>NZ_CP029710.1:0-4800000 GCF_004634405.1 Nocardia sp. CS682 | reverse complement strand
GCGTTGCTGGTGTTGAACACACCGACCGCCGAGTTCGGCGCGTCGTACTGTCCCGGCAGGCCGCTGGCCGCCGAGATGTACATCGGCAGGCCCTTGAGCTGCGGTGCGAACACGAAGGGGTCCATCCGCAGCCACGCCGGGCTCCACGGCGCCGCCATCGAGTCGACGTTGAAGCGGCCCGCGTCCAGCATCGCGACGCGGATCGCCTCGCGCATGCCCGGCGCGGAGATGTTCAGGTAGCCCGAGTACGAGGCGGCGAACTTGAACTGGTCCCGGTGGTAGGCGGCGAGCGCGAGCGCGCCACTGCCACCCATGGAGAGACCGGCCACCGCGTTGTTGGTGCGGGAGACGCCGTAGCCCTCGAGGAAGGCCGGGAGCTCCTTGGTCAGGAAGGTCTCCCACTTATAGGTGGTCTTCTGGCCGTTGGTGTTGCTCGGCGCGTACCAGTCCGTGTAGAAGCTGGACTGACCGCCGACCGGCATCACCAGGGTGATGTTGTCGTTCGCGAACTGCTGCAGCGCGTTCGTCTCGAACGACCACGCGTTGCGGTCGTCCCGCGCGCGGAGTCCGTCGAGCAGGTAGAGCGCCGCGTTGCCGCCGCGTGCTGCCCACTGCACCTGAACCTTGATCGGGCCCATGCTGGACGGGACCATCAGATCTTCGAATCCGCCTGCGGGAGCACGCAAGACCGGTGCGTGCACCGGCGCCGCGGTGGCGATCGGGGCCGCCACGCCCGCGGCGATCGGTAGCGCCAATGCAGCGGCACCGACAGCCAGAATTCGATTACGCCAACCACGAGGTGCGCCTCGCCGTCCCGACTCACTTCTCATCGGCGCGGCCGCCCTGCCGAAACGCATGAATCCTGCTCTCTTTCTGCTTTTCTGCCTGTTGTGGTGCCGTCGGCGACCCCGCGAGGGGCGCAACCGCACCAGTGCTGCCAACGAGACGCACGCCGCAGCACACCGGACCCCGACATTCCGGCGCATGCGACTGCGAAACTACGATCTGGTCACACTTGCGCTCGCTGGACGATATTCGACACCGGTGGCCTTAGCAAGGCCGAGGCAACCAGGTGGCCGAAATCCGCCCGTACGCAATCTGTGATGGTGCGGTGACCCTATCGCGTTCGGCCGGTGATTGTCGTGCCGGAGCACCAAATTTTCACCTGATGGCCGGAAGTGTCAGCGCGGGCGTGGGCGCCGAACCCGGCGTGGACAGCGGAGAGTGCCTGGGAATGCGGCGAATTGAGTTCACCCCAAATTCGCGCTGAGATCTGGCAGCATCTGGAAAACCTGGTCCTGCCAGTAGTTCCAGCTGTGCACACCCACCGTGGTGTACACGAACACCGCATTGCTCGGACCGAGACTGTTCATCCGCGCTTCGAACGCACGGGTGTTGGCCAGGGCGATCGTCTCCAGCGCCATCGCATTGCCGAGGTGGTAGACGTCGATCGGGGCGTTGATCACATCTCGTGGTCCGTTCGCGCCGTTGCCGGTAGCGATCCACAGACGAGTTCCGTTGTCGCGCAACAGTGACGCGAACATGAACGGATCGTTGCGCAACCAGCGCGGATCCCATGGCGGACCCCACATGGCGTCGATGTTGTAGCCGCCCGCGTCGAGCATGGCCAGCCGCAGGCCCTCCTTCATGGCCGGCGCGGAGATGTTCAGGTAACCCGAATATGAACCGGCATAACGGAACTGGTCGGCATGGTATGCGGCCAGCGCGAGCGCGGCGCTGCCACCCATGGACAGGCCGAACACGCCGTTGCCACGCGGGTTGAACCCGAGACGGTCGTGCAGCGCCCAGCGCAGATTGTCGGTGAGAAAGGTCTCCCACGCATAGGTCTGCTGTTGGCCGTTGGTATTACTCGGCGCAATCCAATCCGAATAGAAGCTGGACTGGCCGCCGACCGGCATCACCACATTGATGTTCCACTGCGGCAGCACCCTGGAGATGTCGGTGTCGATCTCCCAGCCGCTCAGATCGTTGCGGGCGCGCAGCCCGTCCAGCGCGTAGACCACCCGGTCGGTGTTGCCGTCCGCGGCGCGGAAGATCCTGGACTTGATCGGGCCCATGCTGGAGTCGACCCAGAAGTCGAAGCCGCCGGGATCGAACGCGGCCTGCGCGGGGGCGCCGAGGCCGCCGCCGAACGGCGCCACGATGGCGACGGCGAGACCGGCGACCGAGCGCCGGAACCGGCGGCGACCGAGCGCTGCACGCCTACTGGCAACCGCTCCGCGTACTCCATCCGACCGCATCGAGTTCACCTTTCGCCCGTGCGGTCGTCGTTGACCGCAACCGTGGTGCATGGAGATCGACACTCGGCGTCGATGGCTTCCAACGGCGAAGTCCTCGGGCCTATGGCTCTTCTATAGGCAGTTATTCGGATTTTCCCGCTCGGAAACGCGTGGCGATGCCGGATCGTGACGGAAACCAGCGATTTGCCGTTATCGGCGAGCAGCCCGCATGTCCTGACAATGACAAGATCGCAATTCGGCCGCCAGCGATCAACCAGCCAATGAATGCGTTCCGGTAGAAAGCAGCAGACCGCCCGGCACTGGACAGCGCCGGGCGGTCTGGTTACGACGAATTCGTCAGCCGATATTGGCGGACATGTCCGGAATCATCCGGTAGGCCTCGTCGGTCCAGTTGTTCCACGCGTGAATACCGAAGGCGGGATAAGAGTAGACGGTGTTGCCGCCGCCCAGCGTCGCCATCCGCACCTGGAACGCACGGGTATTCGCCAAGGCGAGTGCCTCCAGCCCCATGCCGTTCAGGGTGTTGAAGCTCGGTCCGTCGGTCGCCGTCGGCAAACCGCTCGCCGCGGCGATCCACAGGCGGGTGCCGTTGCGCACCAGGTTGGGCGCGAAGACGAACGGATCCATCCGCAGCCACTGGGGGCCCCACGGCGGCGCCATCGAGTCGACGTTGTAGCCGCCGGCGTCCAGCATGGCGATCCGGATGGCCTCACGCATGCCCGGCGCGGAGATGTTCAGGTAGCCGGAGTACGAACCGGCGAAGCTGAACTGGTCCGGGTGGTACGCGGCCAGGGTGAGCGCCGCGCTGCCGCCCATGGACAGGCCGAACACGCCGTTGCGGGTGTCGCTGAAGCCGAGCCGATCGCGCAGCGCGTTGCGCAGGTCGCGGGTCAGGAAGGTCTCCCACTGGTACCGGTAGCTCTTGCCCGGCCCCGCGGCCAGGATGTTGAGCGCCCCGGAGCCGGAGGACGAGCCGGTGCCCGCCGGGACGCCGAGCAGCTCACTGGGCGCGTTCCAGTCGGCGTAGAAGCTGGACATGCCGCCGACGGGCATGACGACGTTGATGTTCCAGTCCGCCAGCACCTGGGGAACGTTGGTCTCGATTTCCCAGCCGTTGAGGTTCTCCGGCGCCCGCATGCCGTCGAGGACGTAGGCGACGCGGTTGGTGTTGCCGTCCCTGGCGCGCAGCACGCGGGACTTGATCGGGCCCATGCCGGAGTCGACCCAGAAGTCGAACGCGGCGGGGTCGAAGCCCGCCGATGCGGTGGCACCGCTGCCTGCTGCCGCGATACCGAAGGGCAGCAGAAGTGCCACGGCGATCCCCAGAGCGGATCGCTTGACCCACGAACCAGTGGCTCCCGAAGTACCGGGTCTACCTTTCCAGCGGGCAATTCGCATCAAACTCGACCTTTCGTTCGGGCGGCCGGGGGGCAAACAGCTGGCGATCTCTACCGGCCCCCTCTTCGGACACCGAGTGCCGCTGTCCACCGAAATGGGACGAATCGACCTCTGTGCATGTTCTTCGTGTATCAATCGGCAGCGGAAGCTTATATGTTGCTGGAAAGTGACTCATGCCACAACTCACCGTCCACTACCTCTCCACATTCGTTACCGAACAGCACTTGGACGACTGGCACACGAAAAGACCGCCCGATGCACTCGGCACCGGGCGGTCCAGTCGAGGAGACTTACCCGAAAATCACCCGATATTGGCGGACATGTCCGGGATCATCCGGTAGACCTCATCGGCCCAGTAGGTCCAGTTGTGCACACCGACGGCCGGGAAGTCGTAGGTGGCGTTGGTGGCGCCCAGCGTCATCATCCGAACCTGGAACGCGCGGGTGTTGGCCAGGGCCAGCGCCTCGAGTCCCATCGCGTTGACGGTGTTGAAGCTCAGCCCGTCGGCGGCGCTCGGCAGACCGCTGCCCGCCGAGATCCACAGCCGGGTGTTGTTGGCCTTGAGCCGCGGCGCGAAGACGAACGGATCCATCCGCAGCCACTGCGGGCCCCACGGCGGCGCCATCGCGTCGATATTGAAGCCACCCGCGTCCAGCATGGCCACCCGCAGCGCCTCGCGCATACCCGGGGCCGAGATGTTCAGGTAGCCGGAGTACGAACCGGCGTAACGGAACTGGTCCGGGTGGTAGGCGGCGAGGGTGAGCGCGGCGCTGCCACCCATGGACAGACCGAACACGGCGTTGCCGGTCGGGCTGAAGCCGAGGCGGTCACGCAGCGCGTAGCGCAGGTGCTTGGTGAGGAAGGTCTCCCACTTGTAGGTGTTCGACTTGCCCATGCCCGCCGAACCCGACAGCAGTCCCGAGCCGGAGTTGGCCGAACCGGTCGACGAGGATCCGGCGCTGCCGAGACCGAAGAAATCGCTCGGCCCGTTCCAGTCGGCGTAGAAGCTCGACGGTCCGCCCACCGGCATCACGACGTTCATGTTCCATTTGGTCAGCTCGCGCACGACCTCGGTGTCGACTTCCCAGCCGCTCAGATCCGGCCGGGCGCGCATGCCGTCCAGCGCGTAGACCACGCGACTGGTGTTGCCGTCGGCGGCCCGGAACACCCGATTCTTGATCGGGCCCATCTCCGAGTCGACCCAGAAATCGAAGCCGTCCGGGTTGAACGCCGCGGACGCCGGACCGGCCGGGCCTGCCACCGACACCCCGAGCGGTAGCAGAATCGCCATCGACAGCAGCGCCGAACGCCTCAGCCACGATCCGGCTCTTCGAGTATTCAGACGCCCGAACACGCCTCGCATCAGTTTCGACCTCTCGTTCGTGCAACAGCATCGGCCGTTGTCTAACGATGACCCGCCGATGCCAACACCTAGTTGACGCCATGACGGGCGTACTTTCGCAGCCTAGCGTGTCATCGTGACTCTGGCGTTATCGAACCGAGACAGAGGGGTGTACACCAGATTTGTGGACTCGACCAATGCGACGCGCCGGACCCTGTGAAAGCACCAACCCACCGGAACCCGGAAAGCCGGGGCGCCGGTGGGTTGGTCGGGCACGTTTCTAGCGCGGCGGCTGCGGGGCCTTGGGGAACGGATCGACCAGGCCGCAGCGTTCGATCTCGTACTTGGGCACCCGATCGATCCGGTACTTGGCGAAGGTCAGCGCATTGCGCAGGTTGTGCCGGAACCGCTCGAAGGTGAGCGGGTCGCGGGAGGAGACCAGCAGCGCTTCGGTGGTCGGGCACGCCATCGCGGTGCGCGCCTGGGTCACCCACTTCTCGTCCATGTACCAGGGCATCCACGGCTTCTTGTCCACCATGCCGGTGTCCACCACGACCCAGTCCGGGTACAGGGCCTTGTCGTGCCCGATCCGGCCGTCGGTGAGCCGCTCGGTGTGCGCGGCGAGCGGATAGGCCAGGCCCATCTGGTCGATGACGCGCACGTCCAGCGGGACGTTCATGCTGGTCATGCCGAGGTTGAGGAAGTAGACCGTGTGCCCGGCGCCGCCCGGCGGGATGGGCTGCGGCGGCGGTGCCATGTACCAGAACATGAACGACGGCGAATTCAGCAGCAGGCCGCCGTTCGGCGTCGCGGCGATCGTGTCGACCATCGGCCGGATGCGCGGGTAGTCCAGGTAGTCCTCGGCCAGGATCGGATGATCGTGGCCGGTGTTGAGGACGTAATAGACCCGCTCGTCGACGATGCCGGACGCGGAGATCTTGGTGCCGGTCTTGATCGCGGTCGTATTGGCGGCGAACAGCGCCCAGCCCGCGGTGCCGAGCAACGCGAACAACACCACCGCGAACGACCAGTCGGCGGCGGTAGCCGACCGTAATCCGGCCGCGGGCAACCGGATCGGCACCACGGCGACCGGAAGCAGCAGCAAGAACAACTGCGCCAACAACATTCGGCCGTGCATGAAGTCGCCGCCGACGCGCAGCGCGTAGATCGTGAGCAGGAAACCGCTCACCAGCACCAGGGTGACGACCGCGCCCGGCGAGCGCAGCCACACCCGGATCCGGTGCGCGTTCCACCGGGACCGCTCCTCGGGTGCGGCATGGCGCCCGATCGGATCCGCGGGTACCGGCGCCGTGCCGCGTGCCGCGATCACACCCGCGACGAGCAGCACCAGCAACGGCACCCACAGGTAGTACGGGCCGACCAGATCCCACAGGTAGGTGAAGCCCTGGCCCCACTTGGCCCCGCCCGCGTCCTTGGCCACCGCGGTGTTCGGGTAGGGCAGGCCGTAGTAGCCCATCCGCCAGATCTGGTAGCCCATCGGTACCAGACCCGCGACGACAACGATCAAGCCGCGCAACACGATCGGGCTCAGCCGCGCCTGCGGCATCGGCGCGATGACGATCATCAGCAGCGCGAGCCCGCCGACCAGCGTCATCTCCGGACGGATCAACGGGGCCAGCCCCGCGAGGAACACCAGCCCGAACAAGCCGGGCAGCCGCACCCGCTCCGCCTGACTCCAGCGGATCAGCTGCCACCACAGCAGACCGAGCCAGCAGATCACCAGGCTGCTCTCCAGCCCGGAGGTGACGTAGTCACGGGCAGGCGGGATGGCGATGTAGACCAGCATCCCGGCGGGCAGCAGCAGCGCCGACTTCGGTCCGCCCCACAGCCTGCTCGCGCCGAGCATCGCGAACACCACCGCGGCCAGCGACAACGTGAACGCGATGCCGAGCACCACGTACTCGAGTCGCGCCTGGGTCAGCCAGCTGAAGAACCAGACGAGGTAGGTCCACGCGGTACTGGTGTTGGTCTCGACGCGCTCGCCCGCGTTGAAGACGGGCCCGTTGCCTGCCAGCAGGTTGCGCACGGTGCGCAGCACGATCAGGCCGTCGTCGGCGATCCAGCGGCGCTGCCAGCCGCCGACGGCGAAAAGGACGACGGTGAACGCGATCCCACCGACGAACGTGGCGCGGGATAGGAGGGTGTACCGCGACGCCGAGCGGGCCGGCTGCACAGCCGGCCCCTCGTTCGCGTATTCCGTTTGCTCCACTCCCGCTACCAACATCTCGTCAGGTGAGATAGACAGCGACACCTACCGCTCCGATCCAGGCGATTGCGAGGAACTGGAGGACGCGATCCCCCAGTGCGATCTCTTCGGGTTCACCGGCCTCGCCGCCATCGACGTCGACCGCGTAACGCAGGATTGCGATGGTAAACGGAATCATAGAAATAGAGAACCAGTTGGTGTCTTTCAGACTGTCCTGCTGGAACGCCCACAGACCGTAGAACACCACGACGGCCGTGGCCGCGAGGGTCCAGATGAACCGCAGATAGGTCGGCGTGTAGTACTCCAGCGACTTGCGGATCTTGGCGCCGGTGCCCAGCGCGATCTGCAACTCGGCGTAGCGCTTACCCGCCGCCATGAACAGCGAGCCGAACGCCATGATCAGCAGGAACCACTGCGACAGCACGATATCCGCGGCCGCGCCACCGGCCACGGCGCGCAGCAGGAAGCCCGAGGACACGATGCAGATGTCCAGCACCGCCTGGTGCTTGAGGCCGAGGCAGTAGGCCAGCTGGATGCCGATGTAGACCGCCATCACCACGGCAAGATGCCAGGAGGCGAGGAACGATCCGGCGATCGAGGCGGCCAGCAGCAGCACCGCGAGCACGTACGCCAGCTTGATCGGGACGACGCCCGCGGCGATCGGCCGGTACCGCTTGGTCGGGTGGGCCCGGTCGGCGTCCACGTCGAGCGCGTCGTTGATCAGGTAGATGCCCGAGGCGGCCATGCAGAACACCACGAAGGCGATGGCGATCGGCTGGAGCACGTCGAGTTCGTTGGCCGTGCCAGCGGCCAGCGGGGCCGCGAGCACCAGGACGTTCTTGACCCACTGCCGCGGCCGGACAGCCTTGAACAGCCCACCGGCCAATGTCTTCGGCGGACCCTTGACGACCGCTTCGGCTAGGTCGGTTCCGGTTGGCTCTTCGCTCATGTCAACTACCAAGGCTCTTTCTGTGGCGGTCATCGAGTCTCTTTTCGGCGGCAAGCACAACGGCGGCGGACGCGGCACCGAGCGCCGAACCAGCGAGCACATCGGAGGGATAGTGCACCCCGAGCACGACCCGGGAAAGCAGCATCGGTGGGACGAGCACCGCAGGCAAGGGTAGCCCGGTCAATCTGCCGAGCAACACCGCCGCCGCGGTGGTCGAGGTGGCGTGCGAGGACGGGAAGCTCAGCTTGCTCGGCGTCGACACGTTGACCTGCACCGAGGGATCGTTCGGGCGCGGGCGGCGGACGACCCGCTTGATGACGATCGAGGCGGCGTGCGCGCCGACGGCGCCCACCGCGACGCCGGCCCACTGCCTGCGCCGCGGCTTGTCGACCAGCCAGCCCGCCGCGGCGATGCCGACCCAGCCGAGCGCGTGCTCACCGAAGTGCGACATGCCGCGGGCGACCTTGACCACCTCGGGTGTGCCGATCTTGGCCTGCACCGCGTTGAGGATTCGCACCTCGGTTGCGGTCTGCTCGGTGGACGGCAACGCGGACACCGGGCCGCCGTGGCCGTTCGTACTCTGCAGCGGCTTATCCACCGCGGTGTTGTCCGCGAGACTCACGACTCCACCTCGCTGACGCTCGGCTCCGTCGTGCGCCTCGGCACACTGTGTCCCTGGTTCGCTCGCTGACGCTCGCTCACGACTCCACCTCGCTGACGCTTGCTCACGACTCCCCCTTCGTCTCAGCACCGATGCCGAAGGCATTTTCCCAGGCCGCGGTGCTGGTCAGCTGCGGGTGGGCGGCGCGGTAGCGCTGCTGCATCTCCGGGAAGCGCGCGGCCAGTTCCTTACGCAGGCGCATGGCTTCCTTGAAGAGGCCGAGAGCTTGGCGCGGGTCGCGCTTGCGGTAGACAACGCCGCGGCCGTCGGCGGTGGTGACGGTAACGCCGTCGACCTGCGACAGCAAGAACCACCGGGCGTCCAGCGTCGGGACATTCAGCTGCGGGACCTCGTGATGCTGCGTGTGTGCCGGGCGCAGGTTGTGCACGACGCCCTTGGCCAGGCGGACCACCTTGGCGATCGGGTTGGCCGGCTCGCCGACCGCACCGACCTCGATATGGCTGGCCAGCGGCAATTCGGTGGACGAGGGCAGGATGACCGCGTCCGGGTACTGCTTGCGCAGCGCGTGCACCGCGCCGAGGGCGCTCGGCAGCAGCTGGAACAGCCGCTCCGGGCCGGCCAGGAAGTCGCGGATGGCCAGGTTCTGGATGGCGACCGTCGAATACTCCAGGCAGAGCAGGTGTTTCAGGGTCGCCTTGACCGTGTTCACCACCATGCCGCGCCCGTTGCCCGGCATGTGCAGCGAGGCCACGACCAGCCGGTTGCGCAGGTGGAAGTAGGCCTGCCAGTCGATGGCGTCGTCCTTGTCGCTCCACGCCATGTGCCAGACCGCGGCACCGGGCAGGGTCACGGTGGAGTAGCCGTGCACCCGGGCGCGCAGGCCGTATTCGACGTCGTCCCACTTCAGGAACAGCGGCAGCGGCTGGCCGATCTCCTCGGCGACCTGGCGCGGGATGACACAGGTCCACCAGCCGTTGAAGTCGACGTCGATGCGCCGGTGCAGCAGCTTGGAGTTGTCGCGGTCCTTGAGCGGGTACTTGGCGAAGTCGTGGTCGTACTCGACGTTCGGCGCCGAGGTCCACATGAAGATGCCGCGGTCGACGACCTCACCCATGCTGTGCAGGTGCGAGCGCTCCTGCAGGTTGAGCATCTGCCCGCCGACCAGCATGGGCGACTTGGCGAACCGGGCGAAGGCCAGCGCGCGCAGGATCGAGTCGGGCTCGATCTCGATGTCGTCGTCCATGTAGACGATGTACTGGGCGTCGGTGGTCTTGAGCGCCTCGTACATCACCCGGCTGTAACCGCCGGAGCCGCCGAGGTTGGGCTGGTTGTGGATGGACAGCCGGTCGCCGAGGGTCGCGGCGGCCTCGGTGAAACCGGGCTCGTCGACCACCTTGCGGTTACCCTGATCGGCCACGATCACCGCGGTGATCTTCGCCAGCACCAGCGGGTCCGAGCCAAGGGCGGCAAGGGTTTTCACCAGATCTGTGGGCCGGTTGAAGGTCGGCATGCCGACCGCGATGGTGCCCTCGTCGGGTGCGTCCACCGGCGCGTACCAGCCGCCGGACAGCAGCGTGACCGCCGTGTCGGTGGTGATGTCGAACCAGATCCAGCCGCCGTCCTCGAACGGACCCAGATCGGTCTCGAACTCGACGCGCACCGACTCGGTGCCCGGCTCGACCGCGAACTCCTTGCCCTGCACGTGGATTCGCGAACCGTCCGCCTTCGAACGGTAGACGTCCACCCGGCCGTGACCGGCCAGTTCCAGGCGCAGCACCACCGATTCGAGGATGCTCCAGCGGCGCCAGTAGCTCGCGGGCAGCGCGTTGAAGTAGGTGCAGAACGACACCTCGGACTCCGCGCCGACCGACAGCGAGGTGCGGGTAGCGGCGTGCGCGCGCTTGGCGTTGGTCTTGGATTCCTCGACGTAGAGGGTGCGCACGTCGAGCGGCTCACCCGGCCGGGGCAGGATGATCCGCTGGAGCAGCGATTTCGCGCGAGTCTGGGTGGTCATGTCTTCCACAAGGGCTTGGGAGGTCATTCTGCACTTTCGTCAGCGAGCGGCGCACCGGTCTCCAAGTGCGGTCGCAGCACATTGTCGAACATGCTGAGCGCACTGCCGATGGCCATATGCATATCGAGGTACTGGTAGGTGCCGAGGCGGCCGCCGAAAAGGACCTTCTCCGTCGCGGTTTCCTTCTTGGCGAGCGCGCGGTACGCGGCCAGCTTGGCCCGGTCCTCCGGCGTGTTGATCGGGTAGTACGGCTCGTCCCCGGTCTGCGCGAAGCGAGAGAACTCGCGCATGATCACCGTCTTGTCCTTCGGGTAGTCGCGCTCCGGGTGGAAGTGGCGCGGCTCGATGATGCGGGTGAAGGGCACGTCCGCGTCGTTGTAGTTCATCACCGAGGTGCCCTGGTAGTCGCCGGTCTCGAGCACTTCGGTCTCGAAATCGATGGTGCGCCAGCCGAGTTCGCCCTCTTGGTAGTCGAAGTAGCGGTCCAGCGGGCCGGTGTAGACGACCGGGGCGTCCGGGTTCGCCGCGCGCAGTTCGTCGCGCACCTCGAACCAGTCGGTGTTCACCCTGACCTCGATGAGCTCGGAGGCGGCCATGTTCTCCAGCCACTTCGTGTAGCCCTCTTTGGGCAGGCCCTCGTAGGTGTCGTTGAAGTAGCGGTTGTCGAAGGTGTAGCGCACCGGCAGGCGGGTGATGTTGCCTGCGGGCAGTTCCTTCGGGTCGGTCTGCCACTGCTTGGCGGTGTAGTCGCGGACGAACGCCTCGTAGAGCGGGCGGCCGATCAGCGAGATCGCCTTCTCCTCGAGGTTCTGCGCGTCCTTGGTCTGGACCTCCGCGGACTGCTCGGCGATGAGCTTGCGCGCCTCTTCCGGCGTGAAGTAGCGGCCGAAGAACTGGGAGATCAGGCCGAGGCCCATCGGGAACTGGTAGGCCTGCCCCTTGTGCATCGCGAAGACCCGGTGCTGGTAACCGGTGAACTCGGTGAACTTGGTGACGTAATCCCAGACGCGCTTGTTCGAGGTGTGGAACAGGTGCGCGCCGTACTTGTGGATCTCGATCCCGGTATCCGGATCCGGCTCCGAGTAGGCGTTGCCGCCGAGGTGGTAGCGACGATCGATCACCAGCACGCGTTTGCCGAGCTCGGTAGCGGCGCGTTCGGCGACGGTCAGCCCGAAGAATCCGGAGCCGACGACGATCAGATCGAACTGTGAGGTGGAGTTGGCGGAGTTACCCGGGGACGATGCGACGGTCACGGGAGCCCAGAGTATCGGAAGTCCGCGCGGGGTCTGGGTGGAGTCGTGCGGCGCACAGAGCGGCGGGTTGTTCGCGGCGGGTTTCGTGTCCGAGCCATCCGAATTTCGCCGGAAGTTTGCCGAACGGTGGGGCTGACGGAAAAGGGATGCTATCCAATGGACGGTTCGCCCGGCCGAAGTGCGTATGGACAGCCAATCAGGGGTGTGGGGGTCGGTAGGGCATCGGGGCGGGCGGGTACTGGGGAGATTGCGCCGGTGCTTGCGGGGTGGCGGATCCGATCGGCGCGGTGGTCACCGTCAGCACCAAGGAGATCAACGCCAAGGCGGCCCCGATGATGATCATGTCGGCCAGGACGAAGGAATCGGCCAAGCCGTAGTCCCCGCCGTACGTCACGCTGATCAAGCCGCCGACGACCAGCCAAACCGCACCGATGATCTCCATCTGCCGGCCGGCCGGCTTGCCGAGCATGGACAGCAGGTTGCCCAGGGCAAGGAGGCCTGCCATCAGCACCGAAACGATCAGCAGAACTTGCAGCACGGAATGATATTGCGACGCGAGTTTCCAGGCCTCGTATTTGTCGTCGGTGATCTTCGGCTCGGAGACCCGGTCCACCACCCGGAAATGCTGAAAGCCGGCGAGCGAGCCCATGCCGACCGCCGCCGCGCCGAGCCAGGCCGACAGGATGGTGATCACCCCGGTCAGCCCCTGGTGCGTGGACGTCGAATTGCTCTGTCGGCCATATGGATCAGCCATCGAACCCCCCTCTAGGTATCGGGCGAACCTTACCGCGCGACCAGCGGCCGATCGAGCCGATGCGGGGAATCGGATGACGTCGGGTCCGGCGAACTAGATGCCCGCTTGTTCCAAAGGCACTTCACTGTAGGAAGATTCGGCACGGAAGCGTGGTGGGGTGTAGGCGATCCAGCGAGTGGTGTAGCCCGAGGAGGCGGCGAGGAACACCGCCAAGGGCAGCACGGCGGCGGTCAACGAGGCCAGCCATTCGCGGTGCAGCAAGGCGGTGACCGAGCCGACCAGGCCGTTGAAGAGTGCGTTGACGGCTTCGAGTGAATGGCTTTCTGTTGGAAGCCAATCGATGCCGTATTCGGGCTGGTAGTCGGTGAGTGAGCAAGCCAAGGCGACAAGGGCGATCGCGGTCAGCAGGCCCGAGGTGAGGATCAGGAGGTAGCGGCCGGTTTCGTCGCGGCGCAGCAGCAGGACGGCGCCGTAGCCGAGGGTGATGGCGGCGAGCAGGGCACCCAGGATCGAGAAGACGGCCATGGATTGATCGATGTGGGATTCACCGCGCAAGGCGCTCAGCACGGTTCCGGCACCCCACAGGTTGAGCAGCCCCGCGCACAGCGCCAGCACGACCGCGGTGGTCGCGACGGCACCACTCGGCGCCGCGGGACGCTCACTGGCGTATGTCATCGATGCCCTTTCTCCGCCGACGGCCGGCACGCATCCAGTATGCGTACCGGCCGTCTGTTGGGCGCGATCTACAGGTGTGTCTCGGCGTAGACCCGCATGGCGTCACGGATCAGCTCCGCGGTGCCTGCGCCGTGTACGTCGTAGTTCGCGGTGAAACGCGGGTCGGCGACGTACATCTCACCGAGCCCGATGAAGGCCTCCTTGGCCACCGGGCGACCCTGCCAGCCGATGCCGACCCAGCGGAAATGGCGGGCCGTGATGGCCTGCACTTCCGCGCTGTCCGGGGCGAGCCCGGCGGCGTGGGCCCGGCCGAAATCCGCGGCGATGTCGGCCTGGGTCTGCTGGAACTGCTTCTGCTCGGCTTCGCTCATCGAGCGCCACCAGCGATCACCGCTCTCGTAGGCCTCCTTGCCCCAGCGTTCGATCACCTCATCCTTGTACTGAGTGTGGTCGAAGCCATCGAAAACCTCTGCGGCCATGAGTGGTTCACCTCTTTCCGTCTTGTGCAGCGTGGTTTGCACCGACTCGATCTGGCGCCGGATCCGTTCCTGTTCCTGCCGAAGCAGTTCCAGGTGTGTGCGCAGTGCGGTACCGGAGTCCTGTTCACCGGCGAGGACTTCGGCGATGACCGGAAGGCCGAGGCCGAGTTCCCGCAGCAGCAGGATGCGTTGCAACCGCACCAGGGAGCCCTGGTCGTAGTAGCGGTAACCGTTGGTGCCGATCCGGCTCGGCGGCAACAGTCCGAGCTGGCCGTAGTGGCGCAGCGTGCGACTGGTGGTACCGGCCGCCTTGGCCAGATCCTGGATGGACCATTCGGTGCGCACGACCTCGTTCTCCCTTCTCATCTCGTCGGTGGAACCAGCATGCAAGTTGACGTTACGTCAAGGTCAACCTCTTTAATCGCAGCTCAGCATTCGCAGCTCAGCGCACGGTCGCCAGCACCGGCCGAGCAGGCTCCGAAATGGTGACCGGCTCGGCCCGTTCGGCGACAGCGACCGGCGCGGTCGCCGCGGCAGTGGTGACGGGCGCGGTCTGTGCCGCAACGCTGGCCGACGCGGTCGGCGCGGCAACGTTGACCGTGGCCGCTCTCGGCCGACCTGCCATCTGACCGAACACGGTGCCGCCCAGCGCGATGACCAGACCTGCCATCTGCAGCGGGCTCAGTGCCTGACCGAGCGCGATCCAGCCGATCACGGCGGCGGACACCGGGCTCAGCAGGCCGAGGAAGGCCACCGAGGTCGCGGGCACCTTGGAGATGCCGCGCAGCCAGAGCCAGTAGGCCGCGGCGGTACCGATGATGCCGATGTACAGGTAACCACCGATGGCGCGGCTGTCGAGCGCCGGCGGTGCACCCTCGATGAGGAAGGCGAGCGGCAGGATGAACAGTCCACCGGCGGTGAGCTGCCAGCCGGTCATCGCGAGCGGGCCGACGCCTTCGGGACGTCCCCAGCGCTGCGTGAGCACGGTGCCCGCCGCCATGGACGCGGCACCCGCCAGTCCGGCGATGACGCCGACGGTATCGAGTTGCGCATTGGCTCGCAGCACCACGAGCGCGACCCCGAAGACGCCGATGAGACCGGCAATCACCTTGCGCCCGTTGGGCTTTTCGGCGAGCACGACGGTGGCCAGACCGAGCGCGAACATCGGCGCGACCGCACCGAGCACGCCGGCGACGCCGCCCGGCAGCCGGTACGCGGCGAGGAACAGCAGCGGGAAGAAGGCGCCGATATTGAGCAGGCCGAGCACGGCGGCGCGCCCGATCCAGTTGCCGCGCGGCAGCACCCTGGTGATGACGAGCAGCGCGAGACCGGCGGGCAGTGCGCGCATCAGCGCCGTGAACAGCGGGCGGTCCGGCGGCAGGAATTCGGTGGTGATGGCGTAGGTGGAGCCCCAGACGATGGGGGTGAGGGCGGTGACCGCCAGGGTGCCCGCGTACGAATCTCCGGTGCGCGGGGTGATGCTTGTGGTCATGTCGTTCGCTCCTCATTGATATTCTCAACGTTGAAATATTTACTCCGTTGGATGCCTCAACGTCAAGTAGATCAATGTTAAGATTCTTAGAGTCGAGAGGAGCGGCCATGGACGCGGTGGATCTGTTCACCCAGCACTGGAATCGGGAGCGGCCGGATGTCGACGTCTCGCCGATGGCGGTGATCGGCCGCATCCAACGGTTGTCCCGCCTGTTCGAGCAGGACCTCAAGCGGTTCTTCAGCGAGTTCGGCATGGAGTTCTGGGAGTTCGACGTGCTCGCCACGCTGCGCCGCTCCGGCAGCGAAGCCGGCCTCACCGCGGGTGCGCTGATCAAGGTGGCCATGGTGACCTCGGGTGCGATCACCAACCGGATCGACCGGCTGGTGGCCAAGGGCTGGATCGAGCGCCAGCCCTGCCCGGAGGACCGCAGGGTGATCCGAGTCAGGCTCACCCCGGAAGGTCGCAAGATGATCGACGATGTGCTGCCGAAACACATGGAGAACGAGCAGCGGCTGCTCGCGTCCCTGGACATGGACTCGCGCGAGCAGCTCGCCGGGTTGCTGCGGACGCTCGCCGAATCGCTCGGTGATGGTGCGCCGGACTGACGTCGATCTACCGAAAGCCCGGCCTAGGTGGACACTTTCGGCCCTTGTCGGGCTTCTAGCGTTGCGACGCAACGAAAAGTGTCCGCCTGGACCGACCACCCTGTGCAGTCGTCATCGCCCGCAACCCATCCCCCACCCTGTGCAGTCGTCATCGCCGCAACCCATCACCGTTGCGCCACAACGGTTTCCGAGGATGCGGCGGCGAGCCGACCGCTGGTCGCACTACCTGTCGGGATACGGATCCCAGGCGTCGGACGTGGCGTCGGAGTAGCCGCGGTAGTCGGCGCGAGCGTGCGCCCCGGTGCCGCTGATGCCGCGGGCGGCAAGGTGGCACCGGACTGCGCGGACACCGGCGGCACACCGGAACTCGACGGAGCGGACTCGAACACCGGCGGAACGCTCTCGTTGGATGGTGCCGACTCATACAGAGGCGTCACGACGACATCGGAGGGGGCAGGCTCGTATGCCGATGGCGCGCTCACTCCTGGCGGCACAGAATCCTGAACGGGAGCGATGTGCGCATCGGACGGCGGGGATTCACGCCTCCATAGCGCGCTCGCGTTCGACGGCACCGATTCGTGCGGCCGCGACCCGCCGGTCCCGGGCGGCGCGGATTCTCGCTGCCGCGGCGCGTTCGCGTTCGACGCCACCGATTCGTACCGCGGCGGCACGCTGGTACCGGACGGCGCGGGCCCGTTCTCGAGAGGCGCGCGCACGCCAGATGCCGCAACGTCCGGCGCAGCTGGTGAATTCGTCAAGGACGGCGCGAATTCCTTTGCAGCCGTTGAACTTATGCCGGATACCCCGGATTTCCCCGCGGGCGGCACACTTCCGCTGGGAAGAACGGGCGCACGCCCCGGCGGCGCACTGACGTCGGCGGGCGCGGATTCATCCACAGGCGGCACACCTGTGGATCCGGGTTCGCGCACGGGAAGCACGTTCAGACCGACCGGCGCGGGCTCGCCTAGACCGGCGGGTGCGGGTCCATGCACAGGCGGCACGCTCGAACTCGCGGGTGCAGATTCATCCACAGGCGCCGCACCCGCGGGTACGGGCTCACCCACAGGAGGCCCGCTCAAATCGCCAGGTGCAGGTGGTACACCCACGTCGGCAGGTACGGATTCATGCACAGGCGGCGTGCTCGAACCCGCCGGTGCGGATTTATCCACAGGCGGTATGCCCACGCCGGACTCGCGGGCGGGCGGCACGCCCGGGGCGGGTGTGGCCGGGTCGGGGACCAACTGGAGGAGCGTGGTGAAGTCGACGACCTGGGCACCGAGGGTGGGGGTCGAGATGATGACGCCGTTGGTGAACATGCGGTAGGTTCCGGCGTTTTCCGGCAGTGCCATCTCCGGACCGAGTGGCCGGCCGACCGCGCTGTTCGCGCCGCCGATCCGCCGGTACTCGATGTCGATCGGTGATTCGGCGACTGCGGCTCGGGTGCGTGGGTCCACTGGAATCCGCGGTGCATTGGGCGCGAGATCGCTCAGCGCGGGTCCGACGTCGAAGGTGTAGATGTCGGCGGGTTCGCCGCCGTCGGGCGCGGAGGAGTACTCCGATCGCAGGATCCGCCCGTCCCGCAGCAGCACGGTCCCGGCGCTGGCCGCCACGGCGGCGGCCGTGCGCGGATCCTCCTTGACGGTACCGGGATACACC
Source organism: Nocardia sp. CS682 (assembly GCF_004634405.1). Taxonomy (NCBI): domain Bacteria; kingdom Bacillati; phylum Actinomycetota; class Actinomycetes; order Mycobacteriales; family Nocardiaceae; genus Nocardia; species Nocardia sp. CS682. The sequence continues at coordinate 4,782,273 of NZ_CP029710.1, read as the reverse complement.
TGGCAGTCGGTGCTGTCGCAGCTCTGCGCGTACGAATAACGGTGCTCGGCAAGGACATACGAGCGAGCGGCGATCGCCTGGGCGCGCAATGCCTCGGCAGCGCCCTGGTCCGCCCAGTTCGCCTGCACCTCGGCCGGCAGGACGCCGAGCAAGTAATCCTCGACGTCGACGCGGTTGACGGTGCGCGCCGCCCCGTTCTCCAGCGCCACACCGAGCGCGCCGCGGTACCCGGTGCCGCCACAGAGCGTGAGGTGTTCGGCGGCAGGTCGATTCGGGCCCGGGTCGAGCGGATAGACCCACGGATCGTTGGTCCCCGCCTGCCACAGCACCTCGCCCTCGCACCCGACCGTCACCACCACGTTCGCTCCGCCGTTCGGCAGCGGGGTCAGATGCGCGGCCTGCCCGGCCTGAACCACCCGGCCGGCGACGCGCAGACCGGCGGCCGCGTAGGTGTCGAGGGTGGAGTCGTCTTGAGCGGTCAGCCGGATGCCGACGGTGTTTGCCGGAACGGTGCCGAGAGTGGCGCCCGGGTAGTAGTGACCGAGGATGGCTTCGGCGGTCCACCCCTCCTGCGCGTTCGCGAAAGCGCCGTGCTGGCTCATGCCGCGCCCATGGCCCGGTCCCGCCACCGTCCGATAAGGGGTCTCCCCCGGCCAGGCCCACAGCATGAGCACCGCGCCTACCGCCAGCGCCGCAGTGCCCGTGACCAGCACCGGACGCACGGATAGCGCAGGTCGATCGGGTCCGCGCCTGCGCTGCCCCCGGCGCATCGCTCGTTTTTCTCTGCGCGCAGATTTCACCCGCATTCGTGCTCCCCCCGTGCTCTTTCGTTCCGGTGCTGTGTTGCGTCGCATCCGTTCACTCCCACGGTATTCCGGGGTCGGGCGGATTGGATACCTGTCGGCATGTCGTTCCGTCCCGGCCGCATTCCGAGAGCTACATTCGAGCAATCACATAATCCTCAACAAGAGGTTTAGATATGTGACAGTTGTGACTATTGTGGTCGTTGATACATCAGGAAGCAACCCTGGTTTTGCAGACGATCACTGGTTCGACCTGAATGGAGACGCTCGTGCCCTACCGCAAACCGAAACGTTCCTACGTCCTCCCGGTTATCACCACGCTTGCGGTAGCGGCCCCGCTCGCGGCGCTCACGATGAGCGACTCGCCCGACTATCGCTCGGCCACCGATACCGAGCTCGCCGCCGTGCCGGCGCAGCTGGCCGAGGTCGTGCTGAATTCGGCGCCCGACATCGTGCTTCCGCTACGCGAACTCACCGGATTGGACCTACCGGATTTACGCCTGTCCGATCTACGAATGCTGCCGCTACCAGCGTCCATTCCCATTCCGGAAGGGCTACCGCTGCCGCCCGGCGTAGAACTACCCAAAGAAATTCCACTACCGAAGCTGAATGGTCCACACCCGGCCACTCCCGGCCAGCAGAGCGCGCCAGGTCAGAACTCCACACCTGGACTGAACGCCACTCCCGGGCAGGGCATCGCACCAGGCCAGACACCATTCCCGGGACAAGCCGCCACACCAGGGCAGGCACCCCTTCCCGGTCAGGCCACCGCGCCGAATCGAAACGCCATTCCAGGTCAGGGCGCAGCGCCTAACCAGAACCTCACTCCAGGTCAGGCGATAGCGCCGAATCAGAACGCCGTCCCAGGCCAAGCCGTCGCACCGAACCCGAACACTGTCCCGGGCCAGGCCGCCGCGCCGGCCCAGAACACCTTCCCAGGTCAGGCCGTCGCGCCGAGCCAGAGCACCCCAGGCCAAGCCACCGCACCGGCGCAGAATCCCGCCCCAGCTCAAGCCACCGCGCCAGCGCAGAATGCCGTACCGGGCCAAACCGCCGGGCCCGGTCAGAACCCCATCCCCAGCCAGGCCGCAGCTCCAGGGCAGGCCGCAACACCGGGTCAGGCCATCGCGCCGAGTCAGAACCCCGTTCCAGGCCGGGCCGCAGCACCAATTCAGAACCCAGCCCCAGGTCAGGCGCCCAATGCCGGGCAACCCGCACAGGCGCCGACATACACTCCTGGCGCCCGTTTCATCGCCGATCCCAGCCACCTCGAACCCGGCACCACCCCCGACACGCCCGCGCTGGCACCCGGCGCCGTCCCGCCCGAATGGGCCGACCAGGTCGGTGCTCAGGTCAAGGAACTGTCTCGGGAAACGCCTTTCAGCGTGGTCGCGCTCACCGGCGCCGACCTGACGAACACCAAGGCGCTGCTGCGCGCCCGCCAGACCGACGGCACCTGGGGCCCCTGGCTCGACACCGAACCGGTGGACACCCGCCGCACCGATCGCACCGCGCCGGGCGGCAAGACCGGCACCGAACCGATCTATGTCGGCACCACCAACGCGGTGCAGATGCTGGTCACCCGCAAGCCCGCCGCGGCGGCAGTGGACGACGCCATCGCACCGGACCCCGCGAACCCACCGGCCCCGCGCACGGACGATCCCGCGCAGCTTGCGGGTGTCGACCTGACCGCCGTCCTCATCGATCCGGGTCGCGGCGCCATCGACAGCGCGCTGCACAAGGTCGCGGCACCCGTGCCCGGCGGCGGTGGACCCAAGGTGATCACCCGTGAGGGGTGGGGCGCGGACGAAAGCATCCGTTGTGAGGAACCCACCTACGACGACGGCCCCGGCAAGGACGGGCTCGGTGGCATCACCGTGCACCACACCGCCGGACGCAACGACTACAGCAGGGAAGAATCCGCGGGCATCGTCCGCGCGATCTACACCTATCACGCGCAGACGCTGGGCTGGTGCGACATCGGCTACAACGCACTGGTCGACAAGTACGGCCAGATCTTCGAGGGTCGCGCGGGCGGACTCAACCGCGCGGTGCAGGGCGCGCACGCGGGCGGTTTCAACGAGAACACCGCGGGTGTCGCGCTGATGGGCAACTACACCTCCGAGGAGCCCAGCGAGGAGTCCATCGAAGCGATGGGCAACTTCATCGGCTGGCGCGCCAAGATCGCGGGTCTCGACCCGGTCGGCTACACCACGATGTACTCCGAGGGCACCGAATTCACGTCGTATGCCCTGGGTCAGGCGGTGCAGCTGCCGATCGTGTTCGCGCACCGCGACGTCGGCAACACCTCCTGCCCGGGTGACGCCGCCTACGACATGATGGATCGAATTCGCGAAATCGCCGCGAGTGTCGCGGGCGGTGCGAGCCTGGCGAACAGCGGAAACGGTGACAGCTACGCGAACAACAGCACTGGCACCGAAGGCACCGCGAACAGCACGACCCCGCAGGCCGCACCGCGCGGCAAGCCCGACCTCGCCGCGCTGGCCGCGCTCACCAAGAAGCTGCTCAGCATGGTGAACGACAACGCGATCGCCAAGCACTGGGCCGACAAGGGCGGTCCGAGTGGACCGCTCGGCGCCGCGCAGACCGAACCGCTGCCCGCCGCGCAGGGCCAGCAGTACGCCAAGTTCGCCAACGGTTACGTCTACACCGCGCCGGACGGCAAGGTGATCGAGGTGCTCGGCGCGATCCTCGACCGCTTCCTGCAGCTCGGCGGTGACGCGGGCGTGCTCGGCCTCCCGCAGAGCGACGCTTACCCGGTGCCGGACGGACTGCGTTCGGATTTTCAGTACGGCTCGCTGATCCTCAACCAGGCGACCGGGATCGTCACCACGGTGTGGAAGACCTACAACGACCTGTATCAGCAGGAAGCGAGTCGTCCCGCGCCGGCGGCACCGGCTCCGGCCGAATCGCCGGCTCCCGCTGCGGTTCCCGCGCCGAAACCCGCCATTGTCCCGGCCCCGAGCCAGGACTCGGCCCCGGCTGAGAGCCCCGCGCCCGCCGAGTTCGCAACTCCGGAACCCGGCACCCTCCAGTTCCCGGCACCCGAGGACTTCCTCCCGCACCCCGCCCCCGAACCAGCGGGCTGATCCAGGACCACCTCTCGGAGCTCGCTGCCACGGCAGCGGGCTCCGAGTTCGTGCACGGCACCATGATCAAGTTGAACCCGGTGTATCCCGGCTCTCGACCGATGGCATCGGCTCTGGCATCCGAGTTGCTTCGCCCGGTCGCCGGACCCGTAGCCAGGCAGCGAGGGGCACGCCGGAATCGCCTGGGCGCGTGCGGCAGTCGCGCGAAAGGGTTACCCGCTCAGATCCACCAGCGTTCGAGAACGCGGGCAACACCATCGTCGGAGTTGGATTCGGCGACCTCGTCCGCCGCCGCTTTGGCTTCGGCGTGCGCATTCGCCATCGCGACACCGTGGCCGGCCATGGTGAGCATCGGCACGTCGTTGGGCATGTCGCCGAACGCGACGATGTTCGCTGCCTCGACACCGAGGCGCTGCGCGACGATCGACAGGCCGGACGCCTTGGTGACACCGGGTGCGGACAGCTCGATCAGTCCGTGCTCGGTCGAGTAGGTGATATCGGCGCGTTCGCCGATCAGCGGCGCCAGCACCGTGCGCATGTCGGAGCTGCGGGCGCCGGGTAGTCGGATCAGCATCTTGATCGCCGGTGCGTCGACGACCTCGTTGCGGGCCACCGTGGTGTCGTCCGGATTCAGCCAGGCGTGCTCGTACAGCGGCGAGCTCACGAACTGCGGGGTGACCGCGTCGTGTGCGCTCTCCCCGACCCGCTCGGCCGCGAGCCCGCACCCCGGCAGCGCCTCCTCGGCCAGGTCGGCGATCCAGGACAGGGTGTCCACGTCCAACGTCATGCTGGCCAGCACCCGATCGGTCGCGCTGTCGTAGATGACCGCCCCGTTGCCGCACACGCACAGCGGCGCGTAGCCGAGCCCGTCGACGACCGGATCTATCCAGCGCGGCGGGCGTCCGGTGGCGAGCACGAACGGCACACCGTCACCGATCAGCGCGTCGACCGCGGCTTTGGTGCGCGCGGTGACCCGCTCGTCGTGGTCGATGAGGGTGCCGTCGACATCGGTGGCCACCATCTTCGGCTTGGGCAGGTGCAGGAGGGTCACCTATTCCATCCTGCCGGACAACCATCTCGAAGTGGCGGGCGTGTCGTCCTGCGCACAGGAGCCGATCGCTCGACGCCCGACCGGTTACGACGGTGGCGGACGCCAAACACTGTCGTCCTCGGGGTTCGATGACTCCGAAGACGGTGGTTGCCGGACCGTCTCATCGTCGAGTGCGGGTTGTGCGGGTGCACCCCAGGCAGCTCGCGACTCGGATTGCGGACGCGCCTGACCGCTGGGCGTCTGGGCCGGCGTACTCCGAGCAGTTTGCGGCTCCGGCCGTGGCTCCGCAGCCACACCACTCGAGGTTTGGCCGGGTGCGCCCCGAGCGGCTTGCGGCTCTGGCGGAGACCACGCGGGCTGACCACCCTGTGGCATGGCACCGGGCAGTGCGGGTCCGCTCCCACCGGCTGGTGGCGCAGCAGGCACCCACCCACCCTGTCCGTTCGGCGCCGGGGGCTGTGCCGACAGATTCCAGGCAACTTGAGGTGTTGCCGGCGCCTCGGCGGCCTTGTCGAGGGACACCGCGCCACCAGATGGCGCGGGCACACCCCAGGTGGGTTGGGGTGAGGGTGCGGCGACGTGATCGGCGGGATCCGCCGACGCGGATTGCGCAGGAGGTTGGGTGGGTGCGCTCCAGGCGGCTGGTGGTGCGGGCGGTTGGTGCCAGGCCTGATCAGGGCCACCCGATTGTGCGGGCTGCCAGGGCTGCGGCGGGCCGGGGTAGGGATATCCGTACTGCTGGGGCATGGCGGCTGCGGGGCTGTGTGCCAACCAGCGGGTGGTGGGCGGAAGCAGGGTGAGTATCGCGGTAGCGACGGGAAAGATGAGCCCGATCAGGCTGCCCGCGCTACCACTGATCACGCCGAGCCCGTCCGAGGAACCATCGATGGAACGAATGAGCGCGAACCCGACGATCTCCGCGACCACCACCGTGACACAGCCGACGACGACGAGCAGCCGGCCGAACGATTTCCTGCTGAACATCGCGACCGCGCCGACCCCGAGCACGACCGCGATCAGCAGCGACAGCACGCCGGACACGATGGCCCAGGTCTGGAACCAGTCCTGCGAAAACAACCCGGAGGTGTCGTAATCCTGCAGTTGCCAGCCGATGAACCCGAACGCCAAACTGATTCCGCCACCGAGCAATTGGCCGATACTGCCGATGCATGCCAACACTCCGGCGGTCACCGCGGTTGCCCCGCTCGGCGCGGGAACTCCGGCCGAATACGCCGGATATGGGTTGTATCCCCCGGGATATTGCGGATAACTCACGACTCCCCCTTCGACGCGTCGCGCCGCCCGCGCACCTAGTGCCGCAAGAATAAAGGACATGCCGAACCCCGCGTGACACGCGCGACCGGGTCATCGTCCTTATGATCAGGGGCTAATACTCGACGCTGGTCCGTCCAGCCGAAAGACCATGAGGACTGATGACCGGCTTCCTGCTACGACGCGCGCTTCACTATGTCGTGCTGTTGCTGCTGGCGTCGTTCCTGACCTTCAGCTTGGCGTCGCTGACGTTTCGCCCGCTGGACAGTCTGGAACAACGCAACCCACGCCCACCGCAGGCGGTGATCGACGCCAAGGCGGAGGAGTTACACCTCAACGACCCGATCCCGCAGCGCTATATCACCTGGCTCAAGGGGATCCCGCAAGGGGATTTCGGCAAGACCCTGGCCGGCCAGCCGGTGAGCGAGGAGCTGCCGCGCCGGGTCGCGGTGAGTTTGCGGCTGCTGATCCTCGGTTCCCTGGTCGGCACGGTGCTCGGCGTGCTGATCGGTGCGGCGGGTGCCATCAGGCAATACAAATTCAGTGACTACTTCACCACGGTGATCTCGCTGCTGGTGTTGAGCACGCCGGTGTTCCTGCTCGCGACATTGTTGAAATACGGTGCGCTGGAAATCAATTCGCTCACCGGCTCGCAGATATTTCTCTACACCGGGGAGACCTCGGCGAACCGCATCGACGGATTCTGGCCGCAACTGCTCGACCGGCTGCAGCATCTGGTGCTGCCGACGGCCGGTCTCGCCCTCGGCGGTATGGCGGGCTACAGCCGCTATCAACGCAACGCGATGCTCGACGTGCTGCAAAGCGATTTCATTCGCACCGCCCGCGCCAAAGGCCTGACCCGTAGCAAAGCGCTCTACAAGCACGGCTTGCGCACGGCGTTGATTCCGATGGCGACCTTGTTCGCATACAGCCTGCTCGGCTTGATCACCGGCGCGACGTTCACCGAGAAGATCTTCGGCTGGCACGGCGTCGGTGAGTGGCTGGTGGATTCCATCAATGCGCAGGACCTGTACGTGGTGGTCACGGTGACCGCGTTCGCCGGACTGGTGGTGCTGGTGTCGGGCCTGCTCTCCGATGTGGTGCTGGCGATTCTCGATCCCCGGGTGCGTGTGCGATGACTGATGCCGTCGAGATCATCGTCCAGGGTGCGCCCGAACCGGCGGCGGCAGGCCGGAGCAAGCTGGTGCTGCGCAGGTTCCTGCGCAACAAGCCCGCCGTCGTCGGCGCGGTGATCCTGATCCTGCTGTTCATCGCCAGCTTCGCGTTGCCGCCGCTGCTGAAATACGACTACCAGCAGCTGGATTACACCGCCCTGCTGAAGCCGCCCAGCGCCAATCATCCGTTCGGCACCACCCAGATCGGGCAGGACGTGCTGGCGCAAACCCTGCGCGGCATGCAGAAGTCCCTGCTGATCGGCCTGTGCGTGGCGCTGGTCTCCACCACCATCGCCGCGACGGCGGGCGCGATGGCCGGGCTGCTCGGCGGCTGGACCGACCGCACGATCATGTGGCTGGTCGATCTGCTGCTGGTGGTGCCGAGCTTCATCATCGTGGCGCTGTTCGCGCCGCGCACGAAGGGCAGCGGATCGATCCTGCTGCTGATTCTGCTGCTCAGCCTGTTCGGCTGGATGATCAGCGCGCGCATCGTGCGCGGCCTGACGCTCAGCCTGCGCGACCGCGAATTCGTCAGGGCCGCACGGTATATGGGCGCTCCGACGCGCACCGTCATCGTCAGCCATATCCTGCCGAACATCGCCTCGATCCTGATCATCGACACCACGCTGGCGGTCGGCGCGGCGATCATGGCCGAAACCGGGCTCAGCTTCCTCGGTTTCGGTGTGCAGCCGCCGGATGTCTCGCTCGGCTCGCTGATCGCGTCCGGCACCAAGTCGGCGCTGACCTATCCATGGCTGTTCCTGTTCGCCGGTGGCCTGCTGATCACCATCGTGTTGTGCGCCAACCTGGTCGGTGACGGACTGCGCGACGCATTCGATCCCGGCGCCAAGCGGGCGCGCTCGAAGAAGAAGGCAAAGGTATGACGGGCGCTGACCCCACCGAGAAGGTCGTGGTCGAGAAGAACTTCACCGCACCGCTACTGGAGGTCACCGACCTTCGCGTCTCCTTCCCCAGCGAGGAGGGCCGCATCGAGGCGGTGCGCGGGGTCAACTACACCGTCTCCGACGGTGAGGTGCTCGCCATCGTCGGCGAATCCGGCTCCGGCAAGTCCGTGTCCTCGCTCGCGGTGATGGGCCTGCTGCCGGAGCAGGCGCGGATCGGCGGCTCGATCCGGCTGCGCGGCCGCGAGCTGCTCGGCCTCGGCGACCGCGAATTGTCCAGGCTGCGTGGCAGTTCCATCAGCATGGTGTTCCAGGATCCACTCTCGGCGCTGACCCCGGTGTACCGGGTCGGCGAGCAGATCGCCGAAGCCCTGCTGGCGCACGGCAAGATGAGCAAGACAGAGGCGGCGGACCGAGCGGTCGAGCTGCTCGGTCTGGTCGGCATCGGCGAACCCGAGGTGCGCGCCAAGGCTTTTCCGCACGAGTTCTCCGGCGGCATGCGCCAGCGCGTGGTGATCGCCATGGCCATCGCCAACGATCCCGCGCTGATCATCTGCGACGAGCCGACCACCGCACTCGACGTCACGGTGCAGAAGCAGATCCTGAATCTGCTGCGCAAAGCGCGCGACATCACCGGCGCGGGCGTCATCATGATCACCCACGACATGGGAATCGCGGCCACACTCGCGGACCGGGTCGCGGTGATGTACGCCGGGAAGATCGTCGAAACCGCTACCACCACCGAGCTTTTCAGCGCACCGAGGATGCCGTACACGGTGGGTCTGCTCGGCTCCATTCCCCGGATGGACCGCCCGGCCCGCCAGCCGCTGATCCCGATCTTCGGCGCACCGCCCGCCATGCACGCGCTGCCGCCGGGCTGCTCGTTCGCGCCGCGCTGCCCGATCTCGATCGATGAATGCCGGGTCGCCGAGCCGCCGTTGGAGAAGACCAACCCCGGGCACGCCGCCGCCTGCATCCGCACCGCGGAGGTCGGCACCGACGACCTGTTCGAGGCGTATCGGCAGGAAGTCACCGAGCCGAGGGCCGAAGCCGAGGTCAGTGAGCAGGTGGTGCTGCGGGTTTCGGAGTTGGTGAAGACCTTCCCGATCACCGCGGGCATTCTGTTCAAGCGCCGTAAGGGCGAGATCCGCGCGGTCGACGGCATCAGCTTCGAGGTGCGCGCGGGCCGCACGCTGGCGCTGGTCGGCGAGTCCGGTTCCGGGAAATCGACGACGCTCAGCCAGATTCTCGACCTGGTCCGTCCGGAATCGGGCACCATCGAGATCATGGGCAGCGACGTCGCGACCCTGACCAAGGCCCGCAAACGCGAGATCCGCCGGAAGATGCAGATCGTCTTCCAGGATCCGACCGCGTCGCTGGACCCGCGCCTGCCGATCTTCGACGCGCTGGCCGAGCCGATGCGCATCGACGGACGCGGACGCGACGAGATCAGCCGCCGGGTACCGGAACTGCTCGAGCAGGTCGGCCTGCGCCGCGACCATGCCGAGCGCTATCCCGCCGACTTCTCCGGCGGCCAGAAACAGCGCATCAGCATCGCCCGCGCCCTCGCACTGGACCCGGAGCTGCTGGTGCTCGACGAACCGGTGTCCTCACTGGACGTCTCCATCCAGGCCGGTGTGCTGAACCTGTTGCGCGACTTGCAGATCGAGCGCGGACTGTCGTATCTGTTCGTCTCGCACGACCTATCCGTGGTGCGCAACCTGGCCCACGATATCGCGGTGATGTACCGCGGCAAGATCGTCGAATCCGGCCCGGCGGAACAGATTTTCGCCGATCCACGGCACGAGTACACCCGCGAGCTCATCGACGCGGTGCCCGTGCCTGCCGTCAGCCGATAGAAGGAGAGTGCGATGCCGATCCGAGCGAGCCGAAGGCCGGCATTGCGCTGGGCGATACCGGTGGTCGCGCTGAGCCTGATCACGGCGGGTTGCGGTACGGGTGACACGCCCTCGACCGAGGGCGTGTCCGGCGCGATCGGCACCACCAGCGACATCAACCCCAAGGGTGTCGACGAGTTGCGCGACGGCGGCAACCTGCGGCTGGCCACCACCTCGTTTCCCGCCAACTGGAACACCCTGTCCACCGACGGCAACGACGGCGAGATCGCCGACATCGAACGACCGTTGATGCCGCGCGCGTTCAACACCAACGCTGCGGGTGAGCTGACGGTCAACCACGACTACTTCACCGATGTCCAGCTCACCAGCACCAGCCCGCAGCAGGTCACCTACACGATCAACCCGAAAGCCGTCTGGTCCGACGGCAATCCGATCACCTGGGAAGACATCGCCGCTCAGGCCAAGGCACTCAACGGCACCGACAAACGCTTCCTGATCGCCATCACCGTCGGTTTCGACCGGGTGGAGAAGGTGGAGCGTGGCGTCGACGACCGGCAGGCCGTCATCACCTTCCGGCAACCCTTCACCGAGTGGCGCGGCCAGTTCGCGGGCAACATGTCGCTGTTCCCCAAATCGGTGACCGCCGACCCAGAAACCTTCAACAAGGGTCTCGTCGACAACATGGGGCCGACGGCGGGCCCGTTCCTCGTCCAGTCGACCGATCGCGGCCAAGGCCGAATCGTGCTGGGGCGCAACCCGAACTGGTGGGGTGCCGAACCCAAGCTCGACACCATCACCTACACCGTGCTCGACCGCAACTCCTGGGTCGGCGGCCTGCAGAACAACGAGCTCGACGCGGTCCTGCTCACCAACCTCGACGACGCGACGACCGTGCGCAGGTCCTCGGGCGTCGTCGTCCGCCGCGCACCGGGTAATCGCTGGCGGCACATCACCTTCAACGGCGCACCCGGCTCCATCCTCGCCGACCCCGCTCTGCGCGTGGCCATCTCGAAGGCGATCGATCGTCAAGGCATCGCCACCGCGGTGCAGAACGGACTGGTCGAGCAGCCGAAGCCACTGAACAACCACGTCTTCCTGGAGGGCCAGGCCGGCTACCAGGACAACAGCCTCGGCTTCGACCCGGACGCCGCCGCAAGGGAACTCGACGCACTCGGCTGGAAACGCAACGGTGACACCCGCGAAAAAGACGGCCGCAAACTGGTCATCCGGGACGTCATGTACAACGACGACACCTGGGTCCAGATCGCCCGCATCATCCAGCAGAACCTCGCCCAGATCGGCGTCGAGCTGACCATCGACACCAAGCCCGGCACCGGCTTCTTCACCGACGTCATCATCCCCGGTGACTTCGACGCCGCCCAATTCTCCTATATCGGCGACGCATTCCCGCTGAGCAGCATTCCGCAGACCTACGGCTACAACCCCGGCGACTGGCAGAACAACTTCGGCCACATCGGCTCCCCGGAACTCAACGCCCTGATCGATCGCACCCTGTCCGAACTGGACCCGAAGAAGGCGATCGAGTTGGCCAACGAGGTCGACCGCAAGGTGTTCGAGGAGGGGCATTCGTTGCCGCTGACCCAGTCGGAAGGGAACTGGGGCGTGCGCGCGGACATCGCCAACTTCGGGTCACCGGGGTTGGCGTCGTATGACTACATCAAGATCGGCTTCCTGAAGTAATTAAGCAGCAATCCTGCGGAAAGGAGCGGACCATGCGGGTTCGTTCATTGACCATTCGACTGGCGATTCCGCTGCTCGCCATCGGTTTGATCACTGGCGGTTGCGCCGCTGACGATACCGACGCACCAGCGGGTTCCACTGCCGCACTCGGTACCACGAACGACATCAATCCGAAGGATGTCAGCGAATTGCGCGACGGCGGCAATCTGCGCCTCGCGCTCAGCGCCTTACCGCAGAACTGGAATGCGCTGCACAACGACGGAAACGACGCCGACACCGGCTCGCTGCTACGGCCGATGCTGCCGCGCGCCTTCAAAACCGATGCCGCAGCCGCGCTTTCAGTGAACACCGACTACTTCACCGACGTACAGTTGACCAACACCGAGCCCCAGCAGGTCACCTACACGATCAACCCGAAAGCCGTTTGGTCCGACGGCAGTCCGATCACCTGGGAAGACATTCGATCCCAGGCCAATGCCCTCAGTGGCGCCGACAAGTCCTTCCTGATCGCCATCAACAATGGATTCGACCGGGTGGAGAAGGTCGAACGCGGCGTCGATGACCGGCAGGCCGTCATCACCTTCAAACGGCACTATGCCGACTGGCGTGGGCAATTCGCGGGGAACTCGTTCCTGTACCCCAAGTCGGTCACGGCGACACCTGAAGCGTTCAACAAGAGCCAGCTGCAAGACATCACCTTGACGGCGGGCCCGTTCCTCGTCCAGTCGGTCGACCGGGCGCAGGGACGGGTTGTCCTGGGCCACAACCCCAAGTGGTGGGGTGACAAGCCGAAGCTCGATACCCTCACCTTCAGCGTCCTCGACAACGCCGCGCGCCTGCCCGCGCTGCAGAACAACGAGATCGACGCGGTCGGCCTGGCCAGTAGGGACGAGCTCAAGTCCGCGCGTAATACGCCCGGCATTGCTATCCGGCGTGCGCCAGGAAACAGCTGGTCGCACTTCACCTTCAACGGCGCGCCGGGTTCTGTGCTCGCCGATGCCGGTGTGCGCGTTGCCATCTCGAAGGCCATCGATCGCCAAGCCATCGCCACCGCGATCCAGAATGGTCTGGTCGAGGACCCGAAGCCACTGAACAACCACGTCTACCTGCAGGGACAGGAGGGCTACCGGGACAACAGCCTCGGCTTCGACCCGGCCGCGGCAGCCAGCGAACTGGACGCACTCGGCTGGAAACTCAACGGTGACGTCCGGGAGAAGGACGGCCGGAAACTGGAAATCCGCGACGTCATGTACAACCAGGACGTCTGGGTGCAGATGGCCCAGATCATTCAGCAGAATCTCGCGCAGATCGGCGTCAAGCTGAACATCGAAACCAAGCCGGGTGCCGGGTTTTTCACCGACGAGATCCAGCCGGGCAACTTCGATGTCGGCCAGTGGACCTGGGTGGGTGACCCGTTCCCACTCGGCAGCCTCTACCAGATCTACGGCTACAACCCCGACGACCTGCAGGGCAACTACGGCCGCGTCGGCTCTCCTGAACTCAACGCGCTGATCGAGCAGACGATCTCGGAACTCGACCCGAAGAAGGCCATCGAGCTGGCCAATCAGGTCGACCGTAAGGTCTTCGAGTTGGGGCATTCGCTGCCGCTCATGCAGTCGCCGGGCAATGTCGCGGTTCGCGACAACCTGGCGAATTTCGGTGCGGCTGGGCTGGCGTCCTACGACTACACCAAAATCGGTTTCGTGAAGTAGGCGTTGCCGATTGTCCACTGCAAGGAAGGTCCCGAATGAGGATTCGCCATTTAGGCGTGCGGTTTGCGATTCCGTGCGTCGCCGTCGGGCTGATCATGTCCGGTTGCGCGGACAACGGCGGCGTGACGCCGGGTACGAGCACTATCGGCACCACGAACGACATCAACCCGAAGGATCCGAGTGAACTGCGCGACGGCGGCAATCTACGTCTGGCGCTGACCTCATTCCCCGAGACCTTCAACTACCTGCACGTCGACGGCGGTCTAGAGGATGTGTCGGCTGTTGCCGCGCCGACCATGCCCTCGCCGTTCGTCAGTGACGCCGCAGGCGAACTCACCGTCGACCACAACTACTTCACCGACGTGAAGCTGACGAGCACCAGCCCGCAACAGGTCACCTACACGATCAACCCGAAGGCCGTGTGGTCCGATGGTTCGCCGATCACCTGGGAGGATCTGCGCTCGCAGGCGGCCGCGCAAAGCGGCCGAGACAACCGCTATCTCGTGTCTTCCACCAGCGGTTTCGAACGCGTCGAAAAGGTCGAACGTGGAGTCGACGATCGGCAGGCGATCGTCACATTCAACAAGCCCTATGCCGAATGGAAAGGCCAATTCGGCTACCTGTACCCGAAGGAAACCACGGCAACTCCTGAGGCATTCAACGATCGCGACCGGAACGGCCTGGCGGTCAGTGCAGGACCGTTCGTGATCACCGAGATCGACCGCGGCCAAAACCGGATCATCCTGAGCCGCAACCCTAAATGGTGGGGTCCGACCCCGAAGCTGGAGTCGATCACCTTCAGCGTGCTCGACAGCACGGCACGGCTGCCCGCGATTCAGAACAACGAGCTCGACTACGCCTACATGTCCGGCATCGAGAACGTCACCGCGGCACGCAACTCGCAGAACGTCGTCATCCGTCGCGCACCTGAGCCGAGTTGGTCGCACCTGACCTTCAACGGTGCACCTGGCGCGCTACTCGAGGACCCCAAGCTGCGCATCGCGATTTCGAAGGCGATCGACCGGCAGGGCCTGGTCAGCGCAGCCCAGAACGGCGTGGTCGACAACCCGAAACCGCTCAACAACCACATCTTCATGGCGGGCCAGAAGGGCTACCAGGACAATTCCGCGCCCATCGCTTACGACCCCGACGAGGCCGCGCGAATGCTGGACGAACTCGGCTGGAAGCTGAACGGTGATGTCCGCGAGAAGGATGGGCGCAAGCTCGAGCTCCGCGATGTGATGTATCAGCAGGACCAGTGGGTGCAGACCGCGCAGATCGTGCAGCAGAATCTCGCGAAGGTCGGGGTGAAGCTGAATATTCAGACGGTGCCCGGTGCCGGGTTGTTCAAGAACGTCATCGATCCGGGCAACTTCGACATCGCCCAGTTCAGCTGGGGCGGTAGCGTTCTCCCGCTCGGCGCACTGCCCCAGATCTATGCCTACGATCCGAACAACCTGCAGGGCAACAAGGCACGAATCGGTTCGCCAGAGCTGAATGCGCTGATCGAGGAGACCATTTCGGAGCTGGATCCGCAGAAGGCGATCGAGCTGGCCAACAAGTGCGACCAGATGATCTGGGCCGAGGGGTATTCCGTTCCGCTGCAACAAGCGTCGGGAACCTACGCCGTCCGCGAAAACCTCGCCAACTACGGCGCCTTCGGCCTCGCTTCCCCTGACTACACGAAAGTGGGCTTCCTGAAGTGAGTTTCGGATCAGGCCACCCACTGGCCTATCCGAGCAGCGTGACGATCGGCGCCCTGGCGATTTGCCTCGCCTGGGCGCCGTTCGGCGATCTGGACCAGGTGGCGGCGCTGGCGGCGGTGGCGTTGGGGATCATCGGGTATTCGAGCTACCGGATCGCTGTTGCGCTCGGGTTTCTGGCGTTCTGGCCATCTGGATCGGCTCGCACCGTCGGAGTTTCGCGTATCCGCCAGCAGCACCGGCTGCTCAGCCGATCATGGCTGGAGATCAGCGGCACCGGCCGACCACGATGGGTCCCGGTCTATTTCGACCCTGCACTGATGACCATGACCGAAAGCCGCGCCGACCTCACCGATCGAACCATCCGAGTCGCGGGCCGCCGCCTCTACCCCTCCGGCCGTATCCGCACCACGGAACCACCGGGACGACTGATCGATAACCCGTCCCGCCCCGACCCGGACGCCCCCACCCTCACCACCACCGCGTCCCGCTTACGCCGGCGCCTGCTCCTCGACGCCCAATCCACCGTCGCCGCCCCCTTCGCGGCCCTGCTGTGGATCTACATCGACGGCGGCTCCTTCACCACCTTCCTCGCCGCCACCTGCGTCGCCGCCGCCACCGCCCTCTGGCTCTCCGCCATCCGCGGCTCCGACCCGAGCTGAACCACGGTGACGTCGCCGCTAACGGTGGAAGCGAAGCTCCCCACCGACTTTCACCGGCTATGGGGCGCGTTCGCTGTCAGTCAGCTCGGGAGTTCGCTCAGCGCCGGTGCTTTGCCGTTGATCGCGATTCTGGTGCTGGGTGCGTCGGACTTTCGAGTGTCATTGCTCGCGGCGCTCGCGGCCGTGGCCAGTGCGGCCATCGCACTGCCGCTCGGGCCGTTCGTCGAGTTCCATCGCAAGCGGCCGGTGATGATCGGTGCGGACGTGCTGTGCTTCGTGGCGCTGGCGACTGTTCCGGTAGCGATGGCCTTCGGCGTGCTGAGCTACGGCCAGCTGTGCCTCGTTGCTACCGCACAGGTGCTCGGTGCCATGGTCTTCAGCGCGGCCAGCGGGGCACACCTGAAAGCACTGGTCCCGGAGCCGATGCTGACCACCGCGAACAGCAGGTTCGAGACGACGTTCTGGACGGTGTCCGGTCTCGGTGCGCCGGTCGGCGGCATCCTGATCGGTGTGTTCGGGGCGGGGGTCACCGTGTTGATCGATGCGGTCAGTTTCCTGTTGTCCGCGTTGGGCATTCGCACGCTGCGGCAACCCGAGCCGGCACCGCCGGTCGCGCAGGTCGAGCGCCACTGGGTGGCCGATATGCGCGGCGGCTGGTCTTACATCTTTCGGCATCGCACGCTGCCTGCGTTGTTCTGGAACGCCATGCTGTTCGGCGGTGCGATCAGGCTGTTCGGGCCGCTGCTGGCGATTCTGATGCTGCGCGAGTTACAGCTCACGCCGTGGCAGTACGGGCTGGCACTCGGCATTCCCAGCTTCGGCGGCATCGTCGGATCGTTGCTCACCGGGCGGCTGGTCGCCCGCTTCGGCGAACGCGCCGTTCTGCTCGGCTTCGGAGTGTTGCGCACCTGGTGGATGGGTTTCCTCCTGTTCGCCGGGCCGGGGGTCGCCGGGCTGGTGGTCATTGTCGTGGCAGAGACCACGCTGCTGTTCTGTGCCGGTGTGTTCAATCCGGTCTTCACCACGTTCCGTATGCGGCCGACGGACGACGCGTGCATGTCGCGGGTAGGCCTCGCCTGGTCCATCAGTGCTCGCTGCTGTCAGCCGATCTTCATCGCGCTTGGCGGCGCCTTGGCCGCCGTGACCAGCGTTCGCTTCGCCCTCGGCTGCGCGGCCGTCGCCCTGCTGACCAGCTCCCTGCTCCTGCCGTGGCGGACTGGGTCCGAGCTCCGGCGATAGATCTCCGCTCGGCGGACTGGCGCGACGAAGTGTGGGTGGGCGCTTCGTAGTGTCCCGCTCAGTACGTGAATTGGTCTGACCACTTGACCTCCTGACCTATAGGGCGCAGAGTGGGGGTATGGCTTTGCAACCTGTGGTCAAGCGGTCGGTGTCGGGGGATGTTTTCGAGCAGATCGCGGCGGATGTGCTGAGTGGGGAGTTGGTGCCGGGGGCGACGTTGCCGAGTGAGCGGCAGTTGGCGGAGGCGCTGGGGGTGTCGCGGCCTGCGGTGCGGGAGGCGTTGCAGCGGCTGGCGGCGGCGGGGTTGGTTGCGGTGCGGCAGGGGGATGCGACGACGGTGCTGGATTATCGGCGGGGGGCTGGGCTGGAGGTTTTGCCGCGGCTACTGGTGCAGGCCGGGGAGTTGGATCCGAAGGTGGCGCGCAGCATCTTGGAGGCGCGGCTGCACAACGGGCCGAAGGTGGCCGAGCTCGCGGCCGGGCGACTGGGCGTGACGGATGCCGAGACAGTGGGCGCCCTGCTGGCGGGCGCCGTGGAAGCGCTTGCCGCGGAACAGGATCCGGTGGCCCAGCAACGGCATGCGATGGAGTTCTGGGATCACGTGGTGGACGCGGCCGACTCGATCGTGTTCCGGCTGATGTTCAACATGTTGCGCGCCGCATATGAACCAGCGCTCGCGGCGCTGGCCCCGATCATGTCCGCCGAGGTGGGCAATGTCGAAGCCTACCGCGAACTGGTCGCCGCCATTGTGGCGGGCCGGGCACAAGAGGCCGCCGATATCGCACGAGCCCTGCTCGAGCCGGCGACCACCGCACTGATCGACGTCCTCGACGGACGCTTCAACTAGGAAACAACATGACGAAACCCCAAGCTTCCGAGCAGAATTCAGTCGAGGCGAAGGCGCGGGCCCGAGTACGCAACGATGAGCGATCCTTGCGTCGCGGGCTCACGCTCGACGCCGCGTTTCGCGAGTTTCTGCGCCATCCCTCGCCATGGCTCATCGGGGTAACGCTGATCGCGGCCGTTGTCGGCCGAATCCTGGTGGGCGACTGGCACTCCACCGATCTCCTGGTGCCTGCAGTGATGCTCGCGGTGTTCCCGATCTTCGAATGGATCGTGCACGTCACCGTATTGCACTGGCGGCCGAGGCAACTCGGACCGATTCCGATCGACAGCGAACTGGCTCGCAAACACCGGGAGCACCATGTCGATCCGCGCGATATCCCGCTGATCTTCATTCCGACCAAGACACTGTCGGCGCTGGTGGTGGTCCTGCTCGCGCTCGCCGTCTTCGCTTTCCCGCGCCTCGGCCTCGGTCTGACCTTCCTGATCACCATCACGGTCCTCGGCCTCGGCTACGAGTGGACGCACTACCTGATCCACACCGACTACAAGCCGAAAGGCGCGCTGTACCGGGCGGTCTGGCGGAATCACCGGCACCATCACTACAAGAACGAGCACTACTGGTTCACCGTGACGACCTCGGGCACCGCCGACCGTCTCTTCGGCACCCACCCCGACCCCGCCACCACCGAAGCCTCCCCCACCGCCCGCAACCTGCACGCAGGCTGATCGCGCGGTCCACCCCGAACAAGCCATCGCCCTGAGGGCGGTGGCTTTTTTTCATGTCCCGGCCGAACACGTCTGTGATCAGGCGCACTTCTTTCACCGCGAAACAGCCTCTTGACTCAGTACCCTAGGGGGGTATGGTAACTAGCAGGAGTACGGCAGAGGCCGTCGCCGGAGAAGGAGAACCACCATGAGCACCGCGATCACCGTGACCGTCACCGGAATGACCTGCGGCGGCTGCGCCACTTCGGTGCGTGACGGGATCGGCCGCGTCTCCGGCGTCGACACCGTCACGATCGACCTGCCCACCGGCCAGGTCACCGTCGAGAGCGCAGCCCCGATCGAGCGCGACACCATCGTCGCGGCCATCGATCAGGCCGGCTACACCGTCGCCGACTGACAACGGAGCATCCGATGAACGCAACCACCAAGTTCGCCGGCTTCGCCCTCGGCCTGGCCGCCGTCTTCGGGATCGCCATCGCCACCGGCGCCGCAATCGGCCCGGAGCCCGCGGCCCCTGAATCACACGCACACGAGGACGCACCTGCGGCACCCGCCGCCCGCGAACCCAACGGCACGATGGCCACCGACCGTGGTTACACGCTGCGGCTCGACACCGCACTCACCGCCGCGGCGCCGAACGTCGCGCTGCGCTTCCGCATCCTGAACCAGGACGGCGCACCGCTCACCCGCTACCAGCGCACCCACGACAAAGACCTGCACTTGATCGTGGTGCGGCGCGACATGACCGCCTTTCAGCATGTACACCCCGTCCTCGGCGGCGACGGAACCTGGAGCGTCCCCCTGGATCTCACCCGCGCGGGTGACTATCGAGTGTTCGCCGACTTCACCCCTGAGGGCGGCGACAACCTGACCCTGGGCACCGACCTGCGGGTGGCGGGCAACTACGACCCACGGCCGCTGCCGGTCGCGGCGACCACCAGCACGGTCGACGGCTACACCGTCACCCTCGACGGCACCGTCACCCCCGGCCAGGCCTCGAAGGTCACGCTATCGGTCAGCCGCAACGGCACGCCGGTCACCGACCTGCAGCCCTACCTGGCGGCCTACGGTCACCTCGTCGCACTGCGCGCCGCCGATCTCGCGTACCTGCACGTGCACCCCGACGGTCACCCCGGCGACGGTGTCACGCCTGCGGGACCGGGCATCACCTTCTACGTCACCGCACCGAGTGCGGGCGACTACCGGCTGTTCCTAGATTTCCAGCACGAAGGGGTGGTCCGCACCGCCGAGTTCACGCTGACCGTCGGCCAGGGCGCCGGGGCGGCGGAGTCCGCGACCCACGACGGGCACGGCAGCACGCCACCGCCCGCTCCGGCACCTGGCGACCCGGAACCGGCACACGGCCACTGATGTCCGGTCGGTGCTTCGCAGACCGCAAGGCACCGGCCGGACAGATATCGACCCAGCACGGCGCGCACCACGGTCGCGACAGCGACGACCGAATCTCCACTACCGTGCCGCACAGAACGGAGCACACGATGACCACCGCGACGCAACCACCCGGCACCGGGCAGGTCGAACTGGTAATCGGCGGCATGACCTGCGCGTCCTGCGCCAATCGCATCGAGAAGAAGTTGAACAAGCTCGACGGCGTCACCGCGACGGTGAACTACGCGACCGAGAAGGCGCGGGTCGATGTCACCGGTGACGTCTCCCCGGCGGAGCTGATCGCCACCGTCGAGCAGGCCGGGTACAGCGCGACGCTGCCGCCGCCGAAGTCCGCGCAGGCCGAAGTCGCTGTCACCGAGCAAGATCCGACGGCCGCACTGCGCACGAGACTGCTGGTCTCGCTGGTGCTGACGGTACCGGTGATCGCGATGGCGATGATCCCCGCACTGCAGTTCACCAACTGGCAGTGGCTTTCGCTGACGCTGGCCGCGCCGGTGGTGGTGTGGGGTGCGCTGCCGTTCCACCGCGCGGCGCTGACCAACCTGCGCCACGGCACGGCCACCATGGACACGCTGGTGTCGATGGGCACCCTGGCCGCGTTGGGCTGGTCGCTGTACGCGCTGTTCTGGGGTACCGCGGGCACGCCGGGCATGAAGCACCCGTTCGAGTTCACCATCTCCCGGATGGACGGCACCGGCAGCATCTACCTGGAGGCCGCGGCGGGTGTCACCACGTTCATCCTGGCCGGACGCTTCTTCGAGGCGCGGTCCAAGCGGCGCGCCGGTGCGGCGCTGCGGGCCCTGCTGGAACTCGGCGCGAAGGAGGTCTCGGTGCTGCGCGACGGCACCGAGCAGCGGATGCCGGTGGAGCAGTTGGCCGTCGGCGACCGGTTCGTCGTGCGGCCCGGTGAGAAGATCGCCACCGACGGCGTGGTGACCGAGGGCTCCTCCGCGGTCGACGCCTCGATGCTGACCGGCGAGTCGGTGCCGGTCGAGGTCGGTCCGGACGACACCGTGGTCGGTGCCACCGTCAATGTCGGTGGCCGGATCGTGGTGCGCGCCAGCCGGATCGGCTCGGATACCCAGCTGGCCCAGATGGCGCAGCTGGTCGAGGACGCGCAGACCGGCAAGGCCCAGGCGCAGCGGCTGGCCGACAAGATCTCCGGCATCTTCGTGCCGATCGTGATCGCGCTGTCGGTCGCGACACTCGGCTTCTGGCTCGGCACCGGCGGTTCCGTCGCCGCGGCCTTCACCGCCGCGGTCGCGGTGCTGATCATCGCCTGCCCCTGCGCCCTCGGGCTGGCCACGCCGACCGCGCTGATGGTCGGGACCGGTCGCGGTGCGCAACTGGGCATCCTGATCAAGGGCCCGGAAGTGCTGGAATCGACCAGGCGGGTGGACACCGTCGTGCTGGACAAGACCGGCACCGTCACCACCGGCAAGATGACGCTGCTGGATGTCGTCGCGGCCGACGGCGAAGACACCGCCGAGGTGCTCGCATTGGCTGGGGCACTGGAGGATTCGTCCGAGCACCCGATCGCCCAGGCGATCGCCAAGGGCGCCAGGGAGCAGACCGGTGCGCTGCGCGCGGTCGAGGGCTTCGCGAATATCGAGGGCCTCGGGGTGCAGGGCGTGGTCGACGGGCACGCCGTGATCGTCGGACGGGCCCGCCTGCTCGCCGACTGGGCACAGCACCTGGACGCGGAACTGGAGCGGACCATGCAGGCCGCCGAGGCCGAGGGCAAAACCGCGGTGGCGATCGGCTGGGACGGTAAGGCGCGCGGCGTGCTCGTGGTCGCCGATGCCGTGAAACCGACCTCCGCCGAGGCGATTTCGCAGCTGCGTGCGCTCGGGCTCACGCCGATCATGTTGACCGGCGACAACACGGCCGCCGCCGAGGCGATCGCCGCGCAGGTGGGCATCGATCAGGTGATCGCGGAGGTGCTGCCGCAGGACAAGGTCGCCACCGTCAAGCGGTTGCAAGCCGAAGGCAAGGTCGTGGCGATGGTGGGTGACGGGGTCAACGACGCCGCCGCGCTGGCCCAGGCCGACCTCGGCTTGGCCATGGGCACCGGCACCGATGTCGCCATCGAGGCCAGTGACCTGACCCTCGTCCGTGGCGACCTGCGTGCCGCGGCCGACGCGATTCGCCTGTCCCGCAGGACCTTGGGGACCATCAAGGGCAACCTGTTCTGGGCCTTCGCCTACAACGTGGCTGCGATACCGCTGGCCATGGCCGGGCTGCTGAACCCGATGCTCGCGGGCGCCGCCATGGCGTTCTCCTCGGTCTTCGTCGTCAGCAACAGCCTGCGACTGCGCACCTTCCGCTCGACCGCGCAGTAGTAATCGTCGCGAATCCGACGGGGCGGCACCCACACGGTGCCGCCCCGCCGGCCTGCTCATTCTGCTGTTTCGACTGCTATGGCGGCGCTACCCGGTGGCCCGCGCCGCGTCGGCGCTACTGGTCGCCTGTTCGATGCCGCTACGCCAGAGTCATCCGGCCGGGGGTGACATCCCGCGCTTCGAGGAATGCTGCGGCATGATCGGTGACCCAGTCGGCGTAGGTGCGTGGCGGCCGGCCCAGGACCCGGCTGATGTCGTCGGTGAGCACGGCGTTGCCGCCCGCGCGGACATACGCCTGCCCGGCGAGGGCACCCTCGATGAACTCCGCGGACATGCCCAGGGCGCGCATGTGTGCACGGGCCGCCTCGTTCGGCACGTCGAGCACCGGTACCGGGCTACCGAGCACCTCGGCGAGAGTGGCGGCCTGGTCCGTGCTGGTCAGGAGTTCCGGGCCGGTGAGGGTGTAGATCTTGCCCGCGTGGTCGGCGGAGAGCAGGGCCTCGACCGCGGCTGCGGAGACATCGCGTGGGTCGACCACCCCTTGCTGTCCGGTACCGGTCATGCTGGGTACCGGCTGGCCGTTGCGGATCGCGTCGGCCCAGCTCAGCGTGTTCGAGGCAAAGGAGCTCGGGCGCAGGATGATCCATTCGACGCCACTCTCGCGGGCCGCTTGTTCGCCGGGCAGGTGCCAGGTGCCGACCCGGCCGAGAGCGGTATCGCCGGTGCCGATGGCGGACAGTTTCACGATGCGGCGGACGCCGGCGTCGCGGGCGGTGGCGATCAGGGCGCGGTCGGCGTCGACGTATTCCGGGCCGAGGACGCCGACGATGAACGCCGCATCGACGCCTTGTGCGGCCGCCGCCATCGAGCTGGGGTCGAGGTAGTCGCCGCGGACCACCTCGACGCCTGCGGGCAGCTGCGCCTGCGCCGGTGCCCGCGTGACGGCGCGGACCTGCTCGCCGCGCGCCACCAATTGCCGGACGATCTCGCTGCCGATGGTGCCCGTGGCACCGGTGATCAGAATCATGAGCGCAACGCTGCCGTCCGAGCCGCCGCGTTCGCTAGGAAATTTCGGCACAGTTACCCGACCTGATCAGTGCTTACAGTGGGTCGGGTGACCACCATGCTGCGCACGGCGCCCGTCGTGACCACGGACCTCGTCGAAGCGACGGTCCCCGTGCCGGAATCATTGCGGCCCTGGTTCACCGAGCTCGGTCGCATTCCGATGGTGCACGACCTGCCCGAGCTGTTCACCCACCTGCCGCAGACCGCGACCACGCTCGTGCTGCGCACCGAGGAGTTCGGTCCGCGGGAGATGCTGGTCATCGGCCCGCAGACCAAAGCGTTCTACACCGAGCAGATCAAGCCCGCGGGGTGCGTCCGGCTTCGACTGGCGCCCGGTGCGGCGCGGCCACTGCTGGGTGTTCCGGCGGCTGCACTCACCAACCGGGTGGTTCGCCTCGCCGATCTGCCCGGTGCCGCAGCGGATCTCGCCGATCGGCTGGCCGAATTGGCGCCGGACGAGATCGTTTCGTTCCTGGAAGAGGCCCTGCCGCAACGTATCTCCGAGAACGCATCGCTGCGTACCCAACGCGACGTGCTCCGTGCGGCCGTGGTGGCGCTGTCGACGGACCCCACCGGACGCTCGGTGCAAGCATTGGCCGACGAACTCGCGGTCAGTGAACGCCAACTCCGCAACCTGTTCACCGCCGGAATCGGCCTGTCCCCCAAGCACTTCGCGCGCATCGACCGGGTGCGCCGCGTGTTGGCCCAAGCCGGGAACGCGCGGTGGCGTAGTACCAGCACGCCATGGGCCAGGACGCCCCTCGCGCAGCTGGCCGCCGACAACGGCTACTTCGACCAATCCCACATGACCGCCGACTTCCGCACCCTGATGGGCGTCCCGCCGACCTCGTTCCTCCGCGGCGCCCTCCCCACCCCGACCCCCTGCCGACCACTCGACCGCATCTAGCTCGGCGAATGACAGGCCATGGCTAGCGATGCGGGCGTTGGGATTTGGCTCGGCGGCGGGCCAGTTCTTCCTGTTCCAGGACGGCGGCTTCGGCGAGCGTGGGTGCGGTGCCGCCGAGGCGGGCGGGGACCCAGCGGGCGCCGGGTTCCATAGGGTAGTCCCGCTGGGCCTGGTCGAGGAGGTCACTCATGCGGGTGCGCAGAGTGGCGGTGAGAGTTTCGGGTGGTGCTGCGGGTGGGATGGGTTCGCCGATGCGGATGTTGATCGGAAACCGGTGCCGGCCGAGCTGTTTCGGGATGTCCTTGGTCCAGACGCGGTGGGCACCCCAGATGACCAAGGGGAGGATCGGGACGTCGGCCTCGAGCGCCATCCGGGCCGCACCGGACTTGAATTCCTTCAGTTCGAAACTGCGGCTGATGGTGGCTTCCGGATAGACCACGACGAGTTCACCGTCGCGCAGCGCCTGTACCGCGCGGCTATAGGATTCGGCGCCCGCCGTGCGGTCCACCCCGATCGCCTTGCAGTGCTTCATCAGAAAGCCGACGATGCCGTGCTCGAGCTCGGCCTTCATCATGTACCGGACGTTGCGGCCCGACTTGCGGCCGACCAGGCCGACCTCCATGAAGTCCAGGTACGCGGTGTGGTTCACGGCGAGCACCGCGCCACCGGTGCGCGGGATCCGATCCTGGCCGGCGATATCGAACCGCAGCCCCTGCACCGCGAAAATGGTGCGGACCAAGCCGGTGAGAATGTCGTAAACCGGTTCCCGCGCCATCCGAATTCTCCGCTACTACGTGGCCGTCTTCCGCGCGGCCTTTTCCGCGGCCTCAGCGGCATCGAGCGCGTCGGCCTCTTCCAGCGTAGGAGCGCTGCCGCCGAGCCGGGCGGGTACCCAGTACGCGCCGGGCTCGTGGGTGTAGTCCTTTTGCAGGTCGAGCAGCATCTCCTGCATGGTCGAGCGCAGCTTCGCGGTCAGCTCGGCGGCCGGCTCGAACGGCGGGATCGGCTCGCCGACCGCGATGGAGATCGGAGTGTTGGTGCGGCCGAGCCGCTTCGGGAAACCCTTGGTCCACACCCGCTGTGCGCCCCAGATGACGATCGGGATGATCGGCACGTCGGCCTCGATCGCCATGCGCGCGGCGCCGGACTTGAATTCCTTGATCTCGAAGCTGCGGCTGATGGTCGCCTCGGGATACACCCCGACGAGCTCACCGCGCCGCAGGTACTCGACCGCGGCCTTGTACGAGTCCGCGCCTGCGCCACGGTCGACCGGAATGTGCTTGAGCGCACGCATGATCGGGCCGGAGATCTTGTCGTCGAAGACCTCTTTCTTGGCCATGAACCGGATGTAGCGCTTGGGGGTGCGCACCGGTAGACCCGCATAGGTGAAGTCCATATACCCGGTGTGGTTGACCGCGAGCACGGCACCACCCCGCGCGGGGATATGTTCATCGCCCTTGACGGTGAACTTCAGGCCTTCGACGAAGAAGACGGTACGGGCTAGGCCGATGATCGTCCGGTAGACGGGTTCCACAATTCCGCTAGCGTAGTCGCTGACTGTCTCATCCGGCAGTGGGCCGCTGCTTTATCGGTCACACCGGGCCTGGGACGGCTCGCTCGACCGACGCACGCTGTAGAGAAGAGGATCGTCGAAGTGGAAACCGCCCGTCCGAATTCATCTGGACGCGACCGGAAAACGACGCGCCGAACCGGACAGCAGCTCGGCAGGACCGCCCCGGATCCGGGAGCCGCTCGACTGCTCGGCGCGCAGCACCGCTCGTCGTCGCTTGCACGGCGAGTAGTCGTCGGCGGCTTGGCGGTCGCCGGCGCCCTCGTCCTCGCGGGCTGTGACTCGGTCTCGGGCATCCCCGGCGACGAGCCTGCGCCCGCCGCGGTCACCACCCCGCCCGCCGCGGTGCCGACCATCCACGCCACCTCGGCGGCGCCCGCACCGTCGGCCGCCGCACCCTCGACCGGCGCCGTCGCAGAATTGCCTGCCGCCGTGCAGCGTTGGGCGGACGACCTGAAGACCAGCACCATCGCGCAACTCCAGGCGAAATGCTGGACCATCGCGCCGAAGAACGTGTCCGACATGTACGGCGACGAGCAGCCCATCCTGGCCGCCCTAGCCCAGCCGGGCACCGCCACCAAGGACGCCGTCACCTGGAAGACCCGCACCACCACGGTCGCCGTCGAACGTGCCGCCCTCGACACCGGTTATGCCTGCCCCCGGGTCGCCTCGGCGGGCGCGGACATCGAGTACAACGACGCCGATGCCAGGCACACCGTGCGCCGCTACCTGGCCAGAATCGTCGGCACGCCGCTCGACGCCGCGGACAAAGACGGCACCTACCCGCTGGTCTGCAAGGCTTCCCCGGCGACCTGGGACCCCACCGGTACCGGCAGGCCCAGCGCCGCGCCGCTCGCCAACAACCCCGGCAAGCTGACCGGCGTCACCAAATTCGCTGATCAGGAGATCAGCTCCGAGACCCTGCGCGGGGACTACCTCGCGGTCGAGGTCCCGGTCACCAACTCCGCAGGCGTGACCAAGACCCGCACCTTCACCCTGGTCGCCGGCGCACAGGGTTACTGCATCGGCGACGTTTCCCCCTAGCCGGCGGGTGCTCGTACCGCACCGCGAGCGCCGGCATTCCCTACAGCCACTACCCTGGATGGCTGGTAACGGTAGGAGGAGCAGCTCGTGCAGATCACCAGCGTCGGACACGCCGGATTCCACATCCGCACCGCGGCGGGGTCGATTCTTTGCGACCCGTGGGTCAACCCCGCGTACTTCGCGTCGTGGTTCCCGTTCCCCGACAACACCCAGCTGGACTGGGACGAGCTGGGCAACTGCGATTTCCTCTACGTGTCGCATCTGCACCGCGACCACTTCGACGCGAAGAACCTGACCGAGCACGTCAACAAGGACGCGACGGTGCTGCTGCCGGACTATCCAGTACCGGATCTGCGGCGCGAGCTCGAACAGCTCGGCTTCCACAAGTTCTTCGAGACCGAGGACTCGGTCAAGCACACCATCACCGGCCGGGACGGCGCCGCGCTGGACATCATGATCATCGCGTTGCGCGCGCCCGCCGACGGGCCGATCGGCGACTCCGGGCTGGTCGTCTCCGACGGCGAGACCACCTGTTTCAACATGAACGACGCCCGCCCGGTCGACATGGACGTGCTGCACGACTCGTTCGGCCACATCGACATCCACCTGCTGCAGTATTCGGGCGCCATCTGGTATCCGATGGTCTACGACATCCCGAGCCGGACCAAGTCGAACTTCGGTAAGCAGAAGCGTCAGCGCGGCATGGACCGGTGCCGCAGCTACATCGAGCAGGTCGGCGCCACCTGGGTGGTGCCGTCGGCCGGGCCGCCGGTGTTCCTGGACGACGAGCTGCGCTACCTCAACGACGATCGCGGCGACGAGGGCAACATCTTCCCGGACCAGATGGTGTTCCTCGAGCAGATGAAGATCCACGGCAACGAGGGCGGGATCCTGATGATCCCCGGCTCGGTCGCCGACGTGCGCGGCGCCGAACTGGAGTTGACCCACCCGTTCGAGCCCGGGCTGATCTACGACAACAAGGCCGAGTACATCGAGCTGATGGCGCAGCGGCTCGCGCCGGTGCTCGCGGCCGAAAAGGCCTCGTGGGCAACGGGCGACGGCCCGCTGCTGGAACCGTTGCAGGCGCTGTTCGAGCCGATCATGGCGCAGAGCGATCTGATCTGCGACGGCATCGGTTATCCGGTCGGTCTGGTGCTCGGCGACGAGACCGTGGTGCTGGACTTCCCCAAGCGAGTGGTGCGCGGCCCGATCGAGGGCGAAGGCAAATACCGCTACGGGTTCCGCATCGCGCCCGAACTGGTGCGCACCGTGCTGCGGGACAACGAACCCGACTGGGTGAACACGATTTTCCTGTCCACCCGCTTCCAGGCGTGGCGGATCGGCGGTTACAACGAATTCCTCTACACCTTCTTCAAATGCCTCACCGACGAGCGGATCGCCTACGCGGACGGCTGGTTCGCCGAGGCGCACGACGATTCCGCCTCGACCGAATTGGACGGGTGGGAAGTGCAGCGACGCTGCCCGCACCTGAAGGCGGATCTGTCGAAATTCGGTGTGGTGGAGGGCAATACCCTCACTTGTAATCTGCACGGCTGGCAGTGGGACCTGGAATCGGGGCGTTGCAAGACGTCCAAGGGTCACGAACTGCGGTCGCGCAAGCTGAGCTGAGGCAGCGGGGCGGGCAGGCCGCAGCCGTGTGCCATCCGGGTCAGGGCTGTGAACGCGTGGCGATGCCGACGGCCACCAATGTCAGCGCGCTGCCGACCACAGCGGTGGCAGACAGGCCCGCGCTGGTGGGGGTGGCTAGATCGAGGGCGATCGACATCAGGAGTTGGCCTGCGATGGAGGTCAAACCGAGCAGGAGGACGCCGATCCAGCGGACGGTGAGCGCGGCCAGTGCGATGAAGGCGATACCGATCAGTCCGCCGAGATAGAGCCAGGGCTGCGTGGGGAATTCGGCGGGCAGGCCGGAACCGATGAGGACGGCGGCCTCGAGCACCACCAGGGCGATCAGGCCGACGCAGAAGTTGACCAGGGTGGCGGGCAGCGGGCCACCGGCCTGGCCAACCCGGCCGTTCACCGCTTGCTGCCAAGCCAAGCCGATGCCGGCCAGCGCGGGCAGGATGATCAGCAGCGCGGCCGGTGCGCCGCGCAGCGAGTCGGGGACGGACAGAGCACCGGTCGGTGCACCCGAGCGGCCCGACCCGGCGAGTACCACCGCGACCACCCCCAGTGCGGCACCGCCGAAACGCAACGCGGTGACCGGAGTTCGCCCGTTCGGAGCCATACCGAGGCGATCGACCACGAGGCTGCTCAGCAGCTGACCTGCGACGACCGCGACGGTGAACGCCGTGACTCCGATCGCCGCGACCGTCAGGCCCTGGCAGGCGACGAAGAACGCGCCACACAAACCACCGAGCAGATGCCAGGGGCGCAACGTGCCCGCCGCCAGCGCCCGCCGAACCTGCACCACCCCACCGCGGAGTCGAGCGCTCAACGCGAACGCGATCACCAGGATCAGCAGACCGGACCCGAAACTGATGGTGGCCGCGGCAATCCCGTCGTGCAATCGCGCCCCGAGCGCCCCATTGATCCGGCCCTGCACGGCCACCCCCGCACCGATGCCGAACCCGAACACCAGTCCCCACCTCGCCCGCGCGGTCACCACCGGCACGCTACCGCCGCGCCACCACACTCCGCCGCGCGCACGCCGGACACAGCCCAGGTGGTATTGGGCAATGCCACCGGCGTGTCCGGCGGCCATGACACGCGATCAGTCGATGCGCCCGAGGCGAAGGACCGTGCCCGATCGCCGGCCCGGCCGTATCCCTGTTTCTGGACACCGTTCCGCTTCCCGGCAGACCCGGATTAACCGCCGACACGCTGAGCCAGGAGCCGCAGGCCATGCCGTGCAGGGGTCGACCGCACTCGGATACCGCTTGGGCGCGTGCAGCGACCGGTGCGCACACGCCGCACGGGGGCGGGATCAGCCGGCGCGGAGGGTGGCGCGGGTGGCGTAGGTGTCGTGGCGGGCGTAGGTGCGGTCCCCGCCGTTGCGGGCGATGGAGCCGCGGACCAGGCGGGTGCGGATGCGGGCGCCGAGGTTCTCGTGGAAGCGGGTGGCGCCGGGGAGGATTCGGCGGGGTACCTCCAGCGCGCCGTTGAGTACGGCGGTGGCCAGGACGGCGGTCTTGAAGAATCTGCTGTCGGGCAGGTCGAGGAAGTCGGCGTTGCTGGGGCCGAGGATGATTCGGCTGTAGGCGACCATGTAGCTGGTGACCACGCGGCGCACCGCGCGCTGCGCCGCGGTGGTGTCGCCGACGAACAGGCCGCCCGCGGCGGGGATGAGGGCTTGGGCCAGGCGCTGGGAATCGGCGTCGGGGATGAATTCGGTGTCGGCGAGGATCCAGAAGGCGCGCCAGGTGTCGGTCTCGCAGGTCGGCAGGATCTCCGCGTCCACGCCGAGCAAGAACCCGACATAGCGCCACAGCTGGAATACCGCGTCCTTCTCCTTGGCCGAGAATTGCAGCCCGAGCGCTTGGGCGCCAACCAGATTCGCCATGGAGAAGAGGCCGAGCGTGCCTACGGTCAGCACCTGGTTGACGGGGTGGTCCCAGGCCGCGTAGTCCCAGTCGGGGCGCCGGTTCATGCCTGCCCGCACCAACGCGTGCATCAACCGCACGCGCAGCACGCTCTTGTAGCCGACCGCATTGCGTTCCAGGCCACCGGGAGTCGTCACGTCCAGCCACCACTGGGTGGTTTCGGCGAGCCTGCGCGGCGCCATCGCGTCCAGGTCGCCGGTGCCGACCAGGGTCTTGTCCGCCCGCGACGCCAGGTAGCCGCCCATCAGGGCGAACATGCCCATGGCGATGCCACCCCAGACGCCGGTGCGACCGACCACCCGGGCACCGCGATCGATCTTGTCGCGGTCCAGCCAGTACGGTGCCGCTTCCACCTGTTCGAAGAGCGCCACCAGCTCCGCCGGGGCGTCGGGCACCGCGTCGATACCGTTTTCGACGGCGAGCTCGAACATCCGGCGGCCCTCGCCGACGGGCAGCCGCTTGAACATGGTGACCACGGCGTCCGCCAGCGGATCACCGACCTGGGTGAAGCGGCGGAACGAGTCGCGCTGGGCGGCGGTGCAGCTCAGGTCGCCCGGTGCCAGGACGGGCACGGCGTACTTGAACGGGAACTCCGTGAACAGCTGCGGAGTGGGCAGTTTCTGGTTGTCATGCGCCATTGCACTTCACCCGTCGGATCGAGGTTCGCGGTCGAGCATTCTGACAAGACCGTCCCACAAAATCGGATATCTGGCAAGGAGGTATGCCAGAATGTCTCGAATGGCTACCACCTCGCGGTCCTACGGCGGCGTCCCGATCGAACAGCGCAAGGCGCGCCGTCGCGGCGCCCTGCTCGATGCCGCGCAGGAAATCATCGGGACCTCGGGTTTCGCCAAGCTGACCGTCTCCGGTCTGTGCACGCAGGCGCGGCTTTCCGAGCGGTACTACTACGAGAGCTTCACCGACCTCGACGCGGTGTTCAGCGAGGTGTTCGACCGGATCGTCGACGAGATCGGTCAGGCGGTGGTCACCGCGTTCGTCACCACGCCCACCGACATCCGCGCCAAGACCAGGGCGGCCATCGCCGCGGCCATCGACCTGATCGCCGACGATCCGCGCAAGGCGCGCATCGCCACCGTCGAAGCACAGCTGAATCCAGCCCTGCTGATGCGCAGAGCCGAGGTGATGCGCTCCTTCGCGGGCATCATGCTGGCCGTGTGTGCGGGCGAGGTGGGTGCCGACGTGGTCGAAAATGCTGGTGACCACGCCGAATTCGCCGCCACCCACCTGCTCGGCGGTCTCTGGGAAACCACCAACAGCTGGCTGGCGGGCACCCTCCCGGTCACCCGCACCGCGCTGATCGACCGCTCCACCGACCAATTCCTGCTTACTGCAAGCCATCTCATCGGCGTCACGCTCGACTAGTCATCGACAGCTTTCGGCGGTAGCCACCAGGTGGTCACCAGGGCGATCGGCAGCAGGGTGGCGCCGAGGACGGCGAGGATGGTCGGCATGGACCACCAGGTGGTGGCGACGGCGGCGAAGGCGAAGACGACCAGGGCGACAACCTCGCCGAGCAGCCCGGATACCGAAGTGACGGTGGCCCGGGCCGGCCCCTCGATGGCGTCCTGGAGGCGCGCACCCGCGACGACACCGGCGTTGTAGACGATGCCGTAGGAGACGCCGATCGCGGTGAACCCCAGGCCGGTAAGGACATACACGGCGCTCGGCCGATGCTCGGCGAGCCCGGCGATGAGCGAGCCGCCGAGAAACAGCACACCACCGAAACCGACCGCGATCGCCATGGTGCGCCCCGACATACCCTCGGTGCGCCCGGCGAGAACCGATCCGATAAGCGAACCGAGCACCGTCACGCCGACGAGCAGCGGCACCACCGCCGTGGCCACCCCGGCCGACTCGGCGAGCAGCGCGAAGTACTCGTCGAACGCGGTGATCCCGAACAGCAGTGCCCCGAGCAGGACCCCGTTGCGCACCGCCCGCACCCGGATCGCTTCCCCGACACCGGTCTTCAGCATGCCGATATAGCGAGCGAATGGTCCCGAGGCATCCGTTGCCACCGGGTACGCGAGGTGCGGTTGATCGGCCTCCTCTTCCAGCTCGTCGACCGCTGCGGCGGATACCACCTTCGGCGCGCTGGGCAACGTCATCGCGATCACCGTGTGCAGCGCGGCGAATCCGACACTGGACCAACCGATCAGCGCGTAGCCACCCCACAGATACAGCGGGGTGGCGGCCACGATGCCGATGACGATGGCGGTCTCCGAGGCCGCGCGGGTGTAACCGAGGATGCGCGCGTAGGAGGCCTGTTCGCCGCGGGCGGCGAGATCGTCGTACAGCAGCGCTTCGAAGGTGCCGGACACCAAAGCGCCTGCGGTACCCCACAGCACGAATCCCAGCGCGAAGCCGAGGTAGGTGGGCACCAGGGTCCACAGAGCGAACCCCGCGGTCAGCAGCACACCGCTGAGGATGAGCAGGGCACGCCGCGACACCGTGTCCGCCCAGGCACCCGATGGCACCTCGAGCAGGAACGCGGTGGTCGACCAGATCGCGAACAGCGCGGAGATCTGCCCGGTGCTCAACCCATGATCGGCGAACAGCAGCGAGTACAGCGCATAGAGCGGAATCAGGTCGCCGATGCCTTTGAACAGCACGGCGCGAATGGTCAGCGCGCGCAGCGACGGTGCAGCGGTGCCACCCGTCAGCCGGGTGAGCACCTCACTGACAGATCAATAGGCATAAACGAGCAAACGCATACGGTCAGCATGCGCAGCCGCGCCGGGCCGCGTCAAGCGGTTATCGCAGTGGCAGCCAACCGTTGGCGGCGTGCATCGAATCGCCGTCGTCGAGCCGCCGGTCCGTCGCGCCGGGGCCGACCCGTCCGTGGTTCTCGTTGAGGTCGCTGATCAGCTCCGCCACCGGATGCGAGTCGCTGTAGTGGTAGCCCTGGGCGAGCGCGAAGCCGAGTTCGGTGAGTACGGCGGCCTGGTATTCGGTCTCCACACCCTCGGCGATCACCTGGAGGTCGAGCGCGCTGCTCAACGCGGCGATCACGCCGAGCAGCGGCGGCGCCGGGGAGTCGGAGCGGATCGCGGCGACGAAGGACTGGTCGACCTTGAGGATGTCGCTCGGCAGCGTGGCCAGCCTGCTGAGCGAGGAGTATCCGGTGCCGAAGTCGTCGATGGCGATGCGCACCCCACGCTCGCGCAGCGTGTGCAGATTCGCGATGGCGGTGTGGGATTCGGCGGCCAGCTCGCTCTCGGTCACCTCGAGCACCAGTTGCTCGGCGGGCCAGCCGGTGCCGGCGAGGATGCCCGCCACCCGGTCGGCGTAGCCGGCTTCGGCCAGTTCCAGGCCGCTGACGTTCACGTTCAGCGTCAGGTCGAGCTGGGCGAAGGTGTCCTGCAACCGCGCGGCGTCGGCGCAGGCCCGGCGCAACACCAGCTCGTCCAGATCGGAGATGAGGTCGTACTCCTCGGCGACCCGGATCAGGCCCTCGGTGGTGACGTCCGGCTGCGCGCTCGACGACCAGCGCAGCAGCGCCTCGACCCCGACCGCCTTGCCGCCGCCCTCGGTCAGGCTGACGATCGGCTGGTAGTGCACGTCGAGCAGGCCGCGGTCGATGGCCTCACGCAACTCCACCGCAAGCGGCAGCTGGCGCGACGACTCCAGCACCGTCCGGTTGCGGCCCGCCTGCTTGGCCCGGTACAGGCCGACGTCCGCGCGACTCACCAGCAGCGAACCGGATTCGCCCGGCTGCCACGAGGTCACGCCGGCCGAACAGCCGGTGGTGACCGCCGCGCGTAACTGCTCGGTGAGCAGGATGGCGGCCTGCTCGGTGGTGTTCGGCAACAGCATCGCGAACGCGTCGCCGCCATAGCGGGCCAGCCGCTGGTCCGGCGCAAGCAGTTTCGACCAGGTGTCGGCCACCCGCTGCAGCACGGCGTCGCCCGCGCGGTGGCCGAGGTGGTCGTTGATCTTCTGGAAGCGGTCGAGATCGACCAGCACCAGCGCGAGGCCCTGGCCGGTGCGGGTGGCCTGGTCGATCGCGGAGTTCAGCGCGCGATCGAAGCCGCGCCGGTTCAACAGCCCCGTCAGCACGTCGATATCGGCTTCCGAGGCCATCCTGGTGAGGATGCCGACCACCACGCCGACGCCGACGGTGACACCGGCCGGGATCAGCCCGGACCACCACGGCAGCCCGGGGTCGACCGGCCGCGCGGGCAGCACCCACAGGCACAACGCCAGTGCGAAGGCGATATGCGCGGCGGCTTGCGACCACGCGAAAAACAGAGCCGCGTCACAGGCGATGAAGACGTAGAACGCGGCGAGGCTGATCGCGCCGACCGTGTTGGGGAACGCGTACACCGCGATGGTCACCAGCACCGTAGCGATCGCGACGTAACCGTGGTGCACCGAGTGCGGCAACCGCGGTCCCCACGCCAGCAGGGTGAGCCCGAGCGTCAGCGCGATCGCCGCTGCCGTGCCGACCAGTGCCCGATTACCCTCGTCGCCCGGGGCGACGGCAGTGATAAGCAGACCCAGCACACCACCCATGACGTAGAACGCCCCGGTGGTCCGAGCCATGACCATAGCTGTCGCCAGCGCCGATGCCGCCCGCACCCGGGTTCGGGTATCGCCGCGCGCCCCGATTCCTCGCACGGTGAATAGCCTAGACACAACGAATCCCAGCGGTTGCCACATCCCGTGAATCCGGAGTGGCGAACGGTTGGCTATTCATCTTCGCGAAACATCCGGGTAGCCAACACGACTAGGCCGCGGGTGCCCACACTCGATATTCACAGGCACTATCCAGTGTGCCGAGGGGCGGACCGGAGGCGGGTTGGGACGAGCGAATGTCCGCCCACCGCCGCAGGCCCGTCCGCTACTTCGGCGGGGTCAGCACCTCGGTACCGACGAACGGCACCAGCGCCGCGGGCACCCGCACCGACCCGTCGGCCTGCTGGTGGTTCTCCAGGATCGCCACGATCCAGCGGGTGGTCGCGAGCGTGCCGTTCAAAGTGGCTGCGATTTGCGGCTTTCCGTTCTCGTCGCGGTAACGCACCGAGAGGCGACGGGCCTGGAAGGTGGTGCAGTTCGAGGTCGAGGTGAGTTCCCGGTAGGTCTGCTGGGTCGGCACCCAGGCCTCGCAGTCGAACTTGCGCGCGGCCGAGCTGCCGAGATCGCCTGCGGCGACGTCGATGACCCGGTACGGGACCTCGACGGCCGCGAGCATGTCCTGCTCCCAGCCGAGCAGACGCTGGTGTTCGGCGTCGGCTTCTTCGGGCGTGGTGAAGACGAACATCTCCACCTTGTCGAACTGGTGCACCCGGATGATGCCTCGGGTGTCCTTGCCGTAGCTGCCCGCCTCCCGCCGGAAGCACGACGACCAGCCCGCGTAGCGCTTCGGGCCGTTGCTCAGGTCCAGGATCTCGTCCGAGTGGTAACCGGCCAGCGGCACCTCCGACGTGCCGACCAGGTAGAGGTCCTCCTCGGCCAGGCGATAGACCTCCGAGGCGTGCTGGCCGAGGAAGCCGGTGCCCGCCATGATCTCCGGGCGCACCAGCACCGGCGGGATCATCATGGTGAACCCGTTGGCCACGGCCTTCTGCGCCGCGAGTTGCAGCAGACCGAGCTGCAGCAGCGCGCCGTAGCCGGTCATGAAGTAGAAGCGGGCGCCGGAGACCTTCGCGCCGCGTTCCATGTCGATCAGGCCGAGCGACTCGCTGAGATCCAGGTGGTCTTTCGGTTCGAAGTCGAACTCCGGTGGCGTCCCGATGGTTTCGAGCACGACGAAATCGGCCTCGCCGCCGGCCGGAGCGCCCTCCTGCACCACGTTGGAGATGGCGCGGTGCGCGGCATCCATATCGGCATCGGCCGCGTGCTGCGCGGCCTCGGCCTCCTTGACCTTGACCGACATCTCCTGCGCCTGCGCGAGCAGCGCGGGCCGCTCCTCTTTGCTCGCCTTGCCGACCAGCTTGCCCATCGCCTTGTGCTCGGCGCGCAGGTTGTCGGCGGTGGCCACCGCCG
Organism: Nocardia sp. CS682; assembly: GCF_004634405.1. Taxonomy (NCBI): domain Bacteria; kingdom Bacillati; phylum Actinomycetota; class Actinomycetes; order Mycobacteriales; family Nocardiaceae; genus Nocardia; species Nocardia sp. CS682. The sequence goes on along the minus strand of NZ_CP029710.1, from coordinate 4,745,605 downwards.
CACGGCGGGCGGCATCGGCCTCGAGCAGGGCATCGACGAGGGCGGGGTCTTCGCCACGGGCGCGCTGCGAGGCGCGGACCGCGTCGGGGTTGTCCCGCAGGAATCGGAGGTCGATCATGGGGCCTCAGCCTAATGGTCCGGATATTGCTGTTTCACCCCGATATCCCAGGATGCGGACCGCTCGGCCGAGGACGCGCGCATAGTTGGCTTGTGGGTACAACTTTCGACGAATCAGCCATCGATGACGTACTGACCGAGCTGACCGCGGGCGAGAAAGCCTGGGCACAGACCCCGCTTCGCCGCCGCCGTGAGCTCCTCGACGACATCCACGCCCGCACCGGGCGCTTCGCCGGCGACTGGGTGCGGGCCGCGCGGACCATCAAGGGTCTGGCCGCCGACTCACCGCTGGTCGGCGAGGAGTGGATGTCCGGACCGCTGACCCTGCTGCAAGCCACGGCCGCGCTCGCCGCGACGCTGGCCGCGCTGGACGAGGGGCGCAGCCCGCTCGACGGAGTCACCGTGCGGACCGCGCTCGGCAATCGGGTGGCGGTGCCGATCCTGCCGCTGAGCAACTATGACCGGTTGCTGCTCAACGGTTTTCACGGCGAGGTCTGGCTGCGGCCGGGCGTCGACGCCGACACCGCGCGGCGGCGGGCCGGACTGGCGCAGCTCGATCCGACCGCGACCGGCGGCATCGGGGTCGTGCTCGGCGCGGGCAACATCACCTCCATTCCCCCGCTGGACGCGTTGTACGAGCTGTTCGCGCACAACCGGGTGGTCGCGCTGAAGCTGAACCCGATCACCGATCCGCTGTACACGGTGTTCGAGATGGTGTTCGCGCCGCTGTGCGAGCTCGGCGTGCTGCGGATCGTGACCGGCGACGCCGACACCGGTCGCTACCTGGTGCACCACCCGGAGGTCGCGCATGTGCACATGACCGGCAGCGCGCAGACCCACGACACGATCGTGTGGGGGCCAGGCCCGGAGGGGCTGGAACGCAAGAAGGACAAGCGGCCGCTGCTGGACAAGCCGATCACCAGCGAGCTCGGCGGCGTGTCGCCGACCATCGTGGTGCCCGGCGACTGGTCCGACGCCGATCTGCGCTTCCAGGCCGAGCACGTGGCGACCCAGCGGCTGCACAACGGCGGCTACAACTGCGTCGCCGCGCAGGCGGTGGTGCTCAGCAAGGACTGGGCGCTCAAGGACAAGTTTTTGGCCGAGCTGCGCACCGCGCTCGCACACGCCCCGCAGCGGGCCGCGTACTACCCGGGCAGCGACTCGCGGGTCGCGGACGCGCTGGCGTCCTACCCGGGCGCCGGCCAGGTCGGCTCCGGCCGGGTGCTGATCGAGCAGCTGCCGCTGACCGATACGCCGCTACTGCGCACCGAGTACTTCTCGCCCGTCCTCGGCGTGGTCGAACTGCCCTACCCGGGCGGCGAATTCCTGCAGCGAGCAGTCGATTTCGTGAACAACGAACTCACCGGGACGCTCGGCGCCAACGTGCTGGCCCATCCGTCGACCATCCGCAGGCTCGGCATCGCCTTCGAGCGCGCCATCGAACGGCTGCGCTACGGCGCGATCGCGGTGAACGCGTGGACCGGGCTCGCCTTCCTCGCCCCGCACGCCGCGTGGGGCGCGTTCCCCGGCCACACCCTCGACGACGTACAGAGCGGAATCGGCGTGGTGCACAACGCCTTCCTGCTCGACGACGTGGAGCGCACGGTGGTGCGCGGACCGTTCCGGCCCGCGCCGCGCTCGCTGCTGCACGGGGAGCTCGCCTTGTCGCCGAAACCGCCCTGGTTCGTCGGCAACGCGGCCGCGGCGGCGACCGCGCGCAAGCTCACCGAGTTCTACGCGAGCGGCAACCCGGCCCGGATTCCCGGCATCTTCGTCTCCGCGTTCCGTGGTTAGCCGGGAAAAGCGCTGATCAGAACGGGTCGTGGCACCGCGGCGCGGAGACTGCCATGATGGATCGCGATGTCCCCCTCCGATCACGCCCCCGAGCCAGCGCCGTCGAGCCGGCCGACCACGCGCGCCATGCCGTCACGCAGCGGCGGCGGCGCGGCGCGGCGGTCGTTAGACGCGGTACGGGGCGTGTTCACCGGTGAGACGCCGCTGCCTGCGCCGACGCTGCGCTGGGGGCTGCTGCTGGTGGCCACCGGTGCCGTGATCGCCGCCCTGGTGACGCTGTTCGTGACGGGGTTCGACAACAACAAGATCGAGGCGCACAGCCCGGCCTCGGCCGGTGAACCGGTGGTCGACAAGGAGTTCGGTACCGCGGTCAAGGGCGATTGCCTGAGCTGGTCCAAGCCCGACCACTCCGACCTGGTCAAGGTGCGCTGCGAGAGCAAGCACATGTTCGAGGTCGCGGCGGATATCGACATGAGCAAGTACCCGGGCAAGGAGTTCGGGCCCGGTTCACGATTCCCCGACTCGCTGCGGCTGACCGAGCTGAAGGAAGAGCACTGCGTGCCCGCGGTGCAGCAGTACATGGGCGGCAAGTTCGATCCGCGCGGGCGCTACATCGTCGGGTTGATGTATCCGAGCCCGGACGGTTGGCAGCACGGCGACCGCACGCTGCGCTGCGGCTTGCAGTACGCGGCGAGCGCGGGCACGCCGCCGTCGACCGGCAGCGCCGCCGAACACGATCAGTCGAAGGTGTACGGGCCGGGCGTGTGCCTCGGCATCAACCAGAACCTGCCGACCGACCCGGTGGACTGCGCGCAGGTGCACGCCGTCGAGATCGTCTCCACCATCGACCTCGGCCAGCGGTTCCAGGGCGGGCCGCCCGCCAAGGAGGAGCAGGACCGGTTCGTCGAGGAGGAGTGCGCGCGCACCTCGGCGGAGTATCTCGGCGGGCCCGATGTCGTGCGCAACAAGACGCTGACGCTGTTCTTCGACTTCCTGGACGCGCGCAGCTGGCTGGCGGGCAGCCGCAAGCTGGACTGCATGGTCGGCAAGGGGGCCGATCGGGAGGGCTTCGCGCCGATCACCGGTTCCGCGCGCGGCGACATCCTGATCAACGGGCAGGCGCCGCAGCCGCCGCCGAATACCGGCCGCTCCACCCCGACGCCGCTGCCCGGCGCCGCGCCGCTGCCGCCGCAGCCGAGGTAATCCGCGACGATGTCGGTCTCCATGTCCGAGGACCGGTTCGAGGAGTTGGTCGGCGACGCGCTCGACCGGATCCCGCCGGAGCTTGCCCAAGCCATCGATAATGTCGTCGTGCTGATCGAACCACGCAATTCGGATGATCCACATTTGCTCGGGCTCTATCACGGAATCGCACTCACCGAACGGGACAGTCACTACGGCGGCGCGCTGCCGGACACCGTGACGATCTATCGCGAATCCATCCTCGCCATCTGCTCGGACGAGAGCGAAGTGGTGGAAGAGGTGGCAATCACCGTGATCCATGAGATCGCACACTATTTCGGCATTGACGAAGACCGCCTGCATCAGCTGGGATGGGGCTAGTCTTTATCCAGCTGTATGAGTGCGGTTGCAGTTGGGGCGAGACAGGAAGAAACTTCAGGGGATTCGATGGAACCGATCGCTTCGCTGTCGCGTCCTATCACTCGAAGGGGGAATTCTCGTGGTTCCGCCCCATAGCCGCCACTAGAAGGAGTCGAGTCATGGTTGGCCACGTACACGTACAACCCGAGGTCGTCCTTGCCGCCGCCGCTGAGCTGGATCTGCTCGCCGAGCGGCTCGCCGCCGCCGCCGCGCTGACCGCACCCGCGACGCATGTCGTCCCCTCCGGGATCGATGAGGTGTCGCTGCACGCCGCGAACCACCTCAACAAGGGTGCCGCGACGCACGACCAAGCCGTAGCCCAGGGGATTCTGGAACTGCACCACGCCGCCGCAACGTTGCGCAGCCAGCTCGTCACCCACGTCGGTGAGGATGTCGTGCGGGCGGGCGCACTCAACATCGTCAGCGGAACAATCGCTTAACGCCTGCGGGCATCGCATAAAGCACAAGCAAGGGGAGAAAGCATGACCGCAGGAATCACCGGGGTGTTCTGGCTGCCCCGTCAGGCAGAAGGCAACTCGATCGCGCTGAACGCAGGCGCGCACGCCATCCCGATCTCGGCAGCGGCCACCGCGTGGGGCGGGCTGACCGCGGCCTGGGTCGATGCCACCGCGACCGTCGCCCGGGTGATGGCGGAGCTGGGCGTCGGCATGCAGGGCATCAACGGCATCTCGGCGCTGTCCAAGCTCACCGGCTTCATCGGCTGGTCCGAGCAGCAGGGTGTCATGGCGGCCACCATGAGCTCGAAGGCGGCGAGCAACGCGATCGCCTACACCGTGGCCTCGCTGGCCATGCCGAGCATCCCGGAGATCGCGGCGGTGAACGCGGCGCGCATCGCCGCGCACTCGACCGGCGGCGTGCTCAACGGCACCTCGGAGCTGGCCGAGGCCGCCAAGGCCGCGCTCGACCTGCGGGCCGCGCTGACCATGGAGACCTACGAGGCGGCGACCACCGCGATGGTGGTCACCCCCGGCGAGTTCGTGAACCCGCCGACGATCGCGAAGGGCGCGGGCACCGCGGACGCGGGCCAGACCGATCAGGCGTTCCAGGCCACCAACGCCGACCCGGTGCAGAGCGCGATCGCCGCGGCGGGCGCGTTCGTGAACAACCCCGCCGTGGTGGGCGCGGCGACACAGGCGGCGAACATCGCGGGCTCGGTGGCGACCACCGGTGTGTCCACCGTGGGCACCATCGGCTCGCAGGCGGTCGCGGCCGTCACCACCGCCGCAACCCCCGGAATCACCAGTGCCGCACCGGCCGCCATGGTCGGCGGCGCCGGACTGGCCTCCGCCGCCTCGGCCGCGGGAACGCGGTCCGCGTCGTTCTCCTCCGGCCCGTCGGTCGCACTCGGCAACGGCTCGCTCAAGCTGCCCGAAGGCTGGGGCGCCGGAGCGCCGACCGGTGCACCCGCCGCGGCACCCGTCGTCGAGAACGTCTCGGCTACTCAACCCGCCGCGGCACCGGCGCGTAGCAACAACACCGCGGGGAGTCCGTTGCTGGGCAACCAGGTGCGCGACGAGGACGACGAGTCCGAGCACAAGGGGCAGGACTACCTGCGCTCGACCGAGCACTTCAACGACGGCCGCTACGCCGCCGACGGGGTGATCGGCGCCGACGCCGGTATGGCCGCTAAGTGACGGTGCTCGGTGCGGGCCGCGGCCCGTCGATGCTCGCATCGGTGGTGCTGTCGCTCGATGAAATGCAGTTTCTCCTGGAGAAGCTGGAGATCGACGAGGTGCCCGTCGTGCTGGACGCACGCGGGCAGTACGACAACGTCACCGATCACGATGCCGCGATGGCCGCGGCCGCCCAGTCGCTCACCGATCGGGAACTGCTGATCGGTGACGCGGTGCACCAGGAACTCGAGGACCGGCTGCGGGCGCTGTACCGGCCGCACTGGGTGGTCGCGCTCCGGCTGTTCGTGGAGGGTCAAGCGAGTCGCATGTGTCTCGCGAAGGGCGACGATGTGGTCACCGTCGCCCTGCGCGGGCCGCAGTCCTACGTGATCGACGAGGCCGAGGACGACCTGCCCGGTCCGGTGATCGCCGCCCTGGGCCAGGCCGACCCGCTCGACCTGACGGGCATGCGGGCACCGACCGAACAGCTGGTCCCGATCTTCGACGACACCGGCGACGCGGCGGCGACCGCCAACCGGCTGGCGAAGGTCGGCACCCCGCCTGCGGACGCGCAGGCCCTCGCATCGGCCATGGTGCAGATCCATTCGCACGCCGAGATCGTCGGCGTGGTGTACGGCGACGGCACCCGCGACCTCACCGACAACCACATCGCGGTGTTCAACACCCGCGCGGGCCGCTTCATCGCGACCGCGAGCAAATCCGATGACGGCGTGAAGTGGACGTCGCTCAGCACCGGAACACCATCCCGTTTGCGAACAGCCTTGCAGGACTTGATCAGTGGACTGCCGGAGCGCGCGGAGTTCCCGCGCAAACCGGAACAGGTGTAGGCCGAGGCCCTATGTCGAAGTCCGGCCGAATGCATCCGGGGGGCTGGATGGGACTTCGACATAGGGCCTAGCCCATCGGGTCGTCCGAAGTCGGTGCGACGTCGTAGCCGAAGGGTGGGGTGAAGCGGCCCCAGCGGATGCAGTCCCAGGTGCCGTCGGGCAGCGGGACCAGCTCGATGGTCTCGGTGTTGTCGAGGTGGTTGTTCGTGGTGAACGGCGGCAGCACGTCGGCTAGGTAGCGGGACACCAGACGCATCGCGGCACCGTGGTTGACCAGCAGCACATCGCCTTCGCTCGACCCCGGCGTCAGGTACGTCTCGCGAAGTTCCTCGATGACGGGCAGGAAACGGGCGAGCACGTCGCGGCCGGACTCACCGCCGGGGATCCGTTCATCCAGATCGCCGTTGTGCCAGGCCCGGTAGATGCGCTGGAAGAACAGGTGCGCCTCCTCGCTGTGCTTGCCCTCCAGGTCGCCGGCCTGCACCTCCTGCAGGTTGTCCAGCACCGTGGCAGGCACGCCGGTCGCGGCTTCGATGTAGCCCGCGGTCTGGCGTGCGCGCAACGCCGTCGAGCAGAACAGCACGCGCGGCGGGTTCAGCAGGGTTTCGCCGAACAACTTCGCCTGTGCCGCACCGCGTTCGGTGAGCGGCAAACCAGGCACCTTGGTATCGAGCAGCTTCGCGACATTGCCTTCGGTCTCGCCGTGCCGGACCAGAACCAACTTGGCCGGGCCGATCTTCGCCTCGGTCACAGATCCGCCACCCCCTTTCGTAGCTGGGTCAGCCATCCCGCGGCCGCCTCGTCCGAGGGCGGAGGCGTGCCGGTCGCCGACGTGGCGGGCCAGGAACCGAGGAACCGGATCCGGGCGGTGCGGTGCAAAGCCTTGAGCGCCTCGGCCACCGCGGTGTCGTCGATGTGCCCGACGCAGTCGAGATAAAAGCGATAGGTGCCCATGCCCGTGCGGGTGGGCCGGGACTCGATCCTGGTCAGATCGATACCGCGAGTGGCGAATTCGGCGAACGCGCGCATCAGCGAGCCCGGCTCGTTCGGCAACTCCAGCACGATCGACGTCCGATCCGCACCGGTAGCGGGCGGCGCCACGCACGGCCGGGTGACCAGCACGAAGCGGGTGATCGCCTGCTCGTGGTCGGCCACGCCCGCGGCCAGCACTGCCAGTCCGAGCCGGGTTCCGGCCAGCGCGGTGGACACCGCGGCATCGGCCTTGCCTGCCGCGACATCCTCGGCCGCCGCGGCATTCGAGGCCGAGACGTAGGGCTGGGCTTGCGGCACATTCCGCGACACCCACTCGCGGACCTGGGCGGCGGCCACCGGATAGGCGGCCAGCGTGCGCACCTCGGACAGGTCGGTGCCGGGGTGGCCCAGGATCGTGAAGGTCACCTCCAGCTCGGTCTCCGCCACGATCTGCAACCGCGGGCCGACGGCCAGGGAATCGAGCGTCGCGGCGATCGAGCCCTCGACCGAACTCTCGATCGGCACCACCGCCCCGTCGACCTCCCCGGCGCGGACCAGCTCGAGCGCGGCCCCCTGACTGGGCGCGGCGACCCGCTCGACGGCCCCTTCGAAGGCCCCCGAGGATTCGAGTTCGGCGAGCGCCATCTCGGTGAAGGTTCCGGAGGGCCCGAAGTACGCGATACGCGGCACGGTTACGACCTTACTTGCGTCCGCGACCGGCGCTCCCGGTATTTACCGGCTAACCCTTTTCACCACGCCTTTCACCGTTACGCGCGAGCGGGGCGAGGGCGTGGGTTACTTCGTCGGGGTGCTCGGTCTCGATGGCGAGCAGGACGGTTCGGAGAGCTTCTACCGCAGGCGGTTTCAGTGCGTTCAGGAAAGTAGTGTCCGGGGCGCCGAGTGCGGTGCGGATGTCTTCGCCGCAGAGGGCGGCGGCGGTGGCGGCGACGATCGCGAGGGCGCGAGCACCCGAGGAGGTTCGGGCGATGAAGCCGGTGTCGGTGTGCACGATGGCGGCCAGGAAGTCGGCGATGTCCGCGTCGGGTGCGTCGGCGTCGAGGATCGGCGCCGAGTCGCCTGTCGTCGGGGCGCGCACCAGGTCGTCGACGATGCTGCGCCGGGCCGGTGCCGTCAACGCGATGAGTACCGGTTCGCCAGGTGTTTCCGCTCCGTGCGCCACCGATCCACCGTAACAACCAGGTGCGGTGCGGAGTTCGGCTGTGCAACGGGCGGCGAATTCTCAGGATCAGCGTGGGGCGAACGCTTGCGGATGTTCCGCTCGTCACTTAGCTTAGGGTAACCTAATTGAGCGCCGAGCAAGGCGAACAACGCCCGACCACGGAGGTTTGCATGCCGCGTCCGACACCGACCGTCACACCGTCCACCGCCGAGCGGGTCCGCAGTGCGTGTGCGCATGCGGAACAGGCGGTGCTGGCCATGCCCGGCATCGATCCGACGCCCGTCTCGGTGCATCACGTGCGCGAGTGCGGCGACGCGGTGATCGCGGTACCGACCACGTCGGTGGCGGCACTGGTGGCAGGCAACTCACCGGACGCAGGCGCGCCCGCGGTCTTGGAGCTCACCGATCACGCCCCGCTCCCTTTGCGCGAACCCGTGCGCGCGCTGGTCTGGCTGCGCGGCTGGGTGCGCGCGGTGCCCGCGCAGGCGCAGCGGGCGCTGGCCGGCGAGGTCGCGAAGGAGAACCCGGACCCTGGTCTGCTCGATGTCGGGCACACCGCGACCCTGTTGCGGCTGGTGATCAACTCCGCCGTGGTCGCCGACTCGACCGGCGCCGAATCGGTGAGCATCGACGAACTACGAGCGGCGCAGCCGGATCCGTTCTGCGCCTTGGAATCCGCCTGGCTGCTGCACATGGACGCCGACCACGCGGACGTCGTCGCACAGCTGGCCAGGCACCTACCGCCCCGGCTCCAGCACGGCATCGTGCACCCGCTCGCCATCGACCGCTACGGCCTCACCCTGCGCGTCGAGGGCCGCGACGGGGACCACGACTTCCGGCTACCGTTCAACTCCCCCGCCGACGACATCGAGTCGCTCAGCCGCGCGGTCCGCACCTTGGCGGGTTGCCCGTTCCTCAACGGACTGCGTCGCATTTGAGCCGCAGACCGCGCGGTAGTCGGCGGCGCCGATAAGGGCGTTGAACCAGCCGGGGTGACCGGCCGCTCGAACTCGGGCACTCGAAATCGGCCTATCCGCGAGTGATCATTCCTTGGGTTAAGTCCTGCTCTGCGTGCGCAATACGCGCGACCGCTCAGGGGCGCGCTACGGCAGCCAGGACACGTGACCGCGCAGGACCGTGTAGCCGAGGTAGGCGACCGCGTCGATGGTGGCGTGCGCGAGGATCAGCGGCCACAACTTGTTCGTGCGCTGCCAGTAGCGGCCGAAGATCAAGCCCATCACCAGGTTTCCGATGCCGCCGCCGAGCCCCTGGTACAGGTGGTAGCTGCCGCGCAGCAGGGCCGAGGCGAGCAGTGACGAATTCTCCGACCAACCGAGCTTGCGCAGGCGGGTGATCAGGTAGGCGACCACGATGATCTCCTCGGCCAGCGAGTTCGCGCAGGCGGACAGGATCAGCGCGGGCAGTCGCCACCAGTGGTCGCCGAGCGACGCGGGCACGATCGTGACGCTCACCCCCATGGCGTGCGCGATCAGGTACAGGCCGAGGCCGGGCAGTCCGATGATGGCGGCGAGCACCAGTCCGGGCACGACATCCGCGCGCCACCGCAGCCGGGCCGCCAGCCCGATCAGGCGCGGCCCGATCCCGCTGCGCCACAACAGGTACAGGCCGAGCGCCGCCCACCCGACCAGGCGCGCCACGCTCAGCAGCTGGAACAGCAGGTCGATGGTCGACTGGGCGGACCGCGACGGATTCAGCGCGACGGTTCGCCCACCCACCCCGCCGGGCGCGAGCGCGCTCTCCACCAGCGACAGCCCCGCATTGAGCCCACTCAACCCGAAGGTGACCACCAGCACGACCGCGATCTCGAGCTTGATCCCGAGCCGCTCCCGCTCCGTCACCTCGCCCTGCTCGCCCCCGGACTCACCTCGCATGGGCTCGAATCTATTGCCCCGCCGCCACCGGCGCGGCGCACGCCCCGCGCGCCACGCCTTTCGGCACGCCCTATGCCGCAACACCGACTCAGCCAGGGCCGGTGGCACACCACCGTCGAGCAGAATCATTTAGTCGCCGAACTGCCTAGGTGGCGCACCACCGACACGGCGCACTCCCCGCGCGCACGCCTTTCGGCACACCCCCTGCCGCGACACCGACTCAGCCAGGGCTCGTAGCGCACCACCGTCGAGCAGAGCCATCTGGTCGCCGAACTGACCGAGGGGCCGGTGGCACACCACCAGCGCGCAGAGCCATCTGGCCGCCGGGCCTCGCCTAGGCCGGTGGTCTCACGGACCGCGTCGTGGGCGGCGGAGGCGGCTGCACACCATCCAGCGAGCTGGGTCACCTGGTCGCCAGGCCAGCGGCACACCCCTCACCGAGCAGCGCGGACAAGACTCCGCTCACCTGCATCGATACACCCGGGCAGCTACCGTGACCGAACTGTTCTCCGTCCGGCGATAACACTGCCGGGGCGCCCGCGAATTCATAGAGAGTGCGCGGGCGGACGGGCACTGCGACCGGGGCGATATCCGCGTGCCTACTGGGCCGGAGAACGCTCGCACCGGATCGAGATCATCCGTCGCACCACCGACCCGAACGACGAGCGATAAGTAGAGTCTCAGTGATGAATGGCGACGACCCCCAGTACCGCGCACGGATGCGCCGGGTGCCGCCGCCCGGTCAGCCGCCGATGCCGCGCCCCGGACCGCGCCGTGCGGGACCGCCGGTCGACCCGCAGTCGCCGTACGTCGAGCCGACGCAGGTGCTGCGCCGCGGTGGCCCGCATCAACCGCTCGCGTATTCGCAGGTCCCGCCGGAACCCGCGGTCTCGCGGCGGCCTCCGCCGCTCGACAAGCCCCGCGGCGGCCCCACGCATGCGCCTACTCAACAGCCGGTGCCCTATCGCGAGGGCCCGCCACCGCAGCGGCCCCGGCCGCGCCGCGGCAGTCCGCCGCCACCGCCGCCCGGTCCGCCACGCGGCGAACGGCAGGCGCGCGCCCCGCGCCCGCGCCGCAAGCGCCACTACTTCCGCTGGTTCCTGGTCCTGCTGCTGGTGCTCGTGCTGGCCGCCATCGGCGCCGTCGTGAAACTCGACGGCTCGCTCACCCGCATCCCGGCACTGGCCAACTACTCCGACCGCCTCGGCGATACCCCCGGCACCAACTGGCTGATCGTCGGCTCGGACGGCCGCGCGGGCCTAACGCCCGAGCAGGAACAGGAGCTCGCCACCGGCGGCGAGGTCGGCCCGGAGCGCACCGACACGATCATGCTGGTGCACATCCCGAAGTCGGGAAAGACCACCATGGTCAGCCTGCCGCGCGACTCCTACGTCAGCATTCCCGGCAACGGCCAGGACAAGCTCAACGCCGCCTTCGCCATCGGCGGGCCGCAGTTGCTCGTGCAGACCGTCGAGATCGCCACCGGCGTGCGCATCGATCATTACGCGCAGATCGGATTCAGCGGGTTCGCCGGCGTCGTCGACGCGCTCGGCGGCATCGACGTCTGCCTGCCGACCGCCATCGACGATCCGCTGGCCGGGATCAACCTGCCCGCAGGCTGCCAGAAACTGAGCGGACCGGAGGCGCTCGGTTTCGTGCGCAGCCGCGCGACCGCGCTCGCCGACCTGGACCGGATCAATAATCAGCGCATCTTCATGGCCGCTCTGGTCAAGAAGGCGACCAGCACTGCGACCCTGGTCAATCCGTTCAAGCTGTGGCCGTTGGCCTCCGACACGGTGAAATCGTTGAAGGTCGACGACGGCGACCACATCTGGCATCTGGCGCAGCTCGGCTGGGCGATGCGCGGCGACACGGTGGCGACGACGGTGCCGATCGGCCGGTTCGCCGATACCGACAGCGGCAATGTGCTGGTGTGGGACAAGAACAAGGCGAGCCAGTTCTTCGATGCACTCGCTTCCGACCGTCCGATTCCGGAGGACCTGCTGACGAGGTAGCGTCGGTCACATGCCGGACACCGAGCTCGATCGCCCCTTCCCGACTCTGCTCACCGCACAGATTCGTCACGGGTTCACGGCAGCGCAGCAGTATCTCGCCGCCGCCGTGTACCTGGACGCGAATCGGTTGCCGCAGTTGGCCAGACACTGCTACGGCAAGTCCGAGGAGCAGCGCGCACACGCATTGCGGATGGTCCAGTATCTGCTCGACCGTGATCTCGACGTCCGGATCGGCGGGCTGGACGAGATCCAGTCGACCTTCGAATCCCCGCGCGCCGCAATAGCTTTCCTGCTGGAGACCGAGCAGCACCGCAGCACGCAGATCACCGGGCTCGCCCGTGCCGCCCGCGAATCGGGCGACTATCTCGGCGAGCGCTTCGTCCAGTGGTTCCTGAAGGAACAGGTCGAAGACGTCGCCAGGATGACCACGCTGCTGACCGTGATCGACCGCGCGGCGGACAATCTGTTCGACGTCGAGGACTTCATCGCGCGCGAACTCCGGGTGCCGCAGCGCATCGACAACGCGACCCCGAGAATGGCTGGGACAGCGAAGAATTAATTAGGCAATACTAGCCTCAATAAGGTTGCACTTGGATGACACGCGCCTTGACCAGCGCTAATGTCAGCTACTATGTCCAGCCATCCGGAGTCCCCACGCAGCAAATTCCACGGCCTGCTCCATGATCAGATCAGGCATGAATTCAATGCCGAACATCAATACATCGCCATCGCGGTGTGGTTCGACAATGCTGATCTGCCCCAGTTGGCCAAGCGTTTCTATGCGCAGGCGGTGGAAGAACGCAACCACGCGATGATGATCGTGCAGTACTTCCTCGACCGGGACATCAGTGTCGAGCTGTCCGGCATCGACGCCGCCAAATCCAAGTTCGAGAATGTGCACGAGCCGATCGCGCTCGCCCTCGCCCAGGAGAAGACGGTCACCGACCAGATCATCCAGCTGGCGAGCACCGCCCGCGAAGAAGGCGACTACCTGGGCGAGCAGTTCATGCAGTGGTTCCTGAAGGAGCAGGTCGAGGAGGTCGCCAACATGACCACCCTGCTCACCATTGCCGAGCGCGCCGGGTCCAACCTGTTCGATCTGGAAGAGTTCATCGCCCGGGAAATGAGTGGTCCCAGCGATACTTCCGGCGCCCCTTCGGCAGCGGGTGGATCCGTCTGATAGGCGTCGCCCATCAATAGCGAACAGGCCCAGCTCGCGCGACGAGCTGGGCCTGTTGCCGTTCAACACTGTTCTACCGAACACCCGTAGGGCTGAGCAGCGATTTCAGCCGGTGCTGAATAATGTCGACGGTTTATTCTTCCGCACCGGCTGTTGAGACCGCGCTCACCTACACCGCTTTTTCGGCAGGAGTAGCGAGCCACGCAATTAGCAGGAGCGTTTTTCGCTGAATTCTCCTACTGGTTCACCGCAATTCAGCGCAGGGTCACCTGACGCGAGCGCAGACCATCGCGCGACCGACGCTCACCGGCGGTCAACGGCGCGTCCGAAGCCAGCGCCTCGGCCAGCCGGGCGTCGAATTCCTGAGCGGGCTTGGCCCATTCGTCGGCGTGCATCTCGGGATCCAAGTCGAAGACCGGAACGAGCACACCGTGCGTGCGGAACGAGCCCGCGAACCGGGAGCCCTCGCCGAGCTGCAGCCCACCGGCGGCGTGCAGGCGGGCCAGCGCCAGCATCAGGTCGTCCTCGTTCTCCGGGCGAACCCAGCGAATGTGCGCCTTCTCGCCGGCGTCCACCCACCATGCCGCACCGACCGCGTCCGGACCGAGCGCGATCCGGGCAGACGGCTTGATCGCCAGCTTGGCCTGCTCGATGGTCGCGGCGACCTGCGGGTCGGGCTGCACGCCCTCCGGCACCCACCAGTCGAAGTCCTGGTGCACCGTGATGTCCAGCGGCGCAGCGGGATCGATCACGTCGGCCAGGCGCGGGCCGCCCGCGACGCTCTCCACCGAGGCCAGCGAGTCACCGGGCTCGGCGGACTGCGTCCACAGGATGGCGGCGGCGATATCGGCACCCAGGTCGGCGCCTTGGAACTGCACCTGCGCGCCGACGTAGCCGCTCGGCGGCTCGCCCGCCCGCACCAGCGCGGCCACCGCACCCGGTAGCACGGTGGCGAGCACGACCGAACGCTCGGCCGCGACACCGGACGCCAGCTTCAGCTCGGCGGTCGCCGACGGCACGAACTCGCACAGCGCGACCAGATCGCACTCCGCGGCCAGCCCCTCGAAGGGACGCGAGACGGCCTGCGCCGCCTGCTCGAGCGCCACCTTCCGCTCGGCGAGACGCTGTGCCCGGTTCCCTCCGGGCTTAGGACTATTCCGCTTGCTCTTACCCACGGGGGGTCAACCTACATGGTGTGCGCTCCGCCACCCCGCGCGCCACGGCACCGGGACGGTGCTCGGCGCGGCCGCGGGCAGGTCGCTGCTGAACGGCGCACGCGCACAGCCTGGTTCGCCGGTCCGCCGGCGCGCGACGAACCAGTCGCCGGACCAACTCTGTCAAGCCGCCTTTCGGCAGCCCGCCGGTGTCGAGCGACGGCGCCGACGGGCAGCGAGCGGTGCGGGTGGGCATGGGCCTCGATCCAGAAGGGCGCGAAGCGAATACGCCTGGGCCGCGATGCCGATCCGTTCGAGCGCAGGATCAGGCGGCGTCGAGCAGCGACTTGGTCCGTCCGGGGTGGTTGGTGGCGACCCAGCTGACACCGAGGTCGGCGCACAGGCGCACGTCGTCGGGGTCGTCCACGGTCCAGCAGTAGGTGGCGCGGCCTGCGGCGGCGGCCTTGTCGACCAGCTCGGGGTGGTCGCGCAGCGTCTTCACCGACGGGCCGACGGCGGTGGCGCCCACCGTGGTCGCGGCGCCGCCGCCGAGGTAACGCGACGATTCGCCGAGCAGCACGGTCGGCAGCAGCGGCGCGGCTCGGCGGATCCGCCAGACCGCGGTGGCCGCGAAAGACATGACCACCGCGCGGGAATGATCGGCGGAGGCGGGGGTGGCGATGCCGAACCGCTGCAGTTCGGCCAGCAGCTTGTTCTCCACCAGCGCGCCGTAGCGGACCGGGTGCTTGGTCTCGATGAACAGCTTGGTCGGCCTGCTGCGCCAATCGAGCACCAACGTGATCAGCTCGCTGAGAGTGAGTACCTCCGCGGCTGCGCCGTCGGCGCCGAAGTCGAGTTCCTTCAGTTCGTCCAGCGTCATCTCGCTGACGAGGCCGGTGCCGGAGGAGGTCCGGTCGACTGTGCGGTCGTGCACGCACACCAGATGCCCGTCCCTGGTCAGCCGGACGTCGCATTCGACGCCGTCCGCGCCTTCCTGGAGCGCCAATTCGTATGCGGCGAGGGTGTGTTCGGGGCGCGCCGCCGAAGCACCTCGGTGCGCCACGACGAACGGTGCGCGACTGACCTGGCTCACTTGGCCAAAACCTCCTGTTGCTCACGGTCCACTGCACCGTTGTCCTCAACGCCTGTGCCGTTGTCGTCAGCACCGTCGCCCTCAGCATCGTGGTGCTCAGCCGCATCCGGTGCGGACTCGCCGACCGCCTGCGGCGCCCGCCCACCGGGATGCACCGGCTCGATCACCGGCACGGCCGGGTCGACGGCGATCAACCAGCGCCGGGCGGTCCTGCTGCGGCCGAGCACGTCTCGTTCCTCGACCGCCCGCATCACGGCCAGGGTGAGCAGCGCGACGGCGGCGGCGACCAGGTCGGTGAACGCGGTGAACAGCACGCCGTCCGCCTCGGCCTGCAACGAATCCGCAGTCCGCCACAGCAGCGCGGCCGCGGCGACCACACCGCCGAACACCCAGGCGGCCCACCAGATCCGGATCGTCCGCAGCGCGCGCGGATCGGACCGTCGTGCGACGAGCTCGGTCAGGAAAACCCCTGGCCACAGCAGATTGACCACCGGGATCACACAGCCGAGCACCAGTACCCGCACCGAGCGCGGGTCGGCGCGCCCGGTTTCCTGGAAGGCGGCGCGGCGCGCGTCGATCAACCAGCCGACCACGGCGACCGCGCTCAGCAGCGCGAACAACAGAGCGAGCACCGCGGCGCCGACGACGAGCGCGTCGGAAGAGAACAGCAGCGCGGGATGGATCAGCCGGGTGCGATTGCGCAGCAGGAGTAGATAACGCAGCAATTCGGCGACGGCCGCGACCGCGAACAACGCTGTGGTGGTGATCAGCAGGGTGGATGCCCTGGCCGTCAGCCTGGTGAGCGGACGAGCAGCTGCGGCGGCGGGCTTCGGCGGCGGATCGAGCAGACCCCAGCGCGGAATATGGGTGTAGCGCGGAGTTTCGGCGCTCGGCACAGGGTGTCCGGCGGCCGGGGCCCGGCGCGCGCGATGGTCCGGCCTGCGAGCCACCCAGCGATAGTTACGCCGCTCGGCGGGTGCGTCGATGGGGGCGGGCGACAGCAGCACGCCGCGGCAGCGCGGGCACCAGTGCATCGGGGTCGACTGCACGGCCCAGCGCGCGCCACACCGCGCACAAGGTTGTACGACCGTGCTCACCGTGCCTCCTGTGTCTTGCGGGACACCCGCGCCCGGTCGGCGCTGATGAGCGCTGCGCCATTGTGTCTCATCACGCCTCCTTCGCGGCGGTCCTAGTAGATCTTCGCCTGCCCGTCACCGTCGGCGACCAGCGGGCGGCCCGCCTGCTGCCACGCGACCATGCCGCCGTTCACCTGGATGGCGTCGAAGCCGATGTGCGTGAGGTATTCGACCACCTGGAGGGAACGGCCGCCTTGCCTGCAGATGACGTAGAGATCGACGTCGTACTCCAGCTCGTCCACCCGGGCGGGCACGTCGACCATCGGGATGTGCACGGCGCCCGGTGCGTGCCCGAGTTGCCACTCGTCGTCCTCGCGCACATCGAGCAGGATCGCTCGCGCGGTGTCGGCCGCCGGTTCGGCGCTGTCGAATTCGCGCGGCACCGCGTCCACCGGGACCGAGGGCACATGGGGACTCGTCACAGTTTCGATCCTGCCATGGGCGACGGAGGGCCGTGCGGTGCCGCCCGCGCGGCGGCCGTCGGCGGCTCGACATCGAGCCGATACTTCAGGTATGTTCTGCGTCCCGGAACCCTGATCGATGCCCCGCTCAGGGTCGGCATGTGCATACCTCCGACAGAGTTATCCACATAATCCACAACTTCATCCACAGGCTGCAGCTATCAGACAGCGCACCATTCTCAGGATTTGGCTATCAAAGCTATCCTCCGGCAAACCCACTCTCCGAGCCCAGACTGCCGGATCAGCGACATATCTGAGCCCTCAGCGGATTCGCGGCATGACCTTCGGCGCGAACGACCGATCCGAGACTCCCCTCCAGCCGCCAATCCCGGAGCGGTCATTCGCCGCCGACCTCGGAACTCGCGGCGCGGCGGGTTCCGATATCTACTTGGACGGCGCGAGGTCCGGTTCGGTTCCATAAAAAACGAGAACACTAGCGAAAAACTGAAATACTGGGCTCCACCGGTAGCTGTCGGTAGCCTGTGGCCATGAACGTGAGCAGGGGGCTACTCGACGGCATGGATACGGCTGGGCTCAATGTCGCTCTGTCCGAGGCGACCTGCCTCGGCCTGGAGGTCGACGCGGCGGCCGGACAACTACGACTCGACTTAGAGGTGCTGACGCTTCCGGAAAACGGAACGCCCACCGAGGATTACCGGGTGCAGGTCACCTTCACCGGGGTCAGCCGCGTCGCGGCGTCCCTGCGGATGCAGAACTGGGACGACCTCGAACCGCGGGTGCTGCCACTGGAACTGACCGGTCTGGACGAGGCCATCCGTAGTTTCGGCGGCGGCAGGCTGCACGGCTGGGAGTTCATCGATCTCGACGACAGCGGCTGGGCACTGTGGAGCGAGTTGCTCAGCTTCGACACCACCCTCGATGAGCATGTCTCCGCGCACGTACTGGAGTTCTCCCAGGAGGAGGGCATCGACCCGCGCGAGCTGGACGTGCGCGTGTGGTTCGACAACATGCTCATCAACGACACCACCGGCCGGGAGATCCCGCTGGCGGAGTTCATCGCCGGCGCGGCGCGCTGGTGGGCGGCGCACGACGCGGGCGACCCGCGCGCAACCCGTCCTGGCGTAGCGCCGCCGCTCTGAATCGACCACACCGATACCGCACACTCGGACTTCCGGATGTGCGGTATTTCTGTATCCCGCGTCGCTGACGGGCCGCAACCGCGGTGCTTCTCGGCCGGAAACACGCCCTCGACTCGGGCTGATTCCGGAATCGGCGGCTGCCGCGGATGACCATTGACGTATTGGGTATCCGGAACGAGGATCGGTGCTGCCGACCGGGCAGCGCCGCTCCGAGTGATGACGGACGCGCGCGGGGAGGCGCAGTCGCTCCACTGGTTCGTCGTACCGCGACATGGTTCGATGCAACGCGTGAGGTTCGACCCGCTGCCGATGACGACGTGCCGGTGCACAGCCCGTGCCCGCGTCGGAATGCGGGGGCATCAGGCCCGGTTGGAACCGAGCGGGTGTACGAATGATGGTTGGGTGTGCTCGATAAGGGCGCACACAGCCCGACATAGGAAGGGACATCGTGGCTGAGTACACGCTGCCAGATCTGGATTACGACTACAGCGCCCTGGAGCCCCACATCTCCGGGCAGATCAACGAGCTGCATCATTCCAAGCACCACGCCGCTTACGTCGCGGGCGCGAACACCGCGCTCGAGAAGCTCGAAGCGGCCCGCGAAAGCGGCGATCACGGCGCCATTTTCCTGTACGAGAAGAACCTGGCCTTCCACCTGGGTGGGCACGTCAACCACTCCATCTGGTGGAAGAACCTGTCCCCCAACGGTGGTGACAAGCCGGTCGGCGACCTCGCCGCCGCGATCGACGACCAGTTCGGCTCGTTCGACAAGTTCCGCGCGCAGTTCACCGCCGCGGCCAACGGCCTGCAGGGCTCCGGCTGGGCGGTGCTCGGCTACGACACCCTCGGCCAGAAGCTGCTGACCTTCCAGCTCTACGACCAGCAGGCCAACGTCCCGCTGGGCATCATCCCGCTGCTGCAGGTCGACATGTGGGAGCACGCCTTCTACCTGCAGTACAAGAACGTCAAGGCGGACTACGTGACCGCGTTCTGGAACGTCGTCAACTGGGAAGACGTGCAGGACCGCTTCACCCGCGCCGTCGGCCAGGGCAAGGGCCTCATCTTCGGCTGATAGCGAGCACCCGCCCACGGGCCCGTGTCCCTGCCGCGCTCACGCGGTCGGGGCGCGGGCCCGTCGCCGTTTCCGGCGGTTGTCGCGACGCGATCCGGACACGCCCGAGCGGCAAACCGGTCTCGGACCGTGCGCGCGAGCGGCCGTCACGGGCCTGTGGGCTGGCTCGATCGCTGGTCAGCCCGATTTCTCCGGGCAGCTGGCACTCTTTGGTACTTGTGTGCCAGGTGATTCGTAGTTCATTCTCGGATTCCACAGTTCGAGGACGGGCAAAGCCGCTGGGAGCGCTATCGAGCGTGAACGCGCGAGGCCGCCCCCGGTTACCCGGACGGGAGGCACCATGCGGACGAATGGACCGATCGGCATCACGCCTTTCCATGCCCGCGGCTCGCTGCGCGGCTTCGTCATCTCCGGCCGCTGGCCGGACACCACCAAGGAATGGGCGCAGGTACTCGTGCTGGCCGTCCGGGTGGCCACGCTACCCGGGCTGCTGTCCACCTCGACGGTGTTCGGGGTGCGCGAGGAACTGCCCGACGACCCGGCACCCGACATGGTCGGCCTGGTGATGGCCGAGGGAACCGTGCTCGGCGAGGAGGCCCTCGCACCCGGCCGGTTTGCCGACCATGTGCCGGCCGCCCTGTTGATGCTGCATCCGCCCTCGGAAACCCGGCCCTCCCTGCCGGAATGCGCAGGCGCAGCCTCGGGCTGTGTGCTGCTGCCCGGCGTGCCGCATCTGGGCCTGGAACACCGGGCGGCGTGGGCCGAGGCCGAATCCGACGGGACGGTCACCTCCCTGGTCAGCCGGGTGGGGCTGGACCCGATCAGCGATCCCGACACCGCGGTTCTGGCCATGCTGCTGGCCGCGTAAGGGTACCCGAAACCC
This sequence comes from Nocardia sp. CS682, assembly GCF_004634405.1. Taxonomy (NCBI): domain Bacteria; kingdom Bacillati; phylum Actinomycetota; class Actinomycetes; order Mycobacteriales; family Nocardiaceae; genus Nocardia; species Nocardia sp. CS682. The sequence goes on along the minus strand of NZ_CP029710.1, from coordinate 4,725,472 downwards.
TGCGCATGGATCGCCAAACTTATTGTGCGCATTGCGATTTGGGTAACAGCCGGTTGGCATGGTTGAGCACCCGCGGGTAGAGTCGGGGACAGCGAAGGGGAGTAGCCCCCAATTGCACAGTCGACATACTGACCCGCTTCCCCACGAGGGCTCGGGTCCGGCTGTGTGAACCGGCGTAGACCGGTGGGCGAGACCTTCGGCCGAGACAACTATTTCGTTGTCGGCCGGAGGCATACCCAGACTCCGACCGGCAGGCCGGAGACCCGGGAGCCACACACATCATGATCGCCACCGTTTTGCTGAGTATCGGCATCGTCTTCCTTGCCGAGCTCGGTGACAAATCCCAGCTGATGGCCTTGACGTTCGCGTTGCGCTACCGCTGGTGGGTCGTGCTCGGCGGCATCGCGACCGCCTCGGCCGCGGTGCACCTGATCTCGGTGGGCGTCGGCTACTTCCTCGGATCGGCGCTGCCCACCCGGGCCATCTCGCTGGTCGCCGCCCTCACCTTCCTGGCTGTCGGCCTGTGGACGCTGCGTGAACACTTCGGCGCGGACGAAGAGGACCCGGCGCCGAAGTCGTTGCGGGCGAGCACCGCACCGTTCCTGGTGGTGCTGTCCGCCTTCCTGCTGGCCGAACTCGGCGACCGGACCATGTTCGCGACCGCCGCACTGGCCACCGACTACGACTGGGTCGGCGTGTGGGTCGGCTCGACCATCGGCATGGTCGCCGCCGACGCGCTCGCCATCGGGATCGGCATCCTGGTCGGCAAGCACCTGCCGGAACGCGCGATCGGGATCGGCTCCGGGCTGCTGTTCCTCTACTTCGGTGCCGCGACGCTGCTCTCCACCGCCGCGCCCGCGCTGGGCGGGCCGAGCGTCGCCGTACTGGCGATCGTCGCGCCGGCGCTGGGTGGTGCGGTCATGCTGATCCTGCGCAAACTGCGGCCTGCCGCGGTACCCGATCGCCCGGAGCCCGCAGCGGCGACACCTGATGCGGTCGACATCTAGGTCCGCGGCTCGTTCGATTCGAGCAAGGCGTCGCCGTACAGCTCCCCGCCGCGCCGCACCAGATTCAGCAGCGGTACCCGCAGCGCGAGCAGGCCGTCCAGATCATCCGCCGCGATCCGGCCGGTGACCATCGCGCTGATCGAGGCCGCGAGGGTCTGGCAGGCGAACCGCTGATCGTCGGTGCCCGCGCCGAGCACGTCGGCGATCAGGCCGACGAACAGTTCCATCAGCTGCGCGCGCCGCGAGAGCGCCGCCGAACCCACCGCATAGACCTCGACCAGGAACAGCCGCGCGCTGGCCGGATCGTCCACCAGGTGCTGCAGGTAAGCCTGGAAGATCCGGTCCATCCGGTCCAAGCTGCTCAGTTCGGGCCCGGCCGGATCGTCGGCGCCGCGGGAGGCATCCTCGATGCGGCCGAGCAGATTCTGTACGGCGCGCTCGTAGGCGGCTTCGAAACACGCCTCCTTGGAACGGAATTGCTCGTAGAAGGTCTCCCTGGACACTCCAGCGCGCTTCAGGATCGCCGCGACCGACGTTCCGACGTAACCGTTCTCGGCCATCGCCTCGGCCATCGCGATCAGGATGCGCTCGCGCTGCGAGGCGACCACCTGCTCCCGCGGCAGGCCGTGCCTACCGCGCGGGAGTTGGCGTGCGCTGGTTGCCGATTCGGTCATTCGGTGGCTCCGGTGGTTCGGTCGGGCTAGGCTGGCCGCTCCATTTTGCGGGGTCGGGTGGGTTGGTCCGTTGTGAAGGGTGCCTCTTCACTTCGTGCGATCGCCAAGGCGCGCGGCACACCTCGGCGCAGCGTCAAGCCGACCAGCCGCTGGGCGATCGGCCGGAACGGCAGGGCGACGGCCACCCACCAGGGCGAAACCACCTGACGACGCCGGCGCGCGATGGCTTTTTCCACCGAATCAATGGCGGGGCCGAGCGGCGCGACACCGGAAACGGTGGAGCGGCCGAGGATGGCGCGGGCCGCGGCGGTGCCGAAGCCGCGCGAGGTCATGTCCGTGTCCAGTTCGGCAAAGTATGCGATGCCGACCTTCGCGCCGGTGTGTTTCAGTTCGATGCGCAACGTGTGGCCGAGCGCCTCCACCGCGGCCTTCGACGCGCTGTAGGCACCGACCAGCGGCAGGTTCACCGCGGCGGCGAGCGAAGAGACCACCAGCGCATAGCCGTTCGCGTGACTGATGTGCGGACCGGCCGCGCGCACCGTGTAGTAGACGCCGAGCACATTGACCGCCAGCGTCTCCTCCATCACCGCCGGGTCACCGCCGATCAACGGCAGCTGCCGCGCCACCCCCGCATTGGCCACCACCACATCCAGCCCACCCAGCTCACCGACCAGCGTCTCCACCACCCGGTCCACCTGCGCGACATCCCCGACATCGCAGTAGCGCCAGGGCGCGTCCCCACACTCCCGCGCTACCTCCCCCAGCAACTCCTCCTCCAACCCCAGCAGCGCGACCTTCGCCCCCGCGTCATACAACTGCCGAGCCAACGCAGCCCCGATCCCCCGCGCCGCCCCGGTGATCAACACCCGCCGCCCTGCCACCGACACCCCACCGAACAGCTTCATGCAGCGACGGTACCACCGAAGAACACGTTTGTTCGCAAATAGTCGTTCCACCTCGTTGCCGCGGTTTTCGAGGATCCTGAGCGGCCCCGAAGGAACCTGCCCCGGTAACCGCGCCGCAGGTGAGCCGAGAATCCACGCGGAAATGAGAGGGATGCCTCATGAAGCTCGGTGGTGGCAACCGTTAGGGTGCAATTGACGAAGGGCCAACTGGCTGTCACGAACGAGAGGACCATCGTGGAGATTTCGGGTTCCGCCGCCATTGTCACCGGAGGCGCATCCGGCCTCGGCGCCGCCACCGCCAAGCGTTTCGCCGAGCTGGGGGCCACTGTCTTCGGACTGGATGTGCCGCAGTCGATCGAACGGGCCGGGGACAATGTGCCCGCCGGGGTCACCCTCATTCCGGCCGATGTGACCAGCAATGACGAGGTCGCCGCCGCGGTCGCGCAGGTCGTCGACTCGGGTGCGCCGCTGCGCATCGTGGTCAACTGCGCCGGTGTCGGCTGGGCCGGACGCATCCTGTCCAAGAACGGCCCGCACGACCTGGAGCTGTTCCGCACCGTCATCACCGTGAACCTGCTCGGCACCTTCAACGTGATGCGCCTGGCCGCCGACGCCATCGCCAAGACCGAGGCCGTGGACGAGTACGGCCAGCGCGGCGTCGTGATCAACACCGCGTCGGTCGCCGCGTTCGAGGGCCAGATCGGCCAGATCGCGTACTCGGCCTCCAAGGGTGGCGTGCACGGCATGACCGTGCCCGCCGCGCGCGACCTGGCCCAGTTCGGCATCCGGGTGAACACCATCGCCCCCGGCATCATCGACACCCCGATGCTGGCCGGCGTCACCGAGGAGTACCGCAAGGGCCTCGAGGCGGGCGTGCCCTTCCCGTCCCGCCTGGGCCGCCCGGACGAGTACGCGCAGCTGTCGCAGTACATCGTCGAGCACGACTACCTCAACGGCGAGACCATCCGTATGGACGGCGCACTGCGCATGGCCCCGCGCTAGGGAACCAACGCGAAAGCCGCTGTCGACCAAAACACGGTCGGCGGCGGCTTTTTCGTGCTCAGGCGAGCGGCTTGTGCCCGATACCGAGGAACGCGGTGGTGGACAACGGCCGCTGCGGGCGATAGTGCTCGGCGAGGTAGGCCTTCATCAGCGCGACGCGTTCGGCCCACACCTGTTCGCCGACGCTGCGGCGCATCAGGGCCAGCGGCGCGCTGCTGCGCACCAGGGTTTCCCACATCTCGTCGGCGCTTGCGAAGGCGAGCGCGGTCGAATGTCGTTGGATGGAGACGGCTTCGAAGCCCGCGCGGCGCATCTCGGTCTGGAAGACCTCGGGATTTTCCAGGCTGAGGTAGTTGGGCTGCGGCTCCTGGACGGTGGGGTCGGCGGCGTGCAGCGCGCCGAACATCGTCCGCATCAGCGGTGATTCGACCACCGGCGCCCAGCTGGACACCACGGCCGTGCCGCCCGGGCGCAGCACCCGGAACAGTTCGGCGAAACCTTTGGTTCGTTCCGGGAAGAACATCAGCCCGAACATCGAGAATCCCGCGTCGAAGGTGTCGCTGTCGAACGGCAGGGCCTGCCCATCCCCCACCCGCGCTTCGATATTGGTCAGCCCGGCGGCCCGCGCTGCGGCGGTGAGCCGCTCGATCATCGGAGCGGAGAAGTCGATTGCTTGCACCCGCGCCACCTGCGGCGCGGCAAGCAGGCTCAGCGCGCCCGTCCCCGCCGCGACATCGATGACCTGGGAAGACGGTGTCAGCGAAGCGAATTCGAGCGCACGATCGGAGAAGGGCTGCATGATCGCGGGCGCGAACTCGGCGTATCCATCGGCGACGAGATCCCACGGCTCGGCGACGGCAAGAGGGTTTCCGGACATAAGCTGACGATCCTTTCGATCGCCCAAATTTAACCGCGTCCACCCATGACCCAGCACCAACTCAGGCGAATATCGCTGTGCGCGAGGCTATTCGGATCGCGTGCCAGAAGGTAGCGAAGCCTGCCATTTCACACTGGACGCACGATCGTGAACCACTCGTGCCTGCAGGTCATCGGCGGACGTGCTTCGGCGAGGACCACCGTGGGGTGGCCCTCGCCGAAGTCCGGATCAGAGGGTGCGGGTGAGGCGATCGGTGAGGATGTGCGCGAACCGCGCCGGATCCTTCAGCTCGCCGCCCTCGGCCAACACCGCTGTGCCGTAGAGCAACTCGGCGGTCTCGGTGAGCTCGGGCACCTTGCCCGCGTCGGCGTCGTCCTTGCGGGTGTCGTAGGCGTCGCGCAGGCCGGTGACCAGCGGGTGGGTCGGGTTGAGCTCGAGGATCCGCTTGGTCTCCGGCACCAGTTGGCCGGAGGCGCGATACATCCGCTCCAGCATCGGGGTGAAGTCGAAGACGTCACCGACGAGGCAGGCGGGTGAGGTGGTGAGCCGGTTGGTGAGGCGCACCTCCTTGACGCTGTCGTCCAGCGTCTTGCCGAGCCAGGTCAGCACCTCGGCGAAGTCCTTGTCCTGCTGCTCACGCAGCGCCTCGGAGGCCTTCTTCTCCTCCTCGGACTCCAGGTCGACCTCGCCCTTGGCGATCGAGGTGAAGGCCTTGCCGTCGAATTCGGGCACCGAGCCGACCCACATCTCGTCCACCGGATCGGTGAGGATCAGCACCTCGCGGCCCTTGGCCTTGAAAGCCTCCATGTGCGGGGAGCTTTCGACCTGCTGGCGGGACTCGCCGGTCATGTAGTAGATGGCGTCCTGACCCTCCGGCATGCGCTCCACGTACTGGGCCAGCGTGGTCAGCTCGGTCTCGGAGTTCGTCGAGGCGAACGAGCAGACCTGCAGGATGGTTTCGCGGTTGTCGAAGTCGCCGAGCAGGCCCTCCTTGAGGACGCGACCGAATTCCTTCCAGAAGGTCTGGTACTTGGTCTGGTCCTCGGCGCCCTGCAGGTCCTTGACCGTGGACAGCACCTTCTTGACCAGCCGCTTGCGGATCATCTGGATCTGGCGGTCCTGCTGCAGGATCTCGCGGGAGACGTTGAGCGAGAGGTCCTGTGCGTCCACCACACCCTTGACGAAGCGCAGGTACTCCGGCATCAGCTCTTCGCAGTTGTCCATGATGAACACCCGCTTGACGTAGAGCTGCACGCCGCGCTTGTGCTCGCGGGTGAACAGGTCGAACGGCGCCTGCGACGGCAGGAACAGCAGCGCCTGGTATTCGAAGGTGCCCTCCGCCTTGAGCGGGATGATCTCGAGCGGATCGTCCCAGGCGTGGCTGACGTGCTTGTAGAACTCCTTGTACTCCTCGTCGCTGACCTCGCTCTTCGGGCGGGTCCACAGCGCCTTCATGGAGTTGAGGGTCTGGTCCTCGACGATGGTCTTCTCGGACTTCTCCTCGCCCTCACCCTCGGTGACGGTCCGCTCGACCTGCATGCGGATCGGCCAGGCGATGAAGTCGGAGTACTTCTTGACGATCTCCCGGAGCTTCCACTCCTGGGTGTAGTCGAAGAGGTGATCCTCTTCGTCGGCGGGCTTGAGGTGCAGCGAGACCGCGGTGCCCTGGGGTGCGGTGTCGAGGGTTTCGATGGTGTAGGTGGAACTGCCCGCGGCCGACTCCCAGCGGGTGCCCTCGGTCTCCCCGGCCCGCCGGGTGGTCAGGGTGACCTTGTCGGCGACCATGAAGGTCGAGTAGAAGCCGATGCCGAATTGGCCGATCAGCTCCGCGGTGTCGACGTTGGCCGCCGCGCTCTTGGCCTCGTTGAGCTTCTTGCGCAGCTCGGCGGTGCCGGACTTGGCGAGGGTGCCGATCAGGTCGACCACCTCGGCGCGGGACATACCGATGCCGTTGTCCCGAACGGTCAGGATCCGGTTGTCCTTGTCGACCTCCAGCTCGATGTGGAGGTCGGACGTGTCGACATGCAGATCCTTGTCCCGGAAGGACTCCAGCCGCAGCTTGTCCAGCGCGTCGGAGGAGTTCGAGATCAGCTCCCGCAGGAAGGTGTCCTTGTTGGAGTAGACCGAATGGATCATCAGCTCGAGCAGCTGATGCGTCTCTGCCTGGAACTCGAGTTGTTCGACGTGCTCTGTCACGACGCGATAGTACGACGCCCGAAATCCGCTAGGCCAGGAACCTCGAGGTCTGCCCGATTCGACATCCACTCGCGCAGCACCTGGGTGGCCCGGACGTCGTCCTCGTTGTACTCCAGCAACCGGGTGCGCTGGGACATGTCGGGGTCGCCCTCGTAGCCGACGGCCAGCCGATACCAGCTCATCGACGCCTCGCCGCCCGCCTCGGCATCGCGCCAGGAAAAGCCCGCGACCGGCGCGATCTTCTTCAGCCCCTTGCCGTTCGGGCAGATGAACTGATCGGAGACGGCCTGGAACATGTCCACCCACTCCGGTCCGTCGACGAACGCGCGCACCTGCTCGACCGTCGGCACGCCGGGGCGCCCGGCGAAGCGGCGCGCCGACTCGTAGAGCCACTTGTCCTCGGCGGTGCGCGAGTAGCAGTAGGCGGCAAAGGTTTTGCCGTGCGCGGCGGCTTCGGCACGGATGGTCATCAGCCAGGTCCAGAACTCGCCGAACGAGCGGCCCTCGTCCTCGGTGGGCAGCGGATCCCAGGTAACGAACGGGCGGTACACGCCGTCGAGCAGCGTCCCCCACAGGTACGCGCCGTACTCCTGGAAGCTCTCCAGGTCGACGTCGACCTCCACGTCGGCCCGCTGCACCCGGATCGGCTCCACCCGGCGGACCAGCGGCGCGCCCGCGATCCAGGCGCGCGCGGTGACCACCGCCTCGTCGAACGGGCCGTGCTGCCAGTCGTCGGGGTCGTCGCCCGCCCACTCGGCCAGCTCGTCGATGGTCTGCACGCCGTGCCTGCGCAGCACGTCGGCGCGCGAGCCGGGCGCGACCAGGCTGACGTCGCGATGCTCGATGAGCCAGCCCTCACAGCTCGGTCCTTCGATGCTGCGCGTCCACCACGGGCACTGCCTGCACTCGGGCACCTTCGACGGAATCGTCGGCAGTTCGCCGCGGACCACCGCGACCCGGTCGGCGTAGCGCTGGTCGTAGTCGGCGAGCACCGGCCCGAGGTCGTGCACCAGGATGCAGTCGAAGTGGTAGCCGATCACGCCGCCGACCAGCGCCGGGCTGGCCATGCCGTGGCGCTGCAGCATTCGGTACAGGTGCGCGAGGCGCTGCTGGTCGCGCGGCTGCTGGCGCAGTTTGCGGTGCCGGTCCGGTTTCGGGTTCCAGTGGTACGGGTTCGAGGTGGTCGGGTGAAAATCGGCGGGCTCGGGGTTTCGCGGGTCGGTCACCTTGTGGTTCACCACGATCACCGGGATGTACCCGCCGCGGTCGAGGTCGCGCAGCAGGATCTCCGAGCCGCCCCGCCTGCCCGTCTCCGGTTCCTGCGGCAGCAGCCCGCCCCAGATGTGGTGCACGCCAGCCGCACACGCCTGCATGGTGGCCTCGGCGCGCTCGGCCGCGCGCAGCGTGGGGTCGATGACCACCCAGCCCGCCGGGTCCGCCGCGATCAGCGCGTCGCGGACCCGCAGCCGATGGGCCGTGGCCGCCTCCCTGCGCTGCCGCACCCCCGGGTCCTCGGTGACGCCGTGCAGCGCCCCGGGATGTGCCGCGTCCAAGTGCAGACGATGACGACAGCCGATGAGCGCTCTGGCATCGATGAAGGGGGTCGGCGCATCCGCGACGCCGGCCGGCCGTTCGACGGCCGTGCCGTTGTGCTTGCGACCCGCTCGGTCACCGATGCCCGATTCCACGCTATGCAGTATGGTCCCTACCCCCGACAAACCCACGAACCCCATGGGCAACGGCACCGTTCGCGGCTCGTCGCCCTGCCACGCTCGCTGGTGTCGCGATGCACCCGTTAGGGTAGGACGCAAACCGTGTGACATGGGCGGACGGGCTTTCCCCGGCGTCGTACTGCCATGGCAAACCAGCATGACGGAGGGCCTTCGATGGGGTTGTTCACGAAGCGCAAGCGGCGCCCGAGCCGCAGGGCCGAGGCGAAGGCTCTCAAGCACAAGGCCGGTTTGGAAGCCAAGCTGGTCGCCAAGAACGACCGCAAAGCCCGCCGCGCGGAGGCCCGTACCCAGCGCAAGGTCGCCAAGGCGCAGATCTCGGCCCTGCAGGCGGAGGAGAAGGCCGCGCTCAAGCTGGCCGCCAAGGCCGAGCGTGACCTGTTCAGCGCCGGTCAGGTGAAGAAGTATCTCGGCGTGGCCCGGGTGCTCATTCCGGTGCTCGCGCCGCTGGCTTACCGCGGCGCGACGTTCCTGCGCGCACAGCTCGACACCCGCAAGGCCCAGCAGCTCGGCATCGGCGTCGATCAGCTCGCCGACTTCAGCGGCCACGGCGCCAAGCTGCGGGCCAGGATCGTGAATACCGAAGCGGCCCTTGGCAAGGTCGGCGCGCAGGGCGGCAAGGACAAGGCCGAGACGCAGAAATTCGTCGCCGCCACCCAGGCCCGCCTGGACAGCCTGGCCGCCGCGGTGCAGACCGCCGAGCAGATGCCCGCGCCGCGGCGCCGCGCCGTGCACACCTCGATCGCGGACGAACTGTCCGGCGTCGAGGCGGACGTGCTCGCGCGGCTCGGCGTGCGCTGACCTCGCGATGCCGCCAGCACCGAGTACCGGCCACCTGCGTGGTGGCCTGGTCGGTGTGCTGGTGGGCGCGCTCGCCGTCGCCGCGCACGGGGTCGCGGGCGGCGGTTTTCCCGGCTCGACCGAGCTGACCCTGGTGCTGCTGGTCGCCGCGCTGGCCGGTAGCGCCGCGAATGTGGCTGCGCGCGGTCGTGGTTCGGTGCTCGTCCTGCTTGGGCTCGGACAGCTGGCGAGCCATCTCGCGCTGTCCGGCCTGCTCGGCCACGAGCATGGCACTGCCGCAACGAATCCGCTGCCCACCGGCTGGATGCTCGGCGCGCACGCCATTGCCACGATCGGCTGTGCCGCGGTCATCTCCGTCGCCGAACGGCTCTACGGGCTGGTCTCCGGCGCCGTCCGCGCGGTACTCGCGAAACCGCGACTCCCCCGCGCCACCGGATCGCCGCGCTGGGCCGATCCCGGTCTCGCGCACTATCACTGCCCGCCGAAGGGTGCGATCGGCCCGCGCGCGCCACCGGTGCTCGCCTGACTCGCAGCACCATTCCCCTTCGGACAGAAAGTCTTTCCATGCACCGTTCGATTTCGCGCGCCACCGGCACGGCGGCCGTCGCCGCCACCCTCGCCGTGCTGGCCGGCGGTACGGCCACCGCCCACGTCAGCGTGGACGCGCCGGGCGCCCAGCAGGGCAAGTATTCGGTCGCCACCTTCCGGGTGCCCACCGAATCCGACACCGCGAGCACCACCGCGCTCACCGTCACCCTGCCCAACCTGAAAAGCGCACGGCCCGAACCCATTCCGGGCTGGTCGGTCAAGGTCGACAAGAACGAGAAGAAAGAGATCACCGCGATTACCTGGACCGCGGACCCTGGTGCCCCCGGTGTCGGCCCCGGCCAGTTCCAGCGGTTCGCCGTCTCGGTCGGCCCGCTGCCCGCGCAGGAGACGGTCAGCTTCCCGGCCAAGCAGACCTACAGCGACGGCAAGATCGTCGACTGGGATCAGCCCGCGGGCAAAGACGGTGCGGAGCCCGAACATCCGGCGCCGTCGCTCACCCTGGCCCAGGGCAAGGCCGACGCGGGCGACGATCACAAGGTCGACAGCGACGCCGCGCACGGCTCCACCGACGACACCGACAACACTGCCCGCTGGCTCGGCGGCATCGGCCTGGCGCTCGGTCTGCTCGGCGTCGCGCTCGGGCTCGGCAACGTGATCCGGGCGCGGCAGTCATGACCCGGCGCCTGCTCACCGCGCTCGTCGCGGGGCTGCTCCTGCTCGGATTCGGTCTCGCCGCAGCGGGAACCGCCGCCGCGCACTCCGCGCCGACGGCCAGCGTGCCGGAGGACGGCGCGACCATCGAGGCGGGCCCGGCGCGCGCGAGCGTCACCTTCAACGAGGCCTTGCAGCCGAGTTTCCCGGCGCTCACCGTGGTCGGACCGGACGGCAAGCTGTGGTCGAAGGGCTCGCCGACGGTCGACGGCAATACGGTCAGCGTCGAAGTGGGCGAGCTCGGCCCGGTCGGCGAATACACGATCGCCTACCGGGTGACCTCCGCCGACGGCCATCCGGTCAGCGGCACCCGGCATTTCACGCTGAGCAAGGCGGGCAATGGGGTCCCGGGCGCGAAGCCGAACGCTGACAGCGGTAGCTCCGACGACGACGGCTCGGGCGGAATCCCGTTGTGGGTCTTCATCGTCGGCGCCGTCGTGCTCTTCGGCGGCGGGCTGGCGTTCGCGCTGTTCGGCGGCAGGAGCCGGAAACCGAACCAGTGACCGGAAGGACGATCGGCGGCCGGGGCGGTGCGCGGCGGGGTACCGCCCGCGCACCGTGGTCGGTGCTGCTGGTCGTCCCCGCAGGTTTGCTCGGTGTGCTGATCGCCTGGGCGCTGGCCGTGTCCGCTGGTTTCGCGGCCGAGGCCATCGTCCGGGTCCTCGCCGACGGCCTCGGTGCGACGGTGCTCGGCTTGGCCGCGCTGCCGCGGCTGCACCCGCGGCTGGAGCCGCCGTGGCGGCTGCTCGCGGTGCTGGCCGGGTGCTGGTGCGGCGCCGAGTTCGCGATCATCGTGTTCGAGGCGGCCCAGGTGGTCGGGGTGCCGGTCGGTGAGTTGGAGGCCGCGCAGTTCGGCGACTATCTGGTGCAGATCAGCGGCGGGCAGGTCGGCATCGCCATCCTGGTGGGCGTCGGCGCGGTCGCGTGCTATTCGACGGTGGCGTTCCGGCGGACCGAGATCGCCTCCGCCGACCTGGTTCTGGTGTTCGCGGCGGTCGCGCTGGCGTTGCGGCCGATCACCGGGCACATGTCGCAGCAGGCGTTCGGGTCGGTGCTCGCCGCGGTGCACGCGCTGGCGGCGTCGGCCTGGTTCGGGCTGCTCGTGGCGCTCGCGCTGGTGGTGCGCACCCGTGGCGAGTGGGCCGTGGTGTTGCCGAGGTATTCGGCGGTGGCGTTGCCGCTGGTCGCGGTGGTGGCGGCGACCGGCCTGCTCAACGGCCTGGTGCGGGTCGGTGGGATCACGCCGTTCGTCAGCACCGGTTACGGTCGCGTCCTGTTTGCGAAAACCCTTGTGCTGGTGGGTCTGCTGGCACTGGGCTGGTGGTGGCGACGCAACTGGGTGCGCCGGGCCGCCGATCACCGGATGACCGCCGAGGCGTCGCTGCGCCGGGCGACCATCGAGGTGGTCGTGATGGCACTGGCCTTCGGTTTGGCCGCCACGCTCGCGGTCACCGCCTGAACCTCTGCACCGTCGTGCCGGTGCGCCCTTCGGTCCGGCAGCCCCACAACTCGAGGACGTAGTGCGGCATCCGGGCATCTCCGGCGAGCAGGCGACCTGGATCGCCACCGGTTACTGTTTTCGCATGACCGAAGTGAAGATCGTCGAGGACTGTGCGGCATCGGCGGAGTCCGCGTTCGCCTACGTGAACGACTACCGGAATCTGCCGAAGTTCCTGTACGGGATCCAATCCTTCACCCCGGTCGGCGAGCAGACGGTCGGTGTCGGCGCCGCGTTCGACGGGCACATCAAGCTCGGGCCCGCCTCGCTGAAGTCCCGCGTCGAGGTGGTGCGCTGGGCGGAGAACTCCCTGATCGCGGTGAAGTCGATCAAGGGTTTCGAGGTCGAGTCGACCTTCCTGTTCCACCCCAAGGGCGCCGCGCTCTGCACCGTCGACGCGATCGTCGACTTCCGGGTCGGCGGCGGGCTGGCCGGCCGCGCGCTCGGCAAGACCATCGAGCCGTTCGTGAAGATCGCGGTGCAGCACACCACGCACAACCTGATCACCCAGATCCAGGCTTTTCATGCCGATCGCGTCGCGGAATCGGATGAGTCCGTGCATTGATCCGCCGGTGGGGGATGCTTGATCGATGAGCGCCACACCGTCCTTCGTCCAGCGCATCGGCTACATCGCGGGCCGCACCCTGCCCGCCTCGATGACCGACTGGGTGCGCGAAGACCTGGTCGGCCCCGGCGCGACGCGGCGGTATCTGCTGCGCATCCTGGTGCCGTTGATTCCGGTGCTCATGCTGTTCCTGCTGCTGCCCGGCCCGCTGTGGATGGGCCTGGCGATGATGGCGCTGCTGTATCTGCCGCTGATCTACTTCACGGTCGCGCTGATGTATGTGTACCGGCGGCACCGCCTGATCAAGCACGGCCTCGATCCGGCGCTGGCCGACGCGGACGCCCGGCGCAGAGCCGAGCCGGAACGCCTCGCGTACGAGCGTCGGCACGGCCGAGGTTGAGGGCTCAGCAACCTAGCGGTGACCGATACCACAGGCATAGCCTTTAGGTATGAAAACCCCCACAATTCGGCAGCGGATCGCCTACGATCTGGGCCGCGAGCTCCCTGAGGAGCTGCACGAGTGGGTCATCCGCGACCTCGTCGGGCACGGGGCCATGGAGCGCTATCTCGTCCGGTTTCTCGGGCCTGTGCTGCCGTTCTTCGCCCTGGTACTGCTGTTCCCGGGTCCGATGCCGCTGAAGATCGGCTTGATCGTGATGATGATCGTTCCGATGGTCATCTTCACCGTGGCGCTCAGCTATGTCTGGCGCCGCTACCGTTTGGGCCAGCACGGGTTGAACCCCGAACTGGTCAACCGCGCCAAGTTCTCCGAGCACGACCGGGAGAGGTACGAACTGCGCTACGGGCACCGTTAGCGCCCCTCAGCACATCGAGAGCGACCAACCTCACAACGGGAGCGGCCCTCCCGGAATTGCTGCTCGGTCACCTTTAAGCTGAGCCCGTGACCGAATCGCAGAATGATGTTGTCGCCACTGCCGACCTGGCCGATGAGATCGGCCCCGAGATCCGCAGCTGCGACACGCAGTTCATCCAGTTCGGTGGCCGCGCGGCATTTTCCGGCCGCATCTCCACCATCCGCTGCTTCCAGGACAACCTGCTGGTGAAGCAGACGCTCGGCGAACCCGGCCACGGCAAGGTGCTGGTCGTCGATGGTGACGCGAGCGTGCACACCGCACTGGTCGGCGACGTCATCGCCGGTCGCGGCGTGGACAACGGCTGGGCCGGCGTGATCATCAACGGCGCGGTGCGCGACTCGGCCATCCTGCGCACGCTCGACATCGGCATCAAGGCGCTGGGCACCAACCCGCGCAAGAGCACCCAGACCGGCTCCGGCGACCGTGACGTGCCGGTCGAGTTCGGCGGCGTCACCTTCGTGCCAGGCGACATGCTCTACAGCGACCACGACGGCGTCGTGGTGCGTGCCGAGGACTGAAAGTCCGCCTCAGACCGACACTCTCGCCTGATGACCGGCCAGGGTGACGACGTCACCGATCTGCAATTGCCTGCCGCGGCGCAGCTCCACCTCGTCGTTCACCCGCACCAGACCGGAGGCGATCACCGTCTTGGCCTCCGAGCCGGATTCGATCAGGTTGGCCAGTTTCAGGAACTGACCGAGCCGAATGACGTCGTCATCGATCGGTACATCGACTGGTTCTGACATGAGGTACATCCTTACCTTGCATTCGTAAACAGCAAACGCCAGCCCCCTGCGCGCGTCGCTGACACGCGTGTGCGACGCGCCGAGAACCGACATGCCCGGGTGGTCTTCGAGCACCGAAACGGCGGCACCGTACACACTGGTTCAGTGACCACCACGCAAGCCCGGCAACACCTGATCGAACCGCCCGCGGATAGACCCACCCCACCCGTCCCGCATCGGGGACACGGCCGACTGGCCGAGGTACCGCATATCGCGGGCCTGGTGCTCGGGGTTTTCGCGGTGGCGTGCTTCCTCTGGAGCCTCTCGCCCGGCCTGCGTTTCCTGACCCAGGTACCGCGTCGCTACATCGACAACTATTACTTCGACGCCCCCGACACCAACCTGATGTGGGCGCTGATCGTCGGCCTGCTCGCGGGTGCGCTGGCCAGCCGCAAACGGATCGCCTGGTGGTTGCTGCTCGGTTATCTGGCGTTGTACGCGCTGGCCGACGGCTTGGATTTCGCGGACACCGGCAATATCGACGCGCTGGTGGCGATGATCGTGCACCTGGCCGTGATCGGCGTGCTGATCGCGGCTTGGCGCGAGTTCTACACGAGGGTGCGCCGCGGGGCGGGCTTGAAGGCGCTCGGCGTGCTCGCCGGCGGCCTGACGGTCGGCTCCCTGCTCGGCTGGGGTCTGGTCGAGTTGTTCCCCGGTTCGCTGCCGAGCGGCGCGCAGCGGCCCGGCTGGGCGATCTATCGGGTGACCGCCGCGGTGCTGGTGGACAACGAACACTTCGACGGTCACCCACGCCCGTTCGTCAACTTCCTGCTCGGCCTGTTCGGCGCCGTCGCGCTGCTGGCCGCGGTGCTCATCCTGCTGCGCTCGCAGCGCGCGGCGAACGCGATGACCGGCACCGACGAGTCGGCCATCCGCGGCCTGCTGGAACGTTCCGATCTGGAGGACTCGCTCGGCTACTTCGCCACCCGCCGCGACAAGGCGGTGGTGTTCGCGCCCAGCGGCAAGGCGGCGGTCACCTACCGCGTGGAACTGGGCGTCTGCCTCGCCAGCGGCGACCCGATCGGCATCCGCGAGGCCTGGCCGCAGGCCATCGACGCCTGGCTGCGGCTGGCCGACCAATTCGGCTGGGCGCCCGCGGTGATGGGCGCCAGCGAACTCGGCGCGACCTCCTACCGCCGGGCCGGGCTCTCCGCGATCCGGCTCGGTGACGAGGCCATCCTGGACACCAGAACGTTCTCCCTGGCGGGCCCGGAGATGAAGCCGGTCCGCCAAGCCGCGAACCGCTTGCGCAAGCACGGCATCACCGTCCGGATCCGGCGGCACCGCGACATTCCGGCCGAGGAGTTCCGGCAGGTGATCGCCCGCGCGGACGCCTGGCGCGACACCGAGACCGAGCGCGGCTTCTCGATGGCGCTCGGCAGGCTCGGCGATCCGCTGGACGGGGACTGCCTGCTCGTCGAGGCGGTGAACGGTCAGGACCGGGTGCTCGGCATGCTGTCGCTGGTGCCGTGGGGCCGCACCGGTGTCTCACTGGAGTTGATGCGCCGGGACCCGAACGGCCCGAACGGCGTGATGGAGCTGATGATTTCGCAGCTCGCGCTGAACTCCGACCAGCAGGGCATCACCAAGGTCTCGCTGAATTTCGCGGTGTTCCGCTCGGTGTTCGAGGAGGGCGGCCGGATCGGCGCCGGTCCGGTGCTGCGGCTGTGGCGCGGTGTGCTGCTGTTCTTTTCGCGCTGGTGGCAGCTGGAGGCGCTGTACCGCTCCAACGTGAAGTACCAGCCGCATTGGGTACCAAGGTTTTTCCTGTTCGAGGAGCGCAGGCAGCTGCCGAGGGTCGCGGTGGCCAGCGCGCTCGCCGAGGGTTTCCTGCCGCGCTTCGGCAAGGAGCCGGATACGGTCGCGCACACCGGCATTCATAGCGCGGTGCCCGCCACCATGACCGGACTGCACGCTGACGGCAGCCCGCCCGACATCGATCACGTCGAGGGCAAGGAGCAGCTGCCGCGCCGCCCCGAGCAGGTACGGGTGCGGATGGACAAGCTGGACCGGCTCACCGCGTCCGGCGTCGAGGCCTACCCGGTCGCCTACCCGCCGACGCACACCGTCGCGAAGGCCAGGCAGTCGCCGCGCGGCACCACGGTCCGGGTCTGCGGCAGGCTGCTGCGCATCCGCGACTACGGCGGCGTGATCTTCGCCGTGGTCCGGGACTGGACCGACGACATCCAGCTGGTGATCGACCGCGATCGGGTCGGCGCCGAGCGCAGCGCCGAGTTCACCGAGTTCTTCGACCTCGGCGACCTGATCGAGGTGAGCGGTCAGATCGGGCGCAGCCGCCGCGGCGAACTCTCGCTGCTCGCGGCGGACTGGCGGATGCTCGGCAAGTGCCTGCATCCGTTGCCGGACAAGTGGAAAGGCCTGTCCGATCCCGAGGCGAAGGTGCGGCAGCGCTACGTCGACATGGCGATCAACGCCGAGACCAGGGAGGTGCTCGCCAAGCGCAGCGCGGTGGTTCGCTCGCTGCGCGACTCGTTGAACGCCTGGGGTTATCTCGAGGTGGAGACGCCGATCCTGCAGCAGGTGCACGGCGGCGCCAACGCCACCCCGTTCCTCACCCACATCAACGCCTACGACCTGGATCTGTACCTGCGGATCGCTCCCGAGCTGTACCTGAAGCGGCTCTGCGTCGGCGGCATGGAGAAGGTCTTCGAGATCGGCCGGACCTTCCGCAACGAGGGCGTCGACTTCAGCCACAACCCCGAGTTCACCATTCTCGAGGCGTACGAGGCGCACAGCGACTACGAGCGGATGATGCACGCCTGCCGCCAGCTCATCCAGGACGCCGCGCTCGCCGCGAACGGCGCGATGGTGGCGTTGCGGCCGCAGGGCGACGGCACCTACGAGCCGGTGGACATCTCCGGCGAGTGGGCGGTGAAGACGGTGCACGGCGCGGTGTCCGAGGCCATCGGCGCCGAGATCACCCCGGACACCGGCCTGGACCAGCTGCGCGAACTGTGCGACAAGGCCGAGGTGTCCTACCAGCACGGCTGGGACGAGGGCCAGGTGGTGCTGGAGATGTATGAGCACCTGGTCGAATCCCGCACCGAGGAACCGACTTTCTACATCAACTTCCCCACCTCGGTGTCGCCGCTGACCCGCGCGCATCGCTCGATCCCCGGGGTCACCGAGCGTTGGGACCTGGTCGCCTGGGGTGTCGAACTCGGTACCGCCTACAGCGAACTCACCGACCCGGTCGAGCAGCGCCGCAGGCTCACCGAGCAGTCGATGCTCGCGGCCAACGGCGACCCGGAGGCGATGGAGCTCGACGAGGACTTCCTGCAGGCGCTCGAGCATGCGATGCCGCCGACCGGCGGGCTCGGCATGGGCGTGGACCGGGTGGTCATGCTGATCACCGGGCGCAGCATCCGCGAGACGCTGCCGTTCCCGCTGGTGAAACCGCGCTGAGGCGAGGCAAGGTTCGCGAAGGGTCCACTTCGGATGAATCGGACAGCTACCCTGGGTTATTCGGTCCGGGCGGCCGAATACTCGGGTTGACCGGCCGGTGGTTCGGGCGTGCGGTGAGTGGTATTCGGCCCGGGAGGAGACCGATACACGAGATGGGGTTCTGAATGTATCTTGACCTGCTTACCAATATGAGCCTGGTGGACACGAGCGTGTGGGCGAGCCCGGACGTGTGGAACTCGGCGCTGGACCTCGCGGCCAAGAAGAAGCGCAGAAGCAGCGGTGGGTTGATCATCGGCGGGCTCTGCTGCCTGTTGGTCATCGCGGCGATCATCGCAGGCGTCTATCTGATGCGGCGGCGCAAGAAGGGGCCCAACCAGCAACCGCCGAACCAGCCGCCCTACGGCGAGCAGCCCCCGTACGGGCAGCAGCAACCGCCTTACACTCCTTGACCGACCGAATGGCCCGGCTCGCATAGCGAACCGGGCCATTCGTTTGCGTCGTCCGTCAGATGGCGGTGCGCTCGGACGCCACTTCCGCCTCGAGCAACAGCTCGTCGTCCAGGTCGACGCCGGGTGAAGCGGCGGGCACCGACTTCAGCACGAACATCGCGGCCAGCAGCGCGGCGACGACCAGCGCCGCGCCGATCCAGAATGCGAGCTGGAACCCGCTGGTCAGCGCCTCGTTTACCGGGGTGCCCGCCGCCAACAGGTCAGTCGTCTTGCTCGCCGACAGGGTGGCGAGCACCGCGAGCCCGAGTGCGCCACCGACCTGCATCGTGGTGTTGGCCAGTCCGGAGGCCAGCCCCGCTTCCGCCGGCGCCACCCCCGACATCGCCAGGTTCATCAGCGCCGGGAAGGCAAGGCCCGCACCGGTTCCGAACAGCACCATCGGGCCGAAGATATGCAGCCAGTAGTTGCCGTCGACCGGCGCCTGGGTCAGCCAGAGCAGGGCGGCGAGGATCAGCGACAGACCCGGGATCAGCACTTTTCGCGCACCGAACCGCATCACCAGGCCCTCGGAGTAGCGCACCGAGAGCAGACCCATGATCGCGGCCACCGGGAAGAACGCCAGGCCCAGTTGCAGCGGCTCGTAGCCGAGCACCTGCTTCAGGTACAGCGAGCCCAGGAAGAACATGCCGAACATGCCCGCCACGGTGACCACCTGAATCGCGTTGGCGCCGGACAGGTTCCGGGACCGGAAGATCGTCAGCGGCATCAGCGGTGTCTTCGCCGTCGCCTCCCGCGCGACGAACCCGGCGAGCAGCGCCAGCGACGCCACCCCGAGGCCCAGGGTGACCGGGTCGGTCCAGCCGTACTCGGCGGCGGGCTTGACGATGGTGTAGACGCCGAGCATCAGCGCCACCGTGATCAGTACGGCGCCGGGCACATCCGCGCCGTCCTTCAGGCCCGCGCCCTGATCCTTGTCCAGGATCTTCATCGCGGCGAGCCCGACCAGGATGCCGATCGGCAGGTTGACCAGGAAGATCAGCCGCCAGTCCAGCGCGGTGAGCAGGCCGCCGAGCAGCAGGCCGATCGCGCCACCGGCCGACGCGACGAACGCGTAGCGCCCGATCGCCTTCGCCTGCTCCCTCGGGTCCGGGAACATCGCGAAGATCATGCCGAGGATCACCGCGGAGGTCATCGCGCCACCGATGCCCTGCAGGAACCGGGCCGCGATCAGGGTGACCTCGTTGACGGCCAGCCCGCACAGCACCGAGGCCACGGTGAACACCACCAGGCCGGACAGGAACATGGTTCGGCGACCGATCAGGTCGCCGAGCCGGCCCGCCAGCATCAGCAGGCCGCCGAACGAGATCAGGTATCCGTTCACCACCCAGGCCAGCCCGGCCGAGGTGAACCCGAGATCCTGCTGGATGTCGGCGAGCGCGACGTTCACGATCGTGGCGTCCAGCACGATCATCAGCATGCCGCCGCACAGCACATACAGCGCGAGCCAGCGACCGCGGTCCGCCGCCTCGCGCGTCCGTTCTCTTACGTCAACCACCAGCGTTGCCTTCCACCCGAAGATCGTTATGGTGCGACGCTAGCAGTGGTTAGTCCTAAAAGACAACTATCTAATTCTCTTGCAGTATCTAATGATATGCTGTATTCCATGACTGCTGCTCCCGAGCACCGCAACAAGCGCAGCTACCACGACGCGTGCGGCGCGGCCCGCGCACTCGACCTGGTCGGTGAACGATGGACCCTGCTGGTGGTGCGTGAACTGCTCTTGGGCCCCAAGCGATTCACCGATCTGCGGGCCGGGCTGCCCACGATCAGCCCGAACGTGCTCTCCCAGCGGCTCGACGAGCTGGTCCACGCGGGTGTGGTGCACAAGCGCAAGCTGCCGCCGCCGGTCAGCGCCGCGGTCTACGACCTCACCGACTGGGGCAAGGAACTGGACACGGTGGTCCTCGCGCTCAGCCGCTGGGGTGCGCGCACACCCAACACCTACCGCTGCTCGGAGGTGAGCACCGACGCGCTGGTCGTCTCGTTGCGCACCCATTTCCAGGCGGATCGGGCGGCCGGCGTGCGAGCCGACTTCGACCTGTACTTCACCGGACCCGATGCGAACACCGACGAGTTCCACGCGGTGGTCGACGACGGCGCGCTCACGATCACCCGCGGCGCGAGCGGCACGGCGGCGACCGCCATCCACACCAGCGTCGCCGCCTTCGTCGCGGTCGTCTACGACGGGCACTCGATGGCCGAGACGATCACCGCGGGCGTCACCGAGGTGACCGGCGACGCGGCCGCCGCCGAGCAGTTCACCACCCTGTTCGAGCTGCCGCGGGAGTGCACCGGGCGCTGACCGGGCGCCGTATCGCGCCCGGATCGAGGCGCGGTCCGCGATACGGCAGAGTGGGCTTGTGCAGTTGATCCTCGTTCGCCATGCCCAACCGGTCCGGATCATGAACTCCGCCGGTCCCGCCGATCCCGAACTCGCGCCCGTCGGGCTCGAGCAGGCCGAGCGGGTGCCCGCCGCGTTGAGCCAGCACCGGATCACCCGGGTGGTGAGCAGCCCGCAGCGCCGGGCGCGCGAGACCGCGGCACCCACCGCGGCGAAGCTCGGCTCCGGCCTCGACATCATCGACGACCTGGCCGAATACGATCGCGATCTGCCCGCCTACATTCCGATCGAGGATGCCAAGGTCGAGTTCCGCGAGGTCTACGAACGGATCAAAGCGGGCCACCTGCCGCACCAGATCGACGGCAAGGCGTTCAAGTCCCGGGTGCTCGACGCCGTCACCGAGATCGCCGCGAGCACCGACCCGGCAGGCACGGTGGTCGCCTTCACGCACGGTGGCGTGATCAACGTGCTGCTCCAGGAGATACTCGGATTGGAACGGCCACTGACGTTTCCGATCGACTACTGCTCGATCACCCGAATCCTGTTCTCCCGCACCGGGCGCCGGACCGCGGCGACGATCAATGAGACCGGGCACGTCTGGGATCTGTTGCCGCGCAATATCAAAGCCTGAGCGCCACTCACAGCCGATTGGCAGGGACGTCGCACCGTCGTCCCAGCGACGGAACCTTCTATGGGACGGGTGCGCTACCACCCTCAGTAGCGCACGGTTCCAGAGAAAGGATTCCCGTGTTGCTCTCCAGTACATCGAGACGCCGCCTCACCCGAATTGCCGTGGCGGGAGCGTTGATCGCGCTACCGGTCGGCGCGTTGGCCGCGACCGCTTCGGCGGCGGCACCCGATCCGGCGGCTGCTCAGCTGACCCCGGCTGACGGCACCGATATCAGTGCGCATCCGCACGGCGGCCTGGACCTGCCCGGCGGCCAGGGACACGACGGCCCGCGGGTGGAGTATCGCGAGGGCCCGCGCGGTGACGGGCCGCGCATCCACAAGAAGGACGAGCCCGGTCCGCGGATCTTCTTCAAGGACGGTCGCCCGTCGACCGGTTCCGCGGGCAGCAGCTGATCCCTTGTCCCGGTAGTACATACGACGAAGGCCCACCTCCTTGCCGGAGGTGGGCCTTCGTTTCGGTACGTCGTGGATCAGGCCATGCCCGCGATCCAGTTGTGCATCCAGGAGACGGCGGTCTGGCCGCCGCCGACCGGGTAGCTGCCGTACAGGGTGTGCGCCTGCGACTTGTAGAAGCGCTCCAGGTCCTTGGCCCGCTGCTCGTTCGCCGACTCGGTCAGCTGCGCCTGCAGTGTGGGCACGCCACCATGCGCGAACAGGTCGTTCATGATGTTCCCGGCTTCGATCTGGTAGCGCCACATGTTGGCCGGGTTCGCGTCCGAGGCCTGCGCCAGGAAGCCGGCGAACCGGGTGACGAAATCGTCGGGTGCGGTCGCGCAGTACAGGTCGCTCACCGCGCAGATGGTGCGGGTGCGGTCGCTGATCCAGCCGAAGCCGCCGACCCGGGGGCCACCGGCACCCGCACCGGGCGCCGGGGCGCCGACCTGGATGTCGTTCGGGGCACGGCGCGGGTCGGAGATCAGGCCGACGCCCGCGATCCGGTCCGGCGCGACCACGCTGAGTCCGGTGCCGATCTCGGCCGCCAGATCACCGGCGGCGTCGGCGCCCTGGCTGTAGCCGACGAGCGCGATCTTCGTCGCGCCGCACGACTTCGCCATGTCGGAGATGAGGCCGCGCGCGGTGTCGACGGCTTCCTTCTTCGAGTTGCCGTAGACCTCGCCCTCCCACGGGAACGCGGTCGCGGCATAGGTCACGTAGTCGACCTCCGCCGAACGCGGCAGATTATTGGTGACCCCGGCCAGCATGCCCGGCTTCGGCGTCTTGTCTTTGCCGGTCTCCCAGGTACCCGGGATCGCCACCACGTACAGGCTCGGGCAACCCGGCGCCGCGCTCGCGGCACCGGCGCCGAACACCATACCGGACAACACCGTCGCGGACGCACCGAGAGCCGCGACAACCTTCTTCAACTGCATACCGCTCCAGTCCAAAACCATGCCTCTCGCGAGTTGCGTCCTCGACAAGTTGCGCCCCAATGCTGAACCCGACGGATGACGTTCCAGTGCACGCTGGGTTAACACAAGCCACCCACCGATGTGCCGGCTACGACCACAACCCACAGCCCAAGATCAGCAGCACGACGGGATCACAATAGAGGTACCAGCTCGCCGGCGCCATCCGAAACCCCGGCCTTGTTCGAATTTTCGTCGAATGCCCAAAACTCCAGCTGTTCACCACAACCCGCGCACACTCGACTCCCACGCCGCAGGCGAACCGAGAGCAATTACGCAGCTACCACAAGTCCCGCCGTAATCCGCGTAAGCCGGTCTGCGGCAAACCGCTAGACGCGCCACGCACCGCCACACCGACCACGAACACGCCGCAGCAATCAGAGAAACACCCGTACGTCCCGTTCGCCGCGAAAGTCCTTATGCGCTCGGATAGTTGAGCGTCGAACCGGATTGTCGTCAGGCCCTTGCTATTTGAGGCCGCCCGATACGGAAAACAAAGGCGCCTGTGGACATTGCTGTCCACAGGCGCCTTTTCCGCTCCGGTAAGAGAGGGGTTCAGATCATCGCTGGGCGACCATGGTGGGGGTGATGGGGGCGGGCAGGGCCGTCTCACCTTCCAGGAAGCGGTCCACCGCGGCGGCCGCGGCGCGGCCTTCGGCGATGGCCCAGACGATGAGGGATTGGCCGCGGCCCATGTCGCCGGCGACGAAGACACCGGGGATGTTGGTCGCCCAGTTCTTGTCCCGCTGGACGTTGCCGCGCTGGTCGTAGCCGACGCCGAGATCTTCGAGCAGGCCGGGCTTCTCGGGACCGGTGAAGCCCATGGCGAGCAGGACGAGGTCGGCGTCGAGGGTGAAGTCGGTGCCGTCGACCTTCTCGAAGCGGCCGTTGACCATCGTGACCTCGTGCGCTTGCAGGCCGGTCACCTTGCCGTCTTCGCCGATGAAACGCTCGGTGTTCACCGAGAACACCCGCTCGCCGCCCTCTTCGTGCGCCGAGGACACCCGGTACATGAGCGGATAGGTCGGCCACGGGGTGGAGGCGGCGCGCTCCTCGGGCGGGCGCGGCATGATCTCGAACTGGTGGACGCTGGCCGCGCCCTGCCGGTGCGAGGTGCCGAGGCAGTCGGCGCCGGTGTCGCCGCCGCCGATGATGATGACCTTCTTGCCGCGCGCGTGAATGGGCGGCAGGCCGTCTTCGTCGGTGACGTCGTCGCCGAGCTGCACCTTGTTGGCCCACGGCAGGAACTCCATGGCCTGGTGGATGCCGTCGAGCTCCCGACCGGGGATCGGCAGGTCACGCGCGAGGGTGGCGCCACCGGAGAGCACGACCGCGTCGTAGGTCTCGCGCAGCTGCTCGGCGGTGATGTCCACCCCGACGTTCACGCCGGTCTTGAAGATGGTGCCCTCGGCCTCCATCTGCGCGAGCCGCCGGTCGATGAAGCGCTTCTCCATCTTGAACTCCGGGATGCCGTAGCGCAGCAGCCCGCCGATGCGGTCGGCCCGCTCGAACACGGTCACGGTGTGGCCCGCCCGGGTGAGCTGCTGTGCGGCGGCGAGTCCGGCGGGACCGGAACCGACGACAGCGACCCGCTTGCCGGTCAATCGAGTCGGGTAGACCGGAGTCACCCAGCCCTCGTCGAAGGCGTTCTCGATGAGATCGACCTCGACCTGCTTGATGGTCACCGGGTCCTGGTTGATCCCGAGGACACAGGACGCCTCACACGGCGCCGGGCACAGCCGACCGGTGAACTCCGGGAAGTTGTTGGTGGCGTGCAGCCGGTCGATGCCTTCGCGCCACTGCCCCTTGTAGACCAGGTCGTTCCACTCGGGGATCAGGTTGCCCAGCGGGCAGCCGTTGTGGCAGAACGGAATACCGCAGTCCATGCACCGGCTGGCCTGCCGCTGCAGGGTCTCCTTCGGATACCCCTGCTCGTAGACCTCTTTCCAGTCCATCAACCGCAGCTCGACCGGCCGGCGGGTCGGTAGCTCCCGGTGCGTGTGCTTCAAAAAACCTTGTGCGTCAGCCACGTTCGGCCTCCGTAATCTTGCCTGTGGACATCGGACTCAGCTGCTGAATGCGTCGCGTGCTAGCCACGAGCCGCCTCCATGATCGCCTCGTCTACGTCCTTGCCCGCCTTCTCCGCCTCGGAGATGGCCAGCAGTACCTTCTTGTATTCGCGCGGCATCAGCTTCACGAAGTGGTTCACCTGCTGCGACCAGTCACCCAGAATGCGTTCGGCGACAGCGGAACCCGTCTGATCGCGGTGCTGGGTGATGATGTCGCGCAGCCAGGTGAAGTCGTCACCGGAGAGCTGCTCGACGGCGTCGGCCTGCTCGGGGTTGAGCCTGGACTCGAAGGTGCCGTTCGGGTTGTAGACGAACGCGACACCGCCGGACATACCGGCGCCGAAGTTGCGCCCGGTCTCACCGAGGATCACCACCCGGCCACCGGTCATGTACTCCAGACCGTGGTCGCCGACGCCCTCGACCACCGCGAGGGCACCCGAGTTACGGACGGCGAAGCGCTCGCCGACCACACCGCGGATGAACGCCTTGCCGTTGGTGGCGCCGAACAGGATCACGTTGCCCGCGATGATGTTCTCCTCCGCCACGAACTCGGCGGGCGCGTTCAGCGACGGACGCACCACCAGGTGGCCGCCGGAGAGTCCCTTGCCGACATAGTCGTTCGCGTCACCCTGCACCCGCAGCGTGATGCCCGCGGGCACGAAGGCGCCGAAGCTGTTGCCCGCCGAGCCGGTGAAGGTGATGTCGATGGTGTCGTCGGGCAGGCCCGCGCCACCGTAGAGCTTGGTCACCTCGTGGCCGAGCATGGTGCCGACGGTGCGGTTCACGTTCGTGATCTTGGTTTCGAACTTCACCGCCTGGCCCCGCTCGAGCGCGTCGCGGCTCTGCGTGATCAGCTGCTGATCCAGCGCCTTGTCCAGGCCGTGGTCCTGGGTCTTGGTGCAGCGCCGGTCCTGGTACATGAACGCGGTCTCGACATTGTCGAGGATCGGCGACAGGTCCAGCTTGCTGGCCTTCCAGTGCTGCTTGGCCTTGGCGGTGTCGAGCAGATCGACCCGGCCGATGGCCTCGTCCAGCGTGCGGAAGCCCAACTGCGCCAGCAGTTCCCGAACCTCTTCGGCGATGAACAGCATGAAGTTCTCGACGAATTCCGGCTTGCCGGTGAAGCGTTCGCGCAGCACCGGGTTCTGCGTCGCGACACCCACGGGGCAGGTGTCGAGGTGGCAGACCCGCATCATGATGCAGCCCGAGACCACCAAAGGCGCAGTGGCGAAACCGAATTCCTCGGCGCCGAGCAGCGCGGCGATCATCACGTCGCGGCCGGTCTTCATCTGACCGTCCACCTGCACGACGATCCGGTCGCGAAGTCCGTTGAGCAGCAACGTCTGCTGGGTCTCGGCCAGGCCGAGCTCCCACGGACCGCCCGCGTGCTTGAGCGAGGTGAGCGGCGAGGCACCGGTGCCGCCGTCGTGGCCGGAGATCAGTACCACGTCCGCGTGCGCCTTGGACACACCGGCCGCGACGGTGCCGACGCCGGGCTCCGCAACAAGTTTCACGTGAATCCGCGCCTGCGGGTTCGCGTTCTTCAGGTCGTGGATCAGCTGCGCCAGATCCTCGATCGAGTAGATGTCGTGGTGCGGCGGCGGCGAGATCAGGCCGACACCCGGCGTCGAGTGCCGCACCTCGGCGACCCACGGGTACACCTTGTGCGCCGGAAGCTGGCCGCCCTCACCGGGCTTCGCGCCCTGCGCCATCTTGATCTGGATGTCGGTGCAGTTGGTCAGGTAGTGCGCGGTCACGCCGAAGCGGCCGGAGGCCACCTGCTTGATCGCGCTGCGCCGCCAGTCGCCGTTCTCCTCCGGCTCGAAGCGGGCCGGCGATTCGCCGCCCTCGCCCGAGTTCGACCGGCCGCCGAGCCGGTTCATCGCGATGGCGAGGGTCTCGTGCGCCTCGGCGGAGATGGAGCCGTAGCTCATCGCGCCGGTGGAGAACCGCTTCACGATCTCCGACGCGGGCTCGACCTCGTCGATCGAGATCGACGCGCGCTCCTTCTTGAACTTGAACAGGCCACGCAGCGAGGCCAGCCGCTCGGTCTGGTCGTCGACCATCTTGGTGTACTCCTTGAAGATGGAGTACTGACCGGTGCGGGTGGCGTGCTGCAGCTTGAACACGGTGTCCGGGTTGAACAGGTGGTACTCACCCTCACGCCGCCACTGGTATTCGCCGCCGACCTCCAGCTCGCGGTGCGCGCGCTCGTTGCGGTTCTCCAGGAACGCGAGCCGATGCCGCTCGGCGACGTCGGCCGCGATGTCCTCGAGGCCGATGCCGTCCAAGTGCGAGCGCAGGCCGGTGAAGTACTCGTCGGCCAGGTCCTGGGACAGGCCGATCACCTGGAACAGCTGCGCGCCGGTGTAGGAGGCCAGCGTCGAGATGCCCATCTTGGACATCACCTTCAGCACGCCCTTGCTGGCGGCCTTGTTGTAGTTGGCGACCGCCTTGCGGAAGTCCTCGGCGTGATCGCCGGTGCTGCCGGGCATTTCGAGCGCACCGCGCTCGAGCATGTCCTCGATGGTCTCGAAGGCCATGTACGGGTTGATCGCGGCCGCGCCGAAGCCGACCAGCATCGCCATGTGGTGCACCTCGCGGGCGTCACCGGCCTCCACGACGAGACCGACCATGGTGCGGGTGCGCTCGCGCACCAGGTGGTGGTGCACCGACGCGGTCAGCAGCAGCGACGGGATCGGCGCCAGCTTCTCGTTGGACTCGCGGTCGGAGAGCACGACGATCCTGGCGCCGCCGTCGATGGCGGCCGAGACCTGGGTGTTGATCGCCTTGAGCGCCTTGCGCAGGCCCTTGCCGCCCTTGGCCACCGGGTACAGGCCGCGCACGATCACCGAACGCAGCTCGGGCTGGGAGCCGTCGTCGTTGATGTGCACCAGCTTGGCCAGCTGGTCGTTGTCGATGATCGGCGATTCGATCGCGATCTGCTTACACGACTCCGGGCCGGGGTGCATCAGGTCGGCCTCCGGGCCGATCGCCCGGCGCAGGCTGGTCACCACCTCTTCGCGGATCGCGTCCAGCGGCGGGTTGGTGACCTGTGCGAACAGCTGGGAGAAGTAGTCGAACAGCAGCCGGGGCCGCGACGAGAGCACCGCGATCGGGGTGTCGGTGCCCATCGAGCCGAGCGCCTCACCGCCGGTCTTGGCCATCGGCGAGATCAGCAGGTTCAGTTCTTCGTTGGTGTATCCGAAGATCTGCTGGCGGATCAGCACCCGGTCGTGCGACATGTGCACGTGCGGGCGGTCGGGCAGGTCCTCGAGCTTGGTCACACCCGCGTCCAGCCATTCCTGGTACGGGTGCTCGGCCGCAAGGTCGGTCTTCAGCTCGTCGTCGCCGACGATGCGGCCCAGCGAGGTATCGACCAGGAACATGCGGCCGGGTTGTAGTCGGACCTTGCGGACCACCTTGGACGGGTCGATGTCGAGCACGCCGACCTCCGACGCCATCACCACGAGGCCGTCGTCGGTGATCCAGATGCGGCTGGGGCGCAGGCCGTTACGGTCGAGCACGGCGCCGACCACGGTGCCGTCGGAGAAGCACACCGACGCCGGGCCGTCCCACGGCTCCATCAGCATCGAGTGGTACTCGTAGAACGCGCGGCGGCGCTGATCCATGGTCTCGTTGCGTTCCCACGCCTCGGGGATCATCATCAGCACCGCGTGCGGCAGGCTGCGGCCGCCGAGGT
Organism: Nocardia sp. CS682; assembly: GCF_004634405.1. Taxonomy (NCBI): domain Bacteria; kingdom Bacillati; phylum Actinomycetota; class Actinomycetes; order Mycobacteriales; family Nocardiaceae; genus Nocardia; species Nocardia sp. CS682. The sequence goes on along the minus strand of NZ_CP029710.1, from coordinate 4,697,153 downwards.
GCAGCAGTTCCAGGACCTCGTCGAAGCGCGCGGTATCGCTCGCCCCCGGGGTACAGACCGGGAAGATCTTCTCCAGCCGGTTGTTGCCCGCCGAGTCGGTGCCGAAGATGTCCGAACGCAGCAGCGCCTCGCGCGCCCGCATCCAGTTCTCGTTGCCGGTGACGGTGTTGATCTCGCCGTTGTGCGCGACCCGGCGGAACGGGTGCGCCAGCGGCCAGGACGGGAAGGTGTTGGTGGAGAAGCGCGAGTGCACGATGCCGAGGGCGGACTCCACCCGGCCGTCCTGCAGGTCCAGGTAGAACGCGCGCAGCTGCGGCGTGGTGAACATGCCCTTGTAGACGAAGGTCTGGCCGGACAGGCTCGGGAAGTACACCGACTCCTTGCCCACCGCGCCCTCGCCGGGGCCCGCCTTGCCGAGCTCGTGCTCGACCCGCTTACGGACGACGTAGGCACGGCGCTCCAGGTCCATCCCGGACAGCTGCTCGGCCGCACCCCGCGGGGAGCCGATGAAGATCTGCCGGAACGTCGGCATGGCGTCGCGGGCCAGCGCACCGAGCGACGACTCGTCGATCGGCACCTCGCGCCAGCCGAGAACCTCGAGGCCCTCTTCCTTGACAATCTTCTCCACGCCATAGGCGGCACGCGCGGCCTCGCGCCTGGCCTGCGGCAGGAAGGCGATACCGGTGGCGTAGGAGCCCTCCGGCGGCAACTCGAAGTCCACGATGGCGCGGAAGAACCGGTCCGGGACCTGGATCAGGATGCCCGCGCCGTCACCACTGTTGGGTTCGGCGCCTGCGGCACCACGGTGCTCCAGGTTCAACAGAGCCGTAATAGCCTTGTCGACGATGTCGCGGCTGCGGCGGCCGTGCATGTCGACGACGAACGCGACACCGCAGGCGTCGTGTTCGTTCGCCGGGTCGTAGAGCCCGACGGGTCCAGGTGACCTGTGGCCAGGAAGTTGCATCATGCCTCTGCCTTCAAGAAGGGCGTTCGACGAAATGAATTACGCAATTTCGCCTGAATGCCTCCGTACAAGACTGCGCCCGTACGTTCCGAAACCAGCCGCGCTGATGGTCTTCGGCGTGCAGTCACGTCTCCAGTTGTTCACCCGCTTCAGTGACGTAGTGGGTGCTCGTCGGTAACAGATCCCTAACGAGATCCTTACCTCCGTGCGGGTTCTCGCCAGCTACGCTGAGCACCGGTCCAGGAGCTGCCCGAGCGGGCGAGGGTGCCGAGCATTCTGTGTTCGGCGTAAGAGCAAACGATAAGTCAGGTCCGGGGCCCAACCAACTAAGGTTGCACTAATAACCGGGTCTAGCTGGGCTTCTTCATTCGGTCCTCCACGTGTGCGCGTCGTCCAGTGTAAAGCAGCGGGTACCGCTGGATCGACCCTGCGGCACCCTCGGCCAGCCGCTCGACGCCGGCGCGCGAGAGCTGCCCCAACCTTCGCAAAACGGTCAGAAGAACGCTCTCACCTGCATCGAAGATGATTTCCCTCGCTCAGCATCCGGCAAACCCCTCGGCGGCGGCTAACTCGGAAGCGGGCTGGATGAGATATTTCCGACAGGGTCCTGACGAGCCCGAGATGTGATCCGACCGTCCGGACTGTTTTGTTTGCTGTGGCCTTCAGCACATCTTCAGCTAACTGACCGGAGTGGTATTCGACACATTTTCGCGGCCGAAACCTATACGCCGTCAGGGGGTAATGGGTGTGATTTATTGCGGGCCCGAACGCTTTTCGCCGAATATTCGCCGACCGCGCGGACTCACCGCCTGAAGTCGGCGCTTAAGAAAGGGTTAAGCGGGGTATGGAGCGGGTTCCGTGGGAGCGCGCAGCGTTCAACGCGGCGCGCACAACGCGGCCGCGGCACGCACCAGCGCCGCCTGATGCAAGGCGTCGGTATTTCCGGCGCCGAATACGCCGAAGACGCTATAGGCCAATCTTTCCGCGCAGTCCGGTGCGGTCAGCTCGGCCCGCCGGGCGGCCAACTGGTCGACGATCTCGATGTTCACCCGGTCGATCACCGGGCGCACCGCCGCCAGATCGGGTGCCGAACCGGGTGCCGCGGCCGGGTCGAAGCGCCAGCGGGTGATCAGACCGCGCTGCACGATCTTGTTGGACTCGATCTGGCCGGAGAACACCTGCCGCACCCAGGGTTCGGGCAGGTCGCGCCCGGCGCCCAGCTTTGCCATCGCGTCGTAGACCACGGCTTCCCTGGCCGGATCGTCGATGGTGGGTTCGGTGCCGGACTCGGCGGCGGCCACCCACTTCGCCGCGGCCACCGCGTCACCGGTGTCGAGGCGCTCGAGCACCAGCGCGACCAGGCGATCCAGCGACTCGGCTCGGCCGCCGCCCGGCTCGGCTGCCGCGCTAACCGGCGACACGATCAGGGCCGCCGACACGATCATCAGCATGACAAGGCGCATAACCCGACCTCCTGAGCTGGCTCGCGCGGAAACCGATCATCGAGCCAGGGTAAGCGAATGGACCCGCGTGCTCGGTCCCGAAACCGGCCCCGCGCGGCAGCCGCCGGCACCCGTACCCGCACCACATCGACGGTTTTGTGAGCCTGACCACATACCTCCGCCGCCACTCGGTGTGTCGGGTTCGGTCCTGTCACGCTGTGACCACGAAACCGTGACGGTTTCATCGAGCCCTGAAATCGACTGGGACCAAGAGGATGTGAGTTCCCATGACCGTCATCGGCTTGTTCACCTGGCTCGGCGGGGGTCAGACCGGTGAAGTCGCCTACCGCCACGAGCGCACCGGCTACGCCGTCACCGGTGCGGCGGTGCTGTTGTTCGCGGTGGTGTCCGGCCTGATCGCCGCGCTCGCGCTGGCCTCGACCGGCGCCTGGGCCCTGCTCGCAATTATTCCGGTAGCCCTGCTCGTCGCGGTGCTCGCGGGCGCGATCGCCCGAGCCGTGGCGACCGCGCGACCCAGCGGCGAGCCCGACCGGCTCGGCCTGCTCGCCCGCATCGCCGTCGCCGTGCTGGCCGGCGGGTTGCTCGCCGAGCTTGCCGCGATCGTCGTCTTCGGCGGCAGCGTCGACCGGACGCTCGACGAACGCGCCCAGCGTTCCGTCGCCTCCGAGCCGCGGGTCGTCGCCGCGACGGCCGAACTCGACAAGGCGCGCGCCGACCGGACCGCGCTGGATCAGTCGATCACCAAGGCGCAGGCCGACCTCGACCGCTCGCTGGTGATCGCCCGCTGCGAGTTCAACCCGACCCCCGACTGCCCGCAGACCCGGATCACCAACGTGCCGGGGCGCGGGCCGGAAGCCCAGACCGCCAACGACATGCTCGACGACGCCCGCAGGCAACTGGCCGCGGCGCAGGGCCGGGCCGACGCACTGGACCAGCGGATCGCCGACGACGAAAAGGCCGTCGCCGCCGCCGAATCGGCCGCGTTCAGCTACGCCGACCGTGGCCTCGGCGCGCGCTGGCTGGCGATGAACGACTACACCACCCACCACGCGGGCGCGCTGCCGCTGCGCATCCTGACCCTCGTCGCTGTCGTCGCGCTGGCGCTGCTGCCGCTGGTACTGCGCTGGTGGCGCGGGCAGACCTCGTTCGACCGGCGCGTCGCCTACCTCGATGTGCAGGCGCGCGCCGAGCAGGAGGCCGACACCGCCATCGCCCGGAAACGGGCCGAGGTACGGGCCGAGGCCGAAGCACTGCGCGCCGAACAACAACTCACCGCGGCCCGCCTCGCCGCCGAGGCGGACACCGCCATCGACCGGGAGCGCCAGCGCACCAGGATCGTCGCGGCCATCGGCGGCCTGGAGATCGGTATCGCCGAACCGCCGCGCCGCCCCGCACTGCCAGCCGCACCGGCTGACGACCGAAAGGACAGCTCCGTGTCTGAAGGATTCGCGCCGTCGAACCTGCCCGCCCCCGTCACCGCGCGGGAGCTCACCCCGGGCACCGGGGCGCCGACGCCCAAGTCCGGTGGCGGCCTGGAGCTCCCACTGATCGGCACGGTGCCGTTCACCGACACCGCGGCCCGGTTGATCCGCCCGCTGGTGCCGTCGTTCGTTGCCAACGCGATCGACAACGCCACGCACCCGCTGCGCACGGCCCGCCAGGCGTTCGAAGAGGTCGAGGAGATCACTTTCACGCTGCGCCGCACCCGCAAGGTCACCGTCGATACCCAGGACTCGCACGCGCCGACCGGTTATCAGCGCACGCCGGGCTCGCCCGAGGCGCTGCATGCCCAGCGCGTCGCGGCCACCGTGGTCGACGCCGACTACGGACAGCAGGATCCGCGCTACTCGGCACTGCCGGACGGCGCGCAGCCGTACGGTCTGTCGGCCGGGCGGCAGGACGAACTCAGCGGGCGCCGCAATCCCGAACTGCCGGGGCCTGGCCGCCGCGAACTGCCACGCGGCAACTGACCGTCTACCGCGCGCTGGTCGAGGCGCTCGGCCGGTCCTGGACCACTGGTCCGGCTCTTCGCGGGTGGCCCGGCCTAGGCTTTGGTCCCATGGCCCACAGTGACGTCTCGACAGCCGCGTTCGGGTCGCGGCTGCTCGGACCGGTGGACGAGTCCTCGGGGATGCGGCGGATCCGGGTTCAGCTGCTGCTGACCGTGCCGCTGGTGGCCGCGAACCTGGCCGGCATGGCCGTCACCTTCGCGCTGATCGGGTTCGTGCTGCCGGGACCGACGGTGTTCACCCGGGAACTGCTGCTGCTCGATGTCATCGCGACGCCGCTGTACGCGGCCCTGGCCCTGCTGATCGGCATGTGGTGGGGCACCGTGCGTGGCCTGCGCACCCTGCGCTGGGCGATCCAGCCGGACCAGGTACCCACCGAGGCGGAGCAGATCGCCGCGTCCAGGGTGCCCCGGCATCTGGTGCTGCAACAGGCCCTGCTGTGGTCGGGTGCGGCCGCCGTACTGACCCCGCTGTACGCCATGGTGGAGCCCGCGCTGATTCCCAAGATCCTGATCGGCATCGCCTTCAGCGCCATCGTGGTCTGCGCCAACGGTTACCTGATCGCCGAGTTCGCCCTGCGGGCGGTGACCGCCCGCGTCCTGGACGCGGCGCCGTTGCGGCGGCGGCGCGGCATGGGTGTGTTCTCCCGCTCGATGGTGGCCTGGATGCTGGGCGCCGGTGTGCCGGTGACCCTGTCGATGATCGTGGCGGGGTGGGCCCTGGTCGACTCGTCGGTCAGCACGGCCCGGCTCGCGGTCTGCGTGCTCTCGCTCGGCGGCGCGACGCTGGTGTTCGGCCTGTTGCTGATGATGCAGACCGTGTCCACGATCATCGCGCCGATCCGCGGGGTGCGCCGCGCGCTGCGGCAGGTCGAGGACGGTGACCTGCGGGTGGCGATCACCGTGTACGACGGCACCGAATTGGGTGAGCTGCAAAGCGGTTTCAACCACATGGTGGAGGGACTGCGCGAGCGCGAGCAGATCAGGGACCTGTTCGGCAGGCACGTCGGCCGTGACGTGGCCGACGCGGCGCTGGCCGGTAATCCGACGCTCGGCGGCGTGGAGACCGAGGCGGCGGCGCTGTTCATCGACATCGTCGGCTCGACCACGATGGCCGCGACGGTGCCCGCGCCCGAGATGGTCGCCATCCTCAACCGTTTCTTCGACATCGTGGTCGACGAGGTGGAGGCGCACGGCGGGCTGCTCAACAAGTTCGAGGGCGACGCCGCCCTGGCCGTATTCGGCACGCCCGCCGCCCTTTCCGACGCCTCGGGTGCGGCGCTGGCCTGCGCCCGCGCCATCCGGCAGCGCCTCGACCTGACCGCCGACGACTTCATCGCCGCCATCGGTGTCGCTGCGGGCCGGGTGGTCGCGGGCAATGTCGGTGCCCGGCAGCGCTACGAGTTCACCGTCATCGGCGACGCGGTCAACGAGGCGGCGCGGCTGTGCGAACTCGCCAAGCACGACGACCTCCTGCTCACCTCCGCGAACACCGTCAACAGCGCCGACGACACCGAGGCGGCGCATTGGCAGCTCGGCGAGTCCGTCACCCTGCGCGGTCGCCTCACCCCGACCCGACTCGGTCGCCCGCGTAGTTCCGGGCAGTCGGCTGATCGCGGTCTGCACCCGAGCGAGCAGCGAACCGAATGACGGCCGCGTCCGAATGGTGAACGGCCGCACCTCTATATAGCTTCACGCCCGCTCCGAGGAATCCAGAGCGGGCGCGAAGAGTCGGCTTTACGGACGCGCGGCCCGCAGCCGGAACGCGACCACCGCCGCGATCAGCAGAATCGACGCCGTACCGAGCGCGGCGAAGTGGATGCCGGAAACGAACGCCTCATGTACCGAACTGAGGAACGCCGCCGACATCGACTCCGGTAGCTGACGCGCGAAACCCGTGGCGGCGCCGAGGGATTCCGACGCGACACCCACCTGGTCGCTCGGCACGCCGGTCAGGTCGAGGCCGTTGCGGAAGATCGCCATGACCACGCTGCCGAGGATCGCGACGCCAAGGGCGATGCCGGTTTCATAAGCGGTCTCCGAGACCGCCGCGGCCGCACCGGCCCGCTCGGCGGGTGCCGAGCTGACCACCAGGTCCGACGAGACCGTCAGTGCGATACCGACACCCGCGCCGATGAACAGGAAGCCGAGAATGAACGGCGTCGTGCTACCGGCGGCGTCCGGCCCGAGCCACAGGAACAGCGCCGAGCCGAACGCGGCGACGGTCAGCGCACCACCGAGCACGGCACCGGGCCGCACCCGCTGCACCAGCCACGCCGCGGCCAGCGACGCGACCACGCTGGCGGCCAGACCGGGCAGCAGCAGCAAACCGGCCTGCATCGGCGAGTGGCCGAGCACCAGCTGCAGGTACTGCGAGCCGAAGAACAGCACACCGGCCAGCGCGAACACCGCGAGCAGGTTGGTGATCACCGCGGTGCGGAACCTGGGCAGCGCGAACAACTTCAGGTCCAGCATCGGATTCGCCAGCGTGCGCTGCCTGCGTACGAACAGCACGCCCGCGACGACGCCGACCGCACCGATCAGGGCGAGCTGGATGCTGGCGCCGTGCGCCGCCGACTCCTTGATCGCATAGACGATCGGCACCAGCGCCAGCATCGACAACCCGGCGCTCGGCAGATCGAACCGGCCGGGGTTCGGGTCGCGCGACTCCGGCACGAGGAACGGGCCGAGCGCGATCAGCACCAGCATGACCGGCAGGTTCACCAGGAACACCGAGCCCCACCAGTAGTGCTCGAGCAGCCAGCCGCCGAGCAGCGGACCCGCCGCCGCGCCGCCACCGGCCATCGCGCTCCACACCGCGATGGCCACGGTCCGCTGCCGCGGATCCAGGAACATCGAGCGGATCAGGCCCAGCGTCGCAGGCATGAGCGTCGCACCGGCGACACCCTGCAGCACGCGCGCGCCGATCAGCATCTCCGGCGAGACGGCCCACGCCGCGAGCACCGAGGCGACGCCGAAGCCTGCGGCGCCGATGAGCAGCAGCCTGCGGCGGCCGATCCGGTCGCCCAGGTTGCCCATCATCACCAGCAGGCCGGCCAGCACGAACGAGTACACGTCGATGATCCACAGCAGCTGCGGTGTGGTCGGCGCCAGATCGGCGCTGATCGCGGGCACGGCCAGGTCGAGCACGGTGGCGTCGACGGCGAGCAGCAGCAGGGCGAGGGCGAGCACGGCGAGGCCAGCCCAGTCGCGCGCGGTCGCGCGGGGCGGGGCTTCGGTTGTCGTCCCGGTTTTCCGGGGGTTCTGCACGGTTGATGGGGTCATTGGCTTTCTCGACTTCCGTCGCACTCTTTCTTACCGTCCGGACGGTACAGTACCAGACCTTACCGTCCAGCCGGTATAGTTCGGCCGGTGACGGTGAACACCCGCGACCGCATCCTGGACGCCCTCGAATCCCTGCTCCTGGAAAAAGGCATGTCGCATGTGACATTGGAGAGCGTCGCGACGAAGGCAGGCGTCTCCAAGGGCGGCCTGCTCTATCACTTCAAGAGCAAGGACGCGCTGCTCGCCGGGCTGGTCCGGCGGCTCACCGAACGCGCGAACCAGCAGCTGACCGACGCCACCGCCCGTGGCCAGTCGGTCGCCGGGTGGTATCTGCAGACCCCGAATCCGGACGACGCGACCGACGCGGTGGAGCTGGAGCTCTACCGCTCCATGCTGGCCACCATGCGCACCATCGACGCCGCGACCGACGCGGACACCGACGAGGTGCAGCAGGCGCTGATGGACATGATGAGCTCCTGGTCCGACGACCTGGACACCGAGATCGCGGACCCGGTGCAGGCCGACCTCATCCGGCTGGTCGGCGACGGTGTGTACCTGCGGGCCCTGCTCGGTCTGCCGCAGATCGACCCGGCCCGCTACCGCCGCGTGGTGCAACGCCTGCTGGCCCCGCCGAGCGCCGAGTAACCGCGAAGGCGCTGCACCGACCGCGAATCGGGCGCTGACCGTTAGACTCGGCCCGTGCTACCTGCCGCCGACCCGGCCGGTGCCGTCGGGGCGGGAGCAGATCCGGTACCAGGGTCCCCTGGCACGACGGTGCCGATCCGTCCGATGACCTTCCGCGAACTCCTCGATGTGCCGTTCGCGCTCATCCAGGCGAATCTGCTCGCGCTGGCCTGGTCCAGCGTGCTCGCCCTGGTCGCCGCCGAGCTGCTGGTCGTGGCGATCACCGCGGGGACCTCGACGCTGACCGACGGCTCGGACGCCGCGGTCGCCTGGGCCGCCATCCTGTCGACCATGGCCTGCGCATGGCTACTGCGATTCGTGCTGCGCGGCACCACCGTTGCGATCGGCCTCGCGAGCGTGGCGGGTGCCCCGATCGGCTGGCGCACCGCGCTGCGCCGGGCCGGCGCGACGGCCGGGCCGTTGCTGATGTTCCAGGTGCTCTACACCCTGGTCGGGGTCGGTGTGCTCGCCTTGTCCAGCCTGCTGATCATCACCTTTCCGTTCGGCGTGGCCTGGCTGGGGCAGCTGCGGGCCAAGCGCTTCGTCGCGGTGCCGGTCATGTTCGTCGAGCGGGCCGCGCATCGACCGGCGGTGGAGCGCTCGAAACTCCTTGTCGCCGGCGCCGAATGGCAGACGGCCGCGCTGTGGTTCGCGCAGCGCTGTCTGCTGGTCCTGTTGTCCGTGCCGCTGCTGGGGATTCCGTGGTATCTCTCGGATTTCTCCGGCACCCACCGGTGGCAGGTGATCGTGCTGCTCACCACGGGCGTGCTGATGATCGTCGCGTTCGGCGAGGTCGTCGAGGCGGCGACCAGGGTGGTGTCCTACATCGACCGCCGCTGCCGCCGTGAGGGATTGGACATTCACGTCCCGGGTCGCGAGGTGCGATGAACGAGCACGACCCAGCGCCCCCGGCTCAGCCGCGCCTCGGTGCCGCGGCCGAGCATCGCGCGGCGGCCGAAAACGCCGCACAGCACCGCGATTTCGACAGCGCGCTGCGCGAACGCTTCCGCGCCGTGCTGCGCGGGCTGGAACAGCGCGGCGTGCTGGAGGTGCGGCGGTCGCGCACCGCACGCGAGACCGCCGACGACGTAACCACCGCACTACCGCTCGAGGTCGCCGCCGAATTCCACCCGGCGGCACACAGTTTCGACGAGGTCGTCTACGGCGGACGGCGGGCGACCGAAGACGAGTACCGCAGACTCGAATACGCCGACCGGTTCTCCGCGGCGGCACCACCGCCCGCACCGGAACCCACCGAGATCACCGCCACGGAGAAGGCACCGCGCACCCGCCGGAAGCTGCCGCCGCTGCCCGCGCTGTTGCGCAACCCCAAGTTCTGGGCCGGCCTCGCCGGCGCGGCGGTGCTACTCCTGCTGCTCTACGGCGCGTTGCAGTCGTGCAGTGCGCCGACGGCGCCGAAACCACCGCCACCACCACCGGACATCCCGAACCCCGAGCCGCCGCGCGACTTCGACGTACCCGGCTTCGGCACCGGTGACGATCCGATCTGGGACCGGCTGCCCGCTCCCGTCTTCTTCGGCGGGCTGCAATTCCTGATCGCCGCCGCACTGGTGGTGTGGTGGCGGGCGCGGCGCCGCGGCGCGCTGGTGCGCGAACCACGCCCGGTCGAGGTCGCGGCGAACGAGCTGCTCGCCGGGCAGGCGGCGCTGTATCGGCGCTCGAAGGACCACGAACATGTCGCGGCAAAGCTGCGGGCGGCGACCCTGCGCCGGATCCGCCCGCCGCTCGGGATGACCGCGGACACCCCACCCGACCGGCTCGTCGCCGCCGTGGCGGGCCGCACCGGTGCGCCACCCGAGCAGATCGGCCTCGCCCTCTTCGGCGCGGTACCGGACGCGCACACCCTGGAACTCGTTGCCACCCAACTCGACTGGATCGAATCGGAGGTCGGATGACCATCCCCACCACCAACACCAACCACACCCCCACTGCCGAGGAGGCGGGGGCGGCGTTCGCGGCGTTGCGCGGCGAGATCGGCAAGGCGGTGGTCGGCAACGACAACGCGGTCATCTTCCTGGTGCTCGCGCTGCTGTGCCGGGGCCACGTGCTGCTGGAAGGTGTTCCCGGCGTGGCGAAGACACTGCTGGTGCGGGCCTTGGCGACAGCACTGGAGCTGGATCATGCCCGGGTGCAGTTCACCCCGGACCTGATGCCGGGCGATGTCACCGGGTCGCAGATCTACGACCCGCACTCGGCCGAATTCACCTTCCGGCACGGCCCGGTGTTCACCAATCTGCTGCTGGCCGACGAGATCAACCGCACGCCACCGAAAACTCAATCGGCCCTGTTGGAATCGATGGAGGAGCGACAGGTCTCGGTCGATGGTCAACCACGGCCGCTGCCCGATCCGTTCGTCGTGATCGCCACCCAGAACCCGATCGAACAGGAAGGCACCTATCCGCTGCCGGAGGCGCAGCTGGACCGGTTCCTGTTCAAGGTCGACATCCAACTGCCAAGTCGCGACGACGAATTCCGCGTACTGCAGCGGCACGCCGCAGGTTTCGATCCGCGCGACCTGGCCGCGGCGGGCCTGCGCCCGGTGGCGGGTCCCGCGCACATCGCCGCGGCGCGGGCCGCGATCGGCAAGGTGACGATCAGCCCCGAGGTGCTCGCCTACGTGGTCGACCTGTGCCGGGCCACCCGCGTGTCCCCCGCTGTCCAGCACGGCGCGTCCACCCGCGGCGCCACCGCGCTGATGGCGGCTTCGCGCGCGTTCGCGTGGTTGAACGGGCGCGGCTTCGTGACCCCGGACGACGTCAAAACCCTTGCCGTGGCGGTCCTTCGGCACCGACTGCAGCTGCGGCCGGAGGCGGAGCTGGACGGGGTGACCACCGAGAGCGTCATGACGTCGCTGCTGCTTTCGGTCCCGGTCCCGGTGTAGCCCGTGGTCGTCACCGGTCGGCTGGCCGCCGTCGCAGGGCTGCTCGCGCTGCTGGTCACCTTCGTCGTCCCGTCGTTGCCCGGCGTGCTGATCGCGACCGCCGTGCTGGCCGCCGCCCTGCTGTTCGACCTCGGTTCGGTCGGCGGGGCAGGCGACCTCACGCTGTCCAGGCAGCCATTGACCACGGTTCGGCTCGGCCGGTCCACCGAGGTGGAACTCGTCGCAACCAACACCGGTGCGCGCATCATGCGCGGCACCGTGTGGGACGACTGGCCCGACAGCGCCCACGCCGAAAACCGCACGCACCACCTGGATCTGGCGCCCGCCACCCTGGTCCGCTTCCGCACCACGCTGACACCGGCGTATCGCGGCGACCGGGTGGCCGGGCAGGTCACCGTGCGGCTGATCGGCCCACTCGGCCTGGCGGGCAGGCAGACTCGCCACACTGTCGCGGCCCGCGTGCGCGCACTGCCACCGTTCCGCAGCGAGCGGCTGCTGCGCTCGAAAGTCAAACGCCTGCAACACCTCGAGGGCCGCAACGTGGCGAATATGCGGGGCCAGGGCACCGAGTTCGACTCGTTCCGCGAATACGTCGCGGGTGACGACGTGCGCGCCATCGACTGGCGCGCCACCGCACGCGCCACCGACGTGCTGGTGCGCACCTGGCGCCCGGAACGGCACCGGCACATGCTGATGCTGCTGGACACCGGCCGGGTCAGCGCGGGCCGGGTCGGTGCGGGCACCCGCCTGGACGCGAGCATCGAAGCCGCGCTGCTGCTCGGCGGTCTGGCCGCCGCCGCGGGCGACTCGGTCGACCTGCTCGCCTACGACCGCGAACCACGCGCCGAGGTCCGCGGGATCAGCGGAAAAAGCTTGCAGCTGAAGCTGATGCACGCGATGGCGGGCATCACCCCCGCCCTCGTCGACACCGACAGCGCGGCCCTGGTGCGCGCCGCCATCCAGCGCACCCGCCGGCGCAGCCTGGTCGTCTGGTTCACCAGCCTGGACGGCGCCGCCGTGGAGGAGAACCTGCTCCCGGTGCTGCCCACCCTGGCCCAGCGCCACCGCGTGCTGATCGTCTCGGTCACCGACCCCGAGGTCGCCGAGGCCGCCACCCGGCGCGGCACCCGCGCCGACCTCTACCCCGCGGCCGCCGCCGAGTCCATCCTCGCCGAACGGGCTTTGGTGCAGGAGTCCTTGCGGCGCAAAGGCATCGCGGTGGTCGCCGCAGCCCCGGACCGCCTGCCCGAAGCCCTCGCGGACGAATACCTCGAACTCAAACAGTCCGGCACGATGTAGTCCCGCCAAGTGCCCTTGTGGAAGTGGGCCGCGGAGGACTATGGAGCACATGTCTGATCTCGACGCATTTGTCCGTGGGCTGCCCAAGGCCGAGTTGCATCTGCACCTGGAAGGGACGCTGGAACCGGAGTTGAAGTTCCGGCTGGCCCAGCGCAATGGGATCGAGCTGGCGGAGAAGACGGTGGACGAGGTCAAGCAGACCTACCGGTTCCACGATCTGACCTCGTTCCTGCAGGTCTACTACCCCGCCATGCGAGTGCTGCTGGAGCCCGCGGACTTCCATGATCTGGCGTTCGACTATCTGACCAGGGCACACGCCCAGGGCATCCGGCATGTCGAGATGTTCTTCGACCCGCAGGCGCACACCGGTCGCGGTGTCCCGTTCGCCACCGTGCTGGACGGGTATCGGTCGGCGATCGTGCGGGCGCGGCGGGAGTTCGGGATCTCGGCCGAGCTGATCCTTTGTTTCCTGCGCGACCACTCCGCGGAATACGCCATGGCAACGCTGCTGGAAGCGCTCCCCTACCGCGACTGGATCATCGGCGTCGGGCTCGACTCGGATGAGCGCGGCAATCCGCCGAGCAAGTTCGCGGCCGTCTTCGCGCGGGCCCGCCGCGAAGGCTTCCTGCTGACCATGCACTGCGATATCGATCAACCGGACTCGATCGAGCACATTCGGCAGGCCCTGGAGGACATCGGGGTAGACCGGCTCGACCACGGCACGAACATCGTGGCGGACGACCGGCTGGTCGAGCTGGCCAAGGCCAAGGGCATCGCGTTCACCTGCTGTCCGGTCTCGAACTCGTTCGTCACCAGCCAGATGAAATCGGACGAGATCGTCGGGCTACTGGCGCGCGGGCTCACCGTGACCGTCAACAGTGACGATCCCGCGTACTTCGGCGCGTACGCGGCGGACAACTACCTTGCACTCGCCGAGCACGCAGGCCTCGACCTCGATCAGTTGGTGGCACTGGCGAAGAACTCGTTCCGCGCCTCGTGGATCACCCCGGCGCGCCTCGACCTGTTCCTTCGGGAGATCGACGACTACGTCGCCGCCAACCGTTACGGCGCCGAAGCCCGTGCACAGGACTAAGGACCCACCTGCATCGGCACCTGCCGGAAGACCGGGAACATCGGCGGCGGCAGCACCCGGCGTTGCCGCTCGGCGATGACCGCACCGAGTACCTGCAGCGGCGGATACCCCGTCGGCACCGGCACCTGCAGCCGCGCGCACACCGCGTCCACCAACGCGGTGCCCAGCTCGTGCTGCACCACGGGGGTGAGAGTGCGGAACCGGCTCAGATACTGGCGCACCGCGAGCGCCAGGTCGTCCGGCAGCATGGCCAGCGGCAGTGGCCCGGCCCAGCCCGCGAGCCACGGCGGCGCGACCGCGAGCAGCGGCGCGGGCAGCGGTCGCTGGGCATGCACGACCACGGTGCCCGCGAGCACATCACCGATCCGCCGCGCGTTCGGCGAGCACACCGAGGTGAGCACCGCGACAGCGCCGAACGCGCCGAGCATCCAGAAGTCGACGATCGCACCGGCCAGCCCGCGGGTGAGTGCGTGCCGGAAGTCGATCGGGCCACCGTCCGCGCGCACCACCCGCAGACCCAGCAGCAACTTGCCGAACGTGCGACCACGCCACACGGTTTCGCACGCCACCGGATAGCCCACCAGCACGCCGACGATGGTGACCATTACGGCCACGTCCAGCCACGCCGTGTCCGCGCCGCCGGGCAGCAGGACACTGATGGTCAGCACGAACAGCACGGCGGCCAGCATGAACTGCACCACCACGTCGATGAGGAAGGCGGTAGCCCTGGTGGGAATCCGGGCGATCGGCAACTCCAGCGCGACCGCTTCCCCGGTGGTGAATTCAGCCATGTCGATAGCATTCTCCCGAGCGGCGGTAGTGGGAGGCAAGCCTGTGGATGTTGACGCATACAGCTATGCACACCGGAGGGCCTGGGAACGCCTCGATTACCTGTCGACGCGGCGCAAGCTCACCGGTGCCGAGGCGGACGAGCTCGTCACCCTGTACCGGCGCACGTCGCAGCAGTTGGCCCGGTTGCAATCGCACAGCCCCGATCCGGAGCTGATCGCCGGGTTGAGCGCGCTGCTGGCCAGGGCGCGCGGCCGGGTGCTCGGCGGCCGGACCGACACCTGGCAGGAGATCGGCCGGTTCTTCACGCACCGGTTCCCGGCGGCCCTGTATCGGACGTGGCCGTGGTGGGCCGGGGTGGCGGCGGTGTTCCTGCTGGTGTCCACCGGACTGGCCGGCTGGGTGGCCCGATTCGATTCGGCCCGTACGGTTCTCGGTATTCCGCGGGACACCGGTGCGCTGACGGAGCGGGGCGGCGCCTTCGAGACCTATTACTCCGAACATCCCCAGGGTGCGTTCGCCGCGCAGGTGTGGACAAACAACGCCTGGGTGACCGCGATCGCCTTGTTCACCGGGGTGCTGATCCTGCCCGCGGTGTATCTGCTGTTCATGAACGCGCTCAATCTCGGTGTCTCGGCAGGCTTGATGGCGGAGGCGGGGCGGCTGGATTCGTTCTTCGGGTTCATCCTGCCGCACGGCACGCTCGAGCTGACCGCGATCTTCGTGGCCGGTGGCGTCGGCCTGAAACTCGGTTGGACGCTGATAGATCCGGGTCGGCTGAGCCGGGTGGAGGCGGTGGCGCGGCAGGGCCGGGCGACCGCGACGGTCGCGCTCGGGTTGGTCGCGGTGTTGCTGGTGTGCGGCTGCATCGAGGGGTTTGTGACGCCGAGCGCGCTGCCCGCGCCGGTGCGGATCGCCATCGGGTTCACCGCCGAGGCGTTGTTCCTGGTCTATGTGTTCGGCGTGGGCCGCCGTGTGGTATCGGCTCGGGCCGAGGGCGCACCGGGAGCGACCGGAGTTGTGTCGGGTGAGGGTCGGTAGACAACCTCGAGCACACACTGAGCGACACGGGTTCGGACACGCGACAGCAACGCTGTGTCACAGAGCGGTTTCGGTGTCCCCCAATTGAGTTCCGCTGGCCGCAGCGAGTCGAGCTCAGCTGCGGCCAGCGTTACCGTTGACTCTACACAATCGTTATCCCGATGCAACCCTCCTCGCTCGTGTCAAGCGTATAAAGCAGCACGCCAGCAAACCCTGGTGGCGGCATCGTTTTTCACCGTTCCAGCTAACTCGCAGCTGCGACTTCGAAGCGGTTTCGAAGGACTCGGAAGTACGCGCTCGGGCGAATCCGCAGGTCTGCCCATATCCACTTCGTGGCGATACAAACATTCTTCGAACCATTAGCTGCGCCCTCGACATAGACCTCTCCATCCCCCGGCCGCACGGGGGATGACCTGCGAGTTCGTCGCGAAAAATCAAGGTAGCCAGACAACGGATGAACGGAAAGCGACCATAGGTTTGTTTACAGCGTAATTAACACGATGCATACCCGGTAGGACCATCCGTACACGTGCATGTGTCTTGTCAAGATCAGGAATAACCAGACACCGAAAGGCGACGAGCGGAGCGTCGCGAGCGGGCCGGTTCAGCACCTCGGCCGCAACCTCAAGACGGGATGTGATCTTCGCCTCACCGGTCGCGGTACCTCCGGCGAAAACGGCGAAAACGACACTGCGGCAAGCGTTCCCCACTTCGGACACACCGGGACAACACGCCGATCAGGACGCCAACTGGGGCTGCACAACCACCGTGTTCGGGTATCGCTCCGGAACGTGCGGCGCGGTCGTCCACAGCCTGGGAGTCGCGCACGCTCCACCGTTGTGGACAGGATCGGCACGGTCCACACCCGCCCGCCACGCCGCCGACCACCGCCATCGATGTCCACACCTGGGCACCACCTCGTCATCCACAGCGACGGCGTTATCGCGAGTGCTTGCCCACAGGATTGTCCCCATCCATTCGGACGCTCATACACAGGCCGCAGCCAGGCGCTTCGGAGTCGATAGCGCCCACATCGCTCGAGGTCGGGCCGGCAACGCGCAGATGAACGGCGTTCGGCCATCCCGAAACAACACACAGCATCATCCACAGCCGCGAGCGCCCACCGCCAAACCTGGTGCACCGCAATAATGCGCCCACGACAGGGCGCGACACAGGTTGGCTCGCATCCGTGCTCCTCGAGCAGCGCACAGATCTATCCACAAGGTGCTCACTCCTCATCAGCTTGTGCATAAACCGCGAACTCGACTGAGCGGCAGCGATATCCAGCGCCCGAAATGGCCGGGTGAAACCCCGGTGGCTCACCCGACGCGCAGAATCCCGGTGATCGTGCCCTGCAACACCTGACGGCCGTGGGTGATCAACGGCGAGGTCTGCAGCGGATCATCGACGAGGGTGCCCGGCAACGGACGACTGGCGGTCACCGCGCCGGTGTCCGGATCGACCACGATGAACGCATAACCGTCCAGCGGCGTCGTCGTCTCGAGCCCGACCCTGGCCACTGTGTACAGCGCTGCGTCGGCTGTGGATAAATGCGGCACCGCCGCACTGCGCACCGTGTTCTCCCACACTGTGCGGCAACCGTTCTCGTCCACATCCACCCTGGTCATGCCACCGGTGAACACCGCGGACGCGGGCACCGCCGGTCCCGCGCCTTCGGGCACGGCCGGATACGGATAGCCGTAGGTGCTCGCCACGAACAGCGAGCGGCCGATGCCGACCGGTGAATTCTCGCTCCCCGCACCGCCCTTCGTGAGGACTGGTTGCGAACATACGAATTGTCCGCTTCCGGAACGGAATACCAGCGCATTGACCTGACCGTCGGCGTTGTCGACAATGGCTAGAAAGTCGGCACCGGAGTCCGGTCCGAAGTAGGTGGGTGTCGATCCGGTACCCCAGCTGAGCTGCCCCGGCTTTCGGGCCGGGCCGCGTTCGTACGCCGCGCGCCAGAGCACCTCGGGCCGGCCCGACGAATCGGCCCGCAGTTCGTAGAGCGCATGCGTGGTCGCCACGGCGATCCGCCCGCTCGGTGCCGCCGAAATGCTGTTGGCCACTTGCTCGCCGGCGGGCAACGCCACCGTCGCCGCTGCCCCGGACGGCGCGACCGCCCCGACAACGCCCTTACCGGTGGCAAACCAGATGGTGCCCGCCCAATCCGGCACCAACCCGGTCACGTTGTCGCCCAGCGGAATCACCGCCGACAGATCGGCCACCTGTTCGCTGACCAACCGCCACTTACCCGCCGCATCGCGGGCATGCCCCACCCGAAGCAGCCGGTTGTCCCCGTCTACGACGACGAGCCGGTCGTTGTTGTCCAGATACGCGTACACGCCACCGAGCAGACTGCCCTTGCTGAGCGGGAGCGCCGCCAGCGAATGCCCGATCGGTCCTGGCGCAGCGGGGTCGATCAGGTGCACGGTCGGCACCTGACCGACGATCGCCGTGCACAACGCGACCACCAGATTGTCCGAGCCCTGCAGCAGCGTCGGGCACGCCGAGGCGAGTGGATAGGCCGAGACCGACACGGCACCCGCGCCGGGCCCGGCCAGCGGAGTTGCGTCCGACGAACCGGCGTCCCCATGCATCGTCGCGGTGCCGAGCGGCCCGAGATGCGGATTGGGCGGTGCTAGTGGCCCCCACGGTCCGGTCGCCGAGGCGGGTGTCGCGGGCAGCAGCGCCATCGAACAGGCGGCGAGGAAAATCAGCGGTGCGCGCATGGCGGACTTTCGGGTCGACAACACAGCATCCGATCGAACCGAAACGAACGCCTTCGGCACAGTATTCGAAACGTCGATGATCCAAATGCCACCGGGCTCCCCGCACCTTCGCGGGCCCGAGGCGACAACGCGAGTGCGCCTACGATTGCGCCATGAACGGTCTGCGTGCCCGGTTGTTGTCCACCTTGGCCGGTCAGCTCGGCAATCCACACGGACTGCTCGGCAAGGGTGTGGCGTTCATGCTCAATCGCGGCAACAAGCGCGCCATCGCCGCCGCGGTGACGGCTGCCGCGATCACCGAGGGCGAGACCGCGGCCGACCTCGGATTCGGTGGTGGCGCCGGGCTTTCCCTGCTGCTCGACCGCGTCGGGGCCGACGGCATCGTGCATGGGATAGAGCTCTCCGCCGACATGCTCGCCCGCGCCCGCGCCGGCTACCCGCGTGAAACCGCCTCGGGCCGACTGCGTCTCACCGAGGGTTCGCTCACCGCGCTGCCGCTCGCCGACGACAGCCTCGACGCCGCGATCACGGTCAACACCGTCTACTTCGTGCCGGAGCTGGACGCGGTCTGCACCGAGCTCGCCCGCGTCATCCGGCCCGGCGGCAGGCTGGTCATCGGCATCGGCGACCCGGACGCCATGGCGAAGCTGCCGTTCACGCAGTACGGCTTCACGCTGCGCCCGGTCGCCGACGTCGTTGCCGCGCTGGAGCAGTCGGGCTGCACCGTCACCCACCAGCAGCTGCCGAACCCGCCGATTCCGCATCATCTGCTGATCGCGACGAAGCCCGCGTAACTCCGTGCCCAACTACATCAACGCGCCGCCGTCGATCCGGATCTCGGTACCGGTCATGTAGCGGCCGTCGTCCGAGGCGACCATCGCGACCACACCGGCGATGTCCTCCGGACTACCGAGCGCACCGCCGTTGAGCCAGCCGGTCATCCGCGCGAACAGCTTCGGATCGAAACCTTCCGGCTGATCCAGAATCGATTTCGTGGTGATACCGCTGGTGATCCCCGCGGGCACGATGTTCACCGCGCGCAGACCCTGCTTGGCGTACTCCAGTGCGATCGCGTGGGTGAACGCGTTGACGCCGCCCTTCGACGCCGCATACGCCGCGAGGTAGGGCGCGGCGCTGAAGGCCGCGGTCGAAGACACGTTGACGACCACCCCGTGCCCGGAGTCGACCAGCGCGGGCAGCGCGGCCTGGGTCATCAGGAAGGTACCGGTGAGATTCACCGAGATCACTTGATTCCAGGCGTCGAGCGGCATCTCGTGGGTGCGGGCCGGGCGCAGGATGCCCGCGGCGTTCACCAGCACGTCGAGTCCGCCGAGGAACTCGAGCGCCGTCGCGGTCGCGGTACCGACCGACGCCGGGTCCGCGATGTTCACCGCGACCGTTCGCAATCGCTCGGCGGCATCGCCCGCCTTCTCCGCCGTGGCCGCCAGCCCCGGTTCATCGATGTCGGCGGCGACCAGCTGGGCCCCCTCGTCCAGCAGCCGCAGGGCGATGCCCTGTCCGATGCCGGAGCCTGCTCCCGTCACCACCACGCGGCGGCCGTCATATCTGCGCATGCCAAGAATTAGAACAGGTTCTCATTGTGAGTCAAGACACTTCCGCAGTCTCGTTTCGCCGACACCGAACTGGAACACGTTCTAGTGTGAGCGGATGCCGCACGACGCGTTCCAACCGGCCATGCTCGGACCGGTTCAGCTGCGCAACCGGATCATCAAGGCCGCGACCTTCGAGGGACGCACGCCCGACGCCTTGGTCACCGACGAGCTCATCGACTTCCATCGCGCGGTCGCCGCGGGCGGTGCCGGCCTGACCACGGTCGCCTACTGCGCCGTCGCGCCCGAGGGCAGAACCGACCGGCACCAGATCTGGATGCGGCCCGAAGCGGTGCCCGGGTTGCGGCGGCTCACCGACGCGGTGCACAGCGAGGGCGGCGCGGTATCGGCGCAATTGGGCCACGCCGGCCCGGTGGCGAACGCCGCCTCCAATCGCGCGCCCGCCCTCGCGCCGAGCAAGCAGTTCAGTCCGATCAGCCTGCGACTCACCCACGCGGCGACCTCGGCCGACCTCCGGCGGATCATCGCCGCCCACGCCCGCGCCGCCCGGCTCGCGGTGGACGCCGGATTCGACGCCGTGGAACTGCATTTCGGGCACAACTATCTGATCAGCTCGTTCCTCAGCCCGGCCTTGAACAAGCGCTCGGACGAGTTCGGCGGCACCCTGGCCCACCGCGCCGAGCTGGCCAGGCAGACCGCGGACGCGGTGCGGCAGGAGGTCGGCGACGAGATCGCGGTACTCGCCAAGTTCAATATGGACGACGGCGTGCGCGGCGGCTTCGGCGGCGACGAAAGCCTGTCCGTCGCACGGTGGCTCGCACGCGACGGCAACCTCGACGCGCTCGAGCTCACCGTCGGCAGTTCGCTGCGCAATCCGATGTATCTGTTCCGCGGCGACGTGCCGCTGCGCGAGTTCGCCGACCAGTTCCCACCGCCGCAGCGCTGGGGTATTCGCTTCGCGGGCCGCCGATTTCTGCGCACCTATCCATACCAGGAGGCCTACTTGCTCGAGCAGGCGCTGCGCTTCCGAGCGGAACTGGACCTGCCGCTGGTGTTGCTCGGCGGCATCGCCTCGCGCGGCGCCGTCGAGACCGCGATGTCGCACGGCTTCGAGTTCGTCGCCATGGCTCGCGCGCTCCTGCACGATCCGGAGTTGGTCAACCGCCTGCGCGCCGACGCGGCGAGCGTGTCCGGGTGCACCCATTGCAATCGCTGCATGCCGACGATCTATCGGGGCACGCATTGTGTGCTGACCTCGCCCGTGCCGGATCCGGCGATCTAGTCCGAGACAGCGAGAAGGCCCGGTCCTGGTGGACCGGGCCTTCTTTCGGCGGGTCGAACCACAACGGTCGGCGATGTGGTTCACGGCGTCCGGTCGAAATGATCAGCCCGACACCGATTTCGCCATCCTCACCTGTCGTGCAATCAGGCGGGCTTGGCCGCGGAAGCAGTCAGCTCCGGACCGACGATCGACACCCATTCGTTCATCTCCGGGGAATCGTCCTTCGCGATTGCCGCGACATCCTGCCTATTGCAGCCGCTGCCGACGGGAACACCGTCGAAACGCTCCTGCAGCCACTGATATGTGCCCGGCACCGACAAGAATGCCTGCGAGTAGGCCTCGCCGATCTGGATGCGCCGGTAGGTGATCTGCCCGTCGTTCTGGCAGTAGGTATCCACCAGTCGGTCGGTCGCGTAGGCGGGCATGATCCAGTCACCCATCGACTGGAAGATATATGTCGGCCGATCGGGAGTCGCATTTCCCATCTTGACCTGATCGAGTACCTTGCTCGGCAGCGGCTCACGCGTCACATCCGGTGTATCGAACAGTCCCTTGATGTTCAGGTTGGGGAAACTCGAAACCGACCAGCCCTGGCACACATTGCTGTGTACGGTCCGCAGGCCCTGGCCCAGCGGATTCATGTGCTGATCCAGATACGTCTGCAATTCCGGGTATTCGCGACTCAGGCCGATGATGCCCGCGAACACCGTTCCGGCGGCGGGACCATTGTTCTGATAGTCGACCAGGTCCCGCAGGTCCGCGGCGGTGGAGCCGGAGACGGTGCCGACCAGGTTGACGTCCGGTGCGTAGGTCGCGCGCTGCTCAGCGGCGTGCATCGTCGGGATGGAACCACCCGAGTCGCCCCACAGGCCGACCTTGGTGTCGCGGCCCTGATGCAACTCCATCGGCTTGAAGTTCTCCGCAGCCCGGATGCCGTCGAGGGTGATCCGGCCCGCCAGCGGGCCCGCGGCGAAGGCGGAGAGCAGGCCTTCGTGATCGGGAATGGAGACGCCCCAACCCTTCGTGACCGCGTAAAGAGCCATCGGCAGCATGAAATTCGGGCCCATCGTGCCCGCGTAGTTCGGTGGCAGCGCCAACAGCTGGCTGGTGTAGGACGGCGCGCAGTGCGCCGCGACCGCGTCCTCCGGGATCTGCACCGACACCAAGTTCGTCGGCGCCTTGCCGCGCGGCTTCATCACCGTGGTGACCGCCGCGATCGGCTCGTCGCGACTGTTGTTCGACCGGTAGGACAGCTGCCACGCGTCCACGTCCGGCTGAATGATCGACTGGAACGCGGGATGCACTTCGCGCGCGGCGATGATCTCGCCCGGCTGCTTGGCCGCGACAACATCGCGCGGCGGATTGAGAAACACCTGATCCTCGGCGGGCATTGCCGGCGGAGTCAGTGCGGGCTGAATCGGTACATAGTCATCCGACGCGCACGGGCACGCCGCGGCAAAACCTGCGGTGGCCACTTGAATCACGACCGCGGCCCCCGCGGCCAACATCGTTGCCCGCCCATATCGGCGGTGCCGTGTTTTGAACATGTTCATACCTGATCCTTCAGCTGAGGGAGAGGTGCATGACAAGCCGCAACCGGAAGTCGCAGCACCAAATCCCCGACGAATGCAGGTATTTGCGAAGTGACCACTCCGGTGTGAGCCGCCGCAATCGTAGATGAACATTTGAATAATCCAGCGCGAAACGCGAGAGAGAACGCATTCAAATCGCCTCTACCACCCACAACACCGCTCCCCCCAACCCCCAATTAACTTCCGCCCGATACCTTTTCCGCACCTATCCGGCCCGAAATGTCCGATGTGAAAACACGTCACCGAACAAAGAGAACAGTCACGTACACAATCCGAAATAACCGAAAATAACGCCCACTGGGCGGATTTCACCTCGGACAAACCTGTGGATACCAGCAGTTGTGCACAGCTTGTGGATATGCCTCCGCACGTCGACCGCACGTGCCGACGAGAACCCAACTCCACCAACCCGAGTCACCAGCACCCCCACCGATCCCGGTACACCGAAACGAAACAACGCGGCCCTCGGACTCGAGTTCCCCCGAGAACACACCCGGCAGACCGACGATCGTGAAACTCACGAACAGCCGCGAAGGCGGTACAACTCACACCAGACGCAGCATCCTGGCACTCACGCACGTCGAGGCAATGTCCGCGCTCCACCGGTCACACGTTCACCTGCAGCGCCGACCACCCCACTCACGCAACCACACGCGGGGTAACCCATCGACCTGGGGGGTTCGGGGGGCGAAGCCCCGCCGAGCGGGTGTGGGGCTGCGCCCCACAAAGACAAAAGGACGAAACGAGAAAAGCTCGTGCTCTTGCGAGCACGAGCTTCCCCGAGTGAAGTGGGCGAAGGGGGACTTGAACCCCCACGTCCCGAAGGACACTGGCACCTGAAGCCAGCGCGTCTGCCATTCCGCCACTCGCCCGAGCGACTCGCAAGACAGTATCACGCAGTCCGCGCCGACACGAAATCGGCTGTGTGGGGCCGTGACGCGGGGGCTGGACAGGCGCGGGAACCCGCTGATCGTTCCAAGAGTTACAGGTGTGGACGATCGTGGATATCATGCAATGAACGTGCTCGATGGGCGACACGCCATATGCGTGTGTCGTTGTTACGTATCAGCAGAAGAGACGCTCACCGAAGGGAGGCCGGAATGGGCATCGTTTCACGGTTCGAGCGTCGTCTTCAGGGCGCCGTCGGTGATGTGTTCGCCAGGGTGTTCGGCGGCAACGTCGTGCCCCAGGAGGTGGAGGCGGCGCTGCAACGTGAGGCCGCTGATCATGTCCAAGAGCTCGACGGCGGGCACCTGTTGGCACCCAACAGCTATGTGATCACTATCAATTCCTCCGATCACCAGCAGTTGGACGCCGATCACGACCTCACCACCCGCGCGTTCGCCAAACACCTGCAGGATTACATCCGCGAGCAAGGCTGGCAGACCTACGGCGAAGTACACGTGGCGTTCGAGGCATCCCCTACGCTGCACACCGGACAGTTCAGGGCTAGCGGCCGGGTCGATCCGGACGTCGGCCGCGGAGCTACACCAGCTCACAGCCCTGAACGCACGCCACAACGACCTGCAAACCCGCAACCAGGAGCTGGCCCCATGACGCAGAACTCAGGCTACGACCCGAGCCGTGAGCCCGCGGAGTCCGATCCACGCAACCGCGGGTACGCCCCACCGCCTGCCGGTCGCGGCGGCGCGCAGAACGGCGCGTACCGCGAGGACTACGGTCGCGGCGCGGCGCCCTACGGCGCCGACTATCCGGCGCCGGAGGGTCAGCAGGGTTACGGCGACTACCAGAACGGCTACGACTACCAACAGGGTGGCCAGGCCTACGGGCAGCCGGGGTATCAGGAGCCGGGCTACGCCGCCCAGCAGCCGGGCTACGCCGATCGCGGTTACGGGCAGCCGGGTTATCAGGAGCCCGCGTACGGCCAGCCGGGCTATCAGGAACCGCCGGCCTACGGTCAGCCGGGCTACCAGGAGCCGGGCTACGGCCAGCAGGGTTACGCCCAGCAAGGTTACGGCGATCAGGCGTACGCGGATCCGGCCTACGGCCAGCAAGGCGCGGGCTACGCCCAGCCGGGCTACGGCCAGCAGGGTTACCAGGAGCCCGGTTACGGCGAGCAGGCCTACGCCGAGCCGGGTGCCTACGGCCAGGATGACCAGGGTGGTTACGGCCAGGCCTACTCGCAGCAGCCCGGCTACGGCGCGCAGCCGGGCTATGGCGCCGCGCCCGCGTATGCCGCTCCCCCACAGGCGGGTTCGGGCTACTCCGCGACTCTTCAGCTCGACGACGGCAGCGGCCGCACGTACCAGTTGCGTGAGGGCAGCAACATCATCGGGCGTGGCCAGGACGCGCATTTCCGGCTGCCCGACACCGGTGTCTCGCGCAGGCACATCGAGGTCCGCTGGGACGGGCAGACCGCCATGCTCTCGGATCTGGGTTCCACCAACGGCACGCTGGTCAACGGTTCTCCCGTGCAAGACTGGCAGCTCGCCGACGGGGACGTGATCCGCGCCGGGCACTCCGAGATCCTGATCCGTATCGTCTGATCCCGTAAGCTCGCGATGCAGGTCACGACTTGGCCATCAAGGATTCGTCGGTCGTATCGTGATCGAACTCGACCTACGGCCCTATGATGCTGCCAACACACGCACGGCACCGGAACCCGGGGTCGGCAAGACCAGCATGCTGGTGGGGGTGGTCGAACCGCACCTACGGCACCGACATACACGGTCGAACAGGAGGTGGAACGCCGTGCAGGGACTGATCCTGCAACTGACCCGTGCGGGGTTCCTGCTGCTGTTGTGGTTGTTCGTGTGGGCGGTGCTGCGCACCTTGCGCAGCGACATCTACGCGGCATCCGGCATACGGATACAGCCCAGGGCCGCACGCGGTTCCGCGGTGCTGCCCTCCTTCAGCCGGGGCCAGAAGGGCGCCAAATTTCTTGTGGTGACTCAAGGTTCACTCGCCGGCACCCGCATCTCGCTAGGCACCCAACCGGTGCTCATCGGGCGTGCGGACGACTCCACGCTGGTGCTCACCGATGATTACGCCTCGACCAGACATGCGCGACTGTCCCCGCGTGGCGATGATTGGTACGTCGAAGACCTCGGCTCGACGAACGGCACCTACCTCGATCGCGCGAAAGTCACCACTGCCGTGCGGGTTCCGCTCGGCACGCCTGTCCGGGTCGGCAAAACAGTGATCGAGTTGCGATCGTGACACTCGTTCTCCGCTACGCAGCGCGTAGCGACCGCGGTCTCGTCCGGGGCAACAACGAAGACTCCGTCTACGCCGGCGCGCGATTACTCGCGCTCGCCGACGGCATGGGTGGCCATGCCGCGGGCGAGGTGGCGTCGCAGTTGATGATCGCCGCCCTGGCCCATCTGGACGACGACGAGCCTGGCGACGATCTGCTCGGCAAGCTGGATTCGGCGACCAGGGAGGGCAACGCCGCCATCGCCGATCAGGTCGAGGAGGAGCCCGAACTCGACGGGATGGGCACCACGCTCACCGCAATCCTGTTCGCGGGCAAGAAGCTCGGCCTGGTGCACATCGGTGACTCCCGTGCCTATCTGCTGCGCGGCGGCGAACTGGCGCAGATCACCAGGGACGACACGTTCGTCCAGTCACTGGTGGACGAGGGCCGGATCACGCCCGAGCAGGCGCACACGCACCCGCAGCGCTCGCTGATCATGCGCGCGCTCACCGGCAACGAGATCGAGCCGACGCTGATCATGCGCGAGGCCCGCGCCGGGGACCGCTATCTGCTGTGCTCGGATGGTCTGTCCGATGTGGTGAGCGATGA
Organism: Nocardia sp. CS682; assembly: GCF_004634405.1. Taxonomy (NCBI): domain Bacteria; kingdom Bacillati; phylum Actinomycetota; class Actinomycetes; order Mycobacteriales; family Nocardiaceae; genus Nocardia; species Nocardia sp. CS682. Next base: position 4,670,679 of record NZ_CP029710.1, on the reverse strand, counting down.
GACCATCGCGAACACCATGCGCGAGGGCACCACCGACGAATGTGCCGACCGGCTCATCGAACTCGCGTTGCGCAGCGGCGGACCCGACAATGTCACCGTCGTCGTCGCGGACGTGATCGATCTCGACTACGGCCAGAGTCACCCGATCGTGGCCGGTGCCGCGTCCGGGGTGGACGAGGACACACCACCGCCGAACACCGCGGCCGGACGCGCGGCGGCCATGCGCCCGCCGCGGGCCGCGCCGCGCCGGGCCGCCGCGACACCCGAGCCGGAACCGAAGGGCAAGGCGCGCAAACTGCGCTGGTTCGTCCTCGCGTTCGCGCTGGTGCTGGCCGTCGGTGTCGGACTGCTGGTCGGCTACAAGATGATTCGCAGCAACTACTACGTCGGGGCCGACAACGGCTCCGTGGTGATCCTGCGCGGGCTACCCGGCTCGGTGCTCGGGTACTCGATCCACGACGTGAATCTCGTCGGCTGCGTCACCAAGACCGGGGAACTGTCCCTGGTCGACCCCGGCGGGGATCTGCCGTCGTCGTGCAAGCAGCTGAAGGTCACCGATCTCAAGCAGACCGGCCGCGAACAGGTCGGCAAGGGCCTGCCGCCCGGCTCGCTGGACCGGGCCAAGGACCAGATGCGCTCGATCGCGCAGGGCGAGCTGCTGCCGCCGTGCCCGGCGAAGACCTCGGTCCCCCAGCCCGGCGTGCTGCCGACCACCGAGCCGCCGCCGCCCGGGCCGGCCGCCCCGAGTACCGCGGCCGCCCCGACCTCCGAGCCCGCACCGCCGGCTCCGCCCGTCCCCGGCAACGGTGATGCGGGCACCGATCTCAAGACACCGACGAAGTCGGAAGCACCGGTTCCGCCGAACCCCCAGATCGCGGGGGAGAACTGCCGGGTGACGGACTGATGTCCGCGCCGGCACCGCCGTCCGCTGGGGCCTTTCCCAGTCCCCCGGCGGCTTCGCTCCCGCGCCACCGCCGAGCACCAGACGCAATGCCGAGCTGTTGCTGCTGGCCGGCGCGGCGGTGATCACCACGGCCTCACTGTTTTTGGTGGAGGCCAGCCAAGAGCAGTCGGTCACCTGGGATATCGCCAAGTACGGCCTGGCTTTTCTGGCGTTGTTCGGCGTCGCCCACCTCGCGGTGCGCCGGTTCGCGCCCTTCGCCGACCCGCTGCTGCTGCCGATCGTCGCGCTGCTCAACGGACTCGGACTGGTGCTGATCCACCGGCTCGACCTGGCCGATGAGCAGAACGCGGTCTACAACTCCTGGCCGATGCCGTCGCCCGACGCCAACCAGCAGATCCTGTGGACCACCCTCGGCATGATCGTGTTCATCGGGCTGCTGATCGCGCTGCGCGACTACCGCACGCTGGCCCGCTACGGCTACACCCTTGGTCTGATCGGATTGATCGCCTTGGCGCTGCCCGCCGTGCTGCCCAGCCGCTTCTCCGAGATCAACGGCTCCAAGAACTGGATCAAGATCACCGGATTCAGCATCCAGCCCGCGGAGTTCTCGAAGATCCTGCTGATCATCTTCTTCGCCTCGGTGCTGGTGGCCAAGCGCGATCTGTTCACCGCCGCCGGCAAGCACCTGCTCGGCATGGAGTTCCCACGCGGACGCGACCTCGGCCCGATCGTGGTGGTCTGGATCGTCTGTGTCGGCGTGCTCGTCTTCGAGAAGGACCTCGGCACCTCGCTGCTGATCTTCAGCACGGTGCTGGTGATGCTCTACATCGCCACCGAGCGGGTGGGCTGGCTGGTGATCGGCGGCGCGCTGCTCACCCTCGGATTCTTCTTCGCCTACCAGACTTTCGGGCACGTGAAGATCCGCACCCAGACCTGGCTGCATCCGTTCGACGACTACAACAACACCGGCTATCAGATCTCCCAGTCGCTGTTCGGGCTGGCGACCGGCGGACTCGCGGGGACCGGCCTCGGCAGCGGACGCCCGAACCAGGTGCCCTTCGCCAAGACCGACTTCATCATCACCACGATCGGTGAGGAGCTCGGCCTGATCGGGCTCACCGCGGTGCTGGTGCTGTTCCTGGTGTTCATCGTGCGCGGCCTGCGCACCGCCCTGGCCGTGCGCGACAGTTTCGGCAAGCTGCTGGCCGCAGGCCTCGCGTTCACCGTCGCGATCCAGCTGTTCGTCGTGGTCGGCGGTGTCACCAAACTGATTCCGCTGACCGGTCTCACCACACCCTTCATGTCCTACGGCGGCTCGTCGCTGCTGGCCAACTACGCGCTGCTCGCGCTGCTGATCAAGGTCTCGGACGCGGCACGCGCGCCGGCACCGGCCCGCAAGAGCGTGCCCGCAGCCCCGATCGCGGAGGCGGCCACCGAGCTGCTGCGCAAGCCCGACGCGGGCCGACCGGAAGCAGGGCCCGCCACATGAACACACCACTACGCCGGGTCGCGATCGCGGTGATGCTGATGATCGTCGCGTTGCTGGTCAACGCGACCTACGTCCAGGTGATCAAGGCCGACGACTACCGCACCGACCCGCGCAACTCCCGGGTGCTGCTCGACGAGTACTCGCGCCAGCGCGGGCAGATCTCCGCGGGCGGCACGGTGCTCGCCAACTCGGTGGCCACCGAGGACCGCTACAAGTACCTGCGCACCTACCCGAGCTCCCCCGAGGCGTTCGCACCTGTCACCGGCTTCTACTCGATGCAGTACGGCAGCAACGGGCTGGAGCGGGCCGAAGATTCGGTGCTCAACGGTTCCGACAGCCACCTGTTCGGCTCGCGGCTGGTCGACATGGTGTCCGGACGCGATCCGCGCGGCGGCAACGTGATCACCACCCTCGACCCGGCCATGCAGCAGGTGGCCTACGACCAGCTCACCAGCAAGGGCTACACCGGTTCGGTGGTGGCGATCGAGCCGAGCACCGGCCGGATCCTCACCATGGTGTCCACCCCGAGCTACGATCCGAACCAGCTGTCCGGCCACGACGGCGCCCGCGGCACCCAGACCTGGGAGGCGCTCAGCGCCGACGAGAAGCAGCCGATGCTGAATCGGGCTGTCTCGCAGACCTATCCGCCCGGCTCCACCTTCAAGGTGGTGGTCACCGCGGCCGCGCTGGCGAACAACATCGCGACGCCGGAGGATCAGTTCACCGCGGCGCCGAACATCACCCTGCCCGGCACGAGCACCACGCTGGAGAACTACAACGGCTCCAACTGTGGTGGCGGCCAGAGCGCCTCGCTCTACGAAGCGTTCCGGCTCTCCTGCAACACCGCGTTCGCCGAACTCGGTGTCAAGGTGGGGGCTGCGAAACTCAAGGACCAGGCCGCCGCCTTCGGCATCGGCGAGAACCGGGGCATCCCGGTCCCGGTCGCCGAGAGCACGGTCGGCACCATGCCGGACAACGCCGCGCTGGCCCAGAGCAGCATCGGACAGCGCGACGTGGCGCTGACTCCGCTGGACAACGCCGTGATCGCGGCGACGGTCGCCAACGGCGGCGTCCGGATGGAGCCGCATTTGGTCGACCAACTGCAGGGGCCCGACCTCAGTGAGTTGTCCAAGACCAAGCCGGTCTCGCTGGGCCAAGCGTTCAATGCCCAGGTAGCGTCATCGCTGACGAATCTGATGATCGCGTCGGAGGAGAACACCGGCGGTAGCAGGTCTTCCCGCTATCAGATCGCGTCCAAGACCGGCACCGCCGAGCACGGCAGCAATCCCCGCAATACCCCACCGCACGCCTGGTACATCGCCTTCGCGCCCGCGCAGAACCCGAAGATCGCCATCGCGGTGATCGTGGAGAACGGCGGCGACCGGGCACTCGGCGCGACGGGTGGCAAGGTGGCCGCGCCGATCGCACGCGCGGTCTTGGACGCCGGTCTGCGAGGGGGCTGAACGATATGGATGTGCGAGTGAAGGTACGGGGATGCTGAACAACGGTGCGATGATCGCCGACCGGTACCGGCTGCAGCGCCTGATCGCGACCGGCGGCATGGGCCAGGTCTGGGAGGCGCTGGACACCCGGCTGGACCGCCGGGTGGCGGTCAAGGTGCTCAAGTCGGAGTTCTCCGCCGACCCGACGTTCCGGCAACGGTTCCGCACCGAGGCAAGGACCACCGCCCAGCTGAACCACCCCGGCATCGCGGGGATCTACGACTACGGCGAGACCACCGACCCGCAGGGCAGCGAAACCGCCTATCTGGTCATGGAATTGGTGCAGGGCGAGCCGCTGAACACGGTGCTGAACCGGCTCGGCAGGCTCTCCGTTGGCCAGGGTCTCGACATGCTCGAGCAGACCGGTCGCGCGCTGGACGTGGCGCACCGGGCCGGGGTCGTGCACCGCGACGTGAAGCCGGGCAACATCCTGGTGACGCCGACCGGTCAGGTGAAGATCACCGACTTCGGCATCGCCAAGGCGGTCGACGCCTCGCCGGTGACCAAGACCGGCATGGTGATGGGCACCGCCCAGTACATCGCGCCGGAGCAGGCGGTCGGCGAGGACGCCACCGCCGCCAGCGATGTGTATTCACTCGGCGTGGTCGGCTACGAGGCGCTCGCCGGGACCAGGCCGTTCAGCGGCGACGGCGCGATCACCGTGGCGATGAAGCACGTGCGCGAAACGCCGCCGCCGATGCCGGGCGACCTGCCTGCCAACGTGCGTGAGCTCATCGAGATCACCATGGGCAAGGATCCGAAGGGCCGCTACTCGCGCGGCGGCGAATTCGCCGACGCGGTCGCCGCGGTGCGCGCGGGCCGCAGGCCGCCGACCCCGACCGGGGCCAACCCGTCCATGTCGATGACCGGCGCCACCCGGGTGCTGCCGCCGGGACCGACCGTCGCATTGCCCTCCACGCCATCGGAGTTCGACGGCGCGACCGTGCACTACTCCACGCCCGCAGGCGCGGCCCTCAACGACGCGGGCTACGCCAACGGCACCGGTGCGCCCGCGACCATGCTCAACAACGGGACCGGCGGCAATCAGCTGCCGCCGGAGAACGGCAAGAAGTACACCACCACGCAGAAGTGGATGGCCGCGCTCGGCGCGGGCGCGGTGCTGCTGCTCGCCATCGTGCTCTACCTGATGTTCGGTGGCGATACGAACCCGGATTCGAAGGTCCCGCCCGCCACCACGACCACGCAGGCGCCGAAGCCGCCACCGCCGCCGGTGACCAGCACGACGACGCCCAAACCCGTTCCGCCGCCGGTGGTGACCACGGAGCCGACCACCACCGAACCGACCACCACCACGCCGGAACCGACGACGACCACGCCGTCGCCGACCACCACGCCGCCGAGCAGTACCAAGCCGACGACGACAACACCGGCGACGACCCTGCCCCGAATCCCCACTATCGACATACCATTTCCGGGGAACAGTGCTCGAAGCTCCGCCACCCCCAGCGCGCCCAAAACCTCTTCGCAAGGACAACAATGACGACCCCGAAGAATCTCTCCTCCCGCTATGAGCTGGGCGAGATCATCGGGTTCGGCGGCATGTCCGAGGTGCACAAGGCGCGCGATCTGCGGCTCAGCCGGGACGTGGCGATCAAGGTGCTGCGGGCCGACCTGGCCCGCGACCCCACCTTCTATCTGCGGTTCAAGCGCGAGGCCCAGAACGCCGCCGCGCTGAATCATCCGGCCATCGTCGCGGTGTACGACACCGGCGAGGCCAAGGTCGACGACGGCCCGCTGCCCTACATCGTGATGGAGTACGTCGACGGCGACACGCTGCGCGACATCGTGCGCGGCCAAGGTCCGCTGCCGCCGCGCCGCGCCATGGAAGTCGTCGCGGACGTGTGTGCCGCATTGGATTTCAGCCATAAGGCCGGCATCGTGCACCGCGACATGAAGCCGGCCAACATCATGATCAACCGGGCCGGCGCGGTGAAGGTGATGGACTTCGGCATCGCCAGGGCGCTCGCCGACAGCTCCAACCCGATGACCCAGACGGCCGCGGTAATCGGTACCGCACAGTATCTTTCGCCCGAGCAGGCGCGCGGCGAGACGGTGGACGCCCGTTCGGACGTCTACTCCGTCGGTTGCGTGCTGTTCGAAATCCTCACCGGTGAGCCGCCTTTCACCGGTGACTCGCCGGTCGCGGTCGCCTACCAGCACGTCCGGGAGGACCCGCGGCTGCCGTCGCACGTGCATCCCGGGGTGCCGCGCGAGCTGGACTCGGTGATCCTCAAGGCGATGAGCAAGAACCCGGCCAACCGCTACCAGAGCGCGGCCGAGATGCGGGCCGACCTGATCCGGGTGCTCGGCGGGCAGAAGCCCATCGCGCCGATGGTGATGACCGACGAGGACCGCACCACCGTCTTCGGCTCGAACGAGCCCGCGCCGCGCAGCTACCGCACCGTCGAGCGCAACGACGACACCGCCGAGCAGGGTCCGCCCGAATCCGGCGGTCCGCGCCGCTCCATCTATGTCGCCGTCGCCGCGGCCGCCGGTGTCGCCGTGCTGCTCGCCTTGTTCTGGGTGTGGGTCGGACCGGGCAGCAAGCCGGAACAGGTTGCCGTACCCGACCTTTCGGGCAAGTCCGCGCAGCAGGCGGCCGATACGCTCCAGCAGGCCGGTTTCGCCGTCTCCATCCAGCAGAAACCGGACAGCAAGGTGGCCACCGGGAACGTCATCTCCACCGCACCGCTCGGCGGTGCGCGGGCGGACAAGGGCAGCAACGTCACCATTCAGGTGTCCACCGGCCCGGCCCAGGTGCAGGTGCCGAAGCTCGACGGGATGAGCCAGCAGGAGGCCGAAGCCGCATTGCGCAACGGCAACCTGCAAATGGATCCGAATGTGGTGCGTAAGCCGTCCAGCACGCAGGACACCGACAAGGTCATCGGGCAGGACCCGTCGGCGGGTTCTCGGGTGGATGTGGACCGGGCCATCGTCGTCACCATCGGCTCCGGCCCGGAATCGGTCCGGGTGCCGAACGTGATCGGTCAGGACATCGACGTTGCCCGGCCGAACCTGGTGGACAGCGCCGGATTCAAGATCTCGATCCAGGAGGTGCCGTCGTCGCGGCCCAAGGGCGAGGTGCTCTCGACCAGCCCCGCGGGCGGCGCGACGGCGGAGAAGGGCTCGACGGTCACCGTGCAGGTGTCCAGCGATCAGATCAAGATGCCGTCGCTGGTGGGTCTCACGGTCGCGCAGGCGGTGGACAAGCTGCGTGCGGAAGGCTGGACCGGCACGCAGAGCCAGATCAGCCAGTCCCCGCAGGGCACCTTCGACACGAGCAGCGTGGGCCGGATCCTCAGCCAGCAGCCGTCGGCCAGCGGTTCCATCCCGAAGAACGGGACCGTGTCGGTCGGTGTGGGCGTCCTCGGCCCGCCGTGAGGTAGCGGTATCGCCGAAACACCGACCGGTCGGTGTGATCGGCGGCAGAATTGGGTGTGCTCCATCCGGATCAGCAGTGCTGAGCAACGAGGAGGAAGCCTTATGACTACCGCCAGGGACATCATGAAACCCGGTGCGCAGTGGATCTCCAAGGAGGAGACCGTCGGGAAGGCCGCCCGGGTGATGGCCGAACTCGGCGTCGGATCACTGGTCATCGCCGACGACAACGATCGCATGTGCGGCATCATCACCGACCGCGACATTGTCGTGAAATGCGTTGCGCAGGGTCGTTCGCCGGCCACCACACGGGCCGAGGAACTCTGCGAGTCCACGCCACGCTGGGTCGCCGCCGACGCCGACGTCGAGGAGGTGCTCGACGAGATGGAGAGTCATCGGGTCAAGCGGATGCCGGTGATCGACAACAAGCGGCTGGTCGGCATGATCAGCGAGGCCGACCTGGCCAGGCACCTCGACGACAACCAGCTCGGTGAGTTCGTGACGGCGGTCTACGGGCGACCCTAGAACCCGGAGGTGAACTTCGACACCGGGCCCAGGCTTCTCGGCGGGTCGTGCACTCGGGTGGGCGTGCTGAGCACGAGGCCTCCGGTGTGCGGATTCTGCTCGGTCGCAAAACTCGCTGCCGGAGGCCTCGCCCGCGGCGGCGTATCGACGCGGCCGCGTGGGCCGCACTCGCACCGTCGCGATGTTTCGGTATCAAAGAGCCGCAGATGTCCGGTGATTTCGGTTCCACCTAACGCATTGCGGCGCCGGTTGTTTCACCGAAACAGCTGAATGCTGCTCAGTAGTGCTGGTAATCGGACCCGGGACCGGCCATGCAGGTCACTTCACCGATCGGCACCCAGCCTGTTATGTGCGCAAGGTGCACTATGTAGTAGTAGGTGTTTCCATCCTTTTTGTACAACTGGTACCCGTAGGGATAGCCATCTTCTTTGATTTCGGTGAACTGTCCGTTCTGCCCGCAGTGCAAGGGGGGCTTGAGCAGGCTTTGCGCCGAAGCAGTGCCGGCAGCCATGCTGCTCAACATAATGGCGGCGGCGGACGCGCCGACGACACTCGCGGCGAGCCTCCGAAGGTTTATCATGGCAGTGTTCCAATCTGTGTTGTGAACTGTGAATTGCTGCATGCGTGCAGCTCCGGGTGTTGGGGAGTGGCAGCTCCCCAACACCAGGTTCTATAAGATCTTGTGTTCTATAGGATCTGACGCGTCGATCCCGGAATCGGTTCCATCGAAGTCGGAAGTTTTCTCGACAGCTCAGAGTTGGCAGTCATCGACGTTCGATCACGAATCTCCAGCCGCCGCAACGACGGAGAACGTTGCGTGCTGAACCTTGGTTCGCCTCAGGACAACTCGAGGTGACCGTTCATCGACATCGCCTCCGCCGCCAGCTCGGTCAGCTCGATCACCTCGACGCCCTGCTCGCGCAGCTTCTCCACGCCGACACAGTTCGTCACGAACGTCGCCGGCTCGCGGCAGGCCAGCACGACCCGGGGAATTCCCGCCCGCAGGATCCGGTCGGTACACGGCGGCCGGGTCGCGGTGGCCCGCTGCGAACACGGTTCCAGCGTGGTGTAGATCGTCGCCCTGGCCAGCCGCGGATCGTCCGCGTCGAGCTTGTCCAGCGCCGACTCCTCGGCATGCACCTTCGCATCGCTCTCGCGCGAGTAGCCGGTGGCGATCTCCACATCGTCGGCCACGATCACCGCACCGACGGAGAACGCGGTCTCGCTCGGCGGGCACCGCCACGCGAGTTCGATGGCCCGCCGCATGTACCGAGTGTCGCGCTCGGCCATGGGTTCGGACTTCGGGCGGTAGCGCAAGACCGCGACGTCGCCGAACAGGGCGATGTCGATCAGCCGCATGCGGCGGTGCGGGGCGCCGGGATAGCTTGCGGCGTCGAGGAATCGCGGGGCTTCGGGGTCACCGACCAACAGTGGTGCGACCGCCAGGTGCAGTTCGTCGGCGAGGTCGTCGGCAAGAAAGGTGGTGTGGATGCGGGTGCCACCCTCGACCATGAGGCGGGCGATGCCGCGGCGACCGAGATCGTCCAGGAGGGCGCCGAAGTCGAGTTCGGCGCCGAGCGAGACGATTTCGGCAAGGTCGGACAGGCGATCGGCGAGCCGCGTTGCGCCCGCCTCGGTCGTGTACACCAGCTTGTCGCCGCCGTGCTGCCAGAACCGCAGGTCCGGGTCGAGGTCACCGCTCGCCGTGACGGTGATCTTCAGCGGGTACTCCGGTTTGCCCGCCTCGACCCGTGCGGTCCTGCGCTCGGCGCTGTCGACCAACAGCCGAGGGTTGTCGCGGCGCAGTGTTTCAGCGCCGATCAGGATCGCGTCGGAATCCGCACGCACCTGATCCACCCGGTCGAAATCCGCCGGGTCCGACAGCCGCAGACGCTCAGGGCTCGCGTCGTCGATGTATCCGTCGACGCTCACCGCGACCGACAGCAGCACATATGGACGGGTCACTGCCGCACCTCCGGTCGCTGACTGCGTCCCACATCTCCCGGTCGCCCACCGCGTCCGTTCACTGCACGCCTCCCGGTCGCTGACCACGTCCGCTCACTGCCACGCCTCCGGTCGCACACTGCGTCCGATCTACTGCAGCACCAGCGCGGCGACCTCCGCCTCGAGCATCTCCACCAGGCCCTCGGCCGGGCGCTCGCCACAGACGCCGAGCCAGTTGGCCAGCATCCGGTGCCCGCCCTGGGTCAGCACCGATTCGGGGTGGAACTGCACACCGTGGATCGGCAGGGTGCGATGCCGCATGGCCATCACGATGCCGGATTCGGTGCGTCCGAGCACCTCGAGCTCGTCGGGCAGCGTGTCTTCGGGGACGGTGAGCGAGTGGTAGCGCGTCGCGGTGAACGGGTCGGGCAGGCCGGCCAGCACACCGGCGCCGATGTGGAACACCGAACTGGTCTTGCCGTGCAGCAGCTCGGGCGCGCGGGTCACCGTCGCGCCGAAGGCTTCGCCGATGGCCTGATGGCCGAGGCACACGCCGAGCAGCGGCACGGTGTGGCGGGCGCAGGCTCGCACCAGGTCGATGCTGGCGCCCGCGCGATCGGGGGAACCGGGCCCGGGGCTGATCAGGATGCCGTCGAATTCGGCCACGACGGCGTCGACATCGGCCAGGTTCGGGTCGTCGTTGCGCCACACCACGGCCTCGGCACCCAGCTGCCCGAGGTACTGGACCAGGTTGAAGACGAAGCTGTCGTAATTGTCGACGACCAGAACACGCATGATCCGAGATTACGTCCCCGCACGGCACCGCGTCGCATCCAATACCAGTTGGGATAGCCTAGAGGCACACCGGAGGGCGCCAGAGCCTCGTCCACCGTGGCGAGCGAGCTCCGCACCACCACCCGCGCCTGCCCCGCCGGTACCGACCTGCACGCCGAATACGAGGACGTCATGCCCAAGTCGAAGGTCCGGAAGAAGACCGACTACACGATCAACCCTGCCAGCCGGACGCCGGTGAAGGTGAAAGCCGGGCCGTCGCCGGTCTGGTACGTCACCATCATGCTCGGTTTCATGCTCGCTGGGCTGGTGTGGCTGCTCGTCTATTACCTCGCCGCCGATCACATCAGCTGGATGAGTGATCTGAACGCGTGGAACTTCCTGATCGGATTCGGCCTCATGGTGGTCGGTCTGATCATGACCATGCGGTGGCGCTGACACCACATCTGGGCTGTTCCAGGTAACGCAGGCACCACATCTAGATTACAGACGTGTCATTCATGCACACCTGTGGATGAACCTGTGGACAACTCGAGGAGTGCTTGGGGAAAGTGACCCGTGACACCTGATTCTCCCGATCCACAGCCCCGCGAGGCCACGCCTCGGCTCGCCTGGACCACGCCGACACCGGCCCTCGTCGCGGTGACCGGTGGTGGCATCGTGCTGGCCGTCGCCGCGATCTTGTCCAACGAGGCCGCGAGCCGCCTGCTCATCGGACTGGCGGCGGCCGGGCTCCTGGTGCTGGCCGGGCTCGGCTTCCGGCAGCGACCACGGCTGACCGCCGTCGCGGGCACCGACCCGCGGTTGGTCGTGCGCACGCTGCTCGGCGCCGACGAATACACCCGCGACCAGATCATCCGCGCCAGGGTGGTCGACTACCGCCGCCTCGGCCGCAAGATGCCGATGCTGGAGATCGACGTCGACAACGACGGCACCGAGCGGCTACTGATCTTCGGCCGCTGGGATCTGGGTGCCCGCCCCGACGACGTCTACGACACCTTGGTACGCACCCTCCGGTTGTCCGGCGAGACCACCCGCTGACCCCATCTGCCCGCAAGCAGCAGCGACGCGGTCGTTGTGCTTCGCCACGCTATCCGGCTATCCCGTGTTTCACGTGAAGCCACACCACGAATGCCGGGTCACGCCAACGACATAGCGGTAGCGCCGATCACCCCGCACGACACCAGCGCGAGAACCGCGACAGCGACCCAGCCGACGAGCCGTGCGGTCTCTTGCGATTTCACGCGCAACCAGCCCGGCAGGAAGAGAATGCCCAGTGTCGCGAGCGTGCCCGCGGCCAGCCCGCCGAGATGTCCCCACAGGGAGATGCCCGGCAGCGAGAAACTGATGAAGACGTTGATGCCGATCAGGATCAGCATCTGATTCGGGTTCTGCCGCAGCCGGATCAGGATGACGGTGATCGCTCCGAACAGGCCGTATACCGCGCCCGATGCGCCTGCGGTGAAGCTGTCCTGCGCGAACACCATGACGGCGGCGGAACCGCCGAGCAGCGACACGAGATAGACCGCGAGGTAGCGCAGCCGCCCGAGCACCAGCTCGCCGTCCCGGCCGATCACATACAGCGCGAACATGTTGAGCAGTAGATGGATCGGACCGTAGTGCAGGAAGCCGGAGCCGATCACCCGCCACCACTCGCCGCCGGCCACCGCAGGTGGATAGAGCATCCAGTCGATGAACAGCGCCGAGGCCCGGTTCGCCATCAGGCTTTGCGCCTGCACCGCGGTGATCGCGTAGATCGCCACGTTGATCGCGATCAACGCGTAGGTCACGTAGGGCAGCGAGGCCCTGGCCACCGGTGCGCCTGCGACGGTGCGCACCGGCGCCACGTCACGCTGGCCTTGCCGCAGGCAGTCGACACAGTGCTGGCCGACCGCCGCGGGGTGCAGACATTCCGGGCAGGAGGGCCGTCCGCAGCGCGTGCACGCCAGGCCGGTCGGACGATTGGGATGGCGAACGCACGTCGGCGCAGGCGGCTGGGCGGTCATAAGCTCATTCGATCGTGATCTTGGTGATTTCGACAGGTTCCAGGGGGCGGTCATTGCGATCGGTCGCCGTCTTGGCGATGGCGTCGACGACCTTGCGCGACTCCGGATCGACGACCTCGCCGAAGATGCTGTGCTTGCGGTTGAGGTGTGGCTGCGGGCCGACGGTGATGAAGAACTGCGACCCGTTGGTACCCGGTCCGGCGTTGGCCATGGCCAGCAGATAGCCGCGGTCGAAGCGCAGTTCCGGGTGGAACTCGTCGCCGAACTCGTAGCCGGGTCCGCCGCGTCCGGTGCCGGTGGGGTCGCCGCCCTGAATCATGAACCCGTCCATCACCCGGTGGAACACGGCGCCGTCGTAGAACGGGCCGGTGCTGCCGCCGCTCGCGTTCGCGGTGGTGTACGGCGCCGAACCGTCGGCGAGCCCGATGAAGTTGCGGACCGTCTTGGGGGCGTGGTTACCGAAGAGCGAGATCTTGATGTCGCCGCGATTCGTGTGGAGCGTCGCCACAGCGGTCTGATTCGGTGAGGTCACGCCGCAATGCTACGGTCCCGCCGCCTGGGAACCGCAGCGCACCGGCCGGTACCACCCGTGTCGGGTTGCGTCGGTAGTCGAGTTCCGGTGCGCCAGGAGAAGTTACCGACGACGCAACGGTGGTCGTCCGCGCCGCAGGGTAAGTCGCCGTCTGGCCCGCCACCTGAGCCGATGGGTAGTCGCCACGGCGTACCCGGGCGAGCCGCTGAGCTGGAGCTACTGCATGAACGGCGCGGTTGTGCCAGCATGGGCCAATGACCATGGGGCCCCTACATGTATCCGCACGTACTCGTAACCGGCTCATTGTCGCGGCGGCCGTCGCGCTCGCGGGTGGCGTGGCCTGGCTGGTACGCAGCAAGCGGCCGCAGCCGCCCGCACCCGCCCCGGCGCCGCCGCGCATCGGCTACTCCCGCAACGGCTCCGCGCCCACACCGGTAGCCGGAGCAGGCGCGGAGAACGGCCGCTAAAAGGTTCAGCGACTGACGGTCTTCTTGTACTGCCGGACCGCCAGCGGTACGAAGATCGCCATGATCACCACCACCCAGATCAGCGTGGTCACCTCCGGATTGCGCAGCGACCACGCGGTGGGCGTGGGTGCCACCGCACTGGTGTTGCCGAAGAGATCGCGCGTCGCCTGGGTGAGTGCGGAGACGGGATTCCACTCGGCGATCACCCGCAGCACCGTCGGCAGCTTGTCGCTCGGCACGAAGGTGTTGCCGATGAAGGTCAGCGGGAACACCACGATGAAACTGGCGTTGTTGAAGACCTCCGGTGCCCGCACCAGCAGCCCGACGTAGGCCATGATCCAGGACACCGCGTAGGCGAACAGCAACAGCAACAGGAACGCCAGCACCGCGTCCAGGAACGAGCCACGGATCCGCCAGCCGATCGCCAGACCGGTCAGCGACATCACCGTCAGGCTGACCACGTTGATCACCACGTCGCTGAGTGTGCGCCCGATCAGCACGGCCGACGGCGCCATCGGCAGCGAACGGAAACGGTCGATGATGCCCTTCTGCATGTCCTCAGCCAGCGCCGCACCGGTGAACGACGCGCCGAACACCACGGTCTGCGCGAAGATGCCGCCGATCATGAACTCCCGGTAGCTCACCCCGGGGATCTCGATCGCCGAGCCGAAGATGTAGGCGAACAACAGCACGAACATGATCGGCGAGAGCGTGGAGAAGATCAGCACGTCGGGCACGCGCCTGATCTTGATGACCCCGCGCTTGGCGATGGTCAGGCTGTCGCTCACCACCATCGACAATTTGTCGCCGAGCGAGAGCCGCTCGTGCACCGGAGCCATGGTGGTCATCGGGTCGTTCCTTCCACTGCGGTCTGCCGCTCTGCCGCGGCGCGGCCGTTGTCGTTGATCAGTTCCTCGGCCTCGTGCCCGGTGAGGGTCAGGAAGACATCGTCGAGCGAGGGCCTGCGCAGGCCGACGTCGTTGATCCGCACGTCGTGTTCGGCGAGCTTGCCGATCGCCGCGACCAGCGCCTGCGATCCGTCGGCCACCGGGACGGTGAGGCGGCGCAGCCCGGGCTCGACGTGAATCTCGCCGTCGGCCAGGCCTTTCAGCGCCTGCATCGCGGTACCGAGGTTGTCGGCGTGGTCCACGGTGAGCTCGATCCGGTCACCGCCCACCAGGGTCTTGAGCTCGTCGGCGGTGCCGCGGGCGATGACCTTGCCGTGGTCGATCACCGCGATGGCGTCGGCCAGCCGGTCGGCCTCGTCCATGTACTGGGTGGTGAGCAGCAGCGTGGTGCCGCCCGCCACCAACTCCTCGATGACGTCCCACAGCGCGAGCCTGGCGCGTGGATCCAGGCCGGTGGTCGGCTCGTCGAGGAACAGCACCGGTGGGTTCGCCACCAGCGCACCCGCCAGATCGAGTCGCCTGCGCATACCGCCGGAGTACGTTTTCACCGGCCGGTCGGCGGCGTCGCTGAGCCGGAACCGCTCGAGCAGTTCGCGTGCGCGCTCCTTACTGCGCTGCACCCCCATGTGATACAGCCGGCCCACCATTTCCAAATTCTCGAAGCCGGTGAGATATTCGTCCACCGCGGCGTATTGGCCGGACGCGCCGATGCGGGAGCGCAGGGTTCGTGGCTCGCGCAGCACGTCGATGCCCGCGACGGTCGCCCGCCCGGCGTCCGGCACGAGCAGGGTGGTGAGCACCCGGACCGTGGTGGTCTTACCTGCGCCGTTGGGTCCGAGCAGCGCGGTGACGGTCCCCGCCGGGACCGAGAGGTCGAGTCCATCGAGGGCGACCAGATCGCCATATCGTTTGACCAGACCCTCGGCGACTATTGCGTCGGGCATGATTCTCCTGAGTTCGTGAGTTTTCGTGGGATGTATTTGCACGACGCCAGTGATCTGGTGCCGACCGAATTCGCTGGGCCAGGGAAAAGGCCGATACCCGAGTCAGTATTGCGCCACCCACCGACAATTTCATCCGATTTGCGCCGGTTTGCGATCTTGAAAAGGCGCGAGCCCGCCACCATCGAGCATCCGCCGGTGCCGCGGTTGCCCGATGTTGCCCTCAGAGTGCGCCGAGAGCGAGGGCGAGGTGTACGACACGGTGCGCAATCGCTCGTTCCTTCCGTTGGACGCGTGGCGAATTTTTCTCTCTACAATGTACAGAGTTCAGGGTGGGTTGCCCACCCCCGATTCGGCCCGGACGCGCCTCCCACAAACGAAGGCCGCACCTCGATCCAGGCGGTGCTCGGGGGTGCCGGATCGAAGTGCGACCGGTTCGATACTCCCGCGCGCGGCCCACCGAGTCGTGCGTAGCGGACTACCCGAATCGTCGTCGCGCGGTACTCGTGCACCGGGTTGCGCCCACGCGAAAGCGCCCGAGCCCCTTGCTCGCTCGGACCGTTCGATCGACCGGGACCCGCTGAACACGAACACATGTTCGCATCGGGGTACGACAGATTCCGACCGACGAATTACCGACGCACATCGCGTCGGTCGCCCACCGTGGGCGAATCGTCCTCGCGGGGCAGCGATTCTCCCCACACAGCGACCGGTCGGCTTGTTTTATCCGGCCGTAACCGGCCCGGGTCACAGCGCGTAACGAGCGGGTATCGACCTGCGCAACAGCGGTTTTGGCAAACACCAGGCCACCGCCGAACAGTGGCCCCCAGGAGGGCCCCACCTACCCGAAACGGTCACGAACTAGCAGAAAGTAAGCGGACCCAAAAAATCTTCAAAAGTGGCACTCCCCACGCGCACACAATCGGGAATCATCGCGTAGGATCATTCAAGTCGGCCCCTCCCCCCCGGGCCGACCTTACGCGGGCCTCGGCTAACTCCCCCCCTTCGCCGAGGCCCGCTCCCCATTTCCGGACCAGGTCAGACGGCCTGATTCTCCTCGGGTAACACCGATCGCCAGGCCGTAGCCAGACGCTGATCGCGCACCCGTCCGGCGATCCCGAGCAGCGGACGATCTCGCTCCCAGCGCTGTCCGGTCACCGAATCCACGGACGCCCACAGCGAATCCAGCTCCGCCAGCAACCGCTCGACGGACTCGAAGATGCCACCCAGCGCGATGTGCACGCCCGGCGAACTCGGCGCATCGAGATCGAGTCCACGTACCGCCGCTACCACGGTGAGCAGTCGCTCCAGCACGGAGCGCGACCAGCCCGCTCCGCGCGCCACCCGCACCAGCCAGCCGAGCGCGGCGGCCAGCACATGAATGTCCTCGATCGTGCGGAACGGCTTGAGGTAATCCAGGTAGCCGTCACCTGGTAACACCTCTGCCGCAACATCTGTCAGCGTGACCATGGCATGCGGGATCTCCGGGGCAAACGGAGTCTCGGGCAGACTCGTCACGTGCACCCCGGTCGCACGGGCGTCGACCACGGTGGCGCGCAACCGATTCCGGCCGTCCTCGGTCGCTCCCACGCTGGCCAGCACCACCAACCGCTGCGCCAGCTTGCCCAGCGTGGCAAAGGTTTTGGTCCCGTTGAGCCGGAACTCGCCGCCGTCCTCGGTCAGCGTGGTCCGGATCGCCGCGGGATGCCCGCCGCCCGCTTCGGTCGCACACAACGCGACCAGTTCGTCAGCGGGCAGATCCGGGATCAGCGTGCGTACCGCCTCCTGATACCCGGACAGGAACGCGTAACCGAGCCGGTCGGCCCCGAAGCCGCCCGCGATGGCGACATCGACCGGTTTGCCGAATCGGTTCGCGGCCACCCGATGTCGTGTCCAGGCCGCGCCGGCATCATCGAGCGGCGTCGAGGCGAGCGGTTCGGTCAGCAGGAAATCGAGCACGGAGTCCACCCGTGCACGGTAACCGTCAGGGCGAGGGAGAGCGGCGTGGTCACCCGGCGGCGCGTGCGGCCTCGGACCGGGCCTGCCAGATCCGGCTGCGCAGATCCCGGCCCCGAATCACCTGGATCCGCCACGGGTCCAGCCGCAGGATCTGCAGCTTCGGGTCCTGCGGTGAGTGCCAGAACTGGCCGAGGTCGTAGCCGGCGCCCGGCGGGCTGGTCTGCCGATACAGCTGCCACACCCGCTCTCTGATCTCGGGCGCGTCGGCCCACTCGGCCGTCGCGTCCACCGCCACCGAATTGTTGCCCGGTGCCCAGTAGGAGAAGTTCACATGTGGATTGGCGGCGATGTGTGCCGCTTTGACGGGGGTCTTGTAGGTGGCAAGCCAGCCGAGCGGCGTGCCGTCCGCGTGCTCCCAGACCGGGATCAGCACCCGCGTCCTCGGCCGATGCTGCTTGTCCACGGTCACCATGGTGGCGTAGCCGATCTGCCCGACGTAGGTGTCGAACTCCGTCTCGATGTCCGCGAAGACCGTCACCTTGCTCGTCATGCTGCCATTCCTTTCGTGCGACCGATCACAACGGACCGGCTACCTGTCGACGTGCGCACGTTCCGTTCGCTGCTGTCCCGAGCCGGTCCATTCGGTTACCTTTAGTAACTGACATCATCATGCGTCACCAATGGTGAACAGGGAAGACGGCACATTGAAGTCACTCGGTTACTCCGCGGATACCGACAACTCGATCGACCCGACCATCGGACGAACACCCGAATCGACGCCGGTGACCATCCGGCAACCTACGGCGCTGCACATGCGCGTTCCGCCGGCGAGCGGTAACACTGAGGAGGACCATCCGCCCCGAAAGGAGCCCGACCTGTGCCGAAACCGGACGAAGCTCGCAAGAGGGCACTTTTCGACAACGAGGCGCGACTGTCCTGGGTGCTGGCCGCACTGGCCGGATTGATCGGCGCGGCGGCGTTCATGCACACCGCTGGCTACTTCGTCACGTTCATGACCGGCAATACCGAGCGCGCCATCCTCGGCCACTTCAGTGATCAGAAGGACACGGCGGCCGCGGCGGCGGGGCTGCTCGCGTCGTTCGTCTCCGGCGTCGTGGTCGCCTCCTGGTGCCGCAGACGCTATTGGTCCGGGCATCCGCACGGGCCGACCCTGCTGACCACGTTCAGTTTGGCCACCGCGTCGATCATCGACATCGTCCGATTCCAGAACCCGGAGACCGCCGACATCGATTTCGTGCCGATCCTGTTCGTCGCGTTCGGCGTCGGCGCGCTGAACACCTCGTTCGTGAAGGACGGCGAGGTGTCGGTGCCGCTGAGCTATGTCACCGGGACCTTGGTCAAGCTGGCCCAGGGCATCGAACGCCATATGAGCGGCGGCGACTACGCCGACTGGCTCGGCTATTTCCTGCTCTATCTGAGCTTCGCGCTCGGCGCCCTGTTAGGTGGCCTGTTGAGCATGCTGGTCGCCGGCTGGGCGATGCTGATCACCGCCACCGTGGTCTGCCTGATCGTCACCGGCTACACCTACCTGCACCTCGACCGGCACGGGCCGCTGTCGGGCCGCTGACTCCTGTGCACTCGTCGGTCGGTCCGGTTACGGTTGCCGCGTGGAGGAGAAATTCGGGGTCGACGCCGATCAGTTCGCGGCGCTCGTCCTGCAGCAACTGACCGAGGCCGGCGAGCACGACGCGAAGTACGATCCGGACGAGTTCACGATCACCGTCGGCGACCTGGAGCTGTACCTGGGCAATGTCTTTCGGGAGGCCGCCCACCTCCCGGCCGACGATCGGGACGCCCGGATAGCCCGCTACATCGCGGGTGCCCAGGACGCCGACGCGCCGGAAACCTGGCTCGAGTGCCGCGCCTTGCTGCGACCCATCCTGCGCCCCAACGGCTTCGGGCTCAACACCCCCACCAAGGAGATGCTGCCGATCTCCCGCCCCGTATTCCCGTTCCTCGACGAACTGGTCGCGATCGACAAGCCCCATTCCCGCTCGATCGTCTCCGGCACGACACTGGAACGCTGGGGTATCGCCGCCGACGAGGTCTTCGCCGCGGCGCGCGAAAACCTCACGGCCCTAGTCGGTTCCCACGGCATCAAGGAAGCAGGCCTGCTGCATTTCGCCGACAACGGCGACGGCTACTGCACCTCCTGGCCGCTGATCCCCGGCTGGCTCGCCGGCTCCGGTGACGGCACCCACCGCCCCATCGCCTTCATGCCCGACGTCGACACCTTGCTCATCGCCCCCGACGACGGCGACCTCACGCCCCTCTTCGAGCATGTCGAGCAGCAGTACCGCGCCGCCGTCCGCCCCATCTCCCCGCAGGGATACACCGTCGACGACAACGGCACCGTCATCCCCCTCGACCAGGTACCCGACCACCGCCACCACGCCCTCGCCCTCCGTGCCCGATGCGGTTTGGCCATCACCGAATACGACGCCCAAACCGAGGCCTTAAAAACCGCGATGGAGCGCGACTTCGTCTACCCCCACCACGACGACCTCGACCCCGCCTTCGTCGCCTCGGTCCTCTACGTAGCCTCCGACGAAGGCCCCCACACCGTGACCGTCTGGGGCGAAGACGTCGAATACCTACTCCCCGAAGCCGACCGCATCCTCTTCTGCACCGAGGAGAACGGCGAAATGCAAACCCTCTTCGAAGTCCCCTTCGCCGCAGCAGCCGAAATCACCGGCCTGACACCGATTCCCGGCATGTCCCCCCGCCGCTACGAAATCCGCCACTGGCCCAACCCCGAAATCCTCACCCGCCTAGAGGCCGCCGCAGTACCGCACTGAGCCTCCGACCCCGGCGGCACGTAACCGCGTGCCCGCCCTGAGGGGTTCGGCGATTGGTAGCGGCTCGGCAAAACAGTCGGCTGCCAAACGGTTCAAACTGACGCCGGCTCGCTTACTTGCCCACGCCGTATTCGAGCGACCTAAGCGTCAGCGAGCCAAGGAAGTTACGTCAGATACGCGACCAGGAGCAGGGGTGCGGGGCGAAGCCCCGCAAACACCAATCCAGTGCACAACCCGAGAAGGCGCACCTGAGAAGGGGGGTCAGGGGGGCGAAGCCCCGCCGGACGGGGTGTGGGGGGCTCCGCCCCCACAAGACACGCGGAACAGAAAAGGCCCACGCCCTCCGTGGGCATGGGCCTGGTATCTGTGGAGCCTAGGGGAATCGAACCCCTAACCCCTGCCTTGCAAAGGCAGTGCTCTGCCAATTGAGCTAAGGCCCCGAGTCAGCGGGTGGTGACTTCGTGCCACAGGTCGGCGTCGGTGCGCTGGCGCAGCTTGGAGATGCCGATGAGAACCGCGACCACGGCGCCTACCGTGACAAGAAACTTCATGGTTCCCACCCTACTGTGATGTTCGGGAGTGGGCCTAGGAGGACTTGAACCTCCGACCTCTTCGTTATCAGCGAAGCGCTCTAACCGCCTGAGCTATAGGCCCGTATCGACTCTTGTTTTCTTCCACCTGAGCCGAGGCTAGAGATTACCCGACTTGCCCGCGAACGACCAAAACGGCTGGTAGCAGGGGTGCCGATCAACGAAAACGGCCGGCGCCGTCCCCGGTGGAGGGACGACGCCGGCCGCTGGGTGTTCGAAGCGCTAGTCGGGATCGGCGAGCGTCACCTGGATGCCGCCGACCAGATCACAGCACTGGTTGTAGATGAACGTGCCGACGGTGCCGAGCGCGGTGAACAGCACCACGTTGATCAGCCCGATGACGCCCGCATAGCCGAAGACCGTGCCCGCGTCGATGAGCCCGACCGACCCGCTGTCCTGGGACACCATGTCGGTGAAGGTGTTGTTCAACCGTTCCCACACGCCCATGCCCTCGAGCACGATGTACAGCAGGCCGACCGCGAGCATCCACACGAAGAACATGGCCACGCTGATCACCAGCGAGATCTTCAGGGTGGACCAGGGGTCGATCCGGCGGATCTGCACGGTGGCCCGCAGCGGCTCGCCGGTGGCGACGGCCGCGGCGACCGCGACCGGCACCGCGGGCGAGATGGGCGGCTGCTGGCCGGTGTGGTGTTCGGCCGACGGCGGCAGCGGGTGCCTGATCTCGGACAGGTCCGGCATGTCCTTGATCAGCTCGGGGCGCGCGATGCTGCGGGTCGGTCCGTCGATGCCGACGGACTTCACCATCGCCGCTTCCTTGCGGGCCGCCTTGGCGGCGAGGTCGGCGGTGGTGCGCGCGTTGGTCACGCCACCGCCCAGGCCGCCGCCCGAACTGCCTTGGCCCCCTGAGCCGCTCGGCCGTCCGGTGACCGGCGCCTGGCCCGGCCGGTACAGGTTGGACTGTGGTTCCCGCTGCGGCAGCTGCGCCCAGCCGTCCTGGAACGGCGATTGGCCACCGCCGTTGCCACCGGACTGATCCCCCGACTCGGGCGCACCGGGCTCTGAGTTGTTCATGCGGACAGTCTGATCGAACGGATCTTGGCCGCCGTGACCGGGAGCCTGCTCCGACCCCGATTGCTTGCCCGCGAAATCGCCTTGCTGGTCCTGCATTTCGCGTTGCTGCCCGCCCTGCTGGCCGCCGGATCGGTCGCCACCTTGCTGGCCACCGCCCTGCGGGCCACCGTGCTGCTGCTGGCTGCCGTGTTGCTGCCCGCCCTGCTGGCCAGCGGCGGACTGCCCACCACCCGCTTGGCCACCGTTCGGCTGGCCGCCTCCTGGCTGCCCGCCACCCGGTTGGCCGTTCTCGGCCGACGAGTTCGGCCGGGGGATCGGCCGCGGCGGAATCGGTGACGGTGCGATCCGCTCGGTCACACCGTTCGTCGGGTGCCGCTCGTCATTCGGCTGATTCGGAGTGGTCAATGGGAATCCTTAGATCCGTTCGTTGCCGCCGCTGTTGGGTTACTACTCAGAGGAACCGGTGTCGCTGTTTTCGCCGGCGAGCAGATCGGGATCGGGCTCATCGGCATTGCGCGCGATAGCAAGCAACGTATCGCCCTCACCGAGGTTCATCAATCGCACGCCCTTGGTCTGTCGTCCAGCCTTGCGAACCTGCTTGGCCACCGTCCGGATGACACCACCACCGGACGTGATCGCATACAACTCATCCTCGTCCTCGACGATGAGTGCACCGACCAGGGTGCCACGCTTGGGGTCGTACTGGATGGTCAATACGCCTTTACCACCCCGACCCTGCGCGGTGTACTCCTCGATCGCAGTCCGCTTAGCGTAACCGCCGGCGGTGGCCACCAGCAGATATGTATCCGGCCGCACAACGTTCAACGACAAGAGTTCATCGGAGGCGTTGAACCGCATGCCCTGCACACCGGAGGTGGCGCGGCCCATCGGACGCAACGCCTCGTCGGTGGCGGAGAAGCGGATGGACTGGCCGAGCGCCGAGACCAGCAGCAGGTCGTCGTCGGACGAGCACAGCACGGCGCCGACCAGTTCGTCTTCGTCGCGCAGGTTCACCGCGACGATGCCGCCGGTGCGGTTGGAGTCGAAATCGGTCAGCTTCGACTTCTTCACCAGGCCGTTCTTGGTGGCGAGCACCAGGTACGGCGAGTCCTCGTAGGACTTGAGCTGGATGATCTGGGCGATCTTCTCGTCCGGCTGGAAGGCGAGCAGGTTCGCCACGTGCTGGCCGCGCGCGGTGCGGCTGGCCTCGGGCAGCTCGTAGGCCTTGGCGCGGTACACCCGGCCCTTGTTCGTGAAGAACAGCAGCCAGTCGTGGGTCGAGGAGATGAAGAAGTGCTTGACCAGGTCGTCCTGCTTGAGCCCGGCGCCCTGCACGCCCTTGCCGCCGCGCTTCTGGCTGCGGTAGAGGTCGGTCTTGGTGCGCTTGGCGTAGCCGGTCTCGGTGATCGTGACGACCACGTCCTCGCGGGCGATCAGATCTTCGTCGGCCACGTCACCGTCGGCGGCGATGATCCTGGTGCGCCGGTCGTCGCCGTACTTCTCGACGATCTCGGCCAGCTCGTCGCGCACGATGGCGCGCTGACGCTCCGGCTTGGCGAGGATGTCCTTCAAATCCGCGATCTCGAGTTCGATCTTGGCCAACTCGTCGACGATCTTCTGCCGCTCCAACGCCGAGAGGCGACGCAGCTGCATGTCGAGGATCGCGGTCGCCTGGATCTCGTCGATATCCAGCATCTGCATCAGGCCGGTGCGCGCGGTGTCGGTGTTGGCCGACCGCCGGATCAACGCGATGACCTCGTCGAGGGCGTCGAGCGCCTTGACCAGGCCGCGCAGGATGTGGGCCCGCTCCTCGGCCTTGCGCAGCAAGTACTTGGTGCGCCGGACGATGACGTCCAACTGGTGCTTGACGTAGTAGCGGATCATCTGGTCCAGCCGCAGTGTGCGCGGCACACCGTCGACGATGGACAGCATGTTGCAGCCGAAGCTGGTCTGCAGCTGGGTGTGCTTGTAGAGGTTGTTCAGCACGACCTTGGCGACGGCGTCCCGCTTGACGGTGACGACGATCCGCATGCCCGCGCGGTCCGAGGACTCGTCGTGGATGTCGGAGATGCCCGCGATCTTGCCGTCGCGCACCTGCTCGGCGATCGAGTTGATGAAGTTGTCGGTGTTGACCTGGTACGGCAGCTCGGTGATGACCAGGGTGGTGCGACCCTTGTTGTCTTCCTCGATCTCGACCACGCCGCGCATCCGGACCGAGCCGCGGCCGGTGGTGTAGGCGTCGTGAATGCCCTGGCTACCGACGATCAGACCGTAGGTCGGGAAGTCCGGGCCCTTCACCCGCTCCATGCAGGCGGCCAGGGTGGACTCTTCGTCGGCGTCGAAATTGTCCAGCGCCCAGTAGATCGCCTCGGCCAGCTCGCGCAGGTTGTGCGGCGGAATGTTGGTCGCCATGCCGACCGCGATGCCGTTGCTGCCGTTCATCAGCAGCGCGGGCACCCGGCTCGGCAGCACGGTCGGCTCCTGCGAGCGACCGTCGTAGTTCGGGATGAAATCGACCGTCTCGTGGTCGATCTCGCGCAGCATCTCCATCGCGAGCGGCGTCAGCCTGCACTCGGTGTACCGCATGGCGGCCGCGCCGTCGTTGCCGCGGGAACCGAAGTTGCCCTGGCCGTCGACCAGCGGGTAGCGCAGCGACCACGGCTGCGCCATACGCACGAGGGTGTCGTAGATCGAGCTGTCACCGTGCGGGTGGTAGTTACCCATGGTCTCGGCGACCGGGCGCGCGGACTTCACGTAGCCGCGGTCGGGCCGATACCCGTTGTCGTACATGGCGTACAGCACGCGCCGGTGCACCGGCTTGAGGCCGTCGCGCACCTCGGGCAGCGCGCGGCCGACGATCACGCTCATCGCGTAATCGATGTAGCTGTTCTGCATTTCCTGCTGGATGTCGACCGGATCGATCCGGTCGCCGCCGGTGCCTCCGTACGGAGGCAGCGTCGTGTCGGTCATGAAGTCTCCTTAGCGGGCCTGGTGCGGTTGCGGTGACGGGGCACGCGCACCGGCTTATACGTCGAGGAAGCGAACGTCCTTGGCATTACGGGTGATGAAGCTGCGGCGGGCCTCTACGTCCTCACCCATCAGCACGCTGAACAGCTCGTCGGCCGCGGCGGCGTCGTCCAGGGTGACCAGCTTGAGCACGCGCACCGACGGGTCCATGGTGGTCTCCCACAGTTCCTTGGCGTTCATCTCGCCGAGACCCTTGTAGCGCTGGACGCCGTCTTCCTTGTTGATCTTCTTGCCCGCCGCGAGGCCGGCTTCGAGGAGGCCGTCGCGTTCGCGGTCGGAGTAGGCGAACTCCGGATCGCTGCGCTGCCACTTGAGCTTGTACAGCGGCGGCTGAGCCAGATACACATGCCCCTGCTCGACCAGCGGACGCATGAACCGGAACAACAACGTCAGCAACAACGTCGCGATGTGCTGGCCGTCGACGTCGGCGTCGGCCATCAGCACGATCTTGTGATAACGCAACTTGGCGATATCGAACTCGTCATGGATACCGGTACCGAACGCGGTGATGATCGACTGGACTTCGTTGTTCTTCAGCACCCGATCGATCCGGGCCTTCTCGACATTGATGATCTTTCCGCGCAGCGGCAGGATCGCCTGATACATCGAGTCACGCCCGGACTTGGCCGACCCACCGGCGGAGTCACCCTCGACGATGTAGATCTCGGACCTACTCGGATCCTTGGACCGGCAATCCGCAAGCTTGCCCGGCAGACCACCCAGGTCGGTTGCGCTCTTGCGGCGCACCAACTCCCGGGCCTTGCGGGCGGCGACCCGCGCCTGCGCCGAGGAGACCGCCTTGTTCACGATGGTCTTCGCGTCAGCCGGGTTGGCTTCGAACCAGTGCGAGAGGTGCTCGTTGCACGCCTTCTGCACGAACGACTTGACCTCGGTGTTGCCGAGCTTGGTCTTGGTCTGGCCTTCGAACTGCGGCTCGGAGACCTTAACGCTCACGATGGCGGCCAAGCCCTCGCGGATGTCGTCACCGGTGAGGTTGCCGTCTTTCTCCTTGAGCAGCTTCTTGTCTTTGGCGTACTTGTTGACCACCGTGGTCAACGCCGCACGGAAGCCCTCCTCGTGCGTGCCGCCCTCGTGGGTGTTGATGGTGTTGGCGAAGGTGTGCACCGACTCGGAGTAGCCCGAGTTCCACTGCATGGCGACCTCGAGCTCGTGGCCGGTGCCCTTGCCGGTGAACCCGACGACCGAGTTGTGGATCGGCTGCTTGGTCCGGTTGATGTGGCGGACGAAGTCCTCCAGGCCACCTGGGTAGTGGTAGGTGCGCTGCTTGACCTTGTGCTCGACCGGCGCGGCGGCGTCTTCGGCCTCCGCGTGCTTCGGCGCGTCGGCCGTCTCGCTGACCACCTCGTCGGTGACCTCGGCGTCGGTGACGCGCTCGTCGGTGAGGGTGATGGTCAGCCCCTTGTTGAGGAACGCCATCTCCTGCAGCCTGCGGGCCACGGTCTCGAAGTTGTAAGTGGTCGTCTCGAAGATGTTCGGATCGGCCCAGAAGCGGATCGTGGTGCCGGTCTGCTTGGATGGATCGCCCTGGAGCAGCTTGCCGGGGACCGAATCCTTGTACGTCTGGGTCCAGTGGTACCCGTCGCGGTGGATCTCCGCCTCCAGCTGGGAGGACAGCGCGTTCACCACGGAGATACCGACGCCGTGCAGACCACCGGACACCGCGTAGGAGTCGGAGTCGAACTTGCCGCCCGCGTGCAGTTGCGTCATGACCACCTCGATGGTCGGGACACCCTGCGCGTGCATGGCCACCGGAATGCCTCGGCCGTCGTCGACCACCTCGACGCCGCCGTCGGCGAGCAGCGTGACATCGACCCGGGTGGCGTACCCGGCCATCGCCTCGTCGACGGAGTTGTCGACGACCTCCCAGATCAGGTGGTGCAGGCCACGCTCACCGGTGGAACCGATGTACATGCCGGGACGCTTGCGGACCGCCTCGAGTCCCTCGAGAACCGTGATGGACGAGGCGCCGTAATCCGCCTTGCCCGAGGAAGCGTTGGTCGAGCCCGATGCGTTGGAGTCGTTGGCAGCCACTGGTCGGTAGCTCTCCTTACTTGCTGATCCTCCTGGCGGGGCACTGCACAGCACGCGTTGGTCCCTGGCTATGACTGCTCGAGAAATACAGGGCCACGCGGGCTGTGCGGAACGCGCCGAAGGTGATCGCCGCTAGTTACGTCACCATCCTACTGGTACACCCAACCTACAGCGCACCTACGACACCCCTGACAGCTCCGTGAATGCGAGAAATCGGATTGCGGCGAGTCTGTTCCGCCCTCCGAGGCTTTAACTCGCCTCTGGGAGGATTCGGGCGGTGCGTGTTGCCGGGCCACCGGCGCCGCGCACGGCGACGGGGCGGAATGCCCGTATTTCAGGACTCGCGGGCCTAGCCGAGGAGTTACTCATCTCGCTCGCCAGCTGCCGCGCGGCGTCGGCTCCCGACCGCGGAACAGGCTGCGAGCAGGGCGGGAGATCAACTATTCGGGGCGGTACCGGGTTGCGCGGAGCCCGAAGGCGGTCGGCTGCGGGGCGCTGGGCTGTGCTCGGCACAATCCAGCTACTTACCGCTCGGGGGCGAAATCCGTTGGCGCATCGAGCGATACCGAGACGCGGCTTCACGTGGAACGCCCCGGTTCTATCCGTAGGTATCGCGGGGTCCGCGGCCTTTGACGTGACGTTCGCCCTTGCGCCAGCTGGGCGCGGCGGGGCCGGTGATCTTGAGCGACGTCACGACACCCGGTCCGACCGCGGCGTTGATCTTCGCCAGGATCTGACTCTGCAACATCCGCAATTGGGTTGCCCACGCGGTGGATTCGGCGGCGATGCTCAGCACGTTGTCCTTCAAGGTCAACGGCGTGGCATGGGACGCGATGTCCTCGCCGACGACGCCGGCCCACCGGCCGAACACCATCCCCTCGGCGACCTTGGTGGACCAGCCGCGATTCTTGGCCAGCGAGCCGGTCAGCTTGCCGAACGGCTGGGGATCGCGGGCATCCGGTCCGGCCCCCGACCAGCCGGTGCGCCTGCGCGCGCCGGTCCGCAGCTTCCGCTGTGGTGAGGATCGCCCCTGCCCGACCGACTTGCCGCTCGCCTTCGCCGCCGCGCGGGCCTCTTCCAGCGCCCGCCTGGCCAGATCGATACCGCGCAACTCCGGCTCTTTACCTGCCGGTTCGGCGCCTTGCTGATCGGTCACCAGGCTCCTCTCGTATCGCGCGGCCAGAGGGTCACTCTACGACAAGGCACCGACAAAACGGCCGCTCCGGGCACGGCACCCGACGCACTAGTTATCAACAGGACCTGTTGATAACCATGCTTTTCTGTGCATACGTCATAGTGCGAACGCGATCGTCACGGTGACGGTGTGGCGGGCTCGGCGATCCTGGAGGTTCGGCCGTCCGGTCCGCCGCTGGTTTCCACGCGCAGGGGCACGGCGGCGAGTTCGGCAGGCACGTCCTCGGGGACCGCCGCGGTGATCAGGACCTGTTCCGCGCCCGCCGCCACGGCCGCGAGGGCGGTGCGACGGCGGCGGTCGAGTTCGGCGAAGACGTCATCGAGCAACAGCACGGGTTCGGAGCCGGTGGCCCGCAGCAGCTCGAAGGCACCGAGGCGCAGCGCGAGGGCGAACGACCAGGATTCGCCGTGGCTGGCGAATCCCTTGGCCGGTGCGTCACCGAGGTTCAGGTCGAGCTCGTCGCGGTGCGGACCGACCAGGCACACACCACGTTCCAGCTCTTTCGGCCGGGCGGCGGCGAGCTCGCGCAGCATGATTGCCTCCAGCGCCTCGGTGTCGTCCGGCTGGGGTTCCCTTGCGGGGTCCAGGAATTCGGGCGGCAGCGTGGCGCTGCGGTAAGCGATTGCGGCAGGCCGGGATTCGGGGGCGATGGCGGCATAGGACTGCGCGAGGTACGGGTACAGATCGTGTACCAGGCGCAGCCGGTAGGTCAGCAGCACCGAGGCGTGCGTGGCCAGGTGGCCGTCCCACACGTCGAGGGTGCCCAGCTCGGTCTTCGATCTGGCTTGCCGCCCAGCGGATTTCAGCAGCGCCGAACGCTGCCGCAGCACTCGGTCGTAGTCGCTGCGGACGGCGGCGAGCCTGGGCAGGCGGGCTGTACACAACTCGTCCATGAACCGGCGGCGCTCCCCCGGATCGCCGCGCACCAGCGCGAGATCCTCCGGAGCGAACAGCACCGTCTGCAGGATGCCGAGAATCTCTCGTGGTCTGCGGGCCGGCGAGCGATTGATCTGGGCGCGGTTGGCGGCGCCCTGGTTCAACTCGATGTCGATCCGCAGTTCGCGGCCGCTGTTGACCACGGACGCGCCGATTCGTGCCTTGTCGGCACCCAGCCTGATCAGCGGGGCGTCGGCCGCGACCCGATGCGAGCCGAGGGTGGCCAGGTAGCCGATCGCCTCGAGCAGGTTGGTCTTGCCGTTGCCGTTCGAGCCGAGGAAAACCGTTCGGCCTGGGGATAATTCGAGTTCGGCGTGTTCCCAGGAGCGGAAGTCACGCAGTGACAGTGTTCGGATGAACATCCGCTATCCGGCCCCTACCTGCACGAATTCGGCCCCGCGATGTTGTGCACAACCCTTCGACATGGGCGCCGACGTTGCCGACGCCCACCCACAGAGTGTGGAAGACCTGTGCATGAACGGTGTCCACCTCGACCGTCGTGTTGCCGAATCCCATAGCGACGCTACTGGTTTCACAGCGGCCGAAGGAGACGAGCTCGGATCGCGGTCGTGCACAGGCGTTCAGCCCGGCAGCCGGACCGGCATCAACAGGTAGGTGTACGGACTGTCCAGCGCGGCGAACGCACCCGACTCGAGCACCTTCGGCTCCTCGTCGACCGCGGGCAGCAGCACCGCGGGGCGGCTCGGCGTGGTGAACCCGAAGGTGACCCGCTCGGCATGCAGCGCCGACAGGCCGTCGATCAGGTAGCCCGGATTGAACGCGATGGTCAGCGATTCGCCGCGGAAATCGGCTTCGAGCCATTCCTCGGCGCGACCGGCGTCGTCCCCACCGGCAGACAGTTGCAGGCCCTCGGTGGAGAACTCCAGGCGCACCTGGGCACCACGTTCGGCGACCAAGGCGACACGCTTGATGGCCTCGGTCAGCACCGACACCTGCAGGGTGGCGATGGAGGTGTGCTCCTTCGGCAGCAGCTGACGGAACTTCGGGAATTCGGCGTCGAGCAGCCGGGTGGTGGTCCGGCGGCCCGCGTTCACGATGCCGAGCAGTCCGTCCGAACCAGCACCGGTGCCGAGCGAAAGCTGCACGGGGGCATCGGAGGTGCCCAGGGTCTTGGCGGCCTCGGACAGCGTCCTGGCCGGGATGAGCACCGCGGTCTCGATGTTCGCGTCGGCGGGCGACCATTCGATGTGCCGGACCGCGAGGCGGAATCGGTCGGTGGCCGCGAGCACCACCTTCGAGCCCTCGATCTCGACGCGGATACCGGTGAGCATCGGCAGCGTGTCGTCCCGGCCCGCCGCGACGGCGACCTGGCCGACGGCGTTGGCGAACACGTCGACGCTCAGTTCGCCGGACTGCTGCGGTACCTCGGGAAGCTGGGGATAGTCCTCGACCGGCATGGTCGGCAGGGAGAACTTCGCACTGCCACAACTGATCAGCACGCGAGTGCCGTCGACGGACACGTCGACCGGCTTGTTCGACAGCGCCTTGGTGATGTCGGCGAGCAGCCTGCCGGAGACGAGCACCTCGCCGGGACCGGCGACCTCGGCGGCGACGCGCATCTGCGCGGAGACCTCGTAGTCGAAGCCGGAGACGGTCAACCCGCTGTCGTCGGCCACGAGCAGCACACCGCCGAGCACGGGCACGGGGGGCCGGGACGGGAGGCTACGTGCCACCCAGGCAACGGATTCCGCGAAGTCCTCTCGGGCGACCCGAAACTTCATGCTTGCAAGCTCCATCGCCCGATCTGTCCTCTCCCAGTTCCGTGAGCTGTTATGCGGTGGCCGGACATTCGTCCTCCAAGCCTGTCGGCTCGTTCAACGTTGGTTGTTCGCGAAGGGTGCTGGATCGGCCGCCATCAAAAGTGTGGCACAGGCGACCGACAACAAACCGTACCCGCGACTGGAGCTATGGCCTAGTCCGACCCGCTAGATGGCGGCTGGCGAGTCTTGGGCCGAGCAAGGAGCGACGGAGGTCCCGGGTTCCGTGTCAGCAGCGAGGTGGGTTGTCAGCGATCCGGTGAGTCGCCGTGTGCCTACGAGGCCATCCCTCGAGTCATGGATCGAGTCCGTGTGATCGATGGGTGTGCGATCGATGGGTATGCGTGACCGACGCATCGAGAATCCACTCCGGCTCTGCTCCTTGCCTGGGGACGGGAGTCCCTCGAGACGTGACCCTCTCCGACCGACTTTCCACACACCTGTTTTCAAGAGAGTTCTTCTAGAAGAAGAACTGAAGTAGTAGTAGGCACTGTGGAATCTGTGCACTGACGCCATATCCGCTGGTCAACGGGCGTGGTGCCGTGGGGATGAGCAGAGAGTGTCTCGAGGATGAACGAGGGGCGTCTGTGGAGTTCCGAAGTTGTCCCACATTCATCCTCGAGCGCTCCTCGAGTTGTTCCACCGAATTCACCCGGTTGTTCACACGTGTGTACCAATGCGTGGACAACTCGAGGAATCCTCGAGGACTCCACATGGACTCCTCGAGGATTCCCCAACCCCGTGACCGAACGCCGCGCTGGTCACTGCCTGTGCGCAAGTCGGGTTGGGGATGCTGGGGATGAAGGCCTGTTAGCGGAGACCGCACAGTCCATCCCCACACCTGTTAGCCAATCGGTGCACAAACCGGTGGATTCCTCGAGGACTCCACAAGGATTCCTCGAGGAATCCACAGGCCAAAAAAAGCACCGCCCCAGGTCAGGGCGGTGCTCGGTTGTTAGTAAAGCTCAGCGCGAGCGCTGTTTGATTCGGGCTGTTAGTTCTTGGACCTGGTCGTACACCCGACGACGCTCGGTCATCTCCTTGCGGATCTTCTTCTCCGCGTACATCACCGTGGTGTGGTCGCGGCCGAATGCCTGACCGATCTTCGGCAGGGACAGATCGGTGAGCTCGCGGCACAGATACATAGCGATCTGGCGGGCCTGCGCCAGCGGCCGCGCCTTGCCCGGCCCGGTCAGCTCCTCGAGCGTGGTGTTGAAGTACTCGGCGGTGACGGCCATGATCGTCGCCGCGTTGATCTCCAGCGCCGCCGTGTCGGGCATCAGGTCGCGCAGCACGACCTCGGCCAGCGGCAGATCCAGCGGCTGCCCGTTCAGCGAGGCGAACGCGGTCACCCGGATCAGCGCGCCCTCCAGTTCGCGGATATTGCGTTCGACCCTGGTGGCGATCAGTTCCATCACGTCGTGCGGCACGTCGAGGCGGTCCATCCGGGCCTTCTTGCGCAGGATGGCGATGCGGGTCTCCAGCTCGGGCGGCTGCACGTCGGTGATCAGACCCCACTCGAACCGGGTCCGCAGCCGTTCTTCCAGCGTGGCCAGCTGTTTGGGCGGGCGGTCCGAGGAGACGACGATCTGCTTGTTGGCGTTGTGCAGGGTGTTGAAGGTGTGGAAGAACTCTTCCTGGATACCTTCCTTGCCCTCGATGAACTGGATGTCGTCGACCAGCAGGATGTCGGTCTCGCGGTAGCGGCGCTTGAACGCCACCTTCCGGTCGTCACGCAGGCTGTTGATGAAGTCGTTGGTGAACTCCTCGGTCGAGACGTACTTCACCCGCATGCCGGGAAACAGCCGCTGGGCGTAGTGGCCGGCCGCGTGTAGTAGGTGCGTCTTGCCCAAACCCGAAGCGCCCCAGACGAACAGCGGGTTGTAGGCGCGTGCGGGGGCCTCCGCGATGGCGACCGCGGCGGCGTGCGCGAAGCGGTTGGACGCGCCGATGACGAACGTCTCGAAGGTGTACTTCGCGTTCAGGCTCGCCGAGGAACTGGACGGCGCCGAGCTCTCCTGCGACTTGGTGAAGTAGGTCGGCCAGGAATTACGGGCGTTGACCACGGGCTCGTCGTCGCGCTCGGCCCGCGGGTTCTCCGACTCGCGGACCGATTCGTGCGCGGCCGCCAGGCCGGGATCGTCGGACTGTGCCTCGCGCACGGGCGCCCGGACCGGCCCGCGCACGGCGGCGGGGCCTGGGTCGGGTGTGAACAACGACTCCTGGCCGGGCGGGATCGATTCGCGGCGCGGGGGCAGGCCCTGTTCGCGGCGCTGCGCCGGGGTGGGTTCGTGGCGCGGCGCGGACTGCAGGTCGGCTTGGGGGGCGTATTCGTCGCGGACCGGGTAGTCGTCGTGGCCGTAGTCCTGCCGGTCGTACTCGCCCGCGGACGCGTACTCCGGCGTGTACTCGGAGTCGGTGTAGTCGGAACCGCTGTTGTAGCTGGGGGTTTGTGCGTACTCGTTGGTCTGGGCGTAGCGCGGCTGCTGGTAATCGTCGCGGCCTTGGTATTCGCCGCCGGGGTAACCGGCTTGGCCGCGGCCGTTGTCGCCACGTCCGTCGCGCGGCCCACTGTCGCGGGGCCCGTTGTCCCGATGACCGTTGTCCCTGGGCCCATTGTCGCGGTGGCCGGTATCGCGGGGGCCGTTGTCGCGGTGCCCGTTGTCCCTGGAACGTTCGGGCGTGCTCGTCATCCTGGCGTGCCGGGGGTTGTTGCCCGGCCGTTCGGTGCTCTGGGCGGCCGGCGCGGCGATGCGCACGCCGAGCCCTTCCACCTGGGGGCCGAGGCGCCGGGCCAGTGACCGCAGGATCGGCTCGCGCAGATCGCGTTCGATGGCCTCTTGAGCCAACGAGGAAGGCACCGAGAGCAGGGCGAACCCCTGCGCCACCGTCAGCGGCTTGACCAGTTTCAGCCAGGCCTGCTGCGCTCGGGTCACCGGCGGAATGGCACCGTCGGATGAGCCGGTGGTCAGCTCGGCAACTACCTCGGGCCACACCGTGGCCAACACGTCCTGCTCGTCGTCCATGCAGTTTCCTCCCCGGAAGTAGGTCGATAGGAGCAGACGGTCGGGGCAGGCGGGGAGGTGGTGGTGACGACCATGCTCGATCGGTACCGTGATCCCGCATACGTCCGTAACCGGTCCGGACGCTGCCCGGATCCCCATCCCGGGCCGCGGCGTGGCACCGTCGGCCCTACGAATATGCCACTCCAGGGGTCTTTCCACACAATTATCCACAGATGTGGAGAACCCTGGGGAGTTGTGAAATACGACTGCGCGTCCCGTGTATAACGCTCTGACCTGCAGTTGTGTAGCAACCCTTCGGCAAAGCAGGTTGCCGATGCGGTCGGGCGTGGCTAGGGGTGTGGACGAACTCACGGTAATACTCACAGGGCCGGATAGTGATATGCACAGCCTTGGAGTGTGGCCGCAGAGGTTCCTGCTGGTCGGGCGATCGGGGCAGCCCGGGTGGGGCGAGTTTGACCCGCTCCGAGCCGATCAGTACCCTCGTACAGTCACCCTTTGGTGCGGTGGCGGTCTTGTGCTGACCGCGTGTGGGTCGTGATCGACCGACTGTGCGCCAAGACCGACGCGCCGATGATGACCAGACCTGCGATTCATCGCGAATACCTGTTTCACCGAAAAAGCTTCGGGCATCAACTGATGCCCACTGACTCGAGGAGTGTTGACCGTGGCCAAGGGCAAGCGGACGTTCCAGCCGAACAACCGTCGTCGGGCGCGCGTCCACGGCTTCCGTCTCCGGATGCGTACCCGTGCGGGTCGCGCCATCGTTTCGGCGCGCCGCCGCAAGGGCCGCGCCGAACTCACTGCCTGATCCTCGCTCGCGGACGCTCGGGTGTTGCCTGAGTCGTATCGGTTGCATCATCGTGCCGACTTCTCCCGGACGGTGCGCCGCGGCCAGCGAATCGGGAGGCGCGATGTTGTCGTGCACGTGCTCACACACGGGTATGACGGAGTCGTGGACGTAGATGGACGACATGATGATCCAGCCGGTGCGCTGGTCCGCGTAGGCGGGCCGCGCTTCGGGCTGATCGTCAGCAAGGCGGTGGGCAACGCGGTGATTCGACACCGTGTGGCCCGCCGCCTGCGTCATATGTGCGGCCAGATGATTCCCGAGCTGCCCGCCGACACCGATATCGTGATCCGTGCGCTGCCCGGTGCGGCCGACGCCTCCGCCGAGGAGCTGCTGCGCCAGCTGCGCGGCGCGGTGCGCAAGCTCGGTGTCGGCTCAGCAGGAGCCGGTCCGGCATGAGCCTGCCCGCGAAGATCGGCCGGTTACCGGCGAACGCACTGATCTTTCTGATCGAGTTGTATCGGACCTACGTCTCCCCCACCCGCATGCCGGTGTGCCGATTCACCCCGACCTGTAGCGAGTATGCGGTCACCGCATTGCGGACGCGCGGGCTGTTCGTCGGCCTCGGATTGGCAGCCGTGCGACTGGCCAAATGCGCGCCCTGGCACCCTGGTGGGTGGGACCCCGTTCCGGAGCGGAAGCGAAGCACCGTTCGCACCGCACCAGGGACCGTGGCAGCCACCGAGCCGGCGCCGCAGGAAACCAGCCTGCAGGCCGATCCGGTGTCGGAGCCGAACGCTTGGAAAGGATCACCGCGCGCGGTGATCGGCGATACGAACGACGGGAGTGCATAGAGCCGTGCTCGACTTCATTTATTATCCGGTGTCCTGGATCTTGTGGTTCTGGCACCGGGTTTTTGCCGCAGTGCCCGGCCTCGGTAAAGACAGTGGCCTTGCCTGGGCGCTGGCCGTCGTGTTCCTGGTGTTCACCCTCCGAGTGCTGCTCTATAAGCCGTTCGTGAAGCAGGTGCGCACCACCAAGCAGATGCAGGAGCTGCAGCCCCAGATCAAGGAGCTGCAGAAGAAGTACAAGAACGACCGCCAGAAGATGGCGGTCGAGATGCAGAAGCTGCAGAAGGATCACGGCTTCAACCCGCTGATGGGCTGCCTGCCGATCCTGGCGCAGGTGCCGGTGTTCCTCGGCCTGTTCCACGTTCTGCGCTCGTTCAACCGCACCGGTCATGGCTTCGGCCAGCTGGGGCTGTCGATCACCGAGAACGCGAACACGCCGAACTACGTGTTCAACGCGGCCGACGTCCAGTCCTTCCTGAGCGCCCGCATCTTCGGCGCGCCGATCTCCGCCTTTATCACCATCCCGAACTCCGAGCTGCAGGCCTTCGCCATCGACGGCGGCGTCCCGAGCAAGGTGGCCATCGCCGCCGTGGCGATCCCGCTGATGATCATCGCCGGTCTGGCCACCCACTTCAACGCGCGCGCCTCGGTCGCCCGGCAGACGCCGGAAGCGGCGGCCAACCCGCAGGCCGCGATGATGAACAAGCTTGCGCTGTGGGTCTTCCCGCTCGGCGTGATGGTCGGTGGTCCGTTCCTGCCGATCGCCATCCTCCTGTACTGGGTCTCCAACAACATCTGGACCTACGGCCAGCAGCACCTCGTCTTCGGCAAGATGGAGAAGGAAGAAGAGGCCAAGAAGCAGGCCAAGATCGAGCAGCGGGCGCAGAACGCGCCGAAGCCAGGCGCCAAGCCGGTCAATACCCGGAAGAAGACGGCTACCGACGCCGTCGAGGACGCCATCGACGCCGTGGACGCTTCGCCCTCCACCAACGGGACCGGCAAGACCACCGGCAAGGCCGCGGGACAGCGCAGGCCGGGTGGCCAGAAGCGTCCGGGCAACCGGGGCCGAGCGAACCAAAAACGCCGACGCTGATCGCATTTCGGTGGCCGGCGGGCCACCACGCTGAGCAACCCCTTGATCGCGCACCGTCCGGCGGCGAGCGCACGGCGAGCGTGATGAGCAGATGAAGGAAATCAAATGACAGTTGAGACCGACGGAGGGGACGCCACAGTGGCGACGACGATGGTGAACGCGGAAACGGACGCCGACGATGTCGTGAACGATGCCGAGGAAGCCCTGATCGAAGAGGGCGAAATCGCGGGCGACTACCTGGAGCAGTTGCTCGACGTGCTCGACTTCGACGGCGACATCGACCTCGACGTGGAGGGCGACCGCGCCATCGTGAGCATCGACGGTGGCCGGGATCTGTCAAAGCTGGTGGGCCGCAACGGCGAAACGCTGGACGCGCTACAGGAATTGACCCGGCTGGCGGTGCAGCAGGCGACCGGTGTGCGCAGCAGGCTGATGCTGGACGTGGCCGGTTGGCGCGCCAAGCGCCGCGAAGACCTGAGTGCGCTCGGCACCGCCGCCGCGCAGCGGGTGCTGGAGTCGGGTGCGCCGGAGTCGCTGGCGCCGATGACTCCGTTCGAGCGCAAGATCGTGCACGACGCGGTGGCGGTGATCGACGGCGTCAACAGCGAGAGCGAGGGCGTCGAGCCGAACCGGCATGTGGTGGTCGTCCCCGCCTGAGCGTCGGACACGTTAGGGCACGGCGCATTTCGTCACCCTGACGGGTAGTGGTTGGATAGGGCCTCTGGTCTTCGGATCGGGGGCCTTGTTCGTGTCCGGCAGCTGATTGTCTGTATGTCGCCGCTGATCGATTCGAGTTCGGAAGGATGTTTCACGTGGAACGAGATCTCGGTGGAGCCACCGCGTTGCCTGCCGAGCTGGAACCCCCAGCCTCGGCCGCCGCGGTGTTCGGCGACCGACTCGATCTCGCACGCCAGTACTGCGCGGCCCTCGCGACCGCAGGCGTCGAGCGCGGGCTCATCGGCCCCCGCGAGGTACCCCGCCTCTGGGATCGCCACATCCTCAACTGCGCGGTGATCGGCGAACTGATCGCCGAAGGTTCCTCCGTGGTCGACATCGGCAGCGGCGCCGGTCTCCCCGGCATCCCATTGGCCATCGCCCGCCCGGACCTTCGCATCACCCTGGTCGAACCGCTGTTGCGCCGCACCATCTTCCTGAGCGAGTTCATCGAGGCGGCCGGACTCGACGTCACCGTGGTGCGCGGCCGAGCCGAGCAGTCCGGCGTCATGAAAGAAGCGGGCGGCGCCGACGTCGTCACCTCCCGCGCCGTCGCCCCTCTCGGCAAGCTCGCCCAGTGGTCCCTACCCCTGCTCCGCGACCACGGCCGGATGCTCGCCCTCAAAGGTGTCAGTGCCGCCGAGGAACTCGAGCGCGACGGTGAGGCGCTCACGCGGGCCGGCGCAGGCAACGCGATGGTCGTCGAATGCGGCGCCGGTCTCGTCTCCACCCCCACCCTCATCATCAGCGCCGAACGACTCCCCCGGGCCGAGCGTGCGCATCGACCACGGAGCGAGAAGGCGACCGCGCGCCGAGAGGCGAGGGCGGCGAAGCGGGCTGACAAGCCTGCGGCGGGTCGGATCCGGAAGTCGAAGTAGAAGTGGTCGGGCGTTGCGATCCGCGTGTGCGGGTCGCAAGACTCGGCCGGTTTCACGTGAAGCATGGGGAGCTGCTGTTCCCCGCAACGGGATCGCTGCCGCGTTATTTGAGCAGTCCTGTCGGCGTATGAGCGAGTCGGTATGTACGACGCGTGCTGGGTGAGCCCGCGCGTTCGTTAGTCCGCAGCCGCTCGGGTCCGCGAGTGCATCATCCGCCCCTCCCCTGAGCGGAGCTGACACCATCGCCGATCAGACGAGCGGCGGCGGCAAGACGGCCATCGTGGTGAATCTCCCCGACTCCTCGTAGTGGTGGATCCCGGTCCCACGGATTCGTGCAGTCTCATAGCGCGTCCCGTTCGACCTGAACGAGCAACCCGCTGCTGAGTTCGCTCGTTCAGTCCACTGACGAACCGCACCGCACCGCCCCACCGCTCGCAGACTCCCGTCCGCACTAGGGAGGCGGACGGTGGGCCGGACCTCTGTCTGCGGATCGGCGCACCTGCCGACAACACATCGGTCACCCGCTGGAGCGCACCGGCAGTCCCCCGTACTCCGCCCGCATCCTTGACCCCAGTCGGGTCAAGACCCCGTCCGTTGAGGGGCAGACATGCGGCGCGACCGCTAGGCCCCGATGAGTGCGGCAGACAGCATCACTGGCGCTCGCAGAGCGATACCCGCGGAGCTCCTCGAGATAGCAGACAGCCCTCACGGATCCTCTACGGTCCAAGTCCTCCGAACCGGTGTACAGCAAGCGCCGAGTGGTGCCCGGACCCGCTGCGCCAGCGCCAGAGTCAATCGGGTGCGCGGATCTGCCGGACTGCCTCTCTCTGGGAGTTGCGTTGGTGCGTGAGTTTTGCACATGGGTCGGCTACGGCTCGTCGGTTTACCGGACCGGACAATGAGCGCATTTCTCTCGGCGTGCAGTTCGTTCCCGTGCGTTCAATGGTCCGTAGGTGCGTGGGCTGATCCTTAGCCCGAGGAGGATCGGGGGTCCGCACGAGAGGTGTCGAGGGTCGGCGGGGCTGAGGTGTGGCGTCGGCCTGAGAGGGGCCATTTGGGTGAGGCGTCCAGGGATCTGCGGATGATCT
The DNA here is from genome assembly GCF_004634405.1 of Nocardia sp. CS682. Lineage (NCBI taxonomy): Bacteria > Bacillati > Actinomycetota > Actinomycetes > Mycobacteriales > Nocardiaceae > Nocardia > Nocardia sp. CS682. The sequence continues at coordinate 4,631,442 of NZ_CP029710.1, read as the reverse complement.
CGGTCGACAGGTCTGTGCCGCTGGTCTTCGACCGACTGAGGTGTGGAGAGTGGGCAGGTGTGTCCGCTGCTTCCTTCGCTGCACCCCACGTCGGGGCACGGCGGTTTCACGTGAAACGGATTGCGCATCAGGATCGGAACAGCGCGTTAGAGAAGATCGGGTGGTCGGACCCCCGCGCTCAATCGTTTGGCGCACCCCCGGCTAGTTCGCTTTTGCTTTGCAGCAACGGCCCGGTCCTGTCCAGATCGGCAGACGGTTCGGCAACGGAGTAAGTGATGCTCGGGAAGCGGTGCGCCCATCCCCGGGTAAGCCCGCTCGTTGTTTCACATGAAACAAGGAATTCGGGTTCCGGGTCCGATGGGGAGGCGGGAGCCCCGAGCTCCCCAGGCACTGAGTCACGTGACGCATCGCTGGGCGGGGATGGCGTGCTGCTTGGGTGCCCCGCCCAACATTGTCTGTGAACCCCCCACCCCATCTGGACTCGTCCGTCCCCGGCAGTTGGCTCGAACGCCGAAGCAACTCCGTCGAGGTTTCACGGGAAACGAAACTGCCTGTCCTCTGTCCGGCAAGGCGCCTCATGGTTCGAGAGGTGGTTTCACATGAAACGACGAGCTGGTCGCTTCCACAACCAAGATCGGCAACGTGACAAGTGGTCCAGTGCGGTGCGGGAAACCACTCACCGTGCCGACTTCCACCGCGACGATTGGACTGGCAACCCCCTTGGCAGATCCCGGGTTTCATGTGAAACATCGGGGATCGGCGGCCGAATTGGGTGAGATTGGCGTGTCCTGGATACATTGCCGCGATTCAGCTTTCCTATCCCGCTCGCGGCTGGCAAGCTAGTGGGCGTCGGGCGTGAGCGTAGGTGCCACGGAGGAATTGGTGTCGCGACGAGAGCTCCGCTCGGTCGATCGGGCGCCGCGAACCCGGTTGAGCATCATGTTCGAACCGACACCAGCTGTTTGATGACACGGCGCCGACGCTCGTCGGAAGCGTGATCTGAAGTTCTCGGGTTAGGAGCTGTCTATGTCGAGCGGTCCGGCGAATGTTTCACGGGAAACTACGTCGCGCGTGCCGGGAATGCTGGACTCCAGCAATTTCGACACGGAGACATTCGGAAGCACGCCGTTTGGGAACATCTCCCCTAGCGAGACCCCGATCGCGGCCGAAGCACAACGCGCCAGCCAGATTCTCCATCCAGGAAAGGTGACAGTGCAGAAACCGCACGAGCAGCGCATCATCACCATCGCCAATCAGAAGGGCGGCGTCGGTAAGACGACCACCGCGGTGAATCTCGCGGCCGCCCTGGCGCATCAGGGGATGACCGTCCTCGTGATCGATCTGGACCCGCAGGGCAACGCCAGCACCGCCCTCGGCATCGAGCACCACTCGGGTGTGCCGTCCAGCTACGAACTTCTGATCGGCGAGGTGTCGGTCAGGGACGCGATCCAGCAGAGCCCGCACAACGAGCGGTTGCTGTGCATCCCGGCGACCATCGATCTGGCCGGCGCGGAGATCGAACTGGTGTCGATGGTGGCCAGGGAGGGCCGACTCAAGGCCGCCATCCAGGAGGCCAACATCGCGGGCTACGACATCGATTACGTGATGATCGACTGCCCGCCGTCACTCGGCCTGCTGACCGTCAACGCGATGGTCGCCGCCAAGGAGGTGCTGATCCCGATCCAGTGCGAGTACTACGCGCTGGAGGGTGTCGGGCAGTTGCTCCGCAACATCGGCCTGGTGCAGGCGCACCTGAATCCCGACCTACACGTGTCGACCGTGATCCTCACGATGTACGACGGCCGGACCAAGCTGGCCGACCAGGTCGCCGAGGAGGTGCGCGGGCACTTCGGTGACGTGGTGCTGCGGTCGGTGATCCCGCGCAGCGTGAAGGTGTCCGAGGCGCCGGGCTACGGAATGACGGTGCTCGATTATGATCCAGGCTCCCGAGGCGCGATGAGCTACCTCGATGCCGGACGCGAAATGGCGGCCAGGGCAACGGCGATGGCGCATGCCGCGGCCGAAGCCGCGGAGTGAGCTGGCTGGATGAGAGCCGGGTCGGCAAGACCCGGTTTGGTGGCGGAACGAGGAAGGGGTCAGTGGACCGATGAGTCAGGCGAAGAAGGGTGGGCTAGGGCGCGGCCTTGCCGCGTTGATCCCGACGGGACCGGCGGCGGCGCCGGGGCTCAGCAGTCAAGCGGCCAGCGTCATCGGTCTGGACCCGATCGGGCCGCAGCCCGCTTCGGCCTATCTGCATCGGGTCCCGGACCCGGCGGAGGACGACCTCTCCCCCGGCGGCGCGACCTACCGCGAGATTCCGCCGGAACAGATCGAGCCCAACCCGAAGCAGCCGCGCCAGGTGTTCGAGGCGGAGGCGCTGGACGAGCTGGTGCACTCGATCAAGGAATTCGGCCTGATGCAGCCGATCGTGGTGCGTCGGGTCGAACCGGGTGTCGACAAGTATCAGCTCGTGATGGGCGAACGCCGGTGGCGCGCTTCGCAGGTCGCGGGGCTCGCCGCGATCCCGGCGATCGTCCGGGATACCGCCGACGAGTCGATGCTGCGCGATGCCTTGCTGGAGAACATCCACCGGGTGCAACTCAACCCGCTGGAAGAGGCGGCGGCCTATCAGCAGCTGCTCGAAGAGTTCGGCGTCACTCATGAGGTGCTCGCCGATCGCATCGGCCGTTCCCGCTCTGCGGTGACCAACATGATCCGTCTGCTGAAGCTGCCGATCTCGGTGCAGCGGCGGGTGGCGGCGGGCGTGCTCTCGGCCGGACATGCGCGTGCCCTACTCGGGCTGACCGCGGGAGCGGACGCGCAGGAAGAACTAGCCAAGCGCGTTGTCGCCGAGGGGCTCTCCGTGCGGAGCACCGAGGAGGCGGTCATCCTCGCGAACCAGGAGACGGCGCCCGCTCCGGACCCAGCCGCTCCGCCGACCCCGCAGCGCAAGCCGATTCACATGCCGGGTTTGCAGGATGTCGCCGACCGGTTGTCGGGTTCGTTCGACACCCGGGTCATCGTGAGCATGGGCAAGCGAAAAGGCCGGATCGTCGTCGAGTTCGGCTCGGTCGACGACCTCGAGCGGATCGTCAGCTTAATGGAACAGAGCAAGCGCGATTTGTGACAGAAGTGACCAAAATAGACTTGTGAAGGCGACAGGTACGAGCCCCGGGCCGAAACGTCACTGTGACGCAGCAGCTTCCGTGAGTTAGCGGAGCACACGACCCGCCCCGGACGGACCAGCACAAGTTCTTGACCAACAGCACAGCGACGTGGAATGAGGCGGGTTCTCTTGATCGCTTATTCTTGCTGGCAAGAAAATAGTGGTGCGGTGTGAGTGAACGAACCGCGGGTCAGTGTGCCTCGCGCACACTGAGGCCGAGCGCAAGCGAGGCGGCGACATGAGTGTGGACGAATCGGACAGCTGGAGGCTGAGCAGAGCAGTGTCGACCAGCGTCACGGCCCTAACCCTCGGCGGGCTCGACAAGCTCCCCGCGCACTCCCGGCGCTGCGTGTTCTGGGAGATGGATCCCGCCGTCGCCGAGGACTCCCGCGGCTTCAGCGACCCGGTCTTCGAGAAGGAAGCCTGGCTCTCCACCGTGCTGCTGGAGTGGGGCTCCTGCGGGCAGGTGGCGAACGTCGACGGCAATGTCGCGGGGTGTGCGCTGTACTCGCCGCCTAGCGCCGTGCCGCGGGCCACCCTCTTCCCCACCTCGCCGGTAAGCCCGGATGCGGTCCTGCTGACCACGCTGCAGGCCGAATTTCCGTATCAGGACGCGGAGGTTGCCCACCAGCTGATGCAGGCTGTGGTGGCCGATCTGGTGCGCCGCGGCGTGCGCGCGCTGGAGGCGTTCGGGATTCGTTCCGATCCGCCCTCACAGGCGCTGTCGGAGCGCTTCGGCTCGATGACGCTGATGGAGCGAATCATCTCGCCGATCAAGGGTTCCGGGGCGAACGCACCGGGTTCGAAGACCGAGTGCTCGCCGGAGACCTGCATGATCGAGGCGGACTTCCTGGAGGAGGTCGGCTTCAAAGTGGTCGCGCCGCACCACCGTTTTCCCCGGCTGCGCCTGGAACTCGACTCCGATCACTATTGGAAGGAAGACGTGGAGCGCGCGCTCGACCAGTTGCTCGCCGCTGCGGCGATGACGCCCCCGGCTCGGGTCGGCGTTCGCTGACCTCTGCCGGTTGAGGACAAAGCAGAGCCCCTGCCGATCAGATCGGCAGGGGCTCTTTGCTTCGATTGACTACATACGGTCGGCGGCGGCGAGTTCCTCCGCCAGCAGTTCCGCGAAAGTGTATGTGCCCGTTGGCTGGTCGTCCTGCCCGAGCAGGTACAGCCGCTTGACCGAGATCAGGATGGCCTCGGCGATCACATCGCGCATGCGCGGATTGGTGAGCACGGTGGCGTCGTATTCGTTTGTCAGATAACCGATATCGACCTGCACGGTCGGCATCTTGGTGAGCCGCAACAGATCCCAGGTCCTGGCGTGCGTCCGGCAGTCCTGCAGCGAGGTGCGCGCGACGACCTCACGCTGGATGAAGCCGGCCAGCACCTGACCGATCATCGACACCGAACCGTGCGAGTTGCCGAAGTAGAAGCCCGCGACACCGTTGGCCAGCGGGCTCGGGTTGGTCGCGCAGCGCAGCGAGATCATCAGGTCGGCATCGAAGGTGTTCGAGATTTCGGCGCGTTCCGCGTCGGTCGGGTTCTTGCCCCAGGATCGCGACAGGAAGGTTTCCATGCCGGTGGCCGCCATCCGGCCTTCGAGCCGACTTGCCAAGTCCCACAGGATTTCCGACTCGTACACGTCGCCGAATTCGGTGGGCACCGGATGCCCCTTGTCGGGTCCGCCGAGACCGGGATCGATGATGATCCGCTTGCCGGTGAGCTGCGGACCGGCCCGGTGCACCACTTCTTCCTCGGCGATCCGGTGCGGATTACCGCCGGTGACGCGGGCACCGAGTAGGTCGAGCGAGCGCAACGTATCCGGCCCGCAGATGCCGTCGGCGGCCAGCCCGATCTCCCGCTGGAAGGAGGACAGCCCCTCGTGCGTGTGCGGGCCGAAGTAGCCGTCCACCCGGTGCACGTAGAAGCCCAGATCCTGCAGCTTGCGCTGCAACGTCGCGACATCGTCGCCGTACAGCGGTGCGGAGAGCTGATAGATCAGCGTGCGGGCACCGAGCCGGTAGGACGCCTCTTTGAGCGCCCGATAGGTGGCCGGGCCGACCACGCCGTCGACGAGCAGGCCGCGATGCTGCTGGAACGCGCGGACGGCCGAGTCGAGACGGTGGTCGAAGGAGGCCTCGGTGTCTTTCCAGTACTCGCGAGCGTCGGCGTGTTCGGTATCGACGTGCGCGTGTAAGAACCCGAGACTTGCCAGGGTGCTCCGAACCTCTGCTACGGCTGGACCGCTATCGCCGTGACGAAGTCGGTGCATGCGTGAGAGCCCTTTCCTTCCGTCAATCCGGGTACCCACTCATGCGATGGGATACACCTTCGCACGACCGGCGTCGGTCGATTGTCTCAGACCCGGACGGGAATTCGGCATTCCCGGGTCCAGGCATCCTACGGCGCGTCGATCGATCTCGACGTCCTTTGGCGCCTATGGCATTACCGCGACAGGTGTCAGATTTCGCCGTCGAGTTCGCGCAAAAGGGCGGCTTTGCCCTTCGCTCCGACGATCTGCTTCACCGGCTTACCGCCGCGGAACAGCATCATAGTGGGCAGTGAGAGGATCTTGTAATCGCGGGCGGTGCCGGGGTTGGCGTCGACGTCCAATTTCGCGATGGTGAGCTTGTCCGCGTGCGTGCCCGCGATCTCCTCGAGCACCGGGGCGATCATCTTGCACGGCCCGCACCAGGTGGCCCAGAAATCGACGAGAACGGGCTTCTCGCTGAGCAGCACGTCGTCGGCGAACGAGGCGTCGGTGACGGTGATGGTCTTCTTGTCACCAACGCTGGTCTTGGCACTATCGGACATGGGGTTTCTCCTTGCTGAATCGCGGTGCACCCGTGGGGGTTCGTGGCCACGGAAGCTACCGCCCTAGGGCCCCGACGCTCCGTTGCCGGGCGACGGGGCTACCAGAGGGGTCAGTTGGCGGGTACGGCGACGTTCTGGCCGGCGTGGTCCAGGGTGTTGGAGCTGATGTCGCCCTGCTCGGCGAGCCAGCGCTCGGCGTCGATGGCCGCGCGACAGCCGGTGCCCGCCGCGGTGATCGCCTGACGGTAGGTGTGGTCGACCAGGTCGCCCGCGGCGAACACGCCGGGCACCTTCGTCGCGGTCGACGGGTGCACAACCTGGACGTAGCCTTCGTCGTCCAGTTCCACCTGGTCGCGGACCAGTTCGCTGCGCGGATCGTGGCCGATCGCGACGAACAGGCCGGTCGCGGCCAGCTCCGAGGTCTCCCCCGTGCGGGTGTCGCGCAGCACCAGGCTCGTCACGCTGCTGTCGCCCTTGACCTCGGCGACCTCGGCGTTGAGCACGAACTTGATCTTCTCGTTGGCCTTGGCTCGCTCCAGCATGATGCGCGAGGCCCGGAACTCCTCGCGGCGGTGCACGATGGTCACGCTGCTGGCGAACTTGGTGAGGAAGGTGGCCTCCTCCATCGCGGAGTCGCCGCCACCGACCACGACGATGTCCTGGTTCTTGAAGAAGAAGCCGTCGCAGGTGGCGCAGGCGCTCACGCCGCGGCCGAGCAGCCGCTGCTCACCGGGCACGTTGAGGTAGCGGGCGGCCGAACCCATGGCGAGGATCACCGCGTAGGCCTGGTAGGTCTCGTCGCCGACGGTGACGGTCTTGATCGGGCCGCTGAGGTCGAGCGCGTCCACGTCCTCGGTGCGGATGTCGGCACCGAAGCGCTTGGCCTGCTCGCGCATCTCTTCCATCAGGTCCGGGCCCATGATGCCCGCGCGGAAGCCGGGGAAGTTCTCTACTTCGGTGGTCGTCATCAGCGCACCACCGAATTGGGTGCCTTCGAAGACCAGCGGCTGGAGCTCGGCCCGGGCCGCGTACACGGCGGCCGTGTAGCCGGCCGGTCCGGAGCCGACGATGATCAGGTCGCGAACTGGCGCACTCATGAGGCCCTTCCGGGGAGAAATCAATGGACGTCTCGGTCAACAACAGGGTAATGGCTATTGTTCCTGGACCGGTCGGCTGCCACGTGAGGTTCGGCTCAGTGCCGTTTCGGGAGTGCTGAGCCACCCGGGGCCTCGATTGTCGGGTGCGTCACTCAACCGATGTCTTGCACGGTGAACTGCTGGGGATCGCCTGTGGTGCAACCGGTTCCGACGACCAGCGCGGTGATTTTGGGGGTACGCGGCCCGGTGAGCAGGATGAGCACCGCGTCTTTGCCGTGAAAGCGCATGTTGTTCGAGCCGAGAATGGTGCGGTCCAGCCCGTTGGCGCGCATGCAGCGCTCCCTGGCGGCCGCGCTGCCGAGCAGGCCGGTGGCGTCGTTGCGGCCGAGCGCGCTGAGCATCGCCGGCGCGCTGAGATCCTCGCCGAGGTGGGCGACGTCCGAGGTCGGCTGGGCGATGGGCGGGGCGTCGTTGCCGCGCACCGCGGTGAGCGCGATCGAGGCGCAGGCGACCACCGCTACCGCGGCGGCCGCGGCGGTGAGCCAGCGCAGCCTGCTCCGACGGCGGTCGTCTAGCGAGATCGGTGCGGTAGGTGGAGTGGAAACCACAGGGGCTGCGGTGTTTTCGGGCGGTGCCGCGCTTTCCGGTGGTGCCGAGACCGGCAGCCGATAGATGGTCGCGCCCTTTTCGGTGGGCTCCTCGTGCAGATCGAAACCGTCTACGAACTGTTCCAGCTCGGCGGCGAGGTCGTCGGGCATGCGGTGGATGATGCGGTCGCTGCGCCCGAGGGCGCGCAACTCGGCGCTGACCTCATCGAGCGCGTGCACGAAACGCAACGCCGCCCCGTCCTGCCGGACGACGGGCCACAGCTGCTCGCGCAACTCGGGTGTCACATTGTCGGCGTGCAGGTCGGCGAGCAGCTCGGCCGAGAACGGAGGCTGCGGCACGGACCGGGTTGCCATCGCACCTCCAGTATTCTCATCTGACATCGCGGGGGTCCCCTCGAGGGTGGGGAACTACATGGACATCGTCTACGGGTTCGTCACTATTAATGACGCAGCTCAACTACTTCCGGTTCCCCGGATCGCGCAGAAATTCCAGTCGTTCTTGGAGACGTTGCCGACCGCGGGCGCAGCGACTCTTGATCGTCCCCTCCGGAACACCGAGCATAGCGGCGGCTTCCGCCACGCTATACCCCTCGAGATCGATGGCAACGAGAGCGGTGCGCTGGTCCGGCGGCAGCGAGAACAGCGCCTGGTCGACCACCAGTGACATCTCCATCTCGGCCACCGCGTCCCGGTCGTCGCGGGGCTCGGGCATCGTCTCCGGGTCGAGGGAGACGGCCTTGCGGATCTTGTTGCGCCGGATCCGGTCCAGACAGGCGTTCACCACGATCGCGTGCAGCCAGCTGCGTACCTCCGCCTCGGCGCGGAACGAAGCGGCGGTGCGGTGGGCCGAGAGCAGGGCGTCCTGCAGCGAATCCGCCGCGTCCTCGCGCGTATAGGAGGTGCGCAGCGCGGTCTGCCACAGATGATCGTTGTGCCTGCGTAGCAGCTCGGCGAAGGCGTGCCGCTGGCCGCCCACATGCGCCTGCAGTAGCTCGACATCGGTGTAGTCGGCGCCCACGAACGAACTTTCGCGGTACGCGACCGACCGCGATGTCCCCCCGCGGTAGTCCTCGTTCAGTTCCGACGACAAAATGCCAACCCCTTGGACAGCGCTCACGGTGGCGACGGACATGGCTGACCATCGCCGAAATTTCGCAGCATCCAGGATCGAAACACCAGAACCCGGGAAGCTCCCCTGCTGAGAGCGCCAGGAGATCATATCGTCCGTCGCGATTCGTCAGCAACTAAACGAGGATGCGGTGGCAGACCTCCTGCGGAGAGGGCAGGGCGCCAACTTATTTCGCGAGCACATGGTTACTCGCCGGGTATCGGCCGACCGGGTCGATTTCACCAGCCGTCAGCCGCCGGCGTCACTGTCGTGGCACCTGAAGCCCCGGAGCGGCGGAACAGCTCAAGCCGCGGCGTCGAAACGTATATCGGCGATCGAAGTTTGGAATTGACCACCGGAGTTTCCCAGGCCGGTGATCCAGATGAGCACATAGCGAGCGGCTTGATCGGCGCGTACCGGTATGTCGGTGATGCCGTCGCCCAGCTTGGCCGTGCCGATCAGCTGTGTCTGATCCAGCGTCGGCTGCGCGGTGGGCGAGGTCCGGATCTCGACGGTGGTGCCCGGGCTCGGCGAGTTGATCGAGACGTTCGTCAACTTCGCCGGGCTCGGCAGCGTCGATAGCAGCCCGACCCCTTTCTTGAGGGCGGGGAACTGCTGGAAGTACTGATCCGTGCGCCACAGGGTGGCTGGATTCTGATCGAGCACCGCGTTGACATTGCCGACCCCGTCCGGGGTGCCCTCCGGGGAGAACACCGACTCGGCGGTGATCGGCACCGGCACCCCGCCCGAGGCGGTGGTCGGTCCGGCGGCCGCCGGGGTCGTCGGTGGCGCGCTGTCGGTGGTGAGGCCGATATTGCGTTGCTCGTTGAGCGGTGCGTCGGAGGCGCCCGGTGCGAACACGCTGACCATCCACCAGATCACGATGCCGACCACCAGCGCGGCCAGGATGCCGAGGCCGACCATGATCCACATCATCCGCTGGGATCTCTCGCGTTCGGCCGCGAGCAGATCCGGGTCGGCGAGCGACTCGTCGGGCGCGGCAGGCGTCGCCCGCTGGCCGAGCCGGAGCACCGGGATGAAATCGGTCTTCTGATCCACCACCGACGCCTGCTCGAGCACGTGCTGCACGGTCGCGGCGGTGCGTACGCCCTTGTTCGACTCCAGCGACCGCACCGCGACCGCCGAGATCTCGAAGGGCACCTCGGGTCTTATCTGGCGTGGTTCCACCGGCGTGCCGTCCGGGCCGAAGTCGGCGAGCCGCAACCCTCCGACAGTTGCGGCGGTGCCGGTGACGCCGCCGGAGCGGATCGGCCAGCGGGCGGTGATCAGCGCGTAGAGCATGGCGCCGAGGCCGCGCACATCGGACTGCGCGTCCGAGTCGGCCAGGGTGCCGGGGAAGGCGAGCACCGCGTCGCCGGTCGCGCTGATCCGCACCCGGTCCGGGTGGTCGATGGACAGCGAGCCACCGCCGCGGTGGGCCAGTTCGGCGGCCGACGCCAACGCACGGATCGCGCGGGCGGCACCGATCGGTGAGGGCACCGTTTCGGCCATCTCGCGCAGCGAGCGACCCGGGGTCCACTCGGCCACCACGATGCCGCCGGAACTACCGCGCACCACGTCGAGCACCCGGGCCAGGCCGGGTGAGTTGATCCGCCCGAGCCGCAGCGTGCGGGACAGAATGGCCTGCGGGCCGTCGTGGCCGGAGTTCTCGCTGGCCTTCTGATCGGCGTCGACGAAGGTCAGCGCGACCTCGCGGTCGAGCTTGATGTCGAGCGCCTGCCAGAACTTGAGGCCGCGTGCCCCGCCATGCCCGGCGAGCAGGCGGTATCGGCCGCCGGCCACCGACGCGCCGGGAATCAGCTTCGGTCCGCGCGGCGTACGCCGGGCACCGCCACCGAGCGGCGGCATCTCCGGCGAGCCGATCGGGATCATCCCGGTGTCGTACATCGGATCGCGCGCCGGGATCTGGCCCTGGCGATCGCGTGGTTCCGCGTCGTGTCCCTGCGGGGCCGCGTCGGGCCCTTGTCCGTCGTAGTCCGGTGCAGTCCCGTCGTGATCCCGAGCGTCGTAATCGGGCGGGCCGGTGCCGATCTCGCGGTTCGCGTACGCGGGATCCGACGGCTCTCCCCCGGGTGGCGGAGCGTCCGTCGAAAGCCCGCCTGCCGTGGTCGCAGAAGAATCAGCGGCTGGGACGCCGCCCACCGCGTCGTCGCTCACCCTCGGTCCTCCTTCGCCCTGGTATGTCGAGGTTCCGGCGATTTCGCCACTTGTGCTTCTCTGCCGAACAGGGTACGGGAACTCGCCCATGCCGGTGATGTCAACGGCATCGGCTCGGATCACGGGCAAGACCATGGTCTGAGCATCCATGTACGGGTCGTACCCAGGGTAGGCCAAATATGGATCTGGCCTGCGCAATACCTGAGTTGCGTACTGATCGTCGACCGGGCCGTCGAGATCGAGATCCGGCGCGGGCGGCGTCCAGCCGAGGCGGCGCGAGATCGCGACGGTGATCGCGACGATCTCCGGCACCCCGGCCAGGCGCATCAGGCCGAAGGCGACCGCGAACATGACGACCGCCGTGATGGCCACCCGAATGAGCGATCCCGGTCCGCCGAAGGACGCGGTCAGGCGGTCCAGGCCGAGCACCCGGTCCACGATCCACATGACGGCGCCACCGGCCACCGACGCGAAAAGCACCCGGGTAATGGTCCGGCTGACGTTCGACATGCGCAGGTCGCCGAGACTGCGGTGCAGCAGATAGCCGCCGACCACGGCGCCGACCGCGAATCCGAGACCGTTCGCGACGCCGAGCGCGATCACCACGTGCTCGGCATCGGTGATCATCGGGGCGATCGCCGAGAAGACGATCTTGGCGGCGGTGATGCCGAGGATGATCCAGGTCGGGATCCACGCCTGCTCCCTGGCGTAGAACACCCGCAGATGAATCAGCACCAGCGCGTAGGGGATCAGCGAGAACGCCGACCAGCTGACCGCGAGGCCGAGGCGCGAGGCGTCGTCGCTGCCGAAGTTGCCGTATCCGTAGAGCGCCTGCCCGACCTGTGGGCCGGCCAGCGTCAGGAAGGTGACCACCGGCAGCAGGGCGATCATGGTCAACCGGGTCGCGGCGGACAGGTCGTCCACCACCGCGGGGGTGTCGTCGGCGGCGGCGTTACGGCTCAACCGCGGCATGATCGCGGTGAGCACGGTGACGCCGAGGACGCCGTAGGGCAATTGCAGCAGCAGCCACGCGTTGTTGTAGATCGCCGGGCCCGCCGCGTCGGCGTGCGAGGAGATACGGGTGGCGAAGACGAAGCCGGCCTGACTGATCAGGACGTACAGGATGATGGCCGCGCCCATCCCGCCGAACTGCTTGAGCCGGTCGTCGACACCCCAGAGCGGCCGCAGATCGATGTGTTCACGGCGGATCGCGGGCACCAGGCTGATCGCCTGCACCACCACGCCCAGCGTGACGCCGACGCCGAGGACCAGCAGTTTCGGCTCGCCCATCCGCACCGGGTTCAGGCTGATCTCGCCCGGCATCAGCACATAGAGCCCGAGCACCGTGAGCACGACCAGGTTGTTGAGCACCGGCGCCCACGCGCCGGGTTTGAACTGCTGGCGGGTATTCAGGATGGCCGTCAGCAAGGCGGACATGCCGTAGAACAGGATCGCGGGCAACAGCAGGAACGCCAGTGCCGTGGTGAGCCCGGTGTTGACCTTGCCGTCGTCGGACAGGAACACGTATGTGGTCAGCAGCGGTGCGGCCGCGGTGGCCAGCAGCGCCGCGGTGGCGAGCACCACGAACGCGGCCGTGACGAGTCGCCGGACGAAGGCCGCCCCGTTGTCGGGGTCCTCCTGTTCCGCGCGCACCAGCGTCGGCACCACGATCGCGGTGAGCACCGCGCCGAGCACGAGTTCGGCGATCATGTTCGGGATCTGGCTGGCCACGGTGAACGCGCTGGCGATGGCCGGGCCGAGCACGGTGAGCAGCAGCAGCTGCTTACCGAAACCGGTCACTCGGCTGATCAGGGTTGCGAACGCTATCGAGCCGGAGTCGCTGAGCAGTCGGGCACTCGAGTTCGGCTTCTGCTCCGCAGCCTTGGTGGCGGCGGGCCACTCCTTGGTCCGTGGCCGGTTGCCCGCTTCTGGCTCGACGACCGCGGGCGCGGGTGGCCTGCGGCGCGGCGGCGGGTACGGCTCCGGCCGTGCTTGCGGCGGGGCGTAACGCGGCGGTGGCATCCGGCTGGACTGCGGCGGACCCGCGGGTTTCGGGCCGGGCTGCCCGGGTCGCGGTGTGCCGGTCGGGATCGGTCCGGATTGACCGGGTGCGGGTCGCGGGTCACCGACCGGGATCGCGCCGGGCTGACCGGTGGCGGGTCGCACCGGGCGTGCGTCGTTGCCGGGACTTGCGCCGGGCTGTCCGGGTGCAGGCCGTGCTGGGCGTGGATCGCTGGCGGGAATCGCGCCGGATTGGCCGGGGGCGGGCCTCGCGGCCGGGCGCGGAGGGCTGGCCGGGATCGCGCCGGATTGGCCGGGTCGCGGGGGGCTCGCGGGTATCGCGCCGGACTGACCGGGCGGCGGTCCAGGACGCTGACCGGGCGGAATCGGACGAGGCTGCTGGGGCGGCGCCGGGTATTGCCGCTGCCCGGGGTGCGGAGCGGGGGCGGGCCGTTGGGCCGGCGCCGGTGCGGGCGCCGGACGTTGGGGCGGCGCCGGTGGACGTTGCGGCGGTCCCGGCGGCATGCGCTGGCCCTGCCACGGCTGCGGCGGCCCAGACGGCCTGCTGATCTTCGGGACGCGGGGCGGTGGCTCGTACGGCCCGGCGTTCATGTCCGGGTCCTCGGCCTCCGCCTGTGGCGGTAGCCGTTCCCACGGGGCAACGGGCGCCCGACGGGCCGGTGGGCCGTCGCGCCGATCGGAGCCGGGCCGATGCGCCGATGAGTCATCGTCGCTCATCATGCCTCCTGCGCCCGGCGCGACGGTGCATCCCGGTCGGCTCGGCGAGCGGCGTCCACGCTGAATCGCTCACCGTTCCTCCTGGTAATGCCCATCACTCGCACCACCCCTGCGCCGGTGCGAGCTTTCCGCGATTGTCCTCCACTCTGCCACTGTGGTTTGGCGGACGTCCAAATCCGGTAGCAGCGGGCGCTGTTCGCCGGGCCGGGTCGAGCGATCGAACAGGACACAACGGGGGCGCTAGCTCACCGTCCCTCACTGTGCCTCCTGATGCTCCTGCTGTATGACTCGTTGCTTGGCGCGCCGGTACCGATTGACTCGACGCCGGGTGCTCGGGTCGAAACCTTCGTCGGCCGGATCCGGCTGACCGCGGAACCGGCGCCACAGGCGGCGTCCGGCCAACAGGAACAGCAGTATTCCGGCACATGCGGTAATTATTGCCAGGGCCTGACCATAGGCGTTCGAACGAACCGAAACAGAGGTGGCATTCCCCAGCGGAATGCCGTCGGGTGTGGTAAGGGATATCGGAATCACCAGGTTACGGCTGTCGCTCACCTCGGTCGGGATTTGGAACGAGCGTGTCCCCTTCGGCGGCAGCTGTTGCTCGTCGATATCGGTGATCTTCGTCTCGGCGGGGGCCTCGATGCGGAATTTGATCCGGACCGACACGGGCAAATCGTTACGCGCCACCAGCAGCAACGGGCTCTGTTCCGAGGCGAGGGTGTACACGCCGCCGGGCGGCAGCACGGTCACCGAGCTATAGATCTTGTCCAGCGCCCGCGTCGTCTGATCGATCCGCCGCTGGGCGAAGGTGTCCGCCTGAGTCGCGTCACCGGTCCGCCGATCGGACAGGCTCAGCACCCGGATCAGGTCGTCGCGCAGGGGATCGAGGAACTGGCGTGGCGTCGGTTCGGACTCCGGCACCTCGACCAGTGCGCGCATCAGCTCACTGATCCGGCGTCCCTGGTCGCGCACCGGCGCAAGGAACCGGTCCGGCACCGCGTCTTCGGCGGCCTGCGGCAGATAGTCCAGCTCGTAGGGGCGCGGGTCGGCCGGTTGCTCGACCAGCGACTGGAACGGGCGCGGCGTCGCGAGGTTGCCGCGCACCAGCAACTCGAGCTGGCGCAGCAGCGCGGTGCCCTCGTCCTTGCTCGCGCTCCACTGTTGCGGCGGCACGAGTAGCAGCGAACGCGGCTGGTCCGGCTGTGGATTGAGCGCGGTCCAGGAGATCGCGCCCAATGCGTCCTGCAACCGGGCGACACGGGAGTCGTTGGTGACCTCGTAGCGGACCTTGGCAGGGGTGAACGAGGGGGTCGGTGGGTTCGAGCCCACTGCGGCGAGCGCCGTCGCGGACCAGATGTCGAAGGTCGCCACGTGCAGCGACGGATCGACGGCCGGCGCGGGCGGATTCCCGTTCGGCGGCGGGTCGGCGACGGGCGGGGTGGCCGCGGCAGGCGGTGCCTGCGGCACGGCCGCGGTCACCTGAGGCAGTCGCACGACGTCCGGACCCGCGGGTGGCGTGGTCAGGCTCCCCGTGCTTTGCAGCGCGGTAGACCTGCTCTTGCTGTCGCCGCGGCTGATCGTCGACCGGGTCAGCTCGGACGTGCCCGCCGTGCCCTCCGCCGCGACGGCGGTGTCGGCGAGGACCGCGGTGCTGAAACCGTGACCGCGCAACAGGACTCCCGCGCCGCCATCGATGGTGCCCGCGTCCGGCAGGCTCACCCCGCGCACCGACTTGGTAAGCAGGATCGAGTCGACGATCTCGGCGGGCGCGTTCATCGCCCGTGCCGAGAGGTCCGGATCGTTCACCGCCGCCAGCGCGGCGAGGTCCACCTGCGCGAACGGCAGTGCCACGGTGCACATCGACCCGGCGAGCGCGCGCAACCGGTCGAGCCAGGTCTGGGCCTGCGCCGAGCCGGTACCCGGCCGGGTCGCGCCGTCCGGATCGGACGGGCTGGCCAGCACCCGGTAGCCCTTGGTCATCGCCTGCACGGTGACCAGCAGATCGGGGTCGACCGCCAGACAGACCGAGGCGGCAAGCGCGCGGTCGCGCAGGGGCGAGGTGTCGAACACCGTCTCCAACGCGCCGAGCAACTGGTCCAGGCGACCGCCCTTGGCGAGCGACGCGGCCAGCTCGTCGTCGGTGAGTTCGACCTTGCGGTCCGGTGACCCGGGGATGCCCGCCACCATGCGCGGCCGGTCGGCCAGCGGCCACAGCAGTGTCGTCGCGACCGGCGCATCGGTCGGCGCGGTGACCGCCTCCGCCGCATCGGCGTCTTTCGAGGCGGGCGGCACGCCGAGCACCGGCAGCAGGAACCTGGCGTCGTCGAGCCGGGCCGGATTGCCGTAGTCCGGTTTGCCGTTCACGTTCAGCAGCAGCGGGTACACACCCGGTTCGCTGATTCGCAGCGACGGTGCGCCGGTTCCGTCCGGGCGCAGCGGGATGGTCACGGTGAATTTGGTGCGCTCGCCCTTGTCGAGCTGCGTGGCGACCTCTTCGAACTCACCGAACACGTCGTAGTTGATCTGATCCTGCTGCAACGTGGCGCGCAGATCCCCCGGCGTCGCGACCGCGGCCGCCCGCTGCACCCGGACGGTGACGCCGGAGACCATGCGATCGCCGATGTTGGTGACCGTGCCCGAGACCGTGAGGGTCCGATCGCTGGTGGTGGTCACCGCGGTCGGCGTCACCGAATCCAGCGACAGCTTCAGGAAGGATTTGGCTGCCGAGCCGGAGCCGGTGGGCTGTGCCTGCGCGGCGGCAGGCGCCAGGATCGGCAGCGTCGATGCCGAACCCAGGATGGTCAGGGCCGCCACGATGATCCGGAACAGTGCCGACTGTGCGCCACGGGTCCGTCGCGCGGGCCGCGGCGCATCTGCCGCCCGGCCACCGCCCCCCACGGAATCGCTGTGCGATGCCGAAAAGTCTGGGGTCATCGCTTGCCGGTCTCCATCCGGTCGATCAGCTTGTTCGCCACTTCGGCCAGACGGCGTTCGTCCGCGTAGGCCAGTCGAGAATTCAACTCGCTCAACGGCACCCACGCCACCTGGGTGACTTCCACGTCGGCGTCGGACAATTCGCCGCCGGTGGAACGCAGTAGATAATGATGCACCGTTTTGTGTACCCGCCGGCCATCGGTGACGAACCAGTAATCGATGCTGCCCAGTTCCGCCACCACCACGCCGTTGATGCCGGTCTCCTCGGCCACCTCACGGATCGCGGTTTGCTCGGAGGTCTCCCCCTCTTCGATGTGGCCCTTCGGCAGCGACCACAGCAACCGTCCGCGCCGGTCCGTTCGGCCGATCAGTGCCGCGCTGCGCTTCTCCCGCGGACCGTCCAACCCGTCCACGACAAGCCCGCCAGCTGAGGTTTCCCGCACCGTACGCATGCGTGGTTTCGCCGCGTTGGCGGCCGAACCGCGGCGCCGAGGCTGGCGGCGTCGACTGTTCGCACGATCGGCCGGAGACACCAAAACATCCTACTGTGCGCATTTGCCAAACCTTCGGCACGGCGCTGAACTCGCCCACCCGTCGCTCGGCCACCGCCCCGCGTCGAATCACTACCCGATGCTGCTATATCCGGTCGCGAAGCAGCAGCGCCGCAGGCGCCGCAAAGGACACTCGGTAAGCTGCTGATTCGTGGTTTCGACCGAGTCCGAGGACGCAGAGCTGGATAGACGTACCCGATTGCTGGCTGCGGCGGCGGTGACGTTGGGCAGGCTGTCCGATGTGCTGGAACCGCTCGGCGCGATGTTCGCGGCGCGGGGGCACGAGTTGTATCTGGTCGGCGGTAGTGTCCGCGACGCGGTGCTCGGGCGGCTCGGCACGGATCTGGACTTCACCACCGACGCGCGCCCGGAGCAGGTGCAGGAGATGCTGCGCGGCTGGGCCGATCATCTGTGGGACACCGGTGGTTTGGCGTTCGGCACGGTGAGCGGGTCGAAGGGCGGCCAGCAGCTGGAGATCACCACCTTCCGCAGCGACAACTACGACCGGGTTTCGCGCAATCCCGAGGTCACCTTCGGTGACAATCTCGAGGACGACCTGGTGCGCCGCGACTTCACCGTGAACGCGATGGCGGTGCGGATCGGCGCGGACGGCGCGCTCGACTTCGTCGACCCGCTGGGCGGGATGGACGCGCTGCTTGCGGGCGTGCTGGATACGCCTGCGGCGCCGGAGGATTCGTTCAACGACGACCCGCTGCGCATGTTGCGCGCGGCCAGGTTCGTCGCCCAGCTTGGCTTCGAGCTACAGCCGAGGGTGCACACGGCGATCACCGCGATGGCCGAGCAGATCGACCGGATCACTGCGGAACGGGTCCGAGTGGAGCTGGACAAGCTGATCGGTGGCGCGCACCCGATCGACGGCATCAACATCATGTGCGAGACCGGCCTGGCCCAGCGGGTGCTGCCGGAGGTGCCCGCGATGAAGCTGGAGATCGACGAGCACCACCAGCACAAGGACGTCTACTGGCACTCGCTCACCGTGCTCCAGCAGGCGATCGATCTGGAGGACGGCGACCCGGACCTGGTGTTGCGCTGGGCGGCGCTGCTGCATGACATCGGTAAGCCGGACACCAAGCGCAACGAGCCGGGTGGCGGCGTCAGCTTCCACCACCACGAGGTGGTCGGCGCGAAGATGGTGCGCAAGCGGATGCGGGCGCTGAAGTATCCGAAGCAGTTCACCGAGGACGTGGCCCGGCTGGTGTTCCTGCACTTGCGTTTCCACGGTTACGGCAAGGGACAGTGGACCGATTCCGCGGTGCGCCGCTACGTGACCGACGCCGACGACCTGCTCCCTCGCCTGCACAAACTGGTCCGCGCCGACTGCACCACCCGTAACAAGCGCAGGGCCGCGGCATTGCGCAGTACTTACGACGAGCTGGAGTCACGGATCGCGAAGTTGCGCGAGCAGGAGGATCTGGCGAAGGTCCGCCCCGATCTGGACGGCAACGCGATCATGGAGTTGCTCGGCCTGCCACCGGGTCCCGAGGTCGGTAAGGCGTGGCGATTCCTGAAGGAGCTGCGGCTCGATCGCGGCCCGATGACCCGCGACGAGGCGGAGGCGGCCTTGAAGGAGTGGTGGAAAGCCCAGGCCTAGAAGATGATCAGCGTGGTTCCGGCGACGATGGCGGACCGGATCTGCGCCAGATCAAAGGACCCGGTGATCTCGGGCAGCTCGATCCGGAAACGCACCAGGTCACCGTCGCGAGTGGCGTGCACGATGCGTGCTTGATTCGGTAGTTGTTCCAGCAGCAATGCGGGCGTGCCGATCATTCGGCGCGGTATTCGCAGGCCCAGCCAGCTGGCTCGGTGGAGTTCCACGGTGACCCGGTTGTCGGTCACCGAGGCGTCCACCAGCGCGGTCAGCCGCCGGTGCCGGTGTTTCGCGCGGATCAGGCCGCTGGGGTCGATATCGAGTACCCAGTCCAGCGGCTGGCTGTTGATCCAGCCGACCAGCGCCGCCGTGGTGACCGTGCCGTCGAGGTCGAGTTGCGCGGCCCGCACCCTGGTCGGCACGCCGGGAACCAGGCGGACGCCGTGCGCGATCACCGTCACGGCCTCGATCGGATGGTCGTCCCAGCGCAGCCGGGACAGCACCGTCTTTGTCTGGAAGTGCGCGCCGCGCCTACGGACCTTCAGCACCTGCAGGGTGGCGTGCAGATCGTGCCCGAGCAGGGTCGCACTGACCTCCTGCCCACCGAATCGGCTGAGGATGCCCTCGCTGAGCACGGTCATCAGGGCGTCCGGCATCAGCGCCGTCACGGTGCCAGCGCCGAGGTCGGCGCCAGCGTCCACCCAGGAGGTGGTGACGGCGATCCATTGCTCCAGCCAGGACTGCTCGAACAGGCGCTTGCCGAGATCGACGGCCCGCAACGGCGACCAGGACTTCGGATCGAAATACGTGGCCATGATTGATCCGAGCGTACTGGTCGGCGCCGTACTCGACCATCGTGCTGTGACCCAGGTCGCGCCGGTCCGGCAGCAGCACCCGCTGAGCAGGCGTTCTTGCTTGTGGAACACCGCGCCGACGAGAATCGAAGTGCTGTCTACAACACACCGCCACGGAAAGGGTGCATATGCCGCTGGATCTGAACAGTGATCTCGGCGAGGGCTTCGGTCCGTGGCAGATGGGCGACGACGCGGCGATGCTGGACATCGTCACCAGTGCCAACATCGCCTGCGGATTCCACGCGGGCGACCCCTCGATCATGCGCCGGATCTGCGGGCTCGCCGTCGAGAAGGGGGTCAGGATCGGTGCCCATGTCGGTCACCGTGATCTGGCCGGCTTCGGCCGCCGTGAGATTGCCATCGACCCCGCCGAGCTGCGCGACGAGGTGCTGTATCAGATCGGCAGTCTCGACGCGTTCGCCAAGGCGGCGGGTGATCGGGTGCGGTACGTGAAACCACATGGCGCGCTCTACCATTCGGCCTCGCGCGAGCGGCACGTCGCGGACGCCGTACTGGCCGCGATCATCGACTACGATCCGGAACTCGCATTGCTCGGTCCGGCCGGTGGCGAGCTGGCGCACGCGGCCGAGGCGGCAAAGGTGCGCTTCGTCGGCGAGGGATTCGCCGACCGCGCGTATACGCCGGGTGGCATGCTCGCCGCGCGTGGTCTGCCTGGGGCCGTGCTGGATACCGATGCCGCGGTCGCGCAGGCGGTTTCGATCGCCATGTCAGGCTCCGCGCGCACGGTCGACGGGGTCGGCGAGGTCGCGGTGCACGCGGCCAGCATCTGCGTTCACGGCGATACGCCCGCTGCGGTCGAGATGGCCCGGCTCATCCGCACCGCCCTGGACGAGGTCGGGGTGCCGGTCGAACCGTTCGGCTGAGCATGACCCTCCGGATGCGGGGCGCGGTGCGATGACGGACCCGGACGAGGTCGACCCGGATCGGCCGATCCGGGCGGCCGGTGATTGCGCGCTGCTCATCACCCCGTCCCGGCACGACGACGTGGTGAAACTCGCTGCGGCCCTGCGTGCCCGCCCGCTGAGCGGGGTCCGCGACATTCTGCCCGCAGCGGAAACCGTTCTGGTGACTCTGCTCTCGCCGGAGCATGCCGACTGCATCCGCCAGCAGCTCGCCGCGTTGCTGCGCGCGCTGCGACAGCCTGCGGCAGAGCAGGATTCGGACATTGTTTCCCGTGGAACACTGTCGGACAACGATTCTCCGGACGACCCGCTGGTCATCCCGGTGCGCTACGACGGCGCCGACCTCGCCGCGGTCGCGCGGCTGCTCGGAATCGGCGAAGCCGAGGTGGTCGCCGCGCACACCGGAACGGTCTGGCAGTGCGCGTTCGTCGGATTCGCCCCGGGCTTCGGCTATCTGGAGTCACCGGACGGCCGGTTGACCGTGCCGCGGCGCCCGCAGGCCCGCACCACCATCCCGGCCGGCGCGGTCGCGCTGGCCGGTGGATACTCGGCGGTGTATCCACGCAGCACGCCCGGCGGCTGGCACCTCATCGGAACCACCGACCTGCGGATGTGGGACGTGGACCGCGATCCGCCCTCGCTGATCCACGCGGGCGGTTTCGTCCGGTTCGTCGAACAGTAGGGCTCGGCCGGGCTCAGTTCGGCGAATCCAGCTGAGCGTGCATGAGATACACGTTGTAGCTGTCCCAGGACGAGAGGGTGAAGTACACGTCCGTGCCCGTCGACCAGGGATGGATGAAGCCGCCGTAGGACTTCGGATAGTCAGCGGTCGAGACGAGCTGCACCGGCTCGGTCCAGCTGCCCTGCGGTTCGGCGGCATTGCGCAGCACGATCGCATTGCGGCCGGAGTCGAGATACACCATCTGCCACTGCGCGTTGTCCCGGTCGTAGCGCACCGACAACTCGCTGGCCAGGCCGAGAAACAGTGGAGTGGCCTGATTCTCCGCCGCGGGCGCCCAGCTGCCGTTCACCCAGTACTGGTAGGCCGACTTGTTGAGCACCTCGGTTTTCGGCACCCGGGCCAGCCCGACCACCCCGATGCGACCATTGGGCGTGCCGAACATATAGACATGCTCACCGTGCGGCACCATCGCCGCGACCTGGAAGCGACCGACGCCGAACACGTTGTCCCACTTGGCGTGCTGATCCTTGATCCAGGTGCGGCCGTTGTCGTCGGAGTAGGCGAGGCCGCCGTAATTGTTCGCCCACATGCCGGGGATGCGACTCCACCGATTCACCGACATGTAGCTCAGATACTGCCGGCCGTCGAGGGCGAAACCGGAGGTAGGAATGGTGGTGGTCTCCCAGTTCTTGAGTTTGCGGCTGCTCAGGATCTCGGCGGCGTGGCAGTGGCTGTCCTGCACCATGCTGTCGAGCGAAAGGCCGTCGGACAGTTCGCGATCGGTGCTGTAACCCAGGACGTTGCTGCGCCAGTCCTGGTGGTCCTCCCCCGCGCCGCCGACCTGCCAGCCTTCGCCGAAGGTGTCGCCGAACGCGACGGCGACCTCGCCCGGCTTGGTCTCCCACATCACGCCGAGGTCGGTGCCGTCCACCTGCCAGCGCAGGTCGGTGCGGTTCGGGGAGCCGTGCCCGGTGATCTGGCCGGTCAGCTCCACCGATGTGACGCGCGGCTCGGCCACCGCCGGGGCGAGCGGTCCTGGCTCGGCCGGGTGCACCACCGGCGGCGGCGCGGGCTGCGGTGCGTCGCCGGTGCCGCCGGGTACTGGTATCGGGATGGGTTCGATCTCCGGTTCGATCTCGATGCGCGGCACCTTGATCGGCTCGCCTGCCGCATTCGGGCGGGCGCCGGTGTCCGGGACCGGGCTCGGATCAGGGTCCACCTCAGGCGGTTTCGAGATGTCGCGGACCTCGGGGCACGGGTTCTGGCAGGGATCGACGGGCAGTGGTCCCGCGTCGATCCTGGTGTTGTCCTGGGCAGGCCCGGGCACCGTTATCGGGGTGAGTTGCGGGACCGGCACCGGAATCACAATCCGATCCGGCAGGGCGGGCTCGTGCTCACGGGTGCGTGGATCGAAACCGATCTCACCGCAACTGTTCATCGGCGGCGCCCACGGAAATGGGTCCGCCTGCGCGATCGGGCCGGGCATGGTCAACAACCCGCCGAGCACAGCGCCGAAGAAGGCGGGCGCACAAGAGGATTTGCTGCCGAATCGGTTCGTCACGGTGGCGGGCCTGCTATTCGGCGGTCGGGGTATGCGGAGACAGCCGGGTTCCCCAGCGGTCTAGCGGGTTTCGCATGTCCTCGAGATTCTTCGCCGGAAAACCCATGTCTGGTTGACTCCTGTCGAATCGGGCCGAAGCGAAAGAAACCTACCGGAATTATGTGTGCGAAATAGGGAACCGAATGTCGGTCGCGCGCGTCCAAACAGATATGAACGAGATCGAGTACGTGTTCGGCACGGGCGACGGCCCGGTACACGTCTGGTCCAGCGAAGCTGATCTGGAACTGGCCCGCTCGGGCACCGCCGACGCGGTCCAACTGGACTTCGACGGCGACGGTCTCGCCGACGACGCCATGTGGGACACCGCCGGCTCCGGCATCGCCGACGTGGCGGCTCTCGATCTGGACGACGACGGCGTCCTGGACCACTTCTATACCGATCCGACCGGCCTAGGCACCTGGAATCACCACATCACCGGCAGTACGGCCGACGCTGTCAGCGAACCGCTGGACTGGATCGTGCGCACCGATCACGTCGACGCCAAGCAGCACGCCGTCCCGGCCGACGCCGGTGCCGCACCGCCGCATCGGCTGTCCGAGCCGCCGGGTTTCGACGACGAACAGCTACCGCGAACCGATCCTCCCGCCACGACGAGCGACGAGCTACCTGGAACGGATCACCCGGCCACGACGACGGACGAGCTACCGGGAACCGACCAGCCCGCCGCGACGGCAGACGCCCTACCGCCGCAAGGCAATCCGCTCGACATACCCGACTACCTCGTCCAGCGAATGAATCCCACCGGCCGCCACCTGGACGACGATCCGATCATTACTTGACCTCACCGATATTCTTCGGCCGTCGCCGCACATTGATCGCGATGGCGGCAATACCCGCGCAATAGATTCCGGCACCCGTCAGAATCACCGGTAACGACCGCCCGTCGTCCGGAACAACCAGTGCCGCAGCGGCAATGGCCACGATGAACGCGATATTGAAGACCGTGTCCTGCAACGCGAATACCTGCCCACGGCGCGCGTCGTCGATATCGATCTGCATGACCGCGTCCCCGGTCAGTTTGATCGTCTGCCCGGCCAACCCGAGCAGGAACGCCCCGACCAGCAACAGCTGATGTGCGCGCGGCACCGCCGCCCCCGCCTCGGCGAGGGCGATCGGGGTGACCAGTGTCAGCTGCACCATCGTCGCCGTCACCAGCCCGGCCACCACCGTCTTCGACCGTCCGAGCCGCGGAATCAACAGCGGCGCAACGACGGCCGCCACCAGCATGCCCGCGGCGATGGCGGCGATGGCCACGCCGAAACCGAGCAGCCCGCTGTCCAACGCCGAACCTTCGGCAGGCGCCTGACGCAGCACCAGCACCATGATCAAGGTATTGATGCCGAACACGATGCGGTGCGTGCCGATACCCAGCATCGCGGTGGTCACCTGCACCGACTCCCACACCGCCGTCGCGCCGGTGCGCAGTCCGGTGGCGATGGCGTGGACTGTGCTCTCGCTCTCCGCCGTGTCCGCGTCCGGCCCGAGCACCCGAGGCGCGAACCCGGCCGCCAGCAGGGCGCTGACCACCGGCCCGACACAGCTCACCGCGACCGCGACCGCCGAGGCGAAGTCGCCCGCGCCGATCAACCCGATCACCGCCACCGAGGTGGCCGCGCCGACCCCGGCACAGCCCGAGGCCACCGTGGCGAGCACCGAATTCATCGGCACCAGCCAGTGCTGGTCGAGCACTCGCGGCAACGCCGCCGACACCCCCGACAACACGAACCGGCTGATCCCCACCACCGCCAGCGCCAGCAACAGCAGCGGCGTCTCCCCGACACCCGCCAGCAACCCCGCGCACACCAGCGCGATCAACGCCGCCCGCGTCACGTTCGCCACCAGCAGCACGGCGCGCCGATCCCACCGATCCAGCAGCGCCCCGGCATACGGCCCGATCAGCGAGTACGGCAACAACAAGACCGCGAAACCGGCCGCGATGGCCAGCGGATCGGTCTGCCGCTCGGGATTGAACAGAATCGCCCCGACAGCGCCGCCTGGAACATGCCGTCGCCGAACTGACCCGTGAATCGCACGAGGGCCAGGCGCAACACCCCGGGACTTTCCCGCAGCGCGGTCCACAGCGGCTGCGGCCGCTCGTCCGAATT
Organism: Nocardia sp. CS682; assembly: GCF_004634405.1. Taxonomy (NCBI): domain Bacteria; kingdom Bacillati; phylum Actinomycetota; class Actinomycetes; order Mycobacteriales; family Nocardiaceae; genus Nocardia; species Nocardia sp. CS682. Next base: position 4,606,444 of record NZ_CP029710.1, on the reverse strand, counting down.
AATGGAGCTCTCCGAGCGACCAGTGGTGGACACGCGGTGAGGCTACTGGTTTCGGGGTGATCACGCCGAATCAGTGCGAGTCGGCGACCAGCGCGCTGACCGCCTCGCGCATGTCCGGTGCCATCGGCAGCCGGTCGAGGGCGTCGGCGTCGATCCAGGCGAACGCGTCGTGTTCACCGGGTTCCAGGGCCACCTCGCCCGGTTCGACGTCCACCACGAAGCTGTACTTGCGCACCCTGGCCTTGGTCCGGGTGGCGTAGTCGATGCCGCCGAGGAAGTCGGTGATGCGGCGCACCCGCAGGCCGGTTTCCTCGAACAGCTCACGGGCGACGCATTCGGCGAACGTTTCGCCGGATTCGACTCCGCCGCCGGGTAGTTCGTACATGCCGCCGTGATAGTCGTCCGGGACCCGGCGCACCACCAGAAGTTTGCGGTCACGGAACACCGCGACGCCGACGACGAAATGGGCGATGCCGTCGCGGCGGGCCTCGCTGCGAAGTTGTCGCTCGATGCGCGTGAGCGTCTCGGGTCGCATCTCGTCGTCACCTCCGGTTGCGTTGCGGCGCATCATGTTACGAATCACGCATGAGTGTGGCACCGGCCGATGTCCGGCCCATCGGCGAGGTCACCTACCGGTTCGGCGAACCGGTCGGTTCTGCTCGCCTGACGTTCACCCGCTGGTCGCTCGCGTAAAATGCCGAGTGCAGGACAATTTACTAGGAATGTGGAGTACCGCCACGGATGTGCTCCTACCCTGAAAGGTGATCGGTGCACGGTCCCGAGAGGAGGACCATGATGTCCACACTCACGCCTGCGCCTCGCTGGCGCTCGGCTTCGGCGTGCGCGCCGCACACTGCGACATGATTCCCTCACTTCGTTCGCTCATGACACCACACATCGACGTCCATCGAGCAGGCGACCGCATGAAGACGCGGGTTTCCTGGCTGGATTCGAAGCATTCGTTCTCGTTCGGGGAGCACTACGATCCCGAGAACACCCACCACGGCTTGCTCCTCGTCAACAACGAGGATGTGGTGTCGCCCGGTCAGGGCTTCGACACGCATCCGCACCGGGACATGGAGATCGTGACCTGGGTGCTCGGCGGCAGCCTGGTGCATCAGGACTCGCTCGGCCACAGCGGCATCATCTATCCGGGATTGGCCCAGCGGATGAGCGCGGGCACCGGGATCCTGCACTCGGAGAAGAACGACGCGTGGCGCATCGACGGCGCCGAGCACGACGAACCGGTGCATTTCGTGCAGATGTGGGTGGTTCCCGACGAACCCGGCCTGACGCCCGGCTATCAGCAGCTCGAGATCGATGACGCGCTGGCGGCGGGCGGTTTGGTCACCGTGGCGGCAGGCCTGCCGCGCTACCGCGATCGCACCGCCATCGCCATCAACAGCAGCCACGCGGCGTTTCACGTGGCCAGGATGACCGGCGAGCCGGACGTCGCCATCGATCTGCCGGACGCTCCCTATCTGCACGTCTTCGTCGCGCGCGGCGAGGTGGAGATGGAGGGGGTCGGCACCCTGGACGAGGGCGATGCGGTCCGGCTGACCAGAAGCGGCGGCCAACGGGTGATCGCGCACCGGCCGTCGGAGATCCTGGTGTGGGAGATGCACGCGCGGTTGGGCGCTCAGTAGACCGGTCGCCGAATTCGGGGCCACCCGCGCGCCTACGGAGCGGACTCCGTTGGGCTGCGACAAAATGGGCATACCTCGCATTAACATCCGCTCGTAGCGCATGCGATCAGTAGGCGATCCTCGCGTACCCACCGGACACCTGGTCCGGACCGAGCGACGCGAGGCACCGACGGAGAGGAAATCCATGTCGCAATACCCGCCTCCCGGCCAGTACCCCCCGCCTCCCGGGTACCCGCCGCCGCCCGGCCAACAACCCGGGCAGCCGGCGTACTGGCAGGAGTCGCCGAAGGGTAAGGGCCTGGCGATTACCGCGCTGGTGCTCGGCATCCTCGCGTTGCTCAGCTTCTGGACGCTGGTGGGCGGGTATCTGTTCGGCGCCTTCGCCGTCATCTTCGGTGTGGTCGCGCTGGTGAAGACGCGGTCGGGTCGCGCGGGTGGCACGGGGATGGCGATCACCGGTCTGGTCCTGGGTGCGCTCGGCTTGATCGGCGCCATCGTGGTCACCGTCGTCGGCTACAGCTTCTTCGTCAACAGCGGCGGCAAGGACTTCGTCGACTGCGTGAACAAGGCGGGCGGCGATCAGTCCAAGATCGACGCGTGCGAGAGCGAATGGAACCAGCGGCTCGAGGACAAGTTCAGCGTCACGCTGACCCCGCCGCCCGTCCCCACGCCTCGCTGACCCGAGGGTCTAGCCGCCGCTGATCGCCGCGCAGGCTCGGGTGGCGGCCAGCACGTCGCCGAGCTCGCGGCGAAAGTCGCGCTCCGGCGCGGCGATCCACCTGCGGTAGCCGGTGCCCTCGTCGGTGGGCGAGGGCAGCACGATATGGCTGCCGGGCAGCGCGACCGCGGCGCAGACCCGGAACAGGTCGGCGAACAGTTCGGTGTCCAGATACGAGTTGTCGGTCGGGCCGGTCAGGAAGGTCCACCGGTCCGAGCGCGGATGCGCGATGATCGGGCCCGGCCGATCCTCGGGGGTGGTCTCGATCAGCCAGGCACGTACCCGGCGGCCGAGGGTGGCGGGCATGACGACCGCGCCAACCGCGCCTACTTCCAACATGATTCGGCCGAGCGCGGGGTCGACGACGCCGTAGAGGCCGTGGTCCTTGCGGTAGCTGCGACAGCGGGCGATGGCATCCTGCATCGTCGCGTAGTCGGTGGACGCCGGATAACTGCCTGCTTCAATGCGGGACAAACTCATGACGAACCTCGCCTCGATGCGGGTGGATCGCGTGAACTGGGTGAGAATCGACCGCTGGGCCCAGACCCTAATGCTGCGCAAGTGGGTTGACAATAGTCACACGCCGTTGTCCGGGTCGCGCGGCGGTACGATCGCCAGTCATGGCACCCGTCTCGCCCGCCGTTGCCCGCTGGGAACTGGTGCTGCGGCTGCGGGAGCTGCGCGAACAGCGCGGCTTCGACTCCGCGGGCTTCGCCAAACTGGTCGGCTTCACCCCGGCCAACTGGTCGCACGTGGAGAAGGGCCGACGCGTGCTCACCACCAACACCATCGGCCCGGTGCTCGAGCTGCTCGAGGTGGAGGCCGAGGAACGCGCGGAACTGCTCGCCCTGCTTGACGCCAGTAAGCAGCGCGGCTGGTGGACCAAGTCGTCCGCGCTGATCGGCCCCGAGTTACAGCGGTTGTACGGCATGGAATACGGCGCGCAGAGCATCCGCAGCTATGACAGCCTGGTGGTGCCGGGACTGTTGCAGACCGAGGCCTACGCCAGGGCGCTCATCAGTGCCGATGTGATGATCCGGCCGGTCCAGGTGGAGCAGCTGGTCGCCATCCGGATGCGCAGACAGGAGCGGTTGCGCGGCAGCGAGCCGGTCGAGCTGACGGCGGTGATCGGTGAGGGCACGCTGCTGCAACAGACCGGCGGACCCGACGTGCTGCGCGGGCAGCTGATCCATCTGGCCGAGCTGATCGACGAACTCGACACCGTCGAGGTGCGGGTCATCCCGTTCGCGGCCACCGCGGGTGCGGTGCTCGGCGGGTCGAGCTTCCATCTGATCGACTTCGCCGGCGAGCAGCTGCCGACCTTCGGCTGGGCGGAGAGCGCCGTCTTCGGCGGGGCGGTCGACGACCCGGAACTGGTCCGCGATCTGAGCTTCGCGTACGTGCGCGCACAGGAGCAATCGCTGCCGCATGACGAGTCATCGACCCTGATCAGGACGTATGCCCAGATGTAAAATCCTGCCATGGCCACCACCGCTACTCCCCGGTCGGTTTTCACTGACTGGTTCCGGTCGACTCGATCGAACAACGGCAATCAATGTGTCGAGGTTCGCTTCGATGGTGACGCGGTGCTCATCCGTGACAGCAAGTACCGCCGTGATCCGGCACACCGCCCCGCCGACGAGCCCATCATCACCGTCACCGCGCGCGAATGGTCCGCGTTCCTCGATGCCCTCCGCACGGCGCACCGACCGCCCGGCGCGCTGACCGCGTCCACCGCCGCCGACGGGCACACCACGCTGCGGCACGGCACGACCGTCCTGCGCTACACCCCGCAAGAGTGGGACGCCTTCCTGCTCGGCGTGCGCGACGGCGAGTTCGACCGCACCGCGCTCACCGTCTGAACGGGCACCGACCGCACCGAATACCCGACCGTCACCCCCGGTCGTCCGCAGCACGGGCCGACATCGCGCATGGTCGGCATACTGGAGATCGTGACTTCCGAGCTGACCAGTCCTTCCGGTATCGATCTGTCCTATCTCGACCAGGGCGTGCGGGTGCAGGACGACCTGTTCGCGCATGTCAACGGCAAATGGCTGGCCGACTACGAGATACCGGCCGATCGCGCGGTGGACGGCGCTCTGCGCACCCTGTACGACCAGGCCGAGCGCGACGTTCAGGTGATCATCCAGAACGCGGCCGCCGAGCAGGCCGAGCCGGGCAGCGATGCCCGCAAGATCGGCGACCTGTTCACCAGCTTCATGGACACCGAGACGGTGGCCGCGGCCGGCCTCGCGCCGATCTCGGCGGAGCTCGCCGCCATCCACGAGGTCGCCGACCGGAGCGCGTTCGCTGCGCTGCTCGGCACGTTGCAGCGCACCGGCGTCGGCGGGGCGATCGGCTGCTACGTCGACACCGATGACAAGAACTCCAGCCGCTACATCGTGCACGCCACCCAATCCGGCATCGGCCTGCCCGACGAGTCGTACTACCGCCAGGACGAATCCGCCGAGATCCGCACGGAGTACATCGCGCATATCGGCCGGATGTTCGCGCTGGCCGCCGCCGATCCCCGCATTGCCGCGCTGCTGCCGACGGAGCTGGACACGGTCGGGCAGCGGGTGTTCGAGCTGGAGCGCAAGCTCGCCGCCGGGCACTGGGACGTGGTCCGCCGCCGCGACGCCGAACTCAGCTACAACCTGACCACCTTCGATGCCCTGGTCGCCGATTACCCCGCATTCGATTGGGCGGCATGGACTTCGGCGCTCGCCGCGGGCGTCGACCGGCCCGGCCCCGAGTTGTTCGCCGAAGTCGTTGTCCGCCAGCCGGATTATCTACGTACCTTCGCCGAGGTGTGGTCGGCGGAGTCGCTGGCCGACTGGCAGGCCTGGGCCGCCTGGCGGCTGCTCCGTTCGCGCGCACCGTATCTCACCGATGCCGTGGTCGAGGAGAACTTCGGTTTCTACGGTCGCACGCTGACCGGCGCCCAGGAGAATCGGGAACGCTGGAAGCGCGGGGTCTCCCTGGTGCAGGACCTGCTCGGCGAGGCGGTCGGCAAACTGTATGTGGCCGAGCGTTTCCCGCCCGAGGCCAAGGCCAAGATGATCGAGCTGGTCGGCAACCTGCAGGAGGCCTACCGCCGCAATATCGCCCAGCTGGACTGGATGGGCCCCGATACCAGGGCGGCGGCGCTGGCCAAGCTGGAGAAGTTCACCCCGAAGATCGGCTACCCGGACAAGTGGCGCGACTATTCGGACGTGCTGATCGACCCGGCCGACCTGGTCGGCAATTACCGCAACGGCTACGCCGCCGACCACGACCGCGACCTGAGGAAGCTCGGCGGCCCGGTCGATCACGACGAATGGTTCATGACCCCGCAGACCGTGAATGCCTACTACAACCCGGGCATGAACGAAATCGTCTTCCCCGCCGCGATTCTGCAGCCGCCGATGTTCGACATGAACGCCGACGACGCCGCCAATTACGGCGGCATCGGCGCGGTGATCGGCCACGAGATCGGCCACGGTTTCGATGATCAGGGCGCCAAGTACGACGGCGACGGCAACATGGTCGACTGGTGGACCGATGACGACCGTACCGAATTCGGCAAGCGCACAAAGGCATTGATCGACCAGTACAACGTGCTCTCGCCGAAGGACCTGCCCGACGAGCACACCGTCAACGGTGAATTCACCATCGGTGAGAACATCGGCGACCTCGGCGGCCTGTCCATCGCCCTGCAGGCCTACCAGATCTCCCTCGACGGCGCCGAGGCTCCGGAGATCGACGGCCTCACCGGTCTGCAACGCGTCTTCTTCGGCTGGGCGCAGGTCTGGCGCACCAAGGCTCGTCCCGAGGAGGCCATCCGCAGGCTCACCGTCGACCCGCACTCGCCGCCGGAATTCCGCTGCAACGCGGTCGTCCGCAATATCGACAGCTTCCACGAAGCCTTCGATGTGCACCCCGGCGACGCGCTTTATCTGGATCCGGCGCAGCGCGTCAAGATTTGGTAGCCGCGGTAGGCGCGGGCATTACCGAGCAGGTAGTGTTCGCGCCATTCTGCGGCTAATTGCCGCCAGAGCAGCGACTTTTCGGATATGGATCCGTACTGTCGGCCGTGCACCGGAGGACGGCGGGCTCCCGCTTATACGGTCGACAAAGGGAGAGCTCATGGCGAGCGATATGTTCTACAGCGGGCCGGATCTGGCGACGCTGCACCGCGAGTACGCGGCCAAGGGCCGCATCGATGACGCCGCGCCGATCCGTAGTTCGCACGAGATCGTGATCGAGGCGCCCGCGGCGCGGGTGTGGGCCGTGCTCGCCGATGTACGGAACTGGCCGAGCTGGTATCCGGGCTTCGAACTGAAATCGCTCAGCGAGGTGAGCCCGGGTGGGACGTTTCAGTGGAAGCTCGGCAGCGGCGCGGTGAGCTCCACATTCGCCGTCGTCGCCGCGGACCGCGAACTGACCTGGTCCGGAAAGTCGTTGTGGATCAAGGCGATCGACCGGCATGTGCTCGAACCGCTGGACGACACCCGGACCAAGGTGACCGTGTCCGAGTCGATGGGCGGGCTGCTGCTGCCGCTGTTCTACAGCAACGACAAGGTACGCACGGTGCAGGAAGTGCGGCTGAGCGCGCTGAAGGCCGCAGCCGAAAAGGCTTGAGGATCAACGGGACCAGCCGCACCCGGCGAGCCGGGGCGCGCCGTCAGCGCAGGCGTTCCTCGGTTTCCGCGTCGAAGAAGAACACATCGTCCAGCTTGGGTCGCAGCCGCAGCTGATCGCCGAGTGCCACCTGGAAGCGACGGTCCACCCGGGCAACCACCTTGCCGGAGCGGCTGTTCCAGTCCTCGGCGATACCGTGGCTGTAGACGAACGACTCCGCGCCGAGTTCCTCGAGCAGTTCGGCGGCGACGGTGAGGCCGTCGGCGTCGGTGGTCACCTCCCACGACTCCGGGCGGATGCCGACCACCACTCGGTCGCCGGTTTTCGCGGTGCGCGGCAACGGGATACGCAGCTCGTCGAGGATCGCCGCGCCGTCGCGCACCGGTGCTTCCAGCAGGTTCATGCCCGGGGAACCGATGAACCCCGCGACGAAGGTGTTCACCGGGTTGTCGTACAGCTCGCGCGGCGCGGCGATCTGCTGCAGTTTGCCGTCGAGCAGCACCGCGACCCGGTCGCCCATGGTCATCGCCTCGACCTGATCGTGCGTGACGTACACCGTGGTGGTGCCGAGCCGTTTCTGCAGCGCGGCGATCTGCGACCGAGTGCTGACGCGTAGCTTCGCATCCAGGTTGGACAGCGGCTCGTCCATGCAGAACACCTGCGGCCTGCGCACGATCGCTCGCCCCATCGCGACCCGTTGCCGTTGTCCGCCGGACAGTTTGGCCGGTTTGCGGTCGAGCAGGTGCTCGAGTTCGAGCATCTTCGCCGCCTCTTGTACCCGGACCAAGGTATCGGCCTTGTTCATGCCCGCATTGCGCAGGGCGAAGCCCATGTTCTGCGCAACGGTCATGTTCGGGTACAGCGCGTAGCTCTGGAACACCATCGCCACATCCCGGGCGCGCGGCGGCAGCCCGGTGACGTCCTTGCCGCCGATCAGGATTCGGCCCGCCTCCACCGATTCCAGCCCGGCCAGCATGCGCAGGCTGGTCGACTTGCCGCAGCCCGACGGGCCGACGAGCACGATGAATTCCCCATCGGCGATGTCGATCTCCAGGCTGTCGACGGCGGGTGTCGGCGCACCGGGATACAGGTGCGTCACACCGTCGAACTGCACTGTGGCCATGGGCGTCGATCTCCTCGTGTGAACTCACGGTGGCGGCCACCCGGGGTGACCGCCACCGAGGTGCGGGTATTACTTGGGCAGCTTCGGGGTGATCTGCCGGTCGATGATGGCCTGCAGCTCGCGGGTGACATTGGCGAAAACCGTTGCCGGATCGGCGTTCTGCAAACCGATCTGCTCGAGTCCGGTGCCGATGATCTTGTCGCCACCCGGCACGAACACCCGGGCGTAGTCCTGCGACTTGGTCAGCGGCAGCTGATCGATGGCGACCTTGGCGTTCGGGTTCTTCGCGAGGAAGTCCTGCTCGCTCGGGTCGGTGATCGCCGACTTGCGCACCGGCATGTATCCGGTGGTCTGCGAGAAGTACGCGGTGTTCGCCGGGTTGGTGATGAACTCGATGAACTTGAGCGCGTTCATCTTTCGCTCATCGGAGATGCGCGCCGGAATCGCCAGGCCGGCGCCGCCGGTGGTGACGCCGGGCCCGTTCGGGTGCGGCAGGAACGCGGTGCCGAACTGCAGCTTGCCTTCCGCGTTCTGCTTGATGCCCTTGAGGTCGCCGGTGGAGGCGATGGTGGAGGCGATGACGCCGGTGCCGAAATCGACTGCGATCTGCGGCTTGATGCCCGCGTACTTCTTGGTGTGGATCATGTCGCGCAGGAACTGGCCCGCCGCGATGGTGCCGGGGTCGGTGAACTTCAGCTGCCATTCATCGGAGTAGGCGCCGCCGAAGGTCCAGTTCGGTCCCTGGAAGGTCCAGGCCAGGTAGTTTTCGGCATTGCCCCAGCCGTGCGCGAGTTTGCCGTCGCCGATGACGGCCTGAATCTTCGGGCCCCACTCGTCGAACTCGGGCCAGCTGTTCGGGCCACGGTCCGGCAGACCGGCTTTCGCCCAGACGTCCTTGTTGTAGTAGAACAGCGGCGTCGACCGGGAGTACGGCAGCGCGTAGTGCTTGCCGTTGAACAGGTAGTCCGCGGCCAGCGAGTCCACATAGTCGTCCAGCTTGACGCCCGCGTGCGCGAAGTGTCCGTCCAGCGGCTCGATGGAGCCGTTGAGGGCGTAGTTGAACCACCAGACATCGGAGAGCACAACGACATCGGGCAGCTCGCCGCCGGAGAGGGCCGCGTTGAACTTCTGCGACACCTCCTCGTAGTTCTTGCCCGCGTCGATCAGGTTGACCTTCAGGTCGGGGAACTTCTCGTGGAAGCGCTTGATCAGCTCGGTTTCCTGATCCTTCGAGCTGCCGGGGTGGTTGGACCAGAAGTTGATGGTGTTCGCGTCGCCGGACTGCTTGGCACCACCGCCGGTGCCCGCGCATGCGGTGAGCGCGGCGCCCGCGGCGACGGCGCCGGCCAGCCCGATGAATCCGCGCCGGGACAGCGCGGGGAACTGAGAAGTGGACACGTGATTTCTCCTGTATCTAACCCTTGACCGCACCCGAGGTGAGGCCTTTGATCATGTGGCGCTGCAGCAGCAGGAACACGATGAGAATCGGCAGCATGGTCAGCAACGTGCCCGACATCACCGGGCCCCAGTTGGTGACGCTCGGGTTCTCGGTGTTCTGCAAGAGGGTCAGGCCGACCGGCAGCGTGGCCACCTCGGGACCGTCGGCCATCAGGAACGGCCAGAGGTATTCGTTCCACTCGTTGACCAGCGTGACCACCGCGAAAGCGACCATGGTCGGCCCGGACATCGGCAGCACCACCCTGGTCAGCAGCCGCCACCAGTTGGCGCCGTCCATCCGGGCCGCCTCGATCACCTCCGACGGCAGCGACAGGAAATGGTTGCGCATCAGGAATGTTCCGAACGCGACGCCGCAGAGCGGAACGATGATGCCCACCAGGGTATTTCGCCAGCCGAGCTGCGAAACCAGCGCGTAGTTGGAGATCACGGTGATCTGGTTGGGCACCATCAGCGCCGAGATGATCACCAGGAACACCACCGACTTACCGGGGAACCGCAGGAACACCAGGCCGTACGCACTGAACACGCCGAGCACGAACTTCACCGCGGAGACGACCGCCGTGACGATCAGCGAGTTACCGAAGAAGGTCCAGAACGGCAGCTTGGTGGTGGCGTCCCGATAGTTCTCCGGGTGCCAGCTGTGCGGCCAGTACACCGCGGGCTGCACGTAGATGTCCGGGCGCGCCTTGAACGAGGTGATCACGATCCAGAACAACGGCACGCCGACGATGATCAGCACGCACACCATGGCGGCGTAGCCGAGCAGCAGCACCCCGCGCTGGCGACGTCGGTAGGAATCTGTCTCGGCCCCTGCGCTTTTCACTGCTCATTCCGATCCATGACGCGAACCTGCACCAGCGTGACGACCAACAGCACCAGGAACATGATGGTGGCCACGGTCGCGCCGTAGCCGGCGCGGAAATTACGGAAGGACTCTTCGTACACCTGGTAGACCATGGTGGTGGTGCCGGTGCCCAGCGGCCCGCCGCGGGTCATCACATTGATGATGTCGAAGACCTGCAACGAATTCAGCAGCACCGTGATCGACAGGAAGAACGTGGTCGGCCGCAGCTGGGGCAGCAGCACCTTGGTGAAGGTGGTCCACCGGCCTGCGCCGTCCATCTCGGCGGCCTCCATCAGCTCGGCCCGAACCCCTTGCAGCGCGGCCAGATAGATGACGAAGCTGTAGCCGAGGTTCTTCCAGATGTAGGTCACCGTCACCATGAACAGCGCCCAGTTCGGGTTCTGGTAGAAGTCCGGCACGGTGGCGACGCCGAAGCGGTGCAGCACATCCTGGACCAGGCCGAAGCTCGGGTCGAAGATGAACTGGAAGGCCACGCCGATGGCGGCGCCGGAGATCACGAACGGCGCGAAGATCGCCGAGCGGACCACATTGCGGCCGAACAGCTTCCGGTCCAGCAGCAGCGCGAGCGCGAGGCCGAGCACCATGCTGCCGACCACCGCCGCCAGCGTGAAAACCACCGTGTTGCTGACGATCTCCCAGGAGTCCGAGCGACCCCACCACTCGCGGTAGTTCGCTACCCCGATGAAGGTGGCCACCGGGTCGGAGATGTTCCAGTCGTAGAACGAGAGCCGGATGTTGTCGATCAACGGCCGATAGACGAACAGCGTGAGCAGCGCGAGATTCGGCACCACAAGGATCAGGAACAGGACGTAGTCCTGCCAGGGCCGGTTCCGCAAACCGCGTCCGCGCGGTTGGGGGAGTACACGTTCCGGCTTCGCTCGCACGCCGCGCACTCTACGGACAGGAGCAAACAGTCGGTTAACGCTGTCCGGCGGGGCACTGAACTTCTCGAGCACGCGCCCAGTGAATCAAGAAGCCGAACATCCCGATCAGCAATTTGCTTAATTGATCGTAATGTTCGGCTTCGTGACGTGTCTTCAGTTGTGCGGGAGCGCCTTAGTTCCAGTCGCCCGCGAGGCCGTCGCTGGTCCCGATCGAGCCACCCTTGGTGTTCTCGATGATGACCGGGTCACCCTTGCGCGAGTTCTCCATGAACCACTTGGCGTTCTCGGTGCTCACGTTGAGGCAGCCGTGGCTGACGTTGGAGTTGCCCTGCTGGCCGACCGACCACGGGGCCGCGTGCACGAAGATGCCGCTGTTGGAGATGCGGGTCGCGTACTCGACCTCGAGCTTGTAGCCCTCGGGGTCGGTGGTCGGCACGCCGTAGGTGGACGAATCCATGATCATCTTGCGCAGCTGCTCGCCGACGATATAGGTGCCGTTCGGGGTCTCGTGCTTGGTCTTGCCCATCGAGGTCGGCATGGTCTTCACCACCTCACCGTTGCGGGTGATGGTGATGGTCTTGGTGTTGTCGTCGGCCGTGCTGACGAACGCGTCGCCGATCTTGAAGGAGCTGCGCGTTCCGCCCGCCTCGACCTGCACGTCGGTGTTGTCCGGCCAGAAATCGTTCGGCCGCCAGCGCACCTGCTTGTCGCCGCGCCAGTAGAAGTGGCCCGGTGCGTCCTTCGAGGAGGTGACCTTGATGAACTTCTCGGCGGCGGCCTGATCGGCCACCGGCTCCTTGAAGTTGATGATGATCGGCTGGGCCACCCCGACCACCTCGCCGTCGGCGATGTTGATCGACGGTGGCGCGAAGTTCGGCTGCTGTGGCGCCGGGTCCTGCGCCGAACCGGCCGATCCGGAGCCGAGTCCGGGGAACGGTTCAGCGTCGGCGGGCGCGACGAGCAGAACGCCCGCCGCGATCGTCGCGGACAACAGGGCGCCCGCCCGCAGCCTGCGGGTCAGCTGTGCTCCCCGGCGGTGGGCAGGTAGCGACCCGGTGTGCGAAGCGGCATGCATAGGTTTCTCGTCCATTCCATCTCTCGGCGCACGCGCACAGGCGCACGCGTGTCTCGAGATCTCTCATCGGCGTGAAGCAGGCAGGGCTGCCCCACGGGTATTGACGGCCCGACCCTGCATCCTTCCTACCGTCCCGGTGCGGCTCGAAGCCAGTTGCGGTTCACAGTGATTCGTTCCGACCGTTCGGTGTGGCAGCGGTCACACAACCCGATAGTCGTTGTCCGGTTCGGCGAAAGCTACCGGTCACGTCGGCGAGTCCGGTGTGCGGATCGATGCCGCTGGTCGGTCGCTGTGCGGGGTCTGTCAAACGCCTTCGTGACGTAAATCACTCACTACGTCGAACGGAATTGGGCGATGCGGACCGGTTGCTATGTTGTGCGGCACCGACATCGGCGTACGCCCGTTCGCATACCGTGGCGCCAAGCGCAGCCGCACGCGGCTCACGATGGTAGCCAACGCGATTCGCAGTTCGTAGTCCGCCAGCGCCGCCCCGACACAGCGCCGATGCCCGCCGCCGTACGGGGCGTATTCGAACGGCCGGTACTTGCGCTCGAGGAACCGCTCCGGCCGGAAGCGCCGCGGCTCGGACCACACCTGCGGGTCCGAGTGCAGCAACGGCACCGCGATTCCCATCGTGTCCCCCGCCGCCAGTGCCACCCCGCGCAGCGTGAACGGCTCGGTCAGCCTGCGCACCACGATGGGCACCGGTGGATGCAGCCGCAGCGTCTCCTGGCACACGGCGTCGAGATAGGGCAGCGCCGCCAGCTCGACCGGGGTCGCGTCCGGTCCGGCCGCGCGCAACTCCGCGCGCAGCCGGGCCAGGGTGTCCGGTGCGCGGTGCAGCTGGAACAGGGCCCAGACCAGCGTCGTCGCGGTGGTTTCGTGCCCGGCGACCAGCAGGGTGCGCAGCTGGTCGCACAGATCGTCGTCGGTGATCGGGCTGCCGTCGTCATATCGAGTGCTCAGCAACATGCCCAGGATGTCGGTGGTCGGCGGCCCGGCCCTTCGGCGCTCGAGGTCGTCGAGGATCAACCGGTCCAGCCGAGTCCGGGCCGCGACGAATCGGTCCCACGGCGCGTGGCCGAACAGCCCGTGCCGCAACACCGGCACCAGCATGAGCGGCCCGGAAAAGGTGGCGAGGAATTCGCCGACCGCATGGGTGTATTCGGCCCGCCGCTCGGGGCTGTCCACTCCGAACACCGCGGTCAGGATCACCCGCAGCGTGATCGCCCGGGTGGCCGCCCGCGCATCGATGCGGGCGCCGGGCCGCCACGCCCGTCCGGTGTCGCCCGCGAGTTCCTGGTGCACCGAATCCTGAATGATTGCCCCGTATTCGCGGATCCGCGCACCGTGGAAGGCCGGGGTCAGCAGCGCGCGGTCGCGGCGATGCCGTTCGCCCGCGGTGAGGATCAGCGAGGCGGTGCCGACCAGCGGCTCGATCGGATTCGGTCGCGGCGGTGCGGTCGCGTCGACCGGCGCGCGGAACAGCTCGCGCGCACCCTCGGCTGCGCCGGTGAACAGCGCCGATCCGAAGCCGGGAAAGCGCACGAAGAACGGATCACCCTCGCGCCTTCGGCGCCAGCGGAAGTACCTGTCGAAGTCCAGGCCCGCGGCGAGCGCGTGCAGCACGATCAGCCGAGGTGGTTTCGGCACGGCGACGGCGCGCGACTCGCCTGCGCCGGGCTCGGCTGTGCCCACGTCCATATCTATAGGTACGAAGTCAACCGCGGTCGGGTTCGACACGGCCGCGAAGTTTCCGCGACGACCCGCGCGAAGTTTCCGCCGCACCCCGGTCGTGTAGTCCTAGCGACGGCCCAGTCGCCGAATGACGGAACCGCTAGCCCGCTGTTTCGTCGACGACCACCGTGGGTTTGATCCTGCGGACGGTATTGCGCGCGGTCGCCGCCAGCCGCGCCATCCTGGCGTCCCCGAGCGCGGTCACCGCGTTGCCGAGCCGGTTGGTGACGAACGCGACCGACATGCCCAACTCCGGATCGGCGTAGGCGCCCGACCCGCCGACACCGTAGTGGCCGAACGCTTTTCGCGGCTGCTGCTTGGACATCAGCACCGGCCGGTGGTAGCCGAGGGTGAACCGCAGCGGCAGCCCGAGCACGTAGTCTCGGCTCTCGGCGGGTTGCGCCTGGTTGATGGTCTCGATCGTCTCCGGCCGCAGCAGCCGCACGGCCGCCCCGCCACCCCGGTGCGTCGCGAAGACCTCGCCGTTGTTGGCCAGCGCCCCGTACATCCTGGCCAGCGCGCGGGCCGAGAAGACCCCGTTCCAGCCGGGCATCACCGCGTCGTGCACCCGGGGGTCGCGGACCAGCTCGTCGAAGCTCTCCGGCATGCCCGCCTCGGCGAGCCCGCGGATCGGGCGCACCCAGGACAGCACCGACGAGGCGGTGTTCCAGCGGATCCCCGGCGGACTGAGATGCGGAAAGATCTTGGCGATCCGGTAGCGCTCGGATTCCGGTACCCGGAACCAGAATTCGTCGAGCCCCAGCGGCACGGCGATCTCGCGACGCAGCACCTCGGTGAACGGGTCACCGGTGACGCGCTGCACGATCTCGGCGACCAGCCAGCCGAAGGTGATCGCGTGGTAGCCGGAGGTGCGGATGCGGCGCGGGTCGGGCGGACTGTCGGCCAGCGCCCGGATCACGGCGTCGTAGTCGAGGATGCCTTCCCGGCCGGGGACCAGGCCGCGCACCCGGTGCAGTCCCGCGCGGTGTGCGAGCACGTCGCGCACGGTGATGTCGTCCTTGCCGTGCGCGCCGAACTCGGGCCAGTACGTGGCGACCGGCGCGGCGTAGTCGACCAGGCCGCGTTCGGCCAGCCGGTGCAGCACGGTGGCGGCGACGCCCTTGCCGGTGGAGAAGGTCAGCGCGACGGTGCTGCCGTTCCAGCGCCGGTCTTTACCGGCCCAGCCCGCCCAGATGTCCAACGACGGGTGTGCCGTCGAGATAGATGGCCAGCGCCCCGCCGCCGCGGCTCGGTTGGGTGAACATGCCGAAGAATTGGTCGGCCAACCGGATGAAGCGCGGGTCGACCAGCATCTCTTTGGGCGCGGCGAGCTTGCCTGCCGCCGGGTCGGTGGCGCCGAAGTCGCCCGCTGCCGTTGCCGAAACCATGGGGTCGCCTCCTGACCACCGATCATCGGACCGTTACTCAGGGTAGCTGGTGCACCGGGGTCTGCCAGCGGCCGAAGGGCGTGCTGAGGCAGGTGTCGCCGGTGTGCGAATTCCAGGCGAAGGCACCGGTGCCCAGGCACACCACGGTGTTCTCGGCGGTCTGCACGGCCGCGCGCGAGCCGTCGAGGGCGACCGACGCGGCGATGAGCGGTGCGCCGGCGGGTCGCGAATCCCCTGCACTGTCGGCATTCCCAGCGCTGTCGATGGAGCTGCGCGCGATCGCGTCCTGACCGATGCCCAGCGCGATCGGAATCCCGCCCGCCCCATCGCTCGCGCCGACCCCACCCGCCATGCCGATGCCGATCGCTCTGGCGCCCAGGGTCGCGTTCGCGTACCCGACACCGTCGATTCCCAGTGATTTCGCTTGGCCGAGCAGGTCGCTGGCGGCGCGGCAGGCGGTGTGGCCGTCGATCACCGTGATGTCGGCGCCGTTTTCCGAGGTGCAGTGCACATCGGTTGCTGAGGCCACCGCGGGCCACACCGGAGAGGTGAGCACCGCGGCGGCCGAGCAGACGATCATGCTGATCAGCTTCACGGGTAACTCCTCTCCAACGCTGAAGACCACCATACCCAGATGGGTTGCTGGAACCCCGATTCCACGGTCGAGTCGACGTGTGCGCGCTCGATGGTGTATGCATGGCGTGTATTTCAAGCTCAGCTATATTTTGTTTACTTCGGATTCTTACGGGGGTTTGAGTTCGGAGCGTTACAGCTCGGGAGGACTGTTTCGTGTCTGGTCAACTGGCCTGGGGTCGGGTCGCGTTCGCGGCATTCGTCGCGGTGGCCGCCCTATCCGTGGTGGGCTGTAGCTCGACCATCAGCGGCCGCGCGCAGCCCGCGGTGGACAACGGCACCATCAATGCCGTGTCGATCACCAGCACGCCGAAGCCCTCGGGCAAACCGACCACCGGCAAGCCGACGCCGACCACCAAGGGCGGCAACACCGATTTCGAGGCCAGCGAGGGCGACTGCGTCACGCTCGGCGGCACCACCTCGAACGCCACCATCGCGAAGGCGTCCTGCGGCAGCCGCGCGGCCAATTACAAGGTGATCGGCAAGGCGCCCAAGAGCACCCAGTGCGTGAGCGACGCCGACAACTACTACGCCGAGACCCTCAACGGCATCGAGCAGGGCGCGTACTGCCTCGACATCGACTGGGTCGTCGGCGGTTGCATGGATGTCGGCGGTGACGACCCCAAGCGGATCGACTGCACCGGCACCGCCCCGACCAAGGGCGTCAAGGTGGTCAAGCGGGTGGACGGCGCCGACGACGTCAGCGTCTGCGGCAGTGGCACCGGCTATGTCTACGAGGAGCGCCGATTCGTCGTCTGCGTGCACGAGCTCTGACACTTTCGCCCAGCGGTGAACTCCCGAGCATTCCGACACCGGCCAGCTAAGTTGGCTCGGTGAGCACGATCGATCTTCCCCGGCTGAAGTCGTCCACCGGCCGCTGGATCCTGCTGGCCACCATCCTCGGTTCGTCGGTGGCCTCGCTCGATGCCACCGTGGTGAACATCGCGCTGCCCCGCATCGGGGAGTCGCTGCACACCGATGTCGCCGGGCTGCAGTGGACCTTGAACGGGTACACGCTGACGCTGGCCTCGTTCATCCTGCTCGGCGGCTCGCTCGGGGACCGGCTGGGCCGGCGCAAGGTGTTCGTCTGGGGCACCATCGGTTTCGCGATCGCGTCGGTGCTGTGCGGTGCCGCGATGAATATCGAGATGCTGGTGTTCGCTCGCATCCTGCAGGGCGTAGCCGGTGCCATGCTGACGCCGGGCAGCCTCGCGCTGATCTCGTCCTCCATCGACCGGCGGGACCAGGGCGCGGCGATCGGGTTGTGGTCAGGCTTCGGCGGGGTCGCCGGCGCGCTCGGGCCGTTCCTCGGCGGCTGGCTGATCGAGCTGGCCGGCTGGCGCTCCATCTTCTTCATCAATGTGCCGCTCACCCTCGTGGTGGTGCTCGTCGCGCTGAAACATGTGCCGGAGAGCCATGATCCGAACGCCAAGTCGCAGTTGGACGTGCCGGGCGCCCTGGTGGTCGCGGTCGCGCTCGGCGCGCTGACCTTCGGCCTGATCGAAACCATGCCGCTGCTGCTGGTCTCGGGGGTGCTGCTGCTCGCGGCGTTCGTGGTGATCGAGCTGCGCAGCGACCATCCGCTGGTGCCGCCGGTGCTGTTCGCGTCGCGGGTGTTCACCGCGGCGAACCTGGTCACCCTCGCCGTCTACGCGGCCCTCGGTGGCGTCTTCTTCCTGCTGGTCCTGGAATTGCAGCTGGTGGCGGGCTATTCGCCGCTGATGTCGGGTGTGGCCACCGTGCCGATCACGCTGATCATGCTGGTGCTCTCGGCGCCGGCCGGGCGCTGGGCGCAGGTGCACGGCCCGCGCATCCCGATGACCATCGGGCCGCTGCTCGCCGCGGGCGGGCTGGTGCTGCTGCTGCGCATCGGCCCGGACACCGTCTACCTCACCGACGTGCTGCCGGGCGTGGTCGTGTTCGGCTTCGGTCTCTCGGCCCTCGTCGCCCCGCTCACCGGCGCGGTGCTCGGTGCGGTGCCGTCCAGCGAGGCGGGCATCGCCTCCGGTGTGAACAATGCCGTCGCACGGACCGCACAGCTGCTCGCCGTCGCCGCGCTGCCCGGTCTGGCAGGCATCTCCGGCGCTCTCGGCGATCCCGTCGCTTTCCATCACGGCTTCGGCACCGCCCTGTGGATCTGCGTCGGGCTGCTGGTGGCGGGCGCGGTGCTCGCGGCGCTGCTGCTGCGCCAGCCGAAGCACCCCGCCACCCTGGACAGCGTGGACTGCCTGCCGCAGTGCGCGGTGTCCGGACCCGCGATCGCGCCGCACGGCTCGAAAGCGCCTGCTACAGACGAAAAATGAGCGGGCCCGCTGGCCCGCTCATCTTCGAACTGATCTCGGGAGTACATGGGTAACTCCCCGGGGACGGGCCAACCCAACACGACGCACAACCGCCGGCCGCCGATGTCCCCGTCGCGCTCCTAGGTCTGGCTTGAATCCGCGAAGCGGCCGATTAAATCGGCGTGAACCCTGCGCCGACACCGCCGCGGGCGTTGATGTCGCCCATGATGGTGCTCATGTTTGTGCCGACCTCGGGGCCGAAGCAGGCCAGGGCGAGGTAGGCGTTCACCATGCCGACGAGGGTGGAGCCGATGACGACCGGCGCACCGGAGTCACCTTCCACCACGCACATCTGGCTCCAGGTCTCCATGTTCGACGCGAACACGTCGCCATAGCTGATGCCGCAGGTGTTGCCGGTGGTGCGGCCTTCCTTGCACACGATCATCGGGAACTGCGGCGGTGCGCCGAGCCCGGTGATGGTGACGTTGCCGATCCGATTCACCGGGATGATCGCGCCCGGCTGGAACTCGATGACGGCGTAGTCGAGATCATGGTTGGAGTAGACGAACCGGCCGATCACACCGGCGCCGCGGTTGACCTCCGCGTACACCTCGGCACCGGGGTCGCCGCAGTGGCCCGCGGTCAGACCGACGAGCCGGCCCGCGTTGTCATGGCCGACGGTGGTGACGGTGCACTCGAATTGGTTGTCGATGATGATGCCGGAGCCGCCGCCCACAACCGGCGGGCCCGGCTCGGCCTGAGCGGCCCCCGCGCCCGTCCCGAGTAGCGCCGCACCGAGGGCTACGGCGAAGGCGGCGTTGGCCACCTTGGCGAGTTTGCTGAACATGTCCCTCCAGACGTCGGAAGCCCGCACGATATCAATTTGTCGCACCCATCGTGTCAGTATTCGGGTCCGGGCGCGTCATCTACTACGGGGTGTCCACGGCGGGCGAGCCTCAACCCCTTTTTTCGACATAAGGTTAATTATGTCTCTTATTATCCATAATAGCGACAAGCTATCAAAAGGGGCGATGTCCGTTTCGAGTTTGTCCTCGAACTGTAGTACAGCCCGTTCTGTTCGGTTCCGGAATCAAATGTCATTTTGCATGAATTCTATCCGAATAAATTGCCGCGATGATCTTGTCTGGGCGGTCGATTCGCCCGGTTGACCTGTAACTTGTTCCAGAGAATCCACCCTTCGTTTTGGGCTGTGACCCAATATCGGTGGCGGCCGCCATAGCGTTTCCACCACAGTGACGATCGTCTATGACTGCAATCACAGGAGGGTGGTGTGTTCTGGCTTACTACGTAGTAAGGTGCGTCAAGCAAACAAGTCGTCGGGGCAGCCAACCGGCGTCGAGAGGGGTTAGCCAGTGCAGTCGACCGAGAGTCCGCCAACAGGATCACGGATGAGTGATGTGGTCGATTGGACCAAGGGTTACTGGGCAGACCATCCGAAGGCTTCGCTGGAGACCTTCGGTCGCCAGATCACCATGGGGATCGCCGCGGTCGCCGAACTGTTCGTCGCCATCTTCCGGCGCCGCTTTCCGTTCCGCGAGTTCATCCGCCAGTGCGCGTTCATGGCCAGTGTCTCCGCGGCGCCGACGCTGCTGGTCGCCATCCCGATCGGCGTCATCGTCTCCATCCAGGTCGGCTCGATCGCAGGCCAGGTGGGTGCCACCTCCTTCATCGGCGCGGCCAACGGCCTCGGCATCATCCAGCAGGGTGCTCCCCTCGTCACCTCGCTGATGATCGCGGGCGCCGTCGGCTCCGCGGTGTGCGCCGACCTCGGCTCGCGCACCATCCGGGAAGAGATCGACGCCATGAAGGTGATGGGCGTCGACCCGATGCGCAGGCTGGTCGCCCCCCGGCTCGGCGCGGCGATGCTGGTCAGTGTGCTGCTCTGTGGCTTCGTCGTCTTCGTCGGCTTCCTGACCGGTTACATCTTCAATATTTTCGCCCAGGGTGGTACGCCGGGTTCCTACATCGGCACCTTCTCCTCGTTCGCGGTAACGCGCGATCTTCTTGTCGCACTGATCAAATCGCTGATTTTCGGTCTGCTCGCCGCGATCATCGCGTGTGATAATGGATTGAATGCGCGCGGTGGTCCCGGCGGCGTCGCCAACGCGGTGAATTCCGCGGTGGTGAGTTCCGCCATCATGTTGTTCGGGGTGAACCTCATCATCACCCAGGTGTACAACGCACTGCTCCCGTCACAGGTGGTCTGAGTGTCGTCGACATATGTTCCGCCGCTACTGCGGCCGTTCCAGCAGTTTCGCAAGGGTGCGCAGGCACCGGTCGATCTGCTCGCCAAGCTGGGCCACCAGGTGTTCTTCCTGCTGCGCTCGATCGGCTCGATCCCGTTGGCGCTCAAGCACTATCCCAAGGAAGTGTGGCGGCTGCTCTCCGACGTCTCCTGGGGCAACGGCAACCTGGTCGTCGGCGGCGGCACCATCGGCGTCGTGGTCATCCTCAGTGCGTTCGGCGGGATGACCGTCGGCATCCAGGGGTACAACTCGCTGAATCTGCTCGGCCTGAGCCCGATCACCGGCGCGGTCTCCGCGTTCGCCACCACCCGCGAACTCGGCCCGCTGCTCGCGACGATCGCCTTCGCCGCGCAGGCAGGCTGCCGATTCACCGCACAACTGGGCGCCATGCGCATCTCCGAGGAGATCGACGCGCTGGAGTCCATCGCGATCCGGCCGCTGCCTTACCTGATCAGCACCAGGATGTTCGCGGCGATGATCGCCATCATCCCGCTGTACTGCCTCGGCCTGGCCATGGCCTACCTGTCCTGCTCGCTGACCGTGCAACTCATCGGTGGCACTCCGGGCGGTACCTACCAGCACTACTTCTACCAATTCCTGGTACCGACGGACGTGATCTACTCCTTGCTCAAGGCGATCCTGTTCGTCGCGATCACCACGTTCATCCAGTGCTATTACGGCTTTTTCGCCTCCGGTGGACCGGAGGGGGTCGGCGTCGCGGCCGGCCGGGCGATCAAGGTGTGCATCATCGCGGTCGTCTTCGCGAACCTGTTCATGACTTTGGCGATCTGGGGAGTCAACCCCGGCATCAGGATCTCGGGGTAGCACCAGATGATCATCGATCCCAGTGGGCGTGGACCCACGATGCGTCAGCTACTGCTCGCGGGCGTCGGCGGCCTTGTCGTCCTCGCGCTGGTGCTCGGCTTCCTGATGGCCCGATACCAGGGCTACTTCGTCGAGAAGGTGAACGTCACCGCGAACCTCACCACCACCGGTGACGGGCTGCCGTCCGACGCCGACGTCAAGTTCCGCGGCGTGCTCGTCGGCGCGGTCAAAGAGGTCGAGGTCGCGGCCAAGGGCGAGCTGCAGAAGGTGAAGATCGAGGTGAAGCCGGAGTTCGCCTCCGGCGTGCCTGCCAACGTCACCGCCAGGGTGGTGCCGAGCAACCTGTTCGCGGTCACCTCGGTCGAGCTGGTCTTCAACGGCCCGGCCGATCAGTACCTGCGCGAGGGCTCGGTGATCGAGGAAGATCGCAGCAAAGGCACGCTCGCCCTGCAGGACACACTCACCACGGTCCGCAACATCCTCGACCGGATCGATCCGATGGAGTTCGGTCGCGTGCTCGGCACGCTGTCCCAGGCGCTCGACGGCAGCGGCCGGATGCCCGGCTCGACGGTCGAGCGGTTCGACCGCTGGCTGCAGTCGGTGGACGACTCGATCCCCGATCTGGGCGTGATGCTCGGTGACTTCTCCAGCTCGTTCCACGCGCTCAACGAATCCTCGCCGGAACTGCTCGACGTGCTCGGCACCTCGGTGGAGACCGCGCGGACCATCGCCGACCGGCGCAGCGAGCTGGTCGCCCTGATCACCGGGACGGGCAGCACCGTCGACTCCGTCAACGGTCTGTTCGCCCGCAACGGCGACGTCGGCAAGCAGGTCACCGAGGGCATCAGCGACATGTTCGGCGCGGTGGCCGCGGACCCCAACGCGATCACCCAGACGATCCTGAATCTGAGTGAGACGGTCCGTAAGTTCGACACCACGTTCACCTGGGGCCCGCAGAAGCAGCAGATGTGGAACGCGGGTGTCACGCTCACGCCGTACAAGCCGTACACCGTGGCCGACTGCCCGCGCTACGGCGAGCTGGCCGGACCGAGTTGCTTCACCGCGCCCGCGGTGAACGAATTGCCGCCGCTGCCCGACAAGTTGAAGCCGAGGGCGCTCGAGTCCGCGGCCGGGCTGCCGCCGGTGGTGCCGATGCCGGGGCTGCCGCTGATCCCCGGTGTCACCACGCCGGCTCCGCAGCCGGTCCAGGCCGGTGTGCCCGGTGCGCCGTTCGCGGGCACCCCGCTCGAGGGTCTGTTCCCGATGTTGCCCGGTCTGTTCGGCCAACCGGCCCCGCCCGCGCCGCAACCGGCTCCGCAACCGCAGGCAGCGCCCCCGGTCGTCCCTGCGGCAGGCGAGATTTCCTACCAGGGTGACGCGGCCATCACCAAGCTGCTCGGCCGCAAGCCGACCACCGCCGAATATCTGCTGCTGAGCTCGATTCTGAAGGGCGGGACCATGCATGTGGCCGAAAACGGGGTGGGCCGATGAGTATTCGTAAACCACTGATCGGCTTCGGCATCTTCGCGCTGGTGTCGATCCTCGTCACGGTGGTCGTCTGGAATACGTTGGCGCGCATCGTCGACGGCGATACCCGCACCTACTCGGCGACCTTCACCGATGTGCTCGGCCTGCACGAGGGTGACGACGTGCGGATGGCGGGCGTGCGGGTCGGCAAGATCGAGAAGATCGAGCTGGTCCGAGATCAGAAGCTGCGCAAGCAGGTGGCGAAGGTGAGCTTCGTCGTCCAGCGTGATCAAACCCTCTACGACGACACCAAAGCCCTTGTCCGCTACCAGAACTTGATCGGCCAGCGGTATGTGGCCTTGGCGCCGGGCAAGGCGTCCGGCCCGGCACCGCTGAAGGACAACGCGTCGATTCCGCTGGAGCGCACCGAGCCGTCGTTCGACGTCTCGGGTCTGCTCAACGGTTTTCAGCCGCTGTTCCAGGCGTTGCAGCCCGAGCAGGTGAACCGCCTCTCCGAGACCTTCATCCAGGCACTGCAGGGTGACGGAGTCTCGCTGAGCGCGTTCATCGTGCAGGCCGCGCAGCTGGCCACCGACTTCCAGCGGCGGGATGCGATCCTGGCCGATGTGATCACCAACCTCTCCGGTGTGATGGCGGGGTTGGCCAAACGAGGTGATGAATTGGAGACCCTGGTGACCCAGACCCGGGCCTTGATCGGTGGGTTGTACGAGCAGGGGCAGTCGCTGCAGACCTCGACCGTGCAGATCGCCAACGCGACCAGTTCGCTGGTGGACATGGTCGGCCACATCCAGCCCAAGCTGCAGACCGCCCAGAATTCCACCAGCGCGGCACTCACGCTGCTGCTGGACAACGGCGCGAAGCTCGATCAGATGGCGATCGACCTGCCCAACATCATCTCGATCGCGGGCAAGCACACGGCCGAGGGTGGCTACGCCAACGCCTACCTCTGCGGCTTGGACATCTCGCTCTACGGGGTGCTGTTCCCGCGCGGGTTCATCCACAACCTCGGCATCGGTGGCAAGGCTCAGTCGGCGGTGTGCCGCCCATGATGTCGAAGATGAAGGCAAGGTTCGACAACAACCGCTACTTCTGGCTGGGCATCCTCGGCGGTGCGCTCATCGTGGTGCTGCTGCTCGCCTCCAGCGCGGTCAAGCTGATCGGTGTCGGCGAGCAGACGGTGAAAGCCGAGTTCGTGCAGGCCGCGGGCATCAAGGTCGGCGATCGGGTCAACGTCGCGGGTGTGACGAGTGGCCGGGTGGACGGCGCGAAGCTCGAGGGCGACCACGTGCTGCTGACGCTGAGTGTCAAGAACGGTGTGAAGCTCGGCCCCGACGCGCGCGCGTCGATCAAGATGGCCACGCTGCTCGGCGCCAGGTACGTGGATCTGGATCCCGGCGACGGTTCCGGCTTGAAGGGCGGCCGGATCCCGTTGTCCAACACCGCCGTTCCGTACAACCTGGCCGATGTGGTGCAGGAAGGCACGCCGAAGTTCGAGGCGCTCGACACCAAGAAGCTGTCGGAGTCGCTGAACCTGATCAACCAGCAGATGGGCGATTCGCCGGAGCTGGTCGCACAGGCGCTCGACAGCGTCGGCGCGCTGGCCAAGGTGATGGATGCGCGTAAAGACGAGGTCAACAGCCTGCTCAAGGATCTGAACCGCGTCACCCAGATCCTCGGCGACAATCGCAACAGCGTGTTGTTGGTGATCACCCAGGGTGAGGCCATCGCGAACCGGGTGATGGAGCGCCAGGGTCTGCTGCGCCAGTTGCTCGACAACATCGCCGAGCTCACCAGGCAGCTGCAGGAGATCGGCGCGCAGAACGACAATCAGCTCGGCCCGACCATCGTGCAGCTCAACACCATGTCCGAGGGCCTGCAGAAGAACAAGGAAAATCTGGACCGGCTGTTGTCGCTGATGCCGCCGACCGTGCGCTACCTCGCGAACTCCTGGGGTGGCAACGGTCCGTACGGCTCGGTCGGCCTGCCGTGGATTTTCCCGGACAACTGGTTGTGCCGCGCCAACGTGATCGAGGGGTGCCAGTGATGACCTGGACGACGCAGAACCTGCGCAGAGTGGCCAAGACGCTCGTCGTCGGTGCCGCCGCGCTGACCGTCGGTAGCTGCTCGCTGGTGCCGAGTTCGGTGAACGACGCACTCGGCCGGACCATTCGGGTCACCGCCGACTTCGAGAACATCGCGGGCATCTACGAGGGCAACCCGATCACCGTGCTCGGGCTCGACGTCGGCAAGGTCGACAAGATCGTGCCGAAGGGCACCCTGGTCGAGGTGCACATGTCGATCAACAACGACGTGAAGATCCCGAAAGACGCGATGGCCGCGATCATTTCGCCGTCCATCGTCACCGACCGGCACGTCGAGCTCACCCCGGTCTACACCAAGGGCGACACCCTCACCGACGGCGCACATCTGCCGCTGGCCAAGACCAAGACGCCGGTCGAACTCGACACGATGATCAAGACCATCGATCAGTTCGCCGCCGCACTCAAGCCGGAGCCGGGCACCGAGGGCATCGGCCCGCTCTCCGGCCGGGTGCTGTACCCGATGGTGAACGGCAACGGCGAGAAGATGCGGGACACGCTCAACGCGTTGTCCGGTGCGCTGAAAGTCGGTGTGGACAACAAGGATGCGGTGTCCAACATCATCATCAAGCTGAACGAGCTCACGACCATGCTGGCCGACAACGACCAGTCGGTGCGCGACTTCAGCAACCGGATGACCCAGATGACCGGGCTGCTCGCCGAGCAGGCCCCCGGCCTGCAGGCGACGCTCGATCAGATCAACGACTTCCTGGCCAACACCAGCGGCACGCTCGGCCAGTACCAGGATCAGCTGGCCAGCGCCCTGGCCGGCTTGACCAACGTCACCGCCCAGCTGCGCGAGAACGCCTACGGCATCACCGAAGTCGTCGACGTGGCGCCGATGGTCTTCCAGAACATCGACCGGATCGTGAACCGGGAAGGGCGCTACGTCCGGCTGCACGCGATCATCGGCACGGCACTGTCCGGTGAGATGGTGAGCGTGTTCTGCGAGCGGATCCAGATGAAGGCGGACGGTTGCCGCACCGGAAACATGCAGGACTTCGGGCCCGATTACGGCCTGACCGCAGCGCTGCTCGGACTGACGAAATGACGTACCGAATGACGATCAAGGCACGCCGCGCACTGATCGCGGTCGCGGCGGTGGCGGGTGTGGGCATCACCTCGGGGTGTGGCCTCACGGTGGAGAAGCTGCCGCTGCCCAAACCCGGCGTATCCGGCGAAACCTACACCGTGCACGCCGTTTTCGAGAACGCGCTGAACCTGCCGGACCAGGCCAAGGTGAAGATCGGTGGCTCGGATGTCGGCGTGGTCTCCAACATCAAGACCAAGAACTTCCAGGCCGTCGTCGACCTGACGATCAGCAAAGATATCGAGCTGCCCAAGAACAGCACCGCCGAACTGCGCCAGGCCACGCCACTGGGTGACGTGTTCATCGCGGTGTCCAAGCCGAAGACCGAGCCGGGCACCGAGATGCTGCGCAGCGGAGACACACTCGGCCTCGACAAGACCTCGGCGGGTGCCACCGTCGAGCAGCTGCTGATCTCGATCTCCATGCTGTTCAACGGCGGTGGCGTCGCCAGCCTCGCCAGGCTCACCTCGGAGCTGGATTCGATCGTGGGTGGCCGTGGCGGCCAGTTGGCCCATCTGATCACCGAAATGACCGGTGTGGTCGGCAGTTTGAACGCCAACTCGGCGAGGGTCGACAGCGTGCTGAACGAATTCAGCGCGCTGGCCAACACCATCGAGTCCCGGCGCGCCGAGCTGGGCCAGGTGGCCGACACGCTGCCGCAGATGATCGGCGCCATCGCCGAGAACAACAGGGCCATCGGTGATCTGCTGACCAAGGTGTCGACCACCAGTGCGGCGCTCGGCGATTACGCGGACACCTCCGGCCAGCAGCTGGGCAGCCTGCTCGACAACACCCGCGCGCTGATGGACGCGCTGGCCGCCACCGGTGACAACCTCGGCATCCTGCTCGATCGGGCGCGCGAGATCCGGCCGAAGGTCGACGCGACCTTCAAGGGCAAGAGCTTCGCCGTCTACGCCACGCTGACCAACCTCGACCTCAGCGCGGTGACCGACCCGCAGCACGGCGGCCTGCATGATCTGCGCGACGTGCAGGATCTGGCGGGCAGCCTGATCCAGGTGCTGCAGATAGTGCAGAACCGGGTGGAGGGTGGCCACCGATGATCGCGAAACTGATGCAGCACAAGCTGGTGCTGTCGACCATCGGCCTGGTGCTGGTGTTCGTCATCGGGGCCAGCTATCTGATGATCAGCATCATGCGGGTGAACCCGTTGAAGTCCACCTACACCGTCACGGTGAATCTGGACCGGTCCGGTGGTCTGCAGCCGGGCAACGATGTGACCCTGCGCGGCTATCGGGTCGGCAAGGTCACCTCGATCAAGCTGACCGACCGCGGCCAGGCCATCGCCGCGGCGGCGGAGATCGAGAGCAAGTACAAGATTCCGGTGGACACCGCGATCTCGGTGCAGGCGCTCTCCGGCGCGGGCGAGCAGTACATCGACTTCCGCCCGGCCAGTGAGCAGTCGCCGTTCCTCGGCGACGGCGCGGTGATCAAATACGATGCGGCCAAGATCAAGACGCCGACCCCGGTCTGGTCGGTCCTCGACAACGCCAGCGCACTGATCGCGCAGGTCGATCCGGACAAGTTCGGCGTCATCCTGCACGAGCTCGACATCGCGCTCAGTGGCGGCCCGGATCAGTTGCGCGGCATGGTCAACGGCATCAGCCTGGCCATGGCCGGCTTCGACAATCTGCTGCCGCAGACCACGAACCTGATCGCGAACCTGCGCACCATCGCGAACACCACCTCCAACGCCCAGCCCGACCTCGGCACGCTGACCCGCAATTCCGGCGCGCTGTTCAATCAGTTCAACAACGCCAACGCTGAACTGCAGGGCATTCTCGAGCGCGCACCGGGGCAGTTGGCCAGCCTCGGCGCGGTGCTGGACAAGACCAGTGATCCGATCACCAGCCTGGCCACCAATTTCGCGGCGATGACCAAGGCCGCGCAGTTGCGCCTGCCCGCGCTGCGCGCGCTGTTCCCCTCGCTCGCGCTGGGTGCGGACGCGCTGGGCGTGCCCGCCCACGACGGTGAGTTCCACGCGATCCTCGACATCTGGCCGCGGCCGTTCTGCACCTACAACACTCCGCAGCTGCGCAACGAGGTCATCCAGGACGGCTCGATTCCCAAGTGGAACTACTGTGAGAATCCGCCGCCCGGCCAGGAGATCCGTGGTGCCGCCAACGCACCGCGCCCGAATGTGCCGAACAACGGCGCGCACATGCCGCCGGGTGTGGATCCGAACGAACGGACCCTGCCCCCGATCAAGTGAGTTGTACCCGGTCCCGCGGGGAAACCGTGGGTCCGGGCATACTCGCCGAGAGAACGCGTACGGTACGCCCGAGATGCGGGCCCGTCAGTCGATCGGTGCGCCCGCGCGCCGGGAAAGTGCAGGTTTGTATCGATGTCCACCGATGACGCTGACACCAACAAGGACGCCGAGGACGCGGTGACCGAGGACGCTGCGACCGAGAAGTCCGCCGCGGCTGCGGCGAAGCCTGAGCTGTCGAAGACAGAACCGGCAACGACCGAGAAGAAGGTGGCGGCCGAGAAGAAGCCCGCGGCCGAGAAGAAGGCTGCGGCAGCGTCGGAGGCCGGTGCGACGGCGAGTGGTCCGGCCGGCGCGAAGCGGTCCGCCTCGCTGCCGCTGATCGCCGCGTTCGCGGCCGGTGTGCTGGCGGTGGCCGCGATCACCGCGGTGGTGGTGTTCTTCCTGCAGGGCAAGGACCGCGGCGAGAAGCTGGACGCGATCCGCGACTCGACGCAGGCCGCCTGCACCTTCGGCAAGGACGTCTCGGTCTACGACTACACCAAGAACCTCGACGACTACTTCACCAAGGTGAAGTCCGGGGCGAGCGGCGAATTCCTCAAGGAGTTCGACGACGCGACCAAGGCGCTCAAGGACGCGATGGTGCAGGCGCAGGTCAAGTCCTGGGTCGACGACGTGCAGTGCGGCTACCAGTCCGGTGACAAGACCGAGGCCAAGGTGCTCGTCACGCTCACCCAGTACCGGACCAACTTCACCCAGTCGACGCCGGAGCGGCAGTTCGTCGTGGTGATCGCGCAGCTGACCAAGTCCGGGGACAAGTGGCTGGTCGAGAAGCTCGATTCGCCGATGCTGAAGGGCGCGGGCACCGGTCTGCCCGGCGCTCCGGGTGCTCCGGTGCCGGGCGAGGCCCCCGCGCCTGCCCCCGCGCCCGCGCCGAGTGGGCAGCCTGCACCGCAGCCGGGTAACTAGCCTGCGGTCGTAAGTCCGACGAGCGCCTCCGGCGGTGGGGCGAACCACCACCGCCGGAGGCTATTCGATCTGGTCGCGCACCGATCAGAACAGCGTCAGTGTCTGCGGCGCCGACGGCGCGGCCGCCTTCCCCGCGGCCTGCTCTCGTGGCGCTTCCGGCGCCGCCGGCGTTTCTTCCACAAGCACCGCGGGGATCTCCGCGGTGTTCGCCTCGGCGACAGCCGCTGTCGCGGCGGCCTTCCGAGCCGCTTCTCCGGCAAGCGCGTCGGCCTGCTCGTTGAAGTAGTTGCCGACATGTCCACGGACCCAGCGGAACCGGACGGGCCCGGGCCTGCTGGCGATCGCTTTGTCGATCTGCCGGATGAGTTCGACGTTCTTCACGGCGCCGCCGCTCGAGGTGCGCCAGCCGTTGAGTCGCCAGCTGGAGATCCACTCCGACGCGCACTTGATCGCGTAGAGCGAATCGCTTTCGATCAGTAGGGGTTCGGAGCCGGGATGGGCGAGAATCGCCTCCAGCACCGCGCGTAGCTCCGCGACCTGGTTGGTGCCGGAGGCGGCACCGCCGCTCAGCGAGGAGCCCTGATGATTGACCCAAGCCCAGCCGATGGCGCCGCCGGGGTTGCGGAGGCAGGATCCGTCGGTGCTCACGATGATCATGGCTGGCACCCTACGCAATCCGACCGACAAGATCGGTACCGTGGAATTCTTCTATCTCCCTTCGCAATTGGGACTCGGTGCGGCGGAGCGCCGATTTGACGGCGGAATCCACCAGACCGACACAGAGCCGCCCCGCCAAGCCACGCGGGGGGCTGTACTCCGCCTCGGACGTCAGCACCGACCGCCCGTATCCGAGCGGATCGAAGCGCAGCGTCAGGGTCCCGGACAAACGCCCACGCAGCGTATACCCGATCACCACGTTGCGACGATATTCGGTGACCTCGCATGTCATCCTCGGCCGCCACACCATCAGCCGTGCGGTGGTCGCGTACATCGCGCCGAGGCCGGAGTCGAGTTCACCGGTCGGTTCGAAGTCGGCGACCGCGAACATCCAATCCGGTACGAACAGATGGTTGTCCGTATAGGTGAAGGCGACCTCGACAGGCGCTCCGACGTCACTCGCGTACTTGATGCGGCCCATGAGGCCCTCCCGGTTCCACGACTGGCGTTAAAAGTACTACAGAACTCCTCTTTATTGGAGGGTTGCGCGGTATTCGGCGCGGCGGCTTTTCACAGTGCGACCGACCGGTTGCTCGGTTGCGCTGCGCTGGTCAGGTCACATATTGGACCGGTCGGTCGTGTTCTAGGTGCTGCCCAGCTGATCGACGATGTACTCGGCGATCGGCATCGCGGAGGTGGCCGCTGGCGACGGAGCGTTGAGCACGTGCACCGAGCGCGCGGTGCGCTCGATCATGAAGTCGTGCACGAGGGTGCCGTCGCGCAGCACCGCCTGCGCGCGGATGCCCGCCTCGCGTGGCCGCAGATCGGCGAGGGTCAGCTCGGGGCAGTAGCGCCTGCACTCGGCCAGATAGCCGCGCTTGAACAGCGAATTGCGTAGTTCACGCAGCCCGGTGCGCACGTTCGCCGCGGCCACCCGGTGCACACCGGGGAAACCGAGCACCGCTCGCGCGTCTCTGGCGTCGAAACTGCCTTTGCGATACCCCTCCCTGGCGAGTCCGAGCACGGCGTTCGGGCCGACGGTCAGCGCGCCATCGATTGTCGGGCTCAGATGCACGCCGAGGAACGGTAGCGTGGGATCGGGGATCGGGTAGATCAGCGTGCGCACCAGTCCAGCCCGCTCCGGCGGCAATTGGTAGTACTCGCCGCGGAACGGCACGATCCGGAAATCGTTGCGCAGGCCCGCCATTCGAGCCAGCCGGTCGGCCTGCAGGCCCGCGCACACCACGAGGGTGCGTGCCGTCCACGAGCCGGTCGGCCCCGCCGCGGTCACCGTCGCGTCGGTCTCGGCCAGCGAGGTGACCTCGGCGCCGAGGACCAGCTGCCCGCCTGCCCGGCGGACCTCATCGGCCAATGCGGTGGTGATCGCGGTGTAGTCGACGATGCCGGTGTCCGGCACGAACAGTGCGCCGACGCCGGTCACCCTCGGCTCGCGCCGATGCAGCTCGGCGGCGTCGAGCAGCTCGACCGCCACCCCGTTGGTGACCGAACGCTCGTGCAATGCCAGCATCCGTTGCCGCTCGGCCGCGTCGGTGGCGACCAGCAGCTTGCCGCAGACCTCGAAGGTAATCTTTTGTGCCGCAGCGAATTCCTTGGTCCAGCGGGCCCCGCGGCGGCACAGCCGGGCCTTCAGACTGTCCGGCGGATAGTAGATGCCCGAATGGATGACGCCGCTGTTGTGCCCCGTCTGGTGGGTGGCCAGTGCGGCGGCCTTCTCCAGGAGCACCAGGGTCGACCCCGGATGACGCTGCAGTAGTCGATGCGCCGTGGCCACCCCGACGATGCCGCCGCCGATCACGCAGAAGTCGTAGGTGCTGTTCGGCATACCGAGAACAGTAGGCCGAGAGTTATACCGAGACGGCGGGTTCCGGTCCGCGCTGGGTGCTCGCGCCAGGTGTCTGCTTCGTCGGCAGTGTGGTCGACTCGGTGCCCGGCGCGGGGACGGGAGCGGACTTCGGTGCCGGGTTTCGCTCGAAGCGCAGGTCGTGGTCGCCGAGTGACGGGTCGGTCAGCATCAGCACCACCGCACCACTGCGCGTGTCGAATTCGGTGCGCAACTCGGTGATGTCCGCGCGGTCGTCGAGCCGTTCCTGGTTCGGCAGGCCATTCAGCACGGTGCGGGCGTTGGTGCCCAGGGTGATGGCGATCGTGTCGGTGGGTGCGGCGGTGACCTGCGCGTCGAAATAGGCATCGCCGAGCAGCAGGGTGCCGCCGATGGTGGCCGGACGCGGCGCGGGCGACGAATAAGGGTGTGGGTCAGCCGCTTTCGGCACCGGAACGGTCACGTCTTGCGAAGGCCGGCGGTATGTCGAGGTCAGTTCGAAGCTGCCGCCGGTCAGTACGGTGTCCACCCATTCGGGATCGCTCGTCGAATCCTCGACTGCCTGCGCGGGTGGTGTGGCGAGGGCGCCGCCGGGTCGGTTGATGTCGGCCATCTGGTGGACGATGTAGGTGCCCGCGACCACGGTGAGGCTGAGACTGGCGGCACCCGCGAGAACGATCGCGGCGTGCCGAGCGATCTGGGCATGCTTGTTTCTTGTCACGATGCGGTCCTTCCTGTGCCCCTGCTCCCCCTGGCAGCCGGCCCGCATCGTTGAAAGCCGTACGGTTGTCCAGGTTACGGCGCGGCCCTCGGGGGCACTGCCTCGGGGAGACCAGAATCACAGTCCACATCGCGGACCGTCGGCGAACAGTCGGCCGATCCGCGGGGTGCTTTATGTTTCCAGCACCTCGAGCGGGGGTAAATACATTTTGCTGGCGAGCGTCATCCTCGACTGCCACATCGAGACACCCGGCCAATGGCGTCCGGCCGACACGAACGGCGCACCCAAGTGTGGCGCTCGCCCGCTCCCCTATCTCATGGATCGGGTCGGGTGTCGGCAACGGCCGGATGTTCGCATCCGGCCGTTGCCGCGTTTTCAGGCGAACTGACCGGCAGTCCGTCCGGTCCCCGTCGGTCCGGCGAAGGCCTGTGCCAGGGTGAGCCACTCGGCCGCATCCGCGCCGACCGCCTCGATCGCCAGATCGTCCGGATGGCGGCGCTGCGTCACCAGCAGGCAGAAGTCGAGTGCGGATCCCGTCACGCGTTGCGCGGCGTCCTCGGGACCCCACGACCAGCTGCTGCCGTCGGGTGCGGTGAGTTCGACCCGGAATTCTTCGGTGGGCGGCGTCTTTCCGTGCACGGTGTAGGCAAAGTTCCTGGTTCGCACGCCGATGTGCGCGACGGTGCGCAGTCGTGCGGTCGGGGTGCGGGTGACGCCGAGGGTGTCGGCCACGTCCTGGCCGTGCGCCCAGGTTTCCATGATGCGGGCGGTGATCATGGAGGCCGCGCTCATCGGCGGGCCGAACCAGGGCAGCTTGCTGCCTGCGGGTACCGCGCGCAGGGCGTCGGTGAGTGACTTGCGGCCGCGATGCCACCGATCCAGCAGCTCCGCGGGCGGCGCGGTCGACGCCTCCTCGGCGGCCTCGTCGACGAAGGTCGAGGCCTTCGGTGCGGCCTCGATGACGAGTTGCTGGAAGCGGTCGGCATCGGCGGCGGCGAGCGTCGCGACCTCGTCGGTCCAGGCGAGATGGCCGATCTGATGGGCGATGGTCCAGCCGGGGGCGGGGGTGGCGCGGGCCCAGTCGGCCGCCGCCAGCGGGGCGACGATTCCCTCCAGCTCCGCGCACTCGTCGGCGAAGTCGTTGAGCAGCGCTTCCAGGTCAGCCATCTGTTCCCTGCCTCATCGCGGGTGCACGGGCTCGTGCGGGTTGCCGCCGCCGAGCATCACGCACGCCTGTGCACGCACACCACGTCGTGTGCTGTCGCGGTCCAGCATCGCAGTGGCCGAAGAAAAATGCAAGCACGCGTGCTTGTATTTTCTATGGCGCTCCAGAAGTGCTGTCTACCAGCCGAAAACGATCAGATGCGAGGCTCCGACGACGAGTCCGAGCACCGCGCCGTGCAGATAGAGCAGCCAGGCGTCCTGCTCGACCGAGGCGTAGAACATCTCCATGAACTCCCCCGGCGTCAACTGCCGCAGCTTGCGCGCCGCGAACACGTCGATGGTCTTGGCCTGCTCCCGGGTGAACTCCTCGTCCTCCACCAGGGTCGGCGCGAGCCCGACGGCCGCCCCGGCCGCGCCCGCCTTGAGATTGTCGAACTGGCGGCGCCCGAGGGCGGCGCGGACGAACGAGGTGGTCGGGCCGAGCTGGCGGTGGATCTCGTCGGAGATCAGCCGTTCCAGCAGCTGACGGGTCTTGTCGCCGTTGGGTCCGTCGAGCAGTTCCTTCGACAGGTTCGGCAGGGTGAGCACCTGGTAGGCGAGGATGTGCGCGAGGTCGGTCGCCGCCTGCGGCTGCCGTTTGGCCAGCAGCGCCTGCCGCCACAGGTACTTGTACCAGGGCTGCGGGTCACCCGGCTCGAACACCATCTTGACCGCGATGACATTGACGATCACGCCGATCGCCGCCGACGCGAGCAGCACGATCACCCAGCCCGGCACCCAGCCGAACACCGGAATGCGGTGGTGCACATGCAGATACAGCGCGAGCAGCAGGCCGAACGGTGCGCCGAGCAGCCCGATCCGGACCATGAAGCGCAGTTCCGGCGCCGCGATCGTGGTGGTCAGATCCTTCAGGATGCCGGGGTTGTCCTGCAGATACCGGATGACGAAGCTCTTGATGTCGATGAGCTGATCGACATTGTCGCCCAGGGATTCGAACGCGCGGCGTGACAGCGCGGGCATTTCCCGATCCACCCGCTGATAGATGACCTGCTTCGCGGCGCGTGGCACCGAACGCCACAGGTCCGGGTTCTCCCGGTTCATCAGCTCGTCGACCAGCGGCTGCACCTGTTTACGGGCGAGCACCGCGACATAGTCGGCGATGCCGTCCAGGTCGAGCTCGTGGATGAAATCGCGCGGGCTGCCGATCCGCATCAGCGCCTTGTCGACGCAGATGCTGGCCATCTTCTCGGCCCGGGCCGGGATGAATCCCTGGAAGCCGAGCCGGCGCCCGTCGCCGGAGAACGTCGGCAGCACCTGCACCCGGCGCGGGAAGTACGGATACAGCAGGTGCAGTCCGGGAATGTGCACGCCGCGAAATCGTTCCGGCCAGAACAACATCAGCACGCCGGTCCAGTTGGTCAGCCAGCCGGCCAGCGCGCTGAAGATCGGGAACGTCACCAGATCGACCACGAACTTGGACTGGCCCGTCAGACCCTCCCAATCGATGAACACGCCGGCGGCGAGTGAACTCATCGATGGGTCTCCCTAGGCCGAACCGGCGGAACCGCCGGTATGAGGTATCAAGGCCCCAACATTGTCATTGCGCCGGAGCGAGTGTCAACGCGGCGCGGGATAGGGCTTGCGATCGCGTCGCGGGTCTACCATGAGCGCGCCCGAGCTGGACCTGGGCGTGAGCATGACATCCCCTTCGCGCGGTCGCGGACCGCCGACGTCGCAGGAGGTCGCGTGTCCGAAAAGCCAGTGCCCGAAGACCTACCGGCGGAGACCGACGAGGCCCGGCTGAGCAGGCGCCGGATGATCGGCACCGGCGCCGCCCTCGGTGGCGCGGCAATCGGCGGGGCGCTCGCCGCGACGGTGGGCGGGGCGGCCAGGGCCGAGCACGGCAGCGCGACGCCCGCCTCGGACGCGAGTGCGAAGCTCGACACCGAGTCGCATCTGTTCCGGCTCACCTCGGCCGAGCCGAACCGGTACGACGGCGGCACCTTGCGCGGCGCACACGAGGGCACCTTTCCGGTGCTGACGGGTCAGCAGGCGTCGGTGTACTACGTCGAACTCGAGATCGGCGGACTGCGCGAGCCGCACTGGCATCCGACGGCGTGGGAGCTCAACTACATCATCTCCGGCACGGCGGACTGGACGATTCTGGGCACCCACCCCGACGGCACCTATCGCAACGACACCTTCGAGGCGAAGCAGGGCGATCTGGTGTTCGTGCCGCAGGGCTTCTTCCACTACTTCGCCAACTCGAGCACCGAGCAACCCCTGCAAGTGCTGGTGGTCTTCAATACCAGCGCCCAGGAGCCCAACGACGACATCGGCATTGTGGCCACGGTGAATTCGCTGCCCCGCGAAATATTGGCCGCCGCGTTCGGGGTGCCGGTCGCGGCGTTCGGTGCAGTCCCCACCGCGGTGAAGCCGGTGGTGATCACCAAACGCGCTTAGGGCACCCGGATACCGGATCGCGCGCCGGTCTCCTGGACCCAGTCGAGCAGCGTGCGCTGCCGGCGCAGCAGGTTGCGGCGGTTGTACCGACCGCTCAGTCGTTCCGCTTTGCGGGCGCGGCGCCTGCTCTGCCGGGAGATCAAGGTGCTCAGCTCGCCGGCCGGCGCGATCCCCCGGGCCACCGCCCAGTCCACCACCGCGCGGAACCATTGCCGTTCGGTGCGTAATACCCAGGCGTAGACGACGGCGAAGATCAGGATGTACAGGATCGTGCGCGCCGCGATCGAGCCGACCGGGATGCTCGCCGGGCTCGGCGCGTCCCAGCCGAAATGCAGTGCGGCGCCGAGCAGATAGAACTGGACGAAGACCTGGGCGCGCCGACTGACCGGCCAGTCCGCGCGCGCCACCGCGAGCACGATGCCGATACCCGCCAGTGCGGTGAGCATCCAGTGTGAGGTGATCCCGGTGAGCAGCCGCACGAAGCCGACCAGCATTGCGTTCGCCGGATTGTCCTGTGCCGACAGCAATCCGGCGTTGGCCGAGTAGGTGATGTTCTCGACCACCTGGAAGCCGAGGCCGGTGCAGCCGCCGAGCAGCAGCCCGTGGATCGGCCGGTTCAGCAGCGGCCCGGCCAGCCACGCGACGGCGAAGACGCCGATCCCCTTGACCGCCTCCTCCACGATCGCGGCGGAGATGGGGGCCTGCCAATCCATGGCGAACGCGTCACCGGCGAGGTTCTGGATGATGCGCATGTTGTGGTCGTTGGCGAACAGGGCGATGCCTGGGCCGGCCAGCGCACCCCAGGCAAAGCCCATGACCAGCGGGGTCCTGATCCGCCGGTGCGCGCGGAGCCGATCCAAATGCAGGACCAGCCAACCGAATACGACCAGGGTCGCCAGCGTGAACGGCAGGCCGACCAGGATGCCGCGCCAGGTCAGCGCGGCGACCGGGGCCAACTGGAGCACCAGCCCCACCACGCCGAGTAGCGAGGTCAGGCAAAACACCCACCACAGCGCCGATTTCGGCTGGAACCAGCTCATCGGCGCACCGTCAGTGAGTCGAGCACCGGGGTCAGTTCCGGCAACGTGGCGTCCGCGCCGATGAGTACCAGGGTGACCGCCAGGTTGTCGTTGCCGAGAATGGCGCAGACCCCCGCCTTATCGGTGCCGCGGCAGGTCAGTCCGCTGAAGCCGTTCGGTGTCTTGATTTCGCCACCGTCGAAGTAGGCGTCGAAACCCTGTACGCCGAGGACTTTTCGACGCCACTCGGCGGCTTCGGCGAAGTCCGTGACACCGTCGATCACGCTGACCGCGAGTCGCGAACCATCCGGCGCGATGAGCACGGCGGTCGTCTGATCGCCGGTCGGTCTGCGCTGCCAGCCGCCCACCCCGCCGAAGGCGATGGTGTCCGGTTCCGTTCCCGGCGCGGTCAATTCGATCTCGCTGTCCGGGGGGACCACGGTCTGCCTGGTCGGCACGAGCGCTGCGGCGACCGAGGGGACGACGATCAGCGCGGCGATTACCGCGAGCACCACTCCGGCCTGCTTCCAGTCGTTGCCGGTGCGGATCGACTGGCTCATGTGCTCCCCTCGGCGTTCTCACTCGATGGCGCGTTAGGCGAGAAACTGCCGCCGACCAGCGGTGCAGTCGCCTCCACGGTAAGCCAGTTCGCCCCGTTTCCCGGGGAACCCGGCCGTCGCGAATGTCTTGATTGCACGACTCCGCAGCAGACCGTAAACAATCCGTAAACCGGTTCCAGCACAGTAGAGACACACCAGCACGGCGGGTCCGGAACCGGATTCGCCCCTCGAAAGGAAGCACCTCATGCGCAAGCTCAAGCTCCAGGTCCAGACCACCGCCGACGGCTACATGGGCGGCCCGAACGGCGAGATGGACTGGATGACCTTCCCCTGGACCGACGACGTCGGCGCCTACATCAAGAACGTGATGGCCTCGGTCGACACCATCGTCCTGGGCCGCAACCTCGCCGAGGGTTTCATCCCGGTCTGGGCCAACCGTACCGAGGCCGACGGCGAGGACCAGGAAACCATCGACTGGATGAACAACACCCCCAAGATCGTCTTCTCCAACACCCTCACCGAATCCCCCTGGCCCAACACCACCATCGCCAACGGTGACCTCACCAAAACCGTCACCGACCTCAAGTCCCAGCCCGGCGGCGACCTCATCGTCTACGGCGGCGCCACCCTCGCCGCCAACCTGATCGCCGCCGAACTCATCGACGAACTCCACCTCTTCGTCAACCCCACCGCCATCGGCACCGGCCTCCCCGTCTTCGCCCCCAACACCTACCAACCCCTCCGCACCGTCGCCGCCACCCCCTTCGACTGCGGCATCACCGCCCTCCACTACGCCCCGAAGAGCGCCTGAGCACGGCCGCGAGCACAAGCATCGGCCCAGGCCCGACCCCTGATGGAATCACCGTTCGGGGTTGTCGGACTGGGCGCTCGCTCGCATCAACAGCTCGACCAAGGCCCATACCCCCGTGGAAGGATTGGTCAGGTATTCGCCGCCAAAATCGGCACATTGCCTTTTGGCACGGCGCAACGCGTCGTCCAACTTCTCGGCGAAGTCACCGAAGTCCAAGTCTTGCTTTTCGTAGCTGGGCAAATGTTTCCGCAGTCGCGGTGTGACGTCCTCCCCGCATCTCTTCATAGGCGCACGACAGTGTTCGAAGTGCAGGAGCAGCCAGTACTCGAAGCAAGGATTGGATACCGCGAGAGATACATTGCTGGTATGCGCCAGCTTGGTTGTGGCTGCGATGTCGAACTCATCCACATCGGCTACGCACCAAACGTGATTGAATCCCGAACCATATTTCGAGGCGAACCGGACGAGTCTGCTCGGATCCTCGTGTCGGCCCACCACGGTGAGTTTGTACGCAGGGTTGGCCAGGTGCCGGTTCAGGCCGCTGAAGTAGGCGGGCTCGGTCTTTTTTGCCGAGACGATGAGGATCAGAGTCCGCGGCTCCCGGAAGGCCTTTCGCCGTTTGGATGAGTTCTCGCGTCGTGTCATGCGCTGCGGATCGCGTTGGCGAACCGGACGGGGTCAAGGCTGGGTATCGCGCCATACGCGCCGTTCAAATAACGACGTTCGAGGTTGTGCTCTCGCCGTGGTTTGAAGTCTGTCAACGGGTAGAGCGTGCTTGCTCCGTCGGCATCCTTGTCGACAAACCAGATCTGGTCGCGTCGCAGCAATCCGCCGGGTCGTACTGCCGTACCGAGCAGACTTGGGTCGTGGGACGTGAACAGTAACTGTGCGCCGAGCGGATTCGTGGCGGGATCCTGGAACAGCGCGGCCAGTTCGGCGGTGAGTAGTGGATGCAGGCTCGTGTCGATCTCGTCGATGACTAGGACGTAGCCCTTTGCCAGCGCCGCCAGCGCACCGGGGAGAATGCGTAGCCAGGAACGTGTACCGGATGATTCGTCGGAGGCCCTGAACTCGGTGCGGCTTCGGCCGTGGCGAAACACCAGTCGCCGTACTTCGTAATCGCTGTAGTCGTCAGGACGCTCGACATCGACGCGGACATCTGAGATCCCGACGTCTGCCGCACGGATCAGTTCCAACACCCGGGCACGTGACGGGGAGTCTTCCGCGAGCAGACGTTCGATGCCGTCGGCTTCCACGACGCGTGTTCCGTCATGGTCCGGCGTATTGAGGATCGCGTAAAACCACCAGTAGATGGAAAGAAAATGATCACCGATGGGTCCGCTGAAGTTTGCTTCCAGGATCCGCGTCAAGAACAGGGTGTCGGGGCGGGTCAGACGTTGCAATACCACGAGTTCCGACTTGATCTCGGCGAGTGTCGAACCGATCGAGAAGCGGTCGTCCTCCCGTTCGAAAAGGACTCGCTTACGCTTCGCCGGATAGCTGTACAGCCACTCTTCGAGGACGCGTTCGTCACTGATGCTGAAGCCGTACGTGTAGCGGATTTCGTCCGCAATGAACTCGACGACAAACAGTGATGGCGCGCTACCGCGTGCCGAATCCAGTCGAAAAGGCATCCGCAGCGGGTCGCTGTCGCGCCGCCGACTGGACGACGAGCCGGTGACCGTGCTCCCCATGAACGACAGCGCGTCGAGCAGATTGCTCTTGCCGGAAGCATTCGCGCCGTAGACGGCGGCCACTGGCAGTGCCGCATTGACGGCATCGCCAGTTGCCGGTATCAGCAACAGTTCCTGCTCGTCAGCGAACGACTTGTGGTTTGCGAATCGAAAGCTGCGTAGCACCGTAAGACCGCCTTCCGCGAGGCTTTGTGCCCTTCTGTGCAGTTTACCTGCATCATAGGGCTTGTAATCAAGAGAATCTCGACCTCTTCGAGGCCATGTATCTTCAGGATCTCACGTCTCCCGGCCTCTGTTGCAGCACTTCTTCGCCCACAGCGAACGTCGGGGAAGTTCGGAACAAAGTGGGTGGGGGTGGGGTTGAGTTGGTATCGCTCAACTTTTGGAAGGGTCGAACACGTGACTACACCACAGAACCTGCCGGTGCTGTTCCTGACCGATCCGATCGTGCTGCCGGGCATGGTCGTGCCCATCGAACTGGACGAATCGGCGCAGGCCGCCATCGACGCCGCGCGCGCCGCGAAGACCGATGCCGTGCTGCTCGCGCCGCGGCTGGCCGAGGGCTACGCCACCTATGGCGTGGTCGCCACCATCGAACAGGTCGGCCGGATGCGCGGCGGCGCGCCGGCGGCCGTACTGAAGGCCGAACGGCGGGCCAAGATCGGGCACGGGGTGACCGGGCCGGGTGCCGCGCTGTGGGTCGAGGCGGAGCCGGTCGAGGTTCCCACCCCGGACGGCCGGACGAAAGAGCTGGCCGCCGAGTACAAGAAGCTGGTCGTCTCGGTGCTGCAGCGCCGCGAGGCCTGGCAGATCATCGACGCGGTCAATCAGCTCAGCGACCCGTCGGCGATCGCCGACACCGCGGGTTACGCGCCGTACCTGACCGACGAGCAGAAGCGTGAACTGCTGGAAACCCCGGATGTCACCCAGCGTTTGAAGACGTTGATCGAGTGGACCAAGGACCACATCGCCGAGGCCGAGGTCACCGAGAAGATCAGCGACGACGTCCGCGAGGGGCTGGAGAAGAGCCAGCGCGAGTTCCTGCTGCGCCAGCAGCTCAACGCGATCCGCAAGGAACTCGGCGAGGACGAGCCGGACGGCGCCGACGACTACCGCACCAGGGTCGAGCAGGCCGACCTGCCGGACAATGTGCGCGCCGAGGCGTTGCGCGAGGTCGGCAGGCTGGAACGCGCCAGCGATCAGAGCCCGGAATCCGGCTGGATCCGGACCTGGCTCGACACGGTGCTGGAGCTGCCGTGGACGGTGCGCACCACCGACAGCACCGACGTCTCGGCCGCCCGCGCGGTGCTGGACGCCGATCACCACGGCCTGGACGAGGTCAAGGACCGCATGGTCGAGTACCTGGCGGTGCGTTCCCGCCGGGCCGCGCGTGGACTGGAGGTGGTCGGCGGACGCGGCTCCGGCGCGGTGCTCGCGCTGGTCGGTCCGCCCGGTGTCGGCAAGACCTCGCTCGGTGAATCCGTGGCTCGCGCGATGGGCCGCAAGTTCGTCCGGGTCGCCCTCGGCGGCGTGCGCGACGAGGCCGAGATCCGTGGCCACCGGCGTACCTATGTCGGCGCGCTGCCCGGCCGGATCGTCCGCGCCATCAAGGAGGCGGGTTCGATGAATCCCGTTGTCCTGCTGGACGAGATCGACAAGGTGGGCTCGGACTTCCGGGGTGACCCGGCGGCCGCGCTGCTCGAGGTGCTGGATCCGGCGCAGAACCACACGTTCCGCGACCACTACCTCGACCTGGATCTCGACCTTTCCGACGTGCTGTTCATCGCCACCGCCAATGTCATGGAGACCATCCCCGGCCCGCTGCTGGACCGGATGGAGCTGATCACCGTGGACGGCTACACCGAGGACGACAAGGTCGACATCGCCCGCGACTTCCTGGTGCCGAGGCAGCTGGAACGCAACGCGCTGACCACCGACGAGGTGACCGTCACCGACGCGGCGCTGCGCGAGATCGCCGCCAACTACACCCGGGAAGCCGGAGTGCGGCAGATGGAGCGGTTGATCGCCAAGGCGTTGCGCAAGGCCGCGACTCGCCTGTCCGAGGGCGGGACCGACTCGGGCACAGCGGATCTCGGCTACGACGCCGAGCTGGGTTACGACGCGCCGGTGCAGTCCGAGAGCGCGGCGAAGCAGGCGCTGACGATCGACCTCGGCGATCTGAAGGAGTACCTGGGCCGTCCGCGCTTCACCCCCGACTCGGTGGAACGCACTGCGGTGCCGGGTGTGGCGACCGGGCTCGCGGTCACCGGTCTCGGCGGCGACGTCCTCTACATCGAGGCCAACGCCGCGGAGGGCGAGCGTTCGCTGACCCTGACCGGCCAGCTCGGCGACGTGATGAAGGAGTCCGCGCAGATCGCGCTGACCTACGTGCGCTCGCACCTGGAAGAGATCGGCATCGAGCCGTCGGTGCTGGATCGCAATATCCACGTGCACTTCCCGGCGGGCGCGGTGCCCAAGGACGGACCGTCGGCGGGCGTCACCATGGTCACCGCCCTGGTGTCGCTGGCCCTGGGCAGGCAGGTGCGCGCCGATGTCGGCATGACCGGTGAGGTCACGCTGAACGGACGGGTGCTGCCGATCGGCGGCGTCAAGCAGAAGCTGCTCGCCGCGCAGCGGGCCGGCCTGAAGACGGTGTTCATCCCGGCTCGCAACGAGCCGGACCTGGACGACGTCCCGGCCGAAGTGCTTGCCGCACTGGATGTCCGCCCCGTCGGTGACGTTGCCGACATCCTGGCCTACGCCATCGAGCCGGTCGCCGAACCGGCCCTGGACGGACGGGCCTTCGCGGCCACCGCCTGACGGGAGGAGGATGGGCCGGGCACCTGAGGTGCCCGGCCTTTTCTGTGTGCGTGGCGGGTTGTCAGGTGCGACTTGCCAATTCGCGTTCGACCGACCGGGCGGTGCCCTGCGCCACCGCGCACAGCACCGGTTCGGTGCCGGCGTCCTCGGCGTAGATCTCGCAGCGGACCACGGCTTGGCGGCGGGTGGCGCCGGTGACGGTGGCGACGGCGCGTAGTCGCTGGCCCGCGGCGGGGCGCAGGTAGGTGATGGTGAAACCGCCGGTCAGCACGTTCGGGCCGAGGGCGGTGCCCGCGGCGAAGGTGAGCGCGTTGTCGGCCGCGTAGGACAGCACGCCGCCGTGCACGAAGCCGAACTGCTGGCCGAGTTCGGGGCGGATGGGGATCACCAGAGTGACTGTGCCGTCACCGAATTCGGCGATCTCGGTGCCGACCAGCTCGGCGAAGGGTTGTGCGGCGAGGACCTTCTTGGCGAGGTCGATATCTATGGTCGCGGTCATCAGCTGTCCTTCGTTCACGCGCCGAGGCGCGATAGTCGTTGGGGCGACGCAGTTTCAAGCTGCGCGCAATGCGAGCCACGCCGCGTCCGCGAGGTCGTCCGCGACGTCGGTCGGCGCGGCGCGCATGTCGCCGCCGAGCCACTGCCTGCTGTACTCCTGCGCCGGGCCTAACCACAGCGCGTACACCAGATCGAACGACAGATCGCGCACCGCGCCGTACCCGGCGTGCGTGCGCCACCAGCGCACGACATTGCGCAGGAACTCGCGATTGCTGTCACTCTCCCGTACCCCCGGCGGCCGGGCGGAGGTGAGAACCTTTGCCCGGTACTGGTTCTCGGCCACCCAGCGCAGGTGTTCCCGTACCCCCGCCGTGATCCCCTCCCTGGCATCGGCGCTGTCGCCGACCGCTGCCCAGAAGTGCTGCTGGTAGTCGACGAGCGCGTTCGCCCAGACCTGCCGATACAGGTCCGCCTTGTCCGGGAAGTGGTGATAGAGGGCGCCGACGCTGGCGCCCGCCGCGTCGCGGATCTGGGCCAGCGTCGCCTCCAGCGCCCCCTGCTCCGCGAACTGCCGCTCGGCCGCCAACAGCAACCGATCTCGAATCTTCATAACCAGAATTTAGTTCTGTTTTTCGGACAGCGCAATGGCCCGATCGGCAATGCGGTCGAGTCAGGCTGGGCGCGGCTTATTCAGCAACCACGCCACGAAGGACCGGCGGGGTCGCCGCGGATACCGCGCGAGGAGCGCGCCGGAGCCGACGCGGCCATCCACCCGCAACAGGGGTGCACCGGGCCGCACCGGACCGGTGACCTTGCTGCGCACATCACCGCTCTTGGCCCGCACGCGGTCTACGTCGACCATCCAGCCGCGCGGCACGATCAGTTTGAGGCCGCCCGAGCCGACGGATGCGTGCAGCACCACCTCGCGATGCGGGCAGAAGGCCTGGCTGAAGTCGATGACGATGGTGCCGGAAGTGCATTCGGCGGTGATCTCGGCGGGCACGATCCACTGCCCGCCCTTCTTGCGCGTCCCGCTCCCGACACTGAGCTCGATCGGCTCGCGGGCCGTGGCGGCCGCAGGCAGATCCGCCGTGACGGCCACCAGTTCATCGGTGGTCCGCGCCGAGTAGACGGTGACGAGTCGCCGATCCAGCTCCAGTAGATCCAGTCGCCCCTCCTCGACCGCGAGTTGCAGCTGTCGAGCGGCGATCTCCCGGTCGACGTGGCCGACGCGAACCTCGGGCAGTGCGGTGGGCTCGTCCTGCGGGTCGGTCATCGGAGTGCTCCCC
Organism: Nocardia sp. CS682; assembly: GCF_004634405.1. NCBI lineage: Bacteria > Bacillati > Actinomycetota > Actinomycetes > Mycobacteriales > Nocardiaceae > Nocardia > Nocardia sp. CS682. The sequence continues at coordinate 4,561,511 of NZ_CP029710.1, read as the reverse complement.
TTTGGTGGTCCTCACCGAAATCGTACGACGCGCTGCCGTTCCAGACGCCGCCGTCAGCGCCCGATCGGACCGGAAGTCCGGCTGTCTGTCACCCCCGTGGGGTAAGACGGACATATGGCCAGGTGGCTGTTGCATGTCGATCTCGATCAGTTCCAGGCCGCGGTGGAGTTCCGCAGGCACCCGGAACTGCGCGGCCTGCCGGTCATCGTCGGCGGCAACGGCGATCCCGCCGAGCCCCGCAAGGTGGTGACCTGCGCGTCCTATCCGGCGCGCGCGTTCGGCGTGCGAGCCGGGATGGCGCTGCGCAGCGCCCAGCGCAAGTGTCCGGAGGGCGTGTTCCTGCCATTGGACATGGCCAGCTACGAGGAGGCGTCGGAGGAGGTCATGTCGCTGCTGCGGACTTTTCCCGGCCGCGTCGAGGTGTGGGGCTGGGACGAGGCGTTCCTCGCCACCGACACCGCGGACCCAGAAGCCCTCGCCCGCGAAATACGCAGCGCCATCGAGCAATTGGAGCTGACCTGCGCGATCGGCATCGGGGACAACAAGCTCACCGCCAAACTGGCCACCGGCTTCGCCAAATCGACGGGCAAGTCCGCCGCCGGACCGGCCACCGACCCGGGCGCGGCCGCAGGCATCTTCCGCCTCACCGCCGCGAACTGGACCGAGGTGATGGCACACCGCCCGACCAATGCGCTGTGGGGCATCGGCACTCGGATCGCCGCCCGCCTCGCCGACCTCGGCATCCACACCGTCGCCGACCTGATGGCCGCCGACCGGCAGCGCCTCGCCGCTGAATTCGGCCCGACCACCGGCCCCTACCTCTGGGTCCTCGGTCACGGCAAAGGCGACACCGACGTCACGACCGAACCCCGGGTCCCGGTGGGCCGCAGCAAATCCGAGACCTTCCCCCGCGACCTCACCGACCCCGCCGAAATCCGCGCGCAGGTAGCCCGCCTCGCCACCGAGGTGGCCGAAGAGATGGCCGAAGCGGGCCGCGTCGGCACCCGGGTCTCGGTCACCGTCCGCACCAACACCTTCTACACCCGCAGCAAACAGGAGAAACTGCCCACGCCCACCATCGACCCCGCCGAAATCACCGACACCGCCCTGCGCATCATCGACCGCTTCCCGCTCGACCGTCCGATCCGCCTGCTCGGCGTCCGCCTCGAACTCGTCCCCGAGTAGCCCGCCCACTCCGGCGCGGACCTCGGGAGCCGCGCGGACGCGGGCCGACGCTCGTATGCTCGTCGCATGGAGTTCTGGGCGATGGTGGCGCATGAATCGGACAGCGGGATCGTGCTGACCAAGCAGGAGGTCGGGGAGGATTTCCTCGGGCCCGGCGAGGTGACGATCAAGGTGCATTTCTCCAGCGCGAACTACAAGGACGGGCTGGCGATCACGCCCGGTGGCGGGGTGGTGCGCAAGTATCCGATCATCCCCGGCATCGATATCACCGGTGAGGTGGTGTCGTCCGAGGACGACGATTTCGCACCCGGCGACCTGGTGGTGGCGCACGGTTACGACATCGGCGTCTCGCACAACGGCGGGTTCGCCGAGTACGCCAGGGTGCCCGCCGACTGGGTGGTGAAGCTGGACGGCCTGAGCCCGAGGGATGCCGCCGCGCTCGGCACGGCGGGCTTCACCGCCGGTCTGAGCGTGCAGGCCCTGCTCGACCACGGCATCACCCCGGAGACGGGCGCGGTGCTGGTCACCGGCGCGACCGGCGGTGTCGGCAGCGTGAGCATCGACATTCTGTCCGGCCTCGGCTACGAGATCATCGCCTCCACCGGCAAGACCGACGCGGGCGAGCTGCTCGCCGAGATCGGCGCCAACGAGGTGATCGGCCGGCTGCCGGAGGATCCCGACGCGAAGCCGCGACCGCTGAACAAGGCCCGCTGGGCCGCCGCGGTCGACAGTGTCGGCGGCAAATCGCTCGCCTACGTGCTCAGCACCACCGGTTACGGCGGCGTGGTCGCGGTCAGCGGTCTGACCGGGGGCCCCGGCCTGCCCACCACGGTGCTGCCGTTCATCCTGCGCGGTGTCAGCCTGCTCGGCATCGACTCAGTCTTCCTGCCGATCGAGAAGCGCCGTGAGCTGTGGGGCCGCCTCGCGAACGAGCTGCGCCCGCAACATCTCTCGTCGCTCACCAATTTCGCGGCCGTCACCGACGCCACCGAGGTGCTGCACACCATCCAGCACGGCAGCCACAGCGGCCGCACCGTCTTCAACGTACTCGGCGAATTCTGAACGGATAGAACGCAATTCATGCGAAAAGACCGGCTCGACAAGTGATCGAGCCGGTCTTTTCCGTTTGTGCTAATCGACGAGTGCGACCTCGTCCACCGTGGCGTTGTTCTTGTTGCGCATGACGACCAGGGCGACCACCGCGCCGGCCAGGATGCCCACCCCACCGGCGACGAAACTGACCGACATGGCGTCGGTGAACGCCTCCCGCGCGGTGCCGAACAGGGCGGTGTCGCCGGTGCGCGCGGCCAGCGCGAGCGCGTCACCGATCGAATGCCGGGCGGCTTCGGGCGCCGAGTCCGGCATGCTGCTGGTGTAGGTGCTGGACAGGATGCTGCCGAGCACCGCGATACCGAGCGCAGCACCCGCCTGCTGAATGGTGTCGTTCAGCGCGGACCCGACCCCCGCCTGCTCCTGCGGCACCGCGCCCATCAGTGCGGCGATGGCCGCGGGCTGCGCCAGTCCCGCACCGGCACCGAGGATTACCAGCGCGAGTGCGAGCATGCCGAAACCGCTGTCCGCAGACAGTCCGGCCAGCAGGCCGAGGCCGACGGCCGAGACGAGCATGCCGGTGACGGCGAGGGTGCGGTTGCCGACCTTGCTGCCGAGACCGGCACCGAGCCCGTTGAACACGATGGAGGCCACCATCATCGGAATGAACGCCAGCCCCGCCTTGGTCGGCGAGTAGCCGAGTACGAACTGCAGGTACTGGGTGAGCACGAGCAGCAGGCCACCGTTGGCAACCTGGACCAGGGTCAGCGACAGGCTGCCGCCGGTGAAGTCACGGTTGCGGAAGAGGTCGAGCGGAACCATCGGGTGTTCGACGCGCTTCTCCCACACGATGAACGCGACCAAGCTCACGATCGCGATGGCCAGCGTGCTCAGCGTGGAGGCGTGATCGAAACCGCCCTTGGGGAATTCGATGATGGTCCACACCAGCGCCGTCATGCCGACCATGGACAGCACCGCACCGGGCACGTCGGGCGCGGTCCACGGTCCCTTGGACTCCGGCATCAGCACCACCGCGGCGACGATGGCCACGATCGCGACCGGAATATTGATCAAAAACGCGGCGCCCCACCAGAAGTGCGCGATCAGCACGCCGCCGAGCACCGGCCCGCCGACCAGTCCGAGCACCGAGGCGGCGCTCCAGAAGCTCATCGCCTTGCGGCGCTCCTGATCGTCGAACACGGTGATCAGGATCGACAACGTGCTCGGAAGTACCAGTGCGCCACCGACACCCATCACGGTGCGGGCCACGATCATCTCGATCGGACTCGACGCCAGCGTCGCGCCGAGTGAGGCCAGTCCGAACAAGACCAGGCCGATGATCATCACCCGGCGCCTGCCGAACCGGTCGGCCAGGCTGCCCGAGGTGAGCAGCAGACCGGCGAAAACCAGGATGTAGGAATCCAGGATCCACTGGATGTCCTGGGCGCTGGCGTTCAGGTCCTCGGCCAGCGGCGGCACCGCCACGGCCAGCACGAAGTTGTCGATGACCAGGACCAGCGTGCTGAGGCACAGCACGATCAGAATCCACCAGCGCTTCGGATTGCGGGTCTCGATCGGATTCATCGGAAGCTCTCTTCTCACGGCGTTGCGTACAACGTTCTATCGTTGCGAACAATGTACGCACACGTTTCGGACGTTCGCAAGTGCGAACATCGTGCGCTACGCTGTGGGCAACCGGAAGGAGTCGACGTGGCCGTCGAGAAACAGCAGGTCGGATCGGTATGGACCCGTCCTCGCAAGGGCAGGGAGCAGCCGGCGCTGACCAGGGAACAGATCGTGGCCGAGGCCGTCGCCCTGCTGGACGCCGAGGGCATGGAGGCGCTCACCATGCGTCAGCTCGGGGCCCGGCTGAACGCGGGCGCCACCTCGCTGTACCGGCACGTCGCCAATCGCGACGAGCTCATCGAGCTGGTCGTCGACGAGGTCTACGGCGAGATCAGGGTGCCTAAGATCGCCGACCCGACGGCGTGGCGGGCGGCCACCGAGGAGTGCGCGCAAAGCCTGCGCGGAATGATCCTGCGGCACCCGTGGATGGCGTCGACGCTCGGCCAGGTGGGACTGTCCTACCTCGGCCCGAATGTCATGCGGCTCAACGATGGCCTGGTCGGACTGTTCGAGGCGGGCGGGTTTCCGTCGGCGGAGACCGAGGAGGCGCTCAGTGCGGTGATGAGCTACGTCGTCGGAATGGGCATCAGCGAGGCGGCCTGGCTGGCGCTACTCGTCCGCTCCGGGCAAACGGAGCAGGAGTTCGTCGCCGCGCTGCGACCCGCGGCCGAGGCGGCGGCCAAAAACTATCCGAGGGCGCAGCAGGAGAATTGGGACGCAGACCCGCGCGAGCGCCGCGATCGGAAGTTCCGCTACGGCCTGGAGCGCCTGTTGGACGGACTCGACGCCCGCCGCGGCTGACGCGAGGTCGGCGCGCTCAGTGCCAGGTGTGATCGGTGAGCGGCGTGCGCGGTCCGAACTTCGGCTTGTGCGCCTGGCCGCTGATCTCCAGCAGCCGGACCGCCCGATACCGGTGTGGCCGAAGCGGTGCCAGGTATTCGACCATCGTGTCGTCGTCGATCGGGTGGCCGAGCAGCGTCCAGCCGATGATGGCCGCGAGGTGGAAGTCGCCGACCGACAACGCGTCCGCGTCGCCGAACGCGCGCTGCGCGGTCTCGGCGGCGGTCCACGCGCCGATCCCGGCGATCGTCCGGAGCCTGCGGGCGGCCTCGGCCGGGTCGACACCCGCCGCCCGTTCCAGTGAGCTCGCCACCCGCGCGGCCCGCACGATCGTCTGCGCGCGCTGCGGACCGACATTGGCCCGATGGAAGGCCCAGGACGGCACCCGCCGCCAGGTATCGGCATCGGGTGGCAGCCGCAGGCCCTCGGGCGCCGGTCCCGGAGCCGGATCACCGAACTGCCGCACCAGCTTTCGCCACGAACCGCGCGCCGAGATGGTGTGCACCTTCTGCTCGAGCACCGCGGGCACCAGCGCCTCGAACACCAGCCCGGTGCGCAGCATCCGCAAACCGGGGAAGCGGCGATGCGCCTCGACCAGCTTCGGGTGGTCCGGGACGAAGCCGTCCAGGTCCTCGTCCAGGCACAGCATGTGGTCGAGTCCGTCGAGGAACTCCTCGGCACCGGGCCCCCAGGCGTTGCCCTTTACCGCGCACGGACCGGCCTGGGTCAGCCGGTAGGTGACCGGGCCCGACGACATGCGGGAGGCGTGCCAGTGCGCGCTGTCGCGGGTGGTCTGGTGGCACGGATCGCCCGCGCCGCGGCGCAGCGGCGCGATCGTGCACGCCAGGTCGATCGGGCGGTCGGACGTCACGGTTCTGGTCAGACCGGTCGGTTCACCTACCGGCTCGACCATCGCGCTACGCATCGGCTCATTCTGCCCGATGGCACCCGAGTGGAATGCGGCCAGTCCGTGATCGGTCGAGAAGGTCCTCGCGGACAACGGAATTCACCGCTATTCGATACCGAATTCGCATGACCGCAGGTCCCCGGTATTTTGTAACACGAAGAATGGACGTGGCGATATTGGTTCCGATCGGCAAACAGCTGGCAGTCGCCACATGGAGGTATCGAATGATCACCAACTTGCTCAACTGGTTGCTCGCCGCCTGGGGCGGTGTTTCCGCAGGTAGTTCGGGTTATCAGATTCCGCCCGGCACCCTGCCCTTCGGCAGCTGACCTGTTGCGCGCACTCGCCGGGACCGCGCGTCCGGCGAGTGCGCGAAAGCCTCACTGCTCCAACAGGAATTGGGCCAGATGGCGGCTCCGGCGACCCGCCAATTGCGCCGCCTGAGTACGGCAGGAGAAGCCGTCCGCCAGGAAAACGGCGGCATCCTCGGCGGCCCGCAGCGCGGGTAGCAGGCCGTTCTCGGCGACCGCAACCGAAATGTCGTAATGGTCGCGCTGCATTCCGAAGTTTCCCGCGAGACCGCAACATCCGGTGACCTCAGTCACATTCATTCCCATTGTGGTTAACAACTGGCGATCGGCTGTGAAGCCGAGCGTCGCATGATGGTGACAATGCGGCTGAACCACCACTGTTCGTCCGGGCAATTGCGGTGGCCGCCAGTTCGGTTGTTCGCTCAGGAACTCTGCGAGCGTGCGCACGGCCCGCGCCGTGGCCGCCGCGCGCGGATCCTCGGGTAGCAGTTCGGGCAGATCCGACCGCAGTACCGCGGTACAGGACGGTTCCAGTCCGACCACGATGCCGCCGGCGCGTACGTGCTCGGCCAGCGCATCCAGCGTGCCGCGCAGCCGCGCGCGGGCACCGTCGAGCTGACCGGTGCTGATCCAGGTGAGTCCGCAACACACGCGGCGGGCTGGGATGCGCACCCGGTAGCCGAGTGACTGCACCAATTGGGCTGCGGCCAGCGCTATCTCGGGGTCGAAGGCGTCGGTGAAGGTGTCGATCCACAGCATCACCTCGGGCCGGTCCCCCTCGGCCCGTGGTGCGTCGACCAGGCTCCCCGTCTCGACCGCCGCGACGTTGCCCTGGATCTCCTCCGGTCGACCTACCGACACCGCGGGCGGGATTACGCCGCCGAGGTCACGCCAGATGTGGCGAAAGCTGCGATCCGCCAGTCGCGGTACCTCGCGGCGCGGGTCGATCCCCGCCGCGCGCAACCCGATTCGGCGCAGCACCGAGACATTCGCCAGTGCGTTGGCGACGCGCGGCAGCTTGGTCGCCACCGCGAGCCAGCGCGGCAGCCAGCCGAGCGAGTAGTGATCGAGCGGTCGCGGGCGGTGCCGGTATCGGCGATACAGCGCCTCGGCTTTATAGGTGGCGACATCGACGCCGGCCGGGCAGTCGGATCGACATGCTTTGCAGGACAAACACAGATCGAGCGACTCCGCGACGGCGTCCGACGACCACGGCAGCGCGCCGCGGACCACTTCTTGCAGCACCCTGGCGCGGCCGCGGGTGCTGTCCTTCTCATCTTTGGTGGCCAAATAGGACGGGCACATGAAACCACCGGCGGCGCTGGTATCAGCACGGCATTTGCCGACACCGACACAGCGGTGCACCGCCGTACTCAGGTCGCCGTGGTCGTGCGGGTAGGCGAAACCGCTCGCCGGAGGTAGCAGCGGCAACCCGGCCAGTCGTAGATCGGCGTCGATCGGTCGCGGTTCGACGAGCACCCCGGGGTTCAGCACCGCGTGGGGATCGAAAAGTGCCTTGTACTCGGCGAATACGTCGAGCACCGGCCGGGAGTACATGAGCGCTAGCAACTCCGAGCGGGCCCGCCCGTCCCCGTGCTCACCCGAGAGCGAACCACCGTACCGCACAACCAGTTCCGCCGCGTCGAACAGGAAGCGCCGAAACCGTTGCGGCGCATCGGCGATCGGGAGATCGAGCCGCACATGGATACAGCCGTCACCGATGTGGCCGTACAGCAGGCCGTCCACGCCGTGCGCACGCGTCAGGTCGGCGAAATCGCGCAGATAGGCGCCGAGCCGTTCCGGCGGCACCGCCGCGTCCTCCCAGCCCGGCCAGGCCGGCTGCCCGTCCGGCGTGCGACCGGCCAGGCCCGCGCCGTCCGCGCGGATATGCCAGAGTGCCGCCGCGGCAGCGGGATCGGTGACAATGCGGGAGTCCAGCGCGTCGGCCGACCGGCGCAGCTGTTCGGCGCCTGCCAGCGCCTCGGCGGGTGTGTCGCCGGTGGTTTCCACGAACAGCCAGCCACGGCCGCGCGGCAGTTCGGGCACGGTGCCGCGATGGGCACGGACCGTGTCGACCAGCCGCGCGTCGATGCCCTCGACCGCAGTGGGCTTGCAGGCCATCACGGCGGCGACATCGTCGGCGGCGGTGGCGATATCGGGGTAGCCGAGCACCGTCAGCACGGCGGCCTTCGGGAGCGGAACCAGGTCGACGGTCGCGTCGAGCAGCAACCCGCAGGTGCCCTCGGACCCGACGAACGCCTTCGCCACCGCCGAACCCCGTTCGGGGAGTAAATGTTCCAATCCGTAGCCGGAGGCCTGGCGTTCGAAACGACCAAGGTCGGTGCGCAGCACCGCGAGATGCGCCCGGGTGAACTCGGCGAGGCCCGGCAGCACGGACAGGTCGTGCGCGAGGGTCCGCTCGACGCCCGTCCCGTCGAGAATCCGCAGTTCCCGCACCGTGTCCGAGGTGCGACCCCAGGCGACCGCGCGCGGGCCGCAGGCATTGTTGCCGATCATGCCGCCGAGGGTGCACCGGTTCTGCGTCGACGGATCCGGCCCGAACCGCAGTCCGTGGGGCCGGGCCGCGCGCTGCAATTCCGACAGCACGACACCGGGTTGCACCCGTGCCACCAGCGCCTGCGGATCCACCTCCAGGATGCCGTTCATGTGTCTGCTGAAGTCGAGCACCAGCCCCGGCCCGATCGCGTTGCCCGCGACCGAGGTCCCACCGCCACGCGCGGTCACCGACAATTCGTTGTCCCTGGCGAACTCCACGGTGACGGCCACATCCTGGTCCGTGCGTGGAAAAACAACCGCTCGTGGCGGCACCCGGTAGTTGGACGCATCCGACGAATACTCCGCCCGTCGGCGATCGGACGCGTCGACCTCACCGCTGAGCCTGCTGCCCAGCGCCGCCACCACTCGGTCCTTGGTCACCACGCCAGCCTAAGCGCGGCTCGATCCCAGGCTGCCTTGGAATGACCGGGTGTGCGGCTCGCGCTTCTGAAGGCCGGTCGGCCAGAGGTTGCGAGATCGCCCGGAAGTTTCGCTGTGCGCGGAATCGGAATCCGGCGGCATCGACTTGCTCTGAACCTTTGTTGAGGTCTTAGTGTCGGTGCCGACGGCTTTGATGGGTGGGGAGCGAGAGGACAGTGCAACGTGAGCGAGCGGCAGCGAGTGAACCAGGGACACAGCGTGCTGATGCGCGCGACGGAGCCGAGCGCTAGCGAGGTGGAGTCGTGAGCGAGCGGCAGCGAGTGAACCAAGGACACAGCGTGCTGATGCGCGCGACGGAGCCGAGCGCTAGCGAGGTGGAGTCGTGAGCGAGCGGCAGCGAGTGAACCAAGGACACAGCGTGCTGATGCGCGCGACGGAGCCGAGCGCTAGCGAGGTGGAGTCGTGAGTATCGAATCGGTGGCCTGGAGCCAGATGTACCGGCAGGCCAACGCGCCCAAGGAGCAGCGGCCGTTCAGCATGGCCACCGCGCGGCGCATTCTGCGCTTCGCCGCGCCACACCGGCGCCGGATCGGCGTATTCCTGCTGTTCAGCGTCGTATCCGCGCTCTTGGCGGTGGCCACACCGGTGCTGGCCGGGCGGGTGGTCAACAACATCGTCGGCGGCGCGGCGCCACGGATCGTGGTCACCCTGGCACTGATCATCGGCGTGCTCGCGGTCTTCGACGCCGTGCTCGGCGTGGTCATCCGCTGGTTGTCCTCGCGCATCGGGGAGGGCTTGATCCTGGATCTGCGCACCGCGGTCTTCGATCACGTGCAGAAGATGCCGATCGCCTTCTTCACCAGGACCCGGACCGGTGCGCTGGTCAGCCGGTTGAACAACGACGTGATCGGTGCGCAGCGTGCGTTCAGCGACACCCTGTCCGGCGTGGTCGCCAACCTGGTCACTCTCGCGCTCACCCTCGCCGTGATGCTCAGCATCTCCTGGCAGATCACCTTGCTCGCGCTGCTCCTGCTGCCGGTGTTCGTGCTGCCCGCCCGGCGGATGGGCAACCGGCTCGCCGACATGCAGCGCGAGGCGGCCAAACTCAACGCCGCCATGAGCACCCAGATGACCGAGCGGTTCTCCGCGCCCGGTGCGACGCTGGTGAAACTCTTCGGCCGTCCGCACCAGGAATCCGTCGAGTTCGAACTGCGCGCCCGCAGGGTGCGCGACATCGGCGTGCGGACCTCGATGCTGCAGACCGTCTTCGTCACCTCGCTCACCCTGGTGTCGGCGCTGGCGATCGCGCTGGTCTACGGACTCGGCGGCTGGTACGCCCTGCGCGGACAGCTGGACGCGGGCGCTGTTGTCGCCCTGTCGCTGCTGCTGACCAGGCTCTACACCCCGCTGACCGCGCTGGCCAGCGCCCGGATGGAGATCATGGCCGCGCTGGTGAGCTTCGAGCGGGTCTTCGAGGTGCTGGACCTGAAGCCGCTGATCGAGGACGCTCCTGGCGCGGTGCCGGTGCCGGAGGGGCCGGTCGCGGTCGAGCTGGACGACGTGACGTTCGGCTACCCGTCCGCCGACAAGGTGTCGCTGGCCTCGCTGGAGGACGTCGCGACCTTGGACACCCGCGGCGGGGTCGACGTGCTGCACAATGTGTCGCTGCGGGCCGAGCCCGGCCAGCTCATCGCATTGGTCGGTTCGTCGGGTGCCGGCAAATCCACGGTGGCGCAGCTGGTTTCCCGGCTGTACGACGTGGACAGCGGCGCGGTGCGACTCAACGGCACCGACGTGCGCGAGCTGACCATCGAGTCGATCCGGGCGGCGGTCGGCTTGGTCACCCAGGACGGGCACCTGTTCCACGACACCATCCGCGCGAACCTGCTGCTCGCCCGGCCGGAGGCGCAGGAGCCGGAGCTCTGGGACGCGTTGCAGCGGGCCAGGTTACGCGACCTGGTCGAGTCGCTGTCGGACGGTCTGGACACCGTGGTCGGCGAACGCGGCTATCGGCTCTCCGGCGGTGAGCGCCAGCGTCTCACCATCGCACGTCTGCTGCTCAAGCAGCCGCGCGTGGTGATTCTGGACGAGGCGACGGCCTCGCTGGACTCGACCTCGGAAGCCGCGGTGCAGGAAGCGCTGTCCGAAGCACTGGCCGGCCGGACCGCCCTGGTGATCGCGCACCGACTGTCCACGATCCGTGCGGCCGATCAGATTCTGGTGATGGAGGACGGCCGGATCGTGGAGCGCGGCACGCACACCCAACTGCTGTCCGCCGACGGACGCTACGCCGAGCTGTACCGCACCCAGTTCGCCGACGATCCTGCGACGGTCGCCGCCTGATCATCACGCGCCCCGGCTGACGAGATCGGCTCAGGCCACCCGGCTCTCGACCGGGCGGCCTGAGCCGATCTCGGTGCACCGCACGGACGATCGCGGCTGGGCGCGACGCCGGTGGTCCGACTGCGCTGATCGGCTGCTATTGGGGTGCCGCGTCGGCGTAGCAGGTCGTGTCCTCGGTGGGCAGCGTGCCCGTGCCGAAGTAGGTGTTGATCGCGTCGTTCACACAGGTACTCAGCTTCGGCCGAAAGGTCATGTGGATGCGCACATCCTGCAGGGTGACCAAGCGCGACCCGGCCATGTCCTGATGCAACTGGACGGCGTGCGCGTACGGCGTGCGCGGATCGCCGGTGGAGTTCACGATGAGCGCGGGCACCGCGTTGCGCACGACGGTCGCGGGCTCCACCGGCCCCGGCCAGAACGCGCACGGTTGAATATTGCTCGCCATCGCCCCGAACACCGGCTGGCCGGCCCTGGTCTGTTCGATATTGCGCCAGTACCAGCCCGGATCGCGGGGTGCCCCGGCGTCACCACAGGCGATCTGCGCCAACGTCGAATTCTCGCCGTCCCGCAACGCGGTGACAATCGCCTTGAGCCGAGGCGATTTCGCCGTAGTCGGCGGCCCGCCCGCGGCATCGGCGAGTTCTCGGAGGGTGTCGGCCAGCGCCGCGTTCAGCCGGAAGTTCATCAGCATCCCGTGCAGGACGAACGGCAGCCAGTGATCATCCACCGCAAAGCCGTCGACGACGATCGGTTGCCGCGCCACGGTCCGAACCAACCCCTCGACCGTGCCGCGCACCTGCTGCGGCGTCGCACCGAAGTGATAGGTGTCGTCCCGGGTCGCGGCCCAGGACGCCCAGTCGTCCAGCGCGAGCTCGTCCGCCGGTCCCCAATCCTGCACCAGCCCTTCCCAATACCGGTCCGGATCGATCGCGCTGTCCAGCACGATCCGCCCGCTGCGGTCCGGGAACAGCTGGGTGAACACCGCACCGAGATAGGTGCCGTAGGACAACCCGAAGTAGTCGATCGTCTGCTCGCCGAGCACGCCGCGCACGATGTCGATATCCCGGGCGGTATTGCGCGTGGTGAACTGCCGCATCATCTCCGGGTCGTGGATCAGACAGCCCGCGGCCATGCCCGCCGACTGCACCGTGTCGTGCACGAAGCCGAGCGGATCCAGACCCGCCGAGCGGATCATCTCGCCGACCGGCCAGCCGCAGCGCGGACTCCGCCCCGACTCGCCGACCCCGCGCGGGTCCATCCCGATCAGGTCGTGCGTCGCCAGAACCTCCGGCGTCAGCACGTCGCCGAGCAGATCGACACTGTCCAGTCCCTCGCCGCCGGGCCCGCCGGGGTTGGCCAGCAGGATCCCTTGGCGGCGAGCCGGATCCGTGGCCGGGACCCGGGAGATCGCCACGGTCATGGTCCGGCCGTCGAGCCGCCCGTAGTCGAGCGGCACCAGCACGTCGGCGCACTCCCCGCCCGCCTTGTCCAGATTCTCGAGCTCGCACGGATGCCATTGCAGTTGCTGGCGATAGAACCGTTCCAGGCCGACCGGCTGCGTGTCACCCCCGGGCGCCGCATTGCTGTTGACCGGCACGGCGGCGAGCACCGAGACCGCCACCACCGCCACCGAACGCCGGAACAACCGCACCAACACCAGACTCGCCTCTCACGAACACTTACCTCGTCGCGCAGAGAACGGTAACGGATCGGGCCCGGCTCCGGTGGGCGTGGCGCTTCCTCAGGTCGGCAGCGCGCGCTCGTCGAGCACGCATTTGCCCGCCTCGACCAGCGTCGTGCGCGCGCGCCGCCGCACCCGGCACCGGTCGACGGTGCAATCAAGGTGCAATTGCATTGCGGCATGGGCTTGTTCGACGGTCATGATGCCCGGGTCGCCGCCGCAGGCCAGCAGGGCGGCCACATGCATGTTCAGGTTGGTCAACTGCATCAGGAGACACCCGCCCCGTGCGCCCCGGCGGTCCACCGATGTCGGGTGGGTGCCGGACGATCCTCCGGCCAGGAGGATTGCCGCACGGCCATGCCGACCGCCTCCAGCGCGGTCAACCCGACCTCGTCGGCGAGTTCGCCGACCAGATCGAGCAGGGTCGGCACCACCTCGGCAACCCGCAGCGCGGCGACGGCTTGCGCACACGTCAGGGTGCGGCCGGGCAGGTAGGAAACCACCCAGCTCCCGTGTCCGACGCTGCGCGCGCGATGCGCGGTGAGATCGCTGGTCATCAAGGACGACGCAATGACATGTACAGCCATGACTCCTCGTTCCTGCGGGCGACTCCTGCTGAGTGCCCGGAGGTTTCGCGGCGGGACGCCGAGGATGGCGTTCGATCCCTCCGGGCATACTTCCAGCACACCATTGACGGGGGCGCGAAACAACGCCCGCGATGGATATCCAAAGATTTCGCGCGAATTCCCAGCACGAAAACCAGCCGGGAGGGGAGGATTCTCCATAGTGGACGAAAGCGCCCGCTGCCCAAGCGAAGTGACGGGGGACCGAGCTTGCTGGTTGCCCCGGAAAATCACGGGTGAGCAGCCGAACACAGAACGGAGCGTGCTGTGTCAGCGAGTTCGGCAAGACTGTCAGCGAGTTCGGAGCGAGCGTCCGGGGGGTCCGACAGACCGACCGGTACCGAGAGCGCCTCCTCCACCCTACCGCGCAGGCAGCTAGGCAGGTATCTACGCGACTGGCGCACCCAGGCGGGCCTGACCATCGCCGAGGCCTCGCGGCTGATGGAATGGGGCGCAAGCACTTTGCAACGCCTGGAAAAAGGCCAGGCCGACCGCATCCGCACCATCGACATTCAGGAACTGTGCCGCATCTACGGCATCCCCGACGAGCTGGCCGACGGCCTCAAGGGCCTGGCCCAGCAGGCCGCGGTCAAGAGCTGGTGGCACGCCTACGGTGACCTGATCCCGGAGAACTTCGATGTCTATGTCGGTTTGGAAGCTTCGGCCCAGCAACTCAGTTCCTACCAGTCCGAGCTGGTGCTAGGTCTGCTGCAGACCGCGGACTACGCCAGGGCCCTGCATCGTCTCGGCTATCCGGACGATTCCGAGGCCGAGCTCGAACGCCGGGTCCAGCTCCGGTTGCAGCGGCAGGCCTTGATCACCAGGAAGGCCTCGCCCGCGACCGTTGCCGTGGTGTTGCACGAGTCGGTGCTGCGCCGGGTGGTCGGTGGCGCGAAAGTGATGGCGGCGCAGCTAAGACATATTGCGGATTTGAGTACCAATGACAATGTTGCGGTGCGTATTCTGCCGTTCGCGGCCGGTATTCCGCTCGGGGATTCAACGGGACCGTTCACTGTTCTGGAGTTCGGTACCGATAGCAAAGGGCAACCGGTAGAACCACCGGTTGTGTATGTGGAAGGTTTCACCGGAGATCTCTACTTGGAAAGACCGGTCGATGTGCAGCGGTACCATCGGGCACACGAGTGCCTCCAGCGCGCCGCGCTGGATATCCAAACGAGTAGACATCTGCTTCGGCAGATAGCGAAGGAGTTTGCGGCATGAGTATCGATCTTATTGGGGCGCAGTGGTTTACCAGCGCCCGCAGCGGCAGCAAGGATTGTGTGGAAGTCGCCTTCCTCGGCGGCGGGCATGTCGGTGTGCGCGACAGCAAGAATCCCGGCGGCCCGGCCCTGGTTTTCACTCCCACGGAATGGGATACGTTCACGGCCGGTGTGGCGGACGGTGAATTCGCGCGGGCGTGAAGCGGTTTCGGTAGGTGCGGAGTTCGACCGTGCGTGCACGGATCCATGGACAACGGGCTGCATTCGACGCAGCCGTAGGGGCAGTGAGGCGGAGTCATGAGTGTCAATAACGGCGCGAATGTCGATCTGGACGGCGCGACCTGGCGCAAGGCCGGCGCGGGCGCGGGCAACGACAGCGTCGAGGTAGCCATGCTGGCAGACGGTCACGTAGGCCTACGTGACGGCAAGAACCCGGACGGCCCCGTCCTGGTCTTCACCCCCAGCGAGTGGGCCGCGTTCACCGCAGGCGTGCACGACGGCGAGTTCGACCGACCCGGCGCGTAGCCAGAGGGGCCCGGCCGCGTCGAACGCGCGCCGGGCTTCATTGCGGCACCGAGTGGTTCAGCAAGATCACGAAATGGCACAAATCGGGCAACAAAACGGGTTTCGCCAGGAGAAATTTCGGGTAGTTAATCTTTTGTGGATCGTGGGCTGAAAGGTTCCCACTCCCGGTACAAGAAATTGCGACCTGGGGACTGGGTGGAATGGTTGATCGTCGCGTTGCTGTTCGCAGTGACGTCGATCGGTCTGTTCATCCTCACCGGCTCACTGATGTCATCACTGTTCATCGGCGTACTCGTGGGAGTTGTCGCCGTCGGTGTCGTGGCCATGCTGTGAGACAGGTGTGCCCGCCGACCGAGGATGATTCCGGCCGACGGGCACCTCGTCAACGACGAAACAGCTTGTTGCCCAACCACACCAGCGGATCGTACTTCTGATCCGCCACGCGTTCCTTCATCGGGATCAACGCATTGTCGGTGATCTTGATGTGCTCCGGGCAGACCTCGGTGCAGCACTTGGTGATATTGCAGAGTCCGAGGCCCTGTTCGTCCTGCGCCAGGCCACGCCGGTCACCGACATCCAGCGGGTGCATTTCCAATTCCGCGATCCGCATCAGGAACCGCGGCCCGGCGAACGACGTCTTGTTCTCCTCGTGGTCACGCACCACGTGACAGGTGTCCTGGCACAGGAAGCACTCGATGCACTTGCGGAACTCCTGCGAGCGCTCGACGTCGACCTGCTTCATCCGGTAGTCGCCCGGCTTGAGATCCGCGGGCGGCGTGAACGACGGTATCTCCCTTGCCTTCTGGTAGTTGAAGGACACGTCGGTGACCAGATCCTTGATCACCGGGAAGGTGCGCATCGGGGTCACCGTGATGACCTCGGCCTCGGTGAAGGTGGACATCCGCGTCATGCAGAGCAGGCGCGGTCGCCCGTTGATCTCGGCCGAGCACGAACCACACTTGCCCGCCTTGCAGTTCCAGCGCACCGCCAGATCGGGCGCCTGGGTGGCCTGCAGCCGGTGGATGATGTCGAGCACCACCTCGCCCTCGTTCACCGCCACGGTGAAATCGTGCAACTCACCACCGTCGAGGTCGCCGCGCCATACGCGGAATTTGGCGTCGTAACCCATCGCTACGCCTCTCGCTCTGTCGATTTCCCGGCCGCCGCCGGATGCCCGGCGATTTCGTCGGGGGTGTAGTACTTTTCGAGCTCGCCGAGTTCGAAAAGGGCGAGCAGTTCCGGTCGCATCGGGGTCTGCTCCTTGGGCGTCACAGTGACGTCCGGGATGGTCTCCCCCGCCGTGCTCGGATCCACCGCACACACCAGCAGCTTGTGCCGCCAGTCGGGATCCATCGACGGATGATCGTCGCGCGTGTGCCCGCCGCGACTCTCGGTGCGCAGCAACGCCGCCTTCGCGACGCACTCGCTGACCAGCAGCATGTTCTCCAGGTCGAGCGCGAGATGCCAGCCCGGGTTGAACTGCCGGTGCCCCTCGACGGTGACCTGCTTGAACCGGGCCCGCAGCTCTTCGAGCTTGCTGAGCGCCTCGCGCACCTCATGCTCCTTGCGGATGATGCCGACCAGGTCGTTCATCGTCTGCTGCAGATCGGTGTGCAGGGTGTACGGGTTCTCACCCCGGCCGTCGGAAGGCGGATCGAACGGCGCCAGTGCGACTTTCGCGGCCGCGGTGATGTCGGCGTCGGTGATCGAGGGCCGCTGCGCGAGCTGCTCGACATACGCCGCGGCGCCGAGCCCGGCCCGGCGGCCGAAGACCAGCAGGTCCGACAGCGAGTTGCCGCCGAGCCGGTTGGAGCCGTGCATACCGCCGGAACACTCACCGGCGGCGAACAAGCCGGGCACCGTCGCCGCCCCGGTGTCGGGATCGACCTCGATGCCGCCCATCACGTAGTGACAGGTCGGGCCGACCTCCATCGGCTCCGCCGTAATGTCCACATCGGCAAGCTCTTTGAACTGATGATGCATGGACGGCAGCCGGCGCTTGATCTCCTCGGCGGGCATGCGCGAGGCGATATCGAGGTAGACCCCGCCGTGCGGTGTGCCGCGACCGGCCTTGACCTCCTCGTTGATCGCGCGCGCGACCTCGTCCCTCGGCAGCAGGTCAGGGGTTCGGCGCGCGGAATCGTTGTCGCGCAACCACTGATCGGCCTCCTCCTCGGTCTCGGCGTACTGCCCCTTGAAGACCGGCGGGATGTAGTCGAACATGAACCGCTTGCCCTCGGTGTTCTTCAGCACGCCACCGTCACCGCGCACACCCTCGGTGACCAGGATGCCCTTGACGCTGGGCGGCCAGACCATGCCGGTCGGGTGGAACTGCAAGAACTCCATGTTGATCAGCGTCGCGCCTGCCCGCAGCGCGAGTGCGTGGCCGTCGCCGGTGTACTCCCACGAATTCGAGGTCACCTTGTACGACTTGCCGATGCCGCCGGTCGCGAGAACCACTGCGGGAGTTTCGAAAAGCACGAATCGGCCGGACTCGCGCCAATAGCCGAACGCACCGGAAATCCGGTCGCCGTCCTTGAGCAGTTCGGTGATGGTGCATTCGGAGAAGACCTTGATGCGCGCCTCATAGTCGCCGGTCGCCGCGTAATCCTCCTGCTGCAGCGAGACGATTTTCTGCTGCATGGTGCGGATGATTTCCAAACCGGTGCGGTCACCGACGTGCGCGAGCCGCGGGTAGGTGTGGCCACCGAAGTTGCGCTGGCTGATCCGGCCGTCGGCGGTCCGATCGAACAGCGCCCCATAGGTTTCCAGTTCCCACACCCGGTCGGGTGCCTCCTGGGCATGCAGTTCGGCCATGCGCCAGTTGTTGAGGAACTTGCCACCACGCATGGTGTCCTTGAAATGCGTTTGCCAGTTGTCCTTTTCGTTGGCATTGCCCATCGACGCGGCGCAGCCGCCTTCGGCCATCACGGTGTGCGCCTTGCCGAACAAGGATTTGCACACCACCGCGACGGAATGGCCGTGTTCTCTGGCCTCGATCACCGCGCGCAATCCTGCGCCACCGGCCCCGATGACGACGACGTCGTACTTGTGCCGTTCCACTTCTGGCATGGCCGCGAATACTCCTGGGGTTGGGGCGGGTCAGTTGATGAACCGCAAGTCCGAAATCTTCTCGCTGGCAACCAACATGACGTAGAAGTCGGTCAGCACCAGGGTGCCGAGGGTGGTCCAGGCCAGTGCCATGTGCCGGGTGTTCAACTTCGAGACCTGGGTCCAGAACCAGTAGCGCACCGGATGGGCGGAGAAGTGCTTGAGCCTGCCGCCCGCGATATGCCGGCAGGAATGGCAGGACAGCGTGTATGCCCACAGCAGGATCACGTTGACCCACAGCACGATGTTGCCGAGACCGAAGCCGAAACCGCCGTCCGCACCGTGGAACGCCACGGCCGCGTCGTAGGTATTGATCACCGAAACCACCACGGCCACATAGAAGAAGTAGCGGTGCGCGTTCTGGATGATCAGCGGCAGCTTGGTCTCGCCGGTGTACTTGGCGTGCGGCTCGGCGACCGCGCAGGCCGGCGGGGAGAACCACACCGCGCGGTAATAGGCCTTGCGGTAGTAATAGCAGGTCAGCCGGAAACCGAGCAGGAACGGCAGCACCACGAAGCCCAGTGGCAGGATCGCGGGCAGATCGCCGAACGGCGTGCCGAAGTGGCTGGAGCCCTCGACGCACGCGGTGCTGAGGCACGGTGAGTAGAACGGCGTCAGATAGTGGTAGTCGGCCACCCAATAGTGGTCGCGCGCATAGGATCTGACCGTCGCGTAGATGACGAACGCGGCGAGGCCGAGCACCGTGATCGCCGGCGGAATCCACCAACGATCGGTGCGTAGCGTGCGTTCGGAGATTCGAGCCCTGGTCCTGCTGAAGACGCCGGTCCCCGTTTCCGAGGTGGTGCTGCTGCTGGTAGTCGGTGCGGCACTCACAACCGTGCCTCGCTAACGCTCGCCACCGTTGTGAATGCCGAGGGCGCTGTGTTTTTGGTTCGATCGCTGCGCTCACTCACTGGTGGATGCCTCGCTGATCTGCTGTGCGGGTGGTCATCGTTACCTCCGCAATCGAATGTGATGCCCAGCACCATACGACACCCCGGCTATCGCTCGAGCGGGGTCCCGGCATTCCAGACCCGCCGGGATGCCCGTGATTTGCGCCACATTCGATGTCGCTTCAACGGAATCGGTCCGACGGTGAACGGACCGCAAACTCTTCGAACTCGACTAAAACAGAACACGATTCGAGACAGGTGCGCGTAAAGGAAACCTGGGGTCGAAATGCCGACGCGCCCATCGTCACACGGCGGCAACATATCTGTGGTCCTCTTTTTCCGAGATGTGCCCGCTGACGTGCGCCGATGTCCGTGCGGTTGGCGTAAGGACCGGTGGCGGCAGCCCGCTCGCCCACCAGGCCTGCGAGCGCCGCTGGTCGGACATGGCGCCAGGCCGGGGGAAGGAAGACCATGATGCGAAGAGCCGCGATCGTCGCGCCGGTCCGTACGCCCAGCGGGATCGAAGGGGGTGCGCTGTCGGGAATGCCGCCGGAGTGGCTGGCCTCGACGGTGCTGTCCGCGGTCATCGAGCGCTCCGGGGTCGACCCGATGCGTATCGAGGATGTCGCGATGGCCTGTGTCGACGGGGGTCTGGCCAACGGGCCGGAGCTGAGCAGGCTGGCCGCGCGCGGCGCCGGGCTACCGTTCGCCGTTCCCGGCTTCCGCACCGATCGGCGTTGCGGCAGCGGCCTGCAGGCGGTGATCACCGCGGCCATGATGGTGCAGACCGGCGCCGCCGATGTGGTCGTTGCGGGCGGCGTCGAGTGCGCCGCGGATGCCACTGCCCGCCAGGGGGATTCGGCGCGGGCCGCCGATCTGCGCAATGCCGAGGAGCTGGCCCGCCACTACGGCATCAGCCGGTCCGAAGCCGACGAGTTCGCCGCGGCCAGCCATCGCAAGGCCGCGCGCGCCTGGCGGCAGGGCACCTTCGCCGCCGAGGTGATTCCGGTCGGTGTGGCCGGCGAGCCGGGCCGGCCCGCCGCGGATGTCGAAGGCACCGGGGGACACCGGATCCTGCGTGACGAGGGGGTGCGCGACGACGTCTCCACCTACACCTTGGCCGCGTTGCGCCCGTTGTTCGCCAACGGGGTGGTGACCGCAGGCAATATGACTGCGCACCGGCACGGCGCGTCGGCGTGTCTCGTGGTCGCCGAGGAGCGGCTGGACGAGCTGGGCCTGACGCCGATGGCGTATCTGGCCGGCTGGGCCGCGGCCGGATGTGCCTCGGCGACGGCGACGCTCGGTGCGGCGCCCGCCGTGGCCAAGGTGCTCGGCCGCACCGGGATCGGACTCGACGAGATCGATCTGGTCGAGGTCAACGAGGGTTTCGCGGTGGAAGTGCTTGCCCTGGCGCGGGAATGGGATCTCGATCCGCGCGATCGGCTGAACGTGAACGGTTCGGCGATCGCATTGGGGCACCCGGTCGGCGCCACCGGCTTGCGGATCATGACCACGATGCTGCACGAACTCGCCCGCACGGGTGGCACCTACGGTCTGGAGGCGATCGCTCTCGGCCACGACCACGGCATCGCCGCGCTGTTCGAATCGGCCGCGGCCGCCCCGATCACCGAGACTCCGCGCGGTGCCCGGTTCCACGGCGCCCGCCCGGCTCGGCGGTTCGGCCGCCATCGGGCCTGACCGCGCCGGGGGTCTCCGGCCGGGGGTGGACGCGACTTCGCGGGCCCACCGGCACGGAGCGGGCCCGCGAAGTTGTTCGGTCGTGCGCTACTCGGTCCGCGGGCGGGAGTGGAAACCCAGACCCTCGTCCTGCGCGCCCATCCAGGCCGCCTCGTCGGACTTGCTGTCCGGGACGTAGATGGTGTCCTGCGGGCGGCGGCGGACCTCCGGCGGCGGCGACTGCTCGAGCTCGTCGGCGTCGATGACGAGCCGCTCGAGATCGTTCTCCAGCCGCCGCACCATGTTGGCGTCACCGTAGTGGGCCCGCAGTGCGCCGATGGATTGCCGGAGCTGGCCGACCGTGTAGCGGAGTTCCGCGATTTCGCTGCGTGTCATCGATACCTCCTGTGTTCCGGGCAGACATGCGAACTCGGTGGGTAACGGGTACTTCCGTGTCCTGCCTGGAAGCGCGCTGCACCAAGCCGTGTGACTCACCACACAACGTGATCTTTAACACAGTACAGAAAGATTCTTGATCTGGCTCGTCAGCTGCGAATCTTCGGCAGTTCGCCCAATTGTTGCTCAGCCTCGGGCATCGCGCTTTGTGTGAACCGACGGTGGGTCATTTTCGGTGATCCCGGCCCGCTCGGTGCTCATCCGGCGACGGCGTACTCCGGCCCCTGTCCGCGCAGGCTCGCGACGACCTGATCGACCAGTCCGACGATGGACAGCGCGACCTCCTCGGCCCGCTCGAAGATCACGCTGTGCCCCGCCCCTTCGAGCGGAACCAGCTGCGAGCCGGCCAGCTGCGAGGCGAGCGCCACCGAATGCGCGAACGGCACCACGATGTCGGCCGTGCCCGCCAGCACCAGCGCCGGGATGGTGCCGAGGCGGTGCAGGGTCGCGGTCTCGTCGAAGGTGATCAGCGAGGCGAGGAAACTGGACATGGTCAGCAGTGGCGTGTCGTTCAGCATGGCGGTGGCGACCGCGACCATGCGCGGATTCACCTTCCTGGTGCCGGAATTCGCCGCCCGGATGATCGGCTCGAAGATCCGGCGGGACAGCCGCTTCGAGCCCTGCATGACGCGCGGCGCGCGAACCACGGCCACCTGCAGCGAGTTCACCGCACGCCGCTTGAGAAACCGGCCGAGGCCCACCTCGGTGATGCCGTTGGCGGCGCCCGCGATCAGGCCGACGCCGACGATGCGGGTGCCGATCATCTCCGGGAACAGCCGGGCGTAGGCGAGCACGACCATCGCGCCCATCGAATGCCCGATCAGGATCACCGGCCCGGTCGGCGCGACCGTGCGCAGCACGGCGTCGAGATCGTGACCGAGCTGCTCGATGGTGTACGTCGAGGGGTGGGCCTGCCCGGATTCGCCGTGACCGCGGTGGTCGTAGAACACCATCCTGGTCTCGGCCCCCCACTGACGCAGCAGTTGGTCGCGCAGGAAGCGCCACGATTCGGTGCGTAAGCAGTGGCCGTGGGCGAACACCACGGTGACGGGTGCGGTGTCGGTGCCGAACACGCGGACCGACAGTGGAACGCCGTCGTCGGCCGACACCGTGACACGGTGACCGTCATAGCCTGCGGCGCTGCGGGCGATGATCATGGACATGACGTCCTCCTGGGGAGGGTGCATCCTCGCGGAGCGTTCTTGCCCGGTTGTCGATATATATTTCCGCCGCGTTAGCAGGTCATACCTGGCGTTATGGACAAGTTGTCCAACTGACGCACGGGAGGTATCCGACACTGCCCCTCTACGATCGTCCGCCGTATCTACGTCTCTATAGGGAAAAGACTAGAGTCTGACAGATAGCTCTGATCGGTTGATCGTGACCGAGGGGTTGGGAACATCTGCGAGATCTTCTAGAGACCGCTAGAAACCTTGAGACGTCGCGACCTCACGTTCATCTAGACGATTCTAGCGTTTTCTATATAGTTACCAAGACTCATCAAGAGGCTACTCACGTTCCTTTACCGAAGGCCTCGAATCGTCGAGTGCAACGTTCGAATAATGCATGGAGAGAGAAGATCAGCATGAAGTAGATCGGGATCGACAAGATTTCCCAGTTCTCATTCCGCACCGTTAATGCCGCCGATACCACGATGAGGGCATATGACGTGAAAAATGCTGTGCGAATTGCGGTGAGGAGATGTCCGCTGGGTGGCCGTCGATGGCAGATGGCGACCGCTGACAGCGCCACCGCCAATGCCACTCCGATGGCAATGCGTTGCACTACACCGACTCCCGCATATTCCCCGACGAAGGTGAACAGGAGTCCACACCCGATCAAGATGGGCACAACTGCTAGAACAAGGAGCCCGAAAATTCGGACCCGCAGCTCCCACTCCGTTTCGCGCCGCGCCCCGGGCTCGGCCATCATTACACTATCTTCCAGTTGGACTTGTTGTCCCCGTCGACCGATGCATCGTTGAAACTCGAGGACTGCGAGTCCGGCCACTTTCCTTCGGGGAACGATCTCTCCAGATCGCTCATGGCCTTTACCTGTGCGCCGAGAAACGTGGCCAGGGCGGTGCAGGCTCCCCAAATGGCTGCCGTGGATATCCCGGAGGTAGCGGCAATGTCGGCGATGCTGACAGGCGCCCCGACTCCGGTGATCAGCTCAGCGATGGCCCTGGCGAGACCGAGGAGGAATTCGGCACAAATCACCAATATGCCGACATAGAAGGCGAGGCCACCGACTGCGGCATCCAGCATCCCGCTCCTCGCCTTATCGGCGATATCAGAAAATGTCCCAGCGGCACCGACCTGGCTGGTGCACGTCTGCATATATGCAGTCCGAGCGCTACCTTCCCACCTTCGAAGTGCTTCCACGTTGTTGGGATCGATACCTTGCTTGACCCCGGCGGAAACGTCCCGGATGTCAGCCCAGTCCTTGCTTCGCAGGTACATTTCGTACGGCGCACGCACGCCATGGTAGATCTCTTTGATTTTGTCCCATATCCACTGACAAATCTCGATGATTTTATCTGCGCAAGTCTTGATGAGGCGCTGGAGCGGGGGGAGAAGTCTTACGTAAGGTAGATCCAATGCATCGCTCTTGGCATTCGGAACTTCGACCTTTATCGCATTGTCTACTTTGGTGAAGAATTTATCCAAGCCATCGAGAACGGAATTGTACTGAGAGATATCGAAACTCATAATCGCCCCCTGGTTACCAGACGTTGTCGATGCGGTGCTTGCCTGCCGCGTCTTCGGCTTCGTACGTATCGGCGCACGTGCGCAGCACGCCGGCTACTTCCGTGAAGCGTTGCGACGCCTCACCTGCACGGCTGGCCAAATCGTTGACAAGCTTGTCATTCGCGCCGGTGATCGTAAAGAACAAGCCGGCCTCGAGATGAGTAAACGTCAACGTCTCTATCTTCGCCTTGAGGCCTGACATATCAGTGGCCTTGCCCTCCCACAGTGCCGCATCGTTGCGAAGTGAGCCGGTTGCGACCTTGAGCTTCTCTGCATCAGCACCCACTGCTGTTCCCCTCTGATCTACTCACTCGACTCGTAATTTATGAATGTATCGGCGGCAACTGCTGGTGCAGTGAGTTCACCGTGCATCGGACGGCGGATGAATCTGCAGATTGGCAATGGCTTGAATAGCTTCACCAATTAGCGTACCGGGTGAAATCTCCGAATCGCCGTCGTTCGATGTAATTCGTTGGCGATATGCCTGATTATATGACTCGCTGATCGCCCATGCAATCCGGCCCCCACCCACATCCATTCCCCAGGGGATGCGGACCGAGCAGTCGACGATGTCATTCTTGTTCAAGGTGATTGATGCGTACAGTTCATTCTCGCCGCCGACGGAAGCCGTGAATTCTCCGACTTTTGATTCTGTGGGATCACCGTCAAGCTTGCGAAGAGCTTTTTCAAGCATCTGTTCCACGCTGACCGGTTGATAATGCGAGGGCTGTGGTGGGCTGAAACTTGTAGGCGTTGCGGAAGTAATATCGAGCTCTTCGAGTCTGTCGATCGTACCGTTCTCCGCCGCTGCGATGCTGGTCAACTCGAGGCGCTTTATCTCCGCATTCTTCACCGCCTGTACGAAGGCCGGGCCGATGCCATTTTGGTCGAGGTATAGATGCCAGTTCTCCGAAACGACAACTTGATTCAACTCGCCTGTGCCTGTCACGGTAACCTGTACGGCCCCCGTGCTGTCATGCGCAGTAGTGTTCGATGGCCCGGCGGAGAAGGCTTCTTGCATCAAGTCCGATATTGCCCTGGTATACCCATGAAACTTGGCAAGGTCGTCGAGGAGGCTGCCGAAACCGGGCAAGTCTGCCGGTTGATCAGGTCGTGAAGCGGACCCGGAAAAGGTCGAATGCGCAGAACTCGTTGTCGGCAATTCAACGGGATCGGTCGGCGCAGCGGGAGCGGGCCCGAACGAGGGAGAAGGGGTGGTCCGGGGTTGCGCGATGGGGTCTGCGGGACGAGCCTTTGGCGTCGGCCGGAGCGGTTCCTCATCCCAGTGTTCGTCAGGATCGTCGTAATGGTTGTAGAAACCGCCCGCCATCACCACACCTCGCAGCGATTGCCGGTTGCCAACGCGATCAGTGTGGTGTCTCTTGAAGTTTGCATCAACCCCCCGTTCACGTTCCCCGCCGCTTACCAGGCGGTCGCGCCCACCTTCGCTGGCATCGATCTGTTTGTCAAACCTGTCGGCGTGCAGTGGTGCCTAGAGCCCGCCGGCGCGGTCGCGATGTCCTTGGTCGCCTCAGACAAGTAGACGTATGCAACGGCTTGCTCGGCTTCCAGTCGCGGCGAGGCTGTCGGTCGGATAGTCGTCTATCGCGGGGAAGGCCCCCGGTGGTTGTTGGCGTCTGGGTCGGCGCGGATGTGACGGCGTAGCGCGCTGCCGCGGCGGAGCCACCCACCGATCAGGGTATCTAAGTAGTTCTAGTGTTTTTGAAATAGAACCTAATAGTCTCCAATGAGGGCACCCGCCGGACGTCACGTTCGTGGCACAGCGTTATCGAACGTGACGCCCGGTGAGCGGCCGACCGTTCAGGGGGTTGCGGTGCTGCGGGTGGATGGGAGGAACGGGCGCAGCAGGTTTTCTTCGGTGGACGGACCGACCTGCCACTCGGCGATCCACGGGCCGGTGCCCTCGCTGGGGTCGAACACGCCCTCCTCCAGCCAGGTGTAGCGACCGGTGAGCACGCCGCGGGTCAGTGTGCGGTCGTCGTCGTCGGTGTTGTCCCAGAGCTGGTCGAACAGGCTGCGCACCCGGATCCTGGCCTGCTTGCAGAAGGCGTCGGCGAGCTCGGCGGCGGCGGTGGCCTCCGGCGCGCCCGCGGCGTGCAGTGCGTGCGCCCGCACGCAGGCCGCCGACATGGCGAACAACTCGGCGCCGATATCGACGATCCGGCCGAGGAAGTTCTGCTTGTACTCCAGCTTCGCCTGCCAGCGGCCCATCGCGTACATCAGCGACCTGGCCTGTTTGCGCGAGCTGCGCTCGATGAAGCGCAGATGCTTTGCCAGCGAACCGAATTCGGTATAGGTCGCGGGCACGGTGCCCGAGCCGACCGCGAGCTGCGGGAACCACTTGGCATAGAAGCCGGTCGCGCCGACGGCCGCCTTGGCCTTGTCCTTCAACTCGGCGTTGCGGTCCACCAGCGCGCCGGCGGCCGCCATGTGCGCGTCGGCCATCTCCCGAGCGATCAGCAGCCGCATGATCTCGCTGGAGCCTTCGAAGATCCGGTTGATGCGCAGATCACGGACCAGTTGTTCGGCGCCGACCGCGCGTTCACCGCGGGCCGCGAGCGAGGCCGCCGTCTCGTAGCCGCGACCGCCGCGGATCTGCACGAGCTCGTCGGCGATGGTGCAGCTCATCTCGCTGGCCCACAGCTTGGCCAGCGCCGCCTCGATCCGGATGTCGTTGCGCGCCTCGTCGCACATGGCGGCGGACAGGTCGAGTGCGGCCTCCAGCGCGTAGGTGGTCGCGGCGATGAAGGAGATCTTCTGGCCGACCGCCTCGTGCTCGCCGACCGGCCTGCCCCACTGCACCCGCTCGGTGCTCCACTCCCTGGCGATCTTCAGCGACCACTTCGCCGAGGCGGTGCACAGCGCCGGGATGGCCAGCCTGCCCGCGTTGAGGGTGGTGAGCGCGATCTTCAGGCCGTCGCCTTCGCGCCCGATGAGGTTGGCCCGCGGCACCCGCACGTTGTGCATCCTGGTGACGCCGTTCTCGATGCCGCGCAGGCCCATGAACGCGTTGCGCCGCTCGACGGTGATGCCCGGCGAATCGGCCTCGACCACGAACGCGGAGATGCCGCCGCGATGGCCCTCGCTCTTGGGCACCCTGGCCATCACCACCAGCAGCTCGGCCACCACACCGTTGGTGGTCCACAGCTTGACGCCGTTGAGCTCGTAGGCCGTCCCGTCGTCGACCGGGGTGGCGGTGCTCGCCATCCTGGCCGGGTCGGAGCCGACATCGGGCTCGGTGAGCAGGAAGGCACTCACCGCGCCCGCGGCGCACCGGGGCAGGAACTCCGCCTTCTGCTCCGCGGTGCCCGCCAGTTTCAACGGTTCGGGCACGCCGATGGACTGATGCGCCGAGAGCAGCACGCCAAGGCTGGGATGGGCCGAGCCGACCAGCATCAACGCCCGGTTGTAGCCGAACTGGGAGAGCCCCTGTCCGCCATAGGATTCCGGAATCTTCAAGCCGAAGCAGCCGAGCTCGGCGAGCCCCTTGACGTACTCGTCCGGGATCCGGCCCTCCGCCTCGATCACCGCGCCGTCGATGGACTCGCAGAACGGCCGCAGCCTGGCGAGGTAGGCCGCGGTGCGGGCGGCATCCTCCGGGCTCGGCTCCGGGTAGGGGTGGATCAGATCGAGCCGGAACCGCCCGAGGAACATCTCCTTCGCGAAGGATGGTTTGGCCCAGCTGGTTTCGCGGGACTCCTCGACCAGTGCGCGGGCCTGTTCTTCGGTGGCGTCGACTTTCGCGGCTGTCGCCATGATGTCCTCCTCGGACGTGATCAGGATCACATTCGAGTGTAAGAACTTTAGTTACCGGCCGGTAGGGCTGCAGGTCGATTGATTTCTATCGATCTCTAATGATCTTGGTAGACAAGCTAATTCGAAGCTATCCGATCGTTCGCTTTTCGGACCATCAGACGCTGCGCAGATAGCGGCCGAAATGCGGCACGGTGAATCCGATGGTGCCGCGCTCGGCCGAGTAGATCAGGCCCTTCTTGATCAGACCGTCGCGCGCGGGCGAGAGAGAGGCGGGTTTGCGGCCGAGTTCGCTGGCCACCGCCGAGGTGGCCACCGGGCCGTCGTCGCCGGCCAAATCCGCCATGGCGCGCATGTATTCGCGCTCGGCCGGCGTTGCCCGTTCGTAGCGGGAGCCGAAGAAGCCGACCGCCAGCTCCTCTTCCGCGGACGGCGCGGCCACCTCGACATCCTCGGCCGTGATCGGGCTCTCCGGCGCCTGGTCCCAGGCCGCCTTGCCGTAGGCCTGCACAAAGTACGGATAGCCATCGGCCTTGTGGTACAGCGCATCCAGCGCCTCGTCGGTGAACTTCACCTCTTCGCGCTCGGCGGGCGCGATCAGCGCGAGGTCCGCGGATTCCCGGTCGAGTCGATCGATGCGGTGATAACTGAACAGTCGCTCGGAGTAGCTCTTCGAGGCGGACAGCACCGCGGGCAAGTGCGGCAGCCCGGCGCCGACCACGATGAGCGGCGCTGCGTCCTGGCTCAATTCGTGGCAGGCGCCGCAGATCGCGGAGACGTCGGCCGGGCCGAGGTCCTGCATCTCATCGATGAAAATCGCGATGCCGACGCCGATCTCGCTGGCCAGCGCGGCCGCCTCGACCAGCAGCTCGACCAGGTCGATCTCGATGTCGCCGGAGTCCGCGCGCCCGGTCACCGCGGGCACGTCGATACCGGGCTGCCAGCGTTCGCGCATGCCCTTGTCGGCGGTGGCGCGCAGCGCGAAAGCCTTGAGAATGCCGAGGAAATCGTCGACCCGCTCCGGGTTGCGGTGTGCCATGGCGATCGCGCGGACGGCCATGTGCAGCGCTGAGGACAGCGGGCGGCGTAGCTCCTGGTCCGGCCGGGCCTCGATCTTGCCGGTGCCCCAGCCACGCGAGATGGCGGCGGAGCGAAGTTGATTGAGCAGCACCGTCTTTCCGACGCCGCGCAGCCCGGTGAGCATGACGCTGCGTTCCGGACGGCCGCGGGCGACGCGTTCCAGCACGATGTCGAAGGCGGTGAGTTGCTTGTCGCGCCCGGCTAATTCGGGTGGGCGCTGTCCGGCTCCGGGAGCATACGGATTCCGCACGGGGTCCATACCCTGACACCGTAGCCCGTTCGGTCCGGAGAATCTGCCCGTATCTACGGCGTGTCCTAGATACGCCTAGCGGAAGGTATTGCACGATGGCACTCGCACTATCGCTATAGGCCCGGAACTCACTACGCTGGTGGCGTTTCCGGCGAGTATCGGAGGGGCATGTCCGACGAACCCACCCCCACCACGGCTGAGGTGGTCGAATCCTGGAATGTTCCAGCAGGTGCCACCGTCGCGCGGCGCATCCGCTCCAACATTCTGGTGGCGATAGAGCGCGGCTATGACGATCCGCAGCTGGTGGCGGACCTGGCGGTCGGGCCGTTGGTGATGGCGCTCGGTCAGCTGGAGGTCGGGCTCGCCGATGCGCGGCGCCGGATCGTCGAACTCGAGCGCGCGCTCGCCGAACGCGACGACGAGTCCTCGAACGGCCACGAATCCTGAATTCCCAGCGGCCGATTCGGACATTTGCCGCCGATCGGTAACGGACACCGCTGCGCCGATATCGTGTCGTGACCTTGTGGGCGTGTCGCGTTTCCGGGCAATCGTCCAGCGGGTTTGCCGAGAGTGAAAAACTCGCAGGTCTGTGCGCTGGACAACACCGCGTCGGCATCGTAATCTCTTCGTGACTTAGTGGAGTGCCTGTCGCTTCGAAAGAGAAGCGGCGCCACAGAGTTACCGCCTTAGCGGCCGTCGGGGCCATCTTCCCGGCTGTCGTGCCGGGATCACCCACAGGGTTCATTCGGGTGATGCCTTGCGGCCATTTTCTGGTCAGCTAGCCCGGTCGGCGGGAAAGCACGAAGATCGGAGACGTAGCTCGGTGGGTAAACACAGCATGCAGCGGGATTCTCGCTTGCCGAATTCCGTCAAGGGTGCCCTCGTGATGGGCGCGGTGGCCGCGACAACCGGTGCCATGCCGGCGATTCCCGCGATGGCGGCAACCGTCAGCATTCCCGGCCTCGGCAACTTCGATGTTCCTGTTCCGCAGGAATACGAAGCGCCGGTCCAGCAACTGAACCAGCAGATCCAGCAGGCTGTCTCGGCCATGCCGAACACGCAGCTGCCCGGTGCACCGCAGCAGGCGGCGCCCGGCGTGCCCAACTTCGCGCCGAACATGCCCGGCATGTTCAATCCCGCTCCCAGTGCCAGCGATATCGCGCTCGACGCCGCCAAGACCAAGGTCGGCGCGATGTACTCCTGGGGTGCCGCGGGCCCATCCAACTTCGATTGCTCGGGTCTGGTCCAGTGGGCCTACCGGCAGGCCGGCGTCGAACTCCCCCGCACCAGCTTCGAGCAGTCGCACGTCGGCGCTCCGGTGGCCTTCCAGAACCTGCAGCCCGGCGACATCGTCATCACCAACGGTGGTAACCACGTCGGCATCTACGCGGGCGACGGCAAGCTGCTCAACGCCGTCCAGTCCGGCTCGCCCGTCTCCTACACCCCGCTCCGCCCCGGCGACGTCGTCACCGCACGCCGTATCGTTTAAGGGTGACCCCCGCCGATAACGGCATCCGTACGAACGGAAACAAGAGCACTGCGACGCAGGCCCGAGTCGATTCCTGGACTTGGGCCGTGCGCCTGTTCAAAACAAGATCCGCCGCAGCAGCGGCCTGCAGGGGCGGTCACGTCCGTGTCAACGGCGTCGCGGCCAAGCCCGCCCAGCCGGTCAAGCCCGGCGATGAGGTGCGCATCCGCGTCAGCGGCGTCGAACGCATTGTGATCGTGGAACAGATCGTCACCAAGCGCGTCGGTGCCCCGATCGCCGCCCAATGCCTGATCGATCGCAGCCCGCCGCCACCGTCGCGCGAACTCCTCGCCGCCCTGCCGCGCCGCGATCGCGGCTCCGGTCGGCCCACCAAACGCGAACGGCGGGAGACGGATCGGCTCCTCGGCCGCACCGAAGACTGAACGTTTCAGGTCGAAAGCTCGCGCGGCTAGGCGATCCACCGCAGCGGCGGTTGTGAACGCGCCAGCGGGAAGATCACGGCATGGCGGCCAGCTTCGCCGGAATAGCGATGTTCTCGTCAGCCCAGTGGATCGCACAGACCCGGTGATAACCGTCAGCGATCACCATCGGTGCGCCGGTGCGAAAGTCGCCGCGCACCAACAGGATCGGCGACAACGCCTTGCCATTGTGAATCTTGATCAAATCGCGGCGGACGTGCAGGTTCTCCGGTGGCAGCAGCTCGAGCCGCGCGGCACGAAGAATGTCCTTGGCCTTCTTGTGCACGATCGGGGCGGCCCGCAGATCCTCCACCACCGCGCTGACGATCTTCGGTCCCGCCAGCAACTCCAGATAGTCGGCGGCCGCGGGGTAGTCGTGCTCCTCGGGGACGTCTTTCCAGCGCACAGCGATGATCTCGGTTGCCATAGGCCACATCCTCGCGGCCGACCGCCCGGATGGGCGGGATCTCGACGGTGTTTCGGCCGAGCTCAGATCATGGCCACCGGCTCGAGCTGACCGGCGATATAGCGGGCCCTGCACTCACCGCGACGCAGCTTCCCGCTGGTCGTCTTGGGTATGCGTCCAGGCTCGACCAGCATGACGGCACCGGGTATCACCTCGTGCGCGGCGGCGACCTCGGCGCGGATCCGGCGGGCCAGCGCCGAGAGTTCGGCGGGCTCGATGGTCTCGGCGGCGGTCAGTTCGGCGACGATCACCAGATCCTCGCGGCGCCCGTCGTCGTGTCCGAACGCCGTCACATGGCCGGGCCGGATCGCGGCGGCGCAGCTCTCGACCGTCGCCTCGATATCGACCGGAAAGTGATTGCGCCCGTCCACCACGATGACGTCCTTGCGGCGTCCCGCGATGTAGAGCTGACCGTCGAACCAGAAGCCGAGGTCCCCGGTGCGCAGCCAGCGGGCGTCGCTGCCGCGCAGCGTGGCATGGAAGGTCTCGGCGGTGGCGTCGGGTCTGCCGTGGTAGCCGTCGCACACATTGGCGCCCGCGACCCAGATCTCGCCGACCCGGCCGACGGGCAGTTCGACGCAGGACAGCGGGTGCACGATGCGCACGTCCTGACCGATCGGTGCGCCGCAGCCGACCAGCGGCGCACCGCCGAGCGGTGGCGGTGCGGCGGCATGCGGCACCGCACGGCCCTCGGCGAGCGCACCGCGGTCGAAGTGCTGTGCCACCGGCGGTTTTCGCCAGTCACCGATGGTGACGGTCAGTGTCGCTTCCGCCAGGCCGAAGCCGGGCGTGTGCGCCTGATGCCGGAAGCCGTACTCGGCGAACGTCGCGGTGAATTCGGTGAGGGCCTCGGCCCGGATGGGTTCGGAGCCGTTGAGCAGCATGTCGAGGCAGGACAGGTCGAGCCCGGCCCGCTCCTCCGGTGTAGTCGCCGAAACCGCAAGGGCCAAGCCGAAATTAGGTACACCCGTGATCCCCGCACGGTAGTCGCTGACGGCGCGCAGCCACCGGATCGGGCGCTTCACGAACTCCGAGGGTGACATCGTCACACCGAGCACGCCGCAATAGAGCGGCAGCGCCAGGCCGAGGATGAGACCCATGTCGTGGAAGAACGGCAGCCAGGTCAGGATGGGCTTGTCCGGCGAGGGTTCCAGCGCCTGACAGAGTTGTTCCAGTGCCGTCGTCATGTTCGCGTGGGTGACTCGCACGCCGGCGGGCGACTGGGTGGAGCCCGAGGTGTATTGCAGGTAGGCGAGTTCGGCCCGGATCGGATCGATGACCGGTTCGGGCGAATCCGCCGACGGCGCAGTGACATCCGACGGGAGTTCGAGTACCTGGCCGAGCATGGGGCCCAGTACGGACGAACTGGTGGAGTCGCCGTGGGAGAGCAAGGCGAGCGTGGGCCGTGCGTCGGCGAGTACCGCGAGCAGCCGCTCCTTGTTGCGGGTACCGGCCGCCGGGAACAACGGCACCGCAATGCGATTGCTGTACAGGCAGGCGAGAAACGCGACGGCATAGTCGAGTCCGTGCGCGCAGAGGATGGCGACTCGATCGCCCGGTGCGCTGCCGTCCCGGATGCGTTCGGCGAGCTCGCCTGCGGCGGTGTGCAAGCGGGCGTAGGTCATGTCGACGGGCAGCCGCTCGTGTATCCGGTAGCGCAGTTCGGTGCAGGCCACCGTGTCCGGCCGGGACGCGGCCCACTCGGCGATCCGTGCGGCGAGGCTGTTGCAGGCGGTCATGGGGCCTCGCCGAGGTGTGCGTCGACCAGCAGGCCGAGGGTGTCGGGTGGATGGCGTTCGGCCGTGTGGGTGTGCTCGGACGAAGCCGCCATGGGAGCAAGCAGATTCGACAGCCGTGCCGCCATGGGTGCGGTGTCGGCGGACGGGGTGTAGTCGAGCGCCAACAGGTATGACCCGGCGAACCGCAGTGCCTCGCCCAGCAGCGTGGCCGCATTGCGGGTGTCGAAGGCCGCCATGCCCGCCTGCCGCGGCGGTACCGCCGAACCTGTCGCCCACGCACCCCAGCCGATGCTGAGCACGCCCCGCCCCGGATGCGCCAGGGCGAGGGAGTCCATCGCGGCGTTGGCGGCGGCCTCGGCCGCCCGGCCCGGTGCGCCGAGTGCGCCGGTGGCCGAGGAGAACAGCAGAATGAAGTCGGTCGGGTCGGCCGAGGTCAGTCCGATCAGATTGCCTGCCGCGGTCAGCTTGGGTGAAAACACCGCAGCTAGTTGCCCGGGGGTGGTCGCGTCGAAGGTTGTCTCGGCCGCTGTTCCCGCGGCGTGCACGACACCGCGGATGGTCGAGCCGCATTCCCGGATGTCGTTGAGCGCGTTGGCGAGATCGCGTCGATCGGCGGCGTCGCAGCGGACGATGACGATCCGGTCCTCCAGTCCGTCCAGCAGTGCGGGCACCGGACGGGGCGCGCGGGTGAGCACCACCACGTCGCGTGCCCCGGCATCGAGCAGCCAGCGCACCGCGACCGCGCCGACCGCACCCAAACCGCCGGTGACCACGTAGGTGCCGGTGGCGTCGACCGTGGCGGTCGGGGCAGGACGGAGCTGTGCGGGGGCGAAGCGGCGGATGGCGAAAGTACCTGCCCGGAGCCGTACCTCGTCGAGGAGCCGGGTCGAGTCGGCCGGTCCCCGAGCAACGAGTCGACTCAACGGTGCGACGTTCCCGGGATCCGCGTCGGTCCAGACCAGGCGCACCGGAAGGTCGGATTCGAGTTGCAAGGAGCGAACCAGACCCGCGATGGCCGGTGCAGCCGCCAATGCATCGGGATCGGTGCTCAACAGCCCGGACGCGGTCGTTCGTCCGACGGGTTCCGGCAGCACGACCGTCAGGGACGCGGTGCCAGCATCGGCATGCACACGCTGGAGCAGATCGAGTACCCGGCAGGCGGTCGCGGTGGCATTCCGGCCGGGACCGATGGGGTCGGACAGCGTTGCAGACGACGCTGTTTCGGCTGGCCAAACGAGGACGACCGCGGTGTGCGCGCTATCGGCGCGCGACATCGGCAAAGCGGTGATGAAGGGCCTCGCGGCGTCGGGTTCGCGAGCCACCCGCTCGGTGGGCAGGGTGGTCGCCAGTGTGTCGGACAACCGGATAGCCAGTTCCGAATCACCGATTATCAAGGTGCGCGCGGCGATCGGGTGGTCGGGGGCGGAACTCGCTATGCCTAAGAGGTCAGGGTCGCGCGGCTCCCACATCTCCTGGCGGAAGGGCGCCCATCGCTCGTTACCTTGCGTGCAGTCGGAAAGTCTTGCGGTAGTGCTGGGTTCGGCAAACCGGAGATGCACGCCGGACATTGCCAGACACGGCACACCGTGCTGGTCGGTGCCGATGACGTCACCGCTGAATCCGGTGCCGGTGCGCTCGCGGAGCAACGCGTGCGCCTCGAGCACGACCCGATTCGGTTCGGCCGACAGCCAGACGGAGTCGATCCCGATCGACAGCGGGCTCGACCCCGTGGGCATCTCATCGAAGACAATCGCACCGAGCAGATGCAAGCAGCCACTCAACGTTGCGGCACTACGCGTTTCAGCGGCGTCGAACACACCGACCGCCCGGTCGGGACCCGTCGCGATGCCGCGCAGCACGCGGAAACGCGGCCCGTACTCCAGCCGCAGCTCGCGCAGCGCATCGTAGAAGGCGGCCGGCGCGATGACCCGCATGCGGTGCCGCCCAGCCCGGTTGGCATCCACCACCCGCATCCATGCGACGATATCCGCGGGCGTGGGGTCGCCGCCGGGCCGCGCCGATGCCAGCGCTGCGGCCGCCGTGACCTCCGCCCGTACACTTCCCTCGCCGTCCCTGCGATAGCGGACCGTGGGCAGTGCCGCGAGATCGAGCCGCTCGTGCATCACGAAGTCGGTCACCATCGTCGCGGCAGCGGCGCCGGTGCGGGTCACATTCAACAGCCCGAGCAGCCAGAAGGTCGCGGGCACGGTCGGTACGCCGTTGATCACGTGATCCGCGAGATCATTTGGTGCGAAAGCGGATTCGGTCCACGCCGGTGCCGCTGTGTCGGTAGCCAGGGGGAATCGGCGCTTGCGCCACACCCGCCGTGGTGCGGTGCGGAACGGGCCTTGCGCGGACCAGTCGACCGGTCGCCCTTCCAGGTGGAGTCGGGCCAGGCAGGTCAGGAAGGCGCCGGCCTCGTCGGCACGAGTCGCGACCAGGTGAGCGCCGCCATGGAATTCGGGGTACTCCTCGACCGCCGGAAGCAGCGAGGGATGTGGCGCGAGCTCCAGCACCGTCGAGAGCCCGGCCGCGGCGGCCCGCTCCAGCGCGGCGGCGAGATCGACTGTCCGCGCAACGTTCTCGGCCCAGTACTTGCCGTCCAGCACTGCGGTATCGATCAGCTCGCCGCGGCGGGTGGTGGAGTACAGGGGAGTGTGCGGTGCCATCGGTGCCAAGTCGGCGAGCGATTCGACGAACTCCGCAGGGACGGTGGCGAGGCGCGGGTACGCGGCGGACTCGTCGGTGCGCCGCAGCACGGGCAGTTCGCGGCGCTTGGCCCGCCGCACCAGCGTATCGATGTAGCGCGGGGTGCCCGAGACGACCACCGACCGCGGACCGTTGATCGCCGCGACGGTGACCTGTGCGCGCATCGGCTCCACCAGTTTCACCACCTGATGCGACGGTGCGAGCAGCAGGGCTACCGCATCGCTGTCCACCGATTCGGACAGGATCGCGCTGCGCCGCAGCACGACCCGCGCCGCATCCGGCAGCGACAGCGCGCCGCCGACCACGGCCGCGGCGATCTCGCCGAGACCGTGCCCCACGACCGCATCCGGGCGAATACCCCACGTCGCGAGCAATTCCGCCATCGCCAAGTGGAACGCGAAAATCGCGGGATGGGCGAGGGCGCATGAGCCGTTTCCCTTGCTCGCAGCGCCGATGGCGAAGCCGTGCCGTGGCGTCCAGACCCGCGGGCCGCCCGCCGTGACGATCGCGTCGGCGACTCTGGTCAACGCGGCCGCGAATGCGCTGTGCCGGGCGGCGAGTGCCCGTCCCATGGCGAGATGTTGTTCGCCTGGACCGGTGAACAAGAACAACAGTCCGCCCGGCCTTCGAACCGGGGACGGACCGATCACCGCTCTGCTCGGATCGCCGTCTGCGAGTGCGCGTAGCCGATGCACCGCATCGTCGCGATCGTCGGCCAACACGCACGCCCGTATCTGCTCCGGCATTAATCTCGAGGCAACGGAGGCGATTTCGCGCAACGGCTCGGTGCCGGATTCGAATCGGTCGGCGAGCCGGAGCGCCTGTGCGCTCAGTTCGCCGGCGTCGCGCCCGGTGATGGGGATGAGCACGGGAGGATCGTCGCCGCGGACCACCGGGGGTGTCTCGATGCGGCGCAGTACATGCGCGGCCTCGGTATCGAATGTGCCGACGCCCCAGTGGGTTTCGCTCGGCCGCGCAGCGGTCCGGTCGACAGGCGCGGTGGACACCTGTGGACTGCGCGCACCGGCCGTAACCGTGTCGACTCGGTCGTGAACAGACAGTGCCGCCTCGATCAGTCCGATCAGGCCTGCGTCGGCCGTAAGGTGCACGTCATCGGAGGCCGTCGAGCCATTCCGGAGCTGTTCGGTTGACAATGAAATGCCCTGTGCAACAACGGAACCTGATGTCGCAGCGAGCTCCGCGTATATCCGATTGCCTTCGCGCACCGCATGGTCGGTGCGCTGCATGACCACCACGGCGCAGGCGCCGCGGCGTGCCGCACCATCTGCCGGCTCAGCAAGGCAGTCCGGTGCACGGACTCCGTTCTCCGGGCGGTAGTTCGATGTGGGTATCGGCAGATCGACCCCGCCCACGACGGCGAACGGCACCGCCTCGTCGACCAGCAGCCGAACCGCCAAGTCGACGGCTACCAACGACGAACCCACGCTGTCCACCACGAGACTCGGCCCGTGTAGCTGCAGCACCGCGGACAACCGAGCGGCGACGCCGCCGAGCGCGGTGCCGGCGTGCGGTACGTCGAATCCATCCCGGCCCAGCACCGCGCTGTGGTCGTAGCCGAAGAGCACCGCAGCCCCCGAACCTCTGGTGCGATAGCCGACACCGGCGTCATCGATGGCCTCGACCGCGACCTCCATGGCCATCCGCTGCCGCGGATCCAGCAGCGCCGCTGCCTGGTCGGCGATGGCGAACCATTCGTTGTCGAACCACGCGGTGTCGTCCGGATATTCATCGCGCGGCGCGTCCGTTTTCGGACCGGTGGCGTCGCGCCCCCGCAGCAGCCGGATGTCGCCGCCTTCGGCTCCCGGCACGCGGCAACCGATCCCGATGATGGATACCCCGGGCCCCGTCATCGCATCGCGAGATACTCGACCAGCCGGTCTATGTCGGGGTAGTCGTACATCGCGGTGAGCGAAACCTCCACCCCCATCGCGTCCTCGAGGCGTGCCGTCAACCGCGCCAATTGGGTGGAGTTCAGGCCGAGATCGGTGAACGGCGCGTCGGTGCAGACGGCGGTCGCATCGACGCCGAGCAGCTCCGCCACGGCCGTGACCGCCGTGGTGGTGAGCGCCGCACGACTGCGTACCATCGAGCTCCGATCCATCCCGAGACGTACTACCCCCGCAACGGCGGCTCGTCTCGACCGCCCAGGTACCCCCCGCGATTATGCCGAGATATCGCACTGTGGAGAAGAGTCTCTTGCGCGGCATGCGTCGCGAACACCCATCACCTACCGTGGCGAGGTGAGCGAAAACTCCGCACGCCTGGCCGATGGCCGCCCTGGAACCCTCCGCACGCTGGCCCGCTGTTGCGCCGCGCTGGCCGCGACACCCGGTCGGCTGCTCCGCCCGCGGCAGCCCGACACGGCGTTTCTGGCCGGCCTGGCGGACGCGCCCGCCCCGAAGGCCAGCGCGGCGGTCCGGTTGACCGCGCTGCCGCAGGCGACGATGGCCGCGCCCGCCATCATCGTTGCCGAGGGGGTGCGCAGCCTGCGCGAGTTGCCGATGTCGATGGGCGCCTTCCTGATCGAGCATCCGCAGGCCAGATTCCTCGTCGATCCCGCCATCTGCTCCGACGTACACGAGCGCGTCCTGCCCGGTCACCCCTTTCCGGTAGGCAAGCTGGTGTCTCCCGACAAGCCGGTCCTCGGACTGAGCAACGCGCTCGCCGCCCGCGATCTCGCCCCCACCGACATCGACTTCACCCTGGCTACCCACCTGCACTGGGATCATGTCGCGGGCCTGCTCGAACTACCGGACTCGATCGAACTCAGGGTCCCCGCGATGGAATACGACTGGGCGATGCACGGCGACGAGGCTCCGATCGGCGTCATCCGCGAGCCGTTGCGCGGCCAGGCCATCGCGCCGGTGGAACTGGACGGCCCGCCGGTGCTGACCTTCCCACGCAGCCATGATGTATTCGGCGACGGCGCCGTCATCCTCGTCGACCTGGCAGGGCACACTCCCGGCAGCATCGGCGTCCTGCTGGCAGTCGAGGACGGCACCCGAGTCCTGCTCGCCGGCGACGCCGTCTGGAACACCCTGCAGATCAGCCTGATCCGCGAGAAGGCCCCCATGCCCGGCAACCTCTTCGATGCCGACCGCGACGCCGCCTTCCGCACCATCCAACGCCTGCACGCCCTCCCGGCCGGCATCGAGGTCATCGCCAGCCACGACTACGACGCCGTCTTGGCCCGGGCCTGAGCTGAACCTCGCGTCGGGCGTGGATTCGTCGCCGGCATCAATGTGCGCGCAGGGCGATGACGAGGCCGTCCTTCGAGCAGCTGGAGGGAATGGCAGGGTCGGGTTGAGCTTTGCACTGCCAGCCGTCGACGGTTTGGGCTTCGGTGTTGCTGATCGTTGTCACGTATGTCGTTGCCACGGTGATCGCTTCGGTGCAGCCGACGCGGCCCGCCGTGCTGCCGACCGCGATGACGGTGCGGGTGCCACCGCCGGCGTCGGTGACGGGGCCGCAGTTGACGTCCTCGATGATTTCGGCGGAGGGCGTGGTCGGCGCGGTCGAGGACGACGCCAGGGCGGCGGTGGTCGAGGTGGCGTGCGCCGAGTGGTCTTGCTCGCTGTTGCCGCAGCCGGTCGAGCAGACTGCTACTACCGCTAGGGCGGTC
Organism: Nocardia sp. CS682; assembly: GCF_004634405.1. Lineage (NCBI taxonomy): Bacteria > Bacillati > Actinomycetota > Actinomycetes > Mycobacteriales > Nocardiaceae > Nocardia > Nocardia sp. CS682. The sequence continues at coordinate 4,521,768 of NZ_CP029710.1, read as the reverse complement.
GCGGCGAAAACCGCGAGGTGGGTGGATTTCACCGAGCTGGCTCCTGATCCGGTGGGCGGAGCGGCCGAAGCGGCGATGGTCCACCAACATTCGACCGTAGCTGTCATGTTGCCGGAATCATTCAAGCACGGTGCTGTGCCACGAATGTCAGTGCCGGCCGGTCAGATCCAGCGCCTGTGCCGCGGTCAGCGAACCCGCGGTGACGAGCTCGAGATCGGCCAGCGAAGCCTCGTGTGCTGCCACGTCGGCAGCGACCGTGCAGTCGGCCAGCACGTGCACGGTGAAGCCGAGATCGGTGGCGTGCCTTGCCGTTTGCTCCACCGTCAAGTTGGTCGCGACACCGGTGATGAACAGGGTATCGATGCCCTGGCCCGCCAGCCACTCCGGCAATGCGCTGCCCGCCAGCCCGGACAGCTTCTGGTTGTCGAAGACCTCGGCCGCCTGCGCCGCCATCTCGGGAATGAGCCGGCTACCCGGCGAATCCGGCCGGAACTCGGTCTGCGCCGCGCCTACCGAGCGCATGAACCCGGTATTGCGCACCAACTCCCCCTCGCCCACCGGAATGGTGAACCGGGTGAAGACCACCGGGATCTTGCGCGCGGCGGCGGCGTCGTGAAACGCCACCGCACGCGCGACGACCCCGCTGGCCGCCACCGGCTCCGCGAGCATCGGCCCGAAAAACCCGTCGGGCTTGATGACATTCACCTGCCAGTGCAGAGCGAGTACGGCCGCGCGGATCCGAGGGTTCGCCATCCCACGACCATACTCAGCTGCCCGGAATCAGGATGAATAATCTTTGCGCAGTTGGCCTTTCACAACCTTGCCGCTGGCATTGCGCGGTAGTTCCTGGACCAGCACCAGATCCTTGGGATGCTTGTAGCGGGCCAGATTCTCATTGAGGAACGCGGTCAGCTCGTCCAGGGTGAGCTCGTCCTCGGCGCTGTTGAGCGCGACGACGGCGACCGGCACCTCGCCCCACTTCTCGTGCGCCCGGCCGATCACCGCGGCCTCCCGGATCTTGGGGTGGGCGAAGAGCACGTTCTCCACCTCGGCGCAGTAGATGTTCTCGCCGCCGGAGATGATCATGTCCTTCTTGCGGTCCACCACCCAGATGAAGCCCTCCTCGTCCTGGCTGACCAGGTCGCCGGAGTGGAACCAGCCGCCCGCGAACGCCTCCGCCGTCGCTTCGGGCTTGTTCCAGTAGCCCTGCATGAGCGTCGGCCCGCGATAGACGATCTCGCCTACCTCGCCGGGTGCGACATCGTTCATCTCGTCGTCGACGATCCTGGCCTGGATGGTCGGGATGGGCTTGCCGACCGAACCGAGCTTGCGCAGCGCGTCCTTGCCCTCGAGCACGCAGGTGATCGGCGACATCTCGGTCTGACCGAATACCGCCACATTGAAGGCGTTCGGGAAGCACTCGGCCATCGCCTTCAGCACCGTGTCCGAGGCGGGCGCGGCGCCCCAGCTGAGCGCGGTGAGCGCCAGCTTGCGCTCCTTGACCGTCGGCTCGGCACAGATGGCCTGCCACTGGGCGGGCACGCAGAACGCACTGGTCGCCTGCTCCTGCTCGATCGCGTCGAGGAATTCGGTGGGGTCGAACGCGCCGAGCGGATGCAGCACGGTCTTCGCACCGAGCAGGAAACATGGTGCGAGGCTGCCGAGTCCGGCGATGTGGAACAGCGGCGAGGTGCAGAAGCCGATCGAGCTCTGCTCCGTCGCGAGAGCCCGAATGACGGTCAGCGCTTGGGAATTCATGTTCGCGTACGACAGGATCGCACCCTTGGGACTGCCGGTGGTGCCCGAGGTGTACATGATCAGCGACGGGGTGTCTTCGGGAATGTCGAGCGGGGTGTGCGGCGTACCGCCCTCGGCGAGCACGTCGTCGAAGCCGAGCACGCCGTCCGCGGTTGCCCCGCCGATCACGAAACATGTTTCCAGCGTGGCGGATTGCGCCCGCACGGCGGTGGCCAGCGGTTGCAGCACGGTGTCGGTGACGATCGCCTTCGCGCCGCTGTCACTGACGATGTAGGCGACCTCGGGCGGCGTGAGCCGGAAGTTGACCGGGACCGCGATGGCGCCGAGCGCGTTGATGCCGAACACGGCCTCGATGTATTCGGGGTAGTTCAGCGCGAGGATCAGCACCCGATCGCCGAAGCCGACGCCGCGGCGGGCGAGCGCGTCGGCGAACTTCAGCGAACGCTCGTGCAATTGCCGCCAGGTGGTGTCCGCACCTCGGAAGCGCAGCGCGACCGCGTCGGGCCGCATCTGCGCGTGCCCGGCGATCTGGTTGTTCCAGTGGTTGCGCCGCGACCTGAGCGGCTCGTCGAGCGCCTGCGCACCGGTGGTCATGCCACGAACTCCTCTCGGACCGTCACCTGCGTCCGCCGGGGTGGCCGACAACTGTGACGGGCTGAACTGCGAGCAGAATAACAAGTAACTTAGCGCAGCGGCAAGAGATCAAGTAATGAATCGCGGTTAATTCGGCCGACGCACCGCTCTATCCGGAAAATGGCGCTTCAGCAGGTAGTTTCCCTGAACTTCCGCTCGCCGAAGCGGGCGGTCAAAGGCTCAAGCGTGACATCCAGATGCGAATGCTGGCTCACTTATGGGTTGAACCCGAGTGGATCCTCGTGTCACCATTCAGGTCTTCGGGCGAACTGGCACGCCCGCGCGAGGCAGAGGAGAGCGCAATGCTGCGGACCAGGTTCACCGAGACCTTCGGTGTGGAACACCCGATCGTGCAGGGCGGAATGATGTGGGTCGGCCGCGCCGAGCTCGTCGCGGCCGTCGCGAACGCGGGCGGGCTCGGCTTCATCACCGCGCTCACCCAGCCGACGCCGCAGGACCTGCGCCGCGAGATCGCCCGCACCAGAGAGCTGACCGACAAGCCGTTCGGCGTGAACGTCACCATCCTGCCGTCGATCAACCCGCCGCCCTACGCCGAGTACGTGCAGGCGATCATCGACAGCGGCGTCGAGATCGTCGAGACGGCGGGCAGCAATCCGGAACCGTTCCTGCCGTACTACAAGGACGCGGGCATCAAGGTGCTGCACAAATGCACCAGCGTGCGGCACGCGCTGAAGGCGCAGCGGATCGGCGTCGACGGCGTCAGCATCGACGGGTTCGAATGCGCGGGCCACCCCGGCGAGGACGACGTGCCCGGCCTGATCCTGATCCCGGCCGCCGCACGGGTGCTCGACATTCCGATGGTCGCGTCCGGCGGTTTCGCCGACGCCAGCGGCCTGGTCGCCGCCCTCGCCCTCGGTGCGGACGGGGTCAACATGGGCACCCGCTTCCTGTGCACGCAGGAGTCCGCGGTGCACCAGAAGGTCAAGGAGCAGATCGTCGCGCACACCGAACGCGACACCCAACTGATCTTCCGCACCATGCACAACACCGCCCGCGTCGCGGACAACGAGATCAGCCGCAAGGTCGTCGAAATCGAGAAGGCGGGCGGCACCTTCGAAGACGTGCGCGACCTGGTCGCAGGCGCCCGCGGCCGCCGCGTCTTCGAGGAGGGCGACCTCGACGCGGGCATCTGGAGCGCCGGTCAGGTGCAGGGCCTCATTCACGACATCCCCACCTGCGCGGAGCTCATCAGCCGCATGGTCAGCGAGGCCGAAGCCTTGATCACCGCCCGGCTCGCAGGCGTGGTCGCCTGAGGCCCTGCTCAGCCTGATCGGACCCGGCCGGACAGGCCGGGTCCGATCAGTTGCACCAGGCGCCGGTACGCCTCGGTGGGCGAGAGCGGCGGGTCGGCGTCGGCGATCGCGCCGAGGACCCCGACCACGCCCCAAGACAGAAACGTCATGGTCGCGGCGAACTCGGCCTCGTCCATGTCGAGCTGCTCGGCGAGGCGTTCGGCGAGAATCTCGGCGACCATCTCCCGCGTCGTCCGCAGCAGCAACGCACCGCTCTTGCGACCGAGCAGGGCTTGGTACACCTCGGGATTCGCCGCGGCCAGCTGGAACAGCGTGTGCACCGGGGCCAGCGGCGTCGCGGCGTCCGCACCTGTGTCGGCGCCGGGTGCGGTCACGGCGGCCCGCAGGTAGTCGGTGCTGCTCAGCAGCAGCAGGTCGTCCTTGTCGCGGAAGTGCGCGTAGAACGTGGACCGTCCGACATCGGCCCGGTGCAAGATGTCGCGCACCGAGATTCGGTCGTAACCGCGCTCCAGCATGAGTTCGATCAACGCCCGATGCAGCAGGCTTTTGGTCCGCCGTACCCGGCGATCCGTGCTGCCCGTCAGTCTTTTCACTTCCGACGACAATGTGCCTCCCGTACAAATGTCGCGAATCCGTCCCGAATGGAACGGTTTCCGTGGTTTTGCCTCTGGTCGAAGTGGCGGCCCCTCCCGACCATGAACACATGACCAAAAACGCACCCCAGTCTTCCATTCGACAGGGCCACCATGACACCGAAACCGGTGTTCTGCTTACCGAGCCGCGGCGTTACCGCATATTCAAGGCTCTATTTCTACTCGGTCGAGGTAACCGCCTCAACGCCAGGCTGGTCGTCCTCAGTGGTGCGGCCCCCGGCCATGCGGTAGCCGATATCGGTTGCGGGCCAGGTGATCTCGTCCGAGCGCTGGCCGCACGAGTCGGCCCCGACGGTACTGCTGTCGGCATTGATCCGGCCGTGGAAATGATCGAGTTCGCGACCCGGCATTCCCGTGCGGTGCCGAATTGCCGATTCGAACTCGGTGCCGCACAGACGCTACCGCTGCCCGACGCTTCCTGCGACGTGGTCACCTCGACCTTCGCCATGCACCATATCCCGGAGGCGCACCGCGCGGCGGCCGTCGCGCACATGTTCCGGATACTGCGGCCCGGCGGCACGCTACTGCTGGCCGATACCCATCCGACGGGCCGGGTATTGCCCGCCGTGGTCCGGGTAATGGCACGCGCCGCCGCGCGCCGCACGCATGACGAGATCGGCTCGGATCACCACGCGGATCCGTTGGCGGCGGTGGATATTCGCCGCTATCGAGACATGCTGACCACGGCCGGATTCGCCACCGTGACCTTCCACGCCGTCCAGCCTGCGACGGGAGTCCTGCTGGCCACCAAGCCGGCTGAGGTCTAGATCATGTCCTTCGACGCCAGCCAGCGCATGGTGAACCAGCCGCACAGCACCGGCAGCCAGCAGGTGAGCACGCGGTAGAGCAGCACCGAGGGCACCGCGATGTCCAGCGGCACGTTGAAGGCGCCCAGACCACCGATCAGCGCCGCCTCGACGGCGCCGACACCGCCGGGTGTCGGCGCCGCCGAGGCCAGCGTGCCGCCGATCATGGTGACGATGGTGACGGTGATGAAGGTGGTGCCGCCGCCGAAGGCTTCCACGCTGGCCCACAACGCCCCGGCCATGCCGAGGGTGATCGCGGCGCAGCCGAGAATGATCACCGAGAAGCGCTTGGGATCGCGCGCCAGTTGGGCGAGCTCGCCGAGTACCTCCTGCAATTGCGGGCGCACCGAATTATTGAGCCAGCGGCGCAATTTCGGCACGAACATGAAGGTGCCGATGATGCCGACGCCGACACCGGCGATCAGATACAGCACCGTGGCATCGGGCACGAAGTGCGAGAGATCCGCGGAGGTGCCCGCCGCGATGCTGAACACGGCGAGCAGGCACAGGTGGGTGATCACCTGGACCGCCTGCTGCAGCGCCACCGCCGCGGTGGCGCGCACCGTGCCGACGCCACCCTTCTGCAGGAACCGCACGCTGAGCGCGAGTCCACCGACCCTGGCCGGGGTGGTCGTCGCGGCGAAGGTGTTGGCGATCTGCATGATCACCAGGTTCTTCAGGCTCACCGCGCCAGACGCGCAGGCCCACAGTGCCGCCGCCGCACCGATATAGGTGAGGCTGGAGACGGCGAGTCCGAGCAGTGCCCACCACCAGTTGGCCGTCTTGAGCTGGGTGAAGAACGTCGGCACCGCGCTGATGAACGGGTACGCGACGTAGACGAGCCCGATCAGCAGCACCAGCTGGATGATCTGGTTGCGGGTGAACCGGGTGATCTGTTCGGCCTCGATCTTGTCCTGGCCGGTCTGCTTGCGCACCTCGTCGCGCGCGTCGGCCAGCGCGTCCTTCCAGCCGGGCACCGACTTGCGCAACCCGGCGGGCATGGCGGACTTGGCGAGCCGGCTCGCCGCGGCGATGACCGGCTCCTTGCCCAGGGATTCGATGGCCGCGGCGACCGCGGGTTCCTTGCCGAAGATCGCGGTGGTGGACACCAGCAGCTGGGCGATATCGGATTGTTGCTGCTTGTCCGAGGCGCCGTACTCGGCGTTGGCGAAGCCGCCGAACAGCGTGGTGCCGTTGTCGATTCGGATCTCGGTCGGGCGCAGGTCGCCGTGGGAGATCTGGCCATGGTGCAGGGCGCCGAGCGATTTCCAGACCCCGGCCAGCTGCTCGACCGACGCTTCGCTGATCCGGGTGCCCTTGGGCATGGTGTGCGCGTGCAGCATCCAGCCGCGGTCCAGCGCCGCGACGGCGACCGGTGTGCTGCTCGCCAGGCCGAGGTCGCCGACGGCGATAGTCATCAGCGCGCGATGCTCGACGGCGCGGTGCATGGACCCGTGCATCGCCGCGGTTTCGCTGGCGCGGAAGGTGAGCCAGCGCCACAGCTGGCGCAGCGCGCCGAAGCTGCGCTGGTTCTTGCCGTACATCTCGACGACGAGTCCGCGTTCGGGCCCGTCGATGGCGGCGGCCAGCACCAGCGGCCCGCGCCCGGCCGGATGCACCACGGTGAATCTGGTAACCGTGTGCCCGCGTTCGGCCAGCACCCGCACCGCGGCGTCGAGCGGCACCTCCAGCGCGGGCGTGCCGACGACCAGCACGATGACCGCGCCGACCAGCCAGCCGACGGCCAAGCCGAACATCGCCCGTGCGGGGACAACGGTGCTGACCACCAGATGGATCGGCGCGAACGCCAGCAGCAGGAACCACAGGTACCGCCGGGGCCGGTTGGGCAGCCACGGGCTGGACACCGTGAGCACGGCCGCCAGCATCGCGATCCAGCGCGGATCGTCCAGGAATTGGGAGAGGAAGGTGTCGAGCCGATCCGGCACCTGCAGATGCCATTTCGGCGCCGAGAGGCCCGTTCCGGTGATCGAGAGCAGCAGCCCTGCGGTGAGCCCCGCCGCGGCGTAGCCGGCGAGCAGTTTCCACTGCCTGCCGATGATCAATTCGATCAGGATGGCGAACGGCAGCGCCAGAATCGCCATGCCGTAGACGAGATACACCAGATTCGATTGGTCGGGGTTCAAGAATCCGACGATGTTGGATACCGAACGTTCCAGCGCAAGCCATTCCGGCCGGGTGATCACCGAGGCCGCGATGACGATCGCCACCCACGTCGCCGCGAGCACCACGCGAATGATGTCGCTCGTCCGCCGGATCAGCGGTTGTAGGAGGTTGCCCGTTACCGGGATTTCCCGCCCGTCGACTCGCATGAGCTCCTCCGCCTCTCCGCGTCTCTTGCCGGTCGTTCGGTGCGCTCAACGTACCGTCGCGGCCCGGCGGTTCACGGCATGCTGCGTTCTGGGCGTACCCGGCGAGTTACCCGTGTAGTGACGAAATCAGTTGTTTACGTCCGCCGGGGAGAATACACACCGTCGCGTCGCGGCTGCCTCGCCCGAATCGCCGCCGATCCGCGGGCCTGTGCGGTATCTCACGCCGCGCCGGGGTTGAACCTGACATGAGTGTCAGATTCGAGAATCGACGCATGGACAACGAGCTCTACGACTACAGCCCGATCACCGACCGTGCCCCGATTCGCTGGCCGGACGGCGCTCGCGTCGCCTTCTACGTCGGCCTCAACGTCGAGCACTATCAGGTGGATCGACCCTCGACGAGCATCTTTCCCGGGACCGCCGCCCTCGCCCCCGACCCGTTGAACTACGGCTGGCGCGATTACGGCCCTCGGGTGGGCATCTGGCGGTTGACCGAGATCCTGGACCGGCACCGCGTTCGCGCCAGCGTGCTGCTCAATTCCGATGTGGTCGAGCACAATCCACAGATCATCACGGCGGGCCTGGCCAGGGACTGGGCTTGGCTGGCGCACGGGAAGAACAACTCGATCTTCCAGGCCGATATGACGATCGAGCAGGAGCGCGCCTACCTCACCGAGGTGGTCGAGACGATCGAGCGGGGGACCGGGCGCAGGCCGCGCGGCTGGATGGGCCCGGCACTCACCGAGACCTTCAACACCCCTGCGCTGCTGGCCGAACTCGGCCTGAGCTACGTGCTGGACTGGACCAACGACGACCAGCCGTACCGGCTGAACGTGCCCGAGATGCTGAGCGTTCCGTACACGGTCGAGCTGAACGACAACACCCTGTTCCTCGGCAAGGGGACCAGCGGCCCCGACTTCGTGCGGATCGTGCGGGACCAACTCGACCAGCTCTACGCGGAGTCGGCCGACAGTGGCCGGGTAATGGCGCTCGCGCTGCACCCCTTCGTCATCGGGCAGGCGTTCCGGGCCAAGTATCTGGATCAGGCGCTCGAGTACGTGGTGAACCATCCCGGCGTGTGGCCGACCACCACCGACGACATCGCCGCGCACTTCGCGGGCGCGTCACCCCTTGCCGAATCCGCGCGGGCCGAAGACGATCAGGGCAGTTAGGCGTACCCGCGGCCGGACGAGGCCGGGGATCGACTACGTCCGGCTGCTCGCGTTTGGCCGATGTTCAGGAGGCAGGAATGGCTGTGCAGGACCAGGATCTGACAGGGAAGACGGTGGTGGTGACCGGTGCGAGCTCCGGTATCGGCGCCGAGGCGGCGGCCACATTGGCCGCTCGCGGCGCCACCGTCGCGGTGGTCGGCCGGTCACCGGAGCGGACCGCCGAGGTGGCGGCCAAGGCGGGTGCGGAGCCCTTCCTGGCCGACTTCGCCCGGTTCGACGAGGTGCGCAAACTCGCCGACCAGCTGCTCGACCGCTATCCGCGCATCGACGTACTCGCCAACAACGCGGGCGGTTCCTGGCCGAAGCGGACCGCCACCGACGACGGCAACGAGCTGACCTTCCAGGTCAATCACCTGTCCCCGTTCCTGCTGACCAGTCTGCTGCTGGACCGGCTCGTGCAGTCGCGGGCGCGGGTGATCAACACCGCGAGCATGACCTACCGGATGGCGAAGCTGAACCTGGACACCGTCAACGCGACCACCGGGTCGTTCAACCAGATGGGCGCCTACGCGGCGTCGAAGCTGGCGAACATCGTGTTCACCCGGGAACTGGCGCGCCGCACCGCGGGCACCGGCCTGGTCACCGCCGCGTTCCACCCCGGCGCGGTGGCCACCCACGTGTACGACAACGCGCCGCTCGGCCTCGGCATGCTGATCCGGTCCCCGCTGGCCAAGCCGTTCTTCATCAGTCCGAAGAAAGGCTCGGAACCGTTGGTGCACTTGGTAACCACCGCCGACGACATCAACGGGCACTACTTCCACCGGTTCAAGCTGGAGCCGCCGAGCAACAAGCAGGCGGTGGATCAGGCTCTCGCGCAACGGCTGTGGGAGCTGTCCGAGCGGGTCACCGGCGCGTCGCGGTAGCGGTTACTGTTCGGCCTCGGCGAGCTGGGCGGGCGCGCCGTCCGGCTCGCTCGGCTCCGCGCCGATGCCGAACACCCCGCCGGTGAAGCTGCCACCGTCGAGTTCGACGATCGCCTGCGCGACCTGCTCGGTGGGTACCAGTGCGGGAAACGTGGTGGGCGCGATGGCATTCGCGCGCACCCCGAACTCCGCGAACTCGTCGGCGATATTCCGGGTCAGCTGATTGAGCGCCGCCTTCGACGCGGAGTACAGCGTCTGCCCCGGATACACCTCCGAGCCGGAGATGCTGGAGACGTTGACGATGTTCCGGTTCGCCGCGCGATTCTCGGCGCCGGTGTGCAGCCAGCTGCGCTGCGCCAGCCGCGCCGCGAACCGCAGCGGCACCGCGACATTCAAGGTGAAGTGCGGATCGAACTGCTCCAGCGAGGCGTCACCGTCGACGATGCCGCGCGGCTGCAACTGGACGTGCGCGGCATTGTTGACCAGCAGGTCGACCTTGCCGTACCGGGCGAGCGCGAGATCGACCACCCGCTCCACCTCGCCCGGCACGGTGAGATCGGCGCGGACCACGAAGACTCGCGAATTGTTCTCCGGCACCGGCTTTTCCGGCTCCAGCGGGTCGACGAACGACTCCAGCTGCGAGGGCACCGCAGGCGTCCGGGTGCGGCAGACCGCGACGATGTCGTACTCGGTGTAATAGGAGCGACAGAACACGTTGCCGAGCGTGCCGCCCGCGCCCGTGATCAGACAGACCCGGCGTTCACCAGTAGACAATCTTGTCCCCTCCCCAGCGGGCCACCGCGTCGTCCTTGGTCCGGTGCACCCACATCACCACGCTGTTGCGGTCCTTGACGTTGCCGCCTGCGAACGTGTGCCAGGTGCGCGGCGTGACTTCGAACAGGATCAGCGAATTGTCCAGTGGCGGAATCAGCGTCAGGTCCGGCAGCTTCTCGCCATCGGAAAGGTTGTTGTAGAGCGCGGTTTCGCCGCCGTCGCCCGGCTGCCAGTCCGGGTTGCCGAAGTAGAACAGCACGGCCACCGCGCGGATCGACTCGCGGGCGAGCACCCCCGCTTCGCGCTTGCCGGACTTGGTCTCCACCGACTCGGCAGGCAGCCGCACCTCGTCGGGGCCCGGAGCCGCGCCGGGGAACCAGGCGGGATTGAGATCATTGTGCGGCCACCCGTACGGGGCGCCCGGCGCGTGATGATGCACCGACCCCTCGACGTCGCCGGTCGCGGTGACGCCGACGATCCCCGCGACCAGGTCGTGCCAGTCCCTGGAGGCGAACACGTCGAACGCGGTGCCCCGCAGATTGGCCAGGCTGATGCCGTCGGCGCTGTAGTTCGCCGCCACCTGCTGGAACAGGCCGGGGCTTTCGCGACGCACCTGGGCCAGGTCCTCGCTCATCCGCGCGAAGTACTCCGGCACGAACACGTCGCGGGCGTACACATGCGGGAACGGCTCGCTGCGCCGGATCCAGCGCCGATGGGCGAACAGATCCGCGAAGCGCTTCGGGCGCGCCTCGAGTACCGACTCGGTTGTCACATCACTCACTCCCTCCCGGTCGAACCACTCGCGATCATATTGCGCGGTGCACGCAGTCGCCGCTGGTGTGCGTTTTGTGCGCGGGTGGGTGGGCGGTGCGCATCGGTGGGAGTGGTCGGGACAGCGGGAAGGCGCGCGGTCCGATTTCCGGCAACCCCTCGTGTTCCGGAATTCGCGACCGTGCCGGTTGTCAGGCCGGGCCGGTCACCACGCGACCGTGCCGGACTGTTCGACCGGCCGGGCGCCGGAGAACCGTGCGGCGAGGAAAGCGAGGTAGGCGATGAAGCCGACGGAGCCGAGCGGCCTGCTCCGCCGGAAGGTGATCGCCAGTCCCAGTACTACTTCGGTGAGCCCGTTGCGATAGGTCCAGCGGCGGGTGGCGCGGGGAAAGGCACGCGCGGTCAGCGGATCGAAGGCCTGCGGGGCCGTGAAATGTGCCGCGCCGGTACCGGCGAGTCCGAGTCCGAAAGCCCGCGCGCGCAGGCTGTCCGGCTTGCGCGGCGGGAGCGCGACGGGATGCTGCGGCGGACTGCCCGCCGCGAGCGCTCGGCTTGCCTTGCGGCGCTTACGACGGCCGATGATTCTGCCCATGCTTCTCCTCGGTGTTCGCTGGGTACGGATGCTCAGCCAGCGACTGCGGACGATCTCGGCCGACTGGCGGCCGGCTCCCCGCGTAGCTGACACGTAGGTACCCAAACCCTAGCACTGTCTGAGACAGCATGTCTCGGTAGGTGTCATACCCCGCTCGTAGGGGGCAGCCCGGTCTCAGCCGACCGACATCTGGCGATCCGCAGCCTCGGCTCGCTGCTCGCGCACCGTGGCCAAGTCCACCGGCCGGTCCGGGTCGGGATCCTCGAGCGTGCCGAGCGCCTCGGCCAGCATCGGCATCCAGCGCAGGATCTCCTCGCGGTAGGGCCCCTCGGTCTCCAGCTGGCTCAGCACTCCGACCAGCGTGAGCGCGGCCCGCGCGAACGGCGTGAAGTAGGCGGGCATCGTCATCTCGCGCACCACGTTCGACAACCGCGGATTGGTGGTGCGCAGCACCTGCTTGCGCAGCCACGGCGTCGTCATCCGATAGGTCGCGTGCTTGAACGGCTCACTGCACGGTTCGACAACGGCGTAGAGCGCATCGCTGTCGAACGCGCGTCCGAAGGTGACGAAGCCGTGCCGCCGGGTCGCCGCCGCCAGCTGCTCCGGCCCGCCGCCGGTGAAGAAGGCCTTGCAGTAGTCGATCGCCAGTTCCTCGAAACCCTCCGGGGGCCAGGCGCAGCAGGCCCCGAAGTCGACCACGCCGAGCCGTCCGTCGGGCAGCACCCGGAAGTTACCGGGATGCGGATCGGCATAGAGCAGCCCGTGCCGTCCCCAGCCGGAGGTGACGAAACGAACCATGAGCATGCCGACCCGATCGCGCTCGGCCTGCGCACCGGTGGCCACGATCCTGGTGAGCGGGGTGCCCTCGACCCACTCGGTGATCAGCACGTCGCCGCACTGCGCGACCACCTCGGGGACGTAGAAGTCCGGGTCGTCCGCGTAGGCCACGGCGAAGGCGCGCTGATATTCGGCCTCGGCCGCGTAGTCCAGTTCCTCCCGGACGCAGTCGCAGATCGCCTCGGTGACCGCCTTGACGTCGGCGCCGGGCAGGAAGACGGTGGCCAGATGCGAGATCCGGCGCAGCTGCTCCAGATCGCCCTCCACCGCCTGGCGGCCGCCGGGGTACATCACCTTGACCGCGACCGCTCTGCCGTCGTGCCACACGGCGCGGTGCACCTGGCCGAGCGAGGCCGCGGCCGCCCGTCGATCGTCGAATTCCTGGAAGCTGTCGCGCCAGTCCGCACCCATGCTGGCCGCGATGGCCTCGTGCACGGTCCGCGGCAGCATGGCGGGGGCCGCGTCCTGCAGCCGGCTCAGCGCGATCCGATACGGTTCGGCGAGTTCCGGCGGCAGTGCCAGTTCGTAAATCGCAAGCAGCTGACCGAGTTTCGCGGCGCAGCCCTTCAACTCACCGAGCACCTCGAACATGTGCTGGGCGGTGCGCAATTGGATGTCTCGATTGACTTCTTCGGACGATCTGCCGAGGGCGCGTTTACCGACGCCCGCGGCCTGCCGACCGGCGAAGGCCAAGGGCAGTGCGGCGAGCTTCGCATTGCGAACAGCGGTGCGAACTGGGGGTTTGCCGTCGGACCTCGACGCAAAAAGGCGCGAGCGCTTGCTCGCTGAACCCTCGTTTGAACTGTCGCCGCTGCGCCGGATCGCCATGACTCACCTCACACTGTGCGCCGACCAGTGTTACACACGTGCAGTCTGGCACAGTAGGCCTTAGACTGTCTGGGACGTATTCGAACGTAGTCGAAAGGTGACTTCGATGGGATCCCAGACGGTAGTCGCCGACGTTGCCGATGAGTTGGCACGCCGGGTTGCCGCGGGGGAGTATCAGCCGGGGGATCTCATGCCGTCCGTGCGGCAGGTGGCCGAAGAGTTCGACATGAACCGGGCGACCGCGCAGCTGACGCTGGGACGGCTGGAGACGAACGGATTCGTCGAGGCGCGCCGCGGCAAGGGTTTCACCATCCGCGATGTCCGCGAGGCCGGTGGCGTCGATGTGTATCGGCAGCTGTTCCGGTTCTCGATTCCGATGCCCGACGTCGCGACCGAGATGTTCCGCGACATCGTCGATGTCGAGCGCGGCATCGTGATGGAGACGCTGCTCGCCTACACCGGCAGCGAGCAGGCGATCGATCAGGCCGTCCTCAAGGCGGAGATCGACAAGCTGGAAGCCATTGCCCGACAGGATGATCCGGACCTGCGGCAGATTCTGGCCATCGAGGTTGGGCTGGTCCGCAGGCTGCTCACCGCGCTGGGGCTCACCATGCAGCGGGCCATCATGAACTCGGTCGGCGAGATGGTGCTCGAGGTGCCGGAGGCGGTCGAGGCGTTCTTCGCGGGCGCGCCGGATCTGCACGTGCTGGTCTGGCGGGCGCTCGCGGCGGTGTGGGACTCCGGTTCCGGGCCGTCCGACGCGCAGGTCGCGCTGTTCGAGGATCTGTTCGGGATGTACCACGAGCGGGTGATCCTGCGCTTCGACGAGCTGGTCGGCGCGACGGATGGGCAAGTCGACAACGGACACGCGGCGACCGCCTGACGGCGTCTTCCTCGCCGCACAGTCCCGATACCCCTTGCTGTTTCGCGCGGTCCATGCGACTCGTGCGGCCGTATTGCCCCATTGCCTCACTGTCCCAGACAGAATAGGGTAAAGGGCACGCAACGAAGCGAGGGAAACATGGCAGGCAGCAGGCGTAAGGGCTTGGCGCGGTCGGCGAAGTTGGCCGGCCTGCCGATGAGCATCATGGCCCGCCGGGTCACCGCGACCGGGCGCGCGATGATGACCGGCGCATCGCGCGACGAACTCGACGACGAGCTCATCGACAAGGCCGCCGACCAGATGTTTGCTGTGCTCGGCGAACTCAAGGGCGGCGCGATGAAACTCGGCCAGGCGCTGAGCGTGGCCGAGGCCAGCATTCCGCCTCGCTTCGCCGACCGCTACCGCGACGCGCTCACCAAGCTGCAGTCGCAGGCGCCGCCCATGCCGACCAGTTCCGTGCACCGCATGCTCGCCGAACAACTCGGCTCCCGCTGGCGCGAACGCTTCACCGAGTTCGACGACGAGCCGGTCGCCGCGGCCAGCATCGGGCAGGTGCACCGCGCGGTCTGGCGCGACGGGCGCACCGTCGCGGTGAAGGTGCAGTACCCGGGCGCGGACACGGCCCTGATGTCGGACTTGAAGATGCTCCAGATGTTCTCCGGCGCTTTCGGTCTCATGATGCCGGGCGCGGATGCCAAGGCGCTGATCGCGGAGTTCATCGACCGCACCGCCGACGAGCTCGACTACCGGATCGAGGCCGATCACCAGCGGCGTTTCGCCAAGGTCTTCGCCGGTGACCCGGCCTTCCAGGTGCCCAGGGTGATCGCCAGTGCTCCGAAAGTGCTTGTCTCGGAATGGATGCAGGCCACTCCGCTGGCCGCGATCATCGCCGACGGCACCAAGGAACAGCGCGATCGAGCGGGCCGACTGCTCGTCGAATTCTCGCTGTCCTCGCCGGTCCGGGCCGGGTACCTGCATTGCGATCCGCATCCGGGCAACTTCCAGCTGCTCGACGACGGGCGCCTCGGGATCATCGACTTCGGTGCGTCCATCGCACTGCCGGAAGGCATTCCGCCGGTGATCGGGGAATTGGCTCGCTGTGCGGTGCGCGAGGATTACGAACAGTTGGCGATCGTGCTGCGCGACAACGGTTTCGTGCGGCCGGGCCATGCGTTGGAGCTGGGCCCGATCGAGCGGCTGGTCGCGCCGATCGTGGCGCAGATCAGTGGCGAGAGCGTGCACATCAGCCGAGAACTGTTGCAGGGGCACACCGCTCGCGCGCTGGACATGAAGAATGTGTCGCTGGCCAACACCCGGGCGGTCAAGGCGCCCGCCGAGATTCCCGAGCTGGCCATGCTCGGCCGGGTCTTCGCCGGCGTCGTCGGGGTGTGCGCCCAGCTCGACGCGGAAGGACCGTTCGTCGAGCTGGTCGCGCGCTGGCTGCCCGGTTTCGGTGCAGACGGCGCCGCGGCCTGATCGCTCAGAGACGACTGGCGAGCCCGCGCAGACTCCACCGCGCGAACGGCCGCGCCAGCGGGGCGAAGAGCCGATACGGCAGCAGCCAGCCGAGGCGGGGCTGTGCGGCCAGCGTCCAGGTCAGGGTGGTTGCGCCGGAATCCGTTGCGCTGAGCACGTATTCCTCGGCGATCGACTTGACGGCGAACGGCACCGAGGAGGTGGTCGCGGTCAGCGCGAGCCGGTGCCCCTCCTCCCTGGCGACGACCTGCTCCGCTCCGGCGACCAGAAAGCCGTCGAAGACGCGGGTGGCACCGACGCCGCGATCCTGGTCGGGGTAGCGCATGCCGTTGATCAGCGGCAGCCAGGAGAAGAACCCGTTGGTGTGGAGCGCGGCCCAGACACGCTCCGGTGCCGCGTCGTAAGTGTGCGCAGCGGTGACCACGAAGCCCGCTTTGCTCGCCATGAAGCGCTCGAGTTTGTCGGCGCGCGCCGGCGTGAGGGAGCTGCCGCCACCGGCCAGCAGGGCCTTGGCCGAGCGTCGCAACCCGATCAGCACGGCCACTCCGGCGAGACCGAGGACGAGCAAGATGGCGGCGGCAATGATCCAGGGCGTCATGGGGATACTCCTCGTGCTGCTACTGCGGTGATCGACGGTGCGTCCGTCGAGGCGGGGGTCATGCCGAAGTCCGGCGTACTCGTCGGCGGGCCTTCGCGGCGCAATCCCTTGCACCGCTGCGGTGACCGCGCTTGCGAAGTGTACACTGTCTGGGACAGCTGGAATCGATACTTTCGGCTGACCCACGGCCTGCGACCTGATGCACCGACTCGTCCACTGGGGCGTGCCCGGCACCGCAGAACTAGCCGGGTGACCGGCTGGACGCCGGCCCGCCGCCGACCTTGCCGGGTGACGGTGGCGGGCCCGGTGGACGCGGCGGCGTACCGTTTTCGGCATGACCGTGCCATTCGAGCCGTTGCCCGCGATTCCGCTGGACTCCTGGCGGCCGACCAAGGAGACCCTGCACCGCTTCGCCCAGATCGTCGGCAAGGTGGCGCTGGCCAAGGGCGTCCGGCGCAACCACTGGTGGCATATGACTTACCGGCTCACCGCGCGCGGCTGGACCACCGTCCCGCTCGGGTCCGCCCGCAACGGGCCCGTTTTCACCTGCGCGTTCGACTTCTTCGATCATGTGCTGCGCATCGCCACCGATCAGGGCACCCAGGTGGAGATCGACCTCGTCGACCAGTCGGTGGCCACCTTCTACGGCGCTGTGCGTAACGGCCTGCGCGACTTGGACGTGGATGTCGTGCTGGCGCACCCGAATCCGTTCGATCTACCGGACGCGCACCGGCCGTTCGAGGACGACGACGAACACCGTGACTACGATCCGGACAAGGCGCGCCACGCTTTTCAGGTGCAGAGTCAGGTCGGCCGGGTGCTCGAGGAGTTCAGCGCGACCTTCTCCGGCAAGATCAGCCCGGTCCAATTGTTCTGGCACACCTTCGATATCGCGGTGCAGCGGTTCTCGCCGCGGCACATCGAACTGCCCGACACGGTGGATCCGGTGACCCGCGAGGCGTACTCACGCGAGGTGATCAGCTCCGGCTTCTGGTTCGGCGACGACAAGGTGCCCGAGCCGACGTTCTACTCCTACACCGCACCCGAGCCCGCCGGACTGGCCGACCGCGCGCTGACCCCCGCGGGCGCCCACTGGATCACCGCGGGCGCGGGCCACTCGGCGTACTACCCGTACGACGCCGCCCGCCGGACCGCCGACCCGGTCGGCGCCGCGCTCGAGTTCTTCCAGTCCGTCTACGCGAACGGGGCCGAGCTGGCCGGGTGGGATACCGACCAGCTGGCCTGCGCGGGCGGCATCACCGACCCGGTGCTCAAGCGAGGAGACGTGCGCTCGCCGGGATGGTCAGCATCGGAATGGACAATCGGGCAGTAGATTTCGCGAGTACATGGGTAACTCACCGGGCACGCCCAAAAGGTGATGAGCGCCTGACGCAGGACCTGGACGCGCCTGGTGGAGCACCCGACCTGTATGGCCTGAGGCGCGGAGAGGCGGGGGAGCTGGAGTGACTACAGTCCGCCGTTGAGTTTGTTGAGCCGGTCGCAGGATTCGACGTATTCCTGGATCAGCCGATTCACCACGTCGGCGGAGCGCTCGACCTTGGTCATCATGCCGACCACCTGGCCGACCGGGTTGAAGTTCACGTCCTTGGCCGCCTCCGGGTAGCGGTGCCCGCGCTTGACGCCGTCCAGCGCCACCATCATCTGCAGCGGCATGGGCAGCGGGTCGGGGGTGTCGGCCTGCTCCCAGGCGTCGGTCCAGTCGTTGCGCAGCATGCGACACGGCTTGCCGGTCCACGACCGCGAGCGCACGGTGTCGTGGCTGGACGCGTCGATGTAGGTCTGCATCTGCGCGGGCGGCACATTGGCCTCCTCGACGGTCAGCCACAGCGAACCGGTCCACGCGCCCGCCGCGCCCATCGCCATGGCGGCGGCGACCTGGCGGCCGTTGCCGATGCCGCCCGCCGCGAGCACCGGCAGGTCGCCGACGGCGTCGATCACCTGCGGCCACAGCACCAGCGAGGAGATCTCACCGCAGTGCCCGCCGCCCTCGGTGCCCTGGCAGACGACGAAGTCCAGGCCCGCGTTCTTGTGATTGAGCGCGTGCTTCACCGAGCCGCACAGCGCGCCGATGAGCCTGCCGGAGTCCTGCACCTGCTTGATCACGTCGTCGGGCGGGGTGCCCAGCGCGTTGGCGACCAGCTTGGCCTTCGGATGCCGCAGGATCACCCCCACCTGCGGGGCCGCGGTGGTCGCGGTCCAGCCGAGCAGCTGGTTGTGCCGCTCGCCGTCGGGCAGCGCGGGCACACCGTGGTCGGCCAGGATCTTCTCGGCGAAATCCCGGTGGCCGTTCGGAACCAGTTCCGCCAGTTTGGCTTCCAGCTCTTCGGGGGACAGACCGTCGATGCCCTGGCCCTCGTACTTGCTCGGAATCACCAGGTCGACGCCGTACACGCCGTGCACGTGCTCGTCGAGCCAGGCCAGCTCGACCTCGAGCTCCTCGGCGGTGAAGCCGACCGCACCGAGCACGCCGAGCCCGCCGGCATTGCTGACCGCGGCCGCCACGTCGCGGCAGTGGGTGAACGCGAAGATGGGGAATTCGATCCCGAGCCGTTCGCAGATTTCGGTACGCATGGCGTGCTGGTCTCCCTCACTGCTCCGCCGCCGCGAACGACGAGCTGCAGCTTGTCCTAGAACGAGTTACATAGTTGTCCGCGGTGCTCGTCAGCTCACGCTCGAACCCAGACGCGTCGAATCGGCCGCGAGCCGCAGAGATCGCCATGACGCGGCCGCGGCTTCCTCGACTGGTCTGTGCACCATCATCTGACAGTAACACGTTCTAGTTTTGCTCGGCAGACCTCTTTCAGACGGCGGCTTCCTCCAGTGCGGTCAGCGCGTCTTCGAGGTGGTCGAGCAGGCGGGGGAGTTCCGGCACGCTGCGTCGGCAGCCGACCAGACCGAAGTCCAGATTGTCCGCGTTGGTGGTCAGCGTGATGTTCACCGCCTGGCCGTCGAACGGGATGGACATCGGGTAGGTGGCGTCGAGGCGAGCACCGTTCCAGTGCATGGGTTCGCGGGGGCCCGGCACGTTCGAGATGACGATATTGAACGGCGGATTGGTCAGCGGGACGAGACCGGGCAGCAGGCTGAGCGCGATCGGGCTGACCATCAGCGCGGACAACGCCATCGTCTGCAGGTTCGACAGCGAGCCGTACACCTCCTTGCTCTTGCGCATCGACTCGCTCACCACCCGCAGCCGTTCCAGCGGATCGGCGACGTCGGTGCCGAGGTTGCACAGCGCCGCACCGACCTTCACACCATTGGTCTCCACGTCGTCGGCGCTGCGCAGCGACATCGGCACCATGGCGATCAACGGCTTGTCCGGCAACTCGTTTCGTTCCGCGAGGTAGGCGCGCAACGCACCGGAGGACATGCTCAGCACCACGTCGTTGATGGTCGACCCGGTGGCCTTCTTCACCTGCTTGATCCGCTCCAGCGGCCAGGACCGGACCACGGTGCGGCGGGCGCCGCCGATCGGCACGTTGAACATGGTGCGCGGCGCCTCGAACGGCATGGTCAACT
This sequence comes from Nocardia sp. CS682, assembly GCF_004634405.1. Taxonomy (NCBI): domain Bacteria; kingdom Bacillati; phylum Actinomycetota; class Actinomycetes; order Mycobacteriales; family Nocardiaceae; genus Nocardia; species Nocardia sp. CS682. The sequence continues at coordinate 4,501,920 of NZ_CP029710.1, read as the reverse complement.
GCTGCTGGACCAGCACGGAGCGTGCGGTCCGCAGCAGGGCGGGCCCGGATGCGGCCGCCGACAACAAGTTTCGGGCCGCGCCACGGAGTCCGTTGGACGACTCGGCGGCTGGCTCGCGCGGCGTCCTCGGCAGGTTCCACGGGACCTTGGCCTCGGTCGTGGCCGGGTCGTTCGTCAAGGTCCGCTGGATGACGCGTTGTGCGGAGACGCCGTCGATCAATGCGTGATGCATCTTCGAGTAGACGGCGAAGCGGCCGTCGGCCAGGCCCTCGATGAGGTAGATCTCCCACAGCGGGCGGTGCCGGTCGAGCAGGGTGCTGTGCAGCCCGGACGCGAGCTCGACCAGCTGGTCCATCCGGCCGGGGCGCGCAACCGCGAGGCGGCGCACGTGGTATTCGAGTTCGACGTCGTCGGCCTTGGTCCAGGCCAGCTGCGGCGCGCCGAACAGGGTGGCCGGATGCTTACGGAAGGTCGAGTCGATGTCCTTGCACGCCAGCAACTTCTCGTGCGTCAGCCGGGCGAAATCGGGCCCGGCGTCCTCGGGCGCCTCGAAGAGCTGCAGCGAGCCGACATGCATCGGGTGTTCGCGGGATTCGGCGAGGAGGAAGACGGCATCAATCGGTGCGATGAGGTCCATGGTGTGGTCGCCCCCTGACGACAGTGGTGTGGTTGCAAACGAATCGACCACGTTGTCGGGCGGGCCCGCGCGCAGCCATGAATCCTGCGCGACACCATTAACTTACCTGGTCCGGGCGGTGATCGCCCAGTCTTCAGCGAACCTTTACTGCCAGTAAGTAACCCTGTAGGAATCGCTCGCCCGGATCCGGCTCCCGGACCATCCGCGTGTGCACCGTGAACCCGGCGTCCCGCAACAATGCGGCAAGCCGCTCCGGTGCCCACCGGTAGGCGCGAGTCACCTTGTGGTCGAACGCTTCTACCGAGTCGGGGGTGTCGGTCGCGAAGAATGCCAGCAACGCGTGCCCTTGCATCGCTAATACCCGATTGAACTCGGTCAACACATCCGGGACTCGTTCCGGCGGAAGATGAATGATCGAGTACCACGCGACGAGCCCGCGCAACGAACCGTCGGCCAGGGCCAGTTGTTCCATCGTGCCCTCGTGGAAGGACAGCTCCGGATACCGGCGCCGCGCGATGCCGATCATCTCCGGCGACAGATCGATGCCGAAGGCAGGCACACCGAGGGTGTGCAGGTGCGCGGTGAGCCGCCCCGGTCCGCAACCGATGTCGGCGGCGGCGCCGGAACCATTGGCCTGCAACAGTTCCGCGAACACCGCCAACATGGCGCGGTCGTGTGGCTGGCCGGCCAGATGGTTCTCGGCGAATTCCGTATAGATCTCCGCGATGCCGTCGTAGGCGGCACGGGTGCTGTCCACGTCTGCCGGAGTGCTTCGATTTGCTGTCACCCCAACATCATCCATACCGCGCAGTGGGGTCAGGCGTCGGCCTCGAAGGCTTGCGCGACGGCGAGGCTGTCCTCGTATACGTGATGCCTGGTGATCAGTCCCGCTTCGACGGTCAGGTGCAGCGCGAAGCGGGCGCGGTAGGCGCGGCCGGTGCTGCGCGCGGTCTGCCGGATCTCGCCGAGCACCACCGCGTGGTCGCCGTCGACGAGGACGCGTTCGATCTCGGTCGCCGCCTGCCCGGGCACATGGTGGTCGGCGATCGCGCGGAAATGTGCGGCGGACTCGGCGCCGGTCGAGCGGTGCCGGATCCAGGGTGTCGCGGCGCGGCCGTGCTCGGCGTCCGGCCAATCCAGTTTCCAGTCCACCTCGTCGGCGTACAGCTCGGCGATCGCGTCGGCGTCGCCGGAACCGATGCGGCGCAATAGTTCCGCTACCACGGCGTGGGTGGTTGGTGTGGTGGTCGACGACACGGCCGATCCTTCCGATCTCGCTGCCGCCTCCGATCGAGGCGGCGAGACACCATTCTGGGCGCGCCGAGTGGACGCCGTCGATTACCTCTCAGGTAATTGGACCGCCGCTTCCGGTGCCGCGGGTGTGGTGCACAGTGCTTCCTCCGGTTTCTCCCGACTGCGCGCGGTGCCGAGGATGGAGCCGAGGATCACCAGCGGGAAGCCGATCGCCATGCCCGCGGTGAGCGGTTCGCCGAGCGCCGCGACGCCCAGCACGATGGCCACCGCGGGATTGATGTAGGTGATCACCGTCGCGCGGGCCGGGCCCACCTCGGAGATGAGCGCGAAGAACAACAGGAACGCGGCGGCCGTGCAGATCAGCGCGAGGCCGAGTACCGACAGGGTGGCGTCGGCGGGGTAGCTGGTCGGCCTGCGCAACGCGGCGAACGGTGCGTAGACCACGGCGGCGATGATCAGCGACGCGGTCACCACGCCCAGCGGTGGCAGATCGGCCAGCGACCGGTTGATGACGATCGGGCCGACCGCGTAACCGATGGTGGTCAACGCGATCGCACCCAGGGCGGCGGGGCTGGACAGGTCTATATCGAGGCCGATCAGCGTTGCCACCCCGGCGAACCCGATCAGCAGTCCGGTCACCCGGCGCCGGTCGAACCGGTCATGGCCGAGCTTGGTCACGAGGACCACCGCGATCAACGGCGTCGCCGCGAGCAACAGCCCGACGGTCGAACTGTGCAGCGTGGTCTCCGCGTACCCGATGAAGAACCACGGCCCGACGATCTCAGCCACCGTATACAGCAGCAGCGGCCGCCAGCGCCGGAACACCGGAGCCAAGGCGTTGGTGTACACCGCGATCGGCAGCAGCACCAGCGCACCGAGCAATGTCCTGGCGAACGCCACGACCACCGGGTCGAAGTCCTCGACCGCAATCCTGATCATGGCGTAGGGCACGCCCCAGATCAGACCCATCGCGAGGAACAGCGCCCACCCGCGCCGCGTCACGCGACCACCCCTCGGCACAGAACAGATATATGGGTCACCGGCATGCTCCACTCGCTTTCGATCGAACGGGAGCTTATACAGAAGATCCGATCATCCGACAGATCCACTTTTCGGGGTTCGGGCCAGGCCAGTCGGCCCTGTCGCCCGGGGCGGCAGCGCCGTCGGCCGAAAGGTTTCAGACGGTATCGACCAGCGGGCGCATGCGGTCGGCGGCACCCTGGTCGTCGCGCCAGGTGCAAGCCAGACCGAAGGCGGCCACCCTGCCGGTGTCCACGATCGCGCGCACCGCACCGGAGACCGCCTGCAAGCTCGGTCCGCCCGGTGCGGGGAAGAGCAGGCCGGGCAGGTCGCCGGGATCGACCACATCGCAGTCGAGATGCAGGTAGATCGGGCCGTCCGGCAGGTCACCCAGGCCGGCCACGGTGCGGTGGCTGATCAGTGCCGTGCGCAGGAACTCCGCCTCCGGCGGATCGAGATCACGACCGTCGACCAGCACGGCGCGTTCTTCGGGTATGTCGCGCAAGCCGATTCGATCCGCGATCAGGTGCCGCCCGTACCCGGTCAGCATCCGCAGCGGCATCCCCCCGAGATACCCGGAGCCGGACGTCTCCAGCGTCTGCACGTCGCCGTGCGCGTCGAACCAGACGATCGCGGGATCCACACCCGCGCGCTGCAACCCCGCCACCATGCCCAGCGAGGTCGTGCAGTCGCCCGACGCCACCACCGGACGTTCGCCCTTGCGGACAGCCGCCGCAACCTTTTCCGCGACGGCCTCGTACAGCACCGCCATTCGCGTCCATGGATCGTCCACATCCGGCAGATCCGCGGTGATCACCTCGTCCGGTGTCACCGGCGCATCCAGTTCTGGACGGTGCTCGTCGAGGTGGTATGGCACGAGAAAACGCATGTGCCCGAGCCTAATTCGATACCGGTTGGTCGGCACTCGATTATCGGCAGGTTGCGGGTTGTCCGGATCGGCGCTGATCTTCGTCGTCGGGCAGCGCCGGTGCTCGGGGCGCTAAACCAGGTCAGGGCTGGTCAGTGCGCGTAGACTCATTTGGTGAAGCAACTAACAATCGGTGTAGTCGCGACCTCCCGCAAGGAGGACGAGCACCGGTTGGCGATCCATCCGGCGCACCTCGACCGGATCGATCCCGGGCTTCGTGACCGCGTCTTGCTCGAGCATGGCTACGGCGAGCGCTTCGGCTATACCGACGAGCACCTCGCGCCGCTGGTCGCCGGCCATCGCTCGCGGGCGGAGCTGTTCGCCGAGTGCGACGTGCTGTTGCTGCCCAAGCCGCTGGCCGAGGATCTCGAGCAAATGCGTCCAGGGCAGGTGGTGTGGGGGTGGCCGCACTGTGTGCAGGACGAGCGGATAACCCAGCTGGCCGTCGACCGCGGGCTGACCCTGATCGCCTGGGAGGCAATGAATCACTGGACGAAGGAGGGCAACTTCAGCGTCCACGTCTTCCACAAGAACAACGAGCTGGCCGGCTACTGCTCGGTGCTGCACGCGCTACAGCTGCGCGGATCCACCGGCGACTACGGACGGCGGATGCGCGCCGCCGTGATCAGCTTCGGCGCCACCGCCCGCGGCACCGTCCGAGCGTTGAACGCACTCGGCATCAGCGACGTCACGGTGCTGACCCAGCGCAGCGTCTCGGCCGTCGCCTCGCCGTTCGCGTCCGTGCGGATGCAGCACTTCCAGCGCGACCCCGCGAACCCCGGCCGGACCCTGGCGCTGAAAGCGCCGGAACCCGGACCGCTGGCCGAGATGCTCGCCCAATACGACGTGGTCGTCAACTGCATGTTCCAGGACACCGAGGACCCGCTGATGTTCGTGCGGAACGAGGACCTGCCCTTGTTCGCGCGCGGCACCCTGTTCATCGACGTCTCCTGCGACGAAGGGATGGGCTTCGAATGGGCCCGCCCCACCTCGTTCACCGCGCCCATGTTCACCATCGGCGACGACCTGCACTACTACGCCGTCGACCACAGCCCGTCCTTCCTGTGGAACTCGGCCACCTGGGAAAACTCCGAGGCGTTGCTCGAATACCTGCCCATCGTCATGGCAGGCCCGGACGCCTGGGACGGCAACGAAACCGTGCGTCGCGCCATCGAGATCCGCGACGGCCGCGTGCAGAACCTGCGCATCCTTTCCTTCCAGAACCGCGCTGCCGCCTACCCGTACGCCGTCGTGTGACTGCAGCACCGGTTTGCGCACAACCAAAAACCCTGCCCGGCGCGTAGTGCGCCGGGCAGGGTTTTGTATTCAGTGGACCGAGAGCCCTTACTTCGTGCTGGTGGTGCTCGGTGCCGCGGATTCTGTTGTGGTGGTGGGCGCCACGGTGGTGGTCGGCTTCGCCGTCTCGGTCGTGGTGGCCGAGGTCGGAGCCGGTGCGGTGGTCGACTGTGGGGCGACCGAGGTGGTGGTCGGCGACGCCGAGGTGGTCGGCGTCGTGGTGGGCGCGCTGCTGGTCGTGGTGGGCGCGGCACTGGTGGTCGGCGTCGCGCTCTTGGTCGGCGTGGCCGACGGCGATGTCGAGGTGGCCGCGGCCGCCTTGTACGCGGCGGCGAGATCCGCTTCTTCCGGCTTGGCGGTGGTGTCGACCTTCTTGCCCGCCTGCGCCTGCTTGGCCAAGTGGGTGATCCAGGCGGCCGCGTATTCGGCGGAGGTGAGCGGCTTTCCGTTGGCCGGGTCGGCGTCACGCCAGTAGTCGAAGTGGTGACCGGTGTGGTTCGGCCCGAGGGTGAGCTTGTACGGGTCGTTCATGACCACCGGAATGGTGTTCTGGTTCGTCACGATGAGTCCGACGATCTCGTTCAGGATCTTCTGCGGCAGGTAGGCCAGCGGCGACATGTCGTCGGCCGCGATCGCATCCGCCTTCACCGGAGTCTTCGGCGCCTGGCCCGGCTTGTAGGCCGGATCCGACACCTTCAGCAGCACCTGCAGGAAGGTCTCGTCGCTCTTCAGCCAGTTCGGCTGCGACTGGATGTCGGCGAACGCGGCCAGCGCGATGCGGCTGAGCACGACGGCGACGTCCTGCCCGGTCGCCGGTGTGAGACCGTCCTTTTCGAGCGCGTCGACATTGATCTGCCTGCCGACATTGACCACGAGCTGCAGCAGGGAGATGTTCTCCGGTGCGGCGCAGGTGAGATCACCGTCGGAACAGAACGACGCGATCCGGCCGTTCAGCGCACCGAAATCACCGCTGGTACCCGGCAGGGCACCCTGGCCCGGCGTCGGGTTCTTCCCGTTCTGATACTTCTGGTCGAAGCCGTCCGGGTTGCCGTAGGGATCCTTCGAGCCGGGGAACGGCCCGTCGCCCGCCCCGCGACCGGAGTCGGCGAGGATGACGACACCGACGACATTGGCCGGATCGACGATCCCGTAGGCCCCGTCCTTGTCGGCTTCCTGATGCCCGACCTTCATCGCGACCCGGCGCACGACATCGGCGCCCTCGCTGTAGCCGACGATGGAGAACTTGGTGTCGGGACAGGCCTTCGCGATCTCGCGCATCACCTGCTCGGTATTGGCGGCACCGGCGTTGACGGCGTCCTCATAGGTCGCCATGTTCGCCGGGTACGCGATGTAGACCGCGGCGTAGGAACCCGGATCGACGGCACCGTTGGGCGCGTTGACGACCGGGTCGACCCATTCGCTCTTGTGGTCACCGGACAGCGCGGCGGGCAACTCCTTGCCATTGGCGTCTACCAGCAGTTTCGTCGTCCCCGCGACGGGCGTGTCCCCGCGGCCTGCCACCGAGATGCTCACCATGTCGTGGCACTCGGTGACCGACGACGTGAGCTGCGTGTCTCGCGTCTCGGGCGTCGACGTCAGTGCGAACGTGGTGGCCACGACCGCCGCCAGCCCGAGCACCGCGGGCGCCGCGACGGCGGTCGCGATTCGATGTCGCGCGAAGAACTCGCGAAATTCCATGTCCTGATCCCCATTCCAATTTACCGGCACGTGAACGGGCAGGGCCCCCGAGGCCATGCGTCACCAGGAACGTCGTGGATGGGGCGGCGATCGTTACGTAGTCGAGCTCCTGAGGCGACGAGCAACACAAACGAGTAACACTGGGGGAGCGGCGTTTGCCCCCATTGATAGGGGCATCGATGATTCCTCGTCTCGAATGTGTTCAGTTCCGCTACACACTGCCCGCGGCGACTGCACGATCTGTGCATCGAAGAGGTTCGAGGTGGAACTTCCTCGCACGCGTCCGCCCTGCGCGCGGCGGAAATTCGCGCCTGCGTTCACACCTGGGTACAACCCACGCTCGAGCTACGGATACTCGACGACGCCATGGTTCGAAATGTCTATGGCACAACACAACTCGTAGTATTCGAGAAAGGTGTTCGATGGTGGAACAGCAGACCGTTACCGTGGTCGAGGGGTTTGTCCCGGTGATCGACTTGTCGTCCAGGGATAATGCGGCGGGCCGCACGACGATTGCCGAAGCGATCAATCGGGCGTGCGCGAGCTCCGGCTTCTTCACCATCGTGGGTCACGGGGTGCCTGCGGAGCTGATCGAGCGGATGTGTGCGACGAATCGAGAATTCTTCGCACTGCCCGATACCGTGAAAAAACGTGTCGCGCACCGGCCCGGTGTATCCGGATTCCGGCGTCTCGGCGGGTCGACCGCGCACAGCCTGGACCTGAAGACCCCACCCGACCTGTGCGAAGTCTTCTCTGCGCATGTCACCGGCGATTTACCGGACAAGGAACGTGACCGCCTCGGCGACTACTGGGCGTCATGGAAATTGGCCAATGTATGGCCGACTGTTCCCGCTGATTTCGAGAGCACCTGGCACGAGTACATGGCGGCGATGACGGAGCTGGCCGGCGACCTCATGCGTCTGTTCGCACTGGCACTCGACCTCGAGGAACATTTCTTCGACCGGATATTCGACAACCATGTTTCCTCGGTAGCCGTCAACTACTACTTCCCACAACATCATTCGCCGCTTCCCGGGCAACTGCGCCGCGGCGAACACACCGACTGGGGCAGCCTGACCATCCTCTACCAGGACACCGACATCGGCGGCCTCCAGGTGCGGCACGGTAGCGGCGAATGGCAGGACGTCCCGACCATTCCCGGCGGTTTCATCGTCAATATCGGTGATCTCATGGCGTTGTGGACCGCGGGCCGCTGGGTATCGACCATGCACCGAGTGATCAACCCGGAACTCGGTAATACCTCGTCACGTCTGTCGATCCCGTTCTTCTATCTGCCCGATCATGATGCGGCAATTGATCCGATCGGCTCGTTCGCGGGTGGCGACCCGGACACATTCGGGATAACCACCGCCGGACAATGGATCTCGCGGAAAATGCAGAAAACATTCGCGGAAGATCCGGCCGACTACCCATCAGCTGACTGAAGCTCGGCCACCGGTCCGCCGCTCGCGGACCGGTGGCTTCGACTGCGCGACAGCGGCTCCCGTCACTTGGCGACGAGTTCGGCTGCCACCGTGTCGGCCGCCAGGTGACGGCGGCGGCTCGGCATCCCCAGGGTGGGGTGCGCGGCGCTCCACGCCGCCCCCGAGCAGATCAGCTCCTTGACGCGGGCGGCGATCCGGCCGGTGAGGACGGTGGACGTCGGCTGATCGTCGGGCGTCACCTTCTGCATGATGGCGTCGCGGCGACCGAGGCTGATGCACTGGCTGGCATAGCCGATCAGGGTCTCGGGAACCTTGCGCCCGGTCAACCGCGCGGCGAGGGCGTCGGCGCACTGCCAGGCCATCGGAGAAGCCGTGGCGCAACCCATCCGCAGCGGCCGGCCGCCCACACCCATCGCGAACGCCGCATCGCCGACCGCGTAGACATCGGGGTGCGACACCGAGCGCAGGGTGCCGTCGACGACGATCTGCCCGCTCGCCGACACCTCGAGAGTGGTCGCGGCGGCAATCGGGTGCACCGCGAAACCCGCTGTCCAGACGGTCAGCTGGGCCGGGATCCGGTTCGCACTGTCGTGGATCGGCGCTGCCTCCGCCGGAGCTGACGCGAGGACCACACCGTTCGCCTCGACGCGCACGACGTCGGCGTGCTCGTGCACCGTGATGCCGAACCGTTCGAAGGTACGCCGCAGGTGGCGCTGGGCCTTGTCGCTGAGCCAGTCGCCGACACCGCCGCGGGCCGCGATCGCGACCTGGAGGTCCGGGCGGGCCTCGGCGATCTCGGTGGCCGCTTCGATACCGGTCAGACCGCCGCCAACCACCAGCACGGTGTCGCCGGAGGCCAACTCGTTCAAGCGGTTCCGAAGTCGCAGCGCGGCCTGCTTACCCGCGACGTGATAGGCGTGCTCGGCGACGCCGGGGGTGCCGTAGTCGGCGACGGTGCTGCCCAAGGCGTACACGAGACTGTCGTAGCCGAGGGTCGCGGCGCCGTGCTCATCGGAGAGATCGACGGTCTTGCCGTCGACGTCGACCGCGTCGACCCGGGCCACCCGCACCTGCACCCCGGTGCCCGCGAACATGTCGCGCAACGGGCGGGGCGCCAGCTCCTGGCCACTCGCGAGCTGATGCATGCGCACCCGCTCGACGAACTCGGGATCGGCATTGACCAGCGTGATCTCGACGTCGTCGCGGTGCAGCCGCTTGGCGAGGCGACCGGCGGTGATGGCTCCGGCGTATCCGGCGCCGAGGACGACAATGCGATGCTTCATGGCGAGCTCCTCTGTGGTTGCGTACACCTCCTGAACCGGACAGCCCCGCGATCCCTGACAGAAAGCTCGTGTGATGTGGGTCACCACTTCCGGATGATCGGCTCCTGCGGCCCGGCGGCCGCCCACTGACGAGCGATGCGGGCCAGTTTGTCGGGGTTGACCTGGATGTGGATCGCCGCGACGCCGTCGGCGGTCGGCTCGAGACCCACGACCCCGTACACCCGCTCGCCGACCTCGACCAGCACGGCGGGCGCACCGTTGACCACCACGGCATAGAAGACCGCGTCGTCGCCGACGAAGGCTCGTTTGGCCGGGGTCGGCTGGAACACGTGACGCAGGTACCGGGCGATATCGAAGGCACCGACGACTGGAATCTTGCGGGCAGGCAGCCGCCCACCGCCGTCGGCGATGCTCACCGCGTCGTCGGTGAGCAGTCGGATCAGTGGCTCGGTATCGCCGCTGAGCGCCGCGGCGAGAAATTCCTCGACGATCCGGCGTGCGGTGTCGGCATCGACCTCGGCGCGCGGCCGTTCGGTGCCGACGTGCTGCTTGGCGCGCCGGTAGAGCTGCTGGCAGTTCGATTCGGTCAGGTCGAGCATCTCCGCGATCTCCCGGTGCGAGTACCCGAAAGCCTCGCGCAGCACGTACACCACGCGCTCGTTGGGCGACAGGCGCTCCATCAGGGTGAGCATCGCGAGGGAGACCGACTCGCGCTGCTCGACCGTGTCGGCCGGGCCGAGCATCCGATCGCCGGCCAGCACCGGTTCCGGGAGCCACTGCCCCACATAGGTTTCCCGCCGGGCCCGGGCCGAGGTCAGCTGGTTGAGGCAGAGATTGGTGAGCACCTTGGTCAGCCAGGCCTCCGGGGTCTCGATCCGGGTCCGGTCGGCCGCATGCCAGCGCAGGTACGCGTCCTGCACGGCGTCCTCGGCGTCACCGGCGGAGCCGAGCAGCCGATAGGCGATCGCTTCCAGACGACCCCGGTAACTCTCGAACAGATCGGCTTCGTGCGTGCTGAGCGACATGCCCCTATGGTCGACCATCTGGGCAGGCCGCGGCCACCCGACCGGGCGTGACCTGGTGGTTACGGAACTCCGACGGGACTCAGGCAGCTGGCCGGTGGGTCGACCAGGAAGCAAGGCGCCGGGGCGCGGGTGGGCCGGTAGCCGTCGGGGACGCCGCCCTCGGCGACGAGCTGTGTGTAGGTGCCGACCGCGTCGGTGGGGCGGCGGACGAGCCCGGGGTCGGTGCGCACATCCACTGTATAGAGCCCGAATCGTGGTGTGTAGCTGCCCCATTCGTAATTGTCGGTGATGCTCCAGTAGTTGTAGCCGATGACATTCATGCCGTCGGCCTTGGCGCGCTGGATCCAGTAGACGGTGTCGCGCAGGTGATCGCTGCGGGAATAGCCGTCGGCCCGGGGTCGGCCGTTCTCGGTGGGCATGCCGTTCTCGACGATGTAGAGCGGTTTACCCGGGTAGCGGCGCGAATAGTGTTGCAGCGCGTAATAGATGCCCTCGGTCCGCAACGGCAGATCCCAGATATTCGTGCCCGGCAGGCTCGGAATGGCGGATCCGGTGGCTCTGCTGATGCCGCCGAGCAGTGACTGCACCGGGTCGTAACCGAAGTAATAGTCGATGCCGACGTAGTCGAGCCGGTGTCCGATGCGATCGAGGAACGACCCGTTGACCTCGCCCTCCGCCCCGGCGACATAACCGACATTGCTCGTCACCTGCGCGCCGGGCTGCACATGGTGAATGTGGTCATAGATGGCGTTGTGCGCCTGCGCGATCCGATCCAGCATCTCGCCGGCGTCGGCGGCGCCCCTGCGGACCTCGTGCGAGATGTAGGCGGCCGGCTCGTTCACCGCGACCCACAGCGGATTGCGGGAGGCGTAGCGATCGACCACCGTACGCATGTTGTCCAGCCAATCGCCGACCATGCCCGGGTTGCGCCAGCCGCCGCGATCGACCGCCCAGCCCGGATAAACCCAGTGGTCGAGAGTGATCATCGGCTGCATTCCCGCCCGCGTGATAGCCGCGATGACGGCGTCGTAGAAACGGAATGCTTCCTCGTCCCACACCTCCGGCGCGGGTTGCACTCGGGCCCATTCGATCCCGACGCGGAACACTCGCACGCCGAGTGCGGCGGCCGCATCGATGTCCGATTCGTAGCGGTTGTAGAAGTCGACCGAATCGTGCAATGCGTCGTAATCCGGGTGTTTGGGGATGTAGCGCGTCCAATTGCTGTCGGGCGCATGACCTTCGGACTGGAATCCGGAGGACGCGACACCCCATAAGAAGTCTCCGAGCGGCGCCGCTACCGGGCGAATCGGCGGAGCCGCAGCAGAGTTCGTGCATAGCAGCATCGTCGACGCGGCAGCGGCGAGTACGGTCAGTGCATATCGACGGAACCGGAATCGCATCACCTCAGGGTAACTGGATGTGTACCGTCGAAGTGCGGATCACGCGATAGTCGGCGTTTCTGGAGCTCGCCGGCAAATGTCGCAGAGACGCAGCCACTTTCGCCGACCTACCTCACAGCGTTCGCTCTTGCTCGGCGTCGACCTGGTCGTCGAAGCGCGCCCGGGCCCGCTCGACATCGGGCAACGTGACGGTGGACCAGCGCAACAATGCGTCGATCAGATCCTGCAACGTCTTACCCAGCGGCGAGATCCGGTACTCCACGGCGACCGGACGCGTATTCGTCACGATCCGCTCGACCATCCCATTGCGCTCCAGCCGCCGCAGCGTGGCCGTGAGCGACTTCTGCGTCACCACCGGAATCGCCCGGCGAAGTTCGTTGAAGCGCAACGGGCTTCCACACAGCGCGTCGAGCACCTGCAGCGACCACTTGTCGAGCAGCTGATCCAGCAACTCACGGTGCTGCGCGGTCAGTTGCGGGTTGTCCGAAGGTGTGAGAGCGGTTTCCTGCATGACACCTAGTCTCGTTGAAGTGTCCTCGGGGCACCAGGTAGACATCGGATACCTACTCCGAGAGGAACCCCATGGCCGTGCAACTGCTGACCCCCGAAGGCATGTTCACCCCCGTCCCCTACCACCACGTCTCGATCAGCACCGGCACCCGCCACGTGCACGTCGCCGGCCAAATCGCCCGCGACGCCGCAGGAAACCCGGTCGCCCCAGGTGATCTCGCCGGCCAACTCGCGCACGCGCTGCGCAACACCGCCGTCGGCCTAGCGGGCGCCGGCGCAACCTTCGCCGACGTCGTCCGCCTCCGCTTCTTCGTCACCGACTGGACCCCGGACAAGTACCCGGACTTCGTCGCCGGAATCGACCGCGTCACCGAAGAACTCGGCATCCCCCAGCCCCTACCGCCCCTCTCCGCAATCGGCGTCGACTACCTCTTCGAGCCCGACGTACTCGTCGAGGTAGAGGCCTACGCCGTCCTCGACTGACCCGCGGGCCGACAGCACGTTCACGGCGCTTCAGTACTGGATCAACCCGCCCACTGGCACGGCAGCGACATGACCGGTTGCCGGAAGCGTCCGAGCAAGGGCGAGGCCGACGTCCACCAGTGACGATCGCCGCAGGTGATCGACGTCGGCGAGGGGAGTCCATGTCGGCTCGGCGGTTTCACCGTTCGACTCCGGCTGGGGGCGGCCGCCGGTGACGCGGACTCGATAGAAGATGCCGACGTTCTGGTGCTCGGTTCCGGCTCGTGCGGCGGCCGCCGGGATCACCCGCGAATCCACGCCGAGCAGGCGTTCGACGATCCCACGGTAGCCGGTCTCCTCGGTGAACTCCCGCGTCACCGCATCGAATGGATCCTCGCCGTGCTCGACCTTGCCACCCGGCAGAGTCCAGTTGCTCTCGCCGTCCGGAGACATCTGCCGGGCGAGCAACACCCGCCCATCCTCGATGCATACGGCATAGGCCGCCAGCCTGAAACTCATTGCCTCAGTCTCCATTGCTTCGGCGTCTACTACTGAAACAACCGCAGCCTGCCCGGGGGTTGCCTTCCGGTGTTGACAGCCGAGCACTCGTGGTGACAATATCTGCATGCACCTACATTTATTGCATGCACATACAACATCTGAGAGGACGACGATGACCACGCAACGCATCGAGAAGATCGCCACCACCCCCGACTGGTATGCGCCGTACAAGATCTCGCAGGCGATCAAGGCGAACGGCCTCATCTACGTGTCCGGGCAATCGGGTATCGACGAGCAGGGACGCACCGTCTCCGACGACTTTCTGGCACAAGGGCGACAGGCGTTCGCCAACATCAAGCGGGTGCTGGCGGAGGCCGGGGCCGACCTGGGTGACGTGGTGAAGGTCGGCATCTTCATCACCGACATGGCCGCCAATCTCGACAAGCTCATCCACCTCCGCGAGGAGTTCCTCAGCGAGCCATACCCGGCCGACACCCTGCTCGAAGTGTCTTCCCTCGCCCAGCCCGACTGGCAGATCGAAGTAGAAGTCACCGCACTCGCTCGCTGACCCCCGATCCACATCGTGAAAGGAAAACTTATGTCCGACAGCCCTTTGCTACGCCCCTACCGCCGCGGCGCACTCGATCTGCCGAACCGCATCGCGATGGCCCCGATGACCAGGGGACGCGCGGACGACTCCACCGGCGTCCCGAACCCGCTCACCGCGGACTACTACGCCCAGCGCGCGAGCGCAGGACTGATCGTCACCGAAGGCATCTACGCCAACGTTCTCGGCAAAGGCGGCCCCGGCATTCCCGGCCTCGTCGATGACGCGCAGGTGGCAGGCTGGCGCACGGTGACCGATGCGGTGCACGCGGCGGGCGGACGCATCTTCGCCCAGCTGTGGCACGTCGGCCGGATGACCCACCCGCTGATCCTGCCGGGCGGCGCGACTCCGCTGGCACCCTCGCCCGTGCGCATCACCGACGCCCAGATCTTCACCGGCCAGGGGCTGATGGACCATGTCACGCCGCGCGCGATGACCACCGCCGAAGTCGACTCAACGATCGAGGATTTCGCCACCGAAGCACGCAACGCCATCGCGGCCGGCTTCGACGGCGTCGAGATCCACGGCGCGAACGGCTACCTGATCCAGCAGTTCCTGGCAGAGAACACCAACCAGCGCACCGACCGTTACGGCGGCTCCCGCAACAACCGGCTCCGACTGGCCGTCGACATCACGACGGCCATCGCGGCCGAAGTTGGCGCCGAACGCGTCGGCCTGCGCATCTCCCCCGACAACCCGGAAAACCAGCTCGCGGAACAAGATCCACAGACCACCTACCGCACCCTCGTCGACACCCTCGACCCCCTCGGCCTCGCCTACCTCCACATAATCGAACGCGGCGCATACCGCGCCCTCGCCGACCTGCGCCCCCGCTGGTCCGGCACCCTCATCGCGAACTTCAACGGCCCGACCCCCACCACGCGCTCCGCAGGCGAAAAGATCCTGGAAACCGGCCTGGCCGACCTCTTCTCGTTCGGACGGCTCTTCATCGCCAACCCCGACCTCCCCGCCCGCTTCGCCACCGGAACCCCCCTCAACGAATACGCCCGCGACCTGGTCTACGGCGGCGGCGCCGAGGGTTACACCGACTATCCCGTGCTGCAAACAGAACCGGCATGAGCCGTTGTCGCGTAGCTTCGGTCATTGCACGATCTGCATGCTCGCGGCGATCGCATCGTTGTGTTCACCCGGATGCTGTTCGAAGATCGCGACGTCCTCATCGGCAAGTACCCAAGCTTGATGCGGTTGTGGTGCCATGCCGTTCGGGCACGTGACCACCCACTTTCGGTAGTCTGCTTTTGGTCCCCCACCTGCCGATATCGGGTGCCATCTCCTGTCGTGGCGGTGACGTCGTCGACGCGCAGCGCGTCGACGGCACCGGCGTGGCGATAGCAGCCACCTTGATTTCGGGTTTCAGAGCGGCGATTTCGCCGGTGAATGCCGCGTCGTATCGCAGCGATAGATCACCGTAATCGTCGTTCGCTAACCGCGCGCCATATCCACGAACCGACTCAAATGCAGCTGGTGCGCAACGGTAATGGTGGCGGTCGGGCCGTTACGGTGCTTGCCGACAATGAGGTCGGCTTCGCCACCACGTGGGTCGTCGCGTTCGAAGGCGTCGGGGCGGTGCAGCAGGATGACCATATCCGCGTCCTGTTCCAGCGAGCCGGACTCGCGGAGGTCGGAGACCATGGGGCGCTTGTCGGTTCGCTGTTCAGGACCACGGTTCAGCTGGCTGATCGCGACCACCGGAACCTCGAGTTCCTTGGCGAGCAGTTTCAGATTTCGCGAGAAGTCCGAGACTTCCTGCTGCCGGGATTCGACCTTTTTACCGGAGGTCATCAGCTGGAGGTAGTCCACCACAACGAGTTTCAGGTCGTGGCGTTGTTTGAGGCGCCGCGCCTTCGCCCGAATCTCCATCATGGTGAGGTTCGGTGAATCGTCGACGAACAGCGGCGCTTCACTGATCTCACTCATGCGCCGCGCGAGTTTGGTCCAGTCGTCGTCGCTCATCCGCCCGGAACGCATATCACCGAGCTTGATCTTCGCCTCGGCCGACAACAGACGCATCACAATTTCCGTGCGACTCATCTCCAGCGAAAAGATAACGCTGGGCAGCCCATGCTTGATCGAGCAACTGCGCATGAAATCCATGCCGAGCGTGGAGTTATGCGTCGGCACCATCGATCGTCCGGCGAGGTACAGATGTTCGGCGTTGTCGACTTCGACGCAGCGGACGGGCACGCTGTCGATACGGCGGACGTCCACGATGTATCGGGAACCGGATCGCGCGGTGCTGCGGCTCGCTCGGCGCTCCTTGTGTAGCAGCGCTTTTCGATACAGGCCGAATACTTCGTCGTCTGTGGAGAACGTCATGGTGTACGCGGTCGATGAACTCTCAGACCGCCCGCGGACGCGCTTCGTAGAGACGTGGCAGCGGTATCCGAGGCTGACAACGAGTTCTTGGACGTCTCGGAACAGCCGCTCATTGGTCACGCTGAATTGGACCGAACCACCGTGGGTCACTGTGCCATCGGTGTCCAGTAGACCCGCGAGCAGCGCGCGACGCTGGGCTTCGGCGGATCGAAGGTACTGGATCGGAATGTGTTTGTCGCCGAGCACGCCGATTGTCCGCAACCGAGCCTGCACGCTGCCCACTGTGTTTCGGCATGATTGGCACATCCGCAGCCCGATCGACGGCCCGCCGCAGTGCACGCAGGTGGGCGCGGCGACCGGCGCGGAGTGGAACCGCGCCTTACCGCCGCATGAGCGGCCGCAGGTGCGAACTTCGCTGGTGAACGGGGTGAATTCCGTTCCACACACCACGCATTCGCGCGACGGGATCGGCTCGTCGGCAGGTAACCGCAGTTGGTAACGCAAGTGCGCGGTCTTGGACGGGACCGCCGTCAGACCTTCGGCTTCGATGCGAGCGACGATCTCCGGATCAGCGGTAGTGAGTTGCGCGGCAGCGGACGTGCCGTCGCCGAGCCAAGCACCGAGGGTATACGGCGGCACCAGGAGGTCACGAGCGGGCAACTGCAGCGGCTGCGTGTTGTCCACAGAATGATTGAGCCTGCGATCGGCCGTGGCGCAGCGCAGCGTGCTCGCGATCTCACCGGTCGTGCGGATCGCGGCGAAGGTGCGTTGATTGCGGTAACGGTTGTAGCCGGTCGTCGCCTGCTGGGCGGACCGTCGGGAGGCCCGGGTCTCGGTCAGCCACTGATGCTCCTCGTCCGCCACAAGCACGGTCCCGTCGGAGAATTCGACCTCGTAGCATGGGCGGTCGGTAAGGATGTCGGTGGCGGCTACGACACGGGTGGGGTGTCCGTTGGCGTCGAGGAGTTCGTCGCCGACGCGGACTTCACCCATGGTGGTCCAGCCGGTGGGGGTCGGCAGCGGGGTGTCGAGTGCCAGGGCCTTACCAACGCCAGGTCGGGCCGCGACGATGACCATTTGTCCGGGGTGCAGACCGTTGGTCAGTTCGTCGAGTTCGGTGAAACCGGTGGGGACGCCGAGGGAGATGCCGCCGCGACTGGCGATGGAGTCGATCTCGTCCATCGTGGGCTGCAGGAGTTCCTCGAGGGGGAGGAAGTCTTCGGTGGTGCGGCGTTCGGTGACCTCGTAGACCTCGGCTTGGGCGCGGTCGACGACCTCGGCGATGTCTTGGCCGTCGGCGCCGGCGTAGCCGTATTGGACGATGCGGGTGCCGGCCTCGACGAGGCGGCGCAGGATGGCTTTTTCGGCGACGATCTCGGCGTAGAAGCTGGCGTTGGCCGCGGTCGGGACGGTCTGGGTGAGTGTGACGAGGTAGGGGGGTCCGCCGATGCGCTTGAGCTCGCCGCGGCGGTCCAGGCCTGCCGAGACGGTCACCGGGTCGGCGGGTTCGCCGCGACCGTAGAGGTCGAGGATGGTGTCGTAGATGAGCTGGTGTGCGGGGCGATAGAAGTCGCCGGGCCGCATGACCTCGATGACGTCGGCGATCGCGTCCTTGCTCAGCAGCATGCCGCCGAGCACGGACTGCTCGGCCGCCATGTCGTGCGGTGGCTGGCGCCCGAAATCCTCACCGGGGGGTTCGGGCGGGAAGTTCGCGTGCCCGCGGTCATCGACGACTGCCATGAGACTCGACCGTCCTCTCTCTACCCACCGGGGCCCACGCTATTGATGATCGTTCTACTCTCGGTGCTCCGACACGCTGCCGCAGCGGCAGCGGCTGATGACCAAGACCACCTGCGGGTTCCAGCTACCGTTGCGGTATCCACGATTTCCGGACGTGCGGGCCGTTCGTTCACGACGTAGCGACGAACTTAGGCGACCCGAAGGGTGGTCGCCAAACGCTGCTGTGCACACACCTGTGGATAACTTGGGGACTGTTCACCTAACTGTGTGCAGCCCCTGTGTACTACTTGGGGAAAACCCAGGTCATCCTGCGAAAAACCGCAGATAGACATCGATTTACCGATCTATCCACGTGTGGATGAACAAAGTCGCGGCGTGTCGGCCAAGTTGAACGGCCGGGCGTGTTGGGTTAACAGCACGGGTGACGGCTATGAGCTGAATCACATTGCCACCGGTCGGTTTCCTCGGTAATCCACAGGCCTGTCCGTGGGAACCCTGTGACCAGCGACGATTTGCCGAAAATGTTCCGTATGGCAGTGCCCGGTAATGAGCAAACAGCTAGTTATTCAGAAGAGTGGCCGGCGTCGCACAACCGAAGACCACTCCCGTGCCGAACACGGGAGTGGTCTTCGATGTGGTGCTATATCAGCTGGCAGCGACCGTCAGGTCGAACTTGGCCACCACGTCCGGGTGCAGGTGCACCACGACGCCGTGCTTGCCGGTCGACTTGATGTGCGACTTCGGCAGCTCGATGCTGCGCTTGTCGACCACGGGTCCACCGGCCGCCTTGATGGCCGAGGCGACGTCCGCCTGGGTCACCGAGCCGAACAGCTTGCCCGTGCCCGCCGTCTTCACCGACAGCGAGACCGACTCGAGGTTCTCGATGGCCTGCTTCAGTTCGTTGGCGTGATCCAGGTCGCGCACCTTACGGGCGTCCTGCGCCCGGCGGATGCCCGCGACCTGCTTCTCGGCGCCACGGCTGGCCACGATCGCCAGTCCGCGCGGCAGCAGGAAATTGCGGCCGTAGCCGTCCTTGACCTCGACGGTGTCGCCGGGCGCACCGAGGTTGTCCACGTCAGCAGTCAGAATCAACTTCATTTGCGTGCCTCCCTTACTCAGCGAGCCGTCGACACGTAAGGAAGCAGGGCCACCTCACGCGAGTTCTTGACGGCAACCGCGATGTCACGCTGGTGCTGCACGCAGTTGCCGGTGACGCGGCGGGCGCGGATCTTGCCGCGGTCGCTGACGTACTTACGCAGCAGCGCCGTGTCCTTGTAGTCGATGTTGACGATTCCGGACTTGGCTTCTTTGCAGAATGCGCAAGCCTTCTTCTTGAGCACCTTTTCGCGCGCTGGCGCTTTAGGCATGGTCGTTTACTCCGTAATCATTGATGGTCCACGCGAAGTGGGCCTATGAGAGCCGTTGTCAGAACGGCGGTTCGTCATCCATGCGGCTGCCCCCGAAGGAGCCTGCCGCGGGCGCACTGCCCCAAGGGTCGTCCTCGGCACCGCCGGAACGCCCACCGCCACTACCGGAGCCGGCCGGCGCGTTGCCGCCGGAGCCACCGCTACCACCGGACCCGAAGCCGCCGCCGCCACCGCCGCCGCGACTGGTCTTGTTGACCTTCGCGGTGGCGTAGCGCAGCGAGGGGCCGACCTCATCGACCTCGAGCTCGACGACCGTGCGCTTCTCACCCTCGCGGGTTTCGTAGGAGCGCTGCTTGAGCCGTCCGCTGACGATGACTCGGGAACCCCGGGTCAGGCTTTCGGCGACATTTTCCGCAGCTTCGCGCCAGATATTGCAGCGCAGGAACAGCGCTTCGCCGTCTTTCCATTCGTTCGAATTACGATCGAACACACGGGGTGTCGACGCGACGGTGAAATTAGCCACCGCCGCTCCCGCGGGCGTGAATCGAAGCTCGGGGTCGGCCGTCAAGTTTCCGATGACGGTGATGACCGTGTCGCCTGCCATGTGGTTCCTCCTGCTCGGTGTGCAGTCCGCGTCTCGCTGTTGCGCTAGAGCCTAGATATAGGCACCGACGCAATCGAGGTTTGCGGGACTACTTGTCGTGGCGCAGAACCTTGGTGCGCAGCACCGACTCGTTCAGGCCGAGCTGGCGATCGAGTTCGCTCACGGTCGCGGGCTCCGCGGTCAGATCGACCACCGCGTAGATGCCCTCGGCCTGCTTGGCGATCTCGTAGGCAAGCCTGCGGCGGCCCCAGATATCGACCTTGTCGACCTTGCCGCCCTCGGTACGAACCACGTTGAGCATCGTCTCGAGAGACGGACCAACGGTGCGCTCGTCCAGACTGGGATCGAGAATAACCATCACTTCGTAATGACGCACGGACCAATCACCTCCTGTGGACTAGGAAACGGCCACGGGCTCTCCGTGGCAGGAGGGTCGTTGCGTCAGCAACCCGACAAGGCTACATGAACCGCCCTTGACCACCGAAACTCCCCCGCCTCTCCGCGACTTCTGCCGGTCGTGGGTGCGCCCGGGCTGCCGTCGCGGGCCGTCGGTCACGAGCGGGTCGGGTCCTGGGCGTGCCCGGTGAGTTACCCAGGTAAGGACGAAATCAGCTGGCGCGTCCGTATCTGCGGGGGATACAGACGAGGTCCGGCCGTGCCGCTTAGGGTGGTGCTCATGCCGACCGGACTCGCCATCAGCGACCTGATCGCGCGCCGCGTGACCCGTCGCGTGGCGCTGGCGGCGGTCGTGCTCGTGCTGTGCGCGCTCACCCTGGCGCTCGGGTATGCGAACAAGGCGCGGTGTGCGGGAGCGCCGTTCACCGCCGATGGTCGCAGCACGGTATTCGATGTCACCAAGGATTCGGATGTCTGCTACTCCGATATCCAGTTCCTCTGGCTCGGCCGCGACATCAACGAGCACGTCTTTCCCTACGTGCACGGCGGCATCACCGACGACGGCACGCTGGTCGGCGGGGCGGTCGAGTACCCGGTGCTCAGCGGCACGCTGATGTGGCTGAGTGCGCTCGGCGCGGACAACGATGCCGAGTTCCTGCGGCACTCCGCGCTGTTGCTCGCGCCGTTCGCGCTGCTGACCGCCTGGATGCTGGCCCGGCTCGCCGGTCCCGCCGCGCTGCTGTGGGCGGCGGGACCGCCGCTGGTGCTCTACGCCTTCCACAATTGGGAACTCCCGGTGGTGTGCACGGCGGTCGCCGCGGTGTACGTGGTCGCGACGTGGACCCGATATTCGTTGCGCACCAGAGGCATGGTGGCTGCGGTGCTGCTGGGTCTCGGGTTCTGTTTGAAGCTGTACCCAGGGATTTTCGTGCTGCCGCTGCTGGCCTACGTGCTCACCGGTGGTGTCGAACGCGACCGCGAGGACACCGGCCTGGACGTGCGCGGCGCGCTGCTGACGGCGGGCGCGGCCATCGGCACGGTGATCGCGGTGAACCTGCCGTTCGCGCTGGCCGGGTACGAGGGGTGGCGGGCCTCGATCACCTTCCAGCAGTTGCGG
The DNA here is from genome assembly GCF_004634405.1 of Nocardia sp. CS682. NCBI lineage: Bacteria > Bacillati > Actinomycetota > Actinomycetes > Mycobacteriales > Nocardiaceae > Nocardia > Nocardia sp. CS682. Next base: position 4,480,293 of record NZ_CP029710.1, on the reverse strand, counting down.
CAGGCCGACATCACCACGAATTCCATCTGGTACTGGGGACTTCGGCCGCTGTTCGGGCCGGATACGCAGAGCGAGGCACTGTTCCAGCAGGTGGTGTCTATCGCCTCGCCGACCCTGGTGCTCACGGCGTTCGCACTCGCGATGTGGCTCGGTGGGAAGCGATACCTCGCCACGAAGGTGTTCCCGTGGGTCGGCGTGAGCGGCGCGATGCTGTGCGGATTCCTGCTGTTCCACAAGGTGCATTCACCGCAGTACACGTTGTGGCTGGTGCCGTTCCTGGTGCTGCTGGAGGTGCCGTGGGCGGCGATCGCGGCCTACTTCGTCGCCGACGCCGCCCTCGGGATCGGCGTTTTCCGGTACTTCTACGCGCTGGGTTCCGGCCTGCCCTGGGAAAATATGGAGAAGGTCGTGCAGTTCGGGGTGTGGGGCAGGGCGGTGCTGCTGGTCGCGCTGTTCTTTCTGTTTCTGCGGGCGCGGCCGCGCGGTTTCCGGCCGGTGCCGCCGCCGGTGCCGCGGTTCGCGCCCGGCGCGCTGATCTCGGTCGGATAGCCGCTCGGCCGGTTCGCGCTACCCCGCGCGAATCCGCGCTGCAGAGCGGCGGCGATCTCGATCGCGCGCAGGGTCTGGAATTCGATGGCGGCCAACTCGATTTCGCCGGGCGGTATCTGTCCGTTGTTCGAAACATGGCTCGCCCCATAGGGATTGCCGGAGCGGAACTGCACCGGGTCGGCGTAGCCGGGTGGCACGATGATCGAACCCCAGTGGTAGAAGGTGTTGTTCATGGCCAGGATGGTCGATTCCTGACCGCCGTGCGCGGTGCCGGTGGAGGTGAACGCGGAGGCGACCTTGTTCACCAGGCCGCCCTGTTTCCACAGGCCGCCCGCGGTGTCGATGAACTGCTTCAGCTGGGCGGCGGGCAAGCCGAAGCGGGTCGGGCTGCCGAACAGGATCACCTCGGCCCAGTCCAGGTCGGCGATCTGCGCCTCCGGGACGTGCCCGGTGGCCGCGTGATTGGCCGACCACAGGGGGTTCGCGGCGATCGCCTGCGCCGGTGCCAGCTCACCCACCCTGCGTAGCCGGACCTCGGCGCCGGACTTCTCGGCGGCCGCCGCGGCAGCCGCCGCGAGCCGGTACACGCTGCCGGTTGCCGAGTAATAGATGATCGCGACCTTGACCACGGTGTGCACGGTTGTCTCGTCTCCCTGTTTCGCGCTGCGAGGTGCGTCACTGCCTACCTCGGCGGACAGCGTGCCGGGCGCTGCTGAACGGTTGCTCGAGACGCGCCGAACGCCCAGCTCAGCGACCGGTCCCGACCGTGCCGACGGATCGCGAACGCGGTGGTCACTGCCCCTGCGGTGCGCATGCTTTCCGTGTTCACTCCGACGCCGGTCCGCTTACCCTGGTCGGGCCAGGTCGGAGTGAGGCGGTGGAGAACGGATGGATCAGGCGGTCGCGGGCTCGCCGCCCGCGGTGCGGTTGACGCTGCTCAACGGGGTGGAAGCGCACCGCGGCGAGCAGATCCTTCCGCTCGGCCCGCCGCAGCGCCGGACCGTGCTGTGCGTACTGGCCTTCCGGCGTCGGCAATGGGTGTCGGCGTCGAGCCTGCTCGCCGCGCTGTACGACGGGGTGCCGCCGGCCAGCGGGGTCGGCGTGATCCAGACGTACGTGTCCGCGCTGCGCCGAGTACTCGAGCCGGACCGCAAACCACGCACGCCACCGGTGCTGCTGCTGTCCGGTCACGGCGGATATCAGCTGCGGATCGAGGACGAGCAGACCGATCTGGGCGTGTTCGACCGGTTGGTCGGGGAGGCGGGCCGCGCTCGCGAAGCCGGCGATTGGGCCCGCGCCGAAGACCGTTACGCGCAGGCCCTCGCCTTGTATTCCGGTGAACCGCTCGCCGGACTGCCCGGCCCGTTCGCGCAACGCCAACGCACGGCGCTGGCCGAACGGCGGCTCGCGGTGGTGGAGGACAGCCTCGATGTCACTGTGGCACTGGGCCGTTCCGATGAGGTGATCGATCGGCTGCGTGTCCTCACGGCGGAACACCCACTGCGGGAACGTCCGCGCGTGGTGCTGATGCGTGCGCTGTACTCGCGCGGCCGTCAGTCCGAGGCGCTGGACGTCTACCGAGAGACCCGCAACTTGCTGGTGGATCAGCTGGGTGTCGAACCGGGGGAGGAACTTCGCGTCCTGCATAAACAGATCCTGTCCGGCGAGGTCGTGGTGCCTCGGGCACCACAACGACCGCACGCCGAGAGGCAACCGGGCCGGGTCGCCGAACCACCCGCGGGAGAGTCGGCTGTTGACTCGACTGCCGTTGTCGCGCAGCGCTTTACGCGTCAGTGTGGGTCTGATGGTGCGGCCGCTCGGACCGCTGAGACTCCGGAAGGTACCGCTGCACAGCGGCTTTCGGACACCGCCTGGGTTAGGGAGTCGGCACCGCTCCCGCCCGGCGCTGAACATCGACTCGCGATGGTGTCCGCGCTGTGGCCTGCACCAGCGTCGCCACCGGCGGCAACACAGTCGGCACCGGCGTCGTCGGCTGCCCTGGCTCCGTCTCGGGCACCCGCACCGGCGCCGACATCTCCTACGCCGACTTCCCTTGCGGCGCCGGCGCCACTGGCAGCGGAGACACTGCCGGCACCAGTACCGCCATCGACACCATTACCGGCGGCACCGACACCATCATCACCGGCACCGGCACCGGCACCGGCGTCATCGTCGGCGGCGACGGCGACGGCGACGGCGAAATCGCCGACCGCCCTGACGTCGCTACGTCCCCCGGCACCGGCTTTTGCGCCGCCGGAACCAGCACCGACTTCGCCAGTGACCCCGACACTCCCACCCACGCCGACATCGGTTGTGGCGCCAACAGCACCAGCACCTGCATCGACACCGCAGGCACCATCATCGCCATTGGCACCAGCACCAGTAGCGGAACCGACATCGGCAGCCGCGGTGCCGATAGTGGGACCGTCGGCGGTCGGGTTCGCGCCGATGCCCACACCGCCAGCAGCCCCCACCTGGACGATCGCACCTGCAACGGCGTCGACACCGCCGGTCGCATCGGCATTGGCAACGGGCGTGACACCGCCGACAACACCACCATCGGCACCGGTACCGCAATCTGATTCCGCAGCACCGCTGGTGTTCGAACGCGACCAGGAGTTGACGCGGATCGCGGCGTGGACCGAGCGGGCCACTGCGGGCAGCGGTGGGTTGGTGGTGATTTCGGGGCGACCGGGTTTCGGGAAGACGCAGTTGCTCGACGAGTTGGCGCGTCGGGTGCCTGAAGCCCGGCGGGTGGACCTGCCGCCGCCGTGGGAGGGTGCGCCGCCGCTGGGGGCGATCGCGGAGCTGTCCGGTGTCGAGGTGTCGGCGCAGGACTCCGATGCTCGGCTGGTGGAAGCGTTGCATGCCAAGCTGATTCAGGACTCGTCGGCGGGGCTGCACGTGCTGCTGGTGGATGGTGCGGAGCACCTGGACGAGCGTTCCGCGCGGGTGTTGACGGCGGTGGCGCCACGGCTACGCCGGATGCGGGTGCTGCTCGTGCTGGCATTGGACGAACGTCCTTGGGAGCCTGCGATTCTCGATCTGCATGCACAGCTGGAACCGCTCGCCGTCGCGATCTTGCGGCCGAGTGGGCTCAGCGTCGCCGCGATCGAGGGTCTGTACGAGCGGCGAACCGGGGCGGTGTGCCCGCCGGGACTGGCCGCGGACATTCAGCAGGTGACGGCGGATATCCCGCTGCTGGCCGGTGCGTTGATCACCGACCTGGTCGCCCTGCGCGACCACGACCGCATCCCGGAATACCTACCGGAGGGCTGCTATTCGCGCTCGATCAGCCGACTGCTCGGCCGATACTCCCCACGCGGCGTCGCGATGCTGCGCGCTCTCGCCGTGCTGGCGGATGTGGCGCCGACCATCGAGGTGCTCGCTGCCGCCTGTGACGAACCGGTCAGCGTGATCCAGCACCGCTGCGAATTACTCGCCGCCTCAGGCATTTTGACCTCAGTGACACCACCGGTGTTCCGTCATCGGTTGATCGGCAACACGATTCGCTGGCTCGGCCGCCGCGAGGAAACGGACCGGATCCGGATCGCCGCCGCCGAACAGGCGCGCAGCGCAGGCTACTCGGCCAGACAGGTCGCGGCCTACCTCCGTGATCTGGTCGGCGTGCAGTACGCGCGGTGGACGGTGGTACTGCTGGACGCGGCGGAGGAATGCCTGCGTCACGGCCTGATCGTCGACGCGGTGCGCCAGTTGGCGGCGGCGTTGCGCATCACCGCGCCGGCGGGTCGCGATGACATCCTCGTTCGCCTCGGCCAGCTGGAGTTGTGGACCAACCCGGCCGCGGCCCGCGCACACCTGGAGGAGGCGCTGCACAGCCAGCGTGCGCGTCAGGTCGCGCCGACCGCGCTCATTCCGCTGGCCTGGACGATGTCGACGCGCTGGCAGTCGGGCGCGGCGATGGCGCTGGTCGGCGAGGTACTCGCCGAGACCGAAGGTCGAGATCCGTTGGCGGCCAAGAGTATTCGCTCGGCCTCCTGGGCGGTCGCCGGACTGACCTCGGCGTCGTGGCGCGACTACATCGCCGCACTGCGCGGCACCGATTCGACCGATCAGATCACCACGGCGATACTCACCTGGGACGACGCCTTCCGGGTGCGGCACACCGCACGCGAGACTCTCGCCCGCTTTCCCGCCGAACCCGATCCGGCCCGCGGCTGGGAAGTGCTGCCGCAGCAACTGATCGGCCTGCTGGCGCACCTGTCCATGTGGTCGGGCGACCTCGCGCTGGCCAGGCAACTCAGCGAACAGCGCAAGGACCACCACTTCGGCACCATCGACGTCTACCGTCTCATCCTGCACTCGGAAGTGTTGTTGCGCTGCGGCGATTACCGCCGGGTGCTGCGCGAGGTCGCACCGACCGTCGGCACGCTGGGCGACGAGTCCATTCGGCCGCCGCTGGCACTGGTCGCCCAGTACGCGCACGCCCTGCTCGGGCTGGGCCGCCTGACCGAGGCCGAGCAGTGGCTCGACAGCGTGACCGAGCATGCGAACCCCGAAACCTGGGAGTGGACCGTGGTCATTCACGTCAAGGGTCTGCTGTGTGCCGCCCGCGGCGATTCCCGCCAGGCGATCGCGCACTTCCTGGACTGCGGCCGCCGTGTCGCCGCGGTGGGCATCCGCAACCCGGCCCACATCCCGTGGCGCAGTTCGGCGGCCATGGAGCTGGTGCGCCTCGGCGACCACGCGCAGGCCCGCGAACTGGCCGCCGCGGAACTCGAACTGGCCGAACAGTGGGATACCCCCGGCACCATCGGAAGGGCCTTGCGCGCCATGGCTTCCGCCGCGCCGGGCGGCGTGGACGCGGACCTGCTCGACCGGGCCGTCGGCCTGCTGCGCCGCTATGACTCGCCGGTCGAACTGATCCCGGCGCTGCTGGAACTCGCCGCGGTCCGGCACGACAGCGGCGACCAGGAACGGGCCGTCGAACTCCGCTGGGAAGCCCGCTCGCACGCCGAAACCATCGGCGCCACAAGGTATCTCGAGCTCATCGGGGATCTGTTCGGTGCGACGGCGAGCATCCCGTCAGCCGGCAGCCTGCCCACCGGCTGACGTGGGCCGGGATGCGAACGATCGTGTCGTCCGTCCTTAACGACCGGCCGCCCGCGCGATCAGCTCGGCGATGGCGTCCGGCTGGGTGATCATCGAGGCGTGCCCGGTGGCCAGCGAAACGATGTGATCCTCGGTGGCCACCTGGTAGGCCATCTTGGTCTCCAGGTCCGGGTGGATCATCGCGTCCAGCTCCGAGATCTGGTACCAGGTGTTGTCCCGCAGCGTCTGCCACGCGGGCGTCGCGGTGCCCGAACCGGCAAGCGACAGCACCGAAGTCGGCTTCTGGGTGGCGGCGAGCAGCGCGGCCTCGCGCGGGTCGGCGTCGGCGGCGAAGTCGGCGTGGTAGCGGTCGCGGGCGATGATCAGGTCCGGGACGTCCTCGGCGCCGATGTTCACCAGGTCCGCGCCGCTGGGCAGGTCCTGGCCGAATTCCTGGTTGATCTGGAAGGCGGACTGGCCCGCGGTGGGGGCGTAGGCCGCGACGAACACCAGCCCGGTGACGTCGGCGCGAGCCGCGCCCGCCTGGCTGATCACGGCACCACCGTAGGAGTGGCCGACCAGGATGGTCGGACCGGTCAGCGCGTCCAGGTCGCGGGTGACGGCGGCGACGTCGTCGGCGAAGCCGCGCAGCGGCAGCTGGCTGGCGACCACGGTGTCGAAGCCCTTGTCGAGCAGGCGCTCGATCACCTTGTTCCAGCTGGACCCGTCGGCCCAGGCGCCGTGTACGAGCAGCACATTCGGGGTGGTGGTCATGGGTTTCCTCCAGTTCACGTCGGAGCGCCGCAGTACCGGCGATCGATCTCCTACAGCATCTGGAGCCGACTGAACGTGGTCTGAATGTCCACCGAACGCGCTGGTCGAGCGGTCTATCGCGCGCGAGAGGGGTTGGTCTATTTACGAGCGCTGTGCCAGTTCATGCCCCAGCGGTACGCCTCGTCGATCTCTTTCTGCGCACCGTTGATGTAGTGCACTTCACGGTGGACCGTGATGCCGCTGCCCTGGTTCTGCAGCAGCGCGATGGCGCAGGAACGGGCGCCGTCCACCGGCGAGTCGAGCCGGACCTCGATCTGCGGGCCGGAGGTCGGGAAGAGGGTGACCACACCGTCGGCGGCGGCCCAGTTCGGCACGCCCTCGTAGATGAAGGCGAAGATCAGAATGCGCCGGAACAGTTCGGGCCGTGCGAGATTGATGTGCATGTTCTCACCGCCGGCCGCGTTGCCGCTGCGGTCGTCACCGTCGAGCGCGATGAACGGCTCGGCGTCGAGCGCGCCGAAATTGTTGCCGACCGCCTGCACGACACCCTTGTTGCCGTTGGCCAGTTCGTAGAGACAGCCGAGGTCGAGATCGACCGGCTTGGACCTGCGGAAGAAACCCTTCGAGCCGGTGGACCAGTTCAGGTTGACCCGCATGTTGCCTTGCTGCTCACCCGGTTTGGTGAGGTTGATGCTGGGTGTCGCCTTCGACAGGGTCACCTTGGACAGGTTGACCCCACCGGCGTTGCTGTCGTTCGCCATCGGCGTGATCCCCCTAGAGAAATGGGAGCGGCAGCGGTCCTCCCGAGGGAGTGGCCGCTGCCGCACGAGTATTCGGCTGCCTGCCGAAAATCAGCCTACCGGGGTCGGCTCTCGTTCGCTCTCCACTTCTTTGTCGTCCTCGCGGCGATTGCGCAGGATGCTGGAGATGAACGCGGCACCGATGAACGCGACACCGACCAGGCCGGTGACGAGCTCGTTGACGTGCACGCCGATCGAGACGAACAGGATGACCGCCAGCGCGCCGATCGCCCAGTGCGCGCCGTGCTCGAGGTACACGTACTCCGCCAGCGTGCCCTTGCGCACCAGGTACACGGTGATCGACCGGACGAACATGGCGCCGATCAGACCGAGGCCGAGCGCGATGATGATCGGGTCGGCGGTGATGGCGAACGCGCCGATCACGCCGTCGAAGGAGAACGACGCGTCGAGCACCTCGAGGTAGAGGAACAGGAAGAACCCGGCCTTACCCGTGGCCTTGACCAGCTCCGACGGCCCGTCACCCACGTGCTCCTCGGTGTGGAACATCGAGCCGAGCCCGTCGACCACGATGTAGACCACCATGCCGAGCAGGCCTGCGAGCAGGACGGTCGAGCGCTTGTCGTCGGGGGTGAGCAGTTCCGCGGTGAGCACCAGGCCGATGGACGCGACGACCACCGAGAGCATGTCGAGCTTGCCGAATCGGGCCAGGGGGCGCTCCAGCCAGGACAGCCAGGTGATCTCACGCTCTTCGAAGATGAAGTTGAGGAACAGCAGCAGCAGGAACATGCCACCGAACGCGGCGATCTGCGGATGCGCGTCGGTGAGCAGCGTTTCGTAGCTCGGCTCGCCGTTCGGGAAGTACGCCGCGTCGCCCTCGGGGGGATTGAGCGCCAGGTCGAACGCCTTCACCGGGTTCAGCCCCGCGGTGATCCAGACGATCGCCAGCGGGAAGACCAGGCGCATGCCGAACACGGCGATCAGGATGCCGACGGTAAGGAAGATCCGTTGCCAGAACTCGCTCATCCGCTGCAGCACCGTCGCGTTGATGACGGCGTTGTCGAAGGACAGCGATACTTCGAGGATGCCGAGGATCAGGACCAGCGCCAACGCCGTTGGTCCGCCGTACAGGAAGGCGACGACCAGCGACAGCAGTGTCACGACGATCGACATGCCGAAAATGCGCACGACCACGCGGGGGACCTTTCGTTTGCGTCGACCGGACGAGCATCCGTCCGAGCGCTTGTCTGATGAAACCGAGTTGGCGCCGCTGATACCAGCGTGGCCGGAGAACCCTTGCTTGTCCAACGATCCTGCATGCAGCAGGGTTCCCGCGCATCCGGAGGACCGGGCGCACGAGCAGGGGGCCCGTCACCAGGCCCCCTGCTTGTAGTGAAGTGTGCTTTAGACGTTCACGCCGTAGTCACGGGCGATACCGGCCAGGCCGGCCGCGTAGCCCTGACCGATGGCACGGAACTTCCACTCCGCACCGTTGCGGTACAGCTCGCCGAAGACCATCGCGGTCTCGGTCGAGGCGTCCTCGGTGAGGTCGTAGCGGGCCAGCTCTTCGTTGCTGCTGCGGTCGACAACGCGAATGTAGGCGTTGCGCACCTGACCGAACGACTGCTGCCGCGTCTCGGCGTCGTAGATCGACACCGGGAAGAAGATGCTCTCGATGGTCGGCGGGGTGTTGGCCAGGTCGACGTTGATGACCTCGTCGTCGCCCTCGCCCTCACCGGTCTTGTTGTCGCCGGCGTGCTCGATGGCGCCTTCCGGCGACTTCAGGTTGTTGAAGAACACGAAGTGCTGGTCCGAGAGGACCTTCTTGTCCGCGCCGGTCGCGATCGCGCTGGCGTCGAGGTCGAAGTCAACCCCGGTGGTGGTCCGTACGTCCCACCCTAGGCCGACTGCGACGGCGGTCAGGTTAGGCGCCGCCTTGGTCAGCGAGACATTGCCGCCCTTGGACAAACTGACACCCATGCGGGATTCCCTTTCAATAGTCCGTCATTGGTTCCCAGCATGTCCGAATCGCCGGGTACGCCTTACGACAGTAGTAGGTTTCCGCGAACTTGCGTAGGAACCCGCAGAACCCTCGGTGAACACGAGAGATCTCTAAGATCGGGGCGTGGCGGGTCGTAGGCGTGGTTGGTTCCGTTCGTCCGGGAACAACGAATGGATCGAGCAGGCGCGAGCCTCGCTCGCGGCCGCGTTCCTCGACATGGACCAGCGCCAGAGCGCGGCCGAGGCGGCGGTGCACGCGGCCGAGGAGGTGTTCCCGGACCGCCGAATGGCCGCGGCCTGGGAGCCGGTGCGCGGCCGTTGCTACGACGCGGCGGGGGCGTACGTGGCGCTGACCGAGCAGCTCGACCAGGCCGAACGCGAAGGAACCCCGCAGGCGCAGGGCCCGCAGCAGACCCAGACGGTGACCAGGCAACTGACCGACGCGGCCCGCGCCGTCGACGAGTTCTACCGCCGCCATCAGGCTCAGCTCGAGCAGGCCGTCGCCATTCTCGGCACCGTGCCGCAGCTGGCCCACCAGGTGAAGGTCACCGCGGCGGGGGTGCGCGGGCAGGCGGCCGAATCCGAGTACGCGAACTACCCGTCGGTGCGCGCACACACCGCGGCCGTCGATGAGGCTCTCATCACACTGGAAGCCCTGGGTCCGGGCGCGTCCGCCGCCGCGGTCCGGGAGGCCGCGAACCGGCTGGAGGCGGCGACGAAAAGGTTGGCGGACGCGTTGGCGCAAGCGCCGACCCGGGCCACGGCCGCGAAGACCGCGATCTCCTCGGTCAGCACCAGGCTCGCCGCCGCGCGGACCAAGGCCGAGGGCCTCGCACCGGCGTACTCGAGCCTGCTGCGCGAATTCAACGCTGCGAGTTCGGCCGATTTAGCTGACAATGAGCGGGAAAGCCAGCGAGCCATCGAGGCCGCGGAGGCCGCCCTGGGCCGGGCGCGCGCGGCAGCGGCGGAGCACAACCCGGAGATAGCACTTGATCTGACCACATCCGCCCGCGGGTATCTGACAGAGGCCGAGCAACGGGTCGACGCCGTCATCAAACGGCTCGCCACGTTGCGTGAAGTACGGTCCGACCCGCAAGAGAAAGCCAAGGCCGTACGATTTCGGCTGCGGGACGCCCAAATGCTCGCGGTGAGTCGCGGGCTCGTCACCGAATGGGGCTCTGTGCTGGACGCGCAGGCCGCACGGATCGACCGGATCAGCGAAACACTGACAGGTAGGCACCCGAACTACTGGGCCTATGTGGTGGAGCTGGATACCATCACCGACTTCATAGCCGGGGTAGTGGATCGAATGAGAAAACAAGCAGGACCACGACGAGAATGAGGGTGGGAAAACGATGACCGCAGGCATCGCCGTCCAGCGGGAGGTTTCCCTGCGGAAGCGCATGCCGCTGCGGCATTTCCGGCAGCTGCACGGACCGGAGGCGCGCGATCTGTTCCACCGCGAGCCGGAGCCGTTCGGTGACGACTACACCGATCGGGAACTACTGGCCGTCGGCCTCGGCGCGACGCTGTACGCACCGGCCACCCGGCCGGACCTGGCACTGACCATCAGCAAACGCGCCGAACGCGGCGTGTGCTCGATGGTGATCGATCTGGAAGACGCGGTCGCCGATCACGAGGTCGAGCTGGCCAAACGGCAGACGGTGGACACGCTCAACCTGTTGGCGGCCAACGGTGATTCGAATCCGCTGCTGTTCGTCCGGGTGCGCGACGCGGACACGATCGGCGAGATCGTCGAGCAGTTGGGTGCGGGCGCCTCGGTGCTGACCGGCTTCGTGTTTCCCAAGTTCGACAGCACGACGGGGCCGAAGTATCTCGCCGCGCTGGACGCGGCGATGCGGCGGCTGGGCAGGCCCATCTACGGGATGCCGGTGCTCGAATCGGCGGGGCTGGTGCACCGGCAGACGCGTGACCAGGAGCTGACGCTGATCGCGGAGTTGCTGGCCGAACATCGGGAGCGGGTGCTCGCGGTGCGGGTCGGTGCGACCGACATGTGCTCGACGTTCGGCATTCGGCGCGACCGGGATCTGACGATCTACGACGTGCGGGTGGTCGCCGACGTGATCGCCGACATCGTGAACTACCTCGGCCGCGCGGACGGGACCGGTTTCGTGATCACCGGGCCGGTCTGGGAGTACTTCGCCGATCACGAGCGGATGTTCCGGCCGTTACTGCGCACCGCGCCCTTCGAGGAGTCCGACGCGGTGCCGTTCCGGCAGTACCTGGTGAGCCGGGACCTCGACGGTCTGCTGCGCGAGATCACGCTGGATCGGGCCAACGGGATCCAGGGCAAAACGGTGATCCATCCGTCGCATGTGGCGGCGGTGCACGCGCTGTCGGTGGTGACGCACGAGGAGTACTCGGACGCGCTGGACATTCTGCAGGTGGATGTCGGCGGCGTCGCGGCGTCGGGTTATCGGAACAAGATGAATGAAATGCGCCCGCACCGTAGTTGGGCGCGGCAGACGCTGTTGCGGGCGCGGGTTTTCGGTGTGGCGAATAAGGGAGTTTCGTTCGTGGATTTGTTGACGGCGTTGGTGACGGTATGACCGGCGCTGCGCTCGACGTTGTCGGAATTCCCTGGGCGACAAAAACTCTCGGTCTTCGACTGCACCACGAAGAGTCGTACAGTGCGATCGATGCCGGGCAGGCCAGTGCGCTGCCCGCCGAGCTGGCCATCGCGGAGCTGATTCAGCCCGGCCTGCGCCGCAATCCGCGGCGCGCGCATCTGCTGGTGTCCACCGTGCTCGGTAAGCATCTGCCGACCGACCCGCGAGTGGTGCTCGACGGCGGTAATCGGCTCGGTGACCTGGTGCGTGAGCTGCTCGGTGACCGCGAGGCGCTGGTGCTCGGCTTCGCCGAAACCGCGACGGGGCTCGGGCATTGCGTGGCAGCGCGGATCGGCGCGGTCGGTTATCTGCATTCGACGCGGCGCGACGTCGCCGAGGCGCAGACCCTCACCGGATTCGAGGAGGGGCACTCGCACGCCACCTCGCATCTGCTGCAACCCGTGCCCGCCGATATCTTTGTGAACGATCTTCCGCTGGTGCTGGTGGACGACGAAATCTCGACCGGTGCAACGGCGCTCGACGCGATCCGGGCGCTGCACGCCTTCTCGCCGCGCTCGCACTACCTGCTCGCCTCGCTGGTGGATATGCGCCTGGACGCCGATCGCATCGCCTTCGACAAGGCGGCCGCCGAGCTCGGCGTCAGCATCGACACCGTCTGCCTGGCGTCGGGGCGCACCGTGCTGCCCGACGGTCTGGTGGACGCGGTCGCGGACCTGCCGGAACCTGAACTGAACCCCGTTGCTGCACAGCGTGGTTCGTTCGAACGAGTCGAGCTGCCTTGGCCCGCAACGGTGCCCGAGGGCGGCAGGCACGGAATCCTGCGTGCGGACCTCGCCGCGTTCGACGCGGCCGTCGAGGCCGCGCACGAGGTGCTGCGGTCGCGGCTCGAGCTCACCTACCCAGGACGGCCCGTGATCGTGCTCGCGCACGAGGAGCTGATGTATCTGCCGCTGCGGCTCGCGGCGGAGTTGGCCGACTCCGGCACGCCGACTCGATACCAGACCACCACGCGGTCACCGGCCTACGTGCTGGACGAGCCTGGATACCCGCTGCGCCGCGGATTCCGTTTCACCGCACCGGAATCGGATCAGGAAGCGCCGCGCTACCTGTACAACGCGCACTGGACGGCGGAGTTCTCCGGGCAGCCCGAAGGTGCTGCGCCGGTCGAGACCGTCGACCCGGTGCTGGTCGTCGTCATCGACCCGCCCGCCGATACCGCCGCGCTGGTCGCGGACGGTGGGCTCGTCGATGCGCTGACCGCCTCCGGCTCCGATGTACTCGTCGCGGTGATCCCCGGTGCCGATCCCCGCGCATTGCATGCCGCGCGCGGTGACGCCACGGTGGCGGGCGCACTGCCCGAACCGCTGCACGGTCCCGAGTTCGGTTCGTATGCGGCCGAAGACGTTTCGTGGCTGTTGCAGGACCTGTCCGACGTTGACCTCGAGGCCGACGTGGCCGAACGGGAACGGCGCATCCAAGCCGGTGTCGCGCACTACGCGGAGTCGCTGCCGATCGAGTACCAGCCCGACGCCGCCTACCGTTCGCTGTTCGACGAGGTGCTCGCCGACAGTGCCGAACGGCTGGCGCTGGCCGTGGCCACCGTCGCCGAACTCGTGGTGGCCGAACGCGGCGACGACATCGTGCTGGTGTCGCTGGCGCGGGCGGGCACACCGATCGGCATTCTCATGCGGCGCTGGTTGCGCTCCGGGCGGGCCGCCGGGCGCCTGGACGTGCCGCACTACGCGGTCTCCATCGTGCGGGATCGCGGTATCGATGCTGTCGCGCTGGATTACCTTGCGCGCCATCATGATCCGACTTCGATCGTGTTCGTGGACGGCTGGACCGGCAAGGGCGCCATCACGCGCGAGCTCACCGAGGCGCTCGACGCGTACCACGCGGCGGGCGGTGCGCGGTTCAACGATGAGCTCGCCGTGCTCGCCGACCCTGGGCATTGCGTCCGCACCTATGGCACGCGCGATGACTTCCTCATTGCGTCCGCCTGCCTGAATTCGACTGTGTCCGGCCTGGTTTCCCGCACGGTGCTGAACGACACGTTGATCGGGCCGGGCGAGTTCCACGGTGCCAAGTACTACCGCGAACTCGCCGACGACGACGTCTCGCAGCGCCTGATCGATACCGTGACCGCCGCGTTCGATGCAGTCCGCGCTCGGGTGCCCGCGGCGGTCGCGGCCGTTCGGGACAGCGATCGCACGCCGACCTGGGCGGGCTGGGCCTCGGTCGAGCAGGTCCGCGCCGAATACGGCGTCGCCAGTGTGAACTTTGTGAAGCCCGGCGTCGGCGAGACCACCCGGGTGTTGCTGCGGCGGATGCCGTGGCTGGTGCTGGTGCGCGACGCCGAGGCGCCCGAACACGCGCACATTCGCTTGCTCGCCGCGGCCCGCGGCGTGCCGGTCGAGGTCGTGCCCGACCTGGCCTACTCGTGTATGGGACTGATCAAGGACGTGCAGCAGCCGTGATGGAGCTACGAAGACCCCGAAGACGCACGCTGGTCGCCACCGACCTGGACCGGACAATGATCTACTCGCGCAACGCGTTCAGCGCGACCGCCGACGTGCCGACCGTCTGCGTGGAACATCTCGAGGGTGCGCCGCTGTCGTTCATGACGACCGCCGCCGCGCTGCGCATGCAGACCCTCACCGAACCCGCCGCCGTCATCCCGACGACCACCCGCACCATCAAGCAGTTCACCCGCATCCAATTGCCCGGCGCCCCATGGCGTTACGCCATCACCAGCAACGGCGGCAACATCCTCGTGGACGGCGTGCCGGACCTGCGCTGGCGCATCGACATCGATGCCAAGGTCCGCGCGGGCGGCGCGACGCTCTCTGAGGTCACCGCCGAACTCCGGGCCCGTATCGACGATTCGTGGGTCACCAAATTCCGCGAGGCCGACGACCTCTTCTGCTACCTCGTCGTGCGCCCCAAGGAAGTTCCCGCCGGCTTCCTGGCCGAGTGGGACGCCTGGTGCCGGGCTCGTGGCTGGTCCGCCTCCCAGCAGGGCCGCAAGATCTACTCGATGCCCGACGTCGTCTGCAAGAGCCACGCCGTCGCCGAGGTCCGCCGCCGTCTGCTCGAATCCGGCGAACTCGCCACCGAGGCCGAGACTTTCGCCGCGGGCGACGGCGCCCTCGACGCCGAGATGCTGCGCGCCGCCGACTACGCCATCCGGCCACGGCACGGCGAACTCGAACATCTCAACTGGACCCACCCCAACCTCACCATCACCCGGGCCACCGGCATCCTCGCAGGCGAGGAGATCATCAACTGGTTCATCAAGGGCGCACCGTCGGCTGAGTAGGTCCCGTCGGCCCGGTGGCCGACCGCGCGCTGCGCCACCCGACAATGTGCGGGTGCGGGTATTGGTGACGGGTGCGAACGGCTACCTCGGCGGTGCCGTCGTCGAGCGACTGCGGGTCAGCGGGCACGAGGTGATCGGGCTGGTGCGTGGCGCGGGGACGCCGGGGGAGGGTCCGGTTCGGACTGCCGACCTGCTCGACCCGGAGGCCTTGGCCGCGGCTGTCCGCGACATCGATGTGGTGTGTCACCTGGCCGGGCTCACTCGCGTCCGCGAGTCCCTCGCCGATCCACTGCGCTACTTCGAGGTGAATGTCGGTGGCACGGTCGCGCTGCTGCGTGCGATGGCCGCGGCGCAGGTGGGCGGGCTGGTGTTCGCGTCCACCGCGTCGATCTACGGCACGCCGGACCGGCAGCCGATGTCGGAGGAACTGCCGGACCGTCCGCCACATCCGTACGCGGCAAGCAAGGCGGCCGCCGAATCGGTGATCGCCGCGCAGGCGGCGACCGGTCAGCTCGCGGCTGTTGTTCTGCGGTTGTTCAATATCGCGGGCGGTGCGGACCCGGATCCGACCAGGATCGTGCCGCGCGTCCTCGCCGTAGCGGCGGGCGACGAGCCTTTCCTGGCGATCAACGGTGATGGCACCGCGGTGCGCGACTACGTGCATATCGAGGACGCGGCAACGGCTTTCGCGGCGGCCGTCGCGCATCTGCCCGAGCGCGGTGCGTGCCGCCGGTACAACATCGGCAGCGGCGGTGGCACCAGTGTCGCTGAACTCGTGGCCGAGGCCACTCGGCTGACCGGTCGCGCCATCGTTGTCGAGCATCGGCCCGCGGCGCAGGAGCCACCGCTGCTGGTCAGCGACAGCGGCCTGGCCCATCGCGAATTAGGTTGGCAAGCAACGAGATCCGACTTGACTACGATCTTGCGTGACGGATGGGCCGCCCAGCACGAGATCTCATGATCGGCTCGTGATCATCGCCTACGGTCGCGGAACTGCTCGAGCAAGTCGCGGCTGTCGCGCAGGGCTGTCGAGCGTTCGGTTCTCGGCCGCTGCCGCGGAATGTACGTCTCGAGCCGAGTTGCCGCGGCCTTCTTGTCCGGCGCGAACGGAATACCGGTCGCGAGCGCGCGCAGTCCCAGCGTGCACATCTCACCGAGCATGCTGATACCGATCGACAGGGTGATGGGTTTGGCGTCGTGATGCATCCCCATGGTGCTGCCGAGCAGGTTGAGGCCGAAGCCCACCGCCGCCGAAGTCACCCAGACGCCAAGGGTTTTCGCGGTATAACGCTGCCACAGATGCCCGTCCCGCTCGAAGAGCACCGTCGTGGTGCCACGCACGGCACCGAACGCGATGCCCACCACACCACCGATCACCAGCCAGATGATGTCGACGCCATTGAGGTCCTCGACCCTGGTGACGCTGTAGATACCGATCCCCACCAGGATCAACGGCGTCAGAAACGTGTCACGCGCGTCCACCGGTTCCCCCATGAACCGCTTCACGATCATCACGATCGCCCCCACGATGATGACGAGCATCAACCCCACACTCATGGCGCCTCCCAGCACGAAAGTCCTGCCGGGAAACTAACCCCGCCCCGAGTGCCACCGCGTCCGCCGAACGGACGATCCGAAGGATGACTGCGGGTCGTTCGGCCGCCGCCACCTGCGGGCGGCTACCTGCTGATCAGGTCGGCGATCTGCTCGGCGATGGCGGTCATGCCGTCGAGGTTGGGATGGTACGAGCTCATGACGGCGGCGAGATCCGGTGTGCGGGTAAAGGGATCGGCGAAACCGGTGACCCACGGGGTGGATGTGCACGGTGTGTGGGTTTGGTCGACCTCGATGACGTCGGCGCCCGCCGAGCGGGCCGCGCGGGCGGTCGCGGCGAGCAGCCCGTCATAGCCTGCACGCGCGGCGCTGGCCTGGTGCGGTTGCAGGGGCACGGTCGTGCATGAGGTGGCTTCGCGGTCTACGACGGGCAGGTAGTCGACGAACAGCACGCGAGCATCGGGTGCCTTGGCGTGCACCGCGTCGGCGATACGCACCAGCGCCTGCTCGACGCGACCGTAATCCGTATCCATCGACGGCCCAGCGAGCTCGCCGCCACCGAGCGCACACCCGCGGGTCGCCACCTCCGCCGCCGCCGTGGGCAGCGAAAACGCCTGGGCGGCAGCGTTACCGCAGCTCTGGGTGATCATGGTGCCGACGAGACGCAGGTCGTTGCCGCCGACGGTGACGGTGACCAGCCGGGTATCGGCGGTCACCGCGTCGAGCTGTACCGGTACCGACCGCCCGTCCCGGAGTCGCTGCGCAGTGTCCAGGATGTGGGCCGTGGTAGCGCCCGAGCAGGTGACGTCGCTGAGCGCGAGCCCGAGCGCGTCGGCGAGCAGGCGCGGATAGTTCTGCGCCGATCGGGCGCACCCGGTGTCGACGACCGGCGCGATCCCCGGCCCGGCCGCGTAGGAGCTACCGAGCGCGACATACTGCGCGCCGGGCTGCGCGACGGCCACTGCGGGACTCAGGCCGGCGCTGGTGACAGCGGCAGCCGCGATCACCAGGGTTCGGAACAGCTTCGTACGTCGTGCCACGGTATCGACCACCTTGTCCAGACGTCTGGCTTTGTCTGAACGTAGCGCAGTCCAGGGCGGCGCCGCCCCGGACGGGTACTCAGTACCCCTGCTGCCCGCCCAACTGCTGAGCGATGACCCCCTGCAGACGTTGCAGTCCGGTGGGTGTGATGCCGCTCTGGATCTGGCCCTCGATGGTGCGGACCAGCATGGCGTCGCTGATCACCTTCTCGCTGGACTGGATGAGCACGGTGCCCGCGCCGGTGAAATCGAATTGGCGTTCCTCGCCGGAGTTGACGCCGAAGCGCGCGGCGCCCGCGGCCAGGAAGCTGGAGATCCAGCGCTGGTCGTAGTGATGGCTGGGGGAGGGGCAATCGGCCCAGCCGACCAGGGATTCCGGGTCGACCCGCAGCGGCGGCTCGGCGAACATGACCGGGCCGTTGGAGGAGGCCAGGAACTTGCCGGTGCCGATCAGGGTGAGGAAGCCGGGCACGATGGACTGGTTCAGCGACAGGCCCGGCTCGAACGCCAGCAGGTTGGCGGCGCGGATGGTGAGGTTGCCGTTGTCCTCGAGGTCATAGGAATTGATGTCGTAGCCGCGGTCGCCGATGATCAGCTTCCCGTGCCCCTCGGCCACCACATAGTCGCCGGTGAACAGCGGCGCCGAGAATTGCTGCGCCACCATGTGCATCAGCCCGCCCTGCAGGCCATGGGTGAGCATTTGGAATCGCATGTCGCCGTAGTAGGCGATCATCGCGCCCTTGCGCATGAACCACGGCTTGTTCAGGTCGATGCAGTAGGCGTAGCTGTTTCCCGGAATATTGTCGCTGTCACCGAGATTCATCGGATTCAAGATATCGGTCATGGTCACAACTTCTCTTCCGACGCCTGCACGTACACGACACCCTGACCGACACAATGCAATTGCATCGCCTCGCCGGAACCGCGACCCACCGCGTCGCGCCAGCTGAGCGCGGTCTTGAGCTCGGTCTGCACGTTTCCGTACGCGGCGACGAACGCCTGCGGGTCCACCACGATCGGATTCGGGCCGCCCACTTGCAGTTCCAGGAATCCGCCGTGGGCCAGCAGGACGGCGGCACCCTGCCCGGACAGTTGCGTGGTGAACATGCCCTGGCCGGTCAGCGCCCCGGTCGCGGCGCCGCGCAGCGCACCCATCAGTCCGCCGCCGCCACCGCCTCCGCCGCCACCCGAACTCATCACCGAGACAATGGAGCTCTGCAAACCGGCGGTATTGGCCAGCAATCGCGAAGCCTCGACCCGCAGCATCGCACCCGGCTGCATGTGGACCACATGGACTTCCAGTCCCGCGAATCCGTAATGCACTTCACCGGTGCCTTGCGCCAGCATGGTGCGCTCGTGCTCACCGGCCATCATGCGGCCGGCCATGCGCATCAACCCGCCGCCGCCGCCCATCGCCTGGCCGCCCGGAATCTGGTGCGGCGCAAAGGAAACGTCACCCGTGTAGAACAGCATCGCGCCGGTGCGGGCGGCCACGCCACCCGCCATCCCGACGTTGACCTTGACGACCTTGCTGTTGACTTTCTCGAACATCCGCTCGCCCTTACCGTTCCGCCGGCTGGATCAACACCACGCCCTGGCCGTCCCAGCGCAGCGAGAACGCCTCGCCCGCATCCTGACCGACCACCGTGCGCCAGGAGACGTCGGTGACGAACGACTGATTGAGGTTGCCGCGCGCGGCGACGAACGCGTCCGGGTCGACCACCAGCGGGTACTGCGGCGACACCTCGAGATGGATCAGCGGCCCGCCCGCCGACAACAGCGCGACCTGCCCCTGCCCGGACACCGTCGTGGTGAACAGCCCCGCGCCGGTCGACGCGCCGCGCAGGCCGGCGAACCGCACGTCGGTGCGTAGATTCCCGGCGAAGGCCAGCAGCTGCTGCGACTCCACCTGCAGTGTCTCGTTGTTCAGGTTGACCACGGTGACGTGCTGGCCGTTCACGGCGAAGAAGACCCGGCCGTTGCCGGAGCACTCCATCAGCGCGAGTTTCTCGCCGGTGGCGCGGCGCTTGAGCCCGGCGAGCACGCCGTCGCCGCCGCCGAAACCGGCCGCCTTGAACTGCACGTTGCCTTCGTAGGCGATCATCGACCCGGATATCGCCCGTAGGCTCGTCCCGGCGAGGTGCGCCTCGATCACCTTCTTGGATTGTTCGAACAGTTGCGCCATGAGGGTGTTTTTGCTCGCTGTCTCGTTACGGGAACATGGAAAAACCCCACATTCCAACTGCGTGTCGACACATTAGCCGATGCCCCGGCAACTGTCGGGGTCAACGAGGGTGTTTACCGGAACCGTTGCCCGCGCCTTTCTCGTAGAGTGGCATTCGAACGCACCGACAAGCGAAGGGTCTAACTTGTCCGCAACACTCGCCAAGGGCCAAAACGGTCCGCTGGCCACGAACGACGTGGTGATCTCCATCCAGCTCACGGCGCCGGCGGATCTTTCCGCACTATTGGTCACCGAGCAGGGCAAGGTCCGCTCCGACGCGGACTTCGTCTTCTTCAACCAGCCGAGCGGACCCGGGGTCAACCTGCAGCCCGCACCCGCCGGGCAGCCCGCCTCGCTTGCCGTGTCGCTGAACTCGGTCCCCGCCGATATCGCGCAGATTCGCGCTGTGATCACGCTGGACGACGCGAACAGCAACTTCGGGCAATTCCCCGCGCCGACCGCGATCGTGTCCGACGCGACGGGTAATCGGTTGTACGAGTACCAGATCGAGGGCTTGAGCACCGAGTCGATCGTCATCGCGCTCGAGCTCTACCGCCGCCAGGGCAGCTGGAAGGTGCGCGCCGTCGGGCAGGGCTACGCGGGCGGTTTCGCCGCGCTGGTCACCGACCACGGCGTGACGGTCGACGATTCGTCGTCCCAGCAGCAGGCCGCGCCCGCACCGCAGGCCGCGCCGCCACCGCCACCGCCGCCGCCCGCCTACCCGACGCAGCCGCCGCCGACCACACCGGCGTACCCGGCCCAGGATCCGCAGTACGCGCCGACCGGTGGTTACCCGCCGCCCGGCCCCGGCTATCCGCCGCCCGGTCCCGGTTACCCGCCGCCGGGCCAGGGTTACCCGCCGCCGCCCGGACCGGGCGCCGCACCCGGCCAAGGCGCGTATCCGCCACCCGGACAGCCGGTTCCGCCGCAGCAGCCGCCCGCCGAGGTGAGCCTGAGCAAGGACCGCCCGGTCAGCCTGGTGAAGGGCCAGCGCGTCACGCTCCGCAAGGAGGGCGGCGCCGCGCTGACCTTCGTCAAGATGGGTCTGGGCTGGGATCCGGTCAAGAGCCGCGGCATGTTCGGCAACCGCACCGTCGATGTGGACCTCGACGCGTCGGTGGTCATGTTCGCCGACACGAACCCGGTGGACGTCGCCTATTACGGCCAGCTGACCTCCAAGGACGGCTCGATCCGGCACCAGGGCGACAACCTCACCGGCGAGGGCGAGGGCGACGACGAGGTGATCCTGGTCGATCTCACCCGCATCCCGGCGCACGTGTCCACGCTGGTGTTCATCGTGACCTCCTACAAGGGGCACACCTTCGAACAGGTGCAGAATGCGTTCTGCCGCTTGGTCGACGGCACCACCAATGCCGAATTGGCCAGGTACACCCTGGCCGGCGGCATGCCCTTCACCGCGATGGCGATGTCGAAGGTCTTCCGGGTCGGCAACGATTGGAAGATGCAGGCGCTCGGCGAAGGCTTCGCGGCCAAGCATCCCGGTGAGGCAGTACCCCATCTCGGCCGGTTCCTGCAGCACGGTTGATCGGGGCCGGCGCGAACAGCAAGGCAGACAAGGTGATTCAACTGAAGGCCGGTCAGAACACGCCACTGACCGGCAATGTCGTCCGATTCCGGGCGAAAGCCGATGCGGCACTGGATGTTTCGGCGCTGGTGGTGGCGGAGAACCTCAAGGTCTTCGCCCCCGAGGATTTCGTGTTCTACAACCAGCCGACCGCCGCGGGGGTGCGGCTGGACGCGGACGAAGTGACCATCACGCTGCCCGAGGTGCGCGGTGACGCCAAGGCGGTGCTGCTGGTGGTCAGCGCCGACCCGGCCGTGCCCGCCAGTCCGGGCGGGCTCGGCACGGTGACCGCGACGCTGTCCGAGAACGACCGAACCACAGCGGAATTCGTGATCACGCCATCGGCAGGGGAGGCGGCACTGATCTGCCTGGAGGTGTACCGCCGCGGCACCGATTGGCGGCTGCGCGCCGTCGGGCAGGGCTACTCCGGTGGCCTCGGTGTGCTGCTGACCGCGCACGGCGTCGAGGTCGAGGACGACCCGGCCGATCCCGCCGCGCAGACCGGCTCAGCGGCACAGGTCGGTGCGGTGCCCCAGCCGACCGCGGCCCACCAGACCGGGCCGGGCGTACACACCATGGCTGGTCCGATGGCCAGCGAAGCCCGCTCCGCGGCGGCGGCGCCACTGGAGGTCGGGCACGGCCTGGAACGCCTGTGGATGATCTTCGAGGATGCCGCTCGTTCGGCCGCCGCGCTGCTGTCCGCGCGTGACTACGCGGCCAAGCGGCTGGACCAGGAACTGTCGGTCGCGGTCGCGGATCCCGAGACCAGGAACACCCCGGTCGCCGACGCCGCGCGCCGGGCGGCACAGCAACGCAACGACGAACTGATCGCCACCGCCGAGAGCAACCATCAGCGCGACAGCGCGCAGCTCGTGCGCGAGCTCGCCGACGCCGATCTGATGCTGCCGCCCGCGCTGGCGTCCTGGGACTCGCCGGTCTGGGAGAAACCGGTCACGCCGAGCGACGGCATCCGGCTCGGCGAGCTGTACGCGCGCGAACGCGGGACGCTGCGGGTGCCGTATTGCGTTCCGGTGCCGTTGAATCGGCCGCTGTGGATCGACACCGAGTCCACCCGCGCGGTCGCGCCGGTGGTGAGCGCGCTGCTCGCGCGGCTGCTCACCGCGGCGCCCGGGCGGCGAACGCTGGTCGACATCATCGATCTGACCGGTGCGTTCAGCGGTTTCACCGACCTGCTCGCGCCGGTGCTCAACGGGCCGTCGATCACCGACCACAGCGAGATCTCGGCGCGGCTGCAGGAGCTGGTCCAGGCCGCCGAGCTGGCCGAGCTGGCGTTCACCAGCGGCATGGGCAGTCCGCCCGAGGAACACCGAATCCTGATCGCGGCCGACTTCCCGCACGGTTACCAGAGTTCGGACGCGCAGCGCATCGGTTCGCTGATGGTGCGCGGCGAGCTGATCGGGCTGTCGATCGTGATCATCGGCAGCGACGAATCCGAGTCGAGCGACACCACCGTGGCGATGCTGTCACAGTCGTGCAGGCACCTGCCGACGATCGCAGGCGCACCGCTGTTCGATCCGTGGACCGGCAGCCCCTGGCAGCTGGACCTGGACACGCTGCCCGAGGATCCGGTGCTGCTGGCGCGTTACCTGCGCACCCACTGAGCCGAGTCGCCGACCTGCGAGTGCCACTCGCGGGTCGGCGCCACCCGGGGCCGCAGCAGCTCGGGCAGCCAGGGCAGCAACGGATCCGGCGCGCGGTCGACGATGCCGCCGATCGGGTCGTCGACATAATCGCGGCGCACCAGGTCCTCTTCGGGCCGGTAGATCTGCCGAACGATCAAGGCGCACAAGCCGAGTACCGCGAGATCGCGCACGACGACCGTGCCGGTGAACCACTGCTCCGGCAGGCCCTTCTTGTCCAGGCCGAGGTAGTAGAACATGCGCGGCGCCCAGACCAGCGCGTCGATCGTCATCCAGGCCAACAGGATTCGCCGATGCGGCAGCGCCAGCACGGCCAGCGGCACCAGCCACAGCGAATACTGCGGGCTCCACACCTTGTTCGTCACCAGGAACGCGGCAACCACCAGGAAGCACAGCTGAGCGAGCCGGGGGCGTTGCGGCGCGGTCAGTGCGATGTAGCCGATCGCCACGCACGCGGCGACGAACGCCAGCAGGGACACCGCGTTCAGGATGACCGGCGGTTCGCCGTGGCTGAGCGTGCCGTCGAAGCCGCTCCAGCCGGTGAACGAGGTGATCACGTTGTAGATCGAGTCCGGGTCGGCGTGCCGGGTGGTGTTGAGCCGGAAGAACTCCCGCCAGCCGTTCGGGTACAGCGCGGCGATGGGCAGGTTCACCACCACCCAGGTGCCGAGCGCGGCGGCGACCGCGACGGCCGCGGCGCCGAGCGGCCGCAGGCTGAACAGGTGGATGCGATACGGGGTTTCGCGCACCCAGTCCTGCGCCGCCGACCAGCTGTCGATATCGCGGAAGCGCAGCCCGAGCTGAGTGCTGGGCAGCCGCTGCATCGGGTCGGCGCGCAGGCACAGCACCACGATCGGGCCGAGCAGCAGCAGCGGATACAGCTTGGCGGCGCCACCGAGACCCAGCAGCAGGCCCGCGAGGGCCGGGCGTCTGCGCGCCCAGGCCAGCAGGCCGGTCGCGGCGAAAGCCGTTGCCAGGGCATCGAAATTGGTGAAGATGTGCACGATCACCAGCGGCGAGCAGGCGATCAGCGCGGCATCCCACACCCGGCGCCCGGCCAGCTGCGCGCTCGCCCACACGGTGATCAGCCAGGCCAGCGCGAGGCCGAAGGCGACGACATTGAAGTAGATGACCACCTGGAGCGCGCCGGGCAGCGGCGCGGCATCCCAGGCCTTGGCGATCCGCATCGAAAGGTATTGGTACAGACCGGACAACACCGGATACTCCATGTACCGGGTTTCCTGGCCGCCGTCCGGGGTCTTCTCGGTCCAGTCCTTCTTGTACGGGAAGGCGCCCTCGTTCAACCGCTCCGCGCCGTACAGCGGGACGGTGTCCGAGTAGCACATCGCCACGTACTGGCGTCCGTTGTTCCAATCGAGGGTCAGCGATCCCTCGCCGGCGCCGGTCTGCTGGATGCAGCCCGCCTTGCTGAACCAGCCGAACGCCAGGAACACCACCGTGAAGGCCAGCAGCACCCGCATCGGCGTCCAGAACCGGGCCCGCCCGATCAGCGCGTGCTCACCGACCGGCCCGCCGACGACGGTCGACAGCTGTGCGGTGAGCGAGTCGTTGCGACTGGGCCGATCCCGGGCGTCCGCGGACCGCAGATCCGGCGCGAGCGGGCCGGGCGCGACGTAGTACGCGCCACCGGAAGGTGCCCCATCGGCCCGCGGCACGCTCCCGTTCGTCCGCTGGTCCACCAATTCCTGATCGGTCACGGCCCCCGACGCTACCTTGAGTTCGACTATTGCTTCGGATCGAGTCGTCCCCACTCAGCAGGCTGGTGGGGCGCCTCGCAGTGTGGAACCTGCGGCACCACGGCGTATTCCGCCGGGTGCCGCAGGTTCGCCACTACCGGCTGCGGGTGGTGGGTGGTGCCCCGGTGCTTTCGTTCTGCCCGTTGCCTGCCCGCGGCGAACCGGTCGCGGTCGGCGACGAGCCGTCGGTGGGTGCCACCGGCTGCCCGGGCAGCGGCCCCGGACCTTCCTCGCGTTGCGGCTGTTGCTGCTGCTGCGGGCGCTGTTGCGGCTGTTGCTGCGGCTGCGCGCCGGGCAGGCCCGGGATGACGATGCCGGGCAGGATCTCGATCGGGCCCGAGGGGATCTGGATCGGCGGCAGGAACGGGACCTCGGTGGTCGGCGGCGGCGTGTACGGCGCCGACCATTCCGGCACGCCCGCTTGACCCTTGATGGGCGCCGGCTTGGGGAAGGTCTCGTTCTTGGTGCCTTCCAGCGCACCGTCCATGGTGGCCTTCCAGATGTCGGACGGCAGGCCGGAACCGTAGATCATGCCGCCCTGGTAGTTGCGCAGCGCCGTGCTGTCGACGGCACCCACCCACACCGCGGTGGACAGCGACGGCGTGTAGCCGACCATCCAGGCGTCCTTGTTCTCGCCGGTGTCACCGAGCTGGGCGGTGCCGGTCTTGCTGGCCGACTCGCGTCCGCCGGCCAGGTTGTGGTTGCGCGACCATGCCGCGATCGGCTTCATCGCCGCCGTCACGTTGTCGGCCACCGCCGCCTCGACCCGCTTCTCGCCGGGCACCTCGCCGCGATCGAGCAGCACGGTGCCGTCGGCGGTGACGACCTTCTGTACGAAGTGCGGCTTGTGGTAGACCCCCGAGGCCGCCAAAGTCGCGTAGGCGGAAGCCATGTCGAGTGCGCGGGCGTCGTACTGGCCGAGCACGATGCCGTTGTTCGGGCCGCTGCCGTCCGGCTCGGTGAGCGAGGGGCCGACGCCGGGAATGGTCTCCGGGATGCCGAGCTTGTGCGCCATGTCGGCGATCTTCCTCGGCCCGTTGCCCATGTCGATCTGCATCCGGTAGAAGCTGGTGTTCAGCGAGCGCTTCAACGCCTCGGCGATGGTGCACATGCCGCAGCCCTCACCCTCGACGTTGGTGATCTTGATGCCGTTGACGGTGATCGGCGAGCTGTCGTACATCTGCGAGAGCGGCACGCCCTGTTCGAGATTCGCCGCGAGGCCGAACACCTTGAACGACGAGCCCGGCTGCAGGCCCGCGTTGGCGTAGTCCCAGCCCTTACCGTCGTCCCCGCCGTAGTAGGCCCGCACCGCACCGGTCTTCGGATCCACCGAGACGACCGCGGCACGCAGCTTCTCCGGCTCGCCCTGCAGCTTCTTCTGCGCCGCGTCCACGGCCGCCTGCTGCGCCTTCGGATCGATCGTGGTGGTGATCGACAGACCCGCGGTGTTGAGCTGCTGCTCGCTGATGCCCTCGGCGGACAACTCCTTGAGCACCTGCTGCTTGATCAGGCCCTCCGGGCCCGAGTCCAGGGTCTTGTCCTCGGTGTTCGACACCGGGGCCACGCGGGGGTACTGCATGCTCTGCCGCTCGGCCGCGGGCAGGTTGCCGCCGGAGACCATCCCGTCGAGCACGTAGTTCCAGCGGGTCTTCGCGCCCTCGGGGTTCTTCTCCGGGTCGAGGCCGGACGGCTGCTGGATGGTGGCGGCGAGCACCGCGCCCTCGGCGGCGGTCAGCTCCGTCACCGGCTTCTCGAAGTACGCCTTGGCGGCGGCGTCGATACCGTAGGCGCCGCGACCGAAGTAGATGGTGTTCAGGTAGGCCGCGAGGATCTCGTCCTTGCTCCACTGCCGCGCCATCTTGGCGGAGATGACCAGCTCACGCATCTTTCGGGTGAGCGAGCGTTCGTCACCGACCAGCGCGTTCTTCACATACTGCTGGGTGATCGTGGAACCACCACCGGCGCTCTCCTTGCCGAGCACGTTGTCCCGGGCGGCGCGCGCGAAGCCGGAGATCGAGAAGCCGGGGTTGGAGTAGAAGTCCCGGTCCTCGGCGGCGATCACCGCGTTGCGGACGTGCGCCGGGATCTGCTCGATCGTCACATCGGTCCGGTTGCCTTCCGGCGGAACACGTCTGCTGATCACCGTTTCGCCGTCGGCGGCGAAGATGGTCGCCACCTGATTGGTTTTGAGGTCGCCGGGCTGGGGTACCGAAACGGTGGTGTAGGCGATCAGGAACACGCCGCTGGGTATCAGGATGGCCATGGCCATCATCACGTAGATGACCCGGCGCACGATCCGCCACGGCGACTTCTTCTTCTGGCCGGGCCTGCGCTTACCCGATCCGCCGGAGCCGTCGCCGCCGCTGCCGCCGTTGCGGCGCGGGGGTGGGCCGGACGGCGGTCCGCCCGCGGTCTGCCTGCGTTCACCGGTGCCGGTGTCGCCGACGCGGCGAGCCCGTTCGGCCGTCGGGCGCGGGCCGGTGGCCGGGCCACCGCGCCTGGTCCGGTCGGCGGCCGCGCCGGGCAGCGAGTCGCGGTCGATCTTCTGGGTCGCCTGTGCGCCGGGCGGCGGGGCCGGGTTCGGCCGTCCCTGCGGCGGCCGCTGCTGCGGCGGGGGCGGGCCGGGACGACGCTGCGGTTGCGGTCCACGCAGTTCCCCGGGGTAGGGGGCGGGACGCTGCCCGGGCGGCGGACCGGGCCGGGCGCCGGGCGGCGGCGGGCCGGGGCGTGGGTTCTGATACGGATTGGGACCTGGGTGTGAACTCCGTGGAGGACGGCCGCCGTGCGGTTCATCGCCGTAAGGGGAAGTCTCGTAGGGCGAATTCACTGACAAGATCTCCATAACTCGTAACGGTGCGGGTGGCTCGGGGCGGTCGCGTCGACCGCGGCGGACACGTGGTGGCTCCGCGAGTCACCCGACGGGCAGATGACCAGGCATTTCATTCGGCTGCGGTGCGCCGGGTCCCGGTGCGACGCCGCGTTGGCGCCGGCGTGGTCCCGAGGACGTAGGACTGCACCAGATGATTCCAGCTGCAGCTGCGGCATACCTCGACGACGTGAACCGAGAACTCCTCACGAGTCTCGGCCAGGCGAGTCAGCTCCTCGGGGGTCCGAGCCGATCCCGCCACCGGTCCGAGACCGTCGCCGTAGACCCAAGATACAAGCGTGAGCTGTTCTTTCCGGCAGATCGGGCATGTGACCTCGCTCCCCCGGCCGTGGAACTTCGCCGCACGCAGCAGGTAGGGATTCGCATCACATACCTCGGCGACATCGACGCGGCCCGCATACACGTCAGCCAGCAACGACCGACGCCGGAGGGCGTAGTCGACCACTTGCCGCTGGATTCGCACGAGAACCAGAGTAGCGGTGTTGCCGAGGGGCCGCCCCGGCTCAGGGGTATGAGAAACCCGGTAGATCCCCGTTTATATCGCCCACGACTGTGCAGCGTTATATCGCTCCGATATAGTTTGGAGTCGCATCCATCGGTTAGGTCTGTACATAGTCAGGGAGGTGAAGCCCGGTGCTCGAGTTGGCAATCCTCGGGCTGCTCCTCGAATCGCCCATGCACGGTTACGAGCTGCGCAAGCGGCTCACCGGCCTGCTCGGCGCGTTTCGGGCCTTCTCCTACGGGTCGCTCTATCCCACGCTGCGCCGTATGCAGTCGGACGGACTGATCGCCGAGGAGATCCCAGCGGGTGTGGTCACGCGTCGTGCCCGCCGCGTCTACCAACTGACTCCGGCGGGCCGCGAGCGGTTCAGCGAACTGCTCGCCGACACCGGACCGCAGAACTACACCGACGACGGCTTCGGCGTTCACCTCGCCTTCTTCAGCCGCACCCCCGCGACAGCGCGGATGCGGATTCTGGAGGGCAGGCGGCGTCAGGTCGAGGAGCGCCGAGAAGGACTCCGGGAGGCGATCAAGAAGGCCAGCGGGTCGCTCGATCGCTACACCCGGCAGCTCCACCAGCTCGGACTCGAATCAAGCGAGCGCGAAGTGCGCTGGCTCAACGAGTTGATTGCGGCGGAGCAATCGACGAAGGCGGCACCACAGAAAGAGGGAAATATCGGCCATGAGTGATGACAAGAAGGCTGACAACGCCACAGAAGTTCGCGTCGCCATCGTAGGTGTGGGCAACTGCGCTTCCTCGCTGGTCCAGGGTGTGCAGTACTACAAGGACGCGGACGAGACCGCGACCGTGCCCGGCCTCATGCACGTCAAATTCGGCAAGTACCACGTCCGCGACGTGAAGTTCGTCGCCGCGTTCGACGTCGACGCGAAGAAGGTCGGTTTCGACCTCGCCGAGGCGATCTTCGCCAGCGAGAACAACACCATCAAGATCTCCGACGTGCCGCCGAGCGACGTTGTCGTGCAACGCGGTCCGACCCTCGACGGCATCGGCAAGTACTACGCCGAGACGATCGACCTCTCCGAGGCCGAGCCGGTCGACGTGGTGAAGGTGCTCAAGGACAACAAGGTCGACGTCTTGGTTTCCTACCTGCCGGTGGGTTCGGAAGAGGCCGACAAGTTCTACGCCCAGTGCGCCATCGACGCGAATGTCGCCTTCGTCAACGCGCTGCCGGTGTTCATCGCCTCCGACCCGGTGTGGGCCGAGAAGTTCACCAAGGCGGGCGTGCCCATCGTCGGTGACGACATCAAGAGCCAGGTCGGCGCGACCATCACCCACCGCGTCATGGCCAAGCTGTTCGAGGACCGCGGCGTGCAGCTGGACCGCACCATGCAGCTCAACGTCGGCGGCAACATGGACTTCAAGAACATGCTGGAGCGTGAGCGGCTGGAGTCGAAGAAGATCTCCAAGACCCAGGCCGTCACCAGCAACCTGAAGAAGGAAATGGGCGCCAAGGACGTGCACATCGGCCCGTCCGATCACGTCGGCTGGCTCGACGACCGCAAGTGGGCCTACGTCCGGCTCGAAGGCCGCGCCTTCGGCGACGTGCCACTGAGCCTGGAGTACAAGCTCGAGGTGTGGGACTCGCCGAACTCGGCGGGCATCATCATCGACGCGGTGCGCGCGGCGAAGATCGCCAAGGACCGCGGCATCGGCGGACCGGTCATCCCGGCGTCGGCCTACCTGATGAAGTCCCCGCCGAAGCAGCTCGCCGACGACGTCGCCCGCGAACAGCTGGAAGCCTTCATCATCGAGGCGTGAGTTATCGGCCGCGCGGAGGTAAAGCTCCGAGCGGCGAGGCACCGTAACGAAACGAGCCGGGCCGCACGAATTTTCGTGGGCCCGGCTCGGTGTGTTCGGTGGCTCAGTCCAGGGAGACGTAGACCTCTACCGAGGTCGGGCCGGTGTAGCGCTCGATCTCGGCGGTGTGTGAGCGGGTGATGGTTCCCGCGCTTTCGGCCTTGCGGACCTGGGCCCAGGCGGTGCGCAGGAGGTCGTAGGGCTTGTCGGAGACGACGAACTTGGCGTAGCGGCCGTGTGGGACACGGGTGAGTACGTCGCCCGCGTCCATCTCGTCCATCGAGGCCACCTCGTAGCCGAGCACGGCGACGGCGTGGTCGTTCTGGCCGATGTAGGCGGCCACCCTCGGCACGCTCTTCTCGCGCGCCAGGTAGCGGTCCCAGGTGAAGTTCACCAGGTCGAGGTCGCGCGCGGTCACCTCACGCCCGGCCAGCGGGACGGTCAGTCCGGCGACCAGGCTCTCGTCCAACGTGACAATCTCGAAGTCCACAGTCCTGTTCCTACCCGTCGACTTGATCGTCTGCCAGCGCTACGAAGACTTCGGCCGTGCGCGCGTCGGGATAGTGCTCCCAATCGCCGGTGTAGGCGCGCACGAAACGGCCCGCGGCCTCGGCGTCCCACACTGAACGCCAGATGTGCACGATGGTGTCGCCGAGGTTGTCACCGCTGGCGATGAATCGGGCGAATCGGCCTGCGGGCACCCTGGCCAGCACGTCACCGGGCAATAAGTCGTCGAGGCTGCGGCAGCGGTAGCCGACGATGTGCGTCAGATACGAATTGATTTCCGGCGCGTGGTCCACGTACGCGGTCGTCGGCGGCCCGGGCAGCTGGCGAGCCAGGTTGCGTTTCCACGCCTCTTCGACTTTCGCGCGGCGCGGTCCTTCGACCGCGAGCGCCGGGCTGCGAAGTACTGTTCCCGCCACCAGCGTCTCGGGTTGGTCAACGACATTGAAATCCACCGGCGTAGCCCCTATGTCTCGTCTGTCTCCAATTGGCGGCGTCGTCGCTCGAGCGCATATCCTTCCGCATCGATCCCGCGGCATCGGCGTCGGCCTTGTCCGACACACTCGCTGTTCGCTCTCACTCTGGCAAACGATGCTGCCATGTCATGCGTTCCCCTGGGTGCAAGAAGGTCACAGCATCATCGCTATCGCGGTACCGGAATGGTCAGACCGGGAAATATCTCTACTTCCTTGGGTCCTTCCGGTGCGGGCGGGATGATCACGATCGGTTCCCGCGGCGGACCCTGCGGCGGATTCAGGATGTCGTAGTTGCCGCCCGACGGTTTGTTCGCGCCCGGCGGCGCGGCCGTCGCCGCGCCGTTGGTGGCCGGGAACTGTTCGATCGGGGTGCCGGCGAGCGCGCCGTCCATCACCTGCTTCCAGATGTCGGCGGGCAGGCCGGAGCCGTAGATGTCGGTGCCGCGCGCGGTGTGGATCGGCTGCGACTGTTCGGTGCCGATCCACACCGCCGTGGACAGCGACGGGGTGAAGCCGATCATCCAGGCGTCCTTGTTCAGCTTGGACTCGCCGAGCTGGGTGGTACCGGTCTTCGCTGCGGACGGGCGGCCACCGGCGAGGGCGTGGCCGTTGGAGTACGCGGCGATCGGCGTCATCGCCTGGGCGGTGTTGTCGGCGATGGTGCGCGGGATGCGTTGCTGACCCTCGGGCAACTGCTTGCCGACCTGTTGTTCGGGCGCGCCGCGGTCGAGCAGCACGCGCCCGTCACCGGTCACCACCCGCTGCACGAAATACGGCTGGTGATACACACCGGACGCGCCGATCGTGCCGTACGCGGAGGCCATGTCGATCGGGCGAACGAGATACTGCCCCAGCACGATTCCGTTCAGCGGCCGACCGCCGTCCTCGGTGAGGGTCTTGCCCGCCACGCCGGGGATCTGTTCCGGAATGCCCGCCGCGTGTGCCGCGTCGGCGATGGCCTTGGGCCCGTCGAACATCGACATGGTCATCCGGTAGAAGCTGGTGTTGAGCGAGCGCTTCAGCGCCTCGGCCATGGTGCAGCGCCCGCAGGTTTCACCGTCCACGTTGGTGATCTTGGTGCCCCGGTCGGTGACCGGTGAGCTGTCCAGCATGCGGTGCAACGGAATGCTCTGCTGCTGGGCGGCGATCACCGCGAACGGCTTGAACGCCGACCCGGTCTGCAACGGCGCCTGGGCGTAGTCGTAGCCGATGCCGTCGTCGCCGCCGAAGTAGGCGCGCACCGCGCCGGAGCGGGGGTCGATCGAGACGACCGCGGCGCGCAGTTCCGGCGGCTGGCCGCTGAGCCGGTTGTGCACCGCGTCCAGCACCGCCTGCTGGGCTTTCATGTCGATGGTCGTGGTGATCTGCAGCGCGCCGGTGTTCAGCTCGTGCTCGCTGATGCCGGAGGAACGCAGCTCGCGCACCACCTGGGTGCGGATCAGGCCCTCGGGCCCGCGGGCCACGTTGTCGTCGGGGATCTCGCTGAGCGGGATGATCGACGGGAAGGTGGTCGCGTCCCGGTCGCCCGGTGCCAGGACGCCCATCTCGACCATGCCGTCGAGCACGTACTTCCACCGCGCCGTCAGATCCGGCAGGTGCGTCTCCGGGTCGAGAATGGACGGGGTGCGGACCAGCGCGGCGAGCACCGCGCCCTCGGCCAGGGTCAGCTGGTTCACCGGTTTGTTGAAGTAGGCCTTGGTCGCCGCGGCGATGCCGTAGGAACCGCGACCGTAGTAGATGGTGTTGAGGTAGGCGGCGAGGATGTCGTCCTTGCTCCACTGCCGCGCCATCTTGGCCGCGATGACCAGCTCGCGCATCTTCCTGGTGAGCGTGCGCTCGGAACCGAGGAAGGCGTTCTTCACGTACTGCTGGGTGATGGTGGAGCCGCCGCCGGCGTTGTCGCGGCCGAGCATGTTGTCCCGGGCGGCGCGCAGGAAGCCGGAGGTCGAGTAGCCGGGGTTGCTGTAGAAGTTGCGGTCCTCGGCGGAGAGCATCGCGTTGCGGACCGGCTCGGGCACCTCGGCCAGCGGGACCGGCGTGCGATTGCCGTTGGGCGGCACCACCTTGGCGATCACCGTGCTGCCGTCGGCGGCGAGCACGGTGGCGATCTGATTGGTCTGCACCGAGCCGGGTTCGGGGATTTCGGCGCTCCAGTAGACGAGCACGAACAGCAGCGTCGGTACCGCGCCGAAGATGATGAACAGCGCGAGCACCAGTCGACGGAAGCGTTCGGCTCGGGTGCGCGGCGGATGGTCCGGGTCGGGCGTGGGTGACGGTCGGGGTGCCTTGGGTTTCGCCGCGCGTCGCTTGTCGCGCTCGGTCGTGCCGCCCAGCTCGTTGAAGCCCGCGATCGAGGCGTAGGGCGCGGGCTCCGGTGCATCTTTTCGCCGTTTGCGAAACGAACTCACGACGCTGCCTCGCCGGCGGACGCGCTGCGTCCCCGGTGCTGGTTCACGACGCTGCCTCGCCGGTGCTCGGCCCCGACGCGCCCGCGGACGCGCGGTGTCCCTGGCTCACTCGCTGGCGCTCGTTCACGATCATCTCCTCCCGGAGCGTCGGCCGAAACTCACCTGCACGAACAACGATCGGAAATGGGCCCCCACGAGCCCGACTTTACTCGCGCCGTGGGTGACCCGCGATGCTATCACCGGGCCGTCGGGGCAAGGCCGGATTCCGGTGATAGCTCGAAAAATGCGCGCCGAGCGGGTGTTCTAGCTCTTGACGCCGCCCGCGGTGAGGCCGGAGATGATGCGGCGCTGGAACAGCAGCACCATGATGACCAGCGGGATCGACACCATGACGCCCGCGGCCATGATCGCGGCGTACGGCTCGACCAGCGGGTTGTTGCCGGAGAAGCGAGCGACCGCGACGGTGACCGGCTCGGTGCTGCCGCTGGAAAGCAGTCGGGCCAGCAGGTATTCGTTCACCGCGGCGATGAAGGCCAGGATTGCGGTGGTGAATACCGCGGGTGCCGCCAGCGGCAGCATGACCAGCCGGAACGCCTGCAGCTTGGTGGCGCCGTCGATCCGTGCCGCCTCTTCGAGTTCCCACGGCAGCTCGGCGAAGAACGACGCCAGGATGTACACGGTCATCGGCAGCACGAACGAGATGTTCGGGATGATCATCGCCTGGTACTTGCCGATCCAGCCGAGGTTGGTGAACAGCTGGAACAGCGGGGTGACCAGCACGACCACCGGGAACATCGAGGCGCTCAAGATCAGCCCGGACACCACGTACTTGCCGCGGAAGGTCAGCCGCGCCAGCGCATAGGCGGCGAGCACGCCGAGGACCAGCGCGATCACCGTGGTGATGGAACCGATGATGACGCTGTTGCCCAGCGCCCTGCCGAAGTTGTTGCCGCGGCTGGTGTCGAACGCGTTGCGGAAGTTCTCCAGCGTGAGGTGCGTCGGCCACGGGGTGCTGTCGAAGGTGTAGGCGGGATCGCGGAACGCGGTGACGGTCATCCAGTAGAACGGCCCGAGTCCCCAGATCAGCACGATCGCCACGCCCGCGTAGAGCCGCACCGACTTGAGCCGCTGCGTCCACGAAACCGAAGGCGCGGCAGGCTTTTCCGCAGTCCGAACCGACATCAGTGCGCCTCCCGCTGTTCTTCCTGGGTCCGGACGGCGTTGGCGCCGAGGACCTTCACCAGCACGAAGGCCACCGCGAAGATCATCAGGAAGGTGATCGTCGACAACGCGGCCGCGCTGTTGGGACCCTGCCGGACCTGATCGACCACCAGGATCGACACCACCTGGGTGGACGGGTTACCGAGGGTCATGATCGCGGGCAGGTCGTACATGCGCAGCGCGTCCATCGTCCGGAACAGCACCGCGACCAGCAGCGCGGGCTTGAGCAGCGGCAGCGTGATCTGGGTGAACCGCTGCCAGGCGGTGGCGCCGTCGACCCTGGCCGCCTCGTAGACGTCGGCCGGGATCACCTGCAGGCCGGCCAGCAGCAGCAGCGCCATGAACGGCGTCGTCTTCCACACGTCGGCGGCGATCACCGCGAACCGCGCGGGCCACGCATCGGAGGTCCACAGGATGTTCGTGCCGAGTACCCGGTTCACCACCCCGTCGTACTGGAACATGAACTCCCACAGCCGCGCGGTGACCGCCGTGGGGATCGCCCACGGAATCAGCACCGCGGCGCGCAGCAGCGCCCGCCCCTTGAACGTCTTGCCCATCACCATGGCGAAGCCGAGCCCGAGCGTGGCCTCCAGCGTCACCGTGACCACGGTGAAGAACAGCGTGACCAGGATGGCCGACCAGAACTGCGAACCGAGGTTGCCGGTCGGGCAGCTGACCATCTCGCCGCCCGCCTGGCATTGCTGCAGCAGCCAGTGCGTGTAGTTCGCGAAGCCTGCGCTGCCGCCCTCGACGAACATGCCCGTCGCCGGGTCGAGACCCGAATCCTTCTGGAACGACATCCACAAAGCCCGGATGACCGGGTAGCCGATGACCACGGCCAGCGCCAGCATCACCGGCGCGACGAACATCCAGGCTTTGCCGGAGCGCCGCATTTCCAATGCCAGGGTCTCGCCGAGGCCACGCTTGCGTGGCAGGAATTCCTCACTCGGCACAGTGCTGGCCGCTCCCGAAGGATCCGACACCGTTTCTCTCTCCTACGGGTCTCGTCGGGTCCGCTGCGCTATCCGCTCTACGATCCCGCGGTCTCGATGCCCTTCTGCATCCCGATGATCGCGTCATCGATGGTCTTGGTCTGCTTCAGCGCAGCATAAGCGTTGTCCTGGATGGCTTTCGACACCGCCGGGTAGAACGGGGTGACCGGCCGCGGCACCGCGCTGGCGATGGAATCCTTGAGCGCGGGCAGGTACGGCATCTTCGCGATCAGCGCCGGGTCGTCGTACATCGAGGCGCGCACCGAGGGCAGCGCGCCCGAGGCGACGATGTGCTGGGCGTCCTCGCTGATCAGGAAGCGCAGGAAGTCCAGCGCCGTGGCCTTGTTCTTGGAGTACGCGCTGATCGCCGCGTTGTAGCCACCGAGGGTGGACGCGCCGACACCGTTCTCGCCGGGCAGCGGGGCGACGCCGAACTTGTCCTTCACCGAGGAGGCGTCGCCGCCGACGTCACCGTAGGTGGACGGCCACGACCGCAGGAACATCAGCTTGCCCTGGGCGAAGGCGTTGCTGCTCTCCGGCTCCTTGAAGGTGATCGCCTCCGGCGGGATGTCGCCGTTCTTGTAGGCGTCGACCAGGACCTTCAGCCCGGCCCGGGACTGCGCGCTGTTCACCGTCGGGGTCTTGCCGTCGGCGCCGACGAAGCTACCGCCGTAGGCGTTGATCACCTCGGCGGTGTTCACCGTCAGGCCCTCGTACGGCGCGAACTGACCGGCGTAGCAGCCGATGTTCTGCTCCTTGGCGATCGGGCACTGGTCCAGCAGTTCTTTCCACGTCTTGGGCGGGTTGGGCACCAGGTCCTTGCGGTAGAACAGCAGGCCGCCGTTGGTGTTCCGGGGCGCCGCGTACAGCGTGTTGTTGTAGGTGGCGCTGGCGACCGGCGGGGAGAGCAGCGCGGAGGTGTCGATGGCGAAGGAATCCTTCAGCGGCTGGATCCAGCCCTTCGCAGCGAACTGGGCGGTCCACGGCACGTCGAGCGCGACCACGTCGTAGTCGGACTGCTTGGAGCGCATGTGCTCGACCAGATCGTCGAACTGCTGCGAGGCGTCGTTCGACTGCTCCTTGAACGTCACCTGCTCGTCCGGGTGCGAAGCGTTCCAGCGCTCGATGAGCTGCTTGACCGCACCGGTCTCGGTGG
Organism: Nocardia sp. CS682; assembly: GCF_004634405.1. Lineage (NCBI taxonomy): Bacteria > Bacillati > Actinomycetota > Actinomycetes > Mycobacteriales > Nocardiaceae > Nocardia > Nocardia sp. CS682. Next base: position 4,443,464 of record NZ_CP029710.1, on the reverse strand, counting down.
TGTCCTTGCCCTCGACGTAGGTGATCGGCCCGCGCCCGGTGAGGTTCTGGCTCGTCGGACTGCCCCCGCTGTCACTGGAGCAGGCGCTGGTGAACGTCGCCGTCAGCAGCGCGACCGAGACAGCCGCGAGCGCGGCCTTCGGTACGAGCGACGTACGTAGGGACGACACCTTTTTCACAGCCATCGTGGACACTCCAGATCGATCGTGAGCATTAGCACACCCTGCCGGTTGCACAACGCAAGATACATGGTGTGGCAGTGACTCGCGGGATTGTGGCGGGAAGTGCTCGCTACTCTGGCGTGTGATGACATCGCCGAACCCGGTTCCCGAGCGGATGCTGACACGCATCGGTGGGCTGCTGCGCCAGGCCGAATCCACCGACAACGAGCACGAGGCGGAGGCGTTCCTGGCCGCCGCGCAACGACTGGCGACCCGGTCGTCGATCGATCTGACGGTGGCTCGTGCGCACGTCGCGGGGCGTGAGCGCCGGGCGACGCCGATCCAGCGGATCATTCCGATCGGCGAACCGGGCAAGCGCGGGCTGCGCACCTACGTCCAATTGTTCGTCGCCATCGCCCACGCCAACGATGTGCGCTGTGATGTCGCTCGCACCTCGACTCAGGTGTACGCCTACGGTTTCGACTCCGATATCGATACCTGCGAGGCGTTGTACGCGAGTTTGCTCGTGCAGATGGTGCGGGCGTCCGACCAATACATCAAGTCCGGGCAGTACCGCTCGGCCACGGTGGAGAAGGTGGTCACCGAAAAGCGCTGGGGGCGCAAGGTGCAACGCAAGGTACAGGCGCCGGTTGCGGGGGTGACGGCCCGGCTGAACTTCCAGATGGCGTTCGCGGCGCGGATCGGGCAGCGGCTGGCCGCGGTGAAGGCGGAGGTCGAGGCCGAGGCGGTCCCGGCGGACAATACCGCGACGGGCACGGCGCTCGCGTTGCGCAACAAGGAGATCGAGCTCACCGACTTCTATGCCAGCACCTCGGAGGCGCGCGGGACCTGGCGCGGTCCGCAGGCCTCGGCCGGGCATTCGGCGGCGGCCCGGCGGGCGGGTGATCGCGCGGGTAAGGCGGCTCGGATCGGTACCTCGCCGGAGCTCGGGGCGGCGCGCGGGCAGTTGACGACGCGCCGGTCGCGCGGTTCGACCAATGGATCGGCGTGAGTTTCGGGTACTTCGGGCCCGGTAGGCCGCTTCGCGACGGGGGTGGCGTGAGTTTCGCGTGCTCATTGCTCGGCGCGTGTCTTTGTGCGTTCACCCAGTGGATCGGTGACTCGGGTCGCATCGGCGCGTGCGGGGGACGATGCTGGTGAGCGTGCGAGATACTCAGCGCGCCAAGGTGTACGACGCCGAGCAGCTGGTGCGCGGCATGTTCGATCGGGCCGACGAGCACGGCAGCCGGACCGTCGAGTTGTACGGGTCGCATCTCACGCTGCCGATCGAGCGGCGCTTCGCCTCGGTGGCCTCCGTGCAGAGTTACGCCGACAAGGTTCTCGCCCTCAATTGGGTTCGGGCTCAGTGGGATCGGGCGGGCACGGCGGTGCGGGTCCGGTCTCGTGCCGGTGCGACCGCCGCGCACTACGAGGCCGCTGAGGCCGTGCTCGCCGTACCGCTGCACAGCGGCGGCCGGGCTTGGGCGTTGCGAGAGTTGGTGGTCCTGCACGAATTAGCGCACCATCTCGAATCCGCGCCCGGCTCGGTGGCCCCGCACGGCCCCGAATTCTGCGCCCGCTACCTCGAATTGGTCGACGGCATCATCGGGCCGGAAGCGGCGCTGGTGCTGCGCGCGACCATGCTGGGTTGCGGTGTGCGGCTCGGGTAGTCCCGGCTTGCGCGGACACTTTCGGCAAGTCAGGGCGCTTTTCGCTGCGGCAAACGCGAAAACTGTCCGCTCAGACCGCTTCCGGCGGTGACTCGACCAGTCGCAGCACCCGCTCTAGCCGCTGCTGCCACCATGCGGTGCGGTCCGGGTCTTGCTGCCGGTACTGCTCGACGAGGGCCGGATCGGGCTGGGGCGGGGTCGTCGGCACCGGCAGATAACCGTCGACCCGACGCAGGGAATCGCTGACCACGTCGCCGGTGAGCAGCGACAATGTGCCCAGACCGCAGGCGAATTCGAGTTCGGGGAGGGCACCGGCGAGGGCGAGTTGAGCGGCGAGGCCGACGCTGGTTTCCAGTGCGGAGGAGACCACACAGGGCAGACCGGCGGCTTCGGCCACCCGCAATGCGCGGCGGACCCCGCCCAGCGGTGTGCATTTGAGGACCGCGATGTCGGCGGCGCCCGCGACGGCGACTTTCAGCGGGTCCTCGGCGCGGCGGATGGATTCGTCGGCGGCGATGCGGACGTCCACCCGGCGGCGGACCGCGGCCAGTTCCTCGATGGTCCGGCAGGGCTGTTCGACATACTCCAAACCGCCTGCGGCCTTATCGATTCGGGCGATGTGCGCGACTGCGGTATCGACGTCCCAGACGGCGTTCGCGTCCACCCGGACGGCACCATCCGGACCGAGCGCGTCGCGCACCGCCTCGACCCTGGCCAGGTCTTCGGCGAGCGAATCGGCGTGGTCGGCGACCTTCACCTTCGCCGTGCCGCAGCCCGACCCCGCGACGATCGCGTGCGCGCGCTCCGGATCGACCGCGGGGACCGTGCAGTTGATCGGAATCCGGTCGCGCACCGGTACCGGCCAGCCCACCGTCACCTGCTCGAGCGCGGTGGCCAGCCACCCGGCCGCTTCCCGGTCGTCGTACTCGGTGAACGGGCAGAAGTCGCCCCACCCGAGTGGACCCCGGATCAGCATGCCCTCGCGCACGGTGATGCCACGGAAACGGGTGCGCATCGGGATCGCGTAGACGATGCTGTCGGCGGCGTAGTCGGTCATCGTTGCCAGCTTAACGGGCACCGTTGCGGCAGGACCTGGCTCGTCTGCCGGGCCGTTTCCGCTGTTCGCCGCAGATTTCCCTCATGCGGACTGAGTAGTTTTGCGGTACTCGACGCGCCGGTCGGCCGCGATGCTGAGTGCATGACCTACTACGGCACCACTCCCTACGGGCCGGCTCAGCCGCACACCCGGCCGCAGACGCGGGCCTGGGATCTGGCGCTGGCGCTCACCCTCTACGCCGGTGCGGCAGCGCTGGGTCTCGTCGCCGCCTACTTCACCGTCTTCTTCGCGTTCGTCACCGACTCGTGCGGCCCGAACAATTGCCGCGACGGCTACCTGGGTGCCGCCTTCCTCGTCTCCTGGGGCGGCACCGCGCTCGCCCTGCTCGGCGCGCTGATCATGATCATCGTGGCCGCGGTCAAGCGCTGGTACATGTGGTACTGGCCGGTGCTCGCCGCGCTGCTGATCGTCGCCTCGTTTCTCGGCGGGGTTGCGCTGGCCTCGCAGGTGACCGCCGGCCGCTGAGTGTCCGTCGGAGGTGAATGCAGTCCTGCGCCGCGCACGAATTGTCCCGCTGGGTATGGAATCGCCGATGTCGGCGCACTGAGTGAGCGAATTCGTGCGGTCGCGACCTGCTGTGCACGAGTTGTGGCGCTGCGCGTGGATCTCCTGGCAATTCACGTGGCGGACGAGTTCGTGAGTGGGTGCTAGACCGATCCTGCCGCACGGGGATTGTGCTGCTGGGCACCGAATCGTCGTCAGCGAATTCGGGGCCGGAACATTGCACGCGTCATGATGCGGCGCTCGCCTGCGCGGGTCATCCTGGGACCATGGCGAGGGAACCACGAGACGGGGTGCCGGACCTCGTGCGCGCGGTGGCCGGTTCGCTGGTCGCCGTCGGATCTGCCTGGGTGGTGGCGTCTTTCGTGCCGTTGTACGAGGTGGTTGCCCGCGACGACGAGGACGGGCGGGCGTGGCGATATCTCGCGGTGGCGCAGGTGGTCGGGTGGGGCGGCATTGTGGCGTCGGTGCTGTGGGCGGTCGTGCTGATGGTGCGGAAGGTGCGTGACCGCAGGCCGATCGGCTGGACGCCGCTGATCGCGGTGCCGTTGATCATCGAATCCTGGGTGGCCGGATTCCTGATCGCACTGGTGCTCGTCTCGATCTGACGCGGCGCCCACCGCACGATGGGCGCCGCGTCCGATCGGGTCAGAGGCGTTCGAGAATCATCGCGTTCGACAAACCGCCTGCCTCGCACATGGTTTGCAGCCCGTAGCGGGCACCGCGGTCCTGCATGGCGTGCACCAGGGTGGTGGCCAGCCGCGAGCCCGAGGCGCCGAGCGGGTGACCGATGGCGATGGCGCCACCGTTGACGTTCACCTTGCCGAGGTCGGCGCCGGTCTCCTCGGCCCAGGCGAGCACCACCGGCGAGAAGGCCTCGTTGACCTCGAACAGGTCGATGTCGGCGAGCTGGAGTCCAGCGCGCTGCAACACCTTTCGGGTCGCCGGGATCACCGCGGTGAGCATCAGCAGCGGGTCGTCGCCGACGACGGCGAAGCTGTGCAGCCGAGCCAGCGGCTTCAGTCCGAGCTCCTTCGCGCGCTCGCCGGTCATGATCAGCACCGCGGCGCTGCCATCGCTGACCTGGCTCGCGCTGGCCGCGGTGATCTCCCAGCCGATCTGCGGGAACCGGGCGGCCATCGCCTCGTCGTAGTAGGCGGGGCGCAGCTTGGCGAGGGTGTCCAAGGTGCTGCCGACCCGGATGCCCTCGTCGGTGGTCAGCCCGTTGATCGGCGCGAGTTCGCCGGCGAACAGGCCGTTTTTCGTTGCCAGCGCCGCCTTTTCGTGGCTGCCGAGCGCGAACTCGTCGAGCTGGCTGCGGGTCAAGCCCCACTTCGCGGCGATCAGTTCCGCGCTGATTCCTTGCGGCACCAAGCCTTCCGGATAACGCGCGGCGAAGCCGGCACCGGAGAAGTCCTCTGAGCCGAACAGGTTGGCGCCCATGGGAATTCGGCCCATCGATTCGACCCCGGCGGCCACGACGATGTCGTAGGCTCCCGAGATCACGCCCTGTGCGGCGAAGTGGATCGCCTGCTGGCTGCTGCCGCATTGCCGGTCCACCGTTGTCGCGGGGACGGATTCGGGGTACCCGGCGGCCAACGCCGCGCGCCGGGTCATGTTCGCGCCCTGCTCGCCGACCTGGGTGACGATGCCGGCGATCACGTCGTCGATGAGCGCCGGATCGATGCCGCTGCGCGTCACCACTTCGCGCAGGCTGTGTGCGAGCAGGTCCACCGCGTTGACGTCGTGCAGTGCGCCGTTCGGCTTGCCCTTGCCGATCGGGGTGCGGACCGCTTCGACAATTACCGCGTCTCTCATCGTGTTTCCTCTCGGACCGAGAGCCCGGCGGCCTTGCCTGGCTCTATCAACACATAGTCAGGTTACACCTGGCAATAGTTGAGACAAGTCAGCTGGGCTATGATGTCCGTCATGGCAGCAGTGATGGAAGGACCCCTGGCCGATCTGAGCTCGTGGCAGCCCACGGAGTGCTCGATCGCCAAGGCGATCGAGCTGGTGGGCACCCGCTCGGCCATCCTCATCCTGCGCGAGGCCTACTACGGCACCACCCGCTTCGACGGCTTCGCCCAGCGCGTCGGCATCACCGACGCCGCAGCCGCCACCCAACTCCGCAGGCTCACCGAAGCGGGCCTGCTCGCCAAGCAGCCCTACCAGGAAGAGGGCAAACGCACCCGCCACGAATACGTCCTGACCCCCAAGGGCCGCGATTTGCTTCCGGCCGTCCTCGCCCTCATGCAGTGGGGCGACACCTACCTCCAACCCGGCCCGCCCCCACTCCTGCTGGTCGAAGAAGCCACCGGCGCTCCCGTCCGCGTCCAAGTCCGCAGCGACACCGGCCGGGAAATAGCCCTCGACGATCTGGCCGTCCGCCTCAACCCCGACTACCTCGACACCATTCGCCCCCGCAAACGCGGCAAGCGCTGACCGCACCCTCGCTGCACCGCAACGCCATTCACCTGTTCCTCGCCGATGTCGAGCGCGCGGCGTTGCTGAGCAGTTCGCTTGCCGGAATAGCGCGCCTTTATGCACGGTGACCAGCCCGAACGCCGTGTCAGCGGGCGTGTCAGGTCGGCGTCAGTGCGGTGTCAGCCGGGTTGGCGACAGTAGTCCTCATGAACAGCACAGCAGCTACCACCACCTCGACCGATTCGACCTGGACCGGCATGGTTCCGGTCGACGACACCGCCTTGGCCGTCACCGACACCGGCGGGACCGGCCAGCCGATCGTCTACCTGAACGGCGCCTACGCCGACCAGAAGCACTGGCGGCGGGTCATCGCCGAACTCGGCCCCGGCTTCCGGCACATCACCTTCGACGAGCGCGCCCGCGGCAAATCGCAGCAATCGGCCGACTATTCCTTCGAGGCCTCGTTGCGCGATATCGATGCCGTGCTCGCGGCACGCGGCGTGCACCGGGCGATTCTCGTTGGCTGGTCTTACGGCGGGATCCTCGCGTGGCACTGGGCCGACCGCAATCCCGATCGCGTCGTCGGCGCGGTGATCGTGGATTCCGCGCCGTACGGCTTGACCGGCGAGGCGGGCCGGGAGCGGATCCGAAAGTTGTTCCACCGGATGCGTTTTCTGCTTCCGCTGGCCCGCCCCTTCGGCATGGCCGCCCGCATGAGCGCGGCTCAGCACGCCGAGGTCGGCATTGATGCCAACGAGTACGCCGCCGCCAGCGTCCCGATCCTCAGCCGCCTGACCCGCCCCGTTCGGTTCGTCCTGGCGACCGGTGACAGCCTCGGCAGCGAGAAAGGTGAGATGGAAAAGGTGCGGGCCGCACTGGATCCGGTGCTGGCCGCCAACCCGAATGTCACCGTGAGCGCGAAGGTCCCCAGCAACCATTCGCACATCCTGCGCAAGGACTTCCGCGCCGTCGCCGCTGCGGTCCGCGAGACGGCGGCCGGCTAGGTCGGCGGGGCGGGGCGGAGCTCGCCGGGGTGGCTCTGGACGTGCAGTTCGTGCCAGTGGCCGGGGGCGTAGTAGCGGACGCCGTGCGACGTACTGTCTACCACCAGGACCCCGCCGTGGAACCAGAATCGGTCCTCGTCGCCGTACTCGAGGGCGCGCTGTTCGGTGTCGCGGGTGTACACGGTGAAAGCCATGCGTACCACGCTATCGGTCGGCATCGAACCCGGTGGGCCGAAGCAGTTTTCGCTGGGCGCGCGCTCTGCCGGATGCCGACCGTGTCGGAAGCGGCTCCGCTGCGGGAGCCGCTTCCGGCCTCACTGCCGTTGGTGGAACGCTCAGTTGAGGCGGCGACCGTCCTCGGCGGAGAAGAAGTAGGTGTGCTGCGGGTCGGTGGACAGGCGGACGCGGGTGCCCTTTGCGGGCGGGTTACGCCAATCCGCCCGCGCCACAATGGTTTCCCCGCTGGCATTGCCCTCGGAGGTGGTGCGGCCGTAGATGTAGGCGTCGGAGCCGAGTTCCTCGACCACGTCGACCTCCATCTCGATGCCGGAACCGGCGCCGTTGCCGAGCTCGAAGTGCTCGGGGCGGATGCCGACCGACACCGAGCCCTCGGCCGCGTCGATCACCGAGCGCGGCAGCGGCAGCACGTGGCCGCCGAGCGACACGCGTCCATCGGACACCGGCAGGGTGAACAGGTTCATCGCGGGCGAGCCCATGAAGCCGGCCACGAACACGTTGACCGGGTCCTGGTAGAGATCGCGCGGGGTCGCACACTGTTGCAGCAGACCGTCTTTGAGCACCGCGACGCGATCGCCCATGGTCATCGCCTCGACCTGGTCGTGCGTGACGTACACGGTGGTGGTGCCGAGCCTGCGCTGCAACTGCGCGATCTGGGTGCGGGTCTGCACCCGCAGTTTGGCGTCCAGGTTGGACAGCGGCTCGTCCATCAGGAACACCTGCGGCTGGCGCACGATCGCGCGACCCATCGCGACGCGCTGACGCTGACCGCCCGACAGTGCCTTCGGCTTACGGTCCAGGTACGGCTCCAGGTCGAGCAGCTTGGCCGCCTCCTGTACCCGCTTCTGCGTCTCGGCCTTGGCGACCTTGGCCAGCTTCAGTGCGAAGCCCATGTTCTCGGCGACGGTCATGTGCGGGTAGAGCGCGTAGTTCTGGAACACCATCGCGATATCGCGTTCCTTGGGCTCGGCGTGCGTCACGTCGTTGGCGCCGATCAGGATGCGCCCGTCGCTGACGTCCTCCAGGCCGGCGAGCATGCGCAGCGAGGTCGACTTGCCGCAGCCCGAAGGGCCGACCAGGACAAGGAATTCGCCGTCTTCGATCTCCAGATTCAACTGGTCGACAGCGGGTTTGGTGGATCCCGGGTAGAGCCGGGTAGCGCGGTCGAAGGTCACCGTGGCCATGACAAAATCACATCCCATCACCGGCAGGAACGTGCCGGACGATCCGAGTAAGGGTTGACCGGCGACATTACTATGTCTGCTCGATTTCCGCTCGAAATGCTCGAGTTCGCGCGACACGGGTACGGCGCGCCAGGTCGGTTGCGGATCGTATTGCCAAGTGTCCAGGGCGCTTACCGCAGGCGCCGGTAGCCTCGACAGGGGACCGACCCGAAGCAACGAGGAGGCTTTCATGAGCGAGCGTAGCGAGGTGGCGGCATGACCCGCGCGGTGCGTATCGGTGTCCAGATCCAGCCCCAGCACGCCCCGGACTACGGGCTGATCCGCGACGCAGTCCTGCGCGCCGAGGACGCGGGCGTCGACATCGTCTTCAACTGGGACCACTTCTACCCACTCAGCGGCGACCCCGACGGCGCGCATTTCGAATGCTGGACCATGCTCGGCGCGTGGGCCGAGCAGACCGAGCGGGTGGAGCTCGGCGCCCTGGTCACCGGCGGCGGTTACCGCAACCCGGACCTGCTCGCCGACATGGCGCGCACGGTGGACCACATCAGCGACGGCCGCCTCATCCTCGGCATCGGCGCGGGCTGGTTCGAGAAGGACTACGCCGAGTACGGCTACGAGTTCGGCACCGCGGGCACCCGGCTCGCCCTGCTGAAGGAGCACATGGCCCGGATCAGTGCTCGCCTGAAGAAGCTGAACCCGCAGCCGACCCGCGAGATCCCGATCCTGATCGGCGGTGGTGGCGAGAAGAAGACCCTGCGCCTGGTCGCCGAGTACGCCGACGTGTGGCACAGCTTCGCCGACCTCGACTCGCTCGCGCACAAGAACAAGGTGCTCGCCGACCACTGCGCGGCCGTCGGCACCGACCAGTCGAAGATCGAACGTTCGGTGCAGTGGCCCGGGGCCAAGGAGGCTCAGGCCTTCGTCGACGCGGGCGTTTCGCTGTTCACCATCGGTGTCAGTGGTCCGAAGTACGACCTCAGTGAGGTGGAGCTGGCGATCCGCTGGCGCGACGAGGTGAATCCCGAGCAGGTGAGCGGACTCGCCTGAGGTTCGACTCGCGGTCGACCACGCCGAGCCGACGGCGCTCGGCGTGGTCCCGATCACCGACTCACCAGGTATCCGACGAGGCGGTCGGTGCCCGATCCGGATTGCCCGGCGGCCGGCACCCCTCGAACGCCGAATTCGGATCACAGTGATCCGAACTCTGTCGTTCCTGGTCCGACTTGTCCCAGTCCAGCTGGCACCTCGTCCACGATGGGGTAGCTGCGGGTTAGCACTCGGACGCCGCTAGGGTTCTTCATCATGGCTGGTCTGCCCGCTGTGCGGTCTCGTGCGTTGATCGCCGTGATATTGCTTTCCGTCGGTCTCGCGGCCACGGCGTGCGGTTCCGGCTCCGACGATGTGCCCACCGCACGCAATCTGTGTTCACCGCCGGGGCTGAGTGCGGCCGCGGCCGCGCCGACGAACCTGGCGTCCGCGCAAGCCGCGGGCGCGGACAAATACACCACCGCGACCACCGCGCCGCTGACCTCGATCGATACCTCGAAGCTCGGCCTGATCGCGCCGGGCAAGCTCAGCGTCGGCACGCTCTCGGACGCGCCGCCGAGCATCTGCGTGAACGGCCAGGGCTCGTTCACCGGTTTCGACAATGAACTGCTGAAGGCGATCGGCGCGAAACTCGGTCTGCAGGTGGAGTTCTCGGGCACCGACTTCTCCGGCCTGCTCGCCCAGGTCGCGGGCGGACGTTTCGACGTCGCCTCGTCGAACATCACCACCACCGACGCCCGCCGTCAGCTGGTCGGCTTCACCAACGGCTACGACTTCGGCTACTTCTCCCTCGTCACCCCGGTCGGCAGTGCCGTCAAAGGCTTCTCGGACCTCAACCGCGGCACCCGGATCGCGGTGGTGCAGGGCACGGTGCAGGACGAGTTCGTGGTGAACCAGCTGGGCCTGGACCCGGTGAAGTTCCCGGACTACAACACCGCCTACGCCAACCTGAAGTCCGGCCAGGTCGACGCCTGGGTGGCGCCGTCGGCGCAGGCCGAGGGCGCGATCCGGCCGGGTGACGGAACGACGGTGTCGCAGAACACCTTCAGCCTCGACAACTTCGTCGGCTACGCGGTCGCCAAGACCAACCAGCCGCTGATCGACGCGCTCAACAGCGGCCTCGACGCCGTCATCGCGGACGGCACCTACGCCAAGCTCTACCAGGACTGGGTGCCCAGGCAGCTGCCGCCGGGCTGGAAGCCGGGCTCCAAGGCGGCGCCGCTGCCGCAACTGCCGGACTTCGCCGCCCTTGCCGCGGAACGCGCACCGGATGCGGCCGCGCAGAACGCGCCGAAATCCACGCTGCAGCAGTTGAAGGACACCTTCTTCGATTGGTCGTTGTACCGCCAGGCCTTCCCCGATCTGTTCAAGACCGGCCTGCCGAATACCCTGATCCTCGCCGTGGTTTCGGGTGTGCTCGGCACCGTGCTCGGCATGCTGCTCGCGGTCGCGGGCATCGCCCGGACCCGCTGGCTGCGCTGGCCCGCGCGGATCTACACCGACATCTTCCGCGGCCTGCCCGCGGTGGTGATCATCCTGTTGATCGGCCTCGGCGTCGGCCCGGTGGCGCGCAATCTGACCGGCAACAATCCCTATTGGCTCGGCGCGGTTGCGCTGGCATTGCTGGCCTCGGCGTATATCGGCGAGATCTTCCGGTCGGGTATCCAGTCGGTGGAAGCCGGTCAGCTGGAGGCCGCCCGCGCCATCGGTTTCGGCTACCGGCAGGCAATGACCCTGGTGGTGATCCCGCAGGGCGTCCGGCGCGTGCTGCCCGCGCTGATGAACCAGTTCATCGCGTTGGTCAAGGACTCGTCGCTGATCTACTTCCTCGGACTGCTCGCCACCCAGCGCGAACTGTTCGCGGTCGGGCGCGACCTCAACGCGCAGACCGGAAACCTGTCCCCGCTGGTGGCCGCCGGCCTGGTCTACCTGCTGCTGACCATCCCGCTCACCCACCTGGTGAACTACATCGACCGCCGCATGCGCACCGGACGGCCGGACCGGCCGATCGACCCGGTCCAGGCCGCCACGATCACGGAAGGGCGGGGATAACGATGAGTGCTTCCCTCACCGGCACCGGACTGCACCTCACCCTCGGGCACAACCACGTACTGCGCGGCATCGACATCCACGTCGACGCGGGCAAGACCACCACGGTCATCGGCCCGTCCGGCTCCGGCAAGTCGACGCTGCTGCGCGTGCTGAACCGGCTCTACGAGCCGGACCAGGGCGACGTGCTGCTCGACGGCAAATCCGTGCTCACCGAGGACCCGGACAAGCTGCGCCAGCGCATCGGCATGGTGTTCCAGCACTTCAACCTGTTTCCGCACAAGAGCGTGGCCGACAACGTCTCGCTCGGCCCGCGCAAGCTGCGCGGACTGTCCAAGGACGAGGCGCGCGCGGTCGCGGTGGAGCAGCTGGAGATCGTCGGGCTGTCCGACAAGCTCGACACCCGGCCCGCGAACCTGTCCGGCGGACAGCAGCAGCGGGTCGCCATCGCCCGGGCCCTGGCCATGAAGCCGGAGGTCATGTTCTTCGACGAGGCCACCTCGGCGCTGGACCCGGAGCTGGTCAAGGGCGTCCTCGCCCTCATGGCCGACCTAGCCTCGGGCGGCATGTCGATGATCGTGGTCACCCACGAGATGGGCTTTGCCCGCACGGTGTCCGACAGCGTCGTCTTCATGGACGAAGGGCAGGTCGTGGAGACCGGCACGCCCGACGCGCTGTTCGACAACGCCGAGACTCCGCGCCTGCAAAGGTTCCTGTCCCAGGTGCTGTAGCGCACCCCTGGCTAACTGCATTGATGCGCATCTGCTAATGTGTCTTCGCTCACATATCCATCTGTCCATGTCCGGAAAGAGGGAGATCTGATGACAACGGCACACCTGCAGCACACCGCGCACGACCACGCCCACGGCCCCAACTGCGGGCACACGGTGATCGAGCACGGCGACCACGTCGACTACGCCCACGACGGCCACCTGCACCGTGAACACGACGGCCACTACGACGAGTGCGAGCCGCAGGGCCACACCGAACACGCCGACCACACGCACCAGCACGGCGACGGCTGCGGCCACGACACCGTCCAGCACGGCGACCACGTCGACTACATCCACGACGGCCACCGCCACGCCGCACACGACGGACACTACGACGAGCACTGAGGCTGCCCCGCCTCGCTCATCCGCCTCTCCGCGTATTCAGGCCAGGCTCAGGCGCGGCGATCGGGGCGTTGGCGGCCGGCGGGGGGAGTGGGTGGGCAGGTCAGCCCGTGCCCGGTGAGTTAACTCATGTGCTTGCGAGATCAGTCGGTTCGCCCGGTGACCGGATGGTCGATCACGGGGAAAGACCGGGGGCTCTAGAGTCATCCCCGTGATCGAGGCGATAGAGATTCCCACTGCTGCCGGGACGTTCGATGCGCTGTCGAGTGGGGGAGCCGGTGGGCGGGAAGTGCTGCTGCTGCACGGGTTTCCGGAGGCGGCGATCGAGTGGGAGTTCCAGCTCCATGCGCTCGGTGGCGGTGGGTGCCATGTGGTGGCGCCTGATCAGCGGGGGTACTCACCGGGTGTGCGGCCGGACCAGGTGGCCGACTATCGACTCGAGGAATTGGTCGGCGATGTGATCGCGATCGCCGACGAATTGGGTTGGCAGCGGTTCGATCTGGTCGGGCACGACTGGGGGGCTTATGTCGGGTGGGCGGCAGCGGCGGATATCCCGGAACGGATCCGCAGTTTCACCGCGGTGTCGCTGCCGCATCCCGCCGCCTTCCTGCGGGCAATGACCGAGGACGAGGATCAAGCACAACGGTCGCAATACTTTTCGCTACTCCGGAAACCGCGGGTGGCGGAGCGGGTGCTACTCATGGACGACGGGGCGGGACTGCGGAAGATCTTCGAATGGAAGATCGCCGAGGAACGGATCGACGACTACGTGCACCGGCTCACGCAGCCGGAAGCGCTGACGGCGGCGCTGAATTGGTATCGCGCAATGCATCTGTCCGGACCGACCGGCCCGGTATCGGTGCCGACGCTCTACGTCTGGAGCACCGACGACAGCACCGTCGGCTCCACCGCGGCCCTGGCCACCGAGAAGTACGTGACCGGCCCGTATCGATTCGAAATACTCGAGGAAGTGTCGCACTGGATCCCCGAACAGGCGCCCGAGGAATTGACCCGCCTGATCATGCAACACCTTCTCGCACACCGCACCTGACACCCGGCCGTCACATTTTCCGGACACGCCATTCGTTCCGGTGATCTCGGTATGGCAAACCACCGGAGGCGAACCCATGGACTTCAAGGAAATCAACCGCGCCACCATTGCCCAATTCCGGGCGGGCGGCGAGATCGAGGGCATGCAGCGGGACAAACTCTTGCTGCTCACCACCACCGGTCGTGCCACCGGCCAGGCCCACACCACCCCGATGATGTTTCATCCCGACGGCGACCGGCTGCTCGTCATCGCCTCGAACCTGGGCGCGTTTGAACATCCGGACTGGTACCGGAACCTGGTGGCGGACCCGGAGGTGACGGTCGAAATCGGCGACGAAACCTACACCGCGCTCGCCGCCCCGTTCGAGGGCGAAGAATACGACCGCGTGTGGACGATGCTGAAGCAGGCCTATCCGTTTTTCGCCGAGCACGAAACCAAAACCGACCGCGCCATTCCGGTCGTCGCGCTAACAAGACGGTGACGCCCCGATCCAAAAGGGCGCGCGGCTCCGAATGCGGAGCATGCCCAACACGAACACACGCAATCTGCACGAGTTGTCCGCGGACATCGCCGCCGTCGTCCGGGACGTGGTGGCCACCGGCGCGGACGCGGTGATCACCGACGACGGAACCGAAGTGGCGGTCATCATGTCGATGGCCGATTACGACCGCCTGCACCTGTACGCCGAGCTGGCGGACGCGGCCCGGCCCGGTTACGCGGGCGCGACCGAGTTCCGGGCCATGTCCATCTCGGAGATGCTCGACGTCCTCGGCGTGCACCCGACGGTGGACCGTGGGCTGCGTGGCTGACGCACGTGCACAGCGTCATTCATGTGCACAGCGTCGCGAACGCCGACCACAGCAGCGGCGAGTGCTCGATGGTGCGTTCGGTGCGCCAGGCCTGCAGTCGCTCGCGCTGCCAGTGCGCGAGCGCGGTCACCGGGTCCGGTTGTTCGTGCGCCGCGTCGATGGCGCAGATGGCGTCTTGCAGCGGGCGGGCGTGCGCGGGCGCGCCCGCGATGCGATGGAAGGCGAGATCGGTGGGCAGCGGCCAGCGACTGGCCGTCACCAGCTCGGCACCGTTGTTGATCATGGCGGCGGTCAGCCCGAGCGCCTCGGTGAAGCGCATGTCCCCGCCGCTCTCGCAGGCGATCAACGCCACCCGGCTGGGGATGGGCCAAAGGTCGCGGCCGTCAGTGGGTTCCGCGGCGAGGGCGTGGGTGCCGAGCAGGAAGTCCTTGGCGGACAACGGCCGATGGGTGCGGTTCGGCACGGCGAAGCCGAGAGTGTCGGCGGTGCACGGCAGATGGAGTTCGGCGTCCTCGCTCTGCCCGGATTCCGGCGGTGCGGCGGTGACGTGGCCGACGTAGATCAGGCGGCTCGCGCCGTCGCGTAGGGCTTTGCTCAGCCAGCTGCGGTCGACATCGGTCCGGCGGAAAACCTCCGTCGGGTCGACTACCGCGGGCAGCAAGCGGTCCTGTGCGGCGTACGCGGCAATCCGTTGGGTAAGAGGGGCTTCCGGCGCCATGCGGCCGAGCACCGAGCCGAGCGTCGAATCGGCCCGGAAGCCGGGAATCCGCGGGTCCAGGAGGGCGACTACGGGTGCGTGCCGCGTCTCGGTCCACCTGCGCGACAGGCGTTCCGGCGCGTGCACGATGCTGGCCGGTGCCAGCAGGCTCACGTCGGCGATATCGATCAGCCGGACCTGTGGGCCGGGGGCGATGAGCTCCCACGGCACCTGAGCCACCCGCGGCGACGGTTGCAGGCGAATGTGCGGACGGACCCCGCGCTGATACAACTCGTACAGCTGGGCGGCCAGGCCCTGCGGCAGCAATGCCCGGGAAAGTGCCTGGGCAACAAGGTACTCGGTGTCGTGGGCGGCGAACGCCCCGGTGGTCAGCGAGCGTTCGAGACCGCCCGGCTCGGCGGGGTGCGGTAAGGCATCGGCCAGTCGTCGCACCGCTGCCAGCACCGGCTCGCCCGGCAACATGGCGGCCCCACGTGGCGCGGTGTCCCCGGCCCAGCGCCAGGACATGTACACATCGCCCGCATCCGCCATGCGCACGACGACGGTCGGCTGGTCCGGTGTCATACCGTCAGCACCCGGCTGTCGCGGATCACCCGGCCGTAGCGTTGTTCAGCGGCAGCGATGTAGGGGTCCAGGGCGATCCGGCCCTCCGCAGCCAGCGCGAGCCGCGGCGGCGGCGAAACCGGAAGGCCCGCGCTCGCCGCGACTTCGGCCAGCGCGGCACCCAGCTGTAGTGCGGTCGTACCGGCTTGTCCGGCGGGATCGGCGGGGGGATCGAGCAGTTCGAGCGGCAGCCGGACGGCACGACCGCCCTCGGATCTATCGAGATTCACGGTGGTACCTGCGCATTGTGTTTCGATCAGGTCGGCGAGGAGCAGCCCGTTGCCCGAGAGATAGGCGAAGCGGAAGGCCAATCGCATGGCGGGGTCGGCGATCTGGCGGTTCCACTGGTCGCGCTGGTTGCCGTTGGGCAGGGTGTAGCGCACGGCATCGATGGCCAGCGCGGCCGGAATGGCGAGGTCGACCGCCTGGGCGAGCAACTCGGGTGCGGGCGCGTCCGAGGCGGCGACGGCGCCTTCGAGCAGCGTCGCATGCCAGAAATCCAGCTGGGCGCAGTGCAGGCCGAGACCACGTTCGGCATACGCGCCGAACGCCTCGGCCAGCAAGGCCTCGCACTCGGCGAACCGGCCGGTTTTGAACGCCACGGTGGACAGGCGCATGCGCAGGTCGGCGGCGTCGAGCACCGCGCCGGACTCGACGAAGTAGGCCAGACTGCGGCGGTACAGCTCCTGCGCCTGGTCGAGATCCGCGCGGCCCTCGGCGAGGAAAGCCAAGGTCTTGAGCCCGATTCCGGCGCGGTAGCCGAGCCCGGCCTGTTCGAAGTACCGCTGGCTGGCGCGCAGCGGTGCTTGCGCCTCGTCGAAACGCTCGACACGGACGAGCATGGTGGCGAGGTTCTGCTGGGTCTCGGCGACGGCATTGCGGTCACCCGCCGCCTCGAACGCGGCGAGGGCCTGCTTGGCGAAGTCGACGGCCAGGTCACGACGGCCCGTCTCGAAATATGTTGCGGCCAGGTTCATCAGCGGATGTCCAGCCAGCTGCGGCGCGAAACGCCTGGCCGCGTCCAGGGATTCGGTGGCCAGTTCGGCGGCGTGGGCCCAGTGCTGGCGGTGCAGGGCCACGGCGGTCAGGGACAACAGGCAGGAGACGCGCAGGACGCCCTGATCGGTGGTGTCGGCGAGCAATTCGCGCGCCTGCTCCAATGCCGCTTGGGCTTCGTCGAGTTCGCCTAGATGCTGCAACGCCTGCGACATGTTGACCAAGGCGGTGGGTCGCAACCGTGGCGCGTCCGCAGGCATCGCAGCGAGCGCTTCGCGGTACAGACTCAGCGATCTGGCGTGGTCACCGAGCTCGTCCGCCATGCTCGCCGCGTTGACGATGGCGCCGAGGCGGACGTCGCCGGTGGTGGTCCGCGCGGCGTCCTCGAAAATTCGCAGAGCCCCGGCTGTGTCGCCGCGGCTGTATGCCTCGGCGCCCGCGACCAGGAGCTCGCGGCCGTCGGCGGGTGTTGCTTCGGTCATGTCAGAAATCCGAATCAGATTCGGCCGCGGCGATTTCGGCCAACAGGGGCGTATCGATGGGATTGTCGGCCGGGTCGGTCGCGCGACTCAGCCGCGTCAGGGCGAGGTCGCGCACGCGACGGCGCGTTTCTGGGCTGCCCGGCTCGGCGCCGCCGACACCGGGCACGTATACCTCCACGGTCACAGCGGGTTCCGCGCCTTCCGGTGCTGGCACCTCGGCGGCCCACGTGTCCCCGGCGAGTGTCAGTGGCGCCACGGCGGTGCCCGAGGACGTGTGTACCAGCGCGTGCGGATGCAGGTGTGACGGCACGTCGCCACGCGCTGCGGCGACCACCCGCACCAGGACGGTCGTAGTTCCCGCCCCGCGCAACACTTCCCACGACACGGCTTGCTCCGACGCGTCGAGTAGTCCGGGTGGACAGCGGTGCCAGTCCCACCCGCCGCTCCCTCTGGCGAGTATCAGCGCTCCGCTCGGCACAGTGGCTGCCGGACCTGCCGCGAGAGCGTAATCCTCTGCCCGGCCGCGGGTATCAGCCAATTCGTCGGCCGCTTCGATGTACTCGTCCGCACCGGCGACGATCAGCTCGCATGCCTCCGACAGCGTCGCGATCTCCGCGCGCAGCAACCGCCCGTCCAGCGGGGCGATGCCGTCGATGATCGATGCGGGCCACCACCGCGCCGCCCAGTGCGCGTACCCGAGTCGCCACGCGTCGGTCACCAGCTCCGGTATTCCCGGCGCGGCAACCAGCTCACCGGTCTCTCCGGCGTCGACCGCCAGCGCGACCTGCTCACCGAAGACGGCCCACAGCCACTCTTGCGCGAGCTTCACATCATCGAGCACCGCGGCCGGAAGTGCCTGCCCGGCAAGCAGACTCCAGGTCAGGTGCCCGCCCGCCGCCTCGAGTACCAGCACGTCGATGGCCGCCGCCTCGTCGAGAACGGTCGGCGCCCCTTCGGGTCCGATGATCCACAGCCCGTCGGCCGCCTGCCGAACCTGCACCGTGCCGGTCATCAGCTCGCCCTCGATTCTGTCGAATCCGATTCGGCCGCGATGGCGCTCAGCGCCTGCTTGACGCGCGTCCGATGGTCGAGGATGACCGAGCGTGCCACGCCGTCGAGCAGATCCCACAGCTCGTCCGGGTCGTACACCGCGAACTCGCGGACATCGCGCCCATGCAGGCGAACCCACAGTCGCCGCAGGTACGGACGCTGCGGTGTGCACAACTCGGCGGCGATCGCGGCGAGCGGCCCGGTCGGCGGCGACTCGGTGCCGACCCGCACGACCAGCCGCCGTGCCTGTAGGACGTAGGCCTCACGCTGCCACCGGCCGTTGATGACCCGGTGCGCCGTGGTCTGCATCGAATCCTGCACTGCCACAAGGGCGATGCCGACATGTGAAGGCCGGCTACCGGAAGTGGGCTCGATCGGCGCGAGCCCGTTCGCCAGTGCGACCCCGACCGTAGCGGCCACCCGCAGCGTCTCGTCCAACAGGGCCCATGGCGCACAACTCCTGGCGATCTCGGCGGCCACCAACTCCGGAACGGTCGGCAGCTCGGCGCGTTCGCTGGAAGCCTGTAGTGCCGTGAATACCCGTTCGTAGACGGTGCGATCGAACGGCAGACTCAGGGTGGAGGTCGAGGCGGACGCACCGACCGCCGGGGACTGCGGCACGACATGCACGGTCAGCCCCAATTCGGCTGCTGAGTAGCCGGATTCGTTGCGCCACAGCCGTATTCCGGTATGAGTTCCGGCATGCCCGGCGACCAGCCGTTCCCACGCCGACTGCCCGTTGTCGCGCTGCTGCCCGAGTCGCGCTGCGGCGCAGGCGTCGAGCAATACGGCGCAGGCCGCGGTGTGGTCGCCGCCTGCCGGACCCGCCACCGGCCGTCGGCGCCAAGCGACCTCGATCAGCCCGGCCAGCTCCGGAGTCCGTTCGGCGACATACTCTTTCAACGCCTGGGTGGTGCGTCCCGCCGTGTACTCGTGCACGTCGCGCAGTGTCGCTTCGGCTACCGCTTTGTCCCGCTCCGTATCCGGCATGCCCCGGGTCGTCGCCAACTCGAAACAGCGCTGGAAGTACAGATCCTGCGGGTTGCCCTCGGTGATCCGCAGGGCCCGCCGTACCTGCTTGAGCAGCGTGAACCAGGCCGCCGTCGCGTGCAGCACGTCCGCCGCGGCGTGCACCCTGGCGGCGAGCAGCACCGCGCCGTCGGCCGTGACGATGGGCCCGGCGCAGGCGGGATGCTGCACCGGCCGGATCACCAGCGGATCGAGGATCAGCTTCACCGTGCGGCGCAACGGCCCGCCGTGCGGACCGCTGAGCGGTTCGACGCCGTCGAGCTTGCGCCACACCTCGTCGAGCACCATGGCGCGCGGTCGTCGCATTCGACCAGGTTAACGGACTTATGTCCGATTCGACCCCGGCAAAACCTGGGATCGGTAGGCCGCGAACCGTTCCTACCTTTCTCGTATCGGCCCAGACACCCGGGGCCGAACGAACTCAGGAGAAACCATGAACACCAAGTCCGTCACCGCAGCCCTCGTCGCTTCCGCCGCCGCTGCCGCCCTCTTCGTCACCGGTTGCAGCGACAACGCGAGCAGCACCCCGGCCAAGTCCTCGGCTGCCCCCGCCCCGCAGGCCGCTCCGGCGCCGTCGGGCAAGTCCGTCGCCTCGGTCGACGGCAAGGCGTTCGACGCGACGTTCACCACCACCTGCGCCAAGCAGGGCGACACCCTGGCCCTCGCGCTGACCGACGCCGCCAACGCCGCCTACGGCAACCTTTCGGTCAGCGCCACCGTCACCGGCGCCGACACCGTGCAGGCGGTCGGCATCGCGGGTAGCAAGGGCGGCGACGCGGGCCAGCCGTACGCGATCGGCTACGGCAACGGGATGCCGGGCGGTTCGGCCAAGCTCACCAAGGACGGCAACACCTACAAGGTGACCGGCGAGGGCGTCAGCGCCGATCTGGCCAACCCGCTGGCAGGCCCGAAGACGTCGAAGTTCGACATCACCTTCGCCTGCTCGTCCGTCGTCGGCGGCTGATCACAGCGCTTGTGAGCGCGAATGCCCGAGGCCGCTCAGAGCGCTTGCGAGCGCGAATGTGCGAGGCCGCATCCGTCCCCCGGCCCGCTCGAGTTCTGCTCGAGCGGGCCGACATCGGCACCGAACTTTTCGAATCAGCAAGGAACATCATGAAAAACATCCGCTGGATCACCGTCGCACTCGCCGCCGTGGCCGTCGGCTACTACCTCCTGCACGGACTCACCTACACCAGTTCGTCGGCCTATGAGCCGGCGGGCATGGGATGGCTCGGCTGGCAGATGGTGCTGCCGATCCTGGCCCTGACCTTCGTCCCCATGGTCTTCGCCTTCACCGGCGACGGCATCATGGCGGCCTTCACCGGTCGCAACAGCGCCGAATTCCGCGACGGCCTGGTCGGGCTCGGCACCATCACCTCGTTCGCGCAGACCGGCGTGACCGTCAACGACCAGCCGCAGGTGCGCATCCAGTTCAGCGTCGAGGGCATCGACGGAAAGACCTTCACCGCCACGGCGAAAATGATTGTGCCGCTGACGGAGTTGGCGCTGCTGCAGCCGGGAGTGGTGCTGCCGGTGCGCTACCTGCCTGGCCGGACCGACAAGGTCGAGGTGGATATGTCCGGCGATGCGTCCATGGCGCAGCAGGCGATGAACGAGTCGATGATCCGCAAAGGCATCACCACCCGGCACAAACTCGACATCGCCGAGCGCGGCATCGCCACCCAGGCGGTGGTGCAGTCGCTGTCGGTCACCGGCGAGATCCGGGACGGGCACTCGAAGATCGCGTTGGGACTGGTAGTCACCCGGCCGGACGGGTCGACCTTCGGCACCCGTGTGGAGAAGTTCCTCGCACCGAGCAGTGTCGGGCAGGTGCAGGTGGGCCGCATCCTGCGGGTGCACTACCTGCCGGAGAACGAGCAAGAGGTCGTCATCGCCCTTGCGGTGAATGCCTAGCCCCGCACCGAATGCCGCGTTGTTTCGAGATTCTCGAACGACGCGGCATTCGCGTGTGCGGTGTGGTTGCCAGCACAACTGAGGGTTCCCTAATTGGTCAGCTGTTCACCTTTACGTCGTTTCCGGATTGTCCGGGTCGTTTACGGTTCGGCCCGTGAGCCTGATCCCCCTCGCCCTCTTCGTGAAGCACGACGGGCAATCCGCACGAGCTTCGGTGACCTGCGAATACAAATGCGCGAACGCCTGCTTCCACGAGGTGCCCAACACCTCAGGTGGTGCGTACTTCGGCGACATCGTCAGTTCCCTGAATCGGCGCGGACTGATCAAGGGCGGCGCGGCGGCCGTGCTCGCCGTCGGCGCGGGCAGTGTGCTCGCTGCTTGCGGGAATGATGTCGACAAAGCGGGTTCGGCGTCGCCGTCGCCGAGCGGTCCGCCCGGCACCGGTACCGAGTTCGCGGCGGTCGCGCCGAACAAAGAGGACGCCATCGTGATCCCGGACGGCTATGACCAGTCCGTCGTGATCCGCTGGGGTGACCCGATCTTCGCCGATGCGCCCGCCTTCGACTTCGACAAGCAGTCGGCCGCCGCGCAGGCCAAGCAGTTCGGGTACAACAACGACTTCGCCGCGCTGCTCCCGATCGAGGGGCAGCCCAACGCCTTCCTGCTCGTGGTCAACCACGAATACACCACCGGCCCGCACATGTTCCGCGGCTACGACAAGGAAGCACCGACCGACGAGCAGATCGCGATCACCCAGGCGGCGCACGGCCTGAGCGTCGTCGAGGTGCGCGGCGAGCCGGGTACGGGCAAGCTGGTGCCCGCCTTCGGCAAGTACAACCGCAGGATCACCGCGACCACCGAGTTCCAGCTCACCGGGCCTGCCGCGGGCAGCGACCTGGTCAAGACCGCCGCGGATCCGACCGGCACCAAGGTGCTCGGCACCATCGCCAACTGCGCGGGTGGCGTAACGCCCTGGGGCACCGTGCTCTCCGGTGAAGAGAACTTCAACGGCTACTTCGCCAACGGCGACAAGGCCACCGAAGCCACCGCCGCGGCCCGGCTCAAGCGGTACGGCTTCACCGCGGGCAAGACGCCCAACGGCTGGGAGCGCACCGACAAGCGCTTCGACGTCGCGCAGGAACCGAACGAGGCCAATCGATTCGGCTATGTCGTCGAGATCGACCCGTGGGATCCCACCTCGACGCCGATCAAGCACACCGCGATGGGCAGGCTCAAGCACGAGGGCGCCAGCATCTACGTCACCGAGAGCGGTGACGTCGTCTCCTACACCGGCGACGACGAAAAGTTCGACTACATGTACAAATTCGTGTCCACGCGCAAGGTGCAGTCGGGCAGCGGTGCATCGAGCATGCGGCACAACCTGACCATCCTGGACGCGGGCACGCTGTACGTGGCGAAGCTGACCGGCGACCACGCCGACAAGATCGACGGCACCGGCGCCAAGCCCTCGGACAAGGGTTTCACCGGTACGGGCCAATGGATTCCGCTGCTGGAGACCGGCGCGGACGGCAAGGGTAAGTCGCTGGTCGAGGGCATGAGCGCCGAAGAGGTCGCGGTGTTCACCCGGCTGTCCGCGGACAAGGTCGGCGCCACCAAGATGGACCGCCCGGAGGACTTCGAGGCCAATCCGTACACCGGCAAGGTGTATGTGGCGCTGACCAACAACGACAACCGCGGCAAGGACGGCAAGCAGGGGCCGGACGAGGCGAATCCGCGCAACCTGAACAAGAACGGCCAGGTCCTCGAGATCGACGACGACCACACCGGCACGAAGTTCACCTGGTCGCTGCTGCTGGTCTGTGGCGACCCGAACGCCGCCGACACCTACTTCGCCGGCTTCGACAAGTCCAAGGTCAGCCCGATCTCCTGCCCGGACAACCTGGCCTTCGACCCCTACGGCAACCTGTGGATCTCCACCGACGGCAATGCCCTCAAGTCCAACGACGGCCTGTTCTCGGTGGTGCTCGACGGCCCGAATCGTGGTGCCACCAAACAGTTCCTGACCGTGCCGCGCGGCGCCGAGACGTGTGGCCCGGTGGTCACCGAGTCGCGCGTCCTGGTGTGCGTGCAGCATCCCGGTGAGGCCGACGACGCCACGCCGGAGAACCCGTTGTCGCACTGGCCCGATGGCGGCACCGCACAGCCACGCGCGTCGGTCGCGGTCGTCTGGAAGAAGAACGGCGGCCGGATCGGCGCGTAACCTCCGGCCTTCCCCGCGAAGCCGCCACTGAACCTACCTGCAGGAGTGGCGGTTTCGTGGTTTCGGCGTCGCTACATGTTGGCGAAGCGCGCGAAATCGCCTTGCGCGCCGCTGTATACGTTCAAGTCGGTGCGGCCGGTGATGCCGTCGATGCCGCCGCTGTCGGTGGTCTGCCAGAACGTCCAGGTCGGCCAGCCGCCCGGCACCTCGGGTGCCTCGTTGCCGCGATAGTCGGCGATCCACAGCGGGTACCGGGTGAACTCGTTGGTGTCGGCCATCGCCGTGCGCCAGAAGTTCGGATAGGTGTAGACGATCGGGGTCCGTCCGGTCAGCGCCTGCACCGTGTTCAGATAGCGGCGGGTCCAGTCGATCAACGCGGCGGGGGCCAGCCCGCCGGTGGTCTCCAGATCGAGGACCGGCGGCAGGTCCAGTGCGCCGTTCTGGCCGAGCACCACCGTGGCGTAGAGCGCGGCCTGCGGTTCCGGCGGCAGGTTCGGCCTGGCGTAGTGGTAGGTCCCGCGCGCGACGCCCGCGGCCCGCATCAGCAGGCTGTCCGGCACGAAGTAGGGGTTGATGTAGCTCACGCCCTCGGTGGCCTTGACCATGGCGAAGTCGTGCCCGGCCCGTTTCACCGCGAACCAGTCGATCAGCCTGCCGTCGATGTGCTGCCAGGACGAGACGTCCGGACCGGTCGGCGCGGCCGCCGCGGTCCCGGACAAGGTAGCCGTGAGGATGCCGGATAGCGCGATGAGGGACAGGGCCGTGCCGCGACGACGGATGGTCGAGCTCCAACGAGGGGTGTCCATGGCGTTCGACGATAGCTATTTGATCTACTTGTGACCAGTGTTACGGAAGAGGTAGTTGCGCAACGTTTACCTGGGCGCCGTGCTGATCGCCCGCAAATCCCTGGTTTCCGGCTCAACCGAGCCAGTCGAGCACCGAAGCGGCCGTCCACGACTGCTGCATGCTGCCGAGCGGTTCGCCGGTGAACGGCTCGTAGTACTCGGCGAAACTGCCGTCGCTGGCTTGGCGCAGACCCTCGGCGCGCAGCATGAACGAGCGCTCGGCCCACCCGCGCCGGGCGAACACCCAGGAGAACAGCCAGCTCATCACCGGCCACACCGGACCACGCCAGTACTCGCGCGAGCGGAAGTCGCGCGACACCGGCGAGGTCGACGGCGGCAGCGCGTAGCGCAGATCCGGATGCCCGCAGAAGCGCGGCCCCTCGAACGTGCGCAGCAGGGCGCGTTCGGTGTCGCGCGGCAGCCCGCCGCACAGCAGCGGCGCGAACATCGACAGCGTCTCGGTGCCGATCCAGCGCTGCAACCGCACGTCGAAATCCCTGGCCGCGCCGGTGCGGGCATCGGTGGTCGCGACCACGCCGGCCCGGAAGCGGTCGGCCCACGCGTACAACTCGCGCACGTCGGCGTGCGGCTGCTTGTACTCCTCACCGATATTGGCGAGCACCTCACAGGCCAGCGCGAAGATCCCGGTGACGAACACATCCTCGACCGCGAAACTCATCGTGGAGGACAGCTGGTAATCGTCGTAACCCGCCCGGCGCATCTGCTCGACCAGCCACAGGTAGCGGTCGTATTCGCGGTCGCTCGGCCGCTGCGTCGGATCGGCGACCACCAGCACGTCCTGCCGGTGGTACGGCGGCAGGTCGCCGGGGACCACGTTGTCGTAGGCCCGGTCCCAGCGCGGCGAGTTGTCCATGCCGGATTCCCAGCCGTGATACAGCGTGATCCGCCCGATGTCCTTGGGGTCGCGGGCGTGCGCCAGCCAGCGATGCCAGCGCACCAGGTCCGGCCAGCGGCGGTTGAGGAACTCCTCGGCGACCGCCCGCGTGCTGCGGCCGTGCCGCCTGGAGTGGTCGAGGATGCGTTGCACCGCGATGGCGTGCACCGGCGGCTGGGTGATGCCCGAGGTGTCCGGGCCGTCGGGGGCGTTGGCGGCCAGCTTGCGGCACTCCCACCGGGACGGGCCAGGGAAGTAGCCGTCGACGCCGTTGGCGAAGACGATGTGCGGGATCATGCCGTTCTTCCACTGCGCCGAGAGCAGGGTGTCCAGCTCGATGACCGCGCGTTCCACGCTCAGCGGTGCCAGCCCGACCGCGACGAAGGCGGCGTCCCAGCTCCACATGTGCGGATAAAGCCGCGGCGCCGCGCTGGTCATGGTGCCCAGGTCGTTGCCGCGCAGCAGGTAGGCGGCGCGGGCCGCGAGCTGTGTCGGGGTGAAACCCGGGTGTGCCATCCCCCTATTCTGCGGTGCCACCCGTAAGTACGCCCGTTCGGCGGTGTCCGACTCTGCCTGGTCCCACCCGTCGGCGGGCGGCTCGTGCTCGGCGGTTCTCACGCTCGAATGCCCCGTCCGTAATTCGCTGCTCGAGATTCGACTGTCGCTGTATGCGTGCATCGCTGCGCTTTGCCGAGCTATTACGGTGGGGCGCATGACCTATGCCGTGACCAGCTCTCCGAAGCCCACCGCGCTGATCACCGGCGCCAGCCGTGGCCTCGGCGCCGCGATCGCCCGCGAGCTCGCGCCGTCGCACGAGCTGCTGCTCGGCGCCAGGTCCGCCGACGCGCTGCGCGACATCCTGAAAGAGATACCCGACGCGACCGGCTGGCCGGTCGAGCTGACCGACTACGCGGCGGTGGCGACGGCGGCCGCGCCGATCCGGCGGCTGGACGTGCTCGTGCACAACGCCGGTATTCAAGATCTGGGCACCATCGCCGAATCCACCGTCGATCAGTGGCGAAACACCTTGGAGGCCAACCTGATCGCGGTGGTCGAGCTGACCAGGGTGCTGCTGCCCGCGCTACGCGCGGCGGACGGCCATGTGCTGCTGATCAATTCGGGCGCCGGGCTGCGCGCGAACGCGGGCTGGGCCTCCTATGCCGCGAGCAAGTTCGGGCTGCGCGCCTTCGCCGACGCGCTGCGGCTGGAGGAGCCGTCGCTGCGGGTGACCTCGATTCATCCCGGCCGCATCGACACCGACATGCAGCGCGAGATCATCGCGCACGAGGGCCGCGAGTACCGGCCGGAGCAGTTCCTGCGCGCGGAGACGGTCGCAGGTGCGGTGCGCAATGCGGTCGAGACATCGCGGGACGGGCACCCGACGGAGATCGTGCTGCGGCCCGCGTCCAGCTAGCCAGGGCCGCTCGTCACCCGCGCGAAGCCACGGACGGAACTTCGCTGGTAGACGGGGCCTCGTCGGATGACGAGGCCCCGTCCGCTGCCTACGCGACGATGTTGATCAGACGGCCGGGGACGACGATCAACTTGCGCGGGGCGGCACCGTTCAACAGCGCGGCGATCTTATCGTCGGCCAGCGCGGCCGCTTCGATGGCCGCGTTGTCCGCATCGGCGGGCACCTGAATTCGGCTGCGCACCTTGCCGTTCACCTGAATCGGGTACTCGACCGACTCGTCGACGAGCAGCGCCGGATCGGCCACCGGGAACGGCCCGTGTGCCAGGGATGTGGTGTGCCCCAGTCGATCCCACAGTTCCTCGGCGATGTGCGGTGACAGCGGCGCGAGCATCAGCACCAGCGACTCCACCACCGTGCGCGGCGCGCCCTCGGGGTAGGTCTTGGTGAGGTGGTTGGTCAGCTCGATCAGCTTGGCGCCCGCGGTGTTGTCGCGCAGCGCGGCATAGTCCTCGTCGACGCCGGCGATCGTCTTGTGCAGCAGCCGCAGGGTTTCCGCCGACGGTGCGGTCTCGGCGACGCGCACCCCGCCGGTCTCCTCGTCCACCACCAGCCGCCATACCCGCTGCAGGAACCGGTGCGCGCCGACGACATCCTTGGTCGCCCACGGCCGCGAGCTGTCCAGCGGACCCATCGACATCTCGTAGAAGCGGAAGGTGTCCGCGCCGTAGAGGTCGTACATCTCGTCCGGCGAGACCGCGTTCTTCAGCGACTTGCCGATCTTGCCGTACTCCTGGAACACCTCGATCTCGGTGCCGGTCGGATCGGTCCAGTAGAACTTGCCGTCCCGCTCGACGATCTCGGCGGCGGGCACGTACGCGCCGCGCTCGTCGGTGTAGGCGTAGGCCTGGATATAGCCCTGGTTGAACAGCTTCCGGTACGGCTCGCTGCCGCTGACGTCGCCCAGATCGAACAGCACCTTCTGCCAGAACCGCGCGTACAGCAGATGCAGCACCGCGTGCTCCATGCCGCCGATGTACAGGTCGACGCCGCCGGGATCGTCCGGCCCGTGCTCGGCCGGGCGCGGGCCCAGCCAGTACTGCTCGTTCTCCTTGGCGCAGAACGCCTCCGAGTTGGTCGGGTCGGCGTAGCGCAGCTGGTACCAGGAGCTGCCCGCCCAGTTCGGCATGACGTTGGTGTCGCGGCGGTACTTCTTGAGTCCGTCGCCAAGGTCCAGCTCGACGTTGACCCACTCGGTGGCCTTGGCCAGCGGCGGGGACGGCTCGGAGTCGGCGTCGTCCGGGTCGAAGGTGACCGGCGCGAAATCGTCCAGCTCCGGAAGCTGTACCGGCAGCATCGATTCCGGCAACGCGTGCGGCCGGTCGTCCTCGTCGAAGACGATCGGGAACGGCTCGCCCCAGTAGCGCTGCCGTGCGAACAACCAGTCGCGCAGCTTGTACTGGATGGTGCCGTTGCCGTGCCCCTCGGTCTCCAGCCTGGCGATGATGGTCGCCTTGGCGTCCTCGACGGACAGACCGTCGAGATAGCCGGAGTTCACCAGCTCGCCGTCGCCGGAGTAGGCGGCCTCGGTGATATCGCCGCCGGTGATCACCTGCACGATCGGCAGGCCCAGCGCGGTGGCGAACTCCCAGTCGCGCTGGTCGTGACCGGGCACGGCCATGATCGCGCCGGTGCCGTAACCGCTCAGCACGTAGTCGGCGACGAAGACCGGAACGGCCGCGCCGTTGGCCGGGTTGGTGGCATGGACGCCCAGGAAGACTCCGGTCTTCTCCTTGTTCTCCTGACGTTCCAGATCCGACTTGGCGATGATCGACTTGCGGTAGGCCGCAACGGCTTCCGCGGGGTTCGCGGCGTTGCCGTTGGTCCAGCGCGGATCGGTGCCCGCGGGCCACTCCGTCGCCGTCAGCTTGTCGACCAGCTCGTGTTCCGGTGCCAGCACGACGTAGGTCGCGCCGAACAGGGTGTCGGGGCGGGTGGTGAAGACCTCGATCTGTTCGCCCGCTACGTCGAACTTCACCTGCGCGCCGCGCGAACGCCCGATCCAGTTGCGCTGCATCGTTTTCACCTGATCCGACCAGTCCAGGTGGTCCAGGTCGTCGATCAGCCGGTCGGCATAGGCGGTGATCCGCATCATCCACTGCCACAGGCGCTTACGGAACACCGGGAAGTTGCCGCGCTCGCTGCGTCCGTCGGCGGTGACCTCCTCGTTGGACAGCACCGTGCCCAGACCGGGGCACCAGTTGACCATCGAATCGGTCAGGTACACCAGGCGGTAGGAGTCCAGCAGCGCCCCGCGCTCGGCGGAGCTCAGCTCGGCCCAGGACTTCCCGTCCGGGACCGGCCGTGCGCCGCTGGCGAACTGGTCGGCCAGTTCCGCGATCGGGCGCGCCCGGTTCAACTCCTGGTCGTACCAGGAGTTGTAGATGCGCAGGAAGATCCACTGGGTCCAGCGGTAGTACTCCGGATCGGTCGTCGCGAACGAGCGCCTGCTGTCGTGGCCCAGACCGAGCCTGCCCAGCTGGCGCTGCATGTTGGCGATATTCGACTCGGTGGTCACCCGTGGGTGCGCGCCGGTCTGCACCGCGTACTGCTCGGCGGGCAGGCCGAAGGCGTCGAAGCCGAGGGCGTGCAGCACATTGCGGCCGTGCATCCGGTGGTAGCGCGCGAAGACGTCGGTGGCGATGTAGCCGAGTGGATGCCCGACGTGCAGCCCCGCACCCGAGGGGTACGGGAACATGTCCTGGATGAACAGCTTGTCGGCCGGGGTGTCACCCGCGAGTGGGCCGACCGGGTTCGGCGCGTGGAAGGTGCCACGCTCCGCCCAAGTCCGCTGCCACCGCTGTTCGATGCGGCCGGCAAGCTCGGCGTTGTACCGATGCTCGGGTACATCGCTATCGGTTGCACGAGTGTCCTGCACGGTCCTGCCTTCTTGTGATCGCCGATCCCCGACAAACTTCGTCTATCAGGGTAGAACGTGCGGACCGCAGTACTGAAAATCGGGCTGTGCGGACTCCTTCGGCGCGTCCGCTTCCGCGCCGGGAACGAAGTTACCCGCCCGTCGGTATGCGACTGCGCCGCACCGCCTTCGCGTTACTCGCGAGTTGTCGTTCCCAGCTGAGCGGACCCAACAATGCGTTTGGTTGCTACGTCGGCAACCTGCTGCGACGCGGTGTGGAAAGCGCTCGTCCGGGTGGTGGACTCCTGAGTGCTAGTCGGTTGCGGGGGAGCGCCCGGCGGGCTGACAGCACCGATGCGCTAGCCTGCATGGGTGTTCGTCGTCGCTCTCGTCCTGTTCGTGCTGGCCCTCGTGGCCGTCACAACCGGCGCACTCGGGCTGATCGGCAGGCTGCCGCGCAACCGCTTCGTCGGGGTGCACACCGAGGCCGCGCTGTCCGACGACGAGACCTTCCGTATCGCGAATCGTGTCGCCGCCCCCACCTCGCTGGCGGCCGGGGCGCTGCTGTTCGCCGGTGGTCTCGTCGCGCTGGCCGCGAGCGGCCTGGTCGCTCTGCTCGTCGGCGCGGGTGCGGCCATCGTCGCCCTGTTCACCCTCGGCGCGGGTGCCAACGCCGCGGCCTCGACGGCCGCCGCCATCGCCCCGCCCGCCGAAGTCGGCGGCTGCGGCAGTGCGTGCGGCGCTTGTTCGCTGCGCGATGCCTGCCAGCCCGCGACCTGACCGCTACTCGGCGCAGTCCGGTGCGGGCACGCTGCGGGACAGCGGACTCCCGACCGGGTTGAGGTAGAGCACGCAAAGTTTGACGGCGACCGACCCGCGATTGCGTGCGACGTGGGGATAATTCGGTCCGCTCGGTTCGCGGAAGACTCGGCCGCGGCGATAGGTCACCGGCGCGCAGTCCGCACCGGGATGATCGAGCACGCCCTTGGTGACCAGCACGAACAAGGTGCCGTCGTGGTAATGCCAGCCGCTGCTGCCGCCCGGCTCGATGATCGTCTGGCGCAGCACGAGCTCGCGCCTGCCGAGGGTGCGGCGGAACAACACGCGGCTCGCGGTGCCCCGTGCGGGTGCGGCGTTCACCTGGTACTCGCGTCGCGTCACCCCACCATCGAATCATCCCCAGCTATCCACAGGGCTGTGACGACGGGTGTGAAAGATCGGCTGAGTTACGTTTCGGGTCCAACCCTGTCGGCATCGTTACCGGCGGTCCATACTTGGGACGTTGCAGTACCTGCGTGATTTTCGGGGTAGAGATGACTGTGTTGGACCTGATGGCCGCGGGCGATACCTGGGGGATATCCGGACCGGATTTCATGGCGTTGTACTGGCCGTGCGTGGCCATCGCGGTGCTGCTCGGGTTGTGGATGCGGCTGCGGGTGACCCGCGGCGCCGTCGACACCCGCGGTATCGAGCGACCGGGCACGGAGCTGTCACTGCCCGAGGTCGCCATGCTGTTCGACGACCGCCGGGCGGTGCTGACCGCGCTGGCCCGGCTGCGCAGCCACGACCTCATCGACTCCGCCGCGGCGCCGGCGCGGCCGCTGAACGCCGAGGACCGCAGGCAACTGGATCCGTTCACCCGGTCGATCTACGAACGGATCGCCGCCGGGGCCAAGCCGACGGTCGCCGCGCTGACCGCAGGCTCGGCGGCGGCACTCGGTCCGCTGCGCGACTCGATGATCAAGCGCGGCTACTTTCCCGACGCGGCCTACCGGCGCAGTCTGCGGGACGCCGGGCTGCCGGTGCTGATCGTCGGAGCGGTCGGCGTGGTGCGGTTGGTCGCAGGGATGCTGAACGACAACCCGGTCGCGTTCCTCGTGCTCGCCCTGATCGTGCAGGCGTTCTGCTACTTCTTCCTGGTTGCCACACCGCGGCTGACGCCGCTCGGCAGGCTGGCCCGCAAGAACGCGACCAGCAGCAACGCGCATCTGCGGCCGTCCAATTCGCCTGCCTACGCCACCTACGGCGCCGAAAGCGCCGCACTCGCCGCGGCGATCTTCGGCGGCGCCGCACTGCTGTCGCTGGACCCCGGTCTCGCGAGCGCCGTCGAGCCACCGAGCTCGTCGAGCGGCGACGGCGGTAGCAGCGGTGGTGACGGAGGTGGCGGAGGCGGCGGCTGCGGGGGTGGCGGTGGCTGTGGCGGCTGACCACGGCACCGGCCGGAGCCGCGGATGAGTGGACCCCTGCCGGACGGCGCGCTCGGGATCGGCTGGCGGCCGGAGATCTGTGGCGTGATCGCGGAACTGGATGGACTCGGGTTCGCCGAGGTGATCGCGGAGTCGCTGCCGGTCCGTCGGCGGCTGCTCGGCCGGTCGGAGCTCACGATTCCCGGCGAACTGACGATCTTGCGCGCGGGCGGGACCGCGATTGTGCCGCACGGTATTTCGTTGTCGCTCGGTGGCGCCGAACCGGTGCACGAGCACCGGATCGAGCATCTCGCCGCGTGCGCTGAAGCGCTCGGTGCGCCGCTGGTGAGCGAGCATGTCGCTTTCGTGCGCGCGGGTGGTGTCGAAGCAGGGCATCTGCTTCCGGTGCCCCGTTCCAAGTCGGCGCTGGATGTGTTGGCGCGCAACATCTCCCGCGTCCAGGCGGTGCTCGATGTGCCGCTGGCGGTGGAGAACATCGCGGCACTGTTCGACTGGCCCGACGACGAATACACCGAGTCGGAGTTCCTCGCCGAGCTCGTCGACCGGACCGGCGTGTATCTGCTGCTCGACATCGCGAACGTTTATGCGAACGCCCGCAACCGCGCTCGCGATCCCCTTGCCGAATTGCTGCGGCTGCCAACGGATCGCGTCGCCTACTGTCACGTCGCGGGTGGGCACGAAGCCGACGGCCGCTACCACGACACGCACACCGATCCGATCCCCGCCGAAGTCCTCGCTCTCGTAAATGCTTTCACCGATATTCACCCGGTGCCGCTGATGCTGGAACGCGACGGCAACTATCCGCCCGCCGCCGAGCTCCTCGACGAACTCGATGCGATCGCCGCGGCCGCGCACCGACCGTTGATCACCGGGCGCGCACGTTTGGCGCGCACATGAATCCGCCGGAAGTCGATACCGATCTGCTCGCCGAGCGGCAGGCGGCGTTGGTTCGGGCCCTGGTGGCCGGAAGCCCGGTGCCGGACGGTTTCGATACCGAGGCCGTCGCCGCGACGGCGCGGGCGTTGCTGCGCAAACGCGCCAGCGAGGTCGCACGTCGCTTCCCATTGCTGGTACATGCCTGCGGTGCGGACTTCACCACGCGCTTCATCGCTTGGGCCGGGGACAAGCCCAAAACGTCGACCGCCTCGGACGCAACGGCTTTCGCCGAGTTCGCGGGCGTCGCGGGCTCCACATCCTCTCGCGTCCGAAAGTTGTTGGTCCGCAGAGGCTGACAGCGGGTACAGCCGCGTACCAGGCTTGCGCACCACGCGCCTTCGCGCGTTGGAAATTCGGGCCTATGCGCTGCGGCTTGTTGCCATAACGCAGAGATCCAGCGATTCCCCCGGTGTCAGCACAGTGGTGTGGACACCGAGATCGGCCGCGGCGCCACGGAACGCGGTCAGCGAGTCGTCGACCTCCACGTAGTACGGCGGCCGGTCCAGACCGAAGTGGATCGGGACGACGGTGCGTGCGCCGAGTAGGTGCCCCGCCAGGACGGCTTGCTCCGGCGTGAGCACCGCGGGCAACGGACTGGCCGGTTGCAAGTGTGGAAAGTCCACTGCCGCACCGTTTATCGGTAGGAACGCGACATCGAACGGGCCGCAGCGGCGGGCGATGAGCCACCACATGCCGTGGAAGAGGGTGTCGCCGCCGTGGAAGATCCGGTGGCCGCCGGCGCCGACGACCCAGTTCACCTGTGGGTCGCCGAGTCCGTCGACGGCGGGTACCGCGGTCACCTCGAACGGGCCGATGGTGGTGGTCGCCCACTCCGTCATCACCCTGGTCGGCAGATCGTGTGCGGCGAAACCCTTTTCGGCCGCGGCGGTCCACGCGAGATCGTCGCCGGTGCCCACCATCGGCTCGGGGCGCAGCACGATGCCGTCGGCCGCCAGGATGCGCGACAGCCCGGAGGGATCGGCGTGATCGAGGTGCAGGTGGGTGACCAGTGCGGCGTTCGCGGGCCGCGGGGTGGTCAACGCGCCGTCCGGCAGTGCACCCCGCAGCAACTCGCTGTCCTGGACGGCGTCGATCACCAGTGTGGCGCCGTCGAATTCGACTTCCACGCCTGCCCAGCCCAGTCGGCGGATCTTCATCGTCTTTCCTTCGTTCGTACGGCTTTCGGCAAGTGTACGGACGAACGTTCGTATATTTCCAGTATGCCCAGACATCCCATGGTGTGACGAAATACGTACTTCTCGGTTCGATCAGGGCACAGTCGCGGCGTTAGCGTGTGTTGTGCGATTCCTCAGCAAGTTCTATATCGACGGTTTCATCCTGTCGATCCTCGCTACGGTTGCCCTGGCCAGCGTTTTTCCCGCTCGGGGTACCGCTGCCGACGTAGTCGGCGTGCTGACGAAGATTGCCATCGCATTGCTCTTCCTGCTGTACGGCACTCGGCTTTCGCCGAAGGAGGCGCTGGCGGGGCTGACCCACTGGCGGCTGCACGTCGTCGTGCTGGCCAGCACCTTCGTGCTCTTCCCGCTGCTCGGGCTGGCGGCGCACCTGCTGGTGCCCGGCGTGCTGACCGACGACCTGTACACCGGGCTGCTGTTCCTGTGCCTGGTGCCGTCCACCGTGCAGTCCTCGATCGCATTCACCTCGATCGCGAAGGGCAATGTGCCCGGCGCGATCGTGAGCGCGACGGCGTCGAACCTGCTGGGTGTCTTCGTGACTCCGTTGCTGGTGATCCTGTTGATGAACACCACGGGCCAGGCCAGCGTCGATTTCTCCTCGATCGGCGACATCGTGCTGCAACTGCTGGTGCCGTTCTTCATCGGCCAGCTGATCCGGCCCAAGGTGCACCGCTGGCTCAGCCGGTACGCCGAGCCGACGAAGCTGGTGGACCGCGGCTCGATCCTGCTCGTCGTCTACAGCGCGTTCAGCGCGGGCATGGTGGAGGGCATCTGGCACATGCTCTCGCCGTGGCGGATCCTCGCGCTGGCCGGGGTGTGCTGCGTGCTGCTCGCGCTCGTCATCGCGGTGACCATGCTGATCGGCCGGGTCTTCGGCTTCTCGCGCGCGGACCGGATCGTGATCGTGTTCTGCGGCTCCAAGAAGAGCCTCGCCACCGGATTGCCCATGGCGACGGTGCTTTTCGCGAGCCAGCCGGTCGGGCTGATCGTGCTGCCGCTGATGATGTTCCATCAGATCCAGCTGATCACCTGCGCCGCGTTGGCCCAGCGCTGGGCCAAGCAGGCCGAGGAACCCGACGCGGCAGTGGCCCACTGACGCGCGGCTACTTGCGTAGCGTCTCGAGCGCCCGCAGCACGGCGTGTGCCGCTACCGGATCGCCGACCGCAATGCGGGCGCTCCCATCCGGATACGCCTTGGCGGCGATGCCCGCCCGCCGCAGCGCGGTGGCCACGCCGGGCCCCGGCAGGTACAGGAAGTTCGCGTGACTGCGCGGCACCGCGATCCCGCAGCGCCGTAGCGCGTCGCGCAGTGCGTCCCGCTCGGTGGTGATCCGCATGGTCCGCGCGGCGAGCTCGGGCTCGGCCGCGTAGGACGCGGACACCGCCGCCACCGCCGCCGCGCTCATCCCGAACGGCAACTGCAGCCTGCGCACCCGGGCCACCAGCTCGCGCCTGCCGAAGGCATAGCCGATACGCAGTCCGGCTAACCCGTACGCCTTCGAGAAGGTGCGCAGCACAAGGAGATTGGGGTGGCGGCGCAGGAGCGCGAGCGGGTCCATGTACTCGGCGGCACCGAGGAACTCGACGTAGGCCTCGTCCAGGATCACCGGCACCCGAGCGGGCACCTCGCCCAAAAACGCGGTCAGTTCACGCGCGGAGACCACCGTGCCCGTGGGGTTGTGCGGACGGCACACCGCCACCAGCCCGGTCCGTTTATCGATGGCCCTGGCCATCGCGGGCAGATCCTGCTCGCCCGCCGAGTCCAACGGCACCGCGACCGTCTCCAGGCCCGTCATCTCGGCTATGATCGGGTAACCGTCGAACGTCGGTGTCGCGTAGACCATTCCGGCACCGGTGGTGGTCAACGACTGCATGATCTGCAGTGCCACCCCGGTCGCACCCGAGCCGACCACGACCTGATCCGAATGCAGACCCAGATGTCGCGCGATCACCGTCGGCAGCTCCCGCGGTAAGAACTCCGGATACCGATTGGCTCGGGCCAGTGCACTGTTCACCGCACGTAGCACCGAGGGCAACGGCGGAAACGGGTTCTCGCTCAGTGTCAGGTCGAACTCGGCCGCCGCCGAAGAGCTGCCGCGCTGCCGCGACGGCGTCGTCTCCTCGACGAGGTGCATGCTCATCGCGCCGCACCCCACCGGATGGCCGCGGCGCCCGCGAAGTCGCCCGCGTGCGCGAACGCCGACATCAGCACCACCGACCCGTTGCGCAGCCTGCCCGCCCGGTTCTCGATGTCCAGTGTCACCGGAATGCCTGCGGCGAACAGGTTTCCGCACCGGTCGAAGCTGTCCGGATGCCGTTCGGCGGGCAGCTCGAGCGCGTCGTGCCAGTTGCGCAGGAACAACCGGTTCGGCTGATTGGTGACGAAGGTGTCGATGTCGCGGCCCTTCACCCCGATCCGGTCGCACACCGCCAGCGCCACTTCCGGCACCAGCCGGTTGCCGCGCGCGAACACCTTGGTGATCTTGGATTCGGTGAAACTGACGCAGCCCTGGCCCTCGCCCGGCTCCCAGTACTTGCGGTCGCCGTTGGTGGAAAACTCCATGTCCCCGGCGAATTCGGGGTAGGTGCGGCACTCGATGTCCAGGATCGGCGCGCTGTCGTCCTTGACCAGCAGACCTACCCCGCAGCCGTCGCCGGGCACCGGCGCCTGGGCCAGCTTGCGGATATCGGGCTGGGTGAACACCGGTCCCGCGCAGTTCTGCGTCGCCGCGATCAGTGCGGTCCGGGCGCTGGTGGTCTGCAACACCATTCGGGCCATCGACATCATGTGCACGAAGGCGGCACAGCCGCCGTTGTGCACGTCGTAGACGAAGTCGGGGCGGGCGCCGAGCCGCCTGGCGACCTCCGGCCCGCATCCCATCACCGGGTTGGTCGGCAGCTGAGTGTGCGTGATCAGTACGTCGATGTCCGAGATGAACTGCGCGCCATGGCGTTCGATCAGCGGCGCGACGGCGCGCTCGACCATGTCCACTGCTGTCTCGTCCCGGTCGACGTGGTGGCGGGCCTTGGGCGAGCGGAACATCACGTTCTTGGCCATCCGGTCCGAGCGGGAGAACTGGGTGAAGTATTCGGTGCCGACCGGTTCGCCCGGCAGGTAGCTGGCCACGTCGACCAGGCTGATCGAGGGCAGTCCCGGGGCGTCCGGGTTGGTGGGGATCATGCGAATCTCACTTCATCCAGTCGGGTTTGATGGGCAGGCCGTGCGCGGCCCGGTACTCGCAGATCGCCTTGAGGTTGTCCATCTCCAGCTGATGGCCCGCGGAGAACATCTCCCAGAAGTCGCCGACCCAGACCGGCCGCTTCGACGGCGCGGTCTCCGGGTAGGGGTTCTCGTCGTAGAACGGGTGCTTGCAATTGACCCACAGCACCACCGAACCCGGCTTGTTGAACACCGCCTGCGCGTCGACGACCCGCAGCAGGTAGATCATCCACAGGTGTTGTGACTGGTCCCAGGCGCAGTGATAGTCGACGGTCATCGCTTCGGGATGCGCCACGGTCCTGGTGAAGATCTTGGTCTCGTCGCCGAGCCGGTCGTAGGCCAGCCACAGACCCGGCTCCTCGGTGGGGACGAACCCGCGCAGGCTGTAGGTCCACTCCTCCAGCGAGCGGGTATCGGCGAGGTACTCGTACACCTCGCGCGGCGGCGCGGCGATATAGGCCTGCACCGGACAGTATTCGCCGAAGATCTGGTCGTGCGGGTACACCGACCGCAGCATGTCCATGATGATCGGCGTGGTCGCGTCCTTGTCGGAGTTCTCGATACGCAGGACACCGGGCGGTGCGTCGTCGGCCGGGATATCGCTGAGTGCGGGCAGAGCACTTGTCGGCTCACCCGTCGCCCGGCCACCACCCCTCATGGAATCGCTACGCGATGTCGTCATCATTTACTCCTGAATTTGTTCGATGGCGGTCAAGAACGGCAGAAACGGCGGAATCTCATCCGGGTCCACATCGATCGAGAGAAACGACGGCCCAGGGGTTTGCAGGCACTGCGGCAGCGCCGCGGCCAATTCGGCGGTGCTGCGCACCGAGCGGGTGGTCAGGCCGGGGAACATGGCGTCGACACCCGCCCCGAGGTGTGTGGTCTGAAATCTGTTGAAGGAGTAGCGGTCTCGGTAGTAAAGTCGCTCCCTGGCCACGCACATGGCATGGGCGTTGTTGTTGAGCACGATGAAGGTGATCGGTAGCTCGTGTTCGATCGCGGTGTGAATCTCCATGCCGTGCATGAAGAACGCGCCGTCGCCTGCCACCACTACGGTGCGGTGCCCGGCGCCGCGGGCGAACGCGGAGCCGATGCCCGCGCCGAACGCGTAACCCATGCCGCCCATCCCGAGCGCGACGACGAACCGGCCGCCGCGCGGCACCCGCAGGTGATGCACCACGGCCGCACCGGTATTGCCGGCGTCGGCGAATACATCGGTGCCGTCGGGCA
The DNA here is from genome assembly GCF_004634405.1 of Nocardia sp. CS682. Lineage (NCBI taxonomy): Bacteria > Bacillati > Actinomycetota > Actinomycetes > Mycobacteriales > Nocardiaceae > Nocardia > Nocardia sp. CS682. The sequence goes on along the minus strand of NZ_CP029710.1, from coordinate 4,405,220 downwards.
GCGCCGCCTCGATCGTCTCCACCAGCTGCCGATAGCGCAGCCCGGGGCCGGTCGAATCCGGAACACGCAACGGGGTGAGCGGAGTAGCCCGGCGCTGGTCGAATGTCGATGGCGCAGCGGCGAATTCGTCGGCGAGCTCGCTCAACGTGCGGGCCAGGTCGGTGCTCGTGGCATGGACGGCGGGCAGATAGGGCGGCGTCACCCCGATGCTCGCCACGGGGCCGCCAGTGCGCAATTCGTCCAGTCCGGTGCGGGTGGTGATCGGCATCGGCGTGCCGACGAGCAGGCACAATGCCGCGGACCGGATCGCCGCGCCGAGTTCCGGATGCCCCATGCTGCCCGCGACGCCGCAGAATCCGGGGTCGTGGTTGTCGTAGGTGTCCTTGGCATCCGGGGCGACACCCACCGCGGCGTCCAAGACGGCGGCCAGGCGGGCCAGTTCGCCCCGCGCATCATCGCGGGCGACCTGGTCGCCCGCGATGATCACGACCTTTCCGGTCCGCCGCGCCGTCGTCAGCGCGGTGCGCAAACGAACCAGCCCGGCGTCGTCGCGCCGATACACCTTGGTGGGCAACCGGATCGGCGAGTCCGCACCCATGTTCGCCTGCTGCATCTCCTTGGGCAGCAGCAACACGGCGGGGCCGCCGCGCCGGGCGGCGCCGACCGCCCTGGCCAGCTGATCGGGCAGCTCGGCGACGGTCTCGACGCGGGCGCAGTACCGGCTGATCTCGCCGAACATCTTGGCGGCGTCGATGGTGTCCGCCTGTCCACTGGTGTCCTGAAAGGCTCCGTTGCCCGCGTGCGCCGTCGGCGGCTGGCCGACCAGCGCGAGCACCGGCACCCGGGAGGCGAATGATTCGGCAAGTCCGGCAACGAGATTCATCGCGCCACCGCCGGAGGTCGCGGCGACGACACCGAGTCCGCCGGTCGATCGGGCGTAACCGTCGGCCATGGTCGCCGCGGAGAACTCGTGTTTGGCGATCACCCCGGTGACGTCGTACGGCGCGTCGAAGATCGCGTCGTACAGGTCCTCGATATTCGCACCGTCCACCCCGAAGAGGTGCCGGACGCCCAGGGCCGAAACCGCCTGCACCAGATAATCGACGACTCTGGTCTGCATCGGCACTCCTTCCCGCGGCGTCCACCTGTGCATCGGGCACACGCGAGATCACTTTCTGCGTACAGGAGTGATACGAGCCGGGACGCTGGGCGGTTCAACGCTTGACTGCCGGGGAGTGGCAAGGGCGTGTCGGCCCGAGGTGACCCGCCTCGGCGAGGCTCCTCGAACGGGCAAATCCCCGGCCCTACCGGGAGCACTTGCGTGTACGTATACATCTACGTATAGTTGGGTCATGCCCAACAAGACGATCTACGTTGCCGATGACGATCTGCCGCTGTTCCAGCGGGCCCAGGAGCTGGTTGGCGGCAATCTCTCCGGGGCGGTGACCACGGCGCTGCGCCGGTTCATCGAATTGGAAGAGGGTCGACAAGAAGGGTACGACGAGGTCATCGTCCGGGTCGGCCACAACGGCGTCCGGCAGGTCCGGTTCTCCGGGGCGCTGATCTTCGAGACGAACGAGGTGACCGACACCCGGATGGAGCACATCCGGGTGTTCCACAGTCGCAAAGGCAAATTCGTACTGCACGCGCACTACTCCAACTGGGACGAGTATCCGCAATCCGAGAACTGGATCAAGGATTTGACGAACTGGCGGCGCATGCTCGGCGTCGGCGAACAGGACTGGGGTGATTTCATCCTGGAGATCGTGGATTCGGTCGAAGAATTGAAAGACAAGCTGCCGGACAAGGTGTACGAGCGGGTGTTCGATATCGCGAAACGCCCGCAGATCGAGGATCTCGACATCTAGTCGACGAGCCGCCGCACAACTGAACAGCAACCGCTCGAGCCGCACCGGGACACCGGGTGCGGTGTAACTCAGTCATGCATGCATGCGCATCCGCTAATTCATTTTCTGAAAGGACCGCCATGGTCAACGGCCATCGCGCACCCGCCATCTCGGCACTGGGCCTGCGCAAATCATTCGGCGAGCACGTGGTGCTCGACGGCATCGATATCACCGTCCCCGAGGGCACGGTCTACTCGCTGCTCGGCCCGAACGGCGCGGGCAAGACCACCACCGTGCAGATCTTGAGCACCCTCATCCACGCAGACGGCGGCGAAACCCGGGTCGGCGGCCACGATGTCGAGTCCGAACGCGACGCGGTGCGCAAGGCGATCGGCGTCACGGGCCAATTCTCGGCGGTCGACGAGTTACTCACCGGCCGGGAGAACCTGATCCTGATGGGCGACCTGCAGCATCTGCCGCGGCGCGAAAGCAAAAGGCTGGCAGCGGATCTGCTGGCGCGCTTCGACCTGGTCGAGGCAGGCGACAAGCCCGCGTCCACCTACTCCGGCGGCATGACCCGGCGGCTGGATCTGGCGATGACCCTGGTCGGCGATCCGCGCATCATCTTCCTCGACGAGCCGACCACCGGTCTGGATCCGCGCAGTCGCCGGGTCATCTGGGATCTCATCCGCGGGTTGGTCGACGACTACAACGTCACCGTCTTTCTCACCACGCAGTATCTGGAGGAGGCCGACCAGTTGGCCGACCGCATCGCGGTGCTCGACCACGGCCGGATCGTCGCGGAAGGCACTGCGGCGGAACTGAAGCGGTTGGTGCCGGGTGGGCATATCCGCTTGCAGTTCGCCGACCGCACCGCCTTGTTCGCCGCGTCCGCCGCGCTGGGTGTCGCCGTGCGGTTGGTCGATGACGATGACGCCGACGACGCCGACCTGACCCTCGCGGTGCCGAGCGACGGCAGCGTGAAATCCCTACGGGCCCTGCTGGATCGACTCGACTACGAACAGATCGAGGTCGAGGGTCTCGCCGTGCACACGCCCAACCTCGACGATGTCTTCCTCACCCTCACCGGCCAGCCGACCTCCGAAAAGGAAACCGTCGCATGAGTACCATGTCCTACGCCCTCACCGACTCCGCAACGATGTTGCGGCGCAATCTGACTCACGCGAAGCGCTATCCGAGCATGAGCATCGGCGTCGTCGTGATGCCGACCGTCCTGCTGCTGGTCTTCAAGTTCGTCTTCGGCGGCGCGCTCGAAAAGTCTTCCGGCGGAAACTATATCGACTACCTCGCGCCCGGCATGCTGCTGATGGTCCCGGCCTACATCACGGCGTCGGTGGCGGTGTCCATCGCCTCCGATACGTCCAAGGGCATCGTCAACCGGTTCCGCACCATGGGCATCACGCAGTCGTCGATGCTGACCGGTCATGTGCTCGGTGCGCTGCTGCAAGCACTGGGCGGCATCGTGTTGATGGCCGCGGTCTCGCTGCTCATCGGGTGGCGCCCCGACGCCAACGTGGCAGAATGGATCGCCGCGTTCGGTCTGCTCAGCTTCACCATCGTCGGATTGAACTGGCTCGCAGTGGCCTTGGGTCTGTTGTCGTCGAACCCGGAGGGCGCGAGCAACGTCGTCTTCCCGATCATCATGCTGCCGTTCCTGGGCAGCGGCCTGGTCGCCACCGACACCATGCCCGTCGGGCTGCGCCAGTTCGCCGAGTATCAGCCGTTCACGCCGATCACCGAGACCGTGCGCGGCCTGCTGATGGGCAGCGAGATCGGTACCAACGGCATCCTCGCGCTCGCCTGGTGCGCCGGTCTCACCGCCGTCGGATTCTTCTGGGCCAACTCGATTTTCCGCCGCCAGACCCAGTGAGCACGACCGCACGATGAGGGGTACCGATCCCCCCGCCATATCCGGCGGGGGGATCGTTCCGTTTGTCAGATCGTGCCGGACAGCAGCGTTTTGCCGGTGGACGCCGACCGGATCTCCACGGCGCGGATCTGGTCCGGCGCCTTGTCGATGGTTCGATCGATGGTCAGCTCGGTGCCCGGACCGGCCGGCCACTGATCGAGTTCGGTCTGGCTGCCGTCGGTGCCGAGCACGAACAGCTTCAACGTCCAGTTGTACTGCTGGTTACTCGGTCCGTAACTGCAGCTCATCACGATCCGCGTCCGGTTGTCGGCCCGTACGACCTTGAAACTCGCCGTCACCGGACTCGGCTCGAGCGCCTGCATACTGCGTTCGGCGACAACCTGTTCGGTGCTCGGCGTGTCCGACGACGTGACGGTGGCGACCACCGGCACCGCGATGGCCACCGCGGCGGCCGCGGCCGCGACGGCGGCACCGACGGACACCCACCGGCTGCGGCGCCTGCGCTGTTCGGCCGCGGCGGCGAGCCTCGGCAGCAACTGCGGCACCGGAGGGCCTGCCTCTGGCACCGGCGAGCCGGCATCCGGCGCAACGGCTTCGGGCGGCTCGAGCATGGCCAGCGCGGTCGCCGGATCGACCATGGCGAGCATGCCGGGCATCCCGGCCAGCTCGGCGACGGCGGCCTGGCAGGCGGGGCAGCCGGCCAAATGCTCCTCGTATTCCCGGCGTTCGGTCCGGGTCAGGGAGCCGAGCACGTAAGGCGCGTCCCACGTGGTGTAGTCGTCCGCGAGTTCGTTCATTGGTTCGTCACCCCCATCTCCTGTAATGCCAGCCGTAGCGCCCGCATGCCATAGTGCATTCGCGATTTCACCGTGCCCGGCGGAATGTCGAGTTCCGCGGCGATCTGATGTGTGGAAAGGCCCCGATAGTAGGCCCGCACGATCACCTCGCGGTGGTCGGGGCTGAGCCTGCCCAACGCGTCCGCGACCACCCAGCCGTCAAGCGCGCGGTCGGCCTGGTCGGGTGTGGCCTGCTCGGGCGGTGCGTCGGTGCGGAACTCGCGCCGGTTGCGGGCGCTGCGATGTTCATCCACGGCGAGATTGCGGGCCACGGTGAACAGCCACGCGCGCGCCGAGGTGTCGGACTGATCCAACACGTTCGGGCGTTGCCACGCCCGCAGCAACGTCTCCTGCACGATGTCCTCGGCTCGGCCGGAATCGCGCACCAAACCGAGCGTGTACCGCCACAGCGCGGCCGCGTGTTCGTCGTACAGGACCCGCAACAACTCCGTACGGTTGTCGGGCATTGCTCACCTCCCGCTCATCCCACGAATCAGCAGGGATGAACGGTTCAATCGGAGCGCACATCTCAATTTCGTTCGAGTTCGATCGGGTGGGTGGCCAGTAGCGAAAGGGGAAGGGGCTGGCGGCGCAGGACGTGCGCCCACAGGTCCGCGCGGCCGGTGCTGATCGGGTCGGAGGGCAACGCGGACAGCACGATCCAGTCGTCGTTCTCCAGCTCGCCCTCGAGCTGCCCGAAGGTCCAGCCCGCGTATCCCGCGAACACCCGGATGCCCTCGACCAGCCTGCCGATCTCCTCCGGATCCGCGTCCAGGTCGACGAGCACCACCCGGCCGTCGATCCGGCGCAGGCCGGGGACGCCGTCGATGGTCGCGCCGACGCGCACCGTGCCCAGGCACAGTGCCGCGTCCCGTTTGACCGGGCCGCCGATGAACAGGGTGCGCGGCGCGGCCGCCACCTCCGTCCAGCGGGGGAGCACGTCGTGCACGGCCGTATCGCTCGGCCGGTTCAGCACGACGCCGAGGCTGCCCGCCTCGTTGTGCTCGATGATGTAGACAACGGTGCGCCGAAAGGTGGGCTCGGCCAGCTCGGTCGCCGACACCAGCAGCGTGCCGGCGCGCACCACCTGCTCGCCGTGCCGGAAATCGCGCCGCTTACGGTCGCCGTGCCCGCCGCGAGTTTTCCGATCATCCGGGTCGTCTGCGCGTGCCACTCGGACATCATCGCAGTTGTTTCGGGGATATGCGCTTCCGCAGACGAGTTAGTTGCCCGGAATTTTGCGTCGGGGGCCGGTGTCGGGCGGGTTCGGGCGTCGTAGAGTCCGTGTCATGGAACCGCCCGAGGTGCGCCTCGAGAACAGCGACACCGTGTACGACTTCTATCTCGACCATCGCCAGAATCGGCTGAAAGCCTGGGGTGCGTACGCCATTCTGGCCCGTCGCTACTATCCCCGCGTCGCGTACGCCGAGGGTGCGCGCGCCGGTTTGCGGGCCGCGATTCGGCAGGGCAGGCCGCTGTTGATCTCGATCAATCATCTTTCCGAGAACGATCCGTATACGGTCGCGGCGGCGGCGTGGCGCAGTGCGTTGCGACCGGTGATCGGGCGGGTGCGGGTGCTGGCCAAGGACGAGCTGTTCGAGGAGCCCGAGCAGCGCCGCAAGATCGACATGATGGGCGGGATACCGGTGTTCCGCGGCAAGGACCACGGGATCCGGGCGGTCAATGCGGCTGGTCAGCGAATGATGGATATCTGCGCGCAGCGGATAGCGCGCGGTGACGGCGTCGCGGTGTTCCCGGAGGGCACCTGCAACGAGGTCGACCCCACCCAGGTGCAGCCGGTCGGTAGCGGTATCGGGCACATCGCGTTTCGCGCGATGAAGCTCGGCGTCGAGCCGGTGCTGGTGTCCATGGGCCTGAGTTACGGGCCGCGCCTGGACCCCACCGTGCAGCCGAACAAGGAGGAGGCCAAGTCGGCCAGCTTCTATTTCGGGAAGCCGATCACCGAATTGCCGAACAAGCCCGGCGATATCGCGCGACTGGTGCGCGCCGATCTGCAACAGGCGCTCGACGGGGCGGTCGCCGCTTACTGAGGCAGGTTCAAGCTGTCGCGCGCCCAATGCGGCACCATCACCAGGTATTCGGGCCTGGTCTCGATGAAGTGGTGCACCATCGGACACATGGGGAGTGCGCCCAGTTTGTCCTGGGCGGTGCTGTTCAACGCCGCCTCGACCAGTACGCGACCGTAGCCCTGGCCCTCGTAGCGGGGGTAGATCTCGGTGTGCACGAACGCGCGTTCGGCTTGGGTGTCTTGGTATTCGACGTACCCGGCGTTCGCGTCGTCGACATAGAGCTCGAAGCGTTCCAGCGCGGTGTTGATACGGACCTCCGTCGACATGGCTCGACGCTACTCCCGTGCGACGTCATCCGCGCATTCCGCAACGCCTACCGCCCGGTCCGCTCGGTTCCCGTGCGGTCCGCCGACGGGTAGCGGCTCAGCCGCCCATCGCCGCGCGTGACCGGCGGAATCGGTCGCTCGACTTGTCTCCGCGCTCTCGGCCTGCGCAGAATGCTCATGATCGGGGTCGCGCGCGCGTGCGTGGCGGCGGCCCGTGGAGGTACGAAACATGATGAAGGTTCGGCTGTTCTCCGGTGCCGCGGCTGCCATGGCCGCGTGCCTGCTCGGTGGATCGATCATGTCCGGTCCGGCCGCGGCCGCGCCGGCTCCGTCCTTCGGCGACTGCCCGGCGGGCTCCGTGGCCGCGGGCCACGGCGTGCGGTGCGCCGTCGTCGAGGTGCCGATGAACTACGCGGAACCGGACGGGCCGACGATCCAGGTGACCGTCAGCCGGATTGCGGCGACCGGTGAACGGCGCGGTGTCGTCTTCGCCAATCCGGGTGGGCCCGGCGCGGACGGGCTGGACTTCTGGGGCCAGCGGACCGACGTGTTTCCCGCCGAGCTGACCGCCCACTACGACCGGATCGCGGTGCAGCCGCGCGGATTGCGCTGGGCCACCCCGCTGGACTGCGCCACCGGGGACGACGGGCCGGTGTCGCTCGGCGGCGGCGACCGCAACGCCATCAAAAAGGCCTGCGACGCCGCGCTGCCCGGCTACCTCGACACCATCACCACCGAGAACACCGCCCGCGATATGGACGCGGTGCGTGCGGCACTCGGCCTGGAGCGGATCAGCTACCTCGGCACTTCCTACGGCACCTACCTCGGCGCGGTGTATGCCTCGTTGTTCCCCGACCGGGTCGAGCGAATGGTGTTGGACTCCAACGTCAATCCCGACTGGGTGTGGACCGAGGAGTTCGCCCAGCAGCAGATCGCGGGCAAGCAGCGGCTCGACGATCTGTTCACCTGGATCGCCGAGCACAGCTCCGAATATCACCTCGGCGACACCGCTTTGCAGGTTTATCAGAACTGGGTACGACTCGCCGTCGACCAGGGCGGCGGCTGGTACGCCAACCTGACTCCGCCCCCGGCCAGCCTCGCCGACCTGCCCGGCTCGTTGCCCGAACCGCTGGCCGAGATCGCCCGCGACGGCTACAACGGGGGTTTGGAACAGACCGGCAAACTGCAGAACCTGTTGCGCACCTTGATCTCTCGCGGCGCCACCACGCAGGGGCCGCTGCTCGGCGCCACCTCGGTCGCCACCTATACCCGCACCTACTGGCCTACCTTCGCCCGCGCGATGGCCGACGCGCTCGCCAACCCGGCGAACGTGCAACGCCTGCGCACCATCGAAGGCGCCACCTCCACCGACACCACCGGGCGCTCCGTCTTCGCCGCGATCACCTGCAATGAGAACGCCATCCCCGGCCGCCTGGACGTCATCGGATCGGCGATTGCCACCATCGCCTCCGGCGGCAATGCGATGGATGCCAGGGCCGACCTGGTTCGCTCCGGAATGGCCTGCGGGACATGGAAACCCGTAGTCACACCGATCAAGATCAGCGGTGCCGGCCTCGGCACGCCGCCACTGGTCTTGCAGAGCAAGCACGACGCGCTCACCAAATACGAAGGCGGACCGGCTATGTCGCGGGCGCTGAACGGGTCGCTCATCACCGTCGAGGGTGGGGATCACGGGAACTTCGGCCGCGGCAACCCCGTCGTCGACGAGGCGGTGATGACCTATCTGCGCACCGGGCAGGTGACGATCACGCACGCGGCGGAAGCACCGCTGCCCGTGCGCTGACGCGTTCGGTGCGACCGTGCGTCAGACGATCTCACCGGTCTGCAGCGCGGCGAGGATGTTGAGCATCATCGAGAGCGGGCCGTACAGTGCCGCCGCCAACGGATCACCGCCGTTCTGACCAGCCAGAACCCAATCGAAACTGAACGAGCTCATAGCATTCCTCCATGTGTCGGCTTCGGGTCGCAAACGCCAAGCACCATATATTCGTGGCGGACTACGGCGCGGATGGGCGCCGTCTCGACAGGGGCACGCAGTGCGAATGTCTGGCCGAGTGGACGATAACTTCGTGGGAGCGTTGCCTGTCCGGTTCGGGCGGATCACACTGCGAAACATGACCACGTGGACACCGCTGCACGGGCATCCGTACCAGCCGATTCCCTACCACCCCAACCGGATTCCCGTCGCGGAAGCACTCGCCAAGTCGGCCGAGTTCCGTCGGCGGATGGACGAGCGTCGCACCGTGCGGATGTTCTCGACCGATCCGGTGCCGGAGCAATTGGTGCTCGACGCCATCGCGGTGGCCAACACCGCGCCGTCGGGCGCCCATCAACAACCGTGGACCTTCGTCCTGGTCGAAGATCCCGAGGTGCGCGCCAGGATTCGGGAGGCGGCCGAGGCGGAGGAACGCATCTCCTACAACGGCCGCCTCGGCGAGGAATGGCTGTCCGCGCTGCGCCCCCTCGGCACCGACGAGCACAAACCGCACCTCACCGAGGCCCCGTACCTGCTCGTCGTCTTCCAGCAGCGTTTCGGCCTTCGCCCCGACGGCACCACCTACAAGCACTACTACGGCGACGAATCGGTAGGCATCGCGGTCGGCATGCTCCTCACCGCCCTGCACATCGCCGGTCTGGCCGCCCTCACCCACACGCCGAGCCCGATGAAGTTCCTCTCCGAAGTCCTCAACCGCCCCCGCAACGAAAAAGCCTTCGCCGTCATCCCCATCGGCTACCCCGCCGACCACGCCGTAGTCCCCGACCTCACCCGCAAAACCATGGACCAGGTCCTCATCCGAATCTGAACGCCGCCAGGGTCACCCGGCGCGGCGAAACCCCAGGATGGGGTAGTGCGGATCGCTGCCGCCTGCTCTGCCCTGGCCGTGGCCGATGAAGGACGCCGCCGCGGCCAAGTGGAGCTGGTGGCGGGCGCCGAGCGCGGTGAGTTGTGCACAGGTATCGGTGTGCGGTCGGTCTGCCGGAACGGCGTTGTCTGCCAGGCGGGCGGCCGCGACCTTGTCCACAGTGGTGAGGAAGAGCCCGCCGGGCCGCAGGACTCTGGCCACTTCTGCGAGTACCGGTTCGGCGTCAGTGAGCAAGTGCAGCAACCACACTGCGGTCACCGAGTCGACGGAGTCGTCCGGCAGTGGGAGCACGGTGGCGTCGGCTCGCGCAACTCTGCCCGGCAATCGTCGGACCGCGTGCCGCAGCATGCCGTCCGAAAGATCTATGCCGACCACTCGATGCCCGAGCGCCGCGAGTTCGGCGGCCACGATTCCGGTACCGACGGCAAGGTCGAGTACCAGGCTGCGCGGCGGCAGCACGCTGCTGAGTGCGGCGGCCGCAGCCGTCGCCCTGGGCACTCCGCCTCGGGTCCGGTCGTAGTGGGCCGCTTCATTGTCGTAGTCGAGCACCCCACCATCATGCGTAATGCGCTGTGCGATGGGCGGATCCGGTGTATCGGTGCGCATACCCCTGACTGTTCGTACGCCCATCATGGGAAGTGTCGGGTAGTTCGGCAGTTTGACCCGCCGGTAATAGCAATTTGATACATGTCGTCGGCCTTCCCGTCGATAGCCTGCTCCGCATGTCATTGAACGGGTCGCCCCCGCATGTCATCCGAGCGGTTGTCTTCGACTGGCGAGGCACGCTTGTTTCGGAACTTACGCCGCAAGGTTGGGCTCGCGAGGCACTGCAGCGGGCAGGTCGTGAATCCCACGCCGATGCCGTGAACAAGGTGTTGCTGGACATCAAAATGGCTGCGGGCCAACCGAATCGGTTGCAGTCGCCGCAGGGCAATATCAGCTACGAAGCTCATCGGGACACCTATTATTCGGTGTTCACCGATGCGAAACTGCCCAGCGAAGTCGCCAACGCACTATTCGAGGTCGATTCCGACGCGAGCCTCAACAAGTTTGCCGTCGATGCCGCCGCCACCCTCATCGCACTCAAGCAAAGCGGATATCAGATCTGCGTTCTCAGCAACATTCACTTCGACATCCGACCCGTCTTCAAAGACGCGAACCTGCTCGACCTGATCGACACCTTCGTCCTGTCCAGTGAGGAAGGTGTGCAGAAACCGGATCCCGCGATATTCGAGCGGGCACTCGAAAAACTCGGTACCTGTGCCGCGGAAACGCTGATGGTCGGCGACCGCCCATCCCGAGACGGCGTGGCCGTCGAGATCGGCATGCCGACCCTGCTCGTCCCGGCCTTGACCGACCCGCAGCAGCGACGGCTGCATCTCGTCACGAGCGCGGTCGGTGTCGACCTCGGAATGCTCCCAGTGGTGCAGAACGACGCGATGCCGGACGCTCGCACGGAAATTCCCAATAGCCGGCGGCAGGGAGCACTGATGTAAACGTCGCAACCGCTGCGAAGGCCGAGTCCGTTCCACGGGGCGGACTCGGCACGGTCAGGCAAGGCGCATCGCACGTTCGATCGCTCCGAGCCCGGCATCGACCGCGCTCGGCTGCGCCCGCCTGCTCAGTTCGTCGACCAGATCACGCACCGTCGGATGGTTGTAGACATACTGTGGCGCCAGGCTTATCGCACGCTCCAACTGCTCGACGGCGGCGGCATCGTGTTTGAGTCTGCCCTGCGCGCGGGCGACTTCGATGCGGTGTCGAGTGTGACGCTCCTTGGACATCAGCCCCGCCAGATTGATGCTTGTGTGGTGCTTCAGGGCGATGTCGGGTCGATCGAGTGCGACGGCGATCTCGGTCGCGTGAATTCCGCAGTTGGTCGGTCCGAAGACTGTTTGAAAGTCGTTGCGGTCCATGCCTAGTCGAGCAGCAGCAGCCTCGGCTTCGGCCAGGTATGCCCACGCGGTGCTGCCGTCGTGCAGGCGGGCCGAGGCGACCGCGCACCGTAGGTGTAACGCACCCCAGAGCGAAAGTACCTGTGGCGTAGGCGATGTCATGAGGTCTTGCAGTTCGGTCAGCGCGGCCTCGGCGACCGTGAGTGCCTCGTCCAGCGTGTCCGTGTGCAGCAGCACCCCGCAGCGATCCCACGCCGAGCAGGCACTCATCAGCGGGTCGCCGAGCCTGGCCGCGGCAGTGGCGGCGTTCTCCACGGCGGTCCAGGCCAGATCGTGGTAGCCGAGCTGGTTGAGGACGGTGCGGGCGACATGCGAGGTCTCGATGATGAGGCCGTCGATCACGTCCCGCTCGGTTCCCGAGGCCAGTAAGGCGCCGGTGTTCAGCGCTTCGGTGAGGTCAGGCAACTGGCGCATCACCTCGAACAGGTTCGCGGCCTGCCGTCGCCTGGTGATCCGGTCGACATCGTCGCGCAGGTCGGTGAGCAGCGGCTGTGGTGTCACGGCCCGCAGGCCGGCGTGCCCGGACAGGCTGAGGCTGGTGCGCCGCAACGCCGCCCGCAGTGCGGGTACTGCGCGGTGCCCGGTGTCCTGAGTGAGCTCGCACGGCTGACCGAGCAGCCACGCCACGTCGACCTCGAGGACGTCGGCCAACCGGTCGATCACCGAGTGCTTGTCCAGCTTGATCCGGCCTGCCTCGATGCCGCGCATCCACGACTCGGACCGATCGACGTGCGCGGCGAGCGTTGCCTGGCTCATCTTCTTGGTCCGCCGGGAGCGCCGGATCCGCGAGCCGATAGTTGATGCGGCGGTGTTACTTGATGCCACTTACCGAGTGTATTGCAGATTCTTCCTGCGAAACCGTCAACTATTTGACGGTCTTCCGGTCGAGGAGTTGTCAGGCTATAAGCAACCGACGTAACGACTTCGGCGACGAGGTATCGAAATGATCATGGCCGCTACCGCCGCACGCGGACCACCATGGATCACCGAAAAATTATCCGAATCAACCTTGCATATGTAAACAACGGACTGCACATGACAATAGGCAAACCACCTGCCGAAGACGGGGATTCACGCTTACCGCCGAACAATCTCGGCCCGAGGATCACTCCGATACTGGCATTGACACTGAGCACGGCGCTCACCGCGATCGCCGGGCTCCTCACCGACTGGCATACGGCCTCGCTGGTCTTTCTCTCCGCTACAGCGCTTTTCAGTACCGCTCAGCGGGAGCCGTGATCGAATAGCCAGGGATCGATCAGCCCGAATCCACAGTGCGGTGATGCCGACCAGCTCGGCATCACCGCACTCGGAGAACCGATGAGGCGTGCCTAGTGGAGTACCGGCGGCAGGTCGGGCGCCTCGGCGACCAGGTCCTCGGGTGCGGACAGCCGCCATGCCTCGAAGACGAGTTCGGCCAGCTCGTCGGCGGCGATACCGGACAGGTGCACGACGACCCAGCCGAAACCGCCTGCCGTGAACTGTTCCTCGAACACCTCGGGCCGCTCGGATACCAACGCCTTCTGCTCGGAGAGGGTTTGCTTCAAGCCGACCGTCTGGGTGCGTGGCCAGTAATAGCCGAACAGCTTGCCGCGCACCTTGTACGAGGTGTACTTCTCGCCTTTCGTGGGTTGCACGTCGGCGAGGGTGCCCACAATCCGGAAGAACTCGTCACTCTGCACAGCCACCGTGGACTCCTCGAAAAGTCAGAATCCGAAATATACCTGTGCCAATTCATTCCGCCGCATCGGTGGGCCGCCGCCGGGGTCGGGCTCAGCGGGTGACGGTGGCCGAGGTGAGCACGACCTGCTGGACGGGGACGTCCTGCGCGCCCGTCTTGACCTTGCCGATCTGGTCGACGACGTCTTGGCCGCGGGTGACCTTGCCGAATACCGCGTAACCCCAGCCGTCCTGGCCCGGGTAGTCGAGGAACGCGTTGTCGTTGGTGTTGATGAAGAACTGGGCCGACGCCGACTGCGGGTCGGACGTGCGGGCCATCGCCACGCTGTAGGTGACGTTCTTCAGCCCGTTCTTCGCCTCGTTCTCGACCTTGTTGGGCGCGGGCTTCTCGCGCATGGTGGTGTCGATGCCACCGCCCTGGATCATGAAACCGTCGATCACCCGGTGGAAAATCGTGCCGTCGTAGTGGCCACTGTTGACGTAGGTCAGGAAATTACGCACGGTCTTGGGTGCCTTCGCTTCATCGAGTTCGAGCTCGATGTCACCCATGGAGGTTTGCAGCAGGACCTTGATCATGATTTCCCCAATTTGTGCGACAGGCTCAGTCCCGCAGTCGCCCTGACGGACTCGTGCTCCAACCGAGCTGGACACGGACCAATGCATCTTACCGGTGCGTGGCCAGGAGGAATCGGGTTCGGCGGGACTGCCCGCTACACAGTCGGTTCGGGCAGCTCCGCACCGGTCTCCAGCAAGGACTTGAGCCCGGACAAGATGCTCGGCCAACCGCCGCTGATCGATTCCAGCAGAGCACTTCCGGGCTGGAAGCCGTCGTGCACCACGGTCAGTTTCACCACCTCGTCCCCGGCGGGCTCGAGTTCGAAGGTCACCTTCGAGCGCGCCTCGTCGGCCAGGGCGGCCACCTCACTCGCCTGCATGCCGAAGGTTTCCGCGAACGCGGAGTCGAAGGTGTGCCAGGTGTAGGCCAGCTTGGTGTACGGGTCGGCTTCCAGCACAACCTGTTCCGGATCCTTGCTGGTCCAATTCTTCTGGTGCCACACCATTTCGGAGCCGGGCTGCCAGTCGGTGTCGAAGGTCGCGCCCCAGTAGCGATCGGTGAACGCCGGGTCGGTGAGCGCGTGCCACAGCGTTTCCGGGGTGGTCTTGATGTAGGTCGTGTAGACGAATGCGTTGTCGCTCATGGGTTTTGCCTCCAGTGCCTTCTTGAGATCGGCCAGCGCGTGCACGCGGGCACGGTGGTAATTGGTGATCCAGCGGTCGGTGATGGCGTTGATGGGTTCGGCGTTGAGGTAGTGCAGTTTTTCGCGGCCGCTGCGACGGGTGCTGATCAAGTTGGCCGCCTCCAGTACGGCCAGGTGTTTGCTGACCGACTGGCGCGCCATCGCGAGCCCGGCGCACAATTCGCGCAGGGTTTGCCCGTTGCGCGCATTGAGGCTGTCGAGCAGTCGCCGACGATGGGGATCGGCCAGTGCCTTGAATACCTCGTCCATGCCACCTTCCAGATATAAGCAGCCGTTCGGCTGCATGTTCAGAGATTAGGCAGCCGAAAGGCTGCATGTCAAGAATGGCCCCGAGAAGTAATGCATTGTCGCGGCGAAATGTAGTAGATATGCTACGAGTCGACGGTAACCCGCAACGGGGAGAGAACCATGACAGTGGGTCAGGGCGTCGCAATCGACGTCGAGAAACTGCGGATGCGCTACGGCAGCACCGATGTCTTGCACGACGTGACATTCCAAGCCAGGCACGGCGAGGTGCTGGTGCTGCTCGGCCCGAACGGTGCGGGTAAGACGACCACCATCGAGATCCTCGAGGGCTTCCGCATGCGGTCGGCCGGCCGCGCCGAAGTGCTCGGCACCGATCCGGCGCACGGCGATGAGGCCTGGCGGGCGCGCATCGGCGTCGTCCTGCAATCATGGCGCGATCACGGCAAGTGGCGGGTGCGTGAACTGCTCGACTACCTGGGTGCCTTCTATGCGCCGTACGGCACCGACAGCATCCAACGGCCCTGGGACACAGACGAACTCATCAAGGCGGTGGGCCTCTCCGGCCAGGCGTCGAGCAAAATCAAAGACCTGTCCGGCGGCCAGCGCCGCAGGATCGACGTGGCGATCGGCATTGTGGGCCGCCCCGAAGTGCTGTTCCTGGACGAGCCGACCGCGGGTTTCGACCCGGAAGCCCGGCGTGAGTTCCACGATCTGGTCCATCGCCTCGCCGACGACCAGCAGACCACCATCCTGCTCACCACCCATGATCTCGACGAGGCCGAGAAGCTGGCCGATCGGATCCTGATCCTGGCCGGCGGGCGGATCATCGCCGACGGTTCGGCCGACGAGCTGTCGCGCCGGATATCCGGTGCAGCAGAGGTGAGTTGGACCAACGGCGGGCAACGATTCGTGCACTCCACCACCGAGTCCACCGAGTTCGTACACGAACTGTTCAAGCAGCACGGCGAGGCCATCGGTGATCTGGAGGTTCGCCGTGCCTCACTGGAGGACACCTATATGACGCTGGTGCGCCGGTTCGAATCCGGGCAGGTCGAGTCCGAGGTTCACACGATCGAGGAGGTAGGGCGATGAATCCGACGGCGATTGCGGTTCGGCAGGGCTGGACGCGCGGCATGATCGAGCTGAAACAAGGACTCACCAACGGCCAAGACCTGTTCGGGATCCTGTTCTGGCCCGTCGCCATGCTGGTGGTGCTGTTCTTCATGCGCAACGCGTCGTTCGAAGGGAGCGGCGTGCTGCTCGGCTCGCTCGCGTTGCCCAGCACGATCGGCATGCTGGTCGCGGTCAACGGCATGATCGGCATGGGTCAGCAGCTCACCCTCGACCGGGAAGACGGCACGCTGCTGCGGGCCAAGGCGACCCCGAACGGCATGGTCGGCTACCTGATCGGCAAAATCATCCAGGTGTCCGGCTGGGTGCTTATTCCGTCTGCGCTGCTGCTGGTCGGCGGCATGGTTATCGTCGACGGACTCGCGCTCGGCCAGGTCGAGTCGTGGGCGACGTTGACCTGGGTGATGGTGCTCGGCCTGCTCGCCACGCTGCCGATCGGTGCCGTCTTCGGCTCGGTGTTCGCCGACCCGCGCAACTTCGCGTTGATGACCTTCCCGATCATGGCGCTCGTCGCGGTGTCCGGCATCTTCTACCCGATCACCTCGATGCCCGGCTGGGTGCAGGGCGCGGCCCAGGTGTTCCCGGTGTACTGGCTCGGGCTCGGCATGCGCTCGGCGCTGCTGCCGGACGAGGCGGTCGCCATCGAACTCGGACAGTCCTGGCGGCACCTGGAAACCGTTGGCGTGCTCGGTATCTGGGCGATCGCGGGTTTGCTCGTCGCGCCGGTGGTGCTGCGCAGGATGGCCCGCCGCGAGTCCGGCTCCAGCGTGGCCGTCCGACGGGAGAAAGCGATGCAGCGTGCCTACTGAGGTCATCTACAACCGCATCGCGATGTTGCGCGCGGAGCGCGGCATCTCGCGCCGCGAGTTGGCGGAGGCGCTCGGCGTGCATTATCAAACGATCGGCTACCTGGAACGCGGCGAGTACAGCCCGAGCTTGCATCTGGCCCTGCGGATCGCGGCCTATTTCGAGGTGACCGTGGAGGTCGTCTTCTCCACCAGCCCCTTCCCGCGCCTCGGGTCCCGCGTCGAGACAGCTTGACCGGCAAGCCGACTCGACGCTCGGACCGGCGGCACTACGCGTGGTCGCCGCGGAGCACGGCGAACGTCGGGACGAGCTCGCCGCGCCGCCCGCTTTCGGCAATCGCCCTGTGCCAGTAGCCCTGAACGGTCCGGGCCAGGGCGGTATCGACGCCGACGGCCTCGCTGGTCTCGAGCACGTGCCGCGCCCCCGCCGCCATCATCGGTAGATTCGCGACATCGCCCAGCCCGCCGGCCTGCGCCGACGCGGCCAGACCCGCGTACACATCGTCGACCCGGCCCAGTGAACGTTGGGCATAAGGCAGGAAGCGATCGATCGGCTCGCCGGAGCGGTCGATCATCGCCAGCGCCTGTTCGACGCCGAGCAGCAACGGATTGAAGATGGCAAGGACCGCTTGGTAATAGAGCTGGGCCAGGCCTGCGTCCTCGCCGAGATACTCCGGTGCGTTGAGCACGCGCAACAGGTCCCGATGGGCTTCGAACACCGCACGGCGACCGGCATAGAACACGTAGGACTCAGGGTTGGTGAGACCGTCGCTCTGCGCCATCACGCCGCCGGCGAGGAAGTCGCCGCCGTGCGAGCGCACCCACGCCGCGGCCTCGCGGGTGTTGGCGGGGGAATCCGACGACAGGTTGGCAATCACCTTGCCCGCCAAGCGATCCGATGCACTACCGAGTGCGTCGTACATCGCCGCGTAGTGCGTGAGGCTGACCACGATCAGGTCGTTGGCGTCGAGTACCTCGCGTATCGTCGCGGCCCGCCGGGCGCCGAGTTCGACCATGGCATCGGCTTTTTCGGCACTGCGGTTCCACGCCGTCACCGCGACACCGGCGGCCAGGAAGGCCCGGACCACCGCCTGACCCATCGACCCCAAACCGACGACGGAGACGGAGCCGATGGGCTTGCGCTCAGGCATGTCGATTAGACCTCGTCCCCGCGGAGCAGTGCGTAGGTCGAGACGGCCTCGCCCTTCTCCTCGCTGGCGGCAACGGCCTTGCGCCAGAACGACTGTGCGGTGTGCGAGAACGTCGCGTCGACGCCGACCTCCTCGCTGGCGTCGATGATGTGCTGTGCGCCTGCGTCCATCATCTTCAGGCTCGCCAGGGTGGCCCAGCCGCCGTTCTGGTTGGCCACCGAGAACTCCTCCATGAAATAGGGGAAGGCGGCGGCGGAGCGGACGGCGAACGGGACGAACTGGGCGATGCTGTGGCCGGAGCGGTCGATCATCGCGGTCGCCTGGTCGAAGGCGAGCAGCCACGGATGGAAGATGGTCAGCAGTGCCTGGTAGAAGATCTGCGCGAGACCGTCGTCCGCGCCGAGGTACTCCTGCGGGCTCAGCGGGCGCAGCAGCTCGGCGTGCGCGTCGAAGACCTCCCGCGGGCCGCTGTAGAAGATGTACGAGGCGGGATGGGCGATGTTGTCACCCGCCGACATGACGCCGCCGGACAGGAACTGCGCGCCGTGCGCGCGGACCCACTCCGCACCCTTGCGCGCCTTTTCCGGCGAATCGGAGGACAGGTTGGCGATCACCTTGCCCGCCAGGTGATCGGTGGCCTGGCCGAGTACGTCGTACATGGCGGCGTAGTGGGTGAGGCTCAGCACGGTCACCTCGTTGGCGTCCAGCGCGGCGGCGACGGTCGCGGCCGGCTTGGCGCCGAGTTCGACCATCGCGTCGACCTTGTCGGTGCTGCGGTTCCACACGGTCACCTCGACGCCGGCGTCCAGGAAGGCCCGGACCATCGACTGGCCCATCGGCCCGAGGCCGACGACGGAGACGGAACGGGGGCTGGTCTGTTCGGACATTGTGTGTCCCTTCGCTTCTGGTTCGGATGGTGTCGGCGCCGGGATCAATACTCGTTGCCGCAGGTAGAGTCGGGAAGACCGAACGTTCAGGTGGGGTTGCTTACCTAGAGGTTCGAAATACGGTCAGAAGGAGTGCGGTGGACATGAGCAGTGACGCGGATCACGACGTGTGTGGCATGTCCGTGGCGATCGATGTCGTCGGCGGCAAATGGAAACTGCACCTGATGTGGGCGCTGAACGAGCGCCCGCAACGATTCGGCGAGATCCGCCGCCTGCTGGCCGGCGTCAGCGAGAAGGTGCTCGCGGAAAACCTGCGCCACCTCGAGGCGAGCGGTGTCGTGCACCGGGAGGTCTACCCGGAGGTTCCGCCCCGCGTCGAATACTCCCTCACTCCGCTCGGCGCGGAACTCGCCGTAGCACTGCGCCCCCTCGAAGAGTGGGGCGACAAGCACCGCCACGAGCTCCTCGGCAACCTGCTGGCTTCGGCGAGCTAGCACGGCGCTGGCGGGCCGGCTGGGCTAACGGGCCTCGGTAATCGCTTGCGGCGCTCGTCTCATCGAGACAGGTGCTGCTCTGCTATCTGCGCGCCGACTTGCTGCACAAGGTGGCTCGCGTGCGCGATCGAGCGGGCCGGGTCCGGCTCTGCATCGGTGAGGGCGTAGCAGGCGGTGAAGCCCGCCGCGCGGATCTCCTGTGCGGCAAGAAGATTGCGGCCCGCGACGGCGATGACGGGAACCCCGGCCTTGCGTGCGGATGCGCAGACGCCGATGGGGGCCTTGCCGTGCAGGCTCTGCGCATCGAGCGAGCCCTCGCCGGTGATGACGAGGTCGGCACCGTCGAGTAGTGCGGGAAAGTCCAGCAGTTCGAGGATCACCTCGATGCCGCTGCGCATATGCGCGCCGAGGACGGCGAGTGCGCCGAAACCTGTTCCGCCCGCGGCACCGGCGCCGGGATGAGCCGCGAAGGAGGGGCCTGCGAGGCGTGCCCAGGTCGTGAGTGCCTCTTCGAGAAGGCCGAAATCGGCTGGATCAGTGCCTTTCTGGGGCGCGTATACCGCGACGGCACCCTTCGGACCGAGCAGTGGATTGTCCACATCGCAGGCCAGCGTGAAAGTGCTGGCGGCGATTCCAGGATGGAGCCCGGAAAGGTCCAACTGTGCGGCGTGGGTCAAAGCCGCACCACCCTGGGCTAATTCGTGATCGTCGGCGTCCAGGACGCGGCCGCCGAGCGCCTGCACCATGCCCGCACCGCCGTCGGTGGAAGCGCTGCCGCCCAGACCCAGCACGATATGGGTGGCACCGTTGTCGAGCGCGTGTGCGATGACCACCCCCAATCCGAAGGTGCTCGCGCCGAGCGGATCCGGCTGTCCCGCAGGAAGTTTCGCGAGACCGACCACCGCGGCCAACTCGATGACGGCTGTCTCCGCCTGCACCGCGTACGACGTGCTGCCCGGTACACCGGTAGGACCGGGTGCGGACAACTCGACCCGCGTCCACCCGCTCGCCACGAACGCGTCGACGGTTCCGTCCCCGCCGTCGGCGACCGGCACCTGCCGGACCTGCACCGCCGGCGCGACTCCCGCGATGCCCGTCGCGAGCGCGGCCGCCACCTGCGGCGCGGTCAGCGACCCCTTGAACTTGTCCGGGGCGAGCACCACCCGGCGAACGGTCTCGCGCGTCATCCCCACATTGTCGGGTGCCCGCCGGAAATCCGCGCGACTGCTCCGGCGCAATGTGCAGTGAACTGCGGATCCAAGAAAGAGAGCCGTGCTGTCGCCCCGCGCGGGCACACGTAGTGGGTGCGCAATCTGCGTGTGGCCGGTGGCGGCGAGCTGCGGCTCGGTCGCAGCGCGGCGATCAGGCAGAGCGAACCAGGAATTCGATCGCCGCGGCATACCCCTGAATTCCCATTCCGGCGACCACCGCGGTCGCGATCGGGGAGATATAGGAGTGATGCCGGAACTCCTCGCGGGCGTGCACATTGCTGATATGCACCTCCACGATGGGGAGTTCCGGGATCACCAGCGCGTCCCGCAGCGCCACCGAGGTGTGGGTGAGCCCGCCGGGATTGATCACGATGCCCGACTCGACGCCGCGCGCTCGGTGGATCCGGTCGATCAGCGCGCCTTCGGAGTTGGATTGGAAGGCGGCGATCTCACGGCCGTAGCGCTGCGCGGTCTGCCTGCAGAGTTCGACGACGTCGTCGAGCGTCGCCGACCCGTAGACCTCCGGCTGGCGAGTGCCGAGCATGTTCAGGTTCGGGCCGTTGAGGACCAGGATCGGACCGAGTGCGGACATGCCCGCAACATTAGTCGTAGGCCTGGTGTCGAAGCCTTACCCGGCGCGTCCGGGGGCTTACAGTCCCTGCGGTCCTTCTGAACGCAGGTCGTCCACTTTGCGCATGGCGTCGCGCAGTTCCGCCAGCCAGGATTCCGCGTGCTGGCCGGCCAGTTTCACCGTCCAGGCCAGTGCGTCCGCCCGTGAGCGCGCCACGCCCGAGTCGACGAGCGTGTCGAGTACTTTGCGTTCGGGCTGACGCAGCCGGGTCATGACGGGGACCGCCAAGTGGGTGAACATGATCCGTTCCCCGTCCACCGACACGCCCCACGCGACGCTGCGGCCGTAGCGGCGCTGGGCCTCGTCGGCGATCTGCATGCGGGCCGGGCGGGTGGACTCGCGGAAGCGCGAGACAGCGCCCTCCTTGGTCGCCCGCGGCACTTCCTCGGTCGCCGCCTCCGCGGTGCCTGCCGCGTCGACGGGAGTCTTCTCGGGCTGGGGGATCGGCAGTTCGCCGATGACGACGATCTCGTCCCGGTCGATCTCGATGACGGGGGGACCGGCGAACCAGTCCTCGGGCAACCTGCCCGCGAACCAGTCCGGCACGTCCGCGGGATCCGGTAGGTCGGCCTGCTGCCAGCCGCCCGGTCGTCCGAAGCCCCGTCCCCGGTGTTGATGCCTCATGAGGGGATCACCTACTTACCCTTCAGTGTTTCTTACAGTGATTACAAGATTACGTCGCAATCCGCGCCAATGGTTCCGCTCTGTGCGAACAGAGTTCGCCGGTGGTTAACGGGGGTGATTCGCGGTTCGTAGACGCTCGCTCTGGGTACTCATTGATCCGAAACGCCGAGTAGGGCAGTAAGTGCACAACTTTGCGTGGGGCCCCGGTACGGTAGCGGCGCCGGTTGTCGCCGTAGCACTGGACAACGATCAGGATCGGTCCCCCGAGACGGGAGATTTCGGGCACAATCGAGATGCTGAGCATGGGTAACGTCCTTGTGGCGGAGGCACCGCAGACAGGTCTTTTTCAGGTACGGTGGTCTTGTTACTGGAGTGACAAGAGTGAAGAGTGGGCGACATGGATGTCTGGGGATCCCGCCGCTTTCGCGTCCGGGGCGCTATGGCACTCGCGGGGGTGGCGGCGCTCGCGATCGCGATGGGATCGTGCGGTGTAAGTGAGGGTAAGAACGAGGCGGAGGCTGTCGTCGAGCGCTTCACCGAACTGCTCGACAAGCAGGACTACACCAAGGCTTCCGAGCTCACGTCGTACCCGTCGGCGGCTTCGGCAACGCTGAAGCAAATGTTTGCTGGGCTGCAGCCGGGCAAGGTGGATTACAAGAAGACCCAATTCATCGGCCTCGACTCCGAAGCGGCGATCTTCAGCATGGACGCCGCCTGGACCTTCGGCGACCGCAAAAACTGGAACTACAGCCTGCAGGGCAATGTCCGCAAGCTCGCCATCGGCTGGCGCATCTCCTGGGATCCGGCCGTCGTGATGCCCCAGCTCGACCACAATCGCACCGTGCGCCTGGTGCGCACCGAGCCGTCCCCGGCGCCGAAGGTCAACGACATCGCGGGACAGCCGCTGATGACCGAGCAGATCATCAACGTGATCAAACTCGACCCCGCGAAGATGCCCGACCCGGTCGGCTCGACCAACGCACTGGCCAAGGCCATCGAGCCGGTCGCACCGCTGATCACCGGACCCTCGCTGATGCAGCAGGTGGCGACCTCGCAGGGCAAGCCGGTGGTCGCGGTGAACCTGCGCGAGCCCGACTTCGCCATTCTGGAGAAGGACATGGCGCCGATCCCCGGCGTGGTGATGGAGAAGCAGCCGCGGCTCATCTCCGCCGACCGCCGGGTCTGGTCGCCCATGCTCGACGCCTTGCGCAAGGTGCAGCAGGAAAGCCAGGAGCAGCACTCCGGCTGGGGTGTGCAGGTTTTCGAACAGGACGGTCGCTTCGTCGGCCAGCTCGCCGGTGTGCAGGGCCCGCCGGGCCCGGACATCGCGGGCACCATGGACCAGCGCCTGCAGCGCGCCGCCGAGGACGCGGTCGTCAGCTCCGCCACCCCGGCCGCGATCGTGGCGATCCAGCCTTCCAGCGGCGCGGTGGTCGCCGTCGCGCAGAACTCGCAGGCCAGCGAGCACGGCCCGGTGGCTTTCACCGGGCTCTATCCGGTCGGCGGCAATATCGAGCTGTTCCGCAATATCGCGGCCGTCACCAAAGGCAAGGCCCCGCAAGAGATTCCGGTGCAGGAGGCGGCCGAGGCGGCAACGGCGCTCGGCGTCGGCATCGACTTCAAGGTGCCCGGACTCGACGAGGTGACCGGACGACTGGCCGTCGCGGGCCGCAGCGCCGAGCAGGTCCGCCAGGGCGGCGGCTCGGACGCCGTGCTGGCCAGCCCGTTCGGCATGGCGATCGCCGCGGCTGCGATCGCGCGCGGCGAGGTGCCGCGGCCGATGATCGAGGTGGCCCGGCCGAGCACCACCGACGCGCAGCTCGCGCCGCTGTCCAGGGAGGTCACCGACCGGCTGCACAGCATGCTGCGCGACTCGACCAACGCCCCCGAGTTCGCGAGCCTGCGAATGTACCGCGATGTCAACGGGTTCAGCGCGACCGCGGGACGGGACGGCTGGCTGATCGCGATCATGGGCGACCTGGCCTTCGCCATCCACATCAACGACGTGGACAGCGGGGACGCCACCGCGCGGATGGCGGTCCGGATGCTGCAGTCGCTGGCCGCGCCGGAGACTTAATTCAACGCGGTGATGGCCGCGCGCCAGCCGAGCAGGAACAACGCAAGCACCACACCCGCCACCAGGATGAAGCTGAACGCGGTGCCCTGACCGCTGACCACGCGCAGCAGCATGCCGCCGCCCAGGGTGCCGAGCCAGACCAGAATCCCGGTGGGCCACAAGGCGGTTCCGTCGAACCGGGCGTCGCGCCCTGCGTCACCGAACATCCGGCTCGCCGCGGCGACCGCCACGGTCCAGCCGATCGCCAGGCCGATGGCGAACGGCCACAGCGTGCGAAGTAGTCCGGTGAGCACGGCCTCGTCGTGACTACGCCTGCCGATCGCACAGAACAGGATCACCAGCAGCGCATCTACTACCAACGGCACCAGTTTCTTCACGCGGGCAAGCGTAGTTGGCCGGTCCTGGTCAAATGTGAAGCGCCTGCGGGGCTGCGTGTTTCCGGCTGGTGCCGGGTGTTTCCACCTCAGAACCGACGCTGGGAGAATTCCTTCTCGTACTCGGCGTCATCGTCCTGCGGGGTGCGGAACAGGAACAGGAACACAATCCAGCCGACGATCGCGACCAGGATGAAGCTCACCAACCGGTAGACGAACGCCGCCGCGACCGCCTGCGCGGCGGGCAGTCCGGCGGCCGCCGTGAGGCCGTAGATGAGTGTCGCGTCGACGTAGACGATCCCGCCGGGCGCGAACGGAATCGACCCGACCGCCTTGCCAACGGCGAACGCCAGCAGCAGCCCGGCCAGCCGGGGGTCCGCGCCGACGGCATAGCAGGCGGCGCCGAGACAGGCCACGTCGGCGAACCGGTGCACCAGCGCCCACAGCCCGACCAGGGAACCGTCGCGCTTGCCGAGATCCACCGACTCCAGCTGCGCCAGCACGTCGCCGACCTTGCCCGCGCCCTGGTCGGCCGGCCGCTTGCGCAGCCGATTGACCAGGCCGAGCGCCTTACGCAGCAGCGACTCCAGCGACCCTGGATTGCGCGAGACATAGTTGCCGACCCACACCACCGCGACCACCGCGGCCAGCGACAGGATCAGTTTGAACGGCCCGATGCTGCCGCCGGACAGGAACGTGCCACCCACCCCGAGCAAGGCGAGGCCCGCCGCGGCGACCACCCCCGAGAACACCAACTGCCAGGACGCGACGATCGGGCTCGCGCCGAACCGCCTGGTCTGGCGGTAGGTGAAGGCGGTGGAGAACACCTGGCCTGCGGGCAGTGTGACCGACATAGCGGTGGCGCCGTAGACGACCGCGACAGATTTACGCTGACTTACCTCGACACCCCCGGCGTGCAGCAGCTGTTTCTGCACCCGCCCGAATCCGCTCATCGACAAGGCCTGCAACCAAATACAGGCGGCGACCCACCCCCAGTGAATGTCGCTGAGTTTGCGCCACGATTCGTGCAGTCGCGGCCATAGATAGATGCCCTCGGCGATCAATAAGGCCAGCAGGGCGACCCCGAGCACCCATTTGACCCACCAGAATTTGCCACGGCGGCCATCGGTCGTGGGAGGCGGCGCAGGATCTCCTGCCGGTTCCCCATTGGCCGTCACCAGGTCAGCCTAACGAACGTGCTGTTTCGGCGTCGGTAGGTTTCGGCGCGTCGAGCTCTGCTTTGGGGTAGGCGAGCAGCGTTTTTCGGCGCCGCCCGCGCAGCTGTACCTCGTCGCCGGTTTCCCACTTGTCCTGCTCGCTTTCCTCGGCGAAATACAGCGCGCTGCCGGAGGCCAAGGTGCGGCCGGGCTGGTCTTTGGCGAGCTCGGTCAGCCGGGACGCCTCATTGACCGGATCGCCGATCACCGTGTATTCGAAACGATTCGCGGCCCCGATATTTCCGGCGACGGCCAATCCCGCCGAGACGCCGATACCGATGTCGAGGCCGGGCACTTCGCGCAGCACCGCGCGCAGCTCGCGGGCCGCGGCCAGCGCGGCGGTCGGCGCGTCCGGCCGGTCCAGCGGGGCGCCGAAGATGGCCAGCGCCGCGTCGCCGACGAACTTGTTCACAAAACCGTTGTGCCGGTCGATGACATCGACCACGATCCGGAAGAACTCGTTGAGCAGGCTCACCACCTCGGTCGGCGGGCGCTCGGCGGCGGTCGCGGTGGAGCCGACCATGTCGACGAACAGCACGGCGACGAACCGGGTCTCACCGCCGAGCTCGGTGCCGTAGTCGAGCGCGCGCTGGGCGACCTCCTCGCCGACGTGCTGACCGAACAGTTCCTGCAGCTGGCGGCGCTTGGCGGCCTCTTCCATCATCCGGTTGAAGCCGACCTGCAGCAGCCCGATCTCGCTGCCGTCGAACACCTCGACCTGGACGTCGCGCGCGCCCTCCTGCACCCGGTCGATGGCCTGGCTGAGCTGGCGCACCGGGTCGGAGATGCTGGAGCCGGTGAGCATGGACAGTGCCAGGGCCTGCAGGATCACCACGCCGCAGAGCAGCAGGATGGAGATGGCCAGCGACTGGGCGGAGAATTTCACGTCCGAGGAGATCTGCGTGATACACAGCAGCACGATGGCGATAGTGGGGGCGAAAGTGCCCATCCCCCAGGTCATTGCCATCCGAGTGCCGACGCCCGGGGTCAAGGTGTGGTCGAAGGTGCCTGCGGTCAATGCCGCGGCGGCGACCGGGCGAAGGATGCGTTCGCCGAGCATGTAGGTGAAGCCGAATACGATGGTCGCGGCCATACACAGGGTGACGATGACGGCGCCGGCCAGCTTGGGTTCTTCGGAGATGATCAGCAGGGCGAGGATCGCTCCGCCGATCAGCCACAACGCCAGGTGCAAGATGGCCTGCCGCAGCGGGGCGTGCAGCGCGGCCATCTGCTCTTGTCGGCTCGGTGGTCCGCCGCGCATCTGCCAGCGCATCACCGGGCGCAGCATCAGCGCGGACGCAACCATGCTCAGCAGGCCGCCGGTGACGAACACCAGGGCGGGCACGAGCAGACCGGTGCTCCTGGCACCGTCGGGCGCGCCCTCGGGGACCGGCAGCCCGTATTGGATGAAGGCCCACACCAGCACCGCACCGAAGGCATTGGCCAGCAGCATCGATGTCAGGTACAGCGGCCAGCGCGTTCGCATGGTCTGTTTGACCGCTTCCAAGGGCGCTGACACAACCAACAATCTAGCGTTTCGATCATGTGAGGTTCCCCGCGGCGCTGTCCGGCGGCCTGGCATTCGTCCGGCCCGGCGCACGCTGAGGACGGACAATGGGCCGCTGCGCTGGTTATGCTCGGCCAGGTGACGGACCCCAAGGCAAGCCCGAAGCGGAAAGCCGCCCTGACCCGGCCCGCCGCGGACTCGGTACACCCGATCGTGCGGGTGTCGGCGGAGTGGGGCTGGCGGTTGCTGGTCCTGTTCGCGGTGGTGCTTGCGTTCGCGGCGATCGTGCAGAAGCTGGCGACGGTGGTCATTCCGCTCGCCATCGCGTTGCTCGCGGCCGCGCTGCTGGCGCCGCTGGTGGACTGGCTGCAGCGGCTCGGGGTGCCGCGTTCGGTGGGTGTGTTCGTCGCATTGGTCGGGTCGCTCGGCCTGGTGGCGGGCGTGATGACCTTCGTCGTCGAGCAGTTCGTGGCCGGCGTGCCGCAGCTGTCGGACGAGTTCACCAACAGCATTCACAAGATCCAGGATTGGCTGATCACCGGGCCGCCGCATCTGAGCAACGATCAGATCCGCAATGTCGGCGACCAGATCATCAAGACGATCCAGTCCAATCAGGACCGGCTCACCAGCGGGGCGCTGACCACCGCGACGGTGATCGCCGAGCTGCTCACCGGCCTGTTCCTGACCCTGTTCATCCTCATCTTCTTCCTCTACGGCGGCGATCAGATCTGGCAGTTCGTCACCAAGCTCGTGCCGACCCCGCAGCGTGAGCGGGTGCGCACGGCCGGACAGCTCGGGTTCGGCACGCTGGTCGGGTTCGTGCGCGCCACCGTGGCCGTCGCGGCGGTGGATGCCATCGGCATCGGCACCGGGCTCGGCATTCTCGGTGTGCCGCTGGCACTTCCGCTGGCCTCGCTGGTGTTCATCGGCGCGTTCATCCCCATCATCGGCGCGTTCGTGGCCGGGTTCGTCGCGGTATTCATCGCGCTGGTGACCAAGGGGCTGATCACGTCGCTGATCGTGCTCGGCATCATCATCGCGGTGATGCAGCTGGAAGGACATGTGCTGCAACCATTGCTGCTCGGCCGGGCGGTCAGCATCCATCCGCTGGCGGTGGTGCTCGCCATCACCGCGGGCGTGGTGCTCGGCGGGATAGCGGGCGGTCTGCTCGCGGTGCCGCTGGTGGCGGTGATGAATACCGCTATCCGGTCGCTGCTTTCGGACAGTCCGGAGGAGATGTTCGGGGAACTACAGACCGGCGAGGACTTATACGACGCCGAACCGGACGAGCCAGAGCCTGGACGATTCGATGTGGCGGCGACCCTGGTGAAGGAAGAAGCGAAAGAATCCGGGATCGTCTATCCGGAACCCGATGAGCGCGCGCCGAAGGACTGAGTTCGATGGTGCGCCGAGGGGCTGAGCCGCACTCGTCCGACGTGGCGACGACCCCGCTGTGGCGGGCCGCGCAGGCGTTGCGGCTGGTGACGCTGCTCTACGCGGTGCTGCAGCAGTTCGCGTCGGCGCCCTACTACCAGAATCAGCGGTTGAGCTGGGTGCTCATCGCCTTGATGGCGGTCTGGTCCGGTGCGTCGGCGATCATGTTGTCGCAGTGGCGTTTTCCCGAGGTACGGCGGGTCCGCGTCTGGGTGGTGTTCGGTGACCACGTGGTGGTGATCGCGTTGATGGCCGCGACCCGTCTGGTCGCCGACTACGACTGGTACCACGGCCATCAGACGCTGCCGACCACGCTGTGGGCCACCAATGCGGTGATCGGCGCGGCGATCCTGCGCGGACCGTTCGCGGGGGTGCTGTCCGGTGCGCTGATCGCCTCGGTCGCGCTGACCGTGCGCGACCAGTGGGGGCAGGACGTGTGGACCGATGCGACGGTGCCGGTGCTCGTCTCGGTCGGCCTGGCGCTTGGTTTGGCGGCCAACACCGCCCGCCGCGCCCAGGACCAGCTCGAACGCGCGGTCCGGCTCACTGCGGCCACCGAAGAGCGGGAACGGCTTTCGCGTGAGGTGCACGACGGGGTGCTGCAGGTGCTCAGCTATATCAAGCGACGCGGCACCGAGATAGGTGGTCCCACCGAGGAATTGGCTCAGCGCGCCGCCGAACAGGAAGTGGCGCTGCGGGTTCTGATCACCGAAACGGCCGATCGGGGGGATTCCGGCGGCGCCGAGGTCGATCTGCGTCCGTTGCTGACCGTGCACGCGACGCCGTCGGTGTTCGTCTCGACGCCCGGCCATCCGGTGCTGGTCGGGCGGTGGGCCGGGACCGAGATCGCGGCGGCCGTCGCGACGGCGCTGTCCAACGTCGCGCTGCACGCCGGGCCCGAAGCGAAAGCCTATGTGCTGCTGGAAGACACAGGCGACGAGCTGGTGATCAGTGTGCGCGACGACGGGGTCGGCATCCCGCCGGGCCGGCTGGCCGAGGCGGAAGCCGAAGGGCGGCTCGGGGTTTCGCGGTCCATCGTGGGCCGGATCGGCGCACTGGGCGGGACCGCCGATCTGCTCACCGAGATCGACGGCGGGGTCGGCTTCGGCACCGAGTGGGAATTCCGGGTGCCGCGGACATGAGGTTCGACGAGACAGGAGGTGCGCCGTGACCGACGATGCTGCGGCCGAGGCGATTTCGGTGATGGTGGTGGACGACCACCCGATGTGGCGCGACGGCGTCTCCCGCGATCTCGCCGAGGCTGGCTTCGCGGTGGCCGCCACCGCGGACGGGGTCGGCACCGCGACCAGGCGGGCGGCGGCGGTGCGGCCCGCGGTGGTGCTGATGGACATGCAGTTGCCCGACGGGAACGGCGCGCAGGCCACCGCCGAGGTGCTGCGCGTCTCGCCGGACAGCCGGGTGCTCGTGCTCTCGGCCTCGGCCGAACGCGACGACGTGCTCGACGCGATCAAGGCTGGGGCCTCGGGCTACCTGGTGAAGAGTGCGTCGGTGGCGGAGCTGATCGAGGCCGTGCGCGCGACGGCGGCAGGCCAGCCGGTGTTCACACCTGGACTGGCGGGCCTGGTCCTCGGTGAATACCGGCGCATGGCCACCACCCCGGCCGAGCCCGACGAACCGCACCGCCCGGCCCTGACGGAGCGGGAGACCGAGGTGCTGCGGATGGTCGCGAAGGGCTTGTCCGCCAAGCAGATCGCGTCGCGGCTGGGCCTGAGCCATCGGACCGTGGAGAACCACGTCCAGGCGACGCTGCGCAAACTCCAGCTGGCCAATCGGGTCGAGCTGACCCGCTACGCGATCGAACAGGGTCTCGACGAGTAGAACGCGCTCGAAGTAGTACCCGGGCATCCGGGATTGCCCTGATACATGTCGGGGCTCGAATCGGTAATCTCGAATCATGGGCGGACCCGAATCGGTATCCAATGGCGTCGGCTCCGGAGACGCGATAGGCGACCGGGATCTACGCGTGTCCGACGCCGAGCGCGAGCACGTCGGTCAGCTGCTGCAGCGCGCCGTCGGGCTCGGCATGCTCTCGCTCGGCGAGTTCACCGAGCGGATGGACACGGCGCTGGCCGCCAAGACCCGCGGCGAACTGAACTCCGTGCTGATCGACCTGCCCGGCGTCCGGCTGGTCGGCCGGCCCAGCGCGCCACCGTCGACCTTCGTGAATACCGCCCCGTCGTTCGTCAAGCACCCGCCGGTACCGCCACCGCTGAGTGCGAACACCGTGCCGGGTGGCGTGATTCGGTCTCGCCTGTCCGGGGTGAGCAGGCGCGGTCCCTGGCATGTCGCGCCGTCGCTGCACCTCAACAGCTTGCTGTCCGGCGTGACGCTGGACTTCACCGAGGCGATCATGTCCACCCAGGTGGTGGAGCTGAACGTCGACGACTACTGCAGCTCGCTTACGCTGATCGTGCCCACCGAGGCCACCGTCGACCTCAACGAGGTCGACCTGATCGGGTCCAGCGTGAGCAACAAGGTCCGCACCGGACCCCCACTCGGCCCACTGCACCTGGTGGTGCGCGGCAGGGTCCGATTCGGCTCGGTCACAGCGAAGCACCCCTTCATGGCGCACTGGCGTCGCATGATGGGGCACTGACCGGATGCGCATCGGGGAACTGGCCAAGCGCACCGGTGTCAGCGAACGGTCGCTGCGCTACTACGAGGAACAACTGCTGCTGGCGTCCGAGCGCACGCCCGGCGGGCACCGGGAATACTCCGAGCGAGCGGTGGACCGGGTCATCCACATCCAGGAACTGTTCGCGGCCGGGCTGAACAGCAAGACCATCGGTCAGCTCCTGCCATGCATGCGCGATGCGGACGGTGGGCCGAACGAATCCGCGACCCCGGAGCTGGTCGCCCAGTTGACGATCCAACGGCAGCGGATCGACCGCACCATCGACGACCTCGTCCGCTCACGCGAGATCCTGGACGAGGTGATCGACCGCGCCGCAGCGCCATTCGCGGCAGGTTAGCTTCACCGTCGACCAGGTGGTGCCCCTGATGCGGCGGGAGAGGTTCGCATGCGCCGCGGGCGCCATTCATGGCAGGTCGGACTCGCCGTCGTCAGGTGTTGACGCCGATGCGGCGGGCGAAGGCGCGCAAGGGGACTCGACGGTCGTGGTCCAGCAGCTCGGAGACGATGTGGCGGGGCAGGGACTGGTATTTGAGCCAGTCGGGGCCGCCGACCCGTTCGGCGGTGAGCAGCGTGTCGAGTGCGCGCCGGTGCTGGCCGGTCCGGGTCAGGGCGACGGCGGTGTCGGTGAGATGGCGAGCGCGGCAGGCCTGCGGGAGCCCGCTGTTGGCGGGCATGGCCTTCGCGGCGGCCAATGCCTCGGAGTACCGCTCGGCGGAGACGTTGACGTCGACCGTCTGCATGACGACTTGGGAAGGGCCGAAATAGGTTTCGTAGTCGCGCCGGTCCGTGCCGATCCGCAGTGCGACCTCGTTCGCCGCCTCGACCAGTGACAATGCCTCTGGCACCGCCTGCGCTCGGCCCGCGGCGGTCGCGCCGAGCAGCACCAGCGAGCCGTACGCGGACAGGTGCGCCGGGGTGACCTCGCCGGTCGGCTCCAGCCCGGTCGCCGCCCGCAACGCCACCCGGCGCGATTCGTCGTAGCGGCCCTGCACGAGCAGCTGCCAGGCGACCGAGCCGCGGATGGTGCCCAGCAGCAGCGGGTCGTTGCCCGCCTCGGCCGCGGCGAGCGCGTGCCGGATAGCCAGGAACGCCGGATCGGTCTGGCCGAGGTGCACCAGGGTGCAGCCGGTGACCCAATACATCCGGGCCAGCAACTCATTGGCGACCGCGACCGAGCCGTTGCGCGCGGCGTGCACGGTGGCGCGCAACTGGGTGAGGCCCGACGGGAGGATCGAGGTGAGCAGTTCGTAGCGGCCCACCCAGTAGGCGCCCCAGGCGTAATCGACCGCGCGGCGGCCGTCGTCCAGGCTGATCGCCGCCTCGTCGTTCGTCTCACCGAGCAGGTCGTCGACCGGCGTCAATGCGCGCCGGATGGCGACGATGCCCGCATCGGGATCACTGGAAGGCACGCCCGCGCGTTTACCGATCAGGTCGGCGATGTCCACATCCAGCGCGCGAGCCAGTTTCTGCAGGCTGGCAATCGAGGCGGTCTGGCGGCCGCCCTGCTCGAGTTTGCGCACCAGGTCGACGCTGACCCCGGCCGTATCCGCGAGTTGGCGCTGGGTGAGCGCCTTGCCGCGGAACATTCGGATGCGCACGCCGATCGACGAATCGTCCATGTACCCAATTCCCTTTGTTACATCTGGGTTTCAGGGTACGACGCTAAGTCATCACAATCGACCGAAGTGGGACATTGCGTACGACTCGTTGACCGCTGGATGGAATACCGTTGCCTTTCTGCAACTTTGATAGCAAAGGGCGGCGACCATGAATATGTTCGAGCGCTGTCGGACTCCCCTCGAAATCGCACACGAACTCAGGAATCTGTACGGCCTCCCGGTCCAACTGCTGGCCGGCCGCCCGATGGTCACCACCGGCTCCGTCTTAGCCGCCATCGTGACGCCACCCGAGCTGGGCCGCAACATCCTGGCCACCCTCGACCGCACCCACCCCGCCCCCGTGATCGCCGACCCCGGCGCCCGCACCTGGACCTTCCTTGTCGCCCCGCCGACTCCCTCCCGCCCCGTCGAGATCCCGGTCCGCCGCCGCCTGGCCGCCCACCAGGTCACCATCGTCCCCGGCGGCCACCACGTCCCCCTCCCCACCACCGACTCCCCCCACGGCCGGCACTGGGCAGCCGAACCGCCCCCCGGCCCCCTCCACCTCCCCCCACGCACCACCGTCCTCACCGCCATCCACCAAATAACCACCCTCCAAACCACCACCTGACCCGGACACCTTTGTCGGCGGGGTCGGTCGGCGATACCAGTGCTCTGGCGGCTCGGCCTCGCCTGTGTCACTCAGTAGCACAAGGTGCTATCGGCGGTATAGCCTGGAGGTATGTCGCTTCAGCCCGAGATTACGCAGCGGGACCTGCGGAACAAGTCCAAGGAAATCATGGACGCCGTCGAGCACGGCAGGTCCTTCACCGTCACCCGAGACGGTCACCGGATCGGCGAATTGATCCCCTTGCGTCGCAAGCGGAGGTTCGTCAGCCGAGACGACTTCGCGGCAATGTCGCGGAATGCCCCAGATATTGATCTAGATGCGTTCCGGGCCGACCAGGACGCGGCCATCGAGATCGAGGCGAGTAGTCCGTATGACCGATGAGGTTCCCGACTTCGGACTGCTCGATACCAATATTTTGATCCTTCGTCGGCGCATCGAACCCTCGCTGCTTCCTGCGAGCATGGCTATCAGCGCCATCACGCTGGCGGAGTTGTCGTCGGGGCCGCATGAAGTGCGCCGTAACGACGAGCAGGCTGAGTATGACGAGCATGAGGAACGGGCACGACGGCTCGATGTCTTGCAGCGGGCTGAAAGTGAGTTCGATCCGATCCCGTTCGACGTTGAAGCTGCGCGAGTGTACGGACGTATCTCGGCAGCGGTCGTCGCCGCAGGGCGCAAGCCGCGAAGGCGCATCGCGGACCTGATGATTGCTTCCACAGCGGTGGTCGAAGATTTGCCGTTATTCACAACCAACCCAGACGACTATCGAGGTTTGGAGAAGCTCCTACAGGTCGTTCCGGTACCGCGACCGTAGGGGTAGGACCGCAGTTGCCGATCGGGATAGGTGCCGGTCGAAGTCGGGTAGATATCTGGTGGGTATCGGGGGTTTCTACTCATGTTCGTTGGTGGTGCGGGGATCAGCATTGGGGTATGACCACATCTATCGATCCGGCGCTGATTTCGCGCATCTCGGGGGAGTTTTCTGCGCTGGGGGCGCAGATGGGTGTGCTCGGGCGGGACCTGGAGTTGTTGCGGACTCAGGTTGTCGGGGGTTCGGCTGGGGCACAGCAAGTTTCGGCAGAGGGGGTGGCGGAGGCCGGTGCAGGGGACCAAGGTCTCGCGGCGCCGAAGTCGGCTGCGGGGGACCAGGGTCCTGCTGCGACGGGGCCGGGTGCTTCGGCGGGTGCCGGCGATCCGGCTGCTGCTCCGGGACCGGGTGCGCCGGGTTCGGCTGCGCCGACGGAGTCGACCTGGCCTATGCATCCGATCCCGCCCGGTGCGGTTCCGCCGGGCTCGATGGTGCCGCCGGCCTATGTGCCGCGGTTCGCTCCGGCTCCGGCCGGGGCGGTATCCGGCGGGGCGGGGCCGCAGGGCCGGATGATGCCGCCGAATGCTGCGGCGCAGGCTCAGCTGCCGGGAGCGTGGGGGCCGATGCCGCCGCGCGGGCCGGTACCGCCGATGGGCGCGCCGATGCCGCCGGGCATGCGGCCGCCGCCGCCGCGTAGCGGTCCGCGGGTTCCGCACACGCCATGGTGGCAGCGGGATGGGGTGATCAGTCGGCTGCTTGCGGTGGCGGGTGTCGCTGTCACGTTGATCGGCGTGGTGATGCTGTTGGTGCTGGCCGCGCAGGCGGGGTTCTTCGGGCCGGTGCCGAGGGTTGTTGCGGGCGCGGTGTTCTCGGTGGCGCTGGTGGCTGCGGGGATGCGGGTGTTCGGGCGGGTCGGTGGCCGGGTCGGCGGGATCGCGCTGGCGGCCACCGGTATTGCGGGCGCGTATCTGGATGTGGTGGCGGTGACGGCGATCTACCACTGGCTGCATCCGGTGATCGGGTTCGCGGTGGCGTTCGGTGTCGCTGCCGTCGGTGTGGCAGTGGCGATGCGGTGGCAGTCGCAGCCGTTGGCGGTGCTGGTGGTGGTCGGTGCGGCGGTGCTGTCACCGATCTTGACGACGGAACCGGCCTTGCTGGCGTTCCTGATCGTGTTGCAGTTCGCCTGTGTGCCGGTGCAATTGGTGCGGGACTGGCCGTATCTGCATGTGGTCCGCACACTGCCCGCGGCGCTGGCTACCTTCCTGTTCGTCGCGGGTGCGATTCTCGGCGGTCCGGCGGAAGGGGAGCGGCCGCTGCTGCTGCTCGCCGCCGTGGCGGTAGCGCTGGTGGGCTTGGTCGGGACCATCGTGGTGGTGCGTCGCAAGCCCACCGACCTCACCGCCTCGCTGATTTTCGCGGTGGCAACGGTGCCGATGCTGGTCGTGCCGGGAATGTACGAGGCCGAACGGCCTGTCGCGGCAACGATCGCGGGCGTCTTCGCGGCGGTACTCCTCGCCGTGGCAGCAACCACACTGGTTCCGAAAGTAGCTGCGGTGGCGAAGATTCCGGGTCATACCGCGCTGGTAGCCGCGGTAGCCGGATCGATCGCGTTGCTGGAGACGTGCGTCTCGGTGACCGATCCACGGACCCTGCCGACCGCATGGTTCCTGGTGGCGTTGGCCTTCCTCGGCTTGGCCGGGCAACGGCGTTCCGGTGTCACCGCCGGCATCGGCGCCGCCTTCGCGACACTGGGCGCTTTCGCCTTCCTTAACGCAGCCGGTCCGGAAATCCTTGCCTCCCAGCATCGTTCGGAAGCAAATCTGAGCATCTCGACGGTGATCGGTGCGGTACTCGCCCTCGCGGTGGTCGCCGTGGCTGTCTGGTGTGCCCGCAAACTGCCGGGCTTGCAGGGCACCGCTGAATTGCAGTGGATCGCCGCGAGCATCGCCGGGCTGTATTCGGTAACCGCCGCGACCGTCTCGATCGGCGTCGCGACCGGCGCGGACGACGGCTTCCTCATCGGCCACAGCGCCGCGACCATCCTGTGGATGGCCGCCGCCACCGCCGCGCTGTTCTATGGTCTGCGCAATATCGGCAAGGCCACCGCGGTCGCCAAACTCGCTCTCGGCTCCGGCTTGCTGGTCACCGCAGCGGCTTTGGCCAAACTGTTCCTGTTCGATCTGGCCACGCTCGACGGTCTGCTTCGCGTCGCCGCCTTCCTGGCGGTCGGCGTCCTGCTCCTCGTCGTGGGCACCAGGTATGCGCGCGCGTTCGCCGAGGCAGGTGCGAGCTCGCGCGAAACCGGAGAGGCGCCGACGCCCTGATCCGCGCCGGAGCCCGTCCGCCGCTGCGACCGATTACTCCCGGTCGCGGCGGCGGAGCAGTTCGTTGACGCTGACGGTGCGCCCGTCGCCGCCGCTGTGCCGACCTTCTTCCGGCTTGCCGGAGCGACGCGACGAGCGAAGTTCGGCCATCCAGTTCTCGATGCTGTTGCGGTTCGGGTCACCGGCATCGGTGATCTCGGCCGGTTCCTCCGGCGGGGCGGCGCGGTGAGTGGGCCGCTCCGCAGGCGGATCCTGGCGCGGCGCAACGAACTCCGAGTACGCCGCCGGTGCCGGACCGGCGGGGGAAACCGAAGGCGTCGGCTGTGTCGGTTCGAACTTGGCCTCGGGACGCCTGGCGGGGTCGGGCGAGACCGGCGGAGTCGCAGGCGGCTCGAAAGACGGTGCGGCAGCGGGCGGTTCGAAGGACGCGGGCGGCTCGAAACCCGACCCGGACGGCGGCTCGAACGAGCTCGCCGCAGGAGACTCGAACGCCGAGAACGACGCACCCGAGGCCCCGTCGGACCGAGCGCCACCATCACGAGCGCCGCCATCGAAGGGCGGGCCAGGTCGCGGCCCGGTGGGATCATGCGGAACGGCGGGGAAAGGTAAGTGCCGCTGCCCATTCGGATCCGCCGGAGCCTGCCGCGGCATGCTCGGGTCCGACACGAACCCGGCCGGCGATCCGGGCCGCTGACGCGTCGGGTCGAGCGGCGCGGGCGCGGGCGTCGCCGGCGGCTTGGGCGCGGCGGGCGGAATCTTGTCGAGCCTGCGCGTCGGCGCCTCGGCTTCGATCTCCTCCACCGTGCGCGGCCGACGCGGCTTGCGCGGCCGATTGCCCTCGTTGATGGCCGGGATCTGCATGGTGACGGGATCGGTGATGGGGGTCGTCTTGACCAGGTCGACGACCTCGCCGCCGCCGGGCCGCTCGTCATCGAGGATGGGCTCGCCGAGCCCGATCTTCTGCTGGATCTTCTTCATCCAGGCCGGCGCCCACCAGCAGTCGTCACCGAGCAGCTTCATGGTCGCGGGGACCAGCAGCATGCGCAGAATGGTGGCGTCGATGAACAGCGCGGCGATCATGCCGTACGCGAGGTACTGCATCATCACCAGATCGGAGAACGCGAACGCGCCGGTGACCACGAGCAGGATGAGCGCGGCCGCGGTGATGATGCGACCGGTCTGCGCGGTGCCGATGCGCACCGCCTCGGTGGTGGACGCACCTTGCGTGCGCGCCTCGACCATCCGGGAGAGCAGGAAGACCTCGTAGTCGGTGGACAGACCGTAGATCACCGCGATGATCAGCACCAGCACCGGCGACATGATCGGCTGCGGGGTGAAGTTGAGCAGGCCGGCGCCGTGCCCGTCGACGAAGATCCAGGTCAGAATGCCGAGCGTGGAACCCAAGCCGAGCGCGCTCATCAGCGCGGCCTTGATCGGCAGCACCAGCGAGCCGAAGGTCAGGAACATCAGCAGCGTGGTGACGAGCAGGACCAGCCCGATCATCAACGGCATTCGATCCAGCAGCGCGTCGATGCTGTCCTTCTGGATCACCGGTTGCCCGCCGACGTACATTTCCACGCCGTCGGGGACGTCGATCGAGCGCAGATAGTCGATGGTCGG
The DNA here is from genome assembly GCF_004634405.1 of Nocardia sp. CS682. Classification (NCBI taxonomy): domain Bacteria; kingdom Bacillati; phylum Actinomycetota; class Actinomycetes; order Mycobacteriales; family Nocardiaceae; genus Nocardia; species Nocardia sp. CS682. The sequence continues at coordinate 4,367,084 of NZ_CP029710.1, read as the reverse complement.
GTCGGCGTCCTCGGAGTCGGCGAGGGTCGCACTGGTGCGATAGACCTGGTTGTCGGTGTTCGAGCGCGACGGCACATCGAAGGTGCCTGCGAGCCCGGGCGCCTGCTTGGCCTGCGCCCAGACCTTGCCGACGTCGTTGCTGTTCGCCGACACGAACACGAGTTGGATCGGATCGGATTTACGCAACGGGAAGATCGAGTCGAATTTCGCCTGCGCGAGCCGCGTCGAATTGTCCGGCGGCAGATACCGCTCGTTGATGCCGCCGAAGGCCAGATTCTTGACCGGAATGATCAACAGCAGCAACAGGATGCAGATCGGAATCGCGATCTTGAGCGGATGCTGCATCACCCAGCGGGTGGACTTGCCCCAGAAACCGTTCTCGACCTCGTCGGCGGTCTTGGTCTTACGGAACTTCTTGAGCCCGAACATATCCACCCGCGGCCCGAGCACGCCGAGCATCGCGGGCAGGATGGTGATCGAGGTCAGCGCCGCCAGCGAGACCGTGGCAATGGAGCCGTAGGCAATCGATTTCAGGAAGCCCTGCGGGAACAGCAGCATGCCGCCGAGGCTGGCGATGATCATCGTGGCGGAGAACACGACGGTGCGGCCCGCGGTCATCACCGACCGGCGCACCGCGGCGGGGGTGCTGTAGCCCTCGGCCAGTTCCTCACGGAATCTGCTGACGATGAACAGGCCGTAGTCGATCGCCAAACCCAGGCCGATCATCGAGACCACCGGCGCGACGAACGAGTTGACCTCGGTGAATCTGGTGATGAAAAGCACGATGCCCTGCGCACCGATCACCGTGAGACCACCGACGATCAGCGGCAGCCCGGCGGCGACCAGACCACCGAAGATGAAGAACAGCAACACCGCGACGGCGGGGATGGCCAGGATCTCCATCCGGTGCTGATCCTCGGCCATGGTGTCGTTCAGCGTGCCCGCCACCGCTTGCAGACCGGCCACCTGCACGTCCACACCCGGAATGGTGAAAACGTTCTTCACCTTCCGGAAGTTGTTCAACATCTCGGTGTCGTTGTCGCCCTTGATGGCGATCGAGGCGAAGGTGTACTTCTTGTCCTTCGAACCGAAGGTCAGCGGCGAGGCCTGGCCGGTCTCGGTCGGCCAGTAGGCGCCGTTGATCTTGCTGATCTCCGGGTATTCGCGCGGCAGGCTGTTCAGACTGTCGACGATCTTCTGCTTGAACTCCGGATCATCGATCGTCTTGCCCTCGGGCGCGGTGTACAGCACGATGACGTCGCTGTTGTGGTCGCGGCCGAACGCCGCGTCGGCGATCTGCGCGCCCCGCGAGGACTCCGAGGTCGGATCATCCCACCCGCTGGAGCTGAGATGGTCTCCCAAACCGAGGCCGTATCCGCCCAGCGCCAACAGCGCGGCCGCGACGATACCGATGACGCCGAAGCGCAGCTTGTAGACCAGATCGCCCCAGCGTGTGAACACTTAAGCGACTCCTTGCGCTGGGCGAGAGGTGAGCAGCGCCGACAGCGGCCGGAACGGCTGCAGCCAAGCGCCCTCGTCGGGCAGCGAGTCGAGGCTGACCCTGGGCAGCGGTTCACGGAACACGCCCGGGATGTCCTCGAGATCGATGAATTCGAGGGTATCCGAAGTGACGGCCCAACTCGCGTGCTCGCGGAAGCCGAGTACCTGACAAGGGATTCCGCTGGCGGCGAGTTCCTCGAGCGGCTCCCGAAACGCCTGGCCGTCGGCGGAGGCGACCATGATGCCTGCCAGCCCGGCACCGCGGCTGCGCATTTCGATGTGCGCGAGCATGTCGGCGTCGACGTCGGAGTCCTCGTCGATCTTGGGCTTGGCGAAGACCGCGTAACCGACATTGCGCAGCGCCTCGACCCACGGCCGCACCACGTCGGCCGTGCCCGGCGCGATATTGGTGAAAACGGTGGCTTCCGGCTCGACCCGGTGCACAGTGCCGACCGACAATTCGGCCGTGCGCGCCAGCAGCCAGCGGCCGAGCGCGTCGAATCTGGGGCGATAGGCCGCGGTCGGCCGCCCGCCGAGGATGGCGCCGAGACCCATGTCGAGATTCGGGGCGTCCCACACCAACAGGACCCGGCGCACGTCCGGCGTTACGCCGCCCAGACCTTCCGATCCGGTGCCCTGCACCTCCCCGGCAACATCAACCACCTCGTGGGCCATCTCAGAGACGCTCATTATTCAATCTTCCCCCATATGAGCTCTGTAATGGCGCTACCGGCACGATGTGCCTTGCCTTCGAATTTCGTGACAGGCCTTTCGAAACCGATCGGAGCGGTGTCCCGATGCTCCGCACTTACCCCACCGGCAGCTTCATTCATGCCCTTGAGCAGCGGTTCTTCCGCGCCAACCGCAGCAATGTGTTCGGCATAGTCGGCGTGATCGGTAGCGACATGCAACACACCGCCGGGTTTTAGTCGATCGGCGATCAATGCGAATGTCGCGGGCTGCAGCAGGCGCCGTTTGTGATGACGCGCCTTGGGCCACGGGTCGGGAAAGAAGACTCGGACGCCGGTCAGCGATCCGGCAGCAATCATATTTTCCAGCACATCGACGGCGTCGCCGCGCAGCAATCGGATGTTGTCGATCTTTTCCCGCTCGATGCGCTGCACCAGCTGGGCGAGGCCGGGCCGGTACACCTCGATGCCGATCAGATTCAGGTGCGGTTCGGCCTGGGCCATCGCCGCGGTGGCGGTGCCGGTACCGCAGCCGATTTCGATGACGAGCGGTGCTTCGCGGCCGAACCAGGCGGTGGCGTCCAGCGGTTCGTCGGCGACCTCGCGGCCGATCGTCGGCCACATCCTGGCCCACGATTGCTGCTGTGTCGCGGTCAGCGCGCCTCGGCGCGACCGGAAGCTGGTGACGCGGGGGTACAGGCGAGAGCCCGGGTTCTTCCTGGGCGCACGGTCGATCGGGGCCGAACCTGTGGACGGCGGGCCCGGAACTGACTCGGCAGTATGGTTCGCGGCGTCGTTCACGGCGTCCATTGTCCAGCATCGAAGGAGTGGGACGGCAATCGACTGTGCGCTTGCCGTCCAGCGGGAGGTCAGGCGGCGCGTGCGCGGGCGATCGTGGCCATCGGCGCGCTCTCCTGTCGCAGCGGGCGGCCGAGTGCGACCTTGGCCGCGGTCACCATCATCTCGTACAGGCCGCGGGCGCCGGTCAGCGACGCGGCGACCGACCAGACGGTGCTGTCACCCTCGTCGCTCACCGGTTGCCCGGCCAGCCGGTCTGCCAGCCATTCGAGACTGAGCGGAGTGGACAGCGGCAGCAGCGAGAAATGCTCGCTGAGCCGGTCACGCACGTAGCTCACCGCCGCGCCGCCGCGCCGGTAGCGCTCGACCTGGCCGTCGATGCCGTCCATGTGGATCACCTGGTCGTGTACCGGCTGCACCACGAGCAACGGGCAGGTCGGCGTCGAATTGCCCAGGCGCAGATCGTCGAACATGGCCTGGAACTCCGGCGTCGCGATCAGCTCGTCGAGCGGACGGCTCAGGTAGTCGTCCATGCGCTTGTTGGCGAGGCCGAAGATGGCGCCGAACGGCGTCGCCGACTCCGCACGAGCCACGAAACGGCGACCATCGAGGGTGAGCTCGTTCTGCAGCATCGCGCCGAGCACCGGATACAGCCTGCGCAGCGCCGCGATCACGATCGCGGGCAGCCCGGCGTAGCTGGAACCGTTCAGCCGGGCGAAGACCTGCCCCGGATCGCCGACGGGTGCGCCGAGCACCGCGCCGACGATGTCGAGTTCGGGGGCGTAGGTCGGCGCCATCTCCACCATCCAGGCACTGGCCATGCCGCCGCCGGAGTAACCCCACACCGCGACCGGCGTGTGCGTGCCGAGGCCGAGCGGGGCGAACCGCTGCGCCGCGCGCACGCCGTCGAGCGAGCGATAGCCGGGTTCGCGTGGCGCGCCGAAATTTCCGCGCGGGCCCTCGTGATCGGCGATGCTGACGGCCCAGCCGCGGCGCAGCGCGTTCGCGACGAGCAGCCACTCGAACTGGGTGACCGAGCCGAGTGCGCGGGCGCCGTAGCGCAATGCGTAAGAGGGGGAACATTTCTCGGTGACCGCGTCCATCGCGGTCTGAAAGGCCAACAGCGGCCTGTCTTCTTGTGGATCGGCGTCCAACGGCAGCAGCACCGTGGTGATCGCCGCCTCCGGCGTGCCGTGCATATCGCAACTGCGGTAGAGCAATTGCCAGGCCGAGACCTGCTGCGGCACAACACCGAACAGGGCGAGCTCGATCTTGCGGCTGCGCAGGATGGTGCCCGGCGGCTTGGCCGCGAAACCCTTCGGCGGGCGGTGGAACGGATCGTTACTCGGCAGCAGCGGCTTCCGGTCCGCTAGGGCGGGCTCCGTATCGGCAGTGCCGATGACATCTGCTGTCATCGCGACCTCCTCGTCGGTGAGGTCGGTTGTCGCTTGTCGAAAAGCGAAGTTGTGCACCAACACTGGCGCCGACCACGTCCAAGCAGGGTAAATGACCGGTGGCGGGTCTGGGAAGCCCGGTCCGGTCCGCCCCGCCGCACTAGACTGCGCGGTATGGGCAGACCGTCAGTGTTCATCACCGGAGCAGCGGCCGGAATCGGCCGCGCGACGGCCCTGCTTTTCGCTGCGCAGGGGTATCGGGTCGGCGCCTACGATATCGACGAGGTCGGGCTGGGCAGACTCGCGGCCGACATCGCAGGCACAGGTGGCAGCGTGCACACCGGCGTTCTGGATGTGATGAACGCCACGCAATGGACGGAGCGGCTCGCCGAATTCCACGCCTCCGCCGGGCAGCTGGACATTCTGATCAATAACGCGGGCATTCTGCGCGCGGGTCCGTTCGAAGGCCTCGAACTGGCCACCCATCAGGCCATCATCGACGTCAACCTCGGCGGCGTGCTCATCGGCACGCACACGGCGTTCGGCTATCTGCGGGATACGCCGGGCGCGCAGGTGGTGAATCTGTGCTCGGCCTCGGCGATCTACGGCCAGCCCGAACTCGCCAGCTATGGCGCGAGCAAGGCGGCGGTCAAAAGCCTCACCGAGGCCTTGGATCTGGAATGGGAGCGGCACGACATCCGGGTGATCGCGATCTGGCCGCTGTTCGTGGACACCGCGATGGTGGATGGCGTGGAAACCGGGACGACCAAGTCGCTCGGCGTCCGGCTCACCGCCGAGGACGTCGCGGCGGGCATCTGGGAGGCCACCCGTAAGCGCAGCCGACTGCCCCGGGTGCACTACGAGATCGGCACGCAGGCAAAGGTCCTGGCTGCCGCCGCGAAATACGCGCCGAACTGGGCGGTGCGCACCGTGAACAAATACTTCAGCGGCACCTGAGCGGTCGTCCCCGCCAACCTCTGCGTCTTCTGCAAGAATTGCGCACCGTAGAGGGGGTACGACATGCCGACAGCCACCGAGTCCGACGGGCCGTTGCGAGAACGCGGGGTACCCGCACGCGAACACGACCAGCTCGACCGGCTGCTCGCCGAGCTGCGGTTCGGGACGGGGCGGGACAAGCAGATCGGCTATGCCGCGAGCGCCGCGGTCAGTGCCTGGCGCACACCGCCGCGCATTCAGGTGCTCGGCCGTTCGCACGCGGGTCGCACCACGGTGTTGCACGCACTCGCGCTGATGTCCGCCGTCGAGTCCGGCCCGGTCGACGAGCCGGACATGCCCGATCCGGTGCTCGATGCCGATATTGCCGTCTACGTGCTGTCCGCCGCACCCTCGCCCGCGGATCGTCGCGTGCTGGCCACGCTGCCGCCCGAGCGCACCATCGTGGTGCTGAACAAGGCCGACGCGATCGGCACGCGCTGGGCGGACGCGGTCGCCGCCGCCGAGCAGTACGGCAGGGAGCTCGGTCTCGCGGTGCTGCCGGTGGTCGCCTCGCTGGCCATGCGCACCAGGGCGGGCGCGATGTCCGAGGCCGACCTGACCACATTTCGCAGGCTGGCCGCGAATGCCGATGCCGCACTGACGCTTTCACCGGACCTGTTCGTCGCGCCCGGTCCGGACGTGGCCGAACGCGAGCAGCTCCTGCAACGCTGGGATCTGTACGGGGTGACCTGTGCGCTCGCCGCGCTCGGCCACGACCCGGAGCTCGCCCCGCAGACGCTGCTGCAAATCCTGCACGCCGCAAGCGGAATCGACGCGGTGCACCAGCTGCTGCACCGCCGGTACGAGCAGGTCTCCGCGCTGCGCGGCGGTGAACTCCTCGACGAACTGTCCCGGCTAGCTGCCCAAGCAGTGCCGACGGAAGGCAGCACTGCCCGAGACATCTTGGAGGCGTATCTCTTCGGTGACGACGCACGTTGGCTCGGCCTGTGCGCCGGTCTGGCTCATCCCTCGGTCGCGCACCTCGCGGCGGGTTATCGCGCCCCGGCCCCCGCGGACGCCGACGACGCCATGGCCCGTGCCGCCCGCTGGCGCGCCGTCGTCTCCAGCGATATGCCACCCGCCGCCCGCCGTGCCGCCCTGCGCGTGCACAACGGCTACATCCGACTATGGGAACGGATGAGCAGTGCCGGACTCTGAACCGCCCGGTGGTGCCGATCCGCGAGCCGTCGCAGGAATTACCGGCTCGGCCCCCGATCGACCATCTCAGTCTGTTGCTGCCGAGCGGCCCGCCGTGCCCACGCGTCCGTCCACCGTGCCGGACGGTGGTGATCGACCGCTCGACTTGCCTGCCGACGCACCCGCATCGGCTGTCGCCGCCGCGCGGCCTGCTGCGGCCGAGCGACCGCCCGGCCCACCGGCGGAGGTGGAAGCTGTTGTTGCGCGGTGGAATCCGCAGGGCATTGCGCTACTGCGCGCGGTGCGCGGAACCGGTGCGGCGGGTGCCGTGACTTTGATCGGGCCTGCCGACGCCAACACCACGCTGCTCCGCACCGAACTGGCTCGGTTCGAGCCGCGCATCGAACTGACCGACCCGGTGACCGACGCGAGCACGGCGGTGGAGACCACCTCACCGTCGGGGACCGCGCCGTCGCCGGTCGCGTTGATCCTGCTGGACGCCGGGACCACCCTGGGTGCCGACATCCTGCGCATCGTGCACCGCCTCCGCTCGGACGGCACGCGAATCCTGCTCGCCATGAACGCCATTCACGCCTACCAGGATTGGCGCTCGGTCCGGGCGCGCGATCTGGAACTGCTGGCCGCGCAGGGGGTCGCCGACCTGGACATTGTGCCGGTCTCCGCGCGGCTCGCGGCGGCGGCGCGCACCGCGGGCGACGCGGGGCTGCTGGATCGGTCCGGCCTCGGCGCCCTGCACGCGGCCTTGGCCGCGGCGGCGACCGGCGCGGAAGCCGAGGGTGGCGGTCGGCTCGCGGCGGTGACCGCACGCGTGCTCGCCGATACCAGGCAGCGGGTCGTCGAGCAGGTGACGGCGCTACAGTCCGGCGCCGAGGCGGCCAGGCTGCGCGAGGAGCGGGCGATCATGCTCGCCGGCCGCGACGGCGGCCGGGCCACCGCCATGTCCACGCTGCGCGGCCAACTGCACCTGGCTCGGGTCGACCTGATGACGGAGGTGGGTGCCCGGATCCGGGCGCTGCACACCGCGACCCGCGCCGACCTCGACCGCATGCGCCGCAGCGAGCTCGGCGGCTACCCCGAGCGGTTGCAGCACGCCACCACCGAATTGACCGGCGCGCTGGACCTCGCCATCGACCAGCGCCTCGCCGAACTCACCGCGCACATCGACAGCAGCGTCGGGCCGGGACTGCTCGGTGCCGCGCCTGCGCAGACCATGCCGTCGCGTCGTCGCGACCCCGCGCCGCGGGTCGGCCCAGACCCCGATCCGCGGCACCGTGGTGTCGAAGATCACCTCGTGATCGCGCTCGGCGCGTCGGCGGGTGTCGGCCTCGGCAGGTTGTTGGTTTCGCCACTTTCGCTGGTCCCGGCGCTGGATTTCGCGAGCGTGCCGGTGACCCTGCTGCTCGGTGCCGGCGTGGCGGGCTGGGTGGTGCGGGCGCGCGGGCAGCTGGCCGACCGCGCGCACGTCCGGCAGTGGGTCTCCGACGCGCTCATCAATGTAAAAGCCCAGCTCGAGCAGCGGATAGCGACCGCGCTCGTGGAAACCGAGACGGTGCTGGCCGACCGGGTGGTGCAGCTGAGCGCCACCCGGATGGTGGAGACCGATCGGCGCGTCGCCGAACTAGAAGCGCGTTTACGGCGCATGGTTGCCGAACAACCCGGCCAACTCGCGGCGTGCGAACGCGATATCGCGATCCTCGATCGTTGGATCGCGGCGGGTTGATTAACTCTTAAGAATGGGTACATAGTGACGAACCCGATTCCGTTCCCGTCGTCACATCGCGTTAACCTCTAATCAGGAACTTGGGCGTCCGCTAAGTCCTCGTCCGCCGTCCAGCCGGGGCGCGCTTTCGACTGGTCGTAGCGGGTGCCTTCCCGCCAATGGTGGCGCTCGGTGTATTCGCGCTGGTCAACAGGGCCTTTGTGGCCAGGCGGCGATGCATCGTAGGGACCGCCCATCTCAGGAGAGTTTTCATGACCTCAGCGACCATTCCTGGTCTTCGTGGATCCGACGGCAAGCCGCCGACCGAGCACAGCGAACTACTCGCCTGGGTACAGGAAGTCGCAGAACTCACTCAGCCAGAGCGAGTGGTCTGGGCCGACGGTTCCGACGAAGAATGGGATCGTTTGACCACTCAGCTCGTCGAGGCGGGCACCTTCAAGCAGCTCGATCCGAAGAAGAAGCCGAATTCCTTCCTCGCGCTCTCCGATCCGTCGGACGTGGCGCGGGTCGAGTCGCGCACCTACATCTGTTCCAAGAGCGAAGCCGACGCCGGACCGACCAACAACTGGGTCGACCCCGCCGAGATGCGCGCCACCATGACCGAGCTGTACCGCGGCTCGATGAAGGGCCGCACCCTATATGTGGTGCCGTTCTGCATGGGCCCGCTCGGTGCCGAGGACCCCAAGCTGGGTGTGGAGATCACCGACTCCGAATACGTCGTCGTCTCGATGCGCGTGATGACCAGGATGGGCAAGGCCGCGCTGGAGAAGCTCGGCACCGACCGTCCGTTCGTGAAGGCGCTGCACTCCGTCGGCGCTCCGCTGGCCGAGGGCCAGGCCGACGTGCCGTGGCCGTGCAACGACACCAAATACATCACCCACTTCCCGGAGGATCGCGAGATCTGGAGCTACGGCTCCGGCTACGGCGGCAACGCGCTGCTCGGCAAGAAGTGCTACTCGCTGCGCATCGCCTCGGCGATGGCGCACGACGAGGGCTGGCTGGCCGAGCACATGCTGATCCTCAAGCTGATCTCCCCGGAGAACAAGGCCTACTACATCGCCGCCGCCTTCCCGAGCGCCTGCGGCAAGACCAACCTCGCAATGATCCAGCCCACCGTGCCCGGCTGGCGCGCCGAAACCCTCGGCGACGACATCGCCTGGATGCGCTTCGGCAAGGACGGCCGCCTCTACGCGGTGAACCCGGAGTACGGCTTCTTCGGCGTCGCGCCGGGCACCAACCGCAGCTCCAACCCGAACGCCATGGCCACCATGGAGGCGGGTAACACCGTCTACACCAACGTCGCGCTGACCGACAACAACGACGTGTGGTGGGAAGGTCTGGAGGGCGAGCCCGATCACCTGATCGACTGGAAGGGCAACGACTGGTACCTCCGGGAGACCGAAACTCTTGCCGCCCACCCGAACTCGCGCTACTGCACGCCGATGTCGCAGTGCCCGATCCTGGCGCCCGAGTGGGACGACCCGCAGGGCGTGCCGATCTCGGCGATCCTGTTCGGCGGCCGGCGCAAGACCACGGTCCCGCTGGTCACCGAGTCCTTCGACTGGCAGCACGGCGTTTTCATGGGCGCCACCCTGTCGTCGGAGCAGACCGCCGCGGCCGAGGGCAAGGTCGGCACCGTCCGCCGCGATCCGATGGCGATGATCCCGTTCATGGGCTACCACGTCGGTGACTACCTGAACCACTGGATCAACCTCGGCAAGAACGCCGACGCGAACAAGCTGCCGAAGATCTTCTACGTCAACTGGTTCCGTCGCGGCGCCGACGGCCGCTTCCTGTGGCCCGGCTTCGGCGAGAACTCTCGCGTGCTGGAGTGGATCGTCGGCCGCGTCGACGGCACGGCCGAAGCCGAGGCCACCGCCATCGGCCACGTCCCCGTCGCCGCCCACCTCGACCTCGACGGCCTGAAGGTCGACCCCGACGACGTCGACGAGGCCCTCAAGGTCGACGCCGACGAGTGGCGCAAAGAAATCCCGCTCATCGAGGAATGGTTCGAATTCGTCGGCGACAAGCTCCCCTCCGGAGTTCGCGACGAGTTCGAGGCATTGAAGGAACGCCTCGGCTGATCCCCCAACGCCAACCGCCCGCACCATTTCGATGGTGCGGGCGGTTTCGTTTCACAGCGTTGCGTCAGCAGCGACCATCGCTATCCAAGTACTTCAAGTACTTGACGTACTCATGTGGGTCGGCGACCATGGTGGTACCGATTGAAAGGTGCCCGATGTCTGCGATCCACTACGACAGCTACACCGAAGCCCGCGCACATTTGAAGGATTTGCTGGATGCCGCCGGCCAGGGGCGGGTGGCGACCGTCCGTCGTGATGCGGAGTACGCCGCTGTCGTAGATGCGGAGCGGCTGCGCTACGCACTCGCCAAGCTGTGTCCGGCCACGGCCGAGGTGGTGGCCGAAGACGGTGGGTGGTCGGTGTTCCTGCCGGGCTTGCCCATCGCCGCTGACGGCGCCACGTTCGACGAGGCTGTCGACGAGATGATCGTCGCGCTGCGGGAATACGCTGACGACTGGCAGAGCAGGCTCCGGAACGCGCCCAACCACCGGGAAAACTGGGGCTTGGTGCAGCTGATTGCCCTCAGTGATGATGTCCAGCTTCGTGATTGGCTGGTCGGAGTGACCAGATGACGTGGCCGCAGCCGACCCGCGAACGGCATGAGCAGTTCTGCAAGGTCGAGGGCTGGGCGCGGGTTCGAGATGCTCGCGGCCGGACCGGAACTCACCATGTCACGTATGAATTCGGGCTACTCGACGGCCGGATTCTGCGAACCCGAATCTCGCATCCGGTGAATCGAACCACCTACGGTGCCACTTTGTGGGCACATATCCTGCGCGACCAGTTGGCAGTAGGCGAGGAGTCATTCTGGCAGTGCGTGCTGGACGGCACGCTGCCCGAACGCGGCGTTCCCGAGGCGCCGAGGGAATCGCTGCCCGCTGATCTGGTGCATCTGCTCATCAGCCGTGCGGGGCTGACGGATAGCGAGATTGCGGCGATGACCAAGGCCGAGGCGGTCGCCTGCCTGCAACGGTTCTGGACCGAAGGCACCTGATCCTCGTCCGGATCCGTTTGGAAACTCACTACTCGGAGGTTCGCCCGCCGAATAGCCGAAACATATTCGCGTGGTGCGGATTACGGTCTGTTGGTAATTGACCGCGCACCGAACAGGGAATCGGCCAGTGTGTGCTTGCGACAAACTTGGGTACTGAATAGGTGTCGAGTGGCACATGGTGGAGAGGGCTCCTCGGCGTTTGCCGACACCATGTGCCACTCGTCGTTTGTCTGGATGGGTGGGGATTCTTTTGCAGGGGAGGGTTATTCGGGGAAGGGGGAGTAGCGGGTGAGTTGGCGTAGGGCGGTGCGGGTGTTGAGCCAGTGGGTGCGGCCGTGCGGCATTGCCGCGGCTTCGTTGGTGAGGGCGGTGACCATGTGCTTGCTGAAGTTGTGGCGGGGGTGGCGGTGCAGGAGTTCGTCGACCCAGGCGGGGTCGAGGTCGGCCAGGCGGCTGCCGATTACGTCTACGGAGGCGCCTGCGTAGATGAATCTTCCTGGGTCGCTCAGGTTTTTGCCGTCGCCGGGGGTGATATGGGTGGCGATGGCGGTGCCGATGGCGTGGAGTTGGGCGGGGGTGGCGCCGGCCTCGGCGGCGAAGGCGACGGCGCGTTCGGCGCCGGTGACGGCGAAACAGCGGTTGGGCGTGGGGTGTTCGAGTTGGAGGTCGTGCAGAAGGCAGGAGACGTAGACCAACTCGTCGTCGTAGCGGGCGCCGTCGAGGTCGGCGAGGACTCGGCCGAAGTAGTAGGTGCGGTAGGAATGGCCGAGCACATGCGGAGAGAGCGATTCGTGCGCTTCGGCTTCCGCGGCACGGGCGAGAGCCGAATCGGGGAGGTGGAGGCCGCCGAAGTCGAGGCGACCCGCGCCGCGACGGCCGAGGGCGAGGCGGGCACGGTCGGCGAGGAGGGCAGGCAGTGCTCGGGTGACGGTGGCCATGAGTTGTCTGCGTTGTTTGCCGGACAACGCACCACCTGTTCGAGTAGCCCATTCCCCATCGATGCTGGTCGGCGTGGCCATCCGGGTTCCCCTCTCGCTCGTGAGTCGAATTCAGTGAAGCGTGGGTGAGCAGGGCATGGCGAGTGGCAGGGATGACACTAATGCTCGGATTTATGCCAAACTGGCCGGGTGAAACAGGTCGTCGCGCTCGTCTTGGACGGTGTCATGACCTACGACCTCGCGTGCGCCGTACAGGTTTTCCGGCACGGACCAGGGAAGTTCGGCGAGCCGGCGGGGTTCCGGATGGAGACCTGTGGGTTGCGGCCCGGTCCGGTGTGGACGCCGAACGGGTTCGATCTGCGCGTCGAGCATGGGCTGGAGGCGTTGGCGACCGCCGACATCGTGGTGGTGCCGGGGATTGGACTGCCCACGCTGCCGCCGCCGGAGGAGGCGCTCGCGGCACTGCGTGCCGCGGCGGCGCGGGGCGCGACCATGGTGAGCATCTGCGTCGGCGCTTTCGTGCTCGCGCGGGCAGGGCTGCTGGACGGCCGACCCGCCACGACACACTGGGCTTACTGCGACGAATTCGCCGATCTTTTTCCCGCCGTCAAGCTGGATCCGGCCGCGCTGTATGTGGACGACGGCGACGTGCTCACCTCCGCAGGCCTGTCGGCAGGACTGGATTTGTGCCTGCACATCGCGCGCCGGGAACTCGGCGCGAGCCCGGCGGCGGAGTTGGCACGGTGGAATGTGACGCCACCGCATCGCGCGGGCGGCCAGGCGCAATACATCCCGGACGCCCTGGCGGACAACGGTTTCCACGGCGGCCTGGCTGCGACAATGGCTTGGGCGGCGCGGAACCCGGCTGCGGCGCCGGATGTTTCGGCGTTGGCCGCGCACGCGCTGATGAGCGAGCGCACCTTCATCCGTCGCTTCAAAGCGGAGGTCGGCACCACGCCGCGGCGCTGGCTCGACGTACAACACACCGTGCGGGCTCGCGAACTGCTCGAAACCACCGACCTGCCAGTCGAAGTGGTCGCCGCACAGTCCGGCTTCGGCAGTGTGACCGCCCTGCGCACCCATCTCCGGGCGGCGACCGGCACGACCCCGGCGGATTACCGTCGGTCATTACGACAGTGATCGGTTGGTGCGCCACCCCGAGATGGAAACGCCAGGCGACGTGGCGGCACAGTAGTTTTCACGACGAGCGCCGTGAATCATGCCGCCGCGCAACCTGTCGCAACTGCGGCAGTGGCCCACCGCCGTCAGCATGACGGATCATCAGTCGTCGGTATGGCGTGTTTCCCGCCGCAGGGACCCGAAGTTGTGGTGCTATTGGTAATGGTCGGTGCGCACAGGTCACGAGCACCCAACGTTTGCGGCAGCTCGATATGGGGTAGTTGCCCGGTGTGCGAAGTTTGCGCACAAGTGGCTTATGCTTGCCGTGTTCTTGGTCTCATAACCTACCAGTCCGATTGCTAACTGTTAACTGATCGACTGAACTACTTCCCTATCGACATCGGTTTTCCGCGATGCTCGCGGCGAACGATGGGATCGACGCGCGAGAGGTGGTTGGAGCATGACCGATCTGGAGACCGGGGCGTCCATCGCCCCCTTGGTTGCCGGCTTCGAACTGGCGACCGCTAGCACGCCGCTACGCCGCGCTGCCGGGCGTTTGCAGGCGGTCCTGCCCCCGGGCTGGCGCGTCGAGATCGTCGACGCGCCGAGCCTCACGGGCCGCCACAGCGAGCCCGTCCTGCGGGTGGTCATGCCGACCGACTGATCAGCCCGTCCAGCCCATGGGCATGAGCAGCGACTTCTGTTCGCAGAATGCGTCCAGACCCTCCGGGCCGTTCTCGCGCCCGAGCCCGGAGGCTTTGTAGCCGCCGAACGGTGCGCTCGGATCGAACGCGTACCAGTTGATCGCGAACGTCCCGGTGCGCACCCGCGCGGCGAGCTCGGCACCGTGCTCGACGTCCGCGGTCCACACCGATCCGGCCAGGCCGTACACCGAGTCGTTGGCGATGGCGACGGCTTCGTCCTCGGTCTCGTAGGGGATCACCGAGAGCACCGGGCCGAAGATCTCCTCCTGGGCGATGGTCGACTTGTTGTCCACGTCGGCGAAGATGGTCGGCTCGACGAACCAGCCGCGATCCAGCCCCTCGGGCCGCCCGCCACCGAGCACGAGCCGCGCACCCTCGGCCTTGCCCTTGGCGATGTAGCCCTCGACCCGCTCGCGCTGACGCTCCGAGATCAGCGGGCCCAGCTGCACGGTCGGATCGTTGGGGTCGCCGACCTTCATGGTCTTCACGTGCTCGACCAGTGCCTCGAGGATCTCGTCATACCTGCTGCGCGGGGCCAGAATTCGGGTCTGCGCGACGCAACCCTGTCCGCTGTTCATCAGACCGGAGAAGGCGAGCACCGGGATGCCCGCGATATCCATGTCCGGCAACAGGATTGCCGCGGACTTGCCGCCGAGCTCGAGCGAGACGCTCTTGAGCTGACCGGTGGCGATCGCGCCGATCTTCTTGCCCACCGCCGTGCTGCCGGTGAAGGTGACCTTGTCGACACCGGGGTGCGAGACCAGATACTCGGCCGCCTCGGCCTCGGCGGGCAGCACTGAGAGCACGCCCTCGGGCAAACCCGCCTCGGTAAAGATGTCGGCCAGCATATTCGCCGTGATCGGCGTCAGCGGTGCGGGTTTGAGCACGACCGTACAGCCCGCCAGCAACGACGGCGCAAGTTTGTTGGCCGCGAGAAACAGCGGCACGTTCCACGCCGTGACGGCCGCGACGACACCGCGCGGCTCCCGGCTGACGCGCGAGGTGCCGAACATGCCGGTGCGGGTCTCGGTCCACGGGAACGACTTCGCGAGCCCGGCGTAGGCGTCGAGCGCGGCGACCGCTGGAATCTGGTTGAGCGTCATCGCGATCATCTGCGGCGCGCCCATCTCGGCGGTGAGCGCGGCCATCAGATCGGCCGAGCGTTCCTCGATCAGTCGCGCGACGCGGGTGAGCACCTGGGCCCGCTCTTCGGGCGGGGTGGACGGCCATGGGCCGTGATCGAAGGCGTGCCGGGCCGCGGCGACGGCGGCGTCGACGTCGGCGCGGGCCACCGCGGGGACGCTGCCCACCGGCTCGACCGTGGCCGGCGAGATGACCTGAACGCGCTCGGTGGTGGCTGGCGCGGTCCAGCGGCCGCCGATGAACAAGCTGTCGTAATGCATGAGAACACGTTACAGTTTTGCCACTGCGTTGTCTGTAACATGTTTCAGTTCTGCGTCCACGCAGTCTCGCTGAGCAGGACCAATCCCAACCCGTCGGTTCGCTTTTCGTAGAACGCACTATTGCGTTCTGTTGCTGGAAAG
Organism: Nocardia sp. CS682; assembly: GCF_004634405.1. Classification (NCBI taxonomy): domain Bacteria; kingdom Bacillati; phylum Actinomycetota; class Actinomycetes; order Mycobacteriales; family Nocardiaceae; genus Nocardia; species Nocardia sp. CS682. The sequence goes on along the minus strand of NZ_CP029710.1, from coordinate 4,351,446 downwards.
AGGATGCTGATAGCTACTGATCAGCTCGCTCGATTCCTGAACCGATACCACATTGGGGAGCCTGAGTCATGGCGGTGCAAGTGGTCGACCGGTCGCTGATGACCAGCGATCAAACCGAGCATCAAGCGAAGAGTGTTGGTGCGGGAGGATGGGTCGTCTCCTTCCTACCGGGCCGGACGCTGACCATCGAGCAAGCGACCGCGGCCATGCAGGCCGCCGAGGCCGTCGCCGTTGTCGGAGCATTAGCTGATCAGGTCGGCTTGACCACGCTGGAGACCGTGGGGCTGGCCATCCAGGAATCCCCGTGGACGCGGCCCGCGCACGAGCCGTGCGGCAGGCGTGGCTGGCGGCGGGGCTGGCTCGAGCACTAGAGCTACTTCTTGGTTGCTACCACGACCAAATTGCTCACCAACAACTCGCGCACCATCGGGATACGGACCAGCCACCACGCCCAGCGCGGGTGATATCGCGGAAAGATCGTCTGTACGTCGGCGGAAGTGTTTGCCGCCCAACGCAATCCGTCCGACGCGCGCACCGCGAACAGCGAAGTGCCGAATCGGTTCTTGGGTTCCTTGCCTTGCTTGCGGCGATACCGCCGCGCGGCGTACTCGCCGCCGAGGTAATGCCACGGACCCGTCTCGTGGCCGCCGAACGGGCCGTGCCAGACCGTGTACGACAACACGATCAGCCCGCCCGGCCGGGTCACCCGCACCATCTCGTCCGCCATCAGCCACGGGTCGGCTACATGTTCGGCGACATTCGACGAGAAACAGATATCCACCGCGTCGTCGCGGAACGGCAGCGCCATCCCCGAGCCGCGCACCGCGCCCGCCACCGACAAGCCGGCCGCGTGCATCTCCGAGGGATCCGGCTCGACCGGGATATACCGGGCACCCGTCTTGACGAACTCGTCGGCGAAATAGCCCGGCCCGCCCCCGACATCCAGGATCGTCGCCCCCGCCAGATCCGCATCCGTGAGATCTGTGTAGAAATCGCCGAGCATCGCCGCGCTGTCCTCGGCCAAACCACCGTAGAACACCGCCGGATCGGTCTGTTCGAACCGGAAGCTACCGAGCAACCGCAACGACCGGCGCAACGTCGCCCGGCGCGCGAACCGGGGAGCGCGCGCTCGCGCACCGTCGGCGGGCGTCTTTTCGGCTTTCAACACGGCGCCGAGTCTCGCATAACAGGGGTGAACCACTGTCGAACCGGCCCCGGCGGACACTTTTCGCGCCCACTTGCGTGATGTGCTGGGGCGGCGCTCGAAAGTGTCCGTTCAGGCCGGGGGCCAGGGGTAACGGGGACGATGCGGGCACGTTTGCAGGCAATGTGCCTGCGGACCGCTCGGTGATCAGCTGCTGTCGCGGAGCTCGGGTTAGGGTGTAGCGCGATATCCGATGTTCCCGACCGGGACCACCTGACCGAGAGAAGCTCGACCGTGCGCGAAGTCCTCCTGCTGTGCTGGCGTGACACCGGGCACCCGCAGGGCGGCGGCAGCGAGCGATACCTCGAACAGGTCGGCGCGCAGCTCGCCGCGCGCGGGGTCAAGGTCACCCTGCGCACCGCCCGCTACCCGGGGGCGCCGAAACGCGAGCGCGTCGACGGCATCGACATCAGTCGCGCGGGCGGGCGCTTCTCCGTCTATCCACGGGCACTGGCCGCCATGGCACTCGGCCGGTTGGGCCTCGGACCGTTGCGCGGACTGCGGCCCGACGCGGTCATCGACACCCAGAACGGCATCCCGTTCTTCGCCACCGCCGCCACCAAGGCGCCGTCCGTGGTCCTCGTGCACCACGGGCACCGGGAACAGTGGCCCGTCGCCGGACGGCTGGTCGGCCGGATCGGCTGGTGGATCGAGTCGCGGCTCTCACCGCGGGTGCACCGGCGCAACCAATACCTGACCGTCTCGCTGCCCTCGGCCGAAGAACTGGCCACCCTCGGCGTCGAACAGTCGCGGATCGCGGTGGTGCGCAACGGCGCCGAACCGGTGCCCGCCGACGCGCCGACCGGCGCCACCGAAACCCGCACCGCGAACCCGCGGATCGTGGTGCTGTCGCGCCTGGTGCCGCACAAGCAGATCGAGGACGCGCTCGCCGTGGTCGCGCGACTACGCACCCGCATCCCCGGCCTGCACCTCGACGTGATCGGCGACGGCTGGTGGGCGGACAACCTGAAGGCCGACGCACACGACCTCGCCATCGCCGACGCCGTCACCTTTCACGGCCACGTGGACGAGCGCCGTAAACACGAACTGCTTTCCCGTGCTTGGGTGCACGTGCTGCCCTCCCGTAAGGAAGGGTGGGGGCTCGCGGTCATCGAGGCCGCCCAGCACGGCGTGCCGACCATCGGCTACCGCAGCTCGCGCGGACTCACCGACTCCATCGTCGACGGCGTCACCGGCGTCCTGGTCGATGACGTCGCCCAATTGGCCGACGCGGTAGGCGAATTGCTCGACGAGCACGCCGCGCGCACCGTCATGGGGGAGAAGGCGCGCTCGCGGGCGCGTGAATTCTCTTGGGAGCAAACCGGAAACGGTGTGTACGACGTGCTGGCTGCGGTGGCGCGTGGGGAGCACACCTCTGGATTGATTGCCCCGCGCTCCGAAGACTGAACAGCCGTGCGTTCGCGGTCCGCCGCCATGTCCGCCGCGCCGTCGCCGTTTCGACGGCAGGATATCGCCGAAAGGCACGTGCAGGCTTGATCAGCGTTTGCGATGAGCAGGACGCGCCACCGTTGCGATGAGCGCGCCGCCGACCAGCAGCATCACCCAAACCGCGTGCGCCGCAATGACAAGGGTCCGATGCGTCGCTGAACCGGTGCGCTGGTGGCTGGTGCCGGGTACCCGGTACAGCGCGAGGTCGGCATCGCTGAACACCGGATCCAGCTGTGCCAGTGTTGTTTTCGAATCGCCGAGCGGGCCGGGGGTGCCGTGCTCGACGAGCACCCAGCCGATGCCGTTCGCTGCCAGCTCTCGGGCCGAACCGCCGTGCAGCAGTAGCGCTTCCACGGCGCGGGCACGGGCGCCCTCGCCGGACACGGTACGGCCGCGCACCGGGAGTTCGCCGGTTTGCAGCACGTCGTTGGGCAGCATGCGTGGTGCGGGGTCCAGCACCGGAGCTTTTCCGCTGTACCGGAACTTGCGGAACATCCCGCCTGGAAGAACCGCGACATCGCCGGGCCCGTCCACCTTTTCGGCAACCTGCTGCCATCCGGCTGGATAGTGCACCGGGCGCACCGCACCGCTGACACCCCACGCGAGATCGAGTAGCGGCAGCACCAGTAACGCGATGAAAATCGTTGCGACCGAACGTGTGACGACTGAGGTTGTGACCGAGGCGGCGACACTCAGCGACAAGGCACGATCGTCCGTGCCGTCCGTGCCGTCCGTGCCGTCCGTGCCGTCCGTGCCGTCCGTGCCGTCCGTGCCGTCCGTGCCGTCCGTGCCGTCCGTGCCGGTCGCTGGCCCGGGAATGATCCCCTGTCGTGCGATGACTTCCGCGCTCTGTGGATGATCGATCGGTGTAGCTGCCCCGCCCGCCGAGAACCGCTGGGCGACAACCCCGCAACCCGCTGCGGCGCACAGCGCGTAGGCGGGCATCGCCAGCGCCACGTACTTTTGCGTGTCCCGCAGCAAACCCGCACCGGGCACGTGCGCGACAAGCCACTCCAGCACCTGCATCCCCCACGGTGTCGCACCGAGGGCGGGCAGCAGGACGGCGAGCGCCGCGAGCACGACGAGCGCGCGACAGAGGTATCGCCGGTCCGGGTCGGTGCCGTCGGTGACTACTGACCGCACCCCCGTCGTGACGATGACGAGCAGCAGTATGGTCCCGATCAACGCGAGAAGTGTGGTGCGGGAATCGGGTACCGCGTCACCGTTCCAGATCCCGCCGAGCCCGGCCAGACTGCCGAGCGTGCCGAGGCCAGGTTCGGCACGGGCCGCGAACGCGGCAATGCCCGCCGGATCGGAGGGTGAGCCGCCCGCCCCGGACAGCGCGGTGGCGGCCAGCCAAGGTGCGGACGCCGCAGTCAGCACGGCCAGCACGGCGGCGAGATGCCGCCGTCCGACCAGCGACAGCGCGGTGATCCCGGCCAGCAGCGCACCGGTCGGTGTGAGTCCTGCTGCGGCAAGGCTTCCCACCAAACCCGCCCATGCACTCACGGAGCCGTGCCGTGCCGCGCCGCGAATCCGATACGCGGCCAAAGCAACCCACGGCAGCGCGGCATACCCGGCGAGCAGACTCCAGTGGCCTTGCAACAGCCGCTCGGCCACGTACGGATTCCACAGCGCCACCGTCGTCGCGACCAGCTGTGCGCCGACCGGCACGCCCAGTAATTCCCGCGCCAGCACGGCGGCCCCGTAACCCGCCGCCCACAGCGCGACGAGCAGTATCGCCTTGACGATCACCCCACCATCGATGACCGGCGACAGCCACGCCAGCAACGCGTCCTGCGGCACCGCACGCGGCGCGGCATCGCCGAGTCCCAGCGCCGAATCCGTCGGATAGGACTGCGGTGTACTCACCGCATCCCGCAGCAACAAATATCCGGAACCGAGCAGCGGTCCGACGATGAGCAGCGCGAGCACCGCGCTGTACCCGGCGGGCGCCCAAGTCACCCACCGGCTCTGTCGCCCGAGACCGCTCGCACTCACGCTTGTGCACCCTACGGTCCGACCTCCCCGCACCCGGTGCCGCCACGGTCGGAAAAGAATTCGGCAACCGTCCGCGCCGGCCATATCCTGACTCGGTGGTCAGGAAGTCTCCGCAGGAGAAGAAGCAGCTGAGCTACGCCAAGGATCGCCGCAACATCTACGGCGAGAACGACAAGGCGTCGCGCAAGAACCTGCCACGCAAGCGAGCCAGAGTGCACCGCGCCAACCGGCACCGCGCACACCAGGATCTGCTCGGTGCGACCGGACCGGTCGACGCCCAGGTATCGGACGCCGCCGAAACCCGGCTGCACGCGCGGCGGCCCAAAGCGTTCTGGAAGCACCCGGATATCCCGCTCGGCGAGTACGTCCGCTGGAAGCTCGCGCGCCGACCGTCCCGCTGACCGGTTCGCCCCGCGGCGGGGCGGGATACCGGCGGCGGTGGCCGGGTGGGACGATGGCGGGCGTGTCTGCTGTCCGTCGGTTTCCTGTGGTGGCGGATCTGACGTTGGTGACGGCGGGGGCGATGACGGCCAACGTGGCCGGGTACCTCTTGCAGCTGCTGGCCGGACGGTGGCTCGGGGTGTCCGGGTACAGCGAGTTCGCGAGTCTGCTCGCGGTGCAGTTGTTGTGTGCGGTGCCTGCGCTCGCGTTGCAGAACGTGGTGGCCAGGGAGCTGGTGCGCGGGGCGAGTGTCGCGGCGCTGCGGCGCCTGCAGTGGCGGTGCGCGGTGATCGTCGCGGTGGTGGTCGCGGTGCTGGTGCCGGTGGTGACCGCTGCGTTGAACGTCGGGGTCGCCGCGTGTGCTGCCGCGCTCGGTGCGGCGCCCGCGCTGGTGCTGCTCTCCGGTGAACAGGGAGTTCTCCAGGGTGGCAGGCGGTTTCGGGCCTTGGGCGTGGTGCTCGGTGCCGCGGGCATCCTTCGGGTGGCGCCCGCGCTGGTGCTGCTCGCTGTCGGCGGCGGTGCCGCGCCGGCGCTGGGTGCGGCGGCGGTAGGTGTCGCGGCGGCCGCCGCGTTCGCCCGGCTCGTCGCCGGGTCGCCGCCGTCGCGGCCGCGTGCCGGAACCGACGAGGACGAGGCCATCGGTGTGCTGCCGGTGCTGCGCGCCGCGCAGGTGCAGGCGGCATTGATGGCGTTGTCGTCTACCGATCTGATCGTGGTCCGCATGGTCCTCGACGAGGCGGATGCCAGCCGGTACGCACTCGGCACCATCGCCGCGAAGATCGCATTCTGGTTGCCGCAGGCGGTCGGCGTCGTGCTGTACCCGCGGATGGCGCAGCCCACGCATTCGGCGCAGGCGATCAGGTCGGCGCTCGCGGTCTTGTCGGGTATCGGCATCGTGGCGGTGCTCGGCGCCGCGCTCGCCGCACCACTGGCTCCGCTGCTGGCCGGCCAGGACTATGCCCCCATCCAAGGCTTGCTGTGGCTGTTCGCGTTGCACGGCGCCATCCTCGCGGTCCTGCAGGGCGCGATGCTCTCGGCGATCGCCGTGGACCGCACCGCCCTCGCGGCGCTGACCTGGCTCGGCCTGGCCGTCGAAGTGGCACTGATGGTTTCGTTCGCGCGCTCCATCCCGACGCTGATCACCACGGTCGCCTCCGTCGCAGCCGCCACCACCCTCGTGGTCGCCGTGATCGTCCTGCGCACCGCCGATCGGGACAGCGGCGTACGTCGCCACGAACCCGAACCCCAGCTGTAGCAGGAAACAAAACGGCCCCCGGTCCTTGGGACCGGGGGCCGAATGTTCAGTTACGTCAAGGTTGTTTCGTGACGTTGATCTGCTCGGTCGGCGGATCGTTGTCCGCGCGACGCGAACCACCACCGGTCGGCGCCGGTCCACCGCGTCCCTGGCTCAGCGGCCCGCCGCCGCGCGCCGGAGCGGGTGTCGAACCGCCGCCACGGACGCCGAGGATGATGCCGACGATCAGTGCGATCACACCGAGCACGCCGAGCACGATCGGCATGATCCGCCCGTACAGCGACAGCTTGTCGATGTTCTCCTTGGCCACCGCGATCTGCGACTCGATGGTGTTCTCGTCGAACACGATGTGCGACTTCAGCGCGGTGACCTCGGGCTTGGAGTCACGGCCGTAGTACAGGTGCAGCTGCTCGCCACCCTTGATCACGGTGCCGGTCTTCGGCTCGACCCACACGTCGCGGGTGTTGGTGTACCAGCGCGACATGGTGACGTCGCCGTCGCCGGGCACGCCCCACTTCGCGGCGGGGAAGGTGAGCCGGTTGGTCGGCGCCTTCACCACGTCGTTCAGGTTGGTCGCCGGGATGGTCTGCTGGAAGTGGTAGACCTGCATGCTGTTGATCTCGGTCTCGCCGACGTAGTTGATGTCGAACGTCTTGCGCGCGTTGAGATCGAAGTACGGGTAGGTCTTCTGCTCGGTGCCGATCGGGAACCGGTACTGCAAACCGGTGTGCTGCACCGGATCCGCGACCGACTTCATCTCCTTGTCCACGTTGACCGCGATGGAGCCGTTCGGCTCCTTCGAGACCGGCTCGCCGGTCTTGCGGTCGATGGTGACCCGGTCGATGCTCGCGGTGAGCAGGCCGGTGTCGCCCTGCTTGTCGATGCGCCGCAGCGTCTGGCCCGCCTGCACCGTCATCTCGGTGGCGTCGGAGGGCTCCTCGACGGTGAGGAAGCGCTGCGAGACCAGCGGCACGTTCGTGTCGATCTTCGCGGCGCCCTCGGGCGCGCTGAGCGACTTGGAGTCGAGCACCAGGCTTTCCTCGCCCGGCGCGTTGGTCGCGATCGTGGTGATCTCGAGATCGAGAGGAGTCTTCGCCAGTTTGCCGACGGTGTAAGTCGGGATCAGCAGCGCGGCGACAATCAGCAACGCGCCGAGACCCACGAGCAGGCAGGCCACCGTCCTTCTGGTTCCGGCACTCAGTGCCATGCAAACTCTCCTCGTCGTAGAACAGGGTCGTTCCGGCGAGTACGGCGGGCCTCCCGCGGCACTCGTGAGCCCCGACACTAACAGTCCGGTGACGTACCATGCGGCGCCGAGGCCGGAAACGGCCGAGAAATCGCCCGAGTTTAGCGCGAAATGTGAAACGTGGGGTTATCACCTAAGAATTGGCAAGGCAGACTGGAGTCCGATGACCGCATCCCTGTCCACTTCCGCCGTCCCGGTCGCCCCGGCGACCGAATCGGTACCGGCGCGCGCCTTTCTGCCCGCGCTCGAAGGCATGCGCGGGCTGGCCGCGCTCGGTGTGCTGCTGACGCACGTCGCCTTCCAGACCGGCGCCGCGGGCACCCCGGTGCTCGGGCGGGTGTGGGGCCGGTTCGACATGGCGGTCGCGGTGTTCTTCGCGCTCTCCGGTTTTCTGCTGTGGCGCCCGCATGCCGCCGCGGCCCGCGGACTGGGTAGCGCGCCGTCGCTCGGCTACTACCTGCGGCATCGCGCCGCGCGCATCCTGCCTGCGTATTGGGTTGTGGTGTGCGCGGTTCTGGTGTTGCTGCCGAGTGCGGCGGGCACGGCGGGGCTGCGTGTCTGGGTGTCGAATCTGGCGTTGCTGCAGGTGTTCGTGCCGCTGACGCTGACCGATGGGCTGACGCAGATGTGGAGCCTCTCGGTCGAGGTGGCCTTCTATCTGGTGCTGCCGTTGCTGGCGTTCGCGGTGATGTGGTTGCGCGGCAGCGCCGCTCGGTGGCGGGTGCCGGTACTGCTCGGCCTGGCAGCGGTGTCGTTGAGTTGGAACTTCATTCCGGTGCCGACACCGGACGCCATCCATTCCGACAATTGGCTGCCCGGATATCTGCCGTGGTTCGCGATGGGAATGGTGCTCGCAGAACTTTCTTTTGGTAGCGAACGGCTATCGAAATGGCGCGAGCTGGCCGGAAATCAACCGCTGATGTGGGTCATCGCGCTGATTGCTTTCCTGATCTCGGCCACCGATATCGGCGGTCCCGCCGGACTGACCCACGCCCAGCCGTGGCAGTACGCGGCGAAGATGGCGCTGGGCGCGATCATCGGCTTCGCGCTGCTCGCCCCGCTGGTGCTCGGTGACCCGCGGCGGGGGCATCGGTGGCTGAAATCGCGGGTGGCCGCGACCATCGGGCGCTGGTCCTACGGGATCTTCCTCTGGCATCTCGCGGTGCTGTGGGTGGTGTTCCCGGTGTTCGGGATCCTGCCGTTCAGCGGCGACTTCGGCTACGTCCTCATCCTCACCATCGCGCTGACCCTGCCCGTCGCCGCGGCCAGCTACGCGCTGATCGAGGAGCCGGTGCGGCAGTGGGCGCGCAGGCGGGACCGGGCGAAGCCGGCCAAGGAAGTCGAAGAGGAAGACCGGCTCGCGGCACCGTGATCGCCCGGCGCGCTCAGGTATCCAGCTGCCGGTGCATGTCCAACAGGTGGTGCCGGAGTTCGTGCAGGGTGTGCAGCGCGAGCCAGCGCAGCGAACGTTCCTGCGGCTCGGGGTAGCTGTAGATCAGCGTCCGCTCCCAGTCGTCACCGCTCAGTCGTTCCAGCACATTGGCGAACAGTTGCGCCGCGTCCCGGAGCTGGCGGCCGACATCCGAGGGCTTCTGATCGAGGTACCCGTCGTGCTCGACGCGCTCGTCCCGGCCCATCGGCGTGGCGTCGGGGGTCGTGCTGCGCCGGGCGGCCAGCGCGCGTTCCCGTTGCACGAGAAGCACATCACGCATGTGGCAGGCGTACTCGAGCGGCGACCAGGTGTCGGGTTCGGGTCGCCGCCGTAGCTTCGGCGAGTCGGTGAGGAGCAGGTCCGCGTACTCCACGGCGTGCTCTCTGGCCAGCGGCGCGACTTCGGTCGCGCGGGTCAGATCGTAGACGAAACCGCATTCGGCACATTCCCTCACGCGGCGTCACATTATCAACGAGGTCCGTTGCGGCGCAGCCCGAATGGCCGAGGCGGCGGCAGTGCGGCGACACCGACCGCGATCACCGCGAGGACTGCGGGGAGTTGCGCCCACAGCGAGCCGCCCATGTAGCCGCCCGACGCGCGCCATGGGCCGGTCGACAGGGCTGCTGCGGACAGTGCCGTGCCGACGCCTGCGATTACTACGAGCGCCCGGGGTGCGACCTGTGGATAGAACCGGACGGCGGCGAGAATGGCTGCGGTGACGAGGGTTCCGACCGGACCGGCGATCAGCGTTGCCGCTGCCGCGAGGCCCAGCGCGCCGAGCCAACGCGCGCCCCAGGTTCGTGGCGTGGAATCCGGCACGTGGGCAACGGCATCCGGGCTGATGGTGCGCGAGCCGGAGACAGCCGAGGCATCGATGGCGGGGGTGGCCGAGCCTGAGATGGCTGCGGCATCCGACGATGCGGTGTTGCGGCCGGGCGTCGTGGGCGCTGCGCTGGCGGGTGCCGTGCCGACGGCCTCGGGCGCGATGTTCAGCTCGGCGCCAACCGGTTTCGCGGGACGGGCGCGCCGCGGAATCGCCAAAGCTATCAGCGGCACTAGCAGCAGGAGACCGCCGAAGATGCCGAGGCGGTACCAGCGGTCGATGGGGAACGACACGGTGACCGGACCGGTGCCGCCGGGTGGCAGCAGCCAGGCTTGCTGCCAGCCGTCGATCACCACGGGCTCGAGGGGCTTTCCGTCGGAAGTTGTTGCCTGCCAGCCGACGTTGGTGCTCAGCGGCAGCACGAGCACGCGGGTGCCGGGCGAGGGCGCGGCCGGTGCGGCGAGCCCGGTGCGCTCGAGGCGGAGCCGGTCGACGAAGAACAGGTCGGTCGGCCCGACGGTGACGTCGGCGCGGCCCTGCGAAAGTCCGAGCGCACCGGGATCGGGCTGCAGTGCAGCGTCATCCGCGCAGACGCGTGCGGGAACCGGAGCGCCGGAGCGAAGTTCCGCCGCGGTCGCGGTGACGGTGGTGCGCCGTAGCTGTCCGTCGATGTTGATGGTCGGGCCGATTTCGCACGGGACGGTGATCTCCCGGTCGAGGGCGGCGGGCGCGGGATAGTCCGGACCGAGTACCGAGACCTCGGCCAGTCCCGCAGGCTGCGTGAGCGCGAAGCCGAGCGCCGTCCTGTCCAGGACAGGCTGCCAGTCCCGGATGCTGAGTTCGATGCGATCGGTCACGATGGGGTGCAGCGAGATTCGGGCAGGCGCGCCTGCGGTGCGCTTGTCCAGCTCACGTACTTGGGGGCCGTCGCCGAGGTTGACCACCACCGAGGTGGGTGCGGCGGGCAGGCCGCCGAGCGACGGGGTCAGCTCCAGCCCGGTCACCAGCGCGGGGGCAGGCAGCTCGATCGTCAGGGTGGGTTTGGCACCGGTCAGCACCCGCACCGAGTCCTCGGGGCGGTCCAACTGGTGCGCGGATCGCCATCGGTCGCGGCGAACGCGGCGCCGCGCAGGTCTCCGACGTCGGCCTTGCCCCTGGCGACCGGGCGGTCATGGTCGGTGAGCAGCGCCTCCAGTGCGGGGCCCTGCCGGGTCCGGACGGTCAGCTCCGGCGTGACGGACATGGGCTCGGGCACCGACAGCGTGCGCTGGAAGGTGCCGGGTTCCTCGGGTGCCAACGCGAGGCCCTTGCTGCAGCGCACTCGGTCCGGCGAATCGAAACAGGCACTGCGCCCGGGGAATTCCTGCCCGAGATCCCACGCCTGGATCTGCGCGCCCGCCGGTGTCGGCGGGAGCACCGTCCGGTGCCGGATGTCCACGGGGACCGGTTGGTCACGGACGGAATAGTCGTCGAGCGCGATCTCGCTGATGCCGAACTGCCCACCGCGCTTGCCGTTTTCGGTGCGGATGGCAGTGATGGTGACCCACTGCGTCTTGCCCGCGGGCAGCGAAACCGACACCGGCGTACCGGGTTCGGGAATGCGGGTACCCACGGTGCCGTTGGCGGTGCGCACCTCGACCCACTTCACCGGGTCGCCGATAGCGGCCGCACTGGTGCTGAAGCTCAGTTGACCGACCCGGATCGGTTGGTCCAGATCGAGCCGAAGCCATTGTCCGAGCGCGTGTTCGGAACCGTTGCTGATCCACGCGGTGGCCGGATCACCGTCGACGACGGCCGCGGTGGAGCTGCCCGGTGCGGCACCGCCGAGCTGGGTGGCGTCGGCGGCCGAGCTGGACGCGGTGACCGTCGCGCCCGTCCATTCCCCGCGCACCAGGTCGGTGCCGGGCACCGGGTAGTCGGGCACCAGGTTGTGGGTGCGGCGGGCATCATCAGGCGCGCGAAGGGCGGAATTGTGGTTGTCGACGCGACCGAAGTCGGCTTCCCGGTCCATCGGGGTGTCGGTGACGGTTAACGGTCCGATCGGCAGTCCGGCGCGCCTCGCGTCGGCGGCGAGCAGGGCGGGTGTCTCGCTGCTGCCCGGGTCGCGGTACAGGCGTTCGAGCACTTCCGGGCCGCCCTGCACCACGGGTACCGCGTCGAGCGGCACCGTGTACGCGCCGGGGAACGACGGCGGCGCACCGGTTCCGTTGCGCACCTCGGCAGATGTACCCGGCGTTGGTGTCTGCACCCGGTAGATCTCGACCGCCGGGTAGGCAGGCCGCAGATCACCATCCGCGACCAGATCCTCGGCGATGACCGCGGATTCGATCGGCGCACCGAACTCCGCCACCTTCGCCAGGCCGGGGGAACCGTCGATCGCCCGGTGCGCCAGCATCGGCCGGGTCGAGCGCGATGTCTCGGCATCGAGATCGTTGCGCAACACCAGGATCCCGATGCCCTGCCCGGCCAGGGTCGCCGCGAGTCCGTTCGACGGTCTGCCGTCGGCGATGAGCCGCTGCACCGAGTCCATCGCGCGGATGGTGCCCGGCGGGTTCAGCGGCACGGCGTCGCGGACCGCCCACGGCGTGCTCGCCAACGCCTGCAACGGTTCGTCGCGCGTCAGTCCCCAGACCTGACTACCGAAGGGGGCGCCGGGCACGACCAGTGCCCTGGTGTCGGAAGCGTTGTCCTGCAGCCAGTCCGCCGTCTGCTGCCAATACGCGGGCACCTTGTCGTAGGCGCCGCGCGGGGCCAGCTTGCCGGTCCAGGCCAGCGAGGTGGACAGGGCCAGGGCGGTGAGGATCAGCGCGGCCACCGCGACGGCACGGTCGCGCTCCGGATGCGCGAACGCGCTGCGCCACACCGGCATCGGCACCGAGGCGGGCAGTGGCACCCGGGCCAGCAGCTGGGCGAGGCCGAGCACCAACGGGATTCGGATCAGCGGTTCCAGCTTGTGCACATTGCGTAACGGCGCCCCACCGGAATCCAGGAACAGCCGCACCGATTCCGCGAACGGCCCGCCCAGCTCACCGACGTAGCCTGCGCAGATGCCGACCAGCCCGACGCACAGGATCAGTGTCAGCCGACCGCGGTACGGCATGGACCGCATCGCCAGTCCGGCCATGCCCGCCGCCGCCAGCAGCCCGGTGGCGAGCACCGCGGCGGGCTGGGTGACCAGCACCGCGCCCGCGATGCGCTCGGGCGAGACGAACGGCGTCCAACTGTCCGTGCCGCGCAGCACCTCGGCGAGCGAGGCCCATTGCGTTGTCACACCGGAGGACTCGATGTAGTCCAGGAACGGCGGGCTCACCTTGCCGAGCAACAGCAGCGGCACCGCCCACCAGAACGTGGCGAGCACCAGCAGCGGCACCCAGGCCCTGGTGAATCGCCACCACTGCTTGTTCGGCCGATACGACGCCCACCACAGCAGCGCGGGCAGGAACGCCGCGACCGTGGCGACGGCATTGACCGATCCCATCAGCGCGAGTGCCAGCGCGCTTCCGGCCGCCGATTCGGCACCACCGCGCCGCCTGCGGTCCGCCGGCCGATCGGCGTCCGCGTCGGTCTCGGCCCGCGCAGGGTCGTCACCGCGCGACGAATCGGAATCTGCCGCGTGCGGGCCTCGGTGAATCGCGTCCGAGGACTGCCGCGCACCACCTGGATCGACCGTGCGTCGTCGATTCCGATAGCGGATGCCCAGCGCCGCGGGCGCCAGCAACACCCACGGTGCCAGCATCATCGGCAGCGTCTCCGACGAGATGGAGCCGAGCGTGGTGAGCACCCGTGGGGACAGCGCGAACGCGGTCGCGGCGATGATGCGGGAGCCGCGGGTGCCGATGCCGCGGGTCTCGCAGAGCCGGATGATGCCCCAGAAACCGGCGATCAGCAGCAGTGCCCACCAGATGCGCTGGGTGGCCCAGGCGGGCAGGCCGAGCACATGGCCGAGCGAGAAGAACGCGCCGTGCGGGAAGAAGTAGCCGTAAGCCTGGTTCTGCACCTGACCCATTGGGGCCTGGCTGCTCCACAGGTGGCTGGCGCGTTCGAGGAAGCCAAGCGGGTTCTGCGCCAGGTCGTATTTGGTGTCGGCGACCGTGCGTCCCGGCGCCTGCAGGAAGGTCAGCAGGAACGCCGCGAGCACCGTCCCGGCGAACCAGCGTCTACCGAGCGGCGCGGTGTTGTGCCGCCGCGCCGCCGGTCCGAGCGAGTCGGTGGGTGAAGCGGGGGTCAGCGGCTCAGCGACTGCCGTACTCGACGTTGTTCAGCAACGAGGAGTCCTTGTCGCCGGAGCGGTCGATGTCGGGACGCGAGTTCTGCTGCACCGCCACCGTGACGAGGAGCACCGCGATCACGCCGAGTACGGCGCCGCCGACAGCACTCGCAACACCAGGAACAGCAAACTTCATTGCGGCACTCCAATACATCGATGCAGGCACATTCCCGGTCAACCTAGCAGCCCGCAACCGTATCCGGTGCGTTCAGCCCGCCGATTGTCGGTCGGCAGTCCGGTTGCGGCGGCGATCACCGGGGATTCCCGGTGCTATCAACGGTCCGGTCGAGCGCGCCGGATCAGTGTGCGGGGATGGCGCAGTGCAGTCCACCGAGCAACGTGCGGAGCTTGGCCGTGGTTTCGTCGAGTTCGGCTTTCGGGTCCGAGGCCGCGACGATGCCGCCGCCCGCGTAGGCGTGCACGGTGCGTTCGTCGGCCGACAGTTCCGCGCAGCGGATGGCGACCACCCACGAGCCGTCACCGCGCGCGTCGCACCAGCCGACCGCGCCACCGTAGAAACCTCGGTCCTCCTCCAGGTCGGCGATCGTGTCGAGCGCGAGGTCGGTCGGGGTGCCGCAGACGGCGGGCGTGGGATGCAGCAGCAGCGCCAGCTCGAGCGCGGTGGTCGCCGGGTCGCGCAGCCGCCCGGTGATGGGGGTGGCGAGGTGCCAGACCTCGGGCGTGCTGATCAGTTCCGGACCGTCGGGGATGGACAGTTCGGCGCAGACCGGGCCGAGTTTCTCCCGGATCCATTCGATGACGAAGGCATGCTCGGCGCGATTCTTGGTGCTGGACAGCAGCTCTCGCGCCTGGACGGCATCGGCACCCGGGTCGGCGAGCCGGGGCATGGTGCCGGCCAATGGCCGCAGCGTGACCGTTTCACCGTGCCGGGCGATCAGCACCTCGGGCGTGGCACCGACCAGCGTCGCACCCGTCCGCCCGGCGGGGGACAGGTCGACGGCGAACACATTGGCGTGTGGATGCCTGGTCAGCAAGTGCGCGGCCACAAGCTGGGGGTCCAACGCCGCGGCCGCCTCGGCCATCACCGACCGGGCGGCGACCACCTTGCGCAGTGGTTGCGCCGGATCGTTCAGCTGCTCAACGAGTTTCGTCACACGCGCGATATGTTCAGCGGCGCTGGGGATTTCGGTCACGAACTGGACGGCGGGCAGGTCGGGAAGGGCAGCGGGTCGCCACGGTCCCGCGGTGTGCCGCGCGTGTTCGGGCACCGTGAGCGCGGCAGGCCTGCGCGGATCGAACGGCAACGCACCGACGATCAGTTCAGCGGTGCCGTCCCGCAGCGCGGCGATCGCGGGCTCCGCCTCGTCGAAGGCGACCCGGCTCCCGGACGTCCGGACGACCCCATCCGGCTGAGCAAGCAGGAATCCATCCATAGTCCCTCGACCTTAACTCCGCCCCCACCCCCGAAACCCGCGCCGTGAGCGCCCTCACGAAGCGACCTCGGCCGTGCTCCGCGGCTGTGTCTTCGCCTCGCTCGCTCACCTCGAAGCAACAACGCGCGGTCGCACCCGCACTTACCCGGTTTTGGCGGCGGGCTCCTTGCCTGGCGGGACCATCAGGACCGGGCGGTGACAGTGCTTGAGGACCGCGTCGGCAACGCTGCTGTGCATCAGGGCGCGAATGCCGGTGGCACCCCGGGTGCCCGCGACGATGATGTCGACGTCCAGGTCGTCGGCGCATTCGACGATGGCGTTCCAGATGGTCGTCGTGCATTCGGCGGTGCGCGCCTCGGCGTTGAGCCCGGCGAGTTTGGCCAGCCGGACACCCTCGGTGTTGATGGTGCGGGCGTCGACGTAGGCGACGTCCTCGATCTCGTCGTCGGGCACCCATTCCGGCTGCATCACCCCGGACAACCCGGACAGGCGGGCGGCTTGGCGCACCATCGGCTCCCATGCGGTGAGCACGATCGCTCTGTTCGCACTGAGGAACCGCCCGGCGTATTCGATGGCCCGCTTGGCGTTCTCGGACCCATCGTAGGCAATGAGCATCAAGTCGCAGGGCACGATGACCTCCTGGTGGGAGACTCACGGCTATTGAACAAGGCTACCCTGGCCGAGCCCGGCCTACTTGCTGGCGCGCGGGATCAGTACGGTTTACTTCCATGCGGAAGACGCCCCTGCTCGTGCTCGCCGTGCTGGCCGCCGTCGCGACCGCCTGCTCGTCCGGCGGTGGCGCCGACCCGGCGCCGTCGCAAGCGGCGGCGCCCGATTCGACGTCCGAATCGTCCACGCAGGCAACAACATCCGCGAAGCCGGATTGCACGGCCGGATATCTCGGGCAATTCACGCTGCGGCAGAAGCTGGCGCAGCTGCTGACCGTCGGCGTCACCGGCGCCGACGACGCCGCGAATGTGGTGGGCACCGAACAGGTCGGCGGGATCTTCGTCGGCGGCTGGACCGATCTCACGCTGCTGAGCGACGGCAGGCTCGAGCAGATCAAGCAGTCGGCCAAGGTGCCGCTCATGGTGACCATCGACGAAGAAGGCGGCCGCGTCTCCCGGGTGAAGAACCTGATCGGCGCCGCGCCCTCGGCCAGGGCCACCGTCGACGCGATGACCGCCGAACAGTTCCACGACGCCACCCTGACCAGGGGCCGCGCGCTGAAGGACCTCGGTGTGACGGTGAACTTCGCCCCCGATGTCGATGTGAGCGCCCAGCCCGCCGATTCCGTCATCGGCGACCGCTCCTTCTCCGACGATCCCGCCGTGGTCACCCGCTACGCCGACGCCTATATCCGCGCCATGCGTGAGGTCGGCGTCGGCACCGTGCTCAAGCACTTTCCCGGCCACGGGTCCGGCTCGGGCGATTCGCACCGCGGCGCGGTCCGCACACCACCGCTGGAGAGCATGCAGACCGTCGATCTCGTCCCGTTCCGCGCGCTGATCGGGTCCGGCGCGGGCGTGATGGTCGGTCACCTCGATGTCCCCGGCCTCACCACCCCCGACGTGCCCGCGAGCATCAGCCCGCAGGTGATGACCTTGCTGCGGGAGGGGCGCGGTTACGGCGCCGCCCCGTTCCAGGGGCCGATCTTCACCGATGATCTGGGCGGCATGGCCGCGATCACCAATCGGCTGTCCATCGCGGACGCGGTGGAGGCCGCGCTGGTCGCCGGGGCGGACAACGCGCTCTGGATCACCACCGACGCGGTGCCCAGCGTGCTCGATCAGCTCGAGCAGGCGGTGTCCACGGGTCGCTTGCCCGCCGCGCAGGTGGACGCGTCGGTGCTGCGGATGGCGGCGTTCAAGGGAGCGCTACCGCGCTGCTGAGGCCCGGTTCCCGCGACTGATGAGCAAATGCGACCCGCGGAACTTACCTTGGAGTAATATGTGAACTTCACCGTGCGGTAGGAGAGTGGATGGCGGGCGGAACGAAGCGACTTCCTCGAGCGGTTCGTGAGCAGCAGATGCTCGACGCCGCGGTCGAGGTGTTCTCGCGGAAAGGCTTCCACGATACGTCGATGGACGCCATCGCCGCCGAGGCCAAGATATCGAAGCCGATGCTGTACCTGTACTACGGGTCCAAGGACGAACTGTTCCGCGCCTGCATCCAGCGCGAGGGACTGCGCTTCATCGAATCGGTGGTGCCCGCAGGAAATCCCCAGCTGACCCCGCACGAGCAGGTACGGGTCGCGCTGGAAGGTTTCCTCGGCTTCGTGGACCGCAACCGGCGCTCCTGGCAGGTGCTCTACCGGCAGGCCATCGGTCAGCAGGCGTTCGCCTCGGAGATCGAGAACGCCCGCGAGCGCGTCATCGAATTGACCGCCAAGCTGCTGGAATCCAGCGCCAAACACCCCGAGCCCGGCACCAATTTCGACATTGTCGCGGCCGCTGTGATCGGCGCCGGCGAGGCCATCGCGGACCGGGTGGCCAGCGGACGGATCGAGGTGGCCGAGGCGGTCGACCTGCTCGACGATCTCGCATGGCGCGGTCTGGCCGGGCGCAAGAAGGCGGAGTAGCACCGGCTCGCCACGGTGGCGGAAGTGGCGGGTACCGGTTGCCGTGCCGTTAACGGCCTGCCAGAGTGCGGTGATCAACAAGTACAGACCGGCTCTGCGCGGAACGGGCCGGGGAGAACGGGGCGGAATTGTTCGGGTTGCTCAGGCCGTGTGCGCACGGCGCGGCGAAGTACGGCATCGATGCGGCCGAGTGGCGCACACATATGTGCGGGCTGTGTCTGGGGCTGCGGGACGAGCACGGTCAAATGGCCCGTGCGACAACGAATGTCGACGCGATTGTGCTGAGCATGCTCACCGAGGCGCAGTCCGCGGGCGCGGTCGAGCGCACCACGGCGGGGCGGTGTGCCCTGCGCGGGATGCAACGCGCGTCGGTCGCGGCCGCGACTTCGCCGGGTGTGCGACTGGCCACGACGGCGTCACTGCTGCTGGCCTCGGCCAAGGTCCGCGACCACGTGGACGACGGCGATGCGTCCGCACTGGCCCGCACGCCGATGGCGAAGGCGGCGAGTCGCTGGGCCGGACAGGCGCGGCTGAGCGCGCAGCGCATCGGGTTGGATGTCGAACCCCTCGTCGCCGCGTTGAGCGCACAGACGGGGTTGGAGCAGGCGGCGACCGCCGGTGGGGCGGATTCGTTGGCGCGGTTGACCGAGCCGACCCAGCTCTGCGCATCCGAGTTCTTCGCGCACACAGCGGTTTTGGCGGATCGCCCGGCCAACGTCGACGCATTGCGCGCCGCCGGTTGGCAATTCGGCCGGATCGCGCACCTGGCCGACGCCGTGCAGGACTACGAGCAGGACCTGACCCGCGGCCGGTTCAACCCGCTCGCCGCCACCGGAACGACCATGCCGCAGGCGTACGACTTACTGCGGGAATCGGATTCACGGCTGCGCGAGGCAGTAGCCGAAGCCGAGCTCGATGCCGTCCCCACGGTGCGCTGGATGCTGCTCGACCCGCTGGCCGGTGTGCTGCGCCGACTCGGCCGAGGGATCGGCACGGTAGCCGGCCACGCCTGCGGGATCTCGCACGACAGCACCGACGTTCAAATGAGCGCGCGACGCACCCGGCATCGTCGTCCGGGTATCGGCGAGTCGCTGGCCCTCATCCTCGGCGGGTACTGCACCGGGTACGCCTGCTGTGCCGAGCACACCCAGCCGTGCACCGGCGAGCGCAAGGACGCTTGGCTCAAGGACTGCAACGGCGATTGCGGCGACTGCTGTCACTGCGATTGCTGCGGCTGCGACTGCTGACTGCATCGCGCCGCCAGGTCATGCAACGAGCGGAGCCGCGCCTCTCGTGAAAGAGGCGCGGCTCCACTATTTCTCGAATCTCAGCGCAGCGTCGCGGTGAGGTGCGGGAACCCCTTCTTCGGGTTCAGCACGGCCAGATCCCAGCCGCCCGCCACCTGATCCGCGTACACGTTCACCGTCGACGGCAGGAAGATCGGCTTGCCGAACTTCACCGAGTAGGTGGTCTTGCCCGGTACCCGGCCCTCGATCGTGCCGAGGATGTGCGCGGCCGACCACATGCCGTGCGCGATCGGCTTCGGGAACCCGAAAGCTTTGGCGCCCAACGCCGAGGTGTGGATCGGGTTGTGATCACCCGAGGCTGCGGCGTACTGGTTGATCGTCTTCTGATCGACCCGCCAGGTGCGCAGCGGCGGCAGCGGAACCTCTTCCGGCTTGGGCTCCGGCTTCGGCCCGCCCGAGAGCGAGGTGCGCTGCTGGTGCAGGAAGGTGGTGACCTGCCGCCACACCAGCTCGCGGCCGACACTGATCTCGGTGATCGCGTCCACCAGCAGCCCCTTCGGGTGCTCCCGCAGATTCTCGATGTGCGCCTTGATATCCAGCGGCTCGCTCACCGAGATGTCGCGGGTCCGCTCGATCACGTTCTCCGCGTGCACCGCACCGACCGCGACGAACGGAAAGTCGCGCTGCACAACGAGTTGCATCACGATCGGAAAGGTGAGGATGAACGGGTAGGTCAGCGGCAGAGCATCGCCGAACCGCAGGCCGGTGGCCCGGCAGTACGCGGCCAGATGATCCGGATCGACCTGCAGGCCGTCGAGCTTGCTGGCTCGATCCGGCAGCGTCGTCTTACGCGCCGAAACCAGCGGCAGCGGAACCGCTCCCAGCGCGGCCTTCAGATACAGCGGGCCGTTCTTGGGGGTTTCGGTGAGCGAGATCAGTTCGGTCATCATGCTCCGATCAGGCTCTGACCGCAGACGCGAACCACGTTGCCGGTCACCGCGTTCGACGCCGGGCTGGCGAAGTAGGCGATGGTCTCGGCGACGTCGACGGTCTGCCCGCCCTGCAGCAGCGAGCTCATCAGCCTGCCCGCCTCGCGGGTGGCCAGCGGGATGGCGGCGGTCATCGCGGTCTCGATGAAGCCGGGCGCCACCGCGTTGATGGTGATGCCCTTCTCCGCCAGCTTCGGCGCCTCGGCGTCGACCATGCCGATGACACCGGCCTTGGAGGTGCCGTAGTTGGTCTGGCCCCGGTTGCCCGCGATGCCCGCGATGGAGGACACGTCGATCACCCGGCCGCCCTCCTTCAGCGCGCCACGGGCGACCAGGCCCTCGGTGATCCGGTGCGGCGCCGCGAGATTCACGTTGAGCACCGAGTTCCATCGGCCGTCGTCCATGTTGGCGAGCAGCTTGTCCCTGGTGATGCCCGCGTTGTGCACCACGATGTCGATGCCGCCGAAGCGCTCGGTGGCGAACTCGGCCAGCTTCTCCGCGGCGTCGGGTGCCGTCACGTCCAGCGCGAGTGCCGTGCCGCCGACCTTGTTCGCGGTCTGCGACAGTGCCTCACCGGCGGCCGGGATGTCGGCGACGATCACCGTCGCGCCGTCGCGGGCGAACACCTCGGCGATGGTCGCGCCGATGCCGCGCGCGGCACCGGTGACCACGGCGACCTTGCCCTCGAGCGGGCGATCCCAGCTGGTCGGCGGGGTGGCGTCGTCCTTGCCGACCCGGATGACCTGGCCGTCGACGAACGCCGACTTGGCCGAGAGCAGGAAGCGCAGCGTCGACTCCAGGCCGGACGCGCCCGCGGCGGCCTCCGGGTGCAGGTACACCAGTTGGGCGGTGGCGCCACGCAGCAGCTCCTTGGCCACCGAGCGGGTGAAGCCCTCGAGTGCGCGCTGCGCGATCTGCTCGTCCACGCTCGACGTCAGCTCGGGGGTGGTGCCGATGACGACGATGCGCCCGGACGCGGCGATGGTGCGCATGGCGGGCTGGAAGAATTCGTAGAGCTGGGACAGGTCTTCGATGGACCCGATGCCGGTCGCGTCGAACACCAGCGCGCCGAGCTTCGTTCCCGCGCTGGGCGAGTCGACGAAGGTGCAGTCCGACAGCAGAGCGCGCACCGGCTCGGCGACCCGACCCTTGCCGCCGAGCAGCACGGGGCCGGGCAGGGCGGGCTCGCCCTGCTTGTAGCGGCGCAGATTCTCCGGCTGCGGCAGTCCCAGCTTGCTCGCCAGGAACTGGCCGGGGGCCGAGTGGACGAACGATCCGTAGAGGTTGGGAGCACCCTTACTCTTGCTGGCAGCCACTGTTCCTACCTTTTCTGTGTTGACAGGCGGCGTGCACGGTCCCTGGCGAGGTTACGCAAGCTACCCCCGCCACCGACTCTCGCTCACGCCGCGATGTTCAGTTCTCGGGTCTGGGTGGTACCCGGCAGTGGACACGCTGGCACACATTTGCGGGGTACGGTGTCGACAACAAACTTACTCCAGAGTAAGTTTAATGTAAACCAACCGCGACGGGGCGCCGATCTGTGGAGATTTCCACGCGGACTCCGGAGCGCCGAACATCCCCAACGAGACCTGGAGACTCGAGTGACAACCAAATCCCGTTCGGCGAAGAGCACCGCCAAGACCGGTAAGACCACCCGCCCGGTCGCGATCGTGGGCGGCAACCGGATTCCGTTCGCTCGCTCCGACAAGGCGTACGCGCACGCCTCCAACCAGGACATGTTCACCGCCGCGCTGGACGGCCTGGTCAGCCGCTTCGGCCTGCAGGGCGAGCGGCTCGGCATGGTGGTCGGCGGCGCCGTCCTGAAGCGGGTCGGCGAGCACGGCATGATCCGCGAGAGCGTGCTCGGCAGCAAGCTCAGCCCCTACACCCCGGCCCACGATCTGCAGCTGGCCTGCGGCACCGGTCTCCAGGCCGTCGTCACCGTCGGTGACGCGATTGCCCAGGGCCGCATCGAGGCCGGCGTCGGCGGCGGCACCGACACCACCTCGGACGCCCCGATCGGGGTCAGCGAGGGCATGCGCGAATGGATGCTCGACGCCAACCGCGCCAAGACCAACAAGGACCGGCTCAAGCTGGTCGGCCAGCTGCGCCCCGGCATGCTCGGCATCGAGATCCCGCGCAACGCCGAGCCGCGCACCGGCCTGTCCATGGGTGAGCACGCCGCCATCACCGCCAAGGAATTCGCCGTCCCGCGCGAGGCCCAGGACGAGCTGGCCTACCTGTCGCACAAGAACATGGCCGCCGCCTACGATCGCGGTTTCTTCGACGACCTGGTCACCCCGTTCCTCGGGCTGACCCGCGACGACAACCTGCGTCCCGGCTCGACCGTGGAGAAGCTGGCCACCCTCAAGCCGGTGTTCGGTGTCAAGGCCGGTGACGCCACCATGACCGCGGGCAACTCCACTCCGCTGACCGACGGCGCCTCCACGGTGCTGCTGTCCAGCGAGGAATGGGCCACCGAGCGCAATCTGCCGGTGCTCGCCCACCTGGTCGACAGCGAGGTCGCGGCGGTCGATTACATCCACGGCCCGGACGGCCTGCTGATGGCCCCCACCTACGCGGTGCCGCGGATGCTCGCCCGAAACGGCCTGACCCTGCAGGACTTCGACTACTACGAGATCCACGAGGCGTTCGCCTCGGTGGTGCTCGCCACGCTCACCGCGTGGGAGTCCGACGCGTACTGCAAGGAGCGCCTCGGCCTGGACGGCGCGCTCGGCTCGATCGACCGCAGCAAGCTCAACGTCAACGGTTCATCGCTGGCGGCGGGTCACCCGTTCGCCGCGACCGGTGGCCGCATCGTCGCCTCGACCGCGAAGATGCTGGCGGAGAAGGGATCCGGCCGCGCGCTGATCTCCATCTGTGCCGCCGGTGGACAGGGCGTCGTCGCCATCATCGAGCGGTAGCGCCGGCAAACAACTGACAGCAGGTGGCACCCGGTCCTCGGGTGCCACCTTTTTCGGTCAGCGCACCAAACTGCCTCGGGCCGCGGCGAATCGGACCACGCCCGGTGCGAAGCGTCCGAAGACGTACTGCAGCCTGGCTTCCGGGGTCACCGGGACGACGTCCTTGTTTTTCCGCACCGCCCGCAGGATCTGCTTCGCGACCTTCTCCGGCCCGTACCCGCGCAACCGGTACAGCCGGTCGTAGAGCTGCTGTCTGCGCTGCTCCTCCTCGGCCGAGACACCGGATATACGGGTGTTGCGGACGATGTCGGTGTGCACGATGCCGGGGCAGATGGTGCTGACACCGATTCCGCTGCTTGCCAATTCGGTGCGTAGGCAGTCGGAGAACATGAACACTGCGGCTTTGCTGGTTGAGTACGCCGAGAAGGCCTGCTGCGGGGTGTAGGCGGCCATGCTGGACAGGTTGACGATGTGTCCGCCGAGTCCGCGCTCGGCCATCGGGCCCGCGAAGGCGCGACAGCCGTTGACGACGCCGTGCAGGTTGACCGCGAGTACCCGGTCGAAGTCGGCCGAGGAGGTGTCGAGGAATTTTCCGGCCTGTCCGATGCCCGCGTTGTTGATCAGGATGTCGGGCACGCCGTGCTCGCCGATCACCCCGTCGGCATGCTTGCGCACCGCCGACTCGTCGGAAACGTCCAGCTCGTAGGCGTAGCCGGTACCACCCGCCTGCGCGATCAGCGCCACGGTCGCCTCCGCCGCGATCCCGTTGATGTCGGACACCACGACCTCGGCGCCTTCGCGCGCGAAGGCCAGCGCGGTCGCCCGGCCGATCCCGCTGCCGCCGCCGGTGATCACGACCAGTTGATCCTCGAACGGCTTGCGCGGCAACCCCATCCGCCCCCGGCGCAGGGTCCGGGTGTGCGATGCACCGGACACCGCGTCGATCAACTCCACGGCGGCCGAGGCGAGCAGCTGCGGGTGCGAGAACGGCAGCCAGTGCCCGCCTTTCACCACGCGCAGCCAGACCTGATCGGCCCACCGGTCCTCGTCGGCGTAACTCGACTGCCGCACCGCGGGATCACGGGTGCCGACGATGATCTGAGTAGGGACCGTGGTGAATTGGTCGCGGTCCCGCAGCGGATTCGCGGCCCAGGTGGACCGGTAGATGCGGAGCCCGTTCGCCATGTCCTGCTTGAAGGTCGGCGCCAGGTGGATCTGCTCCGGCGCCGCGCCTTCGGTGGCGGAAAGCATGGCGCGCCACCGTTGTTCGCTCATCCCCAGCTTGATCGCGGCCTGCGGCAGTACCGGCAGTGCGAGGAAGGTCGAGTAGGCGAAGGAGCCGAGCTGGGCCAGTGGCAATGCGATATTGCGCGGTGTCGGCCTGGCGAGGCGGCTGCGTGCCCACTTGCTCACGTGCGCGATGCTCGGTCCGGAGACCGAGGTGAACGACGCGATCAAACGTTGCGCGTCAGGGCGGCAGACGATTTCCCAGGTGGCGACGCTGCCCCAGTCGTGTGCGAGCACGTGCACCGGCTCGTCGCCGCCGAGTGCTTCGATCACCGCGACGTAGTCCGAGGCCAGCGTCGTGGTCGAAATGGCCGCTGTGCCCGGCGGGTTGGACGATTCGCCGTGTCCGCGGTTGTCCACGCTCAACACTCGGAACCGCTCGGTGAGCTCGGGCACGACGTTGTCCCACAGGTGATGGGAGTCCGGCCAGCCGTGCAGCAGCAGGATCGTCGGCCCGCCCGGATTGCCTTGTTCATAGACGGCGAGGTCGGCCTCGCCGTTGCGGACCACATGTTTCTCGGCCATGGATTCACCCCACTATCCGGGCCGCGCGGGTCGCGGTCCGTGGACGTAGCTGTCCGAACCATTCTGTCTGAGACGGTGGGTTTCGGGTAGTCCCCAGGGGTCGCACGACTTGCTCGTCGTTGCTGTGAGTTATCTCATTCGGTACGGATCGCCTTTTTGCTCATATTTGCTGTGTTAAACGTCCGCGTTAGTAGCTACTAGCTCGCAACTTTCGTGTTACAGGTCTTCTTCAGTTGCTGATCATTTGTCATATCGTGTCTTGCGACGGGGCTGATCTCTGTGTTTACCTGCACGTCACCTACTGTGCTACCGGTGCTTGTTAATCGAGATGGCGTTATATCACTGCACGATCGACGGGCAGCTACCGGCAGAACATCTCTTCGGCTTAACGAATAACTCGAATCGAGCTAGCAGAGAGGAAGGCTGAACAGCTGATGCGAATCGGTATAGCGCTGCGCGCCACCGCACTGGCGCTGGCGGCCGCGGTCGGTCTCGGACTCGCGGCAACGGCCCCGGCCACAGCGGCGGGCGAGGTGGACCGCTACCTGGATCTGCCGCTGGTGAACCGGGATGCCGCGTCGAGCCCCGGCGGTGTCAACCCCGAACTGCCCTACGACGCGGCCGAGCTGCGCGGGCTACTGGACGAGGCGCGCGGCCAAGGCGTGGCGCCCGCCCGGTATGCCGCCCTGCTCTATCAGTACTGGCTCGTCGCCGCGACGAACAAGGCGGGCATCGACCTGCGGTCCTGGGATCCGCGCGCGGGCGTCGAGGCCAACCGCAACAACCTGATCAGGTCTTATCGCTACTACGAAGACCTGCAGTTGAACCACCGCGAGCTGCAGTGGGCGGGGATGGGCGGGCAGGTCGGCGCCGATTTCGGCGGCGGGCTGCTCGATTTCGAGCTGATGGGCAACCTCTACGGTCTGCCCGGCCTCTCCGAATCCGCGCGCGGCATCATCGCGGCGGTCGACCAGGCGGCCGGACCGCAAGCGGTGGCCCAACTTCCGCGCGGACTGATGGCGCTGGCCGAGGCGGGCTCCCAGATCACGCCGGAAGACCTGCGCTACCTCATCGGATTGATCCTGGTGATGCAGAAGAACATCTTCTCGGACCTGATGCCCATGCACGAGGCCTACGTCACCGAGGGCCTGCCCGCGCTGGAGGAGTTCCAGGCCGCCGGGTTGTTCGGTGCTGACATCATGGAAGCTTGGCGCGGGGTGGCCTCCGGTGACTACGACCGGATCGCCTCGGGCAACGGAACTTTGCTTCGCCGGGAACAGGAGTGGGTGATCGGGGCGCAGTGGGACGAGGCGCGCGGCTATAAGGGCAGCGTCGGCGAGGCGATCACCTACGCCAGCGGTGCCGCGGGCTCACCCTCGGTCGCGGGGGTGGCCCCGCCGCGGGAGTTCCATCCGGTGCGAATCCCGTTCACCATGGCCGATGGCAGGCCCGCCCTGCTGACCCTGCCACTGCCGGAATGGAATTGGTCGGAGTTCGGCCCGCGCTGGGATTACATCAACTCGGAGCTGCTGCCCAAGTACAAGTTCCAGGTCGAGAACAACTGGCCCGCATTGGAAGCCGTGATGCGTACGCCCTATGAGATCCAGATGGAGTCGCACCGCCCGCTGCTGAACATTCCGCAGCTGCTCGACTCCGCGGCCAGGCAGATTCAGGTAACCCCGATCGACACGATGGCGGTGCGCTAGATGAAACGCTTCACCGTGGCCGTTGCGACGGCCGCTTCGTTGGTACTCTCCGCGGGAACCGCCGCGGCGCAGACGGAGATGCCGACGCCCGGACTGGACCGCGTCTTCAACGGTTTCGTCGTCGGCCAGATCCAAGGCGCGCAACCGGTTCCGCCGGATCAGGCGTTCCAGGCATTGCTCGCCAACGACCCGTTCTACGAAGAGCCGCCGCTGACCGGTGCCGAGCAGCCGGGAACGCTGCTGAAGGCCAAGAAGGTCGACGTGATGTTCCTCGGCATCACGCCGCCCGACATCGAGGCGTACAAGCTGATGTACGTGACCACCGGCATCGACGGCGTCACCCCGATGATCAGCACCGGCATCCTGATGATTCCCAATCACGGTGTCCCCGTGGGCGAGAAGAAACTGATCTCCTATCAGGAGGCCAACGACAGCGTCGGCTGGTCCTGTCACCCCAGCACCCAGTGGACCGGTGGCGACCCGCTGGACGGCTCGTCCTGGTCGGCGCTCGGCCCGCTGGCGCTGATGTTCGACAAGGGCTACGCGGTGATGATCTCCGATGTCGGCAACGACGGAGATCGCAAGCCGCACGGCGTCTTCGCCGGCAAGTTCGCCGCGCACGCCCAACTCGACGGTGTCCGTGCGGCTTTGGCCCATCGCGAGGCCGGACTCGATCCGCAGGCCCAGATCGCGCTGTTCGGCATCGCGGGCGGCGGGGTCGGCGCGGGCTTCTCGGCCGAGCTGCAGCCCACGTACGCGCCGGAACTCGACGTGAAATCCGCCGTCCTGGAGGGGATGGTGGTCAACCCGCGCAACTTCATGCGGGTCGCCGACGGCTCGGTCGGCTCCGGCTTCGCACTGGCCACCCTGCTCGGCCTGGAGCCCGCGTACCCGGAGATGGAGGTGAACGCGAAGCTCAACCCGGCAGGCGTCGGGCTGGCGAACGCCTTCCGCACCCAGTGCCAGACGCCTGCCTACTTCGGGCTGCCGTTCCTGCCGCTGAACACCCTGTTCAACTCCGGCCTCAGCCCCGCCGACGAACCGGCGTTCCAGCGCGCGTTCGAGGACAACATCCTCGGCCGCTCCGGCACGCCGAAGGCGAAGGTGGCCATCACCTCCTGCGCCGCCGACGACTCGCTCATGTCGCTGGTGCCCGCCAAGGACTCCCGTGAGCTGGCCGACATCTATCGGGCAGGCGGCACCGAGGTGACCTATCAGCCGACCGACTGCAGCATGGTCCGCATGCTCACCGACCTCTACGGCTGGGGCACCGACCTGTTCGGCATGCAGACGATCGACTGGATCGACCGCAACTTCGACTGAAAGGACTTGCCGGTCATGGCATTTCTCTACGGCATCAATTATCTGTTCTGGTTCGGTCCGCTGGCCGTGGCCAAGCTGCTGGCGCAGGCCGCAGGCTTCTGATCCGCTGAGCGCGGCTCCCGCATACCGCGGGAGCCGCGTTCGCGCGTTACGCCCCGGGTAGCTCGTTGTGCCCGCCGAACGCTTTGCGCATGGCCGAGAGCATCTTGTCCGCGTAGAGCGCCTCGCCGCGCGAGGAGAACCGCTGGAACAGGGCGGCCGCGAGCACCGGCACCGGAACGCCGGTGTCGATGGCGGCGTCGATCGTCCACCGGCCCTCGCCGGAATCGGAGACCCGGCCGCTGTAGGAATCGAGGTTCGGATCGGCGTGCAGCGCGCTCGCGGTGAGGTCCAGCAACCAGGAGGCGACCACCGAGCCGCGCCGCCACACCTCGGTCACCTCGGGCACGTCGATGTCGTAGCGGTAGTACTCGGGGTGCTCGAGCGGTGTCTCCTCGGCGGAGAACTCGCCGTCGTGCTCGGCGCCGTAATTGGCCCGGTGCAGGATGTTCAGGCCCTCCGCGTACGCGGCCATCGCGCCGTACTCGATGCCGTTGTGCACCATCTTGACGAAGTGTCCCGCGCCGGCCGGGCCGCAGTGCAGGTAGCCCTGCTCGGCCATCGACGGCTCGCCGGTGCGTCCCGGCGTCCGCTCGGCCGCCTCGACGCCGGGGGCGATGGATTTCAGCAGCGGATCGAGATACTTCACCGGCTCGGCCTCGCCGCCGATCATCAGGCAGAAGCCGCGTTGCAGACCGAAAACGCCGCCCGAGGTGCCGATGTCCACATAGTGGATGCCCTTGGGCTGCAACTGCTCGGCCCGCTTGATGTCCTCGTGGTAGCGGCTGTTGCCGCCGTCGATGATGATGTCGCCGGGCTCGAGCAGCTCGGCCACCTGGTCGATGACGGCGCCCGTGGCGCCCGCCGGGATCATTACCCACACCACCCGCGGCGTCTCCAAGGTGCGCACGAATTCGGCGAGGTCGGTGCTGCCCTGGAAGTCGTCACCCAGCTCCTGGCGCAGCACGTCGATCTGGTGCGGACGACGTTCGTAGCCGACGGCGGTGTGCCCGTCCTTGACGATGCGGCGCACGATATTGGCGCCCATACGTCCGAGGCCGATCATTCCCAGCTGCATGCCATCCCTCTCCTCGTGTGTGCGGTGGCCGGACACTCGTTCGTCCTCGATTGTCCCGCCTCGATCCGATCCTGGTCCGTCCGGCTGTGTAACGCACGGTGCGCCGCACCGATAATCAGATCGGCTCCGCGTAGTTGCCAGACCCCCGACCCGGCAACTGCGCGGGGCCCTTTGCGTGGCCCACCGGGTTCTTTGCAAGGAATTAGCTGTAGATCAGTGCTCACCTGACGTTGTCGCTGGGGCGCACTATCGTTGGCGGAGACTCGCACCCAGCGAGTCCCAACTCAACCGAACGGGGAGGACGGTTCGTGACGAGCCAGTCGAGCACCGGACGCCGCGGCCAACAACCGGCGGGCGAGGTCGGTTTACGCCAGCTGCTCGAATCGGCCCAGGCCAACGGGGCGCAGCAGCCCCAGGAGTGGGGCGGGGATTCTGCCCCCACCGAACCGCTACAGGTCACCCCGACCAGGCGCGCCACCCATCGGGCGAAGCCGGGCGAGCGCCCTGCGCCGCCGACCCGTCGTCCCATCTCCGGTCCTCCGGCAAAGCGGCTGAATCGCACCGTGCTGAAGCGGGCCGGCCTCGCGGTCGGTGCGGTGCTCGCGGTGACCGGCCTCGCCTACGCGGTCGATCTGGTGCTCTCCTCGGGCGAGGTGCCGCGCGGCACGGTCGTCGCGGGCGTCGACGTCGGCGGCCTGGACACCGAGGCCGCAGACGCGAAGTTGCGCGCCGAGCTCGCCCCGCGCGCAGACCGGGAACTGCCGCTGCGCATCGGTGACGTGCAGACCAGGCTCGTCCCCGCCGCCGCGGGGCTGACCGTCGACTGGGACGGCACCTGGGCGCGCATCGGCAAGCAGCCGCTCGACCCGATCACCCGGCTGACCTCGTTCTTCACCACCCGCGATGTCGCGGTGGCCAGCGCCGTCGACGACGCCGCGCTGGATAGCCAGTTGACGGCGCTACGCGTGCACGACAGACCCTCGGTCGAAGGCACCATCGCCTTCGACAAAGCGCGGCCGGTGGCGGTCGCCCCGGTCCCCGGCCGCGTGCTGGACACCCCGGCCGCACGCACCGACCTGATCGACAAGTGGATCACCGGTGCCGCGCTGGACCTTCCGGTGCACCCCGCACCGCTCACCGTCCGCCCGGACGCGGTCGACCAAGCCCTGCGCGAGGTGGCCGAGCCCGCGGTGCGCGCGCCGATCGTCTTCGCGGGCAAGGGCGGGTCGGCCAAGCTCGATCCCGAGCAGATCGCGTCGGTGCTGTCCTTCGCGCCCGACGGTCAAGGCGGGCTCGCCATGGCCGTCGATCAAAACGTCGCGGTCGGTTTGCTGGCGCCGCAGCTGGCGCCCTCGGAGATCGAGGCGAAGGACGCGACGTTCGCACTCACCGGCGGCAAACCGACCGTGGTGCCCGCGGTCGTCGGTGACAAAATCAACTGGCCGAAGACCTTCGAGCAATTCGCCGCGCTGCTCGCCGCACCGCAGGAGCGGACCGGCCAGGCGATCTACGAAAAAGTGGAGCCGAAGCTGACCACCGAGGCGGCCAAGGGGCTCGGCGTGGTCGAGACCATGGGCACCTTCACCACCAACGGCTTCAGCGGCCCGTCCGGGGTGAACATCAAGGTGGTTGCCAGGAAGGTGAACGGCGCGGTCGTGAAGCCGGGAGATACCTTCTCGCTCAACGACTTCACCGGCCCGCGCGGTACCGCCGAGGGCTACGTGGAGTCCGGCATCATCGATCACGGCAGGCCGAGCACCGCCGTCGGCGGCGGCATCAGTCAGTTCGCCACCACCCTCTACAACGCCGCGTACTTCGCGGGTATGGAGGACGCGGGCCACACCGAGCACAGCTACTACATCTCCCGTTACCCGGCCGCGCGCGAGGCGACCGTCTTCGACGGCGCGATCGATCTGCGCTTCCGCAACAACACCCCGCATGGCGTCTTCATCGAGGCCGTCACCACCGATTCCGAAGTGACCGTTCGACTCTGGGGCACCAAGACCCTGAACGTCGAGTCGGTGACCGGTGAGAAGACCAAGCCGACCGAGCCGACCACCATCAAGCTTCCGAAGGGCAAGGACTGCATCGCCTCCGAGGGCGCCCCCGGCTTCACCATCTCCGACACCCGAATCATCACCGACCGGCGCTCCGGCCGCGAGGTCTCCCGGACCACCCGGACGGTCAAATACGATCCGATCCCCGTCGTGAAATGTGAGTGACCGCAACAACTCCTGGGCAACGCCCGTCCCCGCCGACGAGCCGCACGCCGCCGCCTTCCGGCCGCTGTGTGCGGCTCGAGCCAACTTCCGGCTATCTCACAGCGCGCCGCTGGTTAGCCCGGCGAGCCACGAATCATTCTGCGGCAGGGCGACTTTGGTGGGCGACCCCCCGGCGAATGGGATATAACTACGCCAGATTCCGGGACGCCAGTCCGGTTCTGTCTCGGAGTGGGGCTCAAGGTTGAGCGAAGTGAAGGGGATAACAGTCGTGGACCAGATCGACTCAGTCAGACCGTTTGCGGCAGGGCGGGGAAACAACGCCGCAGTCACGCTGGGTACGGCTATCGGGGATGAAGTCGCCCGGCGGGTTGTGCAGGGCAAGGGCACGCTGTGTGACGTCGTGCTCGCGGCGTGGGTGATGGGCGTGGATCCGGTCGAGGCGGTGCTGCAGTACGCCGAAGCGGCCACCGGAGTGATCGTCGACGACGCCGTGGTGGTCATCGACGGCGGTGCCGATCCACGCTGCGCATAAACGTTTTCGCGGCGCGGCAGTAGGGTGCCGGCGCGGTTTCATTACACGGCGTGCGCCGATGTCAGGGTGTGAAGTGTTGCGCCGCATCGGTTCGCCGATCGTCTTTTCGACTCACTGTCCCGCGCAATAGCTTTCGCACCGCCGAGACCAGGTGGTGACGGCAGTGTGGGTGATGTTCGGTTGTGTGCGTTACTCCGCGGGGCGTTCGACGTCGCGCAGCGCGAGCGCCACGAACTCCCGCATCGGGATGTCCAGTGCGGTGCACAACGCGTGCAGCTGCTGCATGTCCGGCGACCGGTCGCCGTTCTCGAAGCGCTGAATCGTGCTGACCCCGAGGCCGGTCAGCGCCGCGAGTTGCGGACGCGTCAGGGCCCGCCGAGCCCGAGCTGCCCTGAGCTCTGCTCCTACTGCGCGATTGATGTCCGAAGGTACCTTTTCCACACCCATATGGACCATTCTGAGGTCCGAACGGCTACCTGGCAAACGACATGCCGTAAAAACACCAAGGTTTCCCACAGGTCTCGGACATTTCGCCCATAAAGGTCAGCTGGGAGTTGCAACAGGTCCGAACGGACCTTACTGTGCTCCGTATGGAACACCTAGACCAGATGGTTGCCGGGAAGGTGCGGCTCGCCATGTCCGATGCGGGACTTCGTCTCGAGGACTTGGCCGCGCGTTCCGGGCTGCCGGCATCCGACCTGCGCAGCCTGCTCGCCGCGCACGGCTCGTTCACGCTGGACGAGCTCGTTCGGATCGCCGCGGTAGTGCGGCGCCGCGTCGTCGACCTCTTGCCCGACCAAGAGGAGATGCGATGACAGTCACCGATGCCCGCCGGTCGCCCGGCGAGTCCCGCCGCCGACTTCCGGCGTGTCATGCCAAACATTTTGTGACGCAAATCACTGCTTGCCGGAAGGCGGAGGGGCGGTGTTGAGCGATCGATCAGCTACCGCCGAGATGGCACTCGATCATGCCGTGCGGAGTGTGCCGAGGCTCGCCGGATTCAGTGCGTGGCGCCCGGGCATCTCCGGCATTCCCTACCTCAGTGGCGACGAACCGCACGCCGTCGTCGTGGTCCTCATCCACGATCCGCGCGACGCCAGGGTGCGCAGCGCGACACTCGTCGCGACCCCGGACCCGGCGGCACCGACCGACCCCGAGCCGAGCCTGCGGTGAGCAAGCCGGCGCGACGACGCGCGAATCCCGCCCTCGAGATCTTCCGGCACCATATCGGTGCCCGCGTCACCTACACCGGAACTACCGCAGTGCGCGGCGCCGTCGAGCACGGCGTCATCGTCGATGTGGATCACCGGATGGTGTACGTCGACTACGGCTATCCCAATCCCGTCTGTGCCGAACTCGGTAACGCCATCGCCACCCATCCGTCGAATCTTCGACTGGAAACCGCTGTCGCACAGCTGGACTCCTGTGATCACTGCGGCACCGTGGCCGAACGCCCCGGCCCGGTATTGCACGCGGCCCGCTGATCGGGCGCTCGCGCTTTCTCATTCTCCGACCTGACCGAGTGGTTCCGTCATGCGCTCAACCGGTCGGGTCGTCCACGAAAGGACAGGCCACGTGGCCATTTTCGGCCGCCGTTTATTCGGCAAGTTGCTCGCTCCCGGCGAGGTCATCGATGTCTTGATTGTCGGAGGTACCTGGAATCCGAATGGTGATCCGGTCACCGCCGCCTTCGCCGCAGCTCTCGACCCACGGCGTTTTGTCGTGCGAATGGTGCCTTACCCAGCGGATTACGGGCGGCACGTCGCGTTCGCCGACAGTGTCGCGGCGGGCAGGCGGGCCTTGATCGACGCGATCGAAGCAACGCCCAATCGGGTAGTGCTGGCGGGTTATTCACAGGGGGCGGGTATCGCGGGTGATCTCGCCGCCGACATCGGTGCCGGCCTGTTCCCTCAATTGGAGGTCATCGCCTGTGCATTGATCGCGGACCCGCTGCGTCCGGCAGGCCGTTGTCTCGGCAAGGATCCCGGCGGCTACGGCGTCGTCGGGCAGCGGACCATCACCGGCATTCCGACGTATTGGGTTGCCGCCGCGGGTGATCCGATCACGGCGCTGCCCGCAGGCAACCCGCTGCGCCTGATCGCCGACCTCAGTGCGTATTTCAGCCTGGCCAGCCCGGAAGCCATGGTGCGCTGGGGCCAGAGCATCATCGCGGTCGCCACCCAACAGCAGCTGCAACGCTGGTGGTCGCTGGAGAACTGGCGCTCCTGGGGTGGCGCCGTCGCCTATGCCCGCGGCTATCTGTTCGATGGGCGGCACACCGACGACTATGTCCGGCACGGCCACGCCCGGCTGCTCGCCGAGGCCATCAACCGCGAGGTGGCCGAGGGGCACCGCTGATGCCGTGGTTCCAGGTCGACGACCAGCTCGGCTTCCATCCCAAGGCCGTCGCGGCGGGTAACGCCGCGATGGGGCTGTGGGTGCGGGCCGGCTCGTGGTCGATGCAACAGCTCACCGAGGGTTTTGTGCCCGCCGCGATCGTGCGCGGTCTCGGCTCGGCGGCGCAGGCGAAAAAGCTGGTGGAAGTGGGCTTGTGGATGGCCGTCGATGGCGGTTACCAGTTCCACGACTGGGGTGAACGTCAGATGTCGAAGGCCGAAATCGAGGACCGACGCCGTAAGCGGGCCGACGCGGGTCGCAAAGGCGGTCAGGTCTCCGGACA
Organism: Nocardia sp. CS682; assembly: GCF_004634405.1. NCBI lineage: Bacteria > Bacillati > Actinomycetota > Actinomycetes > Mycobacteriales > Nocardiaceae > Nocardia > Nocardia sp. CS682. The sequence continues at coordinate 4,316,741 of NZ_CP029710.1, read as the reverse complement.
GGCCAGACAGCTTCGCGCGCAAGCAAGTGCTGCACCAGCTGCTCGAACATCCGCTGCGGCAAAGGTTTCAGCCGAAGCACAACCGACTGTGGAGCAATTGCCGCAGCACATCGAAACCCCTGTCCCTGCCCATGACCCTGAAAATTCTTCCAGGGCAGCGCGATCGGCTCCGCCGCCCCGGCAATGTTCGATGCACCGCAATCATCTCGCGCCGCCACCGTGCGGTGGCTGTGCCGACGCCAGGCGCGCCAGACAGCGGTGGGACGCGGCGCACGGCAGCGACCTGCGCGCCGATGCCGTGCACCGCCGCGAAGCCGCCCGCAACTGCGTGATGTGCGACGACGCGGGCTGGCGAAACCCACCCGCCGATCTGCTCGCCGTGAATCCCGATCCGCCCGTGCTCCGCTGCGACCACCGCACGGTGACCTCGCTCGACCACTGGCATGCCACCGAAGAGGAAGCGACACCATGACAACCACCACCGCACAGTGGTCCGAGGCGGTCTCCCGGTGACCGAGCACCCGAACCACCTCTACCTCGACCGCATCGACCTCCGCGCGCTCGCTGAGTTGCTTCGCGAAATCCCTGATCTCGCCGAAGATCTCAGTATCTCGCTGACCCGGCAGTCTCGATTGAGCACTCGCGGTGACTATCGGATGAACCGCAGACCGAGCGAACAACCACTGCCCTACAACCCCGCCGCCTCCCGGGCTGCCGACGAACTACACGCGGTACTCGTCTCGTGGGTGCGGCTCGTGTGCGAGCAGCGCGGTCTCGACTATGCCGGGTCACCCTCCACGCCCGGCCTCGCCCGCTGGCTGGACCGAAACCTCATCGCACTGGCCATGACCGAGGGTGCCGAGGGCGCGCCCGCGGAGATCCGCACGGTGGTGCAGGCCGCGCTGTGGATCGTGTGCCCGCCTGCCGCACCGATCGTGCTGGACGAGCAGAAGCTGGAGCAGGCGCGACGCCACCGGCTCAATGCGTCCGGGATCGCCACGCTGGCAAAGGAACTCGGCGCCGAGTATCAGGGACTGACCGTGCGGCGGATCCAAACACTGCGGAACGCAGGGAAAATCGCACCGCTGCCCGGCCCGTGGGCACCGGGCTGGCCCGAATTGTACACCGTGGGTGAAGTATTGGACGAACACCTGGTGTATCCGATGCGCCGCCGCGCACCGGCCACCGTGCATGACTCGAATTGAGTTGCTTCAAAACGCAATTCGGTGCGTGCCCGGCGAATAAGCTCGGAAAGTTACAGTTGTTTCGTATGAAATGAATCACAACATAACTCTCGAATTGCTGGGTATCTGTGCCCGGGTGCGCTATTCGCAACGTTCACGCTCTGCGGTAGCTGGGTCGGTGGCTGCACATCGGCCGCCGCCCCGGCTGAGTGCCGACGACCGGTGCGTCGAGATGCCGGTATGTGGATGAAGTTCCCGCAGCGTCCGGGAAACCGTAGAAGTCGCGGCCCGGCAGCACATTTGCAGGCATTGTTCCGAAGTCCCCGCCGTGCATGACCCGTTATCGATCGGCAATTGACGTCGTGCGTCGCGCGTGGCCGGCCGGTCGCTAGCCGGGTAAACCCTGTGCTAGAAAACTCTCGACCGATAACCAGCAGGTTGTCGATTCGAGGGACAATTTTTTCAAGGGGAAGATTCTCAGATGAGCAAGATTCGCGTGTTCGGCGTTGTGTTCGCGGCTACCGCAGGCATCATCCTGGCCGGTTCCGGCCTGGCCTCGGCGCAGACCGGCGGCGGTGGCACGGCGCCGGAAACCGGTTCGGCCGCGGCCATCACCGAGCTGGCCAAGCTGCTGGCCACCGGCTCGGCGGGCACCGACGGCAAGTGAGCTGAAAACCTGGATATGCCCTGACGCCTAGCGGACGCGTATCCGCTCGGTGGACAGACATGATTGCCCCGGCCTCATACGAGGCTGGGGCAATCGTCGTTTCGGGGGCAATCGATACCGGCGTCTGGACGCTCGAAAGTAGCCATCTACCTGCGTTTTTCATGCAATTCTGTATTCAGGGGTTGACATCTTCCGCGCTTTAGGTGAAGCTTTGTGCAGCGCCAGAGCTGCGCCCTCATCCCGAACTTCTTCGGGAAACCCTCGTACTACCAATCACTTTCCCGTTCCGCTATCACGGCCGCCTGCGTGGCCGGCGTAGCGAATGCATGTGGCATGCCCCCGAAACCTCTTCGAGATCGATGATAAGCGGGCGCGAGCCTGCCACATACCCGCCCCGGTTTCCGCTCCCGTCTCCCGCTGACCCCTTTCTCGCGGTTGCAGACGCGAAGATGCGACCGGGGCGTTTCGCCCCACCCCCGGTACACCCCCTGATCGGGGGTGGGGCTCAAACGTCATACATGGCACGGTGAACCCGCCGGAGCCCGAACCTTTTCGACAACCGAGGTCTGACATGGACAACACCGTCCTGGAGCTGCTCGAACTGGCCGACCACGCCACCCCGGCCGCCCCGCTCACCATCGCCCAGGCCCACGAGTCGATGCGCGTCCATCGCGCCTGCTCCGTCGACCACTGCCGTCGAAAAGCGTTGGCCTTCAACACATTGGTCGAAGCAGGTCGCATCGTGCCGGACTCGTCCCGGCGTTATTGACCCTCTCGAGAGGAGGTGAATCGATGCTCACCGTCGTCCTCGACTTGATCACCCTGGCCTGCCACCTGGCGCCCCTGATCCGCCCGCTCCTGGGTCTGTAACCCCGAGCGCGGCGAGGTCCGCCTGCCGTCTATGCCCAAGCCCACTCCCTGGTCGGGACTGGGCTTTTTTCATGCCCAGCATCCACCGAGTTCAGATCAGGGGACGTAACACATTGTCTGACAAGGAAATTGTCGAGTCCATCCAGTTCGCCAATCATCAGCCACCGCCGGAATACGTGCGCACCGATGCCGGACAGCTGGTGACACCGGAGTTCCTGGCCTTCATCCAGCAGGCCCTCAGCGGGAAGCTCGCCGAGTCCGCGGCTACCGCGGACCTGGATCCGCAGGTGAAGGCGCTGGCCGAAGAACTGTCGGTGATCCATCTGCCCGAATGGCGGAGCAAGCAGTCGCCCAAGACGGCGGAGCCGACGGTGACCGGGATCAAGCAGGCGACGCGGGTCGCCGAGTATCTCGTGCAGCGCGGTGTGCGAGTGCATCCCGAGCTGGAGGAGATCCGCTGGACCGCCACCCCCGGTGGCGCGCCCGGTGCGTTCGATACCGGCCTGCACGTCACCAAGGACGAGAACGGCGAGTGGCCGGTACCGGATCCCGAGTCGTTCTACGACCTCGACGACATCCAGGTCAGCCAAACCGACGACGGCCGCTGGTACGCCGTCCATCCCCGCGGCCTGTCCTTCGAGGCCGCGACCAAGACCGAAGCCTATGCGGGAGTCGTCGATCAACTGCGTCAGCGGATCGCGCAAGCCCGGCAAGAGCCATAGCCACGAAAGGGTGGTAGCGCGATGACCGAACGAATCGTGTACCCCGACATCGAGAAGACTCTGGTCGATTACCTGACCGCGCAACTCACCGCAGTTTCCGACACCGCGAAGGTGGTCACCCGGATTCCGGAGCCACGGCCGGCGCGGATGGTGCGGGTCAAGCGGAACGATCGAATCCTGCGGCAGGACGTCGAAGACCGCGAGGGTCGCCGCGGTCCGAATCTGATTCTGGATCGGCCACGCGTTGTCCTCGAATGCACCGACGATGCCGGTGCCGCAGCCGATTTGGCCGGTCGGGTCCGCGCCGTCCTCTCGGCTGCCGCGCCGGGTTACCTCGGCACCGTGTGGTGTGACTACATCGAGGACGTCGGCCTGGAGAACGACACCGATCCGGCGACCGCCGCGCCGCGGCACGCAATCATCGCCGACTTGATCGTGCGTGGCAAACCAGCCTGAAACGCCATGCAAGGCAGCACAACTGATCGCCTGAACAAGGAGAGATAGCAGTGACGCAACGAGAAATCAGCCTCAAGAAGGATGAAACCCTGCTGGTGAAGTGGATGGCGGAACCGTTCCGTTATGCGCGGCTGGTCCGGGCGGTCTCCGATCGCTTTCCCCGGATCTACGTCTTCGACCTGCATCCGGGCTTCGAGTACATCCGAACGCAGTACGGGCAGATAGAAGTTCAATTTCAGCGGGACTACTACGAAACTACCTTGCTGAACGGCGTGGACAGGCAGCTATTCCGTGCTGTCGGCTCGTCCTCTTGGGGCAGCAAGACTGTGAAACAGCTACTCGTATCGGAGCTTTCCGAGCCTATCTATGCCGGCGGCTACGAGATAGTCGACTGGGGTGGTTTCGCGGTCCCCGACGACCGGCCGGCTAATTCGTAACCTCGGAATATGGCACCGTCCACTCCTGCTGGGATACCTCGGCACGTGCGCGGTGATTCCCAAGAAGACGTGCGAGGCGTAGCCCTCGCCTGACTCCCCCTGATGGGAGCCACAACTGAATACCGAAATCCCATGGGCCTGCGCAACAATCCCAAGGGAGAATCAAAATGGCTTTGCCTTCTAGCAAGTTCATCGGTGCCGGTACTCCGGTCGCCGTCTCCGGCGGTGTGCTGGTCGCGCCGACCAGCGCCACACTGCCGGTCGGCGCCTCCAGCCCGACCACCGGGTTCCAGCCTCTTGGCTACGTTTCCGAGGACGGCATCGAGTCCAAGGGCGAGCGCAAGATCGAGCAGATCAAGGACTGGAACGCCGACATCATTGCCAACCTGCAGACCGAGCACTCGGTCCGTTTCGGTCTCACCCTGTACGCGGTCTGGGATGAGGACGTCCTCAACGAGGTGTTCGGTAAGGGCAATGTGACCCCCGGTGCGGCTACTGCCACCAACGGCAAGCTGTACACGATCAAGGAGACCGGCAGCGTCCTGCCGCGCCGCGCGTGGATCTTCGACATGCTGAGCGAGAACAAGAAGATGCGCATCGTGCTGCCGAATGCCTCGATCTCGCAGGTTCAGGAGCGCAAGTTCGTCTCCAAGGAACTGGCCGGGTTCAACATCACCATCGAAGCGTTCAAGGACGACTTCAACAACAAGGCATACCGCTACCTCGACGACGGCGTTCTCAAGACCGTCTGATAAAAGCCCCCAGCGGTGGCGGGTTTCACACCTATGCGCAGGCCCGCCCGCCACCGTTGGGCCCTTATTTTCCAACACTTTTCTATTACCTGCGCACAAACACGTCATGAAAGGGTCTGCGAACCAATGACTTCCCCGAAAGCCCCCATCACCCTCAACCGCCCGCTCCAGGTAAAAGACGACTTCGTCTACAAGGTGGGCGACGCCGAATTGCACCTCCCCTCCCTGTCGTACCTCAAGCCGGGCCTGATCCGCCGGATCCGCCGCCTCGGCGATGTCGACGCGATGTACACACTGCTGGAGCTGACGCTGTCCGCCGAGTCGCTCGCGGTGCTGGACGAGATGGATCCGGACGCCTACCACGAGCTGCTGGATGCCTGGCGCACCCACTCGGGAGTCAACCTGGGGGAATCCTAAGCCTCGATGCTCTTCTCGAAGAGCATTGCGAGGCTATCGAATACGACCTGATCACGCTCGGCCTGCGGTTGCGTCAGCTCGGCACCGAAGTGCTCGGCTGGCGTGAGCTGAAGGCGATCGTCCGTTGGCTGCCCGCCGAGTCCGCGCTGTTTCGTGCGATGAATCCCGAGAGTTACCGCTGGCAGCTGGACCAGTTCCTGCTGGCCGACATCACCGATTCCCTGCGCTGGCTCGTCTGGGCGAAGACCGACGATGCCAGGAATGGGCGCAACCGTCCGGAACTCGTGCCGCGACCCGGCGTCAAGTCCGGTCGCGAACGAATCGGCACGGCCACCGGGATCGACGAGATGAACGAGTTCCTCAACTGGGAGGACTAGCTCGCGGGCGTTGATCTGCGCAAACGGCCGAGAAAGTAGATGCGAATGTGGAGAAACAAATGAGCTCCGATGTGCGGACTCCGCCGGACTCGAGGCGCCCTTCGGCGCGTGATACCAATACTTCTCGGTCCGAGCAGACACGCCCGCCGGTCATGGCGATGCCGGACATCCTGGCCATGTCCAACAGCGGCCAGCCGGGCCCCGGGCAGAAGGTCTCCTTGCCGAGCGGGGCGGTCTGGGAAGGTGGGAAGGTCACCGGCACCTCGGTGATCACCCTGCCCGGTGACGAGCCGATCCTGGTGGCCGGCGATTCGTCGGTGTCGGCGAACGGGATCACCGGTGATTCCGTCCAAATCGGTTCGCTGACACAGGCTTTCCAGGAAATCCTCGGCGCGGTACCGAAGTTCTTCGCCAACTGGGTCGCGACCGGTGCGCTCAACCGCTACGACCCGGACGGCAAAGCCGCCAAGACGCGGACCAGAATCGTCCGGGTCAGCTCGAAGGCGACGCTGTCCGGTCCGGCACGAGATCGCAACGGCGACAACGATCTCGGCGACGAGGTCATCGACGATTCGGGTGTACCCGGTTCGGGTGTCGAAGGCCGCACGCCGCAGCGTTTCGCGAACGGCGGCATGGTGTACGGGCCGGGTGGGCCGCGGCAAGACCAGGTTCTTGCCCGGTTGTCGCCCGGGGAGTTCGTGGTCAATGCGGCGGCGACGTCGAATGCGTTGCCGCTGCTGGCCGCGATCAACGGCGGCTGGGTGCCGTCGCCGGCCTATCTGGGTGGCATGCTGCCCGGCTTCGCCGACGGCGGTCTGGTCGGCGCGGGTGGCTCGGCGGCTCAGTCGTGGCGCGATCTGCTGCGCAATCCCGTCGCGCCGACCAGCCCGGATGCCGCTTTCCGGCCACAGGATTTCGGCCTGTTCGGCATGGTGGCCGATGTCCTCGGCGGCATCGGAAATGCCGCCATCAATGCGGGCGGCGCCGCCGGTGCCGCGCTGGGTTCGATCGTCGCGCCCGCCTTCGGGCCGGGTGGCGTGCTGAACTCGGTGCTCGGCTCCGGTGGTGCGGCAGGCGCCCCGACGCAGGAGTCGGTGACCCGCTCGGACTCGCCGGATCTCGGCGAACCCAATCCGTTGGGTGCCGCCATGCGGGTGCGATCCGAGGGGACGCCAGGTGCGCTCGGCTTCGGTCGCGCGTATCAGGCGCCGATCGGAAATATGCCGACCGGCAACGAGGCAGGCCAGTCCACGGCCGTGCGCGCCGGCGGCCTCAACCCCTTGGGGTCGTTGTCGGCCGCCTTGGCCACCGGCATCGTCGGTGCCGCAACCCAGGCGGGCAGTCAGGTCGGTGCCGCATTGGGCTCGGTGCTGGCGCCCGCGCTCGGGCCCGACGGCGCGTTGGCGCCGGTGATCGGTGCCCAGCTCGGCAGTTTGATCGGTGCCAAGTTCGGCGGCAGCCTGTCCGCGTCGATGACATTGTCCGGCGAATCAGGCGGAGCAGGTCTCGGCACCAGCGGTCCGACCAGTGTCGGTACCGGCGAGAACGGCAGCGGTGACGGCGGGAATTCGTTCGTGCCGCGACAGACGGATGAGAGTGTCACGGGGGCATCCGGTGCGGGCTCTTCGTATTCCGGTGGCGGGTCGTACACCTACGGTGGCGTCCCGTCCGCAACACCCTCGCCGACCGGTTCGTACCTGGTCCGCAACCGCCCGAGCAAGAACGGGCAGTCCGGCAACCCGGGCGACCCGTCGAGTGTCGATGTGCCGCTGACCGATTCACCGACCGGCGGAACTCCCGCGGCCGGATTCGGCGCGCAGTCGCTGGCACTGAGCGACGAGATCTACGACCCCTACACGAGCAGCTTCAAGGATCTCCTCAATGTCGCGGGCGGTCAGCTCGGTGGCGACGCGGCTTCGGTGCTCGCGCCGCTGCTGGGCCCGAACGGCAACGCGATCATCGAGGCCGGCGCCCAATTCGGCGCCGAGCAGGGTGACGCGCTCGGTGATCTCTACAAGAGCGTTGATCCCGAAGGCAAGTGGTCGTCGAGCATCGCCGCGGTCGTCAAGGAGTACACCGGTATCGACTGGAACCCCACGGGCACCCAGAGTGCGACACCGCAGATGACCCGCGATCAGCAGGCCGGGCTCGCCGCATTGCAAGGCGGCATCAGCGGCCTGCAGCAGAACGGCCTGGTCGGCGGTATAACCGGCGCGATCAAGGGCGCGGCATCCACTGTCGGCAGCACCATCGGTACCGCCGCAGGCACCTTGGTCGCCCCGTTCCTCGGCCCGCTGGGGGCGATGGCTCCCGCGATCGGCTCGATGATCGGGTCGATGGTCGCCGGCACCGCCGCGGAGTTCATCACCAAGCCGATCGAGATCGTGGCCAGCGGCGTGAAAGAGGAGCTCGGCACCGGTTTCGGCCTGACCAATCTCGCCAAAGGTCCGGGCGGTCGCACCGCCCGGGGAGACATCTACAACTTCAACGGCATGGACCCCAAGAGCGCCGCCATCGCGGTGGAGCGGGTTCGCCGGCGTCGCACGGTGGCGCAACAACGCGGAGGAGGGCTCGGCCGATGACCCACCAACTTTTGGACAACAGCCATTACACGAAGATCGTCCTGTGGGACGTCAACGGCCGGGTGTGGCACCTGTCCGGCTCGAATGCCGGGCGCGAAGGCGTCCGGCTGTCGAACCAGACCGGCTACATGTTCGCCCCGGTGCAACTGCTCGTCAACGAGGGCGCGCGCCAGGACGGCGCGACCTTCCAGCGCTCGATCCGCGCCAAGAAGGAATGGGACTTCATCGCGGTGATCTCCCAGTCCGCGAAAAGCACTGGCGCGCATCCGGTCCGGGATTTCTACGCGGTGCACGATGCCTGGTTCCGCGGTTGGTCCACCGACAAGCCGTCCACCATCGGATTCTTCACCCGTCATCAGGGCTGGCGGTTCCAGCAGGTGCAGCTCGACAGCGCACCTGAGGCCGTTGGCGAGATCGACCCGGCGCGCAATGCCTTCGCGCTGTACAAGATGTCGGCCACGGCGATGGATCCGCTGGAACGGCATTTCGACGAAACCGCGGTGTGGACCAACACCTCGGGTCTCAACGAGGGCAAGGTGCGGGCACGCAACGCCGCCGACCAGCCCGCCTGGCCGCGGTACACCATGAATGGTCCCGGCCGCTGGGCGATTCTGGATCCGACGGGAGGTGCGACCCCACGGCTGGTGCACACGCCTCGGCTCACCGCCGAACAGACCCTGCGGATCGATACGCATCCTCGGCATCGCACCGCTCGCCTGTACTCGGGGAATTCGGCGACGCCGAAGAATGTCTGGGGCCAGTTGGCCGGTCGCCGCTGGCTCGCCGCGCTGCCGCCATGGAGCGCCACCGACATCATCGTCCAGGTCGACGGCGGCAACCTGCAGTCCAGCTTGATCGTCTCGGTCACGCCGCGATCGTCGAGGCCGTTCTGATGAGCATGCCTGCCTGGGACCCGCAGGACGAAGCCCTGCGCATGGACAAGGCGTACAAGGATGAACAGGATCAGCTCCGCGATCCCGATGTCCTGGTGCGCTATTGGGACAAGTGGATGCAGGAGGTCGGCGAGGAGCACAGCTACCTCTCGCTGGAGTTCACCTACCCGCGCAATGCGCCCGGCGGACTCAAGATGATCTGCCCGCGCGACATGGTCCACTTCGACCACCTCTTCAACAACAAAGACCAAGAAGACGCCACCATCCCGATCACGGTGAACACCAAGGGGTTCCGCTGGGATGGTTATATCACCAAGGCCTCGATCGTCCGCGACGAGTACGGCGTCGAGACCGTCGACATCGAGGCCATCCACTGCTGGAATCACATCTCGACGATCTGTTGCTGGGCAAGCCCTTTCGCGCCGATCCTGGCGCAGTTCCCGCGGCACATGATCCAGTTCGGTCCGGTGCGCACCATCATCACCAACTACCTGACGACCAACCTGATGCGCCTGCAGGCGCCGGGCTGGGTACCGCCACAGCACGCCGAGAAGCCGGAGTGGGGCGGCACCGGCAACCTGCTCTTCCCGATCGCCGTCGTCCCGGTGGATCCGCTGCACGACACCAGCAAGTGGAGTGCGGCGTCGGCCCGGTTCGACATGGCCGACAAGCTGTTCGCCCCGATGCTCGAGGACTCCGGCGTCATGCTGACCGCCCGGTTCTTCCTGCCCGACGAGGACGAGCAGCCCGCGCCGAAATGGTTCCACCTCGATCGGCCCACCGTGGTGCTGGAGACCGTGGACAAGTCGGGTGTCACCGGCGCGACCGGCACGCTGCTCGACGGAATTCGTTCTTGGATAGAGGAATTCACCGGCGACGGCACCACGCCCAAGCGCTACCCGAATCTGGACTCCGCCACCGAATACGAAGCGGTGTACGGAGAGCGCCTCAGCCAGGGCACGTTCCGGAACTACCCCTGGGTGTGGTACTTCGAAGGCGAGTACTCCGGGATCGGCAAATCCGAGATCGCGCTGCACAAGCCCACCGCCACCGACATCATCATCGGCGGCCGCTCGCCCGGCTGGGTGAACGCGGGCATCGAATTCGTGATCAAGGGCTTGCTGTCACTCATCGGGCTCGGCTGGCTGTACCGCGGGCAGCTCAACGACGTGTTCCTCGCATGGAACGTCTACCGCAATATGGAGCGGGTGGACCGGGCCGGTCCGTACGCCTTCCGCGAGCTGTATATCTCGGGCAGCGACAAGGCGTTCAACCTCGACGGCCTGGTCGCCGCCCGCCAGGGCATGCACCTGACCCGCGGCTACACCAGCAAGCGGGTGACCGTCGAAGACAACGCCCCGTACATCCTCGGTCAGGACTACGGGCTCGGCGACCAGATCGGCTTCGCACTCGACGGCCAGATCTTCACCGATTACGTAACCGAACTGACCTTCACCGACGACCGTGAGACCGCCGCGAAATGGCACATCGTGGTCGGCGACGGATCCGATGAAGAGGACTCGATCGTCAAGGCATGGCAGCGGCTCGGCCGTGTGGCCGCCGCGATCAAGGATCTGGCCACCGACGTCGGCGCCGATCTCGACCTGCTCATCTTCTGAGCCTTTTCGAAGAGGAGAAACCATGGCGGACATCACTTTTCCCGCCCACATCACCATCAAGCGGGTGCCCGACGTAGACGGGTTGCCCGTGCTGACCGCGCAGACGACCATCTCCGATGGATCCGCCAACCTGGACCTCCCGCCCGGCCCACCCGGTGAGCCCGGCAGGCAGGGGCGACCGCGCACCACATTCCGGAAGATGGGTGAGATCGCCAACGCGGCGGCTCGTCCGACCGGGCTCGGGCCGGAGGATCGCGGCAGCTGGTGGCATCGGCTCGACGACAACGGGATGGATGTCTGGACCGGTACCGAGTGGCGCCATTCACCGGATGCGGTCGGGCCACGGGGTCCGGTTGCCGCACCGACCACCATCACCGTCACGAAGACCGAGCGCGGGGAGAACTTCACCGTGCCCGCCGTCGAGTTCAGCGGGACGGGTGCGGACCAGAAGTTGAAGGTGACCGTGCCGGCCGGTCCACGCGGTCCGAAGGGGCCGCCGGGTGCGTCCGGGCAGATCACCGAATCCCCGGACTACGACAAGGTGCGTACCCCGGGTGCCGGCAGTGTGTTCGCCTACGACCGGTCCAGTAGGAAGTTCCGCTCGTCGGCCGCGCCACTGGGGCTCGGTCCCTGGTCGTGGTACCAGGAAGATTTCGGGACCGAGCGGCAAGAGAACGCCGGTCGGGTCGAGGGCGGTACGTTCACCATCGCGCCACTGCCCTTCCGATGGCGTCCCGTCGTATACGGGCACATCTACAGTCGCGGCGATTCCGGGGTGAGCGCGGAAGCGACTGTGCGGCTGCACCATTCGCAAGGTGAGATCGTGGCTACCTCTATCGCGACCTCCGGCGCATGGGTGTATATGCCGGTTGTTCCGTGCTATCGCGACGGCACCACGTCGAAAGTACTGTCGCCGACGTCGGATTTCGCCACAGTCGCCGCCGGAGCACCCGCGAATCTGATTGTCGCGGTCGAGCGAGTCGGTGACGGCAGCGGCAATATCGGATTCTCGCCATCCCGAGCATCGATCGTCGTCTTCGCAGAACCAATCGAGTGAGGTGAAATGTCCACGGTAAGACAGTATTTCGCGTCGACCGAGGTCCGCGGGATCGATGAGGGTGTCGGAGCGCCCGGTGTCGTGCAGTCTATGCACGGAACACCGCGCGACGGCTCCCTGGAATTGATGACCGGCACCCCCGGCGACCGGGGCAAGCCGGGAGAGCCCGCCCGGCCGTTCCGTTGGGAAGGTGACATCGCGGATCAGTCCGCGCTCTCGGCGCTCACCCCCAAGCTGACGATGGCGCATGCGGGCAAAGCATGGCGGATCTTGTCCACCGGCGCCCTGGTGTACTGGAACGGTGCCGGATTCGACGAGTTCACCGCGGCCTTCGGCGCCGCAGGACCCGACGGGCAGCCGTGCACGATAGCTATCGGTGCGGTCGATACCGGACCCATCGGGTCCGATCTCCAGGCGTCGGTGACCGGCACCCCACCCAATCTCACGCTGAACCTGACGGTTCCGCGCGGCGGCAAGGGCCGCAAAGGCGAAGACGGTGGTCCCGGGCCGATTCGCAACGCACCGGACTACGCGGACGGCCCGCATGTAGATCGCGCGGTGCCGACGTGGGACCCCGCGGCACGGAAGTGGAAGCCGCGGCCGTACCCCGGCCTACGCGGACCATGGACCATCCTCGAGGGACGTTCCTGGGATAACGGTCCCGGCTTCGTCGCCTCGCAGACGGGGATCACCGCCGCTACGAAAAACATTGCGCAGTTGAACATTCCGGCACAGGACACCGACTGGCGTCCGATCATCACCGGTGGCGTCGTCGTGCGCCCCGATGAGAATTGGAATGAAGTCAGCACCCGCATCGATGCCGAGGTGCGCATCGGCTCGGTGACCGGCCAACTCGTCGCGCTCGGTGTCGGCTTCGTGACCGGCGCAAGCGCCCTCGCCCGATTCCAGCCGCACTACGCTGTGCGTGCCATGACCCCGGACAGCACCATCGGTGTCGTCCCCGCCGGTCAGCCGGTGACGCTGCATGTGCTGCTGCGCCGTTCGGGCACTGCCGACTACGACTACTTCATGGAGTGCGCGTCGATCGTGTGCTTCGCCCGACCCGTGGGGGCGCTGTGACCACCGAAAACGCTGTGAACAGCGAACCGACCGTCGTCTACGAGGACGACATCATGATCACCATGCGTGGCGTCGCCGACTCGATCGGGCTGCCGTACACGGTGAACCCGTTCGAACTGGTCGACCGGGAAGCCCTGATCGAACTCCGCGAAGGTAACCAGGGTGCGGTCGGGCCGGAAGGCGAAGCGGCGTGGCCGTGGTCGTGGCAAGGCGACGTCGCCGACGTGGCCGCCCTGAACCAACTGAAACTCACCACGGCGGACGCGCGCAAAGCGTGGCGAGTCGTCGCGGACAACAGCATCTACTACTGGACCGGGATGGGGTTCATCGCTTTCGGCGAGGCCTTCCGCGCGCCCGGTAGCCGGGGCGCGTCGAACCAGCTGACCGGAGTCGCCGTCGCGGGACCCACCGGCTCGGCCGCGGCCGCCAGGGTCACGGGTACCTCGCCTGCCCAGCAGGTGGAGATCACCTTCCCGCGCGGCGAGACCGGTGACGTCGGCGATCCGGGCGCGAAAGGGCGGATCCAGGATGCTTCCGATGTCCTGATCGACAGCGAACGCTCGCTCGGTCAGGACCACGTGCTCGCCTGGGATGCCGCCACCCAGAAGTTCCGGCCCATCCCCAGCCCGCGGCCGAGTGGGCCATGGGTGATCGGGCAGAAGCAGTTCACCACAGCCAAGAACGTCACGGATCCGATCAGGACGCTGGCCGCCATCACGATACCGTCGCAGCCGACGGCGTGGCGCCCACTCGTCGAGGGCGGCGTGCAGGTGCAGACGGAACAACCGACGCGGTGCGATATCGAGGTGCGCATCGGCAGCCCCACCGGTGAGCGCGTCGGATACGGCTGGAGCCACCGGGTCTCGCGCATCGCGTATGTGCTTGTCTCGCCGGGCTTTCAATACCCGACAAAGCCTGGCGCGACCTACGGCATAGTTCCCGCGAACCAGACGATCACCCTGTATGTCGTGGCGCAGCGGGCGGAGGGTACGGGGAGCTACAACATCGACTCCAATTACTCGCATATCCACGTTCGCGCGCTACCTGTGTAGCCGGGACCGCTGCTCTATTCCGGCTGACCAAACGGCCGCACTCATTTTCCGTATTCCGGTATGCCGTTTCCGGCTGCCTGCTGTCCGAAAGGCATTGATCCATGGCCGATCTGCCCCCGTTGAAGTACGGCAAAGTCGTCGGGCGCTTCCTCGCGAACGTCCTCGACGACGGCGACGTCGGTGACACCCCCGAATTCGAGCCACTGACCGGGTCGCTCACCTTCACCGCCGACGCGCCGAAAGTGCTTGTCCCCGGCGCTCAGTTGGGTCCGGCGACCTATGTTCAGCTGCCGAGTCACTACGAATGTCAGTTGGACGAATGGGGTTTCATTACCTGGCGCGGTCGGCGCGGCGTGCGACTCGTCGCGCCGAGTGCGGCGACAAATCCCTCTCACTGGACCTGGCGGGTGTCGTTCGACCTTTCCTACCTCGGTGAACGGGTTCCGATGGAGTCCTTCAGTTTCGCTGTGCCCGAATATGTTCCGGGCGCTGACCCGGCGAAGCCGGATATCGGTTCGACCGGCCTGGTCGATCTGACGCTGGTCTCGCCGGTGCCTGCCTCGGCCGGTAATGCCGTTGTCATGGGGCCGCGCGGCGAGGGCATCAAGATCGATGGGCAGGTCGGCACCTACGCACAGCTGCCCGCCGCCCCCGGCGAGGGTGCGCAGTATGTGGTGAAGGCGGATGGGCTGCTGTACGTCTATCACGCGGCGCACGGCGGCTGGTTGCCGAACGGTCAGGGCGTGGTCATCCGCGGTCAGGCCGGTACCACCGATTGGGCGGGCATTACCGGAAAGCCCGCGACGTTCCCGCCTGCCATCGGCGATACCGCGACCACCGCGGTCGCCGGTGACGACGCACGTCTGACGAATCCGCGCACCCCGACCGCGCACACCCACCCGGCGAACCAGATCTCCGATTCGACCGCGCTGGGCCGGTCGGTGCTCACCGCGGCCACCGCGGCGGCCGCACGCACCGCGATCGACACGATCGCGAGCACCGACCCGCGGCTGACCGACGCCCGCACGCCGACGCCGGTCGGGCAGATCTATGACATCGCGTTCAAGTCGCACAGCGGAACTCGCGCCGCAGGCCCGGGCAATGTGATGCCGGAGGGTCTGCGGATCGAGCGGAAGATCTCGGTCAGTTCGGTGACCTACCGCGGCGAAACGGCAGGCACCGGAAACCTTGTCGTCGAGCTGAAGGTGAACGGCACTACGGCCGTGACGGGTTCGTCGGCGACCATCCTGCCGGCGAATCAGGCTGGGGATACCACGGTTCCGCTGACCTGGACCTTCAACCCGGGGGATCGGGTCACCGTCTCGATCACCACGTTGGATACCGGCGCAGGGAAGGGTTTGCAGGCCAGCATCAAGGGAGTGACCGTCGCATGACGATGTATGTCGGCTGGCCGAGGTCTGCTACTCCGCCGGTTAATGAACGGCCTGTTTCGCCAGGTTCGGGCACGGGGCCGCCGGTGGAGCCGCCTGTTGAACCGCCGGTGGAGCCGCCTGTTGAACCGCCGGTGGAGCCGCCTGTTGAACCGCCGGTGGAGCCGCCCACGGAGCAACCGGAAAGTTCCGCCGGAACAGGCCCTGCCGCGGTCGAGAGTGCCCCGGACGCAACGCCTTCGGCTGGGGTATAGCGGTGCCGTTCATCGTTGCGGCCGGTATGGCCGAATCTGCGGTGCCGATGGGCATGAACAAGAACGGCAATCAGACCGTCCCCGCCGACACCCCGAGGGTCAAAGTGACGGGCTGGGTCGTCCGCGGTGGCTACGGGGAGACCGTCATCAGCGCGAACGACGAACTGGTTTCCAGCGGCCCTGGCACGGTGACTGTGTATTGCGGGCTGGAGGTGTCCGGCAACCTAGGTGTCAGTGAGAAGCGAAGCTTCGAGGTTATGCACAACGACACCCCGGTCCAAACGTTCGCCACTGCCGCCGCGTCGGTTGCCATTCCGTCCAAGACGTTGACCCTGGCGCGTGGAGACCGGGTGTGGCTGCGAATGACCGGTTCGACGTTCCTCAATTGGGACACCACCGTCGCGGGCGGCGTGAACAGCTACCTCTACTTCAATCCGGTCTAATCGCTCATCGCCTTCGGAGGATCTGATGCCATTCGTCGTCGTCGCTGGGGTTCCAGCCTTTCTGCCGGTCCGTATGACGAAAACCGGCACCCAGCCGATGCCCGAGGCGTGGGGTCTTATCAAGAACTGGACGGCCGACACCGGGGGATTTCCCGGCTCCGTCGTCGTCAACGACGGTCTGCGTGCTGTCGGCAACAAGAGTGCCGCGACGGTGACCGCCTCGATCCCGTTTACCGGCGCGACTACCGGATTCGGCGGTCCCACCCAGCTACAGGCTCGGCTGCGCGTCAATTCGACAATCGTCGCGACCATAGATCCGGCGGTCGAAGGCCCGTCGGGCACCTTGACGGTCAACGCCACCGTCGACATCGTCGCGGGTGATCTGGTGACCGTCGAGGCGCTGGCGGTGCCTGCTTCGGGCGGGGCGGCGGGCACCGTCTCCGCAGGCGGATACGTGCGGATTCTCTGATGCGCACGTAATACCGCGCGGCACAGTAATTTTCAGAAAGTAGGACAACTATGTCTTGGACCGGTGATCCGGTATGGCTCGCGGACGTGCTCCG
The DNA here is from genome assembly GCF_004634405.1 of Nocardia sp. CS682. Classification (NCBI taxonomy): domain Bacteria; kingdom Bacillati; phylum Actinomycetota; class Actinomycetes; order Mycobacteriales; family Nocardiaceae; genus Nocardia; species Nocardia sp. CS682. Next base: position 4,299,925 of record NZ_CP029710.1, on the reverse strand, counting down.
CGAGGAGGGTCTGCGGGTCGTCGAATTCCCCGGGTGGCGCGAGCGCGGCCACGGGGATTTCGGTGACATCTGGGGCATAGTTGCCCACCACACCGGTAGCTCACATTCACCGCCGACCGAAATCGCTTACGGCATTCCGTCTTTGGCGGGTCCGCTGTCGCAGCTTCATCTGGCGCAGGACGGCACGGTGACCGTCGTCGCGGCCGGTGTCGCCTGGCATGCCGGCGCGGGTTCCTGGCCCGGCCTGCCGGAGGACAACGCCAATTTCCGCACCATCGGCATCGAGGCCGTCAACAACGGCACCGAGGGCTGGTCGGACGCGCAGTACGACGCCTACGTCGGCTGCTGCGCGGCGATCCTGCGCAAGCTCGGCCACGGCGCCGATCGCGTGATCGCCCACAAAGAGTGGGCCGGACCCAAGCAAGGCAAATGGGATCCCGGCTGCATGGACATGGACCAATTCCGCGCCGATATTGCGGACCGACTGAAAGGCAGTGCACTGATGGCACTTTCGGACTCCGAGCAGCGGGAACTGCTCGACAAGCTGCGTCGGGTGCACTTCGAGCTCACCTACGGCTTCCAATCCCGGGTCGCCGACTCGGAATACCGTGACACCGTCGCGGGCTACGTACTCAACTCCGACGCCGCGGACTACCGCAACGAACAGCGCCTCAAGGCGCTCGAACTCAAACTCGACCGGTTGCTCGCCGCGGCGGAAGGACGGATCTGATGAACCGGATTCCCGAACCCGCCCTGATCCGTTCGGTACTCGTCGCCGTCACCGGAGTCATCGCCTTCATCGTCGGCCACCAGATCGATACCGCGTGGATCGAAGCGGTACTAGCCGTCTACGGCCTGCTCACCCCCGTGCTCGCCGGCCTGCTCATTCGACCGGCGGTGACCCCGGTCGACCGGCAGGAAGGCAGGCTATGAATGACCCAGCACTGGCTGAATCCCGAACTGGTGCAAGCCTTCGGCATCGCCGTCGCCACCGTCATCGGTGCGATCACCGCCTGGCAGGCGCGTGAGGTCGGCAAACTCCGCACCCGCGTCGAGATCCTGGAAAGCCAAGCAGCAGATGACAAGAAGCGCTTCCGTGAAGCAATCCGCCTGATCCGCGCCCTCCAGCAACACATCGACGAACTACGCGGCTTCCTCCGCCTGCACGTCCCCGGGCAAGAACCACCCAAGGCCCGCTACAAAATCCCCTCCTCGCTACAAGAGGAAATCTGAAGCAGGAGACCGTCGCTGACCGCGACGGCAGCACAGAAAGCGAAGTTCCATGCCCGAAACCTTCATGGTCGTTGAAGTCCAACCGACCGTCTACGGCGATACCATCCACATCCCCGGATTCAAACGAATCCAGGAAGTCGAATGCGACGAGCGGTCCAACACCGTCCGGCTCGTCATTCGGTACGACAACACCAGCGTCGAAGTGCACAAGCTGCGCATCGGCATGGGCGGCGACGAGTTCAACGGGTACTGGGAACTGGGTGTGAAGCGCCTGCGTGACGGACACCAGATCCTGTACTACGAGCACAAGGTGTACCGCAACGGTACGTGGATGGCGGTCGACCCGCCTGCCGCCTAGGCGGAGTTCGCGGCTCCCGCCAACGGTGCACGTAGCTATCTGAATATTCCCGAAACGATCAGCGGCCCGGAGAGTTCTGGGCCGCTTTGTCGTCTTCGCGGCCCGTAATACCGGTTGCCGCTTCTCCCATCCTGATTGCGATCGAGGTCCGTTATGGCGAGTGATTCGGTGCGGCCGAAGCAGAACGAAGTGGCGCCATGGGCCTCGGCCCGCACCTCGCACTTGGCCTCGTTGTCGACAGATGATGTGGCAGTTGATGGTTCGCCATCGGCAGGTGCGGGCGACGGTCGCGTCTACAACTTCCACGGCATGACCGCGACGTCGTCCGGTCAGCAACTGGCACGAATCTTCGCGGGTAGGGAGTTGGTCGAGTCGGCTCGCCCGATCGCGAATTCCGTGGCCGCGGTGCCCGATTCGGCGCCGTTCCAGGCCACAGACGGACAACCCGCAGGCCCGGCACCTGGGCCAGTTGTCATAACCGGGGCCAAGCCCATCGGTTTCGACAAGGGACTGGGATCGCCCGGTCCGACCACCCAAGAAGAGTCGGACAGGTTACAGGCCGAGATCGATGCGAACGACCGCCGGATCCGGGAGAACAATCAGCCGAAATTGCCACCTCCGCCAGCACCGGCCACCACCACACCGCCCGCGGTGTCGGTTCCGTCCTCCCTCGAGGAGTTGGCGGTGCCCGGCCCCGACGCGGGACCTACACCGGACCAAGAGGCACCGCAGCAGAGTGGTCCGCCCGCACTGGGCAACGACCGACCGAATGCCAACCAACCAGAGGCGAAGGCGCCGACGGCATTCGAGCAGATCTACGGCGGGATCGACGGGAGTGCTCCGACTCCGGTACCTGCATCGGTTCCGTCTCTACCCGAGTTGGCGGCACCCGGTTACCAGTCGCCCCGGGTGGTCGAGCACACCGCTACCGGCGAAGTCATCGTTGTGCAGTCCGACGGTTCGACCGTGCGAGTAGATCCGAGAAATCCGATGTTCGGCCTGTTGTTCGGAGGATTGGTCAACCCGGACGGATCCGTGCCGGCGTCCCGCAATGTGCCTTCTGATCAGCAGACGGCTGGTCCTGGGGCACTGGGTAAGGATTTCCTTGGTCTGATCATCGCCATCGGCAATGGTCGAGATGGCAGGTTCGCGCTACCCGGCGGCGGCGAGTTCACACGGTCGCTTGTCAACACACCTGCCGGGTGGAAGACGTTGTACGACGTCACGTTCGCTGACGGCGACAAAATGAGTTGGGCGAATGACGGCATTCGAGTCGGCTGGCAGAACAACGAAGGCGACCATGTCACAAAGGCCCCGTTGGGTGACACCCAGCGGTCTGCGCTAGCCGAAGCGGTCCGGCTACGAGATGCCCAGTTGCAGGCCGAGGAGGCATACAGCCGCGCTTATGGCGCGGACGCTTCCAAATCTCGGAATCCAGCAGACGTTGCCGCGCTCGCTGAAGCGCAGCGTCGGGTCGACATGCTGTCTTTGCTGCAAGGTGATCCCAATGCGCTGATCAAAATAACGACGCGCGACGACGGTACGTACCGTCAGATCAGTCTGACCGACGCCCACGGTGTCGAACGAGTTATCACGGCGATCGACGATCTATTCGCTCCCGGCAAACTCTTCGAGTTTTATCGTCATCCGGACGGAACGCTCACCGACCGCGACGGAAACCAGTTGATATCCGTCGATGGCATGCAGCTCCACATCGGGAAAGATGGTAAGGCGATAATTCCGCCCAATCCAGCTGCCGAACATCCGGAGCTGTACAACAGTGCACAGCTGCCGATGACTCATGGCGAGGTCAACGTCAGCGCAGTGCGCTACGCCGGTGGGAAGCGGCCACCCTTTAGCTCGGACGGCACCGGGGAATTCGTAAAGCTCCCTCAATCCGAATTGTACGCCGAGCTCACCAGAATTCCCGTGCCGGAAGGCATCTCTGCGACCGCCATGTACAAGGTCGAAGGCGGCGGAATTATCGTCGAAGACCAGAATGGCAAGCGCTGGGCAACCGATCCCGGCAAAGCGAAAACCGTCGGTGACGAACTTCTCGGCATCCTCCTCGAGCTCGAGCTCATGGCCGCCGGCGAAGGCGTGGGCTGGGTAGTCGGTAAGGGCATCGCCGCCGGTGTCCGGGTAGTAGGGCGGGCCATTGCCCGCTCCGGCACCGAAGCGGCCGCGGAAACCGCGGCCTCTGCCACCAAGGTCGGCGACGAAGTGGTCGGTAAGGGTGGCACTCGAACCGGTACCGAAACAGCCGACGGCGCGACAACACCTCGCGCCGTCGATGGCGAGCACGCAAGTCCGCCCAGTCCGGTCCGGCCGGAGCGGCAAGGCGAACTAGAGATAGAAACTCAGCTCGATGAGGCGGTGAATCCGCCTCCGGTGGATCGGAGCGGGCAGTCCGTAGGAACGGGGTCGAATGCAGGGGGCAGGCCAGGAACTGATGGTCCACAACGCGCCGGCCCAGCGCAGCGGGTTGATATCCCAGCTCCGCCGTCCCCAACGAGCAATGCCGCAGCGCGACAAGACGACGCGACCTTCAACCGGCTTATCGAAGCGAATAAGGGCATTCGCAACGAACCAATCATCCGGGCGGATGAAGACCCCGTAAATGGCGCTAAAAGTGATGTGCGGCGTAGCTGGACGAAAAAGACGCTTTCCAATAGTGAGACGACCGGAACGGTGAATGAAGCGCAGTACAACCAGAAGTTTGCAGCATCGAGCGGTGAGCCGCGAGGGCTCAAAGGAACGCCTGGGCAGCATCTATCCCAGCTCCCTCCACCGGGTCGGCGGATATTCAAAACCGAGATCGTCGGCCATGATCGTGCGTTTGATTCTGAGCCGAAAATATTAGAAGATTTGACGCGGGATATTCTGCGCTCGTCCTCCGGGAAAACAGTGGCCGAAGTCGAGGAAGCGATCGGGCATGCAATCAATAGAGCGGAAAAGAATAGTCGCGGCCTACCTGCTGACCCCAAGGCGGTTGTTGACGATGCGGCGCATCAGTTGGGCGCGGATCTATCGAAAGTAGATCTTGAAGTGAAAATGGTGATCGACTATCCACGGGGCAGAACGCTTCAGCCTCCGCGTGATCAAATTTGCGCATCGTGCCAGCAGGTGCTGATAGACTTCAAGAATGCATTTGGTGGTAAGGTGAAGATCACCGCAAGGAATTTGCATGACGTGACGCTATGGGGTATCCATGAATGACGAGGCTGCTGCGGCAGGTGTGATTCGCGATCTGTTCGATCGCGCCGTTTCCGAAGGTTTTCGCGCCGAGACGGTCGAAGGTGCCAGTGATGCGGAAATCGATGCTATGGCCGCAGAGCAGGGGGTCGGCACGCTGCCGGTGGCTTTGCGTGAAGTACTACGAATCATTGGTAGGAATGCGGGATCCGTCCTGCCCGGAACGGTATTCGGTGTGCGCGGTCCGGACGCGGACGACAAGCAGGGAGCGCTGTGGGGCCTCGAAGAGGCGGCCGAACATGCAATCCGAGACCCAGCAGGCCTTTTGGTGATTTCCGAAGCGGGAGGGTATAGCTACCTCGTTATCGACGGCAGCGATGTGGGAGACCCGGATCCACCGTTGTGGGAGATCACTGAATCTGGCGTTGTCACTCGCCGTCGCGAATCAGTGACCGAATGGTTCGGCCTCCTCATCGACCGTGTAGTACAGGAAAAACGGCGCCTGGCAGCGGACCGAGCCAAAGGGTGGCCGGATTCCGAAGGTGAGAAGAACTACCGGTGGGATTAGATCCGCACAGTCGTGTATGAGCAACTCGGCCACCAATAGAGCTTGAGTGTCATTCGCGCAGCGTAATTCGCCACTCGGGGCGTGGCGGATTGCCACACGCACAGCGGCTGAAGGAACCAGGAGGGCGGCATCGTGCGCGGCCGCGACGCTTGAGCGCTTACAGCATGAGATCCAGGATGTGACGGGATGCCGGTGCTGAGCGCTCATCGGGGCTACGTGTATCAGGTAGTTGATGGGGCGGCGCTGGACCAGGATGATCCGCCAGTGCTCGAGATAGTTGACCACGAGGAAGCCCCGTCAAGGTTGGAGCAGCGTGTCAGCCTGGTGCGCCGATACGGCCCCTGATGTCGCAGACTTGGCCGTGATGCTGCGGATGATGCGAGAGATCGGCATGGGAGAGCCCGATCGGGCTGGCGACATCGAAGCTCGGTGACTCTCTAGTTGGCTCAACTAGTCGCAACGCCCGTGGCGTTGCTATGCACGGCCTCGAAGCGGTCGTATAAATCACTGAAGAAGTGCTCGGGGTGCACACCGACGCCGCGCTGCAGTAGGTCAATATCGGATCGGGCCGGACCCTTGGCCAGAGGTCCGGGTACACCGAATTGATCTGGGCGGACCGAATATTGAGCATCAAAATGCAGGGCACGCCGTGCTCTGCCTCGATGCCGTAAGTAGCCAGCTGGCCGTTGCAGACGCCGGAACAGCCCTCATTTCAGCTGGCAACTCATGGCCGATCGCCACCTCCCGCCCATCCTGCTCGCACTGGGCAGCAGCGGTGCGAGCTTCTCGGATGTGTTTACCTGCAGCTAGCCACGTATCTATTAAAGCTTTCCAGTGCAAGCACCTCTGGAATTTAGCGACAGTGGCGGGGGAGGTGCTGTCGCATCTGGGCGCGCTGTCCTTGGTAACTCCCTGGATCGGCATCCGCAGTGCCGAGTGCGTTGTCGAGACGGGACGCCGGAGGGACCACTGCGGTCGGCCCTGAGTGCACCCACACGCACTTCTACTTCGCGGTATCCGCACAAGCACACAAGCCTCTTCGAACAACTGAAAGCATTCCCGGCCAATGGATTCGGTCCGCCGTGTCACATCGGCTTCCGTAATGTGAGTCGAAGACCTGCGCCCTTTCTCGAATCAATCGATGTATTCAGGTGTTGAAATGGCGAATCGTGATTCTGTCTGGCCTTCGCCGGACGGTGTTCCTACCTAGGGTTGGTCACCGAGCCGCGAACTTGTCCGCGCTGGACGAACAGCATGGTGGATCGGCTGATTCGTCCGATGAGCGACTCGACAGACGGGTCTTCGACTTCTACCGAATGACGCCGGCGAGTGCCGGGCAGCAGTTGGCGCGGCTCTTCACCGTAGCGAGATGGCAGATGCAGCTCGTGGGTCGGCTGCGGAGGCATCAACGGTCGCAGCACCTTTCGATGAACCTGCGGATGTTTCCGGGTTGCCGTCGGAAAGCCGATCGCCTGTGCCGGGACTGATCGAACCGGTGAGTCTCGAGCGCGGTTAGGCGTCCGGGCCCGCAGGCGGAGGAAGAGCGGAATCGGCGCAATGAGGTGGACCGGGAGCATTGGTTGCAGCGTGCAGAAACAGCGCAGGCGCATGCAGCCGGATCCTGTTCCACCACAGGCTGATACCACGACGAACGGTCCGCAATCGGTGCCGAGGATGCGACTCGGCGTCTCGCGCAGCTGTTTCTCCCTGTCCCAGTCCGCTTTTCGATACCATGCGAGGTGCTGCTATGTCGCGTACCGACATCATCAGACCGGCCACAAACAGTTCCCCGGCTTGGGTTGCTGGCCGTGCCGCGAACTTGTCTTCGCTGACGAACAGCTTTGCAGCATCGGCTGATTCGTCTTCCGGTCGGTCGAGTGGCCGGGTCTTCGACTTTCATCGGATGACACCGGTGTCGGCGGCTCGGAAGGTGGAGCGGATCGATGCCGGGCGTGAGCTTGTCACATCGGCAACCAAGATTGCCGAGACGAGCACCCTTCATGCCGCGCCGATCAACGATATTCAGCTGATCAATGGCCCGTCGCAACCAGGTGTGACGACCCCGCCGAAGCCCCCGTCGCAGCCGGGAGTGACGACGCCCCCGTCGCAACCAGGTGTGACGACGCCCCCGTCGCAGCCGGGAGTGACGACGCCCCCGTCGCAACCAGGTGTGACGACGCCCCCGTCGCAGCCGGGAGTGACGACGCCCCCGTCGCAACCAGGTGTGACGACGCCCCCGTCGCAGCCGGGAGTGACGACGCCCCCGACGCAACCGGGAGTGACGACGCAACCGGGAGTGACAACGCCGTCGAATCCGAATCAAAACCAGCAGCCTGGTACAGGGAATCAACAGCCTGCGCAACCAGAGGCCGCTCCTGATCCAGACATCTTCGGCCTGCCGGACACCAGAGGCCGCAAGCCGGGCGACGAGTGGGACACGACGCTGCCTGACGGCCGGATCGTGCACAACCGAATTCCGTTCGGAAATGGGAACCAGACTGTCGATCAAACGATTCCCGACGGAAAAGGCGGTTTCACCACTTCCCGTGTAGCGGGTAACGGCCAAGGCGGATGGCAGCGCTGGAATCTCAACGCCGACGGTACCGCCTTCTATGGTGGCAAGTACACGGTTGAGTCGGATATGTACGGCCAGGATTACAATTCAGGCACCTCGACCGCCGGAAGACCGGATCGGGCCTATGTTTCAACGCCAGACTATAAGGGCATCAAGAATCCTTCATACGACAAAGATGGAAACCTGGTCGGTATTGATGTCGCGGTACCCAATCAATATGGAATGTTCGACAACTATCATTATGACAACTATGGCAACCTCACTATATCTACTGCTAAATCAGACGGAAAAGGCGGCGTAGAAAGCACCTTCATCGGTCAGTTCGATACAAATGGCGAAGGGTGGCAGCTCGGCCCGGACGGTAAGCCGTGGAATGTTGGCAAGGATCTGCAAGGCCGCATCACCATGGGCCGGACCGAACAGACCAAAGAAGGCACCCATGTCTACTTTATCGACCACCGCGGCGTCATGTTCGATTCGTTTTACGGCGCGGGATCGAACAAATCGTACACCGATATCTACAACGAGGTCGACAAAACAATCAACCGGAAGTTCCGTGATGGTGCGTCGGCAGTGTACGACGCCACCGGCAAGCCCATAGCTTTCAATCTGCCACCGGACCGGCGCGATTTTATCGAAAAGGGTTGGGACTGGACTGCTGGTGTCGGCAACAGTCTGAAGACCTGGGGTTCGGATCTAGTTTCCAACTTCAATTTTGCACCCGGGCTCCAGGCTGCGGCCAACCCGATGAACCCCGCCTATCGGGCTGCGGCCGCCACGCACTATGAGCGGTCGATGAACGCTGTCGTTGCCCCTGGTCGTCTGCTGTGGGACGGCGTCGTTGCATCTGGCACGACTGTCGCCGACTGGTACCGCTACAAAGTCGGCGGTGCCTTTTATGGCTTGGGTGGTGATCCATACACCCCGTCTGGACGGGCTCGGTTGCAGGCGGCACAGGCGCAGATGGACAAGGCGCCGGCCGACTGGGAGGCAGCCCTGGCCGCCACCATGTTCCTGCCCCTCGGCGGCGCACCTGTTCGTGCTGGAACAACCGCACTGCGCACTGGTGAGATCGCAATCGCAGAAGCCGCCGCAGCGGCAGCGGCTAGACAGGTCTCGCCATCGATAGTTGTCCGGGCACTACCCAATTCGAGTATGTACAACCCTTTGCGAAACCTTCCCGATTTCGCGAAGAACAGTTTCGATTCCCTACGCAATCTACCTAGTTTCGCCACCAACGGATTGCGAAGCATGCCGGGGGTGACCGGCGCTGGCGAAGCGCTGCGGAACATCCCGGCCAACTTGGTGACGAGCATCGAGCGATTCCGCACTGTTCCTGAAAGGTTCCAGGTCTGGCGCGATGTGAAGATCGAGGGGCTCATCGAATCGATGGCACGTCTCGAAACGACGGCTCGCGCCAGCGTTCACAATACGCGTTCCGGATTGCATGATTTACTGAACTTTCTTGGTCCCCGCGTCGAACCCCAGTTGGTCGCCGGAGCCCGCGGCTTATCTGAGCTAGATAATCTTCTCGCTGACGCGCTGCGAGCCCGGTTTGCCGCGACCCACGGTCCGGGCGGTGGTTTCCTTCCACGTTTCAGCGGCCCGGTGTCCATGCCGAACAACGCCTTCGGGCCCGTACGGCCGCGGGCAACACAAAAGCATACGGTGGATTTCAACCGAGGTAAGACCGTAAATACTCGGCATAAGGTGGGTGAGACTGTTCGCCAAATTGAAGGGCAGATCGCTGGCGTCAACAAGATGACCGCCAATGAGCTGCTGCACAATATGAAGACGGTTTCGCGAAAAGGAAAGGCCCAAAAGGCGGCAAACAAGGAATATAAGGCAGCAATTCTTGCTGAAGAGGAGTCGAATGCTCTTCGGCTGCTGTACGAAGATCCAGAAGCTCTAGACGGTATGAAGCCGGCACTCTATGCCAAGGAGCGGGCGAAGGAACGTACGAAGAACTTGGCAGCGCTGCATGAACAGGACATCGTTGCCGGCGGGCTCGACGTCATCGGGCTCGATGCCAGCGGGCTGCCCAAGATGGGAGACACTTTTGTGAACTCCTCGCTCGGCAGCCAGTGGGCCCATCGTGGGTTGGCGGATGACCTGAGACGGTACGCTGAGGACTTGGTTCGGTCGGGCCAAGGTGACCATCTGTTGAATGTCGAGTGGATTTTGAGGTAGCGGATGCCTTTTCCTGTCAAGGATATAACTCAGAAGTGGGGTCGTCCGAGTTTTTCGGTTCCCGCTCCCGAGGAACGGTTCGAGAAGTATGCGGGACAGGTTCCGAATTTTCTGCTCGACTTGTGGCGTGAGCTCGGATTCGCTGGTTTCCGGAAGGGATTGATGTGGCTTTGCGATCCTGAGGAGTGGCAGACGACGGTGGACGAGTGGACGGCGGGTATCGATCTGCCGTTCGGTAACGACAAATGGGTGGCAGTAACCAGATCGGCGTTCGGCAGGATGACACTCTGGGGGCAACGGACCGGATTGAGCCTGACCGTCATTCCTTACAGCGGCTGGTTATTGCCTATGGACAAGTCCAGCGACATGTCGGATGACTTCGGGCGCGATGTACAGATTTTCACCTCGTTGAGGGCGGCGAGCGGTGATCTCTTGGATCCGGATGGTGACGACGACAGGCCGCTGTTCAAGCGGGTATTGAAGCGGTTGGGGCCGGTTGGTCCGGACACCATGTATGGATTTGTTCCGGCCCAAGCGCTAGGTGGGCCAATGCTGCCCGACCACGTGCAGATTGTGGACGCGACGGTGCACATGCAACTCCTCAGCCAGATCACACCGCGAACAATCATGGTCAATCCGTACTAGGCCATGTCTCCCAATACGGTTCTGTGGATTGTGTTCGGGAGGTCGTGGGGTCGGGCATCATGTTTGCCATGTCGACGGTCGTTGGTGATCGGTATCGAGTTCTGACGGACAAGCAGTGGCAGTTGCCGGGGTTGTTGTTACCGAAATCCGATAGTCAGGTTGGCCGCAACTTCGCCAACAATCGGTTGGTGATGGGGAGATGGTGTTTCGGTTGCGGTTTAGAGTGCTGTAACGGGATCTTCCGGAGGCATTCGGTCCGTGGCAGACAGTAGTGAAGCGGCATCGCCGATAGCCGGTGACGGAACCTGAATCGGGTGCTGGTCGCGTTGACCGCGCTCGCGGATGCGACCGGGAATCTGGATTGGGTTGTGTCGGTGGATTCGACCATTCGAGTCCATCGACACAACGCCAAGGCATCCCGCGGTGGCCGGGCCCCGGCGGCCCGGACAGTAATTTTATGAGCCAGCCGATCACGCCATCGGCCGGTCGCGGGGCGGACTTGACCACCAAAGCGCATCTGGCTACCGACGGCAACGGTGATCCTCTTCAGCCTGCCGTCGTGGGGGACTATCGCAGTCGGTAGGTGATGAGATCCGCGTCCGCGGCATCCTTGTGGGGTGTCTCGGAATAACGGTCTACCCGCTGATTGGCTCGACCGTTCGAACCGCTGCCGACGTGAGTTGTAGGCGCAGCGCGATGCTGGAGTCGCCGTTTGGTTGTGAATATCGGGCGGTCCGATGGATTCGGGCCGCTTTTTTGTGCCCGCTGTAAGTACATCAATGAAGGAGCGGAATAAATGGCTGTCTATGGTCCTACCGGCGTCGCGGTCGACGCCGCCGGCAACACTTACGTTGCCGGGAATTCATCCGGTCAGGTATACAAGGTGGATCCGGAGGGAAACTCGGTCACGCTGCCCTTTCGGTGGCTGAAGCGCCCGTTCGGCGTGACGGTGGATGCGGCAGGAAATGTATACACTTGCGACTATCAGTATGACCTCAAATACAAGCGGGGCTTCGTGCATCGCCTCAGTGCTCGTGGTGTTCAGACGGTTATCGAGGTTCCTGAGCTCCGAAACCCTACCGACGTTCATGTCGATTCTGTGGGCAACTTGTACGTCGTGGACTTCTACCACGGCAGAATTGTCCGTGTTGCACCGAACGGAACCCAGGAAACTATCCCACCCGCCCCGCTCGGCTATCCGTTCGGCATCGTCGTCGATGATGCGGGCACGATCACTGTCTCGAACGGTGACGAAACGATCGGTATTGTTCGGCGGGACGCCGCTGGCAACCAGACCACGCTGCCGTTTACCAGCCTTGATCGGCCTTCTGGCTTGGACATCGATGCTGCCGGAAACGTCTATGTAGCGCAGGTCGGAGTCCAAAGCGACGTGAGCCCAAGAGTTCTGAAGATGACTCCGGAAGGGGTGCAGTCGGTTCTACCATTCGCGCCGGGGGTGCTGCGTCGTCCGATGGGCATAGCGGTTACCAGTAGCGAGATCCTGGTGGCTGACGAATACGGCATCGAGCGGCTGGCGCTCTGACTCGTCGATCGGTGTGCCCGCCGGTATCCGGCGAATCGGCCCCGATGTTACAGATAAGCTGGTATGTGATGAATCACAACGTAGCCGCCTGTTTGCTGGATGCACAAAATTTCGCCAGTCGATGAATCATCAATTAGTTACGTGAATGCCATCAATTTGCTGATCTGGATACGTGCGCTCTGTGTCACATGATGTCGAGTGGCTAGTGCGCCATGAATGCCCTGCTTCTCGGCGGCTTTCAGCCGTGCCCCGAATCTGAATGCCGGTAATAATATGGGCCGGAACTGGCAATAAGCTAGCTTGCACTTTGCAAGTTGCACACGCTTCCACTTGCAATCCATGGGCTATCACTGACCGAAACCCGCGATGGCCGAAAGGTCGCTGACCTCCGAATTCCCGTGATAGAACTGGCTGCGGTCGATACCAAAGGGCATCGACCTGGATATTCGGTAAAGGAAGCAACTGAATGAAGAAAACGCGTGTATTCGGGATCGTGCTGGCCGCGGCCGCCGGCGTCCTCATCGCTGGGTCGGGCATGGCAACCGCCGACGCGGCGCCGGGTCTGAAGCTGGAGCCGGGCACCGTGGAGCCGGTGGTCGCCCCCGGTGAGCCGGACCCGACGGGTACCGGCTCGAGCAAGGCCATCGGCGAGATCGTCAAGGCGCTGTCCAGCGGCTCGGGCAACAAGCCCGCCCCGTAGTTCATCGAAGAGACATCGCCCCGCACAGTGCTGGGCAGGGACGGCGGGGCGTCCCGAATGTCACGAAGCGGCCCGGAGCGATCCGGGCCGCTTTGCCGTATCCGCGACCGGCTGATCCGCTGAGGTAGCTGAAAGTTGACTAAGGCGGGCCTGCGGTCTGGGCGTGCTGCTCGTCAAGCATGATTCCCCAGGTCAAAGCGCTGTGCGCACTAACACACGTCTCCCCACGGCACGCCAGCAATACACTTGATCAGTTAGCTGGTGAGATTCAACGAGGAAATCTCGCGCTCGACGTATATGCGATGGAACCGATCCCTCTGCGCTTGGTGGTGGCTATGGCCAATGGTCGCGTGTTGCTCGAGGCTTGGTGGCAGGACCCGGCCGATTACAACTGGCTGGCGCGCGCCCTCGACTCCCACGCGGCGGTGCGCTGGACGAAGGTTGTCGTCGGTACGGGTGGGGCGGTGCTGGCGGGCATCGCTGTTCTGGTGCTGTCGTCGGAGACGGGCCCGCCGAGCAGGTTCGGGCAGGCGCTGGACTGGTTCATCGTCGGGTTCGCGCTGTTCTGGGCGTTGCGTTGGTGGCTGCTGCCGTGGCCGACCCGGACCGAATCCCTCACTCTCTTCGCCGCTGCGGATCTGGCGATCACGCTGGCCTGCCTGCAGGAAGCGGATCGCGTGTACGGCGCGCTCGGCGCCGTCCTGCTGGTGGTCACCGGCGGCTATCTGGCGGTGATGCACAACGCCAAGGTGCTGGCGGTGCACGCGGCCTGGACGATCTTGTCGGTGGTGGCGTTGACCGTCCGGATGGTCGCGGTGGGCGGCGATCCGATGGTCGGCTTGGCGATCGTGCTGATCTCGGTGGCGGCGGGCGTCGTGCTGCTGCCCTCGATGCAGTTCTGTTACTGGGTGCTGCGCCAGGACGCGGTGACCGATCCGTTGACGGCGCTGTTGAACCGTCGCGGGCTCGAATTGCGTCTGTCCACGTTGACGGAGTCCGCTCGGCAGGCTCCGGCCTGCGCTATCGCGGTCGATCTCGATCGGTTCAAGGACATCAACGACCGCTTCGGGCACGCCGTGGGCGACGAGGTGCTGCGCCGGACGGCCAAACGGCTGCGCCGCGCGGTGGGGCCGCTGCTTCTGGCACGGACGGGTGGCGAGGAGTTCGTCATCTTCGGGCACCTGGACGCCCTGTCGGCGCGCTCGGTCGCGGAACTGGTGCGGCGAGCAGTTGCCGAGCCGGACGAGATCGACGCGGTGGCAGGCCAGGACCCGGAACCAGTGGAGGTGACCGCGAGCGTCGGGGTCGCGGTTTTCGACGGGGGCGGTGACTCGCCGACGCCCGCCTATCTACTCGCGCGCGCCGACTCCGCGATGTATCAAGCCAAACAGCTGGGCGGCAACCTGGTCGTCGTCGACGATCTGGTCGGTTCGAGCGCAGCCTGACAACGAGAAACGGCCCGGAGCGATCCGGGCCGTTTTCGTCGTTATCGAGATCAGAACGCTGCTTCGTCCAGCTCCATGATGTCGTTGTCCAGGTTCGACAGGATGGTGCGGACCGCGGTCAGCTCCGGCAGCATGTTGCGCGCGAAGAACTGCGCGACCGCGACCTTGCCCTGGTAGAACGACTCGTCGGCGCCGGTGGCACCGTTGTCGAGCGCCTTGATGGCGATCTCGGCCTGACGCAGCAGCTGCCAGCCGATGAGCAGGTCGCCGACGGCGAGCAGGAAGCGCACCGACCCGAGGCCGACCTTGTACAGCTCGGACGGGTTCTCCTGGGCGCCCATCAGGTGCCCGGTGAGCGTGGCGGCCATGGCCTGCACGTCCTCGAGCGCGGTGGCGAGTAGCTTGCGCTCACCCTTCAGGCGGCCGTTGCCCGCCTCCGACTCGATGAACTTCTGCACCTGGCCGGCTACGTGCGCGAGCGCGACGCCACGGTCCCGCGCGATCTTGCGGAAGAAGAAGTCCTGCGCCTGGATCGCGGTGGTGCCCTCGTAGAGCGAGTCGATCTTCGCGTCGCGGATGTACTGCTCGATCGGGTAGTCCTGCAGGAAGCCGGAGCCACCCAAGGTCTGCAGCGATTCGGTCAGGTACTGGTAGGCCCGCTCGGAACCGACACCCTTGACGATCGGCAGCAGCAGGTCGTTGACCCGGTCCGCGAGATCGGCGTCGGCACCGGAAACCTGCTGGGCGACATCGGGATCCTGGTGCGCGGCGGTGTAGAGGTAGATCGCGCGCAGGCCCTCGGCGTAGGCCTTCTGGCTGGCCAGCGAGCGCCGCACGTCGGGGTGATGGGTGATGGTCACGCGGGGCGCGGCCTTGTCGGTCATCTTGGTCAGGTCGGCACCCTGGACGCGCTCCTTGGCGTAGTCGAGAGCGTTGAGGTAACCGGTCGACAGGGTGGCGATGGCCTTGGTGCCCACCATCATCCGGGCGTTCTCGATGACGTCGAACATCTGCGCGATGCCGTTGTGCACCTCGCCGACGAGCCAGCCCTTGGCCGGAATGCCGTTGCCGCCGAAGGTGACCTCACAGGTGGCCGAGACCTTCAGGCCCATCTTGTGCTCGACGCCGGTGACGAAGACGCCGTTGCGGTCGCCGAGTTCACCGGTCTCGTGGTCGAAGTGGAACTTCGGCACGAAGAACAGCGACAGGCCCTTGGTGCCGGGGCCCGCGCCCTCGGGGCGGGCCAGCACCAGGTGGACGGTGTTCTCGAACATGTCGTCGGCGTCGGCGGAGGTGATGAAGCGCTTCACACCTTCGATGTGCCAGCTGCCGTCTTCCTGCTTGATCGCCTTGGTGCGACCCGCGCCGACATCGGAGCCCGCGTCGGGCTCCGTGAGGACCATGGTGGCGCCCCAGTCGCGGTCGATCGCGATCTTGGCCCACTTCTTCTGCTCATCGGTGCCGTTGTTGTGGAAGATGGTGTTGAAGCCGGGACCTGCGGCGTACATGTACGCGGCGGGCTGTGCACCGAGGATCAGCTCGCTGATGGCCCAGTGCACGGTGCGCGGGACGCCGAGTCCGCCGAGCTCCTCGGGGATGCCGAGCTTCTCCCAGCCGCCTTCCTGCAGCGCGCGGAAGGACTTCTTGAACGATTCGGGGATCGCGACGGTGTGCGTCTGCGGGTCGAAGACCGGCGGGTTGCGGTCGGCGTCGGCGAACGACTCCGCGAGCGGGCCCTCGGCCAGGCGACGCACCTCGTTGAGCATCTCCTTGACGGTGTCCGTGTCGAGGTCGCCGTAGGCGCCGCTGTCGAGGATCGAACCGAGTCCAAGGACCTCGAAGAGGTTGAACTCCAGGTCGCGGACGTTGCTCTTGTAGTGACCCATGTCAGTACTCACTCTCCGTTGAGTTGGTGCGGTCGGTTGGTTGACCGTTCCCGCCCGTGTTTCGCTCTACCGGTAGCCGGTGTTCCGCATGCTACTCGCGGGTAACTTACGGTCCATATTACCGACCGGTAATGGGCTGGCAAAGGCTCGAGCGGGAATGTGACGCGAAAAACAGCACCGCGCGGGGCGTCGCGAGTTGACGCGCCGACGCGGTTACCGTGAGGTGTGCGCATCGAGACGAGTGCCGGACCGGCCGAAATCGAGCTCGACCAGCCACGCAAGCCCGCGTTTCTCCTGGTGCTCACGCACGGTTCGGGCGGTGGGGTCGACGCGAAGGACATCCTGACCGTGCGCGACGCGGCAGTGGCGCTGGGTGGCGCGGTAGCCAGGGTTGTGCAGCCTTATCGGCTGGCGGGCCGTCGAGCGCCGGGGTCGGCGGTGAAGCAGGACGAGGCCTGGCTGGAGATCGTAGCGGCGCTGCGGGGTCGGGTGAAGAAGGTTCCGCTGATCCAAGGTGGGCGGAGCAACGGGGCGCGGGTCGCTTGTCGTACGGCGATCGCGGTCGAGGCGCGCGGGGTGATCGCGCTGTCGTTTCCGCTGCATCCGCCGGGGAAGCCGGAGAAGTCGCGGCGCGCGGAGCTGCTCGAAGCGGGTGATATCGAGGTGGTCGTGATCAACGGGGGTAGCGATCCGTTCGGCATTCCGGATGCCGCCGATGTGGCGGAGTTGTGCGTGATTCCCGGTCAGCCGCACTCGTTCCGCACGGGATTCGACGTCATCGCCGACACGGTCACGCCCTGGTTGCAGCGCTGGAGCACCTAGTCGGCCGGGACGGTCTACAGGCAGTACCTGGCTCCATAGGAGATCGACTGCACGAGACAGGCCAGGGACGCGGCGTCGCTCGACCCGGGCGAGACGCCGATCGGAGTCGCTTCCGTGCCGACGGGATCCGCTTGGCTGTTCGTCGCGGGCTCCAGCGGAATTCCGCCCGGGTTCCCGGCCGCGTTCGCCACCCCCGCACCAGCGGTCAGGGTGATCGCCACGGTGGCAACGATTTTCAGCACGGCACGGTTCATCAGGCAACTCCTCGATGGGGGTGAATCATCAAGCACGGTAGCCAAGACCGATGCCGCGGGCACGCCCCAAATGTCGTTGACCGCAGCTTCGGCGGCGTTGCGGGTCGGCACCGCATCGCTACACCGATTGGATCTCGTTCGATCCCACCGCCGGGCGGTTGGCGATGACCAGCGCGTCGATGGCATCGCGCCCCTCGGTGGGGCGCAAGACGCGTTCGGCCAGCCGGACCCGAATACTGTCGTCCGCGATGGCATCGCCCAGGTCGGCGACGATGTCGTCCGGGGTGAACAGGACGGACGGGTCCTGCGGACCGCCGTAACCCTCGGTGATATTGGTGGAGTCATGGCCGAGGACGAGCAGGGTGCCCTCAGGAACAAGCAGGTCAGCAGCCTGACGGACCACCTTGCGCCGCTGCTCGGCGGGTAGGTGCAGAAAGACCATCAGGACCAGCTCGAACGGACCGGTGAGCTCGGCGGCGGCGAAATCGATGACGTCGGCGCACTGCCAGGTGATGCGGCTGCGCACCGAGCGGGACAGTCGGGTGGCGATGGTCCGGCCCTTGTCCACGCCGACCTGCGAATAGTCGACGGCGTGCACCTGCCAGCCGTGCGTGGCCAGCCACAGTGCGTTGCGACCTTCGCCGCAGGCCAGGTCGAGGGCGCGGGGGAGTTCGGGCGGGTCACCGTCGGGATGGTCGGGCTGCAGCGGTGTGCGCCGCTCCAGCCCGAAGACGTGCTCCACCACGGTGTTGTTCGGCGGTGCGCCCCAGACCAATTCAGTGTGCGCGTAGCGCTCGTCCCAATCGGTCGCATCCATGCCCGTGAGTCTATTGATCCCCGATGGGCAGCCAGTGCACCGGCGAGGTTTCCCGGATGTGCACCAGCACGTCGAAGGCGTCGGACAGCGAGTCGAGGCTGAGGTCGGCGGTGGCGTCCTCGGCCGGGTCGTAGATGCCGCTGATGACGCGGGCCTTCGCCGGGCTGCGGAACCAGTCGCGCACCGCGTCCGGTGCGTCGTCGCGGAGGTCGACGTAGTAGGCGGGCAGATCGACCGAGCCGAGCGTCGCGTCCAGCAACTCGGCGCGGGGATCGGGCGCGATAGCCACGCCGAGGTCGCCGTGGTGGAAGCCGAGTGCCACCGACACGTACTCGGGGCCGAACTCGTTGTGCAGATAAGTGCCGACACCCCGGAATTCCGCTGTCCCCATTCGTATCCCGAGATTCGTTGTGTGCGCGATGCCGTCCCAGTAGACGATCTTCGCTCCGCTGCGGCGCTGCCAAGCGATGACCCGCTCGCCCGCGAGCCGCTCATCGCCGGCGAATCCACCCTGCCCGGCGACGCTGTTTTCATGGAAGTCGCGTATCAACCGGGCATGCGTGCGAACGTATTCCGTTGTGCCCGGCAAAGTTTCGAGCAACGCGACCGCCTCCCGTGCGTGCTCGGCGAACGGGCGGCCCGGGTGAATGCCCTGATGGTGCTGGACATGTTCGTCCACCTGATGCGCGGTACGAATCGGCGTGAGGTGAACCTCGATGTCGGCCAGTCGATCCGGCGCCACGCGGCGCACATGATCGAGCACGACGTCGTAGTCGGCAGGCTCCGCATGCGGCGGCTGGACGCCGGATATCCGCACCGGATCATCGGGGTGGTCCTGGTTGAACGCGCGGATCCACTCCAGTGCCGCAATGGTTTCCGTCGTCCGCCACGGCCGCCACGAGCCGGCCAGCACCGATTCGGGATCGCCTGCACCGGTGCGTGCATACCGATCCCACCGCTCGCCGGAGCGCGCGCTGTCCTGAATGGCCAAGCCGCGGAAGCCGTGTCGCTCGACCAGTGCACGGAACACGCGCTCCTGCACCCCGTAGATCTGCCGGGAGAACCGCGTCGACTCACCCAGTCCGACCACCGTCGCCACACCGAGCCGATCGATCAGCGGATCGAGGTCCGGCCCGGTATAGGCGGAATCGGTATCTATTACCGGATGTGCGTTGGCTCTGAGCCATTCACGCACTGGTGCGACGGTTCCCATGGTTCCTCCTGCAGACGACGATCCGACACCGCCGAGCCTCATACGTGAAGTCGTGTTGAGGTCAAGGTGGTGCCGGATCGCGCGGAACCAGGTGCGGGAAACCCGCTACAGCGTTGTGCGCATGAGCAGCACGTTGTACTGACTGTGCACGGTAGTGAGGTAGTACAGATCGCGTCCGGTCTGGTACGGGAAGATCGACGGCGCGTACGCGCTCGGCAACTCCCTGGTGTCGATCAACACCTCGGGCTCACTCCACGGGCCGGCCGGTGCGGGCGCGCGCCGCATCACCACCGAGTTGAACGGGTCGGTGGTGAGCGAGATGTATTGGCCCAGATATGCGTTGTACATCACCGACATTTCGCCGACGCCCCACATGATCGGCGCCGCGGCATTGACGTCGCCGCGTCGCCATCCTTCGCCGTCCCAGTATTCGTACGCACCGAGGTCGGTGATCTCGGCCTCCGGCACCCGGGCCACGAACGCGGCCTGATTGCGGCCGGACGGGGTGCCGTACTCGTAGACGAAGCCACCGTCCTTGAGGAAGGCGTTCATCTGGAAGTTGCTGTTGCCGCCCTCGTCCGGGCGCCGGGTGGCGGGCAGCTCACCCCAGGTTTCGCCGTTGTCGGCGGACGCGGCGAGTCCGGAGAAATTGGTGCTCCATTGCCCGACATCGTCCCAGCTCCGTACGGACATGAGGCTCATGAATTGCACCCCGCCGACCGAGATGCCCGCGGTTGGGATGCGGCTGATCTCCAGGAACGGAATTTTCGGACTGGGGACAAGATCACGCGCCTGTCCGAAGACATCCCGGACGACACTGTCGAAATAGATCCCGCCCGCCGGATTCTGGGTGTGGCTGCGCATCAGAATATTGGACCGCCACGACCACATACTGCCCGCCAGCAGATTCGGAAATCCGAGGCCCGCGGTGTCGCCGAATGCCGTCAGCAACTCACCGTTGCCGTTATCCCACATGATGCCGAGGTCGGTGCCGAGCACGTTGTAAGCCTGGGTGTTGTTCGGGCTGGCCATGCCGGTCATCTGGAACACGGCTTTGGTGCGCCCATGCAGGTGCGGCAGGCCGGTGCTGCCATTGAGTACCGGAATCGGATTGATGGTGTTCGGGTTGGCGGTGGCCGGGGTGGCAGCACTGATAAGCAAGGCTGAAGCACCCGCCAGCGCCGATAGCAAGATGGATGCCGTTCTGGTCAAGGTCTGTGAGCCCTCCGTATCACGCCGAGCGCGATGCGACACACAGACTTCCCGCGATACACAGACCCCTCGCGGTGTGTAACGCACCACAATTCGACTGGCTGGCAAATCCTTGGGAAATGCTAGCAGCGCAGTCGTCGGCATTGTGGCGCGTAGCTCAAAAAGGAGTCCTGAGCACTAGCTTTTCTTGGATTTACTCCCCGCCGTGGCCAGCCGAATGATCAGTGGCAACTGTGTCGCGCGTTCCAGCGCGAACGTGCGGCGTGTCGAAGCCTCCCAGGCTTTGTCGAACAGCCGCTTGGCACCGGCAACGGCGTGCGGCGAGCGGGTCGCGATGCGGTCGGCGAGTTTCTCCGCGGCGGCGACCGGATCCGCGGTGACCTCGGTGACCAGGCCGACGCGCTCGGCGTACGCGGCATCGACCGTGTCCGCGGTCGTGGCGAGCAGCAGCGCCTTGTCGACGCCGATCAGCCGGGACAGGGTGGCCGCACCGGTCATGTCGGGCACCAGACCGTGCTTGACCTCCATCACGGAGAACTCCGAATCGGGGGTGGCGAAGCGGAAGTCGGCGGCCAGCGCGAGCTGCAGTCCACCGCCGTAGCAGCGGCCGTGCACCGCGGCGATCACCGGAACCCGCAACCGCCGCCAAGCCCAGCAGGCCTCTTGAAAGGTGTTGGTGCCGCGCCATGGCAGTGGGACGAAGCTGCGCACGATCGACAGCGGGTCACCGGTGGCCTTGGCGATGTCCAGGCCGCTGCTGAAACTCGGGCCGTTGCCGGACAGGATGACCGCGCGCACGTCGGCACGCCCCGCGATGGTGTGCGCGGTGTCGATCAGGTCCCGGAGCATCTCGATGGTGAGGCCGTTGTGCTTGTCCGGCCGGTCGAGGGTGACGTAGGCGCGGTCGCCGTCGAAGCGCAGCGCGATGTTGGTGCCCATTCCCGGATCTTACCCGTGAGTCAGTTCAACGGTAGGGGGCCATTGCCCGGCCGTCCGGACTCTGCTCTAATCGAACGCAAGTTACCGTCAATGCTGACGGTATCCGCGCCGACCGCCCCTACCGTGGCACGCTCGACGCCCCGCAAGATCATCGGAGGAACAATGCTGCCAGCGGGAATGGATCCCCGGACGCCGGTGCTGGTCGGTGCCGGACAGGTCGTGCACCGGAGCGGCGAACCGGGACTGCCGGGTCCGGTCGAGCTCGCCGCCGAATCGCTGCGCCGCGCGGGCGCCGACAGCGGCACCGGCGATCGGCTGCTCCGATCCGCCGATCTGATCGCGGCGGCGGCCCCGGTCAGCAGGCCGTACGCGGATCTCGGCGCACTGGTCGCCACGGAACTCGGCGCGTCGCCGAAGCGGACGGTGCAGTCCGTGCGGTTCGGCGGCGACGCACCGCAGCGGCTGCTCAACACGGTCGCGCAGGCGATCGCCGACGGGCAGTCCGACATCGCGCTGATCACCGGGGCCGAGGCGGTGGCCGCCTGGAATACCGCCACACGCACGGGTGCCACCCTGGATTGGCCGGAACAGTCCGACGACGTGCAACCGACCGAACTCATCGGCTCGGATCGTGCGCCGAACTCCGATATGGAGACCGCGGCCGGGTTGTGGGGACCGGTGTACTTCTACGCACTGATGGAAACCGCGCTGCGTGGTCGGCTCGGCCTGAGCGAGGACGAGCATCGCGCGCGGATCGGCGGCCTGTGGTCGCGCCTGTCCGAGGTCGCGGCGGGCAATCCCTATGCCTGGCAGCCCACACCGCAGGCGGCCACCGATCTGGTGACGCCGACGCCCGCGAACCGTATGGTGTCTACGCCGTATCCGAAGCTGCTCATCGCGAACCTTTCGGTGAATCAAGGTGCGGGGCTGATCGTGTGCAGTGCGGCCGCCGCGACAGCGGCCGGGGTGCCGCGAGATCGGTGGGTGTTCCCGCACGGCGGCGCCACCGCCACCGACGAATGGTTCGTCTCCGAACGCGCGGACCTGGCTGCCTCACCTGCCATCGCGGCCGCCGGACAGGCTGCCCTGGGTGCCGCGGGCATCGGCATCGATGACGTGGCGCATATCGACCTGTACTCGTGCTTCCCGGTCGCGGTGCAGGTCGCGGCCGAGGCGCTCGGGCTGCCGATCGACGATCCGGCGCGGCCGCTCTCGGTCACCGGCGGCCTCACCTTCGGGGGCGGGCCCGGCAACAATTACGCGACCCATTCGATCGCGACTCTGGTCGGCCTGTTGCGCGAGGACCCGAGTGCGTACGGTCTGGCGACCGCGCTCGGCTGGTACATCACCAAGCACGGTGTCGGCGTGTACTCGGCCGAACCGCCTGCGCGGCTGTTCCGTTCGATCGAGGCGCAGGTGCCTGCCGCCCGGCGCGAGGCCGCACCCGGCTACACCGGGCCCGCCACGGTCGAGTCGTACACCGTCGCCTACCGCAAAGGCCCCGCGCCGGACCACGCCGACGAGCCCGAGGCGGTCGTGGTCAGCGCCCTGACGCCAGCCGGCGCCCGCATACTGATCCGGGCATCCGACGCCGAGACCGTCGCGGCGTTCGACGAAGGCGACCCGCTCGGCGTTGCCGCCGACATCACCGCAGCAGACAAGCTGACGCTCATCGAGAGGACCGTCAAATGACCGCAGCATCGCAGGGCGACTCGACACGGGACGCGGGCGGATCCGACCTGATCCTGGTCGACAGGCGCGACGCCATCACCGTGCTGACCGTCAACCGCCCCGCGGCCCGCAACGCGATCAACCTGGCGACCGCGCAGGCCATCGAGAACGCCGTCGACGAGTTCGAGGCCGACGACGCGGCTCGGGTGCTCGTGCTCACCGGCGCGGGCGGCACCTTCAGCGCGGGGATGGATCTCGTCGCCGCGTCGAAGGGTGAGATGCCGATGACGCAGCGGCGTGGCCCGCTTGGCATCGCCGCGAAACCTCCGGTGAAGCCGATGATCTCGGCCGTCGAGGGCTTCGCGCTGGCAGGCGGTTTCGAGTTGGCGCTCTCCGGTGACCTGATCGTCGCCGCCAGTAACGCGCAGTTCGGCATCCCGGAAGTCAAGCGCGGCTTGGTCGCCGCGGGTGGTGGCGTGCTGCGCCTGACCCAGCGGTTGCCGCGCAGCATGGCGGCCGAACTCGCGCTGACCGGCGGGCGGATCGGCGCCGAACGGCTGTACCAGCTGGGTCTGGTCAATCGGATCGCCGAGCCCGGTGCCGCATTGGCCGTCGCGCTGGAGCTGGCCGCCGAAATCGCTACCGCCGCACCGCTCGCCGTCGCCGCGAGCAAGCGGATCATCGACGAGTCGCCGGACTGGCCGGTGGCCGAGGCGTTCGCCAAGCAGGGTGAGATCGCCCTGCCAGCACTGTTTTCCAAGGACGCTGCCGAGGGCGCGCTCGCCTTCGCGCAGAAGCGCGAACCGCAATGGCAGGGACGCTGACCGCCTCGGGAGAACGCGCCCGGGAGACGCAGGGGCAGCGCCGCGCGCGCATGCGCACGCGGCTCCTGGACGCGGCGGTGGAGAGCCTGATCGAGGTCGGTTACGCGGGTACCACCACGCTGGAGGTGCAGAAGCGGGCCGGCGTGCCGCGCGGCACACTGCAGCATCATTTTCCGACCAAGGCCGATCTGCTCGCCGGTGCCGTCGAGCATCTCGCCGCCCGTCGATTCGACCAGCTGACAAAGGAATTCGAGGACATTCCGGCGACGGCCGATCGATTGGAGACGGCCGTCGAGCTGACCATGCGGATGCTCAGCGGGCCATCGTTCTGGGCCGCGCTGGAAATGTGGGTGGGTGCGCGCACCGATCCCGAGCTGCTCGCCGCCTTCCTGCCCCTGGAGCATCGGCTGTTCGAGTTGATGCACACCAGCATTCGCGATGTCTTCCGCGCGGAGTTCCCCAACGACCCCCGGGTGCCGACGATCACCGAGTTCACCATCGAGATCATGACCGGTCTCGCACTACGTGTGCTGCTGACCGGCGAGGTCGATCGGAACAGAATCATCCAGCACCGCTGGCGGAATGCGGTACGCATCCTGCTCGGGACGGCGCATCCGGACACGCTGACCGAGCCGCGCCGGGAGCGATGAGTAGCGGTTACTTCCTGGCGATGGTGTCGAGCACCGCTCGCGCGCACGCGGCGGGATCGTCGTAGAACGGTGTGTGCCCGCTGCCGTGCAACGTGACGTGCGCGGCCTCCGGCAGCAGCGCGCGGGCGCGGCGGCTCTGGGTGCGGTAGGTCAGCAGAATATCGCGATTGCCCCAGGCGACGGTAACGGGAATCTCTGCCAGACAGCCGGTTTCGAGCAGCTTCGCGTCGGTGAACGAAGCGAGCGCCGGTTCGAAACCCGGCGCGTCGGCGGCTCCGTTCGCGGTATCGACGGCCACTTGCGCGTCGACGGCCCATGGCTTGCCGAAGACCAAACTCAGGAAGGTGGTGCGCCCTGCGGCAGTGCCGAGGATCGCCGGCAGTGCGGGCTTCAGCCGTCCCGCGAGCATGCGTGACTTGCCGAGCGACTGCTGGCACCAGACGCGACCGGCTTTGTCCCAGAACGCGATCGGGGAAAAAGCGGTGACGGAGCTGGCGAGCCCGCGGGCGCCGAGGTTCAGCGTGATCAACCCGCCCATCGAATTGCCGGCAAGGTGCGGCCGCTCGATGCCCTGGGCGGCAAGGAATTCGGCGAGTGCGTCGGTGAGGGTGTCCACGGTGGTGGTGGCGAGCGGTGCCGACCCGCCGAATCCGGGCAGATCGACGGCGATCACGTCGAACGACTCGGCGAGCGTATCGATGATCGGCTCCCACACCTGCCAGCGGCTGCCGATGCCGTGCACCAGAACCAGGGGCTCGCCCAGGCCAGTCCGATGATGGTTCAACATCGTCATGTGTCCGCCTCTCCGGGTATTCAGGCGCCCACAGTAACAGCAGTCACTAGCCATCAGTTGCCGGTCCGCCGCCTGGAACCGGACAATTTCCGCTGGCAGCGGCGGGAAAAGTCGGTACGATAATTGGTATGGCAACGCGTAAGGTCACCCTTTCGCTGGATGAGGCCGCCTGGTCCTTCGCCGAGCAGGCCGCGGCCCGCGCGGGCATGTCACCCTCGGCGTGGATTTCCAAGGCCGCGCGGCGTGAGGCCGTGCGCACCGGGTGCGGTCCGGCACCGGATGTGACGGCTCAGGCCGCCGCGGACGCGGCCGAGATGGCCGCCGCCGAGGAGGCGATGCGTGCGGCGGGGTGAACTGTGGATCTACAACCCGCATGGTTCGCCGCGTCGTCGCACTGTCGTGCTCATCAGCAGTGACGGCATCAACGAGTCGCCGAGGCCGTGGCTGATCGC
Source organism: Nocardia sp. CS682 (assembly GCF_004634405.1). Lineage (NCBI taxonomy): Bacteria > Bacillati > Actinomycetota > Actinomycetes > Mycobacteriales > Nocardiaceae > Nocardia > Nocardia sp. CS682. Next base: position 4,273,940 of record NZ_CP029710.1, on the reverse strand, counting down.
CGCCGAGGTGGTCCAGGACGATCCCCGGGACATCCTCGCGGTGCCGGTGCAGCAGTACGGCTGGGTGCACGCCGGCAACATCGGCCGCATCTTCCGCGGCTGGCTCGCCGAGCGCGTCGACGAGATGGAAGCGGAGACGCTGGAACGCCTGGATACCGCGCTGCGGGCCGCGATGGATCTCTGAGGGCTTGGACATGGTCCCGCAACGCGTTGTGCACGTAGGGTTCTGACCCGATCGGTAGCATCGTGGCCGACGTCCCCACGGCGTCCATTCCACGACGGTGGCCATTTCGACAGATTGGGATTCAGGTGCGGATCTCCCTGATCGCCGCGGCGCTCATCGCGCTGCCGGTGCTCGCGGCATGCGGCAACGACAAGGCGGCGGCAGCGCCGACGGTGACGCAGGCGGACCTCGCCAAGTCCCTGCAGGCCAAGGGCCTCAAGAGTCAGCAGCTCGCCGACTGCGCCGCGAAACTCTTTGTCGAACAGGGCATCTCGCAGGACGGGCTGCGCGTACTGATCAGCGACGAGTACGACACGAAGGCCGCCGACCAGGAAACCCTGGGCATGAACAAGGAGGACGCCGAGAAGGCCCGCACCGCGCGGACCCGGATCGCCTCCGAGTGCATGTCCGCCCCGCGCTGAATCACCTCAGATCGCGACGACCAATTCGATCCGCGCCCGCGAGCCGGCGCCGAGATCCTCGGCGCTCCGGACCGCCTTCTTCACCGGCAGTATGTAGGTGGCGCGTGACTTGTCCGGGAACAGCGAGGTCGACCAGCGGCTGGCGCCGATGGTGACGTGCACGCGGACCGAGCCGAACCCGCCTGCCCGATGGGCGTAGCGCTCCTCGATCTCGTCGGCGACCTCCGCGGGCAGCGAAATGAAATGCCAGGACCCCTGGCCTGCGTGTTCCCACACCTCTGCCATGAACGAGTATTGCGATCCAGCCACGTCGCGACTGTAGCGAGCCGCACCGACAACTACGGCGGTCCGCCATTTCGGATCGTGGTGCGCGCAACCCGTGAGCCTGCCCCCTTGCTGCGCCATCGTGGGCTGATGACATCCATCGAGGCCGAAGCCGCCACAGATTCCGAACTGGATGCGGTCTTCGGACCGATCTTCGAGCGCATAGCGCAGGGCGCGGTGGCGCGGGAGATCGATCGTCGGCTGCCGTACGAGGAGGTCGGGTGGCTGCGCGAGGCGAAGTTCGGGGCGTTGCGGGTGCCGGTCGAGTTCGGCGGGTACGGCGCCAGCGTGCGGCAGCTGTTCCGGCTGCTGATCGAGCTGGCCGCGGCCGAATCGAACCTGCCGCAGGCGTTGCGCGTGCACTTCTCCTTCGTCGAGGATCATCTGCTCGCCGAGCCGGGACCCGCCCGCGAGCAGTGGCTGCGGACGGCGACGAGCACGCTGGTCGGCAATGCCATCACCGAGCCGGGGGTCGGCGCGGTCGACCGCTACCGCACCAGGCTGACCAGGGACGGCGACCGCTGGCTCCTCGACGGCGTGAAGTACTACAGCACCGGCTCCCTGTACGCGGACTACATCCTGGTCGCGGCGGATCGCGACGGTGAGCGGGTGGGGGTGCTCGTCGACGCGAACGCCGACGGCGTGCGGCAGCACGACGACTGGGATGGCTTCGGGCAGCGGCTCACCGCCAGCGGCACCACGGAGTTCACCGATGTCGTGGTGGCCGACGACCGCATCCTCGGCCCCGGCTACGGCGCTCCCGGCCCGACCTACGCGACCTCCTATCTACAGCTGGTCCAGCTCGCGGTGCTCGCCGGTATCGCGCAGCGCGCCGAGCTGGATGCCAGGGAGTGGGTAGCGGGCCGCACCCGCAGCTACTCGCATTCCGCGGCGGGCATTCCGCGCCAGGATCCCCTGGTGCAGCAGGTGATCGGGCGTCTATCGGCCGCCGCGTTCGCCGCCAAGGCAAGTGTGCTCGCCGTAGCCGACGTCCTCGATGAGGTGCTCGCGAGTGGTGCGCAGGACGAGAAGTCTTTGGTGGCAGCCGAACTCGCCGCCGCGCAGGCCCAGCTCGCGGTGATCGATCTGGTACTGCCCGCCACCACGTTGCTCTTCGAAGTCGGCGGTGCCTCGGTGGTCTCGGAACGGCAGCGGCTGGACCGGCACTGGCGCAACGCGCGCACCATCTCGGTGCACAATCCGGCGATCCAAAAGGCAAGGGCAATAGGCGATTACCTGCTGAACGGCTCCGACCTGCCGTTCGCCTGGAGCGCGGGCGAACACAAGCCCGCGACGGGAGCGGCGCAGTGACCCGCCGAATTCGCTTCAACGCCTTCGACATGAACTGCGTCGCCCACCAATCACCCGGCCTGTGGCGGCATCCGGACGATCAGTCGCACCGATACAAGGAACTGAGTTACTGGACCGACCTGGCGAAGCTGCTGGAGCAGGGCAGGTTCGACGGCATCTTCATCGCCGATGTGCTCGGCACCTACGACGTGTACGGCGGCAACGACATCGCGGCGTTGCGGCAGGGCGCGCAGATCCCGGTCGCCGACCCACTGCTGCTGGTCTCCGCCATGGCCGCGGTCACCGAGCACCTCGGGTTCGGCATCACCACCGGCACCGGTTTCGAGCATCCGTTCCCCTTCGCCCGCCGACTGTCGACCCTCGACCACCTGACCAACGGACGCATCGGCTGGAACGTGGTCACCGGCTACTTGCCCTCGGCGGCGCGGAATTTCGGTGCTGCCGACCAGCTCGACCACGACGAGCGCTACAACCAGGCCGACGAATACCTGGAGGTGCTCTACAAGCTGTGGGAAGGATCGTGGGAGGACGACGCGGTGGTCCGCGACGCCGCGCAGGGCGTCTACGTCGATCCGGCGAAGGTGCACCACATCGGCCATCAGGGCAAGCACTTCACCGTGCCGGGCATCCACCTCTCGGAGCCGTCACCGCAGCGCACGCCGGTGATCTACCAGGCGGGTGCCTCGACACGCGGTGTGCGGTTCGCCGCGGAGAACGCCGAGGCCATCTTCATTGCCGCTCCGTCGAAACGACTGCTCGCACAGACTGTTTCCCGAATCCGCGCGGCGCTGCGGGAGGCGGGCCGCGATCCGTACTCGGCCCGAATCTACGCGCTGGCGACGATCATCACCGACGCCACCGACGAGGCGGCACAGCGCAAGCACGAGGAATACCTGTCCTACGCCAGCATCGAGGGTGGCCTCGTCTTCATGTCCGGCTGGATGGGCATCGACCTGTCCGGTTATGACCTGGACGATCCCATCGGCCAGGTGCAGAGCAACGCCATTCAGTCCGCCGTCGCCGCCTTCCAGGAGTTCGACGACGACGGTCGCGAGTGGACGGTGCGCGATATCGGACGGTGGGCGGGCATCGGCGGCATGGGGCCGGTGTTCGTCGGTTCCGGTGCCACGGTCGCCGACCGCCTCCAGGAATGGGTCGAGGATACCGATCTCGACGGCTTCAATCTGGCCTACGCCATCACACCGGGGTCCTTCGAAGACGTTGTCCGCCATGTTGTTCCGGTGCTGACCGAACGCGGTGCGTACACCACCGAGTACGTCCCGGGCACCCTGCGCAACGCATTGTTCGAAGCGGGCGACCGGCTCCCGGACGAGCACCGCGGGGCCCGCTATCGGGTCGGCGCACCGGGCTCCACCGTGCTATCCGACGAGGTGGCGCGCCCAGGGGCGACGGTCGCGACACCGAGTCAGTAGATGTTCGTCCCGGCGAACACAGCGGTGTTCGCCGGGGTGGACAGCTACGACGCGAGGGAATCGAGAAACGCCTGCGCAATGGATTCCAGTCCGTGCTGGTCGATTTCATCGAACCGCTGCGGCTTCGGGCTGTCGAGGTCGAACACCCCGATGAGTTCGCCGTTGTGCACCAATGGAATAACCACTTCCGACCGCGTCTCGGCATCGCAGGCGATATGCCCCGGGAACGCGTGCACATCCGGCACGAGTTGCGTTTCCCTGGACTGTGCCGCGGTACCGCAGACACCTTTCCCGATAGGGATGCGCACGCACGCGGGCTTGCCCTGGAACGGTCCGACGACGAGTTCATTTCCGTCGTAGAAATAGAACCCGACCCAATTCAGCTGCGGCAGTGCGTGGAATACCAGCGACGCGAGATTGGCGGCGTTGGCGACACGGTCGTGCTCGCCCGCCACCAGCGCTTCGGCCTGCGCGGCGAGCTGGCGGTACTGCTCGGTGCGGTCTCCGGTCAGGTCGGCAACGGTGAACGACATGGCCCGAATGGTACGCCAGGCAAAACTCCTGTCTGCTCATTGATTCTCGCTGATCGCAACACTCACGAGGGGCGCGGCACACCCGGATGATCCGAACATGACAACGCAGAATTCCGTTCCCCGTTCCACCCGTTCGGCCGCGGTAATCGGCGCCGGCCAAACCGGCGCCACTGCGGCACTGGGCTTGCTCGACGCCGGATTCGACGTCACCCTTTACAGCGACCGCGATCAGCGCAGTTTGCGCGACGACGTCCCTGCCACGGGCACCGCGCTCGAATTCGGGGTGACCCAGCAGGCCGAAGCCGCGCTCGGGCTGGACACCTACACCGGCCGGGCGCCGCGGCACACCGGGCTCAGCGTCCGCCTCGCCGGGCCTGGCGGCGCCGAACTGATCCAATTCGACGGCAATTTCGGCGGTTACGTCGGTATTGCGGTCGACACCCGATTGAAGGCCGACGAGCGACTGACCGCATTCCAGGAACGCGGTGGCCGTTTCGTCGTGGAGCAGGTGACCCCGGAAACTCTCGACACGATCGCCGCGGCCAATGCCCTCACCCTGGTCGCCACCGGCCGCGGCGGTCTGTCCGACCTCTTCCCGATCGATCAGACCCGAACCCCCTACGATTCCCCGCAGCGCTCGCTGTTGACCGTCACCGTGACCGGAATCGGCTACGGCAAGGACGTTTTCGCCCACCGCAGCCCGGCGGGCGGCGCGCACAGCGGCTTCTCCATCCTGGCCGAGCAGGGCGAAGCCTGGTGGGGCCCTTACCTGCACAAGGACGCGGGCCCGAGCTGGGCGTTCCTCGGCTGGGCCAGGCCGGGCAGCGAATGGGAAACCCGTTTCGCCGCAGCGGATTCCGCGGAAACCGCGCACCGGATCGTGCAGGATATCTACCGGGACTTCATCGATTGGGATCTGCCCGAGGTGCTGGCCACCCAGGTGATCGCCGAGGACCCGCATTCCTGGCTGAAAGGCGCGGTGCGGCCGGTGGTCCGGGCCGGCGTCGGGCACACCGCGGGTGGCCACGTGGTGGCCTCGCTCGGTGACACCTCGGCCGCGTACGACCCGGTCGCGGGCCAGGGTGCGCAGAGCGGGCTCATTCAGGCGCAGCGGCTGGTCGCGGCCGCCGCGGTGCACGACGGCCCGTTCGACGAAGCCTGGATCGCCGAGCAGTACGCGACGTTCCTCGCCGTGCGCGGCGACGCCGCCAACAAGGTCACCCGGCTGTTCCTGAGTGATCCGGAGCTCGCCGAGATCGGCAGCCAGCTGTTCGCGGCGGCCGCCGTCCACCCGAAGTTCGCCACCGCGCTAGTCGGTCTGCTGCACCACCCGCAGCCGTTCCTCGAGGTCGACTCGCTCGACGCGGCCAACGCCTTCATCACCCGCGTCACCGGCGAAGACGCGACGGCCCTGCTCGGGCGCTTCGCACCGGCAGGCAAGTTCGCCAGGTCCACCTTCGCCGACGCCCTCACCAACGCCTGAGACCCCACGCACCCAGCACCGCGATCCGATCGCACAGATTCAAACCCTCGTGCCGGTCGGGTCGCGATGCTGGAGTGGGTGGAGCTCGACGGCAACCCCCCGACCCCATGGAGCAGCTATGACCACGGAGCAGATCGCCGAACAGATCAAATTCGCCTACTGGGTGCCCAATGTCAGCGGGGGACTGGTCACCAGCGACATCGAACAGCGCACCGGCTGGGACTTCGAATACAACAAGAAGCTGGCCCAGACCGCCGAGAACAACGGTTTCGACTATGCGCTGTCGCAGGTGCGCTACACCGCCTCTTACGGCGCGGAGTTCCAGCACGAGTCGACCTCGTTCAGCCTGGCGCTGCTCGGCGCGACCGAGCGGCTGAAGGTCATCGCGGCCATCCACCCCGGCCTCTGGCATCCGGCGGTGCTCGCGAAGTTCGGCGCCACCGCCGACCACCTCTCCAACGGCCGCTTCGCCATCAACGTCGTATCCGGTTGGTTCGCCGGTGAGTTCACCGCGCTCGGCGAGCCATGGCTCGAGCACGACGAACGGTACCGGCGCAGCGCCGAATTCCTCGAGGTGATCCGCAAGATCTGGACCGAGGACAACGTGAACTACGGCGGCGACTTCTACCGGATCCGCGACTTCACACTGAAGCCGAAACCGCTCAACACCCCCGAGCGGCCGAATCCCGAACTGTTCCAGGGCGGTAACTCGACCGCGGCTCGCCGCAACGGTGGCCGCTACGCCGACTGGTACTTCTCCAACGGCAAGGACTTCGACGGCGTCACCGAGCAGCTCGACGACCTGCGTGGCATCGCGCGGGCCAACAACCGGGAAGTGAAGTTCGGCCTCAACGGCTTCATCATCGCCCGCGACACCGAGAAGGAAGCGCAGGACACGCTGCGCGAGATCATCGAGAAGGCGAACAAGCCTGCGGTGCAAGGCTTCCGGGACGCGGTGCAGCAGGCGGGCGCGTCCACCAAGGACGGCAAGGGCATGTGGGCCGACTCTTCCTTCGAGGACCTCGTGCAGTACAACGACGGCTTCCGTACGAAGCTGATCGGCACGCCGGAGCAGGTGGCCGAGCGGATCGTCGCCTACCGCGAGCTCGGTGTCGACCTGATCCTGGGTGGCTTCCTGCACTTCCAGGAGGAGGTCGAGTACTTCGGCGCGAAAGTCCTTCCGCTGGTTCGCGAACTGGAGGCCGCGCGGCGTCCGGTCGCGGCGGTGGGCTGATGACGGTCTCCGATGGGCGGCGCTCCCGGACTGCTTCATGGCCGCCCGCGGCCGCGGACACCGGGGGCGTCGCTCTCGCGGCCGATCGCATAACGTCGGCCGCGCAGGCCTTTTCGGTCGCCGAACACCTCGCGGCGGACTTCGCGTCCGGGGCCGCCGCGCGCGACCGGGGCCGGATACTGCCGCATCCGGAGGTGCAGCGGCTCGCGGGCAGCGGGCTGCTCGCCGTCACCGTGCCCGCCGAGTACGGCGGCGCGGACCTGCCGCCGAGCGCCGTCGCGGAGGTGGTGCGGATTCTCGCGACCGCCGATCCGAACATCGCGCAGATCCCGCACAGTCACTTCGTCTACGTGAATCTGGTGCGGCTGGCCGGTTCCGCGGCACAGCGGCAGCGCTACTTCGCGCAGGTGCTCGACGGTGCACGGATCGCCAACGCGCAGTCCGAGCGCAGCGGCGCCACCATTGCCGACATCAGCACCACGCTGCGGCCTGCGGGCAGCGGATTCCGGGTCGACGGTCGTAAGTTCTATTGCACGGGTTCACTTTTCGCGAATGTGCTCGCCGTGCTCACCAAACTCGACGATCCCGAGGGGCGCAGCGGCCTGGCGCCGGGGGAGTACATCGCCTACCTGCCTGCCGATACGCCGGGCGTGCGAATCATCGACGACTGGAACGGTATCGGCCAGCGCACCACCGGCAGCGGAACGGTCTCGTTCGAGGAGGTGCTGGTCGAGCGGGACCAGCTCATCCGCCGCTCCGCCGCCGTGCAGGCGCCGACCGGATACGGTGCGTTCGCGCAACTACTGCACGCCGCCATCGATGCGGGAATCGCTCGTGGAGCGCTGACGGCCGCAACGGAATTCGTGCGCACCACGAGTCGCCCATGGTTCGAGGCCGGTGTCGCCCACGCCGTCGACGATCCGCTGCTGATCCAGCGTTTCGGTGAGCTTTCGGTCGTGGTGACCGCCGCCGAGGCGACCCTGGCCGCCGCGGGCAAGGCTGTTGACGCGGCCACCGGGCAGAGCCGTGCATTACCACCCGATGGGGGGATTGACGGCGGCGGATCGAGTGGCACAGTGGTAGGTATCGAGCAACAGGAGGGCGCCGCTCGCGCCTCGCTGGCGGTTGCCGCAGCGAAGGTGCTGGCCGATCGGGCGGCCAACGAGGTGTCGAGCGCGCTGTTCGAAGTGGGGGGAACCCGAAGTGCCGCTACCGATCTCAATCTGCACCACTTCTGGCGCAACGCGCGCACGCACACCCTGCACGATCCGATCCGCTGGAAGTACCAGCACCTCGGTCGTGCACTGCTGCACGGTACCGCGCCACCGTTGCACGGCGTGATCTGACCGGCCCGCCGGTCGAACCAGCACGTGATCGAAAAGGATACGAAAAGTGACAGTGACGGTCGTAGTCGGCAATCCGAAGCCAGCCTCGCGCACTCTGACGGCGGCCACACTGGTCGCGAAGGGGCTGCGTCCCGACTCGGAGCCCGCGGTGGTCGACCTGGTCGATTTCGGCGCCGCCCTGCTCGGCTGGGGTGATCCGGGCGTCGCGGCGGCGGTGCGTACGGTCGCCGATTCGGAGCTGGTCGTCTTCGCGAGCCCGACGTTCAAAGCCACCTACACCGGCCTGTTGAAACTGTTCCTGGAGCAGTTCGACGGCGGCACCGGGCTGGCGGGTGTCCTGGCCGTTCCGGTGATGCTCGGAGCCGGTCCCGCCCACGCGCTGGCGCCGGATCTGCTGCTCAAGCCCGTTCTCGTCGAACTCGGCGCCACCGCCGCGCTGCCCGGGCTGTACCTGTCGGATCGGACCTTCCTCGAGGACGGCGTGATCGATGCTTACAGCGAGCGCTGGCGGCCGGTCGCCCGGGCGCTGGCCGTCACCGCGGAGGTGCCCGATCATGCATGAGCTCTTCGAATTCCCCGCCGACGGTGGCGGACTGCGCCGCGCCTTCGCCAACTTCCCCAGCGGTGTGGTCGCGGTGTGCGCCGAAATCGACGGCACCCCACACGGTCTCGCGGTGAGCACGTTCGTTCCGGTCTCGCTCGACCCGCCGCTGGTGTCGTTCTGTGTGCAGAATTCCTCGTCGACCTGGCCGAAACTGGCGGCTGCCGGTCATCTCGGGTTGAGCCTGCTCGGCACCGATCAGCAGGACGCGGCCCGTTCGCTCGGCGCCCGCAACGGCGACCGATTCCGCGGTACCGAACTGCATCGCGGCACCGGGGAGGCGATCTTCATCGACGGCGCGTCCGCGTGGATCGAGGGCGTGCCGGAGGCTCAGGTGCCCGCGGGTGACCACGCCGTCGTCATCCTGCGGATCCACCGCATCGCCACCCGCACCGACGTCGACCCGCTCGTCTTCCACGGCAGCAGATTCCGTCGGTTGCGCGCCGAGGCCAGCTAGTGCACCGCCGGTGCGTCGATCAGCCCTGGTCACGCCGGTGCCGGGTGCGTATGGGAAAATGAGATGCATCTATTCGGAAGGGTCGATCATGGCCGTGGGCATGGTTCTCGGTGACGTTTCCTCGCGCACTTCGACGCGGTAGGAACGACCGAGCTCGACAACTCCTCGTCGCGGTGCACTCCGTGCCCGTGCATGTTCGACAACGAGGAGCCGCCGATGTCCACGATGACCTGGACCGAAGCCGATACCGAGCGATCCGCCCCCTGGCATTCCGAAAGCGCGACACCGGCCCCGGCCCGGATCGTGGTGGCCGACGATCGGATGACCGCCGAGACCGCGTACCGCCTGGCCTGTGAAGGCACGGCGCTGCTGTGGCGCGGCGACTACCACAATGCCCGGCAGCTGCTCCAGGCGATGGGCCGCCGGGTCGACCGAAAAGCGCCTGGGCCAGGCGATAATCCGGCCGAGTCGTTCCGGTTGCAGCGCAGGGCGCGCAACCATCGCGCGCGGGTGCTCGGCAAGCTGATCGTCCAACTCGAACAAGACCACACGCTCGCGCTGCGCCGCGCGCCCGACGTGCGCAAGGCCTGTGCCGATGTGTACGGGCGGTCGGCGGGGCCGATGCTCATCGCGCTCACCGAGCTGCTCGGCGTGCTCGGTGCGGCCCAATGGCGGGAGAAGGGTGTGCGGATCCCCGCGCTGGACGCCACCATCTACCCGCATTACGGCGTTTTCTCGCCCATCCGCGGCGAATACCTCGAGCTGGTCGCGCAGGCCCCGTTCGCAGGCGACGTGCGTACCGCGTTCGATCTCGGTACCGGGACCGGAGTGCTGGCCGCCCTGTTGGCCCACCGCGGTGTCAGCCATGTCGTGGCGACCGATGACAGCCCGCGGGCGCTGGCCTGTGCCCGCGACAACATCGACCGGCTGGGCCTTGCCCGCTCGGTCTCTATAGTCGGTCCCACGCTTTTTCCGGACGGTCGCGCCGACCTCATCGTCTGCAATCCGCCTTGGCTACCGGCCCGGCCGACCTCCGCCATCGAGCACGGGGTGTACGACCAGGACAGTGCGATGCTTCGCGGTTTCCTGACCGGTCTGGCCGCGCATCTCGAGCCGGGCGGTGAAGGGTGGCTCATTCTGTCCGATCTGGCCGAGCATCTCGGGTTGCGCACCCGGGACGACCTGCTGACCCTGATCGAGGGTGCCGGTCTGCACGTCATCGATAAGACCGACACCACTCCGCAGCACCCGCGCGCCAAGGACACCACCGACCCGTTGTATGCCGCCCGCGCCGCGGAAGTCACTTCGCTCTGGCGTTTGGCCGTCACGCCGTAGTGGTGCCCGGCGCTCGATCAGGCTGCGGGACAGCGGGTTTGCGGGATGGTCAACTCGATGAGGTATCGGTCGGCGGCGCTGGTGGTGCAGGGGGACCGGTCGTAAACGCTGTGGCCCCAGCCTTCGTAGGTCAGCAGGGTGGAGTTCGGCGTGTTCTTCGCGACGCCCAGTGCCCATTCGTGCGGCGTCGACGGGTCGTGCAGTGAGTTCATGATGAGAATCGGTGGGCCGTCGATGATCTGCGGGAGGTGCGCCGGGTTCGCCGGTGCGATGGGCCAGCCGGAGCACAAAGCGCCTGCGCCCCAGGCGAAGTGGGCGCGCAGCGGAGCGGCGTTCGCCGTCTGCTCCCGCCACAGCTGGTTCCACTGGTCCTGGTCGGCGGTCTCGAAACGCCAGTCGGAGCAGAGGATCACCTGCGCCATCGGAACAGCCTGGCCTTGCGGCTGTGGGGTAGTAGGTGGCAGCGGACTCGCCGCGGGCTGGTCGGCCAACGCTCGCAGATCTGTTGCCAGCTTGGACCATTCGGGCCGATAGAGCCGTTGAATGACCTGTGCGTTCAGGTCGAACGGGCCTAGCTGCTTGTTCGCGTCGGCCAGGTCGCGCAGCTCGCCGCGGGCCGACTTGGCGTATACCTCGCCGAAGAGCTGATCGACGTCCGCACCATGCAGGACACATTGCACCTCCCTGGCGCACCACGCCGCGAACTCGCCGTAGGCATCCTTGGCTGCTCGTGCCTCACTGTTCATGAACGCACGCCCAGTCAAACTGTGGTCGTCCACGCTGTCCATCAGTAAGGCGCGCAAGCGTTTCGGAAACAACTCCGCGTACGACTGCGCAGGCATCGTCCCGTAAGACCTGCTGTAGATACTGATCTGGTCCGCACCGACCGCCACCCGCAGCGCCTCCACATCCCGCGCGACACTCGCCGCATCGAGATGATCCATCAACGCCCCGGTGTACTGCCGGCAACTCGCCGCGAGATCCCTTGCGTACGAATGCACGTCATCGATCCGCCCACCCAGATCGGGCACAAAATTCGGCCGATAACCCGCCAGCCCCGCGTCACACCGCACCGGATGACTCCGCTTCACCCCGCGCGGATCAAGGCTCACAATATCGAACCGTTCCCGCAACTCCGCCGAAAACTTTCCCCCCTTCAGGATTTCATCCACCCCCGACGTCCCCGGCCCGCCGGGCAACGAAACCAACGTCCCCACCTTCTGTGCAGGTTCGTCGGCCCGATCCCGCACCACCGCAACCTCGATTTTCTCCCCCTCCGGCTTCCCCCAATCGACCGGCACAGTGACTGTGCCACAGTCGAACTCGCCGTTCTCCGAACACGGCTCCCAACTCAACGCAGACGCAGGCTCGGCATCCGACGTACAAGCAGTCACCGCCCCCGAACAAACCCCCACGGCCAGCCCCAAAGCCAATACAGTGCGACGAATCAACATGCCCAGATCGTCGACCCCCCGATCCCCACCCCACATCCCCCCAACGAGCCACCCCCAACTACCCCTCCGGTACTGAGCCCGAACCCCCACAGACAAAGAAAATGCCCCGCACCAGAACATCTGGCCAGGGCATTCACCGTTGCAGAGCCGATGACGGGAATCGAACCCGCGCTGTCTGCTTGGGAAGCAGAAGTTCTACCATTGAACTACATCGGCGAACCTGAAAAGGTACTCCCGAGACTTTAGCAGAACCCTCGACAACCCGGGAAAAGTCCTGGCAGGAGCCTCTGACCTGGGGCTATGCTACGGATTGGGTCGCCGGGCCACGTAGACGTGAAAGGCGCGGTCGGACTCGCCTACTCGCCGATGGTCACTCGTCGTGAAGCCTGCCCCCTCGATGATCGCCTCCACCTCGGCGCGTGATCGCTTGATCAGGCCGTCCCGCCACGGCATGCCTTCGATATAGGACGAGTCGGCGGCGCCGACGACCAGCCTGCCGCCAGGCCGTAGTACCCGGGCGACCTCGGCGAACGATTCCGCTAGCTCCTGGTCCTTGATGTAGTAGATGGTATTGACGGTGACGACGCCATCGAAGGTCGCGGCCTCGATCGGCAGGTCGCGCATCGGGGCTTCGATCAGACGGAGTCGGTCGTTCGCGAGGTAGTCCTCGAATCGCTTGTGTGCCTTGGCGATCATGGTGGTCGAGATGTCGATGCCGTAGACCCGTCCGTGCGGCCCGACCTGGCCGAGCAGGGCTTGCAGTCCGTAGCCACCGCCGAAACCGATATCGGCGACCTGGTCGCCGGGTTGTGCCTCGAGCGCGGCGATCGAACCTGCCATAACCGCTTTGTTGAAGACGTTGAGCCCGTTGGTGATCAAGCGTCCGAGCGGGCCTGAGGGGTGTCCGAGCTGGCGAGCGAAGGGGCCCATGAGCGGAAGCGAGAGGCGCACGCTCGCCAGCATTCCATACGACAGGTCGGCGGATGGAGCCCAGATGGCATGCAGGGCCGGATGACTCAGCGTTGCCGCCCTACGCGATCGCCTCCTGCAGCGCGGCGATCCAGGGGAGCCAGCGAGGGTCGGGGCCTGCGACATCGTCCCAGATCATGTGGGTGCAGGTGTAGGCGAGGGCGATGCCGGATTCGGAGTGGGCGAAGGCGATTCGGCCGCCGGTGCCGTTGTGGCCGAAGGAGCCGGGACCGAGCATGGCGTGGGCGGGCCCGGGGATTTCGTAGCCGTTGGCGAATCGGTGGGTTACCGGCAGGACATCCAAGGGCGCCGGGCCACGCAGGCCGTCGGTTTGCGGTTGCCGTGCTCGGTCGACGGTCGCGGAGGTCAGCAGGCGGACGCCATCGATCTCGCCGATGGTCGCCGCGTACATCCGCGCCAGTGAGCGGGCGTTGCCGATCGCGTTGCCTGCGGGTACCTCGGCCGCGTGCCCCGCGCGGGTGTTGAGCAGCGCGACTCCGTCCTCCCTGGTCGCGACGGCGGCGAGCAGTGTCCGGATCAATCGTGCGTCGACGTCGATCCCCATCCCGCTCAATACCGCGGCGACCTGCGCGGCGTTCGGCTGTTCCTTGCGGGAGAACTGGGGAACGACCCGGTGCTCCTCGCTCTCGGGCAGCCCGATCCACAGGCTCAAGCCGAGCGGTCCGGCGATCTCCGCGGCGAGGAAATCGCCGACGCTCTTGCCGGTGACCCGCCGGATCAGCTCACCGGCCAGGTAACCCCAGGTGATGGAGTGGTAGTAGAACGCGGTCCCAGGCTGCCAGAGCGGCGTCATCGCCGCCAAGGCCGAGGTGCACAGCGACCAATCCGTCAACTCCTCGGCCCCGATTCCGGACTCCGGGTCGAACCCGGCCAGGCCTGCGCGGTGCGCCAGCAGTTCGGCGACGGTGATGCCGGCCTTCCCGCCGGTCGCGAACTCCGGCCAGTACTCGCCGACGGGCGCCGACAACTCGAGCTGTCCCCGTTCGACGAGCATGTGCACGCAGGTTGCGGTCACCCCCTTCGACACCGACATGAGTACCGACAGCGAATCCTGGTCCCACACCATTCCGGAGATCGGGTCCTGCCCGGCCCAGAGATCGACGACAACGCGGCCGTTCCGATAGACGCAGAGCTGCGCCGCACCCTCGTCCTCGGCCTGTGCGTGCGCGAACGCGTCGCGAACCACCTCGAACCCGCGCTCGACCGATCCGTCCACCAGCACCACGACGCCTCCTCGACCCGCTCCGGCGGGGGCGCCACACATCGGCGAAACCCCCTCGCCGCCAAGACCTTATTCGACCGGCCGAGGCGGTGCACCCGACTGCATGGGTCGCACGTCCGGCTAACCGTCGTCGGGAATGGGCGAATCAGCTTGCCGGACTTCGTCTCGCAGCCGTTTCAGCAGCGCGACGTCTGCTCCGTTGGTCGCGGTCTCGACCAGTATGGGGATGTCACGGAGTTGGGGGATGGTGAACAGGGCGCGAAAGACATCTTCGCCGAGTGTGCCTTTGCCGAGGGTTTCGTGGCGGTCGCGGTGTGAGCCTGCCGGGTCGCGGCTGTCGTTGGCGTGGACCAAGTCCAGTCGGTGCGGGCCGATCGCGTCCGTCAGCTTGGCGACTACGGCGTGCAGTCCGGTGGCGGTGGTGACGTCTTCGCCTGCCGCGTGCAGGTGGCAGGTGTCGATGCACAGACCGATCCGCTCGTCGTCGAGGGCGGCGAAGTACTCTACCGTGCTGTCGACGGTCGAGGCCAGCGCCGCGCCGCCGCCGCAGGTGGGTTCGATGAGTAGTCGCACGCCGGGTGGTGCGGTGTCGAGCAGCGGGGCGAAGAGTGGGGTCAGTCGACCCAGTGCGTGCTCGCGCAGGTCCTGGCGCACCGACGAGCCCGCGTGGACGATGACCGCCGCCGCCCCGACCAGGCCGGCGCGCCGCATGATGGTGCTCAGCGCCTGCGCGGAGTTCTCCAGCACGACCGGGTCCGGCGAGCCGAAATTCAGCAGATACGGCGCGTGCACGAACACCGGCATGTCCGCGCAGGCGACGCGGAACGCCGCCGCGTCGTGCGGGTCGGTGGTCGGCTGCTTCCAACCCCGCGGATTGCCCGCGAAGAATTGGATCGCCTCGGCCCCGATCTCTCGCGCCTCGCGCAGCCCTTTCTTGATCAGCCCGCCGCCCACGAGAACATGCGCACCAATGGGTGAAGACAAGCCCTCGATCAACTCCCTCTCTGGACGGCGCTACGCAACCACGATAGCCAGCGATCCGATGATCATCAGGTGCCCGACGGCTGGGCGCGCACCGGTACCTCGTCAGCCGGTGCGGCTTTCGGAGAGTGGCGGTGCGGCTGCGAGGTTCTGGCGCCGTTCGAGATGCTGGTACCCGGCGTAGCAGAGCGTGACCAAGAGCGCACCGAGCACCCAGCCGCCGAGCACATCGGTCGGCCAGTGCACGCCGAGGTAGATGCGGGAAAGCCCGACCGCCGCAACGAAGACGACGGCGGCGACACCCGCGACCCACCGCATCGCGGGTCGGCGTACCTGCGGGATCAGCAGGATCGAGAGGATCCCGATCACCGCCATCGATCCGAGACTGTGCCCGGAGGGATACGCCAGGTTCGTCTTGACGATGACGTGGTTGACCGTTGGTGGGCGTTCCCGGCCGATGAGGTGCTTACCACCATCGACCAGCACCCATGACCCGAGACCGGTGCAGACGACCAGCCCGGCCTGCCGCCACTGTCCGCGCCGGCCGTAGCCGAGGACGGCGAGCACCACCAGGATGGTCATCGCGACGGTGCCGCCGAGATAGCTGACGGTGATCGCGAGCGGTGTGAGCGTGCCGTTGCGGTGGGCGACGGCCCAGTCCGAGATCGGCGAGTCGATCGCGGTGAGGCCGTTTTTCGCGAGGACGTTGCTGGTCAGTCCGACGGCGAAGACGGCGAGAACCGCGGCGAGCACGGCGAGCGTCGGGACCATGTTCCAGCTCCGGCCCGGTGTGGAATTGGTGGTCACTGCTCCACGATCTCATCTCGAAGCTGTGCGGCGGCTGAGGAACCGCGTCGGCACGGACTGACACCGCACTGCCACTGTGCGCCTGAAGCGCGTGGACCAGCAGGCGCTACGCTGCTCGGCGTGCTGCTTTCCGATCGCGACATCCGTGCGGAGATCGCCGCTGGGCGTCTCGGCGTCGAGCCGCTCCTGGCGAGCCTGATCCAGCCGTCGAGTATCGACGTGCGGTTGGACGGCATGTTCCGGGTGTTCGACAACTCCCGCTACACCCATATCGACCCCGCGCAACGCCAGGACGAGCTGACCAGCCTGGTCGAGCCCGCTCCGGGCGAGCCGTTCGTGCTGCACCCGGGCGAGTTCGTGCTTGGCTCCACGCTCGAGGTATGCACGCTGCCGGACGATCTGGCGGGCCGGCTGGAGGGCAAGTCGAGTCTCGGCAGGCTCGGTCTGCTGACCCATTCGACCGCGGGTTTCATCGACCCCGGTTTCAGCGGCCACATCACCCTCGAACTGTCGAACGTGGCGAACCTGCCGATCACCCTGTGGCCCGGCATGAAGATCGGCCAGCTGTGCCTGCTGCGGCTGACCAGTCCGGCCGAGCATCCCTACGGCAGTGCCACCGCGGGCTCGAAGTATCAAGGCCAGCGCGGGCCGACACCGTCGAAGTCCTACCTGAACTTCCCGCTGCCCGCCGCCGTGGTGGACGCCGCGGAATCGCGGCAGAGCTAGCCCGCCGACACTCAGTCGGCCACCTCCGCGACCGACCGATCCTGCGCGCGGCTCCGCCGAAAGTACCGTCGCGTCGAACCGGGCACCCACAGCAGCGTGAGCACCACCACCGACAGCGCCCACCCGCCGATCAACGCCAGGTGCGCGCCGGTGCTCGGAAACATCACCCACACCACGAACCGCCCGAGGAACTGGCCGGCGAGCAGCACCGTGATGGTGATCCGCGCCCAGTTCTTGCCGCGCAGAATCGGCACAAGTAGCGCGGCGTAGATCGGTCCGTGGGTGAGATGGAAAACGGTGCCGACGTTCCAGCTGAACGGCGAGAACAAGAGGACGAGGACATGGTTGATCGCATGAATGCCGATGCCGAAGACGGCCATCCGCACGGTGATCGGTGAAGCGGACATCGCTGTAGGTCCTTCGCGGTCGAGGTCCGTGCACGCTATGTCGCGCCGGCTCCCGCAGTATTGGACGAATGGGTCACGCTCAGCTGAGCAGGCGTCCCGGCGGTGCGCCGGCGAAGCGCTGGAAATCCCGGATCAGATGCGATTGGTCGTAGTAGCCGAAATCGCCCGCGAGCACGCTCATATCGCGCGATGGTTCGTTCGTCAGCGCGGTGAGCGCGGCCGAGAAGCGCAGCAGTGAGCCGTAGTCTTTCGGTGGCAGCCCGACTTGCTCGGCGAAGCGGCGCCGGAAATGCCTTGCGCTCCAGCCGGTTTCGGCGGCCAGCTCGGCTACCGGCAGCCTGCCCGCAGAACGCCGCAATTGCCGGACCGCATGTGTGATCGCCTGATCCGCACTGTCGTCGGCCTCGCGCGACCGCGCGCGAAGGTAGTCGGCCACCAACGCGAAGCGATCCGGCCAGGTAGCTGTTTCGGCAAGTCGCTCGGCCAGGCGCTGCACCGACCGCCCCTGCAACTCGGCGAGTTCGACCGCGCCATTGCGTAATTCGTCCATCGGCACGCCGAGTAACCGGTGCGCCGTCAGCGGATCGAGTTGCACCTGCACGCTGCGCATCCGTCCGGCGTGCCCGGCCGTCCCCGCCCGATCGTGCAAACCGATGACCAATGCGGTCGGGTCGAGACTGCGCCCCTCGAAGGTCCCCTCCAGCGCGAACACGATCTTGACCGTGCCGCCCGGAATCTTCCTGCGCCGCACCGGGTTCGGCTCCAGCACATCGAAACCGAAGCAGCGGAGCACATCCAGGCCGGCGAAGGCTGCGGCCGACGCGGGAACGATCTGGTGCGCACGCACCTGATACGTCCCGCGCAGGTCGCTCAGCCGATCACCACCCATCCCTCAACACTAAAGCGACTTCCTCGCCATGGCTCGCTTCAGCGCAGGGGATGACGATGGCACCGGCCCGAGTCCGCCCCGTCGACTGCCGGGAATGGGGCGGATTCGGTCCGGTAAAGCGCCGGGCGGCAACGGGAACCGATCGCGGCGCGTGATCAGTCCCCGCCGCCCGCCCCCACCGCCAGCGCCGTCGTGATAATGACGGATAGCGGTGGCAGCGTGTCGCCACGCCTCGGCGGGGATACCCAGAAGCACCCTTCCCGGGTCCACCGTCCGAGGCCGGTCGGCAACATCACGGCGCTGCCGATGGCGGGAATGCCGATGTCGAGGCGGTTGAGCACCTCTAACACCTGCGTTCCCGGCCGGCTGTCCGGTTCGGCCAGAAAGCTCCACCGGATCTGCCTGGCCAGCATGGGCCCCCTGGCCCCTTGCTGATCCAGTGCGGCCCGTACCTTTTCGGCACGGGCGGTAGGCAAGTGGACAACGCAAACGCGGCCGGTGATCGGCAGCATGACGAAGCCGCCACGCTCGGTCACCGGTAGCCCGAACTCGTGCCGATAGAACGCAACCCAATCGTCAACAGTCCTGAGTTTCTCCACATTCACGGCGAACTCCTTGCCTCCCTGCTCAAGGGTCCCGGTCGCGCCCCGGTTTCGGTATTGCCCGCACGCCCGCCTTCTGCTGCCTTTCCGCTGCCTCTGATACCAGCTCTGTTTCGTATGTAGCCGTGCTCACAAACCCCTCGTACCCTGGGAAAGAGTTCTTTCGGAAGGGATGACATCGTGGTCCGGCAATGGTCAGGTAAAGAGGCCCGTGCCCTTCGCGATGCCAAGCGCATGAGCATCAGGCAGTTCGCGGCACACCTCGGGGTGCACGAACGCCTGGTGTCGAAGTGGGAGGCCGGCGGCGTCCGCGTCCATCCACGTCCGATCAATCAAGCCGCTCTCGATACCTCCCTGGCCAGGTCGGACGACGTTGTGCGGGCACGGTTTGCGGCCATGATCGATCCATCGATGGCCGACCGCCCGACCCCGCCTGGAATCGATGCGTCCGCCGATACCTCGGCGCGCGTCCACTATTCGAGCGACGCGGAACTTTTGGCTCTCATAGACGCCGGTGCGATGAGAGGTGATGCGTTAGCAGCGATTTCGGAGAGGGATCTGATCATGGCGGCTGCCCATGAGGCCAGCGAGCACGCTGGCCACGCGGAGAGCACAAACTTGGGCGTTACCACCTTGGAGCAACTCGATGCCGACGTGACGCGCATCGCGAACGACTATGTGCACGTGCCCCCGGTGCCGATGATGGTCGAGATGCTGCGGGTCCGGCGGCGGGTGTACCGGCTGCTGGAGGGGCATCAACGGCCCGTCGACACCAGTCATCTGTACATGCTGGCGGGCACCCTGTCCGGGTTGCTCGCCAACGCCAGTACCGATCTCGGCTACTACGACTCGGCGGGTGAACAGATCAGAGCGGCCTGGGCCTACTCCGAACTGTGTGGCCACAACGGGTTGCGGGCCTGGACCCGTGGCATGCACGCGCTGATCGAGTACTGGTCGGAGCGGCCGCGACGGGGCGTGCTGCTGGCGCAGAGCGGGCAGGAGTTCGCCGAGTCGGCGACGGCGAAGGTGCGGCTGCTCAATATCGAGGCCCGGATCTGGTCTCGGCTCGGCAGTCCGGCGGAGGCTGATCGGTGCATCCGCGCCGCCGACGATGCCCGCGAGGTGTCCGAAACCGACACGCTGCACGACGAGGTGGGTGGGGTATTCGGGTTCAACGACGCCAAGGCGCAGTACTACGCGGGCGCCACCTACATCCATCTCGGGGAGGCCGAACTCGCCTTGGCCGCCACCCAGCGGGCCATCGATCTGTACGCCAGCGGCCCGTCGGAGCAACGGTCCTACGGTGCCGAATCGCTGGCCCGGGTCGACTGCGCCGCCGCGCATCTGATCAACGGCAGCCTCGACGGCGCCACCGAGGCGCTGCGTCCGGTGCTCGGTCTGGCCGAGGACAAGCGCCTCGCGCAGTTGGAGGAGCGGCTGACCGGCGTGCGCAGGCGGATCGCGGGCCCGGATTTCCGGGACGCGGTCGAGGCGCGGTTCCTGGACGAGCGAATCGAAGAATTCTGCGGCACGACGGCCGCGAAGGGGATACCTCCTGGCAACTCCCCTTCCTGAGGTACTGATCACATCCCCGCTCGCCGCTCATCACTGCCCAGTGAAATACGGGCAATTGACGGCGAGCGGCGGTTTATCCATTTGCCGCGGATGGCACCATGGGACGGGTGAGCCCAAGTCATCTACCGCATCGCCCGCCGCGCGTGCTGGAGCAGTCCACGAAGCTACAGAACGTCGTCTACGAGATTCGTGGACCGGTACACGCGCAGGCAGCACGGCTGGAGGCCGAGGGTCATCGCATCCTCAAGCTCAATATCGGCAACCCCGCGCCGTTCGGCTTCGAAGCCCCCGATGTGATCATGCGCGACATCATCGCGGCGCTGCCGTATGCCCAGGGCTACTCCGAATCCAAGGGCATCCTGTCGGCCAGGCGCGCGATCGTCACCCGGTACGAGCTGGTGCCCGGATTCCCGGAGCTGGACGTGGACAGCGTCTACCTGGGCAACGGGGTCTCCGAGCTGATCACCATCACCATGCAGGCGCTGCTGGACAACGGTGACGAGGTGCTGATCCCGGCGCCGGACTATCCGCTGTGGACCGCGATGACCAGCCTGGCCGGTGGCACGCCGGTGCATTACCTGTGCGACGAGTCCAGCGGCTGGCAGCCCGACATCGCCGATATCGAATCGAAGATCACCGACAAGACCAAGGCTCTGCTGGTGATCAATCCGAATAATCCGACCGGCGCCGTATATTCTGCGGAAATTCTTCAGCAACTCGTCGATATTGCGCGTAAGCATCAGTTGCTGCTGCTCGCCGACGAGATCTACGACAAGATCCTCTACGACGACGCCAAGCATATTTCGCTGGCCTCGGTGGCGCCCGATCTGCTGTGCCTGACCTTCAACGGCCTGTCCAAGGCGTACCGGGTCGCGGGCTACCGCGCCGGGTGGCTGGCCATCACCGGTCCGAAGGACCACGCGTCGGGTCTGCTGGAGGGCATCGACCTGCTCGCCTCGTCCAGGCTGTGCCCGAATGTGCCTGCGCAGCATGCGATTCAGGTCGCGCTCGGCGGACATCAGAGCATCGAGGATCTGATCCTGCCCGGCGGACGACTGCTGGAGCAGCGTGACGTCGCGTGGGAGCGGCTGAACATGATTCCCGGTGTGTCGTGCGTGAAGCCGAAGGGCGCGCTGTACGCGTTCCCCCGGCTGGACCCGAATGTGCATGAGATCCATGACGATTCGAAGCTGATCCTGGATCTGCTGCTGCAGGAGAAGATCCTGATGGTGCAGGGGACCGGCTTCAACTGGCCCAACCATGATCACCTGCGGATCGTGACGCTGCCGTGGGCCAGGGATCTCGCGGTAGCCATCGAGCGCTTCGGCAACTTCTTGTCGAGCTATCGCCAATAGAGTTGCGACCCGGCGGGGCCACCGCGCCGCCCCGCTTCTAGCGGATAAACCGACCGAATGTATGGATATACGCGAAGTTTGGAGACTAGCTAGCGCATTAGAAGTACTTTTGTGTACAGTAGGACTTGGCACTTTCGAGTGCCCGACCGGGTTGCCTACCCCCTGGGTTAACCCGGTCTCGGGTTCGGCCGCCTACCCCCCTGGGCCGCCGGCCTGTGGGCGGCGGAGACATCCCCCTGCTCTCCGCCGCCCCCTCCGAACCCCTTTCCCCGGCCGCCGCGCCACGGTGTCGCCGCGCCACAGCGCCACAAATGTCGCAGCGCCGACTCCCGCCGTTTCCGTTCGCCGCGGCGCTTTTGAAAATGAAATCCTTTAAGCTCGGCTGCGGGCAGCCGACTCGGGGCGCACAGCCGTTCCTGCCCGCTGGGGAACGCCCCCAGTGCAACGACGGACAGGGTAGGAGCCCCGCGCGGTCATGAGCGACCATCATCATCACCACGACCACTCCGGTCCGATCGCGATCGGTGACACTGCCGCGCGCGTCGTCGTCGGCCTGCTCACCGTCATCGGTGCCCTCGTGCTGCTCGGCACGGTCCTGCTGTGGCCGGACAAACAGCACATCGATATCCCGCTGCCCATGCAGAACGCGGGCGGCGGTGCGGTGCAGACCGAGGCGGGCACGGTGGTCATGCAGGACGTCGGTCCGTGCGGCAGCACGTCGATCGGCAAGGTGTTCGTGGACAAGCCGGAGCCGCCGCGCAACAACGCCTACACCTGCCAGCGCAGCCTGATCACCATCGAGTCCGGGCCGCACCAGGGCAACAAGACGCTGTTCGAAATCCCGCCCGGCCCAGGACAACCCGATCTGCGCGCCGGGGACGAGATCCGGCTGGTGCGGCAGACCGATCCCAGCGGCACCCCGATGTATTCGTTCGAGGACTACGCGCGCGGTTTTCCGTTGACGCTGATCTTCGTGGTCTTCGTCGTGGTGATCGTGGTGGTGGCGCGCTGGCGTGGCCTACGCGCCCTGCTCGGGCTGGTGTTCGCCTTCGCCGTGCTGGTGATGTTCATGTTGCCCGCGCTGCTGGACGGCAAGCCCGCGATTCCGGTCGCGCTGGTGGCGGGCTCCCTGATCCTCTATGCCGTGTTGTATCTCGCGCACGGGGTGAATCTGCGCACCAGTTCGGCGTTGCTCGGCACGCTGACCTCGATGGTCGTCGCGGCGGTGCTGTCCTGGGTCGCCATCAAGATCACGCATTTGACGGGCCTGTCCGAGGAGCAGAACACCAACGTCGCCACTTACCTCGAGCACGTGAGCATCACCGGGCTGCTGCTGGCCGGGTTCATCATCGGCTCGCTCGGCGTGCTCAACGACGTCACCATCACGCAGGCTTCGGCCGCGTTCGAGCTGGCCGCGATCGACGAGTCCGCCTCTCGGCGTGAGGTTTTCACGGCGGCCATGCGGGTCGGGCGGGACCACATCGCCAGTACCGTCTACACCCTGGTGCTCGCCTACGCCGGTGGCGCGCTGCCGCTGCTGCTGTTGTTCAGTGTCGCGGGCCGGTCCATTCGCGACGTGCTGACCGGTGACGCGGTCGCCATCGAGATCGCTCGGTCATCCGTCGGCGGTATCGCGCTGGCCTTGTCCGTCCCGCTGACCACCGGGATCGCCGTCATGCTCGCCCGCCCGTTCGGTACGCGGGGAAAGCCGGCGGCACCGCCGCGTCGAGCTCGGCACGCGCGCAACTGATTCCGCACGCGTCGGCCGGTGTCGCACCGCCGCGCGTTCGAACCGTCCCGGACTGACTAGCGCGGGGGCGGTGGCGGGAAGGGGAAGACCTCGGGTGGGATCGTGGGGACCACGATCGGCGGAAGGCCGGGCACCACAATGGTGTTCGGGCCCGGCGCGGGCGGCGGCGGGGCCTCTGTGGTCGGGCGGCGCGGCGGTGGTGCGGCGATCGACTCCGCGGCGGTCTCCGTCGGTGTGGCCGGTGCGACCGCGATCTGCGGGTCGTGCGTGGTGGTGCGCGGCGCGCTGGTCGTCGGCGTCGACGGCGAGCCCTCGCTGTGTGAATCGCGTTGCAGTACTTGCGGACCGTAGCCGAGCCCGAGCCCGATCGCGGCGACCACCGCGAGCGCGCTGACGGTGAGCACGGCGCCGCTGATCTCGCGCTTGCGGCGTTTCGGCGGCGCCGATAACCAGGCGGGGGACAACTCCGCATCCATGGCTGCGGCACTGACCACCGGCTCCGGCACGACCGGTCGGGCCAGCAGTGCCGCGCCGCGGGCGATCACCGTCTCCGGGCTCTCCGGCACGATCACCGGAACGCCCATCCATCGTTCGAGGACCCTGGCTACCAGCGGAATCCGCGCGCAACCGCCGATCGCGAGCACGCCGTGTACCGGCCGATCGGAGCGGGTGATCACGTCGCGGGCCATCCGGGCCGACGACTCGATCGCCAGCATGATCAGCGATTCGAAGTTCTCCTGCGCCAGCAGCACCAGGCCCTGTTCGCTGGGCAGCGCGACGGCCGTGTTGGAGGACAGTTGCTCCTTGGCTTCGCGACACAGCCCGTCCAGGACGGCCAGGCCCGCCGCGTCCGGCGGGTGCGCGATCCGGCCGGAGGCGATCTGCTGTTCGCGGATCAGCGAGTCGAGGTAGTCGCCGCTGATATCGCTGGTGCGTTCGCTGTAGCGGACCTCACGCGACTGGGTGTCGACCACGCTCACGGTGAGTCCGGAGCTGCCGAGGTCGTAGACGACCAGCGAGGAGATACCGCGAATATCACCGGTGGACTGCGCGAATTCGAGCGCGGCGACGACCTCGGGGACGAGTTCGTAGTTGGTCAGCTGCTGGCGTGCCATGGCGGCGCGGAGCGCGCGGGCGTGCTGCTCGCTGCGGTAGGCGATGGCGGTGGCGATGATGTCCGGGGTGGTCTCCAGCGTGACGCCGACGGCCTCGGCGGCCAGCTCCTCCACGGTCTGCCCGGCAACCGGAATGGTCTGCAGATCGAACGAGTGCGCCTCGACGTGGCCGTGGGGGTTCCCGGTGTGTGGCCGCGCCATACGGACAGCGCCGGCCCCCACCGAAACTCCCAGTACCGAACTCATCAGCTGCCCATCTCGTTCACACTTCACGACATGCGAGCCCGCGCGAAGGCCCGCTCCCCGGACCATACCGTCGAAGAGCGACCGTGCCTACGGCAGGACTAATCGTCCGGCAGTAGTCCCCGCCTTCGCGACGCAACTCTACGGCGTACCGAGTCCCGCGTACACCCATCCGGCCGCCCGCCAGTTGGCACGATTGAGACAATTCCTCCCGTCGATGATGGATTTTGTCCGAACTACCCTATTCAAATCCTCCGGGCGCAGCGCCGTGAACTCGTCCCATTCGGTGAGCACCAACACAACGTCGGCTCGCTCACAGGCCTCCGCCACCGAGGTCGCGTAGTTCAGGGTCGGGAACACCCGGCGCGAATTCTCCAGCGCCTTAGGGTCATACACCGTCACCACCGCGCCGTGCAGCTGGATCATGCCGGCCACATTCAGCGCGGGCGAATCGCGAACATCGTCGGATTCCGGTTTGAACGCCGCGCCGAGCACCGCGACATTCGCGCCGAGCAGCGAACCGCCGCAGGCGCGGGCGGCCATGTCCACCACCTTGGTGCGGCGGCGCATGTTGATGTTGTCCACCTCACGCAGGAATGCCACCGCGTGGTCGGCGCCGAGTTCACCGGAGCGAGCCATGAAGGCCCGAATATCCTTCGGCAGACAACCGCCGCCGAAACCCAGTCCGGCATTGAGGAATCGGCGTCCGATGCGGGCGTCGTAACCGAGCGCGTCGGCCAGCATCGTCACGTCGGCGCCGGTCGCCTCGCACACTTCCGAAACCGCGTTGATAAACGAAATCTTGGTTGCCAGAAAGGCATTCGCCGAGACTTTCACCAATTCGGCGGTGGCCAAATCGGTCAGCAGAAACGGCACCTCGTCGGCGATCAGTTCCGCGTAGATCTCGCGCACCATGTCCTCGACCCAGCCCGCGCCCGGCCGCTCCCGATCCACCCCGAGCACAAGACGATCCGGGCGCAGCGTGTCCTTCACCGCGAAGCCCTCGCGCAGGAACTCCGGGTTCCAGGCCACCTCGACGTCGGTCGAGGTCAGCCCGCGCGCCCTGGCGCCGAGCGCCGCGGCCGTGCCGACCGGCACGGTCGACTTGCCGATGATCACCGACGGGCGCTCGAGCATCGGCGCCAAGGTATCGACCACGGCGTGCACGTACTTGAGGTCGGCGGCGTACTCACCCTTCTTCTGCGGCGTCCCCACCCCGAGGAAATGCACGTCGGCGTGCGCGGCCGCCTCGGCGTAGGAGGTGGTGAAGCGCAGCCTGCCGGTGTCGAGGTTGCGCCGCAGCACGTCCTCGAGACCGGGTTCGTAGAACGGCACCACGCCATCGGACAGCTTCGCGACCTTGCCCGGGTCGACATCCACCCCGATGACGTCATGCCCGAGCTCGGCCATGCACGCTGCGTGCGTGGCCCCGAGGTACCCGGTTCCGAAGACTGTGCATCGCATGATCGATTGATAAGCCCCGCCGGTGGCCGCGCCACGTCACCGAGGCAAGGGTCACGGCAACGGGAGGTGTACATGTGGCGACAGATCCCGTACCGGCGGCCCTGACCTGCGAATATATGGCTAGCATTGATCGGATGCGACGCCGCCGATGGGTCAGGGCCTGCCTGGTCCTCGTCGTCGTGCTCGCCGTAGCCGGGGTTGCCCTCTGGCCCGTGTACGTCCGTCCCCGTACCGATTTACCGGCCCCGGCCGACGCCGTTCTGGTCCTCGGGGGAGCGCACGACGGACGCGAACAACTGGGCCTTCGACTGGCCGCCGAGGGATTCGCCCCGCGAGTCCTGATCTCCGACCCCTACGAGAACAGCGTCATGATCAACCGGATCTGCCGCGGTAACTACGGCTTCGAGGTGATCTGTTTCGATCCCTCCCCGAGGACCACCAGGGGCGAAGGACGCGAGCTGGCGCGCCTGGCCCGGGCGGGCGGTTGGCAGCGCGTCATCGTCGTCACCTTCACCCCGCACATTTCCCGCGCCCGCTACATCCTCGGAAAGTGCTGGGCCGGTGAACTTCTCTTCGTCGACCCCGAACCCCGGCTGTCGGTGCTGCGCTGGGCCTACGACTACCTCTATCAGTCCGTCGGCTACGTCAAGGCCGCGGTCGAGGATTGCTGACGGCAACGCCTGACGTCAATGCCACTCGGCAAGTGCTGGCACCTGACATCAGTTTTGCTACAGTGCGGGAGACACGACTTTGTTCTGTCTCGCTTCGCACCGCCTGCCGGACGCGACGCAAGGCGCACACCCTCCGGGAGGGCAGATGGATTACGACTGGTCAGCGGCGGATTTGGCATTTCGGGACGAGGTGCGCGAGTTTCTGGCGGCGAAGCTGACGCCGGAGTTGCGGCGGGCGGGGCGGCTGGCGACCAGCGTGTATCCGGACCACGAGGCGAGCATGGCGTGGCAGCGGATTCTGCATGAGCGAGGGTGGGCGGCGCCCGCGTGGCCGGTGCAGTACGGCGGGTGCGATTGGAGTTTGACGCAGCACTACATCTTCACCCGGGAGTCGACGCTGGCGGGAGCGCCCGCGTTGTCGCCGATGGGGATCAAGATGGTGGCGCACGCGATCATCGCGTATGGGACGCCGGAGCAGAAGGCGTTCTATCTGCCGCGGATCCTGACCGGCGAAGTCTTTTTCTGCCAGGGCTATTCGGAGCCGGAGGCAGGGTCCGATCTGGCGTCGCTGACGATGGCGGCCGTCGAGGACGGCGACGACCTCGTGTGCACCGGTAGCAAGATCTGGACCACCCATGCGACCGAGGCGAATTGGATCTTCTGCCTCGTGCGAACCTCGCGCACGGGCAAGAAGCAGCAGGGCATCACCTTCCTGCTGATCGATATGCGCACGCCGGGCATCGAGATCCGGCCACTGGTGATGACCTCCGGCGAACAGGTACAGAACCAGGTCTTCTTCGACAATGTCCGGGTGCCGAAGAGCAACGTGCTCGGCCAGATCGACGAGGGGTGGACGGTCGCGAAATACCTGCTCGTGCACGAGCGTGGTGGGGCGATGGCGCCGTACCTGCAGGCGATGGCGCAGGAGATCGCCGTCGACGCGGCGGAACAAACCGGCCCGGACGGTAACTCGCTGATCGATGATCCGGCGTTCGCGGCGAAACTCGCCGAGGCGCGGATTCGCACCGAGGTGCTCGAAATCCTGGAGTACCGCACGATTTCGGCGATGTCGCGTGGCGAGAATCCGGGACCGGCCTCCTCGATGCTGAAGATTCTGGCCACCGAGCTGAGCCAGAAATTGACCGAGCTGGCCTTGACCGCCGCCGGTCCGCGCGGCCGGGTATACCAGCCGCACGCCACCGCACCCGGCGGGCCGATCGCCGAGTTCACCCCGCCCGCCGACGATTACCGCAGTGGCGAGGAGTGGCAGGCCGTCGCGCCGCTGCGCTACTTCAACGACCGGGCAGGCTCGATCTACGCGGGCAGCAACGAAATTCAGCGAAACATCCTCGCCAAAGCAGCATTGGGGCTCTGATGGACTTCACCCTTACCCACGAGCAGGAACTGCTCCGCACCGCGATCGCCGGATTCCTCGGCGCCCGCTACGACCTGGCGAAGAGCCGCCACGCAGCCAAGATGGGCGCGGGCTGGCAGCCCGCCGTATGGCGCGGTTTCGCCGACGAGCTCGGCATTCTGGGCGCGACCCTGCCCGAGCGGGTCGACGGGATGGGCGGCGGCCCGGTCGAATTGATGGTGATCGCCGAGGAACTCGGCCGGGCACTGGTCGTCGAGCCGTTCGTGGACACGGTCGTGATCGGGGCCGGGCTGTTGAACCGGTCCGGCGGCGAGCGGGCCGACGCGTTGTTGCGGCAGATCGTGTCCGGCGATGTGCGCACCGCTTTCGCTGCGCTGGAACCGACTTCGGGCCACACCCTGCACGATGTCTCGACGACCGCACGGCGCGACGGTGATTCGTGGGTGCTCGACGGCACCAAGACGGTGGTGACCAGCGCGCCGTTGGCGACCCACTTGCTGATCACCGCACGCACCGCGGGCAATCGCCGCGACCAACACGGTATCTCGTTGTTCCACACCGCATTCGACGCGGACAACCCACCGGTAGGCATCGAGGTGCACTCGTATCGGACCATCGACGACCGCGTCGCGGCCGACCTGATCTTCACCGACTTCCGCCTGCCCGCCGACGCATTGCTCGGCGTCGAGGGGACAGCCTGGGTCGCCATCGAACCGACCGTGGACGAGGCCATCGCCGCCACCGCCGCCGAGGCCGTCGGTTGCCTGCGCAAAGTACTCGCCGACACCCTCGAATACGTCAAGCAGCGCAAGCAATTCGGCCAGCCCATCGGCGGCTTCCAAGTGCTGCAACACCGCATGGTCGACATGTACATGGAACTCGAACAAGCCATCGCCGCCGTCTACCTGGCGATCTACTCCCTCGACGCCGACACCCCCACCCGCGCCCGCGCCGTCTCCGCCGCCAAGGTCACCATCGCCCGCGCCGCCCGCTTCATCGGCCAGAACGCCGTCCAATTACACGGCGCCATGGGCATGACCGAAGAACTCGCCATCGGCCACTACTTCAAACGCCTCACCGCCATCGAACACGAATTCGGCCCCAGCGACCACCACCTGGCCAAATACGCAGCCCTCACCCGCCCGTAGTTGATGCGCTGACCTGCGGCAAAAGTATTGGTCCTCGACATCAGAACTAGTTCTGACATACTAGGGAGATGAGTGCGACAGCTACCTGGTCGGAGTTCCTGCGCGACCCGAACCGGGTCATCGAGACGATGGAGGAGAACGGGGATGTAATCCTCGTTCGTCGCTCCGCGCCGCCTGTCCGGCTGTCCGATGCGGCGGAGTCGGCGGCGACGGAGGAGACGCTCGGTGCCCTGACCCAGCTGCTGGCGCTCGCACTCGATGACGAAATCCTCGAACGGTTGGTCGGGCGGTTGACGATCACCTTCCCCTGGATCGAGCTACTGCCCGAGTCGGAACGCCCCGAGTTCGTAGCCGACTTCCTCAACCACGCGCGGGGTGGGCTCGCTGTCGGGCAGCTCGCCGGGCTGACCGCCACCTTGGCCGCGTGGCGGGATACCGCTGCGGCACACGCCGATCCGAGGGTCCGGGTGGACGGCACGGACCTCAGCTATCTCGAAACCCCGGTGGTGGTGCGTGACCCGAGGGGTGATGAGTGAGCAAGCGGCAAGAGGTGCCGCGACCGCTCAAACGAACCGAATACCAGATCGCCTTCATCACCAGCGAGGCGCAGAAAGGCTGGATCGACTGTCTCGCCGCGGCGCGTAACGCGATGGCCGATGCCTGGGACACGCTCACGCGTGCTCCGGACGTGCAGTCGCCGAGGCTCTATTCGCTCAAGGGTCAATTGCGCTATGGCAGCTACCAAGGTCAGGCCTATGAGCGGTACCAGTACAAGATCACCGACAGCGGTCGGCTCTGGTACTTCATAGAGCATGCGCCCAAGGGCAGTAAATATGCCGGCCGGGTACTGCTGGAGCGATGCCTCGCAGGGCATCCGAAGGAAACCGAGTAGCCGCCGACGCGCGACTACCGCCTGCCCGGTGCGCGGCACCGCACGGGTCAACCGCAATTACACGCAGCTGTCCCGGGCCTCGGCGTCGAGGTCCGGGACAGCTGCGTCAGCTCAGAGCTTTTGCCATAGGGCGGGGGTGTTCGGGGGTTCCCAGCCGGGGCTCGCGGTGTGTGCTTGGCGGCACAGGTAGCGGGCGCCGTCGTAGGCGACTTCATTGCCGGCTGCGTAGCTGGTGCCCACGGCCCACTGGCGGCCGGTGGGCGGGGTGGTGGTCGGCGGCACCGTCGTGGTCGGCGGTGTCGTCGTGGTGGTGGTCGGCGGCACCGTGGTGGTGGTCGGGTTCGAGCCACCGCCGATGTTCAGATCGACGCAGGCGTAGAAGGCGTTCGCGGTATCGGCGATGTTCCAGATGGCCAGCATCTTCTGGCGTCCGGAGATGCCGCCGAAATTCACGTTGTGCGTGACGGTTTGGCCCGGCTGCTGATTGTTGCCGGGGAAGACACCGACCCGGGTGCCGCCGATGTAGTACTCCCAGTTGGACGTGCTGTGCCGCGCGGTGTTCGTCCAGGTGAACGACGCCGACGAACCGACGGAATGCACCTTCCACGGCTTGCTGTCGTCGTTGAGTTCGGCGAACTGGGCGTTGTTGCCGTGGCAGTTGCGCAGGCCTTTCGGTCCTTCGACGCTCTGCGGTTCGTACTTGATCGGACCGCAGGACACGCTGCCTGCCGCGCACTGGGCCTGCCTGCTGGCCGGCGATGAAATGTAGCCGTGCGCGCTGGCTGTTCCGGCCGGGAACAGAACCGCCAACAGGGGTGCGATTGCTACCGCGGCCCCGAACATGGTGAGTCTTCTTTGATTCTTCATGGCGCTCCTCATAGCCTGAGCAGTAGGGGCCGGCGTACTGTTCAGTGATCAAATGTGACGTAAACGGGGACATTTCGAGCTCTAATGTGCAAGAAACGATAAGTCGCCCGTGCGCCCGGAGCAAGGAACAAGGCGCGCTGTAGCAGCGAGTATGTTGACGTATCGTGGGTTTGAGCGCCGGGATCGATAGCGCCATAAGGGAACTGGTGAACCTGCACAATTCGGCCAGGTTGTCCCCAGTGCTTCCCCAGTCGCGCTACACGTAGAAAGTGCGATGCCGCACGCTGGCGCGGATCCGCCCCACCAGCACACCGGCGTGCAATACCCATAGCCCGGTGGGAATCCGCGTGCGGGTCAACGGAATCAGCGGATTGTGCCGCAGCACGATCAGCAGTGCCAACCAGGTCATCGAGAGTGGCAATCGCCGGCAGCCGAGCGGGCGATGTTTGACGTAGACCTCGGTCGAGGTGCGCCCATAGCCGACCGCCTGGCGCCAGGTGGCGCGCAGCGTCGTGCGCAGCCGGTAGGCGACCATCGCCTCGGGCGCGTGCCCGAGGGTGAGTCCGGCCTGCTGGATGCGCCAGGAGATATCGACGTCGTCGCCACCGCCGAGCATGGTCTCGTCGTAGCCGCCGAGCTTGTCGAAAGTCTTGCGCCACATGCCGATATTGTTTCCATGGGCGAACGGCAGATACTGCGTGGTGAACCGCTGCTCCGGTTCGGGCGTCGGCCGCCAGGCCGCCACTTCGGAGCTGTTGAGCGTCTCGGTCTCGATCGGGCCGCCGACCGCGTCGTAGTCCGCGGCGGCGCGGACCAGCGCACTGAGCCAGCCGGCATGCACGCGATCGTCTTGATCGGTGTAGGCGATGAAATCACCCGCCGCCGCGGCGGTCCCCGCGTTGCGGGCGTACGGACCGCCCGGTCGCGCGGAACTGTCTATGTGGCGCAAGCGAAGCCGGTCGGTCAGCGGATGCCGGTCGAGGTATGCGCGCAGGCCGTCGGTCGAGCCGTTGTCACTGATGATCACCTCGAACGGGCCCGAATAGTCTTGCTCGGCAAGCCCTTCGAGCTGTTCGCCCAGATCGGGTAGCCCGTTGAACACCGGGATCACCACCGATACCAGCATCGGTCTGTCGGATTCGGCACCGTTCTCAGACGTCGACACACGCCCCCCTTATTTATCTGTCCATGGGAGAACTCCCGATCCCCCAAGATCACCTTCGAGAGGAGCGTAATAGTAGGACGTATTTTTGCAAAGTGGTCGCTTGGTCAAGTTATTACGGCGTCGGACACAGACCGACCCGGGTCCGACGTGCGGACCCGGGTCGATCGGAAGGACTATTCAGTTAGGGCGGTCAGTTCTTACGGCCGGGAGCCTTCGCGCCGGACTTGAAACCGAGGCCACCCGGCTTGGCCGCCGGAGGAGCGGCCGCAGGGGAACCGTTGCCGTTGGCAGGCTGCTCCGTCTCCGAAGCCGTTTCCGCCGAAGCCGTTTCCGCCGCAGTGGATTCCGCGGCGGGCTCGGTGGCGGGCGCCGGGGCCGACTCCGCCGGAGCCGCAGGTGCGGCCGCCGGAGCACCCGGTGCCTTGGCGCCGGGCCGCTTGAAGCCGGACTTCATGGCCAGACCCTTGGCGGGCACCGTCGGCTTGGTTTCGGTGGGCTGCGAAACCGGTTCGGCAGCAGCACTTTCCGGAGCGGCACTGGTCTCAGCGGTCGCGGGTTCCGCCGAAGCGGGTGCTGCCGGAGCAGGTGCCTTCGCTCCGGGTGCCTTCGCCCCCGGTGCTTTGGCCCCCGGTGCCTTGGCGGCACCCTTCATCCCCAGTCCCTTGACGGGCTTGGGAGCGGGCGCCTCGGCCGTGGACTCCGCTGCGGAAGACTCTGCCGCAGGCGCGGATTCGGCGGCCGGAGTCGGTGTGGCCTTGGCCCCGGGCGCCTTGGCAGCGCCCTTCATGCCGAGCCCGCCCGGCTTCTTGCCCGGACCCTTCATGGCCAGGCCCTTGACCGGTGCGGCCGGTGCCTCCGGCGTCGACTCCGCTTCGGCAGCCGGGGATTCCGCCTTGGCTCCAGGTGCCTTGGCGGCCCCCTTCATACCGAGTCCACCGCCCGGTGCTTTGGCCGGACCCTTCATGGCGAGTCCGCCTCCACCGGGCGCCTTGGCCGGACCCTTCATTCCGAGCCCACCGCCGGGTGCTTTGGCCGGACCCTTCATCGCAAGTCCGCCACCGGCCGGTGCCGCCTTCGCGGCCGCCGGTGTCTCGACCTCGGGCTCCGGCTCGGGCTCGGCGACCTCTTCGACCACAGGAGCTTTCGGCTGCTGCACGACGGTGAGGTTCTCGGTGAGCTTTGCCGCGTCGACCCGGTCGATGGCGTCCAGCATCAGCTGCGCGACATCGACGACCTCGACTCCTTCACCCGCGCCTTTCTCCTGCGCGGCGGTGACGCCGTCGTTGAGCATGACGCGGCAGAACGGGCAGCCGGTCGCGATCTTGCCGGGCGTGCTGCCCGGGTTCGCAGCGAGAGTGTTCAAGCCCTCGTCGACCCGGTCCACGTTGATCCGCTTACCGAGCTGCTCTTCCATCCACATGCGCGCACCACCGGCGCCACAGCACATGGAACGTTCGCCGTGGCGCGGCATCTCGACCAGCGTGGAGCCCGAGGCTTCCATCAGTTCGCGCGGTGCGTTGTAGACCTTGTTGTGCCTGCCCAGGTAGCAGGGGTCGTGGTAGGTGACGTTCTGCGACACCGAGGCGACCGGGATCAGCTGCTTCTGGCGCACCAGGCGGTTCAGCAGCTGCGTGTGGTGCACCACCTCGTAGGAGCCACCCACCTGCGGGTACTCGTTGTTGAGCGCGTTGAAGCAGTGCGCACAGGTGACGACGATCTTCTTTTTCTTGTCCTCGACACCCTCGAACACCGAGTTCAGCGTCTCGATGTTCTGCGCGGCGAGCTGCTGGAACAGGAACTCGTTGCCCGCGCGCCTGGCCGAGTCACCGGTGCAGGTCTCCTCGGCGCCGAGCACCATGAACTTCACGCCCGCGGTGGCGAGCAGCTCGGCGACCGCCTTGGTGGTCTTCTTCGCGCGGTCCTCGTAGGCACCGGCGCAACCCACCCAGAACAGGTAGTCGTAGCCGTCGAAGCTGTCGGCGTCCTGCCCGAAAACCGGGATCTGGAAGTCGACCTCGTTGATCCAGTTGAGCCGATCCTTGGCGTTCTGACCCCACGGGTTGCCCTTGTTCTCCAGGTTCTTGAACAGACCGGCGAGCTCGGACGGGAACTCCGACTCGATGAGCACCTGGTAGCGGCGCATGTCGATGATGTGGTCGACGTGCTCGATGTCGACCGGGCACTGCTCGACGCAGGCGCCACAGGTGGTGCACGACCACAGCACCTCGGGGTCGATGATGCCGTTGGCCTCGAGGTCGCCGACCAGCGGACGCTCGGCCTCGGCCTTCGCGGCGTCGGAGATCTTCGCCAGCGCAGCCTCGTTCGGCTTGCCGTCGGCGTCGACCAGGCCGACCTCGTCACCGCCCATGTCCTTGCGGCCGCCGGCCAGCAGGTAGGGCGCCTTCGCGTTGCCGTGGTCGCGCAGCGACATGATCAGCAGCTTGGGCGAGAGCGGCTTGCCGGTGTTCCAGGCGGGGCACTGCGACTGGCACCGACCGCACTCGGTGCAGGTGGTGAAGTCGAGCCAGCCCTTCCAGGAGAAGTCCTCGATCCGGCCGGCGCCGAAGGTGTCGTTGTCCGGGTCGGCGGTCTCCATGTCGACCGGCTGACCCTTCGACATCATCGGCTTGGCCGCGCCGAGCGCGACGCTGCCGTCGTCTTCACGCTTGAAGTAGATGTTGAAGAAGGCCGAGAACCGGTGCCACGCCACACCCCAGGTGATGTTGCGGCCGACGAGGTAGAGGAAGGCCATGCCGGACATCAGCTTCACGAAGGCGAACAGCGCCACCATGGTGGTGTTCGCGGGCAGCAGCTTGGCCACCTGCATGGTGAAGAAGTCGGTCGCGGGATTCGCGTGACCGTAGGCGGCGATCTTGCCCGCCTTCACGAAGATCATGCCGAGGCCCTCGATCAGCACGATCAGCTCGATCACGTACGCGGGACCGAACTTCGAGCCGCTGAAGCGGGACAGCCGCTCGGGCAGTCGCGGGTGGTTCAGCTGGCGGATGACGATCAGCGTGCCGATGCCGAGCACCGTGCCGATGCCGAGGATCTCGTCCCATAGGTGATAGATCGCCCAGTTGCCGATGATCGGCCAGTGGAAGGCGGGGTCGAAGGTCTGACCGTAGGCCTCGAACCACAGGATGGCCCCACCCATGAAGCCGATCATCACCAGCCAGTGCGCCCAGCCGACGGTGCGGAACTTGGCCATCCTGGTGTGCGCGAGGAACTCGATGACCATCTGCTTGAAGCGCGGGAAGAACGGTCGCCAGCGATCCGGTGCGGGCTGTCCGATCATGATGGCGCGGACGATGTCCCGGACGCCGCCGATGAACGACGCCCAACACAAGAGGCTGAGCGTCGCCCCAATCGTGCCCAGCGTCACTGTCAGGGCATTCATGTCGCGACCTTTCTCTAGAGGCAACACGAGCGCGGGCGGTTCGGCACCGCCCGATTGGCTCGTATCCTAACCGGCAGTAAGTTACCCACCGGTAACATATGCTACTTGTCGTACGATCTGCACCTGAGCTATGCCCCCTCTTGCTGGGGCTTGACTCACTATTTACCTGTGATGAACGTCACACAAGGTTTGCCGATCCAAGGGCGAGTTCAGGTGATCAACACCGTAAACGTCGAGGCCCCCGGCCTACTCGGTAAGGACAGGCTTAGTCCTCAAGTCGCGTAATGCATCTCGCTTCTCGGTCGTGCTTGGATTACGCTCACGACGTTCTGTCTGCTGTGCCTGTCTTCACACTGCTCGGGGAGGATCCGGGGCGACCGCCCGGATTTGATGAAGAGCTCTCGCGTGATTGGGATCGGCTGGTAGGCGACCTGATGATGGATTGGAAACTGAATGAACCTCCGCAGAACCACCGCGGGTGCCGCGTTGGTCATCGGCGCGATGACCATCGGACTCGGAACCGCGCATGCCGAGCCTGTCGCCGCTCCGGCTGACCCCGGCATCAACTACTCCGTCAAGTTGGTGGACAAGACGGTTGTCGCGTCGCTCAAGGGGGGAACCTTCTCGTTGACCGAGGAGGACGGCGCGACCCCGGAAAGTCCGAAGACCCAGATCGCCAACATCAAGAACGAGACGGGCGCCACCGTGATCTCGTTCCCGCTCGAGTTCAACGTCGGCGGCGAGAACGTGCCGGTCAAGGCGGTCGCCAAGAAGGACGACACCGTCCTCGAGATCACCCCGGAAAAGCCTGCTGATCTGGTCGTCGGCGACAAGCCGCTCGGCGTGCAGACGGTCGCCAAGGACATCGCGTCCCCGATCGAGAACCAGCGGGCGCAGAACGAATTCGCCAGCAAGTTCGGCATCGCCACCGCCATCGGCGGCTTCGTCGGTACCGCCATCGGCGCGGTCGTCGGCTTCTTCGTCGGCCTGCCGCTCTTCGGTGTCGGCGGCCTGCTCGGCATCCCGGTCGGCGCGGGCATCGGTGGCATCCTCGGCACCATCGCCGTCGGTGGCCCGGCGCTGCTCGCCGCGGGCATCGAGCTGCTCAACACCATCCAGGCGCCGGAAGGCACCACCCAGTGGGCGGACAAGCCGCTTCCGCCGAAGTAGCATCCACTGCTCCACAAACGGGCTCGTTTCTCCTCGGAGAAGCGGGCCCGTTTGGGCGTTTTCAGGCGGGCAGATCCAGCGTGCCGTCGAACGACACCGCGCCCCGGCGCCTGCCGAACCGCCCGAAAGATCGCTCCGCCATGACGAACGAGCCGTCCTCACGCACCAGCAGCACGGTGCTCGCCCGGGTGCCGTGCACGCCGTCGGCGATGAACCTGGATGACAGCCGCCGCTCCAGCAGATGCGGCACCCCCGTGTTCGGCAACTCCTCGTCCGCGGCCTTGGCACGATCGGCCAGCACCGCGAAATAGCGGTCCACGGCACCGGGGTCGGACTCCACCACCGCCCGCAGCTCGGTCACGCCGCACCGTACTTTGGGCCAGATGGGCTGTGGGGCGGTTAAATCGGGGTTACCGGGACTCAGACCTGCCGAGCTCACGAACGTACCGTTGGAGAGGCCGTGGAAGCCGGGGAGCAGCTCGCGCGGCGGTGCAGCGCTGCGATTGGAATGCCACCACAGCGATTCCATGTCGGACACCACCAGGTTGTAACCGTTGTAGTCGTCCGGCGCGCCTGCGACGTCGAGCACGTACTTCTCCGGGCCCGGGAAGTCGCCACTGGGATGGCGTTCCGAGACTCCTCGCAGAAAATCCATCAGCAGCGCGCCGCGGGACCGGGCATCGCCACGCTCGCCCTTCGGGTCACGCACATTCGTCACCGTGGCGAATCGGTTGCGGCCCTTGCCCTCTCGGGTCAACCCGAGCCAGGTGCCCGGCGGGTCGTCCGCGGCCTTGTTCTTCGCGCCCTGATCGCGCCCGGCGAGCAGGCCGGGTACCTCCGGCCACCACCGCATGGACTCGGTCGGCCGGGAGTAGAACTCGTCGCGGTTGGCCGCGACGATCAATCGATACTCCGGATGAGCCCGCCACCCGATCAACACCAGACACATGCTGTCCAGAATGCCGCACCGGTGCCGGGCGCAGCACCGCATCGGCGGCGGAAAGGGCCGCGTAAGGCCAGTGGAAATGTGCCCAGGACAGCGAAAAGGCCGACAGCGCAACGCTGTCGGCCTTGACGATGGTGCGGACTAGTTGGTGCGAAGCCGCAGCCCCGGGTTGTCCGAGAGCACCACGCTGACCGGCTGCGCGAACAGCTGCGGCGTGTTGCCGGTGAGCGCACCGATCAGGTTGGGGATCTCGCAGATCGGGTAGTCGGCCACCGACGAGGCACTGGAGATGCCGAGGGCCAGCCTGCCGGTGACGATCGGGCCACCGCTGTCGCCGGGCAGCGCGCAGATGTTGGCCGAGAAGGCCTGGGTGAGCTCGCGCTCGCCGACCTGCACGGTCTGGTCGACCGCGTTCACCACGCCGCAGCTGAAGCCGGTCCGCGAACCGGACTTGCAGACCGGGGCGCCGACGACGGGGGTGGCCACGCCGTCGATGCGGATCGACGCGGCGCCGGGCACCCGGACCTCGTTGTTGCCGAAGCGATCTCGCGACTGGTCGGCGATCCGGACGATCGAGTAGTCCTGCGAGCCGAGCACCGACTTCTCGAAGCGGCCGAGCTCGTTGCCGAGCCGGTTGCCGTTCAGCTCGTGCACCCGGGCGGCGTTGTCGTTGCCCGCCGACGGGATGTCCGGATTGCAGTGGCCCGCCGTGACATTCACGATGTTGCCGCTGCGGTCGGTGCCGTTGAAGCCGAGCGAGCAGCGCAGCGAGAGCCGTCCGGCGACCGAGGCGTAGCCGTCGCCGCCTGCCAGCGCGCCGTTCGCCGCGCCGGCGATCTCGCTGGCCTCCAGCGTCGCCTGCTCACCGGCCACCGGCGGGGCCATCACGATGACCCTGGCCGGGTCGATGAAGTTCGGCATCGGCAGGCCCGGCTTGTCGACGCGCACCGCGATGCTGTTGTTGACCGTATCGATCACCACGCCACGCACGAGGGCCGACACCGCCTCGGGCTGTCCGTCGAGCCAGCGCTGGAACGCGGTCTTCTCACCGCGCAGCGCGGACTCGCTCTTGGCCACGTTGCGGACCTCGAAACCCGCTGACTGCGCGGCCGTTCGGGCCTCGTCGGCACCGGGACCCTGGGCCAGCGCGACGACCGCCTTGCCGTTGTCGTCGAGCCACGAACCGGCGAAGACCGCCGGGTACTGCCGCTGGGCGGTGGTGGCGAACGCGGCGACCTGCTGGGCCACGTCGGCGCGGTGCAGGTACTCCTCCGGGGAGATCTTCAGATCGCGGGCGACCGCGGCAACCAGTTCGGCGGGCAGACCAGGGGCCGGATCGGGTTGCGCTGTCGCTACTGCCGCCGTCGGCCCGAACAGCAGTATCGCCGCCGAAGCGGCGATAACTGATTTTCGGACCCGGGTCTGTCGCGCAGCTGATCGGAGATGACCTATACGTGGCAGGAGCATGCCCAGACTATATGGGCTCCAGCTCGGTATGCCTACTTATAACGACGCTCTGGTTCGTTTGGTAGTCACTTTTTTTCGGCATACCGATCGTCACCGCGTCCGGGCGTGCGTCACCCGGCGCTCGGCCGGGTCCGCACCGTGATGCCGCTGCCGAGTCCGCCGCCCGAGGAAGCGTCGATATCGGCCAGGATCGGCCGGATCGGGATGCCGAGGCTCGCCGTGCCGCCGTACTGCGCCAGCGCGATATTGGCCTCGTTGCAGTCCGGCGCCTCGGCCGCGTTGGATCCACTGGTGATACCGAGTGCGAGGGTGCCGGAGACGATCGCACCGCCGCTGTCGCCGCCGAGCGTGCAGGCGGAGCTGGCGAAGCCGCGCACGATCTTGCTCTCGCCCTCGGAGGTGTACAGCTGGGTCTCCACCCGATCGGCCACCACGAAGCCACACGTGAAGGTGGACGACTGCCCGGACTTGCACACCGGCGCGCCGGTGATCGGGTCGGCGGTACCGGTGATGGCGATGGTGGTGCCGTTGGCGCCGCGCACCGTCGGCTGATCCATGCCCGCCCGGATCGCGCGGTCGTTCAGCTTGATCACCGAGTAGTCCAGCGCGCTCTGCCCGCCCAGTTTGGCCTGGACGAAGCTGCCCAGCTCCGGGCTGTTCGGGATGTCCTTGACGTTGGGGTAGTAGACGGTGGCCTCTTGGGAGTCCTTGCCGATGTTCGGATCGCAATGGCCCGCACTGATATTCAGTGCGTTGCCGGCCGCGTCGGTGCTGTTGAAGCCGAACGAGCAGACGTCGACGCCCTTGAGCGAGGCGTCGTGCAGCGAGATCGGCGCGCTGATGTAGGTGTCGCCACCCATCGGCCGCCGCTCGACCGCGCCACCGCTGCCGGGGGAGAGGATGACCTTGATGTTGGCGATCAGGGTCGGCAGGTTCAGCAGGTGGCCCGCCGGGGTGTTGGCGACGTTGAGCACCAGCTGGCTGTTGAGGAAGTCGATGGCCACGGAGTTGATCGCGGTGGAGATCTCGCGGGGCAGGCTGGTGATCCACTGATTCAGTTGCACCAGTGAGCCTTCCAGGCCGTCCGCGGACACCGGGGCGAGCCGGGTCTGGTATCCGTCGGCCGCGGCGATCTTGGCGGCGTCGAGCGAGGTCACCGCGACGACGGGCTTGCCGTCGGTGCCGATCCAGGCGCCCGCGTAGGAGTCGGGGCGTTCCGAGCGGAAATCGCGGGCGTAGTCGCGCAACTGCTGGGCGCGGGCCGCACGGTCCAGGTATTCCGTCGGTGTCATCTTCAGATCGCGCGCGATCGCCTGCACGAGTTCCTGCGGCAGCGCGTCGGCAGTCAGCTGCGCGGGTGTCTCCGGGGCCGCCGCGGCGGTGGTCGTGCAGAGCAAGGGTGCGAGGAAAACGGTCGAAGCGAGGGCGACAGCCTTGACCGTGGCGCGGCGCGCCACCAACTTGCGCATGAAATCCCTTCGTCGGCACGCACGTGCCAGCTCAATCCGCGGCAACGGCCCTGGAATCCGTTGGCTCACAGTCGTCCTCCAGCAACAGACCGGGCGCCTGTAATTCATCCGACAACACCGGTCAGCGCATCACTTTAGGGCACAAACCGGGGAAGGGCTCTCTTAATCACCGACTGCCCGGTATCTCCAGGCCGGGGATCGACGGAATCTGCGGTAAGGGCTGGAAAGGCGGCGTGGTGGTGGTCGGTCGCGGGCGGACCGTCGAGCTCGGTGTCGTGGTCGGCGGCTCGGTGGTCGGCGGCGGCGGAGTGGTCGTTTCCGGCGGGGGCGGCGGGGTGGTGATGATGACCGGCGGCTCGGTGGTCGTCGGCGTCACCGGCACGGTCGGGAAGTTGATCGGCGGTGCGGGCGGCGGCGTCGGGCTCACCGACACCTGATCGGACTTGGCGTCGCGCATCGGCGGCACCGGCGTCTCGCTGTCCTCCCGGAACAGCACCGCCATCGCGAAGCCGCCGAGCACGAGGCCGATCAGCGCCGCGGCACCGATCAGCAGCGGGAGTTGCTTGCGGTCCGTCGCAGGCTCGGCCTGCGGAGCGGGCGCGCTCGGCGCCGCGGCTTGCTCGGTGGCCACGGGTTCGGCCATCGGGATGGCCGCCGAGTACGCCTGGGGTGTCGGCTCGGAGGCGGGCACGGCCGGGATGACGACGGTGTCCACCGTCGAATTCTCGGCGTGCGTCGGGTCCGGCGGGGTGCTGCCCGCCGGGGTGGAGAGCACCGCGGCCAGCGCGGCGCGGGCGGCGTCGTAGGCGAACGTGCTGCCCGTGCTGTCGGTCTCGGCGCCGGGCAGATCTGCTTCGCTGACCAGCAGCACCGACCGTAGGCCCAGGTAGTCCAGGGCATCGCGCAGCGCCTGCACGTATTCGCGCGGCCAGTCACCGGGGTGGGTCGCGTAGAACTCGGCCGGACCGTTGAGGTGGTCGGCGGTCAAGTTGATCAGGCAGAACAGCGCGGTGGCGACCAGGTCCTCGGCGCGATAAGCCTCGCCGTCGTCGACGGAGATCCCCGCCGGGTCGCCCACGGCCAGCGCGAAGCCGGTGATCGCGTGCGCGTTCTCGTCCGGTGGCGGTCCGCCGAGCGTGGCGTCGCCGTCGTCGGACATGTACAGCAACGACTCGCGGACGATGAACAACGGTTCTTCGTCGCCGTCGGTGACGATCGCCGCCGTGCAGTTGTCCTCGGCGACGCGCAGGCCCACCCCTGTGGCCATCTCAATACCTCGCTTCGGCGTCCCGGCTGACGAATCCGTACTCGCTGGTCACACCAGCAGGGAGCCATGTCCCATGGCACGGAGCATCGACAATAGCTCCGATCGGGACCGGGCACCGATCCGGCGCCGAATACGGGCGACATGATGTTCCACCGTCTTGGCGGAAATGTACAGGCGGGCGCCGATCTCGCGGTAGGTCAGCCCGAGCAGAACCAGCTCGGCGACTTCCCGTTCGCGTTCACTGAGGATCGCCGTCGGCTCGCCGACGGCCGGGTCGGGGGCGGGCTTGCTGCCCTGCGGCGGCGTCGGGCTCGCCGGTCGGATCGGGTCCTGCGGCCTGGCGTCGGCGCGGACCGTGCGGGCCAGCTTGAGCAGCGCGGTCGCGGTCGGCGCGTCGGCGGCGGCGAGGGCGGCCTCGCTGGCCAGCCGGGCGGCGTCCCAGGTCATGCCGATCTCGCTCAGGCCGGCGACGGCCGCCTCGACCGGCTTGGCCGAGACCTGACCGCGCAGCACCAGCACCCAGGTGCGGCCCGCGTCGGCGAGGATCGCGGCGTGCCGATCGCCCGCTTCGGCCGCGGCCTTGAGCGGCCGGGCATGCGGGAGCAGCTCCTGCGGGCTCTCGTGCAGGATCGCGGCCTGCACGCCGTACCAGTGGAAGGCGTTGGCCCAGGCGGGCGGTTCGTGCAACCGGCGGAGCAGGGCCAGCGCGGAGTCGACCAGGGGCGCGATGCGACCTTCGTCACGCAATCGGATACCGGCCAGCCACAGCTCGCCGATCGGGAGCAGCGCGAGCAGGTCGGCCTCCACGTCGTCGAACATCAGGTAGGCCGCCTGCCATGCCTTGGCCAGCGCGGCATGATCGCCGGTACGCCGGGCCAGGCCGACCGTGACACCGTGCGCGAGCAGCCGGTCACGCACGTCGAGCGAGTCGTGATCGAGCGCGGCGACCGTGGCGGCCGCGGCGCGTTCGTCACCGCTCAGCATTGCTACCCAGGCCGCGAGCACCTCGAGCTGGTGGCAGCGCAGTCCGCTGGCCGTCGCGCGGCGCAGCGCGTCGCCTGCCCGGCGTGGCTCGCCGGTGCCGAGGCAGAGCAGGGTTGCGATGGAAACCGCTGTGCAGGGCAGGAATCGGTCGACGCCAGAGTCCGCGTGTGCGGCCTGAACCAGCGCGGAGACCGCCGCGCCCGTGCCGTTGGCGGACAGCCTCGGCACAGCGGGGCTTTCGTCGGTGCCGCCGTGGCCGTTCAGCGAGCCGGCCAGTGCGGTGGCGATCAGCCTGGCGTGCGCGTTGGCCTCGGTCGGCGGCCACTGCGTGGCGGAGCCGGACATCTCCACGGCACCGGATCGGTCGCCCGCGAGCGAGAGGACGGTCGCCCCGATGGCCCAATCCGCGCCGACGCGCTGCGCGCCCAGCCACGAATACAGTTGTGCCGCACGGGCGACCAGGCCACGCCGGGTCAACGCCGCGGCACAGATCCGCACCGCGTCGGCGAGGTCCGCGCCGGAGACCCCGGAGCGGGCCAGCACCGGCTCGGCCAGGCGCATGGCCGTCTCGCCGTCGCCGTTGCGCCCTGCCGCCTCGGCCCAGCGCAGCGCGATGAGATCGGGGTCGGCGCCGGTCGCGGCCGCCGCCGCGTAGTAGCGCACCGCCTCGCGGCCCGCCTTCTCCGCTGCGGCGGAAAGGAATTCGGCCAGCCGCGGGTCGCGGACGCCGGACTCGGCGAGCAGCAGCGCGGTGTGGTCACGCAGCAGGCCCGCGTCGAGTCGCGCGCCGAGCAGCTTGCGCTGGACCGCGACGAACCGGCGGTCGCCGAGCAGCGTGCGCAGCGGGGCGACGGCGGGGGTGAGCAGCAGGTCGGCGTCGGTGACCAGGGCGCTGGCCCTGGCTCGGTCGATGAGCTGCTGTGCGGCAACGGGTTCCACGCCGAGCACCTCGGTGAGTTCGCTGGCGTCCAGGCCTGCGCCGGTGGTCGCGACGACGAGGGTCTCCAGCAGGTCCGGTGCGAGGTTGTCCAGCAGCGACCGCGCCCACGCGGCGACGGC
The DNA here is from genome assembly GCF_004634405.1 of Nocardia sp. CS682. Lineage (NCBI taxonomy): Bacteria > Bacillati > Actinomycetota > Actinomycetes > Mycobacteriales > Nocardiaceae > Nocardia > Nocardia sp. CS682. The sequence goes on along the minus strand of NZ_CP029710.1, from coordinate 4,229,778 downwards.
GGCGTCGACCGCGCCGATGCCCGCGTCGAGCCGGGCCGAGCAGGCGGCGGTCAGCGCGGCGACCACGCCGCCGCGGATGCCGTCGGTCTGCCGGTGGATGTGCTGGGACACCTGGCGCGGCACCATCATGCCGAGTTCCCTGGCGAACGGGGCGATGTCGGCCACGCCGAGGGCGCGCAGATCCACCACCCGGCCGCGGCGGGCGACGGTGTCGGCCAGCGCGCGCAGGCGCAGGTCGTGCGGGCGGGGCTGGGTCGCGATCACGACCGTGCGCTGCCCGGATTCCACAGTGCCGCGCAGGTATTCGAGATCCGCCTGGCTCAACGTGTGGGCATTGTCGACGATCAGCGCTGGCCGAAGTCCCGTCGACGGAGCAGATCCGTTGGGGGAGGTGACGATCGGCTCGGCGCCGTGCGCTGCCAGCACGTCCTGGAGGGGAATACCGCGGGCCCGGAGTCGATTGCGGACCTCGTTGAGCAGCGTGGATTTTCCGGTTTGCGAGCGGCCGCGGATGAGGTAGACGACCGGTTCGTGGTCGGCGGACTCCAGTTCCCGGAGGATCTCGCGCGCGGACGGCAAGGTGTCGAACGCGATGTCAGCCACCGTTTCCTCCGAGGATCTCGCCGGGTGCGCGCAACACGGTGCCGACGGTGTTACCGACGGAGTCGATGGGGTCCTTCAGCACGCCGGTCGGCAGGCTCGGGGCCTGCGGCGGGGGCAGCGGTGCGGGCTGGTTACCGGGCGCGGGTTGCGGCTGCGGGGCTGGTTGCGGGGCCGGTTGCGGCGCACCGGGTGTCGCGGGCGGCGCGGCGGGCTGATCGGCGGCGGGCTGACTGTGCACCACGGCCACCGTTGTCGCGGTCGGGGAACCGGGTTGTCCCGCCTCGGTTTTCGGGCGGCCCGCGGTGGACGCGGCCGAGTCCGTCGCGGCGACCGGTGCGTTGGGGTCGGCCGGGTCGGTGGCTTGCCCGCCGGTGGTCGCGGCGATCTCCGCCCCGCGCGCCGGGGAGGAGTGCTCGGTCGAGGCCGGGTTCGGGCCGGACTGGATGCCCGTGCCGATCGCGGCGGTGCCGGTGGCCAGCAGGCCGATGACGACTGCGGCACCGGCGACGATCGTGGCGCGCTGCTTGCCGCGCAACCGTGGCCTGCGCGGTTTCTCGGCCGTCGGCAGGGGTGAAATCGCTACCGCGGGCAGCTCTTTGGTGGTCGGCGCGGGTACCGGGGTCGGTGCGCGGTCGACGGTGACCGACGCCAGCTCGGCGGCCAGCGCGGCGGCACCGCGGGCGCTGGTGTGTGCGGGGTGGGCAGCGGCGACCACCGGAAGGCCGAATTCGGTCGAGATCAGTTCGGCGACCAAGGGAATCGCGCCGCCGCCTCCGGTGAGCAGGACGCGGCTGATGTCGCCGACGTCGAGCCCTGCGCGGTGCACCGCGTCGCGGATCAGGTCGATCGAGCTCAGCAGTGGCCCGCGGAGCAGATCCTCCAGTTCGCCGCGCACCAAACGCACGTTGCTGGTGTGTGCGTCCGCCGGATTCAACCGGGCCCGTACCACGGTCGCGGTATTAATCGAGAGGTCTTCTTTCGCCGTTCTGCAGCGCTCACGCAATGCCACCAATTCCCGTTCCACAACCGGGTCGAACGGGTCGAAATCATTTGCCGCCACAGCGTTTGCCAGAACGTAGCGCATGGTGAGTAGATCGAATTCGGCGCCGGCGATGTCGGTGGTCCGCAGTGGTGTGCCGAGCAGGCTCGCGTGATCGCCGGTGCGCACCACCGACACGGTCAGGCCGGTGGCGCCGAGGTCGTAGACGACGACCGCGCCGTCGCCGAGCGGGCCCTGCGTCGCCTCGAGCCAGCGGACCGCGGCGGTGGGTTCGGGCACCAGGGTCACCTCGCGCAGCCCCGCCCGATCCAGGGCCGCGCGCTGGATGTCGACCGTGTGCCGCGACCACCACGCCGGGTAGCAGGCCACGGTGACGCCGGATTCGCTTGCGTCGGTACTGATCTCGTCGATCAGGCAGGTGATGGCGGCCGCGACGAGGTCGGCGGCGCAATGCTCGGTGCCGTCCTCGGCGAGCATGTCCACCGGGTCGCCGACCCTGGCCAGGAAGCCCTCGAGCAGCACGTCGCTGGAGTGCCGTCCGGTGGCTCGCGCGGCGGCGCCGAAGGTGGGCGGCGCGTCGGCCACCAGCCGCAGCACGCTGGGGTGCGTGCGTACGCCGTCGCCGTCCTCGCCCGCTGCCGCCGCGGCGACCGAATTCGACGCCCCGACAGTGATGCCGAGCGCCAGACGCTGTGTCATGCGTGAACCCCGTTCGAAAACTCTGTGGTCCGGTGTCGTGCGAGCACCCCGATGCACCTGTTGTTTCGGTTGCTGGTTGTCCGCCGTTACCGGTTTCGGGGAAGTTCCGGGGAAATTCCCCTAATGCCGTGGCAGCCCCTAAGGGCGGGCTCGGGTGAGTTGTGGGGGTCGGCCCCGTTATGCGTAACGCGTGGCGCCCCTAGCGTGAAATGCATTCCAACGATGCGGATCGCGGAGGTCCGCCGGCTCTCAGGAGATGTTTCTGATGACACCCAACGCGATTCTCGAGTTCATCCTCAACCTGCTGCGTGACCACGAGGCGGCGGTCGGTTACTGCGCCAATCCGACGCAGGCGCTGGTGGCGGCGGGTTTGCCTGCGGTCACCCCGGAGGACATCGCCGCCGTCGCCCCGATGGTCGCGGAGTCGGCGCTGGTCGCGGGCGGCTCCCAGCTGTCGGCAATCGTGGCCGCGGGTGCGCAGACCGGTGCTGCCGCCGTGCTCGGCGCGGCGGGCACCGTCGGTGCCGCCGCGGCGGCCGATGCCGGGCTGAACATCGGCGCCGACCTCGGTCTCGACCTGGGTGGCCAGGTCGGTGCGGGTATCGATCTCAACGCGGGACTGAACACCGCGATCGACACCGGGCTGCAGGTCGGCGCTGATCTCGGCGCCGGTCTTTCGGCAGGGCTGGGGACCGTTGCCGACATCGGCGCTGATCTGTCCGCCGCGGTCGGCGGTGCGCTCGGTGTGGCCGGGCAGGCGGTGACCGGCATCGGTGCCGATGTACAGGGTGCGGTCGATGCCGGACTGCAGGTGGGGACGGGGCTCGAAACGAGTTTGTCCGCCGGGCTCGGCGGTGCGCTCGGTGCGGTGGGGCAAGCCACGGCCGGACTTGCTACCGGGCTCGACGCCGCGCTCGGCGCGGGCGGCCAGGTGGGGGCCGACCTGTCCAGCGGGTTGCAGGGTGCGGTGCAGACAGGTGTGACGACCGGTCTCGACGCGACTGCTGGTCTCGGTGCCGGAGTGAATGCCGGTGTGCAGGGCGCGGTGGACGCCGGAACCCAGTTGGCCGGCGGCTTGTCGACATCACTTGGTGGAGCGGTGAATTCGGCCGTTGGTGTGGAGAGCGAACTGGCCACCGGGCTCGGTGCGGCGGTAGGCGTGGGCACCGAAATCGGTGGCGACCTGTCCACCGCGGTGGGTGGAGCGGTGGACGCGGGGGCGCAGATCGGTTCGGGCCTTGAGACGGGGCTGTCCGGCAATGTCGGTGCGGTGCTCAGTGCTGGCGCGCAGGTGGGTGCCGATCTCGGTGCCGGGCTGGGGACGAGTGTGGATAGTTCGATCAACGCCGGTGCGCAGCTGGGTTCGGGGCTGGAGACCGGGTTGTCCACAGGTCTCGATGGTGTACTCGATACCAGTGCCCAGATCGGTGGTGCGGTTGATGCGGGTTCGCAGTTGGTGACCGGTTTGGAGACCGGGTTGAACGCCGGGCTCGGCGCTGCGGCAGATGCCGGTGTCGGACTGGGAGCCGGACTTTCGGCCGGGCTCGACGGTGCGGCCGGTGCCGGTGCACAGCTGGGGACAGGTTTGGAAACGGGGCTCGGCGGCGTCATCGACGCAGGTGGGCAGCTGGAGACCGGACTCGGTGCGGATTTGTCCACAGGTATCGGCGGCGCGGTGGATGCCGGTGCCGGTCTCGGTGGTTCGTTGGGCGGTAATGCCCAAGGGGCGGTGGATGCCGGTGCGGGGCTGGGTGGTTCGCTGGCCGGTACCGCGCAGGGCGCTGTTGACGCTGGCGCTAACCTCGGTGGTTCGCTGGGCGGGACTACTCAGGGAGCTGTGGATACCGCTGTGGGGCTGGGTGGTTCGCTCGGCGGTACTGCACAAGGCGCTGTCGATGCCGGTGCGGGCTTGGGCGGTTCGCTGGGCGGCACCACGCAGGGAGCTGTGGATACCGCTGCGGGTCTCGAAGGTTCGCTCGGCGGTACTGCGCAGGGAGCTGTGGATACCGGTGCGACGCTCGGCGGAACGGCACACGGCGCCGTGGATACGACTGCGGGCCTTGGTGGCTCGGTCGGTAGCACCACGCAGGGCGCGGTCGATACCGGTGCCGGACTGAGTGGCGGCGTCGGGGCGAGCGCGAACCCCTGGTCGGCACTTGATGTTTCGAGTGCGTTCGGGTCGGGGCTGGACGGTTCCGCTGGCCTGCACGGCGACACCGGACTGTTCGGCGAGACGGATGCGGATCTGACCGGCAGTGCCGGTGCGGATCTCACCGGCGACGCGATGCTGCACTGACGCCGCCGCACCGATCACGCCTGCGGCGGCGCACGGACAAGCCCTGCGCCGCCGCACCGACAATGCTCGAGCCACTGGAAGAGGTCGATACCGCGATGGGGACGCCCGCACCGAACGCCACACCACCGGCGGTACCGCTGCTGTCGGTACTCGGCGAAACCATCGCGGCGGCCCGCGCCGCAGGGCGCACCGACCTGGTCGGCCGGCTCGAGGTCGCCGCCGATCGGGTCCGCGACCCGCGGCGGCGCATTGTCATTGCGGGACAACTGGATCAGGGTAAGAGCCGCTTCGTCAACGCGCTGCTCAATCTGGAGATCTGCCCCGTGGGCGACGACGTGACCACCACGGTCACCACGCTGCTCGCGCACGGCCCAGAGCCGAAGGCCGAGCTGGTGCTCACCGGGCCCGGCGGCGACTCCGGCGGCCCGGAGACCCGAGTGCTCGTGCCGTTCACCGAGATCGGCACGATCTCCGCCCGCTCACCGCTGGCTCAGGGGCGGCGGATCCTCCGGTTGGAAATCCAGGTGCCCAACCCACTGCTGGCCGATGGCATCGTGCTGGTCGATACGCCAGGGGTCGGCGGACACGGAAGTTCTTATGCCGCAACCGTGCTCGGTATGGTGCCTGCCGCGGACGCGGTGCTGGTGCTCTCCGACGCTTCCACCGAACTCACCGAGCCGGAACTCGCGTTCCTGCGTCAGGTCCGCGAGCTGTGCCCCACCGTCGCGCTGCTGCTGACCAAGACCGACCTGTACCCGCACTGGCGCCAGGTGCACGAGGCCGACCAGCGCCACCTCGCGACGGCCGGTCTCGACGTGCCGATGATCGCGGTGTCCTCGCTGCTGCGCAGCCACGCGCTGCGCCTGCAGGATCAACAGCTGGGCCTCGAGTCGGGCTTCGGCGTGCTCTACCAATTCCTGCGCGACCAGGTGGTTGCCCGCGACCAGCTCGCCACCCGCGCCGCGGTGGCCCGCGATATCCGTTCCGCCGCCGAACATCTGGCGCTCGCACTGGGCAGTGAGCTGGTCGCGGTCCGCGATCCGGCGCGCGGCGCGGCGGCGGTCCGCGAACTGCAGGCCGCGCGGACCTCGGCCGAGCACCTGCACCGCCGCACCGCCGCCTGGCAGCAGACGCTGGCCGACGGCATCACCGACCTCGCCGGCGATGTCGACCACGATCTGCGAGATCGGTTGCGCGGCATCGCCAGAACCACCGAGGAATGGATCGACGACCACGACCCCGGCCGGCATTGGGAGCGGATCGCCGAATACCTCACCGGCACCATCGATACGGCGATCGGCGACAATCTGCTCTGGACCCATTCACGCGCCTTACAACTCGCCCAGCGGGTCGCCGAGCATTTCAGCGATGCGGGCACCACCGATCTCCCGGATGTCCGGTCCGACACCGCCGTCGCAGGCAGTCATGTCGGCGCGGGCACCCTCGCCGACCTGGAGCCGGACATCGGTTTCGGCAGCAAACTGCTCGTCGGCATGCGCGGCTCCTACGGCGGCGTGCTGATGGTCGGTCTGGCCAGTACTTTCGCCGGACTCGCGCTGCTCAATCCGATCTCCCTCGGCGCCGGACTCGTGGTGGGCGGCAAGGCCTTCCGTGACGACAAGCAGGCCAGGCTGGCCCGGCGGCGCACCGAGGCGAAGGCGGCCGTCCGCCGGTTCGTCGACGACGTGGCCTTTCAGACGGGCAAGGAATCCAAGGACCGGTTGCACCGCATCCATCGCGCGCTGCGCGACCACTATGCCGGTGTGGCCGAGCGGAGCCTGCGGTCGATCGACGATTCGCTGCGGGCCGCGCAGGAGGCCGCGACGATGGCCAACGCGCGCAGGGCCGAGCGCGCGGCGGTGCTCGAACGGCAACTGCACGTGGTAGCTGAGCTGGGCAGATACGCCGAAGCCATGCAGGCCGCGCTGCCGAGCGCATCCGTCGGTACGGTTGCCCCGTGAACGAGCGTCACCGAGTGAACCGACGACCCAGCGCACCTTCGCGAACGGCGCAGCCGAGCGCAGGCGAGGCGGCGTCGTGAGACGTGCGGGCGGCGCCGCGCCAGGGATTGTTGCCGAGGCTCATCGACTGATCGGCGCGGCGCGTGCCGCGCTCGCGAGCGAACCGCGCCCGCGGGCCATGCTCGCCGAGTGCGCCGGTCGTTTGGATCAACCGTTGCGCGTCGCACTCGCCGGCTCGTTGAAGGCAGGCAAGTCCACGCTGCTGAATTCCCTTGTCGGGCAAGACATCGCGCCGACCGACGCGACCGAGTGCACCAGGGTGGTCACCTGGTACCGCTACGGTTCCACCCCGAGCGTGACCGCGCACGCCGGCGACGGCGCCCGCGCGAACGTGGTGGTGCGCCGCGGCGGCGGTACGCACGGGCTGACCTTCGACCTGGACCGGTTGACCTGGAACGCGCCCGCGCCGCGCGAGGTCGATCACCTCGAGGTCGAATGGCCCGCGGCGGCGCTGGCCGACACGACCATCATCGATACGCCGGGCACCTCCTCGCTGTCCCGGGAGGTGTCGCAGCGCACGGCCCGGCTGCTCACGCCGGAGGGCGAGCAGAGTATCGCGGTTCCGGGGGCCGACGCGGTGGTGTACCTGCTGCGCAGGTTAGACGCGGCCGACGTCCGGTTCCTCGAGCGGGTGGGCGCGGGAACTACTGCGGGGCCGGGTCTTTCCGGATTGCCCGGCCCGCTCGGTGTCGTCGGTGTCGTGTCCAGGGCCGACGAGATCGGCGCAGGCCGGATCGACGCGCTGCACTCGGCGCGCGACGTCGCGACCCGCTTCGCCGGGGAACTGGAGCGAACCGGCCTGTGCCAGGCCGTGATTCCGGTCGCCGGCTTGCTCGCGTTCGCCGCGGCCACGCTGCGGCAACAGGAGTATGCGGCGTTCGAGGCGCTGGCCGGTGTTCCGGTCGACGAGCTGAGTGCGGCACTGCTGTCCGCGGATCGCTTCGCACGCCCCGATGTCGTGTTGCCGGTGGCACCGGAACTCAGAGCCCAGCTCGCGGAGCGGTTCGGCCTGTTCGGCATTCGGATGGCGGTCACCCTGATTCGGCTCGGCGTGCGCGACTCCGCCACGCTGGCAGCGGAATTGACCATGCGCAGCGGCGTGGACGAGCTGCGCTCGGTGCTCGATGTGCAATTCGGCCAGCGCGCCGATCAACTCAAGGCGCACTCCGCCCTCACCGCGCTCGCGCGCGTGCTGACCGCATACCCGGGCAGCGCGGCCGACCCGCTACTGCCGCGCGTGCGCACCCTGCTCGCCGATGTGCACGGCTTCGCCGAGCTCCGCCTGCTCGGTCGCCTCCGAACCGACGAATTGACCTTGCCGCCAGCTGATCTCGCCGAACTGCACCGCCTCATCGGTGGTTCCGGCGTCGCGCCGCACCTGCGCCTCGGGCTACCGATCGACGCCGCGCCCTCGGTGCAGCGGGACCAAGCCGTTGCCGCCGTGCGCAAATGGCGAGCCCGAGCCCGGCACCCGCTCGCCGACCAGTTCACCAGCACCGCTTGCCTTACTGCCGCCCGCAGTGCGGAAGGCACGCTCAGTCTGTTGCCTGGTTAGACCGGGTCACCGGTAATCCTGGGCAACGCCTTCACCAGGTCCGCACCGGTCGGCGCATGCTGAGGGTCGATCGGATACTGGGCCGTGAATCATTCGGCGCCGACTGCGATCTGTGAGCGGCATCTTCGACACCGTCGCGCAGGCGGTCACCACCTGACCAGGGAGCGGCCCTCGGCAAGGCGAGCAGCGGTCTCGCCCTGCCGGCCGGGCTGGCCCCCGAGGCGTCGGCACTCCGAACCCCGGATAACGCACTTTCCTCGTAACCCGGACGACCGACATCGAATCGGTGTGAAGCCGGTGCCGTCGGGTAGGCGACCGATATCCGAACAAGGAGGTCGCGATGAGCCAACAGAAGGTAGTGCACGCGCTGCTCGACCGAGCCGGAACCGGATACGCCGCAGAAGCGGGCATCCACCTCGCCGACAAACCCGCGCCGCTGTTCCAGCTACTCATGCTCGCAGAGCTGTTGAGCACCAGGATCTCCGCCGACATCGCCGTGGCCGCCACCCGCGAACTGGTCGCCACCGGCTATCGCACCCCGCAGCGCGTCGCCGACGCGGAATGGCAGGAACTCGTCGACGCCTTAGGCCGGGCCCACTACCGCCGCTACGACGAGAGCACCGCCACCCGCCTCGGCGCCAACGCCGCCCAGGTCCTCGACCGCTACGACGGCGACCTGCGCAATCTCGCCGACGAAGCCGACCACGACCCCAAGCGCGCCGCCCAACTCCTGCAAGAGTTCCAAGGCATCGGCCCCACCGGCAGCGACATCTTCCTCCGTGAGATCCAAGACATCTGGCCCTGGGCCGCCCCCCATTTCGACGAACGCGCCCTACGCGGCGCCGACCGCGTCAACCTCCCATCCACCCCCGCCAAACTGGCCGCCCTGGCCCCCAAAGACCACACCGCCGCCCTCGCCGCCGCCCTCGTCCGAATAACCCTGGACGACAAACTCGCCGAAGAAGTCCTCGACGCCGCCCACTGATCCGACGGATCAAGCAGCCGGGCTGACCGACATTTCGACGTGCATCCCTGCCGCGGCGATCATGTTGACGAGGGCGTCGAGACTGAACAGATGCACTTTGCCGCGCATTAGGTCGGAGACCCGGGGCTGTGTCACCCCCAGTCGTTCTGCCGCCGACACCTGCGTCCAACCCTGAGCCGTGATCCGTTCCGTCAGTTCGATCATCAGCCGTGACCGCAGTCGCATGTTCTCTGCCTCTTGTGGGGTGTCCTCGATCGCATCCCACACGCTGTCGAACGTTTCGTCCGCCATCAGCGCTCTCCTTCCTTGATCTCAGCCACGACCTGCGCTAACCGCTTCGCTGCGAGGTTCAGATCCGCCGCCGAAGTCTTCTGTGACTTCTTTTGGAAGCAATGTAGGACGTAGACGTAGTCAGCGAGCTTCGCGGCGTAGATGACCCGGAACGCGCCCGTGTGGTCACGTACCCGTATTTCACGGACGCCGAGACCCACGCCGGGCATGGCCTTCCAATCCGCAGGCTCGAGACCGTGTTGAGCCCGATCTAGTTGATAGCCGCACTCGCGGCGCACGACGAGCGGGAACTCACGTAGGTCGTCCAGTGCGGTCGCGACGAACTTGATCGGTTTCACGAGCCAGAACTATATAAAATTATGTATAAAAGAGTACCTCAATTAGTGGATCCGCGTACCTATTAGGGCCGCGCGGGGATCAGGGGGTGGTGGCCGGGCTGGTGGGGTCGATGAGGATCTTGGCGTGGTGGTCGGGGGTGGCGAGGGTGGTGAAGGCGGTATCGATGCCGTTGAGGCCTACTGTGCCGGTGATCAAGGGGGCGGGGTCGACCTTGCCTTCGGCGAGGAGGTGGAGGGTGTCGCGGAATTCGCCGGGGTCGTAGCCGAAGGCGAAGCGGAGGTCGATCTCCTTGTTGATGGCCATGGCGGGGCGGATGCGGTCGGGTTCCATGCAGACGCCGACAACGACCACGCGCGACAGTGGGGGTGCGGCGGTGAGGATCTGGTCGAGAATGCCTGGGATGCCGACGCATTCGAAGATGACGGGACCGGACGGGCCCGCGTTCAACGTGTGTGCGAGTCGGAAGGCATACCACCAGGGCAGGTTCGGGACGCGGCGTAGAAGGTCCATGGTGTCGAAACCGAGGTTGAGAATGTCGGTGACGCCGTTGATTCGGCCGCGGGTGGGTGCGGCGGTCCATGGGGAGTCGGTGGCCGGGTCGACGACGATGTCCGCGCCGCAGGCGGTCGCGAGTTCGCGGCGGCGCGGGGAGAAGTCGCTGGCCACGACCGTGCGCACGCCCGCAGCCTTCAGCATGCTGATCACCGCGAGCCCGATCGGCCCGCAGCCGATGACAAAGGCGTGCTGTCCCTTGCCTACTCGACCGCGACGCACGGCGTGCCAGGCCACCGCCATGGGCTCGGTGAGCGCGGCGTGTTCGGCGGACAGCCCGTTGGGCACCGGCAGGGTCATCGACTCTTGGACGATCACCTGCTCGGCGTACGCGCCGGGTGCCGCGGCGGACAGGCCGGTCAGCTGCGGCTTCTCGCCGTGCCGCACGATCGGCAACGCCACCACGGGAGTGCCTGTCCGCCAACGCTTCCGGCACCCCGGACCGTAATCCACCACCGCGCCGCTGAATTCGTGCCCGAGCACCACGCTCTGACCCGACCGCATGAACGAGTCGTACCCGGTGACCGCGCTCAACTCGGCCACCTCGTCTGCGTGGTTGCGGACGTGTAGATCGGAACCGCAGATGCCGCAGCGCGATACGTTGATCAGCAACTGCCCGCGCCCGGGTACCGGCGTCGGTAAGTCGGTGACCTCGAATTTCGAGTGGGTGAGGACGGCAGCCCGCATGGTGAACTCCTCGAATCGGCGTCGCTGACCACGCTACTGCGCCATCGACGACCCCCGCCGCTTTCCAGTGATCGAGTAGCCCGTCGTGAATCAGATGGGCGTCAGTGTGTCCTGGGCGGCGCGGCGATCGTAGGCGTTGCGCGCGGCGGCGATCTCGTTCTGATGCCCTTCGGTCCAGGTGACCAAGGCCTTGATGGTGGTGTGCAGGCTGGCGCCGAGCGGGGTCAGCGCGTAGTCGACCCGCGGCGGCACGGTCGGATACACGGTGCGTTCGACCAGTCCGTCGCGTTCGAGATGGCGCAGCGTACGGGTGAGCATCCGCTGACTGACGCCGTCGATCTTGCGCTTCAGTTCGGTGAACCGCAGGCTGCGCTGATCCAGCAGCGCGATCACCAACAGCGACCACTTGTCGGCGACGCGATCGAGGATCTGCCGCACCTCGCAGTCGACTCGGGTGTCCCACTGCAGAACGTCGAAGTCGGCGGCGGTATCCCCGCAGTGCCCCGGTGACTTCAAAGTGCCGTCTTCCATAGGCGTCGATTCTGCCCGAGACTTCTCCTCGGTATCAAGAGGTAACTGACCCCATTTCGGGGAACCTAGTCTAAGTGGGGAGTCGTGATGGTGAAATCCAGAGCCACCGAGGTCTTTACGGAGATGTCCGGCCGCGCCTGGGGCGTGCTCGCGGTGTTGTGCGGCGCGATATTCATGGAGGGCATCGATGTCGCGATGCTGAACGTGGCGCTGCCCTCGATCCGGGCCGAACTCGGCCTGTCCACCGGCATGCTCAGCGGTGTGGTGTCAGCGTACGTGCTCGGCTACGGCGGGTTCGTGCTGCTCGGTGGCCGCGCCGCCGACCTGCTCGGCCGCAGGCGGATGTTCCTGTTCTGGCTGACGGTGTTCCTGCTGTTCTCCGGACTCGGCGGATTCGCCACCACCGGGTGGATGCTGTTGACCGCCCGCTTCGTCACCGGGGTGGCCGCGGCGTTCCTCGCCCCGGCCGGTCTGTCGCTGATCACCACCAACTTTGCCGAGGGCTCGGTGCGGAACAAGGCGCTGATGTTCTACGCGGGTGTCGGCGCTGGCGGGTTCTCGCTCGGCATGGTGGTCGGTGGATTGTTGACCGCGTTCGGTTGGCGCTGGGTGTTCTTCGTGCCGGTGCTCGTTTCGGCCGTGATCTTGGTGGCTGCGATCGGACTGGTCCGGGATTCCGGTGTGCCGCAGCGGGTTCGGGGCGGCTTCGATCTCCTGGGTGCGTTGAGTGTGACCGGTGCGATGCTGCTGCTCGTCTACGGTGTCGTCCGGCTGGAGCATCCCGGCGACAACCCGGGGCTGACGGTGGCGACCTTCGCGGCCGGTCTGGCGGCACTCGGACTGTTCGTCCTGAACGAACGCCGCACCGCCACACCGCTGGTCCGGCTCGGTATCCTGCGGTCGGCCGCCCTGGTGCGCACCAATCTGGTCGCGGTGCTGTTCATCGGCTCGTTCATCGGATTCCAATTCCTGGCGACGCTGTACTTCCAGGAAGTGCGCGGCTGGAGCACGGTGCAGACCGGCCTGGCGATGGCGGTACTCGGCCTGGACGCGATCCTCGCTCCGCTGCTCACGCCCTGGTTCGTGCGCAGGTTCGGCAATGTTCGGGTGATCTTCGGTGGCACGGTTGTCGCGGTGCTCGCCTACGTTCTGTTCCTGCCGACGGACCTGGACCGCGCCTATATCGCCATGCTTCCGACGATGCTGCTGCTCGCCGTGGCCTTCGCCCTGGTCTACGGACCGCTGACCATCGCGGGCACCGATGACATCGCGGCGGAGGAGCACGGCCTGGCGGGTGGATTGCTCTACACGGCAATCCAATTCGGTGCGGCGCTGGGCATCTCGGTGGTGACCGCGGTGAACGTCGCGGCGGTCGCCTCGGGCAAGGTCGGCATGGATGGACTGCGCACCGCGCTGATCGTTCCGGTCGTCGCCGCGGTCCTGGCCGGCGTGATCGCCGCGACCGGCTTGCGCCGCAGCGCGATCGCCGACCCGGGCGAGATGCCCGAGCAACTCGTGCACGCCTGACGACGGTCCGCTGGGCTGGAGTGCGAAACACTCCAGCCCACAGGCAGTCTCACTGCCGGTCGCGCAGCACGGGGAACACGTCCTCCCGGAGGTAGGTTTCCAGATCGCGACCGTTGCGCACGGCTTCGATCACCGCGACGCCGTGCTTTTCCGCTTTTTCTTTCAGCACTGCACTCGAGTCGCGTTCCAGGCCGCCGCCGATCAGCAGCAGGCCGACCGGGCCTGCCTCGAGTGCCGCCAGTGCGTCCTCGTCGGTGGTCACACCGTGTGCGGTGAACCCTTGTGCGCGAATGAGTTCGAGGCCGGACGCCACCACGCTCGGGCCCCGGCCGATAACCAGAATATCCATTGCTCTCATCCTCCTAGTGTGTGTCGGGCTGGTATTCAAACTATGCACCTCTAGTGATTATCAATCAATAGAACAATCCGGTTATGTGCGTATAGGTATGCTGACAGGGTGACCGATACGAGGTTTCCGCCGCTGTCCGATCAACCGGCCTTCCTGCTCGGCCAGCTCGGCGCCTACACCGGCGCCCGATTCAGCGAGCTGCTCACCCCGATCGGCATCGGCCCGCGGCACTTCGGCATGCTGCGACTACTGCGCGAACACGACGGGCAAACCCAGCAGCGGCTCGGCGAGACACTGGGGATCCACCGCAATGTGATGGTCGGCCTCGTCGACGAGCTGGAGCAGCGCAAGCTCGTCGAACGACGCAGGCACCCGACCGACCGCCGCGCCCACGCCGTCTATCTGCTGCCCGCCGCGCACGACGTGCTGGCCCGCGCACAGCAGGTGGTGGCCCGCCTCGACGCCGAACTGTTCGCCGAACTCGCCGCCGAGGAGCGAACGACGCTGCTGCGGCTGTTGCAACGAACGGCCGCGAGCAACGGGCTACGCCCGGGGATTCACCCCGGCCTCACCGGCGAACGAATGCCGCGTTGACCGTGGCGCGGTAATTCACAGGAGCACACCGGGATTCAGGATGCCCGCCGGGTCGAGCGCGGACTTGGCCGCGCGCAGCGCCAGCGCGAACGGCTCCGGTCGCTGCCGGTCGTACCAGGGCCGGTGATCCCGGCCCACCGCGTGGTGATGGGTGATCGTCCCGCCTGCGGCCGAGAGCGCCTCGGAGACTGCGGCTTTGATGTCGTCCCACTGCGCGACCGTGCTGCCCCAGCGCCCTGCGGCGTAAATACCGAAATACGGCGCGGGACCGTCCGGGTAGACGTGGGTGAATCGGCAGGTGACCACGCCGGTGGCGCCGACCGCCCGGATCGCGTCGTTCGCGGCGGTGGTCACGGCGGCCTTCAACTCCGCGAATCTGTCCCAGGTGCAGGCGGTTTCGAACGTCTCGGTGATCATCGACTGGGCCGCGAGCGCATCGCGCTGGTAGGGCATGCGCAGGAAAGAGGAGCGCCAGGTGTCGGCGGTGCCGCCGGTGTGGGCGCCCGTATCCGAATCCACATAGCGCACGGGCTCCGGCATCGTGCCACCGTGGTCGACGGCGATCTCGACGACCCGCTCCATCCACGGCCGCGTCGGGTGATCCGCCGATTCGAAGCCCAGTACCAGCACGCCGCCTGCGGTCGCCGCACCGGCGTTGAGGAAGGCCTCGGCGGGATCGAGCAGCCGGCAGTTGGTCGGATACAGCCCGGACTGCGCGATGGCGCGCGTGGCGGCCACCGCGCGGTCGTAATCGTCGAAATGCACCGAAGCCGTTGCCCGCCACCGTGGCCGGTCCTGTAGCCGCAGCCAGGCCTCGGTGATCACGCCGAGGGTGCCCTCGGAGCCGAGGAACATCCGGTCCGGCGCGGGCCCGGCGCCGGAGCCGGGCAACCGGCGCGACTCGCTGATCCCCGCGGGCGTCACCACCCGCATCGACTCGACCAGGTCATCGATGTGGGTGTACAGCGTCGCGAAGTGCCCGCCGGCCCGGGTGGCCAGCCAGCCGCCGAGGGTGGAGAACTCGAACGACTGCGGAAAATGCCGCAGGGTCAGCTTCGCCTCGCGCAGTTGGTCTTCCAGCGCGGGCCCGAACACGCCCGCCTGAATCCGCGCCGCGCGACTGATCGGATCGATCTCCAGGACGCGGTCGAGCGCGCCCAGGTCGAGGCTCACCGCACCGGCGAAGGTGCCGTCGAGGCGCGGCTCCACCCCGCCGACCACAGAAGTGCCACCGCCGAAGGGGATTACGGCGATATTCGCCCGGCTCGCCCAGTCGAGCACGTCGACGATGTCGGTTTCGGTGCGCGGCCTTATGACGAGGTCGGGCGGAGTTCGTACCTCGCCCAGGAGATTTCGGACCACATCGCGGAACGCCTGCCCGTGTGCGTGCGCCGCGCGATCGGCGGGGTCGACGGACACGAGCTCGGCCAGCGCCTCCGGTGCCGCGATCCGCGGTGCGGGCAGCGCCAGCGCCTCGACCGGCGGCGGCTCGTGCGCCGTCAGATCGGCGCCGGGCAGGATGGCCGCGACGCGCTCGGTCAGCGCCGCCCGCTCCGCGCCGACCACCGCGTCCTCGACGTTGCCCCAACCCCACCATGACCGCGTCTTCGTCGACACCGTGACTCCTTCCGCGGGGCTCGCAGCCGCCGCGCGTGTTATTGCACCACGGGGTGGTCGCGGCCGGGTCGGGCGAGGACAATCGCGAGCGGACGAAATCGATGTCGTCGTTCGGGAATGATCCGCGTCTGCTGTCCGTTGAGCTATTCGACAACATTGAGTGTGTCGGACTCAAGTTTGAGTTGACTCCCGATCATCATTGGGGGCAGGATTGAGCCGACCACGCTCAGCGTTGCTGGGACCGTGCTCCGCCAGGTGCTTGGGGCGAGGTCTCGCGGTCTAGGCAAGTCCAGGCCGCAGGGCGCAACCCGCCCAGGCACCGACACATGTAAGTACGTCAAATAGGAGGAACCACAATGGCTCGTGCGGTCGGAATCGACCTCGGGACCACGAACTCGGTCGTCGCCGTACTCGAAGGCGGAGAACCGGTCGTCGTGGCCAACTCGGAAGGATCGCGCACCACCCCGTCGATCGTCGCGTTCGCGAAGAACGGCGAGGTTCTGGTCGGCCAGCCGGCCAAGAACCAGGCCGTCACCAACGTCGACCGCACCATTCGCTCGGTCAAGCGCCACATCGGCACCGACTGGACCGTCGAGATCGATGGCAAGAAGTACACCCCGCAGGAAATCAGCGCGCGCACCCTGATGAAGCTGAAGCGCGACGCGGAGGCCTACCTGGGTGAGGAGATCACCGACGCGGTCATCACCGTGCCCGCGTACTTCGAGGACGCCCAGCGGCAGGCCACCAAGGAAGCGGGCCAGATCGCCGGCCTGAACGTGCTGCGCATCGTCAACGAGCCCACCGCGGCGGCGCTGGCGTACGGCCTGGACAAGGGCGACAAGGAACAGACCATCCTGGTCTTCGACCTCGGTGGCGGCACCTTCGACGTCTCGCTGCTGGAGATCGGCGAGGGCGTCGTCGAGGTCCGCGCCACCTCCGGTGACAACCACCTCGGTGGTGACGACTGGGACGAGCGCGTGGTGACCTGGCTGGTCGACAAGTTCAAGGCCAGCGCGGGCATCGACCTCACGAAGGACAAGATGGCGCTGCAGCGGCTGCGTGAGGCCGCCGAGAAGGCGAAGATCGAGCTGAGCTCCTCGCAGAGCACCTCGATCAACCTGCCCTACATCACCGTGGACGCGGACAAGAACCCGCTGTTCCTCGACGAGCAGCTGACCCGCGCCGAGTTCCAGAAGATCACCTCGGACCTGCTCGACCGCACCCGCGCGCCGTTCCAGTCCGTGATCAAGGACGCGGGCATCAACGTCGCCGATATCGACCACGTTGTGCTCGTCGGTGGCTCCACCCGCATGCCCGCGGTGTCCGAACTGGTCAAGGAACTGACCGGCGGCCGTGAGCCGAACAAGGGCGTGAACCCGGACGAGGTCGTCGCCGTCGGCGCCGCGCTGCAGGCCGGTGTGCTCAAGGGCGAGGTCAAGGACGTCCTGCTGCTCGATGTGACCCCGCTGTCGCTGGGCATCGAGACCAAGGGTGGCGTGATGACCAAGCTCATCGAGCGCAACACCACCATCCCGACCAAGCGCTCGGAGACCTTCACCACGGCCGACGACAACCAGCCGTCGGTGCAGATCCAGGTGTTCCAGGGTGAGCGTGAGATCGCCTCGCACAACAAGCTGCTCGGCTCCTTCGAGCTGACCGGCATCCCGCCGGCCCCGCGCGGCGTGCCGCAGATCGAGGTCACCTTCGACATCGACGCCAACGGCATCGTGCACGTGACCGCGAAGGACAAGGGCACCGGCAAGGAGAACACGATCAAGATCCAGGACGGCTCCGGCCTGTCCAAGGAAGAGATCGACCGGATGGTCAAGGACGCCGAGGCGCACGCCGCCGAGGACAAGGCCCGCCGCGAGGAGGCCGAGACCCGCAACCAGGCCGAGTCGCTGGTGCACCAGACCGAGAAGTTCATCAAGGACAACGAGGACAAGGTCCCGGCCGACATCAAGACCAAGGTCGAGGCGGCCATCGCCGAGGCGAACGACGCGCTCAAGGGCACCGACATCGCCGCGGTCAAGGCGGCGGTCGAGAAGCTGGCGACCGAGTCGCAGGCGCTGGGCCAGGCGATCTACGAATCGTCGGCCAACGACGCTGCGGCTTCCAGCAACGGGTCGTCGGCGTCGAACAACGCCGAGGACGAGGTCGTGGACGCCGAGGTTGTGGACGAGCCGGTTGACACGGAGAAGAAGTGACCGACGGCAACAATTCGGAGCGACGCGACTCCGAGCAAGAGCCGATCACCTTCGTGGACAATCGCAAGATCGACCCGGAGGAGCGGAACCTGAGCGGCGACCAGTCGCAGCCGGGTGAGGTTCGGGAACCGTCGGCGGCCGAGGCTGCCGACGGCCCGGGCACCGGCAACGGCGCGGAGTCCGTCATCGATACGGAAAAGGGTGCCGAGCTGTTGGCCGAT
Source organism: Nocardia sp. CS682 (assembly GCF_004634405.1). Classification (NCBI taxonomy): domain Bacteria; kingdom Bacillati; phylum Actinomycetota; class Actinomycetes; order Mycobacteriales; family Nocardiaceae; genus Nocardia; species Nocardia sp. CS682. Next base: position 4,211,704 of record NZ_CP029710.1, on the reverse strand, counting down.
GCCATCACCAAGGAGCTCGCCGAGCGCACCGCCGATCTGCAGCGGCTGACCGCGGAGTACGCCAACTACCGGCGCCGCGTCGAACGCGACCGCAAGACCGCGATCGACACCGCCAAGGCCGCCGTGGTCACCGAATTGCTCGGTGTGCTCGACGATCTCGATCGGGCGCGGGCACACGGCGACCTGGACGCCGGACCGCTCAAGTCGGTGGCCGACAAGCTGGCCACCGCGCTGCACAAGCAGGGCCTCGAGGAATTCGGTTCGGAGGGTGAGCCTTTCGACCCGACCCTGCACGAGGCCGTGCAGCACGAGGGCTCCGGGCACGACCCGGTGATCGGCATCGTCATGCGCAAGGGCTATCGGTTCGGCGAGCGGGTGCTTCGGCACGCGCTGGTCGGGGTAACCGATGGCGAGGCCGACAACGGCGCGGCCGAAACGACAGAGGCATCGGATGCTGATGCCGGCGCGAACAAACAATAAAGACGCGAGAGGAGGAGATATCCGGTGAGTCAACGGGAGTGGATCGAAAAGGACTTCTATAAAGAGCTGGGTGTCTCCTCCACGGCCTCGCAGGACGAGATCAAGAAGGCGTACCGCAAGCTCGCGCGTGACCTGCATCCGGACGCCAATCCCGGTGATACCAAAGCCGAGGAGCGGTTCAAGACCGTCAGCGAAGCGCATGCGGTGCTGTCGGATCCGACCAAGCGCAAGGAGTACGACGAGACCCGCAAGCTGTTCGCGGGTGGCGGCTATCCACGCGGCGGCGGGTTCACTCCCGGTGCGGGCGGCGGCTTTTCGCAGGACTTCAACATCGGCGACATCTTCGGCGGCGCGAACGCCGGCGACGGTGGCCTCGGTGACCTGCTCGGCGGCCTGTTCAACCGGGGCGGCACGCGCACGACCAGTCGCCCGCGTCGCGGGGCCGATGTGGAGACCGAGACGACCCTCGGCTTCCGCGAGGCCGCGCAGGGCGTCACCGTTCCGCTGCGGATGACCAGTCCGTCGCCGTGCACCACGTGTCACGGCAGCGGCGCCAAGCCGGGTACCAGCCCGCGGGTCTGCCCGCACTGCAATGGAACCGGCATCGTCAGCCGCAACCAAGGTGCATTCGGCTTCAGCGAGCCGTGCGATGACTGCCGGGGCACCGGCTCGATCATCGACGACCCGTGCGTCGACTGCCACGGCAGCGGCATCCAGAACCGCACGCGCACCATCACGGTGCGGATTCCCCCGGGAGTCAGTGACGGACAACGGATTCGGCTGGCCGGACAGGGCGAGGCGGGCCTGCGTGGCGCGCCCTCGGGCGACCTGTTCGTCAGCGTGCACGTCAGCCAGGACAAGGTCTTCGGCCGCAACGGCGACGACCTGACCCTGGTGCTGCCGGTCAGCTACAGCGAATTGGTGTTGGGCACCACGGTTTCGGTGCCCACGCTGGAGGGGCGCGTCGGCGTCAAGGTGCCACCGGGCACCGCGGACGGCCGCATCCTCCGGGTGCGCGGTCGTGGCGTGCCCAAGCGCGGCGGCGGCGCCGGTGACCTGCTGGTCACCGTCAAGGTCGCGGTGCCGCAAAAGCTGGACGACAACGCCGCGGAGGCGCTGCGGCGCTACGCCGAGGCGGAGAAGGCCAGCGGTTTCGACCCACGGGCAGGATGGGCAGGTGCTTGATGTCCCATGATCCGAAGCAGGCGTCCGGCGGGTCGCGTGCCGAGTTCTTCATGATCTCGGTGGCGGCCCAGCTGGCGGGCATGCACGCGCAGACCTTGCGTACCTATGACCGTCTGGGACTGGTAACGCCACAACGCACTTCGGGCGGCGGGCGACGCTACTCGGCCAGGGACGTCGAGCTGCTGCGCGAGGTGCAGCGGCTGTCTCAGGACGAGGGCGTCAACCTGGCGGGCATCAAACGCATCATCGAACTCACCAACCAGGTCGAGGAATTGCAGCAGCGCGTCGCCGAGCTGTCGGCCGAGCTGGATCGGTTGCGAGCGGGCTATCGGCCCGATCTTTCGCCGCCGCAACGCAGTACCGCACTGGTGGTGTGGCAACCGCGTAACCGCCGTAATGTTTGAGCGATCGAACGCAGCGCAACAATACTGAATACGGCTGGCTAACAATCGGGCCGCTGATCTCGGAGCATCCATCGTGCTTCGAGGTCAGCGGCCCGAAGCGGTTCCGCGCGCGGTTTCTGAAGGATAGCCAAAGATAAGCCGAGATGCGGCGCGTAGCCGTGTGCTGAGCGCCCCCGCGAAAGTCCGCTTTACTTGTCATCTTTCACCGCGCGCCCCGAGGGCGTGCCGCGTGCCGCGCGTCCGGTCGAGTCGGTCGGGCACCCAGCGAAGTTGCCGTGCAGTCGCTCTGGGATGGCCGCCTGGGTGAAACTTGCAGATCGAGTCGTGCATATTCAGTGTATCCATGACCGAATTCATCCGTTTTTACGGTCTTTCAGTCCGTTTCGTGAGTGTTTTGCCCGGCGTGTCCTCGTTTCAGCGGAATTACACGCTTGTTGTTTAAACGGAGGATTCCACTCCTGGCAAACCTCGCCTACACTCCTTGGCAACGGCTGCTGACGAGTGTCCCGCAGCACCTCACTCGCCGGCACAGTTTGTGTTCGAGTGCGAAATGGGGTTGTGACACAAATGGATTCGCGGACTGTCGCTTTGATCAGAACTACGTTCAAGGCGGTTGCTGCGGAGGAAGGGGGGCCGGAGAAATTAGCGAGATCGTTCTACGCGATCCTATTCACCGACTACCCCCAAGTCCGCGATTTCTTTCCAGCAGCCATGGACGCCCAGCGAGATCGCCTTGTCAAGGCCATCGGCTATGCGTTGGACCGGCTCGAAGAGCCGAACAAGCTCCTGCCCTTCCTCGCCCAGCTCGGGCGTGACCATCGCAAATACGGTGTGCAGGCAGCGCATTACACGGCCGTCGCGGTCTCGCTGAAGACCGCGATGAAGGTGTACGCGGGCACCGAGATGTGGACCGACGAGGTCGACCGGGCCTGGGACGAAGGCCTGAAGATCATCGCCGACACCATGATCGGCGCGGCGGACAAGGAAACCACGCCACCGGTCTGGACCGGCACCGTGGTGGAGCGCCGCGAGGTGCTGCGCAACCTGACCGTGCTGCGATTACAGCTGGACCAGCCGATGTCCTACGCCGCGGGGCAATACCTGAGCGTGCAGGTCCCGTCGCGGCCGCGGATGTGGCGCTACATGTCGCCCGCGGTGCCCGCGAATGCCAACGGGGAGATCGAGTTCCACATCCGTGCCGTGCTCGGCGGCTGGGTCAGCCCCTCGATCGTCGGCCAGGCCGCCGTCGGTGACCAGTGGCTGCTCGGCTCGCCACTCGGCGGCCTCGGCATCCCACGCAACACCAAGCGCAAGATGCTGATGGTGGGCTGCGGTACCGGCATCGCGCCGCTGCGGGCCCAGCTGATGGCGATGGCGCAGCGGCGGACCAACCCGAAGGTTCACCTGTTCGTCGGCGGCCACCATCCGTGCGACCTCTACGATCTGGACACGCTGAACAGCCTGGCCGTCGCCAACCGCTGGCTCACCGTGACGCCGGTCACCGAGCACGACGAAAACCCTTGGTGGTACACCGATTCCGGCGAACTCGCGCCGGCGCACGCGGGCCTGGAGCCGCGACTGACCGGCCAGATCGGCAAGGTGGTCGCGAGCTTCGGCGCCTGGGCCGACCGGGACGTGCAGATCGTCGGCTCGCCATCGATGGTGCAGACCACCAAGTTCCGCATGATGGCCGCGGGGACGCTCGCCAAGAACATCCGCCACGACCCGCTGTTCTGACCGGCCGTCCGGGATTTCGACCCCTCCCGTTGTCCCGGACACAGTCGGAATCCGGTCGCGCCCAGTACCGCGGCCGGATTCCGGCTACGCCGCCGGCCGAAAAAGGTTCAGAGCCCTTCGAATTGGATTCGCTCCGGCGGAGTTCCGGTGGCGAGCAGCCGATCGACCGTGGCATTGACCATGGCGGGGGAGCCGCACACCAGCACCTGATGGTGGTCGAACGCGCCGTGTGAACCGACCACCTCGGCGAGGGTGCCGAAGAGCATCTCGTCCGGCGGGAAGCCGATGTCGACGCGGCTGCGCTCGTACCATTCGTCTTCCCAGCTGGGATCGTCCGGGCTCTCCACCACGGGAATGACCGTGAGCCAAGGCAATTCACCGGCCAGCAGGTACAGCATGTCCGACGCGTACAGGTCGCGCGGGGTGTGGCCGCCGAAGAAGAGGTAGGTGCGCGGCGGTTCCGGCTCGCGGGCCAGGTCCAGGATCAGCGCCCGCAGCGGCGCGAGTCCGGTGCCGCCCGCGATCATCACCACCTCCTCGCCCGCCGGGTCGGCGGCGAAGCTGCCGAGCGGAGCGCGGATCTGCCATTCGTCGCCGGGCCTCGTGTCGGCCACGATGGAGCCGCTGCACCAGCCGCCGGGCACCGTGCGCACATGGAACTCGAGCTTGCCGTCCAGCGACGGCGGCAGCGCGGGCGAGAGCCTGCGCCGCATGCTCGGCTGCTGCGGCACCGTGACCTCGACGGACTGGCCCGCGAGGAACGGGACGAACTCGCCGATCAGGCGAATCACCGCGAGATCGTGCCGGATTCGATGGTGTCCGACGACCGTCGCGGTCCACTCGGCCGGCAGGGGTGCGCCATTACCGAGCGCACTGGGGTCCCCCATGGGGGCCTCCTTCATCACACAGGGTCGGAGCTGATGATGTGCTCCGGAGTACCGACCGCGATCAACGCACGCCGGGTGTCCGCGATCATCTTCGCCGACCCGGCGATCTGGATCTGCCGGTCCGCCCACGCGCCGAAGCTCGCGACCACCGCGCCCAGGTTACCGATCAGCCGCCGGTGCATGCCGTACGGCTCTTCCTGTGGCGGATGGGGATACCACCACGGATTGGTCTTCTGTTCGCAGACCGGGACGATGGTGAGCCACGGATTGCTCTGCGAGAGCTGCCACATGTTCTCCACGTCGTAGAGATCGCAGGGGTAGCGGCCGCCGATGAAAAAGTGCACCCGCGGATTGATGCCGCGCTGACCCATCTCGATCAGCTGGGCGCGCAGCGGCGCGATCCCGGTGCCCGCGCCGATCAGCAGCACGTCGCGGCCGCTGTCGCGGTCGACGTGCAACCCGCCGAGCGGTCCGGCGATCTGCCAGCGGTCGCCCACCCTGGTCTCGTTCACGATGGCCGGGCTCACCCAGCCGCCGCGGATCTTGCGGACGTGGAACTCGATCTCGCCGTACGGATTCGCCGGGATCGCCGGGGAGAAGTAGCGCCACATCTTCGGCCGCTGCGGCACCGTGAGCGGCACGTACTGTCCGGCCTGGTAGGGGATCGGGCTCTCCGACTGCAACCGCACGATGGCCAGATCCTCCAGCACCCTGCGGTGCCCGACCACGGTGGCCTCCCAGTACGGCTGGGACTTGTCGGAGTTGGCGCCGATGGCCATGGACGCGGAGATCAGGATGGTGATGTCGCGCCAGCCCTCTTCCAAGCCGCGGTGCCAGGCCGCGCCGTTGTAGGCGCGGAACGCGGACAGCAAGGCGCGGCCCGCGGCGTCGTAGTGCGCCGCGTCGACCCCGTACTTGCGATGGTCGCGCGCCAGTTGTTCGAGGAACTTCTGCGCCCGCTCCCAATCCTCGAGATGGTCGAGCACGTACTGGATCGCCGTGGCGATCCGCTTGGCCTGCATATCCATCGCAGGGGGGAAGAGTTCCCGCAGTTGGGGGTTCTCGGCGAACAAGTGACCGTAGAACGCACTGACCAACCGTTCGGGTCCATTCGGTGCCTCGACTACCGAACGGAAGTTGGCGCGGACCAGCGCAGCCGAACGCGCATCCACGACGCGGAGCTTCCTTTCCCTCAGTTCTGCCCTGGGGACATATCCGTAACCGGCGGTCCTCCGCTGATCAGTATCCCCGAAAATGCCGTGGTCGTGTTGGTTAGTACCTGAAGACCGGGCCAAACGGTAATCGGTGGGCAAACGTGCGGTGTTGCGGGCCTGCGCTCGAGGTCACACCCGCGCCTCGCCGGCGCTCGGCTCGGGTGGGACCGCGCCCTCGATTCGCAGTGGGCAACTGTTGGGGCTGTTCAGATGGCGAGCACGGTTTTACCGCGTGCGCCGACGGCCCCGATAACGCTCGCGCCGTCGGCCAGTGGAACGGTCGCGTCGATCGGGACCACCACGTCACCCTCGGCTACCCGCTCCAGCAGCCGCGCCAATTCCCTTGCGCCGCCCTTGGATTCGATATTGCCGCCGCGGATGCCCCGGCTGCGCAAGGCGTCCTCGTCGGCGGCGGAGATGGTGGAGTAGACGGTGCCGCCGTCGCGGACCAGCCCGGCCAGCTCGGCCAGCGCCTCCGGCGGGCTCACCAGGTCGTAGAGGACGTCGATGCCATCGGGGTGGGCGGCGGCGACCTGCTCGCGCACCGAGCCCGCGGAGTAGTCGACGGTCTCGGCCGCGCCGAGCCGGGTCATCTGGTCGGCGACGTCGCCGCGGGCGGTGGCGATGACATTCGCGCCCGCCATGTTCGCCAGCTGGACGAGGAACGAGCCGACGCCGCCGGTGGCGCCGACGATCAGGACGGTCTGGCCCGGCTCGATCTCGGTGCCGTCCACCATGTCCTGCGCGGTGAGGCCTGCGGTGGGTAGCGCCGCGGCCGCGACGGTCGGCACGGCCTCCGGGACGCGCACCAGAATGCCGCCCTCCGGGATGACCGCGAACTCGGCGAACGAGCCGTGGCCTGCGGGCGGGTTGAGGAACTTGCCGACCACCCGGTCGCCGACGGCGAACCCGGTGACGCCGGGGCCGACCGCCGCGACGGTGCCCGCGCCGTCCACCCCGAGGATCATCGGAAAGTCGTGCGGCAGCTTGCCGTCCAGTATTCCGTCGGCCATCTTCGCGTCGAACGGGTTGACGCCCGCCGCCTCGAGCTGCACGCGGACCGCGCCTGCTCCGGCCTCGGGGACCGGCATGTCGGTCAACTCGGGTGTGGCTCCGAACTTCCGTACGACAATCGCGCGCATCCATTCGCTCCTTGATCGGGCTGACGAGTGCGGCCTCGCACCTTCGTGCTTGCTAGCGCTCCCTGATGCATCAACTAACGGCAGGGGTCATCGTATGCATCCATACCCCATGGACGCTGTGATTCATCGCATTGGCAGGGTGTCGCGGCGTACCGTTCACAAGCGGTGAAAATAACTAAACTTGAGCGGAACAGACTCAACCTTTCCCACGTTGGATGTAAAGGACGGCACGCAGCCGCGCGTGGAGTTCGTGCGGATCAGGCTCCGGCGCCGTGACAATCGACCAGTAGGAAGGTGACTTGTGGACTCGTTCAATCCCACCACCAAGACCCAGGCGGCCCTGACCGCCGCACTGCAGGCGGCCTCGGCCGCGGGCAACCCGGAGATCCGTCCGGCCCACTTGCTGGTGGCGTTGCTGGACCAGACCGACGGTATCGCCGCCCCGCTGCTCAAGGCCGTCGGCGTCGACCCGGCGACGGTACGGCGCGAGGCGCAGGACATCGTGGACCGGTTGCCGAGTGCGACCGGCGCGACGACCACCCCGCAGCTCGGCCGCGAGGCCCTGGCCGCGATCACCGCGGCCCAGCGCCTGGCCACCGAGCTCGGCGACGAATACGTCTCCACCGAGCACGTCATGGTCGGCTTGGCCGCGGGCGACTCGGATGTGACGATGCTGCTGAAGAAGTACGGCGCGAGCGCCGACGCACTGCGCGAGGCGTTCACCGCCGTGCGCGGCAGCGCCAGGGTGACCAGCCCGGACCCCGAGGGCAGCTACCAGGCCCTGGAGAAGTACTCCACCAACCTGACCGAGGCCGCCCGCTCGGGCAAGCTCGATCCGGTGATCGGGCGCGACACCGAAATCCGGCGGGTGGTCCAGGTGCTGAGCCGCCGCACCAAGAACAACCCGGTGCTGATCGGCGAGCCCGGCGTCGGCAAGACCGCCATCGTCGAGGGGCTCGCCCAGCGCATCGTGGCCGGTGACGTGCCGGAGTCGTTGCGCGGCAAGTCCGTGGTCTCGCTGGACCTCGGCGCGATGGTCGCGGGCGCGAAGTACCGCGGCGAGTTCGAGGAGCGGCTCAAGGCCGTGCTCGAAGACATCAAGAACAGTGCGGGACAGATCATCACGTTCATCGATGAGCTGCACACCATCGTCGGCGCGGGCGCCACCGGCGAATCCGCGATGGACGCGGGCAACATGATCAAGCCGATGCTGGCCCGCGGTGAGCTGCGCCTGGTCGGCGCGACCACGCTGGAGGAGTACCGCAAGCACATCGAGAAGGACGCCGCCCTGGAGCGGCGCTTCCAGCAGGTGCTCGTCGGCGAGCCGTCGGTGGCCGACACCATCGGCATCCTGCGCGGCATCAAGGAGCGCTACGAGGTGCACCACGGTGTGCGCATCACCGACTCCGCGCTGGTGGCCGCCGCCACGCTCAGCGACCGCTACATCACCTCCCGGTTCCTGCCGGACAAGGCGATCGACCTGGTCGACGAGTCGGCGTCGCGGCTGCGGATGGAGATCGACTCGCGCCCGGTGGAGATCGACGAGGTCGAGCGCGCGGTGCGGCGACTCGAGATCGAAGAGGTCGCGCTGAGCAAGGAGACCGACGAGGCCTCCAAGCAACGGCTGGAGAAGCTGCGCCAGGAACTCGCGGACGATCGCGAGAAGCTGAACCAGCTGATGACCCGCTGGCAGAACGAGAAGAGCGCCATCGATCAGGTCCGCGTCCTCAAGGAGGAGTTGGAGTCGCTGCGCGGGGAGTCCGAACGGGCCGAGCGCGACGGCGATCTCGGCAAGGCCGCCGAGTTGCGCTACGGCAAGATCCCGGCGCTGGAGAAGCAGCTCGTCGAGGCCGAAAAGGTCTCCGGCGCGGCGGCCGACGGCGAGGTGATGCTCAAGGAGGAGGTCGGCCCGGACGACATCGCCGAGGTGGTGTCGGCGTGGACCGGTATCCAGGTGGGCAGGCTGCTCGAGGGCGAGAGCCAGAAGCTGCTGCGGATGGAGCAGGAACTCGGCAAGCGGGTGGTCGGCCAGACCGAGGCGGTGCAGGCGGTGTCCGACGCGGTGCGCCGGGCGCGCGCCGGTGTCGCCGATCCGAACCGGCCGACCGGCTCGTTCCTGTTCGTCGGCCCGACCGGTGTCGGTAAGACGGAGCTGGCAAAGGCGTTGGCGGACTTCCTGTTCGACGACGAACGCGCCATGGTCCGGATCGACATGAGCGAGTACAGCGAGAAGCATTCGGTCGCGCGGCTGGTCGGTGCCCCGCCCGGCTACGTCGGCTACGACCAGGGTGGTCAGCTGACCGAGGCGGTGCGGCGCAGGCCGTACACGGTGGTGCTGTTCGACGAGATCGAGAAGGCGCACCCGGATGTGTTCGACATCCTGCTCGCGGTGCTCGACGAGGGACGGCTCACCGACGGTCAGGGCCGCACGGTGGACTTCCGCAACACCATCCTGATCCTGACCTCCAACCTCGGTGCGGGCGGCGAGCGCGACTTCGTGATGAACGCGGTGCGTTCGGCGTTCAAGCCGGAGTTCCTCAACCGCCTCGACGACGTGGTGATGTTCCACGCGTTGGACGAGGAGCAGCTCGAGCACATCGTCGACATCCAGCTCGACCAGCTGCAGAAGCGGCTCGCGCAGCGCAGGCTGACGCTGGACGTGAGCGACTCGGCCCGGTTCTGGCTGGCCGTGCGGGGTTACGACCCGGTCTACGGCGCACGCCCGCTGCGCAGGCTGGTCCAGCAGTCGATCGGTGACACGCTGGCCAAGGGCCTGCTGGCGGGTGAGATCACCGACGGTGATGCGGTGAAGGTGACCGTCACGCCGGACGGCGACGGGCTGATCGTCGGCAAGTAAGAGCCGATTCCGCCGCGGTGTGCCGGCGCTCGATGCCTCGGTATCGGCGCGCCGGCTCGCCGCGCGGAATCGCTGACCGGGTTCACGGGCGCGGCGTCGGCCGTCACCAGCGGGGCCGGCGGACGAAGTCCGAATTCAGTCCGCGCAAGCCCCCGGCGCCGGCCGGGTAACGCCTAACCTGGAGTCCATGACCAACCCGAACGATCCGTGGGGACAGCGGCCGGAGGATGCGCCGACCGAGCACCTGGCGGGCAAGTCCGGGTTCGAGCAGCCGCAGCACACCACGGATTATTCCGAGGCGTACGGGTCCGGCGCGCCCTCGGCGTATCCGGCGACCGAGCAGTTCGAGCCGTGGTCAGCGCCCCCGCCGAACGCCACCCGTGCGTTCCCGCCGCACGACAACCAGTGGGGCGCGTACGAAAACACCTATGGCGACCAGTGGTCGGGGGCGGCGCCCCCGCCGGGCGGTCCCGTCCCGCCCGGATACGGCATGCAGCCCTCGGATCAGCTGCCGCCCGAGCCGCCGCGGCGCAACACCGGGCTGTGGATAGCGCTCGGCCTCGGGGTGATCGCGCTGGTCGCCGTGGTGGGTGTGGTCGCGGGAGTAGTGCTGGCCGGCAAGGATTCCGGGTCCGACACTGCCGCGAGTACCTCGGCCTTCCCGACCGCGAACCGGCCGACGCCGGGGACGCCGCGCTCCGGTCAGCCCGCGCCGAGCGGGATTCCGAGCGTGCCCGGCCTGGGCAACATCGACGATCTCGGCGCGACCATGGGCACCATCACCGCCAACGACGGCGGCACACTCACGGTGAGCACCTTGCTCGGCAGCACGGTCAGCGTGCGCACCGACGCCAACACCCAGGTCATCTCGATGTCGGGCACCAAGGTCTCCGATCTGCCCACCGGTGACATCGTGCTGATTCAGGGTGAGAAGGCCGCGGATGGTTCGATTCACGCCAAGGTGATCATCAGTACCGCGCTGCCCGGCGGCGTCAGATGAACGACCCGACGAACCAACGCCGGGTGGCGACGGGCATTCGCCCGCTGAGCTCGTTAGGCTAGACGGTGATGACGGCAATGTGGTTCGGCTTGGCGGCGATCGCACTCGTGGGTGCGATCGTGCTGCTGTATTTCGATCGGATCCAGCGACAGCGGACCGGTCACGCGCGGCAGGTCTGGGCGAAATCCCAGGGCTACACGTATGTGTCGGTGGAGCCCGCGCTGCCGTCGACCTGGCGTCGCGGCGCGCTGGCCAAGCTCGGCTACCTCTCCGCGGTCGATGTGGTCTCCGGTATCCGCAAGGGCGAGAAGTTCGTGCTCTTCGATCTGGAGGACTCCGCGACGCTGATCGCGGTGCGCCGCCAGATCGGCTCGGACATCGACGTCGACATGCGGCTCAAGACCGCGTCGCCGCCCAAGGACGCCGATCTCGAACTGCTCGGCGCCATCGGCGACCGGGTGGTGTTCGCGACCAACCCCGAAATCGCCAGGCACGCCGTCGATCAGCGGATGGTGGCGTTCATCGAGACGCTGCCCGACACCGTGCAGATGCTCTGGAGCGAGGGCAACTGGACGCTGGGCATGCTGTCCGTCGGCACCTCCGCGCGCGAGTGGGAGACCTCGATCGACGCGGTGCTCCGGCTGTCCGGGCTGTTGCATGTACTGCCGCCGGTGAGCGAGCCGCGCTTCGACAGCGGCGGGCACGATCCGGGCCGGCCCCGCCCGCGCGGCCGCCAGCGTCCCGAGGAAACAGACGACGACGAGCGCGACGCACCCGTCGGCGGCGCCAGGGTGCAGCCGACGCGGCTGAACAAGGACGAGGACGCGGAGCCCTTCGCCGAGCAGGCATACGACGAGGACTTCGACGACCGCGCGCCGCTCGCGGCACCGGACGAACCGGAACCGCCGCGCCGTCCGTCGCTGGCCGTGGTGCCGGACGCGCGGGCCAGGGTGCGCGAGGACCGCAGGACCGCCGACGAGTGGGCCCCCGAACGCCGCGACGAATGGTCGCCGGAGCCGCGGGACAAGTGGTCGCCGGAACCGCGCGAGGAATGGTCGCCGGACGAGCGCGACAAGCGGGTGCCCGAGCAGCGCGACAAGCGGTCGCAGGCACCGCGGGACGAACTGCCCGCCGACGACTGGGCCGAGGAGCCCGTTCGCCGCCCGGCGGTGCGCGACGACGACGCCGCGGCCGAGCCGCCCGGCGGTCCGTTCCACCCCGGCTTCCGTCCGTACCAGGGACCTGTGCCGCAGTGATCGGTGCCGCTCGCACCTGCGCGGTGCGTCGATCGCACGTGCGCAGGTGACCGAAAACCCTGTGGTCGCGCGCCTGCCCGGCGCGACCCGCCCCGTGGCATTGATCACCGGACCCACCTCCGGCATCGGTCACGGCTGCGCGATGCCTACGTCGTATCCTTCACGGAAGGGTTGGCAGCTGGCCTGGCCGGAACAGGTGTCCGGGTCCAGGCCCTGTGCCCGGGATTCGTGCGCACCGAATTCCATGAGCGAGCCGGTAACGATGCGTCGTCGCTGCCGAAAGCCTTGTGGCTGAGTGTCGACCAGGTGGTTGCCGGTTCCCTGCGTGATCTGGAGAAAGGCCGGGTGCTCAGTGTGCCCGGCGTGCAGTACAAAACGCTTACCACCGTCGCCGGGATGATCCCGCGAACCCTGGCGGCCCGACTGAATCGCGGCCTGTTCACCACACGCGGAAGGACTTAGGAATGATCGACGAGGCAACCACGAACGAGTCGGCGCTGGGCACCGCGGCCGGTTCCGATCGAGATAGATTGGCCCAGCTCGTGCGCGAGCTCGCCGTCGTGCACGGCAGGGTCACCCTCTCCTCGGGCAAGGAGGCCGACTACTACGTCGACCTGCGCCGCGCGACCCTGCACCACAGCGCGGGACCGCTGATCGGCAAGCTGCTGCGCGAGCTGGTCGCGGACTGGGATTTCGACGCCGTCGGCGGGCTGACCATGGGCGCCGATCCGGTCGCGATGGCCGTCATGCACGCGCCCGGCCGCCCGATCGACGCCTTCGTGGTGCGCAAGGCCGCCAAGACGCACGGCATGCAGCGCCAGATCGAGGGGCCCGACATCGTCGGCAAGCGGGTGCTGGTCGTAGAGGACACCACGACCACCGGAAACTCGCCGCTCACCGCCGTGCGCGCGCTGCGTGACGCGGGTGCGAACGTGGTGGGCGTGGCCACCGTGGTGGACCGGGAGACCGGCGCCGATCAGGTGATCGCCGCCGAGGGGCTGGAGTACCGCTCCATCCTCGGACTCAAGGATTTGGCCCTGGGTTAACCTGGGCAGCGGTCTAGTTCTTCGAAGGCGAAGGGTCGTCTCCAGTGGTGAGCATTGCAACAAACAAGAATCGCGACAACGTTGCGATGCTCGGTATCGGCGCCTATCGGCCCCAGCGCATCGTCAGCAACGACGAGGTGTGCAAGGTACTCGACTCCACGCCCGAGTGGATCTACGAGCGCACCGGCATCCGCAACCGGCGCTGGATCAGCGGCGACGAGACGCTGCAGTCGATCGCGGCCGCGGCCGGTGAGCGGGCGATCGTCAACAGCGGCATCGACCGGTCCAAGATCGGCACGCTGATCCTGGCCACCTCGAGCTGGCTCATGCTCACCCCGCACGGCGCCCCTTCCGTCGCGCACGACCTCGGCATCAACGGCATCCCGGCGTTCGATCTCACGTCGGGGTGCGGCGGTTTCGGCTACGGCCTCGGCGTGGCCGCCGACCTGATCCGGGCGGGTTCGGCGGAGTACGTGCTGCTGATCGGCGCCGAGACGATGACCGTCGGACTCGATCCGACCGACCGGGGCACCGCGATGATCTTCGGTGACGGCGCGGGTGCGGTCGTGATTGGGCCGAGCGAGGAGAACGGCATCTCGCCGACGGTGTGGGGCAGCGACGGCGAGAACGCGGGTGCGATCGCCCAGGACGTCAACTTCCTCGACTACATGGAGAAGGCGCAGGCGATGCAGGGCACCGACCCGGCGGTCGAGCCCATCGGCCGGATGTCGCTGCGAATGGAGGGCCCGCGCGTCTTCCGCTGGGCTGCGGTCACGCTGCCGCGCGCGCTGTCCACCGCGCTGGAACGGTCCGGGGTGGCGAAGGAAGACATCGAGGTTTTCGTCCCGCACCAGGCCAACTCCCGGATCAACGAGCTGATGAAGAAGAACCTCGGCCTGGCCGACGACATCCCGATGGCCAACGACATCGAGCAGACCGGCAACACCTCCGCCGCGTCCATTCCGCTGGCGATGGAAGAGATGCTGGTAAGCGGCAAGGCCAAGGGTGGTCAGCTGGCGCTGCTGCTCGGTTTCGGCGCCGGGCTGAGCTATGCCGGTCAGGTCGTCACGCTGCCACCGAAGCCGACCGAGCCGAGCTTCAGTGTCTGATCGGCGGCGTTCGCGGGTCCCTCCGTGGTCACGCAAGCTACCGCCTCCGGGCCCGTCGCTCGCGCCGCGCACCATGCGGGTGTTCCGGGCGGGGTTTCTCGCCGCGGCCGCGGTCACCGTCTATGCCGCCGTCACCGGCCGCGAGCAGGTGCAGTGGATCGCGAAACCGCTGATGATGCCGCTACTGGCGGCCGACGTGGTCACCGAGGGAGCCGATATGGAGCGCACCGATCGCGCGGTGCTGCTCGGGTCGCTCGGCGCCGCCACGCTCGGTGACATCCTGCTCATCGACCCGGACAACGATCGCCGTCTGATCGCGGGGGCGTCGTCGTTCGCGGTGATGCAGACCGGGTATTCGGCGCTGTGGTTGCGCAAGGGTGCGCGCCCGCATGCCGAGGTGGCGCTGCCGCGACTGGGTGCTTGGCTGGGGGCGGTGGCGCTGCTGCGCGCGAAGGCGCCGGGGGTGGCCGCACCGCTGACCGCTTACGGTGCGACGCTGGGCGCCGCGGGCGTGCTCGCCTCGGATCCTGCGCTCGCGCCGACCGCGAGAACCGTTGCGGGGGTGAACATCCCGAATTCCGACCCGCGTAGTCGGCTGGGGTTCGGTGCGCTGTTGTTCACTGTTTCCGACGGTTTGATCGTGCTGCGCCGGCTGTTCGCGCGCACCGAGCGCAGCCGCGGTCTCGCCGAGGCCGTCATCTTGACGACCTATGCCGCCGCCCAATTCCTGCTCGCGGATCCCAGGGCACACGTGCGTCGGCCGTAGCCAACCTGCCCGTCGCATGCTGTGCGGCGGCTTGATTCGAAGCTGTTGTCACAGAACAACAATGATCCGATCGCGGTTCGCGGGGTCGACGCGGATCGAGAAGGTCTCGCCCACCGCGAGGCGTGGCTTGTCCGCTGGTGTAACGTCGAAAACTATTGTCCCGCGATAGCTTTCGGACCCAGGAACGGTCAACTCCAAGTCCAGCTCGGTCAGCTCGCTCTGATGATCGGTCCGCTGCAACGGATGCACTCCGTGCACCGTCGCCCACCCCTCGAGCCCATCGCGCCACAATCGCCGATCGGCCTTGGACGGCCGCGACGCCAGCATCATCCCGATCCCCACGCATGATCCGAACAACCCGACCAGCGCCATGATCTGGTACGGAATCGTCCCCGGCGGCGTGCGCTGCACCACCCACCCCAGCCACACGCCGAGCACAACCAGGTACCCGGCGGTCACCGCGAGCACCGTGCGCAGAATTCGCCCGTGATCCATCCCAGCCTCCACCCCGACTGTCAGACCTTCAGGATAGGCCCGTAACGCCACTGACGTGCGCAGATCAGGGGGCAGCCGCTCGGCTGAAACGCCGAGTCAGCCCTTGAGACGCAGGACCGCGAGGACGCGGCGGTGGTGGGTGTCCGACGGCGGCAGGTCCAGTTTGGTGAAGATGTTGCCGATGTGTTTTTCCACCGCGCGTTCGGTGACGGTGAGCGAGGTGGCGATGGCGTTGTTGGACAGGCCCTGCGCCATCAGCTCGAGCACTTCGCGTTCGCGCGGGGTGAGGCGGGCCAGGGAATCCTGCTGGCGGGATGCGCCCATCAATTGACTCACCACCTCCGGGTCCAGGGCGGTGCCGCCGGTGGCGACACGATGGAGTGCGTCGACGAAGTCGCGGACGTCGGCTACCCGGTCTTTGAGCAGGTAGCCGACACCGCTCGCGCCACCGGCGAGAAGTTCGGTGGCGTAACGGGTTTCGACCCACTGGGAGAAGACGAGGACGCCGGTCATCGGATATTTGCGGCGCAGTTCGATGGCGGCGAGCAGGCCCTCGTCGGTGAAGCTCGGCGGCATGCGCACGTCCACCACGGCGACATCGGGATTGTGCGTACCGACCACATCGCTCAACGTCGTCGCATCACCCACCATGGCGACCACCTCGTGGCCGCGCTCGGTGAGCAGGCCGGCGAGCCCGTCGCGCAGGATCGCGCTGTCCTCGGCAATCACGACGCGCAGCGACTCGGTCATCGTGATCCGTCCTTCGGTAGCAAGATGGTTACCACGGTGGGGCCGCCGGTCGGGCTCTGCACGGTGAGCGTGCCGTCCACGGTGCGCGCCCGCGCCGCCAGGCCCGAAAGTCCGCTGCCCACGGCGAGTGCGCCCTCGGTCGGTTGCAGGACACCTCCGATTCCGTTGTCCCGCACCGTGACCGCGATGGTCCGGGCGTCCGTGGGCACCACCGAGATCCAGGCCCGGGTGGCGTCGGCGTGTTTGACCACATTGGTGAGCAGCTCGGCGACCGAGAAGTAGGCGATCGCCTCGATCGCCGGACTCGGGCGTTCGGGCAGGTGCACCCGCAGCTCCACCGGGACCGAGCTGCGCGCCGCCAGCGTTTCCAGCGCCGGGCCGAGGCCGAGTTCCAGTGCGGGCGGGTGGATTCCGCGCACCAGCTCGCGCAGTTCGGTCAGCGCTTCTTTGGAGCTGGCGTGCGCGTCCGCGATCAGGTCGCGCGGATCTCCGCCCGAGGACAGCCGATCCTCCGCGCGACCCAGCGCCATCGCGATGGTCACCAGTCGCGCCTGGGTGCCGTCGTGCAGGTCCCGTTCCAGCCTGCGCAGCGTGGCGGTGGAGTCGTCGACCGCCGCCTGCCTGCCCTGCTGGAGTTCGGCGATGCGCCGATCGGCCGCGGTCGCGCTCAGCAACGCGATGGTCAGCAACCCGTGCAGCCAGCACACCGCGCGCACCAGCCACGGCGCCAGGAAGCAGCCGAGCAGGCCGACCGCGGCGAAGCCGAGCACCCGCGGCCAGGTTTCGATGTAGTAGTCGCCGAACTGGAACATCGAATGATGTTCCACGCCTTGGGCATCGAGGTTGATCGGATCGAGCAGTGCCCACGGGATCGGCGAGAGCGCGATGACCACCAACATAGCGACCGTGGTGAGCACGAAGAAGCCGACCACAACACCGAGCACCGCCTGCGCCAGCAGGAACAGCGCGACTCGCCAGCTGGTCCGATCGGTGAACGCGCCCTTGACGAAGCCGATCAATCCCGGCTCGGGCCGAAACGGCGGGGGTGGCGTCACCCGCACCCCGAGTAGATCCTTGGCCAGCGCCCGATAGATCCGCCCCCAAATCCGGCCGCCGAGCAGGAGCACCGCCAAGATCGGCACGCCGATGATGGTGAGCGAGATCATCAGCCCGCCACCCCAGCCGAGGTACATGTAGGTGACGGCCAGGCAGCCGAGCACGAACACCGTGAAGACGTAGACGAGTTCTTTCCAGGTGCGGGCCTGGAACGGGGCGCGGAGCATGGCACGGGCCACCGGCTCGGCAGACCGGCCGGTTTTGCCGGGCGTCGGGTCGAGCACGAGCGTGGGTTCGGCGTGGATCTCGGTCATGGCTTCCATGGTTGTCGGGGCGAGGGCGGTCTTCGATGGAGCTGGCCGCCGAATGTGTGGTGTAGCCAGCTACACCAACTACCATCCTGCTGATGAGCTACCCGCCGCAGCCGCCACCGTACGGTTACCAAGCCTACGGGGGCTACGGCCCGCCGCAGGAACACCCGCAGGCCACCATGATTCTCATCCTCGGCATTCTCAGCCTGGTGTTCTGCCAGATCCTCGGCCCGGTCGCCTGGGTGATGGGCAAGAAGGCGCTCAACGAGATCGACGCCTCGGGCGGTACGCTCGGCGGTCGCTCGAACGTCATGGTCGGCTACGTCTGCGGGATCATCGCCTCGGTGCTGATCATTCTCGGCATCCTTTTCGTCGCGCTGTTCGTCGTCCTCGGGCTGGTCGGGGTCTGGAGCACCGGCAGCACCTACTGACACCGCTGCTCCGGCCGCGTGCCGGTCGAGCGGCGGCCGGAATTAGCATCGTCGGAGTGAATCACCCAGTGCCCGACGCGGCCGAGCAGGACTCACCCGGTCCGACCGAGTGGGGCGAGCACCCGCACGGCGTCGGGCCGTGGGCCGCCGAGCACGCCGAGCCGCCGCCGCAGGATCCGCACTTCGACCCCGAGCTGCTCGCGGCAGGCGACCGCCGCAACGTGGTCGACGCCTACCGCTATTGGACGCGCGAAGCGATCGTCGCCGACATCGACCGGCGCAGGCACCCCTTCCACGTGGCCATCGAGAACTTCGGCCACGACGCCAATATCGGCACCGTGGTCCGCACCGCCAATGCCTTCGCCGCCGCGGCCGTGCACATCGTCGGCCGCAAGCGCTGGAACCGCCGCGGCGCCATGGTGACCGACCGCTACCAGCACATCGAGCACCACGCGACCGTCGCCGAGCTGCTCGACTTCGCCGCGCGCGAACAACTGACCGTGGTCGCGGTGGACAACGTGCCCGGCTCGGTCCCCCTCGAGACAGCCGAACTACCCCGCAACTGCCTCCTGCTGTTCGGCCAGGAGGGCCCCGGCGTCACCGAACATGCGAAAACCGCAGCGGCCCTCACCGTTTCGATCGCCCAATTCGGCTCCACCCGCAGCATCAACGCCGGCGTGGCCGCGGGCATCGCCATGCACGCCTGGGTCCGCCAACACGCCGACCTCGCCGACGCCTGGTAGTCCGGCGCCCCATCCGCTCGCGCGTGCCACACTGTCAGCGGGCGATACCTGCGTGGGAGGAGGAAGCGATGACTGTCGAAATGCACTGGCCTGATCATCTGCTGACCCTGGAGGACTGGATCGCGCTGCCGGAGGACAACAGCCGTAGCTATGAGCTTGTCGAGGGGGTTCTGGTCGTGTCACCGAGGCCGGTGTCGATGCATCAGCGTGCGATCTGGCGCCTCGCTGCTCAATTGGAGCCGCAACTCCCGCCCACCCACGGCGTACTGACCGAGGCCGAAGTCCTGATCGATGCCGGGCCGCCGCCCACCATCCGCGTTCCCGATGTGCTGGCCGTGCCCGCGGCGGGGATCGATGCGAACATTCCGCGCTGGGATGCCGCGGATGTGCTGCTGGCCGTCGAAATCCTCTCCATCGGTTCCAAGCGGACCGACCGGGTCACCAAGTTCGCCGAGTACGCCGAGGCCGGTATCCAGTACTACTGGCTCATCGACCTCGACGAGCCGACCAGCCTGACCGCCCACCACCTGATCGACGGCGACTACGAGCTGGTCGCCGAGCGTTCCGGCCGGGCGACGCTCGACGTCGCCGAAACGTCGGTCGAACTCGACCTGACCACATTGACCAGCCCCCGGGTCGGCTGAGCCGTCACGATGGCCGCAGACACGTCGGCCTCGAGAACAACTGCACATCAGCCGATCTCGCCGACGCCTGGTGGGAGGTCACTCTGCGAGCTGTCCGATTCGCTGGCGGGCCACGCCGAGCAGGGTAGCTACATCGACATCGGGAACGTTCTCACGCCGTAGCTCTTTCACCAGTGCGACCTGTTCGGCTTTGAGCTCGTTCGACAAGCGGTCGACCTCGGCACGGAGTACGGCAATGCGCTCGGTCCGTGGCTGCACGTCGTGGGCGTCGCCGAAGTCGTCAACGATCAATGTCGTTTCGACCTGCGAGAGCGGAACGTCGAGTTTGGCGGCGATAATGGTCCGCGCCTCGTAGCCGACGTCGGTGAGATGGCGAGCCTGCCCGCACGGATCATCTCCATAAACGTCGGGAATGGTGATTTCCCACCAGCGGCCGACGCGGTTCGCGTGGACTTCGTAGGCAATGGGCTTGCTCACTGTTCTTCCTCCTCCGGGCAATCGCAGGACGCAACAGCCTTGTTGATGGTGCGCACAACTCCCGGCGAGATGGATTTGTGTCCGTCCGGGACGCTCACATCGTGTTTGCCCGTGCGGCACCCGTAGATGGTGTGGCTACCTGCACCATCGCGCAACCGGGACCAGCCCTCGGCCTTGAGGCCCTTGAGGACTTTCTTGGTTGGCTACTCTGCGATCATTACAAAAGCTAGCATGCTAGCCGGAAATCTGGCAAGCATGCTAGCAACTGAAATGTGCGCTGCGAGGAAGGTCCTGAGAACAACTGCACATCACTTGAGTAACAAATCGGGCGCGGAAATCCGGGCGGTGCTGGCACCATTGACGCATGACCACGCGGAGGGCACAGGATCCGGGGCGCGCGACGCCGCGGTCACTGGGTGAGCTCTCACCGGGAGGTGGCGAGGCTGTGGTGACACCGGCGTTGTGGTCCGAGCGGGCGGACATGGCGGAATCGGCGATCGTGTCCCGGCATCTGCGCGCGTTGTGGGCGCTGCCGGGGACACAGCTGGGGGTGGTCGGGTGGCCGGCGACCAAGCGGGAGCGCGCGTTCGGGTCGTGGCATTACTGGTGGCAGGCGCATCTGATCGACTGTGCGGTGGACGCGGCCAACCGGGTACCGACGCCGGTGCGCCGCAAGCGGATTGCCGCCATCGCGCGCTCGCACCGTATTCGCAATATCACCGGCTGGACCAACAGGTACTACGACGACATGGCCTGGCTGGCCATCGCGCTGGAACGCGCGGAGCGGACCGCGGGGGTCACCGAGGCGCGCAGCGGGCTGATCGCGTTGGAGAAGCCGCTGTACGACGGGTGGAATCCAGCGGTAGGCGGCGGCCTGCCGTGGCGCATCGGCGCCGACTACTACAACACCCCGGCCAACGGCCCGGCCGCCATCGCGCTGCTGCGGCTCGGCAGGCACGGGCGCGCGCAGGAGATGGCCGACTGGCTGGACGCGACGCTGCGCGACCCGGAGACCGGCCTGATGCTCGACGGCATTCATCTGCCGTCCGGCGAGATCGAGCGCCCGGTGTTCACCTACTGCCAGGGCGTGGTGCTCGGGCTGGAAACCGAGTTGGCGGTGCAGACCGGGGCTCCGCGCCATGGTGAGCGGGTGCACCGACTGCTCGCCGCCGTCGAAGAGCATCTGACCACCCGCGGCGTCATCAGTGGTGGTGGTGGCGGCGACGGCGGCCTGTTCAACGGCATCCTGGCCCGCTACCTGGCTGTGGTCGCGCTGATGCTGCCCGGCGACGACCAGGCACAGCAGGCGGATCGACGGTGTGCGGCCGCGATCGTGCGCGCCTCCGCCGAGGCCGCCTGGGCCAACCGGCTGGAGGTCGAGGGCGAGCCGCTGTTCGGGCACGACTGGGGCAAGCCGGCGACGCTGCCCGGCGGCATCGCCGGGGCGGGCAGATTCACGCCCGGTGGCTCGGTGACCTCGTCCCGAGTACCCGAACGCGACCTATCGGTGCAGCTGTCCGGCTGGATGCTGATGGAGGCCGCCCACCAGGTCAGCGCCGCCGGGCTGTAATTCCTACGCCGACTTCGTTTTCGCCGAGGTCACCGGCGGCAGGTACTCGCCGATCAGCGTCCGGTGCCACCACGCCCGATCGCGCAGCAACTCCTGCCGAGTCGTGAACCGGTATTCGTAGAGCCGCGCCCGCACGTACTTCGGCGGCGCGTCCGGAAACGGATTGTGGCGCAACAGACGTAGCGTCGCCCGGTCGTTCGTCAGCAGTCGCTCGGCGAACGGCAACAACCATGGCCGCGCATAGAACGGCGAAAGCGCCGCGAACCACATCAGCCAGTCCAACCGCAGATGGTAGGGCGCAAACTGGCGGGGCCGCCGCCGCACATCACCCGGCTTGGCTTTGAATTCGTACTCCTGCCACCGGGTCTGCTCGGTGACGTCCGAGTCGGAGGTTCCCTCGAACACCACCTCCGGCCGCGTCCGGCCGATGGTGCCGAAGGCGCCGTAGGCGCCCACGAGGTGATAGGCGTTGAAGGACATATTCATTCGCTGGTCGCTGGAGAGCATGTTGCGCACCGGCCAGTAACTCAGCACCGCGGTCAGCACCGTGCACGCGATCACCAACCCGGCGAACCACATCGGTGCCGACGGCAACGTCGGTGCTTCGGGCACGGGAAGTATTCGCGCCACCCAGGACCCGTCGATCACGGTGAGCGCCAACAGAATTGTCACCCAGTTCAACCACGCGAAGTTGCCGGAGATCACCAACCACAGCTGAGTGACCACCACGATCCCCGCGGCCACACTCGCCACCGGTTGCGGCGCGAAAAGCCCGAAGGGCACGACCAATTGGGCGAAGTGGTTGGCCGCCACCTCGACTCGGTGCAGCGGCTTGGGCAGATGATGGAAGAACCAGCTCAGCGGCCCGGGCATCGGTTGGGTCTCGTGGTGGTAATACAGGCAGGTCAGATCGCGCCAGCAGGTGTCACCGCGCAGTTTGATCAAACCAGCGCCGAACTCCACCCGGAACAGCAGCCAGCGCGCCAGCCACAACACCAGCACCGGCGGCGCCGTCTCGTCGTTGCCGAGGAAGATCGCGAGAAACCCGGCCTCGAGCAGCAGCGATTCCCACCCGAACCCGTACCATCGCTGCCCGACATTGACGATCGACAGATACCCGGCCCACAGCGCCGCCCACATCCCCATCGCCGCCCACAGCGGCACCAGATCGGCCACACCGACCACCAGGGCGGCCGACAGCCCGACCCCGGCCCATGCGACCGCGGCGAAGAACCGATCGGAATAGTGCAGTTGAAAAAGACTCGGCGCCAACCGGAACGGCGTCCGCGCCACGAAGCGCGGCACCGGCAGCATCCCCCGCTCGCCGATCAGCGCCCGGAACTGCAAGGCCGCGCCGAGGAAGGCGATCAGGTAGATGACCGCCAGCCCGCGCTGGAAGATCAGCCTGCTCAGCCAGTACTCCGGTGCCGTGAACCAGTCCATGCCCGCAGCTCCTCGGACGGCGGGATTTTGCCCGTGTCAGGCGTACCCGGTCCGGCCGCGCGGAAACCCGGCGGTCAGTTCTCGGCGTCGACAGCCATGCTCGGCGTGGTCTCCAGGTCGAACTCCTCCGGCGGCTTGGCCATCTCCTGCCGGTAGTGCCGGATCCCCAGTCCGGTGCCCAGGACCAGGCCGAGCACCAGCGTGCCGATCACGATGGGCATCAGCCACGGCACCCGATCGAGGAAGCTGCCCGCGTAGTACCCGATCAACAGCAGCACCGGGGCCCAGATGATCGCGCCGATCGTGCTCGCGATGGTGAACTTGCGATGGTCCATCCCCGCCGCGCCCGCGACCGTCGGGCACAGCGTGCGCACCCACGGAATCCAGCGGGCGATCAGCACCGCGACGAACCCGTGTCGCTGCAACAACTCGGTGACCCGTTGCAGGTTGCGGGTATTGATGTAGCGGCCGTTCTTGCGGGCCACCAGGCGATGCCCGGTGCGCGCGCCGATGACGTAACCGACCTGGTTGCCCGCGATGGCCGCGACCATGGTCCCCAACGACAGTGCCCACACCTGTGCTTCGCCGGAGGCGTGTGAGGCCATCACCACACCCGCGGTGATCAGCATGGAGTCGCCGGGCAGGAACAGCCCGAGGATGACCGCGCATTCGAGGAAGACAAAGGTGAGTACCACTGTCCAGACGAGCGCGGGCCCCGCTGACATCAGCGGATCGAATGTGCCCACTGCTAGGGGCGAGGACGCCGCGAACACGCGCTCAGCGGGTCGGCTCGTTCGTCGAGACGGTCAGCTCGGCCTCAGGCCGAACCGCCGGCTCCGCGCGACGATTGAGCAGCTTCTTCGCCACCGCGATGATGCCGGGCAGGATCGAGACGAACACGATGAGCAGGAAGATCGCCTCGACGTGATCCCGGATGAAGGCGACATTGCCCAGGAAGTAGCCCAGCACGGTGATGCCGCCGCCCCACAGGATCGCGCCGACGATGTCGAAGGCGACGAATTTGCGGTAATCCATTTTGGACACACCGGCGAGCACCGGCATGAACGTGCGCACGATCGGCACGAACCTGGCCAGGATGATGGTCTTGGGCCCGTGCTTCTCGAAGAACTCGTGCGTCTCGGTGACGTAGTGCTTCTTGAAGAAGCGGGTGTCCTCCTTGTGGAACAACGCGGGCCCGATGGCCCGGCCGATCCAATACCCGCTCTGGTCGCCTGCGAACGCGATGAACGTGACGGCGGGGACGAGCACCCAGATCGACACCGGCGGATTCGGCTGCGCCGCGAGCAAGCCGCCGGTGAACAGCAGTGAATCACCGGGCAGGATCGGGAAGAGCAGACCGGTCTCGATGAAGACGATCGCCAGAATGGCCGGGAGCACCGCGTTCTTGAGCCACGTCTCCGTGAGCAGGTGCATCGGGTCGAGCAACTCCGTGAGTGCGAGGTTGCTTGTCACCGATTCTGTCGCTGCCAGCAGAATCACGCGGTGGTCTCCTGTTCTGGATACGGCTGGCCTGATCACTTGCCATCGCATCGGAGGCGGCCAGCGCAATTACCGGGCCCACAGTACCGGGTTCGGCTGAGAAACCCCGCCCTGTGCGCGAAACTACCTGCTGGTCACCTGAAGGTTCCGTGCTGACTACCGCCTGGTCACTCGTGCAGGCACTACACGCCCTCCCTGGATACCAGGCGAAACACTGCT
This sequence comes from Nocardia sp. CS682, assembly GCF_004634405.1. Taxonomy (NCBI): domain Bacteria; kingdom Bacillati; phylum Actinomycetota; class Actinomycetes; order Mycobacteriales; family Nocardiaceae; genus Nocardia; species Nocardia sp. CS682. The sequence goes on along the minus strand of NZ_CP029710.1, from coordinate 4,186,982 downwards.
GTCCTAGGGTGGTGGCTGACAAAATAGGTCTTTGCCGCAACAATCACGGAGGTCTTACTGTGCCCATCGCGACTCCGGAGGTCTACGCCGAGATGCTCGGTCGGGCCAAAGCGAACTCCTTTGCCTTTCCCGCCATCAACTGCACGTCGTCGGAGACGATCAACGCGGCCATCAAGGGCTTTGCCGAGGCAGGCAGCGACGGCATCATCCAGTTCTCCACCGGCGGTGCCGAATTCGGCTCCGGCCAGGGCGTGAAGGACATGGTGACCGGTGCGGTCGCGCTGGCCGAATTCGCGCACGTGGTCGCCGCGAAGTACGACATCACCATCGCGCTGCACACCGACCACTGCCCCAAGGACAAGCTGGACGGCTTCGTCCGGCCGCTGATCGCCATTTCCCAGGAGCGGGTGAACAACGGTCAGTACCCGCTGTTCCAGTCGCACATGTGGGACGGCTCCGCGATCCCGATCGACGAGAACCTCGAGATCGCCAAGGAACTGCTGAAGTCCTGCGCGCAGGCCAACATCATCCTCGAGGTCGAGATCGGTGTCGTCGGCGGTGAAGAGGACGGCGTCGAGGCCGAGATCAACGACAAGCTCTACACCTCGCCCGAGGACTTCCAGAAGACCATCGACGCGCTGGGCGCGGGCGAGAACGGCAAGTACCTGCTCGCCGCGACCTTCGGCAACGTGCACGGTGTGTACAAGCCGGGCAACGTGAAGCTCAAGCCCGAGGTGCTGGCCGAGGGCCAGCGGGTGGCCGCGGCCAAGCTTGGCCTCGGTCAGGACGCGCAGCCGTTCGACTTCGTCTTCCACGGTGGTTCGGGCTCGCTGAAGTCCGAGATCGAGGATTCGCTGCGCTTCGGTGTGGTGAAGATGAACGTCGACACCGACACCCAGTACGCGTTCACCCGCCCGATCGTCACGCACATGTTCACCAACTACGACGGTGTGCTCAAGATCGACGGTGAGGTCGGCAACAAGAAGGTCTACGACCCGCGCAGCTACCTCAAGAAGGCGGAAACCTCGATGGCGGCACGTGTCACCGAGGCATGCAATGATCTGAAGTCCGCGGGAAGGTCGATCAGCGCCTGACCCATCAACCCACCGGGGGCTCGACAGCTCATGTGTCTGGATGTGCGCGTGCTCGGGCCCGTCCGGTTGCTAGTCGGCGGTGAGCCGGTGGCGGTCGGCGGGCCCAAGCCGCGGGCTTTGCTGGCCGCACTCACCGTGAATCGGCGGCGCGCCGTGTCGTCGGCCGCGCTGGCCGACATGGTGTGGAACGAGGATCCGCCCGACTCCTACGCCGCCAGCCTGCAGGTGTTCGTCTCGAATATCCGCAAGGCGCTGCGTAATTCGGGTGTGGATCCGGCGCTGGTGTTGCGCACCGAATCCTCCGGCTACCGCCTCGAAGTCGCCGAGACCGCCTGCGATCTCGGACGTTTCGAGGCGAGCCGGGAGGCGGGTAGCCGCGCGGTCGCGCTCGGCGATCATGCCGGCGCCGCCCAGCTCTACGGTGCCGCACTGCGGGAGTGGAGCGGCCGGGCGCTGGCCGATCTGGCCGGCCTACAGTTCGCCGACGGTTTCGCCACCGCGATGGACGAGGAGCGGCTCGCCGTCGCCTCCGCCCGGATCGATGCCGAAATCGCCTGCGGGCGTGCGTCATCGGTGATCGGTGAGCTGGTCGCGATGACCGGCGAGCACCCGCTGCGCGAGCCGCTGTGGGGTCAGTTGATCACCGCGCTCTACCTGTCCGGGCGGCAGGCCGACGCGCTCGACGCGTGTCGGCGGGTGCGGACCGTGCTCGCCGACGAGCTCGGCATCGATCCCGGCCCGGCCCTGATCGAGCTGGAACACCGGGTGCTGCGCCAGGAACCGCTCGGCACCGTCGAGCTGCGGCAGGTCGAGCGGATGGCCGCGGCGATGACCGAGACCGTCACCGAGGCGCCGAGCACGGTGCGCAGCGGGCAGCTGCGACTACCCGACGGCCGGGTGGTCTCGATCGCCCAGGGCGGCCTGCGGATCGGCCGGATGACCGACAACGACCTGGTGCTCGACGACCCGAAGGCCAGCAGGTATCACGCGCACATCATGCCGAGCCGGGCCGGACTGCTGATCAAGGATCTGCACTCGGCCAACGGCGTTTTCGTCAACGACGACCCGATCGAGAACGGTGCCCTGCTCGCCGACGGCGACCAGATCCGCATCGGCGCAACGATGTTGACCTTCCAGGCCGTGCAGTAGTCACTCGTTGCAGGCGAAGCCGTCGCCGTCCCGGTCGAGCATGGGGTTGTACTGCGGCAGTCCTCGATAGATCGGCCCCGCGTGGTCGGCGCGCGCCTGTTCACAGGTGGTGTACACCCGTCGCTTCTTCTCGGATTCGCCGTCGCGCTGCGGGATCTCGTGTGAATCGGGGCGTGCGACAAAGGCGGCGGTGGGGGTCTCGGCGATGGCGGTCGGCGGTGCCAGGGTGAGGGCGCCGACCACGAGGCACGCGGCACCGATCGCGGGGGTAACGCGGCGGAGTGCTGTAGTTTTCACGACCTCCATCCTGCGCCGAAATCGCGAAGCCGTGGGGTGTGGATTTCAGGCGCCGAAAATTATCCGGACCGCCCAGTCCGACCTGCGGCTGAGCCGCTGCCGAAGCCGCGCTACGTCAGCCGGACCTCAGCGATGGCCCGCCCGAACAGCTTTCGCCCCGCCGAGGTGCCGCCGAGCACGATGGTCGCCGTGCGGGTGTGCGGATCGAGCGCCTTGATCCGGCCGGCGAAGTCCACCGTGCTCGCCGAGTTCGGCGCCACCGGAACGAAACCGGAGAACCGCACGCTGAACTTCGCGATGGCGGTCGGGTCGCCGAGCCAGGAGGTCAGGTAGCCACCGGCCAGGCCCATGGTCAACATGCCGTGCGCGACCACCGTGGGCAGGCCGACCAGCTGGGCGGCGTGATCGCTGAAGTGGATCGGGTTGGCGTCGCCCGAGACTCCGGCGTAGTTGGCCAGGTCACCGCGGGCCAGCCGGAAGGAACCGGCGGGCAGTTGATCGCCGACGGACAGCTGGTCGAAGTCGGGCAGCGTGTGCACCGGCGCGAGCTCGCCCTCGGCGGGCGGCGCAGGTAGTTCGCCGAGACCCAGCGGGATCAGCGCCGAACTGTCGTCCGAACCGCTGTCCGCCGTAGGGAATTCGACCACCTGGCCGTGCATCATGATGTTGTCGACCACGTCGGTGAGGCCGGGATCCACCTCGGCGCCGCGGCGCGCCACGATCGTGGTTGAGCCGATGAGGGCCAGCTCGCCGTGCTGGTTGACCAGCGCGGAGCGGACGACGACGAAATCGTTGTCGCCGAACTGGCGGATCGACTCGATCAGGATCTCGCTGGTCAGTTGGTCGCCGGCCAGGATGGGCCGATACGCCTGGAAGACCTGATCGGTCTGCAGGATCTGCGAGAGGTCGTATTCGGTGAGCACCGATTCGAGCAGCGAGCGGGTGCCGGACGACCCGATGACCGAGGCGAAGGTCGGCGGTGCGATCACACCGTCGTGGCCGAGCTTGCGCGCGTCGGCCTCCTGCTGATGCGCGCCGTGGTGATTCTGCACCGCTCGCGCGAATTCGCGGATCTTTTCTCGGCCGACCTCATAGTGGTCCCGAACGCGGAACCGCTGGCCGGCCAGCGTCGCCGTTTGCTGTACGTCATCGGTTTCGAGCGCCGTCGTCTGTTCCCTGCCCATGATGCGGCCACGCTACTAATGAACAGGACCGTTGACCAGCTGAGTGTGAGCAGCGCTACCGTCGATCGATACGGAATTGCTATCGAATTTGCCTGTTCTTCATTTACCGGCTCGCGAAGGGTTTGTGGGACAGCTCAATGGTGATGTTCATCGGCTATTAAACGTGTTCGGCTGCCCACTGAGTGGGCAGCCGAACAACATTTATGTCGATTTCGTCGCGGGCTATTGCGGGGCGCCGGACGGCGGGTCGCAGACCTTCCAGCCTGCGTCGGTGCGCTGCAGGTCGAACGTGCGCGCAGAGCGCTTGGACGGATCGGCCTCGGTATAAACCGTCGCCTGCGCGATCGCCGTGTCGTCGGTGATCCGGATGGCATCCACGCTGTCCACCACCGGAATAGTGCGGCGTTCCATCGACAGCTGATGCACGCCGGCGAATTGATCCGCCGGAATGCCCTGATAGAAATCGTGTAGCGGACCACAGGTGGTCTCGCGCAACGTGGTCAGGTCACCGGTCTTCAGCGCGTCGGTGTAATCGGAAATCGCGGCCCGCACCTGGGTATCCGGCGAATTGTCCGTCGAGTTCACGACCACCGCCACGATCACCCCGACCAGCACGACCACCAGTGCGGCGGCACCCGCCACCGCGAGTAGCCACCGCTTGGGACGGCCCGAGGTGGTCTGATCGGCCGCGGCCGGGGCCTGTGCCGGAGGTGCGATCCGCTGCGGCTGGGCGATCTGCCGCGGTTGCGGTGGCCGCAGCGTGCCGATCTGTTGCGCGGGCAGCGTCGGCTGGACATCCGCAGGCGACGGCGCCGACGCGTGCTGACGTGGCAGGCCGGGATGCGCCGGTGCGGGCCGCGTCTGCTCGACCGGACCGGACCCGCTCGGCGGCGGTGCCGAGGGTGCTTGCGGGACAGGCTGCTTCGGTCCCGGAGCGGAGCGCGGGGTGGTCGGTGGCTTGGTGATCGGCACCCGGCCCGTGCCCGGTGTGATCCGGTCGGTCCCGGCCGGCTTCGGTGCGTCGGCGGGCCGCTGGATCGGCAACGCAACGGTCTGCGCGTCGTCCGGTTTGATCACCGGCATCGCCATCGTCACGTCTTCGGACCCCGGCGGCGGTTGTTGGCCGGCCTCCGGTGCCGCCGTATTCATCTTGACGGTGTCCGCTTCGGGAGCGGCATCTGCTGCCGGAGGTGCCGGCCGCTGCACCCGCATCACCGTGGTCGGCGCATCCCCGTCGGGGATCTCGGGTTCCGATGCTTGCGCGGCCTCGGGCTGCTCGGCCGCGGCGGGCTTGTCGGGTGCGCTGTCCTGGGCCGCACCGGCTTTCTCCCCGCCGAACCAGGGGCGAGACTTCGACGGAGCGGAGCTGTCCGGCGTGACCGCCGCTGTATCTGCGGAAGTCGCTGTCCCCGTGGCGGTTTCGCTTTGGGTTGCATCGGTTGCCGCCGTTGCGCCGGTTTGTGTGGCGGGCGTGCCGGGTTGCGTTGCCGGGCTGCCGGTTTGTGTGGCGGGCGTGCCGGGTTGTGCGGGCGTGCCGGGTTGCGCTGCCGGGCCGCCGGGTTGCGCGGCAAGTGTGCCGGATTTTGCCGCGGTTGCGCCGGGTTGCGTCGCGGTCGCGCCGGGTTTTGCGGTGGGCGCATCAGGTTGTGTCGCCTTGTCACCGGGCTGTGCGGCGGTCGCGCCAGGTTGTGCTGCGGGGGTGCCGGATTGGGCGGTCGCGCCGGGTTGTGTCGCCGGCGTGCCGGATCGGTCGGCATCGGGTGTGGCACGTGTGCCGTCGGACGCGGAGCTGGTCTGTTGCGCGGCTTCGGGTTTCGCGCTCGATCGCGCCGTCGATGCTGATTGCGGGGGCGTGCCGGTCGGGGAGCCGGCCGCGGTCTGACCGCCCCGTTTGATTACTTCGGTTTCGGCGGCGGGCGCTGCCTTCGGCGCGGCACCACTCTGGGCGATATCGGCGACCACGTCGCCGGAAGCGGGTTTTTCCTCTTGCACCGCTGCGGTTTTCGAGCCCTGCTCGGCAGGTGGTTCGGCCGGAGGTGTCGCGGAGCCGGGCTTGTCGTTGCGCGCGATCGCTTCGGTCTTCGCCTCGGCGTTGGCGGTGCTACCCGCGGCCGATGCTGCTTTACCCGGAGCGGGACTGTTCGACGGGGCCGCGCCGGCCGACTTCGCGGGCTGAGCCGGGGTGTTGATCTTCGGGATGGCCCCGGGCTCGGTCGCGGCGGACTTCTGCCTCGCCGCTGCGGCATTGCCGGACTTCGCACCGGAGTTCGAGCTGCCTGACGTGCCGGAACCCGCATTCTGGGCGGCATCCGCGGGTGTCGACGTGCCGCTGGGTGTCACGGCGGGTTTGCCGGAGTTCTCGGCATCGGGCGAGCCCGGTGCGGCCGACGCTGCGGCGGGGGAGTCGGCCGAAGTCTCCGCGGCGTCCTTACTATCGGCACCACTCTTCGCACCCGCGGCGGGAATGGGACGCGTGGGTGCGGCGGGCGAGGGTTCCGCCGGGCGGCCGGCGATCGGGTGGCGGACCGTGGTGTCTGCCGGGCGTGCGTCGGCTGCGGCCGGGGTTGCCGGGTCGGCGCTCGCCGGGTTCTTGTCGTCGTTCGGGTCGGACACGCACTACCCCTCGGTCAGGCGGAACAGTTGAACTCGACGGCCAGCTTAACGGGCAGGGCCCGAGGTAGTCCGTCTTAAGACCGCGCATGGCCGCGGCGAATGCCGAGGTACGCCGAAGGGGTGCGGTTCGATCGAGTTCGGGTTGCCGACGGAGCGCATGCGCAGGGAATCGGGGCATCGGTGCACAATGAAGCCCATGACCTCGTTCGGTGATCTGCTCGGCCCCCAGCCGGTACTCCTGCCCGAAATCTCCGACGCGGAAGAAGCGTTGCTCGACAAGGCCGATCCGTTCCGCGTCGCCGCCGATCATCCGGCGGCCTCGATCGCCTGGGCCTACCTGGCCGAGGCCGCGCTGACCAGCGGCGAAGCCCAGGACGAGCCGATCAACCATGACATCCTCGCGGCGTACGCGTTCGCCCGTACCGGCTACCACCGCGGTCTCGATCTGCTGCGCCGCAACGGCTGGAAGGGCTTCGGTCCGGTGCCGTGGAGCCACGAGCCCAACCGAGGGTTCCTGCGCAGCGTTGGTGCGCTGGCTCGGGCGGCGAAGGTGATCGGGGAGACAGAAGAGTACGCGCGCTGCCTGGATCTGTTGGAAGACTGTGACCCGCGTGCCGCGTCCGAGCTCGGCCTCGACTGAGTCGTAGTTGATCGACCTCAGTATCAATCCCAGCTCTCGCGTCGGCGTCGCCAAGGCGAGCAGCATGGATCGGCTGCGCGCGTCGTGGGCGCGTCTGCGCCTGTCCGCGTTGCCGATTCTCCAGTGTGCCCTCGGCGCGGCACTGGCCTGGTTCATCGCGCGTGACCTCGTCGGGCACGCGCAGCCGTTCTTCGCGCCCACCGCGGCCGTGGTGTCGATCGGCATCTCCTTCGGCGCCCGGCTGCGGCGTTCGGTGGAACTGGTGGTCGGCGTCGCGGTCGGCATCGGCATCGGCGACCTGTTCATCACCAACGCGGGGACCGGCGTGTGGCAGATCGCGCTGGTGGTCGCCGTCGCCATGGCCGCGGCGGTGTTCCTCGACGGCGGCTCGATCATCACCATGCAGGCGGCCGGTTCGGCCGTGCTGGTCGCTACGCTGCTGCCGCCCTCGGCGGGTGGCGGCTTCTCCCGGATGATCGACGCGCTGGTCGGCGGTCTGGTGGGTGTCGTTGTGGTGGCGTCGATTCCACTGCACCCGGTGCGGCGCGCCCGCGAGCAGGCGGCGGAAATCCTTGCGGTGATGAGCAAGTCGCTCACCGAGGGCGCCGACGGTCTGCTCGAACAGGATCCGGACAAGGTGCGTTCCGCGCTCGCGGCGGTCCGTGCGACGCAACCGCAGCTGGACACCTTGCGGGCCACGTTGGAGGGCGGCAAGGAGATCAGCCGAATCTCGCCGCTGTACTGGAACTCTCGTGCTCGCCTCGAACGCATCAAGGCCACCGCCGACCCGCTGGACAACGCGGTGCGCAACACCAGGGTGCTGCTGCGCCGTTCGCTCACCCTGGTCCAGGACGACGAGATCCTCGACCCCCGCCTGATCGACGAGGTCGAACGGCTCGGCCAGGCAATTGATGTGGTGCGCCGGATGATGCTGGCCGATCCCGGCGAGCAGCCCGACCAGGCCGAGGCGGCCAGAGTGCTGCGCACCGTCGCCAAGGAGGCGCGGCCGGAACTCGTTGAGGGTGCCGGGCTTTCGGCCCACGTGGTGTTCGCCCAGGTGCGCTCGATCGTGGTGGACCTGATGCAGGTGTGCGGCATGAAGCGCATCTCCGCGATCGCGCTGCTGCCGCCGACGGTGCCCAAGCCGTTCGTGACCCCCGAGGAGTGACCCGACTACTCAGCGGGTTCTGGACTCTCGTGCCAGATGCGGGTGCTCACCCGTCGCTGTGCGTGGCGCCCTCGCTGATCTTTGGGTAGTCCGCTACTCGTGTTCCGGCGGCCCCGGCCCCATAACTTGAACAAGTGACCGCGATCGAACGAGGGGTGTCGCGGTCGACCACTTCGCACACGAGCGAACTGCCCCACCGGCCACATGGTGTGGTGGCCGTGCGGGTTGGGGCAGCACGCCCGTTGCGAGGAGCAGAGTCGCCTGGCCCGACGTCCGGCCGGGCGGCTCTGTGTTCGTCAGTTGCCGCTGTCTTCCTTGCTGAGCGGGAACATCCTGGCCTGGCCAGGCCGCAGCGAGAAGCGTCGCCGGTCGAAATCCCACAGCCGGTAGATCGGCCACTGCACGGTGTGCGCCAGCCAGGCGCCGACGATGACGGCGCGGTGGAACGGCAGCACCTGGTAGCCCTGGTTGGTGATGGTGCGCAGGCCGCTCAGCTGGAACTGCCACCAGCGGCGGGGACTGGTGCGCCTGCGCCGGGCCGACGTCTCGACCCGCATGTGCTTCAGCTGATCGATCGGCAGGCCGCGCTTGCTCAGGCACAGCGCCAGGTCGAGGTCGTCGATCACGTCCGGCCGCACGACGGTGTCCTCGCGCACGTCCAGCCAGGCGGTGCGGCGGATCGCCATGTTCGGGCCGTGCATGTTGCCGACCCGGCCGCCCAGCTTGCCGCGCCGATCCTGCAGGTAATAGCCGAATTTCAGCAAGAAGCCGACCGGCGAGTCGTAGTAGGTGGTGATGCCGGTGAGCGCGGCGACGTCGGGGTGGTCGGTCAGGTGTTGCCGGATGACCGCGCCCCAATCGGGCGCGACCAGGCAGTCGGCGTCGGTCCGGCCGATGAAATCCCCACGCGCCTTGTCGAATCCGGTGTTGCGGGCCCGCGCCACCCCGCGCTGGGGTTCCTCGACGAGCTCGACTTTCGGGTGCTCGAGCGCGTAGGCGCTGACGAGTTCGCGGGTGCCGTCGTCGCTGCCGTTGTCGACCACGACGACCTCGTCGATCGCGTCCTGCGTGACGAGGCGGTCGAGGGTTTGCGTGATGCACGCCGCCTCGTTGAGGACCGGGATGACGATCGATAAGGTCGTCGCCGAATCGGGGCTGCTCATTGGTGGTACTGCTCCAGTTCTTGGTCGGGTGAAGCTTCCTACAGAACGGTCTGTTATCTGCCCGGGACAGCCGTTCTCGTCAAGGTGGTAATTGCTGAAAACACAGGGGGACTCGATCGGCAACGGTGCCGCGAGTTCGCCGAACGGTCGGTGCGACCAGGACCGGGAAGCCTGCTGATTACCGGCTGGGCCGACCGGCGATGATCACCGGTTTACCCTAGTTGCGTTGGCGCACAGACAGAATCCCCAAGCCTTGGGGGCACCAACTCCTCAGGTGGCGCCTGCCATTTCGCCGACCGCGGAGACCCGGGCCGGCGCCGGACGCAGCGTGAAGCGGCGCCGGTCGAAGTCCCAGAATCGGTAGATCGGCCACTGCACGGTGTGTGTCAACCAGGCGCCGACGATGACGGCCCGATGAAACGGCCGCACCTGATAGCCCTGCTCGGTGATGGTGCGCAACCCCGTCAATTGGAAGCGCCACCAGTCGCGCGGCCCGGTCCTGCGGCGGCGTGCCGAGGTTTCGGCCCGCATATTCGTCAGCTGGTCGATGCGCAGCCCGCGTTTGGTCAGGCACAACGCCAGATCCAAGTCCTCGGCGACGTCCGGCCTCGTCGTGGTCTCGGCCCGCACCGTGCGCCACGCGGACCGGCGGATGGCCATGTTCGGGCCGTGCATGTTGCCCACCGGTCCGCCCAGCTTGCCGCGCCGATCCTGCAGGTACAGGCCGAATTTCAAGAAGAAGCCGATGGGCGAGTCGTGATAGGTGGTGATGCCGGTGACCGCGGCGGTGCCCGGGTGCTCGGTCAGGTTGTGCCGGATGACCTCGCCCCAGTCCGGCGCGACCAGGGTGTCCGCGTCGGTGCGGGCGAGGAAATCGCCTCGGGCCCGGTCGAATCCGGCGTTGCGGGCGGCGGGGATGCCGCGGGTCGGTTCCTCGATGAGGGCGACCTCCGGATGGTCGACCGCATAGTCGCGCACGATCTGGCGGGTGTCGTCCTGGCTACCGTTGTCGACGACGATGATCTCGTCGATCGCGTCCTGGGCGACCAGTCGGTCCAGCGTGCGCTCGATGCATTTCGCTTCGTTCAGTGCGGGTATGACGACGGACAAAACCGTCGCTGTCGATGTGTTCGTCATAGTGGTCCTGCTCCCACATTTCGCTCATGGGCAGCCGAAAACCCCGACGCTGCGGCCGGTTTTCACTGCTGCGGGCGCGCGTCAGCGCGCGGTGGCGGCTCGGCCGGACCCGGTCATCGACGGTGACGCCGGTCCGAAGACGGCAGTCCGGCCACTATCGCGTGGTGTGCCAAGTGATTGCACGACGATCGTGGTTACTACCGATCTCGTACGTGTGAATACCCCATTCCCCCCATAGTGATCATCGAGTTCGGACCCTACTCGCTCGAATCGATCCCCGCAGCCCGTTCCGCCCCCGGCGGCTAGGTCCAGAAGCGCGTCAGATAACTGCCGAAGCGCGACCAATTCGACGGCACCCCAGACACTTCGAACAACGCGTACACCGCGTCGAAGAAGACCTGATTGATGGCGGGCGTGAACAGCAACGCGAACAAGATCAGCATGCCGAACGGTTTGAACTGATCGAGCGAGCGCCTCGTCTGGTAGCTGAGCGAGGGCTCGAGTATTCCGTAGCCGTCGAGTCCCGGCAGCGGGATCAGGTTCAGCAGGGCCGCGGTGATCTGCAAGAACGCCAGGAAGCTCAGGCCGAACCAGAAGGCGGGATGCGCTGCGGCACTGCCGAACAGCTGCACGATCACCAACAGCAGCACCGCGCAGAGTGCGTTCACCGCGGGGCCCGCGCCACTGATGATCCGCTGCGTGCGCGGCGAGAAGTTGTGCGTGTGTACGTACACCGCGCCGCCAGGTAAACCGATGCCGCCCAATGCGATGAATACGATCGGCAGCACGATCGACAGCAGCGGATGGCTGTACTTCAACGGATTCAGCGTGAGATACCCACGCAATTCGACCTCGTGGTCACCCGCGCGCCAAGCCATGTACGCGTGCGCGAATTCGTGCAGGCACAGCGTGATGATCCAGCCGAACACCACGAGCACGAACACGCCGACTTTGGCCCGGGTGGAGTCCACCTCGGCATCCCAGGCCAGTGCGCCGCCGACGATGGTGATGACGACGACGAGCAGAAAGATCGGGCTCGGCCGCACCGCGCGCGAACGCCGGTCGGCGGCGAAGGGTGCGCTCATCGGACCAGCAACCAGGGCTCGTGATGCCGATAGAAACTCGACCGGGGCACCGTGCGGTCGCTGCGGACACCGTCGCGCGTCACCACCGCGCCCGGCGTGCCGAGCTGGGCGGCGCGCCCCTCGATCCAGCGGCGCTTGCGCATGCCCCGCTGCGTGGTGGCCCGCACACCGGGCTGGTGCAGCATCGGTGACACCAGCATCGCGGTGACCTTGCCGGAGAACAGTTGCGTGTCGTCCACGTAGGCCTCACCCTCGAGTTTCGCCGCGTCGACGCCGGTGATCTTGGCCCGCCCGACGAGCACCTGCCCGGTGTCGTCCCGGATCAGCGGCACCTCGGTGGCCCGGCCGTCGATGGCCCGCTTGGCGGCGGCATTGCCGGTCCCGGTCTGATAGGCGCGGGAGCCGTAGGTCTTGTCGACCGGCACATAGCCGATCTCCACGTGCAGCCGTTCGGTGCGCATCAGGTGGGTCAGCACCGTGGCGAGCGCGGCGTCGTCACCGAGCACGATGAGGCGCGGCAGACTGTCGGCCGCGAGCACGGGCAGCAGCTCGTCGATCTCGGTGGTGTCGGGGATGGCGGCCGTCGAACTGCTCGGCAGCGCCGCGAGGGCGATAGGTACCGGTGCGCCGTCGCAACGGAGAACGTGGGTACTCAAACTGCCGTACACCCTCCTCGGTTCGAGCCGACACGCCGTCGGACCCTTCGCCACTTCCGCCGACCCCAGCCCGGTTCCGACGGCTGCAACCATAGCCCCGCCGGGCTCCGGCCACATGGTTGTCGCGCCCGCGGCGTGAGCTCGACGCCGCCAATCACACTACGACGAGATCCGGTCCGACGCCGCTGACGACGCGTCTACTAGACTGTGCTCCCGGCCACCGCCTCGATACGGCAGGTAGCTGCAACACTGGTGTTTACCCGCCCCGCCGGCTCGACCGGCTGCCAGCTCCCGGGTGTTGCACGTCGAACCGTAGGAGACAAGACAATGCCGGCAATCGTCCTGATCGGCGCCCAGTGGGGCGACGAGGGTAAGGGCAAAGCGACCGATCTACTCGGTGGCCGGGTGCAATGGGTGGTCCGATACCAGGGTGGCAACAACGCGGGCCACACCGTGGTGCTGCCCAGCGGTGACAATTTCGCGCTGCACCTCATCCCGTCCGGCATTCTCACCCCGGGCGTGACGAACGTCATCGGCAACGGTGTCGTGGTCGATCCCGGTGTGCTGCTCGACGAACTGGCCGGACTGGAGGAGCGCGGTGTCGACACCTCGGGCCTGCTGCTCTCCGCGGACGCGCACCTGATCATGCCGTACCACGTGGCCATCGATAAGGTCACCGAACGCTTCCTCGGCAACAACAAGATCGGCACCACCGGTCGCGGCATCGGCCCCTGCTACCAGGACAAGGTCGCCAGGGTCGGCGTGCGAGTGGCCGACGTGCTCGACGAGAAGATCCTCACCCAGAAGGTCGAGGCGGCGCTGGAGTTCAAGAACCAGGTGCTGGTCAAGATCTACAACCGTCGCGCGCTGGATCCGCAGCAGGTGGTGGACGAGGTGCTGGCGCAGGCCGAGGGCTTCAAGCACCGCATCGCCGACACCAGGCTGAAGCTGAACGTGGCCCTGGAGAACGGCGAGACCGTGCTGCTCGAGGGTTCGCAGGGCACGCTGCTCGACGTGGACCACGGCACCTACCCGTACGTGACGTCGTCCAACCCGACCTCGGGTGGCGCGGCGGTCGGCGCGGGCGTCGGGCCCAACAAGATCACCGCGGTGCTCGGCATCCTCAAGTGCTACACCACCCGCGTCGGCTCCGGCCCCTTCCCGACCGAGCTGTTCGACGAGTTCGGCGCGTACCTGGCCAAGACCGGCGGCGAGGTCGGCGTCACCACCGGCCGGGCCCGGCGCTGCGGCTGGTTCGACGCGGTGATCGCGCGCTACGCCACCCGGGTCAACGGCATCACCGACTACTTCCTCACCAAGCTGGACGTGCTGTCCAGCCTGGAGACCGTGCCGATCTGCGTTGCCTACGACGTAGACGGCGAGCGGGTCGAGCAGATGCCGACCACGCAGACCGGGTTCCATCACGCGAAGCCGATCTACGAGGAGATGCCCGGCTGGTGGGAGGACATCTCCCAGGCCCGCACCTTCGAGGAGCTGCCCGCCAACGCCCAGGCGTACGTGCTGCGGCTGGAGGAACTGTCCGGCGCCCGCATCTCCTGCATCGGCGTCGGACCGGGTCGCGATCAGACCATCGTCCGGCACGACGTGCTCGGCTGAGACCGGAAAGTTATAGTCCGGCTGAATGATTGCCGCTGTTCATCGTTCGATCTCTACGATCATGGTCTGTCGCGAACTACAGTAAGAGTCATGGCTCGGAACTGGCCGATGATCGAGCGTGTGACCGAGTTCGAGGCGATCCGCGCGGCCCTCACCGGCACGGAACATGTCGGCGCGGTCCTCACCGGCGATGCCGGTGTCGGCAAGACAACACTGGCCAGACAGGCAACGGCCGCCGTCGGCGGCAATATCCGCTGGGTCGCGGGCACCGAGTCGGCGCGCAGCATCCCGCTCGGGGTCTTCGCGCATATGGTCGGCGTTTATACGGCGCACGACCCGGTGACGTTCATGTCCGCGGCGCGTGAGGCGCTGCTCGCGGACGGGCACACCATCATCGGTGTCGACGACGCGCATCTGCTCGATCAGTTGTCGGCGACGCTGCTCTTGCAACTGGCCATCGACAAGGCGGCGCACATCGTGGCCACCGTGCGCAGCGGGGTGCAGGTGCCCGACGCGGTGACCTCGCTGTGGAAAGACGGTCACCTGCTGCGCATCGACCTGAACCCGTTCACCCAGCGGCAAAGCGTCGACCTGGTCGAGTCGATGCTCGGCGGGCAGCTCGAGGGCTTCACCGCCAACCTGATGTGGGAGTCCTCCGGCGGAAACGCGCTGTTCCTAAGGCATTTGGTGGAGGGCGCGCTGGAGGCGGGCTCGCTGCGCCAGGTGAACGGTGTGTGGCAGCTGCGCGGGCGCGCCGCGGTCACCTCGGAACTGGCCGCGCTGCTGGAGGACCGGGTCGAGCAGCTGCCCGAGGACGTGCTGCACGTGCTGGAACTGCTCACCTTCTGCGAGCCGATCGACCTCGACGTGCTGTCCGAACTGGCCGGCGAGGAGGCGGTGGAGTCCGCCGAAACCCGTGGCGTGATCCGGGTTGTCGAGAATTCGCACCAGCTGACCGTGCGCTACAACCATCCGCTGTTCGGCGAGGTGATCCGGCGCAGGCTCGGCATCGCCTCGGCCCGCAGGCTGCGCGGCAGGCTGTACTCCTCGCTCAAGGAACGGCCGATCAACTCCGCCGCCGACCGCATCCGGCTCGCCGAATTGGCTTTGGACAGTGACAAATCCGCCGATCTGGAGCTGTTCGAAGCGGCCGCCGCCGATGCCATCGGGCTGGCGAATCTACCGCTGGGTGAGCGCTTCGCCAGGGCGGCGGTGGAACGGCGCGGCGGTGTCGAGGCCGCCGACCTGCTCGCGCGCGCCCTGCTGTGGCAGGGCCATCGCATCGAGGCCGAGCGCATGCTGGCCACCTTCGATCCGGACCAGCTCACCGAGGTGCAGCTGGCAAGCTGGGGTAGCACGCGGGTGGCGAATCTGTTGTGGGCCATGGGGGACGCCGACCGCGCCGACGAGGTGCTGAGGCTGGTTCGGAGCAAAGTTACGCACCCGAAGATCGCGGCCATGATCGACGGGCTCGCGTCCGCATGCGCGGTCAACGAGAATCGGATCGACGCCTCGATCACCGAGGCGGAGAAGGCGATGTCGGTGAAAGGCGCATCGCCGTGGGCGATCTGGTGGGCGTCCTTCGGCGGCGGGCTCGCGCTGACCCTGATGGGCCGGGGCGAGGCCGCCCTGCAATACGCGGCCCGTGGCCACGAGGTGGAGCGGGACATCGACGGGCTGAACCGTTTCATGTCGACGCACGCCGAGGTGCTCGCGCTGATTCTGACCGGCAATCTCGAACGTGCCAGGCTTTGTGCGGCAGCGTATTTCGGCTACTCGGCGCCCGGGCAGTATTTGGCTTGGGGCATGTCGAAGATCCTGCAGGGCACCGTCGACGTGGCGCAGGGGCACTTCCCGGACGGCATCGAGAATCTGGAGCAGGCACTGGCCGCCCTCGCCACCGAGGGCGCGGCGGCCTGGATGTTCCCCGCGAGAATCCGTCTCGCCGAGGCTTATTCGGCATTGGGTCGGTCCGCCGAGGCGATCGAGGTGATCGGCGAGGCGACCGCGCGCGGCGGCAGGCACAGCGCCGTCTACGAACCGCAGCTCGAAATCGCCCGCGCCTGGCACGCCGCCGCGGAAGGCACCGTCACGCCGGCCATCCGCCTCGCGATGAGCGCGGCCGACGCGGCCGCCCGCTCGAACCAACACGCGATCGAGGCGATGGCGCTGCACGCCGCGGCCCGCTTCGGCGACCACTCCGCGGCCGGGCGGCTCGCCGACCTCGCCGCGAAGGTGGACGGCAGGCTGGTGCAGGTGCAGGCCAAGCACGCGGTCGCCCTCGCCGCCCACGACGGACCCGGATTGGACGCCGCCGCAGCCGAATTCGAGCGGATCGGCGTGCTGCTCTCCGCCGCCGACGCGGCCGCCCAGGCGGCTTCGGCGCACGAGCGTGCGGGCGATCGCCGCCGCCTGCTGGAGTCCGCCGCCGCGGCAAACCGGCTGGCCGCGGCCTGCGGTGGTGCCAGCACACCTGCGCTGCGGCAGGCCGCCCAGCCGCTGCCGCTCACCGCCCGCGAACGCGAGATCGCCAATCTTGTTGCGGCAGGGCTGTCCAACCGGCAGATCGCCGACCGTCTCACCGTGTCGGTCCGCACCGTGGAGGGTCATCTCTACCGCGCCTGCATCAAGATGGATGTCACCGATCGCGAGTCGCTCGGCGCGCTGATGCGTGGCGAATCCTCCGCCAGCTGAACCGAGTACGCGGTGCGTGAGTGGCACACCATGGACTGCTTGTGCGTTGCCTCGGGCCGGTGTCACAGTCGAAAGCGGCATGAGTGAAAGCGGTTCAAGGCTATCTACCGCAAATCGGACATTTCGCGGAGTGTTGCCTGGTCACCCACGATAATCCGGGCCGGTGCCCGACTTGACAGCATCCGCTCAGCTACGGATAGGGTGCGAGCGCGCAGTACGCGGGGACGTGCTGGCTGACCCAACCTGATGGTGGTGCTTCGACGTGGCTCGTCGGTATCGAGAATTGAACACTCCGGCGACCAGGCGTAGCTTGCGTCCGATCGTCGGCGCCCTGCCGCTGGCCATCGCGGTCGCCTGCGCGGGTGCGGCGGTCGCCGATCCCGGCCCGTCCACGCAGCCGGGGGTGACCACCCCGAGCACCCCGGTCGTACCCGAGCGTTCGCCCAGCCAGCCCGGCGTCACCACCCCGAATCAGCAGGGTGCCGTCGGCCCGAAGCCCGACCCCGCCGAGGGGCAGAGCCTCAAAAACGCCCGTCCGGTCCCCGCGCCGGAACCGGCACCGCCGATCCAGCCGCAGCAGCTGCACGCCCCGGAGCCAGTGGAGCCCGTCGCACCCATCGCGCCGCCGCCGCGCACCCTGCGTATCGGTGATCTCACCAGCCCGGTCCCGGACGAGGTCCCCAACGATCTCCTCGACGGCGTCAACGGCACCGCCGCAGGCGTCGAGGCCGCCATCGCCACCGGCGGCCGCTCCATCGGCATCAACCCGTCCCGCTCCGACAAGATCGCCGCCGCGACCGCGGCCGGTGCGGTCGGCGGCGCACTGGGCGGTGCCGCGCTCGCGGGCATCCCGGCCGCCGTCGTCGGCGGTGTCGGTGGCGCGGCCATCGGCGCGGGTGTCGGTGCGGGCATCGGCTTCGCGGTCGGCGTCGCGGGCACGGCCGCCGGTGGTGCGATCGCGGCCGCCGCCGCGGGTATCCCGACCGGCGGCGTCGGCGCACTGCCCGCAATCGGCGCAGCCTTCGTCGCGGCGTGGCCGATCGCCGCGGCAAGTACCGGGGCCGGTGCCGCGATCGGCGCGGGTGTCGGCGCGGTTGCCGGTGCCGCAGCCCTGGGCATCCCGGCCGCGGTGGCCGGTGGTGTGGCCGGCGGGATCTTGGGCGGCAGCGCGGGCGCTGGTTTCGGCGCTACTGCCTGACGATCGCGTCGACCCTCGTCAGTTGGCGTTCTCCGCTGCGCCGGTGAGGAATTCGCCTGCCGGCGGGGCGAGCAGGCTGATCTTCGGGATGTGCCGGAGCTTGGCGACTTCCTGAAACTCGGCGTCGGGGAGGACGGCGGCGATCGCCCTGGCGGCCCTGCGGAGCAGGAGATCGCTCTTGCCGCCCGCGATCACCAGGGTTTGCGCCTTGACGGCGGCCCAGTCCGCGGCGCGCAGTGGTTCGCCGCGCATGAACTCGCCCATCACGGCCCAGTCGTGCGGGGTCGAGTGCGCGGTGGCGAGCAGGTGCTTCCAGAACGGCGCGAAACGCAGGACGGTGACGAGCGTGCGCGGAATGCCCATCGCCTTGGTCATGTAGAAGCGGACCGTTTCGGCGCGACGTCCGGCGGCGACCAGCTGATGCAGTGTCGTCTCCAGGTCGGCGGCGGGCACGAACCCCGTGTCGTCCACGATGAACGGCGGCTCGAAGGCGACCACCTTGGTGATCCCGAGAATGCGCCCGGAACCGGCGGCCCGCAGCGCGAGCCCGGCGCCGGAGGACCAGCCGAACAGCATTGCGGACCCGCCCGCCACCTCGACCAGGGCCGCGAGGTCGTCGATCTCGCGCTCGACGTCGTAGCCGCCGGACGTGGCGGTGCTGTCACCCCGCCCGCGCCGGTCGTAATTGAGCACGGTGAGGCCGTATTGCTCGTTGAGTGCCGCCGCCAGCTCGACCATGGTGGGCAGCTTGCGGTAACCGAAGGCCCCGCCGATGAGGATCACCGTTCCGGCATGGCCGTCATGGCGGTCGTACGCGATCACGGTCCCGTCGGCGGAGGTCACGGTCTCCACAACAGTCTCACTTTCGAGAGGAGGTCGGCCAACGGTGTGTTGGGGGCGTACCTGTTCAGACGGTGCCGAGGGTGTGGATTCATCGACGGCAGCGGCGACCGACCCAACCCGCGAAGTCTGTGATGCTGCTCACTATGCCGTCAAGGTGTCTGGCAGGCCCGTGAACGTTATTTACGGAAAGCGCTGCGGAGTAGCTGGTACCGGGCATCGGGCACCGAGCATCGCCACCGATGCGCACGAGAGCCACCCGCTCAGAACAGGGTTGGTTCCCCGAAGCCCGGCGTGCGCTCGATTTCCAGCAGGTGCTGCTTGGTGGTGACGCCACCGGGTGCGGAGAAACCGGTGAGCGCGTTGTCCGCGGCGAGCACCCGGTGGCACGGGATGATGAGGGGAATCGGATTGCGGCCCAAGGCTTGTCCGACGGCTTGCGCGGCACCGGGTGCACCGATGCGATCGGCCACCTGGCCGTAGGTGAGGGTGTGCCCGGGATCGATGGCGCGGGTCACCTCGTACACCGAGCGATGGAATTCCGGAATTCCGCTGGTGTCCAAGGGGATCCAGCGCAGGTCGTCGAGTTCGCCGGCCAGGTGAGCACGGATGCCCGCGATGGCCTCGGCGATCACACCGGTGGGCGTCTCTTCGCGGACCTCGTTGTCCGGCAGGTCGGCGCGGCGGCGCGTGATGCGCGCACGAGTCGCGGCGGGGCTGGCCTCGGGGAGCTGGAACCGGATCACGGTCGTGGCGCTCCATGCGATCGCGCAGATGCCGATCGCGGTGTCGAAGAGTGTTGCCTCGGCGGACAGGCAACGGGGGTCGGTCATGCTGTCAGTGTGCACGGTGGGGCTGACAAAGTTCGAGATATCAGTCCAGTTTTGCTCAACTGGCCTTGCTGTCGAGGGTGTCCTGCTCCGACACGAGCCTGCGCACGCCGCGCTCTGGTTTCCGTGTCTCGCCGGAACTGGGCGCGACGGTCCGCCGAGACCGCCAGGCGTACTGGTCGATAGGGGTTTTCTTCGACAGCCCGGCCGCAGGCTCGCGGACAACCGGCGCCGACGACGCCGAACGTTGCGCCGGAACGGCTTTCACCGTGGTATCGGCGGTTTCCCGGACGGCAGGCGGCACCTCGTCCGGCATGTCACTGCGCCCGTAGATGGCGGCCAGATCCGCGTAACGCCGGTGGGCGTCGTAATACGAAGGGGTCCAGTCGGACATCGGGGTGGCCGGGTGGAATCGTTCCAGCCGGAACGCCCGCTCGGCACCCTTCGGTAAATAGCGATAGACCGCGTAGCCGAAGGCGGCGACGACGAGAAAAGCGGCGAATGTGGTCATGATGCCAGCCTGCGCCCGACTGGCCTTGCTTTAAATATCCACTCCCTCGATACTGGACCTTATGGCGACGAGAGTGATCGGCGCGGGCACCTTGGCTCGCGACCTTGGCCGGTGGCGGAATGTGGACGAGGACGGCGAGACCGAGTCGTCGCGCCGGTCCGCGCGTCCGGCGTATCTCGCACTCGCCGAAGGCATTCGGCTGCTGATCCACGACGGGCGCGCCCCGCTCGGCGTCGCGCTGCCGAGCGAACGCGATCTCGCGGCCACCCTCGGGGTCAGCCGCACCACGATCACCTCCACCTACTCGCTGCTGCGCGAGAACGGCTACCTGATCAGCCGCCAGGGTTCGCGCAGCACCGTCGCCCTGCCGCGGGACGTGCAGCACGACGGCAGCAAGCCCGCGCGCAGCATCCTGGCGATGATGGCGGCCTCCGAGCTGCCGACCATCGACATGACCTACGCAGCCATGGCCGCGCCCCTGGAGATGCAGGAGGCGTATTCGGTTGCGCTGGAGGGTCTTCCGGCCTATCTCGGCACGCACGGTATGGATCCGGTCGGCGTGCTCGCGCTGCGCGAGGCGATCGCCCGCCGCTTCACGCAGCGTGGCTTGCCCACCGAGCCGGACCAGATCCTGGTCACCCTCGGCGCTCAGCACGGTTTGCGGCTGCTGCTGAATGTGCTCACCGCGCCCGCGGCTCGGGTGCTCATCGACCACCCCACCTACCCGAACGCGATCGAGGCGATCCGCGACGTCGGCGCCAGGCCGGTGCCGGTGCCGCTGCGCCCCGAGCATCCGGACAAGGGCTGGGACCTCGACGGAATTCGCAGTGCCGCAAGGCAAACCGCCGCCACCCTGGCCTACCTGGTGCCCGACTTCAACAACCCGACCGGCCTGCTGCTCGACGCGGAGGGCCGCGCCGAACTGGCCGCCATCGCCAGGGAAACCCGGATGACCGTGGTGATCGACGAGTCGATGGGCGATCTGCACCTCGCCGACGGGGTCCAGCAGCCGCCGGTCGCGGCCTTCGCCAAGGGCAACGAGATCGTCACCATCGGCTCGGCGTCCAAGTCGTTCTGGGGCGGCCTGCGGGTCGGCTGGATCCGTACGAACCAGCCGCTGATCACCAAGCTGCTCGGTATCCGCTCCACCGTCGACCTCGGCACTCCGGTGATGGACCAGCTGGCCACCGTCCATCTGCTGGCCAACGCGGACACCATCCTGGACCGCCGCCGCGATCAACTGCGTGCGCAACGTGCGGCACTGCTGGACGCGGTGGCCGAAGAGCTGCCGGACTGGCGCCTCCTGCACGGTGCCGGCGGCATGTCGGTGTGGGCTCAGCTACCGGCGCCGGTGTCCACCGCACTGGCCGCCACCGCGCCCAACCACGGCGTATTGCTTGCTGCCGGACCGCGATTCGGTGTGCAGGGCGCGTTCGAGCGCTTCATTCGCCTGCCCTTCACCCATCAGGAGCCCGAACTTCGCTTGGGAGTCAAGGCGATTGCCGCCGCCTACGACGCGCTGACTCCGCGCGCTGCCGATC
The DNA here is from genome assembly GCF_004634405.1 of Nocardia sp. CS682. Taxonomy (NCBI): domain Bacteria; kingdom Bacillati; phylum Actinomycetota; class Actinomycetes; order Mycobacteriales; family Nocardiaceae; genus Nocardia; species Nocardia sp. CS682. The sequence continues at coordinate 4,165,565 of NZ_CP029710.1, read as the reverse complement.
CGCTCCAGCCGTTGACTTGCTACTGACGAGGCTGACTCCGTACGCCGCCTTCTCGCGATCCTCGCGGCTGCCGATTTCGTTGCGCTGCAACAGTTGACGGGGTGTCGCCGTCCGGTCGTCGGCGTGGGTCGAGCGTGCTCGTCGTCCAGGCTTACTGGCGTCGCCCGGTACCCACGCCGCTGAGCAGCGTGTCGATGACACGACCAGCGAGGGCATCCGGGTCGGCGTTGCCGTCCAGTTCGGCGTTGCCGTGCACGGTCTCGTTGATCAGCGTGAGGTAGACCCGCCGCACCCAGGTCGGGTCGGCGTCGGCGGCGATGAAGCCGTCCGCGCGGGCTCTGGCAAGCACCGCATCGCATTTGGCGAAGACATCGGCCTGCAGTTCGGCGACCTCGGGGTCGGTGCTGTCCACCCGGTCGAGTGCGTAGGACGCCCCGTACTTGATCTCGATGACATTGGCGGTGGCCTGATGCAGCGCGACCAGTGGCGGCGCGGTCAGTGGCCGTGCGGCATCGACCGCGGCTGCGATGCGCCGCCATGCGGCCACCGCCATGCTGCGCACCAGGTCCTCGCGGTTGGCGAAGCGCCGGTGCACGGTGGTGCGGGCGACACCCGCGGCCTCCGCGATCTGCTCGAGCGTCGCGTTGGGGTGCTCGCTCAGCACGCGCTCCGCGGCGTCCAGGATGGCGCGGACGGTGCGTTCGGCATCGGCGCGCAGTGGGCGCGCGGAAGTGGGCGACATGGGTGCTCCGTTCGCTGGGATCTCCCGAGATACTACACGTGAGCTGCGTCTTGTCTTTAAGTGGCGACATTGATGTTGCATTTAATAGATATAAGGCTACTCTGGTGTTGCATCACATCGAAGGAGCTCGAAATGACCAGCACTGGAAAAACCGCCCTCATCACCGGCGCCTCGTCCGGCATCGGGGCCGAGTTCGCTGCGGCCTTGGCCGCCCGCGGCGACGACCTAGTCCTGCTCGCCCGCACGCTGCCGCGCCTGGAAGCCTTTGCCGCACAACTACGTCAGCGCCACGGTGGCCGAGTCGAGGTCATCGCACAGGACCTCGCCGAGCCCGACGCCGCCGCGCGGGTGGTGGATGAACTTGCCGCACGGGGACTCTCGGTCGACCTCTTGATCAACAACGCGGGCTACGGCAGCGCGGGCCGCTTCGAGGACCTCGGCGTCGACAGCGAGCACGATCAGCTGATGGTCAATGTCGTTGCGCTGGCCGGGCTTACCCGCCGCCTCATCCCCGGCATGCTCGACCGCGGCAGCGGTGAAATCGTCAATGTCGCTTCGACCGCGGCTTTTCAGCCGTCGCCCTACTTCGCGACCTACTCCTCCGGCAAGGCCTTCGTGCTGAACTTCAGCCTGTCGTTGTGGAGTGAATATCGTGGTCGCGGCATCAAGGTCCTCGCCGTGTGCCCCGGTCCGACGGAGACGCCGTTCTTCGACACCGTCGGTACCCGCGATGCGGCCCTCGGTCGAATGGGCAGCGCCGCGGCGGTGGTCGAGTCCACGCTGCGTGCGCTCGAACGCAACAAGGGCTACGTCGTGCCAGGCGCATCGAACTTCGCCGCCGCGCACCTGATGCCCCGTCGCCCGCGCACCCTGGTGGCGCGCATCGCCAAGCTCGTCACCCGCGGGCTGGCCGACGGCGGCCGCCCGATCAACCCCGCGCCTGCTTCGGCCGCCTGAGCGCGTGAAAAAGGCCCCGGGGTTGTGCCCCGGGGCCTCGATCGACGCGAGAAGTCAGTTCGCCCAAACGGATTCGATCGGCGTCGCCTCGCTGGGCGGCGGGGTGGGAATGCCGTTGGGGGTGCGGGAGAACCGCGGCGCGGGGGCGTGCTGGGTGATGTTGTCGACCTCGATCAGCGAACCCCTGGCCGCGATGTGCTCGTTGCGGGTGGCTTCCTCGAAGGTGAGGACGGGGGAGACGCAGGCGTCGGTGCCGACGAAGATCTCCGCCCACTCGTCGCGGGTCTTGGTCAGGAAGCGTTCCGTGAACAGCTTTTTCAGCGTTTCCTGGCCCGCCGGATCGAGCTGGTACGGCAGGCCCTCGGGGTTGATGTCGAGGCCGGCCAGCAGCTGGGCGTAGAACTGTGGCTCGATCGAGCCGACCGCCATGTACTTGCCGTCGGCGGTTTCGTAGGTGTCGTAGAACGACATTCCGGTATCGAGCAGGTTCACCCCGCGCTCGTCGGACCACGCGCCGTACCCGCGCATACCCCAGATCATGTGCGAAAGAGCAAGTGCGCCATCGACCATCGCGGCGTCGACGACCTGCCCCTTGCCGGAGCTCTGCCGTTCGACGAGCGCGGCGAGCAGGCCGAACACCAGGAACATCGAGCCGCCGCCGAAGTCGCCGACCATGTTCAGCGGCGGCACCGGGCGCTCACCCTTGCGGCCGATGGCGTGCAGCACACCGGTGATGGAGATGTAGTTGATGTCGTGCCCGGCGCGATCGGCCAGCGGGCCTTCTTGGCCCCAGCCGGTCATCCGCCCGTAGACCAGTCGCGGATTGCGCGCGAGCGCCTCATCCGGGCCGAGGCCCATCCGCTCGGTCACCCCGGGCCGGAAGCCCTCGATGAGCACGTCCGCCTTCTCGATCAGCCCGAGCACCTTCTCGACGTCGGCCGGATCCTTCAGATTGGCCTCGACGATGGTGCGCCCGCGCTGCTGCGGCCGGTCGAATCCGCCGGGTATCTGGCCGGCCCGCTGGATCCGCACCACGTCGGCGCCCAGATCGGCCAGCAGCAACGCGGCATGCGGCCCCGGCCCGATCCCGGCCAGCTCGATGACCCTGATGCCCGCGAGCGGGCCCTTGACGGCGGTGGATGGAGTGCTCACGCCCTACCTCGGTTCGTCGTTGATCCAGCGCACGGCGTCCCGGCGCTCCTCCGGAAGGGGCCCGGAGGGTGTATTGACAGTATGACAATAACGCTGCGCCTGCGCCGGACGCCCTCCCGTCCGGCCCCGCACGGTCGAGGCGCGGTCCGGGAATGCCGGTCCACTTACGATGTCCACGCGGCGTCCGCCGTGCACCGGCTCACCCGGTACGACACAATCCCAGCAGCGCACTATTCGCGGGAGCGTCCGGCGAGCCTGCGCGGTGAGGTGGAGTCATGCGGGAGCCCAGCGAGGCACGATCATGAGTGCTGCGGGTGAGGTCATCGTCGGCCTGGTCGTTCTCGTCGGTCTGTTGGGCATCATCATCCCGATCCTGCCCGGCGTCATTCTGATCTTCGGCGCGATCGCGGTGTGGGCCTTCGTGACCGGCGGCGCGACGGCCTGGACTGTCTTCGCCGTCAGCGCGGCTCTGCTCGTCCTGTCCGGCGTCATCAAGTACACCTGGCCGGGCCGGAAGATGAAGGACGCGGGCGTGGCCAACCGCTCCCTGGTGCTCGGCGCGGTCCTCGGCATCATCGGCTTCTTCGTGATCCCGGTGGTCGGCTTGTTCGTCGGCTTCGTGCTCGGCGTCTACCTCTCCGAGCTGCACCGCCTGCGCGTCGGGCAGCAAGCCTGGCAGGCAACGGTGCACGCGCTCAAGGGCGTCGGCCTGTCCATGCTCATCGAACTCCTGGGTGCCCTGCTCGCCACCGGCATCTGGGTGGTCGGCGCGATCGCCACCTAGTTCACCCCGAGCAGGTCTTCCTGCATCGAGTCGTGTTGTCTACCAGCGCTACTCGATGATGGGCAACGGAATGGTGTCCACCGCTTCGGGTTTGGGGAGACTGTCGCGGCGGATCGGCAACGTGGGTTGTTCGGCGGTGTACAGCGGCAGCGTGGGCGCCGGGTCGGCGGGCAGAGCGCGGACCCGGGCGGGCAGCCGATAGAAGGCGCGGGCGTTGTCCTCCAGGACGGCGAACATGTCGGTGCCGACCACATCGCAGATGAGGTCGACGTCGGAGTCGCGGAAGGGGCGTCCCGCGCGGGTACCCGGCAGGTCGGTGCCGAACATCAGCGCCTCGGGATTGACCGCGTGGATGCGGCGCAGCGTGTCGGCGACGTTCATCGAGACACGGCCGAAACCGGTCGCCTTGACCCTGGCGCCGCGATCGACCAGATCGAGCAGGAACGGCAGGCCCTCCTCGGACATGCCGAGATGGTCGATGGCGAAGACCGGCAGCTTGGAGATGACCGGCTGCAACGAGGCGAGCATCTGACCGTCGATGTAGACCTCGACGTGCCAGCCGACCAGCTCGTGCGCGCGTAGCGCCTGCAAGGTCATGCCGGTGATGTCGGCGGCGGCGCGTTTGAGGTTGAACCGCAGCCCGCGCACGCCGATGCGGTCCAGCTCGAGGATCTCGTCGTCGGTGGCGTCCAGATCGAGGCGGGTGACGCCGACCCAGCCCTCGCCCAGCTCGGCGAGGGCTGCCTTCAGATACGTCTGATCGGTGCCCTGGAACGACCCGCTGACCACGGCACCGCCGCCGACGTCGAAGCGCGACATGCGCTTTCGATAGTCGGCGATGGTGAAGTGGCCGGGCAGGTAGCCCTCGTTCTCGAACCGCGGGAACCGCGGATCGAAGATGTGGAAATGGGCATCGAACACCTGTACAGAATGCCTCAGGACGCGTCGTTCCGCTGTTACGGACCCAACAAGCGCGTCGGGTCAGACCTTGTGCGGCTCGCTGGCGCGCAGCATGTCTTCCCGCTCGACCACCTTGACGCGCTCGCGACCCTCGGGCTCGCCGAGCGAGCGCTCGTGCGCGTCCAGGCGGTACCAGCCCTGCCAGGTGGTGAACGGAATGCCCTTGCCCTCCAGGAACTCGGTGACCGCGTCCAGCTCCGGCCGCTCGGCCGGGGTGAAGTTCGCGCTGTCGTCGAGCAGGCAGGCCACGGTCTCGTTGGCGTCGCCCTTGGTGTGGCCGATGAGGCCGACCGGGCCGCGCTTGATCCAGCCGGTGACGTAGGTGGCCGGGACGTAGCGGTCGGCGCCGTCGGCGTTCTCGTCGGCGATCACCCGGCCCGCCTCGTTGGGCACGGTGCCCGCCTGGTCGTCGAACGGCAGGTTGGTCAGGTTCTGCGACAGGTAACCGACGGCCCGGTAGACCGCCTGCACGTCCCATTCCTTGAACACGCCGGTGCCCTTGACGTTGCCGGTGCCGTCGAGCTGGGTGCGCTCGGTGCGCAGGCCGACGACCTTGCCCTCCTCGTCGCCGAGGATCTCGGCCGGCGACTCGAAGAAGTGCAGGAACAGCTTGTGCGGCCGGTTGCCGACGTCGCGAATGGCCCACTGCTCGAGCGTGTTCGCGATCATGTCGACCTGCTTGGAGTGCCTGCGCGCGGCCTCGGAGCCCTCGTCGTAGTCGATGTCCTCGGGGTCGACGATGACCTCGATGGTCGGCGAATGATCCAGTTCGCGCAGTTCCAGCGGGGTGAACTTGGCCTGCGCCGGGCCACGGCGGCCGAACACGTGCACCTCGAGCGCCTTGTTGGCCTTGAGGCCCGCGTAGACGTTCGGCGGGATCTCGGTCGGCAGCAGCTCGTCGCCGGTCTTGGCCAGCACCCGGGCCACGTCGAGCGCGACATTGCCGACGCCGAGCACGGCGACCTTCTCCGCGTCCAGCGGCCAGGTGCGCGGCACGTCCGGGTGCCCGTCGTACCAGGACACGAAGTCCGCCGCACCGTAGGAGCCGTCCAGCCCGATGCCGGGGATGCCGAGCGCGCGGTCGGCGTTGGCGCCGGTGGAGAAGATGACCGCGTCGTAGAACGTGCGCAGGTCGTCGAGGGTGATGTCGGTGCCGTAGTCGATGTTGCCGAGCAGGCGCACCTGCGGCTTGTCGAGGACCTTGTGCAGGGCGGTGATGATGCCCTTGATGCGCGGGTGGTCCGGCGCGACGCCGTAGCGGATGAGCCCGAACGGCGCGGGCATGCGCTCGAACAGGTCGATGCTGACCTCGGCATCGGACTTCATCAGGGCGTCGGCGGCGTAGATCCCCGCGGGTCCGGCGCCAACGATGGCGATGCGGAGCGGGCGAGTCGCTGCACTCTGTTCGGTCATCTTTTACGCGCACCCTTTTGGTTGAGAAACAAATACGGCGTCTTCCTTAGCCTAGGCTAAGTTACGCGCTGGCTGGTTGCACCTGACGATGCGGACACCGGAGTTGTCGGCTCGTGGCCATTCCGGTCGCGGCTATGACAGCAGGCCGCAGTCTCGCGATTCTATCGGTGGTGGCGAAGGCGGCCGCCGCCGGTGCGTGAACTGAACGGATGCCGCGCGATCCGTTCTGTCCGGCTTACCCGATCTCGCGGCGCTGATTCCCCTGCAATGCGGCGGGCTTCGCAAGGCCTGGCTGCGCGCGGTGGGGGTGAGCGCCGGATAGGCCCGCCGACCAGGGATCATGCTCGTATGAGCAAAGAGCAGCAGCCTGCGGAGGACGAAGTCATCAAGGTCGATCAGACCGACAAGCGTTCCGTCGCACCGTTCATCGCGGCCGCCGTCATCGCGGTGCTCGTGCTCGCCGGGATCGTGATCGGCGGGGTGCTGTCGCCCGCTGAGAAAAATGTCACAGAATCCGACCGGATCGCCGCCGCGGTGCGCGGCTTCGTCGAGGGCTCCAACAGCACCGATCTGGTGCCCCCACCAGGCACGGGCTGCCCGGGCTTCGACCCGAAACGCTCCCCGCTGGCCGGGCGCTCCGGCGGCGGAAAGACCGTGGAAATCACGAAACTCGTCGATCCGAAGGTGGACGGCGATCGCGCGATGGCGACGGTCACCACCAAGGTCGACGGCGACGAGGCCACCTCGACCTGGAATCTGACCCGATCCGGCGACAAATGGCTGGTCTGTAATTGAGCATTCTCATACCGTGAGCAGCCGTTTGACAGGGTGACCCCTGTCGAGGCAATCTCAGCAGAAGGTCATGAGAACCAGTGTCAAGCCCCGGCAATACTGGTCGGCAACCCTCCTCCGCGGTGGGGTGCTCCGGGTGACGACCTGGCCGCGCGTCAAACCCGAGCGCGGCAAGTGCGGATTCTAGGAGGGTCCAGATGAGTTATGCCGGTGACATCACTCCCCAGCAGGCCTGGGAACTGTTGCGAGACAACCCCGAAGCCGTCCTGGTCGACGTGCGCACCGAGGCCGAATGGAAGTTCGTCGGCGTGCCCGACACCAGTTCGATCGAGCGCCCGACGGTACTGATCGAGTGGGTCGACTCGACCGGGACGCGCAACGGCGAGTTCACCGAGCAGCTGGTCAAGGCGCTGGACGGGCACGACCGGGCGGCGCCGGTGATCTTCCTCTGTCGCTCCGGGCAGCGCTCCATCGGCGCGGCCATCGCCGCGACGCAGGCCGGTTTCGGCACCTCCTACAACGTGCTCGAGGGTTTCGAAGGCCCGGTCGACGCGAACGGACATCGGGGCGGCAGCGGCTGGCGCGCCCTCGGCTTGCCGTGGCGGCAGTCATGAGTAGCTGCTGTTCGCTCGACGCGTGGTCGCGCAGCGGTGTCGTCAGGGGGCAGTGGGTCGTAGGGAGGCAGTCGTGATCACAGGTGGTGCTTTCCACAAGCCGCTTCCCGAAGGGGTCGGTCCCGCGACGCTCGGTGTGCGCGGGGGTTTGCGGCGCTCCGGTTTCGAGGAAACCTCCGAGGCGCTGTACCTGACCTCCGGTTTCGTCTACGAGAGCGCGGAGGCCGCCGAGGCCGCGTTCACCGGTGACGTCGAGCATTTCGTCTACTCCCGCTACGGCAATCCGACGGTCGCCATGTTCGAGGAGCGGATGCGGCTGCTCGACGGCGCCGAAGCGTGTTTCGCGACCGCGAGCGGAATGTCGGCGGTATTCACCGCTTTGGGCGCGCTGCTCGGCGCCGGTGATCGGCTGGTGGCCGCACGCAGCCTGTTCGGGTCCTGCTTCGTGGTGTGCAACGAGATCCTGCCGCGCTGGGGCGTGGAGACCGTCTTCGTCGACGGCGAGGATCTGGACCAGTGGGAGCAGGCGCTGTCGGTGCCCACCCAGGCGGTGTTCTTCGAGACACCGGCCAACCCGATGCAGACCCTGGTAGACGTGCGCCGGGTCACCGAGCTCGCGCACGCCGCGGGCGCGAAGGTGGTGCTGGACAACGTCTTCGCCACCCCGCTGCTGCAGCGCGGTTTCGAACTGGGTGCCGATGTCGTCGTCTACTCGGGCACCAAGCACATCGACGGTCAAGGCCGGGTGCTCGGCGGCGCCATCCTCGGCGCCAAGGACTACATCGAGGGTCCGGTGAAAACGCTGATGCGCCATACCGGTCCGGCGCTGAGCCCGTTCAACGCGTGGACGCTGCTCAAGGGTTTGGAGACGATGCCGCTGCGCGTGCGCCACTCGACCGAGTCGGCCCTGCGCATCGCCCGCTTCCTGGAGACCAACAAGGCCGTCAGCTGGGTGAAATACCCCTTCCTGGAGTCACATCCGCAGCACGACCTGGCCACCGGCCAGATGAGTGCGGGCGGCACCGTGGTCACCTTCGAGCTGAACGCGCCCGCCCACGAGGCCAAGAAGCGCGCCTTCGAAGTGCTCAACCGCCTGCGCATTGTGGACATCTCCAACAACCTCGGCGATGCCAAATCCCTGATCACCCACCCCGCCACCACAACCCACCGCGCCATGGGCCCCGAAGGCCGGGCCACCATCGGCCTCTCCGACGGCGTGGTCCGCATCTCCGTCGGCCTGGAGGACGTCGAAGACCTCCTCGCCGACCTCGACCACGCCCTCGGCTAGCAACGAACGACGAAGGCTCCACCCGCCGCTGCGACGGGTGGAGCCTTCGCTGTCGATCAGGCCAGGGCGCGCAGGCGAGGGGCCAGGTCGCGCTGGAAGAGGTCGAGGAAGCGGCGCTGGTCGTGGCCGGGGGCGTGGAACACCAGGTGGTTCAGGCCGGCGTCGAGGTAGGGCTTGATGAGGTCGACGGCCTGGTCGGGGTCGCTGGCGACGATCCAGCGCTTGGCGATCTGCTCGATCGGGAGGGCGTCGGCGGCGGCCTCCATCTCGATCGGGTCGGTGATGCTGTGCTTCTGCTCCGGCGTCAGGCTCAGCGGGGCCCAGAAGCGGGTGTTCTCCAGTGCCAGTTCGGGATCGGTGTCGTAGGAGATCTTGATCTCGATCATCCGGTCGATGTCCTCGACGGTGCGGCCCGCCTTGGCGGCGCCCTCGGCGACCGCGGGCATCAGCTTCTCGGTGTAGAGCTCCATGCCCTTGCCGGAGGTGCAGATGAAACCGTCACCCGCGCGGCCCGCATAACGCGCGACCAGCGGTCCGCCCGCCGCCACGTAGATCGGGATGCCGCCCTTGGGCACGTCGTAGATCGACGCGCCGACGGTGTTGTAGTACTCGCCCGCGAAGTCCACGCGGTCGCCCGTCCACAGCGCGCGCATGAGCTCGACCGCCTCGCGCAGCCGTGCGAAACGCTCCTTGAACTCCGGCCAGTCACCCTTGTACCCGGTGGCGATCTCGTTGAGCGCCTCGCCGGTGCCGACACCGAGCATGATCCGGTCGGGATACAGACAACCCATGGTGGCGAAGGCCTGTGCGATCACGGCCGGGTTGTACCGGAAGGTGGGGGTGAGCACCGAGGTGCCGAGCTGGATCCGCTCGGTGCGCTCGCCGACCGCGGCCATCCAGGCCAGCGAGAACGGCGCGTGCCCGCCCTTGTGCCGCCACGGCTGGAAATGGTCGCTCACCGTGGCACTGTCGAGGCCGTGTTCCTCGGCCAGCACCGCGATCTCCACTAGTTCCCGCGGCCCGAACTGTTCGGCCGAGGCCTTGTATCCGAGCTTGAGCTCACCCATGTGCGCCACTCCTGTCGCTTCGCTGCACACCTGCGGTGCGGGCATTCCCGCACCCTTGTCGACCGCCGACACGCTGCGGTCATGTCTCGCTGCAACCGCAACGAGGTTACGGACCTTCCCGCCTTCGGCGATCGTATGCGCCCGGTCCGACGCGCGCACATAGCCGTTTCCGGCCCGTGGTCGGCGCCCGCCAGTGTGCGAAGGGTCGCATCGACACGGACCTCCCCCCGGAACCTCTCTGATAGCGGACAATTGTCTGGTGACTGACGAACCGATCCTGTCCTATCTGACCGACATGGACGGTGTGCTGGTGCACGAGGACCAACTGGTGCCCGGCGCCGACGAGTTCCTCGCCGAGCTGCGCGCCAACGAGACCCCGTTCCTGGTGCTGACCAACAACTCGATCCGCACCCCGCGCGACCTGCAGGCCAGGCTGCGCCACACCGGCCTCGACATCCCCGAGACGGCGATCTGGACCTCCGCGCTGGCCACCGCCACCTTCCTGGACGAGCAGCGACCCAACGGCACCGCCTACGTGGTCGGCGAGTCCGGTCTCACCACCGCGTTGCACGAAATCGGCTACGTGCTCACCGACAGCAACCCCGACTACGTGGTGCTCGGCGAGACCCGCAACTACTCCTTCGAGGCGATCACCACCGCGATCCGGCTGATCGAGCGCGGCGCGAGTTTCATCGCCACCAACCCCGACCCGACCGGCCCGTCGCGCGACGGCTCGCTGCCCGCGACCGGTTCGGTGGCCGCGCTGATCACCCGCGCCACCGGCCGCGACCCGTACTACATCGGCAAGCCCAACCCGCTGATGATGCGCTCGGCGCTGCGCCGGATCGGCGCGCACTCGCAGTCCACGGTGATGATCGGCGACCGGATGGACACCGACGTCATCTCCGGGTTGGAGGCGGGCATGCGCACCATCCTGGTCACCACCGGTATCTCCACGCGGGCCTCGGTCGAGGCGTATCCGTATCGGCCGACCATGGTGCTCGACTCCGTGGCCGATCTGGTCGGGCGGACGAAGGAGCCGTTCGCGGACTGATCGTGGGCGCGGGCGCCGGCGGGCTGTGCTCTGTCATGCGGCAGGGCATGTCAAACCTGCTCTTCGACGATCGCGTCCAAGGCGGTGGACAGCATGGTGAGCATCTCCACGGTCGCCGCGAGCTGTTCGAGGCCGAGCTCGTCCACCAACCGCTTGGCCACCACCGCATGCTGTGGATTGATCCGGCGCACTGCTTCGAGGCCCGCGTCGGTGACCGCGACCAGCTTCGCGCGGCGGTGCGCCGGGTTCGGCCGGTATTCGGCAAGACCCTTGTCCACCAACAGGTCCGCGATGCGCTGCACGCTCTGCCGGGTGATACCCATCTCCCGGGCGATGCCCGCCACCGGCAGCGGTTCGGCCAGCACCGCCCCGAGCACCTGCCACCAGGCCGCGGTGAGACCCGCCGGGCGCGCCAGTTCCTCGGCGATCGCGAGGAACTGACCATTCAGTCGAAATGACGTGATGGCGGCCGTGGCGAACAGTTCCTGTTCATTCCTGGTCACTTCCACCTCCTGGCGATCCGGCCGTCCGGCCGGATCGCCGCGTGATTCTGCCCCATCAGACGTGCGCGCCCGACCGCTGCTCCTCGTATTCGGCGAGCACCGCCCAGCCCGCCGGATCGGAGTGCCCGTACAAGCGGTACCACCCGTCGAGCACGTGCGGCTCGTACACGCCGAGCTTGCCGAGCGCCGCCTGGGCGAACTCGAACGGTGCGGTGCCGCCCGCGGTGATCAGCTCGCCATCGGTCACTGCGGCCTCGTCCGAGTAATTGTCGGCCCCCGCGTAGCCGCTGTAGAGCAGGAATTCCCGAACATTGCTCGTGTGCTTGCGCGTATCGAGCAGACCTTCCCTGGCCAGCCCGAGCGTCGCACCGCAGATCGCCGCGACCGGAACGCCCGCGTCGAGGAACTCGCGGGCCTTGCGAGCGAACGGCATGAGTTCCTCGCCGTCCCAGGTGTCGGCGCCGGCCAGGATCAGCATCGAACTCTCGGCGGGCGTGAGATCGGCCAGTGCCATGTCCGGCACGATGCGCAGCCCGCCGAGCGTGGTGATCGGATCGGTGGTCAGCCCAACCGTTTTGGTCTGCCAGGTGCCCGGTTCCCGCTGCCAGGTGGTCCGGTTGATGTGCGCAGTGGTCGCGCCGATCTCCCAGTCGGAGAAGGTGTCGTAAACGGCTACGTGAACTGTCTTCGTGGTCATGACAGTATCCTGTCATATTTGACAGCATGCTGTCAATAGGTCGAATAGTCCGACATTAAGCTGGAGACATGCGGATCTCGGTTGCTGCGGACGAACGCGTCGGAGTGGCGCGGGAACTGGTCGAGGAGCTCATCCGGCGCGGACACGAAACGCTGCCGCACGGCGCACTCGCGGAGACCGAACGAGACGACTGGGCCTGGGCCAGCGAGGCCGCGGCCCGCGATGTCGCCCAGGGCCGGGCCGACCAGGCGATCGTCTGCTGCTGGACCGGCACGGGCGCCTCGATCGCCGCCAACAAGGTCACCGGCGTCCGCGCCGCCCTCTGCGCCGACGCCGAGACAGCAAAAGGCGCCCGCCAATGGAACGACGCGAATGTCCTTGCCCTGAGCCTGCGTTCGACCTCCACCGCGGAACTCCAGGAAATCCTCGACGCCTGGTTCACCGCCACCCCCAGCCCCGACCCCGCCGACCAAGCCAACATCACCCACCTGTCCGCGATCGAACAGGGCAACCCGCACTGACCTGGTCGCGGCCCGCCACGGCGGCGTCGCGACTTGGCTGTGAGCTGGGGTTATGCGCGGCGGAGGGCGAAGATGCGGAGGTCGCGGGTGGTGCGGTCGCGGTAGGCGGCGTAGGCGCCGGTGAGGTCGACGAAGCGGGCGAAGATCGCATCCTTGGCTTCGGGTTCGACGAGGGTGGCTACGACGGGGATGCGCTGGCCTGCGATGGCCACGGTGGCGGTGGGGGTGGCCAGTAGGTTTGCGGTCCAGGCGGGGTGGTGTTCCTGGCCGAAGTTGCTGCCGATGACGTACAGCACGTCGCCGTCGTGCACGTAGAGCAGGGGCTGGGTGCGCGGCTGGCCGGACTTGCGGCCGATGGTGGTCAGCAGGATCACCGGGGCGCCGATCGGGCCGAGCACGGTGTACTTGGCGTCGGTGCGCTCGAGCAGGGCACGGTCCAGCGGAGTGATCTTGCGAACGACCCAGGAACCGGGCTTGGTCGCGGCGAACTTGTTTGCTAGTCGGGACAGTACGTTGGTGCGCGAACCCCACTGCCGGTCCGGAAATTGCTCAGCCATGCGCGGACTATATCGGCCGATCCGGGGTGTCCGGGACCGAGCGAGCGCCGTCAGCAGGCCGCGGACCGCCCGCCGCCGGTAGCGCCGCGCAGGTGGCATCCCCGCCGCGCCCGATTCCGAACGGCTCGTGACGACTGTCTCGCAGGCGAGCCCGATTAGCGGTTGGTTCACTAAGCTTTCGGACATGGCCGATCATGCTCCTTCCACCGTGTATATCGCCTCGCCCGAGGGGGACACCGGGAAGTCGACGGTGGCGCTCGGCGTGCTCCAGATGCTGTGCGCGACCACCGCGCGGGTCGGCGTCTTCCGGCCGATCACCCGGTCGACCACCGAGCCCGACTACATCCTCGAGCTGCTGCTCGAGCACAGCACCGCCGACATCGACTACGCCCAGGCCACCGGCGTCACCTACGAGCAGGTGCACGCCGACCCGGACGCCGCGATCAGCGAGATCGTGATGCGGTTCCACGAGGTCGCGAAGGTGTGCGACGCGGTGGTGGTGGTCGGCAGCGATTACACCGATGTCGCCAGCCCCAGCGAGCTGCGCTTCAACGCCAGGATCGCGGTGAATCTCGGTGCCGCGGTGCTGCTGGTGGTGCGCGGCGCCGATCGCACGCCCGTCGAGGTGAAGCAGCTGGCCGAGCTGTGCCAGAGCGAGCTGGCTCTGGAACACGCGCAGTTGGTCGCGATCATCGCCAACCGCTGCGACCCCGCCCAGATCGATGATGTCGCCGCCGCGTTGCGCTCCTCCGCCGTGCCGACCTGGACGCTGCCCGAGGTGCCGCTGCTCATCTCGCCGACCATGGCCGAGCTGTGTAGCGCCATCGACGGCGAAATGTACAGCGGCGACCAGGAATTGCTGCAGCGCGAGGCGCTGAAGATCATGGTCGGTGGCATGACCGCCGAACACATTCTGGAGCGACTGGTGGACGGCGTGGTGGTGATCGCGCCCGGCGACCGCTCCGACGTGCTGCTCAGCGTGGTGAACGCGCATGAGGCAGAAGGCTTTCCGTCGCTGTCGGGCATCATCATGAACGGCGGCATGCTGCCCCATCCCGCGGTGGCCCGGCTGATGACCGGCCTGAAACCCAAGCTGCCGATCCTCACCACCGAGCTCGGCACCTACGACACCGCCAGCGCCGCGTACCGCACCCGGGGCCGCATGTCGGCGGGCAGCCCGCGCAAGGTAGACACCGCGCTCGCGTTGATGGAGGAACATGTCGACGCCGTGGAGTTGTTGCGGCGCATCGAAGTTCCGCGCACCAGCGTCGTGACGCCGCAGATGTTCGAGTACCAGCTCATCGAACGCGCCAGGGCCGACCGTAAACGGATCGTGCTGCCGGAGGGTGACGACGACCGCATCCTGCGCGCGGCCGGGCGGGTGCTGCAACGCAAGATCGCCGATCTGGTGATCCTCGGCGACGAGCAGCTGGTCCGGGCCCGCGCCGCCGAACTCGGCGTCGACATCTCCGCCGCGGAGGTGCTCGATCCCCGAACCTCCGGCTACCTCGATGATTTCGCGAAGGAGTACACCGAGCTGCGCAAGCACAAGGGCATGACCGTCGAGCGGGCTCGCGAAACCATGGCCGACATCTCGTATTTCGGCACCATGATGGTCTACAAGGGCATCGCCGACGGCATGGTCTCCGGCGCCGCGCACACTACGGCGCACACCATCCGGCCATCGTTCGAGATCATCAAGACGGTGCCCGGGGTGTCCACCGTGTCCAGCGTGTTCCTCATGTGTCTCGCCGACCGGGTGCTCGCCTACGGTGACTGCGCGGTGGTGCCCGACCCGACCTCGGAGCAGCTGGCCGACATCGCGATCTCCTCGGCGGGTACGGCGGCCCGGTTCGGTATCGAACCGCGCATCGCCATGCTGTCCTACTCGACCGGCGAATCCGGCAGCGGCGCCGACGTGGACAAGGTGCGGGTGGCCACCAAGCTGGTCCGCGACCGGACGCCCGAGCTGCCGGTGGAGGGCCCGATCCAGTACGACGCGGCGATCGAGCCGACCGTGGCCACCACCAAGCTGCCCGACTCCGAGGTGGCGGGCCGGGCGACGGTGTTCGTGTTTCCCGATCTCAATACCGGCAACAACACCTACAAGGCGGTGCAGCGCAGCGCAGGGGCGATCGCCATCGGGCCGGTGCTGCAAGGTCTGCGCAAGCCGGTCAACGACCTGTCCCGCGGTGCGCTGGTCGCCGACATCGTCAATACCGTGGCGATCACGGCGATCCAAGCGCAGGGGGACTGAGTGTCTTTCAAGACACAGGTGGTTCGCGATACGGAACAGGCGATCCGCACGGAAGGTTGCTGGGGAGTGTGGGACCACGGCCGAATCCAGGACAGGGTGTCCCGCCGAACACAGGAGGTGTGATGAGCGAAAGTGCCGACGACCTGGTGCTGGTGATCAATTCCGGCTCGTCGTCCATCAAATACCAACTCCTGGATCCGGAATCGGGCGCGGTGACGGCCGCAGGCATGGTCGACCGAATCGGCGAGGACAACGCCGGGATCGAGCATCACGCCGACGGCGAAACCACCGAGCGGCGCAGCGCCGTCGCCGATCACACGGCTGGGCTGCGGTTGATCTTCGACACGTTTGCCGCGACCGGACACGACCTGACCCGCTCCGGGATCCGCGCGGTAGGGCACCGGGTGGTGCACGGCGGCGAGGTGTTCTACCAGCCGACGCTGATCGACGACGACGTGGTCGCGGCGATCTCCGATCTGTCTTCGCTTGCCCCGCTGCACAATCCGGCAAATGTCGCGGGCATCGAGAGTGCCAGGGAACTGCTGCCCGATGTGCCGCAGGTGGCGGTGTTCGATACCGCGTTCTTCCACGGCCTGCCCGACGCCGCGAAGACCTACGCCATCGACGCCAAAGTCGCTGCCGCGCACGGTATCCGGAAGTACGGCTTCCACGGCACCTCGCACGAGTACGTGTCCGGGCAGGTCGCCGAACTGCTCGGCCGCGACCCGGCGCAGCTGAACCAGATCGTTTTCCACCTGGGTAACGGCGCATCGGCCTCGGCGATCCGCGGCGGGCACCCGACCGATACCACCATGGGCCTGACCCCGCTGGAGGGCTTGGTGATGGGTACCAGGTCCGGTGACCTCGACCCGGGCATCATCGCGCACCTGGTCCGCTCGGCCCACTTCGACATCGACCAGGTCGACAAGCTGTTGAACCGGGATTCCGGCATCAAGGGCCTGTCCGGCGTCAACGACTTCCGCGAACTGCAGCGCCTCATCGACAACGGTGACACCGCGGCGAAACTCGCCTACGACGTCTACATCCACCGCCTGCGCCGCTACCTCGGCGCCTACCTGATCGACCTGGGCGGCGTCGACGCGATCACCTTCACCGCGGGCGTCGGCGAGAACAGCCCACAGGTCCGCGCCGACGCCCTGGCCGGCCTGTCCCGCTTCGGCATCGAGGTGGACCCCACGGCGAACACCGCGAAAGACCGCACCGCCCGGCGCATTTCACCGCCGGACGCGCAGGTCGCCGTGCTGGTCGTACCCACGAACGAAGAACTGGCCATCGCCCGCGCCGCGCACCGGGTCGCCGAAAGCGCCTGACACCCACCCCGCCACCGAAACGATCTGTTCCCATCCGCAGCCAACAGATTTCGCAAGCACATGGATAACTCGCCGGGCACGGGCCAACCCGACCGCCTGATTACCGCCGCTCGCCGACGTCACTCCCGCGGCACCTGACTCTGGCCTGAATACACGGAGGCGGGTGAGCGCCCGGTCGGGAGGGAAGGCCGACCGGGCCGGATCTCCCGCCCGATGTCAGCGCCGGTCCGAAGGGCAGTCCGCAGCGGCGTGGCCGGGAGCGGCGAGGGCATCGCTGTCCCGGTGACATGCGGTGGTGTGGCGCGGGCGTCGATGTGCCGCGCGCACCTGATCCGGGACAGATCCTGCCGAACCCATCATGAGGATTTCGTGAGCTTCTCAGACCCAGGTCTTGGCCCGGATCGAGTTGGCGAGATCGACCAGCGCGTAGCGGTGGTTACGCCCCGGGGCGCTGCGCGCGAGCGCACGCAACCCCGCCTCGGTGCCTTCCCGCAGGCACCGTTCGGTGAACGGCGCGCCGAACAGCGTGGCATCGGGCCGTTTCGGGGTGTTGCCCGCTTGCAACCAGGCCAGGGCGGCACCGAGGACGAGCACCCGCATCTGGACCGCGCGCCCCTCGCCGGCGGGCAGGCTCTGCACCCGGGAGGCGGAGATGTGCAAGGTCGATTCGTCGAGTTCGGCCACCGGGGCGGCGGTGAGCAACAGCAGCACCGCGGTCATCCGGGCGGTGGTGAAATGCCGTGAGGCGGCCGGTACTTCGTCGAGCGCGTGCACCGCGTCCACCACGCGATCGACCGCCGCGAGCTGCCTGGCCAGTCCGAAGGCGGCACTCACCACCGCGCGGTCGGTGCGCCAGACGGTGTCGTAGAACTTCTCCGCGTACGCCCGCCACTGGTCCGGATCCGGTGAATCCCAATGTTGCAGAATCAGTTCCGCGGTCGCGGCCAGCGCCAACTTGGGCCCGATCTCGCCGGGCAGCACGCACAGCACCCGGTCGAAGCTGGCGAAGGCCTGCTCGTACTCCACGTCGAGCAGCTGGGCCAGCCCGCGATACCAGCTGACGCGCCAATCGTTTTCGGGGAGCCGGGACAGCAGATGCAACACCGAGGCCGACTCGCCGAGATCCAGCCGCACCCGCGCCTCGGCCAGCCGGAGCTCCAGATCCAAGGTCTCCGGGGCATTGTCCGGGTCGGTCTCGGCCCGTTCCTTGGCGGCCCGGATGGCCTCCAGCGACTGCGCGGGCTCGGCATGCACGGTGGAGGCCAGCAGCGGCGCCGACGGGTCTCCCGAGTCGAGCAGCGGAACCGGCAGTGCCGCAACCACATCGCGGGCTTCGAGCAGCTTGCTGCGCGCACGGCCGTCGGCGTACGCGTCGGTCTGCCTGATCAGTTCCTCGGTGCCGAAGCTGGTCCGCGGCGGGCTGAACACCGTCGACAACTGCGGGTGCTCGGTGCCGGTCTCCATCGCGAGGATTTCCCGCAGCACGCCCGACATCTGCGCAGACATGGCCCGGGCGGACGGGAATCGGCGCTCCGGGTCCGGGTCGGTCGCGCACAGCAACAGGCGGTGGAAGAACTCGTAGCGTGCCAGCACCGGATGGTCCGCGGGATCGGGGATGCCGTCGAGATAGCGGCCCTGCTCCATCGGCATCTCGAGGGTGAGCACGGCCAGGGTGCGCCCGACGGTGTAGATGTCCGACGCGACCGTCGGCCCGGTCTTCGCGATCTCGGGTGCCTGAAATCCCCTGGTGCCGTAGAGGTTTCCATACGACTCGATGGTGGCGACGGCGCCCAGATCGATCAGCTTCACCTGGTCCTCGGTGACCATGATGTTGTCAGGCTTGAGATCGTTGTAGGTCAGCCCGATCGAATGCAGGTACTCCAGCGCGGGCAGGATTTCCAGCAGGTAGGCGATGGCCTCGGCGACCGGCATCCGGTGCGGGCGGTCGTAGGAGTTGAGGATCTCGCGCAGCGACCGGCCGCCGACGTACTCCATGACGATGTAGCCGATCGGCGCACCGTCCTGGTCGGTGTGCTCGACGAAGTTGTGGATCTTGACGATGCTGGCGTGCGCCACCTCGGCCAGGAATTGGCGCTCGGCGACGGCCACGGCCTGGGCTTCGGCGTCACCGGTGTGCAGCAGGCCCTTGAGCACCACCCAGCGATCGCTGACGTTGCGGTCGATCGCCAGATAGATCCAGCCGAGCCCGCCGTGCGCGATGCAGCCCTGCACCTCGTACTGCCCGGACACGATGTCGCCTTCGTGCAGCGACGGCCGGAAATCGTAAGGGGCGCCGCAGGTATCGCAGGTGCCGGTGGTCAGCGCGGGCCGGATGGCGGTGGCCCGGCCGACCGGGTTGCCGCACCGCCAGCAGAACCGTTTGCCTTCCGACACAACGGGATCGGTCAAGACGGCGGCACGCGGGTCGGCCGGCTCGACCGTCGGGATCGGCACCAGCCCGCCGCCGAGCTTGCGCACCGTCGGCCGGGACCGCGCGGTGCGCACGCTGCGTCCCGAGGTCCGCATCGTCGCCGCGGAATCCGGCTCGGAGTCGGTACGCCATGCGCCGATGACGGTTTCGGCGGACGCCGCCGCGCTGGGTGTCGGGCGTGAGCCCCGCGCGAGTTCGGTGTGCACCGGCTCGTCCACGTCCCGCGCACCTCGGGCCATCTCGGTACGTGCGGGCTCTTGCGCCTCCCGCGAACCCGCCGTCAGCTCGGTGTGGGCCGGCTCGTCCGCCCTGCGCGATAGTTCGGTGTGCGCGGGTTCGTCCGCTTCCCGTAAACCTCGCGACAGCTCGGTGTGCGCAGGCTCGTCCGCTTGCCGTGCACTTCGCGACAATTCGGTGTGCGCAGGCACCTCCCGCGATCCCCGCGATAGTTCGGTGTGCGCAGGCTCTTCCGCACCCTCGCTGGAAACCATGGGGGTGGAGACGGATTCGTCCGACTCGGAGGTGGCGTCGTCAGCTGTGTTCATCGGCCGTCAGTCCACATAATTCGGTGCGGGCGGCCCCGGCGACGGGCCGAGCACGGTCAACCATTGCGCGTAGCTGCGGTCCCAGGTGCCGTCGTTGCGGATGCGGTCGAGCGTGCCGTTCACGAAGCGCACCAGATCGTCGTCGCCCTTGGGGATCCCGATGCCGTAGGGCTCGACACTGATGGTGTCGCCGACCACGGCCGTGTAGGGATCCTGCGCGGCCAGGCCGGCCAGGATGGAGTCGTCGGTACTCACCGCGTCGACCTGCCGCTGCTGCAGCACGACGAGGCAGTCGGCCCAGGTGGGCACCGAGAGCACGGTGGCGGCGGGCTGATAGTGGCGGATGCGGTCCAGCGAGGTGGTGCCGCGCACGATGCACACCCGCTTGCCCGCGAGATCGGCGATGCCGTTGATCCCGGAGCTCTTCATCGCGAGCACCCGCTGTTTGGACCGCAGGTACACGGTGGAGAAGGTGACCTTCTGCCGCCGCTCACAGGTGATCGTCATGGTCTTCGCGACGAGGTCCACATCGTGTTTCTGCAGCGCCTGTTCCCGGTCGGCCGAGCCGAGGGTGCGATATTCGATCAGGTCCGGGCTGCCGAGCAGGTCACGCGCGATCTCCCTGGCGATATCGGCGTCGAAGCCGACGATGGCGCCGGAGGTCGGATCGCGGAAGCTGAACAGGTTGCTGCCCGCGTCCAGCCCGACTATCAGCCTGCCGCGGGCCCGGATCGCATCGATCGTCGGCCCGCGCGCCGCGGTGCCCTCGCCGGTCGGGCGCAGGCTCGCCGTCGGGTCGCCGCACTGCTGGTCCTTCGGCGTCGCGATCGGCGAATCGGTCAGCACTGGAACGGCTTTGGCGGGCAACGGTGGTTCGGTGTACTTGGCGGTGCTGGTCGGCAGCGGCGGCGGCGCGTCGCTGGTACAGCCGCCGACCAGCGCGACGGCGGCGAGTGCGACGGCGAGGAGGCCGTGCCCGCGCCTCATCGGTACTCCCGCAGCCGCGGCCAGAGTCCGAGGCCGACGCAGCCCGCCGCGATGATGCCGAGCACCAGCGCGCCGGGGCCGAGGAAGTCGAGTACTCGGGCGGCCTGGGAGATGTTGTCGCGCAATGTATCCCGCGTCTCGTCGATGCCTTGCTCCAGTGCCTTGTCCAGTGCGTCCACCTGGGCCGCGACATCGGCGGCGCCCGGTCCGGTCGCCACCGTGGCCGCGCCGTTGTAGTCGCCGCGGGCCAGGGTGTCGTTCATCCGCTGATGCGCCACCCGCCAACGACCCAGTGCCGGAATGGCATTGCGCACTTCGTCGGCGGCGGGCGCGGAACTCGGGTAGCCGCCGAGTAGATCGGCGAGGCGGGCGATGTTCGCGTCATAGGTCCGGTCGTAGTCGCCGGTCGCGTCCCGGTTCACCAGCTTCAGCGTCTCCGCCGAACGCGCCTGCTGGGCGAGGATGCGGCTCTCGGTGAGCCGCGAGGCGGGCACCGCGCCGTCGTCGCGCCCGTTGATCATCGAGGTGGCCGACACCGCACCCGCGACCACGGTCCACGCCAGCAGCACCAGCACCGCCGCCGAGGCGAGCAGCAGCCCGGGGTTGAGCACCCGGCGCCAGCGTTTGGCCAGGTCGAACTGTGCCCACACCAGCGCGGCCAGCGCGAGCAGCACCAGCACGATGGCGGTCCACGGCGGCCGGACGTGGTTGCGTTGCGCCTCGGTGACCGCCGCCGAGCGCCGGTTGTGCAGTTCCTCGGCCATCGGCAGCACCGCCGTCTGCATCTGGTTGGAGGCCTCGCTCAGGTACGCGGCGCCCACCGGGTAGCCGCTGCGGTTGTTCGCGCGCGCGGTCTCCACGATGCCGGTGTACACCGGCAGGCTGGTGGCGATGCCGGTGCGCAGCTGGGCATCGGTGTTGTCGGGCACGCCCGGCGCGGTGCCCGCGGCGCGGCCTGCCTCCGCGACCAATTCCGCGGCGGACTCGCCGACCGCCTGGCTGTAGCGGTCCCGCACCGCCTGCGGCTCCAGCCCGCCCGCGATGAACGCGGTGCTGGCCGCGGCGTCCGCGATGGACAGCGAGGTGTAGAGCCGATGCGCGGAGTACGCATCCGGCTCGGTGTCGTCGAGCAGCACGTCCAGCGTCTGCTGCCGATCGCTCACCGTCGCGCCGGTCACCCAGCCCGCGGCCAGGCACACGCCGATGAGCACCAGCCCGATCGCGATCAGCCGCCCCGGCGAGGAACTGGCGAACAGGCGCATCCGGGCCGGGTCGAACTGCTCGCGCATGAACGCGGCGCGCAGTGCCCCCGGACTATCCCGCGCGGCGAGCTCGGCGGTGGGCGACGGCCGGAGTACCGCCGTCGCCTGCTCGATCCGAGCCATGTCCACCTCCCCAGTCTGGGCCGCATTCGCGGATTTCTCGACGGACCGACCGGATATCCGGTCACCCCGTGTCTGTCGTTGCGGAGTTTATTGTGGTCGTAGCGGTGCCGTGGCGTGTGAAATACCCCTGCTTGGCTGTGGGACGCCGGTGCCGCGACGGCGGAACGAGGATGGGTACCAGATGCGTGGTGACGGTGACGGGTGGTCGCGCGACCCCATTGGCATGCGGCGTTGGGGCCGATTCGGGGCTGCCGGACTGCTGCTGCGCGCCCCGCTCGCCGGCGGCGGATCGGCGGTGCTGATGCAGCACCGCGCGGCGTGGAGCCATCAGGGCGGCACCTGGGCGCTGCCCGGCGGCGCGAGGGACAGTCACGAGACCCCGGTGCACGCGGCGGTGCGCGAGGCGTGGGAGGAGGCGGGCATCGACCCCGCCGACGTCCGGGTGCGCGGCGAGCGGGTGACCGCGTCCGCGCCGAGCGGCTGGACCTACACCACGGTGATTGCCGACGCCGTCACAACGCTGCCGACCAGCCGGAACAAGGAGAGCTCCGAACTGGCCTGGATTCCCGAGGCCGAGGTCGACGCCCGGCTGTTGCATCCCGGCTTCGCCGTCTCGTGGCCGGCGTTGCGCGCCGCGCCCGCCCGGGTCTGCCTCGACGAGCTCGCGCAAGACGAAGCCGTCGCCGCGGCACTGCCACGCACGGTCGATCTGGCCGATCGCGGCTTCTTCTGGCTGCATTCCGACCCCCACGGTCCCGGCGGTTACGCGAGGATCGTCGACCCGGTGGACACCGCACCACCACCCGTCGATCCGGTACCGAACGGCACCCCCGTTGCCGAGGCCGTGCTCTCGCTCACCCTCGGTCAAGTCCTCTCCTGAGACCAGTACCCGCGCGGTCCGAACGCGAATCAGGAGGCGTTGGCGAGCAGCGCCGTCTTGAGTTGCCGGGCAGCGGCTTCCGGGTCCCGCGCCTCGGTGATCGCGCGCACCACGACGATGCGGTCCGCACCCGCCGCGAGCACGTCGGGCAGGTTGTTCGCGTCGATCCCGCCGATCGCGAACCACGGCCTGGTCGGGTGTGCGTCGGAGGTGGAGCGCACCAGCTCGATGCCCGCCGCCTGCCTGCCCGGCTTGGTCGGGGTCGCGTAGACCGGCCCGGTGCAGAAGTAATCGATGTGTTCGTCGATCGCGGCCAGCCCGGCCTGCGCGCGGTTGTGCGTGGAGCGCCCGATCACCACGTCCTGGCCGAGGATGCGGCGCGCGTACCAGGGCGGCAGGTCGCCTTGTCCGAGGTGCAGCACGTCGGCGCCCGCGGCGAGCGCGATATCGGCGCGGTCGTTCACCGCGACCAGCGCGCCGTGCCTGCGCGCGGCGGCCTTCAGCTCGGCGAGGGCGCCGAGTTCGGCACGCGCCTCCAGCGGGCCGAACTTCGCTTCGCCGGGCGAGCCCTTGTCCCTGAGCTGGATGATGTCGACCCCGCCTGCGAAGGCCGCTTCGGCGAACTTGGCCAGATCGCCCTTGTCCCGTCTGGCGTCGGTACAGAGATAGAGGCGAGCGGTTGCCAAGCGCTCCCGGGGCGATGCGGGTCGAGCGGGGTGGGAGGGTTGCACGCCCTCGACCGTAGCCGCGCTACCGTGGGGATGCGAACGGCGGCACGAGCGCCGGGCCGACGAGGCGGTCGCGGCGGTCCCTGCGAAGGGACCCGCGCCCGCCACACATCGACCACAGCGGCGGGCCCGTAGCAGGGTCGACCAGGACGGGACCCGAGCACGCCGCCCCTCGGAGACCAAAGGCAGGTGGAAACGGATGCGGACGCTGGCCGTCGTGGGTGGCGGCGTCATCGGGCTCGGTGTGGCCTGGCGGGCCGCCGAGGCGGGCTGGTCGGTCACCCTGTTCGATCCCGCCGTCGGATCCGGCGCGTCGTGGGTGGCGGGCGGCATGCTCGCCCCGCTGTCCGAGGGCTGGCCGGGGGAGGACCGGGTGCTCGCGTTCGGCGCCGCCTCGCTGGCCCGCTGGCCGGAGTTCGCGGCCCGCGTCGAAGCCGCCACCGGCGTGGCGGTGCTGGTGGCCGACGCGACACTGACCGTCGCGCTGGACGCGGCCGACGCGGCGGACCTGCGCACGGTCGCCGAGTGGGTCGGTGGCCGCGGGCACGAACTCCAGGTGCTGGACCGCGCGGGCGTGCGTGCGCTGGAACCGAATCTCGCACGCACGGTGCGGGCCGGGCTGCACGCGTCCGCCGAGCCCGCCGTCGACAACCGCCGCCTGCTCGCCGCGCTCCGCCAGGCCGCTGAGACCGCCGGCGTGCAGGTCCGCGCCGAATCCGTCACGGCGCTCGACGAACTCACCCACGATCAGATCGTGCTCGCCGCGGGCGCGAGCTCCGCGCGGCTGTGGCCCGAACTGCCGGTCCGTCCGATCAAGGGCGAGATCCTGCGCCTGCGCCATCGCCCCGGCGTCGCCCCCGCACCGCTTCGCGTCGTCCGGGCGAGGGTGCACGGCCGGTCGGTGTATCTCGTTCCCCGCCCCGACGGAATCGTGGTCGGCGCAACGCAATACGAGGCAGGTTTCGACACCGCGGTGACCGTCGCCGGTGTCCGTGACCTGATCGCCGACGCCGAGGCCGTCTTCCCGGGCATCGGCGAATACGAGCTGGCCGAGGCGAGCGCGGGTTCGCGCCCGGGCACCCCGGACAACCTGCCCTTGCTCGGTAGACTGACCGACCGGGTGATCGCGGCCACCGGCCACGGCCGCAACGGCATGCTGACCATGCCGCTCACCGTGGACGCGGTACTCGCCCAGCTCGCCGATACCCCGTTGCCCGAGGCGGAACCCGCCGACCCGCAACGTTTTTCGACGGCTCACCAGCCGTCCCCTTTGTCATCCGCAGGAGGAGTTCGATGACTTCGACATCCGTACCCATCGGCGTCACCGTGAACGGCACAGATCACGAGTTCGCCGAAACCCTCACCGTCCGTGAGCTGCTCACCCGACTGGAGCTGCCGTCGCAGGGCATCGCGCTCGCGGTGGACGGCGCGGTGTTCCCCAAATCCCGCTGGGGCGAGCCGGTCGGTCGCGGCTGGCAGATCGAGGTACTGACGGCGGTCCAGGGTGGCTGACGTCGAGAGCGCTTACGCCCCACTGCGCATCGCGGACCGCGAGTTCGGTTCGCGCCTGATCATGGGCACCGGCGGCGCGGACAACCTCGCCGTGCTCGAGGAGGCGCTCATCGCCTCCGGCACCGAGCTCACCACCGTCGCCATGCGCCGGGTGGATGCCGCGGGCGGCACCGGCGTGCTGGATCTGTTGAAGCGCTTGCACATCGCGCCGCTGCCCAACACCGCGGGCTGTCGCACCGCGGCCGAGGCGGTGCTCACCGCGCAGCTGGCGCGCGAGGCGCTCGACACCAACTGGGTCAAGCTGGAGGTGGTCGCCGACGAGCGCACCCTGCTGCCCGACCCGATCGAGTTGGTCACCGCCGCCGAACAACTCGTCGACGACGGTTTCGTGGTGCTGCCCTACACCACCGACGACCCGATCCTCGCGCGCAGGCTCGAGGACGCAGGCTGCGTCGC
The DNA here is from genome assembly GCF_004634405.1 of Nocardia sp. CS682. NCBI lineage: Bacteria > Bacillati > Actinomycetota > Actinomycetes > Mycobacteriales > Nocardiaceae > Nocardia > Nocardia sp. CS682. The sequence goes on along the minus strand of NZ_CP029710.1, from coordinate 4,139,952 downwards.
GGTGATGCCGCTTGGCTCGCCGATCGGCACCGGCCTCGGCATCGGCAACCCGCACAACATCGAGATGATCGTCGCGGAGGCGAAGGTCCCGGTCATCCTGGACGCGGGCATCGGCACCGCCAGCGACGCCGCGCTGGCGATGGAGCTCGGCTGCTCGGCCGTGCTGCTGGCCACCGCGGTCACCAGGGCACGTCAACCGGAGTTGATGGCCGAGGCGATGGCGGCCGCGGTACGTGCGGGGTATCTGGCGCGCCAGGCGGGTCGCATTCCCAAGCGGTTCTGGGCGCAGGCGTCCTCCCCCTCGCTCTGACCAGGTCGTCTACCGGATCTTCCCTGTTCAGGTGACGGGTCAGGGTGCCATGACCGGGGTAGTCAGGGTGCAGTCATCCTCGAGGATGATCGAACTCGACACTTTGTAGTGACGCGCGTCGCGGCATTTTCCGGAATGCTGGTCGTCATGATCGAGCTGAGAGGGCTGACCAAGCACTACGGGCAGACCGTCGCGGTTCAGGATCTTTCCTTCACCGTTCGACCCGGACAGGTGACGGGGTTCCTGGGCCCGAACGGAGCCGGTAAGTCGACGACGATGCGGATGATCCTGGGGCTGGACAAGCCGACCGCAGGTACCGCACACATCTTGGGCAAGCCATACCGCGAACTGGACCATCCGCTCCGCACCGTCGGCGCGCTGCTCGACGCCAAGTGGGTGCATCCGAATCGCTCGGCACGCGCGCACCTGGAGTGGATGGCCGCGTCCAACGACATCGCCAAGTCCCGGGTGGAGGAGGTGCTGCGGCTGGTCGGCCTGTCCGAGGTGGCGGGCAAGACCGCGGGCGGCTTCTCCCTGGGCATGTCCCAGCGGCTCGGCCTGGCGGGTGCCCTGCTCGGTGACCCGCAGGTGCTGCTGTTCGACGAGCCGGTCAACGGCCTCGACCCCGAAGGCATCCTCTGGATCCGCCGGTTCATGCAGCGACTGGCCGCCGAGGGACGGACCGTCCTGGTCTCCAGCCACCTGCTCTCGGAGATGGCGCAGACCGCCGAACACCTCGTGGTGATCGGCCGCGGCCAGCTCATCTCCGACACCACCACGCAGGAATTCATCGAGCGCGCCTCCGAGCAGTCGGTGCGCGTGCGCAGCCCGCAGCTCGACCAGTTGCGCAGCGTGCTCACCTCGAACGGCATGACGGTCCGCGAAGACGGCACCGGCCAGGACGGGCCCGCGCTCGTCGTGGCGGGCGTGCCCAGCGACGCGGTCGGCAAGCTGGCCGGCGCGAACGACATCACGCTGTTCGAGCTTGCGCCGCAACGCGCTTCGCTGGAAGAGGCGTTCATGCGGATGACCGGCGGCGCCGTGCAGTACCACGGCGAAGGCTTCGATCAGGCGATGGGAGGTGCGCTCTGATGGGCGTGCTGGCAGCAGAACGAATCAAGCTCACCTCGACCAGGTCGCCCTGGTGGTGCTCCGGCATCGTCGTGGTGCTCGCCATCGGGCTCGCCGCGCTGTTCGCGCTGGTCACCAAGTCCGCGGGCGACAACCCCGCGGAGGGGACCCCGGTGCTCGACGTGAGCACCGCGACGGCCGGTGTCGTCGGCTTCGGCGTGATGGTGCTGATGATCATGGCGGCGTTGACCGTGACCAGCGAGTACCGGTTCGGCGTCATCCGCACGACGTTCCAGGCGGTGCCCAATCGCATCAAGGTGCTGTTGACCAAGACCGCCCTCGTCGGCGCCTTCAGCGCCGTGCTCACCACCATCCTCGCCTTCGTCGCCATCGGCGTGGCCAAGGCCATCGGCGGGTCCGCGCCCGCGGCGAACCTGACCTTGGACGGGCAGTGGCGAGCCGTCTACGGCATCCCGATCTACGCCTTCCTGATGATCGCGGTCGCCATCGGGGTGGGCGTGCTGGTCCGGCAGTCCGCGGCGGCGATCTCGCTGATCGTGCTGTGGTCGTTGCTGATCGAGCCGCTGCTCGGCGCCTTCGGCAGCTTCGGCCGCAATGTCACCCCCTTCCTGCCCTTCCAGAACGCGAGCCACTTCCTCAGCGTCTCCGAGTCCGGCGCCAACTGGCACTGGGGCCCGTGGGGCAGCCTGCTCTACTTCATCGGCTTCACCGCGATCGTCTACGGCGCGGCGCTGGTCATGATCAACCAGCGCGACGCCTGACGACACAAGCCACCCGAGTTGCTTCCCTCGCCACTCGGGTCTGGGGCGCCGACCTTGTCGGGAGGTACGCGCGCCCCGTCACCGCCCCGCCACTGCCCGGCGGACGGTGTGACATCGGCCCGGTGCGATTCCTTCGCACCGGGCCGATGGCGTCTCTGGATGTGCCGCTGGGAGCGCTTGCGAGCACGCAGGTGCGAGGCCGCATTATTACTGGTCAACGGCCCATGTGAACATCGCAAAAACTGTGAAACACGTCGCTTCAACCATGCCGAAACCGCGAGTAGAGTTCGGGTCAGCAACCAGCTCGTTATCCATCGGCGGCCCCAATGTCGTGCCCGCTCAGTCCGTCGGGAGGTAGCAGGTGGCCATGATCAGCGATCCGCCGACGACAGGTCGGCTGAGATACCCTCTGGGCGTGAGCGAAACACCTTCCGGCGGTGCTGCGCCCGGGTCGGAGCCGGAGGACGAGAACGGCCGTCCGCCCGAGGTCGTCATCCCGCTGGTGCCCGCGGACGGGGACGGTGCGATCCGCCGCCCCGGCGCCGGGCTGCGTAAAGGTCAGCTTTCGGCGCTGATGAACGTGGCGAACAATCGGTCGGACTTCATCGGTGTGCTCCGTAAGGCGCGGGAGCAGCTGCCAGGTGATCCCTCGTTCGGCGATCCGCTGTCGGTGACCGGCCCCGGTGGTGCCCGCGCCGTCGCTCGCGCCGCGGACAAACTGGTCGGTGACACTCCGAGTGCCGCTCGGGAAATCGGCTTCGGCGCATTGCAGGTCTGGCAGGCGATGCTGGAACGCGTCGGCCGCGGCAAAGGTAACGCGGAAGTAACTGTCATGTTCACCGACCTGGTGGCCTTCTCCAGTTGGTCGCTCTCCGCGGGCGACGAGGCGACGCTGGAGCTGCTGCGCCGGGTCGCCAAGGCCATCGAGCCGCCGATCGCCGAGCGCGGCGGTCAGGTGGTCAAGCGGATGGGCGACGGCGTGATGGCGGTGTTCCCCTCGGCCGAACGGGCGGTGCGCGCAGCGATCAATGCCAAGCGCAACCTGGCCGACGTCAAGGTGCGCGATTATCGCCCGCAGATGCGGATCGGACTGCACACCGGCTCACCGCGGGAGATCGGCGGCGACTGGCTCGGCGTTGACGTCACCATCGCGGCCAGGGTGATGGAGGCGGGCGGCAACGGCAACACCATGCTGTCCGAGGCGACGCTGCAGTCGCTGAAGCCGGAGACCTTGGCCGAACTGGGTCACACGGTGAAGCCGTACCGGCGCAGCTTCTTTGCCGCGCCGCTGAGCGGGGTCCCCGAGGACCTGCGCATCTTCAAGCTGTCCGGGAACTGAGTCAGCCGCCGACCCACCAGGCGATGCCGCCCGCGATCGCCAGCACGGCGAGCACCGCCAGCGCGATCGCCAGCTTGCGCGCCGTTTTCCAGGTGGAGTAGACGCCGCCGAGCAGAAATCCGGCAAGCGCGAACAGGATCAACACAGTGACGTCGGAGGGCACTGTGTCTATTTTGCCGCGTCTGCGGCACTGCGTGTGCGCGGCCCCTCGGTCTCGGGCCGCGAACGGCGTGCATAGAACTGGCGCGTGCGGGGTCGCCGTCAGTGGTTTGATCGACGCGGTCGGACGTGATCTGAACCACTGATCATTAACAAGCACGCGCGCTTGCTTTTTTCTAGCGCGGGTGTGATGCTGGTCTCCGGAACGCGGACTTCATGGGTGCGGCACGCGGTTGTGCCCTGTCCGCCGTTACAGGAGGCATTCCCACTGATGAGTGTGCTGGCCGCCGACCCGGACGTGCTCCGGATCGGCAACTGTTCCGGTTTCTACGGTGACCGCCTGAGCGCCATGCGCGAGATGCTCGAGGGCGGGCAGCTCGACGTGCTCACCGGCGACTATCTCGCCGAGCTCACCATGCTGATCCTCGGCCGCGACCGGATGAAGGATCCGAGCCTCGGCTACGCCAAGACCTTCGTGAAGCAGATCGAGGACTGCCTCGGCCTCGCGCTGGAACGCAACGTGCAGATCGTCGCGAACGCGGGCGGCCTCAACCCGGCCGGTTTGGCGCAGCGCCTCCGCAAGGTGGCCGCCGACCTCGGGCTGGACGCGAAGATCGCGCACGTCGAAGGCGACGACCTGCTCGCGCGCGCCAGCGAGCTCGGGCTAGGCGCACCGCTGACCGCGAATGCCTACCTCGGCGCCTGGGGCATCGTCGAGTGCCTGAACGCGGGCGCCGACATCGTGGTCACCGGCCGGGTCACCGACGCGTCGGTGGTCGTCGGACCCGCGGCGGCCCACTTCGGTTGGGGCCGAACCGATTACGACGCACTCGCGGGCGCGGTGGTGGCCGGGCACGTCATCGAATGCAGCACCCAGGCCACCGGCGGCAACTACGCGTTCTTCACCGAGCTCGCCGATCTGGGCAGGCCGGGCTTCCCGATCGCCGAAATCCGCAGGGACGGCAGCAGTGTCATCACCAAGCACGACGGCACCGGCGGCGCGGTCACCGTCGACACCGTCGAAGCGCAGCTCATGTACGAGATCCAGGGACCGAGGTACGCCGGGCCCGACGTGACCGCGCGACTGGACTCCATTCGCCTCGACGACGACGGCCGCGACCGGGTGCTGATCAGCGGTGTCGCCGGCGAGGCCCCGCCGGCGCAGCTGAAGGTGTCGCTGAACACGCTCGGCGGATTCCGCAACGAGATGGAGTTCATCCTCACCGGCCTCGACATCGAGGCGAAAGCCGCACTGGCGCAACGGCAATTGGAGTCCTGGTTGCCCACCCGGCCCGCCGAACTCGACTGGACGCTGGCGCGGCTGGACCGCCAGGACGCCGAGACCGAGGAACAGGCCAGCGCGCTGCTGCGCTGCGTGGTGCGCGATCCGGATCCGAACAAGGTCGGGCGCGCGTTCTCCAGTGTGGCCGTCGAACTGGCGCTGGCCAGCTACCCGGGCTGCAGCTTTACCACGTTGCCCGGCAATGGTTCTCCCTACGGCGTGTACACGCCGGGGTTCGTCGCCGCCACCGAGGTGCCGCACGTCGCGGTGCTGCCGGACGGCTCGCGCGTCGATATCGCACCCGCCTCCGACACGCTGACGCTGGCCGACGTTGCCGAGCCAGACCTGCCGGAACCATTGGCAGCCAGCGAAACTCGCCGTGCCCCGCTGGGCACGATCGCGCTGGCCCGCAGCGGCGACAAGGGCGGCAACGCCAATATCGGTGTCTGGGTTCGCACCGACGAGCAGTGGCGCTGGCTGGCGCACACGCTCACCGTCGAACGCGTCAAAGAGCTGCTGCCCGAAACGGCCCCGCTGACGGTCACCAGGCATATGCTGCCCAACCTGCGGGCGGTGAACTTCATCATCGAAGGCCTACTCGGTCAGGGCGTCGCCTATCAGGCTCGATTCGACCCCCAGGCCAAGGGACTCGGCGAATGGTTGCGGTCCCGTCATCTCGACATCCCATTGGAGCTGTTATGAATTCAGTATCGCGGAGCGATTCGGCCGGGGGCGGCGGTCGGGCGACGGGTGGGCATGTCAGTCCGTGGAATACCCCCGAGCGGCGTGAATTGCGCGCCACAGTAAGGGGTTTCGCCGAGCGTGAAGTCCTGCCGTACCTGGACGAGTGGGAGCGCGACGGGGAGATCCCGCGCGAACTACACAAGAAGGCCGGTGCGCTCGGCCTGCTCGGCATCCAATTCCCCGAGTCCGTGGGCGGTTCCGGCGGTGACGGCATCGACGCGATGATCGTCTGCGAGGAAATGCACCAGGCCGGCGCCTCCGGTGGCTTGTTCGCCTCGCTGTTCACCTGTGGCATCGCGGTTCCGCACATGATCGCCTCGGGCAACGCCGCGCAGATCGAGCGCTGGGTGCGCCCGACGCTGGCGGGGGAGAAGATCGGCTCGCTCGCCATCACCGAACCCGGCGGCGGCTCCGACGTCGGGCATCTCACCACCGTCGCACGCCGCGACGGCGACCACTACATCGTCAATGGCGCCAAGACCTTCATCACCTCGGCCTGCCGCGCCGACTACGTGGTCACCGCGGTGCGCACGGGCGGCCCGGGCTCCGGCGGGATTTCGCTGCTGGTGGTGGAGAAGGGCACGCCGGGCTTCACGGTCAGCCGCAAGCTGGACAAGATGGGCTGGCGCGCCTCCGACACCGCCGAATTGTCCTATGTGGACGTGCGGGTGCCCGCGGAAAACCTGGTCGGCCCGGAGAACTCCGGCTTCTTCCAGATCGCGGGCGCGTTCGTCAGCGAGCGCGTCGGCCTTGCGGTGCAGGCGTATTCGAGTGCGCAGCGCTGTCTCGACCTGACCCTGGAGTGGGTGCGCAGCCGGGAAACCTTCGGCCGCCCGCTGATCAGCAGGCAGGCCGTGCAGAACACGGTCACCGAGATGGCCCGCCGCATCGACGTGGCCCGTGTGTACACCCGAGATGTGGCGCAGCGCAGCGCGAACGGCGAGACCGACCTGATCGCCGAGGTGTGCTTCGCCAAGAACACCGCCGTCGAGGCGGGCGAGTGGGTGGCCAACCAGGCCGTGCAGCTGTTCGGCGGTCTGGGCTACATGCGCGAATCCGAGGTGGAACGCCAGTACCGCGACATGCGCATCCTCGGCATCGGCGGTGGCACCACCGAGATCCTCACCGGCCTCGCCGCCAAACGATTGGGGTACCAGTCATGACGACACTGCGCAGCACGCTGGACACCGCCTCGCCGGAGTACGCCGCGGCGGCGGAAGCCATGGCGGCCAAGCTCACCGAGGTCGAGGGCGAGTTCGCCAAGGCGATCGCCGGTGGCGGCCCGGACAAGCTGGCCAGGCATCGCAAGCGCGGCAAACTCACCGCGCGGGAACGCGTCGAACTGCTCATCGATGAGGACTCGCCGTTCCTCGAGTTGTGCCCGCTGGCGGGCTGGGGCAGCGAATTCCACGTCGGCGCAAGCACTATCGCGGGCATCGGCATCGTCGAGGGCGTCGAATGCATGATCGTCGCGCCCGACCCGACCGTGCGCGGTGGCACCTCGAACCCGTGGACGCTGCGAAAGACGCTGCGCATCAACGACATCGTCCGGGAGAACCGGCTGCCGGTGATCTCCCTGGTCGAGTCCGGCGGCGCGGATCTGCCGACGCAGAAGGAAGTCTTCGTCCCCGGCGGCCGGATGTTCCGCGACCTCACCCAGGCCTCGGCCGCGGGTATCCCGACCATCGCTCTGGTCTTCGGCAACTCGACTGCCGGCGGCGCCTACATCCCCGGCATGTCCGATCACGTGGTGATGATCAAGGAGCGCTCCAAGGTCTTCCTCGGTGGCCCGCCGCTGGTCAAGATGGCCACCGGCGAGGAGTCCGACGACGAATCACTCGGCGGCGCCGACATGCACGCCCGTGTTTCCGGCCTGGCCGACTACTACGCGGTCGACGAGCAGGACGCGATCCGGATCGGCCGCTCCATTGTCCGGCGGCTCAACTGGCGCAAGCAGGGCCCCGCGCCGCGCGCCGAGGTGATCGAGCCGCTCTACGACCCCGAGGACCTGCTCGGCATCGTGCCCACCGACCTGAAGATCCCGTTCGACCCGCGCGAGGTGATCGCGCGCATCGTCGACGGCTCCGACTTCGACGAGTTCAAGCCGCTGTACGGCGGCAGCCTGGTCACCGGATGGGCTGAGCTGCACGGGTATCCGATCGGCATCCTGGCCAACGCGCGCGGCGTGCTCTTCTCCGAGGAGTCGCAGAAGGCGACCCAGTTCATCCAGCTGGCCAACAAGACCGACACCCCATTGCTGTTCCTGCACAACACCACCGGCTACATGGTCGGCAAGGAGTACGAGCAGCGCGGCATCATCAAGCACGGCGCGATGATGATCAACGCGGTGTCCAACTCGAAGGTGCCGCATATTTCGGTGCTGATGGGCGCCTCCTACGGTGCCGGGCACTACGGCATGTGCGGGCGCGCCTTCGACCCGCGCTTCGTCTACGCCTGGCCCAGCGCGAAATCCGCCGTGATGGGCGGTGCGCAGCTGGCGGGTGTCATCTCGATCGTCGGCCGGGCCGCCGCCGAGGCCAAGGGCATGCCGTTCAACGAGGAGGCCGACGCCGGGATGCGCGCCATGATCGAGGCGCAGATCGAGGCCGAGTCGCTGGCCATGTTCATGTCCGGGCGCCTGTTCGACGACGGCGTCATCGATCCGCGCGATACCCGAACGGTATTGGGAATGTCCTTGTCGGCCATTCACAATGCCCCGATCAAGGGCGCCGATGGCTTCGGCGTCTTCCGAATGTGAGGGGGACCATGACAACATCGCGCAGCGATTCCATGGTGGGCGGCGGCCGGCTGATCACCACTGTTCTGGTTGCCAATCGTGGCGAGATCGCCCGCCGGGTGTTTGCCACCTGCCGTCGGATGGGTCTGGGCACCGTAGCGGTCTACTCCGACGCCGATGCCGCGGCTCCCCATGTGACCGAAGCCGATGCGGCAGTGCTGCTTCCGGGCAATACGCCCGCGCAGACCTACCTGCGCGGCGAGCTGATCATCGAGGCGGCGCTGGCCGCCGGCGCGGACGCGATCCACCCCGGTTACGGATTCCTCTCCGAGAACGCCGATTTCGCCAAGGCGGTGCTCGCCGCCGGGCTGGTGTGGATCGGGCCGCCGGTCGAGGCCATCGAGCAGATGGGCTCGAAGGTCGCCTCGAAGAAGATGATGGACGCCGCCGGCGTTCCCGTACTGGCCGAGCTCGACCCGGCCGAGGTCACCGAGGCGCACCTGCCGGTCCTGATCAAGGCGTCGGCCGGTGGTGGTGGGCGCGGCATGCGTGTGGTGCGCGGCCTCGGCGACCTCGAGGCGCAGATCGAGGCGGCGCGGCGCGAGGCGGCGTCCGCCTTCGGCGATCCGACGGTGTTCTGCGAGCGGTACCTGGAGACCGGCCGCCACATCGAGGTGCAGGTGATGGCCGATACGCACGGCACCATCTGGGCGGTCGGCGAGCGCGAATGCTCCATCCAGCGCAGGCATCAGAAGGTGATCGAGGAGGCGCCGTCGCCGCTCGTCGAGCGGGTCGACGGGATGCGTGAGCGGTTGTTCGAAGCGGCTCGGTTGGCCGCGGGTGCCATCGGCTACACCGGTGCGGGCACCGTGGAGTTCCTGGCCGACGAGCGTGGCGATTTCTTCTTCCTGGAGATGAATACCCGCCTCCAGGTGGAACATCCGGTCACCGAATGCACCACCGGCCTGGATCTGGTTCGCCTGCAACTAGAGGTGGCGTCCGGGGCCACACTCGCCGCCGAACCGCCGGCGATGTACGGGCATTCGATCGAGGTCCGGCTCTACGCCGAGGACCCGGCGCATGATTGGCAGCCGCAGAGCGGCACCGTGCACCACATCGACATTCCTTCAGTGGCAACCGAATTCGGGCTGCTGGACCGGCCGGGCGTGCGCTTGGACAGCGGCGTGGTGGACGGTTCGGTGGTCGGCGTGCACTACGACCCGATGCTGGCCAAGGTCATCTCCTATGCCGAAACCCGCAGCGAGGCAGCGCGATTGCTGGCCAACGCCTTGCATCGGGCGAAGATTCACGGTTTGGTGACCAACCGCGACCTGCTGGTGTGGGTGCTGCGGCACCCCGCTTTCCTCGCGGGTGATACCGACACCGCGTTCTTCGGCACGCACGGACTCGACACCCTGTCGGCACCTTTGGTGTCGGAGTCCGACGAGGCGTTGTCCATCGTGGCCGCCGCGCTGACCGATGCCGCGGCCAATCGCCGCACCGCCCGGGTCGGCGGCGGACTGCCCAGTGGCTGGCGGAACCTGCCGTCCCAGTCCACGCACAAGCTGTTCGAGAGCCGCACCAGCGGGACACACGACATCGGCTACCGCTACACCCGCGGAGTCGTCTCGGTGGACGGTTTCGACGGGCTCGAGCTCGTCGAAGCGACACCGGATCGCGTCGTTCTCGCCGTTCCGACCGAGAAAGGCGCGGTGCGAAGGCAATTCGCCGTCGCCCGCTACGGCGACCTGGTGTGCGTCGACTCCCCGCTCGGGCCGGTCAGCGTGCGCCGACTGCCGCGCTTCAGCGACCCAGCCGACCAGGTGGCCACCGGCTCACTGCTGGCGCCCATGCCGGGCAGCGTGATCCGGCTCGGCGCCGAGGTCGGCAGCCACGTCGAACAGGGCCAGCCCATTCTGTGGTTGGAGGCGATGAAGATGGAGCACACCATCGCCGCGCCCGCCGCCGGTGTGCTCAGTGCCGTCAATGTCACCGTCGGCCAGCAGGTCGAAGTCGGTGCCGTACTCGCCGTCGTCGACCCTGCCGAGGGCACGGAATCCCAGGAGAGCAAATGAGAGAGCGCAGCGAACGAATCATGTGCCAGCGTGCGAAGCACATGCCGGAACCGAGCGTCAGCGAGGTGCAGGCATGAGCTTCATCGAGACCGAAGAACAGACGGCGCTGCGGGCGGCGGTCGCCGCGCTTGCCGCGAAGTACAACTACCGCGACTACGTGCTGCCGAAGGCGCGCGCCAACGAGCCGCTGACCGAACTATGGGACGAGGCAGGCAAACTCGGCTTCCTCGGCGTGAACCTCCCTGAGGAGTACGGCGGCGGCGGGGCAGGCCTGTACGAGCTGGCGCTGGTCATGGAGGAACTCTCCGCCCAGGGCGCGGGCCTGCTGCTCATGGTCGTCTCCCCGGCCATCTGCGGCACCATCATCACCAAGTACGGCACCGACGAGCAGAAGCAGCAGTGGCTGCCCAAGCTCGGTGACGGCTCGGCCAAGATGGTCTTCGGCATCACCGAGCCGGACGCGGGCTCGAACTCGCACCAGATCACCACCACCGCGCGCCGCGACGGGGACGACTGGATTCTCAACGGGCGCAAGATCTTCATCTCCGGCGTGGACCAGGCCGAGGCCGTGCTCATCGTGTCGCGCACCGAGGATCACAAGACCGGCAAGCTCAAGCCCGCCTTGTTCATCGTGCCGACCGACGCCGAGGGCTTCCACAAGACGCCGCAGGAAATGGACATCATCGAGCCGGACCACCAGTTCACGCTGTTCCTCGACGATGTCCGCCTGCCCGGCAGCGCGCTGGTCGGCAGGGAGGACGCCGCACTGATGCAGCTGTTCGCCGGCCTGAACCCGGAGCGGGTGATGGGCGCCGCGATGGCCATCGGCCTCGGCCGCTACGCCATCGATCGCGCCGTCGAGTACGCCAAGGAACGCACCGTGTGGAAGACGCCGATCGGTGCGCACCAAGGCATTTCGCATCCGCTGGCCCAGGTGAAGATCGAGCTGGAGCTGGCGAAGCTGATGATGCGCAAGGCGGCGACGCTCTACGACACCGGCGACGAGATGGGTGCCGCCGAGGCCGCCAATATGGCGAAATACGCTGCGGCCGAGGCGAGTATCAAGGCACTCGACCAGGCGATCCAGACCCACGGTGGCGCCGGCCTCACCAAGGAGTACGGCTTGGCCGCCATGCTGGCCGCCGCGCGGATCGGCCGGATCGCCCCGGTCAGCCGCGAAATGGTGCTGAACTTCGTCGCCCAGTACTCGCTGGGCCTGCCGAAGTCCTACTGAGAGGCCTTCCCCCCATGACCGAGACCGTGACCGGTCCGTTCGTCCGCTATGACGTCGCGGACGGCTTCGCGACGCTGACGCTCGATTCGCCGCACAACCGGAACGCGTTGTCGTCCAAGCTCGTCGCCGAACTCCTGCAGGGGCTCGACGACGCGGCCGCCGACGACGCGGTCCGTGGCATCGTGCTCGCGCACACCGGCAACACCTTCTGCGCGGGCGCCGACCTCACCGAGGCGAGCAATGCCGACCCCGCGGTGGCGGCCGACGACCGCACCCGCACCATGATCGGTGTGCTGCGCCGCCTGCTCGCCACCCCGAAGCCGGTGATCGCCCAGATCGACGGCAACGTGCGCGCAGGCGGCATGGGCATCGTCGCGGCCTGCGATATCGCGGTGGCCGGCCCGACCAGCAGTTTCGCCCTCACCGAGGTGCGAATCGGGCTGGCCCCGTTCATGATCTCGCTGACCCTGCTGCCCCGGCTCACCTCGCGTGCGGCCGGTAGGTACTTCCTGACCGGCGAGAAGTTCGGCGCCGACACCGCCGAACAGATCGGGCTGATCACCGTCGGGGCCGCCGACCCGGTGGCCGAGGTGGCGCGGCTGCGCGCGGAGCTGCGCAAGGGCTCGCCGCAGGGGCTGGCCGAGAGCAAGCGACTGGTGAACGCGGCCGTGCTGGCCGAGTTCGACGCCTCGGCCGAGGAGCTGGCCAAGCGCTCGGCGAGCTTCTTCGGCACCGCCGAGGTGCACGAGGGCATGGCGGCCTTCCTGCAGCGCCGTCCGCCGAGCTGGGCACAATAGCCCCATGGCGACACCCCACGAACCCAAGCAGGACCGCAGCCGAGCCACCCGGCAGCGCCTGTTGGAGGCGACCATCGACTGCCTGGCCGAAACCGGCTGGGCGGCAGCGACGGTCGCGGTCGTCGCCGAGCGGGCCGGGGTGTCCAGGGGCGCGGCGCAGCATCACTTCCCGACCAGGGAAGACCTGATCACCGCCGCGCTGGAGTACATGTTCGACAGCCGGACCCAGCAGGCCAAGGACGAGGCGATCGCGGTCGCCGCCTTGGCCGACGGGGTCGGCCGCACCGAGGCCGTGGTGGCGGGCCTGGTCGAGTCCTACACCAGCCCGCTGTTCAAAGCGGCGCTGCAGGTCTGGACACACGCGGCCGCCGATCCGGCGCTGCGTGAGCGAATTGTCCCGTTGGAAGCCAAATTCGGCCGGGTCTCGCACCGGCGCGCGGTGGAGGCGCTTGGTGTCGACGACGCCGATCCGGTCACCCACCACCTCGTTCAGGCCACCCTCGACCTGGCCCGCGGTCTCGGCCTGGCCGACGTGCTCACCGACGACTCCGCGCGTCGCAAGCAGATCGTCCAGCAGTGGGCGGCCACCCTGCACACGGCGTTGAACGCGCCGCGCTGAATGTGCTGAGCCGATCGGCGCGCAACAGTCCGTGCGTGCCTTAGGGTCTGCCGTATGGACAGTGCGGAGTACGGCGGGCTCGAGCAGACCCTCGGCCAGCCGATTGCCGGTAGCGCGCCCGCCGAATGGGGGTTCCAGAACCGCACCGACCTGCTCACCCTCGCCGACGGCGACCGGATGGTGCTGCAGCGCTACCGCAACCCCGACGACGCCGAACGCCGCCTGCGGGTGATGCACACCCTGCTGGAGCCCGCCGCCAAACGCGGCATCACCATTCCGCGCATCCGCCGCTTCGACCTCGACGCCGACCCGGCCTGGATCGTCTTCGACGCCCTGCCCGGTGTCCCGGTCCCGGCCAGCGGCGAACTCGACCTCGACGGCCCGCGGTTCGCCGCTCTCGCCCGCGAGATGGGCACCCTGCTCGCGGCGTTCCGCCGCCTGCCCACCGCGGGCCTGCAACTCGACGACCTCTGGGCGAGCCCCACCCGCCTCGTCGAGAGTGCGACCGGTTGGGCCGCCGCCCTGGAACTCGGCCCGGCGCACCGCGCCAGCTTCGACCGGACCCTGAAGTCCCTGCCCACGCTCTTCGCCGACCGCCCCACCGTCCTCGCGCACGGCGATTTCACCCCCGTCAACATCCTCACCGACGGCGAAACCATCACCGGCCTGCTCGATTTCGAGTCCGTCCGCCTCGCCGACCCGCTCTTCGACCCAGCCTGGTGGGCCTGGTCGGTCAGCCTCGCGGGCTCCCTCCCCGCCGCCTGGCCCGACTTCCTGGAGCGCGCGGGCTTCGACCCCACCGACCCCGACCTCCCCCTGCGCATCGAAGCCCTGCAAATCCTGCGCACGCTCGAACTCCTCGCCGAGAAACCCGATCTCACCCCCGTCGTCCGGGACGTAGTGCACGAGCGCCTCCTGACAATGCTCAGCTGAACGCCTGCTACCTGGGCTTTTGCGAGATGTCACACTCGCTGACGCTGCGTCGTCCTCTCTGTGAACGCGGAACAACGCAGTGACACAGAGGAGCAGGAATCATGACGACGACCAAGAAGATCGCGGTGGCCGGGGCGACCGGACGGCTGGGCAAGCACGTGGTGGATGTGCTGACCGAGCGGGGGTACGAGGTCGTCGCGTTCTCGCGGAAGAACGGCGTTGACCTCGAGACCGGCGCGGGCCTGGTGGAGGCGCTCGACGGCGTGCAGGTCGTCATCGACGCCGCCAGCACGCCCTCCGCCGACAAAGACATCGCCACCGAATTCTTCACCGCGGCCGCCCGCAACCTGCACGAGGCTGGCCAACAGGCCGGCGTCGAGCGCCTGGTCGCCGTCTCGATCATCGGCATCGACAACGCGACCGCGGGCTACAACGCCGCCAAGCTGGTCCACGAGCAGAAGTTGCTGGAAGGCCCGCTGCCCGTGCATATCCTGCGCGCCGCCCAGTTCCACGAACTGGTCGAGGTGATGACCCAGTGGGGCACCCAGGGCGACACAGCCCATATTGCCGCCATGCGCACCCAGTTGGTGGCCGCCCGCACCGTCGCCGAAGCGCTCGTCGACCTCGCCGTCGACCCGGCCGCCACCGCGACTCCGTTCCCCGAAATCGCGGGCCCGCAACCCGAAACCATGGCAGGCGCCGCCACCCTCTTCGCCGCCCGCCGCGGCGGCCCCGCCCACATCATCGAAGCAGGCGACCCGCAGAATCCGGACCGCGAAGCCTTCGAAGACGGCACGCTGCTCCCCAGCCCGCACGCCGTTCTCGCCGGCCCCACCTACGCCGAATGGCTCGAAGCCACCTATCCGGCCGCGTAGTAGCCTGGCGCACCACGGTCCGTAGCGGCAGCGAACTCGCTGCCGCTACGGCACTTTCCGGGCCGTGATCCGCGGTACCGGTGCGGATCACGGCGATTCAGCGGGTGGTGAGGTCGTAGAGCGTGATTCCGTCTACTTCGGTGGCGGTGAAGTTTTCCTGAACCCATTGGGCGATCTGGGAACTGGAGCCGGAGGGAGCAGGGCCGAATACTTCGTTGTGTCCACCGCGGTTGCTGCCGATGAAGTAGTGGATCTTTCCTTGGGCTACATACTCTTTGAATTGGTCGAGGGTGGGGGAGGGGTCGCTGCCGTTGAAGCCGCCGATGGGCATTACCGGGAGTTCGGTGGCGAGTTGGTAGCCCGCGGCGCTGTTCGAGCCGATGGCCGCGGCGGCCCAGGTGTAGGTGGTGCCGTTGTGTTCGAGCAGGGACACCACTTTTTCGCTCGGTTTGCCAGCACCGAGCAGGCCACCCGCGGTGATTTCCCGGCCGGGACCACCGGTCGGCATCGCGCCCTGGCCCGGCCTGTTTCCGGGGTGTCCGCCGGGTGCGCGGCCGTTCGGTGCGCCGCCGGGCGGAGGTGCGCCGGGACCGTCCATCCCCTCGGCCCACGGTGGCCTGCCGAACATGCCGAACCCGCCCACATTCGGACCCGCCGACGGGATGGAACCCTCGTGCGGCGTGGCGATCGTGTCGATGGCGTATGCGGTCGGCCCGGCCAGTCCGGTGAAGGCGATGGTCAGCGCGGCGGTGACGGCGAGCTTGCGCCGGGCGGGCACGAGCGCGGCGATTGTCGCGAGTACACCGACAACGAGCACGGCCCACCGCAACCACGGCACCCAATGCACACTGCGGGACAACAGCATCCACGCGGTCGCGGTGGTGAGCCCGACGGCGAGCGCGAGCATCGCCCGCACCCACAGCCGGTGCCGCTCACGCCACAGCAGCACCGTTCCCGCGCCGACGAGCGCGCCGACGGCCGGAGCCAGCGCCACCGTGTAGTACTGGTGGAAGATCCCCGCCATGAAGCTGAAGGTCAAGCCGGTCACCAACAGCCAACCGCCCCAGAGGATCAGCGCTGCCCGCTGCGGGTCGGTACGGTTGGCCTTGCCGCGCAACAGAATTCCGGCGACCAAGGCCACCAGCGCGGCCGGGATCAGCCAGGCGATCTGACCACCCTGCGCCGCTTCGAACATGCGGGTGATGCCGGTGCTGCCCCACAGGCCGTTGCCGCCGGGCGGCAGCTCGCCACCGGGTCCGACACTGCCGCTCTCGTTTCCACTGAGCCGGCCGAGCCCGTTGTAACCGAGCGTGAGCTCGAGAATCGAATTGTTCTGCGACCCACCGATCCACGGCCGCGACGAGGCAGGCCACAGTTCCACGGCGAGCAACCACCACCCGGCCGCGACCACCATGGCGACACCTGCGGCCACTAGCTGCACGATGCGTTTGCCCAGCTTGGGCGGCCCCGCGAACAGATAGGTCAGGGCCAGCGGCGGAACAACCAGCAGCACCTGCAGCTGCTTGGTGAGAAAGCCGAACCCGACGAACACCCCGGTCAGCACCAGCCAACGCCAGCGCCCGTCCTCGACCGCCCGGGTGATCGCCCACGCCGCGGCCACCATCAGGAAGACCAGCAGTGCATCCGGATTGTTGAACCGAAACATCAGCACCGCAACGGGAGTCACCGCGAGCACCAGTCCGGCGAGCAACCCGGCGGCGGGCCCGAACGGCCTGCGCACCGTCGCCCACAGCAGTGCCACGCTCGCGACACCGAGCAGCACCTCCGGCACCAGAATGCTCCAGCTGTTCAACCCGAACGCCCGCACCGAGAGCTCCATCAGCCACAGCGCGGCGGGCGGCTTGTCCACGGTGATCGAGTTCGCCGCATCCGACGACCCGAAGAAGAACGCCTTCCACGACACCGAACCGGCTTGCACCGCAGCGGAATAGAACGAATTCGACCAACCGTTCACGCTCAGATTCCACAGGTACGCGATAGTCGTGCCGATCAGCAGGACCGCCAATGCCGGGTATTCCCAACGGGGCCTCCGTTCGAGCGCGGGCTGTGCCGGAGCCGCGGTGGGCGGCGCCAGTGTCGCGGTCATCGAACACCTTCCTCGTCGTCTGCGCCGGAACCAGCGTCGGAGTCGGTCGCTGCGAGCGCCTTGCGCGCCGGGTTCGGCGTATTCCGGAACACCCACCGCAATCCGACGAATCGCAGAATCGTGGCCACCAGATTGGCGAGCACCAGCACGAACAGTTCCAGATGCACCGGCGCGTCCGGCGCCCAATGATGCAGGGTGAACAGTGATCCGCTGGTCAGCGCCAACCCGATACCGAAGATCACCAACCCTTGGAACTGATGCGACACCGCACCCGTCGCCCCGCGCACCCCGAAGGTGAACGCCCGATTGGCCGCGGTATTGGCGACCGCGGTGATCAGCAGCGCCAGGAAGTTGGCCACCTGCGCATCGGTGAACGATTGCAGCACCACGTAGAGCAGCAGATAGGCCAGCGTGCTCAGCACGCCGACGATCGCGAAACGAACCAGCTGGCCGACCATCCCGAGCGGTACCCCCGGCACCAGCGGTTCGCGCCCCACCGCACGGCGCAGTTCCTCCAGCGGCAGCGCCCCGGTGGCCAGCGCCCGCGTCAACCGCCCGATACCGAGCAGATCCTTGCGGGCGGTGTCGACGATGTCGACGCGGCTGTCCGGATCGTCGATCCAGTCCACCGGCACCTCGTGGATGCGCAACCCGGCCCGCTCGGCGAGCACGAGCAGCTCGGTGTCGAAGAACCACTCCCCGTCGCGCACCAGCGGCAGCAACTGCCGCGCCACCTCGCTGCGCATCGCCTTGAACCCGCACTGTGCGTCCGAAAAGTGCGCTTGCAGTGAGGCTTTCAGCAAGAGGTTGTAGCAGCGCGAGATGATCTCGCGCTTGGGCCCGCGCACCACCCGCGAGGACGAGCTGAGCCGGGTCCCGATCGCCAGGTCCGAATGACCGGTGATCAGCGGCGCCACCAGGGGCAGCAGCGCGTTCAGATCGGTGGACAGGTCCACATCCATGTAGGCGACTACCTGCGCATCGGAGTGTTCCCAGGCCGCACGCAGCGCCCGTCCACGCCCCTTGGCATCCAGATGCAGCACCCGCACGCCGTCGAGCTCCTCGGCGAGCAGCTCGGCGACCTGCAGGGTGGCGTCGGTGCTGGCATTGTCGGCGACCGTGATCCGCGCCGGGAAGGGGAACCCTTCGCGCAGATACGCATGCAGCCTGCGCACACAGATGCCGAGGTCGGTCTCTTCGTTGTAGACGGGTATCACCACGTCCAGCACGGGCGCACCCGGTCTCTCGGCTAATTCCGCCGCCGCGACGGTCACAGTCTCGGTCATAGGGACTACCTTCGGCCGCCACGTTGTCACGGAGCTGGGCCCCAGCTGTGAGGTTCCTGGGGGCGTGGCGACCAGCGCGGATCGGTCCCGGCGTCGGCGGGCGTAGCGTACGGTCGGGGGACCGGGACCGTTCAGGTCCTCCGAGCAAAGGACCACGTTTGTCCGACAAGTCTCCGCGCAGCTCGATGTCGAAGAAATCCGGGAAGTCGCTGAAAGAGAAGCGAGCGGACAAGAAGACCAAGTCCGCGCCCGAGCAGAGCATCATCGATCCGAAGAAGCGCTGACCGCCGCTGAGCGAGGCGCTCGGTCCTCGCTCAGCGACAGTTCCCTAACCGGCCCGTGCGAACAGGCCGCCCGGAATTCGCGCCGATCAGGCGGGCAGCCGTGCCGCCTCTTCGGCCACCTCCGACACTGGACCGCTGCGTCGCCGCATCAGCAACAGCACGAGTGCGCCGCCGATCAAGCCGACGACCCCGCTGACCGCTAGCGTGCCCTGAACGCCCGCCGCCGCAGCGGCTCGCACGGTCGCCGCCAGCGCGGACTGCGCCTCGCCAGGCGCCTGCTGCACCAGCACCGCGGCTTGACCGCCGCCCACAGCCCGCGCCGAGGCCTGCGCGTCCGGCACCGCCCGCTCGGCGAGCACATCCGCCGCTCGTGCCGTGAAAACACTGCCCAGGGTGGCGATCCCGAGGGTGAAGCTCAGCTGCTGCGCGGTATTGACCGCGCCCGTCGCCATTCCGGCCCGCTGCCACGGAACCGCCGCCATCGCCGCCGAACTCAACGTCGCGGTGGCCAGGCCGACCCCGAGCCCGATGACCAGAAAGCCGGGAACCAGTGCCGCCCAACCTGCTTCGCCGTGCACCAGCAGCGCGCCCGTCACCCCGCCGAGGCCGGTGGCGAAGAGACCGCCCGCGATGATCCGGCCGCGGTGCTCTCCGTGCAGATATCGGCCGAAGCCGCCGGATACCAGAAAAGCCATGACGGACAACGGAAGTCCCACCGCGCCGGCCTGGATCGCACTCAGTCCGAGCACCGACTGCAGCCAGATCTGGGTGTACATCAGCGCGCTGAAGGCGGCGAAGAACAGCGCACCGGCGGCGCCGAGCACGCCGACGAACGAACGGTCACGCAGCAGCGCCAGGTCGAGCATCGGGTGGGCCGAAGCCCGTTCGACGAGCAGGAACACCACCAGCGACACCGCCGCGACCAGCAGCAACCACCAGGTGAGCGGATCGGACCAGCCGTGCTCGTTGGCCCGGATCAGCGCGTAGGTAGCGGCCGCCGCGCTGACGGTGAACGCCACCATGCCCGTGCCGTCGATCCGGCCGCGCTGCGCCCGCTCCCCGTCGGCGAGTACCCACAGGCACAGCGCCACGGCCACCGCGCTGACCGGCAGGTTGACGAAGAAGATCCAGCGCCAGGAGGCGAGATCGGTGAGGACGCCGCCGATGATCGGCCCGACGGCGCTGGACGCGCCCGCGACAGCGCCCCAGACCCCGTACGCGGTGCCTCG
This sequence comes from Nocardia sp. CS682, assembly GCF_004634405.1. Lineage (NCBI taxonomy): Bacteria > Bacillati > Actinomycetota > Actinomycetes > Mycobacteriales > Nocardiaceae > Nocardia > Nocardia sp. CS682. The sequence goes on along the minus strand of NZ_CP029710.1, from coordinate 4,120,089 downwards.
GTCCCGTTCGGTGTACGAGTTGTTCAGCAGGGCGAAGGTGGTGCACGCCATGGTCGTCGCGCCGATCCCCTGCACCACCCTGGCGAGGATGAGCACGGTCGGGTTCGGCGCGAGGCCGCAGACCAGCGAGGACACCGCGAACAGCAGCAATCCCGCCAGGTAGGTGCGGCGATGCCCGGCCGAGTCGGCGATCGAGCCCGCGCCGAGCATGAGCGCCGCCATGGCGAGGGCGTAGCCGTCGACGACCCATTGCAGTGCGCTGAACGACGCGTCCAAATCGTTCCGCATGTCGGGTAGTGCGACGTTCACGATGGTGACGTCGACCAACAGCATGAAGGTGCCCAGACACACCGTCAGCAGCGGCAGCCATTTGCGCAAAGCCGTTGTCCTCTCTCGAAAATCGGGGAGCGTGGAGACGGCGTCGAGTATCCGGAGAATCGGGTCGAACGGACGCCACGATGCCGACTCGGCGTACATTTCCTCCCTATGAGCGCCGCTGGAATAGGCAAAAACTCCATCTTGGACGGCGTCGATACGCAGATCGTGCAGGCGCTACAGCTCGATCCCCGGGTCTCGTTCAACCGGGTCGCCGCCGAACTGGGCGTCGCCGAGCAGACCGTCGCCCGCCGCTACCGGCGGCTACGCCGCGACGGCGTGGTCCGGGTGATCGGCGCGGTCGACTCCCGTGCGCTCGGCGAGAACGACTGGATCATCCGGGTGCACTGCCGTCCGGACGGCGCGCGTCAGGTCGGTGAGGCGTTGGCGCGCCGCGACGACGCCGCGTGGGTCGCCATCGCGGCGGCCGGCGCCGAGGTCAACTTCTCGCTGCACCCGCGCACCCAGCAGGATCGCGACGACCTGCTGGTGCAGCGACTACAGCGCACGGCGCCGGTACACGACATCGCCGCGGCGATGATTCTGCACCGCTTCGTCGGGCCGGGCGCGGTCGACTGGCGCGGCAGGCAGGCCAAGCGCGTCGAGGGCGAGCACAGCACGGCCGCAACGGATTACACCGAGGCCGACCTACAGCTCCGGGACCAGGACGACGCACTGCTCGAGCTGCTGGCCCGCGACGGGCGCGCAAGCTACTCCGTCCTGGCGCGTGCCACCGGCATGAGCATCGGCCGGGTGGCCCGCCGCATCGCCGCCCTGCAGGCCGCAGGCATTCTCTATTTCGATCTCGACATCGCCCCTGCCGCACTGGGTTCCAGCCTGTCGGCGTTCCTCTGGCTGCGGGTCGCCCCGGCGCGGCTGGCTGCGATCGGCCGCGCCATCGCCGAGCACGACGAAACCGCCTACGCCGCAGCGGTTACCGGACCGTTCAACATCTTCGCCGTGCTGACCGCGGACACCACCGACGATGTGTACCACTATGTGACCACCAAGATGGCCACCCTCGACGGCGTGCACAGCTTCGAACTCACCCCGGTGCACGAACGACTCAAGCAGGCGGGCTCGCGCACCAGCGCGGGCCTGCTGATTCCGCCACCGCCGGTGCCGCCCCGCTCCGGCACGGCGCGGCGTCGCTAGTCGCCGTCCTACAGGGCGATACCGAACCGCGCCGCCGTCCGCCTGCCCGCCCGGTACAGCGGGACGCCGAGGTCTGCGTAGGCCGGGCCGAGCAGGCGGGGGATCAGGTCGATGGCGCGGGCGTCGGCCCCGATCAGCACCCGGGCCTTGTTCTTCGCGACGCCGTGCAGAATGGTTTTCGCGGCGGCGTCCGGGCTGGTCAGGGTGAGCGCGTCGAAGCCACGGCGGATCGTCTCGACGTCCACGTCGTCGGGGATGCCGCGGGCGCTCACCGCGATATTCGTCTTCACGCCGCCAGGATGCACGCAGGTGACACCGACCGGATGCCCGGCGATCCGCATCTCCTGCCGCAGTGCCTCGGTGAACCCACGGACCGCGAATTTAGCTGCGTTGTAAGCGCTTTGGGTCGGCACGCCGACCAGCCCGAACACCGAGGACACATTGACGATATGCCCGTCGCCGGACCTGATGAGGTCGGGCAGGAAGGCTTTGGTGCCGTGTGCGACACCCCAGAAGTTGATGTTCATCAGCCAGTCGAAGTCGTCCCACGTCATGTCCTCGACATCGGCGCCGAGGGCCACGCCCGCGTTGTTGATGACCAGGTTCACCCGCCCGAATTCGCCGCGCACGGCCGCGGCATGCGCATACACCGCGGCCCGGTGCGCGACGTCGAGCTCGTACGGAACCGCTGTCGCACCGAGCTTTTCGCAACGTCCCGCGGTATCGGCCACCGATTCGGTGTTGATGTCCGACAGCGCCAGCCGAGCCCCGCGCCGGGCGAGTTCCACTGCCAGCGCCCGGCCGATGCCGGAGCCCGCGCCGGTGATCACGGCGACCTTGTCTGTGAAGTTCTTCATTGAACGTCCTCGGGGTTGCGGGGCGGGCGGGTCGACCGACCATTGCGGTGGGGCGTTGGAAAAGTCTGGATCGGAATGTCTTCCAGGACGACCGTGCGCCGCGTCGGGGAACTCGGTGCGGGACCGATGAACTCGTACTCCGCCGGGTCGAGCCGCCTGGTCTGCAGCCAGTACTGCCAGGTGAACCCGGACCACAGCGTCCGATTGTTCCCGTGCTCGTCCAGGTACCAGCTCTGGCAGCCGCCGGTATTCCACACCGAGCGGGAAAGCCCCTGTTGCAGCCGGGCATTGAATCGGTCCTGCGCCGACCGCCGCGGCACCAACGCGACCGCGCCCTGCTCGCGTACCCGCCGAATCGCCTGCAGCACATAGTGGATCTGTGCCTCGATCATGAAGATCATCGAGTTGTGGCCGAGGCCGGTGTTCGGCCCGACCAGGAAGAAGGCGTTCGGCATGTCGGCGACCGTGATCCCGCGATGCGCCTGCACGCCCTCCCGGTCCCAGCGCTCGGTCAGATCCACCCCGCGCAGGCCGACCATCGGCAGATTCTTGTACGAATTGAGCACGTGAAAGCCGGTGCCGTAGATGATCACATCGACCTGACGCTCGACACCGTCGGTGGTGACGATGCCGTCTTCGGTGAAATGGTCGATGCCTGCGGTGACCAGCTCGGTCTTGGGATCGGCGAGCGCCGGATAGTAGGTATCCGAGCCGAGCAGCCGTTTGCAGCCCGCCCGATAGTCCGGCGTCACCTGGGCCCGCAGCACCGGATCGGCGATCTGGCGCTCGATGTGGCGCCTGCCGAGCCGCTCGAGCACCTTCAGCAGCGCGGGCCGCCAGTTCATCGCGTACCCGCCGACCTCGGCGCCCCAATAGATTCCATTGCGCAGCGCCAAGCGCAGGCCGGGCACCCGGCCGAGCGCACGCCGGAAACGTTCGGAGAACTCCACGTCCGCGCGCGGCATCACCCACGGCGCGGTGCGCTGGAAGACGGTCAACGCCGCTACCTCGCCGACGATCTCCGGCACGAATTGCACTGCGCTGGCGCCCGTTCCGATCACCGCGACCCGCTTGCCCGCCAGCTCGACCTCGTGCTCCCACTGCGCCGAGTGAAATGTGGCACCGGTGAAGTCGGCGCTGCCGCGAAAATCCGGAATGCTCGGAATATGCAGCGCGCCGACCGCGGACACGAGGAACTGCGCGACATATTCCTGACCGTCCGCGCTGAACGCGTGCCAGCGTCGCTCGTCTTCGTCCCAATACCCGTGGGCCATGTGCTGCCGGAAGCGGATGCGCGGCCGCAGCCGGTATTTGTCGGCGACGTCCTTCAGATAGTCGAAGATCTCCTGCTGCCCGGAGAACAGCCGCCGCCAAGTCGTGCGTGGCTCAAAGGAATACGAGTACAAATGGGTCGGCACATCGCAGGCACAGCCGGGATAGGTGTTGTCGCGCCAGGTGCCGCCGATCTCCGCGGCCTGCTCTACGATGAGGTAATCGTCGATACCCGCCTTGTCGAGGGCGATGCCCATGCCGAGGCCGGAAAAACCGCTGCCGACAATGAGGACTCGGGTGTGGATCGCGGACGTCATCGTCCCCACCGGCTCTCTGCGTTCGGAACCTGATACCACCGGTTCTGGGTAGTTTCCCGAGTGTGTCCCACGCCTCAGCCGATGTCAACGGCGCGACCCGGTCATCGGTACCGCTGGTAGCAGGTAGCATCCGGAATTGTGATGCGCAGCGGGCGAAAAATAGACGAGGTGCCACGCAAGCGCGTCGACGCACGCACGGAGCGCTGGCGGGAGCACCGGCTGAAGGTGCGCGAGGAGTTCGTCGACGCGGCGTTCCGCGCGCTGGACAAGTTCGGCCCTGAAGTCAGCATGGGCGATATCGCCAAGGAGGCGGGCGCGGCAAAACCCAAGCTGTACCGGCACTTCGAGGACAAGACCGACCTGTACAACGCCATCGTCGACCGGGTCCGCGACATGCTGTGGGAGCAGCTGATGTCGAGCGTGGATCTGACCAACGACTCGGCGCGCGAGCTGGTGCGTCGCGGCGCCGCGGAGTACGCGCTGGTGGTGTCGCAGCACCCCAACGTCTTCCGGTTCATGCTGCACAGTCATTTCGCGCAGCAGTCCGATGACTCCGAACGCGCGCTGCAATCGGCGCGGCAGTCCGCGAAACGGGCCGCTGATCTGTTCGCCGAATTGGTCGCCGACACCTCGGTCGAGGTGGACAGTGTCGAACTCGTCATCTACTCGATTTTCGGTGCGGTCGGGTCGGCCACCGACTGGTGGCTCGGCGCGAACCGGTTGAAGACGCAGCCGATGCCGATCGAGAAGTTCGTTGCCTACCTTGCCGAGACCATCGCCGCGCTCACCGAGGCCAATGCTCGGCTCAACGGCATCGTCATCGACACTGATCTGCCACTGCACCTTGCCTTTTCCGGCGAATAGCGCCTTGCCTCGCCGGCCGCGGCATCGCCGGGCCTGCGCTGGAACCTTGGTCGCATCCACCCGAACGACGCTGTTCTGGTTCGACCGCTTCGTCGAGGCCGACCGCGTTTGCGACATCTCTATTGTCTCAGCACCCACCGACAAGAAACCGCCCCCTTAAGGGGCTGCTGGTGCGGTGAATCACCCCCAATTTCCGGGGGTCGCGCCGATGTCAGTCGTGGTGCAACCGCCACAGCGGTGACACCGGACCGTGCCCCGCGCCGAGGTCGTACGACGCGGCGAGGCACCGGTAGGTCCACTCCTTGGCGAACTCCACCGCCTCGGGCACCGGATACCCGTTGGCCAGCGCGCACGCGATCGCCGCGGCCAGGGTGTCCCCGCCGCCGTGATCGTTGCCGGTGCCGATCCGCGGCGCGGTGAACTCCAGGAACTGTGCACCGTCGAAGAGCAGGTCGGTGCTGTACTCCGAGGCGCGCAGGTGCCCGCCCTTCACGATCGCCCACTGCGCACCGAGTTTGTGCAGTGCCTCGGCGGCCGAGCGGGCGGAGGCGTCGTCGGTGACCTCGATGCCGGTGATCAGCCTGACCTCGTCGAGGTTCGGCGTCACCACCGTCGCCAGCGGGATCAGCGTGTGCCGGACGGCGTCCAGCGCCTCCTCGTGCAGCAGTGGGTCGCCGTGCATGGAGGCGGCGACCGGATCGACCACCAGCGGGATCCGGCCGTCCCGGCCGATGCCCACCTCCCGGCAGACCGCCGCGACGGCCTCGATGATGGCTGTCGAGGCCAGCATGCCGGTCTTGGCCGCGCCGACCCCGATATCGGTGGCCACGGTGCGGACCTGGCCCGCCACGATGTGCGGCGGGACCTCGTGGAAGTCGCTGACCCCCACCGAGTTCTGCACCGTCACCGCCGCGACCGCCACGCAGGCGTGCACCCCGCACAGGGCCATGGTGCGCGAATCGGCCTGAATTCCGGCGCCGCCACCGGAGTCGGTTCCGGCAATGGTGAGCACCCGGACGGGAGTCTGCCCGTCGGGGGTCAATGGCAACAGCTTCACCAGACAAACCCTACGACCGTCGGCCCGAGTTGCCACGCGCAACCGGCGACCCGGTCTGCTGACAGCAAATGAAAACCATTATCATTAAGGTATGACCACCTCACCGCCCGTCGACCTGCTCCCCGTCACCGTGCTGTCCGGCTTCCTCGGCGCGGGCAAGACGACGCTGCTCAATCACATCCTCGCCAACCGGGAGGGCCGCCGGGTGGCGGTCATTGTCAACGACATGAGCGAGGTCAACATCGACGCCGCGCTGGTGGCCGGCCAGGGGCACCTCGATCGCACCGAGGAGAAGCTCGTCGAGCTGACCAACGGCTGCATCTGCTGCACGCTGCGCGAGGACCTCATCGAGGCGGTGGGCAGGCTCGCGCGGGAGGGGCGGTTCGACCAGTTGGTGATCGAGTCGACCGGCATCTCCGAGCCGATGCCGGTGGCCGCCACCTTCGACTGGGAGTTCGAGGACGGGTTCAAGCTCGGCGATATCGCGCGGCTGGACACCATGGTGACGGTGGTCGACGCGTCCACCTTCCTCGCCGAGGTGGCCCGCGGGCAGGCGCTGGCCGAGCGGAATCTACAGGCGGGCGAGGGCGATGCCCGCACCATCGCCGACTTGCTGGTGGATCAGGTGGAGTTCGCCGATGTGCTGCTGGTGAACAAGACCGATCTGGTCGGCGCCGCGGCTGCGGGCGCGGTGGAAGCGACTGTGCGCAAACTCAATCCGCGCGCCCACGTGTTGCGCACGACCAACGGTGTGGTCGAGTTGAGCGAGGTGCTCGGCACCGGCCGGTACAACCCGGTCGTCGCGGCGGAGGCCGAGGGCTGGGACGAGGAGCTGGCGGGCGGGCACACGCCGGAGACCGAGGAGTACGGCATCCGCAGCCTCACCTACACCGCCGACCGGCCGTTCCATCCACTGCGGCTGTCCGAGGCGCTCGGTGAACTGCGTGGGCTGTTGCGCAGCAAGGGTTTCTGCTGGATCGCCAGCCGCGCCACCCTGGCGGCCATCTGGTCCCAGGCCGGGCCGAATCTCGTCTTCGAGCCCGCCGCGTGGTGGTCGGCGCTGGAAGTGCCTGCCGGACAGGAGATTGTCTTCATCGGTATCAAGCTCGATCGGGACAAGGTGCGTGCCCTGCTCGACAATGCACTGCTCACCGATGTGGAGTTCGCCGCGGGTCCGGCCGAGTGGGCAGGCTACCCGGATCCGTTCCCGGCCTGGGGTGAACTGCACGAGCACGCGTAGGCCGAGAGTCGTTGGCTCGGTGCGCCTTCGGGCAGTGGCGACCCACGCACCGGGTTCGGAGCGTGGGTCGCGGCGCGCCGTGGCATGGCCTGCCGTTCAGTTAGAGATGCCCGGTGCCTGACGCAGATAGGTGGTATCGGTCAGCTGCTCGAGCATGAAGTCGGCGATGTCGGCGCGGGAGATCTTCAGCGCGAGCCCGCGCTCGTCCGCGGGGAAGCCGCGCCGGAAGCCGCGGGTGCGCGGCCCGTCGGTGAAGGCGCTGGGCCGCACGATCGTCCAGTCCAGGTCGCTGGCGCGCACATAGGCCTCCTGCTGCACGTGGTCGGCGTAGGCCTGGCGCAGCAGCATCCCGAACATCAGGTACTTCCACACGAAGTTCAGGTTGGCCCGGCTCTCGCCCACGCCCAGGGTGGTCTGCACGATCACTCGCTTCACCCCGGTCCGGTTCATCGCCGCGAGCACCGCGCGGGTGCCCTCCGCCCGGATCACGCCCTTGCGGCCCGCGCCGAGCGAGACGAGCACCGCATCCTGACCGACGACCGCGCGCTCCACCGAATGCGTTTCCAGCACATCACCTTCCACGATGTGCAGCCGCTCGTGCCGCTGTTCGATACCCGCCGCGCTACGGGTGAAGGCGGTCACCTCGTGACCCTCCTCGATGGCTTGCGCGACGACCAGGCGACCGACCGTGCTGGTGGCTCCGAAGACAGCGATTTTCATGGTGTTTCTCTCCTTGGTGAAAGCCGTTGAGCTGTTGGTGAATCAAGTACAACAGCGCGGAGTGAGACGAACCATGGCCGTGAGTCTCGATCGCATAAGAGACAGTCTCGGGTGGTTGGTGCACGCTAGAGCGGTTGACGCATGCGGCGACCCGCACTCCGGAGGGGTGCGGGCCGTGCGGCGGCACTCAGCCGATCTTGGCGAAGAACTGCCGGATATCGCCGACGAGGAGCTCCGGCGCCTCGTGCGCGGCGAAGTGGCCCGCGGCATCGTTCGGACCGCCGATCACCGAACCGGAGTCGTAGGAGTTCCAACTGACGATGTTGCTGTGGTCGCGCTCGGCGAAGCGGCGGATCGACTGGAAATCGCCTTTGAACATGGCAACCGCGGTCGGGGTCGTGGTCGGCCCGGTGGGGCGGTCGGTGCTGTGGGCTTCCTCGTAGTAGAACCGGACCGACGACGCCGCGGTGCCGGTGAGCCAGTAGAGGGCGACGTTGCCGATGACGAACTCGGCGTCCAGGCTCTCGCCGAAAAGTTGTGCGTTCCAACCCAACAGCCCGATCGGCGAGTCGGAGAGCGCGTAGGCCAGTGTCTGAGGCTGCTGGCTGCACAGGATATTGAAGGCCATCTTGTTGTCCTGGAACCACTTCAGGTGCTCCAGACCCGCCAGGTCCTCCGGCGAGAGATCGACGAACTCGGCCGGATCGCCGGACGGGAACGAGAACAGCTGCGTCACATGGACGCCCACCACCCGGTCCGGTACCAGGCGGCCGATCTCCGGTGAGACCATCGAGCCGCCGTCATTGCCGATCGCGCCGAAACGCTGGTAGCCCAGTCGATCCATCAGCTCGATCCAGGCCTTTGCCACGCGCCGCATGGTCCAGCCGGTGCTGTGGGTGGGGCCGGAGAAACCCATGCCAGGCAACGCCGGAATCACCACGTGGAAGGCGGGGTCGTCGGCGGATTCCGGCGTGGTGAGCGACTCGATGATGTCGAGGAACTCGAGCACGGAGCCGGGCCAGCCGTGGGTGAGGACGACCGGCAGCGCGTCCTCGCGGGCGGACCGGATGTGCAGGAAGTAGATATTCTCGCCATCGATTTCGGTGGTGAACTGTGGGTAGGAATTCAGCTTCGCCTCCAGCGCCCGCCAGTCGAAGCTCTCCAGCCAGTACTGCGCGAGGCTGCGCACCCGATCGCCGGGCACGCCGTAGGAGTCGCCGACGCCGGGCAGTTCGCTCGGCCAGATGGCGCGGCGCAGCCGGTCTGCCAGATCGTCGAGCTCGGCCTGCGGGACGTTGATCTGGAAGGGCTTGATGGTGCTCATGGCGTTCTCCTTGTGAAACGGAATGTTTCGTTCTGTTTCAAACTCTAACAGAACGGATCATTCCGTTTCAATACTTGGCGAAAACTTTCTTGTTTTGCCCAGCTCGACGGGGTTCTGGGGACGCAAAACAGCCCACACCCGGCGGGTGTGGGCTGTGGATGCGACGCTCAGCGGTACTGCGCGAAGAACTCGGTGATCTCGGTGGACATCAGCTCGGGCGCGACGTGGTGCAGGTAGTGCGTGTACACGTCGTGGGTCCGCCACGCGACGATGTTGCTGTGGTCGCGCTCGGCGAAGCGGCGGATGCCGTGGAAGTCGCCGTTGGAGCCCGACAGTGCCAGCGGGACCGACGTCGGTCCGGTCGGCTGGTCGGCCTTGGCCTTCTCGAAGTAGTGCCGGATCGCGGAACCCGCTGTGCCGGTGAGCCAGTGGATCGCGATGTTGGTCAGCACGAAGTCGTCGTCGAGGTCGGGTCCGAGCAGTTGACTGTTCCAGCCGACGAGCCCGGCCGGCGAATCCATCAGTGCGTGCGCCAAAGTCTGCGGTTGCTGCGACTGCAGGATGTTGAACCCCATCTTGTTCTTGACGAACCAATCCAGGGTGGCCAGGGACTGCGCCTCGTCCTCGGTGAGGTCGGCCATTTCGGCCGGATCGCCCGTCGGGAACGAGTAGACCTGGGAAACCTGGACGGCGACAACGTGTTCGGGATCGACCCGGCCGAGCTCGGGGGAGATCTGCGCGCCGCCGTCGTTGCCGACCGCGCCGTACTTGTCGTACCCGAGCCGCCGCATCAACTCGGCCCAGGCCTGCGCGATCCTGGTGTCGTTCCAGCCGGCTTCCGTTGTCGGACCGGAGAATCCGTACCCCGGCACCGAGGGGATCACCAGGTCGTGCCCGGCCGCGGTCAACGGCTCGATGACATTGAGGAATTCCACGAACGTCCCCGGCCAGCCGTGGGTCAGGATCAGCGGCAGCGCCTCGGCACTGTCCTGCGATGACCGCACGTGCAGGAAGTGGATGTTCTGGCCGTCGATCTCGGTGGTGAACTGCGGGTACGCGTTCAGCGTCTCCTCGACCTTGCGCCAATCGAACCCGTCGCGCCAGTAGTTCACCAGGTGGCGGACCCGGTCGACGCTCACCCCGTAGGCGTCGCCCGAGCCGGGGATCTGGTCGGCCCAGCGGGTGCGGGCCAGCCGGGCCTGCAGTTCGTCCAGCTCGGCCTGGTCGATGGCGATGCGGAAGGGGGTGATGGTGGTCATCTGAACTCCTTTTGAAACGGAATGCTTCGTTCTGTTTGAACAGTAACAGAACGGATCATTCCGTTCAAGTGCTATCCTGAAATCATGCCGAAGTCATCAGATGCTCCAGCTCAGAAGGCCCTACCCGGCCGCAAGGCGCAGGCGGCTCGCAACGACGGGCTCATCCTGGACGCCGCGCGGTCGGTGTTTCTGGCCGACGCCAATGCCCCGATCGCCGCCGTCGCCGAGCGGGCGGGGGTGGGGATCAGCGCGCTGTATCGGCGCTACCCGAGCAAAGAAGTCCTGTTGCGCACGCTCTGTCACGAGGGCCTGCGCCGCTACAACGTGGAGGCCGATGCGGCGCTGGCCGATACGGACGGCTGGCGGGCGTTGGTCGAATTCCTGGAGCGGGTCGTCGACGCCGACGTGCACTCGCTGACGGTGCACCTGGCCGGCACCTTCACCCCGGACGAGTCGTTTCTGCCCGACGTGATGCACTCCGCCGAGGCGAACAACGAGATCGTGCGGCGCGCGCAGGCCACCGGGAAGCTGCGGCCCGGCGTCACCGCCGAGGATCTCGGACTCATCCTGGAATCGTGTGCCGCCATCGCCATGCCCGATCCGGAACGCACCGCGCAGCTGCGCCGCCGGGTGCTCGCCATGCTGGTGGCGGGCCTGTCCGTGGACGGTGATCTGCCCGGCCCCCCGCCCAAGGCCGGCGAGTTCGCGTGGCGGTGGGAGCGGCGTCCCTGACCGCGACCGCGATTCTCGGGCGCTGAGGAGTTCGAGTACCGCGGACTCAGACCCGGCCGAACGCCAACGCCACGTTGTGCCCGCCGAAGCCGAACGAGTTGTTCAGTGCGTAGTCGATGCGCTGTTTGCGTGCTGCCCCGCTGACGATATCCAGGTCGATCGCCGGATCACGGTTGTCGAGATTCAGTGTGGGCGGGACGATTTGGTCGCGCAGTGTCAGCATGGTGACGAGGGATTCGAGCGCGCCCACCGCGCCGATCGAATGTCCCAGTGCGGATTTGGGGGCGTAGACCGACGCGTCCGGCGCTACGGCGGCGATCGAGTTGGCCTCCGACGCGTCGCCGATCGAGGTGGCGGTCGCATGGGCATTGATGTGCTGAATATCCGGAACCTGTAGTCCCGCAGTCTGTATCGCCTTGCGCATGGCCTGGGCCGCACCGATGCCCGCCGGTTCCGAGGCGACGATGTGATAGGCGTCGGAGGTGATGCCCGCGCCGAGCACCCGGCCGTGCATCTCGGCGCCACGAGCCCGTGCGTGCCGCTCGGATTCGAGCACCAGTAGCGCGCCCGCCTCGCCGAAGACGAAGCCGTCCCGGTCCCGATCGAACGGGCGCGACGCCCGCTCGGGCTCGTCATTGCGGGTGCTCATCGCCCGCATCATCGCGAAACTCGCGATGGGCACCGCGTCGATGTGGCCCTCCACGCCGCCGGTCACCACCACATCGGCTTCGCCGGTACTGATCAGTCGCCAGGCCTGCGCGATCGCCTCGGAGCCGGACGAGCACGCCGACACCGGCGTGAAAATGCCTGCCTTGGCGCCGATTTCGAGTCCGACGGTGGCCGCAGGCCCGTTCGGCATCACCATCGGCACCGACATCGGCGACACCTTCCGGTAGCCGCCTGCTCGCATCGCGTCGACCGCGTTGATCAGCGCGTCGCCACCGCCGAGCCCGGTGCCGATGGCGACGGCGAGCCGTTCGCCGTCCACCTGCGGGGCGCCGGCCCGCTGCCAGACCGCGCGGCCGAGCACCAGCGCCAGCTGTTCGATATAGGACAGCCGGCGCTGTTCGATCCGCGTCAGTTGTTCGCCCGGATGCGACTTCAGCTGCCCGCCGATGCGCACCGGCAGGTCGTACTCGGCGACGAAGTCCGCGGCGAGCACGCCGATGCCGCTGCGCCCGAGCAGCAGCTCCGACCAGGTCGTATCCATGTCCTCGGCCAGCGAGGTGGTGGCCGCGTAGCCGGTGACGACCACGGACTCCCGAGTTTCTGAAGCGATTGTTACAGTCACGATGACATGGATACCTGTACCAGTCGCTACAGTCAACCCATGGCCCGCCCCCTCGACCACGCCAAACGCGCCGAGCTCCTCGACGCCGTCGTGCGCTACATCGCCGACCACGGCCTCGTCGACCTGTCGCTGCGCCCGCTCGCCGCCGCCCTCGGCACCAGCTCGCGGATGCTGATCTACTACTTCACCACCAAGGAGGAGCTGCTGGTCCAGGCGCTGGCCACTCAGCGCCCTGACCTCACGGCGCTCTTCGCGCAGGTCGCCGACGCCGCCGAGCTGCGCACCCAACTGTGGGAGTTCTGGCAGGCCAACACCTCCGGCGACGGCCGCACCAGCGTCCGGGTGATGCTGCAGGTCCTCGGTGCCGCGTGTGCGGCGCACAGCCCGTATGCCGAGTACGCCGAGACCGCCATCGCGACCTTCATCGAGGCGCTCGCCGCGGGCCTGCGCGGCCTGCCCTCCGTCGATGACCCGGAACTCGTAGCGACACTGCTTGTTTCGGGCTTGCGCGGCATCCTCCAAGATCGCGTGATCACCGGCGACGTGGACCGCACCGACCGGGCCGCCCGCCTGCTGATCGACCAGTCGCTCCGATAGGACCGGCGGCCCGGTTACTTGGTGTTTGCTGAAACGCGGTGGATGCTGGATCGGGGGTGAGCGAGGAGGCAGGATGGCGGCGCGCGTGCCGGAGACGAATGCCGCGGGTTCGACGGTGGGCGGCACCCGCTGGGTGATGCTGGCCGTGCTGTGCGCCAGCCTGCTGCTGGTGGCGATGGATGCCACCATTCTGAATGTCGCGCTGCCCTCGCTGATCGCCGATCTGCAGGTGGGACGGCTCGAGCAGCTGTGGATCATCGATGTCTACGGACTGGTGCTCGGCGGCCTGCTGATCACCACAGGCGCGGTCGGTGACCGGGTCGGTCGAAAGCTGCTCTTCCTGGCGGGCTTCGTGCTCTTCGGTGTGGCCTCGGTGGTGGCGGCGACGTCGCAGAGCTCGTGGCAATTGATAGCCGGACGGGTGCTCCTGGCCATCGGCGGCGCAATGGTGATGCCGTCGACGCTGTCGCTGATCCGGAACATCTTCACCGATACGCGCGAACGCACCCTCGCCATCGGCATCTGGGCCGCGGTGGCCGGTGCGGGCGCGACCATCGGCCCGCTCATCGGCGGCGTGGTGGTCGAGCAGTTCGGCTGGGCGTCGGCGTTCTGGTTGAACGTGCCGGTGGTCGTGCTCACGGTGCTGGTCGGCGCCTGGCTGCTGCCGGAATACCGTGCGCCACAGGCGGGCTCGCTGGACTGGCTGGCCGCCGTGTTGTCCATCGCGGGCATTGTCGGATTGGCCTGGGGGATTAAGCATGTCGCCAAGGGCACGCCAGACCCGGTGGACTGGGTGATCCTGGTGCTCGGTGTGCTGCTGCTCGCCTGGTTCGCGCGCCGCCAGCTCCGCGCCGCAGATCCGCTGCTCGACGTGCGGCTGTTCCGCAACGGCGCCTTCTCGGCCGCCGCCCTCGCCACGCTGCTGGCCATGCTCGCGATCGGCGCCGCGCTGTTCCTCATCTCGTTGTGGTTGCAGTACGTGCACGGCTACTCCCCGTCCGAGGCGGGGCTGCGCACCTTGCCCTCGGCCTTGACGCTGCTGGTCGCGTCGCTGGCGACGCCGTGGTTGATGCAGCACATCGGCGTTCGAGCCGTGCTCGCCATCGGACTCGGCGCGCTGGCACTCGGCTTCCTCGGACTCGCGCTGAGTCCCGAGCCGACCACGTATCCCGTTGTCGCACTGGTGCTCGCGTCCTTCGGCCTCGGTGACGGTCTGGCGATCACCGCGGCCGCCGCCGTCCTGGTCTCGGCGGTGCCGCCCGAACGCGCCGGGCAGGCCGGTGCGGTCTCCGAAACCAACTACGAACTGGGCATCGGGCTCGGCGTCGCCTTGCTCGGCAGCATCCACGGGCGCGTCTTCACCGACAACATGGCCGACCTGCCGTTGCGTGGCGAAAACCTCGCCACGGCAAGGGAATCCATCGGCGGTGCGGTAGAGGTGGCGAGCCGGCTGGACAACGCGACCCGCGAACAGGTCCTCGCCGAAGCCCGACACGCGTTCGACGCGGCGCTCACCACCACCGCGTACGTCTCCGCCGCCATCGTCGCCGTTGTCGCGGTCATCGCGGTTCGGTTGGTGCCCAAAGGCTTCCGGGTAACCGGCTCGCACTAGCTCGTCGAGTTACCCCCGCCGGATGCGTACCTGCGCGGGTCAGCTCCAGGTCGCCGTTTCGGGGTCGATGCCGTTGGCGCGGGCGTTGGCGTCGATGATGTCGCGCAGCCAGGCGGTCAAGCCGGGCTCGATCGCGTCGTAGAACGCGGTGAAGCCGGGGTCGGCGATGTGCCTGCGGCCCAGGCAGACCTGCATCGAGTGGGTGCAGTCGAAGTAGACGCCGATCGAGGCTCGGTGCCGCTCGGCCAGCGCGTTGGCCACATCGCTGCCCGGCGCCGTCCCGGCGCGACACGCGGCGGCCAGGTCCGCGTTGAGCGCCTCGACACTCTCGGCGATCTGCTGCCACTGCTCGGCGGTCCGATCCGCGGCACGTTCGGCGAACTGCGCCCACTGGGCCGTGTCACCCCACTGCTCGTGCGCCTCGCCTGCCCAAGCGGGCTGCCAGTGCTGACCGAAGATCGCCACCTGTTCCTCAGCTGGCAGCAGGATGCCGGACTCCCTCGCTTCGATCAGGCGATCCAGGGCGTCGCCCATCTGTTGTAGCCGGGCGACGCGCTCGCGAACCTGGTCGCGCTGCCTGCGCAGTGCCGCCGCCGCATCGGTTGCCGGTGCGTCCAGCAACGCCCCGACCTCGTTCAGCGGTACCCCGAGCTCACGGTAGACCAGCACCCGATGGATGCGGGTGATGTCCGCCGCGGTGTAGAGCCGGTAGCCCGCGTAGCTGCGCTCGGAGGGGCAGACGAGCCCGATCGCATCCCAGTGGTGCAGCGTCCGGACGGTGACGCCTACCAGCGCGGCGACGGCGCCGACCGTGCGGCCGGCGCCGATCGCCGACTCGGCGAAGCGACGATTCGTCACACCGTCCAGTGTGTCAGCCCCGACGCCGGTCACTGTTCGGGCGCCGGGATGCCCATGTCCCGCAGGTACTCGGCGGCCGCGCCGTTCGGCTCGTAGGGCCGGGCCGCCGTCATGATCACCCGGATGTTCTCCGGCGTGCGGACCTCCAGCTCCACCGAGTTCCACGGCATCTCTCGCGGCCCCGTCGTACAGCCCGGCCGCAGCTGCTCACACGCGGTCGCGATCTGCTCGAGTTGGCTCAGCACGCACGCGAAACTCACGCTGAGCGCCGACGCATCGGCAGGACGTTCACCCGGTACCAGCAAAACATCCTGAAACGCCCAGCGGCGCAGGTGGGTAACCTGCCCCGGCGCCGTGAACAGATCGAAGAACCCGAGACCGCGAACCCAGAAATCCACCGACCCGGCGAGATCCGCCGTCGGCGCCGTGACGAACATCGGCATCGCGTAGATGCCGCGGTAGAGCTCCGCAGGTTCGGCGTCGAGTGCGGGGTCGGGAACGGGGCTGATATCGAATGCGGAAAACGTGTCGGTCATGAAGGCATCGTCGAGCCTCACGCAACGTCAGGGTCAAGCGAACAGTCGTGCCGGCCTGGCCTTCTCCAGCGATCATCCCATCCAGAAGCTATGTGCCTCCGAATCTCTGGTGGCTCCCACAAAGACCGATCGCGTCACCATTCAGGTAGCTCACCTCGCCTTGTCTCTGTAGACAAGTGCCCGAACCCGAGGACTTTCGATGAAGTGCAAAAGCATGGCCCGGCCGGTCTTCGTCGCACTGGCCGCAGTGGCGAGTTTGGGGATGGTTCAGTCGTGGCCGAGCGGCACGGTGGGCCACGATCCCGGCCGGGCGCAGGTCGTATTGGTCGCGGAACCCGGCGATATGGACCCCGGAGATATGGAGTCCGACGATATGGCTGACCAGCAGCCGTATGCGGGCATCACCGACGAACAGATGAGCGATGCCGAGCTGTGCACCGCGGCCCAGGAGGAGGCGGCGGGTGACATCGAGGACGAGGTCGAGGTCTGCGCGGCGAAGCGGACCGACAGCGCGACAGCGCGATTCGACAGCGCACCGCAGGACGACTATGCGGAGTACGAGTCCATCACTCCTTACCAACTGAAGGGTGACGTCGGGGTTGCGCCGCAGACTCGCAAGAACCCTTTCAACATGTCCTATCTTGCGGCTTCCATGAAATCGCTGTTGGCGGTGTGCGCCTACACGACCGGGAAGGGCGGCGGTTCCTGCGGTGACGCGTCGGACGACATCTGCTTCGATCGCGACGGCGCCGAATCCGATACCGCCAAGGGGCTGGACGACTACCTCGCGAAGAAGCGCGGCATGCTCTGCGGAGAAGGCTCGGATAGCGACCTGCCCGAGATCGACCGCGAGGTGAAGCAGGCCGCGCTGCTGGCCTACCGCCAAGCCAAGACGGCAGCTGTGAATGTCGAAAGCCGGATCGAATCCGACAAGGCCGAAGCTTGGGCGGTGCAGAAATGGCGTGCAGCCGGATGGCTGGATTGAACGCGAGGATGATCGCCACCCGTGTGCGGTGATTGGATCCGCCCGCCGATCTGCGCACCGCCGAGCCGATCCAGGTGGTGGGCAGGTCAATCAGACACTCCCGCACCGAACGCTATGACGGCGTCGGTCCAGGAGTGCAGGGCTCTATCGGCGGAGGTGGGTCTCGGCGAAGGCGAGGCCGTCCTCGGTGGCTGTGGCGAGGATGCTCATGTGGTCTTGGTCCGGGTAGTGGCGGTAGGTGAGGGGGTTGGCGTGGGCGGTGAGTTCGGCGGCGAGTAGGTCGGTGGTGACCGGGAACACGGCGGTGTCGGCCAAGCCTTGGGCGACGAATACCGGGCGCTGGTAGCCGGTCAGCGGGATCTCGAAGGTGGTGGCGGCGACGGTGGGGAAATCGCCGACTGCCAAGGGTTTGGTGAGCATCTGCCCGAAACCGATAGTGCCGACCCGCTCGGCCATCGGGTCCAGGCACAGGCGTGCGGTGTCGGCGAGGACCTGCTTGCCGATGGGGGTGAGGTAGCTGTCCAGATCGAAGTCCGGGCGAGCCACGGTCAGCGCGCGGAGGCCGTAGGCGGCGTAGGCGGTGACCTCGCCGGGGGTCAATGATGCGGGAGTAGCGGGATTGCCGAAGGCGAGCAGTTGTTCGGTGAAATGATTGGCCGGGGCGTAGGCGATCGTTGCGCGCAAATCCAGGTCGGGTGCGTAGTCGGCGGCCACTGCTGCGGTGACCAACGTGTTCTTCCCGCCCTGGGAGTGGCCGACCGCTACCCACTGGTTCGACAAGCTCGGTACGGCGGCACGGGCCGCACGCACCATGTCGATCTCGTTGTAGGCCTCGGATTCGGCGAGGTAGGCCTCGGCCGCCGGGTCGCCGTAGAAGGCGTAGTCGGTGGCCGCGATCGCGTACCCGGCGGCGAGCCAGCGGGACAAGAACTGCGAGGTCTCCGGATCGTCCTTGGCGGCCGAGGGTGCGCACCCGGGGGAGATGCCGACTGTGCCGTGATGCCAGCCCATGACCGGCCAGCCGCCCTGCGGCGCGGTTCCCGGCGGAACGAGCAGCATCCCGGTGACCCGCACCGGCTGATTCTGCGGACCCGTCGACCAGTAGGTGATCCGCTGCCGCTGGGCCGCGCCCTCCGGGCCAACGGCTGCGGGCAGATCACCGACCTCGATCACCGAGCCGGGCGCGGACGACCCGGGTGCCGGTTGCGCCGCCACCATCGGCGCCGACGCCACAACCGAAGCGGCCACGGCAACCCCTGCGAGCAGATGACGTGCGTTCATCATCAACCTTTCCCTTCGGAGACGACCTTCGAACAAGGCGGCAGAACAGGCAAAGACCTCGACTATGGCAGCGGATGCGCACACCCTCGCGATGTGCGCGAAATGTTAGCAGATAGGTATTACTCTGGGTTACACGTGTTGACGGGGGCTGCCCGTCATTCCCGCCTGACAACATCGGCGAAGGGGCCTTATCGGTGTGCGCGACGCCGTGGCGCCGGATCCGCAACTGCACCGTCGCCTCGGCCGGCGCGAGCTCGAGTTGCTCGTTCTCGATCGCAATCGCCGCTGCTCCGGCGAGTCTCGTCTTCCCTTCCTGACTGTCCGGTCTCGGACCTTGAACCTGGAGACCCTGGCAAGAATCTTGACGCAGGAGATCACCCCAGGCTCGAACGTATGTTCGATATACTGGAGGTAGGTGGGAATCGGCCGAGAGCGAGGGGTCATGCAAGAGTCGTCCTCGGGTCTGCTGAAATTGCTGGTCAGTGAGGTTGCGTTGCGGCACGGGTTCGGGTGCGAGGAGTCGGACGGGGAGTTCGTGCTCAGTGGTGCGGCGGGGGTTCGGATCGTGCTGCCGAGTACTCGGCTGGCGCGGCGGGGTGCTCGTGCGCCGCGCCAGCTGTGGGCGGCGCTGGTCGGTGATCGGCTGGAGATGCAGATCGTGGATCTGACCGCGGGGCAGCTCGAGATGGCGCGGCTGGAGTCGGTGCGGCCGCTGCTGCGGACTCGGCTCTGCTCGGCGCGCACCAAGGGGTTGATCAATGATGTGCGGCGGTTGGTCGCGCCCGGCCTGCTGCAGCGGGTGCTGGTCGACTTCGGCGAGATCATGACCCCGGTGACCTATACGGCTGCACTGCGTTGGGGCGCAAAGGAATCCGACCTGTTCGAGATCGCCGAACGCAACACCCGCGCGGAGGGTGGGCTCGACCTGATGGCGGCCGAGATCGACGGCATGGACGACATCGATATTCAAATGCTCTACGGTGCTTCGGATTTCGTCACGGCGCACGTGCGCTGGCTCGACGACTACCCGGTCGTGGGGCCCTGGGGCGCATTGCTCGTCATCCCAGGGCACACCCACCTGCTCGTGCACCCGATCACCGGCCCCACCGTCTTCGCCGGAACGAGCCTGCTCGCCCAGCTGCTCGTCGCGGGCGAAGCCGAGTCGAGGCCGGTCAGCCGCTCGATCTATTGGTGGCGCAACCGAATCACCGTCGACATCGCCGCGACCATTCGCGGCAGCGGCGACCGGATGGAGGTCGTCCCCGCCGATCACCTCGAGTCGCTGCTGGCGATCATGCGACGGGACGGAAACGACCGGTTCCCGCACACCTGAAGCGGTGTGCGGGAACCGGATGCGTTGCCGGACAGGCGAACCCGTCTACGAACCTACGAAACGACGGGCAGGTAGACCGCGTTACCGTTGTCGACGAACTCCGCGGACTTCGCCGCCATCCCGGCCTCGATCGCCTCGACATCGGTGAGCTGGTTACGCGCGGCGTACTCACGGACATCGGCGGAGATGCGCATCGAGCAGAATTTCGGACCGCACATGGAGCAGAAGTGCGCGGTCTTGGCGGGCTCGGCGGGCATGGTCTCGTCGTGGTATTCCCTGGCCGTGTCCGGATCCAGCGACAGCGCGAACTGATCGCGCCAGCGGAATTCGAAACGCGCCTTGGACAATTCGTCGTCGCGCTGCTGCGCGTGCGGGTGCCCCTTGGCCAGGTCGGCGGCGTGTGCGGCGATCTTGTAGGTGATCACGCCGACCTTGACGTCGTCGCGGTTGGGCAGCCCGAGGTGTTCCTTCGGGGTCACGTAGCAGAGCATCGCCGTGCCCGCCTGCGCGATGATCGCGGCGCCGATCGCCGAGGTGATGTGGTCGTAAGCGGGGGCGATGTCGGTGGCGAGCGGGCCGAGGGTATAGAACGGCGCCTCCTCGCACAGCTCCTCCTCCAGCCGCACGTTCTCCACGATCTTGTGCATCGGTACGTGCCCGGGGCCCTCGATCATCACCTGCACGCCATGGGATTTCGCGATCTTCGTCAGCTCGCCCAGCGTCCGCAGCTCGGCGAACTGCGCCTCGTCGTTGGCGTCGGCGATGGAGCCGGGGCGCAGGCCGTCACCGAGGGAGAAGGTCACGTCGTACTTCGCCAGGATGTCGCACAGCTCGGCGAAGTTGGTGTACAGGAACGATTCCTGGTGATGCGCCAAACACCATGCGGCCATGATGGATCCGCCGCGCGAGACGATGCCGGTGACCCGCTTGGCGGTCAGCGGCACGTAACGCAGCAGCACGCCCGCGTGCACGGTCATGTAGTCCACGCCCTGCTCGCACTGCTCGATCACGGTGTCGCGGTAGATCTCCCAGGTGAGCTTGGTCGGGTCGCCGTTCACCTTCTCCAGCGCCTGGTAGATCGGCACGGTGCCGACCGGCACGGGGGAGTTGCGCAGGATCCACTCGCGCGTCTCGTGGATGTTCTTGCCGGTGGACAGGTCCATGATGGTGTCGGCGCCCCAGCGGGTGGCCCACACCATCTTCTCGACCTCCTCGGCGATCGAGGACGAGACGGCTGAGTTGCCGATGTTCGCATTGATCTTCACCAGGAACTTCTTGCCGATGATGGTCGGCTCCAGCTCCGGGTGCTTGTGGTTGGCCGGAATCACCGCGCGACCGAGGGCGACCTCGTCGCGTACCAACTCGGGCGTCACACCCTCGCGGGCGGCGATGAACCGCATCTCGGGGGTGATGATGCCCTGCCTGGCCCAGGCGAGCTGGGTCGGCGGTCCATCGACCTCGGGCTTGGCCCAGGTATCGCGAAGTTTCGGCAGACCCGACTCCAGGTCGATCTCCGCCGAGTCGTCGGTGTACGGACCCGAGGTGTCGTAGACGTCGAAGTGCTCACCGTTGGTCAGGTTCACCCGGCGCACCGGGACGCGGAGCCCGTCGACCTCGTGATAGTGCTTGACGCTGCCTTCGATGGGGCCGGTGGTGACAGTGTCGACGGTCTCGGAGCCGTCTTTGGACGCAACAGATGCCATGATTTTTCTCCCTACGCCGGCATTACCCGGTCAGGTTCATACGGTCGACGGCCCTAGCCGTCCTCTCAGCCCGCTGGTGCGAGCCCCCGTTGGCGTGTGAAATTTTCCAGCCCGACAGTAGCTCATCCGCCTCTCCGTGTCTTCAGGCCAGACTGAGGTGCCGCGATAGTCCCGTTGGCGGCCGGCGGTGGGTAGCCTCGCCGGTCAGCCCGTGCCCGGCGAGTTACCCATGTACTCGCGAGATCAGTCCGTCTTGCCGTTGTAGGCGTCGCGCATCTGCTGCAGGACGATCTTCCGCATCCCGAGCATGGCCTGCATGGCGCGGTTCACCGCTTCCCGATCGTCGCCGGTGACCAGCTCGGTGGCCTCGGCGGGCCAGATCTGCCACGGCACCCCGTATTTGTCGTTGAGCCAGCCGCATTCGATCTCCTTGCCGCCGTCGGCGAGCAGTGCCTCCCAGAGCCGGTCGACCTCGTCCTGGCTTTCGCAGTTGACCAGCAGCGACATGGCATGGGTGTAGTTGTAGTCGCCGCCACCGTTGATGGCGGTGAACTGCTGTCCGTTGAGCTCGAAGTCGACGGTGATCGCCAGATCCGTCGGGCGGTTGGTCGCCTCGGTGTGGTACTGGACGTGGGTGATCTTCGAGTCGGCGAACAGCGAACAGTAGAACTCGGCGGCTTCTTCTGCCTGGGTGTCGTACCAGAGGTTGGTGACGATCTTTTGCATGACGGTCCTCCCGGCCGGAGTTGATAGATATCTGTGCAGACGGGATGGGCGACCGGAATTAATCGCGTTCACGTACACCATGTACTCCCGAAATCAGTGACCACTGATTTCGGGAGTACATGGTGTAACTCGCCGGGTACCGGCCGACTCAACTGACCACACGACCGCCGGTCGCCAACGTCACTATCGTGGCACCTCAGTCTGGCCTGAAGATGCGGAGGGGCGGGGGAGCTCGCGGGGACCGATCGGAAAGCCGAGCGCGCCGAAGGTGGCGTTCAGGTTGATCTCGATCTGCGTCAGCAGCGCGTTGAAGTCGGCCAGCATGGACACGACATTCTCGGTTCGGCAGCCGAATTGGTCGGGCGCGTTCGGCGCGAGCCGCGCCTTCAGCCAGTTGAGTGTGTCGGCCATGCCGAGCGACGGCAGGCTCAGATGCTCGCTGAGATGATCGCGCTTGTACAGCACCGATGCGCCACCGGCACACCACTGCTGGGACAGCCGGTCATTGGTCCACACCGGCACCGCCTCGTCGAACACGCCCTGGTACAGGAAGATCGGTGCGGTAGGAATATTGCGGCCGAGCACCGTCGAGTCGAAGACCTCCTTGATCTCGGGCACCGCGAGGAAGTCCGGGATCGGAATGGTCAGCAACCGGCCGTAGTCGACGAACATCTGGGTGAGCGCGTTGCGCGGCAGGCACTGCCGTTCGGTCTGGTCCATCAGCGCCCGGCCCTCCGGCTTCAGATACCGGTCGGAGGCTTCGCGGAACTTCGGATAGGCCTTGCGCAGTGAGGAAATGCCGATGCCGATCAACGAGGAGAACATCGATCCGTTCACATGCAGCAGCGACACCACATCCGAGGTCGGCGCCCCGAGCGCGATGCCTTTCACGTTCAGTTCGGGTGCGTAAGTCGGCTGCATTTCGGCTGCCCAGCCCGAACCCATACCGCCGCCCGAGTACCCCCACAGCGCGACGGGCGTGTTGGCCCCGTCCAGCCCGAGCGGTTCGAAACGCTCGGCGGCGCGGATGCCGTCGAGGGTCATGTAGCCCGGCTCCTTGGGCACGGTGAGGTGGCCGTTGACGCCCTCGTAGTCCGGGATGGAGACCGCCCAGCCTTGGCTGATCAACGCGGCCAGTCCGAGCAGTTCGCTCTGTGAATGGATGCCTTCGAGTCCGGCCAGGCCCGCACCCTGCTGCAACACGAACGACGGCGAGCAGTCCAGATTGGCGCTGTCGTAGTAGAACTGCAGGGAAACCAGCGGCCGGGAACGATTCGGATCGGCCAGCGCGGGGAGCACCACCGTGGTCACGGCGGCGGTGGGTTGCTCGTTCAGATCCGTAGTGCGATAAAGCAATTGCCAGGCCCGTACATTCACCGGAAGCACGGTCAGCGCCGCGAGACGTACCTCGCGGGATCGGAGAATGGCGCCAGGCTCCTTGGCTTCGAAGCCTTCGGGCGGTTGGTAGAACGAATCTTCGTGCGGGAGTGGGATTGCGGTGGCCTGCGTGGGAGTGACGGCGCCGGCGAGCAGTACGGCGGCCATGGCGAACGCCATGGTCACCAGCGTGGCAACCGCGCGCCCCGACCGGCGGGTGCGACCGGTCGGATCCCCTGTGATCACTGACACGTGTGCGTCCTTCCTCATCATGTGACAGCGATTACAACATGAGAGCCTGTTATCAACAAGAACTCTTTCTAAACCTTGCCGAGCTATGGTCGAGGGATGACCCGCAGCAAATCCGCCGCGCGGCCTGCCGAGGGGCCGGCTCGTCGCCGGATCCGTGGACTCGACGCCGAACAGCGCAGCGCACAGCGGCGCAATCAACTGCTCGACGCGGCCACCGAACTGTTTGCCGAGCAGAGCTATTCGGGAACATCGATCGAGCAGATCTGCCAGCGCGCGTATGTCGGAACCAAGGGGTTCTACGACCATTTCGACAGCAAGGAAGCGTGCTACATCGCACTGCTAGAGAAACTCACCGCGCAGATCCAGCAACGGGTGATCGCCGGCGCCGCCGCGGCCGCCGACTTGGCCTGGCCCGAGCGCGCCGTGCCGGTGATCGAGGCGTTCGTGCACGCCATCGCCGACGATTCGCGCTTGGCCAAGGTGACTTTCGGTGAAGCGGGCGGCATCTCGCCCGCGGTGGAGCGGATGCGGCGCAGCAACCGGCGTTGGTCGGCGGCCTTCCTGGACCGGGTGTGGAGCGGCGAACCGGCGAGCGACGCCGGCGTGCAGCGGGCGCGGCTGGCCTTGGCGCTGGCCACCATCGGCGGCATGTTCGAACTCGTCGCGGACTGGCTGCACCATCACGACGACGGTGGCGCCCCGGACGGCGCGGAAACCCTCACCGAGGACCTGGTCCGGTTCGTGACCGTGGTCAATGCCGGACGCGGAGCTGTTGCGGGACAATAGTTTACGACAAACGACGCGGGTCGAGCCGAATGATTCGGCCCGCCCCGCGCCGTTGTTGCCCGGCTCCTCGGGTCAGTCGCGAAGACGCGCGGGTTGAATTCGCCCCCGGACCTCGCCGAGGCCGATGCGCCCGGCGCCGGGACCCGGTGCGGACGCGGTGATGACCACCTCGTCACCGTCCTCCAGGAACGTGCGCTTCTGGCCGCCTACCAGCACGGGTTCGCTACCGCCCCAAGAGAGTTCGATGAAGGAACCGCGCTGGTCGGGCTCCGGGCCGGAGATGGTGCCGGAGGCGTACAGGTCGCCGGTGCGGGTGGCGGCGCCGTTCGCGGTGAGGTGGGCCAGCATCTGCGCGGGCGACCAGTACATCCGGGAGAACGGCGGATGCGCGACCACCTCCCCGTTCCAAGACACCGTCAGGTCTATGTCGAGACCCCACGGCTCCTTTTCCCGCAGGTAGGGCAGGGGCTCCGGGGATTGCTCCGGTGTCGGCACCCGTGCGGATTCCAGCGCGGCCAGCGGCGTGACCCAGGGCGCGATCGAGGTCGCGAAGGACTTGCCGAGGAACGGGCCGAGCGGCTGGTACTCCCACGCCTGGATATCGCGGGCGGACCAGTCGTTGACCAGCGCGACGCCGAACACCCGCTCGGCGAACTCGCCGGTCTCGATCGGATCGCCGAGTTCGGAACCGACACCGACCAGGAAGCCTAGCTCGGCCTCGATGTCCAGCCGCCGGGACGGACCGAAATCCGGTGTGCCCGAATCGGTCCGGCGCTGGCCGGACGGCCGGATCACCTCGGTGCCGGACACCACCACGGTGCCTGCCCGCCCGTGGTAGCCGACCGGCAGATGCCGCCAATTCGGCAGCAGGGGTTCGCTGTCCGGCCGGAACAGGCGGCCGAGGTTCGTCGCGTGGTCGATGCTGGCGTAGAAGTCGACGTAGTCGCCGATCGCCACCGGCAGTCCGAGCTGCACCTCGGACAGCGCATGCACTGCCGCGCTGTCGATTTCGTTGCCTACCAGTTCGCGGATGCGTTCACGCACCTGCCGCCAATGGTCCGGACCGCGTGCCATGAGGGCGGCCAGGCTCGGTTCGGCGAACTCCGGATCACCCAGTGCCGCAGCGAGATCGATGATCGAATCGCCCAATCGTGTTCCGACACGGTAGTTCTGGCCCTCCGGAGCGAAAACTCCGTAGGGCAGGTTGTCCGTACCGAACAGGGAATCGTCGGGTACTTCGACGCGAGTCTTCACGCGGGCCCCCGTCCGGACCAGGTCCACGCGTACGCCGGGTCTTCGCAGGCGAGAGCGCCTTCGCCGAGTTCCAGCGGCCGGAAGGTGTCGACCATGACCGCGAGTTCATCGAAGTAGTCGAGCCCGATGCTGCGCTCGTAGGCGCCGGGCTGCGGGCCGTGCGCGTAGCCGCCGGGATGCACCGACACCGAACCCTGCGCGATGCCGGATCCCTTGCGCGCCTCGTAATTTCCGCCGCAGTAGAACATGATCTCGTCGGAGTCGACATTGGAGTGGTAGTACGGCACCGGGATGGACAGCGGGTGATAGTCCACCTTGCGCGGCACGAAATTGCAGACCACGAAGTTGGTCCCCTCGAAGACTTGATGGGCCGGCGGCGGCTGGTGGATGCGGCCGGTGATCGGCTCGAAATCGCTGATGTTGAAGGTGATCGGATACAGGCAGCCGTCCCAGCCGACCACGTCGAACGGGTGGGTGGCGTACACCAGCCGGGTGCCGACGACCTTGCCGCCGGGGCGGTGCTTGACCAGCACCTCCACGTCGGCGCCGGTCGCGGTCAGGATCTCCGCCGGGCCGTGCAGATCGCGCTCGCAGTAGGGCGCGTGCTCGAGCAGCTGGCCGAACTTCGACAGGTACCGCTTTGGCGGGGTGATGTGGCTGGACGCCTCGATCACGTACGCGCGCAGGGGTTCCGGGCCGGTCGGCAGCCAGCGGTGGGTGGTCGCGCGCGGGATGAGCACCTGGTCGCCCTGGCGCGCGGGCAGCGGGCCGAAGACCGTTTCGACCACCGCGGCACCGGATTCCACATAGACCAGCTCGTCGCCGATCGCGTTGCGGTACAGCGGTGAGCTGCCCTTCGCCACGACATAGGAGATGCGCACATCGGAGTTGCCGAGCAGCAGCCGCCGTCCGGTCACCGCGTCGGTCCTGGCCGGCGTGTCATCGGGGAACAACTCGGGCAACCGCAGATGTCGGTGCCGCAGTGGATGATTCGGAGTGGTGGACTGATCGGGCAGCTCCCACACCGTCGAGTCGACGATCGCGGGCGGCAGCCCACGGTGGTACAGCAGTGAGGAATCCCCGGAGAAACCCTCCTCGCCCATCAGCTCTTCGTAGTAGAGCTGCCCCTGCTCGTCCCGGTGTTGCGTATGCCGTTTCGGCGGCACCGCTCCTACTTGTCGATAGAACGCCATGACCGCACCTCCTGCCTGGCTTGTGGCCTGGTTCAACTGGTCCCCATCGTAGTGATGGGCACGCGGGTGCAGTGGCGGAATCCGCCCCCGTCAGCGCGGATTCTGCCGGAACATCGGGAGATCGGGAGGCATTTCGCCTAGCTGTTCAGAAAGTTGCTGACAATTTGTCAGGCGTGGCGCAGAGCGCGGAAGACCGCTGCGCCGACGAAGGCGCCGAGGTCCTTGGCCGTCCAGCCGCCCTCGCCGGCCAGCAGCGTGCGCACCGCGCCTTCGCCGGCCGACACCCACAGCTCCACCAGCACCGGCAGCTTGCGTTCGGCGTCTTCGGTGCCCCAGGCGCGCAGGGTCGGGCGCAGCAGGGTGCTGCAGCGCTCGATGGCGAGGGCGCGGCCGCGGCCGAACGAATCCGCAACGGCCGGATCGGGATTGCCGTAGAGCAGGCGCCAGGCGTCGGGCCGGGCGGCGGCCTTCTCCAGCAGTGCGCGGAAGCCCTCGATGAACACGGTTTCGCCCGCGTCCACGTCGCGGCGGCGCATGACGCCGAGCAGGTCGTCGACCAGGTAGCTCTCTTCGCGCTGGATCAGCGCCTCGATCAGTTCGACGCGGTCGGCGAAGCAGGCGTAGACCACCGGCCGGGTCACGTTCATCCGCTCGGCGATGGCGGCCATGGTGACCGCCGCGATGCCGTGCTCCACAGCGATGGCCAGCGCGGTGTCGAGCACCTGCGGGCGGCGGCGTTCCGGGCCGAGGTGCGGCGCTCGCTGCCGCGGTCGCACGGCCGAATCGCTACCCATGAGCACAACATAGCAGCGCATGTTGCGGAGTTCTCGCTGGTCCTGCGCCTGTAGATCAATTTCCTACGCTGGTGAATGTTAATGCTACAGTCGTGCATGAAGTCGGCTGGGTAGTGCCGACTGTCTTTGTCGAGCGACCTGCACGCGGGTGCGAGCGCTATGCCACAGCCGAGGAGTCAGCGATGACCGAAACCCTGTTCAACCCGAAGACCTGCGAATTCGCGGAGTTCGACGCCGAGACCCGCCGGTTGCTGCGCGCGACCGTCGATTGGTTCGAGACCCGCGGCAAAGCGGTGCTCAAGCAGGAGGATCGGGATCGGGTCTGGTACGCCGAGTTCCTCGATTTCGTGAAGCGCGAGGCGGTCTTCGCGACTTTCCTCACACCGGCGGCCGAGGCGGACGGTGATCCGAACAAGCGCTGGGACACCGCGCGGATCGCGATGATGAGCAAGATCCTCGGGTTCTATTCCATGCAGTACTGGTACGTCTGGCAGGTCAGCATTCTCGGCCTCGGCCCCATCTGGCAGAGCGACAACGCGGCGGCCAAGCGGCGCGCCGCCGCCCTGCTGGCCTCCGGCGAGATCTTCGCCTTCGGTCTGTCCGAGAAGGAGCACGGCGCCGACGTCTACTCCACCGACATGATGGTCGCGCCGCAGCCCGGCGGCGGCTACCTGGCCACCGGCGCCAAGCATTACATCGGCAACGGCAACCAGGCCGCGCTGGTCTCGGTGTTCGGCCGGCGCTCCGACAAGCCGATCATCGACAGCTCGAAGGCGCTGGAAAGCAAACCGACACAGCAGGATTACGAGGGCTACCTGTTCTTCCTCGCGGACAGCCAGCACGAGAACTACCACCTGCGCGGCAATGTCGTGGACAGCCAGATGTATGTGGCGGCCTTCGATCTGGAGAACTATCCCGTTGCCGAGGAAGACATCCTGCACCGCGGCGAGGCGGCCTTCCATGCGGCGATGAACACCGTCAACGTCGGCAAGTTCAATCTCGGCTTCGGTGCCGTCGGCGCCTGCGAACACGCCTACTACGAGGCCGTGACGCACGCCGAGAATCGAATCCTGTTCGGGCACAAGGTGACCGAGTTCCCGCAGGTACAGTCGCTACTGACCGACTCGTACGCGCGGCTGATGGCGATGAAGCTCTACAGCGAGCGGGCCATCGATTACCTGCGGTCGGCCTCCCCGGAAGACCGGCGCTACCTGTTGTTCAATGCGATTGAGAAGATGACCGTCACCCGGCAGGGGCAGCGGATCATCGAGGACCTCGCCGACGTGATCGCCGCGCGCGGTTTCGAGAAGGACATGTACTTTCCGATCGCGATGCTCGGGCTGTTCGGACTGCCCCGGCTCGAAGGCACCGTGCACGTGAACATGGCGCTGTCGCTGAAGTTCATGGCCAACTACATGTTCCACCCCGCCGACGCCGGCCTGGCCGCACTGCGCTTGCTGCCTGGCGCTGGCGCGGCACCGAAGAGCGCGGTCCGCGCCGTCTCGGGCGCGCTGAGCTGGTCGAGCCGCAAGCTCGCCCCCCGCGCAGGCGCCGCGATCCCGAAGCTGCGCACCGAACTGGCCGGCGCCGCCTACGCTCCGGTACCGACCCGCCGCGACCCCGCCGACGACGAATTCCTCTTCCGCCAGGGACCGAGCAGCGGCCTCGGCCGCATCCGCTTCAGCGACTGGCGCCAGGTCTTCGAAAAGTTCACCCACATACCGAATGTCGCCGTCTTCCTGGACCAGGCCTTAGCCTTCCAAACCCTCCTCGCCGCCGCGTCCCCCACCGCCACCCAGCAACGCGACGTCGACTTCCTCTTCGCACTCGGCGAACTCTTCACCGCCCTGCCCTACGCCCAACTGGTCCTCGAACAGGCAGAAATCGACGGCACCGACCCAGCCGTGCTGGACCAGATCTTCGACAATTTCGTCCGCGAATTCGCCGAGAACGCCCTCACCCTGCACACCAAGCCCGCCGCAACCAAGGCCCAGCAAACCCGAGCCCTCGACCTCATCCGCCGCCCGATCGCCGACCGCCGTCGCTTCGACCAAGTATTGGCCCAGGCCAGATCCCTCGCGGGAACCTACGAAATGAACCCGTAAACGTAGGCTGTTACTCATGGTCCAGTACCTGGGCGTTGCTGCGACGTGCATCCGGAGAGACCTATGTTGTTGTCGGTCACTGTCGGTACTGTTGTGCTATGACCGCTGTCGAGGAGTCTCCTATGGCTACTGAGTCTCTGATGACCACCGAGGAGTTCGAAGAACTCGCTCGGATAGCTGGTCGTGTGTCAGAGGGTTTGCGATTGGAGTTCATCGACGGAAAATTGGGGGCGAAGGCAGTGCCGGACGGGGATCATGGCTGCATAATCGAGTGGTTGATTCGTGCCTTTTTGCTGCTGCGTCCGGAACTATGGCTGTTTCAGGAGCAGGGACTGAAGGTTGAGGGCTATCGATCTGGTCGTGCCAGGCCCGATGGCGCTCTTGCTCCGAGTGGTGTCTTCGCAGGGCAACCCGAATGGGCTGATCCCGATCCGGTGCTGCTTGTCGTCGAGGTGACTTCGCACGACCAAGACACCGATCGTCGGGATCGGGAGGAGAAACCTCGCGCCTACGCGCAGACTGGTATTCCGGTTTACTTACTGGTCGACCGTGATTCGTGTGAATTCGTTGTCTACAGCACGCCTGTCGATGGGAAATATCAGCGATCTCTGACACAACCGTTCGGTACCGTGCTTACCCTTCCGGACCCTATCGGCGGCACCATAGACACTGAGCCGATCAAGGATTGGGTGCGTTGAGTTGCCCGCCTAGACGGTGAATTCGGCGATTACCGGGGCGTGGTCGCTGGCGCCCTTGCCTTTTCGTTCCTCGCGGTCGACGAAGGCGTCTTTGGTGGTGGTGGCGAGGGTGGGGGAGGCGAGGATGAAGTCGATGCGCATGCCCTCTTTGCGGGGAAGCGGAGTTGGGTGTAGTCCCAGTAGGTGTAGACGCCGGGGCCGGGGGCGTAGGGGCGCATGACGTCGGCGAAGCCGGTGTCGAGGAAGGCTTGGAAGGCGTCGCGTTCGGGCTGGGAGGTGTGGGTTTTGTCGATGAAGAGTTCGGGGGCCCAGACGTCGTCGTCGGTGGGGGCGATGTTCCAGTCACCGACGAGGGCGATCTTGGCCTGCGGGTCTTCGGCGAGCCAGCGGGCGCCGCTTTCCCGTAGCGCGGCAAGCCATTCCAGCTTGTAGGCGTAGTGCGGGTCGGCGAGGGCGCGGCCGTTGGGCACGTACAGGCTCCACACCCGGACACCGCCGCAGGTGGCGCCGAGCGCGCGCGACTCGACGACGGGCGCGCTGATCAGCGATTCACCGGCCTCCTTGTCGAAGCCGGGCTGGTTCGGGAAGGCGAGCTCGACGTCGGTCAGCCCGACCCGGGAGACGATCGCGACCCCGTTCCACTGATTGATGCCGAGGTGTGCGACCTCGTACCCGAGTTCGTCGAACCGCTCGAACGGGAACTGGTCGTCGCGGCACTTGGTCTCTTGGAGGGCCAGCACATCGATGTCCTGGCGGTCCAGGAACTCCGCAACCCGATCGAGCCGGGAGCGGATCGAGTTGACGTTCCAGGTGGCGAGACGCACAGCTGCCTTCCTTGATGCGGGTCTTATTCCGTTCTACCGCAGGGCGGCAGTTCGGGCGAGCGCGGCAGGGGCCGCATAGCGATACATGTGGTGTTCGACGAAACCGAGCTCGCGATACAGCGCGATGGCCGCACTGTTGCCTTGCTCGACCTGAAGGTACGCGTGGGTCGCGCCGCGCCCGTGACCCCACCGGATCAACTCGGCGCACACCAGCGAACCGAGCCCTTTCCTGCGGTGCTCCGCGCCCACCGCGACGCAGGTGAGCCCGATCCAGCGGCGCCCGTCCGGCGCGGTGGTGAGTGCGCCGCGCCCGATCGCGATCGGCCTCGGCACGCCGAGCGAGGCGAACCCGAGCTCGCCGGCGCGCACCGCGGTCAGCACCTCGACATTCGGTTCCGGCGTCGAAAGTCGCTGCGGCGTCACCACTTCGCCGCCGAAACGGTTCAATTCCAGCCAGGCGTCGTCCGGTGCGCCGGCGATCCGCACCATCGAGGGCCCCTGCGGGAGCACGAAGTTCTCGATGTCGATGGCCATCACGACGGTCTCGCTCCAGCTGTCCCAGCCCGGCGGGATGGGCGCGAGCCGGTCGGGCAGTGCGAGCAGCAGCGGCAGGCCGTGTGCGGTGTACCACTCGCCGACCCGATGGATGGCGTCCGGCGTCAGCGCCGCGGGCCCGTCGGAACTACCCAGTGGCAGAGCGGAATTGGCGCGACCGGAGAACCCGTGCCCGGCCCGCACGAACCACCCGTCGATCCAGGTGTGCTCGACACCGGGCCAGGCGTCCGCGGCCGCGGCCTCCAGCGACCTGATCTCCTTGGTCCGAATCGGCCTCGGCCCCACCGCTTTCAGCGCGACCACCCGGTCCGGGGTCACCGAAACGGTCCGCCCGTCGGCGTCGCGCACGGTCGGCGGATCCAGCGAGACCAGCTCGCCGATCACATCGGTGAGTGGTTGTGGATAACCCGCGGGCAACCGGTAGCGCAGGACGACTCGACGGCCGAGCGGGATCTGCGGAAAGGTGCCGTCCGCGTCAGTCGTCATGGCCGAACGGATCCGCGACGGTCCCGGGGATCCAGCTGAGTCCCGGTGTGCCCCAACCGTTGCGCTTGATCGCCTTCTTCGCCGCGCGGGCATTGCGCCCGATCAGCACGTCGACGTAGAGGAAACCGTCCAGGTGGCCGACCTCGTGCTGGAGCATGCGGGCGAAGAAACCTTTGCCCTCGATCTCCACCGGCGCACCGTGCTCGTCGGTGCCGGTGACCTTCGCCCACTCGGCCCGCCCGGTCGGGTACTGCTCGCCGGGCACCGAGAGGCAGCCCTCTTCGTCGTCGTCGGGGTCCGGCATGGTCTCCGGGATCGCCGAGGTCTCCAGCACCGGGTTGATCACCGCGCCGCGGCGCCTGCTTGCGGTGCCGTCGGGGGCGACGTCGGGGCAGTCGTAGACGAACAGGCGCAGCGGCACGCCGACCTGGTTGGCGGCCAGGCCGACACCGTGCGCGGCGTCGAGGGTTTCGTACATGTCCGCGATGAGCTCGTCCAGTTCCTCCGGTGACTGGGTGACCTGCTCGGTCGGGTTGTGCAGAACCGGGTCGCCGACGATCACGATCGGGAGGATAGCCATGGACACAATTATTGCCGCGCCGCTGGGC
The DNA here is from genome assembly GCF_004634405.1 of Nocardia sp. CS682. Lineage (NCBI taxonomy): Bacteria > Bacillati > Actinomycetota > Actinomycetes > Mycobacteriales > Nocardiaceae > Nocardia > Nocardia sp. CS682. The sequence goes on along the minus strand of NZ_CP029710.1, from coordinate 4,087,063 downwards.
CGCCGGCCGTGCGGGGGCGGCAACCTTCCCGCGACACGCTTACCGGCAGGTAGCGAACACGCCGCGCCGTAGCCCTGGCTATCCCACGGTCTCGTGGTTGAATGATCCGCGACGTACAAGCACCATTTTTCGTCTGGTGGTAACTCGGCGAGGGAGCAAGATGGACGGCGCAGCGGCACGGAATCTTTCCGCGATCCAGGGCGACCCTTCCGCGAGCGACGATGTCACGGCAGCGGAATCGACGGGCGACGGCGACAGTCTCAGCCGTCGCGAACACGACATCCTGGCCTTCGAGCGCCAGTGGTGGAAGTACGCGGGGGCCAAGGAAGAAGCCATCCGGGAGCTGTTCGGCATGTCGCCCACCCGGTATTACCAGGTGCTCAATGCCGTTGTGGATCGGCAGGAGGCGCTCGCCGCCGACCCGATGCTGGTCAAGCGGCTGCGCCGGTTGCGAGCGAGCAGGCAAAAAGCCAGGGCCGCGCGACGGCTCGGATTCCAGGTATGACCGGGCTAGGCTCGAGTAGGTGAGCTACCCGAATCCCACCTCCGGTGGGCCGCCATTGCGAGCGTTGGCGATGGTGTTGATCGCACTGGCCATTGTGTTCGGCGGACTGGGTGCGATGTCGCTGTCGAAGTCCGATGCGGACAACGCGGGATCCGATCAGTCGGCGACTACCGTCCCGCAGGCCCCGGCCCCCACCGCGGTCGTCAAGCCGACCACCGCCGCGCCGACCTCGGCCGACGCACCCACCTCGTCCAGCACGGTGCCGCCGTCGTCCACGACCGCGCCGCCGACCACCACCCCGGCGCCGACCACCCCCACCGGTGCCGCGGCCAAGTCCGTTCCGGTGCGCGTGCTCAACAACAGCATGATCGCCGGGCTGGCAGGTAAGACCGCCAATCAGCTCACCGCCGAAGGCTGGAATGTCGTCGAGACGGGCAACTACCCCGGCGTCAATATCCCGAAAACGACCGTGTACTACGGCAATTCGGCGGGCGACAAAGAGGCCGGGTTGGCCATAGCGCAAGAGTTGGGTATCACCGCAGAACCGAAGTCGAGTGGTTTGGGCGAGTCCTCGCCCGGTGTAACCGTCATCGTGACGGGTAACTGACAACTGGCGACCGGTCGCCGCAACTGGGTGACCTGCCGCTGAACGGGCCTGTCACTGCGCAACACGGCGGGCGTGGCATCATCTTGTCCGGTAACGAACGTGTCCACCCAGCTTTACTCGTAAACTCGGTACTCGTAAAGGAGTTCCCCGATGGCCCCGTCCACAACTCGACGCCCGTCCTGGCGGACTGTGACCCCGGTGCTCGCGGTCGCGGTACTCGGCCTCGCAGGCTGCACCAACAGCCAGGAGTCGAGTGACGTCAAGGGAACGACCCCGCCGGTGTGGAGCGGTGCGGCCGCCCCGCCGTCGAGTGAGTTCGGCAAGGAAACCGGTACCGCCGACTCGAACGCGGGTGTGAAGGTCGACCTTAAGGACGCCTCGGGCTCCTCGGTCGGCACGGCGAACTTCGTCAAGGACGGCAACCACCTGCAGGTCACCGTCGAGGCGCACGGCCTGCGCCCCGGGTTCCACGGCCTGCACGTGCACTCGATCGGCAAGTGCGAGCCCAACTCGGTCGCACCGACCGGCGGCCCGTCCGGCGACTTCCTGTCCGCCGGTGGCCATCTGCAGGTCGGCAGCGCGAACACGCACCCGGCCAGCGGCGACCTCAGCTCGCTGCAGGTGCGCTCGGACGGTTCGGCCAAGCTGGTCACCACCACCGACTCGGTGACCCTGGACGAGCTGAAGAACAAGGCGCTGATGATCCACGCCGACGCCGACAACTTCGGCAACATCCCGAACCGATACCTCCGTGCCGACGGCGTTGCCGGCCCGGATGACACGACGCTAGCAACGGGCGACGCGGGTGGCCGCGTCGCCTGCGGTGTGATCCAGTAGCGCAGGAGCCGACATGGCCGGGGCAGGTAGAGAACACGTTTCCTTCCCGGGTTCGCCCCGGCCCACCATCGGTATCGAGTGGGAGATCGCCCTCGTCGACAAGGTGAGTCGCGATCTGTCGAATACCGCTGCGGCGGTGTTCGATTCGCTCGGCGACCTGAAAGCGCACGACGGCACCCCGCAGGTGACCAAGGAGCTGTTGCGCAACACCGTGGAGCTCGTCACGGGGGTGCACGACACCGTCGGCGAGGCGGTGGACGATCTGCGCGGCACCATGGACGCGGTCCGGCGCGCGGCCGACCCGCTCGGCGTCGACCTGTTCTGCGCGGGCACCCATCCGTTCGCGCAGTGGTCGGCCCAGCAGCTGACCCGCTCGGAGCACTACGACGAGCTGATCGAGCGCACCCAGTGGTGGGGCCGGCAGATGATGATCTGGGGCGTGCACGTGCACGTCGGGGTCTCGCACCGGGACAAGGTCTTTCCGATCCTGAACGCGCTGCTGATGCAGTACCCGCATCTGCTCGCGCTGTCCGCGTCCTCGCCGATGTGGGCGGGTGCCGACACCGGCTACGCCAGCAACCGCACGCTGATGTTCCAGCAACTACCCACCGCGGGCCTGCCGTTCCAGTTCGAAAACTGGCACCAGTTCGAGCATTTCGTGCACGACCAGTTCAAAACCGGTGTGTTCGAACAGCTCGGCGGCATGCACTGGGACATCCGGCCCGCGCCGAAGTGGGGCACGATCGAGGTGCGCGTGTGCGACGGGACGTCCACCCGCGCCGAGCTGGCGGCGCTGGCCGCGCTGATCCACTGCCTGATCGTCGATCTGGACCGCAGGATCGATGAGGGCGAGACGTTGCCGTCGTTGCCGCCGTGGCACGTCCAGGAGAACAAGTGGCGGGCCGCCCGCTACGGGCTGGACGCGATCGTCATCGTGGACGACAAGAGCAACGAGCGGCTGGTCACCGACGACGTGACCGACCTGCTGAACCGGTTGGAGCCGACGGCAAAACGGCTCGGCTGCTCGGACGAACTGGCCTTCGTCGCGGAGATCCCGGAGCGAGGTGCGTCATACCAGCGGCAGCGCAAAGTCGCCGCGGCGGCGCAGGGTGACCTGGTCGCGGTGGTAGACGCGCTGGTCAAGGAGCTCGAGCAGTAATACCGCCCGGCGATCGGTCGCCCACTGTTCAGTCGGGCAGTGGGATGGCGTTCACCCCCCGTTTACTATGGTCGACGTGCTTGTCGAAGACCCGGGACCCAGAGTAGGAAGCGCCGCTCCTCGGTTGCGTGTGCCGCCGACCCGGGTGTGGGTCGCGGCAGGCGTTGCCGCGGTGCCGGTGCTGTTGATCGCGCTGCAAATCGTGGCGGTACGCGAAGGGTTCCAGGGTCCGCTCGGGAGTCTGTGGCAGGACTACGTCGGTACGCCCAAGTCGATGTCGGTGCCGTGGGCGGGCTTGATCCTTGCGCTGGTCGGCATTTCGACGCGGCACCGGATCATCGCGCTCAGCGCGGCCGTCGCCATCGACGCGGTGTGGGCCGCCATCCGGCTGCTGAGCGGTGCGTCCTTCGCGATCGGCAACGGACCGGTCATCGTGCTCACCGGGCTGGCGATATTCGCGTGGCTGCGCTGGGACGGGACCCAGCGACGCAGCGCACTGCATGCCGCCGCGCTCGGCGCGCTGCTCATCCTCGCCACCAAGGTCGGCGACGTGTGGTTGCACGTCACGATCATGAGCAGGCCGTCGGTGCTCGACGAATACGTGCTGCTCGCCGACCACGCACTCGGCGATCCGTCCTGGGTGATGGGCCGGGTGCTCGACGTGCTCGGGCCGGTCGTCTACGGGGTACTGCACTGGGTGTACATCGAGCTGCCGGTCGCGGCGATCGCGGTCGCGGTGTGGCAGCTGCGCCGGGTGGTGTCCAGTGGTCGCTGGCCGAGCCACTATCTGGTGCGCACGTTTCTGGTGCTCGGGCTGGTCGGCCCGGTCGTCTACGTGATCTTCCCGGTGGTCGGGCCGATGTTCGCGTTCGGCGCGGACGGGAACGGGCTGCAACTGGGCAACTACTGGCCGGGTGTGGTGCCGCCGCTGGACCGCAATCCGATGCCGATGCCGTTCGACTCGGTGACGCCGCGTAACTGCATGCCGTCCATGCACACGGCCTGGGCGCTGTCGGTCTTCCTGCACACCCGCCGCGACACCGACGGCGGCCCCGCGCCGAGCCTGGTGCGCTGGGGTGGCGCGTTCTGGTTGCTGGCCACGGTGATCGCCACCCTTGGCTTCGGCTACCACTACGGCGTCGACCTGGTCGCGGGCGCGGTGCTGTGCCTGACCGTCGAGTCGGCGCTGCGCGATCCGGAACGCGGCTGGGGCTGGTTCCGCATCCGGCTCGTCGCGGGCGGCGCCGTGGTGCTCGCCGTGCTGCTGCTGTCCTACCGCTACCTGTCGGTGCCGATGGCCGAGTACCCGGTGCTGGCGGGCACGGTCGTGCTGGCGCTGCTCGCGGGCATGGCCGCCGCCTTCCACGCGACCTGGTTCGCCGGGCAGCGGCAGACCGCGGCCTCTCAACGCGAAGTCGAGACCGCCGCGCGTTGAGCGGAATTCAGCCCGACCAGGCCGTATTCAGTCGACCGAGTCGATGGTGTCGCCGAGTTCGTTGACGGTGAGCAGGCCGTCGCGGTGGCGCTGTTCCCGGTAAGCGGTGCGGCTGATGAGGTGGGCCACCACCGGGGCGGTGATCAGCGTGAACAGCCCGACCAGCACCAGGGCCCAGACATTGCCGTGGCCGACCAGTTCGATCGCCGCGCCCTCCAGCACCAGGATCAGGCCGACCACCTGAGGTTTGGTGGCGGCGTGCATGCGGGTCAGGGTGTCGGGGAAGCGCACGATCGCGATCGACGCGGTCAACGCCAGGGTGGCGCCGAACAGGATCAGCGCGGCGGAGATCCACTGCCACCCGGTCATCGGTGGCCACCGTCCTGAGCTATCCGTTGTCTCAACATCATTGGTCTCCGTCGAGGTGTCACTGTTCGTCCTTCACCCGGAAGCGGGTGACGGCGGCCGAGCCGAGGAAACCGACCAGGGCCAGCGCGATGATCGCCGGGATGATGGTGGTGTCCTGGCTGTAGGCCGCCCAGACGGCCAGTCCGGACGCGGCGATCGCCATCAGCGAGTCGATGCCGACGATCCGGTCCAGGGTGCTCGGTCCGGCCAGAATGCGATAGCTGGTGATCACGGCGGCGGCGGTCAGCAGCACGCCGGCGATGATGGCGACGATCGTCACAGTTCCGCCTCCGGCACCTTGCTGGAACGCCATTCGGAGTGGCGCTCGAACGAGTCGATGAGCAGTTTCTCCAGGCGCCGGGTGGTCCGATAGAACTTGTCCACCGCCGCATCGCTGCTCACGTCAAGCACGTGCACGTAGACCACGCAGCGGCGCCGGTCGATCTCCAGCACCATGGTGCCCGGGATCAGGTTCAGCAGGTCTGTGCACAGCACGAGCACCAGGTCGGACTTGGTGCTCAGGTAGACGCGCAGCACCCCGGAGACCGGCGGCGGCGCGGGCCGGATCGCGAACCACGCCACCTGCAGGCTGGACTCGATCGCGTAATACGTTGCCACCACGACCAATTCGACCAGTGACAACGGATGCAACCGCCCGTTGACCGGCACCCTCGGCAGCGGCAGCGCCACCATGATCAGCGCGCCCACCGCGAGCCCGGCCAGCAGGTTGGCGATGCTGAGATCGCCCCACAGCGCGATCCAGACGACGGTGAGCCAGCTCAGCACGCTGATCCGCACGACGGTCTCGCGGCTCACTCCGCTCATCGGCTCGCCCCCGATCCGTCCACCCCGTTGCCGAGCACCGCGGTGATGTACACGCCGGGATCGCGCAGATCCGCCGCTGCCCGGTCGGCGATGCCGAGGATCGGGCCTGCGAGCACCGTCAGGCTCAGTCCGATCACCACCAGCGCCGCCGTCGATCCGACCATCAACAGCGGCATCCGGCCCGGGCGCGGGCGATCGTCGTAGTGCACGTCGGTCGAATCCTCGATCAGCGACGGCGTTTTCGCGGCGGTGAGGTGGCCCTCCGGCGCCTCCACCCGCGGTCGCCAGAACGCCTTGCTCCACACCCGCGCGACGGCGTACAGCGTGAGCAGACTGGTGAGCACCGATCCCGCGACCAGCGTCCAGGCCAGCACGCTGCCATCCTGCACGCCCGCCTGCAACAGCGTGGCCTTGCCGATGAACCCCGAGAACGGCGGTATGCCACCGAGATTCAGCGCGGGAACCAAGAACAGCACGGCCAGCAGCGGACTCGCCGAGGCCAGGCCGCCCAGCCTGCGCAGCGAGGTCGACCCCGCCTGCCGCTCGATCAGGCCGACCACCAGGAACAGTGCCGTCTGCACCAGAATGTGGTGCGCCACATAGAAAACCGCGCCGGCCAGTCCGGCGGTGCTGGCCAGCCCGACGCCGAAGATCATGTACCCGATGTGACTGACCAGGGTGAACGACAGCAGTCGCCGGATGTCGCTCTGCGCGATCGCGCCGAAGATGCCGACCAGCATGGTGAGCAATCCGCACACCAGCAGGATCGAATCGAACTCGCCACCGGGAAACAGCAGCGAGTGCGTCCGGATGATCGCGTACACACCGACTTTGGTGAGCAGACCGGCGAACACCGCGGTCACCGGCGCGGGCGCGGTGGGGTAGGAGTCGGGCAGCCAGTTCGACAGCGGGAACACCGCGGCCTTGATGCCGAACGCCACCAGCAGCACGGCGTAGATGGCGGTACGGGTGCCCTCGGGCACCGCGCCGATCCGCTGCGCCAGTTGCGCCAGGTTCAACGTGCCGGTGGCCGCGTAGGTCATGCCGATGCCGGTCAGGAAGATCAGCGACGCCAGCATCGAGACCATCACATAGGACACACCCGCGCGAATGCGTTCCTCGGTGCCGCCGACGGTGAGCAGCACGAACGACGCGGCGAGCAGGATCTCGAAGCCGACGAACAGGTTGAACAGGTCACCGGCCAGGAACGCGGCCGAAACACCGCCGGTCAGCACCAGATAGGTGGGCCGGTAGATCGAGGTGGGCTGCCGCTCGTCGCCGTCGCGGATGTTCTGTCCCGAACCGTAGATCGCGACGGCGAGCAGCACGATGGACGAGACGAGCAGCATCGCCGCGGACAGTCGGTCCACCACCAGGGTGATGCCGATCGGGGTCTCCCAGCCGCCGACCTGCAGTGCGGTGGTGCCGTCGCGGTCGGCCAGATACAACAGCAGCCCGCAGATGACGACCACCGCGCTCAGCGCACCGAGCATGATCGTGCGCTGGGTCCGTGGCCTGCGCCCGAAGACCAGGGTGCCCGCCGCCGCGAGCAGCGGCACCAGCACGGGGAGCGGCATGAGGGTCGGCAGCAGTCCGGGGGAGAGGCTCAATCTTCCGGGTCCTCTCGCTCGCGCCTGCGGGCGACGTCGATGTCTTCCTGGTCGTTCTCGACATCGTCGGTGGTGGTGATGGTGAAGGAGCGGTAGGCGAGCGCGAGCACGAAAGCCGCCAGGCCCATGGTGATCACGATGGCGGTGAGCACCATGGCTTGGGCGAGCGGGTCGGCGGTGTCGCGGTGGGTGGTGTCGGTCTGGCCCTGGATCGGTGCCCGGCCGTCCGGGCCGCCGAGGGTGATGATCAACAGGTTCACCGCGTTGCCGAACAGGATCATGCCGAGCAGCATCTTCGAGACCGCGCGCTCGAGGATCAGATACACCCCGCAGGCGACCAGGATGCCGATCACGATCAACAGCGTCAGATTGGCCGTCACCGCGCCGAACCTCCTGACACGGAGGTGGTTTCGTTCGAGGCGAGCTCGCTGTCCAGGCGGGCGCCGAGGCTGCGCAGCACGTCGAGCACCAGGCCGACGACGATCAGGTACACGCCGAGATCGAAGAACAGCGCCGTCACCAGCTTGATGTGGCCGAGCACCGGCAGTGTCACCTCGAAGATCGCCGAGGACAGCGGCGGTGCGCCGAAAAACAGGGAGGTGACGGCGGTTCCGGCGGCCAGGGTCAGTCCCGCGCCGAGCAGGTGGCCCGCGTCGACGGGCAGCGCCTCACCCAATTCGTACCGGCCGCCCGCGAGGTAGCGCAGCGTCAGCGCGAGCCCGGCGGTGAGCCCGCCCGCGAAACCGCCGCCCGGGGCGTTGTGGCCGGAGAAGAAGAAGTACACCGACAGCACCATGATGGTCGGGAACACCAGCCGGGTGGTGATCTGCATGACCATCGACCGGTCCGCGCGATCGACCAGTCGTCCGGCGGGCAGCCAGCTCACCAGATCCGGGTCGTAGTGCGGGGAGTCGGCCGCGCGCGGCGCGCTGCCGAAGCGGCGGCTGCGGAACACCAGCGAGGCGACGCCGGTCGCGGCGACCACGAGCACCGAGATCTCGCCGAGGGTGTCCCAGGCGCGAATGTCGACGAGCAGCACGTTGACGGCGTTCTTGCCGCCGCCGAATTGGTATGCGGCGTCGGGGATTCGGTGCCAGATCGGTTCGGCCGTGCGGGCGGCGACGGCGAAGGCGCCGAGCACCGTGACGGTCGCGCCGACCAGTGCGGCCAGCACCGCCCTGCGCGCCTTGAACGGGGTGGCCCGGCCCGCCTCGATCTCCGCCGGGAACGCCCGCAGCACCAGCACGAAGATCACCAGGGTCAGTGTCTCGACCAGGAATTGGGTCAGCGCCAGATCGGGTGCGCCGTGCAGCGCGAAGATCACGCCGCAGCCGTAGCCGGTGACCCCGACCACCAGCACACTGGCCAGCCGGTTACGCAGCACCGTCGCGCCGAGCGCCATCGCGACCATGATGCCGCCGAGCACCGCCTGCAACGGCGAATCCCACAGGCGCAGTTCGACTCCGGTACGGGTGCCGAGGGCGAGCAGCACCGACGGCAGGATGATCAGCGTGCCGAGGATGGTCGCCTGACTCAGCGGCAGCGACCCGCGCTGCACCGCGCCGGTCATCCGCAGCGACAGCTGGTCCATCCCGCGCAGGGCCGCGTCGTAGGCCCGGTCGGCATTGCCGAGCCGCGGCCGGGTGGGATCGCGGAGCCGATCGCGCAGCTGGAACAGGGCTATGCCGCCCGCGATCACCAGGACGGTGAGCGCCAGCGGGACGGTGAAGCCGTGCCACAGCGAGAGATAGGACAGTAGTTCCTCGGAAAACGTTCCCGCGTAGGGGCTGAGCAGCCGATCGGTCCACGGCGCTCCGAGTCCGGCGACCAGGCTCGCCACCGCGAGGATCGCGGGCGCGGCCAGGAACAGCGCCCCCGGCGCGTGCCAGCCGCCGTCTTCGCGCACGTGCCCGTCGGTGTCACCGGAGTCCGCAGTCGGCCCGGCACTTTCGGGGGCGTAGTCGGCGACGCGGCGCACCCGGTGCGCCCCGTGCGCGGTCGGCCGCGCGACATGGGGCTTGTCCGCGAAGGCGCCCCAGACGAAGCGAATGCTGTAGCCGACGGTCAACATCGACCCGAGCACCACGCCGGCCGCCAGCGCCACCCGCGCGGGCGCGGCGAGGGTGTCCGCGTCGAGGATCGCGCCGAGCGCGCTCTCCTTACCGACGAATCCGACCAGCGGCGGAATTCCCGCCATGCTCAACGACGCGAGGATCGCTATGCCGCAGAGCACCGGAGCGCGCCGGCCGAGCCCGGACAACCTGCGCAGATCCCGGGTGCCCGCCCCGTGATCGATGATCCCGACCACCATGAACAGGCACGCCTTGAACAACGCGTGCGCGACGATCATCGCGACCCCGGCCAGCGCCGCGTCCGGCGTGCCGAGGCCGACCAGCACGATCAGGAAGCCCAGCTGGCTCACCGTGCCGAAGGCCAGCACCAGCTTCAGATCCACCACCTCGAGCGACCGCAACCCGGCGAGCAGCATCGACACCACGCCGAGGGTGAGCACCAGCGGATGCCAGACGGGGTTCTCCGCGAACACCGGCGCCAGCCGCGCCACCAGGTACACACCGGCTTTCACCATGGCCGCGGCGTGCAGATAGGCGCTGACCGGCGTCGGCGCCGCCATCGCACCGGGCAGCCAGAAGTGCAGCGGCACCACGGCGGACTTGCTCAATGCGCCGATCAAGATCAGCACCACCGCCACGTTCACCGCGAGTCCGTTCGGCGGCTGCGCCCGCGCCAGCAGATCGGAGAGCAGGTAGCTGTCGTTCGCCTCGCCGAGGATGATCAGGCCGACCAGCATCGCCAGCCCGCCCGCGGCGGTCACCAGCAGCGCCTGGATGGCGGCGCGCCTGCTGTTCGCCTGCTCGGCATTGTGGCCGACGAGCAGGAACGACAGCACCGTGGTCAGTTCCCAGAAGACGAACAGCAACAGCATGTTGTCACTGGTCACCAGTCCGAACATGGCCCCGGCGAAGCCGACCATCTCGGCCGCGAACACCCCGAGGCGCGGCTCGTCGTCCTCGAAGTATCTGGCGCAGTAACAGAGAATCAGCGCACCGATGCCGAGCACCAGCGCCGACATGATCGCGGCGAGCGAGTCGAACCGCAGCTCGATGTTCATCTCGATGCTCGGCGCCCACTCCAGCCGAACCCGCTGTGTGCTACCCCAATTCGCGATCACCCAGATCAGGCCGCCGAACGGGACCAGCGCGAGCACGTAGAAAGCGTTGCGCCCCAGTGCCCTTACCCACAGCGGCGCCACGAGCGCGGCTGCGGCGAGGGCGAGCAGGATTGCGAGCAAACTACACTCCGTCGGGTAGGGGCGGCGGGGTGGTGCGGGACAATCCTACGTGGAGCCTGGGGATTTCCGCGTACTCGCCGGGTATGGCGTCGGCTATACGGCGACGGTGGGGCTATATATCCGCTAACGCCGCGTCCGCGGCGGGGTCGGTCGATCGCGGGCGGCCGCGCGGCCGGAAGCGGTGTAGCACGGCGAGGCCGACCGCGCTGCCGAGCACGATGGCCAGGGCGGCCCGCCCGGGTGTCGAGTCGTGTGCCGCGCCGTCGGGCAGCTGCCAGCTCTTGTTGTCGTCGGGCAGCACGGAGATGACCGTCGGCAGGTACAGGGCGGCAATCGCCAGCACCCCGCTCGGTGCATGCCGTGGCCGGGCGGTGGCGCAGCAGTAGCCCGCGGTGAGCGCGAGCACCACGCTGCCCGCCGAGAACAGAATCCAGTGCGATTCCGGCGGCACGATTATGGCGAAGACGGCGAGCCCGGCGAGCAGGGTGACGGCCAACGGCGCCGAGGGCATGCGGGCGCCCGCGAGCATGCCGACCGCCGCCAGTGCGAGCAGGATCCAGACACTCCAGCCGGGCCGGTGGGCGTAGCCGAAGGCATCGGCGGTCGCGGTGAGACCGACCGCGAGATAGACGCCGTACCCGTCGCGGCCGGGCAGCAGCATGGCCGCCGCGGTCGCGGCGCACACGGTGGCGGCGGCGGTGAACCCGATATCGACCGCGTGGTTGATGGCGGGCGCGGTGATGTACTGCCGTTGCAGCCATTCGGTAGCCGCGAGGATCACCAGGGCCAGCACCATCGCCGCGAGGATCGGCGCCACCGGTAGTTCGATCGACAGCCGCAGCGGCTCGGGCTCGCCGACTCTGGGCCGATTGCGCAGGGCACTGACGATCAACAGCGCCAGCACGAGCACGATCAGCCAGCTGGGCGGCGACTCCAGCACGTCGAACGGATCGTCATCGATATCGAGGAAATCCGCGAGGTCGCTGAACACGAAGAACCCGACACCGCCGAGCGCGAAAGCCGCGGCGAGCACCGGCTTGCGCAGTGCCACGACACCGAGCCCGCCGAGCACGATTCCGGCGCACACCGCGTCGATGTAGTTCTGGGTGGTCAGCATGTCGGCCGAGGCGGCATTGTGCCCGGCAATGTGATTGATCAGCTGCGCGACGGTGCCGACCAGGGCGACCACCCATGCGGTCGCCGGGCGGGCGGTGACGCCGACGACCACCGTGACGGCGACGGCGACGATCACCCCGATGGCCGCGCCGCGCGGCACACTGTTCCAGAGGTTCGCCAGCTGATAGGGCGTGCTATCGCGGATCGAAGCGAAGGTGGCCGGCAGGAACAGCGTCACACCCGCGACCGCGGCGCCGAAGAACACCGTGACCGCGTCGAACGCATTGCCCATCCGCCGCACAGGCCGAACATACCTGCGCGCGGCCGGCGAATCTGTGATTGCCAGCACTTCGCCGATGCATGTCGAAATGGGCGAAATGCCGGGAACGTGCGATAACGGCGAGATTGCCGACTTACAGGTACCGACCCTCGCTGCCCGTCGGCTGGCCGCGCGTCTCCGCGTAGCGGCGCAACGATTCCACCTGGAGCGCGTCGAGCGAGGGCCGGACGACCGTACGCGCCGCCGCCACATCCGCCGCGGTGACGTCCGCGGCGTCCAGGTCACGGCGCATCGCCGTCAGCGCGGCCTCGCGCAGCAGCGCGACGCAGTCCGCCGCGGAGTAGCCGTCGAGCTTGCGGGCCAGGACGGCGAGATCGACATCCGCGGCCAGCGGCACCGAACGTCCGGCGGTCCGCAGGATCTCCAGCCGCGCCGCGCTGTCCGGCGGTGGCACGAACACCAGTCGCTCCAGCCGCCCGGGCCGCAGCAGCGCCGGGTCGATCAGCTCCGGCCGGTTGGTCGCGCCGAGCACCACCACATCGCGCAGCGGTTCCACCCCGTCGAGTTCGGTGAGCAAGGCGGCGACCACCCGGTCGCCCACGCCGGAATCACCGCTCTGGCCGCGCCGCGGCGCCAGCGCGTCGACCTCGTCGAGGAAGATCAGCGACGGCGCGGAATCGCGTGCGCGCTGGAACAATTCGCGCACCGCGCGCTCGGAGGAGCCGACCCACTTGTCCATCAGCTCGGCGCCCTTCACCGTGTGCACGCTGAGCTGGCCGGTGCTCGCCAGCGCGCGCACCAGGAAGGTCTTGCCGCACCCCGGCGGACCGTAGAGCAGCACCCCTCGCGGTGGATCGATGCCGAGGCGGGCGAACGAATCCGGATGGCGCAGCGGCCACAACACCGTCTCGGTCAGCGCCTGCTTGGTCTCCACCATGTCGCCGACCTCGTCCAGGCCGAGGCTGCCGATGGCGGGCTCGTCCATGCCCGAACGCGACAGTGGCCGAATGACTTTCAGCGCGCCGAGGAGATCCTCCTGGGTCAGTTGCGGATCGGTGTGCTCCTTGCTGGCCCGCGAGGCAGCGCGCAGGGCCGCCTCGCGGCACACGGCGGCCAGGTCGGAGACCACGAATCCAGGTGTGCGAGCGGCGATTTCGTCGAGTTTCAACGCCGTGGTCGGCACCCGGCGCAGCAACTGTTCCAGCAGCGACTTGCGTACCGCGGCGGTGGGTAATGCGAGCGCCAATTCCCGGTCGCAGAGGTCGGGCGCGCGCAGCCGAGGGTCGATCCCGGCCGGGTGCGCCGTGGTGGCCAAGAGGGCGACGGACGGCTCGGCGACCGCGCCACGCAACTGATCCAGGATGAGGGTGGCGACCGGTTCGGCCTGCGCGGGCAGCAGCGCGTCGATATCGGTGATCAGCAGGATGCCGCCCTGTCCGGAACAGACGTCGGCCACCGCCTCGGCCACCTCGCGCAGCCGGGTGCCGCTCTCCGCGGCCCCGATGGTCGGGCCGTCCAGTTCGACGATGCGGCGCGGTGCGGTGACCGCGCGGGCCAGCGTGGCCTTGCCGACCCCGGCCGGGCCGGTGATCAGGACGCCGAGATGTGGTGTGGCGCCGAGGGTTTTGAGCAGCTCGGGTTCGTCGAGGGCGAGGCTGAGCCACTCCGCGAGCTTCGTCGCCTGGCTGTGCGCACCCGCCAGGTCCTTGACGGTGATCAGCGGATCGGTGTGCCGGGTGGCCGCGCTCCGGCCGTTCGACGCACCGTGCGCGACCGCCGCGCCGTCGAAGGCCGCCGCCTCGGTCGCGCCGCGCGAGGCCTCGCCGGGCGGGATCGGCGTACCGGCCAGCGCCCGGTCGGCCGCGTCCCTGGCCGCCACCACGCCCGCACCCCAGACGACGGCGGTGTTCGGCTGCACGCTGACCGGTCCGCGCGGATCGGTGGCGGTGACGGTGAGCAGTTCGGTGGTCCACGCGATGCCGAAGGTGCGCGAGAGGGCCTGCGAGGCGGCGGCGGAGCTGATCTCCGGGCTCAGATCGCGCGGCAGCAGCGAGACCGTGTCGCCGACCGTCACCACCTTGCCGAGCAGCGCCTGGCGCAGCGTCGCCGCCGGGATGGTGCGGGTGGCGTGCACCGAGCCGCTCACCGAGATCTGCTTGGCGCCGTACACGGTGACCGGCGCGACCACCACCGTCGCGTCCTCGCGCAAGCCCGCATTGGACAGCGTCACGTCGTCGAGCAGCGCCACCCCGGCCGGCGTACCGGACGGCGCGACGCCGACGACCGCGGCGGTGCGGCGCGCGCCGACCAGCGCGATGCCGTCCCACTCACGCAACCCGAGCGCGGTGAGCGCCTCCGGATGCAGCCGCACCACGCCGCGGCGTGCGTCGGCAGCGGAGGGATTCAATCGAGCGGTGAGCGCCAGTTCTGCCACTGTGCCATTCTGCCGCGCCGCGCCACGGTGGGGGACCGGCCGGTGCTACTTGTTCTTGGGGACGATCCCGGCCGCCACCGCGACCGGCGTCTCGGCCACGCTGCCGGACAGGCAGACCAGCTTCGCCGTGCCGAGCGCGACGTTCGGGCTGCCCGCGAACGTGCTGTCCGGGTGCTCGGCGACGATCTTCTCGATCAGCGCCTTCTGCGCGTCGTTGTCCAGTTTCTTGAACTCGGCGCAGCTGGTCTGCGACGGCTCGGTGGACGCGGGGGTGCCCGGCTGCTCGGCGGTCGGCGCGCTGCCGGGGGTGCTCGGCGCGGCGGCCGGGGACGATGACCGCGCGGCCGAGGTCGTACTCGTGGCCGAGCCCTTGCGCAGACCGTTCGCATCGCTGGAATCGTCCGCGGACTGGCCGCAACCTGCCAGCAGAGCCACCGTCCCGATGGCCAGGACGATGGCGGAAGTTCGCTTCATACCGTGCTTTCCCCGGTGGATCGTGTGCCGGAACGTCCGGCGCGTTCGGTGCAGCGTACCGGTTCGGCGCGGCTCAGTGGATGTGTGCTTGCCAGTCCGCGGGGACCCGCTCGCGCGGGCCTGGCACACCCTGATCGGCGGGGTGGCTGTGTGGCGGGGTGAGCTCCGGTCCGTCGCCGTACATCTCTTCGGTCCGGAAGTTCCAGTACCAGTCCTCGCCCGGCTCGAAGCTCTGCACGAACGGGTGGCCGGTGTCTTTCGCGTGCTGGCTGGCGTGCTGGTCCGGCGAGCTGTCACAGCAGCCGACGTGCCCGCACTGGGCGCAGCGGCGCAGATGCACCCACCAACCCTGCGACGCTTCGCATTCCACACAGCCGGTACCGGTGGGCGGCACCGCCGTATCGATGCCCTCGAACTCCTGCGTCATCGTTGACCTCCTACGGTGGATTCGGGTTCGGCATTCTCTTGCGCCGGCTCGTCCGGCGTGCGGTGCAGCGGCAGCCAGACGGTGAATCGGGTGTTGCCCGGTTCGGAGTCGACCTGGATGTCGCCCTCGTGCTTGTTCACCACGATCCGGAACGAGATGTCCAGGCCGAGGCCGGTGCCCTCGCCCATCGGCTTGGTGGTGAAGAACGGCTCGAAGATCCGGCTGCGCACCTCCTCCGGAATGCCAGGGCCGGAGTCGCCGATTTCGATGACGGCACAGTCGTTTTCGTGCCTGGTGCGGATGGTCAGCGTGCCCTGGCCGTTCATCGCGTATACCGCGTTGTCGATCAGGTTGGTCCACACCTGGTTCAATTCCGCTGCGTAGCACGGCACTTCGGGCAGTGCGCGGTCGTAATCCTTGACCACCTCGACCCCGTCGCCGATCTTGCGGCTGAGCATCACCAGGGTGCTGTCGAGCAGGTCGTGGATGTCCACCACCTGGAACGGCGCCCGGTCCATCTGGGAGTACTGCTTGGCCGCGTTGACCAGCGACGAGATGCGCGTCGTCGAGTCGGCGATCTCGTTCATCAGCAGCTCGGTCTCGATGGTGTAGTTCAGCCAGCGGATCGCGCCCTGGAGCACCTGCTCGGTGCAGCCCTCCAGGGTTGCCGAGACCCGTTCGAGCCAGTCGACGTCGAAACCGGCCTGCACGAAGTTCGGCGCGAGGTTCCAGCCGTCGCTGATGCCGTGTTCCTCCAGCCACTCCCCGAGCACGTCCTCGCGGTCGGCGGCCTCCATCGGCGTCAGCTCCGGCGCCTTGGCCACCTGGGCCGCCGCCTCCTCCTGTAGCCGCACCAGCGCGCCGAGTGACGCGGTATCGAACTTGCCGTCGGCCATCATGGCCAGTTTGTGCCGCATGCCCGCAACCCGTTCACGCAGGCCGGATGTCGCGCGCGCCGCCGCCGCGGCGGGATTGTTCAGCTCGTGCGTGAGCCCCGCGGACAGCGAGCCGAGGGCGAGCAGCCGCTCGCGCTGGCCGACGCGCGCGTTGGCATTCCGGTTGCCGAAGAAGGCGCCCTCCAGCAGGTGCACCGCCATCGGGAACCACTCGTGCATCATGTCGGCGAAGGTCGCGGCGTCCAGCACGAAGAACCGCGACGGGCGCGTCACCTTCATCGTGCCGTTGTAGGTCTGGTCGACCTTGTCGCCGATGTAGGCCATCCAGGCGCCCGAGTAGGCGCCGCGGTGCTGGGTGCGGACCAGCTCGATCTCGGTGCCGCCGGACAGCTTGGTCAGCACGATCTCGCCGTCCATCAGCACGTAGAAGCAGGTGGCCTGCTCGCCCTCGTGGAAAACCACGCCGGGCTCGATGGTTTCGACCCGCCCGTCCCGGCACAGCCGGTCCAGCTGGGCGTCGTCGAGCTTCTCGAACAGGAACAGGGTGCGCAATTCCGCTGGGTCGCAGACCGATCGGCTGCTGCGCCCTGCCGTCTCATTCGAATTCACTTGCCAGCCTCCTGTTTTACGCGAGGTACCGGTGCACGAGCATGACGGCCATGGCACCCTCACCGACCGCCGAGGCGACGCGCTTGGCCGAGTCGGCGTGCACGTCACCCGCCACGAACACGCCGGGCACGTTCGTCTCCAGATGATGCGGCGGGCGCGGCAATTCCCAGCCGGCCGGTCGCGCGCCGTCGACGAGCAGATCGGGGCCGGCCAGTACGTAGCCCGCCTCGTCGCGCTTGACCACGCCGTCGAGCCAGTCGGTCTGCGGTGCGGCGCCGATGAACAGGAACAGCCGCTCCGCCTCGGCCTTCTCCTCGACGCCGGTCACGTTGTTGCGCAACACGATCTGCTGCAGGTGGTCGTCGCCGTCGGCGGCGGTGACCTCGGTGTTGGTGTGCACCTGGATGTTCGGAATCTGGGCGATCTGCTGGACCAGGTAGTGCGACATCGAGTTGTCCAGCGAGCCGGACCGGACGACCAGGTGGACCGTTTTCGCGTTGCGCGACAGGAACACCGCCGCCTGCCCCGCGGAGTTCGCGCCGCCGACGATGTAGACATCGCGGTCGGCGCACTCGGAAGCCTCGGTCATCGCGGAGCCGTAATACACACCGCGCCCGGTGAAGTCGTCCACACCGCGGGCCGGATGGCGGCGGTAGTCGACGCCGGTCGCGATGATCACCGTGTGCGCGCACAGCCTGCCGCCGTCGGCGAACCGCACCGTGCGCGCGGAACCGTTCACCTCGAGCCCGACCACCTCGCGGGTGGTGATCACCTCCGCGCCGAACTTGGCGGCCTGCCGCCGCGCCCGATCGGCCAGCTGGCCGCCGGACACGCCATCCGGAAAACCGAGGTAGTTCTCGATGCGCGAGCTCTGCCCGGCCTGACCGCCGGTCGCGGTGCGCTCCACCAGCACCGTGCGCAGGCCCTCGGAGGCCCCGTACACCGCGGCGCCGAGACCCGCGGGCCCGCCGCCGACCACGATCAGGTCGTAGAAGTCGCCGGTCGCGTTGACGGTGAGCCCGACGTTCTCCGCGAGCAGGCTGTCCGACGGCTGCACCAGCGCCTCGCCCGCCGCGGTGATCACCACCGGACAGCGCTCGGGATCGGCGCCCGCCGCCTCCAGCAGCCGCGCGCCCTCCGGCTCGTCGGCCAGGTACCAGCGGTAGGGCAGTTGATTGCGGGCCAGGAACTCGCGCACCTCCGAGGAGCGCGGCGACCAGCGGTTGCCGACCACCTTGGTCTCGGTGATCGGCCGGTGCTCGCTGCTGCGCCAGGCGTCGAGCAGGCCGTCCAGCACCGGGTACAGCTTCTCCTCCGGCGGGTCCCACGGCTTGAGCAGGTAGTGGTCCAGGTCGATCACGTTGATCGCGTCGATCGCGGCGCTGGTGTCGGCGTAGGCGGTCAGCAGTACCCGGCGCGCGTAGGGATGCAGGTCCATCGCCTGCTCGAGGAATTCGATGCCGTCCATGCCCGGCATCCGGTAGTCGGCGATCAAGACGGCGACCGGCTGGCCGCGCAGTTTCATCTCACGCAGCGCGTCCAGCGCCTGGGCGCCCGATTCCGCGCGCAGAATCCGGTAGTCGGCGCCGTAGCGCCGCCGCAGGTCGCGCACGACCGCTCGGGAAACCCCAGGATCGTCGTCGACGCTCAAGATGGCCGGTTTCGTGGCAGCGGGTGAAGTCACCTAACGAGTATGAACCTCGGTACAAACCGTGTCGTCGGCTTTCACTGCCGGCGGACAACCGGGCCGGTCCGCGTCACAATTTGTGGTGGCGAATCAGGTCGAGTTCGGTGGGGGTGAGCAGTCGCTCGAGCGTCTCGGCGGACGAGTCGCGGGCGGGTGGGCCGCCGTCGGGCTCGATGGCGGGTAGCAGCGGAACATTGTTCGCATGCCGGCGATGTAAGAGGGAGCGCAGGTTCACGGCCGATCACCTCACGTTTGGCGGGAAAGCTGGAGGCAGTGTCTTTGCTTCTTCTATCCGGCATTGTGCGCTGGCCATTACCAAGATCAGCGGACAACATGCTGAATGTGACCCAACTGTCTTCCCGATTAAAATGTGTATTACCCATCAAGCGCGCTCGACCGGACTCCCGCTCGGTTCGTTCGCACGGATCCCGGAGGCAGCGTTGCCGAAGAACCTCGAAGTCGCCATAGATATCGCCGCGCCGCCGGACCGGGTGTGGGCGGTAGTCTCGGATCTGAAGCGGATGCCGGAGTTCAGCCCGCAGTGCGTGCGGATGCTGCCGCTCGGGAAGCCCAAGGCGGGCACCTGGGTGCTCAACCTCAACACCGACGGCAAGAAATATTGGCCGACCACCGCGCGCATCGTGCGGTACGAGGCGAACCAGGCGTTCGCCTTCAAGATCAACGAGAACCGCGCGATCTGGAGCTACACGCTGGAGCCGACCGAGTCGGGCACCCGGCTGGTCGAGCGCCGCGACTTTCCCAACGGCACCACCTGGTTCTCCAGCAAGTCGATCAACACCGCGTTCGGCGGCGAGGTGCCGTTCGAGGAGGAACTGGTCCGCGGCATGAACGAGACGCTCGACAAGATCAAGAAGGCCGCTGAGGCGCACGGCTAGTCGGCGTGTTCGCGCTCGGCGCGGTGGCTTCGGTGCGTAAGTTGGGCGAGTATGCGACGAATGACGCGCTGGTCCGCGGCCGGTGCCGCGATGGCAGTCGGCACCGTGCTGATGACGGGCTGCGGCACCGATGACGCGGGACCCGAACGGCACGTCACCGTCGTCGGCAGCGGCCAGGTGCGTGGCGCACCGGACATCCTGAACGCCGACCTCGGCGTCGAGGTGACCGCCGAGAACGTCTCCGCCGCCATCGCCCGCGCCAACGACAAAGCCAAGGCGATGACCGACGCCGTCGTCGGCGCGGGCGCCACCCGGGAAGACGTGCGTACCACCGACGTCTCGATCCAGCCCCAATACTCGGGCGGACCGAACGGCGGCGACACCGTCATCGGCTACCGCGCCACCAACTCGGTCCGCGTCGTGGTGCGGGATCTGACCAAGGCCTCCGGCGTGCTGGACAGCGCGATCAAGGCGGGTGGCAACGAAACCAGGCTGCGCTCGGTGTCTTTCGCCATCGACGACAACTCGCAGCTGCTCGCCGACGCCCGAGCCCGGGCGTTCGCCGACGCGAAGGCCCGCGCCGAGCAGTACGCGGTGCTCGCCGGGGTGCAGTTGACCGAGGTCGACACGATTACCGAGGCGAGCAGCCACGACGACGACAGTGCGGGCAAGCTGTCGGCGCAAGACGCGGCACCGCAGTCGGTTCCGCTGGAACCGGGCACCCAAACGGTGACCTTCACCGTGAAGGTCACCTGGGGGCTGCGTTGATGTGCGCCGGGGCGCGTGGTTGATGTGCGCCGGGGCGCGTGCTGAATTCGTGCCGCGGCGCGGTGTCGATGCGCGCCTGGCACGAATCCGAACGTGCAGGTTCTGCTGATTACACCGTGATCGCAAACTTGGGCAGCGTCACTACCTGTGCGGCGTAGGAAAGTCCCGCGCCGAACGCGATGAGCAGCGCGGTATCGCCGGGCTTGGACTCGCCCTTGCGCAGCATCGCCTCCATGGCCAGCGGGATGGACGCGGCCGAGGTGTTGCCGGTCTCCTCGATGTCGTTGGCCAGTGCGCAATCCTCCGGCAGCTTCAGCACCCGCGCCATGATCTCGATGATCCGGCCGTTGGCCTGGTGCGGGATCATCGCGTTCAGGTCGTCGGTGGACAGCCCGGCCCGGTCGATGGCGTCGCGGCAGACCTTCTCCAGCGAGTGTGCGGCCCAGCGGAATACGGCCGTGCCCTCCATCGCCAGGTAGGGACGCACCGCGTCGGTGCCCTTCTCCTCGATCTCGCGGAAGAACTCGACCCAGTCCTTGTCCTGGCGGATCGCGTGGTGCTGGGTGCCGTCGGAGCCCCACACCGTCGGGCCGATGCCCGGCTCGTCGGCAGGGCCGACGATCACCGCGCCCGCGCCGTCGGCGAACAGGAATGCGGTGGAGCGGTCGGTCGGGTTGATGGTGTCGGTCAGCTTCTCCACGCCGATCACCAGAACGTGGCCTGCCGTGCCGCCGCGGACCAGGTCCGAGGCCAGCGCGAGCGCGTGGCAGAAGCCCGCGCAGCCCGCGGAGACGTCGAAGGCGGCCGAGCCGTTCATACCGAGTTCGGTCGCGATCCGCGGTGCGGCGGCCGGGGTGAGCAGCAGGTGGGTCGAGGTCGCGACGATCACGCAGTCGACCTGGTCGACCGCGATCCCGGACGACTCGAGTGCGCCCTTGGCTGCGGCGACGCTCATGCTCTGGACGGTCTCGGATTCTCCGGCGAAGCGCCGGGTCTTGATCCCGGACCTGGTCTGGATCCACTCGTCGCTCGAGTTGATCGGCCCCGCCACCTCGTCGTTGGTGACGACTCGGACCGGGCGGTATACGCCGAGCCCGAGGATCGCCGTGTGCTCTGCCCCGGTGGTCTGGGCGATTCGAGCAGCCATGTGCGTCTCCTATGTACCTGCGGCACCGCCGCCGGGTTGTCCCCGAAGCATCGAAAATGGATCCCTCATCAACCGCCACCTACGGAGCCGTAGACATGAGGCCCCCTCATATTAGCTGGAGATCCGGCGTTTCGCCGTGCGTATTCTCACAAACCCCGGGTATACCGCGATTAGCATGCTGATTGCTCCTGTCGGCATGCCCCAACTATGTGTGAACCGTTCCAGGTACGCATGGACGGTAGAACGCGGATTGCGAGGACACCATGCTCGGTCTCGGGATTATCGGGTGGATCATCATCGGCGGTCTTGCCGGGTGGATTGCCAGCAAGATCATGAAGACCGATGCCCAGCAGGGCATCCTGTTGAACATTGTCGTAGGCATCGTCGGTGGCCTACTCGGTGGTTTCCTACTGAAGTTGTTCGGTGTCGATGTCGAAGGCGCCGGCCTCTGGTTCAGCTTCTTCACCTGCCTCGGTGGCGCAGTGGTGCTGCTGTTCCTGGTCGGTCTGGTGACGGGACGCCGAGTCCGCAGCTGACGGCACCGGTGCCACAGGCTCCTTTCCCGTAAGGTGTGAACGCTTGCGCCGGTCCTATCGTGGAGGGCGTAATCCGACTGCATCTAGCACGAAAGAGGAGCCTGTGGCCCGCCGTCCCACGCCGCCCGGCACGCCTGAACGCACCGGAGTCGGCCACGTCGCCGATTTGGTTCGCAATGCGATCCCCCCGCTGCACCCCGCCGGGCTTCCGTTCGTCGCCGCACCCCTCGCGGTCGCTGTCCTCGGCGGCAAGCGAAAGTGGGTGCGCCGGACGGGTCTGTTCGCCGCGGCCGCGTGCGCGACGTTCTTCCGCCATCCGAATCGGGTGCCGCCGAACCGGCCCGGCGCCGTCGTCGCGCCCGCCGACGGCGAGATCGCCCTCGTCGACACCGCCGCTCCGCCTGCGGAATTGGGCCTCGGCGACCAGCCCGTGCCCCGGGTGAGCATCTTCCTTTCCGTGCTCGACGTGCACGTGCAGCGCACTCCGGTGTCCGGTGTGGTGCGCACGGTGCTGCATCAGCCGGGACAGTTCCGTTCGGCGGATCTGCCCGAGGCCAGCGCGGTGAACGAGCGCAACACCATGGTGCTCGACACCCCGTCCGGGCATCAGGTGGTCGTGGTACAGATCGCCGGCCTGCTCGCCCGCCGCATCGTGTGTGACGCCCAGGTCGGCGACGTGCTGACGATCGGTGACACCTACGGGCTGATCCGTTTCGGCTCCCGGGTGGACACCTACTTCCCGGCGGGCACGCAGCTGCTGGTCGAGCCGGGGCAGCGCACCATCGGCGGCGAGACCGTCCTCGCGGTGCTCGGGTCGACGCCCGCCGCTTCATGATGGAGGCGGCTGCTCCGATTCAGCGACGGCGGCGCCGCCCCATCCGGCTGTTGCCGAGCGTGGTGACCATTCTGGCGCTGTGCTCCGGGTTGTCCGCGGTGAAGTTCGGGCTGGACAACCGGCTCGACATCGCGCTGGCGATGATCGGCGCCGCGGCCGTGCTGGACACGTTGGACGGTCGGCTGGCCCGAATGCTGGACGCCACCACCGCGATCGGCGCGGAGCTGGATTCGCTGTCCGACGCCATCTCCTTCGGTGTTGCCCCCGCGCTGGTGCTCTATGTGTCGCTGCTGCACAGCGAGACCGCGGGCTGGATCGTCGCGCTGCTGTTCGCGGTGAGCATCGTGCTGCGGCTGGCCCGGTTCAACACCCTGCTGGACGACGACACCCGCCCGGAGTGGTCGCGCGAGTACTTCGTCGGCGTGCCTGCCCCGGCGGGCGCGCTCATCGCCATGGTGCCGGTCGCGCTGTTCGAGGTGTTCGGTGACGGCTGGTGGGTCGGCTTCTACGCGGTCTCGGCGTGGACCGTCTGCGCAGCGGCGTTGTGCGTCAGCACCATTCCGACGCTGGCCATGAAGTCGGTGTCGGTGGCGCCGCAGGCCGCCGCCGGGCTGCTCGTGCTCGTCGCGCTGGCCGCAGCATTGCTGGTCACCTACCCGATCGTGCTGCTGCTGATCCTGGTCGCGCTGTACCTGTGCCACATTCCGTTCGCCTGGCACTCGCAGCGCTGGGTCGCCGCCCGCCCGGAAACCTGGACGCACAAGCCCGCCGAGCGGCGCGCGCAACGCCGGGCCCAGCGCAGGCCGGTGATCCGCCGCCCGGCGATCCGCGGCTCCACTGCTCGCCTGCGGTTACGCAGGCCGGGCGGCAAGCAGCGCGAAGGCAACGACCTGCCCCGCTGAGCCTGCTGGGTTTTCTTAAGGTCTTGGAAAGCCCGCCCAGGAATGCTCTTGCAGTATGGGCACGCTGGCGATAGGTGGCTTCGGTTTCAGTGGCTGGGGTGTCGGCGGTTTCGGCGCCGCCAGGTTCGGCCTGAAGCGGCTGCTCGGTATCGCGGATTCGGCGGTGGCCGAACACATGCGGCTGTCCACGCGGGCGAGCGGTACGGTCATACCCGGCGGGCGGGCGCGAAAGAGGGTAGCGATGGAGCCGGACGGGTTGGGCGTGTTCATGACGCATCGCCCCCGCCTGTTCGCACTCGCCTACCGGATGCTCGGGTCCGCCGGTGAGGCCGAAGACGCCGTGCAGGAGACCTACCTGCGCTGGGACGCCGCCGATCGCAGCCGAATCCGTTCCGCCGAGGCCTGGCTGACCACCGTGCTGGTGAATCAATGCCGGGCCTGGCTGATTTCGGCGCGGGCCCGCCGGGAGACCTATGTCGGGCCATGGCTGCCCGAGCCGGTGGCTACCGAGCGCGGCGAGCTCGGTCCGCTGGAGACCGTCGAAGAGCGCGAGCTGGTTTCCTTCGCGCTGCTCACCGCGCTGGAGCGATTGTCCCCGGTCGAGCGGGCGGTGTTCGTGCTGCGCGAGGCGTTCGGCTACGCCCATCGCGAGATCGCCGACATGCTCACCATCACCGAGGGCAACTCGCAGCAGATCTACCGGCGGGCCGGCCTGCGGGCCCGCGCGGGCCGGGCCCGCTTCGATGTGCCGTCCGAGTACGCGGGCGAGGTGATCAAGCGGTTCCTGAAGGCGGCGCGCAACGGCGACATCGAGTCGCTGGAGCAGCTGCTCACCGCCGATGTGGTGTCGATCGCGGACGGCGGCGAGCAGATCAACGCGGCCCGCAGGCCGATCGTCGGTGCGAACAAGGTCGCGAGGTACCTGGTCGGGTTGTTGCGGTGGGAGGTGCCCGGCATGGAGCTGCTCGTCGAGGAGGTCAACGGCGCGCCCGCCGCGGTGGCCCGGGTGAACGGTGCGCCGATGCTCGTTGTCGGAATCGAGCTGGTCGACGGAGCGGTGGCGACGCTGCGGCTGGTCGTCAACCCCGACAAGCTGGCCTATTTCGCGAAATCCACGGGTGCTGCGCAGTAATTCGCCGATAGCGTGACGTGCTTCACGTCCGAAAGTTGTCAGCAATGGCGGGGCTGTCCGATCTGAAGGGTGTCGGCCGAACGAACAGGAGCCACCTCATGACCGGACAGCATCGGATCGTCGTCCTCGGCGCCGGATACGCGGGACTGGCGGCAGCGGGCCGCCTCGCGAGCAAGGCGCGCGGGGCGCGGATCACCGTCGTCGACGCGCGCACCGACTTCGTCGAACGGGTACGGCTGCACCAGCAGGCCGCCGGGCAACAGATTTCGACCTGGAGTCTGCGGGAACTGTTGGACAGCAAGAAGATCCACTTCGTGCGCGCTCGTGCGACGGAGATCGATACCGCGAGTAAGCGGGTATTGCTGGATACCGCAACGGTTCTCGATTACGACACCCTCGTCTACGCGCTGGGCAGTACTGCGGACCGGACCAGTGTTCCCGGCCTGGCCGAGCATGCCTACTCGGTGTCGACGCCGGAGGACGCGGCCCGTTTCGAAGCTCCCTCCGGCACTGTTCTAGTCGTGGGTGCCGGTGCCACGGGTATCGAGCTGGCTGCGGAACTCGCTGAGTCGCATCCTGATTCGCGCGTGTGCCTGCTCAGCCCGGAGGAGCCGGGCGCATGGTTGTCGCCGCGGGCACGGAAGCATATTCGCCGCGTGCTCGAGCGGCTCGGCGTCGAGATCCGCTCCGATGCCAAGGTGCTCGAGGTAACCGCGGCCGGGGTGCGGCTGGCGGACGGCGCGCTGATCGAGGCCGCCGCGACCGTGTGGACCGCGGGTTTCGCCGTGCCGGATCTGGCGCGGCGATCGGGCCTTTCGGTCGACGGAACGGGGCGGGTGCTGGTAGACGCTGCGCTGCGGTCGATCTCGCACCCGGCCGTCTACGCGGCGGGCGACAGCGCCGTGATCGCCGGACCCGGCGGGCGCGACCTGCGGATGGCCTGTGCGACCGCGTTGCCCACGGGCAAGTACGCGGCCGATGCGATTGTCGCTCGGCTTCGCGGCGCGCAACCAGGGAAGCTGCGGTTCCGGTACGTCGTCCAGTGTCTGAGCCTCGGCCGTCGGGACGGGCTCATCCAGGTGCTGCACGCGGACGACTCGCCTGCGCGAACCGTGCTGACCGGGCGGCCGGCGGCGTGGGTGAAAGAGCAGGTCGTTCGCGGTGCGGGATGGGCGGCCCGTCCCTGAATCGCCAACGATTCCGGCGGCAACGGCACGGGCGTCCGGTAGCGGATGAGGCTTCGTCAACTTTGGGTTGACGCCGACGAATCGTCAACCTATCGTTGACGGCATGAC
The DNA here is from genome assembly GCF_004634405.1 of Nocardia sp. CS682. NCBI lineage: Bacteria > Bacillati > Actinomycetota > Actinomycetes > Mycobacteriales > Nocardiaceae > Nocardia > Nocardia sp. CS682. The sequence goes on along the minus strand of NZ_CP029710.1, from coordinate 4,060,933 downwards.
GCAGCCATACCGCCTCGACGACCTGATCGACGGCATCAAGAAAGCCCGCCCCGACAATGTGCTCGACCAACTGTCCGACGCCGTGGTCACCGGCAATCACCTCGGCGAACTGGCCGATCATCTGATCGGCCACTTCGTCGACCAGGCCCGCCGCGCCGGCGCCTCGTGGACCGACATCGGCGCCAGCATGGGGGTAACCAAGCAAGCCGCGCAGAAGCGCTTCGTACCAAAAGGGCCCGGCGGCCTTGGACAAGACGCCCTGATGGATCCGAGCGCGGGCTTCGCCAGGTTCACCGAGCGGGCCCGCGCGGTCATCATTGCCGCGCAGGAAGCCGCACGCACCGCGGGTAACTCGGAGATCGGCACCGCGCACCTGGTACTCGGGCTGCTGTCCGAACCCGACGGCATCGGCGCGAAAGAGATTCTCACCAGCGGTCTTTCGCTGGAGGCCGTGGGCGAAGCGGTGACCGCCGCGCTGCCCGGCGGAACAGGTGACGTGCCGCCGCTCATCCCGTTCGACGCGGAGGCGAAGAAGGCGCTCGAGCTGACCTTCCGCGAGGCACTTCGGCTGGGTCACAACTACGTCGGCACCGAACACATCCTGCTCGCGCTGCTCGAGCAGGAGAACGGGGACGGCCTGCTCACCGGGCTCGGCATGGACAAGACGAAGACCGAGGCCCACATTGTCGAACTCCTCGCCCCGTACATGCCCAAAAAGTCATGAGGCGACGGTGGGCGTCGACCGGGGCCGGTCTCGACCGCCTGACGTCCATCCGGCTACGAATCCGCCGCGCGCGCTACGGATTTCGTGCAGCGATGGCCGCGCAGGCGCGAGCTGCCCGCGCACGGCGAACACCGGCCTGCCAACGGCGGCGCCCGAACGAACAGCGCCCGCGCCTGATGCGTGCCGCCTGAAACTGCCGTGCTCTACGCCCGCCCGCGCAGGCCGCCACCCCAACGGGGCCACTGCGCTTGGGGTTTCGGCTCGGCAACCAACGGCTCGCGTTCGATATCGGTGACGTACAGCGGAAGGTGCGGTGCCAGCTCCGCTAGTAGTTCCAACGTCTTACCGCCCTGCGCGGCCCGGTACTCGGGCATCGTCAGTCCGACCAATTGCAGGAATCGCATACTGCCGTGCGGGGTTTCGATGGTGCCGAGCTCCGGGTCGACGGTGAAGCCGACCGCGCGGATGCCGGAGTTCGGTCGGTCGGCGGCGATCGGACCGTTCGCTTTGATGGTGTGCCCCGGCTCGAACCACTTGCCGGACTGGAAGACATAGCGGGCGAGATTCTGCAGGAAGTTCGCCGGCCACACCGGCGGCTCGGTGTCGGTGGGCTTACGCACCAGCCGGAAGGTGAACTCGAACCCCCAGCCGGACTCCGCCGGGTTGTCCCACTCCTTCTCGTACAGCTCGGTCATGCCGTAACTGATGTAGTGCCAGTGCGGTACCGGCTCGGTGCGTGAGTACGCGCTGATCCCGTCGAGCGGGTCGGGACCGCCGAGCGACCAGCGGTGATCGGTGGCCCAATGGAAAGGTTCGATATCGCCGTACAACGGCCGCAGTGCGCCGTCGATGGCATTCCAGCCGGGTGCTTCACTCACCCCGCCACCATAAGGGGAACCGCCGCTGTCGCCTGCGGCCGTGCGCGGACTCGGTCGCTCGGCAAGCGGTCGCCTGAGCCGGATGCCGTTGGCGGGCAGCGCGTCAGGTGTCCGGCACGTTGCGCTCGAGTTCGGCCAGCCAGGCCGCGGCCGACGCGTCGCTCGGCGCCCGCCAGTCACCGCGCGGGGACAGTGAGCCGCCGGAACCGACCTTCGGTGCGTTGGGCAGCGTCGAGCGTTTGAACTGGCTGGTCTGCACGAACCGGCGCAGGAACTCCGCGAGCCACCGCTTGATCGTGGCGAGCTCGTAGGCGTTGCGCTGGTCGGCGGGGATCAGATCGGGCCAGCGGCCGCGGTTCGGGTCGGCCCACGCGTGCCTGGCCAAATAGGCGATGCGACTGGGGCGGTAGCCGAAGCGGAGCAGGTAGTAGAGGTGGAAATCCTGGAGCTCGTACGGGCCGACGGTGGCTTCGGAGCTCTGGCTCGGCGCCGCGGTGGTCGAAGCAGCGTTGTCGGGCACCAACTCCGGCGAGATCTCGGTCTGCAGGATCGAGGTGAGTACCTCGCCCGCCACGGGTCCGAACTGCCCGGTCTCGACCGACCAGGCGATCAGATACTTGATCAGCGTCTTGGGGACCGAGGCGTTGACGCTGTAGTGCGCCATGTGGTCGCCGACGCCGAAAGTGCACCAGCCCAGGGCGAGTTCGCTCAGATCGCCGGTGCCGACCACGAGCGCGCCGTGCTGGTTCGCCAGCCGGAACAGGTGCGAGGTGCGCTCGCCCGCCTGCACGTTCTCGTAGGTGACGTCGTACTGCGGCACGCCGTCGGCGGCCGGATGGCCGAGGTCACGCAGCATCTGCGTCGCCGACGGACGGATATCGATCTCCTGCGCGGTCACGCCGAGCGCGTCCATCAATCGGTGCGCGTCGGTGCGGGTTCGGGTGCTGGTGGCGAAGCCGGGCATGGTGTACGCCAAGACATTCGCCCGGGGCAGGCCGAGCCGGTCCATTGTCTCGGCCGCGACGATCAACGCCTGGGTGGAGTCCAGCCCGCCGGACACTCCGATGACCACCCGCTCCATCCCGGTGGCGCGCAGCCGGGTGCTCAACCCCTCGACCTGGATGTGCTGCACCTCGGCGCAACGGTCGTTGCGCACCGCGGGGTCGGCCGGAACGTAAGGGAAGCGCTCGATCTCGCGGCGCAGCTCGACCACGCCCGCGGGGATCGGCAGCGCCACCTCGACGCGCCGCAGCCGAGCCAGCCGTTCCCGATGGTCATGCACATTGTCGGCAAAGCTGGTGGTGCGCAGACGATCCGCGGCCAGGCGGCGCACATCCAGGTCGGCGGTGACCAATTGCGGATGATCGGCGAACCGGACACCCTCGGCGAGCAGATCACCGTTCTCGCACACCAGCGCCTGGCCGTCCCAAGCCAGATCGGTCGTCGATTCCCCGTGTCCCGCCGCCGAATACAGGTAGGCGGCCAGGAAGCGCGCCGAATGCGAGGTGCACAGCGCCCTGCGGTAGTCGGCCTTGCCGATGACGATATTGCTCGCCGACAGGTTGACCAGCACCGTCGCCCCGGCCAGCGCGGCATAACCGCTGGGCGGCAACGGAACCCAGCCGTCCTCACAGATCTCCAGATGGAACACGAACCCGTCGAGGTTGTTCGCCACGAACAGCAGGTCGGCGCCGAACGGCACCCGCTGCCCGGCGATCGTGACGTGCGTCTCCAGGTTCTCCCGGGCCGCCGCGAACTGCCGCTTCTCGTAGAACTCCCGATAGTTCGGCAGATAACTCTTCGGCACCGCGCCGAGCACCGCGCCGCGGCACACCGCGACGGCGCAGTTGAACAGCCGCCCCTGGGCCCGCACCGGCGCACCGACCACCAGCACCGTGTCGAGGTCGGCGCTCTCGGCGACCACCCGCGCCAGCGCCGCCTGGACGGCGTCGTCCAGCGCGTCCTGGTGGAACAGATCGTCGGCCGTGTAGCAGGACAGGCCGAGCTCCGGGAAAACCGTCAGCACCACCCCGTCGGCAGCCGCTTCCCTGGCCAGCGCCAGCGTCTGTTCGACGTTGTAGGTGGGGTCGGCGACCCGCACCCGGGGCACGGCGACCGCCACCCGGGCGAAATCGTGCCGATAGAGCGACTCGAAGGGCAGTTCACGCACTGCCGTCCCCCTTCGCCGAGGCTGCCGGAAATGATCATGATTCCCCTCCGGAACCTACCCGCCATAGTGGCCCGCTAAGCTATAGCAATGGCGGATGAAACGGATTCCGACCTAATCGCGGGGGAACGACGCGCCGATCTGCTGCGTGCGCTTTCTTATGTGTCCACAGAGTCACAGCCGGACGGCAGCTATGTCGTCAACGGAGATCTTCCCCCCGAGGTGGCGCCCCCATTTATTCGGGCGATCATGCGGGTCGAAGCGGAGTTGTTGTTGCACGATGCCGAGCTCGTCACCGTGGAGGGCGGCGAGCCGAGGTCCCCGGAAGAGCGCAGGACCGACGCGTTCGTGGCCCTGGTGTTGCGGGTCGACGACCGGGCTTAGGCCCGGTGTCGAAAGTTGCGAGCCGAGCGGCGCGGGAGCACCCCGGACCTTGCACTCGGCACCTCCGAGTGCTAGAAATGGCGTTGGCACTCTAAAGCTGTGAGTGCCAGGTCGGGACGGTGAGACCGGGTTCCATCGACACCCTCGGTCGTCCGTCGCGGGCACCGCACCTGGCCAGCGTATTAGGGCGACCCAACCTGCGGTCGTTCCTGTGTGTCAGCCATATACATGTGGAGGATCTCAACGCAATGGCCAAGACAATTGCGTACGACGAAGAGGCCCGGCGCGGCCTCGAGCGGGGTCTGAACGCCCTCGCCGACGCGGTCAAGGTGACGCTGGGGCCGAAGGGTCGCAACGTTGTCCTGGAGAAGAAGTGGGGCGCCCCCACGATCACCAACGATGGTGTTTCCATCGCCAAGGAGATCGAGCTGGAGGACCCGTACGAGAAGATCGGCGCCGAGCTGGTCAAGGAAGTCGCCAAGAAGACCGACGACGTCGCGGGCGACGGCACCACCACCGCCACCGTGCTCGCCCAGGCGCTCGTGCGTGAGGGTCTGCGCAACGTCGCGGCCGGCGCGAACCCGCTCGGTCTGAAGCGTGGCATCGAGAAGGCTGTCGAGGCCGTCACGGCTCGCCTGCTGGAGTCCGCCAAGGAGATCGACACCAAGGAGCAGATCGCTGCTACCGCTGGTATCTCCGCGGGCGACTCGTCCATCGGTGAGCTGATCGCCGAGGCCATGGACAAGGTCGGCAAGGAAGGTGTCATCACCGTCGAGGAGAGCAACACCTTCGGGCTCCAGCTGGAGCTCACCGAGGGCATGCGCTTCGACAAGGGCTACATCTCCGGTTACTTCGTCACCGACCCGGAGCGTCAGGAAGCGGTCCTCGAGGATCCGTACATCCTGCTGGTCGGCTCGAAGATCTCGACCGTCAAGGACCTGCTGCCGCTGCTGGAGAAGGTCATCCAGGCCGGCAAGCCGCTGCTGATCATCGCCGAGGACGTCGAGGGCGAAGCCCTGTCGACCCTGGTGGTCAACAAGATCCGTGGCACCTTCAAGTCCGTTGCCGTCAAGGCGCCGGGCTTCGGTGACCGCCGCAAGGCGCAGCTCGCCGACATCGCCATCCTCACCGGTGGCGAGGTCATCAGCGAAGAGGTCGGCCTCTCCCTGGAGACCGCCGGTGTCGAGCTGCTCGGCCAGGCGCGCAAGGTCGTCATCACCAAGGACGAGACCACCATCGTCGAGGGCGCGGGTGACGCGGAGGCCATCAAGGGCCGCGTGCAGCAGATCCGTGCCGAGATCGAGAACTCGGACTCGGACTACGACCGGGAGAAGCTGCAGGAGCGTCTGGCCAAGCTGGCCGGCGGTGTTGCGGTGATCAAGGCCGGTGCCGCGACCGAGGTCGAGCTCAAGGAGCGCAAGCACCGCATCGAAGATGCCGTGCGCAACGCCAAGGCCGCCGTCGAAGAGGGCATCGTCGCCGGTGGCGGCGTGGCCCTGCTGCAGTCGGCGCCTGCCCTGGACGACCTGAAGCTCAGCGGTGACGAGGCGACCGGCGCGAACATCGTGCGCGTCGCCCTGTCGGCCCCGCTGAAGCAGATCGCCTTCAACGCCGGCCTGGAGCCGGGCGTTGTCGCCGAGAAGGTTTCCAACCTGCCGGCCGGCCACGGCCTCAACGCCGATTCCGGCGTGTACGAGGACCTGCTTGCCGCCGGTGTCGCCGACCCGGTGAAGGTCACCCGCTCCGCGCTGCAGAACGCGGCGTCCATCGCGGCTCTGTTCCTCACCACCGAGGCCGTCGTCGCCGACAAGCCGGAGAAGTCCGCCGCGCCCGCCGGCGACCCGACCGGTGGCATGGGCGGCATGGACTTCTGAGTCCAGCCACCAGGCAACACCTTTAGAAACCGGAAGCCGGTCCACCCTCGGGTGGACCGGCTTCCGGCGTCTGCGGAGTCCCTTCCGCTTGCTTCCTGACCGACTGTACAGGTTAGGCTAACCTACATTCAAACGGCCTCAGATTCCGTCGACGGCGAGCACGGCGAAGGGCTGCGGGGTGCCGGGTCCCATCGGGCCACCCTTGTCGAATTGTGAAGCGACCACCAGGAGTTGGTTGCCGGTGCGGACCAGTGTGGTGGGGATGCTCAGGGCCGCGTCGGTGACGCGCTGGTCCAGGGTCGCGGTGGCGCCGTCGTCGGTCATGGTCCAGCGGGCGATGGCGTTGTCGGTGTTCTGCACCACCCACAGAGTGTTGTCGTGCCACTCGAGTCCGTCGCCGTGGGCCAGGTTGCCGCCGTGCAGTGCGACCTTGCGGATCGGGTCCGCGGCGTTCGGCGCGAGGGCGATGCGGAACAGCTCACCCGCGTCCATGTCGACGACGAACAGGTAGCGGCCACCCGCGTCGGTCACGATGCCGTTCAGTGTGAAGCCGCCGGGTGCGCGCGGCGCGAGGACCGGGTTCAGATCGAATTGTGTTGTCATGTCGGCACGTCCGCCGTGTGCCGCGACGTGGGCAACCTCAGCTGCGGTGATGCGGTAGACGACGCCGCGCACCGAGTCGGTCAGGTAGGCGGTGCCGTCCGGGGTGATGGCGACGTCGTTGACGAAGCGTGCCGCCGGGCCCGGCGCGTCGAACCGGGCGATCAGGGCGCGGGACGCGGTGTCGTACACGGCGACCCCGGCGGTCGAGTCGGTCACCCATAGCCGCCCCGTCCGGTCGACCTTCAGGCCGTTGGCGGTCTTGCGGCCGTCGGCGCCCTCGGGCAGGAAGGTCTCGGCCTGCTTGCTTCCCGGGGTGGCCTTGTAGACGGCTCCGGTGCTGTACGAGCCGACGTAGGTGTCGCCGGTACGCGGATCGGCGGCGATGCCTTCGGGGTAGGCGCGGTCGCTCGGTAGCGCGTAGGCGGCGGTGATCCGCGCGGACGACGCGGCGGGCTGCGCAGTGTTTTCGCTGGTACCGCAGGCCGCGGCGGCGGCACAGGACGCCGCGATGGCGAGGGTTGCCAGGCGGCGGCGCGTTGCGTGGGACATGGTCGCCTCTCATCAGGTCTATCACTCGGATGTAGTCACATCTGAGAATGGACACGAACATAGATTAGAGTTCTAATAATCGTCAAGAGTCTTAGGTGAAGACGGGCGGATACCATGCGGTCATGACGTCCCTGCCCTCCAACGAGCGCCTCGGCTCCTACGTGAAGCGCGCCGAGCAGGCGCTGCAAACGGCGAAGCATGCCGCGCTGAAGCCCGCGGGCGTCACCGTCGCGCAGTACGCCGCGCTGCTGTATCTCGACGAGAACCCCGGCATTTCGGCCGCCGCGCTGGCCCGGCTGTGCGGCGTGACGCCGCCGACGATGAACACGGTGCTGACCAACCTGCAGGACCGCGGGCTCATCGAGCGCACCCCACACGCCTGGCACAAGAACATCCTGGAAACCCGCCTCACCGAGGCGGGTGCCGCCGTCATGCGGGATGCCGACGCCAGGGCGGTCCGGGTGGAACGCGCGGTGGCGGCCGGATTCACCGACGCCGAACGCGGGACGCTGCAGGACCTATTGACCCGCTGCGCGGACCTTTTCGACTCCGTCCGCCCCGAAACTCCTGCCGCCACCAAAAAGTAGGCAGGGGCGCGGCGTCGAAGGTGCCGTCGCCAGACGTGTCAGCCCAGCAGGAAAGCCACGAGAAATCCTGCGGCGGTGGCCATTCCGACCCACCAGCCGCCTTCACGGTAAGCCTCGGGCATCAGCGAGTCGGCGAGTACCGCGAGGGTCGCGCCGCCGGCGAACGCTTGCACGGTGCTGATGTTGGTCTGGGAAAGATTGTCCGACAACGCATTCCCCAGCACGGTGACCACCACGAGAACCGAACCCGTTGTCGCCCAGAGCCATAGCGGGCCGAGGCGCTGCACCCCGTGCTTGTCGCGCATCAACGCGGCCCCGCTGATCGCCTCCGGCACATTGCCCACCGCGACGGCGACCAGCAGTGCCAGCCCGCCGCCACCGGCGAGGGTGACGCCGAGCGCGGTGTTCTCCGGAATGCCGTCCAGCACCGTGCCGAGCAGTAGCGCCCATCCAATAGCGTTGGCGCCCAACTTGGTTTCGATCAGATGGTTGGCCACCACATACACCCCCGCGCCCCCGAACAGCGCCACGGCCGCGATCAGCGCACCCGCTTGATGGAACGCGGGCTCGAAGAGTTCGTTGGATACCGCGGCGATCATGGTGCCCGCGCCGAACGCCATCAACGACGCGAGCAAGGGCTTCGGCAAGGTCCACCGCAGGCCGATCGCGGCGCCGATCACCAGGGGTACGGCGGTGCCGAGCCCGTAGAGCAACGCAGTCAGCATGCGATTCACCCTAATGGGGCACGGTTGTTCGGGGCCGAGGTGCCGGCGGTGGTGCGTCCACCTCGAACTAATCGGCGCGCTATTGCGAAGTACCACTACTTCGCGAAGTTGCCTGGCGGACAGGACGAATCAGGCATAACCAGCGGACCAGTTCGGAAAAAGAATAATTCTACGAATTCCCGTCAAAATCGCGCGTGGCTGGCTCGGCGCCGCAGTATCGATTGGCTCGGCAAACACTCAGTGACAAGAACGCCGTGCGTGCGATTCGCAGACCCGATGGGTCCGATCCGCCTTAAAGCGTGCTTGCGGAGCGGGATTCGGTACTGCTCGCAAGGGGTTCGATGAGTGCGTGCCGAGTCGGTAACCACCCTGCCAACTTTCGGCAAACGCCTGGTCAGTTGCGGGTTGATACCAAGGACCCGATCCATGTCGAGTGCTTCTCGGCCTTCTGTATTGTCTGGCCCAATGTCACAGGATGCGAATACGGGTCGAATGTATGCCGGGCAACCCGTCGAGGACCGGCAACGTCAGCGGCGTGCGCGTTTTCTGGAATCGGGCCTGACGGTCTTCGCGCGCGACGGTTACGCCAATAGTTCGGTCGGCGCCATCTGTAAGGACGCCGGACTCTCCTCGCGACAGTTCTACGAGGAGTTCACCGGGCGCGAGTCGCTACTACTCGAGCTCTACGAGCAGATCGATCGCGAGTCGCGCGACGCGGTCGCCAAGTCATTGGAGAGCAAGGCCGACGCGAGTGCGCTCGAGATCATCGACGCGTCCGTCCGGGCGTACGTCGAGTCCATCGGGTCGGACCCGCGCAAGGCACGCGTCGCACTGGTCGAGGTGGTCGGTGCGGGCCCGAAGGTGGAGAAGTTCCGGCTCGAACTGCGCCGGGTGTGGGGTTCGCTGCTGGCGGGTGCCGCGGAGGACGCGGCCATGCACGGCGAGATCCCGACCGGCGACTACGAGATGCGGGTGCTCGCCATCATCGGCGCGGTCAACTACGTGGTGGATTCGTGGAGCGGTGCGGACCCGCGCCCGCCGCTCGACGACGTGATCAGGGTGCTGAGCAGGGTGATCATGGGGGCGGTCGGCGCCTGAGCGCCGAGCAGCCGAGGCGCGGCGGCAACGGGGCCGGTAGCGTGCGCGGGATGGAAACGGTTCCGATCCAAATGCCGGATGGCAGTACGGTTCCGGTGCGGCTGATCCCGGCCACCGGCGCCCATCGACATCCGGTCACCCCGGATGCGCCGCGCCCGGTGCTGGTGATCGTGCCCGGGCTCGGCGTCCCCGGCGGGTACTACGAGTCGTTCGCCGCGAAACTGGCGGCGCGCGGCTTCGACGTGGCGATCGGCGAGCTGCGCGGCAACGGCGACAGCACGCCGAAGCCGAGCGCCGCCAGCACGTACGGTTACCACGAGCTGGTGTCGGTCGACTTCCCGGCGATCTTCCAGGTGGTGCGCGACCGGTTCCCGGCCAGCACACCGTATCTGCTCGGGCACAGCATGGGCGGGCAGTTCGCCGTCATGTACGCCGCGCGGATCCGCGGCAGGCTCGGCGGGCTGATCCTGGTCGCCTCCGGGACACCGTATTACCGTGGCTACCCGGGACTTTCGAGTCCCGGCATCCTGGTCGGCACGGCGGCCGCGTCGTTGACGGCCAACCTGGCCGGCTTCTGGCCGGGGGACCGGATCCCCGCGGGCGGCTTCGGCCGCCAATCCAAGGTGCTGATCGCGGATTGGGCGCGGCTGGCCCGCACCGGCCGGTTCCAGCCGGTCGGCGCGGACATCGATTACGAGGAGCGGATCTCCCGGCTGAAGCTGCCGGTGCTGTCCATCACCGTCACCGGCGACGACCTCACCCCGCCCGGATCCGCCGAACACCTGCTGGCCAAGCTGCCCAAGGCCGAGGTAACCACCTGGCATCAGCCGGAATCGTTGGGGCACAACGGCTGGATCCGGGAGAACACCACCACCATCGATCAGATCGAGAAGTGGCTGCGCGATCGTTAGCCGGGCCTGCGGCCGACCTCGCGATGGCGGTCGAACCCGTCGAGCATGGCGTCCAGGCCCACGTCGAAGTGGTCGGCTTCGGGCTCCGCGTGCTCCTCGGTGCGCTGCGCGGCGACCGTGGCGATGGCGTGGCCGAGGATGTGGCCGATCGTGTACTCGCGCAGGCAGCGGGTCAGCTGGCGCGCGACGGCCGCCGAAAACCCCGCGCCCTGCAGGTGTTCCACCATCCAGCTGCCGGTCTCGACGGCCAGGTCGCTGCGCACCGGACGCGTCGCGAAGACCGGCACCGCGTTCGGATGCCTGCGCAGCGTGGACCGCAGCCGGTGCGCGTAGGCGCGCATCAGATCGCGCCAAGGCTCCTGCCACGGTAGGGATTCCATGTCGAGCTCGGCGAACATGGTGTCGGCGATGGCGTCGAACAGCTCCTGCTGATCGGTGAAGTGCCGGTAGGCGGCCATCGGGTCGGCGCCGAGCGCGGTGCCGAGTTTGCGCATCGAGAATCCGTCGACACCGGTCCGATCGATGAGATTCAGCGCGACCGCGGCGATATAGTCGCGGTTCAACGCGGTCCGTGTCGTGGGCGCCGGGTTTACGCGCCTGGTGCGGGCGCGCCGCGCGCGGGGCACCTCGACGGCGTTGTCGGAATCCACGACCAGCTCTCCTCTCAACCCCGGGTCTACGACGTAGACATCAGCTACACCGTAGGCCCAGGTCCCGGGAATCGGTCGTTATCCGCGCCGCTCGATCAGCATCTGCGTGAAGAACTCATAGATCAGCCCGGCTTGGAACGCCGACTGCTTGTTGTCCGCCGCGCCGCCGTGCCCACCCTCGATGTTCTCGTGGTACCAGAACTCGTGGCCCTGCTCCTCGAGCAGCGCGGCCATCTTGCGGGCATGCCCAGGATGCACGCGGTCGTCCCTGGTGGACGTGGTGAGCAGGATCGGCGGGTAGGCCACGTCGGCCCGCGCGTTCTGATACGGCGAGTACTTGCTGATGTACTCCCACTCCTCGGGCTTGTCCGGGTCACCGTATTCGGCGATCCACGAGGCACCCGCCAACAGCAGGTGATAGCGCTTCATGTCCAGCAGCGGCACCTGGCAGACGATGGCGCCGAACAGCTCCGGGTAGCGGGTCAGCATCACCCCCATCAGCAGGCCGCCATTGCTGCCGCCCACCGCGCCGAGCTGATCGGCGGTCGTGATGCCGCGCGCGACAAGGTCTTTCGCGATCGCGGAGAAGTCCTCGTACACCTTGTGCCGGTTGGCCTTCTGCACCGAGGTGTGCCACTGCGGGCCGTACTCACCGCCGCCGCGGATGTTGGTCATCACCCAGGTGCCGCCGCGCTCGAGCCAGCCCATCCCGGACGCGCCGCTGTAGGCGGGCGTGCGCGAGACCTCGAAACCGCCGTAGCCCGACATCACCGTCGGGCCGGGGGTCCCCCTGCGGTCGCGATGGCGAATGACGAAGTACGGCACCTGCGTTCCGTCGTCGGAGGTCGCGAAGAACTGCTCGGTCTCGATGCCGTCGGCGTCGAAGAAGCCGGGTTCCTGCTTGAGCTGCTCGGTGGCGCCGCCCACCGAGCTGGCCAGCAACGTGGCGGGCGTCGTGAAACCACTTGTGGTGAGCATGAATTCGTCGCCGCCCTCGAGCGGGTCCAGGTTCAGCACGCTGGTGGTTGCCATCGGCGGGGTGTCGGCCAGCGACTCCTTGCGCCAGCCGTCGGTGCCCGGCGTCAGCACGTAGAGCTTGGTCTGCACGTCCTCGAGGGTGATGAGCAGCAGATGGTTCTCGGTCCAGCCGTAACCGTGCAGCGAGGTGTGCGGGTCCGGGGTGAAGATCACCTCGAATTCCCGTCCGCCGGCGAGAAACTTCTCGAAGTTCATGGCCAGCAGCGCGCCCGCGGGATAGGCGGTGCCGCCCACCTCCCACGGCGACTTCAGCCGGACCAGCAGCCAATCCTTGTACCAGGACTCGCTCGCGTCGGAGGGAATCTCCAGATGCCGCAGCGTGCCGTCGTTTTCGAGTAGGTAGACCTCCTCGTTGAAGAAGTCGGTGGCGCGGCCGATGAAATGGCGTTCGTAGCCGGGGGTTCGGTCGTAGCCCGCCGAGACCGCGACATCGCCGGGCTCGCCCTCGAAGACGGTCACCGCGTCGGCCAGCTCGGTGCCGCGCTGCCAGCGCTTGGCGATGCGCGGGTAGCCGGACTCGGTCAGCGAGCCAGGGCCGAAATCCGTGCCGACGTACACCGAATCGATGTCGATCCAGCGCATCTCGGACTTCGCCTCGGGCAGGAAGAAGCCGCCGTCGGCGGGGTCGATGAAGGTGCGCGTCGCCATGTCGAACTCGCGCACCACCTTGGCGTCCGCGCCGCCGCGCGACAGGCTGATCAGGGTCCGCGACTGCTCGGGGCGCAGCACGGCGGCCCCGCCCCACACCCAGTTCTCGTCTTCGGCGGCGGCCAGCGCGTCCAGGTCGATCAGCACGTCCCAGTCGGGTGACTCCTTGGCGTACTCGGCGAACGTGGTGCGCCGCCACAGCCCGCGCGGATGCTCGGCGTCGCGCCAGAAGTTGTAGAGCCAGCTGCCGCGCCGGCCCGGGTACGCGATCTTGGTGTCGGTGTCGAGCATGTCGAGAATGCGATGTTCGAGCTCGCTGAACCGGTCCGAGGAGGCGAATCGCTCCACGACCACACTGTTGTGTGCGCGCGCCCAGTCGAGGGCCCGCTCATCGGTCACTTCTTCGAGCCAGAGGTAAGGGTCCGTCACATTCTGCTCAACGCCACTCATCCCCACATTGTTGCCGAGCGGCGCGGACCAGGTCCCCGGGGTTACCAGAAGTGCGCTACATCCACCACGACCCGTGCTCCGCTACCCGGTCCGTCGAGGGTGAACACCCGCATGGGCAGCCGCCCGCGGACACCCAGACCGACCGTGGTCTGCCCCTCGAACGAGCCGGCCCAGGCCACCTGACGGAAGGTCTGGTAACCGGCCACATTCACCAGCTCATTGCGGTTCTGCGGCTGGTAGGTGGGCTGGCCCGCCGCGTTGTAAGCGGGCGCGTGCACGACCACATTCAGGAACGCCCCGCCACGCAGCGGTACGGGTGTGCCCGATCCGTCCATCGTCACCCTGTCGACGTAGCCGACGTGATAGCCAGGCGCCGAACCCGTGAGGTCGATGACGAGCCGATCGAAGCATTCGTGCCGACCGGACCGAACGCCGTTGACCGGGCCGGTCGACATCGGAGGGCTCGCCTTATCGAGCGAACCCCACACCAATCCGCAGTAGGAGGGAGTTGCCGCGGCCGGCCCGGGAATGATCCAGAGGCCGACGAGAGTCGCGACGGAGGTGAACAACAGAAATATGCGACGCATGCCGCACCGCCTTCAGGCAGTAAGAACGAATTATTCGATGAATCGGGCGAATCGGGCGGGACGTTACTGCCGTGCCGCACTCGAAAAGGATTCGTGACCTTGGTATATCGGTTCGATACGCGTTCGACACCGCACGCACCTGACGGTGGTCCCGGCATCGGCTCAGTAGGATCGCGAGTTCGACGCTGATCCGACCAGGAGGTTTCTTTGCCGCCGTTTCTCTGGGAGCAGCACTGCTGTTTACCGCTGGTGCCTTCGGCGCGGATCGCGGACCTCGCGCGCTATCCGCTCGGGTCGTACCTGTCGGTGAATGTCGGGTATTCGCCGCATACGACGGAGGATTCGCTGAAGCTGACCCGGCAATATCGCGCGGACGCGCTCGCCGATGGTCGATTCCGGTTGGTGCACAGCCACTCCGATATCGGCGATCCGGAAACCATCGCCCTCGCCTTCGATCTGGAGGACTCGGGGCCGCTCGGTGGCGACCTGGACAATGTGGCGCTGTTCTATGAGTTGGGCGTCCGTTCGATGCTGCCTACCTACAACAGCGTAAACAAGGCGGGGTGCGGCTGCCTCGACGCGGAGGACACCGGGCTCACCGCATTCGGTCGCGACCTCGTGCGCACCCTCAACGAGGTCGGGATGTTCGTCGACGGCTCGCACTGTTCGCGGCGCACCGGACTGGATCTGGCGACGCACACCCAGGTGCCGATGATCTACAGCCACTCCAATTTCGCTGCGCTGTGGGAGCATCCGCGCAACATCACCGACGAACAGGCGAAGGCCTGTGCCGCCACCGGCGGCGTGATCGGCATCAATGGTGTGGGTATCTTCCTGGGTCGCAACGGTTTTGACGACGACGCCGCGCGGATCGAGGCGATGGCCGATCACGTCGAGCACGGCGTGGAGCTGGTCGGGATCGAGCACATCGGGATCGGCTCGGACTACTCGTTCGACGCCGACGACTTCAATGGGATGCTCGCCGATCATCCGGAGCTGTTTCCCGAGTCGTACACCAAATGGGGCCCACTGCAATGGGTTCCGCCGGAGGAGTTGCTCGGTACGGAGCGGGTGCCCGGTCTCGACGAGGTGCTGGCGCGGCGGGGATTCAGTGCCGCAGATCGAGCTGCAGTGTTCGGCGGCAACTTCTCCCGGGTCGCCGCGCAGGTGTGGCGCGACTAACCGAGGTGTTCGGCGGCCACCCGCTTGGGGACGCACATGCGCCAGGCCTCGACGACGAGCTCGGTCAGCTCCGCCTCATCGATGGCGGCCAGCCGCACCCGAACCCAGTTGTACCGCTCGTCCGATGGGCGCGGCATCATGAACTTGTCCGGCTCGGCGGCGACCAGTGCCGCCCGTTCGGCCTTGGGATAGGCGAAACCCATGCGTGTTTCGTCGGCGGACAGCGCCAGGTAGACGATTCGGCCGATCCGATACTTGACCCGGTCGCGGACCAGCGCCTCGGTGGTTCGCGGCAGGCTCATCGCTATCCGGCGCACGTCGTCAGCTGTCACCATCGGTCCATTATTGCGACGGGGTGCGACAAGTAGGTCGGATCGAACCGCTGGAGACGCCTGTGGCGCGACCGCATCGGCCGCGCCACACCGCTGATCGCCGGTTCACCCGAGGCGGACCAGCATCTTGCCCGTATTGGCACCGGAGAGCACGCCGAGGAACGCGGCAGGCGCCTGCTCGATGCCCTCGTAGACGGTCTCGGTGGTGCGGATCGTCCCGTCGGCCAGCCAGGCGGCTGCCTTGCCGATGTACTCGCCGAAGATCGGGAAGTAACTGTTCACCAGCATGCCGCGCAGCGAAACCTCCCGCGTCGCAGCCTTGTACAGGTCGGGGCCCGGCTCGGCGGTGTCGCCGTTGTAGCCGCTGATCGCGCCGACGAGCGCGATCCGGCCCTTCGGCCGCATGGCCTCGACGGCGACCCGCAGGTGTTCGCCGCCGACACTGTCGAGGTAGACGTCGATGCCCTCCGGTGCGGCCGTGGCGAGCTGACCGGCCAGATCGCCTGCCCGATAGTCGATCGCGGCGTCGAAGCCGAACTCGTCCAGCAGCAGCCTGGTCTTGGCGGGCCCACCCGCGGACCCGATCACCCTCGCCGCCCCGAGCGCCTTGGCGAGCTGCCCGGCCACACTGCCCACCGCGCCCGCCGCCGCCGAAATGAACACGGTGTCACCGGGTTTCACCGGTGCCACCTCGGTCAGTGCGGCGTACGCCGTGAGACCGGTGGTACCCAGCGCACCGAGGTAGTGGTGCGCCGCGGCGAGCGAGGTGTCGATCGGGGTCACCGCAGCGGCGTCGAGCACCGCGTACTCCCGCCAGCCCGCGAAGTGCGACACGGTGCTGCCCACCGCGATATCCGCCGCCTTCGACGCGATCACCTCGCCGACCGCCGAACCCTCCAGTGCCGCAGCCAATTCGAACGGCGCGATGTAGGACGGCCGATCGTCCATCCGGCCCCGCATGTAGGGATCCACCGACATCCAGGTGTTGCGCACCAGAACCTGCCCATCGGCGAGCTCCTCGATCGGCCGCCGCACCAACGCGAAGTTCTGCGCGGTCGGCGCACCGATCGGCCGCGCCGCCAGCTGAATCTCCCGCGAGATCTGTGGCAGTACGCCATCGGTGACCGGTCCCTGAGTGGTCTGAATGCTCATCGCTGTGCCTCTGCTTCGCTGTCTCCCCGAACCATTCGATCCGGTACCGAGAACGCTATGAGCCCGAACCCCCCACACCCAGGTCCCGAAACGCCACCCCCGGTCCAAACGCGACACGTCTGGCGGGGTCAGTTGGTTCGGAGGTGGGTGGGGGAGGTTCCGGTCCAGCGGTGGACGGCTTTGCGGAGGGCGCGGTCGTCGGTGAAGCCGAGGCGGTCGGCGACGGCGGAGGTGGTCAGGTGTCCTTCGGCGAGAAGGGTTTTCGCCTGTTCGTAGCGGACCTGGTCGTACTCGGTGCGCCAGGTGGTGCCGTGCTCGGCGAGCTGACGTTGCAGGGTTCGTGGGCTGACCGCCAGTCGGCGGGCGACGGTGGCCAGCGACGCGTCACCGGCGGCGAGGGCGGCGGCCAGCGCGACGCGGAACGCTTCCAGTGGGCCGGGAATCACGCGGGCGGTGGACAGGACCAGGTCGGCGTGGCTGCGGAGGAGGTCCGCGAGCATCGGGTCGGCGCGGGGCAGCGCGGCGGCGGCGTCCGCGGCGGTGAAGGTGATGGTGTCGGCCGGCGCGTCGAATTCGATGCGGTCGGTGCCGAACGCGTCGAGCAGTGCGTCGTGGTTGTTCGGCGCGGCCCGGCTGAACGCGACGCGGGCCGGGATCACCCGGCGTCCGGTGGCTTCGCGGGCGCGCCGCAGGTAGTAGGCGAGCACATACTCGTTGATCACCGCGGCGACGGCCGGGTCACCCGCGGTGGTGCGGAACCCGACGGTGAGATCGCCGTCGTACGCGAGGTCGAAACCCTCGGCCGCCGCGGTGACCAACCGGTGGTACGGCTGCGCGGCCCGCAGCGCGTCCGCCAGCGTCGGCCCGTTCGTGACGAGATAGTCCCAGGTGGTCAAGGTCCCGAGCGGCGCGGCAGCGACGACCGCGAGCCCCGCACCCGGCTCCGGCCCGAGCTGAGCGAGTAGCTCCCACAACCGCACCAGCGAGCTCAGCGGAATGCGATTGAGCTCCCCGGCGAGCACCCCGTCATCGATCCCGTGGATCGCCGAGAGCTGGTCCGCCCCGACACCGGCCCGTCGAGCCGTATCCCGGACGAGCCGGATCAGGTGTGTCGAAGCAGTGCCGTCGATAGGCGCCGCACCCCCTGACCGACTCACCACCACGGCCACACAGTAGCGAGCCGATATGTCCGGTTCCCTACTCGATCGCCCGCGCGAGCGCCGAACTTTCGCCCAGGTGTGGCCTACGGCGCATTGTTGTGGGGGACCGGTGGGCCAACTCGTAGCGACAGAGTTAGGCTCGGTGTCGTGACTTCCCATTACGACGTTGTCGTTCTCGGTGCCGGTCCTGGCGGTTACGTCGCCGCCATCCGTGCGGCACAGTTAGGCCTCCGTACCGCGATCGTCGAGCAAAAGTACTGGGGCGGTGTGTGCCTGAACGTCGGCTGCATCCCTTCCAAGGCGTTGCTGCGTAACGCAGAGCTGGCGCACATCTTTACCAAGGAAGCCAGGACCTTCGGGATCTCGGGCGAGGTGAACTTCGACTTCGGCGTGGCGTTCGACCGCAGCCGCAAGGTGGCGGACGGCCGGGTCAAGGGCGTCCACTTCCTGATGAAGAAGAACAAGATCGACGAGTTCGACGGCAAGGGCACCTTCACCGACGCGAACACGCTCTCGGTCGAGCTGTCCAAGGGCGGCACCGAGACCGTCACCTTCGACAACGCGATCATCGCGACCGGCACCGTCACCAAGCTGCTGCCCGGCACGCAGCTCAGCGACAACGTGGTCACCTACGAGGAGCAGATCCTCACCCGCGACCTGCCCGGCTCGATCCTGATCGTCGGCGCGGGCGCGATCGGCATGGAGTTCGGCTACGTCCTGAAGAACTACGGCGTCGACGTGCGCATCGTGGAGTTCCTGGACCGCGCGCTGCCGAACGAGGATGCCGACGTCTCCAAGGAGATCACCAAGCAGTACAAGAAGCTCGGCATCACCATCAGCACCGGTGCCGCCGTGCAGTCGATCGACGACGACGGCTCCAAGGTCACCGTCGCGATCAAGGACAACAAGTCCGGCAACGTGGAGACGGTCACCGTCGACAAGGTGCTGCAGGCCGTCGGCTTCGCGCCCCGGGTCGAGGGCTACGGCCTGGAGGCGGCGGGCGTCCAGCTCACCGACCGCGGCGCCATCGCGATCGACGACTACATGCGCACCAACGTCTCGCACATCTACGCCATCGGCGACGTGACCGCGAAGCTGCAACTCGCGCACGTCGCGGAGGCGCAGGGTGTGGTCGCCGCCGAGACCATCGCGGGCGCGGACACCGTCACCCTCGGTGACTACCGGATGATGCCGCGCGCCACCTTCTGCCAGCCGCAGGTCGCCAGCTTCGGCCTGACCGAGCAGCAGGCCCGCGACGAGGGCTACGACGTGAAGGTCGCGACCTTCCCGTTCACCGCCAACGGCAAGGCGCACGGCCTCGGCGATCCGACCGGTTTCGTCAAGCTGGTCGCCGACACCAAGTACGGCGAGCTGCTCGGCGGCCACCTCATCGGCCCGGACGTCTCGGAGCTGCTGCCCGAGCTCACCCTGGCGCAGAAGTGGGACCTCACCATCAACGAGCTCACCCGCAACGTGCACACCCACCCCACGCTCAGCGAGGCGCTGCAGGAAGCCTTCCACGGCCTCGCCGGCCACATGATCAACTTCTGATCGACCGCTGATCGCCGACGGTGGCGTCCGGACCTGAAAGGTCTGGGCGCCACCGTTTTTCGTACCGCAACGGAGCTGTCGTCGGCTCGCCAACGTCGCGCCGGTCTGCTAGACAGCAGGGATGCGGAAGTGGCTCATCGGTGGTGCATTGGTGCTCGTCGTCGTGCTGGCGGCGGCGGTCGGCGGCTATTACCTGATGAATTCGCGGACGTACCAGTTGGCGGGGCGGTTGGTGGATCGGGTCGACACCACCGACAAGGTGGTCGCGTTGACGCTGGACGACGGCCCGACCGACAAAGCGCCTGAGGTGCTGAAAACGCTGGCGGACAACCAGGTTACGGCCACGTTCTATCTGAACGGCCGCGATCTGGCCGCTCACCCGGCGCACGGCAAAGCGATCGCCGAGGCCGGCCACGAGATCGGCAACCACACCTACAACCATCGGCGGATGGTCTTGGTCTCCGCCGACACCGTCCGCGACGAGGTCGAACGCACCGACGCCGAGATCGCGAAAACCGGTTACCAGGGCCCCATTACGTTCCGTCCGCCCAACGGCAAGAAACTGTGGGCGCTGCCGAAGTATCTGTCCGACCACGACCGCACCACGGTGACCTGGGATGTCGAGCCCGATTCGGGCGGGAAGCCGAGCGCCGACAAACTCGTCGCCGACACCGTGGCGCAGGTGCGCCCCGGCTCCATCATTCTGCTGCACGTCATGCACGAGTACGCGGCCCCCGCGCTGGCCGCCATCCCGCGCATCGTCGCCGAACTCCGTGCCGCGGGCTACACCTTCGTCACGGTGTCGGATCTGCTGAAGCGCTGATCAGAGCATGCCGTAGGCGTGCGTCGGGGTGAGTATGGCCAGGGCGCGCCGGTCGGCGACCATGGCTCGGCGGTAGTCGTCCCAGTCGGGGTGTTCACCGTTCGCAGCGCGGTAATAGTCGACGAGCGCTTCCACGGTGGGGTCGTGCGGATCTTCGGCGACCGGCGTCACCGAGGCGATGGCCTCGATCACGGCGTAGGCGAAGAAGTCCTCGCGGCTGACGTGGATGGCGGCCCATGGTTCGCGCACCAGGTTGTGGTACTTCGCCCGATCGGCGGTGATGGAGATGCGGATGAGGCCGTCATCGCCGATCACGTGCAGCACATTGGACTGCTGCGGGCGGCCGTTGCGCCGGATCGTGGTGAGGACCGACCTGGGGTGCGTACGGGCGAAGTCGACTGCTTGGGCGAGTTCCATGGTGCTATTCAACCGCGTGTGATCCAGGTCTCTTCCCAGCGCGCGTAAGCGGGATCAATCCCGGTGGTAGGTCTCCTGGGCGGCGCGGACCTGCGGCATGCTCTGCTCCACCAGGTGGATCAGCGAGTGGAGCTGCTCGGCGACCTGCGCGCCGAGCTCGGTCAGCGTGTATTCGACGCGCGGCGGGATGGTTTCGTGCACCTCGCGGTGCACCATGCCGTCGCGTTCCAGCGCCTGCAGGGTCTGCGAGAGCATCCGCTCGCTGACGCCGTCGACGCGCCTGCGTAGTGCGCTGAAGCGATACGAGCCGTCGCGCAGCGCGACCAGGGCGAGGATGCCCCAGCGGCTGGTCACATTCTGCAACACCGGCCGTGACGTGCAGTCTTTCGCGAAAACGTCGGCTTCCAGCGTCGGATCGTCCAGATCTGGCGACGATGTGCGCTGCGTACTCATGCACCCGATAGTACCCATCTTGACCAAAGTGGTGTATGAATGCATAGTACTTACTAATAGTTAGTGCTTGCCGAACCGTACATACTCTTGGAGGTAGTCATGACCGTTGCCGTCACCGGTGCCAGTGGACAACTGGGCCGTCTCGCCGTACAGGCTCTGCTGCGCGAGGGCGCCACTTCGGTGGTTGCGATCGTGCGTGACCCGCAGAAGGTCGCCGACCTCGCCGAACTGGGCGCCGAGGTCCGCCAGGCGAGCTACGACGACGCCGACTCGCTGGACCGTGCGCTCGCCGGGGTCGATCGCGTGCTGCTGGTCTCCGGTAATGAATTCGGCGCACGAGTGGCGCAGCACACCAACGTCATTCGCGCCGCCGAGCGCGCGGGCGTGCAACTGCTCGCCTACACCAGCATTCCCCGGGCCACGGAGAACCCGCTGATCCTTGCCCAGGAGCACATCGGCACCGAGGCGGTGCTCGCGGAGGCGACTGTCCCGCACGTGATCCTGCGTAACGGCTGGTACTGGGAGAACTACCTCGGCGGGCTCGCGCACGCGGTCGAGTCCGGCGTGCTGCACGGCGCGGCGGGGGAGGGCCGGGTGGCCGGTGCGGCGCGCGCCGACTACGCGGCGGTGGCCGCGAAGGTGCTCACCACCGACGGGCACGCCGGTCAGGTGTACGAGCTCGGCGGCGACGAGCATCTCACGTATGCCGATCTGGCCCAGGTGATTTCGGAGGCCGCCGGTAAGCCGGTGCGTTACGAGAACCTGGCCGAGGCGGACTATGCCGCCGCGCTCGAGCAGGCGGGTCTGCCCGCTGCCTACGCGAAGACCCTCGCCGATGCGGACGCAGGCATCGCGACCGGCATCCTCGATGTGCACAGCGGCGATCTGCAGAAGCTGCTGGGCCGGGCGTCCACGCCTGCGGTCGAGGTGTTCCGGGCGGCGCTCGGATAACCGTGCTGCACGGACACTTTCGCGGTCATTGCGTTGAATTGCCGCTCGACTCGGCGAAAGTGTCCGTCCAGGCCGGGGTGTACGGCGGGGTCCCTGATGTGGAACCCCGCCGTCAGCAGCTCACACCCACTGCACGAGCTGCACGATGATCCCGTTCGGATCCCTCATCTGGAAGTAGCGCTCATTCCACTCCTCGGTCTCGATCGGCGTGACGATCGGCACGCCCTCGCCCTGTAGCCGGGCGTATTCGGCGTCGATGTCGTCCACCACGAACACGACGAGGAGCCCTTCGCCCGCACTGCCCGCCTGGCTCTTCGGCTTGAAGCTCGCCAGCCCGGTGCGCAGGTAGATCACGTTCAACCCGGCGTCGGGCCGGTCCAGCGAGACGAATCCATCGGCCGACATCTTCTCGACGAAGCCGAGGTGGTCGATCAGGAACTTCGCCGAGGCCTGCGGATCGGGAACGTTGAGCGAGATGGCGGAAGCGGTGATATTCATGAGCCCTCCTCGGGATCAATTAACTCTATACATAGTACGCTGTACTTTGTAGAAGAATTCCCGGGCGGCCGCACTATGACCTGCGTCACGCCGATACGATCGTGTCGACCAGGCGAGGAGGCAGGGTGGACGACGGTTCGGCGCAGGGGCCCGACGCAGCGGCGACACCGCGCCGCGGCAAACAGGACCGCAGCAGCGCAGGCGATCCCGTTCGCACACTGGAGTTGTTGTGGCGGGTCGCGGGCAGCCAGACTCCCACGCGCGGCCCGAAACAGCGCAGCAGCGTGGACGCCGTGGTCGCCGCCGCCATCGAGATCGCCGACACCGCAGGCATCGACGCGCTCACCATGCGCGCGGTCGCCACCGAACTCGGCCTGACCCCCATGGCCACCTACACCTACGTGCCCGGCAAAGCCGAGTTGATCGACCTGATGGTGGACCAGGTCTACGCCGAGATGGACCGCGCGGACCTGTCGAAACTGCCGTGGCGCGATCGGGTCACCACCATCGCGGTGGCGAACCGCGACATGCTGACCCGTCACCCGTGGGTCGCCTACCTGCCGACCACCCGACCGCCACTCGGTCCGGGCATGGCCGCGAAATACGACCACGAGCTGCGCGCGTTCGAGGGCCTCGGCCTGGACGACGTCACGATGGACGCCTCACTCACCTACGTCCTCGGTTTCGTCACCTCGGTGGCCCGCATCGCGATCGACGCCGCCCGCGCGGCCACGGACAGCGCGATGTCGGATCACCAGTGGTGGGAGCGCGCCGCGCCGCTGCTGGAGCAGGTCTTCGACCCGCGGCAATACCCGGTCGGCGCCCGCGTCGGAGCCACCGCCGGGATGGCATATGACGCCGCCTACAGCGCCGACCATGCCTTCGACTTCGGCCTCGCGCGGGTCCTCGACGGTTTGGCCGCGCTCATCGAAAAGCGCTGAGCGCCTGCGCTACACCCCGTCGCGCTGGATGCGCAGTGCGGTGATGGTGGCGGCCAGCCCTTCGTACTGGTTGACCAGCAGCACGATCTCGATGAGGCTGCGCTCGTCGTAGTGCCCGGCCAGTGCCGCCCAGTGCGCGTCGTCCAGGTCGCGGGTCCGCACCAACTGGTCGACGGCGGCGAGCAGGGCGCGGTGCTTGTCGGTCCAGCCCGGCGCGTCCGGTCCGGTGCGCACGCGGTCGAGGATCTCCGCCGTCACCCCGGCCCGCTTGCCGAGCCGAATGTGGTGGTCCATCTCGTATTCGCACTCACGCAGGTGCGCGACGCGCAGAATGACCAGCTCCGACTCGTGCCGGGGCAGCCTGCCGCCAGGCATGAGTTTGCCGGAGTAGTGCAGCCAGCCGCGAAACAGCCCTCTGGTGCGGCCCAGTGTGCTGAACAGGTGGGCGTCGTCGGTGCCCGCGGCCTTGGAAAGCACCTGCCAGACAACCCAGTTGATCGGACCCAGCTCCCGCAGGCGTCCGGGTGAAATGCGTGGTCGCAGCGCTGAAACCATGCTCTGTCGGCTCCTCCGGGTACGAGGGGTGAGCGGCCGGGCGGCGCCGGGCCGAGCCGTCAGCCTACCGGCGAGTACGCCCCGGATCGATGGCCACGACCGACTCCGAGTGCCGCGCAGGTCGGGCAGCTGCCGAATTGCCCGCGCAGCCTGGGGATTACCCCGTTACGATCGATTTTGTGCGGATACGGGTACCTCGATGGGGCGCACAGAGCTCGCCGTGCTCCAGACCGCGGCCCGGCAGCGCAGCTATGTGGCGCTGATCCAGCACGGCCTGATGATGCGGAGAGGCGGACAAGCTCGACATGCTGGTGAGGGTCAGGCCCGGGGCGCAGCTGTCCGGGGCCGAACAAGAATTCGTCGAATGTCTGCGCTCCTACCCCTCGGCCGCCCTCGCCGTGATCGATCTGCGGGTCGGCGACCGGCAGATCGACGCGGTGATCTGGACGCCGCGCGGGCTGACGGTGCTCGAGGTCAAGGGTTTTCGTCGCAGGCAGAGCGGCATTCTCAGCATCGCCGCCGAGGGCCCGTGGAAGATCAGTGATGCCGCTGCGGACCTGGACGAGCCGGCAGGCAGCCCCTCCGATCGGCTGGAACACGGAATTCACGCGGTGAAGACCACGCTGGAGCGGGCGTTGCTGGACCCTGGGCACGTGTGTGGCGCCGTGGTTCTCGTGCCGTTTCGCGGCGCGGTGGTGCGGCCGTCGCGCACCAACCTGCGTCCCGGACTCGATGTCGTCGTCGGCAATGTCGCCGATGCCACCGAATTGCGCATCTATCTCGAAGGCTTCTCAGCCGGAGCACGGAAGTGGACGGCCGACCGCGTGCTCCGGGACTGCACCGCACTCAGCCTCGCCGAGCTCGCGCCATCCCGTGCCGACCTGATCGCCGCCGGTTTCGAAGAGGTGCCGCAACAAACCCCGAGTGTCATACCGCGCCCGCCCAAACCGCGGGTCGAGCCGACGCCGGGAGTCCCCACGAAACGGCATTCCTACGCCGGGTGGGCCGTGGTCGCGCTGGCGGTCGTCGGGATGCTCGCGGTGATCGGCGTGGTCGCCACCTCGTTGGCGCGAGATTCTTCCCATCCGACACCCGAGGAAACCAGCACGACAACCCCGGCACCGACAACCACCCCGCCGACTACCTGCTGGCCGTTCCAGCCGGACTGCTGAGCGGGACGGTCCCAAGTCGGCCGCACACTGCCGCGTGACGCCTGCTCGAGCGCCGACGGCTCCGGGGCGCCCGAACCAGTTCGGGGACATGTTGTCCGACCTGAACACGTTGGTTTGTCAATCCCGCACGGCCTGTGCCAATTTGGTGAGTTCGAGGGCCCGCTGAGCGCGCGCGAGGACATGGGTGCGGGAACTATCGATATGCGTGGTGAGGGCCTGCAGGGCGGCCTGCACGTTGCCGGACAACAGTTGCTCGGCGATCGCAATATGTTCGGCGATCATGGTGGCGACCCGATCGGGAGTCGGCGCGTCCAAAGTGCGCACCGGGCGCACCCTACGATGCACCACCGTAAGTGCTTCTGCCAGTGCGGAATTCCCTGCCGCTGCCAGCAGGACGGTGTGGAAATGCTCATCGGCGGCCAGCGCGTGGCCCGGCTCCGGCGGGTCGTCGCGCAGCGTCTGCCAGGTGTCGAGCTCGGCGCGGATCAGCTCGAGATCGTGTGCGGCGCTCATTGAGTCGACGCGTACCCGCTGCATCCCCCTGGCCTCCAGCACAATACGCAGCTCGTACAGGTGATCGAGCTCGTCGAGCCGCGGTCGGTACGGGAACAGTCCGGCGGAGCGCCGCTCCACCAACCCGTCGGCCTGCAACCGGGCGAGGGCCTCGCGCACCGGCGTGCGCGAGACCTCGTAGAGCTGCGCGAGCCGCTTCTCGCCGAGCCGCTCGGTCGGCACGAACACCCCGGCGGCCAGATCCCGGCGCAGCGAGTGATACACCAGCTCGCGCAACGGGATCCGTCCAGCACCCGGCACAGCGGTCAGCTCAGATCGCCATCGCCGAGCGGACCGCGGTCTCCGCGCCCGCGCCGCCCGCGCCCGTGGCGGTGACCCGACCGGCGGCCAGGATGTAGTAGCGCTGCGCCGCTTGCAGTGCGAAGCCGATGTGCTGTTCGACCAGCAGCACACTCAACCCGCCACGCTGAGCCAAATCGATGATGGTGCGCTCTATTTCGGCGACCACCGACGGCTGGATGCCCTCGGTGGGTTCGTCGAGGATGAGCAGCCGCGGCTCGGTGATCAGCGCACGGGCGATCGCCAACTGCTGTCGCTGCCCGCCGGAGAGCAGACCGGCCTTGCGGCTCAGCAGTTCCCGCAGCGCGGGGAACAGGTCCAGCGACTCGTCGATCAACGCCTTACCGCGCTTGCGGCCGTCGGCGACCACCTGCAGATTCTCCGCCGTGGTCAACTGCGGAAAACTCTGCTGCCCCTGCGGCACATACGCGACCCCGCGCCGTACCCGCCGCGAGGGGGACAGCTTGGTGATCGTCTCGCCATCGAGCCTGATCTGACCCGACTTGGCGCCGATCAACCCAACCGCGGTACGCAACAGCGTGGTCTTGCCCGCGCCGTTGTGCCCCATGATGGCCACCACGCTGTCGTCCGGAACGGTCACCGACACACCGTGGATCACCTCGGTCCGGCCGTACCCGGAATGGATATCGATGAGCTCGAGCATCAGACGGACTCCTTCACCGTGGCCGGGTCTGCCAGCGCGGTACCGATCGCGGCGGCCGTGCCGAGATAGACCTGCTGCACCTTCGGATCCGCCTGCACCTGCTCGACGGTGCCCTCGCTGAGCACTGTGCCGCCGGCCAGCACGGTCACCGAGCTGGCGAAGGCGCGCATGAAGTCCATGTCGTGCTCGACCACGACGACGATGCGGGCACCGCCGATGCGGCGCAACAGGTTTCCGGTCTCCTCGCGTTCCTCGGCGCTCATGCCCGCGACCGGCTCGTCGAGCAGCAGCACCGACGCATTTTGCACCAGCAGCATGCCGATCTCCAGCCACTGCTTCTGACCGTGTGCGAGCACACCGGCGGGTTTGTCGCGCAGGTCGCCGAGGCCGGTGATCTCCAGCGCCTCCTCGATGGTGGGTAGCACCGACTTGCGGCGGCGCAGCATGGTGAGCGCCGAGCGGCCCGCGCCCGCGGCGATGTCGAGATTCTGCAGCACGCTGAGCTGTTCGAACACGCTCGCCGTCTGGAAGGTGCGGCCGATGCCGAGCCTGGCGATCTGGTGCACCTTCTTGCCGAGCAGTTCGACGCCGGTCTTCTGGACCGATCCGGTCGCAGGCACCAGGCCGGTGATCGCGTCGATGAGCGTGGTCTTGCCCGCGCCGTTGGGGCCGATCAGAAAGCGCAGATCACCTTGCAGCACAGTGAGATCGACGTCGGAGACCGCCTTGAAGCCGTCGAAACTCACCGACAGGCCCCGGATTTCGAGGTACTCGCTCGACATGCCGGCATTGCCACCGGGTTTGGGCTCGGGTGTGGTCATCGGGTTTCCACCTTTTCCGGCTCGATCTCGGGCTGCGGTTCGACGACTACCGGTATGGCTACGGTCGGTTGGGATCGGCGAAACCTGCTGTCCAGCACGCCCTTCAGCATCGGCCAGACGCCGGCAAGCCCGGCCGGGATGAAGCCGATCACCACGATGAACAGCACGCCTTGCAGATACGTCCACCCGGACGGGAACTCCTCGGAGAACGCGGTCTGCGCCCACGCCACACCGATCGCACCGAGCACCGGGCCGAGCAGGGTGGTCCGGCCGCCGATCGCTACGCCGATGAGGAAGGCGATGGAGGGCACCACGCCGATATCGGCGGGGGAGATGATGCCGACGATCGGGGTGAACAGCGCACCGGCGATACCGGCGAAGAACGCCGCGACCACGTACGCGACGATCTTGACGTTGGCCGGGTCGTACCCGAGGAAACGCACCCGCTCCTCCTGATCACGCACCGCCACCAGCAATTCGCCGTATCGGCTGCGCATCAGCTGCCGCGCCAGCGCGACCACCACCAGCAGCGTGCCCGCCGCGATGAAGAACAGCATCTTGCGGTTCACCGGGTCGGACAGCTTGAAGCCGAAGAAGGCCCGGAAGTCCGACAGCCCGGTGAATCCGCCGATGGCCTGCTGACCGGTGAGCAGGATCGCCAGCGCCGCGGCCAACGCCTGACTGAGGATGGCGAAGTAGGCGCCCTTGACCCGCCGCTTGAACACGCCGTACCCGAGCACCGCCGCCACCAGCGCGGGCAGCACCAGAATGCCGAGCAGCGCCACCGGCGTGGACGCGAAAGGCTGCCAGAACGAGGGCAATTCGCGAATACCGGAGATCTCCATGAACTCCGGCACCTCGTTGCCGAGCCGCGCCGCATCGGCCATCTGCAGATGCATCGCCATGATGTAGGCGCCGATACCGAAGAACACGCCTTGCCCGAGCGTCAGCATTCCGCCTCGGCCCCAGGCCAATCCGATGCCGACCGCCACAATGGCGAAGCAGAGGAACTTGGCGAGCAGGTTCAACCGGAAGTCACTGAGCATCGCGGGCGCCACCGCGAACAACAGAACGGCGGCGAGGCCGAAGCCGCCCAGCGCGGTCACTGTCGAGTGTGCGCGCCACCGTGCTATCAGCGTGGTCATGCCAAGCTCCTTGTGCGGACAGTGAACAGGCCCTGCGGACGCACCTGCAGGAAGATGACGATGACGACGAACACGATGACCTTCGCGATCGACGCGGTGGTCGAGTATTCGATGTAGGAGTTGAGCAGGCCGAGCGCGAACGCCGCGATCACCGTGCCCTTGATCTGGCCGAGTCCGCCGATCACGACGACCAGGAACGCGTCGATCAGATAGCTCTGTCCGATGGTCGGACTGGTCGAACCGATGAGGGTCAGCGCGACACCGGCCACTCCCGCCAGGCCCGACCCGATGAAGAACGTGCTGATATCCGTGAAACGGCTTGATACGCCGCTGGTTTCAGCCAAGCCGCGGTTCTGCACGACCGCCCGGATGCGGCGCCCCATCGGCGTCGTCTTCATTACGGTCGCGAGCGTGATCACCGCGGCCACGGCCAGCACGAGAATGAAGATGCGGCTCTTCGGCACCACGGCACCCAGAATGGTGACACCGCCGCTGAGCCATTCCGGCGCGATGACGTTCTTGGCGGGCGCGCCGAAAAGATCACGGGCGAGCTGCTGCAGCACCAACCCGACACCGAAGGTGACCAGCAGGGTGTCCAGCGGCCGGTCGTACATCCAGCGGATCAGGCCCATCTCCAGCGCCGCGCCCAGCAGCCCGCCGACCAGAAAGCCGACAAGCAGCGACACCACCAGCGAAACGCCGGCCGACGAAATGACCTTCTGCACAACATAAGTCGTGTAGCACCCGGCCATGATGAACTCGCCGTGCGCCATATTGATCACGCCCATCTGACCGAAGGTCAACGAGAGGCCAAGCGCGGCGAGCAACAGAATCGATCCCAGACTCAGCCCCGTGAAGAGCTGACCGATCACGACGTCCACAGGGACTCCTCGGATATCGGGCCGACGTGGGGTGGCCGCGAAACGCTGCCACCCCACACCGATCGGGCGAATTACTTGAGGCCCTTGGCCCATTCGTAGGACTTCAGGTACGGGTCGGGCGTAATCGCCTTACCCGAGTCCCACACCGGGTAGATGAGCCCGTCCGGCCGGATCTCGCCGATCCGGGCCGTCTTGGTGATGTGGTGGTTCGAGCCGTCGAGGGTGACCAGGCCCTCGGGCGCCTCGAAGCTCACGCCGTCGGCCGCGGCCTGAACGTCGGCTACCTGGAACGACTTCGCCTTCTCCACGGTGTTCTTCCACAGGAAGACCGAGGCGTACGCGGCCTCCATCGGGTCCGAGGTGGGCTTGTCCGCGCCGAACGCGGCCTTGTAGTCCGCGACGAACTTCTTGTTCACCGGGGTGTCCACGGTCTGGTAGTAGTTCCACGCGGTCAGCTGCCCCGCGATGTTCTGCGCGCCGATGCCGGCCACCTCTTCCTCGGCGATGGACACCGAAACCACCGGCATCTCAGCGGCTTTCAGTCCCGCGTTGGTGTATTCGCGGAAGAACGCCACATTCGAGTCACCGTTCAAGGTGTTGAACACCGCGCCCGCCTTGGCATTACGCACCTTGTTCACGATGGTGGAGAAGTCGGTCGAGCCCAGCGGGGTGTAGTCCTCACCCTTGATCTCGATGCCGTTGGCCTTCGCGTACGCCTTGATCTCGCGGTTGGCGGTCTGCGGGAAGACATAGTCGGAGCCGACCAGATAAAGGGACGTAATGCCCTTCTGCTTCAGGTAATCCAGCGCCGGAATGATCTGCTGATTGGTGGTCGCACCGGTATAGAAGATGTTCTTGCTGTCTTCCAGACCCTCGTACTGCACCGGGTAGTAGAGCAGTGCGTTCAGGCTCTCGAACTTCGGCTTCATCGCCTTGCGGCTCGACGAGGTCCAGCCGCCGAACACCGCCGCCACGCAGTCGGCGCTGATGAGCTTCTCCGCCTTCTCGGCGAAGGTTTTCGGGTCCGACGCGCCGTCCTCGAGCACCAGCTCGATCTTCTTGCCGAGCACCCCGCCCGCGGCGTTGATCTGGTCGACCGCCAGCTTGGTCGAGTTGGCGACGGTGACCTCGGAGATCGCCATGGTGCCCGACAGCGAGTGCAGTGAACCGACCTTGATCGAATCCTTCGACGTGTCGACGCAGGAGGCAGCGTTCGACCCGGTGGTGCCTGCGTCGTCTTTGGCGCCGCAGGCGGTCAGCAACAATCCGGCGAGCGCGACCGCGGCGGGAAGGGCCACCGTTTCGACCATGCGCCGGGAGCGGGATCGAGGGATGGCACGGGTATCTGACATGGGGCGGGACCCTTCTCACTTCATCAGGTAGTTCGGCGGCACGGCGTGCACCGCGGCGAATACCTCCGCTTTCGCACCGGTCAGGGCTGTCGCCGGAGGTGTATACAGCGGGTGTATTCGTGCAGCGAACGTTAGACAGAAGTTGTTGCGCCGGAATATCTCTCGGTGACGAGTCCGTTTCGTCTGTTTCGTCCGTGTGAACGTTTGCGGTTACCGCCTGGTGAACCTCGGTGAGGGGCCGCCGAGCTTACGGTTGCGTAGCGTCGCCGCGGTACGGCAGGCTGCGTTTGTACATCGTCAGAACGGCCGAAACCTGGGAGGACCGTCGTGGGTCACTACAAGGCGAACGTGCGAGACATCGAGTTCAATCTGTTCGAGGTGTTCGGGCTGGACAAGCTGCTCGACACGGGCGCCTACGGCGATCTCGACTCCGACACCGTGCGGGAGATCCTGGCCGAGGTGAAGCGGCTGGCCGAGGGGCCGATCGCGGAGTCCTTCGCGGCCGCCGACCGCGATCCGATCGCCTACGACCCGGCCACCTACTCGATCTCGGTGCCCGATGCGCTGCGCAAGTCCATCACGGCCGCGCACGACGCCGACTGGAGCAGGCTCGGCCTGCCCGAGGGCATGGGCGGCACGCCCGCGCCCGCCGCGGTGGTCTGGGCCGTCCAGGAGATGATCGTCTGTGCCAACCCGGCGGCGTGCTTCTTCAACATGGGCCCGGTGATGGGCTCGGTGCTCTACAACGTCGGCAACGAGCAGCAGCAACGCTGGGCCACCGAGGGTTACGAACGCGGCTGGCAGGGCACCATGGTGCTGACCGAGCCGGACGCCGGCTCCGACGTCGGCGCGGGCCGCACCAAGGCGATCGAGCAGCCCGACGGTACCTGGCACATCGAGGGCACCAAGCGGTTCATCTCCGGCGGCGATGTCGGCGACACCGCGGAAAACATGTTCCACCTGGTCCTCGCCCGCCCGGAAGGCGCGGGACCGGGCACCAAGGGCCTGTCGCTGTTCTACGTGCCGAAATTTCTGTTCGATCCCGAGACGCTCGAGCTCGGCGCCCGCAACGGCGTGTACGCGACCAATGTCGAGCACAAGATGGGCCTGAAGTCCTCGCCTACCTGTGAGCTCACCTTCGGCGGCGAGGTGCCCGCGGTCGGCTGGCTGGTCGGTGACGTGCACAACGGCATCGCGCAGATGTTCCAGGTGATCGAGAATGCGCGCATGGTGGTCGGCATCAAGTCCACCGGCACGCTGTCCACCGGGTACCTGAACGCGCTGGACTACGCCAAGCAGCGCATCCAGGGCGCGGACCTGACTCAGATGAGCGACAAGGCCGCGCCCCGCGTGCCGATCACCCGGCACCCGGACGTGCGGCGCTCGCTGGCGCTGCAGAAGGCATACGCCGAAGGTCTGCGCGCGGTGTATCTGTACACGGCGGCGCATCAGAATCCCGATGTGGCGGAGCTGGTTTCGGGCGCGGACGCCGAATTGGCGCACCGGGTCGACGATTTGCTGCTGCCGATCGTCAAGGGTGTCGGCTCGGAGCGGGCCTACCAGTACCTGACCGAATCCCTGCAGACCCTCGGCGGGTCGGGGTACCTGCAGGACTACCCGATCGAGCAGTACATCCGCGACGCGAAGATCGACTCGCTCTACGAGGGCACCACCGCGATCCAGGCACAGGACTTCTTCTTCCGCAAGATCATTCGGGACAAGGGCGTGGCGATCGGGCACGTCACCGGGCAGATCGCCGCATTCCTCGACACCAAGAGCGGGCGGTTCGAGACCGAACGCGAGCTGCTTCGCACAGCATTGGCTGACGTGCAGGCGATGGCGGCCACGCTGACCGGCTTCCTGATGGCGGGGCAGCAGGATCCGGCCGAGCTGTACAAGGTCGGCCTCGGCTCGGTGCGCTTCCTGCTCTCGGTCGGTGACCTGCTCATCGGCTGGCGGTTGCTGGTGCAGGCCGAGATCGCGGCCGCCGCACTGGCCTCCGAGGCGTCGGAGAAGGACCGGGCGTTCTATACCGGAAAGGTCGCTGCGGCAAGCTTCTTCGCGAAGAACGTGCTGCCGGAGCTGACCGCGACCAAGGCGATCATCGCCGCGATCGACAACGACATCATGCAGTTGGACGAAGCGGCCTTCTAGCCCGCAGCCGACCGAAGGCGTCCTGTGCTCGGCTCAGCCGGGGTAAGGGCGCCTTCTGGCGTTCAGTCGGCGAGCAGCTTCAGTACCACCGGGCGGGACAGGGTGCCCGAGACCTGACGGGCCAGCTGATTGGCGCTGGTGCCCTCGGTGTGCGCGGCGCGCAGGGCTGCCGCCAGTTCGTCGCGGGCCGCGTCGGCCGCTGCTTGGGCGTCGCGGAGTCGTTGCGCTGCCCGGTCGACACTGTTCGACTTGTCCAGCGAGGTGGTCAAGTCATTGACCGGCGTGGTCTTCGCCGCCGCGGCGGGCTCCGGAGCGGGCGGGAAGTTGCGCATCGCCGCCCTGGCGAACTCCTGCATGAACTCCCGGGTCGCGTCCTTGTCCTCGGCGCCGTCGCCGAGCAGCAGGCGGGTGGTCTGCGGTACGGCCAGGCTCCAGTTGGACATGCCGCAGAGGGCGAGCAGCAGCCGGCCCGCGTACCGGGCGTCGACGCCGAATTGTTCGATGGCCCTGTCGAATTTCTGCTCGTAGTGCTGGGCGCGCCAGCCGTCGATGTCGTGCGCGTCGACACCGCGGTGCAGGCCCTCCCACAGCAGCAGGCGCAGCAGCTGCGGGTTGTTGTTGTGATAGTCGAACAGCTTGCCGACGTAGCGGCCCGCGTCGGTCTCGGCCAACGGCTGGACCACGTCCATGAACTCGCGCATGGTGTCGATCAGGATCACGTCGAACAGCTTGTCCTTGCTGCCGAACAGGCCGTAGATGCGTTCCTTGTTCACCCCCGCCGCCTCGGCGATGCGATCGACGCGCGCGCCCGCCAGGCCGTATTCGGCGAATTCGTCTCGGGCGGCACGCAGCAGCGCCTGTTTGGTCGCGTCACTGCGCTTCATCGTGGCCGTCATGGTCCCGACTTTACCATCTCATTAAACCAACTATTTGGTTGACAATGGTCACGCGGCGGTCCTACTGTCGTCCCATGGCTACGCCGACCCTTCCGCTGACGACCGGTACTCCGGCCACCGCGCCCGCCCCGAGCGCGTCCCCGCGCGCGCACACCGCGCGCACCCTGCCCGTCTTCGTGCTCGCCGCGCTGCTCGCCACCGGCCAGATGTACGTGCCGATTCCCCTGTTCACGGCCATGAAAGCCGACTGGAACGTCGGCTCCGGCGTGATGACCTGGATCATCAGCGCGTTCGCCTTCGGCTACGCGGGCGGCTTCGTACTGTTCGGACCGCTGTCGGATCGCTATGGGCATCGCCGGGTGCTGATGACCGGCATGCTGGTCGCCGCAGTGGTCACCCTATTGACCGGTCTGGCTTTCAGTGCACCGGTCGCCCTGGTGCTGCGCATCGTGCAGGGCCTCGTCGTCGGGTCCATCCCGCCCGCGATCATGGCCTACGTCGCCACCCGTATCGCGCCCGCGCACCGCGCGGTGGTGACCATGTCCATCGCCACCTCGTTCCTCGCCGCGACCGTGGTCGCGCAGATCGTTTCGCAGGCCGTGGTCGCCTCGTTCCCGTGGCGCACCGTATTCCTCGGCTCGGCAGTCCTTTTCGCGGTGCTCGCGTTCGCACTGCGCGCGGTGATGCTCGACGACGCCCCGGCCGGCCGGGATCTGCCGTTGCGGCACAGCTACGCCGCGATCCCCGCGGTGCTGGGTATCCTGCCGCTGCTGCCGATGCTGGTGGCCGGCGCGATGAGCATGGCGGTGATGGTCGGCATCTACACCGGACTCGAACTGACCGGTGTGGTCACCGATTCCGGCGAGTTGCTCACGCTGCGCGCGGGTGCGCTGCCGGTGATGGTGGCGCTGCCGCTGCTGGCCGTGCCGCTGGCGCGGCTGTCCAAGCACAGTCAGATCGTGCTCGGGGTGCTGGTCGCCGCCGCCGCGATGGTGGCCGCCACCTTCGAGGGCACGCACCTCGCGGTGCTGACGATCCTGCTGGCCGTGCTCGTCGGCGGTCTCGGCATCATCGCCCCCGCGGTGTTGCAGAGCGCGGGCGAGCTGGGTGGCGAATCCCGTGCCGCCGCAATGTCGGTCGCGATGTTCAGCTTCTACGTGGGCGCCACCGCGGGCCCACTGGTCGCGGCCGCCGCTGCGCCGCATGGGTTTTCCGCCCTGGCCTGGACCCTGGCCGCGCTGCTCGTCGCCGCGTTGGCGATGACCCTGGTGGGGCTGCGTATCCAACGAAAGGCTATGACTGGCTGAGTATTCGGCGGATGGCCGATGGTCGTGCTGCCGCTCCGATCGACTTGTCGCGGCGCTACTGATCGGCGGCTACCTGACAAGGCCGGCATCGAGGGACGATGCCGGCCTTCGTCGTTGACGGGTGTGCGACTCGCTCGGTCCGGCGCCTACTTCAGTACGTACGGGGACACCGAGCTGCGGTGTTCGCTGATATCGAGGACCTTGCCGAGCGGCGGGAATGCCCGCTGCGGGCAGTTGAGCCGTTCGCAGACCCGGCAGCCCGCGCCGATGGGGGTGGCCTGGACTTCGTCGAGATCGATACCGTCGGCGTAGATCACCCGGCCCGCGTGGCGCAGTTCGCAGCCGAGACCGATGGCGAAGGTCTTGCTCGGCTGGCCGTAGCGGGTGGCCCGGCGTTCCACCGTGCGAGCGACCCACAGGTATTTGCGGCCGTCGGGCATCTGCGCGATCTGCGTCATGATCTTGCCGGGGTAGGCGAAGGTCTCGTAGACGTTCCAGAGCGGGCAGGTGCCGCCGCTGGCGGAGAAGTGGAACCCGGTGGCAGACTGCCGCTTCGACATATTGCCCGCCCGGTCCACCCGCACGAAGGAGAACGGGACGCCGCGCAGTTTCGGCCGCTGCAGGGTCGAAAGCCGGTGGCAGATGGTCTCGTAGCTCTGCGTGAAGAACGCGGAGAGCCGCTCGATGTCGTAGCGGAAGTCCTCGGCGACCTCGTGAAAGTGCGTGTACGGCAACACGGTTGCCGCCGCGAAGTAGTTGGCCAGCCCGAGCATCGCCAGCTTGCGGGTGTCCTCGGAGGCGAAATTGCCCTCCTCGACCAGCTTTTCGAGCAATCCGCCGCATTCGAAGTAGGCGAGCTCGGCGGCGAGCTTGAACGTGCGCTGACCACCGGACAGGTGCGGCGCGATCTCCAGCCGCTGGGTCTGCTCGTCGTACCGGTGCAGCACGCCCTCGCCGAGGTCGATGCGCTCCACGATCCGCACATCGTGCGAGCGCAGGATCCGCGCCACCTCGCTGTTCACGTCGCCGCCGTGGAAACGGATGCGTGCGGTGAGTTCCTCTGCGGCGGTGTCCAATTCGTGGATGTAGTTCTGCCGCTGGTAGAAGAAGTCACGCACCTCCTCGTGCGGCTTGCTGATCGCCGCGCTGCCCGAACCGTCGGAGAACCGGTCCTCGGTGGCGGCGGCCAGCTGGGCTGAGGTGTTGCGGTAGCGGTTGTGCATGTTGACCAGCGCGCGGGCCATGCTCGGGTGCGCGGACACCATGTCCGCGATCTCCTGGGTGTCGGCCTCGATGCCCAGCTCCTGATCCATCACGACCTCTTGGAGCTCGGCGATGAGCCGGGTGTCGTCCTGAGACGAGAAGAAGGTCGCGTCGACGCCGAACACCTCGCTGATCCGCAGCAGCACCGGAACGGTGAGCGGACGCACGTCGTGTTCGATCTGATTGAGGTAGCTCGCCGAGATCTCCAGCTTCTGGGCGAGTGAGACCTGGCTCAGCCCCCGTTCGGTCCGCAGCTGACGAAGCCGCGCCCCGACGTAAGTCTTGGCCATGTGTCCAGTTTATGGGCGTTTTCGCAAGCCTGCCAATGGGGAATTAGCAGCAGTGCTGAGCGATATGTCACAGGGAGGCGTTACCGTCGACTCGTGTTGTTCTCGCATGTCGTCCAGGCTTCGGAGACGGTCCGCGCGACCAGGTCACGCAAGACGAAGATCACCACCTTCGCCGAGCTGTTGACCGCCGCCGCGCCGGACGAACTCGCGCCGGTGGTGGCGTGGGCATCCGGCGAGCTACGGCAGGGCCGGATCGGCACCGGCTGGCGCACCCTCACCGCGGTGGACACTACTCCGGCACTCGTTGCCACACTGACGGTTTCGGCGGTCGACGCCGCACTGTCCGATCTGGCCGAGACTTCGGGTGCCGGATCGGCGGCCAGGCGCAAGGCTCTGCTCTCCGCACTCTGGACCGCTGCTACCGCCGAAGAGCAGGCGTTCCTGCTGCGCTTGCTCACCGGCGAGCTGCGCCAGGGGGCGCTCACCGCCATCGTCAGTGAGGCCGTCGCGGTGGCCGCGGGGGTGCCGGTCGAGCTGGTGCGCCGGGCGTACATGCTGTCCGGGCGGCTGCCGGTGACCGCGATCGCGGCACTGACCGGCGGCGTCGAGGCACTCAACGAATTCCGGCTCGAGGTGGGCCGGCCGATCCAGCCGATGCTCGCCTCGCCCGGCGCCTCGCTGGACGAGGCGTTGACCGAGTTCGACGGCGACGTGAGTGTCGAGATCAAGATGGACGGCGCCCGCATCCAGGTGCATCGCGACGGTTCGCGGGTGTGGGTGTTCACCAGGACGCTGCGCGACATCACCGCGGGCGTGCCGGAACTGGTGGAGCTGGTCGCCGGCCTCGACTGCACCAGCGTCGTGCTGGACGGCGAAACGCTCGCGCTCACCGATGCCGGACGGCCGCGACCCTTCCAAGAAACGATGAGCCGGTTCGCCGAGGTGAGTTCCACCAGGGAACTGCTGCTGCACCCGTACTTCTTCGACTGCCTGCACCTCGACGGTGCCGACCTGCTCGACGCCCCGCTGTCCGAGCGCCGCGCCGCGCTCACCAAAGTAGCCGCCGCGCAGAGCATTCCCGCGCTGATCCGGCCCGACGAAGAAGCCGCCGCGGAGTATTTCGACGGTGCGCTGGCGGCCGGCCACGAGGGCGTGATGATCAAATCGCTGTCCGCCCCCTACGCGGCGGGCAGGCGCGGCCGGTCCTGGCAGAAGATCAAGCCGACGCACACCCTCGACCTGCTGGTCCTCGGCGCGGAATGGGGCTACGGGCGCCGCACGGGCTACCTGTCGAACCTGCACCTCGGTGCTCGTGACCCGGAAACCGGCGAGCCCGTCATGGTCGGCAAGACCTTCAAGGGCCTGACCGACGCGCTGCTGCAATGGCAGACAGCCGAGTTCCCCCGGCACGAACGCGCCCGCGACCAGCAGACCGTTTACCTGTGGCCCGAACTCGTCGTCGAGATCGCACTCGACGGCGTCCAGGTCAGCCCGCGCTATCCCGGCGGCGTGGCGCTGCGCTTCGCGCGTGTGGTCCGGTACCGCCCCGACAAAGATCCCGCCGAAGCCGACACCATCGACACGGTGCGCGAGCTTCTTCCTTAGCCCGCCCGCCGAACGGGGACACTCGTCGGTTGTCACAGCCCGTTCATTGCCGACTCGCGGGAGTCCGGCCGATGTCGGGCGGTTCGCGACAGCCGGTGCGAAGATTGCTCTGCCACTGCAAGTGTGGGCTCCTCAGGGGTGTAGGTCCACGTCAGACTGCAGGGGTTCGGCAGGTTTCTGCTTCGGGAGCGGGGTCAAGTGGGTTCGATGACGGGGCGGTTCTGTGCCGTTGCCCTTTCGGTACTGGTGGCGTTCGGCGCGGTGCTCGGCGTCAACTCGCATGCCAGTCCGCTCGATGAATTGCTGTTCCCGTCACGCGAAGTCGCCGGGATCATGCCGACGCCGCTGGGCGATCCGTTCTATGCGCCGTCGGCAGGCTTCGAAAGCCGCAACCCCGGAACGGTACTCGCGTCGCGTCCGGGAGGCACCGGGGTGACGATGGTGCCCCTGACCTCGACGGAGCTGCTGATCCGCTCCACCGACGCCAAGGGCAATCCGGTCCCCGTGGTCGCCACCCTGCTGATGCCGACGGCCCCGTGGCTCGGCGCAGGCCCACGCCCGCTGGTGAGCTTGAACCCGGCGATCGATTCGCTCGGGCACCGGTGCGCGCCGTCCTATGAGCTGCGGATGGTGTCGAGCAAGCT
Organism: Nocardia sp. CS682; assembly: GCF_004634405.1. Taxonomy (NCBI): domain Bacteria; kingdom Bacillati; phylum Actinomycetota; class Actinomycetes; order Mycobacteriales; family Nocardiaceae; genus Nocardia; species Nocardia sp. CS682. The sequence continues at coordinate 4,021,999 of NZ_CP029710.1, read as the reverse complement.
GTGGCAGGCGCAGATCCCGCTGTCGAAGGGGTACGCGGTGCTGGTGCCCGATCATCAGGGTCCGCGGCAGGCGTACGCGGCGGGCCTGATGGCCGGGCACGCGGTGCTCGATGCGATTCGGGCCGCGGTCCAGACGCCGGAGCTCGGCCTGGCGCCGGACGCGCCGACCGTGGTCACCGGATACTCCGGCGGTGCCATCGCGTCGGGGTGGGCGGCGCAGTTGGCGCCGGCGTATGCCCCGGAGATCAATCTCGTCGGCGCCGCGTTCGGTGGCGTGCCCGCCGATTTCACCCTGCTGCTCGACACCATGAACGGTCGCGATGCCGCGTCCGGGGTGTTCCTCGCCGCGACCTTGGGGTTGGCGCGGGAGTACCCGGAGATGCTCGACCTGATGAACGACAACGGCTGGCGCATGGCGCGCATCGGCAAGGATTTCTGCATGGCGGCCGAGGAGTTCGTCGGCATCGTGGCGCCGATTCCGGTGCAGGCGCTCACCGATGTGGCGGCGCCGACCGAGCTGCCGTTCATTCGGGAGATCCTGGCGCAGAACCGGCTCGGTGCCCTGCCACCGACCGTCCCGGTGTTCATGTATCACGGTCTGAACGAGTTCTGGGTGCCGCTGGCGGGAGCCGAGAACCTCTACGCCGATTGGTGCCGTGGCGGTACCGAGGTGAATTTCCAGATATATCCCGGTGAACATTTCATCGTCAGTACCAGCGGAATCCCCGGCACGCATGCCTGGATAGACGACCGCTTCGCCGGTAAGCCGGTGACCCCCGGCTGCACTCGATTCGGCTGATAGGGGACAGGATCCAACTTTATCGCACCGGCGACGCGCGATAAACCGCAACCACCTGGCAATCATATTGACCCGTGCCGCACACTGGACACGTGACCGTCGAATTACTGGTTCTCCTGATCGTCATCGTCACGGCACTCGCATTCGATTTCACCAATGGCTTCCACGACACCGCCAACGCCATGGCGACCTCGATCGCCACCGGCGCGCTCCGGCCGCGCGTCGCGGTCGCGTTGTCCGCGGTGCTCAATCTGATCGGCGCCTTCCTCTCGGTCGCCGTCGCCGCCACCGTGGCCAAAGGCATCGTCCGCCTCGATGCCGTGCAGGGTCACGACCTGCTGATCATCGTCTTCGCCGGACTGGTCGGCGGCATTCTCTGGAACTTGCTCACCTGGTTGTTCGGCCTGCCGTCCAGTTCCTCGCACGCACTGTTCGGCGGCCTGATCGGTGCCACCCTCGCCGCGCTCGGTTTCAGCGGCGTGATCTGGGCGGCCGGCTCGGACGGCGTGCTCACCAAGATCATTTTGCCCGCCGTGCTCGCGCCGATCATCGCGGCGATGGTGTCCGCCATCGGCACCTGGCTGGTCTATCGGATCACCAAGAAGTCCGATCCGGCGAAGGTGGAGACGGGTTTCCGCTGGGGGCAGATCGGTTCGGCGTCGCTGGTCTCGCTGGCGCACGGCACCAACGACGCGCAGAAGACGATGGGTGTCATCTTCCTCGCACTGGTCGCGCACGGCTCGCTCACCAAGAACGATGAGATGCCGCTGTGGGTGATGGCCGCCTGCGCCGTCGCCATCGCGGCCGGTACCTATCTCGGCGGCTGGCGGATCATCCGCACCCTCGGCAAGGGTCTCGTCGAGATCGAGTCGCCGCAGGGTCTGGCCGCCGAATCCGCGTCGGCGGCGATCATTCTCACCTCAGCCCACTTCGGGCTGCCGCTGTCGACCACGCAGACCGCGACCGGCTCGATCCTGGGCACCGGGCTCGGCAAGGGTGCCGAGGTGCGCTGGGGTGTGATGGGGCGGATGGTGGTCGCGTGGCTGTTCACGCTGCCGCTGGCCGGTCTGGCCGGTGCCGCATGCTGGGCGATCGCGCACTTCATCGGCGGGTTGGCCGGTGTGCTGGTGGTATTCGCGATCCTGCTGGCGCTGTCGGGTCTGATCTATCTGCGCTCCCGCAAGGATCCGGTCGACACCACCAACGTCAACGAATGGCCGGGTGACACGCCGGGCGCGCCGACCAGTGTTGCGAAGGCCGAGGCGGCCCGCGCCGAGCCGGCCGCCGAACAGGACGAATCAGGCGCCCCGAAGGACTCGGCACCGAGCGGCGGGGACGCGACCGCGGAACCCGGTAAGTCGCCGCGGTCGGCGCAGGTTTAGAGAGGAGCAGGACGTGCATACGCTCATCACCAATCTGAACTCCCTGTGGAAGGTCGCGCTGGCCGGGCTGATACTCGGGGCGGGGTTGCCGATGGTGTTCGCGGTCGGCGTCCGGTTCTGGTCGATGGCGGAGACGGTGACCCCGGACGGCCGGGTGACGCAACGCAACTACCCCGCGCTGACCGTCGCGCTACTCTGCTTCGGACTGATCATCGCGGCGATCATCACCGGGATCCTCTATACGGCAAAGGCTTTCATCGCCGCGAGGTTCGGCATTCACCTGTTCGGACAGTCCTGAAGGGCGCAATGTGACCGATCAAGCGAAACCCGCAGAGCTCAGGCCGAAGGTACTCGGCCGGATCATCGGCTGGCTGCGGGCCGGCTACCCGCAGGGCATCCCGCACTCCGACTATGTCGCCTTGTTCGCGGTGCTGCACCGGCATCTCACCGATTTCGAGGTGGTCGCGATCGCCGAGGAACTGGCGGCGGAGAACCCGAACAGCGAGATCACCCGCGCCGAGATCGAGGACGCCATTGCGCGGGTCGCGAAGGAACAGCCGGACGAAGTGGACGTCGCCCGGGTCGCCTCGCACCTCGCGGCGGGCGGTTGGCCACTCGCCGACCCACCAGCCGACCTCGACTGAGCAAGCAGCGTTCACCGATGCCACCCTTCCTGAACGCCATCATCGACTGGCTGCGCGCCGGCTATCCGGACGGTGTCCCGGAAGCCGACTACATCCCGCTGCTCGCCCTGCTCCGCCGCCGACTCTCCGACGACGAGGTCCGCCAAATCGCCGCCGAACTAGCGGGTTCCGGCGATCTCCCCGCCGACAAAACCGACATCCAGGTGATGATCACCAAGGTCACCAACGAAATGCCCTCGGAGGCAGACGTTTCGCGCGTGCAGACGCGATTGGAAGCCCACGCCTGGCCCCAGAACGGCGCCACCCCCGAGGACCCCGACCCAGCGTCCTAGTCGTCGCCGTTCGATCCGACTCGTGAGTGGCACATGGCTGTGGCAAAGCGCGAGAGGACCTCTCCATGGTGTGCCACTCATTAGAAGTCAGCGTTGTGGGAACGGAGGGCGCGCTTGACGCGCTCCACGATGACATGGGGGCGACCGGTGAGTAGGGCGGCGCTCACGCGGATGAGGGCCCAGCCGAGGGATTCGAGGGCGGCGGCGCGGTCGATGTCCCAGGCGCGCTGGTTGCGGTCAGTCCAATGGTGTGCTCCGTCGTATTCGACGGCTACTTGCCAACGGCGCCAGCCCATGTCGAGGCGTGCCGCGGTCATGCCGTCAGAGCCGAGTATTCGGATTTGGGTTTCGGGTGCGGGCAGGCCTGCCCGTAGGAGAAGCAGCCGGGTTCGGCTTTCGGGGATGGATTCGGCGCCCCCGTCGACGTAGGGAAGTACGTTGCGCAGGTTGCCGCGACCGCGGGTGCGTGGCAGCAGAGCGGCGAGGCGTTCGACTTCTGCCGGTTCGAGGCTTGTCGCGTGGCAAAGGGCATCGAGCACCTCGATGGCTTCCGGCGGATCAAGGCGCCGCGCCAGGTCGAAGGCGGTGCGCGCCGGGGTGGTGCATCGGAAACCGGCGACGCTGCACACCTGGTCGGCCGGGATCTCGTCGCGATACACCAGCACACCACGAGGCGGCCGGGCTCTGTTCGTCAGCGTGATCTCGGCCGGCTTGTCCTCGAGCCACCGGGTGCCGTGCATTGCCGCCGCTGAGAAGCCGACCAGAATACCCGCGCCTTTGGCCCAATGACCGGCCGCTTGCGCACGCCCGCGTGCATCCAGCTGTATGCCTTTGCGCACGTACACATCCGGATGAATTCGGTCGAAGTCCTTGCGCAGTTCCCACGCGCTGACCTGACCGCCCGCTACAGCCCAACTCCCTGGAAATGGCTCATCGAAGTCCCCCATCCACCCGATCCTGCCCGCCCGCTACCACCCCTCCCGCCACAAACCCCCCAGCTATCCACAGAAATCTCGCCATCCACAGGTTGGTTCCGGCGTGAGTGGCACATGGCTGCGGCGAATCGCGAGAGGGCCTCTCGATGGTGTGCCACTCACGGGCCGGTTAGCCGGCGAGGAGGTGGAGGAAGTGGGTTACTTCGGATTGGATGGCGGTGCGGGCGGGGGTGAGGTATTTGCGGGGGTCGGAGAGGGTGGGGGTGGTGGTGAGGGTGGTGCGGATGGCTTCGGTCATCAGGACGTTGAGGCGGGTGGCGATGTTGACCTTGGTGATGCCGTGTTGGATGGCGACGCGCAGGCCTTCGTCGGGGACGCCGGAGGAGCCGTGCAGGACCAGGGGGACGGGGACCTTGGCGGCTAGGTGGGCGATGAGGTCGTTGTCGAGGGTGGCGGTGCGGGTGTGCATGGCGTGCGAGGAGCCGACGGCTACGGCGAGGGCGTCCACGCCGGTGGCGGCGACGAATTCGACGGCCTCGTCGGGGTCGGTGCGGACGCCGGGCGCGTGTGCACCGTCCTTGCCGCCGACCTCGCCGAGTTCGGCTTCGACGTGGACGTCGCGGTCGTGGCACCAGCGGGTGATGTCGGCGGTGGCGGTGAGGTTGGCGGCGTAGTCGAGGGTGGAGCCGTCGTACATGACCGAGCGGATGCCGAGATCTACTGCGGTGCGGATCAATTCGGGGGAGGTGGCGTGGTCGAGGTGGACGGCGATGTCGGCGCTGCTGTCCGCGGCGATGCGCAGGCAGGCCAGCGCCAGCGGGGCGAGGCTGCCGTGATAGTTCGCGGTGTTCTCCGAAAGTTGCAGCACAACAGGTCGTTTCGCCGACTCGGCGGCGGCGGCGATCGCTTCGGCGTGCTCGAGGGTGATCACGTTGAACGCACCGAGCCCGCCGGGTCTGGCGGCGGCGATCAACGCGGAAACGGGTGTCAGCGGCATAGCGAAGTCTCCTGAAAGCTCACCACACCCGGCCTCGGCTCAGGGGGTGGTTTCTTGGCGGGTGGGTAGGTCCAGCTGGGTGACCCGGACGGTGGGCGCGATCCGGGTGCGCAGGCAACGGTCGATCTCCCCGGCGACGGGAATCACGACCGCCGCGGCGGAGGTGGCGACGGCGTCGGTGAGGATTTCGGGCCAGGCAGGGACGGTGTCGGCGGTGAGGGCGGCGATCACCGCGGCGGTGGCGGAGTCGCCGGCACCGGTGGGATTTCCGGCCAGCGGCTCGGGCAGGGTGGCGAACCAGGCGCCCTCGGCGGTGACGGCGACCATGCCGTCGGCGCCCCTGGTGGCGATGACGGCGCGGACACCGGCCTCGATCAGCGGAAAAGCCGCCGTGACGACCTCATCGGCGCTGGCGGGCTTGATACCGGTGAGCCGGTGCAGTTCGTCGCTGTTGGGCATCAGGATGACGCCGGGGATCTGGGCGGCCAGGCGCAGCGCCTCGCCGTCGACATCGCAGATGGTCGGCACGTCGGCCGCGATGGCGGTGCGGGCGATCTCGGCGGGCAAGGTGTCGGCGATGCCGCCGGGCAGCGATCCGGAGATGACCAGGCCGTCGATGTCGGGCAGCATGCCCGCGACGCGGACCGCGAGCTGTTCGGCGGCGTGCGGATTGGATACGCGGGCGCCGGGTTCCCACAGCGCCGTCGCGGTGCCGTCCTCGGACTCGCTGATCACCACCGTGCGCCGCACCCAAGGCAGGGCGTGCACGAAGTCGACGGGCATCTCCAGCTCGGCGGCCGCGGCGAACGCGTGGTCGGCGAAACCCGTTGCCCTGGCGTACTTTCCGAGCTGATTCAACACCCGAGTGACGTTGATGCCTTTGCCACCGATGCGTTGTTCGACCGAGCGGACCCGATGCGCCTGCCCGCGCTCGAAGTGCTCGACACGGTAGGTCATGTCGTAGGCCGGGTTCATCGTCACGGTGAGGATCACGACAACCACTGTCCTCGCCTGAGCACCCGGCGCAACCGGAGCGTCTCATCGACTATCAATAAGTCGGCGAAATAGCCCGTACGGAGGTCGCCGACGTCGGGTAGCCGGAGGGCGGCCGCCGGGGTCGAGGTGGCCGCGAGCACCGCGTCGGCCAGTGACACGCCGGAGTCACGCACCGCGCGCGCCACGCAGTCGAGCAGCGTGCTGATGCCACCCGCGATAGAACCGTTCGCGATCCGGGCGACCCCTTGGCGCACCGTCACGGACTGCGGACCGAGCTGATACTCGCCGTCGGACAACCCGGCCGCCTGCATGGCATCGGTGATCAGCGCGACCCGCCCCGGCGCGGTCGCGAAAACCAGCGCGGCGAAACCGGGGTCGACATGCACACCGTCCCCGATCAGCTCGACCGTCGCGTGCCCGGCCGCGGCGGCGACCAGCGATGCGCCGACCGGGCCGGGATCGCGGTGGTGCAGCGGCGGCATGCCATTGGCCAAGTGTGTAGCCACGGTGCCGAACCCGCTGGGCCGCAACGCTTTCAGGAACGACGTGTAGTCGGCATTGCTGTGCCCCAGCGCAACGACCACGTCGTGGTCGGTAAGCCGTTGCGCGACAGCGTCATAGCCGGCACGCTCCGGCGCCAGCGTCATCATCCGCAGCTGCCCGCCGCCTGCGGCGAGCAGTTGATCGGTCAGCTCGAGATCGGGATCGCGCAGGAACCGGGGATCCTGCGCCCCGCAGCGCGCCTCCGAGAGAAACGGCCCCTCGGCATGAACTCCACCGAGCAGCCCGTCCTCCACCAGTTCCCGCAGTACAGCGGTCTGCGCGACCATGTCCGCGGCGGCCGCCGTGACCACGCTGGCCACCACGGTCGTAGACCCGCTCGCGTGATGGAACTCCGCCGCCGCCCGCGCTTCTGCCGCGTCGACGGTGTCGAACCGATGCCCGAATCCACCGTGGTTGTGCATGTCCACCAGCCCGGGCAGTACCGTGCCGGAAAACGCGGGCGCAGCCGAATCCGGATGCGCCGCAACCCACTCCGTGAACGGCAGCACGGCACTGATCCGGTCGTCGACCACGGTGACCACGCCGTCGTCGAGCTGTGCGCTCGCGGAAACGACGCGCCCGCGGATGGTCGACTCGGCACCCGTCAGCACGACACCACCTCGATCCCGGCCGACCGGACGTGGCGAACACCGGCCACCGAAGGCACGATCTCGCGGCGGAATGGCCCGGCCCGGAGCGCCGAAAGCTCAGCCCCCAGACGTAGACGCCCAGCGCCGATCATTCGAGCGCCCCCTGCCTGGCGAACAGCGCAGCACCCATCAGCCCGGCCCGAGCCCCGAACTCACCCAACACCACGTGCGGAGCGGGAACCAGCCGAAGCCGATCGGCGATCGCTTGATGCAGCGGATCGGTCAGCGCGGCACCAGCTCCCGCCAGTCCACCACCGAGGATGATCAGTTCGGGGCACGCGGCATGCACGATCCCGATCAAACCGTCGGCGAGCGCGTCGACGGCATCCCCGAGCACCGCCTTGGCATCGGTATCGGTATCCACCAGCGCGAATACCTCTGCGGCACCACCGATCTCACGACCCGTGCGACGGGTGTAAGCGCGGGCGATCGCCGCTCCCGAAGCCACGGTTTCTACGCAACCGGTGTTGCCGCACAGGCAGGGCAGACCGTCCGCGCGCACCGGGATGTGCCCGTATTCGCCGACCTGTCCGTACGTACTGCGCAGCAGGTGCCCGCCGACGGACAGGGTGCCGGAGATGCCGGTACCGAGAATGACCACGCACACGTTGTCGTAACCGCGTCCGGCCCCGAAGCGCCATTCGGCCCAACCCGCAACGGCCACATCGTGTTCGATGAGCACCGGAATGCCCCAGCGGGTGACGAACCGGTCACCGACCTGCACGTCCCGCCACCCGACATTGCTGCTGAACACCGCGATCGACCGAACGGTGTCCACGATGCCGGGCAGCACGACGGCGGCCCGGCCGACCCGATCGCGCAGCTCGGGGGCCAGCTCGGCGAGCAACTGATCGCCGAGCGCCCCCATCGCGTCGAAGGCCGCTTCGCCCTGCGGGGTCGCGACGGTGCCGACGGCAAGCACGCGGCCCGCGGCGTCGGTGATCTCGCCCTTGATGGTGGTGCCGCCGACATCGAGCCCGAGCACCAGCGCGTCCTCGGCCAACGCGCCCGGCTGCGGGGTCGCCGCAACCGGACGCGTCACTGTGCCGCCGCGGTGCGCCGCCGCGGTCGACCCGGCAGTCCCGGCCGCGGCACCGGCGGCACTGGTCGGGGACGCCGTGCGCTCGGCAACGGCCGCTCGCCCTGCTCCCGGGTCGTGCGCGACTCCCATGGTTGGCACAGTAGTTCCCGGTCCGGGCTGTGGCGCGGGACCGGCTGGTTCGAGTTTCACCGGGGCGGTCCGATCACTGGTCGAGGACGACCGAGCGATTGAGCCCACGCGGGTGGTCGGGGTCGAGGCCGAGATCGGCCGCGCGCAGCACGCACAGCTGGTGGACGCGCAGCAGATCGGCCATCGGGTCGATGTCGCGGTGCTCGAAGTGCGCACCGGTACCGGCGATATCGGCGGCGAAGTTCGGCACCAGCGGGCCGAAGGCCCAGACCGCGCGGCCCGGCGCGGAGATGGCGATCGGGCCGTGCCGGTACTCGGTGGCCAGGTAGGACTCGGTCCAGGACTGGCAGGATTCGCGCAGCTTCAGACCGGACTCCTCGGCGATGGCGGCGGCGAAGCCCATGCCGACGAAGCTGATCTCCTCGGCGTGCCGGACGTCGGCGAGCGAGACGGCCGGGTCCTCGGCGAGCACCGCGCGGGCCTGCTCGATCACCGGGGCGAGGTCTTCGCCGAGGTGCCAGCGCAGGATCGCCAGGGCGGTGGTGGCGAAGCGGGTCTGCACCACCGATTCCTCGTCGACCTCGTCGATCAGGATCGGATCGCCCAGCTCGAGCACCGGGGTGCCGGGGCTGGAGCAGATGACGGTGCGGGGAATGTGTGCTGGGATGTCCCGCATGGCGTTGACCACCTCGGTGGTCGTGCCGGAGCGGCAGATCACCAGGTAGCGGTCGTAGTCGCGGCCGTAGCGGACCTCGCTGGCGGGCCAGGCGTCGGTCAGACCGTGGCCTGCGCCCTCGCGCAGCGCCGCGATCGCTTTGGACATGAACAGGGAAGTGCCGCAACCGATCACGGCGACTCGCTCGCCCTTGTGGGGGAGGATGTCGCGATGTTCGGCAGCGATCGTTTCGGCGCGCGCCCAGTCGTCAGGCTGGGTGGCGACCTCGTTGGCCAGGTGGGTCACGGGCGTGGTTTCGGCGGAGATCGGCACAACAACAGAATCCGCCCGGTGATCGTTCATGTCAAATTTACGAGCGAATCGGTCACATATGATCAAGCTTGGGTCTATGTTGATAGTCGGTCGATCAGTTCGATCCCATCATCGGCTGTCCAGTGGCGCCCGGTGTGCAAATTTGAAAGGTTCTACTCGTGAAAAGACCACTCCACGGCGTGCTTGCGGGGGTCGCGATGGTCACCGGCCTCGCGCTGGCGATCTCGTCCTGTGGGTTCGGCTCGAAAGATAACGCCGACTCCGAGAATACGATCAACTTCTTAGCCCCGGCCTACAGTGACGGGGCCACCGGTACGAAGGCGCTGTGGGACGGCATCATCGCGGATTTCCAGCAGAAGAACCCTGATATCAAGGTGAACCTGCAGATGGAGTCCTGGAACTCGATCAACGACGTGGTGCGCACCAAGCTCCAGTCGACCTCGACCACCCCGGACATCCTCAACATCGACGCCTACGCGAGCTTCGCCAGCGACGGGATGCTGTACCCCGCCAACGAGATCGTCTCGCCGTCGGTGCTCTCCGACATCCAGCCCGGCTTCGCGAAGAACGCCTCGCTCAACGGCACCCAGTACGCGCTGCCGCTGTTCGCCTCCACCCGCACCCTGTTCTACAACACCGAACTGTTCGAGAAGGCGGGCATCACCTCGCCGCCGAAGACCTGGGCCGAGCTCACCGACGCGGCCAAGAAGATCCAGGCGCTCGGCGGCGGTGTCTCCGGCTACGGTCTGCCGCTCGGCAGCGAGGAAGCCCAGGGCGAGACCTCGATCTGGACCTTCGGCGCGGGCGGCCAGTGGGCCGATGGTGACAAGATCACCGTCGACACCCCGCAGAACCTGGAGGGCCTGCGCGCCATGCGCGAGCTCGCCGATGCCGGTGTCACCCAGCCGAACCCGGGAGCGACCGACCGCAAGGACGTCATCAACGCGTTCATCCAGGGCAAGATCGGCATGATCGAGGGTCTGCCCCCGACCATCGGCCAAATCGCCGCGAAGAACCCGGCGCTGAAGTACTCGACCGCGCCGACGCCGACCAAGTCCGGCACCCCGGTGACGCTCGGCGTCGCCGACCACCTGATGGCGTTCAAGAAGGACGGCAAGAAGACCGAGACGATCAAGAAGTTCCTCGACTTCTTCTACAGCGCCGACGTTTACGCGAACTTCGTGTCCAAAGAGGGCTTCATCCCGATCACCAACAGCGCCGCCGCCAAGTTGGCTGCGGACCCGGTGACGAAGGCGTTCGGTCCGACCCTCGCGGTGGCCAAGTTCTACCCGAGCAACAACCCGAAATGGGCTGCGGCGCAGGGCGCTATCCGGCAGCAGATGGGCACCATCGCGCAGGGCACCGATCCGGCCCAGGTGCTGGCACGTGTTCAGGAAGCCGCGAAATAGCGTGCGACGGAAAGGAACTCTGGCGGCGATACCGTGGATCGGGCCCGCGCTGGTCTTGATCGCGGCTATCGTCGCCTTTCCGGCCGGCTACATGGTGTGGACCAGTACCCGGGATTTGAGCCAATACGGTCAGGACCGCGGCCCGGCCGGGCTGGAGAACTTTCGCGAGCTCTTCAGGATTTCGGAACTGGGCTCGGTACTGGCGCACACGGTGATCTGGGTGGTCGCCGTCGTGCTGATCACCCTGGTGCTCTCGGCGGGCCTTGCCCAGTTCCTGGCCAAGGATTTCCCCGGCCGCACGGCGGTGCGGATGGCGGTTCTCGTGCCGTGGGCGGCCTCGGTCGTGATGACGACGACGATCTTCTACTACATGCTCGATCCCGACGTCGGCATCGCCAACCGCTTCCTGGTCGATATCGGCCTGCTGGACCGGGGCTTCGGCTTCACCAAGCAGCCGACGCCCGCGTTCCTGGTCGCGATCGGGGTCGCGGTGTTCGTCTCGATCCCGTTCACCACCTACACCATTCTGGCTGGGCTGCAATCCATTCCGGCCGAGATCGGTGAGGCGGGCCGGGTCGACGGTGCGAGTGCGTGGCAGCGCTACCGCTTTCTCACGCTGCCGCAGCTGCGTCCGGCGATCGCGGTGGCGACGATCATCAACATCATCAACTCGTTCAACTCGTTGCCGATTCTGCAGGTGATCACCGGCAGTATCGCGGGTTTCGAGGCCGACACCACTACCACGTTGATGTTCAAGCTGATTCGGCAGAACCAGGCGATCGACACGGCCGCGGCGATGAGCGTGCTGAACTTCGTGCTGATCATCGTCATCATCGCGATCTACGTGAAGGTGATCCGGCCGACGCAGGAGGTCGACGGGTGACGAGACCGCAGCCAGCGATCGACCGGGTGTCCCGCACGGCACAGGAGGTCGACCGATGACCACGGCGGACGTGGCGCACCTCGAAAAGGTAACGGGTGCGGTAGAAGTGGCCGAATCGGCCGAGCGTCGCGAGGCGAAACCGAAACGGCGCCGCTGGGAACTGACCGCGGTCGGGGTCGTGCTCGCCGCGCTGTTCCTGGTGCCGTTCATCGTGATGGTGCTCGGCTCGCTGAAGAGCAGGCCCGAAATCCTGCGCATCCCACCGACTTACTTCCCCGAGTCGTGGCATCCGGACAACTACGCCACTATGTGGGACACGCCGGAGACGCCGCTGGCCTTCAATATGGCCAGCACCGTGATCATTTCGGTGTTCGCCACGGTGCTCGTGTTGCTCGTCGCCATCCCGGCCGCGTATTACACAGCGCGGCACAAGTTTCCGGGTCGCGCGGTGTTTCTCGGCCTGGTGCTCGTCACTCAGATGTTGCAGCCGACGGTGCTGGTGACCGGTCTCATCCGGGAGTTCTTCGCGATCGGCATCAACGACACCTGGCTGGCGATGATCCTGGTGAACGCGGCGTTCAACCTGTCGTTCGCGGTGTGGATCCTGCACAGCTTCTTCGCCGCCATTCCGGTGGAGATCGAGGAGGCCGCGATGCTGGACGGGCTGAGTCGCTGGCAGACCCTGGTCCGGGTGAGCCTGCCGCTGGTCTGGCCCGGCATCGTCACCGCCACGATCTTCGTGGTGGTCTCCTGCTGGAATGAGTTCGCCGCCAGCCTGGTGGTGCTGACCACCGCGGAGAACCAGCCGTTGTCGGTGGCGCTGACGAAGTTCATCGGCCAGTACGACACGTCGTGGCAATACGTTTTCGCTATCTCCACGGTCGGTATCATCCCGGTCGTGATTCTGTTCGCGTTCATCGAGAAGCGCCTCGTCGCAGGTCTGACGGCGGGCAGCGTCAAGTAGTCGGGTACGGCGGGTGGTGTGCTACACCACCCGCCGTTTTCCTGTTCATGAAGCACACCACTGTCTGAGTCTGGACTTCTGGCCCGTTATCTGAAAATATCTCTTACCAATATCGGTAACGAGCGGTTACGGGAAGGCACTTCGATGAGCGTGCGCAATGGTGGGCGCGTCGTCGTCCTCGGCGTCATCGCGCTGATGGCGGCGTGGACGGCACTCGGTTCGGGCCAGGCGGAGCCGGGCGAGCAGGACGGTGTCCGGGTCGAGCCCGCGCCCGCGCTGACCCTGCCACCCGAACTAGACGACTTCTATCGGCCCGCCGCGGGCGCGGTCGCCGCGGCGCAACCGGGTGAGATCCTGCGCGCGCGGGCGATCTACCCGGCGTTCATGGGCATCGTGCAGCTGAATGTCGATGCGTGGCAGTTGCTGTATCGCACCACCAACAGTCATGGCGAGCCGATCTCGACGGTCACCACGATCCTGAAACCGCGCGGGCCCGCGCCCGCCGGTGGCTCGAAGCTGCTGTCCTATCAGATCGCCGAGGACAGCGTCGCGCAGTACTGTGCCCCGTCCTATGTCGCCCAATCCGGCGCCATCCCGGTCGATTACGTGAACGCGGCGGAGACGCTCATCCCGATCGCCGCGGGTCTCGGCCAGGGCTGGACCGTCGCGATGCCCGACTATCAGGGTCCGAATTCGGCGTACGGCGCCTCGCGCATGAACGCGCAAGCAACGCTCGACGGTATTCGGGCCGCCGAGAACTTCGCCCCGGCGCAGTTGAACGGGCCGCAGACACCGACGGCGCTGTGGGGTTACTCCGGCGGCACGATTCCGTCGGCCTTCGTGCCGGAGATCAAGCAGAGTTACGCGCCCGAACTCAATATCGTCGGCGTCGCGGCGGGCGGTGTCGCGGCGGGCGACTATGCCGAGGTGGTGCGGCACAATAACGGCGGCGTCTATGCGGGGCTCATCTCGGCCGCGATCGTCGGTATTGCGACCGAATACCCGGAGATGCAGCGGGTAATGCGCGAAAAGGTCGATCTGCTCGGGCAATTCGTCATGGCGTCGAAGAAGGTGCTGTGCCATCCGCAGGGTGCGACCCTGTTTCCCGGATTCAATTACTTCGGCAGTTTTCAGGGCGGTGATCCATTGAGCCTGCCCGAGATCCGGGCGGCGATAGCGGACAACTCACTCGGACAGCAGAAGCCGACCGTGCCGATTTACTTCTATCACGCGCAGCACGACGAGCTCATCCCGATCGCGGGCACCGATGCCATCGTCGATAAATACTGCGCCGAGGGCGCGCCGAGCGTGACATATGTCCGGGAATTCCTCGCCGAACATATCTCCGGCGTTCCCGCGCATCTGCCCGGCGCGTTCTTCTGGTTGCAGGACCGGCTCAACGGGGTCGCGGCACCCGTGGGCTGCTCGATCACCAGTCCGGTGAGCGCCTTCACGGAACCGCAATTCGGGCAGGCGCTGTCGGAGATACTGCCGCCGCTGGCGCAAGCCCTCGTCGGATACGCGATCGGCCAGCAGAAGTAGCAGCGGTGCGCCCGGCGCGGACCGATGTCCGTGCCGGGGTGGCGGGGAGGGTGCGGGGTAGCATCGAACGGTGGCACGGCGGGAAGCGGAGGCAAAGGACGGTCGCAGCTACGGCGGGCTGTCTCGGGAGCAGCGGGTCGCCCAGCGGCAGACGCGATTGATCGACGCCGCGCTCGAATTATTCGGAACCCAGGGTTACGCAGCCACTTCCATCGAGCGGCTGTGCGCGGAAGCCAATGTGTCCACGCGCAGTTTCTATGAAGATATGGGCAGCCGTGAGGCTTTGCTGATCGCGTTGGTCAATCGGATAACCTCGCACGCGGTCGAGCGGGCGCTGGAGGCGCTGGCCGAAACCGTCGGCGAGCCGCTGTCGACGAGGGTGGTGCAGGGTTTCGGCGCTTATCTCGCGGTGACTTGTCAGGATCACCGCTCCGCGCGGGTGTGTTATGTCGAAGTGGTCGGCGTGAGTGCGGCCGTGGAGGAGTGGCGCAGGGAGCAGCGGCGCCTGCTTTCCGCGCTGATCATCAGCGAGGCCGAGCGGGCGGTCGAGCGCGGCGAGACCAAACCGAGGCGCTTCGATCTATTCGCCCTCGCGGTGATCGGCGCGGTGAACTCACTGGCTCAGGAATTGGTCCAGAGCACCCTGCCCGGCGCGGAGATCGGTCTCGACGAAATCTGCGAGGAGATCGCGTATTTCGTGAACTCCGGACTCGCTCTCACCTGATCTGAAATCACCTGGATCGCAGAACGACCGCACTGCCGAAATCATCTGAAAAGGCATCTTGCCCAATTGAGGATAATCTCCTACAGTCGAGTCGACCTCCTTACTCGAGGAGATCGACGATTCTCTGGACGGAGTGTTCATGTCCTCCATCGGAAGTGCCGTTCGGGCGCTGATGGTCACTCTGCACTCGGTGGGCGTGCTGCAACGCGCCGGTGTGCTCGACCTGCTCGCGCCTGCCGATCTGGTGCGCGCCGCCCGCGCTGTCCGGCAGTTCGGCGGCATCGCCGGGCCGGTGCGGATGTCGGCACGGCGGGAGCCCGATCGGGTGGCGGTAATCGACGAACTCGGCTCGCTCACCTACCGGGAATTGGAGGCCCGCGGCAATGCCCTGGCCCGCGGCTTCGCCTCGCTCGGCCTCGGGCCGGGTGATACCGTCGCCGCGCTCGTCCGGGACCGGCGTGAATTGGTGGACACCATGCTCGCCGCCGCCAAGATCGGCGCGCGACTGGTCTTGCTCAACACCGGATTCGCCGGGCCGCAGCTGGCCGATGTCGCGGCACGTGAGGACGCCGATGCCGTGGTGTACGACCAGGAATTCACCGAGCTGTTGCGGATCTTGCCGCCGCAGGTCCGGCGGGTGCTCGCGGTGCACGACGGCGTCGACGTGGACGGCATTGCCACGGTTGACCAATTGATCGCAGGTCACGACCCGGCCGATCTGGCGCCGCCGCCGCGACAGGGCGGGTTCGTGCTGCTGACCGGCGGGACGACCGGAACGCCGAAGGGTGTGCCGCGCGAGGTCAAGTCGCCGCTGGCGGCCGCCGCATTGCTGGAGCGAATTCCCTTGCGGCGCAATAAGACTGTAGTGCTGGCCGCGCCGCTGTTCCACGGTACGGCGCTGAATCAGTTCATCCTGGCACTGTCGCTGGCCTCGACGGTGGTGCTGCACAGGCGATTCGACGCCGAGGCGACGCTGGCCGCCGTCGCGGACCATCGAGCGCAGGTGCTCGTCCTCGTGCCGACCATGCTGCGCCGGATACTCGACCTAGGCCCGGAAGCCTTGGCCAAGTATCAGACCGACAGTCTGCGTATCGTTTTCAGCGCCGGGTCGGCCTTACCCGCCGCGCTGGGTGATGCCGCCACGCAGGCGTTCGGTGATGTGCTCTACAACTTCTACGGCTCCACCGAGGTCGGCGTCGCCGCCATTGCCACGCCCGAGGATTGGCGTGCGGCGCCGGGGACGGTGGGCCGCCCGCCCACGGTGTGTACCGTCCGGCTCTACGACGACGACAAGCCGGTCACCGAACCGGGCAGGCGCGGCACCATTTACGTGCGCAGTCTGCTGTCGTTCGCGGGGTACTCCGGCGGTGGCAACAAGGACAGCATCGACGGGCTGCTGTCCACCGGCGATGTGGGGCACTGGGATTCGGACGGACGGCTGTTCATCGACGGCCGCGACGACGACATGATCGTCTCCGGCGGCGAGAACGTCTTTCCCGGCGAGGTCGAGGAGTTGCTGTACACCCACCCGGCCATTGCCGAGGCGGCCATCGTCGCGGTGCCCGACGAGGAGTTCGGGCAGCGGCTCGCGGCCTTCGTGGTGCGGCAGGCCGGTCACGAGTTGGACGCCGAAAGTGTTCGGGCGCACGTGAAGGCGAATCTGGCTCGGTTCAAGGTGCCGCGGGATGTCACCTTCCTCGACGAACTTCCGCGCACCAGCACTGGAAAACTGCTGCGCCGCGACCTTACGGTGCACTGAGCGATGGGTGATCAATGATGATGACCACTTACCCGCCGAATCGTGGCGGCACGCGCCGAGGTCGATTGGCCAGGGCCACCACGACGACGGCCCGGACACTGGTCGCCATCGGTGTGCTCACAGTTTCCTCGGTGTTGCCGCTCGCCGGTGCGGAACCGACGGGCGGGGACGCCCTGCCGACGGCCGACTCCCGCACCGGATTGCCCGAGGGGTGGAATCCGGGTCCGGAGTTGTACGGCGTCGGCGAACAGAAGAACGTCGAGTTGCCGATGGCGGACGGCGTGGTACTGCGCGCGGACATTCGGTATCCGACGGACGCGTCCGGCGCACCGGCGACCGGTCCGTTCCCGATCGTGCTGACCCAGACCTCGTACGGCAAGGACAGCGGGGGCTTCATGCGCCTGCTGTCCTACGATGGCATCGGGCCGCTTCTGCAAAACGCGTTGCCGACAGTCATCGACGTGGCCGAACAGGTGAGCGACGCGGCGGGTTACGGCGATTACTTCGTCAAGCGCGGCTATATCAGCGTGATCGTGGACATCCGCGGCACCGGCTCCTCCGGCGGGCAGTGGAGCATCTTGCAGCCACAGGAACGCGAGGACGCCAAGCGGGTGATCCATTGGGCCGCGGGGTTACCCAACTCGACCGGCGAGATCGGGCTGTGGGGCCTGTCCTATCTCGGAATGACCGAACTCTTCACCGCCGGTGTGCTGGAACCGGATTCGCCGGTACGCGCGCTGTTCCCGCTGATGCCGGGCAACCACGCGTTCCAGGACCTGCTGAATCACGACGGGTTCTACAACCTCGCCTTCCTGGCCTCCATGCTGCAGTTTCCGATCACCGTGCTGCCGCAGCTCGCGCCGATCCTCGGGCTGTATCGCGAGCCGGACAAGCTGACCAGCGTCTTCGTGGACCATCTACTGGCACACTTTCGGGCGGACGGCACCTGGCATTCGGTGTTCAACGCACTGCTCGACGGCGACAAGGCCTACAACAGCCCGTACTGGGAGTCGCGGGCGATCGACAACGTGGTGGCACAGATTGCGGCGAACGACATTCCGACGTACTTGGTCAGCGGCCAGTACGACCTGCTCCAGGACGGCACGCCGCGCACTTTCGCCGGGCTGCAGAACGCCTACGCCGGACGCGCGCACCACGGGCCGATGCCGGCGGACGCGCCGTCAAGTGGGCGCTTCCAAATGCTCACCGGCCCTTGGTTTCACGTGCAGCCCGGCGTGCAGCGCAATACCGACCTCGATATGCACGCCATCCAACTGGCGTGGTTCGACCGGTGGTTGAAGAACGACCGCAACGGCATCGATGCGACGAAGACGCCGCTGCACGCGATCGACGTCAACGGCAAGGTGATCGAGAGCGCAACATATCCGATGCGCGAAACTCCCACGCAGAACCTCTATTTGGCGGAGGGCGGCCGACTGGCACCGGAACGTCCTGCGGCTGCGGCGGGTTCGGACCGGGTGACGTTCACTCCGGCCAATGGCGGCACCCTCTGCAACTCCTCGTTCTCCCGCAACTTCTCCGGCGTCTACCAGCTGCTCGCCACTATGGCCGGTGTCGACGATCCGTGCGGACAATTCCCGGCGCATCCGGATGTGCCCGGGCTGCTGGACAATCCGCAGTACAGCACCGAGCCGTTCACCGAGCCGACCGTGCTCGGCGGCCCGATCGGCGCCACCCTCTTCGCCAGTTCGAGCACCCCGGCCTCGGCCTTCAGCGTGACCGTGCAGGACATCGCGCCGGACGGCACGGCCATCGCCTTGACCGACGGGCAACTCGCCGGGAACTTCCGGGCGCTGGACGAGGATCGGACGTGGCGGGCCGCGGACGGAAGTGTGCTCGGCGCGTTCCATCCCGGCACTCGCGAATCGATGCTGCCGGTGGTCCCAGGACAGGTGACCGAGTACAACGTGAAGATCCGTCCGGCCTTCCACGTTTTCCAGCCCGGCCACCGGTTGCAGGTGACGATCGGCTCCGGTGACGCGCCGACCCACATCTTCAACCCGAAGGACTATCCGGCGCTGCTGGGTGGCGTATACGACATCCAGCGCACCGAAGCGGCGGCCTCGTTCCTCACGATTCCGCTGGCCACGGCCACCCCGCGGCACCGCTGAGAAGGCACTCGGCTTGGTATTGCGGTACCGGAATCTCTACGTTCGGCAGCGTGCCTGTGATCAGATTGTTCGCGTGCCACGAAAAACAGCAGGTCGGTGTGTTCGAGTGCCGCAGGGCGGTATGAGATGACCGGACCGACCGACCGACCCCAGCGCTGGAACCGGCTGCTCGAACTGCTCGCCGACTCCGGCCGGCTCTCGGTGGAGGAGGCCGCCGAACGCCTCGGCGTCTCCTCCGCGACGGTGCGGCGCGACTTCACCGCGCTCGCCGAACAGCAGCTGGCGACCAGAACCCACGGCGGCGTCGTCGCCACCTCGGTCGCCTATGACCTGCCCGCCCGCTACCGCCAGACCGGCGGGGAGGCCAAGCAGCGGATCGCGGAACACGCTGCGTCGCTGGTGGATCCGCGCGCGGTCATCGCGATGAACGGCGGCACGACGACCACCGCGGTGGCCAGGGCCCTGGCCGGGCGCACCGACCTGGGCATGACCGGCGACGAGCAACTGACCATCGTCACCAACGCCCTCAATATCGCGGGTGAGATGGTGTTGCGCCCGCACATGCGCACCGTCGTCCTCGGCGGCGTGGCCCGCCGCGAGTCCTACGAACTGCACGGCCCCCTCGCCGAACGCGCCCTGGCCGAACTGCGCCTGGATGAGCTGATCCTCGGTGTGAACGCCATCTCCGCCGAGGGTGGCGCTCAGTGCAGGCACATCGATGAGGCCGGCGTCACCACCGAGATGGTGCGCCGCTCCGGGCACGTCATGGTGGTGGCCACCGCCGACAAGCTGGAGCGCACCGCCTTGGCCCGCATCTGCAGCATCGAACAGGTGCATGCGCTGGTCACCGACACCGACGCCGACCCGTCGGCGGTAGCGGCGATCCGCGCGACCGGGGTGCGGGTCGACGTGGTGTAGCCGCGTCACCTGTTTGAACGCGGTGACGCCGGGCATGCCCGAGGCCATGACCACTGAACCCGGTACCAACCGTCCCGACGACACCGAGGTGGACCGCGACGAGGTCGACCAGCCGGATGCGACCGACGATGCCGCCGCTACCAGGGAAGACCAGGCAGCGAATATGGACTACGAGGGTGACACGCCCAATTAGTAGCTGCTGACTTCTCCGAGTCTCAGCCGCACAGCCCGGCAAGCCATGGACGGCTTGTCGGGCTGTGCTGCTTTCGACCAGGTGCACCACCGCGCCGCCCATTGACTGGGTCATGGCGTCTCATTAACCTGAGTGGGACAGCACGTCCCATATGAACGTTCAGGCAAGGTGAGCCCGCTATGGCCGATGTCGATTCCACTGCTGCCGAAGTCGATTCCACGCTGCACCCGCCCCGCTGGGCGCCGACCTTCATTCGATGGCACAACACGCCGGTGAGCTGGTGGGAGTCGGTGCGGTTGTCGCTGGGGATCCTGCCCCGGGTGCGCGATCACACGGTGCTGGACTACGTGACCAATTTCCCCGGGCAGGACGACGTGATCGTGGCCAGGGTGCCGTTCGCGAAGTTCGTCATCGTGCGCAGTCCCGAGTTGGCGCGGCATGTGCTGGTGACCAATCAGAACAACTACACCAAGAGCCCCGACTACGACATGCTCGCGGTCGCGTTCGGGCGCGGACTGGTGACCGATCTGAACGACGAACTGTGGCAGCGCAATCGGCGGCTGGTGCAGCCGATCTTCGCCAAGCGCAACGTCGATGGGTTCGCCCCGATCATGGTCGAGGCGGCCAGGGACGCGGTGGCGCGGATCCGACAGCTGTCCGCGAGCGACGGCGTTGTCGATGTCAACGCCGAAATGAACCGCCTCACTTTGGATGTCACGTCGCGCACGATGTTCGGCACCGACATCACCGGCCCGATGTCGGAGGTGGTGCTCTATCGGCTGCTGCGGTTCTTCGGCCGTGGCTTCATGACCAATCTCAGTCATCCGCTGCACCACGTCGCGACCTGGCTGCACCGGCATTCCCGCCATCGCGACGACGCCGGGAACTCGCGGCTGCCGATGCGGATCATGCGGGCCGCGGGCTGGGTGGTCGAGCCGCGCACCATGCGCGACCTGCGCCATGCCGAGCGCGTGGTGGACGGCTTGATCGCCGACCACCGCGCAGGCCGGATCACCCGCAAGGACAACCTGCTCGCCGCGCTGATCGATGCCTCCGACCCGGAGACCGGTTACCAATACACCGATCAGGAGATCCACGACGAGCTGATGACGTTCGTCGGCGCGGGGATGGAGACCACCGCGACCGCGCTGACCTGGGTGTGGCAGCTGCTGTCCGAGCATCCCGAGGCCCGCGAGCGACTACGCGAGGAGGTGTGCTCGGTGCTCGGTTCGCGCCCGGCCACCGCCGCCGACCTCGATCGGCTGCCGTGGACGCAGGCCGTGGTCGCCGAGACCATGCGGGTGTTGCCGCCGGTGGTCGGGCTGGCCAGAACGGCGAAAGAGCCGGACGCACTGGGTGGTTACCTGATCGAACCCGGCACCACGGTGATCACCTTGATCCACGGGTCGCACCACAATCAGCGCGTGTGGGAGCGCCCGGAGGAGTTCGATCCGAGCCGCTACCTGCCGGAAAACATAGCGCGCGAACACAAACGGGCCACCATGCCCTTCGGCGCGGGCAAAAGAATGTGTGTCGCTTCGGGATTCGCGAACATGGAGGCCGCGCTCGTCGTCGCCACCTTCGCCCAGCAGTTGCAGTTCGACGCGGTGTCGGATCAGCGAGTGCGGCGGCAGATCTCGTTCACCGGTGGTCCGGACGGACCGCTGCTGATGCGGCCCCGGTTCCTGCCGGAGCTGGAGCGTGCGGACACCGCCGTATAGTCGATAACCGTGAAGCCGCCAGCCCACATGCGTAGCCATCGCAGGCGCTCGGGCGGGCAGCGCTGGGACGAACACAACTCGACCAGGCAGGCGCAGATCCTTGCGGCGGCGGTCGCGTTGATCGAGGAGCACGGCCCGACCGCCGAGGTTTCCATCCAGCAGATCGCCGAGCGAGCCGGACTGGCGCGCTCGGTGGTCTACCGCCAGTTCGACAATCGGGAAGACCTGGACGCCCGGGTGCGCGAGTACATCCTGGACCACTACGTGGCCGAGGTGGAGGCGCTGTTCGTGCTCGACCCGACCAAGACCGCGGAGGACATGTTCCACCAGATCATGCGCCGGGTGGTGAGCTGGGCGGCCGAACATCCCAATCTGTATCAGTTCGGCCAGAACGGCCCGGTGCACGGGCACGCGACGGGGGAGACCAGCCTGACCATCGGCAGGCATCGGGTGGCCGAGGCACTGTGGCAACAGTTCTCGTCGTGGACGACCATGCTCGCCATCGACGTGGCGCCGTACCGCCCGCTCGTCTACGGCCTGGTCGGCTTGGTGGAGGGCATCGTCACGCAGTACATCGGTACCCCGCCCGGTGCCGAGCACCCCGATCAGGAAACCATCGCCCGCATGCTCACCTCCTCCGCCTGGCACCTGTTCGCCGGCCACGCCGCCGACCGTGGCTACCACTTCGACCGGTCCGCCAATATCGCGGAAACCCTCGCCAAGCTCTTCGCCGACGCTGCGGCACCGAAGGATTGACGCTGCCGGCGGATCGCGAAGCAGGCGCTCGCCGAGCACGGTGCTGACCATCGCATCGTGTCGGACGTCGACCAACTGGAGGAAGCCGAACTTTTTTCCTAGGGGGTGGTGGCCAGCGGCACCGGGGCGGGCGGGAGCACGGGGCGGATGCTGCGCATCCAGACGACGAAGCCCCAGGCCACGAAGCCCGCGTAGACGAAGTACAGGGTGGCCGAGGGGTAGTAACCCGCTTTCACCAGCAGGGGGATGCCGACGATGTCGACGGCGATCCAGATGAGCCAGAACTCGGCCAGCCCGCGGGCCATGCCGTAGGTGGCCAGCACCGAGCCGGTGAAGATCCAGGCCTCGGCCCACGGACCGTAGGACCCGATGACGGCGAAGAGCTGGGCGAACGCGGCGGTGCCGAGCAACATGGCGGCGATCAGGACGAGACGTTCGCGATTGCTCGCCCAGCGCGGCTCGACGCCGCGGTGTTCGAGACCGGTCTCGTTGGCGTGCCGATGCCAGCTCCACCAGCCGTAGACGCTGACCGCGATGAACATCAGCTGCCGCCCGGCCTGGCCCGCCATGTTCAACTGCTGCGGGGTGTTGAAGACGCCGCCGACGAAGACGGTGAACAGCAGCGCGTTCCCGCCGATGCCGATCGGCCAGGCCCAGACCCGCCTGCGCATGCCGCCGAGTGCGGAGGCGAGGCCGAAACCGTTTCCGATCACCTCGCGCCAGAGGATCTCCGAGCCTGCGATGTGCAGCTTGGCGTCGAGCAGCGCGATGATCGGGTTCACCTGTGGTGCAACCAGCGCACGGACCGATGTCATCCATCGGCGCGATATCGGCTCGCGGCGATCGAAAACGTGTCGGCGCGTACGACCGCGAAATCTAGGCTCCCGATTCGCGATATCGGCGCTGTGGCCTGCTTCTAGGGTGACTGTCATGCGTGGCGAAAGCAGTACCGGGCCGACAATGAACCGACGGTCGCTGCTTCGCAGTTGCGCGCTGGCAGGCGCCGCGCTCGGCGGCGCCGGTCTGCTCGCCGCGTGCGGCGGCGACGCCACCGACTCGTCGGGCGGTTCCACCCCGGACGGCTCCAAGTATGGAACCGTCGCAATCCAGCTGTCCTGGCTGAAGAACATCGAATTCGCTGGCGAGTATTTCGCCGACAGCAGGGGCTATTTCAAGGAGGCGGGCTTCGGCTCGGTCGAGCTGATCGCGGGCGGCGCGGCGAGCACCTCGGTGGAGGCCGGGCTGGACGCCGGCAAGATCTGGCTGGGCCTGTCCGCGCCGCAGACCACCGCCCGAGCGGTGCTGGAGGGCCTGCCTGCCAAGATCGTCGCCACCACCTATCAGAAGAATCCCTTCGCGATCGTCAGCTCGGCCGCGAAGCCGATCAAGACGCCCGAGGACATGAAGGGCCGCAAGATCGGGGTGCAGGACGCCAATCAACCGATCTTCCATGCCCTGCTCACCGCCAACGGCATGCGGCCGGGCGATGTCACCATCGTGCCCGCGCAGTTCGATCCGTCCCCGCTGGCCAACGGCGAGGCCGACGGCTGGGTCAGCTACGTGACCAACGAGCCGATCACCTTGACGGCCAAGGGATTCGCGAACACGCACTTCCTGTTCGCCGACTACAACCTGCCGCTGGTGGCCGAGACGCTCACCGTCGAGCAGGTCACCATCGACAAGGAACGGGAGAAGCTGAAGGCGTTCCTCGTCGCCGAGATCAAGGGGTGGAAGGACGCGGTGGCCGACCCGGCGGAATCCGCGCGGCTCGCGGTCGAGGTGTACGGCAAAGGCCTGCAGCTCGACTTGGCCGAGCAGACGAAACAGGCGGTGGCGCAGAACGATCTGGTCACCTCGCCGGATACCGCCGCCAACGGGTTGCTGACCATGACCGACACGCTGATCGAGCAGAACATCACCGCATTGCGGGCGGCCGAGCTGGCGATCACGGCCGATCAGCTGTTCGACCTGTCCGTGCTGCGCGAGGTGTATGCGGAGAACCCGGGCCTGAAGGCTTAACTGCTCAGTCCGACAACAGTTTTCAGCGGCTGTGGGTTGGTGCTGTGCTGCGCGTGCCGTCCGGCCTGTTCGGTCCTGGCGGCGATCAGCTCGGCGGCGATCGCGACGGCCATCTCGGCGGCGGTGCGCGCGCCGACGTCCAGTCCGGCGGGGGAATGCAAACGAGACAGCGTCGCCTCGGAGAAGCCGCCTGCCCGGAGGTCTTCCATGCGCTGGGTGTGCACGGTGCGCGCACCCATGGCGCCGAGGTAGCCGAGCTCGGGTAGTCGGAGCGCGACGGTGAGCAGCGGAATCTCGAACTTCGGATCATGCGAGGTGACGACGATGCCGGTGCTGCTGTCGATTTCGCCGGCCGAGGACAGCGTGTTCAGGTATCGGTGCGGCCAGTCGACGACCACCTCGGCGCCGGGGAACTTCTCGGGCTTGGCGAAGTTCTCCCGCGAGTCGCAGATGGTGACCCGGTAGCCGAGGAGCTTGGCCTGCACGGTCAGCGCGGCGGCAAAAGAGTTGGCGCCGAAGATGATCAGCCGCGGCGGCGGGGCGAACGACGCGACGAACACATCGGAATCCGGTAGCGCGAGCAACTCGGTGCCGTGGCGTTTATCGGTGATCAGGTGCTGGCCGATCAGGTCCGCATCGGAGTTCCACACCACGGTGAACACGGTGATCCGGCGGTGTGCCGCGATCTCCGCGGCGACGAGGGGAAACTCGGGAAAGTGCCTGCGCGAGAACGGTTCGACGAACACATCCATCATGCCGTCGCGGTCCGCGCTGCCCTCCACGCCGGTAGCCACGCCGTAGCGGTGCATCGCGCGCTGACCGGTTCGCGCGGCATGCAGCACGGCCTCGTAGGCGATCTCCTCGAGCCCGCCGTCGGTGACCGCGCCGTAGACGCCACCGTCCGGATCGACGAGCATGGCCGAGCCGACCGGTAAGGGGGCCGAGCCCATCGTGCGCACTATGGTGGCCAGCCCGCCGGTGCGCCCGGAATGCCATACCCGCAATAGGTCGTCGACGATGTCCCGCATCTGCCCGCTCCGATCACCGTGCGGACGAGGCCGGGTAGTCACGATCGACGCCCGTCGCCAAATCGTCGCACGTGACGCACACCATATCGTTCTTGCGCGACAAATAGGTGCGCGCACCCGAATCTCCTACGGCCTCCTGACATATCGAGGTCCAGTGCTTGTGGGCGAGCACAACGGGGTGCCCCGGTGTGTTGTGGAACACAGCACGGGCCAGGCCGCTCGGCGCGGTGAACGCGGCCGCGGTGACCCGGGCGACCACATCGGCGCCGACGTCCGGGGTGTCCACCGGCATGATCGCGGCGAAGCGGGCGGGGGTGCGCGCGGCGGCGATCAGCCCGGCCCGAACGGACGCACCGAGCCCGGTAGCCCAGTCCGCGGCCCAGACGGATTGAACGCCGGCGGGCAGGTCGAGCGGCGTCGGATCGGGACCGGTGGCACCGAGCACCACGATCACCGGATCGCACCCGCCGTCGCGCAGCGCGGCCACCGCGCCGCGCAGCCAGGCGCCGCCCTCGGCCAGCGCTTTCGGCCGGCCGTAGCGCGTTCCGGCGCCCGCGGCGAGCAGGATGCCCGCACAGTTCGGCGGGGTGGCCGGGCGATCGGGTACAGCCATGGGTACGACGGTAGTCCGGAACCGCCGGCCGCGCGTGCCGGAAGAGTGCTGCTCGCGGCCTTGCCCGGCCATTTTCTTTGCGGCGACACGCCGGGGGTGATCTATCTCTTTCGGGTGGCGGCCGGGCGGGTCGTATTCGATGCTGGTCCGATGACAGACGACGGGGCGGGTCTCGCCGGGTTCAACGCGTTGCCTGCGAACGTGGCGACCAAGGCATTGCTCACGTGTTGCTCGTCGCTCGGGTGGGCCCGCGCACTGGTCGAGGGCCGGCCGTATCCGAGCGTCGACGCGGTGCTCGACACCGCCGATGCGGTGCTCGCGGAGCTGCCCGAGTCCGAGATTGATCGGGCGCTCGCCGGGCACCCCAGGATCGGCGAGCGACCGGATACGGCGGCCTCGGCGCGGGAGCAAGCCGGGGTGGCCACCGCGGCGGACGCGGTACGGTCGGCGCTCGCGGCCGGAAACCGGGCCTATGAGGCGCGGTTCGGCTACCGCTATCTGGTGTGTGCGAGCGGAAGATCGGGCAGCGAGCTGCTCGCGATTCTCGAAGACCGACTCGGCAACGATGCCGAGACCGAAAGGCGGGTCATGCGAACAGAACTGGCGAAGATCAATCGGATCCGACTGCGCGCACTGCTGGCGGCGACCCGATGAGCACGGTGAGCACCCACGTGCTGGACGCGGTACGCGGCGCGCCGGCCAAGCACGTCGCCGTAACGCTGTATCGCGGTGCAGAGCAGCTGAACTCGGGAACGACCGACGCGGACGGCCGGATCGGCGCGCTGGCCGAGGCCCTCGCGCCGGGCACCTATCGGCTGGTGTTCGACACCGGCGCCTACTTCGCCGGACAACACGTCGACACCTTCTACCCCGAAGTGTCGGTGACGTTCGCCGTCACCGAGGAGCGGCACTATCACGTCCCGTTGTTGCTGTCGCCGTTCGCCTTTTCCACCTATCGAGGGAGCTGACCGAGCATGGAGTTGACCGGGCCGATCGAGCTGACCGACCACCGATACGGCAAGGCCGAGAACCGGATCGTCCGGATCTGGCGGCAGACCGCGCGCCACGAGATCCGCGACGTGAACGTGTCCACCGTGCTGCGCGGGGACTTCGCCGACGCCTATGTCGCGGGTGATCAACGCAAGGTGCTACCCACCGACACCCAGAAGCAGACCGCTTACGCCTATGCGAAACAGCCTGGGCTACAGGCGATCGAGGACTACGCGCTCGCTTTGGCCGGCCACTTCGTCGACGAGGTCGAGCCGGTGACCAGCGCGCGCGTCGAGGTCGACGAGTATGCCTGGCAGCGGGTGACGGTCGACGGACGCGAACACGAGCACACCTGGGTCCGGCAGGGCTCCGAGGTGCGTACCGCCGCGGTGACGGTCGCGGGTACCGGCGCCGAGCGGCAGGCCTGGGTGATCGGCGGGATGAAGGACCTGACCATCCTGAAGTCGACCGGGTCGGAGTTCGCCGACTTCCTGAGCGACGAATTCACCGTGCTCGCCCCGACCCACGATCGAATGCTGGCCACCTCGCTGGCGGTGCAATGGCGCTTCGCGGGCACCACCGGCATCTCCTGGGACGAGGTGTACGCCGGTGTCCGGGCGCGGCTGGTCGAGACGTTCGCGACGCACCATTCGAAGGCGTTGCAGCAGACGCTGTTCGAGATGGGCAAGGCCGCGCTGACGGCCTACCCCGTGCTCGCCGAGATCCGGCTGGCCGCGCCGAACAAGCACCACTTCGACTACGACCTGGATCGCTTCGGTATCGAGAACCACGGCGAGGTGTACTACGCCGCCGATCGCCCGTACGGGCTGATCCACGCGACCGTGCAGCGGGCCGACGCACCCGAGGCGGGACCCGCATGGCTGCCGTGACGGTCATCGAGGGCGGTGCCGTCGCGACCGTCGACGCGCACGGCACCGAATACCGCGACGGCTATGTCGTGCTGCGCGGCAACAGGATCGAGGCCGTCGGCGCGGGTGCGGCACCGGCGCTCGACGGTCAGGTGCGGCGCATCGATGGCCGTGGCTGCCTGCTGACCCCCGGCCTGGTGAACACCCACCACCACCTCTATCAGTGGATCACCCGGGGCCTGGCCGCGGACAACACGCTGTTCGAGTGGCTCACCACGCTCTACCCGATCTGGGCGGGCATCGACGAGGAAGCGGTGCGGATCGCGGCGACCGGTGGGCTCGCCGCGCTGGCCCGCACCGGCTGCACCACCACGACCGACCATCACTACGTGTTCCCGCGCGAAGGCGGTGACCTGCTCGGCGCCGAGATCGCCGCGGCCGCCGAGGTGGGCCTGCGCTTCCATCCGTGCCGGGGCTCGATGGATCTGGGCGCGAGCGCGGGTGGCCTGCCGCCCGATCACGTGGTGCAGTCGTTGGACGACATCCTGGCCGACAGCGCGGCGGCCATTGCCCGCCATCATGATCCGTCGTTCGACTCGATGCTGCGCATCGCCCTCGCCCCGTGCTCGCCCTTCTCGGTGACGCCGGAGCTGCTGCGGGAATCGGCCGCGCTGGCCCGCGCGGCGGGAGTGCGGCTGCACACGCACGTCGCCGAGACGATCGATGAACAGGACTATTGCGCAGCGACATTCGGCTGCACGCCCGCGCAGTACATGGAGCGACTCGGCTGGGTCGGTGCCGATGTCTGGTGGGCCCACGCTATCCACCTGGACGACTCCGCGATCGAGACCATGGCGAAAACCGGTACCGGAGTGGCGCATTGCCCCACCTCGAATGCGCGCATCGGCGCGGGTATCGCACGCACCGCCGACCTGGTGCGCGCGGGCGTCCCGGTGGGCCTCGGCGTGGACGGCGCGGCGAGCAACGAGTCGAGCTCGATGATCGAGGAGCCGCGCAATGCGCTGTTCTTCGCGCGCAACACCGGCGGCCCGCGTGCGATGACGGTGCGAACGTCGTTGGCGCTGGCCACGATCGGCGGCGCGCGCGTGCTCGGCCGCGACGCCGAGATCGGCTCGATCGAGCCGGGCAAGCTCGCCGACCTGGCGCTGTGGCGCCTGGACACCCCGGCGCACGCGGGCATCGACGATCCGGTGACCGCGTTGGTGCTCGGTTCGGCGCCACCCCTCGCGGCGCTGATCGTCAACGGCCGCGAGGTGGTTCGCGACGGCCGGCTGCACACCGTCGACGAGGACATCGTCGGGGCGCAGGTGGCTCGAGCACAGGCGGCGTTGGTGGCCAAGGCGCGGTAGCGCCCGGTTCGAGCTCAGGCCGCGAACGAGGTCACGCCATGTGCCAGTGCGGCAGCGGATCTGAGCCGATCATCGGTCGGGCCGACCGGCGGCTCCGGCTCGGTCGACCCGGCGGGCGCCCGCAACGCCAGCAGGCTCATGACGTCGTGCAGCGTGCAGTCGAGCTCCGTCGCGTGCAGCTGCGCGACTTCGTGATCGAGTCCAGCCGGGTGCGGCTGCTCGAGCACGATCATCTCGGCGAGCACCATGCCCGCCATCGCCTGATTTCTGCTGAGCCGCCGGTTGGTCGGCAAGTAGGACAGCACCCACCTGCCCCGGTCCTGTTCGGGAATATCGATCCGGAACGCGGCCTCGTGCACCACGTCACTGGTGATCAGCCAGCCTGTCGCCGTAATAGCCATCGTGCGACCTCTTTTCATCCGCCCCGCGTTGTCACGTTGTCCCGGTGACACCTTCCAGGATGGCAGTTCGGGCGGGTGCGGGGCGATCCCAGCGGGTGCGGCGTTTTATCGGGTTGACGCATTTACTTGACCTGGGAAAACGCTACTGATACCAAGGAATTAATCACAATCAGCGTCTCGATTCTCCGGCGCAGGCCGCGCCCTTGCCGGAGGCTTCGCGCGCGGGAGGGTGGCGGGATGGATCGATCCGGCCGAACCGACCGCTGGCGTCCCGGCGGCACCCTCACCGCCGAGCAACGGCGGCGCCTGCGTGATCGCCTGGCCGACTTGGGTTTGACCGAGCTGCAGCTGCTCGAGCCGCTGGCGGGGGAACTGCGCCAGCGCGGGTACCGGCCGCGCGCGGCCTGGCGTTACGCCAACGGATTGACCCAGGCCGCGGTCGCCGAGCGGTACAACGAGCTGACCGACAGCGCGCGGGCGGCGATGAAGGCCAGCCGGATCTCGGAGTACGAGGCGTGGCCCTTCGCCAGGGACGGCACCGACCCCGAGGACGAGGACCACCGGCCGAGCGGGGCCCGGCCCACCATTCGCGTGCTGAAAAACCTTGCCACCATTTACGGTACGACCTGGGACCAGCTGATCGATCTCGCCGATCTGTCCTACATGCCGCACGCCGAGCGGCTGGAGTATCACGAGGTGGTGGCCAGACGATCCGTCGGTCGCCAGCCGGTGCGCGCGGGTCGCGACCTGCCCGCGGAGGTGCCGCACTTCACCGGTAGGGAAGGTCCGAAAACGCAACTGCGCGAACGGGTCGCCGCGCACCTGCGTAGCGGGACGGTCGCCGTGCACGTCATCGTCGGGCTCACCGGCATCGGCAAGACGGCGCTGGCCAGGTACGCGGTCGCGGTCTTCGGTAAGCACTACCCGGACGGCACCATCTGGGTCGACCTGCACGGCTACACCCTCGGCCGGGAGCCGCGCGAACCGGTCGACGTGCTCGAGCAACTGTTGTTGCAGATCGGGGTGCCGCGCGAGACCATCGACGCGGATCTGGCCGGGCGGGCCCACCGCTGGCGCGGCGCGACCAGGCAGCGGCGGATGCTGATCGTGCTCGACAACGCGCTCGACAGCGCCCAGGTGAAACAGCTACTGCCGCAGGCACCGGGCTGTTTCGTGCTGATCACCAGCCGGAGCAAGCTCACCGGGCTGGCCGAGGCGGCACCGCTGCGGCTGGACGTGATGGAGTGGGCCGAGGCGGAGGAGCTGCTGGTCAAGCTGGGTAATCTGCGATCGGGCTACGATCGGGGCGCGGTGCGGCAGATCCTGCAGACCGCGGGTCGGCTGCCCCTGGCCATCCGGCTGATCGGCGGCCAGATCGCCCACCACGGCGAGGCCATGCTGGCCGACAGCGCGGCCGATATCGCGCAGCTGACCGAGCGGATCAAGCGCGCCCCCGCGGATCGCACGAATGGCTCGGCGACCGAACATCTGCTGGACCGGTTCACGGCCGAGGACGAATCGCTGCGGGCCGCGTTCGAGCTGTCGTATCAGCGGCTGGGTGATGCCGGGCTGCAACGCGCCGTCCGGCTGCTCGGCTGGTTCCCCGGCCCGGAGATCACCGCCGAGGCGATGGCGACCATGGCCGCGGTGCCGCTGCGCGACGGGAAGACGTTGGTGCGCAAGCTTTTCGAGGCGGGCTTTCTGGATCCGTCGCCGGGCGGTCCCGGCGGCGCGCGCTACCGGATGCACGACCTGACCCGCTTGTGTGCGCGCCTGCACGCCGAACGCGAGGACGCACCGGTGGAGTACGCGAAGGTGGTCGACCGCCTGGTCGGGTCCGGCCTCGCGGTGGCCCGCCGGGCCAGTAGGCATCAGCTGTTCGATCCGTCCGGCAGCGAACATCTTTCGAACCCCTCCGCAGACACGGCGCGGGCCAGAGCCTGGCTCACCAGAGAACGCGAGATGCTGGTCAGCTGCCTGCGCGGCGCCGAAGCCTCCTCGGCGGCAGCGGAATTGGCCACCCGACTGGCCTCGCACCTGTCCGGCACCGGCCACTGGTCGCTGGCATTGCGCCTCTACGCACGGGCCTTGGATATCGCCGTCGAGATCGCCGATCGGCGCGCACAAGCCTGGGCGCTGGTGGGCAAGGGCCGCATCGACCGACTGATCGGGCAGCACCAGCAGGCGTGCGCCGGATTCCGGCTGGCCAGTGAGATCGCCGTGGACTTGACCGATCGGCAGTGCCACGCGGCCGTGCTGTGTGAGCTCGGGCAGACGGCGCGGGTCACCGGCGACCACAAGGCGGCGCGACGCTATTTCAGCGAAGCGCTCGCCATCGCCCGGGACATCGACGATCGGCCCACCGAATGCGACGCCCTGGACGGGCTCGCCCACGTCGAGCGGGCCTCCTCGGAGTACCGCGCCGCCTGGAATTGCTCGGCGCAGGCGCTGGCCATCGCGGAGGCCATCGACGATCCGGTCCGCATCGCCACCGCGCAGTGGGGGTTCGCGGAGGTGGTCCGGCGCCTCGGCGATGCCGAGGGCGCCGAACGCCGCTACGCCGAGGCGCTGGACATCGCCAGGAGCCTGAATCATCAGAAGCTGGAGGGCGATGCGCTGCGCGGGCTCGGCCACATCGAACGGCTGGTCGGTGACCACGAGACCGCGCGGCGCTATTTCGACGACGCGCTCGAGATCGCCCGTCGCATCCATGACCGCTACGGCGAGGGCTGGACACTGTGGGGGCTCGGCAATCTCGCGCGTAAGTCGGGATCGCCTGCCCAAGCCCGCGACATGTTCCAGGGTGCCTACGAGATCGCCGTCGAGATCAATGATCCGCTCGGGCAGGTCGACGCGCTGCGCGGGCTCGGGCATATCGAGCGGCACTTCGGCCGATTCGACTCCGCCCGAAGGTATTACACCGAATCGATGGGTGTCGCGTACCGGATCTGCGACCCGTTGGGTCGCGCCGACGCGTTGCGCAGCCTGGCTGGGGTCGCGTCGGCGACCGGTGCCAGGGGCGAGGCCGAAGCGCTGCTCGCGCAGGCGGTCGGGCTCTACGACGGCATCGGGGTGCAACTCGCGGCCCAGATGCGCACGGAGCTGCGCACCCGAGGCAGGTGAGTTCGGTTATCCGCAGCGTCGCTCGGCCAAGAGCGCGAGAGTGTCTGCGCAGGCCCGCATTTCGCTGATCAGCACGTGGTGTTCGGTGTCGGGTGTGGCGCCGCGCGGCCCGAACAGGCAGCATTCGATGCCCGCCCGGCTCAGGTGGGTGGTGTCGTTGCCGCAGTAGGAGTACGGCAGCGCCAATCCGGTCTCCTCGACCTGGAAATCGGAGACCCTCGGCAGCAGTTCGGCGATGTCGCGCACCACCGCGCAGTCGGCGGGCATGTCCATCGGCGGCATATCGGTGCCGCCGACCCGGTACTGCGGATCGACCGGGTGCTCCACGACGATCTGGGCCTCGGGGAAGGCATCGCGCACGCGGTCCAGCACCACGTCGATGGCCTTGCTGACGTTGTGCGGCTCGTGCGGCGGCGGATAGCGCAGATCGACGAGGGCGGTGGCCTTGTCCGAGCAGTAACTCACCCCCGACAGATCGTGTCCCTCGCCGCGGCCCGCGATCAGACTGGCCACCTGAAGTCTTGGCAGCGGCGGGAATTCGCTGTTGCGCAGGCCGAGGTCGGCGGTGTCGAGCAGGTCGAGCACGCGGCGCAGCACCGCGACCGCGTCCACGCCTTCGTGGTGCCTGCTGGTGTGCGCGGTGGTGCCGCGCACCACGATGGCGAACTTGTGCACCCCGGCGGTGCGGGTGATCACCCGGCGGACCGAATACGGCTCGGGGACCACGGCGGCGTCGGCGGTGAGCCCGCTGCGCAGGGCGTGCCTGGTGCCGACCCCGCCTTGCAGCTCGCCGACGACGAACTCGAGCAGCAGGGGACGCCGCAGCGCCATTCCGCTGCGGCGCACCGCTATCGCCGCACCGAGGATCGCCGCGAGACCACTCTTCATGTTGTGCAGGCCCGCACCGTAGAGCCGGTCACCCTCGCGCCGGGCGGTGAACGGCTCGCCCGGCTGGTCGCGGCCGAGCGGATCCATGTCGAGGTGGCCGTTGAGTAGCAGCGCGGGGGTGCCGTTCTCCGGGCCGAGCCGCGCGATCGTCTGGAGCCGACCGGGCTGTACCTCTTGGTGGTACGCGTGGATGTCGTTGCGGGCGAGGGTATTCCGGACATGAAACGCCAGCGGCGTCTCCTGCCCGGTGAAGGAGGGGACCGCGGTGAGCCCGGCAGCCAGCTGCACGAGCTCGTCGTCGGGCAGCAGCCGGGGCAGCTGGTCGACGAAGGTCGTTGTCGAACTATTCACGCTTTCTGAATCCGATCAGCAGGACATCGCGTAACCCGGCGCCCGCGTCGGGATCGGTCACCGTGATTGTCGTCGTGTAGTGCAGTACCCGTTCGTCGTCGAAGACGTAGGAGTCGAGCGGGTTTTCCAGGACGAAGCCGCACAGCTCCCGGTCCGGGTCGTAGCGATCGTAGAGGGCGGAGACGCCGCCGGTGACATTGGTCCGCTGGATCAGGTGTGCGGAGCCCGCGATCAGGCCGTCGCGGTGCTTGCCCTCCGGCGCGGGATGGCCGGGCGCGATCAGGCGCATGTAGTGAGCGTCGACGAGGCAGTGCGGCGTGGTGTGCACCGACAGCACGCCGTTGGCCGCGAGCAATTGGGCGACGGCGGTGGCGATCTGCCTGGTCGGCTCGGTCGCCGGGTGCTCGGGCGGGATCAGCTTGAAGGTGCGCTCGATATCGCCTGCCACCGGGTTGACCCGCTTGGACTGCACGTACGGCGGCGGCTGGTCGATCGCGGTGAGAGCGCCGGGTCCGTCCTCGGCCAACCGGGCCGTGGCCAGGTCGAAGCACTGATATGCCCGGCGGCGGTACTGTTCGCCGCCCGGTAGCCAGTGGTCGAGCTCGGTGTCGTCCCGAAACGTGCGATGCAGGACATGGAGGTCGTGCTCGGTGAGGGGGAAATCGTCCGCCGTCATCATCCAGGAGGACGGTGTGTCCGCGGAGCGGGGCTCGAGCAACTCGTGGTCGGCGGTCGCCGCCCGCTGGTTGGCGTTTATCGGTGGCCCTTCCGTGTCGGGACATGGCTGCCGACAGCAGGGGCCGCCGGTGGCACACATCAGTAAGGGACGACCCGACGATGCGTGGGAAATGTCACACAGAGCGGGCCGCGATGGAGATTAATCCGGCGGCTGCCCGGTTGTCGAGTGTGGAACGTGTTCGATCGCGCGTGTCGACAGCGCGCCGTGGACCGGGGGCGCGGCGTGTCGGACGAGGGTGGTGCCGTCGCGCGATTCTCGCGACCAGTGCGGGTAGCTGTCTTAAATAGACCGGCAGGTATCTAATGAGCATTGGGCCTGTTCAGGGCAGGTGCGGGATACTGGAACGGAGTCGCCTCTGAATGTCTCCGAGGCGGACGGGACGGACGTCGAGTGCCGCGGGGGTGTGCGGGCGATCCCGGGAAGCGGAGTGTGCGGTCAGGTAACGGCCGCGCAATCTGGGGCGGGAGTTGTGCAACATTGCGGCAACTCCCCGCTCCTACTGTGGCCGTAGCGGCAATGGAGTGAGGTGAGACGTGGACCTGGACACGATCCGGGAGGTGTCGGTGGCGCGGGAGCGCGCTGACCTCGGCGCCGTCGGTGGTTCGTGCGCGGTGCTCGCCGGCGGGACCTACTTGTTCTCCGAGCCGCACAACCAGCTGGACCGGCTGATCGACATCACCGCGCTCGGCTGGCCCGCGTACACCGTCGGGCCCGACGGGCTGGAGATCGCGGCGACCTGCACGCTGGCCGAGTTCGCCGGTGCGGTGCCCGGTCGCGAGCTCGGTGCGCCGGTGTTGCGCGAAGAGTGGCCGGGGACACGGCTCTTCGCGCAGGGTTGCCGGGCTTTGCTTGCGTCACACAAGATCTGGCGGACCGCCACGGTGGGTGGCAACGTCTGTTTGTCGCTGCCCGCCGGTGGTGTGCTCGCGGCGCTGACCGCGCTGGACGGGGTGGCGCTGGTGTGGGGCCGGGAGAGTGAGGATCGACGGATCCCGTTGCGGGAGTTCGTACTCGGTCCGGAGGAGAATGTGCTGCGGACCGGCGAGGTGTTGCGTTCGATCACCGTGCCGACGGCGAGCCTGCTGGCGCACACCAGTTTTCGGAAGGTGGCGCTCGCGCCGCTCGGCCGGTCCGGGTCCGTGGTGATGGGGCGTCGTGAGCCGAGTGGTCGATGTGTCGTCACCATCACCGCCGCCACCGGGCGGCCCATTGTGCTGGATTTCGCTGAGCCGCCGAGCGCGGCCGAGATCGACGCCGAGGTTGCCGGGATAGCTCCGTCGCTGTGGTTCGACGACCCGCACGGCGCGCCCGACTGGCGTCGCCACGTCACCGGCGTACTCGCTCGCGAGGTCGCCGATGAGTTACGAGACGGGGGGCGGCCATGAGATTCGAAGTCGACGGCAGGCCCGTCGAGGCCGACCCGCGCCCGGGGCAATGCCTGCGTACCCTGCTGCGCGAGCATGGCACGACATCCGTGAAAAAGGGTTGTGACACAGGCGATTGCGGTGCCTGCTCCGTGCAGCTCGACGGAACGACCGTGCACTCCTGCCTGATTCCGGCCCACCGCGTCGCCGGTCGTGCGGTCACCACGGCTGCCGGGCTCGGCACCACCACCGACCCGCATCCCGTGCAGCGCCGCTTCGTCGAGAACGCCGCCTTCCAATGCGGGTTCTGTACCGCGGGAATGGTGGTCACGGCGGCGGGCCTCGGCTGCGGGACCGAGGATGGCCCAGCCGACGCCGAAGTGGCCGAGCTGATGAAGGGAAACCTGTGCCGGTGCACGGGTTATCG
Organism: Nocardia sp. CS682; assembly: GCF_004634405.1. Classification (NCBI taxonomy): domain Bacteria; kingdom Bacillati; phylum Actinomycetota; class Actinomycetes; order Mycobacteriales; family Nocardiaceae; genus Nocardia; species Nocardia sp. CS682. Next base: position 3,985,379 of record NZ_CP029710.1, on the reverse strand, counting down.
GTCGATCGCCGAGGCGCTCGCCGGCCGAGCGCCCGCCGGCGCGACGCAAGCGGATGGCGCCGGAGTATGCGCGGGATCCGAGCACTCGGTCGCCGGGCGCGCCGGTAGTGGAGTCGGAGCTCCCGCCGGGGCGCGGATCGTGCGTGGCGCAGAGCCTTTCACCTTCGACACCGGCGCCATGCTGTCGTCGGCGAACGAGGGCACCGAGGAAGCGAATTCTCCTGACGCACTCGAGGTCTCGCCACCCACCGCACCCCTGCACATCGCGGTCCTGCCCAGCCCCCATGCGCACGCCCGCATCGTGTCCATCGACACGGCAGCGGCCGAGGCCGTGCCGGGCGTGCACGCCGTGCTGACCTACGCGGACGCGCCGGACGTGGCGTTCTCCACTGCCCGGCACGAGTTGCGGGCCGACGACCCCGACGACACCTATGTGCTCGATCGGACGATGCGCTTCGTCGGGCAACGGGTCGCGGCGGTGGTCGCGGAGAGTTCGGCGGCCGCCCGCGCGGGATGCCGGGCCTTGCGGGTCGAGTACGAGGTGCTGCCCGCGGTGTTCGATCCGGTCGAGGCCTTGGCGCCGGAAGCACCGAAACTGCATGCAGGGAAACCGGATTCGGCGCGGATCGCGGACCCGGCGCGCAATCTGATCGCCGAGATCCACGGCGAGGTCGGCGAGGTGTCGGCCGGGCTCGCTACGGCGGCGAAAGTGGTGCGCGGCGTGTGGCATTCGCCGCGTGGACAACACGTGCATCTGGAGACCCACGGCGGCATCGGCTGGTTGGACGCCGACGGCAGGCTGGTCATCCGGTGCAGCACCCAGGTGCCGTTCCTGGTGCGCAACGAGCTGTGTCAGGTGTTCGGGCTGCGGCGCGATCAGGTGCGGGTGTTCGCCACCAGGGTCGGCGGCGGGTTCGGCGCCAAGCAGGAGATGCTGGCCGAGGACCTCATCGCCCTCGCGGTACTGCGGACCGGGCGGCCCGTGCAGTACGAATTCACCAGGGCCGACGAATTCACCTCGGCGACTTGCCGTCATCCGATGCGGGTCGCGGTGACCGCGGGCGCCGACGCCGACGGTGTGCTGACCGCACTGGCGGTCGACGTGCTCGCCGACGCGGGCGCGTACGGCAACCACAGCGCCGGGGTGATGTTCCACGGCGTCGGCGAGTCGATCGAGGTGTACCGCTGCGCCAACAAGCGGGTGGACGCACAGGCGGTGTACACCAACAACATTCCCTCCGGCGCCTTCCGCGGCTACGGACTCGGGCAGGTGATCTTCGGGATCGAGTCCGCGCTGGACGAGCTGGCGCGCGAACTCGGCATCGATCCGTTCGACTTCCGGCGGCGCAACGTGGTGGTGCCCGGTGACGAGTTCGTCGGCGCCGAGGTGGACGACAGCGACCTGACCTTCGGCAGCTACGGCCTCGACCAATGCCTCGACCTGGCGGAACGAGCACTGTTGCGGGGCAACGAAACAGCGGCGCCCGGCCCACAATGGCGGACCGGCACCGGCATGGCGTTGGCGATGATCGCGACCATCCCGCCGCGCGGCCATTCGGCCGACGCGACGATCACCCTGCTGCCCGACGGCCGGTACGAACTCCGGGTCGGTACCGCGGAATTCGGCAACGGCACCACCACCGTGCACGCGCAGCTCGCGGCCACGGCGCTGGAGACCGACGCGGCGCGCATCGTGGTCCGGCAATCCGACACCGATCTGATCGGGCACGACACCGGCGCGTTCGGCTCCACCGGAATTGTGGTGGCGGGCAAGGCAAGCTACGCGGCGGCACTCGAACTGCGCAGGCTGATGCTGGCCCGAGCGGCGAAGCTGGCCGGGCTTCCGGAACGCGACTGCATGCTGGTCGCCGGCGGAGTCCGGTGCGGCGACCAGATATTCGGCGTCACCGAATTGCTGGCCGACGGCGAACTGACCGCGCACGGCGAGCACGCGGGCACGCCGCGCTCGGTGAGCTTCAACGTGCATGCGTTCCGGGTGGCCGTGCACCCGGACACCGGCGCGGTGCGCATCCTCCAGTCGATCCAGGCCGCCGACGCTGGAACCGTACTCAACCCGGTGCAGTGCCGGGGGCAGGTGGAGGGCGGCGTCGCGCAGGCCATCGGCACGGCGCTGTACGAGGACATGCGCAGCGAGCGCGGCGTGGTCACCACGCACTCGCTGCGGCACTATCACATTCCGCAGTTCGCCGACGTGCCGCGCACCGAGGTGTACTTCGCCGACACCGCCGACGAGTTCGGCCCGCTGGGCGCCAAGTCGATGAGCGAGTCCCCGTACAACCCGGTCGCCCCGGCGCTGGCGAACGCGATACGCGATGCTGTCGGGGTGCGACCTGACCGGTTGCCGATGACGGCTGATCGGATCTGGCGCGCCATGCAGGAAGGAGACCGACGGTGACCCAGCGCCGTGAGCGAGCGTCAGCGAGCGAACCAAAGGCACAGCGCGGCCCGATGCACGACGGGAGCCGAGCGTCAGCGAGGCGGAGTTGTGCGTCAGGACGGAGGCGGCAGCTTGCGTAACCACGGAGGACAAGCGAACGACGCCGATCGAACACAGCTGCCGGAGAATGTCCGGGCCAGGATCGATGCCATGCTCGATACCGTCGACACGGAGTTGCGCACGCGCTATCCGGGGACGGACGGGCGGGCGCAGCCGATTCACACCGCCTATGTCCCGGCCGACCGGATCATGGAGGACACTCCGAGCGTCTGGGGCTCGGCGGCCGTCGAGCTGCTGGATCGCCACCACGACCTGCTGGCCGAGCTGGATTCGACGGGCTCGCTGCCCGATGTACGCAAGCGGCTGGCACAGGATCCGATTCAGGATCTGCGCATCGACTTCGAAGACGGTTACGGCTTCCGCTCGGACGCGGAGGAGGACGAGGCGGCCAGCGCCGCGGGTGCGGTGCTCGCCACCTGGGCGTACACGCCGTACCGCCCGCAGAGCTACGGAATCCGGACGAAGGGCCTGGCCGTCGGCGAGCGCAACCGCACCGTGCGCACCCTGGAGCTGGTGCTGGCGGCCATGGTCGACGTGCCTGCGGGTTTCGTCTTCACCGTCCCCAAAATCCGGGCCGCCGAGCAGGTTCCGGCGCTGGTCGCGCTGTGTGAAGGACTGGAGAGCGGCTACCGGCTGCCCGCGGGCACGCTGCGCTTCGAGCTGCAGATCGAGAGCCCGCAGGCGATCATCGCCGCCGACGGCACCGCGCCGATCGCCCGCATGATCGGCCTGGCCGAGGGCCGATGCAGCGCATTGCATTTCGGCACCTACGACTACACCGCCGCCTGCGGTGTCGCCGCGCCGGACCAGGCACTCGACCACCCGGCCGCAGACTACGCGAAGTCGGTCATGCAGGTGGCGGCCGCGCAGACCGGCGTCTGGGTGTGCGACGGCTCCACCCAGATCGTGCCGGACACCGAGCCGGAAGCGGCGCTGCGCAATCACCACCGCCTGGTCGGCCGGTCGCTGCGCCGCGGCTACTACCAGGGCTGGGACATGCACCCCGGCCACCTGGTCACCCGCTGGCTGGCGACCTACGACTTCTTCCGGCAGGCGATCGACGTGGCCGTGCCGCGCTTGCAGGCATACCTGGACCGTCGCTCGGGTGGGGTGATGGACGAGCCTGCCACCGCGGAAGCCCTGGCGGCCACCGTCTTACGCGGCGTGGAATGCGGCGCACGGACCGCCGAAGACCTCGCCGCCCGAGCGCCCGAATTGTCACCGGCGGTGTTGCGTGCCTTGGTCACGCGTGCGCCGATTCCGCAGGAGGTACGGTCATGACCGCCGAAATCGTCACCGGCGGCGGGAAATCCGCGCCGCACGTGCGCGCCCATCCCACGGGAAGTACGGCCGCCGCCGCGGACTTCACCCTGCTGCCCGACCTGGCCGTCCGCCCGCTCGGCGGGTCGGTGATCTGGGCGAACGACGAATTCTTCGCGGAGAAGGAGAATTTGATCAACCCGGGTCCGGCGGAGTATCAGCCCGCGACCTTCGGGCACAAGGGTCAGGTCTACGACGGCTGGGAAACCCGCAGGCACCGGGGCCGTCCCGGCGACGACTCCGCCGTCGTGCGGCTCGGCGTGCCCGGCGTGATCCGCGGCGTCGTGGTCGACACCGCCTGGTTCAAGGGCAACTATCCGCCCGCGATCTCGGTGGCCGCGCTGGAGGTCGTCGACTATCCGTCCGCGGAAAGCATTGCCGCCCGCGACGATTGGGAAACGCTGATCGACCACGCGCCGGTGGCCGGGGACAGCCGCAATCCTTTCGCCGTCGCGAGCGAGCGGCGCTGGACCCACGTCAAACTCACCATGCACCCCGATGGCGGGGTGGCGCGGCTGCGGGTGCACGGCGAGGGCAGTCCCGACCCCCGGCTGCTCGGGCTCGGCCCGCTCGACCTGGCGGCGCTGGAAAACGGTGCGCTGGTGCTCGATTGCTCCAACCGCTTCTACAGTTCGCCGAATCAGCTGCTGTATCCCGGACTGGCCCGGCGGATGGGCGACGGCTGGGAGACCGCCCGCCGTCGCGACGACGGCAACGACTGGGTGCGGATCCGGCTCGCCGGGCCCGGCCTGATCCGGCTCGCCGAGATCGACACCTCGTACTTCCTCGGCAACAGCCCCGGCGCGGCGCGCCTGACCGGGCGCACCAACGACGGCACCGAGCTCGAATTGCTGCCGCGCACCGACCTTTTGCCCGACACCAGGCACCAGTTCGCCATCGCGCCGATGGCGGCGTCGGTGGAGGAGGTGCGGTTGGACATCTACCCCGACGGCGGTCTCGCCCGGCTGCGGCTGTTCGGCGAGCTCGGCGGATGAGCGAGCCGGTCGCGCCGAGCCGCGACTTCATCGGCTACGGCCCGACACCGCCCGATCCGCGGTGGCCCGACGATGCGCGGATCGCCGTCCAATTCGTGCTGAACTACGAAGAAGGCGGCGAGCTCAACGTGCTCGACGGCGACGAGCACTCGGAGACCTTTCTCTCGGAAATGACTCCGGCGCAGGCTTTTCCGAATCGGCACATGAGTATGGAGTCGCTCTACGAGTACGGCTCCCGCGCCGGGCTGTGGCGCGTGCTGCGCGTCTTCGAGCGCCGCGGCCTGCCGCTGACCGTCTTCGCCGTCGCGCACGCGCTGCGGCGAAACCCGGAGGCGGTAGCCGCTTTTGGTGAACTCGGGCACGAGATCACCTGCCACGGCCTGCGCTGGAAGTCCTACCAGCTGACCGACCGTGACACCGAGCGTGCCGAGATGGCCGAGGCGGTGCGCATCCTCACCGAACTCACCGGCGCCGCACCGCTGGGCTGGTACACCGGGCGCGACTCACCGAACACCCGAGAGCTGGTGGTCGAGCACGGCGGCTTCGTCTACGACGCGGACTCCTACGCCGACGACCTGCCCTACTGGGTCACCGTGCACGGCCGAGACCACTTGGTGGTGCCGTACACGCTGGACACCAACGACATGCGGTTCGCCTCGGCCGCGGGCTTTCCCACCGGCGAGCAGTTCTTCGCGCACCTGCGCGACGCCTTCGACGTGCTGTATCGCGAAGGCGCGCAAGGCAGTCCGAAGATGCTGTCGATCGGGCTGCACTGCCGCATCGTCGGCCGCCCGGCCAGGACCGCCGCGCTGGAACGCTTCCTGGACCATGTGCAGTCGCACGACAAGGTGTGGATCACCCGCCGCATCGATATCGCCGAGCATTGGCGCCGGATCCATCCGGCACGCGCCGACTGAGTTCCGCACCGCGTCGTACGAGGCAACATAATTCGGGTCATGCGTAGCGAGGGTCTCGCCGATTAAGGTTCGGCCGTCTACCCGATGCACGAGGAGTTCGAATGTTCGCAGTACGTGGATTCGCCGCCGCCGCCGTGATCGGTGCCGCCACCCTGATCGGCGCCGGGGCGGCCGCTGCGGCGCCGTTGCCGCTCGAGCCGCATGCGCCGGTACAGGTCGAGACCGTCCAGGGCTCCTGTGGCGGCGTCACGCACCCGTTCGCACTGCTGGTCTGCACGATCAGCAGCCTGTCCGGCTAGAGCGGGGCGGCGCGGCCGCTCGACGAGCGGCCGCGCACAGTCGGCTCAGCCGAACAAGCCACGCACGAACGGCACCGAATCCCGCAGCGAAGCGTTCACCGCGCCGCTGTGGTCTTCCGGGTAGGTGTGCAACTGCACCGGTTGTCCGTTCGCCTGCAACACGGCGGCGAACCGCAGCGTCTCCGGCGTGATGACGTCGGTGTCGCGCAGTCCCTGGCCCAGGAATACCGGCTTGTCGTAGCCGGACTCGGGCAGCCCGAGGTAGCGGGTGAGCAGTCCGTGCAGGTCGGGGATCTGGTTGAGCGGCTTGCTGAACAGGTTGCCGATCACCACGCCCGCGGCCGCGAGTTCGTCGCCGAGCGGTACGAGGCAATCCTCGCGCGCCTTGGCGAGCCACGACCGGCCCGCGTCGGTGAGGAACGACTCGATGTTCAGCTCCGGGTAGGTGGTGCGCAGCCCGTTGAGGATGTAGAGCGTGTAGCCCGTGCTGTGCGGGCTCAGCTTCACCGGCGGTATGCCCGGGCCGAGCGGTGTCAGGATGTCCTCGATGTACGCGGGTACGCCGGTGCCGACCGCGCCGCGGTAGTCGAGCTCCGGACCACCGAATTCAGTGGCGTAGCGCGCGGTATAGACGGCAGCACCGCCGCCCTGGGACTGGCCGACCACCACCCATTTCTTGGCGAGCGACGGATACTGCGCGGTGGCCGCCCGGACCGCGCCGACGACGTTGTGCGCCTCGACGATCCCGTTGAGATACGGGTGCTCACCCGGTGTGCCCAGCCCGGCGTAATCGGCGGCGACGATCGCGTAACCCTGCTGTAGCCAGGTGCCGAGGTAGGCCCAGTCGCGTTCGACCGCACCCGGCCCCGCGACGCTGTACGCGCAGTTGTCGCCGAGGCCGACGGTGCCGTGTGCCCAGGCGATCACCGGCCAGCCGCCCGCCGGTGGCTCGCCCGGCGGGAAGTAGACGGCCGCGCTCGCCGTGGCGGGCACGTTGTTCGCGGTGGTCGAGCTGTACAGCAGGCGGGCCGAGTTCACCGAGCCCGGCAGGGTCGCGGCCGGGGTCAGCGGGGCGACCGACTCGACCGTGCCCGCTGGCGCGGCGGTCGCGACCGGCAGATTCAGCAGACCTGCGGTGCAGGCGAGGGTGACCGCGGCGGCGAGGACCGATTTCCGCATGGGGACTCCTGTTCGGGTGCGCAGTGCTGCCGGGTGTCCGGGCAGTGCTGCCGTGGGTCGCGGACGCCCGTGGGGCGCCGGACGCATGTCCAAGTTCGGATTCGCCTCAGTCTGCCCGACGCCGCGCACCCGGCCGAGGCGAGGGTGGCGTGGCCCACACGGGCGGCACCTGCCCGGACTTGTGAACGTCCTCACAACCCGGAATGCCGCGCCCGGTCGATGACCGATGCCCCGCCGATCTCTAACAGTACGAGCGTTACGCTAAAACCGCACGTCAGGGCTACCAGTCGGTAGGTTCGCCGTTTGCAATTAGCCCGCTAATTTCGCAAAGTTAGCAAACCGGGATCGAAACCTAGCTTAGATTCGCATTACCAACAGGTAGACGGCCATTTCGCATTGTGCAATCGTGTGGAAGTACACCCCATGGGCCTAGCAAGCCTGCAAATTGCCGCTCCAGCAGTTCGAGCTGTTTCACCGCTCGGCCGTGGGGCAATCGACTTAAAACGAGGAAGTGGAGTCAGAGATGTCGAACGCCGGCACCCCGAAGACCGCTGCGGAAATCCAGCAGGACTGGGACACCAACCCCCGCTGGAAGGGCGTCACCCGTAACTACACCGCCGAGCAGGTGTCGAAGCTCCAGGGCACCGTCGTCGAAGAGGCCACCCTCGCTCGCCGCGGTTCGGAGATCCTCTGGGATCTCGTGAACAACGAGGACTACATCAACTCGCTGGGCGCCCTGACCGGTAACCAGGCGGTTCAGCAGGTCCGCGCCGGCCTGAAGGCCATCTACCTGTCCGGTTGGCAGGTCGCCGGTGACGCGAACCTGTCCGGCCACACCTACCCGGACCAGTCGCTGTACCCCGCGAACTCGGTGCCGTCGGTGGTGCGCCGCATCAACAACGCGCTGCTGCGCGCCGACGAGATCGCCAAGGTCGAGGGTGACACCTCGGTCAGCAACTGGCTGGCGCCGATCGTCGCCGACGCCGAGGCCGGCTTCGGTGGCGCGCTGAACGCCTACGAGCTGCAGAAGGCCATGATCGCCGCCGGTGCCGCCGGCGTGCACTGGGAAGACCAGCTGGCCTCGGAGAAGAAGTGCGGCCACCTCGGTGGCAAGGTGCTGATCCCCACCCAGCAGCACATCCGCACCCTGACCTCCGCGCGCCTGGCCGCCGACGTCGCCGACGTGCCGTCGGTGATCATCGCCCGCACCGACGCCGAGGCCGCCACCCTGATCACCTCCGACGTGGACGAGCGCGACCGGGAGTTCCTGGACGGCACCCGCACCGCCGAGGGCTTCTTCGGTGTGAAGAACGGCATCGAGCCCTGCATCGCGCGGGCCAAGGCCTACGCCCCCTACGCCGACCTCATCTGGATGGAGACCGGCGTGCCGGACCTCGAGGTCGCGCGCAAGTTCGCCGAGTCGGTCCGCAGCGAGTTCCCGGACCAGCTGCTGGCCTACAACTGCTCGCCCTCCTTCAACTGGAAGGCGCACCTGGACGACGCGACCATCGCGAAGTTCCAGCGTGAGCTCGGCGCGATGGGCTTCAAGTTCCAGTTCATCACCCTGGCCGGCTTCCACTCGCTCAACTACGGCATGTTCGACCTGGCCTACGGCTACGCCCGCGAGGGCATGACCGCCTTCGTCGACCTGCAGGAGCGCGAGTTCAAGGCCGCCGCCGAGCGTGGCTTCACCGCCATCAAGCACCAGCGTGAGGTCGGTGCCGGCTACTTCGACACCATCGCCACCACGGTCGACCCGAACACGTCCACCGCGGCGCTGAAGGGCTCCACCGAAGAGGGCCAGTTCCACTGAGCCACTCGTGATTCGCCCAGGGAATGAGGTTCCCGACGTGAATACCGATAACCCCCTGTAGGGGTGTACCGCCCTCCCCGCCTGAACAGCCCCGGCGGGGAGGGCATCCCTATACCTTGGAGCATCGAAGGGCCGCTCACACCAGAGCACACCCCTTCCAGCCACCGACTAGCCAGACCAACAGCAGGAGCGGGACGTGAGCAGCGAGAAGATTCAACGCGTCGGTGTCATCGGCGCCGGACAAATGGGTGCCGGAATCGCGGAGGTGTGTGCCAGGGCGCACGTCGACGTGCTCGTCTTCGAACAGACCAGGGAATTGGCCGCCGCGGGTCGTGCCCGCATCCTCCGTTCGCTCGACCGCGGTGTCAGCAGCGGCAAGATCACCGAGCGGGAGCGCGAGCAGGCAGCCTGGCGACTGCGGTTCACCTCCGACCTCAACGACTTCGCCGACCGCCAGCTGGTGGTCGAGGCGGTGCTCGAGGACGAGAAGGTGAAGACCGCCATCTTCGCCGAGCTGGACAAGGTCGTCACCGACCCGTCCGCGGTGCTGGCCTCCAACACCTCCTCCATCCCGATCATGAAGATCGCCGTCGCCACCACCCAGCCCGAGCGCGTGGTCGGCATGCACTTCTTCAATCCGGTGCCGGTGCTGCCGCTGGTCGAGCTGGTCACCACGCTGAAGACCAGCGAGGCCGTGTCCAAGCGGGCCGAGGCGTTCGCCGGCGACGTGCTGGACAAGCAGGTCGTGCGCTCCGCCGACCGCTCCGGCTTCGTGGTGAACGCGCTGCTCGTGCCGTACCTGCTCTCGGCCATCCGGATGGTCGAGTCCGGCTTCGCCACCAAGGACGACGTCGACAAGGCGATGGTGCTCGGCTGCGCGCACCCGATGGGCCCGCTGGCGCTGACCGACCTGGTCGGCCTGGACACCGTCAAGTCGATCGCCGACTCGATGTACCAGGAATTCAAGGAGCCGCTGTACTCGGCTCCGCCGCTGCTCATGCGTATGGTCGAAGCTGGGTTGCTCGGCAAGAAGACCGGCGCCGGTTTCTACCAGTACAACCGGGCCTGAGCTCGTTTCGATTCAACCCAGGCGCAATAGCGTGCGGCGTCCAGTCTTCGTGGTGGGCGCCGCACAGCCATCGAAGGGAGCAGCGCGCTCATGGTGAACGTGACCGACGGCTACGGGTCGAGCATCCTCGGCTATCCGCGCATCGGGCCGCATCGAGAACTCAAGCGGGCACTCGAGGCCTATTGGCGCGGTGCGATTCCTCGCGACGAGTTGCTCGCGGTGGGCCGTGACATTCAGGAACGGCAGTTCAACGAACTCGCCGCCACCGGGTTGACCCAGGTCCCCGGCAATACCTTCTCGTTCTACGACCACGTGCTCGACAACGCGCTGATGTTCGGCGCGGTGCCCAAGCGGTTCGAGCCGTTCCGCGACGAGATGGATCCGCTGGACTTCTATTTCCTGATGGCACGCGGCAGGCCGGATCTGCCGCCGCTGGAGCTGGTGCGGTTCTTCGGCACCAATTACCACTACCGTCAGCCGGAATTGGATGCCGACACCGAATTCTCGCTGCATCCCGAGGCGTTGCTCGACGAGTTCGACCGGGCCAAGGCGCAGGGCATCGAGCTGCGACCGGTGGTGCTCGGCCCGGTGTCGCTGCTGCTGCTGTCCAAGGCGGGGCAGGTCCCCGGCGAGGACGAGTTCGACACGCTGAAGCTGCTCGACCGGCTGCTGCCCGCCTACGAGGAGCTCTTCGAGATCCTGGCCAAGCGCGGCTCCACCTGCGTGCAGCTGGACGAGCCCGCCTTCACCAGCGAGCGCACGCCCGCCGAGCTGGCCGCGTTCGAGGCTGCCTACCAACGGCTTTCGAAGGCGCCGCTGCGGCCGCGCATGCTGGTCACCGGCCAGTACGGCGATTTCGGTGAGGCGCTGCGGATCCTGGCGGCCAGCAATGTCGAGGCCATCGGGCTCGACCTGGCCAGCTACCGCATCCGGCCGGAGGAGCTCGCGGAGATTCCGGGCATTCGCCGTAAGCGCCTGTACGCCGGGGTGATCAGCGGTCAGAATGTCTGGCGCGCGGACCGTTACGTCACGCTCGAGTACCTCAACCAGCTCGCGCAGGTGTGCCCGGACCTGGTTGTGTCGACCGGCACCACGCTGCTGCACGTGCCCTACGACCTGCTCATCGAGTACGACATCCTCGGTAACGTCGCCGATCGGCTCGCCTTCGCGAAACAGAAGGTGGGCGAGGTGGTTTCGCTGGCCAAGGCGCTCACCGACGGCCCGTCGGACAGCTGGCGCAAGCGGCCGACCGAGGTGCACTTCAAGCAGAAACACGCGGTGCGCCAACGGGTTTACGCGGTCACGCCGGATATGCGGGCGCGTGAGCCCTACGCGGTGCGCCGGGAAGCCCAGCAGGCCAAGCTGAATCTGCCGCCGGTGCCGGCGACCACGCTCGGCTCCTTCCCACAGACCAACAAGATTCGGCAGGCCCGTTACGAACTGGGCCAGGGCCGGCTGTCCTTCGACGACTACAAGAAGCGGATCGAAGCCGAGATCGAGGCGACCATCCGGCTGCAGGAGGACATCGGGCTCGACGTGCTGGTGCACGGCGAGCACGAGCGCAACGACATGATCCAGTACTTCGCCGAGCTGCTCGACGGCTTCGCGACCACCCACTTCGGCTGGGTGCAGGTGTACGGATCGCGCTGCGTGCGACCGCCGATCCTCTACGGCGATGTGTCGCGGCCCGCACCGATGTCGGTGGAGTGGATCAGCTACGCCCAGTCGTTGACCGACAAGCCGGTCAAGGGCATGGTCACCGGGCCGGTCACCATGCTCGCGCGCTCCTTCGTCCGGCAGGACCTGCCGCTGCACGAGACCGCGGATCAGGTGGCGCTGGCCATCCGGGACGAGGTGGTGGACCTGGAACGGGCGGGCATCGCGATCATCCAGGTCGACGAGCCCGCGCTGCGGGAGATGCTGCCGCTGCGGCCCGAGGGGCGCGCGGAGTACCTGCGCTGGGCGGTCGGCGCGTTCCGGCTGGCCACCTCCGGGGTCAAGCCGGAGACCCAGATCCACACGCACATCGGCTATTCCGGCCGCGCCGAGGTGGTCGAGGCGATCGAGGAACTCGACTGCGACGTCACCGCGATCGTGGCGACCCGCTCGATCGACTGGGTGGTCAAGGCGCTCAAGGCGGACAGCGGCACCGATCACGGGCTGAGCCACGGTGTCGGTCCCGGCGTGTACGAGAGCCGCTCGGCGCGGATCCCGGACATCGACGAGCTGGACGAACTGCTCACCGCCGCGGCGGAAGCCATTACGCCGGAACGACTATGGGCCAATCCGGACGGTGGGCTCAAGACCAGGCACTACTGGCAGCTGGAGCCGTCGTTGCGCAACATGGTCGCTGCGGCGCGCCGGGTGCGCAGGCGCGCGCTCGCGAGCGAGTAACCGAACTACGTTGGCCGCCCCCTGTTTTCGCAGGGGGCGGTTTTCGTTCGAGGGCCGGGGGTGGCGGGTCGCCGATGGGTGAGCCGCCGATGGTCATTCCTCGCCCGAGTCATGAGTGACGTAACCCACTGGCAACCTGGCGTCGAGGAATACTCGAGGTTGCGGTAGAGTTACCCGAGGCAAGCGTTGATCTTCACGCTCCCTCTCGATCCGTCGTGGATGTCTTACCTTTCGCGTCGGCGCCTCAGCTGGGTGTCATAACACCGAACGCACGGACGACAGTCCTGCGCAGCGCTGGGGTACACCCCGATGCCTGGAAGGCACACCCACCTCATATGACGAATCCTTCTTCGAACTCTGCCGCCACCACGTCCTTCGCCGCTCTCGGAGTCGGCGCGAAGCTGGTCGGCGCCCTGACGGCGAGCGGTATCACCGCTGCTTTCCCGATTCAGTCGGCCACCCTGCCCGACACGCTGGCCGGTCGCGACGTGCTCGCCCGCGGCAAGACGGGTAGCGGCAAGACGCTGGCCTTCTCCATCCCGATGGTCGACCGCCTCGCCGGTGGCGACCGCAAGCCGGGCCGCCGTCCCCGCGGCCTGATCCTCGCCCCGACCCGTGAGCTGGCCACCCAGATCGCCGCCGCGCTCGAGCCGATGGCCACCGCCGCGGGGCTGAAGGTGACGACCATCATGGGTGGCGTCTCCCAGCACCGGCAGGCCAAGGCCTTCTCCACCGGCGTCGACATCGTCGTCGCCTGCCCCGGCCGGCTCGAGGACCTGATGCGCCAGCGTCTGGTGTCGCTGCAGGACGTGCAGATCACCGTGCTCGACGAGGCCGACCACATGGCCGACCTCGGCTTCCTGCCCGCGGTGACCCGCATCCTCGCCGCCACCCCGAGCGGCGGCCAGCGGCTGCTGTTCTCCGCGACGCTGGACAACGGCGTCAACAAGCTGGTCAAGCAGTTCATGCGCAACCCGGCCACACACTCGGTCGACACGGCGGACTCGCCGGTGCCCGCGATGACTCACCACGTCTTCGAGGTCGGCGGCGTCGAGGCCAAGCGGATCCTGGTGGAGACGCTGGCCGCGGGCTCCGGTCGCCGGATCCTGTTCATGCGCACCAAGCACCAGGCCCGCAAGCTGGCCAAGCAGCTCACCACCGCGGGGATTCCCGCGACGGACCTGCACGGCAACCTCTCGCAGGTGGCCCGCGACCGCAACCTGGCCGCCTTCACCAACGGCTCGGCCCGCGTGCTGGTCGCGACCGATATCGCGGCGCGCGGCGTGCACGTCGACGACGTCGAGCTGGTCGTGCACGTCGATCCGCCGGCCGAGCACAAGGCTTACCTGCACCGCTCCGGGCGCACCGCCCGCGCGGGCAGCTCCGGCGATGTCGTCACCGTCGTGCTGCCCGAGCAGCGCCGCGATGTCGCGGCACTGCTGCGCAAGGCGAACATCAATGTCGCCTCGCAGCGGGTGACCGCGGACGCCGCACCGGTGACGGCGCTGGTCGGTACCGTCGCACCGCGGGTCGCACCGAGTGCGATGCCCGTGGCGTCGACCTCCGAAGGGCAGGGCAACCGCAACCGGCGTGGTGGTGGCGATCGTCGCTACAGCGCGCCTGCCGGTCAGGCCCGTAGTCGTGGCGCACGGGACGGCGCGCCTGCCGGTGGGCAGCCGCGCAGCCGGACCGCGCGCAGTACCGATGACGCCGCCGCGCGCGGTGTCGCCGGTGGTCAGTCGCGTGGTCGCGGTGGGCGTGGCGGCGACGCCGCGGCGCACGTCGCCGGTGGTCAGTCGCGCAGCCGGAACGGGCGTGGCGCGAACGGTGCCGCAGCCCATGGTTTCGACAACGCGGGCCGTTCGGCGGCCCGACCGGTCCGTGGCGCCGCGCCGCGCACTCGGGCGACCCGTGAGCAGGCCCCTGCCGCGCGCGCGTAAGCCAGCGGTTCACTAACTGAAAGATCAAGGCCGCCTTCCCATTACGGGGAGGCGGCCTTTGTCGTTCAGTGCGCGGCAGGCACGGTGGCGCGGAACTGGGTGTCCAGCACTGCGAGGAAGACCTCCAGCGGGTCGTTCCAGTCGCCGTTGGTGTGCGTCACCACGATGCGCTCGCCGTCTCGGCTGCCCATTGCCCAGGCCCACGAACCCATGGTGGCTCCGGCGAGACCGTAAACCGTTGTACCGCAGGGCAGTTGTTGTTCGAACACGCCGCAGCCGTACCTGGTGTCCGCGACCCACTCCGCGCCTGCGGTGGAGACGGTGGTCCACATTTCTCGCTGCTGGGCGGGTGGCAGCAGCTGCCCGGTCAGTAGTGCGTGCACGAAGACCTGGAGATCCCCGGTGGTCGAGACCATGTCGCCTGCGGCGCCGGCCCAGGTCTGGTCCAGCTCGGTGATGTCGTGGACCGCGGCGTCCGGGGTGGGGTCGAACAACGTCGAGTAGTGGCGGGAGTGTGGCCCACGGATCTCGGTCTCGGTGCCTGCGCAGTAGGTCCCGGTCAAGCCGAGGGGATCGCAGATCCGGCGGGTGATCTCTTGTGCGAGTGGGGCATCCGTCACCTGCTCGATGATCAGTCCGGCGAGAATGTAATTGGTGTTGGCGTATCGGAAGTGCGCACCGGGGGCGAAGTAGGGCGGGTGCGCCGTCGCGATCCGGACCAGCTGTTCGGGCCGCCAGCCCGCGGCGGAGTGCACCTGTTCGTCGTCGGTGTGGTTGAACAATCCGCTGGTGTGGTCGAGCAATTGCCGAATGCTGATCGCGCCGCCGTCGTTACCGTTGCCTGCGACCAGCCCGGGTAGCCACTGCTCCACCGTGTCGTCGAGGCTCAGCCTGCCCTCGGCGACCAGTTGCAGGATCACCGTCGCCGTGAAGGCCTTTGTAGCGCTGCCGATTCGGAACTGCTCGTGTTCGGCACGCGGGCGCCCGGTCGAGGTGTCGGCCACCCCCGCCGCACCGAACCAGCGGCCCTGGTTGTCGCGGATCTCGCTGACGATGCCGGGCAGGCCGCGCTCGCGTACCGCCTTGTCCAGCAGCTGCTGAACCTCCGGATGTGCCGTCATCACGCTTCCTCGAGGGTGTGCTGGACCTGGGCTTGTAGCTCTGTCCGGTCCACGCCGGCCAGAGCGAGCGCGCGCGGTACCGTCCCGACCTCGGCCCGCAGAATGCCGAGCAGCACATGCGCGGGACGCAGATCTCGTTTGCGCGCAACGGAACCGAACCCGCGCTCCAGCGCGAGCTTGGTCGACGCGCCGACATTCGGGGCACCCTTGCCGTAGCCCTTCGCGCGCGGCACATCCAAGCCGGCGAGGGAAACCCCCGCCGCGCTCAGGCTGTGCTCGAACTCGCGGTGCAGCGCGTCGCGGATCGCCTGGTGGTCGAGTCCGGCCGCGGCCAGGACACGCTGCGGCGCGGTGCCCTCCTGTGCGGCGATCGCCAGCAGCAGGTGCTGGGCCTCGACGGTCGCCGAGCCGTCTCGCTGGGCTTCGCTGGTGCCCTCGGTGAGGACCGTGTGCAGGTATTCGTCGAATGCGGTCAGAATCATCATCGCCTCCTCAGGCTGACGCCCGCGGCGATGAGCCGCTTGGCGTGCTTCTTGTGCACCGCTTGCCGGGTGACGCCGAGGGCCTCGGCGACCTGCGGCCAGCTCCAACCCGTCCGCATCGCCTCTTCGACGGCGGCGTCCTCGAGGTGATCGGCCAAGCGCCGCAACGCGACCACGGCCGCGAGCCGGTCCGCGGGGTCGCCAGAATCGGGGATTTGGGGTGTGGGCATGAGAGCAACCTTAGTTGACTAATTCACGGATAGTCAACCTTGGTTGCTATCGGTCGGTACTCAGTGGCTCAGTGCGGCGACGAGCAGCATGATGCCCGCCCCGGTCACGGTGCAGGCCAAGGTGAGTCGGGACGGGTGGACGGCGTGCGCCTCGGGCAGGATGTCCGCCGTGGCCAGATACAGCAGGAAGCCTGCGAAATACCCGAGGTAGAGCCCGACTACGCCGTCCGGGACCTGAATGAGCGTGCCGAGGACCGCGCCGACCACCGGGGCGACGGCGTCCAAAGCGAGCAGGGTCAGCGCCCGCTTGCGCGCACTGCCGTAGAGCGTCGAGATGGTGAAAGTGTTGAAGCCGTCGGCGAAGTCGTGCGAGATGACCGCGATCGCCACCGCGGCGCCGACGGTGGCACCCGCCTGGTAGCCGAGGCCGATGCCGAAGCCGTCCAGCAGGCTGTGAAAGATCAAGCCGGACGCGGCAAGCAGGCCGACGGATTCGAAACCGTGTGTGTGCGAGCCGAATTCCTGCTCGTGCCCGGTGTGTACGGCGACCGCGCGTTCGATGACGTGGATGGTGAGAAACCCGACCACCGCGGCGATCAGCGCGGCGGGCACCCCGAGGACGTGCTGACCGGACTGTTCCAGTGCCTCCGGCAGCAGGTCGAAGAAGACCACGCCCAGCATCACGCCTGCGGCCAAGCCGAGCACCAGGTGTCTGCGGTCGCCGATGCGCACCGCGACGAAACCGCCGAACAGCGTGGAGCACATCGAAACCAGCGCCAGCAGAATCGCCATCGTTCCAGCATCGGTGAACGGCACGGGCGGGAACGGTAGCACGGGCCGGTGGGTTCGCCGGGTGGTTACCCGGTGTGCTCAGTCCGGGTCGGCCGCCGCGGCCAGCGCGTGCAGACCCGCCGCGATGGTCTCGGCGGAGGGCGCGTTGGCGGGGTCGATCAGCCATTGGACGAGCAGACCGCCGATCAGGGTCTGCACTACCGCGCCGATGGCGGGGTCGGGTGTGGCGCTGTCGGCGACGTGCGAAAGCGCTCGGCGCGCACGGGCCTGCGCGGTGCCGAGTTCGGCGCGCAGTTCGGGGGAGTGCAGCGCCTGCACGAAGCTCTCGATATTGGCGGACCAGAGCAGCCGTTCCTCGGTGAACGAGCGGATCAGGTGCTCGAGGAATGCTCGAATGCGGACGGCCGGATCGGCGGTGTCGTCGGCGGGCAGTGAGTCGAGGATCGCCTGCACGGCGGTCGCGCTCGACTCCATCATGGCCTGGCTGAGCAGCTTGTCGCGGGTGCCGAAGTGGTAGTTGATCGCGGCCAAATTGGTGCCGGAGGCGGCCACGATATCGCGCACGGTGGTGCGCGCGTAGCCGCGTTCGGCCAGGCACTGCTTGGCCGCGGCGAGGAGGTCGTCTCGGGTTCCCACATGCGCACGATAGCAGCCCGGCATACGGGTGTTTGTGACAACTGTTTCATACATTTGTTTGTGACAAGTGTTTGAAACGTGCGTATGTTCGACGGCATGACCGCACAGCGCCCCATTTCCCCGTTCGAAACCACCTTCTTCGGCACGGACACCAAGCTCGGCAGCGTCCCTACCGGCGGCATGCCGCTGTACATCGGCTCCACCGTGCACGGAGCGCTCGATCCCGAGCTGCTGCGCCGGGTCCTCGGTGAGCTGGCCGCCGTCCACCCGATGTTGCGCAGCAGGGTGATCACCGAGCCCGACGGCGCGATGTACCTGCGCCGCGACGACGACTATCGCCCGCGCCTGGACGTCACCGACGGTGACGAGGCCGACTATCTGCGGCTGGTGAACGGTCCGCGGGACTGGACCGACGGCTTGTTCCGCGCCCACCTCTTGCGGGCCGGCGAGCGCCAGCAGATCGTGCTGATCATCCATCACGGAATCGCCGATGGCCGATCGGCTTTCGCGCTGCTCGCACAGCTGTGGCGGCGCTATACCGCGCACATCGCGGGGAGTCCACTGCCGGTGGGCGACGCGGATCAGTCGTTGCCCGAGGCGATGGATACCCGCCTCGCCGAGGTCTTTTCCGACGCCGAGGTGGCCGAGTTCCTCGAACTCGCCGCCGCGGGCGTGACGATGATCGACCCGGCCGCGGCGCCGCGTGTGCTGCCCTGCGACGGGGACGGCGTCGGCGACGATCCGCTCGGCCGTTTCGCAGTGCGGCGCATCGAGTTGGACAGCACCGAAACCGCAGCCCTGATCGATGCCGCTCGCGCGCACGACATTTCGGTGAACAGCTTGCTCTGCGGCGCCGCGCTGGTGGCCTGGCGTACGCAGCTCGAACCGGCCACCGGAGCCCTGCCGCTGATCTGCGGGCACGCCATGGATCTGCGCAACGAGCTGGTGCCGCCGCTGCCCGCGAGCACGATGCTGAATGTCGCGTCCGGTGTCGGCACCCCAGCCGAGGTCGGGCCGGAGCACCGCCCTATCGATCTCGGTCTGCTGGTGACGGCCGGTATGCGGGCCGCGGTAGCGCGGCGCGACGCGGGCCGATTCCTGCTGGCCGCGCAGCGCGTCACCGACCCGGCTACGGCCGCCGCGTTCGCCGCGGCGCCCACCCTGGCGATGTCCAATATCGGCCGCCTGCCGGCACATTCGACACCGCCGGGTATCGGGCACGTGCGCGACGACGTCTTCGCGATGGGTCCGGGCATGCCGCCGAAGCTCACCGTCTTCACCGTCGGCGACCGGCTCACCATCCAGGTCGAGCACGACACCGCGCAGCACAGCCGCGCGCAGCTGGGCAAGATCGCCTCGGCGCTGGTCGAGCAGCTGCGCCGGTGCGCGGCTACTCGCCCTTCGGTCGCTCAGCTCCGGTGAACCGGATGGTCAACTGGCGGGCCCACTTTCGGTGGGGCTTGGGTGGAGGTGGCGGCAGCGGTGCACGCACATCGACGTCCGTCTGCACCTCGTAGCGTCGGATGTAGGCCCCGGAGAAAGCCTGCACGGTCGCGGTGACCGGAATGGCGAGCAGCGCACCGGTCGCGCCGAGTAGCGCGGCGCCGGCCAGCACCGCGCCGAAGGCGACGGCCGGGTGCATGTCCAGGGTGGTCGCGGTGATTCGCGGTTGCAGCACATAGTTTTCGAACTGCTGGTACACCACGATGAAGCCGAGAATCCACACGGCGTCGGAGGGGTCGTGCACCAGCGCGACGATGACCGGCAGCGCGCCGGCCAGGTAGGTGCCGACGGTCGGGATGAACTGCGAGACAACGCCGACCCACAGCGCGAGCGCGAAGGCCGAGGGCACATCGAGCACCCGCAGTGCGACGTAGTGCGCCACGGTCGAAGCGAGCGCGAGCAATCCGCGCGAGTAGATGTAGCCGCCGGTCTTCTCCACCGCGATATCCCAGGCGCGCAACACATGTCGCTGCTTGCGCGGCGGCAGCAGCGAGCACACGGCGTTGCGGAAGCGCGGGCCGTCGGCGGCGAAGTAGTAGGTGAACAGCAACACGCCCAGGGACTGGAAGATCACACTGACCGCCCGGGTGCTGATGTCCCAGGCGTTTCCGGCCGCGCCCTCGAGGTACTTGCTCCAGTCGCTGGTATATCGCTCGATGTCGGTACCGGACAGGTTCGTCTTGAAGGTGTGATTGATCCAGTCGATGCCCTGGTCGGCGTACTGCGGCGCATTGTTGACCAGCGCGGTGACCTGATCGATCAGCAGTGAGCCGAGCGTCCAGAAGAAGCCCACGACGACCGCGATCAGGACGAGGAAGACCACGCCCGTGGCCAGTCCGCGCTTCATCCCGCGACGCGCCAGCCAGTTCACCGCAGGCTCGATGGCGAAGGCCAGAAACAGCGAGACCAACAGAATGGTGAGCAAGCCCTGCAGCCGGGTCAGCGCCCAGAAGCCCGCGAACAGCCCGGCCACCGTCGCCGCGGCGAGCAGGAACGCTCGCAGCAGCCACGGCGGCGGCGTGGTCATGGCCGTCATCTCCGCGGTGACCACGGCTTCGCCAGTGGGTGCTACCGCGGACGCATCCGCAGGCGGTGTCGCGTTGTCGTCTTCGTCCGAAGCCACATCGCCAACGTACCCACCCGATTCGATCTCACCCCGCATTCCGCACTGAGGTGCCCGCAACAGCACGCCACCGGGCCCCGGGAATCCGATCCCCGGGGCCCGGCGCGGATCAGATCTCGATCGAACCGGCCGACGGCAGCGGTGTCCGCCACAGGGTGCCGATGAAATCGAGCATGCGCTGGCGGACGTCGTTGCCGTAGGACGGGTTGTTCCCCGCGATCGCGATCGCGACGAAGTAGGCCGACCCCCGACCGGTGCCGCGCAGCACCGGCGCGCTGCTCGACATCGGCAAATAGTGCTTGCCCGCCAGGTTGTTGTGGCCGCGGATGGCGACCGCCTGGATGGTGACGGTGGCGAACAGCGCGTCCCAGTCGGCGTTGCTCGATGCGGTGGCGAAGTCGTCGTTGCTGGTCAACTCGACCCCCTGGGCGGCAAGGGTGCTCGCCAGGTTCGTCCACCGGTCCTTGACCGCGGTGATCCGGGCGTCGTCGCCCGCGTAGGTCCGCACGAACTCCACGATCGGCAGGTAGGCGACCCGACCGGTGGACTGGATGGCGCCGCGGCCGCGGAACTTGTAGAAGTCCGCCTCCTGCAGGAACGCCGTCGAGCTGTCGATCGACGTCGGCACGCCGGCGGGCCAGGTCGTGCCCCGCCATTCCTGGCGGTCACGTACGGCCTGCTCGGTGGGGGCGAGCGTGCCGAACGCGGCGAGGTAGATCGGGTCGTGGAAGCAGGCGTACGCCGTGTGATTGCCGTTGCCGGTGTTGTAGGAAGCCTTGGTGAAAGCCGCCTCGCCCGGCCGCTGGATGAGGAAGGAGTCGAAGGCATAGGACAGCCCGGGATGTCCGTATCCGCCGACGGTTTCCGCGCCGCGGAATTGCAGCTTGCCACCGGTCTCGTGCAGGAATTTGGCCATCAGTGTGGCGAATTCGGGCAGTGTGATGCCCTTCGCGCCGACGCCGCGGTCGGTGCCGACGATGGGCGGGAAGGCATTCCAGGTTTCGATGAAGCGGTTGAGCGTGTCGGTGTCCATCGACATCGACAGCGGCCCCCAGCTGCCCCGCCCGGCCAGGGTCGCGGTGAACCAGCCCGCGAAGGTCTTGCCGGTGACATCGAGGAAGTAGTTGTCGATGTCGGTGGCGTCGAAGAATTCGACGGCCGCCGCCTGACCGAGCTGCGCGTCGGTCGCCGCCGTAATCGGCACGGAGGCAGTGGGTTTCCTGGTCGAGGTGTTCGTGTAATCGGGGTCGTAGGCGCCGCGCAGCGCCCTGGCGTAGGCCTCCTTCGCGGCCTCGGCCGTGATCAGGTTCTTCGCCTGCGCGTTGCCGAGTACATGCTGCAAGTCCTGTAGATCCTGGGTGGTCGTGGACGAGCGGTCACTCGGCGAGGTGCGTCCCGCGCCGAGCCCGGCGGCCGGTGCGGCCGTCGATCCGTCGCCGCTGCCCGCGCCTGCGCTGCCGTACTTGGACTGGATCTCGCGCGCCTTGGTGGCGGCCTCGGCGATCGAGATCGTGTTGTCGGACAACTTCTTCAACAGATCGGCGACCTCGGCGCGGCCGGACATGTCCCGGAAGATGCCCGGCGTGCCGAGCAGTTGCAGTGCGGCGGCCAGCCCCACCGGATCCGGGGCTGGACTCGGCGCGACGACATTGACCAGCGACTGCGGGAACGGTGTCGGCGTCGGGTTGGTAGGGACCGGCGTCGGCGTGGTCGGCACGACGGGCGCGATCTCCGGGGCCTGGATGGGGATCGGGTGTTCCTCCCACTTCCAGAAGCGGGTGTTGTCGATC
The DNA here is from genome assembly GCF_004634405.1 of Nocardia sp. CS682. NCBI lineage: Bacteria > Bacillati > Actinomycetota > Actinomycetes > Mycobacteriales > Nocardiaceae > Nocardia > Nocardia sp. CS682. The sequence continues at coordinate 3,963,258 of NZ_CP029710.1, read as the reverse complement.
TCCTCCGCGACATTGCAGTGGCCCAGTTTTCCTTCCGCGAATACGCCGCGGGTAGGCATCGTGATCAGCCGTTCGGTCCTCGCCTCGGGCGGCGGGTCCATGACCACGGTGCCCGCCGCCGTCAACGGGTACGCGACATGGTTGCCGAAAACCTCGAGCGGTGTCGGCACGGCGACGTCGGCGAGTGTCTTGCCGTCGGCCCACGGCATCGTCTCGAAGGCAACGCTGATATCCGCGGTCCGGGTGGCGAGCATGACGGCGCGGTTGTAGTAGGCGTTGTTGGTATTGACGTGGTCGATGAGCCGTTGGGCGTGCTGATACTCCTCCGGCGTCAGCGATTTGGCGGGCGACCAGGTGGGCGGCAGGTCGGCGGGGCGGGGGCCGGGGCGCCGGATGAACGTGACGGTGTTGGAGGACCCGTTCTGCCGGAAGAACAGGTCCACGTCCACGTTGTCGAGGAGCGCGATGGCGCCACCGGGATGAAAGGCGTTGATCGCCAGGCGATCCGCCCGCCAGTTGTTGTCCTCGTGCAGCACGAACTCGAAACCGACCAGGTCCCGCCAGGGGACCGGCTGGTCCGGCTTGGAGATGAAGCTGGCCGTCGCCGTATCGTTCAGCCGCTCAGCGGTATTGACGTTGCGGGTCAGGTCGCCCTTCTCCCATTCGAGCAGCAGCGGGCGGTGCACCACATTGTTGCCGTCCAGCAGGATCAGGTTCAGCATCACCTGCTGGTCGGTGGTGTCCCCGCCGCCCTCGGAGGGCTTGACGTAGAACTCGAACAGGCCGAATCGCAGATCACCCTCCCAGAACTGGGGCTGCGGCTTGTCCAAGGTGCCCGGGTCTACGCCGTGCAGCAGTTGGTTCCTGGCGACCATGTCCTTTTTCGCCAGGGCCGCGAAGCCCGGCGCGAGGGCCGGGTCCAACAGCACCGGCTCGAGGACGGCCCGGTGCCGCAGCAGTTGGGCATCGTCGAAATCGGTGATGGGTGCCGGGTATCGGACCAGCACCGCCGGGCGGCGGCGCACCCACTGCACCGCGACCCGATAGTGCCGCAGCACTTCGTAATACAGGATCGTCAGGGTGTGCGCGTGGTTGTAATTGGAGAACGTGCGGGTCTGGATCGACTCGTGCTGCTCCTGTCTGGCCTGCACCACGACCGTCGAATTGATCTCGCGCACCGCCGAACTCGCCTGGCTGAAGCTGTCGCTGAGGCGCTGCACATTCTCCGCGGTCAGGTCGCGGCTGCCGTCACTGGTCGCGGTGCTGCCGCCCATGCTCCAGGCATCGCCGACCGCCGCACCCAGGCCGACGACGCCGACGTTCGCGCTGCCGCTGCCGCCGCCGGAGTGGGCGACACCGCCCATGAAATTGGAGCCGTGCTGCATTTCGCGCAGCCCGGCCTGCACCGTCTCGCTGATCGTGCGGTCTCGGTGCGTCCGGTGCAGCACGTCCTCGGTGAGCTTGGTCTGCTCGTCCCGGCGGGTGAGGCTGTCCCAGGACCAGTCCAGGATGGCGAGTTTCACCGATTCGCCGGGCGCGAGCGGCAGGCTGTACAGGACCTCGCCGAGCGAATGACCCAGGGCGCTCCAGGTGACCTTGTACTCATCGATGTAGGCCGCGCGGTAGGGCTCGGGGATGGTGATGCCGGGTGGATCGTCGCTGAGCCGAACCACCTGGCGAGTGGTGAATTCGTGCAGGGACAGCGTGGCCGGGTACAGGTTTTCGCAGCCGTTCTCGCCGACCAATTGGTTGGGGTTGGTGGCGAACGAGGACGGTGACAGCTGCCAGTCGGTGAGATTGGGATTCTGCATGGTCGCCATCCCGCCCTCGTAATGCGGCGGCGCTATCCCGGTGGGCGGCAAGACGATTCGGCCGACCACCGCACCCGCGGTGAACCGGTTCTGGTCGAGCACGTCCACCCATTCGGCGGCACCGTAGGCGAGCGCGCGGATGGTCATCGTTTCGTAGCTGTCGAAGTCCTCGCCCGTATCGGTGACCGCGGCCGCGCCGTATCGGCGCACGGTGACCGTGTTGTCGAGCCGGCGACTGACCGGCGCGGGCAACCGGGTCAGATCGAAGGACACATACCCGACGTGGTCGGTCCACAGCACACCGAGCGGCGCGGCCCACTCGATCTCGGACTCGCAGTCCGTCGATTCGCCGGACTGCGAAGTCGCGGTCCCGTCGTCGAGGGTGTGTGATCCACCGCCGCACCGCGTTACCACCACCTCGGCATAGACCGGGTGCCGCGCGATCGCGGCGCCCGATTCTTTGTCGATGAGGAAGAGCCCGAGATTCGTATGCGTTCGCACCATGTCCATGCCAGATCCATTTCTTCCGAGTGCTGCCGGAAAGTTGCGTGGATCTGGAAGGTATCCGCGGAAATATGTTGCCGTCCCGCGTCCGTTTCGGTGATCGGACCGGGTCGATCAGTTCTGCGGCGCGGTCTACCTCAGATGGTCGACACGTCGATGACGAAGCGGTAGCGGACGTCGCTGGCGACCACGCGGTCGTAGGCGCCGTCGATCTCGTCGGCGGAGATCACCTCGATCTCCGCGCCGATGCCGTGTTCGGCGCAGAAGTTCAGCATCTCCTGGGTCTGCGCCAGGCCGCCGATCATCGACCCGGCCAGCGAGCGCCGGTAGCCCGCGATGGTGAACGGCTTGACGCTCATCGGGTTCTCCGGGAGACCGAGGATCACCAGGGTGCCGTCCAGATTCAGCAGCTTGAGGTAGTCGTCGATCGGCAGGTCGGCCGAGACGGTGTTGAGGATGAGGTCGAACCGGCCGCGCAGCTCGCGGAAGGTCTGCCGGTCGCTGGTCGCGTAGTAGTGGCTGGCGCCGAACCGCTTGCCGTCGTCCTGCTTGCTCAGCGAGTGGCTGAGCACGGTCACCTCGGCGCCGAGCGCGGCGGCGATCTTCACCCCGACGTGCCCGAGACCGCCCATGCCGATGATGGCGACCTTCTTGCCCGGCCCGGCGTTCCAGTGCCGCAGCGGCGAGAACAGGGTGACGCCCGCGCACAGCAGGGGTGCGGCCTGGTCGAGCCCGATCCCCTCGGGGATGCCGACGACGAAGTTCTCGGTCACCACGATCTGGGTGGAGTACCCGCCCATGGTGTACCCGCCGGGCTGGACGGCCGGATCGACGGGTGTGTTGTAGGTCATGGTGGCGCCGCGGGTGCAGTACTGCTCCTCGTCGGCCAGACACGGTCCGCACTTACCGCAGGAATTGACCATGCAGCCGACCCCGACGCGATCGCCGACCTGATATTTGGACACCTCGGACCCCACGGCCGCGACCAGGCCCGCGATCTCGTGACCCGGTACGCAGGGGTACTTGGTGCCGCCCCACTCGTCGCGCGCGGTGTGAATGTCGGAATGACAGATACCGGCGAATTTGATGTCGATCAGCACGTCGCGCGGACCCAGGTCCCTGCGTTCGATCGTCACTTTCTCGAATGCGCCATCAGAGGCGGAAACAGCGTACGCAGCAGCAGAGGTCATGCCTGCACCTCGCTAGCGCTCGGTTCCGGCATGCCCACTAGTGGGGCTGTGTTATTTGGTCGCTCGCTGCGCTCGCTCATGCATACATGCCTACCGCCGCATAGCTCTCTATGCCAAACATGACACATAACGGACACGCCTGAATTACGAACACGCGGGTATTTCGGCGGGCACCGGCGGTCATCGACCCGATTTCGATCTACGGTGAAGATCTCCGGCCACAATGGAATTCGCATGGCATCGAGGCGGAGTGCGATGAATGAGCAACGGTATGGGGGCCGCGCGCTGGCGATGATCGTCGCCGCGCTGCTCGCCGTGGCCGGATTCCTTGGTTACCGGGGGAATTGCCGGGCTGGCCGACCGGGGCGAGCGAACTCGCCGCGCCGACCATCGAGCAGCCCCCGCCGCCGCTGGACCCGCTGGCCGTCGCCGCGGTGGTGGACCCGGCGCTGGTGGATATCAGCGCGTCGGCCGCGCCGTTCGGACTCGGCGCCGCAGGCTCGGGCATCGTGCTCACCCCCGACGGTCAGGTGCTGACCAGCCATCATGTGGTCAAAGGCGCGGACACGGTGAGTGTCACCGATGTCGGCAACGGGCGCACCTACGACGCCGTCGTGCTCGGTTACGACGCCGGTGTCGATATCGCGCTGCTCGCGCTGTCCGGCGCGGCCGATCTGGTGACCGCGCGCATCGGCAGCTCGGCTGGCGTGCGGGTGCGCGACGAGGTGCTGGCCATCGGCAACGCGGGCGGGCTCGGCGGCACGCCGACGGCGATCCAGGGCACCCTCACCGATCTGGACAGCACCATCGTCGCGTTGAACTCCGCCGATCTGTCCCGCAAGCCGCTCACCGGGATGCTCGAGGTCGCCGCGGCGGTCAGCTCGGGACAATCCGGCGGCGCGCTGGCCGATCGCGAGGGTGCGGTGGTCGGCGTGATCGCCGCGGCGTCGGGCGACCCGGAGCGCGCGACGACCAGGCCGCCGAACGGTTACGCGGTGCCGATCGATACCGCCATGCGGGTGGTCGAGCAGATCCGTTCCGGCATTCCCACCGACACCGTGCACATCGGCCCGACGGCGACCCTCGGCGTGCTGACCACCGACGCGAAACCGAGTGGGGCACGGATCGATCTGGCGCTCTACGGACTACCCGCCTACGCGGCGGGGCTCACCCGCGGCGAGGTGATCACGGCCGTGAACGGTCGCGTGATCACCTCGGCCCGCGCACTGCACGCGGCGATCAACGTGCACAAGCCACACGACACGATCGAGCTCGAGATCCTCGACGCCGCGGGCGGCCGTCGCACGGTCACCCTGGTGCTCGCGCTTGGCACGCCGAACTAGACCAGCGACAGCCAGTAATCCTGGAACCGCAGGAAGATCAGCAACAGCACCACCGCGTAGAACAGCGCGACAATGGTCCAGCGCCACTCCGCCACCACTCGCAGCGGGCCGCGTGACCCGCCCCAGAGCTGATCGGTGACCACGGCGAGCAGCGGGGTGATGATCGCCCACACCACCATGCAGTACGGGCACAGCGCGTTGATCCGGTACAGGCTCTGGAAGATCAGCCAGCAGACGAAGCCGACCCCGGCCGCGAGGCCGAGCCACAGCCCGCCCCAGATCCATTGCGGGAACCCCACCCCGACCACCGACAGGACCCCGAGGGTGACCAGCACCGAGAAGCCGACGATGCCGATCAGCGGGTTCGGGAATCCGAACACCGCGGCCTGCTCGGTCACCATCACCGAGCCGCAGGACAGGATCGGATTGATGCTGCAGGACGGGGTGTAGCCCGGCTCGGTGAACAGCTTGAACCGCTCGACGGTCAGCGCCACCGAGGCCAGCCAGCCGGCCAGCCCGCCGAGCAGAAGAATCCAGGCGGCCCGGGGCGGGGCGGTGATCACTGCGCCGCGGCGGCGGCGATCACGGGTGCGAGGCCGCCGGGTCCCATGAGCTCTTGGCTCGACTGGATCTGCTTGCCGTTGACGAAGACCGACGGGGTCGACTTGATGCCGCTGTTGAGCACCTCGTCGGTGCGGGCCTGGATGTACTTGTCGTACTTCACATCCGTGATGCAGCTCGCCACCGAATCCGGGTAGCCCGCGGTCTTCGCGATCTGCACCAGCTTGTCGTCGGTCAGGCCCGCACCGCCCTCGGCGGGCTGCTGAGCGAACATCGCCGACACCCAGGACACGTACTTCGACGGATCCGCTTCCGCGACGCAGTAGGAGGCGTTCGCCGCGCGCGTCGAGTAACGCGTGCTGGAGGCCTTGTCCAGGAACGCGATCACGTTGTATTCGACCACCGCGGTGCCGTTCTGCACGGCCTCGTCGAGCACCTTGCCGTTGGCTTCCTCGAAGGCCTTGCAGGCGGGGCACTGCAGGTCGGCGACGACCCGGACGGTGACCTTCGCATCGGGCTTGCCGATCCGGATGGCGCCGTTGTCGGTGATCGTTCCGGTGATGCCCGACGCGTTCTGGTTCGCCGCCGCCGCGATGGCCGGGCTCGGCCCCGGGTCGTCCCTGCGGGCCTTCTTCACCGCGACACCGATACCGATCGCCGCGATGAGCGCGACCAGTACGGCGGCCACGGCCACCTGGATGAAGATCTTGCGGTTGCGGTCGGCGCGATCCGCCGCCAGCAGCGGGTTCTTCTTCCCACCCGGGTTCTTGCTCACCGTGCGTTCACCACGCCTTTCGCTCGACTGCCGGTACCTGCCGCCACGATGGTAGATCTGGAAACTTGTCCCCGCGTGGTCGGGCCACGGCCACATCATCGTGGGTCAACCTGAGAGATTCCGAAATATCGGGCGCAGACGCGGCCGCGAATCTCGCGCGTTGTCGGACCCGACGGGTAGGAATGGTGGGATGACTGTCCTCGGTGCCGTATTTCGCCCCCAGAATCCGCCGGAACGCCTGCGTGCCGTGGCCATGGCCGCGGAGGCGGCCGGGCTCGAGCAGCTCTGGCTCTGGGAGGACTGTTTCCTGGAGAGCGGAATCGCCAGTGCCGCAGCGGCATTGGCCTGGACCGAGCGGCTGAGTGTTGGTATCGGGCTGCTGCCGGTGCCGCTGCGGAACGTGGCGCTCACCGCGATGGAGGCCGCCACGCTCTATCGCCTGTTCCCCGATCGGGTGCAGCTCGGCGTCGGACACGGCGTGCAGGACTGGATGGGGCAAGTGGGGGCGCGGGTGCAGTCCCCAGTCACGCTGCTCGGTGAATATCTGGACGCGTTGCGCGCGTTGCTCGCCGGCGAACGGGTCACCACCTCGGGTCGCTACGTCCAGCTCGACCAGGTTGCGCTGGATTGGCCGCCGCTCGCGCCGCCGCGGATCTACGCGGGCGCCCGTGGACCGCGCTCGATCGAGCTGTGCGGCGCGCACGCCGATGGGACGCTGCTGGATTCGATCACCGATGCCGACGGTGTGCGCGCCGCGCGGGCGCTGATCGAGCAGGGCCGCGCCGCGGCGGGGCGCACCGACGAGCATGTGATCGTCGCGAGTCTGCTGGCCGTCACCGGTCCGGACGCCGCGGCCAGGCTGGCCGCCGAACGCACCCCGCAGCACGCGCCCGGCGCGGGCGTCGCCGGTGACGCGCACGCCGTGGCGGCTGCGGTTCGCACCCTGGCCGAGGCGGGTGCCGCGACCGTCATCGTCCAGCCGACGGCCGACGAGCCGGATCCCGAGGACTTCGTCCGCTTCGTCGCCGAGGAGGTCCGCCCGCTCGTGTGAACCGGGTCAGGCTTGGGCGAGGCGGCGCTTTTGTTCGGCTACATCGAAATTGGCTGGGGGCCAATCGAGGTCGAGGCCGGTCAGGGCGTCGATGAGGAGTTCGGTGACGGCCAGGCGGGAGAACCATTTGCGGTCGGCCGGGATGACGTGCCAGGGGGGCGTAGTCGGTGGACGTGCGGTCGAGCATGGCCTGGTAGGCCTCTTGGTAGGCGGGCCAGAAGCCGCGCTCGTCGATGTCGGAGGGGTTGAACTTCCAGTACTTGTCCGGTCGTTCCAGGCGTTCCATCAACCGCTTCTTCTGTTCGTCGAGGGAGACGAACATGGCGACCTTCACCAGCGTGGTGCCCTCGTCCACGAGTTCGCGCTCGAAGGTGTTGATCTCGTCGTAGCGCGGTTCCCACTCTTTCTGCGGAACCAGGTTGTGCACCCGCACCACCAGCACGTCCTCGTAGTGCGAGCGATCGAACACGCCCAGCTGGCCGCCGCGTGGCAGCGCGTTGCGGATGCGCCACAGGTAGTGGTGGCGCTGCTCCTCCTCGGTCGGCACCCCGAACGCGTGGTGGTCGACGCCTTGCGGATCGACCGAGCCGATGACGTGCCGGACGATGCCGCCCTTGCCCGCGGTGTCCATGCCCTGCAACACCAGCAGCACATTGCGCAGATCGCCGGATCGTCCATTGGCGTAAAGCTTTTCCTGCAGACCCGACAGCACAACGGTGCGCTCGGCGAGCAGCTCCTGGCCCGCCGCCTTGTCGCCGTCGAATCCGGGCGTGCCGGAGGTGTCCAGGTCGGCGATCTTCAAGCCATCGGCTTTGAGCGCCTCGGTGGCCGGAACGGACCAGTGCTTCTTCGCCATCTCACACAACTACCACAGCGGGCCCTCGCCTCAGCGGATGTGCGCGAGCCCGATCAGCTGGGCCGCGAAGTCGTCGTCGGAGACCGGGGTGAGGATGAGGTCCTGGGACGTGGTCAGCAGGTAGCGCCCGTCGCCGGTGAAATCGAGCCAGGTGCGGTGGCGCGTCGGCGGCGACATCGGATTGTCGGGTTCCACGGTGACGGTCAGGAATCCGCGCCCGTCCACCGGCTTGCGCAGCGTCTGCCGGAATCGGGCGGCGCCGCGATGGCCGTTGGTGACGAAGGGCTCGGTGCGGTCCGGGCTCAGCACCGCGTCCTGCGGCTCCCGCATGGCGGCGAGCTTGCCGGCCGGGGCCGAGCCGATGATCTGCACCAGGCGCTCGCCGACCGCACGGGCGTGACACATCAGCACGGTCACCTTCTCCGGGGTGGCGACCAGGATGCCCGCGTGGTTGTGCACCACCGCGGCGAAGGCGAGGATGCGCTCGGTGTCGGCGCCGGAGCCGTTGCGCGGGGGCGTGTTCCGCTCGCCGGAGACGGTGATGGTGGTCGCGTCGGAGCGCCCGCACAGCATGAGGGCGGCGGCCAGGTCGGGGTCGGCCTGGCGGGCGAAGCGCTGCGGCAAACGCAGTGCGGCGTACTCGGATTCGGTGCGCACGGTGGCCGCGGGCACCATGTTGACCGGGTAGGGCCTGCGGTCGAGGCTGGTTTCGTTTTCCCAGACATGCGAGAACTCGTCCGGGGTGAGCACCCATTTCACTGTGCGGCGCCCCCATCGCCCGCGGGCAGTGGCCCCTCGGGTGGTGGGGTGAAACGCGGCACGTGGTTTCCGGAGGCGGGCATGGTCTGGGCGTAGACGTAGGTCATCGTGTCCCGGACATCGGCCTCGATATCGGCCGCCGCGCTGTCGTGCGCCATGCGTCGCTGGCCGCCGTACACCGCCTCGGCGGCCGGATCGTCCAGCGGCCGATACGGGACCGGCGGCGGAATCGCGGCCCGGATCGCTTGCGCGGCATCGCAATTCAGCTCCAGCAAGCGGGCGACCGCCTGGCACACGTCGTGGGCGTCGGTACCGGCGAGGACGAATTGCCGGGTGGCCCGTAACGCGGCGTCGGCGGCGCGGCCGGACCAGCGGGCGAATTCCCGGTTGGCGGTGTCGGAAAAGGCTTGGAACGCTTCGGCTATCGCGTCGGCGTTCGACTGCCACACCGCCGATGCGTGGCCCAGCGCGGCCGGGTCGAGCGCTTCGTGGACGAGGTCCCAGATCTCCTGGTGGCTGTAGGAGCCGAATCGTTCCCGCTCCGGCGCGTACGCGGGATCGGTTGTGCCGGAGTGCAATCCGGCCAGTTCCCGGCGGATGTGCTCGGCGGCCGCGCGGGCGGCGGAGTCTGCCACGGCGATCCCCTCAGCCCGCTCGACGGTGCCCGGCGGGGCCCGGGGTGGTGCCCGAGCACGCCCGCGGCCCGACGCGAGGATGTTTCATCGTGCCTCTAAGTGTTCGGCGACCAGGTCCAGGGCGGCCTTGTGCGCGGCTTCGGCGTCGGCGAACTTCTTGCCCGCCGCCAGATATGCGGCCTTGAACAGCAGCGCCGTCTCCTGGAAGGCGGCCAGCGTATCGAGGTACTGCCTGCCCTTGCCGCTGAAGCCGCGGGTAAGGCCTTGTCCGCTCGGCAGATTCGGAAATCCGGTCACCTCGGTCACCAGCTGCCCGGTGGCCATGGCCCGGTGCAGGTCCTCGACGAGCTGGTCGCAGGCGGCGGCGAGGTTCTCGGCGACGTCGGTGGCCAGCTCGAAGGGCCGATCCCCACTCGCGCCGGTGGCCGCCGCGTACAGCTGCCTCGCCGTCCCCTGCCCGGTGTCCGGTACCGCCATCTGGGAACCCCCTCTGTTCGGTCCACTGGCTGTTCGGTCCATAGGCGCAGTGCCGTACTGGATGGGCACTCTACCGGGCGGTAACCCCTCTGGGGACCGGCTTGGTCTCGCGCTGTGCCTGTGATGTGGGGCACGATTGTTGCATTCTTCTCCCGGCCTGCGGCGGCCGGAGGCGGTGTGCGCAGAGAGGCGACCGGTGCCCGAAATCGATGAAGTACTGCCGAAATATCTGCGGATATCGGAGTACCTCCGAGATCGCATCGAGCGCGGCGAGCTCGCGCCGGGTGCCGAGGTGCCCTCCGAACGTGAACTCGCCGCCCAATGGCAGGTGGCCAGGCCGACCGCGGCCAAGGCGCTGAATACCCTGCGGCAGCAGGGAATAGTGGAGTCCCGGCGCGGTTCCGGAACCTATGTGGCCGACCGGCCCGGTGCGCCGGTGCTGCGCGAGCAAGTACCGCGCTACGGTTCTGCCTACGCCGAAGACGAGTCGGTGACCGTGCTGGCGGCCGCCCTCGTCGCCGCGCCCGGGCTGGTCGCCGAGGTGCTGGCACTGCCGAGCGGCAGCCCGGCGATCATGCGAAAGCGATTGACCGACAATGGATCCGGCGGCACCGAGCTTGCCACGTCCTGGTTCGACGGCACGCTCGCGGCAGCGGCGCCCTTGCTGTTGCGGACCGAACGTCTGCCCGGCGGCACCCTGCGCTATCTCGAATCGGTGACCGGCCTGCGGGTCGCCTACCTGCGCGACCGGGTCGGCGCCCGGCTCGCCACCGCCGACGAGCGGCGCGGGCTCGGGTTGGCCAGGCCCGCCGCCGTGCTGGTCTGTCAGCTGACGCTGCACGCCGCGGACGATGCCGTGCTCCAGCTCGACGAGATCGTCCACCCTCCCACGAGATGGCTGTTCCAGCAGGAGTGGTCGAGCTGAGCGCCGCGCCCGCGCGCACCGATCCCGGATGCCGCCGAATGGTCGATATGCTGGGCGAATGAGCGCACTCCCTGGCACGTTGGTGACGGTGGCCGAGGATCTGGACTCGGTGACCACGGTCGGTGACGAGGACGATCCCGCGGCGGCCGGATTGGCCGCGGCCGACGTCGACGCGCTGTGGGAGTCGGTGCGGGACTGGTATCGCATGGGCACCACGCCCGCGATTCAGGTGTGCCTGCGGCGCAACGGGAAGATCGTGTTGAACCGGGCCATCGGGCACGGGTGGGGAAACGCGCCGGGCGACGGGCCGGACGCGGTGCAGGTGCTCGCGACGCCGGAGACCCCGTTCTGCGGATTCTCCACCGCGAAAGGAGTTTCCGCGGCGCTGATGTTCATGCTGGTGGAGCAGGGCGCTTTTCGACTCGAAGACCCGGTGTGTACCTACATTCCCGAGTTCGCCGCCAACCGCAAGGAGCGGATCACCATCGGCCACGTGCTGTCGCATTCGGCGGGCGTGCCGTTCGTAACGCCGCCCTACAAGGGGTTCGAATTGGTCGTCGACGAGGAATTGGCCGCGCAAGGATTGACCGATCTGGTCCCCAGTTGGCCGCCCGGGCGATTCCGGATCTACCACGCGCTCACCAGCGGACTGATCCAACGGCTGCTCGTGCAGCGGGCGACCGGAAAACGCATGCGCGAACACCTCGCCGAGCAGGTGCTGGACCCACTGGGATTCCGGTGGAACAACTTCGGCGTACGACCCGAAGACGTCGGCAAAGTCGTGGCCGGCGTGAAGACCGGGCCGGGACCCTCGCGCATCTCGAAATACCTGGCGCGCAAAGCACTCGGCGGCGGGATGGGCGGCGCGGTATCGGAATCCGCGACCCGGACCTTCCTCACCGCCGAACTCCCGTCGGGCAATCTGGTCACCACCGCCGTCGAACTGTCGCGGTTCTACGAAATCCTCGCGCGCGGCGGCGAACTCGACGGTGTGCGGATCATGCGGGAAAGCACGCTGCGCGACGCGATCCAACCGGCCGACCGCATGCCCGGGCTGGCCGGGCGGGTGAGCCGAGCCGGATTCGAGCTGGGCGGACGGAAATCGAAGTTCGGGCGCAACACCCGGATTCACTTCGGTCGCAGCGGATTGACGACCCAGTACGGCTGGGCCGATCCGGCCCGCGGGCTGGCCGGAGCGATCTTGACCAGTGGCAAGGCAACCACCGATACGCAGCGGCCGTGGCAACTGGTCGCGCAGATCTCCGACCGCGTCGGGCCGAGCGACCGGCCGACCTGGTGGTGATCGTCCGCGCAAGCCCCGAAAAGTAGGGTCGGCGCGAAAGTCGCTGCCGTGTAGCGAATTTGGACATTCGACCGATAGGGGACTCGGGTGCGGTGAGCGCGCTCATCTCGAGTTGGAGGTCAACCATGTCGCAGTGGAGGAGAAGTCCGCGCACCGTTCGGCAGTCGGTCCTGCTGGCCGCCGTCGCCGGGACGGTGGCGCTTGCTCCCGCCGCGCTTGTCATACCGGCATTCGCAACCCCTGATCAAACCCCGGCTACCACGGCACCCGCCACCATCGCGCCGGTGACCACGGTGCCGCCCGTGACGACCATGCCGCCGGTCACCACCGTGCCGCCGGTCACCACCGTGCCGCCGGTGACCACCGTGCCGCCGGTGACCACGACACCGCCGGTGACGACCACGCCGCCGGTCACCACCGTGCCGCCGGTGACCACCGAACCGCCTGTCACGACCCCGCCACAGCCGAAACCAGCTGAGCCGGAGGATCCCTACGGTCCGGACGGCTACGACGTCTGGGGCTTCGACCGGTGGGGTTACGACCGCTGGGGCTTCGACCGGTGGGGTTACGACCGGCAGGGCTACGACGTGCACGGCTACACCTCGCAGGGCTGCGCCCGCTCCGGCGAGGACCGGCCGGACGCCGATCGGGTGGCCTGCGAACTGCGTCGGGCACGTCCATCCACCGGCAGCGCGGGCAGCTGAACCCGAAAACTCCTATAAACACCTCGCCCATCGACCCGTAGCGCGGGAATCCGCGCGGCGGGTCGGTGTGCGTTTCCTGTCAACCGGCGCACAGGGCGGCGTCGACGACGTTGTTGATGGCAGCCCGGTGCAGGAAAGTGGTGACCGGGTTGGGGAATTGGTTCATGCTGAGGGTGACCGCGCGATCGGCCGTCGCGGCATTGACGACGACGAAACCGGTCATCGCGCCCCCGTGGCTCCAACTCTCGAGGCCGCAGGCATTGACCCGGCGGAACAGCCCGAGCCCGAAATCGTCGTCGCGGAACGGGTCGCCGGATTCGACGGTGCGTTGCATATCGGCCAGCTGCGCGGGCGGGAGCAGTTCGCCGGACAGCAAGGCCATGAAGAAGCGATTCAGATCGGCCCCGGTCGAAACCATCGCACCATCGGACAGACCCCAACCGGGATCGATATCGGTGATGTCGACCAGCACACCGTCGAACTCCTGATAGCCGCGCGGGTGCGGTCGCCGAATGACCTTCTCCAGCGGGAACAATGGCCAGTAGGTATCGCGGAGACCGAGCGGGAGAATGATGCGACGGGTCACCTCCAGGCCCACCGGCTGTCCCGTCAGCCGCTGGATCAATTCGCCCGCCAGCAGAAACCCGGTATTGGAATAGCCGGTACTCGAGCCCGGTGCGAATTCGGCGGGCTGGTCGAGACCGAGCCGGATCAATTCCGCAGGTGACCGGGGTGTCTGCAGCTCGGTCACGGAGGCAAGGCTCAACTGCGTCAGGTAATCCGGTATTCCGCTGGTGTGCTGCAACAGATCTCGCACGGTGATCAGATTTCCATCACCGCCGGGCCCGGTGACCACGCCCGGCAGGTACTGCTCCACCGGCGCATCCAGCTGCACTCGCTGCTCCGCGGCCAGTTGCAACAACACCGTCGCCACGAAAGTTTTGGTGTTGCTGGCGATCCGCACTTGAGCGTTGTCCGGGAAAGCACCGCCGGTGACGAGATTTCCGGCGCCACTGTCGAGTTCGACATTCAGTCCCGCGCCGCCGACCACCAACTGAGCGCCGGGAACACCGAGAGCCTGCACCAATTGATCGAGCTCCGCTTGCAGCTGTCCGCCAGGTGGACCCGGATCGGCGACCGACAACGGCGCCCCGGTCGCCATCGAAATCGCCACTGTCACAACGCAGGCCGCCATAACCAGCAAATGCCGCACCAGTTCTCCGATTTCGTCGCCTGCTCTCCTCCCGGCCCCGAAATCGGGTTCACGCACCGGAGAGGGTGACACCACGGCGAATGTTGGTGGCACAACTACGTTCTGGATGGACACTAGAGGTATCCCCGGCGAGCCGAAGATCGTTTCCGGCTCGCGCAATCCAGCCCGGTGTTGCACCTACCGTTTACGCAGGCCGGGTGGCACTGACGTATTGCAGCAGCCGGTGCACGTCCTGTTCGATATCCACCAGCCCCGCCTCGGCGAAGAGGTCCGGGAACGTCCTGGTGTCGAAGACGCGCAACCCGCTCCACCCGCCGACCACCCGGCTGACCTGCCCGAACGGATTGTCCGCGCGATAGCTGGTGGTGATGGCGATTCGCCCGCCCGGCGCCAGTACGCGCAGCATTTCGCGGGTGGCGGCGAGCGGGTCGGGGATCAGATAGAGCGCGCCGAAGCAGCACACCGCGTCGAACGTGCCGTCGGCGAACGGGAGCACGCGGGCATCGCCGCGCAGGTAGCCGACGCGCGGGCCCGCATTGTCGGCGACGGCCCTGGCGAGCATCGGCTCGGAATAGTCGAGGCCGACGGCGAAGCCGTCACCGGTCAACGCCTTGCTCAGGTGGCGGGTGAAATTGCCCGGCCCGCAGGCGATATCGAGCACCTTCTGCGCACCGTCGAGCCGCAGCGTGCGCACGGCATCGCGGCGATCCGACGCGGTGCTGCGCCCGCTGGCCAGATAGAACAGCGTGGGTCGCCATGCCCGCTCGTACACCGCGGCCAGCGCCGGATGGTTCATGGTGCGTCGTGCCAGATTCAACGAATCACTCCTGCGTTCGTCGGCGGGCGGGGCGCGGCGTCGCCGCCGATCCCCGCCCGCCGCACTGTCTTCAGGCCCGCGCGACCTCGATGGTCATCCCCGCCGCGCGCAGCCGCTCGGTGAGCGCGTCGCCCATCGCGGCACCCGGCGTGAGGACGCCTGCGAGCTCGGGTTGCTTGTCGGTGTCGAAGGCCAGGCACAGCCCGCTCTCGCCGAGCAGCACCGCGGTCGCTTTGTAGCCGGGGTCGCCCTTGCCCGAGAAGGTCGCGACGTACTTCGCGCCCGAGGAGGTGCGGGTGAACGTCTTCATGGCGAACCACCCACTGTCGCGGGCTTTTTCGCTCGGACCGGTGCCCGGCTTCGGCAGCACCCGGTCGAGCAGCTTGCGGCCGAGCGAGACTCGCGACAGCACCGCGCCCGCGGCCATGGTCGCGACGATGCCGCCCGCCATTCCCGCGGCCACCAGCGGTGCGGCGGCCGAGGTGCCCGCGTTCATCACCTCGCGGTAGCGGAAGTTCTTGCCGTACACCCAGCCGAGCAGGCCGTTGGTCCGGCGCACGATCTTGGTGTTGTGCGCGGCCATGACGAACGTGCTCACCCAGCCGTCCAGGCTCGGGTCGATGGCGCTGGCGCGCGAGAGCGCCTGGTCGGACTGGCGGCCGACGTCGGGATCCATCGACCTGTCCGGGCTCAGCGAGTACGGGTGCGACAGCACCGAGCCCTTGCTCGGGTCGGCGGCGATGGCCTCCATCATGGCCCGGCCCGAGTCGATGGTGCCGCCGCTGACGCCACCCTTGAGCGAGGCGACCAGCGTGGTTTCCTCCAGCTCGCCGGTGTTGTCCGCGAGCGAGCGCCGGTACAGCTGATACACGCTCAGATCCGACGGAATCGAGTCGTAGCCACAGGAATTCACGATCTTCGCGCCGGTCGCGACGGCCTGCTCGTGGTACTGGTCGATCGCGTCCCGGATGAACAGCGGCTCACCGGTGAGATCGGCGTAGTGCGTGCCTGCCTTCGCGCAGGCGGCGACCAGCGGCAGGCCGTAGCGCAGGTACGGGCCGACCGTGGTGACGACCACCTTGGTCCGCGCGGCCAGCGCGGCGAGCGCGGCCTCGTCGGTGGAGTCGGCCACCACCAGTCCCCAGCCCGCGGCCACCGGACCGAGCTCGGTGCGGACCTTGGTGAGCTTGTCCAGCGAGCGGCCGGCCAGCGCGATGCGCGCGGACTCCGGTGCGGCGGTGAGCAGGTACTCCGCGGTGAGCTTGCCTACGAAACCCGTCGCGCCGAAAAGGACGATGTCGAATTCGCGTGTGTCTGCCATGGTCTTCCGTTCTGCGGGTTACGCATTGGAGCTGGGCTTCGGGACTTTCTTCGCCTTGGTGCGCGGCTTCTTCGGCGCGACCGGCGGGTGCTCGGCCAGCCACGCGTGATGGGCCTTGCCGAGCTCGGTGACGGGGGGCTCGTCATAGAGCCATTCGCGGGAGATCTGATGCCAGTTCGCGGTGCAGCCGAGCTGGCCGAGCATGCCGAAGGTGAGGAAATCCGCCCGGCGGGAGAACAGGTGCTCCGGCGGCAGATTCTGCTGCTTCATCCCGGCGAACTCGCTGGCCCGCGGATCGACCGCGAGCAGGAACGCGCCGCTGGCCAGCTCCGGGGTGATCGTCAGGTCCTCGTCGATCAGACACCATTCGGAGGCGGCGAGCACGTACTCCAGGCATTCCTCGGCGCCGATCTCCTCCGGTGAGTCGATCACGCCGCGCTCGATCATCAACTCCCGCAGGTCTTCGGCGCGGTCCTCGGCGGCCGCGCGCAGGCAGGTCAGCTCGAACTGCACGTGCTCGGGGTCCATCCGGTTGAACAGCCCGAAGTCGAGGAAGCCGACCTTGCCGTCCTCGGCGAGCAGCACGTTGCCCGGGTGCGGGTCGCCGCAGAACTCGTTGAAGGTGAACAGCGAACCGACGTAGAAGCGGTAGATGATCTCGCCGATCCGGTCGCGCTGCGCGTCCGGCAGCTGGCGGATCTCCTCGAAGCCCTTGCCCGCCACGTACTCGCTGACCAGCACGCGGGTGGTGCTGAGCTCCGGCATCGACCGGGGCACCACGATGAACGGATGCCCGGCGTAGAGCTCGGCGATCTGTAACTGGGTGTTGGCCTCGGCCTGGTAGTCGAGTTCGCTCTCCATATTGAGCCGCAGCTCGTCCAGCACGGCGGGGGTCACCCACGGCATCGCCGATTGCAGCACCCGGCGGAACATGGCCAGGTTCTTCAGGTCCGCGCGCACCGCCGCGTCGATGCCCGGGTACTGCACCTTCACCGCGACCTGCCTGCCGTCGTGCAGGGTGCCGCGATAGACCTGGCCGATGGAGGCGGCCGCGATCGGCTCGGCCTCGAACTCGGCGAAGATCTTGTGCAGCGGCTGGCCGAAATCGTCCTCGATCACCTGGCGCATCGACTCGAACGACACCGACGGCGCGGCATTGCGCAGCACCGCGAGCCGCTTCTGGAACCGCTCGCGATGCGCCTCCGGCACCAGGTCCATATCCAGCACGGACATCATCTGCCCGAGCTTCATGGCCACGCCCTTCATGGTGCCGAGCACCATGACCACCTGCTCGGTGGTGCGAATCATGGACTCCTCGGCCATCTTCGCGCGCACGGCCTCGGATCTACCCCGCATCGACAGCCGCGCGCGTTGCGTGCGAATCACCGAGCTGGCTGCGACGGCACCTAGCTTGGTGCCACGAGCAAGCCGAGAGGTCGGTACTTGCTTCGCCATCGAGGTACCTCCATTGGTGCCAGTGCGCGGGGCGGTGACGTGGCCCACTGGGCGCACCGCTCGGGTTCAGAGTAGCCAACCTCGCGGCAAAGTCGAGCCCGTCGTCACACTTTTGCTAGCACCCCAGCTAGCACCCCGGAAGTCGGGCGATTGATCAGTTCGCCGAGTTCGCACCGGGTGTCGGTAGCACGTGCGGCTGCGCGTTGAACACCTCGCGCGAGCCGTTGGCACGCGCCATCCCGTCGATCGCGCTCCAGGCCATCATGGTCAGGTAGTCGATCACCTGTTCGCGCGACATCGTCTTGTTGGTGGTCCACCAGTGGGTAGCCAGCTGGATGCCACCGACCAGTACGTAGGACCAGAGCATCGCGCCCTCGGTCTGGATGCCCTTCGCGGTCGCGCGGTCGATGATCACCGCGGCGACCACCTCGGCGAAGAGTTTCTCGAATTCGGCCAGCGAGGACTGGTCGGCCGAGCCGTTGCCCATGATGAACCGATAGACCTCCGGGTCCTCGTCGACCGTGCCGACGTACTCGCCCAGGGCCGAACGGACCAGCTGATATTCGTCCGCGTCGAGGCTGATCGCGCCGTAGACCCGTGGCATCAGGGTGGTCTCGATGAACCGCTGCATGGTCGCGTGGACCAGGTCGTTCTTATCGGAGAAGTACCGGTAAAGGACGGTTTTGGAGACGCCGATCTCGGCGGCGATCTCGTCCATGCCGGCATTGGAGCCGCGTGCTCGAACAGCGGCAAGAGTGCCGTCGACGAGTTCCTCGCGGCGGTCGATCTTGTGCTGGCGCCATCGGCGTTTGCGGCCATCCTGTCGGCCGGTGCGCACCGCCGCCGGTCGGTCGGCGATCTCGCCGACGTCGACAAGGTCATCGGTGGACAGCGTGGGCTCCCTTGTTAGTCGGATTCTCCGTGCGCCTCCAGCTTATGTCCCGGTCGCTGGTGATATGCGCGTTTGGGTCGGGATGCGACAGGTTGCACATCTTCGGCTGGAGCGCTTGCAGCGCGAAATGCGCGAGGCCGCCCTCAGGCGGGCCCGCCCTCCGGCACAGCAGAATGGAGCCATGGAGAAAGCTCCCGGCAACATCGCGGTCCTGGAAACGCCCCCGGCGCCCGCGGCGGCCGCCCCGTTCGGCTTCGCCGCGGTCCTCGACGAGGAAAGCAAACGCCGCGACCTGTGGCGGATGAAGGCACTGGCCACCGGACTGCTCGCCGTGGCGACGGCGATCTATCTGTTCTGTCGCTGGCTGGAATCGCGGGGCAGCGACGGGTGGGTGGACTATGTGCGCGCCGCGTCCGAGGCGGGCATGGTCGGCGCGCTGGCCGACTGGTTCGCGGTGACCGCGCTGTTCCGGCATCCGCTCGGCCTGCCCATCCCGCACACCGCGATCATCCGCAAGAAGAAGGACCAGCTCGGCGAGAGCCTGGGCACCTTCGTCGGCACCAACTTTCTGGCGCCCGAGGTGGTTTCGGCCAAGGTGACCTCGGCGCAGATCTCCTGGCGGGTCGGCCGGTGGATGGCCGACCCCGGCCATGCCGCCCGGGTGGCCGAGGAGAGTTCCACGCTGCTGCGCGCGGTGGTCGGGGTGCTGCGCGACGAGGACGTCGAGCAGATCATCGACCAGACGATCGTGAAGCGGATCGCCGAACCGCTCTGGGGCCCGCCGATCGGCCGGGTGCTCGCGGAGTTGCTCGCCGACAACCGGCAGCTCGCGCTGATCGACCTGCTCGCCGAGCGCGCGCACCAGTGGGCGTTGGGTTCGCAGGAGACGATCGATCGCATCGTCTTGCGCGACGCACCGCAGTGGGCGCCGAAATTCGTCAACATTCTGTTGTCCGAACGGATCTACCGGGAACTGGTCGAGTTCACCTGGAAGGTCCGGTCCAACCCCGAGCACGAGGTGCGGCTCGCGGCGAATCGTTTTCTCGAGGAATTCGCCGACGATCTGCAGCACGACGACGCGATGATCAAGAAGGCCGAGCGGATCAAGGCCCAGATCATGGGCCGCGAGGAAATCACCGGGATGGCCGAGGCGACCTGGCGCGCGGCGAAACGTTTGATCTTGGAATCGGCCGACGACCCGAACAGCACGTTGCGGCGTAAGGTCGGCGAGAACGTGCAGCAACTCGGCGAGCGGCTGCGCGACGACGCCGACATGCGCGCGAAGGTGGACGGCTGGATCGACCGGGGGGCAAGGTATCTCGTGGAGAACTATGCCGGGGAGATCAGCACCCTGGTCACCGATACGGTTGCCAGGTGGGATGCGGACGAGGCAAGTAAGAAGATCGAATTGCAGGTCGGGCGTGATCTGCAATTCATCCGCATCAACGGAACGGTCGTCGGTTCGCTTGCGGGCCTGGCGATTTACACGATCTCGCAGTTGATGTTCGGCGGCTGAGCAGCGGCGCGCCGAACGTTTGCCGAGAGGGTGCTAGCAGACTGCTTGCAATAGTTAGCACCCTGTCCTAGAATTGAACTCGTACAACCGCCAGAAGGTGAGTGATGGCAGACCAGCCCGAGGTTTCCGCCGAGTACACCGATAGTTCGGCCGAGCAATCGGCCGGCGTCGGAGAAAAAGCGGCCCGCGTGGTGAACGCCGCGCACGACATCGGAGGCTTCATCAGGGCACAGCGAGAGGCCGCGCAAGTCTCGCTGCGTCAGCTCGCCACCCTTGCGGGAGTGAGCAATCCGTACCTCAGCCAGATCGAGCGCGGATTGCGCAATCCATCCGCCGAGGTACTCACGCAGATCGCCAAGGCGCTGCGGGTGTCTTCGGAGGTGTTGTACGTCCGGGCCGGATATCTCGAACAGCGGCCACACAGCCCGGTCCGGGATGCCCTGCTCGCCGATACGTCGATCAGCGAACGGCAAAAGCAGGTGCTGCTCGAAATCTATGAATCGTTTCGCCGGGAAAACGGAGGGAACGAGCCCGGGGGGGATGGGGACAGCGTCGTTCCGCGCACACCAACCGAAACTCCGCCACGCCAGGAGAACGAAATACCATGACCGAGAAGAACCCGACCGTGACCAAGCCGCTGCTCGCTACCGTCGGTGCGGGCGACGCCATCTACGCCGCCGTGACCGATGTCGTCACCCAGGTGCGTGAGCGGGCCGCCTCGACCGACGTCTCCGCCCGGGTCGACGAGGCCCGCGAGCGCTTCGCCAACGTGCCCGCCGATGTGCAGGCCCAGTTCGAGACGCTGCGCGAGCGGCTCGCCGGACTGCCCTCGGAACTGCCGGAGGACCTCGCCGAGCTGCGCGAGAAGTTCACCCCCGAGGAGCTGCGCACGCTGGCCGACAAGTACTACCACCAGGTGCTCGACATCTACGCCGATCTCGCCGTGCGCGGCGAGGAGACCGTGGAGCGGCTGCGCGCCAACCACCTGGTCGAGGAGCAGATCGAGCGCGTCGAGACCCTGTACAAGGACGCCGCCACCCGCGCGGAGGACGTGCTGGGCCGGGTCAACGGCCTGCTCGGCCGCCCGGCCAAGGTCGAGGGCGAGGTGCCCGCGCCGGTCGTCGACGCCGAGGTCGTCACGGTGACCACCGAGACCACCCCGGCCCCGGAGGAGAACGGTGCGCCGGTCAAGGCCGCCGCGCCCGCCGCGCCCGCCGCGCCCGCCGCCAAGAAGGCCGCACCGGCCAAGAAGGCCCCGGCGAAGAAGGCCGCGCCGAAGAAGGCATGAGCTGACCGCTACGCCGTGCGTCCCGAGCGTTGAATCGTAAGGGCCGCAAGGGTATTGGAGTTCGACCGAGCAACGCCCCCGCACACTCTGGTGTGCGGGGGCGTTGCTCGTATGATGGGTGAGGTGAATATGGTGCACGGATTGACCGGGATGATCCTGCTCGTGCTGTGGCTGGCGGCGCTAGGCGCGACGATCTTTGCGCTGATTCATGCCGTGCGGCAGCGTCCGGACGCGTTTACCGCGGTGGACAAACTGACCAAGCCGATCTGGCTGGCGATCCTCGGGGTCGCGGTGCTGCTGCTTTTGCTCTCACCCGCGGGTCTCGGGCTGCTCTCCTTCATCGCCATCATCGCCACCGGCATCTACCTGGCCGATGTTCGGCCGAAGGTGGACGAGGTTCAGCGAGGTCCGCGCTGGTAAGCGACGAATACTCGATAACTTTTGCGGTGCTAGCACTAGCTAGCGGCATGAATCGGAGTTACTGTATCGAGCAGTAACACAAAGGAGTGTCCGATGCGTGCCAAGCTGCCGACTGCGTTGGTGAACTTCCCGAGTCAGCTTCGGGGGTTGCTCGACGCACACCGCGCGAACCTGCGGTCCCGTACCTACGCGACCACGGCGTTCAACCCGCCCACCGTCGTGCCCGAGACGATCCCGGTGACCACCCGCGACGGTGTCCGGCTCCGCGTCCACTCCTACGGCCCCGCCGATCGCCCGGTGATCGTGCTGGTGCACGGCTGGACCTGCTGCATCGAATATTGGAACGCCCAGATCAACGCCTTCGCCGGCGAGTACCGCGTGGTCGCCTACGATCAGCGCGGCCACGGCGAGAGCGAATACGGCACCAGCGTGCTGAGCATGGAACTGCTCGCCGACGACCTGGACGCCGTGCTCACCGCATCGCTGCGTCCGGGCCAGCGGGCCGTGCTGGTCGGCCACAGCCTCGGCGGCATGACGCTGCAGGCGTGGGCCGCGCGCTATCCCGAACGGGTCGCCGAGCAGGCGCTCGCGGTACTGCTCACCAATACCGCGGCCGATCGGCTCGTCTTCGAGACCACCGTGGTGCCGCTGCTGAACCGGCCGATGCGGCTGCTGGAACTGAAGGTTCCGCTGCCGTTCCTGTTCGGGCGCCTCGGGCTCGGCGCCCCGCTCGTCTTCCCGCCGATCGCGCCGGTGCGGTGGCTGTTCGCGCGGTCGATCATGACCACCAAGGCCAAGGGCGACCTGCTCGACTTCAGCATGGCCATCGTGCGGTCGTGCCCGGCCATGGTGCGGGCCAGGTTCGGCAGGCTGCTCGCCGATATGAACGTCGGCGAGGGTGCGCGGAACCTGGCGGTACCCACCACGGTGATCGCGGGATCGTTCGATGACATGACGCCCGTGGTGCATTCCCAGCGGATCGCGGAGATGCTCAGGGAGACCGGGCATCTGGCGCGCTTCACGGAGCTGCCGACCGGACACCTCGGCAATACCGAGGCCTACGAACAGTTCAACGAGGAACTGGCGCGCGTCCTCGAATCGGTGCGCCCGCGCCGCGCCGAGATCGCGGGCTGATACCCCGGCTGCGCGCGGTCAGGTGAACACGACCGTGCGGCGGCCGTGCACGAGCACCCGGCCCTCCAGATGCCAGCGCAGGCCACGCGCGAGCACGACGCGTTCGATGTCGCGGCCCTGCCGGACCATGTCGCGCACGTCATCGGCGTGGTCGATGCGGCTCACGTCCTGCTCGATGATCGGGCCCGCGTCCAGTTCCGCGGTGACGTAGTGGCAGGTGGCGCCGATCAGCTTCACACCGCGGGCGAACGCCTGGTGGTACGGGCGGGCGCCGACGAACGAGGGCAGGAAGCTGTGGTGGATATTGATCGCCCGGCCCGCCCAGTGCGCGCACAGCTCCGGCGGCAGCACCTGCATGAAACGGGCGAGCACCACCGCGTCCGGGTTGTGCGAGTCGACCAGCGCCTGTAGTTCGGCGAAGGCGGGCGCACGGTCGGCCGGGTCCTTCGGGAACGGCACATGATGGAACTTCACCCCGTGGGCGTCGGACATCGCGGCCAGGTCGGGATGGTTGCCGATCACCGCCTCGATGGTCGCGGGCAGCTCGCCGCTGGCGGCCCGGCCGAGCAGGTCGTGCAGGCAGTGCCCGTCCTTGCTGACCAGCAGCACCGCTCTGCGGCGGGCACCGGAGTCGAGCAGCTGCCACTCCGTCTCCGGCCCCAGTTCGGCGGCCACACCCGCGAATCGGTCGCGCAGTTCCGCGAGGCCGAACGGCACCGTCGCGGCCTTGATCGCCTGCCGGGTGAAGAACCAGCCGCTGTCGGCGTCGGAGTGGTAGCCCGCCTCCACGATCGACCCGCCGAACTCGGCGATGAACGTGGTAATCCGGGCGATGATGCCGGGACGGTCGGGGCAGCCGAGCGTCAGCACGAAGCGTCGATCGTCCAGGGCGGGTGGAGCGGAACTCATGCCACTCATCCTTCCAGGTCAGCCTGGAAAGGAGCGCAGGAGGTTTGCTGGGATCCGGCGGGGTTGCGGTCAGAGGTCGTAAAACGGCTCAGGGTAGTGGAATTCGCCCGTGATGCGAGGGTCGTAGGCGCTGAGGGGGCGGACCTGGAAGTGCGAAATCCAGGCGGGGACGTCGGGGGTGATGCCGAGGCGGGCCGCGGGCACGAAGCCGAATCGCGGGTAGTAGTCGAGGTGGCCGAGTAGGCAGACAAGGGGCTCGTCGAGGGCGTCGGCGGCGCCGAGGGCCGCGTGCATGAGTGCGGAGCCGACACCGCTGTGCTGGTGTTCGGCCACGACACCGATCGGGCCCAGCGCGAGGACGGGGAAGGGGCCGACGGCGGCCCGGGTGAGGCAGACGTGGCCGATGACGGTCTTGTACTCCACCGCCACCATCGAGAGGGTCGGGATCCAGCCCGGGTCGCTGCGCAGCCGGGCGACCAGATCGACCTCGGGCGGATCGGCCGCGTCGTCCTCAGGGGGTTCGCCGGTACGGTCGCCGTCCGCCTGAAGCGGACCGAACGCGCTGCGATGGACGGCGGCGATCTCGGCGATGTCGTCGGCGCGCTCGCGACGGATCAGCACGGTCGTCTCCTCCCGAACAAGTAGGGGCCCATCCGCACACGTTAATCAGTCGACCGCTGCGTCACTACCGGCGATCTGTCACCAGTACGAGTGTGCGGGAGTGTCGCCAGGCGCGCAACGGAATTCGCCGCCGGTGTGCCAGACTCTCAGCTCATGGCAAGTTCCGCGTCACTCACCAGGGCCGAAGTGGCCGCCATGATCGATCACACACTGCTGGCGCCGGGGGCGACCCCCGACGACGTCGCCGCGTTGATCTACGAAGCCCGCGAACTGGGGGTGCTGGCGATCTGCGTGTCCCCGTCGATGCTGCCGGTGCGCGCGCAGGGGCTGGTGGTCGCGACCGTCGCCGGATTCCCGTCCGGCAAACACCATTCGCTGGTCAAGGGCGCCGAGGCCCGGCTCGCGGTGGACCAGGGCGCGACCGAGGTGGACATGGTCATCGACGTCGGCGCGGCGCTGGCCGGCGACTACAACGCGGTGCTCTCCGACATCGTGACGGTGCGCGAAGCGATCGGCGACCGTGCGGTGCTCAAGGTGATCATCGAGGCGGCCGCGCTGCCGGACGCCGCGATCGTCGAGGTCTGCCGGGTCGCGGAACGCGCGGGCGCGAATTTCGTGAAGACCTCCACCGGTTTTCACCCCGCGGGCGGCGCCAGCGTGCACGCGGTCGAGCTGATGGCGGCGACCGTCGGCGGGCGGCTCGGGGTCAAGGCGAGCGGCGGTATCCGCACCGCCGAGGCCGCGGCGGAACTGATCGCGGCGGGCGCGACGCGGCTCGGGTTGTCGAAGTCGCGCGAGGTGCTCGACGGGTTCCCGGCCTGAGCCGCCCTCCCGTTAGTTGGTGCGGCGCAAGCGATCAGGCGCAGGTGGCGTTCGCGTTCTCGGCGGCGGGCAGCTCGGCGCGACCGCCCGCGAGCTTGACCGCGATACCGTCGTCGGTCACCTTCACCTCGGTCGGCGCCATGTTGTACGGGTAGCTCTGCAGGCTCTTGGTGAACACCTCGACGATGCCCTGCACCAGGTCGGTGGGCAGGCCCATGCCGAGCAGCTGCGCCGACATCGTCTCCACCTCGATGACCCCACCCTTGATCACCGGCTTGACCTGCAACTGGGCCAGCCCGCCGAGCACATCCAGGGTCAGCATGTCCGAGGCCGCCGATGAGCGCACGCCGCTGACCAGGCCGCCGAGCGTCTGCCGGATGCCGTCGTTGTGCCAGGTGACATCGGCCGACGAACTGCCGATCACACCGCCGCCGCGACCGTTGTCGGTCACCTCGACGCCGTGGAACTCGGCGTGCACCACCATGCCGACCGCGGGGCCGAACTTGGTGTCGTCGCTGTCCACCTGCACCGTCGGCACCTTGCCGTCGATCCAGGTGATCAGCATCGGTTTGGCGCCGAAGCCGACATCGATCTTCGAGCCCATCTCCTTCTCGAATTGCGTACTGATGCACTGTGCGACGGTGTGCCTGGCGTACGCCTCGCCGCCGGCCAAGGCCGTGGCCAGCAGGATCGCTACCACGGTCAGGGCGATCAGCAGGGCTCGCCGGGTGATCGTCTTGGTCGGCCTTGGCTGCGTACTCATGCGGCTGATTCTTCCCGACGTTTCTGTGCCGTCTCTGAGGGGGCGATGAGGGGTTCGAATGTGACATGTGACACAGGATTCGAGCGTAGCCTTAGGCACATGGCTGGCGAGGCGGCGGGCCGGGCCCTCGGTTCCGCGGAACACGGCTGGCGTGTGCTCCGGCGATTGGCCGGTCGCCACGCGGGTTTCTTCACCACCCGCCAGGTGGTGCGCACCCGGTGTGAGGCGCGGGTCCGGATCGCGCTCGGCGACGGGTCGGTGACCAGGGCGGGGGTCGGGTTGCTCCGACTATCCGAATGGCCTGCTGGTCCGCTCGACGAATACGCCATGTGGGCCGCCTGGTTCGACGGTGCCGCCGCGGTCTCCCATCACAGCGCGGCCGAACTGCACGGCATCGGCCGGCTACGCCCGCGGTTCCTGCACCTCTCGGTGGGTTCGGGCCGCCCGCCGGTGACCCCGCGACTGGTGGTGCTGCGCCGCTCACTGATCGGCACCGAAATCGAGTCGGCGGGCCCGTTCTTGGTGACAACACCGCTGCGCACGGTGCTCGATCTCGCCGAGGCGGATATCGGCCAGTCCGCACTCGACGAGGTGGTCGCCGACGCGGTCGCCATCAACCGCTGCGCGAGCGACGAAATCCGCACGGCCGGTGCGGGTCTGACCCCACGCGCGGCAGCCAGGGTCTACCGAGCCCTGGCAAGCGCATAATCGACGCGCGGAAGTGCGCCTGACCGATGCACGAAAATGTCAGCGACGCACCGTAAGTCAGAACAGGCACCGGTCATGGTTGTTGTGCGAGTCTCAGAGCGCCCGTGGCGGTTCGAGTTTCGGCGCGACGGTATCCCACGGCACCGAAAGCACGCAGTCGCGCATGCGGCGACGGTAGGTGCGCAGTGGAAACCCTTCCTGCCGTAGCGATTCGGCGGCAGCACGCCAGCGGATGCGGGGGCCGAACGGGGCCAGGGGTGCCGCGCGGGCCCAGGCCCGGTCGGCGGCGGTGAGCAGGGTGTGGATTCGCTCGCCGGGAACATTGCGGTGGATCAAGGCTTTCGGCAGCCGCTCGGCGATATCGGAGGGCTGGGCGACGGTGAACGGATCCCAGGCGAGGGTGAGCGATTGCGGGCCGGTGCCGTCCAGCAGCACCCAGGCGCAGCGGCGGCCCAGTTCGTCGCAGGTGCCGTCGATCAGCAGGCCGCCGGGGGCGAGACCGGACAGGATGGTCGACCAGGCTTCGGGCACCGCCGATTCCGGGTATTGCCGCAGCACGTTGAACGCGCGCACCAGAACCGGTCGCAGTCCGGCCAATTCGAACCCACCGCGGGCGAAGGTGACACCGTCGCGACCGGGCACCACCCGTGCCGGATCGATCTCGAGGCCGACGACCCGGACCTCCGGCCGCACGGTGCGCAGCCGTGCCGCCAGTTCCAGCGTGGTCCACGGGCTGGCCCCGTAACCGAGATCGACGACCAGTGGATCGGTTGCCGCGCGCAGCCGCGCCACCACCGATTCGTCGTGGGTCAACCAGCGATCGCTGCGGCGTAGCCGGTTGACGCCGGTGGTGCCGCGGGTGATGGAGCCTAAGGGTTTGGTCAGCGGGTCGGGTGGTGGTCGTCGAGCCACTGCACGGTGAACTCGGCCTCGGCCCGGAACAGGTCGATCAGGTTCACCAGCATCAGCTGCTCGAGCCGGGGCCCGACCATCGGGATGAACACCTTCGCCTCCGAGGAGAAGCGCATGGTGCAGCCGGTATCGGTGGGGAACAGGCGGATGGTGCCGCCGAGGCTGCCCGGCCCGGCCGGGATCGAGGCCGAGTATTTGCCGATGATCTCCTCGGCGCCGAACGGCCCGTAGCTCTCCTTGCGGGTGATCACCATGTCCTTGCGCATCACGGCCTGGGCGATCTCGGGCAGCATGTCGCGCGGCAGGATGTGGTGCAGTTCGACGTCGATGCCGCCGTCACCGGCCTCCAGGTACGCCACTTCGTTGCCCGGCGAGTACTTCCGCATCTCCGCCATCCGCGCGTCCCAGTAGTCGCGGTTCGACAGCGCCGCGTACAGCTCCTTGGTGGTGTGCAACGGGTAGCGCGCGGAGTAATCCAATCGACGGGCCATGGATCCAGAGGTTACTGGGTGGCGCGGCCCCGGCCTCGCTCGGCGGTATGGTCCACAAAAAAGGTGAGCGGGAAGTGTGCTGTCGCAACAACTTCCCGCTCCGAAGGGCTGATTCTCCGCGTGTCAGTGCGCGTCGAGCCAGGTGTTGGTGAACTCTTCCTCGTTCTTCAGCACCTCGGTCAGGTGCTCGGCGATCGCGGCCTCGATCTTGCCGCCGAACAGCGGGATCTTCACCTCGATGGTGCCTTTGGCGGCCGCGGTCGAGCCCGCGCCGTCCTCCTGCAGTGTGATGGTGCCGCGCACCTCGGCGGGCGCGCCCTCGACGGTCGCCTGGAAGGTGGCGGCGTCGCCGGTCCAGTTCTCCACGCGGGGGATGATCAGGTCGCCGGGGCGGACCGCGGTGATCGCGGCGGGCAGCAGCTCGGCGGCGATGGCCTGCACCAGCTGGACGCGGATCTGGTCGCCCTGCACACTCACCGAGTCGAGCCGGGCATTCGGCCCGCCGACCTCGGCAACGCGGTCTTTCCAGTACTGGTCGTTCGCGAACGCCGCGCGCACGGCGGCAGCGGGATGCGAGTAGCGGGCCGTGTACGCCAGCGGTGTAGCCATGGTCGGACACGCTACCGTCTGCCTGTGCGAACTTCACGTGTGGTGCCGTCGGATGTGCTGGCCGCCACCGGCGCCCGGATCCGCGAATCGGTGCCGCTTGCCGAGCTGACCACGCTGCGGGTCGGCGGTCCGGCCACGGTCGCCGAGTGCGCGAGCACCGAATCGCTGGTGGCGACGGTGCGCGCGCTGGACGCGGCGGGGATCCCGGTGCTGCTCATCGCGGGCGGTTCCAACCTGCTGATCAGCGACGACGGCTTCGACGGCGTGGTGGTGCGGGTGGCGACCGAGGGCGTCGAGCTCGGTGCCGAGGGGGTGCGGGCCGAGGCGGGCGCGAATTGGGACGCGGTCGTCGCGGCGACCGTCGCCGCGGGGCTCGGCGGGCTGGAATGTCTGTCGGGAATCCCCGGTTCGGCCGGGGCGACGCCGGTGCAGAACGTCGGCGCGTACGGCGCAGAGGTGGCGAACCTGCTGCGCCGGGTGCAGCTGCTCGACCGCCGCAGCGGCGCGATCCGCTGGGTCGAGCCCGACGAGCTCGGTTTCGGTTATCGCACCAGCGTGCTCAAGCACCGCGACGACGCACTGGTGCTCGCGGTCGAGTTCGCCCTCGACCCGAGCGGTGCGAGCGTGCCGCTGCGCTTCGGCGAGCTCGCGACCCTGCTCGGCGCCGCGAACGGTGAATGCCGCCCGGCCGCCCAGGTCCGCGACGCCGTGCTGCGCCTGCGCGCGGGCAAGGGCATGGTCCTCGACCCCGCCGATCACGACACCTGGAGCGCAGGCTCCTTCTTCACCAACCCGGTCGTGCCCGAGGATCGCGTCTCCGAGGTGCGCGCCGCGATCTCTGCTCATGTGGGTGATGTCACGGTGCCGACCTATCCGGCGCCGGACGGGGTCAAGTTCTCCGCGGGCTGGCTCATCGAACGCGCCGGTTTCGCCAAGGGTTTCCCCGCCCCTGACGCACCCGCCCGGCTGTCCACGAAACACACGCTCGCGCTGACGAATCGCGGGGCCGCGACCGCCGCCGATCTGGTGCAATTGGCCAGGACGGTGCGCGATGGGGTGGCCGAGCGATTCGGCATCCGGCTCGAGCCCGAACCGGTCACGGTCGGCGTGACGTTGTAGCCGGTGAAACGGACACCACACCTTTCGATAGCCAATCGAACGAGTTTGCCCGCGTAAATTCGATGTGGTGAGCAAGCGTCCAGTGATCCGTAGACCGGTCGCCGCGGTATCGGCCGTGCTGCTCGTCGTGGTCGCCTTGGTGGCCGGATGCAGCACCGGCAGCGGCGGTAACAGCAACTCCTCCCGCGAAGCAGGCCCCGTCGCCAAGGTCGCCCTGGCGCCGGAGAACAACGCCGCGAAGGTCAACCCGACGGCGCCCGTCTCGGTCACCGTCACCGACGGCACCATCGACCAGGTGGCGTTGACCAACGCCAACGGCAAACAGGTCGCCGGTGAATTCTCCCCGGACAAGCGCGTTTACACCATCACCGAGCCGCTCGGCTACGACGCCACCTACACCTGGTCCGGCACCGCGGTCGGTACCGATCGCAAGCCGATCCCGATCGACGGCACGTTCACCACGCTCGCGCCCAAGAACACCGTCCCGGCGACCATCAACATCGCCGACAACCAGGAGGTCGGCATTGCCGCGCCGATCATCCTGCAGTTCAAGGCTTCCGTGCAGAACAAGGCCGCGGTGGAGAAGGCGATGACCATCACCACCGACCCGCCCACCGAGGGCGCGTGGGCCTGGTTCCCCGACGACAACGGCTCGCGATTGCATTGGCGCCCCAAGAATTACTGGGCGCCCGGCACCACGGTGCACGTCGCGGCCAAGCTCTACGGCCTGGATCTCGGCGACGGCAACTACGGATACTCCGACCTGACAACGGATTTCCGCATCGGGCGCAGCCAGATCGTGAAGGCCAACGCGCCGAGCCACCGCATGCAGGTGGTCCGCGACGGCCAGACCATCTTCGATTTCGCGGTCAGTTACGGCGAGGGCAACGAGCCGCGCAACGTCACCCGCTCCGGGTTGCACGTGGTCACCGAGAAGTACGAAGACTTCATGATGTCGAACCCGCCGTTCTACACCAACGTTCGCGAACGCTGGGCCGTACGCATCTCCAACAACGGCGAATTCATCCACGCCAACCCGGAATCGCTGTCCGCCCAGGGTTCCTCGAACGTCACCAACGGCTGCATCAACCTCTCGCCCGCCGACGCACAGGCCTACTTCGGGACCGCGCTCTACGGCGACCCGGTTGAGGTCACCGGCACCTCCATCCCGCTCTCGGCCGCCGATGGCGATCTGTACGACTGGACCATCGACTGGGCCACCTGGAAAACCATGTCCGCCTTGGATGGTTCTACCTCGGTCATCACCGCGACCCCGGTCGCACCGGGCCCGCCACGGTAGGTTCGACCTCGTTGATATCGATGTGCTCGACGAGAAGGTGACGTGGTGAACGACGGGCGTGCGGTGGTGCTCGGTCCGGGCGGGGTGGTCGGCACCGCCTGGTTGCTCGGGGTGGCGGAAGGCTTGCGCCGCAACGGCATCGAGCTGGCCGAGGCCGATCTGCTGGTCGGCACCTCGGCGGGCGCCATTGTCGGGGCTTTGCTGGCAGACGGTCGTGACCTTGCCGCGCACGCGGAACCGCCGACCGCCGCGGGGCCAGCGCCGCAGGTGGATCCCGTGGTGACGGCGCAGGTGCTCGAGCTGCTGAGTGGCCCGGACGCCGCGACGGCCTGGCCGCGCGTTGCCGAGCTGGCGCTGAGCGCCTCCACCGGACCCGAACGGCTACGGGTCGAGGGCTTGAAAGCCATGGTGGGCGAAGGGGATTGGCCGCACCCGCGGCTGTTGATCCCGACTGTCGATATTCGTTCGGGTGCGCCGAAGGTGTGGCGCGGCACCGAGGGGGTGCCCGTGCACCTGGTGATCACGGCGAGCACCGCGATGCCGGGGATGGCCGCGCCGGTCACCATCAACGGCCGCCGCTACGTCGACGGCGCGCTGCGCAACGGCTCGAATGCCGATCTGGCCGAAGGCATGTCCACGCTGGTGCTCATCGAGCCGCTCGCCCACCTCTTCGCGACGCGGATGCCGTCGAGCGTGCAGCGGGTCGCCCGGATCGTGCCGGACCCCGTCGCGCTCGACATCTTCGGTCCGGACCTCAACGACGGATCGGCCTGGACCGCGGTGTTCGGCACAGGCCTGCGGCAGGGCAAGGGCGCGGCCGACGAGATCCGGTCGATCTGGGCCTAGCGGCGCAGCGAGGTATCGAGCTCGGGGTCGTTCTCGATCGCGTGGTCCGCGGCCCGCTGGGCGCGCACGGCGTCGTGGCGTTCGGCGAGCAGGTCGCGGATCTCGATGAGCAGTTCGGTCTCGGTCGGCTCGGCGGCCTTGGTGGTGCCGAAGCGGTTCTTGATCGTCTTCATCGGCAGCATCAGCACGAAATACAGCACGGCGGCGACCACGAAGAAGTTGATGAACGCGGTGATGATCGGGCCGACCTGGATGAAGGTCGCCGGCTTGCTCGCGATCAACTGGACGCCGAGTCCCAGCTCGTTCTGGCTGCCGAACACGGCGAGCAGGGGGTTCACCACGCCTTTGGTGACCGAGGTGACCACCGCGGTGAACGCGGTACCCATGACGACGGCGACGGCGAGGTCGATGACGTTCCCGCGCATCAGGAACTCTTTGAACCCCTTGAACATGCGCACAACTCCGATCTGAGGTAGACGTCGAAGCATCCGATGCTAACGGCAGCCGAGGCCCGTCGTTGACTCAGCAATTGTGCGGTGCACCGGCCATCGCCGGTGAGTAATGTTCTTCGGCTATAACGCCTCAGTTGCGGCGTGCGAAGCGACCCGCGTCCGCCTGATCACGGGGCTTGACGATGATCTGGTCGAGGTTCACATGCGGCGGCCGCGAGGCGACGAAACCGACGATCTCCGCGATGTCCTGCGCGACCAGTGGATCGATGCCGTCGTAGACCTTCGCCGCGCGTTCCTCGTCGCCGTCGAAACGCACCAGCGAGAACTCGGTTTCCACTGCGCCGGGGGCGATTTCGGTAAGCCGCACCGGCTGGCCGAGCAGCTCCCCGCGCAGGGTGCGGTGTAGCACGGCCTGGGCGTGCTTGGCCGAGGTGTAGCCTGCGCCGTTGTCGTAGGCGACGAAGGCGGCGACCGAGGTGATGGTGACGATGAGGCCGTCGCCGGAGGCGATCAGCTTGGGCAGCAACGCTTTTGTGACGCGCAGCGTGCCGAGCACGTTGGTCTCCCACATCCAGCGCCAGTCGTCGAGGTCGGCGTCGGCGACCGTGGCCAGGCCCTTGGCGCCGCCCGCATTGTTGACCAGCACGTCGGCCCGCTCGACCGCGTCGGCGAAGGCGCGCACCGAGTCGTCGGAGGTCACATCGAGTTCCAGTGCGGTGCCGCCGATCTCGTCGGCGACGCGCTGCAGGCGATCGAGCCTGCGGGCGCCGACATAGACGTGGTAGCCCTGCTTGGCCAGCTCCCGGGCGGTGGCCTCCCCGATCCCGGAGCTGGCTCCGGTGACGACAGCGGTGCGAGTGCTCATGCCTGCGATCCTAAATGCAGGCCGTTTGCGGACAGGAGCGCTGTTGCGGGGATCACCGTTAGCCTGACGTCATGGCTATACGGGACGCGGTGAGCGCGGATGGCACCAACATCGTCTATCGCGTAAGCGGTCCGGCCGACGCGCGGCCGCTGGTGTTGTTGCACGGGTGGTCGGCGAATCTGCGCTGCTGGGGCCGGGCGGCCGACGACCTCGCCGCCCGCTTCCGGGTGATCGCGGTCGACCTGCGCGGCCACGGTTACTCCGACGCGCCTGCCACGGGCTACGACGATCCGAAGAACTGGGCGGCCGACGTCGCGGCCGTACTGGCGGGGGAGGGCATCGAGTCCGGCGCGATCTTGCTCGGCTGGTCCTACGGCGGCATCGTGCTCAGCGACTACCTGACCGCCTACGGCACCGGTGCGATCGCGGGCGCTGTGTTCACCGGTTCGCAGGCCAATATCGGGCGCGGCGTGCCCGGCGCGGCGAGCGGCGCCGCGATGCAGGCCGCGATGCCGGGTGTCTTCGAGGAGAGCGCGGGTCGCGCGGTGCGCGCGTTCGGGGCCTTCGGCAATGCCAACACCGGCCCCGGCGCGGATAAGGGCGCCGACGCCCAACGCCTGTTCGGCACCAGCCTCGCCACCGCGCCCGCGGTACGCAAGGCGCTGTTCTACCGCACCGTCGACAACACCGAAACCCTTCGCGCACTGGATATTCCGGTCTTGGTGCTGCACGGCACCGCCGACCCGGTGGTCCCGATCGAGAACGGCCGCTACGTCTTCGAGGCGGTGCCCGACGCGCGCGCCTCGTTCTGGGAAGGGGCCCAGCACGGGCTGTTCATCGAGGACCCGGCCCGCTTCGTAGGCGAGATCAGCATGTTCGCCGACAGCTTGTGAATCGGTCGAACCGGACTGGGGAAATCCGAGTCGTCCCAGGTGGCGTCGCCGCCCAGTTGTGAGTGAGTTCACCAATCGTCTGTGATAGCTCTCACTTGGCGGCGTGACGGCATGGAGGCCGGGAATGCAACGTGCACTATGGATAGTGTGAGTCAACGCCCGGACCTACGGCCGAACCGTGTCGCCGTGCTATCGGTGCACACCTCACCACTGGCTCAACCGGGCACCGGCGATGCGGGCGGCATGAACGTCTACGTGCTGCAAACCGCCCTGCAGCTGGCCCGACGCGGCACCGAGGTGGAGATCTTCACCCGGGCCACCTCGTCCAATCTGCCGCCCGTGCAAGAAGCGGGCCCCGGCGTGCTGGTGCGCAACGTGGTGGCCGGCCCCTTCGAAGGCCTCGACAAACACGATCTACCCACCCAGCTCTGCCCGTTCACCGCGGAAGTGCTGCGCCAAGAGGCGCGCCATCTGCCGGGCTACTACGACCTGGTGCACTCGCACTACTGGCTGTCCGGCCAGGTCGGCTGGCTGGCCAGGGACCGCTGGCGGGTGCCGCTGGTGCACACCGCGCACACGCTGGCCGCGGTCAAGAACGCCGCGCTCGCCGACGGTGACTGTCCGGAGCCGCTGACTCGCGAGATCGGCGAGAAGCAGGTGATCGCCGAGGCGGATCGGCTGGTCGCCAATACCGCGGACGAGGCCCGCCAGCTCGTCGAGCTGTACGGCGCGCAGCCCGAGCGCATCGACGTGGTGCCGCCGGGCGCCGACCTGACCCGGTATCAGCCGGGCGACAAGGCCGGGGCCCGTGCGGCCCTCGGCTTGGCCATGGACGAGCAGGTGGTCGCGTTCGTCGGGCGCATCCAGCCGTTGAAGGCACCGGATGTGCTGGTGCGCGCCGCGGCCGAGGTGCTGCGCACCGATCCCACCCATAAGTTGCGCGTCCTGATCGTCGGCGGACCGTCCGGCACCGGCCTGGACCGGCCGGACGCGTTGATCGAACTCGCCGCCGCGCTCGGCATCGCCGACCGTGTCACCTTCCTGCCGCCGCAGCCGCCGGACCGGCTGGTGCTCGTCTACCGCGCCGCCGATCTGGTCGCGGTCCCGAGTTACAACGAATCCTTCGGCCTGGTTGCCATCGAGGCCCAGGCCAGCGGCACCCCGGTGCTCGCGGCCGACGTCGGCGGGCTGGGCACCGCCGTCCGGCACGGCGAAAGCGGCCTGCTGGTGCCCGGCCACCGGACGCCGGATTGGGCGGGTGCCCTGAGCTATCTGCTCGACGACCCCGAACGCCTGCGCCGGATGAGCGGGCGCGCGGTCGAGCATGCCGCCAACTTCTCCTGGGAACACACCGCCGATGGACTGCTCGACAGCTACTCCGCCGCGCTGACCGATTTCCGGGCCGAGCGGGCCGGCCTCGGCGCGGGCCGGATCGCCGGGGACAGCAACGCGCTGCGTGCCGACGTGCGCGAGTGGGTACCCGGTGAACGCACTAACCTGGAACCGAATCAGGCCAGGTCGCGGGCGCTGTGGCGGCGCCGGATGGGAGCACGCCGGTGAACGAGGTGCAGGCAACCGCTCAGCTGATCGAGGAGACGCTGCGCGACCGGGAGATCGAATACACCCGCTCCGGCGAGGAGACGTTCGTCGTCATCCTGCCCGGTGAGCGCAAGCTCAAGACCTCGGTGATGCTCACCGTCGGCAAGCACGGGGTGCGGATCGAGTCGTTCGTCTGCCGCAAGCCGGACGAGAACTTCGAGGGCGTCTACAAATTCCTGCTGCGCCGCAATCGCAGGCTCTACTGCGTGGCCTACACCTTGGACCGGGTCGGCGACATCTATCTGGTCGGTCAGATCTCCGCGCACGCCGTCACCGCCGACGAACTCGACCGCGTTTTCGGCCAGATCCTGGAGGCGGTCGACGCCGATTTCAACGTGCTGCTCGAACTC
Source organism: Nocardia sp. CS682 (assembly GCF_004634405.1). NCBI lineage: Bacteria > Bacillati > Actinomycetota > Actinomycetes > Mycobacteriales > Nocardiaceae > Nocardia > Nocardia sp. CS682. Next base: position 3,927,049 of record NZ_CP029710.1, on the reverse strand, counting down.
GGTTTCGCCACTTCCATTCGCAAGGAATGGAAGTGGCGGGTCTCGCGCGGGGAATCGCTGAAAAACCTGCGCGCCTTCGAACACTTGGTAGACACCGCCGATAAATCGCGATGACAGTTCTCGCACTCGATATCGGCGCGACGAAGTTCGCGGCCGGTGTGGTGCACACCGGCAAGGAAGTGCGCGACGTGCGCCGGGTGAATGTGCCGCCGGAAGACGTCTGGGCCGCCTGTCGCGACCTGCTGCGCGCGGTGGCCGGCGACGCGACGATCACCGCCGTTGGCATCGGCTCGGCAGGCCCGGTCGACGTGCGCACCGGCGTCACCGCCCCGCTGAACATCCCCGAATGGAAATCGGGCTTCGCGATCGTCGCCGCGGTGCAGGAGCTGTTCCCTACGGCGGCAATCAGATTCGCCATCGACGGCGCCTGCCTGGCACTGGCCGAGCATCACGTCGGCGCGCTGCGCGGGGTGCCGAACGGGTTGGCGCTGACGGTCTCCTCGGGGATCGGCGGCGGGCTCATCGCGGACGGCCGGGTGGTCCTCGGGCGCACCGGCAACGCCGGCCACATCGGCCACATCGTGGTGCCCGGCTGGGATGTGCCCTGCCTGTGCGGTGGCGTCGGCTGTGTCGAGGCGGTCGCCAGCGGCATGTCCTCGGTGCGCTGGGCGGTCGCGCAGGGCTGGCAGGGCAGCACCGGCGTGCAACTCGCCGAGGACGCGCACAGCGGCAACGAGATTGCCCTCGCGGCGCTGCACCGGGCGGGCACCGCGCTCGGTCAGGCGATCGCCTCGGCGGCGGCGCTGCTCGACGTCGACCGCGTGGTGATCGGCGGCGGCTTCGCGCAATCCGGTGCGCCGCTGTGGGATCCGATGCGTGCGGCGCTGGCCGTGCACGCGCGCCTGGACTTCCTGCGCGGCATCAGCGTGGTGCTGTCCGAGATCACCAACGGCGCCACCCTGGTCGGCGCGGGTGTGCTGGCGACGGGCGACGCGGGCACCGACGACCTCGGCTGACCGCAGGAAACCCGTGGGACCTGGCCCAGCCGGTGACCGCGGGCCGCTGGGGAACGATGTGACGGCAATTTCCGCACATGGAAAGATGGCCGCATGACGTACACCCTCGTGCTGCTGCGCCACGGCGAGAGCGAATGGAACGCCCTGAACCTGTTCACCGGCTGGGTGGACGTGCACCTGACCGACAAGGGCATCGCCGAGGGCAAGCGGGCGGGGGAGCTGCTGGCCGAGCACGGCATCCTGCCCGATGTCGTCTACACCTCGCTGCTGCGCCGCGCGATCAGCACCGCGAACATCGCGCTGGACGCCGCCGACCGGCACTGGATCCCGGTGATCCGGGACTGGCGCCTCAACGAGCGGCACTACGGTGCGCTGCAAGGCAAGAACAAGGCGCAGGTCAAGGCGGAGTACGGCGACGAGCAGTTCATGCTGTGGCGCCGCAGCTACGACACCCCGCCGCCGCCGATCGACCCGGACGACGAGTACAGCCAGGAGGGCGACGCCCGCTACGCCGACATCGACGTCCCGAAGACCGAATGCCTGCTCGACGTGGTGCGCCGGATGGTCCCGTACTGGGAGGACACCATCTCCAAGGACCTGCGCACCGGCAAGACCGTCCTGATCGCCGCGCACGGCAACTCGCTGCGCGCCCTGGTCAAGCACCTCGATCAGATCTCCGACGAGGACATCGCCGGCCTGAACATCCCCACCGGCATCCCGCTGCGCTACGAACTGGACGACAACCTTCGCCCGGTGCGCCCCCGTGAGTACCTGGACCCGGAAGCGGCCGCCGCGGGCGCTGCCGCCGTCGCCAACCAGGGCGGTAAGTAACCTTCTTTCCCGGCTCAGCAACGCGCCGCATCCCGAATCGGGGGCGGCGCGTTTGCCGTTTCCGGGCATCGAACAGGGCCCGTGATCGTGCTGGTTAGTTGCTGAGGAGTCGGCATCCGAGCGGCATCTGCGCTGGTCAGGGGTGTTCCTCGCCACACCGATGCGCTGAGTGCCAGTGGTGAATGGCGAGTTCGGGTGAGTGCACAGTAAGCGTCGGTTCTCGATGTTGTTTGCTGGCAAAACGCGCTCTATCAGCTCTTTAGGCGAGGTATTGTCATCGGAGTTGCTGTATGTGAACCTCTATTCGGAATCGATACGTGTTACCCCTTGTCATTACCGACAAGTAGGTATGTACACTTTGGTCGTTCGACCAGCCCGAGAGGTAGATCACTCCTGATGAAGCACGCGTTGCGGTTCACAGTCGCGGCAGTTGCCGCCGCGATGCTCGTCCCGTTTCTCACCAGCGGCGCTTCCGCCGCGCCGGCCCCGACCGGTCCCGACGGCGGAGCCGCGGGCGCGGCTTGGCAGGCGACCCAGGACGGTCCGCAGCAGTATCCGAACATCCACATCGAGTGGGACGTCCCCATCACGATGAGCGACGGAACGGTCTTGAAGGGCAATGTCTATCGCCCCGCGGACGCGGCCAGCCGGCCGATCGATACGCCGACGCCCACGGTGGTCAACCTGACGCCCTACACCAAGCTGGTGTCGAACCTGGCCGACCACGCGCAGTCCATTCCCGGCCTGTCCGACGCGCTGCTCGGGCTGTTCCGCGAGATCGATATGAGCGGCACCCCGCTCTCCGGCGTCACCGACCTGACCAAGGCCTTCGGCGGCGGCGAGCTGCGCAACTTCACCGTCGACCGTCAGCTCATCAAGAGCGGCTACTCGCAGGTCGTCGTCGACGTGCGCGGGACCGGCTTCTCCCAGGGCACCTGGGACATGCTGCGCCAGCGCGAACAGCAGGACACCGTCGAGGTGATCGACTGGGCCGCGCGCCAGCCCTGGTCCAACGGCCGCATCGGCATGAACGGCATCTCCTACTCCGGCATCAACCAGGTGCAGGCCGCGCAGCAGAACCCGCCCGCGCTGAAGGCGATCTTCCCCGTGGTGCCCGGCAGCGACCTGATGAACGACGTGCTGGCCCCCGGCGGCGGCTTCGGCTTCAACTTCATCCCGCTGTGGCTGACCGCGATCAACGGCCTCAAGCTCGTGCCCGATCTGGCGTCGGTGCTCAACGGTCAGTTCGACACCCGATGGCTGGCCGATCGCGCGCGAGATCCGTTGACCTTCATGGATGTCCTGCTCAACGTCTACACCACCGCGCGCGTCGAGGATCTCGATCCGCGCGCGAAGGAACTGCTCACCGGCAGCTCCCGCCCGCGCGACGGCTGGCTCAGCGATCCGTCCAAGATCCAGGTGCCGACCTTCGTCACCGGTGGCTGGCACGATCTGTTCACCTACTCGGAATCGAAGATCTACAACGAGATTCCGCTGCCCGCCGGGCAGAAGCAGCTGCTGATGGGCAACACCTACCACGTCAATTCCGGCAACGAGTACGCCAAGCCGGGCCTGCCGCCGCGGCTGGATGTGTTGCAGCGCGCGTGGTTCGACAAGTGGCTCAAGGGCATCGACAACGGCATCGACGGCTACGGCCCGATCACGTTGCGCCAGCAGGGCGGTGGCTGGATCACCACCGGCTCGTTCGCCGACCCGAGCGTGACCGCCGATGCGCAGTCCGCGACGCATCGGCGGATGTACCTGTCCGCCAACCCGAGTGGCACCGCGAACAGCGTCTACGACGGATCGCTCACCGCCGCCGCCAACGGCGACACCGCGCGGTTGTCCATCGCGCCCGGCCTGACCAGCCTGTGCTCCAACGACGCGGCACAGGGCAGCGCGGGCATCCTGTCGATCATCGACGGCTGCGCCAAGGACTCCAGGATCCAGGAGACCAACGGGCTCACCTTCACCAGTGCGCCGGTCGCCGAGCCGACCTCGGTGTCCGGGCGGATCGCGGTGCGGCTCAACACCGTTCAGGACGCCGCCGACGGTTACTGGGTGGTCACCGTCAACGATGTCGCGCCCGACGGCCAGTCCACCGTGTTGTCCTCCGGGCAGATCATGGCGTCGCTGCGTGAGATCGACGAGGCCAACAGCAGCAAGTCGGCCAACGGCGACTACACCGATCCGCGGCCGTTCACCTCGCTGGAGCACCGGCAGCCGACGGTGCCCGGTGAGGCGACGACGCTGGATATCACCATGCCCGCCACCGAGGCGCTGCTGAAGCCGGGGCATCGGCTGCGCGTCGATGTCTACGCGGGCAATTTCCCGAAGGGGCTGCCGATTCTGCCGATGCTGCTCGATACCGGGCTGAAGGCGCAGCATGTGCAGCTGGATCCGAATAGGCCGAGTTTCGTGAATGTGCCAGTGCGGGGAAACCCCGGTTGGTGATGCCGGCCTGAATATCTCGCAAGGGCGTCTTCGTTTCGAATGATTTCGAGCGAAGGCGCCCTTTCGCGTTTTCGGCATACCGCTGATTTCGCGAGCGAGAGCTTGTGAGCATGCACGAACTTTCGCGATTTTCCAGCGCAGACCAGCGGATCTCTGCTTCCCTCCCCTTTGTTAGAGAGCAACCGTTCCCCTAAGAGAGTGGATTCAATGAGGTATGCGCTCCGCACCGCGGCCTTGGTTGTCGCGGCGGTGGCCTTGGCCCCCTTCCTTTCGCCCTCTGCGGCGGCAAGCCCCGTCGGCCCGGACGGCGGCCTGGCTGGTGCGGCGTGGGCCGCGACCGAGGACGGCCCGCAGCAGTACCCGAACGTCTTCATCGAATGGGACGTACCGATCACCATGAGCGACGGCGCCGTGCTCAAAGGGAACGTCTACCACCCGGCCGACGCGGCGGGACAACCGATTTCGACGCCGACGCCGACCGTCGTCAACATGACGCCCTACACCAAGCTCGGCTCGATGATCGCGGACAGCATGATCTCGATCCCGTGGCTGTCGGACGCGGTGCTGCAGGTGGCCCGCGACGTCGACCTGTCCGGCACGCCGTTCTCCGGCATCACCGATCTCACCAAAGCGCTCGGCGGCGGGCTGCTGCGCAACTTCACCGTGGACCGGCAGCTGATCAAGAGTGGATACACCCAGGTCGTCGTCGACGTCCGGGGAACCGGCTTCTCGCAAGGGATCTGGGACCTGCTGCGCTACCGGGAACAGCAGGACACCGTCGAGGTGATCGACTGGGCGGCGCGGCAGCCGTGGTCCACCGGCGACATCGGCATGAACGGCGTCTCCTACTCGGGGCTGAACCAACTGCAGGTGGCCGCGAAGAACCCACCCGCGCTGAAGGCGATCTTCCCGGTGGTGCCGAGCCGGAATCCGTTCCGGGACTTGGTCGCCCCCGGCGGCAGCCTCGGCGTCACCTTCATGCCCGCGTGGCTCGCCGCGGTCAACGGCGGCAAGCTGGTGCCCGACCTGGCGTCGGTGTTGCGCGGCCAGTTCGACATGAAGTGGCTGATGGATCGGCTGGCCGATCCGTTCACCTTCGTCGACGCGCTGGTGAACGTGCTGATCACGCCGGATATCAATCAGCTCAGCCCCAAGGTGCAGGAGGTGCTGCACTCCGACAGCTCGTTCCGGCAGGCCTGGGAGACCGATCCGAGCCGAATCACCGTGCCCACCTTCGTGACCGGCGGCTGGCACGACGTGTTCGTCAATTCGCAGGCCGACGTATACCGGCGGATTCCGTTGCCGCCCGGGCAGAAGCAGCTGTTCGTGGGCGACGGCTACCACATCAGCAACGGCAACGAGTCCGGTCGTCCCGGCCTGCCGCCGCGGATGGATGTGCTGCAGCGCGCCTGGTTCGACAAGTGGCTCAAGGGCATCGACAACGGCATCGATGAATACGGCCCGGTGACGGTCCGGCAGCAGGGCGGCGGCTGGATCACCGCGCCCTCGTTCCCGCAGCCGGGCGCCGAGCATCGCCGGATGTACCTGTCCGCCGTGCCGAGCGGGACCGCGACCAGCGTGCACGACGGCTCGCTGTTCGCCGCGCCGAGTCCGAGCGTGGACCGGCTCACCGTCGCGCCTGGCCTCACCGGCCTGTGCTCGCGTGACGCGGCCCAGCAGACCATCGGCGTGCTCTCGATCATCAACGCCTGCGGGATGGATTCGCGGATCCAGGAACTCAACGGGCTCACCTTCACCAGTGCGCCGGTCGCCGAGCCGACCACTATCTCCGGCCCGATCGCGGTGCGGCTCAACACGATTCAGGACGCCACCGACGGCTACTGGGTCGCCACGGTGAACGACGTTGCGCCCGACGGACAGTCGACCGTGCTGTCCTCGGGTCAGCTGGTCGCCTCGCTGCGCGCCATCGACGAGGCCCGCAGCACCCGCCTGCCGAACGGCGACTACACCGACCCGGTGCCCGACCTGTCACTGGACAGCAGGCAGCCGACGGTGCCGGGACAACTGACGGCCCTGGACATTTCGGTGCCCGGCATCGAGGCGGTGCTGAAGCCGGGCCACCGGCTGCGCGTCGACGTCTACGCGGGCAACTTCCCGAAGGGTCTGCCGCCGACCCCGCTGCTGGTGGAGAGCGGTCTGCGCCCGCAGCACCTGCTGCTGGACCAGAACCAGCCAAGTTTCGTGAATATCCCGGTACGCGGAAACCCGGGCTGGTAAACCGTAACCCGGTCTGAGCGTGCACTTATCGCCCATCAAAGCTCCATCCCGCGGGGTATGAGCGAATAGCGCGCGCTCAGGCCGGTGCACCGGTTACTGGTCCACCACGGCGAACGCCGCCTCCAGCGGCGGGAAGATGGCGCGCGCGTCCTCGCCCGCGAACCAGAGCCCGACGGTGAACACCGACACGGCCTCCAGATACTTGGCGCGATGCAGTCCGCCCGCCGAAACCGGTTGCAGCTTCAGATCTTCGACGAGGGCTGCGACCCGTGCCAGTGCGTCCGGATCGTCGCCGCACAGCGGCACCCCCAGCCTGCGCTGCTCGAACACGCGAGCATCCGATTCCCACACCTCGGCCGCACACAGGTTGAACGCCTTCACCACATGTGCCCCCGGCGCCGCCGCCGCGATGCGTTCGGCGACAGCCTCTTCCGACAGCACGAACGCCGTCGCACCCTCGGGCGCGGCCGCGTCCGGCTCGTAAGCATTGGTGCAGTCGACCACGGTCCGCCCGTCGAGCAGCCCGTCGACCGTCCGCAACACCTCGTCCAACGCGTCCACCGGCAGCGCAAGCAGCACCACCTCGCCGAACTCCGCGGCCTCGCGAATATTTCCGGCCTGCGCCCCGATCGCGGCTGCCAGCTCGTCGGCCGCGGCCGAGGACCTGGCACCGATGCGGACCTCGTGACCCGCCGCGACCCATCCACCGCCGAGCGCTCGCGCCATCGCCCCGGCACCGATGATTCCGATTCGCATATCCACTCCTAGCTCGAAAGGTCTCGGTACAAACGCTAGGAAGATCGATAGGCACCTGCGGGTGCCCAATGACGCTGGCATGCTGGTGGCATGACCGCCGTGCACGCCGAGCCGATCACCGCCGAACGGGTGGAGTTCACGCCCTACGGCGATTTCGAGTCCGATTGCCCGGCCCGGATGGGCGTCGACGTCTTCGGAAACTCCTGGCTACCGGTCGTCGTCTACATGCTCCGCGATGGTCCGATGCGCCCCAGCGACCTGCGCGCGTCGATCGGCGGCATCAGCCAGAAGATGCTGACGCAGACCCTGCGCCGGATGGAGCGGATGACCCTCATCGAACGCCACCGCTACGCCGAAGCCCCACCACGCGTCGAATACCGCCTCACCGAAGCAGGCCGAGACCTGCTCACCCCCATCTACGCCCTCGGCGAGTGGGTGGACAAGCACGGATCCGCCGTCAGCGCAGGCCTCGCCGGCCCCGACGACGAAGAAGATTGATCTCGTACGCACGAAGAAGACCACTGATCTCGCCACCACATGGGTAACTCAGCGGGTACCAGCTAACTCTGCCGACGCCCCTTTCGCCGCCCGCCGACGGCGCTCACGCCGCACCTGAATCCGGCCTGAAGTCCCGGAGCGGCGGAACAGTACGTAAACGGGGGGCTAACAGGGTCGGAAGTAGCTATGACCTGCACGAAACATCGTGCACCCGGAGTTGGATACGTCCTACGCGACCGTACGATTCAAGTGTGAGTGTTCCGCAAGCCGTGCTACTGGCAGTCCTTGCGGCTGTCGTAGGTCTGGCAGTCGGCGGGCTACTTATCCCCTATATGAACGCCAGGCAGCAGGCCAGGCGGCAGGCCGACTCCGGCCTGACGATGTCGCAGGTGCTCGATCTGATCGTGCTCGCCTCCGAGAGCGGCATCGCGGTGGTCGACGAGTACCGCGACGTGGTGCTGGTGAATCCGCGGGCCGAAGAGCTCGGCCTGGTCCGCAACCGCCTGCTCGACGAGCGCGCCTGGGCCGCGGTGGAGAAGGTGCTGGCCACCGGCGAGTCCGCCGAGTTCGACCTCACCGCGAAGAACCCGGTGCCCGGCCGCGGCCGCATCGCCGTGCGCGGCGTGGCCCGCCAGCTATCGCGCGAGGACACCAACTTCACCGTGCTCTTCGCCGACGACGACTCCGAGCAGGCCAGGATGGAGGCCACCCGGCGCGACTTCGTCGCCAACGTCAGCCACGAGCTCAAGACCCCGGTCGGCGCGATGAGCCTGCTGGCCGAGGCCATGCTCGAATCCGCCGAGGACCCCGAGGCGGTGCGCCACTTCGGGCAGCGCGTGCTCGGCGAATCGCGGCGGCTCGGCAAGATGGTGACCGAACTCATCGCGCTGTCCCGGCTGCAGGGTGCGGAGAAGCTGCCCGAGCTCGAAGTGGTCGACGTGGACACCGTGGTGATGCAGGCGGTGGACCGCTCGCGCACCGCCGCTGAGGCCGCGGGCATCACCGTCAGTACCGACCGGCCCAGCGGGCTCGAGGTGCTCGGCGACGAAACCTTGCTGGTCACCGCCCTATCGAACCTGGTGGAGAACGCGATAGCGTACTCACCGGCCGGCTCACACGTGTCGGTGAGCCGTTCCCTGCGCGGCGACCATGTCGCTATGGCGGTGACCGATCGCGGCATCGGTATCGCCAAGGAAGACCAAGAGCGGGTGTTCGAACGTTTCTTCCGGTCCGATAAGGCCCGCTCGCGCGCCACCGGCGGTACCGGGCTCGGCCTGGCTATCGTCAAGCACGTGGCTGCCAACCACAACGGTGAGATCACGTTGTGGAGCAAGCTGGGCACCGGTTCGACGTTCACCCTGCGAATACCTGCCCACCACGAGGCCGACGGAGAAGAGGATTCCGCCGGTCCGACGGTGAGCATGAGAGAAACAAGCCCGCGCCCCTCGGGGCCGGGCCGACCCAATGGTGTGGAGGCACGCAGATGACGAGTGTGTTGATCGTCGAGGATGAGGAGTCGCTGGCCGATCCGCTCGCGTTCCTGCTGCGCAAGGAGGGTTTCGAGGTCACCGTTGTCGGTGACGGACCATCCGCGCTCGCCGAGTTCGATCGGTCCGGTGCCGACATCGTGCTGCTCGATCTCATGCTGCCAGGCATGAGCGGCACGGACGTGTGCAAGCAGTTGCGCACCCGCAGCGGCGTACCGGTGATCATGGTGACGGCAAGGGACAGCGAGATCGACAAGGTGGTCGGGCTGGAGCTCGGCGCCGACGACTACGTGACGAAGCCATACTCGGCGCGCGAGCTGATCGCGCGCATTCGGGCCGTGCTGCGCCGCGGCGCGGGCGACGAGTTGGACGGCACCAATGAGAGCGGCGTGCTGGAAGCGGGCCCCGTCCGGATGGATGTGGACCGCCACACCGTGCTGGTGAACGGCAAGCCGGTGACGTTGCCGCTCAAGGAATTCGACCTGCTCGAGTACCTGCTGCGCAACTCCGGCCGGGTGCTCACCCGCGGCCAGCTGATCGATCGCGTGTGGGGCGCAGACTACGTCGGCGACACCAAGACCCTCGACGTGCACGTGAAGCGGCTGCGCTCGAAGATCGAGGCAGACCCGGCCAAGCCGGAGCATCTGGTCACGGTCCGCGGTTTGGGCTACAAACTCGAGGCGTGAGCCGACAAAGCTACGGCCGAGGGCGCTGCGAAGCCCTCGGCCGTAGTTCGGCGTCTTGAAGTTCTAGTTCTTAAGGCAGGTAGGTCCAGGTCGGGCCGACGCCGGGGACGTCGATCTTGCGCAACGAGATCCAGCCCAGGTCGTCTTCCTGCATGCAGTCGTAGACGTCCGCGGCGTTGGTGCCGCGGCAGGCGATGGTGCGGGAGGTGCCGTATGGGCTCATGATCAGGTTCTTGCCCACCTTCGCGGCGTTCACGGCGTCGGGGGTGTTGGCGGGCAGGAAGTCGGCGGTGAAATCGGCGTACTTGGCGGGATCACCGTTCGGCTCGGCGTGCGCGATCGCGGGGAGACAGAGTGCGGCGCCGAGGGAAACGGCGGCCAGGGTCAAAACTTTCTTGGACATGACCGCACATCAAACCGCAAACGGGTGAAGATCGCATGCCCTACAGGTGAACGGGGTGCAGGCTCGCATTCCGAGGGCTCACCCGGTCGCGGTGTTCGAACTGTCGCGCATCCGGTCCGCGTGCACCGTCGCCGGATGAATCGCGATGAGGCCGAGCCCCGCTCGACGCTTGCAGTGTCTGGCCAGTTCGTCGTAGGCCGGAGCGCCGAGCAGCTCCTTCAGTTCCGGGCCGTAGGACTGCCACACCGGCCGCGTGCCGACGTGCGCATCGGGCGAGCCGGAGCAGTACCAGTCCAGGTCCTCGCCGCCGGCGCCCCAGCCGCGGCGGTCGTACTCGGTGACCGTGGTGCGCAGGATCTGCACGCCGTCGGGCCGGTCCACCCACTCCTGGGTGCGCCGGATCGGCAACTGCCAGCACACGTCCGGCTTCACCTCGAGCGGCTCGATGCCGCGGCGCAGCGCCATGGAGTGCAGCGAGCAGCCGACACCGCCCGCGAAGCCGGGCCGATTGAGGAAGATGCACGCGCCGTCGAACCGGCGGGTGCGCAGCGCGGGCTCGTCTTCGAGCTCATCGAGCTCCAGGTAACCCTTCTTGGTGACCTTGCCCGCGGCGTCGGTCGCCTCGCCCATCAGCTGCCAATCCGCTGGTGTGAGCATTTTCACAGCGTTCTGCAGGCGCTTGCGGTCGTCCTTGTCGGACAGGAACGCGCCGTGCGAGCAGCAGCCGTCGTCGGGGCGCTCGGCGATGATGCCCTGGCAGGCCGGGGTGCCGAAGACGCACGTCCAGCTCGACAGTAGCCAGGTCAGATCCGCGACGATCAGATGCTCGTCGTTTGCTGGATCGACGAACTCGATCCATTCTCGGGGGAAATCCATGTCGACTTCGGGACTCGGATCGATCTTCCCCGCTGGTCGGGGCCGCGCCGGCCCACTCGCTGATGCGCCTACCGTCACACCTCGGAACGCTAACAGTTCAGTCGCTTAACCTATAGGACCGGATCACCCAGTACCGTGTTCTTGTGCGGCTTGGGGTACTCGATGTCGGAAGCAATACCGTCCACCTGCTGGTGGTGGACGCGCATCGGGGTGGTCACCCCATGCCGATGAGCTCTACCAAGGCCACTTTACGGCTGTCGGAGAACATCGATAACGAGGGCCGGATCACCGAGGCGGGCGCCCAGCGGCTGATCGCCACGGTCGCCGAATTCGCCAGCATCGCTGAGACTTCCCGGTGCGTCGAGCTGATGCCGTTCGCCACCTCCGCACTGCGCGAGGCGACCAATTCCGAGGACGTGCTCGGCCGGGTCCGCGCGCAGACCGGCGTCGATCTACAGGTGCTCTCCGGCGTCGACGAGGCGCGGTTGACCTTCCTCGCGGTGCGCCGCTGGTTCGGCTGGAGCGCGGGACGCATCCTGAATCTCGACATCGGCGGCGGCTCGCTGGAGATGACCAACGGCGGCGACGAGGAACCCGATGTCTCGTTGTCCCTGCAGCTGGGTGCCGGCCGGTTGACCAGAGAGTGGCTGCGCGAGGATCCGCCGGGCAAGCGCCGGGTCAATGTGCTGCGTGACTGGCTCGACGCGGAGCTGACGCTGCCCGCCAAACAGCTGCTCGACGCCGGTAAACCGGATCTGGCCGTCGGCACCTCGAAGACCTTCCGTTCGCTGGCCAGGCTGACCGGAGCGGCACCGTCGGCGGCGGGCCCGCGGGTGCGTCGTACACTCACCAGCTCAGGTCTGCGCCAGCTGATTGCGTTCATCTCGCGGATGACGGCCGCGGACCGTGCAGAATTGGAAGGCGTAAGTTCCGATCGGTCACAGCAATTGGTGGCTGGCGCATTGGTCGCGGAGGCGAGTATGCGGGCACTATCGCTGGAATCCCTGGAGATTTGTCCATGGGCGCTGCGAGAAGGACTGATCCTGCGCAAACTGGATACCGACATGAATGGCGGACCCCGAGCAACCTGCTTACCGGGCCCGGCGACCGACAGCGGCGACCCGGTGCTCGGTGCTGCCGTGCTACCGGGGCCGATAGGGACGGTGTCGTCATGATGGGCGCGCCGGCGAGGTGCAGTCATGAGTGAGCGCAGCGAACGAATCGTGTTACAGCGTGCTTCGCTCGTGACGGAGCCGAGCGCCAGCGAGGTGCAGTCATGAGTGATGATTCCAAACAGCTATCGGTCGCCGAGCTGCTGGCCCGCAACGGGCAGCAGGGCGCGTCTTCCGCAGGTGGTGGCCGACGCCGCCGCGGCGGTCGCGGGATCTCGGTGGCCGAGCTGACCGGTGACATGCCTGCCATCGGCAGCGGTCACTCCTCGCACGCCGCGCCCGACACCGACGTGCCCGACGAACCGGTCTACGAGGCTCCGGCCTACGAGCCGCCCGCGCCGGAACCTGTCTCATACGCGCCACCCGCGCCGGACCCCGCGGCGTATTCGCCGATCTCCGGGCCGATCTCGATGTACGACCCGCTCGCCGCGTACGCCCAGCCCGAGCCGGCCGCCGACCCGTTGCCCGGCCGATCCAACCGGGTGATGCCCGGCCGGGAGATGCCGCCCTCACGGCACGGCGCCCCCGCCGATCCGCTGTCCCCGCGCACGCCGGTCGACGACCTGTACGCCCCCTCGCCCAACCCGTACGCGCCGTCCCCCAACCCGTACGCCCCGTCGCCCAATCCCTACGCGAGCGACCCGGTGCCGGACGAGCCGCAGCCGCGCTCCGGTCGCCGCCGCAGGCAGGACGACCACGACGACCCCACCACCGAGGTGCGCCCGCTGCGCGAGGTGGCCGCGCCCGACCCGGGCGGTCGCGGCGCGGCCAACGGCCGCGCCGAGCGCAACGGCGCCACCGGCGGCCGTGCCGCCCGGCGTCGCGCCGCCGAGGCCGAGGCCGAAGAGGCCGCACCGTCGACCGCCGCATGGTCGCCGTCGGCCGCGGATTACGAGCCCGAGCTGCCGGAGTCGCGCGCCACGGCACCGTGGGCGCCGACGCCCGAGCCGCCGCCGGAACCGCCGCGAAGATCACCACAGCGCAACGGGTCTGCAGAGGGCGCCCTGCCCGCCTGGTCGGCGCGCAGACGCAAACCCGATGCGCCGCAACGCAATGACCCGCCGCCCGAGGTCGAGGGTATTTCGACCGCCGCCTGGTCGCTGGCCAGTCAGGACCAGCAGCTCGTTTCCGGCCAGACGGTCGCGGGCGATCTGCTCAGGGACGGTGTCGAGCGGGCCGAACGCGCGGGCGCCGAACGTGCGGCCGACGCCGCCGGGCGGGGCAAACGCGGTCGCGGCAAACGCGATTCGGGCCGCGCCCCGGTCGATGAGCTCGAGATGTACGACGGCAAAACCGATTTCTTCGAGCCGGTCGACCTGGACGCCGAGCACGACCTCGATGACCTCGACGAGGACGGGCAGTCCGAGCACGCCACGCCGCGCCGGTCGGCCCGGGCGGCCAGGAAGGCCGAGTACGACGCCAACCGCCGCCAGTGGATGATCCTGGGTGGTCAGAGCACCGGCGCGGCCGTCGCGGGCATGCTGCTGTTCAAGGGTTTCGAGCGGATGTGGGAGATGCTCCCCTGGGTGGCGCTGGCCCTGGCGATGATCGTGATCCTCGGTCTGGTGGCGCTGGTTCGGATCCTGCGCCGGACCGACGACGTGCTGAGCACTGTGATTGCGGTCGTTGTCGGCGTATTCGTCACGCTGGGGCCGCTAGCCTTTCTGCTCAGTACGAACTGAGGCAGGGAGCGCCAGTGGGGAAAACCGGACAGGCAGACCAGACCAGGGTGCACCGCGCCCCCGCTGCCGGGGCGCGACCCGCCGCGGTCGCGCCGGGGGAGCCCGAGGGTGCGCCGGATCGGCGCCAGATCCTCGTCGGGCTCTCCACCGCGTCGGTGTACCCGCAGAACACCGAGGCGGCCTTCCGGTACGCGGCCGAACTCGGTTACGACGGCATCGAATTGATGGTCTGGGCCGAACCGGCCAGCCAGAGCATCGCCACCGTGCAGTCCTATGCCCGCAAGTACGACGTGCCGGTGATCGCGATCCACGCGCCGTGCCTGCTGATCTCGCAGCGGGTGTGGGGCTCGGATCCGGTCGCCAAACTCGAACGCAGCGTGCGCACCGCCGAGGCGCTCGGCGCGCGCACCGTGGTGGTGCATCCGCCGTTCCGCTGGCAGCGGCGCTACGCCGAGAACTTCGCCGACCAGGTCGCCGAGTTGGAGGAGCACAGCCCGGTCATCGTGGCGGTGGAGAACATGTTCCCGATGCGGGCCGACACCCTGTTCGGGCGCGGTGCCCGCTCGGTGAAACGGCTGGAGCGCCGGGGCGGGCCGGGCGTCGGGCTCACCGCGTTCAGTCCGTCTTATGACCCGACCGACACCGGTTTCGAGCACTACACCCTCGATCTCTCGCACACCGCCACCGCGGGCGCGGACCCCCTGGCGCTGGCCGCCCGGATGGGTCAGGGCCTGGCGCACCTGCATCTGGCCGACGGCCGCGGCGCCGCGCACGACGAGCATCTGGTCCCCGGCGAAGGCACCCAGCCGTGCGTCGAGGTGTGTGACACGTTGGTACGCAACGGTTTCGCCGGTCAGGCGGTCGCCGAGATCAACACCCAGAACGCCCGGACCACGCAGGCTCGCGCGGCCATGCTGCACCGCACCCTCGCCTTCGCGCGGCTGCATCTCAATGGCCAGACCGCGCCCGCGCCGACCTCGGCCCGCCACGCCTGATTCCGGCACTGTGACGCACGTCGCCGCCGTCCGGCCGACGGGAATGCGCGTGCCGAGCCCACTCGTTCTACGCTGTACGAACGCCGCGTATCAGCAACCCTGATCGCCGACGCGGCAGCTGGACGACAGGAGTGACGATGACAACGGAGCTGGGACTGACACAGGTCACCGCGACCGATGCCCCGTTCAGCCAGGTACTCACGCTGACCGAGCTGGCCCCGAACATCCCCGATACCGGCCGCTACCTGGGCACCATCGGCAAGACCTGGACGATCGGCAAGAAGGTGCACGGCGGCACCATGGTCGCGGCCAGCGCGTCGGCGGGCCTGAAATGGTTGCGTGTGACAGATCCCGCACTCGCCGACATGGCACCGATCGTCGCCAGCTCCGACTTCCTCGGCGCACCCGATCCGGGCGACGTCGAGTACGAGGTGCACATCCGCAAGATCGGCAGGCAGATCTGCCTGGCCGACGTGAATCTGATCCAGAACGGCCGCACGCTGCTGCGCACCGCCCTCACCTTCGGCCACCTCGACGACGCCGAGCCGCGGTTCGCGCGCGAGCACAGCGACATGGCCGTCGAGCCACCGGCCGACGCTGTCGGCTACGAACCGGGCTCCCCGATGGGCCGGATCGTGCACGTCGGCCAGGCCGCCGACCTCTACATCGACCGGGAGTGGGCCCGCTTCCTCGACGGCGAAACGGCCGAACCGCGGCTGCGGCTGTGGATGCGCCCGCGGCCCGCCGACGAGCAGGACCCGGACGTCGCCATGTTCTTCGCGATGATGGCCACCGACATCAGCCCGCCGGTGCCGTACAACCTCGGCCACTACGGCTGGTCGCCCACCGTGCAGATGGTCAGCTTCCTGCGCCGCAAGCCGGCTCCCGGCTGGCTGCGCGTCATCGCGACCACCCACGAGGTCGGCGGCCGCATGTTCGACGAGGACCAGCTGGTGCTGGACTCCACCGGCGCCGTGGTCGCACAGAGCCGTCAGCTGGCGCTGATTCCGCAGCGATGAGCGCCGTCTAGCCTTAACCCCCATGACGAGAATTGCGGTTATCGGTGGCGGGCGCATCGGGGAGGCGCTGATCGCGGGTCTGCTCGAATCGGGGCGGCTGGCAAAGGACCTGGTTGTCGTCGAGACCTTTCCGGAGCGCGGCGCGCAGATCGCCGAGCGCTTCGGCGTGCGGGTGACCGATTCGGTGGCCGATGCCGCGGTCGGCGCGGACCTGCTGGTCGTCGCGGTCAAGCCCGCGGACGTGGACGCGGTGATGACCGCGCTGGGCAAGGCCGCCCTCAGCGACGACCCGAGCGTCGGCAACGATCGGGACCAGATCCTGGTCTCGCTGGCCGCGGGCGTGCCGACGGCGCGGTTGGAGGCGAAGCTGCCCGCCGGTTTCCCGGTGGTCCGGGTGATGCCGAATACCCCGATGCTGGTCGGGCAGGGCATGAGCGTCATCGCACCGGGGCGGCACACGCGAGCGCCGCAGCTGGAGCTGGTGACCGAGGTGCTCGGCGCGGTCGGCAAGGTGGTGACCGTCGCGGAGTCGCAGATGGACGCGGTCACCGCGGTCTCCGGCTCGGGTCCCGCCTACTTTTTCCTGGTCGTCGAGGCCATGGTGGACGCGGGCGTCGGTCTCGGACTGACCCGCGAGGTGGCCACCGAGCTGGTGGTGCAGACCATGGTCGGCGCGGCGGCGCTGCTCGACGAGTCCGAGCAGAGCGCGGTGGAGTTGCGGGCCGCGGTCACCTCACCGGCGGGCACCACCGCCGCCGCGATCCGCGAGCTCGAGCGTGGCGGGGTCCGTTCGGCCTTCCTGGAGGCGCTGCACGCCGCGAAGCAGCGCTCCGCCGAGCAGGGCACGGCCGCCGAATAAACAGCGCGCGACCGGTTGGTTTCCGAAGGGAAAAGCTGATTTCTCACTCCCGTCGCAGTAACACCACTGGTCCCGCTAAGCTTCAAGGAGCACGTGCGTGTCTGTTCCGCCGGTGGGGAAGCCGGCGGCGCGGACGTGCCGGAGGTCAATGGTGCAATGATGTCTAACAAGATGTCTGCAAGTAGCTCAGGAAGTTCGAGTGGCTCAGGTCCCTCAGGCGCCCGGGCTGGTTCCCGGACGCAAGGTGGTTCCGGGTCGCAGGGTCAACCCATGCTCGGCGGCACTCAGTTCCTCACGGTCGCCGAGGTGGCGAGCCTGATGCGAGTGTCCAAGATGACGGTGTACCGGCTTGTGCATTCCGGTGAGTTGCCCGCGGTGCGGGTGGGTCGTTCGTTCCGGGTACACGCCAAAGCGGTGCACGACTATCTGGAGACGTCCTACTTCGACGCCGGATGAACGACTGATCCCACCGCGCTCCACGGGGTGCGGCCCGCCGACGGACCGCGTCCGGCGGCGTTGGATCAGGCGGTTTCGAAGCTAGCTGGACGTGCCGGTACGATGGACCCTCGGTTCGTGTTCGCCCGCCGGTGGCACCGCTTTGTGGTGTCCGGTGGTACCCGGCGGCGCGGACACTGGGCGTGAGGCTTGCCGAGCGACCGGTCAGTTGGCGTACGTGTGTAGCGTGCGCGCCGAGTAGAGAGACGCGAGGAACAACCCTATGGGTTCTGTGATCAAGAAGCGCCGCAAGCGCATGTCGAAGAAGAAGCACCGCAAGCTGCTTCGCCGCACACGCGTGCAGCGGCGCAAACTCGGCAAGTAAGCGCTGCGCGTCAGCTCGAAGGCCCGTCACCGGTAGGTGGCGGGCCTTTTTGTTTGAAATACCGAATTTTGAAACTACGCCGTGTGTCAGGTGACCGAAGTCATCGTTAGATCCTTGTTAATCCCAACGGAACCCGTGAACGCAGCGGCTACCCTAGGAACCGGGGAAATAAATGAAATGGGGGCTTGCCAAGGTGGGATGCGGTGCCGGTGGCTTCTGACGCTCGAGACGGACACACGCCGAAGGCGGTGTTGGTGACCGGTGCCAGTCGCTTCTTCGGCGGCAACGTGGTCGCACGTCTCGCGCAGGATCCCGACATCGAACGCATCATCGCCGTCGACACGATGACCCCGAGCCGAGAGTTGCAGCGGCGCATGGGCCGTGCCGAATTCGTCCGCGCGGACATCCGAAATCCGTTGATCCGCAAGGTGATCGATGGTGGCGCGGTGGACACCGTGGTGCACGCCGCGGTGCTGGCCAGGCCGCCGGCCGGCGCCGGGCGACCGGTGATGAAGGACCTCAACGTGCTCGGCGCGATGCAATTGTTCGCGGTGTGCCAGAAGGCGCCGACGGTGCGCACGGTCGTCGTGCGTTCCTCGTCGGCCGTGTACGGCTGCAGCGCGAAGGACCCCGCGAAATTTACCGAGGAAATGAGTGCGCGCACGCCGCCACGCGGTGAGTTCGCGCGCGACATGATCGACATCGAGGGTTTCCTGCGCGGGCTGGGGCGACGCCGCCCGGATATCGCCACCTCGATTCTGCGGCTGGCGCCGATCGTCGGACCGCGGCTGGCCGGCCGCGGCGTGCAGTATCTGCGTTCACCCATCACGCCGACGGTGTTCGGCCGCGACGCGCGCATCCAGCTGCTGCACGAGGAAGACGCGGTCGCCGCGCTGGCGCATGCCGCGCTGACCGGTCGCGGCGGCACCTACAACATCGCGGGCGACGGCGCGCTCGCCCTGTCCCAAGCGGTGCGGCGGGCAGGCCGGATCGAATTACCGGTGCCGTTCGCGCTGTTCCGCACTGCGGGCCGAGTGTTGATGGGTCCGGTGATGCGCGAATTCTCCGGCGAACAGCTCGACTATTTCCATTTCGGTTGTGGCCTGGACACCACCCGGATGCGGGCCGAACTCGGGTTCGTGCCGCGCTGGACCACGGTGCAGGCCTTCGACGACTTCATCGGGGGCGCAGCGTTGCGGCCCGTAGTCGATCCCGCGTGGATCGATGCCGCAGAGAACAAACTGCTCGGCCTGCTCGGGGCCGGTACGGGAGCACAGCAATGAACGACGTAGCGAAAGTCATCCACCTCCACGACGTGCAGGACGAGGTGCGTCACCGGCCGACCGCCCGACGCTGGCCGGAGCCGGTGCACGGCGAAGCGCCCAGCTCGGTGACCTCGCTCACCGAGCGTCTGGCGGCCGCCGAACCGCCTGCGCCCCAGTCGTTGTCGGACCTGGTGCGCGGCGCGATCGGCAAGCAGATCGGCAAGACCGCCGACTTCGCCCGCCGCCGGATCACCGGCGACTACCAGGTGGACGAGTTCGGTTTCGATGAGCACCTGCTCGAGTCGGTGCTGTTGCCCGCGCTGCGCCCGATGTCGGAACTGTGGTTCCGGGTGCAGGTCAGTGGCATGGCGAATATTCCGGAGGTGGGCGGCGCGCTGATCGTGGCCAACCATGCGGGCACCATTCCGCTGGACGGGTTGATGCTGCAGCTGGCCATCCACGACCGGCACCCGAAGCAGCGGGCGCTGCGCCTGCTGGCCGCCGACCTGATCTTCGAAACCCCGGTGCTCGGTTCGCTCGCCCGCAAGGCGGGGCACACGCTGGCCTGCCGCGAGGACGCCGAACGATTGTTGCGCTCCGGCGAGCTCACCGGTGTCTTCCCGGAGGGCTTCAAGGGCGTCGGCAAGCAGTTCGCCGATCGCTACAAGCTGCAGCGGTTCGGTCGTGGCGGTTTCGTGGCCGCGGCGGTGCGCACCGGCGTGCCGATCATCCCGTGCTCCATCGTCGGGTCCGAGGAGATCTACCCCAAGCTGGCCGATCTGCAGCCGCTCGCCCGGCTGCTCGGTTTGCCGTATTTCCCGGTGACGCCGCTGTTCCCGTTGCTCGGCCCGCTGGGCGCGCTGCCGCTGCCGTCGAAGTGGTACATCGAATTCGGCGAACCCATCCCGACCACCGGCTACGAGCCGGAGGCGGCCGACGACCCGATGACCATGTTCGAGGTTACCGACCAGGTCCGCGAGACCATCCAGTCGACGCTCTACAAGCTGCTCACCAAGCGCCGCAACCCCTTCACCGGCTGAGCAGGCCGTGAACGTTTCGGAGAACGGAGTCCACCCGCAGCAGACCGTGACGACCCTGTTGGTCCGGCGAACGCCGGACACCAGTCGGTAAACCCCTCGGCCGCACTGGTTTCCGGCGTTCGCCGGACCGCCTGGTGCGCTACCGGACGGGTTGGTTCAGTGGTCGCGGCGGCGGGTGACCGCGGCCGCGACGGCGCCGCCGGCCGCGCCGAGCGCCAGGGCCGTCGGCACGCCGATCTTCGCGGCCTTGCGACCGGTGCGGAAGTCGCGGATCTCCCAGCCCCGGTTCTTCGCCACTTCCCGCAGATCCGAATCGGGGTTGATCGCGACCGCGGTGCCGACCAGCGACAGCATCGGCACGTCGTTGTGGCTGTCGGAGTACGCGGTACAACGCTTGAGGTTCAACCCTTCTCGGATCGCCAGCGTGCGCACCGCGTGCGCCTTGCCGAGCCCGTGCAGGATGTCGCCGACCAGCCGTCCGGTGAACGTGCCGTCCACACTCTCGGCCACCGTGCCGAGCGCGCCGGTGAGTCCTAGCCGCTTGGCGATCACCTGGGCCAGCTCGACCGGGGTCGCGGTGACCAGCCAGACCTGCTGGCCCGCGTCCAGGTGCATCTGTGCGAGCGCCCTGGTGCCGGGCCAGATCTTGTCGGCGATGATCTCGTCGTAGATCTCCTCGCCGAGGGCGGCCAGTTCGGCGGTGGGGCGCCCGGCGATGAACGCCAGCGCTTTCTCCTTGCCGCTGACCATGTCTGAGCTGTTCTCGCGCCCGGTGACCCGGAATTTGACCTGCTTCCAGGCGACGTCGACCAGATCGGAGGTCTTGAAGTACTTGCGCGCGGCCAGACCTCGGGCGAAATGCACGATCGAGGCGCCCTGCACCATGGTGTTGTCCACATCGAAGAACGCCGCCGCCGTCAGGTCGCGCGGCACCTCGGGGCCGGTCTCGTCCGCCTCGGCCAGCGCCAATTCGGCGTCGTGCAGCGACAATGCGGCGTCCGCGCTGGCCTCACCGGCCAGGTTGGCCCGCAGCTCTTCCTCACTGGGGCCGAAGGGGCTGCGCGGGATGCGGGCCAGCTGATCCTGCAGGCCCTGACCGATCGGACCCAGATTCCACCGCGCCGGAAACTCGCCGAATCGTCCCGCGATGAATCCGGCCCTTGCCACCTTCGATCGTTCCGGCACCAGTACCTCCGCCCGTCGCGCGAACCACGTCCACAGTAACCGGGTCGGCCGACAGTCAGCGCAGTACCTGGCACACCGATCCCGGCGTGGCGAGGGGATTTAATATCCGCCATGACCAATCCCACACCTTCGGTGACACTGTTGACGAGATCCGGCTGTGGCCTGTGCGCGACCGCGCTGGACCAGCTGCGGGTGATCTGCGCCGATTACGGCATCGAGCCCGCGACGGTGGATGTCGACGCGGCCGCGGCCACCGATCCCGGCCTGCGCGCGGAGTTCGGTGACCGGTTGCCGGTAGTGCTGCTCAACGGTCGTGAGCACAGCTATTTCGACGTTGACGAGGCCCGATTGCGGGCCGACCTGAGCCGCTGACCGGTAGCGATGACTGTCCGTTTCCGCCGCAGCGCTGGTCGCGGCGGAAAATGAGGCCAATTTCACCGACTTTGTGAAGGGCTGCACAAGCAGTTACGGTGGTGGCACGCGGACCCGCTTGCCGAGGCTGCGGGCCCACCGCGTAAAGACACAGCATTCCGACACTTCGACCATGGCACCGGACCGTCCCGGGCCAGAGGTCCAGCGACGAACCGTAACCCGATCGGGCCGGAACGAGGAGCCGACGACGTGACAGAGCAGCATGAGGCGCCGGGCGGCGTCTCCGGCAGGGCTCTGCAGAAGGACATCCCGCAGGCCACCGTCGCGCGACTGGCGACCTATCTCCGGGTCCTCGCCACGTTGGCCGACGAAGGTGTTGCCATCGTATCGAGTGAGGAACTCGCTGTCGCGGCGGGTGTCAATTCGGCGAAGTTGCGCAAGGACCTTTCCTTCCTCGGACCCAATGGCGTACGGGGTGTCGGCTATGACGTAGCCAGGTTGCGGGCAAGGATCGAGGATGTGCTCGGCCTGTCGCAGGGACACCGCGTGGTGCTCGTCGGCGCCGGGAATCTCGGCCGGGCCCTGGTCGGCTACGGCGGGTTCCAGCGGCGTGGCTTCACCGTGGTCGGCATCTTCGACAACCACCCCGAGGTGATCGGCCTGTCGGTCGCCGGTTTGGTGGTGCGCGACGTCGCCGGGCTGGCCGAGGCGGTCGAAGCGCTCGAACCCACCATCGCGGTCATCACCGTGCCCGACGACGCGGCCCAGGACGCCTGCGACCGGCTGGTCGCGGCGGGGCTGCAATCCATCCTGAGCTTCGCGCCCTGTGAGCTGATCGCCCCCGCGACGGTCGAACTGCGCCGGGTCGATCTCGCGGTCGAACTGCAGATGCTGTCGTTCGAGCGAGTGCGCAACGCGGACAACGCGTCCGAGGCCACGGCGAACACCGAGGCTCCGCCGAACACCGAGGCCGCGCGCCCCGCCGCGGGCCGGCTCAGCCGCCGCGCGCCCACCGCGCACACCTCGGCCATCCATCAGGCACTCAAGCATTCGGCAGCCGCGCATACGGCGTCCTCGCATACGGCAACGGAGCCAAGCAGCAAGGGATCGGTGGTTACTCCATGAGTGAGCGTAGCGAGCGAATCGTGACACAGCGCGCAACGCGCGTGCCTGCGCCGAGCGCTAGCGAGGTGCGGGCATGAGCGTTCTTCTGGTCGGGATTTCGCACAGGAGTGCGCCCGTCTCGGTGCTGGAAAAGGTTGCCATCACCGACGCCGACCGGCCCAAGCTGATCGACCGCATGCTGACCTCGAGCCATGTCTCCGAGGCGATGATCGTCTCCACCTGTAATCGCGTCGAGGTCTACGCCGTAGTCGACGCCTTCCACGGCGGTCTCGCCGAGGTCGGCGACCTGCTCACCAAGCATTCCGGGTTGCCGCTGCCCGATCTGACCAAGCATGCCTACGTCCGCTACAGCGAGGCCGCCGCCGAGCACCTGTTCGCGGTGGCCAGCGGCCTGGATTCGATGGTGATCGGCGAGCAGCAGGTGCTCAGCCAGATCCGCGGCGCCTACGCCTCCGCCGACGCCCAGCAGGCGGTCGGCCGGACGCTGCACGAGCTGGCCCAGCACGCACTGCGGGTCGGCAAGCGGGTGCATTCGGAGACCGGCATCGACCGGGCCGGCGCGTCGGTCGTCTCGGTGGCGCTGGATCGCGCGCAGCACGTCCTCGGCCCGCTGGCCGGGCAGACCGCGGTGGTCGTCGGCGCCGGTGCGATGGGCAGCCTTGCGGTGGCGCACCTTTCGCGGGCAGGCATCGGCCGGATCATCGTGGTGAACCGCACCACGGCGCGGGCCGCGCGGCTCGCCGAGACCGCGGGCAGCTACGGCGTCGCCGCCGAGGCGATGGAACTGTCCAGGCTCACCGAGGCGATGGCCGTCGCCGATGTGGTCATCACCTGTACCGGCGCGGTCGGCAACGTGGTGACGCTGGCCGACACCCACCGGGCGTTGACCGAGCGCGAGCGCGGCCTCGAATCCGCCACGGCCGAGCGGCCGTTGGTGTTCTGCGACCTCGGCCTGCCCCGTGATGTCGAACACGCCGTGGCCGGACTGCCCGGCGTGACGGTGATCGACATCGAAACCTTGCAGCGCGATCCCGCCGCGGGCGCGGCCGCCGACGACACCGCCGCCGCCCGCGCGATCGTCGCCGACGAGCTCGCCAAATACCTGACCGGCCAGCGGATGGCCGAGGTCACCCCGACCGTCGCCGCGCTACGCCAGCGCGCCGCCGAGGTGGTCGAAGCCGAACTGCTGCGGCTGGATTCGCGGCTGCCCAGCCTGGCCGATCCGGAACGCGACGAGGTGGCCCGCACGGTGCGCCGGGTGGTCGACAAGCTGCTGCACGCACCGACGGTGCGGGTCAAGCAGCTGGCCTCCACCCCGGGCGGCGACAGCTACGCCGAGGCGCTGCGCGAGCTGTTCGAGCTGAAACCGGGTGCGGCGCAGGCGGTGGCCGCGCCGATGGAGATCACCGCGATCGGTGACCACGCGGGCATCCTGCTCACCGACGCCGATATCGCGCTGGCCGACGACTTCACGGCCAGCCATCGCGCCGACGAACAGGGGCACCCGGCATGAGCGCGCGGGGCGAACGAACCATCGGCACCGTGCGACGAAAGGCCGGTACGGCCGCGCCGAGCACCCGCGGGGTGCGGGCATGACACTCGTGCAGGAAGAGGACAACGTGACGGCAGGCAGCACCGGCGCGCCGTGGCGCATCGGTACCCGAGGCAGCTTGCTCGCGCTCACCCAGTCGGGCACCATCCGCGACGCGCTGATCGCCGCCGGACACGAAGCCGAGCTGGTCGTGGTCAAGACCGCCGGTGACCTGTCGTCGGAACCGGTGCAGCAGATCGGGGTCGGCGTGTTCACCTCGGCGCTGCGCGACGAGCTGGCCGCGGGCACCATCGACATCGCGGTGCACTCCTACAAGGACCTGCCGACCGCCCAGGACCCGCGCTTCACCATCGCCGCCATCCCGGCCAGGGAGGATCCGCGCGACGCGCTGGTCGCCCGCGACGGCCTGGTGCTGGGCGAGCTGCCCGTGGGTGCCCGCGTCGGTACCTCCGCGCCGCGGCGCGCCTCGCAGCTGCGGGCGCTCGGCCTCGGCCTGGACATCGTGGCGCTGCGCGGCAACCTGGACACCCGGTTGCGCAAGGTCAGCGAAGGCGAACTCGACGCGGTCGTGGTCGCCAGAGCGGGCCTGGCCAGAATCGACCGGCTCGACGCGGTGACCGAGGCCTTGGAGCCGGTGCAGATGCTGCCCGCCCCTGGCCAGGGTGCGCTGGCCGTCGAATGCCGCAGCGACGACAACGAACTCATCGAGGTGCTCACCGCGCTGGACGATGCCCCCACCCGTGCGTCGGTGCTCGCCGAGCGGGCGTTGCTGGCCGAACTGGAGGCGGGCTGCACCGCGCCGATCGGCGCGCTCGCCGAGGTGGTCGAGTCGATCGACGAGGACGGCCGGATCTTCGACGAACTGTCACTGCGCGCCTGCGCGGCCGCCGTCGACGGCTCCGATGTGCTTCGTGCCTCGATAGTCGGAGCGCCTGCGAACGCGGATGAGCTCGGCCGCGCGCTGGCTCGCGAGTTGCTCGATCTGGGCGCGCGCGAATTGCTCAGCGTCACCGAACAATCCAGCACATCCCAAGGGCTCAGCGCCCACGAACCGGAGACCGGTTCGGATACACAGGCGGTGAATGCGCCCGCCCCAGACTTCACCCAACCCAGCCCAATGGAGAACAACCAATGAGCGGTCGAGCTACCAAGAAGCATCCTGGTCGGATCCTTTTCGTCGGGTCAGGTCCGGGCGACCCGGCGCTGCTCACCGTGCGCGCTCGCGAGGTGATCGGGCGCGCGACGCTCGCCTTCACCGACCCCGACGTCGACAAGGGCGTGCTCGCCCTGATCGGGACCGCGGTCGAGCCCGGCGCCGACGGTGAGCCCTCGGTCGACGTGCGGCCCGCCCTCGGCGAGCCCGCCGAGGTGGCCAAGACGCTGATCGCCGAGGCCCGCAACGGCCACGACGTGGTCCGCGTCGTCGCCGGTGACCCGTTGACGACCGATTCGGTGATCGCCGAGGTCAACGCGGTGACCCGCTCGCACATGGTGTTCGAGGTGCTGCCCGGCCTGCCCAACGGCTCGGCCGTGCCGAGTTACGCGGGCATCGCGCTCGGCTCCGGGCACACCGAGGCCGACGTGCGCGGCGAGGTCGACTGGGCCGCGCTGGCCGCCGCGCCCGGACCGCTGGTGCTGCACGCGACCTCGGGCCATCTGGCCGAAACCGCGAGTGCCCTGGTGGAGCACGGCATGGCGCCGCAGACCCCGGTCGCGGTGACCGTGCGCGGCACCACCAGGCAGCAGCGCACCATCGAGGCCACCCTGGCCACGCTGAACAGTGCCGCCTCCGAGCTGGTCGGCCCGCTGGTGGTGACCATCGGCAAGGTGGTCGCGGCGCGTTCGAAGATGTCCTGGTGGGAGTCGCGGGCGCTGTACGGCTGGACCGTGCTGGTGCCGCGCACCAAGGATCAGGCGGGCGAGATGAGCGAACGGCTGGTCACGCACGGCGCCATTCCGATGGAGGTGCCGACGATCGCGGTCGAGCCGCCGCGCAGCCCCGCGCAGATGGAGCGCGCGGTGAAGGGCCTGGTCGACGGCCGCTACCAGTGGGTGGTGTTCACCTCCACCAACGCGGTGCGCGCGGTGTGGGAGAAGTTCGCCGAGTTCGGTTTGGACGCACGGGCTTTCTCCGGCGTGAAGATCGCCTGCGTCGGTGAGGCCACCGCGGACAAGGTGCGCTCGTTCGGTATCAATCCGGAGCTGGTGCCGAGCGGCGAACAGTCCTCCGAGGGTCTGCTCGCCGACTTCCCGCCCTACGACGACGTTTTCGACCCGGTGAACCGGGTCCTGTTGCCGCGCGCCGACATTGCCACCGAGACGCTGGCCGAGGGCCTGCGGGATCGCGGCTGGGAGATCGACGATGTCACCGCCTACCGCACGGTGCGTGCCTCGCCGCCGCCCGCGGAGACCCGCGAGATGATCAAGACCGGCGGTTTCGACGCCGTGCTGTTCACCTCGTCCTCCACCGTCCGCAATCTGGTCGGCATCGCGGGCAAGCCGCACACGCGCACCATCGTCGCGTGCATCGGCCCCAAGACCGCCGAGACCGCTATCGAATTCGGTCTGCGCGTCGACGTGCAGCCCGAGGTCGCCCAGGTCGGCCCGCTGGTCGAGGCGCTGGCCGAACATGCGGCCCGGCTCCGCGCCGAGGGCCTGCTGCCGCCGCCGCGCAAGAAGAGCCGCCGCAGCCGCTGACCCGCTCCGCGCACCCTGCCCGTACCGAGTTCGGTACGGGCAGGGTGCTTTTCGCGTCATCGGTCCGACCGCGGTGCCTCAGTACCGCTTGCGCATCAGCGTGCGCACCATGTTGCAGGTCGTATCGGAGGGTGGGCGAATGCCGACGACCTCGGCGGTGTGCCGAATCCGCTTGTTGTTGGCGTTGCTCGGGTTGTAGACCCCCGAATCCAGCAGGGCGATGGTCAGGCGCATCGCCTTGAGCTTGCGGTTGTGGCGGACGTACCACGACCGTGGCCGCCCAGCGGGCAGCGGCTTCTTCTCCAGCGGTGTGTAGGGACGATCGATGAGGACGGTCTTCGTCGCGGGCACAGGCTTCCCTCCCGTTGCGATCGGGGACTCGGCGAGTCCCCTCGAACACTCCTTCGATTATATCGAAGGGCACCGACAAAAACCGCTGGCCGCAAGGGTTTTGGCGAACCGGCGGTGCGGCGACATCAGCAGCGGATCGGTGCTCGGTAGCGTGGTGCGCCGAAGGTGGCAGGATGGTCCGGATGAGCGCGTGTGCCAGGAACAACGTGAACGTCACCGGTGCGGTGGACGGTCCGACGTTGCTGCTGGCCCATGGTTTCGGCTGTGACCAGAACATGTGGCGGCTGGTGGCGCCGATGCTGGCCCAGCGCTTCCGGGTGGTGCTGTTCGACCATGTCGGCGCGGGCCGGTCGGACACGTCCGCGTGGTCGGCCGAACGCTACGCGAGCCTGGACGCGTACGCCGAGGACGTCGTCGAGATCTGTGCCGAGTTGGACCTGCGCGACGTCGTGCTCGTCGGCCATTCGGTGTCGGCGATGATCGCGGTGCTGGCCGCCGATCTGGCGCCGGAGCGGTTCGCGCGATTGGTGCTGCTGACTCCGTCACCGCGCTATATCGATGACGGCGACTATCGCGGTGGGTTCAGCCGCGCCGATATCGATGAGTTGCTCGGCTCCCTCGACGCCAATTATCTGGGCTGGTCGGCGACGATGGCGCCGGTGATCATGGGCAACCCCGACCGTCCGGAACTGGGTGCCGAGCTGACCGAGAGCTTTTGCCGCACCGACCCGATGATCGCCCAGGTGTTCGCCGAGGCGACCTTCCTGTCGGACAACCGCGCCGATCTGCCGAAGGTCGAAATTCCGACCCTGGTGGTCCAGACGGCCGAAGACGCCATCGCCCCGCCCGAGGTGGGCCGGTTCGTGCACGACCAGATCCGGGGTAGCGAACTGGTCACCTTGCCCGCGACCGGGCACTGCCCGCAGCTGAGCGCACCCGAGGCCACCGCGGCGGCGATCGCGGCGTTCGCGGGCCGCAGATGATGTCGCGGACCGATGACCCGCCCGGCGGCGGTCATCGCGACGGGGAGCCGCCGCCGGAACGTGGCGACACCGACCCCGCCTTCTCCGCGTTGCTGGAGGACAGCGTCGAGGACCTCTATGAAAACGCCCCGTGCGGTTACCTTTCCACGCTGATGGACGGCACCGTCGCCAAGATCAACGGCACGCTGCTGGATTGGCTGGGCTATCGCCGCGACGAGCTGGTCGGACAGCGCAAGTTCACCGACCTGCTGACGGTGGGTGGACGCATCTACTACGAAACCCATCTCGCGCCGATGCTGTCCATGCACGGTGAGGCCGGCGGTCTGACCCTGGAACTGCGCTGCGCCAACGGAACTCGGTTATCGGTGCTGCTGACCTCGGTGGTCAAGGCCGGCCAGGACGGTACCGCACAACTGATCCGCACCACCGTCTTCGACGCCACCGACCGCCGCGCCTACGAGCAGGAACTCCTGCGCGCCAGGGAAAGCGCCGACCGAGCCCGCGACAGAGCCGATCTGGCACGGGAGTCGGCCGACCGGGAGCGCGAGCGGGTGCAGAAGCTGGCGAGCACGTTGCAGCGCAGCCTGCTGCCGCCGGAGTTGCCGGAGATTCCGGGTGTCGAGATCGCTGCTTACTACCACCCGGCCTCGACCGACAATGTCGGCGGCGACTTCTACGACGTGTTCCCGTTGACCGGCGAGACGTGGGGCTTCTTTCTCGGTGACGTGTCGGGCAAGGGTGCGAATGCGGCGGCGGTGACCTCGCTGACCCGCTACACGTTGCGCGCGGCCGCGGTCTATGACCCGGATCCGATCTCGGTGCTGGACAATCTCAACACGGTGCTGCTGCACAAGTACCGGCGCGACGAACCGCGATTCTGCACCGTGGTCTACGGTTCCCTCGCGCCCGAAGCCGCAGGCGTCACTCTCACCCTGGCCTCGGGCGGGCACACCCCCGCCGTGTTGATCCGGGCCGACGGCACCACCAGCCTGGTCGAGACACCGGGTGGCATGCTCGTCGGCGCGCTGCCCGATGCGCGCTTCGCCAGCGTCGAGCTCGAGCTGGGGCCCGGCGATGCCGTGCTGTTCTATACCGACGGTCTCACCGAGGCCCGCGTCCGCGGCCGCGAACGTTTCAGCGAGGAGCACTTGCGCGAGTTCATCGCCGCCCTCGGCCCGGTCACCGCGTCGGCACTGGTGGCCGCGGTCACCGAATTGCTCACCGGCTTCAGTGACGGTGTCGACGACGACACCGCCTTGCTCGCCATGAGCATCCCGCCCTTCGGAGGCTACCAACCGTGAGCACCGACTTCACCATCACCAACCACACCACCGAGGCCGGGCCGGTGCTCGTGTTCATCGGCGAACTCGATGCCGCGAGTTCGCCCGCCGCGTTCGCCGCGATTCAAACGCTGGCGCTGACCCGTGGCCAGTTACTGGTGCTGGACCTGGCCGGGCTCGAATTCTGTGATTCCAGCGGGATTTCCGCGCTGATCGCCGCCCGCAACCGGGCCACCGACGCCGACGCGCAGCTCGCCCTCGCGGCGGTGCCCGCGCAGCTCGACCGCACCTTCGGTCTGATCGGCCTCAAGGGCATCTTCAGCACCTACCCCACCGCGCGAGCTGCTTATGACACCTGGTCCACGCCGACCTCGGAACACCCCACCGACACATCGGACTGAGCTCGTCGCGCCGGTTGGTCAGATGTCGTGGAGCAGGTGCAGTGACTGCGGATGGCCCAGCGCGGCGGCGCGTTCCAGCAGCTGCCTGGCTTCTTGCTGGGCCGGTGTCCGGCCGGTGGCGATCGCCGCGGCCGCCCGCAGCGCACCCGGCTCACTCAGATCTCCGGTGAACGGAGCGGCGTCCTGCCCGCGCAGGAACAGGGCGAGATGGAACATCGAGTCGGGGTCGCCGGCCTCGGCCCCGCGGCGCAACCAGTACTCGCCCGCCGCGGTGTCGTCGTGATCGAGATGCAGCGAGCCCAGAATGGCCATGGCATCGGTGCGCCCGCGCCGGACCGCCTCGGTGAGCAGCTCGACGGCTCGGTCCAGTTCGCCGCGTCTAGCCATGTAGAGGCCCAAAGTGCGCATGGCCGTGGCGTTTCCGGCCTCGGCGGCGCGCTCGTACCACTGCTCGGCCTCGTCGTTGCAGCCGCGGCGATTGGCGACAACGCCCATGTTGCACAACGCTTCCGGCGACCCGGCCGCGGCCGCGGGCCGCAGCCATCGCTCGGCGTCGTCGATCTTGCCCCGCTCCAGATGCAACAACCCGAGTTGCAGGCCCGCCCCAGGACAGCCTGCGTCGTCCGCCGCTGCCAGCCAGCGCACCGCCTCGGCGATCCGGCCGTGCGTGCCGAGCAGCAGCCCGAGGTCGGCCATGGCGGCCGCACTGCCGCGCTCGGCGGCCTTGCGGAACCAGTGCTCGGCGTCGTCCAGGTCGTTCGCCTCGCGCAACAGGTGCCCGAGCTGCTCCATGGCGCCGAGGTCGCCGCGCTCGGCGATGGCGCGCAGTGTGTCGAGCCTGCGCTGGTGCGCGGTGGGCACCGGATCGGGTCGGGCACCCGGCGTAGGCGATGTCATGACGGAGCGGTTCGGGTCATCGCGGACCTCTCAGGCCGGATCGGGCGTGCCGTGCCGGTAGCCGTTGGCGTCGGCGTACTCGGCGAGCTGGGATTCGTAGCTGCTCAGGCTGTCGAGCAACCAGGTATCTCCAGTGTCCTTCACCACCACGATCGGCCCCTTGGTGCCCGGCTCCAGCACCGGTGAGGTGCCGTCGGCGTACCAGGACGTGGTGGACCAGGGAAAGACGAACGCCCAGCCCACATCGGAGACGTGCCCCTGCGGTCCGAGCTGGAACGGATCGGCGGGCGTGGCGAACCGCGCGCTGTGCTGGGCGAGCAGATGCCTGGCGCTGTTGCGGGCCACCCGGATGTCCATCGGTCCGGTCGTGGTGTTCGGGAACGGCAGCGTGGCGTCGGGCATCGCACTCAGCTGCCACCCGGCGGCCGTGGAGACCTGACACGGCCTGCTCTGCAGGCGCAGGAAGATGGTGTGCGCGGTGTCGGAGAAGCGCAGCTGCACGGTGGCGTCCTCGGTGTGCCCGACCAGGTGCCTGCCGAGGCTCTGCGTCATCTCGCGCTCGTCCGGTGTCATGCCGAGGTCGTCGAAGGCGCGCCGCGCCACCGTCATCAGCTCGGGCTCGGCCAGCTGCCGGGCGATGAACTCGACGCGGAAGATCTGCCCGGTGGCGTCGGCGGCGCGCCAGGCGCGCAGTGTCGTCGCCGGTGGTGTGAGTCCACCGGTGAGCACCGGCCACCAGTCCGACAGTAGGACCGCCACCCACGACTCGAAGTCGGCGGCTCGGGCCAGCGAGATTTCGGTGTGCGGTTCGGTCATGCTGTCCCCCAGGGGGTCTCGCCCTCTTGTCGGAGTATGCGCCATCGGCCTGCGCGACAGGTGTGATTTCACACACCGTTGCTCCCGAACTCGGGCTCGGCGGGCCGGTGTGTGCATGCCGGGCCCGCGGTCGAGCCGCTGTCGTGCCGAAACGGCAGGCTCCGGCGCGGCGGGGCGAGGTGCCTCGCGCGCGAGGCGACGGGCGCTCGCGACAGCTCCCGACGCCGGGCGTATCGTGCGGTTATGACCGGATTGGACCGCCCACGGCGGTTGCGCCGTACCCCCGCACTGCGTCGTCTCGTGGCCGAAACCACGCTGGAGCCACGGCAATTGGTGCTGCCGATGTTCGTGGCCGACGGCCTGGAAGAGCCGAGGGAAATCAGTTCGATGCCCGGCGTGCTGCAGCATTCGATGGATTCGCTGCGCAAGGCGGCCGTCGAAGCGGTGACGGCGGGTGTCGGCGGACTGATGCTGTTCGGCGTGCCGCGCCACGAGGACAAGGACGCCACCGGCAGCCAAGCCAGCGACCCGGACGGCATCCTGAACCGCGGACTGCGCGCGCTGGCCGACGAGGTCGGCGACTCGACGGTGATCATGGCCGACACCTGTCTCGACGAATTCACCGATCACGGGCACTGCGGGGTGCTCGGACCCGACGGTTCGGTCGACAACGACGCCACGCTGCACCGCTACGTCGAGATGGCGCTGGCCCAGGCCGCCGCGGGCGCGGACCTGCTCGGCACCAGCGGCATGATGGACGGCCAGGTCGGCGCGATCCGGCGCGGCCTGGACGCGGTCGGGCGCACCGACACCGGCATCCTCGCCTACGCCGCCAAGTACGCCTCCGCGTTCTACGGCCCGTTCCGTGAGGCCGTCGCCTCGTCGCTGGAAGGCGACCGGCGCAGCTACCAGCAGGACCCGGCGAACCGCCGCGAGGCGATCCGCGAACTCCAGCTGGACCTGGCCGAGGGCGCGGACATCGTGATGGTCAAGCCGGCCATGTCCTACCTGGACATCCTGCGCGACGTCGCCGACCACTCCACCGTTCCGGTCGCGGCGTACCAGATCTCCGGCGAGTACGCGATGATCACCGCCGCCGCCGAGCGCGGCTGGATCGACCGGCGCGGCGCCATCCTCGAGTCGCTCATGGGGATCCGGCGGGCGGGCGCGGACATCGTGCTCACCTACTGGGCGACCGAGGCCGCACACTGGTTGTCGTGACGAACCCGCCGAGACCGGTCGGCGCCGCGCCCACCCCAGCGCCGATGCCGGTGGATGTCGGCACCGCCCGGCAATTGTGGTGGGGCGTGGTCGGATTCGGGGTCGTGCAGCTGATCGCGTCGATGGTGGCGGCGCTGCCGCAGCGGCGCACCTTCGCCCAGCAGGTCTTCGACCAGGCCAAGGAGCAGGACCCGCACGTCACCCTGGCCAGCGCCGAACTGATGGTCACGCTGGTCTACGTCGTAGCGGTGTTCCTCGGGCTCGGTGTCGCGGTGCTGGCGCTGCTGATCGTGCACCAATTCGCGCGCGGAAAACTCTGGGCGCGCACCGTGCTGACCGTGGTCGGCGCGTGGCTCGTGGTGATCGGCGTCGGCGCGTTGTTCGCGTTCAACTCGGTGACCAGCGCCGCCTCGCTGGTGGCCGGCGGCGCGGCGATCGTGCAGGCGGTGCTCGCGGGCGGGGCGATCTACCTGGCGCACCGCCCGGAACCGACCGCTTATTTCCAGATGAGCCGCCGGTGAACGGTTGTCGCCCGAATTTGTCGGGGCACGGCCGGCATGTATCGTGAGGGTTGTCACAGTGGACATGGGAACCGGTAGTTGTTTGTCAGACGTTGTCTTACCTCGCGTGAGGGAATCCGTCAGATGGCTCCGGGGAATCGGAGGCATCAGTGCGAGTGGTGATCCAACAGCCGCAAAGCATTCGGCGGGAACTGGCCGTGTTGAGCCTGCTGATCCTGTTCGCGGTGCTCACCGTCGCCGTGCTGCTGTTGCCCGGTCTCACTCGCTGATTCCGCGCTCCGCCTTGCCGATCCGCGACGCTGTGGGCGTCGCGTGAGCAAGGCGCTCGACAATTCCGGCGTGCTGTTCGCCGAGCCGGGCGCTCGGTGGCGCACCGTGGCCTACGGCCCCATTCTGTGCCTGATCATCTTCGTACTGGAGATCGCGACCGGTAGCTCCGTGCACTGGTTCGCTCTTCTTTTCTGTGGCTCGCTGATCGCCATGTTCGTGGTGCTGCAGGTGACCGCCGGGCGGCGGCACGTCAGCGTCGAACTCACCGAGACCACGCTGCGCGACGGCACCGAGACACTGCCGCTCAGTTCGATCGATGCCGTCCTGCCCGAACGCGACGAAGACTCCTGGGACGACGAGGACTGGGAATCCGCGCGGGCGCTGGGGGAGTTGAGCGGCGTGCCCCGCCGACGCACCGGCATCGGGTTACGGTTGTCCGACGGCAGCCTGGTGCAGGCATGGGCGAAAAACCATCGAGCACTGCGTGCCGCGTTGACCACGGCGCTCGGCCAAGCACCCGAAACCGATCCGCCGCCGGACGATTCGGCACCGGAGACCCAGCGCACTGAGAAGGGGATGGACCGTTGAAGACACCGATCACCGTGATCGCCGTCGAACTCGGTTTAGTCGTGCTCGGCCTCGTCGCCGCAGTGCTGAGCTGGCGCAACGGCATCCAGACCAGCACCTTCGCCGCGCTGGGGGAGGCGCCGGAGTTCGTCGCGACCCGCTACGTCGCGCCGTGGTTGCTGCTCGCCGCGGTGCTGCTCGCGATCGCCGGGCTGATCGCCATCGACGCGGTTACCCGCGCGGTGCGCGTTCGCCGGCACCACTGATCGCTCGCCGCAGCCGCCGTCGACCAGCCCCGTTCGCAACGGCCGCGCCGGCGACCGCAGGCTCCACCGTTTCGGCCCGCCGATCGCGGGAACATCGAATCCATGGAACCCACAGTCACTGTCAAGCGAACGCTCCTCGGCGCCGCCGCCGCGGGCCTGATCGGCGCGGCAACGGTGACCCCGGCGGTCGCGGCACCCGCCGAGGTTTCCCCGGCCCCACCGGCCGCGGTGGTGCCCGTACTGGTGCAGACCCCGCCGCCGCCGTTGCTGCACGCGCTGCCCGCGCCGCTGGCCTGTCTGGCGACCACCGGCTTCGCGCTCTGGTGCATCGGCATTACCTGACAACAATCCCGCTGCGGCCGTTAGTATTTCGGCCGTAAACCTGTGTCTACCAAGGATTGGGATTGATGAACCGGCTTGCTGTGAAAGTCTGTGCCGCACTGGCGATATCCGCCGCGATCGGGATCGGTGCCGCGCCAGCGGGTGCGAACCCCGGACTTCCGCTCGAGCCCGCGGGCGCGGTCGACACCGCGGTGAGCCCCGTGGACGCGCCGGTGCTGGTGCCGGACTCCGGTTCCGCGGGCCCGTACAACACCTTTATGTGCTACCTGCACACCGTGTCCGCGCAGGCGCCGTGTATGTACAGCTGAGCCTGGCTCAGCTCCAGTTCTGATAGACGTCGAGCACGCGGCCGTTGCGGGTACCCGGGGCGTTCAGGAACAGGGTGATCGTTCCGTCGGAATGATTCGCCGCTTCCACGATCGTCTGCCGCAACGACGCGTGCACGCCGCCGTTCTCGTCCTTGTAGATCGCGGTATCGGCCTTCAGGCCGACGCCGATCCGGTTCAGCGGCACGAACATGGTGACCACCGCCGGAATGGGACCGTCGGCGACCATCCTGGTCTCCTCATGACTCAGCTGCACGCCGATCCGATCGGGCTGCGCGACCGGTTCCACCGCCGCGGCCGAACCGGCGCCGAACGCGACGGTCGCACCGACGAGCGCGGTGGATACAGCAGCACTGAACATGGCAAACCGCATAGAAATCCTCCGGGGCAGATGAATGGTGACGCCCGAGATTACGCACCAGCAATCTCAGGGCGATCGAATACGGCGTAAACAGTGCCCCGGCGTGTTGCGGTCTGCGTCACCGCCACTACACCCTGTCGTCGACCCGATCCGAACGGGCTGAGACACTGGAGGTCGTGAGTTCTTCTCCGCGCGTGACCAGCGCATCGGTGCCGGTTTCCGCCCAGCTCTTCGACCGGGCATGTTCGGTGATTCCCGGTGGTGTCAACTCGCCGGTGCGTGCCTTCAACTCCGTTGGTGGCACACCGCGATTCATCGCGTCCGCGCACGGCTACACCCTCGTCGACGCGGACGGCAACGAGTACGTCGACCTGGTGTGCTCGTGGGGCCCGATGATTCTCGGGCACGCGCATCCCGCGGTGGTCGACGCGGTGCAGCGAGCCGCGGTCGGTGGCCTGTCGTTCGGCGCGCCGACCGAGGCGGAGATCGAACTGGCCGAGGCCATCATCGAGCGCGTCGCCCCGGTGGACCGGGTGCGCCTGGTGAACTCGGGCACCGAGGCCACGATGAGCGCGGTGCGGCTGGCGCGCGGCTACACCAGGCGCGCCAAGATCATCAAGTTTTCCGGCTGCTACCACGGCCACGTGGACGCGCTGCTCGCGGACGCGGGCTCCGGCGTAGCAACCCTCGGGCTGCCCACCTCGCCCGGCGTCACCGGCGCGCAGGCGGCCGACACCCTCGTGCTGCCCTACAACGATCTCGACGCCGTCGCCGCCGCGTTCGCCGCGCACCCCGACGCCATCGCCTGCGTGATCACCGAGGCCGCCGCGGGCAACATGGGCGCGGTGGCGCCGCTGCCCGGCTTCAACGCGGGACTGCGCAAGCTGACCGCCGACCACGGCGCGCTGCTCATCATGGACGAGGTGATGACCGGCTTCCGGGTGAGTCCGGCGGGTTGGTTCGG
Source organism: Nocardia sp. CS682 (assembly GCF_004634405.1). Classification (NCBI taxonomy): domain Bacteria; kingdom Bacillati; phylum Actinomycetota; class Actinomycetes; order Mycobacteriales; family Nocardiaceae; genus Nocardia; species Nocardia sp. CS682. Next base: position 3,890,455 of record NZ_CP029710.1, on the reverse strand, counting down.
CCGCGAGGGCGTGGCCGGTGACCTCTACACCTTCGGCAAGGTGATGAGCGGTGGCCTGCCCGCCGCCGCGTTCGGTGGCCGCACCGAGATCATGAACCACCTCGCCCCGCTCGGCCCGGTCTATCAGGCGGGCACGCTCTCCGGTAACCCGGTCGCCGTCGCCGCGGGCCTGGCCACGCTGCGTGCGGCCGACGACGCGGTGTACGCCGCGCTGGATCGGAACGCGCAACGGCTCGGCGAGCTGTTCGGCGAATCGCTCAGCGCCGCAGGCGTCGAGCATCAGGTGCAGTTCGCGGGCAATATGGTGAGCGTGTTCTTCGCCGAACGCCCGGTCACCGACTACGCCGCCGCCAAGGCCAGCCAGACCTGGCGCTACCCCGCGTTCTTCCACGCACTGCTCGACGGTGGCGTGTACGCGCCGCCGAGCGCGTTCGAAGCCTGGTTCGTGTCCGCGGCGCTCGACGAGGACGCGTTCGACCGTATCGCCGCCGCCCTGCCCGCCGCCGCACACGCGGCCGCGGCCGCCACTCCCGAAGGATCCCGCGCGTGAGCTCCGATCACGATCAGCCCGATGCCGACAAGCGCGAGCTAGAAAAGTCCGCCACTGATGCCGCCGATGCCGCGGGCACTGCCGACGCGGCCGCGGTCGAGGCGGGCATCGCTGCCGTCGCCGCCGATGCGGTGACCGATTCGGATTCAGCCGGGTCTGTTGCCGGGCTTGGTGCCGCGCCGGTCGCGGAGGCAGGCTCCGCATCGGGTGCCGTCGGGTCGGGCGTTGCCGGGGCGGGTGCCGCGCCGGTCGCCGACGCCGACGCCGACGCGAGTGCCGCCGAGTCGACCGTCATCGACGCGGGCGCGCAATTCGCCGCCGCCGCATCGGGTTCGGCCGATCGGATTCCGGCGGTCGAGGAAAACGACAGCGCCGCAACGCCTTCCGAATCGAAGGCGGCGCCGCGGGAGGCGCGGCTGCACGACGGCGGCACCGCGCCGGTGGAGACGATCGTGCACGTGCTGCGGCACGGCGAGGTGCACAACCCGAACGGGATCCTCTACGGCAGGCTGCCCGGGTTCAGCCTGTCGGTGGCGGGCCGGTCGCAGGCAGGCGCCGTCGCGCGGGCGCTGGCCGAGCACGATATCGCCGTGGTGATCGCCTCGCCGCTGCAGCGAGCCCAGGAAACCGCGGAACCGATTGCGGCACAACATCATCTGCTCGTGCGCACCGACGAGAACCTGATCGAGGCGGGCAACACCTTCGAGGGGTTGCGGGTCTCCGTCGGCGACGGTGCGCTGCGCAAGCCCCGGCACTGGTGGAAGCTGCGCGATCCGTTCACCCCGTCCTGGGGCGAGCCGTACCTGCAGATCGCGCACCGGATGCTGGCCGCGGTCAACAAGGCACGGGTCGAGGCAGCCGGGCGTGAGGCGGTGCTGGTGTCGCATCAGCTGCCGGTCTGGACGCTGCGCCGGTTCCTGCAGGGCCAGCGGCTCTGGCACGACCCGCGCCAGCGCCAGTGCTCGCTCGCGTCGCTGACCTCGCTGGTCTACCAGGGCGACACCCTCGTCGATATCGTTTACTCCGAGCCCGCCGGTGGTTCGGATCCCTCGGTACACGGCGCATGATCGGGTGCACCGCCTCCACTGAACCGCCTGCCGTATCGGCCCGGCGGGTCGTTCCGGTCCTGCTGGCCTGCGTCGCCCTGGTGGTGACGCTGGCCGGCTGCTCGAGCGGTAAGGACGCGGTGGCCTCCGGTGGCACCTTCGAATTCGTCTCACCCGGCGGCAAGACCGAGATCTTCTACGACCCACCGAGTGCGCGCGGCACCATCGGCACACTGGCCGGGCCCGATCTGATGACCGAGGGCAAAACAATCTCGGTGCAGGATTATCCGGGCAAAGTCGTGGTACTCAATCTGTGGGGCCAGTGGTGCGGACCCTGTCGCGCGGAGGCGCCCGCGCTCGAAAAGGTCTACGCCGCAACGAAAGACAGCGGTGTCGCCTTCATCGGCATCAATGTCCGTGACCCGCAACAGGACAAGGCCCAGGACTTCGTCGTCGACAACAAGGTCGGCTACCCGTCCATCTACGACCCGTCCATGCGCACCCTGCTGGCCCTCGGTGGCAATTTCCCGACCAGCGTCATTCCCACCACCCTGATCTTGGATCGTCAGCATCGCGTCGCCGCGGTGTTCCTGCGCTCATTGCTGGCCGACGATCTGCAACCGATTGTTCAAAAAATCGCCTCGGAGGAAGCACAGTGAATCGCGATCGTCGTACCCGTACCCTGCGTGCCTGTCGCCCTCGGCAGGGCGCTCGCCGAATCGGCGGTGCCTGGGCCGTGGACGACCGATGGAAGGGCATCGCCACCGTGCCGCGCAGCGTCGCGGCGGACTCGCTGCTGGACTTCGGCGTGCTGTTCGAGTCGAGCGAGCCCACCGAGCAGCGCGTCGTGCTGCGCGGCGACATCGAACCGGCCGAGCAGGCGCCGGAGGGTGAGGCCGGGTGAGGTCCTGCGTGACACCGGTGGCCCGGTCATGACACCGGTGACCGAGTAATGCCGCTCGCCGCCGTGGGGGATTCGTTCCAGCAGACGGCCGCGACCGGACCGTTGCTGCTGGCGCTGGGCGCCTGCCTGCTGGCGGGCCTGGTCTCCTTCGCGTCGCCGTGCGTGGTGCCGTTGGTGCCGGGCTATCTGTCCTATCTCGCCGGACTCGTCGGTGCCGAGGCGCCGCCCGCCACCGTCGCGCAAGCCGAAGGGGCGCAACCGAGTGCGGTAGCGGTCGCGTCGGCCAAGGCCGACCTGCGGGCCGGTCGGCTGCGGGTGGCCGGTGCGGCCGGCCTGTTCGTCGCCGGGTTCACCGTCGTGTTCGTGCTCGCCACCGCAACGGTTTTCGGCGTGATCCAGACCCTGAACGTGAATCGTGAACTGCTGCAACGCATCGGCGGCGTGGTCACCATCCTGATGGGCCTGGTGTTCATCGGCCTGGTCCCCGCGCTGCAGCGCGACACCAGGATGGAGCCGCGCAGGCTCACCAGCATCGCGGGCGCGCCGCTACTCGGCGGCGTCTTCGCGCTCGGCTGGACGCCGTGCCTCGGGCCAACCCTGTCCGGCGTGATGGCGGTGGCCGCGGGCACCGAAGGCACCACCGCGGTGCGCGGGGTCGCGCTCATCGTCGCCTACTGCCTCGGTCTCGGCCTGCCGTTCGTGATCCTGGCGTTCGGGTCGGCCAGTGCGCTGCGCGGTGTCGGCTGGCTGCGCCGTAATTCGCGCGCCATCCAGGTCGCCGGCGGCATTCTGCTCGTCCTGGTCGGCGCCGCGCTGGTCACCGGCGTGTGGGACCAGTTCGTCGGCTGGGTGCGCGACGCGTTCGTTTCCGAGGTGACACTGCCGATATGACCGTGACGGAGAATCCGGTGACCGAACCCGCCGCGGTGCCGAGGCAATCCCGGCTCGGCCGTGCGGTGGCCTTCGCCCGCAACGCCTGGCGCGGGCTCACCAGCATGCGCACCGCGCTGGTGCTGCTGTTCCTGCTGGCGTTGGGCGCCATTCCCGGCGCCCTGCTGCCGCAGCGAAACCTCAACGAGCAGAAGGTCGCCCAGTACATCGCCGACCGGCCGACACTCGGCCCGTGGATGGACCGGTTCGAGCTGTTCGACGTGTTCGGCAGCTTCTGGTTCACCGCCATCTATGTGCTGCTGTTCATCTCGCTGGTCGGCTGCATCCTGCCGCGCTGTGTCGACCATTACCGCGCGCTGCGCACCCCGCCGGTGCGCGCGCCGCGCAACCTGACCCGGCTGCCGCACCACTACTCGGGCAGCGCCGAGCAGACGCCCGACGAGGTCGTCACGCAGGTTCGTAATGAACTGCGCGGCTGGCGCACCGAGGTCCGGCCGGGCACCAGGGACGGTGAGATCACCCTCGCCGCGGAGAAGGGGTACACCCGCGAACTCGGCAACCTCGTGTTCCACCTCGCGCTGGTCTGCCTGCTGGTCGCCATCGCGGTCGGCAAGCTGTTCGGCTACGAGGGCAGCGTCATCGTCATCGCGAACAACGGGCCCGGCTTCTGCACCACCTCACCCGCCGTCTTCGACTCGTTCAAGGCGGGCAATGTCAACGACGGCACCGGCATGGCGCCGATCTGCGTGCGGGTCAAGGACTTCAAGGCCGACTACCTGAACAACGGGCAGGCCGAGATGTTCACCTCGAACATCGAATACCAGTCCGGTGACGACCTGCGCAGCGACACCTGGCGCGCGACGCGCCTCCAGGTGAACCATCCGCTGCGGGTCGCGGGTGACCGTATCTACCTGCAGGGCCACGGTTTCGCGCCGACCTTCACGGTCACCTTCCCGAACGGGCAGACCCGCACCGAGACCATCCAGTGGCGCCCCGACGACGCGATGACCTTCCTGTCCAGCGGCGTGCTGCGGATCGACCCGCCCGGCGGCATGTACGCCACCGACGAGGAGCGGCGCAAGAACCAGATCGCCATCGAGGGTCTCTTCGCGCCGACCGCGCTGTTCCACGGCAGCCTGATGACCTCGTCGTACCCCGCGATGAACGATCCGGCCGTCGCCGTCGACATCTATCGCGGCGACACCGGCCTGGACACCGGCAAGCCGCAGTCGCTGTTCGCGCTCGACCCCGAGCAGGTCAAGCAGGGACGACTGGCCAAGGAGGCCAGGGTGAACCTGCGCCCCGGCGAGTCGACCAGCCTGCCCAACGGCACCAAGGTGACCTTCGACGGTGCCCAGGAATTCGTGAACCTGCAGGTGTCGCACGATCCGGCGCAGCAGTGGGTGCTGGTGAGCGCGGTGGCCATGATGCTCGGCCTGCTGGTCTCGCTGCTGGTGAAGCGGCGCCGGATCTGGGTCCGGGTCTACCCCGCCGAAGGCGAAGCCGGTACCTTGGGCAAACGACGCACCGTAGTAGAAATGGGCGGGCTGGCCAGGACCGATCAGGCGGGCTGGGGCAGTGAGTTCGACCGGCTACGCGCGCGCCTGCTGGATGCGCGGCCCGACTCGGCCGACGCGAAGACCACGGGAGAGTAGAGATGCCGATCAACGAGACCATCGCGCGCTACAGCGATTTCTCGTTCAAGACCGCGATCGTGGTCTACGCGCTGGTGCTCGTGCTGCTGATCTGGCAGTACGCCACCGCGCGCAGTCGTCTGGTCGCGGAGCGCGAGCTCGTGAGCGTCGGCGGGCCGAGCGTCGATCCCGCGCTGCCTGGCCGGGTCGTCGAGCCGCCGGCGAAGTCGTTGTCCGAGCGACTCGGCAACATGGCCTTCTCGGTTCTGGTCGTCGCCGTCGTCCTGCACATCGGCTCGATCGTGCTGCGCGGTTTCGCGACGCACCGATTCCCGCTCGGCAACATGTACGAGTTCGTCACCATGGCCACCGCCGCCGCCGTCCTGATGGGCGCGCTGTTCCTGCGCGAACAGCGCTACCGCGCGATGTGGGTGTTCCTGCTCGTCCCGGTGCTGATCCTGCTGTTCCTCGCGGGCACCATCCTCTACGCCGACGCCGCACCCGTGGTGCCCGCCCTGAAGTCCTTCTGGCTGCCCATCCACGTCACCATCGTCAGCATCGGCAGCGGCGTCTTCCTCTTCGCCGGCGTAGCCAGCCTCTTGTTCCTCTACCGGATCCGCCAGCCCGAGGGCCACGAGTCGAACAGTGTCCTCGGCGCCATCGCCCGCCGCCTGCCCGACGCCCGCACCCTCGACCGCCTCGCCTACAAAGCCACCATCATCGGCTTCCCCCTCTTCGGCGCGGGCGTCATCCTCGGCGCCATCTGGGCCGAGGCCGCCTGGGGCCGCTTCTGGGGCTGGGACCCCAAAGAAACCTGCTCCTTCATCGCCTGGGTCCTCTACGCGGCCTACCTACACGCCCGCGCCACCTCCGGCTGGCGCGACACCAAAGCCGCCTGGATCAACGTAGCCGGTTTCGTAGCAATGCTTTTCAACCTCTTCATCATCAACATGGTGATCAGCGGTTTGCACTCCTACGCGGGACTCAACTGAGTATTGGATGAACGGCGCAAGCCCCGCTCTCGCATCGGGATGAGGGCGGGGCTTGCGGCTGGAACGGATGCCACCCAGGCAGTGGCATGCCGGGTGGACTACACCTCGAGCTCTTCCTCGATGCTCTTGATGCGGTGGCGGGCCAGCGCGAGGTTCGCGCGGTTGCGGTCGAGGGCGAGGTAGAGGAACAGGCCCTTGGATTTGCGGCCGGTCATCGGGCGGATGAGGTGGTACTGGGCGGACAGCGTGATGAGGATGTCTTCGATGCCCTCGTTGAGGCCGAGCTGCTCGATGGTGCGCATTTTCGCGCGCACGACCTCGGTGTTACCCGCTGCGGCGACCTGGAGGTCCAGTGCCTTGGAACTGCCGAGGGTGCCTAGCGCCATGCCGCTGTTGTAGTCGACGACGGCGGCGCCGATCGCACCGTCGATCACCATCATGTCCTTCAGTGACAGATCCAGGTTGGACATGTCTGTTCCTTTCATTCGATATTCGTTGCCTGGTCTTTTCCGTCGGCCGCCAGGTGATCGGCGATCGCCCGGGCCACCGGACGCGATTCCAGATGGAGCCTGCCGACGTTCACTTCGGGGCCGGCCAGCACGGTCAACGAGGTCCAGCCCGCCGCGTAGACGACCACGTGCCCCTCGGCACCGTGCACCACGACCTCGTTGAACCCGCCCCCGTGCGCGGTCGTCGCCAGCCGGTAGGACAGCGACAGCTGCGCGGCGGCCAGCGCGGCCATCCCGCCGGGCTCGATGTGCGGGGGTAGATCGTGCGCGACGAGCAACCCGTCGCTGGAGGCCACCAGCGTGCCGGTCAGCCGCGGGACACGTTCGCGTAGCGCTTTCAGCTCCGCCAGCACCGCCGCGTTCGGTTCGGGTCCGGACATCGACACCTTGGTCAACCTTCCCATCAGTTCGCCGAGCAGTCTTTTCCGCGCGGTCACGCATCCTCCAAAGCCGCCCGCAGGCGAACGAGCAGGCCAGGATCGACCGGCTCCCAACGGTCCTGAGCAGCAACGGACCCGCTCGGTCGGGCCCGGCGGCGCCGGGGCGGTACGGCGTCCGCGCGCAGCGGGTTGACCATGGCCTCGGCGGGCGGCACCGGGACCGGCGGCTCGATCAGCCCGGCCGCGGTCAGTTCCCGCACCGCCACCAGGCAGCCATAGGTGGTGCGGCCGAGGTATTCACCGATCCCGGTGACGCTGCGGCGGGCGTCCGCGGCGGCGAGCACCTCGGCCTGGCCCGCGGTGAGGACGACGCGTCGGCTGCCGCGGCGGACCGGCACGACCGGCGCGCGGTCGACCAGCCGCGCGGGCCACGGCGTGCCCGCCGGGTCGCCGCGGCGCACACATTCGCGGACCAACACCTGCGGTGCGATACGGCAGAGCGCGGCGAGCCAATGCGGTGGTGCGGGCCGGAATTCGGGGATCGCGGGGGTGTCGAGCAGGAAGTAGGCGGCATCGAAAACCGAGAGCAGCGCCAGGGTTTCCAGTCGCGGCTGGGCCAGCACCCGCTGCGGATGTCCGCTCTCGGCGGCACGCCAGTCCTCGGCGGTCGCTACGCCCGTCTCCGATACCAGCCTGGCCAGCCCGCTCGTCCGCAAGCAATCGGCGGCGGTGACAGCTCCTTCGGCGAGATGAAAGGCGCCGTCGCCGACGAACAGCACGCCGGTACGTTTTTCGTTTTCCAGTCGTCGCAGTTCGTCGGCGAGCTCACCGCTCATGACCCTTCCCCGGCGAATTCGGCGAGAATTCCGTGCAGTCGGAACCGCGCCATCGCCAAGTTGCCGGTGTCGTCGTCCAAGAGGACATGGACGAAAAGCCGGCCGTCGAAGTCGCCGGGCACCAGATTCAGCAGGTGATAAACGTGGGTGCCGCAGACGATGATCTCGGTGAGGTTTTCATCGTGGTCGCCGTTAGTCAACGCGGGACAGTCGAGTACGGCGCGCACGACGTCGGTGCTGGTGGCCGCGGCTTCGTGCTGGTCGACGCCCTCATGCAGTCCCGCGGTGGCGATCGCCAGACCGCTGGCGGCGTCCACCAGGGTCGCGCTGCGCGCGCCGGGAATGTCCATGATGCGTTCCAGACAGCCGTCAACACCGAGCACCGCGCCACCACTTGTCATATCAGGGGTTCAAGAAATTCAGACGCTACACACAGTCGATGTAGAACATGCGGTAAATGCCGCAAAAGAGTGCTTCAAAATATTTCGAAAAGGACCTTTTGGTATTCAATACCTCGCAGTATCCATTTTCTTTCAGTACTGAATACTGTGCAGTATTGAATACCTTGTGGTTTCTACCATTTCGACTTTCGCGGGCCGATAGCCGATGGGCGCGTGCGGGCTTCGGCTCGGGAGTCCGTGCGGGGCGGCAGCATGACTCCGGGCGAGGCAGCCGGCCACTCGCAAATGACTGCCCGCATCGAAGTGGTGCACATCACGTCCACCTCGGCGTGCCGTTCAGCGAAACGCCGTGTCCTGTCTACATGCGATGCGCTGATCCTGCGCACACAGTTTCGAGGAGACGGGCTCTTGGATTCCGATTACTTCACCTATCTCCCGGCTGCGGTTGTCGACGCGGACGGAAGTGTGGTCGAGCAGTTGAACAACGGTGCGTTGCGCAAGCTGGTGCAGACGGCCGCGGGGCTGTCCGTGGAGGCGCAGCACTATCTGGCGGTGCTCGCGAACCGACTACGCGCGAGCGAAGGGTTGCACGCGCGCAACTACGCCGACGGTGAGATGTAGTGCGCGAAAGGGGATCCGGGGCGAACGCTCAGCGCTCGGTGCTGCCGGGTTCTCCGTCGCGATGCTGGCGGGATAGCCGCCAGAGGAACTCCGGGTCGTCGTCCGGGCCGACGACACGCTTGCGCTGCGGTGGACGCGTAGGGCCGGCGGTCGGTCCGGCAGTCTTCTCGGGGCCGAACGCTTTCCAGCACAACACCGCGACTGCCACGACCGCGATGAGTGCCAACAGGTACGTCACGTCGCTCACCTCCTGGTTACGAGGGTAGTCCCGTGTGCAACCTGCGCACACCGCAGCCGTGAAATCAGTGTCACGGGTGGGCGCGGGCCCCGGCACGATGGGCCCGCGCGGCCCGCAGTCAGCGTGCGGTCGCCTCGGTGGTGAGCGACTTGAGCAGCTGCATTACCTCTGATTCGCGGAACCGGCGATGTCCGCCCGGTGTGCGCAACGATCCGAGACGCCCGGCATGGGCCCACCGGGTGACCGTCTTGGGATCGACGTGGAACATGGCAGCAACCTGCCCTGGTGTCAGCAGGGTGTCCTGGCCGCCGACGGTGATCGCACTCATAGCAAACCTCTCCGTTCTCGACAGTTCCCTCATCAGATGGCGACATCGTTGCACTGAAACCCCTAGGTACTCGAACCACCTACTGTTGGTAAAGGGGAAGTAATAGACAAATCGGATACGCTCTACGACCTCGGCAACAGGTGTGCGCCGAGCGCGGGCAACAGCTTCGCATAGGCTGATCGACGTGAGTGACGCAACTCCACCTGATGGTGCTCCAGGACAGCAAACCGCTGGCGCGGGCCGTCGGCTCGCCCGCGATCTCGGCCTGTACACGGTGGCCAGGCTCGGCCTGGTCGTGCTGATCACCGTGCTGATCATGCTGGTGGCCCGGCTGGTGTCGGTGGACATCCCGCTGGTGGTCGCGGCGCTGTTTGCGCTGATCATCGCCATGCCGCTGTCGCTGACGCTGTTCAAGCGACTGCGCACCAGGGTCAACGAGGACATCGCGGTGGTGGACGAACGCCGCAGGCACGACAAGGCCCAGTTGCGCGCCCGGCTGCGCGGCGAGGCGCCCGAGGACAATCAGGGGACATCGTGAAGTCCTGCGATCGCAGCACCCCGCGTGACTGGGTGGACAACGCGGTGCGGCTCATCGACGCCGACGCCCAGCGCAGCGCCGACACCCACCTGCTCCGCTATCCGCTGCCCGCCGCGTGGAACGTCCAGCTGTATCTGAAGGACGAATCCACCCATATCACCGGCAGTCTCAAGCATCGACTCGCCAGATCCCTGTTCCTGTACGCGATTTGCAACGGCTGGGTCGGCGAGGGCACCACGGTGGTCGAGGCGACCTCGGGCTCCACCGCGGTCAGCGAGGCGTATTTCGCGAAGCTGCTCGGACTGGATTTCGTCGCGGTGATGCCCGCGAGCACCTCGCCGCAGAAGATCGCGCTGATCGAAGCGCAAGGCGGCCGTTGCCATTTCGTGCAACGCCCACCCGACATGTACACCGAGGCGGCCCGCCTCGCCGCCGAATGCAACGGCCACTTCATGGACCAATTCACCCATGCCGAGCGCGCCACCGACTGGCGCGGCAACAACAACATCGCCGAATCCATTTTCCAGCAGATGGCGTTGGAGTCCCATCCGGTGCCGGAGTGGGTGGTGGTCGGCGCGGGCACCGGCGGCACCAGTGCCACCATCGGCCGTTACATCCGATACCGCAGGCACGCAACGAAATTGGCCGTCGTCGATCCGGAGAACTCCGCGTTCTACGGCGGCTACGAGACCGGCGACGCGGGCTACGAGACCGGAATGTCTTCGCGCATCGAGGGAATCGGCCGGCCACGGGTGGAGCCGTCGTTCGTCGGCGAGGTGGTCGATCGGATGATCGAGGTGCCCGACGCGGGGTCCATCGCGGCGGCGCGGTACGCGAGCCGGGTGCTCGGGCGCCGGGTCGGCGGTTCCACCGGCACCAACCTGTGGGGCGTGTTCGGCATCATCGCCGAGATGCTGGCCGCGGGGCGCGGCGGCAGCGTGGTCACGCTGCTGTGTGACGGCGGAGACCGCTATGCCGGAACGTATTTCGATGACGCGTGGGTCGAGTCCCAGGGCCTGAGCCTCGCCGAACCGACCGCGATCCTGGACAAGTTCGCCGCCACCGGCGAATGGGCGGGCTGAGCGCTTCTCATTCGGTCGGGCCCAGGCTACTTAACGATCCATTGAAGGCCGCCTTCACTCGGGAACAGCACCCGATCGAAGGTGGCCTTCGTGCTGTCCGCCCGCTCCTTCGCCGAAGGCGAACGCTCATTGCGTCAATTTTTGTTGACAATCCTCCATGTCGTCAACCAAAATTGACGGCATGACAGAAGCAACCACTCTGGCGGCCGCCGCAGGCAGTCCCGACCCCGAAGTCGGGTTGCGGGCGGTGCTCGCCCTGCGGCGGCTGCTCGAACGCCTCGAGGCGATCCAGGTGGCCAACGCCCGCGAACAGGGCTGGTCCTGGCAGGCGATCGCGGAGGCGCTCGAGGTCAGCAAGCAGGCAGCCCACCAGAAGCACAACCGGAAAGGCAGGAACCGCTGATGTTCGAACGGTTCACCAAGTCGGCGAAGATGGCCGTGATATCGGCGCAGGAGGACGCCCGAGAACTGCGCTCCTCTTCCATCGAGATCGAGCACGTGCTGCTCGGCCTGCTCTCGCAGGGCGAGGACGATTTGAAGGCGCTACTGGCCGACGCGGGCATCACGCACGACAGCGTGATGGGCGCACTGGCCAAACGCGGAAGGGGCGAACCGCTGGGCGCGGAGGACGCCGAGGCCTTGCGTTCGATCGGCATCGATCTCGACGCCGTGCGCGAGACCCTGGCCGAGAACTTCGGCGAGGACGCCCTCGATCGCGCGGCACCGCAGGAGCGGCGCGGCCGCTTCGGCTGGGGGCGCGGCGGCGACTTCGGGCACATCCCATTCACGCGGGACGCGAAAAAGGTACTCGAGCTGTCGCTGCGGGAAGCATTGGCGCGCAAGGACAAGACCATCGAATCCGGGCATCTGCTGCTCGGGATCCTGCGTGCCCCCAATCAGACGACCTTCGGCCTGCTCGGCGGCTCCGACCGGATCCACGAGTTGCGGCCGAAGGTGCTCGCGCTACTCGACCGCGCGGCCTGAAGCGGTGGACGGGTGCGCCGCACAACGCGCCGAAGGCCGTCGCAGGCCCGCGTGGGGCCGAGCGCAGGCGGGGCACTCGCCCTAGCATGAGCGCATGCAGCTTCTGATTCGGTTGATCATCAACGCGGTAGCCATCTGGCTGGCCGCCGCCTGGGTCGACAAGATCGACATCGTCAGTCCGGCGGAGAACGGCAACGGCGGCAAGATTCTCGTCCTGCTCGCCGTCGCCGTGGTGTTCACGGTGGTGAACGCGCTGGTCAAGCCGATCGTCAAGCTGCTGTCGCTGCCGCTGGTGATCGTCACGCTCGGCCTGTTCCTGCTGGTGATCAACGCGCTCATGCTGTGGCTGACCGCGAAGATCACCGAGACCACCGAGTACGGCCTGCGCGTCGACGGCCTTTGGGCGGCGATCATCGGCGGTCTGATCGTCTCGATCGTCAACTGGGTCCTCGGCATTCTGGTTCCGGACGGCGACTAGTCACCCGAAGCTGATCGCCAGCGCCGTGAGCGCCGACCAGGCGAGCATCGCCAGGCCGGAATCGCGCAGCGCGGGAATGAGTTCCAGGCCGCCCTTGCCGGACCGGACCGGGGCGTTGGCGCGCACCGCGAGCGGAATGGCGAGCAGCCCGACCAGCGCGAACGGGGTGCGCGCCACCAGCAGCAGGGTGCCGAGGAACGGGACGGTCAGCAGGGCGAGCTGCAGCGTCCTGGTGCGCGGGTCGCCGAGCTTGACCGCGAGGGTGACCTTTCCGGATTGCGAGTCGGTCGGGATGTCGCGCAGGTTGTTCGCGACGAGCACCGCGCTGGAGAAGGCGCCGACCGAGACCGCGAGCACCGCGCCGGCCCAGTCGATCCGCTCTGCCTGCACGAACTCGGTGCCGAGCACGCCGATCAAGCCGAAGAACACGAACACCGCGATCTCGCCGAATCCGCTGTAGCCGTAGGGCTTGCTGCCGCCGGTGTAGAACCAGGCACCCGCCAAGCAGGCCACCCCGACGAGTAGCAGCCACCACGCCGTCGTGGCCGCGAGCACGAGGCCGACCACCGCCGCGATGCCCAGGCTCAGCATGGCCGCGTTGCGCACGGCGGCGGGCGAGGCGAGCCGCTGCCCGACCAGGCGGACCGGGCCGACCCGTACGTCGTCGGTGCCGCGAATGCCGTCGGAGTAGTCGTTGGCGTAGTTGACGCCGATGATCAGGGCCAGCGAAACCAGCAGCGCGAGAACCGCTTTCCACCACACCGCGCCGTCGAGCGAGGCGGCGGCACCGGTGCCTGCCAGCACGGGGGCGATTGCGTTCGGCAGGGTGCGTGGACGCGCGCCCTCGATCCATTGCGCTGCAGTAGCCATTCCCGCAGCATAATGTCGCGGCCGGACCGAGGCCGCTCAGAGCCCGTGCCCGGCCGGGTCCGGACCAGGCCGCCCGCCGCTATCGCCCGCTCAGCGCCCGTTGGCCTCGGCGACCGCTTTCAACCGGGCGAGCCCCTTCTCGAAGTCCTTGCCGACGATCCGGTCGGTCGGGATCACCTTCGAGAGCACGCGCATCAAGCCACGCTGCTCGCCGGTCATCCGCCAGACCACCTCGGTGGCGCCGGACTCGGTCGGGTTCAGCTCGAACATGACCTGGTTGGTGGCCTTCCAGGGCTTCTCGAAGATCAGCCGGATCCCGATCTCGCGCTCGGCGCTCGCGATGATCTCCATGTTTCCGCTGCCGACCTTGCGGTCACCGATCCAGGCGTATTTGGCGCCGACGCCGGCATCCGGCCCGGAATAGGTGCGCTGTAGCTGCGGATCGATGTCCTCCCACGGCGACCATTTGGTCCACTCGTGCAGGTTGTCGATCAGCCCGTGAATCCGCGACGGCTCGGCCGAGATCACGGCCTGCCGGACCACTTCGAACTCAGCCATGCGGACAGCGTAGGCGACCGACCACTGGAAATGGGGTGAAAAACCATGTCGGCTCGGTCGGCGCCGCTCGCATACGATGGCCGCGGGATGTTGTCGGATCAGAGCGGCCCGAACGGTCGCGGTCAGTTGTTGCGGGCGCCCGCAGGTGAACCGGTGGTGGTCGCCCTGCTGGGCGAGATCGCGCTGCGCCGAGACGGCGCGCTCACCGCGCTACCCGGGGCGCGTTCGCGCTTGCTGCTCGCCGCCTTGGCGTTGCGGCCCGGCCGTAGCCGCAGCGCCCAGTCGCTGATCGACGACGTGTGGGGCGAGCAGCCGCCGCGCGCGCCGATGAACGCACTGCACACCCAGGTGTCCCGGCTGCGGTCCGCGCTGCCGGACGGCGCGCTGGAAATCGGGCCCGCCGGATACCGATTGACCCTGCCCGCGGACCAGGTGGACCTGACGCGCGTCGCCGAACTCGGACAGCGGGCTCGTGCCTGCCGGACCGCGGGCGACGATCAGGGCTGCCTCGAACTGGTCGCGCAGGCGCGTGCGCTGTGGCGCGGCGAACCCGGGGCCGACCTGCCGCCCGGTGAAGTCGCCGAGGCATTGAACGCCGCAGCGACGAGCAGACTGGCCGAACTGGACACGCTCGAGTTGGCGGCCCGCGAGTCGACCGGCGACCTCGACGGCGCGTTGCGGATCGCCCGGCTCCGGGCCGAGGTCAACCCGGTGGACGAGTCGGCTCAGCTGGCCGTGATGCGGCTGCTCGCGGCGGCCGGCCGAGCCAACGAGGCCCTGGAATCGTTCGCCGCCTTCCGGATTCGGCTGGTCGAGCACCTCGGTGCGGACCCAGGACCTGCGCTCGTCGACCTGAACACGGCGATCTTGCGCGGAGAACCATTGAGCCCCAACGGTTCTGCCGTCCGCTCCGGTAGCAAGGGTCTTCCGCAGACGCCCAGCCCCACCACACTGTTCGGCGACGGCAGTCCCGCACCACCCGACACGACCACCGAGTTCGGTGTGCCCGCGGCGATCGGCCTGCGGGCGGCACCCAACGCACTGCTCGGTCGCGCGGACGATCTGGCCGCGCTCGACACCCTGCTGCGCACGTCCAGGGTGACGACCGTGCTCGGCCCCGGCGGGTCGGGAAAGACGCGCATTGCCAACGAAGTCGGCGCCCGCGTCGCGGGCAGCCGCCGCGTGGTGCTGGTGGAACTGGCCTCGCTCCGGGCCGATGCCGCCGACGCCCCGGTCGAGATCGAGGCCGCGATCAGCGCCGTGCTCGGCCTGAGCGATCTGACGTACGGCACCACCAGCTTGATCAACCGCATCGACGCCCGTAAGCGCCTGCACGAAGCCGTGTCCGCGCGCCCCATGTTGCTGATCCTGGACAACTGCGAGCATGTGATCGATGCCGTCGCGGTGGTGGTGGCCGACCTGATCGGTGCTGCGGATCGGCTGACGGTGCTGACCACCAGCCGGGCGCCGTTGATGATCACCGCTGAAACCGTCTACCCGCTACCGTCATTGACCATCGACCCCGCCGGGTCGCCCGCGACGGAGTTGTTCGCGGCGCGGGCCAGGGCGATCCGCCCTGGCGTGCGGCTCGACCCCGACGTGGTCGCGCAGCTGTGTCACACCCTCGACGGGCTGCCGCTGGCCATCGAACTGGCCGCCGCGCGGGTGCGGGCGATGAGCGTCGAGGAGATCAATCTCGGTCTGGCCGACCGGTTCTCGCTGCTGCGCCACGGCGATCGCAGCTCGCCGGAACGCCACCGCACCCTGCACGCCGTCATCGACTGGAGCTGGAATCTGCTGGACGCGGCGCAACAGGCGGCCCTGCGCCGATTATGCCGATTCCCAGCCGGATTCACCTTGTCCGCCGCCGAGATGGTCGCCGGCGGTCCCGAGATCAGCGATATCGCCACGGCGGTGGACGGTTTGGTGAACCAGTCGCTGCTCACCGTGCTGGACGAGGACGCACTCGGCACCCGCTACCGCATGCTCGAGACGGTTCGCGAATACGGCGAGGAACAGCTGGCCGCCCAGCCGGGCGAAGCCGACCTGGTCAACGCGCGAATGATGGCGTGGGCCAGGGCGTTCGCCGTCGACGTCGTGGCCCGCTACGCCACCGGTGACCAGGTGCGGCTCGCGCTGTCGGTGGCCACCGAGCTGGACAATCTGCTCGCGACGCTGCGCACCGCGATCGACAATCAGGACGCCGACACCGCCTACACCGTCTTTCCGGTCGTCGCAGGCCTGTGGATGCTGCGCGGTTCGCACATGGAGGTGATCGCCTGGGCCAGGCGGATCGCCCCACTCGAGCCGGACGAGAGCAGCCCGAGCGCACCATCCGCCGATCTGGTGCTGATGAGTTATCAGACGATGTTCCTGCACTTCGTTCACGTCAGTGGTGGGGTGCGCGAGCTGGCCCGGATGCGTACCCGGGTGCGCCGAATGCAGCGCGGCCGCACCGATCTCAGCCCCAGCGTCCGCTTCGTCAGCGACCTCGTGCTGTGCAGGCCCGACGGCCGCGGCCTGGCCCGGTTGATCGCGCGGGCCGTGCGATCCCGGGATGCCGAAACCCGGGGCAGCGCATTGCTGTTGCGCGCGAACATCAAGGAGAACCTCGGCGACGTGCGCGGCTCGACGGTGGACGCGGTCCGCGCGCAGGACATCTTCGGGCCGGAGAACGTGTGGAACGCGGCCATGGTGAGCAGGCACCTCGGCCAGGTATACGGCCAGATCGCCGAGTACGCGGAAGCGGTTGTGCACTACCACCGTTCACTCGACATGCTGCAACGGCTCGGTGCCTACGAGGACACCGTCGAGACCCGCAGCATGCTGGTCGCGGCGCTGTTGGGGGCGGGCGAACCGGCGGCGGCCGAGCATGAGCTCGACCTTGCCTTCAGCTCATCCGAAGTCGAGAACACCGTTCCGGCGAAGAATCATCTGCTCGCTGTCGTCCTGCACAGTGCCGCAGAGGTGGCGCTCGGCAAGGGGGATATCGCGGAGGGGCTGCACCGCTACGACCGGGCATTGGAGCTGTCCGGCTGGCCGGACATCGACGGCGGTCCGGGGCAGGGCCTGCTCATGCTCGCCGCTTCCGCCGTGGACGCCCGGGTGCTGTACGGCGCGGCCGGCACGGCGCGAGAGTTGGTCGGGCAACTGATCGAGCGGACACCGGCAATGATGCTGCAGTACACCGATCTGCCGCAGATCGGCGGCATCGCCTGCGCCGTCGGTTCGTTTGCCATCGTCACCGGCCGGGATCCGGTCCGTGGGCTGGAACTGGTGGCATTGGCGCCGAATGTGTACTGCCGCCAAGACTATCCGTCCATGCGCTGGACGACGCACGCCGAGCTGGCCGGCCGGCTGCTCGGTGCGGATCGGTTCGCGCAAGCGCGGGCCGAGGCGGTCGAGCTGCGCAGAAAAGGGTCGGCTGAGCGAATCCTGCAGATACTGCGGGAGTTTCAGAACATGCGGTGACCCGCCGTTGGTGCGTGTTCGAGGTACCGACCACACAACGCCGGGCGACCGTGTCGCCCGGCGTTGTGTCCCTTCGGTTTTCGGCTGTCACGCCCGGCGCATGTACGCCTTCACGGCGAGCGGGGCGAAAATGGCGATCACCACCACCGCGCCGATCAGCGAATAGGCCAGATTGGCGCCGTAGACGTTGCCGTTCATCAGGTCCTGGCACGCGTTCACCATGTAGTACACGGGATTCACGTGGTTCACGCCTTGTAGCCACCCCGGCATCGTCTGCACCGGTGCCAGCGCGCCGGACATGAACGTCAGCGGGAACATGATGATCATCGAAATGCCTTGCACGCTGGAGGCACTCTTGCCGGTGACACCCACCAGCGCCCAGATCCAGCTGACCGCGAACGAGCACGCGATGATCACCAGCGCGGCGGCGAAAACGCCGGCGAAACCGCCGCCGGGCCGGTAGCCGAGGCACAGCCCGACGACGATGGTGAGCACCGTCGCGATGGTGTAGCGCACCATGTCGGCGATGAGCGCACCGGCCAATGCCGAAATACGGGCGATCGGCAAGGATTTGAACCGATCGAAGACGCCCTTGTCCATGTCCTCACGCAACTGGGTGCCGGTGACGACCGAGGTCAGGATCACCGTCTGCACCAGGATGCCCGGGATGAGGGTCGGCAGATAGTCGTGCACGCTGCCGCCGATCGCGCCACCGAAGATGTAGGCGAACAACGCGGTGAACAGGATCGGCTGCACCGTCACGTCGAACAGCTGCTCCGGGTTGTGCTTGATCTTCAGCAGGCCGCGGTAGGCCATCGTGAACGAGGTTTCGACAGTGCGGCGCAACGGGAGACGATTGCTGACCGCTGGAATGTTGACCGGCGCCGCGCGGCGTGTCGTGGTGGGTGCGGTGATGGTGGTCATGCCGCGCTCCGTTCGGAATCGTTGTCGGCGGCCGGGTGGCCGGTGATGGTGAGGAAGACCTCGTCGAGGCTCGGCTTGCTGACGGTGATCTCGTCGACGCCGATCTCCCGCTCGCGCAGGCGAATCAGCAGATCGGCGGTCACCCCGGCGTCGCGCAGCGGTGCGGTGAGCCGGCCGGCCTCGGGGGTGACCACGGCGTCCACGCCGAGGAACTCGCTGACGACGCGGCGAGCCGTCTCGAGGTGACCGCGGTCGACCAGGGTCAGGTGCAGCGAGGAACCGCCGACCGAGGCCTTGAGTTCGTCGGCGGTGCCGTCGGCGATCACCCTGCCGTGGTCGATCACCGCGATGCGGTCGGCCAATTGGTCGGCCTCGTCGAGGTATTGGGTGGTCAGCAGCACCGTGGTGCCCCCGCGGACCAGTCTGCGGATGGTCTCCCACATCTGGGCGCGGGTGCGCGGGTCGAGTCCGGTGGTCGGCTCGTCGAGGAACAGTAGCGGCGGCGTCGCGATCAGGCTGGCGGCGAGATCGAGTCTGCGCCGCATGCCGCCGGAGAAGTTCTTCAGCGGCTTGGCCGCCGCCTCCACCAGGTCGAACTCCTCGAGCAGCTCGACCGTCTTGCGGCGAGCATCGGTCCGGCCGAGGCCGAGCAGGCGGGAGAACAGGATCAGGTTTTCGGTGGCCGACAGGTCCTCGTCGACCGAGGCGTACTGCCCGGTGACGCCGACGAGGGATCGCACGGCCGTCGGTTCGGCGACCACATCGTGGCCGAAGATGCGAGCGCTGCCGCCGTCGAGGCGGAGCAACGTGGCCAGCATCTTGATGGTCGTGGTCTTGCCCGCGCCGTTCGGCCCGAGCACGCCGTACACCGAGCCCTGCGGCACCGCCAGGCTCACCCCGTCGACGGCGCGGTGGTCCCCGAACACCTTGACCAGCTCGTCCGCCTCGACGGCGAGCGCTGAAGTGGGTGTGAAAGAAGTCATGAGGATGACTGTGCAGCCCCTCTCTTGCATGACCCTTGCATGGCAGTGACACACCCCTTGCATCAGATGCGATTCCGCGTAGCATCAGATGCATGCGGACGACAATAGACATCGACGCGGTCGTCTTGGAGCAGCTGCGGCGTCGGGCCAAACGGGAGGGAAAGACCTTGGGGCAATTGGTTTCCGAACTGCTCGCTCGTGCGCTCGCGGAGGACGAGCAGGTAGTCGCCGCCGATATCGCTTGGCCGAGTACGACTCTGGGCCTGCGGGTCGATATCGAGGACAAGCACGCGCTGTACGCGGCGCTGGACGTGGATGCTTGATGTCGCGCACCGTCGACACCAATGTCCTGATCTATGCCTCGGATGCCGGTTCGCCGGTGCACCGGCAGGCCGCCGCGCTCGTGCGAGATCTCCTGCGCGGGCCGGAATTGACCACCCTGTTCTGGCCCGTCTTGCAGAGCTATCTGCGCATCGTCACCCACCCGGCGATCTGCGCGTCGCCACTACCGATCGCGACGGCACAGCAGGCAGTCGAGGCGGTGCTGGCGTCGCCGTCGATCCGGGTGGTCGCTGAGGGCGAGAACTTCTGGCGCTGCTACCGCCAGATCGGTGGCGGACGCGGCAATGACGTGCCGGACGCGGTGATCGTCGCACTCATGCTCGAGCACGGCGTATCGACGATCTACAGCCGGGACAGAAACTTTCGGAAGTACCCGGCCATCTCCGTCCGCGACCCGTTCGCGGACTGAGTCGGCCGGGTCAGCGCGCCGAGTCGGCGAGCAGGTTCTCCCGGAGCATGGTGCGGTCGGGCTTGCCAGGGCCGCGCATCGGGATCTCGTCCACCAGGGTGAGTTCGCGGGGAGCCGCGATGGAATCGAGTTCGGCCACCACGAATTCGCGCAGTTCCTCGAGGGTCGGCACCGCTGCGGGCGCGGGGACCACCACGACCGCCACCCGCTGGCCGAGGCGCTCGTCCGGCAGGCCGAGCACCACGCACTCGCGGATCGCCGGATGGTTCATCAGCACGGCCTCGACGACCTGCGGGATCACCAGGAGACCGCCGGTCATGATCGCCTCGTCCAGCCGACCGGTGATGCGCAGCCTGCCGTCGTCGAAGACGCCCGCGTCCTCGGTGCGGAACCAGCCGGGCTCGGCGAAGGCGGGATGCCCCGGTTGGCCGCGGTAGCCGGAGGCGATCATCGCCCCACCGAGCAGCACCCGGCCGTCCTCGATGCGGACCTGCGTGCCGTCGAGCGGGATGCCGTCGTAGACGCAGCCACCGCAGGTCTCACTCATGCCGTAGGTGCGAACGACGTTGATACCGGCCGCTTTCGCGCGCTCGTACACCGGCGGCGGCGTGGCCGCGCCGCCGACGAGGACACCGTCCAATTCGGCGAGCGCCGCCGCGGCGACGGGTGCGTCCAGCGCCTTGATCAGCTGGGTCGGCACCAGCGCGGTGTAGCGGCGGTCGCCGCGCATGCTCGACACGGCACCGGCCAGCGCCTCGGGCAGGAAGCCGCCCGACACATCGAGAATGGTGGGCTGGGTGCCGGCCAGGATGCTGCGCAGCAGCACCTGAATGCCCGCGATGTGGTGCGTCGGCAAGGCGAGCAGCCAGCTGCCCGGACCACCGAGACGGTCGTGCGTGGCGGTGCCACTGGCCCGCAGCGCGGCCGCGCTGAGCATCGCGCCCTTGGGCACCCCGGTGGTGCCGGAGGTGGTCACCACGAGCGCGACCTCGTCATCGATCGTCTCGCCGGGCGCGAGCGCGTCACTGAGCCGCCTGGCCTCGCGGCGGTCGCTGGTCGGGATCGGCAGCCAGGCGGGGCCATTGCCCTCCAACGCTTCGCGCAGATGCGGAAGCACCTCGCCCGCACCGGAGCCGGTGGGCATCGGCAAAGTGCGAAGCGTGCGACTCACGACGCCACCTCGCTGGCGCTCGGCTCCGTCGTCCGCGAAGGCGCTGTGCCGATGGTTCGCTCGCTGCGCTCGCTCACGACTCCACCTCGCCAGCGCCAAGACACCCGTTGGGCTTACTCACAACCCCACTGCGCTCGCTCACGTCAGCGATCGTGTCATGGCCGCGTCGCTGAACGCGGAACGGGTGGTCGGTTTGCGGGGGCGGCGCGAGACATGTGCGGCCGCCCCCAGGAAATGGGGCTCAGGTACGCCAGGCATCGAGACTGCGATTCACTCGTCGGACGGTTACGCATGGTGGCCGGGCCGGACATCGGCGGTCGGGGGCCTTTCGAGCGCTATCGTCCTCGCCGTGGCGCGCCTTGGCAACTCGGTCCGGCGGCCGAGTGCGCGTACGAATGAAATGTCAGTCCGCCGACCAGCGCGGATCCCGCCGGATCGGATGCGACGGCGGGACCTCGACGAGCACGATCGGCACGCCATCGGGGTCGCGCACCCACATTTCGATCAGCCCCCACGGTTCCTGCACGGGCGCCCGGTCGAGGGGGATGCCTTTCACCGCGAGTTCCGCGGCCGCGTCCGCGGCGTCACGCACCTGCAGCCAGATCGCACCGTGGAAGGCCGACGACTCGCCGGATCCGCCGTGCGCGGCCACCTCGATCAGCGACTGCCCGGCGAAGAACACCGTGCCGCCCGGATACTCGCGCGCGATGGCCAGCCCGAGCCCGTCGCGGTAGAAGTCGAGGGTCCGCTGGTAATCGGCTGGCCGCAGAATGATGCGGCTGCTGAGAATGTCCATGTCAGAAGTACCAGGGGTAGGGGGTCCAGTCGGGCTTGCGCTTCTCCAGGAACGCGTCGCGGCCCTCGACGGCCTCGTCGGTCATGTAGGCCATGCGCGTCGCCTCACCGGCGAACAATTGCTGGCCGACCAGTCCGTCGTCGAGCAGGTTGAACGCGTACTTGAGCATGCGCTGCGCCTGCGGTGACTTGCCGTTGATGTCCGCGGTCCATTCCAGCGCAACATTTTCCAGCTCGGCGTGGTCGACCACCTTGTTCACCGCGCCCATCTGGTGCATCTCCTCGGCGGTGTACGGCCGGCCGAGGAAGAAGATCTCGCGGGCGAACTTCTGGCCCACCATTTTCGCGAGATAGGCGCTGCCGTAACCGCCGTCGAAGCTGCCGACGTCGGCGTCGGTCTGCTTGAAGCGGGCGTGCTCGCGGCTGGCCAGCGTGAGGTCGCAGACCACGTGCAGGCTGTGCCCGCCGCCCGCGGCCCAGCCGTTCACCAGCGCGATGACCACCTTCGGCATGAACCGGATCAGCCGCTGCACCTCGAGGATGTGCAACCGGCCCGCGCGCGCCTGGTCGACGGTGTCCGCGGTGTCGCCGCTGGCGTACTGGTAACCGTTGCGGCCGCGGATGCGCTGGTCGCCGCCGGAGCAGAAGGCCCAGCCGCCGTCCTTCTCGCTGGGGCCGTTGCCGGTGAGCAGTACCGCGCCGACGTCCGGTGTCATCCGCGCGTGGTCCAGTGCTCGATAGAGCTCGTCGACCGTATGCGGGCGAAACGCGTTGCGCACCTCCGGTCGGTTGAACGCGACACGGACTGTGCCCTGTTCGATGTGCCGGTGGTAGGTGATGTCGGTCAGATTCTCGAACCCGGGGACGGGTCGCCACAACTTCGGAGTGAACGTCACCCCTGTGATTATTGCCCTCGGCGCACAGGCGGCTTGTCCGGTGTCCGAAGTGTCCCGACTTGACGGTGTAAAACAAGCGGTTACCGTGCAGGTATGGATAGTGCATCGCGAAGCGATTCGATGAGGGGCGGCGGCCGGGTGGCGGGAGGGCACGAGCGTGTGAAACCGGTTATCGACCGCAGTGCGGTGGACGAGTCCCGGTATGAGAAACACGGGGGATTTCCGAAGGTGTCCCGCGCGAAGATCGGGCGCAACTTCGCCCCGTTCGTCGAGGCGATGCGCACCCTGCAGGATCTCGCGGTCTCCGTTGACGCACCCGACGAGGTCTTCGGTGACGCGCTCGCCCAAGCCGAACAGCTGATCGCGCTGCTTGATCCCTACCGCGCACCCGAATTGCAGGGACCGGCGGGCCGCGCCGTCGAACTGCCCGGCCGCGGCAGTCTGCTGTTGCTGCCGTGGCGGGTGGCCGAGGCAGGCCCGGACGGCATCCGGATGACCGGTGAATTCCGCCGTTTCCACCTCGGCGGCAACGGCGCGGCGCACGGCGGCGTGCTGCCACTGCTGTTCGACGATCTGCTCGGCATGATCGTGCACTACGCCGGACGACCCATCAGTCGCACCGCGTATCTCCATGTCAATTACCGCAAGATCACCCCGCTGGAGACGCCGCTGACCGTGCGCGGGCGGGTCGATCGGATCGAGGGCCGCAAGACCTTCATCACCGCGGAATTGCTCGATGAGCAGGGCAATGTGCTCGCCGACTGCGAGGGATTGATGGTCCAGCTGCTGCCCTGGCAGCCGTGAGCGACCGTCCGGTCTGTATTTGCGGTGGCGCAGGCCACGTTTGGGACGAACCGCGTTAGCGGGTGAGTGCCGCGACCAGTTGCGCGGGGATGCGTATAGTTGCGCCTGCTCGTTCATCGAAACCTATTCCGGAGGACCTGAAAGTGGTTGCAGCACTGTCTGAATCCCTGCTCGACGACGCCAAGCGCCCGGCTTTTCTTGCCGATGCCGTCGAGGTTCTTGATGCCGAGGTCTCGGACAAGGGTGGTGCGTCCGGCCTGGCTGTGAAGGGTGGCTACGCGGCGGTCAAGAAGATCAGCCCGTCGATCGTGCCCGACGCCCTGGAGTCGTTGGCGCCCAAACTCGTTGCGCAGCTGGACCCGTTCTGGCAGGAATACACCGCTACGGGGTCCGGCACGTTCGGCGATCTGCTGGTCGCCAAGTCCGACGAGGTTGCCGAGGCCTTGCTCTCGGTCACCGACGCCCGCGCCGAAGCCTCCACCCGGCCCGCGCTGAAGAAGGTCTACTCGTCGATGCGTTCGTCGGCGAAGAAGAACGTCATCGAGGCGCTGCCGCGCGTCGGCGACCTGATTCAGAAGCACGCCAACTGAATCAAGACCGTGCACGACGAACGCGTCGCACATCGACCGGCCGCCCGCGGCCGTACTTTCCGATGTGCGGCGCGTTCTGCCGTTCATAGGAGTGCCACGCCCCCGCCGGGTGTGAGCAGGGCGACGAAGACGGGACGGCCACTGTCTGAGAGGCTGGAGAGGTGAACCCGTCTACAGCACAAGCGCAGGTCGTGGTGGACGAACTCGCGCGTGGGGGTGTGCGCGACGTCGTCCTGTGTCCCGGCTCGCGCAACGCGCCGCTGGCCTTCGCACTGCAGGCCGCCGACGCCGCCGGCCGGTTGCGGCTGCACATGCGCATCGACGAGCGGACGGCCGGGTTCCTCGCCATCGGATTGTCGGTGGCCAGCCGCCTGCCGGTGCCCGTCGTGATGACCTCGGGGACCGCGGTGGCCAATCTCGGCCCGGCCGTGCTGGAGGCCAATTACGCGCGCATTCCGCTGGTGGTGCTCAGCGCCAACCGGCCCTACGAGATGCTCGGTTCCGGCGCCAATCAGACCGTGGAGCAGCTCGGGCTGTTCGGTAGCCAGGTCCGCGCCACCATCAGCCTCGGCCTCGCCGAGGAGGAGGCCGAGACGGCCGACTGTGTGGCGTACGGCCACCAGAACAGCCAGTGGCGCTCGGCCGTCTGCCGGGTGCTCGCGGCGGCGCGTGGTACCCGCTCCGGCAATGCGGGCCCGGTGCACTTCGACATCCCGCTGCGGGAACCGCTGGTGCCCAACCTGGCACCGGGGGAGACGGCGCCGGGCGGCCGCGCGGACGACCAGGCGTGGACCAAAACCCAGTACGCCACGCTCGATGTGCCGCTCGATCTCGATCTCACCCCCGACACCGTCGTCATCTCCGGGCACGGCGCCGGACTGCGGCCGGAACTCGCCGACCTGCCGACGGTCGCGGAACCCACCGCCCCGATGCACGGCCCCGCCCTGCATCCGCTCGCGCTGCCGCTGCTGAAGCCGCGCCAAGCCATCATCACCGGACGGCCGACGCTGCATCGTCAGGTCTCCAAAGTCCTTGCCGACCCGGCGGTTCGGGTATACGCGCTCACCACCGGCCCGCGCTGGCCCGATGTCTCCGGCAATGTGCTCGGCACCGGCACCAGGGCGGTCACCACCGGCGCACCGCGCCCGGAGTGGCTGGCCTACTGCCGCGAACTCGACGCGAAGGCCAATCAGGTGGTGCGCGAGGAACTCGATCGGCATCCCAAGCCGACCGGCCTGCATGTGGCCGCCGTGGTGATGAACGCGCTGCGCGACGGCGACCAGCTGCTGCTCGGCGCCTCCAATCCGGTGCGCGACGCCGCGCTGGTGTCGCACCCGCGCCCGGGCATCCGGGTGCTGTCCAACCGCGGTGTCGCGGGCATCGACGGCACCGTGTCCACCGCCGTCGGTGCGGCGCTGCGGCACGAGGGCCGCACCGTGGCGCTGATCGGCGACCTGACCTTCCTGCACGACGCCGCCGGCCTGCTGATCGGCCCCGGCGAGCCACGCCCCGCCGATCTGACCATCGTGGTGGCCAACGACGACGGCGGCGGCATCTTCGAACTGCTCGAGCAGGGCGACCCGCAGTACGCGGGCGTCTTCGAGCGCGTCTTCGGCACCCCGCACGGGATGGACCTCGCCGCGCTGTGTGCGGCCTATCGCATCCCGCACCGGCAGGTCGATCCTGAGCAACTGGCCGTCGAACTGGCGGGCAACGCACACGGCACCCGGGTGCTCGAGGTGGCTACCGAGCGGTCCAGCCTGCGCGAACTGCACGCGACGGTGCGCGCCAAGATCGGCCCCTGAGCCGAACCGCTCGGGCCACTGCGGTCAGACCGGATCCGGCTCGTCGTCGAGGGGGACCGGAATCGACTGTTCGAACACGTCGGCCGGATCGGCGTCCCACGTATCGCGGGCGACGCTCTCGGCAATCTCCTGGTCGATGACGCCGTCCTGATCGAGTCCGTCATCGGCGTAGCCTGCGTCGTCCGGGTAGGCGGGCATGGACTGTTCGGCCAGGTCGGCCTCCGGAACGGCATTCATCTCGGTGGACGTGCTGCGATCGGTCATCGTGCGCTCCTCTCCGCAGTGGGTCTCGGTCGGGGCGTACCCAGTTGTGGCGCGCCACAATCAAGGCGGACAACAGTCCAGCACTGTCGAGCATGCGCCAGGTCCGGTCACCGAGCAACCCCGCGGCGTCCGGTTACTCGCCGTCGAGCGCCCCGGTGCCGTTGGCCGGATATTCGACCAGGGCCAGCGTGCGCCCCGCCATGAATCGTGCGGTCCGCACCGGTGTCCCGGTCCGCGTCACCTCGCTGACTTCCACCACACCGCGTGCGATGCGTACCTCGACTCGGCGCCCCGCGCGGGTGGCGGCCACTTC
The DNA here is from genome assembly GCF_004634405.1 of Nocardia sp. CS682. Classification (NCBI taxonomy): domain Bacteria; kingdom Bacillati; phylum Actinomycetota; class Actinomycetes; order Mycobacteriales; family Nocardiaceae; genus Nocardia; species Nocardia sp. CS682. Next base: position 3,863,848 of record NZ_CP029710.1, on the reverse strand, counting down.
ATAACTGCGAGACCCGTCGCCGAAGTCGACGACGATCTCCACTCGATCACCCTTCATCTACCAATTGTCCGCTTTTCCAGCGCTTTTCGCGGTCACGACTTGGTCGCGGCGCAGGCGGGCGGACGGGGTCGGACGGGCGCGGCAGCCGGGCGAATTCGGCCGGCGACACTCGGCGCGGCGAGTGCTCGGGCGGGCCGCCGACCCTCCGGCCGGCGGGCACCGATGAATCCCGCTGCGCCGCACCGTCTGCACAGGAGGAGCCGTCCGCACCTGCCCAGGAGAACCCATGAACCCGGAATTCGATTTCGAACCGGCCGCGACCGCACTCGAGGCCGTAGTCGTCCGCATCACCGATGCGCAGCTCGCCGACGAGACGCCGTGCGCGGATACCACCGTGCGCGATCTGCTCGCCCACGTCGTCGACCTGACCGAGGCGTTCCGCCAGGCCGCGACGAAGGAGGCGGTCGGTGGTTCGGTGGCACCCACCGTGGGGGAGGAGCGCGCACTGGCCGGCGATTGGCGCACGCGCATTCCCGCACAACTGAAGGCGTTGGTCGCCGCGTGGCGCGAGCCGGGTGCCTGGGACGGCGTGACCGAGGCGGGCGGGGTCAGCGAGCAGGCGCTGGTGATGGCCATGATCGCGCTCGACGAGCTGGTCGTGCACGGCTGGGATCTGGCGCAGGCCACCGGTCAGCCGTTCGGTGCGACCGCCGCCGATCTCGCCATCCTGCTCGACATGCTGCGCGAGACCCCGCCCGAGGGCACCCCGGGTCTCTTCGGCCCGGTGCTCCCGGTCCCCGCCGAGGCTTCCGCGCTCGACCGGGTGCTCGCGCTCACCGGTCGCAGCGCCGCCTGGGCCGGGTAGCGCGAGCGCGGCTCACTGTTCGCCGATGACGAATATGCCTGCGCTGACCGCGTTTACCGCGGCGCGGGCGGCGGACGTCGCGGCGTGATCATCGATCGGGTCGCCGCTGGCGAGCAGGCGGTAGTACAGCGGGGCGGACACCGCCGAGAGCACGGCGCGGGGATCGGTGCCTGCGGGCGCCTCGCCGCGTTCGACGGCCCGTTCGATGCAGGGTGACCATTCGGCGAGCCGGACGTCGTAGAAGCGGCGCAGGGCAGCAGCGGCGGCCTCATCACAGGTGGCCGCGGCGATCACGGCCTGGAAGAGCCTGCCCTGCCGGGGATCGGTCAAGGTTTTGGCGACCAGACGGGCATTGGCGGTGAGGTCGCCGAGCAGCGATCCGGTGTCGGCGTGCGGCAGCGACTGCTCGGCCATGTCGGCCAGCAGGTCGGTGACCAGACCGGTGGGGTTGCGCCAGCGGCGGTAGACGGTGGTCTTGCCGACCTCGGCGGCGGCCGCGACCTCGGCGAGGTCCAGGTGCGCGAAACCGCGCTCGGCGAGTAGGTCGCCCGCGACGTGCAACACGGATTCGCGGACCCGAGCGGTACGTCCACCGGGGCGGATCGAGCCGGGAACCGCCTCGTCTCCAGTCATAATGGGTCTCCAGTTTCATTTATCGCCGATCGGGTGTACCGTTCGACGTGTTAACGGAACTATAGACCCTTTAGGAGTCACAATGGAGTACCGGCGGCTTGGTGCATCAGGTCTGCACGTTCCGGCTCTGAGCTTCGGCGCGGGCACCTTCGGTGGACGTGGCGAACTGTTCAGCGCCTGGGGCGATACCGATGCCGAGCAGGCGCGGCGGTTGGTCGACATCAGCCTGGAGGCGGGCGTCACCATGTTCGACACCGCCGATGTCTACTCCGACGGCGCCTCGGAGGAAGTGCTCGGCGCAGCCATCAAGGGCAGGCGCGATCAGCTGCTCATCTCCACCAAGGCCTCGCTGCCCACCGGCCCGGGCCCGTCGCAGGCCGGTTCCGGTCGCGCCCGGCTGGTCGGCGCGGTGGAAGCCTCGCTGCGCAGGCTGGGTACCGACTACATCGACCTGTTCCAGCTGCACGCCTTCGACGCGGGCACTCCCGTCGAGGAAGTTGTTGCCGCACTGGATGATCTGGTGCGCGCGGGCAAGATCCGCTACCTCGGCGCCTCCAACTTCGCCGGCTGGCAGCTGATGAAATCCCTTGCCGCGGCGGACAAGCACGGCCTCACCCGCTATGTCGCGCACCAGGTGTACTACTCGCTGGTCGGCCGCGACTACGAATGGGAGCTCATGCCGCTCGGCCAGGACCAGGGTGTCGGCGCGGTGGTCTGGAGCCCGCTCGGCTGGGGCAGGCTGACCGGCAAAATCCGGCGCGGCCAACCCCTTCCGGCAGGCAGCCGGTTGCACCAGACCGCCGCCGCTGGCCCGCCGGTCGACGACGACAAGCTCTACGACGTGGTCGACGTCCTCGACGAGCTCGCCGCCGAGACCGGTAAGACCGTCCCGCAGATCGCCCTCAACTGGCTGCTGCGCCGCCCCACCGTCGCCACCGTCATCGTCGGCGCCCGCAACGAGGACCAGCTACGCCAGAACCTCGGCGCCATCGGCTGGGAACTCACCCCCGACCAAATCGCCCGCCTCGACAAGGCCAGCGCCACCACCCCGCCCTACCCCTACTACCCGTACTACCGCCTCGCCGACTTCACCCGCCTCAATCCTCCTGCGGTGTAGCCAGATCCGGTGCGTCGTTCAGTAGACGTCGCGGACGTAGCGTTTCTGGGCGACCAGTTGCTTGCGGAAGGCGAGGGCGCCCGCTTCGTCGAGGTTGCCGTGGACGCGGGCGATGCGCAGCAGCGCCTCGTCCACGTCCTTCGCCATCCTGGTCGCGTCGCCGCAGACGTAGAGGTGGGCGCCGTCGCACAGCCAGGACCACAGCTCGGCGCCGTGCTCGATCATGCGGTGCTGCACGTAGATCCGCTCCCGCTGGTCGCGGGAGAAAGCCAGGTCGAGGCGGGTGAGGAAGCCGGAACGGAACATGTCTTCCAGCTCGGTCCGGTAGTAGAAGTTGCGCGCGGCGTGCTGTTCGCCGAAGAACAGCCAGTTGCGGCCGGTGCAGCCGAGCGCCCGGCGCTCCTGCAGGAAGCCGCGGAACGGCGCGATGCCGGTGCCGGGCCCGACCATGATCATCGGTGCGGTCGGGTCGGCGGGCGGCCGGAAGTGCGGTGCGCGCTGCAGGAAGATCGGCACGGCGGTGGGGCCGGTGCCCGCTCGATCGGCGAGGAAGGTCGAGCAGACACCGCCGCGCCGGGCCGACGATCCGGTGGCGGCGGGATCGCCGTAGCGCACCACGCCGACGGTCAGCTGCACCTCGTCGGGGCTGACCAACGGGCTCGACGAGATCGAATACTGGCGCGGCTGCAGCTTTTTCAGTATGCCGAGCCAGTCGACCAGATCCGCCCGCACCGGGAAGTCGCGCAGCACGTCCACGGCCTGCCGGTCCCACAGGTAGTTGTCGAGTTCGATCCGGTTGTCTCGCCGCAGCAGCTTCGCCAGCCGGGTGTTCGGGTTGCGTTCGGCGATGAAGGTGAGCAGGTCGTTGCTCACCTTGCTGATGTCGTAGTGCGTGCGCAACGCCTCGGCCAGCGCTAGTTCGCGATCGTCGACCTCGATGATCCGGCGGCCGTCGAGTCCGGCGCCGGCCAGCCACTCGTCCACCAGCGCCGTGTCGTTGGTCGGCCAGACGCCGAGCGAGTCGCCGACCTCGTAGTCGGCTTCCAGCCCGCGCAGATCGAAGCCGAACTGCCGCACCTCTTTCGGCGAGTCACTGAGGGTGAGCGGCTCGTTGCGCACCAGCGCCGCGGGTACCGGCGCGTGCCGCGTGAACGGTGCGATCTCTCGGCGGGTGCGCCCCGGCGCGGGGGCGGTCGCGCGGGTGAGCACCGCGGTCATGGTGCCGCCGCCCCGAGTGGGCGCAGGGCCTTTCGCGGGCGGACCCGGATCGGCTTCCGGCGCAGCGCTTGCCAAGCCCTCGCCGAGCAGCGCCACGATCGAATCGAGCCAGCGCTCGGCGGGCTCCAGGAAATCCGGCTCGCTGTCGACGCGGTCGAGCAGCCGCACCGCACCGTAGTCGGCGAACCGTTCATCCAGTTTGCGGCCGTGACCGCAGAAGTCGTCGTAGGAGGAGTCGCCGAGGGCGAACACCGCATAGCGCACGCCGGTGAGGCGAATCGCATTGCTGTCCAGCTGGTTCCAGAAGTCGGCGCCGTTGTCCGGTGGCCCGCCGTCGCCGAAGGTACTGCTGATCAACAGCACGTCACCGCTCAACGCGTCCACCGCACACGAGTCCATGTCGAGCAGCCGTGGCGCGAAGCCACATTCGGTGAGCCGTGCGGCCACCGTAGCGGCTAGCTCCTCCGCCGTCCCGGTCTGCGAGGCCCACAGCACGGTCACCGGGTGGGCGCTCGCCGCCTCGGGTGCCCCGGCGCGGGAGTACATGCCTGCCAGCACGCCATCGATCCAGAGCCTGCTCTGCGCGGACATCGGCGCGGCGGCGGGCAGCACGGGTTGCCCGGTCACCGGAACCGCCTGTAGCGCGGCGAGATACCCGCTGAGGTAGATCCGCTCGGTCTCGGTGAGCATCGGGGTGACGGCGGCGTCCAGCCCGAACATGGCGGCCAGCGGATGTGCGGCCGCCATCGCGGGCGTTGGCACCGCGGGTGAGTGCGGCGGATCGGCCTCCGGCACCGCAACTCTGCGCAGCGAGACGGCGCACGCCTTGAACTCCGGTTGCAGCGAAGCCGGATCGACGGCGTCGTTGGTGACCGCGTTGATCGTCAGATATTCACCGTGCTCGTCGTTCCAGTGGAACGGCGCGAAGCAGTCACCGGGCCGGACCCGGTCGCTGATCTGCACCGGCAGCACGGCTCGCCCGCGCCGCGAGGCGATTTCGAGCTGGTCGCCCGCGCGCACCCCGAGCCGCTCGGCGTCGGCCGGATGCACCTCGACGAACGGCTGCCCGTTCAACTTGTTCAGCTTGTCGATCTTGCCGGTCTTGGTCATCGTGTGCCATTGGTGCTGTAGCCGACCGGTATTGAGGACGAACGGGAAGTCGTCGTCGGGCAGCTCCGCGGGTGGCAGGTGTGGGCGCGGCCAGAACACGGCGCGCCTGCTCGGGGTGGCGAACGCCAGCCTCGGCCGATGACCGGCCGCGTCGACGTGCAGCGTCTGGCTGACCCCGTCGTTGAGATAGCGAATCGGATTGCGCGGGCCTGCGCCTTCGGGACACGGCCACTGCATCGGCCCCTCCCTGAGTCGCTCGAAATCCATGCCGCGCAGGTCATATCCGGTGGCGGGGTTGGCGAACTGCTTGATCTCGGCGAAAACCTCGGCGCTGGAGGCGAAGTCGAAACCGGGGAAGCCCATCGCGGTGGCCACCTGGGCGATCAGCAGCCAGTCCGGGCGGGTATCGCCGATCGGATCGACCGAACGCTGTAGCAGCGTGACGTTGCGTTCCGAATTCACCATCACCGCATCGGCTTCGGCCCACAGCGTGGCGGGCAGCAGCAGGTCGGCGTAGGCGTTGGTGGCGGTTTCGGCGTAGGCGTCCTGCGCGATCACCAGTTCGGCCGCCTCCAGCCCGTCGAGCACGGTCTTGCGGTTGGCCACCGTGGCAACGGGATTCGTGCAGATGATCCAGGCGGCCTTGATCTTGCCCGCCGCCAGCTCGCGGAACATCTCGATGGTGCCCGGACCCACCTCTTCGCGAATCGTGCCCGCCTCGAGGCCCCATGCGGTCTCCACGAAAGCGCGGTCGGCGGGGGAGAGCACGCTGCGCTGACCGGGCAGGCCGGGGCCCATGTAACCCATTTCGCGGCCGCCCATGGCATTCGGCTGTCCGGTCAGCGAGAACGGCCCGCTGCCGACGCGCCCGATGGCGCCGGTGGCCAGGTGCAGATTGCAGAGCGCGTTGGTGTTCCAGGTGCCGTGGGTGGACTGGTTGAGCCCCATCGTCCACAGCGACATCCACTCGCCGGCCGCGCCGATCCACTGTGCGGCGGTACGGATATCGGCTTCGGCGAGCCCGGTGATCTCGGCGACCCGTGCGGGCGGATAATCCGCGAGGAACTCGGGCATCCCGGCCCAGCCCTCGGTGTGCTCGGCGATGAAATCCTGGTCTATGTCACCGTTTTCGACAAGCAGATGCAGCAGGCCGTTCAGCAGCGCCAGGTCGGTGCCTGGCGCGATCTGCAGGAACAGGTCGGCGCGCGCCGCGGTATCGGTGCGGCGCGGGTCGACGACGATCAGCTTGGCACCGGCCTTGATCCGATCGACCATGCGCAAGTACAGGATCGGATGACAGTCGGCCATGTTCGCGCCGATCACGAAGAACAGGTCGGCGTGCTCGAAGTCGTCATAGGAGCCGGGCGGCCCGTCCGCGCCGAGCGATTGCTTGTAACCGGTACCCGCACTCGCCATGCACAGCCGCGAATTGGCCTCGATGTGCACGGTCCGCAGGTAACCCTTGGCCAGCTTGGTCGCCAGGTATTGCGCCTCGAGCGACAGCTGCCCGGAGACGTACAGCGCGATCGCGTCGGGCCCGTGCTCGTCCAGGATTGCCCGCAACCGATCGGCCGCCTCGCGTACGACGTCGTCGACCGGCGCAGGTACTGGCTCCTGCCCGCGTTCGGGCCGTCGGAACGCGGTCTCCATCCGGCCGGGCGCGCGCATCAGCTCCAGGTGGGTGGCGCCCTTGGTGCACAACCTGCCCGCGTTCGCCGGGTGCAGCTTGTCCCCGCTGACCTTGGCGATCACCGGTGCCCCGTCGGCGCCGGCCCGCGTCTGCACCGTGACGCCACAACCCACGCCACAGTACGAGCATGCCGTCCGCGCGGTGCCGTCCGCGCGCGTCGTGCCTGCGTCCACCATGCCCCGATCATGGCCATCGCCGATTGCGGCGGGTTTACCGCGCGTTATCGCCAGATGACATTGCCCCTCACAGGCGGAAAAATCGCCGGTGAGGTGTGACGCAGGTCGCTGATCAGCCCAGTTTGTACGCGCGATGCAGCGCGACGATCCCGCCGGTGAGGTTGCGCCACTTCACCGAGGACCACCCGGTGCTCGCGATCCGCAGCGCCAGTTGCCGCTGATTCGGCCAGGCGCGGATCGACTCGGCAAGGTAGACGTAGGCGTCCGGATTGCTGCTGACCGCGCGCGCCACCTTCGGCAGCGCCTTCATCAGGTACTCCATGTACACGGTGCGGAAACCCGGCACGACCGGCGTGGAGAACTCGGCGATGACCAGCCTGCCGCCCGGCTTGGTGACCCGCAGCATCTCGCGCAGCGCGCCCTCGGTATCGGAGATATTGCGCAGCCCGTAGGAGATCGTCACCCCGTCGAACGAGTCGTCGGCGAACGGCAGCGCCAGCGCGTCGGCCGCCACCATCGGCACCTTGCGGTGCCTGCCTGCGGCGAGCATGCCCTGGGAGAAGTCGGCGGCCAGGCACCAGGCGCCGGATTTCGCGAGATCGACCGTGGACACCCCGGTGCCCGCCGCGAGATCGAGAATCCGCTCGCCCGGCCGCGGCGCCAGTGCCTTGCGCACCGCCCAGCGCCAGTAGCGATCCTGGCCGCCGGAGATCACGGTGTTGGTCAGGTCGTACCGTCGCGCGACCCCGTCGAACATCGTCGCGACCTCATGCGGCCGCTTGTCCAACGAAGCCCTGGTCGATTCTGTTTTCGCCACGGTTGACCCTAACTCTCGCGGCGCGGCGCGCCGAGGGAGGTAGGGAGATTGTTCGATCACATCGCACCGCGCTCGGCCGTTCGGGCCGGCCTGGTGTTATGCCGTATGCGGTAGCCGCATTCGGGTACCGGTCACGTCCGCGTAGTGCCCCATCAGTTCGGTGCAGATCGCCGGCCAGGTGCGGTGCAGCACCGATTTGCGTGCGGCCCCGGCGAAGCGGGCCCGCAGCACCGGGTCATGCAGTGCCCCAACGGCACTCGGCAACAGTTCGGTGAAACGGTCGACCGGGAGCAGATAACCGTTGCGACAGTGCGCGATCAAATCGCGCGGCCCGCCCGCGTCGGGGCCGATCACCGGGATGCCGGAGGCGAGCGCTTCCTGCACGCCCTGACAGAAGGTTTCGTGCTCGCCCGCGTGCACCATCACGTCCAGGCTCGCATACGCCTTGGCCAAGGTGTCGCCGCCGAGCTCGCCGGTGAACACGGCGGTCGGCATCATCCGCGCGAGTCGATCGCGCTCCGGCCCGTCACCCACGATCACCAACTGGATGTCCGGATCGTCGGCCAGCACCGCTAGCCGCTCGACGTGCTTCTCCGGCGCGAGCCGACCGACGAAGCCGACCACCAGCTTGTCGCCGTCGAGCCAGGAGTCGCGCAGTTCGGTGCGCCGGGCCTGCGGGGTGAACCGGGCGATGTCCACGCCTCGTCCCCACCGGTGCACGCGCGGAATGCCGTGCTGCGCCAGATCTTCCGCGGCCGCACGGGACGGTGCCAGCGTTCTGGTCGCGCCCTCGTGGATGCGCCGCGTCCAGGCCCACGCCGCCCGGCTGGCCAGCGCCAGCCCGTAACTCTTGGCGAATCCGGCGACGTCGGTCTGGTACACCGCCACCGTCGGCAGATCCAGCCGCATGGCCGCGGCGAGACCGCCTGCCCCGAGCAGGAACGGCGAGGCCAGATGCACCACGTCGGCGTCGAAATCCTCGATGGCCGAGACGATGCCCGGCTGTGGCAGCCCCACCGGCAGCGAACTGATCTTCGGCACCATCACCGCGGGCACCCGGTGCACCCGGAACCGCTCGTGCCAGCGCGCGGCGGGGGCCAGCCCGCGCGTGGTGTCCGGCGCGATGATCAGGGCGTCGTGGCCGTGCCGGTCCAGGTGCTCGAGCACCCGGAGCACGGAGTTGACGACGCCGTTCATATTCGGCAGAAACGACTCGGCAACGATCGCTACACGCACTCTCTCAGGTTGACGGCCGGATCGCGCCGTCTCGCCACGCATGCGTGAAGGACACCTAAAGATCGAGCGAACTCCTCGGGCCGCCCCGGCTCAGTAGTTCAGCTCGCGCCTTGCCGTCGCCTGCTGAGCCGAATCAGCAGCCACAGCGTCGGCAGGGCGATCAGCCACACCACGACGATCACCGACAACGCGGGTGGGATGGCGACGCGGACATCGCGCCCCTCCACCCGCACCAGATCGGGGTCCGCGCGGTTGTATTCGACCCGGATGCGCTCACCCGCGGTCAGGTTGGTCGGGTACAGCACGCCGACCTTTGGATTGTGTGTCTCACCGTCGGGGGTCACGTACATGACCGCGGAGCGCAGCCGGCCCGCCGAGAGCACCTCGGCACTGGCCACGCCCTTGTCCGAGCTGATCAGGTAGTCGTTGCGCCAGGCGGCCAGCACCAGGAGCACGACGAGCACGCTGATCACCGTGGCAGCCGTGAGCACGCCGATTCTGGCCCGCCGCAGGCGGATCGATCGCCGATCAGACTGCGTGGTTTCCAACACCGCAACAGGCTACCGATCGACTGGACTACCGTGTCGCGCATGTCCCGAAAATTCAGCTTCACCGTGCCTTACACCGTCCCGGTCGAAGATCTTCACCGGGCACTTACCGACGAGAAAGTCTGGCAGGCGCGTTTCGCCGACGCCGAGACCGCGACCTTGGACCTTTCGCACCCTGAGGGCGAGGGCACCATCCGCATCCACATGACCGAAAAGGCCGCGCAGGACAAGATTCCCAGCGTGGTGAGCAAGGTGCTCAAGAGCGAGCTCATGCTCTCGCGCACCGACAACTGGCAGGCGCTCACCGGCGAGGTCGCCAAGGGCACCTTCGAGGGCGAGACCGGCGGCATCGCCACCGAGATGTCGGGCACCTACGAAATGCGTTCGACCGCAGAGGGTTCCGAGATCGAGGTGGTCGGCACCGTGCAGGTGAAGGTGCCGCTGGTCGGCGGCGCCATCGAGCCGCTCGCCGAGCAGCTGCACCATCGGGTGCTCAACAGCGAGCGCAAGTTCATCGAGGAATGGGTCGCCGCGCAGGCGACTGCCTGATCCACGTAACGGACCTGCGCCCGTCGTCCCGGCAGATCGGCCGGGGCGACGGGTTTCGTTTCAGGTGAAGTCCGCCGGGGAGTACTCCTTCTGCTCCACCAGCACCAGCCAGTTCCCGGAGTTGTCCCGGATGATCGCCTCGGTGCCGTAGGGCCGTTCGGCGGGCGGCTGAATGAACTCGACGCCCTTGGCGGTGAGCTCCTCGAAGGTCTGCTGGCAGTTCTCGGTGCGCAGGCCGAGCGCGCCGTGCGTGCCGTTCGCGAGTGCGCGACGGATGGCCGCGGCCAGGTTGTCGTCCAGCGGCGGCCCGGGGATCATCAGGCCGATCTCCAGCTCCGGGTGCTGCGGGTGCGCGATGGTCACCCAGCGGAACCCGTTGTCGCCCATGGTGATGTCGGCGACCTCGACGAAGCCCAGCTTGTCGATGTACCACTGCTTCGACTCGGTCTGGTCCGTGACGTACACGGTGACGAGCGAGACGTTCGTGATCGTTGTCATGCGGCCAGGCTATGGCGACCCCTCGTCTGGATGCTTCTCGGAAATTGCTGTCTTCACGGTATAGTCGAGTTCGGTTATTCGAGTTCGAGTATTTGGAGCGTGATGGCGACACAGCGAGCCCGCAGAACTCCCTTGGCACTGGCCGTCCTGAGCCTGCTCAACGAGCGCCCCATGCACCCCTATGAGATGCAGGCGCTCATCAAGGACCGCCACGTCGGCCGGGTGGTGCGGATGCGCGGCGGCTCCGTCTACGACACCGTCGCCCGGCTGGCCGCGAGCGGGCTGATCGAGCCGGTGGGCACCAGCCGGGCCGGTGCGCGCCCGGAACGCACCAGTTACGAAATCACCGCCACCGGACGCGGCGAACTCGACTCGTTGCTCGACGAATACCTCGCCGAGCCGATCAACGAATATCCGCGGTTCCCGGCCGGTCTCGCGCACATCCTCAACCTGGCACCGGAGCGCGCGGCCGAACTGCTCGACCGGCGGGCCGCGGCCTTGCGCGCCGCCTCGGCCGAGCTGACCGCTGACCTAGCCGCGGCGAAGGTGGCCGGAATTCCAGAAATCGTCCTGATCGAGGGCGAACTCCAACGCGAACTACTCGACACCGAACTGCGGTGGGTAGCGCGCGCCGCACGACGGATCGCCGACGGCGATCTGCCATGGCCGACCTGAAAGGAGTTGTCATGGAAACGAAACTGGGCCTGCCCGGCTGGCTGAAACCGATGAATCGCGTGGTGATCACGCTGAACCGACTGGGGGTGACGATCGGCACGATGCGGGTGCTCTCGGTGCCCGGCCGGGCCTCCGGCGAGCTACGGACCACCCCGGTCTCGCCGCTGACCGTGCGCGGCGCGCGCTACGTCGTCGGTCACGCGAAGGCCGAGTGGGTGCGCAACGCGCGCAAGAGCCAGTGGGGCATCCTGGCCGAGGGCCGCAAACGCCACCGCGTCGACCTGATCGAACTGCCCGCCGAGGAACGCGCCGCGATCCTGCGCGAATTCCCGCGCGAGGTGCCGCACGGTGTGCCGTTCTTCATCAAGCTCGGCCTGGTCGAATCCGCCGACCCGGACGAGTTCGCCGCCGCGGCCCCGCGCTGCGCCGTGTTCCGCATCGAAAACCCCACGGTGGCCTAGGTTTCGCGCTTCCGGTCGCTGAGGCCGTGCATGAACACGAAACACCCCGGAATGCGCGGTGCCCCGTCGGCGAATTTGGCCTGATACTCCGAGGGTGAGACGCCGACCAGCTGGCGGAATTTGCTGCTGAACGAGCCGAGGCTGCTGTAGCCGACCAGCATGCACACCTCGGTCACCGTGACATTGGTGGAGCGCAGCAGATCCTGCGCGCGCTCGATCCGCCGCTCCGCCAGATACGCGGCCGGCGTCAAACCGTAGACCGCGGCGAACGCCCGCAGGAAGTGATATTTGGAAACCCCTGCGGCAGCGGCCAATTCATCGAGGCGGAGCGGATCGGCATACTGCCGGTCCGCGAGGTCGCGGGCCCGCCGCAGCTGCGGCAGCAAGTACAACGCGGGTAAGCCACCTGCTGGTTGTCCACCCATGGCTGGAACCTGTCGTCACGAGGGCAAGGCAGGTTCAGCCTACCGGCCGCTCCTGCCGCCGACTCCGGGGAAACCGCAGGTCCGGGTATCAGGCGAAGGGTGGAAGGTCGTCGGCGCGCATCGACATCCGCCCCGCTGCCCGCCAGGCCCGCGCGGTCAGATCCACATCCTCGTCGGTCACCAGGTTGCCCATCACCCGGACCGCGGTGCGCTGCAAGTACTTCGAGCGCATCACCGGCGGCCCGCCGATCGGCACCATCCGCGGATGGGTGGCCAGCCCGGCGATCCGCCGCGCCACCGAGAAGGTCCGCCCGTACTTCGCGCGCAGCAGCTCGGGCCAGATGCGGGTGAGGTCCGGTTCGTCCAGCAACCCGGCCAGCATGTGCCCGCCCTCGAGTCCGTAGTCGATGCCCTCGCCGTTCAGCGGGTTCACACAGCCCGCGGCATCGCCGACCAGCACCCAGTTGCGGCCCGCCACGTTCGACACCGCGCCGCCCATCGGCAGCAGCGCCGAGGCCACCGCGCGCAGCGAACCCTCGAACTCCCATTCGTCGAAACGCAGCTTCGTGTAGTGCTCCAGCAGCGGTTTCAGCGCGATATGCGACGGGCGCTGCTCGGTGGCCAGCGAGCCGACCCCGATATTGACCTCGCCGTTGCCCAGGGGGAAGACCCAGCCGTAACCGGGGACCAGCGCGTTGTCGGCGTCGCGCAGCTCGAGGTGCGAGGTGATCCACTGGTCGTCGCTGCGGCCGGACTTGATGTAGGCGCGGGCCGCCGTGCCGTAGGCGTACTGCCGATGCCAGGTGCGGCCGAGCAGCCGCCCGATCGGCGAACGTACCCCGTCGGCGACGATGAGTGTCGTGCAGTCGATGGTGTGCGTGCCCGTCGCGGTTCGCACCGTCACACCCGTGACCCGGTCCCCGTCGCGGGTGACATCGACCACTTTGCTGCCGTCGATCATCCGCGCGCCGGACTTCACCGCGGTCTCGCGCAGTTTGTCGTCGAGTTCGGTTCGTGGGACGGCACTTCCGTATGTCGGGAAGGACCCGGCGGGCCACGGCAGCAGGGCTTCCCTGCCGAACCCGGTCATTCGCAGGCCGTGGTTGACGGTGTGTGCGCGCAGCCAATCGCCGAGCCCGAGGTGTTCCAGCTCGGCCGTCGCGCGCGGGGTCAGCCCATCGCCGCAGGTCTTGTCCCTGGGGAAGACGGCGGAGTCGAGCAGCACCACGTCGCGCCCGGCCCGCGCCGCCCAGGCGGCCGAGGCCGATCCGGCCGGACCGGCACCGACGACCAGGACCTCGGCCCTGCTGGGCAGCGCGTCCCCGCCCGCGGGAGTGACTTCGGGTGAACCCATGAGCTCAATACTTGCAGGGCAATCTTGTTCGTGTCGACGGCGGGCGCGTCAGCTACGACGCGCGTCGGCGCGGCGCGCGGAAAATGGTGTGCGAAAGTGTCTGATACACCGCATAGTGACGGTGTTCATGGGCCATCCGCTGGGGACACGCTAGGTTCTCTATCGTGGGGTCGGACGGATCGGTGGGAGAAGAAATGAGCACATCGGCTGTGAAGGACGAGAGCACCGTGGTGGCCGGGGTCGATCTCGTCGACACCGAACTCGCGGCGACCGTGCGCAACGGCCTGGAAGAGGTCGAAAAGCTCCTGGTCGACGAGCTGTCCGACGGCGAAGACTTCCTGCAGGAGGCGGCGCTGCACCTGGCGAAAGCCGGTGGCAAGCGGTTCCGCCCGCTGTTCACCATCCTCACCGGCCAGCTCGGCCCGAACCCGACCGATCCCGCGCTGATCACCGCGGGCACCGTCGTCGAACTCGTGCACCTGGCCACGCTGTACCACGACGACGTGATGGACGAGGCCACCATGCGCCGCGGCGCCCCGAGCGTGAACGCGCGCTGGGGCAACAACATCGCGATCCTGGCCGGCGACTACCTGTTCGCACACGCCTCCCGGCTCACCTCGACGCTGGGCCCCGACGCGGTCCGCATCATCGCCGAAACCTTCGCCGAGCTGGTCACCGGCCAGATGCGCGAGACCATGGGCGCGCGCGAATCCCAGGACCCGGTCGAGCACTACCTGCGCGTCGTCTGGGAGAAGACCGGGTCGCTGATCGCGGCCGCCGGACGCTTCGGCGGCACCTTCTCCGGCGCGGGCACCGAGCACGTCGAGCGGCTGGCCCGCCTCGGTGACGCGGTCGGTACCGCCTTCCAGATCTCCGACGACATCATCGACATCTCCTCGGCCGCCGAGCAGTCCGGCAAGACTCCCGGCACCGACCTGCGCGAGGGCGTGCACACGCTGCCGGTGCTGTACGCGCTGCGCGACGAGGGCGCCGACGGCGACCGCCTGCGCAAACTGCTCGCCAACCCCCTGCAAACCGACGCCGAGGTCGAGGAAGCCCTCGACCTGCTGTCCCGCTCGCACGGCATGGTGCTGGCCAAGGAGAAGCTGCAAGGCTTCGCCGACATCGCCCACGCCGAACTCTCCGCGCTGCCCGCCGGACCCGCCAACGACGCCCTCGAACACCTCGTCCGCTACACGATTGAGCGCGTCGGCTGAGTTCGATCCGTGGCGGTGGCCATGTTCCGATCAGGAACCTTTGTCCGCCCCTCCTCGTTGAGTTGGCGTGCTCTCGACGAGAGTCGAAGCTCGAAGTGAGAACTGATCTCGTGCGCACATGGGTAACTCGCCGGGTACGGGCTTACTGATGTGAGCTGCTACCGCCGGGCGCCAACGCCGGTCTCGCGGCAGGCGAGTCTGGCCTGAATACGCGGAGAGGCGGGACATGCACGGGTACGCGAATGGGTTGAAGACCTTCGGACTGATGGTCGGCCTGTCGGCCTTGATCGTGCTCGCCGGCGCGCTGTTCCGCAGCCCGACGATCCTGATCATCGCCATCCTGCTGGCCGTCGGCATGAACGCGTACGCGTATTTCAACAGCGACAAACTCGCGTTGAAGGCGATGCACGCGCAACCGGTCAGCGAGCTGGAAGCGCCGGTGATCTACCGGATCGTGCGTGAGCTGGCGACCACCGCGCGCCAGCCGATGCCGCGGCTCTACATCAGCCCGACCAACGCCCCCAACGCCTTTGCCACCGGCCGCAGCCCCCGGCACGCCGCGGTCTGCTGCACCAGCGGCATCCTGCAGATCCTGGACGAGCGGGAGCTACGGGCCGTGCTCGGCCACGAGCTATCGCACGTCTACAACCGCGACATCCTGATCTCGTCGGTCGCAGGTGCGCTCGCCGCGGTCATCTCCGGCCTGGCCAACCTGGCCTTCTTCGCCTCCGCGTTCGGCGGCAATCGCAACGGCGAAGGCCCGAACATGCTCGGCGTGCTGCTCGTTTCGCTGCTCGGGCCGATCGCCGCGAGCCTGATCAAGCTCGCCGTCTCCCGTTCCCGCGAATACCAGGCGGACCAGTCCGGCGCCGAACTCACCGGCGACCCGCTCGCCCTCGCCTCGGCGCTGCGCAAACTGGAGCGCGGCGTGCAGGCCGCTCCGTTGCCGCCTGAACCGCAATTGACCGCCCAGTCACACCTGATGATCGCCAACCCGTTCCGGGCGGGCGAGCGTGCCGCCCGCTGGTTCTCCACGCACCCCCCGATGGCCGAGCGCATCGCTCGCCTGGAGGAAATGGCGGGCGGCCCCAGGCCGTAGCCCGCCGCGCGCTAGCGGTAGTTGACGAACTGCAGGGCGATCCCGAAATCCTCACCCTTCAGCAGCGAGATGACGGCCTGGAGGTCGTCGCGCTTCTTGCTGCTCACCCGCAGTTCCTCACCTTGGATCTGCGCTTTGACGCCCTTCGGGCCCTCGTCGCGGATCTTCTTGGTGATCTTTTTCGCATGCTCGGTGTCGATGCCCTGGACCAGTGTTCCGGTGATCTTGTAGGTCTTGCCGGAGGCGACCGGCTCGCCGGCGTCGAACGCCTTGAGTGAGATGTCGCGGCGAATCAGCTTCTCCTTGAACACCTCCAGCGCCGCCTTGACCCGCTCCTCGGCCTCGGCCGTCAGCACGATCTTGTCCTCGCCGGACCACTCGATGGCCGCGCCGGTGCCACGGAAGTCGTACCGGGTGGTCAGCTCCTTCTCGGCCTGGTGCAGGGCGTTGTCGACCTCCTGACGTTCGACCTTGCTGACGACATCGAATGACGAATCGGCCACACTTCGCTCCTGTCCTGGCGGTCCAACTGCTCGCTCGACCGGTTGATCGGTCACCGTTAGTTGTACCCCGGAGCGCGACCGTAGTCCCGCCGCATGGCCGATGGCCAGCCGGTTTGCAATCAGGGCGGGGGGTGGATGTATTCTGCTTTTCGCGCCGAGAGCGCGACGGCAGATTGCCCGAGCGGCCAATGGGAGCGGACTGTAAATCCGTCGGCGAAAGCCTACGTAGGTTCGAATCCTACATCTGCCACCCGGAACCCCCGTGGATCGACTTCGATCCGCGGGGGTTTCGTGCTTACCGGGTTCGCCGGCCGCTCTCGATGCCCCCATGGGCCGGATGATCTCCGGAAAAAGGCTTCTGACCACCCGGTTTGGAGCTCTGACCGTTGGGTGTGTAACCTCGTTCAAGACTTCGCCGCGCCGGGGTCACGTGTTCCAGTCCTGGTGCGGAAGTAGTCATGCCCCCTTAGCTCAGTCGGCAGAGCGTTTCCATGGTAAGGAAAAGGTCAACGGTTCGATTCCGTTAGGGGGCTCGCCGGATTGCCGGTGGTGACCGACTCGGCATCGCATATAGTTTCCACTCTGGTGGGAGCCGGGGCGCCGCACCACAGCAATGCGACCCCGTGGCGGTGTAGCTCAGTCGGTAGAGCAAACGACTCATAATCGTTGTGTCGCCGGTTCAAGTCCGGCCATCGCTACCAAAACCGATCAGACCAACTGGTTGACCCGAAAGAAGGAATATCGTGGCCGCGAAGTCCACCGATGTCCGGCCAAAGATCACCTTGGCCTGCGAGCAGTGCAAGCACCGCAACTACATCACCAAGAAGAACCGGCGCAACGACCCCGATCGGCTGGAACTCAAGAAGTTCTGCCCGAACTGCGGTACGCACCGGGGACACAAAGAATCCCGCTAGTCCGCCACGCGTGATGCTGCCGCGTGGATCGGCGTCGGGAGTGTGATTGCTCCCGGCAATCTCGGATCGTGACAGTGCGAGGGCCGGACGTTTGTCCGGCCCTGACGCATTTTCGCGGTCGGGTGCGGTAGGTGAGCGAGCAATAGCGAGGGAACGAGAGTCACAGCCGCCACTGCGGTCACGACGGAAGCCGCGCGCTAGCGAGGCCCGCTCGTGAACGCTCCGCCGACTCCGGGCTCGGGGTCAGATAGGTACAGTCCTCCCGTGACAATCAACACCGGTACAGACGAAGCGGTTCAGGCGGTCGAGACCTTCGACCCCGCGGCGCACGCGGCATCGATGGTCGGTCACCACTACCGCGTCGACGACTACTACGAGGTCGGCCGCGAGAAGGTGCGCGAGTACGCGCGCGCTGTGCAGGACTACCACCCGGTGCACTGGGACGAGGACCTCGCGCAGGAGTACGGCTACGACGGCCTGCTCGCGCCGCTGACCTTCATCTCCCTGGTCGGCATTCTGGCCCAGCGCAAGCTCTTCGAGCAGATTGTCACCGGCTACGACCTGAGCCAGATCCTGCAGACCGACCAGATCCTGGAGTTCCACCGGCCGATCAAGGTCGGCGACCAGCTGGTCTGCGACGTCTACCTGCACTCGTTCCGGCAGGCCTTCGGCGGCGACATCATCGTCACCAAGAACATCGTCACCGCGCAGAACGACGAGCTGGTGCTCACCACCTACACCACGCTCATCGGCCGCAGCGGCGGCGACATCGACCCGAACCTCAACGACACCGTGCGCAACGTGCTGATGCACGGCATCGGCGAGGACGCACCGGACCACAAGCCGCGCGCCAATGTCGTTGCCGCGCCGGTGCAGCCCGCCACGGTGCCCGAGATCACGCCGAGCAAGCACGCGATCAGCTTCGACGACATCGCGGTCGGCGACGAACTGCCCACCCGCATCGTCCGGCTCACCCGCGGCGACCTGGTGAACTACGCCGGCGTCTCCGGCGACGCCAACCCGATCCACTGGAGCGACGAGGTCATCAAGCTCGTCGGCCTGGACAACGTGGTCGCGCACGGCATGCTCACCATGGGCCTCGGCGGCGGTTTCGTCACCTCCTGGCTCGGCGATCCCGGCGCGGTCAAGGAGTACAACGTCCGCTTCACCAGCCCGGTCTACGTCGGCACCGACGAGGCCGCCGAGATCGAGTACACCGGTAAAGTGAAGTCGGTGGATCCGGAGACGCGGACCGCGGTCGTCGCCATCGTGGCGAAGTCGGCGGGGCGCAAGATCTTCGGGCGCGCGACGGCAACCGTGCAGCTGGCCTGAGCGGGTCAGGCCCGGAGGCGGTAGCTTGCGTCACCGTGCAGGGCCCCGATCAGGCCAACTGGATGCAGCCTGACCTGGTCACCTGACCCTGATTGGCTATCGACGCGGGCGGTAACGTACACTCGGATTTCTGGGGTCACCAGCCGCTGCGCGCTGCTCTGTAGGGCTGGTTCCAGGTGAGGCCGTCAAGGTTTCGCCCACGGGGCCGGCGACTGCGAAAGCAGCGCGCGTGTCATGTGGTGGCACCGGAGTTCTACAACTGAATACCGAACAGTGGTTGGACAGCCGATACGGTCCAGCCGAAGGGGCGTAGCTCAACTGGCAGAGCAGCGGTCTCCAAAACCGCAGGTTGCAGGTTCAAGTCCTGTCGCCCCTGCCTTTCCGAAGCGACTGCTTGCAGGTCGCTCGAAAAGAACCAGCATGCCAGCGACGAAAGGATCGACGTGGTCGACGAGCGGGATTCTCGCCACGGCGCGCATGCGACCGACGACGGCGATGACACCGCCGCGGTGGCCCGGCCGAGCGGCAAGCGTTCCGCCCGGCGGACACGCGGCGCGTCGCCCGACACAGGTTCGATCGCCACACTCGATCGGCCTTCGTCGCGCAAGGCAGCCAAGACCGATCGGGCCGAACGCACGAAGACGGCTAATCCGTTCAAGCGTTTGATCAAGTTCCTGCGTGAAGTAGTCGCGGAACTGCGCAAGGTGATCTGGCCCAACCGGAAGCAGATGGTCACCTATACGAGCGTTGTTCTGGTGTTCGTGATCTTCATGGTCGCGTTCATCAGCGGGTTGGATGTGGCGTTCATCAAGGGTGTCAACTGGCTGTTCGGCTAGAGATCGACGCCGCCGCCGCCGGCCGATCCCGGGGCGGACACGGGTGGAGTAGTTCCGCCGCGCGCCCGGCCCCGGCACGCAGAGGATGTACGTGACGACACAGGAAGCGAGTGCCCCAGTGAGCACCCCGGAGAACGACACAAACGAAGAGTTCCCGGTCGAGGACGCGGTGGTGGATCCCACGACCGACGACGCCACGACCGTCGAAGACTCCGAGGACGTGGACTCCGAGGGCGCCGCGTCGGAGATCGACGAGGCAGCTGCGGCCGCTCCGATCGACGAAGAACCCGCCGACCCGGTCGCGGAAATGAAGGCCGCGCTGCGTCGCGCCCCCGGTGACTGGTACGTCATCCACTCCTACGCCGGCTACGAGAACAAGGTGAAGGCCAACCTCGAGACCCGCGTGCAGAACCTGGACCTCGAGGAGTACATCTTCCAGGTCGAGGTGCCGACCGAAGAGGTCACCGAGATCAAGAACGGACAGCGCAAGAACGTCAACCGCAAGGTGCTGCCCGGCTACATCCTGGTCCGGATGGAACTCAACGACGAGTCCTGGGGCGCCGTGCGTAACACCCCCGGTGTCACCGGTTTCGTCGGCGCCACCTCGCGCCCGTCGCCGCTGTCCATCGACGATGTGGTGAAGTTCCTGGTCCCCGCCGCCCAGCAGAAGAAGGCCCCGGCCGCCGCCGGTGCCGCGGGTTCGGCCGAGTCCGCCGCCGAGTCGGTGTCCAAGCCGACCATCGAGGTCGACTTCGAGGTCGGCGAGTCGGTGACCGTGATGGACGGCCCGTTCGCGACGCTGCCCGCCAGCATCTCCGAGGTCAATGCCGAGCAGCAGAAGCTCAAGGTGCTCGTGTCGATCTTCGGCCGCGAGACCCCGGTCGAGCTCGGCTTCACCCAGGTTGCGAAGATTTAGTCCTGTTACGTGAGCGGCCGACGGCATCCGCCCGGCCGCGGACCGCAACACCAGCACTTGCAAAGAGCAAGGAAAACAGACACCTAGGAAAGAAAGATGCCCCCCAAGAAGAAGAAGCTCGCCGGGATCATCAAGCTTCAGATCCAGGCCGGCCAGGCGAACCCCGCCCCTCCGGTGGGTCCCGCGCTCGGTCAGCACGGCGTCAACATCATGGAGTTCTGCAAGGCGTACAACGCCGCGACCGAGTCGCAGCGTGGCAACGTCATTCCGGTCGAGATCTCGGTCTACGAGGATCGCTCGTTCGACTTCAAGCTGAAGACCCCGCCCGCCGCTCGGCTGCTGCTCAAGGCCGCCGGTGTGCAGAAGGGTTCGGCTGAGCCGCACCGCCTCAAGGTCGCCAAGGTGACCATGGATCAGGTGCGCGAGATCGCCAAGACCAAGCAGGAAGATCTGAACG
The DNA here is from genome assembly GCF_004634405.1 of Nocardia sp. CS682. Lineage (NCBI taxonomy): Bacteria > Bacillati > Actinomycetota > Actinomycetes > Mycobacteriales > Nocardiaceae > Nocardia > Nocardia sp. CS682. The sequence goes on along the minus strand of NZ_CP029710.1, from coordinate 3,843,202 downwards.
CCAACGACATCGATCAGGCGGCGAAGATCATCGCGGGTACCGCGCGTTCGATGGGCATCACCGTCGAGGGCTGAGCGTCAGCGCCGGAGGAGGCAGCGCAGCGTCACCACGTAGGCGTAGCGAAGACCTCCATCAAGCGCTGAGGGCTGAGCCTCCGCAGCTCCAGGTGGGAGGGCCGGCCAGGCCCGCAAACCACGGCTGAACCAGACACTTAAGGACAGAGAATTATGGCAAAACGAAGCAAGGCGTATCTCGCCGCGGCCGAGAAGGTCGATCGCGACACCCTGTACTCCCCGCTCGCCGCAGCGCGGCTGGCCAAGGAGACCGCCACCACCAAGACCGACGCGACCGTCGAGGTCGCCGTTCGTCTCGGCGTGGATCCCCGCAAGGCGGATCAGATGGTGCGTGGCACGGTCAACCTGCCGCACGGCACCGGTAAGACCGCCCGCGTCATCGTGTTCGCGGCAGGCGAGAAGGCCGCCGAGGCCGAGGCCGCCGGTGCGGACGCCGTCGGCGCCGAGGACCTGATCGAGCGGATCCAGGGCGGCTGGCTCGAGTTCGACGCCGCGATCGCCACCCCGGACCAGATGGCCAAGGTCGGCCGGATCGCGCGTGTCCTCGGACCGCGTGGCCTGATGCCGAACCCGAAGACGGGCACGGTCACCAACGACGTGACCAAGGCCGTCAACGAGATCAAGGGCGGAAAGATCAACTTCCGCGTCGACAAGCAGGCCAACCTGCACTTCGTTATCGGCAAGGCTTCCTTCGACGACGCCAAGCTGGTGGAGAACTACGGTGCCGCGCTGGAGGAGATCCTGCGTGTGAAGCCGTCGACCGCCAAGGGCCGCTACGTCAAGAAGGTGACGGTCTCGACGAACACCGGACCGGGCATCCCGGTGGACCCGAACCGCACCCGCAACCTCCTGGACGAGGATGCGTAAGTAGCACCTGAACAAGTCCGCAAGGGCGGGAACGCATTACGCGTTCCCGCCCTTGCGCGTTTCCGGGATCGGACTATTTCCAGGTCCGGCATCGTTGGTAGAGCGGTGACGGTTGTCTTGCTCATCTCCGGTAGCACTCGCGCTGCGTCGACCAATTCCGCCGCGTTGCGCACGGTCCAGGCGCTCGCGCCGGCCGGCGTCGACACGCGCTGGTTCGGCGGACTCGCCGATCTGCCCGCCTTCGACCCGGATGATGACGGCACCGCACGCCCGCCGGTTCTTGCACTACGCGAACAGCTTTCGCAGGCGGACGCGGTGCTGTTCTGCACCCCCGAATACGCGGGCACGCTGCCCGGCAGCCTGAAGAATTTGCTGGACTGGACCGTCGGGAACGCCGACCTCTACGAGAAACCCACCGCCTGGATCAATGTGGCCGCGCTCGGCCGGGGTGAAGGAGCCGTCGCGACACTGGCGCTCGTCCTCGGTTACGTGGGTGCCGACGTCGACCCCGACGGCTGTGCCCGGCTGCCGGTCGGCCGGGACGACGTCGGGCCGGACGGCTTGGTCAGTACTACCGAATTCCGCAGCGGCGCAATCGAAGCCTTGAACAAACTGGTGGCCAGAGCAGCGCATTGACACCGGCGAAGGCCGGAACCCGTCCGGATCCCGGCCATCGTCCGCGTGCGGTCAGTCGACCGAATCCTCTTGGGGCTCGGCTTCTTTCCGCCACGCGAGCAGGACCGACTCGCCCTCCGGCGCGCCCCACGGCAGGAATATGGCCACGATCACCGCGCACGCCACCACCGCACCCGCCGCGACGAGCGAGGCGGTATGGGAGCCTTCGAGCGCCGCCGTTTTCATTGCCACGATGAGGTTTTCGCGCTGGCTCTCGAAGAACGGGGGGAGCGGCCGCTTGCGGATCTCCAACACGCTGAGCGGACTGGATTTGACCAGACCCCGCTCGTTCTCGCTCATCAACGTGGCCGGTAGCGCGTCGATCCGCGGGGCGATCCTGGTCGTGTAATACGACGCCACGATGGAACCGAGCACCGCGACACCGAGGGTGCCGCCGATCTCCCGGGTGGTGTCGTTGACCGCGGACCCCGCACCCGCCTCGTTGAGCGGCAGCGATCCCATGATCGACTCGGTGGCCGGCCCCTGAACGATGCCGACGCCGAGCGCCATGAACACCATCGAGGGCAGCACGTCGGTGACGTAGGGACTGTCCACCGTCACCTGACCGCCCAGATACAACCCGAGCCCGGTGCTCAGCAGCCCGATCACGATGACCGGCGTCGGCCCGAACCGCTGGGCGAGCAGGGTGGCAATGGGCGCGCCGATCGCCACCGAGAAGGCGAAAGGCAATGAGGCGATACCGAATTCGAGCGGCGTGTATTCCCGCACCCCTTGGAAATACTGGGTGATGAGGAATAGGAAGCCGAACATCGAGAAGTAGCAGATCGCAATCGCCAAGGCGGGCATGGAGAATCGTCGATTGCGGAACAGGTTCATATCGAGAATCGGTGCGGGAGTGCGTAATTCCCAGATGATGAACGCGGCCAGCATGGCGAGGCCGAGTGCGCCGGTACTCAGTGTCGTGGTGGAGACCCAGCCGAAGCGTGGCGCCTCGATGATGGACCACACCACCAGCGTGATGCCGGCGATGGACAGCCCGATGCCCGGCAGATCGAGCTTGCCGACCTGGGTGGCCCGGGATTCGGGCACCCAGATCAGCGTGGCGCCGAGCGCGATGAGCGCCAGCGGCACATTGATCCAGAAAACCGAGTGCCAGGTGAAGTGGGCCAGCAGCCAGCCGCCCGAGATCGGCCCGATGGCGATGGCGAACCCGGCCATGGCCGTCCACGCCGCGATGGCGAGGGCCCGCTCGCGTTTGTCGCGGAAGATGTTGATGATCAGCGCCAGCGTCGCCGGGAAGACGGCCGCGGCGAACACGCCCATGGCCGCGCGCGCGGCGATCACGCCACCCATCGAGCCGGACAGTGCGCCCGCGATCGACATGGCGCCGACGCCGACCAGGCCGACCATCATGATCCGGCGGCGGCCGAGCCGGTCGCCGAGGTTGCCGAAGGCGAGCAACAGGCCCGCGAAGGTGAGGGTGTACGCGTCGACGACCCATTGCAGGCCGCTGACGCCGGTTTGCAGCTGCACCCCGATGGAGGGGAGCGCCACGTTCACGATGGTGTTGTCCAGGACGACGAGCAGCTCGGCGAGGCAGATCACGGCCAAGGCGAGAAAGCGCTGGTTACGTCGTTCCAGCAGCACCGGTGGATCGACTATGGAGGTTGCCATAGTCAAGCAGTCAAACAGTAACTGTCACCTTAGGTAACGGCTAAGCGGGGCGATCTCAACCACATCCTTATAGTGAATGTGATACGAGACACAACAGGTCGGGTACTGAATGGTCCCGATTCGTCGTGGGAGCACCCCGTTTTGGCAGATGGGGGTGGGTCCAGGTACATTGGACAACAGTTATCGACTAGTTCGATTCCTACCCAAATCCGTTCTACCGAAGACCGTTGGTCGTCGAGCCCGCATGGGTTCGGTCGAAGGTCCGGCGACATTGCCGGCGGCCCACGCAGGGAGAACCGAGGCCGTGTGATTGTTGTGCGCCCCGGAACGCCTTGCGTCCGGGGCGTTTGTTTTGTCGCCGTCCCCTGATCGGTAGTTCGTTTCGAACCGACCATCAGAGAGGAGGCGAAGTATGGCAAAACCCGAGAAGGTCACTGCGGTCGAGGAGATCGCGGAGCAGTTCAAGAGCTCGACCGCCACCGTGGTCACGGAATACCGTGGCCTGTCGGTCGGCAAGCTCACCGAGCTGCGTCGTGCGCTCGGCGCCGAAGCCACGTACTCCGTCGCCAAGAACACCCTGGTCAAGCGCGCTGCCGCCGAGGCGGGCGTGCAGGGCCTGGACGACTTGTTCGTCGGACCGACCGCGATCACCTTCATCAGTGGTGAGCCGGTTACCGCGGCGAAGGCCCTGAAGACCTTCGCCAAGGACAACAAGGCGCTCATCATCAAGGGCGGCTACATGGACGGCGCACCGCTGTCCGTGTCCGAGGTCGAGAAGATCGCCGACCTGGAGTCCCGCGAGGTCCTGCTGGCCAAGCTGGCCGGTGCGATGAAGGGCAACATGGCCAAGGCCGCCGGTCTGTTCAACGCTCCGGCGTCGCAGGTGGCTCGCCTTGCCGCCGCGCTCGTCGAGAAGAAGCAGGCCGAGGCCGGTGGCGACACCGCCGCTGCCGCTGAATAACCCCGTGCGGGTGATTCGCGCGCGGCTCGCCCTCATAGACAACAACTACCGAAAGGAACAACATCATGGCCAACGTTGACGAACTGCTGGAGACCTTCGGCAACATGACCCTGCTCGAGCTGTCGGACTTCGTCAAGAAGTTCGAAGAGAAGTTCGAGGTCACCGCCGCCGCTCCGGTCGCCGTCGCGGGCCCCGCCGGCCCGGGCGCCGTTGCCGAGGCCGTCGAGGAGCAGGACGAGTTCGACGTCATCCTCGAGGGTGCGGGCGACAAGAAGATCCAGGTCATCAAGGTGGTCCGCGAGATCGTCTCCGGCCTGGGCCTGAAGGAAGCCAAGGACCTCGTCGAGGGTGCCCCGAAGGCCATCCTGGAGAAGGTTGCCAAGGATGCCGCCGAGGCTGCCAAGGCGAAGCTGGAAGACGCCGGCGCCAAGGTTTCGGTCAAGTAATTCCGCGACCGAATCGCCCGACAGGCGGTCCCCTTTTCGGGGGCCGCCTGTTTGCTGTTTACGGCGACCTGCGCGAACAATCAGGAAATACCACATGAAACGGGGTTACTCTTCAGTCAGGTTGGGGTGTGCGTCGTCTCGGTCTTGGGATACAGTGGCCCGACCCACTGTGACGTGACACACCGCTCGACCCAGCACGCGGTTCGCCGGTGGGCAGCTCGCTGAGAAATTGTGGAGGTTGGCGTGGGCGTCGAGGTCAGAACCGAAGGTGTTACCAAGTCCTTCGGATCCCAGCGAATTTGGCAGGATGTCTCCCTGACCTTGCCGACCGGTGAGGTCAGCGCATTGCTGGGCCCGTCGGGTACCGGCAAGTCCGTCTTTCTGAAGTCGCTGATCGGCTTGCTGCGCCCGGAGCGCGGCTCGATCTACGTCGGCGACACGGACATCACCACCTGCTCCAACAAGGAGCTCTACGAGATTCGCAAGCTCTTCGGCGTGCTGTTCCAGGACGGTGCGCTGTTCGGCTCGATGAATCTTTTCGACAATGTCGCGTTCCCGCTTCGTGAGCACACGAAGAAGTCCGAATCCGACATTCGCAAGATCGTCATGGAGAAGCTGGAGCTGACCGGTCTGCTCGGCGCCGAGAACAAGCTGCCCGGCGAGATCTCCGGCGGTATGCGCAAGCGTGCGGGCCTGGCCCGCGCCCTGGTGCTGGACCCGCAGATCATCCTCGTCGACGAGCCGGACTCCGGCCTCGATCCGGTGCGTACCGCCTACATCAGCCAGCTGCTGATCGACATCAACGCGCAGATCGACGCGACCATCCTGATCGTCACGCACAACATCAACCTGGCCCGCACCGTGCCGGACAACATCGGCATGATGTTCCGTCGCCAGCTGGTCATGTTCGGCCCGCGCGAGGTGCTGCTGACCTCCGACGAGCCGGTGGTCAAGCAGTTCCTCAACGGCCGAATGCAGGGCCCGATCGGCATGTCCGAGGAGAAGGACGAGGCCCAGATGGCGCGCGAGCAAGCGATGTTCGACGCCGGGCACCACCACGGCGGCGCCGAAGAGGTCGAGGGCATCATTCCGCAGATGCAGGCCACCCCCGGCATGCCGGTTCGGCAGGCCGTGCTGCGCCGCAAGGAGCGGGTCCGCGAGATCATGCATACCCTGCCGCACGCGGCGCAGACCGCGATTCGCGAGTCACTTGATCAGAACGACGAGACCCAGGTCTTGGCGTACAACAACAGCGACCTGGGTGGTTACCCGGGCGGCGCGTACGAGACCACCACTCGACACAACACAACTAACGGGTAACATCTGCGATCGTGAATTCCTCCCTGGCGCGATTGCGGACTCCACTGGAGTCGGGGTTCGGCCAGGCCGGCAACATCTTTGCGCTGTTCGTGGACGTGTTGCGCAAGACGTTCCGCCGGCCGTTCGAGTGGCGGGAGTTCATCCAGCAGTCGTGGTTCATCGCCAGCGTCTCGATCCTGCCCAGCGCACTCGTCGCTATCCCGTTCGGCGCGGTGGTGGCGCTGCAGACCGGTTCGTTGATCAAGCAGCTCGGCGCCGAATCCTTCACCGGCGCAACGAGCGTGCTCGCCACGGTGCAGCAGGCGGCGCCGGTGGTGACGGCGCTGATCATCGCGGGTGCCGCGGGTTCGGCGGTCGCCGCCGACCTCGGCTCGCGCACCATCCGTGAGGAGATCGACGCGCTGGAGGTGCTCGGCGTCGATCCGGTGGCCAAGCTGGTGGTGCCGAGGGTGCTCGGCATGACGCTGGTCGCGCTGCTGCTGAACGGCCTGGTCTCGGTGGTCGGCATCGCGGGCGGCTACTTCTTCAACGTGCTGCTGCAGGGCGGCACGCCGGGTGCCTATCTTGCCTCTTTCTCCGCGCTGGCGCAGCTGCCCGACCTGTGGATCGGTGAGATCAAGGCGCTGGTGTTCGGCCTGATCGCCGGTGTGATCGCCGCGTACAAGGGGCTGCATCCCAAAGGGGGTCCGAAAGGAGTCGGTGAAGCGGTGAACCAATCGGTGGTCATCACCTTCCTGGTGTTGTTCTTCGTGAACCTCATCCTCACCCTGGTGTATCTGCAGGTCGTCCCGGCCAAGGGCGCCTGACCGGTGGCCACCCAGTACCGCAACCCCGTTCTCGCCAAGTCGCTTCGCCGGGCCGGCGACGTCGTGCGCGCACCGCTGAAGGTGATCGACCGGGCCGGCGAGCAGATGTCGTTCTACTCGCGCGCCATCGCCTGGATCCCGCGCACCGCGGTGCATTACCGCAAGGAGGTCATGCGGCTGCTCGCCGAGGTGACCTTCGGCAGCGGCGCGCTCGCGGTGATCGGCGGCACCATCGGCGTCATCGTGTTCATGTCCGGCTCGGTCGGCGTGGTCGTCGGCCTGCAGGGCTTCAAGGCGCTGGACGCGCTCGGCAGCTCCGTGCTCACCGGCTTCCTCACCGCCTACATCAACACCCGCGAAATCGCGCCGCTGGTCGCGGCTTTGGCGCTGTCGGCGACGGTGGGCTGTGGTTTCACCGCGCAGCTCGGCGCGATGCGGATCTCCGAGGAGATCGACGCGCTGGAGGTGATGGCGGTGCCCGGCGTGCCGTTCCTGGTCACCACCCGGGTGATCGCGGGCTTCCTCGCGGTGATCCCGCTCTACATCGTCGGCCTGCTCGGCACGTTCCTGGCCTCGCGGATGATCAGCATCTGGTTCAACGGGCAGTCCAGCGGCTCCTACGACCACTACTTCAGCCTGTTCCTACCACCTGAAGACGTGCTCTATTCGTTCCTCAAGGTGCTGGTCTTCGCGTTCGTGATCATCATGGTGCACTGCTACTACGGCTTCCACGCCACCGGCGGACCGGCCGGTGTCGGCGTCGCGGTCGGTCGCGCGGTGCGAGCCGCCATCGTGCTGGTGAATGTGCTCGACTTCTTCCTCAGTTTGGCGATTTGGGGGACCACGACGACCGTGCGGGTGGCCGGATGAGCGCGCGTGGCGTGCAGGCCTGGCGCTCGACGGAGAAGCTGCGCGTGCGGCTGCTGGGCATCGCGTTCTTCGTGGTCGTCGCGCTGTTCCTGGCCACCACCATCGCGATCTACAACAAGCAGTTCGTGAAGACGGTCGACGTCGACCTGGTCACCGACAGCGTCGGCAACGCGCTGACCAAGAACGCGGACGTGAAGGTGCGCGGCATCAGCGTCGGCGAGGTGCGGTCCAGCTACTCCGAGAACGGCAGGGTGACACTGAATCTCGCCATCCAGCCGGACAAGGCGGACCAGATCCCGGCCAATGCGACCGCGCGGCTGCTGCCGAAGACGCTGTTCGGCGAGCGGTATGTGGATCTGGTGATCCCCGCCGACCGCAGCGCGGCGCACCTGACCAACGGCGTGGTGCTGCAGCAGGACAAGAGCGGCAACGCGATCGAACTGAGCAAGCTGCTCGACGACCTGATGCCGCTGCTGCAGGCGATTCCGCCGCAGGACCTCGCCGCCACCCTCGGCGCGCTCTCCCAGGCGCTGTCCGGTCAGGGTCTCGCGCTCGGCGAGAGCGTGGACAAGCTGGACAACATCTTCCGTCAGGTCAACGGCGTGCTGCCGGACCTGCAAGAAGATCTGCGCAGCTTCGCCGAGGTGGCCGCCACCTATTCCGACGCCGCGCCGCAGCTGGTCAACGCGCTGGACAACCTGCGAACCACGAACGCGACCGTGGTGCAGCGCCGCTGGGACATCGACTCGCTGTACGCGGTGCTGACGCCTGCCTCGTCGAACACCGCCGATTTCCTGGTCGCCAACCGCGACAACATCATCGACCTGTCCGCCGACTCGCGCCCGCTGCTGGAAATGCTGGCCACCTACTCGCCGACCTTTCCGTGCGTGATGGCGAACTTCGCGCAGCTCAAGCCGCGCATCGACGAGATCCTCGGCAAGGGCACCGAGCATCCGGGCACCCGGGTGACCATCGAGTTGACCAACCCGCGCGGCAAGTACCTGCCGAACCAGGACGAGCCGCGGTGGCTGGACGACCGTGGGCCGTGGTGTATTCCGGAGAAGCCGCTCGGTGTCGATCCCGGTCAGTACACCGGCGGCGCCAACAACGACGGTTCCTACGCGGTGCCGAGCCGTGATCCCGGCGACCAGGTGACGGGCAAGCTGTCGCCGCCGCAGTTCGGGGTCTACCCGGCGGGCAATGTCGCGACCATCGCGGGCTCGCCGCTGGAGCAGCAGTCGCTCGGCGCGATCTACGGTGCGGCGCACGGTGTCTCGCCTGATCAGGTGCCCAGCTGGGTGACCAGGGCCGGCGCGCCCGCGTTTCGTGGCAGCGAGGTGAGTGTGCGATGAGGCAGACACTCCGTGGCTTGGGCGGGCCGCTGACCAAGTTGATCATCTTCGTCATCGTGACGCTGTTCGCCACCACGATGCTCGGTCTTTCCATCGCCAACTACAGCGGCGGCGGCACCAAGTTCAAGGCCCGCTTCACCGATGTCACCTCGCTGAACGCGGGGGACGAGGTGCGTATCGCCGGGGTGCGGGTCGGCAAGGTCACCGACGTCTCGATCGTGGACAAGCGCCTCGCCGAGGTGAAATTCGAACTCACCGACCGGGATTGGCTGCCGGCCTCGACCACCGCGAGCATCCGCTACCGCAACCTGGTCGGCCAGCGCTACATCGCGCTCGAACAAGGCACCGGCGAGCAGGGCCGCAAGCTCAACGCGGGCGGCACCATCCCGCTGGAGCGCACCAATCCCGCGCTCAACCTGACCACCCTGTTCAACGGCTTCCGTCCGCTGTTCCGCACGCTGACCGCTGACGACGTGAACAAGCTTTCCTTCGAGATCATCCAGGTGTTCCAGGGCGAGCAGGGCACGATCCACGACCTGGTGGCCACCACCGCAAGTCTGACGAACAAGATCGCGGACAAGGACGCGGTGATCGGAGAACTCGTCCGCAACCTGACCGCCGTGCTCGACACGGTCAATCAGCGCGACGACCAGTTCAACCAGCTCATCGTCAATACCGAGGCGCTGGTCAGCGGGCTGTCCGCGGAACGCGACACGATCGGCCGCTCGGTGACCTCGCTCGGCAACCTGGCCTCGGCCACCGCCGATCTGCTCGTCCCGGTGCGCCCGACGCTGCAGGGTTCGATCGCTGGGCTGAGCCAGCTCACCGGCACCATGAACGAGCGCAGCGACGACGTGAACGCCGTGCTGGCCAACCTGCCGGTCAAGATGGAGAAGCTCGGCCGGGTAGGCAGTTACGGCTCCTGGTTCCAGTTCTATCTGTGCGGTATCGACATCGTCGTCGGCCCCGGCGCGGTGGACGCGCCGCAGCTGAACCTGCCCGCCGGACTGCCCACGATCAACCAGCCGCTCTACACCAACGCCGCGCCGCGCTGCTCCGGGAAGGCCCGCTGATGGACGACCGGATTCTGCTCGGACGCCGCAGCCCCGTCTTCATGGGGGTGCTCGGCCTCGCGATGGTGCTGCTGGTGACGGTGTCGGCGTTCTTCCTGGACCGGCTGCCGATCATCGGGGCAGGCACCAAGTACACCGCCGAATTCTCCGAGGCCGCAGGCCTGAAGAAGGGTAACGAGGTCCGCATCGCGGGTGTGAAGGTCGGTTCGGTGTCCGACGTGCGCCTCGACGGCGCCAAGGTGCTGGTCGACTTCCGCACTCAGGATGCCTGGATCGGCAGCGAGACCACCGCCTCGATCCAGATCAAGACCGTACTCGGCCAGAAGTACCTGGCGCTGGACCCGAAGGGCTCCCGCGCGGCCGACCCGGCGACCCGGATTCCGTTGTCACGCACCGTTTCCCCGTATGACGTGGTGGACGCCTTCTCCGACGCGGCGAAGAACATCGACCAGATCGACACCGCGCAGCTGGCCACCAGCATGCGGGTGCTCTCCGACGCGTTCGCCACCACGCCGCCGGAGCTGCGCGGCTCCATCGACGGTGTCGCGCGCCTGTCGGAGACGCTCGCTAAACGCGACGAGGAACTGAAGAAGCTGTTCGCCGCGACCAGACAGACCACCAAGGTGCTCGCCGACCGCAACGCGGAGTTCGAGCGTTTGCTCGCCAATGGCGGACAGCTGCTGGCCGAGCTCAACATCCGGCAGCAGTCGATCGCGCAGCTGCTCTCCGGCGCCAAGACAGTGTCGGCGGAGCTCACCGCGCTGGTGCACGACAACGAGGAGCAGATCGGTCCCGCGCTGAAGAACCTGCGCGGCTCGATCGATCTGCTGAACGCCAACCAGCAGAACATCTCCAAGACCCTGGAACTCGCGGCGCCGTTCTACGGGCTCTACGCCAATGTGCTCGGCACCGGCCGCTGGTTCGACGCGGTGATCGTCAACCTGATCCCACCCGCGCTGCCGGAGATCCCCGGTGCCCGTCCGCCGATCCGCAACATGGGAGGTAACTGACATGGCGGATCGGCTGCAGGCGCTGCGTGATTCGGGGCGCGGTACCAAGATCACCATCGCGCTCGTCCTGGTGGTGGCGGTGGTCGCCGCCGGCGTGCTGTGGTGGACGTTCGACCGGTTGACCACCACCAAGATCACCGCGTACTTCGATCGTTCGGTCGGCATCTACGAGGGCTCGGACGTGCGGGTGCTCGGCGTGCCGGTCGGCCGGGTGGATTCGGTCGAGCCGCAGGGCGATCAGGTCAAGGTCGTCATGAGCGTCGATCGCTCCTACGACATCCCGGCCGAGGCGCGGGCCGCGCAGATCACGCCTTCCATCGTGTCCGATCGCTACATCCAGCTGACCCCGGTCTATACCAGCGGGCCGAAAATGCCACGCACCGCGACCATTCCGCGCGATCGCACGGTCACCCCGGTCGAGGTGGACCAGCTGTACAAGAGCATCACCGAACTCTCGGATGCGCTGGGCCCCAACGGCGCCAACAAAGAAGGCGCGGTCAACGAGCTGGTGCGCACGGGCGCCGCGAACCTGGACGGCAACGGCGAGGCGCTGGCCAACAGCCTCACCCAGCTGTCCAAGGCCGCCAAGTACCTGTCCGACGCGCGCGGCGACATCTTCGACACCGTCAAGAATCTGCAGAGCTTCGTCGCCATGCTCGCCCAGAACGACGCGCAGGTGCGCCAGTTCAATGTGCAGCTGGCCGACCTGTCCAGCTTCCTGGCGAGCGAACGCGACGATCTCGGCGCCGCACTGAATCTGCTGTCCGTCGCGCTCGGTGACGTCGCCCGGTTCATCGACAACAACCGCGACCTGATCGCCAGCAATGCCGAGGGCCTGGTCACGCTCACCAAGACGCTGTCGGATCAGCGTGACGACCTGGCCGCGGCGCTGCCGGTGCTGCCGCTGGCGCTCAGCAACCTGATCAATATCCACAACGCCGAGTCCGGCACCCTCGACATGCGCGCCAACTTCACCGACCTGCAGGACCCGTTCGGGGTCATGTGCAAGCTGATCGACGTGTCCAAGCTGCGGCCGGGCGATCCGCAGTTCGAGGCCCTCGGCAGGCAGATGCGCCCGATCCTGGACCACTGCAAGGAGATCTCCGACCAGATCACCGCCGGCGTGCAGACGCCGACGCTGATCCTGCCGTTCGGCATCCTCAGCGGCGAGAACCAGCAGCGGGCACCGGTGCCCGGCACCGTGCCCGGCGTCCCGTCGGATCGGCTTCCGCCGTCGCAGGGAGGTGAGCGGTGAGACACCGAATCCGTTCCGTCACAAGAGGTCTCGGCGCCGCCATGGCCCTCGGGCTGGCCGCTGCGCTGGTCACCTCGTGCTCCTCCGACGGCATCTACAGCGTGCCGCTGCCCGGTGGCGCCGACGTCGGCGAGCACCCGATGCGCATCGATATCCAGTTCGACGACGTGCTCGATCTGGTGCCGCAGTCCGCGGTGAAGGTCGAGGGCGTGCCGGTGGGCCGGGTCGAGGACATCAAGATCGGCAAGGATCAGTGGACCGCCACCGTGCGCGCCGTGGTGAACTCCTCGGTCGACCTGCCCGCGAACGCGCGGGCCGAGGTGCGCCAGTCGAATCTGCTCGGCGAGAAGTTCATCGAGCTGTCCAAGCCCGCGGCCGAGCCGGAGGCGAAGAAGCTGACCGATGGTTCGACCATCCTGGTCGCCAACACTCGGCACGCCACCGAGATCGAGCAGGTGCTCGGCGCGATGTCGTTGCTGCTCAACGGTGGTGGCGTCGCACAGCTGCAGCCGATCGTCACCGAGCTGAACAAGACCATCGGCGGCCGCGAGGATCGGGTGCGTTCGCTACTCGAGCAGGCGAACATCCTGATCAAGGGCCTCGATGATCAGGTCAACGACATCACCAGGGCCCTGGACGGTCTCGATGTGCTGAGCAGCCGGGTGAGCAGCCAGACCGAGCAGATCGGCAAGATCCTCGACGAGCTGCCGCAGGGGGTCAAGATCCTGGAGGAGCAGCGCCCGCAGCTGGTCGGGTTGCTCAGCCAGCTGGATCGGGTCGGCGAGGCAGGCTTCGACGTGCTGAACCACTCCAAAGACGACCTCATCCGTGATCTGACCTCGCTGCGCCCCACCCTGCAGGAGCTGGGCAAGGCCGCGCCGGATCTGATCACCGCGTTGCCGCTGATCCCGACCTATCCGTTCCCCGACTCCACGCTGGAGTCCACCTTCGGCGGCTCGGTGAACACCTGGCTGTCGGTGGATCAGCAGATCGGCGTCACGCTGAGCAATCTCGGTGTCGGCAAACCGGATCCGGTGTACACGCCGCCGCTCGGCCCGCCGGTGCCGGTGAACCCGACCAACCCGTACTACAACGGCAACGGCCCGCGGCCGGGGTGGCCGACGGTGTCGATCCTGCCGCTGCCGCCGAACATGGCGCAGCCGCCCGCGCCGGGCGTGCCGCCGAATCCGGTGGGCGCGATTCTGGAGCAGCTGGGAGTGGGTGGTCCGCGATGACGAAGTTGGTCCGCTGGCAGTTGATCGCGTTCGCCGTCGTCGCGGTGGTCGGCGTGGTGTACGTCGGCGCCAAATACATTCGGCTCGACCACATGCTCGGCTTCGGTCAATACGACGTGCGGGTGCAGGCGGCGCAGACCGGCGGCATCTACAAGGGCGCCGAGGTGACCTACCGCGGCGTGCCGGTCGGCCGGGTCGGGCAGCTGGAACTCACCGGTGACGGCGTGCTGATGCACCTCATCATCGACTCGGGCTCGCCGAAGATTCCCGCGACCGCGAAAGCCGTGGTGGCCAACCGTTCCGCGATCGGTGAGCAGTACGTCGATCTGCAGCCCGACACCGACACCGGGCCTTATCTGCACGACAACTCGCTGATCACCTCGGCGACCACGCCGGTGCCGGTGGAGCAGCTGGTCGCCAGCGTGGACTCCTTCACCCGTTCGGTCGATCTGGCGGCGTTGAACACCACCGTGCGCGAGCTCGGCAAGGCGTTCGACGGCAAGGGCGACGACCTGCAGATCTTCGTCGATTCGCTGAACAAGTTCACCAGCACCTTCAACGAGACGCTGCCGCAGACCATCCAGCTGATCCGTGACAGCAGGGTCGTGCTCGGCACCCAGGCCGAGCAGTCCGGCGCCATCCGCGAGTTCAGCGACGGCCTGGACAAGCTCACCGCGCAGCTGCGCTCCAGCGATCCGGACATTCGCCGGTTGATCGGCACCGGCACCGACGCGGGCCAGCAGATCGACGCGCTGCTGCACGAGAGCGGCGGCGCGCTCACCCAGGACCTGGCGAACCTGCGGCTGCTGCTGCAGGCCATCTCGCCCAAGTTCTATGCGATCCGGCCGCTGCTGCAGTTCCTGCCGCAGCTGTCGATCGGCGGCTCGGCCACCGCGCCCGGCGACGGGACCACGCACTTCGGTCTGGTGCTCGAGGCCAACAATCCGCCCGCCTGTACCGTCGGGTACGAGGGAACGCAGCGGATCCTCGAACAGATGAAGGCGCAGAACCCGAACTTCGACGACACGCGCGACGAGTTCCCCTTCAACAAGGACGCCAAGTGCCTTGTGCCGCAAGGTAACCCGACCGCCGTGCGCGGCGGTGAACGGGCCGACCTCGCCGATCCGCGGGTCGAGCAGCCGTGGGATTCGACCCCCAAGACCGATCCGGAACGGCTGAACCTGACTCCGATCGCCGTGCAGCTTGCCACCCTGATGGGAGTCACGCCGAAGCGGTGACCAGCAACGATGACGTTAGGGTGTCTCGCGTGAGCTCAGATCTGAAAAAGCAGCTCGATTCGAACGAGCCGCAGGAATCACCGGACCCCGCCGACGGCGTGGTGGAGTCCGACGTGGTTGCTGAGGCTCCCGCTGAGACGTCCGGCCGCACGGGCATCCTCCGCACCTGTGCGCTGGTCGGCTCCGCCGCTGCGCTGGTCGTCGCCCTCGTCGCCGCCGTCTGGTTCGGCACCGGCTGGGTGCGCGCCGCGATCAGCGACGCTCCACGCGCCGACGCCCGCGACACCGCGCTCGACGCCGCCCGCCAGGCCGCGCTCAACATGACCTCGATGAACCTCGACGACGTCCCCGGCTCGCTGGCACTGGCCCGCTCCTCGATGACCGGCGCGCTGCTCGACTCGGCCGACAAGAACAAGGACCAGGCCGAGACGCTGGCCAAGCAGACCGGCGTCGGCATGACGTCCAAGGTGCTCGGCTCCGCGCTGACCACACTGAACAGCGAGAACGACAAGGCCTCGGCCTTGGTCGTGCTGCAGGTGACCGAGCACGGCAAGGACAAACCGCCCGCCGACTACCGCTACACCTGGAATGTCGACGTGACCAAGACCGGTGGCGTCTGGAAGGCCGAGCAGATCTCCTCGCTCAGCCAGCCGGTGCTGCTGAGCGGTGGCCAGGGCCAGTCCCCGCAGGCGCCGCCCGCCGACCAGCCGCCCGCCGCGCCCAAGCCGGGATCGTAGGAGAACCAGTCATGACCTCTCGCAAACCGATCAACCGGGTCACCTCCAAGCGCCGCCCGGCCGGCGAACAGCAGTCCCGTGCCGCCGCGCCGCGCAGCACGCCGAGCCGCAAGCCGCGGGTGACGGGCACCACCCGTCCCACCCCGGCGCGCCAGGCGCCCGCAGCGCAGCAGCCTGAGCGGGACAAGCGTGCGAGCGTCCGAAAGAAGCTTTCCCGCGGCGCCGACTCCAGGAAGTCGGGGCGCTCGTTCTGGTCCCTCGTCGCCGGCTGCCTGATCGCCGCGGTGTTGCTCGGCGGATTCGCGGCGGTCGCCGCCTCGCGTCCCGGCGTCGACGACTCGAACAAGGCGTTCGTCGACAACAAGGCCACCGAGGAGGTGCGCGCGGCCGCCGAACACGCGCTGAAGACGGTTTACGCCTACGACGTGCAGAACATCGACGGTTACCGCGACACGGCTCGCCAGGTGCTCACCGGCAAGATGCTTGCCGATCTGGACAAGTACGCCGACACCACCATCTCGGCGGTAAAACAGGCCCAGACCAGCGCCGATGCCAAGGCGGAACCGATCGGTGTGACTTTGCTCACCGACGATCGTGCCGAGTTGCTGGTCAACCTGGTCGTCAGCGCCACGAAGAACGGCGCGGCGCAGCAGAGTGTGGCGGGTCCGGTCGTGCTGCACATGCAGAAGGTGGGCGATCGCTGGCTGGCCAGCGACATCGTCGACCAGTGATCGTGTAGCGGCCCAGGCGATCTCACTTCGCCCTGGTCGGCGCTGCCTACTTGACGAGTTTCGCCGGAGCCGTCACGCTATTCACAACAGCGGCAGCTGTCACAGTGGCTCCATTACGCCCCGTCGTCCTCGACGCAGCCAGCGATTCGGACACGGCGCGCCAGCCACGTGAATGTGCGCACGGGTGGTAGGTTGACACCCCCGTGACGGTTGGTGTACGGTTGGACGTTGCGCTGGCTGCCTCCTGTCCATACCTCGATTTGCACACGAAAGTTCCACCTTCCGGTGTTACTTCCGTTGTTGCCTGTTCGGGTTTCGTTCGGGTTGTAACCAGCGGAATTCGTAGCAGACAAGCGACGGTCGCGGACCACCACGCGACGCGCGTGAGGTGCTGGAAGGACGCATCTTGGCAGTCTCCACCCAGACCAAGGCAGTTGCCGGAATCCCCGGAGCCCCGTTGCGGGTGTCTTTCGCGAAGATCCGTGAACCCTTGGAGGTGCCCGGACTTCTCGATCTACAGACGGACTCATTTGCATGGTTGATCGGTTCGCCGTCATGGCGTGAAAAGGTCGCCCTCCGCGGCGATGTCGGGCTAGTCGGGGGACTCGAGGAGGTGCTCGAGGAGCTTTCGCCGATCGAGGACTTCTCCGGCTCGATGTCCCTGTCTTTCTCTGACCCTCGGTTCGAAGAGGTCAAGGCCTCCATCGACGAGTGCAAAGACAAGGACATGACCTACGCGGCGCCGTTGTTCGTCACCGCGGAGTTCATCAACAACAACACCGGTGAGATCAAGAGCCAGACGGTCTTCATGGGAGATTTCCCGATGATGACCGACAAGGGCACGTTCATCATCAACGGCACCGAGCGCGTCGTCGTTTCGCAGTTGGTTCGTTCGCCGGGCGTCTACTTCGACCACTCGGTCGACAAGACCACCGAGAAGGACCTGCACAGCGTGCGCGTCATTCCGTCGCGTGGCGCGTGGCTGGAGTTCGACATCGATAAGCGCGACACCGTTGGTGTGCGCATCGACCGCAAGCGTCGTCAGCCGGTCACCGTGCTGCTCAAGGCGCTCGGTTGGACGAACGAGGAGATCGTCGAGCGTTTCGGCTTCTCCGAGATCATGATGTCGACGCTGGAGAAGGACAACACCGCCGGTCAGGACGAGGCGCTGCTGGACATCTACCGCAAGCTGCGTCCGGGCGAGCCGCCGACCAAGGAGTCCGCGCAGACCCTGCTGGAGAACCTGTTCTTCAAGGAGAAGCGCTACGACCTGGCGCGCGTCGGTCGCTACAAGATCAACAAGAAGCTGGGTATCCACCTCGGCGAGCAGGTCACCGGATCGGTGCTCACCAAGGAAGACATCGTCAGCACGATCGAGTACCTGGTCCGCCTGCACGCAGGTGACCGCGTCATGACCGCCCCCGGCGGTCAGGAGGTCCCGGTCGACGTCGACGACATCGACCACTTCGGTAACCGTCGCCTGCGCACGGTCGGCGAGCTGATCCAGAACCAGATCCGGGTCGGCCTGTCCCGGATGGAGCGCGTGGTCCGCGAGCGGATGACGACTCAGGACGTCGAGGCGATCACGCCGCAGACCCTGATCAACATCCGCCCGGTCGTCGCCGCGATCAAGGAGTTCTTCGGAACTTCGCAGCTGTCGCAGTTCATGGACCAGAACAACCCGCTGTCGGGCCTCACCCACAAGCGCCGCCTATCGGCCCTTGGCCCGGGTGGTCTGTCTCGTGAGCGGGCCGGCCTGGAAGTCCGTGACGTGCACACCTCGCACTACGGCCGCATGTGCCCGATCGAGACCCCGGAAGGCCCGAACATCGGCCTGATCGGTTCGCTGTCGGTGTACGCACGGGTCAACCCGTTCGGCTTCATCGAGACGCCGTACCGCAAGGTGGTCGACGGCCGGGTGACCGACGAGGTCAAGTACCTCACCGCCGACGAAGAGGACCGGCACGTCCGAGCACAGGCCAACTCGCCGGTCGACGCCGAAGGTCGCTTCCTCGAGGACCGGGTGCTCTGCCGCCGCGGCAACGAGGAGAACGAGCTCGTCGCCGCCGATGAGGTCGACTACATGGATGTCTCGCCGCGCCAGATGGTGTCGGTCGCGACGGCCATGATCCCGTTCCTCGAGCACGACGACGCCAACCGCGCCCTGATGGGTGCGAACATGCAGCGTCAGGCGGTTCCGCTGATCCGTTCCGAGGCCCCCGTGGTGGGCACCGGCATGGAGCTGCGCGCCGCTGTCGACGCAGGCGATGTCGTGGTGAACGAGAAGGGCGGTGTGGTCGAGGAGGTTTCCGCCGACTACGTCACCGTGATGGCCGACGACGGGACTCGCAAGAGCTACCGGATGCGCAAGTTCGCCCGCTCCAACCAGGGCACCTGCGCGAACCAGCGGCCGATCGTGGACGAGGGCCAGCGGGTCGAGGTCGGCCAGGTGCTGGCCGACGGTCCGTGCACCGAGAACGGTGAGATGGCGCTGGGCAAGAACCTGCTCGTCGCGATCATGCCGTGGGAAGGCCACAACTACGAGGACGCGATCATCCTGTCGCAGCGCCTCGTGGAAGAGGACGTTCTCACCTCGATCCACATCGAAGAGCACGAGATCGACGCCCGCGACACCAAGCTCGGTGCCGAGGAGATCACCCGGGACATCCCGAACGTCTCCGACGAGGTCCTCGCCGACCTCGACGAGCGCGGCATCGTGCGCATCGGCGCCGAGGTGCGTGACGGCGACATCCTCGTCGGCAAGGTCACCCCGAAGGGTGAGACCGAGCTGACCCCCGAGGAGCGGTTGCTGCGCGCGATCTTCGGTGAGAAGGCGCGCGAGGTGCGCGACACCTCGCTGAAGGTGCCGCACGGTGAGTCCGGCAAGGTCATCGGCATCCGCGTGTTCTCGCGCGAGGACGACGACGATCTGCCTCCCGGTGTCAACGAGCTGGTGCGCGTGTACGTGGCGCAGAAGCGCAAGATCCAGGACGGCGACAAGCTCGCCGGCCGCCACGGCAACAAGGGCGTTATCGGCAAGATCCTGCCGACCGAGGACATGCCGTTCATGCCGGACGGCACCCCGGTCGACATCATCCTGAACACCCACGGTGTGCCGCGTCGTATGAACATCGGCCAGATCTTGGAGACCCACCTCGGGTGGATCGGCAAGGCGGGCTGGGATGTCGGCGTCGGTGCGGACGGGACTCGTCCCGACTGGGCCAAGGCGCTGCCGGAGGAGATGCTGGCGGCCCCGGCCGACTCGAACATCGCCACCCCGGTGTTCGACGGTGCCCGCGAGGAGGAGCTGACCGGTCTGCTCGCCTCGACCCTGCCGAACCGCGATGGTGAGCGCATGGTCGACGACAACGGCAAGGCCACCCTGCTCGACGGCCGTTCCGGTGAGCCGTTCCCGTACCCGGTGGCGGTCGGCTACATGTACATCCTGAAGCTGCACCACCTGGTCGACGACAAGATTCACGCCCGTTCGACCGGCCCGTACTCGATGATCACCCAGCAGCCGCTCGGTGGTAAGGCGCAGTTCGGTGGTCAGCGCTTCGGCGAAATGGAGTGCTGGGCCATGCAGGCCTACGGCGCGGCCTACACGCTGCAGGAACTGCTGACGATCAAGTCCGACGACGTGGTCGGTCGCGTCAAGGTGTACGAGGCGATCGTCAAGGGCGAGAACATCCCGGAGCCGGGCATTCCGGAGTCCTTCAAGGTGCTCCTCAAGGAACTCCAGTCGCTGTGCCTCAACGTCGAGGTGCTGTCTTCCGACGGCGCCGCGATCGAGATGCGCGACGGTGACGACGAGGATCTGGAGCGCGCCGCGGCGAACCTGGGCATCAATTTGTCCAGGAACGAAGCGGCCACCGTCGACGATCTGGCGAACTAGGCGGTCGGCCGGGTGTCGTTGCAACACAACGACATCCGGCCCCGCGTTCCACCAACTAGTGAACTTTTTGCTCGAATTCGACCCTTATAGGGGAAAGGAAGTTACGTGCTAGACGTCAACTTCTTCGATGAACTCCGGATCGGCCTGGCCACCGCGGACGACATCCGCCAGTGGTCTTTCGGCGAGGTGAAAAAGCCGGAGACCATCAACTACCGCACCCTCAAGCCGGAGAAGGACGGGCTCTTCTGCGAGAAGATCTTCGGTCCTACCCGGGACTGGGAGTGCTACTGCGGCAAGTACAAGCGTGTCCGCTTCAAGGGCATCATCTGTGAGCGCTGTGGCGTCGAGGTCACTCGCGCCAAGGTGCGTCGTGAGCGGATGGGCCACATCGAGCTGGCCGCACCGGTCACCCACATCTGGTACTTCAAGGGCGTGCCCTCGCGCCTCGGGTACCTGCTCGACCTGGCGCCGAAGGATCTGGAAAAGATCATCTACTTCGCCGCCTACGTCATCGTCGCGGTCGACGACGAGCTGCGCCACAACGAGCTCAGCACGCTCGAAGCCGAGATGGAGGTCGAGAAGAAGGCGGTCGCCGACCAGCGCGACGCCGACCTCGAGGCCCGTGCCCAGAAGCTCGAGGCCGATCTGGCCGAGCTCGAAGCCGAGGGTGCCAAGTCCGACGTCCGCCGCAAGGTCAAGGACGGCGGCGAGCGCGAGATGCGTCAGCTGCGCGACCGCGCCCAGCGTGAGCTGGATCGGCTCGACGAGATCTGGACCACCTTCACCAAGCTGGCGCCCAAGCAGCTCATCGTCGATGAGGTGCTCTACCGCGAGCTGATCGACCGCTACGGCGAGTACTTCACCGGCGCCATGGGTGCGGAGTCCATCCAGAAGCTGATGGAGAACTTCGACATCGACGCCGAGGCCGAGAGCCTGCGGGAGACCATCCGCAGCGGTAAGGGCCAGAAGAAGCTGCGCGCGCTCAAGCGGCTCAAGGTCGTCGCGGCGTTCCAGACCAACGGCAACTCGCCGATGGGCATGGTGCTCGACGCCGTTCCGGTGATTCCGCCGGAGCTGCGCCCGATGGTTCAGCTCGACGGTGGCCGGTTCGCCACCTCCGACCTGAACGACCTGTACCGCCGCGTGATCAACCGCAACAACCGCCTCAAGCGACTGATCGACCTCGGCGCGCCCGAGATCATCGTCAACAACGAGAAGCGGATGCTGCAGGAGTCCGTGGACGCGCTGTTCGACAACGGCCGTCGCGGCCGCCCGGTCACCGGACCGGGTAACCGCCCGCTGAAGTCGCTGAGCGATCTGCTCAAGGGCAAGCAGGGTCGTTTCCGGCAGAACCTGCTGGGCAAGCGCGTCGACTACTCGGGCCGTTCGGTCATCGTGGTCGGCCCGCAGCTGAAGCTGCACCAGTGTGGTCTGCCCAAGCTGATGGCACTGGAGCTGTTCAAGCCGTTCGTGATGAAGCGTCTGGTCGACCTGAACCACGCGCAGAACATCAAGTCCGCCAAGCGGATGGTCGAGCGTCAGCGTCCCCAGGTGTGGGATGTCCTCGAAGAGGTCATCGCCGAGCACCCGGTGCTGCTGAACCGCGCGCCCACCCTGCACCGCCTCGGCATCCAGGCATTCGAGCCGCAGCTCGTCGAGGGTAAGGCGATCCAGCTGCACCCGCTCGTCTGTGAAGCGTTCAACGCCGACTTCGACGGTGACCAGATGGCCGTGCACCTTCCGCTGTCCGCGGAGGCGCAGGCCGAGGCCCGCATCCTGATGCTGTCCTCGAACAACATCCTGTCGCCTGCCTCCGGCCGGCCGCTCGCCATGCCGCGTCTGGACATGGTGACCGGCCTGTACTACCTGACCCGCCTCGAAGAGGGCGCGAAGGGCGAGTACAAGGCCGCGGGCAAGGACAAGGCCGAGTTCGGCGTCTACTCCTCGCCCGCCGAGGCACAGATGGCGGTGGACCGCGGTGAGCTCACCGTGCGTTCGCTGATCAAGGTGCGCCTCACCCACCAGCGCCCGCCGAAGGACATCGAGGCGAAGCTGTTCCCGGAGGGCTGGACCCGCGGCGACGCGTGGATTGCCGAGACCACCCTCGGTCGCGTGCTGTTCAACGAGCTGCTCCCGGCGGACTACGCGTTCATCAACGAGCAGATGCCGAAGAAGCGTCAGGCGACGATCATCAACGATCTGGCCGAGCGCTACCCGATGATCGTGGTCGCGCAGACCGTCGACAAGCTGAAGGACGCGGGCTTCTACTGGGCCACCCGATCCGGCGTGACGGTCTCCATGTCCGACGTGCTGGTGCCGCCGGAGAAGACCGAGATCATGGAGCGCTACGAGGCGCTTGCCGATCAGATCGAGAAGAAGTACCAGCGTGGTGCGCTCGATCACCAGGAGCGCAACAACGCCCTGGTCAAGATCTGGCAGGAAGCGACCGAAGAGGTCGGTACGGCACTGCGGGCGCACTACCCGCCGGACAACCCGATCATCACGATCGTCGAGTCGGGCGCCACGGGTAACTTCACCCAGACTCGTACCCTCGCCGGTATGAAGGGTCTGGTGACGAACCCGAAGGGTGAGTTCATCCCGCGCCCGATCAAGTCCTCGTTCCGTGAGGGCCTGACCGTGCTCGAGTACTTCATCAACACCCACGGTGCTCGTAAGGGTCTGGCCGATACCGCGCTGCGTACCGCCGACTCGGGTTACCTGACCCGTCGTCTGGTGGACGTCTCGCAGGACGTGATCGTGCGCGAGCACGATTGCGCCACCGAGCGCGGCATCATCGTGCACATCGCCGACAAGCAGGCGGATGGCTCGCTCATCCGCGACGCGCACGTGGAGACCTCCGCGTACGCTCGCACGCTCGCTTCGGACGCGGTGGACGCCAAGGGCAACCTCGTCATCGCCAAGGGCGCCGACCTCGGCGACCCGGCGATCGACGCGCTGCTCGGGGCAGGCATCACCGAGGTCCGGGTCCGCTCCGTGCTGACCTGCACCACCGGTACCGGTGTCTGTGCCACCTGCTACGGCCGCTCGATGGCCACCGGCAAGCTGGTCGACATCGGTGAGGCCGTCGGCATCGTCGCCGCGCAGTCCATCGGTGAGCCCGGTACCCAGCTGACCATGCGTACCTTCCACCAGGGTGGTGTCGCGGGCGATGACATCACCGGCGGTCTGCCCCGGGTGCAGGAGCTGTTCGAGGCCCGTGTGCCGAAGGGCAAGGCTCCGATCGCCGAGGTCAGTGGCCGGGTCCGGATGGAGGACGACGACCGCTTCTACAAGATCACCATCATCCCCGATGACGGTGGCGAAGAGGTTGTCTACGACAAGCTCTCGAAGCGTCAGCGTCTGCGTGTCTTCAAGCACGACGACGGCACCGAGCGTCTGCTCTCCGACGGTGACCACGTCGAGGTCGGCCAGCAGCTGCTGGAAGGCGCGGCGGATCCGCACGAGGTGCTGCGCATCATGGGTCCCCGTCAGGTGCAGATCCACCTGGTCCACGAGGTCCAGGAGGTCTACCGCTCGCAGGGTGTGTCGATCCACGACAAGCACATCGAGGTCATCGTGCGCCAGATGCTGCGTCGCGTGACGATCATCGACTCGGGCGCCACGGAGTTCCTGCCCGGTTCGCTCACCGAGCGTTCCGAGTTCGAGGCCTCCAACCGTCGCGTCGTCGCCGAGGGCAACGAGCCCGCGGCGGGTCGCCCGGTGCTGATGGGTATCACGAAGGCGTCGCTCGCGACGGATTCGTGGCTGTCGGCGGCGTCCTTCCAGGAGACCACTCGAGTGCTGACGGACGCGGCCATCAACTGCCGCTCCGACAAGCTCATCGGTCTCAAGGAGAACGTGATCATCGGCAAGCTGATCCCGGCCGGTACCGGTATCAACCGCTACCGCAACATCACGGTGCAGCCGACCGAAGAAGCCCGTGCCGCCGCGTACGCGGTGCCGTCCTACGACGACACCTACTACAGCCCGGACAGCTTCGGCCAAACCACCGGCGCCGCAGTCCCGCTCGACGACTACGGTTTCAGCGACTACCGCTAACCCCGGTACCGCAACACATCCGGCCCCCGCTCCCACCAAGGAGCGGGGGCCGTTTGCGTTGGTAGGCAGTCTTCACGGTGTCCGAAGAGTGATGCGAAATTTACTTCGCGGGGAATATTTTCTGTAAGAATATTTTCAATTGAAGGGGTTTGGTTGGTGGATGGTGCGCTCGGGCGGCTGGGACCTGCTGAATCCTGTTCCGCCCGTTGCGAAAGCGAGTCGCTTCATGACCGACCACCAGATCTTCGATCTCGGTGATTTCACCACCCAGCACGGTGCCACGCTGCGTGGAGCCTTCTTGACCTACGCCACCTATGGTGAGCTCAACGCGGACAAGAGCAACGCCGTCGTCTATCCGACGTGGTACTCGGGGCGACATTGGGACAACGAGTGGCTGATCGGTCCGGGGATGGCGCTGGATCCGGCGGAGTACTTCATCATCGTGCCGAACATGATCGGCAACGGCCTGTCCAGCTCGCCTAGCAACACGCTGCAACCCTATGACCGCGCCCGCTTTCCCGAGATCACGGTGTACGACCAGGTGGCCGCGCAATACCGTTTGGTGACAGAGCGTTTCGGCATCGAGCGACTGGCCTTGGTGACCGGCTGGTCCATGGGCGCGGGCCAGACCTACCAGTGGGCGGTGAGCTATCCGGACATGGTGGAGCGGATCGCCCCGTTCTGCGGCTCCGCCCGCACCAGTGACCACAACAAGGTGTTCCTGGAGGGTGTCAAGGCGGCGCTGACCGCAGACTCGGCTTTCGCGGGCGGCTGGTACGGCGAACACTGGCCGACCACCGGATTGCGTGCCCTGGCAAGGGTTTACGCGGGCTGGGGTTTCTCGCAGGCCTTCTACTGGGAAAAGGAGTACGAGAAGCTCGGCTACACCTCGCTCGAGGACTTCCTCATCGGCTTCTGGGAGGGCTTCTTCCTGGACGGCCGCGACCCGAACAACCTGCTCACCATGCTGTGGACCTGGCAGCACGGCGACGTCGGCCGCACACCCGGCTTCGACGGCGACACCGAGGCCGCCCTCGCCTCGATCAAGGCCGTCGCCCTGGTCATGCCCGCCGAGAAGGACCTCTACTTCCCGCCGGAGGACGAGGCCTGGGCCGTCGGCCACATGTGCAACGCCGAACTCCGCGTGATCCCCGGCATCTGGGGCCACTTCGCCGGCCACGGCAGCAATCCCGAAGACACCCGGTTCATCGACGCCGGCCTAGCCGAACTACTCGGAAAACCCGGTGGCCTGGCCTGATCCGGCCAGTGAACTATCCACTGGTGGTAGCGCTCGGCGCCATGCTGCTGTTCGGCATCGTCGCGCTGGCGGTCTGGGACGACGTGCGAGACCTGGAGGAGGACGGCATCCGGCAGACCGACGAGGAGCGGATTGACATCAACTAACGTTTAGGTTGCACGCTGGTCATCGAAGCTCGAACGAGTTCTGACCAGAGGAGATGCTGTGCGCGCCGTAGTCCTGCATTCATTCGGCCCCCCGGAAAACCTGCGCTACGAGGAGGTTCCGGATCTGAAACCAGGTCCGGGCGAGGTGCGCATCGCCGTCCGGGCGGCCGGTGTGCACCTGATCGAAACGGCGATGCGGGCGGGCCTGCCGATCGGCCCGCCCCTACCGGAGTTGGCCGCGATCTTCGGCGGCGAGGTCGCGGGTGTCGTCGACGCGATCGGGCCGGATGTGGACTTGTCCTGGCTCGACGCCGCCGTGGTGACGCCGCGCAGCACCTCCGGCGGCTACGCGGAGTGGGCGGTCGCGGAGTTGGCTGCACTGCACCGGATTCCGGACGCGCTGGACTATTCGACCGCCGTCGCCATGATCGTCACCGGCACCACCACCGTCGAGGTCCTCGATATCGCCGCGCTGACGTCCGACGACCTGGTCCTGGTGAATTCGGCGGCGGGCGGGGTCGGCCGTTTGATCGTCCAGCACGCCCGCAATATCGGCGCCAGGGTCATCGGCGCGGCCGGCGGACCGGCCAAAGTCGCGGCGGTGGACGCACTCGGCGCCGACCTCGCCGTCGACTACAACGAGCCCGGCTGGACCGACCAAGTCCGGCAGGCGTTCTGCGACCGTGCGGTGACGGTGGTGCTCGACGGTGTGATGGGTGAGAAGGGCCGGGCGGCAGTGTCCTTGCTCGCCGAGGGCGGGCGGTACGTCACCTACGGAAACGCCTCCAGGGAGCCCTTCGAACCGGACCCGCAGAAGCTGCGGGAACAAGGCATCACGGTGATCGACGCGCTGTCGATCATGCTGAGCAAGCCCCGCGAGGTGCGCGGCGAGGAGTCCCGCGCGCTGGCCGTGGCCGCCGACGGCTCCATGGTGCCGACGGTCCAGACCTTCCCGCTCGACCAGGCGGCGAAAGCGCATGCCGCGTTGGAGAATCGGGCGACGACCGGCAAGGTGGTGCTGATTCCGTAATCCGCTCGGGATTCATGCGGACGTCACCGCCGCGTCGGCGAAGGCGGCCACAATGGGTGTATGCGTCGAACGTCGGTACTCGGAGTCGCGGCGATCCTGCTGGCCGGTCTGTTGCACGCGGGTGCGGCGTCGGCGGACGTGCCGCCGAGGCAATTCGATCTGCAGGCGCACCGCGGTGGCCTCGCCCTGGTGGTGGAGAACACCGTGGCCGCGTTCGCGAACGCGTTGGAGCTCGGCGTGCGCACGCTGGAGCTGGACGTGCAGATCACCGAGGACGGCTACGCGGTGGTCACCCACGATCGGGATCCCAATCCGAACAAGTGCGTCGACACCGCGCCTGCCTTCCTCGGCGATCCCGAGTTCCCGTACGTGCCGGGTACCAGATTCATTCGGGACTTGACGTTTGCGCAGGTGCGCACCATCGATTGTGGCTCACTGCGATTGGCGGCCTTTCCCGAGCAACGCACCGTGCCGGGCGCCCGAATGCCGCTGCTGTCCGAGGTTTTCGATCTCGTGCATGCCTATCGCGCAGGTGAGGTCATGCTGAACATCGAGACCAAGGTGGAGGCGGGTGCGCCGGAACAAACCGCGCCGCGGGAGCAGTTCGTGCAGGTGGTTGCGGCGGAGGTCCGGCGCGCGCACCTCGAAAACCAGGTCACCATCCAGAGTTTCGACTGGGGCGCCCTGATGCGGATGCGGGAGGTGGCGCCGGAACTGCCGATCGTCGCGTTGACCAACGGGCAGCAGTTCTTGCAGGCCGACCAGCCCGGCGCGTCACCGTGGTTGGGCGGCCTCGACATCGATGACTTCCCCGGCTCGCTGCAGCGCAAGTTCGTCAGCGCCGCAGCGTCTTTCGGGGCCGATGCGGTCTCGCCGGTGCACGGCGACCCGCAGGACGGCGGCGTCGAGGATCCGGGCTATCGGCCGTTCACGACGCGTGAGCTGGTGCGGGCCGCACATCGGCAGCAGATGCGAGTGGTGCCGTGGACGGTCGACGACCGCGCCACCATGACCGCGCTGATCGACCTCGACGTGGACGGCCTCATCACCAACCGCCCGGACCTGTTGCGCACCGTCCTCGCCGAACGCGGCTACCAGCTACCGAAGGCTTATCCACGCCCCTGACGGCACGGGGAGTAAAACGCATCCAGGATCCCGTTCGCCGCTTCGCGTGGACAACGCCCGCCCACCACGGTATTAAATTGGAACACGTTTCAGTTATGTCAGTGGGAGATGCGATGGACAGCGCGGCCATGGGCGAGTTGGTGATGGCGGGGTTCCAGAAGCTGGGGTTCATCCAATTCACCGGGATCGAAGGGGTGGAGTTCGATGCCGGACGGAACGTGGTGCGGATGGCACCGCGGGCCGAGCATCTCAACCACAACGGTGATCTGCACGCGGCGGTGCTGTTCGGCCTGGTCGAGACCGCGGCGATGGGTGCGTCGGTCTCGGGAATCGTGGACCTGATGGGCGAGACCTTCATCGTGGCCAGGGACGGGCGGATCGAATACCGGGCACGCGCGAAAGGCGACGCCGGACCGTACCTTGCGACATCCGAGGTGTCCGGGGAGATCTTGCAGCAGGTGCGGGCCGACATCGCGGCGCGGACGCCGATCGAACTGGAAGTGCCGGTGAACATCACCGACAGCACCGGAAAGTCGGTCGCCGCAGCCGCATTCACCGCCGTGATCCGGCCGCGGCGAAAATGATCCGGCCACGCGGGAGGTGATCCGGCGGGCGCGCGTCCGACTGCATGAGCGCGCCCGCCGTTTTGGGCTCAGCGCTCGCTGTCGAGCATCGCCATCTGCTCGGCGGCGTAGCGTGCACCGGCGATCTGCTCGGCGGGCACCGAGGCCTCGATGGTCGCCAACTCGTCCTCGGTCAGCGAAACATCCAGTGCGCCTGCCGCTTCCGTCCAACGCTCGCGCCGACGCGCGCCGATGACCGGCACGATATCGTCGCCGCGGGTCAGCACCCACGCGATCGCCAGCTGGGCGACCGAAACATCCTTGGCTGCGGCGATTTCGGCGAGCGCATCGACCAGCTTCAGGTTCCGGCTGAGGTTCTCGCCCTGGAAGCGCGGGCTGTGCGCCCGGAAGTCGTTGGCGGCGAACGTGGTCCCTGTCTGCACCGAGCTGCTGAGCAGCCCGCGCGACAGCACACCGTAGGCGGTGACGCCGATGCCGAGCTCGCGGCACAGCGGCAGGATCTCGGCCTCGATACCGCGCGAGATCAGTGAGTACTCGATTTGCAGGTCCGCGATCGGATGCACGGCCGCGGCCCGCCGGATGGTGTCGGCGCCGACCTCGGACAGCCCGATGTGCCGGACATACCCCGCCTCGACGAGTTCGCCGATCGCGCCGACCGTGTCCTCGATCGGAACGTTCGGATCGAGTCTGGCCGGACGGTAGACGTCGACGTACTCGACGCCGAGCCGCTGCAGACTGTAAGCGAGGAAGTTGCGCAAGGCCTCGGGCCGATTGTCCACGCCGCCCCAGGTGCCGCCGGGACCGCGCAGCGCGCCGAACTTCACGCTGAGCACCACGTCCTCGCGCGGCCGCTCCGCGATCGCCTTGCCGATCAGTAGCTCGTTGTGTCCTGCGCCGTAGAAGTCGCCGGTGTCGATGAGGTTCGCGCCCGCGTCGAGCGCGGCGTGGATGGTCGCGGTGGATTCGGCGTCGTCCGCGGCGCCGTACATGCCGGACATGCCCATCGCGCCGAGTCCGAGACGGCTGACGGACGGCCCGGTCTTACCGAGCTGAACTGCGGGAATCTTCGATGTCGTCATGCGACAAGCCTGCGCCTCCCGCAGCGATCGCGGCAGAGATTGCTGATCGGGGGATCGCCGATCCCTGGCTGAGCGGCCCGGCTCGAGGGACAGTGGTGCTATGGACCGCACCGAGCTCGCCGACTTCTTGCGCCGCCGCCGGGAGCAGCTGACACCCGCCGACGTGGGTTTGCCACCGGGTGTCCGGCGTCGCACTCCTGGCCTGCGCCGGGACGAGGTGGCGCTGCTTGTGGGCATGTCCACGGACTACTACACCCGATTGGAGCAGTCGCGTGGGCCGCGGCCGTCCACCCAGGTGCTCGCCTCGCTGGCCCGCGCGCTCCGCTTCACCAGCGACGAACGCGACTACCTCTATCACCTGTGCGACCAGTCGCCGCCGGGGCGCGAACTCACCGACAAACACGTCGGCCCAGGGCTGATGCACCTGCTCGCCAAGCTGGACGACACCGCCGCCACCGTGGTCACCGACCTCGGCGAGGTGCTGGTGCAGAACCGCATGCACAGCCTGCTCGTCGGCGATCACGGCACCCGCCGCGGGTGGGACCGCTTCTACGCCTATCGCTGGTTCACCGACATCGAGTCGCGCGCCACCTTCCCCGAGGAGGACTGGGATCGCTTGGGCCGCAAGCATGTCGCCGACCTGCGGGCCACGGCCGCGCGCAGAGCAGGCGACGCCGACGTTGCCGAGTTCATCGGCGTATTACGCTCCGCGAGCACGGAATTCGACCGACTCTGGGATGAACACGAAGTAGCGGTGCGGCTTTCGGACACCAAGCGCATCCAGCACCCGCAGGTCGGTTTGATCGACACGATCTGCGAAACACTGCTCACCCCGAACTCCGCTCAGCGCCTACTGGTCTACCTACCCCGCCCCGGCACGGACGCCGCGGAGAAGCTGGATCTGCTGCGGGTCATCGGAACGCAGACCCTGGGCGCCGCGAGCGAGATCGAGGATCCCGCGCAAAGCTGATCGGGTCAGGGCGCGCCGGTGGCGTAGTCGAGCGCCGCGTCGATCGCGGGCTGGCCGCCGCCCATGGCGAGCCCGGCCGCGGCGCCGATCGCGGCGCCGAGCACCGTGGTGATCGGCACCGTGATGAAGTCGAGCACGAAGAGCCCGAGCGGGAAGCCGAGCACGAAGCCGATCGCCGCGCCGATTCCCGCGCCCGCCAACACGATCGGCATGGCCTTCTCGACCTCGGCGAAGAACCGTTCCTGGCTGCTGACATCACGCAGTGGAGTCTGCGACATGTTGTCCGGAACGAGGGTGAGCCGGTGGCCCGACTCCTCGATGACCGGATGCAGCGCCACTCGCTTGTCGCCGACGCGCAGCGCCATCGGGAGGGCGGCGACGACGTTGCCGTCGTGGCCGGTCAGTGTGACGACCCGGCCGTCGTGGATCAGTTCGAAGCGACCGTCCTGGATGGTCGTCACCGCGGCGCGCCGATCCTCGGATGCCGCAACCTGATAGGCGATGTCGGCGAAGGTTCCGCGCACATCGAGTGCGGTGTCGGGGGTGGTGGAATCCGCGTGCGTGACGCCGGTGCTGATGACCATGGCCACCAGGGCCAGCAGTGCCGTCGCGGCGATTCTGGAGACTCTCATCGTGCTCTTTCGGTAGCGCTGCCCCTGCGCAGTGTTTTTCGTCGGCGACAGTATCAGGCGCGGCCGCGACGGCGGCTCGAACCGGCAGAACGGCTCGGTTGCAGCGCAACTCGGCTCAACGCTCGAGTTCGCCGCTCAACCTGCGCAGGTAGCCGGCGAACCGCTGCCGGTCGAGATCGTCCCAGTCGGCGGTGAGTTCGGTGAAGACCTGGCGCTGCCAGTCGCGCGCGTCGGCGAGTAGGCGCTCACCGCTCGTGGTCAGCGCCAAGGACGTTCGGCGTCGGTCGTGCTCGGACTCGGCGCGGGAGAGGTGGCCCGCCGCGGTAGCGTCGCGCACCATCCGGCTGGCGCCCGAATGATCAAGTCCGAGTTGATGTGCCACCGAGGTTATGGTGGCCTCGGCACCCTGCTCGACGGTGGCGGCGACCGCCTCGACCACCTGGACGTGCTGGGCGTGCCGTAATTCCTCAGGCAGGTCCGCGGACGTCCGGTTGATCCAGCGTCGGGACCAGAATCGAACCAGTCGAAACAACGCAGGCCCGCCGTCGGCGGCGGTCCCAGGCTTGGTGGTCGCCCGTCTGCTCATGCTGCCAGCCTAGCTGGCCCTTGCCAATAGCATGCGTATCGCATATATACTTATATGCAGATCGCACGCTTATCGGAGGTAGCCGTGACCATTGTCTTGAATCACACGATCGTCCCCGCAGCGGACCGGCACGCCGCCGCAACGTTTTTCGCCGAGTTGTTCGGCCTGGCCGTCGGCCCGCCGAGCGGGCCGTTCGTGCCGGTCGCGGTCAACGCCGAACTCACCCTCGATTTCGACGACCGAGGACAGGTCCAGCCGGGCCACTATGGATTCCTCGTCGACGACGAGACCTTCGACGCGGTGCTCGGACGGCTGGCGCAGTGGCCCGCCGTCGACTACGGCTCAGCCCCGCAGCACGGATGGGACCGGGCGATCAATCACCTCGACGGCGGGCGGGGCGTCTACGTGCATGCACCCGATGGGCACAGCTACGAGTTGTTCACTGCGCTTCCATGAGCGTTTCGGCCGAACCCCCTGCTGGACAGCTCGGCCGAACGCGAATCAGGTTCTGGCCGGACCGATCCGGCGCTTGCGCGGCTTCAGATGCAGTCCCGGCAGTGGCGGCGCCGGGATGCGCTGCTCGGGCGGGTGGCCCGCGATATCCGCGAAGCGGCTGAGATCGCGGTTCTCCCAAGCGTTTCGGGCCGCCACGATCTCCGCATGGCTGCGGCCGACGAAGTTCCACCACATCACCAGTTCCTCGCCGAACGGCGCGCCACCGATCAGCGCGAAATGCGCACCAGCCGTGCTGGTCAGCGAGATCTCCGCCCGGTCGGTGCCGAGGTACAGCAGCGGGCCCGCGGCCAGCGGGGTGCCCTCCACCGTCACCTCGCCCTCGATCACCATCAACGCGTGCTCGAAGCCGCGCTCCAGCGGGAGCGTGGCCGCGCCCGGTGCCAGCCGCACATCCGCGCCGACGATCGGCGTGTAGGCGGTGGCGGGGGAGGTGACGCCGGCCAGCGTGCCGATCAGCACGATGGCTTGCAGTCCCGGCGCCTGATAAACGGGCAGGTCGCGATGCTGCTCGAAATTCGGGTCGATGCCGGTTTTGTTGCCGGGCAAGGCGATCCAAAGCTGCAGCCCGTGCCCGGCGTGCGCGCCCGCGACACCGTATTCGGAGTGCGCGATGCCGCGCCCCGAGGTCATCAGGTTCAGTTGCCCCGGCTGGATCTGCACATCGGAGCCGACCGAATCGCGGTGGCGGATGCGGCCGTCGAACGGCCAGGTCACCGTCTGCAGGCCGATGTGCGGATGCGGATCGATGTCCGGCGACGCGCCGGTATCGGTGACCGTGGGCGAGCCGAAGTGATCGAGGAAGCACCAGGCCCCGACGGTCGGCAGGTCCCGTTGCGGCAGTACCCGTTCCACGAAGACGCCGCGCACACCGCCGAGCGGTACCTCACGCGTCGGGTAGAGCTCGGCCACCGGGCCCGGGCCGGGAGCGGGCTCGCAGAGCGTCTCCGCCGGATGCGGATCGAGGTCGCTCACGACCGCGCCGTTCCGGGCGCTGTGCCGACGGTGCGCACCCTCACCGGGTGATGCCCTTGCCGATCACCTGCGCGTCGTACTGCGGGTGCTTGTCCAGGTAAGCCTTGATGAACGGGCACAGCGGGCGGATCACCCGGCCCCGCTCGATCACGTCCTCGATGGCGTGCTTGGCCAGCGTGCTGCCCAGACCCTTGCCGGAGAACGCGCCATCGATCTCAGTGTGCGTGAACACCGTCTCGTCGTCGCGCTCCTCGTACTCGGCGAACCCGGCGAGCTCGCCGCCGTAGGTCACCTCGTACCGGTTCTTCTCGTCGTTGCGGACAACCTTGGATTCCGAGGCAGCTGCGGTCATGGTCGACTTCTCCTTCGATGCGCGTACCGGATGCTTGCTGAGGATCGACACGCGATTGAACGCGCCGATCGTGGTGGCCGCCCAGACGACGACGGACAACTGATCGTCGGTCAGGTGCTTGCGGGCGAAAGCGTAGTCACGCTCCATTGTCGCCTCGTCCGGCAGCGTGGCGGTGATCTCGGCCAGCGCGAGCGCGGCCTGTTCCTGCGGCGTGTACAGCTCGGTGCGCCGCCACGCGGGCAGCACGGCGAGTTCCTGCTCGGTGTTTCCCGCGGCGAGCGCGGCCCGTTGGTGCGTGTCCAGGCAGAAGGCACAGCCGTTGAGCTGGGAAACGCGCAGGTTGATCAGTTCGATGAGCTTGCGGTCCAGGCCGACTGCGGCGCCTGCGGCGCGTACTTCGCTCGCCACCTTGCTGAGGGCGCGGAACGCGGCGGGCGTCTGCTTGTCGATCCAGACGCGGTCGTGCGGTACATCGGGCTTCACTCCATTGGATGGTAGTGACCCGTGTACCCGGTCGTACGGCGGGGGCCGGTTCAAACGGACCGGGGTCCGCGTTTATTTACACCGGCATACAGAACTCGTAGAGATCGTTCGGCACTGCTCGCGCGGGCCGGGTGCGCGGGACAAACATGGAGGTCCGTAGAAGGAGAACTGTCATGAGGTTCCGCAACCGCACCGCCCCCACCTTGGTCGCCGCCTGCCGTCGCAGCGCGCACCGCCTCTGGGCCAGGCAGGATCTCACCCCGCAGGAGCGCGCGAATCTGATGGCCGGTTGGACGCCGCCCGCCATCATCAGCGCCTCGCTGGGCGGTCGAACGTTCCACTGAGACAGCACGGCCCGGCGATCCGCGTTCGGATCGCCGGGCCGGCGCTCAGTTCTCAGCTCTCGCTGTCGCTAGATCTCGGTGAATCGCCGCAGCTGGAACGGCTCGACCAGGATCTCGTCCAGCGCTGCCGCACACCGCTTCAAATGCGGGGTCTCGAAATGCGCGGCCAAGGCGTCGGCGTCGACCCACTCCTCGAGCAGGACGACCCGGCTCGGATCGGTGGGGTGCAGGTACAGCTCGTAGCCGAGGCAGCCGTGTTCGGCGACGGTCGGCTCGATCATTTCCTGCAACACCTCGCGCAGCTCGGCCTCGCGCCCCGGCTTGGCGGCGAAGCGGACATTGAGCGTCAGCGTGGACACGGTTGAACTCCTGATCTGTTGTGGTGCTTGTTATTCCCGGCCTGCGGACGTGAAAGACAAGTCCGCGTAGCGGTCTCCGGCCACCTGGCCCGCGATCGGTGCGAGCGTCGCCAATTCGTCGGCGGTCAGCTCGATGGTCGCGGCCGCAACATTATCGGCAAGCCGAGTCCTACTGCGGGTACCGGGAATCGGGGCCACCGAGAGATCGTGCACCCTGGCCTGAGCGTGCAGCCAGGCCAGCGCGACCTGTGCCATGGTGATCCCGCGGGCCTCGGCGATGGTGCGCAGCGGTGCGAGCAGTTCGGTGTTGCGGGCCGCGTTGTCCTCGGCAAAGCGCGGAAACACCCGCCGCACATCATCTTTCCCGAGTTCTTGGACCGCACCGGTCAAAAAGCCGCGGCCCAGCGGCGAGTACGGCACGAACGTCACGCCGAGCTCGGTGGCGGCGGGCACCACCGTCCGCTCGACATCCCGGGAGAAGATCGACCATTCGGACTGCACGGCCGCGATCGGGTGCACCGTCTGCGCCGCGCGCAGCTCCGGACCGGTCACCTCGGACAGGCCGATCGTGCGAATCTTGCCCTGCCGCACCAGGTCCGCCAGCGCGCCGACGGTGTCCTCGATCGGCACCGCCGGGTCACGCCGGTGCATGTAGTACAGGTCGATGACGTCGATGCCGAGCCGGCGCAGGCTGGCCTCCACCGCGTTGCGGATGTACGCCGGTGAATTGTCGATGCCGCGGTAGGCCGGATCGTCGGCCTTGCGGACGATGCCGAACTTGGTGGCCAGCACTACTCGATCGCGGTTGGCTCGCACGAAGTCGCTGAGGAACTCCTCGTTGTGCCCCAGGCCGTAGACGTCGGCGGTGTCGAACAGCGTGACGCCCAGTTCCAGCGCCCGGTCCAGCGTCGCCCGCGATTCGGCCAGGTCACTGGTGCCGTAGAACTCGCTGATCCCCATGCAGCCCAGCCCCTGCACGCTGATCTCGATACCGCTGGTGCCCAGCGTGGTTTTCGGAAGCGTTTCGGTGGTGGTCATACCTTGATCCCTTCACTGTCTTGGAGCGCTTGCGAGTCGCGAATGCGCGAGGCCGCGTGCACGGTGATCGCGGCAGGCCGGGCAAGCTGTGCCTTGCCCTCGTAGATATCGATCTTGTAATCCAGCACGGCCACGGTCTGACGAAGTTCCTCGATCTTGGCGAGAACCTCGGCGCGCGTGTTGCGGAACATCTCCAGCCGCTCGGGGAACGTCGAGTCCCCGGCCCGCACCAGCTCGGCGTAGCGAACCATGTCCGCCACCGACATCCCGGTGGTGCGCAGCCTGCCGATCAGCGCGAGCCACTCCAGGTCGCGATTGCTGAAGCGCCGCTTGCCGGCATGATCACGGCCCACGTAATCCATCAGCCCGATCCGCTCGTACCAGCGCAGCGTGTCCCGGCTCAGCCCCGACCGTTCGGCGACCTCGCCGATCGAATACCTCGGCTGTTCCCAATCGCTACCCCGCTCGTCCCGTGCGCCTTCACTCACGACCCTCGCCCTTCCCGTTGAACACCGACGACGCTAGTCACTTGGAGTGCACTCCAAGCAAGTCCAATCTACGGAAAGCCGCGTTCGGGTTCCGGCCGCCTGGGTACCTTGCGTGGGACACTGGAGCCGACCAGGGGGCGAGCTGAGGAGCGAGCGTGACCGCACTTCCGGAGCCAGGACAGCTGTTGACCATCACCGACTATGTGGCGCTCGGTGAGGACGATCGGTATCGCTTGGAGCTGGAGGAGGGGAAGCTGTTGATGGTGCCGTCGCCGGAACCGGAGCACAATCTCGTCGGCGTCGAACTCTGGTCCCAGCTACGCACTCAACTGCCCCCGGAATTGGTCGCGGTGCCCGACATCGATATCGACCTGGAGTTGGCTCCTGCGGAGGGGCCTGCGACGGTACGCAGGCCGGACATGGTGATTGTGCGGCGATCCGAGGTCGACCGACGCAAAGCCGAAGGCGGGATTCTGCGCTCTTCGGGCGTAGTCGTCGTCATCGAGATCGTCTCTCCCGGCTCCCGCCGCACCAAGCGCGGTGACTACGAGGACGCGGGCATCCCCCAGTACTGGATCGTCGACCCGAACCCGCCGGTGAGCCTGCTCGCACTTCGACTCACCGACGAACTCGGCTACGTAGACAACGGCGAAGCAACCGAAACCTTCACCACCACCTCACCCTGCCCACTGAAGATCGCGCTGGATCAGTTGGACTGAAGTCGTCAGCTCGCGACATGGCGCTCCCCTTGACCACCAAAACAGTGGTCCCTTCAGCGCACCCCAAGTAAGCAGATCTACGGAAAACCCTGGTCGGGGTTCCGGCCGACTGTGTACCTTGCGTGGGACACTGGAGCCGACCAGGGGCGGGACGAGCTGAGGAGCGAGGGTGACGGCACTTCCGGAACCGTGGCGGCTGCTGACGATTGCCGACTACATGGCGCTCGGAGAAGACGACGAGCGGTGTCGTAGGGAGCTGCAAGAGGGGGTACTCACTATTTCGCCGTCGCCGACACCGCGACATAACGTTGTGGGTGGAGAGCTTTATGCTCAGGTGAGAACACAGCTTCCGCCGAATCTGAAGGCGGTGCTTGATGTCGACCTCGACCTGCAACTGGTTCCGGAGGACGGGCCTGCCACCGTCCGCCAGCCCGATCTGGCAGTCGTCGAGCGGGCCGAGTACGAGCGAGTTGACGCGGAGCAGGGGATCCTGCGCGCCTCTGCTGCTCGGCTTGTCGTCGAAATCGTGTCGCCGGGCTCCCGGCGCACGGATTACGTCATGAAGCGCAGCGAGTATGCAGATGCAGGCATACCGCACTACTGGATCATCGACATGAGTCCGCCGCTGAGCTTGGTGGCGTTCCGGCTCACCGAGGAACTCGGGTACGTCGATGACGGCGAGGTGACCGATGTCTTCACGACCACCTCGCCGTGCCCGCTGACGATCCGATTGGACCAGCTGGACTGACACGCGGGCGGGGCGCGCTGGCGTCAGCTTCGGGTTTTGTGGTCAACCGTGCCGCGCCGAAAAGCCTTCGCTCAGTTGTACTGCGGCAATTCTTGTACAGCCCACTGGTTCCCATCGGGATCAGCGAAGTAGGTGAACTTCCCCCAGGCCAGTTCTTCCACCGGTGACGCGTCCACCCCGGCCGCCACCAAGTGCTTGTACGCGTCCTCCGCGCTGGCGACCACGATCTGCATGCCGCGGACGCTGCCGGGGGCCGCGTCGGTGACTCCCTCGCCGATACAGATCGAGCAGCCGGAGCCGGGCGGCGTGAGCTGTACGAAGCGCGTGTTCTCGTCGACCCGGTGATCGTGGTCGGCGTTGAATCCGATCTTGGTGTAGAAGTCTTTGGCGCGATCCACGTCGGTCACCGGAATCGCGATGAGCTCGATTTTCCAATCCATCGACCGAGCATCCCACCGGTGACCGACAAAGTCCTGGCTTCCGGCCTACCCTGGGGACATGCCTGGTAAGGACGTCAACCGGATCAGGGCCCGCTCGGCTCTGGCAACGGTCAAGGAAAGCCCGGTGATCGCCGCTATCGCGGTGGCGCCGGTGGTGCTCGCGCTCGCCGTCGTGTGGTGGCTGCTCGGCGGGTTCGCCGCGTTCGTGCTGCTGGTCGTGCTCGGCGCGGTCGTGGTGGTCGGCGGCAAGCTGCTGCGCTGACTACCCGTTCAGCGGGGGATGTGGAAACGCACGAGTTCACCGGTCCCCGGGTCGATCTGCGTCCATGGCCGGTCGAATTCGAGCACGGCCAGCGCGGAGGTGGGGAACTTGCGGCTGAGCTCGATGGCGGGCGTCGAACTGCGGTTGCTCGCCAACTCCCATGCCGTCCACGGCATTCCGGGCGCGTGCCCGATCACCAGCAGCGTCGACACGTCGTCGTCGCTGAGCTGGACCAGCTCGATGAGGCTCTGCGGGGAGGCCTCGTAGATGCCCGCTTCGTAGACCACCGGCGCGGTGACGCCGGTGGCGGCGAGGGTTTCCCTGGTGCGGGTCGCGGTGGAGCACCGCACCGCGTCGATCGGCGGCTGCGTCTTGCGCAACCACTCACCGGCCAAGCCTGCCTCGCGCTGTCCGCGCGGCGCCAGCGGGCGCTCGTGGTCGCCGACACCGTCGGGATAGGCCGACTTGCCGTGCCGCATGAGGATCAGAGTCCGCACCATGGGGATACCGTAAGGCCTCCGGTCGCATGGCCTCGACCACACTCGAGGCAAACTGAAAGCGGCGTCACATCGCGGTGGTTCCGCGCCGTGCCGTTTCTGTCCACCTCTGCCCACCGGGTGGCCTACAGCCCACGTACATCTTCGAGGATCTGCACAATATGGCCTACGTAATCACGCAGCGTTGTTGCAACGACGCCAGCTGCGTTTCCGAGTGCCCTGTCGATTGCATCCGTCCGACCCCGGACCAACCGGAGTTCGCGACGACCGAGATGCTCTACATCGACCCCGACACCTGTATCGACTGCGGTGCGTGCGTCGATGCGTGCCCGGTCGAGGCGATCTTCTCCGAGGACGACCTGACCGCATCGCTGGCCAGATACCGCGAGATCAATGCGGCCTATTTCGAACGGCATCCGCTGGAATCGAACTTCGACCCGATCGTGACGCCGCCGCGGCCGCCGAAGGAACTCGGCACCCTGCGGGTCGCGATCGTCGGCGCGGGCCCGGCGGCCTGCTACGCGGCCGACGAGCTACTGCGCAGGGCGGATGTGGAGATCGAGATGTTCGACCGGGTGCCGACCCCGTGGGGTCTGGTCCGGGCCGGCGTCGCCCCCGATCACCCGGGCACCAAGACGGTGTCGAGCCTGTTCGAGTCCGCGTTCCGGCGCGAAACCCTGCAGTACTACCTCAATGTCGAGGTCGGCACGCACATCTCGCACGAGGAGCTGCTGCGGCACCATCACGCCGTCATCTACGCGGTCGGCGCGTCGACCGACCGCAAGCTCGGCGTTCCCGGTGAGGATCTGCCGGGCAGTCACTCGGCCACCGAGTTCGTCGCCTGGTACAACGGCCACCCCGACTTCGCGGACCGGGAGTTCGACCTGTCCGGCGAGCGCGCGGTGATCGTCGGCAACGGCAATGTCGCACTCGACGTCGCCCGCGTGCTGACCGTCGACCCGGACGAGCTGGCCAAGACCGACATCGCCGACCACGCGCTGGACGCCCTGCGGCGCAGCAATATTCGCGAGGTCGTCGTGCTCGGCAGGCGCGGCCCGCTGCAGGCGGCATACACCTCCTCGGAGTTCCTGGCGCTGGCCCACCTGCAGGGCATCGACGTCATCGTCGACGAATCCGACCTGGCGCTCGATCACGCCAGCCAGGCGCTGCTGGACGACCCGCAGGTCGAGCCGTCGCTGAAGCTCAAGTACACCCTCGCCGAGGAGTACGCGGGCGGGCGGCGCGACCCGTCCCACAAGCGGATCGTCTTCCGCTACCTGGCCTCGCCGACCGCGCTGGTCGGCACCGAGCACGTCGAGGCGATCGAGTTCGCGCACAACGAATTGTTCGAGGAGAACGGTCAATTGCTGGCGCGGCAGACCGAACGCACCGAGCGGATGGACGCCTCGCTGGTGCTGCGTTCCATCGGCTACCGTGGCGCGGCGGTCGCCGACGTGCCGTTCGACGAGCGGCGCGGAGTGATGCCGAACGAGCACGGCCGGGTGCTGGGCGCGGACGGCACACCGCTGGCCGGGGTGTACGCGAGCGGCTGGATCAAGCGCGGCGCCCGCGGCGTCATCGGCTCGAACCGGATCGACGCCGAGGAGACGGTCGAGAACCTGATCTCCGACTTCACCAGTGGCAAACTCGCTGCGCCCGAGGCGGATCGGGCGGCGCTGAAGGCGTTGCTCGGCCAGCGGCAGAGCGATCTGGTGGACCGGGAAGGGTGGCGGGCGATCGATCAGGCCGAGCGGGCCGCGGGCAAGTCCGCCGGACGGCCTCGGGTCAAGTTCACCACCCGGGAGGACCTGCTCAAGGCCGCACGCGGCTGAGCTGAACGGGCACGCCGACCGGATCGCGAGTTTCCGGTCGGCGGGCTCGGATCTCGAGATGGCGGACGCGAGCTGTGGGTCGGTGAGCTCGAATGTTCGGGCGGTGTGTTCCTCAGCGCGGCGAAGTCGGTCTATTCCGGCGGCAGCGGCATGATGCGGACGACGGTCGTGGTCGTGCCACCGACCACGAACCACAGCCGCAGCACCGGCCGCCCGGTGCGATCACCCGGCTCGTAGCGACTGCGGACGGTCACATGCTGGCGCGCCAGCACCGGCGCGACGTACTCGATGACCGCGCGATGCGGACCGGCGAGCAGCTTCGGATACTCGACCATGAACTGCTCCACCGCCTGCCAGTAGCAGGCGTTGTTGACGTGGTTGTACTGGTCGATGTCGGTCGCGCGCACCGGAAACGGCATATCGGTGTCGGATTCCGACGGGGTGGCGTCGGTCAGATAGGGCCGCCAGCGCAGGCGGTGTTCCTGGGTCGTCCGCGAGAGATAGGCCAGGCCCTCGTCGCTGATCCGCGCGGGCATTCCGGTCGCCTCGCTGATATTGATCCAGAAGCCCTCGGTCTCGATCAGGCCGCCGTTCGTGCTGGTCACCCGCACGCGCATGTTGGTCCAGCGGGTGGACAGCGCCGAGCACCAGCGCAACAGCTGCACCTCGTCCGGCCACAGGATCGGCCGGATCACGTCGATCACCGTGCGACGCACGATCCAGTTCGGATCGGTGCGGTGAAAAAACGTCTTGTGCAGATTTTCCCAGGCGATGTCTTGCAGGTAGCGGGCGACGGCGTCGAACCGCAGCCGGTCGTAGGGGTCCACATCGCCCGCCCGGATGGGCCACGCCGAAGCAAAGCCCATGCCCTCCTGGGGAAGCGGGGCGAGTGGCTGATCGAGTGACACTGGTGCTCCTCGCGCTGCACGGTGTGCCGCGTTCTTCGTGTGGTGCTGTTGTGAGACGACTTTACGGGGCGTACGTCACACCATCGCGTCGAGTGCGTCCGTTACCAACGGTATCCCCATCGGCAACGCTTCTACCAGGCATCATGGGGGACATGAGCGTTTCGGATCTCCCTGCGAAACTGGGCAAACCGGCCGAACGTGCCCTCGCCGCGGCCGGAATCCGCCAGCTGGCCGACCTGACCGCGTGGACCGAACGCGATCTCGCCGCCCTGCACGGCGTCGGCCCGACCTCGATCGACAAGTTCCGCGCCGCCCTCGCCGCCGCCGGCCGAACATTCGCCTGACCCCGCACCCGGCGACATCAGGACGTGACCGACCCGCGCCGGTACGATCCCGAACAGGCACTACAGGGGAGGAACACGGTGAAGCCGCTCGGGCGACACGATCCGCGCACGGCAGGCCGCCACCGGCTGATCGCGGTTATCGGCCAGGGCGCCATGGGGCGGGTGTTGCTCGGGCGCGCACCTGACGGCCGGCTGGTCGCGGTCAAGATGATCCACCGGCATCTCGCCAAGAATCCCGAGTTCCGTGCCCGCTTCCGGCTCGAAGTGCAAGCCTCCCAACGGGTCACCGGGGCGTACACCGCCGCTGTGA
This sequence comes from Nocardia sp. CS682, assembly GCF_004634405.1. Lineage (NCBI taxonomy): Bacteria > Bacillati > Actinomycetota > Actinomycetes > Mycobacteriales > Nocardiaceae > Nocardia > Nocardia sp. CS682. The sequence goes on along the minus strand of NZ_CP029710.1, from coordinate 3,800,941 downwards.
TGGACGCGGACCCGGAAGCCGAAGCGCCGTGGCTGGCCTCGGTTTTCGTGCCCGGCCCTTCGTTGCGGGACGCCGTCGATCAACATGGCCCGATGTCCCTCGGCGGTTTACGCCTGCTGACGGCGGGCCTCGGCTCCGCCCTGCTGGAGATTCACCGGGCGGGCATGATTCATCGCGACCTCAAACCGTCGAATGTTCTTCTCGCACAGGATGGCCCGCGCGTTATCGATTTCGGCATCGCCCGCGCCCTGGCAGCCGACCTTCAGCTCACCAGCACCGGCACCCTCGTCGGCTCCCCGGCTTTCATGTCGCCGGAACAGGCGTCGGGCAACGAACTCAGCACTGCCAGTGACGTTTTCTCGGTCGGCGCGATGCTGGTCATGGCGGCGACGGGGGAGAGCCCGTTTCTCGGTGCCTCGGCACCGCAGACTTTGTACAACGTGGTGCACCACCACCCCGACATCAGTCGCGTGCCTGCGCCTTTGCGCCCCATCGTGGCTGCCTGCCTGGACAAGAACCCCGCGCTTCGCCCGGTTCCGCGGCAACTGATCGACTCGGTAGCCGACATCGCCGCCCGATCCGGCTGGCCTGCCGGGATGCGGCGGCAGATCACCCAGGATCGGGCGGAAGCCGAGCGTTGGGTCGACACCGGTGGCGAAGTGCCGGAGCGGTCGCCGCGCCGGACCGCGCGATGGGTTGCCGCAGCGGCTGTGCCGGTCCTGTTGGCGGCCGGGGCCGTCACAACCTTTCTCATCACCCGCGGCACTACGCCCGCGCCCCCTGACCCGCTGGCGAATCGCACCTTGGAACTGACCGATGAGCAACTGCGGCTCACCGACACCTGCGCGCTGCTCGGCAACGACGTGGTCGGACATCTGGGACAGCCGGTCAAGCCGGAGCTGACGAATTCGTCGGTCTGTGGCACGAAATTCGTCGAGTCCGGCGGGCGTCGGACGCAGCTGACCGTTGGGGTCGGTGCCGCTGTGCCGGGCGGGAAACCGCTGACCGAACAGATCGCGGGCCGCCCCGTGCTGGACACGTCGGCGGGAGCGGATTCGTGCGGGCGTGCCATCGCGGTGCGCGACCGGCCGCTGCTCGGCGTCGAGGTGAAAATGAGTGCGGCAGAAGGTGATTCCTGTGTGTTGGCAGTCGATGCCTTGAAAGCCGTTGCAGGCCGGCTGGCGACGAGTCCCCCGAGTGTGCGTGCACCGAAACAGTCTGTCGTGCGGATGGTTCCGTGCGACTCGGTGGCGCAGGACGTGATCTCCGCACAAGCAGGCACCGCGGCGGCACCGGTACCGGTCGACGCGCACACCTGCACTTGGGCGGGCAGTCGCTTCACGATCACCGTGCACACTGCCGAGGGCAAGCGCGTTGATGTGGACCCGAAGTACACCGGGCTGCTGGTGAACGGCGGCACCCTCGGCGACTTCCCGTCGGCACGCCGCATCGACCCCGACGGCACGTGCGCGACCTACCATCTGGTCCGGCCGACCATCGAAGACCGAGGAGAACTGATCGCCGTGACCGCGCAACCGACCGGGCCCGGCGCCGCCGAAACCGCCTGTGCCGCCACCGAGTCAGTGCTCGGTGGCGTCGTGGCCCGACTGAGGAGCTTGTGATGGTGACACCGCTCGAGCGCGATGAACCCCAGCAGATCGGCCGATACCGGCTGCTCGGCCAGCTCGGCTCCGGCGGCATGGGGCGGGTGCTGCTCGGCGTCGGCCCGGATGGTCGCCTGGTCGCGATCAAACAGGTACACCAGCACCTGGTGACCGAGGAAGACTTTTTGCCACGGTTCCGCCGCGAGGTGCAGACCTCCATGCAGGTCTCCGGCGCCTTCACCGCCGCGGTGATCGACTTCGACGTCGAGTCGGAAGAACCCTGGCTTGCCTCGGTTTTCGTGCCGGGGGTGCCGTTGGACAAGGCCGTCCAGGACTACGGCCCGCTGACCCCGGAGGAAGTGCACAAGCTGGCGATCGGGCTCGCCTCGGCGCTGCAGGCCATCCATGGCGTCGGCCTGATTCATCGGGATCTGAAGCCCGCCAACGTGATTCTCGCCGAGGACGGCCCGAGGGTCATCGATTTCGGTATCGCCCGAGCGGTCGAGGGCCGATCCGAGCTCACCCACACCGGTTCGATCATCGGTTCGCCCGCGTTCATGTCCCCGGAGCAGTCGCAGTCGCTGCCGCTGACTCCGGCGAGCGACATCTTCTCCCTCGGCGCGGTGCTCGCGATGGCGGCGGGCGGCGCGAGTCCCTTCGCAGGCGCCTCCCTGCCGCACACGCTCTACAACATCGTGCACACCGACCCCGACCTGAGCGGATTGCCGCCCGAGGTCAGGGAGTTGGTGGCACCGTGCCTGCGCAAGGACCCGCAGGAACGCCCAACGCCTGCCCAGCTGCTCGACTTCCTCGGCCCGCTGCCACCGCAGCATCGTCCCTGGTCGGCGCAGGTGCACAAGGCGATCAGCGCGCAGGAAGCGGAGATGTCGGCGCTGCTGGCCGACCCGGAGGCCACTCAGTTCGTCGGTGCCGCGCCGGCGCCCGCCCCGGCGTCGCACAGCGCCGACTTCGAACAGCGCCTGCAAGCGCTCGTCGAGATCCAACGCGCCGGGGTGTTGCACCGGCGTCGCAAGCGGGTACTGATCGCGGCCGCGGCCGTGGTGGTCTTGGTTGTCGGTGTCCTGGCCGGCACGGCGCTGTTCGGTGGTGATGACGAGCGACCGGCCGATCCGGTGGCGAATCCACTTGCCGCGCTGAATCTTACGAAGCTCCGGTCGCTGGATGTCTGCGTCGCGGTCCACGAGCCACTGGTCTCCGGGCTGGGTAATTGGACGAAGGAGCCGAGCTCGGCCCAATGGGGAACGTGCTCGGGCGAGGCGGGCGGGTACCAGTTCGACGTCGACATCAAGCGCATCGAGGGCTATCGCGACAACGGCAAACGTGTTGCGGGAGTGCCGATCCTGGAGGACGTCACCAGCGGAACCGACAGTTGCGGGCGGGCACTGTTCCCCGCGACGACGGATCCGCAGTTCGGGATCGCGGTCCGGGTGCAGGGCGCGCAACCCGAGGAAAGGTGCGGCGTCGCCGACGACGCGGCCGCGGAGCTGGCCCGCCGACTGACCGAACGTGCGCCACAACTTCCGGGCTTGCGCAGCTCGCTCGCCCCGCACGATCCCTGCGCCCTGGTCGATTCGAGCGTCGTCAAGTTGAATATCGGCGAGCAGGTCCGCGGCGCCCCGGATCAGCTGCACACCTGCAAGTGGATCTCGACCGGCACGGTCACCGTCGCGCTGGAACGCTCGAAGGTGCTGGTGCCGACCGAAAAGCCGATCCCGTTCGATCTCGGTGGCGGCAATATCGTCTTCACGGACGAGGCGGACCTGCGATCGCCCACCTGTGAACGGCGCGGCCAGTATCGCGGCATCAACAGTACCGACGCGGAGGTGGTGACCGTGCAGGTGGCGAACCCGACGCTCAATGAACGTCCCGAATTCAGATGTCTGACAGCGCAATTGGTGCTGCAGAATGTCCTCGACAACCTTCCCCGGGTGAACTGATGAACTGGAATCCACGCGCGGTCACGGCAATCCTCGCTGTTCTCGCCGCCGTAGTCGGGGCCGGCGGCTGCGCATCGACGGTGCACGGCACCGGCGTTTCGGCCGAGATCGACGTGCGTTCGCTGGATACGGGCAAGTTCCCGACCACGCCGCCCAAGCTCTCGGCCCGCCTGGACGATGTCGGGTACGCCCGGCTGGAGGCCGCGCGCATGGCGGATGCGGTACTGAGTCCGCACGAGGTGGACCCGACATACTCTGCGGGCGCGTCGGCGCTCATGCATACCGATGTCCAGACGGTGACGCGGTATCTGGCCGAGCCCACGATTCCGGTTTTGCTGAATCATGGCTTCGTCCTCGGTTTCTCGACCGGTTCGGCCGAGGACGTGCTGCCGCTCACCACGGCGGCGGCCGGTAGCCGCCAGCGCGAGGGCCTCACCGTGACGGTGTTGCGTTTCCGGGATGCGACGGCGGCGAAGGCTGCGGCCGCCGAACTCGACGCGGTGGATTTCGCCCTCAATCCGGAAAATGTCGCGGTCAGCCTGCCCAAGTACCCGGACTCGCGGGCCCATTGGCGTCCCTCGGTTCCGACGCTGGGTAGCACGACCGCGCACGGGATCTATGTGATCAGTGTGCTCGCGGATTCGCGGACCGCGGATGTCAATCGGCTGGTCGAGGCGACCCAGAAGTATCTCGATGCCGAGGTGGCCGAACTCGACAAGTTCACGCCGACACCGGTCGGAAGTTTCAGCACGCTGCACCAGGATCCGGACGGGTTGCTGGCCCGGGTCATCCACGACCAAGGCGTTGTTGCCGGGCCCGATGGGCAGGGCGAGGTGGTGTTGACGCTGCGCGGCTACCTGAACTACGTGCTGGACCAATCGGGCCGGCTGCCGGTGCTGCGCCGCGCGGGGGTAGATCGGGTTGCGGTGGCACCCAGCGCTTTCGGCTTCCGCACCGCGGACGACGACGCCGCGGCGCGCTTCGTCGCGGAGTCCGCCGAACTCGGCAACCCGGTGGACCGGCGTGCGGTGGATCCCCCGGCGGATGTGTCCGGTGCGCGGTGCGTCCAGGACTATGTCGCGCCGAAGGAAGCGCAGTTCCGCTGCTTTGTGGCATACCGCAGATACGCGGCACTGGTGCTCGGCGCCCGACTATGGGAAACGCAGCAACGGGCGGCCGCGCAGTACGCGGTGCTCGCCAACGCCCAGCGATGAGCGGGACCGTCAGTAGCCGCGGTAGGCGCCACCCGATTCGACGGCCACCACGCCGGGCACATTCTTGACCGAACCGTACGTATCGATCGAATAGCGGACGCCGGCGATGATGTTGTCCACCGGATTCCAGATATCGTCGTGCCCCGGTGCCTTATAGGCGTTGAAGGTGCTGTCGATGGTCTGCATCAGCCCCTTCGACGGGTGCCCGGCCAGCCAGTTACTGTCCCAACGGTTTTCCGCATAGGGGTTACCCGCTGATTCGTGCTGGATGATCATCGCGATGGCACGCTCATCGATATCCTTGGGGTCGTAACCCATTTCGATGAGTTTCTGTTTCGCCTCCGCGATCCATTTCGCCATATCGCCGCTCGGCAGCGGCCCGGTCGGCGCGCTCGAGCTCCCCGAATAGCTTCCGGTGTACGGACTGCCGGCGGACGACCCGGAATTGCTGTTGTTCCCCATCGCGTAACTCGGCTTGCTGGACGAAGGGCTACTGCTGACCGGAGTCGGCGCCGCGACGCTTGCGGGTGCCGTATTCACCGGTGGCGCCACATTCGTGGCGGGCTCGCCGAGCCCGCTGAACGCCTGCTCCAACTTGCGTACCGCCGCATCGACCTGTGTCTTCGCCTGGTTGGCAACAGTTTCCGCGGTCTGCAGCGCATTGGTCAGTTCCCAGGTCCGAGTCGCCGCCTGCAGCGACTCCTGAAAAATCAGTCCCTCGACGTTCGCCTTGTCCGAATGCTCGCGCAGCGCCGCGATCCGGGTCGTCGCATTGACGGTTCCGTTCGGCTCCACATCGAATGGGGGTGCCTGATTGACGGCGTCGTCGCGGAGTTGCAGCACCTTGGTTTTCGCTTCGACCAGGTTCTGCGTCTGGGAGGTGAAGGCTGTTTTCAATTCCAGCAGCGCGGCACTGACCGGTGAGGCCTTGGTCTTCTCGGTGTCCATTCGCGCGTTCGCGGCGGCCCCGGCCGTTCCGGACCATTTCTTGCCGTCTTCCAGCGATTTCGTCTGACTGGCGCCCTTGCCGACAGCGGCATCCAGGCCCTGCGAGACGGTCCCCGCGTGTTCGCCTGCGGCGGTGAGCTGTTCGGGTTTCCAGTTCTCCACATCGGGGATGGTGAGGGTCATGGCAGTCCGATCGCGCGCAGCTTCGCGGTGAAGTCGTCCTCGGCCAGTTCGTATTTCCCCGCGGCATTGTGCATATTGTCGGCGATGGTGGTCAGTCGATTGCCGATCCGTTGCAGGCACCGGTTGACCACATCGTTCGCCTGCTGTGCCGCGGTACCGAATTCGGTGCCGGGTAGCGCCGTGGCCGCGGCGGTGAACGCGCCCCCCGCGTTGAGCCCGGTCACCTCGCCCGCCTCGGTGCCGAGGGTTTGCGCGAAGGACCGCAGTGCGTCCGGATCGACCTGCACGCTCGTCGACGATGGTTGATTGCGCTCGACCATGAGTCCCCCTTCACGCCCGACCATAGGTCGCGGTCAGCATAGCAAAACGGGGTCTGCGGAACAGGGGCGTCGAGCAGGTCGCGGCGGTCGCGCACGGCGGGACAACGCAGGCAGGGTGCGCACGGCGCGGCGACGCGGGTTACGTTGATCACGGCGGCGCCGGCGCGGACGAGGCCGGTGCCACGACAGAGAGGTCGGCAGATGCGCGCAGCCCAGGTCAGCAAGCTGGAGGGACCGGAGTCGGTCGAGATCGTGGACATCCCGGAGCCCAAGTCGTATCCGGGTGGCGTGGTGATCGACGTGCACGCCGCCGGTGTCGCGTTTCCGGACGTGCTGATGTCGCGCGGGCTGTATCAGATGAAGCCGGAACTGCCGTTCGTCGTCGGCGGCGAGGTCGCGGGCATCGTGCGCGATGCGCCGGCCGACGCGCACGTCAAGGCCGGCGACCGGGTGGTCGCGCTGACGTTGCTCGGCAATGCCATGGCCGAGACGGCCGTCGCGCCCGCGCAGATGGTGTTCCCGTTGCCCGACAACGTCTCCCTGGAGTCCGGGGCCGGCATCCTGTTCAACGATCTGACGGTGCACTTCTGCCTGCGCAACCGCGGCAGGCTCGCCGCGGGCGAGACGGTGCTCGTGCACGGCGCCGCGGGCGGCATCGGCACCTCGACGCTGCGGATGGCCACCGCGCTCGGCGCGGGCCGGGTGATCGCGGTGGTCAGCACCGAGGCGAAGGCGGAGGTGGCCCGTGCGAACGGCGCCACCGATGTGGTGCTGGCCGACGGCTGGCTCGCCGCGGTCAAGGAACTGACCGGCGGTCGCGGCGTGGACATCGTGCTCGATCCGGTCGGTGGCGACCGCTTCACCGACAGCATCCGCTCGCTCGCGTCGGCGGGCCGCCTGCTGGTGGTCGGCTTCACCGCGGGTGAGATCCCCACGGTGAAGGTGAACCGGCTGCTGCTGAAGAACGTCGAGGTGATCGGCGCGGCCTGGGGCGAATGGGTGATGACGCACCCCGGCTACCTGGCCGAGCAGTGGGCCGAGGTGGCGCCGCTGCTGGCCGCGGGCAAGATCGCCGCGCCGGAGCCGGTGCTCTACCCGCTGGACCGCGCGGCGGAGGCGATCGCCTCGCTGGAGAACCGGACGGCGACCGGCAAGGTCGTGGTCACGCTGCGCTGAGGCGGCGCGAATCATGTTGCTCTCCGACCGGATACTGAACCGCACGCTGCTCGCCCGCCAACATCTGCTGGAACGCTCGCAGCGCACCGTGCACGAGATGTGCGACCACCTTGTCGGCCTGCAAGCGCAGGACTCGCCGCCGCCATTCGTCGCATTGTGGAGTCGCATAACGGATTTCGATCCCGCGGCGATCTCGAACGCGCTGGAGGATCGGACACTCGCCCGAATCACCTTGATGCGCGGCACTATTCACATGGTGACTCCGCCGGATGCGTTACGGATCGCGCCGCTGATGCAGCCGGAGCTCGAAAAGATCCCCTTCCGAAAGGGTTTCAACTACGGCGCGCTGGTCGGCCTTGACCCCGACGAGGTGCGCGCGCACGGCGAACGGGTACTCGGCGATGAACCGATGTCGGCCGCCGACCTGCGACTGCATGCCGCCGAGTGCTACCCGGATCGCAACCCGGGCATGGTCGTGCAGGCCTGGCTCATCCTGCTGCCGGTGCTGCAGACCCCGCCGCGCGGCAAGTGGAAGGACAGCAGCAGGCCGGTCTGGTCCCGGGTCGAGCCGTGGCTCGGCGCACCGCTCGACCCGTCCTATCCGTTGGCGGAGTTGCTGCTTCGGTACCTGCGCGCCTTCGGTCCGGCGTCCACCATGGACATGCAGACCTGGTCGAAGCTGCTCGGCATGAAGCAGGCGATCGCCCAGCTCGGCGACCGGGTGCGCACCTACACCGACGAGCGCGGCCGCACCCTCTACGACGCCGCCGACGGCGAGCTCGCCGATCCGGAACTCCCGGCGCCGGTGCGCCTGCTCGGCTGGTACGACAATGCACTGCTCTCGCACCAGGATCGGAGCAGGATCGTGCCGGACGGCGCGGCGCCACCGCTGCGCGCCTTCGCCGCCGCGGTCGCCCCGGTGCTGGTCGACGGCTACCTTGCCGGTCTCTACAAGGTCTTCCCGGAGTCCGGCACGGCGCGCCTGCGGATCAGCCCCACCCGAAAGTGGACCAAGGCCGAGCGCGCGGCGGTGGAAGCGGAATCGCATGCCCTGCTCGCCTTTCTGGAGGCGGACAAGGAACCGCGGGTGGAGATCCTGGAGGTGGGCGCCGACGTGCGGCCCTGAGCACGGTTACCGTTCGTGCGCCGCGCGGTAGGCCGGAGCCTTCGTGCCGCCCGCCGGATCGAGGGTGCGCAAGAGCGGCAGGGTGCGAAACGGCACCACGGTCGACAACACGATGACGCTGTGCGACCGCACCACCGACGAGGTGCGGTCGATGCTCAGCAGCACCGCTTGCAGCCCGGCGTGTGAGTCGGCGCCGATGCGGCACCACACATCGCCCGAGCCGGTGGTCGCGTAGGCCTCCAAAACCCCTGGGATCATGTCGAGTTCGGCGGCGACCGAGTCCAGCGCGCCCTGCGCGATCTCCAGCGTGACGAACGCCTGCACGTCGAAACCCGCTGCGGTAACGTCGATCTGCGGGTCGTAGGAGGCGATGACGCCGGATTCCTCCATCCGCCCGATCCTGGACTGCACCGTGGCCCTGGCCACCCGGGTCCGGCGGGACAGCTCGAGGATGCCCGCCTTCTGGTATTCATGCATCGCGGTCAGGATCGCGAGATCGAGTTCGTCCAGTTTCGCCGGCGTGCGTGACATTGGCGGCCTCCGTTCCGAGCACAGGCTGGGCTTCCAGCCTTGGATAGCACCAGCCAGCTGATGCTATTCAAATTGTCCAGCATTTCGGGGCACTTCCTAGCCGGATTCGCCAGAGTGTCTAACGAAAATCGCCGCTGTTGCCTAACCGGCGACCCTGACGATTACTTGGTGCATGACCATCGAGCAGATGCCGAATGCCCGGTCCAGCACGGCACAGAGCCAGTCCGGCACCGCCCCCACCGACGGTGAGCTGCGCAAGCTCGTCGGACTCGTGGACCACGACACCAGTGTCGACAACTTTCCCGTAATCGGCTGGGATGCCCTCGTCTGGGTCGTCGGTAACGCGACCCAGACCGCGCATTACCTGGAATCCGCCTTCGGTATGCGACTGGAGGCCTACTCGGGTCCCGAGACCGGTAACCGCGACCACAAGGCCTTCGTGTTGCGCAGCGGCGGCGCCCGCTTCGTGGTCAAGGGCGCGGTCGACCCGGACAGCCCGCTCGTCGCCCATCACGACCGGCACGGCGACGGTGTCGTCGACATCGCGCTCGAGGTGCCGGACGTGGACCGCTGCGTCGAGTGGGCGCGCAACCACGGCGCCACCGTCCTCGTCGAACCACACGATGAGACAGACGAATTCGGCACCGTCCGGTCCGCCGCCCTGGCCACCTACGGCGAAACCAGGCACACCCTGGTGGACCGTTCCGGCTACCACGGGCCGTACCTGCCCGGCTACGTCGCGCGCCGGGCCGGCTACCAGCCGCGCGAGGGCGCGCCGAACCGGCTGTTCCAGGCGATCGACCACGTCGTCGGGAACGTGGAGCTCGGCCAGATGGACGAGTGGGTCGAGTTCTACCGCCGCGTCATGGGTTTCACGAACATGGCCGAGTTCGTCGGTGACGATATCGCCACCGAGTACTCGGCGCTGATGAGCAAGGTCGTCGCCAACGGCAACCACCGGGTGAAGTTCCCGCTCAACGAGCCCGCGGTCAGCAAGAAGAAGTCGCAGATCGACGAGTACCTCGAGTTCTACCGGGGCCCCGGCGTCCAGCACATCGCGCTCGCCACCGGCGACATTCTGGCCTGCGTCGACGCACTGCGCCGTGAGGGTGTCGAGTTTCTCGACGCGCCCGACTCCTATTACGAGGACCCGGAACTGCGCGCCCGGATCGGTCGCGTCCGCGTCCCGGTCGAGGAGCTGCAGCGCCGCGGCATCCTGGTCGACCGCGACGAGGACGGCTATCTGCTGCAGATCTTCACCAAGCCGATCACCGACCGCCCCACCGTGTTCTTCGAGCTGATCGAGCGGCACGGCTCGCTCGGCTTCGGCAAGGGCAACTTCAAGGCGCTCTTCCAGGCGATCGAACGTGAACAGGAGGCCCGCGGCAATCTGTGATCGGTTGTGGCCCTGAGCATCCGGCAGTACGCTCCGTTGACTCGCCGGATGCTTAAGGGGCCGCCGCAGTGCTCGACAGATCCGCCGCCGCCTTCTCGCTCGCCGTTGCCCTCACCCTCGGCACCGACGCCACCTCCCGCGCCGAACCCGCGCCCACCTATTACCCCTCCCTCGACGCCTGCCTCGGCGCCATGTCGAAATACAAGACCGGCCCGGCGCAGTGCACCTACATCGACTCGATGGGCGCTTACGAACTGCGCGTCCCGCACGAGTAGCGGGTAGGGGCAGGTGCCGACTCGCCGACACCCGAGGTGATTCGGGCCGATCGGCCGAGCAGGTCGCCGACACCGTCGCGCCGGTAGAGTCTCAGGCATGCGGATCAAGTCGGCGATCGTCACGGGCACGGTCTTCGCGCTGTTGCTGTCCGCGTGCGGATCGCGCGGCGACTCGGACACCTCGAACACGCCGTTGCGGCCGCCGCCGAAGGTCGCCACGCTCGGCCCGTTCGTCGGCGAGTGCGGGCACGCCACCGACGACGAGGTGCGTGATCTCGCGGGGCTCGGTCAGATCTCCCAGGCGCTGAAGAATTCGGTCGGCTGCAATTGGCAGTCCGCCGGATTGGGTTCGCCCAGTGTCACTTTCGCGTCGTACCGGGGCAGCCCGATCGACCGTGAGAAGGCGTGGGTGACCACCCAGGGGCGGACCACCCAGGCGATCGAAGTCGGCGGCCGCACCGGCTGGCAGGCGCTCGAGCCGGACAGCAAGGTCTGCGACCTCGCCGTGCAGCTCGACGACGACTTCTTCGAATGGTCGATGTCCTACGGGATGTTCGCGCCCGACGGCAACCCGTGCGACCGGATGCACAAGCTGGCGGAGCTGACCGTGCGGCGGCTGAAGTGAGGGGGAGGACGGCAATGCGGCTTCGTCGCGCTCGCGCCATACTCACGGCGGCCGCTGTCTCGGCCCTCGCGGTGACCGCCGCGGGTTGCGGTCAGACGGTGAGCGGTTCGGCACATCCCGCCGGTTCGGGCACCGGGGAGTCGGTGAACACCAACTTCGACAAGCTGTTGCGCGAATGCGACATCGTCTCGCTGAACCAGGTCGGCGACGCGGTGAGCCAGGGCGCCATGGCGATGCAGTCCTTCTACGGCGCGGTCTGCATGTGGGACGTGCAGGGTTCGAGCAGCGCCATGGTCACCCTGAACTGGTACGAGATCGGCTCGCTGAACAACGAGAAGACCACCAACGACAAGTTGGGTTACCTGACCAACAACATCACCGTGCAGGGGCGGCGCGGGCTGGAGACGCGGCGGCCGAACGATCCGGACTCCTGCGGCGTCAGCGCGGGGGCCGCGGATCAGGGTGTGATCGGGTTCTGGATCAACTATCGGCCCGGCTCGGCGCACCCGGACCCGTGCGCGGGCGCCAAGAAACTCGTAGAGTTGACGCTGAACCTGGCCAGGTAGCGGGGTCTCCAGCCACCCCGCTTTGACCCTGTGTCGCGACCACGAGTATCGTGGATCGCTGTGCCCGGAAGCATACGGGCAAGTTCGTGCGTGACCGTAGGCCAGCGAAAGCGGCTGACACCTCCAGCGTGCCCGCATTTCGGGCCCTACACCGCGCGCGACACGCCCGACCTCGGGGCACGTGAAACGTGGCCGGACGTGCGAGTGAAAGCTCGATGACAAAGACATGAAGTTCCAGACACCGCGTAACTAATAAGGAAAGCCGGTCTATGCCAACCATCAACCAGCTGGTCCGCAAGGGTCGCCGCGACAAGGTCTCCAAGACGAAGACCGCGGCGCTCAAGGGCAGCCCGCAGCGTCGTGGCGTGTGCACTCGCGTGTACACCACGACCCCGAAGAAGCCGAACTCCGCGCTGCGTAAGGTCGCGCGCGTTCGCCTGACCAGCGCGGTCGAGGTCACGGCCTACATCCCGGGCGAGGGCCACAACCTGCAGGAGCACTCGATGGTGCTCGTTCGTGGCGGCCGTGTGAAGGACCTTCCCGGTGTGCGTTACAAGATCATCCGTGGCTCGCTCGACACCCAGGGTGTGAAGAACCGCAAGCAGGCCCGCAGCCGTTACGGCGCCAAGAAGGAGAAGAGCTGATATGCCACGCAAGGGCCCCGCACCCAAGCGTCCGCTGATCAACGACCCGGTCTACGGGTCCCCGCTGGTCACTCAGCTGGTCAACAAGATCCTGCTGGACGGCAAGAAGTCCACGGCCGAGCGCATCGTCTACGGCGCGCTGGAGCAGGCGCGCGAGAAGACCGGCACCGATCCGGTCGTCACCCTCAAGCGCGCGCTGGACAACGTCAAGCCTGCCCTCGAGGTCAAGCCCCGCCGCGTCGGTGGTGCCACCTACCAGGTGCCCGTCGAGGTCCGTCCGGGCCGCTCCAACACGCTGGCCCTGCGCTGGCTGGTCAACTACTCCCGCGCTCGCCGCGAGAAGACCATGGTCGAGCGTCTGGCCAATGAGCTCCTCGATGCCAGCAACGGCCTCGGTGCTTCGGTGAAGCGCCGTGAGGACACCCACAAGATGGCCGAGTCGAACCGGGCCTTCGCGCACTACCGCTGGTGACGTCTGCCCGGCCCATCGTCTGGGGTCGGGAGGCACACTGTCGGCGCGGCACCAACCTGCCGCTTCCGGCGTTGACATAGAGACGACCACAGGGTCGTCCCCGAAAATCCCATCTAGCTACGAGCGGGGAAGATTTCCGTGGCACAGGACGTGCTCACCGACCTGAACAAGGTCCGCAACATCGGCATCATGGCCCACATTGATGCGGGCAAGACGACCACAACCGAACGCATCCTCTTCTACACCGGCATCACCTACAAGATCGGTGAGGTCCATGATGGCGCGGCCACCATGGACTGGATGGAGCAGGAGCAGGAGCGTGGTATCACCATCACCTCCGCGGCTACCACGTGCTTCTGGAACGACAACCAGATCAACATCATCGACACCCCCGGGCACGTCGACTTCACCGTCGAGGTGGAGCGGTCGCTGCGCGTGCTCGACGGCGCCGTTGCGGTGTTCGACGGCAAGGAAGGTGTCGAGCCGCAGTCCGAGCAGGTGTGGCGTCAGGCCGACAAGTACGACGTGCCGCGAATCTGCTTCGTCAACAAGATGGACAAGCTCGGCGCGGACTTCTACTTCACCGTGCAGACCATCAAGGACCGCCTCGGTGCCAAGCCGTTGGTCATCCAGCTGCCGATCGGCGCTGAGGACACCTTCGAGGGCATCGTCGACCTGGTCGAGAACAACGCCAAGGTCTGGCGGGGCGAGACCAAGCTCGGCGAAGAGTACGAGGTCGTCGAGATCCCCGAGGATCTGAAAGAGCGGGCCGAGCAGTACCGTCAGGAACTGCTGGAGACCGTCGCGGAGTCCGACGAGGCGCTGCTGGAGAAGTTCTTCGGTGGCGAGGAGCTCTCGCTCGCCGAGATCAAGGGCGCGATCCGCAAGCTCACGGTCAACTCCGAGATCTACCCGGTGCTCTGTGGCTCGGCGTTCAAGAACAAGGGCGTTCAGCCCATGCTCGACGCGGTCATCGACTACCTGCCCTCGCCGCTGGACGTGGAGGCCACCACCGGCCACGTGCCCGGCAAGGAAGAGGAGCTGCTGACCCGCAAGCCGAGCGCCGACGAGCCGTTCGCGGCCCTGGCGTTCAAGATCGCGGTGCACCCCTTCTTCGGCAAGCTGACCTACGTCCGGGTGTACTCCGGCAAGGTCGACTCCGGCGCCCAGGTCATCAACTCGACCAAGGGCAAGAAGGAGCGTCTGGGCAAGCTGTTCCAGATGCACTCCAACAAGGAGAACCCGGTTCCGGCTGCCTCGGCAGGTCACATCTACGCGGTGATCGGCCTCAAGGACACCACCACCGGTGACACCCTGTGCGATCCGCAGAACCAGATCGTGCTCGAGTCCATGACCTTCCCGGACCCGGTCATCGAGGTCTCCATCGAGCCGAAGACCAAGTCCGACCAGGAGAAGCTGGGCACCGCGATCCAGCGTCTCTCGGAAGAGGACCCGACCTTCTCGGTCAAGCTCGACCAGGAGACCGGCCAGACCGTCATCGGCGGCATGGGCGAGCTCCACCTCGACATCCTCGTCGACCGCATGCGTCGCGAGTTCAAGGTCGAGGCGAACGTCGGCAAGCCGCAGGTGGCCTACCGCGAGACGATCACCAAGAAGGTCGAGAAGCTCGAGTTCACCCACAAGAAGCAGACCGGTGGCTCCGGCCAGTTCGCGAAGGTCATCATCGCCCTCGAGCCGTTCATCGGCGAGGACGGCGCGACCTACGAGTTCGAGAACAAGGTCTCCGGTGGCCGCGTGCCGCGCGAGTACATCCCTTCGGTGGACGCCGGTGCGCAGGATGCCATGCAGTACGGTGTGCTCGCGGGCTACCCGCTGGTGAACCTGAAGGTCGTTCTGCTCGACGGCGCGTACCACGACGTCGACTCGTCGGAAATGGCCTTCAAGATCGCCGGCTCGCAGGCCCTGAAGGAAGCGGCCCGTAAGGCCGGTCCGGTGATCCTCGAGCCGCTCATGGCGGTCGAGGTCATCACGCCCGAGGAGTACATGGGCGATGTGATCGGCGACCTGAATTCCCGCCGTGGCCAGATCCAGGCCATGGAGGAACGCAGTGGTGCCCGTGTCGTCAAGGCGCTGGTTCCGCTCTCGGAGATGTTCGGTTACATCGGTGACCTGCGGTCGAAGACCCAGGGCCGAGCGAACTACTCCATGGTGTTCGACTCGTACGCGGAGGTTCCGGCCAACGTGTCGAAGGAGATCATCGCCAAGGCGACCGGCGAGTAACACCGGCGGAGCAAGTGCAAGACTGGCAGCAAGCCCCATGGGGACAAGCTGCATGCACTTGCCCCGCCAGCCGGGAGTCAGTACGACCCCAGTAATAACCGCACTGCTGCAACTGCACGCACCAACAAGTCCAGGAGGACACCACAGTGGCGAAGGCGAAGTTCGAGCGGACGAAGCCGCACGTCAACATCGGCACCATCGGTCACGTCGACCACGGCAAGACCACGCTGACCGCAGCGATCACCAAGGTGCTGGCTGACAAGTACCCGGATCTGAACGCCGCGTTCGCGTTCGATCAGATCGACAAGGCGCCGGAGGAGAAGGCTCGTGGTATCACGATCAACATCTCCCACGTCGAGTACCAGACGGAGAAGCGCCACTACGCGCACGTCGACGCTCCGGGTCACGCTGACTACATCAAGAACATGATCACCGGTGCGGCGCAGATGGACGGTGCCATCCTCGTGGTCGCCGCGACCGACGGCCCGATGCCGCAGACCCGCGAGCACGTGCTGCTCGCCCGTCAGGTCGGCGTGCCCTACATCCTGGTCGCGCTGAACAAGTCGGACATGGTCGACGACGAGGAAATCCTCGAGCTCGTCGAGATGGAGGTCCGCGAACTGCTGGCCGCCCAGGAGTTCGACGAGGACGCGCCGGTCGTGCGCGTCTCCGGTCTGAAGGCGCTCGAGGGCGACGAGAAGTGGACCGAGTCCATCGTTGAGCTGATGAACGCTGTCGACGAGTCGATCCCGGACCCGGTCCGCGACACCGAGAAGCCGTTCCTGATGCCGGTCGAGGACGTGTTCACGATCACCGGTCGTGGCACCGTCGTCACCGGTCGCGTCGAGCGCGGCATCGTCAACGTGAACGAGGAAGTCGAGATCGTCGGCATCAAGCCGACCTCGACCAAGACCACGGTCACCGGTATCGAGATGTTCCGCAAGCTGCTCGACCAGGGCCAGGCCGGCGACAACGTCGGTCTGCTGGTTCGTGGCATCAAGCGCGAAGATGTCGAGCGCGGCCAGGTCATCGTGAAGCCGGGCACCACCACCCCGCACACCGAGTTCGAGGGCCAGGCCTACATCCTGTCCAAGGACGAGGGCGGCCGGCACACGCCGTTCTTCAACAACTACCGTCCCCAGTTCTACTTCCGTACGACTGACGTGACGGGCGTTGTGACCCTCCCCGAGGGCACCGAGATGGTTATGCCGGGCGACAACACCGAAATGTCGGTCGTGCTGATCCAGCCGATCGCCATGGAAGAGGGCCTGCGTTTCGCGATCCGTGAAGGTGGCCGCACCGTCGGCGCCGGTCGCGTCACGAAGATCATCAAGTGATTTCCTGAATCACTGAACTGAACGGCGCCGCTCCGAAAGGAGCGGCGCCGTTCGGCGTTTCGGGGGACTGAGTCAGCTGGTCTCGAATGTGGCTGCGGGCGGCCCGATCAGCAGGTGTAGGTTCGGCCGACTGTGGAGTCGGGGGGTGATTGGGCTTCGCGGAGGCAGCCGAAGGGGACTATGGCGTCGTCGCTCATGTGGACGCCGGTGCGGGTGGTGGGGTTGACGCAGGTGAGGCCGTCGGTGGCGATGCGGCAGGTGTAGTCGCCGAAGGTGAGTTTGCTGTCGTAGGGGAGGGTTTGGCCGTCGCCGTGGATGAAAAGGCCGGGGTCGCCGCGGAATTGGCCTACGGTGAGGGTTTTCGCGGAGTAGTTGACGTAGCCGCCGTCCCAGTTTCCGAAACCCTCGTGCGGTTTCGGGACGGGGTTCTTCAGTTTCACTACACAGTTGAATCCGTCGAGCTGGTAGGCGGTTCCGGTGATACAGCTGATTTTTCCGGAGGGGCTGATGAAGGCGATATCGCTCTTCAGGTCGGCGGCCGCGCCGGTGCCGGTGCTCGCGGAGTGGTAGCGGCTCGGATCGACCTCGGTGCCCGCCTGTACCCAGGCGATCCGGTCCTTCAAGCGACTTTCCGGGCTGGCCGGTGTCGAGGGCGGCGCGGCCGTGGTCGAGGTCGCCGGTGGTGGGCCGGGGGCGGGCTGTGGTTGGCCCGAGGTGGATTGGGAACAGGCGCTCAGCGCCAAGATCAAGGCAGCGAGTGCCGCGATTCGCATGGCTCCCAGCCTAGCCATTGTGGCGCAACATGTTCCGGCCACGGTCGGGCGGGGAGGTGATTCGATGACCTCGGAGGTTATCGCGGAACGTCGGTCGGGTCCGTTAGCGTCGAAATGCGAACAACACCGGATCATCGGAGGAACGTGATGAGCAAGAACCTCGCCGCTGAGCTCGACCTCGCCGAAGGGGCGCTGCGGCATGGGCTGCCCTACTTGGCGCTGGGTGCCGGGCGGCCGTTGGCGTTCCTGCGCTGGTTCACGCCGGACCACGCGAATCCGAGCGGCTGGATGCGGAATTCGGAGATCAAGATGCTGGCGCCGTTGGCCCGGCACTTCCGCGTCTACGCGGTGAATCGGGCGCCGGGGATGGCCGAGGGCACCACGATGGGCGAGATCGCGGCCCAGCACGCGGACGCGCTACAGGCCGAGTTCGGCGAACCGGTGGATGTGCTGGGTGTGTCGTCCGGCGGGTCGTTGGCGCTGCAGCTGGCGGCGGATCATCCGGGCGCCGTCCGCCGCTTGGTCATCGCCTCGTCCGGCTACCGCTTGGATCCGCTCGCCAAACAGGCCCAGATCCGCTACGGCGAAGCGGCGTTCGCGGGTCGGCGCGCACTGCATCACCTGGCGCCGATCACCGCGTCGTCGCGGTTGCTCGCCCGGCTGGCCGGTGCGGGCATGTGGCTGATCGACCCGCTGGGCCGCCCGAAGAACCCGGCGGACACCCTCGCCTTCGTCCGCGCCGAAGACGAGTTCGACCTGTCCGACCGGCTCGCCGAGATCACCGCGCCGACCCTGGTCCTCGGCGGTGAACGCGACGCGGCCTACAGCACCGAGAACTTCCGCCACACCGCCGACGGCATCCCCAACTCCCGCCTGGTCATCTACCCCGGTACCAGCCACATGGGTGTCGTCAAGCACGCCCACTTCGCCCGCGACGTCACCGAATTCCTCACCTCCGCAACCCCACTCAATCCCTGACCGCATTGCCGGCGGGCATGCGGCAACTCCCGCTTACGCTAACCGCCCGTCGGCAGGCACTCGGCAAGCACACATCAGCTCAACTCCGCGGCGTCGGAATCCAATGCCCGGTGCGGTGAGCGCGTCCCGCGACCTCGGCGGCGGCGCGGATGCGTTCGGCAAGCTGCGCAGGGTCATCCAGATCACTCCAGCTCCAGCGGACCACCTCCCACCCGAGTGCGCGTAATCGGTCGTCCCGGTCCGGTGCCGCAACCGTCCATTCCGCGGGCAAGCGTGTACCGCTCAATTCGCCGCGCTGGTCGCTCGGCCCCTCGAATTCGCCGATCACACTCAATCCGTCGAACAGAAAGTCGACCCGCCCGACGCACACCTCATCCTCGGTGAAGACCCGCGCGTGCAATTCCGGTGCGGGCAACCCGCTTTCATGAAAAGCCACCCGGCTACGCGACTCACCAATGCTTTGGCTGCGTTCGTCCAGGAACTCGATGGCCCGAGCGGCCTGCCGAGATCCGCGGCGGTGAGCCGCCCGCCGGAGATGTTCGCCCAGTGCGTCGGCGGTGGTGAGGCCTTGGCGCAGCGCGCTGTCGCCGCAGACGACCGCGTGTTCGAAACCTGCCGAGCGCGCGATATCGAAGATCGTCCGCGGCGCGGTGGTCACCCGAACCCCGTTGATCAGGGTGATCTCGTCCGGCGCCAGCTGTGCCGAATGCAGGACCAGCTGTTTCCGGATCCGCCCACCGGCGATTCGGTCGCGCGTGACGTGCGCCCGCTCGAGCGGGATCGACCAGGTCGGTAAGCCGTGCAGCACCAGCGCCGAACAATGGCTCGCCACAGCGTCCTCGGACATCGCCTCGCACATCGCGAGCACCAGCATCAGATGGCGGCCCGCCGGGGTGAGCGCCGGCTGCGGCGCGTTCACATAGTGCCCGGCGCGGATCCGCTGCCATTTTCCGGAGCGGCAGAGGCGCTGCAATTGGCTGTCGGACATCCCGGCGGCCAAGGCCTGCGTGCGCGAGATCAGTTGCGGTGCGTCCATACCGCGATCCTGGCCGACACAGGCGCTCCGCAATACCCACCATCCGCCGAATGTGGATAACACGCACGCTGTGGATAACTTCGGAGGTCAGCCGAGCTGGGTCATGCCCGCGGCGACCACCCGAGCGACATTCAGTACGTCGTCGGCGGACGGGATGGGCACACCGTCCAGGGCGTGCAACCGGTCGGTGCTCGCGATGGCGAACATGGCCGAGACCCAGGCGGCGGCGCAGGCGCGCAGCGTGCCGGGGCGGACCGGGGCCGGCGCGCTGGCCTGCAATACCCGCGCGGTGACATCCAGCAATTGGTCACGCAGACGGCGCAATTGGCGCCGGACATCGGGATGGGTGTCGGCCTCGCGCCACATGATCACCCGCAGCACCGAGGAATGGTGGTCGCGCAGGTTGAGTGCGGCATCGAGAGCGACCAGGCTGGCGGCCGGATCGCCGGGCGCGACCACGGTGTCGATGTCGTCGATCGGGTGCATCGGCACCCGTTCGTCCATCAGCGCCGACAGGATCGAGTCCTTGGTCGGGAAGTAGTAGAAGACAAGGCCTTTGGGGACCTCGGCGGCGCCGGCGATGGCGGCCGTCGCGGTGGCGTCGAATCCCTGTGCCGCGAAAAGCTTTTCGGCGGCGTCCAGAATGAGTTGCCGGGCGTCGCCGTCCACCTTCGCGCTGCGCCGCCGCCCGGCCCTCGGTTCCTTGCCCGGTCGCTGAGCCGCGGCTCGGCGACCGGGCTTCGGCATCTGCATCAGTGGTGGGTCGCCGCGCCGTGCAGCCGTCCCGACACCGTCGGCAGCGCCGCTACCGCGACCACCGCCGTCACTACCCCGACTACCCATGCGGTCCAGGATGCGCCGCGGTAATCCGTGAAGTCCATGGCCCATGGGGAAATGAACAGCAACACGCCGAAAAGACCCATCGCGTAGTCGGCGTTGGCGCCGAGCGCGGGCCGGTACATCTGCGTGAGGCCGGTGAGGGCGATCAGCACGCCCAGCACGATCAGCGACCACATCGCTTTGTCGGTGGTCTCCAGCCACAGGGGTGAGAGCGCGGCGAAGATCCCCAGCACTACGGCGAGGAAGTCCTGTGCGCGGCTTTCGGTGAACATGGTGTGCCTCCTTGGGCTCAGGAATATGTCCTTCCTTCGGTATAGACCTGATTGACCGCCCGATCAATATCGGAACGGCTACGATTGCACGCCATCGCCGAGTGATCGGGTTCACTCCAGCGCCGAACCAAGCAGACGTTAGGGTGAGCTGCGTGTCACCTTCCGCAACAGACGCCGCGCCGATCGTGATCGTCGGCGCCGGGCTCGCCGGCCTGCGCACCGCCGAGGAACTGCGCCGCGCCGGGTACGAGGGCGGGCTGATCCTGCTCGGCGACGAGTCCCGCCTGCCGTACGATCGGCCGCCGCTGTCCAAGCAGTTCGTCCGTGGCGAAACCGACGACACCACCCTGCGTCCCGGCGAGTTCTTCACCGAGAAACAGATCGACCTGCGCCTGGACACCGCCGCGACCGGCGTCGACACCGACGCGCGCCAGGTACGACTGGCGGACGGTTCGACCCTC
The DNA here is from genome assembly GCF_004634405.1 of Nocardia sp. CS682. Taxonomy (NCBI): domain Bacteria; kingdom Bacillati; phylum Actinomycetota; class Actinomycetes; order Mycobacteriales; family Nocardiaceae; genus Nocardia; species Nocardia sp. CS682. The sequence goes on along the minus strand of NZ_CP029710.1, from coordinate 3,779,965 downwards.
GGCTACGACCAGCTGATCATCGCCACCGGCCTGCGCCCGCGCCTGCTGCCTGGCCTGCCCGACGCGCAGGGTGTGCATGTGTTGCGCGGTCACACCGACGCCACCGCGCTGCGCGCCGAATTGGCCGAGGCGACAACGGCACTCGTGGTCGGCGCGGGCTTCATCGGCTGCGAGCTCGCGGCCAGTTTCCGCAGCCGCGGCATTGCGGTGGTGCTGGTCGAGCCGCAACCGACCCCGCTCGCCTCGGTGCTCGGCGAGCAGGTCGGCGCGCTGGTGGCCAGGTTGCACCGCGACGAAGGCGTCGACCTGCGCTGCGGCACCGGGCTGGACACGCTGCTCGCCGACGACGGCCGGGTACGCGGTGCCATCCTCGCCGACGGCTCCGAGGTCGCCGCCGACCTGGTGGTGATCGGCATCGGCTCGCGCCCGGTGACCGAATGGCTCGCCGATTCCGGCATCGCCCTCGCCGATCCGGCCGCCGGCGGCGGGGTACTGGCCGACGAGGTGGGCCGCACCTCTGCCGACCGCGTCTGGGCCGTCGGTGACGTCGCGGCCTGGCTGCACGACACCGGCCATCGTAAGCGGGTCGAACACTGGACCAATGCGGGCGAACAGGCCCGCCTGGTTGCCTGCGCGATGCTCGGCGCCGCCCCGCCGACCGCGGCCAGGGTCCCGTACTTCTGGAGCGACCAGTACGAGGTGAAGATCCAGGCCCTCGGCACGCCGACGGCCACCGACGAGGTGCATCTCGTCGTCGACGACGGCCGCAAATTCCTCGCCTACTACGCGCAGGACGGCAAGCTCACCGGCGTCGTCGGCGCGGGCATGACGGCCCAGGTGATGAAGACCAGAGCCAAGATCGCCGCGGGCGCACCGGTGTCGGAACTGCTCACCCCCAGCTGAGTTCGGCCGCGCACCGGACACCGGGAACCACCCCGGCTGCGTCGCCCGACGACCGATCGAGCCGCTGCCGCGCGGGACCCGGGCGAGCACTGTAATACGGTTGTCTCTGTGATCGTCGCGCTCATCGATTCGGGTCTCGGGCTGCTGCCCACATCCGCTTGGCTGCGCAAGCTGCGGCCGGACGTGGATCTGCTGCTGCAATTGGACCCCGACGGCGCACCGTGGGGACCGAAACCCGAGCAGTGGACGATCGACCGCGTGGTCGAGACCGCCCGGACCTCGATCGGGCTCGGCGCCGAAGTGATCGTGATTCCGTGTAATACCGCCAGCGTCACCGCGTTGGAGCACGTGCGGGTGGAGGTCGGGCCCGATGTGCCGGTCATCGGCACCGTGCCCGCGATCAAGCCTGCGGCCGCGGTCTGCCGCTCGGTGGCGGTCTGGGCCACCGCCGCGACTACCGCGAGCCGGTATCAGGCGGATCTGATCGCCAAGTTCGGCGGCGACGCCGATGTGGTCGGCGTGGCCTGTCACGGTCTCGCGGACTCGATCGACCGGGGTGACCTGGTCGCGGCCCGCGAATCCATCGCCCGCGCCGTCGAGCAGACCCCGGACGACGTCGAAGGCGTAGTCCTCGGCTGTACCCACTATCCGCTGGTGATCGACTCCATTGTCGCCGCCCTGCCCGACGGGGTCCGGCTCTTCGACAGCGCGCAAGCCGTTGCCGCGCAGACCATCCGGCGGATGGACGCGCTCGGCCGCCCCACACCCGGCAACGGTGCGGTGATCGTGCGCAACAGCGGACGGCCCGGTGCGCTGCCCGCCAGCGCGGCCAGCTTCGAATCCGGCAGAATTCTGGGTGCGCAGAGTTGAAACGCTGTGCCAGAAGGAGGTTCGCGCGATGACCGAGGTCGCGCCGACCGCCGCGGACGTGCAGGCGGCGCTGGTCGCCGTCGCGGATCCGGCGGACGCGATCCATCTGCAGCGCTTCTTCAAGACCGGGCCGGGCGAGTACGGCGAGGGCGACGTCTTCATCGGCGTGCGCGTACCGGCCACCCGCGGCATCGCGAAACGCTTTGCGGCACTGCCGCTCGACGAGATCGACGCGCTGCTGGACAGTCCCGTGCACGAGGATCGGCTGGCCGGCCTGGTCATCCTCAACGCCCGGTTCGCCAAGGCCTCCAAGCCGAACACCTTCGATGACGCGGCGCGCGCCGAGATGGTGCGGCGCTATCTGGCCGCGGTGCGCCGCGGCCGGGTGAACAATTGGGACCTGGTCGACGTGTCCGCCGAGAACATCATCGGCCCTTGGCTATCGGACAAACCCCGCGATTTGCTGTTCGATCTGGCCGGGGCGGATTCGCTGTGGGAGCGCAGGGTTGCCCTGCTTTCCACCTTCGCGTTCATCAAATCCGGCGACGCCACAACAACATTCGAGCTGGCCGAGCGTCTGCTCGACGACCGGCGCGATCTCATCCAGAAGGCACTCGGCTGGATGCTGCGCGAGGTCGGCAAGCGCATCGATCAGCGGTTGCTGACCGGCTTCCTCGACCAGCACGCGGCCGAATTGGGCCGCACCGCACTGAGTTACGCCACCGAACACCTCGACGCGGAACTGCGCGCGCACTATCGCGCGCAGTAGCGGGTGTCAGAACTGGATCTTGAGGTGATCCGTCACCGGATGCGCCTGGCAGCCGAGGATGTAACCGTTCTCGATGTCCTCCGGGTCGAGGATCTCGGCGTTGTCCATCTCCACCGCGCCCTCGAGCACGGTGCACGCGCACGATCCGCATTCGCCTTCCTGGCAGGAGTACGGCACGTCGAGACCCTTGGCCAGCATGATGTCCACCAGCGTCTGCTTGCGCGGCCACTTCAGCTCGTGCACCTCGCCGTCGAGTTCCACCTCGACCGTCGCCGCGCCAGCGGCTTCCTCGTCGGACACCGCGACCGGCGCCTGGTCCGCGAACGGGTCGCCCGCAAGGGAATTGAACACCTCGGCATGCGTGCGCGAGCGCGGCACACCGAGCTGCGCGAGCGCGTCGTGCACTCGATCCATGAACGGCTTGGGCCCGCACATGAACGCTTCGTAACCCTGATACGGGGCGACCAGGGCGGCCAGTCCCTCGGTGGTCGGCAGCCCTTGCAGGTGCTCGAGCCAGTGGATCACGGTGAGCCGCTGCGGATGTTTGTCGGCGAGCTCGCGCAGCTCGTCGGCGAAGATCACCGCGTCGTGGTCGCGATTGGCGTACACCAACACGACTCGGCCGCTGCCCCTGGCGAGCGCCGACTTCAGGATCGACATCACCGGCGTGATGCCGCTGCCCGCGCCGAACAGCAGCAGGTCGGCGTCGAGGTCCTTGGGCGTGAAAACCCCTGAGGGTGGCAGCACTTCGAGCGAGTCGCCCGCTTTGACGTTGTCGCACAGCCAGTTCGAACCGTAGCCTTCGACGGTCCGCTTGACGGTGACCTTCGGCCGGTCGTCGGTGTACGGCGAGCTGGCCAGCGAATAGCAGCGCGCCACCGAGCCGGTCAGCTCACTGGGGATGCGCAGCGTGAGGAACTGGCCGGGCTGGTAGCGGAAGCGATCGGCCAGTTCGTCCGGAACGTCGAAGACCAGCGAACAGGTATCGGTCGTCTCGGTGATCACCGCGGCTACCCGCAGTACGACCGAACGCGAGCCGTGTGGAACCTCGACTGTGGTCATGTCGTCCTCTCGAACCCTGGCAGGGCGCCTGCACAGCGCCAAAACTAGAACGTGTTGCAGTTTTATCGTACGTCGGACTTCGGTTGCCGGACAAGCTGAGCCTCCAGACCGGCGATCAGCACCTCCATGCCGAAGTCGTAGGCGTACTTGCCGCGCAGGTCCGCCATGTATTTGGTGGCGCGCTCGACCGCGTCGGGCAGTGCGACGTCCGACAGCGGCGCGCGATCGCGCGGGTTCACCCGGCTGCGGCCGAACAGGTAGGTGTGGATGGTCGCGTACGCGGCGAGCACATTGCGGTCGGTGAAGCCGGCCTCGAGCAAGATCTCCATGATCGCCGCGATCAGATCCAGCTGTTTGCCGAGCATCTGCTCGATCAGCACGTCGCCGAGGCCGGGGTGCTTGCGCAGCTTGTCGTCGATCTGGTCGATGAGATCGCGCAGCCGGCGTTGCCACGGGCCCGATTCCGGTGGTGGCGTGCGTACTCCGGTCAGCGCGGCGGTGGCGACCAGGTCGAGCAGCTCGCGTTTGTCGGCGACGTAGTAGTACGGCGCCATCGGCGAGACGCCGAGTTCGCGGGAGAGTCGCCGCATCGACAACTTCTCCACACCGTCCTCGCGCACCACGCGCAGCGCCGCCTCGACGATCTCGGACTCCGACAGGGTATTGCCGCCTCCGCTCGCCTGCATTCGTCCGACTCCCATGCCACCTCTACCACCGCGGGCGCGATTCGCCCGTCCGTCCTGTTCAGCTACTTCCCACCCGAAGTCTATGCGCGTCCACCCGACCCGGGTGGGCGGGACGGCCCTCGGCGATGAGCATCGGCGTCGGGCCGGATCGGGCCCGAACACGCACCGGGCATCCCGGTCATACCGAAGCCGAGGAGAAGAACCTGTTCCATTTTGTCAGCGAATGACGTTATCGTGTGACGGCGGCTACATCGGTGGCCGCGATCACGGATCGCTCGCTCGGAGGTAGACATGCCGGAATTCGGATCGAACGGACACGCCGACACCGACCACTCGGGGCCGGTCGGCACCGTCGAGGCACACGAGGACGCCGCACCGCTGGTCGAGGAGACCCTCATCGAAGAGGTGTCCATCGACGGTATGTGCGGCGTTTACTGACAGGGAGTGGCGACCATGCTCGATCTCGATACCCGATGGCAGCTGCATCCGAGGGTGGCCTTGCGGCCGGAACCGTTCGGCGCGCTGCTCTACCACTTCGGCACCCGCAAGCTCTCCTTCCTGAAGAGCCCGCGGATCGTCGAGATCGTGCGGTCGCTGCCGGAGCACGGCACCGCGCGCACGGCCATGCGGGCGGCGGGCGTCACCGACGCGAATGCCGCGCAGTACGTGAAAGCCCTGACACAGCTGGTCGATTCCGACATGATCGTCGGTGCGCCCGCCGCTGCCCCGGTGGCGCCCGCCGCCGTGAGCAGGGCTCCGGCATCGTCGACGGCGGGGGTGGTCCCGCCGTCCGACACGGCGGTGCGGCTGGTCGATCGGTTCGAAACCGGCCTGGCCGCACCGATTTGCCTCACCTGGGAGCTGACCTACGCCTGCAACCTGTCCTGCGTGCACTGCCTGTCCTCGTCCGGCCGTCGCGATCCCCGGGAGCTGAGCACCGAGCAGTGCAAGGCGCTGATCGACGAGTTCGAGCGCATGCAGATCTTCTACGTGAACATCGGCGGCGGCGAACCGACGGTGCGCCCGGACTTCTGGGAGCTGGTCGACTACGCGACGGCACACCACGTCGGAGTGAAGTTCTCCACCAACGGAGTTCGGATCACCCCGGAGGTCGCCGCCCGGCTGGCCGCGAGTGACTATGTCGACGTACAGATCTCGCTGGACGGCGCCGACGCGGCGGTGAACGATGCCGTGCGCGGGCCCGGTTCCTACGACATGGCCATCCGCGCGCTGGAAAACCTTGCGGCAGCGGGTTTCCGGGACGCCAAGCTGTCCGTCGTGGCAACCAGGCACAACATCGGTCAGCTCGACGAGTTCCGGGCGATCGCCGAAAAGTACGGCGCCACATTACGTTTGACGCGGCTGCGTCCGTCCGGTCGCGGCGCGGACGTGTGGGACGACCTGCATCCGACCCAGGAGCAGCAGCGGGTGCTCTACGACTGGCTGGTGCGCAACGGCGAGGGCGTACTCACCGGCGACTCGTTCTTCCACCTGTCCGCGTTCGGCGAGGCGCTGCCCGGTTTGAACATGTGCGGCGCGGGCCGGGTGGTCTGCCTGGTCGACCCGCTCGGTGACGTGTACGCCTGCCCGTTCGCCATCCACGACCGGTTCCATGCCGGAAATGTGGTGTCGGACGGCGGTTTTCGCTCGGTCTGGCACGACTCGGCGCTGTTCGCCGAACTCCGTGAGCCGAGCGGCGGCGGCGCCTGCGCGTCGTGCAGCCACTACGACTCGTGCCGCGGCGGCTGCATGGCGGCCAAGTTCTTCACCGGCCTGCCCGCCGACGGACCCGACCCGGAGTGCGTCCAGGGCTACGGCGAGGCGGCGCTGGCCGACCCCGCGCGGCTGATCCCGCGCTCGTCGGTCGACCACTCCCGGCGGGTGACGCCGCGGGCCGGTGCGCGCAAATCCGGGCCGGTGCCGTTGACGCTGTCCGTGACGCGCCCGAGCGTATTTCCACCTGAACGCCGACCCGCGCGGGCCTGCGATGAGAACCCGCTCGCCTGATGTCATGGGAGTAGCCAATCGGATGCTGCCCGCTGCGCGGCGGGCGGCTTCCGGTCGCGACCGGCCGATTGCCGTTGCGTTGCCGGATGCTGGATTCGGCCGCGGCTCGGCGCTTCGTCGTCTGTCGCAACACGTGTCAGGGGGCCGAACGACCCTGTTTGATGCGGAATTCTGTCCTTTTAACCGGACTGATGATGCTCGCGCGCGAATCTCCGCCTAGCATGCCAGGAATGCGCCATGATCGCCTGCCCGACGGATTCGGGGTGCGGATTGATCCACGGGTACGCGCATACTCCGGAGGCCGGGTACTGATCGGCGGTTCGCCCGCTCGGTTGCTGCGACTTGCCCCGGAGGCCGCCGAGATGATCGGCGACGGGTACCTCGAGGTGACCGGCCCGAAGTCCGCGACCGTTGCCAGACGGCTGCTCGACTCCGGGGTCGCCAACCCGCGTCCCCGGCTGCTGCCGTCCCCCGAGGACGTCACCGTCATCGTGCCGCTGCACAACAACGCCGACGGACTCGCCAGGCTGCTCGCCGCGCTGCGCGGGCACAACGTCATCGTGGTCGACGACGGCTCGGACCAGCCGGTGCAGATCCCGCGCGATCGGGGCACCCGGTGCCGGGTGACCGTGCTGCGCCACGACGAGAAGCAAGGGCCCGCCGCCGCGCGCAATGCCGGATTGAAGGCCGCGACAACCGACTTCGTCGCGTTCCTCGACTCCGACGTGGTGCCGCGCAGTGGCTGGCTGGAGGTGATGCTCGGGCACTTCAGCGATCCGGAAGTGGCGCTGGTTGCCCCGAGGATCGTCGCGCTGGACCCGGAGTCCAATGCCCTCGCGCGCTACGAGCACACCCGCTCCTCGTTGGATCTGGGCAGGCGGGAAGCCGCGGTGCAGTCGCACGGCCTGATCTCCTATGTGCCGAGCGCCGCGCTGCTGGCGCGCCGCCGGGCGCTGCTGGCCCAGGACGGCTTCGACGAGTCGATGCTGGTCGCCGAGGACGTCGACCTGTGCTGGCGGCTCGAACAGGCTGGCTGGCGGCTGCGCTATGAGCCCGCCGCGCACGTCGCGCACGACCACCGGGTGTCCTTCCGGGCCTGGTTCGGCCGAAAGATGTTCTACGGTACGGGCGCAGCGCCGTTGGGCGAGCGCCACCCGGGAATGGTTTCGCCGCTGTCGCTGCCTTCCTGGACGATGGTGGCGGCGTTCCTGTTCGCCACGCTGTCGAAGTGGGGACTGATCGGCGGGCTGCTCACCTTGCTCACGGCGCTGGTCCGACTACGCCGGGTCTTCGCGGAACTGGACAACCCGACCCGGATCGCCGCGATCTACCTGTCCCGTGGTTTCTTCGCCGGTCTGTGGCGGCTGGCCTCGGCGATGTGCAGGCACTACTGGCCGGTGACGCTGCTGGCGATGCTGGCATCGAAGCGGATTCGGCGCATCGCGATCACCATGGCGGTCGCGGACGGGCTTGCGGACTGGTTCACCCATCGCGACGCCGGTGGCCTCGATCCGGTGCGGTACGTGGCCTACAAGCGGCTCGACGACATCGCCTACGGCACCGGACTCTGGGTGGGTGCCTTCCGTGCGCGCAGCCCGGAATCGCTGAAACCCACTGCACCGTCGCACTGATCGCCGATCGAGCACGGACACACTGATCGGACAGGGTTCGAATGACCGACACACTCATCGTCGGGGGTGGTACCGCGGGCTGTGTGCTCGCGGCGCGGCTGAGCGCGGACCCGGAGCACACCGTCCGGCTGCTCGAGGCCGGCTCGATCGGGATCGCGCCGGAGGGTTTTCCCGCGGTGCTGCTCGATGCCACCCGCCTGCCGATCGACGCGGACGCGGCGTGGTTGTGGCGTTACCCGGTCACCCTTGCGGACGACGGTGCGGCGGTGCTGGGAAACATTGTGCGCGGCAAGGTATTCGGTGGATCGGGTGCGGTCAACGGCAGCTACTTCGTGCGGGCCACCGCGGCGGACTTCGCGGCATGGAGCCGGGTGCTCGGGTCGTCGACGGCCTGGTCGTTCGACGCGGTGCTGCCCGCATACCGCCGCTCGGAGCGTGACCTCGACTTCGGCGCCCAGCCCTGGCACGGCCGGTCCGGGCCTATTCCGGTGCACCGCAACAAGAACCCGGTACCACTCAGCGAGCACTTCGCCACTGCCTGTGCGGCACTGGGATTTCCGGAGATACTCGATCTGAACGCACCGGCGGGTGCTACCGATGGGCTCGGCCGGGTGCCGTGCAGTACCGACGACGGCAAGCGAGTCAGCACCGCGTCCGCCTACCTGCTGCCCGCGCTGGGCAGACCGAACCTCACCGTGCAGGCCGCTACGTCGGTGCTGCGTCTGCGCTTTCACGGCACTCGCGCGGTCGGCGTCGACGTGTGGCACGACGGCCGGGCCGACACCCTCTGGGCGGACCATATCGTGCTCAGCGCCGGCGCGATCGAATCCGCCACGCTGCTGCTGCGTTCGGGCATCGGCGACCCCGAACAGCTGCGGGCACTCGATATCCCGGTCGTGCACGCCGCACCCGTCGGCGCCTGGTTCACCGACCATCCCGAGATCGGTCTCGAATACCGACCGGGGCAGGCCGAGCGGGCCACCGTCCCGCTGGAGTACGTGCTGGAACTGGACGACATCGAGATCCGGCCGTACACGGTCGCTTTCACACCCGGCGCACAGCGCCTCGGCATCGCGCTCATGCGCCCGAGTTCCGCGGGGGTGCTGCGGCTGCGGTCGGCCGATCCCGCGGTACCGCCGGTGATCGAGCATCGGTATCTCTCGGCCGAGCACGATCGGACCAGGCTGCGTGCTGCCGTCGAGACCGCCACAGCGGTGCTGCACGAGATGTCGGCGACGCCGCGCACCGAACCGATGCCGCAGCAGTCGGCGGCCGCGGCGGCGTGGTTGCACGCGAATCTGGGTACCTCGCAGCATCTCTCCGGGACCTGCCGGATGGGTCCGGCCGACGACGAGCGCGCGATCGTGGACGAGTCCGGCCGGGTGCACGGCGTAGCCGGCTTGACGGTGGCCGATCTCTCCGTCGTGCCGGTGCCGCTGAGCCGCGGCCCGCAGGCCACGGCGGTGCTGATCGCCGAACACCTCGCCGATGATCTCCGCCGGTCCGGCGGCGGTCGAACGTCACAAAGTCTTTAACGGAAAATCGTCCAGCTTATTGATCCAACGCCTAATGTTCGCAATGCACGAGTCACTTCCGTGCGAGGTAGCTGGCAGCCGGGCGCGTTGCGCCGCGGCAGTGAAGTTGGAGGAACGTTGTCGACCGCCATCGTTTCGCCATATGGGCAGCCTCTGGTGCACCATACGGAGTTGTGCGGGTTCAGCGCGCGGCCCCGGCGCCTCCCCAGACCGCAGCGCCGAGTGAGCTGTATCTGTCGGGGGTACAGCTCGCTCAGCGGCGGCCCGGTGCGCTGGAAGATCGCTCGCCCCGCCCGAATTCCGGCAATCGGTGTCGAATCGCCCGACTTGTCGGTGTGCGCCAGTACCCTGGTGGAGGGCGTGACCGAGTTCGATCCGCAGCTCGCGATCATCGACGGCCGACCGGTCACTACAGACTTCGTCGGTGCCGGACACAGGGAAGGTCCGGCACCGACGGGGATTCCGGTGCACCGCGCGCACCCCGCCCCCGATCCGCACGGCGCATCCGCCGTCGGGGTTGCCACCGACGCCTCGCACCGCCGCCGCCGTCGTGAGTTCGGCCACACCATATTTCGTGTTCCAGGACGCCCGCGCCGTGCGCTGCCGGTTGCACCGCCGTCGACCGCTGCGCCCGCACGCGGCGCGCACCGACCGAACCGCAGGCCCCTTTCGGTGTATCGGCACCGCACAGACCCCCCAAACCTGACCCAACCAGGAAAAAGGAAACCCGATGAACAACCCTTTCGACGACGATGGCGCCCAGTTCTACGTACTGATCAACGACGACGGCGAGCACTCCCTCTGGCCGATCTTCGCGGCCGTTCCGGGCGGCTGGACCATCGCCTACGGTGCCGCCGCCCGTAAAGCCTGTCTGCACTACGTCGAAACACACTGGCTCGATATGCGTCCCAAATCACTCATCGAGGCCTCGGCCAACGAAAGTTCCTGAGCGTCCACCGAACCCCGAAACCACCCGTATAGGCGGGGAGCGCCGGTCAACATCCCCCCTGCAGACCGGCGCGCCCCGCCCCCTACTCGTACTTCGCTGCGCCCCAGTGCATCATGGACGTATGACGAATCAACGGTTCACCCCCAGCCTGCCGGAGACGTTGATCGAAGCGGCCCATCGCTGGGAGGCCGGTCGCCCGACTCCCGCGCAGACCCAACAGATCAGCGGCTGGCTGGATGCGATCATGCACCGCCGCCGCCCGCAGGACGCCGCGAAGTCCTAGCGCCGCACCGGCGCCCGGCGGCGGTCCGCGCCGATAAGTAAATCGAATGGTGCGCGGGCCTCGAACTGCGGTCGGCTATGCCTTCGTGCGCGCCGACTCGATGATCGAGCGGGCCTGCTGGCGCCACTCGGTGACCGCGCGCCCGCGAAAGTCGGTGAGCGCGGTATCGAACTTCCCGGCGCGCTTGGTGACGGTCAGTCCGATATAGGTGTTGTTGCCGGTGATCGCTTGTGTCGCAACGGAACACGCTTCATCGATCTCGCCTGCGCTCAGCAACGCGGTGGCATGCTCGAACCGGACGAGGGCGGGCTCCATTGTTTCCTGCGGGTCGTACAGGGCGAGTGCATGGGCTGCGGCCTTTGCGGTTTCGGCGGCACGGCCGAGATTGGAGTAGCCGATCGCCTGATAGAAGGCCAGTTTCTCCGGGCGGTAAGAAAAGATGCCGACCGTAAGCTCTTCTTGGCCAACATTTTCCAATGCGCGACCGGATTTCTCGATACACCGGACAAACTGGACGGCATTTCCGAGGCTGGCGTGGGCGCGGGCCGCCATTCCCCACAGCCAGGCCGCCGCCGGGCCGTGCGCCGGATTTTCTTCGAGACGGCCGCCGAGCAAGTTCAAGACTTCCTTCGGCTTGTCACTATACGTCGGTAAATATGCGAGACCGGCCAGCGCGATATCTTCGGAATAACGATCACCGATGTCTTGCGCGGCGTGGATCGCGGTGCCGTACCAGAGTCGTGCTTGCCCGAAATGTCCTTCGTTGAACAGGATTTCGCCGACGACGTTGGCCAGCCTGCCTGCGGTGCGCACCAGCCGGACCTGATGGTGGGTGGCCTGGCGCTGCGCGAGAGTGCCACGGACGGTACGGAATTGCTCGAGGGTGGTGTGGAGCAGCTCGTGCGGCGGCACCTGGACCACTCGTTTGCCGAGCGCCTCGGCCGACTGCTCCAGCAGGCCGAGCCGTCGTTCGCTGATCGACCCGGCGTCCAGGGTGGCCAGCATCTTCTCCGGCTCGGCCGCGACCAGGTCGGCGGCCTTGCCGGTCAGGCCGACCCCGATGCAGGCCAATAACTCTCGCCTTCTCACGTCGTCATCCTCGACTTCCTTGTCGAGCCCGATGTCCCTACCGAGCTGGGTTTCCGTATCGGGCGCCGAGTCGGCGGCTTCGATGTCGAAGCCGGCCCCCCGGCCCGCGGTGACGGCCCGCTCGAATCGTGCGACGACGACCGGATCGGCTTCTGACACGACCCGGTCGAGCAGCCGTTGGCTTGCGGCATGCATCCGGGTTGTCCGGCCGTTTTCCCACAAGACCACGGTGCGCGGGGTGACGCCCACCAGACGCGCGAATTCGTACCGACTTCGCCGCATCGCGGCGCGAAGCGCGCGGACATCCTCGCCCGTCCAGTCGATCTCAACCATAGGTCCCGCTTCCTCGCACCAGGCTGATACAAACGGAAACTACCCGCATTTACCGCATTCGGGACTGTTATCCACCGAATCGCAACGTGCACGCTGAATCTGCACCCGGCGCCGGGGTTCTGCCCAAACCCGTACCGGGGCGCCGGCATTCCAGAATCCGACGCATGGTCCCGACACGGCCCGATCCATCCGTGTCGTCGCGTGATTCCGGGGGCGCCTTTCGGTGCCGGGTGCACTGACGTTTACGCAGAGGTGAACTATGGACGTATTGCACTCGGATGTGCGGGAATTGTGGCTGGTGCAGAGTCGCGATTGCGCACAGGATCCGGTGGACCTCAGCTACGAACGAGCGCGGTTCATCCTCACCGTGCACGGCGGCCACGGTGCCCGCTGTCGCCAATACCTCGCCGCCGCGGCCTGCTGTTACCGCCGGGCGGCCGAGAAGTGAAGCAAGGCGGGCCCGGCCGAAGCCGGGCCCGCCTGGTGTCGGGTGGAGTCAGGCGGCCGCGGACAGCGCCTCGAACTCCTTGTCGGTCAGCATGATGCGCGCGGCGTCGGTGTTCTCCTCGAGGTGCGCGATGCTGGAGGTGCCCGGAATCGGCAGCACCACCGGCGAGCGGCGCAGCAGCCAGGCGAGCGCGAGCTGGGCGGGGGTGGCGCCGTTTTCCTTGGCGATCGCGTCGAGCGGGCCGCCCGGCCTGGCGAGTTCGCCGGTGGCGATGGGGAACCACGGGATGAACGCGATGTTCTCCTGCTCGGCGTACTCGAGCACATCCTCGTCGGCGCGGTTGGCCAGGTTGTACAGGTTCTGCACCGAGACGATGGTGGCGATCTCGCGGGCTTGCCGCAGCTCCTCGACGCTCACCTGGGAGACGCCGATGTGGCGAATCTTGCCCTCCTGCTGGAGCAGGACCAGCTCGCCGAGCTGGTCGGCCAGCGGCACCTGCGGGTCGATGCGGTGCAACTGGTAGAGATCGATCTGCTCGACGCCGAGGTTGCGCAAGCTCAGTTCGGTCTGCTGGCGCAGGTATTCGGGCCTGCCGACCGGACGCCAGTCACCCGGACCGCTGCGGGTCAGCCCACCCTTGGTGGCGATCACCAGGTCATCGGCGTAGGGGTGCAAGGCCTTACGGATGAGCTGTTCGCTGACGAACGGGCCGTAGGAGTCGGCCGTGTCGATGAAGGTGACGCCGAGCTCGACGGCCCGTCGCAGCACCCGGACCGCCTCGTCGGGATCCTTGGGGTCACCCCAGACACCGGGGCCGGTCAGCTGCATGGCCCCGTAGCCGAGCCGGTGGACGGGTAGGTCACCGCCGAGCGCGAAGGTGCCGGATGCCGCGGCGGGCCGCGCGTGCAGGTTGGTGCTCATGGGTTCGGTTCCTTCCGAAGGGGAATTGCGCGAGAGCGGGCGAGCCGGTGTGACGTCGGCGCGGCGACGTCGCTACTGGCAGCAACGTCGTCACCGCCCCGGCGATTCCCCGTGCGGGGTCGTTTCGCGAGCGGCGAAACGTCAGCCGAGCGCCCGCAGCAGTTCCTGCGCCACCGCCGCGGACGAGGCCGGGTTCTGCCCGGTGATCAGGTTACGGTCGACCACGACCTGCGGCGCCCACGGCTCGCCCTCGCGGAAATCCGCGCCGAGTTCGACGAGCCGATCCTGCAGCAGCCACTTGGCCTTGTCGGCCAGGCCGCCTTGGCGCTCCTCCTCGTTGGTGAACCCGGTGAGCCGATAGCCCGCGAAGGGATTGGTGCCGTCGGCGCCGGCGGCGGCGAGCAGCGCGGCAGGGCCGTGGCACACCACCGCGAGCGGTTTGCCGGATGCCAAGGTGGCGGTGAGGAGCTCGCCCGACTCGGCGTTCACCGCGAGATCCTCCATCGGACCGTGGCCGCCGGGGTAGAACACGGCGGCATAGTCGGCGAGGTCCACCTCGGACAACTTGACGGGGTGCTTCAGTTCCGCACTCGCGGCGAGCACCGCGGCTCGTTTGTCGGCGCCCTCCTGGCCGCCGTTGAACTCGGGCGCCAGGCTCCCCTTGTCGACCGGCGGCACGACGCCGCCGGGGGTGGCGACGACGATCTCGTGGCCCGCCGCCTTGGCCGCCTCGTACGGCACGGCGAACTCCTCGGCCCAGAAGCCGGTCGGGTGCGGGGTGCCGTCGGCAAGGGTCCAGGTGTCGGCACCGGTCAGTACGAACAGTATTTTCGCCATACCGTCGACAGTACGAGCGTCACCGTAGACTGGCCAATGGGAACGCCGATATCAGACATCGGAATTCTGATCGCTCGCCCGCTCGGCGAAGACCGTGCGTGCCACCGCGATTCCATTGAGCGCCGCGGGGAATCCGACGTAGCCCACCATCTGGATCAGCACCTCGACGACCTCCGCCTCGGTACCGCCGACATTGAGCAGGCCATGGATGTGCACCGCGAGTTGCGGTGCGACACCGAGTGCGGTGCACATGGCCACCGTGACCAGCTCGCGGGTCTTCAGGTCGAGGCTGGGGCGGGAGTAGATGTCGCCGAAGGCGAACTCGACCAGGAGGCGGGCGAAGTCCGGGGCGATGTCTTGCAGCGCGGCGATGACCTGTTCGCCTGCTGCCCCGTCGATCGCGGTCAGGGCGGTCGAACCGCGCTCGAACCGGTCACCCTCCGGCGCGGCGGCAGCGGCGGGCTCGGCAGGCAGATCGGTCCGTCCGGCGAATACCTCCTTGGCGGCGGTCAGGCCGTTGAGTGCGGCCGGGAAGCCCGCGTAGACGCTCGCGTGGATGATGACCTCGACGATCTCCGTGCGGGTGCAGCCGACATTCAGCGCGCCGTCGATGTGGAACCGCAGTTGCGGTGCCGCGTTGCCCAGCGCGGCCAGCGCACCCACCGTGGCCAGTTCGCGCTGCCGCAGGGTCAGCCCCGGCCGCGAGAGAATGTCGCCGTAGCCGAACTCCACGGTGATGCGGCCCAGATCGGGCGCGATGTCGGCCAGGCTGTCCAGTACGGCGGGGTGCTCCTGTCCGCTGATCTGCCTGAGCAGCGCGATGCCGCGGTCGTAACGATCGTTTGTGCTGGTGGAGAGCTGGATGCTGGTCATGCGACGACTGTAAAAGTTGGAGTGCACTCCAACGCAAGTGCTGACTCATCCTTGTAGGGGAGGTGAGATCGGGGGAATATCGGGGTCTGTCCCCGATGTGGGTACGGCCCTCCGATCCTTAGCGTTCAGGCATGCGCTGTGCACCGATCATCGTCGCCATCTCCGCGGTTGCCCTGCTTGCCGGGTGTACGTCGGAGTCGAAGCCCGAGAACGCGTCCGGTGCGGTGCCGGACAACAAGATTCGCGCCGTGCAGGCCGATATCGACGGCGTTGTCGCGTCGGGGGTCACCGGGGCGATCGCCACCGTCACCGACAACGGCAAGACGGTGGTGCTCACCAGCGGTGTCGCCGATATCGACACCGGCGCGAAGATTCCCACCGAACCTGCCCAGCACGTCCGGGTGGGCAGTATCGCGAAAACCTTTGTCAGCGCGATCGTTTTGCAGCTCGTCGCGGAGGACAAGGTGCGGCTGGACGAGCCGGTCGACACCTATTTGCCCGGGCTGCTGCGCGGGGAGGGGATCGATGGGCGGGTGATCACCGTGCGTCAGGTGCTGCGCCATCAGAGCGGGTTACCTGAGGTGGCCGCAGATCCGCGCGTCGACGAGTACCGCGCGGCCTTGGAGAACCGCATCATGACACCCACCGAGGGCATGGCGATCGCGCTACAGCGGCCAGCCGACTTCGCGCCGGGGACCCGGTACGAATACAGCAACACCAACTACTACGTCGCGGCCATGCTCGTCGAAAAAGTCACCGGCGCAACGTATGTCGATGAACTGAACCGGCGCATTCTGCAGCCGCACGGGCTGGCCGACACGTATCTGCCCGCACCGGGCGATCGCGAGATCCGCAGTCCGCATCCCAAAGGCTATGGGGTAGTGGACGGCAAGGTGACCGACGTGACGCGCATCGAACCGTCGGTACCGTGGGCGGCCGGCGGACTGATCTCGACGGGTGCCGACTTGAATCGCTTCTATTCGGCGCTGGCCGCCGGTCGGGTGGTCCCCGAGGCTCAGCTGCGCGAGATGCGCGACGGCGTGCTGATGGACGCGGAAACCCAGATGCACTATGGACTCGGCTTGGGCAGCCTCAAATTGTCATGCGGCGCTGAGTATTTGGGGCACTCCGGCGGGATTTACGGGTTCGTCAGCCTGTCCGGTGCGACAACGGAGGGGCGTGCGGTGACCTATACGTTCACCAAGGATCCGGATGCGATGCCGGATCTGGTCGGCCTGCTCGGCCACGCGCTCTGCCCGTAATCGTTTGTGCGGATCGAGGGGTCTCCGCCGTCCGGGCTGTCCGCTCGGACGGCGGAGTCATGTGCTGGGCGAACCTCAGATGAGGTTGCGCTGCTTACGAATTCGACGCCGCACGTCCGCGAGCAACGTGTAGGTGCCGCCGTGCCGGAGGAAGCGCGGGATGAATCGGTTCACGAAGGCGACGAACACGAACAAATGCTCGAAGCGCCGCTGATCGGTGGCCGTCCACTGCACCTGGAGCTGTTCGCGGAAGATCGGCGCGAGAAAGCCGATCGTGAGGAACTTCAACAGGTTTCGGAACGGCAGTCGCAGATACCAGTGGATCATCCGGAGCTCGAGCAGGTCGTTCAGGTAGCCGCGCACGTACTCGTCGACGGCGACCTGCTCGCAGGCCTCGTTCCAGTACCGGTCGAAATCCGCGCGGGTGGCGGGCCACATGTCCTCGGTCACCTGCAAGGTGGTGCCGAGCGTCGACGACGACACATAGAACGCCTCGGCCTGCTCGTCGCTCATCCGTCCTTGTAGCAGTTGGTAGGTGTCCTCGAAGCCGATGTACAGGCAAGCGGCGACCCACAATTGGAGATTCCGGTCGAAGGCGTTGTACTTCACCGGCGCGCCCGGCGCCGAATGCACCTGCCGGTGCGCGACATTCACCGCCTCCCGGTAGGCGAGGCGCTCGTCTTCGGTGCCGAGAATGGCGACCGCCAGATACTGCGTCGTGGTGCGGGCCCGCTTCCACGGATGGTGCATCAGGGAGCCGGATTCGACCTTGCTCTCCGCGACGCCGTACCCCACACCCGGACGCGCCAGCTGCATCACGACATTGGCCGCGGCGCCCGCGAAGGACCAGAAATCCAGCGCGTCGGAGAGTTTGATCGCCCGCTTGGTGGTCGGCCGGTGCGTGGCGCCGATCCGGATCCGAGTGCGTTCCTTGGACAGCGGGACGGCGGCGTGCTCGGAGGAGTGAGCGGCGGTCATGGGAGTCCTTTCGTGTCCGGAATCGACTCCGCGTGGCGTAACAACCTGTGAACTGTTGATAACTTAATCCGAGCGGGCTCAGCGCGTCAACGGGTTGTACTGCATGGGGAAAGTCTTGCGTGTACCGCAATGAATCTACGCCAAAGCCTTCCGTTAAGTTCGGAATCGTGCGTAACATACGGGCCCATACCGGACCGTGTGGCGTCCGGCACGGATCCAACGGTGGATCCCCTGTGGGTCCTGCCGTGGGCGGCCGGTCACGTCGACCGGCACGCGAAAGGACACGCATGCTCAAGAGGCTGGATCGGATATTCAGCTACGAGATGAAGGTCTCGGAGTTCCTGGGGACGCTGATCATCCTCGGCATCCCGTACGGCCTGATCGGCGTGGTCTGGACGCTGACCCACACCAGTCACCTGCGCGGTATGCACGGCATCGACGTGGTCGTCTCGTTCCTCGGTTCGATCGTGTGCTGGCCGGTGCTCACCTTCTCGAATGTGTGCATGACCTGATGATGATCCTGGTCTGGCTGATCGACGTCTTGGTGATCGGCGTGCAGGTGCTCGCGGGGCACAGGCGGGTCAATCCGGTGCTGCGGTTCGGGTTGTGGTTGGTCGTGCTGAGCGCCGTCGTGGCCGGCGCTGCCGTGCTCGGCTTGCTGTTGGTGCTGCTGCAGCGGCAGTTGAGCGGTACCGCGTGAGAGGCAGCGATCGATGACCAGCACCCAACGGCCGCCGGGCCGCACGGATCTCGAGCAGGCCGTCGACGACCTCAGGGGTCTGTGGCAGCGACACCCCCAGCGGTCACTGGAGACGCTGGGCAGGCAGGTGACCCTGGGCCGCGACGCCGTGCTGGAGATGTTCCGCGCACTGCTCACGCGCCGGTTCCCGTTCCAGGAATTCATCAAACAGTGCGCGTTCATGTCCAGCGTGTCGGCGGCGCCGACGGTGTTCGTCGCGATACCGGTCGCGGTGGTGGTCTCGATCCAGATCGGCGCCCTAGTGAGTCAGGTCGGCGCCACCACCTTCATCGGTGCCGTCAGCGGGCTCGGCATCATTCGCCAGGGCGCGCCGCTGGTCACCTCGCTGATGATCGCCGGTGCGGTCGGCTCGGCCATCTGCGCCGATCTCGGTTCCCGCACGATCAGGGAGGAGATCGACGCCATGAAGGTGATGGGCGTCGATCCGATCCGCAGGTTGGTCGCGCCGCGGCTCGCGGCGGCGGTGCTGGTGAGCATGCTGCTGTGCGGCTTCGTGGTCTTCGTCGGCTTCGCCACCGGCTACCTGTTCAACGTGTATGCCCAAGGCGGCACCCCGGGCTCGTTCATCAGCAGCTTCGCCTCCTTCGCCGTGGCGAACGACATGATCGTCGCGTTGCTGAAGGCCGCCATCTTCGGCGCGCTCACCGCGATCATCGCCTGCGACATCGGCCTGCACACCAGGGGCGGACCCGGCGGAGTCGCCAACTCGGTCAACGCGGCGGTGGTCAACTCGGCGCTGATGTTGTTCGCCACCAACATCATCATCACGCAGGTGTACAACACGCTGTTCCCGGCGAAGGTGATCTGAGATGGGTTCGCGCTATACGCCACCGGCGTTGCAGCCGTTCCGAGTGCTCGGCGAGTTCGCGCGCGGACCGGTGCGCGCCAACCGGCGCCTCGGTCATCAGGCCATCACCTTCGTCGCGGCGATCGCGGCAATTCCGTTCACGCTCAAGCACTATCGCAAAGAGGTGCTGCGGCTCACCGCGGACGTCGGCTGGGGCAACGGCTCGCTGGTCGTCGGCGGCGGCACCGTCGGCGTGGTCATCATCCTGTGCGGATTCGGCGGGATCACCGTCGGCATGGAGTCCTACACCGCGCTGAACCTGCTGACCATGAACCCGCTGACCGGTGCCATCTCCGGGTTCGCCACCACCCGCGAGATCGGGCCGATCCTGGCGACGCTGGCCTTCGCCATCCAGGCGGGCTGCCGATTCACCGCGCAGCTGGGCGCGATGCGGATCTCCGAGGAGATCGACGCGCTGGAATCCATCGCCATCCGGCCGCTCCCGTACCTGATCACAACCAGGATGATCGCGGCGACCTTGACCATCGTCCCGCTCTACAGCGTGGGGCTGGCGGTGGCGTACCTGATGACCAAGCTGTCGGTGCTTTTTCTCGGCGGCACCTCGGCGGGCACCTACGACCACTACTTCTTCCAATTCCTCAACGGCGCCGACGTCTTCTTCTCGGTGCTCAAAGTGATGGTGTTCGTGCTGATCTCGACATTCCTGCAGTGCTACTACGGCTATGTCGCCACCGGTGGTCCGGAAGGCGTCGGCCAGGCGGCGGGGCGCGCGATCAAGATGGTGATCGTCGTCATGGTATTCGCGAATCTGTTTCTCACGCTGGCGATCTGGGGCATCGACCCCGGCATTCGGATCTCGGGATAGGGGCCGCGATGATCATCGATCCCAGTGGCCGTGGGCCGAGCCCGCGGCAGCTGTCCCTCGCGGGCATCGCGCTCACCGCGGTGCTGCTGCTGTTGCTGTACCTGCTCGGACTGCGCTACACCGGCCGCTTCGAGGACAACGTCGGCGTGGTCGCCGTGCTCACCAGCACCGGTGACGGGTTGCCCGAGAACGCCGACGTGAAGTTTCGGGGCATGATCGTCGGCTCGGTGGCCGACGTGCAGGTCGTCGCGAAGGGGGAGCGGCAGCGCGCCGAGTTGAACCTGAAACCCGCTGTGGCGGCACTGATCCCGGCTGCCGTCACGGCCAGGGTCATCCCCAACAACATCTTCGGCGTGACGGCGATCGAGCTCGTCGACAACGGACCGACCCGGGAGACGT
This sequence comes from Nocardia sp. CS682, assembly GCF_004634405.1. Taxonomy (NCBI): domain Bacteria; kingdom Bacillati; phylum Actinomycetota; class Actinomycetes; order Mycobacteriales; family Nocardiaceae; genus Nocardia; species Nocardia sp. CS682. Next base: position 3,759,697 of record NZ_CP029710.1, on the reverse strand, counting down.
TGCGTGCGGGGGCGGAGATCCCCGAGGACACCAGCGAGGGCACCGTCCAATTGCAGACCACGCTCAGTGTGCTGCGCGACGTGCTCGATCACATCCAGCCGGAGAAGCTGGGCCGGGTGCTCGCCACCCTGGCCGACGCACTCGACCCGGCCGCGCGGGTACCGGGCTCCACCATCGAGCGGCTGGACACCTGGCTCACGCAGGTGCACGCCATCCCGGGGATCGGCAACCTGCTCGGCGATCTCGGCCGGGCCGCGACCGCGCTGAGCACGTCCGCGCCCGAGCTGGTCGGTGTGCTGTCGGAGTCGGTGACCACCGCGCGCACCCTGACGGAGCGGCGGGACAAACTCGTCGCGTTGCTCACCAACGCCAACGGGGCGGTCGATTCGGTGAATTCGCTGTTCGCGCGTAACCCCGATGCGGGCAAGGAGGTGGTCTCCGGTGTCGGCGAACTGTTCGGCAGCCTGGCCGAGGATCCGGACGCCTTGCCGCAGACCGCGGCCAATCTCAATGTGTCCCTGCAGAAATTGCGCTCGGTGTTCGGTTTCGGGCCGAGTCGCCAGATGATCTGGAAGATGGACGTGTCCTTCACGCCGTTTCAGCAATACACGGCCGCGGATTGCCCGCGGTACGGCAGCATGGCCGGGCCACGCTGCGGTGGTGCCTCGGTACCGGAAGTCGCGCCGCCCCAGGAGTTTCCGCAGCAGCAGGCGCCGCAGTGGTTGGATGCGGCAGGCCCTGCACCGGTCGTGCCGAAGCTGCCGAGCATCCCGGGCATTCCGATGATTCCCGGGCTCACGGCACCGGCCGCGGCCAAAGATCCGGCACCGAACCCCGCAGGGCCCAACGGTTTACGCGGCCCGGACGCCGTCGCGGCGATCGTCGGCGGCAAGCCGACCGCGGCACAGTATCTGCTGCTGTCGCCGCTGCTGGCCGGCGGCTCGGTCACCCCGGCGGACAAGGGCGGTAGCTGATCATGAAATCAGGTAAAGCCCTGGCCGGTTTCAGTCTCTTCGCCGTGGTCGCGATCGTGCTGACGTACACGATCTGGTCCACCCTGCAACGCTCGGTGACCGGCGACACCGACTCCTACTCCGCGACGTTCTCTGATGTACTCGGCCTGCGGGTCGGCGACGACATCCGGATGGCCGGGGTGCGGGTCGGCCGGGTGGACGAGATCGACTTCGACGGCGACTACCGGGCCCGCGTCGAGTTCCAGATCCAGCGCAGGCAGCGGCTGACCACCACGACCAAAGCCATGGTGCGCTACCAGAACCTGATCGGGCAGCGTTATATCGCGCTGGTGCCCGGCGCGGGTGGCGGACAAACGCTGGCGGCGGGTGCGGCGATACCGCTCGAGCGCACTGAGCCCTCGTTCGATGTGTCGGCGTTGCTGTCCGGGTTCGAACCGCTGTTCAGTGTGCTGCAACCGGATCAGATCAATTCGCTGTCGGAGACGCTGATCCAGGCCTTGCAGGGCAACAATGTCTCACTGAGCGCGTTGATCACCCAGGCCGCCGAGCTGGCGGGCACCTTCGGGCAGCGGGACCAGATTCTCGGCGACGTGATCGGCAACCTGAGTAGTGTCATCGCCGGGCTCGCCCATCGCAGCGGGGAACTGGAAACGTTGATCACCCAGGCGCGTTCGCTGGTCGAGTCGCTCTACGCGCAAGGCGAGTCGTTGAAGGGTTCGGTCGATCAGGTGGCTACCTCGACCGACTCGCTGGCGCGGCTGATCGCTCAGGTGAAGCCGAATATCGCTCGGGCGCAGAATGATGCGACGAGCGGTGTGGCGCTGCTGCTGCTCAATGGCGCCTCGCTGGACCAGGCGGCCGTCGAGCTGCCGAGCCTGCTCAACGGCATCGCCAGGTTCACCAGCTATGGCGCCTACGGCAATGCCTACATCTGCCGTCTCGATGTCTCGCTGTGGGGTGTGCTGCTGCCGCCGGGACTCTTCTCGCAGGTCGGCGGCGATTCGCAATCGGAGGTGTGCCGATGATGACACGAGCGCGATCGCTGATCGGGCGCGTCCGGCTGCCGCGGAACCGGCTGCTGTGGCTCGGGCTGCTCGCGGCAGGTTCGGTGGTGTTGCTGCTGGTCGGCTCCAGCGTGCTGTCCCAGGCCCGGTTGGGGGACAAGACCATTCAGGCGGAGTTCGCCCAGGCGGCCGGCCTGCGGGCAGGTGCGTCGGTGGATGTGTCCGGCATCGAGGTCGGCTCGGTGCGCGCGGTACGGCTCGACGGCGCGAAGGTGCTGGTCGATCTGCGGGTGCGCCGGGATCTGCGGCTCGGCCCGGACGCGCACGCGGCCATCAAGATGACGACGATCCTCGGCAAGTTGCACGTCGAGCTGGTGCCCGGCAATGGAAAAGGGTTGCCGGGCAACCGGATTGCTTTGACGAATACGTCGGTGCCGTACAACCTCAGCAAGGTCATCCGTGACCCGGTGTACAAGTCGTCCTTCGAGCGGATCGAGCGGATCGATCCGGCCAAGCTGCGCCAGTCGCTGGATCTGCTCAGCAGGCAGATGGGTGACTCGCCGCAGCTCACCGTCGAGGCGTTGAACAGCATCGGCGCGCTGGCCAAGGTGATCAACGACCGCCGCGACGAGGTCGACGTGCTGCTGAAGAGCATGGATCAGGTCTCGCAGCTGGTCTCGGACAACCGCAACAGCGTGCTGCTGCTGCTCACCCGCGGCGAGGCCATCGGCAACGCCGTCGCGGTGCGGCAGACCATGCTGAAGTCGTTGCTGGACAACGTCGCCGAGCTCTCCCGACTGCTGCAGGAGATGGGCCTGGAGAACAACGATCAACTCGGGCCGATGATCCAGAGTCTGAACACCATGTCCGAGGGCCTGGAGAAGAACCGGGAAAACCTCGACTCGCTCTACGAGATCATGCCGGTTGCCTTGCGGCAGTTCAACAATGCGCTCGGCAACGGACCCTATGGCGACGTGTGGGCGCCGTGGATCTTCCCGGACAACTGGTTGTGTTTCGCCGGTGCGGTACAGGGGTGCAACTGATGAGAATAGGTACTTTCCTCAAAACCGCAGTGCTGTGCTGGGTCGCCGCGGTGGCGTCCGGGTGCTCGCTGCTGCCGGACAGCCTGAGCGGGCTGCCGGACCAGTATCTCGGCGAACGCCTGCGGATCAGCGCCGATTTCGAGAATGTCGCCGGCCTGTACGCGGGTAACGATGTCGCGATCCTCGGGGTCCCGGTGGGCCGGGTCGACACGGTGACGGCCAGGGGCAGCTACGTCGAGGTGACCATGTCCATCGACAAGAACGTCAAGGTGCCCGCCGACGCCATCGCGGCGCTGGTGTCGCCGCAGCTGATCACCAACCGGCACGTCGAACTCGCGCCCGCCTACGAAGGCGACGGCCCGGTGCTGGCCGACGGCGCGCACATCCCGCTCGAGCACACGCGCACACCGGTGGAACTCGATCGGATCCTGGAGAATTTCGACCAGCTGGGCCGAGCCCTCAAGGGCGACAACGAGTCCGGGCCGATGGCGAGCCGGGTGCTCTTCCCGCTGCTCGACGGCAACGGGGACAAGCTCCGCGAGACACTCGACGCCATGTCCTCGGCGTTCGAGGTGAGCTTGGCCAACGGTGACCAGATCTCCAACACCATCGTGAAACTCAATGAGATCACCCAGATCATCGCCGAGAACGACCAGACGGTGCGGGATTTCAGCGGCAGGCTCACCGACATGGTGCAGCTGATGGGCGAGCAGGCGCCGGGCTTGCAGGCGGTGCTGGCCCAGCTCAACGACTTCGTCACCAACACCTCGACCGTGGTGGGCACCAACCGCGAGCAATTGCTCGGCGCGCTCAACCGATTCACCGCCCTCACCGGGCAGATGCGGGCCAACGCGCGGGCGGTCACCGAGATCGCCGACGTGACACCGCTGTTCTTCCAGAACCTCGCCAACGCGACCAGCCGCGAGCATCAGGCGCTGCGCCTGCACGGCCTGCTGGACAAGGCGGTGCTCGACGGCGAGGCCCTGTCGGTGTTCTGCGAGCGGGTGCAGATGCGCCTGGACGGTTGCCGGACCGGCAAGATCCAGGATTTCGGCCCGGACTTCGGGCTCACCGCCGCGCTGCTCGGACTGACCAAATGAGGACGCGGGCACTGACCACGCTGTGCGTCGCCGTGGTGATCGGCGCGACCTCGGGCTGCGCGGTGACGGTGGACAACGTGCCGCTGCCCAAACCGGGTATCGGCGGTCCCGGCTACACCCTGCACGCGGTGTTCCGGGACGCACTGAACCTGCCCGCGAACGCGCACGTCAAGATCGGCGGCTCCGATATCGGCATGGTGTCCGCGATCAGCACCACCGACTTCCTCGCCGACGTGGAGATGCAGATCCGCCAGGACATTCAGCTGCCCAGGGGGACCACCGCCGAGCTGCGCCAGGCCACGCCGCTCGGCGACATGTTCGTCGCGATGACGCTGCCCGCCAAGCAGGACGGTGCCGAACTGCTGCGCCCCGGGGACACCATCGCCCCGGAGCACACCGCGACCGGCGCCTCGGTGGAGCAGCTGATGATGTCGGTCTCGTTGCTGCTCAACGGCGGCGGCCTCAACCAGGCGGCCCGGATCACCGCCGAGATGAACTCCATGTTCGGCGGGCGCGCCCCGGAGCTGTCGCATCTGATCACCGAGATGACCGATGTGCTCACCGCACTCAATCGGCGCACCGCCGACATCGACGGCGTGCTGACCGGTTTGAATACCCTCACCGGGGAATTGGCCAGGCGCAAAGCCGAATTGGGCGCCGCCGCGGACACCTTCCCGCCGCTGATCGGGCTGGTCGCCGAAAACAACAGGGCCATCGCCGATCTCATCGCGAAGGTCTCGGTGACCATGGCCGCGCTCGGTGACTTCACCGACACCACCGGCCCGGACTTCCTCAGCTTGTTCGACAGTATTCAGCGACTGATGTCCGGCTTCACCAAGATGGGTGACGATCTCGCGGGCGCCCTCGACGGGCTGCACGCCATCTACCCGTCGATCTCGGCCAGCCTGGACGGCCCGGTGCTCGCGGTCGCGGCCACCGTGTCCTATCTCAGCGTCGGCGCGCTGACCGACCCGAAGGGCAGCAGGCCACCCGAGATCGGTGACGTGCCCGCGTTCATCGGCAGCCTGGCGCAGGTCATCGAGAAGGTCATCGGCCGGCTGCAGGGCGGTGGCCGATGAATCCGCCGCTGAGCTCACCCACCCCGCCGGCTTCGCCGGCCGCCATCCCCCTGTGGCGATGGCTGGTCCGGCACCGGGTCGCGGTGGCCAATATCGGCCTGATCGTGGTGCTGGTGCTGGGCGCGTCCTATCTGGGTGTCTATGTGCTGCGGATCAATCCGCTGCCGAGCACGTACACCGTGCGGGTCGAGTTGCAGAGCTCCGGCGGTCTCGCACCGAACAACGACGTCACCTTCCGCGGTACCCGCGTCGGCCGGGTCGAGGATGTCCGCATCTCCGGTGACGGCGTCGCGGCGATCGCCGAAATCGACAAGACCGCACGGATTCCGGTGGGCGGCACGGTCGCCGTCGGCAGGCTCTCCGCGGCGGGCGAGCAGTATCTCGACTTCCGGCCGGAGGCGGACAGCGGGCCTTACCTGGCCGACGGCTCCGTGATCGAGCGCGCCAGGACGACGGCACCGGTGACGATGCAGTCGGTGTTCGCCAGCATGAGCGATCTGATCGGCGGGATGAATCCCGGACGGCTCAACGTCATCGTGGACGAACTGGACAAGGCGCTGGCCGGTGGCCCGGATCGGCTGCGCAACATGATCTCCGGTATCAGCCGGGCGATGGCCGGATTGACCGACCTGCTGCCGCAGACCAGGCAGCTCATCGAGAACCTTCAGGTGATCGCCGATACGACCAGTCATGCGCAGCCGGATCTGACCACCTTGACCACCGGTTCCAGCGCGCTGTTCCAGCAGTTGACCGCCGCGGATCAGGAAGTACGCAAGTTCCTCGACCTCGGACCCGGCCAGCTGGCCACCCTCGGTGGCATCGTGCGCGACACCGAGGATCCGATGACCAACCTGGTCACCAACTTCGTCGCGATCACCAAGGCCGCCAAACTTCGAGCCCCTGCCATCGCGGCGCTGTTCCCGGCGCTGCGCACGGGTTCGGAGGCGATCGGCATTCCGGCCCATGACAACGCGTACCACACCCTGGTCGACCCGTGGCCACGGCCGAGCTGTGACTACGACACCGTGCCGGTGGTGCCGACCACGAAAACCGTCGACACCAGGGTCCGGCTCTACAACTACTGCGTCACGAGCAATCCGGCACTGCAGGTGCGTGGTTCGGCGAACGCGCCGCGACCGAACGTGCCGGACAACGGTTCCGGGCCGCCGCCCGGCGTCACCGGCAATGAGCTGTCCCGACCGGCACCTGGTAGATAGAGGAGCGCACCATGACCGACAACGAACTACCCGAGGATTCGACCGCGTCGAGTGATGTGGTGGCAGCGAAGGACTCGGTTCAGACGACGACTGCCGAGTCTCCGGTCGGCAGGTTCGCGCGGTTCCGGCCGGGCCGCGTCGGAACACTCGCGCTCGGTGTAGCGGCGGCCGTATTGCTCTGCGCCGCAGTCGCTTCCAGTGTCATCTTTTATGTGCAGAACAAGGGCAACAAAGCCACCCTGGCCGCCAACGCGGACGCGCGCACCGCCGCCTGCGCCTACGCCCCGATCCTGGCCGACTACGACGCGAAGAAGCTCGACCCCTACTTCGCCGCAGTGCTCGACGGCGCGACCGGTGACTGGAAGAAGCAATTCGACAGCACCAGCAAAGAATTGCGCGAGGTGCTCACCCAGGGCGAGGTGGTGTCGAAGGTCAACGATGTCCAGTGCGCGATCAAGACCGGTGACGAGCACTCCGCCGAGGCCATCGTGGTGATCGGGCAGACCATCACCAGCATGGGCACTCAGGGCAAGCCCGCCCCCGGCCAGCTGTCCATGGTGATGCGCCTGGAGAAGGTGGACGGCCGGTGGCTGGTGAACAAGGTGAATTCGCCGCTGGCCCCGCCACAGCAGCCGTAGCTACTCGGCGTCGCGTCCGAACAGCACGACCCGCATCAGGTGGACAACCCGTTGCCGCGAGCACGCCGGATCCGTGGAGCCGAAGCGCTGGCCCAGGTCGACCACCAGCGCCAAGGCTGCATGGACCAGCAGTCTCGCGTCGGCGGCGGCGAGTTCGGGGCGGACGCCGACGAGCAGCTTCGCCCACTCTTCGACGTTGAGCCGCTGGATGTTTCGCAGGGCCGTCCGAGCGTCGGCAGGCACGTTGCTGATCTCGGCGTAGTAGACGAAGGTCAGCTCGCGTTCGGCGAACGAGCCCGCCACGTACAGCTCGATCAGTGTCGTCAGGGCCTGCTCGGGCCCGTCGGCGGCGGCGACCGCAGGGCCGATCGCGGCCGAAACCCGGTCTGCCGCACGGCGGAACGCGGCCGCCAGGATGTCGCCCTTGCTGCGATAGAAGCGGTACACCGCGGAGGAGGCGGGCAACCCGGCCGCGGTGGCGATGTCCTCGACGCTGACATTCGGATAGCCGCGTTCGTGGAACAACTCGATCGCACGCGCGAGCAGCAGCTCGTGCTTGAAGGTCAGCGGAATCTCGGTTACCGCAAGGGGTTCGGGGTGTTGCGCCGGTGGTGGCAGCACGCACTCGGCGGCGGCGCGGCAGGCCGCCCCGAGCAGTGCGGTCAACGCGCGCACCGGGATCGACACGTGGTGGTCGCCGATGCTGCTGAGCACGCTCAGCACCGCGGCCGCCAGCACGGACCGGTCCGCCTTGTCCAGCTCCGGACGGGCCTCGCCGAGCAGCGACATCAGGACCGAATGCACCGTCGCCAGCTGGTCGTCCAGGATCGCGGCGTCGGCGTCCTCGAGATAGCGGCGCTGCCAGCGCAGCAGCGCGGCGCTGCGGCGATTGGCGATCGAGGACGCGATGAGGGCGTCCATGACGCGCCCGAGCCGTACGTCGGCGGGCAGCCCGCGCGCCGAGTCCGGCAGGCGCACCGCCGCCTCGCTGAGCGCGCCGAGCCGCAGCGCCTCCTCGCGGAACAACGCGTATTTGCTGGGGTAGTGGCGATACAGCGCGGCCGAGCTGATGTCGAGCCGGGACGCGATGTCCTCCATGCTCACACCGTGGTAGCCGAGCGACCCGAACGCCTCAGCGGAGGCCGCCGCGATCTGGGCCCGTCGATCTCGTGGCCGCCGGCGGACCACGCGCGGCGCTGTCCCGTCGGACGCCTTGTCCGCGGCGCGGCCTTCCTGGGCACCCATGCGGCGATGGTAGCCCAATCGGACGCTCGGTACAGGGGCCTTTGCATCCCGCAACTCAAACTGAATGGTAGATCACAACGGCAGCCGGATAGGGGAACCTACCTGTAACTCTTCGACCGCACCTATCTGGAATACCGCGTAACATAAGCGACCGGTTGGTACCTCCGCCGCGCCGGTCTGCTCAGGCCGCGGCGGGACGCCCGAAAAGGACCAGCTGCATCAGCAGCCGCACCCGGCCCTGCGCCGCCATCGGCTGATTGTCGAACGCGCGGCCGAGGTCGACCACCAGCGCGAACGCGGCGTGGATGAGGAACCGTGCCTCGGCGGGCGAGAGTTCCGGGCGCACCTCGCGCAGCAGTCGCGCCCACTCTTCGACGCTGAGTCGCTGGATGTTTCGCAGCACCGCGCGTTCCTCCGCCGGAACGTGCTGGAACTCGGTGAAATACACGTAGGTCAGCGCGCGCTCGGCAAACGACCCCGCGACATACTGGTCGATCAGTGTTGTCAGGGCGCCCTCCGGGCTCGACGCACTCGCCACCGCCGGGCCGACCGCGCCCGAAACCCGTTCCGCGGCACGGCGAAAAGCCGCGGCGAGCAGGTCGCTCTTGCCGCGATAGAACCGGTACACCGCCGAGGCCGCGGAAAGCCCGGCGGCGGTGGCGATGTCCTCCACGCTGACGTTCGGATAGCCGCGCTCATGGAACAGCTCCACCGCTTTACGCAGCAGCAGTTCATGTTTGAACGAGTCCGGGATCTCGACCACCTGCAGCGGCTCGGCGGGCTGCTCCGCGGGCAACTGTGCGCCGACGATCGGCTGGCATGCCGAACCGAGCAGCCGGGCAAGGGATTTCGCCGGCAGCGTGGCGTGGTGGTCGGCGATGCTGGTGATCGTGCTCAGCAAGGCCATCCGCAGTACCCGGGTGTCGTCCTCGGTCAGTTCCGGCCGCAGCTCGGCGAGCTGGCTGCCGAGCGCGCCGAGCACGGTGAGCTGCTGGTCGTCCAGCGTCGTCACATCGTCGGGCTCGAGGTAGCGGCCCTCCCAGCGCACCAGGGTGATGGTCGGCCGGTTCTCGATGGTGACGGTGATGAGCGCGTCCAGCACGTGCCGTAACCGCTGGTCGGGCGGCCATGCCGCGGCTTCGGCGGGCAGCTCGACCGCCGCGGTCATCGCCCGGCCCACCCGCAGCAATTCCTCGCGGAACAGCGCGTACTTGCTCGGATAGTGCCGATACAGCGCGGCGGAGCTGATGCCGAGGCCGGAGGCGATGTCCTCCATGCTCACGCCGTGATAGCCGAGCGCGCCGAACGCGGCGGCCGAGGCCGCGGCGATCTGGGCCCGTCGATTCTTCGGCCTGCGCCGGACCTCGCGGGGTGCCGAGTCGCCGGTGCTCGCCTTCCGCGCCGTGCGGCGATTGTCGACACTCATGCGGACATCGTACTGATCAGGGCTGGTGAGACGGGCTACGGCTCGGCGCGGGCGCCCGCCGAACCGTCCGGGTGCCCCAGGTCACGCCGAATAAGCGCACTACCTGCCGGAAAGCGGCGCGAGTCCGCGCGACCTGTAGGCGAGAGTCGTCACTGTGATCGCTGCCACAACTGCTCAGCAATCATGCAGTGTCGTTGCGCAGGTCGCCTCAAGCGCGTGGCGTGATGACCAGGCGCGCCTTGCCGCGCGGGACCGTGGTGATGTTGCGGGTCTTGCCGCGTTCGGGTTCCGTGCCCTCGGGCAGCGAAAGCGAATGCCGCACAAGGATTTCCCGCAGCACCGCGGTGCTCTCCATCAGCGAGAAGCCCGCACCGATGCAGCGCCGGACCCCGCCGCCGAACGGGAACCAGGTGTTCGGCGCCACCTCACCGGCGAGGAAACGCTCCGGCCGGAAGACGGCGAGGTCGGGGTAGCTGTCGGGATTGCGGTGGGCGAGCAGGATCGAGGTGCTCACCACCGTGCCCGCGGGCAGTCGCCTGCCGCCGATTGTCATATCCCTGGTCAGTTTTCGGTTGGTTCCGTTGATGACGACGTGTAGCCGCATCGCCTCCTTCATGACGGCTTCCAGATATTTGTCGTCGTCGGAGCGCGCGGCCGCGTAGGCCAGCTCTTGGATATCCGGACGGGTCGCGAGCTCGTACAGCGCCCAGGACAGCGCCGACGCGGTCGTCTCGTGCCCGGCCAGCAGCAGGGTGATGAGCTGATCGCGCAGTTCGGCGTCGGTGAGCGGCGGGTCGTGGTCCTCGCCGGTGCCCGCGTGCAGCAGCCGGGACAGCACATCGGTGCGCTCGGCCAGATCCGGTGCCCGCCGTCGGGCCGCGATCTCGGCGTAGAGCAGGGCATCGACCGCGCGCAAGTTGTCGGCGAACCGCTTCCACGGTCCCACTCGGGCGAGCAGGTTCGCCTTGAAGCCGAGGAACACCAGCGGATTCAGGTTCACGATCTGCCGCAGTCGCGGCCCGAGTTCGGCGCGGGTGTGTTCATCGGTGACCCCGAAGACCACCTGCACGATCACCTCGAGGGTGAGCGCGTTCATCCGGTCGAGCGTGATCAGCGTGGCACCCGGTGTCCAGCGGGCGATCTCGGCGACGGCGATGTCGGCGACCAGGTCGCGGTAGGCGCGCAGCGCCGAGCCGTTGAAGGCGGGCATCAGCAGCCGCCTGGCCCTGGCGTGTTCGTCCTCGTCGGTGAGCAGCAGCGAGTGGCTGCCCATCACATGGCCGAGGATCTGGTTGCCCTCGCCCGCGTGCAGGTCGTGTGGGTTGCCCGCGAAGATCTCCTTGATGTGCTCCGGGCGGGAGAACACCACGGCATGGTCGGCGAACGGCGGGATCCGCAGCGTGAAGACGTCACCGTACCGGCGCGCCAAGGCGGGCACGAACCGCTGCCGATCGACCTGGAACAGGATGCTCTGCACGATGCCGGGCAGTCGCGACCCCGGTGGATACGCGGCGATCTCGTCGCGCGCTCGGACGTCCTGCGCGGCCACAATGCCACCTCCGCCGGGGTAAGGGACGAGCCTGTCCTGCACCACGCTAGGAGATGCGCGGGCAGGGGTCTATGAAACAGTTCGAATCAGGCGCTAGCTCTCGGCGTTCGGGCGGACGGCCGCGTACCAATCGAGCAGGTCCGGGTTGTCCACGGCACTGCGTTCGACGACGCGGGTGGCGTCGGCCCCTTGGAAGAGCTTCTTGATCGGCACCTCGAGCTTCTTGCCGGTCCGGGTGTGCGGAATGCCAGGGGCGATTAGGATTTCGTCGGGCACGTGGCGCGGGGACACCTCGGTGCGGATGGTGGTGTTGATGCGGGTCTTCAGGTCGTCGGTGAGTTCGGCGCCGGGCGCGAGCACGACGAACAGCGGCATCCAGTAGCCGCCGTCGGGCTGTTCGGCGCCGATGACCAGCGCCTCGGCGACCTCGGGGAGGCGCTCGACGGACTGGTAGATGTCGGCGCTGCCCATCCGGATGCCGTGGCGGTTGAGCGTGGAGTCGGAGCGGCCGTGCACGACGATGGAGTTGCGGTCGGTGATGGTGATCCAGTCGCCGTGCCGCCACACGCCGGGGTACATGTCGAAATAGGCGTCGTGGTAACGCTTTCCGTCGGCGTCGTGCCAGAACCGCACCGGCATGGACGGCATCGGCTTCGTGATGACCAGCTCGCCGACCTCGCCGCGGACCGGCTGGCCCGTGCCGTCGAAGGCTTCGATCGAGGCGCCGAGAAAGCGTGCGGAAAGCTCGCCGGGCCAGGCAGGCACCGTGCGGACGCCACCGAGGAAGGCCGACACCACGTCGGTGCCGCCGCTGATCGAGTTGACCTGGACGTGGTCACCGGTGTTCTCGCCCAGCCAGAGTGCCGACGAGGTGGGCAGCGACGCACCGGTGATGCCGACCGCGCGCAGTGCGGACAGGTCGTGCTCGGTGCGCGGCACGGCGCCCGCCTTGATGCAGGCGAGCACGTAGCCGGGGCTGGTGCCGAGCATGGTCGTGCGGGTCTCGGCGGCGATGCGCCACAGCGCATCCGGCGCCGGATAGGTGGGGCTGCCGTCGTAGCAGACGACGGTCGCGCCGACCAGCAGGCCGGAGATCTGGAAGTTCCACATCATCCAGCTCGGGCTGGTGTACCAGAAGAAGGTGTCGTCCGGTCCGATATCGGTTTGCAGGGCAACGGCTTTGAGATGCTCAAGCAGCACCCCGCCGTGCCCGTGCACGATGCCCTTCGGCAGCCCGGTGGTGCCGGAGGAGAACACGATCCACAGCGGATGGTCGAAATCGACCGTCTCCGTCTCGATCACGGCGGGCGCGGCCTCGTCGCTGGCGATCGCGTCTCGCCACGGCGTCGCATCCGCAACGTCGAGCCCCAGCTGAGACACGGCGATCGTGCCGCGCAGGGCGCCGAGACCGGCTTGCAGCGCGGCGATGTCGGCGCGCTTGTCGTGGGCCTTGCCGCCGAAGCGGTAGCCGTCCACGGTGATCAGCACGGCGGGTTCGAGCTGGCCGAGCCGATCCAGGGCGGCCTTGGGCGAGTAGTCCTGGCCGCAGGCGGTCCACACCGCGCCGATGCTCGCGGTCGCCAGGAACGCGATGACGGTCTCCGGGATATTGGGCAGGTAGCCCGCCACCCGATCGCCCGGCTGTACTCCCAGGTCCCGCAGAGTCCGGGCCAAAGCCGCCGTGTGGTCGATCAATTCGACCCAGGACACCTCGCGTCGTTCCGCGTCCTCACCGACGGCGACGATCGCGGGGCGGTCGGTGCGGAACTGGCGAACCACCTGATCGACGTAGTTCAGCCTGGTGCCGGGAAACCATTGCGCGCCCGGCATTTCCGCGTCGGCCAGCACCTCGCCGGCGATATCGCCGAGCTCGAAGTAATCCCACACCGCGTGCCAGAATTCGGCGATCTCATCGACGGACCACTGCCACAGTGCCTGGTAATCGGGCACGGCGCGGCCGGTGCGTGCCGTGACGAACCGCGCGAAGTCGGTGATCCTGGCGTCGGCGATATCCTGCTCGGTCGGCACCCACTGTGGTTGCACCGCAATCCTCCTGGCTTTCGAACTCGGGTTCAGGCGCGCTCGGCGCGCCGCACGATCTGCTCGGCGTGGCGTAAGACGGGGGCGTCGACCATGCGGCCCTCGAAGGCGAACACCCCGCGATGCTTCGGCACCTCGTCGAGTACCCGCCTGGCCCAGTCCAATTCGGCCGCTGTGGGGGCGTATGCCGCGCGAATGACCGCGAGCTGGCTGGGGTGGATGGCGACCTTCGCGTCGAATCCGACGGCGACCGCGTCGAGCGCCTCGGCGCGCAGGCCGTCGAGGTCGCGGATGTCGAGATACACCGAGTCGAGTGCGAACTTGCCGTACGCCTTGGCGGCGAGCAGCGCGGTGGACCGAACGTGGCGCGCCACATCGCGATAGCTGCCGTCGGCATGCCTGCTGGCGTTGCCGCCGAGCCCGGCGACGAGGTCCTCGGCGCCCCACATCACGCCTATCGCATTGGGTACCGCCATCGCTCGGTCGACCGTCAATGCACCGAGCGGCGATTCGATCAACGCGACCACTTCATATTCCGCCAGGGTCGAGACCTGTTCGGCGGATTCACATTTCGGCAGCATGATGCGCCGATAGCCGGTGTCGGTCAGGGCGGCCAGATCGAGCGAGTGCTCGTCGGTGCCCGCCGCGTTGACCCGGACCACGGTGGTCTCGGGATCCAGCGGTGTCTCGACGAGTGCCTTGCGCGCCGCCGCCTTGTCCGCGGCAGCGACACCGTCCTCCAAGTCCAGGATCGCCACATCAGCTGCCGCGGCGGCCTTTTCGTAGCGGTCCGGTCGATCCGCCGGGCAGAACAGCCAGGCTGGTCCTGGCAGCTGCCAGGTCACGACTGTCCGCCTTCTGGTCGCAGGCGGATCATCGCGTTGCGCACCGCCACGGCCACGACGGTGCCGTGCTGGTTGCGTGCGGTGTGCCGGAAGGTGACGATGCCCTCGCCCGGCCTGCTCTTCGAGACCCGCTTGTCCAGCACGACGGTCTCGGCGTAGACGGTGTCGCCGTGGAACAGCGGGGCCGGGAACTTCACCTCGGTGAAGCCGAGATTGGCGACGGTGGTGCCCTGGGTCAGGTGCGCCACCGAGAGGCCGACCATGGTGCCGAGCGTGAACAGCGAATTGACCAGGCGCTGATGGAACGGCTCCTGGGCGTCGCTGTAGGCCGCATCGATGTGCAGCCCTTGCGGATTCATGGTCAGCGTGCTGAACAGCACGTTGTCGGTCTCGGTCATGGTGCGGCCCGGCCGGTGCTCGTACAGCACGTCGGTCTCGAGCTCCTCGAACCACATGCCGGTCTGCACTACCCGGCGCAAGCCGTCGGTCAAGTCCGTCACAGCCCGAGCTCCCGTCCGATCAGCATCAACTGCACCTCCGTTGTGCCCTCACCGATTTCGAGGATCTTGCTGTCCCTGTAGTGCCTGGCCACCGGGTATTCGTTCATGAAGCCGTAGCCGCCGAAGATCTGGGTGGCGTCCCGGGAATTGTCCATGGCCGCCTCGCTGGCCACCAGTTTGGCGATGGAGGCCTGCTTCTTGAACGGCTTGCCCGCCAGCATCAGTGCCGCGGCGTCATAGTAGGCGGTGCGCGCCGTATGGGCCCGCGCTTCCATTCTGCCGATCTTGAAGGCGATGGCCTGGTTACGGCCGATGGCCTGGCCGAACGCCTCGCGTTCCTTCGCGTAGCGCACGCTCTCGTCGACGCAGCCCTGCGCGGCGCCGACCGCGAGCGCCGCGATGGCGATCCGGCCCTCGTCGAGGATGCGCAGGAAGTTCGCGTAGCCGCGGCCGCGCTCGCCGAGCAGGTTGTCCTGCGGCACCCGGACGTCGGTGAAACTCAGCGGGTGGGTGTCCGAGGCGTTCCAGCCGACCTTGTTGTAGGCGGGCTCGGCGACGAACCCTGGGGTGTCGGTGGGCACCAGGATGGTGGAGATCTCCTTCTTGCCGCCGACCTCGCCGGTCACCGCCGTCACCGTGACCAGCGTGGTGATGTCGGTGCCGGAGTTGGTGATGAACTGCTTGCTGCCGTTGATGACCCACTCGCCGCTGTCGGCGATGGCGGTGGTCCGGGTGCCGCCCGCGTCGCTGCCCGCGCCGGGCTCGGTGAGCCCGAACGCGGCGAGGGCCCGGCCACTGGTCAGCTGCGGCAGCCACTCCAGCTTCTGTTTGTCGTTGCCGTAGCGGTAGATGGGCATCGCGCCGAGGGAGACGCCGGCCTCCAGGGTGATGGCCACGCTCTGGTCTATCTTGCCGAGCTCTTCCAGAGCCAGGCACAGTGCGAAGTAGTCGCCGCCCATGCCGCCGTACTCCTCGGGGAACGGCAGGCCGAACAGGCCCATCTCGGCCATGCCCGCGACCACCTCGTACGGGAAGGTGTGGTTCGCGTCGTGCTCGGCGGCCACCGGGGCGACCACCGTCCGCGCGAAATCGCGCACCGTCATGGCCAGATCGCGGTACTCCTGCGGCAGTGCGCCGGTGGACAGGAAGTCGGTCATGCTTGGTTTCCTTCTGGCTCGGCGGTATTCGAGTCTTCCCCGGCCTTCCGGTCTGCTCCGGAATCGGGTGGCGAGGCCGGCTCGTCGGCGGCGGGCGTCGCGATGATGCGGGCGAGTACCTGGTCCAAACGCACCTGGGTGCCTGGTGCGACCAGGATTTCGACGGTGCCGGCGATCGGTGCGGTGAGCGAATGCTCCATCTTCATCGCCTCCACGATGACGATGGGCGCGCCCGCCGCGACGGTGGCACCGTTGTCCACCTGCAGTGCGATCACCGAACCCGGCATGGGGCTGGTGATCTCGGCGTCGCCGACATGCTCGGTCGCGCCGCGCACACTGGCCTCGGCCACTTCGCGCAGCATGGCGATGCCGGTGGGGCCGGCCAGCCACAGGTGCCCGTCGTATTCGGCGACCCGGTATTCCTGCCGGATGCCGTCCAGGGTCAGTGTCAGGACGTTCTCGGCGAAAGCTGCTGTGAGCGAGATGGATTGGCCGTCGTCGATACGTGCAGTCGCGTCGGTGGGGGAGCCGGTGAGGTACACGTGCTCGATCCGGTCGCCGCCGGCCAGCCGGATCGGGGTCGGTGCGGCGTCGCCGATCCGCCAGCCGGACGGAACCTGCCAGGGGTCGTC
The DNA here is from genome assembly GCF_004634405.1 of Nocardia sp. CS682. Classification (NCBI taxonomy): domain Bacteria; kingdom Bacillati; phylum Actinomycetota; class Actinomycetes; order Mycobacteriales; family Nocardiaceae; genus Nocardia; species Nocardia sp. CS682. The sequence goes on along the minus strand of NZ_CP029710.1, from coordinate 3,743,248 downwards.
CGGGGTGGTCGGCCAGCGTCGCAGCCACCGGTAGGCGGCCGCGGCCAGGAACATCTCGTCATCGACGGGGGCCGGGTGGAAGTCGGCGACCCGGCGATCCAGCAGACCGGTATCCAGCTGCCCCGCCGCGACGTTCGGGTCGGCGAGCAGGAAGCGCAGGAACTCGATATTGGTGGTCACCCCGAGCAGCACCGTATCGCCCAGCGCCCGATCGAGTTTCGCGATCGCGGACGTCCGGTCGGCGCCGTGCGTGATGACCTTCGCCAGCATCGGGTCGTAGTCGCTGCCGACCACGGTGCCGATGCGCAGGCCCGAATCCACCCGGACCCCGGTGCCTTCCGGCTCGGACAGGTCGAGCACCGTGCCGCCGGTGGGCAGGAACCCGCGCCCGGGATCCTCGGCGTACACCCTGGCCTCGACGGCATGCCCGATCATCCGGATCTCGTCCTGCTCCACCGCGAGCTTCTGCCCGGCCGCGACCCGGACCTGGCACTCCACCAGGTCGACGCCGGTGACCAGCTCGGTGACCGGATGTTCCACCTGCAGGCGGGTATTCATCTCCATGAAGAAGAACTCGTCCGGCCGATCGGCGGAGACGATGAACTCGACCGTGCCCGCGCCGACATAGTCGACGCTGCGCGCGGTGTTGCAGGCGGCCGCGCCGATCCTGGCCCTGGTCGCCGCGTCGAGCAGCGGGGACGGGGCCTCCTCGATCACCTTCTGGTGCCTGCGTTGCAGGCTGCACTCGCGCTCGCCCAGGTGCAGCACGTTGCCGAACTGGTCGGCCAGCACCTGCACCTCGATGTGCCGCGGGCGGGTGACGAAACGCTCCAGGAACAGCGTGTCGTCACCGAACGCGGCGGCGGCCTCGCGGCGCGCGCTGAGCAGTGCCTCCGGCAGCCGCGCGGGATCCTCGACCAGCCGCATGCCCTTGCCGCCACCACCGGCGGAGGGCTTCACCAGCACCGGGTAGCCCACCTCGTCGGCCGCCTCGATCAGGTCGGCGTCGGTCAGGCCGGGCCTGGCGATGCCCGGCACCACCGGGACATTGAACGCGGAGACAGTGTTCTTCGCCGCGATCTTGTCGCCCATCACCTCGATCGCGCGGGCGGGCGGGCCGAGGAAGACGATGCCCGCGTCCGCCAGCGCGGCGGCGAAAGCGGCGTTCTCGGAGAGGAATCCGTACCCGGGATGAACCGCTTGTGCGCCGGTGCGTACGGCGGCGGCCACCACCTTGTCGATCGCGAGATAGCTGTCGCGGGCGGCGGCCGGACCGAGTCGCACCGCGGTATCGGCCTCGTGCACGTGCCTGGCGTCGGCGTCGGCATCGCTGTAGACCGCGACCGAGCGAATTCCCATGGCGCGCAGGGTGCGGATGACGCGCACCGCGATCTCGCCGCGGTTGGCCACGAGCACGGTGTCGAAGCCGACGGGATGAGATTTGTTCAGCATCAGACTCACATCCGGAAGACGCCGTAGGAAACGGGTTCGAGCGGCGCCTGGGCGCAGACCGAAAGGGCAAGCCCGAGCACGGTTCTGGTGTCCGCGGGGTCGATCACGCCGTCATCCCAGAGCCGGGCCGTCGAATAGTAGGGATTGCCCTGGCTTTCGTACTGGTCGCGGATCGGCGCCTTGAACGCCTCTTCGTCCGCGGCCGACCACGGCTGCCCCGAGCTGTCGAGCTGATCGCCGCGCACCGTCGCCAGGACGGAGGCGGCCTGCTCGCCACCCATCACCGAGATCCTGGCGTTGGGCCACATCCACAGGAAGCGCGGCGAATACGCGCGCCCGCACATCGAATAGTTGCCCGCGCCGTACGAACCGCCGATCACCACGGTCAGCTTCGGCACCCGCGCGCAGGCCACCGCGGTGACCATCTTGGCGCCGTGCTTGGCGATGCCACCGGCCTCGTAGTCGCGGCCGACCATGAAGCCGGTGATGTTCTGCAGGAACAGCAGCGGAATCTTGCGCTTGTCGCAGAGCTCGATGAAATGCGCGCCCTTCATGGCGGATTCGCTGAACAGCACGCCGTTGTTGGCCACGATGCCGACCGGATGGCCGTGGATGCGCGCGAAACCGGTGACCAGCGTCTTGCCGTATTCGGCCTTGAACTCGTGGAAGGCACTGTCCCCGTGTAGATCTCCGTCGACGAGGCGCGCGATCACCTCGCGGACGTCGTACGGCGTGCGCAGGTCCACCGGCACCACGTCGTACAACTCAGACTCGGGTGCGGTGGGCGCCACCGTCGGCAGCACCTCCCATGGGCTCGCCGGACGTGGGCCGAGAGTCGCGACGATGCGGCGCACGATGCGCAGCGCGTCCCGGTCGTCCTCCGCCAGGTGGTCGGTGACTCCCGAAGTGCGCGAATGCAGTTCACCGCCGCCGAGCTCCTCCGCGGTGACCACCTCGCCGGTCGCCGCCTTCACCAGCGGCGGGCCGCCGAGGAAGATCGTGCCCTGATTGCGCACGATCACCGCCTCGTCGCTCATCGCGGGCACGTAAGCGCCGCCCGCGGTGCAGGAACCGAGCACCGCGGCGATCTGCGGAATTCCCTTGGCGCTCATGGTCGCCTGGTTGTAGAAGATGCGCCCGAAGTGCTCGCGGTCCGGGAACACCTCGTCCTGCTCGGGCAGGTACGCGCCACCGGAATCGACCAAATACAGGCAGGGCAGCTGGTTCTGCAGCGCGATCTCCTGGGCGCGCAGGTGCTTCTTCACCGTCATCGGGTAGTAGGTGCCGCCCTTGACGGTGGCGTCGTTGGCCACGATCACGCACTCGCGGCCGGACACCCGCCCGATACCGGTGATGATCCCGGCACCGGGGGATTCGTCGCCGTACATTCCGGTCGCGGCCAGGGGAGAGAGTTCGAGGAACGGGCTGCCTGGGTCGAGCAGCTGATCCACCCGCTGGCGCGGCAGCAGTTTGCCGCGCGCCACATGGCGGTCCCTGGCCTTCGCGGGCCCGCCGAGCGCGGCGGCGGCGAGCCGGGCGCTCAGGTCGTCCACCAGCGCCTTGTGGGCGACTCGGTTGTCGACGGCCTCTTCGGTAACGGTCATTACGTGGTCCTCTGGGTCAGCGTCGCGGGGCGACTCTATGAGGGGGTGCGGTCGGGCGAAAGGTCGGCCAGTTAGTCGCCGATAACTGGAATCCAGGTTAATCTTGGTTAACCGAGATGTCCAGGAGGGCGAAAGGAGCGCGTGTGACCAGCACTGACCCCGGCACGCTCACCCGCCGCGAACAGCTGAAGGCGCAGCGACGGCAGCAGCTCCTCGACGCAGGCGCGCGGCTGATCGCGGACCGGGGCTTCCTCGGCATGCGCCTCGACGACCTCGGTGCGGCCGTCGGGATCAGTGGGCCCGCCGTCTACCGCCACTTCCCGAACAAGGAAGCGCTGCTGGTGGAACTGCTCGTCGGCGTCAGCCAGCGGCTGCTCGACGGCGGTAAGGCGGTGGTCGCGCGCACCGCCGGTCCGGCCGAGGCGCTGGACGGTCTCGTCGACTTCCACCTGGACTTCGCGCTCGGCGATCCCGAGCTGATCCGAATCCAGGACCGCGACCTCGAGAATGTGCCCGCCGCCGCGCGCCGGGAGCTGCGCCGCACCCAGCGCCAGTACGTGGAAATCTGGGTCACCGTGCTGCGCGACCTGCACCCCGGGCTACCCGAGGAGGCGGCGCGGGTGCAGGCCCACGCCGCCTTCGGACTGATCAACTCCACGCCACACAGCGCAACCACGGCGACCGCCGCGCGCGCCAGGCCCATCCTGCGCCGGATGGCGCTGGCCGCCCTGGGGTGAAGGCTCGATCATCGAGCGCTCCACCCGCCGTCCATGGTGTAACTCGCGCCGGTCACCATGCCCGCGTCCGCCGACGCGAGCCAACCCACCAGCGCGGCAACCTCTTCCGGTTCGACCAGGCGTTTGATCGCGCTCTCGGTGAGCAGGATCTTCTCCAGCACTTCCTGCTCAGGAATGTTGTGCGCCTTGGCCTGGTCGGCGATCTGCTTGTCCACCAACGGGGTTCGGACGTAGCCCGGGCTGACGCAGTTGCTGGTGACGCCGTGCCTGCCGCCCTCCAGCGCGGTGACCTTGGACAGGCCCTCCAGGCCGTGCTTGGCGGTGACGTAGGCGGCCTTGTACTCCGAAGCCCGGATCCCGTGTACCGACGAGATATTGATGATCCGGCCGAAGCCCTGCCGGTACATGTGCGGTAGAGCCGCCCGGATGAGCAGGAACGGCGCCTCGACCATCAGAGTGAGCAGGTTCCGGAACTGCTGCGGGGCGAAGTCCTCGATCGGGCTGATGCTCTGCACCCCGGCGTTGTTCACCAGGATGTCCACCTCGAGATCGAGCGCTTCCAGGCCCTCGACATCGAGAAGGTCTACCGCCCACGACTTTCCGCCGAGCTCACGGGCCAGCGCCTTGGCGCCCACATCGTCGATATCGGCGATGGTGACCAGTACGCCACGGGCGGACAGCTCCCGCGCACAGGCGGCGCCGATACCACTCGCGCCACCGGTGATCAGCGCGGAACGGCCTGTCAGGTCGCTCATTTGGCGGCCACCGGGGCGGGCTTGGCGGCTAGGTTCTCGGCATCGGCGAGGTCGATGCTTTCCAAGGTCACACCTCTCGTTTCCCGGGCGAACACCACCGCGACGGCGGTGATCGCCGCGGCGATGGCCAGGTAGATCGCGATGGGTACCGCGGACTTGTAGGTGTTGAGCAGCCGGACGGCGATGATCGGCGCGAGTGATCCGGCCACGATCGAGGTGACCTGATAACCGAGGGACACACCGGAATAGCGCATCCGGGTAGGGAACATCTCCGCCATGATCGCGGGCTGCCCGGCGTACATCAGCGCGTGGAACACCAGGCCGATGATGATGGCGAACATGATGAGCGCGTAGTGCCCGCTGTCCATCATGGGGAAGGCGAAGAAGCCCCAGCTGCCTGCGGTGAGCGCGCCGACCAGGTACACCGGTCGCCTGCCGAACCGGTCGGAGAGCCGGCCGGCCACCGGGACCGCCAGGAAATGCACGGCATGCGCGGCGAGCAGCCACCAGAGGATGACCGTGGTGTCGACATGCACCTGCACCTTGAGGTAGGTGATGGTGAAGGTGACGACCAGGTAGTACAGGATGTTTTCCCCGAAACGCAGCCCCATGGCGGTGAGCACGCCGCGCGGGTAACGCTTGACCACCTCGACGACGCTGAGCGAGGTCGCCTTGATCTTCTCCACTTCCTGTTGCGCGGCAACGAAAATGGGGGCGTCGGTGACCTTGGTGCGGATGTAGTAGCCGACCAGCACCACCACCGCCGACAGCCAGAACGCCACGCGCCAGCCCCAGCTGAGGAAGGCGGCGTCGGACAGCCAGGTGGTCAGGACCAGCAACACACCCGTCGCGAGCAGGTTGCCCATCGGCACGCCCGCTTGCGGCCAGCTCGCCCAGAAACCGCGGCTGCGGCTCGGACTGTGTTCGGCCACCAGCAGCACCGCGCCGCCCCATTCACCGCCGACCGCGAAGCCTTGGATGAAGCGCAGGGTGACCAGCAGTGCGGGCGCCCAATAACCGATCTGACCGAACGTCGGCAGACAGCCCATCAGAAAGGTGGAGGCGCCCACCAGGATCAGGCTGAATTGCAGCAGCTTCTTGCGGCCGTACTTGTCGCCGAAATGCCCGAAGACGATGCCGCCCAACGGGCGTGCGGCGAAGCCGACCGCGTAGGTGACGAAGGCGGCGAGGATCGCGTCCAGATCGCTGGTGCCCTTGGCGAAGAACACCTTGCTGAACACCAGTGTCGCGGCGGTGCCGTAGAGGAAGAACTCGTACCATTCGACGACCGTGCCCGCCATGGATGCGGCTACTACCCGTCTCAAGCCGGTCGGCACCCCGCCGGGCTCGCCGCCCGTCGGCCACAATGCACTGCGCACGCTCATCGAACTCTCCTTCGTGCCGGGGGTCACATCGCGGTAGAGATGTGATGGCCCCCACAAATCTCGGCTGCAACGAAGTATTAGTGCAGATGGGTGTGACCGCAATGACTAGTTGTGCAGTAGCTATCTGCGATGATGCAGATATGAGGGATGGGTCATCTGGGTCGGCCCGGCGGCCGAGCGCGGATGACCTCCTGGTTCTGCTGGCCGTCGGCCGGTCCGGGCGCTTCGTGTCCGCTGCCGAAGAACTCGGCATCAACCACACCACCATCTCCCGGCGCATCGCCGCACTCGAGCACACCCTCGGTGGTCGGGTACTGACCCGGGCGGCCGGCGGCTGGGAGCTCACCGAACTCGGCCGGGAGGCGTTGGCGGCGGCCGAGGTCGTCGAGTCGGCCGTCAAGTCACTGGCCGCAGACGCCGACGGCAGCCGAGTTCTCGAAGGGGTGGTGCGCATTTCGGCGACCGACGGCTTCAGCGCCTACCTCGCCGCCCCCGCCGCCGCCGACGTGCAACGGCAACACCCCAAGATCACCGTCGAAATCGTGGCCACCACACGACGCGCGTCGACCCAGCGCTCCGGCCTGGACCTAGAGGTAGTCGTCGGCGAACCCCAAGTCCACCGCGCCACCGCCACCCGCCTGGCCGACTACTGCCTCGGCCTCTACGCCGCACGAGACTATCTGTCCGAACACGGCTCCCCAGCCCGCGTCGAAGACCTCGTCCACCACCCCCTCGTCTACTTCATCGACTCCATGCTCCAAGTCGACGACCTCGACCTCGCCTCCAGCTTCGCCCCCGCCATGCGCGAATCAGTAACCTCAACAAACGTTTTCGTCCACGTAGAAGCCACCCGCGCCGCCGCAGGCATCGGCCTGCTCCCCTGCTTCATGGCCGACCGCCACCCCGACCTCACCCGCGTCCTCCCCGAAGCCGTCTCCGTAAAACTCGCCTACTGGCTCGTCGCCCGCTCCGAAACCCTCCGCCGCCCAGAAGTAGCCGCATTCGTAGATGCCCTCCGCGCCAAGGTCCATCGCGAGCGCAACGCCCTACTCGGCGTCGGCAAATAGATCCTGATCAGGTAGGTGGCCAGCGAAAACCTCTGCTACGGAAGCGGCGCTGGCAGCACGGCGTAGGAATGTATCAAGATAGTCGGTGTCGAGATGCCAAACATCGGTGCATGTTTCGGCCAGGGCTGCGCTCTCCGGCGATAAGAGCAGACCTCGCGCTTCGAGGACCACCAGCAATGCGTCGACTTGTCCGCAGGAGTAAAAGAAGCGCGAGGTAGGCGCGCAGAATTTGGATGCTCCGTTGTACATGGGGCCTTTCAGGCAAGTGCCCGCCAGTAATTCCGTGGGGCGAAGTTGAGGTGGCGACGACGGAACCGAAGTTGGTTGAGAAACGGGCGTGCTAGTCGGCGAAGAGATCCTCTGCCGAGGTGGCGTTGGCAGCTCGACGCAGCCATGTGTCGAATTGCCCACGATCGGTGCACGCCTCGATCCGGCTCCTCAAGTCCTCCGGGAGGGTGATGCCCCGTGCCTCGAGCACCGTCAACAACGCCTTCGTCTCACCATCGAAGAAGTAGGTCCGGATGAGCTCATTTTGGTACTCGTAGCCAGCGGTCATGAGGCTCTCCAAGAAGTGTCGGGCGGCCGTGGGCAAGAGGCGCGTTACCAGGTCAATGTACTCCTTGCCGTGTGCCGCGGGGAGTACGCGGGTGGCCAGGAGGGTCAGGATTGTTTCGCGGTCGGGATGATTGCTGTGTGCAACGGCGGAGAGGACCGCGAGCTCGGGATTGGCTCCTGCGGTCTCCGAATCGGTGACCACGGGGATATCGCTCGGGCTCAGTACCAACGGTCTCAGCGTGAATTCGGGCGCAACGGTAATGGGTCTGCGGCAGTAGGTGGCGGTGCGCTTGTCTGGGCACAGCACCAACAGGACAGCGGGGCATTTCAGCCGAGCACGGAGAGTCGTGAGGTAAACCGGCCAGCTCCATGACTTGTCTTTGTCGGGCTGCAGTTGAACTTCCACCACCACCGCTATGGCGGGGGTAGTTCCGTTCGCGAGCACCACCACCGCGTCGGCACGGTATTCAGTGGGATTGATGTCGGGGAAATCTCCGCATTCCAGACGGGCGTGGTCGAATTCGGGCAGTTGGGTGTCCAGCACGGTCGTTAGTAGCTCGGCGGCTAGCTGCGGGCGTTGCCGGAACAGCTCGATGAGTAGCTCGTGGAGGTGGCTGGGCATGCAGGCAAGCTATCAGTTGCCACCGACGGAAATCAAAGCCGAAATCACGACGCTGATGGAACGAATTATGTTGGAACGTTCCATCTTTCGATGATTGGAGACTTGGACGCTACGGGGTTGCGGGGGAGGTTTGGGTGAGGTGGCCGTCGACCATTCGGTAGACGGCATCCATGCGGTGGAGGTGGGTTTGGTCGTGGGTTACCAGGAGGGTGGCGGCGTCGTGGTTGCGGGCTACGGTGAGGATGAGATCGATGATGGCGGCGCCTCGTTCGGTGTCGAGGGCGCTGGTTGGTTCGTCGATTACCAGTAGGGATGGGTTGTTCATCAGGGCGCGGGCTATGTTGACGCGTTGGCGTTGGCCGCCGGAGAGTTGGGCGGGGCGTTTGGATTGTTGGTCGGTCAAGCCGACTGATTCGAGTAGTTCTGTTGCCCTGGTGCGGGTTTCGCGGCGTTCTTTGGCGGGGGTGAAGATGCGTTGGCCTAGGTGGGTCATTACCTCTAGTTGTTCTAGGGCGGTCAGGGCGGGGATCAGGTTCGGTTGTTGGAAGACGATGCCGATGGAGGAGCGGCGGAGGGTGGCGGCTTCTCGGCGGGTGAGGGTGGCGAGATCGGTGGTGCCGGTGGGGGTTTCGAGGGTGATGTGGCCGGAGTCGGGGCGGATGAGGGTAGCGGCGGTGGCGAGGAGGCTGGATTTGCCGGAGCCGGAGGGGCCGGTGATGGCGGCTACGGTGCCGCCGGTTACGCGCAGGCTCACTCGGTCGAGGGCGGTGAGCCGGCTGGTGCCGTCGGGGTAGGTGAGGGTTACGTCGGTGATGTCGAGGGTGGTAGTGCGGGTGGTAGTGGTTGTCATCTCGGAAACTCCAGTGGCTCAGTGCTTATGGTCAGCGGCCCGCGCCCAAGGCGGTCAGTGGGTCGGTGGTGAAGAGGAAGCGGAGGGCGAAGGCGGCGCCGAGTAGGCCGAGCACGATCAGTGCCAGCGCGGGCAGCAGGGTGGTGGCGGGGCTCAGTACGAAGGGGAGGGCGTCGCCCATGAAAGCGGCTGCCGCAGTGGTGATGCCGAGTCCGGCGGCGACGCCGGCGGTCAACACGATCGCGGCTTGGGCGAGGGCGTCGCGGACCAGGGAGCCCGAGGTGGCGCCGAGTGCTTTGAGGGTGGCGATGTCGGGCATGCGCTGGACGGTCCACACGGTGAAGAATGCGCCGATTACCAGGGCTGAGATGGCGAAGAGCAGCACTGTCATCAGGGTCAGTGAACCGTTTTCGGCTTCGTAGGCGCTGAGTGCCGAGAACGCGCCGGACGAGCTGGTGGTCTGGGTGTGTGCGGTGGCGTTCACGGTCGCCTGATCGGCTACGCCGGATACTGCGAGCACGGTGGCGGCGGCCGAGCGGGGGCTCATCGCCTGCCAGTCGCTCAGGGTCATCCACACGACCGGTGTGTGGCTGTACCAGTCGTCCCCGTGTACCCCGGCCACGGTGAAAGTACGGCCGCCGATGGTGACGGAATCGCCGGTGTTCGCACCGAGGTCCTTGGCCGCGCCGGTGCTGAGCACCACCGTGCCGTTCTCGGTTGCCGATCGGTTGCCGAAAGCCGTTCCCGTGGTACCGAAGAACGCGACCTGCGCCGAAGCTCGCCCACTCGGATCGACCTTGCCGTGGCTGATGCCGATCGGGTCGACGGTGCCGCTCGGGCCCGCCGCCGCTTGCCAGGCGGCGACCTGCTCCGCGGTGAGCGTGGAGGCGTCGAAGGACGGCGCGGCGCCGGTGTCCGCGAAGACGACCGTATCGCCGGGCAACGATTCGACGGCGGAGATGTTCTGGTGCGCGAGCCCCGCCGTGAGCCCGCTCAGGAAACTCACGAGCAGCGCCACCAGGGTGACGACCAGCGTGATGAGCAGGAAGCGGCCGCGGGCGGCGCGCAGGTCTCGGAGTGCTACGAACATGCCTTCACTGTTCCGCCCGACGGGCTCACAGCCATCGCGCGCGGGAAGGAAAGGCGCACCATCGAACGGTGGGTGGCGTTTTACACCTTTCGATGGATGCCCGCCCGGTTGCCGCACATAAGCTGGCAAGGTGCACTCGTCACCGCTCACCCCCGTCTTCACCGGGCTGCGGCTCGGCCTGCATGTGCTGGTGACGGCGTTGGCGGTGGTGATCGCGGTGCGGGCGCTGCTGCCCGGTGCGCCGCATCCGATCCCGGTGGTGGCGCTGACGGCGGGCTTCCTGCTGACGTACTTCGCGGGCCACCTACTGAGCGCGCGCCGCGGCGGCCTCGCAATCTGGTTGATTGCCCTGACCGGATGGTGGCTCGGCCTGGTCCTGCTCGCTCCCGACGCCGGCTACCTGGCGTTCGGGCTGTTCTTCCTCTATCTGCATCTGCTCCCGCGGCCATGGAGCCTGCTCGCGGTCGCGGCGGCCACGGCCATCGCGGTGGTGGGTTTCGGCGCGCACCGGGGCTGGTCGGTGGCTGGCGCGATCGGCCCGATCCTCGGCGCGGCGGTCGCCGTCGGCATCGGCCTCGGCTACCAGGCCCTGTTCCGCGAGTCCGCCGAACGGCAACGGCTGATCGATGAATTGCTCAGTACCCGAGCGATACTCGCGGATAAGGAACGGACGGCCGGCAAGCTGTCCGAGCGTGAACGCCTGGCCAAGGAGATCCACGACACCGTGGCCCAGGGGTTGAGCAGCATTCAACTGCTGCTGCACGCCGCAGAACAATCAGCGCCGGATCATCCTGCGCTGCAACGTATTCAGCTGGCCAGGGAGACCGCGGCCGAGAACCTAGCCGAAACCCGCAGGCTCATTGCGGAATTGGCCCCGGCCGCGCTGGACGGTCAGTCATTGGCTCAGGCGTTGGAACGAATCTGCCTGCGCGCCAACACCGCAACGCTCGCCACCCAACTGGTGGTCGAAGGCACGCCCGAGCGACTGCCGATGCCGGTGGAGGCGGCGCTGGTACGCATCGCACAGGGCGCGGTCTCGAATGTGGTGCAGCACGCCGAGGCCGCCCGCATGCGATTGACGCTGACCTATGCCGACGCCGAGGTGCTGCTGGACGTGGTGGACGACGGAGTCGGTATCGCACCCGACGTCCTCGCGCACCCGCCGTCCGGCTCGTTCGGACTGGCCGCCATGCGATCGCGCGTCGAGCAGCAGGGCGGCACCATGGCAGTGGAATCGGAACCGGGCCACACCGCGGTCACCGTCTCCTTCCCCCTCGAACCCGCCGCACCCGGACCGGATCCGGCCCGACCGGGAGAGCACGCATGATCCGCCTGCTGCTGGCCGACGACCACGCCATCGTCCGCGCGGGCCTGCGCGCGCTGCTCGACGGCGGCGACGACATCACCGTCGTCGGCGACGTGCCCACCGGCGAGGCGGCCGTCGCGTTCTGCGCGACCACCCCGGTGGATCTGGTGCTGATGGACCTGAGCTTCGGCCCGGGCCGCTCCGGTGCGGACGCCACCGCCGAGCTGCGCGCGCTCCCGCAGCCGCCGAATGTCTTGGTGGTCACCAACTACGACACCGACGCCGACATCCTCGGCGCCATCGAGGCCGGCGCCTGCGGCTACATCCTGAAGGACACCCCACCGACCGAACTGCTCGCCGCCGTCCGCGCGGCGGCCGCGGGGGAGAGTGTGCTGTCGCCCGCGGTCGCCTCGAAACTGATGACCCGGGTGCGCCGCGCCGACACCACCCTGAGCACCCGTGAGATCGAGGTGCTCCGGCTGGTCGCCGACGGCCGCTCCAACCGGGAGATCGCCAAGGAACTGTTCCTCAGCGAAACCACCGTCAAGTCCCATCTGGTGCACATCTACGCGAAACTCGGTGTCCGTTCTCGCACCTCGGCCGTCGCCCGCGCCCGCGAGCAAGGCGCGATCTGAGATCGCGACATGCCCCCGCCGGTGCGCCGTCCAACCCTCCGCCTGCCCCTAGGGTGAAGCAATGGCTTCCCTCTCGGATCCTCAGGTGCGCGAGTTCCTCTCCGCGGGCACGCGGACGGGCAAGGTGGCGTTCGTCGCCGCCGACGGCCGCCCGATGGTGACGCCCGTCTGGTTCGTGCTCGACGGCGACGAGTTGGTGTTCAACACCGGTAAGGACACCGCAAAGGGCAAGGCGTTCGCGCGCGACGGCCGCATCGCGGTGATCGTCGATGTCGAGGCGATGCCGTACCCCTCGGTGCAGTTGCAGGGCACCGTGACCCTGTCCGAGGATCCCGACGAACTGCTGCGCACCGCCACCGAGATCGGCGGCCGCTACATGGGCGCCGATCGGGCCGAGGAGTTCGGCAAGCGCAACGGCGTGCCCGGCGAACTCGTCGTCCGCCTGCGGCCGACCAAGGTGATCGCGCACTTCGACGCGACGGCCTGACCCATCCCGCGCTGAATACACTCACCCGCATGACCGTGCACTTCATCGGGGCCGGGCCGGGCGCGGCCGATCTGCTGACCCTGCGCGCGGTCGCCCTGCTCCGGGCGTCGCCGGTGTGCCTGTACGCGGGCACCTACCTCGCCCCCGAGGTGCTCGGGCACTGCGCCCCCGACGCCGAACTGATCGATACCCAGCACCTCGACCTCGACCAGATCACCGAACACCTGGTGCGCGCCACCGCATCCGGCAAGGACGTGGCCCGGTTGTGTTCGGGTGACCCGTCGCTCTACTCAGCGCTCACCGAACAGACCCGCAGGCTGGACGCGCACGGCGTCGCATGGGATGTCACCCCCGGCGTGCCGGCCTACGCCGCCGCGGCCGCACTGCTCGGCACCGAACTCACCGTCCCCGAGGTGGTGCAGTCGGTCGTGCTGACCCGCACCCAGGCCCGCTCGACCGCGATGCCGGACACCGAGGCGCTGGCGAATTTCGCGGCGACCGGCGCCACCCTCGTGCTGCACCTGGCGATCACCCGCGTCCGCACACTGGCCACCGAGCTCGTCGCCGAGTACGGCACGGACTGCCCGGTCGCCGTCGTGTACCGCGCCAGCCAGCCCGACCAGCTGATCCTGCGCGGCACCCTCACCGACATCGCCGATCAGGTGGAGGCCGCCGGGCTGCGCCAGGCCGCGATCATCCTGGTCGGCCGGGCGCTGGCAGACCCGGTGTCGTGTGCGCAATCCCACCTTTATGACCCGGCGCGCGTGCGCCATCGGTGACCCGCCGCATCTCCCGCGTGGTGCGTCGCGCAGGATGTGAGGTCTGCAACATGAGGACCGCAAAGTGCCGACACCTCAACTGCCTGTGATGATGTCCTTCGGCTATCGAGGTTGGTTGGTTCGGTGCGGCCGACGACGGTAGATTGGTTCGGTGACTTGTAGCGAGGTTCCCGGCATCGCCGGTCGGCGGGTAGTGGGCGCGGTCGCGCCTATGTAACAAGGTCACCCTGGCGGACAGATAGTGCCAATGAGCTTTTTTGCCTGATTGATTATGAGAATTGAACCCCGAGACGCGGGCGCCACGCTGGGATAGGTGAGCGTCCTGTCCGGGTGTCGTCGGGGAGCGCTTGCGTGGTGTTCCGGAAGCGAGGTTACGGTTGGACCGGCTGGATTTCGGCGGAAACGGCGAAGCTGGTGGCGAACGGGCGCACGCTGGTTCGGACTACTTCCCGCTGTCTCCTGCACAGCTGGGCATCTGGTACGCGCAGCATGTCGACCCGCAGGTGCCGGTCAACATCGCGCAGTACGTGGACCTGCACGGTGTGCTGGATGTCGAGATCCTGAAACAGGCGAGCATCGACACCTCGCACGAGCTCGGCTCGGGCTTCCTGCGCATCATCGAACGCGACGGCGAGCCGTTGCAGTTCATCGATCACGGCATCGCCGACTACGACGACGTCACCTATGTAGACCTGCGTGACGAGGCCGATCCGGCCGCGGCCGCGATGGCGTGGATGCGGGCCGAGTACAGCCGCCCGATGGACCTGACCACCGACCGGCTGATCATGATCGCGGCGCTGCAACTGGCCGACGACCACTGGTACTGGTACTCGCGGGCGCATCACATCGCGCTCGACGGCTTCGGCGCCATGACCAACCTGAACCGGATCGCCGAGCTCTACACCGCCTACGTCAACGGCACCGAGCCCGCCGCGTCCAAGGCGACCGATCTGCACACGCTCTATGAGCAGGAAATCGCCTACCGCGAGAGCAAGCGCTTCGGCACCGACAAGGAGTACTGGGCCGAGCGGGTCGCCGGGCTGGAGGAAGGCACCAGCCTGACCGGCCGGTCCGCCCCGCCCGCCGCGATCAACGGCATCGCCAGCGCCGCGCTGTCCGACGACCAGAACGCGCTGCTCGATGCGGCTGTGCGGCGCCATGATTCGTCGCCGGCCGGGCTGCTGCTCGCCGCGTTCGCCGGTTATCTGGCGCAGTGGAACGGCGTCGAGGACGTCATCCTGAGCCTGCCGGTGACCGCGCGCACCACCGCGGCGATGCGCCGCTCCGGCGGTGTCTCGTCGAACATCGTGCCGCTACGGCTGCACGTCGGCCACGGCACGACCGTCGGGGAACTGCTCCAGCAGGTGACGGTGGCGGTGTCCGGTGCGCTGCGGCACCAGCGTTACCGGCACGAGGACATCCGCCGGGACGCGGCCGGTGACGGCGTGGTGACCACCGAGTTCTTCGGCCCGTGGGTCAACATCATGCTGTTCCACGACGAGCTGGTGATGGGCCCGATGGTCGGCCAGCTGCACGTGCTGTCCACCGGCAGCATCGAGGACCTCGGCGTCAACTTCTACCAGTCGGTCGCGGGCACCCGCTCGCACATCGACTTCGAGACCAACCCGAACCTCTACACCGAAGACGAAGCGCGGCGGCATCATTCGCGTTTCCTCGAGTTCTTCGACCGGTTCCTCGCGGCCGACCAGGACGCCGCGATCTGGGCACTGGACCTCACCACCGCGGCCGAGCGGGAGCGTTCGCTGCTGGAGTGGAACGACTCGGCCGAGGACGTGCCGGTCACCACGCTGTCCGCGCTGCTCGATGCGCAGATGCCGTTGGCGCCGAACAATATCGCTCTCGATTTCGAGGGTGCGACGCTCACCTACGCCGAGTTCGATGCGCGGGTCAACCGGCTGGCCCGGTACCTGATCGCCGACGGGGTCGGCCCGGAATCGCTGGTCGCGCTGGGGATGCGGCGGTCGTTGGAGCTGGTCATCGGCATGCACGCGGTGCTGAAGGCCGGTGGCGCGTATGTGCCGATCGACCCGGATCATCCGGCCGATCGCACCGCCTACATCCTCGACAGCGCGGCACCGGTCTGTGTGCTGACGCTGTCCGCGGACGAGCTGGAACTGCCGGACTCGGTGCGGCAGGTGCGGATCGACACCCTGGACGTGTCGGAGTACTCCGCCGAGCCGGTGACCGACGCGGATCGGCTCGCGCCGCTGCGCCCGGACAACACCGCCTACGTCATCTACACCTCGGGTTCGACCGGTCGCCCCAAGGGCGTTGCGGTCACCCATCACGCGATCGTCAATCAGCAGCTGTGGATGCTCGACGAGTACCGGCTGACCGCCGACGACGTGTACCTGCAGAAGACCGCGACCACGTTCGACGTGTCGCTGTGGGGTTACTTCCTGCCGTTGCTGGTCGGTGCGAAGCTGGTCATCGCCGCGCCCGACGGCCATCGCGACCCGCTCTACGTCGCGGACATGATCGAGCGGCACGGGGTCACCGTGACCGACTTCGTGCCGTCGATGCTGACGGTGTTCGTCGCGCACGCGACCCCGGCGCAATGTGCCACGCTGCGTGCGGTTTTCGTGATCGGCGAGGCGTTGCCGCCGGAGACCGCAGCGGGTTTCCGCGCGATCACCTCGGCCGGCTTGCACAACCTGTACGGCCCCACCGAGGCCGCGGTCTCGGTGACCTACTGGGAGGCGACCGCCGCCGACACGGTGACCGTGCCGATCGGCATCCCGGAGTGGAATGTCTCGGTCTACGTGCTGGATTCGCGGCTGCGCCCGGCCGCCATCGGCGCGCCGGGTGAGCTGTACCTGGGTGGCCGTCAGCTGGCCCGCGGGTATCGCGGCCGTCCGGATCTGAGCGCGGATCGCTTCGTCGCGAATCCGTTGTCCGCCAATGGCGAACGCATGTATCGCACCGGTGACCTGGTGCGCTGGAACGACGCAGGCACGCTGGAATACATCGGCCGCACCGACTTCCAGGTGAAGTTCCGTGGTCAGCGCATCGAGCTCGGTGAGATCGAGACCGATCTGCTGGCCCATCCGGCGGTCAGCCAGGCCGTGGTCTTGGTGATGGATACCGCCACCGGTCAGCAGTTGGTCGCGTATGTCGTTCCCGCGCCGGGGCATTCGGTCGATCCGACGGAGCTGACCAGGTTCGCGGCCGAGAAGCTGCCGAGCTACATGGTGCCCGCGTCGGTCATGGTGCTGGACGCCTTCCCGCTCAACACCTCCGGCAAGCTGGACCGTAAAGCGCTGCCGGAGCCGGTGTTCAGCGTGGACGAGACCAGCTTCCGCGCGCCGCGGACCCAGGCCGAGCAGATCGTGGCGGGCATCTTCGCCGACGTGCTGAGCCAGGACCGCATCGGCATCGATGACAACTTCTTCGACCTCGGCGGCAACTCGCTGGTCGCGACCCAGGTGGTCTCGCGGATCGGCGTGGCGTTCGGTACCCAGATCGGGGTGCGGGCGCTGTTCGAGTCGCCGACCGTGGCCGGGATCGCCGCCCGCGCCGAAAACGCCACCGCCACCGAGGGTGCCAGGCCGCCGCTGGTGGCCCAGCAGCTGCCCGAGCGGGTGCCGCTGTCGCTGTCGCAGCAGCGGATGTGGTTCATCAACCAGTTCGACTCGACGGTGCCCGCCTACAACCTGCCGTTCGTGGTGCGGTTGCGCGGCCAGGTCGATCTGGACGCATTGCAGGCCGCGCTGACCGACGTGGTGGCGCGCCAGGAATCGCTGCGCACGATCTTCCCGGAGTCCGGTGACGGCGGCTACCAGCAGGTGCTGCCGATGGACCAGGTGGATCTGGGCATCACGGTCGAGCCGATCGCCGAGGCCGAACTCCAGGGCGTGCTCACCGCGTTCGCATCCACCGGTTTCGACGTCTCCCGCGAGCTGCCGATCCGGGTCCGGGTCTACGCGGTGACCGGTGGCCGGGACAACGGTGCCGCCGATTACGCGGTCGCGTTCGTGGTGCATCACATTGCCGCGGACGGCTTCTCGTTCGGCCCGCTGGCCCGCGATGTGGCCGCCGCCTACCTCGCGCGCGCCGCGGGGCAGGCGCCGAGCTGGGCGCCGCTGCCGGTGCAGTACCAGGACTTCAGCGTCTGGCAGCGCGAGCTGCTCGGCGCCGAATCCGATCCCGGTTCGATGGCGGCCCGCGAAATCGCCTACTGGCGCCGGGCATTGGCCGGGCTGCCCGATCAGCTCGACCTGCCCACCGACCGCCCGCGCCCGCCGGTGCAGAGCTTCAACGGTGGCCGGGTCAGCTTCGACATCGATGCCGAACTGCACCAACGGCTTTCGGCCTTGGCCCGGGCCCAGGGCGTCAGCTTGTTCATGGTCATGCACGCCTCCCTGGCCGTGCTGCTGGCTCGTCTGTCGGGCACCGACGACATCGCCATCGGCACCCCGGTCGCCGGGCGTGGCGAGCAGGCCCTCGACGACCTGATCGGCATGTTCGTCAACACGCTGGTGCTGCGCTCGGAGGTGGACGGCAGCGAGCCGTTCACCGAATTCCTCGCGCGCACCAGGGAAACCGACCTCGCCGCGTTCGCGTTCGCCGACGTGCCGTTCGAGCGCCTCGTCGAGGTGCTCAACCCGACCCGCTCGCAGGCCAGGCATCCGCTGTTCCAGGTGATGCTGTCGTTCCAGGAAATGTCGCACGCGACACTGGAATTGCCCGGGCTCTCGGTCACCGCCGACGAACTCGACGTCGACATCGCCAAGTTCGACCTGCAGTGGACCGTCACCGAAGAGCGTGGCGCCCAAGGCGAACCGGCGGGCATGGCCACTGTGGTCTCCTTCGCCACCGACCTGTTCGACGCCGCCACCGTCGCCGAGTTCGGCCGCCGCTACCTGCGCGTGCTCGAAGCCGCCGTCAGCACACCGCACACCGCGGTCCGCGATATCGACATCCTCGACGACGCCGAGCGCACGACCGTGCTCACCGGCTGGAACCAGACCGCGCACGAACTGCCCGCGGCGACCGTCCTCGACCTGTTCCAGGAACAGGTCCGGCAACGGCCCGACGACATCGCCGTGCTGTTCGACGGCGGTACCCGCAGCGCAGGCGAGTTCGGCCCGCAGGTACAGCTGAGCTATGCCGAATTCTCGGCTCGGGTGAATCGCCTGGCGCGCAAGCTGATCGCCGAGGGCGTCGGCCCGGAAACCCTGGTGGCCGTCGGTATCCGCCGCTCGGTGGACATGCTGATCGCCATCTACGCCACCATGACCGCGGGCGGCGGCTACGTGCCGATCGACCCCGATCACCCGGCCGAGCGCACCGAGTACGTGCTGGCCAGCTCCACGCCGGTGTGCGTGCTGACCACGCTGTCCGATGACGTCAAGTCGGCCGACTGCCCGATACTCGCCCTCGACACGTTGGATTTGAGCGAGTTCGGCGACGAGCCGGTCACCGACGCGGAGCGGCGTGGGCCGCTGCGCCCCGCGAACACCGCCTACGTGCTCTACACCTCCGGCTCGACCGGTCGGCCCAAGGGTGTGGCGGTCAGCCACGCCTCCGTGCTCAACCAGATCGCCTGGATCACCGGCGAATACCGCATCGGCCCCGCCGACGTGATCCTGCAGAAGACCCCGGTCACCTTCGACGTGTCGGTGTGGGAACTGTTCGGCACCTTGGCCGTCGGCGCCCGCATGCTCATCGCCGCGCCGGACGGGCACCGCGATCCGATGTACCTGTCGGAGATCATCGGCCGCCACCACGTCACCATGACCTCGTTCGTGCCGTCGATGCTCTCGGTGTTCGCCGGCGCCGCGTCGACTGCCGAATGTGCTTCGCTGCGTGCGGTTCTGGTCGCCGGTGAGGCGCTGCCGCCCGCCACCGTCACCGCGTTCCGGCAGTTCTCCACCGCCGCGATGCACAACCTGTACGGCCCGACCGAATTCACCGTGCACGCCACCGCTTGGCACCTCAACGAGGTGGCCCCCAGCTCGGTGCCGATCGGCCGCCCGGTGTGGAACGCGCAGGCCTATGTGCTCGACGCGGGCCTGGCCCCGGTCCCGGTCGGGGTGCCCGGCGAGCTGTACCTGGGCGGCGTGCAGACCGCCCGCGGCTACCACGGCCGCCCCGACCTGAGCGCGGAGCGCTTCGTCGCCGACCCGTTCGGCGCGCCCGGCGCCCGGCTCTACCGCACCGGTGACCTGGTGCGCTGGGTCGAGCCGCGCGATCCCGAGGTCGGCGCCGCGGGCGTGCTGGAGTACATCGGCCGCACCGACTTCCAGGTGAAGTTCCGCGGCCAGCGCATCGAGCTCGGCGAGATCGAGGCCGCGCTGCTCGACCACCCGGCCGTCACCCAGGCGGTCGTGCTCGTCATGGACACCGTCGCAGGCGATCAGCTCGTCGCCTACGTGGTCACCCCGGCGGGCCCGGTCGACATCGACAACATCAAGAACGCGCTGCATCGCACGCTGCCCGCCTACATGGTGCCGTCGGCGATCGTGGTGCTGGAGGCGTTCCCGCTCAACCCGAGCGGCAAGCTGGACCGCAAGGCGCTGCCCGCGCCGGTGTTCGAGGTGCGCGAATTCCGTGCGCCGACAACGCCGATCGAGGAGATCGTCGCGCAGATCTTCGGCGAGGTGCTCGGCATCAACCGGGTCGGCGTCGACGACGACTTCTTCGAGCTCGGCGGCAACTCGCTGATCGCGACCCAGGTCGCCTCGCGCCTCGGTATCGCGCTGGACACCCGGGTGCCGGTGCGCATGCTGTTCGAGGCGTCCACCGTTGCCGCGCTCGCGGCCCGGGTGGAGTCGCACGCCGGTGACGGCGCGCGCAAGGCGCTGGTGGCCCGCAACCGCCCGGAGGAGGTGCCGCTGTCGCTCGCCCAGCAGCGCATGTGGTTCCTCAACCGGTTCGATACCGCCTCGGCGGTCAACAACATCCCGGTCGCCATCCGGCTCTCCGGCGATCTCGACGTGGCCGCACTGCAGGTCGCGGTCATCGACGTGATCGACCGGCACGAGTCGCTGCGCACCGTGTTCCCGGAGACCAAGACCGGGCCGGTGCAGGTGGTGCTGGACGCGGCGCAGATCGTGCCCGACCTGACGCCGGTGCCGGTGACCGAGCACAACCTGATCGACCATCTGGTCCAGCTCGCCTCGATGGCGTTCGACGTGACCAACGAAGTGCCTTTGCACGCAAGGCTTTTCGAGATCAGCGAGACCGAGTACGTGCTCGGCATGGTGGTGCACCACATCTCCGCCGACGGCTGGTCGATGGGCCCGCTGGCCCGCGACGTGATGGTGGCCTACGCCGCGCGCACCTCGTGGGAGGCGCCGGCCTGGTCGGCGCTGCCCGTCCAGTACGCGGACTACGCGCTGTGGCAGCGCGAGGTCCTCGGCTCCGAGGACGACCCGAGTTCGCTGATCTCCAACCAAATTCGGTACTGGACCCGCGAACTCGCCGATCTGCCCGACGAATTGGTGCTGCCCTCGGATCGCCCGCGGCCCGCCGCCGCGTCGTATCGCGGCGGCACCTACCCGTTCGTCATCTCCGGGGAAACCCAGCGCGCGCTGGTCGATCTGGGCCGCAGGCACAACGCCTCGCTGTTCATGGTGATGCACAGCGCGCTGGCCGTGCTGCTGGCCCGCGCCAGCGGCACCGCCGACATCGCCATCGGCACGCCGGTGGCCGGGCGCGGTGAGGCCGCGCTGGACGACCTGATCGGCATGTTCGTCAACACGCTCGTGCTGCGCACCGACGTCGACGGCGCGGCGAGCTTCGCGGACCTGCTCGCGCAGGCCAGGGAGAAGGATCTGCACGCGTTCGCGCACGCGGACGTGCCGTTCGAGCGGCTGGTCGAGGTGCTCAACCCGGCGCGCTCGCAGGCGCGCCATCCGCTGTTCCAGGTGATGCTGACCTTCCAGAACACCAGGCAGGCCAGCCTGGAACTGCCCGGCCTCTCGGTCAACGGCATCGACTACGACGCGCGCCTGGCCAAGTTCGACCTCCAGCTGACTCTGCAGGAGACCCAGGACGAGCTGGGCGACGCGGCCGGCATGTCGGCCGAATTCTCTTACGCCGAAGACCTTTTCGACCCGGACACGGTGGCCGCGTTCGCGCGGCGACTGGACCGCGTGCTCGCGGCGGTCACCGCCGACCCGACGGTGCCGATCGGCGACATCGATCTGCTCGCGTCCGAAGAGCAGGCGCAGGTACTGGTCGACTGGAACGACACCGCGCACCAGGTGCCCGCCGAGACGCTGGTCTCGCTGTTCGACGCGCAGGCCGCGGCGACGCCGGACGCGGTGGCGCTGGTCTTCGACGAGGAACGGCTCACCTACCGGGAACTGCAGGTGCGGGCCAACCGCATCGCCAGGCAGCTGATCAAGGCCGGTGTCGGCCCGGAATCTCTTGTCGCACTGTCGATCCGCCGCTCCAACGAGTTGGTCATCGCGATGTACGCGGTGCTGCAGACTGGTGCGGCCTACGTGCCGCTGGACCCGGATCAGCCCGCCGACCGGATCAACCACATCGTGGACACCGCGCGCCCGCGGATGATCCTGTACCGGTCCGCCGACGGGTTCGGCATCGACCTGCAGCGTGAGGTCTCGGTCATCGCGATCGAGGGCATCGAGGGCGTGCCGGGCATGGCCGCCTCCAGCGGTGCGCCGATCACCGATGCCGAACGCACCCGGCCACTTCGGCCGGACAACACCGCCTACGTCATCTTCACCTCGGGTTCGACCGGGCGGCCGAAGGGCGTGGCGGTCAGCCATGCCGCGATCGTCAACCGGCTGCTGTGGATGCAGCACGAGTACCCGATCGGTCCCGCCGACGCCGTGCTGCAGAAGACGCCCGCCACCTTCGACGTGTCGGTGTGGGAGTTCTTCTGGCCCTTGCAGACCGGAGCCCGCCTGGTCGTCGCGAAGCCGGACGGCCACCGCGACCCGGTGTATCTCGCGCAGCTCATCGCCGAGCAGGGCATCACCACGGCGCACTTCGTGCCGTCGATGCTGTCGGTGTTCGTCTCCACCCTCGGCACCGAGTCCGGTGACGCGGACGGCTACCCGTCCTCGCGGCTGCGGCAGGTGTTCGCCTCCGGTGAGGCGCTGCCCGCGCAGACCGCGCAGCGGCTGCGCGAGCTGACCGGCGCCAGGCTGCACAACCTGTACGGCCCGACCGAGGCCGCCGTCGACGTCACGTATCACGAAGCGACGGACGCGGACACGGTCTCGGTGCCGATCGGCAGGCCGGTGTGGAACACCCGCGTCTTCGTGCTCGATGCCAGGTTGCACCCCGTCGCACCGGGTGTCGCGGGTGAGCTCTATCTCGCGGGCGATCAGCTGGCCGTCGGCTATCTCGGCCGCGCGGACCTGACCTCGGATCGCTTCGTCGCCAATCCGTACGGCGCCCCAGGCGCGCGGATGTACCGCACCGGTGACCTCGTTACCTGGACGGCCGACGGTGAGCTGGAGTACTTGGGCCGCACCGACTTCCAGGTGAAGCTGCGCGGTCTGCGGATCGAGCTCGGCGAGATCGAGGCCGCGCTGCTCGCGCAGCCCGGTGTCGCGCAGTCGGTCGTCGTGGTGCGGACCGACCCGCACGCGGGCGATCAGCTGGTGGGTTACGTTGTCGCCGAATCGGATTCGGTGATCGACCCGGACGCGGTCAAGGCCGCGCTGGCCGAATCGCTGCCCGGCTACATGATTCCGGCCGCGCTGGTCGTGCTTGACTCCTTCCCGGTCAATGCCAGCGGCAAGCTCGATCGCAGGGCGCTGCCCGCTCCGGTGTTCGAGGCCAAGGTGTTCCGTGCCCCGGCCACCCCGATCGAGGAGATCGTCGCGGAGGTCTTCGCCGAGCTGCTCGGGCTGCCGCGCGTCGGCGTGGACGACGACTTCTTCGAGCTCGGCGGCAACTCTCTGGTCGCCACCCAGGTGGTGGCGCGGCTGAGCGCGGCGCTGGACACCGAGGTCGGTGTGCGTGCGCTGTTCGAGGCGCCGACGGTGGCCGCGCTGGCCGCCAGGGTCGAGTCGCGGGCCGGAACCGGTGCGCGCCAGGCGCTGACGGCACAGGTGCGCCCCGAGCACCCGCCGCTCTCGCTCGCGCAGCAGCGGATGTGGTTCCTCAACCGCTTCGACGCCGACTCCGCCGCCAACAACATTCCGGCCGCGGTGCGGCTGGAGGGCGCGCTGGATCTGGACGCGCTGCGTGGCGCGGTCGCCGACGTGGTCGCGCGGCACGAATCGCTGCGCACCGTCTACCCGTCCCAGGACGGCCTCGCCTACCAGCGGGTGCTGCCCGCCACCAGGGCGATCCCGGACCTGGAGGTCTTCCCGGTCGCCGAGGGCCAATTGCTCGGCGCCATGTACGAATTCGTCGAGCGTGGCTTCGACGTGACGGCCGAGCCGCCGGTGCGGCTGCGCGCCTACCAGCTCGGCGACCAGGACTATGTCTTGGTGGTCGTGGTGCACCACATCGCGGCGGACGGCTTCTCGATGCGCCCGCTGGTCCGCGACCTGATGACCGCCTATGTGGCGCGCACCTCGGCCGTCGAGCCGGGCTGGCCGCCGCTCGCGGTCCAGTACGTGGATTTCGCGCTGTGGCAGCGGCAGACGCTCGGCTCCGAGGACGATCCGACCTCGCTGATCTCCGAGCAGCTCGACTACTGGCGCACCGCACTCGCCGGCCTGCCCGACGAGCTGCGCCTGGCCGGGCGTCCCCGGCCCGCCGTCGCGTCGTATCAGGCTGGGACACACCGCTTCCGGGTGCCCGGCGAGCTGATCGACGAGCTGAACCGGGTCGCGCACGCGCACGGCACCACGCTGTTCATGGTGGTGCACAGCGCCTTCGCGGCACTGCTCGCCCGGCTGAGCGGCTCCGACGACATCGCCATCGGCATCCCGGTGGCGGGTCGCGGCGAGCAGGCGCTCGACGACCTGGTCGGCATGTTCGTCAACACCCTGGTGCTGCGCGCCCAGGTCGACACCGACGCGTCGTTCGCCGAGCTGCTCGCGCAGGTCCGGGAACGCGACCTGCAGGCCTTCGCGCACGCCGACGTGCCGTTCGAGCGGCTGGTCGAGGTGCTCAACCCGGCCCGTTCGCAGGCGCGCCATCCGCTGTTCCAGGTGATGCTGTCGTTCCAGAACCTGGGCCGCGCATCGCTCGAGCTCCCGGGCCTGACGGTGTCCGAGCTCGGCATCGACCAGCCGACCGCGAAGTTCGACCTGCAACTCACGCTGAGCGAGGTGCAGGGCACCGAAGCGTCGATGGACGCCGAATTGCTTTACGCCACCGATCTTTTCGACGTCGCCTTCGCGAACACCTTCGCCGAGCGCTTCCTTCGCGTGCTCGGCGGCGTCGCCGCCGCACCGACGGCGGCGGTGGGCGATATCGAGTTGCTTGACCCGGCCGAGCGCGCGCTGGTCGTCGAGCAGTGGAACGACACCGAATTCCCGGTGGACGCGGCCCTCACCTCGCCGGTCGGCGATGCCGCCGCGACCCTGGTTTCGCTGTTCGAAGCACAGGTCGCGCGCACGCCCGACGCGCACGCGGTGACCTTCGAGGGGACAAGTCTGTCCTACGCCGAGTTCGCCGCGCGGGTGCACCGCCTGGCGCGCTGGCTCAAGCAGAACGGCGTCGGCCCGGAATCGTATGTGGCGCTTGGCATGCGGCGCTCGATCGATCTGGTCGTCGGCATGTACGCGGTGAACGCGGCGGGCGGCGCCTACGTGCCGCTGGATCCGGATCACCCGGCCGAGCGCACCGACTACATCCTGGAGACCGCGCGCCCGGTGTGCGTGCTGACCTCCGGCACCGACCTGGAGTCGACGGGCTCGCGCCAGGTGCGCATCGACCAGCTCGACCTGTCCGAGTTCTCCGACGCGCCGCTGACCGATGCGGACCGGCACAAGCCGCTGCGCCCGGCCAACACCGCCTACGTGATCTTCACCTCGGGCTCGACCGGTCGCCCGAAGGGTGTCGCGGTCTCGCACGCGGCCATCGTCAACCGCCTGGTCTGGATGCACGCGGAGTACGGCCTCGCGGCCTACGACGTGGTGCTGCAGAAGACGCCCGCCACCTTCGACGTGTCGGTGTGGGAGTTCTTCTGGCCCTTGCAGGTCGGCGCCCGTCTGGTGGTCGCCAAGCCGGACGGCCACCGCGATCCCGCCTACCTGGCGCGCCTGATCATCGAGGAGCGCGTCACCACGGTGCACTTCGTGCCGTCGATGCTCTCGGTGTTCGTCGCCGAGGAGCGGGCGGCCGAATGCGGCAGCCTGCGTAATGTTTTCGCCTCCGGTGAGGCGCTGCCCGCGGTCACCGCGCAGCGGTTGCGCGCGCTGACCGGCGCTCGGCTGCACAACCTGTACGGCCCCACCGAGGCCGCCGTCGACGTCACCTTCCACGAGGTGACCGAGGCCGACACCAGCTCGGTGCCGATCGGCGCCCCGGTGTTCAACACCCAGGTGTACGTGCTGGATTCGCGGCTGCGGCCGGTCCCGGTCGGCGTGCCCGGCGAGCTGTATCTGGCCGGCGCGCAGCTGGCCCACGGCTACGTGGCCCGCCCGGACCTCACCACCGAGCGGTTCATCGCGAACCCGTTCGGCGAGGCCGAGCGGATGTACCGCACCGGTGACCTGGTCTCCTGGACCGCGGACGGCGAGCTGGAGTACTTGGGCCGCACCGACTTCCAGGTGAAGCTGCGTGGTCTGCGGATCGAGCTCGGCGAGATCGAGAACGCGCTCACCGCACTGGAATCGGTGGCGCAGGCGGTGGTGCTGGTGCGCACCGACGAGCGCACCGGCGATCAGCTCGTCGCCTACGTGGTCGGCAACCCGGACCGCGCGTTGGATGTCGAGTCGGTCAAGGCCGCGCTCGGCGGGCAGCTGCCCGCGTACATGGTGCCCTCGGCCTACGTGGAGCTCGACGAGTTCCCGCTGAACCCCTCCGGCAAGCTGGACCGCAAGGCGCTGCCGGAACCGACGTTCGCGGCCAAGACCTTCCGCGCGCCGAGCACCCCGGTGCAGGAGATCGTCGCCGACACCTTCGCCGCCGTGCTCGGTGTCGAGCGGGTCGGCCTGGACGACGACTTCTTCGAGCTGGGTGGCAACTCGCTGGTGGCGACCCAGGTGGCCGCGCGACTCGGCGAGGCGTTGGACACTCAGGTTCCGGTGCGCGTGCTGTTCGAGGCGTCGACTGTCGCCGCGCTCGCCGCCCGGGTGGAAACTGCTGCGGGACAGGGCGGCCGGGCGCCGCTGGTGCCGCAGGAGCGCACCGATCTGGTGCCGCTCTCGCTCGCCCAGCAGCGGATGTGGTTCCTCAACCGGTTCGACAACCGCACGGCGGTCAACAACATCCCGGTCGCCATCCGGCTCACCGGCGACCTCGACGTCGACGCGCTCAACGCCGCGATCGGGGACGTGCTGGCCCGCCACGAGGCGCTGCGCACCGTCTACCCCGAGGTGGAAGGCACCGGCTACCAGCGGATCCTGCCCGTCTCGGAGGTGTCGTTCGCGGTCACCGCCGAGCCGGTCACCGCGGCCGAGCTGCCCGCGCGCATCGTCGAGCTGGCGAGCTACCACTTCGACGTCACCCGCGCGATCGCCTTCCGCGCAAGCCTGCTCAGGCTCGATGAGCGCAATCACGTTGTGGTGCTGGTCATGCACCACATCAGCGCCGACGGTTTCTCGCTGCGGCCGCTGCTGCGCGACGTGGTCGTCGCCTACAGCGAGCGGACCCGCGGCGAGACGCCCGCCTGGGCACCGCTCGAGGTGCAGTACGCCGACTACGCGCTGTGGCAGCGCGACGTGCTCGGCGTCGAGCACGATCCGGAGTCGGTGGCCGCCCAGCAGATCGCCTACTGGGTCGAGCAGCTGCGCGATCTGCCCGATCAGATCGAGCTGCCCGCCGACCGCCCGCGTCCGGAAATCGCCTCCAATGCCGGTGGCACGCACGGCTTCTCCGTCGATGCCGAACTGCACGCCGCACTGGCCGAGCTGGCCCGCCGCCGCGGCGTCACGCTGTTCATGGTCGTGCACGCCGCGCTGGCCGCGTGGGCGGGCAGGCTGTCCAACAGCACCGACATCGCCATCGGCACCCCGATCGCCGGACGTGGCGAACGGGCGCTCGACGACCTGGTCGGCATGTTCGTCAACACGCTGGTGCTGCGCAGCGAGGTCGACCCGGCCGCGCGGTTCAGCGACCTGCTCGAGCAGGTGCGCCGGACCGACCTGGCCGCCTTCGGCAATGCCGACGTGCCGTTCGAGCGGCTGGTCGATGTGATCAGCCCGGCCCGCTCGCAGGCGCATCACCCGCTGTTCCAGGTCGCGTTGACCTTCGAAGCTGCCTCGGCAGCCGAGATGGGCACCGTGCAGTTGCCCGGCCTCGACCTCGACGTCGTCGAGTTCGACTCGGGCACCGCCAAGTTCGACGTGCAGCTGACCGTGGGCGAGACCGCCGACGGCGCGCTGGCCATGTCCTGGAACTACGCGACCGAGCTGTTCGACCCGGAGACGGTGGCCTCGTTCGCCGACCGCCTGGTGCGTGTGCTGCAGGCCGTCGCTGAGGATCCCGAGATTGCCGTCGGCGATATCGACCTGCTCGGCGAGGCCGAGCGCCTCGATGTCTCCCAGCGCTGGGTGTCGTCCGGAATGGACGCCGTGGCGCGAGCGACGGGCGCGGAGGCGGCAGCCCGCGTAACCACGGAGCGCACCGGGAGCGCCACCAATGGATACAGCGCAGGTCTTTTCGGGGATCCCGAGACCACGCTGGTGACCGTGTTCGACGCGGCCGTGGCCGCGCACCCGAACCGCATCGCGGCCCGCTTCGGCGTCGAGACGCTGACCTACAGCGAGCTGGACCGGCGCGCGAATGTGCTGGCGCGCAGGCTGATCGCGGACGGTGCCGGGCCGGAGTCGCTGGTCGCGGTGATCCTGCCGCGCTCGCTCGACCTGGTGGTCGCGCTGGTCGCGGTGGTGAAGACGGGCGCGGGCTATGTGCCGGTCGACCCGACCTACCCGGCCGAGCGCATCGCCTACGTGCTCGCCGATTCCCAGCCGACCAGCGTGATCCTGGACTCGACGGTCCAGGTGACGGTGCCGGTGCGGCTGCCGAGCGTGGTGCTGGACGGCTTCGCCGTGGAGACCGGCAATATCGAGGACGCCGACGACGCGCCGATCACCGACGCCGACCGGAACGCGGCGCTCTCGCCCGACCATGTCGCGTACGTGATCTACACCTCCGGCTCGACCGGCCGCCCCAAGGGTGTCGCGGTCGCGCACCGGAATGTGGTGCGGCTGTTCGCGAATACCGATCGGGACTTCGGTTTCGGCCCCGACGACGTGTGGACGCTGTTCCACTCCTACGCCTTCGACTTCTCGGTGTGGGAGCTGTGGGGACCGCTGCTGTTCGGCGGCACCCTCGTGGTGGTCGACTACTACACCTCGCGCTCGCCCGAGCAGTTCCTGGAACTGCTGCGCGCCGAACGGGTCACGGTGCTCAACCAGACCCCGTCCGCGTTCTACCAACTGGCCGAGGCGGATCGCAACGCCGCGCCGGACGCCGCACCGCTGGCCCTGCGCTACGTGGTGTTCGGCGGCGAGGCCCTCGAACTGCGCAGGCTATCGGACTGGGTTGCCCGCCACGGTGATTCGGCACCGCTGCTGGTCAACATGTACGGCATCACCGAGACCACGGTGCACGTGTCCTACCGCGCGCTGGACGCCGCGACCATCGCGGCCGCCTCCGGCAGCGTGGTCGGCCGGGCCATCGCAGGCCTGCGGGTGTACGTGCTCGACAACCGGCTGCGGCCGGTCCCGGTCGGTGTCGCGGGCGAGATGTATGTCGCGGGACCGCAATTGGCGCGCGGCTACCTCGGCCGCCCCGATCTGTCGGCCACCCGATTTGTCGCCAACCCGCTCGGCGGCTCCGACGCGGCGGGCTCGCGCCTGTACCGCTCCGGCGACCTCGCGCGCTGGAACCGCTTCGGCGAGCTCGAATACCTGGGCCGCGCCGACGATCAGGTGAAGGTGCGCGGCTTCCGCATCGAGCTCGGCGAGATCGAGTCCGCGATCCTGGCCCAGCCGGGCATCGCCCAGGCGGCGGTCATCGTGCGCGAGGACCAGCCGGGTGACCAGCGGATCGTGGCCTATGTCGTCGCCGAGCCCGATGTGGTCCCGGTGCTCGATCAGGTCCGCGACGGCGCCGCCGAGCGGCTGCCGTCGTACATGGTGCCCTCGGCGCTGGTGCGGCTCGAGTGGATTCCGTTGACGGTCAACGGAAAGCTCGATCGGCGCGCGCTGCCCGCCCCCGCCGTGCAGGCCCGCGCCTTCCGCGCGCCCGTCACCCCGGTGCAGGAAACCGTGGCCGCGGTGTTCGCCGAGGTGCTCGATCTGCCGCGGGTCGGCGTCGACGACGACTTCTTCGAGCTCGGCGGCAACTCGCTCATCGCCACCAGGGTCGTCTCCCGCATCGGCGCCGCGCTCGGCACCACGGTCGCGGTGCGCGCGCTGTTCGAGGCGCCCACCGTGGCGGCGCTGGCCGCCAGGGTGGAGTCGCACGCCGACGGTGCCGCCCGGGCTCGCCTGGTCGCTCGGCCCCGGCCGGCCGACGCGCTGGTGCCGCTGTCGTTCGCGCAGCAGCGCATGTGGTTCCTGAACAAGTACGACACCTCCTCGGCGGCCTACAACCTGCCGATCGCCATCCGGCTGACCGGCGCGCTCGATGTGGCCGCGCTGCGGTTGGCGGTGGCCGACGTGGTGCGCAGGCACGAATCGCTGCGCACCCGCTATCCGGAGCACGGTGGCACCCCGGTCCAGGTGATCGTGCCCGCCGAGAACATCGCGCTCGACCTGCATCCGGTGCAGGTGGATCCGGCCGATCTGACCGCCGTGGTGACCGACTTCGTCACCACCGGATTCGATGTGGCCGAACAGGTTCCGCTGCGTACCAGGCTCTACAGCGCGGGCCCGGACGAGCACGTGCTCGTCGTCGTGGTGCATCACATCGCGGCCGACGGCTTCTCCATGGGGCCGCTGACCCGCGACGTGATGCTCGCCTACTCGGCCCGCACCCAGGACAGCGCGCCCGGCTGGGCGCCGTTGGCCGTGCAGTACGCCGACTTCGCGGTCTGGCAGCGTGAGGTCCTCGGCACCGAGGACGATCCGGACTCGCTGATGGCGCGCCAGGTGGCGCACTGGCAGCGGGTGCTCGACGGTGTCCCGGACGAGCTGACCCTGCCCGCGGACCGGCCGCGCCCGGCGATCGCCTCGCTGCGCGGCGCCACGCTGCACCGCGAGCTGCCCGCCGAGCTGATCACGGCGCTGGAAGACATTGCGCGCCAACGCGGTGCGTCGCTGTTCATGGTGATGCACGGCGCGCTGACGGTGCTGCTGTCGCGGCTGTCCGGCGCCGACGACATCGCGGTCGGCACGCCGATCGCGGGCCGCGGCGAGCAGGCGCTCGACGACCTGGTCGGCATGTTCGTCAACACCCTGGTGCTGCGCACCGGGATCGACGCCGGTGAATCGTTCACCGAGCTGGTCGATCGGGTGCGGCGCACCGACCTCGATGCCTACGGCAACGCCGACGTGCCCTTCGAAAGACTGGTGGAGCTGCTCGCACCGGAACGCTCGCAGGCGCGCAACCCGCTGTTCCAGGTGATGCTGGCCTTCCAGAACCTGGACCGCACCACCCTCGAGCTGCCGGGCCTGTCGGTGTCGGCGCTGGATCTCGAAGAGAACGTGGCGCGCTTCGACCTGCAGTTCACGCTGTCGGAGCAGGGCGAACCCGGCACGGCGGGCATGGCGTTGGCGCTCACCTACGCCACCGACCTGTTCGACGAGTCGACCGCCGCCGAGATCGCGCAGCGCTGGCAGCGGGTGCTCGAGGCGATCGCCGCGAACCCGGCCGTCGCGGTCGGCCGGATCGACGTGCTCGACGCCGCCGAGCGGGCCGACCTCACCGCACGCACCGGCGCGCAGGCCACGCCGCCGCGCACGCTGCCGGAGCTGCTGGCCGAGGCCGCCGCCATCGACCCGGCGGCCCCCGCCGTCGTGTTCCAGGGCAGGACCACGTCCTACGGTGAGCTCGACGAACGCTCGAACCGGTTGGCCCGCTTGCTGATCGAGCGTGGTCTCGGTACCGAGGATCTGGTCGCGGTCGCGGTGCCGCGCTCGGACGACTCCTACTTCGCCGAATGGGCGGTCGCCAAGTCCGGTGCGGCCTTCGTGCCGATCGACCCGACCTACCCGGCCGACCGCATCGCGCACATGGTCACCGACTCGGGCTCCCCGGTCGGCCTGACCGTCACCTCGGTGCGCGCCGACCTGCCGGACTCGGTCGAATGGCTGGTGCTGGACGAGCTGGAGCTGTCCGGCTTCGACGCGGCCGCGATCACCGATGCCGATCGGGTGCGGCCGGTCAGCCCGGTGCACCCGGCCTATGTCATCTACACCTCCGGATCCACCGGTGTGCCCAAGGGCGTCGTGGTCACCCACGCCGGTCTTGCCAACTTCCGGGACGAGCAGAACGCTCGTTACGACGTCGACTCATCCACGCGCGCACTGCATTTCGCGTCGCCGAGCTTCGACGCCTCGATCCTCGAGTTCCTGCTGGCGATCGGCCGCGGCGGCACCCTGGTGGTCTGCCCGACCGGTGTGTACGGCGGCGAGGAACTGGCCGAGCTGATCCGCGCCGAGCGCGTCACGCACGCGTTCATCACGCCGTCGGTGCTCGCCTCGCTCGATCCGGCCGCGCTGGCCGACATGCGGGTGATCGTGGCCGGCGGTGAGGCGGTGCCCGCCGATCTGGTCACCAAGTGGGGTGGCGCGCCGGACGGTTCGGGCCGACGCTTCCACAACGGCTACGGCCCGACCGAGACCACCATCATGACCAACATCAGCGACGCGCTGACGCCGGGTGATCTGGTCACCATCGGTGGCCCGACCCGCGGCATGCAGTCGCTGGTCCTGGACGCCCAACTCCGGCCCGTTCCGGTGGGTGTCGCAGGTGAGCTCTATCTGTCGGGCATCCAGCTGGCCCGCGGCTACCACGCGCGGCCCGGCCTGACCGCCGACCGTTTCGTGGCGAATCCAGCCGTTCCCGGCGCCCGGATGTACCGCACCGGTGACGTGGTCCGCTGGACGCGCACGGGCGAGGTCGAGTACGTCGGCCGGTCCGACTTCCAGGTCAAGGTGCGCGGTTTCCGCATCGAGCTCGGCGAGATCGACGCGGCACTGGCCGCGCACGAGAACGTCGACTTCGCGGTCACCGTCGGCCACAAGGGCTCGGCCGGCGCCACCTCGCTGGTGTCGTATGTCGTTGCGGCACCGGGTCGTTCGATCGACGTCGCGGCGCTGACCGGCTTCGTCGAGGAGCGGCTGCCCGCGTACATGGTGCCGTCCTCGATCATGGTGATCGATCGGGTGCCGCTCACCCCGGTGGGCAAGCTGGACCGAAAGGCGTTGCCGGAGCCGGTGTTCGCGACCGAGGTCGTGTTCCGGGCGCCGCGCACGCCGGTCGAGCAGACCATTGCCGAAGTCTTCGCCGAGGTGCTCGGTGTGGAACGGGTCGGCGTCGACGATTCGTTCTTCGCGCTGGGCGGCGACAGCATCGTCTCCATCCAGCTGGTGTCGCGGGCCAAGGCGCGCGGGGTGGTCTTCAGCCCACGGCACGTCTTCGAGCAGCGCACCGTGGCCGGCCTGGCCGCGGTGGCCGAGACCGCGGACGCCGCGGCGGCTTCGGCCGTGGTGCTCGCCGAACTGCCCGGCGGTGGCGTCGGCCCGATGCCGCTGACCCCGGTGGTGCGGTTCATGGCGGAGCGGCGCGGTTCGTTCAGCCGGTTCAATCAGACCCTCGCGCTGGAGCTGCCGGTCGGCATCGACCGGGCGGGCATCGTCGCGACCGCCGGCGCGGTCATCGACCGGCACGACATGCTCCGGGCGAGCCTGCGGCAGGTCGAGGGGGAGTGGCTCCTCGAAACCGCCGCTCCCGGCACCGTCGACGTGGACGCGCTGGTCGACCACGTCACCTTCGATGCCGCCGCCGATGACGCCGAGCTGATCGAGATCGCTTCCGCCGCACTGGATTCCTCGCTGGATCGGCTCGATCCCGCTGCGGGTGTTGTCATTCGGTTCGTCTGGCTGGAGCCTTCGGGCAGCGAGCGCGCCGGACGGCTGATCGTCGTCGGCCACCACCTGGTGGTCGACGGTGTCTCCTGGCGCATCCTGGTACCGGACTTCGTCGCGGCCTGGGGCCAGCGCACCGCGGGCCAGCAGCCCGAGCTGGTCGCACCGGCCACCTCGATGCGGGCCTGGGCGCACGCGCTCGAACGCGAGGCCCGCAGTGCCGAGCGGGTCGCCGAACTCGACCACTGGCGTTCGGTGGTCGACGCCGCTGATCCGCTGCTGACCGAGCGTCCGATGGACCCGGCGATCGACACCTCGGGTGTAATCGAGAAGCTGCAGGTCGAGGTGTCCGCCGAGGTCACCAAGGCCCTGCTGACCAAGGTGCCCGCCCTGTTCCACGGCGGCGTGAACGACGGTCTGCTCACCGCGCTGGCCCTGGCGACCGCCAAGTGGCGGGCGCGCCGGGCCGGTACCCGCGGCGACGAGTCGCTGCTGATCCGCCTGGAGGGCCACGGCCGCGAAGAGGACATCGTGCCCGGCGCGGACCTCTCGCGCACGGTCGGCTGGTTCACCGCGATCTTCCCGGTCCGCTTCGAGCTGTCCGGCATCGACATCGATGCCGCGCTGGCCGGCGGACCCGCACTGGGTCAGGCCGTCAAGGCGATCAAGGAGCAGCTGCTCGCGGTGCCGGACAAGGGTGTCGGGTACGGCCTGCTGCGCTACCTGAACCCGGAGACCGCCGCCGAACTGCCCGGCGAGCTGCCCGGCCAGGTGAGCTTCAACTACCTCGGCCGCGTCGCGGAGGGCGATGTGCCCGAGTCGCTGCGCGGCTTCGGCTGGATCCCGGCCGCCGAGCTCGGCGCGCTGGGCGGGGCCTACGACGCGGACATGCCCGCGATGGCGCCGCTGGACATCAACGCGATCGTGGTCGGCGACAAGCTGACCGCGAACATCGGCTACCCGGCGACGCTGCTCGACGCCGCCGCCGTGCGCGAATTCGGCGAGCTGTGGACGACCGCGCTGGAAGCGGTTGCCCAGCACGCCAATTCGACCGGCGCGGGCGGTCACACGCCGTCGGACTTCGCGCTGGTGCGCAGCACACAGGGCGACATCGACGGCTGGGAGCGGCGCTTCCCGAACCTGGCCGATATCTGGCCGCTGTCCGCGCTGCAAGCCGGTCTGCTGTTCCACGCCAGGCTCGCCGCCACCTCGGTGGACGTGTACACCGCGCAGGCGGTGCTCACCCTCACCGGCCGGGTGGACGCGGCCCGGTTGCGTTCGGCCGCACAGGCTCTGGTGGACCGCTACGAGAACCTGCGCACCGCGTTCGTCACCGATCGGGACGGCAGCCCGGTGCAGGTGGTGCTGGACAGCGTCCGGGTCGCCTGGTCCGAGCACGACCGGATCGAGCAGGGCAACGGCGACGACCTCATCGCCGCCGACCGCACGCAGCGCTTCGATCTGACCGAGCCGCCGCTGATCCGCTTCACGCTGATCCAGGTGGCGCGCGACCGCTGGCAGTTCGTGGTGGCCAACCACCACATCCTGCTCGACGGCTGGTCCATGCCGCTGCTCATGCAGGACCTGCTCGTGCTGTACGCGGCACACGCGGACACCAGTGTGCTGCCCGCCGTGCGGTCCTACCGGCACTTCCTGGAATGGACCGCGCAGCAGGATCATTCGGCCTCGGTGGCCGCGTGGACCGACGCGCTGCGCGGCGTCACCGAGCCGACGCTGCTGGCCCGCCCGGATGCCGGGCGCGAGATCACCTCGCTGTCCGGCGAGTACTTCTTCGAGCTCGACCAGGCGGCCACCGCGCGGCTCACCGCGCTGGCCGGCTCGCTCGGCGTCACGCCGAACACCGTGCTGCAGACCGCGTGGGGCATCCTCATCGGCCGGATGACCGGCCGGGACGACGTGCTGTTCGGCACCACGGTGTCCGGACGCCCCGCGGACCTGTCCGGCGTGGAGTCGATGGTCGGCCTGTTCATCAACACCGTGCCGGTGCGGGTGCGCTTCGACCCGGCGGAGTCCGCGCAGCAGCTGCTGGCCCGGACCCAGGGCGAGCAGGCGGATCTGCTCGATCACCACTACGTCGGCCTCGCGGACATCCAGTCCGCCGCGGGCATCGGTGGCCTGTTCGACACGCTGGTGGTGTTCGAGTCCTACCCGGTGGATGCCGCGGGACTCCAGGAACAGGCCTCGGACATCGACGGTATGGCGGTGGTCGGTCTCGACGCGGCCGATGCCACCCATTACCCGTTGACCCTTATCGCACAGCTGGATTCGCGACTGCGGATCCGCGCGGGTTACCTGCGTGACCTGTTCGACGAGCAGACCGTGCGGCGCATCGCCGACCGTCTGATCCGCGTACTGACCGCGATCACCACCGAACCGACTGTGCCGGTGGGCGATATCGAGTTGCTCGACACCGCGGAGCGCGAGCTCGTGGTGTCCGGCTGGAACGACACCGCGCACGAGGTGGATGCGGCCGCGACGCTCGTCTCCACGTTCTACGAGCAGGCCGCACGCACGCCCGACGCGACCGCGCTGAGCTTCGAGGGGACACATCTGTCCTACGACGAGTTCGCCGGGAAGGTCAACCAACTGGCCCGCTGGCTCATCGCCCGCGGTGTCGGCGCGGAATCGTATGTGGCGCTTGGCATGCGGCGCTCGATCGATCTCGTCGTCGGCATGTACGCGGTCGCGGTGGCCGGTGGCGCCTACGTGCCGCTGGACCCGGATCACCCGGCCGAGCGCACGGAATACATTCTGGCCACCGCCGATCCGGTGTGTGTGCTGACCTCCGGTACCGATCTCGATATCGATACCGCGCAGGTGCGCATCGACCTGCTCGATCTGAGCGGGCTCTCCGAAGCGGCGATCACCGATGCGGATCGCCGGGCGCCGCTGCGGCCGGCCAACACCGCGTACGTGATCTTCACGTCCGGCTCCACCGGTCGCCCCAAGGGCGTCGGTGTTTCGCACGCGGCGATCGTGAACCGCCTGGTGTGGATGCAGTCCGCCTACCGGCTGGACACCACCGACGCGGTGTTGCAGAAGACGCCAGCGACCTTCGACGTGTCGGTGTGGGAGTTCTTCTGGCCCTTGCAGATCGGTGCGCGCCTGGTCGTCGCGAAGCCGGACGGGCACCGCGATCCGGCCTACCTGGCCGAGGTGATCAGCACCGAGCGGATCACCGTCACCCACTTCGTCCCGTCGATGCTGGCAGTGTTCGTCGCCGATGCCGCTGCGGCGCAGTGTGATTCGCTGCGGCTGGTGTTCGCCTCCGGTGAGGCGCTGCCGCCCAAGCCCGCGCATCGGCTGCGTGAGCTGACCGGTGCGGCGCTGCACAACCTGTACGGCCCGACCGAGGCCGCGGTCGACGTCACCTTCCACGAGGTCGTCGACACCGATACCGACACCGTCCCGATCGGTGCACCGGTCTACAACACCCAGGTGTACGTGCTGGATGCGCGGCTGCGCCCGGTGCCGGTCGGCGTCGCGGGTGAGCTGTATCTCGCGGGCACCCAGCTGGCCCGCGGGTACGTCGCGCGGCCGGATCTGACCAGCGACCGCTTCGTGGCCAACCCCTACGGTGCCGCGGGCGAGCGGATGTACCGCACCGGTGACCTGGTCGCCTGGACTTCATCCGGTGAGCTGGAGTACTTGGGCCGCACCGACTTCCAGGTGAAGCTGCGCGGTCTGCGGATCGAGCTCGGCGAGATCGAGACCGCGCTCACCGCGCTGGACGAGGTCGCCCAGTCGGTCGTGGTGGTCCGCGGTGACCAGCACACCGGCGACCAGCTCGTCGCCTATGTCATTCCCGCGCCGAACGTGCGGGTGGACACCGAGCTGCTGCGCGAGGACCTGGCGGAGCGGTTGCCCGCCTACATGGTGCCGTCGGTGGTGCTCGTGCTCGACGAGTTCCCGCTCAACGCCTCCGGCAAGCTGGACCGCAAGGCGCTGCCCGCGCCGGTGTTCGAGGCCGCGGTGTTCCGCGCGCCGACGACGCCGGTGGAGGAGATCGTCGCGGCCACCTTCGCCGAGGTGCTCGGCGTGGAACGGGTCGGCCTGGACGACGACTTCTTCGCGCTCGGCGGTAACTCGCTGTCCGCCACCCAGGTCGCGGCGCGGCTGTCCGCCGCGCTGGACACCGATCTCGGCGTCCGCGAGCTGTTCGAGGCGTCCACCGTGGTCGCGCTCGCGGCCCGCGCGGAGACGCACGCAGGCGCCGGTGCCAGGGCGGCCCTGGTGCCGCAGCAGCGGCCCGCGCTGGTGCCGCTGTCGCTGGCCCAGCAGCGCATGTGGTTCTTGAACCGCTTCGATCCGGACTCGGCCGTGGACAACATCCCGGCCGCGGTGCGGCTGTCCGGTCTGCTCGACCGGCAGGCGCTGCAGATCGCCGTCGCCGACGTGCTGGCCCGCCACGAGTCGCTGCGCACCTTCTACCCGGAGGTGGACGGCACCGCGCATCAGCAGACCGTGCCCACCGGCAAGGTGATCCCCGACCTCGCGCCCTTCGAGGTCACCGAGGCCGAACTGCCGCAACGGCTTTCCGAGCTGGTGCTCACCGCCTTCGACGTCACCACCGAGGTGCCGTTCCGGGCCAGGCTGTTCGAGGTGAGCCCCACCGAGCACGTGCTGGCCCTGGTGGTGCACCACATCTCGGCCGACGGCTTCTCCATGGGCCCGCTGACCCGAGACGTGATGACCGCCTACGGTGCCCGCGTCGAAGGCGGCGAACCCGCCTGGCGGCCACTGGAAGTCCAGTACGCCGACTTCGCGCTGTGGCAGCGCGCCGTGCTCGGCGACGAGGACGATCCGGAATCGGTGATCGCCCAGCAGATCGCGTACTGGTCGAACTCGCTGGCCGGGCTGCCCGATCAGCTCGACCTGCCCACCGACCGGCCGCGCCCCGCGGTCGCCTCCGGCCGCGGCGCGACGCACACCTTCGAGATCGACGCCGAAACCCACGGCAGGCTCACCGAACTCGCTCGCACCAGGGGCGCGACGCTGTTCATGGTCGCGCACACCGCGCTGGCCGTGCTGCTCGCCCGGCTGTCCGGCGAGCGCGACATCGCCATCGGCACCCCGGTCGCGGGCCGTGGCGAGCGAGCGCTCGACGACCTGATCGGCATGTTCGTCAACACCCTGGTGCTGCGGACGCCGATCGACAGCGCCGCGACGTTCACCGATCTGCTGCGCACCGTGCGGGCCACCGATATCGCCGCGTTCGGGCACGCGGACCTGCCGTTCGAGCGGCTGGTCGAGATCCTGAACCCGGCGCGCTCGCAGGCGCGGCACCCGCTGTTCCAGGTGCTGCTCTCGTTCCAGAACCTCGGCCAGAACAGCCTGGAACTGCCGGGCCTGACGGTCAGCGGTGTCGAGCTGCCGATCGATACGGCGAAGTTCGACCTGCAGTTGACGCTGTCGGAGAAGAACGCCACCCAACCGGCGAATGGTACGGGTGCCGCTGCGGCGGGTATCAGTGCCGAATTCATCTACGCCACCGATCTTTTCGACGCGGAAACGATGGCGGAGCTCGGACAGCGGTTCCACCGCCTGCTGAAAGCTCTTGCCGCCGAACCGGATCGGCCGATCGGCGATATCTCCTTGCTGGACGAGCTGGAGACCGAGCAGGCGCTGCGCGGCTGGAACGCCACCGAGCACGACCTCGGCGCACCGACCACCCTGGTCGCCGAGTTCGCCGCGCAGGCGCAGGCAACCCCGGACTCGGTCGCAGTAGTAGACCCGGCAACCGGGACTTCGCTCACCTACGCCGAATTCGGCGCCCGCGTGCACCGGTTGGCGCGCAAGCTGATCGAAGCCGGGGTCGGCCCGGAGACCCTGGTCGCCCTCGGTCTGCGGCGCTCGGTGGACCTGGTCGTCGCCGCGTACGCGGTGCAGGAGGCCGGTGGCGGCTACGTGCCGCTGGACCTCGACCAGCCGGCCGAACGGGTGAACTATGTGCTCGACTCGGCCGACCCGGTGTGCGTGCTGACCACCTCGCGCGACGCGTTCGACGCCGAGGGCCGCACCACCCTGTCGATCGATGAGCTCGACCTGTCCGGTTACTCGGACGAGCCGGTCACCGACGCCGAACGTCTCGTGCCGCTGCGGCCGGAACACCCGGCGTATGTGATCTTCACGTCCGGCTCGACCGGCCGCCCGAAGGGCGTCGCGGTGCCGCATGCCGCCGTGGTGAACCAGATCCGCTGGATCACCGGCGAGTACGGCATCGGCGCCGACGACGTCGTGCTGTTCAAGACGCCCGCCACCTTCGACGTGTCGGTGTGGGAGCTGTTCGGCCCGATGACCACCGGCGGCCGCATCGTGGTGGCCAGCGCGGACGGTCACCGCGATCCGCAGTACCTCGCGGACGTGATCGCCGCCGAGCGCGTCACCATGACCTCGTTCGTGCCGTCGATGCTGACGGTCTTCGCCGGAAACGTCGACGCGACCGGCGCCGGTGCGGCGCTCGCCTCGCTGCGGACGCTGTTCGTCGCCGGTGAGGCCTTCACCGCCGAAGCGGTCGACGCCATCCGCCGCGTCAGCTCGGCCGAGCTGGCCCACCCGTCGCCCGACCACCACCCCTCATCGAAGCGCTCCGCGCTGCAGTTGTTCAATT
This sequence comes from Nocardia sp. CS682, assembly GCF_004634405.1. NCBI lineage: Bacteria > Bacillati > Actinomycetota > Actinomycetes > Mycobacteriales > Nocardiaceae > Nocardia > Nocardia sp. CS682. The sequence goes on along the minus strand of NZ_CP029710.1, from coordinate 3,703,185 downwards.
TGTATGGGCCAACGGAGTTCACCGTGCACGCCACGCACGGCCCGGTCGCCGACGAGGTGACCGGCGCGGTGCCCATCGGCCTGCCGGTGTGGAACGCCCAGGCGTACGTGCTGGATTCGCGCCTGCAGCCGGTGCCGTCGGGCGTCGCGGGCGAGCTGTACCTCGCCGGTGCGCAGCTGGCGCGCGGCTACTTCGGCCGCACCGACCTGACCGCGGATCGCTTCGTGGCCAACCCGTTCGGCGCCGCGGGCGCCCGGATGTACCGCACCGGTGACCTCGTGACCCGCGACGACACCGGCGCCATCGAGTACATCGGCCGCACCGACTTCCAGGTGAAGCTGCGCGGCCTGCGGATCGAGCTCGGTGAGATCGAAACCGCGCTCGCCGCACACGATTCGGTGGCCCAGTCCGTCGCCATGGTGCGCTCGGACGCGCACACCGGCGATCAGCTGGTCGGCTATGTCGTGCCGGTCGGCGGCACCACCGTCGACGTGGACGACCTCAGGACACACCTGTCCACCCGACTGCCGTCGTACATGGTGCCCGCCGCGATCGTGGTGCTCGACGCCATGCCGCTCAACCCGAACGGCAAGCTGGACCGGCGCGCACTGCCCGCACCGGCCTTCGAGGCTCGGGAATTCCGTGCCCCGTCGACTCCGATCGAAGAGATCGTGGCCAACACCTTCGCCGAGGTGCTCGGTCTCACCAGCACCGACGGCGAACGCGCCGTCGGCCTCGACGACGACTTCTTCGATCTGGGCGGCAATTCACTCATCGCCACCCAGGTGGTCGCCCGCCTGGGCGCCGCACTGGACACCCGTGTCCCGGTGCGGATGCTGTTCGAGGCGCCGACCGTCGCCGCGCTGGCCGCGCGGATGGAGGCCCACCAGGGCACCGGTCGCCGCCGCGAACTCGTGGCAGGCCGGCGTCCGGCCCGCATCCCGTTGTCGCTCGCGCAGCAGCGGATGTGGTTCCTCAACCGGTTCGACAACCAGACCGCGGTCAACAACATCCCGCTCGCGGTCCGGCTGACCGGCTCGCTGGACACCGACGCGCTGCGCCAAGCCGTCGCCGACGTGGTCGACCGGCACGAGGTGCTGCGCACCGTCTACCCGGAAACGGCCGACGGTCAAGGTGTTCAGGTCGTGCTGCCCGCCGGGCAGGAGACCATCGAGCTGACCCCGATCGAGGTGTCGGAGACCGAAATCCAGGAGCGGGTCAGCGAATTGGTGCTGACCGGCTTCGACGTCACCACCGAGGTGCCGGTGCGGGCCCAGCTGTTCCGCGTCGCGGGCTCGATGGACGGCTCCCAGCCCGACACCCACGTGCTGGTCTTCGTGGTGCACCACATCTCCGGTGACGGCTGGTCGGTGCGCCCGCTGGCCCGCGACGTGATGATCGCCTACGCGGCCCGCTCGCGCGGCGAGGCGCCCGCCTGGTCGCCGCTGCCGGTGCAGTACGCCGACTTCGCGCTGTGGCAGCGCGAAACCCTCGGCTCCGAGGATGATCCGGCCTCGCTGATCGCCCAGCAGGTTGCCTACTGGTCCGACAGTCTGGCCGGGCTGCCCGACCAGCTGGACCTGCCCGCGGACCGCTCGCGGCCCGCCGTCGCGTCCAATCGCGGTGGCGTGTACGAGTTCTCGCTCGACGCGCAGCTGGTGCGGGAGCTGAACGCGCTCGCCAGGGCGCACGGCGCCAGTCTGTTCATGGTGGTGCACGCCGCGTTCGCCGCGCTGCTCGCCCGGTTGTCCGGCAGCGACGACATCGCCATCGGCACCGCGGTGGCCGGTCGTGGTGAGGCCGTGCTCGACGACGCCATCGGCATGTTCGTCAACACGCTCGTGCTGCGCAGCGCGGTCGACCCGGCGGACTCGTTCGCGGAGCTGGTCGCGCGCACCAAGGACCGCGACCTCGCCGCCTTCGGGCACGCGGACCTGCCCTTCGAGCGGCTGGTCGAGATCCTCAACCCGGCCCGTTCGCAGGCGCGGCATCCGCTGTTCCAGGTGATGCTGTCGTTCCAGAACACCGGGGAGGCCTCGTTCGAGCTGCCCGGCCTGGAGGTCGCCGGGGTGCCGCTGGACGTGGTGACCGCCAAGTTCGATCTGCACCTGAGCCTGTCCGACCGGTTCGACGCCGAGGGCGCCGCCGACGGCATGACCGCCGAATTCGCCTATGCGACGGACATGTTCGACGCCGACACCATCGCGGGCGTCGCGGACCGGCTCGTCCGGCTGCTGACCGCCGTCGTCGCGGACCCGTCCGTGGCGATCGGCGATGTCGAGCTGCTGGACTCGGCCGAACACGCCCAGGTGGTCGCGCGCTGGAACGACACCGCGCATGCGGTGGACGACACGGCGACGCTGGTGTCGATGTTCGAGGCGCAGGTCGCCAGGACCCCCGATGCCCCGGCGCTGACCTTCGAGGGGACAACTCTGGCCCACCCGTCGCCCGACCACCACCCCTCATCGAGTGACTACGTCACGCTGACATATGCCGAGTTCGCGGCGCGGGTGAATCGTCTTGCCCGGCACCTGATCTCGCTGGGTGTCGGCCCGGATTCGATGGTCGCGCTCGGTATGCGCCGGTCCATCGAGCTGGTCGTCGGCATGTACGCGGTGAGTGTCGCCGGCGGCGCGTATGTGCCGCTGGACCCGGATCATCCGGCCGAGCGCACCCACTACGTGCTCGATACCGCCCAGCCGGTGTGTGTCCTGACCACCGCGCGGGACGAGTTCGACGCCGGGCAGACCCCGGCCGTGCTCATCGACGGCCTGGAGTTGTCGGACTACGCCGACGCACCGGTGACCGACGCGGATCGCCGTGCGCCGCTGCGCCCGTCGAACACCGCCTACGTCATCTTCACCTCCGGTTCCACCGGTCGGCCGAAGGGTGTGGCGGTCAGCCACGGGTCGATCGTCAACCGCCTGGTGTGGATGCAGGCCGAGTACCGCCTGGAAACCACCGATGTGGTGTTGCAGAAGACCCCCGCCACCTTCGACGTGTCGGTGTGGGAGTTCTTCTGGCCCTTGCAGGTCGGCGCCCGCCTGGTCGTCGCGAAGCCGGACGGCCATCGCGATCCCGCGTACCTGATCCAGGTGATCACCGCCGAAGAGGTCACCACCGCGCACTTCGTGCCGTCGATGCTCTCGGTGTTCGTCGCCGAGCAGCGGGCGGACGAATGCACCAGCCTGGTCAACGTTTTCGCCTCCGGTGAGGCGCTGCCCGCCGCCACCGCGCAGCGGATGCAGGAACTCACCGGTGCGCGCCTGCACAACCTGTACGGCCCGACCGAGGCCGCCGTCGACGTCACCTTCCACGAGGTGGACGAGGCCGACGCGGTGTCCGTGCCGATCGGCGCCCCGGTGTTCAACACCCAGGTGTACGTGCTGGATTCGCGGCTGCACCCGGTGCCGGTCGGCGTCGCGGGTGAGCTGTACCTCGCCGGTGTGCAACTGGCCCGCGGCTATGTCGCGCGTCCGGAGCTCACCGCGGATCGCTTCGTGGCCAACCCGTTCGGCGCGGACGGCGAGCGGATGTACCGCACCGGTGACCTCGTTACCTGGACGCCGCGCGGTGAGCTGGAGTACTTGGGCCGCACCGACTTCCAGGTGAAGCTGCGCGGTCTGCGGATCGAGCTCGGCGAGATCGAATCCGCGCTCACCGCACTGGATTCCATCGCGCAGGCCGTGGTGGTCGTGCGCTCGGACGATCGCCTCGGCGATCAGCTGGTCGGCTACGTCGTGCCGACGGCAGGCCATGTGGTCGACATCGACGGTGTGCGCACCGAACTCGGCGGCGAGCTGCCCGCGTACATGGTGCCGTCGGCCTTCGTGGTGCTGGACGAGTTCCCGCTCAACGCCTCCGGCAAGCTGGACCGCAAGGCGCTGCCCGCGCCGGTGTTCGAGGCCAAGGTGTTCCGGGCGCCGTCCACGCCGATCGAGGAGATCGTCGCGGGCACCTTCGGCGACGTGCTCGGCGTCGCCAGGGTCGGCCTGGACGACGACTTCTTCGAGCTCGGCGGCAACTCGCTGCTGGCCACCCAGGTGACCGCGCGGCTCGGCGCCGCGCTGGACACCCAGCTGGCGGTCCGCGACCTGTTCGAGGCCTCTACGGTGTTCGCGCTGGCCACCCGGGTCGAGCGCAACGCGGGCTCCGGCAGGCACCGGCCCAAGCTGGAGACGGGGGAGCGCCCGGATCGGATCCCGCTGTCGCCCGCGCAGCAGCGCTACTGGTTCCTCAACCAGTTCGACACGGCCACTTCGGCGGTCGACAACATCCCGCTCGCGGTGCGGTTGTCGGGCACCCTCGATGTCGCCGCGCTGGAGCAGGCGATCGGCGACGTGTTCGCCCGCCACGAGGTGCTGCGCACCACCTACCCGCGCTCCGCGGAGGGGCCGCACCAGGTGATCCGCCCGGCGGCCGAGTCGGCTGCCGCGCTCACCCCGGTCGACGTCACCGAGGACGAGCTGCTCAACGCGGTGATCGCGTTCGCGATGACCACCTTCGACGTCACCGTCGAGGTGCCGCTGGCGGTGGCGCTGTTCCGGATCGCGCCGGACGAGCACGTGCTCGCGTTCACCGTGCACCACGTGGCGGCGGACGGCTCGTCGATGGGACCGCTGGCGCGCGACGTGATGGCCGCGTACGTGGCCCGTGCGCAAGGCGAAGTGCCGCAGTGGCTTCCGCTGCCGGTGCAGTACGCCGACTACGCGCTCTGGCAGCGCGCGGTGCTCGGTTCGGAGGACGATCCGGAATCCCTGGCCGCTCAGCAGGTCGGCTACTGGCAGACCGCGCTGGCCGGGCTGCCCGATCAGCTGGAGCTGCCCGCCGACCGGCCGCGCCCGCCCGCGCAGTCGTTCCACGGCAAGGCGATTCGCTTCGAGATCTCCCCGGAGCGGCACGCCCGCCTGCACGAGCTGGCGCGCGCCAACAACGCGTCGCTGTTCATGGTGGTGCACGCCGCGCTGGCCGTGCTGCTCTCGCGCCTGTCCGGCACCGACGACATCGCGGTCGGCACCCCGATCGCGGGCCGCGGTGAACGCGAACTCGACGATCTGATCGGCATGTTCGTCAACACCCTGGTGTTCCGCACCCGGGTGCAGCCGGGCGACCGGTTCGCCGATCTGCTCGCCGACGTGAAGGAGCGCGATCTCGAGGCGTTCGCCAACGCGGACGTGCCGTTCGAGCGGCTCGTCGAGGTGCTCAACCCGGTGCGCTCCACCGCGCGCAATCCGCTGTTCCAGGTGGGTCTTTCGTTCCAGAACCTGGCCGAGACCACCTTCGAACTGCCCGGGCTCTCGGTGAGCGCGGTCAACTTCGACTCGCAGCTGGCCAAGACCGACCTGCACGTCACGCTCTACGACCGGTACGCCGAGGACGGCACGCCCGCCGAGATCATCACCGAATTCGGTTACGCCATCGACCTGTTCGACGAGGACACGGTCCAGGGCTTCGCGGACCGCTTCGTGCGGGTGCTCGACGCGGTGGTCGCCGACGCCACCCTGCCGGTCGGCGAGATCGACCTGCTCGCGGCCGACGAGCACACGCGCATCTTGGGCACCTGGAACGACACCGCGCACGAGGTCGATCCGACCGCGACGCTGGTGTCGCTGCTGGACGCCTCGGTCGCCGCGGCACCGGATTCGATCGCGCTCGTCGCCGATGACCCCACCGGCCAGCAGGAAGTTACCTACGCCGAGCTGGATCGCCGGGTGAACCGCCTGGCCCGCTACCTGATCCAGCGCGGCATCGGCCCGGAGGACCGGGTGGCGCTGGCCATCCGCCGGTCCACCGACCTGGTCGTCGCCATGTACGCGGTCGCGAAATCCGGTGCGGCGTATGTGCCCATCGATCCGGACCAGCCCGCCGAGCGGACCGACTACATCCTCGCCACCGCGGCACCGGTCTGCGTGCTGACCACCGGTCGCGACGGATTCCGCACCGCCACCACCGAAGTCGTCCAGCTCGACGCGCTCGACCTGAGCACGTTCGCGGCCGGTCCGGTGACCGGCGACGAGCGCCGCGCCGCGCTGACGCCGGCGCATACCGCGTACGTGATCTTCACGTCCGGCTCGACCGGCCAGCCCAAGGGCGTCGCGGTTCCGCACGCGGCGATCGTCAACCAGTTGCAGTGGGAGATCGCGACCTTCGGCCTCGGCACGGACGACGCGATCCTGCTGAAGACCGCGGCGACGTTCGACCTGTCGGTGTGGGAATTCTGGACCGCCGCCGCGTCGGGCGGCCGCCTGGTCATCTCGGCGGCCGACGGCCACCGCGACCCGGCCTACCTCAACGAGCTGATGCGCGGCACCGGCGTCACCACCCTGCATGTGGTGCCGTCGATGCTCGACTCGCTGCTCACCGAGGCCGCGGGCCGCCTGACGCCGTCGCTGCGCCGGGTGCTCGCCATCGGTGAGGCGCTGCCGGCGGCGACCGCACAGCGGTTCCGTCGCGACAACGCCGCCGAGCTCGCCCACCCGTCGCCCGACCGCCACCCCTCGACGAGACGCTCCGCGTCGCTGTACAACCTGTACGGCCCCACCGAGGCCGCCGTGTCGATCACCAGCCACCTGGTCACCGACGCCGATCAGGTCTCGGTGCCGATCGGCGCCCCGGAATGGAACAGCCGCGTCTACGTGCTCGACACCAGGCTGCGTCCGGTCCCGGTCGGCGTCTCCGGCGAGCTGTATCTGGCCGGTGCGCAATTGGCGCGCGGATACTTCGGCAAGCCCGAGCTGACCGCCGACCGGTTCGTCGCAGACCCGTTCGGCGCACCCGGCGAGCGGATGTACCGCACCGGCGACCTGGTGGCCTGGAACGCCTCCGGTGAGCTGGACTACCGCGGCCGCACCGACTTCCAGGTGAAGATCCGTGGCTTCCGCATCGAGCTCGGTGAGATCGAGGCCGCGCTGCTGCGTCAGTCGGCGATCACCGCGGCCGCCGTGCTCGCGCACACCGATCCGAACATCGGTGACCGGCTCGTCGCCTACGTCGTGCCGCGGGCGGGTCAGCTCGACAAGCGCGGGCTGCAATCCGCGCTCGCCGCGGAGCTGCCGTCCTACATGGTGCCGTCGGTGCTCGTCGAGCTGCCCGCGCTGCCGTTGAACGCCAACGGCAAGCTGGACCGGAAGGCGTTGCCCGCGCCCACCTTCGAGAAGGCGGTGTTCCGCGCGCCGGTGACGCCGATCGAGCAGATCGTGGCGAACACCTTCGCCGACGTGCTGCGCATCTCGGATCGGGAAGGTGCGGAGTCCAAGCGGCTCGGCCTGGACGACGACTTCTTCGCCTGGGGCGGTAACTCGCTGCTGGCCACCCAGGTCGCCGCCCGCCTCGGCGAGGCGCTGAACACGCGGGTGCCGGTCCGGTTGATGTTCGAGGCCTCGACCGTCGCCGCGCTGGCGGTCCGGGTCGAGCAGCATGCCGACGCCGGTGGCCGCAAGGCGCTGACGGCGGGCCCACGCCCGGAACACATTCCGCTGTCGCTCGCGCAGCAGCGCATGTGGTTCCTGAACCGGTTCGACACCCAGTCGGCGGCGTACAACGTGCCGATCGCGGTGCGGCTCACCGGCGCCCTCGATGTCGCCGCGCTGCGGGCCGCGATCGCGGACCTGGTGAGCAGGCACGAGATCCTGCGCACCATCTACCCGCAGACCGACAGCGGTCCGGTGCAGGTGATCCTGCCGCCCGCGCAGGCCGTGCCGCGCTTGGAAGTGCGCGTGGTCGCGCCCGCGCAGATCGAATCCGCCGTGGTGGCACTGACTTCGACGATGTTCGACGTCACCACCGAGGTGCCGATGAAGGTCGCGCTGTTCCAGATCGCCGGGGAACAGACCGATTCCGCTCCCGCCCCGGACGTGGAGTACGTCCTGGCCATGGTCGTGCACCACATCTCCGGTGACGGTTCGTCGGTCGGCCCGCTGACCCGCGACCTGATGATCGCCTACGCCGCGCGCTCGGCGGGCGAGGCTCCGAACTGGGCGCCGCTCGAGGTGCAGTACGCCGACTACAGCATCTGGCAGCGAGAGCTGCTCGGCAGCGAGGACGACCAGGAGTCGCTGGCGGCCAAGCAGGTCGCCTACTGGCGCCAGGCGCTGGCGGACCTGCCGGATCAGCTGGATCTGCCGTCGGATCGCCCGCGCCCCGCGGTGCAGTCCTTCGCCGGTGGCAAGGTCGAGCTGCACGTCGACGCCGCGACGCATCAGGCGTTGATCGAGCTGGCCAGGGCCGAGGGCGCGACGCTGTTCATGGTCGTGCACACCGCGCTCGCGGTGCTGCTGGCCCGGCTGTCCGGCACCGACGACATCGCGATCGGCACGCCGATGGCGGGCCGTGGCGAGGCCGTCCTGGACGACCTGATCGGCATGTTCGTCAATACGCTGGTGTTCCGCACCAAGGTCGATGCCGGGGAGCCGTTCACCGAACTGCTTGCCAGGCAACGCGAGATCGACATCCAGGCCTTCGCCAATGCCGACGTGCCGTTCGAGCGCCTCGTCGAGGTGCTCAACCCGGTCCGCTCCACCGCGCGGCATCCGCTGTTCCAGGTGGGTCTGTCGTTCCAGAACCTGGCGCAGGCCGGGCTGGAACTGCCAGGCCTCACGGTGTCCGGGCTCGACATCGACACCGCGCTGTCCCAGTTCGATCTGCACCTGATCGCGACCGACCGCTACGGCGACTCGGGCGATCCCGAGGGCATCACCGGCTTCTTCACCTACGCGACCGACATGTTCGATCGGGATACGGTGCAGGGCTTCGTGGATCGGTTCGCGCGTCTGCTCGGAGAGATCGTCGCCGCGCCGCGCACCGCGGTGGGCGACATCGAACTGCTCGACGCCGCGGAGCGCACCCAGCTGGTGAGCGGCCGCAATGCGACCGACTACGCGGTGGACTCGGCGGCGACGCTGGTGTCGCTGCTCGATGCCTCGGTGGCCGCCGGTCCGAAGGAAGTCGCGCTGGTCACCGCCGACGGTGCGTCGATCACCTATGCCGATCTCGATGCTCGGGTGAATCGTCTTGCGCGCCATCTGATCTCGATCGGTGTCGGTCCGGAGTCGCGGGTCGCGCTGGCCTTCCGGCGTTCGGTGGATCTGATCGTGGCGATGTACGCCGTCGCGAAGTCCGGTGGTGCGTATGTGCCGGTGGATCCCGCGCAGGCTGCGGAACGCACGAGCTACATCCTGGAAACGGCGGCACCGGTGTGTGTGCTGACCAACGCCGAGGCCGAGTTCGCTACCGATGTCGCACCTTTGGTGCGGATCGATGAGCTGGACCTGGCCGAGGTGGACAAGGCGCCGATCAGCGATGCCGATCGGATTGCGCCGTTGCGTCCGGCGAATACGGCGTATGTGATCTTTACGTCGGGTTCGACGGGTCGGCCGAAGGGTGTGGCGGTTTCGCATGCGGCTATTGCGAATCAGTTGCAGTGGAAGGTCACTGAGTTCGGGTTGGATGCGGCGGATGCGATTCTGCTGAAGACGGCTGCGACGTTCGATCTTTCGGTGTGGGAGTTCTGGTCGGCGGCGGTGTGCGGTGGCCGTCTGGTCATCGCGGCGCCTGATGGTCATCAGGATCCGGCGTACCTGAACGAGTTGATGGCTCGTGAATGGGTCACCACGCTCCATGTCGTGCCGTCCATGCTCGACGCGCTCACCGCGGGTGACTTCCCGAACTCGCTGTGGCGGGTGCTGGCGATCGGTGAGGCGCTGCCGGGCGCGCTGGCGCAGCGGTTCGTGCGGGAGCACTCCCGCACCGAGCTGTTCAACCTGTACGGCCCGACCGAGGCCGCGGTGTCCATCACCAGCCATCGGGTGACCAGGGCGGACGAGACCTCGGTGTCCATCGGCCTGCCCGAGTGGAACAGCCAGGTCTACGTGCTGGATTCGCGGCTGCGGCCGGTGCCGGACGGTGTCGCGGGTGAGCTGTACCTCGCTGGTGCGCAGCTCGCGCGTGGTTACTTCGGCCGGGCGGATCTGACGTCGGATCGGTTCGTGGCCAATCCGTTCCAGACCGGTGAGCGGATGTACCGCACCGGTGACTTGGTGGCGTGGAACGCCTCCGGTGAGCTGGAGTACCGGGGCCGCACCGACTTCCAGGTGAAGATTCGTGGTTTCCGGATCGAGTTGGGTGAGATCGAGGCCGCGCTGCTGGCGTTGCCGGAGATCGCGCAGACCGCGGTGGTCGCCAAGTCGGATCCCAAGACCGGTGATCGTCTGGTTGCCTACTTGGTGCCGTCCGACGGTGCTGTCGATGTGGCGCAGGTGAAGTCGGCGCTCATCGATGGTTTGCCGTCGTACATGGTGCCGTCGGCGTTCGTGGTGTTGGATGCGTTGCCGCTCAATGTGAACGGCAAGTTGGATCGGAAGGCGTTGCCGGAGCCGGAGTTCGAGGCTCAGGTGTTCCGTGCTCCGTCGACGCCGATCGAGGAGATCGTGGCGTCGGTGTATGCCGAGGTGCTCGGTGTCGAGCGGGTCGGTGCCGATGACGACTTCTTCGGCCTCGGTGGTAACTCGCTGCTGGCCACGCAGGTCGCCGCCCGCATCGGTGCCGCGCTCGACGCTCGGGTACCGGTGCGCGCGCTGTTCGAGGCGTCCACCGTGTCCGGTCTGGCCGTGAAGGTCGAGCAGCACGCCGGTGCCGGTGGCCGCCGCGCCCTCGTGGCGGGCCAGCGTCCGGAGCAGATTCCGCTGTCGCTGGCGCAGCAGCGGATGTGGTTCTTGAACCAGTTCGACACCGCCTCAGCGGTCAACAACATCCCGGTCGCGGTGCGGCTCACCGGCGAGCTCGACGTCGCCGCGCTGCAAGCGGCCGTCGGCGATGTCATCGCCAGGCACGAGACGCTGCGTACGGTGTACCCGGAGCGGGGTCGCGCGGCCAACCAGGTGATCCTGCCCGCCGAACAGTCGGTGCCGGATCTGACGCCGGAAAACGTTGCCGTCGAAGACATTCAGCAGCGGATCATCGACGTCATCACGGCCGGGTTCGACGTCACCGCGGAAATTCCGTTGCGGGCCAAGCTGTTCCGGATCCACGACGGTGAATACGTGCTGGTGTTCGTCGTGCACCACATCAGCGCCGACGGCTGGTCGATGGGCCCGCTGACCCGCGATGTGATGCTGGCCTACGCGGCCCGCTCGGCCGGCGTGCCGCCGGGCTGGGCGCCGCTGCCGGTGCAGTACGCCGACTTCAGCCTCTGGCAGCGCGATGTGCTCGGCTCGGAGACCGATCCGGAGAGCCTGATCTCGCAGCAGGCCGAGTACTGGCGCAGCACGCTGGCCGGGCTGCCCGACGAGCTCAACCTGCCCGCCGACCGGACCAGGCCGACGACCCAGTCGTTCGCCGGTGGGCGCGTGGTGTTCCCGATCGACGGCGAGCTGCACCGACGGCTCACCGAGGTCGCCCGCGAGCAGAACGCGACGATGTTCATGCTGGTGCACGCCGCGCTCGCGCTGTTCCTGGCGCGGATGTCGGGCACCGACGACATCGCCATCGGCACGCCGGTGGCCGGTCGTGGCGAGGCCGAGCTCGACGACGTGATCGGCATGTTCGTCAACACGCTGGTGCTGCGTTCCCACGTGGAGGGCGACCTCACCTTCGGGCAGTTGCTCGCCAGGACGAAGGACGCGGACCTGCAGGCGTTCGCGCATGCCGACCTGCCGTTCGAGCGGCTGGTCGAGCTGCTCAACCCGGAGCGCTCGACCGCACGGCACCCGCTGTTCCAGGTGGCGCTGTCGTTCGAGAACCTGCCGGAGACCAGCTTCGAACTACCCGGATTGCATGTGGGCGCGGTCGATTTCGACGTCGACACGGCGAAGTTCGATCTGTCGCTGACGATCCGGGAGGCCCCGGCCGCCGACAGCGCGGGCATGTACGCCGAGTTCTCCTTCGCCCGTGACCTGTTCGACGACGCGACCGTCGAGGTCTTCGCGCAGCGCTTCACCAGGCTGCTCGACGCGATCGCCGGCGACCGCGAGACACCGGTCGGCGATCTGCCGCTGCTCGACGAGGCCGAGTACGACCTGTTGACGCACGTGCACGGTGAAGACGTGATGGCCACCGGGCTGCTGCCGGATCTGCTGCAGCGCGGCGCGCAGCTGAACCCGGACCAGATCGCGGTCCGCTACCTGGGTCGTTCGATCACCTACCGCGAGCTCGACGAGTACTCGTCGCGGCTGGCGCGGGTGCTGATCGACCGCGGTGTCGGTCCGGAACGCATTGTGGCGCTGTCGTTCCCGCGTTCCTACGAGATGGTCGCGGCGTTCTGGGCGGTGGCGAAGGCGGGCGGCGCGCACGTGCCGGTCGACCCGACCTACCCCGAAGACCGCATGCGGCACATGATCAACGACTCCGGCGCGGTCATCGGTATCACCGCGAGCGAGTACGTGGATCGGCTGCCGCGCGACGTCGAATGGCTGCGGCTCGACGATGCCGCGCTGGACGAGCAGATCGAGGCGAAGTCGCCGGAGTCGGTGACCGACGCGGACCGGATCTCCTCGCTGGCGATGCGGCACCCCGTGTACGTCATCTACACGTCGGGTTCGACGGGTATGCCCAAGGGCGTCACGGTGACCCATGCGGGCATGGGTGGCCTGGTCGGTGTCGCCACCGATCTGTACCAGCTCGAGGCGCACCACCGCTTCCTGCACATCTGCTCGCCGAGTTTCGACCCGTCGGTGCTCGAGTGGCTGTGTGCCGCCTACACCGGCGCCACGCTGGTGATCGTGCCGTCGACCATCATCGGTGGCCCGGATCTGGCGGAGCTGCTGCGCACCGAGCGGGTGACGCACACGATCATCACCCCCGCCGTGCTCGGCACGGTGGACCCGGCGGACCTGGACGCGCTCGAGGTCGTCTCCGTCGGTGGCGACGTCACCACGCCGGAGCTGCTGGCCAAGTGGTACCCGGGCCGGAAGTACTTCAATGCCTACGGCCCGACCGAGACGACGATCATCTCGTCCTACGCCAGCCTCACCCCGGGACGGCACGTCACCATCGGCCTTCCGGTGCGCGGCATGTCCGCGCTGGTGCTCGACGCGCGCCTCAACCCGGTGCCGCCGGGTGTCGCCGGCGAGCTCTACCTCGCCGGTGGCGCGGTGGCGCGTGGCTACCACAACCGCCCCGACCTGACCGCGGAGCGATTCGTCGCCAACCCGTGGAGCAACGAGGGCGCGCGGATGTACCGCACCGGTGACGTGGTGCGCTGGTTCGCCGAGCCGGGCGAGCGCGCGGGTAATGCCGCGGTGCCCGAGGTGCGCTGGGAGCTGGACTACGTCGGCCGCTCGGACTTCCAGGTGAAGATCCGCGGCTTCCGCATCGAGCTCGGCGAGATCGACACCGTGCTGGCCGCCCACGAGGACGTCGAGTTCTCGATCACGCTGGGCAAGCAGACCGCGGCGGGCGCCACGATTCTGGTGTCCTACGTGCTCGCGGTGCCCGGCCACGAGATCGACACGGCCAGGCTCAACGAGCACGCCGCGCGGAGTCTGCCGCCGCACATGGTGCCCTCGGCGATCATGGTGCTCGACGAGATCCCGCTGACCCCGGTCGGCAAGCTCGATCGAAAGGCGCTGCCCGAGCCGGTGCTTGCGCCGCGCGAGTTCCGCGCACCGGCCAGCGAGGTCGAGGCGGTCATCGCCGAGGTGTTCGCCGAGGTGCTCGGGGTCGAGCAGATCGGCCTGGACGACTCGTTCTTCGCGCTCGGCGGCGACAGCATCCTGTCCATCCAGCTGGTCTCGCGGGCCAAGGCCCGCGGCGTAATGTTCTCCCCGCGCGAGGTGTTCGAGCGGCGCAGTGTGGCCTCGCTCGCCGAAATCGCCACCCTCGGTGCGGGTTCGGAACAGGTGAAGCTGGACGAGCTGCCCGGCGGCGGTGTCGGCGAGATCCCGCTGACGCCGATCATGACGCAGATCCTGGCGAGTGGCTCGTCCTACGAGCGCTTCTCGCAGACGATGGCGCTGCGACTGCCGGACGGCATCGACCGGACGACGCTCGTCGGGACCATCGCCGCGGTGTTCGACCACCACGACGTGCTGCGGACCCGCTTGCGCCGCACCGACGATCAGTGGGCGTTCGAGGCGCTGGCGCCCGGCGCGGTCGACGTGGCTGCGATGGTGCATCGGGTCGATCTCGCCGCCGACGTCGACGACGCGGAGCTGAAGCGGGTCGGCAGCGCGGCGTTCGATGCCGCGCTCGGCCGGTTGGATCCGGCGAATGCGGTGATGGCGCAGTTCATCTGGTTCGCCTTCGAGGGCGAGCGGCGCGACGTGCTGCTCATCGTCGCGCACCACTTCGTGGTCGACGGCGTGTCCTGGCGCATCCTGATTCCGGACTTCGCGGTCGCGTGGTCGCAGCTGGCCGCCGGTCAGCAGGTCGCGCTGCCCGCCAACGGCACCTCGATGCGGCGCTGGGCGCACAGCCTGGTTGAGGCCGCGTCCTCGCCCGCACGGGTCGCGGAACTGCCGTTCTGGCAACAGGTTTCGACGACGCCGGATCCGCTGATCGGTGCGCGGCCGTTCGACCCCGCGGTCGATACGTTCGCCACGGTCGAGCGGGTCGAGGTCACGCTGCCCGCCGAGGTCACCGACGCGGTGCTCACCGCGATCCCCGGCCTCTACCGCGGCGGCGTGAACGACGGGCTGCTGTCCGCGCTGGCCATGGCGGTCGCGCGCTGGCGCGGTACCGGTTCGGCGGCGCTGGTCAAGCTCGAAGGCCACGGTCGTGAAGAGGAAGTTGTACCGGGCGCGGATCTTTCGCGCACGGTCGGCTGGTTCACCACGGCCTACCCGGTCCGGCTCGACCTCGGCGATGCCGACTTGTCCGACGCCTTCGCCGGTGGCGCCGCGCTCGGCGAGATCGTGAAGTCGATCAAGGAGCAACTGCTCGGGGTGCCGGACAAGGGCCTCGGCTACGGCCTGCTGCGCTACCTGAACCAGGCGACCGGTCAGCGGCTCGGTGCCGCGGGCCAGATCAGCTTCAACTATCTGGGCCGGATGTCGGCCGGGGAGATCCCGGAGCAGCTCGCCGAGATCGGCTGGGTGCCGGTGTCGGACCTCGGTCAGCTCGACGGCGACATGGATCTCGACATGCCCGCCAACGCGACGATCGACATCAACGCGATCGTCACCGACGGCGCGGACGGACCGGAACTCGGCGCCGCGTTCGCCTTCCCGACCGGGTTGCTGACCAGGGAACAGGTGCAGGAGTTCGCCGACCACTGGGTCGCCGCGCTCACCGCACTGGCCACGCACGCGCGCAGGCCGGACGCGGGTGGCTTCACCCCGTCCGACATGTCGCTGGTGCGGGTCGGCCAGACCGATATCGAACTGTGGGAACGGAACTACCCGGCGCTGGCCGAGGTGTGGCCGCTCTCGCCGTTGCAGTCCGGTCTGCTGTTCCACGCGATGATGACCCAGGCGACGGTCGACGTGTACACCATGCAGGCCGTGGTCGACCTTGGCGGCACACTGGACGTCGACCGGTTGCACGCGGCGGCGCAGGGCATCATCGACCGCTACCCGAACCTGCGCACCGCGTTCGTGACCGACTCCGACGGGCAGGCCGTGCAGGTCGTGCTGGATCGGATCGAAGCGCCGTGGCGCGAGGTGGATCTCACCGACCTGCCCGCCGAGCAGCGGACCGCGGAACTGCGCAGGCAGGTCGCGGCCGATCAGGCGACGCACTTCGACATGGCGGTGCCGCCGCTGCTGCGGTTCACCTTGTTCCGCAGTGCGGAGAGTCAGTGGCACTTGGCGATCACCACGCACCACATCCTGTTGGATGGCTGGTCGATGCCACTGCTGATGCGGGATCTGCTGGTGCTCTACGCGGTTCGCGGTGATACGTCCGCGTTGCCGCGGGTGGCCTCGTACCGCAACTTCCTCGGCTGGCTGGCCGGGCGCGACCGCGAGGCCTCGCTGCGGGCGTGGGCGACCGCGCTCGACGGCGTGGCCGAGCCGACGCTGCTGGCGCCGCAACCGCGTTCGGCCGAGCAGTACGAGATCGGCAAGCAGATCACCGAACTCGACGCGGACCGGACGCGCCGGCTCACCAAGCACGCCGCCGAATTGGGCGTCACGGTGAACACGCTGGTGCAGGCGGCCTGGGGCATCCTGCTCGGACGGCTCACCGGCCGTGGCGATGTGGTGTTCGGCGCCACCGTCTCCGGTCGGCCCGCCGAACTGCCCGGTGTGGAGTCGATGGTCGGCCTGTTCATCAACACGCTGCCGGTGCGGCTGCGCATCGATGACCGCCAGACCATCGGCAAGCTGCTGGAGCGGTTGCAGCACGATCAAGCGGACCTGCTCGAGCACCACTACGTGGGGCTCACCGATATCCAGCGGGTGGCGGGCACCGGATCGCTGTTCGACACGCTGCTGGTGTTCGAGTCGTATCCGATGGACAAGGAGGCCATTTCGGCCGCCAGCTCCATCGACGGCATGTCGGTGACCGGTGTCGGCGTCAACGACGCCACCCACTACCCGCTGACGCTGCTGGTGACCGCCGAGTCGACGATCGAACTGACGCTGAAGTACCTGGGCAGCCGGTTCACCGCCGACGAGGTGGAGATCATGTCCGCGCGGTTGATCCGCGTGCTCGAGGCGCTGCTCGGTGATCCGGACGGGCTGGTCGGCGACATCGACATCCTCGATGCCGGTGAGCGGGCTCGCCTGCTCGCCGAATCCGGCATCACGGCAACGGCTGCCACGCCGGAACCGGCGGGCCGGGTCGGCGCGCACACGGTCGCCAAGGTGCTCGCCGAGGTGGTCGAGGAGGATCCGGAGGCGCCCGCGCTGCTCGCCGACGGCGACGAAATCGCTTACCACGTACTGGATCGCCGCTCCTCGCAGTTGGCGCGGGTGCTCATCGATCGCGGTGCGGGGCCGGGCGACATCGTCGCGGTGGCGCTGCCGCGTTCGCTGGACGCGGTGATCGCGGCCTGGGCGGTGCAGAAGGCCGGTGCGGCACTGCTGTTCGCCGGCGACCTGTCCGCCGACGAGATGGCCGGCGCCGGCGCCACCTTCGGCATCACGCCGAACCCGGTGCCGGACAGCCCGATCCAATGGCTGGTCCCGTCCGAGCCGCGGACGCAGGCCGACCTGGTCGCGGCGCCGTCGCACCCGGTCTCCTACGCGGACCGGGTCCGCCCGCTCGGCGAAGACCACCCGGCCTTCGTCGTGCCGACCGGGGACGGCGTGCTCGCGGTCACCCAGACCGAGGCGCTGGCCCAGGCCGAACACGTCCGCGAGGAGTACGGCGTCGACTACGAGTCGACCACGTACACCACGGCCCCCTCCGGCCGCGCGGCCATGCTCGAGTTCCTGGCCTCGGCCACCGCGGGCGCCCTCTCGGTCCTGCCGACCGGCGACATCCCCGCCGACCTCGCCGACGGCGAGGTCAGCCACTGGTTCGTCACCCCGGGTGACGCAACCGACGCGGCGGACGCCGAGATCAAGATCGTGATCGCGGAGTAGCCGGCGGCACAAGGCAATCCGCCGGTCCCGAGCATCTGCTCAGGACCGGCGGAGGCAGCCGGAGCGGGTGGTCAGTGCGCGAGGTCGATCGCGTTGTCCTCGGCGAATACCTTGCGGCACACCGGGGCACAGAAGGCGTAGTCGGTGCCGTTGTGGGTCAGCGTGATCCGGGTGGTGGCCAGTTTGACCGGCATGCCGCAGACGGGGTCGATGACGTGGCCTTCGGGGGCCTCGGCCGGGGTGGCGGTGGCTCGGTAGTCGTCGGTCATCAGTTTGGTGATGTCGGAGATGGTGGTTTTTCGGCCGAGGGTGCCGATGTTGTGTTCGCGCAGGCCGATGATCTGGACCAGGCAGTGCGGGTCTCGGGTGAGACGTGTCGGGTCGGCTTCGGTCTCGGCGATGGCGCGGGTGATCAGCGGGATGACGTGGTCGCCGAATTCGCTGGTGTTGCTCCATGCGCTGGGGACCGTGAGGCGCACCAGGTAGCGCGGTGCGTCGGCGATGCTCGGACCGCCGGTGACCCAGGTCTCGGGTGTGCGCACGAGTACGTGGGTGAGTTCGCGAGCCTTCGCCATCACCGAGTCGGGTGCGGCCGGCTCGGTGGTCAGGTCATGCAGGATCCGCTCGGCGAGTTCCTGTTGGCGGTCGGTGGTCAGCTGTTCGTCGGCGACGAACAGTTCGACGGTCATCATGGCAGCGCTCTTTTCGCTGGGGCGAGGGTGAGGGTGACGATCAGGAGGAAGGCCAGCAGGGCGCAGCCGGTGCGGGCGAAGTGGAAGGCCTCCCAGCGGGCGAGGATCTCGGCGTAGTCGGCCGGCGGTGCGCTCACCGCCCACACCTTGATGTGCTGGTTGATCGGTATGTTGCCGAGCCGGGTGATCAGGAACGAGGAAACGGCCAGTGCCGCAGCGGTTCCGGCGAGCAGGCGGTCGCGGCCCGTGGTCCGGAATGCCAGCACCAGGCAGCTGAGGATGGTGAGGCCCATGAGTGACTGCATGACAAGGCCGTTCACCGACATCAGGGCGGTGTGGAAGGTGAAGCGGACGTCGAGCGGGACCTTGCGGAACGCGTAGAGGACGTTCACGGCGCCGTAGCCGAACGCGCCGGCCAGCAGGCCGCCGAAGCACAGCGCGGATGCTCTTGCCAGCGTGGGCTTTTGGGCGATGGTCAAGGGCGGTGCTCCGAAACAGGCGCCAGCGCGAGCAGTTCGTCGACCGACCACTGATCGTCGACGTGTACGCCGTGTTTGGCCGCGAGTACGCGACCGTCCGGCGCGATGAGGAAGTCGGCGGGAAGGCCGAGGCTGCCACCCTCGGGTTTGGCCGGGGGAGCGGGTTGCTTTTTGCGGAGCGTGGCGAGCGCGGCGTGCGCGACGCCGCGCAGGATGGTGGGCCAGCCGCGTGGGTCGAGCAGCGCGCGCGGCGACGATTCGACACCGAACTCGCGGTACAGCTCACGGGTGGGGTCGGCGATCAGATCGAGCGGGATATCCGCGGTGTATTTCCGTAATTCTGCTGCGCTGGAGTGGAATACGACCACCTCGTGGATGTTGGCGGCCGCGATCTCGGTGCGGCGCGCGACGAACGTGCGCAGGTGCAGATTGCAGACGGGGCAACCGGCAAATCGGCGAAATTGCAGGTGTATCAGGCGATCTGGATCGGGGATGGGGACGGGTGTGTCGGAGATGGTGGTCAATACCCGAGGGGAGACCGAGGTCGGTAAAGACATGAGCGCTTCCTTTCGTAGGCGTACCTTGTACGCCTACGTCCAGTATGCGCGTAGCTTGTACGCTGTCAACCCATGCCACGTCCTCGTTCGCTGACGAAGTCCGATCTCGGCGTCGCCGCGCTCGCGGTCATCGACCGCGACGGGCTGTCCGCGCTCACCATGCGGGCCGTGGCGAAGGAACTGCGGATGGCCACCATGGCGCTGTACCGCTACGTATCCGACCGGGAGGAACTGGAAATCCTGGTCGTCGACGAGGTGCTCGCCGGGATCGACGTCTCGACCCCGGCCGAGTCGCACTGGCGCGACCGCCTGACCACCTTGCTCGAGCGGATGCGGGCGGCCATCTCCGCGCACCCCGCGACGGTGCCGCTGGTGCCTCGGCACCGGAAGAACTCGACCGCCACTCTGCGCTGGATGGAGGCCATGCTTTCGGTGCTCACCGAGGGTGGATTCGCGGGGGCCGATCGAGTGATCGCGCAGCGCACGCTGGTCGCTTTCCTGCTCGGGTCCTTGGAGAACGAGCACTACGCGTCGATCAATGCTCCCGCGACCACGGCCATCGCGCTGCTGTCGCCCGAGGAGTACCCGACGCTGACCGCGACCGCGGCGCAGGCCCGGACGATGTCGGCGGACGACGAGTTCCGCGGCGGTCTCGCCATTGTGTTGCGCGGGTTGGCGACCGGCTAGGTGAACGACGGTGCGTACCGGTCCAGCCAGATCGCGAAGTCGAGCAGCTGTTCGAGGTCGAACCGATCGGGCTCGATGAACTGATCGGCGGGGCGGTCGACGGCCTTGGCCACGGCGTCGTAGTCGTAGAGCTGGAAAATCGGATGTTGTTGGGTGGCAAGGAGATCGCCCGCCTGGGCCCGCACTGCCTCGGTGTATGCCACATCCTTGGTGATCGGATAGTGGCTCTTGACGCGTTCGACGACCGAGCGCGGCAGGATATCGGCGGCGGCCGCACGCAGCAGGCTCTTCTCCCGTCCGTCGAAGGATTTCAGCGACCACGGCGCGTTGTGGACGTACTCGACCAGGCGGTGGTCGCAGTAGGGCACGCGGACTTCCAGGCCGACCGCCATGCTCATCCGGTCCTTGCGGTCGAGCATGGTGCGCAGGAAGCGGGTGAGGTGCAGGTACGACGCCTGCCGCATTCGGAACTCCAGCTCGCTCTCGCCGTCCAGCCCGGTGACCTCGGCGGCGGCGTCCGCGAAGCTGTCCGCGAGATAGGTGTCGAGATCGAGCGCGGCGGTCAGGTCGGGATCGAGCAGTCTGGTGCGCTGCACGAACGCCTGCGGTAGCACCGACAGCCACGGGAACGTCGGCATCCCGTGCGCCGCGGCCTCGGCGAACCAGCGATAACCGCCGAAGAGCTCATCGGCGGACTCGCCGGACAGTGCGACGGTCGAGTGTTCGCGAATCGCCTTGAACAACAGGTAGAGCGACGTCTCGCCGTCGCCGAAGCCCGCGGGTACGTCGCGGGCCGTGACCACGGCGGCGCGGACCGCCGGGTCGGAGAGGGCGGCGCCGTCGAGCACGATGTCGCGATGCTCGGAACCGACATGATCGGCGACGGCGCGGGCGAAGGGTGCGTCCAGGGTGGCCCGCCACTCGTCGGGCACGAAATCCTTTTGCTCGTTCTGGAATTCGACACTGAAGCTGCGCAGCCGCTCGCCGGAGTCGCGCAGGTGTCGCGCGGCGAGGGCGGTGAGGGTGGAGGAGTCCAGTCCGCCGGACAGCAGGACACAACGCGGGACATCCGAAATCAACTGCCGGGCAACGGTATCCTCCAGCAGCTCGCGGACGGTCCGCACGGTGGCCGCGCGATCGTCGCGGTGTTCCGTGGTGCGCAGCGCCCAGTAGGTGGTGCTGCGGATACCGTCGCGGCCGACGGTCAGCACCGTTCCCGGCGGCACCTGCCGCATTCCTGCCCAGAACGCCTGCTCCGGGCGGGCGATCGTGGTGAACAACTCGCGCAGGCC
This sequence comes from Nocardia sp. CS682, assembly GCF_004634405.1. Lineage (NCBI taxonomy): Bacteria > Bacillati > Actinomycetota > Actinomycetes > Mycobacteriales > Nocardiaceae > Nocardia > Nocardia sp. CS682. The sequence continues at coordinate 3,682,016 of NZ_CP029710.1, read as the reverse complement.
GTCCAGCCCGATCCGCTTGTCGGCCAATGGATTTGCCAGGATCGCCTTGGGTTCGGAACCGAAGAGCAGACCGTCGTCGGTAGGGTAGTAATAGAAGGGCTTGATGCCCAGCCGATCCCGCACCATGATCAACTGCTCGCTGCGCGCGTCCCAGATGGCGAACGCGTACATGCCGTTCAGCCGCTCGGCGAAGGCCGGGCCCCATTCCAGGTACGCCAGCAGCACGACCTCGGTGTCGGACTCGGTGGTACACCGGTGGCCGCGGGCGCGCAGTTCGGACCGCAATTCCCGGAAGTTGTAGGTCTCGCCCGAATAGACCATGGCGACAACGCCTTCCGGAGTGCCGATGGTCATCGGCTGGGTGCCGCCCGCCAGGTCGATGACGGCCAGTCTGCGGTGACCGAGGGCGGCGTGCGGCGCGATCCAGACGCCGCTGTCGTCGGGGCCGCGACACGCCATGGTGGCCGTCATCGCGTCGAGGGTGTCGGTGATTGTTGTCGAGAAGTCTCGCTGAAAGGAGACCCATCCGGTGATTCCGCACATGCCACAATGTTAGAGCTACTCTAAAAATAGAGCAACTGTAAGATTGAGGTTGGTATAGTAAGCTGCGGTCATGGGTGAACCGGGGTTGCGCGAGCGCAAGAAGCAGCGCACCAGAGTGGCCATCGCCGAAGCGGCGTACCGCCTGTTCGAGACCAAGGGCTACGACGAGACGACGGTCACCGAAATCGCTGCGGCGGCGGATGTTTCGCCCGCCACGTTCTTCAACCACTTTCCGACCAAGGAGGCGGTGCTGTTCGCCGAGGGCGGCACTCTGCTCGACGTGGGGCTCGCGACGATCGAGCAGCGCGACGCCGCCGCGAGTGTCGGCGAGGTGCTGGCCGACGCCATGCGGGCGATCCTCGCCGAGATGGTGGGCGGGCCGCGCGATCCGAGCGGTGAACTGGAGGCTGCCCGCCTGCGGCTGCTGATGTCGGTGCCCGCGCTGCGCGCGGCCACGTTGCAGCGCCTTTTCGAGGTGGAGGACCGGCTGGCTCGGGCATTGTGCGCGGCATTCCCCGGACGGCTCGACCCGGTACGGGCGGCGACGCTGGTCGGCGGGCTGTGCGGCGCGATGTTCGCCGGCGGTCGCGCGGCGCTACGCGAAGGCCGCGCGTTCCAATCCGCGGTCGACGGCGCGATCGAGCAGACTCTCCGGGCCGCAACGGATCTGGCCCGCTGAGGGCGAGTCGCCGCGCCGCGCGACGACTCGCCTCGGAGGTTCAGCCGAACAGTGCCGCGACGTCGACGGTCTCGGCCATGGCCCGGTGGCCCGCGTCGTTGAGGTGCATGCCGTCACCGCTGTCGTATGCCGGGAGGATGTAGTTCGGGCGTTCCGGATCCTCCACCGCGCGCGCCACGTCGAATACGGTGTCGAAAACATCGGTGCTGCGCAGCCATTCGTTGACCTGGTGCCGGGTCGGCAGGGTCTGCTCGACTGGCATCCCTTCATAGATGATGCCCGCGTAGGGGCCGATGGTGGCAGCGTGAACGGTCAGGCCGGCGTCGTGCGCGCGGCGGGCGATCTCGGTGAAACCGGCGATCAGTTCTTCGGTGGTGGCGGGTGGCTCGCCCGACATGCCGCCCAGGATGAGGTCGTTGATACCGAAGTGGATCAGTACGCTGCGGACGCCCGGGGTGCTGAGCACGTCCCGGTCGAACCTGTCCAGGCCGGGCGCGCCGATCTCGTTGCGTAGCAGTCGACTTCCGCCGATGCCTTGATTGACGACCCAGCCGCGGTCGAGTCGGTCGTTGAGGGCGTCCACCGAGCGCCGGTTCGCGCTCATGGTCGAGCCGACACCTTCGAACCACGAGTCGCCGAGCGCGACGGCGATCGGGGTGTGCGCGGGAGCGAGCACGTCGACGCCGGTGACGTAGAAGCGCGCGGGAACCTCTTCGGCGGCACCGAGATCCGCTTGCGCCGCGACGTTTCCGGCCGCGACATAGGCGATTTCGCTCGGCTGGTGCGAGCGGGTCGCTAGCCCGGTCTGCTCGGGCAGGTACAGGCTCAGCGTGAGATCGGTGCCCGCGGTGACGGCCAGTTCGACCGGATCGCTGATCACCGCGCCACCCGCCGGGATGGTGACCTGGTCCGCGCCGTCGAACCGCAGGACGGTGTCGGTCTCGGCGATGATCTCGTTGCCGGTCTTGTGCAGCGCGACGTGCGCGGCGCCGATCACCAGTGGGTCGCGCCCGTATAGGTTGGTGAGCCGGACGCGGAGTTGCTCGCCGCCGCCGGCCAGGTGCAGCACCTGACGCACGGTCTGGTCGGCGAACTCCCGTGATTCGCTGAGCTTGACCTGCTCATAGGGGCTGATGACCGCGGAACGAAAACCGGCGACCCAGGCGGTGGTGTCAGACATCGAGTGCTCCAGTAGTTGTTGCGAGGAATAATGCGTATGCATATTTCTAACGCACAGTATTCCTCGTGTCAACTATCCGCGAAGCAATCAGTACCGGGTAGGTTGGAGTCATGGATGCGGACCTGTTCGACGACCCACGGCTGACCACCATGGGCCTGCTGTTCGAGGCGCACGAAGGGCTGGTCACCAAGTTGGCGCCGGTGTGGAAGGCGCACGGTCTGTCCGGGCTGGATATGAATGCGCTGATGCGCCTGAGTCGTTCGCCCGATCGACGGTTGCGCATGACGGATCTGGCCGCCCAGACCACGCTCTCCACCAGTGGCGTCACCCGACTGGTCGACCGGCTGGCCCGGTCCGGGCTGGTCGAGCGGGCGCTCGACCCGGGCGATCGGCGCAGTGCGTACGCGGTGCTGACCGAATCCGGCGCGCAGCGGCTCGCGCAGGTGCTGCCGGACTACGTGGCCGCGGTCGAACGCTGGTTCACTGGACTGTTGACGCCCGCGCAGCTCGACGGGCTGATCGGTGCGCTCCGCGTGGTTCGCGACACCACCAATCCCGGGGCGACGCTGGGGGCCGAGGGGGAGTGAGACTCAGGCGGATTCGCCGAGTAGTCGTTCGAGTCCGTCCAGGATCAGGTCCAGTCCGAAGGTGAAATCGGCTCTGCCCGAGTGCTTCCCAGCGATGACCAACTGTGTCAACGCGTTCATGTACGGAAACTGATCCACAGGTATCTGCGGCAGGAACTGTGCTGCGGCGGAGGCGTACTCGTCCGGTTGCAGCGGAAAGTTCACCTCCTGCAAGGTGAATCCGTAGATGTGGCTGTCCATGGCGTTCCAGGCGCGGTCGGCCTGCTGGTAGGAGAAGCCGGCCGACCGCAGGCAGCCGACGGTGGCGTCCACGTAGCGCAGCATGGCGGGGCCGACATTGAGTCGCGAGCCGATCAAGCCGGTCGCCCACGGATGCCGCAGCAGCACCTCGTGTGCGGACATGGCCCGCGCGCGCATGGCCGCTTTCCAGTCGCCGCCGACCGCCGGGGTGTCCATCTCGGCGACCACCAGGTCGGCGATGCCGTCGAGCAGATCGTCCTTGTTGGTCACGTGGTTGTACAGCGACATCGCCTCGACGCCGAGCGTCTGTGCCAGCTTGCGCATGGACAAGGCTGTGAGGCCGTGCTCGTCGGCGAGTCGAACGGCGGTGTGCAGCACCTTCTCCCGGCTGAGCGGCGCGCGCGAGGTGCCGTGGGTGGCGGTCTTGGGCATGGACACCTCTCTTGACGGACTTACGGTGTAAGCGTACCGTCCGTGGCGAGGGACTTACGCTGTAAGTAACCGTTTCACGCGAGGAAATCCCATGGCCGAGGCGCAGAGCCCGCAATCCACAGTCGATGTCCGCACGATGACGGCGATCGTCGCGCCGCGCTACGGTACCGGCGCGGTGCTCCGGACCGAGGTGGTCGATCGGCCGAATCCGCGCGCTGACGAGGTGCTGGTCCGGGTGCGGGCCGCGTCGGTGAGCCAGGGCGATATCCACCTGCTCACCGGCACGCCCTATCTGCTGCGGCTCGGCTTCGGCCTGCGGCGGCCCAAGGACCCGATCATCGGGCACGACCTGGCCGGCGAGGTGGTCGCGTCCGGGAGCGAGGTGACCGGATTCCGGCCCGGCGACACGGTATTCGGTGCGGCGGATTCGGGCGCCTTCGCGGAGTACGCGTGCGTCCCGGCGGCGCGGCTCGCCCATGTGCCCGAGGGGCTTGCCGTCGAAGCCGCTGCGGCGCTGCCCGATTCGGGTATGACCGCGCTGCAAGGGTTGCGCGATGCCGGTCGGCTCCGGGCCGGGCAGACGGTGCTGGTCAACGGAGCCTCGGGTGGGGTCGGCAGCTTCGCGATCCAGCTCGCCAAGGCGTTCGGCGCCGAGGTCACGGCCGTGTGCAGCACCCGGCATGTCGAGGTGCTGCGTTCACTGGGCGCCGATCACGTAATCGACTACACCACCGATGATTTCACCGTCGGCGAGCAGCGGTATGACGTGCTGCTCGACCTTGTCGGCAACCGATCACTGCGGGATTGCCGCCGAGTACTGGCCGCGAAGGGCGTCTTCGTCTCCTCAGCCGGCGCACCCGGCGGGAATTGGGCGGGGCCGGTGCTGTGGATGGGAAAGGTGCTGCTGGCCAACCTGTTCGCCAGTCAGCGGATCGCACTGCTGCTCATGCGTCCACGCCGCGCGGATCTCGAGTTCTTGGCGGAGTCGGCTGCTGACGGCACCCTTCGGCCGCTGATCGAGCAGAGCTTTCCGTTGGTGAAAGCGGCTGAGGCCGTGCAGCACGTGCTCACCGGGCATGCCCAGGGCAAGACGGTGATCGTCGGCTGAGCTAGCCGACCGATTCGGCGAGCCGGGCGCTGAGCTCGCGGATATGGGTGACCAGCTCCGGGGGCTCGTGCACGCGGAACGGAAACCCGAACGTGGCGACATAGATGGCCAACTCATCGAGCGAATTGGATCCTGTTCGGAGCACGCAGCTTTCGGCGTCCACCGCCTCGATCACGCCGACGGTGGGGGCGATACGGTCGGCCGCGACCTCGGCGGGCACGCCGAGGGTGATGCTGGCGGAGTAGCGATACGGCGCACTCGACACGCCTCGCGAGACATATCCGGACAGGTCGACGTCGGGTGCGGCGCGCGGGGTGAAGCGCGGCCCGGTCGGGATGCGGGGATGCAGACGGTCCGCGCGGTAGGTGCGCCAGTCGGCCCGGTCGACGTCCCAGCCGACGAGGTACCAGCGGCGGCCGGTGTGTGCCAGGCGATGCGGTTCGGTGGTGCGTAACGAGGTCGTGCCGTCATGGCTTCGGTAGTCGAAGCGCAGGCGGTGACTGTCGCGGATGGCGCCCGCGATCGCGGTGAGCGTGTCCGGGTCGACGGTCGGCCCGCCTGCCGACACTGTGACGGTGACCGATTGCAGCAGGCTGACGCGGTGGCGCAGCCGGGACGGCAGTACCTGTTCGAGCTTGGTGAGTGCGCGCAGCGAGCTGTCCTCGATGCCGGTGATGGTGCCGCCCGCGGCGGTGCGCAGCCCGATGGCGACCGCCACCGCCTCGTCGTCGTCCAGCAGCAGCGGCGGCAGCTTGGCACCCGCGCCGAGCCGGTACCCCGCGACGCCGGGCGTGGCATCCACCGGGTAACCGAGGTTGCGCAGTTTGTCGATGTCGCGGCGCACCGTGCGCACGTCGACCTCTAGGCGTTCGGCCAGGTCTGTGCCGGTCCACTCGCGGGGCGTCTGCAAGAGCGACAGCAGCCGGAGCAGTCGTGCGGAGGTTTCCAACATGTTTTTCAGTCTGCCGGAAAGCTAGGGCGGAAGCTGTCCTAGGTCGCTCATATTGTTTAACTCATGAGCAACGAGATCCACGAATTCCGCATCGACATTCCGCAGCAGCAGCTCGATGACCTGCGCACTCGGCTCGACGGCGCGCGCTGGCCCGCACCGCTGCCCGGCGACGGCTGGGACACCGGCGTGCCGACCACCTGGCTGCGCGAGATGGTCGACTACTGGCGTGGCGAATACGATTGGCGGGCAGCGGAGGCGCAGCTGAACTCCTACGCTCAGTTCACCACCGAGATCGACGGGCAGCGCATCCATTTCCTGCACGTCCGCTCGCCCGAGGCGGACGCGCTGCCGCTGCTGATGACGCACGGCTGGCCGGGCTCGGTGGTCGAGTTCCTCGATGTGATCGGGCCGCTGTCGGATCCGCGGGCGCACGGCGGCGATCCGAAAGACGCGTTCCACCTGGTGATTCCGTCGCTGCCGGGCTTCGGCTTCTCCGGCCCGGTCACCGAGGCGGGCTGGACCGTCGAGAAGACCGCGCAGGCGTGGGCCGAGCTCATGCGCAGGCTCGGCTACGAGCGCTACGGTGTGCAGGGCGGTGACATCGGTGCCGCGGTGAGCCCCGAGGTCGGCCGGACCGCACCGGACCACGTCGCGGGCGTGCACGTCAACGGCGGTCCGGGTCCGTTCCCGTCGCTGCCGCTGTCCGAGGCGGAATTGGCGAGTCTGACCGAGCTGGAACGGGATCGGATCCGCCGGATCGAGGCCTTCATGCAGGAGGAGTACGGCTACATCGCCGTGCAGTCCACCCGGCCGCAGACGCTGGCGTACGGGCTGGTGGATTCGCCGGTCGGACAGCTCGCCTGGATCATGGACAAGTTCCGCGAGTGGACGCATCCGCGAAATGTGGATCCGGACAAGATCATTGATCGGGACCGGCTGCTGACCAACGTCATGCTGTACTGGCTCAACGGTACGGCCGGTTCGTCGGCGTACGTCGGCTACGCGCAGGAAGCACCCTGGGGTGCGACGAAGACGAACTCGGGCGTACCCACCGCCGCACTGGTTTTCGCGCACGACGTCGGCATTCGCCGCTACGCGGAGACCGAGAACACCATCACGCGCTGGAACGATGTCGACCGCGGCGGTCACTTCGCGGCCATGGAGGAGCCCGAGCTGCTCACCACGGATGTCCGCGAGTTCTTCCGCGGGCTGCGCTGAAACCCGAAGTCGGTGGGCCTGTTCCGGCATGTCGCCGCCGGAGCAGGCCCACAATTGGGTCAGGACCGTCGGCGAGGTGCAGCCCATGGACAAACCCAGACCATTCACCCAGGAACACCGGGAAGACTTCTGGCGCCGCTGCGGGTGGGCGCCCGAGCTCCCGGCGGCCGAGCGCGACGCGATCGAACGCGCGTGGGACGACGATTCCATCGACATGGCCGAGCTGTTCGGCTGGTGATCTTCGCTATCCCGCAGTGAGTTCCCCGGCCTGCCGCCACGAGTCGCGTTCGGCGGCAAAGGCTGTCGCCTGCACGGCGCGGAAGTCGCTGATGGACGCATGGTTGGCGGCGAGGAACTCGCGGTAGTCGGCGAGGCGGAACTCGCCGTCCTCGGTGGGTACCCGGACATTGCCCGCAGCGAAATCGGCGCGCAGGTCGAGCAATTCGTCGGCCTCCACCGGGTACCAGCGGATCCGATCGAAATAGCGCAGCAGCCACGGTGTTTCCGCACCGGCTGGATGCCGGTCCGCGCCGGGCCGACCGGCGAGTGGGCCCGCATGGTGGTTCCACACCTGAGTGGTGCGGCCGACGAACTGGTAGCCGCCGGGACCCTCCATGCCGTAAATGCACAGGTAAGCGCCGCCGATGCCGACCGCGTTCTGCGGTGTCCACGTCCGCGCGGGGTTGTACTTGGTGGTGACCAGGCGGTGGCGCGGGTCGATCGGCGTGGCGACGGGTGCGCCGAGGTACACATCGCCGAGGCCGAGGACGAGGTACTCGGCGCCGAAGACGGTGTCGTAAACGTCGGCCACCGAGGCCAATCCGTTCATGCGGCGGATGAACTCGATGTTCCACGGGCACCACGGGGCGTCGGCGCGGACACCGTGCATGTAGCGGGTGATGGCCTCGCGGGTGGCCGGGTCGTCCCAGGACAGCGGCAGGTGCACGGTGCGGCTCGGCACCACGAGCCGGTCGGCGGCGGGCAGGTGCTGTTCGGCTTCGGCCAGCAGGTCGAGCAGCGTCGGCACCGGCAGAAGGTGCGGGTCGACTCGGATCTGCAACGAGCGGATGCCGGGGGTCAGCTCGGTCACGCCGCGCACCCGCGCGGCGAGCAGGTGCTGGTGCAGGGCGTGCACCCGGGCGCGCAGGCCGAGATCCAGTGTCATGGTGCCGTATTCGACGAGCACGGCGTCGTCGCCGGCGCGGCGATAGGTCACGCCGGTCTCGTCGTCGACCTCGGTGCGCCGCAGTATCCCGTCGTCGCCGTCACCGCCCGCGGACAGCACGGTCGGCCAGCAGGCGCGGCGCCCGACGCCGAGGTCGCGCACCGAGGCGGCGCGATCGCTGCGGATCGGTACGAATCGCACCGCGTCGCCCGGCGTGAGCTGCCCGAGCTTCCACCGATCGGCGGCCACCACGGTGACCGGGCAGACGAAGCCGCCGAGGCTGGGGCCGTCGGGGCCGAGCAGGATCGGGGTATCGCCGGTGAAGTCCAGTGCACCAACCGAATACGGGGTGTCGTGGATGTTCGACGGGTGCAGCCCCGCTTCGCCGCCGTCGGTGCGGGCCCATTCGGGCTTAGGGCCGATCAGCCGCACACCGGTGCGGTCGGAGTTGAAATGCACCGTGTAGTCGGTGCCGATGATCGTGTCGAAGTCGGCGCGGGTGAAGAATTCCGGTGCGCCGTGCGGGCCTTCGGTTACCGCCAGCTCCCAGCGCCTGGTGAGCACCGGCTGGTCGTCCATGGGGACGGCGGATGCCAGCGGGTCGCGTGGTGGTCCGAGCGTCAATACGTCGCCGGCTCGCAGCGCGTTGCCCGCGCCGCCGCCGAACCGGCCGAGGGTGAACGTCGCTGTGCTGCCGAGATATTCGGGCAGCTCGATACCGCCCGCGAGTAACACGTAACAGCGCATGCCCGGTCCGCGCACGGCACCGACATCGAGTACGCCCCCGGCGGGGATCCGCATGGTGCGCCACTGCTCCACCGGAACACCGTTCAGCGTCACCTTGGTCGGTGCGCCGGTGACGCATACCCAGGTGGCCGCCGAAAACCGCAGTGCCGGACCGCCGAGCGTGCACTCCAGCCCGGCCGTGCCCTCGGCACTGCCGAGCACCCGGTTGCCGAGCCGGAACGACAGATCGTCCATCGGCCCCGACGGTGGGACGCCGACGTGCCAATATCCGGTTCGCCCTGGCCAATCCTGCACTGTGGTGAGCATTCCGGGGCGGATGATCTCGACGGACGTGGGCACGGGTGCGGTGGCCGCCGCCGCGCAATCGGCGCCAGCCGCATGCGCAGCGGCGCCGGATAGGTCGGTGACGGTCATTTCGACACCACCATCCGCACCGGGGTGGGGTCGAAACCGTTGCATGGATTATTGATCTGCGGGCAGTTCGATACGAGGACCAGCGTGTCGATCTCGGCGCGGAGCGTCACTTTCTTTCCAGGAGCGGACAATCCGTCGACGATGCCGAGGGTGCCGTCGGGCTCCACCGGCACATTCATGAACCAGTTGATGTTGGACACCAGGTCCCGCTTGCCGAGGCCCCATTGCAGCGCGGCGGTGAGGAAGTTCTCCACGCAGGCATGCTGGTGGCGAGTGTGGTGACCGTAGCGCAGGGTGTTGGACTCCTGGGAGCAGGCGCCCGCGATGGTGTCGTGGTTGCCCACCTCATCGGCGACCACCGTCATCAGGGCGGTGCCCGCGTCGGTCCGCAACACGCTGCCGGTGGTGAGGAAGATATTGCGCTGCGCGGCGATGGTGGCCTGCGCGCTGTAGCGGTCGGTGTGGTCCGCCGCCGAATACAGTAGGCAGTCCACCGCCTGGTTGCCGTGCAGATCGATGATCTCCAGTTGCTCGCCCGCCCTGACGATCGCCGACCAGGGGGCGCGGGCGGGGACGGTCTGGTCGAGCACGATCTGCCTGTTCATTTCCCGACCTCCAGCGTGCGGGCGGCCGCCCAGGCCGTCTCGGTGTTCTGCACGGCCCGTTGGTATTCCGGGTCGCTGTTGTGCGTGACGGTGAGATCTTCCGGTGCGGTCCACGCGACGACATCGAGATCCGTTGCGGCACGGTCGTCCAGCGGATGCGCGGTATTTGCGACGAGCAGGAGCACCGGCAGATGCACCAGCAGGTCGACGGAGGCACCCGGCGCGGCGCTGCCGGTGCCGGTCAGTGCGCCGTCGGCGGCCACTCGTACGCCACGGAAGAACGACACCGTCGGCCCGATATCGCGCGGCGCCAGACCATGTTTGGCGCCGGCCAGGCGCAGCAGCGGTCGCGCCTCGGCGGTCGGCCCGCACAGGGCGTCGTGCTTGCCGGAAGTATCGGCGAGCACGGTGGCCAGGATGCGGCCCTGATCGGACAGCAGTGGATGCCCGTTGCCCAGGTAGGCCTGCCACGGAACCTTGACCGTGTCAGCGACATTCAGCCGTTCCCATGGGGCGTCGGCCCGCATAAGGAGCAGGTGCGCGCACGCTGCTCCGGCCGGATCGGACAGCCGGATCCGAGTACCGCGCCCGAGCACGATATTCGCGTATCCGGATCCCGGAATGCGCTGGGCGAAAGTGATTCTCGCGGACTCGACACCGTCGGGCAGGCCGGGCTCCGTGGTAGCCGCCGCGGCGGCCTGCGAGCGCGCATGCGCCCGGGCACCCGTGGTGGATGCGGTGTTCGTCATCGTCAGCTCCTTCGCGGGATACGGGTCGAGCACTCGCCAGCGCTCGCACCGATGTCGGACTCAGTCCTCGCAAGCGCTCCCTTGCGCTGCTCGGCGGGTAAGCGCGCGGTGGTGGCCGGCACCACCACCGCGCGACTTGTCAGGCGGATTCTGTTGCGGGCTCGGCGCTTTCGGCCGTGCCCGGCGTGCGTGCGACGAACCAGTGCACGACCACCCCGACGGCGACCACCAGCAGCACGAACAGCGGTGCGGCCCAGAGCATCCACCAACCACCACCGTTGGGCGTGTACACCTCGGGCCGCGGCCAAGCCAGGTTCACCGCCATCGCGATGCCCCACAGCACGGCGAGTGCGTTGATCGGAATCCCGAAGCGGCCCAGGCTGAACAGGCCGGGCTCGCTAGCTTCGTCGGCGGGCATACCCTTGCTCCGCCGCACCAGCAGCGGCACCGTGACCAGCAGATACGCCAGGTACAGCGTCACGATGCACACGCTGGCCAGGGTCGCGAAGATCGCGGCATTGCCGAGATTGAGCACCAGCAGCCCGATGCCGAGCAGCCCGATGACCACCGCGGGCAGCACCGGGGTACCGAACCGAGGGTGCACCGCGGCAAGGCGCCGGGCGAACGGCAACTTCCCGTCCCTGGCCATCGAGAACATCAACCGCGACCCGGCCGTCTGAATGGCCAAGGTGCACACCGTGATCGCCACCGCGACACAGCCGAGCAGCACCGTGCCCGCCGGGCTGTCCAGCTTCGCGGTGAGCACGTAGGCCAGACCCTCGGTGGCCAGCGCACCGTCGGACAGGCTCGGCGCGGCCATCAGCGCGCCGAGCAGCAGCAGCCCGCCGCCGAGCGCGGACACCGACAGCGCGGCCAGAATGGTGCGTGGCGCGACCCGGCGCGGATTCTTCGTCTCCTCGGAAAGCTCACCGGCGGAATCGAAGCCGACCATCACGTAGGCGGCCATCAGCCCGGACACCAGGAACGCCGCCCAGTACGACCCGGGCACGGCCTGATCGGTCTGCCAGACCACGCCGGGCCCGCGCTCGGTATGGGTGAAGAACAGCGCGATGATCGCGAGCACGCCGACGATCTCGACGGTGACGCCGATCGAGTTGATCCGCGACATCAGGTCGATGCCGAGCACATTGATCGCCGTGGTGATCGTCAACAGGATGCTGCCGAGCAGCACCGCGTTCGTCGCACCGGACGACGAAGTGAGCGCCGTGTCGTCGCCGATGACCTGGAACCCGCTCCAGATCGACGGCAGCACCACCTGCAGCGCGATCGCCGCCGCGGCGGCGGTGACGATCTGCGCGATCACCATCATCCAGCCCGCGAACCAGCCGACCAGCTCGCCGCCGAGCCGGCGCGACCACTGGTAGATGCAGCCCGAAATCGGGTAGCGCGCAGCCAATTCGGCGAAGTTCAGTGCGACGAGGAACTGTCCGGCGAACACGATCGGCCAGGTCCAGAAGAACGCGGCGCCACCGAACGAATAGCCGAAGCCGAAGAACTGAAAGATGGTGGTGAGGATGGAGACGAACGAGAAGCCCGCGGCGAACGAGGCGTAGCGGCCGAGTTTGCGCCGCAGCACAGGCTGATAGCCGAATCGGGCCAGATCGGCGCCGTCGCGGCTGGTGTCGGGCGGAGGGGCGGGGGCGAACGTTGTGGCCATGAGGGTCCTTCGGCGAGCGGCCAATACCTATCAGATGACAGTTTTGCGGCGGCGATCGCGCTTTCGGTGACCCGCGTGTATCGCTTGCGGTAACCCCGGTTACTTCTGCGTTGCGGAGATTTCTATCAAGTGACAGAAACCTCGCCGCCGCCTACCGGGGGACCGACCGTCGCGGATCGGTCCGGCGGATACCTGCCAGAATGGGCGTTGTGGCAAACCTCGGCCCCGGCCGTCCTCGTGTGGAGCAGCGACGCCGTCGCGGCCAGACGCCGCGCGCCGAGATCCTGGACGCTGCCGGGGAGTTGTTCACCACCAATGGCTACGCGAACACCTCCACCCGTGTGGTCGCCGACGCGGTCGGCATCCGTCAGGCATCGCTCTATCACCACTTCGCCGCCAAGGATGACATCCTCGATGCGCTGCTTGCCGAAACCATAGCTGCCCCATTGGAACTCGCCGAGCGACTGGGGAACGTGTCGGCGACGGCGCCAGCCCGCCTTTACGCGCTCGCCTGGTTCGACGTCGGCCAGCTCTGCGCCGCCCGCTGGAATCTCGGTGCGCTGTACCTGCTTCCGGAGCTGCGCACCGAGCGGTTCGCCACGTTCCGGCTGCGGCGCGACGAACTGCGCGGGCACTACGAGTCGTTGGCGGCCGAGGTACTGGCCGAGGCCGGCGGGGCGGGCATCGCGGGCGCCGAGGCCCTGCCGTTCCGGCTGGTCGAGATGGTGATCAGCATCCGCTCGGACGAGGGTGCGGCCCCGGCCGCCGCGGCGCGAACCATCCCCGAGGCGGCGCTGCGGGTGCTGGGCTGGCCCGGTGATCTGGACGCGCTGCGCGACGAGGCACAGCGGCTGCTCGAACAGCTCGAAACAGCCTGAGCCCTACTTACCCGCGCTGCGTCCCCACTCGAGACCCCAGCGGTAGGCCTTGTCGACCTCCATCTTTCCCCAGAGCGGGCGCCGTGCGGGCGGCCGGACGAACACGCCTTGACGCTGAACCACGAACTCGCCGTTGATGTTCTCGATCAGCGCGAGCACCATCTCCCGTGAGTTGTCGGTACATCCGCTCACCGACATCTCGATCGGTGTCGAGCCGACCGGGTAGAGCGTGGCGGTCGCCTCGACACCGCGGAAATCATCGGTGCCCTCGTACAGCGAGGCGAACACCAGGATCCGGCGGAACTTCGCGGTGTGGTCGAGGTTGATGTCGAGGTTCTCGCCCGCCGCGACCGCGCCGGTCCGATCGTCCTTGTCGAGCTGGATGTAGGGCGCCTGGTGCAGCGAGCCGAAGCCGTCGAGCGGGCCGATGGAGCCCTTCGTGCCGTCGGTCAGTTCCCAGAAGCAACACAGGTCCAGGTCGAGGCCTGCCTTGCGCTTGCCGAAGCCGCGCCGCGGGGCCGCGTTGCCGGACCAGTTCAGGTTGATCCGCATCACGCCGCCGGTCGCGCCTTGCTTGGTCAGTGAGATCGAGGGAGCGTCCTTGGTCAACGAGATCTTGCTGAGGTTGACGGGAGCCCCGGGGGTAGCAGCGGATGGTTGCTGCGGTGCGGGGTGCGCCGAAAAGTCCGGTGTTGCACCGATATTCGGTGGCATACCGCTCTGCGGAGGTGCGCCGTAGGGGTTGGGCGGCGGTGGTGGCGTGAACTGCGGTTGCGGCGGGGCGTACTGCTGCGTGGGCGCGGGCGGCGCTGGCGGCGCGGTGAACTGGTGCGGCGGCGCGGCGGGCGGTGGCGGCGGCGTGAACTGGTGCGGTGCGGCGGGCGGGGTGGCCGGTGCCGGGGCGTCGTCCACCGAGATCCCGAAATCGGTGGCCAGGCCGGCCAATCCGGCGGCGTACCCCTGCCCGACCGCACGGAACTTCCACCCGCCCTGCCGCCGGTACAGCTCGCCGAGCACGAACGCGGTCTCGGTGGTCGCACCGGTGCTGTCGAACCGCGCCACCTCCGCGCCGCTGGCCGGATCCATCAGACGGACGTAGAGACCGTGGAATTGGCCGAAGGTGCCGCCGTCGGCCGAGGCCGCGATCACGATGGTGTCGATCTGTGCTTCGACGCGGCTCAGGTCGGCCGAGAGCACGTCGAGCACCGTCGGCCCCTGCTGCTTACCCTCGTGCCGGACCGCGCCGGACGGATGCGCGGGCTGGTTGTAGAAGACGAAGTCGTTGTCGTCGCGCACTTTTCCGGCGGCCAGCAGCAGTGCCGAGGCGTCGGCGTCGGGCACCCCGGGGCCGCTCTGCCAGCCGAGCTCGATCCGGACGGCGGCCATGGGCACCGGGACGTTCGAGCCCTTCGTCATCGACATACGTGCCAACGTATCCGAAACGGGCCGCAAGCGTGCCTGGTCAGCGGGTAGGCGGCGCGATCTGCCAGTGCTCTTGCAACGCGCCCGCGATCTCCGGCAGCACCGTCACCGGTATCCGCTTGCGCCGCAGCAACGCCCGGATCTCGTTCACCTGCTCGCGTTTGCGGAGGTCGTAGGCGCCGGACACCGGGCGCAGCACCGGCGGAATGGACAGCAGCACCAGCTCGCCGTGCTGTTCGTCGCCGCCGATCAGGTCGAGCGCCAGCGACCAGCGGGCCCGCTCGTCGAGCGTGAAGCGCCCGGCGACCACGCGATCCCAGTCGATGCTGGACTCGGTCCACGGAGTGCGCCGATAGATCACCCGCTCGGTGAGCACGACGGCGTCCCTGGCGAACAGCGCCGCCACCACGGCGATACCCGCGACGGCACCGGCCAGTAAGCCGGTGAAGACGCGGTTCACCCCGAACAGGCTGATCACGGCCGTGCACAGTACGACGGTCACCAGGATCCCGAGGGAACTGTAGAGCGCCGCACGCTGCGTGGGCACCACACCAGCCCGCACCATCGTCATCTCACCTACCCACTTCCGGCGTGCTGCGGCACACGCTACCGCTCGTGGTGCCGCAGCACACCCGCAAGTCTCAGGCTTCGAGGGCGACCGCGGCCTCGGCGGTGTACACCAGGAACGTCAGGCTCTGCTGGAAGTACAGCTGCACCGACTCGGTGTCGTGCGCGAGGTAGCCGATCGACAGGTCCTGGCCGATCCGCAGGTCGTAGTCGCCACCGCGGGTGGTCAGCACGAACGCGCCGTCGATGGCGGGCGCCCAGATGATCTCGCCGTCCGGGATGAGCCGCTCGATGTGGGTGCGGATCGGGTGCCCGTGATCGGAGGTCTCGCTCACCGCGGTGAACAGGTCCGCGCTCAGCAGCACCGAGTACGGCCCGTCCACACCGGCCAGCCGCAGCGCGGTGAGCGCCTGGGTGACCGACTCCGGCACCAGCCGGGGATCGCTCGGCAGCGCGATCGCCTGATTGGTCGAACTCGCCCGGATACCGGTGATATTCGCGGCCGGATAGCCCTCGAAGATCGCCCGGTCCTCGGCGAACGCGATCTTCTTCGCGGCGTCCTTCACCGGATCCAGATCGGTGTCCATGGCGCCGCGTTCGACGTTGTCGAGCTCCTCGCGCGACAGCCGGAACGGCACCCGCAGCTCGACCAGCGGCGCGACCACCCGCTGCCTGGCCTGCACACCCTCGTCGGGCGCGCTGATCGGGGTGGTGCGGCCGGTACCGACCGCGGCGTAGTCGAGGCCGTGCGGTCCGGACAGGTCGACGACGCGGCGCCCGGCGATGTGCCGCTTGAAGGTGCGCGTCGCCTCTTCCTCGATCGCCGACCATGCCTCGGCGGTGATCGGCGCGAGTTCGCGATAGAGGTTGTTCATGCCTGCCTGCTCCTTTTCAACGTGCCGATACCGAGTGAGCCCGAGCCGATGTCGTTGGGCTGCACGTCTTGCGCCGTTACGGCGTCCGCCGGTGGCGGGGGAAGCTCATCGAAGAAGTCGAG
Organism: Nocardia sp. CS682; assembly: GCF_004634405.1. Taxonomy (NCBI): domain Bacteria; kingdom Bacillati; phylum Actinomycetota; class Actinomycetes; order Mycobacteriales; family Nocardiaceae; genus Nocardia; species Nocardia sp. CS682. Next base: position 3,665,855 of record NZ_CP029710.1, on the reverse strand, counting down.
CGACGGTGCGAAGAACGACGTGCCGGTGACCGCGATGGAGAAATCGAGGATGCGGTCGTAGGCCGCCTCCTCGGTGCCGACGAACATCCGGGTGAGCATCAACTCGGTGACGCTCGGTGTGGCCGCGTAAGCGACGTAGTACGTACCGAATTCGCCGTCCTTGACGCTACCGAACGGCATGTTGGCGCGCAGGATCTCGCGCTCGGTGCCGTCGGCGTCCACGATGGTGTTCACCGCGACGTGCGAGTCGGCGGGCTTGTCGGCGTCGGAGAGCTCGAAATCGTCGAGCTTGGTGCGCCCGATCACCTTCTCCTGCTCCTCGATCGACAGTGCCCGCCAATCCGCCAGCGGATGCAGGTACTTCTGCACGATCACGTAACTGCCGTCCCGAAATTCGGGGTCCTCGTCGCCGACCAGCGCGGCCGCGTAGGCGGACTTGCCCTCCGGATTCTCGGTGCCGTCGACGAAGCCGAGCAGGTCGCGCTGCTCGAAGTAGCGGAACCCGACGGTCTCGTCCACGATCGTGGCCGCGCCTGCCAGCCGGTCGCCGATGGTCATGGCCAGCTCGAAGCAGGCGTCCTGGTTCTCCGCCCGGATGTGGAACAGCAGATCGCCCGGCGTCGCCGGGGCGCGGTGATGCTTGCCCACATAACCGGGGAATTCGTGCAGCTCGGCGGGCCGTGGGCCGGCGAAGAGCCGGTCCCACGCCGCCGAGCCGATCGCGGCCACACAGGTGAGGCCCGCACCGGGGATCCGGAACCCGACCGAACGGCGCAAACCCTGCACGTCGGCGAGGGTATCGCGGACCACAGCCTCGCCGCCCGCATCGATGGTGGCGACCAGGAAGATCGCAGCCGGGGTGAGCGGATCGAGGATTGGCTGAGGCTCACTCATGATCATCAGCCTAATGCGCGAGCAAGTACCACCCGCCACGTGGCATAGCCACCCCCGGCTGCTACTTCGCGACCGTCATCAGGAAGGCCACGTCGTCCACGGCCATCACGCTGTGCCTGGCCTTGGGCACCACGAGCAGGTCGCCCGCCGAGCCCTTCCATTCGTTGCTGCCGCTGATCAGGGTCAGCGTGCCGCTCAGCACCAGGAGGGTGGCCTCGCCCGCGTTGTCGTGCTCGGCGAGGCTCTGGCCGGCGCTGAGGCCGACCACCGTCTGGCGCAGCGAATTCGCGTGACCACCGTAGATCGTTTGCGAACTACGCCCACTGCTGGCGGTGCTCGCAATCTTGAGTTGTTGTCGAGCAACCGCAGTCAGCGATTTCTTGTCCATGGACCGCCTTTCGCAAATGACAACAGCCGGTGCGGGGGCTGTTCGCACCGGCTCGGGGGCCCGGACGGACGTAGGCCCGGCCCCGCTTATTCAGGAGTATGCCCGACCGGCTGCGGCCTCGGGACCGGTTTGCACGGGCCGGGGGTTCTGTGATCGAACGGTGCTGTGCGGCCGCAACGGTCGATGCGGAGAGTTTGCCGACTAGTCGGATTCGCGGCGGGTGTAGCGGCGGATCCGGTAGCGCAGACCGGAGGTCGAGTCGTGCCACGGCTCGGTGTCGTCGGTGGTCCACTCGGGTCCGACCGCGGGGGCGTACGCATCGCCTTCGACGGTGGTGTCCACCTCGGTGACGAGCAGGTCGGTCGCGAAATCCATAGCGACGCGGTAGATCTCACCACCCCCGGCGATCCACACGGTGCCCGGCCCGCTCAGCGTGAGCGCCTCGGCCACCGATCCGGCCCGCTCGGCGCCCTCGGCCGCCCAGTCCGGCTGCCTGGTCACCACGATGTTGCGGCGCCCGGACAGCGGGCGGAATTTCGGCGGCAGCGAATCCCAGGTGCGCCTGCCCATCACCACGGGATGTCCCATGGTGACCGCCTTGAAATTCGCCATGTCCTCGGGCACGCGCCAGGGGATGGCGTTCTGGAAACCGATCACTCCGTCGGGGGTCTGCGCCCAGATCAACCCGATGGTGCGCGTCACGCTGCGTCCGATGCGGTGTTCACTGTTCCTCCGTTACCCGAAACTGCTTCTGTCGCGCCAGGCCGCTCACACCGCAACGGGTGCCTTGATGGCCGGATGATGCTGGTAGCCGACGACTTCCACGTCTTCGTAGGCGTAGTCGAACAGCGTCGGCGCGGGTCGCAGGTGCAGGGCGGGGAACGGGAACGGCTCGCGGGTCAGCTGCTCGCGGACCTGGTCGAGGTGGTTGTCATAGATATGGCAGTCGCCGCCGGTCCAGATGAAATCGCCGAGCTCCAGCTCGGTCTGCTGCGCGACCATCTGGGTGAGCAGGGCGTAGCTGGCGATATTGAACGGCACGCCGAGGAACAGGTCGGCGCTGCGCTGATACAGCTGGCAGGACAGCCGGCCGTCGGCCACATAGAACTGGAAGAACGCGTGGCACGGGGCGAGCGCCATCTTGTTCAGCTCGGAGACGTTCCAGGCGGAGACGAGCATGCGCCGGGAATCGGGGTTGGTGCGCAGGGTGTGCAGCACCTCGGAGATCTGGTCGATGTGCACGCCGTCCGGCGTCGGCCAAGACCGCCACTGCACGCCGTAGACCGGGCCCAGTTCGCCGTTGGCGTCGGCCCATTCGTCCCAGATGGAGACGCCGTGCTCCTGCAGCCATTTCACGTTGGATTCGCCGCGCAGGAACCAGAGCAACTCGTAGACGATCGACTTCAGATGCACCTTTTTGGTGGTGATCAGCGGGAAGCCGGCCGCGAGGTCGTAGCGCAGCTGATGGCCGAAAATGCTGCGCGTGCCGGTGCCGGTGCGGTCCGCTTTCTTCGTGCCGGACTCCAGCACCAGCCGGAGCAGATCCTCGTACTGGGTATCGGTCGCCACGGCTGCCAACTCTAGTCGTGAGGTCGCCTGGCAAGCTCGGCGCATGCGCAAGCTCTACGTGATCGGCATCGGCGCGGGCGATCCCGACCAGGTGACGGTGCAGGCCATCAAGGCCATGCGGCAGGTCGAGGTGTTCTTCGTCATCGGCAAGGGCGCGGACAAGCGCGAGCTGGTCGAGGTGCGGACCGCGATCCTGGCCGAGCACGTGGATCGGCCGTATCGGATCGTGGAGATCGCGGACCCGCCGCGGGACCGGGCACCGGCGGACTATCAGGGCGTCGTCGCGGATTGGCACGAGCGGCGCTCCGCCGTGCTGGAAGACGCGTTCGCGCAGGTCGACGGGGTCGGCGGCATTCTGGTGTGGGGTGATCCGTCGCTGTACGACAGCACCTTGCGGATGGTCGAGCGGGTGCTCGCGCGCGGGTCGGTGCACTTCGATTACACGGTGATCCCGGGTGTCACCAGCGTGCAGGCCCTGGCCGCTCGGCATCGGATGGTGCTGCACGGCATCGGCGACCCGGTGCACATCACCACCGGCAGGCGGTTGCGCGAGGAGGGGCTCGCCGATGCCGCGGTGGTGATGCTGGACGGCGACTGCTCGTTCACCGAGGTGCCCGGCGCGGACGTGCACATCTGGTGGGGCGCCTACCTCGGCATGCCGGACGAAACCCTCATCGAGGGCCCGCTGCGCGAGGTGGAGCAGGAGATCGTGGACCGGCGCGCCGGGCTGCGGGCCGAGAAGGGCTGGATCATGGACGTCTACCTGCTCCGTCGGACCTGACTGCCCTGCTCTTGTCGGTGCGGGCCGGTAGCCTGGGCGTGTGCCCGAACTACCTGAAGTGGAGGCGCTGGCGCAGTTTCTGCGGGAGCATGCGGTCGGCGCCGTGGTGGGGCGTGTGGATGTCGCGGCGTTGAGTGCCGTGAAGACCTTCGACCCGCCGGTGACGGCGCTGTCCGGCCGGGACGTGACCGGTGCGGGGCGCTGGGGCAAGTTTCTGGGGATGGACTGCGACGGGTTGTGGCTGATCACCCACCTGTCCCGCGGTGGCTGGCTGCGGTGGATCGATGAACCGAGTCAGACGCCGCCGAAGCCGGGCGGTAAGAGTCCGCTGGCGCTGCGGGTGCACTTCTTCACCCCCGAGGGCGCGACGCCCGCCATCGATCTCACCGAGGCCGGGACCAAGAAGCGGCTCGCGGTCTACATCGTAGACAACCCGAAGCTGGTGCCCGGCATCGCGAGACTCGGGCCCGACGCGCTCGAGGTGACCGAGGAGCAGTTCACCGAGATCCTGCGCGGCACCTCGCAACGGATCAAGACCGCGATCGTCGACCAGACCCTGCTGGCGGGCGTCGGCAACGCCTACTCCGACGAAATCCTGCACACCGCACGGATCTCGCCGTTCGCCAACACCAAAACCCTTGCGGCGGACAAGGTCGGCGAGCTGTACGCGGCCATGCGCGCGGTGCTGACCGACGCCGTGCAGCGCTCGGTCGGTCAGGATGCCGCCCGCCTCAAGGGCGAGAAGCGCTCCGGCATGCAGGTACACGCGCGCACCGGCCAGCCCTGTCCGGTCTGTGGCGACACGGTGCGCGAGGTGTCCTACGCCGAGCGCTCGTTCCAGTACTGCCCGACCTGTCAGACCGGCGGCAAGATCCTCGCCGACCGGCGCATGTCGCGGCTGCTCAAGTAACCGCTCAGGTCAGCGTCGGTACCCGGACGCCTTCCCAGGCAAGGCGTTTGGCCTTGTCCGGGTCGTGTTCCAGGCGGGTGGGCGAGTCGATGATCAACGTGGTGCGGCGGGCCTCGGTGTAGGGCGGCCAGGAGGGCAGCGGCGCGCCGGTGCGGGCGAAGGCGAGCCAGTTGTCCTGGAATTGGTCGGTGACGGACTGGAGGCCACGGCGCCCGCCTGCCGCGGTGATGGCCCGACCGAAGGGGGTATCGCCGCCGCCGAAGACCGGGATCAGGTCGGCGGCGTGGGTGGCGCCCAGGCCCGCGAGCTGCAGGGAGCGCGGGGCGAAGTCGTAGCGGTAGGCGTAGGTGGGGGTGTGGCGGCTGTGGCCCGCCATGACCGTGACCGAGGGGCGCCAGAAGACGAAGTCGCCGCCCGCACGCACAGCCGCTTTGGCGTTCGGGTAACCGGGATAGACGGCGGCGATTCGGGATTCGGCGGCCTCGTCGCCCAGTGCGGCGCGCAGCCGATCGGGGGTGGTCGGCAGCGAATCCGCGAACTTCGCGAACAGGGTGCCTTCGTCCCGGTTCGTGCCGATGATCAGCGGGACGCGATGGGCGTTGCCGTCGGTGATCGCATCGATCGGGGACTGCGGGAGAACGACGCCGTCGACCGTCGGGGCGACGGGGAACAGGCCGCGGCGTTCGCGCAGGACCCGGTTGCTGGTGCGGTCGACCGCGCGCCGAATGTCGTTGGCGCTCGCGGTGCGTAGCGCCTCGGCGGCCCGATCCGGTGTCGCACCCAGCGCTTCGACGCAGCGGCGGGCGAAGCGGCGGGCGTCGTCGGCGGTCATCGCCCAGTCGGCCGGCGGGCTCTGCGAAATCGCCTGGTGGAAAAGGCCTTTCGCGGCCGGCGCGGCGAGCAGGCTGAGTACGGCATGCGCTCCGGCGGATTCGCCGAAGATGGTCACGTTGCCGGGATCGCCGCCGAACGCGGCGATATTGGTGTGCACCCACTCCAGCGCGGCGACCTGATCGCGCAAGCCCAGGTTCGACTCGAAAGGGTGCTCCGGCGTGGCGAATTCACCGAAATCGACGTAGCCGAAGGCGCCGAGCCGGTAGTTCAGCGAGACCAGCACGGCGTCGCCGCGCACCGCGAGCCGCCCGCCGGAGTACAAACCGAGCGCCGAGGTGCCGGTGAGATAGCCGCCGCCGTGGATGAATACCAGCACCGGGCGCGGCCGCTCCGACGGTGTCGCGGGCACGGTGACATTCAGTGTCAGCGAGTCCTCGTGGGTCGGCTGGTACCGGCGCGGTCCGATCCGCGCGCCCGCCCGATGCTGCATCGCGGCGAACCCGAACTCGGTGCACTCGCGCACCCCGGCCCACGGCGTGACCGGCTGCGGTGCCCGAAAACGCAAGTCGCCCACCGGCGCGGCCGCGTAGGGGAGGGACCGCCAGCGCAGCACGCGGCGGCCACGACGACCGCGCACGACTCCGTCGGCGGTCTGGATGTCTGTCGATGCCACCATCCGCCAATGGTACTTACGGCCGTCGTGTCTCCAACAGGCGTAGCCAGAACTCGCTCACCGCGGGGAACGCGGGCACCGCGTGCCATAGGGTGGCCAGCGGCACCTTGCCGACCACCGCGATGGTGGCCGCGTGCAACTGTTCGCCCACCTCCGGGCCGACGAAGGTGGCGCCGAGCAACGTATCGGTGCCGGTGTCGATGACCAGCTTGGCGTGCCCGGCGAAGTCGTTGCGCGCCAACGCCGATCCGGCCACCGAGATATCGAGCTCGACCGTCTCCACGGCATGACCGGCCTTGCGGGCCGCCGCCTCGGTCAGTCCGACCGACGCGACCTCCGGTGCGGTGTACACCACCTGCGGGACCTGCTCGTGGTCGGCGCTCGCGGTGAACCGGGCACCATCCAGCGGCCTGCCCTCGGCGCGGGCCGCGATCACATCGCCGCACACCCTGGCCTGGTATTTGCCCATATGCGTCAGGGCGGCGCGATGATTCAGATCGCCGACGCAGTACAGCCAGTCACCGTCCACCGCGGTTGCGGTCAGGTGATCGTCGACCTGCACATAGCCGTCCTTCAGCCCGACGGAGTCCAGGCCGAGTCCGTCGGTCGCCGGTGTGCGCCCGGCGGCCACGATGATCTCGTCGGCTTCGAGTTCGGTATCGCCTTCCGCACTGTGCAACTGCACGGTGACCGGGCCGCCGTGGATCCGGCCTTCGCCGGTGTCCTTCGCGTCGGGCCGGTGCACGCTCGTCGGCTCGGTGCCGAGCAGGACGCGCACGCCGCGCTCGCGCAGCGCCGCGATCACGCGCTCGCCGGCGAACGGTTCGGCCGACGCGAGCACCGCGCCGCCGCGCACAACCATGCTGACCTGCGCGCCGAGCGCAGCCAGCCAGGTCGCGGCCTCGCAGGCGACCACACCACCGCCGATGATCACCACACGGCCGGGGACCTCGTGCAAGTTGGTGGCGTCGCGGGAGATCCACGGCAGCGCGTCGCGCAGGCCGGGCACGTCCGGAACGCTCGCCCGGGTGCCGGTGGCCAGCACCACCGCATGCCTGGCGCGCAGCACCTGCCCGTCGACCTCGACCTGCCGCACCCCGGCCAGCCGACCGGTGCCGCGGATGACCTCGATGCGGTGGTCGCGGGCCCAGTCGACCTGCGAGGAGTCGTCGAGGCCGCTGACAAAGGAGTCGCGCCGCCGCAGTACCGCCTCGACGTCGAGGCCGGACGCGGTGATGCCGTCCATGGCCTGCGCGGCCGCGAGCTGATGGCCGGGCCGCAGCAGGGCCTTGCTCGGAATGCAGGCCCAGTAGGAACATTCGCCGCCGACGAGTTCGCGTTCCACGATCGCGGCGGTGCGGTCGCTCCCGGCGATGGCGTAGGCGGCGGCGTTCTCGCCGGCCGGGCCACCACCGATCACGATGACGTCGTATTCGGCAGGTGTACTCGGCATTGTTATTGCAGGTAGCCCTCGACCTGGGCGGCGGAACTCTGTTCGGCGCCGTCGGGCGACTGGCCCTGGTCGATCCGCGCCCTGCGGTGCCGCAGCAGGTCCCACGCCTGATCCAGCATCACCTCGAGCTCGGCGAGTTGCCTGCGCTCGGCCTGGGGGTCCAGTTCACCCTTGGCGGCCTGCGCGCGCAGTTCGTGCTCCTGGTCGACCAGTGCCTTGATGCGGGCCAACACGTCCTGTTCGGTCATGCGGACCATGCTACGGCTGTGCCAGACACGCGGCGGCGATCGGCACGGCCCTGGCCAGGTCGGACCAGGACAGCGCGGTGTAGCCGAGGGTGATGCCGAAGTGGTGACGCTGTGCGCTCAGGTGATAGCGAGACAGGGGATCGAGCGCGACACCGCGCGCCCGGGCCGCGGCCACCGCCCGCTGCTCCGCCTCGGCCGAGTCGAGCGGCACCACCACGTGCGAGCCCGCGTCGTCGCCGAGCACGTCGAGGCCGTGCCGCCGCAGCTCGGTGACCATCAGCGCCCGGCGTGGCGGCAGTGCGCGGCGCAGCCTGCGCAGGTGCCTGGCCAGGTCGCCGTGGGCGGCGAGCGCGACGAACACCTGCTGGCCCGCCGGACTCGGACTGGTCCCGGTGCGATGCCGATGCGCGACAACGGCGTCGGCGATCCGTGGCGTGGCGACCAGCCAGCCGACGCCGAGGCTCGGCGAGAGGATCTTGCTCGTGGTGCCGAGATGCACCACCACGTCCGGCGCCATCGCCGCGAGCAACGGCAACGGGGCGGTGTCGTACCGCAGTTCACCGTCGTAGTCGTCCTCGATGATCAACAGCCCGTTGCGGCGGGCGTGCTCGACCAGGTCGACCCTGCGTGCGGCGGGCAGCCGGGCGCCGAGCGGAAACTGGTGTGCCGGAGTGCAATACACGGCCTTGATCTTCGGCGGCAGCAGGTCGACCCGCAGGCCCTGCGCGTCCACCGGGACGGGCAGGACGCGGACCCCGGCCGCCGCGAAAGCGCCTGCCGCCCGGCTGTATCCGGGATCCTCCATCGCGACGGCGTCGCCCGGCGAAAGCAGGGCGGCGGCGAGTTCGCCTACCGCGGAACTGGTTCCGGCCGTCGCGAGCACCGCCGTGTCGCTGCCCGCGCCGAGACCGCGATGGCGCAGCAGGTGTTCGACGATCGTCGCGCGGAAGTCCGGCTCGCCCGCGCGGTCTTTGCGCACCAGCGGGGAGAGGTCGGCGGCGGCCCGCCAGGCGCGGCGCCAGGCCGGGCGGTCGATGGCGTCGGAGCACGGCGCGCCGGGTTGCAGATCGAGCAGCGCCGGATCGTCACCCGCGCCGTCGGCAGGCAGTGCGCGCCGGGGTGCGGCGGGCGGCGCGGTGGTCAGATAGGTGCCCGAACCGCGCTTGCCGCTGATCCAGCCCTCGGCGTGCAGCTGGTCGAACGCGGCGGCCACCACGGTGCGGCTCACACCGAGCCGTTCGGCCAGCGACCGCGACGACGGCAACCGATCACCGCCACGCAGCAGGCCATTGCTCGCCGCGGCCCGTAATCCGTCGGCGACCTGCACCGACAGCGGTTCCGGCAGCGCGCGGTCGAGCTGCAGGGGGAGTTCGTCGAGCACCGGTCACCTCGCGATTGGACTGCGTAAATTTCGCTGAATTGGCACTTTGATAATGCCACTTGCGCACCGATGCTGGTCCTATGACGCGATCAGCCGACTCACGCACCCCGCTCTCGCCGACGCCGCGCAGCACGCTCACCCGGTCGAAGGAGCGAGCACGCAGTGAACGCGCGGACCTGGACGCGGTCCTCGACGCCGGTCTGGTCTGCCACCTCGGCGTGCTGCTCGGTGCCGCGCCGGTCGTGCTCCCCACCATCTACGGACGCGACGGTGACACCCTCTATCTGCACGGTTCGACGGGTGCGGGCAATCTGCGCGCGGCGCTGGCCGGGGACATCTCGGTCGCGGTCACCCTCGTCGACGGCATCGTCTATGCCCGTTCGGCGATGCACTTCTCGATGAACTTCCGCTCCGCGGTGGTGCACGGCCGCGCGGTGGAGCTCACCGACCCCGCCGAGCGCCTGCACGCGCTCCAGGTGATCACCGAGCACGCCGCGCCCGGCGCCTGGTCACGGGTGCGCTCGCCGAGCAAGAAGGAGCTGGCCGCGACCATGGTGCTCGCGCTGGACCTCACCGAAGCCTCGGTGAAGATCCGGGCCGGTGGCCCCAACGACGACCCGGGCGACATCGAGAACGGCGGTGTGTGGGCGGGTGTGCTGCCGGTGCGCCAGGTGTGGGGCGAGCCGATCGACTCGGCCGACCTCGAGCCGGGTCTCCCGGTACCTGCCGATGTCCTCGACCGCACCGCACCGAGCCTCGTGCCGGTGCGGTAAAGCCTGGCACGGCGCCTGTCACCGTGCGGGCGCCATGAAATCGGGTCCGCCATTTGTGCACCGGACGGGATCGGAGCCTTGGCTGCATGCACCAAAGATGTTGTCCGGAACTGCCTATTGTGCGGACTGGTTTGTCTGTGCAAACAATGTGCGGATGACCGCTGCCCCTGAGCCCGCTGCGCTGGAGGACCTATCCGGCCAGGTATGGGACGTGCTGCCCGAGGTCGCCCGGGATGTGCTCGCCGGGGTGCTCGGCGAGGTGCCCTCGTATCGGGAGTTGTCCGCCGAGATGATCGGGCGGGATCTGCCGCGCGCCGCCGAGGCGAATCTGCGGCTGTTCCTGCGCTCGCTGGCCGAACGGCGGGCGCCGCGTGCGGACGAACTGTCGGAGCTGATCGCTGTCGCGGTGCGCCGCGCCAGGGATGGGATCCCGCTGGACACCGTGCTTTCGGTGTATCACCACGGCGCGGTCGCCGCGTGGAACTCGGTGGCCGCCACGGTTACGACGCCGCAGCAGCGCGAACAACTACTGGCCGCGGTGCCCTATGTGCTCGGCTACCTCGGCGCCGTGACACCCGGGGTGGCGGGCGCCTATCTGCGGGAGCGGCAGGATCTGCACTGGGAGCAGCGCGAGGCCAAACGTGCTGTGGCGCAAGCCTTGGTGCACGGCACACCCGCCGATCTGCTGGCCGAGCGGTTCGGCATCTCGCTGGACGGCGGGTTCCAGGTGCTCGTGTTCCGGGTGGCCGAGCCGGCGACCGGCGGGACCCGGCCGGTGCTGCGCATTGTGCAGAGCGAGATCGATGCGGTGTCCGGTCGCGCGCTGAGCACCGTCGAACGCGGCGGCGGCGTGCTGCTGGTACCGGTTGCCGAGGGTGAATCAGCCACCGCGCTGGATACTTTCGTCACCCGCGTCGCGCAGGGCATCGGTGCGCGGGCGGTCGCCGGGCTCGCGCTCGCGGCGAGCGTCGACGGGATACCTGCCGCAGCGGAGGAGGCGGGCGAGATAGCCAGGCTCGCATTCCAACTCGGCCGCCCCGCCGCGGTGTACCGGATGGCCGATCTCGCGTTGCAGTATCAACTCGCCCGCCCCGGTCCGGCCCGCACCTGGTTGCTCACCCTGCTCGATCCGCTCCGTGACCAGCCACACTTGCTGGACGCACTGCGTGCGCTGCTCGCCAACGACTACAACCGGCAGCAGGCCGCGGCCGCGCTTGTCGTGCATCGCAATACGCTCAACTACCGCCTCAACCGGATCGCCACGCTCACCGGTTACGACCCCAATCGTCCCGATCACGCGCAACTGTTCGCCGCCGCGCTCACCGCTTGCGACCTGGACGCGACGGAGTGAGAGTCGGTCACCAGCCGCGGGCGGACAGCCCGAACGACGACAGGGCCTGCCGCCCCAGATCGGCCAGCGCAGTAGCGGATTCGATGTGCACCGGGTCGAGGCCGACCAGCGAGAGAACGTAGTCGTCGGCGATGCGGCAGAGGTAGCCGGACAGGCGCGTCCTCGGCCATTGCGCGGCCGTCAGGCCGGGGTGGATGGCGCGGGCAGCGACGCCGAGGCAGCGGTGCGGGCCGAGCATGCGCAGGCTGGTGGGCAACGTGCCGATGTTGGAACACAGGATGTCTCGTTCGCCCGCACCCTTGGACAAGGCGAACGCCCACAGGTCGGGGATCACCTGTAGTAACTCCTCCGGCATGCCGCCGGGGCTGGTCATGCGGCGCTCGTAGGCGGCGCGGGCCTTCTCGCGAATCGATGCCGGGGTATCGGCGCGGTCGATGGTGATGTCGGTCATCGCGAGGTCGTTGTCGACGCGTGGTTCGTCACGGGTGTCGACCGGAAGGCTCGCATCGATCGTCTCTCGCGGAAAGCCACTGGCCCACAGCAGGTTCGCGATCACCGCGATGAACAGACTATTGGCGGTGCCGTCCCGCGCGGTGGCCGCCCGCTCCCAGTCCGATACGGCGCACTGAAATATCGCGCCGGGTGTCTGTGTGCCGGGCGGGATCCAGGTATCGCTGACTGGCTCGTGACGCGGTCGTTCCGGAATTCCTTGGCGCAACGCCCGTCCCGTGCCGCGCAGCACGATCGACCACTGACGGCGGGCATCGGCCCACTCCGATTCGGCGGCAGCGGAGGCGGTCAACGGTGTGCCGCCGAGCGCATCATCCACCGCGTGCACGAGCGCTCGACCGTCGGCGAGCGCATGCGAACAAGTCAGGCAGACAAGGGAACCGCCGTCGTCCAGCGCGACGGCGGACAGCCGCCAGCCGGGCCCGAACTCCGGATCGAGATCAGTGCCCTGCGCGTCGGCCCATGCCAGCAGAGCGCTCACGGCCAGCGGTTGTTCGGTGAGCACCAGCGGATGCGCGCGCGTATTCGGCTGCCAGCCGCGGCGGGCACCGGGCACCCGCGGCCGCATCACCCGTCGCCCCAGCGGCCCGGTGCGCAGCGCCGCGTGCACCCCGCGCAGCAACTCGGGATCGATGCGATCGGCAGTGCGCCACAAGCCTTGCAACGCAATGGGAGTGCCGAGGCCGCGATGGGTACGAAGGAAGATCTCGTCGACGACGCTCAACCGGCCCATCGGGCGCACCGCAACACCTCGCTCTCGCTCGTGCCGGAAATTTACGCCTGCGCGCCGTGGCGCCCCGCACCGGCGGCGAAGCGCTGCGCCCCTTCGAGCGCGCCGTTGGCCAATGCGGTCATACCGTGCCGGAACTCGTTGCGCAGCGCGGTCTCCTCGTCCATCCCGTCCTGCTCGAGCAGCGACATGCGGTCCGAGCGCAGACAGACCTGCGGCAGTGCGGCGAGTTCGGCGGCGAGTTGCTCTGCGGCGCTGCGGGCCTCGCCCGTCGGGACCACGCGGTTCGCCAGGCCGATCCGCAGCGCCTCCGCCGCGTCGACGGGGCGGCCGGTGAGCACCATGTCCATGGCGGGCCCGGTGCCGATTATCCGCGGCAGGCGCAGGGTGCCGCCGTCGATGAGCGGCACGCCCCAGCGGCGGCAGAACACGCCGAAGACACTGTCCTGCTCGGCAACTCGCAGATCACACCACAGCGCGAGCTCCAGCCCGCCCGCGACGGCGTAACCGGAGACGGCGGCGATCACCGGCTTGGACAGCCGCATCCTGGTGGGCCCCATCGGTCCGTCGCCGTCCTCGGTGACCACGTTGGATCGTTCGGTGCCGAGGCCCTTGAGGTCGGCGCCCGCGCAGAAGGTGCCGCCGTCGCCCCAGAGCACCGCCACCGAGGCCTCGGGATCGGCGTCGAACTCGCGGAACGCGGCGGCCAGCGCCGCGGCGGTGGGCCCGTCGACCGCGTTGCGCGCTTCGGGACGGTGCAGGATCACGGTGGTCACCGGACCCTTGCGCTCGATTCGTACAGTCACGACGCCACCTCGTTGTTTCGTTCGTTCCGCTCGATCACGATCCGACCATACGCCGTAAAACCCCCCTTGTGGCAAGAAATGAATCCATGGTTCACTTCTTGTGTGGCCTACCGCAGAACCCCCGCCGTGCAGGCCCGCCTGGACGCGCAGGCGGGGCTGATCGTGCAAGCTGCGACCAAGGTGCTGGCCGAGGCGGGCTACGCCGGGATGTCCATGGCCGCGGTCGCGGCGGAGGCGGGCGTGGCCACCGGCACCGTGTACAAGAACTTCGCGGGCAAGGCCGACCTGGTCACCGCGGTATTCCGCAAGGTGGTGGCCCGGGAGGTGGCCGCCGTGGTCGCGGCCAGTGCCACCGGCACGGCCGTGGAGCGGGTGAGCGCCGCGGTGGAGACGTTTGCCGGGCGTGCGCTGAAGAATCCGAAACTCGCCTACGTGCTACTCGTCGAGCCTGTCGATACCGTGGTCGACACCGAGCGGCTGCACTTCCGCCGCGCCTTCGCCGAGGCGTTCGAATCTGCTGTCGCGCAGGGTGTTTCGCGCGGTGAACTGCCCGCGCAGGACGCCAGGACCAGTGCGGCCGCACTGGTCGGCGCGATCGGCGAGGTGCTGGTCGGTCCGCTCGCGGCCGCACCACACGGGGAATCCGTTGTCCCCGAACTCATTACCTTCGCACTACGCGCACTCGGCGTGCGCGCGGCGCCGAGCGGTTCGGTCGCTCGGCAGGAATCAGGAGTGTCCGATGCAGACGCATGAAGTCTTCAATCAGGTGCCCGACATCGCCCCCTTCGATGTCTCGCGGAATCCGGCGCTGCTCGAGGGCCTGCACCGCGAGGGCGCGGGCTGGGCCGAGGCCGAGGTCCGCGAACTCGGCGTGCTCGCAGGCGGTGTCGAGGCGCAGGAGTGGGGGCGGCTGGCCAACGAGTACCCGCCGGTGCTGCACACGCACGACCGTTACGGCCACCGGGTCGACGAGGTGGAGTTCCACCCGCACTGGCACGACCTGATGAATGTCGCTGTGTCGCATGGCCTGCACGGCGCGCCGTGGTTGGACGAGCGACCCGGTGCGCACGTCGTCCGAGCAGCCAAGTTCTACACCTGGGGCGCCGCCGATGCCGGGCACATGTGCCCCATCTCGATGACCTACGCCGTGGTGCCCGCGCTGCGGCACAACAAGGAACTGTCGGCGAAATACGAACCGCTGCTCGGGTCAAGCGTCTACGACTTCGGCTTGCGGGAGCCGTCGTCGAAAGCCGGTCTCATCGCGGGCATGTCGATGACCGAGAAGCAGGGCGGCTCGGACGTGCGCGCCAACACCACCACGGCGACACCGCAACCCGACGGCTCGTACCGCATCGTCGGGCACAAGTGGTTCACCTCGGCCCCGATGTCGGACATGTTCCTCACACTGGCCCAGGCGCCCGGCGGGCTGTCCTGTTTCCTGCTGACCAGGGTGCTGCCGGACGGCACGCGCAATCCCATTCGTATCCAACGGCTCAAGGACAAGCTCGGCAACAAGTCCAACGCGTCCTCGGAGATCGAATACGAGAACGCCACCGGCTGGCTGGTCGGCGCGGAAGGCGCCGGGGTCAAGACCATCATCGAGATGGTGAACATGACCAGGCTGGACTGCGTGATCGGTTCGGCGACCGGCATGCGGACCGGAGTGGTGTTCGCCGCGCACCACGCCAGGCATCGAGAAGCGTTCGGCGCCAAGCTGATCGACCAACCGGCCATGCGGAATGTGCTGGCGGACTTGGTGATCGAGTCCGACGCAGCGACCACGGTGATGATGCGGCTCGCGGGTGCCACCGACCGGGCGACCAGCGACCCGGCCGAGGCGGCCCTGCGCCGAATCGCGTTGGCGGTCACCAAATATTGGGTATGCAAGCGCGCACCCTCGCACGCGGCCGAGGCACTGGAGTGCTTCGGCGGCAACGGTTATGCCGAGGAGTCCGGGATGCCGCGGCTCTATCGCGAGGCACCGCTGATGTCGATCTGGGAAGGATCCGGCAATGTCGCGGCGCTGGATGCGTTGCGCGCCATGGGTCGTCAGCCGGAGACCGTCGAGGCCTACTTCGCCGAGGTCTCGCTGGCGCGCGGTGCGAACCCGCGGCTCGACGACGCCATCGCCCGGGTCGGTAAGGAGCTCGCCGATCTCAGCGACATCGAATACCGCGCCCGCCGCGTGGTCGAGCTCATGGCCCTGGTATTGCAAGGCGCGCAGTTGGTGCGGCACGGACATCCGGCCGTTGCGGATGCCTTCTGTGCCAGCCGGCTCGGCGACGATTGGGGCATTGCCTTCGGTACGCTGCCGACCGGCGTGGACACCGGAGCCATCCTGGAGCGCGCGTTGGTCTGAGTCGGTTCGACTACCTCGGAACGTTCGAAGAGATTGGGCAACAGCAGTTCTGGTGAACCAGCGCGGGATGTTGTTGATCTTTAACCGGGGTACCGAGTCGTACCTGCACTAGGGGGTGTGATGAAACCTGTTCTCGCTGAGTGCTTTAGGTTTCGGTCCCGTATCCCGGGTTATCGGCTCGGGTAATTGCCTGCCCCGGCGGGCGCCGCGGAATGGTGATACGCCGTCCAATATCAATAGCCGTCAAAGATATTCGCGCATAACAATTGGCGGCACTCGCCCGTCGATAGCTTGAAGATTCCCAGCCCAGCTATCGTTTTCCCCAGTCTCGTCTCCAGTCGAGTTGACCGCCGGTATGTGGTTCTACTTGGTCATGAAACCCACACATATACGGGCGGGACGAAATTCCGCCCTCGCGTTAATTGCTGTTGCGGCAATGATGTTCGCGCCCGGCCCGGCCGGTGGCGCGCCGCCGGTGAGTCCATCCGCGCCGGCGGGTTCCGATCTGTCCGCGGTCCCGAAAGAAGTAACGACCGATTCTCAAGGCGCCGTCCAGCAGGTGGTGCCCAAGGATCTGGTTCCGGCACCGTCGGGCACGCCTGCCGAGGCGCCCGCCGCCGCGCAGGCGCACGCGCCCGGTGTGCACAAGGCGCTCAGCGGAAATGGCGATACCGCTGGCGACCTGGTGGTCGAGTCCGTGTTCCAGGTTGGTGAGGGGTCCACGGTCCGGCTGCGTCAGGAGATCGACAAGGTACAGGTGTTCGGCGCATCGGCGGCGCAGTCGCTGACCGCCGACGGCGCCCTCATCTCGGTGACCGGCGCGCTGGCGAAGAAGTCGAAGGGCAAGTTCACCACGACGACGCCGACCGCACAGGTCCAGGCCACCGCGCTGAAGAAGGTTGCCGAGCAGAGCAAGACGGCGCCGGACAAGCTGGCCGTGGACGACACGAAGGCCTTCTGGTACGACGCGAAGCTGGCCGCCAAGGACGAGGCGCAGAGTGTCGCGGTCCCGGCGTTCAAGGTCGAGATCAACGGCGCCAGCGAGGACAAGAACGGCGAGCCCGCGAAGTGGATCGTCTTCGTCGACGCCAACAGCACCAACAAGGTGCTCGACAGCTGGAGTGAGACCAAGCACCTCAACCGGGTGGTGTGCGACAACGCGAACCGTCGCATCGATCCCAACCGGGCGGGCTGCGGCACCGGAACCCTGCGTTCCACCAGGTCCGAGGGTCAGGCACCGGTCGGTATCAAGGATGTCGACGACATCTACACCTACCTGGGCAACACCGAGGCCTTCTACGCCAAGTACACCAAGCTGGCGAACCTGACCAACCTCATCGGCTCCGACACCGGGGACGGCAAGGGCAAGGCGCTGCGCGCCACGGTCCGGCTCTGCACCACCACCGCGTGCCCGTACCAGAACGCCTTCTGGTCCGGCAGCTACATGGCCTACGGTTCGGGTCTCACCACCGAGGACATCACCGGCCATGAACTCACCCACGGCGTGACCCAGCACACCAACGGTCTCGTCTACCGCAACGAGCCCGGTGCGATCAACGAGTCCATGTCCGACATCTTCGGCGAGCTCACCTTCCTGGTGAACACCAGCAACCCGTGCAACACCGCCGCCAACCGGTGGAAGCTCGGCGCCTGCAGCTCGATCGGCGTGATCCGCGACATGAAGAACCCGAACGCCTACCAGGATCCCGACACGTACCGGGGTCGCTACTGGTACACCGGCACCGGTGACAGCGGCGGCGTGCACATCAACAGCGGCGTCGGCAACAAGACCGCGCAGCTGATGGTCGACGGCGGCAGCCTCAACAGCGTCAACGTCACCGCGATCGGCCTGGAGAAGACCGCAGCGTTGTACTGGACCACCCAGACACTGCTCACGTCGAATTCCAACTACGCGGCATTGTCCACCGCGCTGAAGAACGCGTGCAATACCAATGTCCGCAACGGAACTGCCGGCACCACGGCTGCTGATTGTGTCCAGGTGGCAAATGCCACCAAGGCCACCAAGCTGCCGCAACAGCAGACCCGTACCTAGGAACAACTCCCGGTAGAAATCGGACATCTCACCGGGCCCGGCAAGGGCTCGGTGAGATGTCCTTTTTGTTTTGCTCGTGCCGGACTACGGATTTCACTCGGTAGGGTGACTGTGGTGGACAGGGCGTACGCCGAAACGTCGTTGAGCGCGCTCGTACAGCGGGTGCGTGAGCACTCGGCCGGGCGCGGTAGCCGGTATCTGCTCGGCATTGTCGGGCCGCCGGGAGCGGGCAAGTCCACCCTGTCGGTCCGGCTGCGCAAGGCGTTGAATGCCGATGCGCCGATGGCGGAAATCGCGCCGATGGACGGTTATCACCTGACCGACGAGGTCCTGCGAGCCGCGGGAAACCTTGCCCGCAAAGGCGAACCGGACACTTTCGATACCGCGGCTTTCGTGGCGAATCTGCGCAGGCTCCGCGATGCCCCGCTCGGCGAGCCGGTGCCGTGGCCGGTCTTCGATCGCACGGTGGGCGACCCGATCCCGGCGGGCATCGTCTTCGAACGGCAGACGATCGTGCTCACCGAGGGGAATTACCTGTTGCTCGACGATGTCGGGGACCGGGAATGGTCGGCGGTGCGCAAGCTGCTCGACGAATGCTGGTACCTCGACGCACCGCGGGCGCTGCTCGAGCAACGGTTGCTGCGCCGCCATATTCGCGGCGGCCGCACCGCCGCGGCCGCCGAAGTCAAGGTGCACGACAGCGACCTACGCAACGCCGACCTGATCGACACCACCAAGTTCCGTGCCGATCTGGTGCTGCGCCAACGCGGCGGACGCTACGAGGTGTGGCGCTGAGCGTCAGGACTGCTTCTTGGCGCGATACCAGCGAATTAGCGCGTCGGTGGACGAATCCCCTTGCGGTTCGGGCTCTTCCGCGGACGTCAGTAATGGCGCCAGTGCCAGCGCCTGCTGCTTGCCGAGTTCGACGCCCCACTGGTCGAAGCTGTCGACGCCCCAGATGGTGCCTTCGACGAACACCTGGTGTTCGTAGAGGGCGATCAACTGGCCGACGACCGACGGGGTGAGCTGCGGCGCGAGAATGGTGGTGCTCGGCCGGTTGCCCGGCATCACCTTGTGCGGCACCACCTTCGGGTCGGTGCGCTCGGCGGCGATCTCCTCGGCGGTCTTGCCGAACGCGAGCACCTTGGTCTGCGCGAACAGGTTGCTCATCAGCAGGTCGTGCATGCTGCCGGTGCCGTCGCGGGTGGGCAGATCGTCGGTGGGGCGGGCGAATCCGATGAAGTCCGCCGGGATCAGCCGCGTACCCTGGTGCAGCAGTTGATAAAACGCATGCTGGCCGTTGGTTCCCGGTTCGCCCCAGAAGATTTCGCCGGTGGAGGTGCTGACCGGGCTGCCGTCGGCGCGCACCGACTTGCCGTTCGACTCCATCGTCAGCTGCTGCAGATAGGCCGGGAAACGGGCCAGATCGTTCGAATAGGGCAGCACCGCACGGGATTCCGCGCCGAAGAAGTTCGAGTACCAGACGCCGAGCAGGCCGAGCAGCACCGGCGCGTTCGCCTCCAGCGGCGCGTTCGCGAAATGCTCGTCCACCGCGTGCATGCCCGCCAGGAACTCGGCGAAACGCTGCTTGCCGATGGTGGCCATCACCGCGAGGCCGATCGCGGAATCCACCGAGTAGCGCCCGCCCACCCAGTCCCAGAAGCCGAACATGTTGGCGGTGTCGATGCCGAACTCGGCGACCTTCTCGGCATTGGTCGAGACGGCGACGAAGTGCTTGGCGACGGCGTCCTCGCCGAGCGCGTCGACCAGCCAGCGCCGGGCTGCGGTCGCGTTGGTCAGCGTCTCCAGGGTGGAGAAGGTTTTGGAGGCGACGATGAACAGCGTTGTCGCAGGGTCGAGTCCGTCGAGTTTCGCCACCAGATCGGCCGGATCGACATTGGAGACGAACCGGGCGCCGAGGCCCGCGTCGGCGTAGTGCCGCAGCGCCTGGCACACCATCACCGGCCCGAGATCGGAACCGCCGATGCCGATGTTCACCACGGTGCTGATGCGTTCGCCGGTGGCCCCGCGCCAGTCGCCGGAGCGCAGCGCGTCGGTGAACTCGCCCATCCGCCGCAGCACCTCGTGCACCTCGGCGCCCGCGTCGGCGCCGTCGACGATCAGCGACGCGCCCTCGGGCAGGCGCAGCGCGATGTGCGCGACCGCGCGGTCCTCCGAGGTGTTGATGTGCTCGCCGCGGTACATCGCGTCCCTGCGCTCGGGCACCCCGGCCTCGCGCGCCAATTCGACGAGCAGGTGCAGGGTTTCCCGGTTGACGCGGTGCTTGCTGAAGTCGATGTGCAGGTCCGCCACGTCGATTGTCATGGCACGGCCACGGGAAGGATCGTCGGCGAAGAGCTCTCTGAGATGGCGCCCCGCGATCCCGTCGAAGTGCTCGTGCAGTTTCCGCCAGGCCGCCGTCGCGGTGATGTCGCTGCTCACGTCCGCCGAGGTTACTCACCGCCCCACCGGCGCGCACGGCAAACACCCCGGGAGACTCGGTGAGAACCGCCGCAGCTCGGCCTACGCTGGCCTCATGGTGTCCGAACGCGAAGTTCTCGAATCCGTCCCGACGCAGCTGTGGATCGGCGGGCCGGTGCCCGCCACCGGCGGCGGCACCTTCCCGGTGCACAACCCGGCCACGGGGGAGGTGCTGACCCAGGTCGCCGACGCGACCCCCGAGGACGCGGTGCGCGCGCTGGACGCGGCCGTCGCGGTGCAGGCCGAGTGGGCCGCGCGGCCCTCGCGCGAGCGCGGCGAGATCCTGCGCACGGTCTTCGAGCAGATCACCGCGCGGGCCGAGGAGTTCGCGCTGCTGATGACCCTGGAGATGGGCAAGGCGCTGCCGGAGAGCCGCAACGAGGTGAAGTACGGCGCGGAGTTCTTCCGCTGGTTCAGCGAGGAAGCTGTCCGGGTGCACGGGCGCTACCTGCACGCGCCGTCGGGCACCGGCCGGATCATGGTGCACAAGCAGCCGGTCGGGCCGTGCCTGGCGATCACGCCGTGGAACTTCCCGCTGGCCATGGGCACCCGCAAGATCGGCCCCGCACTGGCCGCGGGCTGCACGATGATCGTCAAACCCGCCTCCGCGACGCCGCTGACCATGCTGCTGCTCGCCAAGCTGTGCAGCGAGGCCGGGCTACCGGACGGGGTGCTTTCGGTGATCACGTCGAGCCGCTCCGGCGCGGTGACCCAGCCACTGCTCGACGACCCCCGGCTGCGCAAGCTCACCTTCACCGGATCCACCGAGGTGGGCAAGAAGCTGGTGGAGAAGTCGGCGAACGGGCTGCTGCGCACGTCGATGGAGCTCGGCGGCAACGCGCCGTTCGTGGTGTTCGACGACGCCGATATCGACGCGGCCGTGCAGGGCGCCATGCTGGCCAAGCTGCGCAACGGTGGTGAGGCGTGCACCGCGGCCAACCGCTTCCACGTGCAGAACGGCGTGCTCGAGGAGTTCACCAGCAAGTTCGTCGAGGCGATGGCCGAAGGCGTGACCCTCGGCCCCGGCACCGATCCGAACACCACCCTCGGCCCGCTGATCAACGAGGAGCAGCTCGACACGGTCAGCGAACTGGTCGAGGACGCGGTGGCGGTGGGCGCCAAGCTCCGGCTCGGCGGCAAAGCCCCCGGCGGCCCGGGCTGGTTCTACCCCGCCACCATCCTCAGCGAGGTGCCGCCGCAGGCCAGGATCCTGCGCGAGGAGGTCTTCGGACCGGTCGCCCCGATCGTCGGTTTCGCCACCGAGGAGGAGGGCATCGCCGCGGCCAACGACACCGAATTCGGCCTGGTCAGTTACGTCTACACGCGGGATCTGGATCGGGCGTTGCGCGTCGCCGAGGGCCTGGAATCCGGCATGGTCGGCGTGAATCGCGGCGTGATCTCCGATCCCGCAGCACCTTTCGGCGGCGTCAAGGCGTCCGGCTTCGGCCGCGAGGGCGGCACCGAGGGCATCGAGGAATACCTCTCCACCAAGTACATCGCCCTCAGCTGAGCGGGCGTAGCGACGAAACGACCGCCCCGGGGTGATGAACACCCGGGGCGGCCTGGGGGATGCGGTTGTCTAGCTTTTTGCCGCAGGGGTCTATGGCCGCGTCGAGCGGCCTGAAGAAAAAGAGGTCAGTGACCGAGCCGGCCGCGGCCGAGGCGCAGCAGGAGCATCGCGAGGGTGTGGCCTTCCTGGCCGAGCTCGCTGAAGCGCTCCAGCACCTTCATTTCGCGGTTGTGCACGAGGCGGGGCCCGCCGGAGGCCATTCTGGTCCGGCCGATGATCCGGGAGATCTCCGTGCGACGTTTGATGGCCGCGAGGATCTCGGCATCGAGACGATCGATCTCCTTACGGAGCTTGTCGATCTCCGCGTCGCTCTGCGGCAGCGCCGAATCGGACCCGGTCGTCGTGGCGGGGGTACTCATCATTCATCTCCTCGTGTCAGAACATGGATCGGCGGGTGAGCCCGGCTCGTTACCGATCGGTTCTTTCACCGTGAAACAGACCTGGTAGGGCCTTCGAATTGGCTACCAAGGACGGTGCGCTCAGATACAGGTGCCGCGATGACGATATCCGGTCGGTAACCGAAACGGATGTATCGCGTGGGCACTCATCATGTCGCCAGTCTGCCACGGGTGGGTAGCTATGCAAAACGTTTGGTTTTGTGAATCTGCTGAGAAGGCGGTGACGGATTCGTCGCGGCGCCTGCCTGGGGAGTTCATCCGCCGTTCGCCGAAGCGGTACCGGACCGTCACCGATACGGCCCGGGGCTTCATCTCTGTCGGTGTCCGCCGGTAGCGTGGATGGGCGATGGACATCACGGTGGCTCCCAAGACGCAGGCCGGTCGCGCCCTGCAGCCGGATTCGACCCACAAACCGCAGTTCACCGGTGGTAACACCGAGGATGCGGTCAGGCATGGCGAGGAGGTAGGTGCGGTGCGGGAAACGCAGCGGGCCGCTGTTCCCGAGCCGCCGCCGTCGGCCACCGAATTGGAGCAACGGCGTGTCGAGCGGGAGCGTCGGCGCGCCGAAGAAGCCGTGCACCTGCTCGACGGCCTCAATCCGCAGCAGCGTGCGGCCGTGGTGCACAGTGGCGCGCCGCTGCTCATCGTGGCCGGCGCGGGTTCGGGCAAGACCGCCGTGCTCACCCGACGCATCGCGTACTTGCTCGCCGCCCGCGGCGTGACCCCGGGTCAGGTGCTCGCGATCACCTTCACCAACAAGGCCGCCGCGGAGATGCGGGAGCGAGTAATAGGACTGGTCGGTCCGCGTGCGAACAACATGTGGGTTTCGACGTTCCACTCCAGTTGTGTCCGAATTCTGCGTATGCAAGCCGCCCTGCTGCCGGGCTTGAATTCGAATTTCTCCATCTACGATGCCGATGATTCACGGCGACTGCTCACCATGATCAGCCGCGACTTCGACATCGATACCAAGAAATACACCGCCCGGTTGCTGTCGACCGCGATCTCGAATCTGAAGAACGAGCTGATCGGGCCGCAGCAGGCGAGCGCCGACGCCGAGTCGGACGAGACCGAGCTTCCCGCCCTGGTGGCTCGCGTCTACACCGAATATCAACGGCGGTTGCGCGCGGCGAACGCACTGGATTTCGACGACCTGATCGGCGAGACGGTGGCGCTGCTCCAGCACCACCCGCAGGTCGCCGAGTATTACCGGCGCCGGTTCCGGCACGTGCTCGTCGACGAGTACCAGGACACCAACCACGCGCAGTACATCCTGGTGCGTGAGCTGGTCGGTCATCACCGGGAAGACCGCAGCGAGGACGAGGCGCCGCCCAGCGAGCTGTGTGTGGTCGGTGACGCGGACCAGTCCATCTACGCCTTCCGCGGCGCGACCATCCGCAATATCGAGGAGTTCGAGCGCGACTTCCCGGACGCGGAAACCATTCTGCTGGAACAGAACTATCGCTCCACCCAGCACATCCTGTCCGCCGCCAACGCGGTGATCTCGCGCAACGAGAACCGGCGTGACAAGAAGCTGTGGACCGATTCCGGTGAGGGTGATCTGATCACCGGTTACGTCGCCGACAACGAGCACGACGAGGCTTCGTTCGTGGCGCGCGAGATCGACAAACTGGTCGATCAGGGCGAGGTCAACTACGGCGACGTCGCGGTGTTCTACCGCACCAACAACAACTCCCGTGCGCTGGAAGAGATCTTCATCCGGATGGGCCTGCCGTACAAGGTGGTCGGCGGCGTCCGGTTCTACGAGCGCAAAGAGGTCCGCGACATCGTCGCGTACCTGCGCGTGCTGGAGAACCCCGAGGACGCGGTCAGCGTCCGCCGGATCCTGAACACCCCGCGCCGCGGCATCGGCGATCGGGCAGAAGCCTGTGTGGCGGTGCACGCCGACCAGCGGGGGATCGGTTTCGCCGCCGCCCTGCGGGATGCGGCCGACGGCAAGGTCGCGCTGCTCAACACTCGGGCCCAGCGCGCGATCGCCGGCTTCCTCGATCTGCTGGAGGAGATCAGGGCGGCGGGCGTGCAGGAGAACCTCGACTTCCCCGACGTCGGCAATGTCGTCGACGCGGTGCTGGAACGCACCGGCTACCGGGCCGAGCTGGAAGCGTCCGACGACCCGCAGGACGGCGCCCGGCTGGACAACCTCAACGAACTGGTCAGCGTCGCACGGGAATTCAGTTCCGAGGCGTACAACAATGCGGAGGCGGCCCGGCAGGAGGGGCTGTTGCCGGAGGTGGCCGAGGGCGAACCGGATCCCGGGTCGCTCGCGGCGTTCCTGGAGCGGGTCTCGCTGGTGGCCGACACCGATCAGATCCCGGACGAGGGCACCGGCGTGGTCACCATGATGACGTTGCACACCGCCAAGGGGCTGGAGTTCCCGGTGGTGTTCGTGACCGGCTGGGAGGACGGTCAGTTCCCGCACATGCGGGCGCTGGGCGACCCCACCGAGCTGGCCGAGGAACGCAGGCTCGCCTACGTCGGCATCACTCGAGCCAGGAAACGGCTGTATCTGACCCGTGCGGTGGTGCGTTCGGGGTGGGGGCAGCCCGTCTCCAATCCGGAATCCCGCTTCCTGCAGGAGATCCCGGATCATCTGATCGACTGGCGGCGGTTGGAGCCGACCGGCTCCGCGGCGACCCGCGGTATCCGTCGCCGGGGTGACGACGATCGGATGGAACGCGACTGGACCCGCGGTGACGGGTGGTCCGAGCAGCGGCCCGGTGTCCGCGGTGATCGTGGGCCGCGTCGCCCGGCGCCCGGTGGTGCCACCCGCAACAACACCAATCTTGTTCTGGCCATTGGTGATCGGGTGAGCGATGACAAGTACGGACTCGGGAAGGTGATCGCCGCGGAGGGCTTCGGCCCGCTGGCCACAGTCACCATCGACTTCGGCACCGCAGGCAAGATTCGGCTCATCCCGCAGTACAGCAGGACACTGGTGAAACTGTGACCGTCGCAGCGGTTCCGCTCGCAGCTGCCGTCCGGCGGCGGCCTTCGGTTCCGCTGCGTGCCTAGATAGGGTTCGGCCATGGACACGGTCGCGCAGCACGTCCTCTGGTTGCTCCCGATGCTCTGGCTCGGCATGGTGCTGGCCATCTCGTTCCTGGAAGCGCCGCTGAAGTTCCGTGCGCCCGGGGTCACCTTGGCGCTCGGTCTCGGTATCGGGCGGCTGGTGTTCCGGGCCTTGAACGTCGTCGAGGCGGTGCTGGCCGCCGCGCTGGTACTGGCGACGCTGGTGGTCGCGCCCGGCCCGGGTATCTGGGTGTGGCTCGCCGTCGCCGTGGTGCTGCTCGCCGCGCAGACCCTGGTGGTGCGCCCGCCGTTGAGCCGGCGCGCCGACCGCGTACTCGCCGGAGAGGAGTTGCCACGATCGCACGCGCACTTCTGGTACATCGGTTTGGAAGTAGCCAAAGTCATTGCCCTGCTGGGACTAGCGATCGCGGCAGCTCCGTAGCGGGCTCACCGCGGGTCCGGCCGGGGCTCGCGCAGTGCGGCGGTTTCGTAGTGGGCTCGCCGCGGGTCCGGCCGGGGCTCGCACAGCGGCGGTTTTGTAGCGGTTTCGCGAGCGGGATCAGGTCGGCGCTCGCTCGCCGTGGTAGCCCGCAGCCCCCGACGGGGCGGCCCCGTTCAGCGCGGGAGTAGGTCGGTCAAGGCTTCGTCCAGGGTCGGGTAGCGGAAGGTGAAGCCTTGTTGCCGTAGGACTTCCGAGGTGGCGTGGCGACCGGTGAGGCCGAGGGCCGCGTCGCTGCGCAGCAGTATCGCGCCGATCTTCAGTAGCGCCGACGGGGTGGGTGGTGCCGGTGGGCGACGCAGGTGTCTGCGCAGCGCGGCCATCAACTCCCGGTTGCGGACCGGGAAGTCGGTGGCGGCCACCACGATTCCGTTCGGCAGCGTGACCTGTGGGTCGAGGCCGAGGGCGGCGCGCACGATGGCCAGCCAGTCCTCGACGTGTATCCAGCTGAACCACTGATCGCCCGGGCCGACGCGCCCACCGAGACCCGCCTTGGTCAACTGGCTCAGGCGTTTCAGCGCGGGAGCTTGCGGGTCCAGCACGATCGAGGTGCGCAGAATGGTCGAGTGGGTGGCGTTGGCGCCGTCGAACGCCCGCTCCCACGGTTCCGCTACACCCGTCATCTGTGGCAGACCTACCGGCACCGGAGTTGTTTCGGTACAACGGGTTTCGCCCGCATCCGACCAGATCGCGGTGGTGCTGGCCTGCACCCAGTAGTCGATGGGCGCGTCGAGTGTGGCCGCCGCATCGACCAGTGCGCGCGTGGAAGCCACTCGGCTGCGGCGTAATTCGTCGATATTGCGGGTGCTCGGTCGGACGTCGACCAGTTTGCCCGCCAGATTGATGATCGCGGTCGGTCCTGGATTACGCAGCGCCGCAACCCAATCGCCCACCGTGCGGCCGTCCCACTCCACCTGAGTGAACGGCAACGCCGGGTCGCGTCGCCTGGTGAGTACGGTTACCCGATGGCCGCGGCAGGTGAGGTCGGCTGCGACATGTTTGCCCAATGCACCGGTGCCACCGGCGATTACCGCCGTCAGTGCTGTCGCCGCGGGCTTGATCCCCGCCAGTTGCGCCAGCCTCGCGAAAGTGACTCGCGTATCGGATTCCAGCAACGGACTCACCACCATCCGCGCGACCGGCGCCGAGGGTCCGCTGAAGGTGAGTTGTCGACTGATCTCGGTGCCACCGTCTCGTGGCGTCAACGTCCACGTCAGCCGCATCCGCCCAGCCGGCTCCGGCTGCTCGATGCTCAGCTCCCGCCCCGGGACCAGCGTGCTGATGACGAACGGGGGAGCAGTCTGCCCATGCAGTGTCCCGACAACCCGCCCGCGAGGCAGGTAATCACCGGTGGTGCCCACCGCGACCGGACCGTGCAGCCGAACCGAGGTGACCCCCGGATTCCACTCCGGCCACCGCGTCGGATCCGCCACCACCGCCCACACGAGTTCCGTTGAAAGCGCAATGAACTGGGTGTACGTCGTTGTACGTGCCATACCCCCGACGCTAGCCCCCAGCCACCCCGATCAGTACGTGCGACTCATCACGCACCCCAAAGTCAAGATCGATGGGACGTGACAGCGGGGACACGTCGGATTCCCCGACCGCCACGTGCCGTTGATCATGAAAGCCGGTGGAAGGCGACCGTTTCGCATCCCGGTTGGCGGAACCCCGGAGCCCGAAAACCCGGAACCCTCAGTCCCGCTGAGGCCCCAAGCTGATCCCTCGCGTAGCCAACCACGGCACCGGATCAATCTTGTCCGACCCGTTCAACCACACCTCGAAGTGGCAGTGCGGCCCGGTCGAGAACCCGCGGTTACCGATGGTGGCGATCTGATCGCCGGCCATCACCCGCTGCCCCTGCGACACCGTGGCGGTGTCGATGTGCCCGTAGACGGTGACGGTGCCGTCGTCGTGCAGCAACCGAACCCACATCCCGAACCCGGCCGCAGGCCCCGCTTCGATCACGGTGCCGTCGGCGACCGCGACGATCGGCGTGCCGATCGGCCCGGCGATGTCGATGCCGAGATGCTGTACACCCCAGCGCGCGCCGTATCCGGAGGTGAAGTTACCCGCCGCGAACTTGGTGAACAGCGGACGCAGCTTCGCAGCTTCCGCCGCCGCCAGATCTTCGGCGTACTTCTGACCCTTCTGCAGGATGTCGTTGAAGTCGCCGAGATGCGTCGGGCCCGAGACATTGAGCAGCTGGGGCGACTCCGGCGAGGTGCTGGGGTCGGCCAAGCTGACGGACTGTGCGGCGATCTCGTGGATCTGCCCGGCTGCCTCGTAGTCGACGGACTGCGAAGGCTGTTCGGGCGAGGCGAGCGCGGCCTGTCCGGCGGCGACGACCGCACCCGCGGCGACCGCGGCGACCGCGGCACGTCCCTTGAGGGCGGCGGGCGGTGCGGGCAGCCGGTGTGCGCCACCGCGTTTGGCGGCGCGGCGACCGGGGATGACGGTGGGGGTGGCCGGGTTCTCCGGCTCGGTGTCGGGCGCCCAGGACTCCTCCGGAGCCCAGCTGCTGTCCTCGGGTGCCTGGTAGGGCTCTTCGCCCCAGGCTTCGCCCGCGTTCCAAGCGGCGCCGTCGGACCATGCGTCCTGCGGGGCCCACGAATCCTGCTGCGACCACGAGTCGTTCGCGGTCCAGGAGTTCTCGCGGTATCCGTCGTCCGGCGTGCCTGCGGCGCGGAAGGTGTAGTCCCCCTGCGGGGCTGCGCCATAGGACGGTGCGGCGTGGTAATCCGCCTGCGGCGCGGCGCTCCCGTAGGGCGCCCGCGACGCGGAGTTGTAGTCGTCCCGAGCCGGCGCCGCGTTGAACAAGGAGTTCCGCTGCCGGTCCACCGAGGGCCTGCCATGCGAAGCCTGCGCCCCGAACGGTTCGTCATCGTTGCGATAACGATGTCCGTACTGAGCGCGATCTTCAGGTTTGAGGGCGGAGCGATGGTTCATCGGCGGTGCCACATCGTGGTGAAGCGGGAGAAGTTCGCGGGGCCGAGGTGCCTGCTGATCAGCGGCGTCGACGAGTCGTTTGCGGAACGGCTCTCCATCTGCGGAGTGCTGTGCTGCATCAAGCTTGCCGTCCTCCTAGTCGTGACCGTGCTGTGACATCGACCGCAATGACGGTAACGAAACGATTGCAGGGTCCGCAAGCGCTGCGGCCCTTCTGTCCGAACATGTGAGATTGATCACGGTAACACCACGGAATATCTATCTGTGCATTGGGCACGCGAGCGGACTCGTTCGACGACGGTTTGTAGTAGACCACGCCGTCGCCCCGGGTTCGGCGGTTCTACCTGGCGTGGTGTCAACTACCTACTCGCGAGTAGCCTTGGCCAGGGGTTTTCCCGCCGCGCTTATCGGCCCGTGACCTGCGCCACTTAGGATGAACGTGGCCGATTGGCCGTCCATGTGACTGATTAGAGTCCGACCCGACCCGCTTCCGACGTCGGGCCGCCAACAAAGACGTTGTCATCACAACGCAGACGAGACGGTGAGTACATGGATCTCTTCGAATATCAGGCGAAGGAGCTCTTCGTTAAGCACGGAGTGCCTTCGTCCGAGGGCCGCGTCACGGACACGGCCGAGGACGCCCGCGCCATCGCGGCGGAAATCGGCAAGCCGGTGATGGTCAAGGCCCAGGTGAAGGCCGGTGGCCGCGGCAAGGCGGGTGGCGTCAAGTACGCCGCCACCCCGGACGACGCGTTCACGCATGCGCAGAACATCCTCGGCCTGGATATCAAGGGCCACATCACCAAGAAGATCCTTGTCGCCGAAGCCAAGGACATCGCGGAGGAGTACTACATCTCCTTCCTGCTCGACCGGTCCAACCGCACCTACCTGGCCATGTGCTCGGTGGAAGGCGGCATGGAGATCGAAGAGGTCGCCGCGACCAAGCCGGAGCGCCTCGCCAAGGTCGCCGTCGACGCCGTCAAGGGTGTCGACCTCGCTTTCGCCCGCTCGATCGCCGAGCAGGGCCACCTGCCCGCCGAGGTGCTCGACGCCGCGGCCGTGACCATCCAGAAGCTGTGGGAGGTGTTCGTCAAGGAGGACGCCACCCTGGTGGAGGTCAACCCGCTCGTGCGCACCCCGCAGGACGAGATCCTCGCGCTGGACGGCAAGGTCACCCTGGACGAGAACGCCGAGTTCCGGCACGCGGATCACGAGGCCTTCGCGGACAAGGACGCGACCGATCCCTTGGAGCTCAAGGCCAAGGAGAACGACCTCAACTACGTCAAGCTCGACGGTGAGGTCGGCATCATCGGCAACGGCGCCGGTCTGGTCATGTCCACCCTCGACGTGGTCGCCTACGCGGGCGAGCACCACGGCGGCGTCAAGCCCGCCAACTTCCTCGACATCGGTGGTGGCGCCTCGGCCGAGGTGATGGCCGCTGGTCTCGATGTGATCCTGGGTGACTCCCAGGTCAAGAGCGTGTTCGTGAACGTCTTCGGTGGCATCACCGCCTGTGACGCGGTCGCCAACGGCATCGTCAAGGCGCTGGAGATCCTCGGCGCCGAGGCGAACAAGCCGCTGGTCGTCCGTCTCGACGGCAACAAGGTGGACGAGGGTCGCCAGATCCTCGCCGATGCCGCGCACCCGCTGATCACGCTTGCGCAGACAATGGACGAAGGCGCCGACAAGGCCGCCGAACTGGCAGCGGCCAAGTAAGGAACCCGGAAATGTCTATCTTCCTCAACAAGGATTCGAAGGTCATCGTCCAGGGCATCACCGGCGGCGAGGGCACCAAGCACACCGCACTGATGCTGAAGGCAGGCACCCAGGTCGTCGGCGGTGTCAACGCGCGCAAGGCGGGCACCACCGTCGCGCACACCGACAAGGACGGCAACGCGGTCGAGCTGCCCGTGTACGGCACCGTCGCCGAGGCCATCAAGGAGACCGGCGCCGACGTCTCCATCGCGTTCGTGCCGCCGAAGTTCGCCAAGGACGCCATCATCGAGGCCATCGACGCGGAGATCCCGCTGCTCGTGGTCATCACCGAGGGCATCCCGGTGCAGGACACCGCGTACGCGTGGGCCTACAACGTCGAGAAGGGCAACAAGACCCGGATCATCGGCCCGAACTGCCCCGGCATCATCACCCCCGGCGAGGCGCTGGTCGGCATCACCCCGGCCAACATCACCGGCAAGGGCCCGGTCGGCCTGGTCTCCAAGTCGGGCACCCTGACCTACCAGATGATGTACGAACTGCGTGACTTCGGCTTCTCCACCGCCATCGGCATCGGCGGCGACCCGGTCATCGGCACCACCCACATCGACGCCATCGAGGCGTTCGAGAAGGATCCCGAGACCAAGCTGATCGTGATGATCGGCGAGATCGGTGGCGACGCCGAGGAGCGGGCCGCGGCCTACATCAAGGCCAACGTCACCAAGCCGGTCGTCGGCTACGTCGCGGGCTTCACCGCCCCCGAGGGCAAGACCATGGGCCACGCGGGCGCCATCGTCTCCGGCTCGGCGGGCACCGCCCAGGCGAAGAAGGACGCGCTGGAGGCGGCGGGCGTGAAGGTCGGCAAGACGCCGTCCGAGACCGCCGCGCTGGCTCGCGAAATCCTGGAGAAGGCAAGCGTTACCGCCTGATCGAGAAGTATGACCGAGGCCGCCTCTCCGAATCGGAGGGCGGCCTTCGTCATGCGCGGAGTATGCGGGAGACACGGGCATACCGGACGGTGCATGCTTGTCGGCGTGGATGTGCTGGTGTTGGGTCCAGTGCAGGTGTGGGCCGACGGTGTCGCGGTGACCGTCGATCGACCGCTGGAGCGGGCGGTGCTGGTGCGGTTGGCGTTGGCGAACCGCGTCCCGGTGCCGGATGGGCGACTGGCCGAGGATCTGTGGGGCGCCGAGGTCGAACGGCCGGTACAGCGACTGCGAGTAGTTGTTTCGCGATTGCGGGCCGCGCTGGGGCCGTTGGCGGAGGTCATCGGGCGCACGCCTGCGGGTTATCAGGCGACAGTCGCCGCGACGGACCTGCTGGCGGCCGAGGCGGCGGCGCAGCGGCTGCATACCGCGCGGCGCGCAGGCGACTACGGTGCTGTCGCGGCGGCCGCCGAGGCCGCGCTCGGATTGTGGCGAGGCCCCGCGCTGGCCGATCTGCGCGCTGTTCCGTTCGTCGCCGCCGAAGGGGAGCGGCTCGATGATTGGCGGCTTTCGCTGACCGTCGCTGGGTTGGAGGCGAACCTCGAACTCGGTGCGGCAGGCGAGGTGGTGACCGAGCTGACCGGTCTGGTCGCCCAGCATCCGCTGCACGAGCCGCTGTCGTGCCTGTTGGCATTGGCCCTGTATCGGACGGGGCGGCAGGCCGACGCGCTGGACCGGCTGGCGCGGCTACGGCGGGCGTTGTCCGAGGAGCTGGGTGTCGACCCGTCGCCGGATACGGGTGCGCTGGAACGCCGCATCCTGGAACATGATCCGGCGTTGCGTGCGTCGGCGGTCGTGTCGAGTGGTGAGTTGTCCTCGGCTGATCAGGTGGCTTCCGCCCCGGGCAGTACGGCCGCCGGCGCCAACGATTCCGCGACGGAACCGCGATCGAGGCGGAGCCCCGCGCCGGTGCCGGCGGCACCGATGACGAGCTTCGTCGGCCGTAGTCGTGAATTCGCTACGCTCACAACGCGTCTCGCGCAGCCCGGCCTGATCACGGTGGTCGGTGTCGCGGGCAGCGGTAAGTCGCGCCTCGCCGCCGAGCTCGTGCGCTCGATCGATCGGTCCGGCCGCCCGGTCGTCCTCGTCGAGCTGGCACCACTCGACCGCGCTGACGACGTGCTGCCCGCGGTGGCAGCGGCATTGGCGGCAGGCGAGCTGGCCGCCGACGGGTCGATCGATCCGAATGCCCCGCTGCCGGGGATCATCGACGCGCTCGCCGGGGCCGGTGCGCTACTGGTTCTGGACAATGCGGAGCATGTACTCGAATCGGTGACCGAATTGGTGATGGCGGCAACGGGTTTCAGCATCCTGGTGACCTCGCAGCGGTCGTTGGCGGTACCCGGTGAGTCGGTGTATCCGTTGGGCCCGCTGGATCGCGGTGTCGCCGTGGCGCTGTTCATCGAGCGGGCTGGACTGCACGGGCTGGTGACGGCAGCGGAGCGGGACAGCCTGGTAGCCATCTGCGCGGCGGTGGACTGGCTGCCGCTGGGCATCGAGCTGGCCGCCGGTCTCACCAGGACGCTGACGATTTCCCAACTGGCCCAACGGATCGACGATCGGGTCCGGCTGCTCGTCGGCGGCGTGCGCGGCGTCGCGGGCGGTCGGCACACCAGCCTGCGGGTGGCGCTGGACTGGAGCTATGAACTGCTCGACGACCGGGAGCAGAAGGTCTTGCGCAGGCTCGGCGTCTTCGCGGGCGGCTGCACCCTGGAGGCCGCCGAGGCGGTGGTGCCGGCCGGCGATCTCGAGCAAGGTGACATCGCACCGGCCATGGTGGAGCTGGTGAATCGGAACCTCGTCAGCGTCCAGACAGACGGTGCGGCACGACGTTTCCTGCTGTTGGAGACCGTCCGTGACTACGCGCTGGCCAGGCTGACGGAGGCGCGGGAGGTCGAGCAACTGCGCGCTGAACACCTGCGCTGGTGCCTGAATCTGGTGCGCACGATCGGTGCACCCGACGGATTCGCCGCCGCCGAGTCGGTCGCCGCGGTATTCGCGGAATGGCCGAATATCCTGGCCGCGCTGGAGCGCGCGCCCGTAACGCCGAGGGCCACCGATGGTTTGCGGCTCGCGGTGGAGATGCATGTGCCCTGGCTGACCAGGGCCTGGTTCCACGAGGCGCAGCGCCACTACGCCGCGCTCACCGAGTCTGCCGAGGTCACCCCGTACGAGCTGGCACAGGCCCTGAGCCACTACGGTTTTCATACGCTGATGACCGGCGACCTGGAGGCCGCGGCGGTACAGCTGGCCAAGGCAGGCGAGCTGGCCGCGCCACTCTATGACGCCGAACTCGCTCAAACCGTCCGCTATTACCAGGGCATCGTCGATATCGAACGGTGCAGGCTGCCCGAGGCCGTCGCCCGGCTGCGCGAGGGGGAGCGGCTTGCCGTACGCGACACCCAGGGTGCCTCGTTCGCCGACGCGCTCGGCACGGCACTGCTGTATTCGGGACATCCCGCCGAGGCGCTCGCCGCCTACACCCGATCCAGCGCGGTCGACGCGGCGCACCAGGACGAGCACGGACTCTCCCGCGGCCTGAGCAACCGGGCCAAGGCACTGCTCGGTCTCGGGCGACTGGACGAGGCACTGGCTACCGC
The DNA here is from genome assembly GCF_004634405.1 of Nocardia sp. CS682. Lineage (NCBI taxonomy): Bacteria > Bacillati > Actinomycetota > Actinomycetes > Mycobacteriales > Nocardiaceae > Nocardia > Nocardia sp. CS682. Next base: position 3,631,916 of record NZ_CP029710.1, on the reverse strand, counting down.
CGCGGAATCCGACCACTACGCCCGCCGATTGGACGACCGGCAGATCCTGCCGCTGAACGACCTGACCCGCGCCGCCGCCGCACTCGCAGCGGGCAATCTCGACGCGGCCGAGTCGTACTGCCGCGCCGCCCTCGCGCACGAGGCGGACGCGACCGGCCTGGCCCGCGTCGACCTGGCCGACGTGCTGCTGGCCAAGGGCGAAACCGGCGCGGCCGCAACGCTGCTCGACGAGTTCTTCGCGGCCGCGCCCGGCGGCGTGCCACTGCTGGCCGCCCGCGCCGTCTCGGTCGCGCTGCTGTTCGCGGAGGGCGACGCCGCGGGCGCGCGGGCGCTGCTCGCCGACGTCCGTGCCGAGTGCGCCGCGGCGGGCTTCGGCTGGCAGCGCTACACGGACCGGCTGTTGCACACCGGCTGTACCGGTGAGACGTGGATGAAGCCGTGCTGAGCGGGGCTGAGGGCGGTGCTAGCGGTGGGCAAACGGCCCGCGACCTGGCCGAACCGGGCTGATCAGGTCGTCCGCCCGGTCCGTTGAGGGTGACCCGGGCGAGCGAGTGCAGTAGCGTCAGGTGCAGATCCAGCAGTTGAAGACCACGTATGACTCGACCTAGGAGACGACGACATGTCATACCCGTCCGGGGGCTCCGGGTACAACACACCCGCGCCCTCCACCCCACCCAGCTCCGGTTCGACGGCGACCGGCGCCACTTCCGCCGAGACCGCGTCCGGTGCCGAGGCCAAGGGGCTGCCGTTCTTCCTGGTGGTCGGTGTCGCAGCGCTCGGCGTGCTGAACTTCCTGCTCGGTTTCCTGCCCTACGTCGGCACCAAGGCGGTCGATTTCGGCGGCGCCCGGGTGGCGAACAGTGAGACTGCGAGCCTGTTCGAGGCGGGTGGCGCGGCCCTGCTGGGCCTGCTGCTGCTCGGCGGCCTGCTCGCCGCGCTGTCGGTGCTGCCCAAGCAGAGCTGGACGGGTGCGGCCGCGGCGGCCTCCGTCGCGGGCTTCCTGGCGCTGGCGCTGCACTCGTTCACCCTCTCCGACGGCATCGAGCTGAAGTGGGGCGCGTTCGCTCTGCTCGTGCTCGCCTTCGTGCAGGCCGCGCTCGCGGTCGGCGCGGTGCTGTTCGAGTCGGGCATCGTCAAGGCACCCGCGCCGCGGCCGGCCAGCCAGCCGGGCTTCAACCAGGGCGGCTACGGCCAGCAGCAACAGTCCTCGTTCTCCGCGTTCGGGCAGAACCAGCCCGGCTACGGTCAGGGTCAGCCGGGGCAGCCCTACGGCCAGCAGTCGCCCTACGGCCAGCAGCCCGGTTACGGTGTGGGGCAGCAGGCTTCGCCGTACGGCCAGAGCCAGCCGAGCCAGCCGAGTCAGCCCACCTACGGTCAGCAGGGCCAGGCCTACGGTCAGCCCGGGTACGGCCAGCAGCCGCCGACCACGGCTTTCGGTGGGCCGCAGCAGGGTTCGCCGTACGGTGCGCCGAGCCAGGCGCAGCAGCCGCGCCCGGACGAGAACGCCACCCAGCACTTCGGCTCCGCGCAGCAGCCTGCCCAGCAGTCGCCGTACGGTTCGTCGAACTACGCGCAGCCGGGCCAGCAGAGCGCGCAGCAGCAGCCGGGCCAGCCGTTCGGCGGCGAGCAGGGCGGCGACCCGTCCGCCGACGCCACCCAGGCCTTCCGCCCGTCCGACGACAACAAGTAGCAGCAGTTCCCCGGCGCGGGCCATCCGGCGCGCCTGACCCGCTCGTGCCGGGGGAGCTGCCACGCTGAATTGTCATGAGTGAGCGTCAGCGAGTGAATCAGGGATGCAGCGCGCCTGAGCGCACGATGGAGCCGAGCGGTCCCGAGGCGGCCTCGTGAATTCGTCCAGAAACTCCCTCGTCCGCCGGACCGGTGGCTCGCGCCAGGTGCCCGAGCCGCCCGAGCCCGACGAGGCCGGGTTTCTGTCGCTGACCCCGGAGCGCGCCAGGGTGCTCGTCCTGGTCGCCGGGCGTCCGACGACCTACGCGCTCGCCGCCATCATCGTGCTCGTGCTCGCCACGTTGCTGACCTCGGGCAGCAACCTCGCCGGTACCTCGGGTGCGATCGCCGCGGGATGGCTTGGCGTGCACCAGGTTCCACTGGTGATCGGCAAGACCTCGCTCGGCCTGCTGCCGCTGTTGCCGACCGCGCTGGTGCTCTGGCTGGCGGGGCGCGAATGTGCCCGCGCCGTCGAACCCGACTGCACGCGGGCCGATCTCGGCTGGATAGTCGGCGCGGCACTGGGCGGACCATTGCTGATCACGGCCATCTGTCTCGCGGTCGCCGAGGACGCGTCCGGTGTCGTCGCGCTGCAACCGCCGAACACCCTCGCCGCGTTCGCCTGGGTATTCGGGTTGTATCTGATCGCGGCGGTGGGCGGGATCGCGACCAGGAACCGGCGTGAGCTGTTCGTCCTGCTTCGCCTGCCCGAGTGGGCGATCTCCGGTCTGTACGGCGCGGGCCGAGCGATGCTGCGGCTGCTCGGCTGCGCCGCCGCGCTGGTCGTCCTCTCGTTTCTGGTGCACATTCCGCGAGTCGGGGACACCTATCACGGGGCGGGCAATGTCGCCGGGGTGCTCGGGCTGACCCTGCTCTCGCTGGCCTACCTGCCGAACCTGGTGGTGCAGGCGGTCGGCGTGCTCGTCGGCTCCAGCGCGCAGCTCGGTGCCGCCTCGTTCGGCGTGTTTTCCGTTGTCGGCGGCCCGATTCCGGCCGTGCCATTGATGGCGGCGGTGCCGACCGGACCGGCCGCGGGCTGGTGGCCGGTGCTGCTGCTGATCCCCGCCGCGGTCGGCGTGCTCGGCGGGCTCGACCTCGCCCGGAGCTCCACCGACCGGATCGACGCCCCCTGGGCGACACTGTGCTCGGCGGCGCTGGCCACCGTCGGGTTGCTGTTGCTCGGTGTCGTCGCGGGCGGCGAACTCGGCACGTTCGGCCGGATCGGACTCGACCTGCCCATTTTCGCCGTCGTCACCTTCGCGTGGCTGGCCATTCCGGGCTACGTCGGGCTGGCGTTCGCGCGCTGGTTCCTCGTGCCGGTCGGTACCGCGCCCGACGACTACGCCGACCCGTACGACGAAGACGACGACTACTACGCCGACGACAATTACGCGGACGACGATTACTACGCCGACGACGAGTACGCCGACCACCGCGACTACTTCGAGGACGACTACGCCGACTACGACGGCGCGGACCTGGAAGTCGAACTGGACGGCGAACTCGTCGAGGAACACACCGCGATCGACACCGTGCGTGCGCCCGGTGCGAATACCACACCGGACATCGTCGATGCCGAGGTGGTCGAGGCGGACCTGCCGGAAAGTGACCGGGTCGAGGGTCGTTAGGCTCTATCGCGGCGGAGCTCTTCCGTCCGCCATCCGGATCGACTCGCAGGAGTAGAGCCCTGAGCTCACCCACCCCGCCGGCCTCGCCGGCTGCCGACCCCAGCCCGTCGCCGCACGGCGCGTGGACACCCGCCGCGGCCCCGGCGACCGTGGTCGTGCTCGCCTCGGGCACCGGTTCGCTGTTGCGCGCGCTGCTCGATGCGGCGGCCGCCGCGGACTTTCCGGCGAAGATCGTCGCGGTCGGCGTCGACCGCGGGTGCGCGGCCACCGAGCACGCCGACGCCGCCGGGGTGCCGCACTTCAAGGTGGCGCTGAAGGACTTTCCCGATCGCGGCGCCTGGGATGTCGCGCTGACCGACGCGGTCGCGAGCTACACACCCGACCTGGTGGTCTCCGCCGGGTTCATGAAGATCCTCGGCCCGACCTTTCTCGACCGGTTCGGCGGCCGGATCATCAACACCCACCCCGCGCTGCTGCCCGCCTTCCCCGGCGCGCACGGGGTGCGCGACGCGCTCGCCTACGGGGTGCGGGTCACCGGCTCGACCGTGCACCTGGTCGACGCGGGCGTCGACACCGGGCCGATCCTCGCGCAGGAGGCGGTGCCGGTGCTGCCCGAGGACGACGAGGCGAGCTTGCACGAGCGCATCAAGGTTGTCGAAAGGCGGTTGCTGGCGCAGGTCGTCGCCGCCGTCGCGACGCGGGGCATTGTTTCCGACGGACGAAAGGCAGTTATCCCGAATGAGCGAGTTCTCCGGTGAGTGAGCGCAAGGCGATCAAAAGGGCGCTGGTGAGCGTCTACGACAAGACCGGCCTCATCGAGCTGGCGACCGGCCTGCACGCCGCGGGCATCGAGCTGGTGTCCACCGGCTCGACCGCGGGCAAGATCGCCGACGCGGGCATCCCGGTGACCAAGGTCGAGGAGCTCACCGGCTTCCCGGAGACCCTCGACGGCCGGGTGAAGACGCTGCACCCCAGGGTGCACGCGGGCATCCTCGCCGACACCCGCAAGCCGGAGCACGTGGAGCAGCTGGTGGAGCTGGGCGTCGAGGCGTTCCAGCTGGTGGTGGTGAACCTGTACCCGTTCACCGAGACCGTGGCCAGCGGCGCGAGCCCGGACGAGTGCGTCGAGCAGATCGACATCGGTGGTCCGTCGATGGTGCGCGCCGCGGCGAAGAACCACCCCTCGGTGGCGGTGGTCGTCGACAGCGGCGACTACGACGAGGTGCTCGGCGCGGTGAAGTCCGGCGGCTTCACGCTGGCGGAGCGGACCGCGTTGGCGGCCAAGGCTTTTCAGCACACCGCGAGCTATGACGTCGCGGTCGCGAGCTGGCTGACGAACACGCTGGTGCCAGGGGTGACCGAGCGCGAGCAGGCGGCCGCCGAGCTGTTCCCGGCCTGGCTCGGTGGCACATGGGAGCGCGCCGCGGTGCTGCGCTACGGCGAGAACCCGCACCAGGCGGCGGCGCTGTACACCAACAACGACGGTGGCCTCGGCCTCGCGCAGGCACAGCAGTTGCACGGCAAGGAGATGTCGTACAACAACTACACCGATGCCGATGCGGCCTGGCGGGCTGCTTATGACCACACCGCGCCGACCGTCGCGATCATCAAGCACGCCAACCCCTGTGGCATCGCGATCGGCGCCGACATCGCCGAAGCGCACCGCAAGGCGCACGCCTGTGATCCGGTGAGCGCGTTCGGCGGCGTGATCGCGGCCAACCGGACGGTCACCGTGGAGATGGCCGAGCAGGTCGCGGAGATCTTCACCGAGGTGATCGTGGCCCCGGCCTACGCCGACGGCGCGGTGGAAGTGTTGCAGCGCAAGAAGAATGTGCGCATCCTGATCGCCGAGCCGCCGCGGCGCGCGGGCGCCGAGCTGCGCCCGATCAGCGGCGGCGCACTGTTGCAGCAGCGCGACATCCTCGACGCCGCGGGCGACGACCCGGCCAACTGGACGCTGGCTGCGGGCGAGGCGGCCGATGCCGAGACTCTCGCCGATCTCGAATTCGCCTGGCGCGCTTGCCGTGCCGTGAAGTCCAACGCGATCCTGCTCGCGCACGACGGCGCCTCGGTCGGCGTCGGCATGGGCCAGGTCAACCGGGTGGACGCGGTGCAGCTTGCCGTGCAGCGCGCCGGTGACCGCGCCAAGGGTTCGGTCGCGGCCTCCGACGCGTTCTTCCCGTTCCCGGACGGCCCGCAGCAGCTCGTGCAGGCGGGTGTCCGCGCGATCGTGCAGCCCGGCGGCTCGGTCCGTGACCAGGAAACCATCGACCTGGCCCGGGAAGCCGGAGTGACGCTGTACCTGACAGGGTCTCGCCACTTCGCACACTGAGCTGAGCGACTTCGAACGCCACGTCGGTTCGCCGACGTGGCGTTCGGCGTTTGGGGCGCCTGCAACCTGACTCGTAAAGGTGTGCGCTTGCCTGGCAGCGGTGATGTAGCGCGGCCGGGACGCCAGCGCCCGTCGGTTGGTCGGCGGAGCGGAGGGCGACGAGGCGGCTGGCGGATTCACGGACGCGCATGCTGTCGGCGCTGGGTTTCGTACAGTGACCGCATGTCGATTCGTGCGGTGGCTGCGGGTGTGGTCGTGATTGTCGCTGCGGTAGCGGTGTTGCTCAGTGGACAGCACTCGGCCGGGGCGGAGCCGGGAGCACCGCACACACTGCCCACGCTGAAGGTGTGGGAGCCCGGCGGGGAAGCGTTCTCCCTCGGCGCGCGGACCCGGGTGGTCTATACGCACGAAACTTTGCGTGACACCGCAACAGGTTTCGCCGCAGGTCTGCAAGCACTCACTGGCAATACTGTTGTCGCGCAGGCGGGTTCGACTGGTCGCGCCGGTGACATCGTGCTGAGCATCGGGCCGGTGGACGGTGCGCCGGAAACCCCTGAGGCCTACCGCATTTCGATCGGTGAAACCCTCGACCTGCGCGGTGCCGACCTCGCCGGCGCGTTCTACGCAACCAGTTCGGCCCTGCAACTGCTGCGGCAACGCAACGAGCTGCCCGGCGGCACCGTGACCGATTGGCCGCAGTACCGCGAACGCAGCCTCATGCTGGACGTCGGCCGTGAGTTCATGCCGGTAGACCTGTTGCGCGCACAAATCCGCCGCATGGGCTACCTCAAGCTGAACTTGCTGCACCTGCACCTCTCGGACACCTTCGGCTTCCGCCTGGAAAGCGAACGGCATCCAGAAATCACTGCCGCGCAGCATTATTCGAAGCGAGACATCCGCGACCTGATCGAGTACGCGGCACGATATCAGGTCGAGATCGTGCCGGAGGTCGACTTCCCCGGTCACATGAACGGCATCTTGGCCGCGTACCCCGAGCTGAAACTACGCAGCGCGAGCGGGCGGGTCTCCGACGCGGCCATCGATATCGCGAATCCGCGCGCCTACGACCTGATGCGCGACATTCTCGAGGAGTTCTTGCCGCTGTTCCCCGGCCGCTACTGGCATCTCGGCGCGGACGAGTTCCTGCTCGACGGTGCCCGGGTCGCGAGCTTCGACGAGTACCCGCAGATCGGCGCCTACGCGCGCGCCACCTACGGTCCGCAGGCGCAGCCGGTGGACGCGTTCCTCGGTCTGATCAACTGGGGCGCGGATATCGTCCGTGCACACGGCAAGCGGCCGCGCGTGTGGAATGACGGATTGCACACCGGCGCGGGCACCCTCGACATCGGCGCCGACATCGTCGTCGACTACTGGAGCCGGGCGGGCATCCCGCAGCTGCCCCTGCCGTATTTCGGAAATGCACGCAGCCCAGCCGATCTCATCGCCGCGGGCCATGAGGTCAGAAATGCCGCGTTCACGCCGACCTACTACGTGACCGGCGGGCCGACGGCGGTGGGCAACGTGCCACCGCCCATTGCTTACCAGTTATGGGATCCCGCCCTGTTCGTGGACGGCACCCGCCTGACACCGGCGCAGAACACCCGCAATCTCGGCTCGGGTCTGTTCGTCTGGTGCGACGACCCGACGGTGCAGACACCGGCTGAGATCGCCGCCGCCATCACGATGCCGCTGCGAGTGATGGCACAGCAGACCTGGGGTCCACCGCAAGCGATCAGCTATCCCGAGTTCGCGGCCGTGGCCGATGCCGTGGGCGAACCCGCGTCGTAGCGCGCCCGCCGCCTACACCGCGCTCAGGACTTGCCGGTTGCCCAAAGGTGCCTTCAGCGACAGCTCCAGCGTGCCGAACACCGCGTTCATGGTGCACATCCGGCCGACCGCGTCGGCCCTGGTGCCGGAACGCAGCTCGACGGTGACCGTCGAATCAGTCTCGCGCACAGTGGCGTCCACGCCGTAGCATTCCGGCGTGCCGGTCTGGAAGTTGACCGCGATCCGGTCGTCTGCCAGCCGTGTCCAGGAGTCGAACGCGATCGGGCGCGCGTTCACGATGGCCGGGTCGGCCGTGAACGGGCGGCCGCTGTTGCCGCCGGTGTCCTGGGTGGGAGTGCTCGGCGCGGCACTCGTCGTCGCGCTTGTTTTCGGTTGCGGCGCAGCGTCATCCGAACCGCCGCACCCCGCCGCGGCGAGGCACCCGAGCACAACGGCAACAGCTGCGGCGGCGCGCCCGCCCGACATCCGAGTCATGCCGACAACACTAGTGGGCGTGGCCGCCGCCATCTCACACAGAACATGACACGGCAATAGGACACACCCCACAGTGAACTTTCGGCGAACCGTGCGCGTAATCCCTACGTAACCCGCGTCAGAGCAGTATCTTCGGCCTAGATGCCCGCCTGTGTTTGCGGCGCGCATCGATTGTCGGATGCTCTTCAGAATCTTCGAAAGGAAGTACCGTGGGCGACACACTGCGCGTAGGCGAAGAACTCGGACTGGGGCAGTCCCTGCAGGGTGGTGCTTACACCCTTACGTTGCAGGACGACGGTAACCTCGTGCTGGCCGAGCCGGGCGGAAATGTGGTGTGGTCCACCCTGACTCACAACCAGGGTGTCGAGCGCGCGACCCTGCAGGACGACGGCAACTTCGTGCTGTACAAGGGCGAGGGTTCGGCCTGGTCCACCGAGACCAACGGCAAGGACGCGGACCGGCTGGTCGTGCAGGCCGACCGCAATGTGGTGCTGTACGGCAAGGACGGCAGCGCGCTGTGGGCCTCCGACACCAAGACCGACAACCCGCTGCAGGCCCCCGAGCCGGAGCCGGTTGCCGAGGCCCCCGCCGCGGAAGAGGTTCCGCCGCCGCCCGCGGCCCCCGCCGCGCAGACCTACACGGTCGAGCCGGGTGACACCCTGTGGGCGATCGCCGAGCGCTTCTACGGTGACGGCAACCGCTACCAGGAGATCGCGAACGCCAGCGGCATCGACAACCCGGACGCGATCAACCCGGGTCAGGTGCTGACCATCCCGTAACTCATTGCGGCGCAAGACAAAAGTGGGACCCCGAGCAATCGGGGTCCCACTTTTTCGTGCGGCGGTGTGACTACCGACTGGTGAAGGGCAGCAACGCCATTTCGCGGGCGTTCTTCACCGCGACGGCGACCTGCCGCTGCTGCTGTGGGGTGAGCCCGGTGACCCGGCGGCTGCGAATCTTGCCGCGGTCGGAGATGAACGTCCGCAGCAGGTTGACGTCCTTGTAGTCGACCTTCTCGATGCCTGCGGCAATGAGCGGGTTCTTCTTCGGACGGCGGGCCTGTTCGGCGCGAACCTTCTTCGACGGTGCTCGCTTGACTGCCATATACGGATCCTTCGTACGAGAACGGTGGTTGTCTACCAGCTCGATTTGCGCACACCGGGCAACTCGCCCCGGTGGGCCATCTCGCGCACACGCACACGGGACAATCCGAACTTCCGGAGGTGACCGCGCGGTCGTCCGTCAGCGGCGTCCCGATTGCGCAATCGTACCGGACTGGCGTCCCGCGGCTGTCGTTGCAGCTCAGCGAGGGCTTCGGCCCGGTCGGCGGCGGAGGTGGCCGGCTTGCGGATGAGCTCCTTCAGCTCGGCCCTGCGCTCGGCGTAGCGCGCGACGACGGCGGCCCGCTGCTCGTTGCGGGCGATCTTCGACTTCTTCGCCATGTCAGCACTCCTCCGGAAAGACGTTGTGCGGCATCATGTTCACCGCTCCTCGCGGAAATCGACGTGCCTGCGCACGACCGGGTCGTATCTGCGCAGCACCATCCTGTCCGGATCGTTGCGGCGGTTCTTCCTGGTCACATACGTGTAGCCGGTGCCCGCGGTGGACTTCAGTTTGACGATCGGCCTGAGCTCGGTCGATTTGGACGCCATCGGTTTCTCCTCGTCAGATCTTGTCGCCGCGGGCTCTGATCCGGGCCACCACGGCCTCGATCCCGTCCCGGTCGATGGTCTTGATGCCCTTGGCCGAGACGGTCAGCGTGACGCGCCGGCCCTCGCTGGGCAGGAAGTAGGTCTTGCGCTGGATGTTGGGGTTCCAGCGGCGGTTGGTCCGCCTGTGTGAGTGCGAGACGGACTTGCCGAACCCGGGCTTACGCCCGGTGACCTGGCAGTGGGCCGACATACGGGCTCCCTCCGGTAGATGACAATCATTTTCGACAACGATTGATCGACAATGTACCGTTGCTCTGACGCAAATGAAAATCGTTATCGAAAGGGGTGCTGTCCGTGGTCCCATCGGAGACCGACCGGCGAACACCGGTCGTGGTGCTCGCGGGATTCGCCGGGCCCGCCGCGGCGGGCGCCGAGTACGCGGCGACCGCGCTGTGCCAGGAAGCGCCCGGCACCGTGGTCGTCCATCACGACCTGAAACAACTGAACGAGGGCATCGTGCACCGCACGGTGCGCAGCGCGACCTACGAGACCTCCGACGTGCTCGAACTCGCGCACGGCTGTGTCTCCTGCACCCTGCGGATCGACCTGCTGCCGCTGCTGCGCACGCTGGCCGCGCGGGATTCGGTCGACCGCATCGTGCTGGCACTGGATCCGGCCTTCGAGGCCGAGGCGGTCTGCCACGCCATCGAACACGTTGTGGTGGAAGGCATTCTGGGCCGGGTCGACGGACCGGCCGGACGGGACGTGCGCATCGACGCGGTGCTGACGTTCCTGGACGCGAGCGCGTGGCTGGCCGACGCCACCGGCGAGGACACGCTCGCCGAGCGCGGCCTCGCCCGTGCCGACGACGAGCGGACGGTGGCGCAGCTGGCCGTCGGTCAGGTCGAATTCGCCGACGCGGTAATCGCAGTGGGACCCGCGACGCCCGGGGCCGAGGTCGAGCGCGGCAAGCTCGGCGCGGTGCTGGCCAGGCTGGTTCCCGACGCGCCGGTGGCCTGGGTGGACGACCCACGCACGCTCACCGCGGCCCGGATCGAGGAACTGCTGACGCGCATTCCCGCGCACTCGCGCCGCGGCCGGGTGTTCGACGCGCATGCCCCGCTGCTGCGCGGCCAGCCGCCGCTCACCAGCGATTACGGTGTTGCCCTGCTGGAATTCGCGGCAAGCAGGCCGTTCCATCCCGGCCGCTTGCACGAGGCGCTCGACGTGCTGTTCGACGGCGTGGTGACCGCCCGCGGTCGCATGTGGCTGGCCACCCAGCCCGACGAGGTGGCCTGGCTGGAGTCCGCGGGCGGCGGCCTGCGCGTCGGCAGTGCGGGCCGCTGGCTGGCGGCGATGTCGGAAACCGAACTCGCGCAGGCGGATCCGGACCGGCGGGCGATGGCCGCGCTGCGCTGGGACGACCAGTTCGGCGACCGGGACATCTCGCTGGTGATCCTGGTGCACGACGCCGACCCCAACGAGATCCGCGAGGCCCTGCACTGGGCGCTGGTGGAGGACGACGAGCTGCGCCTGGTCGAACGCGCGCCCGAACGAGTCGCGCTGTGGGAAGACCCGTTCGGCGCCTGGCATGCCGATCCGTGCGAGAGCACCGAGGCGACGCTGCCCATCGAAGACGTGAAAAGCCCGAGAGGAGAGGCGAAATGAAATCAGGAATCCATCCGGACTATCACCCGGTGGTGTTCGAGGACGCGGGCACCGGCAAGCAGTTCCTCACCCGGTCGACCGCGACCAGCACGCGCACCGTGCAGTGGTCGGACGGCAACACCTATCCACTGCTGATGGTCGATGTGACCTCGGACTCCCATCCGTTCTGGACCGGCGCGCACCGCGTGCTGGACAGCCAGGGCCGGGTGGAGAAGTTCGAGCGCAAGTACGGCAAGCGCGCGCGACGCGGGGAGGGCTGAGATGGCGGTTCCGAAGCGGAAGATGTCGCGGTCCAATACCCGCAGCAGGCGCGCGCGGTGGAAGGCGACGCCGCCGGATCTGGTGCCGGTGACCGTCGGCGGTGTGGTGCACAAGGTGCCGCGCCGGCTGGTCGCGGCGGTGCGCAGGGGGCTGATCGATCTAGACCGGATCTGAGGCCCGCCGCCGTGGTGGTCATCAAGCGCTAGGGATTCGGCTCCAGATGACCACCACGCGCGAGGCTTTCGAGTGCCGTTCGCGGCCCGGCTCGTGTCTCAGTGGCCGATGCGCATGCGACGTAGTCGCGAGCAGCGGTCGCTGAGACACGAGCCACAAAGGGGCCGCGAACACGCCGCGCCGAAGGCGTGGCCGATAATTCAGCCTTCCTTCGCGGCGAGGTCCGCGAGGGTCGCGGCGAGCCGGAAGTACTTGTTGTTGGCCAGATCGGCGATCGTCTTGATCTTGAGCGCCTCCAGCAGCTGCTTGTCGTGCGCTTCGGTGAGACCGGCGAGGGCCGAGGGCGGAGCGGAGAGGATTTCGTTCAGCGACTTGTTCTCGTACGCCTTGTCGAGAGCCTTGTCGAGCACCACGTTGACGGCCATGCGAACTCCTTCGAACGAACCTGGATGTGCGGCGCTCGATGAGCGCCATGTGCCAGCCGACGATAACTCGGACGGTGCTGTTGTGGGTGACGAACGCGCCGGGCCGGGGTCGAACGGCCGATCCGGCCGTCGCGCCGGGTTGATGGCCGACTTTCGTTAGGTACCCTGAACAAATGGCAATCCGACAGCTAACGGTCTGTTCGGAGCTACGTTGCAACCTCGTGCACGATCAGATTGCGACCCGGTAGCTACCAGGCGAAATACGTACTGTTGGTTGGTTTTTGGGCAGCGGAAAAGTCTCCCGGAAGTGATGCGGTCGTGTCCTGACCCCGGTACCCTCGTGCACGAGGGCGGGTTCTCCCGGTTTCCGAGAGAACCCGCTCATCGCCAACATTCCGGCCGCGGCGCCGCCGCTCCGCCCCTGCGGAACAACAGCCCGCACGAGCCGCCTTCACCGCTTCGCCCGCGAATCCAGCTCATCACGACTGGATGTGTGCTGCGTACCCCCGCCCTGCCCCGGCAAACCGGGCAGATCGGGCAACATCGACTCCAATCGCGCCAACTGCTCACCCACCAAGTTCGCGGGCCCCTCGACCAACGACAGCGGCCACGGCCACCGCCGGCCACACGATCGCTCCACCTGCTCGGTCAGATCGGCGGTGGTCGCCTCCAATTCGCTGATCTCGGTGCGCAATTCACCGACCTCGTCCTCCAGCTCACTGATCCGGGCCAGCGCGGCGGCCACGCCGTCCACCAGCGTGCGATTACGGCCCTGCTCGTCGGTACCCAACTGCGGCCAGCCCGACAGCCCCGGCCCGCGCAACTGGATCTGGATATCGCGCAGCACTGCTTCTTGCTCCGGCGTCACGTCCGCCTCCTCGGCAAAATCCCACTGACCGAAATCGGTTGTCTCGGCCACGTTCACATCGCAGACCACGCCGCCGACCACCTGCTGGCGCAACGTCTGATGAATATTGCGCCGCGTCTCGACATTGCCGCCCGACCAGGCATCGGTCTGCCAAGCCCAGGTGGCGCTGCCCGAATCCAGCGCGCGGCTCACCGACCAATACCCGCCGTAGATACCGACATTCGCGCGACCGAGCACGGTCGCGGCACCGTCGAGATAGGCATTGATCCGCTGCTGATCCTGCGGTGTCGCGTCGAAATCGGCGGAAAAGTAGATCGGGCGATCCTGCCTGCCGCCGCAGCGCAGCACCTGCGCCAAGCCCGCCCGCGCATCGACGACCCCGGCACCGTAGCCGTCCAGCATCCTGGCCGCGGTGGTCTCCCAGTTCGACGCGATCGACACACCGTGTGCGCGTAGATCATCCGCTTCGGCGGGGGTCAGCAATTTGCCTGGCAAGGTGGGGCCACCATCGGACAGATACCGGACCACGAAGTCGAAACCCGCCGCGCGGATCGCCGCACCCCCCGGCCGACCCCCGGCGTAGTCGAGACCGAAACGCATATCTCTCACTGTAAATCGGGTCGACAGGGAATTCGGTGGCATTGCCGAACCCTGGCCACCCGAATCAGCTCAGTACGCGGAACTCGGCGCGGGCGCCCGCACGGGAATCGACGTACGCCGGTCCGGCGCGATCAGGATCGCACTGATCGGCACGGCCAGCGACAGCATGCCGATTACAAACGCGGGCACGAAGAAACCGAACAGATCCTCACCGGGCGGCGTCGCGCTGGTCGTCGCGAGATCGACCTCCAGCCCGAGCAGATCGGTGTAGTGCATGCCGGTGATCCCGGCCGCGAACACCACCGCCGCAGCGATCAGCAGCGACAACGGCCGCCTCGGCTGGGTGAACCACAGGGTGGCCGCCGAGACTGCGACCGCGATCGCCACCGCGCCGGCGAACAGCAGCGGAGCCAGCGTGGTCGAACCTTGAATGTGCATGGAGTCCAAGGCCAGGAAGTGCATCAGGCCGAAACCACCGCCCATGATCGCCGCGGCACCGATCAGGCGCGCGACGTTCAGCGTCCGCCCCATGATGGCCAGCGCGGCCCACACCGCGAGCACCGAGATCACCGCTCCCGCGGCGACACTCCACACGTCGTAGCGGACCAGGCTGCCCGGCACCGTGACACCGAGCATCGAGACGAACACCGGCAGCCAGACCCCGACCCCGCCGATCGAGATCGCCGCGGACGCCTGCCACACCACCCGGAACTTCGAGGTCACCGAGCGTGTCGAATGCTGGATGCAACTGAAGCCGACCAGCGCACCGACCACGGAAACCGCAACGGACAGACCGATAATCCAGTAGCCCATGCTGAAATAGGTCACGACTGCGCCTCGCTGACGCTCAGCTCCGTCGTGCCCAGGGGCCTGTGTCTTTGGTTCGCTCGCTGACGCTCCCTCACAGCACCGCCTGTTCCTGCTCCCGCTCCTGCGCGGCGAGGCGCTGGATGGCGTACTCGGTCACCGCAGCCAGCGACTGGCGCACCTCGTTGGCGTTGCGCGCGTCGATATCCACGATCGGCACACTCTCGCGCACCGCGAGCGCCTCGCGCAGTTCGGCGATCGGGAAGCGGGGTGCGTTCGGAAAACGGTTGACCGCGACCAGGAACGGCAGCTGACGCGCCTCGAAGAAGTCGACCGCCGCGAAGCTGTCCTCCAGCCTGCGGGTATCGATCAGCACCACGGCGCCGATCGCGCCGCGGATCAGGTCGTCCCACATGAACCAGAAGCGCCGCTGGCCCGGTGTGCCGAACAGGTACAGCGCCAGGTTGCCCGGCAGGATGATCCGGCCGAAATCCATGGCCACCGTGGTGGTTTCCTTCTCCGGCGTATCGGCTAGGTCGTCGATACCGTCGGAGAACCGGGTCACCATCGCCTCGGTGCGCAGCGGAACGATCTCGGACACCGCGCCGACAAATGTTGTCTTACCTACCCCGAAACCACCCGCCACCACGATCTTCGTGGACGCGGTCCGGTTGTCCCCGTCGGCCTGGCCGGGGTTGGTGTCGGGCCCGATCTTCTTATAGGGCACGGAGTCCACGCAAAGTCCTCTCCATCAAAGAACGGCGCTCGTCGAAACTCGCCTCGTCAGTCAGTGTCGAATGCAGACGCACAATGCCGTCTACCACGAGGTCACCGATCATCACCCGAATCATGCCGAGCGGACGATCCAAGTGAGCGGCGATCTCGGCGACGGAAAGCCGGTGTGTGCCGAGCCGAAGGATATCCGTGCGGACATCACCGGTGGGCCAGTCGAGATGCGCAGTGTAGGACAAGGTCTCGATGACCGCTTCCAGCGGCAGGTCGACCGCGGGCTCGGTACGCCCGGAGGTCAGGGCATAAGGTCGGACGCGCGTGGTCGGTCGGGGTCCAGGTCCGTAGGGATTGGACATCTCCTGCTCAAACCGCGGTACGCGCGGTGGCGGTGACCACCGTGCCGACGCGGTCGACCAGCAGCGCCATCTCGTAGCCGATCCGCCCGATATCGTGCGACTTGTTGGCGAGCACGGCCAGGTGCGAGCCGTTGCCCACGCTCATCACCAGCAGGTAACCGCGCTGCATCTCGACGATCGACTGCATCACCTTGCCGCCGTCGAACAGCGACGCCGCGCCCATCGACAAGCTGGCCAGACCCGCGGTGACGGCCGCGAGCTGCTCGGCCCGGTCCGAAGGCAGGTGTGGGCTGGTCGCCTGCAGCAGGCCATCGGCCGACACCAGCACCGCGTGGGACACGCCGGGTACGTCCCGGGTGAATCTGGCGACCAGCCAGTTCAGGTTCTCATCCGTGGTGCTGTTCGCGTTGGTCATGCAAGCCCTCCGTCGTCGTACTGCGCATTGGCCCGCCCACTGCGGACCCCACTGAGATGCCTGGTCAGGTTGTTCCGAATCTCCTCGGGATCACGGGCTCCCGATTCGTCTGCCTGGGCCAGACCGCCGGGGACGAGCTGCGCGCCCGGCGTTCGGATAGGAAGTCCACCGCTGGTGCGGCCGGTAGGTGTCGGGTGTGTCGCCTCTTCGGCCGCGGTCCAGCCGACGTCGGCGGGCGAGGTCCAGGTGCTCTCGGCGGCCTGCGACGTCGCGGGCTCGACCAGCCACTCCGACACCATGCGCTGGTAGATCGGGGTCGGTGAGGCGCCTGCCACCGGCTGCAAGCGCGAGGAGGTCACCGTCGCGGGCTCGGGGGTGCGCTCGGGTGCGGGAGCAGGCGTCGGTGTGGGTGCGGGTTCGGGTACCGCGGCCGGGCGTCGCATGGGCAGGCCCGAGCGTGACGTGGTGCGGGCCGGCTCCCGCTCGGCGCTCGGCCCCGCCTTGTGCGGTTCGGACTCGCGCTGCTGCGGCTCCCGCGGCACCCGCTGCTGCGGCACCGTCAGTTCCGGTTCCGGCTCGCGCTGGGACGATTCGCGCTCGGACGATTCGCGCTGGGGCGACTCGGGTTCCGGCTCGGCCCACAGCCCGGCCGGTCGCTCCGGCTCGGCGTCGGCCACCCGGATCGGCGCGCTCACGCCCACGGTCGGCGGACCGAAGGGGGAGCGATCGTCGGTCGGGGTGTTGATCGACCACGGCTGTGTCGGCGGCTGTGCGTCGGAATCGGTGTCGGGGGTGTTGGTCCGCGTCGGCACCGAGACAGCGGGCTGGCCGGGCGGCTCGGCGACCCGGATGGCGGGCCTGCGCTGCGGCAGACCGGAGCTGCTCACCTCGAACCGCGGCGAGGTGTGCTGCGGCAGGCTCGGCACCGGCACCAGGGTGCGCGGCTGCGCGGGCAGGTCGTAGTCGCCGGTCAGCTCCAGCGGCTTGCCGGTCGGGTCGGTGGCGTCCAGCGGCGGCGCGACCAGCGCGCCGGGCAGGTGCACGCTCGCGGTGACGCCCGGCTGCTGCGCCGTGGTGGAGGTGCGCCGCAGGCTCGCGGTGATGGTGTGTCGCTTGGCCAGCCTGCCCACCACGAAAAGTCCCATTCGGCGGGCGGTTTCGACGGTGACCTCACCGCCGGAGCTCAGCCGGTCGTTGATGGCGCGCAGATCCTCGGTCGACATGCCGAGACCGCGGTCGATGATCTCGATCAGATAGCCACCGTCGACGGCGCGCGACACCGACAGCGTCACCGGTGTGGTCGGCGGTGAGTAGCGCAGCGCGTTGTCGATCAGTTCGGCGAGCAGATGCTCGATATCGATGGCAGGCTCGCCGGCCACGATGCCGTCGGGGACGGCGCCGATCTCGACCCGCTGATAGTCCTCGACCTGGGAGACCGCGCTCCAGAGCATGTCGGAGAGCTGGACCGGGTGCAGCTGACCACGGCGCAGCGCGGTGCCGGCCAGCACGAGCAGGTTGTCGCCGTTGCGGCGCATCCGGGTGGCCAGGTGGTCGAGGCGGAAAAGACTCTGCAGCCGTTCGGTGTTGTCCTCGTCGTGCTCGAGATCCTCGATCAGCGCCAGCTGCTGCTCGACCAGCGATTGGCTGCGCCGCGACAGGGTTTCGAACATGCTGCCGATCTGCACCCGCAGGCGCGCCTGCTCGGCGGCCAGGTGCAGCGAGGCCTGGTGGATATCGTCGACCGCGCGGGCCAGCTGGCCGATCTCCTCGGTGGTGCGGATGTCGACCGGCGTGATCTTCGGCGTCGCGCCGCCGGTGCGCACCACCTCGATCTCGTTCGGCAGATCGACGTGCGCGACCTGCAACGCGTCGTGGCGCAGGCGGCGAATCGGCACGACCAGCGAGCGGGCCACCGCGAGGGCGAGGGCGAGACCGGCGAGCAGCGTGGTGATCACGATCGCGACGTCGCGCAGCACCGCGCTGCGCAGCTCGATGGTCCGGTCGGCCAGCTTGGAGTCGATGGTGCCGAGCAGCGCCGTGGTGGCCTGGCGATAGGCGTCGGAGCTGGTGCGCAACGAATCGGTGATCACCGGGTTGTTGCCGAGGCTGTTCGGGTTCTGGCTGAGCGCGCCGATGCGGGTCTGCACCGCGTCGGTCAGCACCTGCGCGTTGGTCGCCGACGACGGACTCATCTGCGGATAGGAGTACGTCAGCATCATCTCGGCGCCGAGCGTGGTCAGCATGCCCGCCAGCGCGGCCGGGTTACCACCGCCCGCGGTCGCCGACATGATCTGCTCCTGGGTGAGCAGGCGAGAGGCGTTGGCGATCAAGCCCAACTGCAGGAAGTAGCGCTGGATGACGATCTCCTCGATCGACGAGGACACCGAGATCGCCGTGATGATCCGGGTGCCGACCTCGTCGACCTGTCCGCCGATGGTCGCGGGGGAGGAGGTGCGCAGGCCGTTGCGCATGGTGCGGGCCACCGCGATGGCCGCGGGAAGTTCCTTGGTGGTGCCGTCGTCGGATTTCTTCGTCCGCAGCGCGGTTTCCAGATCGATGGCCGCCTGATCGAACTTGGCCGCGACGGAGTCGATCGGGTCCTCGGGCCTGGCGTTGACCGCCGCGATCGCGAGTTGTTCGGTGGCTTCGCCGAATTCGAGCATCGGGCGCAGGATGCGGGCCTGCTCGGTAGCCGCGTCGAGCTTCGAGATCACCCCGAGCTCGTCCTTGATGCGCAGTCCGGCGAAGGCGGAGGCGAGCAGCACCGGCAGCAGCAGGACGATGCCGACCTTGCGCGTGACCGACATGTTGGACAGGCTGAATTGCCAGGAACGCGGTGCAGCTTCCATTCCGCTTCCGTCGCCTCCACTCCGCGCATGGTCCCCGAATGGTGGCTGTCTAGGAGCAGTCTGGATCAACCCGCCGAGAACCAACTCAAGGTCTTCTTTTTACCGCACGGAACATACCGTGCTGACTGGCCGTCGGCAATCCGTAGGGACTGGGTCTGCTGATGGCCGAATATGGCTACGCGGAACAGGTTTCGCGCTGTTTGAGTTAGTGAGTCTACATACTTCCTGGACGATTGATCTATACGGCGTGCGATCGCTGATAGCTGACCGGCTGCTGGTGTCCGTGTGCCGGGCCGAGCCCGGCGCGGCGTGTCGAGCGTCCCCTCTCAGTCACCTCTCAGTCGATACGGTCAAACTGGTCGCATGCGCATTCTGGTAGTCGACGACGATCGCGCCGTTCGGGAGTCGCTGCGCCGGTCACTGACCTTCAACGGCTACTCCGTCGACCTGGCCGTGGACGGTGTCGACGCGCTCGACAAGGCGACGAGTCAGCGGCCCGACGCCTTGGTGCTCGACGTGATGATGCCCCGGATGGACGGCCTCGAGGTCTGCAGGCGCTTGCGCAGCACCGGTGACGATCTTCCGATTTTGGTTTTGACGGCACGGGATTCGGTCTCCGAGCGAGTTGCCGGACTCGATGCCGGCGCCGACGATTATTTGCCGAAACCGTTCGCGTTGGAAGAATTGCTCGCGCGTTTGCGCGCGCTGCTGCGCCGCACGACCGCCGATCCCGGCGAGGTTTCCGAGGCGATGACGTTCGCGGATTTGTCGCTGGATCCGGTGACCCGCGAGGTTTCCCGCGGCGAGCGCGGGATCAGCCTCACCCGCACCGAGTTCTCCCTCCTGGAAATGCTGATGGCCAATCCGCGCCGGGTGCTGACCCGCAGTCGCATCCTGGAGGAGGTCTGGGGATACGACTTCCCGACCTCCGGCAACGCGCTCGAGGTCTACATCGGCTATTTGCGCCGCAAGACCGAGGCCGAGGGCGAGACGCGCCTCATCCACACCGTGCGCGGCGTCGGTTACGTGCTGCGGGAGACGCCCCCGTAGGGGGAAGGCCATGGCACGAACTGTTCCCAAGCGGCCGGTGGTCGCCGGGCTCGGACAGCGTCCGCCCGACCCGGCGGAGATGCGTCCGCCGATTCCGCTCACCCGCTCCGTCTCGCTGCGCTGGCGGGTGACGCTGCTCGCCGCCTCGGTGGTGGCGATCGCGGTCGCGGTGACCTCGATCGCGGCGTACGCGCTGGTCGCGCGCGCCCTGTACGCGAACGTGGATACCGAGCTGCGCAGCAGGGCGAACGCGGTGACCGCCATCGATCCGTACGGCTTCAATTTGCAGAATCTGGCGCTGGCGACCGCGTTCTACCCCGACACCGGCATCGTGCTGATCTATCCCGACATCGGCCCGTATTCGGTACCGCAGGCGACCATTCCACCGGTCGGCCCGCCGGAGTGGGCGGTGTTCCACGGTCAGGCGAGTTCGTCGTTGCGCACCGTCGCCAATCAGCGCGTGCTCGCGGTACGCACGAACGAGGGCGCGACCCTGGTGATTTCGCAGCGGCTGGAGCCGACCCGCAACGTGCTCGATCGTCTCGCGTGGCTGTTGTTCGTCGTCGGTGGCTGCGGCGTCGTGCTGGCCGCCGCGGCGGGCACGGCCGTCGGCCGCACCGGCTTGCGCCCGATCGGACGGCTGACCGCCGCCACCGAGCGGATCGCCCGCACCGACGACCTGACGCCCATCCCGGTGACCGGCGACGACGAACTCGCCAGGCTCACCGAGAGTTTCAACGCCATGCTGCGCGCGCTGGCCGAATCACGGGATCGGCAGCGAAGGCTGGTCGCCGACGCCGGGCATGAACTGCGCACCCCGCTCACGTCGCTGCGCACGAACACCGAGCTGCTGATGGCGTCGAGTCGCCCCGGCGCCCCGCGCATTCCGGATGAGGACATGGCCGAGCTGCGTTCGGACGTGATGGCGCAGATCGAGGAGTTGTCGAACCTGGTCGGAGACCTGGTCGATCTGGCGCGCGAGGACGCACCCGAAACCGTGTACGAGCGAGTGGATCTCGGCGAGGTAGCCGAGCGGGCGCTGGAACGGGCGCGGCGCCGCCGTGGCTCGGTCGAGTTCGTCTCGGCGTTCCAGCCCTGGTTCGTCTACGGCCACGAGGCAGGCCTCGAGCGCGCGATTCTCAACGTGCTCGACAATGCCGCGAAGTGGAGCCCGGCGGGCGCGCAGGTCTACGTCGAGATGCGCGAAACCGGGCGCGGCTTGCTCGAACTGACCGTCGACGATGCCGGCCCCGGTATTCCGCCGGGCGAACGTGAGCTGGTGTTCGAGCGCTTCTACCGGACCACCGCCTCGCGCTCCATGCCCGGTTCGGGGCTCGGCCTGGCGATCGTCAAGCAGGTCGTGACGAAACACGGCGGCACGATCGGCATCGAGACCTCCAGCCGGGGTGGCGCGCGAATCCGGATCGTCCTGCCCGGTGAAGCCGGTCGGCCGGTGGAGGTCTGAAAACGCGCGCTCGACAAAGCCTGCTCGAAGGAAATGCGAGATCCGCATAACGGGTGTTCCAGGGACTGGGATCCGGTGAATTCGACGGCGCGCGAAGCGTGCGCCGGACCCGTATTGTGTGGCGGGGGTAGCGGCCTTACCGCCGCGCGAAGTGGGTACACAGTCTCGGACAATTGAAAGCACGGTCTCAGTCCGCTCTCAGTAGTCGCCGTCAAGCTGGTCGGCAGACGCTGAGGAGAAACGAGGAGTCCATGACCGAGGATTCGAAGGACCGGCGGGACGAGCCGGCGCACACCGCACCGGATCAGCCCAACCCGACCGATCAGATCCCGGCCGCACCGGCGAGCCCCGGCGGCGCGCCGTACGGGCCAGACGCCGCCTACTCGCCGCACGGGTCCGGGTACGGGCCGTACGAGGCGCAGCCGTCGCCGTACCAGGCGCAGCAGTCGATGGGCCAGTACCCGCCGCACCAGCACACACAGCCGTTCCCCGGCCCGGAGTACGGCGGGCAGCCGTTCGATCAGCAGACGGCGCAGGGCGCGCCGTTCGATCAGCAGGGCGCGCCGTTCGGGGCGCAGGCTCAGCCCGCCAAGCGCCCGTTCCGGACCGGCCTGGTGCTCGGCGCGGTCGCCCTGGCCTTGGTCAGCGGCGGCGTCGGCGGCGCGGTCGGCGCGCTGGCCACCCACTCCGACGACGGCCGCTCGACGATTACCAACGCGCTCGATCAGCCGAAACCCAATGTCAACAACGTCTCCAACGCACCGGCGGGCTCGACCCAGGCGGTCGCGCAGAAGGTGCTGCCCAGCGTGGTGATGATCAAGGTGGCCAGCAGCCGCGCCGAGGGCGAGGGCTCCGGTGTGGTGCTGTCCTCCGACGGCCTGATCCTGACCAACAACCACGTGGCCGCGGGCGGCGGCCCCAACGCCAAGATGGAGGTGCTGTTCTCCGACGGCAGCTCCGCGCCCGCGACCATCGTCGGCGCCGATCCGGTCTCCGACCTCGCCGTCATCAAGGTTGCCGGCAAGACCGGACTGACCCCGATCGAGCTCGGCACCTCGGAGAACCTTCAGGTCGGCCAGTCGGTCGTGGCGATCGGCTCGCCGCTCGGCCTGGCGGGCACCGTGACCACCGGCATCGTCTCCGCGCTGAACCGCCCGGTGTCGACGCAGGGCGAGGGCCCGCAGAATCCGGCGGGCGTGAACCCGGTGATCGACGCCATCCAGACCGATGCCGCGATCAACCCCGGTAATTCCGGTGGTGCGCTGGTCGACGGCAACGGCAAGCTCATCGGCATCAACACCGCGATCGCCAGCCTCGGCGCCGGCGAGCCCGGCGTCGGTCAGCAGAGCGGCTCGATCGGACTCGGGTTCGCCATCCCGGTCGACCAGGCCCGCCGGGTGGCCGACGAGCTCATCAAGACCGGCCACGCCACCTACGCGCAGATCGGCGTCAAGATCCAGGCGCAGGATTCGATCAACGGCGCGCGGGTGCTGGAGTCGACCCCGGACGGCCCGGCCGCGAAGGCGGGCATCCCCGCAGGCGTGATCATCACCAAACTCAACGATCGCAGCATCAACACCGGCGACGCGCTCGTCGCCGCGGTTCGCTCGCACCAACCAGGAGACAAGGTGAAAGTCACCTATACCGATGAGCAAGGCAGGAACTCCAAGACCGTCGAGGTGACCCTCACCGGTGCGCCCGCGGACGGCGGCCGATGATGCGGGTACTGCAGGGTGGCTGGACTCCGCTGCTCGACACGGCCGCAGAGGTTCTCAGCACAAGCGCTACGGTGAGCACCATGGAAATCGATGCTCCGGTGGCGGGGCGTGCTCTGGTGGTGGTCGTCGATGATCGAACGGCGCATGGAGGTGTTGACTCGCTCGGCCCGCTGGTCACCGAGCTGCTCACCGAGGCAGGCTTCCTCGTCGACGCGTCGGTGTCGGTGCAGGCCGACGAGGTCGAGATCCGCAACGCGCTGAACACCGCGGTGATCGGCGGTGTCGACCTGGTCATCTCGGTCGGCGGCACCGGCATGTCCCCGCGTGACGTGACGCCCGAGGCCACCTCGCAGGTGCTCGATCGCGAGTTGACCGGCATCAGCGAGGCGCTGCGTGCGTCCGGCCGGGTGGCCGGTTCGCTCGACGCGGGCCTCTCGCGCGGTGTGGCCGGCATTTCCGGCAGCACCCTGGTGGTCAACCTGCCCGGCACCCGGGCCGCGGTGCGCGACGGAATGGCGACGCTCGGCCCGCTTGCCAGCAAGGTGATCGGCGAACTGTCCGGATTGGTCGAATAATTTCGGCCTCCGGTTCTTCCGACGACATCCCTCGCCCGGCCGCTCGCCGGGCGAGGGATGCGGCGCGTCTCGCCGAAATATTCGGCGACACCCTCCCAGACACTACGAGCGACGAACGCGGCGACGACTCCGGCAACGAGTCTTCGTCTGATGATTGGCTGCGTGCGCAGAAGCCGCCGCACCACGGTTGATTGCCCAAATCTACGTAGTAGCTACGTATCGAGAAGTTGGCTCGCCGTAATTTACTTGTGATTATTTCAGATCACCGTTATTCGGTCGATATATGTACGGCTCTGTCCCGTATTCAGCGCTTGGCGCTTTAGTGACTTCGTCAGCACCGGCCGGTCGGTCCCGACTGTCTCCGCCACTAATAAATGCACGTCAAACGATGTTTGCATGTTAACGAATGTGATTTACATCACATTGATCTTTACGAAAGCTTGCGTTGCAGCGCCGTTACCTAGCGTTTAATGTTCGCACGAGCCACCCACACTGGACTTCCTGGGCCCGGGTGCGGCACGTACGTGTCGATCCGGCGGAACCTGGCTCGGTTCCGGTCGCCAGCCGGAGCGTCGCGCCGAACTAAATTGTCGGTTACACACTGGCAACAAAGGCGCGACAAACTGAGCTGGGCCTGCGAGGACCACCTGTCCAACCTCGATGGTCGAGGTTGACTGTTTTAACCTGATGAGGGGAAGTATGAGCGAGAACCGCACCAACGGTCTGCGCCGCGGTGCCCGCGTAGCGGGCGTCGGCGCTGCCGCTGCCGTGGCCATGGGCCTGCTTTCGACCGGCGCCGCCAGCGCCGATGTTTTTGTGCCGTTGCCGGACGGCCAGAAAAGTGGCCCGGGTGTGACCATTACCCGGACCGGGGAGCATGCCGTCGTGTCGCCGTCGCTCGCGGCCAACGGCGCTGGCCGCGTTGTCTGGGTTTCCGGCAACGCGTCGGCGGATGTCACCGAAACCCCGGAAGGCAAGGTCGGCCCGTGGAATGGCGCGACCAACAACCCCGGCACCAACAACTCCTCGACGCACGGTACGTCGCAGCTGAACACCGGCTACATCATCGGCTGTCAGGTCAGCATCGCCGATGACGCGATCAGCCTCGGCCTCTCGGCCAACGCCAACCTCACCAGTGGTGGCCTCGGCGGTTCGTTCGGCATCAACCTCGGTCCGGGCGACGTGAAGTTCGTGCAGATCGAGCTGAAGGACATCACCAAGCCGGGTTCCTACTCCGTGGAGTACCAGGACGTCGAGATGGAGATCCAGGGCTGCGCGGGCTACGCCCAGGCCCGCTCCTACACCGTGGTCGAGATCATCGGTGACCACTACTCGAAGACCACCCTCTACGGGATGCCGTTCAGCATTGGCTGACGACTGTCGACTGTCGAAAACTCTTCTCGCTGAAACGAACTCAACCCCTGAGGGAATTACACATGATCAACCGTAAGAACGTGGCGCGGGCAGCCGGTGTCTGTGCCGCCGCAACCATCGCCGTGGGCCTGTTCTCCACCGGTGCCGCGAACGCGGACACCTTCGTGCCGCTGCCGGGTGGCGAGATCACCAAGACGCTGTCCGACGGCACCGTGGTGACGGTCCGTCTGGTCAACGAATCCGCCAACATCAACCCGTCCCTGGGCTCGACCCCGGTGCACCGCAACGCGTGGGTGTCCGGTTCGGCGCGGGTCGAGGTGTCCGGTGACGGCGCAACGGGTGGCAAGATCCGTCCGGGCTACGTGGTCGGCTGCCAGGTCAACATCGACGGTGGCGGCGCTTCGGCTGGCGTCGAAGCCAGTGGCAAATGGGACGGTAGCGACGGTGACGTCGGCGTCAACGGTGGCGGCAACCTGAGCCTCGGCCCCGGCCAGGCGAAGGCCTTCTACCTGCTCGATCGTGAAGTGGCCGACGACTTCGGCAACGAGGATCACTCCAGCCAGATCACGTTCAAGGGCACCAACGGCTCGGTCACCTGGGCCGACTCCACCATCGGCCTGTCCGGCTGCGGCGGCTACGCGCAGGCGCGCGCGTTCGTCAAGGTCAAGGTCGAGACCGACAACGTCATGTCGTACGTGACGCTGTGGGGCCAGCCCTTCAGCCTCGGCTGACGCCGAACACTCAACTCGCACAAGTCAAGCGGGCCCGTCGCTACCGCGACGGGTCCGCTTGCTGTTGCGGTCTGCCGCCGACGGCGCTGCCCACCCCGAAGGCAGCCGCGGCGCGCAGTTCTGCTCGCTGCCTGAGAATTCGTTCCGCTAGGGGTCGACAACCATGATCAACCGTAAGAAACTGACGTCCCGCGTCGGGCTCGGGGTCGCCGCCACTGTCGCGTTGGGCCTGCTCTCGACCGGCGCGGCCAACGCGGAGATCTTCATTCCGCTGCCCGGTGGCGAGACCACCAAGACACTGGCCGACGGCACCGAGGTGCGGCTCGCACTGGTCGACGAGTCGGTCGCTATCACGCCGACCATGGGCGCCGTGCCTGGGCATCGCACCGCGCGGGTGGCGGGGAAGGCGCAGGTCGAGTTGGCCGGAACGCCGGGCGGCACAGCCGGTTCCATCTTTCCGGGGTACACCGTCGGTTGCGAGGTGGATATCGCCGGCGGTGGTGTCACCGGTGATCTGGAGTGGGCCGGGGACGCAATCGATTCCGACGCCGGGGTGGCCACCGGTGCCAAGCTGGTGCTCGAGCGCGGTGAGGCGAAGTCGTTCTATGTGCTGGATCTGGAGCAGGACGAGTACTTCGGCAGTGTGGCGTACCCGACCCGTAATCAGTTCGAAGGCAACATCGGATCGGTGAGCTGGTCCGACGAGGTCATCGACCTGTCCGGTTGTGACGGCTATGCGCAGGCGCGGGCATTCGTCAGTCTCAGCGTGGAAACCGACTCCGTCGTCACCTGGATGACGTTGTGGGGTAAGCCGTTCATTCTCGGCTGACGTCGAAGAGCAACTTGCACTAGATAAACGGGTCTGTCATTGCGCGACGGGCCCGTTTATCGTTGCCGCGCAAGCAATTCAGGATTCGTGTTTACCGCCCGCGCTGCGTTGACCCTCGGCGAGCAGGTCGCGGATCTGGATGAGCACCTCCGCGTCGCTGAGTTCGACGGCTTCCGGGCTGAACTTCCTTTTCGCGTGCATAGCGGGCAGTACGAGCACGAAATACAGCACCGCGGCGATGATCGCGAAATTGATCGCAGCGGTGATGATCGGGCCGACCTGGACGAAGGTCGCGGGTTTGTCGGCAACGAGCTGGAAACCGAGCCCCAGTTCGTCGCTGCCGCCGAAGACGGCCAGGATCGGGTTGACGATGCCATTGGTGAACGCGGTGACGATCGCGACGAACGCGGTGCCGATGACCACCGCCACCGCCAGGTCGACAACGTTTCCGCGGAATAGAAAATCCTTGAAACCCTTGAGCATTGCCGATATCTCCTCTACGTGTGGAGCTGACAAAGTCGTGCTCGGCGGTCTACGCCCGTGGTATCGCCGATGCTAGTTGACCTTGATGGCAAATGTGTGGACAACTCAATGGAAGACAACGGTGAGCGCGGTATGCAGAGACGCGGCCGCGACCACCGTGGCGTGTTCGGAGTCCATCGCGACCAACACCACGCGTTCCTTCGCGGCTCGTCCGTCGCCGGGGCTGGACACCAATACGACTGCGGCATCGGTCGCCAGCGTGCGGGCCGGGCGCGCGCCTTGCTCTTCGCCGCCGACCACGTCGACTCGGTCACCGGCGCGCAGGATTTCGGCGACGGCGTTGTCGGCCAACCGGATCGGCACGATCCGCGCGTCCCGCGCGCCGGTCGCGGCGGCGGCCAGACGCGGGCCGACGACGCGGATGTCGGTGAATATCTCGCCGCCGCGCATCGCCCCGGTCAGGGTGGCGCCGATCACGTCGGAGGGATTGCGCACGACACCCGCGGGCAGGGTGGCGGCTTCGCGGGGAGTCGATTGAAGATCGCTCGCGGCGAGCACGTGGCCCGGCGCGAGATCACGTCCGGCGATCACGACGGAAGTTCGTTCCGCGCCGGGATCACCGCGCAGGAACAAGGCGATCGCCAGCACGATCAGGACTGCGGCGCCGAGCCGGCGGGCGAGCAAGCTGTCGGCCCAGGGCGGTCGACGCCACACTCCGAAGCGCTGACGACCGAGCTCAGCGGGTGATCGAGTCATGGCGAAAGCCTATGACTGTGCGCACACCCGCCGGGCCGGGAAAAGGGCTAGCTGTGGATAACTGGGTGACTGTGGATAACCCGACGAATCAGCTGGCCACAGCGGTGCTGGTGGTCGCGCTGCTGCCGTTGGACGAGCTGGAATCCGAGCTGGTGGAGCTCGACGAGCTCGAGTCCTTCGAGCCGTTGGAACCGCTGTCGGACTTGGCAGGCTCGCTCGCAGTGGACGCGCCGCTGCGGCTGTCGGTGCGGTAGAAACCGCTGCCCTTGAACACGATGCCGACGGAATTGAACAGCTTGCGCAGCTTTCCGGAGCACTCCGGGCACACGCTCAGCGCATCGTCGGAAAAGGACTGAACGATGTCGAAGCGGTTGTCACACTGGGTGCACGCATACGAGTAAGTTGGCACAGCATCCTCCGCAGGTTTCGTCATCTGGCACTCTACAGCCGACAGTGCCAACGTTGCCAATCTACCTTTCATTCCGCGGCGTGATCTTCGACAAGCCGGTGCAGCCCGCCGCGCGGGGTCAGCGCCCAGCCCATTCGCACATCGTGTGGCTGCTCGGGCAGCCGGTCGACCAGCTCGTCGTCCCGGACCACCGCGACCAGTCGCGCCTGCGGTGCCGCCGCGGCCAGCGTCCGGTCGTAATAGCCCGCCCCACGCCCCAGCCGGGCACCGCGCCGGTCCACCGCGAGCGCCGGGACCAGGATCAAATCCGCGCGACCGATCGCGTCGGTCGGTAACACTTCGCCGGTCGGCTCGAGCAGGCCGAACCTGGCTCGCCGCAGACTGTCCAGGCCGGTGTACTCCGCCCAGTTCAACGGCCCCGGCGGACCGGTGACCGGTACCAGCACCCGCGCACCCGCCGCGCGCAACGTGTCGAGCATCTCGGTCGACCCAGGTTCGCCACGCACCGGCACGTATGCGCAGACCCATTCGCCCACGTCGAGCCGCCCGACCGCCGTGACCAGGGCCGCGACCTCCGCAGCGTGCTCCTCGGCGGACATCGCCGCCCGTCGAGCAAGAATTTCGGTGCGCCATGCATGTTTTTCGCGCTCACCGGGCATCTCCATGTCGATCACCATAGGCTGACCGGAATACCGGTCGGCTCGACGTCGAGTCAGGGGCTGTGACGATGGATAGGGTATGCGCATGACAGCAAAGGCCGGACAATCCGGCGATGCCACGCTGGCTTCGTGCTTCCGCACGGCCGTAGTGCCCGCCGCCGGGCTGGGAACGCGGTTCCTGCCCGCGACCAAAACGGTGCCGAAGGAACTCCTTCCGGTGGTCGACACCCCCGGCATCGAACTGGTGGCCGCCGAGGCCGCCGAGTCCGGTGCCGAGCGTTTGGTGATCGTCACCTCGCCGGGCAAGGACGGTGTGGTCGCGCATTTCGTGGAAGACCTCGTGCTGGAGAGCACCCTCGCCGAGCGCGGCAAATTCCAGCTTCTGGAAAAGGTGCGCAAGGCGCCGGGCCTGCTCGATGTGACCTCGGTGGTGCAGGAGGAACCGCTCGGCCTCGGCCACGCGGTCGCCCAGGCCGAGGCCGCCCTCGACGACGATGAAGACGCCATCGCCGTGCTGCTCCCCGACGATCTGGTGCTGCCCTCCGGCGTGCTGGACGTGATGTGCCGGGTACGCCGCAAGCGTGGCGGCACCGTGCTCTGCGCCATCGACGTGCCCAAGGACGAGGTCAGCGCGTACGGCGTGTTCGATGTGGCGACCGTGCCGGACGCGGTGAATCCGAATGTGCTGCGCGTCAAGGGCATGGTGGAGAAGCCCGCGCTCGCCGACGCGCCGTCCACCTTCGCCGCCGCCGGTCGATACCTGTTGGACCGCGCCATCTTCGACGCGCTGCGCCGAATCGAGCCGGGCGCGGGCGGCGAATTGCAACTCACCGACGCCATCGCGCTGCTCATCGCCGAGGATCATCCGGTTCATGTCGTGGTGCACCGTGGGTCGCGCCACGATTTGGGCAACCCGGGCGGCTATCTTCGTGCTGCGGTCGATTTCGCTTTGGAACGTGACGAATACGGCCCCGCCCTTCGGGAGTGGCTGGAGCATCGGCTCGGTCCCGACTGGGATCCGCAGCTGACCACCTACGACTGAGGCGTGGGTTTCGTCGACAGTGGACCGTCGGGTACGAATGATGGTTCACCGTCGCGTGCGCTAATTGGTTGTGCCGAAGCGATATCGCGCGGTGCGATCGGTGGTGTGCGAAGAGATCAGGAAGGGCTGGATGCGCTCGGTTGAGGATCAGCAGATCAAGGTGACCGCCGCGGCGGTCGCGCCTCGGCCGGTCCGGGTCGCGATTTCCGAGGCCCAGGGCCTGCTGTGTGCCGAGGACGTCGTCACCGAACGACCGCTGCCCGGATTCGATCAGGCGGCGATCGACGGCTACGCGGTGCGCAGCGTCGACGTGGCCGCCGCGGGCACCGACATTCGCAACGAGGACGACGAACTGGTCGACCTGACGCTGCCGGTGGTCGGTGAGGTGATCGCCGGATCGCGTCAGCCGATCCGGTTGCAGCCGCGCCAAACCGTCCGCGTCGACACCGGCGCACCGTTGCCGACGCTCGCGGATGCCGTGCTGCCCTTGGACTTCACCGACGGCGGCCGCGCGAAGATCAAGATCTACGAACCGGTTCGCTCCGGCGACTACGTGCGGCGCATCGGCGACGATGTGCAGCCCGGTGATGTCGCGGTGCGCGCGGGCACCATCATCGGCGCGGCCCAGGTGGGACTACTAGCGGCCGTCGGACAGGACAAGGTGCTCGTGCATCCGCGGCCGCGGTTGTCGGTGATCTCGGTCGGCGGTGAGCTCATCGATATCGATCGCACGCCCGGCCCCGGCCAGGTGTACGACGTGAACTCCTACGCGCTGGCCGCCGCGGCCAGGGATGCGGGCGCGGACGTCAACCGGGTCGGCATCGTGAGCACGGATCCGCGCCGGTTGCGCGACGTGGTCGAGGGGCAGCTGGTGCGCTCCGAGGTCGTCGTCATCGCGGGCGCGGTCGGCGGCTGGGCCTCGGATCAGGTGCGCGAGGCGCTGGAAGGGCTCGGCGAGCTCGAAATAGCCCGCGTCGCCATGCATCCCGGTTCGGTGCAGGGCTTCGGCAGGCTCGGCCGCGACGAGGTGCCCACGTTCCTGCTGCCGTCCAATCCGGTCGGCGCGCTGGTCGTTTTCGAGGTGATGGTCCGTCCGCTGATCCGAATCGCCTTGGGGCGCAGGCATCCCATGCGGCGGATCATCATGGCCAGGACCATCACCCCGATCAGTTCGATGGCCGGTCGCAAGGGTTATCTGCGCGCGCAACTCATGCGCGACGAGGCCACCGGCGACTACCTCGTGCAACCGCTCGGCGGCGGCGCGGGCGCCTCGTCACACCTGCTCGCCACGCTCGCCGAGGCGAACAGTTTGATCGTGATAGACCCCGACGACACCGAGATCCGCACCGGTGACGAGGTCAGGGTCGCTTTCCTCGCCCAGCGCGGCTGAGGCGTGGAGGCGATGAACGTGTTCCGGGTCACGCAGCATCCGGGCTGGCCCGCGCGGCTCGGTCCGGTGCGCGTCGGGGCCGGACAGGTGACGCTGCGCCCGGTGCGGCTGCGCGACGCCGCCGCATGGAGCCGAATCCGATTGCGAGACAGGGCCCATCTGGAGCCGTGGGAACCCACCGGTCGCGGTACCTGGGAGGCGCGCAACCACGCGTCCAACTGGCCGTCGCTGTGGTCGAGTTTGAAGGCCGAAGCGCGGCGTGGGGCGATGATTCCATTGGTGATCGAGGTGGACGGCGCGTTCAGCGGGCAGTTGACCGTCGGCAATATCGTCCGGGGCGCGCTGCGTTCCGGCTGGATCGGTTACTGGGTGGCCAAGGATCTCAGCGGCCAGGGTGTGGCGACCGCGGCGCTGGCGCTCGGCCTCGATCACTGTTTCGGACAGGTCGGCCTGCACCGGGTCGAGGCGACGGTGCGGCCGGAAAACCTGGCCAGCCAAGCGGTCCTGCGCAATGTCGGTTTCCGGGAGGAAGGGCTGCTGCGCCGCTACCTCGACGTGGACGGCGCCTGGCGCGATCACCTGCTGGTCGGCATCACCGTGGAAGAGGTCATGGGCACCGTCGTCGACCGGCTCGTCCGCGAGGGCCGGGCCGTTCTGCCCTGAGAATCGTGCAATACGGACACGCCCGGCGCATCCGACGCGCGGAAGAATTGGTGGCTTTGTGACAGGTGTGGCGTATGTGCACGGCGCGCCTGCCGGATCTCGACGTGTCACGGAATTAACCTACGGACGTCGGAGGTGCGTCCTGCACCCCCGGCAGGGAGCCTGCGAGGCGACCGGCGACCACGCCGTAGCGACGGATGGAAGCCGGGCGGACGCGGGGCGTGCTGCGCACCGCTCGCCGGCCGAACGGACCACACCAGGCCGGGACGGAGGTGCTGACGGCAATGCCGAATTCGATTCTGTGGATCGGCCTGGTAGTGCTCTGGGTCTTCGTCCTGTTCCCCATCCTCGCCGACCGGCACCCGAGGATTCGGCGGACCACCGACGCCGCACTCGCCACCCGGGTGCTCGTCCGCGGAGATTCCAAGCGGCGCACCAAGAGTGGACCCGCCGCAGGCCACGAAACCGACCCCAATTGGCGGCCACGCCGCGTACAGAGAAAGCATCCCCACAGCGATGATGCGGAGGACCGGATGACAACACCGGCCGACGAACCCGTCACCGAAGGTGACCTGCCCGCGATCACCGAAGGCGCGGTGCCCCACCCCGACCCCGACATCGCTGACGCCGAGCTCGCCGACACCGAGCTGGACGACACCGAGCTGGACGACACCGAACTCGCCGACGCCGAGCTGGGCGACGCCGAACTCGAGCAGGCCGACGCCGAGGCAGCCGACACCGAAACCGGCACTGCCGACGCCGAATCCGCCGACGTGGACGAACCAGCTGCGCCGCACGACGACGCGGCCGATGATGACGTAGTGGGCGAAGAGCGCACCGAACCGGCCGCGGCCCGGATACCCCCCGCGCGCTCCACCGTGCCCGCCCGCGTCACCCACGACGACGACTACCTCGACGACGACGCCGATGACCTGGCCCGCCGCGACTACGAAACCGACTCCGACGACCTCGATTACGTGCCCACCCGGCGCGGCCGCGGCGGCTACGACCCCGAAGCCGACGCCATCGCCCGCGCCGCCCGCTACACCTTCCGCCAGCGCGCCGTCCTCGGCCTCGTTCTGGCCGGACTGCTATGCGGCGGACTCGCCGTCGCGGTGAGCCCTCACTTCTGGTGGGGCTGCGGCCTGTCCTCCTTCGTCCTCATCGGCTACCTCACCTACCTGCGCAAGCAAGTCCGCATCGAAGAAGACATCCGCCGCCGCCGCGCCGCCCGCCTCAGCCGCGCCGAACAACTCGGCGAACACCGCGCAGGCCCACGGCAAACCCAAGCCGCCCGCGCCGCCATGGACCGCGACACCGCCCGCGCCCTGCGCCGCCGCTCCGCCCTCCTCGAAACCGACGACGAAGACCCCATGTTCGACCACCTCGACCCCTTCGACCCCGCCACCGCCCGCGCCCTCCGCGACCGCACCGGCGGCGGCGACATGCGCCGCGCCGCCGGCGAATGACACGCGCGTGACTCCCTATAACCCCAGGTAAACCGCCCGATTCGGAGTCTCGCAACAACCTTTGCTAGAGTGACACAGCGCGGTTCCCCGGAGCCGCACGGGGCTATAGCGCAGTTGGTAGCGCGTCTCGTTCGCATCGAGAAGGTCAGGGGTTCGATTCCCCTTAGCTCCACCGAATGGAAGGCTCGTGCTCGCAAAGAGCGCGAGCCTTTTTCGGTTCCGCGTGTCTTTTGGGGGCGGAGCCCCCACACCCCGCCCGGCGGGGCTTCGCCCCCCGGACCCCCTTCTCAGGCTCGCCTACCCGGGGCCGTTCACCGCCCGGACTCTTTCCTTCGGTCCGTCTAGCCGAGGCTGCGCTCTCAAACCGCTCTCAAACCCCCTTGTCGGGTTTGACGACCCGAGCCCCGGCCTCTCCCCGGGTTCGCCAATCCTGGAGTCGTGCGGAGTTCCGGGTTAGCACCACACGACTGGGTTGCCGCTGTCCACGGCGGCTTGGAGCACTCGTGTCAACGGAATGAGTATGTAGTCGAATCGGTCTGGGCTGACCGGCGTGTTCTGCACGCGCATTCGCCTTGGATAGCTCGGAGAGTTCGCCGGGTTGATCGGGCCGTGCAACGGAACCTTTGTGCGTTGTCCGGTGTCGAGGTCGGTGAACCAGTATCCGCCCCGCCACGACTGTTGCTGGGTGAAGTTGCGCGCCCGAAAGATCTCCGATTCGGGATCTGCGGCGGTGTCGATGATTCTGAGACCGGCTGTGGCGTCGAGTGCGAAGTTGTGTTTCGTCCGGCCATCCCGGCCGAAAACTCCTCGGTATGCCGGTACCGCGGTTATCAGCGTTTCACCAGTCGAGGCGTCGACGAGGGTGGTTTCGGTGCCGACGGTCGGCTGGGCGCGGAATTCGGCGATTTCGACGAGCGCAGCCGAGGCTGACGTTGGTGACAGCTGTCCACCGTTGCGGTCGGGAAGTTCCTTGGACAGGGTCGGGAAGTCGGCTGCCCCCGCTGCCTCCAGGGCTGACCGAAAGAGCCTGTAGCCGGACCAGTTCGAGATCCGCTCGGATGCGAATTCCATATCTTCGTGCGGACATGCACCGTTGTGGATCCAGCCTTCGACACTGTGGTGCTGATCTTCATGCCCTTCGTAGGGCATCGAGAGCGTCAGGTAACCCGCGCCGTCTTCGACGATCAGGTCTGCCGGGACCGGCGCGGCGGTGGTGCGGCCGTCCTGCCAGCATCGGCAGCGTACGAAGGCGTCCAGTCCCACGTCGCCATCGTAAAGCGGCTCGTCAGTACCGCTCGAACGTCAGTCGTCAATAGGCACAGCCGCAGACCTCAGTGCCTGAGAACGCTGCCCGGAGGCACGAAGTGGATCAGGCTGATCAAACGGCTTCTGTGGAATTGTTTGTCCACAACAGGTATGTAGCCGCACGGTTGACAACGAGACCGCTGTTGGACAGCGTGGGGCGATACGGGGGTGCGTGCGAGTGGGTTCCATCGCAATTCCAGACACGGCGACCAACATGGAGCTGGGCAGAAGACGGGCTGCCGATCAATAGCCGACTGGTTCAATTCACAAGCCGGCCTCCAGAGCTGGGTAAAAGGCCGTAAAAAATCGGATTGGGGAGGCGTTGAAGAATTCCTATATCATGAAGTCTATACAGACGGTAAATACGTCTACGATCCACGGCATAACCCCAATCCGGTACCGATCGAGGAATGGCAGAAAACTATAATGGGAGATAATCCCGGTGCTACTATCAAGCCGGTCGGATAATGAACTCTCGCGATTTCATCGCCCGACTCCAGCCCTACGGTGATCTTGAATGGTACCGCCACGCGGGCGGTACACGCGATGACGGCTCGTCCGCTCCGCCGCTGGTGGTCTGGCGTTTTGCGGATCCTCGGCCGGTTGAGTTCGCAGAACAGCTGCGTGGAATTATCGATTCTGATCATCGGGATATCGACTGGCTGTTCGACACCACACGGCGCAACTGGGTGTTGGTTCCGCAGCGAGTCATGGCCGAGAAAGAACATCACCGCTTCGCCACCGAAGCGCAAGCCTCGGATTTCCTGGAGCGGCAAGATAAAGAATTCTGTGAGCGTGCGGTAACAGATTTCGACCGGATCATCGGTGAACTGGATGAGCTCTTGGGAGCTGGCGAAGCCCGGTAGGTGTCAGCGCGGTGTCGTTGCCGGCGACTGCCCGGTGCACCGCACAAGGGCAGCACACAGGGTTTCTATCGCGCTGGCCTCGGCGACCGGTCCGGTCGCACATCAGCGGGCCTCACTCGAATGCCTACTTCATCCCGTCCTCGTCACGGAAAGGCGGCTGATTCGCGGAGGCGGTGTAGGCGGAGGGCGAGTTGGATTTCGAGGGCGCGGTCGGGGTGTTGCCAACCTTCGCCGAGGAGGGCGGTGATGCGGTCGAGGCGTTGGGTGACCGTATTGACGTGGATGTGGAGGAGTTTGGCGCTGTTGCTGAGGCTGCAGCTGGTGGCGAAGTAGGTTTCCAGGGTGTCGATGAGGGGGGCGCCGCGGCGTAGGTCGTAATCGATGACCGGGCCGAGTGTGGTGTTCAGGAATGCCAGTACGTTATCGGTGCTGTTGATGAGTAAGCCGATGAATCCGAGATCCGCTGCGCTGGCGGACGATCCGTGTTTGCCGAGTGCGTTCATCAGTTGGATGCATTGGCGGGCCTCGCGGTAGGCGGCGGGCACTCGGTTCGGTAGGTCGACTGGTCCGGAGCCGGCGACGGTTGCTGAAATCCCGAGTGCCGCACGGAGTTCCTTGGCGGCGCAGTGGGCGGTGGCGGAGGCGTCGCTGCCGGGGAGTAGCACGACGGTGTGCCGGCCGCGAGTCACGGCCAAACCGTGGCGGGCCATTACGTAGTGGGTTGTCCACGCCGCGGCACGGTGGTGGCCGCCGTGTTCGGCGACGATGAGCATCTGCGGCTGTGTCAGATCGATGCCGAGCAGGGTGGCCCGGCTGTGTAATGCCTTGTCATCGAGGACACGACCGTCCAGCAGGTCGTCGAGGAGTTCGCCGCGTACTCGCCCCTCGGCTTCGGCGATGCTGCGCTGGAACAGCAACAACAGTGCGGTGACGAGCGCGGCGCGCTCCAGGATGCGCTGATCGGCCGGCGACAGTTCGCCGGGATGATGCAGGACGAGCGTGCACAACGGCCTACTGCCTGCGCCGCCCGGTGCGGCCCACAGCTCCTTCGCGACTACGGTTCGGCCGAGTTGCGCTGCGGTAGCGGCTATTTCGCCGACGGCCTGTTCGTCGCCGAGTTGCTCATGGGCGTTCGGTGCACCGATTTCGGTGAGTCTGCGTCCGTCGGCGTCGAGTACCAGGAGCGCGCCGCCGAGAATGTCGGCGGCCACGGTCGCGACGTCCGCTACGCCGCCGCCTCGAACGACCAGGTCGGTCATCCTGTCGTGGGCCTGCGCGGCGCGTTCGACGGTGTTGTAGTGCGCGTGCATGGCCGCGCTGGCCGCACTGAGTTCGGCTAGGGCGGTACGTGTTTCGGTGAGCAGCCGCGCCGAATCCACGGCGATCGTCGCGTGCGCGGCGAGGGAGACCAGCAGCGCTATCTCTTCGGGAGCGTAGGGCCGGAAGTCGCGATGCGAGGCGAACAGGACACCGATGACCTGGTCGCCGAGCTTCATCGGCACGCCGAGGATGGCGACGAGACCCTCCTCCCGCACGGCACTGTCGATCGCCGCGGTGTGGCGGAACCGTTGGTCGGCAAAGTAATCCGCGGTGCTGTACGGCATTCCGGTCTGAGCGACCAGTCCACCCAGACCGTCGCCCATCGCCAGCCGGGTGGAGCGGAAGGCCTGGGAGCCGGACCCGTCGGTGACCCGCATGAAGGTGTCGCCGCGCTGTGGATCCGGCAAGGTCAGATAGGCGACATCGGCGTGCAGCAGCCGCCGCGCACGGTGCACGATGGCTTGCAGGACCGCGTCCACATCGCGTAGTCCGGCGAGATCTCCGGCAGTGTCGAACAGTGCGGCCAATTCGGCCTCCCGGCGAGCCCGGCGCTCCAGCAGCGCGCGGACTCGTAGCGCGGCGCACTTGGCGCTGTCCAGCTCGGCCAGTTCGGCGGCGGAAGCACCAGCGGTGCGCGCTTCGAGCAGTGGGGCTTCGAATTCGACGGCAGGAGCTTCTCGCTCGAGCATTTGCAGGAAGATCTCGCACGTCACGGCCGTCATTGGGTAGCGCCTTTGCTCGGGGCGACATCGGCAGTGCTGGACTCGATCCGGGCGTTGGTTTCCGGTCGCCGTCGCCTGCCGGTCGGGGCTGTCGGTAGGTCGCGGCCGGCGCCCCGGTCGCCGTGGACCACCCATGGTGCCTCCACACCTCGAGATGTGCTGCCGAAAACACTATGTGTGGTCCAGCGGCCTGACGATGTGGACGGCAGACATATTTGTCGCGGCGAATGTCCATGTCGCCCATACATTGATCGGCACACCACTGCCTGTAATTCGACTTGCCCCGCGCGCGTGGGTGGTGACCTCCGCCATGATCTGCGGCGGAAAAGTGGGTGACGCGCACCTGTCGAAGCGGCCGACCGGCGAACAGACTTTCTGACATCACCGCTCGAAAAGGAACAAGATGCCGCTGTTTCGCCGTCTCTCGGCCACCGTAACGGCTGTCGTTGCGCTCGCCGGATCCCTTGTCGCCGTTGGCGTGCACACGCGAGAAGCGGTGAACGCCGGACATCCCGTCGTGCGGTCCATGGCGTGCGTGGCTCCGCTCGTGGTGGGTGCGCAGCGGCAGGACGCCGCCTGCCTCACGGACTTGACCACGGCAGGCACCGTCGCTTCGGGCCACACGGTGGCTGCGGATTGGGCCGGATTACATCCTCCGGGGACCCGCAATCCGACCGGTGTGCCGGGAATGCAGATCGACGGATACTTCCCCGACAACTCGACCACGAACACCAACCACGGCTGGAATCACGACAGCCAGTTCGTCATTCGCCTGCCGGAACGCTGGAACGGTGGGTTGGTGGTCGCGGGTACACCGGGAAATCGCCGCCAGTACGCCAACGACTTCATCATCTCCGACTGGGTACTCGCCCAGGGCTACGCCTATGCCGCGATCGACAAGGGCAACACCGGGCCGGAGTTTCATCGTGACGGCGACGCTCCCGGCGATGCGATGGTCGAATGGCACAACCGGGTCACTCAGTTGACGATCGCGGCGCAGGCCGTCGTCGGCCAGCGTTACGCCCGCCCGGCCACCCGCACCCTGCTGGCCGGAATCTCCAACGGCGGCTACCTCGTTCGCTGGCAGCTGGAGAATCGGCCGTGGCTCTACGACGGCGGCGTGGACTGGGAGGGGCCCACGTGGCAGGCGAATGGTCCGAACCCGCTGAGCTATCTGCCGCCCGCATCGCGCGGTTTCCAGGATTACCGTGCGAATCCGGCCGCCATCGACGGTATTGTCGCCGCGGGGTTCCCCGCCGAGTCCGAGCCGTTGTGGGAGTATCACGACAGGTCGTACTGGGGGCCCATCCAGCGGGGCTACCGGCAGGAGATCGATCCCGGCTATACCGGTGCCGAGGACGACTACGTCTTTGCCGACCGTCCGGCCGCCGTCCGGGACGCCATGGGCCGAGTATCACTCACCGGACGAATTCAGCGGCCGCTCATCACGATTCACGGCACCCTCGACGCGCTGCTGCCGATCGGCATGGAATCGGATCTCTATGCCGAGCAGGTCAGCGGTCAGGGCCGTGCTGCGCTGCATCGGTATTACCGGATCGAGGGTGGCAACCACGTCGATGGGTTGTACGAGCAGCATCCGGATCTGGTGCGGCCCATGCTGCCGTGCTTCCGCAGCGCTTTCACCGCGCTCGAAAGCTGGTCCGGCACAGGTCTATTGCCACCGCCGAATGCGACGGTACCGCGTCCGATGTCCGGTGATCCGGCGGAAACGTGCGAACTGAGCGGCTGAATCGACCGGGTGAGGCCCGTTCCCGCAGGCCGAACTTTCCCCAATGATGAGGAAACGCAATGAATATCAAAGAATTGGCGGCGGCTCTGGCCACCACCGCTGGACTGGTGGCCGTCACCATGAGTTCGGTGACCGCCGCCGTTCCCAGCCCCACGCCGGAGAGCTTGCGCGGTTATAACATCAGCGCCACTTACGTTTCGGGCGTCTCGTCCGGCGGCTACCTGGCGAATCAGCTACACGTCGCTTACTCCGACGTCTTCTCCGGTGCTGGGATATTCGCCGCGGGCCCGTACCGGTGCGCGGGGGATTTCGACTACGCGGTCAGAGCCCAGACCGGCTGCATGCAGAACGGAACACGCAAGTCGCCCGCGCAATTGGCGGAGGAGACCAGAACCCTGGCGGCGTCCGGCAAGGTCGACGCCGTCGCCAATCTGGCCGGTGACGCGGTATACCTCTACCACGGCACGAACGACACGACCGTCCACCAAGCCGTGAACGACGATCTCGCGACCTATTACTCGGGTTTCGGCGCGAACGTCACCTATCGGAAGAACAGCGCGGCCGGGCACGCCTGGGTCAGCCCGCTGGGGCCGGTGGCCTGTTCCAGCACGGCGTCCCCCTTCATCAACGACTGCGGTGACGACCCGGTGGGTGAGCTGCTGTCCGCCCTGCTGGGGACCGTGCACCGCCCGGCCGAGACGCTCAGCGGAAAGCTCGTCCAATTCGATCAGAACGCGTTCGCATCCGGCGGCAATGCGAATGCGATAAGCATGGACGCCAAGGGTTTCGCTTACGTCCCGCCGCCATGCTCCCAAGGAGTTTCGTGCCGCCTGATGGTTGCCTTGCACGGCTGTAAACAGGGCTACAGCTATCAGTCGTTCGGCGACGCTTTCATGAAGAACGCCTATCTCAACGAGTACGCCGATACCAACAACATGATTGTTCTTTACCCGCAGGCGATTCCGCTCAGCACTGCGGGAACCACCAACCCGAACGGTTGCTGGAACTGGTGGGGATACGGCGGTGACGCGGCATATGCCTGGCACGGCGGTAAACAGCTGGACGCCATATCGGCCATGGTCCGCAAACTCTCGAGCGGATCGACCCCGACCACGCCACCGACGGTGCCGACCACGACGATTCCCCCGACCACCACCGCCCCCGCACCCACCTGCGTGACCGACACCAACTACGCCCACACCACCGCAGGCCGTGCCTATCAATCGGGTGGTTACGCCTATGCCAACGGCTCGAAGCAGAAACTCGGCCTTTGGACGATCTACAGCAAGAGCACGATCAAGGAAACCGGCCCGGGGCACTGGGAGCTGTGCTGACTCGCAGCGCTGGGGTCCGGCACCTGCCGCGTCGTCCGGATCCCGACAGTCCCACGTGGCGGCTCGCGAAGACCGTCACTGGGCTGTGCGCGTTGGCTAGGCATTGGTGTCAGTGGGGGTGTCAGGTGGATGTCAGGCCCGCGTCAGTTGGTGCGGCGACAGTGTGTACATCGAACACAGCGACCGGGACCGACAAGGTTTCGGTCGGTGCCACAACCGATTTCGAGGAGTACACGACATGTCGAACATCATCACCCTGACCGACCAGGACAAGGCCACTGTGCGGACTGCTGCTTATGGGGCGGCGTCGTTGCTGGCGGCTGCCGGTGCGCCGCATAAGGGCAATGCGCAGGCTTCTATCGCGCTGACCTCGGCGACGGGGCTGGTGGGGCATGTGCTTTCGGCTAAGTCGAAAGACATTCACCTGCCGGGTAAGTCGGTTGCCGAGCTGGCTGATCAGGTGCTGCCTGCTTTGACAGCGGCGGTGCGCCTGCTCGGCAAGCAGGATGGGAGTGAGGCCGACAACTTCCGCAGCACCGTGCTGGTCGCGGTCGAAGCCGCTGTCGGGTCGGGTAAGGGCGAGCCCAGTCCCGCTGTGGCGGCGATGGCTCGCAAGATCACCGCGGCTCTGGACGCCGCCTGACGGATGCGGGTTGCGGTAAAGGTGGTAGCTGGTCGCGGGGTTCTATGGCGATCAGCCCATCGACTGAAATAGCAACGGCCACTTGGGTGCCTGCCTCGCTCAGGCTGACGGCTATCGGACCAGGCTCGCTGGAGCTGGGGCGGCTGTGGGGCCGCCGCCGGGAAATGTCTCTGTGGTGAAACACGACATGGTGACGGCGGTGCCTGCGGGGCCGACGCCGACGATGGTGTCGAGGGTGTATCCGTCGGCTGGGTGGGCCTGAGTTGCGATGGCGCCGTTGGGGTATGGCGGTTTGCGGGCAGGCGGCCAGCCGAGGCCTTGCCAGGCGGATTCGGCGTCGGCCAAGGTGGTGTACGGGGCGTCGCTCGGCAATCGATAGCTGAGCGAGTAGTACTCCGGGTTGGGGAAGAAGGCGCTGCCGGTTCCGGTGGGTGATGCGTAACCCGGTGGCGACTGGCGGTCGGGATGCGCTTCGAGGTAGGTGCCTTCGGGCATGGCGCGGATGGTTTGCAGGAGGTATTCGACGCAGGCGTCCCGCGCTTGCTGTGCGTTGGCGGGTGGGGCGGCTTCGGCGGGGGTTGCGAAAGCAGTGACGGCGAGGAGGGCTCCGAGGCCGGGTAGGACCCGGATGGCGAAGGTTCGCATGATGGCTCACATCCTAAAATTTGGATTACCAGAGTTGCTGGAATGTAGCCTAGCAAGCGATGTCGCAGATCACAATGGGTGGGGCCGCCACGGTGAAGGCGGGCTGAGGCTTCGCCTCCACCGTTTTGGGTCGGCGTCATTCGCCGTCGGACCACCAATCGTCGAGCCACCAGCCGCCGTCGGACCATTCGTCCTCCGGCCAGTCGCTGTCGGACCATTCGTCCTCGGGCGCACTGTCTTCCGGCGCTTCGTTGTCGTCGGCTTCGCCATCCGTCCCGGCATGCGGGCGGCCGGGGGCAGGCGGCCCGGACTCTTGGCAGGCGGGTGCTACCGGTCCATTGCTTCCGGTTTCGAGGAAGCCGTCACTGATCCATTTGCCGTTGTCGAGTTTGTTCCAGAGGTCGGTGCTGCCCCATTTGCCATTGAGTCGGCCACCGCGGGCGGTGCAGGCGATGGTCAAGACCTCACCGTCGCGGACCCCGCCGACGACCGAATGCTGGGTGCCGGGACCGGAACGCAGGTTGACCTTGCGATTTCGATCGGGGTGGGGGCGCACAACACCCTTGGCCAGGGTGGGATCGGGCTTCGGTGGCTTGGGCTCGCTCGGTTTGGGCGGTGTCGTGGGCTTGGGCGGTGTCGTCGGCTTAGGGTCGGTCGGCTTCGGTGGCTTGGGTTCGGTCGGCTTCGGTGGTGTGGTCGGTTTGGGATCGGTCGGCTTCGGCGGGGTCGGCGGATTCGAGTTGTCACCGCCGCCGTAGTTGACCAACCTGCCGCCGGCGCGCACCCGCTCACCTTCGTGCTCGGCGTACCCGCCGTAGGCGTCGGGGCCTTCCCGGAATGTCCAGCCGCCGAGGGTGACTCCGTTGACGGGCACCGGCTGCGAACCCTTGTACAGCGACATGTGCACGTGGGCGCCGCTGGCGAAGCCGCCGCATGGCAGCTGGGTGCCGGTGCGGCCGAGGTAGGTGCCTGCGGTGATCTCGGTGCCGTCGGCGGCGCCGATGATGTCGGTCATGTGGTAGTAGGAGGTGGTAAAGCCGTTGTTATGAACGATTTTCACCTCGGCGCTGCCGTTGCGGACGCACGTCTTGTAGATGCGACCCGACGCCGGAGCGGTCACGCGACCGTCGCCGCCGTTGAAGTCCAGCGAGTTGTACGGTCGGCTGCTGCCGCTGATGCCGTGCGGCCCACCGCCCATGTACCAGCTCTGGCCCTGCTTCCACGGCAGTGAGAGCGAGGAATTCGCCGAACGTGGCTGAGCGGTAGCGGCGGCGGTCAAGGTCGCCTTCTCGCCACCACTGACCACCGATTCCGGTGCGGCACTGACCATGTGGCCGAATTCGGGGGTGCCTTCCAGGGCGACTTCCCAATCTCCGTCCTCGTGCTTTGCCACATACAGCGTCGATTTCGGCGGGTCCTCGCTCTCGCTGTCCTGCGGGACGGTCGCGGCGCCGAAGACCCACTCACCGTCGCTGCGCATGCGGTCGACGACGGGTGGCTTCTCGGTGGCGTCTTCCACCTGCTGTGTAACGAGGGTGTCGCTGATCGCGTCGTCCAGGCCGTCGGGACCATCGGTGGCCGGTTGCGCGCTGACCGGGCCGATGGTCAGCGCCAGGCCGGCGACGGTTGCGATGACGAGTGTGGCGACTGCGCCGGGGAATATCCAACCTCTGCGGAGGCGTGGATCAATCGATCTCAATGTAAGGCAACTTTCTTTGTCGGTCGTGTCATCGATCGATAGGCCGAAACGGCCGGCCGGGAATGTGGGTCGCGTATTTTCGGCACGCGAAACTAGGTGTCGTAGGTACGTATCGGAAAAGGCGACGCGACTTCTGAGTCGCCGGTCGGCGCTCAGGAGTGCTCGGCAGGCGCTCGACCGTGTCGATAACGGATCGGTCTCACTTGCCCGCTCGCATTCCCACTTCCCAGCCGAAAGTGTAGGTTAAGCGATTGGCGACAGGTGGAAGAGTTAGCCATTCTATAAATACACTTAAGCCTGGATTCAATAAACAGGCATCAGTATTCTTGATAAGTTATGCGCATAATTGAGATTTGTGCGTCTACGCATATGCCGGTTGCGGGATCGAGCAGACGGCGTCCGTCGAGGGGTGGTCTGGAGCCGAACCCACGGTTGGCTCGACACCCGCTGCCCTCGGCACTCTGCCCTCAGCGCCGACGGTCCTCGAGCCCGCACCGGCCTCGGCCCGAAGGCCTCGCCCGAGCCCCCTGGGCTCCTGTTCGTGCTGCGGTCCCGTCCGCCGAGTAACGGCCCAGGGCGAATTTCGATATCCACGTAGTTGCTTACGTATCGTTACGCACGCTCCCCGTGCCGATCTCGCGAAACTTGCATTGCACTAAGCGCGAGCACACCACCATCGTTGGAAGGTTGCAGGAATGCCATTCAAACAACTCGGCAAGCTATCGGCCGTTGCCGTCGTCGCTATCGCGGCGCTCATCGGCGCGAGTGCCCCCGCCTCCGCATCGAATTATGTGGGAGTCAACTTGCCGATGACATCCACCGGCGCCGACGGAATCGGCTGCGCGGGCGATGTTTGGGCCACGGGAAATGTATATCCGGACGGCGATGTGCCGGGAACGGTCGACCTGCAATTGAAGGGCTGGCTGAAGGTATTCGGTATTCCGGCGCCGTGGTGTTCGGTCACCGC
Source organism: Nocardia sp. CS682 (assembly GCF_004634405.1). Taxonomy (NCBI): domain Bacteria; kingdom Bacillati; phylum Actinomycetota; class Actinomycetes; order Mycobacteriales; family Nocardiaceae; genus Nocardia; species Nocardia sp. CS682. Next base: position 3,587,295 of record NZ_CP029710.1, on the reverse strand, counting down.
GGTGGTCGACTGGCGAAACCTCGATACCGGAGCGAGTGGCTCGGGATCGGTATTCCTCGGCGGCGGTAACGGCACGCCGTTCTTCTGGACCGCCCCGCAAAACGGCAACCTCCGGCTGGTGACGGGCCGCGGCCAGGTGACGTTCACGATCAATACCAATTTCCCGCACACTCCCAGCGAAACAACCTTCGCTGTGTACTGAGTCACCGATAGTCGAACGAGAACGGCGAATGCGCACGCTGCGCATTCGCCGTTCTCGCGTCAAAGCACCTGGGAGACTTGGTAAGCAACGCCACCCTCGATCAGATACCCCGAGCCGACACAGACGATGTCGTTGAGCCACGAGTACTGCTCCGCCCCGGTCTCGAAGAGCGGCGCCGTCCGAAAGTAGTAGTCGGCCGGGTCGATCCGGCGACTCTTGACGGGATCGGCGATGTCGTCCCGCAGTTCGGGCCGGACGGTCCATCGTCCGCCATAGGCCATGTGGATCAAGGCGTCGTCATGGGTGCGCAGTGTGAGCCGGACATCCACCGTCATGGACCGGTCCGGCCGGAACAGCGTCCAATCCCCGCCGCCTGGCACCACGTCGCCGCGCAGCTTCGCGCCGGCGAACGACCCGCCAGCCGCGCCGAACAGAATCCGCCGCCCGAACGGTCCCGCACCGATATCCAACGACGGGTTCAGGTCGACGACCAGATCGAACAGGTGCGTCGTCCGGATCTCACCCACGTCCTTTGCTCGCGAATCGAAGGTCATGTCTCGGCTCTGGCTGGTCTCGGTAGTCACAATTTAAAAGTACGGTCGACCGTATGTATAGTCAAGAGTGTGCGGGCCTGCCTGCCCGGCGCGGCACTTGACGACGACGCTGGTTCAGCGGCGCCGATCCGCTCGGGCATTCGTCTTTTCCCGGCCCCACGCGTTAACTTGATCGGGTGATCAGGAATTCGGTACCCACAACGGCGGGAGCATGGCGGGCGGGTGACGGCGCCGCGGTGTCGTTGCGTGAGGCGACAGTGGCGTGGGCGCTGGCCGCGCACGCGGAACTGGCCGAGATCGCCACCGGGTACGGGCATTTCATCACCGTCGCGGAGTTGGCCGAGCGGGTGCAGGAGGTATCCGGCGTGCATACCGGCGCGCCGACCCGCACCTGGATGGACGCGATTCTGCGCAAGATCGCCCGCCGTTGCCACGGTGCGGGGGAGCCGCCGCTCACCGCGCTCTGCGTGCGGCAGAACCACACGGTCGGCGACACCTACAAGTACGTACTCGAGCTGGCCGGCCTGCCGATTCCAGATGATATGGAGCTGCACGCCGCCTACGCGCGCTGGCAGTGCTACCAGTTCTACGGCGCCGCGATGCCTGCCGACATGGCAGTCCCGCCGCTCACGCCGAAGGTGGCGGGTCGCCGTGCGCCGAGCAGCACCGCGCAGGTGGAGACCAAGCCGCAGCCGACGCGCGCGGCGGTGTGCGCGCAATGCTTCATCCAGCTTCCCGCCAACGGCACGTGTGAGTACTGCGTGTAATCGGCTCTCGCAGAACAACAAAAGGCCCGCGCTCGGGGTGCGCGCGGGCCTTTCGTTTCCTGGTCTCTCGTGGGGTGCGTCACCCTTCGTGATGGGGCAGTATCACGAAACGGCGCCGATGAATCCGCCGATGGCGGCACCGATCGCACAACCGATGATGGCACCGACCAGGAAGAACCAGATCCCGATCACAATGCCGACCAGGCAGCCGACGAAAGCGCCTGCGAGGATGGCGCCGCCGCCGCCGACCGTGTGCACGAAGGGCAGATCCTGCGAACTGACCGCGGCGGCCGTCGGGCCACCCACCGGGGTGAGGGTCAGTTCGGTGGCGCTGTTCAAAGCGGGTGTCACAGCCATGGATTGGCCCGCTTCGGTGCGCAGCGTCGTCGGGATCGCGCCGACGACCGCGCCGTCGTCCGCGACCACCTGGACCGCGTCCGGCGTCAGCACGAACTTGCCCGAAGCCAGGGTGACCAGGGCGTGTGAATGATCAGCCGCCAAGGTCGTCGTGTAGCCGACGGGGCCGTCCACGGCGTGGATCGTGACATCGGCCAATTGCGCTTCCCCGTGCGCCGTCGCCATGGTGATTCCGGTGGCCGCTATGGCGAAAATCGCGGTCGACACCAACTTCTCGATAAACATGGTCTTTCCAATCCGTGCGGGTTTCCTTTGACGTTCCCCCGACGAACGGCACCGGACGTAAAGATCATGATGCGCTGACGGATCCTGGGCTGTCTATGAGACATTTCCCCTGATCAAAGCATATTTCCGGTTTGGTTTTGACCCCCGGGCTTTTGGGGGTTTGCGCATCGCCCGCACACCACACGGGTCGCCACTTCAACCGGGCGAACGTGCGGCTGCTAATTCAGCGCGTCGGGCGCGGGACAGGGATCGCCGGCGTAAGGCAGGCCGAGGGCTCGGTGCACGAGAAACGCGACGGCGGGGGAGTCGGGGAGGATGCCGTGGTGGAAAGTGTCGGTGGGGCACACGTCCTGCACCCAGAGATTCTCGACGGTCGCATTCCGGCCCGCGCGCAGGAAAGTCGCTTCCGGCGGGGTGACCACGCGATCCACGCGGCTCGCGATCGCCGTGTACTGCACGCCGGGTTCGGTGTCGCCCGCGGCATTGAGCGTGCGGATGAACTCGCTGCCCGTCAACTGTTGCGCCGCGGCGGTACCGAGCACCCTGGCGATCAAAGCGTCCGCGATACCGGCCGCGCTGCCCGAGGGTAGGAGGTGGCCGAGCCCGTCGGCCGTGGTGCCGTGATGGGTGGCGGCAATGGTGACCAGGTCATCGACCTTGTTGCGCGCCGGGTCACCGCGAGACGCTCCGCCTTCGAACCGTAGGTACTGCCGGGTCAGTGGACCGCCCTGCGAATGCGCGACGATATCGACTTTCGCCGCACCGGTGACCGCGCGCACCCGATCGATGAATTCCCCGAGTTCCTTGGCCGAAGCACGAATATCGGCGGTGCCGAAAACACCGGGCGCGGCACCGCGAACGCTGAACGGGGCATGTCCGTAATTGAGCGAAAACACGCACACGCCAAGGGCTTTCAACTGTGGAGCCAGCGTATCCCAGGAGTTCTGATTACCCCATGTGCCGTGCACGAGCACCACCGGCTCCGGTTGGGTCGCCTTCGGCACGCAAGCCCAGTCGTTCGCCCCCGTCGGTGCGATACTCCCGTCCTCGATCACCTCGGCGAAAGCGGGAGTGGCGGCGACCATTCCCGCGATCGTGAGCGCCACGGTGAAACCGATTCCTCGGCAGTATCGACCTGAATCGCGCGCACGCATCGCGGGACGGCTCCTTTCGCCAGCACAATTGAGCTACACGGCAAATCGACTGCCAATCCCGTCACCAGGTCTCGCCGTTTCATGGAACCATTGCGGCGAATGAGTGGCAAACATGTTGGCGGAGTGGCGCGAAAACGTTTCGAGTTCGACCCGGCGGATTTCGGCACATGCGCTCCCACGGCTGCATAGGCTCACGGAGTTCGTAGTTCGACCGCCTGGAGTTTTCGCGATGACGCAGCCCCCACCCACCGCGCACAACCGGGCCGTGCCCGTCTCGCCCGGCTCACCGACCGACACCGACGGGCCGCGGGTGTCGTTGTACGCACCGGAGTTCGCGGCGGATCCGCACGGCGCATATCGGAAGATGCGGGCGGATTACGGGTCACTGGTGCCGGTGGAATTGGCGGCGGGGGTGCCCGCGACGCTGGTGATCGGCTATTACACGGCAGTGCGGATCTTCAATGACCCCGACCATTTTCCGGCCGACCCGCGTACCTGGCAGCGAAGCGTGCCGGCCGATTGCCCGGTGCTGCCGATGATGCAGTGGCGGCCCAATGCATTACGCAATGCGGGCGCCGAGCATGCCCGCTATCGGCAAACCAATACCGCGGGCCTCGACAAGGTCGATCAGTACCGCCTGCACGACACCGTGGCCGAAGTCGCGATACCGCTGATCAACGCGTTCTGCGCGGACGGTTCGGCGGATCTGGTCCGCCAGTACGCTTTTCCGCTCGCCTTCGCCGTGCTGAACGCCATGCTCGGTTGTCCGGCCGAGATCGCCGAGCAGGCCGCGACCGGCATGGCGGCGATCTTCGAGGGCGTCGAGGCCGAACAGGGCAACAAGATGCTCATCGGCGCGCTGCTGGAACTGACCAAGCTCAAGCGGGCCGAGCCGGGCGACGACATCACCACCCGCATGCTGCAACACCCCGCCGGGCTCACCGACACCGAAATGGTGCACCAATTGGCCACGCTCTACGGCGCGGGCATCGAGCCGCAGCAGAACCTGATCGTCAACACCCTGCTGTTGATCCTGACCGACGAGCGCTTCGGCGGCAGCGTGCTCGGCGGCAGCCTGTCCACCCGAGACGCGCTCGACGAGGTGCTGTTCAACGATCCGCCGATGGCGAACTTCTGCATCAGCTTCCCGAGGCAGCCGATCCTCATCGACGACGTCTGGTTGCCCGCGCACCAGCCGGTGGTGATCAGCATGGCCGCCTGCAACACCGACCCGGCGATCAGCGCGAACCAATACGCGGGCAACCGCTCTCATCTCGCGTTCGGCACCGGGCCGCACGTCTGCCCCGCCAGCTCGCTGGCCTACCTGATCGCCCAGGACGCCATCGACCAGCTGCTCGACGCGCTACCCGAAATCCGCCTGGCGGTACCAGCCACTGACCTGACCTGGCGTCCTGGGCCGTTCCATCGAGCACTGACCGCCCTCCCGGCCACCTTCCCGGAGTCCGCGCCGATACCGCAGCCGTAGCCCGGAATGCGCGCGGCGACACCCTGATTCGGGAACCAGGGTTTTCCCGGAGGCCCCGCACGGCCCGGCCCTGCCAAGCTTGGCTCGTGAAATACCCTGGAGTGCTGCTGTTCGCCGCACCACTGTTCTTCTCCGGATACGGCGTGATCCGGCTCTTCGGCCGGGCGGACGGCAGGTACGGACCGGGGCTCGATTGGCAGGTCGCGCATATCGTCGGGCTCATCGGCATGGTGCTGTTCATACCGGTGGTGCTGGGTATGGGGCGGTTGCTTCCGTCGAATGCCTTGCGCAACAGCGCGATAGCCGTCACCTTGATCGGCTTGGCGACGACGATAGTTCAGTTCGTCGCGGACGTCGCGTTCGCGGCTCAGGCCGCGGACAAGGCCGAAATGTCCAGGCTGAGCAATGCGTTCTCGGACATCCCCGGTGTCCGCCCGGCGTTCTACCTCGTGGGTCCGCCGCTGTTCTTCCTCGGCCTGATCGTGCTGACCATCCTGCTCGCCCGGGCCGGGCGACTGCGGTGGTGGAGTCCGGTGCTGATGGCGATCAGCACCTTGTCGCCGATGATCACCCTGGATCTGATTCCGCTGGCGGGTGTCGGCATGCTCGTGTCGGTGCTCCCACTCGGCCGCACCGCTGACAAAACCGCAGCGCCATCGCCTGCGCTTCGTGCCGCTGGTTGAGGAAAAGCAGTGTCACCCGGCTCGTTCCACCTGGTAGGAATGCAGCCATGCCGACTGAACTGAGCCTCTTCGCGGGAACGGACCTGGCAGCACGCGTCGAGCGCGCCGATCGGTCCTTGATGGCCGAAGGCGCCCGCGCGGCCGCGCGGCGCAACCCGCAGGAAAACGTGTTGCTGCTGCCGATCGGCAGCGGACTCGCGGTGTGGGCAGGCGCGGCCTCGCCCCTCGACAAGGTCGTCGGCGTCGGTATGGGCGAGGACTTCGACGACAGCACGCTGGACGCGGTGGAGCAGGCCTACGCCGAGCGTGACGCGCCGGTGCAGTTCGAGGTGTCGACGCTCGCCGATCCGAGCGTCGTGGAGCGCCTGACCCGCCGTGGTTACCTGCTGACCGGCTTCGAGAACGTGCTCGGCCTGCGCCTCGAGGCGGACAGGCAGACGAATCTCGCTGACGGAGTGGAGGTTTCGGCGGTCGGCACCGAAGATTTCGAGACCTGGCTCGAGGTCATGGTCGACGGCTTCGCCACTCCCGACACCCAGGGTGTCGCATCGAACGAGGACTTCCCGCGCGAGATCCTCGACGACGCCATGCGCGACATGGCCGCCGCCGAGGGCTTCACCGGTTCGCTCGCGCGCATCGACGGCGTGCCGGTCGGTGGCGCCAGTCTGCGCCTCGCCGAAGGCGTCGCCCAACTTTGTGGCGCGGCGACCCTACCCGCCTTCCGCCGCCGCGGTGTTCAAGCCACGCTCCTGTCGACCCGCCTCGCCACCGCCGCTGCGGCAGGCTGTGACCTCGCCGTGGTCTGCACCCTCCCCGGCTCGAAGTCGCAACAGAACGTCCAACGGATCGGCTTCCAACTCCTTTACGCCCGAGCGATTCTCGTGCGCCCCGCACCTACCGCGTAGTCGGTCACTGGCGTACCTTCCAGCACGTCAGCTGACCAGTGCCGTGTGTATTCGGTTCTGCGGGTCCACCTTTCGGCGAAGCTCCGCGAGCCGGGGATAGTTGTGCGCGTAGTACCGCTCCATCGGATCGCCGTGTTCGAGGTAGTTGGCGTAGCCGCCTACGGAAAAGGGAGCGACGAGCTGGTGTGCCTCGGCGATCCACCCCGCGGCTTTCTCGTGCGGGATCTGTTGGTAATTGCCCCATTCCACCAGCGCGGCATGCTCGCGCCATGGGAAGGCGGTCTGGTCGGGGCCGATGTCGCGGACGGCGCCGTCGAGTGTGTTGATCTGGACCCATCCGGTGCCGCCCGCGCGGGAATGTGCGGTGATCGCCTCGATGATCGCACCGATGGCAGCTGCGGAAAGATCAGTGAGAACGTCGGAGCCGCAGGTGAACTGGGCGCGCGGCTGCGTGGCCGCGCCGCCGGCGAGGTGCAGGACCGCGTCCATGTGCGACAGGCTCTTGTAGTCCACCTTCAGTGGTCTCGCGGTCGCAGCCAGTACGGTGACTGCGGCCCGTATGCCCGCCTTGGCCGGGCATACCAGCTGTATCCAGCAGTTCAGCCCGCCGCGTCCGTCCGCATCCACGCTGACGCAGGCCCACTCGGCTGGGTCGGCGGTGCCGAGCCAGGTCGACCACCCGGCGATCACCTGCGCCGCGGCCGAACCGGGAAAGGTCAGGTGCACAATGTCTTTCGGCGTCGCCGGACAGGTGCGATAGGTCAGCGAGGTGACCACACCGAGATGGGCTCCGCCACCGCGGAGCGCCCAGAAAAGGTCGGGCCGGGAGGTCGGCGACACTTCGGTCGCGCGGCCGTTCGGCAGCACCATCGACGCCGCGACGAGCCGGTCGCAGGTCAGCCCGTAGCGGCGGGATTCGAACCCGATGCCGCCGCCGAGGGTGAGCCCGGCCGCGCCGACCGCCGGGCACATCCCCGTCGGAATGCTCTGCCCGAAACGGTCCAGCTCGCGGTACACCCCGTACAGCGTCATGCCCGGTGCGACAACGGCTTCGCCGTCGCGGAAACTCACCCCGGTCAATCGGCGCAGGTCGATGATCATCGCGCCGGTCGCCGCCGAGGCACCCACATACGAGTGGCCGCCCGCGCGTGCGGCGAGCACCAGGTCGTGCTCGGCCGCGAAGGTGATCGCGGCCGCGACGTCGTCGACCGTGCCGACCTGCACGACGGCGGTCGGCTTCGCCTCGTCGAACCGGGTGTTGAAGAGCCGCTTAGCCGTCGCGTACTCCGTGTCGGTCGCCAGCAGCACCCGACCGCGTATCCGCTTGTCGAGCTTGCTCCAATCCACCCCAGCCGCAAGGCGGCTGGACGTTAGCGGCATGGGTTCGGCCCGGGCGCGGGACGCACCGGGCAGACCCGCCGATGCCCAGCCGGCTATGCCGATGCCGAGTGCGCTCCGCAAGAAGGCGCCGCGCGAGAAGTTGGTGTCGATCCCCCTAGCCTAGGGTCGTGACCACGTAAAACAGTGGCGCGACACCTGCTGTCCACGCCTGGACGCAGCTTCGCCGGTCCGCTGAACCGCCCATCCGGGGCGGCCACAGGTCCGAATACGTGGAGACGGCCGCACACTGGACGACGATCGTTCCGGTAGCCGGTGGTTCACGGAACAGAGGAGACGGTAAGCGTGCTGTTCGATCCTCGGACAAGGGTCTCGTCGTTTCGCGTACTGGTCGCGCTCGTCGCGGCGCTGCTGACCGTGCCCGTGGTGGCGACCGCCCAGCCCGCGGCCGTGGTCGGCGACGCGGCCGGGATCGCGGAGGCGACCGTCGGGTGGGACACCTACCGGCGGCTGGACGCCCTGCCGTACCTCAGCGGCGCGGTGCAGGCGCAGCAGTACTCCAGCTTCGATCGCAGCGGCGGCAACAAAGACTGGACGGGCGGCTGCCTGCGCCAGGACGGGCCCCGCTGCGTGGTCGCCGAGGACGACGGAGCGGGCGAGATCGATTCGATCTGGTTCACCATCAACCGGGGAGATGTCACCGCACTCGGCGACATTCGGATCGAAGTGGACGACCAGCTCGTCCTCGACGAGCCGCTGCAGTCGGTGGTCGACGGCGAGTTCGGCCCGCCCTTCGTGTTTCCACTCGTGGCGAACGCCACGCAGTCGCCCGGTGGTGTCTACATCAAAGTGCCGATGCCGTACCGGAATTCGATGCGCGTCAGTCTGTCGAAACCGGTGGAGTACTACCACGTCACCTTCCGGCACTTCCCGAATCCCGTGGGTATCCGCACTTTCGACCGCTCCGATCCTGCTCTCGATGTGCTGGCTACGCTCCTGGCTGCGGGAACGAGAGATCCGAAGCCGATAGTTCTCGGTGCGCGGACGCAGACGCACACGGTCGACGTACTCGACGAAGCACCGGTGGCGCTCCCCAAAGCGGTTGGACCCGGCACTATTTCGGCACTGCGCGTGCGTTTGCCCGCCGGGACCGACATCGCCCGGGTGCGGCTACAGATTCGGTTCGACGGTCACGACCTGGTCGACTCGCCGATCGGCGAGTTCTTCGGCGCCGGTCTCGGCCCGGTGGACGTGCGGTCGTTGCTGTTCGCGACGAGCCCGGAGCCGGGCGGCTGGCTCTCGGCGTGGTGGCCGATGCCGTTCGCCGACGACGCCGTGGTGTCGCTGCGCAATGACACCGGTGCGCCGATCCGCGGCGTCGACACCGAGCTGGTCGTCGCCCCGGACGCGGTCTGGGGCGGGGCGCTGAGCAGCGGCCAGGCCGGGTATTTCACCACCCGGTCGCACGCCGGGCCCACCACACCGAACCGCGACTGGCTCTTCGCCGACGTCACCGGGACCGGAAAGTTCGTCGGGGTCAGTCACGCCATGAGCGGTCGCCACGTCGAGACCTCGATGGGCCGGGACGCGGTGTTCATGGAGGGCGACGAAAAGGTCTACGTGGACGGCTCGGCCACCCCGCAACTGCACGGCACCGGCACGGAGGACTTCTACGAGGGCGGCTGGTTCTTCGACTACGGCAAGCGCTACACCCTGCCGCTCACCGGCCAGCCCACGGTTCGGATGACCGATAACGGGTGTCCGGACTACTGCGCCACCGCCTACCGGCTCATGCTCGCCGACTCCGTCGGCTACCGCTCGAGCCTGCGCTTCGGCATCGAGCACGGCCCGACCAACGACGAACAAGCCGACTACAGCTCCACCGCCTTCCTCTACACCCGGCCCTAGTACTCCTCTCGGGTGAGCAATCCGGCCGGAAGATACCTCCTACGGAGGACACCGGGGGGTCGACCGGGCGATGTGCCACACCGCTACCTGGCTAGACAATTCCAGGAGTGCTCGGCATTCGATCCGGGGGAGGTGTTCGTCATGACGAACATACTGCGCAGTGGCACCTATATCGCGGCAACCGTGGACGAACTGCGCAGGCACAGCGCGGCGGATCGGGCGGCCGGGATCGTCAGCCAGCGCGCGCTGTTCCCGCGGCGCGGGCGGATCGAACTCGGCCCGCGCGGCCTGGTGCTGACCGACTGGAGCGACACCGGCGACCTGACCCTCTCGCGGGAGGCGATCATCTCGCTACGCCGCCCATTCACCGCCCTCTACGGCAGATTGCTGGGCGGCCTGCTCAACGCGGGAAAGCCGCTGATCCTGCAGACGACCACGGCGGGGGAGATCTACATCCTGATCAACCGTCGGCAGCTCTCGGAGTTCGCCGACAATCGGCGCTGGGCCGCCGCGATTACGGCGTGGCAGGAGTCGTGATCCTCAGGTGACCAGGGACGATCGGCGTGCCAGCCGGTCTGCTGCCTGCGGTCGTGGGTTAATGAGCGAATGGTCCTTCGCTGGCTGGTTGCGGCAGTGGCGGCGGTGCTGGCCGTGCTGATGATGCTGTTCGTCTACGTGATCATCGCGGTGCGCATCCCCGCGCCCTTCGTGGTGCTGACGCATGTGGTGAGCGACTACGGGCTGTACCTGATCCCGCTCGGTCTGACGGGATTCGTGTTGTCGCTCATCGCCTTCGGGCGAAAGGGCCGGGTCGGGGTGCGGCGGGTGGCGGCGGTGACCGGGCTGGTGTGCCTGCTCGGTACGGTCGCCGGCGGTTTTCCGTTGGCCGCGGCATGGGGGACGGCGGTGCGGCACGACGCGAAGCTCTCCTTGGATGACTACCTGTCCGGTGGCACGAACACCGGAGCGCCGGTCGAGGCGTTGAGCACCGTGTACAACACCGTCGACGGTCAGGACCTGAAGCTCGATGTGAAGCTGCCCGCGGGCCCGTCGGATCGGCCACGGCCCGCGGTGGTGTGGGTGCACGGCGGCGGCTGGCGCAACGGCGACCGCGGCGAGGCGCCGCTGTGGCATAAATGGTTGAACGACAATGGATATGCCGTCTTCGCCATCGAATACCGGATGACCCCGCCCGCGCGCTGGAACCAAGCGCCCGGGGATGTGAAGTGTGCCGTCGGCTGGGTCAAGCTGCAGGCGGAAAAGTACGGCATCGATCCCGAGCGGGTGATGATCGCGGGCGGCTCGGCGGGCGGCAATCTCGCGCTGATGGGCGCCTACGCCGACGATCGGGTGCCGCCGAGTTGCGCGGTCACCGATACGGCGGTCAAGGCGGTCGCGGCGTTCTACCCGGTCCCCGATCTGGCCGAGGCGTGGCGTGACACCGGCCTGCCCGGGCGGATGCGCTCCTTCCTCATCGACTACACCGGCGGCACCCCCGACGAGGTGCCCGACCGGTACAAAGCGGCCTCCCCGGTCACCTATGTCCGCCCGAATGTGCCGCCGACCCTGCTCATGCACGGCAATCGGGACCATGTCGCGCCCTACCGCGGCTCGGCCGAACTGGCCGAACGGCTGCGCCGGGTCGGGGTCGAAAATCAGCTGCTCGCAGTGCCTTACGGCGAACACATCTACGACTTCACCTGGGCGGGGTGGGGCACCCAGCTCTCACGGCATGTCTTCGGCAAGTTTCTCGCCGAGCACTTCCCGGCGTCCTGATCGCGCGGTGTGCGCGTTCTCGGTGCTCCGTCCGCCTGGATGACGGTGGCGCCAGATCCAGAACACCGCACACGCGACCAGTGCCCATCCGGCCAGCACCAGGAACGGGAAAATGTGTTGGTGCGCACCGAAATACACTGCGGTGTGCTGCGCGTTGACCGACGCGCCCGGCGGCAGCCAGCGCCCGATATGGCCGAGCACGGAGGGGAGCAGCGGCCACGACACCGCCCCACCGGAAGACGGGTTGCCGAGCAGCACCATCAGCCCCCAGGTCGGCAGGATCGCCCACCGTCCGACCAAGGTGTTGAACATGGTGAACACCATGCCGGAGGTGAACATCGTCAGCGACAGGATGCCCCAGGACTCCAGGAACGGCAGGCGCAGTGCGCCGAGCACCCAATCCGCCACTGCCGCAATGGCAAAGCCGCCAGCCACCGCGTACAGCGCGGTGAAGACGATCCGTTCGACCGGGTTCAGCGCCGAGGCGTGCACACTGAATTGGGTCGCGCCCACGAAGCCGATGATCACCGCGGCCAGCGAGATATAGAAGATCGCGAGCCCGCGCGGATCGCCGCGCTGCAACGGCACGACATCGACGACTTCGGCCGGAATCCCCACCGCCGGACCGGCTTTGGCCGCGGCCTGGGTGAGCAGCTGAGCAACCGACTGGCCGGACGCACTCGACACCTCAAGGCGCACGCCGGGCGACTGCGCCGTGACAATGGCGAACACCTGCTGCTCCTCGACCGCCGACCGCGCCGCCGCCGCGGAGTCGTAGTCGCGCACCGCCAGCGAACCATCCAGCGACCCTTGCATCTCCGTCAAGAACCGCTGGACCGAGGCATTCTGCTGCGGCCCGAGCACGGCGATCGGAATCAACCGCGGCGTCGGATTCGCCAGCGCATAGGTATACGACCCCGCGAACAACCCCGCCGCCGCAGCCACCAGCAGCACCAGCACCGTGGCAGGCAGATACGGCGAAGCCCGCACCATCGCCCACCACTCGGCCCGCGTCCGCCGCCGCCCATGCTGACCATGCAGGTTAGCCATCCCCGCACACTAGGTCCCACCACCCCCGATACCCCCCAACCCGCCCGGCCTGTCGCCTCGCCGGCAACAGGTGGCGGTGTGGGGCGGCTTCGCGTGCTGGCGCGATGCGGGCGGAGGTGGCGGTGTGGAAAGTGTATAAGTTATTTAAATAAATTGGTGATATATTTCGGGCATGGCAGGACGGCGGGAACTGGATGCCGATGAACTTGCTCGGGTGATGGGGGTGTTCACGCGAGCTTCCATTCGGTTGCCCAGTGCGGAGAAGCACACCTTCACAACGCTTTCGGTGCTGCATACGTTGTTGCATCGGGGGCCGATGCGGATGACCGCGTTGAAGGTGACCGAGCAGATCACTCAGCCTGCCATTACTCAGCTCGTCGGCCGGCTGGAGCGGGACGGGTTGGTCGAGCGGCGGCCGGATCCGGGGGACGGTCGCGCGGTGCTCGTGCGGATTACGGAGGCGGGGGCGCGGATCGTGCAGACGCGGCATCAGGAGCGGGTTCGTCGGATCACGCAGCTGGCCGAGGCGTTGAGTCCTGCGGAGCGCCGTGCGATCAGTGCGGCACTGCCTGCTCTGGAGCGGCTGGCCGTGCTGATGGACGTCGACCTACCCGCTGCCAATCATGTTGAAGTGGAAGGACATTCATGACATCGCAGTTCCCCCTGGAACCTTCGCCCATCCATGTTTCCGACGACGTACTGGAAGATCTCGCGACCCGGCTCCGGCTGACCAGATGGCCCGACGACGTCGGCAACGACGACTGGCGCTACGGCGTCCGCCGGGAGTACCTGCAAGAGCTCGTCGAGTACTGGATCAACGAATACGACTGGCGCAAAGCAGAATCCGCGATCAACGCCTACGAGCACTACCGGGTGACCATCGATGATGTCCCGATTCACTTCCTGCGCAAACCGGGCGTCGGACCCAACCCCACCCCACTGATTCTCACCCACGGCTGGCCATGGACCTTCTGGCACTGGGCCAAGGTGATCGACCCGCTCGCCGACCCCGCGGCCTTCGGCGGCGACCCGGCGGACGCGTTCGACGTCATCGTCCCCTCGCTGCCCGGTTTCGGTTTTTCGACGCCGCTGCCGAAGCACCCGGACATGAACTTCTGGAAGGTCGCCGACCTCTGGCACACGCTGATGACCGACACCCTCGGCCACGAGAAATACGCCGCGGCGGGGTGTGACGTCGGCGCACTCGTCACCGGCGAACTCGGCCACCGCTACGCCGACGAACTGCACGGCATCCACATCGGCTCCGGCCAGAAGCTCACCCTCTTCAGCGGTGACCGGGCCTGGGATCTCAGTGGCGGGCAACCGATTCCACCGGACCTGCCCGAGCCGGCCTACCGGCAACTGCTCTCGCTGGAGCGCCGGTTCGCCGTCCACCTCGCCGCGCACGTCCTGCAACCGAGCACCCTTGCCTACGGTCTCACCGACTCACCGGCCGGCCTGCTCGCCTGGATCCTGCAGCGCTGGGTCACCTGGAGCGACAGCCACGGTGACGTGGAGACGGTCTTCACCAAGGACGACCTGCTGACCCACACCATGATCTACTGGGTCAACAACGCCATCGGCACCTCGATCCGCTACTACGCCAACGCGAATCGCTACCCGTGGACGCCCGCGCACGATCGCATCCCGGTGATCGAGGCACCCACCGGCATCACCTTCGTCGGCCACGAGAACCCGCCGGGCGTAACAACTCCCGAGCAACGGGTGCAGAGCTGGCTCGCCAGCGATCGTGCCGAGTGGTACAACCACGTCAACCTGACCGCCCACGAGGCGGGCGGGCATTTCATTCCGTGGGAACTTCCCGACGCCTGGGTCGACGACCTGCGCCGCACCTTCCGCACCCGACGCTGACCACGGGAACCGAAGCGCCTGAGCTGGTTTCAGCTTTGCTCCCGCACCATCTGCGGCTCCGTGGCCCGGATCGGCAAGCGCCCGAGTTCGGGCGTCACCCCGAGCTGCCGCAGCAACGGCGAGGTCATGGCCGTGGTCACCAACGCCATCACGACCAGAATCGAGTACAGCTGCACGCCGATGAGCCCCGTGGTCAGCCCGACGTTCAGGATGATGAGTTCGGTGAGCCCCCTGGTGTTCATCAGGCTCGCCAGCGCACCGGCCTCGCGCGGCTCGATCCCGTTGGCGCGCGCGGCGAAATAGGTGCCACCGAGCTTTCCGGCCAGCGCGGTCACCAGGATCGCGATCATCTCGGCGACGCCCGCACGGTCGAGCGAGCTGAGATCCACCTGGAGTCCCGCGATGACGAAGAAGGCCGGCAAGAATACCGAACTCAACAGTTGCGCACCGGTTTCCACCACTGGCCGGTGGGTACGCGGGAAGATGACGCCGAACAGGAAGGCACCGAAGATCAGGTGCAGGCCGATCCATTCGGTGGCCGCACCAAAGACCAGCGCACCGCAGACGGCGAGGAAGATCATCCTGTTGTCGTTGGTCGCCGCGGTGGATCGGGAGGCGCGGACCAGCAGGGGCCGCACGAGCCACCACATCGCCGGCACCAGCGGCACGAACAACAGCAGTCGCCACTGGTCGCCCGCGCCCGGCCGGGCCAGCCCGATGACGAAGGCGAGCACGATCCACGCCAAGATGTCGTCGATGGCCGCGCTGGCCATGCTGAGCTGCCCGATCCTGGTGCCCATCAGGTCGCGCTCGATCAGGATGCGGGCCAGCACCGGGAATGCGGTGACGGCGAGCGCACAACCGATGAACAGCGCGAAGGTCAGCCGGTTGTCCTGGTGATATCTCGACAGAACCAGCAGCGCGACACCGCAACCGAGCGCGAACGGCACGAAGTAGGCGGACAGCGATACGGTGGCCACGGCCCGGCGATTGCCGTTGAACGAGCCGCGGTCGATCTCCAGCCCGGCGAGGAACATGAAGATCATCACGCCGACATTCGCGAACGCGCTCAGATAGGAACGCACGTCCTGCGGAAAAACGATGCCGGATAAATGTGCCCCCAGAATTGTGGGCCCCGCGATAATTCCCGCCGCGATTTCCCCGATTACCGCGGGCTGACCCAGGCGCTCGGCCAGCTTGCCGAGTAACCGCGCCGCCACCGCGATGAGCACGAGATCCAGTAGCAGGAAAACCATGTGGTTACTGGGCAACGTTCGCTCCGTTCGAAATGGGCGTGCCGCAGCCGCCCGGCTCCTCCGTCGGAACCGTGCCGAAAATCCCATGGATAGTGGTTTTCCGGCTGGGTTCCCGACTCCCCGGCTACCACGATAACGGTGCCGTACCGGGTGTGCGGAGTTGTCCGGAACTAGCCGGCCGACGGCCCGTCGACGTCGAGTCCCGCGGCCTGGGCTGCCGTGCTCAGCACCGCCTCGACCATCGCGGGCGTGAGCCTGCCGGTGAAGGTGTTCTGCTGGCTCACGTGATAGCAGCCGAACAGGTGCAGCGGTGCGCGGTCGGCTTCGGCCGGGGACAGCTGCACGTGCACCCCGTGCCCGAACTTCGGTCGCGGACGCGGAATGACCCACCCCGCCTCCGCCAGCACGGGCAGCAGCGCCTGCCAGCCGAATCCGCCGAGCACCACCACAGCGCGGACAGTCGGTGCCAGCAAAGCGAATTCGGTGGCCAGCCAGTGTTTGCAGCGGTCGCGCTCGGCGGGTGTCGGCTTGTTGTCCGGCGGTGCGCAGTGCACCGGTGAGGTCACTCGGACGCCGTTGAGGCGCAGGCCGTCGTCGCGATGGGTCGCCGTGGGCTGGTTGGCCAGCCCGACCGCGTGCATGGCGGCGTAGAGCACGTCGCCGCTGCGGTCGCCGGTGAACATGCGGCCGGTTCTGTTGCCGCCGTGCGCGGCTGGTGCCAGCCCGACGACGAACAACCGGGCATCATCTGGCCCGTAACCAGGAACGGGGCGGCCCCAATAGGTTTCGTGCTGGAACGCGGCACGCTTCTCCCGTGCCACCTGTTCGCGCCAGGCGACCAGTCGAGGGCAGGCGAAGCAGTCGGCGACCGCGGCGTCCAGCTCGGCGATGGTGTGGCACACGGGAATCACTCTAGATCCGGGACCAGCGCGCCGGTCAGGTGGTCGACGGCCACGTGGGCGTGCAACCGGACACCGGTGACGAGGGTGTCATCGTCGGCGTAGAAGTGCGGGCTGTGGTTCATGAACAGCCCGCGGCCGCCGGGCGCGGGCACCGGCAGCCCGTTGTCGGCGAGCTCGGCGTCCTGCACGCCGAGCGTCACATACAGCCCGCCGTATTTGTTGACGAACTCCGAGACGTCGTCGTAGCCGAGGGTCGCCGGGGTCTGCACGACGCGGTCGACCCCCGCGACCCGGCAGAACGTCGGCAGGGCGGCGTCGATCCACTCCTTCTTGTTGTGCACCGCGGGCACATCCTGCAGATAGTCGACCGTCGCGGTGGTGTTGTAGGCCTGTGCGGTGTGCTCGGTCAGCGTGCCGAGTCGCTTCTGCACCTCGGCCATATCGGCTTCCACGGCACAGCGGATGGTGCCCCACAGGGTGACGGTGCGGCCGATGATGTTGAACCGCCCGACATCCTCGATGTGCCCGATCGACACGGTGATCGGCTCGAACGCGTTCACCTGCCGGTAGAGCTGGCCGATGCCGGTGAGCACGGCGCCGACCGCGGGCATCGGATCGATGCCCAGCCACGGTGTCGAGCCGTGCACCTGCTGCCCGGTGATGGTGATCCGCACCAGACACGAGGCGCCGAACTGGTTGCCGACCCGATACCCGATGGAGCCCTTGGGAAATGGCGTCACGTGGAAACCGAAGGCCATCGTCGGCACCGGGTCGGCGAACACGCCCTGGGCGAGCATCTCTCGCGCGCCGCCCTTTTCGTCGACCGGCGGACCCTCCTCGGCGGGCTGGAAGACGAACAGCACCGTGCCGGACAGCCGATCGCGCACGCCGGCAAGCACACTCGCGGCACCGAGCAGCATCGCGGTGTGGCAGTCGTGGCCGCAGGCGTGCGACACCGGGAACGGGCCGCCGGGGTATTCGTCGTCGACCACGTGCGAGGCGAAGTCCACGCCGCATTCGTCCGGCACCGGCAGGGCGTCGATGTCGGCGCGCAGCGCGATCACCTTGTCGCCGGGTCGCCCGCCGCGCAGCACCCCGACGACGCCGTGCCCGGCGATCCCGGTGCGCACCTCGTCGAGGTGCAGCGAGCGCAGCTGGCCTGCGATGAGGGCGGCGGTCTCGACCTCCCGGTTGGACAGCTCGGGATGTTGATGCAACTGCCTGCGCCAAGAGATCACCTGGTCGGCCAGCGCCGCGGCACGCTCGTCGAGTTCGTCGTGGATCGGGCTGTCGTTCATCAGGTCTCCGTTCGGGGTCGACGGTTGGCCAGTTGATCGGCAAGCAGAACGATCATGTCAACTATGCATGAGTGACTTTCCGGCGGTGTCGCTTTACCCGGCACAGGTCATTTGTCCAGTTCGGCACGGTCGTGACCGTGGATAACAAGCCGGACATGTGATCGTGACCACGCGGTCTGTGTTGATAGCATGGCCTTTCTGGCCGACCGGATGCGGGCATCGCCCCCGGATTCATCTCGAAAGAGTCTTTCCATGCAGTTTGAAATCGTCGAGCGGGACGAAACGTGGGTTGCCGGGCTGCCGGTGCGGAGCCCTAAACGTGCGCTCGGAGAGCTGCGTGACCACGACCTCGAGGCAGCCTGGGCGACCGTGCTGCACCAGGAGCTCGGCGGCCCGCTCGCCAGCGCCTACACCGACTACACCGGTGAGCTCGGCACCTACAACACCCAGATCGTCGGCTACGAGTGCGCGTCCTTCGGCGATGTCACCCGCGGCCACCTGGTGGCGAGGCTGCCGCGCGGCACCTATGCGCGGTTCTCCTCGGTCGGTAACTTTCCGCAGGTGATGACCGACCTCTGGACCCAGATCGCGTACGCCGAGGAACACAACCAGATCAAACGGACCTACACCGGTGACTTCGAGTGTTATCCGCATGCCTACAAGATCGAGCTGTATCTGGCGGTAGACGCCCGATGACTTATGCGATCGCAGTGCGTGGTGAGGCGATCTACGGCGGCCTGGTGGTGCCGCGGGTGCGCCCGAGCTTCAAGGTCAGCAACAGCGACCTGATCGAGTTCCTCAAGGATCGCCTGCGCGACCGTAAGGGCGAGGACCGCCCGATGTACACCGTGTACGTGCCGGACCCAGCCGGAAATTACAACGCTGTGGTCTGCTTCGAGTACCGCGAACCCGAGTCGGTGCCGATCGGCGATGTCCTGGTGCGCGTGCCGAAGGGTGTGTACGCCCGCTTCGCGCCGAACGGCGACTATCACGATCCGGTGGAGGACGTGTGGGCGCAGGTCGATGACGCGACAGCGTCGGCCGAGATCACCCGGGCTTATCGGGAAGAGATCGAGATCTGGCAGGGGCCGGATTCGGTCGAGCTCTTCATCTCCATCCTCGTCTAGCTTGCTACTGGTTAGCTGCACTAGAACCGACCAGTCACTCTGGTATCTTGCTCAACCCTGAGATGGGTTCTGACCAGGGGGAATTTACAGGGGCGCGTCCAGTTTTCGGAAGATTAACCAGACGTCTGGTCAATTCTTGCCGGATGACGGATACTGCCCTAGGCAAACCCGTCCGAAAGCAGGATTCGGGTGGAGATGTCGGCCCCGGTTCGACGACCGCGTAAGGATGCGGAGCAACGGAGTAGGAACAGTATGGCTGTCGAGGCGAGCAGCGCCGCCGCGCCGATCCGGGTTGCTGGCGGCTTCGGGTGGACGGTAGCAGGTCATTTTCCGCCGGGCCGTGATTCCGATGATCGCTATCGGGCCGATCCGATCTGGTGGGATAATCGGGGTTGTCGGGCAATTGCCGATGAATTGCACGGCTCGCCGATTCGAGCCGAACAGCCCGGCTGCCGTGCGTCGGATACCGACCCCGGAATGGTGGGGTGACGGATGGGTGCGCACAGCAGCCGAAAAGCGCGACTCCCTGGCGCACCGGCCACGATTTTCCCGGATTTCGTGGATACACTGGCGTCGCTTCGATTCTCGGACCTACTCGGAGTACCTGAGCATGAGACCATGGCGTTGGTGCTATGCCTGAGCGAATCGGCTGCTGCCCGGGGTCGTAATGGGCGGCTCCGCAGACGGCGGCGGCCGATGCCGGGCGTGGACACCCGTGGATAGCGTGATCGGAGACAAGGTGCCTCGGCGGACGCTCGACTCATTGGTGACCCAGGTCGCCTCCGAGCTGATGGGTGTCGACGCCACGACCATGGCCGAGGCGACCGAGCGGGTGCTGGCCCAGCTGGTCGAATACTTCGACGTCGACTTCAGCTATGTGCGCCACACCGACCGCGAGCGCCGGGCGTCGGTGCTGATCGCGGAGTGGCCGCACCGGCCGCAGGTGCCCGATCCGGATCCGCTGGAGGTCGTCTACTTCGAGGGCGCCGATCCGGTGTTCCGCGCGTTCGAGCACGGGACCGAACCGATGATCGCCCGCCCCACACCGGAGTTCGCCGACTATCAGGAGACGATGCGCCGGGCCTCCGGCATCCCTGTCGTCACCACCGCCGCGGTGCCGCTGCTCTCGCGCGGCGAGTCGACCGGCGTGCTCGGCTTCATCAAGACCGGCGACCGGGAGTGGAGCACCCGCGAGCTCAACGTGCTCAAGGCGATCGCCGCGCTGTTCGCGCAGTTGCAGGCGCGGGTCGTCGCCGAGGAGCGGTTGCGCTACATCGCGCTGCACGACGACCTGACCGGACTGGCCAACCGCCGCGCACTGCTAGAGCACATGGACGAGCGGCTGAAACCGGGCAGCCCGGGGCCGGTGGCGGCGTTCTTCCTGGACCTGGATCGGCTCAAGGCGCTCAACGACTTCCTCGGCCACACCGCGGGTGACAACTTCATCCGCACCCTCTCGTCGCGGCTGCGCGAGCACCTCGACCCGGACGACATGATCGCGCGGCTCGGCGGTGACGAGTTCGTCATCGTGCCGGCCAAGCCGATGGACGCGGTCGCGGCGGAGGAGGAGGGCACCCGGATCCAGCAGCTCATCGGCCGCCGGGTCACCGTCGGCGGGGAATCGGTGAGTCGCGCGGCGAGTATCGGGGTGGCCGTCGGCATCCCCGGCGAGACCACCGTCGCCGACGTGTTGCGCCGCGCCGACCATGCGCTGCTGTCCGCGAAATCGGGCGGTGGCAACGGTGTTGCCGTGTTCACCGACGCCATGCGTGCCCAGTTCGAGCTGCAGGACGATGTGGAGCTCAACCTGCGCGGCGCCGTGTCCGACGGCTCGCTGCTGCTGCACTATCAACCCGAGGTCGATCTGCGCACCGGGCGCATCGTCGCGCTGGAGGCGCTGGTCCGCTGGCTGCATCCGACCAGGGGGCTGCTGCCGCCCGCCGCGTTCGTCACGGTGGCGGAGGCGACCAACCTGGCCGGTGAGCTCGGGCGCTGGGTGATCAGGTCGGCCTGTGCGCAGTTCGCCGAGTGGCGCAGGCGTGGCCTGGCGGCGAATGTCGTGATGCGCATCAATGTTTCGCCGGTGCAGCTGGTCAGCCTGGACTTCGTGGAGCGGATCGAGGACATCCTGCGGCTGTTCGGCATCGACGGCAGTTCGATCTGCCTGGAGATCACCGAGCACGTCGTGGTGCAGGATCTGGCGCGCACCCAGGTCACCCTGCGCGGACTCAAGCGGATGGGCGTGCAGATCGCCATCGACGATTTCGGCACCGGCTACAGCTCGCTGTCGCATCTGAAGGCGCTGCCGGTCGACGCGGTGAAGATCGACCGCGGCTTCGTGCAGCGCCTCGGCGCGAGCACCGACGATCTGGCGATCGTGAAATCCATTATCGGGCTTGCCGGTTCGTTCGGCCTCGGCGTGGTGGGCGAGGGCGTCGAGACGGCGGTGGCCGCGCGCACGCTGGTCGGGCTCGGTTGCTATCGGGCGCAGGGCTTTCTGATCGCCCGGCCGATGCCCGCCGACGAGGTGGAGGCGCATCTGGCGGTCGGCCGCATCCCACTCGATCTCGACTTGCCGAGGGCGAGTCGCGGCACTGCGGGGATATGACCGCCGAACGCTCGTCCGAACATCAACTGTCCGAACATGATTGGTTGCTGGTCGAGACGCTGGGCCGCACGCCGGATGGGCAGTGCGCGGCACCGACGCTGGTGTCCGATGGGACAAAGGTGAAGGACTGGGCCCGCTTGCTGCGGGTGCGCCGGGAACTGCATGCCGCGGCGCCGCAACGCATCATCGAGGTGGTGCAGTGCTGCGTCGAGACCGCCGAGTCCGTGACCCATTGCGAGACAGGGCTTGTCGTGCTCGGCGTGCCGATCCTGTGCGCGTTCGACGAGGTGCACGGCGTGCAGGTGTGGGCCGGGACCGACGAGCAACAGCCGCCGCCGCGTCTGCGGGTCGCCGCGTGGGACTGGGTCGCCGACACCGAATTGGCGCACCACGGACCGGGTTTGGAGGAGCTGGTCTTCGCCAGGGCACCCGAGGACGTCCGGGTGATCCGCACGCCGCCGGAGGCCTTCGGCCGCATGGTGCGCTTCGAGGGCCGGATCGACTATTTCGAGATGGTCGGCACGCTCGACGGCCGACATCAGAGCGAGGTCGACATGCTCGGCGACGACGGTGTCGTGCGCAGCTTCCAAATGGTGACCAGGGCCGATCCGGTGGCCCGCCGGATCAGGGCGGTGATGCACGAATTCGCCGATGCCGCGCCCGCCCAACCCGATGTCGACATGACCATGCTGCGCGCGGTCTCGCAGCGGGCGGACGATGGCGTCGGCTTCGTCGGCCTGAGCTCCTGCCTCATCTACGAGTGGACCAGGACCCCGGCCCCGCCGCTGGACCGCTGGGCCGTCGAACGCCCGGCGGTGCACCCCGACGACCTGGCCGGCTTCCGCGCCGCCTGCGCCGAGCTGGCCGCCGAACCCGCCGGAACGGCGGCCAGACACCTGCGACTACGCGTGCGGTTCACCGACACCGAGTGGATTCCGGTGCGGGCCGAGCTCTCGCCCGTGCTACCCGCCGCGAGTGGCCACGGCCTGATCAAGGTGTGGCCGGAGTAGCCCCCTGGCAAGCCGGTTCGCCGGGTCTTCCACGGCTGTTCACGCCGCGTTGGGCGCACCGGTCCCGAGGATCACCCGATGGGCTGCACCATCGGCGAGGTGCGCATAGTTCAGCTTGCGAACTTCTACGGCCCGCGGTCGGGTGGGTTGCGCACTGCCTTGCATCACCTCGGCGAGGGCTACGTGACGGCGGGCCACGAAGTGGTGCTCATCGTGCCGGGCGCACGCCGCTCCGAAGAGCTGCTGCCGACCGGTGTGCTGCGAATAACCCTGCCCGCCTTGGCCATTCCGTGGACTGGTGGTTATCGCGCAGCCGACCCGCGGCGGGTGGCCGATGTGCTCGCCGGGTTGCGCCCCGACGTGCTCGAGGTGTCGGACCGGCTGACCCTGCGCGGATTCGGCCGCTGGGCCCGGCGCCGCGACGTGACCGGGGTGATGATCTCGCACGAACGACTCGACCGGCTGCTCGGCCAGTTCATGCCGCGCCGGGCCGCGCGCCGCTGCGCCGACGTGGCCAACGGCCGCACCGCCGCCGACTACGACATCGTGGTCTGCACCACCGAGTTCGCCCGCGAAGAGTTCCTGCGGATCGACGCGCCGAACGTCGAGCTGGTGCCGCTCGGGGTGGACCTGGAGTTGTTCAGCCCGCGCAGGCACGACGGCAGGCTGCGCGCCGATCTCGGGGTGCCCGGTCATCCGCTGCTGGTGCACTGCGGCAGGTTGTCTGTGGAGAAACGGGTGGAGCGCAGCATCGAGGCGGTCGCCGCCTTGCGCGAGGCGGGCACCGAGGTCCGGCTGGTCGTCGCGGGTGACGGGCCGCGCCGCGAGGCATTGGAGCGCCGGGCGCGTGCGCTGCCCGCACTGGCGGGCGGACTGCCCGCCGTGCATTTCACCGGCTTCATCTCCGAGCGCGCGATGGTGGCGAAACTGCTTGCCACCGCGGATGTTTCACTGGCTCCCGGCCCGCACGAGACGTTCGGCCTCGCCGCGCTGGAGGCGCTGGCGGCGGGCACCCCGGTGGTGGCGAGCCGGTCCTCGGCGCTCAAGGACATCGTGACCGCCGAGTGCGGCGCCGTCGCCGACGACCGCGGCTCCGCGTTCGCGCAGGCGGTCACCGACGTGCTCGCGCTGCCGACGGTGGGCCGCAGGCGGGCGGCCCGCAGCCGGGCCGAGCAGTACACCTGGCCCAGGGCGGTGGCCGGAATGCTCGCCGTACTGGGCCGCTGAGCCGCGCTCGATTACCCTGCGGTGAGCCGATTCGAGAAATTCGAGATGAGGATGCGCAGTGCGAGGTAATGGGCGACCGGGCCGCAGGACAGTGCGGGACGCGAAGGTGCTGATCACGGGCGCCGCCAGCGGAATAGGCCGGGCCACCGCGCAGGCCGCCGCCGCGGCGGGCGCCGAGCTGGTGCTCACCGACATCGATGCCGCCGGACTGGACGACACGGTGGCGGGCATCCGCCGCGACGGCGGCGTCGTGCTTGCCGCGCAGGCGTTCGATATCACCGACTTCGACGCCGTCACCGCCTTCGCCGAGCAGGTGCACGGCGAGCACGGCAGCCTCGACATCGTGATGAACGTCGCGGGCACCTCGGCCTGGGGCACCGTGGAAAATCTGGAGCACAAGCATTGGCGGCGCATGGTCGACGTCAACCTGATGGGCCCGATCCACGTGATCGAGAACTTCGTGCCGCCGATGGTGCGGGCGGGCAAGGGCGGCTCGCTGGTCAACGTCTCGTCGGCGGCCGGTCTGCTCGCGCTGCCCTGGCACGCGGCCTACAGCGCGAGCAAGTACGGCATCCGCGGCGTCTCGGAGGTGCTGCGCTTCGACCTCGACCAGCACAACATCTCGGTGCACCTGGTGGTGCCCGGCGCGGTGGACACACCACTGGTGCACAGCGTCGAACTGGTCGGCGTCGACCGGGAGTCACCGAGGATCCGCAGGCTCACCGAGTCGTTCACCAAGCACGCGGTGTCACCGGAGCATGTGGCGGCCTCGATCCTGCGCGGCATCGCGCGCAACCGATTCCTGATCTACACGTCCTTCGACATCCGCTTCGGCTACTGGTGGGCGCGAAAGTTCGCGCTGCCCTACGAGATTGTGATGCGGCGCGCCAGCGCCAGGTTCAGCCGGTTGCTGGCCGCGCAGCACAATTGAGCTGCACATCCAGCACGCGCGCGCCGGGGCCTTCGGTGCCGAGCCGGTCGTGCTCGTTGACCAGTTTGCAGCTGCCGAGTGACAGGCAGCCGCAGCCGATGCAGCCGGTGAGGTTGTCGCGCAACCGAATCAGCTGGGTGATGCGGTCGTCGAGGTCGGCGCGCCAAGTGGTGGACAGCGTCTCCCAGTCGCGGCGGGTGGGGTTGCGGCCTTCCGGCAGCTGATCGAGCGCGTCGCGAATTTCGCTGAGCGGTATACCGACCCGCTGGGAAATGCGAATGAAGGCGACCCGCCGCAGCGTCTCGCGTGCGTATCTGCGTTGATTCCCGCTGGTCCGCCGACTGCTGATGAGTCCTTCGCGTTCGTAGAAGTGCAACGCGGAAACTGCTACTCCGCTACGCTCGGAAAGCTGCCCGGGGGTCAGCTCCTTTGCTCGCCAATCGGCTGTCGACATGCACGCTCCTCCATTCCCCTCAACAATACTTGAGGTTAGCCGGAGCCGGGGGAGGAATCGCCCGCATCGGCAAGTCGGCCCGATCCGCCGATAGCGAGGGCTGCACCACGCCGCAAGACCACAACGAACCCCCGAATAACGTGCTCTGGAGCCCCCGGCGAACTACGGTCTGAGCATGGGAGCAGATGCTGTGCCCGCGCGGCACGGAGAGGACTCGGACGCGGACGGGCTGGACCCCGACAGTCCGGGCACGCGGTTGACGGTGACCTCCGAGGTCGGCACGCTGCGCACGGTGCTGCTGCATCGGCCCGGCGACGAGCTGCGCAGGCTCACCCCGCGCAACAACGATCAGCTGCTGTTCGACGGCATTCCCTGGGTGGAGCGGGCCCAACAGGAGCACGACGCGTTCACCGGCGTGCTGCGCGAGCGCGGCGTCGAGGTGCTGCTGCTGGCCGACCTGCTCGCCGAGACCCTCGCGGTCAGCGGCGCCGCCCGGATCCAGGGCATCTCCGCCGCGGTGGACGCGCGCAGGCTCGGGCACACGCTGGCCGACCAGCTCGCCGCCTTCCTGCGCGGTGTCCGGGCCAGGGACCTGGCCAACATCCTGATGGCCGGGATGACCTTCGACGAACTGCCGTTCGGACCCGACGCCACCTCGCTGGTGCGCCGGATGCACCACGGCGCCGACTTCGTCATCGATCCGCTGCCCAATCTGCTGTTCACCAGGGACTCCTCGTTCTGGATCGGGCCACGCGTCGCGATCACCTCGCTGGCGCTGCCCGCCCGGATCCGGGAAACCTCGCTCACCGACCTGATCTACGCCTTCCATCCGCGCTTCCTCGGGGTGCGCCGCGCCTACGAATCGCACACCGCGCCCATCGAGGGCGGCGACGTGCTGCTGCTCGCGCCCGGCGTCGTCGCGGTGGGCGTCGGCGAACGTACCTCGCCGGCCGGCGCGGAAGCGTTGGCGCGCAGCCTGTTCGACGACGACCTCGCACACACCGTGCTGGTCGTGCCGATCGCGCAGAACCGGGCGACCATGCACCTGGACACCGTCTGCACGATGGTCGACAGCGACGCGCTGGTGATGTACCCGGCGGTGCGTGACTCGCTGTGCGCGTTCACCATTCAACGCGAAGACGATTACAGCGGGCGCAACGGCGAGGGCCGGGTGGCGATGAGCGGACCCGATCCGTTCCTGGTCGCCGCGGCCAAGGCGATGGGCATCGACAAGCTGCGGGTGATCGACACCGGCCTCGACGGCGTCACCGCCGAGCGCGAACAGTGGGACGACGGCAACAACACGCTGGCCATCGCGCCGGGCGTGGTGGCCGCCTACGAGCGCAACGAGATGACGAACGCTCGCCTGGAAGACGCGGGCATCGAGGTGCTGCGCATTCCAGGCTCCGAATTGGGTTCCGGTAGAGGCGGGCCCCGCTGTCTGTCCTGTCCACTATCCCGGGATGAGTTGTGATCCAACCATGTTCAACATCACCGTGTCGCATGAGTCGGCTGTCCCGCCCTACGAGCAGCTACGCATGGGGATCATCGCCAAGGTGCGCTCCGGCGAGCTGACCGCGGGCACGAAGATCCCCACCGTGCGGGCGCTGGCCGCGCAACTCGGTCTCGCGCCGAACACGGTGGCGCGCGCCTACCGCGAGCTGGAGGCCGACGGCGTGGTCGAAACCCGGGGCAGGCAAGGCTCTTTCATCGCCTCCTCCGGGGATCCGACCCGCGATGTCGCGGGCCGGGCCGCCACGGCTTACGTCGCTACCGTTCGCCGCTTAGGGCTCGACGACGCCGCCGCGCTCCGTTACGTCAAAGCGGCGCTGGAGGGTTGAGCCGCGCCCGCGGCGCAGCTCGTGCTCAGCGCCAGCTCGGCAGCCAGAGGTGGTCGTGCCAGTTGCCCGGTGTGATCGGCAGCGCGGTGAGGATCGGCCAGAGCCAGATGAAATTGGCGATCACCAGGCCGAGGTAGAGACAGACGGCGAGCAGGCCCAGGGCGTGCCGTTCGTCGGGCGCGACCGGTAGATAGGTGCCGACCGGACTGCGCGGCACCGGTATTCGCCGGGACGGGCCGAGGATGTCGCCGAGAACCAGCGCCATGCCCATCACCAGGAACGGGGCGAGCGCTACGGCGTAGAAGTAGTACATCTGCCGGTCGAGGGTGAGGAACCAGGGCAGCAGCGCCGCGCTGTAGCCGACGAGCACCGCGGCGTAGCGCCAGTCGCGCCGCACCACGATGCGCCACACCATCCAGGCGATCACCGGGAAGGCCAGCCACCAGATCGCCGGGGTGCCGATCAGCATGACGGCCTTGACGCACTGGGTCTGCCCGCAGCCGCTGACGCCGTTGTCGGCGTAGTAGTAGAGCATCGGCCGCAGCCCCATCGGCCAGGTCCACGGCTTGGATTCCCAGGGGTGGTGATTGCCCGCCGAATTGGTCAGGCCTTCATGGAATTTGAGCGCCTCGCCGCTGTAGAACCAGAGCGAGCGCAGGGCGTCGGGGATCCAGCTGAACGGCCCGCCGGTGCCGACCTGATTGCCGACCGCCCACCGGTTGACGCCGGTCTCGCTGGCGAACCAGGCCCAGTAGGTGCCGAGATATACCCCGAGTGGCACCAGCACCAGCGCGTACAGCGCGGGGCCGATATCGCGGATCGCCGTGCCGGACCATGGACTGCGCACGCCGTAGGCGCGCCGGGCCGCCAGGTCGAAGCCGACGCTGAGCAGGCCGAAGGCGATGATGAAGTAGACGCCGGACCATTTTGTCCCGCAGGCCAATCCGAGCAGCACCCCGGCGCCGAAGCGCCACCAGCGCACCCCCAGGCGCGGTCCCCAGGGCGTCTCACCGATCCGGCCTTCGGCGTCGGCCTTGGCGAACCGGGCTCGCACCTCGTCGCGGTCGACGATCAGACAGCCGAAGGCGGCCGTGACGAACATCGCCAGAAAGATGTCGAGCATGCCGATGCGCGAGGAGACGAACGTGGTGCCGTCGGCGATCAGCAGGATGCCCGCGATCGCGCCGATCAGGGTGGACCTGGCCAGCCGCCGCACGATGCGGATCACCAGCAGGACGAGCAAGGTGCCGGCCACCGCGGAGGCGAAGCGCCAGCCCCAGCCGTTGTAGCCGAATATCGCCTCGCCGATCGCGATGAGCTGCTTGCCGACCGGCGGATGCACCACCAGCCCGTAGCCGGGGTTGTCCTCCACCCAGCCGCCGTTGAGCATCTGCCAGCCCTGTGGCGCGTAATGCTTCTCGTCGAACACCGGGGTGCCCGCGTCGGTGGGGTAGTTGAGCATGGTGAATCGCGTTACCGCCGCGATCGCCGTGAGGAACGCGGTGACGAGCCAGCCGCGCAGCGTGTCGGTCGGCCCGAAATCGGGCGAGGGTCGCCGCGGCGCGGGGCTCGACCAGGAGGGCACGGACCCGAACGGAGCGGTCGCGCGCTGGTCGGTCACCTGTGTCACGCTCCGATCGTATGCTGTGCGCGCCACGAGGTCCCGCAGCGGTGAGGCCGACACCGTGTGAAATCCATAGCACGCGCCTACCCGCCGAGTGGTCACGATCACATACCGAGTACCCGGTCCCGGCGGCGCCGCGCTCCGAACGCCCGCACCGATGGCGAAAACGGGCACGTGGCGCATTCGGCTGTGCGTGGCGCAGTAGGGCTGCGGGCGCGGGGTGGGCGGGTCGATAGGCTGCGAAGGTTCGGTAGGTGCCGGGCGTGGTCGAGACGGGAGTGCGGTGGCGGACGAGGCGACAGGGCCGGGCAGGCTGGTGCTTGCGGCGACACCGATGGGGGATATCGGTGATGCCTCGCAGCGGCTGCGCGACGCGCTCGGGTCCGCAGACATCGTCGCGGCGGAAGACACCCGGCGGACCAAATCGCTCGCCAAGGCGCTCGGCGTGGAGATCGCAGGCCGGGTGATCAGCTTCTACGACCATGTGGAGGTCGCGAAGATTCCGGCGCTGCTCGCCGATATCGAGGCCGGGCGCACCGTGCTGCTGGTCACCGACGCGGGCATGCCGTCGGTGAGTGACCCCGGCTACCGGCTGGTCGCGGCGTGCGCGGAGCGCGATCTCCCGGTGACCTGCCTGCCTGGTCCGTCGGCCGTCACCACGGCGCTCGCGCTGTCCGCCCTTCCGGTGGAACGGTTCTGCTTCGACGGCTTCGCCCCGCGCAAGGGCGGTCAGCGCCGAGAGTGGTTGCGCACCTTGGCCACCGAGCCGCGCGCCTGCGTGTTCTTCGAGGCACCACACCGCCTCGCCGACTGCCTGGCCGACGCCGTCACCGTGCTCGGCCCCGACCGGCGCGCCGCCGTCTGCCGCGAACTGACCAAAACCTACGAGGAGGTCATCCGCGGCACCCTCGCCGAGGTCGCCGCCTGGGCCGTCGACGGCGCCCGCGGCGAGATCACCGTCGTCCTCGAAGGCGCGCAACCCAAATCCGCCGACCCGGTCGACCTGGTCGACGAGGTCGAAGCGCTCACCGCCGAAGGCATCCGCCTCAAGGACGCCTGCGCCCAGATCGCCGGCCAGCACGGCGTCTCCCGCAACGAGCTCTACAACGCGGTGCTGGTCGCCCGCCGCGACGGCGCGGACTGACCGGCGTTTTTGCGGTGCGACAGCGGACAGGTGACGAACCGCGCCATGGTGCGCGCCGCGCCGACGCGGCATGATCGTCCTATGTCTTCTCTGGAAAGCAAGGCCAAGGCCTTCCTCGCACTGCACCGTCCCGGTGATCCCGCCGTACTGCCTACCGTGTGGGACGCGTGGTCGGCGAAGGTGGCGGTGGACGCGGGGTTCGCCGCGCTCACCGTGGGCAGTCACCCGGTGGCCGACTCGATCGGCCGCGCTGACGGCGAGGGGATGACCTTCGCCGAGTTGCTCACCAGGGTCCGGCAGATCACCGAGGCCGTCGACGTGCCGGTGTCGGTGGATATCGAGTCGGGCTACGGCCTCGAACCGGCGCAGCTGATCGACGGCCTGCTTCAAGCGGGCGCCGTCGGGCTCAATATCGAGGACACCGTGCACAGCGAGGGCCAGCGGCTGCGCGCGCCGCAGGAGCACGCCGATCTCGTGCACGGCCTGCGTCAGTTCGCCGACGCGGCCGGGGTGCACGTGGTGGTCAACGCCAGGACCGACCTGTTCCTGCGCCAGGACGGCGACGAGGCGGACCGGGTCGATCGCGCCATCGAGCGGCTGCGCCTGGCCGCTGCCGCGGGGGCCGACGTGCTCTTCCCGGCGGGTGCGTCCGGCGACGCTGCCGTGCGCAGGCTGACCGGTGAACTTCCCCTGCCGATCAGCATGGTCGGCCTGCCGGACAAGTCCGACAAGGCGGTGCTCGCCGATCAGGGCGTGGCCAGGATCAGCTTCGGGCCCTTCTTGCAGCGGGCGCTCACCGCGGAGATCGAGCGGCTCCTCGCGCGCTGGAAGTAACCGCTCGCCGCTGAAAAGCGAAGCGGGCACTACGGTTACAGGCCGAGTGTGGCGTTGACGAATTGCACGAACAGTGGAGCCAGGTCAGGGACGCGAGCGGGGCCGTCGGACACGATGACGCGGCGGGTCCGCTCCCCGATCGCGTCCGGAAGTAAGGCGATCAGCTCGTTCGACACCTCCGGTAATGCCGGATCCGCTTGGCGCGCTTGGTCGTAGAAGATTCGGTACAGCTCGGCGAAGCGGTCGACGGCCAGGTCGCGGAAGTCGACGGCGGCCTGGTTCACCTTGAACGACTCGACGAGGATCAGTCGCGCGAAATCCGGCTCGGCAGCGACGGTTTCGCAGAAGGTGACGACGATGGACTCGATCCTGGCGTGTGCGTCGGCATCCGGCGCGAGCTGGGCGAGTTCCTCGGCGATCCGGGTGGCCACGATATCCACGCCGGTGTGCACAGCCTCGACGAAGCACTCTTCCTTGTTCGCGAAGTGCTCGTAAAAAGTACTGCGCGAGACTCGTGCTCGGGCAACGATATCGGTGAGCGTGGTGCCGGAATACCCCATGCAGTCGACGCATTCGACCATCGCCTCGATGAGCCGCCCACGCTGCGAGACCAGGACCGCGTCTCGTGCCGCGCGATGCCGATCGGCGAAGCTGTTCTGCGGCATGGGTGTCGATCCTGTCGCCTGTTGTCGGCGCATCGGTGCCCTCCCTGTTCAGCGAACATATGCATTCGTAACCAAGCATTATGCGTCTGTGCGCCAGGGGATTACGCGCCGGTGGGCAAGGATGGCCGTTTCGGTCCGGGTTCGGGCCGCGTGCGGTACCTTCCGGTAGGTGTTCAGTACGCGGTGGTACACGGGGCGGAGAATCGAACGGGGAATCCGAGAGTTGTTGCGCACCGCGGTGCGAGCGCTACTCACCTCGATCGGTCGCAGCCGTCCGGCTGCCGTCCCGGCCCACACCGAGCACGGCCCGCTCGGCCGGACCGTGCCGCGCGCGGGCTACTCGACCATCAGGCAGTGTGTGCCCGCGCGCAGCAGCATGGTGCGGCGTCGCCAACGCGGCACGGGCACAGCCTGATTCGACGCACGCGACCGAGCAGGCCGCGTGCGGTTCACTCCTTCGGCTCGATGTACTTGGGGTACACCGGTTCCGGCGCGGGCAGCGGCACGCCGGGCACGATCGGCGTCGCGATGTCGGCGAAGCTGCGACCCTGCTGGCCGAGCTGATCGAGGATCTTGCCCGCCGAACCCGGCATCACCGGCTGCACCAGGATCGCGACGATGCGCAGCACCTCGAGCGTCACGTACAGCACCGTCGCCTCGCGGGCCAGATCCTCCGGCGTGCCGGACTTGGCCAGCGCCCACGGCGCCTGCGCAGAGAAGTACTTGTTCGTCTCGCCGAGCGTCAACCAGATCGCTTCCAGCGCGAGATGCATTTGCTGCGCGTCGAATTCGGCGCGGCAACGGTCGAGCAGACCGTTGGTCAACGCCAGCAGTGTCTGGTCGGCCTCGGTGAACTCACCCGGCGTCGGCACCACGCCGCCGCAGTCGCGCGCGACCAGCTTGGTGCTGCGCTGCACCAGGTTGCCGAACTCGTTGGCCAGATCGGAGTTGATCCGGCCGACGATCGCCTCGTGGCTGTAGCTGCCGTCCTGCCCGTAGGAGATCTCGCGCAGCAGGAAGAAGCGCACCGCGTCCAGACCGTAGGTGTCCACCAGCTCCAGCGGATCGACCACATTGCCGACCGACTTGGACATCTTCTCGCCCTTGTTGTACAGGAATCCGTGCACGAAAACGCGTTTCGGCAACTCGATGCCCGCCGACAGCAGGAACGCAGGCCAGTAGACCGTGTGGAACCGGGTGATGTCCTTGCCGATGATGTGCACGTCGGCGGGCCAGAACCGCTGGAACGCAGCGGATTCGGTGTCCGGGAAGCCGACGCCGGTGATGTAGTTGGTGAGCGCGTCCACCCACACGTACATCACGTGATCGGGGTGGCCGGGCACCGGCACGCCCCAGTCGAAGGTGGTGCGCGAGATGGACAGATCCTTCAGCCCCGCCTTGACGTAGCTGACGATCTCGTTGCGCCGGGTGGCGGGCGCGATGAACTCGGGATGCTCCTCGTAGAGCGCGAGCAGCTTGTCCTGGTAGGCCGAGAGCCGGAAGAAGAAGTTCGACTCCTCGGTCCAGGTGACCGGCGTCTTCGTCTCGGTGGAGATCCGGGTGCCGTCGTCGAGCAGCGTGGTCTCTTCTTCGGTGTAGAACGCCTCGTCGCGCACCGAGTACCAGCCCGAGTAGTTGCCGAGGTAGATATCGCCGTTGGCGAGCATGCGCTCCCAGATGGCGACACTGGCCGCCTGATGGTCCTCGTCGGTGGTGCGGATGAACCGGTCGAAGGTGACGTCGAGCGTCTTGTCCATCGCCTCGAACACGTCGGAGTTGCGCGCCGCGAGCTCCTGCACCGGGAGGCCCTCGGCGACGGCCGTCTGCTGCATCTTCTGACCGTGCTCGTCGGTGCCGGTCATGAAGAAGACGTCGTACCCGTCGAGCCGCTTGAACCGGGCGATGGCGTCGGCCGAGATGTACTCGTACGCATGCCCGATGTGCGGCGCACCGTTCGGGTACGCGATGGCCGTGGTGATATAGAAGGCGGGGCGGTCAGCTGCGCTCATGACTCCACCTCGCTGCGCTCGGCTCCGTCATGCGCGGGGCGCGCTGTTAATTCGATTCGCTCGCTACGCTCGCTCATGGTGTGTCTACTGTAATGCGCGTGGTTTCCAACCTTCGCGCGAATATCCGCTGTGCCGATTCGGCGGTCGCCGCGCCCTGGCCTGCCGGTGCCGATGTCGCTGTGACCGGCGGTGCCCGATGAGCAACAAGCGCCCCGCGCCCGACCTGCCGGAGCCGCTCGCCCCGATCGTCGACGCGCACACCCACCTCGATGCCTGCGGCGCCACCGACGCGGCGTCCACCACCGTGATCGTGGACCGGGCCGCCTCGGTCGGCGTCGGCCAGGTGGTCACCGTCGCCGACGATCTCGCCGCCGCGCAGTGGGCCGTGCAGGCTGCGCACTGGGACCCCCGCGTGTACGCCGCCGTCGCACTGCACCCGACCCGCGCCAACGCGCTCGACGAGGCCGCGAAGGCCGAACTCGAGCGGCTCGCCGCCGACCCCCGCGTGGTCGCGATCGGCGAGACCGGACTCGACTACTACTGGCCGGGCAAGCTCGACGGCTGCGCCGACATCGAGACGCAGGTCGAGGGTTTCCGCTGGCACATCGACCTGGCGAAGCGGCTGCGCAAACCGCTGATGATCCACAATCGCGAGGCCGACCACGATTTGCTGACGGTGCTGCTGGACGAGGGTGCGCCGAATACCGTTATCTTCCATTGCTTCTCGTCGGACACCAATATGGCGCTGGCTTGCGTGGCCGAGGGCTATGTGCTGAGTTTCTCCGGCACGGTCAGTTTCAAGAATGCGCATGAGTTGCGGGAAGCCGCGAAAGTGGTGCCGGACGAGCTCATTCTGGTCGAAACGGACGCGCCCTATTTGACCCCGCATCCATTCCGTGGTGCCCCCAACGAACCGTATTGCTTGCCGTACACGGTGCGGGCGCTGGCGGAAGTGCGCGAACAGGACCCCGCCGAATTGGCGAAGATCACCACGGCGAACGCTCGGCGCTTCTACGGCATCTGAGTCGAACCCGCTATTTTTCGGCACTCCGAGTACCCGCAAGGGGGCTGGATATGCGGGGTGTGTCCTAGGTCACTATGGTGGTCACAATTCGTGATCGACCTGCGGCGTCGATATCTTTTCGTGATATTGATAGCTCCAGCTGAAGCCAGTGAAGGTTGTCTACCCCCAAACCCCTCGTTATCGTACTGTGACCATGTCCCCATTCACGAGGATCAACCAGTCTCGCTCGCCGCTGCTGTACGTGGCGGTCGGCGCGTTGCTGATGACGCTGATCGTCGGCGCCGGGCTCGCGATCGTGAACCGCAAGACGGTGACGGTCGTCGTCGACGGCGAGAAGCGGGTCGAGACGACCATGTCGCTCAACGTGCGCGGTGTGCTGCGGGCCGCCGGGTTCGCGGTGACCGAGCGCGACAAGGTGGCCCCCGGGCTGGCCGCGCGGATCGGCGACGGCGCCACCATCACGCTCAACCGGGCGCGCGAGGTGCAGCTGATGGTCGACGGCCAGGCCCGCAAGGTGTGGACCACCGGCCTGACCGCGGGCGAGGCGCTCGAGCAGCTGAGCCTGCCCAGCGAGGTGTACGTCTCGCCGGCCCGCACCGAGAAGCTGCCGCTGGAAGGCGCCGCGCTGAAAGTCGCGACGCCACGGGCGGTCTCGCTGATCGACGGCAGCGGCGCACCGGTCGACCTCCGGTTGGCCGCGCCGACCGTTGGCGAATTGCTCACGGTCGCGGGCGTTCCGCTGATCGAGCAGGACACCGTCGAGCCCGCCGCGTCCACCCCGCTCACCGATGGCACACGAATCACGGTGACGCGCAAGCGGATCGAGCAACGGACCGAGACGCTGCCGCTCGACCCGCCGGAGAACGTGATCGAAGACCCGACCATGAACATGAGCCGCTCGGTGGTGGAAACCCAGGGCGCGCCGGGCGTGCAGGACGTCACGTTCGCGGTCACCATGGTCAACGGCGCCGAGGTGGAGCGTAAGCCGATCGCCTCGACGGTGACGGTGACCGCGCAGCCGAAGACCATCCGCAAGGGTGCCAAGCCGGGCACCGAGGTGCCGCCGGTGCGCGACGGAGCGGTCTGGGACGCGCTGGCCCGCTGTGAGTCCACCGGCAACTGGAGCATCAACAACGGCAACGGTTACTACGGCGGCATCCAGTTCGACCAGAGCACCTGGGAACGTCAGGGCGGACTGAAGTACGCACCCCGCGCCGACCTCGCGACCCGCGAGGAGCAGATCGCCATCGCCGAGGTCACCCGCGCCCGGCAGGGTTGGGGCGCTTGGCCCGCCTGCACCAGCCGCCTCGGCATCAGCTGAACCTGCCCGAGCCGCACACCTTTTGATTCCCCGCATAGGAAATCGCTGGCGATTCCCCATGTGGGGAATCTGTGCACCGAGGGTGATGGCGGTTACTCGGTGGAACCCCTTCGTGTTGCTTTCGATTCGCTGACCAGTCACGGCGACCAGGCAATATTCCGCTGATCTGTACACTCGTCCAGGTTTGTGACGGTGTGGGTCGGGTCAGTGAGGTGTGGTCGATGAGGGTTGTTCAGGCGTGCCGGCGTGCGGTGGCGGTAGCCACGTTGGCGGCCAGTGCCGCGTTGTGCGTGAATGTTGCTCCGGCACACGCGGAAACTCCCGGGACGCTGATCTCGGTCGCCGCCCAGCCGGACGGCTGGCACGGGGTGTCGGGCGGCTCGGTGGTCGAGTACTGGATGCGCGCATCGGACGGAACGCCGCGGCAGGCCAGCGGCGCACTGTTCGTCCCGCAGGGCACGCCGCCCGCGGGCGGCTGGCCGGTCGTCGCCTACGACCACGGCACCAGCGGTCTCGGCGCGGGCTGCGGCGGGCAGTCCGATCCGGCGGGTCATCCCTATCAGCAGATCCGGTCCAAAGAGGATCAGCTGATCCAGCGCCTGCTCGGCCAGGGCTTCGCCGTGGTCGCGCCGGACTACCTCGGACTCGGCCGCTTCGACACCGGCCCGCACCCGTATCTGGAGATCGCCTCCGAGGCGACCGCCACCATCGATCTGCTGCGCGCCGCCCGCACCGCCCATCCCGAGTTGTCGCGCACCTGGGCCGTGCTCGGGGTGTCGCAGGGTGGGCAGGCCGCGCTCGGCACCGGCCACCTGCAGGCCACTTACGCGCCGGAACTGGACTTCCGCGGCACCATCGCGATCGATCCGGAATCCGACGTGGAGAAGGTGCTGCCGCTGGCCGGGCCGAACATCCCCACGGTCCGCGGCGGTGACGGCGCGATGAGCTTCTTCGTCAGTATCCTGGCCGGTCTGCGCGCCGCCCGCCCTGACGTGAATGTCGACCAGTACCTCACCCCGCTGGGTCGCGAGGTCTTGGACAGCGTCGGCACCCGGTGCCTGGACGGCATCACCGAGCGTGTGCGCGGCCTCGGTGTCGGCGACCTGCTCGCCAGGCCGCTCGCCGAGGAGCCCATCCGCTCCGCCCTCGACACCTACCTCACCGTGCCGACTTCCGGCTACGACGCCCCGATCCTGTTGCTGCTCAACATCACCGACACCGTCGTGCCCTCCCCGCTGCACGCCGCGCTGGCCGCCCAGTTCGCCGCCAACGGTGTCGATTTCCAGACCGTCACCGGCACCGGCAGCCACACCCAGCTCAACCCGCCGATGTGGGCGGCCATCGATTCCTTCCTCGACCGCGTCAAGGCACCGGCGCCGCAGCAGTAGTCCACGGCTGCCCCCGCAACGAGGCGGCGCGGCCGGGCACATCCCGGAGGTTGATAGGTTCTTCAGGTGTCCGAACCTGAAGTTGCTGCTCGTGGGAGTGCCGCGTTGCTGGGGCCCGCCGAAGTGCGGGTGCTGGCCGAGCGGCTCGGCGTGCGACCGACCAAGCAGCTCGGGCAGAACTTCGTGCACGACGGGAACACGGTGCGCCGCATCGTCACGGCGGCCGGGGTCGGGCGCGACGATGTGGTGCTCGAGGTCGGGCCGGGGCTCGGCTCGCTGACGTTGGCGCTGCTCGACGTCGTGGATTCGGTCGTTGCCGTCGAGATTGATCCGGTGCTCGCCGAGCACCTCCCGGTGACTGTCGCGGACCGGGCGCCCGACCTTGCCGACCGGTTGACGGTCGTCGAAGCGGATGCGCTGCGGATTGCGGCCGCCGACCTGCCGGTGTCGCCGACCGCGCTGGTGGCGAACCTCCCGTACAACGTGGCGGTCCCGGTGCTGCTGCATCTGCTGGCCGAATTGCCCAGTATCGCAGTGTCTTTGGTGATGGTGCAGGCTGAAGTGGCGGACCGGCTCGCGGCTGCCCCCGGCAGTCGCATCTACGGCGTGCCCAGCGTGAAGGCCGGATTCTTCGGTACCGTCCGCCGCGCGGGCGCCGTCGGCACCCAGGTCTTCTGGCCGGTTCCGCGCGTGGATTCCGGCTTGGTCCGCGTCGACCGCTACGTCGAACCCCCGTGGTCGATGGACGAGGACCATCGCCGCCGCGTCTGGGAGGTCGTCGACGCGGCTTTCGCGCAACGCCGCAAAACTCTGCGTGCGGCCCTGGCCGGCTGGGCAGGCTCACCCGCGGAAGCCGAGCGTCGCCTCGTTGCCGCCGGTATCGCGCCGACGGCCCGCGGCGAAACCCTCGACACCGCTGCGTTCGTTCGTCTCGCCGCCCAGGGTTGAGTAACGCAGTCTGCGAGCGTACCGAGAGGCGTACTGGTCGGTTTGTGTTGCGGCCGAAGCGAATACGCGCGCGGCAACTCTGCATCGGCAACGCGTTCCACCTGTGATTCTGGCGATGCAGATTGTGGATAACAGACATTTGCCTTTTTGGCGCACCGTCGGCGGTCGCGGGGGCACAGTCGATCCGATTGTGCTTCTTCGCGATTCACGCCGCACAGTAAGCGCAGGTCACCCCGTCTGTCGACGGCTAGATCGAGCGCGGGCTCGCGAGTGCGGACCTCGGTGCCCGTCGCCCCGACGCGGTGCGCAGTCGGATGTGGATGGGCCTGTGGATGATTCGACCATGGTGTCGTCCATGGTGAACGGCTGCGGTGTGTTCCGCGCCGCCGGGGGAGAAGTCTAGATAGCGCCGATACGCGCCCGCACGCGGGGGTCTACGCATGAGGCGCAACTTCGGCTGCGACCAGTCTCACCTGATCTGCGTCGTGTCGGACCGGATGATCGGTTCGGCCTCATGTCGTGCTGGATGCGGAACCGGACGTTCGGCGTACCGTCCGGTCCCGCGATCCGAAAATGCAAGGCTCCGGCCTGATTCGGCGCCCGAAGGCGGCGAACTCCAACCGGTCCGGTATCAGACGGCGACCTCGTACCCCGCCTCATCCACGGCGGCGGCGATCTCGGAATCGGCGATCGGTGCCGCGCTGTCGACGGTGACCGCACCGCTGGCGAGATCGACATCGACACTGGTGACACCGTCGATCTTGCCGATCTCCGTCTTGACGGAGCTCACGCAGTGCCCGCAGGTCATCCCCGTGACGGTGTAGGTGGAACTGGGCATCTCCGACTCCTTCGCTCATTCTCCATCATACGGGCCGGGGGTACCCCGACATGAACGAACATACCCCTTGGGGGTATGCGACGCAAGCGGCGATTCGACCGTTCATCGGGCCCGCCACGACCGTACTGCGAGGGTCGCCGCGGTCGCGACAACAGCACCCACCGCGATGAACACGACCTGCGGACTACCGAGCGTCTCGTCCCCGGCGGTCAGATAGATCCCGACATTGAGCAACCAGTGCCCCACTGCCGCAACCACAATCCGCTGCCGGCAGCTACCGGTACCGAGACTGCCGAGCAGTACCGCGAACGCCATCGCCGAGACGAAGAACGAAAGGGCGACTACCGGACCCGCACCGAACGCCTGCACGTGCCACAGTGCCCACGTCGCACCGGTCACCGCGATAGCCACGAACCGCCGCACTCGCGTTTCCAGCAGCGGTTGCAGGAACCCGCGCCACCCGATCTCCTCACCGGTCGCGCCGACGAGCTGGATCACGAAGAACGCCACGAAGGGCAGCCCCCGACCGCGGCGGGCCCGACCAGATCGTGCCCCGTGAATGCCGTTGCCCCGGCGACCAATAGCCCGCAGAGCAGGCATGCCATCAGAACGTATCCAAGGTTTGCACGAACCTGCCGGGCGGGCACCGGAGCCGGAAGTAGTGGCTCGACAATCCTGCGCCCGACGAACCAGGTGACCAGCGCGCCAAGTGCCGGACCGAACTGAACCAGCGCGAGCACCGCCGGGTCGACGCCCGAAACCGGTTGCAGCGCAAGCATCGCCGCCGAACCGACCAGGGTCGCCAGGACGTACAGCCCGACCAATGCCCAGAAGATCCGGCCGGCCGGTGCGGCAACCGGCAGCCCCGGCCGCGTGCCGATGGCCGATCCGACATGAATTTCAGGCTGATCTATCACCGGATGATCGTCACATGGTGCCGAGGCTGTTCCCCTCATACTTCAGAGCCATTTATCGCGCCACGACCTCATCCTTGCGGTGTGGTCGCCACCCAGCCGTGCATCGCCAACTCGGCAACCTTCTCCAGTTCCGCCCGGCTCGCCCCGTCCCGCGACGCTTGCGACATCCCCTGCATGACGGTGCCGATGTAGCGCGCCAGGGTCGCCGCGTCGGCATCGGTGACGAGCGCCCCCGCGTCCATATCGGCCTGAATGCGTTCCCTGATCAGGCCGAGGTTCCGCTCGCGCAATCCGCGCAGCATGTCGGCGACCTCGCCGCTGGTCGTGTTCACGCCCGCACTCATCACCAGGCAGCCGTGCGGACAGTCGGACCGGGTGTACTCCGCCGCCGCCTCGCGCAGGAAACGCCGCACCGCCGCTTCGGCCGTCGGCTCCTCGGCCAGTGCCCGGGCGATGAATTGGCCGTACCGCGCGCCGAAAGTCTGCACGGCCTCGTTGAACAGCGTCGCCTTGTCGCCGAAGGCCGCGTAGAGGCTAGGCGCACCGATACCCATCGCGGCGGTGAGATCGCCGATCGAGGTGGCCTCGTAGCCGTGCGCCCAGAACAGGCGGGTGGCCTTGTCCAGTGCGGCCGCTCGATCGAACGAGCGCGGCCTGCCTCGGGTGGAGGTGCTCATGAAATCATTCTATAGCGATCGCTAGATAATGTGCTAACGTCCCATTCTGTAGTGATCGCTAGAGAAAGGGACGCACAATGGGCGCACTGACAGGCAAGACCGCACTGGTGACCGGAGCCAGCCGGGGCATCGGCCGCGGCATCGCCGAACGACTCGGCCGGGACGGCGCACGGGTAGCGGTCCACTACAACGGCAACGAGGAGGCGGCCAAGGAAACCGTCGCCGCGATCGAGGCCGCGGGCGGCTCGGCCTTCGCGATCGGCGCCGAACTCGGCGTGCCCGACGACGCGGCGGCACTGTGGGCCGCCTTCGACGCGCACGCCGACGGGGTGGACATCCTGGTCAACAACGCGGGCATCGACGGCATCCGGGAGCCGATCGCGGGCACCGACGAGGCCGCGTTCGACCGGGTCTTCGCGGTCAACACCAAGGCGCCGTTCTTCGTGACGAAGCTCGGTCTGGACCGGCTGCGCGACGGCGGCCGGATCATCAATATCTCCACCGGCCTCACCCACGGGGCGCACATGCCGGAGCTGATCGCCTACACGATGACCAAGGGTGCGATCAATGCCATGACCAGCGTGCTGGCCAAGGAGGTCGGCGCGCGCGGGATCACCGTGAACGCCGTCGCACCCGGTGTGATCGACACCGACATGAACGCCCACTTCTTGAACAATGCCGAGACCGCGGCGATGGTGTCGCGCATGTCGCCGCTCAACCGGCTCGGTCAACCCGCCGATGTGGCCGATGTCGTCGGTTTCCTCGCCTCCGCCGACGGGCGCTGGGTCACCGGGCAGTGGATCGACGCCACCGGCGGTGCGCTGCTGTAACCATACGATTCATATCGAGTGATAGCCCGATATCGGGGGGCGCGACGGCCGGGACCACCCGTTAGGCTTGGGCACCGTGCTGTCAGTTGTGCCGAGCCCCATCACCGTGCGCGCGCCGTCGAAGGTGAACCTCCATCTCGGAGTCGGTGACCTGCGCGCCGATGGGTTCCACGACCTGACAACGGTGTTCCAGGCGCTCTCTCTCAGTGACGACGTGGAGATCGCCCCCGCGGCCTCGCTGGCCGTGCGGGTCTCCGGCGAAGGCGCCGCCGACGTGCCCACCGACCGCACCAATCTGGTGTGGAAGGCGGCGGTCCGGCTGGCCCATCTGGCGGGCCGGGCGCCGCTGGTGGAGTTCGCTATCGCCAAGGGCATTCCGGTGGCCGGCGGGATGGCCGGCGGTAGTGCGGACGGCGCCGCGGCGCTGGTCGGGCTCAACGAACTGTGGGACCTCGGGCTCACCCGCGACGAACTCACCGCCGTGGCCGCCGAACTCGGCAGCGACGTGCCGTTCGCGCTGCACGGCGGTACCGCGCTGGGCACCGGGCGCGGCGAACGACTGCTACCAGTGTTGTCCCGCAACAGTTTTCACTGGGTGCTCGCGCTGGCCAAGGGCGGCTTGTCCACCCCGGCGGTCTTCGCCGAACTCGACCGGCTACGCGAGCACGGCACGCCGCCGCGGCTCGGCGAACCACAGCAGCTGATGCAGGCCTTGGCCTTCGGCGACCCGAAACAGCTTGCCCCGCTGCTGGGTAACGACCTGCAGGCGGCCGCCTTGTCGCTGAAGCCGGAGTTGCGCCGGACCTTGCGCGCAGGAGTCACCGCGGGGGCGCTGGCCGGTCTGGTCTCCGGCTCCGGCCCCACCTGCGCATTCCTGTGCGAAAGCGAGGAATCCGCGGTCGCGGTGGCGGCGGAGCTGGCGGGCGCCGGTGTCTGCCGCAGCGTCCGGACCGCGAGCGGACCGGTCCCCGGCGCCCGCGTGCTCAACAGTGAGAACCCGGGTAAACGCTGACGGGTGACCCGATCTTCGCTGGTTCAGACGATGACGTCGGCCAGGCGGTCGACCTGGTCGGCGTGGCTGCCGTAGCAGTAGAGCATGACTTCGTCGGCGCCGAGGTCGTCGAACTGCTTGATGGCGGAGCGGATCGCGTCGGGCGTGGTGAGCATGCCCTCGAGCATGTATTCGGCGCGGCCGCTGAATTCGTAGTAGCCACCCATCGCGGCGCGCGCTTCATCGATCAGGTTCTGGTCGCCGAGTGCGACGTTGACCTGCGCGACGATGCGCGGCTGGCCGGTGCGGCCGTTGTCGGTCCAGGACCGGCGCACGGTGTCGAACAATCCGCCTGCCCAGGAGGGTGCGGCAGCGGCGAGAAACCCACCGCCCCACCGGCCTACGCGTTCGAGCGCGGCGGGCTGGAAGCCGCCGAACAGGATTTCGGGGCCCTCGGGACGCAGGGGTGCGGGGCCGATCGGGCCGCAGTCGGTGCTGTACGGCGCGCCGGACCAGACGCGGCGCATGATCTGCATTTGTTCGTCCAGGCGGCGGCCGCGGGTGCGCAGGTCGGTGCCGGAAGCGATGTGGTCGTCCGCGCGACCGCCGACGCCTAGGCCGAGCACGAAACGCCCGCCGGACATGCGGTCCAGCGTCGCGGCCTGCTTGGCGAGCAGGGTCGGTTCGCGCAGCGGCGCGAGGAGCACCTCGGTCTGCAGCCTGATGCGGGTGGTGGCGCCCGCGGCGATGGCGAGTGCGACGAGCGGTTCGGGGTTGTCGTAGACGAGCCGGTCGAGCAGGCCGAGCGTGGAGAACGGGCCGGCATCGGCGCGGCGGGCCCAGTCGAGCAGGACGGTGGGGTCGGAGATGGGCAGACCGAGACCGACGTGCATGGAAACCTCCAGGAGTGAGCGAAGTGGATGGCGCCGCCCGCGCACCTCGATGTCCGAGGTGGGGCTCCCGTTCTGCGGCTGTGTGTCTGGAGAGCGCCTATTTAACTAACGATGTTCGTCGCGAACGATGTTCGTTGAAATCAATCTAGACGAACGTTGTTCGTTAGGCAAGAGGCGCGGTATCGGCCGCGGACATGGGCACGCGGCAGGTGGCATGGGGAGCTCAGTACGCTGGTCCAGGGCAAGCAACGAGCCCGCCACCGTTAGGACCGGAAGGATTCATGTCCAACCTGATCAACCTCGAGCAGGTCTCCAAGAGCTTTGGGATCACTCCGCTGCTAGACAACGTATCGATGGGCGTCCACGCGGGCGAGCGCATCGGGGTTGTCGGTCTGAACGGTGGCGGTAAGACCACGCTGCTCGAGGTGCTCACCGGGCTGGAGCCGCCGGACAGCGGGCGGGTCAGCCGGGTCGGGGGGCTGCGGATCGCCACGGTGACACAGCGTGGCGTGCTGCCGCCCGGCTCGACGGTGGGTGACGTTGTGCTTGCTGGTCTGGCCGATGACGCGATGACAGACGACGTCGCCGAGCACGAGTGGGCGGCGAACCCGCGCATCCGGTCGGTGATGGAAGGTATCGGTATCGCCGGGCTCGGCCTGGAAACCTCCATCGACAATCTCTCCGGTGGCGAGCGCCGCCGCGTCGCGCTGGCCGCCGCGCTGGTCCGCGAGCTCGATCTGCTCGTGCTCGACGAACCGACCAACCACCTCGACGTCGAAGGCGTGCAGTGGCTGGCCCAGCATCTGCTCAACCGGCGCAGCGCGCTGGTGGTGGTGACCCACGATCGCTGGTTCCTCGACACCGTCGCCACCAACACCTGGGAGGTGGTCGGCGGCAAGGTCGAAACCTACGAGGGTGGTTACGGCGACTGGATCTTCGCCCGCGCCGAGCGCGCCAGGCAGGCCGACGCGTCCGAGGCGCGCCGCGCCAACCTGGCCCGCAAGGAGCTGGCCTGGCTGCGCCGCGGGGCCAAGGCCCGCACGTCCAAGCCGCGCTACCGGGTGGAGGCCGCCGAGGCGCTGATCGCCGATGTGCCTGCGCCGCGCGACAGTGTGTCGCTGGCCGCGTTCGCGCGAAAGCGGCTGGGCCGCGTCGTCATCGAGCTCGAGGACACCACCCTGACCACCCCGGACGGCCGGGAGTTGGTGCGCGACTTGACCTGGCGGCTCGCGCCGGGCGAGCGGGTCGGCCTGGTCGGGGTGAACGGTTCCGGCAAGACGACCCTGCTGCGCACGCTGGCCGGCGAGACGGAACCGGCGGCGGGCAAACGCATTCAAGGCCAGACGGTGCAGATCGGCTGGCTGCGCCAGGAACTCGACGATCTGCCGACCGACATGCGCGTGCTGGAGGCGGTACA
The DNA here is from genome assembly GCF_004634405.1 of Nocardia sp. CS682. Classification (NCBI taxonomy): domain Bacteria; kingdom Bacillati; phylum Actinomycetota; class Actinomycetes; order Mycobacteriales; family Nocardiaceae; genus Nocardia; species Nocardia sp. CS682. The sequence goes on along the minus strand of NZ_CP029710.1, from coordinate 3,542,784 downwards.
GCAGGTCGCACAGCGAATCATGCTGGGCGACAAGGAGATCTCGGCTGGTCAGCTCGCCGAGCGGCTCGGCTTCACCCCGGCCAGGCAGCGCACTCCGGTCGGCGATCTGTCCGGTGGCGAGCGGCGCAGGTTGCAGCTGACCCGCATCCTGATGGCCGAGCCGAACGTGCTGCTGCTCGACGAGCCGACCAACGACCTGGACATCGACACCCTGCAGCAGCTGGAAGATCTGCTCGACAACTGGGCGGGCACCCTGGTCGTCATCAGCCACGACCGCTACCTGATCGAGCGCATCTGCGACTCCACCTGGGCGCTGTTCGGCGACGGCAAGCTCACCAATCTGCCCGGCGGCATCGACGAGTACTTGAAGAAGCGCGCCGCGCAGGGTGATGCGGTGGCCCGTTCGGGTGCCGCCGACACCAAGTCCGCGCCGGTGACCGACGCGGCGACCCAGCGGGCCGCCCGCAAGGAACTGTCGAAGCTGGAACGGTCCATCGAGAAGTTCGACGAACGCGAGCGGCAACTGCACGCCGCACTGGCCGAGGCCGCGACGGACCCGGACAAGCTGGTCAAGCTCGGGGCCGAGCTCAAGCAGGTGATCGCGGAAAAGGAAGCCGCGGAGGAACGTTGGATGGAGCTGGCGGAGGGTAGCTGACCCCGTCGACCGCCGCCGGAGTCGTCAGTGCCCGGCGGCGCGATCGTCCTCGATCGCGACCGGCAGGCAGGTTCGCACGAAGTCGCCACCGAACCCGGTGAGCGCCACGCTGCGGTAGATGACCTTCGTGCCGAACCCGGAGCGCTTCAGCAGCTCGCGCACCGGCGCCTGCGCCTCCAGCAGCTGGTACCGGTGCGGATTGCCGACCGGCTCCCGCGCGTGCTCGACCAGTCCGAGCCTGCGCAGGTTGGTCAGGTACTGCTGGATCCGGTTCGGGAAGCGCAGACCGGCCTGCTCGCCGACCAGCGTCAGCATCGACCCGACGCGTTCGGCGCCGAGTGCGCGCGGGCGGCCGGTCCGGATGTCGATCGACGGCTGCGGGCCGTCCAGGCGCAGGAAGCGCAGAATTCGGGCCTCGTCGGGCGTCAGCTCGGCCAGCATGCCCGCGAACGCGGGGTGGTTCTCCTCGTCGCCGTGCGTGCTCGCCGACAATCGCAGCAGCGCCGCACCCTGCTCGCGCAGCGTGGGAACGGCTTGCGCGGCAGCCTCGTTCGGGGCTTCGGGGAAACCGAGCGCCCGGCGCACCCGGTCGCGCACCTCGGATTCGGCCTCGGCCAGCACTTCTCGCGGCGGAACGCCCTGGATGCTGCGTTGCACGACCGTCGAGGTGACACCGACCGCCGTGCCGACACCCCAGGCGGTCGCACCGGTCACCGCGGACCAGGCCACCCTGGCCACCCCGGTCGCCGCGCGCACCCCGGCGATGGGATAACCCACCCGCGAAGGTGATTCGTCGTGGCGTAAGACGTTGCTGTCCGGCCGTCGCGCGAGCTCGGTCGACGGCACGACGGCCGCGGCGGAGTGCTCGACGGCCCCGGCATCGTCGCCGGGGTCGGATTTCGCTACAGCCATGTGGTCGCCACTCCTGTTCCGAATATCAGAATATGAGCGTATCCGGCGAACAGGCCCAGCACGCCGCCATGGAGAAAAAGCAGCCACTCATCTTGCTTGATGGCCGATCTCAGCATGTCGACGAAGTCCGGCGGCCGCAGTGCCGCCATCTGTTTGGCGATGTAGGAGTTGATCTGCCTGCCCTGGCGGACGTTGAACTCCGGGTCGGCGAAGGCGATCGGGGCGATGGCCATGGCCTCGGCGGTGAAGGTGTCCTGCAGCGAGTCGTAGTCGCGGCTGCCGAGCATGAACTTGACGGCGGGCCTGGCCGGGCCGAGCGCGCGGTCGGCGGCGGGCCGCAGGGTGTCCTCGAGCATCTGGATGGTGCGGTCCGAGCGCGGGCCGTTGAGCAGCTCGTCGCCGATGTTGGCGACCGTCAGCACCTGACTGGATACCAATTCGGCGTAGCCGTCGGTGATTTCGGACTGGCGCTTGATCAGCAGACCCTGCCGCCACGGGCACCACCACTTCGGGTAGGCGGGCGCGAAGATCATGTTGATGCCCACCCAGTTGACCACCCAGCCGATGATCACCCCGCCGATCGGCAGCACGATCAACGACGACAACCCGGTGAAATGCAGCACGGCAACCAGCACGACGCCCATCGGCGCACCGAAGTAGAAGCCGAAGTTGATCATGAACCGCAACTCTTTCGCACCGAGTACTTGAAACAGGGTGTTGAGCAGTTGCGGCCTGCCCTGGAAGTAGCGAATCACCATCTGCTTCACATCGAGCAGTTGATCAATATTCGCGCCTAATTCATCGGTCAGTTCGCGCAGAATATCCGGCAGTTGTTGCCGGACTCGGGCTTGGACCATGTCGCGCACTTGGCTCGGCAGGTTGTACCAGAGCTGTGGATGCTCCCGCTTGAGAATATCTTCGACGATCGTCTGGATCTGTTCGTCGGCGATGCTCGCGAGATGCTCGGCGAGCTTGTCCGGCTCCAACTCGCGATAGAAATCGGCGACACTTCCCAGTTTGGCCAGACCCTTGTCGACCGCGATGCTCGCCATCTTGTCCGCGCGCGAGGGAACGATGCCCTGCCAGCCGAATCGGCCGTCGTAACTCAGTAGTGGAAGCACCTGAATTCTTTTGGGCAGGAAGGGATACAGCGCGCGAAGACCGGGTAGTCGGAAGCCATGGAAGGCGAGAGGGCGGAACAGCATGAGCACGCCGGTCCAGTTGGTGATGTAGCCGATGATTCCCGTGAAAAGTGGGATAGTCAGAAGCTCTAGGAGGATTGTCGGGTGGACCCCGAACACACTCTCTAACACGACACCCTCCTGCCGACACACCGGTGACCGCCGCCTCACCGGAACATCAAGTTAGCACCATGTCGGCACCGGGACCTTATTGTGAGATGTCTAGCCGGGTCCACCACCAGTGCGCGGTGCCACAGTGTCGCACGTCGAGACATCGGTCACAGTGTTTGTGCGGAATGCCGCATCGGCCGGGTCCGACCGCGACAATGACCAGCGACACAGGGGGCAGTAATCTGTGGGGCGGGATTCGTTCACCTGGCGATATCGGAGTATGACGTGGCAGACGACAGGGCCGGACAGGACATCACTAGAGCCGGTTCCCGCGCCGTTGAGCGCAGTTCGGATGTCGAACAGCGGCAGATCAGCAACGAGGCTCGGCTGATCCGCGGCGTATTCCGTGCGGCCGGCGTCGCGGCGGGCAGTGTCGTGCGCGGCGGTCAGTGGGCGGTCGGCACCACCTACGAGGTCACCAAGGAGATCACCCAGGCCGCGCTGGACGGTGAGTCGTCCGCCGATATCGCCGAGCGAACCGGAAATGCGTTGCGCTCCATAGCCCGTAGCGCGCTCGGCGTCACCGAGGGCTCGGTGCGCGAGATCGTCAGCTACGTGCCGACACCGAACGGTCCCGGAAATAACAGCGGTGCGCAGCAGCAGGCGCTGGCCGTCGGTTCCTATCTTCGTTCGGCGAGCATCGATGAGCTACGCAGGCGCGGCGACGCACTGCTCGCCCGGTCCGCCGATGTCTATTTCACCGAAGACGTGCACCCCGCTTACGACCGAATCCTCGACGAACTGGCTCCCGACGAGGCGCGCATCCTGCGCTTCATGGCGCAGAACGGCCCGCAGCCCTCGGTCGACGTGCGGACCAACCGGCCGCTCGGCATCGGCTCCGAACTGGTGCAGGGTGATCTGACCTCGGTGCCCGAGCAGGCCGGCGTCCGCTACCCGGACCGGTCCCGCCTCTACCTCATCAACCTCAACCGGCTCGGGCTGACCGTGATCTCCGACGACCCGGTGGTGCTGAGCCGATACATGGTGCTCGAGGTGCAGCCGCTGGTCGAGGCGGCGCTGAAGAAGGCGGGCCGCGCCCCGAAGATCGTGCGCAAGAGTCTGCGCCTCACCGAGTTCGGCGAGGACTTCTGCCGCACCTGCTTCACCATCGGTAACTGATCTACGTCGGAATGTCCCCCGAACAGTGATAGCGATCTGATACAAATCTCGCAATTCGTGCAGCTGTAAGGCTTCGGATGGGATTGTTAAGTATGGATCAGGGAACCGGCGGGCAAGGCCGCGGCGACCCGAGCGCGGGTGGTGGCAGGCAGGAACGGAACAACTCGGGGATCGGCGTCGGCGCACAGCAGCGCGGCGACCCGTCGATCGGCGTCGGCGGGCGAGTCACCGGGGTGAACGCGGGCGAGCAGCAACGCCGCGAGGGCGCACGGCGCGTCGACGATCGGAAACTGGACGACGTCACGGCGATCAGCAGGCTGAAGTTCCGCTACTTACGCACCCTCGACACGAAGTCTTGGGATGAGTTCGCGGACACCATGATTCCCGAGGCCACCGCCACCTACAGCGAATATCTGCAGTTCGAATCGCGCGACGCGTTTCTCGCCTTCATGCGCAACACCCTGGGCCCGCACGTCATCACCGAACACCGCTGCGACCACCCCGAAATCGACATCGACGGTGACTCCGCGACCGGCACCTGGTACCTCGCCGACACCGTGCTCATCCCCGGCCACAACATGCTGCTGCGCGGCGCGGCCTTCTACTCCGATAAATATGTCCGCTGCGACGACGGCCGCTGGCGCATTTCGCATACCGGTTACGAACGCACCTATGAAGTGGTGCTCTCGCTCAGCGACCTGCCCAGCCTGCGCCTGACGTCGAGCCGCTGGGGCCTGATTTCCCGGGAAGACGGCGTCATCTCCTCCGTCGAACGCGACCCGGGCGCCCCGCCCGTGCGGCGCGAACCCGAAGCCGGGTGATCAGTCGGCCGTCGCGACCAGTGGCTCCAGTGTCAACTTCGGGAATTCCTTCTCGATGTACTGCAACCGCCACTTGTCGCTGAACAGCGCGAGCAACGCACCGTCGCTGCGGGTGAACACCTCGACGCCGCGCTGCTTGCCGAGTTCGTCCGCCGACGCCGCGTCGGTGCGCCTGGCCAGCGTGTAGGGCAGGTTGTCCAGCTTGGTCTCGACGTTGAACTCGGTCAGCATGCGCGCGGTGACCACCTCGAACTGCATCGGCCCGACGGCCGCGAGCACGGGGGACGCGTCGCCGCGAATGTCGTTGCGCAGCACCTGCACAACGCCCTCGGAGTCGAGCTGATCGATGGCCTTGCGGAACTGCTTGTACTTGCCCGCGCTCTCGGCGCGCAACACCGCGAAGTGCTCCGGCGCGAACGACGGGATCGGCGGGAACTCCACCTTCTTGTCCACGAACAGCGTGTGGCCCGGCGCCAGCGCCGTCGCGTTCACCAGGCCGACCACGTCACCCGGGTAGGCGGTGTCGACGGTGTTGCGCTCCCGGCCGAACACGGTCAAGGCGTACTTCGTCGCGAACGGCCGACCGGTCTGCGCGTGCGTGACCACCATGCCGCGCTCGAACTCCCCGGAGACGATCCGCATGAACGCCAGCCGGTCCCGGTGCGCGGCATCCATGCCCGCCTGCACCTTGAACACCACCGCGCTGAACGGCTCGGTGACCTCGCGCGCGCCGCCGTTGACGTCAGGGCGCGGACCCGGCGCGGGCGCCAGCGACACCAGCGTCTCCAGCAGCTGCCGCACCCCGAAGTTCAGCATCGCCGAGGCGTAGATGACCGGCGAGGTCTGCCCGGCGAGGAACATCTCCTGGTCGTGGTCCTGCCCGGTGGCCGAGAGCAGTTCACTCTCTTCGACCGCGGTAGTCCACGCCTCGCCCTCGCGCGCCTCGGCCTGATCCGGGGTCAGCGACTCCTCCGGCGCGATGGTTGCGCCACCGGCGGTGCGGGTGAAGTGGACGTATTCGAGCGGGGCGCCCTCCGCGCCGCGGCGCAGCAGGCCGCGGAAGTCGCCCGCGATGCCGACGGGCAGGAACAGTGGCGTGGGGGTGAGCCCGATCCGCTCGCTGATCTCGTCGAGCAGTTCCAGCGGCGCCTGGCCCGGCCGGTCCCACTTGTTGATCACGGTGATGACCGGGATGCCGCGATGGCGGCACACCTGGAACAGCTTGAGTGTCTGCGGCTCCAAGCCCTTCGCGGCGTCGATCAGCATCACCGCGGCGTCGACGGCGGTAAGCACCCGGTAGGTGTCCTCGGAGAAATCGGAGTGACCCGGCGTATCGACGAGGTTGATCACGCTGTCGGTGTCGGAGCCCTCGGCGCGGTAATTGAACTGCAGCGCGGTCGAACTGACTGAGATGCCGCGCGCCTTCTCCATCTCCATCCAGTCCGAGACGGTGGAGCGGCGTCCGGCCTTGCCGTGGATCGCGCCGGCCTCGGAGATCATCCTGGCGTGCAGCGCGAGCGCCTCGGTGAGCGTCGACTTGCCCGCGTCGGGGTGCGAGATCACCGCGAATGTGCGCCGTCGGGAAACCTCGGCGGGCAGTCCCTCAGGGGAGGCGGTCAACGGAACAACCTTTCACAGACGACCGATCGGCAACCGCTCTAATCTACGCGATCACCTTTGCCTCGACACGACCTGTGCCTGACCACCCGATTCCATCTGCGCATAACCATTGCGGTATGGTGTTCGGGTTGTCTCGGCGAGGGTGACCGCAGACCTGATTTTGCGTTCACCGTGATCGACGCGGCTCGGCTTCCGGCCGTCCCCGTTCGTTCTTCGTCGGACGAGTAGACCAATCAGCCAGGGCGGAAACAGACCCTGGCGCACTGTTGACAGCCCGGAACAGCCGTAGGGAGTAGATCCAGTCATGTCCGACGCCAACCTTCTCGAAGCCGCCGTACGCACCGAGTTCGGTAAGGGTGCCGCCCGCCGTACCCGTCGCGCGGGCAACGTTCCCGCCGTGCTGTACGGCCACCAGGCCGACCCGCAGCACCTCTCGCTCGACGCCCGCGCCTTCTCCGCCATTCTGCGCGAGCACGGCACCAACGCGGTGCTCAGCCTCGTCATCGACGGCAAGAAGCAGCTCGCGCTCACCAAGTCCGTTGTCGTGCACCCGATTCGCCGCTACATCGAGCACGCCGACCTGCTCATCATCAAGAAGGGCGAGAAGGTCACCGCCGATGTGAACGTCATCATCACCGGCGACGCCGCGCCCGGCACCCTGGTCACCCAGGACGCCACCACCATCTCCATCGAGTCCGACGCGATGAACATTCCCGAGTCCATCGAGGTCTCGGTCGAGGGCGTCGAGGCGGGCACCCAGATCAACGCCGGCTCGCTCGAGCTGCCCAAGGGCGTCACGCTGAACGTCGATCCCGAGACGCTGATCGTCAACGTCATCACCGCGCCGCAGTCCGAGGCCGAGGTCGAGGAAGCCGCCGAGGCTGCCGAGGCCGCCGCCGAAGCCGCGAGCGCCGAGTAAGTACTCCGGTATCGGTTCTTAGATGACCGACGCCGCGACCGGGCCCGCGCTCGTTGTCGGACTGGGTAACCCAGGACCCGAGTACGAGCGCACCCGGCACAACGTGGGGTTTCTGGTCGCCGACGTGCTCGCGCAGCGCGTCGGCGGCCGTTTTGCCGTGCACAAGAAGTCCGGCGCCGACCTGTTGCAGGCTCGCCTCGACGGCCGCCAGGTGCTGATCGCCAAGCCGCGCTCGTTCATGAATCTGTCCGGGCGCCCGGTCGCCGCGCTGGCGAAATTCTTCTCCGTGCCGCCCACCGAGGTGATCGTCGTGCACGACGAACTCGACCTGCCCTTCGGCGAGATCCGGCTCAAGCGCGGCGGTGGCGAGGGCGGGCACAACGGCCTTCGCTCCGTGTCGAGCGCGTTGACCACCAAGGACTACCTGCGCACCCGGATCGGCATCGGCCGTCCGCCCGGTCGGCAGGATCCGGCCGACTACGTGCTCAAGCCGTTCGCGGCGGCCGAACGCAAGGAAATCCCGGTGATCGTCGAGCAGGCCGCCGACGCCGTCGAGCTGTTGCTGCGCGTCGGACTGGAAACCGCGCAGAACCAAGTGCATTGAGCGCAGGCGTGGCGAATTCGCCGCGTTGCCAATGCTTTTCGGCAGCTCAAATGGTTAGTCAGCTGAACTCGTAGCGAATTCGACTCGTCCGTACCACCGCCCCGGTGGCACGGACGTCGTGCTGTTCAGCGCAGGTGCGCGGCGGTGGCGGCGCGGCGCAGTTTGCCCGAGGACGTCTTGGGCAGTGCGCCGGGGCCGAGCACGGCGACGGTGCGCGGACGGGAACCCACCTCCGAGAACACCGCGTGCACGATCTCGCGCTCGATCCGCTTGACCGCCTCGGGATTCTGGTAGTCGTTGCTCTCCACCACCACCGCGAAGCTCTCCCGCTTCTGCCCGGCGTCCAGGCGCACGGCGACCGCGTTACCCGGCCGCACGCCGCTCACCCGGGTGGCGGCACGCTCGATATCGGTGGGGTAGATATTGCGACCGCCCATGATGATGACGTCCTTGATCCGGCCGCACACCACGATCAAGCCCTCTTCGGTGAAGTAACCGATGTCACCGGTGTCGAGCCAGCCCGCGGCGTCCTGCGCCGGACGGAAACCCTCGACCGTGACGTAGCCGGAAGTGACCGCGGGTCCGCGTAATTCGATGACCCCGACCGAACGCGGCGGCAGCGGCTGATGCTCCGCGTCCACCACGCGACCTTCCAGGTGATCGACCAGGTAACCCAGCGTGGGCAGCCTGCGGATATTGCCGGGATGCCCGTGCTCGTCGGGCACTGGAACGGCCTTGCCCAGTGCCTCCAGCAGGTCGGCGTCGATGACATCGAGCACCTGACCCAGGCCAGGATCCGGAATCGACACGGCCAGTGTGGTTTCGGCCATGCCGTAGACGGGGGTGAGCGCCATCGGGCTGAGCCCGAAGCGCTTTCCGGCCGCGGCCAGCGTTTCCATGGTGTCCGGGTCGACCGGCTCCGCGCCGTTCCACATGTAGCGGACGCTGCTCAGATCGAACGCGCCGTCGTCGGCCTGCTTCAGCCTGCGGGCCAGCAGCGAGTACGCGAAGTTCGGTGCGGCGGTGACGGTTCCGCGGTACTTGGTGATCAGCTCGGCCCACAGTAACGGGCGCATCAGGAAGTCCAGCGGCGTCACGCACACCACCTCGGCGCCGATTTGCATGGGAACGCTGAGGAATCCGACCATGCCCATGTCGTGGAACAGCGGCAGCCAGCTGACCATCACGTCGTCGTCGAGCTGGAATTTGACCCGATCGAACATGGCGTAGGCGTTGACGAAGAAGTTGCCGTGCGTGATCCGCACCGCCTTGGGTGACCCGGTCGATCCGGAGGTCAACTGCTGCAAGGCGATATCGTCCTCGGCGGTCGGCACCGGATCGGTGTCGGTGCCGTCGCGCAGCTGATCGATCCGCACCACCGTGATGCCGCGCTCGCGCAGCAGCGGTTCGGCCGCCTCGAACGGGGCGCCGAGCACCACCGCGCGCGCCTCGATCATGGTCAGCACGGTCTCGGTGTCGCGCGCCCAGACGACCAGATCGGTGCGCGGCGTCGGCTGGTGCAGCATGGTGATCGAGGCGCCGCGCATCCAGATGGCCTGGCAGGCCGGTGCGATGTCGACCGGCAGCCCCGCGAGCACACCCACCGCGTCACCGTGCCCGATGCCTGCCGCCGCGAGCCCACCGGCCATCCGCCGGGCGATCCGATGGATCTCACCCCAGCTCTGACGCAGCGGTGCGTTCGGTTCGCCGGTCACCAGCCCCCGGGTAGACGCCTGCGCCGTCGCATACATCTCGTCGGTGAACCTGCTCAACGTCAACTCCCTCATCACCAGCTTCGGGTCGCCTGCCGACCTCCATCAACTATCCCGCCATTCCGGCGTGGCGTTAACCCTTTTCCAGCGTGTCTGCGTTTGCTGGAGTGTCGCGGGTAACCGGATGTGCGGTCCGGAGCCCGCATAGTCGCGGATACGGTCCGGAGCGCGCGTGGCCGGCCATCCCGTTGTGGCACAGCCGCCCATTGCTCTAGTGCCGGACCGACTGTCGGGTGGGTGGTGTCCGTGCCGTGCCGGGGATGGCGCGCCGGTCAGCGAAAAGTGGTGGCGTACTGGTCGACGTAGTGGCGGCCCGCGCGGGTGGCGAGATCGCGCATCAGTTCGTCGGTCGCGCTGCGTGCGGTGTGGTGTTGCTCGGCGGGCAGGTAGTAGCGCGGGGTGCCGAAGCTGATCCGGACCTTGCCGAAGCGGGGCAGTCGCTTGCCGCGGGGGTTGACGCGATCGGTGCCGGAGAGCACCACCGGGATCACCGGTGCGCCGGTCGCCATCGCGACCCGCAGGGTGCCGGTGCGGCCGCGGTAGATCCGTCCGTCCGGCGAGCGGGTGCCCTCGGGATGGATGGCCCACACGCCGCCCCCCTCGAGAATGCGGGTGGCGGCGGCGAGTGCGTCGGCCGCGGCGCTACCGCCGGTCCGGTCGACCGGCACCTGACCCGTCGCCGAGAAGAACCACCGCTGGAACCGGCCGCGCAGGCCGGTGCCGGTGAAGTACTCCTGCTTGGCCAGGAAGGTGACGCGCCGGGGCAGCACGAGCGCCAGGTACAGCGAGTCGATCACCGCCAGGTGGTTGGCCGCGACGATCACCGGCCCGGTGCGCGGAACATGATCCAGCCCTTCTGCTTCGGGTCTGCCGAGCACCCGCAGCACGGGGCCGAGCAACACGTGTTTGAAGAGCCAGTACCACACGGAGAACCTCCCGATCGAAATGTGTAGACACTGTCTACCGCACTGGCGTAGACAGTGTCTACACCCGGATGTGGAGGTTGAATGGCTGCCGTAGACAATGTCTGCATGGTCGAGAGTGCAACCCTGCGGGAGCGCCTGGTCGGGACGGGTGTCGACCTGCTGGAAGAGGTCGGTGCGGCGCAATTGGGACTTCGTGCCATCACGCGCGCCGCCGGTGTCTCACATGGGGCACCGCGCAGGTATTTCCCGACGCACCGCGCGCTGCTCGCGGCCATCGCGGCGCGCGGTTTCGCCGATCTGATCGACCGGTTCGCCGCGGCCGATCCCGGTGGGTCCGCCCGAGATCGGCTGGCGCGCATGAGCGTCGAGTACGTCGAGTTCGCCGGCGAGCGGCCGGAGATGTTCACCCTGATGTTCCGGCACGACCTGCTCGAAGGCTCCGGTGAAAACCTCCGCGCGACGACGCTGCCGCTGTTCGGCCGGTTCGTGGTGCTGGTAACCGAGGCCGCCGAGACTGGATCCGTGGATGCTGCGCAGCGTGCGATCGCGCTGTGGACGAACCTGCACGGCATCGCCGCACTCCAGGCGAATCGCAGCCTGCGCCTGGTCGCACCCACCGCCGACCTCCGCGCGCTGGTCGACCGCGCGCTCGAATTACATCTGACCTGAACGCAATTGCGCCTTTGTCCGGCAGCTGCTTACAGCGCGGCGACGGCGGCCACGAATCGGTCCAGCTCCTCGAAGCTCACGAAGCAGTGCGGGGAGGCGCGGACCACGGACTGCAGCCCGCGACCGGTCATGTCCAGTAGCGTCGAGCCTGCGCGGCTGACGGTCACGGTGATGTGCTGCTCGGCGAGCCGGTCGCGCACCGCGAGGGAATCGACACCGTCGACGGTGAACGACACGATGCCGCTGTGCTGAACGCCGATGTCGCGCACCGTCACTCCGGGAATCTCCGGTAGTGCTTTGCGCAGGTGCTCGGCGCGGGCCGAGATGGCCTCGTACACGTTGGCGGGTCCGAGTTCGAGCAGGTAGCGAACGGCCGCGCCGAGACCCAGCCGCGCGGCCACATCGCATTCCCAGAACTCGAAGCGGCTGGCGTCGGGCGCGAGACGGTACTCGTCCGGGGCGGTCCACTCCGCGCTGTGCAGGTCGAGCCGCGCCGGTTCGATTGTTGCCGCCAATTCCGGTCGCACGTAGAGGAATCCGGTGCCGCGCGGCCCGCGCAGCCACTTGCGGCCGGTGGCCGAGAGCGCGTCGACGTCGAGGTCGGCCACGTCGATCGGGAGTTGCCCGGTCGACTGGCAGGCGTCGAGCAACACCAGCGCACCGACCGAGCGCGCGATCCTGGTGGCCTCGGCGGCCGGGTTGACCAGGCCACCGTTGGTGGGCGCGTGCAGCACCGAGACCAGCTTGACCCGCTCGTCGACCAGCGCCGACAGCGCGTCGAGGTCGAGCTGCCCGGTGCTGTCGCTCGGAATCTTCTCCACGGTGGCCCCGGTGGCGCGGGCGCGCTGCAGCGCCGCGATGGCGTTGCTCGCGTAGTCGGCCTCGGAGACCAGGATGCGATCGCCCTCGGTCAGCGGAATCGAATAGAAGAAGTCGGCCCACGCGCGAGTCGCGCTGTCGCTCAACGCGATACTGGACGGCGCCGCGTTGATGAGCGTGCCGATCGCGGTCTTCACCGCGGCGAGATCGTCGAGGCGCTCGTTCGCGGCGCGATAGCCACCGACCGCTGCCTCGCGACGCAGATGATCGACGACAGTGTCGACGACGACGCGCGGTGGCAGTGACGATCCGGCGCTGTCGAGGAATACCGGACCCGGCTCGGCACCGGACGCGCAACCAGGGGTGTCGGCTCGGACACGATCTTCAGCCAGCATGATTCCGACCTTAACGGGCGCGGCGGGACCGGGTCTGTCCGTGCCCGGTCGGTCCCCAGTTCGGTTTCTTGTCGATTTCTTGTCGGTAGTGATCGCTACTCTGGATGGATGCCGCGAGCGGAATACAAACCGGCCACGCGGCGATAACAGAACGACGGCGGACACGAAACCACAGCGCATCGGACCCACAGTGGAGGTTGGTATGGCGGTCACGCTGGAGCATTCGGAGCTGGTCAGCCGGGTAATCCACGATGGGGAGCTAGGCTCGCGAGCCGCCGCCGAGGCGTATATCGGCGGCGTCTGCTTCAAGCAGGGACCGCCGACGCTGATCGGCGCCGAGCTCGAATGGCTCACCGTGCAGGGTGAGTGTTCGGCGTCAGGCCCTTCGGCCGCCCCGCGTCCCCAGTTGACTGCCCTGGCGGATGCCCTCGGACCGTATGCACCACGGTCCATCGCCCCCGATTCCCCGGAATCGGCCTTACCAGGGGGCAGCCGGGTCACCATCGAACCCGGTGGCCAGATCGAATTGTCCAGCGCACCGTTCGCTGATGCCGCGCAGCTGAATACCTCGCTCCGCGACGATGCCCGCCTGCTGCGGGAACTTCTCGAATCTCGTTCCATCCGAACCGTTTCCGTCGCTGCCGATGCGGACCGCCGCCCCAAGCGGCTGCTCCAGCTACCGCGCTATCGCGCCATGGAACAGACCTTCGCCGGCATCGGCCCGTTCGGCAAACTCATGATGTGCAATACCGCTGCGACCCAGGTCAGCGTCGACGCCGGTGCCGATCGCGCCGATATCGCCGCCCGCTGGACCGCGCTCTACGCCATCGGCCCGGCGCTGCTCGCCGCCTTCGCCTGTTCGCCCGCCCTGCGCGGCGCCCCGGCGGGGGAGTGGGCGTCGCAACGCATGCGGGCCTGGCTGCGGCTGGACAACGCCCGAACCCGGCCGCCGCTGATGGACTGGGTGGATCCGATCCACGGCTACAGCAGGTGGGCGCTGGACGTGCCGCTGCTGTGCGTTCGAAGACCCGACGACGATGCCCGCGCACCCGGTGACGGCGATACCGGCTGGTCCCCGCCGCCGGGAGCGACCTTCGCGGACTGGCTCTCCGGTGCCCTCGACGACGAGGTGGGCCGCCGCCCCGACCGCAACGATCTCGACTATCACCTGACCACGCTGTTCCCGCCGGTGCGTGCGTCCGGTTATCTCGAGGTCCGCTACATCGACGCACAGCCCGGTGACGGCTGGACCGTGCCGATCCACGTGCTCGACGCGCTGATGTCCAGCCGGGCCGTCGTCGCCGCGGCGACCGCCATCGCCGCGCCGCTGGCGGGCCACTGGCTCGACGCCGCCCGCTACGGGCTGGCCGATCTGGACATCCGCGCCGTGGCGGTCGAGCTCCTCACGCTGGCCGCGGCCCACGCGGCGACGGACGAGGCGGTCCGCGAGATCGAATCCGCCGCGCAACGATGTCGCAGCGGCCATGGACCCGGGGCGGGCGGTCCGGGAGCCGGCTCGTGACACGACCGGCAGCGAGCGAACCGCGGCCGCTGCACGGCAGCGTCGAGCTGCCACCAGGCGCAGTTGTGCCCAGAGCTTGTCTGCATTGCCGATCCGGCCCGGCGCGTCGAGCCGTGCCGACGCCGACGCCGAACCAGCCCACCGGAGACTTATCGTGACCATTCACCATCCGCCTGCCTCCGACAATTCCGACACCGAGCATGTGCGTGACCGGATCGCCGAGGTACTGACCCGCGCCAGGCAGCGCACGCTCACCCTCACCGACTGCATCGACGAAGCCGAACTGGTGGCGCAGCATTCACGGCTGATGAGCCCGCTGGTGTGGGATCTCGCGCACATCGGCAACCAGGAAGAACTGTGGCTGGTCCGCGATGTCGGCGGCCGCGAGCCGGTGCGCGCCGACATCGACGAGCTGTACGACGCGTTCAAACACGCCCGCTCGAACCGTCCCGCATTGCCGCTGCTCGACCCGACCCAGGCCAGGGGCTATGTCGGCACCGTCCGCGAGAAGGTGTGGGATGTGCTGGACCACAGCGACTTACGCGGCGCACCGCTGATCGATGGCGGCTTCGCCTTCGGCATGATCGCCCAGCATGAGCAGCAGCACGACGAGACCATGCTGGCCACTCACCAATTACGCACCGGCCCAGCGGTATTGACCGCGCCCGCCGTGCCGATCGCGAGCACTCCCGTCACCGGCGAAGTCGTCGTTCCCGCAGGCGAATTCACCATGGGCACGTCCACCGAACCGTGGGCGCTGGACAACGAGCGCCCGGCGCATCGAGTTCGATTGCCCGGCTTCGCCATCGACGCGGCGCCGGTGACCAACGAGCAGTACTCGGCCTTCATCGACGACGGGGGCTACGAGCGTTCCGAGCTGTGGTCCGAACGCGGTTGGGCGCACCGGCAGGAGGCGGGCCTGGTCGCGCCGCAATTCTGGGAGCGCGACCCAGCCGGTCATTGGTGGCGTCGCGTCTTCGGTGTGATGACGCCGCTGCGCCCGCACCAGCCGGTGGTGCATGTGTGCTGGTTCGAGGCCGAGGCCTACGCGAACTGGGCGGGCAAGCGGCTGCCCACCGAGGCCGAGTGGGAGAAGGCCGCGCGTCACGACCCGGCCACCGGCGCCGACCGCCGATTCCCGTGGGGTGACGCCGAACCCGACGCGGCCACCGCGAATCTCGGCCAGCGCCACCTGGAACCCGCTGACGTGGGCGCCTATCCGGCGGGCGCGACACCCGCCGGTGTGCATCAGCTCATCGGCGACGTCTGGGAGTGGACCGCCTCAGGTTTCGACCCTTACCCGGGCTTCCACGCCTTCCCCTATCGGGAGTACTCGGAGGTCTTCTTCGGCGGCGACTACCGGGTGCTGCGCGGCGGCTCGTTCGGCACCGACCCGGTCGCCTGCCGCAGCACCTTCCGCAATTGGGACCACCCGATCCGACGGCAGATCTTCTCGGGATTCCGGCTCGCTCGCGACCTGCGGCCGGGGGAAGGCGAGTGAGCGCGGAGGTTGCCCGCTGCCGACCGAGCCGGTCCGGGCCGCCGACTGTGCGGAGTAGCTCGAGGCAGCGAACTTCCGGTCGTCCCACGAGAGGTGGTTACTGATGTGCAGACATCTCGGTTACCTGGGCCCGGCGGTGAGTGTCGGTGAGATGCTCACGGCCGGTACGCATTCCCTGCGCACCCAGGCGTGGGCGCCGCGGGACATGCGCGGCGGCGGCACCGTCAACGCCGACGGGTTCGGTGTCGCATGGTGGCGCGCCGCCGAGGTCGACGGCACCCGAAATCCCTTGGCGACCAGCGCCTTACCCGGCGACGGCGCGCCGAAAAGCACGTTGCTCGCCAGCCGGTACCGCAACGCCGCGCCCATCTGGACCGACCCGGCGGTGGAAGAGGTACTGACGCAGCTGCATTCGACCGCCGTGCTGGGGTCGATCCGGTCGGCCACCGTGGGCATGCCCATCGAGCGGACCGCTTGTGCGCCGTTCACCAGCGGCCGCTGGGCCTTCAGTCACAACGGCGCGGTGCCGAATTGGCGTCCGGTAGTCACCGCCGTGTCCTCCGACCTGGATATGGCCGCCACCCAAGTCGGCGCGACGCGGCTCTTCGAGACGATTCAGCTGCTGGAGGCGGAAGCACCGACCGACGCCGCGACGCTCTGGGTACTGCTGCGACAGATGCTCACCGCAATGGAGCCCGGCGGTTTCGTCGACTCCCCGGGCACCGCCCTCGGCCTGCTCGTGTCCGGCGTGCTGCGCCACGCACCCAACGCGCGGCTCAACTTCCTGCTCGGCGACGGCGAAACCCTCTGGGCCACCACGGTGCACCACTCGCTGTCGGCCCTGATCACCGATACCGTCGCGGTGCTCGCCTCCGAACCCTATGACGACGACCCGAATTGGCAGTCGATCCCCGACCGCAGCCTGGTGATCGCCCGGCCTGGCCAGCTTTCCATCGACCCATTGCCCGACGGCACGAAAGGCGCACGATGACCGCACCGACGCTGGAGATCCACCTATCCGACGACGACCTCACCTCGGCATTGCGGGCGGACGCCCGGCTCGGCCTGACCGCCGACCCGAAGTGGCTGCCGCCCAAGTGGTTCTACGACGCCCGCGGCAGTGAATTGTTCGAGCAGATCACCGAACTCCCGGAGTACTACCCGACGCGCACCGAACGCGCGCTGCTGGAGCGGGTGGTCGGCGAGATCGCCCGGGTCGCGCAGGCCGAGGTGCTGGTCGAGCTCGGCGCGGGCTCGGCCGCCAAGACGCGGCTGCTGTTGTCCGCGCTGACCGCCGAGGGTCCGCTGAAGACCTATGTCCCGCAGGATGTCTCGGCCACGGCGCTGCGTGCCGCGGCGGACGAGATCGCGGGCGAGTTCCCCAGGCTCGCGGTGCACGGTGTGGTCAGCGACTTCACCGACACCCTGCACAACCTGCCCGGCGGCGGCCGCCGGATGATCGCGTTCCTCGGCGGCACCATCGGCAATCTGGTTCCCGCCGAACGCGCCGAATTCCTCGCCAGCATTTACGAGGTGCTCGAGCCGGGCGAGCAGCTGCTGCTCGGCGCGGGTCTGGTCATCGACCCGGCCGTGCTGGTCCCCGCCTACGACGACGCGGCAGGCGTCACCGCGGAGTTCAACCGGAATGTGCTGCACGTGTTGAACGCTCGGCTCGACGCCGATTTCGCGCCGGACAAGTTCGAGCACGTCGCGCTGTGGGACGCGGCCAACGAGTGGATCGAGATGCGCCTGGCGGCCACCGAAGACATGACCGTCACGGTCCGCGAGCTGGACCTCACCGTGCGATTCGCCCGCGGCGAGCAGCTGCGGACCGAGATCTCGGCGAAGTTCCGGCTAGACGGTCTCGCCGCGGAGCTGAGCGCCGCGGGGTTCAGCACCGAGCAGGTGTGGACCGATCCCGACAATCGCTTCGCGCTCGTCCTCGCGGCCCGCGACTAAGCGAGCAGGGGTGACCGGGTGGTCGCCCCGCTGACCACGGCGCCGAGCCAATCGATCAGGGGCCGCATCGTCTCCCAGGCGGTGCGGATCTCCTTGGCGGCCCGTGGCTTGTCCAGCCACGGCGGCGCCCCGAACTCCTTGTTGCAGACCAGGGCCTTGCGCCGGAGCAGGTCGATGCGCGGATGGTCGGCGTCGTAGCCTTTCGGCTTGGTCTTGAGCTGCTCACCGCCGATCGTGTACCCGGCCTCGGTCAACTTCGCCAGAATCTTCTCCAGCTCCGGACCGCGCACCTCGTGATCGATGGTGGCGCGCAACTGGGCGATCTGTTCGGAGGAACCACCGTAGAAGCCGCCCGCGACGTAGAGTCCCGCTGCGCCGATCTGGACATACCAGCCGGTGCTCGGCGCCACCGCCACGTACGCGCCCTGGTGGTCCTTGTACGGCGTCTTGTCTTTGGAGAAGCGCACGTCGCGATACGGCCGGAAGATCTTGGCCGGACCGAAATCCGGCTCCAGCTCGGCGGTGAGGGCGAGCATCGGCGCCTTCACCGCCGTCTCGTACACGTCTTTGTGCGCGGTCCAGAACGTCTTCGAGTTGTCCGCCTCGAGATCCTCGTAGAAATCCAGCCCCGCCAGCGGAAAGCCGCTGAACTTGTTCATGACTGTGCCTCGCTCATACCGAGCAATCTACGTTCTCAGGTCTCCGTTGAAGATGAGGAACCCCACCAGGAAGCCGATGATCATGGTGACCCCCGAGGCGATCGCGGCCCACTTACCGAGGGATTCGCCCTTACTGTGGCCGATCAGCCCCAGGACGATGCCCGCGGGGCCGAACAGGATGGGGCAGAACAACACCGCGACCGCGGCGCAGACGAATCCGATGATGGAGAACACCTGGGTGCCCGCGGTCCGCGGGGCGGCGTACGGCTCGTAGGACTGCTGCGAGTAAGCGGCGTAGCTGCCCTGCTGCAGACCCGGCTGTTCGCCGTAGCCGCCGCTCGGCGGGTAGTTGTACATCCCGCCCTGCGGATACTGTGCCGGGCCGCTCGCCTCGTGGAGTCGACCGCCTCCTGGGTACTGCGGCGGGCTCGAATCTTGCGGCGGGGTGCCCGAATCCTGCGGTTGACCGCTGCCGGGGTACTGCGGGTGCTGATGCGGTGGATCGGGTTGCGCGCCCCACTGCTGCTGACCATCGGTCGGCGCACCCCAACCCTGCTGGCCACCCGACGGATCCGCACCCCCATACGGTGGCGGAGTGGACGATCCGGAGCCCCACGACGACTGATTGCTCTGCGGCCCGGCAGGTCCCGAGTCCCCGGACGGCTGGCTATTCGACGGCCCCGCGGGTCCCGAACCCCATGGTTGCGCATGCCCGCCGAGCGGTCCGCTCGGCGCGTCGGTCGGCTGCCACCACTCACCGGGCGCTGGCGGTGGCGGGGTGTACGGCTCGCTCGAAGGTTCCGCCGCACCAACATCTTTCGACAGCGAAGGCGGAGTGCTCGCATCCGCGGATTTCGCCGACGTACCGGAGTCGCGCGACGCAGGCACGGCACTGGTGTCCGTCGACGGATTTCCCGACCCGCTCGCACTCGCCGACGACGCGGACTCCGCGCCCGCCGACCCCGGCGCACCGCCAGGACGTTCCGGATTCTGCGGCGTACTCATCGCGCCTCCTCGTGTCGTCCGGCCGCCATCGCTGCGTTCCGCCGCCGACCACCGACAGCGGGGCGGATCGCGTCCGGCATGTCCGTCATGCGTACCACGGCAGCCGAGCTGTCATAGCCGATTGCGCTAGGTGGCGCCGCCGGCCGAGGGCAGGACGTCAGAAATCGGAATCGTCGACGATCTCCATGGCGATCACCTCGGCGGGCCGCTCGTCGTCCTGCGCCTTCTCGGCGCGCTGTTCGCGCGGGGTGGACTCCTGCGCCAGCTCGTCGGCGATGCCGAGCCTGCCGTCGTCCTCGTTCTCGTGATAGCGAATCCGCAGGTCGTCCGGCGGATCCTCGATATTGCGCTGGTAGGCGCGGATCTCGTCGGCCTGGTCGTCGTCTCCCATGTCTGTGTCCAACGGTTCACGGTCCATACCCCCAGTATCCCCGTGCAAAGCCATAGCTACCGGAACCGGCGCAAAAGAAAGGCCGCCGGGCCCGAGCCGCGGCGGCCTTCCTACGCAATCTCTGATTTCGTGAGCACATGGGTAACTCACCGGGTACGGGCTAGCGCACCCGCGACCTCACCGCCGGTCGCCAACGTGACTGTCGTGACGCCTAGGTCTGGCCTGAATACACGGAGAGGCGGGGGAGCTCAAGCGTTGCCGTTGAAAAGGCCGGTGACCGAGCCGTTCTCGAAGACCTCGCGGATGGTGCGGGCCAGCAGCGGGGCGATGGACAGCACCGTCAGCTGCGGGAACTTCTTCTCTTCGGTGATCGGCAGCGTGTTGGTGACCACAACTTCCTTGGCACCGCAGGCGGCGAGCCGCTCGGCGGCCGGGTCGCTCAGCACGCCGTGCGTGGCGGCGATGACCACGTCACCGGCGCCCGCGTCCTTGAGCACCTTGACCGCGCCCGCGATGGTGCCACCGGTGTCGATCATGTCGTCGATCAGGATGCAGGTGCGGCCCTCGACGTCACCGACCACGCGGTTCGCCTTGATCTGGTTGGGCACCAGCGGGTCGCGGGTCTTGTGGATGAACGCCAGCGGCGAGCCACCGAGCGAGTCGGCCCACTTCTCGGCGACGCGCACGCGGCCGGAGTCGGGGGAGACCACGGTGATGTGGTCGAGGGTGTAGTTCGTCCGGATGTACTCGGCGAGCTGCAGCTGCGCGTGCATGTGATCGACGGGGCCGTCGAAGAAGCCCTGGATCTGGTCGGTGTGCAGGTCGACGGTGATGATGCGGTCCGCGCCCGCGGTCTTCAGCAGGTCGGCGACCAGGCGAGCCGAGATCGGTTCGCGGCCACGGTGCTTCTTGTCCTGGCGGGCGTAGGGGTAGAACGGCAGCACGGCGGTGATCCGCTTGGCCGAACCGCGCTTGAGCGCGTCGATCATGATGAGCTGCTCCATCAACCACTGGTTCAGCGGCGCGGGGAAGCTCTGCAGCACGAACGCGTCGGAGCCGCGGACCGACTCCTCGAACCGGACGAAGATCTCGCCATTGGCGAAGTCGCGTGCCGTCTGCGGCGTGACGTGGACGTCGAGTTCCTTGGCGACCTGCTCGGCCAGCTCAGGATGAGCGCGTCCCGAGAAGAGCATGAGGTTCTTCTGGTTGTCGATCCATGACGCGGTCACTGCTGTTTGCCATCCTTTTGCTCGATTGCCTGACCGGAGTTGTCTTTGGCGGCGTTGGCTTCTGCCGCCGCGCGCGCCGCGGCCGTTCCAGGACGGTGCCGCTGCACCCAGCCCTCGATGTTCTTCTGCGGTCCGCCGGAAATCGCGAGTGCGCCGGGCGGAACGCTTCTGCGCAGTACAGTACCCGCCGCCGTATACGCTCCGTCACCCACCGTTACCGGTGCGACAAACATCGTGTCGCTTCCCGTTCGCACATGCGATCCGACAGTGGTGTGATGCTTGGTCACTCCGTCGTAGTTGACGAAAACACTCGAAGCGCCGATGTTGCTGTGCTCGCCGATGGTCGCGTCACCGACGTAGGTCAGGTGCGGCACCTTGGAGTGCGCGCCGATCGAGGCGTTCTTGGTTTCCACGAACGCGCCCAGCTTGCCGGAATTGCCGACCACCGTGCCCGGACGTAGGTAACTGAACGGGCCGATGGTCGCGCCGGGGCCGATCATCGCGCCCTCGCCGTGCGTGCGGATGACCCGGGCGCCGTCGCCGACCACCACATCGTTCAGCGTGCTGTCCGGCCCGATCTCGGCGTCCTCGCCGATCACGGTGTCGCCGAGCAGTTGCACGCCGGGGCGCAGAATCGCGTCCCTGCTGATCCGCACGCTGGCGTCCACCCAGGTGGAGGCCGGGTCGATGATGGTGACACCGGCCCGCATGTGCCGTTCCAGGATGTAGCGGTTCAGTGTGCTGGTCGCGCTGGCCAGCTGGACCCGGTCGTTCACGCCGGTGACCTTGGCCGCGTCGACCAGCCGGGCGCCGTGCACCGGATGCCCGGCCTCGCGGGCCAGGCGCAGCACGTCGGTCAGGTACAGCTCGTGCTGGGCGTTGGCGGTGGACAACCGGCTGATCATGGTGCGCAGCACGTTCACGTCGAACGCGTACACACCCGAGTTGACCTCGGTGATCGCGGCCTGTTCCGGGGTGGCGTCGGCGTGCTCGACGATCTCGGCCACCCGGCCGTGCGCGTCACGGACGATGCGGCCGTAGCCGTTCGGGTCGTCCGGCACGAAGGTCAGCACCGTCACCGCGGAGCGTTCGGTATAGCTGCGGTGCTCGTCGAGCAGCGCGGACAGCGTGTGCCCGTCCAGCAGCGGTACATCGGCGGAGGTGACGAGCAGGTCGCCGGTGAAGCCGACGGGCAGCGCGGCCAATGCGCACTGCACGGCATGTCCGGTGCCGAGCTGTTCCTCCTGAATGGCGGGAGTGATCTCCCGGCCCAGGTCGGTGGCCACCGCGTTGACGGCGGCGCCGACCTGCTCGCGGTCGTGACCGACCACGGTGATCAGGTATGCGGGGTCGATCTCGTTCGCCGCATGCAGCGCGTGTGCGAGCATGCTCCGACCGGCCAGCGAATGCAGCACCTTGGGGGTCTTCGACCGCATTCGCGTCCCGGCACCGGCTGCGAGAACGACGACGGCGGTCTGCTGTGGCATGGATCTCCCTCGGCTGCCTGTCATCGTGCTTGGCTCTGCTCATCGTGCGGGGGTCTGCTGTGCTGGGCGCCGATGTGCGGGCCAACGATAGTCATCGTGCTGCCGAGCTCCGCCGCCAGGACTCGAACCTGAACTATCTGAACCAAAATCAGAGGTGCTGCCATTACACCACGGCGGATTGTCACATCGGCGGATCGGGAACACCCGCCGCTGTGCCACGGCACGGGAAAGATCCTCGCATACACCCGCGCCTCTCCGCGATTCTTGCCGGTAGTTGGAGCGTCGACAGGGTCGCGGCGAGAGTTGATCGGGGGCGCGCCCGGGGTTGACGGGGCAATCTGCGGTGCTGTCTGGAACAGTTAAGGCACCGGACGGTCTTTGGCGAAGGGAGGCGGGAGCGATGTCGACCAGTGAACCGCCCAAGGTGTCGCGTCCGCGGATGACGGGTACCCAGCGGCGCCAGCAGTTGATCGAGATCGGTCGCGCGCTGTTCGCCGAGCGCGGTTACGACGCCACCTCGATCGAGGAGATCGCGCAGCGGGCCCAGGTCTCCAAACCCGTGGTGTACGAGCATTTCGGTGGCAAAGAGGGTCTGTACGCGGTCGTCGTCGACCGCGAGATGTCGATGTTGCTCGACATGATCGTGTCGTCACTGACGCAGAACCGGTCCAGGGTCCGGCTCGAGCAGGTCGCGCTCGCGCTGCTCACCTACATCGAGGAGCGCACCGACGGCTTCCGCATCCTGGTGCGCGATCAGCCGACCGGCAATGCCGAGGGCCGCTACTCCAGCCTGCTCAACGAGGCCGTGAATCAGGTGGCGCACATCCTCGCCGGGGATTTCGACCGCCGCGGTTTCGACACCAGCCTGGCCACCTTGTATGCCCAGGCGTTGGTCGGGCAGGTGGCCACCGCCGCGACCTGGTGGCTGGACGAACGCAAGCCGTCGAAAGAGGTTGTCGCCGTGCACTTGGTGAATCTGTGCTGGAACGGGCTGAGCCATCTGGAGGCCGACCCGCACCTCAGCTCGGAGTGGCGCGCCGGTATCGAGGAGTGACTCGGGTTGTTAACCAGCGAATTGCGAAGCGGGTCCAGTCGAATGCTCGAATTGACTGCCGAGGGCCCGCCTGGTGGTACGGTTCACCCATCCTTTGGGTGCTGTTCGGGCGGTAAGTCGGTCTACTTCGTGATGTCGGTCTACTTCAGGATGGCTGGTTTTTAGGATGACAGGCGGATCTGATGGCTAGGCAAGCGCGCGCGGAGATCACCCGCGACTCCGTTCTTGCGGGCGCTGCCGATGTCTTTCTGCGCTTGGGTTACGCGAATGCGAGTCTGAGCGAGATCATCGCGCAGTCCAATGTGACCAAGGGCGCCTTGTACTTTCACTTCGGCTCGAAGGAAGAGCTGGCGCGCGCGGTGGTCGACCAGGGCAACGAGCGGCTGGTCAGCTCGTGTCAGGGCTTCTTCGACCCCCGGGTGCCCGCACTCGAGGCGTGCATCGGCATCACCTACGTCGTGGCCGACCTATCGATGAACGATCCGATGGTCGGCGCGATGCTCAAGCTGACCCATCAGATCGGTGACTATCGCGGCGCGCAGGGCGACAACATCGCCAAGACGTGGGGCGACACCTACCGCGTGCTCTCCGAAAGAGCCATCGCCCAAGGCGATTTGCAGCCGGAGCTCGACGCCGAGGTAATCGGCATGCTGCTGCAGGAGATGACCGCGGGCGTGCACATCATCGCCGTCGGCACCGAGTCGATCGACCAGATGGCGACCAGGATGGAACGCGTCTGGTACTTCCTGCTCCCCTCGATCGTCCCCGCCGAGAAGCTGGCCTACTTCCGCGAGTTCGCGGCGCGGCGCCTGCGTCGCTACGTGCCCTGAGCCCTATCGCCGTCTCGACGCTACTTGTCGGTGACGACTGATTTCGGGAGCACACGGGTAACTCACCGGGTACGGGCTAACCCAGCTCGCTCCGTCCCCGGTGGCCGCCAACGCTGCGGATGGCGCACCTAGGTCTGGCCTGAATACCCGGAGTGGCGGGACCGCTAGACTCGGCTCGCTGCTGGAATTACCCGGCTCGAGCTCAGGAGTTGTGATGCCGACCCATCGCCCACCGCTGGCGGGACTCGCGGCGGTCGCCGGTGCCGACACCGCGTTGCGGACCGTCACCGAGCTGGTCGGCAAGTCGTCGGTCGAGCTGGTCGGGCCGTCCGGGGTGCGTCCGTTCGTGGCCGCGACGATCGCGGCGAAACGGCCGCTGGTGGTGGTCACCGCGACCGGGCGCGAGGCCGACGATCTGACCGTCGAGCTCGAGGAGATGCTCGGGCCGACGGTCGCGCAGTTCCCGTCCTGGGAAACTTTGCCGCACGAGCGGCTCTCACCCGGCGCCGACACCGTCGGGCGCAGGCTCGAGGTGCTGCGCAGGCTGGCCCACCCCGAGGACCCGGCCTTCCCCGCGCCGCTGCGCGTGGTGGTCACCACCGTGCGGTCGCTGATGCAGCCGATGGCCGGTGGACTCGGCGACATCGAGCCGATCGTGCTGCGCGTCGGGGCCGAGCTCGACTTCGATGAACTCCTCACGCGCCTGGTCGAATTCGCCTACAGCCGGGTCGACATGGTCGGCAAGCGCGGCGAGTTCGCGGTGCGCGGCGGCATCCTCGACCTCTTCCCGCCGACCGCCGATCATCCGGTGCGCGTGGAGTTCTGGGGCGACGAGGTCACCGAGCTGCGGCCGTTCGCCGTCGCCGACCAGCGCTCGCTGCCCGAGGTGTCGGTTGAGGCCGTCGTCGCGCCGCCCTGTCGCGAACTGCTGCTCACCGACGCCGTGCGCGCGCGGGCCGCCGAGGTCGCCGCCGCCAACGCGGCCGACGCCGCGCTGGTCGAGATGCTGGAGAAGCTGGCCAACGGCGTTCCGGTGGACGGCATGGAGGCGCTGCTTCCGGTGTTGCAGCCCGGCGAGTTACGCCTGCTCACCGAGGTATTGCCCGGAAACACCCATCTGCTGCTCTGCGATCCGGAGAAGATCCGCACCCGCGCCGCCGACCTGGTGCGCACCGGTGAGGAATTCCTGGAGGCGTCCTGGACCGCCGCCTCCTTCGGCGCCGCCGCTCCGCTCGGCGCACACGGACTGGACCTGGCCGCCTCCGGCTATCGGGCGCTGCCGGTCGTGCACGAGAGCGCCGACCAGCACGGCCTGCCCTGGTGGACGCTGAGCCCGCTCACTGCGGGCGTCCCCGAAGAGGTGGTGCTGCCGGTGCTGGCCGGGCCGACCGCCCGCGGCTCCGACGAACTCGTCGCGACCATCTTCGCCTCGCTGCGCGCGCACGTGGCCACCGGCGGCCGCGCCGTGGTCGTCGTCGCCGGACACGGTACGGCGCAACGCATTCTGGAACGCCTCGCCGACGCCGACGTGCCCGCCGCCGCGCTGGAACCCGGCGCCGAACCGAGCAACGGCGTGGTCGGCGTGCTGTGCGGTTCGCTGCACGACGGGCTGGTCTTCGACGACGCCGGGCTCGTCGTCGTCGCCGAATCCGATCTCACCGGCAACCGGATGACCGCGCCCGGCGACGGCAAACGCCTGCCCGCCAAGCGCCGCAACCAGGTCGACCCGCTGGCGTTGAACGCGGGCGACATGGTGGTGCACGATCAGCACGGCATCGGGCGATTCGTCGAGATGATCGAGCGCACCGTCGGCGGCGCCCGCCGGGAATACCTGGTCATCGAGTACGCGCCCGGCAAGCGCGGCCAGCCGGGCGACCGGTTGTTCGTGCCGATGGAGTCGCTGGATCAGCTGTCGCGCTACGTCGGCGGCGAGCTGCCCAGCCTGTCCAAGCTCGGCGGGTCGGACTGGGCCAACACGAAACGCAAGGCGCGCAAGGCGGTTCGCGAGATCGCCGGCGAGCTGGTGCAGCTGTATGCCGCGCGTCAGGCGGCGCCGGGGCATGCGTTCGGCCCCGATACGCCGTGGCAGCAGGAGATGGAGGACGCGTTCGCGTTCACCGAGACCGTCGACCAGATGACCGCCATCGCCGAGGTGAAGTCGGACATGGAGAAGCCGGTTCCGATGGACCGGGTGGTATGTGGCGACGTCGGTTACGGCAAGACCGAGATCGCCGTGCGCGCGGCGTTCAAGGCGGTGCAGGACGGCAAGCAGGTCGTCGTGCTGGTGCCGACAACGCTACTGGCGCAACAACATCTGCAGACCTTCACCGAACGGGTCGCGGGCTTCCCGGTGACCGTGAAGGGCCTGTCCCGATTCACCGATCCGGCCGACGCCCGCGCCGTGCTGGAGGGCATGGCCGACGGCAGCGTCGACATCGTGGTCGGCACCCACCGCCTGCTGCAGACCGGCGTGCGCTGGAAGGATCTCGGGCTCGTCGTGGTCGACGAGGAGCAGCGCTTCGGTGTCGAACACAAGGAACACATCAAGGCGCTGCGCACCCACGTCGACGTGCTGACCATGTCCGCAACGCCGATCCCGCGCACCCTGGAGATGAGCCTGGCCGGCATCCGCGAGATGTCGACCATCCTCACCCCGCCGGAGGAGCGGCATCCGGTGCTCACCTACGTCGGCGCCTACAACGACAAGCAGGTCACCGCCGCCATCCGGCGCGAGCTGCTGCGCGACGGCCAGGTCTTCTACGTGCACAACCGGGTGTCCTCGATCGACAAGGCCGCCAAGCGGATTCGCGATCTGGTGCCCGAGGCCAGGGTGGCCGTCGCGCACGGTCAGATGAACGAGGACGCCCTCGAGTCCACCGTGGAGGGGTTCTGGGAGCGCGAATTCGACGTGCTGGTCTGCACCACGATCATCGAGACCGGCCTCGACATCTCCAACGCCAACACGCTGCTGGTGGAACGCGCTGACGCCCTCGGTCTTTCGCAGTTGCACCAGCTGCGTGGCCGGGTCGGGCGCAGCCGGGAACGCGGGTACGCCTACTTCCTGTACCCGCCGGAGAAGCCGCTCACCGAGACCGCCTACGACCGCCTCGCCACCATCGCGCAGAACTCCGACCTCGGGGCGGGCATGGCCGTGGCGATGAAGGACCTCGAAATCCGCGGCGCCGGTAACGTGCTCGGTGCCGAGCAGTCCGGGCACGTCGCGGGCGTCGGCTTCGACCTCTACGTCCGGCTGGTCGGCGAGGCCGTCGAGGCCTACCGGGCCGCCGCCGACGGCAGGCCCATCACCACCGAGGAACCCAAGGAAATGCGCATCGACCTGCCCGTCGACGCGCACATCCCGCCCGACTACATCGGCAGCGACCGGCTCCGGCTCGAGGGATACCGCAAACTGGCCTCCGCGCAGGACGATTCGACCCTCGCCTCGGTGGTCGAGGAGCTCGTCGACCGATACGGCCCGCTGCCGGTCGAGGTCGGCCGCCTGGTCTCGGTGGCCAAGCTCCGGCTGCTGGCCCGCGAGTACGGAGTCACTGAAATCGCGGTCACCGGAACAACACTCAAGGTCTCGCCGCTGCAACTGCCGGACTCGAAGCAGCTGCGCCTCAAGCGGATCTACCCCAGCGCCAGTTACCGCGCGGCCAGCGGGGTCATCTCGCTGCCGCTGCCGCGCGTCGAAGACAGTGTCGGAGCGGAGCGGGTCCGCGACGTGGTGCTCCTGCAATTCGTCGCCGACCTACTGCTGGCATTGGACGGAAAGGCGCAGGGCGCAGTAGATCTCACCACCGCGACCGAGGTCTCGGCCGCCCGATGAGTACCGATCGGGACGAGGCGGTGCTGCGGGCCGCCCGCCACGCCGCCGCTAGCCGGCCGACCGAGGCACCCTCCGACACCGCGGTGGTGGCGGCCGGTCTCACCGGCGCAGTGGAGGTCATGGACCGCCTGTGGCACTTCGGCGGCTGGGAAGTCACCCAGACGCACGACTCCCTGCGCCCCTACCTGCTCGAGGAGACCTACGAACTCCTCGATGCCATCCAGCACAACGACGCCGAAACCATCAAGGAAGAACTGGGCGACCTGCTGCTCCAGGTGCTCTTCCACTCCCGGATCGCCCAGGCGGCAGGCGAATTCACCGTCGATGACGTCGCCGCCGCCCTGGTGGCCAAGCTGGTCAACCGCAGCCCCTACCTGCGCGACGCCGACTTCGCCGCCGACACCTCCCTGGAAGAGAAGATCGCGGCGCAGGAAAGTGCCTGGGAAGAACGCAAATCCGCGGAAAAGTCCCGCCGCTCCTGCCTCGACGGCATCGCCATGGCCCAACCCGCGCTGGCCCTCGCCGAGAAGATCCGCGACCGCAGCACCAAGGCCGGCCTGCCCGCCGACCTGATCCCCGAGGACCTGCGCGTCGTCCATCTCGGCGGCCCCGACAGCGCCGAGGAACGCCTCCGCAAAGCAACCCTCGCCTTCGCCGCCACCATCCAGGCCACCGAAGACGCCGCGGAAACCGCCCGCGGTGAACGCCGCCCGCTCACCAGCGACGATTGGTACAAGTACTGGGCGGCCGACGCGTAGCGTTGACGAAACGAACGTCGGCGGTCGGGCAGCGGTGTGCACGGGATTCGGCACAGCCCGGCTCGGGATCGGGAGGTTTCGGATGTTGAGTGTGTTTTCGTCGCCAGGGCACTACGTGCAGGGGCGCGCGGCCACCGAGCAGCTCGGCGCGGAGATGGCGCGGCTGGGAATCGAGGGGCCGGTCACGATCGTGGCGGGGCGTAGCGCGCAGCGGTTGCTGGCCGAGGCGTGGGAGCGGTCGTTGACCGACGCGAAAATCGCTTACACCGTGCATCTTTCGAGCGGAGAATGCACCAGGGCGGAGATCGCGACGATCACCGCGGCGGTGCGGGACAGTGGCAGCACCGCGGTGCTGGGGGCGGGCGGCGGGAAGGTGCTCGACTCGGCGCGTGCGGTCGCCGACGATCTGGCGTTGCCGATGATCAGTTGCCCGACCACCGCGTCGAGCGATGCGCCGTGTAGCGCGCTGTCGGTGATCTACACGGCGGCAGGCGAAGTCGAGACCTACCAGCTGGTCCGGCGCAACCCGGCGCTGGTGCTGGTGGATACCTCCGCCATCGCCCAGGCGCCCGCCCGGCTGCTCGCCTCGGGCATGGGCGACGCGCTCGCCACCTGGTTCGAGGCGCGCACGTGCACGGCCGCGCGGGTGCGGAATATGCGTGGTGGTGCGTCCACCCGCAGCGCCACCGCCCTCGCCGAACTCTGCTACAACACGCTGCTGGCGGACGGCACGCAGGCGTTGGCCGCGGTACGCGAGCACGCCGTCACACCCGCGCTGGAGCGCATCGTCGAGGCCAACACCCTGCTGTCCGGTCTCGGCTTCGAATCCTCCGGGCTGGCCGCCGCGCACGCCGTGCACAACGGACTCACCGCCGCCCCGCAGACGCACGCGTTTCTGCACGGCGAGAAGGTTGCTTTCGGCGTCCTCACCCAGTTGGTGCTGGAAGGTGCCGCGGCCGGCGAGATCGATACCGTCCTCGACTTCTGTGCCGAAGTCGGCCTGCCCACCACCCTCGCCGCGCTCGGCCTCGCCGACGCCGACGAAAACACCCTGTCCGCCATCGCGATCCGTGCCACCGCACCCGGCGAGACAATCCACAACGAACCCTTCGCTGTCGACGCCGCGATGACCCTGGACGCGATTCGCGCCGCCGACGCCCTCGGCCGCCGCTGAACCGCACGCAGTCCGCGCGGCTGACACCCTCGGCCGCCGCTGAACCGCACGCCAGTCCGCACGGGGCGAATGGCCGATGCGGCAAGGCCGCGCGCCGCCAACCGGAGCGCCCGCGCTGACACATCGAGACGCCGCAAGGGGCCTGAGCCGTGGTGCCCCGCTGGTGCCTGCCACGCGGAATGAAACCCCGACTCGGCTATGAGACGCGTCACTGATCAAGTCGGCGCGCGGTGGACGTCGGCCCACCTCGGCGGGATTTCGACATCCAAACCTCACCTTCCCGAAAGCATGTCGTCACCGTCTGGCGGGAAACCTGTCAGTAGTCCTTCGCTATTCTGGCGGTGGAATCCGAAGCCAATGGCGGGCAAACCGCCGGGGAGGACGTTCGGTCCGGTGCACATCAGCAGAGTCGCGGAGCACCCGCGACCGGATCATGTGTTGTTCCACTTCAGCGACACCCATGTGATCGCCGGCGACGGGGATTTGTACGGTGACGTAGACGCGGACCAGCGATTACGCCAGCTACTCGAGCAGGCCGCGGCCAGCCGGATCCAGCCGACCGCGATCGTGTTCACCGGCGATCTCACCGACAAGGGTGAACCCGCGGCGTACGACAAGCTCAAGGCTTTGATCGAGCCATTTGCAAGAAGTTTGCCAGCGCCCATCGTGTGGGTCGCGGGGAACCACGACGACCGCAGTCTCCTGCGCCGCAAGCTGCTCGGCGAACGAGGATCGACCGCGCCGCTGGACCGCGTCCATCTGATCGACGGCCTGCGCATCATCGCCCTGGACACCTCGGTTCCCGGCCATCACTACGGCGAGATCTCCGACGAACAGCTGGCTTGGCTGCGTTCGGTGCTCGCCGAGCCCGCCCCGTTCGGCACCATCCTGGCCATGCATCATCCGCCGGTCCCGTGCGTGCTCGACCTCGCCGTCACCGTCGAGCTGCGCGACCAGCGCAGGCTGGCCGACGTGCTCGACGGCAGCGACGTCCGGGCCATCCTGGCCGGTCACCTGCACTTCTCCACCAACGCCACCTTCGCGGGCATCCCGGTCTCGGTGGCCTCGGCGACCTGCTACAGCCAAGATCTCGGCGTCGAGCAGGGCGGCCTGCGCGGTCGAGACGGCGCGCAGGCCTTCAACTACGTGCACATCTACCCGGACACCGTGGTGCACTCGGTGGTGCCGATCGACCGGGGCCCGACGGTCGGCTCGCCCGCGACGGCCGAAGAGGCTGCGCAGACGCTCGCGGCGGCGGGCATTGTCATCCCGCCCGCCGCGCGCATCCCGCATGTCATGCGGCGCCGGGCGACGACTCCGGAATCGGATGACGAGACGGTGCGCTGAGCCGCTCCCACGGCGCCGGATCCGGGAAGTAGCCGGACAGGAACTCGGAAACCGCCTGTACCCGTTCGGTTTCGGTGATCTCCGGGAAGCTTCCGTCGTTCAGGCAGAAGAAGTCGACATCACGCCGTTCGGCGATACCGTCCAGCAGCGCAAGCCCTTTGCGGCTGGTCGTGTCGACGTAGCGCATCTTCGCCTTCTCCTGCGGCACCGCGCGCCCGGTGAGCAGCGCGTAGTAGTGGTACAGCGAGTTGGTGACGGAAATGTCGGTGGCCGAACGGAACCGGCTGGCCCTGGTGCGCGCGAAGTCGGCGCCGAACTCCGCCTCCATCTCCAGTAACACGCTGCGCCGCAACGGAACCGGCGTGTGCTCCAGATGCCGGGTGATGATGTGGCCGAACCGCTCGGCGAGCAGTTCCCGGTTCACCCGCGCGGCGTTCTCGAAACCGCTGCGCCGCTCGTTGTTTCCGCCCGGCCCGATCCTGGTGTCGGCCTCGATGAACCGGCTGACCCCGCCCGCGGTGAAGAACATCGACGGGCGCACCGGACGGGCGAAGAACATGTCGTCGTTGGAGTACAGGAAGTGCTCGCTGAGCCCCTCGATGTGCTGCAACTGGCATTCCACCGCATGGGAATTGAAGGTCGGCAGTCCGCTGGTGTCCGAAAAGTGGTCCAGCGCACGGACAACCGTTACCCGAGGATGCTCGGCCAGCCAGGCGGGCACCGTCGAGTCGGTCGCGATGAAGATCCGCCGGATCCACGGCGCGTTCTTGTCCACCGACCGCAGTGAGTATTTCAGCTCGTCGATCTGCCGGATGCGCGCGTCGGCGTCGTCACCCTCGCCGACCACCACCTGCGCAAGCATCCCGGCGCGGCGGGCCCGGAACTCCGGGTCGGAGCCGTCCACCCAGGAGAACACCAGGTCGATATCGAAGTTCACGTCGGTGGCCTGTGGCGCGAACATGTCGACCAGCGTCGGCCAGGCGCGGTCGAACAGCAGCACTTGCGTGTGTTCGACATCGGCCAGGTCGAATACGTTGCGGGTGAGGGCATTCGGGCGCGGGCATTCGACCGTGTCGCCGTGGTACTCCCACAGTTCCAGCTCGACGTGGTGGGCCGGATCGCTGTCGCGGCCGAGCCGGAAAACGTTGTGCTGCACCTCGGTACACGCGAAGCCCGCGGTTGTCGCGGCGGCCGTCACCCGGCGCACCATCAGCTGGTGTGCCGCGTCCGTCGCCAGCATGAGTCGTGCGCCGCTGTCGCGGATCAGCAGGAACGGCACCTCGGCGGCCGCGAGTTCGCTACGCAGCCAGCCCAAATCCTCGATCATCGCAGCCGATACGGCGAGGTTGCCCGCCATCGGCCGGGTCACCATCTCTACAGCCGTCGGGTTCACAGCCCCCATGTCCATCATCAGTTTCTTCTCCACATCCGTTCGTGCACCGTTGGGTCCCAGCTCCGAGGCACCGCGCCGGGGCCGAGCGGCGCTACCGCCGGCGTCGTGACGCCGACTGGGCAGCACCGCGCCCGGCGCGGTCGGATTCAGAAGTGGGGCACGATGCCGTAGCGCGGGAACGAATTGATCACGCGGATTCCAGACGATCGGTTAACCATTCGTTTTCACCTCACTCACGGCAGGACGCACAGCGTCGGATGGGTGTGCTGGATCCGTGCGCGCGGCTGAAGAACGACCGAGCGTGCGCACGGAAGACAGCACGCTGGCCGGACAATCATCGGCCGGCAGAAGAGAGATGTCCCAGACAACAATGGGGACTGTACGAATGATGCATCTACGGTGGCATTTCGTCAATCGGGACACTCCGTCCCACCTGCTGCCGTTCCGCTGCCTCTGGCGTGGCCCTTTGCGGCGCCGATCGCATAGCGGCCGGTCGCGCGAGGCATCTCGGCCCGGTTGGGCTGGGCTTACGCCGGATGGCGCGTTCGCGCACCGTGATTGTCATCATGACCGGCCGATGAACGAACGGCACGGGGTAGCGCCCCTCGGCCAAGCGTAGTTAGGATAGCCTCACCAATATTGATCGGAGAAGGGAGCGCAACGCCGTGCGCGTCGTCATTCTGTTCGGATCCGAGATGGGCACCGCCGAAACCGTCGCAGACAGCGTCGCGGACGCGCTCTCCGCCTACGACGTGTCGGTCTACGACCTGAGCGATTTCGCCGTCGACGACCTCGACGCGCACGACTTCCACGTCATCGTCTGCTCCACCTACGGCGACGGCGATCTGCCGACCGGTGCGGAGTCGTTCTTCGAGGAACTCGCCGTCGCGGCTCCCGACCTGACCGGTCTGCGCTTCGCCGTGTTCGGCCTCGGCGACAGCATCTACGGCGACACCTTCAACCGCGGCGGGGAGATCGCGGCCGAACGGCTCGTCGAGTGCGGCGCCACGCAGGTCGGGGTGCATGCCCGCCACGACGCGTCGACCGAAATCCGCGCGCGGGACATGGCCCGCGACTGGGCGGCAACCCTGCCCATCCGCGCGCTCGCCCCGGCCTGATAGTCCGCTGAGAGCACTCCGGACATCGGGACCAGCGCCAGCGGACAAGTGGCCCAGCACTTTAGACTGCTATCAAGCGCGGCACAGCCCGTCGCGCTCGACGATCCATGAGGTGACGAAAGATGGCAGCCGGAGCGAGCCCCGCGCAACGTCAAGACCACTCGACAGATCATCACGACGATCACCCCG
Source organism: Nocardia sp. CS682 (assembly GCF_004634405.1). Taxonomy (NCBI): domain Bacteria; kingdom Bacillati; phylum Actinomycetota; class Actinomycetes; order Mycobacteriales; family Nocardiaceae; genus Nocardia; species Nocardia sp. CS682. The sequence goes on along the minus strand of NZ_CP029710.1, from coordinate 3,508,756 downwards.
AGCTGGACGTGCTACCGGAATGGCCCCGGGAGACGATCGCCGTGCTGGTGACCACCGACCCCGGACCGCACGCGATCCCGGTGTCCTGGCCGGTGCGCGCCGGTGATCGGCAAATCCTGCTCAGTCTCAAGTTCGATCGTGGGTCGCTGGCCCGGTTGCGGGAACGACCGCAGGTGGCGCTGCTGATCCTCGGCGGCGGCAACGTCGCGCTGTGCGCACGCGGCACCGCACGGGTGATTGCCGAGCAGATGCCCGACGCCGCCGACTACGTCGCGGTGCGCATCGACGTCGAGGCGATCGACGACCATCGGCAGTCGGCCTTCGCGGTGGCGGGCGGCATCCAGCGCACCGTGCTCGACCCGGCCGAGCTGCACGCACTCGAGGGTCGGGTGAACACGCTGCGGGCCTGGGCCGACGGTCAGAACTGAACCTGCGCAACAGGTCTGGGACCGGACAATAATCGAGATGAAGGCGGCGCGAACGGGCCGCAGGGAAGGGATTCATGAGCGAACGAAGTGAGCGAATCATGTGTCAGCGCGCCTCGCGCATGACGGAGCCGAGCGTCAGCGAGGTGCAGTCATGAGCGTCACATTGGCCAAGGGTGGAAATGTTTCGCTGTCTAAGCAGGCAGCCAACCTCACCAAGGTTGCGGTGGGACTCGGGTGGGACGTGCGAACCACCACGGGCGCCGACTACGACCTCGACGCGAGCGCGCTGGCGACCGGACCCGATCTGAAGGTGCTCTCGGATCAGCACTTCGTCTTCTACAACAACCTGCGTTCCCCCGAGGGGTCGATCGAGCACACCGGCGACAACCTGACCGGCGAGGGCGAAGGCGACGACGAGGTCATCAACGTCGACCTGGCCGCCACCCCGCCGACCATCACCAACATCTTCTTCCCGGTATCCATCCACGACGCCGACGCGCGCAGTCAGTCCTTCGGCCAGATCCGCAACGCGTTCATCCGCGTGGTGGACGCGTCGACCGGCATCGAACTGGCCCGCTACGACCTCACCGAGGACGCCTCCACCGAAACCGCGATGATCTTCGGCGAGCTGTACCGCCACGGCAACGAATGGAAGTTCCGCGCCATCGGCCAGGGTTACGCCTCAGGTTTGGCGGGCATCGCCCGCGACTACGGCGTCCACATCTGATCGATCCAGCGCCGTCGCTCTGTCGGTCCGCGCTGGTACGAAGTTGTTGTGGCGCAACCTATCGAGCAGTACCGGGCGGTGTATGCCGCGGTCGACGAGCTGGCGTCGCCGGACCCGCGGATCCGGGATTCGGCCGCGGCGATGTTGGCCGCGGCAGGCCCGATCGTGGTCGAACCGCTGGTGTACGGGGTACTGCACGAGCAAGACACGCCCGCCGATGTGGCGCTCTGCGCGTCGGTGCTCCGGCAGATCGGCCCGCCCGCCTTCGGGGATCTGCTCGAGCTGATCGCGTGCGACTGGTCGCCGGAGATCACTGGCCGGGGGTGTCTGGCCCTCGGTATCGCGCCGTCGGATGAGGTCATCCGCTATGCGCAAGAGCTGGTTTCCGAAGATGCGAATGAACGCGGCGAGCTGGCCTGGCTCATCGGCTACCGGCGCAGGCTCGAGTACGTGTCCCTGCTGATCGTGCTGCTGTCCGATCCGGCGGAGCCGGTGCGGGCCAAGGCGGTGGCCGCACTCGGCAGGCTCGGCCCGTCCGTCGTGCCGTTGCTGCGTCGGGTGCGCCGCGCAACGGAGCCGACCGCACGGCGCGGCGCATTGGCCGCCATGGCCGAGATCGGCTGGGACACCCTCGATTCGGCGGAACAGACGCTATTGCGGCGGCTGATCCGGCTGACGCTTGCCAGGGAAGTGCCGACACCGTTCACCGTGCAGGGCGAGTGGTACGCGGTGCGGACTACGGATCAGGCGGCGGTGCTGGCGGCTTTCGGGCTCGCCCATCCAGTTCCTGCCACGCTGGCGATGGGCCGGGACGGCCGGGTGTGGGACGGCGCCGGCTACCCGGGTGATCGAGGATACGAAGACCACGCGGACTGTGCCCGGATGTATGTGAGTCCGGTGCTGGACGGCTGGACATTGGTATTCGGCATCCCCGTCGTCGAGCAGGAACTGGCGGCCCACGACCGCAAAGTCGCGGCACTCCTGGTGGATTCGGCAGACGAAGACGAAGCAACGACTCCGGCCGAGGACGCCGGCTCAGCCGAACACGCGGCACGGCAAGCATTCTGCGCGGAACTGAGCCGGCAATTCGGTGCCGCGCAGTGGTACGCCCATGTCGAGGACGGCGGCTGCTCGGACTGGTGGGGTTGGTGCATCGCCGAGGACGGTGCCGTAGCGCGGTACTGCTACTCCGACCACAACATGCCCGCGGGATCGTTCGACGCCGGGCCGGTGCACCGGGGAGAGCGCGGGCCGGCGCTCCCGGGCAGGGCCGATGTCGCAACGCCGTTCCGGATCGCCGATCAGGTCTCGGTGAGTCCTACCGGCCTGGGCCCGCACACTCGCGTTGCGGGCCACGGTGTCCTTGCGCTGACCGCCTGTGGTCAGCGCTTCGGACACCGCGGCGCGCTGCCGATCAGCTCGGGCTGCTGAGGCTTTCCGGGGCTTCCGGGATCAACCTGGGGCGATCGCGTTCCCTCGCGTCGAGCATGGCGAAGTAGCGGCGGAGCATGAGAACGGCCGTGGTGGCCAAGCCCGCGGTGAGACCCCACCAGACACCGGCCGCGCCGAGGCCGATCGGGAAGGCCAGCAGTAGGGCGACGGGAAGGCCGACGCCCCAGTAGCCGACGAGCGACAGACGGAAGCCCGCGTTGGTCTCCTTCAGTCCGCGCAGGAGTCCGGTGCCGATGTTCTGCGCCGCGTCGAAGAATTGCAGCACGATGCCGATCAAGAGCAGGGTGTGCGCGATCTCGATGGTGCTGGTGTCGTCCGAGTTCAGGAACGGCCGCAGCACCAGGTCGGGTGCGATCACGTAGATCGCGCCGGTGATCGCGGCCACCACGCCGACGTGCCGCAGCGCGAGCCAGGCCAGCGCCCTGGCGTGCTGGTACTCGTCGCGGGTGACGGCGTGGCTGACCAGGATCGACGCGCCGTGCGACAGGCCGATGGCGACCTGGAACACGATGTAGATGATCTGGTAGACGACGTTGTGCGCGGCCAGCGCCGCCGGGCCGATGCTGCCCATGACGAGCGCGAGCACCGAGAACATGCCCGCCTCGGAGCCGTAGGTGAGGGCGATCGGCCCACCGAGGCGCAGCTCGGCGAGCACGGTGGACCGCCGCACCGGCCACGGCCGCAGCGGCAGCGTGGCGCCGAGCCGGTGGTCCCGGCGCACCATCGCCCAGAACACGCCGAAGGTGATCAGGAAGACCAGCGAGGTGGCCACGCCGATACCGGTGAGGCCGAGCTCGGGCAGTCCGGCGCGGCCGTGGATGAAGCCGAGCGCGAGCAGCAGATTCAGCACCACCGAGCCGAGCGTGACCAGCAGCAGGGCCTGCGGGCGCTGCATGCCGACGGTGTACTGCCGCAGCACCTGGAACCACAGGCACGGCAACAGACCTGGTGCCAGCGCGACCATCAGCGGACGCGCGTCGGCCAGCACTCCGGCATCCTGGCCGAGCCACTGCAACGACCAGCCGAGCCCGATGAGTACTACCCCACCGACGAGGCCGGCCAGGGTGGCGATCAGAAAGCTCGACCGCAGTACGTCTTTGATCTCTTCGTCGGGGGACTCGCCACGCTTACCCGCCGAACTCACCGCGGTGGCGATCTGATTGCCGCTCGCGGTGATCAGCCCGACGCACATGGTGCGAATCTGGTTGAACAGCGCGATCGCCAGCCCACCCGCGGCCACCTGCTGCACGCCGAGCGTGCCCATCAGCACGATGTTGGTGGTGGACACCGCGATCTGCGCCAACTGCGTCATCGCGATCGGCGTCGCGAGCGCGGTGAGCCGACGGCTGTCGGCCCGGTAGCCCGACAGATTCACCGGGCCACCTCCGCACGCTCATATCGGAAGCTGCGGACGGCGCCGGAAACCACCGTGCGCGGCAGACCGATTCGTTCGCCGCGCCGATCTGGGGCGGTTAGCGAGTGCTTCATCGAACCTCCGCGAGCTCGGCACGGCGGGCAGTGGGGGTGTAGCGGTGCAGCATCGCCAGCACTTCGGCTTCGGCCGCGGGGTCGAGCAGATCGCGTTCGGCCATCCAGTCGTCGTCGAAGACGGTGTCCAGGTATTTCTCGCCGCCGTCGCAGACGAGGGTGACGATGGTTGAGCCGGGCGGGAATTCGTCGAGCCTGCTGAGCGCGGCGTGCACCGACCCGCCCGCCGAGCCGCCGATCATCAGGCCGAGCTGGGCGGCCACGGCGCGGGCAGTCGCGAAGGCGTCGACGTCGGTCACCTTGACGCCCTCGTCCAGCAGCGAGTAGTCCACGGCGGTACCGATGGTCGCGCCGGGCGGGGTGCCGGTGCCGGACTGCCAGTACGGGCCGCCCTCGCCGCCGAAGGCGATCGAGCCGACCGGCTCGACGCCGATCACCCGTGGCACACAACCGAGTTGGCGCAGCCGGGTCGCGGTGCCGAACAGCGAACCGCCGGTGCCGACCGAGGACAGCAGGATGTCGACCCGCTCCACGTCCTCCAGCAACTCTTCGGCGACCGCGTAGTAGCCGACCGCGTTGGCGTCGTTGTTGTGCTGCTCGGTGAAGTACGCGTCCGGCCGCGCGGCCGCCATCGCCTCGGCCAGGTCTTCCCGGGCCGAGGTGGCCAGGTTGTCGTCGCCGTCATCGGCGACGAACACCAATTCCGCACCCATTGCTCGCATAGCGCGCAGCTTGTCCTTACATGCGTGATGATCGACCACTGCGGTAAAGCGATACCCACGTTCGGCAGCTACTACCGCGAGACCGAGTCCGGTGTTCCCGGATGTCGACTCGATGATATGCCCGCCACTTCCCAGCAACCCGCGCCGCTCCGCATCGAGCACCATTTCGCGGGCCATTCTGATCTTGGCCGCACCGGTCGGGTTGAACTGCTCCAGCTTGAGCAGTAACCGGGTGCCGGTCGAGGTGGCCGCCAGTTCGAACAGCGGCGTGCGGCCGATCAGATCCGTCACGCGCGTGACGAGCGGCATGGATTTTCTCCTAGTTCAGGTGGTGGGTGTCAGCCGTCGAGCGTCCAGCGGAGCCGATCGCCGGGTGCGTCGTGCAGCAGCACCTTCGGCGGTATCGGCAGCTCATGGAAGGCGGACTCGTTCGAGTCCATTTGGTAACCGGCGGTATTCGGGTAGATCAGCAGGTCACCGACCGTGGCGGCGCGCGGTAGCGGGATCCGCCGCCAGCTGAGCATGTCGGAGTCGAGGCAGGTGGCCGCGCCGACGCTGGTCGGGGTGGTACTGCCCGGCCGGGTGGGCCACAGCAGCGGGTCGGGCAAGTATTCGCTGTCGAACCACTGCTCGGACAGGCTCAAGCTGGTGCCGTCGACGGTGAGCAGATGGTACGGCGCGCCGTCGGCGTGCCGGATCTTGCTGCCCTGGACCCGGAAGGCGGTGAAACCCGCATGCGCGAGCAGCGCGCGGCCCGGCTCGATCGCCAGCCGGACGGCGTTGTCGCGCAGTCGCTGTGCGAGCCCGTCGTGTGCGAGGATCGCGGCGAGCATGGCCGGGCCGGGCGCGGGGAAGTGGTATGGGTAGTAGGACTCGAACGACTTGCCCGAGTGGAACCACTGCCGGTCGGCGTGCTCGGTGAACTCCGCCCAGGCGGCGGCAGGCACGTAATCGACGCCGAAGCCGCCACCGATCGACAGCGTGGTGGCGGGCTGGCCCAGCGTCCGCGCGTGCAGGCAGCGAGCGATCAACGCGCCGGCCAGCTCGGCCCTGGCGACGGCGTCGTAGCCGGACAGGTGAAAGCTGAAGCCTTCCAGCCGAATCGACTCGCGGCCGTCGAACGCGGCCAGCGCGCGGTCGAGCTCGGCCTCGGTCATCCCGAACCGGCTCGCTGATGCGGCGGGCAACACCCGGAGCATGATCCGGACGGGCGCGGTCGAGTCGCCCAGTGCGGCAAGGCGTTCGAGCTCATCGAGATCATCGACCGCGATCAGCGCACCGTGCCGGGTGGCCAGCCAGAGCAGGTCGTCGGATTTCGCAGGCCCGGTCACCATCAACTCGCTGCCGCGCACGCCCTGCGCCAGCGCGGCCGTCAGCTCGCCGACACTGGAAACATCTACGCCCGCACCGTGTTCCGCGCAGGCGCGGGTGACGGCGGCGGACTTGTTCGCCTTCTTGCCGTAGTACACGACGCCATCGACCCCCGCCTGCTCGAACGCGGCGTGGAATCCTTGGATATTTCGGCCCACCCGCGGTGGGTACAGCACATGGAACGGGCCACCCACCGCGAAGCCGATGTCGCCCAGCAGATCAGGGTCGCCGAGCACGCGGCGCTCCCAGTCGTCCAGGCGCGCCGGGACCGGGGCGGCGCTGATCGCACCGCGCGTCACCCCGACCCCGCCCGCGTCTAATCCCACAGGGGCACCTCCGTGCCGCGCCCCTCGGCGATGGCGCGCTCGGCGAGGGCGTGCGCGACCGCGATGTCGGTCAGCACGAGCCCGCTGTTGTAGACGAAGATGCGCTCGTCGTCCGAGCGCCGCGCGACCGCGCGACGGCTCAGGATCTGCGGCAACTCGGCGTCCACCGCGCGCAGCCGCCCGTCCGGCCCGACCATGTCGGTCCCGGTCAACGCCATCTGCTCCGCGCTGGTCGCGACGACCCGATCGGCGTCGATCAGAGTGGAGGGGGCAAGCCCGTAGCCGACGAGCACCACCGTCGAACCCGGTGCCAGATCACTGGATTCGAGCGCCACCTCGGTGCCGGGGCCCGCGGTGGCCAGCACCACGTCGGCGGTGGCCGCGGCGGCGTGCGGGTCTTCGACCGTTTCGAGCAGCGCGTGCGGGTAGTACTCGGCCAGCTGCCGGTGCACCGCGTCCAGACCTTCGGGGTGGGTGCCGTACAGCATCAACTTGCGCAGCTGCGGGTTCGCGGCGAGCAAGTGCGGCAACGCGTTTCGGCCCTGGGTGCCGGTGCCGATCAGCAGCACGCTCTCCGCGCCGCGGCGGATGGTCTCGCGCACCAGCAGCGCCGACACCGCGGGGGTGCGCAGCGCGCCGACCCGCGAGCAATCCATCAGTGCGATCGGCGCACCGGTGCTGTCGTCGTAGAGCGTGATGGTCGTGTAGTAGCGCTTGGTGCTGCGATCGTGGCCGGGATCGAACTTGTAGGACGTCTTCATCGCGACCACCCGGCGGCGGCCGTCGCGGCCGAGCATCGCGTAGGACACCGACCAGCCGTCCGGGTTCGCGACGCTGAGTTTGCGTGGGTTGTCCGAATCCCCTGCGGCGAACGCCAGATACGCGTCCTCCACGGCGCGCACGACATCGCCGGGCGTGATCGGCACGCCGGCCAGGTCGCTGCGGCTCAGCACCCGTAACGGGGTGCTGCGGTCACGGATGTTCAATGGATCCTCGATCATGTGCTGCTTCCCGCTCTATCGCCACCGGATGGGGCTTCCGGTGTTCGTCCGTTCGGGCCGACTCGCGGCCACCGGACACGAAAGCGGTAGTTCCTGCCGCTCGGAACGGGGCGACGACTCGTTGCCCGTACCCATTCTCGTCGGCCTCTTCGGCCCGCCGCGGTCGATCAGGCAGGCGGATGTTCACCCGCTTGAGCCAGCGGTCGGTGCCGTCGTAGCGCGCGGTGAACGGTACCCGACCGTGCACCGCGACGTCGTTGTCCACCAGCAAGATTTCACCTGGCGTGAGCGCGGCCGTAACGCAGACGCGCTCCAGTTCGGCGGTGAGCCGGGCGTAGGCGGCGCGGTATTCCGCGTCGGCGTCGTCGAGCGGGGTGTAGGCGGGGTCGTAGCGCAGCGTCGCCTCGTCCGGTCCGGCCGAGGTCCACAGCGTCGGCAGCGGTGTAGCCGAATACTGTTCGTGCCCGGTGCCGTAGGAGACGTCGGGCAGGATCGGCAGCGTCGGCGTGCTGAGCAGCCTGCGCTGGGCGGCGCTGAGTTCGACCCGCCGGACCGAGGACACCGTCGTGCCGACCAGGTCCGGATTGCGCAGGCAGCCGAGCATCAGCAGGTTGGCGCGCTGCGGGTGGAAGGCGTCCTCGGAATGCGGGCTGAGCAGGGTCTTGCTGCTCGCGCCGGACTGTTCGTCCTCGTGGCCGGGGGAGGGCAGGATGTTGTTGACCAGCCGTCCGCCCTGCTGGCCCTGCCAGCCGAAAGGCTCACCGGCCGAACGGGCGAGCAGCAGCATGACCAGGTCCAGCTCGAACGAGTGCGCGCGCCGCGCGGCATCGCCGCTCCACTGTGCCGCCTCACGCCAGCTCGGCGGGGTCGGGCCGAATTCGGCATCGGTCAGTGGCAGTTTGCTCACGATGGTCGCGCCTGCTGCGGTGGCCGGCGGGCGCATGGTGCGCCGCACGTCGGCGGGTAATTCGGCGAATCTGCGTTCGATCTGTGCGACCACGATCGGATCGGTCAGCGTGACGGCGGTGCTGGCTGGGTCGGGCAGCGTCGAATCCAGTGTGGTAGATATCTCTCGCGCGAGCTCACGCACCGCACGCCCGGCGGCGGCGGGCAGCTCGCGACGTTCGATATCCAGCGGGTGAAGCGTCTTACGTTCGGAGAGAACGCCTTTCACCGAGGGTGTCCCTTCTTCGCATCGTTCGAAAAAGCAGGAGTGACGTCGATCTGCGAAGCTATCCGGTCTCGCTCGGTTAAGCAAGGCTTACCTAAGCGAGTCTGCTAAAAATAGCAGAAACGCATAACACTAGTGAAGTTCGGCTTAATCTCCGTCGCGTGACGCGCAACCGATTAGGCTAGCCTGTCCTGATCGCATCGGCGCTGGCTCAGCACCTCGCCGACCGCGTGCGGATGTTTATCCAGGAAGAAGGCGGCGCAATGGGTTTGAATCGGCGGCAGCTCCTCCAATCAGGGCTCGGTATCGGGGCGGTGATATTTGTCGCCGCGTGCTCGAAGGGGACGGATTCGTCCGGGCCGGCCCAGCGCGGGGGCACCTTGCGCGTCGGTGCGCTGGGCACCGCGGCGCGGATCGAACGCGATCCACACGCCAACCTGAGCAACGACAGCGACTTCCTGATCACCTCGCTGGTGTACGACGCGCTCACCGTGCCGGGCGCCGATCCGAATGTCGCGCCGCGCTTGGCAACTCGGTGGGAGCCGGACGTGCAGCGCCGCCGCTGGACCTTCACCCTCGCCGACGGCGCGACCTTCCACGACGGCAGCCCGGTCACCGCCGACGACGTCGTGTGGTCGCTGCGCAGGTTGCGTACGGTCGGTGGCGCGTCGAAGATGCCGGTCGCCGCGGAAGACATCACCGCGGACGGCCCGAATCGGGTGGTGCTTACCGTGCCCGAGCCGAACACTCAGCTTCCGTTGCTGGTCCGGCTGATGACCTTCACCGTCAAGAAGGACACCACCGACTTCACCAAAGCCGTTGGCACCGGGCCGTTCCGGCTCGAGTCGTACCAGGGCGGCAATGCCAGGCTGGTGCGCAACGAGCAGTGGCACGGCACGCCGCCGCCGCTCGACGCCATCGAGATCACCATGTTCGAGAGCGTCACCGCGCTGGGCAACGCGGTGCTCGGCGGGCAGATCGACCTCGCCTCCAACGTCGGCGCGATCGCGGGCCGGACCGCCGAGGGGCGCGGTGACCTGCGGGTGGTGCGCCGCGCCGACGACACCATGCTCGGCGTCGCGATGCGCGCCTCGGACGGGCCGTTCGCCGATGCCAGGGTGCGCAGCGCGCTGCGGCTCGGCGTCGACCGGAACGCACTGGTGAGCCAGGTGCATTCGGGCTACGGCAAGGTCGCCAACGACATTCTGGGCACCGGCGACCCGAGCTACGACAAGTCCATCGCGCAGCGCACTCGCGACGTCGACCGCGCGAAAACGCTGCTGCGCGAGGCCAATTTCGACACCGGCCGCAGCTATCCGCTGATCACCAAGGCGGAGGCGCCCGGCGAGGTGGAGTCGGCCAAGGTCATCGCGACCCAGCTCGCCGACATCGGCGTCCGCCTCGACGTGGTCACTCAGGATTCCAACGCCTTCTACGACCAGACCTGGCTGAAGGGTGCGCTGTACACCGTCTCCTGGGGCACCAACGATTCGGTGCTGTTCTACGCGGACAAGCTGATGTCGGGCCGCTCCAACCGCAACGAAACCGACTTCAAGGACGCCGAGTTCGACGCCGCCACCGCGAAAGCCCTGGCCGCGCAGGGCGACTCGGAGTACACCCAGGCCTGCCGCGACGTGCAGCGGATCCAGCACGAGCGCGGCGGATACCTGGTGTGGGGCATGGCCGACGGCATCGACATCGCGTCCGCGCGGGTGCGCGACCTGCCCACGCTCGGCGGCTTCGCGCGGGTGCAGCTGGAACGGGCCTGGTTGGCCGAGTGATCTCGTTCGCGCGCCTGCTGATCCGGCGCATCGCCCTGCTGATCGCCCTGCTGGCAACGGTCTTCGTGGTCGTCGACCTGCTGCCGGGCAGTACCGCACGGGCGGTGCTCGGCCGGGACGCGACGCCGGAACGGGTCGCGGCCAAGGAGCGCGAACTCGGGCTGGATCGCCCGCTGCCGCAACGCTTCTGGGACTGGATCTCCGGCGTGGCGACCGGCGACTTCGGCCGCACCACGCGCGGGCGGCCGATCAACGAGCTGCTCGCCGACAAGTTCCCGCCGACCCTGCTGCTCGGTGGGCTCGCGTTGGCGGTGACGGTGGTCGTCTCGCTGCTGCTCGGCCTCTGGTGGGCGCAGCGCCCGGTGCGGCCGCTGGAACCAGCGACGACTGTCGCGGCGGCGATACCGGAGTTCGTGGTGGCGACGCTGCTGATTCTGGTGTTCGCGCTCGGCGCGGGCTGGCTGCCCGCCGTCACCATTACCGATCGCTCCGGTTTTCCGGCGAGCCCCGACATGCTGGTGCTGCCGGTGCTGGCGCTGGCGATCCCGCAGATCGGCTGGAATACCCGGGTGGTGCGCGCCGCGCTGGTGGATGCGGCGCAGGCGCCGCACGTCGAAAGCGCTGTGCTGGACGGTATTCCCGCGCGCAGCGTGCTGCTGCGGCACGTGCTGCCCTTCGCGCTGCCGACGATCGTGGCGAGTTTCGCCACCACGGTCGGGATGGTGCTCGGCGGCTCGCTGGTGGTGGAGACCATCTTCAACTACCCGGGTCTCGGCGCCGTGCTCGCCGGGTCGGTGGCGGATCGCGATGTGGCGGTGGTCGCCTCGGTGGTCGCGCTGTCCGGCGCGGTGATCATGTGCATGCTCGCCGTCGCCGACGGGATTCGTACCTGGTCGTTGCGGGGTGTCCGATGAAACGGCTACTGCGCCCTGGTGACCAGGCTGCGGCAACGGCACGGCCGGATCGCGGTCGACTGCGCCGCCTTCGGCTGCTGACGGTGCTGCCCGCCGTGGTGGTGACGCTGCTCGCAGTGTGCGGACCCGTGCTTGCCCCGCACCCGGCCGAAACCCCCGTCGGTATCCCGTTCGGCAGTGCCGGTGCCGACGCCTGGTTGGGCACCGATCGGCTTGGTCGCGACGTGCTGAGTCAATTGCTCTACGGCGGTTGGGGTCTGCTGTTGCTTGCCGCGGTGATCGCGGTGGCGGTTACGGCGCTGGCGTGCGTGCTGGGTACGGTCACCGCGCTGCGCCCCGGGCTCGGCGCGCTGATCGAACGTGCCGTCGACTTCGCCATGCTGCTGCCTGCCGTTCTCGGCATTCTGCTGGTGCTGACCGCTTGGCCGGACGCGGGTCCCTTGGGCCTGGTTGTCGTCGCCCTCCTGTTCGGCACGCCCTACTGTGCAAGGGTTTTCGCGGCTGCCGCGGCGGGCGTTGCTGCCTCGGGTTACGTGGAAGCCGCCCGAGCGAGCGGTGAAACACTGTCGCACTTGGTCTTCCGTGAAGTGATACCGAACCTGCGCGAAGTGATCGTCGTTCAGCTCGGGCTGCGCTTCGTGACCGCCGTCTACGTGGTGAGCACGGCGTCCTTCCTGCAACTGCCGACCACTCTCGGCGCGAGTAACTGGGCGGTCATGGTGCGCGAGAACTCGTCCGGCATGCTGCTCAACCCGTGGGCCGTGCTGGCTCCGAGCCTGGCGATCGCGGTTGTCGCGGTGAGCGTGAACCTCGCGGTCACGGCCTTCGGACGAGGGGAGCGGTTGTGAGCGAACCCGTTCTGGACCTATCGATCGACGATGACCCGGTGCGTGCGGCGGCCGTCCCGCGCCGGGGTGGCCCGGCGGCGCTCGGTGGCGACCTGACATCGATGCCGGTAGTGGTCGACGAGTTGTCGATTTACGGCGCGACAGGCCAGGAGTTGGTCGAGCCCACCAGCTTCCAGATCGCGGCAGGGCAGATCACCGCCCTCACCGGGCCCTCCGGGTCGGGCAAGACAACACTGATGCGGGCGCTACTCGGACAGTTGCCGCCCGGTGCCGTCCGGCGTACCGGTTCGGTCGAGGTCGCGGGCCACGATGTCTTCGCATTGGATCCCGTTGCCCGGCAGCGGTTCCGGCGCACCCAGGTCGCCTATGTAGGGCAAGACCCCGGTTCGGCGCTCAATCCCCTGATGCGCGTGCATGCTCTGCTGCACGAGGTCGCCAGGGACGCCTCCCGTGACACCGTGCTCGAGACCCTCGAACTGGTCGGCCTCTCGGCGGAACACCTGCGCCGCCGGCCCGGCGAGCTCTCCGGCGGCCAGCAGCGCCGAGTCGCCCTGGCCCGCGCGTTGATTCGCCGGACCGGCGTGCTGATCCTCGATGAACCGCTCGCGGGCCTGCACGGCGCGTTGCGCACCGACATCGCGCGCGTACTGACCGAGATCGCCGCCGAGCGTTCGACCGCCGTCCTGCTGTCCGGCCATGACACCACCGCTGTGCACGCGATCGCCGACAACGTCATCGAACTCGGCACCGGGCTCGCGGTGGACGGCAAGGTCGAACCCGTGCACGCCCCTGGCCCGGACTCGGCAGCCGAGGGCCCGCCGCTGTTGCGGGCAGGCAACCTCGGCGCGACGATCGGTGCGCGTGCAGTGCTGGCCGAGGTAGACCTCTCGCTCGCTCCCGCCTCGGCACTCGCCGTGGTCGGCGTATCCGGTGCGGGTAAAACCACCCTCGCCCGAGTGATCGCGGGCCTGCACCGCTCGGCCACCGGCTCACTCGAGCTGGCCGGAACGGCGATTCCGGTCGTCGGGCGCGGGCGAATCGCCAGCGGCCGCAACGGCATTCAACTGGTCACCCAGAACCCGCGCGCAGCGCTCAACCCGCGCCGCACCGTGGCGCAGACCGTCGGCCGGCCGCTGCGCCGCATCGGCGGTGTGCCCAGACGCCAACTGGCCCAACGGGTCAACGACCTGCTCGCCTCGGTCGAGCTGGCCCCCGAGCTGGCCCGGCGCTATCCACACGAGCTGTCCGGCGGGCAACGGCAGCGAGTCGCGCTGGCCCGTGCGCTCGCCGCCGAACCCGCGGTCCTCATCTGCGACGAGATCACCTCCGCACTGGATCAGGCGACGGCCACCTCGATCATGCGACTACTGGACCGGATTCGCCGCGACCGCGCCATGAGCCTGCTGGTGATCAGCCACGACATGGCTCTGGTCGCCGCGCACTGCCCGCGCCTGGTGGTGCTCGACCACGGCCGGATCGTCGAATCCGGGGAGACGCACGCCATACTCGCGGCACCGGCGCACCCGGCGACGCGCGAGCTGCTCGGCTGAGATTTCGCTGAGCACTCCGCCGGATCTGGATGATAGGTGGAGTGCTCCTGAAGAAGACCGGCGCTGTGGCCGCCGTCCTGGTGACCCTCGTGCTCGCCGGTTGTGGGATCGACGGTGATCTCCCGCCGATCCCCGAGGGCATTCCGCCCGGCCCCGGTACCCCGCTGCCGGTGATCGACCTGGACGGTCCCGGTCGCACCGCGCTCCAGTTGCGCGGGTGGGCCGAGGAGCAGGCGGATCGCATGGCCATGCCGTCGGTGGCGTTGGAGGCCTACGGCTACGCGGCGGCGATCCTGGCCAGGTCCAGGCCGGACTGCGGCATCGCCTGGACGACCATCGCGGGGATCGCGAGCGTGGAGAGCAAACACGGCACCCATCGCGGTTCGCGCATCGACGCGGACGGCGTGGTGCGCCCGCCGATCATCGGCATCCCGCTCGACGGTGCGCCGGGTGTCGCCCTGATCAAGGACACCGATGGCGGTGCGCTGGACGGTGACCCGGTCTTCGACCGCGCGGTCGGCCCGTTGCAGTTCATCCCGGAAACCTGGAAGCGCTGGGGCGTCGACGCGAACGGCGACGGTGTGGCCGATCCGCAGAACATCGACGACGCGGCCCTCAGCACGGCCCGCTACCTGTGCGCCAGCGGCGGCGACCTGACCTCCGAGCACGGCTGGCAGAAAGCGCTGCTCACCTACAACCAGTCCACCAGCTACTTGCTGACGGTGCGCGACCGGGCCGCCGCCTACAGCGTCGGTCGCCGGGTCTGACCTGCTGCACCGGAGTGCCGGTTACCCGCTCGGCTCGGCGGAGGCTAGGCTCGCAGCGCACGGCAATTCCCGTAAGACCCACCGTGCCTGCAGCCGAAGGAGTGTCGTTTTCGTGGCCATCATCGAACAGGTCGGAGCTCGCGAGATCCTGGATTCTCGCGGAAACCCCACTGTCGAGGTCGAGATCGCCCTCGACGACGGCACCCTGACCCGGGCCGCCGTGCCCTCCGGCGCGTCGACCGGCGAGCACGAGGCCGTCGAGCTGCGTGACGGCGGCGACCGCTACGGCGGCAAGGGCGTACAGAAGGCCGTCGAGGGTGTGCTCGACGAGATCGCGCCTGCCGTCATCGGCCTGGACGCGGTCGAGCAGCGCACCGTCGACCAGGTGCTGCTGGATCTGGACGGCACCCCGGACAAGTCCCGCCTCGGCGCGAACGCCCTGCTCGGTGTCTCCCTCGCGGTGGCGCGCGCCGCCGCCGAGTCCTCCGGCCTGGAGCTGTTCCGCTACCTCGGTGGCCCGAACGCGCACGTGCTTCCGGTGCCGATGATGAACATCCTCAACGGTGGCGCACACGCCGACACCAGCGTGGACGTCCAGGAATTCATGGTCGCCCCGATCGGCGCGCCCACCTTCAAGGAGGCGCTGCGCTGGGGTGCCGAGGTGTACCACGCGCTCAAGGCCGAACTGAAGTCCAAGGGCCTGGCCACCGGCCTCGGTGACGAGGGCGGCTTCGCCCCTGACGTGGCGGGCACCCGTGAGGCGCTCGACCTGATCAGCGTCGCCATCGGCAAGACCGGCCTGAAGCTCGGCAGCGATGTCGCGCTGGCGCTCGACGTCGCGGCCACCGAGTTCTACACCACGGGCAGCGGTTACAAGTTCGAGGGCAGTGTGCGCACCGCCGCCGAAATGACCCAGTTCTACGCCGAACTGCTCGCCTCCTACCCGCTGGTCTCGATCGAGGACCCGCTGTCGGAGGACGACTGGGACGGCTGGGTCTCGCTCACCGACGAGATCGGCGAGAAGATCCAGATCGTCGGCGACGACCTGTTCGTCACCAACCCGGAGCGCCTGGAAGAGGGCATCGCCAAGGGCGCCGCGAACGCGCTGCTGGTGAAGGTCAACCAGATCGGCACGCTCACCGAGACTTTGGACGCCGTTGAGCTCGCGCACCGCAACGGCTACAAGACGATGATGAGCCACCGCTCCGGCGAGACCGAGGACACCACCATCGCCGACCTCGCGGTCGCGGTGGGCAGCGGTCAGATCAAGACCGGTGCGCCCGCGCGCAGCGAGCGCGTCGCCAAGTACAACCAGCTGCTGCGCATCGAGGACGCCCTCGGTGATTCCGCACGGTACGCCGGGGACGTCGCGTTCCCGCGCTTCGTATTCGAGGGTTAGTCAAACAGGGGACGTAATGACGGAGCGACGTGCGCGAGGTACCAGTCCAGCCGGGCGTGGGGACCGCCGCACGTCGCGTTCCGCCACGTCGCGGCCCAAGGCCGGATCCGACACGGAGACGGCCGCCCGGCCTGCGGCGGTAAAACGCACCGCGCGGAGGCGGTCGGAGGACAAGAAGGCCGGTCCGCAGAAGGTCGGGTTGCGCACGAGCGGCCACGGCGCGGACAAGCACGACCGCACGATTCTGGGTCTGTCCACCGGCAAGGCGGTCGTTCTCGCCATCGTGGTGTGCGCGCTCGCGCTCACGCTGGCCGTGCCGATGCGCACGTACTTCACCCAGCGGGCCGAGGCTTCGCAGCTCGCCCAGCAGCGCAAGGACCTGGAGGCCGACCTCGCGCGGCTGCGGGATCGCCGTGCGCAGCAACAGGATCCGGCCTACATCCGCTCCGAGGCGCGCGACCGGCTGCGGCTGGTGCTCCCCGGCGAGACCCCCTACATCGTGCAGGTGCCCGGCATCGAGGCGCCCGCCGCACCGACCGCAGCGACCAAGTCCCGGGAACCGGACCCCTGGTACACCGAACTCTGGCGCAGCATTTCCGAACCACAACCCGCCCCCGCGGCCGAGCAGACGCCGGCGCCCGGCCTGCCGCCTGCCGGGCCGCCGCCAGGACCGGAAGGACCCAGGTGACAGCGCCGAACGACCAGGATCTCGCGATCATCGCCAAGCAGCTCGGCCGCGAACCACGCGGCGTGCTCGCCGTCGCTTATCGCACCCCGGACGGGATCCCGGCCGTCGTGAAAACCGCACCGCGCCTGCCCGACGGCACGCCGTTCCCCACGCTGTACTACCTGACCGATCCCCGGCTCACCGCCGAGGCGAGCAGGCAGGAATCCGCGGGCGTGATGCGCGAGATGACCGAACGGCTCAGCGGCGACCAGGAATTGGCCGCCGCCTACCGCGCCGCGCACGAAAGCTATCTGGCCGAGCGGAACGAGATCGAGTCGCTGGGTACCGATTTCACCGGCGGCGGGATGCCGGAGCGGGTGAAGTGCCTGCACGTGCTGATCGCGCATGCGCTGGCCAAGGGGCCCGGCGTGAATCCGTTCGGTGACGAGGCGGTGGCGCTCGCCGCCGACAATGGGTTGCGCGGCACCGCGATTCCGGCCGACTGGCCGAAGTACGAGCGGACCGGCGTTCAAGAAGCGGAGCACAGGCATGAGTGATCGGGTAGCCGCCGTCGATTGCGGAACCAACTCCATCCGACTATTGATCGCCGACGTGCTCGCCGACGGTCGGCTCGCCGACGTGCACCGCGAGATGCGGATCGTGCGCCTCGGCCAGGGCGTGGACGCGACCGGTTCGCTTGCGCCGGAAGCGATCGAGCGCACCCGGGTCGCATTGGCCGACTATGTGGCACTGATGCGGGAGACCGGCGTCGGCCGGGTGCGGATGACCGCCACCTCCGCCACCCGCGACGCGGCCAACCGCGAGGACTTCTTCGCCATGGCCCGCGCCGAACTCGGCACCGTGCTGCCCGGCGCCGAGGCCGAGGTGATCACCGGCGACGAGGAGGCGCGCCTGTCGTTCGCCGGCGCGATCGGCGAACTGTCCAGTGAGGCAGGGCCTTTCGTTGTGGTCGATCTCGGTGGCGGCTCGACCGAGCTGGTCTTCGGCGACAGCGACGGCGTGCAGGCCGCCTACTCCGCCGACATCGGCTGTGTCCGGATCACCGAACGCTGCCTGCCCGGCAACCCGCCCACGACCGAACAGATCAGCGCCGCACGAGAATTCGCCGCCGAGCGACTATCCGAGGCCTTCGCGAAGGTGCCCGTTACCGGCGCGCGCACCTGGGTCGGCGTCGCGGGCACCATGACCACCCTGGCCGCCGTCGCCCTCGATCTGCCCGAATACGACTCGGCGAAGGTGCATCTCACCCGTCTCACGCTGGATCAGCTGCGCGCCGTGTGCGATCGCCTGGTTGCTATGACGCACGACGAGCGCGCCGCCCTCGGCCCCATGCACCCGGGCCGCGTCGATGTCATCGGCGGCGGCGCCGTTATCGCCGAGGTCCTCGCCGACGAATTGTCGCGCCGCGCAGGCATCTCCGAGCTCGTCGTCTCCGAACACGACATCCTCGACGGGATCGCGCTGTCCATCGCGTAGTGCGTTGAGCGCCGGTTGCCTACGGGGACTTGTTTTCTCGCGCTCGACCGGCCACCAGGTCCGCCAATCTGGACAGTGATTCCTTGTTGCGCGGTACCAGCAGCTGCGCCTGGACCACATCGGGCACCAGCGCGGCCGGGCCGCTGATCGCGCGTTCGAACATGCTGATCCGGGTGCTCTCGGGGGTCACCTCGCTCAGCTCCAACCGGATCCACGCCGAACCGACCGGCCACAGCCGCGCCTCCAGCTCGATCATCCGCGGCGGATCCACCTCCCGGACCTTGGTGGTGTCGGACAGGTTCAGCGGCCAGGGGCCGACGCTGTGGTGGATGCGGGTGCCCACAGCGGGCCAGCCGGCATCGACATCGCGGATATGCGAGGCGCCGACCACCCAGAGCGGATAAAGCCAGCCGTCGGCCAGCACTGCGAACGTATCCGCCACCGAGGCGGGCACCGTGATTTCTATCGGTTCCATCCGTGCGTCACTTTCGTCGTCCGGCGGGGTCGCCGGGGCGGGGACTCGGCTGCGGCGTGTTGTTCCCGGATGCCCAGGGCGGGCCTGAGGAAACGCTCGATTACGCAGTCTGGCACGATCCGCAACCGGGCGCGACGCTGCGAGGATCTTCGAGATTTCGGTGTTGATGCCGAAGAATCGTCGCAAACATGGGAAGGTCTGAGGATGTCGGAAGTAAATACGGCTGATTCACCGATTGCCGGACGTACCGTCTTCGGTCACCCGATCGGGTTGACCAACCTCTTCGGAGTCGAACTGTGGGAACGGTTCTCGTACTACGGAATGGTCAGCATCCTCGGGTACTACCTGTACTACTCGACCACCGAGGGCGGGCTGGGACTCGCCCAGAGCACCGGTGTCGGCATCGTCGGCGCCTACGGCGGTCTGGTCTATCTGTCCACGGTGCTCGGCGGCTGGGTCGCCGACCGGCTGCTCGGCATGGAACGCACGGTGTTCTACGGCGGTGTGGTGGTGATGGCCGGCCATATCGCGCTGGCCGTGCTGCCCGGCCTGACCGGTGTCGGCGTCGGCCTGGTGCTCGTCGCGCTCGGCAGCGGCGCGCTCAAGGCGAACGCGTCCTCGCTGCTCGGCACGCTCTATCCGAAGGGTGACGCGCGCGCGGACGGCGGGTTCACGCTGTTCTACCTCGGCATCAACCTCGGCGCGTTCAGCGGACCATTGCTCACCGGCCTGCTGCGCGACCACCTCGGCTTCCACTACGCGTTCGGCGCCGCCGCCATCGGCATGGCGCTCGGGCTGATCCAGTACGTCGTGTTCCGGCGCAATCTCGGCACGCACGGCCAGGAGGTGCCGAACCCGTTGCCGCGCAGCGCGATCGGCCCGATGATCGGCCTGCTCGCCGGCGCCGCGTTGCTGGTGGCCATCGTCTTCACGACCGGCCTGGTGACCCTGGACAACCTGCCCGACGTGACCACCGGCGTCATCGCCGTCGCCGCGATCATCTACTTCATCGTGATGCTGACCAGCGCCAAGGTGACCCCGATCGAGCGCAGCCGGGTGCGTGCGTTCATCCCGCTGTTCATCGCCAACGCCGTGTTCTGGTCGCTGTTCCAGCAGATCTTCACGGTGCTCTCGGTCTACTCCGACGAACGGATCGACTGGCGCATCTTCGGCTGGACCGCCCCGTCGAACTGGATCAGCTCGGTCGAGCCGGTCTGGATCATCACGCTCTCGCCGCTGTTCGCCATCATGTGGACCAAGCTCGGCTCGCGCGCGCCGAGCACGCCACGCAAATTCGCGCTCGGCGTGATCGGCATGGGGTTGGCGTTCATCCTGTTCGTGCCGCTGTCGTTCATCACCGGACAGCACGTGCCCATCCTGCTCATCGTCGCCGTGCTGGCCGGATTCGCGGTGTCGGAGTTGCTGCTCTCACCGATCGGTCTTGCGGTGACCACCCAGCTCGCACCGGAAGCTTTCCGGGCACAGATGATGGCGCTGTACTTTTTCTCGGTTGGCATCGGCACGTCGATGTCGGGTACTTTGGCTCGGTTCTATGACCAAGACCACGAAATCGCCTACTTCGGAATCACCGGCGCCGTCGCGGTCTGCGCCGGACTGATCGTGGCCGCCATCGCGCCGCGGATCAGCAGGCACATGGCGGGTGTGCATTAAGCCCGCCAGCCGGGCATAGACGGGTTCGACAGCATGACCAGAGGTAGAGGAGCAGGTGTGGCGATCGGCGAGTTGGACGACGCGACCGGACGGGGAAGTCGATGGGGCGGGTTGTTCCGCACCAAATCGGTCGAGCAATCGATCAAGGACACCGATGAACCGGATTCGAAACTCCGCAAGGACCTGACCGCCTGGGACCTCACCGTCTTCGGCGTCGCGGTGGTGATCGGCGCGGGCATCTTCACGCTCACCGCGCGCACCGCGGGCAATGTCGCCGGACCGTCGGTCTCGCTGGCGTTCGTCTTCGCCGCGATCGCCTGCGGGCTGACCGCGCTCTGCTACGCCGAATTCGCCTCGACTGTCCCGGTGGCGGGCAGCGCGTACACGTTCTCCTACGCCACCTTCGGTGAACTCGTCGCATGGATCATCGGCTGGGACCTCATCCTGGAATTCGCGCTCGCCACCTCGGTGGTGGCCAAGGGCTGGTCGCAGTACCTCGGCGAGGTGATCGGGACGACGCCGATCGTGCACATCGGCTCGGTGTCCTTCGACTGGGGCGCGGTCGTGCTGATCGCGGTCCTCGGCGTGCTGCTGGCCACCGGTACCAAGGTGTCCTCGCGGGTGTCGGCGGTGGCGGTCGCCATCAAGCTGGCCGTGATCGCGCTCGTGCTGATCGTCGGCATCACCTACTTCAAGTCCGAGAACCTGACCCCCTACATCCCGCCGTCGCAGCCGGGCGCCGAGGGCGACGGTCTGCGCCAGTCGCTGTTCTCCTTCTTGACCGGCGCCGGACACAGCAGCTTCGGCTGGTACGGCCTGCTGGCCGCGGCCAGCCTGGTGTTCTTCGCGTTCATCGGCTTCGACGTCGTCGCCACCACCGCGGAGGAGACCAAGAACCCGCAGAAGGCGGTGCCGCGCGGCATCCTGGGCTCGCTGCTCATCGTCACCATCCTGTACGTCGCGGTGTCACTGGTGCTCACCGGCATGGTGCCCTACACCGATCTGGCCGGTGAGAACGCCACGCTGGCAACGGCTTTCGCGATCCACGGCGATACCTGGGTGAAGAACATCATCTCCATCGGCGCGCTCGCCGGACTCACCACCGTGGTCATGGTCATGTTCCTCGGGCAGACCCGAGTGCTGTTCGCCATGGCGCGCGACGGGCTGATGCCGCGCAAGCTGGCGCACACCGGCAAGCACGGCACGCCGGTGCGGATCACCGCGATCGTCGGCGTGGTCTGCGCGCTGCTCGCCGGTTTCGTCGACTTCGGCACGCTGGAGGAGATGGTCAACATCGGCACGCTGTTCGCCTTCGTGCTGGTCTCGATCGGCGTGCTCGTGCTGCGCCGCACCCGCCCCGACCTGCCGCGCGGCTTCCGCGTGCCGTGGGTGCCGGTCGTCCCGATCCTCGGCGTCCTCGCCTGCCTGTGGCTGATGCTGAATCTGTCGGTGGAGACCTGGCTGCGCTTCCTGGTCTGGATGGCGCTCGGCTTCCTCATCTACTTCGCCTACAGCCGCAGGCACTCGGTGCTGCGCAACACCCCCGTCGAGTAGTGGGCCGACGAGTGGCACCCGGTTGCGGAGAAGCGCGAGCTCTCGGGGGTGCCACTCGTCCAACTGGGGACGCGCTCGCGGCCGGGGGTGGGCGGTAGCGTGGCCAGGGTGTCGCAGCGCGAGCTCGTCGTCCTCGGGACCGCCAGTCAGGTGCCGACCAAGCAGCGCAACCACAATGGATATCTGCTGCTCTGGGATGACGAAGGGGTGCTGTTCGATCCGGGGGAGGGGACGCAGCGGCAGATGACCCATGCCGGGGTCTCCGCCACCGACCTCACCAGGATCGCGATCACCCATTTCCACGGCGATCACAGCCTCGGGTTGGCCGGGGTGGCGCAGCGGATCAGTCTCGACCAGGTACCGCACCCCGTCGACGTGTGCTTCCCCGCCTCCGGCGCCGAATACTACGACCGGCTCGTCAACGCCACCGCCTACTACCGGCGCGCCGAATTGCGGCCTCGTCCGGTCGAATCGGCAGGCCCGGTGGACTTCCCCGGCGCGCCGTTCGCAGTGTCGGCAGTCCGGCTGTCCCACCCGGTCGACACCTTCGGCTACCGGCTCACCGAGCCGGCAGGGCGCCGCATCCTGCCCGACCGCCTGCGGCACTTCGGGCTCAGCGGCCCCGTCATCGGCCGACTACAACAGCAGGGCCACCTCGAAATAGCCGGTCGCACCATCACTCTCGACGAAGTCAGCGAACACCGCCCCGGCCAGAGCTTCGCCTTCGTCATGGACACCCGCCTCTGCGACGGTGTGCACGAACTCGCCGCCAACACCGACATGCTCGTCATCGAGGCCACCTTCCTCGACGCCGACGCCCCCCTCGCCGCCGAATACGGCCACCTCACCGCAGGCCAAGCCGCCCGCGTCGCCGCCGAAGCAGGCACCGACACGCTGGTCCTCACCCACTTCTCCCAGCGCTACCGCGACCTCACCGACCACCTCACCGAGGCCCGCAAATACTTCCCCGGCACCCTCCACATCGCCACCGACCTCACCCGAATCCCCCTCCCGCCCAGACGATGACAGCCGCCACCTACACCCCCGCCTTCACCCCACTCTTTGGTCAAATGCCCGACTTTTTCCAGGAGGACGCCGACACGTTGCACAGCTAGAACACTCGGAATTCCGGTACACCCGTACGACTCGGTACGCTGTCCCGGACGCCCCCATAGCCCAATTGGCAGAGGCAGTGGACTTAAAATCCATCGAGTGTCGGTTCGAGTCCGACTGGGGGCACGTACAGCATCGACACCAGCGCCGTGGCCTGTGGTTTCACCAGGCGGTTCCTGCCCGGCAACTGTGCTGCTGCTGACCGACGTTGCGGCGTGTGCGACCTGGGGTAGCTCGTCGAAGGGCAGTTTGATGGTGATCGTGACGTGGCGGCCATCATCGTGCAGGCGGACGTTGAGTTGTGTGACCTCGAATAACCTGCGCAGCAGCGGCTCTGGAGCTTCGGCGAGATTGAGCGTCAGGTATGGCAATGCATCGAGCAACGCGACATCGGTGGGGGCGGGTCGCCGGTGCGTGGCGTACCCCTCGGTGTCGAGTTCGGCGATAGTGGCGACGGCGTTGGATTTTTCGGCCTCTAGCTTGTTGTAGGTGTCGCGAAGGGCCTTCGTGAACGGGTCGTCGGGGTCGCCGTCCTGGGCTTGCCGTATGACAGCGTCCTGCCGTCGCGTTATGTCCTCGATGGTCCGTTGGAGCCGTTCCTGGTCGATGTGTCGTTGTCGTGTAGCGCGGTCGTCGACTCCGACGAGGTCGGCCGCTAGAAGGTCACGGCGGCACTCGCCGAAGACGCGGTCGGCGAAGAATTTGGAAACAGCGTCCAGCACCGCATCCTCGCGGATATAGACGGTTTTGGAGTGCCCTGCGTACTTGTCGGGGCGCCCCCGGTTGTTGCCTGCTGGCCAGCAGAGGTAGTAGGTATCTCCGTGGCGGGTAGTGCCGAACATCCGCCTGTTGCACCCATGCAGAAGCATGCCCCGGAACACGTAGGTTCGCTTCGTTTGGGGGTGGGTGTTTTTCTCGTTGCCGTCGCGGGAGCCGCGTCGTGCTTTCCGCCGGGCTACAAGCTCGTCGTACATCCATTTTGGAATCAGCGGCTCGTGGGCAGGGTCGGTAGACCACACCCACTTCATGGGGTCGTTGGCCTTGCCGCGTCGTGAGCGTGATGCACGGCGGTTGAACACTTGAAAGCCGGTGTACTTCGGGTTTGCGAGGATCTCGTACACGCTGGTCTTACCCCACGCACCGCGGGCTCGTTGTTTGCCCGGAGGCTCCGGTGGTGGGTGCTTGGTCGGATCGGCGTTCAAGCGGTCGGCGATCGTTTCGTAGCCCAGTCCTTCGTGGTAACGCCAGAGTGCGATCTGGGTCACGGTCTCACCGCGCGCTCCGTCGGGCTCCAACCGGGTCTTGGTGTGCCCCTTGGTGGCCTTCGTCGGGTTGGGGTGGCGGAAAGACTTTGCCTTGTATCCGTAGGGAGGTTTGCCGATATTCCAACCCTCCCGTACATGTGTGCAGAGTCCACCCCATGATTGTTCGAGAATATTAAGGACTTCGTATTCGGCCACGGACTGATTGATCCGTCGCTGCAAGATACGTTGCGCGCGACTTCCGCTGATTGTGATCGGCTCGTTTGCGGCAAAGAGTGGTACTTCGAAAGCTTCCAGTTCCCGCTCTATGGACAGACCCTCGAATGTGCGCCGTGCGGCGCGTGAAACTGATTCGCAGATCACCACATCAAATCGTCGACCGGGACTTCGCGCTTCGGCGAGGAGGTCGGCAATGCCGCCATCGCGGGCGATTGGAATATCGAACCGTTCGTAGTCCGTTCTTCGTCCACGGGCGTCTAATTCCATCCGCCCGGACTCGACATCGTAGAAATGAGCCACGATAACCCAAGACTCGGGAATTGCAGTCTTGGCGTTGCCGAGTTGCCGCAACAAAGACTGCCGTGGATCCTGCTGATCTTCGGTAGAGGTTCGTCCAAGGAAGGCTACGCGGACCTCGTCGCGCAGTAACGCTATCGGCATTCCGAGTGGCGAGACAGCGTAGTCCGACAACCCGGACGGACCTGATACCGGCGTAGCTGAAGGTGACACGGTTCGGCGCGTCAATCCTGGCGTCGGCGGGTTAATGTGCATCTCATTCTCGATCATGCGGCTTTGCCATCCTCAATGAATTGCTCGCCGGACTGTTGTCGTGCGGCCCAGTCAAGGAGTTCGCGGGTTATGTCGATAAGTTCGTTGCGTAGTCGCACGGCTTCCGTGCCATGTATTCCGGTTACCTGCCCACAATAGCTCCTCGGGTGGCAATTTTGGTGTCGCTGAAAGTAGCTCCAAGCGGGACCTTCTGTGCTTATGTCTGGAAGGTGTAGAACATTGACTTGCGCCGGGTCCTCGTAGGGGGAAGGTGATGTCTCGCTTCTATTTCTGGGTAGATAATTATTCTCTGCGGTCATGAACAGCACCCGGGGTGCTCGCCGTCTTCCTCTACTGTTGCGGACATTTCTTCAGCTTCCAATTGTGGAGATACTCGAAGATTTCCGGGGCGCGTTATCGGATTTCGAGTCGGCAACGGTATCGTCTTCATGCTCCCTTCCAGGGGATTATGAAGCACGGTGTTGCTGTCTGAGATGGAACGAGCGGTCGATCGCCACATGGGAGCCTCCAACTATTGATCGACGGTCCGCGATGGTCCAAAGCGGACTCTGGTGCACTGGTTAACACCGGGATCGGGGTCCGAGTTCGACACGCTGCGCTGAACTATTGCCATCCCCGATTCGCGGCCATCTGCGCGACTTTGTCGGTGCTCCCCGCGCCCGCGGGGATGGTCGGACGGTCCACCCGATCCCGTACTTCAACGACGAGTGCTCCCCGGCGCACGCGGGGATGTCCATGTACGGCACGGCAGGCTCAAACGAAGGCCTGCGGGTGACGACCCCGTGATCTTGAACTCTGACTAGGTCGCGACTTGCTATCGAACGTCAGTTCGATAAGGGGTATCGTCGGTCCATGTCTCAACTGTCACGCCGGGACTGGGCGACAATGAATCTTGAGCAGGTCCGCGACCAACTGCTCGACGCGGCGGCCTTTGGGAAGTATCTGCCGCCTGAGCAACTGGAGAATGCGGCCGGAAAGATCGGTGAGGGTCTAAGGGTGTTCCGTGTGCTGACGGACGAGAGCGAGCTCGAGGGGGACGATCGTCCTGGCGGAGCGAGGGGGTGCCGGGGACGGTCGTCAATGCGAGGTCTCCGTCGAGGAGAGCCGCCTGCTAGCTGATCGCTTGAGAAGTGACTCGATAGGGCTAGATTCATGTACGCCAACCACTTAGACCGGCAGCGAACGGTCCTCGTTTCTTGCCACCCGACCACGCCGCAGTCTTGCCCAGGCGGAACGAAAGCCGCTCGGCAGTGGTGTCGGATCGGTGCCCGGCACTGAGTAAAACCGATTGAGAAGTTGCGATCTGACGAGAGAACAAGCAGGTCAAGAAGTGTGCTCCCCGCGCACGCGGGGATGATCCGCTCTTGGGCCTTTCGGATTTCGTGGTCCGGCCGTGCTCCCCGCGCACGCGGGGATGATCCTGCGTTCGTGTGGCGCCAGAAGGATTGGGAGCGGTGCTCCCCGCGCACGCGGGGATGATCCATATTCGTCTCTACCTGCGAGATTCAAGAAAGGGTGCTCCCCGCGCACGCGGGGATGATCCGCGGGACCGACGCGACCAATGCGACCGCAGTTGGTGCTCCCCGCGCACGCGGGGATGATCCGTTTGGCTAGGAAAGCGCTCATTTCAGGGGCTCGTGCTCCCCGCGCACGCGGGGATGATCCGCAATGGAGGTCATGCGCCAACTT
The DNA here is from genome assembly GCF_004634405.1 of Nocardia sp. CS682. NCBI lineage: Bacteria > Bacillati > Actinomycetota > Actinomycetes > Mycobacteriales > Nocardiaceae > Nocardia > Nocardia sp. CS682. The sequence continues at coordinate 3,482,094 of NZ_CP029710.1, read as the reverse complement.
CCAGACGGCGTGCTCCCCGCGCACGCGGGGATGATCCGTATCGGTGGCACAGCACCTGCACATCACCGCGGTGCTCCCCGCGCACGCGGGGATGATCCGAACACCAGCGCATGGATGGCGTTCGACTGGAAGTGCTCCCCGCGCACGCGGGGATGATCCGCCCGGCTGTACTGCGTGCGCCGGACCCGCGATGTGCTCCCCGCGCACGCGGGGATGATCCGCATGGCGCGAGACGGAGAAGGTACTCGACCAAGTGCTCCCCGCGCACGCGGGGATGATCCGATCCGCGACTACACGCTGTGGCTCCAGGTCCAGTGCTCCCCGCGCACGCGGGGATGATCCGTTTGCACGATGTTAGGCGTTGGTTAGTAATGAGTGCTCCCCGCGCACGCGTGGATGATCCGGCGTGCGGGACATGGACACAGGACCGCGTCGAATGCTCCCCGCGTGCGGGACGATCCGGGCAGGTTCCCGACCCGGGAACCCACCACCGATGCTCTCCGCGTACGCGGAGATGGTCCACGGTCAAGGCTGGCAGGTACAGATCGGCGTCTTATAGTGATAGGCGGTGGACACTAAGGAGGGGAGTCGCGGTGGGGGGAGAACTTCAGGTTGAAGTCGACCGCCTGCGTGAGGCGTCGCGTTTCGCCGCGGACCGGGCCACTGCGATCCGAACCGAGTTGAAGAAGCTCGATGACACGATCGGCAAGGAGTTGCTCGTCGACGGCTGGCAAGGCCGTGCGGCGAGCGCCTATGACGAGTCGTGGCTGGAATGGAAACACGGGGCGGAAACGATCATTGCTGCGCTGGAGGAGTCGTCGGTCAACCTCGCTGAGACCGCGACTCGCTACGAATCGCGCGATTCCACGAATCGCGATGCGATTTCCGGGTTGACGGGGTTGGATCTGCCGTGACCGGCGATGACCGCTACCGGGTGGACCTCGAGCAGCTCGATGCCGCGATCGAGACGATGGCGGCGTTCGGTCGCACCGTCGAGGACTGGTTGAGCGAGGTCGATCGCCACATCGCCGATCTACATCTGACGTGGTCGAGCACGGCAGCTACCGCGCAACAGGTCGCGCACGAGAAGTGGACCGCAGGGGTGTCGGAGATGCGGGAGAATCTCGACGAGCTTCGCGAGGTCGCGCGTAAGGCGCACGGAAACTACAGTGCCGCAATCGAAACCAACACGAAGATGTGGCCGTAGATGGCGCCGGTGGTGGTCGATCCGCAGGGATTCGCCAAGGCCGCAACCGAATACGAGCGCGTACACAACACGCTCACCTTCGACATCGATACCTTGACGAAGAACCTAGCCAAAGGTGGCGGTAGCGCCGGTACTGACAACGCCGGTCACAAGTGGACCAACGACTACGACCCCGCCGCCTGGAATACCGTTGACGCCCTGGGGGATCTGGCGCTGGCGGTGGGGCAGATGCATGACCTGCTGCAGTTCACCGCCGCCAACCACGCCAACGCGAACTCCCAATCCGCACCCGAACCGAACCCGAACGACCTAGTCTTCCCACCCGGGACGCTCAAGGTCTACCAGCCCCCGGAGCCGCCGGCCGCATACGGAGGCAGCGACCCCGAGCCGACCGGCTGGGACCTCGTCAAAGGGGCCGTCGAGGGTGAGCTGTGGCCCAACGGGCATCCCGACAAGCTGCGCCAGATGGGTGCGTCGTGGCGCGACATGGCCAACGGTCTGCGCTTCATCGTCGGCATGCTGGCTGCGCCACGCAGCTTGATCGAGGCCCAGCAAAGCCCGGAAACACCGCAGGCGCTCGAGCAAGCCGACATCGTCAAAACAGAGTTCGAGTCGCTGGCCGGGGTATGCGACGAACTCGGCAAAGCTTGTGCCTCCTATGCCGATTCGATCGAGCAGACCAAGAACGCAGTCAAACGAGCCCTGATCGAATTGCTCGCGCTCGTCGCTGTCGACCAAGCGTTCGGGTGGATAGCGGCGCCGTTCACACTCGGTGGATCCGCGCTAGCCGCCCAGGGTGGCATGGCGGTCGCGATCACGATCTACGGTGCTCGCATTGCTGCCAGCATTCGTGCTTTGGTCGGGTTGGCCGAGGTCGCGCGTGTCCCGGTTGCGGTGTCGCAGGCGATTGCCCGCGGCAGCGAGGCGCTAATCCCGCTGCTGCGTGCGCGCCCCGCTCTGGCCGGCGCTGATGGAGCGGTCGCGCCGGGACCGTTTACGTCGTGGTCGAGGCTTCGCCGTCCGGGTCTGTGGGTGGAAACAAGGCAGAAGATCATCGACAACACCGACAAGTGGCGAAGACCTGGCGATACCACCGACGATTTCTATACCGTCAAGTCCGAGCCCGATATCAAGGTGCCGATCGAGAAGAACTACGACAACCACCCAGAGATCACCCAGCTCCCCAAAGACCCCAAGGGGCAGTACTACCTTGACGAAGCCAACCAGGTCCGATATCCGGTCAAACCCAGTTGGGACTTCGGCCACAACAGCGGATACGAGAACCGCAAGCTCATCGCCGAAGCCCAAGACAAAGGCTGGACCCAAGAACAGTTGACCGAGCAAGTCAACCGTCACCCCGAGTGGTTCCACGTCGAGGACATGACCGGGAACCGAAGCGGCCGAAGGGAACAGAAGTAGGGATGACCCAACGCGATGAATGGGGCCGGGCCCCACTGCACTACGCAGCACTCGAAGGTGACCTCGAAGCCATCGAGCGCCTGCTCGCCACCCAAGACGTCAACGCTTGCGACAACGACGACTGGACCCCGCTGCACTTCGCCGCACAAAACGCCCACCCCAAAGCGGTCGAGCGGCTTCTCGATGCCGGGGCAGACATCAACGCGCTGACCGAGAAAGGCATGCCCGCGATCTACTGGGCAGCTACAGCATCCGGTGGTGACCCTGTGGCCACGATCAGAGTCTTGCGTGCACGCGGCGCCGACCCTCGCCGGGAAACGATCCAAACCTACTTCGGTCTCAAGAGCCCCCTGCATTTCATAAAGGAGACCACCAACAAACCCCACATCCGAGCTGAGTTCGCGGACCTGATCGATGAGTGAGCACGTCGACGTCGACGCTGCCGTCGCCGAGATCAAAGCCAAATCCGACCAGGTGCGCACCGCCCTGGCCGGCATCTGCGGCCTCGGCACCGCAGGCAACGGTGCCATCACCGCGACCGTCGACTCCGCAGGGCATCTTCGCGACCTGAAGCTGACCCCGGATGCCCTCCGGTTCGGCGGCCGACTCGCCAGCCTGATCATTCAGGCTACCGCGCTCGCTGAGAAAGACGCCGCCACGAAAGCCGAGGTTGTGATGCGCCCTCTCACCAGCGATCGCCGTGTCGCGGACGGAATGAGAACTGTCCGAGCAACACTGCAACAAGGCCAACAGCAACGCCGTTCTCAGCAGCCCATGACGGACCAGGAGATTCAAGCGGCCGACGATGCCTACTTCGAGCAGCGAAACCGGGACGGTTGGACCAGTTGACTGAATGCCCACGCACCCGTCGTCAACCTCTCGTGGCCCAGGGCATTTCTGGCGTCACCAACCTGGTCATCCATGACAGCCGATCTAGTGCTATGAGATCGGCTAAGCGAGTCTCGGTGTTGGCCGGGCACTCCGACAGGAGTTGGGTCCGGTGGGCCAGAGCGGCTGAGCAAACCGATCGGGAAACAGTGATCTCGACAGAGAACGACCAGGTCAAGAAGTGTGCTACCCGCGCACGCAGGGATGATCCGGTTAAGGATCTGCCGGAGAATAAGGCGAAGATGTGCTCCCCGCGCACGCAGGGATGATCCGTGTTTGGCGATCAGCGAAGGGTTGTGTCGGCGGTGCTCCCCGCGCACGCGGGGATGATCCGCGGTCATCGGTTCCCTCCTCGCTCAAAAAGAGGTGCTCCCCGCGCATGCGGGGATGATCCGAACGGGCCGAGGGTGGGGCCGACGATGTTGCCGTGCTCCCCGCGCAAGCGGGGATGATCCGCCGGCGACCCACTCGGGTTGTTTCTTGGAGGCCGTGCTCCCTGCGCATGCAGGGATGATCCGGTTCAGGAGTTCGAGGACGCCAAGAAGTCCGAGTGCTCCCCGCGTACGCGGGGATGATCCGCACGGCATGCCCAACGAGCCACACGAGCTCGAGTGCTCCCCGCGCCCGCGCGGGGGATGATCCGACGGTGTACACGCGCACCGGCGGGGTGATGGGGTGCTCCCTGCGTACGCGGGGATGATCCAGGGGTGGGTGTCTGTCCGGAAAGCCGTGCCCGTCAAGGCGTTCTTGGCGAAGGTTTGGTGCGTAACAGTTTTCGCGCGGCCGTGCCAGGCGGTCAATCGCAGGTTTTGATGATGCGGATGATGTGGAGGCGGTCGCCGACGTCGCCGGGGTAGCGGCGTGAGGTGACGGTGACGGGTTGCCATCCGGTGTGGGTGAACGCTCGAATCCGAGCTGGAGTGATTATCTCGCTGTTGTCGGCGATGCTTTCAAAGGTGCGGAGCAGGGCGTCGCAGTCGTCGGGGTGGAAGGTCACGGGGTCGCCGTTACGCTCCCAATCGATCCAGCTGGGGACGCGGCTGATCCATTCAGCGATGACCGGCATTGGAAGGCGTGGTGAATATGCGAGCAGCGCGGCAGCGGTGGTCTCGTCGTTCGGGGGTGGCTCGGTCCACCAGCCTTCGACGCGTGCGCTGAACGATCCTGCGCCTGCGCTGAGGTCGCGTACTTCGGCGGGGCTGATCACTGGGGGATCGGTGTCGGTCACATCGATCGCGAGGCCGCGCATTCCGATGTGCTGCTCGTCTTTTCGGCCGCGAGCGACGTTGTACCAGGTCATCAGGTAGCCCAGATCGTGAAGTACAACTGCTGAGGAGCGGTGCGTAGTGCTGGCATCTGGGTCGGTCGCCTGAACCATCAGTTCTTCGATGCGATCGAATCTGACTACATTCCGGAAGAACTCGCCCGGCGACAGCGTCAGCGAGGGATTGGCGATTACCTCGTTCGGCCCACGCCAGTTCCGCCACCACTGCTCGGTCACCCGGACCTGGAGGTCATCGAGATTCCACGACATGCCCGATGCGGGGCGGTGCGGGGGTGGTTCTTCGGTCTCGGGACCGATCCACAGATGCATGCCGTGGGCGTCGCCGTCCGGACCTATCACCGGCACTATGTCGATCAGCCGCACGCTTGCATCCCGAGCACGAACGACCCGCCGACTCGGGTTTCCAGTGAGCCGTACAGATTCCAGCAAGTCTTCGACGTCGATGAATTCGTGGCGATGCAGCATCCGCAACGACGTCCAGGCTCGCGCTGCCCCGTCCTTGCAGACGATCGTCATCGGTTCCGATAGGGGTCCAAGGCATTCCACCACAAACCAACTCACCGCAGATTCTCTCCCCTTCTGTCGCTTGAGGTTTTAGCTTTGATATCGGGATCGCGCTGTAAGCGTGTAGGGCTCGGGCCGCAACGTGCCTCGTTCGTACATCCGAAGCGGCGCGACTCCGCCCAACGTGTAGGCGTCGAGTATCCGAGCCAGCAGCAGTGTCGCCTCGTGCAGCGCGAATGCGCGGCCAATACATGACCGCGGCCCGGTGCCGAACGGATGGAAGAACCGGTCTGGAAACTTACGCGATCGGGTGGCATCGAATCGCTCCGGATCGAAATCCTGCGCGTGCGGGCCCCACACCTCTGGATCACGCTGCGCCGCTAGGGCGAGCACGAACACCGATCGCCCGGCCGGGATCTTGTAACCGCCAAGGACCTGCTCGGCGCGGGCGACGCGGAAGAACCCGGACACGGGCGGCCACAACCGCAGCACCTCGTTCAACACCGCACGGGTACGCCGCATCCGGATCACCGCGTCGTATCCGAACCCGCCGTGCGTTTCGGCCTCAGCCCGGAGCTCATCTTGCAGATCCGGGTCAGCCGCGAGGTAGTGCAACGTGGTCTCCAACAGTGCAGCGGTTGTTTCGTGACCGGCTATCAGGAAGGTCAGGACCTGGTCGCGCACGTTGGATTCAGGCAGGAATGCACCGGTTTCGGGATCGGAGGTGGTCAGCATCAAACCGAGCAGGTCATTTGACCCACCGGTGTCTTGCTGTTTGCGGTCAGAGACCACCGTGTCGACGTAGCCGCGAATGGCGCCGATCTGAGCCCGGATGCGGCGTGCGCGCGCCAGAGTCCGCACGGTGCCGACAACCGGCAGATCGTTGGCCTGCCCGCTGAACCAGCTCAGAATCTCCGCGAACGCCTCGGCGAATCGGCGGGAATCGCCGCCATCGACATCACCTGCACCGAGTAACCCCAGGCGGCGGGAGAACCCGGCGCGGCCGATCACCTCCAATGTCGCGGCCGTCATCGCCTCGTGCACCTCGACCCGGCCGCCCGCGGCGGCCGACCACTGTGCGACCAGATCGTCGGCGACGCTGGTCATCGCCTCGTGGTAAATGCGCATGGCCGTCTGACTGAACCCCGGGGTGAGAATGCGATGGGCTTGCCACCACAACGGATTCGACGTCCGAGCGGTGAACAGGCCTTCAGGAACAATGTCACGAAGCATTTTGACGGGCCCGGCAAGGCAACGGGCCCACGACGTTTCATCGCAGCACTCGGCCGCCAGCCGAGCACCGGACACGATGATCACTCGGTTGCGCAGCACCTTCCGCTCGAAAATTGGCCCGAGTCCCCGCTGGGCCAGCAGGAGCTCGTTTTGCGTGGTGCGATGCCGGTCCACACTGGCCACATCGCCGAGGATCGGCAGGCGCCTAGGGGGGTGCGGCAACCGGTTTAGAGGCAAAGCTGTGCTGGTAGCCATGCTTCCAAGCTCTCACTTTCGGAATCAATCTCCAACGTCGAGATGCGGTTCAAGATCAAGAGCCTACCGCTATAAGTGATTGACGTCACATTTCGATCGTGGTTAACTGGTAATGCGCTGGGTGGGATTTCCCCAGTGGCGTCGCTAATTCCACAGATCCCGGCCCGGGTGTATCGCCCGTGCTGCGTGATCGGAGCCGACTGCCACGAGGAATGCCATGACGCCTGACTCGCTTCGCCCACCGCCACCTTCTGCCTCGAACACACATCTCTCTGGCTTTGTCTCCTACGAGTGTCAGGGGCCAGCACGGCATCGCGGTCCTCCTGGATATCGCGATGACCAGTAGCCATTCATCGCGGGGCACTGCGCGCTGAAACCGGCGCATCGGCCGTGGGGCCAGTCTCTCCGCGAGCAATCACCGACAACAACCTGGCTCGACGCCCAGTGGAAGGACTTGCCGAGTCCGCCCGGCGATCGAACCAGAAGAGATTGGAGGACAACTATGTCTGTTTCTGACATGAAGCGTTGCGTGGAGTTGGTCGAGACGGCTCTGGCTACGGTCGCCCGTGCGGCTGGTAGCGAGCACACGACGGTGGGCATCTGGCTGGTGTGGATGCGTGCGCGGCGAGTGATGTCGTGGGAGTGGGCTAACCGTCTCGATGTGGCTGTGCCGGTGAATATTCCGGCGGGCGCGGATGCGGTGGTCGTGGTCGCGGTCGCACCGACGCGGGTTGCCGGAGCGGTGATCGGTCGTGTGGATGTGCTTTGCGAGCAGGTCCAGGGCGCGGGCCTTGCAGCCGAGGCGGTTCACGTATCCGCGCTGAAGGCTGGGGCTCTGTGGACGTGCCTGCGCGCGAATGGTTTCGGCGGGATTGTCCCCGCGATTGCCGGCGGTGATCTGGGTGTGGTGCGCCGTCGTCGAGTTGGTCGGTTCGTCGGCACTCGACCGTTGCGGCGGAGCGCCGCTCTGATCATGGCACCGCTGGTGTACGTGATCTGTGCGATGGCCGGATACGCCGAGCCCGGCGGACAGGCTGGAGTTATTGCGGCACCGGGTCCTGGGCAGGCTGGCGTTACGACCGCACCGCCTGTACCAATGAAACCGTCCCCACAGCATTCTGGGCTGGGTATGACGATGAACGTCCCCAGATCGCCTGCGCCGGTTCCGCAGCGGGCTATTCCCCGAGTGTGGTCGCCGGGCCGGTATGACAAGCCTGACCTGTCCCCGGTGAAGGTCAGCGACGACACGTTGCATGTCGGTACGGCCAGAATCGCACGCCCAGCGTGGCTGCCTCAAGAACTGGTGGAAGCCGAGCAAGGGTGGAACGGCTACCTGGCTCACCATGCCGGGATCGGTCTGGACGAGGCGCGCACAGTGGTCGGGGCGGGCGCCCAGGAACTTGGCAACGCCGGGCTGGCCGACCTCGCAGTCGTGGCGGGCGAGGCCGCTGACGCCGCGGTGGCCGAGGTGAGTGCAGTGGTGGGCTCGGGCGAAAGAGAAGTGCCGCGGCAAGGGCTCATGGAATTGACCGAGATCGCCGTGGCGACGTTGCCGCAGTGGCAGAACCCAGCGCGGGCCCCGGCTGGGTCGCTCGACGCGATATCGACCGGGGAGCCGCTCGAAGTACAGATCGACGCGGAGGTCGATGGGTGGCTAGCCCAACTAGAACCCATCCTGGGCTGAGCGGGGGATACGTATGCGCACCAACAAGATTGCCGAGTCACAACGCGAGATGGTCACGATCAGCGAGCCAGACGGCAGGGTGTATGGATTCGCGCAGTGGCTGGCCGACCTGGCGGCGAGTCGCGACCAAGGTGAGGATGGCCCGGGATGGCTTACTCCGACCACCTGTCACCGCGGTCGAGGCGTTAACCGCTGGTCTCGGCGAGCTCTCGCACTGGCAACCGCCGCCTCGTCGCTCATGTTGGGAACCTTCCTCGCCGTCAATGGCGGGGAAAGGGTTTCAAAGGAGGCAGGCGAGAGTCCGCCGGTGCATGTCCCCACAACGATGCCTGACCGGTCGGAGACGAACGCGGCTACCGCGTTCGTCAGTGGAACCGCACCAGAGCGGTGTCAGTCGGGTGCGGGTGAGGCAGTGGTGGCCAGTGGTGCCGGGCCGTGGGCCGATGGCAGTCATCAGGCGATCGTGGCGTTCGAGCATGCCTACTACGTCGCTCGTGATGCGAGCGAGGCGCGGGCCGGGGTGGCTTCGGACGCGGCGGTGCCACCGCGGGAGCAGCTCCAGGCGGGCATCGATTCCGTCCCGGTGGGCACGACCTATTGCGTGCGGATCCGGGCTCTGGTCTGGGGTCAGCACCTGGTGGAACTGACCGAGGTGCGGCCGGGAGAGCCGGAAACTACATGGAAGCAACGGATTTCGACCGCTGAAGTTGATGGACACGTCGTGATCACCTCAATCGGGGCGATCGCCTGACCAGCCCAGCCCAGCCGAACAAACGGAGAAACCGAAGACGGATTACTACGAGCGAGGGGCACGATCATGTTGATTGCCATCACAGGGATTGGTCACCGGACAGGGGTGACGACCGCTGCTGTCGCGTTGTCGGCTGCGTGGCCTGGACCCGAACAAGCGGTGCTGATCGAGGCCGATCCGCGCGGCGGTCACCTAGCTGAGCATGTACTTTCCGGGACTGGTCTCGGGTTGGTACGTCTGGCCGCGGCGGTGGGTACTGATCGCTGCGGGCTGGCGCAACTCGTCGAGCACACCCAGCTGCTCCCGACGGGGGTGCCGGTGCTCACCGCCCCCGCCAGCGCCGAGCAGGTTCGTGCAATGCTCGTTGCCCCAGCGCTGTCGGGGAGTCCGACGCACCGCGCCGATGACGGCGGTCCGGTCGTGATCGCGGATTGCGGTATTGCGCACCCGGACTCGGCGGCGCTGCCGCTTGTAGCAGGCGCCGATGCCCTGATCGTGCTCGTTCGTCCTCAGATGATCGACGCTGGCCTTGCGGCTCGTCGTATCCGCGAGATTGCCGGCTGGAATACCCGGGCTCGCGCCGTCGTGCTCGTGGGCTCTGATCGGGGTTGCGAGTCCGCAAGCGGGCTCGGTGTGCCGGTGATGGGAAGACTGCCGATAGATGCTCGCGGCGTGAGCGTCATGCTTCACGGTGACCGAGGTAGTCGTCACCGTGGAGCGCTCGCGTCGGCGGCCGAGGAGATCGCGACCGCGCTGCGAACCCAACTTGTCAACGATGAATGGTCACTCACGCGTGTCGTGGGCGAGCGATGTGGTCGAGGTAGATCACGGCCCCGGTGGCGAGATCTCTTACCTCGCAGCGATATCGGGCCTTCGGTGTATCGCCACCCGGGACGGCTATCGAGCCGAGACCTCGCCATCCATGCAGAGCCGACACCCCCACCTACAGGCTTCGCGAACGGCGTAGAACCGGGCGGAAACGATGCTGCGCTGGAGATCTCTACATCGAGTCCGGACCCTTCTGCCCACCGGGCGCCCGTTAACGCTGGGGTCGAGGCGGGGACGTCAAAGGTGTCGAACGAACACCGTGAGCCGGTTCCCTCGCTGAGCGTGAATGTTCTCGGGCCACTCCGCGTCACCTGGTACGAGGGCTCCGGGACTGGATGCGGGTTCGACATCACCTGCAAGCTGCAGCCCCGTAGTCGTGAACTGGTGGCTTTGCTGGCCTTACATCCCAGCGGCATATCCCGCGATCGCCTCGTTGAGGCGCTGTGGGGTGCGCGCTCCCCGGCCCGGCCGACCAATGCCATCAATACAGCCCTAACCCGTCTGCGTGCCGCTCTGGCCGCAGCAACCAACGGCGCAGTACCGGCCAACATCATTACCGACGCCCGGCGGCACTATCAGCTGAACCCCGCCAGCGTTGCGGTGGACTACTGGAAGCTCGCCGAAGCAGTCGACGCACGCCGCCAGGCGAACAGCGACCAAGCCCGCCTGGACGCCTACCGCCGCATCATCGAATCCGCGGGCAGACCTGTCGCGCAAGACCTTTGCACCGACTGGATCGAGCCGCTGCGCGAGGCGGTTCGCCGCGATCACCTCAACGCCCTGGGTGCGTTGGCCCGCAGCCTCGTCGAAGACGATCCACGTCGCACTCTCGACCTCCTCGAAACCGCTATCGCCGCGGACCCGTACAACGAGCCCATCTACTGCGACATCATGCGCCTGCACGCCAAGCTCGGCGAATACGACGCCATCGAGCGCACCGTGCTGGTGTTGCGACGGCGGTTGGCCGAGTTGGGGCAGACACCGACTAGTCAGACATGCGAGCTGGCCCAACGGCTTCGCCAACAAGCTCCATAAAACGCTTGACCCGTACGCCTGCTGATAGGGCAGCGCGGCTGCACTCGAGTCCGCTCGAATGCAGTGCATCGGTCGCACGGCTGAGCATGAATATTCCTGGACCTTTGCATCACGTAGCGTGTGGTGCTTGGCACAGGCGAGGGAATAGACATCGTCAGCAAGCTTGCAGCCTCGTAGTGGCGAGCTGGTCGTGCTGGTCGCTGTGTATCCCGGTGGTGTGACTCGGGATCGACTCGTGGAGGCGTTCTGGGGTGCGCGGTGCCCGGCCCGGCCACCGATGCGATCAATACGACCTCCCCGAGGAGCGGACCGAGCACCGAGTGCGAGTGCGACCTGCGTGTTGGTCTGTCCGTAAAGCGAGCCGATACGGTTGATGTCCAGTGCGGCTTCACCAGCTTCGAGTGTTTACGTGTAATAGAACTTGGGTGCAAAACAAACCGATGGAGAAGTTGGAGAACGCGAGCTAAACAGCCAGGTCAGGAAGTGTGCTACCCGCGTACGCGGGGATGATCCGAATCCGGCCGAGCAGATCCGGGCCGAGTACGTGTGCTACCCGCGTACGCGGGGATGATCCGAACAGTACGGCGATTCGGGCTGGTCCTACTGGGTGCTCCCCGCGTACGCGGGGATGATCCGGGTGCGCCCTGGACAACCGCGATAACTGGCGTGTGCTCCCCGCGTACGCGGGGATGATCCCTGATCGAAGGTTTCGGATACGAGTTCTGGGGAGTGCTCCCCGCGTACGCGGGGATGATCCGGGGGACACGGCAATGACGAAGATTGATCGGGTGTGCTCCCCGCGTACGCGGGGATGATCCGTGACCGAGCTGACCATCACCCACACCGCCGAGGTGCTCCCCGCGTACGCGGGGATGATCCGCTTTCAGCGTGGCAGCAACAGCTGTCCACCCAGTGCTCCCCGCGTACGCGGGGATGATCCGCTTCCGGCGCCGGTGAAGGAGGCAGCGGCGTTGTGCTCCCCGCGTACGCGGGGATGATCCGCCATTCGAGGGTCTAAACCCACGTAACCGCGGGTGCTCCCCGCGTACGCGGGGATGATCCCCTCGCCGCCGAGGTCCCGCGCTGTGTTGTCGTGTGCTCCCCGCGTACGCGGGGATGATCCGATTCGGCATTGCCGGTGAAAAATCTCGTACCGGTGCTCCCCGCGTACGCGGGGATGATCCTGGCGAGAAGCGCAACACCGCCGAAACCGTCCTGTGCTCCCGCGTACGCGCGGGATGATCCGGCACTCGAGGCACTGGGAATGTCGGATCGTAAGTGCTCCCCGCGTACGCGGGGATGATCCCGTTCCAGTCCCCACAGCGCCCATGTGGCAGTGTGCTCCCCGCCTACGCGCGGGGATGATTCTTGGGTAGGCCCAGCACGTCGGACATCGGTAGAGTGCTCCCGCATACGCGGAAAAGCGGCACGTTGCATCTGTTCAGAGGCGCTACTCGCGGAGTGCGTAACCCAATTTGCATTGCCTCAAGTGCATCGAGTATAAAAAGGCGAGTCGTGTAGCCGCAGTATGCCTGTGGGAAAGATGCATTCACGTATCACTCCCGACCTCAAGGGTCTCCGGCTACTCAAGAACTTGCGGTGTTGCTGGATCGGCTGCAAATAGCCACTGCGAAAATAGAATTTGCGTTATTGTGATCCTATAGTTCTTAACAGGGATTCTCGGCTTGCTGGCGTGGCGATTATTTGTTTAACACACCGGGGAGTTCAGAGTTGCTGTCTGTCGCATTTGCCCTTTGCTTGCTGCCGGAAATCAAGCGTCAGATCGGTGGCTCGGTCGTTGGCTGAACCGTTGGCGCACTTGATGACGCAACCATGAGTCCACCGCCCCGGCTTCACTGTATCGCCAGCTAGAAGCGTATATCGCGTGGTCCGATGTGTACCCGGGGTCAAGCCCCAGCGGGGCAAAGGTGCATAGGGGGAGAGGCCGATGCGGCGGGGTTGAACTTGGGCGTTCGGCGTCAATTAATGTTCAATAGCTTTTCTCTGATATCGGCTGTCTAATGAAATCAATCAAATCCATCGTTATTGTCAAGCCCGGGTGTGTGCATTGGCGCGGATGAATGTATGGTCGAATTAATTCCAAAGCTTGCCATTCGCTATCGAAATGCACCAAAATTCGTCGCAGTTTGTGGAATTAGTTTGCAAATTCGCTAGCATTCGAGTAGCGCATCGAGTTAGTGTTGATGTGTCCCCAGGAAATCCGGAACCCATCAACCCTGAATTCCAATAATGCCATCCGTATGCAACGATCCGGTGCGAACGGTGCGGCGTAACCAGTTAAGAAAAGGAGATCGAGATGACATCACCGGAACCATCAACGGCACCCGTTGCAGGTGTTCGATTGGGTAACGGCGAGTTGCGTCGGATGGTCGCGCGGGTATTGGCCGACAACCCCGGGACCGACTACACCCCGCGTGATATCGCGAAAACGATCGGCCATTCTTCCGGCGCGATCGGTAACGCGTTGACCAGACTCGCCGACCGGGGCCACGCCGAACAAACATCGGTCAACCCGCGCCGCTACCGCGCCAATGCCGACACCGCCACAGTCGCGGCATCCGCTCCCGCACCAGCGGCACCGGCCGCGCCGGTGACCCGCCGCGCCCGCCGCATCGCCCCCACCGTCCCGCCGATCGCTGCCACCGCAGCGGCTCCGGCGACCGGTCCGGTGTCACGGCCCAGCGGGCAGCTCTACCACCCACGCGCGCTGGCCGGGATGGCCGATGTCGAGGTCTTGGCGCGGATGCGGGCCAATGACATGCCGGTGTTGTTGTACGGGCCACCCGGAACGGGAAAGACCTCATTGATCGAAGCCGCGTACCCGGATCTGTTGACCGTGCAAGGCGATGCCGACACCACCGTCGCCGATTTCGTGGGCGAGTACATCCAAACCCCCGATGGCCGATACGAATTCGTGCACGGTCCGTTGGTTCGTGCGATGCGCGAAGGCCGGGTGCTGTTCGTCGACGACGCCACGCTGATACCGCCGAGCGTGCTGGCAGTGGTCTACCCGGCCATGGACGGCCGCAAAGAGATCGTGATCAAAGCCAACAGCGGCGAAGTGGTCACCGCCGAGCCTGGGTTCTTCGTCGTCGCCGGACACAACCCGGGCGTGCACGGCGCGATCCTGTCGGACGCGCTCTCGTCACGGTTCGGGTTCCAGGTTCAGGTGTCCAGCGATTTTGACCTCGCCAAACAACTCGGTGTCGACCCGAGAGCAGTCACGGTCGCCCGCAACCTCGCCACCCGCCAACGCACGGGTGAGATCGGGTGGGGGCCACAACTACGGGAATTGCTGGCATTCAAGAAGATCGCCGACACCATTGACACCGCGACCGCTGCGGCGAATCTGGTCGGAACCGCCCCCGAGGACGACCGCGCCATCGTTGCCACCGTCGTGAAATCGGTATTCGGCACCGAGTACCAACCGCTGGCCCTAGGAACCCGCATCTAACCCACCAACCCAACCCCCCGCCGATCGGGAAGGAACACACCACAATGACCAGCCACGTGATCGCCGACCCTGCCACCGCGCCTGCCACGGCACCGGCCGGGAAAGGCTGGGCCGCCCTGTCGGCCGCACTGACCGCTGAAGTCGAACCCATCGCCGGGCGCGACGATTTGATCGTCACCATCGCCCCCGGCGCGGCGCACGGGCACCCGGCGGTGTTCTTCCCTGGCCACGCCGCGATCGAACTCGACGGCAACCACTTGGGTATCCACCCCGCCACCGCCAAGCCCCACCGCAACAGCGACCGCACCCGCTACGCGCCCACATGGGGCGCGCTAACCCACGAATGTGCCCACGCCCGGCATTCGGTGTGGGAACCCCCGAGGGTCGCCGATCCGGCCGTGGTCGAGATCGCAATGCTGCTGGAAGAGTCCCGCATCGAGGGCGCGCACATCCGCCGCCGCCCCGACGACCGGCACTGGTTGCGTGCCAGCGCCACCGAGTTCGTTCTCGGTGGCAGCGACGGCTCGACCGCCGCCATGAACGACTATGCCGCCGCTTACAACGCGGCGCTGGTGCTGGGCAGGGTGGATGCGGGCATCCTCGACCCGGCCGAAGCCGCGCCTGCCGCCACCGCCATCGAGTCGATCCTCGGGACAGACAAACTCGAACGGTTGCGTGCGATCTGGCGGCACGCGCACACCACCGCCGATGACGACACCGCCACCATGCTTGAGCTGGCCCGGCAGTGGCTCGACATCGTCGGCCCAGACCCGCACGCCGAACCTGAGCCCGGCTCAGCACTATCGGGCGCGGTCGCCGAATCCATGGCACGAGTAGCCCGCGCGGTTGCCGCCCACGTGATCGAGCGCGACCCGGCCGAACTCGCCGAAGCCGCCGCACGCGCCGAAGCCGAAGCCGAACGCGAAGCTTCGGAGATTGCGGCGAAAGTGTTTGGCACCCGCACCGGCCGCGTCACCACCACACGGTCAACCCGCGCCCCCGAGGCCACCGAACGCAGTGCGGCCCGCGTCCTGGCCCGCGCCCTGAGCGCCGCCAACGCCCGCGAGCGCGCTGTCACGAAAACCACCGCCGCGCTACCACCCGGACGGTTGCGGATGCGGGGCGTGCTGGCTCGTGATGCTCAACGCGCGGCGGGCGCTGTCCCGACTGCCGAACCATTCACCCGCGCGGTCCGCAAACCGGTACCCGTGCCGCCGCTGCGGGTCGGCATCGCCTGTGACATCTCCGGATCGATGACCCGATACGCCGCCCCGGTCGCCTCGGCCGCGTGGATCATCGCCTACGCCACCCGCATTGCCGCACTAACCACCGGAACTGACACCGCCACAGTCACATTCGGCGAAAAGGTTAAACCAGTGACCCGACCCGGAATCACCCCGACCCAGGTAGCCGAGTTCACAAGCGATGACAACTGGGAAGCCATCGATGAGGCTATCGACGCCCTCGACGGCGCGCTCGGGCTGTCCAAACCGGAAAACGCCCGACTGTTGGTGATCATCTCCGACGGGCATTTCGACGATAGGCCGCGCGCGCAAGGTCAGAAGCGCCTCGATCGCCTACGCGCCAGCGGCTGCGCGCTGCTATGGCTGGCACCCGGTAAGAGTGCCGATCCGATGCCAGGCGCGACCGTGCACATCATCACCGACCCTGCCAGCACCGCTGCCGAAATCGGCCGCGCCGCAACAAAAGCCGTACGAAACGCCTGAAATTCCAACTGCTCCAAAGGGGTAGTTTTCCGCCAACAGTCAGGAGATCCGCAATGAAAGACACTAAGACACACGACGCTGAGGGTGCGGTCAAACTCGGGGCCAAACTGAGCGGCAACACCTACGTGTCGGTGCAACTGCGCACCGACGGGTACGAAACCGGAAAGCTGTTGCTCATGCAGCCCCGCACCTGCAATCACGGCGTCACGATCTGCCGCGACTGCGCCGCAGTTGGGAATGGGACTACGTAGTGCACTACGACCGCACCCGCGCGGCCGTACCCTGCGTGATCAAATCGGCGCTGCCGCAACAGGTTCTGTCGGCACTTCCCGGCCGCCCTCTGCGATTGAAACAGCACAGACAGCATCCCGGTCGCAGGTTCCGCGCCGCAACAACAGCCCGGCAAAACATTCGCGAATACCCGATAACCCCCGAAGGTCCAGCCCGTCCACGGTCAGCAGCCGACGATGAATAGCCGAGCCGTTCTGACACCACCGCGCACGATAACCCGGCCACGATGACCGCCTGACGGCTCGAGTTCGGGGCACGGATCGGCTACCCGGCTAGAGGATCCGCCATGCCCTCGATGTGGGTAATGGGCAACCGGATAGACACCGCACCAGCCCGTACGAGGTACACCCTGGACCACCGAGTCGAGTTCGGTGGTCCAGGGTGCGGTTCGTCCGAGGGGCGGGTTGCATTGCGCCCGTTGGAGGCTAACCGGCACAGGACGCCCGGAAGGAAGAGGTAGTTAGTTCTTCACCCAGGCCAAGGATCGGGATACAGATATGCGAGTCATCGGATACTGCGAGCATTGCCGACGGTTCAAACGTGTGAGGGTCTCGACGCAGAACCTCGTGCTGGACCGGTTGAGCGGGATCTGCGACGACTGTGACGACAAACGGTCTGCCCGGACGGACGGACCGGCCGGGTAGCGGCAAGGCGAGCTTCGGCTGGAATGGGCCTGGGCCACCGCAGTTTTGAGGTCGATGGCCCAATCGTAGCTATTGTTGGATGGGGTTATCGGGTGTTGTCGATGCTGTCGGTCAGGTAGTCCAGAACGTGGCGTACGCCGTCTGTGTACCCCCTTTGGTGGACACCGGAACGGTAGAAGGTGGCGGCGTCGCCCCCTTGACGGGCGAGTTCGGACAGCGCGGTTCCGGCAGTGGGGTCACCGCTGAAATTCGAGGCCAGGCTCGCGAGCTGGCCTCCTTGTTCTCCGGTGAGGGCTTGTGCCGCAAGGCCGGCGAGGTCCGCGGCGATCGGGACGAGCTCGACCAGGCCGAGTCCCGCGCCGAGCCAGTCTCCAGTTGTGGCCTTTTCCGCTGCACGCCAGGCGATTTCCTGCCCCTTACCGATATCGGTGGCAAGGCGGGCGACGTCGACTTGGGCGAGGATGTCGACGACCTGCGCGGCTGCGGCGGTGGTGCCCGAGGAGTCAAACGGCGCGGCCAACGACAGTGCTTGCGCGACCAAGTGCAGATCGACTTGAGCGGCCATGCGCACCAGCGGATTGAAGGCGTTGTTGAGCTCGCCGACGATCTGGTGTGCTCGGGGCAGATCCGCGGCAGTCAGGGCTGCGGGGAGCTGGGCGAGTCCGTCGAGGATGGCGGGAATGTTGGCCGCGACTCCGGTCAACCCGCCCGCCACGATCGCGACCTGGCGGACCACCGAGCCCGGTTCCAGCCCTGAGGTCCCTGCCGAGGCATTGCCGGTGGTGGTTTGACTGGTAAGGGCGGGGTTGCCGGTGAATGCTCGGCCGATCGCCGCGATCACTGGGGAGCTCTGCTCGGAGGTCGCGCAGTACAGGTCACCGTGCGCGCACACGGTCTTTACTCGAGAGGTGAGTTGACCGAAGCCCTCCCGGGGCCCGCCGATGCCCTCGCCGGGCGCCGCGTCACCGAGCTGGGCGGTGTTGGGGTCGCGGTGCGGATCCGAGAGTAGCCCGACCGCGAGGACACGCTCGGGGGAGATGGGTCCGAGGCCGCGGCCGAGCTGCGAGGCAACCTCACCGACCGCGTCGGCGCCTTGGCTGTAGCCGGCCAGAACAATTTGAGTGGACTCACACAACCCCGTCAGCTCGGCTCGAAGCCCCTCCACGCCAGTGGTCTTCGACGCGGCATAGCCCAGCGGCGCGGCGCTGTAGGGCAGATAACGCACGGAGATGTCGGTGCCGAAGCGCGCGGTAAGCCCGTCCCTGATTGGGGCCAGGAGACCCGCCGGGCGGGTCGGATCGGCGTTGGGTGCTGTTTCCCCCGTACCAGGCACCAGCACCGCCGTCCAACGCGGGCACGCCGCCCCCACCGCCGCAGGAGCGGCTTGGATGGGGCCAGCAGCCACGCCGAGACAGGCGCCTGCCGTGCACGCAAGTGTGCACGCGGTCAGTGTGGCGGTCCCTCGACGGCGGGTGCGCTTGTCGTCGCGGCGTGATGGGTTGCGGCTGCCGACCATTCGATGCCTCCAGGAATCCGAGTCCGAATGCGGGGTTGGTTGTCCCTGCACCCGTTGACACCGCGCTCCTGGCAGCTTTTCAACAACCGGACACAACCCTTTCTGCGTACCTCTCGGGAGAGGACGAGACAGAACGGCCCAAACGCACAGTTGATATGACAGCGCGCGTTGTGGTTCTGTCCGCGAACTGTGATGTCAGTTGTTCGCGAATCCTGTTGACGTGTCACCACTTACACCACTTCGAAGATGATGTTTACGAATGACGACGGCGGGGACCAGACTCCGCGCGCCCTTACCGGCTCCTCGAACGCGCGGGGTAATGCCGATGATGATGCGATTCCTAGGTCCAGTCCTCCGCAGGCCCCTTAGCAGAGGAGAGGCAGAGCCATCCCGGGCTAGCCCTGCTCGTTTTCCCCTGCGTGACGGCGTAGGTCGCTGAGGGCTTCAAGGGCTCTGGCTTCTCCGCTTTGGTTGTCGATCTCGTGGTAGAAGGAACGGGCTTCTTCAAGCATGTCGGCGGCCTCGCTGTAGTCGCCGGTCTCGCGGCACACGATTCCAAGTTGATGGAGGGCATTGGCCTCTCCAAATCGGTAGCCGAGCTCGCGGTACAGCGAGCGGGCTCGTTCGAGCATCTCAGTGGCCGCGGCGAAGTCGCCGGTTTCGCGGCGCAGTACTCCAAGGTTGCCGAGGGCATTGGCCTCACCGAGGCTGCTGCCGAGCTCGCGAGACAGCGTAAGGGCTTGCTCGAACAGTTCTGCGGCGGCGTCGTAGTCGCCGGTTTCGCGGCGCAGTACTCCAAGGTTGCCGAGGGCATTGGCCTCACCGAGGCTGCTGCCGAGCTCACGAAACAGAGAAAGAGCTTGTTGGAGCAGATCGGCGGCTGCGGCAAAGTCACCTCGGGCGGAGTGCAGTGTTCCAAGGTTGCCGAGGATAGCGGCCTCTGTGAGCTGGTCGCCGAGCCTGCGGGAGAGAGAAAGCGTTTGCTCGAACAGTTCTGCGGCGGCGTCGTAGTCGCCGGTTTCGCGGCGCAGTACTCCAAGGTTGCCGATGACCTTCGCTTCTCCGGGCAGGTTGCCGGTCTCTCGGTAGAGGGAAAGTGCTTGTCCGAACCGGTCTGCAGCCTGGAGATAGTCGCCGGTCTCGCGGCACACGTTGCCAAGGTTGCTGAGGACAGTGGCTTCTCCGACCCGGTCGGCGGTCTCTCGGTAGAGGGAAAGGGCCTGTCTGAACCGTTCTGCGGCGGCGGAGTATTCGCCGGTGAGCGAGCACACGAGGCCGAGGTCGGCGAGTGCGTTGGCTTCTCCGGTGCGGTCTTTAAGGCTTTGGGCTGTGGCGGCGGCTTGTTGGTGCAGGCGCCGTGCCTCCCGCCAGGGCCCGTCCCGGACCAGTAGTCCCGATATGGCTCTGGTCAACGCCATCGCCCACACGGGATTCCGGCCGATGGTGTATTCCAAACACGCCAGAAGGTTGGGCCGCTCGGCACGAAGCCATGCCAATGCCTCCTGTTGGCATGTAAACGTTTGTACAGCAATAGGTTCGGTCGGCTTGGCTGCCCGCTCGGTGTCGTTGACGGTGTTATGACGGATGGGGCGCAGCCATCGGTCGGCGTTGGCCGCGGTGCGCAGGTAGTAGTCCAGCAGGCGATTTACTGCGATCTCGTTCTGGACCTCGTTGTCGGTCGATACAAGGGTGCGGGCGTAGTCACGCAGCAAATCATGTAGCCGGTAACGGCCACGCATAGTCTCACCGAGGAGATGGTGGTCGGCGAGAGCACGCAATGTCCGCGCTGCACGGTCAATATCTACTCCGGCCAGTGCCGCGGCCACGTAGGCATCCAGGTGCGGCCCTGGGTGCAAGGCCAGGCGGCGGAACAGCAGCTGATCCGAGGGTGGTAAGTCCTGATAAGACAGGTCGAACGCGGCGCGCACTGTCTGTTCGTAGTTGTCGAGTTCGGCCAGTCGGTCCGTGGCCGACTGGATCTCCCTGACCAACTTGTCGAGGTCCGTGATCGTCCAGTTCGGGTGATGTGCCAGGCGAGAGCCCATCAGCATGATCGCCAATGGCAGGTATCCACATAAGCGAGCGATTAAGGACATCGCTCGCCGTTCCGCGTCGTCTGTGGGTACACGGCCTGCGACAGTGCTCAAGAGTTCCGCAGCCGACTTGGCGGCCAGCACGTTCAGTGACAGTGGTCGTGAGTCGGACAGACCGTCGATGCGGCGTCGGCTGGTGACCAGCGTCAGGCACGTCCGCCCCGCGGGCAACACAGACTCGACCTGCGCCTTATCCGCGGCATCGTCGAGCACCAGCAGGATCCGTTTGTCCTTGGTCCAGTTTCGCCACATGGCGCGACGATTGTCTGGTTCGTCGGGGATATGGCGCGGATCGGTACCCACATCTACCAGCAACTTGGCCAGAACATCGCTCGGTTGCTCGTGGTCCCGACCTGGAACATGAGCAGACAGATCGACGAAGAACTGGCCATCGGGATATCTGTTTGCTAGCCGAGCTGCCGCACGCAGGGCCACGGTGGTCTTACCGACCCCTGCCATCCCGACGATTGTGACCACCGACGCCCCCGGTCCGGATTCTGCGGACCGAAGTATCTGCTGCAATTCGGCCTCACGACCGACTGGCGTGATGGCCGCAGGGAGACTGCTGGTCACCGGCTGCCGTGGCAAATCCGGCGGGTTGCTCGGGTGGTGTTTTCCTGTGTCGCCGGGAAAGATCGTGACCGTAACAACACCATGCTCGACTGCCACCATGGGGTCTGGTGAGCCGACAGCGTGGCAGTCGCCGACAGCGCGAGGTAGCCCTGCTCCAACGGATTCGACCAGCTTTGCCCAGGTGAGAACAAGGGCAAGGCGGAAGTTGCGCGATTGGGAATGCTGCTGGAAGGTGGCCAGTGGTACCTGGCCCTCGGACACCGATTGCCGGGCACCCCAGGTGCCCGGGTTGATCACTTCGATTCGATCGTCGAACACGTGAACCTGCACGCAGACGTCGTGGCGTGCGTAGTCGCGGTGCACGACCGCGTTGGCGATGACCTCCCGCACGGCGATCATCGGAAACCGGTACACCGGCTCGCTGTAAGCGCTTGCCGCACTGGGCATCTCACCAACCTGCGACCATTGGGCTACGAAATCCCGTGCACCGACGATGAGCTCGGGGACAGTTCCATGCAGCTCGTGGCTGGTAATCGAATCGGCCTTGAGAGTCCCGTGAAACCGTACGCAGCGAACCATCGCGTCGGCCAGCAATGCGGTGGGGTTCTCGCCGAACAGCAGCACGCCAGCCAGGGTCGGGTATCCGTCTCGCATTAGCCCCGCACGGCGAAGGAACGCATCTGATGCCAGGTCCGGAGGTAACTTGGCGGCCATCTCGTCGCGCATCCCCTGACGGAATTCGTGTATGTGACTCGGACTGAGCTTTGCCCCTTTTACCGTCTGTTCCAGAAACGATGTGCCCTCATCGAACTCAGCGGTCGGCACATCAGTTCGGGCCCGCTCCGCAGTGCTGGTGTCGGGACCTACGGTGGCCTCCATGGAGCTGCTGTCGGGGGACCGCCGAGCGATAGCGGTACTGCCTGCGCCGTCATAATTGCGATGCGGCTTGTGGCCGTCGAACTTAGCGTTAGCCAGATATGCCCAAAGGTCATCGAGGTCGACCTGCAGATCGCCGTTGCGGTCCACTGCATAGCTGATCAGACCGTCGGCCAATACTTTGGTAAATGGGCTCGGATCGCAGTTGGCATCGGCGTCTTTGGCCCGATCCGTTGCCGACGTCGCGGCGATGACGTATCGTCCCGTGCCCGACAACTCTTTGGTGAGTTCGTTCGCACCTTTGAACCCACCGCTATAGCAGCAGTCCAGGATGATGATCTTTACCTGGGCGCGACATTTCGAAATGATCTTGGCCAGAACCGTTCCGGACACAGCAGTCGCATAGGGGCTGTTGACTCGAGTGTTGACAGCACACAGATACAGCTCGCCGAAACTGCTGTAACCGTGGCCGCTGTAGTAGAACAGCAGGACATCATCCGGCTCCGCTTTGCCGAAATGTTCCTCGATCTCGGCGATGATCTCCGCAGACTCGGCCTCAAGTAGAAGCCGTAACTCGCTGCGCTCGAACATTCCCGACGCGAGATCGGTCAACGCCTCGCTCAACACCGTGCCGTCGACCTTCGGGCCTCGTAACTCAGCCAGGCTCGTCGAGTCCTTGGGGAACCGTGAATTACACACCAGCAGAGCGCGATACATGCGACCCTATCGAAGCCACGATGAACTGCACGAACTGCAAGCAGCTTAGCCGGAAAGGCTGACCATGGTGCCCAAAGCGGAAGCCAAACTCACAGCACAGCTGGATGGCCTCTCTCCCGACCATCCCGCGGCACTCGGAGCACGTGAGGAACTCCTTGCCGATCTTCGCTCCGTGCCCGGCCTCTATCTTGAGGAACGAGGCGTCGCCGAGCATGAGGGCAAGGGTGTCCTCCAGGAGCTGGTCATCGGATTCGGCGGTGCTGCCGGGTCGCTCGCTGGGCTAGTGAAGATTCTGCAACTGTGGCTCAGCAGAGACCGGCATCGGTCGCTGACAGTCTCTGTCTCCCAACACGGAACGGACAAGACGGTCATCATCGAAGGGGAGAACATCTCGATGGACGCGCTGACTGAAGCGCTCGGCTCGGCGGCCATCGAACCCGACAGTCAGCCGAGATCCTGACTGCGCTGAGCAACGCCGCACACAACGGGCGCGCCGAACCGCCGAGCGGCGCGGTACGCCGTGGGCCGACTCGTTGAGGCCAAAAGCATCTAGCGCGTTGCGAAAAGGGCACCTTCAAATATCGCACATCCGCCAGTCAAAGCACCGGAATAGCGACAGCGCTTTCGGGCTGACCGAGGCTGTGTATCAGTAACCAGAAGAGCCCGATGGCGGGTGGGGTACAAACGTCTCGCTCTCCTAGTAGCCGACTACCGGATAGATTTCTTACCTTCCGCGAGCATGTCCAGCGAACATACCGAGAACCATCGGCAAGGTGATGTGGGATCGGTAAGGTTAGACGAGTGGCGCGGGCCTAGCGGCAGTGCCAACTCGACGAAGGGCGCCGATCATGCTCGGCGGAAGGTGGAAACCTGACATGGCCTTTCAGGGCAAAACGAAGCGGGTGGTTTCGCAATTCTCCTCACCGGAGGAGTTGTATCTGAGCGGCACGCTGCCGAGAACGACGGAAGCGGTGGACTCGCTGTGGCTTCATCAAGGCGACGTCATCCGAGCCTATGCTGAGAATCACCAGAACACGGCCGACCTGGCACTGGAACTGCCAACCGGCACCGGCAAGACGCTGCCAGGGCTGCTGATCGCCGAGTGGGTGCGCCGTAAGGCGGAGGGCCCTGTCATCTACGCCACACCGACTAAGCAGCTGGCGCGGCAGGTGGCTGCGACGGCGCAACGCGAAGGCGTTCCCAACGCGCTGCTGATCGGCACCGCTCGGAACTGGGACGCTGTCGACGAGTCGGCCGTCGAGGGTGGCGAAGTGATTGGCATTACGACTTACAGTGCCGTCTTCAATAGCAGGCCGAAGCTTCCCGGGCCGCGGTTGCTGGTCTTCGATGATGCACACGCGGGCGAGCAATTCGTCGGTAACGAGTACGGCGTCAACATTCGGCGACATGAGAGCCCGGCGGTCTATGCGACGATCCTCGAGCCACTGAAGCCGTTCTTGTCGGGGTTGCAGATCCAGCGACTTGAGGGGGCGCCGGATCCGGGTGCTCATCATCAGGTGCGTCTGATCCTGCCAGCTGTCGATGCGGCCGCCTTGACGAAGCTTGACGCTGCATTGGCTCATCTTCCGGAACCGCATAAGTATGAGTTCGCCATGATCCGCTCGGGTCTGGCGGCCTGCTGCGTGTACCTGTCTTACGGCGGTATCCAGGTGCGCCCGATAATCCCGCCGACCTTCGAGAACCGCGTGCTCAACCGTGCCCGGCAGCGGATCTACCTGTCGGCCACGCTGGGCTCGGGTGGTGAGTTGGAGCGGGCTTTCGGCCGGCGCGAGATCATCCGGATGCCGCTTCGGACCAATACGCCGCCACGTTCTGGCCGGCGCATGTTCGTCTTCCCGGATCTGGTCAAGGGTGGGGACGCCGCCGGAGTGACCAAGCGGATCATCGGTCTGACCAACAAGGCTTTGGTGCTGAGTCAGCAGACGGTGACTAAGGCTGAGGCCGCTGCTGCGGCGCTCGCTGGCGAGGGCGTCCCGGTATTGGGCCGCGAGATTCTTGAGCAGCAGGGTCTCGATGTTTTCGCAAAGGCGCCGAGCGGTGTGCTAAGTCTGGCAAATCGTTACGACGGCTTGGATCTGCCGGGCGGTTCTTGCCGGATCGTGGTCCTGTGCGGGAAGCCGGATGCGGTAGGTTTACAGGAACGCTTCCTGAGCGAGAGGGCCGAGTCCAACGCAGCCCTGGCAGAGCGCCTGCGGACGCGCATTGTGCAGGGCGCGGGCCGGTGCACGCGCGGCCCGAATGATTACGCCGTGGTTGTCGTGCTCGGCTCGGACATTACGAAGTACTTCAGCCGGCCCGACAACCTGAAGGCGCTCGAACCTGAGCTCCAGGCTGAGGTCGAGTTCGGCTGGCAAAATAGCAAAGCCGCCGACCCGGACGAGGTCATCGCGAACGTAGAGACATTTATCGCGCATGACACGGAGTGGCGCGAGCAGGGTGAGCCGATGGTGGCCGAGTTTCGCCAGGACGCCGTGAAGGTCGAGTCCCCGGCGGCGGATGCCCTTGGCGATGCGGCTGCGCTGGAAGTCGAAGCGTGGCAGCTGGCCTTTGGTGGGGACTGGATCGGCGGCAGTGAGAAGCTGCAGGAAGCGGTGCCACACGTCGGCCCGGAGGCGACGCGTGGCTATCGGGGCCTGCTGCTCTACATCGCCGGGGTGTGGCTCTACCTCGGCGCGCAGGACGAGACGCAGCGCGCCCGGGCCCGGCAGCTTGTGCGGGACGCGGCGCTAGCGGCTAATCGCTGCACGTGGCTCAAGGAGATGCGAGATCTGCCGGGTACCGAGGAGGTGCCGTTGGTGGCTGTAGACGTCGTGGCTGTCAACGCGATCGTTGCGCGCCTGCGCGGTCAGCTCCGTCCCAAGCAGGTGAACACCGAGCTCACCGGAATGTCGGAAGCGCTCGCTCAGGACAGCGCCACGGTCTATGAGGTCGGTCTTACGACCCTCGGTTCGTTCCTCGGAGCTGAGGCATCTAAACCGAAGGGGCAGGGGCGCTGCGATTCCGCGTGGGTGTGGGGCACCGCTCTGTGGATGACGATCGAGGCCAAGTCGGAGGAGCACGACGACGGACTCCTTCCGCTCAAGGATGTCCGCCAGGCCAACACTCAGCTCGACCAGTTGGCGGCGGATCGGGGAATGGACCATCCACCGGCAGGTAGCCCGGCGATCATCGTGTCGGATCGGCTGACTGTCGATCCGCAGCACGCACCGGTAGCGAACCCGAACGTCTATCTGACCTCGACCGCTGTCATCGAAGAGATCAGTGGCGACGCAGTGACCGTGTGGGGGGATCTGCTGTCGACGGCTGCAGGGATTTCCTCGGAGCATGCCCAGCGACAGCACGTTCGTTCCGTCATGACGGAGAACGGATGTCTGCCGAGCCAGGTGATCGACCGCCTTACCCAGAACAGGATCCGTCCCGGTGACTAGACATATTTCGTGGACCTAGGGCTCGCTACCCGAGGCGGGGTGCTCGACTGTAGGGAGCAGTTCTAAATCGCACTCATCAATGCTGACTTCAGTCAGCGCGAGTGAGCGATAACGGCTCCCCTTTAGTGTCAAGTAGCAGTTGGTAGTTCGGTAAGCTGGTGGATGGCGGGTCCGGGTTGTGGCTTGTCCGAGGGATCGGCATGCGGGGTCGAGCCGGTCGCGCAGGAGTCAGGATGCGCCCCCGATTGCCCTCCCGGACTTGCCTTCTCGTTGCGGTGTGCATCGGCGAGCATCCGGCTGTAGATGACGTTGGACAAGCGTCGTTTCAGGGAGCGAAGCGCTCCTTGGAGGTCTTGCCCTCAGCGTTCTTCTGCTTGACATAGTCACGCCCGCCGCCGTAACCGCACTGTTGAACGACGGCCATGATGTGCAAGACCCGGTTGATCTTGCGGTTTCCGGTCCGAGAGAGCCGATGCCGTTTCTGATCTCCCGACGATGCGTCCAAGGGCGCAGTGCCGTTCCAGGATGCGAATCGGTCTCGGGTAGCGAAGCGGCGAATATCGCCGACATCGGCGAGTAGCCTGGCCGCGCCAGCCGGGCCGATGCCGGGCAGCTCCATCAGCGTCGAACCGGTCGCGGTGACCAGGTATCGTAATTCCTTGTTCGCGGCCTTGATCCGGGCGTCGATGACTTCGAGATCGGTGATCAGCTCCAGCACTATTCGTCGTCGGATTTGTGCCGCGGAATCGTCGACCGTGCAGGTCTGGACCAGGGTTCGGGCCTGGCCTGCCGACAGCCAGCGTTTGGCGCCGCCGGGCACCAGTTCCAACAGCAGTCGATGGAGCCGATTGACCGTTTCGGTGCGAGCACGGCCGAGCTCGTCTCGCCGATCGACCAGCATGCCCAGTGCCACCAGCTCCGGATCGGCCTGCACCCGGCGCAGGTTCGGTGCTCGCAGTGCCGCCAGGGCGATCGAGTGCGCATCGCCCGGGTCGGTCTTGCGGCCGTTGCCGGTGGCGAAGACCCGTACCTGCGCCGACAACTTCGCCGGCACGTCGATCACGGTTTCGCCGTCGTGCACCAGGCGGTGCGCCAGATGTCGGCCGATGCCGTTGCAGCCCTCGATGGCCCACACCCGATCCGGGAAACGTTCTATGGCAGTGAGCATTTCGGTATAGCCGTCGGTGTCGGTGTTGTAGCGTCCGGTGGCCAGGATCTTCGCGTCGTGGTCGATGACCTCGATGGTGGCCGAGCGTTTGTGCGGGTCGGTTCCGATGATGACCGGCAAGAGAGTGTTCCTTCCGCGTGCGAACGAGTAGGTGTCCGTGCGGGAAGGCACCGCTACTTCGAGCTAGGGCACGCCCCTTTTCAGCCACGCCCGCACGGCACCCGGTGGGACGCAAGCCATTAAAGAGCCACACCAAACTCAGGTGGGCAGCCGCTGGAGAGCCTCCCGCCGGGCACCTGGACCCGATCCTGGCCGGGAACGGGCCCTGCCGCCAATGCTAAGTAGCCGCTGAGTGTGCATTCGCCGGAGCCCACCGAGCAGTGCCGTCGGCGTTCGTGGATAACGTTTTCCAGCTGAATCACGGTGGCCGTCGCGATTGGTGGACAGCAGCCGTCACACATGACGGACAGAGTCACGCATTGTTGGTGATCCGTTCGAGGTATCTGGAACGGTAGCGAATACGACGTAGCTGATCCCGCTGGCGATGATGCAGGTGAAGTAGCCGATGATGAAGGCAAGCACGGCGGGGAATGCACAGGATTGCGGCGATGCCGAGGCCGGTGAGCGCACCGGCCGCGAGGCCGTTGGCAACCGGGTCGTGATTCTGCGCGTCCGGGTTGGTCGCGATGGGCTTCAGATCGCCGGTGGCGGTGACGTTCTTCAGCTCAGCGTCGACCTTCGGGGTGATCAACGGGGTGACGACCAGAGTCTTCCCGTCCGGGGAAATCTGCGGAGCCAGCGAAATCGTGTTGCCCGCAACCGTCTTCATCGACATCGGGAACTCGGTGACCTTCGCACCAATGGTGGATTCCACGTTCACCACCGCCGAGTCCGGGGTCAAGGTGAACTTGCCACTGTTCAGCTCGGTGGAGATGGACTTCAGGTCAGAAGCCGTGGTGGTCTTGAATTCGACGCTTTGCTCGTTACCCGTCGCCGACAGGCTATCGGCCCAGCGTGTCTGCTGCGCGGTGTAATCCGTCGCCGACGCCGTACCCGCGTTGGCGAGTGTGGTCATCACCGCGAAAGGCAAAACTACGGTGAGGACCTGACGGCCTGCACGCATGACAGTCTTACGAAACATTATGGCGCGACCAGCCCGACTCCACCGTCCAGCCAACGCAATCAGGAAACACGCTCTCGCAAGCGCAGTGGTCCGCGAGGAAGTTGGAACGTGCCCGGACCGTGGGAGTCGACCCGGGCGCAGTTCTGGCGAATCGGCGCGGGACTACAGGGCGCGGACCCGCCGAACAGGTGAGTCGCCGCCAGGGCTCGCATTAGCGGGCAGCCGCCAGGTCGTCTGGTCTTCTTCGGCAGAATCACTGTCGATGCCGGTCGCGCAGATCACGACCGCTCGTGCCGCCTCGGCCAGTGTGGGGTAGTGCATGCCCGTCAGCTGGCCTGAGGTGATGTAGACGGCGCTGGTGTGGGGGTCGAGTACGGCGTTCGTGCGCTTGTTCGCGTAGATCGCGAAGATCGGTACGGCGCAGGGCTCTTCGGGAGTGCGGGCGGTGACCAGCCGTTTTGCTTCGGCAGCGATGTCGAGCCACAGCTCGATACTGTCGGAGGCGTGCTCGCTGGAGCAGAACACATGATGTAGCGCATCAGCCAAGGCGGCAGGTGGTGAAACATGTTGCTGGACATCAGGTCTGAGTATTCCCAATGGCTCGGTGCTGGATTCGTGCGGGCGAGTGTTGTTGCCAGCTGTTTCTTTCCGTGTGCTCATCGCTGATCTCCTCTGAATTCCAGGACAACCGCCCAACGGTCGGAGCCGATACTCGTTTTCGCGGTGACCGTGTCTTCGCCGAGGTGGTCGGTGATTCCGCTGCCGGGGTGCCGTGCCCAGGCCAATGCTCGTTGTTCGGCTTCTGTGGCGCTGGCGGCGTCGATAGCGACCACGAGGATCGGATCGGTTTCGGGGTAGTGGGGAATCCGTTCGGCGTGCCAGCAGTCCGGTGGTACGTCGGGCAGTTCGCCGCCGCTACTGGGTCGCAGAGCCGGGAGTGGGCTCATGGCCGCGATCTTTGCGGCGGCCTGGTTGTAGTAAATGCGGCCGTCGGGCAGCCGCAGCCCGCCGTCGTCGGTTACGATCGCGGTGGGACCAGTCCCGCTGTCGATCTTCACGCCCGGTCGCAGAATCCCACGATTGACCAGATCGGCGATGCGTGCGCGTGGAACGCGCGGGAACCGGAACCGGCCCTTGCCGAAGTCGTAGTCGAGCTGCCAAATGCGGGCGCAGCACAAGCAGATCGAGCCTTCGCGGTGGTCGCAACAGCTCGGGATGCGGACCCGGAACCTGACTTCACGCACGTGCTGGAATCGTTGTCCGGTGCTGGAGTCGGTGTAGGACTCATCGAGGTGCGCGATGAGGACTTTGCCGCCTTTGCCCTTGTCCTGCTTTGTGATTGCGGGTCGGTCAGTGTCAGCAGTCCCGGGTGAGGAGGTGTTGTCGGTGATCCTGTTGTCGGGGTTATCGTTCTTCGTCATCCGTGGTCTCCTGCCGTCCGGGCGCTCGCACCGAGGGCAGTGTCCTCCGGGGCAATCAGGGCTACGGTCCAGCGGCGGGGGCCGATGCGGTCGAGGGGCAGTGCGTGCCAATCCTGTACTGCCGGTGTGTGGTCTTGGATCCAGGTGATGGCGCGAGCGGCGGCGTGTCGGCGGTCATAGGCGGTGATCGCGATGACGATCACGTGGTCGGCGGCGAGTGACGTGGCGGGGATGTTGAGCTGTTGGACGTCCCCCAGATCCGGCATCGGGCAGGTTTCGGTTTCGGGTTGTTCGTCGTGGGGCGGTTCTTCGACCTCGTCCTGGAGGGCGTTGGCGGCGGCCCCAGGGTTTGCGTAGACCCGGCCGTCGGCCAGCATCAGCCCGTCGTGGGTAGCGACCGCCGACACACCCGACGTGTCCAGGAGTATCAGAGGGTCGCCCGCTTCGAGTTTCCCGGTGGTGATCAGGTCAGAAATGGTGGGGCGGCGATCGATTCGCGCGAAGGGGAACGGGTCGTCGAAGATGTAGTCGCACTGCCAGCCGGTCGCGCATTCTATGCAGATGGTGCCGCCCAGGTGCAGGCATTCCCCGGTCGGGACCACCACGAATTGAACGAGCCTGATCCGTTGGATGAGGACACCGGTCTCCATGTGCGTGTAGGACTCATTCAGTCGGGCGGTCAGTATCTCATTCATGACCTCGCCTCCGAATCGCATTCGACACCCGCGACGGCAGGGGGGTGACGAAGAATCCGCCGCCGCTATAAATGGCGTTGTTCGCAGCGCAGGCGCTGGTGATGTTGTCGCGGCCACCGCGTGCGAATGCGTCTTTGTATGAGCCGTAGGCGATCAGCAGCCAATGGTGGTGTGTGCGTCTCGCACAACCCGATAGTTCACATGTCGCACCGATGTGGAGGGGTGCATCTACAAGATATCCTTGTTCGCGTAGTGCTATCGCTACCGTCCCAACACTGTCGGGTCCGGGGCCGTAGATCAAGTGCGCATAGCTGGGCATCGCAACAACCTCTCTCTGTCCAAGGGTATTAGGTTTAGTCCGTGTGTTTTCCTGTCGCGTGCGTGTGGTATCGAAATATCTGCCGCATCCGATGCCACAACTGGGCGGTCCGCGTCAGGTCGTGGCGAGGCGAAATTTCTTCGGCGCGGTCGAGGTCTGCGTTGCGATGCCGGTTTCGGTGAGTTTCACCAAGGCGTTGTGCACGGCGCCACTTGAGCGCTCCAGCGCCTTTCCGATTTGGTGGGGGGTGAATTCTCCGTCCGGGTTGTCGCGTAGGTGATCTTCGACTTGTCCGCGCAGCGCGCCGGGTGCCAGTTTCTCGGGCTTGTCGGCGCTGGCACTGCCGTCGCCGTCGCCCGATTCGGTATCGGTGGTCGGGTCTGTTGCTGGCTGTGACGGGGTTTCCGGGCCGGGTTCCGTGGTCGCGTCATGGTCCGGTTCGGGGATTTCCGTGTTCGGGCCAGCGGTGCCGCAATCTTCGGCTGTGTCGTCGCTGGATTCGGTAGCGGAGGCAGTGGTTTCGGGTTCTAGGAAGATGGTCCATCGGTCGGATCCGCGTGCGTTGGTGCGGTGTAGGCGTTTGACGGTGCCGGTGGTGGACCATCGGGCCAGGATTCGGCGGGCGGTGGATGCGCCGATGCCAGCGATGTCAGCCAGTTCGGCGGCGGTGGTTTCAGGGTTGGCTTCCAGTGCCGCCCGCAAAGCGTTTTCCGAATCACTTCCGGTGATCGTAGGGATTGTGGTGGCGGACATGACTACTCCAAGGTGTTGGTTGATGGGTTTGTCATGTCCCGGCCGGGACGATTAGCCCCTGGTTGCGCTACCGGCTGTGTGGGCACACCTATATGGACGCTCGATTTGCAATGAAATGTCAAGCGGTCGTCAAAACAAGACACCTATCTTGTTTAAAAATGCCCCTTGTGCAGCGTCGACACGTTTCAGATTTGGTTCGCCGGCGGTCGATTCCACGGCAGTGTCTCGGTGAAGAGGTGTTCGCGTTGCCATTCGGAGACACAGTGCGGGCAGAGCGTGTCGGTGTGTTTACATTTCGCCGCCGGGGCGAGGGGTATCTCTACCTCGTCCAACCGGAAGACCATTTTGTTGCTGCCGGGCGGGGTGTATGAGCAGTCGTGTAACGCGCTGACGGTTGTCTTGTTACGCATCGACCTCTGGCCTTTCGCGGCGAAGAATTGAGAGGGCCCGATTTCACGCGGGGAGGTTGGTGGGGCGAGTGGCGCCGAAGTAGTCGTCTCCCAGGTAGCGGTAAGGCTCTATTTGTACGGGCTGGTTGAATGTGGGGGCGTTGATCATGAGCCCGGCTCCGAGGACTATTCCGACGTGGTGGATGTCGGTGGCAGTGCCGTAGTAGACGAGATCTCCGGGCTGGAGGTGGTCCTCGAGGACCGGCATTCCGGCGTAGAACTGTTCGGCCGCGGTGCGTGGTAACCCGATTCCGGCGGTGGCGTAGGCGGCTTTGGTCAGCCCCGAGCAGTCCCATCCGCCCTCGGCTGGCCCGTCACCGCCCCACACGTACGGCTGCCCCAGTTGCGCGCACGCGAAGGCAATGGCGTTGTAGGCGTAGGGGTTCGATGCCTGGATGTCGTAGCAGTCTCCACCAGCGGCGGGCTGGTGATGCTGGTAGCGCGCGGCTTGCTCGAGGACCTGGGTGACATACCAGTCGGCGTGGTTGTAGGCGAAGATCGCGGCGTACAAGTCGGTGGGTGCGCCGGAGTCACATAGGTAGAAGGCGGCGGCGTGGATGGCGTCGGAGGCGTCATAGCGCGAGGGCGGGCTCGCACCGCCGGGCGGCATCGGATGCCGCGCGACGACTGCGTCGAAGGTGGGTGCCAGGAACTGCATCGAGCCACCGGCACCGGCGAAGTTCTCCCCCGCTGCCACTCCGGGCAGCGGGGAGCGGCCGTGGTCGGATTCGACCTTCCCGATCGCAGCCAGCACTGTCCAGTCCAGCCCGGGGCACACTGTGGCGGCACGCTGATAGAGCACGAGTCGGTCTGCCGGGATGTCCGAGATCGGCTCTGTGCTTGGGATTTTGCCGCCACCGGTCTGAGGTGCGATGGTCTCTGTGTGGCTGAAGGCGACGACGGTGGCGGTGACCGCGCTTATCACGACTGAGGCGAATGCCACCGAGACACCGCCGAAGCCAAGGGCTTTCGCGATCATCGTCGATCACCAACTCGCGGTGGCGTCGGTGACGGGGCGTCGAGAACGGCGCGTGTACCCGGGGCCGCGGCGGTGCTCGCCTGGGCGGTGATGGCCGAGGATTCAGTCACTCGGGGCCAGACCTCGGCGAGCTGGTGGAGTTCGAGCCGTCCGTGGCCGGTGTGGTCGAGGGGCAGCCAGACGCGCTCGGCCGGGCTGAGATGAGCGCTGGCGGGGTCGAGCAGATCGGCGGCGGCGGTGGCGACCGGCACCGAGGCAGGGTCGTCGAGACTGTTCCACATTCGGGTCAGGGCGTGGCGGGCGTCGATCTCGCGGCGATGGGTGGGCACCCACAACAACACCGGGGTGACGATGCGGGTTTGGCGGGCGAGTTCGGCGTAGCCGGCGAGCTTGCCGGCGACGTCGCCCAGTGCCATGGTGGCGAGGTCGAACTCGAGCAGGAAGTCGACCCGGGCACCGGCGCGGGTCCAGCGGCCGTAGCCATCGGGCCGCACGAGATCGCCCCACAGCTGCGCGCACCGTGTCTCCGACCACCATGCCAACAGTCGGCTGTCGTCGCGGCGTTGTCGGATGGCTGGGGCGGTGAGGGAGGTGAACCATTCGTTGACCCCGATGGTGTGGGCCAGTCGCAGGCTCAGTGCGATGCGGGCGGTGCGGTCGCGGCGGTAGCCCAATTCCTTTGCGCCACGACCGACTTCGGCGGCCAGAACTTCGACTCCGGCGGGGCTGAGGACGTAGTGGTCGGGGAAGCTTCCTACGGTGCGCTGGGGCCGGAATTTGTCGACGACCCCGAAACGGCGGTGCAGCTTGAGCATGCGACGCCGCGCCACCGGTGCCGAGTCGAAGCCGAGATTCGTGATCTGGGCTGTGGTGAGGACCTTGTGCTCATGCAGCATCCGCAGCAACCATCGGTCACGCTGGGTCAGCTGTCCGGCTAGCCCTGCCAGTCCACACCCGCCGGGGCGGCGGGTGCATGGGCGCATATCGGTGGATCGAGTCGGTTTGACGATCATCGAGGCAGACCTCCGAATTCGATGGCAGGGCAGCAAGATCCAACGCGCACGAGGCCCGGGAGCCGCGACGTCAGGACAGGCGCGGGTCGCGCAGAGACGGTTTGCCGGTGCGGGGAGGATCGGATTGCGGGCCCGGCGCAGTGGTGTCGCGGGTGCGGGTGAGGGCCCGGATCTCGCGGGCGCGGCCCCGGATCGGTGCGGGCAGGGCGGTGGTGGTGAAGGTGAACGGTGCGGCTTGTTGACCATTGACGAGCAGCCGCGCGGCGGCGTGATAGGCGTCGAGGTGGGTCAGGTCGTGCTCGGATAGGAACGGAGCGGTGTGGCGGGCCAGCTCGCGGGCGTCTTCGGGGGCACAGGTGAAGGTGATCTTGTTGCGGGCGTTCGCCGAGATCGCATCCCGTAACTCCCGGGGCAGCTGGCCTAGGTTCTGATGCGCTAGTACCAGCGACAACTTCAGCCCGCGTGCTTCGGCGAGCATGTCCTCGACCGGCGTGGACAGGTTGAGGAAGTTGTGGGCCTCGTCCAAGACCAGCGCGGCGTCGCGGCGAGTGGTGGCAAGCGTGCGGGCGCGGGCGGTGGTGGCCTGCCAGGTGCGGGCCACGATCAACGACCCGACCAACCGGGTCGTCTCCTCACCGAGGGAGCCTTTGGGTAGCCGGGCAAGGCAGATTCCGCCGTGGTCGAGCACGTGTGCGAGGTCGACTGTGGAGGGGCCCGCGGCGATTGCGGCTTTGACGAATGGCCGTAACAAGAAGGCGCGCAACTTGTTCAGCAGCGGGCCGATGACTTGGTTGCGGCCCGCGCCGGAGAGCTCTTCGTAGGTGTCCCAAAACCCGCGGAGCACCGGATCGGTCACTGTGGCTGTCACTCTGGCGCGGTAGGCGGGTTCAATCAGCAATCGCGGCAGATCGGCGAGGGTCGCGATGCCGGGCTGGGCGCACAGGGTAAGCAGGCTCGCGCGTAGGACGTCGTCGGTACGTGGGCCCCAGTATTGGGCGTAGATGCGGCGAAAGACGGTGACGAGGTTGTCGACGGTGCGGTCGATATCGGCGCGATCGGCATCGAGCGGATTCAGACACGGTGGGCGCGAGCGGGAGTCTGCGTCGAACAACACGACTTTGCCCGCGTGGCGTCGCGGTAGCCGATCCAGGACGTCGGTGATGAGGTCGCCCTTGGGATCAACGACGACCACCCCGCGTTCGGCGTCGGCATCGTCGAGGATCATCCGCCCCAACAGCGTCGACTTGCCGACACCGGTAGCACCCAGGACATGCAGGTGATGACGGGAGTCGGTGACCTTCAACGCCACCGCCCGCCCGCTACCGGCATCGGCGCTACCGAGGGTTTTGGTGTGCGGGCCGCCGGAGGCGATATCGGGACCCGGGGCTACCGCACGGGCACCCGCCCGCGCGACGCCGGGGATATCGGAATCGGTAGGCAGGTGGGCGATACCGGCCAGCTCGGGCACCGACAGCAGATCCCCGCGTCCCAACCACCGCTCCCGCAACGCGGTGTCCAGACACCAGCGGCGGCGACGGCGGTAGTAGTTGTGATCGGTGCAAGCTGCGAACACCGCCGCGAGGGTGTGCGCGCGCCCGCGCGTGACGGCACGAGCCGCCCGCACCGTCGCGGCTGCGGCGTCGAGGGGAACGTCGGTGGCGACCGCATAGCGGATCACGCTCGCCCAGTGCGCGCCACGGGCTTTGGTGGCCGCCGCCCGCGATTGCGTCGTGTACTCCATCACGGTTTGCCGATCGGGCGACGCCATCCGCCGACGGGTTGCTGAACGGGAGGGACGCGCTGCGCCGGGAGTGATCAGGTCCAGCAGATCAGCGAAGATGGCCAGATGCCACCGCTGCTGGTTGCCACTGCCACCCGTAGTGCGGCGCACTCGGCGGCCGGTCGCGGGGCGGGCCAGGATCTGCACGCACGCGCCTTGGCTGATGTCGAGATCGGAGGCGGCGGAGATCAGGTCGCGGATCGGGTCGTTGCCTCGGTAGTCGAGCAGGATCGGTAAGCTTTCGCGCCGGCCCAGGCGCAGCTCCCCGCCGACGAGGATCCGCTGATGTCCGGTCTTCGGTTGTGGCAGTGGCGGGCTCGCGTGTTCGGTGGTGCGGGTGCGCGCGCCGGGCCAGGCGGATTCGACGGCGCGTTCGATCAACCCCGGTGCGATGGTGGCCGGTACCCAGATCGTGATCGAAACTCCCGCCGCCGGGGTGATCCGGTACTCGAACCCCAGATGAGGCTGCCCGAACACCGCACGCTTCCACGCCGGGCGCGTGATCCCTACAAGATGGGCCCACAATCCTTGTGCTGCGGAGGGATCGACGGAGGGCGGAGCGAGCACAGTGACCTCGCGGGCATCGACGGCCAGCCGGCGCCGGTGCCGGCTGGCCGCGAGCACAGTAGTCGTGGCGAGCACAGCGCCCACCGCGGCGGCCACCGAGACGCTCGTCAGGGTCAAAAGGTGACACAGATACTCGCCGAGATCGGCTGCCGGATTGTGCCGGTCCGGATCGCGCAGGAATTCCGGAAGCCACGCACTTTGCAGCGGAATCATCTGGGCGGCAACGGTGTTCATGCCGCTGCTTGTAGATCGATATAGGAGTCCTCGTCATCGGTGCCCTCGTCGAGACAGTCGCCAACGGGATCGGCGTCGGTGTCGGGGGCCTCATCGGCGTGGCCGATGCAGATACTCGCGTCGTCGCTGGTGGCGGTGAGCTCGCCGGGGTTGGTGGTGATGAGGTCGTGCTCGGCCTCGGAGGCGACCGCAGCGAACACCGCCCGGTGTGCTCCAGTGGCGAGCAGGCCATGCCCGCGTGCGGCGGCGAGCAGGAACCGGCGTTCGCCATCGGAGACCGCGAACGCCTCGCTGACTTCTTCGATGGCTTGGGGTGCTTGGCGCAGCAGGATCTGGGTGGCGGAGTTGGCCACGACCGCTTTACCGAGATCGGTGGCCAGGACATCGGCGCAGTCCTGAGTCGCGACAGTCAGCCCGGCCCACAGTTTGCGAAATGCCTTGGCGGCCTTGAGAAGAAACTCCGCCCCGGCGGGCTGGCGCATCAAGATCCACGCCTCGTCCACGTTCACCAGCCTGGGGCGGCGCAGGCCCGGGTTCGATACGCGTCGCCAGGTCGAGTCCAACGCGAGCAGGGTGCCAATCGTCTTGAGTTCCTCGGGCAGCTCGCGCAGGCTGAACACGATCATCGCGCCTTCCGCCACGGTGGTTGTAGGACCGTCGAGCAGCCCGGCGAACGCACCGTCTCCGACGTAGGGCTGCAAGGCTCCGGCGAGGTCGACCCCGACTCCGGCACCACAGGCCAGCAGTTGCTCGCGCAGGACCCGCATCGTCGGAGCTGGTTTGATCCACGTCGAGGGGTCTTCGGTGATGCCGACGCTGGCGTAGGCGGCCGTGATCGCGGCATCCAACACCGCCCGCTGCGCGGGTGTCGGTTCGCCGAGCAGGACCCGAATAACCGTGTGCAGGAAGAGCTTGCGTCGGTTCAAGGCGTCGGCGGGTGCGGCCCGGCGACCGTCGGGGCGGGTGTGGACTTCTAGGTCGAACGGGTTGAGGCGGACTCCGCCTGCGCCGAGGTGGATGTAGGTCCCCCCGACGGCCCGGGCCAGGCGCCGGTACTCGTCCTCGGGGTCGATGCAGATGACCTCGATCCCGCGATAGAGCGAGCGCAGGATCTCGGTCTTGAGGAAATACGACTTCCCCGCTCCGGAGCGACCGAGGACGACCGCGTTGTGGTTGTCGACACCGGGGGAGAATCGGTCCCAGAACAACAATCCGCCTGCGGCGTCGTGGCCGTAGAGCACCCCGGTCGGTGTGGTGGCGGTGACAGGGTCCTCGGCGGGCAGCTGTGGGCTGTTGAACGGGAACGCCGCCGCCAGAGCGGCGGTGTCGAAGGTGCGGCGTAGTTTCACCAAATCCAGGCCCAGCGGCAGGGTCGCGAGCCAGCCTTGGACGCTGCGGTGGCTGAGGTGGCAGGTGTCGATGAGCAAGCTCGCCGCCAGCGCACGCACAGCGCCGACCTGCTCAGCGAGCTCGTCGGCCGAGTCCGCATGCACGGTGAGATACACCCCGACCCGGAATAGTCGTCCTTCACCCCGGGCTACGCGCGCAGACAGGTCGTAGGCGTCTTCGACCGCTACCTCGACTTGGGGGTCGACCAGGCGGCCGTGTTCGGCGTTGTGCGTCCGCGCGGCCTCGAAGCGGCCGAGCTGGCGGCGCAGGCGAGCCGCCGCTGTGACGGGGTCGACCGGCTCGATGTGTAAGGAGAGTTCGAGGCGGCCGGGATGGGTGAGCAGTGGCGCGAGCCATCCGGGGTGGACCTCACGCGGGTAGCCGGTGACCGCGAGGGTGGCCAAATGGTCGGCCCCGACTTCGAGATGGCGGGTCCCGATCGCCAGCGAGTCCGGTGCGAAGTCGGCATCGCCACTGCGACCAGCACCGCGCCGTGCAGTGAACCACCCGCGGCGGGCACGCATGGTGCTTGCGTGCTCGTCCTCCGGGGGCGGGCCCGCGAGTTCGGTACTGGTGAACTCCGAGCCGCCAGTGGTGATGACCGCTGTCCGGGAAGCGGTTTCGGCGCAGGTGGGTACCAGGCTGCCCGGGTTTGCGGCATCGGTGAGGATCGCGGTGGCCTGTGCGTCATCGAGGGCGGTGAGGGTGATCTGCGCTGCGGCGAGCAGCTCGCGGGCCTCGCTGAGGCGCCGCAGCAGTCGTGATTCGGCGGCACGGCGCACGCTCGCGGTGAGCTGCTGGTGGCGCGCGCGGCGACGCCCGCTGATGACCCACTGCAGCATCGTGCCCGCCGACGGGCCGCCCAGCCCGCCTGCCGGAATCGTGTCGAGGGGTTCGCGGAAGACCAACAGCACTTGACGGCACAGCAGGTCGGTTTCGGTCCCCAGGCTCTGGAGGTGCTCGGCGTGATCAGCCGCGGCCGCCGCCAGCTCGGGGGACATTTCCTCGGTGGTGGCGTGCAGCTCGGCGACGCGGGCGTGTAAGTCCAATCGGGCCGTGCGGATCAGGATCTGGATCCCGTGCCCGGACAGGGCGTGCAGATAGCGGCCGAGCCCGTCGACGAGACCCTCTTGCTCGGCCGCGGTGCGTAATCCAAGATTGACCGTCCCGGCGGCCGCGATCACCGCGAGCCCGTCGTCTCTGAGATCGACCACGCCCATCTGCTCACTGCCCGCCGCCGTGACCGCTTCGGGCAGATGAAGCGACGAGGCCGACAGTGGTTGCGGGGCAACGGATTCGCCGGTGGCGTGTTTGGTCAGCCATTGCGGAGCAGGATCGATGTTGCCCTCGGGAGCCAGGACCTGGGTGCGAGGTGCCAGGCGCTGACGGATCGCGGCGACCAGCAGCTGGTCGGCCGAGAGTCCGTCGCGTGTGGTCAACACCGTGACTGCGACCGTGATCCCGATCGGGACGGCGGCGGCGAGGAACACAGCCGGTGCGATCGCGGTGCGGGTGAAGATCCATCCGAGATAGCCCACTAGTGCGGTGGCGGCCAGGATCAGCAGCTGGCGGGCGGTGAATGGACCGACGATGCGGTCGCGACGTTCGACATCGGCTGGGATGCGGATCGGGGTGGTCATTTCCTACTACCTCCAGAACGACGACGAGCACGGGATGTGACGGGCAGGTTCGGCAAGGGCAGTGCCAGTTGCCGACCCGCGCGCCGAGGTGGGCCGGCCACTGGTGGTGGCGGGACCGATGGCGGTGGCGGTGCGGCAGCGGTGGGCCGGGCGGCGACGCGCCGGACTTCGAGGGGCAGCCGGTACTGGCCACTACTGGCGGGCCGGTTGCCCTTGAACGGGTCAGGGTCGAAATCGAAGGCGAGCTGACCGCGGTGACTTGGCGCCGTAGGTTTCGGCGGTTTGTCCCGGCGGGGGGCGGGGACTCGGGCCACGGTGATCGGCAGCTGGTACTGGCCGTCACGGCCTCCCGGTGGTGGCGGCTCGGGTGCCCACAACGGCAAACTCAACTGCCGACCTCGCGCTGGTTTGGGTTGTCGCGACGTGCTGGAAGGGGTGGCAGCGGAGGCGGTGACACGCGAAATCTGCTGAGAGCGGACCGATTTGGTGCGCCGCCCGCTGGGCAGGGGCAGCATCAGCTGCCCGTCGCGAGTCGCACGGACCCTCGCGTAGGGATCGGACTCGCCGACTGGACCGGCGCGGCGCGGACTTGCCCCGAGCTGGTGATGGCGCGAGGTCAGGGCGGTGGCGGTGCGGGCACCACTGCCTCGGATCAGCCCGAAGGTTTTATAGGCGATGAACCCCTTGAGCAGGGAGCCTGCCATCGAGCGGCCGTAGCCGAGCTTGAGGGCCGAGAGCAGCCAGAACGGGATCTTGACCAAGATCATCATCAACGCCAGCGCGACGAGCAGATTCACGATCCCGGTCTGAGTGGGTGCGAACAGCACGAACCCGCCCGGGGACAGAAACACCCGCAGCGCGGTGACGAGCACGAGAGATTGCACGACCTGGATCGCCAGGCACGCTCCGAACGCGCGCCACCACCAGCGCGCGATCGACTCTGTGTGCGGTAGCCCGTGACACATCAATGCCAGCGGTGCGGCCACGATCAAGGTGAGGGTGATCGCGACCCGCACGACGTAGGTGATCAACAGCACGGTGATCGTGACGGTCAGGACGTTGAGCAACAGGATCGCGAAAATCCCTGAACCCGGGCTCGTGGCCGTGCTCGCGAGTTGTTCGAGCGCGGCTGCCGCGGAGCTCGGGTCCAGCCCGTCGCCGCCGATCGCGGCGGCCAACGAGTTGGCCGCTCGGATGGCGTGGGTCGCGACCAGCATACTCATCGCCCCGGCCACGAACCCTGCAACCAGACGAGGCAACAGTTCACGCACCGTCCACTGGGTCTGCAGCATCTCGTAGGTCATGACCAGCACCCCGGCCGCGACCACGATCAGCCCGTAGCAGGCCAGCACCATCTGCCACGAGGAATCCCACAACTCACCCAGACGCGGCACCGATCCCGGTTCCGGAGTGGTCAACAGCGTGGCCGAAAGCAACTCCAGCAACGGGTTCAACGCGGAGTCGACCACTCGCTGGAAGAACCCGTCGATGGCCTTGGCGACGCAGCCACTGATATGGCGGACGCCGCAGTCGGGATCCTCCCCACCCGTACCGGCCGGGTCCGATGGGGCCGGGCTGGTGGCTGGCGGGGCCGGTGTCGGCACCACCGACGTCTGGGCTGGTGGTGGGGTCTGCCACCGGGTCTGTGGTGGCGGTCCTGGCTGAGTCGGAGCTGGTGCAGGTGTTGGTATCGCCGGGTCGGCGACGGCGATCGAGGGTGCCAGTGCCAGCAGGATTGCGAGCAGCGCCAGCACCCACAGCCCTCGCTGCCATCGGCGAACCGTCACCGCCGGTGAAGCAGGACAGGGTCGTGGCGGGTCGGTTAGCAGCGGTGTCATCGTCAGCCGCCGACGATCGATTTCAGGACGCTCACGATGACCGGCGCGAGCAACGCCAGGCAGTAGCCGATCATCGCGGCCCGCAAAGCGAACTTGGCTTTCTCGACCTCGCCGGGATCGCCAGAGCAGATGAGATAGCGAGCGCCACCGACCGTCAAGGCGA
Organism: Nocardia sp. CS682; assembly: GCF_004634405.1. NCBI lineage: Bacteria > Bacillati > Actinomycetota > Actinomycetes > Mycobacteriales > Nocardiaceae > Nocardia > Nocardia sp. CS682. Next base: position 3,440,113 of record NZ_CP029710.1, on the reverse strand, counting down.
CTGTGGCCAAAGCTGCGAGAATCCCGACGATCCAGTTGCGCAGATTGTTGAGCACTTCATCGAACGAGCTCGCGATCGCCAGGACCGAGACCGGTTGCGCCGCCGCCGAAGCCGCAACCCCGCCCAGCACGACCCCGCCGACGATCATCACACCTGCGATGCGGCGCAGCCGCATGCTCGGGCGCACCGATAAGTGGAACTGATGGTTTACGCGCATCGACGCACCTCCGAACTCGGGTGTGCGGGAGCCGGTGTGTCCCCGCACCCCTGCACTCCGGTCGGCGGGATGGTTTTCAACACCGGCCGCGCCGTCGATGCCTCATCACGGCTGGGCTCACGGCGCCGTCGGCGAGATCGGTTCGTGTGTGCTCGCGTCGGGTTTGGTGAGGTCACCGCGCCATGGCTGACTTCACCGATGCCACCCGAATCCGGGTTGCGCATGCGTTCGGTGAGGTAGGCGGCCAGCTTGTGTTCGGCGCGGCGTCGCACCTGTTGCAGCGCCTTGTAGGACGCACCGCGCTCGGCGGCGACCGCGGTCAGCGAGCGCCGCTCCAACCGGGTCGAGGCGATGAGCCGCGCTTGGGCACTGGTGATGACCCCTGCCGCGACGGCGTCGGCGAGGACGAGTTCGGGATGTCCCGGCCGGGGAAGCATCAGGCGGTGCTCGCGAGCGCCGGTGTCGTCACGGGTAGGTGCGCCTGCCCAAGGAGTCGGAGTCGGGGCGGCACGGCGTTCACGCATGCACGCGTATCCGGCGCGGTAGGCCGCCCACCGCAACCGGTGCAACACCCACGGCCGATCGAGGTCGATAGAGGCGAGTTCGGTAAGGAACCCGCACAACACCGCGGCCTCGATATCGGCGCGATCACCAGTCCATCGAGGTGAGAGCCGCGCCGACATCGCGGCGAGCACCGGCAGCGCCATGCCCGCGCAAACCATCGTCGCGTCCCCGCTCTCGGCGCGGGAGCGCCGGACCAGGCACACCCACACCGCATCGACGGTCGTGATCGGCAAACCGGGATCCATGAGCAGATCCCGTAATCGATCCACGCGCAACTCGACGGATCCGAGCGCACTCGAGCCCTCGGCCGAGAGCGTGATCGGCGCACCGGCCAAACGGTCGAAACTCGACCGCACCAAATCCAACGGCGAAGCGCCATCGCGACCACGCGAGGGCCTTGTGATATTCGAATCAACCATTGCTGGACTCCTTTGTTCGACGCGAGAAAATGCGTGGAACCAAGGAAAAAGAACCGCCGCCACCAAAACGCCACCAAAGAACTTCCGAATGACTTCCCAACAACTTCCGGGACCACCCCACCTGGCCCGATTCGATCCTGTGGCAGCTCGGTGAAACCGGCGGGATCGGGCGCGCGATAATCAGGCGTTGAGCTGGATGGTGGCGTTTTGGTGGCGGAAGCACGCCGCGCCGACGCAGTCCTCAGATTTTGCGAAGGGTTCGGATAAAATAATTCGTCCACCGATTTCTGTGCCTTGAACCTGTGTGGGGTGAAAGTCTGGCGGAGTTCGTATTCGTGTGTTGAAAGGCAGGGCCGCTCGCGGAGTGGGTAGGTGTAAGCCATTCACTCCACCGAGAGGCGATCTCTATGACCGCGCAGAACCAATCTCGCCGGCGATCAGCGCGCTGCCTCACCGACCGCGGCCACCCGCGCCCCGAGCACGCTGTCCCGGCAACGATCTGGGCTTGTGGCACCGAACCCATCGACCCGGCCAGCACCTGGCCGAGCTCGATCCTCACCCGAGCCATCGCCGAGTTCAGCACTATCGGTGACCAAGTCGCTCTGCTGGTATGGCCCCACCGGCCCGGCGAGAGCCGCGACTGCAGCGAACCTGAACTCAGTGCCGCCCTCACCGGAGTCCAGGGCCTCGATCGAACGGCCCAGATCCTCGACCTCCACACCGAGAACCCAACGCCCTCGGCGCCGGTCGGCACCCTCGATCTGATCATCACTACCCAGATCCCCGGCCACCACGACTCCGACGCGGGTGCGGAGTTGCTCTGGAATGCCGCCACGCGGTTACGCACCAATGGGGTGCTGGTCGTACTCACCCGCTGCGACTGGACCCACGGCACCCTTGTGGATCCCACCGGGCCGATCGTCGCCGACGCCCAAGCCGCTGACCTGCTCTACCTCCAGCACATCGCCGCCGTCGCGATCCGAGGCGACGCGATCGCCACCACCGACATCCATGCCAGCGCTCAGCACAGACTCCAGCGCACCCACCGCCGCGTGCACACCGATGTTCTGGTGTTCGTCCAACCCAACCAACACCGCCGCCCACCCCCCGACCCGCGCAGACCCCGCCCCTGACCACCTTCGCCCTCTGACCTCTGGATCAGGCACAGGAAGCAGGCCCACCGTGACTCTCACACCCAAAACTCGTCCCAACGCCTCCGCGCCCTCGCTGCCGGTCTCGGTGTGGGCGACCGCGCAATCCTCACCCGCCAAACAACGCACCGGCCGCTACACCCCGCAGGGAACACCTCACCCCGCCAAAATGCTGCCCGCCATCGCCGCCCACGCCATCGCCGCCTACACCCGGCCCGGCGACCTCGTCCTGGACCCCATGTGCGGCATCGGCACCACCCTTGTCGAAGCACTCCACTCGGGCCGGCGAGCTGTCGGGGTCGAGTACGAGGACCGCTGGGCACAGGTCGCACGCACCAACGTGCAGCTGGCGCGTGAGGCAGGCATCGAGCACAAGGCCGCGGTGTTCACCGGCGACGCAAGACATTTGAGCACCGTGCTGCCCGCCGAGTACCTAGGCGCCGTCGATCTCGTGATCACCTCACCCCCATACGGAGACTCCACCCACGGCCACGTCACCATGGCACCCGGGCAAGGTGTTCACAAACGCAACCACCGCTATGGCGCGACACTCGACCGCGGCAACCTGGCCAACCTCGGTCTCGCCCGCCTGCTGACCGGATTCACCCGAATCCTCACCGCCACAACCTTGTTGCTGCGCCCAGGAGGACATGTGGTCATCACCGCCCGGCCGTGGCGGCAGCACGCCGAGCTCATCGACCTACCCACCCACATCATCACCTGCGCCGCCCGCGCCGGACTTATCCCTACCGAACGCTGCCTCGCCCTCCTCGGTCGACTCGCCGACGACGACATCATCGCCCGAAGCAGCTTCTTCCAACGCGACTTCGTCGTCAAACAACGAGCGGCGGGCCTACCGCTGCACCTCATCGCCCACGAAGACGTCCTGATTTTCACAACTCCGACAAGGTCTCGTAGTTCATTCGAGCTCAAGCACTTTCGCCCCCGGCCCCATCCCGGTCCGGAAACGAACCCGGGCGCGGATACGGGGAGTGGCAGGTATCCCGACGAGCTGGCGGCATGAGTGTTCCCAGAACGGCTACCGCCGCCGCAGCTCCTGGGACAAACGCGTCAACTCTTGCGGTGCGGTTCGCTTTGCTGCGACCCTTAAACCTCTGGGATGATCCGTTGTCGACTCAGCCGGAAACGTGATCGCTGTCGTGCTGCCCGCGCCCGCGCGGGATGATCCTCAACGGTGGAGGTCGAACTCGCCGACGGGCTAGTGCTCCCTGCGCCCGGCGGGGATGGTCCGCCGCCCGGCAGGCCGAGGGCGCGGCCCGCCGGAGTGCTCCCGTATCCGCGGTGACGGGCGCTCGGCATCGCGATGCCGCGTCGGCTACGCCGTATCCGCCCAGTTTGCCTGCGGGGCGCGGTCGAAGACTGAGGGGCCGGGACCACGAACGTCGGCGCGGTCGCCGTTAGAAAGATCGGTGGGGGCACTGTCATCAACCGTTTCGGTTCTGCTCTCCGCCGATACTGCAGGGGCGACCGGCGGGCCTCCGAGCGCTTGACGAATTCTTTCCCACACGGCGTCGGGATCGCCATGCGACCGGCGGGCAAGCCGTTCATCGAGCTGTTGCCAGGCATCGGAGTGCGGCACGGTGTCGAGGTTGTCGATGTTCCTTTCGTCGGTCATGGTGTCGTGACTCCTTTGCGAACTTTCTTGAATGAGCCCGCTGCTCTTCGGATATTGCTGGGAGGTAGAAGTTCGGCTCTGTTCTCACGCATTGCTTCGAGTCTTTGCCGGGCTCGGTGTCGAAGCGAGTACACAGTGGCGCGAGTAGTGCCGAGCTCCTCGGCGATCTTGTCGCCGTCCCAGTGCAGCCGACAAGTCATGAACACCACAAGCATCTCGCTTCTCGGCAGCTCGTCCATCAGCACCTCCCAGAAGGCTGCGACGCTATCGCGGCTCACCACACCCTCTGCGATGTCCTCTTGCGGGGGCAAGAACGACGTGAGCCAGTCTTCTCTGGATTCGCTGGACCCATCGCCCAGCGACTCGAAGAACAAGCCGCGCCGGTCACGGCGCCATTTGTCGCGGATGAAGTTCAACGCGATCTTGCACAAAAGCGCTCGGACCCCCTTCTCGACAAGTAGATCCGGGCCGTAGATCTCCCATGCCCTGACGAAGGTATCGGCGACGACGTCCTCGGCGTCGGGGATCTTGTTCGTGCCCAGCGCCGAAACTACGAACCCCATTACCCTGTCTTGCTCGAGACGATAGAGCCGCTCGAATGCCGTCCACATGTACGGCTCGACAGGTTGTTTAGTCGATGGTGTCATGCGGAACGAACCTCGTCAGGGGTCGTACGGGTGGGCGGCGCTGTCGGAGTGGACTCGTCCACCTGAGTGCCTTCCACAGGGGTAGCCACGACGGTAAGCGAACGCGCTCCTCGGCGGCTGGTTTCGTGTGCAACATGGGTAGGCGCGCGCAATTTGCTCAGAATCATCCGCGTGGTGAAGTGGAATAGGGCCTGGTGAACGCACCCCACGATTCCGGGCCACACGATGGTCAACGCCAATAGCGCGACCACCCAGACTGGGATGTCGTTGAGCGCCAGTTCAGCGATCGGCGAGAACGTCATGAGTAGAGAACGATCCAGCACCATGCGATCTGAACACCGCAGCGTGTCCGGTATCACCGTTGATTAAAGCGTCCGTACTTCACAGTCGTCATGCTAGACGGCGTCAACGACACCTCTTGCGCAGGATGTCGATCTCGTGCGCAACCGTGAGAGCTGTCTCGCCGGTGAGCCGCGTTCTCGGCTGGCTCCTCGAGATGCTCAATCCTTTGCGCACCGCCGTGGGTGACCCGGCGATGATGGGTGCCGATCTTGGTGCTCGTTATGCTCGCCCATCGCCGAGCAGGTACACCGGCAGCCGCTGATGCTCCGCTGCGCTTGATCTTCGAATCAACCCCCTACGGATGGACCCGTGATGCTCATTAATCGGACTGAGTCGCCCCGGCCGCCGGAGATGATGCCTTCATGTAGCAGCCGGTGCCCGCTGCCAGGGTCAGTACGGTCCATTCGGATTGTTGTTCGCCTGTCGTGGTTTGCCATTCGGTATAGAACTCGTCGTCCCTGACGGGCCAGCTGTGGCGTGCGGACAACCGGCATACGCTCGAGCGCAAGGTCATGTCGATCGGGTAGACGGTGAAGTCGTTGCTGTGGTCGGCGACCGCGCGGCTGATCGTCGCACGGTCGAGTTTGGGTAGTGCCGTCGCTATCATCTCGACCAGATCGGCGGCTGGTGTGCCCTCGGTCAGTGACCGGGTCCACTGCCCGCCGTGCTTGTGGTAGGCGCGGGCTGCGTTTTGCAGCGTAGGCAATTTCGCCAGCGCCAGCACGTCGCTGATGTCACCGGGACGGGGGAACAGCCATCGGTCGTCGCCGTGCGGGGTGCGGGTCTGGCGGCCGTGGGTGCGGCAGAGTCGGTCATACAGCCGCTCTAGGTGGGTGGGCGTGACGAATTGACCGAGGATGGCGGTGCCCAGAGCGTCCCATAGATAGGGGTTGGCCAGTCGCGAGACCGCTCCGAGGGCTCGCAGTGGCGCGGTGAGGGTGAGAGGACCGGCGAGGTCGGCGGGGTCGAAGTAGCCGACATCGATCGGCACCGAGCACGAGCCGATGGGTTCACAGTGAATGAACAAGTTCTGGGGCAGGCATTCGGCGGTCACGAACGCTATCGCCTGATGATTGTCCGAGATGAGGCGGTGAGCGCGCCCGTCGACGGTGTGGAACCAGGCGGGGTGATCGAGCATCAACGTCGGCATTACTACTCCCTACTGATTGTCAATTCGACAGCCGCGCAACGGTTTCGAGGGTGGGATTACCAGAGATCGAGGAAGGTGCTGGGAAGGCGGCGGGTGCGGTTGTGTAGTTCGTCGATGAGGTCTTGGTAGCCAGAGGCGAGGTCCCACAAGCGAGCCCAGGAGTCCTGGTAGAGGTCAGCAGGGGCGTGGGCGAGGGCTATGAAGGTCTGGTTGGTCAGCTGGGCGAGTCGGTCGACGATTTGGCCGACGGTTTCGGTGTGCAGGGTGGCGGCGGGGAACGGTGGCGGTGCCACCTGGGCGATCCATTCATCGATCACTCGGATCAACTCCATGCGCCGCAACGCCAACTTCACGCCGTCGCAGGTGGCAGTCACCTCTCGGGTCTCGTGCACCTTCGCTAGTTCGGCGGCGGCATCGAGCATCGGGTGGGTCGGATCGAGCATCGGCATCCCGCGACACGCCGCCAGCAGCAGGTCCTTGCCGGGCAACGGGTAGGGATCGGGGCAGGTGTTGTTCATCGGAGGAGGGTTTCGTGCATCCATTCCAGGAACTCCGGGTAGTCGACCGCACACGCGACGTCGATCGGGCGGCCGTGCGGGTCTCGGTAGAGGCGGGCATCGCGTGCGATGCGTATCCGTTCGGGGCGGAAAGAGACGAACGCCAAATCGAGTGCGGCACTGAGGGTCAGCGGGTCGTGCATCCAGCTACCGCTGCGGCGGGCGAACCATGCCCGGAAGTTCGCCGCGAGCAGCTGCTGCCACTCGGTCGCGGTCTCAGATCGCAAGTGGCGCAGCAACGCTGATTCGGCGGTGACGTCGATGTGGGGGGAGTTGGTGAAGTCCGACAACACCAGTCGCGGGTTCTGGACCGCGCGCAGTGCCAGTCCTGCTGAGCTGGTATCGGTGTGCAGGTTGTGGGTCGCGCGGGTTGTATCGCGGTAGTGGTCGAGCCAGCCGCCCATCTGCGTGACGATGAGACGGTCGGCGAGATCGGGGAGGCTGGACACGATGAGAGCGAGGTTGGTCATCGGTCCCATCCCGACCCAGAAGATCGGCCCGGTCGTGGATTCGCACACTCCGGCGACCGCGTCGATGAGACCAGTCACGGCGTCGCCGCGCTCGTCGCGTCCGGCTGGTGGGCGGCAAGGATGGTCTTCCATCACGAATCGGTGGCTACCGCCGAAATCGACTCCAGTGATGACGGGGACCTCGGGGCGGTCCAGCGCATCGAGTGCGCGCCGAGCCAGCCGTGCGCGGCGCCCGAGTGTCTCATCCGCGGTGACGACCGCGAGATCAGGTACGGTGCGTGCGGCTAACGCTAGGGCGACGAAATCGTCTGGGTCGTAACCGATGTCAGTATCCAGGATCACCAGACTCTTGCCGGGGCACTCGTCTGGCTGAAGAGATGTGGCGGGTTGCTGGTATGGGTGTTCGAGCATGATCCGGGCTTCCTTTCACAGGCGTCGAGCGGGAGTATTTTCGGCAGGCCGAAAGGCCGGGCTGAGGTCTACTGCGGACGGTGTTGTCGGGTGAAGAGGGCGGTTGATCGGCTGTAGTCGGCCAGTGCCTTCCTGGTCATCTCGGTGACCAAGGGTGTTTCGGCGACGAGGCCGGTCCAGGTGTAGGCGTCGTGGTCGGTCAACTCGATCGGGTCGGGCTCAAGGACCTGCACAAGGAAATTGAGTTGGCGTGCCTTCTGCTCGTCGCTGGTGGTGTAGTCGATCTGGCTCAGGACCTCCCCGACGTGGAGCAGGTCCAGGCCAACCGACGCTCGGATCACTCGCGCGAGTGCCTGGTACAGGTCTTCCTCGGAATCGACTGTGCCAACCGGTATTTCCCACTCACCCTCGACGTGGTCCCCGGTAGGTGGCTGGCGCAACAGCAGTACTTTGCCGTCGTGCTGGACTATGGCGCTGACCCGCAGCTGCTGCACCCCATCGCGTTGCGCTTCGGTTCTGAGTTGATCCAGTCGTGCGGTGTTGTCGGACATGATGATTCCCTTCCGATAGTGGGGGCGTGAAGAACCGGGCTAGCCATGACCGATCCGTAGTCGTGTCGCTTGGAACAGCCGATACCGCAGGCGCGCAGTGCTATTGCCGGTGTCATCGGCGGGTATGTCCCAAGCCTCGAGGACCAGCGTGTTGAGGTCGGTCCAGCGGATCCGGATGCTGATCGCTTGTGGGCGAAGCCAGGGTTGGTTTTCGAACCAGCTGCGGTGCACGACATCGGCGGCGATCAGCCGCATGGTGTTCTCCACCAACGGTGCGTAGTGGTGGACGTTCCAGTGCTTGCAGGACCACGAGGCCGCCTCGACCGCGTGGAAGACCGGGTCATCACCCATCGGCAACTTCGCTACGGTGGCCAGCGCCGCCCAATTCGTCGACCCTGGATCGATCGGCTCCATAGAAGACATGGGGGCACCTCGCTTTCTGGCGTAATTACCTAAGGCATCCACAACCGTTGGCAGGGAAAGGGTTTCAACCCCGGTACGAGGTTGTGGTCGATCGTGACCAGGGCCAAATGCTGGAGATAGGCCGCGTGAGCAAACGCCGTCGCGGCGCATTCCTCGCCGCAGAAATGCAGCACCGGTCCTTCGTAGAACCAGACAGTCAGGTGACACTGCGTCATCGCGACCACACCCGTTCACTACATCGGTCTGGGACCGGATTCGGCGGTCTGCCTTGGCATTGCGCGGCATCGAGACCAACGTTGCGGCGGCAGCGCTGTCCACACCTCAGCGCTGTGTCGCAAGACGCCCAGCCAACCCTTGACCTGCGTGGCCGAGGGCACCATCACGACATCGACACCCTCGAAGTCAAGACCGGCGAGCAGCCGACAGAAGCCCGAACCCGACTGCGCCAGAAGAACTCCGCCAGCAGCCAACTCGACCCCGCGACTGGCGGCAAGCGCTTCGAGATCCGCGATATGAACATCGACCTGTGGACCCGAATAATTTAGGCGCACAATCGCATACGCGCGCCCGTTCATGACCAGCCCCCAGGCCGCTGGCGTGTAAATGGCGAACTGGTTTCCTTGCCCTGTGGGCGGTACAGCGGCAAAGGTAGATCGAACCAGGTCACCGTGCCCCCGCCTTCGCCCCGGTCGCGACCGACGCTGGTGCCGCGATGCCGATCGCACAGCGACTGCAAGGCGACACTGATCGGTTCGTGGGCGTGTTCGCGGGTCTCCTCGAACGTCACCACCAACCGGTCCGGGTAGCGCAGCCAGCGCACGGTCAGTTGGTTCGCACCCGGTGCCTGGTTCGCACGTGCCGTGAAACGAATTGCCGCGCTGACGACTTCAGTGAGTAGCGCATCGACCTGATCGACCAGATCACCGAGCCCGGCTCGGGTGAGGTGCCGGTGGGCACTGAGCCGGATGACCTCGAGAGCCAAGCCGTAGGCGTCGACCTGTTCGGTGCCCAGTTCCACCGGTCGGTCTTCATCCCATCCTTCATCTCCCTCAGCGAGACGATCCTCGCCGCGATCCAGCCGCATCGCACGCGGCGCCGAAACCGGATGCACATACTCCACCGACGCCGACCGACATGCTTGCGAGATACGCTCCAGCACAATATTTCTCGGAGCGCCCAGGCCATCGAAATGGCCCGGGCCCGGAGCGATCACATACTCGCCACCCCACCGCGACAACGCATTCAACATCGCCAAGAACGCCGGTATCGGCGGCGGGGAAGCAATCAATCGGGCCAGATCGACGCCGTTTCGGGCCGCGACCTCGTGCAGCCGCTCGATGATCCCGTCGCCCGAACCCTCATCCAGTGCGACAAGCAACGACCACAAAACGGCGGTCGGTGAACCAGCTTCACAGAACACCCGGCCCACCAGAGTGCCACCGCAGTCAGCGGCCAGTGCTTCCATCTGGGCTTCTACCTCGGCGCGCTGAGATCCGACCAGAGGCAACTGCATGTACCCAAACATTTCAACAGTCACCGCCTACCCCCTGACCGCTGCGGAGCGCGACTGCTGCGACGAAAAGCAGCGCGTCCGCCCACGTCGAGAGGCCAATCGGGCATCGTCGGATTGCTGCGGAATGGATCAATGCCCATCGGACACCGCCATCCCGACAGCCTCCCGTGCTGTCAGGCCGATGAGCACCGCGAGCCTTTCAACTTCTGCGGCGGCCTCCGCGACCTGGATAGCCGCTGTTGCCTGCGCCGTGGTCAACGTGCGCCCCGGCAGAAAACTCACGACCCACCCACCTTGGCCGACCGACGTCGCTCGATGAGAGCTGTGGTCGCAGACGATCAACGCGCGGTCCACTACATGTACCGACATCGATTCCTCGATCCCCGCTGACTGAGCCAGCTTCCGATCAGCCAACGTTGCCGATCCTGGCCGATGGTTGATGTTATGCATGCATTTAAGCTTAAATTTAAGAATCATGCTACGTATTCCACGAAGATCTGTGAGGTAGTTTTGTGCGCATGACCCCGACTGCGGAGAAGGGAAGAGATGCGCGACGAGCGTTCAGACCCGTCAGCGCTGCGTTTTCTGGTCGGTCAGGACCTCAGAGCGGCACGGGAGCGGGCGCGGGTCAAGCAGGCTGACGCGGCTAAACACATCGGTTGCACGCCAGCGAAACTGAGCTACATGGAGAGCGGTAAGACTCAACAGGCTCCCGATGAAGTCGCTTCTCTACTCCGCTTCTATGGCGTCAAGGTGGAGGATGTAGACCGAACCGTCACGCTGGCTGGCAGGGCAGACCACGGTACTTGGTGGGCGCCCTTCGGTGAGGTCTTGCCGGATTGGTTCAAGACCTTCGTCGGGCTGGAAGGCTTGGCCGCCATTCAGTTCGAGTATGCCGACAAGGTGCTGCCGGGACAGATCCAGACGCCGGCCTACGCGACCGCTCTCCTCGGCGACAGCCTGCACATACCAGCAATGGATCTGGCGCAGGCGGTACGTGCACGGATGGCTCGTCAGCGGATATCTGGAACTGAGGACCCGCTTCGACTGCGTGCCGTTGTCGAAGAGGTCGCGTTGGACCGGCCCGTCGGCGGTCCGACGGTCATGCGCGAGCAGTTGGAGCACCTCTTGGCGCTGATCGAACTCGACAATGTCGAGATACAGGTCCTTCCCACTCGAGTGGCTGTTCAAGAGGGCCTTCCTGGCTCGTTCATCGTGCTGGAGTTCGCCGAAGCGCGGGGTATCGCATACGTCGAATACCACACCGGCGCTCTCTATCTGCAGGATCGGTCGCAAGTAGACTTGTACTCATTGGCAGCCGATCGGCTGAGTACGAAGGCATTGTCGGGTACTGACACTGCTGCTGCCATCGAGCGTCGGATCGGGTATTTCAAGAGCATGGAGCGATGATGACCACCCCAATCCCTCACGGCTGGCGGAAGAGCTCTTTCAGCAACAACGGCGGCGCATCGTGTGTGGAGTTGAACTTTGCGGGCGATCGAGTCTTCCTGCGAGACAGTAAGTATCTTCGAGACCCAGCGAATGACCCCAACAGTCAGCCGCTGCTGTCGATGGAAGCCGCTCTGTGGCCGGTCTTTTGCGCTGATGTCGTTCGCTCCGTCCAGCGTCGCATTCACGGCTTACCTGTCATTGACCGCCGAAGCGATGGTTGGGTTACTGTGCGAGCTGAGGGCTCCGATGGTGTCGTACTGACCTTTACGCCCGACGAATGGACCGCGTTCATCGACGGTATCGAGGCTGGAGAGTTCGAACTCGCTGCCGCCTAACGGAACTGGTACTAGGTATGACTGGCAGCCGAGGCGCTGCGGTCGATTTCCAGGTGCTGTTCGCGCGCCGACTGCACGCTGCATCGGCCTGCCGAACCGGAGTTCTGGGCAGGATAGAAGCAGCGGTGGTGGTGCCAGGCAGAATCGGCTGCGGCGAAGGCCGAGGGGGCTTAAGCTTGGCGATGGTCTCACGTTGAGCCATTTCAAGGCGGAAATATCGTGGATCCGATCTCGCTGGGAATCGCGGCGGCAGCACTCATGGCATCCAAATACGGCGAGGAACTGGCCAACCACGCCGCCAGCAGCAGCTGGGGCGCTGTCACACGCCTACGTGAACTCATCTCCCGCAAATTCGGCGATGGCTCCGAATCTCCCAGTGCTTTGGCGGAGTTAGAGCGGAGCCCGACGCCGGAGAACCAGGTAGCCGCCGCCGCGGTGATCGATGGGGCTGCCCGAAACGACCCCGGTTTCGCAACCGAGCTGCAGCGGTTGGTGACCGCTGCACGGCAGGACCAGAGCGTCGCCGCGATCATCGCCAACGCTTCCGACACCGCTAAACAAGCCAACATTGGTCGCGATAACCTCGGCACTATCAACCTCTAATCTCACTGATCTGCGGGAGCATCCAAATGTCCGGCGAGCGGAGCGATGGGTACACGCCTGCGATGCACATCGCCAATGACGATGCCCGCCAAGCCAACATGCGCGACAACCTCGGATTGGTCGACATGTCGATCCGCTACGAGGCGCAACCAACACTCCCAGAGCCAATTACCTCCAGCCTGCCCATCGCCACGCGCGCTCTCGTCGGACGTGATCGGGAGCTGCAGCAGATTCTCAATGCAGCCGACCGTCAGCGAGCGGTATCTATTCACGCAATCGACGGCATGGCCGGCGTTGGTAAGACCGCACTCGCGGTCCGCGCTGCCTATGAGTTAGCGGCGAGGTTCCCGGATGGACAGTTCTTCGTTGAGCTCGACGCGTATACCCCCGGACGACAGGCTGCGGACCCGTCAGATGTGTTGGCTAGTTTGTTGATCGAACTGGGCTTGGATCCACGTAGCATCCCAGATACCCTGACCGGTCGCCGTGACTTGTGGCGTCACAGGCTGGCCAACAGGAAGGTGCTCGTAATTCTCGATGATGCAGCGAACCGAGACCAAATCGAGCCGTTGCTGCCGAGTGGACCCGGCTGCCTGACCCTGATCACCAGCCGCCACCGCCTGCTGTTATTGCCGGACATGCAACCGCTAGAGCTGAATGTGCTCAAACCCGACTTGGCCGCAGAACTGTTCCTCACCGTCGCCCGCCGCAGCCCCGAAGACAGAAGCGAACGTGATGTAGCCGCGCGTATCGCTCAGTTGTGTGGGTGCCTGCCGTTGGCGATCATGTTGGTGGCCGGGCGCATGGCTCACCACCCGGACTGGACGGTCGCCGAGGTCACCGAGTTGGCCCAGGAGTTGGAGGAGGCTACGGACCGGCTGACCGAACTCGATGCGAACGACCGCATCGTGCGTGCCGCGTTCGACCTGTCCTATCAAAACTTGTCTCCCGAGCGGCAACTGCTGTTCCGTCGCTTGGGGCTGCACCCTGGCCCAGACGTCGATGCCTACGTCGTTGTGGCGCTGGTCGGGGTGGATCTTGCGACCGCCAAGCGGGAGTTGGGCGCGCTCCATACCGATCACCATCTCGACGAACCGGCGCGGGGCCGGTACCGATTGCACGATCTGCTGCGCGACTATGCCCGCGCCCTCGTCGGCGACGATCCAGCCGACGACAATAGCCGAGCCGTGGATCGGCTGCTGGACTACTACCTGCGGGCTGCCGCCCACGCAGATCGGCGGGTGGCACGTCGCACTCGTCCCACCTCGGACGGCGATACCGCCGCGTCGGCCGCCGCGGGTGGGGTTGTGGGGCAGGAGTTCGGTGACCAGATGCAGGCATTGGCGTGGATGCGCGTCGAGCGGGCCAACCTGCTGGCCATCCTGGAGTACACCGTCGACTGGGATCTCGCGCGGATGATCGCGTTGACCGGCTCGATGGCGGGGTTGCTCGACAGGGACGGGCCGTGGTCACTCGCTGGTCGGCTGCACCAACGCGCGGCCGAGGCCGCCCAACGTATCGGCGACCGTCGCGGGGAAGCGACCGGCCTCACAGACCTCGGCCTCGTATGGCGCCTTATCGGGGACTACGAGCAGTCCGCAGACCTGCTACAGCAGGGCCTGACCATCTATCAAGAGATCGGTGACCGTCTCGGACAGGCTAACGCCCTCACCCACCTAGGGGTCGTACGCCGACGCATCGGCGACTACCTGCAGGCTGCCGCCCTGCACGAGCAGGGCCTGACCCTCTACCAAGAGATCGGTGACGGTCTCGGGCAGGCTAACGCCCTCACCGACCTCGGCTTCGTCCTCCGAGAAACCGGAGACCATGAGCGGGCCGCAAGCCTGCACGAGCAGGCGCTGATCCTCTATCGCGACCTGCGTAACCATCTCGGGGAGGCTAACGCCCTCACCGACCTCGGCCTCGTGCGCCGAGAAGCGGGAGACTACGGCCAGGCGGCGACCCTGCACGAGCAGGCCCTGACCCTCTACCGGGATATCAGGGACCGCCGTGGGGAAGCGATCGCCCTCATTGACCTCGGCCTCGTGCGCCGAGAAGCGGGAGACTACGGCCAGGCGGCGACCCTGTACGAGCAAGCCCTGACCCTCTACCAGGAGGTCGGTGACCGCCACGGCCAGGCCCAGGCCCTCACCGGGCTCGGCTACGTCCGCAGGGAAACCGGAGACTATGTGCAGGCTGCCGACCTACTGGAGCGGGCACTGGCCCTCAACCGGGAGATCGGCAGCCGCCACGACCAGGCCGACACCCTCGGTAACCTCGGATACCTGCATGAGAAAACGGGGGATTATCAACGGGCGGCGGCCCTACACGAGCACGCCCTAACCCTCTATCGCGGTATCGGCGGCCGCCTGGGTCAAGCCGAAGAACTCAACGGCCTCGGGCGAGTACTCCTGACCACCGGCAAACCAGGCGAGGCTTTGACAGCCTTCACCGATGCTCTAGGGCTGGCCCGCGAGATTGGACATCACCTTCAACAGGCGCGCGCTCTCGATGGCGCCGCGCACTGCCGGGCTGATCTGAACGATATCCCCGCCGCCATAGCCGGCTTGACTGCTGCGGTGGAGCTCTACCGACGTCTAGGCGTACCAGAGGCCGATTCCGCGGCGGAGTGTCTCGCCGAACTCGAATCCCAATTCTGATATCTCCCAAGACAAAGCATCGCGCCGAGGGGTCCCCACTGTGGCCCGCGTTAGAGGAACGTGGACGTGCGATCGAAGCGGAGCCATCGGCCTCTGGCTACGAAAGATCGAACTCGCCGTCCACGACGCCCTTGGCGAAGGCGTCCATCTCGGCAGGGGTGTAGAACAGGGTCGCCTGGCGGCCGCTGAAGGTAGCTGAGCCGTCGGGGTGAATCGTGACGCTCAGGGCGTCGCTCACCTGGCGGGATACCATGCTGACTGCCAGATTGCAGACTTCGGGCCAGAGGTTGGCTGGTACCGCTATCTGCGGCTGTGCTTTGCCTTTGTTGCGTGGATTGCGCTGGAACTTGGTGTCCCGGATCCTCACAGGGTCACTAACGAGGTCAACCTCAACGCACTCGCCGCCGTTGCCGCCGCTGTGGCTGCTGATCGTCCACCGCGGGCGGATCGTGGGTGTCATTGCCGCTCCATGCTCTAGATCTTCGCGATGCGGCTTCGGACAACATCGACTGTCTCGTCAGGTGAGAGCGCCGTATCCATGAGCCTGCTCGCGGTCAGTGTGTACAAGTTTATGTCGGAGCGTTCCTGTAAGTAGACAGCACCTGTGTGGTACTCGACGTAGGCGATTCCGCGCGCTTCGGCGAAGTTGAGCTCGGTGAACGAGTTGCCGAGGCCGTCGTGATAACCCACTGATGTCGGGATGACGCGCACATCGACGTTCGGGAGTGTCAGCAAGTCCAGCACGTGCTCCAGTTGCTCGGCCATCACGGCTGGGCCGCCGATTGGGCGGTCGAGCACGCACTCCTCGATGACGGCTGTCAGTTCTAGCGGCATGTCTGCGGTCAGGCGTTGTCGATCGATACGTGCCTGCGCGACCCTGCCGACGTCGCGAGCGGGGATGTGCAGGCTTCCGTCGAGCACGGCTGTGGCGTACGCGAGGGTTTGGAGTTGCCCAGGCAACAGGCTGTTGGCGTACACAAAGGAGCGCTCCGCCAATTGCTCCAGGCCGACGAACAACCGAAACCAGTCCGGCCACACGTCGTCATTGCGCGTGGACAACACACCGTGATCGGCTCGGACGGCTAGCGATACCACCCACTCCACGTCCTCTGCAGGCGCCTTATAGAGCCGCATCAGCACAGCTACGTGGTCGGCGCTTTGTGCGGTCGCGCCGCTCTCCATATAGCTGAGCTTGCCTGACGTGACGCCGATGGCACCCGCAGCCTGCGCCTGCGTAATGGGTGGTCGTGCTTCGGACCTGGCCGACTTCAGAGCACGTCCGACAAGGAATCGCAAAGCTGATACGTCCGGGATGTCGTCGCGCATCCGTCCCTTCCTTCAGTTCGTCGATGTCATCGCCGAACTATCGCATTGCAATCAGCCTAAAGTGCGGCGAGCCATCGACCGTGCCAGCCTGACGTGGACGAGAAACGCTGACCTGACCGCGGCTCGGCCGTCCCCGGCAGGTGCCGTCGACGCCGACTTTGACCACGCGGAACACATCGACGCCGTGTTCGTCGCCTATGCGGACCTGAGAGTCTTCTTCGATTGCCACGTGGAGCAGGTTAGGGGCGCAGGTCGACAGGTTCAGGTTCCCCACTTCAGACGTCGGGCTCCGGACGGTTGTTCCGCCGCCAGTAGGCGCAGCCAAGGTTGTTGCGGGAGGTCAGGGTGTCGGGGTGGTCGGGTCCCAGGATTCGTTTGCAGTCGGTGACGTTCTGCTCGTAGAGCGGGATGGCTTCGTCGAGTCGCCCCGCCGACTCGTAGGCGCCGGCAAGGCTGTTACGCGTGGCCAGGGTGCTGTGGTGAGGTCCCAGGATTCGTTCGCGGTCGGTGAGGCACTGCTTGTAGAGCGGGATGGCTTCGTCGAGTCGCCCCGCCGATTCGTAGGCGCTGGCGAGGTGGCCGCGTGAGGTCAGGGTGTCGGGGTGGTCGGCTCCCAGGATCCGTTTGCAGTCGGTGACGTTCTGCTCGTAGAGCGGGATGGCTTCGTCGAGTCGCTCCGCCGTTTCGTAGGCGTCGGCGAGGTGGTCGCGTAAGGCCAAGGTGAAGGGGTGATCGGGCCCCAGGGCCTGTTCACAGACGGTGACGTTCTGCTTGTGCAGCGGGATGGCTTCGTCGAGTCGTCTCGCCGACTCGTAGGCGCTGGCGAGAGCCTTGCGCCAGGTCAAGGTTGCGGGGTGGCCGAGTCCCATGACGTGTTCGTAGTCGGTGAGGCACCGCTCGTAGAGCGGGATGGCTTCGTCGAGTCGCCCCGCTGATTCGTAGGCGCTGGCGAGGTTGACATGCGAGAGCAGGGTGTCGGGGTGGTCGGGTCCCAAGCTCCGTTCGCGGTCGGTGACGTTTTGCTCGTGCAGCGGGATGGCTTTGTCGAGGAGTCCTGCCGACTGGTAGGTGTGGGCGAGGTTGTTGCGGGAGTTTAGGGTGTCGGGGTGGTCGGGTCCCAGGCTCCGTTCGCGGTCGGTGACGTTTTGCTCGTGCAGCGGGATGGCTTTGTCGAGGAGTCCTGCCGACTGGTAGGTGCTGGCGAGGTTGTTGCGGGAGTTTAGGGTGTCGGGGTGGTCGGGTCCCAGGCTCCGTTCGCAGTCGGTGACGTTCTGCTCGTAGAGCAGGATGGCCTCGTCGAGGAGTCCTGCTGACTCGTAGGCGTAGGCGAGGTTGTTGCGCGAGGCCAGGGTACGGGGGTGGTCGGGTCCGAGGACCTGTTCGAGGTCGGTGAGGGTGTTGCGGGCTTGGGCGAGGGATCGTGTGGTGTCGGCGGCTTCGATAAGTTGGCGGGTTGCCCACGACCGAAAGCTCAACACCCTCGCGCTAACGGCGGGGTCGAGGTCCACGGCGTTGCTGATGGCTTGCCAGAGGGCTTCGATGTGATCGACCAGACGCGAGCCTTCCTCACGCCGCGCGAAGGCCTCGGACCCGTCGAACAGCAGCGGTTCGATCACCGCGGCAGCGTCGGCGGCGAGCTCGCCGAGATTGTGGGCGCGTTCACGTAGAACTCTGGCCACAAGCCGGTGCATCACCACTACGTTGCCGCTGACCGACCACGACACCAACGAACTTTCCACACATCGCTGCAGCGCTGCGTCCAGTCGAGCGTCGCGGTTGGGCAGCATGACTCGGTCGACGCCGTCGGGGGCCAGCATCGCCATCACCCCCAGCACCCACCGCACGACTGCGCCCAGTTCTGTTTCCTCGCTAGCGGTTTCGATGGTGTGCACCGCCAGCAGCAATGCCTGATCCACAGCCAGCGGGTGATCGCTACCCCGCCGCCGCGGCAACACCACAGGCAGTGAGTGCTCGGCCAGCAGGCGCCGGTATAGCGGGTAGTCGAGGCGCCGGCCGCTGATGGTGGCCGCGGTCGCCGACAACGCTAGCGGCAGATCCCCCAGATCGGCCGCGACCTGCTCGGCCCCGTGCGGATCCTCTAGGCCGGTAGCCTCTTGCAGATACCGCACCGATTCGACACGGCTGAACCCCGCACCGGCGTCGACGAGTTCACCGAACTGGGCAAACGCCCGGTCGGTGCTGGTCACCACCACCCGCGTCACCCCACCGGTGGGCAGCAGCGGATCGAGCAGGTCAGGATTGGTGGCGTTGTCCAACACCAACAGCCCGGGACCTTGGCGCTCGGACAGATGATCGCGCAGCCGTCGTGCGGAGACGGCGGAATCACCATCTGGATTGGCCACCCCCACTCGTTGGGCGACCTCGCCCAAACCGCTGTAGAGGGTCTCGGGCGTTTCGGCATTGACCCACGCCACCAATCCCGGACCACCCACCTCGATGATCTCCCGGGCATACGCGGCAGCGACCTGAGTCTTCCCCGCGCCCGGCATCCCGCACACCACTGCAACCGCGCACCGCGCCACCGTCGCCAGCAACTCCTTCACCTGGGCACGGTCGACGAAATGCGATGCCCGACGCGGGATCCGACCCACCACCATCAGCCCGGATCCCGTCTCGACCGCCGGCATCCCGCCAGCACCGATGTGGGTGATCGTGGTCGTGGAGTTGTTGATATAGATGGTGCTGTCGCGGCCCGCTGCAACCTTACCAATCGAGGTCCTCGGCGCCGAGGCGCGGAAGCGCTTCGGCACGCTCACGGGTGTGAGGCATCACCGCTACGGCCGGTTTCGATATCCCCGAATTCCATGTCCTGCCCCGAACGAGCGCCCCCGACACGAAACCCGCCCGCGGACTGCACTTTGCCCAACCGCAGATTCGCCCCGGCATCGAGGGTGCCCAGATCGACATCAGCGGGCGGTGTCGGGACCGGTGTGGTTTGACTGTGCTGGGCCCACAGCGACACCGCGAACACCGCGACTGTCAATACTGGGACCGCGACCCACACCCAGCCCGAATAGTCACCGCTGGTCGCGAGATTCACTATGACTCCCGATCCGATGGTCACCACCGCGCCGGCTGCGGTGTGCCAGCCCGCCCGCGACAACGTCTGTCTCCAACTCACGCCCCGACCTCCAGCCGATCAATACCGTTCAGCTGACCGATCCTCCCAGCACGACACCCCCGAAACCAGCCGTTACCGGCAATGCCGCCCAGAGGGGTCGAATCGTTACATCCAAAGCGCTACAACCGCTTCCACATCCTGGTCGGTCGTTTAGAACGCATCATGATGAGGGATGCGGAGAGGGCGGACTCGCTTTGGGACAAGTGCCCGTGTGAACCGCGTTGGCCCGAGTATCAATCCGACCAACGTCGGAGAATTGATCGATCGTTTTTGGCCATAGGACTGGCGGTGCCTCGGTTCGCAAGCTGACCTCAGCCAGCACGTTCTGCGAAGCTAATCCGACAACCGCAGGCAGAGTGCTGGGTCGGATCCCCAAGCACCATCGTTCACGGCGGGACTTGTTGTGCGACTGGGCGTCAGCGGGAGACGATGAGCGTTCCTGTAGTCGAGTGGATGGGAGCGTTTCGGTGCAACACCTTGAGTTGTCCTCGATAGACGGGATCGACTTGGATGCCGTCGTGCACCGCGCTCCGGTCGCATCGACGAGAGGTGTTGTGCTGCTGGTGCATGGCATCACAGTGGACATGGACGAGGGCGGGGGGATGTTTGTTCGGTTGGCTGACCGGCTGGTGGACGCGGGATTCAATGTCGTGCGGTTCTCGTTCCGGGGCCATGGGGCGAGCGGTGGTACCCAGGAGGGGATAACGATCGCGGGGGAGTGCCTGGACCTACAGGCCGCGGTGGCTGCGGTGGAGAACCGGTTCCCGGGGCAGCGATTGTCGATCGTGGCGGCGAGTTTCGGGGCGGTGTCTGTGGCGTTATCGCTGTCGTGGCTGGGTGGTCTGCACCGTCTTGCTTTGTGGAATCCAGTGCTGGATTTGGCTCATACATTCCTTGTGCCGGAGTTGGCATGGGGGAGGGAGAATTTCGGACCCGATCAGCAGAAATCATTGCAATACAAGGGTTTTCTGCTGGTCGATGGCGAGTTCAGACTGGGTCGCGTTCTGTTTGCGGAGTTCGAGCGCTACAGGCCGGTCGATGATCTCCTCTCCGGTCAGGTGGCAGCGCTGGTGGTGCACGGTGATCGCGACGAGTCGGTGTCCTACGACATTGCCGCGGAATTCGCGCGGTCCCGTCCGGATACGACGTTGCATACGGTGGCCGGTTCGGATCATGGGTTCGACTCGCGGGAACGGGAAGATGAGGCGATCGGGGTAACGGTCGGCTGGTTGTCCGAGCAGTATGCGGTGGAGGTGTGAAGGTCGGTGATCTGTATGCGCCGGTTCGTTGGGCGGAGTCGGCGGTAGTTGGCGAGCATTGTGTGCTGGGTTATCCGAAGGAGGCTCGGATCCGGCAGGCGCAGCAGGGGCATTGCTCGGTTGGCGAGCCCGTCGTGATCGGAGACCGATGCCTGCTGTTCAATCAGGTCGTAATCCACGAGGGAACTTCGGTCGGTGCGGACTGTGTGGTGGAGGACCGATCGCGGATCGGCTATGGATGTGTGATCGGCGCGCGGACGCGGCTGGTACACGGTGCCTATCTCTGTGACCGCGTCCAGGTGGGCGAGGATGCATGTGTGGCCGGATTCGTCTGCGACGCCACGACGATTGGCGATCGGTCGACGGTGATGGGCGATCTTGTGCACGAGTACACACGCCCAGACCTTGGCTGGTGGGGGATCGACGAGCTGTCGCCGGTTATCGAAGCGGACTCGGTCGTCGGATTCGGTGCCCGGGTGGTCGGAGGGGTGCGGATCGGGCCGTGCAGCTACGTCGCGGCCGGTGCGGTGGTAACCAAAGATGTTGCGCCCGAACACGTTGTCACGGGGATCAACACGCACACGCCGATCGGCCAATGGACCGGGGAGCGATTGAAGGCGTTGATCGGGCAGTGGAAGTCGCGGACGGCTCCGTGAGGCGTGATCTGGTTAGACGAAGTCGGAATCTTCGGTATCGCTACCGGCTTCGTCCTTAGGGCGTTGGGTGGCCAGGGGTGGGTCGAACGCAAGTGCGGTGAGTTGGACCGGGAAACGGGCGCGAAGATCCGGGCGTGGGTGCGGGAGGTAGAGCGCGGGCAAGAATTCATCGATCGGGATGATCGCTTCTACGAGGCCAGCGGCCAGTGCGGTCAAGACAGCTGACCGGGTCAGCAGATATGCGAAGCTGCAGTGGCTGTACCCGGCGCGGACCAGCCCTGGCACCGGAGTCGGTTGATCGGGTTCCAGGGGGAACCGCCCGAGGTAGAGCAGATCGAACTCCACCGTGTGCCGGTGGAGGTTGTCAATTCCGGCCAGTAGTTTGCTGAGAAGGTCCGGGCCAGGAACCGCGTCATCTTCGAACACCAGGACATATGGTGTATCGGTGTGGTCGGCAGCGTGGGTCCAGCATGCCAGATGCGCGAGGGTGCAACCGATTTCGCCATATTTGAGAGGTCTGTTCCACCACGGGTTGTCGGAGTCGATCTGCCAGTGGAACAGTCTGAATCCGCGAGCACTCAGACCGTTGAGCGTTAGCTCGTGGCCGTCGAAGATAATGTCCCAGTCCGAGGTGTAGGTGACCGGTAGGCCGGTGGGTAGGCGCTGTTGGATCCACGCCCGACGGTCATCTCGCCGCGGCAGATTCACGACGTAAGTCGCGATATCGCCAGGATCGATCACTCGGCGCACGCTGCGGGATGATCGCGGCATACATAGCGTTTGGAGTTATCGATGACCACTCCGAATCGCTCACCGGTTGGCCGTGACAGCAGCAGCAAGGGCTCGACAGCGGTGAGATCTGCGACGTCGGTGATGCCTCCGACGCGTCGGGCTTCGGTCACCAGGACGAAGTCATCGCTACCGATGCGGTCGGTGAGGTAGCCGGCATTGGCGGCGCCTCGCCCCGTATCGAGCACACAGCGGGCCGCACCGAGGACACCGAGAGTCAGGCAGCCGCCGAGGAGAAATACCGTCGTGCCCTGCACGGTGAGGCGGGTAAGCACCGCGAGGTCCTCGATCAGCTCATGATCCGCGGTCCAGCGCGGCGCCAGGGTGAGATCGTCGAGTTCGGGGACGACGAGTGGATCGTCCTGCCCCAAGGGGTGCGGATCGAACCGGAACGGTAACTGCGGCAGAAACTTCCGGTAGGTCGCGTTCCATGGTGGTCCACCGATCACCACCAGTACGTCGGCGTGGGTGTCGTAGTGCTCGGAGGGGGCGAAGTCGCGCACGACCACAGTCGGTGCCAGCTGCGCCAGGCGGGTTCGCACGAAGATAAGAGTGTCTAAGTCGGCGAACTTTGCGTACCGCAGGTAGTTGCGATCAGAAGGTGACGCATAGTCGGGGCGCTCGCCGTCGGGGATCTCCGAACAGACGATGTCGACTCGTGTGCCTGGCTCCAGCTTCCAGAAATCGCACACAGCCCCTATGAGATCACCATGCGCAAGCGCGCGCTGCGGAGCCGCGACATTCTGCATTGCGGTTGCGGCAGGCTGGACCGGGTCGGCGATCAGAAGGTAGGCGAGGGTGTCAAGGGCGCGAGCGGCATGGCGCCGGACGGTCTTGGTGGCGCACTTCTGGTGGCTTGCCAGTGATTCCTGCCGGTCGGTGAGAGTGGCGAAGCGGTGTTCGGGTATCAGGTTGAAATCCACTTGGACATAGAGGCGTTCATGGTCGGCAAGCTGGTCGATCGCGGTCCCGATCGTCTTAGCCAGCACAGCGATCTGCGCGGCGGAATTGGGCTCACAGTCGTGCCCCCGGCACAGATACGTTCGCACCGACTCATCGAGCGCGCTCAGCAGCGTGGTGGGCCGCGCGAGGCCTTGGCCTTGGCGCAGCTTGATCAGGCACTCCTTGACTTGGTCCACCGACGGAGCAGAGGTGAGTGCCATCTGTCCACGATATGTCCACCGGGCACACCAGCGACATCGGATATTGCCGACAGCGTGCGCCGGGGTGTCCAGAAACTGTCCACTCCGCACCGGAGATGTCCACGAATACGGCAGGTAGACGGGATGGTTCGGCCGTGTTCGGCGGGCAAGACTCGAATGGTACGAGCGACCCGAAATGCGTTCGAAGGGAGAACAAGTCATGGCCCAACAGATCGTCGCCGCAGACGCCGAAGAGTACGAAGCACCCGAGGTAGAGACCAAGGAAATCATCAGCCGTCAGTGCAACTGATCAACCCCGGTCGGGCGGGTGCGAGCAACAGCAAGTTCTCGCGTCCGTCTCGCCTCGGCCCGCACTATTCGAGGAGATCTGATGTTGATCCTGTACGTCGGAGACCTGCACTTTTCCGGCTGGTCCATGCGTGGCCGAATCATCCTGCGGGAGAAGCAGATCTCCTTCGAAGAGCGGCGGATCGAACTGGATTGGCCGACTACCGAAACACCCGAGGGCGTCCTGACGGTCGGTGACGTCATCGAAGAACGTGAAGCACATATCGGCTGCCAATGCGCATTCACCGACCTGCAAGCACTCGACACCGAGGGACTGCTCGCAGGTTCCGTGGCGGAGCTGCTACCGCGCGTGCCGATCTTGGTCGACACCGACACCCGCGCCATCGCTGCCGACGTGGTCTCCATTGCCGAGTACCTCGACGACATCGCTTCAGCTTCTGGCGCCGCGCTGACGGGGTCAACCGCGGCGCAACGCGCCAGAATCCGGACTCTGAGTGCATGGGCCTCACACGATCTATCGCTTTTGATCGATGATGCGCCGTACGCGAAATCTATACGCCCGCAACCACCCTCGGAGCTCGATGCGGGCGCGGTCGAACAAGCCCGCTGGGTATGCGACACCGTGGCCGCACTCCTCGACAGCAGCGGCGGCCCGTTCGTGGTCGGCGACTTCAGCCTCGTCGACGTTCTGCTCTCGACGTGCTTCCAGCAGATCACCGGCCTCGGAATAGGCATCACCGATCGCCGGGTCGCTGAGTACGCCCATCGGCTGCTGCAACGCCCCTCTGTCCGAGACCATCTGGACGAGGCCACAGCCATCTACCGCGCGATCGAAGCAGCCGAGTTCGGTAGCCCGCAGTGGATCCTGCGCCACTACCGCTACAACCGCGAGCTGAAGCTGCTGCACGACTGGCAAACCGACACCTGCGTCAGCGTCCGCAATATGACCGCAGAACGAATCATCGACCTCGCCTACGCCGGATACGACCTCGACGCGATCGCGGCATCCCTCGCCGGCGAGTACCGGGTGCCGCTGAAGCGAGCCACCGCCGACGTACACAGCCTGCTGGAACGACTCACCCCGGCAAAAGCGCGAAGGGCAGCATGATGACCACAGCGTTCGACAGCCTTCCCGCCACACTGCGCTACCGCCACGACCTCGGCCTGCTCTTCCATCCTCGGTCGGGAACCTTCCATCGGCTCCGCAACTCAGTAGCCAAACAGATGGTGTCGCAGATCTTTTCCGGTGCAGACCGGCAAACTGTGATTGACAGCATCAGCGACCACTTCCGAGTCAACCCCGAGATCGTCGGCGCGGACCTCGACGCCCTCGTTGCCAACCTCACCAATGCCTCACCTCCGTCCAGCCGCCACGGAGGATCACTCCACGAGATCGATAAGGGATTCGACGCCCCGTTGGGCTTCCCGCTGCGCCTGGAGATCGAGCTGACCGCGGTCTGCAACTGGAACTGCGGGTTCTGCTACAACGTCTGGAAGATCGACCCCACGATGTCGGATCGCGATGTCCGCCGCGCCGTCCGCGAGCTGCCCGAGAAACACATACCCACCGACCTGGCCACGACGATCCTGGACGAGTGCGCCGCACAGGGATGCTTCGTCATCCGCTACAGCGGTGGCGAGACCCTGCTACACCCGGACGCGATGGATATCTTCGAACACGGCGGCAGACTCGGCCTCTACCAGGTCATCTTCACCAACGGCCACTTCATCACGGCCGAACGCGCCGCCCGCCTCGCCGCAGCCAACGTGCGATGCGCTCTGGTATCCATTCACGGTGACCGCGACCAACACAACCAACTCACCGGCCACCCCCGTGCTTACGACAAAGCCATCACAGCGATGCAGCTGCTGCAAGACGCGGGTATCAACGTCGTCGCCGAACTCACCCTGGTCAAGGACAACATCCCCGGCGCGCTGGATGTCATCCGCGATGTGCACCGGATCGGCGTGCGCGAGTTCGGCGTGATGCGCTACGTGCCCACCGGACGCAACGACGACCAGTACGGGGTGCCGGTGTCGGTGACCCTGCCGTTGATGCGTCAGATCGACCAATTGACCGCCGCCGAATGCGCTGGTATGAGCGTGGCCTGGCCTTGTGCGCAGAAGCTGTGCACCAGCGACACGGACATGCCGTTGCACGCCGATGATCCAACCCTGGCGTTGCGGTCCTCTCAAATCGTCGGTCACTGCGAATCCGGGATGGTCTGGGGCAGCGTCAGTTACGACGGTCGGCTCCGCAACTGCCCGCACAGCAACGTCTACTTCGGACGTCTCGCTGAGCATCGAGTCGCCGAGCTGTGGCCGAATCTGACGGAACGAGTCCACGCCGCAGTCAAGACCCGCGACACCTGCGCGGGCTGCGTGGTCGCCGAGGCATGCCGCGGCGGCTGTCATCTGCCGAGTTTCTTCACCTCTAAGCAGGTCACGGGGCTGGGCTTACCGAGTGTGGGTGCCGCCTCGACGACCGGGAAAGGCCGATAGGATCGCGCGATGGCCCCCGACGAATCCTTCCGCACAGCGGCGCGTGCGCCGCTGTCCATGCAAGAAGCGATCCTGCGTCTCCAGAACTATTGGGCCGGTCACGGTTGCGTGATCGCGCAGCCGCTCAACACCGAAGTCGGTGCGGGAACGATGAATCCAGCCACTCTGCTCAGCGTGCTGGGTCCGGAGCCATGGCGGGTCGCCTACGTCGAACCCTCCGTCCGTCCCGACGACAGCCGTTACGGCGAGAACCCGAACCGTCTGCAAACCCACACCCAGTTCCAGGTCATCCTCAAACCCGAACCCGGCAATCCTCAAGAGCTCTACCTCGACTCACTGGCCGCCCTCGGCATCGACCTGCACGCACACGACGTGCGGTTCGTCGAGGACAACTGGGCACAACCCGCCATCGGCGCTTGGGGATTGGGCTGGGAAGTCTGGCTCGATGGCATGGAGATCACCCAGTTCACCTACTTCCAGCAGGTCGGCGGCCAGACCCTCGACCCTGTCCCGGTGGAGATCACCTACGGACTCGAACGCATTCTCATGGGCATGCAGAAGGTCACCCACTTCAAAGACCTGCTGTACGCACCCGGTGTCACCTACGGTGAATTCCTCGGGCAATCGGAATACGAGATGTCGCGCTACTACCTCGACGACGCCGATGTCGATGCCACCCGCACTCTGCTCGATATCTACTCACGCGAAGCCGACCATCTGATCGAACGGCGGCTGCCGATTCCCGCGCACAGTTTCGTTCTCAAGTCCTCGCACGCCTTCAATGTCCTCGATGCCCGCGGCGCGATCTCAACCACCGAGCGCGCCAAGTGGTTTCAGGCCATGCGCAATCAATCCCGCTCGGTCGCCGAACTGTGGATCGAGCTGCGCGCCGAGGCCGGGCACCCCCGCGGCATCTACCAGCACCCCAACCCAGCCACCTCGACGGTCGACCCCGCCTCGCTCCCGGCGCGCGGCAGGCAGCTGGTGTTCGAGATCGGTGTCGAAGAGCTGCCTCCCCATGTCGTCGACTCAGCCGCAACGGCCGTCGAGCATGAGCTGACGCGGTTGCTCGGTGAATCCAGCCTCCGCTGCGGCACGACCCGGGTCGACGCCACTCCGCGTCGAATCACGGTGCTTATCAACGACATCGCTGACCGTGAGCCCGACAGCGTCCAGGTCCGTCGCGGCCCCAAGGTCGCTGCCGCATACACCGACGACGGGCGGGCTACCCGTGCGCTGGAAGGGTTCCTCAACGCACAGAACGCGACAGAGACCGACCTGACCCGCGTTGAAGTCAACGGCACCGAGCACGTCGCGATCGAGAGCATCCGACCCGGCCGCACCGCACCCGAGCTCCTGACCACCGTGCTCTCACAAGTCGTGACCGGGTTGCACTCGGACAAGAACATGCGCTGGAACGACCCCGACCTCAGCTTCAGCCGCCCCATCCGCTGGCTGCTCGCCCTCCTCGACGACACAGTGCTGCCTGTCACCGCCGGAGCTCTGGAAGCCGGCCGAATCACCCGCACTCACCGCCAAGCAGTGCAACCCGAGATCAGCATCAGCCACGCAAACGACTACGGCGACGCCATACGCGGTGAAGGGATCCTCCTCGATCGGCGTGACCGCCAAGCCGCCGTAGTCCACGCCGCAACCACGCTGGCGGATCAGGTCGGCGGGACTATCGACATTTCCACCGAGCAGCCGCTCATCGAGGAGATCACCAACCTGGTGGAGACCCCCGTCGGCATCCTCGGGTACTTCGACGAGAAGTACCTGGCATTGCCGGCCGAAATCTTGACTACCGTCATGCGTAAACACCAGCGCTACATCGCCGTTCGCGCACACGACGGTTCCCTGCTGCCGATGTTCGTGACCCTTGCCAACGGATCCTGCGACCCCGAAGTGGTGCGCGACGGCAATGAGAAAGTACTCCGCGCCCGCTTCGAGGACGCCTCCTTCTTCTGGAGTGCTGATCTGCGCACCCCACCCGAGCAGTTCCGCACCAAGCTCACCGAACTCACCTTCGAACAGCGCCTCGGCTCGGTAGCCGAGCGCGCTGACCGCATCGCCAAGATCAGCCAGCAGCTCGCACAGCGAATCACCTTGTCCGCCAACGAAACCGTAACGCTGTTGCGGGCGGGTCAGCTGGTGAAGTTCGACCTGGCCACTCAGATGGCGATCGAGATGACCTCGCTCGCCGGCACCATGGCACGCGAGTACGCGCTCCAAGCCGGAGAACCGCCCGAGGTGGCAGATGCGCTGTTAGACACCGAATTGCCCCGACACCATGACGATCGGCTCCCCACCACACTGCCCGGTGCCCTGCTGGCGCTGGCGGACCGCTATGACCTGCTGGTCGCAATGCTCGCAGTCGGTGCCAAGCTCACTGGAACCTCGGATCCCTACGGGCTGCGCCGCGCCGCGCTCGGCATCGTCCGCATCCTTCGTGACCGGCCCGAACTCGAAACCCTTACCTACCGAGACGGACTCACCACCGCAGCCGAATGTCTGCGTGATCAAGGACTCACCGTCTCCGACGACGTTCCCGACACCGCCGAACGGCTACTCATTACCCGATACGAACAACGACTTCGCGATTCGAACATAGTCCCCGCGCTAATCGACGCGGTCCGCCCTTCCGCACACACCCCGCGGCGAGCCGACCAGCTGCGCACCGAGATCGACCAAGCCCGCAGGGAACACGGACTGCAATTCATCGAACTTGTGGAAGGACTCCAACGGATCGTCCGTATCTTGCCCCTAGGGACAACAGCCTCCGTGGACTCTGCGGCTCTCACCGCTCCCGCTGAGCGACAGCTGATCGATGTAGTAGACGGCCTCGCCCGCGCCGGTGATGATCGTTCGCTGGTGAGCTGGGTCGGCCGAGCTGCACCGCTCGCCGTAGCCCTCCGGGAGTTCTTCGACAACATCCTTGTGATGGACAATGACTCGTCGATTCGGGCGGCGCGTCTCGGCCTCCTCGCGAGCGTCCTCGATGCAGCGCCTAGGGGAATCGACTGGAAAGCTGTCCATCTTCTGCGTGCTGACACCACCGACACCGGTGTCGGCTCGAAGGTTTCGAGCACACGCGGTTAACC
The DNA here is from genome assembly GCF_004634405.1 of Nocardia sp. CS682. Lineage (NCBI taxonomy): Bacteria > Bacillati > Actinomycetota > Actinomycetes > Mycobacteriales > Nocardiaceae > Nocardia > Nocardia sp. CS682. The sequence continues at coordinate 3,410,786 of NZ_CP029710.1, read as the reverse complement.
ATTTCTAACACCTAGGAAGGGCGGAACAAACCGATCGAAAACCTGGAAATCATGAGGTAAACGACCAAGTCAAGAAGTGTGCTCCCCACGCACGCGGGGATGATCCGTGGCCGCCGAGCTCGAGCTTGCCCAGAAACGAGTGCTCCCCACGCACGCGGGGATGATCCGCCCACGATGGTCCAGTCTTGGAGCGGTGGTGTGTGCTCCCCACGCACGCGGGGATGATCCGCAGGCGGAGAACGATTTCCGGCTGCTCATGGCGTGCTCCCCACGCGCGCGGGGATGATCCTCTGGCGCTACCAGGTCCCCGGAATGGCCGGTCGTGCTCCCCACGCACGCGGGGATGATCCTCCCATGGAGACAACCCGTGGACCCGCTACACGGTGCTCCCCACGCACGCGGGGATGATCCGGGTTCCAGGGTGCACCGGCCGGTGCCGTGGTCGTGCTCCCCACGCACGCGGGGATGATCCGCGGTCGTGTTCGCAGTCCCAGTGGCCTTCACGGTGCTCCCCACGCACGCGGGGATGATCCAACAAGTGGTGAGAGCGCTGGGTAGAGCTCGTAGGTGCTCCCCACGAACGCGGGGATGATCCGACCGAGTACGTGCTTGAGACCAACGACCGAGGGTGCTTCCCACGCACGCGGGATGATCCGTACTACCTCGATGAGATCGCCGACCAACAGGTGTGTTCCCCACGCACGCGGGGATGAGCCGAACACATCGATCGGGTACTGCTGGCACAGGCGGTGCTCCCCACGCATGCGGGGATGATCCGATCGGGTTCGCCGCGGGCCGCGCCTACGCGAAGTGCTCCCCACGCACGCGGGGATGATCCGGCGATGAGGTCAATCCCCGGCGCCGCGCTCCCGTGCTCCCCACGCACGCGGGGGATGTTCTGCGGATTGGCTTTCAATCCAGATTCGTCAGTGCTCCCGTGCACGTGGGGATGACCCCCCAAGGACGACCGGCTGTGCAACGAACGTGACGAGTGTTCCCGCGCCTGCTGGGAGATGTGTTGCCCATGATTGATGCCGATGTCAACGGCATGGTCCGCTGCATGAAGGTTATTGGTGACGGGAGCGCCCGGCTGTGGAGCTCGCTGGGTGAGGTGAGCTTCAGCGGCGCGAGGCAGGGCTGGGTTGGTTGTACCGCGTTGCTGAGCGTGGTGGTAGTTGGTACGTCGGGCAGGAGAACCGGTCGGTTGGTCATTTCGATGTTTCTGTTGTGGATTGCTAGAAGTGCGCTTGCACAGTTTGTTTCGCGAGTACCGTTGTCGGAAGTCGTTGAGCTTCTGGGCATTCCGGAGGCGCCGCGAACTTGTCGGTGGGGGGTGAGACAGTGTTGTGCATTCCCGGAATTTCGGGGCGGATTCTTTCGTAAGGGGTCGGTCTTTGGTGTTGAGCGAGGCTGCTCGATCGGTGTGGGCGAAGTCGCCGAACGCTGCTGGTGAGTGGCTGCCGCTGTGGCAGCACATGGATGATTCTGCGGATGTCGCCGGTCATCTGTTCGACCACTGGCTCGCACCGAGTGTTGTCGAGCTGTTGGTCAAGGAGCTAGGTGGTGACCGCGAGGCGGCGCGGTGCGCGGTACGGTTCTTGGCGGGGGCTCATGATCTCGGAAAAGCCACGCCTGCCTTCGCAATTCAACACGAGAAACTCGCTCAGCGGATGCGCGAGCATGGTTTGTATATGCCTCTCAACCGGCGTGAAATGGCTGACCGGCAGTTGGCTCATCATACGGTGGCAGGGCATCATCTGCTGATCGGGTGGCTGGTGGAAAGAGGATGGTCTCGACGGTGGGCTGCCGCGTGGGGAGTGGTTCTCGGTGGCCACCACGGAGCGCCGCCCGATGAGGACGATCGGCTGCTGCCGCAAAGCTATCCGCACTTGTTCGGCGAAGGCAAGTGGGTGCAGGTTCAGCGAGAGTTGTTGTGCCGCATGGCCAGACGTTCGGAAGTGCTGAACTACCTCGACAGCTGGCGTGAGTTGAGGCTGTCGGTGCGGTTCCAGGTGCTGGTGACGGGGATCGTCATCGTCTCCGATTGGATCGCCAGCAACGAGGAGTTGTTGCCGTTCCATACCGGAGAGTTGCCGGAGGCGGTGGTCGACCCCCAACGATCGAGTCGTGCGTTGGCGGCTCTGGCTCTGCCTGTGCCGTGGATCCCCTCGGTGATACCGGATGAGGTGTCGGACGTTTTCGCGACGCGATTCTCGTTGCCGCCGGGCGCGAGAGTGCGGCCGGTTCAGGTCGCCGCGTGCGATGTTGCTAGGGCGATGAGTGAGCCGGGGCTGCTGATCATTGAGGCGCCGATGGGGGAGGGGAAGACCGAAGCGGCCCTGGCCGCAGCGGAGATCATGGCGCAACGGTGGGGTGCAGGAGGGCTGCTGGTGGCGCTGCCCACGCAAGCAACCAGTGACGCGATGTTCGCTCGCGTCGTCGATTGGCTTGACCGTTTGGGCGCTGACGGTCAGCAGGTAGGTGGATCGATCATCCTCGGGCACGGCAAAGCCCGGTTGAACCGACTGTTCCAAGGACTCGTACGGGACGGGAAAAGCGGTCACGTAGAGATAGACTGCGACTCGGGTATCGGTAGTAAAAGGGTTGCCCACCATGCGGTTACAGCACACACGTGGTTGTCAGGCCGAAAAAAGGCTCAGTTGGCGAACTTCTCGGTGGGGACCATCGACCAGCTGCTGTTCGCGGCATTGAAGTCTCGGCATTTGATGCTTCGGCACCTGGGGCTGGCCGGCAAGGTCGTCGTGCTGGATGAAGTGCACGCCTACGACGCTTACATGAATTCCTACCTGACGAAGGTACTGACCTGGTTGGGCACCTATCGGGTTCCAGTGATTGCATTGTCGGCAACGTTGCCCGCTGATCGTCGCCAGGAGCTGATGGCGGCGTACCGGCGCGGTTCTCATCGCACTGCTCCGCCACCCATGAGTGATATCGGGGGCTATCCGATCCTGTCGTGGACAACAGGTGACGCGGTGCGGCACCGCCGGATCGAGCCTTCGGGCCGGAGCACGTCGGTGCAGGTGCGTTCGCTTGGCGGGAAGGTTGATGACGATGCGGACGATTTGGTCGCGCTGCTGGAGGACAAGCTGTCCGGCGGGGGCTGTGCACTGGTCATCCGGAACACCGTCCGCCGTGTACTGGCCACAGCCGCCGAACTGGAACGTCACTTTCCCGGTGACGTGACTGTGGTGCATGCACGGTTCATCGCCGCGGATCGGATGCGCAAGGACATTGAGCTTCTCGATAGCTTCGGATCACTCGATCGGGCTCAGCACAGGCCCGCCCGGCATATCGTTGTCGCCTCACAAGTGGTCGAACAATCACTGGATATCGACTTCGACCTGTTGGTCACTGATCTGGCCCCGATCGACTTGGTCCTGCAGCGAATGGGCCGGTTGCACCGCCACCAACGCGGCGAAAACCAGGTTGAGAGGCCACCGAAACTTCGAACCGCGCAGACATACATCGCCGGTGTGGAGTTCACTGCGGGAGTACCCGAGCTGGAACCCGCAGCGGCACGGCATGTCTACGGTGAGCATCCACTGCTGCGTGCGGCCGCAGTTCTCCTCCCACATCTAGGTCATGCAATTCGTCTGCCCGACGACATCGCACCATTGGTTCAGCACGCATACGGCCTTGAGCAGGCAGGGCCGGAGTCGTGGCAGGACGCAATGAACGCTGCGCGTCAGAGCTGGCTGGACCGCTGCATACTGCGCGCGGCGAACGCGGAGAAGTTTCAACTCAAAGAGCCTGCGCGGCCCGGCAACTCGATCGTCGGCTGGATTGCAGCAGATGTCGGCGAAACCGAGGATCACTCTCAAGGACAAGGGCAGGTCCGCGACGGTGCTCCCAGCCTCGAGGTAATCGTGGTCCAGCAACACACTGCTGCTGATTGGTTCACCCCCTCATGGCTGGCGGAAGATCACGGCAACCGCCGAGTGCCTCGCGAATCGACACCGTCAGATCAGCTGGCCCAGATCATGGCTACATGCTCGCTGCGGCTGCCACTCGAGTTCAGCACCGAACGGGCAGAGAGCGAACTGTGGGCTGCAACCCCGGAACAGTGGGAATTTTCGCCATTGATCTACCGCCTGCCGGTCTTAGTGCTCGATCAGGACGGTTTCGGTGAGATCGCCGGCCGAGGTGTGCACTACACCCCAGATTCGGGGCTGCGGATATTGGCTGCCGAGGAAGCCAACCCTCATAGCGCCGTCGATTCATCGAGAGAAGCGGGTATCCACTCATGAACGGCCCAAATAGGCAGGGATTCAACTTGCTCGACGAGCCATGGATACTTGCGCTCGGAGTCGATGGTCGCGAGCGGAGGCTGTCGATACTCGAATTGTTGGAGCAGGCAAAGGATCTGACGACGATCGGTGGGGAGGTGCCGACGCAGGGGTTCGCGATCACGCGGATGCTACTGGCGCTTATGCATCGAGCGATCGATGGGCCGACCGATGCAGATCAGTGGCACGATCTGTGGGCCGCGGAGGTATTGCCGCTGGATCGTGTTCGCGCTTATGTTGATTCGCTTCGTCATCGGTTCGACCTGTTCGACGCTGAGGCCCCGTTTTTCCAGGTCGCCGGGTTGCACACGGCGAAGCAGGAGGTGTCGGGGCTGGAAAAGCTCGTCGCGGACGTGCCGAACGGGCAGCCGTTTTTCACCGCTCGGTCCGCAGCGAGTCTTCGCCGGATCGAGGCGGCGGAGGCGGCGCGCTGGCTAGTGCACGCGCATGCGTTCGATCCGTCGGGGATCAAGTCCGGAGCTATCGGCGACAACACAGTCAAGAACGGGAAAGGGTATCCGATCGGCACCGGCTGGTCGGGCCAGATCGGAGGAGTGCTGCCCCAGGGCGAGACTCTACGGGAGACTCTGCTGCTGAACATCGTTGCCTACGAAGATAACCCGTACGTCACCATCGGTGGTGCCGATGACGTTCCGCCATGGGAGCGCGATCCGGATACACCAGCGGGGAAGGAGCGCCCGCCGCACGGTGCGATCGATCTGTATACGTGGCAGACGCGTCGTATCCGCCTGGTAGGCGACCGCACAGGGGTTACAGGGGTCGTGCTGGCCAACGGGGACAGGATCGTTCCGCAGAACCGCAACGACATGGATCCGCACACGTGCTGGCGATACAGCGAACCGCAGTCGAAGAAGCATAAGACCGTGGTCTATATGCCGTTGACCCATGACCCAGGGCGCTCGGTATGGCGGGGTATCGGCGCGATGCTACCCACGGTTTCGGGTCGCCCGACGGCCCGAGGCGCGGATCCGCAACCGCGACTGGCGCCGGGGATCTTGCAGTGGATCGGCAGTCTGGGATCGAAAGGCCTTCTGCCGGAACGGTATACGCCACGGGTGCGGATCATGGGAGCGGAATACGGAGCGCAGAGCGCCACGTTCGCCGAGATCGTCGAGGACCTGCTGCCGCTGCCGGTGATCCTGTTGCGCCAGGACAAACCGGCCGCGGGTCAGACAGCGACGAATGCCGTCGACGACGCCGAGCATGCGGCGTTCGCGGTGTGGAGCTTCGCCGAGAACATCGCCCAAGCCGCTGGCGCCGCACCGAAATCAGGTGCTGGCGACCGTGCTCGCGAGCAGTTATATGCGGCGCTGGACGCCCGTTACCGACAATGGTTGACGTCGCTAACTCCCGGCGCCGATCTCGGTGAAGCGCGGGCGCACTGGCAACACACCGTCCGTGACGCCACATACCCCATTGTCGCGGAACTGGTCTCGGCCGCACCCCCTGCCGCCTGGGTGGGGCGGCAGGTTCGAGGGCAGTTGGTCAACGTGTCCCGCGCCGAGTTGTGGCTCAGGTCAGCGCTACGAAAAGCATTACCCCTCACCGATACCCGGCCCAACGACTCGACACCAGAGAAGATGGTGATTGCGTGAGCACAGTCGACAACGAAGAACAAGCGTCGGCGAAATCCACTCGGCGACGCCTAGGCCCACTTGGCGTGGCTTTGGAATGGCGGCTGAACCGGCTCCAAGAGGAGTACTTGCGCGGATCGCCGGTCGCACGAGCGGAGCTGGCCAAACTGCGTCGCGGCCTGGGTAAGTCGGCAGGCGATGTCCCTGAGATCTGGGATTCGACGATTGCCGCAGTGCCGATAGCGCTGAGGGGAACCGATAGCGCCGATGACTTCGGGCCCAGTGTCGCTGAACAGGCCGCGCACTCGGTGCTGACTTTGTTCGCTGCACACCAGCAATCGATGATGGTGCGGGCCCACGTCGCGGCGGTGTCGTTCGGGAGGGCGGTGGGGATGCTGGCGCAGGCAGAGGGGCGGAGCGCCGAGGCTGTGACCCGTCGATTCATGGCGGTGGCCACGGCGCAGTCCATCGATGAGGTGCTGATGCACATTCGTGGTCTGGTGACGCAATTGCGTACAGCCAAACAGGGATTCGACTACGCCCGCCTCGCTGACGACCTCGTTGGCCTGCTCACTCCCGGCCGTGCCCAGCGCGTGCGTCTGGCCTGGGGTCGCGAGTTCTATCGCACGCCTGCCCCCAGTGACCCCGAACCTGAGCCGGCCCAATAGTAACTATCGAAAAGGAGACGTGGCTGATGAACCGAACTCTGATCGAGCTGCATATTCTGCAAACAGTGCCGCCGAGCAACCTCAATCGCGACGATACCGGCAGCCCGAAAACCGCCATCTACGGCGGTGTGCGCCGCGCGCGAGTCTCGAGCCAAGCGTGGAAACGCGCAACCCGGGTGGCATTCGACGACCACCTCGACCGATCCGAACTCGGCGTGCGCACTCGGCGCGTGGTCGAGCTGCTGGGCGCTGAAATTACCTCCTGCGCACCTGATCTGGAGGCGCGTGCGCTCGAGCTGGCTAGTGCGGTGATGAAGGAAATCGGGGTCAAGGTCAAGCCACCGAAGAAAGACGCCACTGAGGAGGCCGGGTATCTGGTGTTCCTCAGCAGGCATCAGATCGCGGCATTGGCCCGGGCGGCTGTCGATGCGGCAGCCGCTGCCGACGTCGCCAAAGCGTTGCAGGAGGCGAAGGTCAAGGATCTGGCTGATCGTGAGCACTCGGTGGATATCGCGTTGTTCGGTCGTATGGTGGCCGACCAAGCCGATCTCAACGTCGATGCCGCCGTCCAGGTCGCTCATGCCATCAGCGTCCATCCGGTCGAGACCGAATTCGACTACTTCACCGCCGTCGACGATCACATCGGCGATGCCGAGACCGGGGCGGCGATGATCGGTACCGTCGAGTTCAACTCCTCCACCCTGTACCGATACGCCACCGTCGACGTCGACCGCCTCCACGACAACCTCGGTGACCCCGAAGCGACCCGCCGCGCTGTCGAAGCGTTCGTGACCTCGTTCGTGCGCTCCATGCCGACAGGCAAACAGAACACCTTCGCCAACCGAACCCTGCCTGAAGCCGTGGTGGTCTTCGTGCGCGACACCCAACCGATCAATCTGGTCGGAGCCTTCGAACACCCCATCCGCGAATCCAGCACCGGTGGACGGGTCAAACGAGCTGCCGACGCACTGCGCGACGAGGCACGAGAGATCGAACGCGCCTACAACGAAGCACCGGTCACCGGATGGGTGACACGCCTGGGTTCCGACACCTCAGCCCTGGACGACCTCGGTAGCAACGTCAGCTTCGCCGATCTGGTCAGCCAGCTCTGTGCGCTGGTCGAGACGAGGCTCGGGGAGTCACAGTGAGTGTGGTCGCTCTGCGATTGGCTGGGCCTCTGCAATCCTGGGGCGCCAGCAGCAAATTCGTGCGACGCGACACCGAAACCGCACCCACCAAAAGCGGCGTGCTCGGCCTCGTCGCCGCGGCCAAGGGACTGCGACGCACCGACCCCCTCGAATCGTTGCTGGGCCTACGGTTCGGCGTCCGCATCGACCAACCCGGACAGCTTGTCCGTGACTTCCACACCGCACAACGCCCGAAACGCGAACGCGATGGATCCATTACGTGGACTTCCCTGCCGCTGTCGTATCGGTACTACATCTCCGATGCCGTCTACCTGGCAGTCCTCGAAGGCGAGCGCGAACTCGTCACCACCATCGACGCAGCGGTGCGCAGCCCGCATTTTCCGCTCTACCTGGGCCGCCGTTCGTGTCCACCCGCAGGGCCGATCGCGCTCGGGGTGTTCGATACAGACCTTCAGGGGGCATTCACCGCTGTGCCATGGCTGGCCAGCACGCGGGCCCAGAAACGGACCCGCGACACCAGTGTCACCCTGGCGACGGTCCGAGACGCGGCCGACGATGAACTCACCGGTGAGACGATCCATGACACCCCGGTCAGTTTCGACCCGAACTATCGCCAGTACGAATGGCGCAACATCGTGCGCGGCACCGTGGACATCGTCAACCCGCACGGCACTTCCGCACCGGTCATCGAGCACGACGCAATGTCGGTCCTGGAGGCATAACGATGTTCCTGACCAGGATGCAACTCAATCCACGTCGTCGTGGCGCTCGGATACTGCTGTCATCCCCGCAAGCCCTGCACGCCGCGGTGTGCAGCGGGTTCGCCGATGCCACGCCCAGCGACGAAGGCAGAATCCTGTGGCGTCTGGACAACTACGGACCTCATCGTGTGATCTTGTTCGTAGCCAGCCCAGACAAACCCGACTTCACCCACATCATCGAACAAGCCGGATGGCCTACCACCGAAACATGGGACACCAAACCGTATGAGCGCCTCCTCGACCGCTTGACCGTCGGCCAACGATGGCAATTTCGGCTCACCGCCAACCCCGTCCACTCCGGCCGGCGAGAGGGCTGGACCGACACCAAACCACTCGGCCACGTCACTGTCCGTCAACAACAACAATGGCTGCTCGACCGTGCCTCGCGGCACGGATTCCAGATACAGCCGCGCCAGGCAGACAACGCAGTCGATGGCGAGCTTGAGCTTCTCATCACTGACCGCGGTGTGCGCCGATTCGCTCGCGGTGATAAACGTGTCACCATCTCCACCGCAACATTCGAAGGTCTCCTCGAAGTCACTGACGCTGCCGCACTGAAGAATTCACTTTCATTCGGCATCGGGCGAGCCAAATCCTACGGATGCGGCCTACTCACCCTCGCCTACCCTTCCACGTCCGACAGCCCACGATGAACACCATCGGTCGCCACACGTCCGAGTCCAAGGAGCTGGTGCGCATCTCGGACAGGATTTCGTTCTTATACCTGGACAGATGTGTGGTCAACCGGGACAGCAACGCGATAACGGCCACCGACGAGCGCGGTACCACCCATATCCCAGCTGCGGCGGTCGGTGTGTTGTTGCTTGGTCCAGGAACAACCATTACCCACCAAGCGATCTCGTTGATGTCCGACAGCGGATCGACTGTGGTGTGGGTGGGGGAGCGCGGCGTGCGCTATTACGCACACGGCGTTACGCTCTCACGCTCGTCGCGACTGCTCGAAGCGCAAGCTCGCGCAGTGACGAACACTCAATCACGCTTGAAGGTTGCCCGAGCGATGTACGCCATGCGCTTCCCTGGCGAAGATGTCTCGGGGCTGCTGATGCAGCAGCTTCGTGGACGGGAAGGCGCTCGGGTACGAGCGGTCTATCGCCAGCACGCCGAACGGGCTGGAGTCGAATGGTCTCGGCGAAACTACGATAAAGATGACTGGGATGCAGGCGAACCCATCAATCAGGCGCTGTCCGCAGCGAACTCCGCGCTCTATGGCATCGTGCACTCGGTCATAGTTGCTCTCGGATGCGCACCCGCCCTCGGGTTCGTCCACACCGGCCACCACCGCGCATTCGTCTACGACATCGCAGACCTGTACAAAGCCGAGCTGACCATTCCTATCGCGTTCGATATCGCTGCTGAAGAGCCCGAAGAACTCAGTGCGGCGACTCGTCGGCGAGTGCGTGATGCGATTTACGGCGGCAAGATCCTGGAGCGATGCGCACGAGACATACAGAAGCTGTTGCGCGATGAGAGCGGCCTCGATACAACAGATTTCGAAGAACTCGACTTCGACGTGATCTCACTTTGGGACGACCGAGAGACTCCAGTAGCGGGTGGAGTCGGATACGGAGACGACTTTTGACCACCGTCGTCCTCACCGCCGTACCACCTGGCCTGCGCGGACACCTCACCCGATGGCTACTCGAAATCAGCCCAGGCGTGTTCGTCGGGAACATCTCTCCGCGTGTCCGAGAACTCATGTGGCAGCGCATCATCGAGTTCGTCGCGGAAGGGCGAGCCATCATGGTGTACACCGCACGCAACGAACAACGCCTCGCATTCGAGGTCCACGGCCACGACTGGACTCCCGTGGACTACGACGGCTTGACACTTATGCGTCGGATGACAGCTCCGGACTATGTCGCGACCCCGGCACTGACAGCCATGACGACCCGCTCAACCCACCAAGCAGAACACCAATCCGAGACCGTATGGCGTCGCCGCGTAGCCCGGCGCAAGTTCAAACCCAAGTAGCGAACCCAGGCGCCATCCCGCCCCGAACCAAAACAAACCGAATCAAAAATGGGCCTGACGGCTGCAAACAGCCAGGTCAACAAGTGTGCTCCCCGCGCCCGCGGGGATGGTCCGGATGTCCCATGCCCGACGAATTCAGCCCACTCGTGCTCCCCGCGCCCGCGGGGATGGTCCGGCAATATCGCCGGAATCTTCGATGATCTCTTGGTGCTCCCCGCGCCTGCGGGGATGGTCCGGCGCGGTCGATTGGATGCACCGCCAGGTCGCTGTGCTCCCCGCGCCCGCGGGGATGGTCCGTCCGGGGAACAAGCCTGGGGACGAGTTCCAGCTGTGCTCCGCGCGCCCGCGGGGATGGTCCGACAGAACAGCCCCGGTCACGACGTTGTAGATCGTGCTCCCCGCGCCCGCGGGGATGGTCCGTCGTCGAGCTCGTCGGTGTCGTACTCGTCGTAGTGCTCCCCGCGCCCGCGGGGATGGTCCGCACTCACACAACGACGGCTGCACCACACACTCGTGCTCCCCGCGCCCGCGGGGATGGTCCGTAAGCCAGGCGGATTTTCAAATGACAGACGCCGTGCTCCCCGCGCCCGCAGGGATGGTCCGGCGGAACGGGACCGCGTCAGGTGTCGTGGAGAGTGCTCCCCGCGCCCGCGGGGATGGTCCGTAAATCCGGACGAGGCTTCGCCGCTACACCCGGTGCTCCCCGCGCCCGCGGGGATGGTCCTTGCGGTGTCGCACAATCTAATCCACGACCACAGTGCTCCCCGCGCCCGCGGGGATGGTCCGCACTACGAGCTGAATCGCCACTGCCCAGGCGTGTGCTCCCCGCGCCCGCGGGGATGGTCCTTCGCCCCGCGCAGCGGGGCAGCGTCGCCTCCGGTGCTCCCCGCGCCCGCGCGGGGATGGTCCGCGGTCATCGGACTTGTCCGGGTCGTAGTCGATGTGCTCCCCGCGCCCGCGGGGATGGTCCCGACGTGAGTTCCTTCGTGAAGTACACCGATAAGTGCTCCCCGCGCCCGCGGGGATGGTCCTTGGGTAAAGACCCTGGTCAAGAGGCTAGTCAAGTGCTCCCCGCGCCCGCGGGGATGGTCCGCTGCTCTTCGACCGGCGGGACGCTCCCGAAAAGTGCTCCCCGCGCCTGCGGGGATGGTCCGTTCATAAAGAGCCCGGGCATCTTCTAACGTGCTCCCCGCGCCCGCGGGGATGATCCATACGCCGCTGAGTACACCACCGCCGACACCGAGTGCTCCCCGCGCCCCCGGGGATGATCCCGCTCGTCGGCACCCGACGACCTATGACGCGATGTGCTCCCCGCGCCCGCGCGGGGGATGGTCCGAAAGAGCAATGACGCACAGTGTCCGGGTTGGCGGGCTCCCGCGCCCCGGCGGGGATGGTCCGCGCACTCGATCGTGCAGGACACCACCGTCGTCGTGCTTCCACGACGGCAGGGTGCTCATCGGTAGGAATCCAGATCCCACTGGAGCCTGCTCAGCTTGCTGGACATCCTTTCGGCTCATCGCTGACTGTCGCCACGACGACGATGTCGTCGAACTACTAGCTCGGCATCGGCTGAGATCAGCAGCACAGGGCGGCGAGAAGGCGGTGTAGATGTTGTACGAGCCGTGCTACCGGTGCCCGGCTGTGAGGCGGTGGGGTGCTCCCCGCGCCCGACGCCACCAGACCCCGGGCGACACCACCCCCGGATAATGACTGCGACAGAAGGAAGTCATACCGGGGCCGGCGACCGTGGACCCGTGTCAGGTCCACGAAGAAGGCAACGGGGTTGACAGATGTTGGAGCTTCGGTGATGATCATGGAGGCGCTATAGTTGTGCCCTCATCTTGAAACGCGGGACTTTCGCTGTGGCAATAACTTTGATCCTCATCTGATTGCTGCCCTGACCTTAGGTACGATCGGGGCAGCAATCGTTCGTGAATCAAACCGCCGTGTGCCGTGTGCCGTCGAAATTCGACTGTTGTTGCCGTGTAGCTACTTTGGTGGACACGAGGTGTTTGCTTGAGTCCTGCGGTGGATGAGCTCATGGACTTGGTTGAGCGGGCCGTGCACCTCGACTTGACCGATGCCGATCGTGTAGATCGAGTTGGGTGACTGGTCGCTACGGCGGACCTTGCTGCCGAGATCTGTTGCCCTGCAAGGTCCTTCCTTCTAGTTTGCAATTTCGGCATCCGGTGGCGGGCGACTGTGCGGCGGAGCGGTTGTCGCCAGAGCTGTGTCCAGCTCCCCAGTCGGCGCCGACGGTAGCTCCCCATTTGATTCACCTGTACCGTCATTAAAAGGGGGCAGGCATCGCCCCAATGTCGTTTGGTATCAGTCAATTCTGGGTGGGTGGTGCGTGCATCGATGACTAGCGCCTTGAGTGTGGTTCTCCAACAAGTTGCGCAGCAATATGTGCGTCGGTACGTCGGCAGCGCGTGATCTGCAAGATGCAATTCTATGGATGTCCTGCTGTTCGGACCATTTGACCTCCTGTCTTTTCTGCTGACCGCGTGAGTGTTGTCCGTTGTGTTGAATCAGCGTGGACTACATGTGATTTCCGGCGAACTGCGGATGATCGACATGTAGGTCCCAAACATGCTGGCTTGGCTGTGCATTGGACATCAGCTCTGAACTTGGGGGGCGTGAAGTTGGCCGCTGCAGTCCGCGGGTGTAGTACGAGGCGCTACCCGTGTAGCCCCAACATCACGAATTCCCGTTCGGAATGAATCTGCCAGTTGGTGCTGTTCTGTCAAATTTGTGCTGCCCGCCTACAGGGCTCGAAGATTGTGGAGTGTAATGAAGTTTCGCCTTCAGGGAGACGCCCCGGTGCGTTGGTTCCCTGCCAATTTGTACCGCTTGAGCATGGTGGCGTTGTCGATTTTGCTGGTTGCGACGTTGGCGCAGATGATTGTGTCGCCGCCGAGTGCGGCGGCTCCGTTGACGCCGCGAGCTGTGCCGTTGCTGGCGTCGGGGGACGGTCCGTCCTCGGAGCTCGAGCTCAAACCGGAGCCCCCTCTGCCCGACGCCGATTTCGTGCCGTTGGCGCGCGCTGGGGAGGGCGACAGTCCAGGTGCGAGTCCGCGGCAGCGGGCGCAGCAGGATCCGAAGACGGTGCTGGTCGCCCCGGCCGATAACGCCATTCTGGCTTCCGAGACACCGGTGTTGAAGGTCGCGGCGAGCGGCGCCGCAGCGGGCACGAAGTATTGCTTTAAGGTGTCGACCGGTTTCGACGGTCGCACCGGCAGCGTGGCGCAGTCGGGGTGCCTGCAGGAACCGCAGTGGACGGTTCCCCGCAATGTGCTGCACAACGGCGGCCGATACACCTGGACCGTCGAGACTGTCGCAGCGGGTGCACAGACACCGACGCCGGTGGGCTGGGTCGGTCATTTCACGATCGATCAGCGCACGGGTGATCCGGGTCCGACCCCGACCGATTCGCTGGGCCCGGTGACGGTGAACTTGTTCAACGGCAACGTCCGTTTCGATGCCTCGGGTCCGATCTTCTCGGCGCTGGGTGGGCCTGCGGGAGTGACGTTCGCCTACAACTCACGCCAAGGTGAGTCCCGGGGCGTTCGGGCCTCGTATTTCAACGATGCCAACCGCGATGGTTCCCCCGACGACGCCGCCGCTGTGCTGGTGCGGGCCGAATCTCAGGTGGATCTGCACTGGAGCAACATGTGGCACGACGAAACCAGCCGGGATCCCGTGCCGCCCGGGCTGAGTACCGAGGGGTTCATGGTCCGGTGGGAGGGATATTTCCGGGCCCCGGTCGCTGGTGACTACCGTTTCGCTGGCGCGCACACCCCTGGAGCGAAGATCTGGGTTGGCGATCGCCTGGTTTACGACAACCCCGAAGCCGGTGGCATCTTCCATGACAAGTTCACCGAGGCCGGTCCGAAACGTGACGACGAGGTGTCACTGAGTGATGGTCAGCGGGTGCCGATCAAGGTTGAGCTGTATCACCATTCCGCTGATCCACCGGCAATGGTGTTGTGGGTCAAGAGCACTCAGGGCACCGCAGGTGGTATGCGCATGCATAACCTGATACCGCGGATCGCGCCGGCTCAGTGGCTGTACCCCGCTGATCCGCCGCCGTTGCCCGCGGGCTGGACGTTGTCGATGCCGGCCAGCGAATACAGCCACGCGGCGATGCTCGACGGTGCGGTGGTGCTCACCGACGGTGCGGGCGGCAAGCACAGCTGGGCTCGCACCTCCGGTGGATACGTTCCGCCACCGGGACGCGACGGCGTCGTGGCTTTCGACGCCCATGGCCGACTCTCGGTGACCGAGAACGGAGTGGTGTCGCTGTTCAATCCCGACGGCACTCTCGCTGAGGTGTCGACCGTGCTCGATAGCAAGAAGCCCGCATCATTGCAGTACCGCTATCGAGGTTCTCCGTCACGGTTGTCCGAGATCGTCGACCCGGTATCGGGGCGCTCGCACACCCTGCACTACAACACCGATGGCAGTAACAACTGCTACGGCGGGGCGTCGCTTCCTGCGGGGGCCAATTCCGCCCCCGCACAACAGTTGTGCCGCATCACCTATTGGGACGGCACCGAAACCCGGTTGTGGTATCTGCTGAACGTAGTCGCTCGGATCGAGAACCCCAGTGCGGCTATGCAGGACTTCAGCTACACCAACCTCGCCGATGTCCAGAAGGAGTATCGAGAGACCAGCAGCGAAGTCAAACGCCAGGAACTCCTCGCCACTATCGGACCGCTGAGCTTTGTTCGCGGGAACCTGGGCCACGACTGGGCTTCGATCCAACAGTTCCCCTCCCAAGCTCTGGTACACACGGCGATTCAGTACGCCAACTTCGTCGAAGAGCCGGGGGTGCCCGAACGGCTACGGGCCGTCGCTGTCACCGGGCCGTCCTCCGATGGCGGCTATATGGGTAAGCGGCCCGTCCACCGCTACGGCTACGACCTCGGCAACCGGAAATCGATCGTCAACGTCGACGGGACCGGCGGGTTCAACTCGCCACCGGACCGCACCGTTAGCTGGGACGAGGCCGGTCGCCTGCTCGCCTCGACCAACGGTGTCGGAGACACCGTCCGCGGCGAATGGAACGCGAAAGACCAGCGAACAGCCACGATCGACTCGACCGGTCGCCGCTCGACGGTGATCTACGACCACGCAGACCGGCCGACCGACAGTTATGGTCCGGCTCCGGCGGCCTGTTTCACCGGGCAGTTGCCGACCCCGCAGTGCGCGAACACGATGCCTCACAGCAATACTCGGTACGACAAGAATCTGGTCGGGTTGGAAGCGGCGTTCTACGATAACCCGTTCACCTCCGGAGTCCCGAAAGACTGGGCGACCGGTGTCGGCTCCGCCGACGGCAGCCTGAAACGTAGCTGGGGATCGACCCCGCCGGTCGCGAACAAGGGCGGCTGGTCGGGCCGATTCACCGGCGAAATCAAGTTCCCCGATACCGGCGACTATGCACTCGGGTTCACCGTCGTCGATGGTGTCCGGTTGTGGATCGATGACGTGCTCATTGTGGACAGCTGGACCGACAAGGCCGCCACCGCTGTCCCGGGCACCTACACCAACACCACAGCCGGTAGCTGGCATCGAGTCCGGGTCGACTACTACAACCGCGGCGGCACCACCGGGGCACTCGATTTCACCTGGAAACCCCCGGGCGCCGGATCCTCTGTCACAGTGCCAGGGCAGAACCTGGCACCCCGCTACGGACTCGAAACCAGCCAGATCGCTGAGAACACCTCCGGCGGTGACACCGAACGCGCACCCGCGAAGAAACTCGCGACAAGTTACTCAGACCCCAACAATGGGATCGACCCCGTGTTCGGGCTGGCAGTGTCCAAGACCGGAGACCCGGGCGGCATCAACCTGACCGGGCGGATGTTGTTCGAAAAGCCCGGCCAAGGCTACTTGCGTCAACTGGCGGCAGCCCTGCCTGGCGGTGACCTCACCAATTCCGACAAGCGCGGCACTGTCACCTACTACGGGGACCGCGAAACCCGCTCGAACCCTTGTAAGTCGAACTCTGCGGCCATGAACCAGGGTGGCAGGGTCAAAACCGTTCGGGGAGCCAAGAACTCGGACGGATCAGCCAACGCGGTCGAGTCGGTGTACGACGGAGCGGGCCGTCTTGTCGCTGTCCGTACCAACAGTGAGCCGTGGTCGTGTGTGAGCTACGACGCCCGTGACCGCGTCGTGGAGAAGTCGTTCCCGGCGATGGGTGACAAACCGGCCCGCACCATCACCTACGACTACGCCGTCGACGGCAACCCGCTGAAGCTGAAAGTCAGCGACAACAGCGGATCGACCACCACCACGATCGACCTGCTCGGCCAGACCGTGTCCTACACCGACGCAGGCGGTGTCACCACCACCAGCACCTACGATCTAGCCGGGCGCAAGATCAGTCAAACCACCACAGTCAAGGCGGCTACCTCCACCCTGAGCTACTACTGGGATGACGCGTCTCGGCTGATCGGCTTAGACCTTGACGGGGCACGGGTTGCAACCCCGGGCTACACCGCGGGAATTCTGGACAAGGTCGCCTACGGCAACGGATCCAACCTCGCGATCACCCACAACGCCGCCGGCTCAACGACCGGCCTCTTATGGAAGGTATCGGGCTCCACTGTCACAAGTGCGGTCACCCGATCCCGTGACCAACGCATCACCGACGAAACCATCACCGACACCGCTGGTCCCGGCGCCACCTACAACAGCTCCTATACCTATGACGGGGTCGGCCGCCTGGTCGCGGCCGCCGTGCCGCACCACCAGCTCACCTACAGCTTCGCCGGCGACAACGGGTGCGGGCCGAACAAGAAAGCGGGGTTGAATACCAACCGCACCGCCTTCACCGACAGCTTCAACGGCGCCCCGGCAACCACCACCAACTACTGCTACGACGACGCCGACCGGCTGCTGTCCACCAACGGTGCCACCACTCTGTCGTTCAGCTACGACACATACGGCAACACGACCAAAGTCGGTACCGACACCCTCGGATACGACTCCACCCTCCGACACATCTCCACCACCACCGCGGCCGGACGCTCCGTCGTCTACACCCGCGACGTCACCGACCGCATCACAATGCGAACGGTCCGCGAAAACGCGAAACCCGCACAGATCACCCGCTACGGTTTCACCTCCGACGCCGGCGGGCCGGATTTCGTCCTCGATGATTCCGGAGCCCTGCGGCAACGGATGCTGAAACTGCCCGGCGGCGCTCTGCTCACCAAGAGCTACACCGACACCAAAGCCGCCAACTGGTCGTACCCCAACATTCACGGCGATATCTTGCTCACCACCGACCATGCCGCCACACGCACCGGCGCACTCCATCTCTACGACCCCTACGGCCAGAACATCGACCCCGCCACCGGCGCCATCGGTGACATCCCGATCCCCGCCACCGCAGACGGCGGCATGGACTTCGGCTACCTTGGCCAGCACACCGTCCCCATCGAACACATCGCCAGCCAACCAGCCCTCGAGATGGGAGCCCGCACCTACCTGCCCGTGCTCGGTCGGTTCCTGCAAGTCGACCCCATCTCCGGCGGATCAGCCAACAACTACGACTATGTCAACGCCGACCCGATCAACAACCTGGACCTGACCGGCGAGCGCCCAAAGAAGAAGCCTCCCGGCGGTTCGAACCGGAATGGGCCCAGGGACAAAGATTGGGGTCCGGAGCTCAGCAGCGACGACCTTCCTTACGATGAAGTCCGTTTTACAGATGAGAGTTGGGAGCACATCAGAGGACGTCATCGACCGGGCGGGGGGATGGCAGATCGTGATTCGGGTATTTTCGACGGAACGGACGCTCTCGTTCAAAGTCGGATCAAGCAAACAATCGAGGATGGAACGGTTCGGCGCAATAAGAGGAATGGCAAACTTGTGGAAGGCTACATCTACCGACTAGATTTCGGTGAAAAACTTGGTCACAAGAATGGAGATCCGAATAAGACTTACACTGCCGTCGAAGTTGTTGTTGACGAGAAGGGTGTCGTTCGCACCGCCTATCCGACCAATTAAATCGGAAGAAGATTATGATCCATTTATCGTTCTCGATTCCGGATAATTCCTCGCCTTGGCGCGAGACATGGGATTACCCCGAGGGCGACGATCCTGCGAATCTTGGGGAACTAGATTTGCGTTATAAGTACTTTGCTGTCGGTGTCGAGATAGTCATAAATGGCACCACGTTCTTCTCGGGGGACACCTATGTGACACTTGTTGATATAGCGCTGGGTCTCCGTGGCGTGGCCGAAGATATTTCCCAGGGTAGGAACTCTACGTTAAGCTTCTCGGAGCGCGACGAGATTTTACAGCTTCGCCATACTGGTGATGGAGTTTCGGTGGGATCGTCCACGAGACCACTGCGGGCAAAGGTGGCAACCAGGGAACTGCTCGACGGAATCATCGACTTCTTGCGATCGGCTTATTCCGTATTGACTGAAGAAGTTGCTGGCCTACGTGCCAATTTGGTGGTTCAGGAAATTATTGTACCCTGGATTGAAGGCGACCTGCTAAAGGAGAAGAAAATGACCGGCTCGGATTCAGTTATCTTCACCGTCAAGACTGGAGAGAGAGGGACGACGTCTCTTAAATTCTTCAATCAAACCGGATGGATCGCGTACTTTGCGGGAACCGACACCGAGGATGCCCGAATAATGCGTGTGGAGGGTTGGCAGCATTCGACTGGAACGGCGCTCGTCGTCGACCCCAAACGCGGAGCCCTGCGCCCTGTGACCGAATTCGAAGATTTCACTCGCCTGGAGAAGGCCGACCAGGTCGTAGCCGCATTGCCAGGAGGGGGCTGGCGGGTGCATCCGAAAATGGAAGGGGCACAGGGAACGTCGCACACGGAGCAGGTATTAGCCTGGCTCATCACGTCGCAAGGAAAGGCGACCGCGATCACTATCGATTCCTCCGGCTATGTCAGTGACGCCGATAGCGCAGACACATTCATTCCGCCGGGGGAAGGTTCGCACTAGCCTCGATCTTTCAAGACGAAGGGTGATGTGCTGGTTTGGAGGTTCGGATTGGGTTTCGCTGCATATCAGCAGCGGCTGGGCGACCCTGGGTGGGCCCGGTCAGCCGGGGTGGCTGCCGGGATCCACGGGCGCAGAAGCGGTTGCACTTTCGGATCGGCGGGTCGATTAGTTCTGCTGCGCCCGCAGGATGATCCGATCCGTGCGGGATCTGCCCGCCACCTGCCCAGCGTGCTCCCCGCGTCCACGGGGATGAACTCATGGGTGCAGATGTGATCAAGGAGGCGGCAGGGGTGCTAGACGGCGGTCGTGTGTTGCTGCCTGCTCAGCTTGATGGACATCCTTTCGGTTCATCGCTGACTGTTGTCACGCCGACGGTGTCGTCGAACTACTAGCTCGGCATCGGCTGACATCAGCGGCTCAGGGCGGCGAGAAGGCGGTGTAGATGTTGTACGAGCCGTGCTGGGGGCACTGACAGCGTCGGTACGGGTACCGCCGTCCGTCGCTTGGACGAGCGATTCTCGTGCGGCAGCTTCAGTGTTGCCGATCGGCGGTGCCACATGAGCAACCTGGACAGCGGGTCGGCGGGTAGTTCGGCGGTGCGCGCGGCGGCTGTCCTCGGCGCTTCTCGTAGCCCTTACTGGTCGATATGGCCCGATCAGGCTCATGGTGGACACCAGGCGACGTTCAAACTGCCTGGCCGCGTTGAACGTCGCGTAGACCGCCATAGGCAAAGCCGAGGAGGTCACCCGAGCGGAAGCGCTGCGTCCACGGGTTCCCAGTCCATCGGCGAGAGGTGTACGCCCCGCGGGATCGCGCACCGCCTTTCCTCAAGTTTCGGCGTCGAGACGTGGCAGAGCCGTCGACGTGGGTTGCCAGGGGACATGGCCTGACTGTGACCGCAGGAAGTCGGTCCGCACTACCGGCTACGGACCCCCTCGCCACCTCTGTCGAACCCAGCGGGCGGAGTAGACCCACTGAAGCGCATGGAGTGACTCGCATCACATTAATGGTTCAATTCGGCGGGAACCATACGAGGCTTGGGCGCGTCCAACTTAGTGATCGGAACTCAGAAACGTGCCCCTGCAGGGCAACTCGGAATCGGGGGCAGTAATGAACGCAGTAGCAACCGTCTGGTCGACGCAGCTCGCTCAGGCTCGCGCCGATCAGCGCGCCCAAGACGGCAGGTTTGGGGCAGCCACTGCCAAAAGTATTGCAGCACTGGACATCCCTGTATACGATCGCTGAACCGTGCTAGGCTCACGATCGGGAATTACATTGGGGGACTCGGAGAGTCGTTGATTCGGAGGGGGATCATCAATGGTCGGCTCTAGCCGACTGCATGCTGTTAGTCGACTTGCAGCGCAATTCGAAGGCTGTTGAGACCTCCAGTCTTTGCCGCCTCAGTTGAAACCTATTCACGCAATTATTCAGCGCCGCCGGTACAGGCATGCGCTTTATCTTGGGAGGGTAAATTATGAGCACACGGAGAATCGGCACAGCGATCGCATCTATGGGCGTCGTATTCGCCACCGCTATCCTCACTGCTGGTGAGGCTCACGCCGACGTAACGGTCACAGTGAAGTGTCAGCAGGTGGAGAACTCGGGCGGAGCTTCCGTCGGCTACCTGTACGGAACCGGTTCCGGGCCTAGCATCGGTGATGCTATCCGGGACGCCAAGAAGAATGTGGTTGTGCCTGAGGGATACTACAAGCGGCACTGCAAGAAGATTTAATCTGCTGCATGTTATACGAAAGATACTGCGCTCGTGATCGAGAATTCTTTGCGGTCCGCGAAGCGCAGGTCAACCAAGATGACCTGCTGATATCCGAGACCATTCCCGGATATCAGCAGGAATCTGCCGCGTATTGGACACATTGGACTCCGGCCGAGGCGATTCCGCTGCAGATCCAGGGTTGGAAAATTCACGTCAGTGCCTCGTACGGAAGCGAGCGTGAGGTAGCGTCGGTCGTCGCGCACTTTTGCGCCGAGCGGACCCTGTACTTCAAGGCGGCTACCGCAGTTTCATGGTACCGCGCAATGAATTCTAAGAATGCGTCGCGGACCACATCCGGAAAATTGTTGACCATCTATCCGCCGGGTGATGTGTTGGAGCAGATAATCCAGGACTTGGATATCGTGATGCGCTCGTTCGATGGACCAGATGTGCTCACCGATCTACGTGTATCCAGTGGCCCGATTCATCTGCGATATGGCGCGTTCAAACGGATGGAAGAAGGCGGGGTTCTTTGCATCGTTGGGCCGGATGGAGAACTGCAGGAAGACATCCGTCAGCCCTGGTTCAGTCCGCCGGAGTGGATCGAGGTGCCGCAATTTATAACGAATGCCGCAAGAACGCCACCGAAAACGCTGGCGCCCTTTCGGATCATGTCGGCCATCAAACAGTCCAATGCGGGCGGCGTTTACGCCGGTGTCATGGTCCAATCCGACCGGAAGATTGTAGTCAAGGAGGGACGGTTACACGCCGGCCTCACATCTGACGGGCGCGATGGCTATCAAAGAATCCGGCACGAGACTATTATGCTCGAGCGGATTCGAGATGCTGGAATCGGGCCGGAAGTATTATGGCATGGCGACGTCGGTGGACGTTATCTTCTCGCTCTTGCCGATGTCGGGGAAAACACGCTTCAGTCATGGATCGTCTCCAATATCCCCCTCTACAGCACGGACTCGGTCGTGTGGAGCCGTTACGCCTCCAACTGCAAGGTGATCGTAGACAACTTGCTCGTACACGTCAGGGCCCTGCAACGACGGGATATTATTCACGCTGATCTACATCCGCGCAATATTATTGTCGATGTCGAGTCATTGGCAACGACGATAATAGATTTCGAGACAGCACGTTCGGCGTCGAGTGACACCACGTCTGGAGTCAACGCGCCGGGGTACCGGCCGCCGAAAGACCTACCGCGCCATCGTGACGACGAGTATGCGGTCGCACAGATAATCGTTTACATGCTTACCGCACGGAACGAGCACAGCGATATCACACCGAACCGCGTCAACCGGGCTGTCCCCGCATTGCTCGAACGGCTTAGTTATGCTAACGGCCAGCCACCTCGTGCTGTCGCCGAGCTCACGGCGGTACATTCGCAATTGGTCGACAGCATTCGAGTTTCGTCGGGGCATGTGGCGGATCTTGTTGAGCCGCCAGCTGACTTCATCGGCGCTCTTTCACGTGACCTTCCCAAGACGATGGCCGCGGCGGCGAGCAGGTTAGGCCGTCAAGCAGTCCATTTCGATGCCCTCGAAGATGACATGCACGGCATAGCTTTCGGCATCGCGGGTCATACTATCGCGTTGCTGGGGTCGGGTAGTGCAGGGGAAGTTTCTCGCCTTCTTGCTGAGGCTGCGGATACACGCAGGGTGGGCCTGTTCGATGGGGTATGCGGGACGATCTATGCGTTGGTGGCGAGCGGTGAAATCGACGCCGCATTGAATGTGCTGCAGCGTTCCCGGCCGCTGGACGCAGCTCAGGGTTGGCGGATTTTCGACGGGAAACCCGGCGTACTGCTCGCCGCGATGCGGATGGCTGCCTATCCAGAAGTGGCGTCAGTTCTTGTCCCCGACATCGAGCACGAGTTGAAGCGATTAGCTCATAATTATCTGTCGGACAAAAATTTTCTCCGGACAGGACAAACTGTCAAAACAAACCGAACAATCGAACAGAATTCGGGGCTCCTATTCGGAGATCTTGGACTCGCCTGGCTATTTGCCGAGGCATACCATTGTTACGACCGGCCGATATATCTGGACGTCCTCAACGAGGCCATGGTCAGAGAGCTCGAACGCTACCATGCCGACTCCGAGGGGAGACTTCAGTTCAAGCAAGAAGGCCGACTACTGCCATATCTTGCCACCGGTTCGGCGGGTTTCGGAGTTGTTTTGTCAAATCTGCCCCGTGAGAGGATAGCTCCGAGCGTGGCCGAATGTGTCGATAGTCTTGTTGCCGCCGCATCTCCTGTCTTCAGCGTGAATTGTGGACTGTTCAACGGTTACGCCGGCCTGGTGTACGGATCGAATGGACTTCGAGCCTTCTCGAAACTACCAATGATCGATATCGCCGAACTCAATCAAATGGCTCGCGGCATGTCCGTCCGGACCTCATTCGATGCGTGGGCTATACCTGGGGACTTAAACCTTCGGATTACGACCGACTTCGCTACGGGATCTAGCGGAGTCATCCATGCTGCCAACCTTATGGCCAGAGACGACTACGGCCTCTTGCCGCAGTTATAGCTTGGCGTGGTGTGCGTCAAGGGCCCAACGGCCTTATAGAAACACAAAAGAGGGAGAAGTAACACAATGATCATGCTGGATGTTTCCGCACTGCAGCGGATGGAACCCGCCGATAGCCGTAGCGCGTTCGGTGACGAGATGGTCAGCACCGCTAGCCACAATGAGTGCGAAGGTATCAGCACCATCAGCTGGCACGGTTGCTGATCGCCGGTCGCGCCGTGCTCGTCGGGCCGGCCAGGTAACGACATCGACGGACGGCGGCGGAGCCGAAGTAGGGCTTCGCCGCCGCTCGAGGTCCGTTGTGATCAGGTCCTCAGGGTCAGAATCAGTGACATCCCTGAGGCCGAAAAGAGTTGGGGCGGGTACTCTTCGGGACGGCCTGTTCGGCACCATCGCGGTCACGTCGAGTCGTGTGGGGGATATCCGTATGGAGGGAAAGAAACATGAGTCTGTCGATCCGAGGTGCTAGCAAGCGGTATCCAGCGACCAGGGCCGCCGCGGAGGCACGCACGGTACTGGATGGGGTGGACTTGTCGGTGTCGCGCGGTGAATTTGTAACGGTGATGGGAAAGAGCGGTTCCGGCAAGAGCACGCTATTGCATTGTGCGGCCGGCCTTCTTCCACTGTCATCTGGTGAAATAAGTCTGAACTCCCACAATATATCGAAGAGTTCGAGCCGCGCGATGAGTCGTCTGTACCGAACCGATATCGGCTTCATCTTTCAGTCGTCCAATTTGATCCGAGGACTTACCGGCTACGGCAACGTAGAATTTGCTTTGCGTTGTGCAGGACGTAAAGTTTCGCGCGCGGAGATCCGATCCTTCTTTTGCGAGATGGATATCGAGGTATGTCTCGATTTGTATCCGGACGAGATGTCCGGCGGGCAAATGCAGCGCGTAGCTGTCGCTCGTGCTTTGCTGAAGCGGCCGGGCATAGTGTTCGCCGATGAGCCGACTGGATCTTTGGACGCCACGAATGGCGAATTCGTCGTGAAACAGCTGCGGGCACTCGCCGATCTCGGGAGTTCGGTACTTGTCGTGACGCATTCCGATGCGGTCGCAAGGGAATCCGATACGGTGTACGTGATGGAGCAAGGGAAGCTGGGGAAGGGCCGATGACTACTCTGCCGCGGCTCGCCTGGTTCAGCTTGCGCACCCACTGGGGTGTGTTGACAGCATCGGCGCTCTTTTATGCTGCCGTTATTTCCGCGCTGACCATCCCATCGTCATATCTCGAGTCTGCAGCAGCCTTGCCGGACGGCAAACAGCGGGACGCAATCACGGCTATATCGGTGAATTCCATCATATGGACATCCGTTGCCTTCTTGTTGTTCTCACCTGCAGTGAGTCGATTTGTCGTGAGAATCCAGCAGGACGAGATCGGCCGGTGGCGACTGATCGGCATTTCTTCGACGAGTCTGTTCGGTGTCATTGTGGTGCAATCTACGGCTGGCATCGTGGCGGGAGCGATTCTCGCTGTTCCGATATCGGCGCTCGGTCTGAATCTCGTGCAACTCCTCCTCGAATCGGTTCCACTCAACGAGACCGGCCTTTTGCTGATTCCCGCCGAGTTTCAGATCGGGATTGGATCTGTTGCTCTTTCGACTTCAGTCGTTCTAACTTTTACGCTATCTTTGATAGCGGCGATACGTACTGTCTTCATAATTTTTTCAATCCCGCCCATCGCTTCGCTCGATTCGCGTGCCGGACATAGCCAATTCAACCGGCGGCGATCTGTTCTCGGCATGGCGTGGCGAGGTATCCAGTTCGCAATACTTGCCGGTTTGTTGTGGATCACGGCGTCGGTGGATCAGAAGGAACGTGGTATCTTTGTCATCGGCGCGGGTGTCCTGTTCGCGTGGATCTTTACGAGCCTGTTGGGTCGTCGAGTATTCGATGGAATAGCCCGATGCTTTCTGTGGCTAGTTCCCGGTGCGCCGGGGATCGCAGTGAGTAGCTCGCTGGTGCAACTCTTTCGAGTTGCAATGCCGGCGCTGCTCCCTCTTGGTATAATGTGCAGTCTTTCGGGAATCGTACTGACTGTAAGCAACGTAGACGCCGTCAAGTACGGTGGCGGCGTCGAGCTGATCGACTTTATGTTGCTGTTCTCCGGAATCCTCTTCGTCGGCGTGGCCGCATCGCTCATCGTGATCGTGCTCTGTATGCAGGAATCTCTCGCGGAATTTCACCGACTACGTATGCAGGGTATGTCGCCACGTGTGCTGCTTTCAGTGGTAGCTATGGATGGGCTGGCCATAGTGATAGCTATGGCCGCCACGTGCCTAGCGGCAATTGCTTTTGTCGTAGGCGTCGTTCGATTTTCATCGGGAGTCGGCTTTTCGGATATCTTGTCATCCATCGACGTGCGAGTGTCTGCAGCCTTTGGAGGCTTGACTGGAATCTTCCTGATAATCTTGTCCGTCACAGTACTTGGTGACTTGTTTCGAAGGTATCCACGGTATGCCTTCCTGGAAACGTAGGAGGGTGAGACTTCCGGGATGGGCATTTGGGGGAGGATAGCTCAGTCACCATCACCCACTCCGACTCCGACTCGGATCCGGACCGAACCGTTGATCGGCATCGACAATCTTGCCGACCCGGATTGGGTTGGCACACACCGTCAGGTCGTTCGCGCTAGTGTCTCCCAAGCGGTACTGGCCCTGCCCAGGACGGTCTCGGTCGTGGTGGGGCTGGCCTGGCGGACAGCAAAGTGGCTGGTGCTGGCCGTCGGGTTTGTGAGTTTGGCTGCAGGCGGCATGCGCGCGATCGGGCTCCTGGCGACCGCCTCTGTGTTTACAGAATTCTTAGCAGGCGGACCGACGCCCGATCGCCTCGTGCGCGCGGCACCCTCGCTGTTGATTGTTGTCGCTGCTTATTCGATCACGGCGCTACTGGACTCCGCGGTGGGAGCTGCGGAAGGTAGTTTGCGGCCCCGCTTGGTGCACGCGGTGGAAAATGAGATAACCAGCAGCGTCGCTGGGGTCGACCTAATAGCATTCGAAGATCCTGATTTTCGAGAGCTGATCGAGCAAGGTGGCCGGGTCGCTATACGCGCTTTCGAGGTGTGCGCCAGCCAGATTATTCGCCTATTGACATCAGCGACCGTATTGGGTTCGTCGATGTTGGCCGTCGCAATAATGAATCCGCTGCTGATGCTGGCTGTGGTCCTCGCCGCTCTGCCGTCTGTGTGGGCTTCGTCGGTGAGTGCTCGGTTGAACTATGAACACTTCCTTGGAACGGTCACTCGCAACCTGCAGAAGTCGGTCATCGACCAAACAACCACAAGCCGAGAATTTGCACTCGAGCGAACTGCGTTAGCCTTGCAGAGCCGACTGGCGGCCGACTATAGGCGTGTCACAGATGGCTTACTGGTCGAAGATCTGGTAGTGGCAAGGCGGAGGACGCGCGTCCAGCTGGCCGGCCGGACAATGGGCGGCGTCGGAACGGGGTTATCGTATGCGCTGCTAGGGCTGCTGTTGTATGGCCAGTTCATCGAGCTGGGCTCGGCTGCAGTCGCCGCACTTGCGATGCGGAACAGTGGCGCGACGCTGGCGGGCGCGATGATGATCGTGAACGAGCTGTTCGAGAAGGGTTTCCATATCTCCTTCTATAAACGTCTGTTGAAGGAATGTGTCAAGCGCCGTAGAATCGTTGGCGCTCATAAGATTCCGGAGCACGGACCGGATGTCATCCGACTCGAATCAGTCGAGTTCAAGTATCCGGGTGCGGCGACACCGGCAGTTTCTGGGATCAATATTACCATTCGTCGCGGCGAAACAGTTGCGTTGATCGGCGAGAACGGATCCGGCAAGTCGACAGTCGCCAAACTGATTGCCGGACTGTATTCACCCTCCGATGGTGTCGTCGAGTGGGACGATATGAATCTGCAAACCGTCGAAGCGGAATCGGTTCGTAGGACGGTGGCGTTTGTGTCCCAGGAGCCGGCCAGATGGCCGATGACCGCCGTGAACAACGTCCTGATCGGACGCGGATTCTTGGCGGAAAAGAACATTGAAGCGTGGGTAGCGGCCATGCACGCATCCGGCGCGGGCCGAGTAGTCGAGCGGTTGGACCGTGGAGAGGAGACCCTACTGTCGCGCAAATTCCGGGAGGGGGTGGACCTCTCGGCGGGGCAGTGGCAAAGATTCGGCATCGCACGCGGTATCTACGCCCGTGCTCCCGTGCTGATTGCCGACGAACCGACGTCAGCATTGGATGCTCGGGCCGAGGCCGATGCGTTCGACTTTCTGATGAACACGAATCGTCGGCTCGGTGCGACGACTGTGCTCGTGACGCACCGGCTCTCGAACGTCTGTCGGGCCGACCAAATCGTGGTTCTCGATCGTGGACGAATAGTCGAGATCGGCACACACAAGGAGCTCATGGAACAGTCGGAGGGTATTTATCGCGCGATGTTCGAGATCCAGTCATCGGGCTTCGAGAACGCAATAGGCTCGAATCATGGTACTGCTGATCACGAATATGCAGTATGAAGCGCAGGGAGGACGCTCTGATCAATCGACGTAATTTCCTCGCGTCGACCGGCCTCCTGCTGGTTGGGTCGTCGGTACCGGCGAGCACGTACAACGGCGGAAAGGAACTCAACGGTGCAGGCCCGGCGTTCCGGCCGCAGGATGATCTGTACCGCTACGTCAACGGCAAATGGCTGTATGAGTATCAACTGCCTGCGGATAGAGCGAGCCAGAGCAGCGGCGAAGAACTTGCTGAGCGAATCCAGCTGCAACTCACGGAGCTGATCAAGGCTATCCACGATCCATTGCCCGGTTCTATCGAGCAGAAGATTCGCGATCTATATGATGCACAGCTCGATATCGAGACTCGTGATCAGCTTGGCCTCAGCCCGATTCGGGATTTACTCGACGCGATAGACAGGGCCGGTACGAAGCAAGAACTTGCCGGCGCGATGGCTGCAATCTCGAAAGAACTGCCCGCCGGGAAGACTCAAGGCGCCATGGGCGGGCTTATTGGATTCAGGATCGTACCGGATGGCGGGGTCGGTCGGCCGATGCTCTTCCAATCGGGTATCAGGTTCGACAGAGCTTTCTATGTGTCGGCCGATCAGGTGTCGCGGCGGGATGCTTACAGGAAGTTTCTGGCTCGAATTGCAAGCGCAGCCGACTTCGCGGATGGTAACAGCCGCGCCGATGCCATGCTGGAATTGGAATCACGGATCGCCGGCCTGCATTGGGATCGAAGCCGCTCCCGCGATGCCTCGGCCACTCGGAATGTCATAAAGTACCAACAGATCTTCGACTCTTCGCCCGGTTTCGATTGGGTGGATTGGACTGTGGCGCTCTTCGAGAGGGAAGTTTTCGGTGACGTGATCGTTGCTCAGCCATCTTTTATGGCGGCGGTCGGTGCATTGTGGTCCGAGGTTGATATAGATTTATGGCGGAACTATCTCGCACTCGGCGCGATTCGAGATTTTTGTTTCTATCTGGGTAGACCGTTCTCCGATTATGCGTTCGACTTCTTTGGGCGTGCGATGAGTGGACTGACGGATCCGCCGTCCGATATGGCTTCCGCAGTGGAGACAGTCGACAAGTTTCTGGATCACGCACTGGGTCGCAAATATGTCGAAGCGCACTTTTCCGAGCATGCTATGCTGCTGGTTTCCGATATGGTGGAGAACATCAAAGATGCGTATCGAAGAAATTTTTCGACATCAGCTTGGATGAGTGATGCTACGAAGGTAGCGGCAATAGAAAAACTCGATAGTATGTCGGCGCGGATCGGATATCCGAAAGTTTGGCCCGACTGTCATAAATATGAAGTATCGCGCGGCCGCCTGATAGGCAGTATTCGAGCTATATCAAAGGTTGAGTGTCAGCACGTGATCGCGTCAATATGCAAGCCGGTGGACAACTCGGTATGGTCTATTCCGTCATATCGAGTGGAGGCATCCTATTCGCGGCAGCAAAACCGGATCACCCTTGCGGCAGCGGTACTGCAGCCTCCGTATTTCGATCCTGGACAGGACGCCGCTCTGAATTATGGGGCTATCGGCTCGATAATTGCGCATGAGATCGGACACGGTTTCGATGATCAAGGCGCCAAGTACGACGCGGTTGGCAATCTGCGAGATTGGTGGACCGACCAGGACAGATCGGCTTTCGAGCAAAAAGTCCGAGCGGTGGTCGATCAGTATGGTCGGTTGACGGTCGATACTTCGGGCCGGACGCATCGTGTGAATGGTGCATTGACCGTCGGTGAGAATATTGCAGATATTCGTGGACTAACGATGGCGCTGGAAGCGTACTACTTAGAAAGCCAGAAGCGCGGCGAGCGGTTGGACTTTGCAGCCTTCTTCATATCGTATGCGAGGCGATGGCGGCAGAAGATTCGATCAGGGATTGCCAATGCCGCCACCGCCTCCAGCGTCCATGCGCCCGCAGAGGTCCGCGTCAACCAAGTTGTTCGAAACACGTCGGAGTTCCACACCGTGTTCGACGTTCGGAGCACAGACCGACTCTATCTTCCCGCCTCGGAGCGGGTGTCGTTCTGATCAATTAGGTAGCCTGATGCTCAAACTGCGTGCTCAGTAATCTGTTGGTGATATGTGACTTTATTGGTCGAGCCGTCGTCGGAGTCCGAGAAGGTGAAAGCGATGTGCTCTTTGACGGATTCTTCGAGTACTGATATATCGGCCTTTTCGGGATCTGCAACCTTCTCTGTCTCGATTATAAGCAATTGACGTTCCTTTCTCGATCCGGCTGGTATGCCCGGATTGAGAGCAGCCCATTGCTTTTCGAGATCTGATCCCGGCTCTGATTCGTCGGTCGTCTGCACGTCGAAATGACTGGGTAGGCTGTATTTTTCGATGATACCTACCATGTACTCCAGGAGGTCATCGAACTCTTCCCGGGTGCTGTAGATGCTGACCCGCAGTTTCTTTCTGGACGTCTCCATGGTGAGCCCCTCCCTTAGTGGCCGACTATAGCGCTCGCGCTCGATCCTACCGAGTCGTTGCCGAATTTGCGATTCTCAATTTGGTGTTCCCACACGACGGCCCATTTGGATGGCGGCGTGTGGTGGTCAGGCAGCGCCAACCGTGCCGGATCACCCGGCCAGGAACACACGGTTCAGCACGGGCAGGATGCCCAGCAGTAGGGTCGGCGAATCGTACGTACTGGTCGTAGCGCACCTTCGCCGGCGCGATACCACCGATAACCGCCGCCGTGGTCAGGTGACCAGGTTGGACAATCCGGAGACCGGCTGCCAGGCGGTAACCAACAGGAAGCGGGGCCATTCGCGAAATCGGCGCCATGATCGGCATGGTGAGGGCGGCGTGTCCGGAGGAGGAGGACGGGATCAGGAAGCCCAGGGGATGTTCACGAGAAACACGGTGTCGGCGAACAGCGCTCCGGGGGTGCTGGTTACCAGGCTTTCCAGCGCGTGCAGGGTGGTGCTGGTGATTGAGCTGTTGTTCATGCCCGATCACCATGCCTGCCCCGACAAGGTCGCCGAACTCCTTGCCGATGGCCCCGGACATGCTGTTCCCCCGGCCGCGATGAGCCGGACCACCACGGCGCAGACCACGAACAGCGCGGTGAGTTCCGGGAAGTGCCAATCTAATTCCCACTTGAAACGGTCAGCCCCTGGCCGGTGATCACCTTTGCCCACTGGATGATCGCGAAGACCATGAACGCGAAAGTGAGCGTAACCAGCCAGAGCACTGTGGCTCATCGGGTCGGGTCGGTGATCTTCGGCCCGCTGGTCGCGGTCGCCGAGTTGCCAGCCCGACCAGGGCTTGCAGGGATCCCGCGCGACCCCGGCGCGCAAACCAGAGCACGTGTCTGACCGTGACCGTGGTGAGCACCTCCAGCATGGCGAGACGGAGCAGGATGCCCGCCCCGATGGGAGCGTCGGCCTGCTGAGGGGCGGTGCTGGTGGCGGGTAAAACCTAAACAACACAAGCTGCGAGTACTGCTTTGCGCAGGGGTATTCGCGACGGTTGTCGCTTCAGGCCGGGTTCAGCCGGCCAAATCGACGAGGTGGTGGTGGGTTCGGGTGGTGGCGCGGACTGCGGCGGCGATCGCGACTATCGGGGGTACCCAGCGGGCCTCGGTGGGGGAGATCGACCAGGAGGGTGCGCCTTGGGCGAGTCTGGTTGGGGGGAGGGGGATGCTTGCGCCGTCGGTGTGGACGGTCGCACCTGCGTTGCGCAGTGCTTCGATGGCCATGGCTGCTTTGGTGGCACCGCGGACGAGGTGGATCTCGCGGCGTTGTGCGCCGGGGATCTCGATGACCGGGCCGGAGAGGTTGTTGGCGCGCAGGAAGCGGCGGACAGCGGCGGCCATGGCGCCGGTGAGTTCGACGGCGGCGACCTGCTCGTCGGTGATCAGGCTGCGGCCGTTGGCTGTTTCGGCGACGGTCCAGCCGTGGCGGCGGTAGTCGTGGGCCGCGTCGGGTGTTGCCGTGGTGACGGAACTCGGAAACGTCACGGGCACTGCCTTCTCCTTCACCGGGTAGATCGAGGTCGCGCAGCGGAATGTGCAGGCAATTCGGGCTCGGCCGGAACCGGGCGAACAAGCGCAGCCCAAATCTGACATCTGCACCTGTGCATCAAATCTGTTGCGGCTAAGAGTTTCCCTACAGAAACCTTGCGATCCCTGAACCGCACCAGCGATTCTGCGCGCAACCCCGGCTCGAGACATCGCCCCGCGGTCTCGTCTCTTGTCATCCTTTGGGCGGACCTACCCCGACCCGAGTCACCCGCGGACCCTGAGGGCGTGCCGGACAAAGAATGGCGAGCCGCAGGCCAGGCGCCTGCGGCTCGCGCACTGAATGCCGATCAACCCCTCGGTGCACGGCTCCAGCTGGGTCGGGGACTGTGCCGCGACCGATATTCGTCTGCCGATGATCCTGACAGTCTCGGCTGATCGGGGGTATCGGTCGTACGACCGACAGTGCGCGCGAACACGCCACCGGTAGGCGCAAACTCCCGTTTCGGCAGTGTCGATCTTGCACAATCGGTGCATGCCCAAGCCCTGCCTGCTGCTCCAGTTGCGACCCGAGCGCGCCGCGGCGGACGACGAGTACTACGCCATCCTGCGTGCGGGCGGACTCGACGTCGGCGACGTGGTGCGGGTGCAGATGGATCAGGGCCTTCCGCACCTCGAACTCGACGATTTCGCGGCGGTGATCGTCGGCGGTGGACCGAGCAATGTCAGCGGCCCGGAGGACAAGAAGTATGACTACCAGCAGCGTTTCGAGCCGGGATTGAAGAAGCTGCTGCTCGAGATCGTCGCGCGCGACTTCCCGTATCTGGGTGCCTGCTACGGGCTGAGCATCCTGGCGGACGTGCTCGGCGGCACGGTGAGCGGCGAACGATACAGCGAGAAAGCGGGCGCGCAGACGATCGAATTGACCGACAACGGGGCCGAGGATCCGCTGCTGCGCGGCATTCCACGGTCGTTCCGGGCCTTCGGCGGTCACAAGGAGGCGTGCCAAGATGTGCCGCCGAACGCGGTTTTGCTGGCGGGATCGGCCGGTTGCCTGGTGCAGATGATCCGCGTGGGCCGACATGTGTACGCAACCC
Source organism: Nocardia sp. CS682 (assembly GCF_004634405.1). Lineage (NCBI taxonomy): Bacteria > Bacillati > Actinomycetota > Actinomycetes > Mycobacteriales > Nocardiaceae > Nocardia > Nocardia sp. CS682. The sequence goes on along the minus strand of NZ_CP029710.1, from coordinate 3,377,510 downwards.
AGTTCCATCCCGAACTCGATGGCGACGGACTTGCGCTGCGCATCGAAATATATCGGCACGCAGGCTATTTCGATCCGGCGGAAGCGGAATACCTGACCGCGCTGGGTCACCGAGAAGACATCACCGCTCCGAAGGAGATCCTGCGCCGCTTCCTGACCAGGTACCGCAGCGCGGATTGACCAGGTCAGCCGGTGGTGATGCCGCTGGCGATCTTGACGACGACCTTGTCGGCGGTGACCTCCTGCACCGTGACATTGAACCCGTCGGCGGACTGCGTCTGCCCGGCGGGGACGCTGACCTGCTGGCCACCCACCTTCAGCGTGACGGTATCCCCGTTCACCGCAACGAGTTCCGCGTCCACCCCGATGATGGTGACCTTGGCGTTCACTCCGCGGTCGAAGGTGACCGTGCAACCGCTCACGCCGCAGTCGGTCTTGGTACCCGCACCTTCCACCGTGCAGGCGGACACTCCGAGCGCAGCGAACAGGGCGAGCGCGAGCAGGACGGCCAAGCGGCGAGCAGACATGCCGCCAGAATAGAGCGAATCGGACAAGATCGGGTCCGCGTCGCGTCATCGATCACACTGCGGGTTACCCGGACGGCTCGGTCCGCCGCCGATTGTTCGCACGCAGGGCGGCGTTGTCGGTGCGCAGGCGGTCGTTGTCGGAATGCAGGTCGGCGTTGGCATCTTCCAGGTCGAGGATGCGGCCGATGCCTGCGAGATTGATCCCTGCGGCGGCCAGCGTGGTGATGCGGTGTAGTCGAGCGAGATCATCGCCGCTGTAGCGGCGGGTGCCGCCGTCGCTGCGGGCGGGCCGGACCAGGCCGTGCCGTTCGTAGAGCCGCAGTGTCTGCACGCCGATGCCGGCCAGGTCGGCGGCCACCGAGATCCCGTACACCGCCTGTCCCGGATCAGGGAGGTGGGTTCCACCCGCTGGCTCTGCTGGCATGGCACTCCTTCTCTCGCAGATTTTCTAGTGTAGACACTTGCACTCTCCTGTCGAGAGTGCTAAAACAAATCTATGTCAGATGACACAGGTTATCTGACCCGACGACGAAGAATGGAGTGAGTTGGAGGTGGCGACCATGCTGATGCGTACCGATCCGTTCCGCGATCTGGACCGTCTCACGCAGCAGGTGTTCGGCACAGCGGCCCGTCCCGCGGTGATGCCGATGGACGCTTGGCGCGAGGGCGACGAGTTCCTGGTGGAGCTCGACCTGCCAGGCATCGACCCGAAGTCACTGGATCTGGATATCGAGCGCAACGTGTTGACCGTTCGTGCGACCCGCCCCGAGCTGGATTCGTCGCGGTCGATGATCGCCGCGGAACGCTCCCGCGGGGTGTTCAGCCGCCAGTTGTTCCTCGGTGAGGGCCTCGACACCGACCACATCCGGGCCGACTACACCGATGGCGTGCTGCGCTTGAGCATCCCCGTCGCGGAGAAGGCCAAGCCACGCAAGATCGAGATCGAGCACAGCGACCGGCGGCAGGCGATCAACGCCTGACCGGTCCCGGCCCGACGCTTCGTGGAGGAGGCAGGGTCATGACCGGAATCGATACTCGCCCAGTATCGTTCGACACCGTCGACGGCGAATTGCTGCTGCTCGACCCCGAGGTCGAGCGGTTGTTCGCCGAGGTGGACACGATTCTGTGCGAAGCCCGCGCGCGAATGGCGGCCCCGCCGCGAGTGCCGGTTCCGGTCCCGGGCCCGTGGCCGCGCGTGAGCCTGCCGTGCTTCGGGCACTCGGCTCGGTTGCGCGGTCGTCCGCCCGGGACCGGGCGGGCCACTCAGCGCGGTCCGCCTCCGCCGCGCTGAACAGCCCAATGGTCAAGCGCGAGAGAGGAAGCGAGGTGAGGCCCGGATCACGACTCTGAGCAGCAAGTCCGTCGGTGGTGCTGCCGTCGCTACCGAGCACCAGGCGCGTTCGAGAACACAGTGCGATCAGTCATCCGCGCACCGCCACCTTTGTGGCATCACGGGTGGCACGGCATCGCCGCCGCGGACCGTTTGAAAAGTCACGTTCCTCTTCCTAGAACAGGCCCGGCCGGTAACCGGGCCTGTTCGACCTATCCGACGACCAGGCCCAGATCACCAGCGTGAGGAGGTTCGCCATGACCACGATTCCCGCAGGCAGCGCCGCCGACTTGGCCGAGCAGCAGGCAGCGGTATACGACTTCGACGTGCCCACCGGACTCGACGAGACGGCGATCCCTCCGCTGGCCGAGCGCATTCGGGACGCCTTCGAGGCCGCGGACATCACCGACCGCATCGAGCAGTCCTTGATCACCCCGCTCCCCGATGACGACTACCCCTTCGCCTACTGAGCCCCGGGCCCGTCAGTGGTCCCGGCGTTCCCGGAAGGAAAGTGCCAGATGGTAATTCAGCATGCCCCCGGATTCGCCCTGACCCTGTTCACCGGCGTCGCCGCGCTGGCGGCGATCGGCGCCCCGCCGATTATTTTGCTCATGCTCCCGACCGTGGGAGCCGGTGCGATGCTGGCAACGATCCTGCGCGATCCCGTCACCTAGGGCGTCCGGTGCCATAGGTGCCGCACCGGAGCCGGGACTATGGTGGGGTGCATGGGCGTCATGGGCGAACTGTTTCCGGGTAAGAAGCTGACCGACGAGGGCAGCGGGGACAGCGACGGCCAGTCGCACACGCCCCGGCTCGCCCTCGATCTCGACGCCGGCGTGATCCGGATCTCCGGCCCGGCCGCTGCCTCGGACGAGCCGGTGGCAGGCGACTGATCCGGGCATCCGTCACGTAGATCGGCTTCGATCCGGTATGTCTGCGGCGTGGCGCAACCGCACGAATTCTGCTCTCCTCGCTGGCCCCGACCCTGGAGCGAGGCGGGTCAGCTGCCCGGCCTGCGGGGTGCTAGTTGCGGAATCGGCAGGCGCCGGCGTAGGGCATCGACGTCAAGGGGGACATGGTGACGCCGGTGCCATAGGTGCCTGCGTGGATGACGTTGCCGTCGCCCGCGTACAGCGCGGAGTGGCCACCGCCGTAGAACGACACCAGGTCTCCGGGGCGCAAATCCTCGCGCGGCACCGGGGTTCCGGCGGCGAGCTGGTCGTAGCTGGTGCGCGGCACCGAAACTCCGGCCTGCCCATAGGACCACTGGACCAAGCCCGAGCAGTCGAAGGAGTCCGGGCCCGCCGAGTTGGCGCTGTAGCCGGAGCCGAGCTTGGTGCGGGCGGCGTCGACGGCGACCTCGCCGGTGGTCTTCATCGGGGCGACACGCGGGTACGCCGGCGTCGGCACCTTGATGCCGGGAAGGCCTGCCAGGCTGGAATATTCGAGGCCTGGAATGTCGGGTAGCGCGAACGTGATTCCAGGAGCGGAGAACTCGGCCCGGGACGGCGCGGCGGAGGGAGCAGCGGATGGCGCGCTCTCCTGCGGTGGGTTCGCGACCTGAACGCCGGGAAGGCCGGGGGGAAGCGGGATTTCGTTCGGCACCTCGAAGGTGCCGAGGCCGGGGACGGTAACTGGCTGAGCCGAGGCTTCTGCGGCGGAGAACAGGAGCGCGCCGGAGACTGCTGCTCCCGCGGCAAGTGTCCACCAGAACACCCGCCGCAGCGAGTGGGTATATCGGACGTCGTCGGTTTCCGATGCCATGATCAGGTCCTCCGATGGTCATGTCGAAGGCCTTGGCTGGTCGTGCAACGCCGCACGTGATGGCGCTCCGGACTTCACCAAGTCTTCGAATAGATTCGAGAACATCACGGTGATCTGTCAGTCCAAGCGGATCCGATTTCCATCCTTCGACACAAACGGGGTCGAACAAAATTCCGACACACGCAAAGCCGATAACGAAACGGTAACTATATATCCAATCGTTATAGGAAATACGCTCTGACCAGGGTGTATCCAAGATATCGGCGCACGGCAATTACCGGCTCGGCGGGTCGTGGTGACAGCGCAATTATCGGTTTCCGGCCGATTTCGCCGGGTGATCCGCTTTCGATCGGCCGTGCTCAGCCCCCGATAGGGCCGGTCGCACCGGGGAGATCGCCGTGCCTGCGCAAGGCATCGAGCACCACGGTCACCGCGGCCCGCGGCGGTGCGCCGCGCCGGATGACCGCGGTGATCGATCGGGTGACCGGGCTCGCGAGTTCCCTTGTCGCAATGCGATAGCGCGGATCGACGGCGAGCCCGGGCAGCAGCGCGATGGAGAGCCCGGCCTCGACGTGCTGCAGCGTCATCATGTAATTGCTGAAGCGGCAGACTATTCGCGGCTCGAACCCCGATTCCCGGCAGAGCCGGGTCGCCAGATTCGCCATGTAGGACTTGGGCATATCGAAGGCCCACGGCTCGTCGGCGTACGCGGCGAGGTCGGCCGGTCCGCGGGCGGCGCGATCGGGCGGCAGTATCAGCACGATCGGATCGGTGGCCAGTGGCACGATGTCGATATCCGGCCCGAGCGGCTGCTCCACGAAATCCGTTGTGGTGATGATGATGTCGGCGTCGCCGACCCGCAGCGCCCGCATACTCTCGTGCGGTTCCAACTCGTGCAGCTCGACCTCGAGGTGCGGGTGGGTGTGCGCGAGCAGGGTCACCGCGGGCACACACAGCGAATGAATGGCACTTTGAAAAGCGCCGAGCCGGACCAGTCCGACCGGCTCGGCGCCGAGGCCGCGCAGCTCCGCTTCGACCGCGCCCATGTGGTCGAGGAGCGCCCTGGCGCGGCGGGCCAGGATCAATCCGGCCGGTGTCAGCCGGACCCGGCGGCCGGTGCGTTCCAGCAGCTGCGTGCGGGTTTCGGCCTCCAGCACCGCGAGTTGCTGAGACACGCTGGAGGCACTCAGGTTGGCCGCCTGCGCGACCGCGCGGACGGTGCCGAGGGAGTCGAGCTGGCTGAGCAAACGCAAACGCCAAGGGTTCAGCATTGCTCGATTGTTGTACGGCTATACCGAACAGCACAGCCGGAATTGTGAGATGGACGTGGCGCTCGTCTCGTCCTTACCGTCGAAAACATGGCTTCCCCCACCTACGCGCCGCGGTCCACCGAGGACTTCTGGGCCGACACCGACCGTCACCTCGTGCGTTACGCGGGCGCGGGCACCTTCACTCCCGAGATCATCACCCGCGCCGCCGGGAGCTTCCTGTACACCGAAAGCGGCAGGGAGATCCTGGATTTCACGTCGGGCCAGATGAGCGCGATTCTCGGGCACTCGCACCCGGACATCGTCGCGACGGTCCGCCACCAGATCGGCGAGCTCGACCACTTGTTCAGCGGCATGCTCAGCCGCCCGGTCGTCGACCTCGCCCGCAGGCTGGCGGGCACGCTGCCCGACCCGCTGGAAAAGGCGCTGTTGTTGACCACTGGTGCCGAGGCCAACGAGGCGGCGATCCGAATGGCCAAGCTGGTCACCGGAAAACACGAGATCGTCTCGTTCGCCCGCTCCTGGCACGGGATGACCCAGGCCGCCGCCGGCGCCACCTACAGCGCGGGCCGCAAGGGTTACGGTCCGGCCGCCCCCGGCAACTTCGCCATCCCGGTGCCGCACACCTACCGGCCCGACTTCACGACGGCCACAGGCGAACTCGACTGGCGGCGACAGCTCGACTTCGCCTTCGACCTGATCGACGCCCAGTCGGTCGGCAGCCTGGCCGCCTGCATCGTCGAGCCGATCCTGAGCTCCGGCGGAGTCGTCGAACCGCCGCCCGGCTACTTCGCCGCGTTGCACGAGCGGTGCCGCGAGCGCGGCATGCTGCTGATCCTCGACGAAGCCCAGACCGGACTGTGCCGCACCGGATCCTGGTACGCGTTCGAGCGCGACGGCATCGTGCCCGACATCCTCACCCTGTCCAAGACGCTCGGCGCCGGGCTGCCGCTCGCCGCCGTGCTCACCAGCGCCGACATCGAGCAGCAGGCGCACGATCGCGGTTTCCTGTTCTTCACCACGCATGTCGCGGATCCCCTGGTGGCCGCGGTCGGCAACACCGTGCTCGACGTGCTCATCCGCGACGGCCTCGACGTGCGAGCCGCCGAGCTCGGTGCCTTCCTACGGCGTGGTCTCGAGCGAATCGCCGAGCGGCACAACGTTGTCGGCGACATTCGCGGTCGGGGCCTGCTCGCGGGGCTGGAACTGGTCGTCGACCGCGCGACCAAGCAGGGCTCGGACGAGCTGGGTGCGCAGGTGACCCGCCGCTGCCTGGAACTGGGTCTGCACATGAACATCGTGCAGCTGCCCGGCATGGGCGGTGTCTTCCGCATCGCCCCGCCGCTGACCGCCACCGAGGACGAACTGTCGCTCGGCCTGTCCATCCTCGACGAGGCGATCGGCGACGCGGCCGCGCGGTTGCGCTGACGGGCGAGCTACCAGGGCATTCGACCGGAGTCAGGTCAGGTTGCCGTCGGAGCACAGGCTCGCGGAGCGCCAGGACGGTCCGGGGCGCGGTGCGTCGGGATCGAAGACCCACTGCGAGATCGGGCCTGCCGCCTTCCAATACAGCTTTCCGGAGCGGTCCGCGACCACCTGGTAAATGTCCTCGTTGCCTTTGACGAGCTGGCCGCCGACGCAGTAGTCGGTGTAATCGGTCCCGGGTTGGCGTGCGCCCGCACTGAACAGGCCCGCGGGGTTGGCGTAGGCGCCGGGGTTGGGAACGGTGCTCGGCCTGCTCGCGGCGGGCACGTTCGACCACACCGGCGCCCCACGGTCCGCGCCGCAGCGGAAGCTCTGACCGCCGGCGGCGATCGTCGCGCCCTGCGGGTGCGGTGCGCCTGCCCACAGGCAGTGCGGGCCCGCACCGACAGCGGTGGTTCGGACGTCGGCGGCGGCCGTTCCGGCGCCGAATGCGAGGCCACCGGCGATCGCGGCGACCGCGAGCAGCGCCGTGGTGGTACGGCGGATGCTGATCGACTGCACGGGGAAAACACGTCGCGCCATGGCCTCGTTGCCTCTCTGGTCTGATGTGCTCGCTTGATTCGAATGAGCTCATCTACTGAGATCAATAGTAGATGAGGGCTTCATGCTGCTTCGTTATGCCCAGTGCGGGTTGTGCTAGTCCAACTAAATCCCAGCTCATGAGGGCTAACTCGGAGGCGCAGCAGCGATTGCGCGTATCGGAAAACTGGGCGTGGCGAGATGGATCACGCATCTCAATAGTAGATGGAATTGCCCCCAACGCGCTGGCCACGACAACTATGGGCACTCCGGACGGTAACCGGAACGCTGTCCTGGTCGATGTGCCGAGCAGAACCCGTCGAGAAATGGGGGCGCGGAGTGCGTCGTTCGCTGAAAAGCCTTGTGGTGTCGACGGCGACGGCCGCCACGATGCTCCTCGGTATCGGAATCGTTTGTGGCACAGCAGATGCCGCGCCGTCCGAACAACGGCGGTGCGCCGTCGTCGACGGACGTAAACCGCAGACCGCGACACCCGAGGAGGTGGGGCTCGACGCGGCGGCACTGCGCGCCGCGGTGACCTTCGCGGCGGACCCGTCGCGGCTCAATGTGCAGGTCTACCGCCACAACTGTTTGATCGCGACCGGACCGAGGAACGACCAGACCGGCGGCATCCCGTGGAACCTGTGGAGCAGCACGAAGAGCGTGGTCTCCATGGTCGCGGGCATCGCCGTCGACGAGGGCTGGCTGCGGCTCGATGCCCCGATCGACGCCTACCTCCCGGCCGGGCTCGGTGACCCGGCGCACCGCGCGATCACCGTCCGCAGCTTGCTCACCGAAACCTCCGGTATGCAGGTAGCGGTGGCTTCGGAGGGTATCACCGGTCTGGCGCAGATCGATCCGAACGTGGTGGCGCAGGCGCTGGCGATGCCGATCGAGCGGCCGCAGGGCGAGGTGTGGAAGTACAGCCAGCGCGCCGTCGACCTGCTCGTCTATGTGGTGCAGCAGGCGGTGGGCACCGACTTCCAGGCTTATGCTCAACGAAAACTGTTCGACCCTTTGGGTATTCAACGCACTGACTACCACTGGGCTCGCGACCGCAGCGGCAACACCTATGGGTACGCGCATCTGGTCCTGCCGCCCGACGATTTCGCCAAGCTCGGCCTGCTGCTCGCCAATCACGGGAACTGGCACGGCGATCAGATCATCTCCGCCGAGTATCTGGCCCAGGCCAGCCGGTCGACGCCGACCAACGAGTGCTACGGATTCCTCCTCGTGGTGAACGGGCCGCGCTGCACCGTCGAGCTGCCCGGGCTGCCGCCGGACGCGGTGAAGATGGGCGGCATGATGCGCCAGGACAATTTCATCGTGCCCAGCCTCGGCCTGCTGGTCAGCTGGACCGGCGTGACCGTTCCCGGTGGCGCGGTGAGCTTTCCGCACGACGTGCTGCGCGGCATCGTCGCGGCGTTCCGGGAACCGCGCCTGCCGGACCCGGGACCCTATGTGCAGCAACCGGATATCAGCCTCGCCGACCCGATGATCTCGAATCCGGACGCCACCTTCGGCGCTTTGGGCCTCGGCCCGTTCGCCTATCCCGGCTGCGGACCGCTCGAGTGCCTCGGTAAGTCGCTCGCACCACCCTTCGATGATTGGCCGCCCGGCTGTGTCATCCTCGGCTGCCTCGGTTCGGACCCGGCAACACCGGGCATTCGATAGCACCGCCTGCGTGTGCTGCACTTTTGGATAGGTAGCGTCCAGCAATGCTCTACGGACGTATCGAGGAACTGGCGGTCATCGATCGTTTGTTGAGTCAGGCCAAGGCCGGGTCCAGCGGCGCGCTGCTGCTGCGCGGACAACCGGGCATCGGCAAGACCGCCTTGCTCGAGTACGCGGCGGCCACCGACGGCATGCGGGTGTTGCGCGGCACCGGTGTCGAGTCCGAGGCGGAGCTGCCGTTCGCCGGCCTGCACCTGCTGCTCGGGCGGTGCCTGGACCGGATCGAGGCGCTGCCGGAACCGCAGCGGCGGGCGCTGGAAGGCGCGTTCGGACTGGTGTCGGTGCCGTCGACCGAGCGGCTGCTCGTCGGTCTCGCGGTGCTCTCGCTGCTGGCCGAACTGGCCGAGGAGACCCCGGTGCTCTGCGTCATCGATGACGCCCAGTGGCTGGATCGCGCGTCGGCGGAGGCGCTGGTGTTCGCCGCGCGACGACTGCATGCCGAGGGTGTCGCGGTCCTTTTCGCCGCGCGGGACGGCGAGACCGCGTTCTCGGCGCCCGGCCTGCCCGAGTTGACGGTGGCCGGGCTGGCGCAGACCGACGCCGTCGAGATGCTGGACCGGCATGGCAACGATATGACGCCTACCGTCCGGTTCCGCGTGCTGACCGAAGCGTGCGGCAATCCCCTTGCACTGCTGGAGCTTCCGTCCGCTTTCGCGATCGAGCTGTCGGGGGCACGACGGCCGCTCGCGCTACCGCTGACCACCCGCTTGCAGGCCGCCTTCTACGGCCAGGTGAGCAAGCTGCCCGAGGCGACCCGGACGCTGCTGCTCGTCGCGGCCGAGGACACCGGCGACCTCGATCTGGTGTTGCGCAGCGCGGCGCTGCTCGGGTTCGGTCTCGCGGATCTGGTGCCCGCCGAGCAGGCCGGCCTGATTCGGATCACCGATCACGTGGTGACCTTCCGGCATCCGCTGGTGCGCGCGGCGGTGTCCCAGGGCGCACCGGTGAGCGGCCGCCTCGCGGTGCATCGCACGCTGGCCGCGGCGCTGGACGGCTCCAACGATATCGACCGCCGCGCTTGGCATTTGGCCGCGGCGGCCACCGGCCCCAGCGAAGGGGTGGCGGCGGTGCTGGAGAACACCGCGGCGCGCGCGGGTAGCCGCAATGGCCACGCGGCGGCCGCGGCGGCGTACGAGCGGGCGAGCCAGCTGACCGCGGACCCGACGGCCAGGTCACGGCGGTTGACCCTGGCCGCCGAGGCCGCCAATGAGATGGGCGATTTCGACCGGGCCCGCGCCTTGGCCGAGTCGGTCCCCCAAGACGGTGCGGATATGGTGCTGCGGGCCCGGCTGCTCGCGTTGCGCGCGGCGGCGGACTTCGGCACGGGAGCGTTACGCAGTGCGCACGCGCTGTTGTGCACGGGCATCGATCTGATCGCGGCCGAGGACGACCCGAACGTGCACTCGCGGCTGACCGAGATGATCTTCCTGGCCTGGCACATCAGTTGGCAGGCAGGCGATTCGGCGTTGCTCGACCGGACCGCCGAACGGCTGGAGGCGCTGAGCCTGCCGGGCAGCGATCCGCTCGCTCCCGTGTGCCAATTGCTGATCTGGCTCACCCGGCTGCCGCTGGGTCGGCCGGTCGTCGATCTACCCCCGCTGCCCGAGGTGGCCGCCGCGGCGCGCCGGATCAGGGCCGATGATCTGCGCGGCATCATTCTGACCGGCAGTGCGAGCCTGGCCGCCGGTGCGGACGCCGAGAGCAACGAGCTGGCGGCCTCGGTGGCCGCGCTGCTGCGCAACCAGGGCCGGATCGGCCTGCTGCCACCCGCGCTGACCTACCTGGCGACCACCCAGCTCTTCTTCGGCAGATACGCCGACGCACAGGCGAACGCGACCGAGGCGGCGCAGATCGCGCTCGATACCGGGCAGCCCGGTTGGCACGCCCAGGCCAACTCCATCCTGGTGAATCTCGCTGCGCTACAAGGTGATGAGCACGCCTGCCGGTCGGCCGCCGAGGGGGGTTTCGGCACGGCCAACGGGAGCGCCCTCGGGTCTCCGGGGGTGCAGTGGGGACTGAGCCTGCTCGATCTCGGTCACGGCCGCGCGGAGGCGGCGCTGTGCCGTCTGGAAGAGGTGGTGCGCAACGCGATGCCGTATCGGCTTCCGGTCATCCGCTGCACCCCGGATCTGGTCGAGGCCGCGGTCCGGATCGGCGAACCCGGCCGCGCCGCAGCGGCTTTCGCCAGATTTACCGGCTGGGCGGCGCACGCCGGACAACCGTGGATCGACGCGCTCGTGCAGCGCTGCCTGGCGTTGCTCGCGACCGGCGACGCGGCCGACGGGCACTACCTCGCCGCACTCGAATTGCACGATCAGGCGCGCCCGTTGGAGCACGCGCGTACCCAACTGCTGTTCGGCGAATGGCTGCGCCGCGGGCGCCGCACCATCGAGGCGCGCACTCACCTGCGGGCCGCGGTGCAGACCTTCGATCGGCTCGGTGCGACGCCGTGGGCCGACCGCGCGCGCAGCGAACTCGACGCCAGTGGTGCGGCCGTGCCGACCAGCCGCCCGCCAGGTGTCCTCGCCGCGCTCACTCCGCAGGAGTTGCAGATCGTGCGGTTGGCCGGCCGGGGCATGTCCAATCGCGATATCGCCGCGCAGCTGTTTCTGAGCCCGCGCACCATCGGCCACCATCTCTACAAGGCCTACCCGAAGCTCGGTGTCACCTCGCGCACCGAGTTGTCCGCGCTGCCGCTCAGCGACTGACTTTCACGCTGAATACGCACTGCCACTGCGTTATTCAGCCTCCAGGGCAAGGCCGGGCAGGCCATCCTTCGGCGCTGGGTGAACCGCGCGGAGTGAGCATCATCACAGAATATTGCACTGTATGAAATTTTGCAGTTTGTGTTAAATTTTGGCCATGCCACCGTCCATCCGCGCGGAGTCCCCGGTCGGGCTCCGCGCCCAGAAGAAACGCCAAACCCTGCTCGACCTGTGTATGGCCGCCCGACGGTTGGCCGTCGAGCGTGGGTTCGACGCGACGACCGTCGAAGACATCGCCAAGGTCGTCGGGGTCTCGCCGCGCACGTTCTTCAACTACTACGACACCAAGCTCGACGCGTTGGTCGGCCCGACCGAGGAGATCGGTACCCCGGAGGCCCGGGAAACGTTCATCGCCGGTGGGCCGAGCGGCATGCTGATGCAAGACCTGACCTGGCTCTTCGCCGCCTCCTTCGCGCCGGAAGAGGAAGTGCGCGAAGCGATTTCGCTGGTAGTCGAGCTCATCAAAGCCGAGCCGCGGGTGCTGGCGGGCTTCATGGCGGCCGGCGTGCGGCAGGAGGCCCTGGTCGGCGAACTGCTCACCGCGCGTGCGGGCGAACCGGTCTCGGCCGAATTCGCCTCGCTCGCAGCGGGAGTCATGACGGCGATCACCACCCGGGCGGTGATGTCCTCGGCCGAGGACACGACCAGATCGCTGACCGCGGCGATACACGAGCACTGCGCCATGGCCGCCCGGATGTTCGACAAGCCCGACGACGGAACCTAGGAGACGTGCCACATGACCACCACGGCTGACTCGCCGCCTACCCCCATTGTCTTGACCCAGAAGCGAATCTGGCTCATCTTCTCCGCGCTCATCGCGGGCATGTTCCTGGCCAGCCTGGATCAGATGATCGTCGGCACCGCGATGCCGACCATCGTCGGCGAGCTCGGCGGCGTCTCGCACATGGCCTGGACCGCGACGTCGTACCTGCTGGCCACCACCATCGTGATGCCGATCTACGGCAAATTCGGCGACATGTTCGGCAGGCGTTGGCTTTTCCTGTTCGCGGTGACCGCGTTCACCGCGGCTTCCGTCGGCGCCGCCGCCTCGACCAGCTTCTGGGAGTTCATCGTCTTCCGCGGCCTGCAGGGTGTCGGCGGTGGCGGTCTGATGATTCTGGCGCAGGCCATCATTGCCGACGTGGTGCCCGCCAAGGACCGCGGCAAGTACATGGCGCCGATGGGTGCCGTCTTCGGTGTCACCTCGGTCGCCGGACCGCTGCTCGGCGGCTTCTTCGCCGACACGCTCGGCTGGCGCTGGTGCTTCTGGATCAATGTGCCGATCGGCCTCGCGGCGCTGTTCATCGCCTTCCGCTACCTGAGCGTCCCCAGTCATCGGCCCAAGACCAAGCCGGACTACCTCGGCGTGGTGCTGATGTCTTCGGCGACAACATTGTTGATCCTGATCACCGACTGGGGCGGCAAGCAGTACGCGTGGGGTTCGACCACGATCGTGACGATGATCGCCGCGCTGGTGGTCGTGGTGGCCGCCTTCGTCATGGTGGAAGCGCGAGCCGAGGAGCCGATGCTGCCGCTGTGGTTGTTCCGTAACCGCACCTTCGTGCTGACCTCGGTGATCGGCCTGCTGGTCGGCCTGGTCATGTTCGCCGCGATCGGGTTCATCCCGACCTACCTGCAGATGGCCACCGGCCTGTCCGCCTCGGTGTCGGGTCTGCTGTTGATCCCGATGATGCTCGGCATGATGCTCACGCTGATCAGTTCGATGGCGGCGATCACCAAGACCGGCCGCTACCGGGTCTACCCGCCGCTCGGCGCCCTGTTCATGCTCGCGGGTCTGCTGTGGCTGACCCGGCTCGACGCGCACACCGCGATGTGGGTGGTGTCGGCGATGCTGTTCGTGATCGGCGCGGGCCTCGGCCTGATCATGCAGATCATCGTGCTGGTCGTGCAGAATGCCGTGACGCCCAACCAGATCGGTACCGCGACCAGTGCCAACAACTACTTCCGCGAGATGGGTGGTGCGATCGGTGTCGCGATCTTCGGCTCCATCTTCACCAGCCGGCTGACCGAGGGCCTCACCGACGCGTTCACCTCGCACGGTCCGGAGGTCATGGCGGCGAAGCTCGACCCGGGTGCGCTGGTGCCGTCGGTGGTGAAGAATCTGCCCGCGGGGCTGCACGACGCGATCGTCGGTGCGTACGTGGACGCGCTGGTCCCCGGCTTCTGGTACCTGATCCCCGGCGGCATTGTCATCTTCCTGCTCGCGCTGTTCATCCCGCAGCTGAAGCTCTCCGACGAGGCGGGCATGGTCGCTCGCGGCGAAGCGGTGATGGAAGAGGAGCCGGCCCAGACTGTCTCGGCGCGGGACGAGGATCCGGATCCACGGCTGGTCTCGGATCGGCGCTGACAGCAACAGAACACCGGGCGGTAGGGCGAAAGCCTTACCGCCCGGTGCTGTTTCGGCTCAGCCGCACGCGGCACCGGTGTAGCTCGGATCGAGGGCCTTCTTGATGATGTAGGCGACGGTCGGGGATTGGGGCAGCGTGCCGTGGTCGAAAGTGTCGGTGGGGCAGAGGTCTTGGACCCAGACGTTGTCGACCGTCGCACCGGGGCCTGCCTGGAGAAAAGTGGCTTCCGGTGGGGTGGAGGCGTCGTCGTGCGCGCTGGCGATCACCGTGTAGTCGATGCCGGGCACGGTGTCGCCCCCGGCGTTGAGTTCGCGGATGAAGTCGCTGCCCACGAGCTGTTGTGCGGCAGCGATTCCGGCGATCGGTGTCAGTGCGACGGAGAAGCCTGCGGTGCCGCCTGGCGGCAGCCGCGTCGCGACGCCGCGCATGGTCGAGCCGTGGTTGGTGCCCGCGAGCGAGATCAGGCGGCCCACGGTGTCGGTACCCCCGCCGTGCCGTAGATACTGGCGCGACATCACCGCGCCCTGCGAATGGCCGACCAGGTCGACCTTCGCCGCGCCCGTGGCCGCGCGGATCCGGTCTACGAACGTGGCGAGTTCGCCCGCTGAGGAACCGATATCGCCGGTGCCGTACATTCCCCGCAGCGCGCCGAGCACGCTCGACGTGCACCGCCCGTAGTTCAGCGAGAAGACGCAGTAGCCTTCGGCTTTCAGCTGCGGGGCCAGGACGTCCCAGTCGTTCTGGTTCCCCCAGGTGCCGTGCACCAGCACCACGGGCCGCGGCTGGGCCGGGGTGGGACGGCACGCCCAGTCATTGGAACCTGCGGGTGGCGTACTGCCGTCCGGGTCCTTGCCGACGGCGCTTCCACTGCCGAGGCCGCCGGGGCCGGGCGCGGCCTGCGCACCCGAGACACCCAGTGCGCAGACAATGCCTGCCACCGCAGTCGCCGCTGTCAGCCTGCGCCGCCACGTCTTCGTCATCGAAATCTCCTCTGCGCCGGCTGTTCTTGCCAAGTGTCGGACCGCTCAGCGCGGCACGGTGACCGGGTCGGTGCAGCTGCCGGGTGCGTCGACCAGCGAGCAGGTCTGCGGTGCTCGGGTCGGCCGGTAGTCGGCAGGGACACCGCCGGCCCGGGTGATGGCGGTATACGCGGCAACGGCGTCGGTGGGCTTGCGGGTGAGGCTCGGATCGGTCAGCACGTCTACGGTGTAGAGACCGAAGCGCGGGGTGTAGCTGCCCCATTCGTAATTGTCGGTGAGGCTCCAGTAGTTGTAGCCCATGATGTTCATGCCGTCGGCCGCGGCGCGCTGGATCCAGTAGAGGGTGTCGCGCAGATCGTCGCCCCTGGCGTAGCCGTCGGGGCGCGGCAGCCCGTTCTCGGTGGGCATGCCGTTCTCCACGATGTAGAGCGGCTTGCCCGGGAACTCGCGCGAATAGTGTTGCAGCGCATAGTAGATGCCCTCGGGCTGCAAGGGGTTCTGCCAGAGCCGGGTCAGGTTCTGCGCCATGGCCGTCACGGTGTCGGGGGAGCTGCCGTAGTAGTAGTCGATGCCGATGTAGTCGAGTCGCGCGGCGATCTTGTCCACGAACGGCTTGTTGATCGCCGCCTCACCGCCGGGGATGTAGGCGACGTTGCTCGTGACCATCGCGCCGGGCTGGACCTGGTGGATGTGGTCGTAGATGGCGTTGTGCGCCTGGGCGAGCCGGTCCTGCATGGCGGGAATATCGGTGGCGGCGAGTCCGCCGTGGCGCAGCTCGTTGAGGCCGTAGAAGGTCGGTTCGTTGAAGGTCACCCACAGCGGGTTGCCCGCGGCGTAGCGGTCGACCACCGTGCGCGCGTTGGCCAGCCAATCCTCGACCATGCCCGGGTTGCGCCAGCCGCCCCGGTCCACCGCCCAACCGGGGAACACCCAGTGGTCCAGGGTGATCATCGGACGCATGCCTGCGGCGGTGATCTTCGCGATCACCCTGTCGTAGAAGCGGAATCCCTCGTCGGACCACACGCCGGGTTGCGGCTGCACCCTGGCCCATTCCACGCTGATCCGGAACACGCGCACGCCGAGCCCGGCGGCCAGGTCGATGTCGGTGGCGTAGCGATTGTAGAAGTCGACCGAATTCCCGTACGGGTCTTCAGTTTTGCCCGCGGCGACGTAGCGGCTCCAATTGCTGTCCGGCGCATGGCCTTCGGACTGATACCCGGAGGCGGCGACACCGAACAGGAAGTCCGGGCCCAACGGCGCGACCTGTGCGGGAGGTTCGGGTCGCGCGGCGGCCGAGGCGGGCAGGCCGGTCAGCACGGTGGCGGCGGCCAGGGCGGCGACGCCGAGGCCGCGAAGACGGAATCGCATCGGGGAGTGCTCCCGTTCGTTGTGGTGACAAGCCAGGACCTCGGCAGGCGGGTCCGTTTGAAAACCGTACAACGCTCGGTTTTCGATGGCAAGGTCCGATGTGTCCCATGCCTACACTGGCTCGGTGGCTAAACGGGGCCCCTACGGCAAAGGCATCGAACGACGGGAGCAAATCCTCGATGCCGCGCTGCGCACCATCGCCGAGCGCGGCTATCTGGCCACCTCGGTCGCCGAGCTGGCCGAAGCGGTCGGCCTGAGCCAGGGCGGGTTGCTGCACTACTTCGGGTCGAAAGAGGAGCTGTTCGTCGCGGTGCTGCGCAAACGCGACGAGATCGACGTCGCGGGCCTGCACGGGCCCGCGCCCGCCGCGTTCGTGGCGCTGGTCCGGCGCAACACGAAGGTTCCCGGACTGATCGAGCTCTTCACCCACATGCAGGCGGCCGCGGCCGATCCACGCCATCCGGCGCACGACTACATGCTGGAGCGCTACCGGGTCGGCACCGCGGCGTTCGCACGGGCCCTGCGCGAGATGCAGCAGGGCGGCACGCTGAGCCGGCAGATCGACCCTGACGCCGCCGCCACCATGTTCTTCGCGCTGGCCGACGGTTTACAGGCACGCTGGTTGATCGACCCGGCGATCGACATGGCGGCTCAGCTCGAAGACGCCTGGCGGCGTTACGCGGGGGACAACTAGGGCCTGCCATCTGCCGGCAGCGCGGACCTGTCCGGCAGCGCCGAAGTATCCGTCACTCGGCCGATTGCAGGCGACGGGCCTGCTGCATGGTGGACAGCATGGCGAGAGTCGCTTCGGCGCCTTGGTTCTCGTTGCGCCCAGTGGGTTCCAGCCCGTCACAGCAGCCCCCGCTGGCCGGGTCGATGAGCGGCGTCGAGACGTCGTTCTCGCCGCGGAACCAGGCCTCGCACAACATGACCGCGTCCCGCCAATGATGGTCGTGGGTGTCGTCGTAGGCGCGGGCGCAGGCATCGGCCAGGCTGGCGACCTCGATCGGCTGCTGGTCGAAGCCGGGACGTTTCTCGCCCGCCGCCCAACCGTCGATCGGGGTGACCGACAGGTGGTCGCCTGCGGTCTCGGTCTCCAGCAGCCAGCGCAGCATCGCCAATCCATCGGCGTGCGTGCGGTTCTGGCCCGGCGCGGCGCCGGCCACCAGTAGCGCTTCGGCCAGCACGGCATTGGCGTAGTGCAGCCGGGGCTCGGGCCACCGCCAGTCGAGACGGCGGGTCGGCGGGCCGATCAGTGCGGCGGTATCGACCAATAATGCTTGGGCCGTGAGATTTCCGGGGTTCGCGTGCAGCACCTCGGCCGCGCCGAGCGCGGCGAAGGCCATCGCCCGCGGGAACTGGGAACGCTGCTTTGCGCCGATGGTGAAGTGCTCCAACGCCTTTTCGGCCAGGTCCGGCCTGCGGGCGGCGGCGGTGCCGAGCGCCCAGAGGGCGCGGCCCCAATGATCCTCGACGCTGGGTTCGTCCTGCCAGTTCAGATCCTTGCCTCGGCGATTGTGGCAGCGGCCGTCCTCGGTGAGCGCCTCGATGACGAAGCGCGTGTACACCTGGGCGAGCGCGTTCAGCTCTTCGGTCGGCTCGGGTTCGCGGGCCACCACGACGAGGGCCCGCGCGACATCGTCTACGCAGTAACCGTTCTCGTGCCGCGGCGTGGTGAGCCTGGCGTGTTCGAAGATTCCGACGTCGTCGCTGAGTCGTGCCAGGTGGGCGTAGGAGATGGTGATGGTTTCGGTCATGCTGTAGCCAACTTCGCATCGGCTTGTCGCGTCCCTGCGGCAAGCGCATGGTATTTCGGGTGCGGAAAGTCCGTCGATGCCATCGGGTTACCCGTTGCGACGGCTTCTATCAGACCTCCGGATGTCCGACCCAAGGTCAGCCTTCCTGATTCGAGTCAGCGCCGCCGGTGCCGCTGTCTGCCCAGCCACTCGATTGGCTGATCGTGTTGCGCGGAAGCGCTCGAGAATCCGGTCCGGAACACGACACGGGCGGATCGACCACTAGGCCTCGATAGTAACACCCGGGTGGCGCATAACTACCGTGATAGGGTGGTGGCATCAAGTCCGCCCGTTCCGGGACGGCTCTCGGCGGTGAATTCGCCAGTAATCGAGGATTATATGAAAATCGGCGTAATCGCGTCGGTCGCTCATCGCACGCCACCGAAAAACTATGGCCCGTGGGAGCACATCGCCGCCACGCTGGCCGAGGGTTTCGTCGCGCGCGGACACGACGTCACCCTGTTCGCCACGGCTGACTCAGAGACCTCGGCGCGGTTGGTCGCGCCGGTGCCGTCCGGGTACGCGGAAACCGCTGGTGCGGACGCGAAAGTGGCTGAAGCGCTACATAATTCGACTGCTTTCGGGCAGGCCGGTGAGTTCGACGTGCTCGCCAACCACTTCGATTTCCTGCCGCTGACCTACAGCCGCCTGGTGTCGACCCCGCTCGTCACCACTATTCACGGCTTTTCCTCGCCGAATAGTGTGCCGATCTACCGAGCATTCGACGATATCGCGCACTATGTGTCGATCAGCGATGCGGACCGGCACCCCGCGCTGAACTACGCGGCGACCATTCATCACGGTATCGATCTCGCCCAGTTCACCTTTCGGGCCGAGCACGGCGAATATCTGCTATTTCTCGGACGAATTCACCCCGACAAGGGGACACACCTGGCAATCGAGGTGGCGCGGCTCACCGGGCTGCCGCTGATCATCGCGGGCGAGGTGCAGGACGAGGAGTACTTCCGCACCGCGGTCGAACCGCACCTCGCCGACACCGCGGTGACCTACGTCGGTCCGGTGGGCCCGGCGCGACGGGACGAACTGCTCGGCGGCGCCCGCGCGCTGCTGCACCTGATCGGTTTCGCCGAACCGTTCGGCCTGGCAGTGGTCGAAGCCCTCGCCACCGGAACACCGGTCATCGCAACGCCATTGGGTTCGATGCCGGAGCTCATCCGGGACGGCGTCACCGGATTCCTGGTGACCGACGTCAACGGTGCGGCCGCCGCGGTAGCCGAGATCGAGAAACTCGATCGACGCGCCGCCCGCGACGACGTGCAGGCCCGCTTCAGTGCGGACCGGATGATCGACGACTATCTGGCGCTGTTCGAGCGCATCGTGCCCGCGACCCCACAGCAGCAGGGCATCGGTTCACCCGGCCTGTTCTCGCACGCCGGGCTGTAGGTATCCACCTGGTTTCGCGGGTCGGCTAGCGGGAACGTCCGGCACATAGCCGGCCGAACCCGAGGAGTACCGATGTCTACCGATGCCATTGTGCTGTTGCGCGAGGATCACAAAGCGATCCGCAAATTGTTCCGCGACTTCGAAAAGGCGGGGGACAACGCCGCCGCGACGAAGGGCCGCCTGGTCACCAAGATCATCGAGGCGCTCACGGTGCACACCTATATCGAGAACGAAGGCATGTACCCGGAGGTCCGCAAGCTGGTCCCGGAACTCGAAAGCGACATTCTCGAATCGTACGAAGAGCACCACGTCGCCGACCTGCTCGTGCAGGAGTTGGCGGCCATGCAGCCCGACGACGAGCACTTCACCGCCAAGGCCACCGTGCTGATCGAGAACGTCGACCACCACATCGAGGAAGAAGAGGGCGAGTGGTTCCCGCAAGTCCGCGAGCACCTGGGGCGTAAGCAGCTGCAGGAAATCGGGGCGCGGCTGCTCGAACTGAAGAAGAAGGCGCCCACCTCGCCCGCGCAGCCCTCGGCGGTGAAGAAGGCGGTCGACGCGATGATCTCCTGACCCCTACCAGGTCCTGTGTCGAAATGTCATCCAGCCCCGGATGCATCCGGCCGCTTCGACACGGGACCTGGCCGGTTGCTGCTCCGAATTGTATTGTGCGGACATGGGTCTAGCGAAGCTTGCCGAAGAGTTCTGGACCTGGCGGTTGGCGACACTGCCCGACTCCAGCGATGATTTGCCCAGGGTAGAACGACCGGAGGGCTGGCTGCCCGACTGGTCGCCCGCGGCGATCGCAGAGCGCAGGACGGTCCTCGCCGAGCTGACCCGCAGGCACCGCGAGCTCGACCTGTCCGACGAGCCGGTGGCGGCACAGGTGGACGGCAGGCTGCTCGGCTCGGCGCTGGCCAGGGTGCACTGGGAACTCGAGCTGATCCGCGCCTGGGAACGCAATCCCGGCTTCTATGTGCAGCAGAGTCTCGGCCCGATCTATGTGGAGCTGCTCAAATCGTCGCCGTTCGACAACGCACGGGCGGCGAGCATCAGCGCGCTGCTGCGCCATGTTCCGCTGGTGCTCGAGCAGGCCAGGGAGAATCTCGCGGGCCGTGCGGGTGCGTCGTTCACGCGCAGCACGCTGCGCCTGCTGGACGAATCGGCGGGCTCGCTCGAAGCCGCGATGACGGCACTCGTTTCCTTCCTGCCCGGCGAGTACGCGGCCGAGTTGCCCGCCGCGACGCGGGTGGCCGCGGATGCCGTTGCGGCGTACCGCAGTTGGCTCACCGAACAGCTGCCCACCCTGGGTGAGGTGGCGCCCGTCGGACCGGCGGGGCTGGCCTACTTCCTGCATCGCGTTGCGCTGCTGCCCTATTCGGCGCAGCGGCTGCGCGAGATGGGCAGCCAGGAATGGCATCGGGCGGTCGCCCTCGAAACGCTGCTGCGCACCCGGCATCGGGACGCGCCCGCGCCGTCGCTGCCCGCCGATGTAGCCGAATGCGTGGAGCGGCAGGCCACCGACGAGCGCGCGGTGCGGGAGTTCGCCGCCACCCGTGGCCTTCTCGGCCAGCCGGAGTGGTTGCGGCACTACCGGTTCGCGCCGCTGCCGCCGTACCTCGAGCCGCTGACCTGGCTCGGTGTATCCGACGACCTGACCGGCCCGTCGCGGATGGACGAGGATGCCGTCCGGTACATCCCGGCACCGCACCCGGACCTGCCGTATTTCGATCGGGCCGCCGCGTTCGACGCCCGCACCGCGATCGTGCACGAGGGCGTCCACGCCCAACAGGTCGCGATCAGCTGGCACCACGACAATCCCGCTCGGCGGTGGTTCTACGACTCGGCGCCCAACGAGGGCATCGCGTTCAACTACGAGGAGCTGATGCTGCACGCGGGCCTGTTCGACGACGCACCGGCCAGCGCCATCTTCGTGGCGAATGCCATGCGGCTGCGCGCTTTACGCGTCGAGGTCGACATCGAGCTCGCCCTCGGCCACCTCTCCATCGACGAGGCGACCGACCGGCTGGCCCTCGCCGTGCCGATGGACCGCGAAACCGCCTGGGACGAAGCCGTTTTCTTCGCGAGCAATCCCGGTCAGGCGCTGAGCTACCAGATCGGCAAACTGCAGATCCAGGACCTGCTCAGCACGGCGGTGCGTGAACTCGGCGACGAATTCGATCTCCAGAAGTTCCACGACCGCCTCTGGCGCGAAGGGAACGTGCCCCTGGCTTTGCAACGGTGGGAATTCTTGGGCTTGCGCGACCATCTCGACGAGGCCGACCGGCTGGCCGGATAGCTCAGGCGCTCGTCACCACCAGCCGGTGGCGAACTGCAGGGCGAGGCTGGACGCGCCGAGGATCACGGCGAGGACGCCGCCGAACAGGAGGGGGCGCGATCCGGCGCTGCGGAGTTGTTGCCAGCTCAGTGAGGTGCCGATCGCGGCGAGGACTGCGGCGATCAGCCATGCGCTGAAGTGGGCGAGTGGCGAGCCCAAGGAGTCCGGCACCATGCCGAGTCCGGCGATCACCGATGCGACGAGGAACAGGATGACGAAGAGCGGGAACGACTGTAGGAGGGTGGCTTTCGTGGACGATGCGGGCTCGCTGCGGTCCTTCGCGAGATGCAGTCCGACGCACATCGGGACAATCATCAGGCTGCGCACGAGTTTGACGATCACCGCGAAATGAGCGGCCGCGGGGCCGTAGATCACCCCGGCTGCCAGCACCGACGAGGTGTCGTTGATCGCGGTACCCGCCCACAGGCCGAACGCCTCCTGGGACAATCCGAGCAGTCGTCCCAAGGACGGATATACCAGCACCGCAACGATATTGAAGACGAAGATGGTTCCGAGGGCGTAGGCGACCCGATCCCGGTCGGGCTTGATCACCGCGGTGGCGGCGGCGATCGCCGAGGCGCCACAGATGGTGGTGCCGACCGCCACCAGGGTGGCCGATTCCCGATCCAGGGCAAGCATTCTCCCGACCACCACCGCGGCGGCGGCGCCCAGGATCAATGTCCCGATCAACACCACTGCCGTCTGCCTGCCGACACTGAGGACCGATCCGACCGGCAGGCCGAGACCGAGCAGCACAATGGCGGCACCCAATAGGCGTTTGCGCGTCACGGCTAAGCCGGGATCGAAAGTTCCCGCGTCAACGTCGGATCGGCGCAGGAAAGCGCCTACCGCGGCACCACAGGCCAAAGCGATCACCGGTGCGCCGGCGACCGGCAGTGCTTTACCGAGAAAGGTTGCCGCGGTGGCCAGTACAGCAGCGAGGAGCAGACCGGGACAGAGGCGACGAACGTGCGTCATTCCTCAGACGATCGCGCGCCACGATCGTGCGGGGTAGCGGTCGAATGGGGAGGACCCCATAAGCCGGCCGAATGGCCCCTGCGTCAGTTCCAGCCGGCAGGATTCGAAAAGGACTCCCGAGAAATGCCGGATTCGGTTTTCGGGAAGGCGCCGAAGCGGTCGCTGTGCAGGTGTGCGAAGAAGTAACACATCTTTCCGCCGTCGGTGTCCCGCACGGCGACCGCGGGGGCGGCCAGCGCGGCGTCGTAGAACTCGCGGCCCATCGCGACGATGAAGCCCCGGCAGTAGAGGAACCCGTCGTCCGAGCCGCCGGTGACGCCGTGGATGTCGGCGCGGTCGAGGTCGTACAACTTGCGCTCCAGTACCCGGTCGAGCACGGTCAGCTCGTCGCTCGACAGGTTTTCGCTCAACGTACGGAGATGCCTGAGGAAACGAGGCATCTGCACCTCGACGGCGGGCACAACCTCGTCGTTTTCCCGGTGGATCAACGCTTTTCGCAGCGCGGCCGGTTCGTCGCCGACCAACTCCCACGCCGATTCGATCAGGGTCCAGAAGCGGGCTTCATCGGCCGCGGCGGGGATCTTGCTCACTCGCCGGACGCTACCAGGGGCGAGTTCCGTTGCGGCGCCGGGCAACCCGCTCATAAGGTCGGATGATGGGGTAATCGCTACGACGGGGGGTGCCGTCGGCGTTGGGCAGGCACATAATCAATGGTTATGACGCTACCGCCGGGGACGCCCGATCTGGACGTACTCGATCTGCTTGTCTCCGTTGCGGAGCTGGGCAGTCTCGGCGCGGCCGCCCGGCGGCACAGTATCAGCCAGCCCGCGGCGAGCATGCGTATCAGTGCGCTGGAGCGGCGGTTGCGGCTTCGGTTGCTCGATCGCAGTCCGACCGGGTCGGCTTTGACCGATTCGGGGCGGTCGGTGGTCGCGCACGCGCGGCTGGTGCTGGAGGCGGCGCGGTCGTTCAGTGCCGGCGTGGCCGCGCTGCACGCCGCCGACGTGCCGCGCCTGCGGGTGGCTGCGTCGAAGACCATCGCCGATCATCGGATTCCGCTGTGGCTCAATGCGTTACGGGTCAGCTGTCCGCAGGTGGCGGTCTCCTTGGAAGTGGACAACACTCGGCACGTCGAGGAGCTGATCCGCGACGGGGCGGCCGACATCGGTTTCGTGGAGGGTCCGCATCCGCCGCCCGGCCTCGGCAGCCGGGTGCTCGGGGCGGACGAGTTGGTGGTCGTGGTCGGGGCCGCGCATCCATGGGCGCACCGCAGGAAGCCGGTGACCTTGCGGGAGCTGGCGACCACGCCGCTGCTGTGGCGCGAGCCGGGGTCGGGGACGCGGGACACGGTCTGGGAGATTCTCGGGGCCGAGTGTCAACCGGCGCAGCCCGCCGCCGAGCTGGGGTCCGCGGTCGCGATCTCGGCCGCCGCCCGGGCCGCCGTGGCGCCCGCGGTGCTGAGCAGGCTGATCGCGGGTCCTGATCTGACCAGTGGTGCGCTCGTCGAGGTGCGGCTGGCCGGGCCGGTGGCGTTGAGCAGGAAGTTCCGGGCGATCTGGCGGCGCCAATCGCCGCCGTCGGGACCTGCGGGAATGCTGGCCGAGCATGCCGCGCGCCTGGAATCGGATGGCGCTCGTCACTGGTGACGTTTAGGACGCGGCGTGCGGGTAGGCCAGTCGGTGACACGGATCCGACAAGAAAGGCGTGAACGATGAGTCAACCCATCACCAGCACCCTCGATACGGAGCAGCAGAAGATCGCGGGCGAGGCGCTGCGCGCTACCGTGATCGATCTGATCGACCTGTCGCTGATCGCCAAGCAGGCCCATTGGAACGTGATCGGCCGGAACTTCCGGTCGGTGCATTTGGCGCTGGACGAGCTGGTCACGGCGGCCAGGGACTTCACCGATGCCGCGGCCGAGCGCGCCACCGCCGTCGGCGTCAGCCCGGACGGGCGGGCCGAGACGGTCGCCAAAGAGAGCGGTGCGGTCGGCTTCCCCGACGGCTGGCAGCAGGACACCGACGTCATCGACGGCGTCGTCCGCAACCTCGCCGCAGTGATCCAGCGACTGCGCGAGCGGATCGAAGCCACCGAGAAGGCCGACCCGGTCACGCAGGACCTGTTCATCGGCTTCGCGGCGCGGCTCGAGCAGCTGCACTGGATGTGGCAGGCGCAGGTCGCGACCTCCTGAGCTACCTCGACAGTCCGTGGGCGCGCGCGATGAGGCGCTCCATGACCGTGCGCGGCAGTAGCCTGCGCACCGCGAACATCACGGGGGCATTGCTGCCGACGGCGTAGAGCGGACGCGGCCGGTTGGCCTCGACGGCCTGCACGATCGTGTCGGCTACCCGTTCGGCGGTGATGCCTTTCCCTTGGGCCTCATCCAATTTCGCGATGAAGGCGGTGAAGTCGGCGGTGTGCGGCGAGCCCTCGTTCAGGTACTTCGTCCGGCGTTCCCGCAGGCCCGTATTGATCTGTCCCGGCTCGACGGTGCTGATCCACACCCCGAACGGTGACTCCTCGAACCGCGCGGCCACGGCGAAGCCTTTCAGTGCCGCCTTGGTCGCGCCGTAGGACGAGCGATACGGCATGGGGAAGCTGGCGATCATCGAGCCCACCATGATCACCCGGCCGTAGCCGCGCTCCCGCATGCCGGGCAGTACTGCCTGCGTGAGCGCGATCGGCCCCAGCACGTTCAGCCGGAACAGCCGCTCCACCGCGTCCGTCGGCAGTTCCGCCAGCGGTCCCGCCTGGCTCTCCCCGGCATTGTTGACCAGCACGTCGATCTCCCCGAGCCCGGCAACGAAGGCATCGATCGACCCGGCGTCGGTCAAATCGAGCGCCCGATACTCCACGCCCGCCACCCGAGCCTCGGCACCGATCCCGTCCGGCTTCCGGCTGGTCCCGATCACCTGATACCCGCGCGCCACCAACGCCGCGGCCGTCGCCTTCCCGATCCCCGACGAAGCTCCGGTAACAACAGCAGTACGAGGCATAACCATCTCCTTAGGCAGCGACTCCAGCCGACCATAGCGCTTTGCGACGAGATCTCCTGTCCGCGCCCGCTTGTCTGCGTTAACCCCGCATCAGTTGGACGAGGCGGTCCCAGGCGGGGGAGGACGCTCCGGGCTGGGACTGGGCGACCAAGCGGGCGACGGCGGGCTTCTGCACGGGCCGAGTCTCGGATCGGCTGTGGTAGTTGGCGAACCAGGTGCGAGTGCGTTCGGCCAAGGCAGGCAGGCGGGCGTCGTCCGGCGACCAGTCGAAGGCCGCGTCGTGTTCGAGGTAGAGGGCGCGGAACTCGGGAATGGCGAGGAGCTCGTGCTTTTCGTCGAGCCAGCAGGCGGCGTCTTCGGGGGAGGCGGTCTGCAACAGGATCCAACCGTCGCGCTCCAGTTGGATCTGGCGTTCGCTGGCACCGATAGCACGCAGTTCGTCGAGGAAGTCGGCGACCGCCGGTGCGACGAAAAGCCGGTCGCCGCCGCGCAACTGGGCGAGCTGGTCGCGGGTTCGCCGCAGCTGCGAGATGCGGTGCCGGACGTCGCGGTCGATCTCGGCGATGGCCGCCGTGAGCGCGGCCGGGTCGGCGTCCAGCAGGTCTTTGACGCGAGCCAGCGGCACACCCGCCTCGGCCAAGGTTCTGATCTTGACGAGAACGATGGCGTCCTTGGCGGTGTAGCGCCGGTAGCCGGACGAGTCGCGGTCCGGCTCGGCCAGCAGACCGCGCTCGTGATAGTGGCGGATGGCCTTGGTGGTCACTCCGGCGAAATCCGCGAGCCTGCCGATCGTGATCATGGCGGCCATCCTTCCAGTCGTCGTCGGAGCAGTCAGGCGCGACGGGTCAGCCGGCCGCCCGCGTTGTGGAACTGCGCCTTACCGTCGCGGATGTCGTGGTAGGAGACGAGGAGCAGGCGAAGATAGCCGTCGAAGGTCTCCATCGGGTAGCCGTCCGGGGCGAACAGGCCGGGCCGGATCGGCGCGTATCGCTGCGGCGGGGCGGCGGTAGTGCCACCGCAGAACTCGGTGAAAATTCGATCCTGTGACTCGTCCGCAGGCTCGTAGGTCATCCGCTCCTCGAGTTGCCCGTCCACGATGCTGACATCGATGCGGAGCTGGTTGGAACGGTACGTGCCGACATACGGGGTGAGGTCGATGTCCTGCTCGAATTCGGTTATCAGCGGGGGGATCTCGACGCCGAGGTGCTCGCGCAGCAGCCACTGCAGCAGTTGGTCCTGCAACATGAGCGCCTCCGAGCTGTTGCCGAACGCCGTGAAGACGAGGTCGTGCTCCGGCAGCACACACAGCAGGGACACCCCGCCGGGTGACGCACCCGACATGGCGAGCACCGTGGTGTCACCGAACGGGTACCGCACCCAGCCCAGACCCATCGGCGGTACGTTCGGGGTCGCCATATCGTGTGAAACCTGCTGCATCAGCGCGGTCGAATCCGTTGTGAGGACACGGGAACCCGTCACGGGGGACACGCCACCCGCGAGGTGGGTGCGCCCGAAGCTGAGCAGGTCGGCAACGGTCCCGATCGGGGTGCCGCCGGCCGGGCCCCAGGTGTCGGGCAGGGTGAACATGCGAGTGGGCTCGGCCGTCATCGTCTCGGGATTCAGGAAATGCCCCACCGCGGTGCTGCGCAGAATGGCCTGCTCAGCCGAGGTGCTCGAGTTCCGCATGCCGACGGGCCCATAGATATCGCGCTCCAGCAGTGCGTGATACGACAGCCCCGTCACCACCTCCAGCAGCCGGCCCGCGACGATCATCCCGCCATTGGAATAGCTGAGCTGCGCACCGGCGTCGAACAGAATGCTGTTGTCCGCAAGGCCCGCCACGTAACTCCGCAGCGCGTCACGCCCCTCGGTGTCCGGGAAGTACAGGTCGGCATCGATCCCATTGGTGTGCGACAGCAGATGCCGGACCAGAATCTTGTCCGCCGCTCCCGGCGCGGACAGCGCGAACTCGGGAAGGTACCGCACCACAGGTGCGTCGAGTTCAATTTTCCCGCGCTCCACCTGCTGAAGGACGAGCGTGGTTGTCAGAACCTTGGTAACCGAACCGAAGAGAAACCCGGTGTCGGCCAACATCGGTGCGCCCGTAGCAACATTCGCCGTGCCATGCGCGACGACAACCTGCTCACCCGCCTGATAAACACCGGCAACGAACCCGGGCACATGATTGGCCGCGCAGTAACCGGCGACCTGTTCGCGGACCTGAGCTTCGACGATCTGGAGTGCGTTGTTGTTCATGACAGCAATCCTCAAACCTTGCCCCTGGGGCAAGGTCAAGCCCGCCGGCGAACCAACCTCCGCGAGTGCGTCTGGTTCTTGCTTGCCGGGCTCAGTTGTTCTTCGGGGCAAACAGGGGCGCAACGGGGGGTGGCTGGTTGGCGATGGGGTCTTGAATTCTGTGGGTGGGGTTGGGGGCTTGGGGTGTCGGGGATTTCGGTAGTGGGCGAATGTCCAGTGCTCTGATCTGGGGGGACGGGGGTTGGGGTGGCGGCGGGGGTGGGAGAGAGGGGTGGTCAGGGGCGGTTTCGGGTGGGTTTCGGGGTGGGTGGGTTGGGGCTAGGGTTGGCCGGCGCGATGGGGCTTGGCTGCTGTCGCGGGGAAATGTCGGTCGCCGGATGCCTAGGAGATTTTGTGGTTGTCGACACTGTTCGGGAGGAACAGGCGCTGCGTCAGGTGACGGAGCGGTTGGTCGAAAACTTCGGCGGCACTTACTCTGCGGAGTACATCGAGGGAGCGGTGGCGGCGGCGCGGCGGCGGTTCGCGGGGCATCCGGTGCGGACGTTCATTCCGATCCTGGTGGAGCGGTATGTTCGCCGGCAATTGGCGGCCACGGAGGACGTGGCGGAGGCTGTCGTCGAGCCCGAGACGGGGCGGACGCGCAAGCCGAAGCACCAGGTGGGGGACGGTGGGCTGCCGGAAACGATTCAGGAAACATGGTCTGCGAGTAAGCGTTTCGCACCGGCTGCCGTCGCGGCCGTGATCGCGGCGTTGGTGGTGGTGACCGTGGTGGCGGTGGCACTGGCGGTGCGCCAGCCCGGTGGCGCCCCGAATACGGCGACGCCGGTGGCGCCGATCACGGTGGTGCGCGGCGTGGTCGGGTCCGAGAAGATGGCGTTCTTCCAGGACCCGAAGGTGGTCGACGCGCTGGCGCGCCACGGGGTGAAGGTCGAGGTCGAACCGGCGGGGTCGCGGCAGATCGCGACGTCGATCGATCTCGCGAAGTACGACTTCGCGTTTCCGTCGAGCGAGCAGGCCGCGGAGCGAATCCAGCGGCAGCGCAACGTGACTGCGAAGTACATCCCGTTCTCGTCACCGATGGTGATCGCCACGTTCACCCCGATCGCCGAGCTGCTCGCGAAGGCGGGCGTGGTGCACCAGGGGGCGGTGTCGACCTTCGACATGGCCCCCTACCTGCGCATGGTCGGCAACAACACGCGGTGGGACCAGCTCGACGACAACGCTACGTATCCGGTGCGCAAGAACGTGCTGATCTCCACGACCGACCCGCGCAGCTCCAACTCCGCGGCCATGTACCTGGCGATCGCCGGCTACGTGGCGAACAACAACACCATCGTGCAGGGGTCGGACGCCGAGCAGAACATCCTGCCCACGGTGGCAAGGCTTTTCGTCGGCCAGGGCTACACCCAGAGCAGCAGTGAAGGCCCGTTCGACGCCTACCTCGCGACCGGCATCGGGCCGACGCCCATGGTGTGGATCTACGAGTCGCAGTACGTCGACGCCAGTGTGCGCGGCCAGATCAAGCCGGACATGACGATGTTGTACCCGTCGCCGACCATCCTGTCCCGGCACACCCTGGTGCCGTTCGGCGAGTCGGGCGACCGGCTCGGCCGCCTGCTGTCCACCGACCCGGACCTGCAACGCCTCGCCGCTGAGCACGGCTTCCGCACCGGCGCGGCCGACCAGTTCGCCGAAGTGACGGCCGCGCACAACATCCCGGTGGCCAAGGACGTGCTCGATGTGATCACCACCCCCACCTACGACACCCTGGAACGGCTGCTCGACGGAGTCACCAAGTCCTACAACTGATCTGACCTGCCCCGAAACACGATGCCGGACAACGAGTGCCAGGCGCCCTGTTTCGGAGGAGAAGATCAGGGCATCCCTGTCGCATCAGATACCGGCCGACCAGCCGGTATCGCGGCGTGAGGTAGCAGCATGACAGTGGATGGCCCGTACGAGATTCCCCCGCTCGACGACGCGGCGGACATCTCCCGGACGACGGCGCCGCAGCCGGGCGAGACGTTAGCCGATACCCGGAACTGGGCCGGCTTCGGCTTGTTGTTCATCGGCGTCCTGCTCGCCGTCGCCGCTGCCGTGGTGGCGCTGTGGGGTTTCGGTACGGCGGCCCTGGTCGTCACGATCTTCGCCGTGGTGACGGTGCTCGCTGGGGTGGCACTGGTGGTCATGGAGCAGGTCCGTCGGCGGGCCCGCAACAGCACGGCACCGGAGCAGGCGCCCGCCTGGCAGGCCGTCGTGCCGCCGGGTTCCTGAGGACGCGGTCAAGTCGTTCTCGTGCCGAGGACTGGTGCCGATCCGCTCGATGAGGTGGTGCAGGTGCTGCGTCGCGTGCTCGATCGGTGATCACCGCGCCGAGCCACGTGCGAGGCTGAGCCCATGACGAATTCGGATGTCCGGCTGCACGTGCACAGCTGGGGCGCGGGCCCGCCGGTCGTGCTCGTGCACGGCGGAATCCTCGGCGGCCGCGGCGCCTGGCGTGCGCAGCGCCCGTTGACCAGCCGCTGGACTTTGCTCGCGCCGGACCGCCCCGGCCACGGCGAGACACCCGCCACAGGCAGGCAGGACTTCGAGTCGGACGCACGACTGATCGCCGAGCAACTGCTCGACCAGCCAGTGCATCTCGTCGGTTTGTCCTACGGCGCGATCGTCTCGATGTACGCCGCCGCGCAACGCCCGGAACACATTCGATCGCTCACCATCGTCGAACCGCCGCTGTTCGGCATCGCTCGCGGGAACCCGGCGGTCGATGCGGCAGGCGCCGCGACCCGCGAGCTGATCGAGAACGTCGAACTGCCACCGGAGGTCGCGCTGCCTCGGTTCTTCGACATCGTCGGCGCCCCCGTGGCTCTCGCCGATCCGATACCACCGGTGCTGCTCGACGGGATGCGCAGGCTGCAAGGCGCTCGCCCGCCGGACGAGGCCGCACCGCCGATGGACCGGCTGCGGGCCGTGGGCTTTCCGATCCTGGTGATATCCGGCGGACACCTGGAGTCGAACGAGATCATCTGCGACGCCATCGCCGAACAGACCGGTGCCGAGCGCGCGGTGTGCCCAGGTATGGGTCACCTCGTGCCCGACACCGGCGAACCGTTCAACACCCTGTTGGAGAAGTTCTTCGTTCGGGCGTAGCGAGTACCGCTGCCGGCGCAGGCGGCAGTCGTGCCCGAGTCCCTACGACCTATCGCACCGAGTCCGATGGGGCACCCGGTGCGATAGGCCGATCGGCTCAGGACTGGCCGAGCATGCCCCGCATCGTGTCGATTTCGGCACGCTGGCTGTCGATGATGCTGCGGGCCAAGGCCTTCGACTCATCGTTGGTGCCCTGGGCGAGCTCGGTCTCGGCCATGGCGATCGCGCCGGTGTGGTGCTCGATCATCATGGTGAGCCACTGGCGGTCGAAGTCCGGGCCGGACGCGGCCTGCAGGGCGTTCATCTGATCGGGGTTCATCATGCCCGGCATGGTGTGGCCGCCGTGGCCGCCACCCGCGGTCGGGGCGGGCTTACCGAAGCTTTGCAGCAGCGTGGTGATCTGCTGCATCTCCGGCTCCTGGGCCTGCTCCACCTTGGCGGCCAGCGCCAGCAACTGCTGGTTCTGGCTGTGGCTCGGCACCAACTTCGCCATGTCGACCGCCTGCGCGTGATGCGGGTACATCATCTGCAGGAAGGTGACGTCGGCGTCGTTGAAGTCGGTGCGGGCCGCCGGTGCGCTCGTCGCGGCGGGCGCGCTCGACGTGCTGTGCTGCATGCCGGACATGTCGTCGTTGTCGCTACAACCCGCGAGGACGAGGGCGGCGGCAGCGGTGCTCGCGGCGAGGACGGTGCTGATTCGGGTACGGCTGATGACCATGGTTGTGCTCCTTGGGAATTGCGCATGTCTGGGTTTCGGGCAGGGCAACGCCGACGACCGTCGAAAACGGTCGCCGCAGAGCTGTCAGATCCGCAGAATCGACAATTCGGCCAGAGTGAGCACGGTCCACGGCGGTGACCGTTCCCGCCGTGGTCGCCGATGACGCAGCCGCGCGGCATCGTTGCCCGGCCGGTCGAGAGCCATCCGATACAGCAGCACCAGTGCGAACAGCAGTGCAGCGGCGGCGAGTATGAACACACAGCCGTGCATCCCGCCGTGGGTGCCGCCGCATCCGTCGTCCGCGCAATCCATGTCTGGCGCAGCGTGTTCGCCGAGGGGCGAGGCGACCGGTTGGGCGACGGCCGGCAGCGCGATGACGTCTGGGCGGGCGACCTGATCGTGACCGTGCTTGATCGCGTCGTGCGGCACGGTCGCCCTCTCGGCGGGCATCGCCACCGCGGGCGGTCGGACGGTACGGCTCTCGCCCACCATCGAGCCATGGTCGACACCGGCCGCACCGGCGTGACTCGGCATCGCGAACACCACCGCGTGCATGACGACGATCCCGGCGAGCAGCACCAGCACACCGAGCGCCCGGGCGAGCCCGGTGGCGCGGAGTGCGGAGTGCCGTTCGACCACGCGGCCAGTGTAATGACGACGGCGCGGTGGATGGAAATACCCCCTGGCGGTACGGGTACTACTGGCTGGCGACGTCGATGACCAGCCGGGTCGGGTTGGTCAGCGTGGTGACCGCGAACCCGGGCCGATCGCCGTTGATACCGATGAACGACTGGGTGGTGCCTTCGAACACGGTGGTCCGATAGACCCCCGCGATGCCCGGCGCGCTCGGTTCGGTCGCGGGATCGGGTCCCGCGTACGGTGTCTCGGCGCTGTCGAACGGGTACGCCGAGCCGAGGATCTGCACCTCGAGGATCGACTTGCCTGCCACCTCGATCGGCTTGCCGCTGCCGTCCTGCACGGCGCGGTCGGTGTACTGCACGATCCAGCCGGGGGTGCCCTTGCCGCCGAGGTCGTAGACCACGCGGTCGAAGCCGGGCTGGTGACCGATGCGAATGCCGGTGACGGTCAGGCCCGCTTCGCCGGACGCGGTGCCCCGCTTGGGCGTGGTGTCGCGCGGGGCGGTCGGGGCTTCGGCCAGGGTGCCCGTGGTCGAGGTGCTCGGCGCAGAGGTCTTCGCGGTGGATCCGGCGTCGTCGCCGCAGCCCGCGAGCAATGCCGTCACCGCGACGATGGTCACCAGCATCCTGTTACGCATGGGGCTGATGGTAAACGCCGGGCGGGGCGTCGCGTGGGATTTGCGGGTTTCTCGATGTTTGCCGTCGGATCGGCCCCCGGGTGAACCGGTCGCGGGTCTGCCTCGTAGTTGTGGATGACCGGACGCGAATCGCGCGTCATCGATCGATCCGGAGGATCTGAAAAATGCTGTCGACCAAGCACTTCCAGCGAGCCGCGCTGCCATTCGCCGCTGCCTCGGTGATTCTCGTCGGTTTGCTCAGTGCATGCGGAAATGCCGAGACGGCGAAGCCCGAGGCGTCGGCGGCGCCGACGCCGGCGGTGTCGGCCTCGGCCACGGCTGCGGCCGGTGCGCCGCAGAACCAGGCGCCGGCCAAGACGCAGGACTGGCTGAAGATCTACAGCGGAACGGCGCCGACCGGCGCGAATGCCGTGCAACTGCGCATCGCGGACAATAGCGCTGTCGGACAGTACGTTACGGCCGCCGACCGCGCGCTGTACCGATTCGACAAGGACACCGCGAAGCCACCCACCTCGACGTGCGTGGGTGATTGTGCCGCGAAATGGCCGCCGCTGATCGCGCAGCGCGGGCAGGCCGTGTACGCGGCGGGCGTCGATCCGCAGCTCGTCGGTTTCCTCGAACGTGCTGATGGCGCATGCCAAATCACCATCGCGGGGTGGCCGGTCTACTTCTTCGCCAAGGACACGAAGCCGGGCGACCTGCTCGGGCAAGGCGTCGGTGGGGTCTGGCACGCGGTGACCGCGACCGGAGGCAAGGCGGGCGCCAACTGAACCGGACCCGTTGTGCCGCTGGGCCTTCCGGCCGATCGGCCGGCGCATGGGGGGTGCGCCGGAACCGGTTTGCCGGGGCCGATGTGACGTTGGGGCAACGATCTAGCACACTTGAGGCGTGGCAGCCATCGAGGACGTTCTGAGCCGACTGCGGCGGTATCCAGATGTGGAGGCGTTAAACCTCTACGCTGTAGATGCCGCCGATCGGCTGATCCTGGATGTCGCCGACGAGGCGCTCGCCAGCACCGATAGCGGAAAGATAGCCATTGTCGGCGACGCGTACGGCGCGCTGACCATCGGCGCGGTGACCGCGCACGACCTGCGCGGAGTCCGTGTGCACCAGGATCTGCTCACCGGCGAACTCGCCCTGGCCAACAATGCCCGCGCGCTCGGCCTCACCGACCGCTACACCGCGTATCCGCTCGGCCGCGAGTTGCTCGCCGATGTCCGGGTGGTGCTGCTGCGGCTGCCGCGGGCGCTGGCCGGGCTGGCCGAGGTCGCCGACGCCATCGCGCGCTACGCCGATCCCGCAGTGACAGTGGTCGCGGGCGGCCGGGACAAGTATCTGACGAAGTCGATGAACGATGTGCTGGCCCAGTCGTTTTCCGAGGTTCGGGCCAGCCGTGGCCGGCAGAAGTCGCGCACCCTGCTGGTGAGTGGCCCGAAACCGGTAGGCGACCCGCCGTTCCCGGTGCGCGACCGGCTCGACGACCTCGATCTCGACGTGGTCGCCCACGGTGCCGCCTTCTCCGGCGCCAGGCTCGACATCGGCACCCGGTTTCTGCTGGAGCACCTCAAGTGGATGAAACCCGATGCGCGCGAGGCCATCGACCTCGGGTGCGGCACCGGGATACTGGCCGTAAAGCTGGCCAAGGCCCGGCCCGCCCTCAAGGTGCTCGGCACCGATCAGTCGGCGGCCGCGGTGGCCTCGGCCAGGGCGACGGTGGCGGTCAACGGGGTTGCGGACCGGGTGACGGTGGTGCGTGACGACGCGATGTCCTCGGCCGCCGACAACAGTGCCGACCTGGTGCTCTGCAATCCACCCTTCCACGTCGGCGCAGCCGTGCACACGGGGTCGGCGATCAAGATGTTCGCCGAGACCGGCCGCGTGCTGCGGCCCGGCGGCGAGCTGTGGACGGTGTTCAATTCGCATCTGAATTACCGTGGCGTGATCGAGCGCATGGTCGGGCGGACCGAGGTAGTCGGTCGCAACCGCAAATTCACGGTCACTCGATCCGTGCGTGGCCTACACGACGCGCAGCAGCGGTAGAGTCCGTTTTGTCCGCCTGCGCGCCGTCCTTATCGGGAACTAGCGCCGGGCAGTAAACGTTGTACCCAGCAGTTGGATATCGAGCGCGAGCTCGACGAACAGCGGCAACGACCAGAAAGGGACGCAGGTGCGTAGCACAAGCAATCCGGTTTTCCGAAACTTGCCCAAGCAAGAGGGCAATGGCTACGCCAACTTCGGCTCAGGCGTGGCCGGGGCGGGCCAGTTGGGTCAGCAGTTCGGTAATCAGTACGGACAGCAGTACCAGCAGCCGCAGCCGTACCAGCAGGCGCCGGGCACCACCCGGGCGATGACCATCGACGACGTGGTGACCAAGACCGCCATCACGCTCGGCGTGCTCGCGCTGTCGGCCATCGTCTCCTACGGCTTCAGCAACGCGGACCCCTCGCTGGCGAAGTGGTTCGTCATCGGCGGCGGCCTGATCGGCCTGGTGCTCGTCCTCGTCGCGACCTTCGCGAACAAGATGGACAACCCGGCTCTGGTGCTGTCCTACGCGGTGTTCGAGGGTTTGTTCGTCGGCGCGCTGTCGTTCATGTTCACCGACATCAGCTTCGGCGGGGCCGGCGGCAGCGGCATGATCGCGCAGGCGGTGCTTGGCACCTTCGGTGTCTTCGCAGGCATGCTCGTCGTCTACAAGACCGGCGCCATCCGCGTCACGCCGCGCTTCACCCGGATGATCGTCGGCGCCATGATCGGCGTGCTGGTCCTGGTGATCGGCAACCTGGTGGCCGGCTTCTTCATCTCCGGCGGCCTCGGCCTGCGCGACGGTGGACCGATCGCCATCATCTTCAGCCTGGTGGTCATCGCGATCGCCGCGTTCAGCTTCCTGCTCGACTTCGACGCCGCCGATCAGCTGATCCGCGCGCAGGCGCCGGAGAAGGCGGCCTGGGGCGTGGCCCTCGGCCTGACCGTCACCCTGGTCTGGCTGTACGTCGAGATCCTGCGGCTGCTGAGCTACTTCAACAACGACTAGTACCAAGCGGTTTCGACCGCCTGAGCTGACAACGGGTGGTTGCCGGAAACGGCAACCACCCGTTGTGCGTCCTGAGACAGCAGAGGGCGCTCACCGCTGGGATGACCGCCCTCTGCTGCGTACGAGCTATCTCAGCTCAGGCGCTCGATGACCATCGCCATACCCTGGCCGCCGCCGACGCACATGGTCTCCAGACCGAACTGCTTGTCGTGGGTCTGCAGGTTGTTGATCAGCGTGGTGGTGATGCGGGCACCGGTCATGCCGAACGGATGGCCCAGCGCGATGGCGCCACCGGAGACGTTCAGCTTGTCCTCATCGATCTTCAGCTCGCGGGCCGAGCCGAGCACCTGCACCGCGAACGCCTCGTTGATCTCGACCAGGTCGATATCGTCGATCGACTTGCCCGCCAGGGCCAGTGCGCGCTTGCACGCCTCGATCGGGCCGAGGCCCATGATCTCCGGGGACAGACCCGAGACGCCGGTGGACACGATGCGGGCCAGCGGGGTCAGGCCGAGTTCCTTGGCCTTGGTGTCGCTCATGATGACCAGCGCGGCGGCGCCGTCGTTGAGCGGACAGCAGTTGCCCGCGGTGATCGTGCCGTCGGGGCGGAACACCGGCTTCAGCTTGCTGACCGCCTCGTAGGTGACGCCCGCGCGCGGGCCGTCGTCCTTGGACACCACGGAGCCGTCGGGCAGCGTGACCGGGGTGATCTCGCGCTCGAAGAAGCCGTTCTTGATGGCTTCCTCGGCCCGGTTCTGCGACCGGACGCCCCAGTGGTCCTGCTCTTCGCGGGTGATCCCGGTGAAGCCCGCGACGTTCTCCGCGGTCTGGCCCATCGCGATGTAGGCGTCGGGGATGAGGCCGTCTTCGCGCGGGTCGTGCCAGACGCCCGCGCCGCCCTCGGCGGTCTTCGCGGTGCGCGCCTGCGCGTCGGCGAAGAGCGGGTTCTGGGTGTTCGGCCAGCTGTCGGCGGAGCCGTTCTTGTACCGGGACACCGTCTCGACGCCCGCGGAGATGAACACGTCTCCTTCGCCCGCCTTGATCGCGTGGAAGGCCATCCGGGTGGACTGCAGCGACGACGCGCAGTAGCGGTGCACGGTGGTGCCGGGCACCAGGTCGTAGCCGAGCTGGACCGCGACGATCCGGGCCATGTTGAAGCCGGACTCGCCACCGGGGGAACCGCAGCCGAGGATCAGGTCATCGATCTGGTTGGGGTCCAGGGCGGGTACCTTGTCGAGCGCCGCGCGGACGATCTGGGTGGTCAAATCGTCGGGCCGCATGTCGACCAGCGATCCCTTGGCCGCCCGGCCGATGGGGGAGCGGGCGGTCGAGACGATGACAGCCTCAGGCATGAGGACTCCTTTGTCTGAAGGAACGTGCGAACCGCGGTTGTTACTCGCGGGTTCCTATCGAATCTACGTCGCGCCCCAGGGGACTGGCAGCCGGGGTCGCCTCGCCCAACGCCTCGAGCAGCACCGGAAGTAGCTGGGCCGCGGCCAGCTCGTAACCGGCGGCCGAGGGGTGGAATCCGTCGGCGGCGAAAAGGAGTTCGGGCTGGGCGCGGAACTCCGGAGCGAGCAGATAACCCATCGGCACCGGACGGCCGCCCGCGACGGCGGTGGCCACCGTCTGCGCCTTGGCCAGCCGGACGCTCCAGTTGTGCACCACCGTGCGCAGCGGCTGCGGAATCGCGGTCACCGTGCCGAGATTCGGGCAGGTGCCGACCACGACCACGCTGTCGGCCCGGCGCAGTCGGGAGACCGCGGCGGCCAGCCTGCGTGCGGAGGCGCGAACCGAGTGCTTCTTGGTGATGTCGTTGGCGCCGATGAGGATCACCGCGGCGTCCGGCGGCGGACCGGCCACGAACATGGCGTCCACCTGACCGGACAGGCCCTTGGAGGTGGCGCCGGAGATCGCCTTGGTGCTCAATCGAATTCGCTGCCCGGTAGCCATGGCCAGGCCACGGGCCAGGCGGACGCCGGGCACCTCGTCGGCCACCACGCAGCCGACACCGGCCGCGGTGGAGTCACCGAAGATCATCAGGTGCAGGTCCGCGTGCTTGCCGGTGCGCCAGCGTTCCGGCGTCAGGCAGCCCGCCGTGTAGATCCCATCGGCTTCCGGAGGTTTCGAGGTGTCGCGGCCGATCACGCCACGCGCCGCGCCTGCCTGCGCCATCAATAGTCGAGAGGCCGCCCACCATGCGGTGCCCGCGCCGGAACCGGCCAAGACTGTTGCGGCACCGGTCACCGCGGCCGTCCGCCAGCCGATGCGTGGTGCACTCACAACAGAAAATGTACCGACTTCACGCAGTTGGGGCAGCCGGAGCGGGAACCTGGAACGAGCCGCGGGCGGGAATGTTCGCGTGATCGGTGGTGACGGTTACTTCGACCAAACCCGGGCCGGTGTCCTGGAGCAGTGAGTACTGCATGCTGCCGTAGAGACCGGCCACGATCGTCTCGTCGTAGCCGCCGACCGCGCCGGTGCTGGTGTTGTGCCAGGCCACGGTGGTGCGGACCTCGCACAGCGGGGCCAGCGGATAGTCGCCAGGCCCGATGCCGGCAACGGGCAGCGCGCGCATATTGAGGATTGCCCGGCCCGGCCACGCCGGGCCGACATCGGCCCAGGTCCGGATGGTGGTGCCACACCAGCCGCCGTAGGCGAGCGTGGGCACCTGCGGGAACTCGATGGTCACTGCGTTCGCCTGCGCGCCCGGTCCGGCCAGCGCGGCGAATGCCGCTCCGGCCAGCACAACGCCGGCCTTGGCGATGTTCGGCTGCTTCATGGTTCGGATCCTAAATGGGCGTTTGCCGGAATCCCGGTTTGTCGCGGCGGAGGGGCTTGCGCGTGGCGTGCGCGAACTCACACCGGGACCATCTGGAACTATGGGTCGCATGCGCATCGCCGACCATGTAGTGGACCTCATCGGCAATACGCCGCTGGTCCGGTTGAACTCTGTTGTAGGCCCGAACGCCGGACTGGTGGCGGCCAAGATCGAATACCTGAATCCGGGTGGTAGCTCCAAAGATCGGATCGCGGTCAAGATGATCGACGCGGCCGAGCAGTCCGGGGCGCTGAAGCCCGGTGGCACCATCGTCGAACCCACCTCCGGTAACACCGGCGTCGGCCTCGCGCTGGTCGCCCAGCAGCGCGGCTACCACTGTGTCTTCGTCTGCCCGGACAAGGTGAGCGAGGACAAGCGCAACGTGCTGCGCGCCTACGGCGCCGACGTCGTCGTGTGCCCGACCGCCGTCGCGCCGGAGGACCCGGCCAGCTACTACAGCGTCTCCAACCGCCTGGTCGGCGAGATCGACGGAGCCTGGAAGCCGGACCAGTACTCCAACCCGGGCGGCCCGGACAGCCACTACGAGACCACCGGTCCGGAGATCTGGCGCGACACCGAAGGCAAGGTCACCCACTTCGTCGCGGGCGTCGGCACCGGCGGCACCATCACCGGCGTCGGCCGCTACCTCAAGGAGGTGTCCGGCGGCCAGGTCAAGATCATCGGCGCCGACCCGGAGGGCTCGGTGTACTCCGGCGGCACCGGACGGCCGTACCTGGTCGAGGGCGTCGGCGAAGACTTCTGGCCCTCCGCCTACGACCCGGCGATCCCGGACGAGATCATCGCGGTCTCGGACGCGGACTCGTTCGACATGACCCGGCGCCTCGCCCGCGAGGAAGGCCTGCTGGTCGGCGGCTCGTGCGGCATGGCCGTGGTCGCGGCCATCGAGGTCGCCAAGCGTGACCCGGACGCGGTCGTGGTGGTGCTGCTGCCCGACGGCGGCCGCGGCTACCTGTCGAAGATCTTCAACGACCAGTGGATGAGCTCCTACGGCTTCCTGCGCGAGCGCCTCGACGGCAGCACGGTCGAACCGCTGGTCGGCGACGTGCTGCGCGGCAAGTCCGGCGAACTGCCCGACCTGGTGCACACCCACCCGTCGGAGACCCTGCGCGACGCCATCGAGATCCTGCGCGAGTACGGGGTGTCGCAGATGCCCGTGGTCGGTGCCGAGCCGCCGGTGATGGCGGGCGAGGTCGCGGGCAGCGTGTCCGAGCGCGATCTGCTCTCCGCGGTGTTCGAAGGCCGTGCGCACCTGACGGATTCGGTCGGCAAGCACATGAGCCCGTCGTTCCCGCTGATCGGCGCGGGCGAGCCGATCTCGGCGGCGACCAAGGCGTTGTCGGATACCGACGCGCTGATGGTTGTCGAAGAGGGCAAGCCCGTCGGCGTCATCACCCGCCACGACCTGTTGGGCTTCCTCAGCATCGGAACCCTCGGCCACTGATCCGCTGATCCGCCTCTCCGCGTATTCAGGCCAGACCTAGGCGTCCGGCCGAGCAGCGTTGGCGACCGGCGGTGATGCGGTTTGTCAGTCAGCCCGTACCCGGTGAGTTACCCATGTACTCGCGAGATCTGTTGTCGTGGAACGTTGGTCGGGGCCCGTTGCGGGCCTCGACTATTCGAGGCGGGCGCGCAAGGCTAGTGCGTCGCGGGGTGCCATGACCTTGGCGTCGTTGTCGAAGTAGCAGAAGACGTCGTGGTCGGCGGACCAGTCGCGGATCTTTTCGGCCCACATATCCAGGCCCTCGTCGGTATACCCGCTGACGTAGAGCTCGTCGTGACCGTGCAGCCGGATGTAGACGAAAGCGGCGGTGACCTCCTCCATCAGCGGGTATTTGCCTGCGGCATCGGCGATTACGAGCGCGATCTGGTGCTTGGTCAGCAGCTCGGTGAACTCCGGGGTGACGAAGCTGGGGTGACGGATCTCCAGCGCGTGCCGCAGCGGCCGGTCGGCGTCGGTGGTCGTGAACGCCGGATCCACCCGATGGTCGTGCTGCTTCGCGATCTCGGCGGCGTGCGTGGTGCTGCGCGGGAGGTGGGTGAAGAAGGTGCCGAGCAGCTCCGGATCGAACGGGAAGTTCGGCGGCAGCTGCCAGAGGATGGGGCCGAGTTTCGGGCCGAGGGCCAGCAGCCCGGAGGCGAGGAAATTCGCCAGCAGTTCGTCACCGTCGCGCAGGCGCTTCATGTGCGTGATGAATCTGCTGCCCTTCACCGCGAACACGAAGTCGTCCGGCGTCTGACTCGACCAGTTCTGGTAACTCGACGGACGCTGCAGCGCATAGAAGGAGCCGTTGATCTCAACGCTGTTCAGCTGCTCGGACAGGTAGGCGAGCTCGCGCTTCTGCGTGACGCCTTTCGGATAGAAGACGCCACGCCACGGCGGATACACCCAGCCCGAGGTGCCGATCCGGATCTCACCCATGACTCCATCGTGGCAGCCGAGGCCATCGGCTAGCCGGATTTGCCGACCACGGCCCGCTCTTTCCGCAGCGTCGCAATCCGGCCGACGGCCCACGCCACCAGCACCGCGGCCAGGAACGACAGCAGCGACGCACTCATCCACGCCTGCTTGGTGAAGTGCAGCTGCTCCTGCACATCCACCCAGAAGTCGGTCCACACACCGGCATCGCCCGGGTTGATGAGTTGATAGACCGAGAGCCCGGCCAGCCAAGCTGCGATCATTCCCCAGCGCGGCGGGGCATCGTCGGCGGTGTTCCACTCGCCCTTCGCGCGCAGGAAGAAGTCGGCGACCAGCACCCCGAGCAGCGGCACGAACACCGAGCCGATCAGGCCGAGGAAGGCGAAGTAGTTCGCCATGTTCAGCTGCAGCGCGAGCAGCGTGATCAACGCGCCCAGACCGACCGACAGGATCCGCCGGTCGATGCGCGGCGCGAGATTCTGGATCGAGAGCGCCGTGGAGTACACGTTGGCGAAGGACTGATCGGCTTCGCGCAAGACGAACACGAAGAAGAACAGCCCACCGAGACTCACCTGGAGGAACGGCGAGTACTGACCGTCGCCGGTGGCCCGGGCCAGCGCGAACAGCCCGAGCGTGTAGGCGACGATCTGGGTGATCGCGTAGGCCCCGCTGGCCGCGCCGAACGCCGTGCCGGTGCTGCGCGAGTGCCGGGTGTAGTCGGCCGCGACCGGCATCCAGGAGATGGACACCGCGAGCGCGGCGTCGGTAGCGATCCAGAAGAGGTTCCAGTCGGCGCCGAACGGGCCGCTGCCGTGCGGGCCCGGATTGGCCGACAGGTCAGGCAATCCGGTGCGGAAGAACTGGATATAGAACCAGACCAGCGCGATCACCACGCCGATCGTGACGAACCGGCGCAGCAGCCGCACCGAGCCGAGCGGCCAGATGGTCAGCGCCGTGGTCAGCACGCCCGCCGCCACCACGTAGAGCCAGTGCGGGCCGCCGCCGAACAGTTCGTCGGCGGCGTCGCCGATGACGATCAATTCGAAAGTGCCCCAGCCGATCAGCTGGGCGATGTTCAACACGGTGGGCAGATAACTGAGTTTCGCGCCGAACAGACCGCGCAGCAGCACCATCGCGGGCTTGCCGGTCTTGGCGCCCGGCACCGCGGCCAGGCCGAGCATCAGCCCGCCGACGACGGTACCGACGATCATCGCCAGGATGCCCGCGGCGATGGAGATCTGCGGTACGCCATCGGAATTCGGTGCCAGCACGGTGTACGCGCCGGAGAAGGCGATGAGGCTGACACCCAGATTTGCCCAGAATGCGCTCTGGTCCCAGAAGGACAGCACCTTCGGGGCGGGCTCATCGAGGGTGAAGGGGGCCTCGTGCCGTTCGGAGTTGTGCAGGGTCGATGCAGACATGCCCGAAACGCTCTTCCTACGCCGGCATTACCCGGACAGGTTCATGCGGTCGGCGAAGCGCTGGGGTCCGCCCTCTCAGCCCGGCCGTGCCCGAGCTCCCGCGGTGGGGGTGGTTCGGGCGAATAGTACACGTGGCAGCTCGGCCGTCCCGGGCCTGCGCGCTCGGACGGCGGTGAGCTTCGAGTTCGCTCGAGTGTTTATCCGTCATCTCATGGGTAGTACGAATAAGGAATGCAGACGCGCGAATGTCCGCTCTGAGCAGGGAATTGGCGTTGTGCGTTCAGGATCACACCGGCTGTTAACCCTGATAACGGAGATGTAACGGTCTGTTCACTGGGCACCGCGAGGATTACTAGGTATGACGCGCAGGCAAGTGATCGGATGGGTAGCTCTGCTGGCCTCGGTGCTTGCCGGGGCGACGTTACTCGATCGCGTGCATTTTCCGGCGCCGCAAATGATTCTAGCGATCGTCGTCGGCGGGGCGCTGGCGTTGGCCGGGAAGTTGCCGGCCCCGATGCCTCGGCAGCTCTCGTGCGGTGTGCAGTCCATGCTGGGGGTGCTGATGGGCAGCTACCTGGAGATCTCGCTGCTGTCGAGCATCGGGATGGCGCTGGTGCCGGTGCTGGCCGTCACGGTGGCGACGCTGCTGATCAGCCTGCTGGTCGCGGTGGTGTTCGCCCGGTTCGCCCACGTGGAATTGCCGACCGCGACGCTCGGACT
This sequence comes from Nocardia sp. CS682, assembly GCF_004634405.1. Classification (NCBI taxonomy): domain Bacteria; kingdom Bacillati; phylum Actinomycetota; class Actinomycetes; order Mycobacteriales; family Nocardiaceae; genus Nocardia; species Nocardia sp. CS682. The sequence continues at coordinate 3,334,060 of NZ_CP029710.1, read as the reverse complement.
GCTGGCCGGTGGCTCCGCGGCCGTGGTCGCGGTGGCCGACGACATGGACGCCGATCCGCGGCAGGTGGCGTTCATGCAGTACCTGCGGGTCGCGCTGGTCGCGGTGAGCGCGCCCGCCCTCGGCGCGCTGCTGAACAACAGCGGCGAGGGTTTGGTCAGCGAGCACGCGACGCTCGGCGCCGCGGTCACCAATCCCGATCTGCCGTACTGGATGATCGTCGGGCGCGGCGATCAGGTCGCCGGGTTGTCCATCGCGGTGATGCTGTGCGTGCTCGGCACCAAAATGGGCAAGCGGCTCAGTCTGCCGAGTCCCGCGCTGATCGGGCCGATGCTGATGACGGCGGTGCTCACCGCGCTGGGCGTCAGCCACGGGTACGCGCCGACGAATCTGTTCAAGGATCTGCTGTTCGTGCTCATCGGTTTCGAGGTGGGCACCCGCTTCACCAAGCCGGTCGTGCGCGAGATGGCCCGGATGATCCCCGGCATGACGGTCACCATCGTCGCGCTGTCGGCCATCGTCGCCGGCCTCGCCGTCACCGTCGCCACCTTCGTCGACCTCCAACTGTCCGACATCTACCTGGCCACCACACCGGGCGGCATCAACGCCGTGCTGGCCACCGCCGAGTCGATGGACGCCAACCTGCCGTTGATCACCTGTGTGCAGAGCATGCGATTGCTGCTCATGGTGTTGATGCTGCCGCTGCTGGCGAAGGCGATGCGGTGGTTCTCGGCGCGGCAGTTGGGGATGCCGGAACCCGAGTTAGCGGTCTGACCCGGCCTGCGCGGACACTTTCACGCGCCGTACCGCGGTTTTCGGCGCGGTGCGGCGATAACTGTCCATCCAGGCCGGGTTCCCGTGCGCCACTACGCCTTCCGTACCGCGCCGACGATGAGATCGGTCCATTCGTCGGCCAGTGCGGCCAGGCGATACCACGCCGCGTGGACCCGATCATCGGACACCTTTTCGGCGGTGTGCAGCAGGTGGCTGGCGTGCGCGTGTGCCGCGGCCATGCGATCGACGGTGGCACCGAGAGAGCCGGTGCGCAGGTGCTCGGTGCACCCGCGACGGGGCACCTGAGTGGCCACCCACTTATCGATGGCGGCGACCAATTCGGCTCGGCGGCAGTCGATTCCCGCGGCCGCGAGTGGATTGCCGTGGCGCTGCCGGTGCAGTGTGGCCAACGTGCGGGCCCAGCCGATCAAGGGGTGGTCGGTATTCGGATCGCCTTGGCTACTGGCGAATGCGGCGACCAGCTCGCGCTGATCCGGCAGTGATCGAGCGGTGCCGCGGCCGGGGAGGGCGTGATCACGCACGAACATCGCGGGCTCCCAGCGGGCGGTGGCGCATCGCGGCGTGATCGACCGGCCCTCGGTCGACGGGGTCGGCGGTCTGTGTGTTCATTGTGTTCCTCCGGGTGACGTCAGGCGGGAGGCATTGCCCTGATGCCGGATCCGGGGATAAGCGTGCGCCACCCATCTCGGCGTGTCGGTGACATCGAGATGGCACAGCGATGACAGGTCGTAACAATCTTCTCCGCATCGCGTCGGGCCGCATTGTGAGGAAGACCGACCAGTTCGCGGCGGTCGACTAAGGACCGTACGGGTTCGCGCGCCGCAGCGGCGAGTAGTCGCGCCGAATGACTCAATGCGGCAAATTATCTGCAAACGAATGGTTCGAGTTATGTGGCAGGGGTATAACCGGCATTGAAGCAGCCTCGGCAAACGCCATGGCGTAATCGGATAGCGAAGGGATGGGCATGTACACCTCCAGTTTGGCTATCGATTTCCAGAAGGGGTTCTCGGACGCGTGGAGTTCGGTGGCCACGTTCGTCCCCAAGCTGGCCGGATTCATCGTCATCTTGCTCATCGGCTGGATCGTCGCGAAGGTCGTGTCGACGATCGTGGACAAGGTGCTCGACCGGCTCGGCTTCGACCGCCTGGTCGAGCGTGGCGGGCTCAAGCAGATGATGTCGCGCAGCCGCTACGACGCCTCCGATCTGCTGGCGAAGCTGGCCTACTACGCGATCCTGCTGATCGCGCTGCAGCTCGGCTTCGGCGTCTTCGGTCCGAATCCGGTGAGCGATCTGCTCGACGGCATCGTCTCCTGGCTGCCGAAGGCCGCGGTCGCGATCATCATCGTGGTTATCGCGGGCGCCATCGCCTCCGCGGTGCGTGACCTGGTCGGCAACATGCTCGGCGGGCTGTCCTACGGCGCGATGATCGGCCGGATCGCCGCGGTGTTCATCTGGGGCGTCGGCATCGTCGCCGCGCTGAACCAGATCGGGGTGGCCATGTCGGTCACCATGCCGATCCTGATCACCGTGCTGGCCACCATCGGCGGCATCCTGGTGGTCGGCGTCGGCGGCGGCATGGTTCGCCCGATGCAGCAGCGCTGGGAGAACTGGCTGAGCGGGCTGGAAGAGGAGATGCCCGCGGTCAAGGGGCACGCCGAGGCCTACTCGCGCGGTCGCGAGGATGCCTCGCGGGAGCAGCTGTGGATGGATCAGCAGGCAGCCCGTGGTCAGCACGCGCAGCAACAGCAGTGGGATCAGGGTGCGATGCAGGGCGGCGGCGGCTCGTACGAGCAGTCCGGTGAGTACATGGGGTACCGCGATCCGGGCGACCGGCGCTAGGCGCCCCGCTCGGTTCGAATGACGAACGCGTCCGCCGTGGGCTCTCGGCCTGCGGCGGACGCGTTTGTTCTCTTGCCCGTCAGGCGGGTTGCAGGGACGGGTGCAGGCACACGCTCGCCAGGCGCAACTGCACCCAGTCGGCGTTCGCCCAGCTGCCGAGGTCGCCCGGTGCCGTGCCGGTCATCGGCGCGCCGCGATCGGCCGCGACCTCGCGTACGTGATCGAGCAGTCCGCGTGCGTAGCCGGCGAGCAGCACGCTCACCGGAACACGCGCGGATTCCTCGACGCCGAGGGTGAGGATGTCGCGCACCGCGGCGGCGTGCTGATCCAGTGCCGCCGACAGCGCGGGCAGCTCCGCGGCCGCGGCAAGCGCCGGTACCCCGTGCGTCTTGTGCAGGCGGTTCAAAATCTTGCGCGCCGACACTTCGAGCAACGCGGGGCCCAGCAGAAACATGTTCCTATGCTAGCAACCGGCGAGTCTTTATAGAACTGTGACGCTTCACCCAGTCGGTTTTGCCGGAAAAGTGCGTTCCAGCAAATTGCCCGCACGAAAATTATTGGGGCAGAACCGGTTCGCCGAAGCCGTTCATAAACGCGACCGACCGGTACGAATTGGGTGCGGCCGAACGTACGGTGCCGAGTGTGCGTTCAGTCCACGGATGGCGTCACCTGAAGGCGTTGGAGTCGGTGAGCGCGCGCCCGAGCACCAGTTGGTGCACCTCCGCAGTGCCCTCATAGGTGAGCACCGACTCCAGGTTGTTCGCGTGGCGCAGCACCGGATAGTCCAGCGTGATGCCGTTCGCGCCCAGAATGGTGCGGCACTCGCGAGCGATCGCGATGGCCTCCCTGGTGCTGTTCAGCTTCCCGGCGCTCACCTGCTCGGGTGTCACCACGCCGCGATCCTTCAACCGGCCGAGGTGCACGGCGAGCAGCTGACCCTTGCCGAATTCCAGGGCCATGTTCGCCAGCTTCGCCTGGGTCAGCTGATACGCGGCCAGCGGCTTGTCGAACACCTCGCGGGTGCGCGCGTAATCAATGGTCGCGGCCAGGCAGTCGCGGGCCGCGCCGAGCGCGCCGAAGATGATTCCGAACCGCGCCTCACTCAGGCAGGCCAGCGGCGACGCGAGCCCGCGTGACTCGGGCAGCACCGCATCGGCGGGCAGCCGGACATCGTCGAAGTCCAGTTCGGCGGTCACCGAGGCGCGCAGCGACAGCTTGCGGTGCATCTCGCGCGCACTGAATCCCGGCGTCCCGGCGGGCACCAGGAAGCCGCGGATCACCTGCTTGCCCTCGTCCTCGGTCTGCGCCCACACCACCGCGATATCGGCCACCGAGCCGTTGGTGATCCACATCTTCGAGCCGTTGAGCACCCAGTCGGTACCGTCGCGCTTGGCCCTGGTCCGCATGCCGCCCGGGTTGGACCCGAAATCGGGTTCGGTGAGCCCGAAGCAGCCGAGCGCGCGCCCCGCCGCCATCTCCGGCAGCCACTGCTGCTTCTGCTCCTCCGAGCCGTACTTGTGGATCGCGGTCATCGCCAGCGAGCCCTGCACCGACACCATGCTGCGCACGCCGGAGTCGACGGCCTCCAGTTCCTGGCAGGCCAGTCCGTACATGGTGGCCGACATGCCGGCGCAGCCGTACCCCTCCAGATGCATGCCGAGCAGCCCGACCTCGCCCAGCTGCGGCGCGATCTCGCGGGCCGGGAAGGTGCCTTCCTCGAACCAATCCGCGATATGTGGTCGCAGGCGTTGATTCGCGAAGGTCGCGACGGCATCGCGGATCTCGCGCTCCTCGTCGGACAGCAGGGAGTCGATCGCGAACAGTTCTTCCACAGTCACCATGCGCTAAGCCTAAATGGGGAGGGCGCCGGTGAGATCAGGGTCACCGCAGGTGCTTCTCGGAAAATTTTCGGTGCAACGGGCTCAGCTGCGGAACTAGATCGGAATCGTCGGACGAATACCGGACACGCGTCAACTGTGGAGCACCAGGGGGTTGCCCAGAAATCGCCCCTGATTAGGCTGGCCACTATGAGTGAGCTGGGGTTCTCCACACGGGCCGTGCACGCAGGATTCGATCCCGACCCGCAGACCGGCGCGGTGAACGTGCCCATCTACGCGAGTTCGACGTTCGCCCAGGACGGCGTCGGCGGCCTGCGTGGCGGTTTCGAGTACGCCCGCACCGGCAACCCGACCAGGTCCGCGCTGGAAGCCAACCTCGCCGCGCTCGAATCCGGTACCTACGGCAGGGCATTCGCCTCCGGCATGGCCGCTACGGATTGTGCCATCCGCGCCACGCTGCGCCCCGGTGACCACATCGTCATCCCGGACGACGCCTACGGCGGCACCTTCCGGCTGATCGACAAGGTGTTCAGCCAGTGGGGCATCGAGCACTCGCCCGCACACGTCTTCGACGTGGACGAGATGCGTGCGGCGATCCGGCCGAACACCAAGCTGGTGTGGGTCGAGACCCCGACCAACCCGCTGCTGAGCATCGGTGACATCCCGGCGCTGGCCGATATCGCGCACGGCGCGGGCGCGAAGCTGGTGGTGGACAACACCTTCGCCACGCCGTACCTGCAGCAGCCGCTGCTGCTCGGCGCCGACATCGTTACCCACTCGACCACCAAGTACCTCGGCGGTCACTCCGATGTGGTCGGCGGCGCGTTGATCACCAACGACCCCGAACTCGACGCGGCGTTCGCGTTCCTGCAGAACGGCGCGGGCGCGGTGCCCGGCCCGTTCGACGCCTTCCTCACCCTGCGCGGCACCAAGACCCTGGCAGTGCGGATGGACCGGCACTGCGACAACGCGGAGACCCTCGCCGAGTTCCTGTCCCGGCACCCGGCGATCTCCCAGGTGATCTACCCCGGCCTGCCGGAGCACCCGGGCCACGCGGTCGCCGCCAAGCAGATGCGCCGGTTCGGCGGCATGATCTCGGTGCGGCTGCACGGCGGCCCGGCCGCGGCCCGCGACTTCTGCTCGCGCACCAAGGTATTCACGCTGGCCGAGTCGCTCGGCGGGGTGGAATCACTGATCGAGCACCCGGCCGCGATGACGCACGCGTCCACCGAAGGCTCCGTGCTGGAGGTGCCCGCGGATCTGGTGCGGCTCTCGGTCGGCATCGAGGACGCCGCCGACCTGCTGGCCGATATCGAGCAGGCGCTCGGCGGCTAGGAACCCACGGACATGACGAAACGGCCGCACCTGGAATCCGGGTGCGGCCGTTCGTGTCTCAGGGGAAGAACTCGGCCGTGGCGCGCGCTGCCGAGCTACGCGCCGCTGCGTCCGGAAAGGGGCGCAGCGCGACGGCCGAACGCGTCAGCTGTGGTACGGCTCCGCGCTGACCAGGGTGACCTTCATGGTCTTGCCGTTGGGCAGGGTGTACTCGCGCGTATCACCGACCTTGGCGTCGATCAGCGCACCGCCGAGCGGGGACGCCGGCGAGTAGGTCTCCAGCTTGGAGTCGTTCAGGCCCTCCTCGCGGGTGGCGATGAGGAAGGTCTCGGTGTCGGACTCGTCGCCGTCGTAGTAGACCTTGACGACCGAGCCGGGGAGTGCGACGCCGGACTTGGTGGGCGCGACGCCGACCTTGGCGTTGTTCAGCAGCTCCTGCAGCTGGCGAATACGCGCCTCCTGCTGACCCTGCTCCTCGCGCGCGGCGTGGTATCCGCCGTTCTCCTTGAGGTCGCCCTCTTCACGGCGTTCGTTGATCTCGGCAGCGATAACGGGACGATTGGCGATGAGCGCATCGAGTTCGCCCTTGAGCCTGTCGTGCGACTCCGGGGTCAGCCAAGTCACTTGCGTCTCAGTCATCTCGATCACTCCCTAGTAGTTGTTCCCGGCGGGCCGGGATTCCCTGATAACTGCCGCAGTACCCACCCGTGGGGCGGGCACGCACCAGTCGACGGCTAGAGCGATCCTGGGAAGTTCATCGAACCCCGACAGACCCGGTTCCGGACAAAGTTCGTAACCCGGAACAGATAGCGCTGGCCGCCAATGCAGCAAACACGGCTCCGAACCCCGGAACCGTGTATCAGGCCATTTTAGCATGAATCACAAACGTGCAGGTCGGAGTTAATTTCGAGGACAACCGCTGCGGCAAAAGCGGCAAATCACCCTGCTCGAAGATAGCTGGGCACCTCGGCACTGCAACCGTAGATACTGCTCGACGCCGGTCGCGAGGACGCTTTGACCGTGGTGGTCTGCTCGATCGTGCCGCTGGTAGACGGGGCGATCAGGACCTCTCGACGGCCGACCTCGACACTGTCGCGGGCCATGGCCCGAACGAAGCACACCACGGGCTGTGCGGGATCTTTGCGGGTGACCTTGATCCGGATCGTCATCGTCGAGTCGTCGACCACCACGTAGCCCAATTGTTCGGACTCGATGTCCTTGGGGCCGTACTTCTGGTAGCCGATGTAGGCGATGGCGCAGCCGAGCAAAACCACGGCCAAGCTGAGCGCCACCGGCAGCCAGCGGCGGTCGACCGGAGGTTTGGTGCCGTACCGGTCGGTCGGCCTGTGGTGTGTCGCCGGGACCGTGACGTCAGCAGCGGCCGCGGATTCATCGGGCGCGTCCGCGCCGGGCGAGGTTCCATCGCGCTGGCTCACAAGGTCGCTCCCGGGGGGTACGTCGGAACAAAAGTCGGTCGAATGGAACTATAGGGAACGAAGACCAGACACCCGCGAGCGAGAGCGATGGTGAACGAGACGTGAGTGGCCTTCGCCTCATGGCGGTGCATGCCCACCCCGACGACGAATCCAGCAAGGGTGCCGCGACGACCGCCCGGTACGCCGACGAAGGACACGACGTCCTCATCGTGACGCTGACCGGTGGCGAACGTGGCAGCATCCTGAACCCCGCGATGGACACCCCCGGTGTCCTCGACCGGATCGACGAGATCCGCCGCGAGGAGATGGCCGCCGCGGCGCGCGCGCTCGGCGTGCGCCAGCACTGGCTCGGATTCGTCGATTCCGGTCTGCCGGAGGGTGATCCGCTGCCGCCGCTGCCGGAGGGCAGTTTCGCGACGGTGCCGCTGGAGGAGTCCACCGAGGCGCTCGTCCGGGTGGTGCGCGAGTTCAAGCCGCACGTGATGACCACCTACGACGAGCTGGGCGGCTACCCGCACCCGGACCACATCCGCTGCCACGAGGTGTCGGTCGCCGCGTTCGACGCGGCAGGCGACCCGGCGCGGTTCCCCGACGCGGGCGAGCCGTGGACGCCGCTGAAGCTGTACTACGACCACGGGTTCACCGCCCGGCGGATGGAAGTCTTCGCCGAGGAGTACGAGCGGATGGGTGAGCCGTTCCCGCTGCAGGAGTGGCTGGACCGGATGCGCAAGTACGTCCCCGAGCGCGGCGACGTGTTCTCCAGGGTCACCACCCAGATCGACTGCGCCAAGTACTTCCCGCAGCGCGACGACGCCTTGCGCGCGCACGCCACCCAGATCGACCCGAACGGCGCGTTCTTCGCCATCCCGCTCGAGCTGCAGCAGCGGCTCTGGCCGACCGAGGAGTTCGAGCTGGCCAAGACCAGGGTCAAGACGGCGCTGCCGGAGACCGATCTGTTCGCCGGCATCGAAGACGAGCAGCGGTGATGCTGGTTCTGCTCGCCCAGAGCCCCGGCACCCCGACCGGGCCGGAGTTCGGCAAGGCCTCCCCGCTCGGGTTCTTCATCATTCTGATCCTGCTCGCGGGCACGGTGCTGCTCGTTCGTTCGATGAACAAGCACCTGAAGAAGCTGCCCGCGACCTTCGAGCCGGACCACCCGGAGCCGGACCAGGAGGCCGACGAGGGGACCGAGCGCGGCATCACCACCCGGCCCGACGAGTCCGAGCCGGACGGTCGGACCGACAAGACCTGACTCGCGCGAGCGCGACGCGCAGTTCTTACTCGTCGCCGTCCGGCGCCAGCGCGGCGTAGGCGGCAGCGGCGGCGTTCTGTTCCGCTTCCTTCTTCGAGCGCCCCACCCCTTTGCCGTAGGCCACGCCGCCGACCACTGCCGTCGCGGTGAACTCCTTGTCGTGGTCGGGCCCGGTGGAGGTGATCTCGTAGCTGGGGACGCCGAGGCTGTGCTCGGCGGTGTGTTCCTGCAGGCTGGTTTTCCAGTCGAGGCCCGCGCCCATCTTGGCGGCGCGCTGGAGCAGATCATCGAACAGCCGCAGCACCACGGTGCGGGCCACGCCGATGCCGTGCTGCAGGTGCACCGCGCCGAGCAGCGATTCCATGCCGTCGGCCAGGATGCTGGTCTTGTCGCGACCGCCGGTGAGTTCCTCACCGCGGCCGAGGAGCAAGTGCGGGCCGAGGCCGCCGGGGCCGAGGCCGCGGGCGACCTCGGCACACGCGTGCATGTTGACCACCCGGGACCGGATCTTGGCCAGGTCGCCTTCGGTGCGTTGCGGATGCCGCAGATAGAGGTATTCGGTGACGCTGAGCCCCAGGACCGAGTCGCCGAGGAACTCCAGTCGTTCGTTGGTCGGCACGCCACCGTTCTCGTAGGCGTACGAACGGTGCGTCAACGCCAATGTCAGGAGTTCGTCGTCGAGTGGAACACCGAGCGCGGCAATCAGATCCGTGTGGTCGTCGGAGTTCGCGCTGCGGTACGCACCGGATTCGTCGGTCATAAGCAGCACCGCGCGGTGCCGCGCGACATTCGGGGCCGCCCATGGGCGATGCGCGGGTCGCCTGCTGACCTGCGGGAGACAACGACACCGGCGCTGCGGTGGGCCCTCAACGATCGCACGCTCGACCTTCCTGGTAGCACACCTGCATTGCGCTGCACGAACGTGAGTTTACCCACGTGCGGGCAGCGCGAATGCCTGGTCCGAACCCAACATGCTACGGACGAAACGCCGATGCTGTGACCGCAGTCACAGCCGTTGCGGAACCGTAGGATGAAGCCACCTGTCCGGTCGCGTGGCGCAGCGCGAGCTGTGCTCGAAATATCAAGCGGGGGAATATAAATGCCGACCACACCGGCAAGACCGCCGATCTCGTCGAAGCATTGATCGGTGCGCTGGGTATGGCACCGATGACCACGGCGCAGGCGTGCGCCGCAGGCCAGCCGGCCGGATCGCCAGTCGGTCTGTGCGTGGTCGGCGGCGCCGACGGCTACCAGGTTTCGGCGATCGGGCAGGGGTTCGTCGGATTTCTCAGCTTCGCGGGGCCGGGCATCGACCGCGATCTCGCGTCGTCGCCGACCGAGGCGGATCCGAGCTGGATCGTCAACGGCATCGGGCGCGGCAGGGTGTGCGTCGTCGCGTATCAGAAGGACGGTGGTGGATATCATCAGATCGCCGTGGAGTGTCAGAACGTCGACTGACGGCGCGGCCTCGGATCAGTTGGGGCCGAGCAGGTCCCACCGATTGCCCGCGATATCGCGGAATACCGCCACCTTGCCGTACGGCTCTTGCCGTGGCGCGGTGACGAATTCGACGCCGTGTGCGGTCATACGGCGATAGGCCGCGTCGAAATCGGCTACCTGGAGAAAGAATCCGACTCGGCCCGCTGTCTGGTTACCGACCACCTCGGCCTGCGCGGTGCCGTCCGCGCGGGCGAGCAGCAGCCCCGTGTGGGCGGCGGGCGGGCGGACGACGACCCAGCGCTTCGGTCGCCCGTCGTTGGTCCGGGACGGGGTGTCCTCGATCAGGTCGAAGCCGAGTGCTTCGGTGAAGAAGGTGATCGCCGGGTCGTAGTCCGCGACGACGAGGGTGCAGAGGTCGATGCGCATGGTCACGACATGGTAGGCCGCGCATGCCTGGAGGCGGCTGGACGCGCGGCGCGAACCGGCAATGCGTGACAAGTTGTTTCAACCGGGAGTAACAGGTTTGAACCGCACCTGAACTGGTTACCGAAATCTGTACGACCGGGGCGGAAATCGGAAGTGATTGTCATCTGGACGCCCACTACATAGCGCGCTCTACGGTCGCAAGGGTGTCTGCACAACAGTTTTCAAACGTTGTGGGACGAGCGTTGCATGCGCTCTCGCCGCATTGCAGACTGTATCCGAGATGTATTCGGATCGCGCATCCGCTTAATCCCCTGGCCACCGAGAAGCACACTGCTGGCAACCTATTTCGCCGCGAGCAGCTTTCGCAACGGCCTCCGTATGTCGCCCGCCTGTGTTACCAATTCAGCCAGACCGCTCGACCGAAGGAAGCTCATGGACAACGTGATCGGACAGATCGACCGTGCTCTCGACGCGACGAGCGTGATCGTCGCCGCCTTGGACGACAGCACCTTGGCCGCGCCGACGCCCTGCCGGGAGTGGGATGTGCGCACCGTGCTGAACCACACGGTCGGCGGCATGCACGTCTTCGCGGCCGCGTTGAGCGGCACGGATTCCGGCGCCGATCACGAATCCGATTGGCTCGGCGGCGATCCGCAGGGCGCCTACGCGGCGGCGGCGGAGGTGGACCGCGCGGCCTGGCATCGCCCCGACGCGCTGGACAACACCGTGCACAGTTCGCTGGGGGCGCTGCCCGCGTCGGCGGCGGCCCTGGTGCACCTCACCGAGCTGGTGGTGCACGGAGTCGATCTCGCGGTGGCCATCGGCAGGCCCGATCTGGCCGACGACGAGTTGTGCGGCGAACTTCTCGCCACCATGCGGAACCGAGGTGGGATCGACCAGTTCCGCGGGCCCGGCGTCTTCGATGCCGAGATCCCCGTCGCGGACGGGGAGCCCGGGCATCGTCGACTGCTCGGTTATGTGGGCCGGGAAGTGCTGGCCCGGACGCCCTAGCGGATCCGCACCACGGTCGAGGCCGCCAGCAGCAACAGCTCGCGGGCCGCGGCCTGCTGGTAGTCGAGCCGGCCTGCGTGGTTGCGGTAGAGGGTGTGTTGCTCGGCATGCACCGAGGACGTCGTCGCACCGATATTCCGCGCTGCGTCGTCGTTCGGACGGGCGAAGGTGAAAATGCGCATGGCAATTCCGTCCTTTCCTTCATGGGCGGGTATTCGGTCCGATTTCCTGCGCGCCTCACCGCATTTCCGGCACACGTCGGAAACGTAGCCGGATAGGGTGCGTGCGCGTTCCTACACGCCGGTGTTCGCGGTCGAAAACGGACACTATCGACTCGATGCGTATTCGAGTCGACGGCAGGTAGCGCTACCGGTCGAGCTGCCGAATCCGTCGATTCGGTCGAATCGACCGTTGTCCGCGCACCGGGCGCGTTGCGAACTGTATCCGGTCGAATTCGACCGGCGCATCCTATTTTTCGGCGGCCCGGCGAGGTAGCGCCGCACCGGTTGCGTTCGGTCGCGGCCGATATGGCAGCTTGGGCAGTCGTGCAGGAGATCTTTCGCAACGTCGGCGTGCAGGGCTGGGTGCACGCCCGGTGTTTCGACTGCGGCGCGGAGGTGGGCTCGGGCGCCGACGAGCCGGTGGTGCTCGCGTCGGTGGTGAAGGTGCCGCTGGTGCTGGAGTTCGCCAGGCAGGTGGCGGCGGGACAGCTGGATCCGACCGACCGGGTGCGCGCGGGGGCGGCGGATCGGCTCGGCGGGGTCGGCACGGCGGGTTGCCACGACGACGTCGATCTCAGCCTGCGTGATGCCGCCTTCTTCGCCATCACGCTGAGCGACAACACCGCCGCCGACCTGCTGTTCGAGCGGGTCGGCATCGACAATGTGCGCTCGCTGGTCCGCGAACTCGGGCTCGCCGGGACCCGGATCGTCGGCGCGCCACGGCATATCGTGCAAAGCATGGCCGACGACATCGGCGCGCGGGACGCGGCCGAGTTCGCCGAGCGGTTTCCGGCGCTCGCGGCATCGGAGATCCTGAACAGCCGTGCGCTGGACCCGCAGCGGACCACCGCGAGCACGCCGCGCGAGATGACCCGGCTGCTGACCCTCATCGGCGAGGATCGCGCGGGCCCGGCCGAGGCCTGCCGATGGGTGCGCGATCTCATGCGCCAGCAGTTGAATTGGCACCGCCTCGCCGCCGCGTTCCCGCCCGAGGTGGGGGTGTGGGCGAAGACCGGCACGCTACCCGGGGTACGCAACGAGATCGGTGTGCTCGAATATCCGGACGGAAGTCGTTACGCCGTAGCGATTTTCACCAGGGCAGGTACGCTCGCCCAGCGGCTGCCCGCAGTGGATCGCGCGATCGGCGCCGCGGCCGCGCACGCGGTCGACCGCATTGTTCACGGCCTGCCGTACACCACGTTCCACGGTCGCTGCGCCACCTCCTGAACGGCAGCGGGCCGAGAGGCGCCGTCGCCCTGGACAACTCGCACGATCAGCTCCGCGAGCTCGGCCACCAGGGGGTGTGGCGCGTGCGTGGGCCAGGCGAGCGAGAGCCGCCATTGCAACGTGCCCGCCGGTAGCGGACGCCAGACGACCCTCGGTTCCTTCTGCGCCACCAGGCCCTGGTCGAAGGCGACGCCGCGGCCGGAAAGCACCATGCCGAGCACGAATTCGGGATTACGGGCGTGCTGGACCCTGGTGGGCCGGAAGCCGTGCTCCCAGCAGGTGCGCAGTGTCGCGTCGTAGAGACCGGGCGCGGCCGCGCGCGGGAAGATCACCAGTCCGAGTCCGGCCAGATCGGCGAGGGCGAGCGAAGCGCGCACCGCCAACGGCGAATCGCGCGGCAGCACCACCCCGACTGGGGTATCGACGGCGGGGCCCAACTCCAGGCCGACCACATCGACCGGGTGTTGCAGCAGACCCGCGTCGAGCTGTCGGTCGGCGAGCAGGCGGACCTGTTCGGCCGTGGTCAGCTCTTGCAGATCCACACGCACCTCGCGACTTTCGAACGCGGTGAGGATCGCGGCGAGCACCCGTCCCGCCAGTTCTGGCGGCACGCCGACGCGCAGCGCGTCCATCTCGCCGCGATGCGCCTTGCCGACCAGCGAGGTCGTGCGCTCCCAGCGGGCGAGCAGATCGCGGGACTCGGCGAGCAGGATCTGGCCCGCTTCGGTGAGCTCGACGCGGCGGCTGTCCCGGTCGAACAACCGGGCGCCCAGATCGTTCTCCAGTTTGCGGATGCGCTGGCTCAACGGCGGCTGAGCGATGCCGAGGCGTTCGGCGGCCCGGCCGAAATGTAATTCTTCGGCGACGGCAACGAAGTACCGCAGCTGACGCAGCATGTCCACGCTGCGACGATATCGTTTTCGATATCGCCGAGCAGACCCGTCGGTCTTGGACAGCAGCGACGATCCTGTGTTCTTGTGCCCGCATGACAGGTTTCGGACGGCGAGAATTCTTCGGTATGACGGCGGGCGCCTCGGTGCTCGCGGGTGTAGTCGCCTGTGGCGGAACGGAATCCGCGAGCCCGGCGGCGGGCACCTCGGTCACCGGCGCGCCGGCGCCGGGTGGGGTGACCCTGCGCTGGTGGGGCAACAACAGCTGGGAAATCCGGTTGCCCGGCGGCAAGACGGTACTGATCGATCCCTGGCTGACCAGGTTCCATACCGGAACCTATACCGCCGCAGGTGCCGACCCGAACACTCCGATCACCGTCGATACGGCGCTGATCGACCGCTACGTGGACAGCGGTGAACTGCGAGCCGACCACATCCTGGTCACGCACGGTCACTACGACCATCTCACCGATGTGCCGTACTTGGCGAAGAGGACCGGTGCGACGGTGCTCGGCACCGAGACCCACCTGAATCTGATGGCCGCGCTCGGTGCCCCCGAGGATCAGCTCGCCATCGCCACCGGCGGTGAGCACCTGCGTTTCGACGGGTACACCATTCGCGTGCTGCGCTCGCTGCATTCGGCATCCGGGGCCAGGGCCGCGGTGGCGTTCGCTGGTACCAGGACGGGTCTCGGTGCGGAAAAGCTGCCGGAGCCCAGGGTGATTCGTGATCTCGTCGAGGGCGGCACGCTGGCCTACCAGGTGAGCGGTGGCGAGGTGAGCGTGCTGAACCTCGGTGGTTCCAACTACATCGAATCGGAGCTGGCGGGTCTGCGCCCGGACGTGCTGCTGTTGCCTGCGGGCGGCGGCAAGATCGTCGACTATGTCAGGCGGCTACTCCAGGTGACCGGCGGCCCGCGCTACGTATTGCCCACGCACTGGGACGATTTCGACTATCCGCTCGCCGAACCGGCGCGCGACTGGGGTGGGCTCGAGGCGCTGCGTAAGGCGGTCGCCGAGGCCGGCCCGGCAAGCAAGTTCGTCACCGTCGATCACCTGGAGACCTTCACGCCCTGAGGTGCACGGCTGGTGAAGTGAGCAGTTTCTGGTCTGGCACATGGGCTCCGACAGGGCTGAAGGTGGGTGCCGTACCGGCTCGGGTGGGCCGGGCAACCCACCACGAGGAGACCACATGCCGAATCCGCTGCACGTTCTCGTCGTCGGGGCCGGGGTCGCCGGGATGGCCGCCGCGGCCGCGCTGGATCGGCGCGGGTTGTCGGTGGACATCATCGAGCGGCGGACGCACAGCCCGGCCGGGGCGGGACTCTTCTTGCCGGGCAATGCAGTTCGGGCGATGGCCGAGCTGGGACTCGGGGATGCGTTGCGCGACGGTGTGCCGATCCGCACGCAGCGCCTGCTGGACCACCGGGGTCGAACGCTCGCCGACATCGACATGGCCGCCCTGTGGCGGGGCGTCGGGCAGCCCGTGGGCATCACCTATGACCGGTTGCGGTCGGCGCTGGCGGACAAGCTGCGGCTGCCTGTCCGGACCGGGGTCACCGTGCGCACGCTCACCGAATCCGATGACGGCGTGGCGGTGACGTTCAGTGATGGGACCAGTGGCCGCTATGACGTCGTGGTCGGTGCCGACGGGGTGCACTCCGAGCTGCGGCACATGGTGAATCCGCACGCCGAAGCCGTCTATGCGGGGCAGATCTGCTGGCGGTTCGTCACCGGCAATGCCGCGGGTATCGATGACTGGACTGTGTGGCTGGGGCGAGGGGCGACCTTCCTCGCGGTTCCGGTCGGCGAGGACCAGCTGTACTGCTACGCCGATCTGTCCATGCCCGAACCGGCTGCCGTCGCACCGGCGGGAATGCCACTGGCCGAACGCTTTTCCCAGTTCGACCGGGAGGTTCGAGATTTGCTCGCGGTCCCGGACGCCCACTTCTCCGCCATCGAGGAGGTCACCGACTCGACCTGGCGGACCCGGCGCATCATCCTCATCGGTGACGCCGCGCACGCGAGTTCGCCCAATATGGCTCAGGGCGTGGCGATGTCGGTGGAGGACGCACTGGTACTGGCCGAATCCCTCGGTGACACCGGCGAAATCGAGCACATGCTGGCTCGCTATCGGCTGCGGCGTCTCCCGCGTACCCGATGGGTGCAGGCGCGGGCGCGGCGCCGCGACAGCACCAGGGGCATGGCCCCGGTTGTCCGTGACGCGGTGCTCCGGCTGGCAGCACCTCGAATCTACGAGCGCGACTACGGACGGCTCCGCGCCCTCCCATGAGCCGCTGAATTCCTTGCTGCGCAGGACTTTTACGCCTCGCGGTGCACGGCCCGACGCGCCTGTGCTTGCGACCGAACAGGCAGGCAGGTGACTACGTGTCCTTAGCTCGCGTTAACAAACTGGTCGTTCTACCGATATCAGAAGCACGCGCTGCGGATGCAGTAGCGAGAACAGCCAATCGGTGGGGAAATCCCTTGGCAGTGAGGAACTTCGAGATGTTCACCAGGAATACCGCGCGCGGTGTCGCGGCGCTGGCCTGTGGGGCGGCCATGCTGCTCGCCGGGTGCGATGCCAACTCCGCGGATAGTTCGCCGAAGCCCGGCGCGACCGCCTCAGTGACAAGCGCCCCCGCAGTGCCCGCGCCGGTTCCGGGGGACGCCGGCGCACCTGCCCCTGCGCCCGCACAGGCGCCCGCGCCGGTACCAGCACCTGCACAGGCGCCCGCACCTGCACAGGCGCCCGCACCTGCACCTGCGACCGCTGCGCCTGAGAGCCCAGCCAAAGTCGAACAGCCTGTGGCCGGCGCACTCTGGGACCCCTGCTCCCTCCCGGAATCCAAGATCTCCGCCGCCGCACTGGACACGTCCACCAAGAAGCGGCTGACCCATCCCAACCATCCCACCTGGCAAATGTGCCAGTGGCAAGCCATCGACCGATCCTTCGAATTGGTGATCGGCACCTCCGACCGCACCATCGACGACCTACTCGAACCAGGAACCTTCCAGGATCTCCGCCGAACCGAGTATTACGGCCGCCAGGTAGTCCTCTACCGCTCAGTCCAGGACACCCACAAACGAACCTGCAACGTCGGCACCCCCGCCCCCTTCGGCAGCACCGAACTCGCAGTCCGCACCACCAAAATCCAAACCGACGATTTCGACTCGTGCGCCGACGTACAACGCATGGGCGCCGCCCTGCTCACCTCGCTGCCCTGACCCCGGCACCGAACACGCGCGCCCGCTACTGAGCGCGCGGACACAATGGCCCAGCGGAGATAAACCGCTGGGCCATCGGCCGATTCGGGCTGCCGTCGGCAGCTGGCCGCTGTTGCTGCTCGGTAGTGGTGCCCCGGTGGGGAATGGGTGGATCGAATTCCCTACGGTCCTCGTGATGCCGGCATTCCTGGCAGTCTCTACCGATCTGCTGCTCCGAGGAGTCGTTGTCATGAAGATTCCAGCCCCGTTGTCGCCGGCGAGTGCTATTCCTGTCACGGATTTCGCCGATCCGTGCACCCGTGCTCTGCTGGCGAACAACGGCACCACGACACTGCTCCTGGAGGCCGCGCTTCGCACCTCGGTCACCGTCGTGGTCCAAGACCAATACCTGCAGAGCGCAGGCGAATTGCCGCCGGACGTCGGTCGGGCCCTGCAGCTGCCGGGGCAGCATCGAGTACTAGTGCGGCACTCGATCCTGATGACGCCCGACCAGCGCCCGGTCTCGTGCAACCGGGCAATCATCGCCGCGCCACTCGAAAGTCCGCTGTCCGCTCTCGGCGACGACCAGCACACGCCACTCGGCCGGACCCTGCTGTCCGCCGGTATCGAACAGCACCGACAAGTCTTGACCACCGGTCACCATCCGTGGCCCCTCACCGCCGAGTTCCGGGCCGCCGCGGGCAAGACCTACCTCGTCGGTATCGACGGCCGACCTCGGCTGCACCTGACCGAGACCTACAATCCGGACCTGTTCTCGGCCGATCTCGACCCGGTCACCTGACGGGACGATCGGCCGTAGTGCCGCGCATCCCCGGCGGATCGACCACCTACCGACCTGTGCACCGTGATTGTGAGACGGTGGAGTCATGAATCGGCTCGGGAACGCGACCTCTCCGTACCTGCGGCAGCATGCGGACAATCCGGTGCATTGGCAAGAGTGGGATGCGGCGGCGCTGGGGGAGGCGCGGGAGCGGGATGTGCCGATTTTGTTGTCGGTGGGGTATGCGTCGTGTCACTGGTGTCATGTGATGGCGCACGAGTCGTTCGAGGATGTGGCGACTGCGGAGTTGATGAATGCGAACTTCGTGTGTGTGAAGGTGGATCGGGAGGAACGGCCTGATCTGGACGCGGTGTATATGAATGCGACCGTGGCGATGACGGGGCAGGGGGGCTGGCCGATGACGTGCTTCCTCACGCCGGAGGGGGAGCCGTTCTACTGCGGTACTTATTACCCGAAGTTGCCGCGTGGGGGTATGCCGTCGTTCACGCAGTTGCTCACCGCGATCACCGAGACCTGGCAGCAGCGGCGCGATGAGGTGCACAAGGCGTCGGCGCAGGTGACCGAGGCGCTGCGGGCGCAGGCCGGGGGGTTGCCGGACTCGGATCTCACGCTCAGTGCGGAACTGCTGGATCATGCGGTGGCGGCGGTGCTGCGGGATGAGGATCCCGAGCATGCGGGATTCGGTGGGGCGCCGAAGTTTCCGCCGTCGGCGTTGCTGGAGGGCTTGCTGCGCAGTTGGGAACGGACCGGTGATTCGGCCGTTCTCGCGGCGGTGACTCGGACGGCCGACGCTATGGCGCGGGGTGGGATCTACGACCAGTTGCGCGGGGGTTTCGCGCGTTACTCTGTCGATCCGGCCTGGGTGATACCGCATTTCGAGAAGATGCTCTACGACAATGCTCAATTGCTGCGTGCCTATGGGCATTTGGCCCGACGGGCGCCGGTAGACGAGCCGGAGTCGTTGGCGCACAGGGTCACTAGGGAAATCGTACAGTTCCTACTCGATGACCTGGGGACCGAGCACGGCGGCTTCGCCTCAGCCCTCGACGCCGACACCCATCTCGAACCCGGCCAGCCGGGAGTAGAAGGGGCGACCTATGTCTGGACGCCGGCTGAGCTGGTCGGCGAACTCGGGCCGATCGACGGTGCCTGGGCCGCCGAGTTTTTCGGCGTGAGCACCGCGGGGAACTTCGAGCAGGGCACCTCGGTGCTCACTCGATACACCGATCCCGCGCCCGCCGACGCCGATCGGCTCGAACAAGTCCGTACGGCGCTGCGGAAGGCGCGAGACGGACGGCCGCAACCGGACCGCGACGACAAGGTGGTCACCGCCTGGAACGGGATGGCGATCACGGCACTGGCCGAGGCCGGGGCCGCACTCGGTGCCGACGACTGGGTGTCCGCCGCAGTCCGCTGCGCCCGATTCCTGTTGTCCGAGCACGTGGTCGACGGCCGGGTGCGCCGCGCCTCGCTGAACGGTGTCGCGGGTGCGTCGCCCGGCGTGCTGGAGGACTACGCCTGGCTCGTCACCGGCCTGCTGGCCCTGCATCAGGCCACCGGCGAACTCAGCTGGCTCGACGAGGCACAACGGTTGCTGGACACGGCAATCCAGCACTTCGCCGACCCGAACGTCCCGGGCAGCTGGTTCGATACCGCCGACGATGCCGAAATCCTGGTCACCCGTCCCCGCGATCCCATCGACGGTGCCACCCCCGCGGGCGCGTCGTCGCTCGCCGAGGCGCTGCTCACCGCGGCCGCGGTCAGCGAGGCGGATCGGGCCGTCCCGTACTTCGCGCTCGCCGAACAAACTCTGCAGCGCGGCGCCGTCGTGCTGGCACGCGCCCCGCGCTCGGCGGGACAGTGGCTCACGGTCGCCGAGGCCGCGCTCCGCGGTCCCCTTCAGGTCGCCATCGCCGCCGAAGCTCCGGGTGAGTCCAGTGCACTGCTTGCCGCCGCTCGCGCCGCAGCGCCCGGCGGCACGATAGTCATTGCCGCCCCGCCGAACTCGGTTCCCCTGCTGGCCGACCGACCGCTGGTGCACGGCGAGCCTGCCGCCTACGTCTGCCGAGGCTCGGTCTGTGACTTACCGGTATCCACCGTCGCCGAACTACAGGAAGCCTTGGCGCGGCCGTAGCGGCGCGGGGTCAGTCGGTTTCCGTTGCGGCGGTGCGCACCTCGACGACCGCACTGCGCTCGATCGTCGGGTCGGCGGTTCCGGACGGTTCCGCCTCGGCTCCCGGCACAGCGGCGGCCGGGTGGTCCAGATCAGTCCAGCATGCCGTCGGCTTCTTCATACCCCGCAGCAGGATCGTCTCGTAGAGCGTCCATTTCGCGCGCTCATGATCCGCAGCGGCCTCGATGACCGCCCCGCTCACCAGGATTCGGTGCGGCACCTCTTTGGCCTCGGTGGTCAGCCGAGCGGCCTCGTTGACCGCATCACCGATAACGGTGTACTCCAACCGAGTGTCGGTGCCGACGTCGCCCGCGAAGACCCGGCCGTGCGCGACACCGATGCCGATATCGAGTTCACCGGCCGCGACCACCTCGTCGCGGATCCGGCGAGCGGCGCGCAAAGCAGGAGTCGCGTTGTCCCGCAGGGCGATCGGAGCGCCGAAGATACACAGCGCGGCATCACCCTCGAACTTGTTGACCAGCCCGTTGTTCTCCTCGGTCGCCGTGACGACGGTCGCGAGCAGCCGATTGAGCTTGGCGACGAACTCCTCGGGCGGTAACCCGGTGGACAGCTCGACCGAGCCGGTCACGTCGACGAACAGTGCGGTCACCACCCGCACGTCACCGGTCAGATCCACCCCGCCGGCCAGCGCGCGCTCGGCCACCTCGGTGCCCACGTGCCTGCCGAACAGGTCCCGCATGCGTTGGCGCTCACGCAGATTGGCGACCAGCTCGTTGACCGAGTTCTCCAGCCGCCCGATCTCGCTGGTGCTGCCCACCGGGACCCGCACATCGAGATCACCCCGGGTGATGCGGTCCAGCGCCCGGCGCAAGGTGCGCATCGGCGTGGCCACCGCACGGGCCAGGAAGGCGGTGGCCAGCGCGCCGACCCCGAGCCCGACCACCGAGAGGTAGATGGCGGTGCGCACCCGGTCGGACGGGTCGGCGACCGGATTGGCCAGGACCACGATCAGCATCAGCAGCGGCAATGCCGCCGCCACCGCCCAGCTCACCACCACCCGGACCAGCACCGAGGAGCTCCAGTGCATGGTGGGTCCGAGCACCGCGGCCACGATCGGAATGGTCGGCCGGATCAGCCGGTCGACGATGAGGAAGGTCAGCCCGACCGATTCGAACCCGCCGAAGGTGAACAGGGCCGCCATCACCGCGGGGTCGTTGTCGGGCGTCAGCCGCATCAGCATCACCGTGGCCACGATGACGCCGGTGATCCACACCACGAACGCGCGTGCGGTGATGGTGATCGGCAGCCGGAGCAGCTGCCGCGCCTCCTCCTCGGTCGGTTTGCGCCCCTGATCGAGCCAGCCGAAATGCGAGGACCGGTCCCGGATGGCGAGCGCGACTCCGGCCACGAAGCCGATCGAGGGATAGATACCCACCAGCGCGGTGGAGCGGATCCAGTCGGGCCCGAGCCTGCTGAGCGATCCGCTGAGCCACAGCTCGGTGATGATGACGGCCAGACCGCTGAGATTGGCGGTGATCACCACCGCCGCCAGCCCCGCGCGGGCTTTGAGGGCCCAGATGACCAGCCGGGCGATCATGGCGTTCGCACGCGCACGACGGCCCGTCCGGGCAGCGCGGCGCTGCGAACGGCAGTGACTAGGAACACGATCGAGCAGCTTAGCCGTTGGTGCTGGTCACCGGAGGACGACGAGCCAGACCGCCACATAGTGGGTGAGCGCGGCGAGCACGGTCGCGGCATGGAAGAACTCGTGATGACCGAAAACGGTCGGCCACGGGTTGGGCCACTTGGTGGCGTAGAGGATCGCGCCACCGCTGTAGAGCAGCCCGCCGACCAGCAGCAGGATCAGCGGCGCGATGCCGATCTGGGTGTTCAGCTGCCCGGCGACCGGCACGATCGCCCAGCCGAGCAGCAGGTAGAGCGGCACGCCGACCCAGACGGGGGCGGTGGGCCACAACAGTTTCAATGCGACCCCGGCCAGCGCGCCTGCCCACACCACGAGGAGCAGCGTCTGTCCGGTGCGGCCGGGCAGACCGAGCAGTGCGAACGGCGTGTAGCTGCCCGCGATGAACAGGAAGATCATCGAGTGATCCGCGCGCTTCATCCGGATCCGGGCCTGCGGCGTCGGCCAGGTCACCCGGTGATAGATGGCACTGATGCCGAACAGTCCGCACACCGTCAGCCCGTAGATGGCGGTGGACCAGCCTGCGGTCGCGGAGAGGGTGGCGGCCTTGGCGACCAGCACGATCGCGGCGATCGCCGCGATGCCGACCGCCCAGGTGTGGATCCAGCCGCGCATCCTGGGTTTGACCAGCGCGTCGGGCGCCGACTCGGCGGCTGACCCCGATTTTTCGGTCACTCCGGTGCCTGCCGCACCGACCGATTCGGCCACGAGCTACCTCCTGGTTGAACTCACCGGTAACCTACGGAACCGTAGGTTGCGGCCCTCCGTCACTGTACCGGGAGTACCCGGTCGCTGCCGGGATCGTGCCGGTGGGGCGTAGGGTGGCCGCGTGGAGCTTCCGGTTCGGGTGCGGGGTTTGCCGTATCGCATCTACGAGGCCCGGCTCATGAAGCAGCTGGCCGGCAAACAACATCCCCGGCACGTCGCGGTGATGTGTGATGGTAATCGGCGGTGGGCCCGGGAAAACGGATTCACCGATGTGAGCCACGGACATCGGGTCGGTGCGGTGAAGATCGCCGAGCTGGTCGGCTGGTGTCAGGCCGAGGGTATCGAGATGGTCACCGTCTACCTGCTCTCCACCGAGAACCTGCAGCGCGACCCCGACGAGCTGGAGACGCTGTTCGAGGTGATCACCGATGTGGTCGAGGAACTCTCGGCGCCGGAACAGAATTGGAGCGTGCGGATCGTCGGCTCGCTCGACGGGTTCCCGGAGCTGATCGCGAAGCGCATGCGCACCGCCGCCGAACGCACCGAGGGCCGCGACGGCGTGCATGTGAACGTGGCCATCGGCTACGGCGGCAGGCAAGAGATCACCGACGCGGTGCGCTCGCTGGTGCGCCAGGAGATCGCCGCGGGGGAGACCGGCGAGGATCTCGTGCAGTCGATCACCGTGAACGCCATCGGCCAGCACCTCTACACCTCGGGTCAACCGGACCCGGACCTGGTCATCCGCACCTCCGGAGAACAGCGACTCTCCGGATTCCTGCTGTGGCAGAGCGCATACTCGGAGATATGGTTCACCGAGGCATACTGGCCGGAATTCCGGCGTGTGGACTTCCTGCGAGCACTGCGCGACTTCGCGGCACGGCACCGCCGCTTCGGGATCTGACGCCCGCCCCGAGACGCCGCGGGGTGCGTGATGAGTGAGCTCGACAGCCGCGCCGACGGACAACGGGCCGCACCCGCCGCGTCGACCGATGCGGTGCCGTACATCAGCTACGAGGAGTTCGGCAGGCGGTTCCTCGAATACGCCGCCACCGAACAGCGCATCCTCGGCGCCTTCGACCAGTTGACCGGCGCCGCCTTCGATTTCGGTCCGATCGGGGTCGGCCCAGGGCGGCTGGCCAAGGCGAGCGCGCAGGTGCAGCTCGGTCAGGCCCAGGTGCGCCGCGATCTCGACGAGGTGATCTCCTTCGCGCTGAAGATCCCGCTGAGCGTCGACATGCTCATCGACCTCGCGCTGGACAAGCACCGCTTCGAGGTGGACGGCCACATCCATTTACAGCTGATCGTGCGCGCCGCCGAGCCGCTGCGCGTGGTCATCGACATCGCTACTCCGCGCTCCAGCGACGTGCGCATCAATGTCGCCACCGACACCATTCGGGGGCAACTACTGCGCATCCTCGCCAGCGTCGACCAGGAGATCCGGCGATTCATTGCCCGCTATATCGCCAAGGAGATCGACAAACCGCACATTGCCGCGGCCCGCGATATCAATGTGGCGAAACGCCTCGACGAAGCCTGGAAATTGTAAGCGGGATCACAATTTACGCAGGCGCAGTCTATTGATGCTGTGGTCGGCGTCCTTGCGTAAGACCAGGGTGGCGCGCGGCCGGGTCGGCAGAATGTTCTCCACCAGATTCGGGCGGTTGGTGTTGTTCCAGATCTCCTGGGCCGCGCCGGTCGCCTGGTCGTCGGTGAAGGCGGCGTAGTGGTGGAAATGCGCGTTCGGGTCCGCGAACGCGGTCTTGCGCAGCGCGAGAAACCGTTGCACGTACCAGTTCTCGATGTCCTCGATGCGGGCGTCGACGTAGATGGAGAAGTCGAACAGATCCGAGACCATCAGCCGCGGCCCGGTCTGCAGCACGTTCAAGCCCTCGACGATGAGAATGTCGGGTTGGTGCACGCAGTGGAACTTGCCGGGCACGATGTCGTAGGAGATGTGCGAATACACCGGCGCGCACACCTCGGCCGCGCCGGATTTCACCTCGGTGACGAATCGCAGCAGCTTGCGGCGGTCGTAGCTCTCCGGGAACCCCTTGCGGTGCATGATGCCGCGACGGGTGAGTTCGGCGGTGGGATAGAGGAATCCGTCGGTGGTGACCAGATCGACGCGCGGATGGTGGTCCCAGCGAGCCAGCAGCGCCTGCAGCACGCGGGCGGTGGTGGACTTGCCGACCGCGACGCTGCCCGCGACACCGATCACGAACGGCACCTGCTGATCGGGGTGGGTCTCGCCGAGGAAGGTCGCGGTCGCGGCGAAGAGCCGCTGGCGCGCGGCGACCTGTAGATGGATGAGTCGAGCGAGCGGCAGATAGACCTCCGCTACTTCTTCGAGGTCGATCTGTTCGCCGAGACCGCGCAGGCCCCGCAGTTCTTCCTCGGTGAGCACCAAGGGAGTCGACTTTCGCAGTGTGCGCCACTGTTTCCGGTCGAATTCCACATACGGACTGGGCTCGCTCATTCGTCCCACTTACCCGACGCTCCAGTTCGGCAAACGCGTACACATACCGTGCCGGCTCCGTGTGATTCGGTCTAACTCTCGCCGCATAACCGAATTCTGCTCTGCCTCAACAGCGTGCGAAAAGCGGGGTACCGATAAGGGGCTATCCGGGACGATGCCGACGGCTTTCACCGGGGCGAGCACACGGCGGCCGCGCGCGATTATGCCGCGCGCGGCCGCCCGCTGAGCGACTAATGTCGGGCGGATGGCAGCGCATCCACTGGTGACCGAGTACCTGCGGCTCGGCTTGGCCTTCGACCGGCTCGAGGACGGATTCGTCGACGCGTACACCGGCGATCCAGCGCTGCGTCGCGACGTGCAGAACGCCCCCGCGCCGGAGCCGGGGCAGCTGGCCCGCCGGGCCGCCGAGCTACGCGCCGAGTTGCCCGAGGCCGGGCTGAGCGCGGAGCGCACCGAATTCCTCGACGTGCACCTGCGCGCGCTGGAATGCTCCGGCCGCAAGTTCGCGGGGGACGACATCGGTTTCGTGGAGGAGGTCCGCGCCTACTTCGACGTGGACATCGTGCCGGGTGACGTCGAGGACTACCGGGACGCGCATCGGCAGATGGACGAGGTGCTGGCCGGGGACGGCCCGCTGGCCGAACGGATGGCCGCGCACCGCAAAGCTGACGAAATCCCGCCGGAGCGGCTGCCCGCCTGCGTCGAAGCCTTCTCCAGCGCGCTGCGTGAGCTGGTCCGCGAGCGTTATCCACTGCCCGACCACGAGCACGTCACCTACGAGGTGGTCGGCGACAAGCCTTGGTCCGGTTTCAACTACTACCTCGGCAACTTCCACTCGCGCGTCGCGATCAACTCCGACCTCAAGCAGCACATGACCCATCTGCCGACTCTGATCGCGCACGAGTCGTATCCGGGGCACCACACCGAGCACTGCCGCAAGGAGGCCGGGCTCGTCGCCGCAGGCCAGGCCGAGCAGACCCTGTTCCTGGTGAACACGCCCCAGTGCCTGATGGCCGAGGGCCTGGCCGACCTGGCTCTGCACTCCATCGTCGGTCCCGGCTGGGGCAAGTGGGCCCAGGAGATCTACGCCGACCTCGGCTTGCGCTTCGACGGTGAACGCGCGGAGCGACTTTCGACCGCGGCGGCCGGGCTGATCAGCGTCCGTCAGGATGCGGCCCTGCTGCTGCACGATCGACACCGCAGCGAGGACGAGGTCGCCGAGTTCCTGCAGACCTGGAGCCTGGTCACCCCGGTCCGCGCCCGTCAGTCGTTGCGTTTCCTGTCCTCGCCGCTCTGGCGCGCCTACATCTCCACCTATGTGGAGGGCTACCGACTGCTCGGCGACTGGCTCGACCGCGCCATCGACGCGGACGAGCGGGCCGATCGTTTCCGTCGCCTGCTCGACGAACCACTGACACCGGGCGCTGTGCGCCGCGGCTGATACGGAGTCGCCCCCGCTGCCGGGCAGTGGCAGCGGGGGCGAATCTTCGGCGCGTACAGCGACGGTCTTACTGGATGACCGCGCAGTTGGTGCCGGAGGAGATGGAACACATGATGAAGGCGAGCTGACGGAGCAGGCCTTCGAGCGGGTTGGTGGGAACCGCGATCAGACTGAACATATAAACAACCTCGTGATGTTGAGATGGACAACCTCACGAGATTAACCGGTTGGGTTCGGGCGCCTGTTACGGCTCCGCATGCCCCGAAATCCGGTGTCGGAAGAAGCGTTGTCGACGGTGTGACAGCGCTGCTTCAGGCGTCGGCAAAGGTGATGCGCACCGAAATCGGGTCGCTTTCCAGCGCTTTCATGGTCCATTCCGCGGCGGACTCGGGCACGCGGCCCTTGGCGAAGCTGCGGGCGCGGGCGACCACGTCGTCGTCGGGGACGAAGGCGGCGGTGCCGGTGTACCAGCGTTTGCCTTGGCGCAGGCGGACTTTCGGGTCCGCGACGATATTGCGAGCCCAGCCGGAGCGGCGGCCGTGCTGTGAGATGAGCCAGGCGCCCTGCTCGTCTATCGAGACGGTGACCGGAACGCGGCGCGGCTGACCGGTTTTCGCGCCGGTGGTCTCCAACTCCGCGAGCAGCGCGGAGCGGATGCCGAGACGGTCGAGCAGGCCGACGGCGGGGTTCGCCAGATAGCGGCCGACGAGGCGTTCGCGCCGGAACTTGCGGACAGCGGCGCTGGTGCTGCGTTCACGCATGGCGGTACTCCTTGTGTCTCAACGGTTTCCACGGAAGATGACGCAGGTGGTGGTGGCGTGCGCGACCAGGCGGCCCTGCTCGTCGACGACCCGGCCCTCGGCGGTCGCGGTGGTGCGGCCGACGTGGATGGTGGTGCCGGTGGCGGTGAGCCGCTGGCCGTCGGTGGGCACGGCGCGGATGTAGTTGATCTTCAGTTCCAGCGTGGTGTAGCCGACGCCCGCCTCGAGCGTCGAGTGCACCGCGCAGCCCATCACCGAGTCCAGCAGGGTGGCGCAGATGCCGCCGTGCGTGGTGCCGAGCGGATTGGCGAAGTCGGGACGGGTCCGCAGCGCGAACACCACCTTGCCCTGCTCGAGCAGGTCAACCTCCATGCCGAGCAGGTCGCCGATGAACGGTGGCCGCCCCTCCATGGTCATGGCGGTCCGGAGCAGCTCCAGGCCGGACAGTTGGGCCAGATCGAGCGTGGTTTCCGACATTGATTCGTCCTTTCGGTGAACCGATCGGTCCACATCTGTCATGATTGGAGCATGAACCGATCGGTTCACGCAAGCAGGTACCGGAGGGAGCTGGCATGACCGGCCCACGCGCGCGGCTGATCGAGAGCGCCATCGAACTGGTGCGCGTACAGGGCGTGCACGCGGCAGGCCTCACCGCGCTGCTCGACCGCAGCAAGGCCTCCCGCAACTCGCTCTACCAGCACTTTCCGTCCGGAAAGAGCGAACTGGTCGCCACCGCGACCACCATCGCCGGTGCTCGCCTCACCACCGTGTTCGAGAAGATCACCGCGTCCCGGTCGCCCGATCGGTGGCTGGAGTCGCTGATCGGCTGGTGGGTCACCACGTTGCAGACCAGCGCGTACCGCTCCGGCTGCCCGATCGTGGGTGCGGCGCTCGCCGAATCCGAGCCCGAGATCCAAGCGGCGGCCGGCGCGGCCTTCGCCGACTGGCACGACAAACTCGGGGCAGGCTTCGCCGCCGCGGGCATACCGGCCACGGAAGCGAAGTCCTTCGCCAGTTTCGTGATCAGCGCGCTGGAGGGCGCCATCGTCCAGTCGCGCGCGGTGAAGTCGACCCAGCCGCTGACCGACGCGCAAAAGCACCTTTCGGTTCTGCTCGACCACTACCTCCCGGCCCCGGCCGAGGGCGATGGCGCGGTCGCGACATCGGGCGAACCCCGTGCCGAACAGCACAGCGGCGGCCAATAGACTGAGGCCGTGACGCAGACGACGGCCTCGGTCAATACTCAGTCTCTCGGTGAGCTCGATCCGGAGCTCGCCGCCGCGATGGCGGGTGAGCTCGCCCGCGAACGAGACACGCTCGAGATGATCGCCTCGGAGAATTTCGTGCCGCGCGCGGTGCTGCAGGCGCAGGGCAGCGTGCTCACCAACAAGTACGCCGAGGGTTACCCCGGCCGGCGCTACTACGGCGGTTGCGAGCACGTCGATGTCGTCGAGACCCTCGCCCGCGACCGCGCCAAGGAACTCTTCGGCGCCGAATTCGCCAATGTGCAGCCGCATTCCGGCGCGCAGGCGAACGCCGCGGTGCTGATGGCGCTGATGAACCCCGGCGACCGGCTGCTCGGCCTCGACCTCGCGCACGGCGGGCACCTGACCCACGGCATGCGGCTGAACTTCTCCGGCAAGCTGTACGAGACGCACTTCTACGGCGTCAGCAAAGAAGACCACCGCATCGACATGGACGAGGTGCGCAAGACCGCGCTCGACGCCCGTCCGAAGGTGATCGTGGCAGGCTGGTCGGCCTACCCGCGCCAGCAGGACTTCGCCGCGTTCCGCTCGATCGCCGATGAGGTGGGTGCCTACCTGTGGGTGGACATGGCGCACTTCGCCGGTCTGGTCGCGGCCGGCCTGCACCCCTCGCCGGTGCCGCACGCCGATGTGGTGTCCTCCACCGTGCACAAGACCCTCGGCGGTCCGCGCTCCGGCCTGATCCTGGCCAAGCAGGAATTCGCCAAGAAGCTGAACAGCGCGGTCTTCCCCGGCCAGCAGGGCGGCCCGCTCATGCACGCCATCGCCGCCAAGGCCGTCGCCTTCAAGATCGCCGCGGGCGGTGAGTTCAAGGAGCGTCAGGAACGCACCCTGTCCGGCGCCAAGATCCTGGCGGAGCGGCTCACCGCCGACGACGTCAAGAACAAGGGCGTCAGCGTGCTCACCGGCGGCACCGACGTGCACCTGGTGCTCGTCGACCTGCGCAACTCCGAGCTCGACGGCCAGCAGGGCGAGGATCTGCTGCACGAAATCGGAATCACGGTGAACCGCAACGCCGTTCCGTTCGACCCGCGCCCGCCGATGGTCACCTCCGGCCTGCGCATCGGCACCGCCGCGCTGGCCACCCGTGGCTTCGGCGACACCGAGTTCACCGAGGTCGCCGACATCATCGGCACCGCGCTCGCCGGTACCTCCGATGTCGAGACCTTGCGCGGCCGGGTGACCAAGCTGGCGCAGAGCGTTCCGCTGTACGACGGGCTGGAGGACTGGCGCCTGCTCGGCTGAGCCTGCGTTTGCGCGAATCCGTTGTCGGGCTCGTACCTCCGGTGGTCTGCCGGGGTACGAGCCCGAGCTGTATGCCGCTGCTCAGCGCCCGAACGGTGGGGGATCTACTCCGGCCGTTGTCGTGTGCGACGCTACGCGGAATCCATTCTGGCCCTGGCGCGGGCAATCGCCTCGTCCAGATACCGGATGATGTCGGCGCTGGTGCCGGGGCGGATCATCAAGGCACGGTTGGCGGGTACCTCGTAATACCGGCCGTCGGCGGCATCTATCCAGCGGAGGCGACCGGTGCGCAGCGGTTCGGCGTTGCGTGGGCCGAGCAGGACCGTCGCGGCGCCTCGGGTGGCACAGGGTTGGCGCCAGAAGCGGCGGTAGCGGTCCTTCACCTCGCTGGCCTCGGCGTTGCCGAAGAGGTCGGGGCGTTCATCGGTGAGATCGTCCAGCAGGAAGGACTTTTCGCCGGTGGTGCCCGCGCCGGTGTTCGGTAGCAGGCGCACCAGCTCGGACGTGAGTTGCTCGGTTCGGCAGCGGCGCAACTGAACCCGGCCGCCGGTGGGGGCGGGTGTCTGCTGCGCGATCACGCCCGCTCCGCCGCGGGTGGCGCAGCCGATCGCGCGCAGCTCGACGCCGTCGCGGGTGTTGTCGTAACCGAAAAGCTCGATGCGCCAATCAGGTCGGGCGAGCACGGTGATGGCACGCGAGAGTGGGGCGCGTTCCGGGCGGGCCAGCTCGTCCCGGAATTCCTGCTGGTAGGTCTGGTATTCGCGCAGGCCGGGGAAGCGGCTGGTGAAGCGGAACGGAAAAGGTAAGCGGTCGAGGCCGGTACCGAACCAGGCCGCCGCGAACTGCTCGGCGGACAACGACCACTGCGCCGTCATTTCTCGCCGATCACCGGCGGCACAGTCTTTTCCCTTTCACCCAGTAGTTCTTTGGCGTGCTCGGCGGTGCGCAGGTAGCCGGGGGACTTGTGTTCGTCGTCGTCCTCGCCTCGGCTGCGCGCTCCGGGCGGAAACATGCCGGGATAGCCGGCTACACCCGGGGTGCCCGGTCGGCCGGGGGTGGCGGCGGGTTGTGGGCCGGCGGCACCGGTGGTGGTGGCCGGTGGTGCGGGGCGTGAGGTGCCGGGCTGGGCTTCGCTGCGCGGACTCGCGGAGGTGCTGGGGTTAGCGGAAGTGCTAGGCGTGCCCGTCCGGCTCGGAGTTCCGTTAGCGGCGGCCGCGACCGTTGTGGGGGTGGACGGGAGCGTGCTGGTCGGGAACGCCGCGGTGATCGGACTTGCCGTGCTGGCCGGGGTGGTGATCGGGGAGTTCGGGGTGGACGCGGCCGTCGTTGTGGCGGCAGGGGTGGTCGGCGCCCCGTTGTTGCCCTGCTCCTGGGAAACCGCTTGCGGAGTGGTCTCTTCCGATGTGGGCTCGGTCTCGGGTGTGCTGGTTCCCGTTGGGTTGTCGGTCTCGGCTGTCGCGGCCTGCTTGCCGGAATCCCCGGTGCCCGAGCCGTTCTCGGCGGGGCTCGTGCTCGTGCCGGGGGTGGTGCCGGGGTCGATACTGCTGTCACCGCCGGGCGTCGGTATGGAGATCGGGTTGATCGGTGGCGGCAGTGTCGGAATGGCCGGGGCGGTGGTCCCGTACGGCTGGATGTACTGGGTGGTCATCTCGTCGCGGGCCTGCTCCTCGCTGGAGTTCCGCAGCTCGGCTCCGCGAGGATTGGTCGAGGTGTCCACCACGTCGGGCACCGACATCTTGAACTTCGCGGCCGCACTCGCCGCCTGCGACAGGGGCGTGCTCTGCGCGTTCAGCGTCTCGCCGAACTCGCCGACCCTGGTCGCGTAGTCCCGGATGCCACGCACCGCATTGTCGGCCGCCGCACCCTCCCAATGCTGTTCGACGGCCTGCTTGATGGCCGTCTCGAATTGGTGACCGGCGTTCGTCACCGCTGCCGCGATCTTCGACCAGGCGTCGAATGCGCTGCCGAGCCCGGCCGGGTTCATCTCGTCGGCCGCCTGCTTGATCTCGGCGTGCGTAAAGCTCTGCGCGTTCTCGGGATTGGTGATCGCGCGGCCGTCGGTCTGTCTCATGATCGCTCCCCCGTGGGGTTGTTCAGCTGCCCGCGGGCAGCAGTGGTGCGACTGCTTGGGCGATTTCGGTGGCGATATCGCAGGCGGCGAGGTTCCTGTTCGCCGGTGTCTGCGGAACGTTGGTCAGGATGTACAGCGAGCCGGCTCGCATCTCGATGTTGATCGAGCACCCGCCGGGGACATCGGGGCGCGCTTCGTAGCGCACCGCTTTGCGAGGGCCCGCCGGGATCTCCACGGCGGCAGGGAATTTGTCGCGCACCTGGCTGAATGTGTTGTTGGTCGTCTCGATCACGAAGCCGTAGCCGGCCTTGGCGACATAGCGGCAGCCCTTCCAGGTGACGCCGCCCGCGCTGTCCTGCTTGGGTTCCGGTGGCTTCGCGTTCCACTGCTGCTGGGCCAGGAACTGCGGTGTCAGCGCTGTGCACGGGTCGAAGGCGACGTGTGGATTCGACTCGCTGGATATTTTCGGTACGGCGGACGATGTCGACGTGGCCGGTGTCGGTGTGCCCGCGGCCTTTTCACCGACGCATCCGGTCAGCAGCAGTAATCCCGCCGCAACCGCGAAAACGGCACCGGGAGTCGCGGTTCCGCCGGAACCCGGATTCATACGCTGAGCTCCCGCAGCTTGGCGGCGAACCCGGCGTCGGTGCGGACGTAGGTGTCGCGGATGGCGGTGAACATGGCTTGGATCTCTTGTGCGACAGCGATGTAATCGGCGATGGTGTCGAAGGCGTTGTTCGGGCCGCCTGCGGCCTTCTCGCGGAACAGGGCGACCAGTTCGACGGCGGAGGACAATCGCGCATTGCCTTCGCCCAGGCCCCAATACGATCGTTCACCGAGTTCGCGCGCGTCGGTCTGCACTGCCACCAGCGAATCGATCAACTCTTGACACGCCTTGTCGATATCGACGAATCCCTGCGGGTCCATCCGCACCGTCAACGCCCCGGCCTTCGCATCCTCGATGTACCCGGGAAACGGGCTGTCCACCGCCATCACCGTCCCCTTTCATGAGTGCCTCTGACCCTATAGACGCGCCCCGCCCCGCTTCGGTTCCATCGAAACACAGCGGATTCTCCGGTGCGACCGGATCGGCGCATCGACCGTGCATACCGGTCGGCCTCGAATCCGCGCGAAAGATCGAAAACTCGCTGCGGCCAACGCTTTCAGTTGATCTCGCGCTGCCGCACCATGGCCGGGTAGTCCTGCAGGTCGATGTCGTTGGCGGCCTTGTCGGCGTACTTCGCCATGAGGGTGAACAGCCACGATCCGAGGAACCAGTTGCGCACCCGGATACCGAGGGCCGTCTTCGGCGCGAGGAACTTGCCCGTGTTGTTGTTGTCGGCGATCTTGGCGTAGCTCCGCATGATCTCGTCGTAGCGGGCGAAGGCCACCGGGTAATCGCCGTCGGCGACGGCGAGTTCGCCGGCGATGACGTAAGCGCCGATCAGCGCGAGCCCGGAGCCGAAGCCCGCCAACGTGTTTCCGTAAGCGGAGTCGCCGACCAGCGCGATCCGCCCTTTGGTGTAGC
This sequence comes from Nocardia sp. CS682, assembly GCF_004634405.1. Taxonomy (NCBI): domain Bacteria; kingdom Bacillati; phylum Actinomycetota; class Actinomycetes; order Mycobacteriales; family Nocardiaceae; genus Nocardia; species Nocardia sp. CS682. The sequence continues at coordinate 3,301,012 of NZ_CP029710.1, read as the reverse complement.
CGCCCGGCAACCGCATCCGGCTGAGCGAATCGAGATAGATGTCGTCGACGTCGGCCAGCTCGCTGAGCATCCGCGGTACGTCCCAGCGCACGTCGGCGAAGACCTGCTCGATGATGCGTCGCTGGGCGGCGGTGTCGTCGCGGGAGTAGTCGAGCTCGGGGGACGCGAACATGTAGAACTGCTGCGCTTTCGGGCCGCCGCTGATGGCGAGTTTGCCCGGCGCGTTGTGGCCGTAGGCGGTGGCGCGGGCACGCGGTCCGGTCGCGTTCGCGGTGGACGGGGCCGCGCCGGCGATGCAGTAGTAGTGGCCGAGGTATTCGACGAAGTCCTTTTCCGGTCCGAAGGTGAGTCGGCGCACCCGGGAGTGGATGCCGTCGGCGCCGAAGACCAGGTCGAAGGTGCGCGCGGGCCCGTGCTCGAATTCGACGTGCACGCCGTCGGCGAGCTCGGTGAGCGCGCTGATCGAGTCGCCGAACAGATATTCGCAGTGTTCCGCAGTGCGCTGGTACATGATCTCGGCGAGATCGCCGCGCAGGATTTCGAGGTCCCCGCCGGTGAAGTCGCCGGACATGGTGGCGAGCCGATTGCCGTTCGCGTCGACGAAGACGGTGTCGGTGGTGCCGGTCCGGCGCTGCTCGAGGTCGTCGCGCAGGCCCATGCGGTCCAGCACGGTCAGTTGGGTGCGGCCCTTGAAGTCGATGGCCTGGCCGCCCGGCCGCAGCCCGCGAGCCCGCTCGACCACGGTGACGGCGAAGCCGTAGCGGTGCAGCCAATAGGCGAGGGCAGGGCCCGCGATGCTGGCGCCGGAGATGAGAACGGTCTGGTTACGCATGAGTGCTCCATCCACATTTATCTGTGTCCAACGGATTCTGTTTCCGCCGGACACAGAGCAGCGTATGGTAGACACAGTTTCCGAGTCAAGCTGCCCTCGAAAGGATCCGGTCATGCCGACCCCGACCACCGTGCAGCTGCTGTGGGGCACCCAGCAGCGGCCCAAGCGCGGCCCGAAGCCCTCGCTTTCGCTGGACGGGATCGTGGCCGAGGCGATCGCGCTCGTGGATGCCGAAGGCCTGGCGAACCTGTCCATGCAGCGGCTGGCCGAGCGGCTCGGTTTCACCAAGATGTCGCTGTACCGGTACGTGCCGGGCAAAGAGCAGCTGACCGCGCTGATGCTCGACGCCGCGATGGGCACACCACCGGATATCGCTGCGTGGCAAGAGGATCCGTCCGCCGAGCGGTGGCGAGCCGGGCTGCGCCGGTGGGCCGAGACGATCTACCAGCGCTACTGCGCGCATCCCTGGATCATCGAACTGACCGTCGGTGCGCGGCCGTTCGGCCCCAATGAGATGGGCTGGCTGGAGAGCGCCCTCGTCGCGCTCGCGGACACCGGCCTCACCGGTCCGGAGCAGCTCGACACCATCGTGCTGGTCAACGGCCACGTCCGCAGCCTGGTCCAGCAGACCCAACCCTTGGGCGATGACCCGACCGCGCAGTTCGCCGAGATGATGAGCGTGGCGGGCGATCGCTACCCGGCCGTCACCGCCGCTTTCGCGGCGGAGGCGGCGGCAATGAGCGCACCACCAGACTCCGGCGGTGCGAACGACGCCCTGCGCTTCGGTATCGAACGCGTGCTGGACGGTTTGGGCGTCCTGATCGCCCGCCGAGGTGGCGGCTGAATCGGCCGACGGGGACTCCCCATCGCCCCCGGCCAGGGCCTATCGTCGGACCATGACCCAGGACCTGGAACTTCAGCAAGACGCGATCACCACTGTGCGGGAGTTTCTTTCCGCGCTAGAACTCGGCGCCGTCGACGAGGCGTTGGAACTGCTGCACCCGGACGTCGTCTGGAAGAACACCTCGCTGCCCGACGTCGGCGGCGGGCTGGCCCGCAAGATCCTGCGGAACCTGAATCGGGACCCGTTCGGTTTCGAGGTCGACGTGCACCACATCGCCGCCGACGGCAATATCGTGCTCACCGACCGCACCGACTTCCTGCAGTTCGGCCCGCTGAAGATCGGGTTCTGGGTGACCGGGACCTTCGAGCTGCGCGACGGCCGGATCATCCTGTGGCACGACCACTTCAGCTGGGAGAACCTCCTGCGCGGCACCGCCGTCGGGGTATGGCGCGCCGTGTTCTCCCGCGACTGAACCGGCAGGCTCAGTCCTGAATCCGCTGCTGCTGGAGCAGTTTGCGCCAGCGTTCGGCGGATTCGACCATGTCGTGGCCGACGAAGTCGAGGAATCGACTGGTGTTGTATGCGCGTACGCCAGCCGGTGTGTCGCTGCCGAGCAACTCGGCGCCGCGCCGGGTCACCGCGGCCAACTCGCATACCTCTTGCGCGCTGACCACGGTCGCGTGGACCCAGATGTTGTCGTCGACGAAGTAGCGATCCCGGCGGCTGCGGGCATCGCGTTCTCTTTGCACCAGTCCTTGGGTTTCGAGCATGTTGATGGCCGAGGAGATGGTGGCCGGGCTGACCCGAAGTCGTTGCGCCAGTTCGGCGGCGGTGAGGCTGCCGCTGTCGGTGATGTAGAGGCAGGCCAGCGCGGCCGCTGCGGTGCGCGGAACTCCGGTCCTGGTGATCTGCGCGACGAACTGCGTCACGAATTCGTCGAGCACCACATCGCCTGCCGCCGGGGCGCTTTCGGCGGTCGCGCCGCGCGCTCGGTGGCGACGCGCGCGTAACTCGGTCGCTCGGTGCGCCCGCCCAGGGTGGTAGCGACCTGGTCCGCCGTTGCGGATGACCTCCCGGCTGACGGTGGAGGTAGGCCGGTTCAGCTGCCTGGCGATCTCGGCGTACCCGAGACCTTCCGCGAGGCCCTCGGCGATCTGCCTGCGATCGTCCTGGGTCAACCTGCCACCCGGCATGAACCGCCTCCCTCGTGGTCGAGTGGTTCGTCGTGCCGAACCGTTCCGCGAGTATTGCGCTCAGTGGCAGACCATTGCAATACCTAGGTCAGCAAGGCGCATTCAGCGGCATCTTCATTGCAATTCGTTTCTGGAATCTACCTGCTGATATGGCCTGATAGCCTGCTTTTATCGTTGGAAGATAATTGAATGCAACGTAGCGTTCGGGCATACCCAAACTCGAACGAAGTAGGAATCATGGTGCATCAACCACTCTCCGAATCCGTCGAACTCCCCACTACGCGGCCAGCCGGTTGCCCCTTCGACCCGCCCGCGGAACTGGCCGCGCTGCGCCCGCTGGTGCGCATGACTTTCCCCGACGGCCATCAAGGCTGGCTCGCCACCGGGCACGCGACGGTCCGCGCGGTCTTCGCCGACCCGCGCTTCAGCGTGCGCTACGAACTCGGGCACAACCCGCTGGCCGACAGCGGCCCGATGCCGCCCGCCCCGCCGGGCGACCTGCTCGGCGTCGACCCACCGGAACACACGCGCTATCGAAAACTGTTGTCCGGCAAGTTCACCGTGCGCCGAATGGCCATGCTCACCGAGCGCGTCGAGGAGATCACGGCCGACCACCTGGACGCCATGGCCCGCGACGGCGGACCGGTCGACTTGATCGAGGCGTTCGCCTTTCCGGTCCCCGCGCTGACCATCTGCGAGTTGCTCGGCGTTCCGTCCGCCGAGCGCGACACCTTCCGCGAGTTGGTCGCCGTGGCCAACGACCTGGCCACGTCCGTCGACGAGCGGGTGGCGGCCTTCGCCGACGGCGAGAAGTACCTGCGCACCTTGGTACTGGCAAAGCGCGCCGAGCCCGCCGACGACCTGCTGAGCGACCTCACCGACACCGACCTGACCGATGACGAGCTCGCCGTCGTCGGCACCCTCCTGCTCGGCGCGGGCCTGGACACCACGGCGAACATGCTGGCGCTCGGCACCTTCGCTCTGCTGTCGTATCCCGACCAGCTCGCCGAGCTGCGCGCCCGGCCCGAACTCGCCGATCAGACCGTCGAGGAGCTCATGCGCTACCTGAGCATCGTGCACACCTCGTCGCGGGCGGCGCTCGAGGATGTCGAGCTGGATGGTCAGCTGATCAAGGCGGGGGAGACGGTCGCGCTGTCGACCCAGGCGGCCAACCGCGACCCGGCCAAGTTCGACGATCCGGACACCTTCGACATCCGGCGCAACGCGGTCGGACATGTCGGCTTCGGGCACGGCATCCATCAGTGCCTCGGCCAGCAACTCGCCCGCGTCGAGATGCGAGTCGCGTTGCCTGCCTTGGTGCGTCGCTTCCCGACGTTGCGGCTGGCCGTCCCGGCCGAAGAGGTCCCGTTGCGACACGACATGGACATCTACGGCGTGCACCGGCTCCCGGTCACCTGGTAGCGGGCGGGCACCGATGAAGATCACGATCGACCGGCACCGCTGCATCGGCGCGGGCATGTGCGCGCTGCTCGCACCCGAGGTTTTCGATCAGGACACCGACGACGGAAAGGTGCGGCTGCTCGACCCCGCGCCGCTGCCAGCTCGGCATGCGGTGGCACGAGAGGCGGAGCACGCCTGTCCGTCCGGCGCCATCGACGTCGTTCCGGACGGAGGATCGTAATCGCAGGTCAGGTGGGATAAATCACACCTGTGCGATCACTCAGCTGTGCTCGTTCAGGTACTCCAGATAGAACGGCCGCAGCACCTCGGCGACCTCACCGTCGCCCGCGTGGATGTAGTCGTCGATCATCGGCAGCACGTACTTGATGTCGGCTTCGCTCTCGCCGAGGTTGCCCGCGGCGGCCTCGGCGGCCGGGATCGAGGTGAGCAACCGCCACAGGAACTTGACGTCCCCGTGCCGCACGGCCAGCTTCACCGCGCGATCGTGCAGTTCCTTCGACGACAGCTTCTCCAGGTCCTCGTTACCGGCCATGCCAGCGACTCTAACCGGCGCGCCGGCCCGGCCGCGACGGCCCGGCCATTCCGGTCGGCGAGTGAGGTTAACGACAAATTCACGGACACGCCTACCTGTGCGGGAGCGGGGAAGCGTAGTTCGGCGGTAGCGTCGATGGTGCGGGCCGCGGCGGTGTGGCTCGTACGGGAGGTCCTGACCGTGACTGAGCTATTCAGTACGAGGGGGCCGGCACCCGGCCCTCGTGGCATCTGACGGCAACGTCAGGTCCCATCAGGACGGACCGGTCCAGCGAGATCGTTCGCGCGGGTGCCGTGCGGACACAGAGGAGCCCACCGTGACTGCTTCACGCTCCGTTCCCGCTCCCTCGGCGCAATCCCGTTCCGCGAAAGGCGGAACCGCCGCGAAGGGTGCACACCCCTCGCATTCCCTCGCCAATACCTTCGTCATCGACACGTCGGTCCTGTTGTCCGATCCCTGGGCGTTCACCCGGTTCGGCGAACACGATGTGGTGCTTCCGCTGGTGGTCATCAGCGAACTCGAAGGCAAACGGCATCACCACGAATTGGGCTGGTTCGCGCGGGAAGCCCTGCGCAACCTGGACGATCTGCGTCTGCTGCACGGCAGGCTGGATCAGCAGGTGCCGATCGGCACCGAGGGTGGAACGCTGCAGGTGGAACTGAACCACACCGATCCCGCGGTCCTTCCGGTCGGATTCCGCACCGACACCAATGATTCCCGAATCCTGGCCTGTGCACTCAATCTGGCGGCCGAGGGCCGTCAGGTGGTGCTGGTGTCCAAGGACATTCCGCTACGGGTCAAAGCGAGTGCGGTGGGCTTGCAAGCCGACGAATATCACGCACAGGACGTCGTCACCTCCGGCTGGTCCGGCATGGTGGAGCTCGACGTCAGCTCGGGACAGATCGACCAGCTCTACTCCGAGTCCGTGCTCGACCTCGACGACGCCCGGGAACTGCCCTGCCACACCGGAATCCGGTTGTTGGGCAGCAGCTCGAGCGCGCTCGGCCGGGTCACCCCGGACAAGCGGGTTCAGCTGGTGCGCGAACGCGAGGCGTTCGGCCTGCACGGCCGCTCCGCCGAGCAGCGCATCGCGCTCGATCTGCTGCTGGACGAGAGCATCGGCATCGTCTCGCTCGGCGGCCGGGCCGGTACCGGCAAATCCGCGCTCGCGTTGACCGCGGGCCTGGAGGCGGTGCTGGAGCGGCGAACTCAGCGAAAGGTGGTTGTCTTCCGTCCGCTCTACGCGGTCGGCGGTCAGGAGCTCGGTTACCTGCCGGGCAGCGAGAGCGAGAAGATGGGCCCGTGGGCCCAGGCGGTCTTCGACACCCTCGACGGGCTGGCCAGCCGCGAGGTGATGGAGGAGGTGCTCGCCCGCGACATGCTGGAGGTGTTGCCGCTCACCCACATTCGCGGCCGGTCGCTGCACGACTCGTTCGTGATCGTGGACGAGGCCCAGTCGCTGGAGCGCAATGTGCTGCTCACGGTGCTCAGCCGGCTCGGCACCGGGTCGCGGGTGGTGCTCACCCACGACGTGGCCCAGCGCGACAACCTGCGGGTCGGCAGGCACGACGGCGTCGCCGCGGTGATCGAAAAGCTCAAGGGCCACCCGTTGTTCGCCCACATCACGCTGACCCGCAGTGAGCGCTCGCCGATCGCGGCGCTCGTGACCGAGATGCTGGAGGAGTACGGCCCCAACGCCTGAGCCGGTTGGTGTGTTTCCCCTCACAGTTGCCGGGTAATATCCCGGCGATAGCTGTTCGGTATGACCCGGCGTGTCCCTGGAGGATTCGCCGGGTCATTGCTGAACATCGGCCTAGGCTGCCAGCGGCGTCACCGAGTCGGCGACGTTTTCGGTAGCCACTTTCGAGAGGATGGAAATGCACCACTTCGCTCGACGAACGGCTGGATACACTGCCCTGCTCGCCGCCACCGGCCTGATCATCGCCGGCTGCAGCAGCAATGACGACGACGACAAGAACGACAGCGCGGCCTCGGCGGGAGCGTCGGCGGCCTCGGCGCTGATGACCACCACGGTCCCGATGGGCACCACCGAGGAGCACACCTCCGGTGCCGCGGAAGAGACCAAGATCGCGACGCAGCGTGGTGACATCGCCGTCTCCGGGCACATTTTCGACAAGTACGTGCAGACCGGCGGCCCGACGGGCCCGCTCGGCGCTCCGCTGGAAGCGCAGGAAGACGGACCCGACGACGGCAAGTACCAGGACTTCGTCGGCGGCACCATCTACAAGGCCAAGGACGGCCAGCCGCACATCGTCTGGGGCGAGATCCGCAAGGCGTGGGAAGACAACGGCGGCGCCAAGGGCAAGCTCGGCTACCCCACCAGCGACGAGAAGGACATCGCGGGCGGCAAGGAGAGCGACTTCTCCGGTGGCACCATCACCTGGGTCGACGGCAAGACGACCGTCACGCCGAAGTAGGTAGTCGGTTCGGCGCCCGGGACGGCTCGGCCGGTCCCGGGCGCCCGTCCGGTCTCATCCAATGAATGCCCGTATTTCGGGCTCAACCGCTAGGTTGGCTAGGTGCAAACTCTCTTGACCGATCGCGAGTTGCTCGAATCCCTCGCGCTGGACGTGGAATCCATTCTGCGTCGCCACATCGACGCCGCCGACGGATGGCAGCCGCACGACTTCGTACCGTGGGACGACGGCCGTAACTTCGCGTTCCTCCACGGGACCGACTGGGCGCCGGAGCAGTCCGAGCTCAGCGAGGTCGCCAAGCTGGCGTTGACCGTCAGCGTGCTGATCGCGGACAACCTGCCCTCGTACCACCGCGAGCTGGGCAAGTACCTGCGCACCGGCGCGTGGTGGCGCTGGGTCGGCCGGTGGACCGCCGAGGAGAACCGCCACGAGATCATGATCCGCAACTTCCTCATGGTGACCAGGGCGGTGGACCCGGTCGAGCTGGAGCGGATGCGGATGAAGCACATGACCGACGGCTTCCGCCGCCCGGGCATGCACCTGCTCGACGTGCTGGCCGCCTGCGCCTTCGAAGAGGTCGCCGCCGCCATCCGGCATCGCAACACCGCGGCGCTCGGCGAGAGCCCGATGGTCACCGCGATCGCCGAGCGGATCGCGCTCGATGACGAGATGCAGGCGGTCGTGTTCGCCGAGCTGGTCGAGGCGGGCCTGAACGTGGCGCCCGATCAGGCGATGCGCGCCATCGCCGACCAGGTCGCCGGCTTCAAGGTGCCCTCGGTGACGCTGGCCGACGGCCGCAACAGCGACGAGGTGCTCGCCGCGGCCGGGATCTACGACCCGGCCAAGGAGAACGAGTTGGTCTTCAAGCCGCTGTTGCAGCGGTGGAACGTCTTCACTCGGACCGATCTCGGCGAAGCGGGCGAAGCGGCTCGCGCCGAACTCGCGCATCTGCGCGACTGAATTACCCCCGGTCGGCGCGTGGATTTACCGCGCCGACCGGATTTCTTTCCTTTTCCGCGTAGTTGTGATGAAACAAACGCGGCATTGCCAGCGATTAGCTGAGTACATCCGCATTACGCGGGAGAAGGAAAGGAAAGAACCATGATTTCAGCAATTCTAGGCGGCCTCATGGCGCTGGCCACCGTCGGCGCAGGTGCGTTCCTCGCGGCACTCGGCATCTTTTTGTGATGCCCCGCGCGGGTATGTCGACTTCGGCTGACATACCCGCGCACACGCTTGCTCGAGCGTCACGCCGGACCAGTATGAGGGTGTCCGGCGTGCCGCTCGACCTGCGTCGAAAGTACTGACTATTTCTTATCTTCGACCTTCGCCATGGACAGCACATCCAATCGGCGGTCGAGTTCTTCCTCGGTGAGCTTTTCATCGAGCAGACCGCGATCGATAACCGTCTGGCGAATTGTCTTCTTGTGCTTCAACGCTTCTTTGGCAACGGCCGCCGCCTCCTCGTAACCGATCACCGAATTCAGCGGGGTCACAATGGAGGGCGAGGACTCCGCCAACGTGCGCAGATGATCGACATTGGCGACCAGTCCGCGCACACACTTGTCGGCGAAGAGCCGGGAAACATTGGCGAGCAAGCGAATCGATTCCAGCAGATTGCGCGCCATCACCGGGATATAGACATTCAGTTCGAAGGCGCCGTTCGCGCCGCCGAAAGCGACAGTGGCGTCATTACCGATCACCTGCGCCGCGACCTGCGTAACCGCCTCGGGCAGCACGGGATTGACCTTGCCGGGCATGATCGAACTGCCGGGCTGCAGATCGGGCAGCTGGAGCTCGCCCAGGCCGGTCAGCGGGCCCGAGCCCATCCACCGAATGTCGTTGGCGATCTTGGTGAGACTCACCGCGACGGTGCGCGCCGCACCCGACGCCTCGACCAGCCCATCCCGGGCCGCCTGCGCCTCGAAGTGATCCCTGGCCTCGCGCAGCGCGTCGAGACCGGTCGACCGGACCAGCTCCGCAACGACCTTCCCGCCGAAGCCATCCGGCGCATTGAGGCCGGTGCCCACCGCGGTGCCGCCGATGGGCAGCTCGCCGAGGCGCGGCAAGGTCGCCATGAGACGGTCGATGCCCGCGGCGATCTGCCGGGTGTAACCGCCGAACTCCTGACCGAGGGTCACCGGCACCGCGTCCATCAGGTGGGTGCGGCCCGACTTGACCACGGTCCGCCACTCGGTCGACTTGTCCAGCAGGGCCAGCCGCAGGTGCTCGAGCGCGGGCACCAGGTCGGTGATGATCGCCTCGGTCGCGGCGAGATGCACCGCGGTCGGGAAGGTGTCGTTGGACGACTGCGACATGTTCACGTCGTCGTTGGGGTGCACGGTGACGCCGTTCGCCTTGGCGATCGAGGCGATCACCTCGTTGGCGTTCATGTTCGAGCTGGTGCCCGAGCCGGTCTGGAAAACGTCGATCGGGAACTGGTCGTCGTGCTTGCCCGCGGCGATCTCGTCGGCGGCGGCGATGATGGCGTCGGCCTTCGCGGGGTCGAGCAGCCCCAGATCCCGATTCACCTTGGCGCAGGCGGCCTTCAGCAAGCCGAGCGCGCGGATCTGTGCGCGCTCCAGGCCGCGTCCGCTGATCGGGAAGTTCTCCACGGCCCGCTGGGTCTGCGCCCGCCACAGCGCGTCCACCGGGACCCTGACCTCGCCCATGGTGTCGTGCTCGATGCGGTACTGCGTCTCCTCCGTCATGTTTCCGACCATATGCCCGAGACGACCGTCATGGGGCTGCCACGCCTGTAGTGATTCGCACACCCGCGGCTGTGTCGCACCCGGAATATCCGAGGGACGGTCGACAGGTCGCGGCGTGTGACCATTCGACTCGCCTCGATTCCGCCGAAAAAGCAGAGACGCGCAGGGGATACCTGCGCGTCTCTGGGTCTCGATGGTGCCGGATCAGGGCAGCGGCGGCACCGCGTGCTCGTCACCGATGAAGTCGACCGAGGAGTACTCGCGCAGCTTGGTCAGCCGGTGGTAGGCGTCGATCATCCGGACCGTGCCGGACTTGGAACGCATCACGATCGACTGGGTGGACGCGCCGCCACCGTAGTAGCGCACGCCGCGCAGCAGGTCGCCGTCCGTGACGCCGGTCGCGCAGAAGAAGACGTTGTCGCCTGCCACCAGATCCTCGGTGGTGAGCACCCGATCCAGATCGTGGCCCGCGTCGATCGCCTTCTGCCGCTCGTCGTCGTCGGTGGGGGCCAGCATGCCCTGCAGCTCGCCACCCATACAGCGCATCGCGGCGGCCGCGATGATGCCCTCGGGGGTGCCGCCGACCCCGACCAGGATGTCGGTGCCCGAGTCGGGCCTGGCCGCGGCGATGGCGCCGGCGACGTCGCCGTCGGAGATCAGCCGGATACGCGCGCCCGCGTCGCGGACCTGCTGGATCAGCTCGGCGTGCCGGGGGCGGTCCAGGATGCAGACGGTCAGGTCCGACTTCGACAGGCCCTTGGCCTTGGCGACCCGGCGGATGTTCTCACTGATCGGGACCGAGATGTCGATCACGTCGGCGGCGTCCGGGCCGACCGCGATCTTGCTCATGTAGAACACCGCGGACGGATCGAACATCGCGCCGCGCTGGGCGACCGCGAGCACCGCGATGGCACCGGGGGAGCCCTTCGACATCAGCGTGGTGCCGTCGACCGGGTCGACCGCGAAATCGACCTCGGGGCCGGTACCGTCACCGACGAGCTCGCCGTTGAACAGCATGGGCGCCTCGTCCTTCTCGCCCTCGCCGATGACGACCACGCCGCGCATGGACACCGAGTTGACCAACTGGCGCATCGCGTCGACCGCGGCGCCGTCGCCCCCCTCCTTGTCGCCGCGCCCGACCCACCGACCGGCGGCCATCGCACCGGCCTCGGTGACGCGGACCAGCTCGAGCGCGAGGTTGCGGTCCGGCGCCTCGCGGCGGCTCGGTGTCGGGGAAGATGCCGTCATTGCGGGGTGCCTCCTGTGCGTCGGTACAAAAGCTGTGCGCCGCGCGCGGGGTCCTGGGTGGTTACGCAAGCTGCATGACCGCGCGCGTCGGTCCGGACGATTGTCTCACCCGAACTGAGACGGGCGTACACCCTGCTCGGTCGATCGGGGTGCGTGCGGGCGCACCGGACGCGCGAGTGGATACTGAGTGCGTGTCCCCGCAAAAGCCACGCATCATGAACGACTACCGGGATCTGTTCTGGTCGCTGATCCCCCTCGTGTTGATCGCCGTGGTTTTCGCCGGCCTGGCGAGCCAATGCAGTTTTGCCGCAAAGGGTCCGACCCAGGGGCAGATCCCGCACTTCGATGCCAAGGCCGCGCTCACCTCCGACGCACGCAGCCTGCCGTTCCCGATCCGGAACCCGGCCGTGCCCGCCGACTGGACCCCCAACTCGGGCAGCCGCGAGAACATCAGCGGCAACGGCGGCGGACCGATCAGCACTGTCGGCTATATCACTGACCACGGCGCCTACATGCGCTTCAGCCAGAGCAGCGCGACCGAGGAAGCCCTGTCCCGATTCGTGCTCGGCTCCCGCTACGCCACCGGTACCGAGCAGATCGGCGACCAGAAATGGATCGTCTACGCCGAGCCCGGCTCGGAGTCGGCCTGGATCACCGACCTCGGCCAGGCACGGGTGCTCATCACCGGTGCCGGTCAGCGTGAGTCGTTCGTCACGCTGGCGCAGGCCATCACCGCGGCACCGCCGATCAAGCCCTGACCTCGGGTGCGCGTCGAGCCCTGATGAATGGGGTCGTGCGCAGCGGACGAAGTCGTCGAATACTGCGTGCTGGGCGGGGATTCGGACGAACTCGGACAGAGCTGATGCAGAAAACCATTGCAGGCCTCGCGGTCGCCACCATGCTGCTGGCACCGGCGACGGCGACCGCCGCCACTCCGCTCGATCACTCGCCCGCGGCGCTCGTCGCCGACAGTGGTTCGGCAGGCGACTACCTGTGCAGACTGCTGCGGATGTTGCGCGCCGGATGGGTAGACAGCTCGGGCGGCGGCCCCGCCTGCACGTTTCCCTAGCGGTGGTTGACCACGTTGACGATGGTGCCGCTGGGGTCGCGGACGAAGAAGCGGCGCACGCCCCACTGTTCGTCGGTCAGCGGATAGACGATGTCGGCGCCCGCGGCGGTCATCGCCGCGTGCACCGCGTCCACGTCTTCCACCTCGACGCTCATGTTCGGCTGCAACTTCTCCGCGCCGGGGCCGATGAGCAGCACCTGGGCGGTGGGGTTGGCGGGGGAGGCCATCGTGACGACCCAGCCGAGGTCCATCGCCTCCTCGAAGCCGAGCAGCCGGTAGAAGTCGCGGCTGCGCTCGATGTCGGTGGTGTGGATGTCCGGCGTCGCCCGGCGGATCGTCATTTCTCAGCCTCCAGGTCGGTGCGTGACAGCGCGTCCTCGACGCGCTTCCTGGCACCGGCAAGGTGTTCCTCACAGCGGTTGGCGAGCGCTTCGCCGCGCTCCCACAGGGCGAGCGACTCATCCAGATCGAGGCCGCCTTGTTCGAGCATCTTCACGACATTGACCAGTTCGTCGCGGGCACGCTCGTAGCCGAAGGTGGCGATCTCAGCCAATTCGGTCTCGGCATCCTTGCCGGGCTCGGCCAAGGTCAGCTCCTCCTTGTTGCGGTGTCGTCGGTCTTGTCCTTGGTGCGGGGGCCTAGTGCCTGGGTGCCGAGCGCGGCCGCGGTGACGGCGCCGTCGGCGACCCTGATGCGCAGCTGGCTGCCCGCGGGTGAGTCCTCGATCGTGCGCACTACGTGCCGTTCCGGGCCTGCGACGCGCTGCACGACAGCGTAGCCACGGGCCAGGGTGGCGGCCGGGCCCACCGCGGTCAACTTCTCGCGCAGGTGGCGGGTCGCGGTGGCCTCAGTGCGAATGAACTGCTCGGCACAGCGGCGGGTCGAGGCGCGAAGGCGCTCGATCTCCTCACGGCGCCGGTCGATTTCGCGCAGCGGATCGGCGAGCACCGGGCGCGAACGCAGTTGAGTCAGCGCGCGGGTCTCGCGGTCGACCCAGCCGCGCAGCGCGGCGGCGGAGCGGGCGCGCATATCGCGCACGCCGGCCAACTCCGCGGCGGCGTCGGGCACCACGCGCTTGGCGGCGTCGGTGGGCGTCGCCGCGCGCACATCGGCGACGAGATCGCTGAGCGGGTTGTCCGGCTCGTGGCCGATCGCGCTCACGATGGGAGTGGTCGCGGCGACGATGGCGCGGCACAGCGCCTCGTCGGAGAAGGCCAGCAGGTCCTCCACGCTGCCGCCGCCGCGGGCGAGCACGATCACCTCGACGGACGGGTCGCGGTCGAGCTGGGCGAGCGCCTCGAGCATCTGCGGCACCGCGGTCGGGCCCTGCACGGCGGTATTGCGGATCTCGAAACGCACTGCGGGCCAGCGGTTTCTGGCCACCGTCAGCACGTCGCGTTCGGCGGCGCTGGCCCGGCCGGTGATCAGGCCGACGGTCTTGGGCAGGAACGGCAGCGGCCGCTTGAGCCGCACGTCGAAGAGGCCTTCGGCGGCGAGCAGGGCCTTCAGCCGCTCGATGCGGGCGAGCAGTTCGCCGATGCCGACCGGGCGAATCTCGATGACGCGCAACGACAGCGTGCCGCGGCCGGTGAAGAACGAGAGTTTGCCGTAGACCACGACCCGGCTGCCTTCCTGCAGCGGGATCGGGGACTTGCGGATGAGGTCCGGGTCGCAGGTCACCGACAGCGACATGTCCGCGGACGGGTCACGCAGCACCAGGAACGCCGTGCGGGTGCCCGGTCGCAGGTTGATCTGGGTGATCTGGCCCTCGACCCAGATGCTGCCGAGCCGGTCGATCCACTGCGCGACCTTGATCGCGACGGAACGCACCGGATACGGCTGCTCGGCGGAGTTGGCGGGCGCGGCGGAACCCGAGGGCGCGGCGGGGGCCTGCGCGGGCGGTTGGCCGGTGCGCTCCGGTTGACCGGGGGTCACCCGGCCAACCGTCGACGAAGGTGTGCGTGGCACCTGAGGCCGGGGGCCCCGAGGAGGCTTACGCGCATGGTTTCGGTCACTGCGCCTGCACGGTGGCGATCCGATTCGTCAGCATGGTCACGAACGGCGCCCGGTTGCGGGTCTGCTGCTCGTAGTCCAGCAGCGCGGTGAGGTCTTCGACGGTCAGCATGCGCAGGCGGGCGCGCAGCTGAGCCAGGGTCATGCCGCCGTAGTCGTAGCGGGTGGCTACTTCGGGCACGCTGATCTCCGGCGCGGGGTCGGCCGCGGGGACGATCTCCAGCTTTGTTTCCGACACCGGCTCAGTGGTTTCCGGCTCGTCGGCGCTCGGCGCCGAGGTGCTGTGGCCGTTGCCCTCGGCGGCACGGGCGGTGTCGGCGGGCAGTGTCCCGCGAGCCGTGAAGGTGGCAGGCTCGGGCTCGTCGGTGGCGTACAGGTCGAAGCGGCTGGTGCGCGTCGTGCTGCCGCTCTGGGTCGGCTCCGGGTCGAGGTCCTCGTCGAAGGTGGCCCACTCCGGCTGTTCCTCCGGAGAATTGGCCAATCGATCGAAGACCGCGTCGCCCTTGAGCGCGAGGCTCGTCACGAACTGCTGGACGTGCATCGTCGTCTGCAGCAGCTGGCTGATGGCGGTGATCGGTAAATTCATTGCGGCCGTGGGTAGCCGACGAGTTTCCTCAACGGCGTATACGGCGGCCCCGGCGGCTACCCGGGCCAGGAACGGTGGTCGAAACATGGTCCTAGCCTGCCCGAAATGGTGTGCTATGCAAAGGTCGGGGCTCACGAGAGTGATTCTGGCGTATGTCACGGCGCGCACGGACCACGCCTCGCCGCACGGTAGCGACTTCGGCGCACTGCCCGGACGGCGGGTAGTCGGTCGGCGCACGTAAGCTGTCGGCATGTCCTCGGCCATACCCTTGAACGTCGGAATCACCCGCTCAGCGGGTGCCGGAACCGTCGATCCCGTCGGCGGCAAGCGGGTGCTGCTCGCCGAGCCGCGGGGGTACTGCGCCGGCGTGGACCGAGCGGTGGAGACCGTCGAGAAGACGCTGGAGAAGCACGGTGCGCCGATCTACGTGCGCAAGGAGATCGTGCACAACCGCCACGTCGTGGAAACGCTGCGTGAGCAGGGCGTCATCTTCGTCGACGAGACCGACGAGGTGCCCGAGGGCTCGGTGCTCGTGTTCTCCGCGCACGGTGTCTCACCCGCGGTGCACACCTCGGCCGCCGCCCGCAACCTGCACACCATTGACGCGACCTGCCCGCTGGTGACGAAGGTGCACCAGGAGGCCAAGCGGTTCGCCCGCGACGACTACGACATCCTGCTGATCGGCCACGAAGGCCACGAGGAAGTCGAGGGCACGGCGGGCGAGGCGCCCGAGCACGTGCAGCTGGTGGACGGCCCCGCCTCGGTGGACAAGGTCACCGTTCGCGACGAGTCGAAGGTGATTTGGCTCTCACAGACCACGTTGAGCGTCGACGAGACGATGGAGACGGTGCAGCGGCTGCGTGAGCGCTTCCCCGCGCTGCAGGATCCGCCCAGCGACGACATCTGCTACGCCACCCAGAACCGTCAGGTCGCGGTGAAGGCGATGGCGCCGGAATGCGATCTGGTGATCGTCGTCGGCTCGCGCAACTCCTCGAACTCGGTGCGCCTGGTCGAGGTCGCGCTCAATGCCGGTGCCAAAGCTTCGTACCTGGTCGACTACGCCCGCGAGGTGGACCCCGCGTGGCTCACCGACGTCCGCACCGTCGGCATCACCTCGGGCGCCTCGGTGCCGGAGATCCTGGTCCGCGGTGTGCTGGACATGCTCGAGGAACATGGCTACGCCGACGTTCAGCCGGTGACCACGGCGAACGAGACCCTGGTCTTCGCGCTGCCGCGCGAGCTGCGCACCGCCCGAAGCTGACCTGCGGCGAACGAGGGGTTTCGAGTTGCGGCGAACCATGCGGGGTTGAGTTGCGGCGAACAATCCGGCGGTGAGGCTGAGCCGAATTGCCCGGGTGTGAGCTGCGCCGAGCTGTTCGGCCGGCTATGCCGGCGGCGAGTGGTCGGATCAGCGTCCGATGCCGATTCCGGCGCGCAGCGCTGATAAATATGTCGCGCCGCGGCCGTCGGCCTGACACCATCGCCGCATGCCAGCAGCCATGACATCCGACCAGCTCGCCGCCCGCACCACCCGAGCGGTCACCGCGGCGGTCGACGCGGGCCGTGACCTCGGGCTGACGGTGACCGACCCGAAGGTCCTGCACGACGCGTTCTCCGTGGTCGTGCACCTCGCTCCGGCGCCGGTGGTGGTCCGGGTGCCCACCGTCCTGCTCTCGCCCGATCTCGATCCGCAAACGACACGCCAGCGTTCGGAGCTCGAGGTGGTGGCGTGGCTGGCGGAGCAGGGCATCCCGGTGATTCCGCCGAGCCCGCTCGTGCCTCGGGAACCCGTGCGGCGCAACGGTTTCTCGATGACGTTCTGGCAGTTCGTGGAAGTGGACGCGAGTGTCGAACCCGACTACGTGCACAATTCCGGTCTGATCGCGGACCTGCACGCCGCGCTGCGCGCTTACCCGGGCGAGCTGCCGTTCCTGTCCTCGGCCGAACCGGCGGTGGTCACGGAGAGCCTGGCCGCCCTCGCGCAGAGTCCCGACCTCATCGACGCCGCGGATCTCGCTCGTGCGCAGCGGGAATGGGAGATCCTGGAGCCGGTCATCCGGTCGCGCGCGGCGTTCGAGGCGGAGTTCCCCGGTATCGACCTTCAGCCGATCCACGGGGACGCTCCCGCGGTCAACGTCGTGCACACCCCGGGTGGACCGTTGTACGCCGACTTCGAGCTGACCACGCTCGGCCCGGTCGAATGGGATCTGGCGTTTCTCGGCCCCGAATGCGAGGCCGCGTACAACGCCGCGGCGCAGCGCCGAGGCCTGCGCCCGCTGGACGAACGCCTGATGCGTTTCATCAACGCCGTAGGCATGGCCAGAACGCTGGCGTGTCTAGCGGTGGTGCCGCAGCTGCCCATGCTGGCTGAGGCTTTGACACCGTCCATCGAGTACTGGCGGTCGATGCCGTTCGCAGGCGGACTGAGTAGCTGAGCGACCGCGGCTAGAGGTTTTCGGGCCTGCGGCGGTCGGTGCGGCTCGAATCCCGTTCGCGGTAGCGGACGTTGGGCTGGGGGTGCGGCGGCGGCAGATCGCCCCGGCGGCGCGGCGGATTGCCGCGCGGCGGTTCGTTGTCCGTGCGCGGTGGCGCCGCGGCGGGCCTGCCGCCGGTGCGCGGGGCGGGGCGTCCCTCGCGGGGCCGGGCGGGCGCGGCGACCCGCGGCGGTGCGTCGGCCACGGAGGGTGCGGGCCGACGGGACGGGCGTGGGGCCTTCTCCTCGAGGTCGTGTTCGAGGTCGTCCGCTTCGTCCTTGGGGCGGCGGGTGCGGCGGCGGGCCGACTCGGCCAGGCCCGCGGCGCCGGTCCGGCCGGAGCGCGGGCGCTTGGTGGCGGTCCGGCCCCAGCTTTCGCCGCGCCGCGATTCCGTCGCGCGCTCGCCGGGCTCGCTGCGGCGCTGCATCATGATGCGCGCCCCACCGATCAGCAGCACCAGGGCGGTGGCGAGGAACATCGTGGGGAACCGCTCCACCAGCGGGACCGCCAGCTTCAGCAGGATTTCGGTGATCGAGCTCATCGCGACGCCGGTCAGCTGCTTGTAGGCGAGCGGGACGGCGACGAACAACAGCAACGGCGGCAGCACCATGGTGGTGAACAGGCCGCGATAGCGGACCGTCAGCACGGCTGCCAGACAACCGACGATGTACAGCGCGGCGAAGGTACCGGTCAGATCGGTACTGTCGCCGTTCGCATCGATCAAGAAACCCAGAAACGTGCAGGCAACCGCGATCAGGACCGCCGCACCCACCGGGAGACCCGGAACGGTCGGCAGTATCGAGCGTTGCGGCGCGGGCACCCGGGTTCGCACACGTTGGGAAGCAGCCACATTGTGAACACTAACCGGCGCCGCGCCGGAGGGCGTTATGGCACGGCGGTTACCCGGCTAATCAGCGGCGTCGGCGAAGCCCACCGCGCGGGGCCAGGAATCCACCCGCTGGATTGCCGGCACCTCCTCTTCCGCAATTTCCAGGTCGTGCAGTTTGCGTGCGGTGACCATGACCCGCGATTCCACCGATGCCACGGTGTAGTTGAAAGCGTCCACGGCTTTACCGAGTTGCGCGCCGAGCCGATCCAGATGCCGGCCGGTCATGCCGAGCCGGGCGTACAACTCCTTGCCTAATTGCTGAACGGTTGCCATATCTCGGGACAGTGCTTCTTGCCGCCAGCTGAACGCGACCGTGCGCAGCAAGGCGATCAAAGTGGTCGGCGTCGCGAGGATCACGTTCCGGCCGAACGCGTACTCCAGCAAGCCGGAGTCGGTGGTCAGCGCGGCGTCCAGGAACGGATCGCCGGGCACGAACAACACCACGAACTCCGGCGCGGGATCGAAAGCGGCCCAATACGCCTTGTCGGCCAGCTGGTCGATATGTCCGCGTAGGTGTTTCGCATGCCTGGTGAGATGCTCGGCCCTGATGTCCGGATCGTCGACCGTGCTGGCGTCGAGATAGGCACTGAACGGAACCTTGGCGTCGACCACGATGTGCCTGCCGCCCGCCAGGTTCACCACCAGGTCGGGCCGGACGTTGCCGGTCCGGTCGCCCGCGCCGTTGCCGCGGGCCGCGCGGGTCACCTGGGTGTCGAAGTCGACGTGCCTGGTCATGCCTGCGAGTTCGACCACGCGCTCCAACTGGATCTCGCCCCATCGCCCGCGCACCTGCGGCGCCCGGAGCGCGGCGACCAGCTGGCTGGTCTGGCTGGTCAGCTGCAGCGAGGTGCGCTGCATGCCCGCCACCTGCTCGCGCAGACCCGAATACGCGTTGATCCGATGGTGCTCGACCTGTTGGATGTGCTGGTTCAGCGCGCCGACCGCTTCGCGCAGCGGGTCGACCATGGCCCCGATCGCGTGCGAATGCCTGCGCGCCGCATCCTCGTTCGCCGCGGTGAGCGACTGCCGCAGCAGCCGCTCGTTGTCGGTGGCCGCGGCCAGTCTTGCCTCCGCCGCGGTGGCCCGGTGCCCGGCGCGCGCGGCATGGCCGAGCCAGCCGAGTCCGACTCCAGCGGCGAATACCAGCATCAGTGCGACAAGCATCGGTGCGGTCATAACGCCGATAGTGCCGCACGCCACCGACAAGTACCGCCGGTTGGCAATTACCCAGCGCCGTGTCGGCAAACGAGGTGGTCAAGCCGTACATACGGCGCGCTCGGTCATGACGGGGCAACCGAATTCGTGACCTACCTCGCTTCTCGGCCGCCGGTCGCGCGGTGCCCGCGACCCGCCGCCGCGTGGCGTGACCCCGAAAACCTTGCTCCCCGTGGAACTCTGAGCCGGCCGCCAGGGCGATACGGATCGATTCCAGCAGGTGCGCGCGCACCGCGGAACAGCCATCGGAGTGCCGGACGAATCACCGCTGACACGCCGGAGAAAAGGGCGGCAATCCGACACGGCGGTCACGGCAATTGAATTGTGTCGGTGCGGTGGCCTACGGTTTCGCGGATGCGGATGCTGCACACCTCGGACTGGCACATCGGGCGCACGTTCCACGGGGTCGATCTGCTTGCCGACCAGGCACGTTCACTGGCCGCGATCGCGGAGCTGGTGGCCGAGGAGTCGGTCGAGGTGGTGGTGCTACCCGGCGACGTGTACGACCGCTCCATTCCGAGTGCCGACGCGATCGCGGTGTGCAACCGCGGATTCGAGGCCATCCGTGCGGCGGGCGCCCGGATCGTCGCCACCTCGGGCAACCATGACTCGCCCGCGCGGCTCGGCGCGGGCGCGAGCTTCGCCGCGGCGGGCGGGCTGTATCTGCGCACCACCGTCGCCGATGCCGACCGCCCGGTACTCCTCGACGACGAGCACGGTCCCGTGGCGTTCTACGGCATTCCGTACCTGGAGCCCGACATCACCCGCGCGGAACTCGATGTGCCGCAGGCGCGTTCACACGCGGAGATCCTCGACGCCGCCATGCGCCGGATCCGCGCGGATATCGCGCAGCGCGACGGCACGCGCACGGTGGTGCTCGCCCACGCCTTCGTTGTCGGTGGCGAGGCGACCGGCTCGGAGCGTTCCATCTCGGTCGGTGGTGTGGAGACCGTGCCCATGTCGGCCTTCGACGGCATCGACTATGTCGCGCTCGGCCACCTGCATTCCCCGCAGACGCTGTCGGAGTCCGTGCGCTATTGCGGCTCCCCGCTGCCGTACTCGTTCGCGGAGAGCTCACATCGCAAGGCGGTGTGGATCATCGAGCTGGATGCCGCCGGACTGCACGCGGTCGAACGGCGCGACCTGCCCCTGGTCCGCGGCCTGAGCAAACTCACCGGAACGCTCGACGAGCTGCTCACCGACACGAACCACGCGGCGGCCGAGGAGCACTACGTCTCCGCGGTGCTCACCGACTCCACCCGCCCGGTCGACGCGATGCGCAAGCTGCGCGAGCGCTTCCCGCACGCGGTGCACGTCGAGTGGGTGCGCCCCGAAGGCAACCCGGAACTGCGCTACCGTGAGCGGGTGCACGGCCGCCGCGACACCGAAGTAGCGCAGAGCTTCCTCACCGACGTCCGCGGCGAGCCGAGCGCGGGCGAAATGGCCTGGCTGGAGCGGGCGCTCGCGGCCGCCGTCGCGGAGCCGGATCAGGCGCTGACGGCCGCCGACTCGGCAGCGGAACTCTCGGCGTGAGGGCGCGGCTCGCCGCTCGCCCCGCGATACCGAGCGGTCCGCGCGCGGGTCGCCGCCGCACGACGGCCGACCGCGGTGGTGCCGCCGGATGAGGCTGCACCGGCTGGAGATGACCGCGTTCGGCCCGTTCGCCGAAACCACGGTCGTCGACTTCGACGCGCTCGGCGCCGACGGACTCTTCCTGCTGCACGGGCAGACCGGCGCGGGGAAGACCACCGTGCTCGACGCGATCGCCTTCGCGCTCTACGGCCGGGTCCCCGGCGCCCGCGGCGAGAGCAAACGCCTGCACTCCGACCACGCACCGGATCAGACACCGCCGCAGGTGATCCTGGAGGCCACCCTCGGCGGCCGACGGGTGCGTCTGACCCGCATCCCCGAGTTCGAACGCCCGAAGCTACGCGGCACCGGCATGCGCACCGACCCCGCCAAGGCGACGCTGGCCTGGCTGGACGGGCGCGGCGAAAACCTTTCCCGGATACCGGATATCGGCGAGGAGATCATCCGGCTGCTCGGCATGAGTGCCGACCAGTTCTTCCAGGTGGTGCTGCTGCCGCAGGGCGACTTCGCGCGGTTCCTGCGGGCGGACAACGAGGATCGCGAGAAGCTGCTCGAAAAGCTCTTCGACACCGAACGATTCGGCAGCGCCGAACAGTGGCTCGCGGACAAACGCCGTGCCTCCGCCGCCGACCTCGATACGCGCAAGCAAGGCATCGACCGGTTGATCGCACAGCTCGGTGTCGCGGGTGGCACCAGCGCGGCCGAGACGCTCGGCCCGCTGGAGGCCGTCGGCTGGTCACAGGACCTGCTCGCCACGGCGCGCACTGATCTGACCACCGCGGCCGCGGCAGCCGAACGCTGCCAACAGGAGTCGGCGCGGGTGCGGGGAGTTGCCGAGGAGCAGCGCCGCCTGCACGAGCTACGGCGTCGAATGTCCACCGCCCGTAAGCAGCTCGAAGACTATGCCGCCGCAGCGGAGCAGCGCGCCGCTCTGCAGGCCGAACTCGAACTCGCGCGGCGTGCCGAACCGGTCGCGGCAGCCATCGACGAGGCACGCGACGCGGTCATGGCGATGCGCCGCCGGGCGGCCGAGGCGCGCAGCGCCAGTAAGCAATTGGCCGCACGGCTGCTCGAACCCGGTGCCGTCGATCTCGGTGGCGCGGAACTGGTCGAGTACGCCGATGCCGACGCGAGTGTGGGCGCCGATCGGTCGACCCGTGCGAATCACCATGGCGCCGGGACGGATCGGGTAGGGGAGGCCGAGTCTGCGACCGCCCCAGGCCAGGCCGTCATCAAGGACGACGCCGACATCGATGGCGCGATTCGCCGCTGGAGTGCGCAGATCGGCGCACTGGACGAGGTGCGCGTCGACGCGACGACGGCCGATCGGCTCACCAGGGAGCTGGCGGGGCTACGTGACCAAGATGCGGCACTCAACACCCAGGTGACCAAACTGACCCGGCTGCGTGAGCAGCTCCCCGGCTCCCTCGCCACCCTCGAGGCGCGCCTGCGCGAGGCGACCACCGCGGCCGCGACGCTGCCGACCTTGACCGCGGAATGCGAGCGTCTACAGACGGCCGCCGCCGCTGCGGTCGAACTCGCTTCTCGCAAAACAGCTCTGGATCACGCACGGGTCGAGTTCGAGTCGGCCCGCGCCGCGCACAACGATGCCAAGGAGCGCGTCCTCGACCTGCGCGAACGCAGGCTGGCAGGCATGGCCGCCGAATTGGCGGCCGGGCTGACCGACGGTCTGCCCTGCACGGTGTGTGGTTCCGCCGATCACCCCGCGCCCGCTCGACCCACCGCGGGCGCGGTCGCCAAGGAGGCCGAGGAGGCGGCGGTCGCGGCCGAACGCGCCGCTGAGGACGCCCGGGACCGAATTTTCGCCCGAATCAGCGCCTTGGAGCGGGAGATCGAGGCACTCACTGCCCGCGGCGGCGACGTCGACCGCGTGGAGTTGGCCGCCGCGTTGCGTGCGGCCACCGATCGCTACGAGGACACCGCCGAGCTGGCTGCCCTCGCCGACGGCCTGACCGCGGAACTCGCCCGGCTGCGCACCGACGAGGCCCGCCTGCACGACGAACTCCGCGACTCCGATTCGCGCCGCAGCACCGTCGCCGCGAATGTCGCCACCGTGACAATCCGTCTCACCGAACTCAACGACCGCCTTCGCGCCGCCGCGGGCGCGGACGAGACCATCGACCGCCGCTACGCCCGGCTCACCGCCCTCGTCGCCGACGCTACCGCCCTGCGTGACGCGCGCGCCGCCGCCGCAGCAGCCCGCGAGCAGGTCGCCGTGATCGCCGACCGCGTCGAAAACCTGGCCCGTGCAGCCGGTTTCGTACCCGAGCAGGAGAATGCGGCCCGGCCCGGCGTTGCAGGGTCCGGCGCTGCCGGAGCCGACATAGCTGGAGTCGGCGCTGCAGCCGCAGATGTTTCTGGCGCCGGAGTCGCTGGGGTCGCAGGCGCTGCAGGGGACAGTGTTGCTGGGGTCAGCAGTGCCGGGGGCGCAACCGCAGACGCTGCTGACGCCGACGACGTCGCAGGGGCCCGCGCTGTAGGCGCCGACAATGCTTCGCGGAGTGCCTATGTTGCGCAGGGAGTTTCGGCCGCAGTCCCACGAGATGAGGTAGCGCGACTGACCGCGTACGCGCGAGTGGTCAACGCGGCCAGCCGGACTCCGCAACGGCAGTCTGCGATCGAAGCTGAACTCACGTCCGCCGACCGTGCCCGCGCGCACGCGGAAGCCGTGCTCGCCGAACCGGAAGTCCAGGCGGCGGCATCGATCGAACCCGGCGACCTGACCGAGCTCGAAGCCGCCGTCGCGGCAGCGCAGACCCAGCTGAATGTCGCTGTCGCCGCGCACGCCGAGGCGACCAGGCGAGTCGCCCTGCTCGAAGATCTCGGCGGCCAGCTGTGGGCAGCGGTGGACCGGATCGCGCCACTCCAGCGCACGCACGACGAACTGGCCGGGCTCGCCGAAGTGGTGGCCGGTCGCGGCGAGAACAATCGCCGGATGTCGCTGCGCTCTTACGTTCTCGCCGCCCGACTGGAAGAAGTGGCGCAGGCCGGTTCGCTGCGCCTGCGTCGAATGTCCGGCGGCCGTTACGAATTCGTGCACACCGACAAGGCAGGACCGCGCGGCCGCCGCGGCGGTCTCGGCCTGGACATCCGAGATGACTACACCGGCGCGATCCGGCCCGCCAAAACCCTTTCCGGCGGCGAAACCTTCATGGCGTCACTGTCTTTGGCGCTCGGCCTCGCCGACACCGTCGCCGCCGAATCCGGCGGCCTGGTGCTGGACACCCTCTTCATCGACGAGGGCTTCGGCGGACTCGACGCCGACACCCTCGACGCCGTGATGGGCGTTCTCGACGAACTCCGCGCGGGCGGCCGCGTGGTCGGCGTGGTCAGCCACGTCGACGAGATGCGCCAGCGCATCCCCAGCCGCCTGCATGTACGTCGCGGCCGCAACGGTTCCCGGCTCGAGGCAACCGTCGCCTGACCGGGCGCCCGAAGGCCACGGGTCAACATGGGTATCTCCGGCGGTCGCGGGTGCGGGGGGCGATGCCGGAGTGCGCGGCTCGCGGTAGCGATCTCGGCGATCGCGGCCCTCAGGTGGTGGCGAACAGCGCAGACCGCGACTCACCCTCGTGATCGAGCAGCCAGCGCTTGATCGGCAGCCCCCAGCGGAACCCGCCCAGCGCACCGCCGATGCGGAAGATGCGGTGGCACGGGATGAACAGGGCGGCCGCATTGCGCGCGCATGCGTTGGCCGCGGCGCGGGTGGCGTCGGGGCGACCGGAGATGGCGGCGTATTCGGTGTAGGTGATGGGCGCGCCTGCCGGGACTTTGCGCAGGACTTCCCAAGCGTGCAGCAGGAATTCGCCGGAGTGCTGGCGGACCGGGACGGTGTCGATCGCGGTGAGGTCGCCCGCGTGATAGTCGGTGATGATTCGAGTGAGCTCGCCGAGCGAATCGCGTCGGCGCAGTTCGGCCGGGCGCAAGGCCGGGTGGATCAGGCTGCGCAGATTCTCCGCGTCGGCGGTCCACCCGGAGGCCAGCACGATGCCGTCGGTGTCGACGAGGGCGGTGAACGGCCCGATGGGCGTGTCCGTGGTCGCGAAATCCGCGGTGCTGGTACCGATGTGGCGCTGGGTGGCGCGAACAACGGTGGGGGCGTTCATGCTTGGGCACTCGCTTTCGAGGAGGTGGACCTGGCGGCCTTGGATCGGTCGGCGCGATCGGTCAGCGCCGCCTTCCACAGATGCATGGAGAGGTAGGACCGCCACGGCGCCCAGCGCGCGGTGTCGGTGAGGTCGATGCCGAGCACCGCGGCACCCTGGCGGACCACCAGGTCGGTGCTGAGCAGCACGTCCGGGTCGGCGAGCAGACGCATGGTCACGTAGTCGGCGGTCCACGGCCCCACCCCGTCCAGCGCGAGCAGGTCCCGGCGGAGATCCGCGGACGTACGGCCCTGATGCAACGCCAGTTCGCCACTGGCCAGCGCTTCGGCGGCCCCGATGATCGAGCGGATGCGCCGGGTGGGGCCGGTGAGCACCTCGGCGCCGCGCTCGGCGATCACCGCCGGGGTGGGGAACAGCAGGGGTATCGGCCCCTCGACCCGCTCGCCGAGCGCCTCGACCAGTCGTGCGGTGTGCGTGGCCGCCGCCGACACCGAGATCTGTTGACCGATCATGGTGCGCAGCAACAGTTCCGGCCCATCGAGGCAGCCGGGCACCCGGATACCGGGGGAGAAGACCGGCCGCCGCACGTCGACCGGGTCGAGCGCGGCCTCGGCGTCCGGTGGTGAGCCCGCGCCGGCGTCCGGTAGCCGAGTGGGATCCGGGTCGGCCGGCTCTGGTGCTGAAACCCACCGTCCCGGAGCGACGCCCAGCGCCTCGTCGATGCCGATCGGGTCGGCGTCGAGGTCGAGCAGGTGCCGCAGCCGGGCGACCGTCGGCGCCAGGTCGCGCATGTCGTGCAGGGCCAGCTCGGCCCGCACGTGGTCGCGCTGGAAGCTGAGCCGCGTGGTCGCATGGCCGTGCGGAGTGCGCAGGTTTCGGGTGTAGACGCGGTTCTCCCACAGCTCCATGCCCGGCGCCACATGCGAGGAGAGAAACCACTCCAGCCAGGCACGATCCAGCGGCTCGCGGTAGGGCAGCCGGAGGCTGAGCGTCCCGTTGACGGCGGGCACGGGGCGGCCGTTCGCGCCCGACTTCACCCGGTGCGCCTCGGCCCGCATGGTGGTCGGGCTGACCGCGAACACCTCGCGGACCGTGTCGTTGAACTGACGGATGCTGGCGAATCCGGCCGCGAAGGCGATGTCCGACATGGGCATCGCCGTCGTCTGGATCAGCAGCCGCGCTGTATGCGCCCGGTGCGCGCGGGCCAGCGCCAGCGGTCCCGCGCCGAGCTCGGTGGTCAAGACCCGGGTCAGCTGCCGCTGTGAATAACCGAGCGTGGCGGCCAGCGCGGGCACGCCGCCGCGTTCGATCACGCCGTCGCCGATCAGTCGCATCGCCCGCGCGGCAAGGTCGGCGCGGGTGTTCCAGAGCGGGGAGCCGGGGGCCGCGTCCGGCAGACAGCGGCGGCAGGCCCGGTAGCCCGCCTGTTGCGCGGCCGCCGCGGTTGGTAGAAACGATACGTTTGCCCGTTTCGGCGTAATCGCCGGACACGAAGGGCGGCAATAGATTCCGGTGGTCCGCACCGCGGTGAAGAACTGCCCGTCGAAGCGGGAGTCCCTGGTCGATACCGCGCGATAGCACAGGTCGAAATCAAATGCCGTGATCGTCACGCCCACCACAATGTCAGTTGAGCACAGCCTCCGCTAGCGGGAATCTGCCATCACCCCTCCGGTGGGCCTGATCGATCCCCGAAGGCGGACGGGCCGAGCCGCGTGTACGCGGCTCGGCCCGTCGGTCGGCGGGGCAGAGCGGCACCCTCATCGCACCGCCCTGCCGTGCCTCAACAGCAGCGGTTCGTCGGATTGTTGTCCGCGTCCGCGTGCCGTGTCCGCCAGTACTCGCGTTCCGTCGGCACCTCGCAACCGGGATGGTTGCGGGCCAGATGGTCCACATACCGCCGGTAGTCCTGGCCGCCGAGAATCGAGTCGAAATACCAGACAACCTTGCGAAGCGCTGTCACGCAAGCGTTTCCAGCGTCGCGCAGGCGCCGCGGCACGGCCGATCGGGTGGACCGGCCGTCCCACGAGGCGTCCTGCACGGTCAATGAATCGCTTTCGCGTGCGCGGCGCCGGGTGCGCGGACCTTGCCTGATTCGATCAGGGCGTCCCATTCCCGTTGCACCTCCTTCTCGGCAGGGGTCGCGAAGAAGGCCTTCGGCGCGAAGATCTTCGACGGTTCGTCCTCGGACTCGCTGCTCGGCCCGCCACCCGCGCGCCAGGCACGCACACAGACCAGCACGCCGACGATGGCCACGACCAGCACCAGTACCGCGAAGATGATCGACAGGGTGCCCTGGATGAAGGTATTGCGCACCACCTTCTCCATGTCTTCGACCGTCTTGGCGGGTGCCAAGATCTTCCCGGCGTCCAGCGCGTTGCTGTAGTTGCTGTGCTGCTTCCAGTAGCCGATTTTCGGGTCGGCGGAGAAGATCTTCTGCCAGGACGCCGTCATCGTCACCGTCAGATCCCAGAACAGCGGCACCGCGGGAATCCAGGCCCACTTGATCAGGCCCTTCTTGATCACGATGGTCAGCACCACGGTCAGCGCGATCGCGGCGAGCAACTGGTTGGAGATGCCGAACAGCGGATACAGCGTGTAGATGCCGCCGAGCGGATCGGTGACACCCATCAGCAACACCGAACCCCAGGCGGCGACCACGATGGCCGAGCAGAGCCACGCGCCCGGCCGCCAGGACGGATCCTTGAACTTGCGGGCAGGCCCACCGAAGTTACCGAGCGAGTCCGACAGCATGAACCGCGCGACCCGGGTGCCCGCGTCGATCGTGGTGAGGATGAACAGCGCTTCGAACATGATCGCGAAGTGATACCAGAACGCCTTGAGCCCGGTGCCGCCGAGGAACCGGTGCAGCACCTCGGACATGCCGACGGCGAGCGTCGGCGCGCCACCGGTGCGCGAGACGATGCTGGTCTCGCCGACGTCGGAGGCCGCCTTGTTCAGGTCGGCGGCCGTGATCGGATCTCCGGCCAGCCCAAGGCTATTGGTGTAGGCCGCCGCCTTCTCCGCGGTGCCGCCGGTGAGACCTGCGCTCGCGTTCATGGCGAAGTACAGGTGCTGGTCGATGATGCTCGCGGTGATGATCGCCATCACCGCGACGAACGACTCCATCAGCATGCCGCCGTAGCCGATCATCCTGGCGTGCGACTGCTTCTCCAGCAGCTTGGGCGTGGTGCCGGAGGAGACCAGCGAGTGGAATCCGGACAGCGCGCCGCAGGCGATGGTGATGAACAGGAATGGGAACAGGCTGCCCGCGAAGGACGGGCCGTTACCGGAGAACGCGAACTCCGAGACGGCAGGCGCCTTCAGCACGGGCATGGTGACCAGTACGCCGACCGCAAGCAGGACGATCGTGCCGATCTTCATGAAGGTCGACAGGTAATCGCGCGGGGCGAGCAGCAGCCACACCGGCAGCACCGAGGCGATGAAGCCGTACAGGATCAGGCCCCACGCGATGGTGGTACCCGACAGCGTGAACCAGTCCTGGCCCCAGCCGGACCCGGCGACCCAGTTGCCGGAGATGATGGCCAGCATCAGTAGCGCGAACCCGATGAGGGAGACCTCGCCGACCGCGCCAGGCCGGAGGTAGCGCAGGTACACGCCCATGAACAGGGCGATCGGGATGGTCATCGCGATGGAGAACACGCCCCATGGGCTGCCACCGTGCAGCACCCCGTCCGGGCCCGGTGTCGCGGCCAGCGCGTTCACCACGACGATGCCGAGCACCGCGAGCAGGATCATCATGATCACCAGCACGGCGATGATCGCGGCCACGCCGCCGATCGCGCCGAGCTCGTCGCGGGCCATTTGCCCGAGACTGCGTCCCCGGCGGCGGGTCGAGGCCCACAGCACCAGGTAGTCCTGCACCGCGCCGGCGAACACGACGCCGATCACGATCCAGATCGTGCCGGGCAGGTAGCCCATCTGGGCGGCGAGGACGGGGCCGACGAGCGGGCCCGCGCCCGCGATGGCGGCGAAGTGGTGCCCGAACAGCACCCGCCGGTCCATCGGCATGTAGTCCTTGCCGTTTTCCAGGATCTCGGCCGGGGTGGCCTGGTCGTCGCGTGGTTTGACGATCTTGTATTCGATGAGCCTGGAATAGAACTGGTAGGCGAGCACGTAGGTGCTCACCGCCGCGACCACGATCCAGACCGCGTTGACGGACTCGCCGCGGGCGATGGCGATGATGGCCCAGGCGATCGCGCCGATTATCGCGATTCCGGCGAAAATGCCCTTTTTAACAGGCGTGATAGGCGAACGGTCCACGACACCCACGGGAGGTAGGTCGGGATCTGTCCGGAGGTATTCGATGGTCGCCATGCGAACTACTCTCCCGTGATATAGAGCTGGACTTGCTGAAACGTTCACAACGTAGCTGAACTGAAGCGGCTATGAGCCGGACTTAGTGAAGTCTGAACATTGCGACGCGGATCGAGATCGCCGCGACGACTCGTGCTGTGGGTTTCTCCGAGCGGGGCTCGATCCGGTACGCGGCGGGTATGGGTGGCCCGCGGGGCGTCAGCTGCCCGTCGGCCGATGTTCACGATCTCCGGGTGTTCGCGCGTGCGCGTGGGCGTGTTCCCTCGCACGGCGATGTTGCCATCCGTATGCTGCCATGCTGGCTCCGGCAGTCGCCGATCGGTCCGTTCCCTGCCGAGATTCACGTATCCACCGCCGTGGAGGAGCAACGTGTCACCGGTTCGTCGTCGCACCCTGCTCGGCTCGGCGCTGGCCGCGCCGCTGCTGACCGCGACCGGCTGCGGGTCCGCCGACGACGCGCTGACCTTCTTCTTCCAAGCCAGGCCGGAAGAGGCGCGGGTGCGACTGGCGATCATCGAGGAATTCCAGAAGCGGCACCCGGACATCAGGATTCGCACCATCATGTCCGGTCCGGATCCGCAGCAGCAGCTGCTCACCTACTGCGCGGGCGGTAAATGCCCCGACGTCGTGATGGCGTGGGAACTGCTCTACGCGGGGCTCGCCGAGCGTGGTGTGCTGCTCGATCTGCGGACACTGCTGAGCAAGGAATCCGAGTATGCGGAAAGGTTGCGCGCGGACAGCTATCCGGCGCTGTACGACACGTTCACCTATGCCGGTGGGCAGTACGCCTTGCCCGAGCAGTGGTCCGGGGTGTTCCTCTATTACAACCGGGAGCTGTTCGACGCGGCCGGGCTGACGCCACCCACTCGCTGGCGCGGCGCGTGGTCGTTCGACGAATTCCTCGACGCCGCGCGGACACTCACGCGACACCGGCAGTGGGGTTTCGCGGATGCGTGGGTGCCGTACTACTCGGCGGCCTGCTTCGGCATGAACAACGGCGCGGAGTGGTTCACGCCGTCGGTGGCGCCGACCAGGGCCAACCTCGGGGATCCCCGGTTCGCCGCGGGGTTCCAGTTCTACGCCGACCTCGCGGTGCGGCACCGGGTGGCGCCGAAAGTGGCTGACCAGCTGTCGGTTTCGGCACCGGATCTGTTCCGCGCGGGTCGGGCGGCGATGGTGCTCGGCGGGCATTGGTTGTACTCCGAATTCGCAGGGCAGGAGGGGCTTTCGATCGATGTAACCGTGTTGCCGGTCGGGCCGCAGGGCGGGCCCGGTGCGATCACCGACGTCGGCAGCACCGGGTTGGCCATCGCGGCGGGCAGTCCGCGTATCGAACAGGCGTGGGAGTTCGTCAAATTCGCTACCGGGCCGGTGGGGCAGGCCATCATCGCCGCCTCCGGACTGTTCGTGCCGGTGCTGAAATCGGCGATGGGTTCGCCGGGTTTCGCTGCCGCGCATCGGGAGATCCGCAACCTCGCCGTCTTCACCGAGGGGCCGGACAACTCCCGCCCGCTGCCGGTGACGCCCGCCTGGGGCAAGGTCTCCGCGCTGCTGGAGCGTGGAAGCAACCGTGTGCTGCGCGGTGCCGCCACCGCCGACTCGCTCGACGGTCGATTCACCGCCGACCTCGACGCGCTGCTGGACGCTCCGTGAGTGGCACACGGCTGCGGCGAATCGCGAGCAGGGCGCACCACCGTGTGCCACTCACAGAGCGCGGGATGCTGGCACGCAAGCGCGAGCGGGCGGGGTGGGCTTTCGTGGCGCCGAATGTGGGGGCGGTGGCGGTCTTCCTACTGTTTCCGCTCGGATTTTCGCTGTATCTGAGTTTTCATTCGTGGGACTTGTTCCGGCCGATGCGGTTCGTCGGGGTGGCGAACTATCAGCGGTTGTTCGGGGCGGATCCGTTGTTCTTGATCGCTTTGCGCAACAGCGCGGTGTTCACCGTGCTGACGCTGGTGCCGACGGTGCTGCTCGGCTTGGCGATCGCGGCGGCGTTGAACCGGAAGCTGGCCGGTATCGGGATCTTTCGGACGGTGGCGTTTCTGCCGTTGGTCGCGTCAACGGTGGCGATGGCGGTGGTGTGGCGGTTCATCTTCACCGAGGACGGGGTGCTGAATATCGGGCTCGGGTGGGTCCGGTTGGGGCCGGTGCCGTGGTTGACCGATCCGGATCTGGCGTTGGTTTCGCTGAGCGTGGTCACCGTGTGGAAGGGCGTGCCGTTCGCGACGGTCATTTTGCTGGCCGCGCTGCAAGGGGTGCCGGAGCCGCTGTACGAGGCGGCGAAGATCGACGGAGCCGGTGCGCTGCGGCGGTTTTCGGCGATCACGCTGCCGTTGATTCGTGGGCCGCTGTCGTTCGTCTTCGTGATCACCGTGATCAACTCGGTGCAGGCGTTCGATCAGGTGTACGCGCTCACCGGTAGCAATGGCGGACCGGAAACGGGGACTTATCTGCTGGGGATCATGTTGTTCCAGAATGCCTTCGGGTTCTATGAGGTGGGGTACGCGTCGGCGTTGGCGTGGGTGATCTTCGCGATCCTGCTGGTACTCACCCTGGTGCAGTTGCGGTTTGCCCGGCGGGGCGCGGTGGATCTGTGAGGGTGCGGCATGCGGTGCTGCGGCGGATGGTTCGTGGTGCGGGGATCTACGCGGTGTTGATCGGCATCGCGTGGTGCGCGTTGGCGCCGGTGCTGTGGGCGTTGTCCGGGTCGTTGAAGCGGGACGGGGAGATCGTCGAGCCGACGCTGCTTCCGGCGGACCCGCAGTGGTCCAACTACAGCACGGTGTTCGAGCTGCTGCCGCTCGGGCGGATGCTGGTCAACACCGCGATGTATGCGGTGTGTGTCACCGCAGGCCAGGTATTCTTCTGCTCGCTGGCCGGATACGCGTTCGCACGCTTGCGATTTCGCGGCCGAGAGGTGCTGTTCGTCGCCTACCTCGGCACGCTCATGGTGCCGTTGACCGTCACAGTGATTCCGCAGTTTCTGGTGATGCGGGCGTTCGGCTGGGTGGATACGCCGTGGGCGATGATCGTGCCCGGGCTGTTCGGCAGCGCGTTCGGTACCTATCTGATGCGGCAGTTCTTCGCCACGCTGCCGGTCGAATTGGAGGAGGCGGCCATCCTCGACGGCTGCTCCACCTGGCAGGTCTACTGGCGAGTGCTGTTGCCGCACACCCGTCCTGCCCTGATGGTGCTCGGGGTGCTCACCTGGATCACCGTCTGGAACGACTTCCTGTGGCCCCTGGTCATGATTCAGCGGAATGAGATCGCCACCGCCACACTGGGATTGGTGCGTCTGCAAGGGCAGTATCACACGCAGTGGCCGATTCTCATGGCCGCCTCGATGGTCATTCTGTTGCCGCTGCTGGTGGTGTACGGGGTCGGCCAACGCGCGTTCATTCGCGGCATGGCCATGTCCGGACTCGGTGGCCGATGAAGTTGCCTATGGCCCAACGGTATTGAATGCCGCCGGGCCTAGGCCCCCAGGTGAACTTACGCTGTGCTCCCGGCTGTTTTCCGCTGTGTTTAGGGCTATTCGCCCCAGTAGGTGCCGAAGCTCCAGAGGTTGCCCTCGGGGTCGCGGACGGTGAAGCCGCGCGAACCATAGTCTTCGTCGCGCAGGCCGCGCAGCACCTCGGCCCCGGCGGCGGTGGCACGCTCGAACAGCGCGTCCGGGTCCTCGCAGACGACGTAGGTCGAGTCGTTGCCCGGCACGCGCTTGCCGAACTCGCTCTCGTCCTTGCACGCGGAGCCGAACATCACGCCACCGCCGAGCGGCCAGCGCAGTTCGGCGTGCTCGACGATCGACGGGTCGTCGTCCCGGGTGTACATCGCGGTCTGCACGAAGCCGAAGGCTTCGACGAGGAAGGCGGACATGGCCCGTGCGTCGCGGAAGGTCAAAGTGGGCCACACGGCGGTGCGGGTGGCGGTCTCGGTAGGTGCTGGATTCGTCATGCCCTCAGCGTCGTCCGGCGGACCGGTCGGTGTCTTGGACGGATGGAATCTCCTCGCTCAACCAGTTCGTCGGGCTGGTTCCGGCCAACTCGGCGAAGTCGCGATTCAGGTGGGCCTGGTCGTAATAACCACAGCTGGCCGCCACCTGCGCGATGCTGATGTAGGACGGGGTGCGTTCGAGCATCCGCCGCGCCCGTTCGAAGCGGGTGATGCGGGCCGCGAGCTTCGGGCTCAAGCCGAACTCGTCGTTGAATCGGCGCGCGAGATGCTGTCTGCTCCAACCGATCTCCTCGGCCAGCGCGCCGACGGTCAGTACCCCGCCGGACCCGACGACCGACCGCCACGCCCACGCCAGCTCGGGTGCGACCACGCGATCGGGGGAGGCGAGGCGGGTCAGGATCCGATCGACGGTGGCGAAGCGCTCCGGCCAGCCGAGCGGTTCCTGCAACCGCTCCCACAGCTCACGGCCCAGCGGGCCGACCACATCGGCGCATTCCACCGAGGTATCCCAGAGTGCGGCGGCAGGCATCCCGAACAGCGCGCGGCTACCGAGCGGGGTCAGCGCGATCGAGACACCCTCCTGGTAGCCCTCGTGCGCGATGATCGCCGAGCTCGCCTGCAACCCGCTCACCGAACAGCGGTAGTCCTGCGGGGACTGGCTCGGATCCGTCTGCGCGACTACATCAATGGACGCGCCGATGCTGACGATGAACGTCATGTGCGCGGACGGCAGGCCACGATGCAGCCCCGCCGCGTACCCCACCATGCGATAGCCCATGTAGTGATCGATGAACGGCGCGAGCATGGGCGCCGGCCGCGCCGTCACCATCTCGGTGCTCGGCTCCATGCAGGTCACGGTACGCCGCACGGGAGGTTGTGCAAGGTGGGTCGGATGACTCCGTGGGTGGGTTACCGGCCCGTGAGATGGAGCACTCGGGGCCGAAATCGAGTAGGAGCGCACAGCGGGGGCTGGTTACCGTTGCGTCTTCTCATGAGCTTGGAGGTGTACATGCGGCGGGTCCAGTACGAGCACAGCGGTGGTCCTGAGGTGCTCGAGGTCGTGTCGGCCGAGGTGCCGACGCCGGGGCCCGGTGAACTGCTGGTCCGGGTCGAGGCGATCGGGGTGACCCTGCCGGTGGTGCGGAAGGTCCGCGAGCAGCGTGAGCCGATCGCGCTGGGTGGTGAGGTCGCGGGTGAGGTGGTCGCCGTCGGTGAAGGCGTCACCGGATACGCGCCGGGGTATCGGGTGACCGGGCTGGTGTTCGGGCACGGATACGCCGAGTACGCGCTGCTCGCGGTGGCGATGGCGACGCCGATTCCCGACGGGGCGTCCGCCGTCGACGCGGTCGCGCTGGTGCGCAGTGGTTTGGTCGCGCTTGGTGCGCTCGAAGCGGCGAGCCCGAAAGAAGGGGAGTCGGCGCTCGTCACGGCGGCGGCCAGTGGCGTGGGGCATCTCGCGGTGCAGCTCGCGCGAGTACGCGGGGCGGCGCGGGTGGTCGGTGCGGTGTCGGATCGGGCCAAGGCGGAGTTCGTGCTCGAGCTCGGTGCGGACGAGGTGATCGAGTACGGGCAGGAGTCGTGGGGTGAGCCCGTCGACTACGCGCTGGATGCGGTCGGTGGTGAGCTGCTCGGGCCCGCTGTCGCGGCGGTCGCACCCGGCGGGCGTCTGGTGGCCTACAGCTCCGGCGGCGGCACGATCGAGGCTTACGACCTGCTGGTCGGTGCGAAGTCGGTGATCGGGTTCCAGATCGCTCGCATCGCGAAGGGGCAGCCGGATCTGTACGACCACTGGCGGCAGGAGCTGTGGCAGTACGTCGCGTCCGGGCAGCTTCGGCCCGCGGTGCACGCGGAATTCGCGCTCGACGAGGCGGCCGAGGCGCACCGGGTGATCGAGGGGCGCGCCAACCTAGGCAAGGTCGTCCTCATCCCCTGACACCTCGATTCGGCTCGCTGGTCGCGCTGAATTGATCGCGCAGGACGGCCATACCGTGCACACCGGGTGCAAGGCCCGGTGCACGGTGTGGACGCCTGTGAGACTCGGGGGTTTCCGCTGGGGACGGGCGCGGGGCAGGGGATCGGGGTTGCGGCGTAGACTCTCGTCCTCGTGAGTCTCACTCTTGGAATCGTCGGTCTGCCCAACGTCGGAAAGTCGACGCTTTTCAATGCGCTGACCAAGAACGACGTGCTGGCCGCGAACTACCCGTTCGCGACCATCGAGCCGAACGTCGGCGTGGTGCCGCTGCCCGACCCGCGGCTGAACACCCTGGCCGAGATCTTCGGTTCCGAGCGCATCGTGCCCGCCGTCGTGTCGTTCGTCGACATCGCGGGCATCGTGAAGGGCGCCTCCGAGGGGGCCGGTCTGGGCAACAAGTTCCTCGCCAATATCCGCGAGGCCGACGCCATCTGCCAGGTGGTGCGCGTGTTCGCCGACGACGACGTGGTGCACGTGGACGGCCGCGTCGATCCCGCCGCCGACATCGAGGTGATCGAGACCGAGCTCATCCTCGCCGACCTGCAGACCCTGGAGAAGGCGGTCGTGCGGTTGGAGAAGGAAGCCAAGATCAAGAAGGACCGCAAGCCGGTCGCCGAGGCCGCGAAGGCCGCGCAGGAACTCCTGAACAACGGCACCACCCTGTTCGCCGCAGGCAACAAGGTGGATACCGAACTGCTCAAAGAACTTTCGCTGCTCACCACCAAGCCCTTCCTCTACGTCTTCAACGCCGACGAGTCCGTGCTCACCGACGAAGCGAAGGTCGCCGAGCTCAAAGCCTCTGTCGCACCGGCGGATGCGGTCTTCCTCGACGCCAAGGTCGAGGCCGAACTCCTCGAACTCGACGACGAATCCGCCCTCGAACTCCTCGAATCCATCGGCCAGACCGAACCCGGCCTGCACGCCCTCGCCCGGGCCGGTTTCCACACCCTCGGCCTGCAGACCTACCTCACCGCAGGCCCGAAAGAGTCCCGCGCCTGGACAATCCACCAGGGCGACACCGCCCCCAAAGCCGCAGGCGTCATCCACACCGACTTCGAACGC
This sequence comes from Nocardia sp. CS682, assembly GCF_004634405.1. Taxonomy (NCBI): domain Bacteria; kingdom Bacillati; phylum Actinomycetota; class Actinomycetes; order Mycobacteriales; family Nocardiaceae; genus Nocardia; species Nocardia sp. CS682. Next base: position 3,264,506 of record NZ_CP029710.1, on the reverse strand, counting down.
GGCTTCATCAAAGCCGAAGTGGTTGCCTTCACCGACCTCGTCGAAGCAGGATCCATGGCCGCTGCCAAGTCGGCGGGCAAGGTGCGGATGGAAGGAAAGGACTACGTCATGCATGACGGCGACGTAGTCGAATTCCGCTTCAACGTATAGCTTTTCGCTTCCGGCGGGTAAACAGTTCGCCGAATGGTGGTGGGCAGATCGGGGCTGAAGGCAGGGGCGTCCCGGTTATCGTCTGCCGCGGCACCAGTCCCACGGCACGCCTTGGTAACCGGGCTCGATGAGGCAGACGGTGGCCCTGCCGGCCGGTACGAAGGTGCAGGAGTCGCCGGTGGAGGTCGAACCCATGGGGCAACCCCACCACGTGAGCGTTGCGTCGGGTGACGCGTATTCGCCTCGTTGGGATGTGAGCGTTACGCGGGTGCCGGGGCGTAGCCGGACGTCGCAGTTGCTCCGCTGCACCGGGGTGCACGTCTGTCCGGTCGGCGCGACGTACACCGCGTAGGCGGCGGGGACCCAGATCTCCAGCCGCACCGTGTTAGGTGTGTTCGGTAGCTTGTCGAAGACGTTGGGGAACAGTTTGGGTCCGAGCGTGCCGACGAGGGCAATGATGAATACCACCTTCAGCAAGCCGAAAAAGCCATCCAGTAGCCAATTGTTTTTCTCGACTTTCTTGTCGGCGCCCCCGTCCAGTGCCACGCCTGCGGCGGCGAGGCGCACGCCATCGTGCTTGTCACTGCGATCGCGTTCTTCTTCATCGAGGAGTCGACGGATGATCTCGGGTATTTTCTCCAACAGCTCCGGCGCAATGAGAATCGGGATCAAAACCGGCGAATAGACCATTTTGAGGCGGACCTGCTGTTGGTCGCAGGTGCCACAGTTATCGCATTTGCGGCAGGTGCCGAGGTGGCGGACGATGCGTTGCCGCAGGACGCGGGTGAACTGCTCGTCGCCCCCGCCATGCCAGCCGGACCGATCGAGAATTCCGGCCAGTTGAGCGCAGAAAGGCCGACCATGCTTGGCCAGGATCAGGGCACCGAACCCCTCATCCAGTCGAATCTTGTTCTCGTAGGCGAATTTGTAGGCGTTCTTCGCGGTTACTGAAAGGGCGGTGGCCAGCGCCTTTCCGTGTAATTCCTGACGTATATGGAATTGGTAGATCTTCCGCTGCTGCGAAGTGAAGGTCGTCGCGACGATGTCGAGCATGCGATTGACCTCGTCCAGTCTTCGCGAGCTGTCCAGCTCCTCGTCGTTCGTCGTCAAGGTCTTCAGGGGCAGGGGCCCCTCGCTACTGCGGCTTCGGCGGTCCTCGTGACATCGGTTGCGAGCGATCCCGCACAGCCACGCCCGCAGTTTGTCGGGCTCCCGCGGGTTCTCCCCCCGGACAAGTTCTTTCGTGGCGACCTCGACGGCGTTCTGGACGACATCCGCAACGCGATCGAGGTCATCGAGGTTGTAGACGCAGACGGTGGACATGGCCTTGTGGTAGCGCCGGAAGATCTCGTTGAGTGCCGCTTCCTGCTCGTCCCGGTCGATCGGGCGTCGGGCGCGTTCCACCAGCCCAGTGTCCGAGACTCGGACCCAGCGGGGCTCGGTAGGCATCACTAACCCCCGGGGCATTCCTGAGAGTTCCCTGAGAACCCTGACAACTTCGGGGGAGATTTCGGCCGTCCCGCTCCCAAGCCTCCACAACCACAATTTCGAGGAGGTACATCATGATCGATAATGCGTACGGCGTGGTGGGGCGTGAGCGCCATGGGTAGCTCGAGAACCGTTGGCAGCCTGGCGTTTGCAGCACTGGCGGCGGTGGGCCACCACACCCTCGGATTAGTAATCGGCGCCATGGTGCTGGTCCTCGCCGTGCTGGTTCCCGTTCTTGCGCAGGCCATCTCGGAACTGTTCTGGCTCAGGGCGCTGAACAAGCCCGAAAATAACCTCCGCTGGATACTCAACCACGCTGCCTCGCTCAGCGAGGCAGAACGCATGATACGGCTTTTGCGTGGTGCTCAGCGCGACATACTGGACGCCCGAATTAAATCCGGGCAAAGTCCACGGCGGTGATCATCGCGGACGGAGGTCTCACCACTCGCGTTCTTCGGATACGCCGATGATGTAGCCGTCGGGGTCTTGGAAGTAGAACAGCTTCATGCCGTGTTCGGTGTGTTCTTTGATCACGTTGACGAGGGGGCGGATTTTGGTGGTGTAGGCCTCGTGGTCTTTGACGGAGAGGTAGAACATGCCGAAGGCTCCGGTGGGGAAGTTTTGGAGTTGGGGGAGCCATTGGCGCAGGTTGTCTGCGTTGTAGACCATGAAGGCGAAGTTGCCTTGCCAGGTGAGCATGCGGATGTCGTCTTCGGGGTTGTCGCTGCCCGGGGCGGCTTCGAAGCCGAGGCTTTCGTAGAAGGTGACGGACGCGGTGGTGTCCGCGACGCCCAAGCAGGGGGCTACGCCGGTGGCTTTCATGGGGAACTCCTTCTGGAGGTTGGGATTTCGAGTGATGTCAGGCGCCGGTTCATGGCTGGCTGATGCAGAAGGCTGGCCGGAAGGGTCGAGTAGGACGGTCCAGTTTTCGCCGCCGGGCCGGTGGTCGGGTTTGGTTGCGAATGGCGGCATCATCAGGGTGCTCGTACCGCTGGGCGAATGTTGAGCAAATCGCACTGAGTACATTTGTACCTTACGACGCCACGGTGCGACAGTGGGTTGTGACACATATCGCATCAGGGTACATATGTACCCTGATGGGCATCTACCCGCGGAAAAAGTTCTGATGGAGGCGCAGTGGCCGACGAACCAGCCGTCCAGGCCAAACCTGTCCGGCGACGGCGGTTCGATCCGCACCGCCGCCGACGCATTGCGGAAGCCGCGATCCAGGTCATCGGCGAACGCGGCGTGGAGGGTCTCACGCACCGGGCCGTCGCCGAGGCGGCGGACGTTCCGATCGCGGGCACGACGTACCACTACAAGGACAAGGAAGACCTGCTCCAAGCGGCGCTGGAAATCTGTGTGGCCGACTATGCCGCGATCATGGCGGCCATCCCATCGAGCAATCCCGATCTGACGATCGCCGATGTCATCGACCAGACGGCGGATGCGCTCATCGGATGCTTCACCACCGAGCGCACCATCACGACCGTCCAGCTCGAGCTGTATGTCGCGGCTATTCGACGCCCCTCGCTGCGGCCGATCGCCGACCGCTTCATCGGGGCTACTCGAACGATGTATGCCCACTACACCGATCAGCCCACGGCCACCCTGCTCGCCGACGCCGCGCAGGGAATTACGTTGCGCGGCATGGCAAGTGCTGAGCCCCCAACCCTGGATCAGATCCGCGACCTACTCCTTCGCTGCCTGCCCCGGTAGTCGGCGTGCCCCGGGGTCGGCTGGTCGCCGATGCGCCGACTTGACCTGAACCATTGTTGATGTTCGACGCTTGCAGTCATCACCTGCACACGTCGAAAGGAACTGTCATGACGGAGAATCCGATTCAGCTCGCAGTGATTGTGGGAAGCACCCGGCCGGGGCGCTTCGGCCCCACGGTCGCCAACTGGTTCGTCGAACATGCAGAACAACGTGCCGACATCGCGATCGAACTCATCGATTTGGCGGAAGATGAACTGCCCCGGCATGCTTCGGACCCCGCAGGCACCCGCTCATCGCAGCCCGTCGGTGCGCGACTTGCGGCAGCCGACGGGTTCGTCATCGTGACACCTGAGTACAACCACAGCTACCCGGCGCCCCTCAAAAGCGCGATCGATGCTCATTACACCCAGTGGCAGGCCAAGCCGATCGGATTCGTCTGCTACGGAGGCGTTTCCGGCGGCCTGCGCGCCGTCGAACACCTCCGCCACGTGTTCGCCGAACTCCACGCCGTCACCGTCCGCGACACTGTGAGCTTCCACGGCGCCGCCCAAGTCTTCGACGGGACAGGCAAACCCACGGACCCGAAGCCTGCGGCCGCAGCCGCCGACCAACTCCTCGACCAACTCGTCTGGTGGGGAGCTGCACTCCGTTCGGCCCGCGCCGAACGCCCCTACGTGGCCTGATCAGCGCGTGGCGCGGTGCGGGCCCGGGTGATCCTTGCGACGGATGCAGGCGACACCGGCGCGGGGAAGCACGGCGCCACAGCGTGGTTCGCCGCGCTCGCCGACGATCCGGCTCAGGGTAGCCAGCATTGACTCCAGCGCGCGCCGAGGCGGCGGCGGTCGAGTGTGGCTAGTGGCCGGTGAGGGTGGCGGGGAGGGGTTGGCCGCAGTTGTTGGGGGTGGGGGTGTGGGTGAGGTGGTCGGCGAACCATTGGATGACGCGGGGGGCGACGGCTTTTTCGTTGGCGTTGTCGTGGCCGACGCCGGGGTTCCACTGGGTGGTCACGGGGGTGCCTGCGGTGCAGTAGCGGTCGACGAGGGCGGCGGTGAATTTTGGGGGGACGAGGGTGTCGTCGAGGCCTTGGGCCAGGTAGACGGGGATGCCGGGGGGCATGTCTGGGGCGCGGTTCTCCTCGAAGGCGCGGCGCCAGGCGGGGTCGGCGAGGGGGTCGCCGTTGAAGTAGTCGCCCATGCCGGGGACGATGGTGAGGCGGGCGAACAGTGCCGCGAAAGGTGTTGCGGCGCAACCGGCCGCCGCCATTTCCTGGTTGCGCGCGGCGGCCTGCGGGGTGAGCAGTGCGTTGGGGTCGAGGTGGGGGTAGGCCTTGGCGTACTGGGTGGTGAGGAAAGGGGTGACGGCCCAGCCGTTGAGGAGTTGGGGCGGACTCTCGCGGAGGATGCCCGCGATATCGGAGGCGGGCGCGGTCGCGGCGTCGGCGACGAGGTGGAGTTCGGGGGCGTAGGTGGGCGTTTGGGCGGCGGCGGCCAGGGAGATGAGGCCGCCCTGCGAGACGCCGTAGATCAGCATGTCGTTGCCCGCATGCGTGTCGGGCAGATTGCGGGCGGCGCGGGCGGCGTTCACGGTGTCGCGGCCCTGATCGGTGGCGACGAGATAGTGCTCGCCGTCGCCGGTGCCCGCGGCGCCGGCGTAGTCGCTGGCGGCGACCACCCAGCCGCGGCCGAGCGCGTCGTTGAGCCAGGGCATCGATGAGGCGATCTCGGATTGCCTGCTCGGCGCGCATTCGGCACCCAGACTGACGGTGCCGTGCGCGAAGTTCAGGATGGGTCGATCGGTGCCGTCGGTGAGCGGCGTCCAGATCATGCCGGAGGACACCGTTGGGGTGCCGTGCCGGTCCTGCGACCAATAGAGGATGCGCTGGCCGTGTCCGTTCACGCCCGGTAGCGACATCGGGGCCGAACGGATCACGGTGCCCGGCGGGCCAGGTGAAATGCCTTGTGGCACTTGATAGAACGCGTCCAGTCGAGTTTGCTCCGCGTCCTGTCGGGCAGCTTGGGTGACGACCGTTCCATACCAGCCGACCGCCACCGCGAGCACGACCAGCTGCACGCTCACCGCGACGGGCCGCCACCAGCGCAGCGTGCTCGCGCGGGGCAGCGGAGCAGTCAGCCGGACACCGCGGACCACCATCGCCGCGCCGGTGATCAACAGCGTGATGATGGTCCACGCGGTGAAATCCAACCCGGTACGAAACGGCAGCGTCGCGAGGATCACGCCGGCGAGCACCTGCCAGCCCGCGAACGCCGCGGAGGCGACGAGTACATCATCGCGGCGTGCACCGGCCGTCAGCCCGCAAACGCCGAGCCCGATCCAGCACGCCCCGACCCAGAGCAACGACGTCGACACCGACATGGTCAGTGCGGCAATGCCGAGCGCACCGAACCCGGTGGCGACAAGCGCCTCGACGCCCAGCAACCGTTCGGCGCGCACGTATCCGGCGGACTCGTGGACCGGCAGCTGACTATCGGCCCGTGCCCACCACCACCGCGCGGCCGCTGACCCGCCGAGCATCAGCATCGCGGCCGCGACAACAACCCGTCCCTCGATGAGCGAGACACCGAAGGGCGAGTACAGGAGAACACCCGACACGAACACGGCCAACCCGGGCAGCCACCACGCGATCCCGCGTAGGTTCCAGGTCCGGGCCTGACCGCGGGTCACGCCTGCACCTCGCTGGTGAGCAGCTCATCCGCGCGCGGGGATGCGTTGTGCCTGCGGTTCACACGCAGACACCCGCTCACGACTGCGCCTCGCTAGCACTCGGCTCCGCTGGGCTCGCAGGAGCACTGTCCCGTCGGTTCACTCGCTGACGCTCGCTCACGGCTGCGCCTCGCTGACGCTCGGCTCCGCCGTGCGCGAGGGCGCACTGTGCCTGTGGTTCACTCGCTGACGCTCGCTCACACCGCGGCCTCCGTCCTTCGGTTACGCGGCAAAAAGCTGGATGCCGACAACTCTACGGACGGCTGACGAACGGTCGATGTGATCTTCGTCGGCCTGTGGCTTCAGCGGTCCCGCCACCGCCGTCGCGCCCATTTTCGCGCCGCCGGGCTGACGGCGAGAATTGGGAGCAACAGAACGAATCCGACCAATGCGACCGGAATCAGCAGGTAGATGAGTAGTTCGCCGAGGATTTGAACGATGGTCGGAATCGCGAACGGGACCGCCAGCGCCGCGAGCGTGATCGCCACCGGGTAGGCCCCACCCGAGGCTGCGGCGATCGCCGCGATGGCGAATCCGGCCGCGAGGACGAGCCCCAACAGGGCGACGAGATAGTTGTCCCACCATGCGTGTTGTTTCGTGTGAATCGAAGCGCCTCCCAAGACGTCGGGTCCGACCCAGCCGCAGAGCCTAGCGCGGTGTCACCACCATGACCGGCGAAGGCACGGAACACATTGTGCTGGTCAGGAACTCAGCGTGACAGGCTGAACGGTCGGTGGTATCGCTTCGCGCGGCGTTTCCTTGCGTGTGTTCAGCCAAGCGCCCACGAACATCAGCGCCGCCCCGACACCCTGTACCGGCGCGATCGTTTCACCGAGAACGACCCAGGCGCCGGCCAATCCGAATGCGGGCACCAGGAACATGGCGGTCGCGGCGGTGGCCGGCCCGACCTGTCCGACGGCGCGGTAGTAGAGGACATACGCCAGCGCGGTCGGCAACACCCCGAGATAGGCCTGGTTGAGCCAGAATTCGGGACCGAGCTCGGACCACGCGACGCCCGGCAGCGCCGGTGCCGCGAACACGCCCAGCGCCGCCGTGCCCGCCGCGGACGCGTAAACAGTGACGGTCGGTGCGGCGAGCCGAGCCAGGATCGGCGCGCCGAGCATGGTGTAGCAGGCCCAACAGGCCGCAGCGCCCAAGAAGACGAGATCGCCGAGCAGGCGTTGCCCGCCGGACGACGGGATGCCGACGAAGAAGACGACACCGCCGATCACCGCGGCGGCAAGGCCGAGCGCTCGCGCACCGGACGGGCGCGTACGCGAGCGCACGGCCAAGACGACGACGGTGATGACCGGCGCGGTCATCGGCACGATCACGCTGCCGTCGGCCGCGGGCGCGAGGGACAGACCGAGGAAGAACAGCACGTTGTAGCCGAAGACGCCGATCAGGCCGAGCCCGGCGACGCGGGCCGCCTCCGTCGTCGGCAGTCGGGGCAGCCGCAGCACGATCACCAGCACCACGGTGCCCAGCAAGAACCGCAGGAACCCGGCGACCTCGTGCGGCACATCGTGCACCGCCAGCTTCGAGGAGGCGAACGCGCTGCCCCACAACGCCATGACCAGCACAAGCAAGAGTCGAATACGCACGCTTGCGATCCTGGTTCCGAGACCGGTGCGCGGTATTGAACGCTGGTGCGGTGACAATGGTTCGGTGGCCGAGCAGGAATGGGTGACGTACCGGCGGATGGCGCACCGCCCGGTCGAGGTGATGCACGCGCACTTCGAGCGGCACGTCTACCACCTGCACAGCCATGAGACGTACTCGTTCGGGCTCACCGAGTTCGGCGCGCAGAGTTTCGATTGCCGCGGTGCGTCACGGGTGAGCGCGGCGGGCATGGTGATGGCGTTCAACCCGGACGAGCCGCACGACGGTCACAGCACCACCGAGCTCGGTTTCACCTACTCGATCGTGCACATCGGCACCGAGCTGATCACCGATCTGCTGTCCGACCAGACCGGGCGCCCCACCGGTCTGCCGCTTTTCGCCGACCCCGTCTTGCCGGACCCACTGTTGTCGTCCGCGCTACATCGACTGTGCGCCAGCCTGATTCAGCCCGCCACCGAGCTGGCCGCGGACGAGGCGCTGGCCGCTTCGGTCGCCGCCATGGTGCGCCGCGGTGCCCGCCGTCCGCTGGTGAACTCGTCGGCCACCCTGCACGGCGGCGCGAGCGCCGATATCGCCCGCCGCGTCCGCACCGTTCTCGACGACCGCTACCTCGACCCTCTCTCCATGGACGACCTCGCCGAAGCCAGCGGCTGCAGCCGTTTCGCCCTCTACCGCGCCTTCCGCACCAATTACGGTCTCTCCCCGAGCGATTACCAACGCCTGCTCCGCCTCCGTGCCGCCCGCCGTCTCATCGCCGCAGGCCATCCCGTCGCGCGAGCCGCCACCGAATCCGGCTTCGCCGACCAAGCTCACCTCACCCGCTGGTTCCGCCGCTGCTACGGCATCACCCCCGGCATCTACGCCACCGCAGCCTGAATCGCGAAAACCGGGGCGGTACCAGGTAACCGGATCGGCTACCGCACCTCGGGCGGCCGCGGCCACGGGTTGTCTTCGATGTGTTCGACGGACTGGTTGAAGCGGGCGATCAGCCTGCTCAACTGGTCGACGTCGGTGTCGTCCCAGTCGGCGACGACCGTGCCGATCCCTTCGCGGCTCTGTCGGCGGTCGGCGGCCAGTACTTCGAGACCTTTGCTGCTGGCTTGGATCTTGCGGGCGATGCCGCCGTCGGGGTCGGGGACGCGGTCGACCAAACCCTGCTTGAGCATCGCGGCGACCTGGCGGTTGATGGTGGAGATGTCGAGTTGGAAGGCTTCGGACAGCTCGCGCAGGCTCAGGGCGGTATCGAATTCCAGCCTGGTGAGGATGAGAAAGGCCGAGCGGTCGAGCTGGAAGCCGGGGCGCCGGAGTAGCGACGCGGGGAAGTGCCGGGCGAGCAGGGTCAGCTCGAAGACCAGGCGGGTGAGGGCCGCGTTGTCGGCGGGACCGGATTCGGACATGGCGCTCACTATGTCGTGTTCGTCACGACGATATCAAATTGTGCACGATACACATCGTGTGTAGCGTGCACATTCGTGACTGTTGCTGCCGACGCGTCTTCGACCGCCTCCGATACCGATGACGGACGGCGCCCGGCGCCTGCCGTGCTCATCGCGACCCTCGGTATGGTCGGTGTCGTCGTCTCGCTGATGCAGACGCTGGTCATCCCGATCATTCCGACGTTGCCCGACCTGCTGAACACCTCGGCGTCCAACGCCTCCTGGGTGGTCACCGCGACCCTGCTCGCCGGTGCGGTGGCGACGCCGATCAGCGGTCGCCTCGGCGACATGTTCGGTAAGCGACGGGTGCTGTTCGCCAACCTGCTCTCGCTGGTCGCCGGCTCGGTGGTCTGCGCGACCTTCTCCGCGCTGGTCCCCGAGATCATCGGGCGCTCGCTGCAGGGTGCGGCGGTCGGCGCGATCCCGCTGGGCATCAGCATCATGCGCGACGAACTGCCCGCCGAGAAGGTGGGTTCGGCGATGGCGATCATGAGCGCGACGCTGGGCGTCGGCGGCGCCCTCGGCCTGCCGCTGGCCGCGGTGATCGCGCAGAACGCGGACTGGCACATGCTCTTCTGGACCGCGGCCGGCCTCGGCCTGGTCTGTGCCGTCCTGGTTTTCGTCTTCGTGCCGGAGTCGCCGGTGCGCACCCCGTCCCGGTTCGATTTCGGTGGCGCGCTGGGTCTTTCGATTGCACTGCTGGCGTTGCTGATTCCGATCACCAAGGGTGCGGACTGGGGCTGGGGCAGCCCGACGACCCTGATCCTGTTCGCGGTGTCGCTGGTGGTGTTCCTCGGCTGGGGCTGGTACGAGCTGCGTCAGGGTGCGCCGCTGGTCGACCTGCGGGTCTCGGCGCGGCCGCGGGTGCTGTTCACCAACGTGGCCTCGATCGCGGTCGGCTTCGCGCTCTACGGCATGTCGCTGACCTTCCCGCAGCTGCTGATGGCGCCCGAACAGACCGGTTACGGCTTTGGCCTGAGCATGGTCAACGCCGGATTGGCGCTGGCGCCAACCGGTTTCGTGATGATCCTGCTCTCGCCGGTGTCGGCGAAGCTGTCCGCCGCGCGCGGTCCGAAGATCACGCTGGCGCTCGGCTCCGCGGTGATCGCGGCGGGCTACCTGTGCGCCGTGGTGCTGATGAACAGCGTCTGGGAGATCATGCTGGCGTCGATGATCGTCGCGGGCGGCGTCGGCCTCGCCTACGCCGCGATGCCCGCGCTGATCATGGGTGCGGTGCCGATCACCGAGACCGCGGCGGCCAACGGACTCAACTCGCTTATGCGCTCCGTCGGTACGTCCACCTCGTCGGCGGTGATGAGCGTCGTGCTCGCGCACATGACCATGCAGCTCGGCGTGCACGTGTTCCCGTCCCGCGACGGATTCCACACCACCTTCCTCATCGCCACCGCGGCTGCCGTGGTCGCGATCGTGCTGACCACGCTGATCCCGATGCGCAAGGCGCCGGATGCGGCGGCGACGGTGGGACACGCCTGACCTGAACCGAATCGAGGCCGACCCGAGTTCGCTCGGGTCGGCCTCGGCTGTTTCCGGGTCAGTTACCCCAGCGGCTCACTTGGGCAGCTTTCTCGATCAGGGTTGTCTCGCCCGGCTGAGCCCGTACCCGCAGGAATTCGGCGGCCGGGGAGAACGGTGGCGCCTTGGTCGGTCGTGCCGTCGCCTGCTCGACAATGATGTCCACCAGTGCGGTAGCCATCGAGTGCCGCGGATACCGGTCGTGGATCGCCGCGCCGACCTCATCGCTGATGAACGCGCTCTCGGCGCCGAAATCCAGCACGATCCCCATGCGGGTGAATTTGCACAGGGCGTTGCGATTTTCGGCGATCTGCGAGGACGTGTGCAGCGCTATCGCATCCCAGACCGCGTCGACGGCCGCGGCCTCGAGGCCGTGCTCGGTCAGGAACTCCGCGGCTTTGTTCGCCCCGTCGACCTCGAAGCGCAGGTCGCCGTTGGCCGCATCGCTGAGGCCGATGTCGTGTAGCAGGCAAGCGGCGAACAGTAGCTCGGTGTCGTAGTCTGCCGCCGGCTTTGCCCCGGCGTGCTCGGCGAAGAGTCTCGCGAACAGGAAGCTGCGGATGCTGTGATGGGCGACCTCCGGTGTCTCCACCCGCAGCACCAGCGCCAGCACGTGCTGGGCAAGCGCCGTCTGTGGCAGCGCCAGTGCCGTCGTTGTCTGGCTGGTCATCCGCGACCCCTCTCACATCGACCTGGAAGGAGCGCCGATACAGGCAACTGGACAGTGAAATGCCTGCAAGCATAGGAGAGGCGGCGACCAGCGGGGGCGTGAGAAGTGATACAGCACGTGCTGGGAACTTCGACCGGCCCGCCACCGACACGGCTAGGGCGCGGTGGCCTCGGTGTAGCGGCGGGCCAGGGTGCGGATGTGCGCGACCAGCTCGGGTGGGCCTTCGACACGGAAGTCCATCATCAGCATGCTGAGGTAGATGGCGATGGTTTCCAGGGCGTCGGCACCGGTCAGCAGTACACAGGTGTCGGCGTCGACGGCTTCCACGACACCGACCGCGGGATTGATTCGGGCGATGACGGTTTCGGCGGGGGCCAGCACGGTGACCCGCGCGTGCACCTTCCAGCCGGTGCTGGCGATGTGCCGCATGACGAAGGCAACCAGGTCGTCGTCGGGGAGGGCGCGGGCGGCGAAGCGGCGGCTGCCCGGCCTCGCCTGCTGGATTCTGGCGACGGGAATCGCACTCCAGGAATGGGTTTCGAGATGGTAGGCGACCAGGTACCAGCGGCGCTGCCAATTGATGAGTCGATATGGCTCGACTTCCTCGTGGTGCACGGGGTCGATCTGCTCGATGGAAACCGTTGCCCCGTCCCGGATAGCACCGGCCAGCGTGGTCAGGACCGCGGCCGGGACCGGGGCATCCGGTTCCCTGGAGCCGGTGGTGGCCGGGCCGATGGCGGTGGCCTCGCGTAACGCGGTCACCTTGCGCTGCAAGCGTTTCGGCAGGATCTGGTCCAGTTTGGCCAGGGCGCGGGTGACGTTGTCGCTGATATCCGCGATCCCGGTGGCACCGTCCTCGGCCAGTCCGACGGCGACCGCGACGGCCACCGCTTCGTCGTCGTCCAGCAGCAGCGGCGGCATGGTGGAGCCGCGACCGAGCCGGTAACCACCGATCGCGCCACGTTGCGCCTGCACGGGATAGCCAAGATCGCGCAGGCGCTGGATGTCGTTGCGCAGGGTGCGATCGGTGATGTCCAGCCGCTCGGCCAGTTCCCGGCCGGTGTGGGCGCGGTCTTGTAAAAGCGCCAGCAAACGCAGCACGCGCACTGTGGTCGGCGTCACATCAAGCCTCCGGAAAATTAGGAACGATATCAGCCTAATGGACTCATAAGCTCATGTCAGAAGCAAGGAACACCCACTCGAAAGGCCCTGACATGAACGCCACCAGCACCGCCATCGCCACCCTGAACCCCGTCTGGCGCGACGTGCTCGCCGAGTCCTACCGCGCCCTGGCAACCGTGGTCGCCGGCGTCCGCGACGACCAGTGGCAGCTGCCGACCCCGTGCTCGGCGTGGAATGTGACGCAGGTGGTGCAGCACGCCGCGGGCGATCAGCTCGCCTACGCCGCGACCCTCGGCATCGGCGGCGGGCCGTCCGAGAACCCCTTCGAGCCGTCCGGACACATCGACGGCGCACCGGCCGCGCTGGTCGGCGACGCGATCGAGCAGACCGCCGCTGCCTGGGCGACCGTCGCCGACGGCACCGAATCCGTGCCGACGCCGCTGCCGCACGGCGTCCTCGCCACGCCGGTCGCCGCCGTGATGGGCGCGCTGGACGCCGCGGTGCACGCCTGGGACATCGCGATCGCCACCGGCCAGCCGTCGCCGCTGACCGAGGAATTGGCCGGCTATCTGCTCACCGCCGCGCGCTCCGGCCACCCCGCACCCGGCAGTGGCGAGGAGACGGAAATCGTTGAGCCGCTCCGTCAGTGGGGCGCTTACGCTGCGATCGTCGACGGTAAGTCCGAGGACACCGCGGTCGACCAACTGCTGCGCTACCTCGGTCGTGACCCGCAGGCCTGAGGCAGCGAGCGCGGCGCCGCTCCGGTTCGTCGCCGACCCGAGAAACGCACCCCCTTTGACTTCCCGCACCCGAAATCGCAAATGATTCGATGTGTGGGGGATCAAAGGGGGTGCGGCCGTTAGGCGTGTGCCGATCACCGAGCGGTGACGAACCCCTGCGCGACCATCCAGTCGCGGGCCACCTCGGCCGGCTCCCGGCCCGCCACGTCGACCTGACGATTCAGCTCGGTGATCTCCGCATTGGTGAGGCGCTGGGAGATCGGCGCCAGGACGGCGGCGACCTGGGGGTGGGCGTCGGCGAAGGACTTCCGCATCACCAGCGCCGCATTATATTTCGGGAAGAAGCCCTGATCATCTTGCAGCAGCACGAGATTCAGGGCGGGAATGCGTCCGTCGGTCGCGGCGACCGAGCCGAACCGGCACTGTTTGGCGTCGGCGGTGGCCTGATAGACCACGGCATCCTGCACGATCTGCTTACGAACCTTGCCCGCGTCGATGTTGTACTTGCGGGCCAGACCGGGGAATCCATCCTGGCGCACGTTGAATTCGGTGCCGACGCAGGTGGCCGCGGCCGCAGGGTCTTTCGCGATCAACGCGGCGTAGTCCGACAGCGTCCGGACGCCGGTCTCCTCGGCGGTACGCGAGCTGGTCACCAGCGCATAGGTGTTGTTCATCGGCGCCATCGCGGTCCACACCATGCCGTGCGCGGCGAGGTCGGCCTCGCGGACTGCCTCGAACTGGCCGACCTCGTCCGGGATCGGGGTCTCCTTGCCGAGGTAATTGATCCAGCCGGTGCCGGTGTAGTCGTAGGCGACATCGATCTGGCCGTGCAGCTGGGCGTCGCGCAGACTGTTGGAGCCCTGGATGTTCGTCAGGTCACGCACCTCGGCACCCGCCGCCGACATGGCGAATTCGATGAGGTAGCCGAGGATGTTCTGCTCGGTGAAGTCCTTGGAGCCCACGATGACTCGGGCGCCTTCGAGTTCGGGAACCGGACCGATGCTGCCCGGACCCACCCGAAGGGGCACCGCGCCACCGGATTCCAGTCCGCAGCCGGCGACCAGCAGCAGCCCGGCCGCCACCGCCAGGCCACGCCACCACCGGTTCACTTGAGCCCCCTCGGTCCGAGGAACTGCTCGGCGAGCGCGCCGAGCCAATCGACCAGCAGGGCGAGCGCGACCGCGAGGACAGCGCCGACCACCAGCGTGACGTTGTCGCGCAGCTTGTAGCCGGTGTCGATGAGGATGCCGAGACCGCCGGCGCTCACCAGGAAGGACAGCGTCGCGGTGCCGACCGCCAGCACCAGCGAGGTGCGCAGGCCTGCCAAGATGTAGGGCACGGCGAGCGGGAACTCGATGCGGCGCAACACCGTTACCGCCGACATGCCCTGGCCGCGCCCGGCGTCGGTGAGGGTCTGATCGACCTGCTGGTAGCCGAGGATGGTGTTGCGCAGCACCGGAAGCAAGGAATAGAACGCGATCGGCGCGACACCGATCCAGAAGCCGGTGGTGCGGGTGGCCAGATAGCACAGCACGATGAGCCCGACGGCCGGTGCGGCCGCGCCGATATTGGCGATGCCGACGAAAACCGGTGCCAGACGGCGGTATCCGGGCCGGGTGAGCAGGGTGCCGAGCGGTACGGCGACCACAACGACGATCAAGACAACGGTCGCCGTGATCACCACGTGCTGCCAGGTGACGGTCATGATGTTGCGGGCATTGAGGCTGGCCTGCTGGGTGGTGGTCAGGTCCCGGGCGAAGGCCCATACCAGCACGCCCGCGGTGAGCAGCAGCACGACCACCGGTTGGATGAGCAGCCGGATGCGTTCGGCCCGGCGCTGGGCGGCGGGCGCGGACGTCGCGGGTGGTGTTCCCGTGGCCGCCGTCACGGCGCGGCCCCCGGTGCGGGCCGGCCGGAGCCGTGCTCGGCGCGCATCGCCGACAGGTGCGCGACCAGCGTGTCGATGGTGATCAGCCCGGCGTACTCGCCGCGCTTGCCGGTGACCACCGCGTTCGCCGTCTGATCGGCGAGCAAGGCCTCCAGCGCGTCCTGCAGGGTCGACCGCAGCGACAGCGGCTCGCCGATCGGTGATCCGGTGCCGCGCAACGAGTTCGCGTGCGCCAGGTGCTCGGAAGATACCCAGCGCAACGGTCGTCGTTGCTTGTCGAGCACCAGTGCCCACGGCCAGTCCTGTCCGGCCAGCGCGGCTCGCAACACCTCGACCGGCTCGTCTTCCGTGGCGGTCGGGCATTGCCCCAGTTCGACATCGCTCACCCGGGTGAGGGTGAGCTGTTTGAGCGACGCGTCCGCGCCGACGAAGCCGGCGACCGTCTCGTCCGCGGGGTCGGCGAGAATCGCCGCCGGAGTGTCGTACTGCAGGATGCGGGACTGGTTGCCCAGCACCGCGATTCGGTCGCCGAGCTTGACCGCCTCGGTGAAATCGTGGGTGACGAAGACGATGGTCTTGCCCAATTCGCCTTGCAGCCGCAGCAATTCGTCTTGCAGCAGGCCGCGGGTGATCGGATCGACCGCGCCGAACGGCTCGTCCATCAGCAGCACCGGCGGGTCGGCGGCGAGCGCGCGGGCGACGCCGACGCGTTGCTGCTGGCCGCCCGACAGCTGTCGGGGGTAGCGATCGCGATAGGTATCGGGATCCAGGCCTACCAGGTCCAGCATCTCGTCGGTGCGGGCGGCGATCTTCTTGCGGTCCCAGCCGATCAGGCCGGGCACCGTCGCGACATTCTTGGCGACCGTCATGTGCGGGAACAAGCCGGCCTGCTGGATCGAGTAGCCGATACCGCGGCGCAGCTGGTCGGGATCTATCGACGCGGCGTCGCGTCCGCCGATGGTGATGGTGCCGGACGTTGGCTCGATCAGCCGGTTGATCATCCGCATGGTGGTGGTCTTGCCGCAGCCGGAAGGCCCGACGAGCACGACGATTTCGCCCGCCGGGATGGTCATCGACACCTGGTCGACGGCCGGATCGCGCTGGCCGGGATAGTGTTTGGTGACGCCGTCGAGCACGATCTCCTCGCCGGACACCGCCGATTCGGTGGCGCCGGAACGGGTTTCGGTGTCAGTCACGAATTCCCCTCGAGGTGGTGAGACGGCCGATCAGGACGTAGATCCCGTCCAGTACGAGCGCGAGGACAACGATCAGCACCGTGCCGACCAGGGCCTGTGGCACCGCGTTCGGGCTACCGAGACGGGCCAGTCCGGAGAAGATCAGGTTGCCGAGCCCCGGTCCCTTGGCGTAGGCGGCGATGGCGAGAATGCCCATGATCAGCTGCGTGCTGACCCGCATGCCCGCCAAGACGGCGGGCCAGGCGAGGGGGAGTTCGATGGCGGTGAGTATCCGCAGCCGGTTCATGCCGACGCCGCGGGCCGCGTCCGTGACCGTGGGATCCACCGAGGACAGGCCGATGATGGTGTTGCGCAGGATCGGCAGCAGGGCATAGAGCACCAGCGCGGTGATCGTCGGGGCGACACCGAGGCCGAGTATCGGGATCAGCAGGCCGAGCAGTGCGAACGACGGGACGGTGAGGATGGCGCTTGCCACGGCCGTCGCGATCGAGGAGCCGAGCGGGCTGCGGTGCACCAGGATGCCGATCAGCACCGCGACGATCGTCGCGAGCAGCACCGACTGCACCACCGCCGACACATGCAGGTAGGAGTCGATGAGCAGCTGATGTCGCCGGTGTACTACGAAGGTCCACAGCGTGTCCAGGGTCGTACCTCCCCGTCGCCCGGTGTCCTGGGAGGGTAGCGCGGATTCGGTTCGCCCGGACGGTATTCCGGGCGGCGGCGCGCCGCCCGGAATCGAGCTCCGAGGTCAGACCGCGGATCGGATATCGGTGTGGCCGAAGTCGTTGCCCTTGTACAGCAGCGGCTTCTTGGTGACGGTGGCGAGTGCGTAGGCGAAGCAGTCGCCGAGGTTGAGTTGTGCCTTGTGTCCGCTGCCCTTGCCGAAATCGCGATACGCAGCACGTGCGATAGCGGCCTGCTCCAGCGAGACGGGAGCGAGCTCGATGTCGCCGTCGTTGATCAACTCCGCGAACCGGCGCGCGATGATCGGGTCCGGACTGCGATCTACTTTGATCGCCACTTCGAAGTGGTTGACCACCGACATCGACCGGCTCTCCGCCGAATCGAGTGCATCGATGAAGCTGCCTCGTTCGGGTTCCTGGTTGATGATGGCGAGCAGAGCCGATGCGTCGACGATCATGCGGGCAGCCCCTGATCGTCGTAGAGATCATCGGTGGTCAGCAAGGTGCGGGTCTCCGGTGTCATCCTGGCGTCGATATCCGCCACGATCTCCCAGAGCCGAGCCTTTCGGGTCTGTCGTGCCGCTTCGCGCTCGGCATCCAGTTCCTTCAACATGCGTTTCAGTGCCTCCTCGACAACGCTGGTTTGGGACATCCCCGTCCGCTCCGCTGCCTCACGCACCAAGGCGTGCACCTTCTCATTTTTTATGTTCAAGCCCATTGGATTCTACCTTCCGTGGACCGGGATGGTAGACACTCTACCCTGGTACCCCTATTCAGGGAAATAATTATTCGAGCGGGAACCCGACGGCCGCCTCGTTCGTCCAACTCAGCAAGGACCAACGACGGTCGCGAGCACGATGAACCGGGGGAGAGATGGTGGAGCGACAGGTCAGCGCCTCGCATCGGGTGCGTTCCTACAGCGCAGGCGCCAGGCACGGCCGCCCGGACCGGCGCACCGGCCCGTGGCTCGCGGTGGCGCTGGTAGTCATCGCGCTCGTGGTGGCGGGTGCGTTGGGAGTGCGCTGGTGGCAAGACCATTCGAACCCGGCCGCGATCGTCGGGCAGCGCGGCACCGAGTTCCCGGTGATCGACCGGTCGACGCTGGACCAGACGCAGGCTCGAATCGTCGCGGTGGCAGAGCGGGAGTTCCGTAGCCCGGGCGCAGGCACCAAGTACGCCGAAGGGGTGACCGAACCGTGGTGCGCGGACTTCGTGAGCTGGGTGATGCGCGAAGCAGGCGCACCGCTGGCGAACCCGAATTCGGGCTCGTGGCGAATACCTGGGGTCTACACCCTGCGGGAGTACTACGCGAGCGCCGGAAGGTTCGCGCCCATCGGCTACCAGCCACGCACCGGCGACGTCCTGCTATACGACGGCACCAGCCCGTTCGGTCAGCACACCAATATCGTGCTGAAGTCCGACGCAGGCACCGTGACGACCATCGGCGGAAACGAGTTCGGGGAGATCAGCATCCACACGTTCCCGTTGGCGGCGGCCGGGGGAATTGTCGGATTCGGGCGATTGTGAGAACCGTTGTCGGCCAACGACGGTCGGTGCGGGGTGCGCGAGTCGGGCGAGCCGCGGTGATAGCCCTACGATAGAAGTGGCGGCGCCCGGCAGCGCCGTCGCCGATCCCCGCCCTGCCTCCCCCTCATCGGCAGGACGGGGATCTCGGGTTCAGACTCGTGCAAGTTCCGGGCAATGTCGGTCGCGTAGCGTGTCGAGTGTCCATCGAGAGGTGAGGGTTCCGGAACATCTGATGCAGCCGACCGACGAAACGAGCAGCGATCCCGCCTGGATCGACTATGCCGACTTCGGCGAGCGCTTCGTCACCGCCGCGGTGACGAAGGACCGGATCGAGGCCGCGGTGGCCGGGATGACCGGCCGCGGCATGACGATCGGCCCGTTCTCGCTGGGTCCGGCCGGCCTCGCAGGCTTCGTCGCCGAGGGCAAGGTCGGTAAGCCGGAGGTGGTGCACAGCGGCCCTCACGTCACCTTCGAGGTCACTGTTCCGGTGTCGTTGGCACTCAAGGTGATGCTCGGCGGCAAGAAGTTGCGGCTGGAGGCACGCGTCGAGATCGACCTGACCCTGCACGCGCGCACCGCCGATCCGCTGCTGATCGTCATCGACATCCCGCCGGTCACCCCGTCGGATGTCAGCTTCGTACTGCGCGCCCAGGCGGTGGACGCGGCCGGAGAAGTGCTGCTCGACCCGATCGCGGGGCTGGTGCAACGTGAGGTCGCCGCCCGGGTGAACGGCATGCTCGCCGACGCGCAGGCACGGCGCAGCCGGGTCTTCGATGTCGAGGCCATCGTGAGCGGTACCCCCTCGGCGCGCCGCGAGCAGGCCGAGTTCGACTGGATCGGCTACGACGAATTCGGGCACCGATTCTTCTCCCACATCGTCACCCGGGATCGGGTGTTCGACGTGGTGGAGCGGCTGGCAGGCCGGCCGATCGAGGTCGGTCCGCTCAAGACCGGGCCGGGAAAATCGGCGACCGTCACCGTGCGCGGCAATGTTCGCGTGCCGCAGCTGGCCGACAAGGCAGATACACCACGCGCTTTCGACTTGACGCTGCCGGTCAGCCTCGACATCACCGTGGACGTGCTGAAGGCCAATCGCTATCGCGCCGATGTGGAGGTGCCGCTGGTGTTGACCGCGCGCGCCGCCGACCCGCTGCTCATCGTGATCGACGTGCCGCCGCCGGACCCGGACGATATCCGGCTGGAGTTCAAGGCGCACGGTGTTCGCGCCGCGACGCTCGGTGCGCTCGCGGGGATCAAGAAGCAGGTGGTCGCCCAGGTCGCCGGGGTGGTGCGGAAAGAGCTCGCCGACAGCTCGGGCCGGACCATAGACGTCGCCGCTCGGATCGGGTCGTCGGCTCCCCGAAGTGCTCCTGGCTCCTCCGCATCCGCAGCGGCCGACTCGGCAGAGGCGTCCAGCCGGTCTTAGCCGCGGGTAACGCTCGCCGGTGACAGCCGCGTGCCGATGCCCGGGAGTAACCGATTCCTGCGAAGCCGAGGCTTCGCGAAATCCAGCGCGCCGGATTCCGGTAGCCCGTGCCCTAAGCAGGTCGATCCATGTGACCAATGTGAAAGGGTATATCCGGTGGGTCTGGCGGTTCCCATGTGAATATGGTGAAATAAGTACACGTTCGAGGCTCCCGGCGCGCACACAATGTTTGGGGAAGGTGCGCCGGGCACGCTGCCAGCCATAGTCGGGGTTGCGCGAAGGAGTCCTGCGATGCGTTCTAGTTCGGTGTCCCGGCGTGAGCTATTCGGGTATGCCGCGGCTGCGGCCGCACTCGGCATCACCGCCGCGGCGACGCCCGCCACTGCCGCCGATGCCTACGGCACCCTCATCGACTACTCGGGCGGCGTGCCGTCGGCGGAGTCGATCAGGGACGCGGGGCATCTCGGCGTGATCAGGTACGTCTCCGACCGGCGTCCCGGCGCGGAATGGATGGCGGGCAAGCCGCTGCGCGCCGACGAGGTGGACCAGCTGCACGAGACCGGCCTGCACATCGTGTCCTGCTATCAATTCGGCAAGGGGCCCACCGCCGACTGGCGCGGCGGACTGGAGGCAGGCAAGAAGCACGCCCAGCGCGGGCTCGACTTGCACCGTGCCGCAGGCGGTCCCGACAACGTGCCGATCTACGCCTCCATCGACGACAACCCGACCGCGGTCGAGTTCGCAACCATGATCGCGCCCTATCTGCTCGGCTGGGAGTCGGTGCTCGGCAAGGAGAACACCGGCATGTACGCCAACGCGCCCACCATCGAACTGGCCCGCGTCGCAGGCCTGGGTTCCTGGTACTGGCAACACAATTGGGGCTCCAAGGGCGTCGTGCACCCCGCCGCCCACCTGCACCAGTTCGAGATCGACAAGCGCTCACTGGACGGCATCGGCATCGACCTCAACAACATCCTCGCCG
Source organism: Nocardia sp. CS682 (assembly GCF_004634405.1). Taxonomy (NCBI): domain Bacteria; kingdom Bacillati; phylum Actinomycetota; class Actinomycetes; order Mycobacteriales; family Nocardiaceae; genus Nocardia; species Nocardia sp. CS682. The sequence continues at coordinate 3,243,602 of NZ_CP029710.1, read as the reverse complement.
CCGACTTCGGCCAGTGGTAGCCCGCCGGAGGTAGACCCTCGAGTCCCATCCGGCCGGACCTCAGCACGGGACCTAAGTTTGGCAGTGGCTCAGCGGCTCTTCGCGCAGGTCGGGTTCCTCATCGGGCACCACCCGCAACGTCGGACGCGTGTCCGGAGCCTCGTGGTCGCCGAGCCAGGAGAACAGCGACCACCGGGACAAACCGGAGAACGCCGAGCCCAGGCTGGTGAACGAGAACGAGGAGATGGCCGACCCGAACGAGCCGATGGAGCCGATGGACAGCACCGAGCCGACGCTGCCGATCGAGAGGATCGAGTAGGCCGAGCCGATGGACAGGATGGAGCCCTCGGATCGGATGGACAGTATCGATCGATGCGAGCGCCTGCTCCGGATGGAGCGGCCGGGCCGTATCGAATGTTCGATCGTCGCCATAGTTAGCGGTCTACCACAATCGGCACCGCCGCATGCGTCGTTCCGGCGGCCGGGTTGCCGTTTCGAGTGATTCCGTGCCAACAGATTTCGTGAGCACATGGGTAACTCGTCGGGCACGCCCAGAAATCCTGGGCGCCCAGCCGCCGGCCCGCGAGGGGACTGACGAGGCTCTTACGACCGGCAAAAGGCGCGCAGAGGCGGACTAGACGGTGAAGAATCCGAGCGTCGGGAGGAAAGAGCAGGTGCGCGGGTCCGCGTCGTCGGCCTTGGTGGTCAGCGAGCCGGACACCACCGCGACGACCCGGCCGGAACCGGTGTCGGCGATCGCGGACAGCGTGGCCGGGCCACCGGGGTTGATCTTGGCCTCGTCGGTCAGCGGCTGGAAACCGGTCTGCCGGGTATCCAGGTTCATCCACTGCACCGTCATCGGCGGGTTCTGCTCCGCTGTCGGCGCCTTGGTGCCGAGCGCGGTGAACACGAACCCGGCCTGACCGGCCTTCGGTCCGGGCGGCGGCAGCTGGGCCGGGCCGGACACGGCGAGCGCGGTACCGATCGAGTCGGCGGTCGGGCCGATGCAGCCCTTGCCGATGGTCGGGTACAGGAACTGGGCGATGACCGGGCCGTCCTGCGGCAGTTCGGGGCCACCGCCACCGCTGCCGTCCAGGAAGGTGATGATCCGTTCCAGGGTGGACTTGATCTGCGGCGGCAGGCCCAGCGTCGCGAGCAGCCTGCGGGCTTGATCGAGGATGGCGGACTGCGGACCAGCCGCGATATCGGCGGGGCCGGCGATCGAACCGATGATGGCGGGGGCCAGGGCGGCGAGGGCGTCGATCGGGACGCCTTCCGGAACCATCGGCACGGTGTTCGGGGACGCCGCAGGCGCGGGCGCGGGCGCCGCGACTGCTGTCGTCGGCGCGGCAAGCGTGGCACTCGCCGCGATGGCGAGCGCGGACAATGCAATCCGCGATCCTCGGGTGCGAAGCACTGGTCTAGCCGTCCTTACCTCGGGTACATCTGGGGCCGATGCTGAAAAGCCATCGTTTCGGGGGTCACTCTAGGGACATCGCGGCTATGTGTACAGCTGCAGCGCCCTACTGATGGTGCGGACGATCAGTGTTATCAGACGTTAGCGCGCCCCAGGTGTTACTGGTGTTAAAGGTGATGCAAATGTTATCAGTGATTCCCATGGAGCCACTGACGCCAGGGTGCGACGACCGGGATCGACGCTGCGGTTAATCTAGTCGCAGCCGTCCATCCTTGTCGCCGAACACTCGCATCGCCGGGTGCCGGGCCGACGTACCGCACCCGAGTCGAAAGCCTGCGATTTGAACCGTCAACTCCGATGGGCTGTCTCGGCACTCGGTCTGTCCGTGCTGGCCAGGCTGCTCTGGATGTTCTTGAACAAGAACGGGATCAACGTCGTCGACCTCCACGTGTACGTGGACGGCTCGGCGTCGCTGCTGACCGACCGGCTCTACGACTTCACCTACGCGGAGAAGACCCCGGACTTCCCGCTGCCGTTCACCTATCCACCGTTCGCGGCGCTGGTGTTCTTCCCGCTGCACTATCTGCCCTTCACGGTCGTCGCCGTCGGCTGGTTGCTGGCCACCGTCGCCGCGCTCTACGTCGTCGTGCGGATCGCGCTGGAGTTGATCCTCGGCACGGAGCGGGTGCGCGAGCCGGGCTGGCAGGCCGCCGCCGTCGGCTGGACCGCGCTGGGCCTGTGGATGGAGCCGGTGCGAACCACGATCGACTACGGCCAGGTCAATGTCTTCCTGGTGCTCGGCGCGATGGTCGCGGTGCGCAGCTCACGGTGGTGGCTGTCCGGCGGGCTGATCGGTGTCATCGCCGGGATCAAGCTGACCCCGGCGATCAGCGGTCTGTACTTCGTCGCGCAGCGGCGCTGGCTCACCGTGGTGTGGTCGGCGGTGGTGTTCGGCGCGACGGTCGGGATCAGCTTTCTGATCGCCCCGCACATGGCGGACCACTACTTCGGCAAGCTGCTCGGCAAGGCCGACCGGATCGGTCCCGTCGGCTCGGTGTGGAACCAGTCGCTGCGCGGCGCGCTGAGCCGGATCCTGGGGTACGACGTGGAATCCGGCCCGTGGTGGCTGGCGGGGGTCGTGGTTGTCGCGGTGCTCGCCCTGCTGGCCTGGCGGGCACTCGCCTTCGACGACCGGATGGGCACGCTGATCGTGGTGCAGATGTTCGGGCTGCTCGTTTCGCCGATCTCCTGGTCGCACCACTGGGTCTGGCTGCTGCCCACGGTGTTGTGGCTGCTCTACGGTCCGCTGCGGCAGGCGCCCGGCGCCAAGATCATGGCGGGCTACTGGCTGGTGACCACGTTGATCGGGGTGCCGTGGGTGCTCTCGTTCGCCCAGGACTCGATCTGGACCATCCCGCGACCGGCCGTGCTCGCCTGGCTCGGCACGGTGAACGTGCTCGGGGCGCTGGCGTTCTTCGTTTGGGTGATCAAGGTCGGGCGTCGCCCGCAAGCGGACCCGCCGGAGACGGCGCGCGTGCTCGCCGGAGGCCGCACGCGCGCCGCTTAGGGGGTATCAGGCGAGCTCGGCGGTCAACTGGTCGATCTTGCGGGCCAGCTCGACGTCCAGCGCGGTGAGACCGCCGGAATCATGGGTGGACAGCGCGAACCGCACCTTGCGCCAGCGGATATCGATATCGGGGTGATGGTTGGCGGTCTCGGCCGCTTCGGCGACCTGACGGACCAGCTCGATGCCGGCGAGGAAGGTCGGCGCTTGGACGGTACGGGTCAGGACATCGCCGTCCCTGGTCCAGTCCGGCAGTTCGGTCAGTGCCTCGGCGAGTTCGGTTTCGGTCAGCAACGGAGCGCTCACGACTGCGCCTCGCTGACGCTCGGCTCCGCCGTAACCGCTCTGGTGGCTGTGTCTCTGGTTCGCTCGCTACGCTCGCTCATAACCCGGTTCTACTCCTGTGCCGGGAGTGATGTCCGTCATTGTCGGATCAGCCGAGCGCAGCGGGTCGCGCGGGCCGGCGCGGCGGCGCGAAAAGGTCAGGCGGCGCGCGCCTGCTTGAGCGCCTTCTTCAGGTCTTTGCCGCAGATGCCTGCGGCTTCGCACTTCTTCATACGCATAATGACCACAGGGCATTTCAGGCAGCGCGTCTTTTTTCGACAGCACTTTTTCTTCGGTTTCAAGCGTGAAACCTGCTTAGCCTTGACCTTGCCCATGTCGGTTAGCATACCCTTAGTACGGTGCCTGAAGCGTTGGGGTGACCCGAACGCAGGTAGGGTGTATATGGCCGCAATGCCCGGTGAGTTTCGATTCTCCACCTGTTTGCAGGGGTCGGCCGGTACCAACACCTAACAGCAGGAGGATTCAGCGTGTCGTCTGCGCGCGATTTTCGCAACGTCGCCATCGTGGCCCACGTCGACCACGGTAAGACGACGCTGGTCGACGCCATGCTCCGCCAATCCGGCGCCTTCGCCGAACGAGCCGAGCTCGTCGATCGGGTGATGGACTCCGGTGATCTGGAGCGCGAGAAGGGCATCACCATTCTCGCCAAGAACACCGCGGTGCATAAGCACCACCCGGACGGTTCCGTCACCGTCATCAACGTGATCGACACACCGGGCCACGCCGACTTCGGTGGTGAGGTCGAACGCGGCCTGTCCATGGTCGACGGTGTCGTGCTGCTGGTCGACGCCTCCGAGGGGCCGCTGCCGCAGACCCGGTTCGTGCTGCGTAAGGCACTCGCCGCGTCGTTGCCGGTGATCCTGGTGGTCAACAAGACCGACCGTCCCGACGCCCGGATCGAGGAGGTCGTCGAGGAGAGCCACGACCTGCTGCTCGACCTGGCCTCCGACCTGGACGACTCCGCCGCCGAGGCCGCCGAGCTCGCGCTCGACCTGCCGGTGCTCTACGCCTCCGGCCGTGAGGGCAAGGCGTCGAAGGAGCGTCCGGAGAACGGGCACGCCCCCGACGCGGAGAACCTCGACGCACTGTTCGACGTGCTGCTCAACAACATCCCGGCGCCCAAGGGCGATCCGGCCGCGCCGCTGCAGGCGCACGTCACCAACCTGGACGCCTCGGCGTTCCTCGGCCGCCTCGCGCTGGTCCGCATCTACCAGGGCGAGCTGCGCAAGGGCCAGAACGTCGCGTGGATGCACGCCGACGGCGTCAAGCAGGTGAAGATCACCGAGCTGCTGCAGACGATCGGTGTCGAGCGGCAGCCCGGCGAGGTCGCCGTGGCCGGTGACATCGTCGCCATCGCGGGCATCCCGGAGATCATGATCGGCGACACCCTCGCCGATACCGACAACCCGGTCGCACTGCCGCGCATCACCGTCGACGAGCCCGCCATCTCGGTGACCATCGGCACCAACACCTCGCCGCTGGTCGGCCGGGTGCAGGGCCACAAGCTCACCGCCCGCATGGTGAAGTCGCGGCTGGACCAGGAACTGGTCGGCAACGTCTCGCTGCGGGTGCTCGACATCGGCCGTCCGGACGCCTGGGAGGTGCAGGGCCGTGGTGAGCTCGCGCTGGCCATCCTGGTCGAGCAGATGCGCCGCGAGGGCTTCGAGCTGACCGTCGGCAAGCCGCAGGTGGTCACCAAGCAGGTCGACGGCAAGGTGCACGAGCCCTACGAAGAGCTCACCATCGACTGCCCCGACGAGTACCTCGGTGCGGTCACCCAGCTGCTGGCCGCCCGCAAGGGCAAGATGGTGCAGATGGCCAACCACAGCGCGGGCTGGGTGCGGATGGAGTTCATCGTCCCGTCGCGCGGCCTGATCGGTTTCCGCACCGACTTCCTCACCGAGACCCGAGGCACCGGCATCGCCAACGCCGTGTCGCACGGCTACGCACCGTGGGCAGGCGAGATCCGGGCCAGGCACACCGGTGCGCTGGTGTCGGACCGGGCAGGCACGGTGACCCCGTTCGCGATGATCCAGCTCGCCGACCGCGGCCAGTTCTTCGTCGAGCCGGGCGCGGACACCTACGAGGGCATGGTCGTCGGCATCAACCCGCGCGCCGAGGACCTCGACATCAACGTGACCCGCGAGAAGAAGCTGACCAACATGCGCAGCTCGACCGCGGACGTGTTCGAGACGCTGGCCAAGCCGCTGCAGCTCGATCTGGAAGCCGCGATGGAGTTCTGTGCCGACGACGAGTGTGTCGAGGTCACCCCGGAGGTGGTCCGGGTGCGCAAGGTGATCCTTGGCGCGACCGAGCGTGGTCGCGAACTGTCGCGCCGGAAGGCTCGGGACCGGGCCGCGCTGTAAATCGCGGTAGAGTGCGCAGCGTGAGCTCGGGGGCTGTATCTGGTCGCGCCACGTGGCGCACGCTGCTGGTCATCGTGACGGCATCGTTGACGGTGTTCGCCGGTTGCACGGCGAACCCGCCACCGCCGATCGAGAGCACCGACAGCCCGAAGACTACGCCCGCCAAACCGGGCAAGACCACGGTGGTCGCCGCGATCGACACCATCGGTATCGGCTTCAATCCGCACCTGCGTTCGGATCAGTCGCCGGCCACGGCGGCGTTGAGCTCGATGGTGCTGCCGAGCCCGTTCCGTCCGGTGCCGAACCCGGTGGCGCCCAACGTCACCGACTGGGTGCCGGACACCTCGCTGATCAGCACGGCCGATGTCACCGCGCAGGAGCCGTTCACCATCACCTACACGCTGCGCAACGAGGCGAACTGGTCCGACGGCGCGCCGATCGCCGCCGAGGACTTCCAGTTCCTGTGGCAGCAGATGATTTCGCAACCCGGTGTGGTCGACACGGCGGGCTACCGGTTGATCACCGACATCGGCTCCGCCGGCGGCGGCAAGACGGTGACGGTGACGATGCGCGAGCCGTACCCGGCGTGGCGGCAGCTGTTCGCCAATCTGCTGCCGTCGCATCTGATGAAGGACTCGCCCGGCGGCTTCCAGGACGGCTGGGTGCAGAGCATCCGGGTGTCGGGCGCGCAGTTCACGATCAAGAACATCGACCGCGGCCGCGAGGAGATCCTGCTCGAGCGCAACGCCCGCTTCTGGGGCACCCCGGCCGCGCCGGACGAGATCCTGTTGCGGCGCGGCGGAACTCCCGCGCAGCTGGCGGAGTCGCTGCGCACCAACGACGCGCAGATGACGCTGGTGCACGGCGGGGTCGCGACGCAGGCGCAACTAGCCGCCATCCCGTCGGTGCGCACCGCGATCATGCCGCAGTCGCGGGTGCTGCAACTCGCGCTCAACGGCCGGACCGGTCCGGTGAGCGATATCCGGGTCCGCCGCGCGGTGCTCGCACTGCTCGATCCCGCGCTGCTGGCCACGGTCGGCGCGCAGACCGGCGGCTGGGTGGAACCGGCTCGCGCGCAAATACTTTCACCGTCCGACCCCGGCTACGCGCCGACCGCCCCGCCGCGCCCACCCGCCGAGGAAGCCTTCGCGCTGCTCGCGGACGCGGGCTATGGCCGTGCGCCGGAGCCGCCGCCGGTGAATTCGCCGACCTCGCCCGCGCCGACCCCGCGGCCGGTCGCGAAAAACGGTAAGTCGCTGACGATGCGGATCGGCGCGGTGGAGGGCGACCTCACCGCGCTCGCCGTCGCGAACACGGCCGCCGACCAATTGCGCAGTGCCGGAATCGATGCCACGGTGCGTAGCGTGGCCGCCGATCAGCTGTACGGCCGCGAGCTCGTCGAAGGCACGGTCGACGCGATAGTCGGCTGGGAGCGTGCGGGTTCCGATCCGGCCACCGTGCTCGCCTCCCGATATGGTTGCCCGCCACCGGATCCCGGCACGGGTACCGCGGGAACCGCGCAGCAGAGCGCGGATCCGGCGCGGCGCGCGCCCGCCAACCTGTCCGGAGTGTGCGACCCGGCGCTGCAGTTCCCGATCGATGAAGCATTGCGCGGCATCGAGACCGGCCGGGTTATCGCCGAGGCCGAGCCCAAGCTGTGGGAGCTGGCCACGGTGCTGCCGATCGTGCAGGACAACCTCGTCGCCGCGGCAGGCCCCCGGGTCGACGGTGCGTCGCTCAGCGGCAGCATCCAGGTCGGCATCTTCGGTGACGCCGGACAGTGGCGAAAGATCCAATGACCGGCGGTCTGCTGCTGGTGCACGCGCACCCGGACGACGAATCCATCACCACCGGCGGCACCATCGCGCACTACCGCCGCCGCGGCGTGCCGGTGACCGTGCTGACCTGCACCCTCGGCGAAGAGGGTGAGGTGATCGGGGACGAGTGGGCACAGCTCACCGCCGACCGCGCCGATCAGCTCGGTGGCTACCGCATCCTCGAACTGACCAGGGCATTGCAGGCTCTGGACGCCGCGCCGCCGCGCTTCCTCGGCGGGGCGGGGCACTGGCGGGATTCCGGCATGGCGGGCACCCCGGCGGCGGACAAGCCGCGCGTCTTCGTGAAATCCGGCGACGAAGCGGTGCAGGCGCTGACCGAGGTGATCCTGGAACTGCGGCCCCAGGTGGTGATCACCTACGACCCGAACGGCGGCTACGGCCACCCCGACCACATTCGCGCCAACCAGATCACCACGGCCGCGATACCCGCCGCGGCCGAACGCGGGTGGGACACACCGAAGTTCTACTGGACCGTCACCGACACCGACATGCTGCGCCAGCACACGGCCGCGCTGGCCAAGCGCACCGTGGACGGGCTGCCCGGCAGGCTGCCGCCGGGCTGGCGGCTGCCGGCCGAGGGTGAGCTCGCCAGTGTGCCGAGCCGCACCGTGACGACCACCCTCGACGTGTCCGACGCGCTGGCCGCCAAACGCGCCGCGCTGCGTGCGCACGCGACCCAGGTGACGGTGGCGCCGTCCGGTCGCGAATTCGCGCTGTCCAACAATGTTGCTCAGCCGGTACTGCCGGAGGAGTGCTTCGTCCTGGTGCGTGGTCACCGGGGCCCGGTCGGAGCGGACGGCCGTGAACATGATCTGTTAGCCGGGCTTGAATAGTGAACTTCTGTCGATTGTCCGGCTAGCCTTCCGCAGTTCCTGCCATATCACGGCATAATCACCGAATGCCTCCTGATCTGCGAATATTCGTAGCTTGAGGGTTGCTGTAACCCCGAAAACTTTCGCCGGGTACCGTTCCCGTGATCTCGAATTCATCGATGTGGAGGGCGAAGCGGTTCATGACGGCGGTCGGCGACAAGGCGCACCTCAGCATCGAGGACGAGGGGTACCACAAGAGTCTCAAGCCGCGGCAGTTGCAGATGATCGCCATCGGTGGCGCCATCGGCACGGGGCTGTTCCTCGGCGCGGGCGGCAGGCTCGCCAACGCGGGACCGGGCCTGTTCCTCGTCTACGGCGTCTGCGGATTCTTCGCGTTCCTCATCCTGCGCGCGCTCGGTGAACTCGTGCTGCATCGGCCCTCGTCCGGGTCGTTCGTCTCCTACGCGCGCGAGTTCTTCGGCGAGAAGGCCGCGTTCGTGGCCGGCTGGATGTACTTCCTCAACTGGTCGATGACCGGCATCGCCGACACCACCGCCATCGCCCAGTACTTCCACTACTGGTCCGGGTTCAGCAGCATCCCGCAGTGGCTGCTCGCGCTCATCGCACTGGTCGTGGTGCTCAGCATCAACCTGATCTCGGTGAAGTGGTTCGGCGAGATGGAGTTCTGGGCCGCGCTGGTCAAGGTGTTCGCGCTGAGCGCGTTCCTGATCGTCGGCACCATCTTCCTCATCGGCCGCTTCACCGTGCAGGGACACCCGACCGGGCCGAGCGTGATCGCGGAGAGCGGCGGCCTGTTCCCGACCGGCGTGCTGCCGCTGGTCGTCGTGGTCTCCGGCGTCGTGTTCGCCTACGCCGCGGTCGAATTGGTCGGCACGGCGGCGGGCGAGACGGAGAACCCGGCCAAAATCATGCCGCGCGCGATCAACTCGGTGATCGCCCGCATCGCCATCTTCTACGTCGGCTCGCTGGTCCTGCTCGGCCTGCTGCTGCCTTACACCGCGTACACGGCCAAGGAAAGCCCGTTCGTCACCTTCTTCACCATGCTCGGCGTGCCCGGCATCGGCAGCGTGATGAACCTGGTGGTACTCACCGCAGCGTTCTCCAGCCTCAACGCCGGGCTGTACTCGACCGGCCGCATCCTGCGGTCCATGTCGATGAACGGCAGCGCGCCGAAGTTCACCGGCGTGATGGGGCGCAACGGCGTTCCCTACGGCGGCATCCTGCTGACCAGCCTGATCGCGCTCGTCGGCATCGCACTCAACGGTGTGGTGCCGGACCGGGCCTTCGAGATCGTGCTGAACATGGCCTCGCTCGGCATCGTCGCCTCCTGGGCCACCATCGTGCTGTGCCAGTTGCAGCTGTGGCGGTGGTGCCAGCAGGGCAAGGCGGAGCGGCCGTCGTTCCGCATGTTCGGCGCGCCCTATACGGGCCTGCTGACGCTGGTGTTCCTGTTCTTCGTGGTGGTGCTGACCGGTTTCGACTACCCGGTGGGCACCTGGACCGTCGCCTCGCTGGCGTTGATCATCCCGATGCTGATCGTCGGCTGGCTGGTCGCGCGCAAGCGGGTGCTGTCCATCGCCGAGCAGCGCGCGGGCTACACCGGCGAGTTCCCGGTGGTCGCCAACATCCCGATGGATGGGGACAAGTGATCATGCGGGTCCCGCCCGCGGCAACGCCGGAATAGACTCGTTCGCATGTACAACTGGTCGGTCCAGGACGCGATCGTCGCGTTCGTGGACAGCATGAAGCCGAACTGGCAGGCGCAACACGACCTGTACCTGAGGGTGCTGTACGGGTTCGTCGATATGCAGAGCCACCTGCTGACCCTCCTCGGCTTCCCACCGGTGCCGTGAGGGCGGCCGTCGACGGTCAGGTGCCCGTGACGTACCGGGAGTTACCCACCGCCGCACTGCCCTGGCTGGCGCCGCTCACCTTGGCGGTACTGGTGCTCGACGCGTTCATCACGCTCGCGTTGGAGGTGCTGTACCTGCCGTTCTACTTCGGTGGCACCGCGTTCCCGCTGTCGGGTGTGCTGGCCGGTGCCGTGAATGTCGCGCTGGTGCTCGGCGCCCGCGCCGTCTCGCCACGGACCGCCGCGATGTTCTTACCCTTGGCCGCTTGGACTTTCGGGTTCCTGCTGTGCGCGAGCACCGGTCCCGGCGGGGACATCATGCTCGCCAGCGACTGGCGCACCGTGCTGCTGCTGTGCTGCGGCCTGGTGCCGCCGCTGGTGTTCATCTACGTCCGCCTGAATTCGGGGTTGTTCAGCAAGCGTTAGCGACGGCCCAGCTGACCGGGGGTCACCGCATCGATGAGGGCCCAGGCCTCGTCGAGCGGGATATCGACCACGTGATACCGCTTCTTGCCCGCGGCGGCGGCCGCGACCAGGGTGGCGACGCCCGCCCGGCGCTGGAAGAACGTCTGCCGGACGGTCCAGCCGATCACGCCGGGGGCTTCCAGGCAGTCGCGGTCGCGGTCGAGTGAGCCCGAACGCGTGATCAGCCAGGTCGGGCTGGTGGGGGTCGCGGGGAGCACGGTGTGGCCGAGGCCGCGATAGCGGTCCTCCGCCAGCGCGAGCGCGACCGGAACCAGTAGCACGGGCACCAGCCACCACAATGGCGAAAAGTCCGCGCCCGCAACGGAAAAGGCGAGCATGACGAGCGCCGCCACGGCGATCGGCGTCAGCGTGCGGGTATGGCGCCTGCGGCGGGCGACCGGCCCGTGCGCGAGCAGCGGTGCGCTACCGGGGCTCGGGCCCCCGGCGGGCCGGGCAATGGTCTTGTCCTGGAACTCGTTCGGCGCGAGCAGGTGGCTCAGGGTGTGTTCGATGGCGGTGCGCGGCGCCTGGGGGAGGATCTTCTGGCGCGGGTTCTCCCCGACCATGATCGCCTCCAGTTCGGCGGCGCCGGCCAGGCGCAGCAGCAGCGGCTCGTTCACCGTCGCGCCGCGGAAGCGGGCCAGATCCAGGGTGATCTGGCGGGTGGTGAACAGGCCGTGCCGCAGGTGCAGCGTCCGGCCGTCGTCGGTGACCCGCAGGCCGAAATAGGTGGTCAGATAACGGGCGCAGGCGGCGAGGCTGACCACCAGTACGATCACCGCGATGAGCGCGATGGTGCCGAGGGCGATGATCACCGCGCCGCCGTTCTCCACCCGCTGCACGGCGTCGGAACGGAACAGCACCTGGCCGACGCCGTACTGGAACGCCAGACCGACGATCGGCGCGACGATCGCGAAACCCGTCAGCGACAGTGGCGCGTACCGCACCCAGCTCGGATTCCAATGGGCGATCTCGCGTCGGGGCCGTGCCTCCGGGGCTTTCGCCATCGTGACACCGGTTGGGTCAACGGTCGAATCAGGTGGCCCGGCAACGCTTTGCGGCGTTCCGGTGTGCGCGAGCAGGGCGGTACGCAGGTCGGGCACCAATCGCGCGTCCAGCGCGTCCAACTTGAACTTCTCGCCCGACTCTGCCTGCTGCCCGGTGCCGATGGCCAGCACCGCGAGCCCGAGCAGGCGGTGCAGCAGGTCCGCCTCGATGTCCACCGACCGGATCCGGGACCGCGGCACCGCCAGCTTCTTACGCTGAATCAACCCGGTGCGCAGTTCGACATGGGTCGGCCCGACCCGATAGGTGGTGGTGAACCAGCGGGTGAGCGCGAACCCGACGATCAAGATGAGCGGGAAGACACTCCACACATGATTGCCGCTGCTGGTGCCGAGGATTACCGAGCCGATCAGCACCGGAATGAACTTGATCACCTCGGTGACCGGGTGCACCAACAACATTCGCTTGTCCAGCCGCGACCACGGTTGATCCGTCTCCGGCGCGAGAGCCGCTGCCGAGTTCACGTGGCGTCTCCGCGATGCTGCGCGGCGATTCGGGTCAGCCGGGTCACCGTCTCCTCGGCCACCGGCAGGTCGAGGGCGGAGATCTGCACTGCGCCCGCGGACGAGGCGGTGGTCACCGTGACGGTGGCCAGCCCGAGCAGCCGCTCCAAGGGCCCGCGTTCGGTGTCCACCGTCTGCACCCGCGAGATCGGCGCGACCCGGCTCTCCTGCGACAGCCAGCCGACCCTGGTGTAGACCGCCTCCTCGGTGACCTCCCAGCGATGCACCGCATATCGCCACCACGGCACCACCGCGATGTTCAGCACGGCGAGCACCAGCGTCACTGAGAACACCACCAGCTGCCATCCCCGGTGCCCGGAGTCGAGGATCGCCCAGACGAGCTGCGCCGCGAACGGAACCACCCAGACCAGCGCACCCTGCACGGTCCACAGGAGTTTGGCCTTGGGGCTGGGACGCCAGGCCGGATCGGCCATGATCGTGCGCGGCTGCGACATGCTTGCCATGGTTCCATGAACTTCGGCCGCCGGGGCTGCCGATCGTGTGCGGCGCGGCGGACCTGGCAGCCGTACCACACCGGTCGCCGCGGGATTTTCCTGGCCCGGCGATGGAATAGGGCCGCGCTTCGCGCAGTTGTCAACGCTCACACGGTCCCTCGTTAGCAGAGGGCGCGTGGTGAGCGCAGCGTCCCGCCCCGGTGAGTCTCGGTCGCTACGCTCAGTCATCAGCATCGGAAGGAGACAGGTCCGGATGGTTAGCGCATGATCGAGGACGTGACTGAACTGCCGAACCCGAGCATTCCTGCTGCACCGCCTTCGCCATCGGCCATGCGGAGGGCGCTGCGGCGAGCCCGCGACGGCGTCACGTTGAACGTGGACGAGGCCGCGGTGCTGCTGCATGCGACCGGCGACGATCTGAAGGATCTGAGTCACAGCGCTGCCAGAGTGCGCGACGCGGGGCTGGAGTCGGCCGGGCGGCCGATGACGATCAGCTACTCGCGCAATGTCTTCATCCCGCTGACCCGATTGTGTCGCGACAAGTGCCACTACTGCACGTTCGTCACGGTGCCCGGCAAGCTGCGCGCCGAAGGCAAGGGCATGTTCCTGGAACCGGACGAGGTGCTCGACATCGCCCGCCGCGGCGCCGCCCTCGGCTGCAAGGAAGCCCTCTTCACGCTCGGTGACCGTCCCGAGGACCGCTGGCCCGAGGCCGCGCAGTGGCTCGACGAGCGCGGCTACGACTCCACCCTGGACTACCTGCGCGCCGTCTCGATCATGGTGCTGGAGGAGACCGGCCTGCTGCCGCATTTGAATCCGGGTGTGATGTCGTGGGAGGAGATCTCCCGGCTCAAGCCGGTCGCGCAGTCGATGGGCATGATGCTGGAGACCACCGCAACCAGGCTGTTCACCGAGAAGGGCAACTGCCACTACGGCAGCCCGGACAAGGATCCGGCGGTCCGGCTGCGCGCCATCACCGACGCCGGCAGGCTGTCGGTGCCCTACACCACCGGCCTGCTGGTCGGCATCGGCGAGACGCTGACCGAGCGCGCCGAGTCGATCATGGCGATTCGCAAGCAGCACAAGGCTTTCGGGCACATCCAAGAAGTGATCATCCAGAACTTCCGGGCCAAGGACGACACCGCCATGCGCGATGTCCCCGACGCGGGCATCGAGGAGTTCCTGGCCACCATCGCGGTGACCAGGCTGCTGCTCGGCCCGGACGTGCCGGTGCAGGCGCCGCCGAACCTGGTGTCGCACGAGGACTGCCAGGCGCTGATCGACGCGGGCATCGATGACTGGGGCGGCGTGTCGCCGGTGACGGTGGACCACGTGAATCCGGAGCGGCCGTGGCCGAACCTGGACACCCTGCGCGAGATCACCGAGGCGGCCGGTTACCAGCTGGTCGAGCGGACCTCCGCGCATCCGAAGTACGTGCGGGCAGGCAGTCCGTGGATCGATCCGCGGATCGGCGTGCATGTCGCCGCGCTGAGCGATCCGGCGACCGGCCTGGCGAACCCGGACGCGATGCCGGTCGGGCTGCCCTGGCAGGAGCCGGACCAGTCCTGGGAATCCGCAGGCCGAGTCGACCTGAACACCGCCATCGATACCGAGGGCCGCAACACCGAGAGCCGCAGCGACTCCGCGATCGGCCAGGACGTGGTCGGCGCGTTCGGTGATTGGGACACCATCCGCGAACAGGCCCGCGATCTCGCGATCGTGGCGCCGGAACGGCTCGACTCCGAGGTGCTCGCCGCGCTGCGTGCGGCCGAGAAGGACCCGGCCGGGCTCAGCGATGCCGAGTATCTGGCCTTGGCCACGGCCGACGGCGCGAACCTTGAGGCCGTCGCCGCGCTGGCCGATCAGTTGCGCCGCGACACCGTCGGCGACGACGTCACCTACGTGGTGAACCGGAACATCAACTTCACCAACATCTGCTACACCGGCTGCCGGTTCTGCGCGTTCGCCCAGCGCAAGGGTGACGCCGACGCGTTCACGCTGAGCATGGACGAGGTCGCCGACCGGGCTTGGGAGGCGCATGTCGACGGCGCCACCGAGGTCTGCATGCAGGGCGGCATCGACCCCGACCTGCCGGTCACCGGCTACGCCGACATCGTGCGGGCGGTCAAGCAGCGGGTGCCGTCGATGCACGTGCACGCGTTCAGCCCGATGGAGATCGTCAACGGCGCCTCGCGCGGCGGGCAGAGCATTCGGGACTGGCTGGTCGCGCTGAAGGAGGCCGGCCTGGACACCATTCCGGGCACCGCCGCGGAGATCCTGGACGACGAGGTGCGCTGGGTGCTCACCAAGGGCAAGCTGCCCACCTCCGCGTGGATCGAGGTGATCACCACCGCGCATCAGATCGGCCTGCGCTCCAGCTCGACCATGATGTACGGCCACGTGGACAACCCGAAGCACTGGGTCGGGCACTTGCGCGTGCTGCGCGGAATCCAGGACGAGACAGGCGGTTTCACCGAATTCGTGCTGCTGCCGTTCGTGCACCAGAGCGCGCCGCTGTACCTGGCGGGCGCCGCGCGACCCGGCCCGACGAACCGGGACAACCGGGCCGCGCACGCGCTGTCGCGGATCATGCTGCACGGCCGGATCGACAACATCCAGACCAGCTGGGTGAAGCTCGGCACCACCGGCACCAGGGTGATGCTCACCAGCGGCGCCAACGACGTCGGCGGCACGCTGATGGAGGAGACCATCTCCCGGATGGCAGGCTCGCAGCACGGCTCGGCGAAGACCGTCGCGGAACTGGTGGAAATCGCCGCGGGCATCGGACGGCCGGCCCGCGAACGGACCACCACGTACGGCATTCCGCAGCACAAGTTTTCGGCACTGCCGCTCTCGGTCGGCTAGCCGCGTAGGCTTTCGGTGGCAGTCTTCTCGGCGGGAGGGCGGCACGCGCCGACCGGGAAGCTGCCGACTGGATGGACCGGACCCGCAATGACGTGGACGGCTCCGAACAGCCTGGTCCTGACGGGGGTTTCGCAGCACGAGAAGTGGCGTGCGGAACATCTGAAGTTAGGCAAGGCTGACCCGGAGTAGCGTGGGGTGTCCGGATAGGGTTTCGCTGGGCGGACTATCCCCGCAAGGTGAGGACAGACTAGGAGAACGGCAGTGCCGTACATCATCGCTGAACCGTGCGTTGACGTGAAGGACAAGGCATGCATCGAGGAATGCCCCGTGGACTGTATCTACGAGGGTGGTCGCATGCTGTACATCCATCCCGACGAGTGCGTGGACTGTGGTGCATGTGAACCGGTGTGCCCGGTGGAGGCGATCTTCTACGAAGACGACACCCCGGACCAGTGGAGCGGCTACGTGAACGCCAACGTCGACTTCTTCAACGAGCTCGGCTCGCCCGGCGGCGCGACCAAGGTCGGCCAGGTCGACCACGACCCGCCGTTCATCAAGGAACTGCCCCCCATGGCGAGCGAGTAGCTCTGCCGTGTCCGTTCGTGGCCGGGAGAGCAGTCTGCTTCCCGATTTTCCCTGGGACACCATCGCTTCGGTGAAGGCGAAGGCGGCGACCCATCCCGGCGGGATCGTCGACCTGTCGGTCGGCACCCCGGTGGACCCGGTCGATCCGGTCATCCGCGCGGCATTGAGCGCGGCGGCCGCGGTGCCGGGTTATCCGGCTACCCACGGCACGCCGGAGCTGCGCGCGGCCGCGGTCGACGCGCTGAAGCGGCGCTACGGGATCACCGGCCTCGACCCGGCGGCGGTGCTGCCTGCGATCGGCACCAAGGAACTGATCGCCGGACTGCCTCGGTTGCTCGGTCTCGGTGCGGACGACCTGGTCGTCATCCCCGAGGTCGCCTACCCGACCTACGAGGTCGGCGCGCTGCTCGCGGGCACTCGGATCGCGCGTGCCGACGGGCTGACTCAGCTCGGTCCGCGCACGCCTGCCCTGCTGTTCGTGAACTCGCCGTCGAACCCGACCGGGCGCGTGCTCGGGGTCGACCACCTGCGCAAGGTCGTCGAGTTCGCCAGGGAGCGTGACGTGATCGTCGCCTCCGACGAGTGCTACCTCGGCCTCACCTGGGAGGGCCGGGCGGTCTCCATCCTCGATCCCGAGGTGTCCGACGGCGACCACACGAACCTCCTTGCCGTGCACTCCCTTTCGAAGACGTCCAACCTGGCCAGCTACCGGGCCGGTTTCGTCGCGGGCGATCCCGCGCTGATCGCCGAGCTGCTCGAGGTGCGCAAGCACGCGGGCATGATGGTGCCGTTCCCCATCCAGGCCGCGATGACCGCCGCGCTCAGCGACGATGCGCACGAGTCGCAGCAGCGTGAGCGATACCGGGCACGGCGGGAAATCCTGCGAAAGGCCTTGCTGGCGGCCGGTTTCCGGATCGATCACTCGGAGGCCGGACTGTACCTCTGGTCGACCCGCGGCGAACCGTGCCGGACCACCCTGGAGTGGCTCGCCGAGCGCGGCATCCTCGCCGCCCCCGGCGACTTCTACGGGCCGACCGGCGCCGAACACGTGCGGATCGCGCTGACCGCCACCGATGAGCGTATCGCCGCCGCCGCCGAACGACTGACCGCAGGCTGACCACCGCCCCGACGACACGCCGGATTACTGACGGCTGGGCCGGAGCCTCGGCAACGCCGGAGCGCTAGCCTGGGGTATGGACGCTGTCACGGTTGTTCCTACCCCGAGTAACGAGCCGGTGCATTCGTACGCGCCGGGCAGTCCCGAGCGGGAGCTGCTGGTTGCCAAGCTCGCTGAGATCGCCGCGGAATCCGTCGAGGTGCCGCTGGTGATCGGCGGTAAACACCGGCCGGGGATCGGGAAGCGGCACGATATCGTCGCGCCGCATCGGCACCGTCACGTGCTGGGAACCTATACCGATACCACGCATTCGGAAGCACAAGGCGCGATCGACGCCGCGATGGCCGCGGCCCCCGGCTGGCGCACCCTGCCGTTCGACGAGCGGGCCGCCGTTTTCCTGCGGGCCGCCGATCTGCTGGCGGGGCCGTGGCGGGAGACCCTGGCCGCGGCGACGATGCTCGGGCAGTCGAAGTCGGCGCAGCAGGCCGAGATCGACGCGCCGTGCGAGCTGGTCGACTTCTGGCGGTTCAACGTGGCGTTCGCGCGGCAGCTGATGACGCAGCAGCCGGAGTCGAGCGCGGGGGTGTGGAACCGGCTCGACTATCGGCCGCTGGAGGGTTTCGTCTACGCGATCACGCCGTTCAATTTCACCGCGATCGCCGGAAACCTGCCGACCGCGCCCGCCCTGATGGGCAATACCGTGGTGTGGAAGCCGTCGCCGACGCAGACACTGTCCGCGTTCTACACGATGCGGTTGCTCGAAGCGGCCGGCCTGCCGCCGGGGGTGATCAATATGGTGACCGGTGACGGCATCGACCTGTCCGAGGTGGCGCTGGCCGATCCGCGGCTCGCCGGGATCCATTTCACCGGGTCCACCAAGACCTTCCAGTACCTGTGGCAGCAGGTCGGCGCGAATATCGGCCGGTACCACGGTTATCCGCGGTTGGTCGGGGAGACCGGCGGCAAGGACTTCATCGTCGCGCACCCGTCGGCGGACCCGGATGCGTTGCGGGCCGCGTTGATTCGTGGCGCTTTCGAGTATCAGGGGCAGAAGTGTTCCGCCGCTTCCCGCGCTTATATCGCGCGTTCGGTCTGGCGCAAGATGGGCGACGACTTCCTGCATCTCACCGACGGGCTGACCTACGGCGACGTGGCCGATCTGTCCAATTTCGGTGGCGCACTGATCGATCGACGCGCCTTCGACAAGAACGTGGCCGCCATACGGCGCGCCAGGGACGCGGGAATCACCATCCCCGTCGGTGGCGGCTGCGACGACAGCGAAGGGTATTTCGTCCGGCCGACGGTGCTGCTCGCGGACGACCCGCACGACGAGTCTTTCGGCACCGAGTATTTCGGGCCGATCCTGTCGGTGCACGTCTACGACGACGCCGAACCCGGCGCCTACGCATCCATGCTGGCCGAGGTCGACACGGCGGCGCCGTACGCGCTCACCGGTGCGATTTTCGCCCAGGATCGGCAGGCGATCGAACAGGCGAGTGCGGCACTGCGATTCGCGGCGGGCAACTTCTACGTCAACGACAAGCCGACCGGCGCGGTGGTCGGTCAGCAGCCGTTCGGCGGTGCCCGCGCCTCCGGCACCGACGACAAAGCGGGCTCTCCGCTCAACCTGTTGCGCTGGGTGGCACCGCGCACGCTCAAGGAAACCTTCGCTCCGCCGAGCGAATACGCCTACCCGCACATGCAGGCGTGATCGAGGTGAATCCGCTGCGCCCCCTCATCCTCGCCGCGGCGGAGTCGCCGCGGTTGAAGCGGGCGCTCACCGGCATTCCGGTCACCGCCGATATCGTGCGGCGGTTCGTGGCGGGGGAGACGCGCATCGACCTGATCGGGGTGGCGCGGACGCTGTTGAACAGCGGGCGGATGGTGAGCGTGGACTTCCTCGGGGAGAACACCACCGACCGGAATCAGGCGGAGGCCACAGTGGCCGAATATCTGTCGCTGATCAATGATTTGGCCGCGCTGGACCGGCCTGTCCTGCCGGGGATCGCGGTGCCGCCGGTAGAGGTGTCGGTAAAGCTGTCCGCGCTGGGCCAGGCCCTGCCGGTGGACGGTCCGGCGATCGCCACGGAGAACCTGCGCATCCTGTGCACCAAGGCCGCGCAGGCCGATGTGTGGGTGACCGTCGACGCCGAAGACCACACCACCACCGAGGCCACGCTGGCTACCGTGCGGGAGCTGCGGTGCGAATTCCCGTGGCTCGGTGCGGTTTTGCAGGCGTACCTGCACCGGACCGAGTCGGACTGCCGCGAAATGTCCGGGTCTGGATCGCGAATCCGGTTGTGCAAGGGCGCCTATCGGGAACCGCCCGAGGTCGCCTTCCAGCGCGCGAGCGAGGTGACCGACTCGTATCTGCGCTGCCTCGAAGTGCTCATGCGTGGCGAGGGTTATCCGATGGTCGCCTCGCACGACCCGGTGCCGATCGCCGCCGCGGCGGATCTCGCGGCGCAAAGAGGCCGAGACGCAGATCGTTTCGAGTACCAGATGCTGTACGGCATCCGCTCTCCCGAGCAACAGCGGTTGGCCGCGGCGGGTAGCGCGGTGCGGGTTTATGTGCCCTACGGCAGCCAGTGGTACGGCTATCTGACCAGGCGGCTGGCCGAGCGGCCCGCCAACCTGGCGTTCTTCCTGCGCGCCCTGGTCAGCAAATCCTGAAGGCCCGAAAGTTCCTACACCAGCGGCTTTCCCAGTCGCATCCGCCTACGCAGGTCGAACAGGTAGATATTCAACGGAAACAGCCGCGCCTGCTTCGGCAGCCGGTTGTGTACGAGGGAGATGCCTCGCAGCAACCGATCGAAGCGGGCCTGGTCGCGTTCGGTCCAGGTCATCCGCATCTCGTCGCGCACATGCTGCGGCAGCAGCCCGGCCACGATGAACCGCTGCAGCTTGGCGAAGGTGAATCGGACTGGGCGCGGCATCATTTCGAGGTCGATGAGGCCGTCGAAGTAGTCGCGCAGGGCGGGCTCGATGCGGTGCTGCGCCAGGGTCTGCTCCCACCACGGGAAGAACTCGGCGCGGCTGGCGGGCCACATCTCCGGCCGCATCTGCAGAGTGGTGCCGAGTCGCGCGCTGTACTGGTAGAGCGCCTCGGCTACCGCCGGATCCAGCGGTCCGTGCATGCGGGTGTAGAGGTCTTCGATGCCCCAGTAGATGGTGCCCGCCACCCACAACTGCAGTTTCGGGTCGAAGGCGTTGTACTTGACCGGGCTCTGCGGGCCGGAGCGGATGGGGCGGTGCGAGCGGTTGACCGCCTCGCGGTAGGCCACGCGCTCTTCGTCGGAGCCCATCATCGCGACGGCGATGTAGGTCAGTGTGGTGCGCAACCGCTTGACCGGGTGCAGGGTGACCTTGCCGCTGTCCACGGTGCTCTCCAGCACGCCGCGGCCGACCGGTCGCAAGCTCAGCTGCATGATCACGTTGGCGGTGCCGCCGAGGAAGGCTGCGAGACCGTCCATGTACTGCTCGACGCTGTCCGGCGTGAGGGGCTCGGCGAGCTGCGGAACCGGGTCGTGCGCGGGGGTGCGCAGCGGTGCGGTCATCGTTGACCTCGTCTTTCTGTGGCCGGACGCGCCGCAGGCGGGCGAACGGATGAGAAGGTTCTTAACTCACTTTCTCACTGCCTCGTCGGCTGTGTCAATGATGCGCTGCAATGGTTCTTGTGTCATCGTTTCGGCGACCCGGATAGGCTGACAGGCATGGCGAGGCTGAGCAGACTGCTGCCGCTGGTGCGGAGCGCCGGTCCGGAAGACCGCAACCAGGCCCGCGTGCTCGACGCCGCGATGCTGGCCTTCCTCGACTTCGGCATCAAGCGCACGAGCATGGTCGAGGTGGCCCGGCGCTGCGGTCTCTCGCTGGCCACGCTGTATCGCCGCTTCGCCAGCAAGTCCGATCTGATCGAGGCGGTCGGGTTGCGGCAGACGCGCGAGTTCGTCGAGGAGGTCGACGCCGCCCTGCAGCGGCAGGTCGATCGCGACGCCGGCGCACAAGAACAGATCATCGAGCTGTTCGCCGCGTTCATCACCGGCCTGCGGAACAACCGGCTCGTGCACCGGCTGCTGGCGACCGAACCCGAGTTGGTGCTGCCGTATCTCACCACCAAGGGCGCGCCGGTCCTCGAGCTCGGCCGGGACTACGTGGCCGAGTTCATCGCCCGGTTGCAGCAGGAGGGCAAGTTGCCTCCATACGATCCGGAGCCACTGGCGGAGATGATCGCGCGCACGGCGTTGTCGCTGGCATTGACGCCGCAGACCGTGATTCCGCTGCACGACGACGCGGCGATCCGGCAGTTCGCGCGCGATCACGTGGTGGTGTCGTTCCGGGTGCCCTGAAATCCGTTCTGCCGCACAGTGATCGGTTGGATAGGCGGAGCTACTCGGTTACGAGCAAGCCGACCGTGGCCATCGGGAACGCGGCCATCAGGTCGAGGGTCTGTTCGGCGGCGGTGCCGTGGGTGTGCGCGACCACCACGAAGCCGGTGCCGTACGAGGCGGAGGCGACGTCGGGCGGGCCGATGTCCGACCAGCCCCACTTGGTGCCGCGCACGAACGGCCAGCGGGCGGTGCCCCAATCCTGTTCGGTGCCGTCGGCGGCGGTGGCGCCCGCCGCGGCCATCCATTCGAAGATCGGCGAACCCGGGTCGGTGCGCAGCTTCGTGATCAGGAAGTCGGCCACGTCCGCGGTGCTCGTCGCGGCCAGGCCCCACTCGCCGAAGGACTGAGTATCGGACAGCTCGTACTCGGCAGCGACGGCGTCGATCGCTTGCGGATACTTGGCCTCGATCGCGCTCGCGGCGCCGTCGTCGGAGTAACGGATCATGTGTTCGGCGAGTTCGCGATCGTGCTCCGCGCCGTCGCCGTGCCGCAGGGCGTAGTCGGCCAGGTACAGCTTGACCAGCGACAGTGCCGCACGGGACTCGTGCTCGTTCGGGGTGCTCCAGTCGCTGCCGCCTGCCACGGTGCGGAACGAGAGGGCGGTGCGTGGCGGCACCAGGTCGGGCTCGAACGGTTTCGCACCGGCGGTGGGTGGGTGAAAAGCGAAGCAGAGTGCAATGGCGAGCACCGCGATGGTCCCACGGTTCACGAGTCCTCCTAGCCGCGTCCCCTTTGTGCCGAATGCCCGTCTCAGTCGAGATAACACTGCTCGACGCCGAAAAGTCGGCAGGACATGCGTGGGTTCGGCGGATTTGTGCCCGGAGGGCTACACCAGGCGCAGGCCGAGCTTGCGGCGGAGGCGGAAGTCGAGCAGGTAGGCGTTGACCGGGAACAATCGGGCCGGGCGGGGGAGCAGGGTCGCTGCGGTGCCGACGGTGCGCAGGATGTGGGCGAGGGCGCGGTCCTCGCGTGCGGACCAGGTGAAACCCATCTGGTCGCGGAGATGTTCGGGGAGCAGGCCGATGACGAAGAAGCGGTGGATCCGCGCGAAAGGCAGCCGCAGCGGTAAGGGCAGCATCTTCAGATCGACCAGATCGTGGAAATAGTCGCGGATCGGCGGATCGATCGCGGTCCTGGCCAGATGCTGATTCCAGTAGGCGGCAAAGGCTTTCCGGTCGGCGGGCCACATGTCCGGGCGCACCTGCAAGGTGGTGCCGAGGCGGGCGCTGTGTCGATAGAAGGCGTCGGCGGTCGCCTCGTCCATCGGCCCGTGCAGCCGCGCATAGGTGTCCTGCGCACCCCAGTACAAGCAGGCGGCCACCCACAATTGCAGGTCGGGATCGAAGGCGTTGTAGCGCACCGGGCTCGACGCGGTCGAATGCACCGGGCGATGGGAACGGTTGACGGCGTCGCGGTAGTCGGCTCGCTCGGCGTCCGTGCCGAGCATGGCCACGGCGAGATAGGTGATGGTCGTGCGCAACCGCTTGATCGGGTGCAGCATGACATTCCCGCTGTCGACGGTGCTCTCCAGGACGCCGTAGCCGACCGGCCGGGTGCTTAGCTGCATGATGACGTTCGCGGCCCCAGCGAGCAGGCCGGCGATGCCGTCGATGAACTGCGTGATGTCGAGCTCGTCCGGCGGTGCGGCGTCGGGCGTCGGTGCGCGAAGTGGCCTGGTCATCGTTGACCCCTGTCTCATTGAGAAGGCTATGCGGCAACTGTCTCACCGCCTCATCCGCTGTGTCAACCGTCACATCAACGGGTATTTGCGGGTTCTGGGCCGAGGTTCCGGGAGCACGGCGAGGTGCGGGAAGTAGTTTGGGCGCATGTCGTTCGGTCCGCCCTTGCTGCTCAGTTCCCTGCACCCGCTCGCCGTCGCCAGCGGTGCGGACATCCCGGATGCCGTCACCATCGACGGGGTGACGCTGTCGCGCAGCGATCTACTCGGCGCCGCGACCTCGGTCGCCGAACGCGTGGCCAGGGCCGATCGGGTCGCGGTACTCGCCGAGCCGACGGTGACCACGGTGCTCGCGGTGGTCGGCTGCCTGATCGCCGGCGTGACCGTGGTTCCGGTGCCGCCGGATTCGGGCACCGCCGAGCTCGCGCACATCCTGGCCGACTCCGGAGCACAGGCCTGGCTCGGAAAGGCTCCTGCGGGCAGCGAGTTGCCGGTCGTGCCGGTGCGGGTGCACGCCAGGTCGTGGCATACCTATCCCGAACCCGACGCCGCGACAACCGCTTTCGTGCTCTACACGTCCGGGACGACCGGCTTGCCGAAAGGTGTCGTGCTCAGCCGCGGCGCCATCGCGGCCGGGTTGGATGCGCTCGCCGACGCGTGGGCCTGGACGGCGAATGACGTACTGGTGCACGGGCTTCCGCTGTTCCACGTGCACGGACTGATCCTCGGGTTGCTCGGCCCGCTGCGGGTCGGTAGTCCGCTCGTGCACACCGGCAAGCCGACCCCGCAGGCGTATGCCGCCGCGCCGGGCACGCTGTATTTCGGGGTGCCGACGGTGTGGTCGCGGATCGTCGAAGACCCCGACGCCGCAAAGCAATTGGCCGCTGCCCGGCTGCTCGTCTCCGGTAGCGCGCCGTTGCCGGTTCCGGTGTTCGAGCGGTTGCGCGAACTCACCGGACACGCGCCGATCGAGCGCTACGGCATGAGCGAAACCATGATCACGCTGTCCACCCGCGCCGACGGTGAGCGCCGTCCCGGCTGGGTCGGTACCCCGGTGCAGGGTGTACGAACGCGGCTGCGCGACGAGTCCGGCGCCGATGTCGCGCACGACGGCGAAAGTATCGGCGGGCTCCAGGTTTCCGGCCCGATGCTCTTCGACGGATACCTCAACCGGCCCGACGCCACCGCCGACAGCTGGACCGAGGACGGGTGGTTCAAGACCGGCGATGTCGCGGCGATCGATCCGGACGGCTTCCACCGCATCGTCGGCCGGGAATCGGTCGACCTCATCAAGTCCGGTGGTTACCGCATCGGTGCGGGCGAAGTGGAGACCGTGCTGCTCGGCCACCCCGAGGTAGCCGAGGTCGCCGTCGTCGGCCTCCCCGACCCCGACCTCGGCCAGCGCATCGCCGCTTTCGTCGTATTACGCGGCACCGCACCGGACTCGATCGAGCAGGACCTGGTCGCCCATGTCGCCGAACAACTCTCGAACCACAAACGCCCCCGGGAAATCCGCGTGGTCGACTCGCTGCCCCGCAACGCGATGGGCAAGGTGCAGAAGAAGCGCCTCACCTGACCTGCGATACGAAATCAGTCGTTCGCGTGCAGGGCGGCGTTGAGTTCGATGCCGGTTCCCTTGCGGGGCACCACCTCTACCGCGCCGCTGACGGAGTTGCGGCGGAACAGGAGGTTGTTCTGGCCGCTGAATTCGGCGGCCTTGACGAGGGTGCCGTCGGGGGTGCTGACCTTGGTGCCTGCGGTCAGGTAGAGGCCTGCTTCCACCACGCAGTCGTCGCCGAGCGGGATGCCGAGACCGGAGTTGGCGCCGAGCAGGGAGCGCTCGCCGATGGAGATGACGGTGGTGCCGCCGCCGGAGAGGGTGCCCATGGTGGAGGAGCCGCCGCCGATGTCGGAGCCGTCGCCGACCACGACGCCCGCCGAGATCCGCCCCTCGACCATCGAGTTGCCGAGGGTGCCTGCGTTGAAGTTCACGAAGCCCTCGTGCATGACCGTGGTGCCGGAGGCGAGGTGCGCGCCGAGGCGGACCCGGTCGGCGTCGCCGATGCGCACGCCGGAGGGCAGGACGTAGTCGACCATGCGCGGGAACTTGTCGACGCTGTACACGGTCACCGGACCGCGGGCGCGCAGCTTGGCGCGGGTGGTCTCGAAACCTTCCACCGCCGCCGGGCCGTGATTGGTCCACACCACATTGCTCAGCAGCCCGAACTGACCGTCCAGATTCACCCCGTGCGGCCGGACCAGCCGGTGCGAGAGCAGGTGCAGCCGCAGGTAGACGTCGTGCGCGTCGACCGGCGCGGCGGACAGGTCGGCGATCGTCGTGCGCACCGCGACCACATCGACGCCGCGCGCCTCGTCGAAACCGAGCAGCGCCGCGTACTCCGCGGGCGCGTCGTCCAGCCGCTTGGTCCCCGTCTCGGCGAACTCGCCGAGTTCCGGACTCGGGTACCAGGTGTCCAGGACGGTCCCGTCCGCGGTCACATTGGCAATACCGACTGCAGCTGCTCCCTGAGTACTCACGTCCACAGAGGTTACCGACCCATCGTCACCAGCGGTGACCCCGCTCCGCCCATGTGCCGCACTCCACTGCGCGCGGCAGGCGGACTGAGCTCGACGGCGGCACCGATCCGCGTCGAGAGCACGAGCTTGCCCGCGCTGCTCGACCGGCTCCTTGTCCCGTGTGGGGACGGCTGGCGCGGGACCGTTGTTCGTGGGCGGGCGACAAGGATGCGCGGCGCTGCCGTCGCGAGTGCGGCGGTCGTAGGGTGGTCAGGTGACCATTGACCTGCGTGCCGACCCGATTACGCTGACCGCCGCTCTCGTCGATATCCCGAGTGTTTCGCGGGACGAGGCGGTGATCACCGACCTCGTCGAGCAGGCGCTGCGCGAGCAGACCAGTGGGTTCGAGGTGCTGCGGCACGGCAACGTGGTGCTGGCGCGCACGCATCGAGGGCTGCCGACGCGGGTGGTGCTGGCCGGACACCTCGACACCGTGCCGATCGCCGACAACGTGCCGGGGCACTTCACGGTGAACGCGGCGGGGGAGCGGGTGCTGTACGGGTGCGGGTCGGTCGATATGAAGTCCGGCGACGCGGTGTTCCTGCACCTGGCCGCGACGGTCGCCGAACCGGTGCACGACCTGACGCTGATCTTCTACGACTGCGAGGAGATCGCCTCGGAGTTCAACGGGCTCGGGCACATCGAACGTGACCTGCCGGAGTGGCTCGCGGGTGATCTCGCCGTGCTCGGCGAACCGTCCGGCGGCTGGATCGAGGCGGGTTGCCAAGGGACGCTGCGGGTTCGGCTGTCCACCGCCGGGATCCGCGCGCATTCGGCGCGAGCCTGGCTGGGCGACAACGCGATTCACCGCCTGGCGCCGATCTTGCAGCGGCTGGCCGACTATCGGGCCCGCGAGGTCGATATCGACGGGTGCGTCTACCGCGAGGGCTTGTCCGCGGTGCGCGTGTTCGGCGGGGTGGCGGGCAATGTGGTGCCCGACGCCGCCGAGGTGGACGTCAACTTCCGCTTCGCCCCGGACCGCACGGTCGCCCAGGCCATCGAGCACGTCCGCGAGGTCTTCACCGGGCTCGAGCTGACCTTCGAGGTCACCGACGCCGCACCCGGCGCGCTGCCCGGCCTGACCGCCCCGGCCGCCAAGGACCTGATCGCCTCGGTGAACAGCCACGGCGGCGGCGGAGTGCGCGCCAAATACGGCTGGACCGACGTTTCCCGTTTCGCTGCCCGCGGCATCCCCGCCGTGAACTTCGGCCCCGGCGACCCCAACCTCGCCCACAAACGCGACGAACATGTCCCGGTCGACCAGATCACCGCCGTCACCGCCATGCTGCGGACTTACCTCACCGGCGGTGGCACGCACTGATCGGCCACGACCCGTATGCCGCCCTTTCGGCGCCTGAGCTAGGTGTCGAACCCGCGTCCCCAAGATGGGGCGGTCAAGTAGCGAGCAGCGGACACCGGTGTGACCACCTCATCGGCCGCGACCGAATCCGCGTCGACCCGACCGCGACCGCACGACTGATTTCGTGAACACATGGGTAACTCATCGGGACGGGCTGACTTGACGGCGACATAACCGCCGGTCGCCAACGTCACTGGTGTGGCACCTGAATCTGGCCTGAATACGCGGAGAGGCGGATGAGCTAGCGTGATCGGCATGTCTACTGACGCCGCTGACCGCGAGGTTGCCAACAAGCCGAAGTCGACAGCCAAGTTCCGCGGGCCAGTCATGTTCCGCCGTGACCGCAAGGACGGTATCGGCACTGCCGACCGGAATCTGCTGGATCGGCGCGGCGACACCGATTGGGTGCACACCGACCCGTGGCGCGTGCTGCGCATCCAAGCTGAGTTCGTGGAGGGCTTCGGCGCGCTCGCCGAGGTGCCACGCGCGGTCACCGTGTTCGGTTCGGCGCGCACCGGACCGGATCACCCGGAGTACCAGGCCGGCCGGGCGATCGGCGCCGCGCTGGCCAAGGCCGGTTTCGCGGTGATCACCGGCGGTGGGCCGGGCGCGATGGAGGCGGCCAACCGGGGCGCGTGCGAGGCGGGCGGTTACTCGATCGGTCTCGGCATCGAGCTGCCGTTCGAGCAGAGCCTCAACGACTGGGTCGATCTGGGCATCAACTTCCGCTACTTCTTCGTCCGCAAGACGATGTTCGTGAAGTACTCCGAAGCGTTCATCTGCCTGCCCGGTGGCTTCGGCACCCTGGACGAACTGTTCGAGGCGCTCACCCTGGTGCAGACCCGCAAGATCACCCGTTTCCCGATCATCCTGTTCGGCAGCAGGTACTGGTCCGGCCTGGTCGATTGGCTGCGTGACTCGCTCGGCGGTTCCGGCAAGATATCGCCCGGTGATCTCGATTTGATCCACGTGACCGACAGCGTCGAGGAGGTCGTGCAGATCATTCTCGCCAACGCGGAGGCGAACGGCGCGGAGGATGCGCTGGGCACGGAGGATCAGTGGTGACCGAGCCGGTGCAGCCGTACTCGATCTGTGTCTACTGTTCCGCGAGCACCGCGGATCCCGACTACCTCGCGCTGGCCGCCCAGGTCGGCACCGAGATCGCCCGCCGCGGTTGGCAATTGGTGTCCGGCGGCGGCAATGTCTCGATGATGGGCGAGGTGGCGACCGCGGCACGGGCCGGCGGCGCGAACACCGTCGGCGTCATCCCGAAACACCTGGTGCACCGGGAGGTCGCCGACGTCGACGCCGACGAGCTGATCGTCACCGACACCATGCGCCAGCGCAAGCAGACCATGGAGGACCGCGCCGACGCCTTCCTCACGTTGCCCGGCGGCATCGGCACGCTCGAGGAGTTCTTCGAAACCTGGACCGGAGGCTATCTGGGACAGCACAATAAACCGGTGGTGTTGCTGGACCCGAATGGCTTCTACCGAGGCCTTTTCCAGTGGCTCGACGAATTGCACAACCGGAAGTTCGTCCCCCAGCCCGCCATGGACCGCATCACCGTGGTCACCGATCTACCGTCGGCCTTCGCGGCGTTGGAGGCGCGAGCAACACCTTCCTGATGAGGAGCATGGCAAGTGAGTGACCGTGTGAGCCTGCTGAACCTGGCAAAACACCTACCCGCGATGGCGCTCGACGCACCGGGCATGCTGCGCAACGCGACGGGCATGCTGGTGAAGCCGGACGACAAATCCTCTGTCGGGCTGTACTTTCAGCGCACCGCGCACCGGTACCCGGACCGTCCGTTCCTGCGCTTCGAGGGCACCACCTACACCTACGGCGCGGCCAATGCCGCGGCGAACCGCTACGCGTCCGTGCTCGCCGAGCACGGGGTCGGGCGCGGCGACGTGGTCGGTGTGCTGATGACCAACCGGCCCGAAACCCTGTTCGTGGTGCTGGCTTCGGTGAAACTCGGCGCCACCGTCGGACTGCTCAACCACAATCAGCGCGACCACGTACTCGCGCACAGCTTCGGGCTGCTGAACAGCGTGCTCAACGTGATCGGCGAGGAATGCAAAGAAGCGCTGGACTCGCTGTCCGAGCCGCTCGCGAATACGTTGTCCGCCAACGACTTGCAGGTCGCCGCCGAGTCGGCGGCGGCCACCGATCCGCCGGTGTGCGCGGAGGTCACCGCCAAGGAGCGGGCTTTCCTCATCTTCACCTCGGGCACCACGGGTCTGCCGAAGGCCAGCGTGATGACGCACCTGCGCTGGACCAAGAGCATGGCAGGGCTCGGCGGGCTCGGAATTCGCTTGCACGGCAACGACACCCTGTACTGCTGCCTGCCGCTGTACCACAACAACGCGCTGACCGTCGCGCTGTCGGCGGTGGTGGGCGCCGGCGGCACCTTGGCGCTCGGCAGGCAGTTCTCGGTGTCGCGTTTCTGGGACGAGGTGATCCGCGAGGAGGCCACCGCGTTCATCTACATCGGTGAGCTGTGCCGGTATCTGCTGAACCAGCCCGCCAAGCCGACCGATCGGCGGCACCGGGTCCGGCTCGCGGTCGGCAACGGGCTACGCCCGGAACTCTGGGACGAGTTCAAGCAGCGGTTCGGCATCAACCGGATCGTCGAGTTCTACAGCGCCAGCGAGGCGAACGTCGCCTTCATCAACGCGTTCAGCGTGGACCGCACCGCGGGCTTCGGACCGCTGCCGTACGCGGTGGTCCAGTACGACGAAGAGACCGGAAAAGCCAAGCGCGACAACAACGGTCGGCTGCGCAAGGTCGGCACCGGCCACGTCGGGCTGCTGCTGTCCAAGGTGACCGACCGCTCGCCGTTCGACGGCTACACCGACAAGGAAGCCTCCGAGGCCAAGCTGCTGCGCGACGGTTTCCAGCAGGGCGACGTCTGGTTCGACACCGGCG
The DNA here is from genome assembly GCF_004634405.1 of Nocardia sp. CS682. NCBI lineage: Bacteria > Bacillati > Actinomycetota > Actinomycetes > Mycobacteriales > Nocardiaceae > Nocardia > Nocardia sp. CS682. The sequence continues at coordinate 3,213,398 of NZ_CP029710.1, read as the reverse complement.
ACCTGGTCCGCGACCAGGGCTGGCATCACATCGCGTTCGTGGACCGGCTCGGCGACACCTTCCGCTGGAAGGGCGAGAACGTCGCGACCACCGAGGTCGAGGGCGCGCTGACCCGATCCGACGCGATCGCCGAGGCGGTCGTCTACGGCGTAGATGTGCCGGGCGCCGACGGTAAGGCGGGCATGGCCGCGGTGACGCTGAGCCCGGACGCGCAGTTCGACGGCAAGGCGATCGCCGAGCTGGCCTACCGGCAGCTACCCGGCTACGCCGTCCCGCTGTTCATCCGCGTGGTCGACGAGCTGGAGCAGACCTCCACCTTCAAGAGCCGCAAGGTCGAGCTGCGCAAGCAGGGCTACGCCGCCGACGGCGCCGGCACCCTGTACGTCCTGGCGGGCCGCTCCGACGGCTATGTCCCCGCCTACGAGGACTACGCCGAGGATGTAGCCGCGGGCCGCGCCCCGAAGAACTGAGTCGCCCCGGTTGTCCCGACGGTACGGCTGATTGCGCGCGAACATGGGTAACTCACCGGGTATGGGCTGACTTCGCCGACCTCGCGCCGCCGGTCGCCGACGGCGCTGTGGTGGAACCTGGGTCTGGCCCGAGTACGCGGAGAGGCGGGTTAGCTACAGTCAAGGGATGTTCCGCACCACCGCAGAGCCGCTTCCTACGCTGTGCGGCAAGCCGGTGGCGACCGATCGGGCGCTGGTGATGGCGATCGTGAATCGCACACCCGATTCGTTCTATGACAAAGGCGCCACCTTCACCGACGCGGCGGCGATGGACGCCGTGGCCCGTGCGGTGGACGAGGGTGCGGATCTGGTCGATATCGGCGGGGTGAAGGCGGGCCCCGGCTCGCTGGTCGACGCGGCCGAGGAAGCGCGCCGGGTGATCCCGTTCGTCGCGGCCATTCGCGCGAAATACCCCGAGCTATTGATCAGCATCGACACCTGGCGGGCCGAGGTGGCGCTGGCCGCGGTCCAGGCGGGTGCCGACCTGATCAACGACACCTGGTCCGGCGCCGACCCGGATCTGGTGCGGGTGGCCGCCGAGCAGGGCGTCGGCATCGTGTGCAGCCATACCGGCGGTGCGGTGCCGCGTACCCGTCCGCATCGGGTTCGCTACGCCGATATCGTGGCCGAAGTCACCGACACCGTGGTGCGGGCGGCCGAAAACGCCGCCGCCGCCGGGGTGCGCAAGGATTCGATTCTGATCGATCCGACCCATGATTTCGGCAAGAACACTTATCACGGGCTCGAGTTGTTGCGCGGAGTGGACGTTCTTGTAAATACCGGGTGGCCAGTCCTGATGGCACTCAGCAACAAGGATTTCATCGGGGAGACTCTAGGTGTCGATCTTTCCGAACGGCTGGAGGGCACATTGGCAGCAACAGCATGGTCGGCCGCCGCAGGCGCCAGAGTCTTCCGCGTCCACGAAGTCGCCGCGACCCGGCGGGTGGTGGACATGATCGCCGCGATCCAAGGCATCCGGCCCCCAGCACGCACCCTGCGAGGTTTGGTATGAAATTCCACCACCGCGAGCCCCACTGGGCGACGACGAATACCTGGGACACCCCCGACTGGACGGTCGACGAACTCGTCGCCGCCAAGGCGGGCCGCACCGTTTCGGTGGTGCTGCCGGCCCTGAACGAGGAAGACACCGTCGCCGACGTGGTGGCCAGCATCATGCCGCTGCTCGGCACCCTGGTCGACGAGCTGGTCGTGCTCGATTCCGGCTCGACCGATGCCACCGCCGAGCGGGCCGCCGCCGCGGGCGCCGAGGTGATCACCCGCGAGCAGGCGGTACCCGAGCTGGACCCGGTGCCGGGCAAAGGCGAGGTGCTGTGGCGTTCGCTGGCGGTCACCAGCGGCGATCTGATCGCCTTCGTAGATTCCGACCTGATCGACCCCGATCCCGCTTTCGTGCCGAAACTGCTCGGCCCGTTGCTCACCGTCGACGACATGCATCTGGTCAAGGCCTACTACCGCAGGCCGCTGCGGCAGGGCGGTGCGGTGGACGCGCACGGTGGCGGCCGGGTCACCGAGCTGGTCGCCCGCCCGCTGCTCGCCGCGCTGCGCCCCGAGCTCTCGCAGGTGCTGCAGCCGCTCGGCGGTGAGTACGCGGGCAGCCGCGAGCTGCTCACCGCGGTCCCGTTCGCGCCGGGCTACGGCGTGGAGATCGGCTTGCTGCTCGATACCTACGACCAGCTCGGGCTGTCCGCGATCGGGCAGGTGAACCTGGGGGTACGCACGCACCGCAACCGTCCGCTGGCCGATCTCGGCGTGATGAGCAGGCAGATCCTGGGCACCGTGCTCGGCCGCAGCGGCGTGCAGGACTCCGGGGCCGCGCTCACCCAGTTCCCGCTGATCGGCGACGCCTTCACCGCGCACAGCACCGAGGTGTCGCTGGCCGATCGGCCGCCGATGAATACGCTGCGCCCCGCGTGGGTAGCGGCCTGAGCACAGCCTGATCAGTGAACCCGGGTGCCGTCGGCGCTCGGGTTCACTGCTTTTTCGTCCAATCACCTGCGCTGACAACGTATGCGATCTACGCATTCACGATTTTGCCCAGCGCGTTAGCTGATCGGACGCTAGGGTGAGGATGGTCTTACGTTCGCTTTCTGTACTTCACGGTGTTGCGTCCATCGCACGCTCATGAGCAGGAGATACGTCGATGACTATTGGTGAGCTACCCAAGCAGGACACGCGGCAACCAGAGTTTGCCGGTCCCGATTACACGCTGGCGACATTGCGGGTGAACGGCCACGTTTTCCCGGTGGCCCTGGAACCGAGAGTCAGCTTGCTCGACGCTTTGCGCGAATACCTCCGGCTCACCGGCACCAAGAAGGGGTGCGACCAGGGTGCCTGCGGCGCGTGCACGGTATGGGTCGACGGTAAGCGCGAATTGTCGTGCCTCACCTTGGCATTGAGCGTGGAGGGGCGCGAGGTCACCACGATCGAGGGCGTCGCGGAGGGGGAGGAACTGCACCCGGTGCAGCGCGCGTTCATCAGCTGCGACGGCTTCCAATGCGGCTACTGCACGCCGGGACAGATCATGTCGGCGATCAAATGCATCGAAGAGGGCCACACCGGCAGCGACGCGGAGATCGCCGAGTGGATGAGCGGCAATATCTGCCGCTGCGCCGCCTATCAGAACATCAGGGACGCGATAAAGAGCGCAGAGGCCGAGCTGGGGGAGACTCGATGAAACCCATCGCCTTCGCCCGCGCCGAGACGGTCGACCAGGCGCTCGCCGCGGTGGCCGCCCGCCCGAACACCGTATTCCTCGCCGGCGGCACCACTTTGGTGGACATGCTGCGGATCGGCGCGATGGAGCCGGACAACGTCGTCGACATCAACCGGTTGCCGCTCACCGACCTGGAGCACCGCCCGGACGGCGGCCTGCGCATCGGCGCGATGGTCCGGATGAGTGAGGTCGCCGCCGATCCCGGTGTGGTAGAACGCTTTCCGTTTCTATCAATTGCCCTGCGGAAGGGCGCGTCCGCGCAGATCCGCAACATGGCCTCGATGGGCGGCAACCTGATGCAACGGGTGCGCTGCCCGCAGTTCCGCGATATCGCCTACGCCTGCAACAAACGCGACCCCGGTAGCGGGTGCGGCGCGCAGGAAGGACTGCACCGCGGCAATGCCGTGTTGGGTACCAGCGAGCACTGTTTCGCCATGCACCCCTCCGACATGGCTGTCCCGCTGACCGCCCTCGACGCCGTCGTGCAGGTGCAGGGACCGCGCGGCACCCGCGCCATCGCCTTCGACGACTTCTTCCTCTTGCCCGGCGACACACCGCATCTCGAACATCCGATCACCGCCGACGAGCTGATCGTCCGAATCGACGTGCCGCCCTTGGCGTTCGCGCGGAACTCGCACTATCTGAAGGTGCGTGACCGCGAATCCTATGAGTTCGCCGCCGCTTCCGCGGCGGTGGCGCTCGAGCTGACCGACGGTGCGGTGAGTGACGTTCGCATCGGCCTCGGCGGCGTGGCGACCAAGCCCTGGCGCGCCAAGATGGCCGAGGCGCTGCTGATCGGCAAGCCCGCCACCAAGGAGAACTTCGCCGCGGCCGCGGCCACCGAACTCGCCGCCGCCGACGGCAGCCACGAGATGAACCGGTTCAAAATCGAACTGGCACAGCGCACCATGGTGCGCACGCTGGAGACGGTCACCGCGCAGATCACGCAGGCGGGAGGCCGGAAATGAGTGCACCCACCGCCCCGAAGCTCGTCGGCCAGGGCCTCGACCGGATCGACGGGCACGCCAAGGTCACCGGTGCCGCACGGTATACCGCCGAGATCCCGATGCCGAACGCCGCCTACGGCGTCATTGTCGGTGCCGAGATCGGCAGCGGCACCGTGACATCCATCGATGTCAGCCACGCGTTGCGCGCCGGTGCGGTGGCCGTGCTCACCCACGAGAACCTGCCGCGGGTCCCGTCGGTGCCGCTGATGCCGTCCCTGTTCGGCCAGCCCTCGCCCGGGCAGACCTTCTTTCCCATGCAGGACACCACGATCCACTACTTCGGCCAGCCGATCGCCGTGGTGGTCGCGGACACCTTCGAGGTAGCCCAGCAGGCCGCCAGGCTGGTCGAGGCCACCTACGACGCGAAGCCGGCACTGGTGCAGTTGGACGACGGACGCGCCGAGCAGTACCTGCCGGACAGCATCTTCGCGGGCATGGTCCCCGCGTCCCAGTCGCGCGGCGACTTCGCGAGCGCGAGCGCGGCCGCCGCGCACACCGTCGACGCGACCTTCCGTTTCGCCGCCAACCACCACAATCCGATCGAATGCTCGGTCACCGCCGCGATGTGGAACGGGGATTCGGTCACCGTCTACGACGCCACCCAGGGCATCGTGGCCAGCCAGCTGACCATCGCGGCGCACCTCGGTATCTCGCCGAGCAAGGTGCGGGTCGTCGCCGATTATGTCGGCGGCGGGTTCGGCGCCAAAGCCCTGATGTGGCCGCACGTCACGCTCGCCCCGCTGGTCGCGCGCGAGCTCGGCAGGCCGATCCGGGTGATCCTGAACCGCGAGCAGATGTTCTACGGCACCGGATTACGGGAAGAGCAGGAGCAGCGCGTCACCCTGGTCTGTGACGCCGACGGCCGGTTCACCGGACTGCGCCACCACAAGCTCTCCGTCACTTCGCATTTCGACGACTGGGCCGAGCCGTCGCTCGAGGTAGCGAGCAAGGCGTACGGAATCCCGCACTGGGAGGGTCAGTATCGGCTGATCAAGGGCAACACGATGACGCCGACCTTCATGCGCGGGCCGGGCGAGGCGTCCGGCATGATCGCGCTGGAATGCGCCATCGACGAACTCGCCGATCAGCTCGGTGCCGACCCGGTCGAACTGCGACTGCGCAACCACGCCGCCGTAGACCCGGAGAGCGGAAACCCGTGGAGCTCGGACGGTTACCTCGACTGCCTGCGGCTGGCCGCCGAGCGTTTCGGCTGGAAAGACCGTAACCAGACCCCCGGACCACACACCGACGGCAACTGGCTGATCGGCTGGGGCGTCGGCACCGCGGGCTACCCCGTGTACGAACCGGGTCAGCCGCAACGAGCCCACGCACGATTGCGTTCGGACGGCTCTTTGGTCGTGCAGACCGGCACCCAGGAGTTCGGCACCGGTGTCGCGACCGCCATGTCCCAGGTCGCCTGCGATGCCATGGGCATGCCGTTCGACCGCATCCGCTTCGAGATCGGCAACACCGACTACCCGAACATCGCGGCCACCGTGGGCTCGATCGGCGCAAGCGCGGTCAGCGCCGCGGTACATACCACCTGCACCCAGTTGCTCGCGCAGCTCATCGAGATCGCGGTCGCCGACATCGACTCGCCGCTGCGCGGCCGGACGCCCGACGAGATCGAAGGCGTCGCGGGCGTGCTGCGGTTGATCGACGACCCGTCGGTGTGCGATGCCTACGCGGAAGTACTGGAGCGCAACCATCTTTCGGATATCGAGACCACCGGTAGCTGGCGGCCGGACACCGCCCCGTCGGGCTACGCGAAGATGAGCTTCGGCGCCCAGTTCGCGGAGGTCGCGGTGGATCCGGAACTCGGCCTCATCCGGGTCCGCCGGATGGTCGGCGCCTTCGCACCCGGCCGGGTGCTCAACGTGAAGCTGGCGCGCAGCCAGGTACTCGGCGGCATGAACTGGGGCCTGTCCCAAGCGCTGATGGAGGCGAGCCTGCCCGATCCCAGGGACGGTCGCTGGGCCAATGCGTCACTGCTGGAATACCTGCTGCCGGTCAACGCCGACGCCCCCGAGGTCGACATCTCCTTCGTGCCGGTCGAGGACGCGGTGGTGAACCCGTTGGGCGTCAAGGGCATCGGCGAACTCGGCATGATCGGTGCCGCCGCAGCCATCATCAATGCCGTGCACCACGCCACCGGCCGCTCCATCCGCGACATACCCCTGCGCATCGAACACCTGCTCTGAGCCGAACACTCACCCCCTCGGGATCCGCACCGCGTCGGGTGGCCGCACGCGGTGCAGGTCTCGAGAACGGGTGCAACCTGGGGTCTGCACTCCCTGTCCGGGGGCCGCCCGCAAGCGGTGGGGGTCCCGGGAGCGGGCTGCACTCGCTGTTGGGATCCGCACCGTCTCGGGCGCCCGCGTGCCGTGCAGGTCCCGAGAACGGGTGCGCTCTTTAGCTGGTTGCGGGGCGCGGGGTCAGCGGTGGATAGGGCCGTCGGTGCGATCCAAAGGGCGGGCTGAGGCGTTGCCGCGGTCGGCGAGGATCTGGGCGGCGATGGAGATGGCAGTTTCATCCGGGGTGCGGGCGTTGAGGTCAAGGCCCAGTGGGCTTTTGAGCCGCGCGAGACTGCTCTCGGTGACGCCGGCCGCGCGTAGTCGATCGGTGCGTTCGGCGTGCGTGCGGCGGGAACCGAGGGCCCCGACGAACGCGATCTCCTCGATGCTCAAGGCCGCCACAATGGTCGGCACGTCGAACTTGGTGTCGTGGGTGAGGACACAGACCACGGTGCGCCCGTCGATGCGCCCCGCCTCGTGCTCGGTGCGCAGGTACCGGTGCGGCCAGTCGACCACGACCTCGTGCGCGGACGGGAAACGTGCCGGGGTGGCGAAGGTTTCGCGAGCATCGACGACGGTGACCCGGTAGCCGAGTTGGCGGCCGGTGCGGCTGAGTGCGCGCACGAAATCATTGGCACCGGCCAGGATCATCCGCGCGGGGGTGGCGAAGACCTGCACGAAGACCCGGGGGCGTGGTGAGGCGTCGGCCTCGCATTCGTCGGCACCGACCACGCCGCTGTGCCCCGCGGCGAGCAGTGCGAGGACGTCGCGATCGACGCCGTGCCACGGCTCGGTCGAGCCGGTGTGCGACAACTTCCATTCCGCCGTCGCGTCCAGCCGGGTGGCCAGCGCGACGGGGCTGCCATCGGTGGTCCGGCGGTGCAACTCCGACAGCAGCGGGAGGTGTTCCGGTCCCACCTGTTCGACGAAGACCTCGATCTCGCCGCCACAGGTCAGCCCGACCGCGAGACCGTCGCCGTCGGCATAGCCGAACCTGTCGGTCACCGCTTGGCCGGTGGCCAGCACCTGCCGCGCCGTCTCGACGACCGCGGCCTCCACACAACCGCCCGACAGCGAGCCGACGATCTCACCCGAGCCGGTGACGATCATTGCGGCCCCTGTTTCGCGCGGTCCGGGACCGGTCGTATCCACCACCCGAGCCAGGGCCACCGGCCCCCGCCCGGCGAGGGCTATCAACTGCTCGAGCATTGCGCGCATCAGCACGGATCCTCTCTCGAGCCGGCACGCCGGAGTAGACCGGCTACCTCGAGCCTAGCTACTCGAAAGCTATTCGTCCGTGCGCGCGGGTCAGGACTCCCGTTGCTGCGCGCTCGCGTGCTCCATCTCCGGCGCGACCAGGCGTTCGGCCGTCTCGTCGGCCGCAGGAGCGTCCTCCTCGGCGAGTCGCCGTTGCAGCGCGGCGACGGTCAAGTGTCCCGGCGACGCGGCGGGTCTGCGCAGCATGGTGACGATCAGGATGAGCAGGCCGAGCGCCAAGAGGGCGCCGCCGGCGATGGCGAGCGGATTCATCACTGCCTCCTCGGGACACGCATCATTCGGCCGTTTCGCGGAGGGCGAGGCCGGGTGGGACCGTGCCGGTGTGGAAGTAGCCCGCGAAGATCTCGGCCGCGTCCTCGGCGGTGAAGACCTCGTCCGGGTAGATCCACGGAGCAGGCATGCTCTCCGGAACCTGCACGCAGATGCCGGGCTCGCCGTCGCGGCTGCCCGCCCGGCCGACGACACACCGGCGCGCGGCGCCGTCGACGACGGTGTGCAACTCCAGGATCAGCGCGTCGGCCGAGCCGGTGCAGCGCAGGTAGTTCTGGCCGGGCGCGGAGCTGATCGCGGGAGTGATGTCGGCCGGGCGCATCGGCGCGGGCAGGCGGGTCAGTTGCACCGAGAAGCGGTGGTGGCCGTCCAGCCTGCGCAGCGGGCGCAGGAAGTTGTCGATGCTCTCACCGGTGCCGATGAACAATTTCAGCCGGTCGCTGTAGGTGACCCGATGGGTCGTGACGATCGGCTCGGCCGCGTCGACGGTGGCGGTCGGTGCCTGTTCGACCGGCTGCCGTCGCGCCGTCCGGACCGTGGGCGCGGAGCTGGCCGCCGTCGAAAGTTCAACACTCATCAGAGCTCACCTATCACGCATAGTTATCTTCTAGCTATTCAAGCATCGCACCGCGATTTGCCTAAGGGAAGACCTGAGTGACCTGAGACACAATTCGGTCACGGTTGTCATCGGCCACGCCCTGCGCAGGCCCGACTGCCAGCGGAAATCAGCGACGGATACCCGGTGCGGGCAAACGGGTTTCGGGATCGTGCCGGTAGACCGGCGTGAGTAGCTCGGCTTCCAGCGGTTCGCCGGTCGCCCGGTCGAACCGGCAGGCGACCAGCACCGAGAACAAGTGGGTGCTCGCTCGTTCGTGCAGAGTGGCCAGCCGGGTGGCGAGCAAACGGATGGCACCGAGCGAACCCGGCGGGTGCATGCCGTCGATCATCAGCACGCTGCCGCGCCCGTCCGGACGTGGCAGTCGTGCCAGGTAGGCGATGTCGTGCGGGTCGGGTCCGCCGGGCCGATATACCCGCCGCGCGGCCCGGTCCTCGATGCCGCGCCTGGCATCGCCCGCCCTGGCCACCGCGCGCCGCAGCCGCGGATCGGCCGCGATGAGCTGCCGCACGCTGGGCGAGAGCTCCGGGCCGCCGAGCACGATGAGACCGTCCCGGTTCAGGTCGACCGGTCTACCGGGTAGGAAGTGTTCGATCGATGCGGTGAAACCCAGCTCGCGTAGTAGCTCGACGAGCCGATGCGGCGCCGCGGGATCCGGTGCGCCGATCACTCGGCCCGCCCGCACCTCCGGCACCAGCACCGTCAGCGTCCCGTGCCCGAAGAACAAGCCCTCCGGTGCGGGACCCTGGGTACTCACCTGATGAATTCGAGCGCGGGAAAGCCCGGCTGCCGCACCGATTCTGGCGAATGTCCAGCCTTCGGCGTGGAGCTCCCTGATCACCGCACGGCGGATCCTGGTGAGCTCGTTGATGGTCTGCTGGGCCGCAGCCACACCATCGGTGGCCGCCTTCAATCGCTCGACCTTGTCCTCGATCGCGAAAACGCGCGCCACGTCATCGGCCGACATGTGGGAAGTCTAGACAGCTGGACAGGCCAAAGTGTCTAGTTCGGTTGACACTGCGGCCTTCTCGTGACGCGTTCGGGCCGGCATTCGGCGGAGAACGGCGGTCCGGCGGTGTCGACTCGGGCAGTCCGCCGGGCGGGTGAACTCAGGTGGCGTCGGTGTCGATCGGGGGACGTTCGTTGCGCTCCAACGGCTTTTCCAGCTTGGGCATCGGATAGTCCGGCATGCCGCTGTTCGTGCCGTAGATGTCCTTCTTGTCCGGCAGTGCGTCCTCCATGTTGCGGAAGATCGAATCGTCGCCATTGAGAAGGTGTTTGGTCACCATCGAGCGTGGGCTCATGCCGCGCAGTTCGTTCAGGTCGGCCAGCGGCTTGCGTAAGTCCTCGAACTCCGGGCCGAGCTCGTCCTTGAGCTGCGAGGTCGCGCCGCTGGCGTAGTCGCGTACCTGACGCAGGCTGCGCGTGGTCCAGCGAACCGCGCCGGGCAGTCGCTCCGGTCCGAGGATCACGAGGGCGGCGACGAGCAAGATCATCATCTCGCTCCAGCCGATGTTGCTGAACACCTAACCAGGCTACCCGGCCATTCGACCAGCGGCTCAGTCGGATTCCAGGGTCGCCGTCACGTCCACCCGCCTGCCATCGCGGATCAACTGCACGTTCACCGTGTCGCCGATCTTGTGCATCTGCACCGCGACGACGAGCTCGTCGCGCGAGGTCACCTCGCGATCACCGACCTTGACGATGACATCGCCCTCGACGATGCCGGCCTTGGCAGCGGGGCTGCCCGGCGAGACATCGGCGACCCTGGCTCCGGAGATGACCTCGTTGGCCACGTTCTTCGTCTGCGCGCTGACGCCGAGCTGCGCGTGATGGATGGCGCCGTCGCGGATCAGCGTCTGCGCCACGCTGGTCACCCGGTCGACCGGGATGGCGAAGCCGAGGCCGACCGAGCCGCCGGATTCGCTGCGGATCGCGGTGTTGATGCCGATCAGCCTGCCCTCCATGTCGACCAGTGCGCCACCGGAGTTGCCCGGGTTGATCGAGGCGTCGGTCTGCACCGCGTCGATCACGGCTTTGGTGTCACTGCCCTCGCCCTCCAGGTTCACGGGGCGGTGCAGTGCGCTGACGATGCCGGAGGTGACCGTCTTGCTCAGCCCGAGCGGCGAACCGATGGCCAGCACCTCGTCGCCGACCTGGACGTCGTCGGATTTACCGAGCTTGGCGACGGTCAGGTTCTTGACGTCGACCTTGAGCACGGCGAGGTCGGTCTTCGGGTCGCGCCCGACGATGTTGGCGGGCACCTTGGTGCCGTCGGCGAACTGGACCTGGATGGTGGCCCGGTTGGTCTTGTCCTGGGCGGCCATCGAGACCACGTGATTGTTCGTCGCGAGGTAGCCCTGGCCGTCGAGCACCACGCCGGAGCCGGTCGCGCCGTTGTCGCCGACGGTGACCCGGATGGACACCACCGACGGCAACACCGCGTTGGCGACGTTGGCGATCTGGCTGTGCGGCTGGTCGCCGCCGTCGTCGGTCTGCTTCAGCGTCACATTGCGCGAGGTGAGGCTGGAGGCCTGTTCGGCCGTCAGCCTGCCGACCAGACCGCCGAGCACGCCGACGGCGAGGGCGACGAGCGCGAGCAGCGCGAGAGCCTTGGGGGCGACACGGGAGCCGAAGAGAACCTCGCGGGCGCTGAGGCGGTGGGCCTGCGGCAGCGGCTCGGCCTTGGGGGTCGGCACCGCGGGGGCGCCGAGCCGGGCTGCGGAAGTCGGGTCACGCCACGGATCGACCGGCCCGGCCACCGGTGTGCTGGTGTCGGCCGCGTCGGGGTCGCGCTGCAGGAGTTCGGTGGAACCCTCGGGGCGACCGAACGCCTCGGCGAGCACGGCGTCCGGCGGGCGGTTCTGGGCGTCCTGGCCCGCGATCGGCCCGGCACCGCGGGGCAGCGGCTCGGCGAACGAGCCGGACAGGCCCGCAGGCCTGCGGAAGGCGCGGGCGGTGTGCTTGTCGACATGGGGTCGATAGACCGGGCGCGGCCCGAGGACGGGCGCGTCCGGCGGCCGCAGGTTCCCCCTGTTGGCGCCTATGGTTCCCTCGCTACGCTCAGTCACTCGGGAAACTCTACTTGCGCCACCACGTAGTCCACCGGGTCGCGGCGAACGAATCGGTAAGAAAGCCGAAAACCGCCTCGTTGCGCGGAGTCCCGTTGGTGCTCGCGGTCTGGCTGGATGCGCCGCCGGGCAGATCGGCGAGCGGAATCCGGGTCAGGCTGTCGTGCAGGCCGTGCGGAATCGAGATCGGGCCGGACTGGCGCAGCGCGATGCGCGCCTGCTGCTGTGCGTCGACCTCGCCCGCGCATTCCGGGCATTGAGAAAGATGCTGGGCGGCACGCAGATAGGCGTTCATCCGCAACTCGCCGTCCACATAGGCCGCGACCGCTTCGCTGGCCAGATGCTCGGTGGGACGGAATCGAGGCGGACGACGACCGGGCGTGCTGGAGTCGCCACTCATTCGGTGCTCACCCTTCCAACCGACATCATCCGATCCGTAGGGTGATGCCGGCTTTCGTCCAGCTCACCCGAGGCTTGCTTCAGCAGCGAACCGCTGCTCACTTCCATTATGCGCAAGGTAGTCGCGCAGTGCCTGTCGCCCACGATGAATCCGGCTGCGCACGGTGCCGAGCTTCACGCCGAGCGTAGCGCCGATCTCCTCGTAGGAGAGTCCTTCGATGTCACACAGCACGACCGCGGCCCGGAATTCCGGGGCCAGCGAATCCAGCGCCCGCTGCAGATCCGGGTCGAGGCGGGCATCGTGATAGGCCTGCTCCGGGTCGGGACCCTCGGAGGGGACCCGGTCGTAGTCCTCGGGCAGCGCCTCCATCCGGATGCGGTTGCGGCGCCGGACCATGTCCAGGAACAGGTTCGTGGTGATGCGGTGCAGCCAGCCTTCGAAGGTGCCGGGCTGGTAGTTGGACAGCGAACGGAACACGCGGATGAAGGTCTCCTGGGTGAGATCCTCGGCATCCTGTGCGTCGCCGGAGAGACGGTAGGCCAAGCGGTACACCCGGTCGGCGTGCTCACGGACCAGGTCGTCCCAGGACGGCATGGCCGCCCGGTCACCGGTGGCATCGAAAGCAGCGGTACCGGTGAGATCGACGGCCTCTTCGGCGTCGGACTCGATCGGGAGGATCTGCTCGGGAAGGGTGGCGTGCTCACGCGCCGCATCGACCATGTGGATGGGGCTACCTCCTACTAGGGACCGTAAACTCGGAACTCGGCTCGGTTCCGAAATCTCTTTCGGAGGTGGAACCGTTACGTTCGGATACAACCGACAACCTGTATGCCGTTGTTCCCGCGTCCCGTGTCGAAGGTCGACTGGTCTTGCGTTGCCCCTACTCTTTCCTAGCCTGATATGGCCTGGATATGGAGATGCTGAGGGACACCTGAGAAAACTGGCGGCGAGATTGCCCGGCGGGGCAGGAGTTCGGAACGCGCGGATACCAGCTGCCCAGCATTAACCTCATACCCGTGGCATCGAATTTGGAGCGAAATCTCGCCTACGTGGAGGAATCCGTCGTGGAAGACGAGATCCTCGTCAGCGCGCGCGAACGGGCCACCGAGCTCGGTGCGGTGCCGGTACCGCCGTCGGTGGGGGCATTGCTGAGCATGTATGCGCAGCTGCTCGACGCCAAAGCGGTGGTCGAAGTGGGTACCGGCGCGGGAATCAGCGGGCTGTGGCTGCTCGACGGCATGCGCGAGGACGGCACGCTGACCACCATTGATTCCGAGCCGGAGCACCAGCGCGCTGCCAAGGAGGCTTTCCGCGCGGCCGACATTCCGCCCGCGCGCACCCGGCTGATCAACGGCCGCGCACTCGATGTGCTGCCGCGGCTCGCCGACGGCGCCTACGACCTGGTGTTCATCGACGCCGCGCCGCTCGAGCACCCGCAATACGTCACCCAGGCGGTGCGGTTGCTGCGTGCGGGCGGGGCGATTCTGCTGCACAACGCGTTGCTCGGCGGCCGGGTTCCCGATGCGGCGCAGCGTGATCCGGCGACCCAGGCGGTGCGCGCGGCCACCCGTGCGATCGCCGAGGATCCGGAACTCACCAGTGTGCTGATCCCGGTCGGCGACGGTTTGCTCTGCGCCTCGCGCGGTTAGTCGCGTCACCATTCGGTGCCCATAGTGGATATCCGTGCGTGACATGGGATTCCTCCGCCTCGCTCCGGGTACCCGATGGGCAGCCAATGGCGGCGGAGGTATAGCAAATGCGTGGATACGAACTGTTCGAAATCGGTCACGTCGGTCATGTCGTCGTAGAACATCGATCGAGTTGGTTGCGGCCCACGCTGTTCTTGCTCGGTTTGGTCATTGTCGCCGCGATCGTGGTGATGCTGGTGGTGAGTAACACCGATTTCGATACCGGCCCCGCGAAATTCACTCCGACCCCGGGTCCCTGCGAACCGTTCTGCACGGCGCCGCCCGCGCCCCGATAGGTAGTCCACCGCGCGCACGCACACCGGCAGGTGATGCGTGTTTTCCTGCTGCCCGCGGTGCAGGCGAATTCACTTGTCGCACTGAGCATTGCGCGTCCCGGTCGGTGACAGATCATGGAATGCGAAGGCTCGCAACGGATGTACGATGGCCGGTTGCCCTTCGGGAGGTCGCGTTCGCAACGCCGAGTACCGGTACCGCGCGCGCACGGAGGACAACCGGATCGCCGGTGACCGACCCCGGAGGGGTGGGCCGGTCGCCGGCGCTGCCCTCGGCCGAGTCGCCGAATACAGCAACAGCGCGGCGATTCGAGGCGCATGCTGCTCAGAGCACGTCTGTACCGGAGAGGTAGTGCCCCGCTCGACGCCTGCGGAAGAGGTGCGACCCGAGTGATCTACTACATCTTGAACAACAACAATGCCGACGGACGTCCGCCGATCCACTGGGGCGGGGCGATGATCGCGTTCGCCCTGGTCTTGGTCGGCGCGGTGCTGGTGGTCTACCTGGTCAGCACCGCCGACTTCGGGCAACCGGCGACGTCGACGGTGCCGCGCACGCCGGGCCCCTGCGCGCCGTTCTGCCCGGCTACGCCCGTGCCGCCGCGCTGATCGCCGGGTCGGCCACCAGCGCCTGTGCACGGGACCACTGCGCGGCGATGGCGGCGAGTTGCGCGGCCTCCTCCACCAGGTTGTCGCCGGCGCAGTGGTGCATCGAGCCTGCGCCCGTCGGCGCATCGCCACGAGACTTGGCGGCGCAGGCGCGCACGAGTCGCACCGCGAGGTCCAATGCTTCGCGTTCCGGGGCGGTGCGGGCGGACGCGGTGATCGCGGCCCGGAGCTCCGCCGGCGTGGGGGTGGCGTACCGGGCCAGGATGAGCACACTGTCGCGGATCTCGATGACGGTGCGATGCAGGAAGTAGCGGCTGCGATGCGCAGCCACCGGCACCGAGGTGCGATGCACGATCTCGGGGCAGGCTTTCGTCAGATCGAACCACAACGGCAGCAGACGTTTCCGGCGTCGTGACCAGGCATCGAGCCCGATCGCATCGATGAGCCAGGCCGCCACCGGTACCGCGCCGATCACCAGGAACGGCAACGCCTGGAAGAACACCGCGTTGTTGTCGATGACGAGTTGCGCACGCGTCAGCCGGTTCTCGTGCCCCAGCGCGCGCAGGCCGGTGCTGACGAAGGTCAGGCTGAACATCAGGAAGACGGTGCAGCCCGCACCGAGGACCGTGGCGTGCAGGGCGCGTTCGCGGCGAGCGTGCTGGGTGCGCATCTCGGCGATGCATACCCGGCCGAAGTAGAAGACCATCCAGTAGGACAGCGGCGCCAACGCCAGCCAGAAGCCGAACTGGCCCCAGCCCGGCTGCTCGTACATGGTGAACGGGCTCGGCCCCTGTGCAGGCCCGCTGAAGAGGATTCCCACCGCACAGGACGCGCCCGCGAGCCCGTAGACGGGGGCGGCCGACTGCGCACGACCCAGCATGGCGGCCGCGACCAGCAGACTCGCCGCGGTGCTGAACATGAAACCGATGGCGCCGAGCTGATAGATCAATCCGATGCTCAACCGTCCGCCGGAGAGCGCGCTGAGTTCTGCGCGCAGCGTCGGCTCGTGCGTCGTGAGGATCCCGGTCACCGTCGCGAGCAACATGTTGAATCGGCGTTCCGCCAGCGTGGTGCGGAAGCGGAACAGGCGGACCGTCAGCAACAGCCATGAGGCGACCGTGATCGGCAGTGTCACGGCGATCGGCAGCATCAGCGCGTATCCACGTCCCTAGCGGCGGAAGATCGCCCGGCCGAGCACGGAACCCGAACGGGGAGCATCGGTTTCGGACATCACCAGGGAGGCGAACAGTTCGGCTTGGCTTTCGAGAACGTCATCGTAGTCGGTCCGCGCCAGCACGCGGAGCACAACGTCGGTGTCCACTTCGGTGAACAACTGCTGCAGTGTGCGCAGGCGCGACGAGGGAGATACGTAGCCCGCGTGATCCAGCAGCAGGTGCGCGATCTCGTGCAGCACAATGTGATCGGTGTGGTAGCCGGAGCTCGCCGCGTCATAGGCGACGAGGAAACTGTCCGGTCGTTCGATGACCACCCCGCACGGAAACCCCTTGGCGGTCAGTTCGGGTTGCGGGAACAGCGTGATCGGCTTGCCGAGCAGCGTCGCGACATGATCGACGAAAGTTTCCAGGTGCCAGGGGCGCGGCACATCGAGCGACGCGGTCAGCGTGCGGACCTGTTCCAGCGCGGGGTCGGACGGCGCGCGCCTGAACATGACTCCATCTTCCGGGCCGAAAGCCCTTGCTGTCCAATGTTTCGCTACACCCAGACACCCTTGCCGACGGTGACGACGCCACCGTTGCTGATGGCGAAGCGTTCCCGGTCGCGCTCCAGATCGACGCCGATGATCTCGCCCTCGCCGACCACCACGTTCTTGTCCAGGATGGCCCGGCGCACCACCGCGCCACGGCCGATGCGCACACCCGGCATGAGCACGCTGCCCTCGACGGTCGCCCCGTCGTCGATCACCACATTGGAGCTGAGCACCGAATTGCGCACCGTGGCGGCCGACAGGATGCTGCCCGCGCCGACGATGGACTCCTGCGCCAGGCCGCCCTGGGCGAACTTGGCGGGCGGCAGGTTCTCCGCGGCCCCGCGGATCGGCCAGTGCCGGTTGTAGAGGTTGAACACCGGGTGCACCGACACCAGGTCCATGTGCGCGTCGTAGAAGGCGTCGATGGTGCCGACGTCGCGCCAGTACCCGCGGTCGCGTTCGGTCGCGCCGGGTACGTCGTTGTCGGCGAAGTCGTAGACCCCGGCCTGCCCCGAGGCGACCAGCGACGGGATGATGTCGCCGCCCATGTCGTGATCGGAGTCGGAGTTGTCCGCGTCGGCCTTGATCGAATCCACCAGCACCTTGGTGGTGAAGACATAATTGCCCATTGACGCAAAAGTGACATTGGGATCATCGGGCGTGCCCGGCGGATGCGCGGGCTTCTCCAGGAACTGGGTGATCAGGCCGGACTCGTCGGAGTCGATGCAGCCGAACGCGCTGGCCTCGCTGCGCGGCACCCGGATACCCGCCACCGTGACGCCCGCGCCGGACTCGATGTGGTGGTTGACCATCTGTTCCGGATCCATCCGGTACACGTGGTCGGCGCCGAAAACCACGATGTAGTCGGGATCTTCGTCGTAGATCAGGTTCAGCGACTGCATGATCGCGTCGGCGCTGCCGGTGTACCAGCGCGGGCCGAGCCGCTGCTGCGCGGGCACTGGGGTGATGTATTCACCCCCGAAACCGGACAGGCGCCAGGTCTGCGAGATGTGCCGGTCCAGCGAGTGCGACTTGTATTGGGTGAGTACGCACAGTCGCAGAAAACCCGCGTTGACCAGGTTGCTGAGAACGAAATCGATCAGTCGATAGGCACCGCCGAACGGCACCGCTGGTTTGGCACGGTCCGCCGTGAGTGGAAAGAGTCGCTTGCCCTCGCCACCGGCGAGCACGATCCCGAGTACGTGCGGCTGGCTCCTCACACCTGCCAAACTACCGGGTAACTGGCGCGCGAGTGGCCCCAGCGGTGGTGAACGTCTACTTTGAAGCGGGTGAGTTTCGGCACGGACACCGGTCGCTCGACGGCGGATTCCGGCGCGCACGACCGGCTTCGGGTCGCGATGCTGACCCGTGAGTACCCACCCGAGGTCTACGGCGGTGCGGGGGTACACGTCACGCAGCTGACCGCCCAGCTGCGCAAGTTGTGTGAGGTCACCGTGCATTGCATGGGTGTCGCGCGCAGCGATGCCGTGGTGCACCAACCCGATCCGCAGCTCTACGCCGCCAACGCGGCGGTGCAGATGATGTCGGCGCAGCTGCGCATGGCCGACGCCGCCGGACAGGTGGATGTCGTGCACTCGCATACCTGGTACACCGGCCTGGCCGGGCATCTGGCCGCCACCCTCTACGGCATCCCGCACGTGCTCACCGCGCATTCGCTCGAGCCTCGACGGCCGTGGAAGGCCGAACAGCTGGGCGGTGGCTACCGGCTCTCTTCATGGTCGGAACGCAACGCGGTCGAGCACGCGGACGCGATCATCGCGGTGAGCGAGGGGATGCGCCACGACGTGCTCGACGCCTACCCCGCCGTCGACCCGGACCGGGTGCACGTCGTGCACAACGGCATCGATGCGGGCGTGTGGTACCCGGGTCCGGTGGCGGCGGGCGCGCGGCCGGTGCTCACGGTGCTCGGCGTGCGGACCGACCGGCCGATCGTTGCGTTCGTCGGACGGATCACCCGGCAGAAAGGTGTCGGGCATCTGCTCGCCGCCGCGCGCGACTTCGACCCGGACATCCAACTGGTGCTGTGCGCGGGCGCGCCCGACACCAAGGAGCTGGAGGCGGAGACGGCCGCCGCGGTCGAGGAGCTCCAGCGCAGCCGGGGCAATGTGTTCTGGGTGCGCGAGATGCTGCCCACCGAGCAGATCCGGCAGATCCTGGCCGCCGCGACGGTGTTCGTGTGCCCGTCGGTGTACGAGCCGCTCGGCATCGTCAACCTGGAGGCGATGGCGTGCGCGACCGCGGTGGTCGCCTCGGATGTGGGTGGCATCCCCGAGGTGGTCAGCGACGGTAGCACCGGGCGGCTGGTGCATTACGATCCGAGCGCGCCGGAGGCGTACGAGCAGGCGTTGGCCGCGGCGATCAACGAGGTGGCCGGTGATCCGGTGCTGGCCGCGGAGTTCGGGGCGGCGGGGCGGGCGCGGGCCATCGCGGAGTTCGATTGGTCGCGGATCGCGGCGCAGACCGTCGAGGTGTACGACCAGGTTCGCAAGCTCTGATCCGAGGTGAGCTCACCCGGTGGGACGTGGCCGGTGACTGGACTACCTGGCGCGGTCGGACGTCGATGGCGGCAGCGGGCCAGGTCGGAGACGACGGCGGCGGGCTAGATCGGGGAACGACGGCGGCGGGGCTGAGCCGGGGGACGAGTGCGCCGGGCTAGGTCGGGAGATACGTGGCGACCAGGACCGAGGCGGTGACCTCGAGGGCATCGGGGAGGGTGGCGATGCGCGGATCCTCGGTCGCGGCGTGATGGGCTGACGGCCCCATGCCGACGACGTTGGCCACGTCGGCCCGCGTGAGCTTCATCGGATACTCGACCAGCACGCGTTCGGCCGCCGTGAAATGCCCGGACATGGCCGCGTCGAGCCTGCGGTCCTTGTCCGGATCGATCGTCACCATGCCGAGCGGGCCGATCAATTCGCACAGGTGCCGGTCGGTGGGGGTGGCGACGACGAATCGGCCGTCCGCATCGAGCACGCGGGCGACCTCGGCCGGATTACGCGGGGCGAACACCGACAGCACGGCGCGCAGCGCGCCGTCGCGGACGGGCAGCCCACGCCAAGCGTCGGCGAGGACGGACGCCGCCCGTGGATGGGCGCGGGCACAGCGCCGGGCGGCAGGCTTGGCCACGTCCAGCGCGATCCCGGTGCCGGCGGGTGCGGCGTCGAGCGCACCGGCCAGGTAATAGCCGGTGCCCGCGCCCACCTCCAGCACTGTGCCGGACGCATGCTCGTCCGGCCCGACCGCCTGTGCTGTCGCGGCGGCGATCGGTGCGAAATGTCCCCCACCTTGAAAGGCGGCACGCGCGTCCAGCATGGCCGCGGTGTCGCCGGTCATCTTCGTCGACGCGCCGGTCAGCAGGCTGACATAGCCCTGCTTGGCGATGTCGAAGCTGTGCCCGTGCGCACACCGCAATGCCCGATCACGCGGCTCGAGTCCGAGCGCGCATTCCGGGCAGGACAGCAGGCCGGCCACAGCTGCCAGCGCTGAAGTATCAGCTGGTGACACTCTTCAGTTCGTCGCCGAGCGCCGCGGCCTCGTCCGGCGTGAGTTCGACGACCAAACGCCCGCCACCCTCGAGTGGAACCCGCATGACGATTCCACGCCCTTCCTTGGTTGCCTCGAGGGGACCGTCCCCGGTACGGGGCTTCATGGCCGCCATCCTCTGCTCCCTCCAGATCTGCGCGATATGCTGCGCACTTTCTTGGAACTCCAGTTGTCACCAACCAGCGAGCTCGCCGGCATTTGGCGAGCTACACCTGTCCCATTCTTCCCTATCGCGGATGTGGACGGATACCTGAGTTCAAAAAGTGACCGGTCGGACTGTGTCGGACACGTCACTACCGACCCAGCAATCGGCCAGGTGATCGTCTACCATCCCCGTCGCCTGCATCAGTGCGTACGCTGTGGTCGGTCCGACGAAACGGAACCCCCGCCGCTTCAATTCTTTTGCCAGAGCGACGGATTCAGGTGTGCTGGCGGGCACATCGGCACCGGTTTTCGGGCGCGGCCGCGGGTCGGGTGCGAAGGACCAGAGCAGTGTGTCCAGTCCGATATCGAGGTCGCGGGCAACCCGGGCGTTGCCGATCGCCGCCTCGATTTTCAGCCGGTTGCGGACGATGCCCGTGTCGGCGAGCAGCCGCGCCACATCGGCCTCACCGAACTCGGCGACCCGCGCGATCGAGAATCCGGCAAACGCCGCCCGGAAGGCGGGCCGCTTGCGCAGGATGGTGATCCAGGACAGCCCCGACTGGAACGCCTCGAGGCACAGCCGCTCGAAGAGCGCGTCGTCGCCGTGCAGCGGCTTGCCCCACTCGAAGTCGTGGTAATCGCGGTACAGCTGGGTCTCCAGCGGCCAGGCGCAGCGGATCCGGCCGTCGTCCTCGGCGCGGCGCAGCAGCTCGGGCGAGCTCATTTCGATTCCGGGGTGGCCGGGGTCTGCCAGCGCGCGGCCTGCGCCTCGGCGAGCTGGTGTTGTAGCTCGTCGATCCGCGCGGCGAGCCGGGCCAGCGCCCAGTCCACCTCGGACGCCTTGTAACCGCGCACCACCTGCTGGAACCGCAGCGCCCGGACATCGGCGCCGGAGACCCCCTCGGCGGGCAAGACCGTCGCCGTCGTCCCCTCCGGCAGCGGCCCCAATTCCTCGGCCCGCCCGAAGACCGCACTGGCGAGCAGGAACAGCACCGCGGCGACGAGACCGACGATCAGCACGTAGAGCAGCAACGTGAGCATGAGACGAGCTTATTGGCTGGGTCCGACACCGGGCACGCCGTGCCCATGCGGAAATCGGACGTCGAGGTCACCAGCACAGCTGATTTCGTACGCGGGTAGCCAACTCGCCGGGCATGGGCCGCCTTCCACCAGGCCGCCGACACGACTGCTACGGCACCGGTGTCCCGGCCCGAATACGCGCAGCGTCGGACTATCCGTGACGCGTGGTGTCGATGTTGAGGGACATGCCCGCCAGACCGCGGCGGCGGACTGCCAGTTTGTCGGCGATGTCGAGCAGCGCCTTGGCGGCGGGGGAGTCGGGGCTGCGCAGGACGATCGGCGAGCCCTCGTCGCCCGCCTCGCGGACGGCCTGCTCGATCGGGACCTGGCCGAGCAACGGCACGTCGGCGCCGACGGCGCGGGTGAGGCGGTCGGCGACCACCTGTCCGCCGCCGGAGCCGTAGAGCTCCATCCGGCTGCCGTCGGGCAGGTCGAGCCAGGACATGTTCTCCACCACGCCGGCGATGCGCTGCCTGGTCTGCAAGGCGATGGCGCCCGCGCGCTCGGCCACCTCGGCGGCGGCGATCTGCGGGGTGGTGACGACGAGGATCTCGGCGCCGGGGATCAGCTGGGCGATCGAGATGGCGATGTCGCCGGTGCCGGGCGGCAGGTCGAGCAGCAGCACGTCCAGATCGCCCCAGAACACGTCGGCGAGGAACTGTTGCAGCGCCCGGTGCAGCATCGGGCCGCGCCACACCACCGGCGTATTGCCCTGGGTGAACTGCGCGATGGAGATCATCTTCACGCCGTGCGCCTGCGGCGGCATGATCATCTTCTCGACCTGGGTCGGCCGGGCGTCGGTGCCGAGCATGCGCGGGATGGAGTGGCCGTAGATGTCGGCGTCCAGGATGCCGACCGAGAGCCCGCGCGCGGCCATGGCGGCGGCGAGATTGACGGTGACGCTGGACTTGCCGACGCCGCCCTTGCCGGACGCTACCGCGTACACGCGAGTCAGCGAGCCGGGCTGGGCGAACGGGATGACCGGGTCGGCCGAGTCGCCGCGCAGCTGCTTGCGCAGATTGGTGCGCTGCTCGTCGTTCATCACGTCGAGGTCGACGGTGACCGCGCCGACGCCGGCGACATCGGCAACGGCCTTGGTGACCCGCTGGATGATCTCCGTGCGCAGTGGGCAGCCCGCCGTGGTCAGGTAGACCTCGATGTGGACATTGCTGTCCGGACTGATCGCAATGCTCTTCACCATGCCCAGTTCGGTGATCGGCTTGCGGATCTCCGGATCGTCGACCTTCGCGAGCGCGCCCCGCACATCCGATTCCGTAACTACTGGCATGGCAGGAATTTTAGGCGTGTCAAATTCTGGGCAGGTCCCCGGCCCGTGGTGCGACACCACTGCTGTAGGAGGTTTCCCAGGCCATGACGTTCGCGACGTAGGCCATCGAGTTGTTGTAGCGCAGGATCGCCTTGGACTGCTGGGCAAAGTCGCGCATGTTCAAACCGCCGTCGCACAGGTACTTTCCGGCGGTCAGTGCCGCGTCGAAGAGGTTCTGCGGATCGGCGATGCCGTCGCCGTTGCCGTCGGCGGCGTAGCGCTTCCAGGTTTGCGGCAGGAACTGCATCGGGCCGATGGCGCGGTCGTAACTGCCGAGGCCGTCCAGCTCGCCGCCGTCGGAGTCGCGAATGACGTTGTTGCCCGCCAGGCTTCCGTCCAGCACCGGACCGTAGACCGGGGTGAGCGGGTTGCCGTCGGCGTCGGCCTTGCCGTAGGCATGGGTGGATTCGACGCGGCCGATTCCGGCGAGCATCGACCACGGCATGTTGCAGGTGGGGTTGTCCGCGGCGAGGATGCGCTCGGCGTTCTCGTAGGCCGCGATCGCGATGCCCGGAACGCCCATCGGGCCGACGGGCAAAGCGGCGAGCTGCCGATTATCTGCCAGCGCAACGGATTTCACCACCGGCGGGCCGCTCGGCTTCGCCATCTTGTTGACGACGAACTCGGTCTCGGCGGCCGGCTCCAGCAAGGTCTGCGGCTTCGCGCCGACCGCGATCTGATCATCCCCCGGGAGATGCTGCTCCACCGCTGCCGCGGCCTGACTCGCGTTACCCACATCGGACGCGGCAGTGACTGCCACGAGTCCAGCGGGAACCAATCCGGTAAGTGCGAGAACCGAGCTGCGCCTGACGGTGACAGCCGGTTGTTTACGGTGACGCCCCACTGTGCGGTGACCCTCCAACGGCTCTTCGTGAGCCCTTCGTGATCTGACGAAGAGGAGACTACCGCATTCGAGACCCTTTTGTTACTGCTTCGTGACCTGCTTCGAGTTTGGCATCAGCCTTGGGGGGCAGGCGGCAGCGGAATCACGATGCCGAACGGCAACGTGATGCCGGGCGGCGGAGTAGGTGTCGCCGCGGCCGTGGGGGTGCGGGCTCGACCGTTACCGTCGGCGGCGCGTCCGGCGTCGGCACCGTCCGCTGCTCGGGCGCGGGCGCCTGCTGGGGTTGCGGTTGTGGTTGCGGCGCCTGTGCTTGCTGCTGGGCCTCGGGCGGCGTGCACACCGGCACCACGGGCGGCTGCTCGGGGTGCGCGGGATCCTGCGGAGCGGCCGCTCCCGCGCCGAAGGTCTGTCCGGGTGCGCCGGGCACGATCGCGGGCTCAGCGGGCTCGCCAGGGCGCGGCATGGGCGCCGGAATCACGGCGGGCTCACAGGGATTGAGCGGCTTCGGCGGCGGCGGGCAGAAGATGCCACACGGGATCGGCGGCAGACCGGGGATGGTGATCATCACCTCGGTCGGCGTCGGTGTCGTCGTACTGGTCTGCGGCGCCGCGGGCGTGGTCGTGGCAGGCGCGGCGTTGGTGTAGGTCGCCGCGGTCATGTTCGGGCCCTGGGCTGGTGTGCTGCTGCCGGGCGGGATCAGGTCGGGAGAGATGGTCACCTGGGTCGGCGCGCCACCGGTGCGGTAGGCCGCCGCCCAGCTGAGCACGTTGGCCGCGTAGGCGGTGGAGTTGTTGTAGCGCAACACCGCGCGTAGTTCCTGGGCTTGGTCGCGCAGGTTCAACCCGCCCGAACACAGGTACTTGCCCGCGGCGAGCGCGGAGTCGAAGACGTTGTTCGGGTCGGCGACACCGTCGCCGTTACCGTCGGCGGCGTACTGGCTCCAGGTGCCGGGCAGGAACTGCATCGGGCCCATCGCGCGCACGTAACCGCCGCTGGCGGCCTTGATGATCTCGTTGCCCGGCAGCGTGCCGTCCAGCGCGGGGCCGTAGATCGGGGTGACCGTGGTGCCCGCGGCGTCGGTGCGCCCGCCGCCCGCGTGGCCGGATTCGATCCGGCCGATGCCCGCGAGCAGGCTCCAGGACAGTCCGCAGCCGGGGGTGGAGGATTCGAGCGCGAGCTCGGCGTTGCGGTACGCGGCGAGCACGACCTCGGGGATCCCGAGCGCGCCACCGATCAGCGGGAGCGAGATCTCCTGCAACGGCACCCGTCCGGCAAACGGCGCCGAGCCGTCGGACGGGGTCATAGCCCGTAGTTTGCGGGGAGCTTCCTGGGTCACCGGGAGCAGGCCGACTGTCTTAGACAGTCCTGTTTCACTTGCCTTGCCCGTACCGCCCGTCGGATTGGCGGACGACGCGAGCAAAGCCTCGGGTGCCTGCGGCGCGCCGGTGGAGGTGGTGGGGTCGGAGGTCGAGCCTGTGGCTACCAGACCAGCTACGACCAGGGCCGAGACGGTTATCGGAGCAGATATACGCATTCAGCCACACCAATCCTCTACGTCGTTTGAGCGGCTGTCCGGGACATCCCCTTCCCGAGCCGCTCGGGACAACGCTGTCCAGGTTACCCACCAGTCAGGTAGTTGTTCGGTATTTCCCGTCAATCATCAGCTACAGCCGGTGAAACCAGGGTGGACGTCTGCTTTCGGCCGGAGTTTTTCTTGCGCTGCGGGTTGTCGTCGCTCGCGCCCTCGATCCGATCGAGTATCTCCTTCATCTCCTCCAATTCCCTGCGCAAATAGTCGCGAGTCGCCACTTCGCCGACCGCGATCCGCAACGCTGCGAGTTCGCGGGCGAGGAATTCGGTGTCCGCCTTGGTCTGCGCGGCCCGCATCCGGTCCTCCTCCAGGGAGACCCGGTCGCGATTGTCCTGCCGGTTCTGCGCAAGCAGGATCAACGGCGCGGCATAGGCGGCCTGGGTGGAGAACGCCAGATTCAACAGAATGAACGGATACGGGTCCCAGCGCAATGCGATGACGAAGACATTCAACGCGATCCAAATAATCACGATGATCGTCTGAATGGCCAGGTAGCGGCCGGTGCCGAGGAAGCGGGCGACCCGCTCGCTGCTGCGCGCGAGCGCCTCGGCATCCCACTCGATCCGGAACCGGGACTCGACCGGCGTCTCCAGCCGCTGCCGAGCGCCGCCTTTGTCAGTCATGACGGACTATCCCTTCGTGCAGCTCTTCCTGATCCCGCCAGTCGTCGGGCAGCAGATGGTCGAGCACATCGTCGACGCTCACCGCGCCGAGCAGGTGGTTCTCCTCGTCCACCACCGGTCCGCAGACCAGGTTGTAGGTCGCGAAGTAGCGCGTGACCGCGGCCAGCGGGACGTCGGGGCGCAGCGGAGCCAGCTCCGCGTCGAGAATGCCGCCGACCAGATGGGCCGGTGGCTCGCGCAGCAACTGCTGGATGTGCACCGAGCCGAGGTACCGGCCGGTGGGTGTCGCGGTCGGCGGGCGCACCACGAACACCATGGACGCCAGCGCGGGCGTCAGATCGGGGTTGCGTACCCGGGCGAGCGCCTCGGCGACCGTGGTGGACGGCGTCAGGATCACCGGCTTCGGCGTCATCAGGCCGCCCGCGCTGTACGGCGAATGCTCGAGCAACCGGCGCACCGGTTCGGATTCCTCCGGGTCCATCAGCGCGAGCAGCGATTCGGCCTCACTGACCGGCAGCTCGCCGAGCAGGTCGGCGGCGTCGTCGGGATCCATGGCCTCGAGCACGTCGGCAGCCCGGCGCACCTCCAAGTGGCCGAGCAGGGCGACCTGCTCGTCGTCGGGCAGCTCCTGCACGACATCGGCGAGCCGTTCGTCGTCCAGCGCGATGGCGACTTCGATGCGCCGCTTCTCCGGCAGTTCGCGCAGCAGATGCGCGACATCGGCGGGGCGCAGTCCCTCGAACTGCTCCAGCAGCTGGGTGACCTCCTGGCCCGGCCGATCGATCTCGGTCGGCGTCAGCCCCGATACGTGGATCCAGTCCACCACGTGCACGGTGCGGCGGCGCCCGATCCTGCGGTGCCCGCGTACCGCCACCCTGGTGACCCGCCAGTCCCTGGTGCGGGTCTGCTCCATGCCGAGATCGACCACCACCACATCCACCCCGGCGAGGTCCGGCAGATCCGGATCCTCCACGCGCACCGCGGAATCCACGATCTGCGCGAGCGCGAGCATCTCGCCGGGGCGCTGGGTGAACCGGCGCAGGCTCACCGTCCCGGTGTTCAGTGTCACCACCCCCGGCTCGATCGCGGTGACCCGCAGGATCGGCACGAAAATGCGCCGACGGGTGGGCAATTCGACGACGAGACCGTGGATCCTCGGCTGTTGCCGGTCGTACCGGATGGCCACGACGACATCGCGGACCCGGCCGATAGACTCGCCGTCCGGTCCCAACACCGCCAGGCCGGCCAGCCTGGCGACGTACACCCTGGTAGCTGCCATGCTTGCCAGGCTAGAGGTTCGCAGGCGGGGGCAAGTACCTCGCCACGATCGACGGGAGTGATCTTGAAGCCGCGCCGTTCGGTGCTCGCCTGTCCGGGCAGCAACAAGAAGATGATCGAAAAGGCCAAGGGCCTGCCCGTCGACGAGGTGTTTCTCGATCTGGAGGACGCCGTCGCGCCGGCCGCCAAGGCCGAGGCGCGGGCGAATATCGTGGCGGCGCTGAACGACTCCGACTGGGGCGACCAGCTGCGCGTGGTCCGCGTCAACGACTGGACCACCCAGTGGACCTACGCCGACGTGATCACCGTCGTCGAGGGCGCGGGCACCGCCCTGGATGCCATCCTGCTGCCGAAAGTCACCGACGCAGGCCAGGTGCGTGCCCTGGATCTGCTGCTCACCCAATTGGAGAAGGCGACCGGGCTCGAGGTCGGCCGGATCGGCATCGAACCGCAGATCGAAAACGCGCTGGGGCTACGCAATATCGACGAGATCGCCACCGCGAGCCCGCGGGTGCAGGCGCTGGTCTTCGGGCCCGCCGACTTCATGGCGAGCATCAACATGCGCACCCTGGTGGTCGGCGAGCAGCCGGAGGGCTACGACACCGGTGATGCCTATCACCACATCCTGATGACGATCCTGCTCGCCGCCCGCGCGCACGGTTTGCAGGCGATCGACGGCCCGTACCTGCAGATTCGGGACGTGGACGGCTTCCGGCGGGCCGCCGCGCGCACCGCGGCACTCGGCTTCGACGGCAAGTGGGTGCTGCATCCCGGCCAGATCGAGGCGGCCAACGAGATCTTCAGCCCGCGCCAGGCCGACTACGATCGCGCCGAGCTGATCCTGGACGCGTACGCCTTTCACACCTCGGCCGAGGGTGGTGCCCGCGGCGCGGTGATGCTCGGTGACGAAATGATCGATGAGGCGAGTGCGAAAATGGCTCAGGTGATCGCGGAAAAGGGCCGGGCCGCGGCAATGACGCGTACCACGCGTTTCACACCCCCGGGAATCCGGTCGGAATAGCAGAATAGAGACATGACGAATCCCTTGGGGAACTCGAATCGCGCACGGCAAGCGCTGCCGACGCCGCCGTCCGGCTGGCCGGTCGGCTCCTATCCCACCTACGCCGAGGCCCAGAAGGCCGTCGATTACCTGGCCGACAGCCAATTCCCGGTGCAGGACGTCACCATCGTCGGCGTCGACCTGATGCAGGTCGAGCGCGTCCTCTACCGGCTGACCTGGGGCAAGGTCATCGGTGGCGGTGTGGTGAGCGGAGCCTGGCTCGGCCTGTTCCTCGGCTTACTGCTCAGCCTGTTCACCACCAGCGGCGCGCTCGGCCCGCTGCTGGTCGGCCTGGTCGGCGGCGTCATCTTCGGCGTCATCTCCACCTCGATCCCGTACGCGGCGACCAAGGGGCAGCGCGACTTCGCCTCCACCATGCAGTTGGTGGCCGGGCGCTACGACGTGCTGTGCGACCCGAAGTCCGCCGAACAGGCGCGGGACATGCTTGCGCGGCTGGCCATCTGACGCATGGAGGTGGTGTCGACGGTCCGCACCGGTGTGCTGGACCACTTCGGTGTGCAAGCGGCCGGCGTCGATTCGGCGTCGGTGACGTTCCTCGGCTTGGAACCCATCGAGATCCTGCGGATCGCCGACGGCGAACTGGTGCACTACGCGACGGTGGGCGGCTCGCGCCATCCGATGGGCGATCCCACTGCGCTGCTTGCCGATCCGGTCAAAGGCCCGCGGGCCGAGCTCGTGCTCACCTTGCGCGGCACGGCCGGTGCGAGCTCGGGTCTGGCCAAGACGCTCGGTGTGCTCGCCGCCGCGCCCGCCGTGGAAGGCGTTGTGCTGCAAGCGGATGCGCTGATGGACCTGGGCGAGCCGATGTGGCAGGGCGCGCCGTTCTCGGCAGTGTTGTTGGGCGAGAGCCGGATTCCCGAGGTGGTGCTGCCCGCGCCCGCCGAACCGGTGCGGTACTTCGCGGTGACGCCGGTGACCGCGACCGAGGCGGCCTGGGTGCGGGTGCGCGGCGCGCAGGCGTTGCGGGATGCCTGGGCGGAGGCGGGGATCGACGTGCGTGACCCCGAAAGAGGCGCCGCCAGTCTGTGATCCGGCGCTACAGCCAGTTGTTGCGGTGAAAGTTGACGTACAACCCCACGCAGATGCCCAGGGTGACCACGACGACCAGCCAAAAGCCCCATACGTCTTCGGATCCCGGGATGTGGGTGAAGTTCATGCCGTAGAGGCCCGCGATCATCGTCGGCACCGCGGCGATCGCGACCCACGCCGAGATCGTGCGCATGTCGGTGTTCTGCTGCACCCCGACCTTGGCCAGCACGGCACTGATCAACGCGCTGAGTGCCTCATCGAAATCGGTGATCCGCTCGGCCACCCCGGCGTGGTGATCGGCCACGTCACGCATGTAGCGTCGAATCTCCTTGGGCAGCGGCACATCCGGCTTGTGCCCGAGCACCTGGAGCGGGACCGCGAGCGGGTTCACCGCCCGGCGTAGCTCTACCACTTCGCGCTTGAGTTGATAGATCGACTCGATGGTGATGTGGTTGCGCGGCGTGAAGACCGCTTCCTCCATCGCGTCGATATCGAGTTCGATCGACTGCGTCACTTCGATGTAGGTGTCCACCACGTGATCGGCGATCGCGTGCAGCACCGCGCCGGTGCCGAGCATCAGCTTGGCCGGATCGGCCTCCAATTCCTTACGGAGCGAGGCCAGTTCGGAGTGTTCGCCGTGGCGCACGCTCACCACGAAGTCCGGCCCGGTGAAGACCATGATCTCGCCGGTCTCCACGATCTCGCTGACGCTGTGCATCTCGTGTTCGACGTAGGCGACCGTGCGCATCACCAGGACCAGCGTGTCGTCGTAGCGCTCCAGCTTCGGGCGCTGGTGCGCGTGCACCGCGTCTTCGGCCGCGAGCGCGTGCAGCCCGAACGTCTCGGCGATATCTGCCATCTGGCCCTCGTCCGGATCGTGCAGGCCGACCCAGACGAATCCCGCGCCCCGGTTGCGCACCTCGGCGAGCGCGTCGCGGTGGGTGAATCGGCCGGGCAGCCGATGACCATCGACGTAGACGCCGCAGTCCACAATGGCCCGCGCGGTCGGAATCGGAATGCGCGGCAGCTGCGGCTGTGGTCCGCGGCCGGAACCACGGAACGACGGTATCGATGGCACACGGCGATGCTACGTCGCCGGTGGATGCGGTTCGGGGTGCACGCCCGCGGCAGGAGCGACGGGCCCGGAGGCGGTAGCGAAGCGTCACCACGCAGGGACCCGCGAGTGCCGCCGATCGAGCACTGTAAGACTGAGGGCGTGCGCATTGATCTGCATACCCACTCGACCGCGTCCGACGGCACCGACACCCCGGCGGAACTGGTTCGCAACGCGGCCGCCGCGGGGTTGGACGTCCTCGCGATCACCGACCACGACACCACGTCGGGCTGGACCGAGGCGGTCGAGGCGCTGCCGCAGGGGTTGACGCTGGTCCGTGGCATGGAGATGTCGTGCATCGGCCTCGGCGAGGACGGCTGGCCGGTGCCGGTGCATCTGCTTGCCTATCTCTTCGACCCGACCGACCGCAGTTTCGCCGACGAGCGGGAGCGGTTGCGCGGCGAGCGGATCGAGCGGGTGCGCGCGATGGCCGAGCGGATGGTGGCCGACGGGTTACCGATCGATCCGGATGCCGTGCTCGCCTCGGCCGGGCCGTCCGCGGGTCGGCCGCACTTGGCCAGGGCGCTGGTGGCGGCGGGTGTGGTGCCCAGTGTCGACGCCGCCTTCGAGGAATTGCTCGCGCCGCACGGCCCGTACTACGTGGAGAAGGCCGACACGCCGCTGCGGCGCGCGGTCGAGATGATCGCCACCGCGGGCGGGGTCAGCGTGATCGCGCACGCGCGAGCCCGTAAGCGCGGCAGGCTGCTCGCCTTGGACGACATCAGGGAGTTGGCCACGCTCGGCCTGGGCGGCGTAGAGCTCGACCATCCGGACCATTCCGCGCAGGACCGCGCGGTGCTGGCTGACCTGGCCGCCGAGCTCGGCCTGCTCACCACCGGCTCGTCGGACTACCACGGCACCAACAAGACCATCCGCCTCGGTGAGTTCACCACCGACCCCGCGCAATACGAGGTGCTGGTGGGCAAGGCGACCGGTGTGCCGGTGATCGCTTCGTGAGGCTCCTGCGTGGCCTCAGCGGGATCGTCGCCGCGGGCACCGTCGCGCTGATGCTGGTCATCGTCGGTACGGCGTTCATGGCGGGTCGCCGCGACTTCCCCGGTCCGGGTGGCGAGTCGGTGGCGTGGCATGTGGTGGTGGCCGCGATAGCCGTTGCGGCGCAGATTTATTCGGACAAGCGTCGGGGTTTGGCCGCCTTTTCCGGATCGGCGGTTGTTTTTATCTTCGCTGGATTATTGCTGTGGACGCAGTGGTGGAGTTGATCTACGGCGGCGTTATGGCATTCGGCTGACATCGAATCGAAAACGCCACCGCTAAATATTCCGCTAATGGTTGCGGCAACGTGAATTGTGGCCGAATATTTCTCATTGTGACCGAACTCGAGACGGACGTGCTGGTTCTGGGCGGAGGCCCCGCCGGAACCTGGGCCGCCGTCTCCGCCGCCGCCACCGGCGCCCGTGTCGTGCTCGCCGATAAGGCCAGATGCGGCACCAGCGGCCCGACCGCACACGGCACCACCTCGTTGTGGAACATCCCGCCCGGACCGGCCAGGGACGAGGCGGTGCGCCGCGGGTACGCGCACGGCGGCGGACTCGGCGATCCGGAATGGATGCACCGCGTGCTGGAGGAGACGCACCTGCGGGTAGAGCAGCTGGCCCGCTGGGGGTATCGATTCCCCGGCGCGGGACCGGGATCGTCGCTGCGGGTGTATCTGGACGGCGCGAGTTACCTGCGCCGGATGCGGCGCAGCGTGCTCGACGCGGGGGTGCGCGTCCTCGACCATCATCCGGCCCTGCAACTGCTCGTCGATCGCGACGGCGGCGTCGCCGGAGCCACCGGGGTACAGCTGCACAACGACTGCCGGGGGTGGTCGGTCCGGGCGGGCGCCGTGGTGGTGGCCACCGGTGGCTGTGCCTTCCTCTCCGGTGGCGCGGGCACCGACGTGGACACCGGCGACGGACTGCTGTTCGCCGCGGAAGCCGGCGCCGAGCTTTCCGGCATGGAGTTCTCCAGTGCGTACGGCCTGACACCCGTGACGCATCTGCCGAATACCGCCCGGCCGAACTCGGTGTCCGGGCTCGGTCTGCATTTCGCCACCCTGTACGACGAGTCGGGGGCGATCCTCGAAGGTCACCGCGCGGCGGCCTTCGCCGCCATCGCCGACGGCCACCGGGTGTTCGCGGCACTCGACGACGTGCCCGTCGCGATGCGCGGTTGGCTGACCGAGCAGGGCCTGGTCGACCACACCGGCCGGGTACCGCTGCGCGCGGTGCTCGAGGGCACGGTGCGCGGCACGGGCGGGTTGCGGGTCGCGGACCGCGACTGCGCGACCACGATCGGCGGGCTGTTCGGTGCGGGTGACGTGACCACCAGGGAGCTGATCACCGGTGCGGTCAGCGGCTTCGGCGGTCAGGGCGGCGCATGGGCGATCGCCTCCGGGGTGTGGGCCGGTGCCGGCGCGGCCAGGTACGCGCGCGCGGCCGACCTGCGCAGCCCGGTGCGCGAGGTGCCGGGGGCGGGGCTGAGCGAGGTGTCGCGCATCGATCCGCGCGCGGTGGTCGGGCTCGTGCAGGAGCACACGCTGCCGCTGCGACGCAGCTACTGGCGCAGCGCGGGCAGCCTGGTCGACAGCATCGGCGAACTCGACTCGATGTGGCCCGGCGCCGAATTCGACCTGGGCGGTACCGGATTGGATCGGTTGCGGGCGCGGCAAGCGGCCGCGCTGCTGGCCGTGGCGCGGTGGACCAAATACAGCGCGCTGGCGCGGACCGAGAGCCGCGGCATGCATCGGCGCACCGATCACCCCGGGGCCGAGGCGGATTGGCGGGTGCGGTTGATGTCAGGAGGCCTGGACAACGTGTGGGTGCGCCCGGACGCACGCGAGATCGCCGCATTGGACGCGGGCATGGTCGGTGCCAAGGAGATTGCTGTGCCGCCCGCCCGCGAGCCGGTCGCGCGGGGCAGGCGCGAGACGCTCGTGCTCGAGGCGCACGACCCGTCCGTCCGGCGGGAGACCCTGGTGTTCGACGCACGCGGTCCGGCCACTCGCCGAGAGACGCTCGTGCTCGACGCCCGCGGTCCGTCGAGGCGCGACGCGCTCGTACTCGATGCTCGCGGACCGGCCGTCGCGCATGCCCGCGAGGCCGGCGTGCTGAGCACGCGGTCGGCGGCGATTCCGGACGCGCCGGAGATCCGGCCCGCGGACGACATACCGGCGGTGACCGACGAGCACCTCACACCGGCCGACCCGATCGCGATGTGACAACTCACCGCCCGATCGGAGCGGTACGCGAGTTTTCGCTTACCGTCCGGTAATTCCGTCGCAGTAAGCTGGCTGCGGGCAGGCGACACGGCGAGAACCAGACCGGTTTGGCAAGTCGCAGACCGTGCTGGCAGAATGTGTCGGATTCCTTACCCAAGCCACCGCCGGGTACTGGAGTTACGGAGATCTCCGCCTCGCGACGCACCGTCGCGACCCGAGGATCACGCCGCATGTTCTGTCCGGACCCACCCGTCCGGCTCCCGCTCCGCGGATCAGTGCCGCGCCACGTCAGCGAAAATCGGCAACGGGTTTTTCGTGACCCGCCGTAACACGCGAAACGTACCGGTCAGCGCACTCGATGAGCTTAAAGAATCTACTAATACCTATATACCCGGCGGTAACCGTCCCCCGGTTTGTCCGGCCCGAGCAGGAGTGAAATCGTGTCACCTGTGACTGACGCACCGAATGCCACTGCAAGTCTTTCCGAAATCACCCACGACGAGATTTTCGCGGGACATCTCGGAGGCAAGCTCTCGGTAGAACTCAGCTCGCCGCTGGAAACCCAGCGCGACCTGTCGATCGCCTACACCCCGGGCGTCGCTCAGGTGAGCCGGGCGATCGCGCAGGACGCCGAGCTCGCCAAGCGCTACACCTGGACCGACCGGCTCGTCGTGGTGGTCAGCGACGGCACCGCGGTGCTCGGTCTCGGCGATATCGGCCCGCGCGCCTCGCTGCCGGTGATGGAGGGCAAGGCGGCGCTGTTCAAGAAGTTCGCCGACCTCAACTCGATCCCGATCGTGCTGGACACCAAGGACGTCGACGAGATCGTTGAGACGGTCATCCGGCTGCGCCCGAGCTTCGGCGCGGTGAACCTGGAGGACATCTCGGCGCCGCGCTGCTTCGAGGTGGAGAAGCGACTCATCGAGGCGCTCGACTGCCCGGTCATGCACGACGATCAGCACGGCACCGCCATCGTGGTGCTCGCCGCCCTCAACGGCGCGGCCAAGGTGCAGGGTCGCGCCATCGCCGATATGAAGGTGGTGGTGTCCGGTGCGGGCGCCGCCGGGGTCGCGTGCACGAATATCCTGCTGGCCGCGGGTGTTCGGGACGTCACCGTGCTCGACTCGAAGGGCATCATCGCCCGTGAGCGCACCGACCTCAACGACGTGAAGGCCGAGCTGGCCACCCGGACCAACCCACGCGGGCTGACCGGCGGCGCGGCCGAGGCCCTCACCGGCGCCGACGTCTTCCTCGGCCTGTCCGCGGGCCTGATCGCCGAGGAGCTCATCGCCTCGATGGCGCCGGAGTCGATCGTGTTCGCGATGTCCAACCCGGACCCGGAGATCCACCCCGAGGTCGCGCGCAAGTACGCCGCGATCGTGGCCACCGGCCGCAGCGACTTCCCGAACCAGATCAACAACGTGCTCGCCTTCCCCGGCGTGTTCAAGGGAGCGCTCGACGCGGGTGCCCGCCGGATCACCGAGGGCATGAAGATCGCCGCCGCCGACGCCATCCTCAGCGTCGTCGCCGCCGAGCTCGGCCCGGAGAAGATCGTGCCGAGCCCGCTGGACCCGCGGGTCGCTCCCGCGGTCGCCGAGGCCGTCGCGGCCGCCGCGCGTGCCGAAGGTGTTGCCTAGCAACTCACTCGCTGGAAGGCGCCTTGTCCCGATCGGGGCGGGGCGCCTTTCGCGTATTGCGCTGCCGACGGTTGGACAGGTGGATCCAGACGTTCATGGCGATCATCGCGCACAGCGCGAAAACCAGGGACGCCGCGAACACGGGATTGCGGTCCGTGTTGGTCGCCCACACGAACAGCAGAATCGCCACGAGCGCCACATAGCCGCCGATGAACCTGATACTCACTGGTCAGACGTTAGCGATGTCCGGTGCCGGACGTGCGGTGTTTACAGCGAGTGGTCGTCGAGCCACTTGCGCGCCAGCTCCGCGGGCTTCGCACCCTCGTCCCGGACGCCGCGGATCATCGCCGCGAGCTCGTCGGTGGTGAGTTCGCCCGCAACGTAATTGAGCTTCTTGATCTGCACCTCGTCGAGCACACCCTTGCGGAACAGCGGCAGCACGTTCTCCGCGCGCAGGGCGTAATCGGCGTCGGACAGGATCGTCAGCCCGTCGGTCGACCCGGGTACGACGGCGGGCGGACCGGTCAGCAGCCCGGCGTGAACCTGCCCGTCCAGCAGCGCCTTTCGCAGCGCGGCCGCGTCCGGAAACCGCACGGTCGCGGCGCAGTCCGTCACCTGTTCGAGCGCGGGTGGCAGGGCGATCAGGTCGGGGACGGGCGCAACGCCGATCGTGAGCGTGCCGCAGCGGGGCACGAGATCGCCGACGGTGCGCACATTGTCACGTGCCGCGGCCGCGCTGCCGAGGACGACGCGCGGCCGCAGATCGGTGCCGTCGGCGGCATCGGTGACCACCAGACCCTCGGGCAGCGACTTGCTCAGCGCCTTACGCACATGATCGGGTGTGCGGTCGGGGGCGGTGGTGTCGAGGAAGGCCAGCAGCGCACCGTTGTGCTCACCGACCAGGTCGACCCGCCCCGCGTCGAGCGCGGCCAGATAGTCGGCGCGCCCGCCGAGTCGCGCCTCGATCGAGGTGCGCGCGCCGGTGCGAGCCAGTGCGCCCGCATATATTTCGGCGAGCAGCCCCGACTCGATCGAATCACCGGCGCCGACCGTGATCCGCGCGCCCTGCGCACCGTTCCCGCAGGATACGGCCAGTGCGGCGGTCGCGACGACCAGTAATCGGGCCAGCATCCGCAGCGACGCGGGCAACACCATCCGGCGACACCAACTCTCCGAGAGACCGACAGAGCTAACAGGAAGACCCTGAAGCGGGCAGTATGGACACCCAGAATGTACCGGTGGCTGTGCTGCACCGGGACCTCGCACTGCCCGTCATGCCGGAAGGACTTCAGTGAAAACCTCGATCACCCCCGATGCCGCGCGGCACGGTCGGTCGGCGCTGCGGCTCACCATGCGCGCCGTCCGATTCATCGTCGCCGCGACGGCGTTGGCCGCCGCCATGATCCTGTCCGCCTGTGGCAACTCCGACCCGCTCGCCAGCAAGGGTGACTGCGAAGGCGACGGCCTCATCGTCGGCTCGGCGAACTTCCCGGAGTCCGAGACCGTCGCCGAGATCTACGCGGAGGTCTTGCGGGTCAACGGATTCAAGGTCGAGACCAAGCTGAACATCGGCAGCCGGGAAGCCTACGTCCCGGCGGTGCGCCAGTGCGCGATCTCGGTGATCCCCGAGTACACCGGCAACCTGCTGCAATACCTGGACAAGAACGCCACCGCGACCAGCGCCGCCGACGTCGACGGCGCGCTCGCCAAGGCCCT
This sequence comes from Nocardia sp. CS682, assembly GCF_004634405.1. Classification (NCBI taxonomy): domain Bacteria; kingdom Bacillati; phylum Actinomycetota; class Actinomycetes; order Mycobacteriales; family Nocardiaceae; genus Nocardia; species Nocardia sp. CS682. The sequence continues at coordinate 3,176,673 of NZ_CP029710.1, read as the reverse complement.
CGGTTCGGAGCTGGCCATCGGAACCCCGGCCCCCGGTGAGGATTCCGACGCCGTGGTGGTCACCAAGGCCACCGCGGAACGCTGGAACCTGCAGTCCATCGCCGATCTGGCCGCCCACTCCGCCGAGGTGAAATTCGGTGCGCCCGCCGAATTCCAGGAGCGCCCGGGCGGCCTGCCCGGCCTGAAGAAGAACTACAACCTCGACATCGCCGCGAACAACTTCGTGCCGATCGCCGACGGTGGCGGGCCCGCCACCGTGCGCGCGCTGGTCGAGGGCCAGGTGACCGCGGCCGATATCTTCACCACCTCGCCCGCCATCCCGCAGAACAACCTTGTAGTGCTTGCGGATCCGAAGCACAACTTCGCCGCGCAGAACGTGGTCCCGCTGTTCAATGCGGCCAAGAAGTCGGACAAGGCGCTGGCCGCCCTCAACGCGGCCTCGGCGAAGCTGACCACCGCGGAACTGATCAAACTGAACGAGGCCGTCTCCGGTAGCAGCAAGACCGAGCCCAAGGCCGCGGCCGCGGCGTGGGTGGCCGCGCAGGGGCTGAAGACCCCCACCGGGTAGGAGAAAAGCGTTGTCCGATATCGAATTCCGCGGTATCAGCAAGACCTATCCGGACGGCACGCACGCCGTCACCGACCTCGATCTGCGCATCGACTCCGGTTCGTTCACCGTGTTCGTCGGCCCGTCCGGCTGCGGCAAGACCACCTCGATGCGGATGATCAATCGGATGATCACACCCAGTTCCGGCACCATCACCATTGCCGGACAAGACATTTCGACGGTCGACCCGGTAAAGCTGCGGCTCGGTATCGGTTACGTGATCCAGAGCGGTGGACTGCTGCCGCACCGCACGGTCGTCGACAATGTGGCGACCGTGCCGGTGCTGCGCGGTGATTCGCGCAAGGCCGCCCGCGCGGCGGCGCTGGAGGTGCTCGACCGGGTCGGGCTGGATCGGTCGCTGGCCGGCCGGTATCCGGCGCAGCTGTCCGGCGGTCAGCAGCAGCGCGTCGGGGTGGCCAGGGCGCTGGCCGCGGACCCGCCGGTGCTGCTGATGGACGAGCCGTTCAGTGCGGTGGACCCGGTGGTACGGGCCGAGTTGCAGACCGAGATGCAGCGGCTGCAAGCCGAATTGCAGAAGACCATCGTGTTCGTGACGCACGACATCGACGAGGCAATCACCCTCGGTGATCGCCTCGCGGTGTTCGGCCGTGGTGGGGTGTTGCAGCAGTACGACCCGCCGGATCATGTGCTGGCCCAGCCTGCCACCGATTTCGTTGCCGATTTCGTCGGACGCGACCGCGGCTATCGCGGGCTCTCCTTCCGATCGGCGAAAGACGTTCCGCTGCACGAGATTCGGACCGCGACATCGGCGGAGGTGCCGTCGCTGCGGCTGGACCGCGGCGACTGGGTGTTGATCGTGGACGCCGAAGGTAAGCCGTCGGGCTGGATCGACGTCTCCGGGGTGGAGGCGGTGCGTGGCGGCCGCTCGCTGGCGGAGAGCACGTCCGCGGGCGGATCGCTGTTCACACCGTCGGGTGATCTGCGACAGGCGCTGGACGCCGCGATCTCCTCGCCGTCCGGAGTCGGTGTCGCCGTGGACGACTCGGGTGCGGTGCGGGGCGGCGTGCTGGCCACCGAGATCCTGCAACGGCTCGCCGATCAGCGCGCCGTCGAAGACGCCGAGCGCAACAGGCACTTCTTCGAACAGGAAGTGGGCGGCGGGGGATCGACGTGAGGTACCTGATCGACAACTTCGCCGAGATCATGGGGTTCACCAGAACCCATCTCTACCTGGCGCTGGTGCCGCTGGTGCTCGGCTTGGTGATCGCGGTGCCGGTGGGTGCGCTGGTGCGCCGGGTCTCCTGGCTGCGCCGGACGACGGTGACCGTGGCGAGCCTGGCGTACACCATTCCCTCGCTCGCGCTGTTCGTGATCATCCCGCCGCTGGTCGGGATTTCGACGATCGACCCGTTGAACGTGATCATCGCGCTGACCGTGTACTCGACCGCGCTGCTGGTGATCGCGGTGCCCGCGGCGCTGGACTCGGTGTCCGCCGAGGTGATCGACGCCGCCGACGCGGTGGGTTTCAGCTCGCTGCGGCGCACCTTGACCGTCGACATGCCGCTGGCCATCCCGGTTTTCGTGTCCAGCCTGCGGGTGGTGGTGGTCACCAATATCGCCATGGTGTCGGTCGGCGCGCTGATCGGGGTCGGCGGGGTCGGCAAGCTGTTCACTCAGGGCTATCAGCGTGACTATCCGGACGAGATCGTCGCGGGCATCATCGTGATCCTGGCGCTTGCCCTGATCTTCGACCGTCTCGTCTACGCGCTCGGCCGCTGGGCCACGCCGTGGGTGCGGGCCGATGCGCGATCGGCGCAGGCGAAAGGCGTTGCGGCATGAACCTTTTCATCGATGCCTGGCACTATCTCACCGACGGCGCGAATTGGAATGGCCCCGCGGGCATCGAACACCGTATCGCCGAACATCTTTGGTACAGCTTCCTCACCATCGTCGCGTCCGCCGCGGTCGCGCTGCCGCTCGGTCTGGTGATCGGACACACCAAACGTGGCGCGGCCGTGCTCGTCGGCTTCGCCAACGCCATGCGGGCGCTGCCGACCCTGGGCCTGCTCACCTTTCTGGTGCTCGGCCTCGGCCTCGGTTTGATCCCGCCGCTGCTCGCCCTGGTGACCGTGGGTATTCCGCCGCTGCTGGCCGGCGCCTACGCCGGAATCGCCAATGTCCCCGCCGATGTCGTCGACGCCTCGCGCGCCATGGGCATGACCGAGACCCAGATCCTGTTCCGGGTCGAGGTGCCCAACGCCATGCCGATCCTGCTCACCGGCCTGCGCGGCGCCACCCTGCAGGTCGTGGCCACCGCGACCATCGCCGCCTACGTCAATCTCGGCGGACTCGGCCGCTACATCTTCGACGGCATCAGCCTCTACCGATACGACCGTGTTCTCGTCGGCGCGCTGCTGGTCGCGGTCCTGGCCATGGTTCTCGACGGGTTGCTCGCCATGGTCGTGTGGGCGAGCGCCCCGGGCACCGGGCGGCTCCGTCGCGCCACTGTCCTGCCGGTGGCCCCTGACCTCAGCGTGCGAACCGCTGGCTGAGCCGCCGAACCCGCCAGTTCAACCCGGCCTCCGACTGATGTCGGGGGCCGGTCTGCTGTGCCCGCGATCACCGCTGCGCGCGGTGGCCAAACCTTGCGATCGTATTGTTCCGCGCCGTATATTCCACGTGGAGTATTTAGTGTGGAGTATGTCGGCAGCCGAGGCTACGTTCGCCTCGCGGGCCGATGACTTCGGCTCGTGCGGTGACCACGCGCGAGTGATCTGCGGGAGGTGACGGAGATGGCGCAGCAAGCGCGTCCGGCGGTGACGCCACTGGCGATCGCTGTGCTCGCGCTGCTCGAGGAGCAGCCCATGCATCCGTACGAGATGTACCAACTGCTGATCGCGCGCCGGGAAGACATCCTGGTAAAGGTGCGGCCCGGCTCGCTGTATCACACGGTCACCCGGCTGGCCGAGCATGGTTTGGTGCAGGCCGAAGGGGTGGACCGGGAGGGAAATCGGCCCGAACGCACCACCTATCGCATCACCGAGCACGGCCGCGTGGCGCTGCGCGGCCGGATCGCCGAGATCCTGCGCTGCCCCGTCCCGGAGTATCCGGTGTTCCCGATCGCGCTCGGCGAATCGCACAACCTGCCCAAGGACGAGGTGCTCGCGTTCCTGCGGGAGCGGGCCGAGCACCTGAAAACCGAGCTGGCCGAGGTCGAGCTGATGATCGGCTGGGCGGGCGAGCGCGGGGTGCCGCGCCGCTACGTCATCGCGCTGCCGTACCTGCACGCCATGCTCGGCGCCGAGATCGCCTGGATCGAGAGCTTCCTCGTCGAATTGGCCAGTGGGGCACTCGAATGGGAGGACTTCGACCCGGCCACCGGCGATCGGCCCGTCAAGCACCACCAAGGCTGGACCAGTGATGACCTCACCGGGGTGCCACCGGTGACCAAGATCCGGCGCGGCGCGGGCGCACCGCCTTGATGCCGCGGCTCACCGACTTCGTTCGCCCGTCATCGGGAACCTCCGAGATAGGAACTGTCGAATCCATGACCACTCAACGCAATCCGTGGCTGGCGCTCACCGCGCTGGTTGTCGGCTTCTTCATGATCCTGCTCGACATGACGATCGTCGCGGTCGCCAACCCGGCGATCATGGAGGATCTGCACGCCGACATCTCGAAGGTGATCTGGGTGACCAGCGCCTACCTGCTCACCTACGCGGTGCCGCTGCTGGTCACCGGCAGGCTCGGTGATCGCTTCGGCCCCAAGAACATCTATCTGATCGGCCTGACCGTGTTCACCGCGGCGTCGCTGTGGTGCGGCCTGTCCGGCACCATCGGCATGCTGATCGCCGCGCGGGCCGCCCAGGGCATCGGCGCCGCGCTGATGACGCCGCAGACCATGGCGGTGATCACCCGCACCTTCCCGCCGGACAAGCGCGGCGCGGCCATGGGACTGTGGGGCGGCGTGGCCGGGCTCGCGACGCTGGTCGGGCCGATCCTCGGCGGCGTGCTGGTCGACGGCCTCGGCTGGAAGTGGATCTTCTTCGTCAACGTGCCGATCGGCATCGTCGCCTTCGCGCTGGCCGCCTGGCTGGTACCCGCGCTGCCGACCAACCGGCACAAGTTCGACATCCCCGGCGTGCTGCTCAGCGCTGTCGGCATGTTCCTGCTGGTGTTCGGCATCCAGGAGGGCAACAGCAACGATTGGTCGCTGCGGATCTGGTTGGTGATCGGCGCGGGCGTACTGGTGCTCGCCGCGTTCGCGGTGAACCAGGCGCGCAATACCGGCGAGCCGCTGCTGCCACTGAAGTTGTTCAAGGAACGCAACTTCGCGCTGTCCAACACCGCCATCGCCGCGATGGGCGCCACCGTCACCGCGTTCAGCGTGCCGTCCTACTTCTATCTGCAGGCGGTGCGCGAGATGTCGCCGACCGAGTCGGCGCTGGTGTTCGCGCCGATGGCGATCGTCACCCTCGTGTTCGCGCCGTTCGTGGGCCGGTTCGCCAACCGCCTGCACCCGCGGGTCCTGCCGACCGTCGGGTTCGCGCTGTTCGCCGTGTCGGTGTTCTGGTTCTCGGCATTGATGACGCCGGACGCGCCCATCATCTGGTTCCTGGTGTCCGCCGCGCTGGCCGGTTTCGCGAACTCGTGCATCTGGGGTCCGCTCGCGACCACCGCCACGCACAACCTGCCGGTGCAGCAGGCCGGTGCGGGCGCGGGCGTCTACAACACCACCCGTCAGGTGGGGTCGGTGCTCGGTAGCGCGGCGATCAGCGCCTTGATCGCCGCTCGGATGTCGGCCAACGGACTGGGTGGCGGCAAAGTAGCCGAGGGTGGTGCTGGCCAAGGACCCATCCCCGAATTCGTCAAGGATTCGTTCAGTACCGCACTGGGCCAATCAATGCTGTTGCCCGCGGGCATCCTGCTGATCGGTGTTATCGCCTCGGCCCTGTTCATTCGGCACGGCAAACCTCCGGTGGCAGACCCGAAGGACACCCCTGCCAAGGCGGAGTCGCTGACCGGCTGACAATTCGGTGCCACTGCGCCGCACGGACATTCGTTTCGTGGGCGCAGTGCCGCACGCGGACCGTAAGCTGTCCGCACGCCGTTGCCTAACGCGGCATTGGAGTCGGTGGGGGTTGTGCAGGTATGGCAGAGAACTATCGCGTCGTTTTCCCGGAGGGGTATCGCGGCCGACGGGAGGCGGAGACCGCGGACAAAGGGTGGCTCGATGTCGAAGTCGCGTTTGCCGACGGCTCGGTATTCCCGGTCTCCTTCTACGACCCGGGCCGGCTGCGACAAACCATCGAAGACGAGATCGCCGGTGGGAGTCTCTATTTCACCGAACCGAATCTGGTAATTCTCAAGAAAGTCACCACCGCGAACATCGAACTAGCGGTCAAAGACATGGTCGATACCGGTTTCTTCGACAGCATCGAGCCCAAGGACGGATTCACCGGCGATTCTGGCCAGTGAACAGCGCGGATCGTGATCGTTCAGTTGACCTGGAGGGTGACCGAGGGATAGCCGGTGGCGCCGTCGGGGACTACATCGCGGCGTTCGGCGGTTTGCACCTCGCCGGTGCCGTCGGTGGTGCGGGCGCGCAGGGTATGCGGACCCGGGGTGGCGTCCCAGTCGAAGGTCCACTGGCGCCAGGTATCGATGGAGTGTTCTTCGGCCAGCTGGGCGGGTTGCCACGGGCCGTTGTCGATCTGCACTTCCACGGCGCGGACGCCGCGATGCTGCGCCCAGGCGACGCCCGCGACGACGGTGCGGCCCTGTTTGATTCGGCCACGGGGTCGCGGGGTGTCGATGCGGGTGCCGGTTTTGACCGGACCCAGGGCAGACCACCCACGACGGGTCCAATAGGCGGTGGCGCGATCGAACCGGGTGACCTCCAGCTCGGTCACCCACTTCGTCGCGGAGACATAGCCGAAGAGCCCGGGGACCACCAGCCGGGCGGGATAGCCGTGCACCACGGGGAGTGGTTCGCCGTTCATGCCGACGGCGAGAAGGGCGTCGCGGCCGTCGGTGAGCACCGACAGCGGAGTGCCCGCGGTCCAGCCGTCGGTGCTGTGCGAGAGCACCATGTCCGCGTCCGCGTGCGGTCCCGCTTCGGCGAGCAGGTCGTCGAGCCGGTAGCCGAGCCAGCGGGCGTTGCCGATCAGGTCGCCGCCGACCGGATTGGACACGCACGCCAGCGTGACCAGTCGCTCCACGGCCGGTCGATTCGCCAAATCCGCCCAGGTGAGCCGGATTTCCCGGTCCACCATGCCGTGGATGCGCAGCGACCAGTCGTCCTTGGAGACCTGCGGCACGATGAGCGCGGTATCGATGCGGTAGAAGTCCGAGTTGGCGGTCAGGTAAGGCGTGAGGCCGGGGACCCGCAGATCGGCGCCCGGCGCGATCGGTACCTCCGGCGCACTCGGCTGCGGCAACTCGACCGCCGCTCGCTCACCCGACACATCGCTGCGCCGCACCCCGAATAATCGTCCGCCGACGCCGGTGACCACCGCCAGGCCGCCCACCACCAGCATGCCTTGCAGCACCTGCCGTCGCTCCGGAGTCGCGTCGGCGGCGACCTGCTCCGGCGCACCCGTCACGGATTCCCCGCCAGCGCTCGGTGTTTCAGCGTCGCTCCGCGGTTCGGTGGCATCGATCCGCCGGGTCAGGACGCGCAACGCGTAGATGCCGGCGCCGACACCGGCGATGGTCGGCAGCGCACCGGACGCACCGGTCCGCGCGACCGCCGCGCAGACCGCGACGACGCCGAAGACCGCGAGGATCGCCGAACCCGCCGCCCGCGAGGTGCGTTCGACCGCACCCGCCACCGCAGCGACGACCACCGCGACCACCGCCATGCAGGCATACAGCACCGCCTTGTCGCTGGTGCCGAAAGTGCTGATGGCCCATTCGCGAATGCCGTCGGGCGTGTGGTCGACCACGGTCGCGCCGAGGGCATTGAGGGGCGCGCTGTCGGCGCCGACGAACGCCGCGAGCAGTTCCGCGACGCCGAGCGCCACACCTGCCGAGACGATCCCAGCCGCGACCCGCACTCGCAGATTGGCCATGAACTCGAGCGTACTGCCGGGTCACCTCCGCCAGATGACCAATCAAGGAAGGTGATAGGCAGGGAAATCGACCAAGATCAAGGTGAACTGGCGGCGGCGCCTTTTCGCGCGACGCCTACCGATCTTGTTAATCTGCGAATTCGTCGGCCAAGGTGTTCCAGAACATGAGTTCGTAGCTCTGGAAGAGCCGGGCGTAGAGGTGCGCCTCGTCGGTGTTAAGGCGCGCGGAGTCGATGCCTGCTTGGATGGCGCGCAGCGCTTGCTGTTCGACCTCGGGGGCGTCCGCGGCGAAGTGGTCGAAGAACGCGCAGGCCGCGTCCTCGAAGCCGTAGTGCTCGCGCATGCCCGCGGCGACATTGCGGCAGTAGCGGCCGAAGGTGGCGAGATTCGCGAAGATGCCCGCGGCGACCGCGGCCGGTTCGCCATTCAGTGCCAGCCAGGCCACGTAGGCGGGGTACGCCTGGCAGCCCGCGCGCGGCAGTTCGGCGCCGGGGTCTCGTCCGGCCGCCACCACCAGCGCGTGCAACATCTCCTGCGCCTGCTGTTCACCCGGCGCGAGCATGCCGAAGAAGGTGCGGGCATGCGGGTGGTCCGCCCGGGCCGCCAGCGCGTGGAAGCTGCGCCAGTCGCTGCTGGTGATCCGCCACTCCTCGGTGGCGATCGCGGCGAACACCGCCCGCGCCGCCTTACCCGTGGTGATCAGCGGTACGAGCCGATTGTCCGCGTCCCGCGGCGCCAGCTCCGCCTGGATCGTGGCGAGCAATTTCCTTGCGCCATCAGTCATCTCAGCAACCTCCGGTTCGCGATGGGGTTGCTCCATTGAAACCCGAACAGCGGGTGGTGCGCCGCAAAAGGCCGAAAAGTCATCTCGCACTGGAGAACTCGGCCGGGTACTGGATCGTGACCCGAATGGCGGCTTTGCTCCGCTGAGTACCTGGCTGCTCACCGGCCGGCCGGATCGCCGCCGCCCCCGCAGACAGCCGAAAGGCGCCGCGCACGAGGAAACCTCGCGGGCGACGCCTCCGGGCGTTTCAACTCAGCTGTAGATCTTCGCTACGTCGTCGGCGTGCTGCTTCATCACAACCGCGCGCTTGAGCGACAGCTTCGGGGTGAGCTCGCCACCCTCCTGCGTCCAGTCGACCGGCAGGATGCTGACCTTCTTGATCCCCTCGGCATGGGAGACCTTCTTGTTGGTCTCGGCGACCGCCGCGTCGATCTCGGCGACCAGCTCCGGGTTCTCGATCAGCTTCTCGATCGGGGTGTCCGCAGGCACGTTGTGGTTCTTCTGCCAGCCAGGCAGCGCCTCCGGATCCAGCGTGATCAGCGCGGCGATGAACGGCTGACCGTCGCCGACCACCATCACCTGACTGATCAGCGGGTGCGCCCGCAGCGAGTCCTCGAGCAGCGCGGGGGACACGTTCTTGCCGCCCGCGGTGACGATGAGTTCCTTCTTGCGGCCGGTGATGGTGATGAACCCGTCCGCGTCGATGGCGCCGAGGTCGCCGGTCTTGAACCAGCCGTCCTGGAAGGCTTCCTCGGTGGCCGCCGGGTTGCCCCAGTAGCCGTCGAACACCACCGAGCCGCGCAGCAGCAGCTCGCCGTCCTCGGCGATCTTGGCGGCGTGGCCCTGGATCGGCTTGCCGACCGAACCCACCCGGATGTGCTCGGGGGTGTTCACGGTGATCGCCGCGGTGGTCTCGGTGAGCCCGTAGCCCTCGTAGATGGTGACGCCGACGCCGCGGAAGAAGTGGCCGAGGCGCGCGCCCAGCGGGCCACCGCCGGAGACCGCGGCGTCGCACTGGCCGCCGAGCGCGGTGCGCAGCTTGCTGTAGACCAGCTTGTCGAACAGCGCGTGCTTGAGCTTGAGCACCAGCCCGGGCCCGCCGTTGTCGATCGCCTCGCTCCACGCGATGGCGGTGTCCGCAGCGGCGTCGAAGATCTTGCCCTTGCCGCCGTCGTGTGCCTTCTGCTTCGCGCTGTTGAACACCTTCTCGAACACGCGCGGCACCGACAGGATGAAGTGCGGCTTGTACGTGCCGAACTGGTCGACCAGGGTGGACCAGTCGGAGGTGTGCGCGACGGTCACCTTGGCGTCGAACGCGACCAGCGCGACCGCGCGGGCGAAGACGTGCGCCAGCGGCAGGAACATCAGCGTCTTCTTGCCCGGCCGGATGAACGTGGCCAGTGCGATCCCGTCGGACCTGGACTCGGCGTACAGGTTGGCGTGGGTGAGCATGACGCCCTTGGGGCGCCCGGTGGTGCCGGAGGTGTAAATGAGGGTGGCGGCCGAGTCCGCGTTCACCTGCTTGCGCCGGTCGTGCACGAGCTGGTCGTCCAGCTCGGCGCCGCGGGTGATCAGCTCGTCGACGACACCCTTGTCGATCTGCAGGGTCTCCTTCAGCTCCGTCAGCGCGCCTGCCTCGATCTCGTCGATGGTGGCGCGGTGCTTGTCGCTGTCGACGATCAGCAGCTTGGTGGCGGAGTCCTGCAGGATCCACTTGGCCTGCTCGGCGGCCGAGCTGTCGTAGATGGCGACGGTGCAGCCGCCGACCGCCCAGATGGCGAAGTCGAGCACGGCCCACTCGTAGCGGGTCGGGGCCATGATGGCGACGCGGTCGCCGAGTTCGATGCCCGAGGCGATCAATCCCTTGGCGACGCCGGTGACGGTCTTCGCGAACTCCGCGGCCGTCACGTCCCGCCAGCCGCCGTTGCCCGCCGGCACGTTGAACAGCACCGCGTCGGGCGACTGCTCGGCATGCCGGAAGACGTTGTCGGAATTGTTCGCGTCTTCCGGAATGGTGTAGGAAGCCGGGACTTCGAACTCTCGCATCAGTGCCCTTCCACGTGGGTTTACTCGCCAGTAATCTACGACACCTGTGTCAGGGCCGTGAGGTCGACCACCAGAAACGGATCCGTGCGTAACACCCGAGCTACGGACCCGCTTCGTAGTTATCCTAAGTCCCGGACATCCGCCGGTTGAATCGCTTCCCGCAGGAACGCGGCCAGTTCGCTGAGCGCCGCGGCGGCCGGAGCGACCAGTGCGGCCTGCAGTTGCGCGACGTGCCACAGGCCGGTGCTCTCGGTGAACCGCACCGTGACCCCGGCCGCGCGCAGCGCGTCGACCAGGTCCCCGCACTGCCCGTGCAGCAACTCGTCGACGTCGACCTGGACGTAGGTCGGCGGCAGCCCGACTAATACGCCGGTGAGCGGCGCGTAACCAGGATCACTCGAATCTCCGCCACCGAGATAGGCCGCGGCGCAGGCGCGCGACCACCGCCGGTTGATCACCAGGTCGCCGTCGCGTTCCGGGACCTGGTTCGGGTCGGTCCACGGCGCGATCAGGCCGAGTGCGGCCGGGGTGTGCCCGTGCCGGGCGATCAGCCGCTGTGCGGTGGCCAGCGACAAACCGCCGCCCGCCGAGTCACCGGACAGGGCGATCTGGTCCGGGCGGTAGCCCGCGCTGTCCACCAGCTCCAGGAAAGCCGCCTCGGCGTCGTCGAGCGCGGCGGGGAACGGATGCTCCGGAGCCAGTCGGTAGTCGGGAACGTAGACAGCAGCACCGGTTTGGTGGGCGAGCCGGGCGGCCAGCGACCGGTGGGTGGCCGGCGAGCCGACCGCGTAACCGCCGCCGTGCAGATAGAGCACCGCACCGGTGGGCGTCGGGGTGGCCGTGAGGCGTTCGGCGGGCCTGCCGCCGAGTCGAATCCGTTGCACGGTGGTGCCCGCGGGCACCAATTGCGCGACCGAGCCCAGTTCGAGCAAGCGGCGCTGCAGCCACCACGGCGCTCGCTGGTTCAGCGTGGCGCGGAAGATGGGACGCAGCACCGCTCGTGCGACGGGCATCGGAAGGTTGAGATCCCGCATGGGTCAAACTCGAATCAGGGTAGGAACGGGCGATTCACGACGGCGGCGATGCGCTGGTAACCGGAGGCGGTGACCCGGACGAACACGTCGAGCAGCTTGGCCTCCCAGCCGATCAGCACCCGCCCGTGGCCCTTGCGCACGCCCTCGGTAATGGTCTGTGCGGCCATCTCCGGTGAGTGCATGGCCAGCTTCGCGTCGAACATCGAGGCGGCCTTCTTGCCGTCGATGCCCTCGGCCCAGGTGGCGTTGCGCGCGACGGCGGTCTTGATGCCGCCGGGGTGCACGCAGGTGACCTTGACCGGGTGCTTGCCGACAAGCATCTCCTGGCGCAGCGACTCGGTGAACCCGCGCACCGCGAATTTCGCCGCGTTGTAAGCACTTTGGCCGGGCACCGCGATCAGCCCGAACAGGCTGGACACATTGACCACGTGCCCCTCGCCGGACTCCATCAGGAACGGCAGGAACGCCTTGGTGCCGTTGACCACGCCCCAGAAGTCGACGTCCATGATGCGCTCGATGTCCTTGAACTCGGACTTGATCACGTCACCGTGGTAGGCGATGCCCGCGTTGTTGTAGACCTGGTGCACCTTGCCGAAGTGGGCGTGCACCGCGTCGGCGTAGAGCAGCACGGCCTCGCGCTCGGCCACGTTGATCCGATCGGATTTCACCTCGGCGCCGAGCTGTTCGCAGCGGCGCACGGTCTCGGCCAGACCTTCGGTGTCGATATCGGACAGCGCGAGTTTGGCACCGCGCTTGGCCAGGTTTTCGGCGAGTGCGCGACCGATACCGGAGCCTGCCCCGGTGATCACACAAACCTTGTTCTGGAAGTAAGCGTCTTTGCTCACTGCGCTCCCACTTTCTCGGCACGGGACAATGTGGTTGTCTCATAGGCGGACAGGTCGAAATTCTTGGTGAGCCTACGGAATTCGAAGGTGAAGTCCGGCCACAGCGTGGTGTTGTTGCCGTGTTTGTCCAAGTACCAGCTGGCGCAGCCACCATTGATCCAGACGCTCTTGCTGAGTTTGCGCTGCAGGTCCACGTTGTATTCGTCCTGCACGTCGCGGCGCACCTCGACGGTTTTCAGGCCGAGCCGATCGACGGTGGCCAGCGCGTCGGCCACATAGTTGAGCTGCGACTCGATCATGTACACCATCGAGGTGTGGCCGAGGCCGACGTTCGGGCCGAGCAGGAAGAACATATTGGGGAAGTTGGCGATGGTCGCGCCCTTGTAGGCCTGCTGACCGATCTCGTCGAACACCTCGCTGAGCGTGCGACCGTCGCGCCCGGAGATGGTCTCGTAGGTCGGCGAATCGGTGACGTGGAAGCCGGTCGCCACGATGAGCGCGTCGATCTCGCGCTCGGTGCCGTCCTCGGTGACGATCGAGTTCGCCCGCACCTCGGTGATGCCGGCGGTGACCACGTCCACGTTGTCGCGGCTGATCGCGGGGTAGTAGTTGTTCGAGATCAGCATGCGTTTGCAGCCGATCCGGAAGTTCGGCGTCACCTTGGCGCGCAGCTCCGGATCGCGGACCTCGTACCGCAGCTTGGCCTTGGCGAGCAGCTCGAACGCCTGCATCAGCGCGGGGAACTTGGCCAGGCCGACCACCTGGGTCTCGCGCGCGGCGTAGATGGCGGCGCGGGACAGGCGCTGGAAGCCGGGCACGTACTTGAAGGCGAGGTGTTCGGCCTTGGTGTACGGGCGGTCGATGCGGGGAAGCAGCCAGGGCGCGGTGCGCTGGTAGACGTCGAGGTGGGCGACCTTGTCCGCGATGGCAGGCACGATCTGGATGGACGAGGCGCCGGTGCCGATGATCGCGACGCGCTTGCCGGTCAGGTCGGCCTCGTGGTTCCACCGGGCGGAGTGGAAGATCTCGCCCTCGAAGTCGTTGATGCCCTTGATATCCGGCAGTGCGGGCTCGCACAGCGCGCCGATCGCGGAGACGAGGGTGTCGGCGACGAAGCTGCCCTTGGACGACTCGACTTCCCACTCGGCGGTGTCGTTGTTCCACCGTGCGCTGGTGACGTCGCAGTTGAAGACGTGCTTGTCGAGGACCCGGTACTTCTCCGCGACGCCCTTGATGTACTGCTGGATCTCGCCTTGCCGGGAGAACGAGCGCGACCAGTCCGGGTTGAGTGCGAACGAGTAGGAGTACAGGTGCGAGGGCACGTCGCAGGCCGCGCCGGGGTAGGTGTTGTCGCGCCAGGTGCCGCCGACATCGCCACCGCGTTCGAGCACCAGGTAGTCGTTTCGACCCTGCTGGCTCAGGCGGATGGCTAGGCCGAGGCCCGAGAATCCGCCACCGATGATGATCGTCTTGACGCGGCGAACGGGCCGGTCGCCGACAGCTTTGTCTGTAACCTTGCGACTCATATAACCGAGCGTAGAGGCTTATTGAGCAGCAGTCAACAGTATTGAATCACGTTCAGTAGGATGTCGGTTGTGAGTAGCAGTCGTTCCGGTTCAGGAGAGACCAAGCGCGTCCGGCTCAGCCCGGACGAGCGCCGACTACAACTGATCACCCTCGGTGCCGAGATGCTCGCCGAGCGGGCGCTGGAGGATATCTCCGTCGAGGACATCGCCAAGCAGGCGGGCATCTCCCGCGGCCTGCTGTTCCACTACTTCAGCTCGGTGCACGAATTCCACGAGGCCATCGCCCGGCAGGTCAGCGCCGAGTTCCTGATCGCGACGGCGCCGGACCGCAGCCTCGGCCTGTTCGACATGCTCCGCGACTCGGTCGAGCGCTACGTCGACTACGTCGAGCAGAACCGGGCCGCCTACCACGCCATCCTGCGCGGTCCGTCGAGCTACAACCCCGGCATGGTCACCTACGTGAACGAATCCCGCAGCGCGATCGCCGAACTCGTACTCACCGAGATTCCCATTCCGCCGGACGATCCCGATCGGCCCCGGCTGTCGCTGGCTATTCGCGGATGGATCGCCTTCGTGGAGGAAACAATTCTCACCTGGATGAGCGAGAAACCCATTCCGCGGGCGCAACTCATCGAATTGCTGGTGGAATCGCTACCGGCACTGGCGTTGAGCCCGGAACTTACCGCCGCATTGCGCGGTTGAACAACCCCCCGACCGGGGGCAAGTTGTTGTCATGCTGCACCCAGAATTCCTGTCATGACGTCCGTCGGATGACGAGATAGCGTTTATCCCAATGCCTTCCGAGCGCATTGCGGCGAGGTCCGCCGCCGGGTACAGGGAGTTCAGGGGGAGGGGGCCCAACGATGTCCTCCATCACGCAATACGCCGCATTCGCCGGGGTGATGTTGGTGGTGTCGGCGTCACCGGGGCCAGACCTCGCGGTGATCATGAGCCGGGCGTTGAGCGGTTGGGCGGCCGGTGCGGCGGCGACGCTCGGGGTGGCGGCCGGGATGTTTCTGTGGGTGCTCGCGGCGGTGACCGGAGTTTCGGCCCTGCTCGCGACGTCGTCGGAGGCGTTCACCGCGGTGCGGCTGCTCGGGGCGGCGTATCTGATCTTTCTCGGGGTGCATGCGCTGGTACAGGCGCGGCGCACTGCCGGTGAAGCTATGCTCGGACCTGTTGCCGCGCAAGGATTCCGGCGCGATCTGGGGCGCGGGTTCGGTAGCAGCATCCTCAATCCCAAGACGGCGGTCTTCTTCGTCGCGTTGATCCCGCAGTTCATTCCGGACGGGGCGACGGTCACCGATGCGGTGGCGCTTCCGCTGGTCGCGGTGGTGGTGGTGACGGCGTGGTTCCTGTTCGTCACCAGTGTGGTGACGTGGCTGCACGCGCGGTTCGCGCAGGCGCGGACGCGTCGGCGGATCGATACGGGGGTTGGCGTTGCTTTGGTGACCGTCGGAGTGGGAGTGGCCCTTCAGTAACCAGCGCGGCGAGGGTTCGGCGCGAACGATATAACGAGTGGGACAAAGCAATTGAGCATGATCAGCAATGACACCATCGGTATCGACAACAATTCGCTGCATCGCGCCTATCGATCCGGTGCTTTCGTGGCTCGTGTGGACTGGGAGCCCCAGGTAATTGCGGTGGCGCTGCATGTGCTGCTCGATCGGGTATTCGGCACGGGGGGCAGTATTTTGATCGCCACTTCGGCGCGGCTGCGGGTGGTCGATGTGTCCGGTATCGATGTCGAGCGGCACACGCTGGCGGATCTGGGTAAATTGATCGAGGCTTCGCCGGTGGTGCGTGAGGTCGATGTCGCGGCGGGACATCTCGTCTCCGATGTCGAACCGGCGCGGCACCTCGAGTTGATCGAGCGGTTCCGGCCGGCGACCGCGGTGCACATCGGTAGCGGCGAAATCAGTGTTGCCCTACCGCAAGACGGAGATGTCGATGTGCGCGAGGTCATCGAGGTGATGTCCGGCGCGTGGGCTCAGGGGGTGTTGGCTCGGGCCGAAGTGGTTCTGCAAGAAGCGTTCACCGGGCCGAGTTTCCAGACGCGTATTCGTGCCGATGAGCCGGACCTTTTCGTCACTCGTTTCGTCCAGATGGCTCGCGAATATCCTTCGCGGATTGCCATCGAGACGGCCAGCAAGGCGATTTCCTACGCCGAACTGGATCGCACTGCCGACGGTATCGCCGCGGACCTCGAGCAGCGCGGCGTGCGGGCCGGCGAGACGTTGCTGCTCGTGCCCAACCGGGATGAGACGCTCGTGGCGACCTTTGTGGCGGCGCTCAAGGCCGGGATCACCGTATCGATCGCTGATCCCGACGCTCCGACCAGCTATATCGAGGAGTGTGCGCGGGTCGCGGGCGCCGATCATGTGGCCGATCTTGCCGGTGTGGGCATCGCAGGGGCGTTCACCGCACTCGGTCTCGAATCCGCCGTCGAGCCCGATCGTTACGAGGCCGAACGGTTCCGGCGCGACGATTGCGCGATCATCACCTTCACCTCGGGGACCTCCGGGACGCCCAAGGCGGTGCGTGGACGGTACGGCTCGCTCACCTACTTCTTCGATTGGATGGACAGTCGATTCGGCTCGCTGCGCGGCGCCAGGTTCGGTATGTGTTCGAGCATCGGTCACGACCCGTTGCAGCGGGACATCATGACTCCGCTCTATCTCGCCGGCACCATCGTGGTGCCCGAGCATCGGAGTTCGACTGTCACCGAGGCTTTTCCGCGTTGGCTGGCCGAGCATCGGGTACAGGTCGTGTGCGTCAATCCGGCGGCGATCCGGCTGCTCGCGGGTGCCGATGATCCGCTGTCGGAACTGGCTGTCGTCTTTCTGGTCGGCGCGGCGCTGACCCGTGCACAGGTAAAGACGGTGGCCAGGGTTGCGCCCGGCGCGCGCATCGTGAATCTCTACGGCTCTACCGAAACACAAAGGGCCGTCGGCTATTTCGAGGTCGACACCAGTGCTGCCGGATTGGCCGGGGTGCCCGAGGTCATTCCGGTCGGTTCGGGCATGAAGGACGTCGATGTTCTCGTTGTCACGCCGGGGCGGCGAGTTTGCTTGCCCTTGCAGACCGGGCAGATCGTGGTGCGCAGTTCGCAAGTCGCGCTGGGCTATGCAGGCGATGCTGAGCTGACCGCTTCCAAATTCTGTACCGGGATACCGGAGGGCAGCATGATTCCCGCTTATCTGACCGGCGACCTCGGTTATCGTTCGCCCCGCCACGGGGTCATGTTCGGAGGGCGCGCGGACCATCAGGTCAAGATCAACGGCTACCGCATCGAACTCGACCACATCTCGGAGAAGTGCCGCACCATGCCCGCGGTGAAGGACGCGGCCACCATCGGCTTCGAGCTCGACGGTGCTACGGCGCTGGCGGTGTTCCTCGTTCCCGTGGATGATTCGATCCGGTTCGAGCCCATGGCCTTTCGGGCCTCGCTTGCGGCACGGGTACCGAAATATATGCTGCCGCAGCGGGTGCTGACGGTGACCGGTATGCCGATGACGCGCAACGGGAAGGTCGATGTCACGGCCTTGCGTGCGATGTTGTCCGAGCCGAGCCCGAGGGGGGATGCCGCGGCCACGGGTACGGAGGCACAAATCCGTGACTATCTGCGCTACACCACGGGACTCGATGAGCCCGACATGAATGCGCCGTTCGACGCCCTCGGCATCGACTCGCTGCGGTTCGCCGCGCTGCTCAGCAGAGTTGCCGGGCCCGGAGCGTCGCGGGCCGGTATGACCAACGCGCTCACCGCTGCCGAGCTGGTGGAAGCCCTCTTCGACACCGAAGTGCGCAAGCCTGCCACCCCGTCATCCAGTGCGCCGGCGCCGACGCAGCTCGATGTGCGCGCGCTGCTCGGTCCCGCCGCCGAGGTCAGCGAAACCACGATCCATTTTCGCGGTCGGCGCTTCGACCATCTGTGTTCCAACAGCTATCTCGGCTTGAACTCACACCCGGAGATTCGTGCGGCGATGGTCGAGTTCGCCCGGAGTTCCACGACTTTCGGTTCACACGGGTCCGGCGCGATCAACGGTTACACCGTCGTGCATCAACGATTGACCGATGCACTGCGGTCCCTGCTGCAGTGCGAGGCCATAACCCTTTACAGTTCCGGCTATTTGGCGAACGTCTCCGCGATTCCCGCGATCGCCGGGCCCGACGACGCGTTGTTCATCGATGAGCGGTGCCATCGCTCACTGCTGGACGGCTGCCTGCTCAGCGGTGCCGCCCTGCACATCTATCGGCACAACGACCCCGACGACCTGCGTGGACAGTTGCAGCGCTTCCCCACCCGCGGACGACGAGTCATCGTGTGTGAGGCGATCTTCGGCGTCGGCGGGGACATCGCCGACCTGCCCGCGCTCGTCGCCTGCGCCCGTGACGCAGGCGCTGTGCTGTTCGTCGACGAGGCGTCCTCGGTGGGCCAGCTCGGTCCGGGTGGGCGCGGCATCGAAGCGCACTACGGGATGCCCGGAAGCATCGATGTCCGGGTCGGCTCGCTCGCCAAGGCGTTCGTCGGTGGGGGCGGGTTCGTCACCAGCTCAGGTGAGTACGCCGAGCAGCTGCGCCGGCATCGCGGGGCTACATTTTCCACGGTGATCGCGCCGATGGCGGCTGCGCTGGCCGCCGCGTCCGTCGAGTTGCTGCTGCGCGAGGGAGACACGTTGATGGCACGGCTCGCGATGAACCGAGCGACATGGACGACCGCGCTGCACTCGGCGGGATTCGATACCGGTGTCTCCGCGACCGCGATTGTGCCGCTGCTGTTTCCGGACGCCGGGGATACCGCCCGTTGGTTCCATGCGGCGCTGGATGCCGACGTCTTCCTGTTGCCGCTGTCCGGCGCGTGGAGTTCGCGGCCCGGTGGTGCGTTGCGGTCGACGGTAACCGCGGCACACGATCCAGAAGTGCTCATCGATGTGGCGGATCGTCTGCGGCGAGCGGGATCTCGCCTGGCTGCGGCGGAATAGGTTGGACACCATGGGAAATCGTTCGGTTCAAGTAGTGGTCGGCGGAACCAGAGGGATCGGCGCCGCGACCGTCGAACTACTCGCCGCGGACCCACGCAACCACGTCGTCTTCTGCGGACGGGACCGCGCCGCCGGACACGATCTGTGCGAAAAGCTCGGCGACAACGTCGAATTCATCGCCGCCGACGTCACCCGCCCCGCCGAGGTCGATTCCTTCTTCGACACCGTCGAGAAGTACGCCGGCGACTTCGCCGGCGCCTTCAACGCCGCAGGCGTCATCGGCACCGACACCATCCTGCGCGGCGCCCGCTTCCACGACTCCACCGAAGCCCAGTTCGACACCGTCTTCGACGTCAACGTCAAAGGCCTCTGGCGCTGCCTCCGCCGCGAACTACGCATAATGTCCGCCAACGCCGCAGGCGCCATCGTCAACTGCTCCTCGGTAGCCGGCCTACGCGCCGCCGACAGCCTCTCGGTCTCCTACACCGCCAGCAAACACGCAGTCGTCGGTCTTACCCGCGCCTTGGCCGCCGAATACGCCCGAGACAACATCCGCATCAACGCCGTCTGCCCCGGCGTCATCGACACCGACATGCTCGGCGGCCTACACGACCAACTCCTCGCCCACCTGCGCGCCAAAAACCCCGGCGCTCGCATCGGCGACCCCGTGGAAGTTGCCGGGGTAGTGGAGTTTCTACTGTCGGAGCGAGCGTCGTACATCAGCGGAGCTGCGATTCCCATCGATGCAGGCGGGTTGTACGGGGCGCTCTGAGGTCCTCCCTTAGTCGGACGCGGCAGCGCAACGGATACGACAGCATCAGAGCCGTGTCGTCTACCGGAACGGAACACCGATGACCCTCCCGCTCGTCGCAGGGCTGATCGCCCTCGCCCTCGTCGACAGCACCAGCTTCGGCACCCTGCTCATCCCCATCTGGCTGCTCCTGACCCCCGGCCGCCTCCGCCCAGGACGCATCGCCGTGTACCTCGCCACCGTGGCGATCTTCTACTTCGCCGTCGGCGTACTGCTCGTCCTCGGCGCCGATACCGCACTGACCGCCATCCGCACCGGCTCCCTCGACCTCCCCGAATTCCCCCTGCGCATCGCCCAACTCGTCCTCGGCCTCCTCGTCATCGCCCTCAGCTACTGGCTCGAAGCCAGAGCCAAACGCCAAGCAGGCCAACCCGGCAAAATTCACCGCTGGCGCACCAAAGCCATGTCCGGCACCGGCAGCCCCCGCAGCTTGATGAGCCTCGCCCTAGCCGCAGCCGCCCTAGAGGTAGCCACCATGCTCCCCTACCTGGCAGCCATCGCCCTGATCGCCAACGCCGACCTCTCTTGGTCGCTGACCGGCCTAACCCTCGCCGCCTACTGCATCCTGATGACAGTCCCCGCCCTCGCCCTAGCCGCCGCCCGCCTGATAGCCCACCACCGAATAGACCCCCTCCTCCAACGAATCAACAACTGGCTAACCAAAAACAGCGCCACAGCCATCGGCTGGACCGTAGGCGGCATAGGAATCTGGCTAACCCTCAACGCCGCCGCCAACCTGCTCTCCAACGGATAGCGCCCCACACCGCCACGACCTAACGCGCAAAGCATCCTCTCGAGGCACGCTGCTACCTTCGTCAAGAGCCAGCTCTATACGTCAAGTCGATCAACGCGACATGGCCTTGCGTTGGAGTGGTTGCGTCAGTCGTTTATATCGTCCGAATCGTAATTGATCGGGAGGTCGTCGGGCTTCGATGGCCATGGCGGCGCCGTAATTTGCTCTCCAGTCCAACGATCGACCTGTACCACAGAATATTCTGTCTGATCCAACAGGCCAGTTCGGTCCGATATCAATGTCTCACCGGAGAAAACTGCGAAAGCAAGGTCCGGCTGTCGATAGGACACAAACATGATCCACCCATTCCGGAAGCCCAGTCGAACGCGGCCGGATTTGAAAAGGACCGCAGAAACTATCGGCGCAGAAAGATTGCGCTCTACTACGGTCGTCGGCCAGTGAGTGATCACGTGCCGATCGGGATGGTCTAGAGCCAACGACTGCGGCGATAGCTCGGCCCCATAGCCTGCAACGATCCGCAATGGAGAATCCAGCAACAGCTCAAAGCTATCCGAGCCCCACTCGATACCGACAACACAGCTGCCTCGCAAGGGTCGCAACAACCATCTGTCATCGTATTCGATAATCTCCCGGATCATCCGTTCCTTCTTCGTGCCAGCAAGAACAGTCCGATAATTAGTTTACGAACACTGAATTATCGTCGGTGGCGAAAAGGGCGATGGTTGTCGCCGGATCTCGCCACTCGGAGTATTCGGTCCGCTCGTTGGCTGGGGCGTAATCGACACGATGGTTCGTTCGCTGGTCAGCCCTGTGGAGAAGCGTGGATTTCGACGTCCGGTGCGGCATGAGCGGCGAACCAGGCCTTCAATGGGGCGCCGGCGAGGATAGAGGTGGACTGGTCGCCGACATCGACCGGGCCCAGGATCATTCCCCTGGCTCCTTCCACATTGCTGCCGCCGATTCGACAGTTCGAGAGATCGGTCCAACCGAATTGGCAACGGCGAAGATCTGTATCACGCAGGTCGGAGCCTGCGAAACTGGTGTCATGAAGATTTGCCTCGTGGAAATCAGCCTGTCGGAAATCGGCGTCCTCGAATACTGCGCCCTGTAGCTGTGCTTCCCGAAAGATTGCGTTGGCGGCTTGGCAGCCCCGACCTTCGATCTTCCGAAGGTCGGAGCGTGTCAGGTCGGCATGGCTTATATTGGCGGACATCATCCACGCTTGGTATAGATCGGCTTCCACCATACGAACATTGCTCAGATCGGCTTCGTTGAGCGCAGCCTCTTGTAGCTGCAGACCGGAGAGGTCCGCACCGGCGAAGTTCAACCCATCAGCCGCCAGCAAAGAACCCTCCATCAACGATTCTGGCGATCCCGCTGAAAGTCTGTCCAGATATCGCTGGAGAGTCTCGCGTGTTTTCGCGTCGTCAGGCCACGCGACCACACTCTCGCTCGACCGTCCGTACACTCTGGTCATCGACCCCAAACTACCTTTCCTTGCCAATTCGGATTGTTTGCCACCAACTGCTCGAGATGGGCTCGACGAGCAGGTGACATGCCGTCAGGATCGAGAAGTACCTTTTCGCCGGTAGCGATGTCCTTGTCGACCATTCTAGTGAATGCCTCGTCCGTCTGCGGGTTAGGGATCGGTTTGCCGGCCTCCGGCCGGTAACTCGGATGGGAGTCCGGCGAGCTTTTCACGTCCCACCGTTCGTTCTTGGAATCTACGAATTCGCCCTGATCTTCGCCGTTCGGGCCGGGTTGTGCCCTGGTTATCGGCCCAGGGATCGCACCGTCATGCTCGGCCTGCAGGCCGACTTCCGCTTCTCTTCTGGACTGCGGGCTGGATGCGCCGTTCTTGGCGGGGTCTCTAGCCAATTCGTCCACGCGCCTTTGGTACTCGCTGCTTCCCGGGGTATTGCCTGAGTTCGCCGGGCCAGTGGCGCCGTCATCATCGATCAGCACGCGCATGGCGATGATGGAGGCCAGGGAGGTGAGGGTGGTGCCTAGGTCGGGGACCTTGTCGAAGGATTGGATTACGCCGACGGCTCCGGCGGCGGCGGTGGCCAGGCCTACCGCTTTCAGGAGGTTGCTGCCTTGGTAGACGGTGCGGATTGTGTTGATGGTGTTGGTGACTATGACGCCGACACCGCCGGCTCCTGCTGCGGCGCTGCCGCCGAAGGTGAAGAAGGCGGCGGCTGCCGCGGCGACTACGGTGAGGCCGATGGCCCATTCTGCTTGGGTGATGGAGGATTCGATGTTTCCGCGCACCTGGACGGTGCCTGCGTGGTAGTCGGCGACCGGCGCGGCCAGGTTTTGGGTTGCGGCGGCGACCTGGGTTGCGCCGTTGCGCAGGGTTTCGAGGTGGTCCAGCAGTGGCGGGAGGTTTTCTTCGTCTTCGATGTTGTGGAACAGTCCGATGATCGTGGTGATTCGGGCTGCGGCGCCGGTGACGGTTTCGTGGTTGGCAAAGGTCGTCCAGGTGGAGGAGGCCTTCTCCAGCTTCTTGATGTCGCCGTTGGGTAGCTTTCCGAACTTCTCCAGGATTTGCGCGATCAGGAGATCGAAGAGTTCCTGGACTCCGCCGTGGTGTTCGATGCCGATGCCGTTGTCGCGCACCGAGGTCGGGATGGTGACCTGGTATTGCGGTACCTCGCGGACATCGGGGCGAGGAGGTGGCGGATTGCTCTTGTTGCCGATGCCGTAGTTGTAACCGGTCGCGTACAGCACGTATCCGAAATTGGTGAGGGCGTCAGCCAGGTTCGTGCACGACTGCATGGTGTCGCGCGCGGTGCGGTCGTACTTCTCGCCCCATTCTTTGCAGCCGGGTGCGTCGCCGGCCATGCCTGCGCACTCGCCTTTGACGGCGTCGTGCACCGGCTTGTCGGCCTGGCGCAGTTCGGCGGCGAGATCGTGGCATTTCTTGGCGGCGTCGTAGTAGGTCTGCCAGTCGATGCGCACGGCTCAGCCCCCTCGCAGCATCTTGCTGTTCAGTTCGATCGCCCGGGTATAGCGGCCGTGCGCTTTCTTCGCCGCATCACTCATCTCGCGCACCCCCTCGACGAATTCGCGTGCGCCGGTAGCCCATTGACGGTGGGCGTCGGAATAGGCGTCGGCGGCAACACTTTCCCACCCGGTGCCGTGCAGTGCCGCGACGCGGTCGTCGATCTCATCGAGGTGCTCGGCGACGAAACCGGCCAGTCCGGCGAGCCGGGCGACGATCTGGTCCAGGTGTTCGAGGTCGACCGAGAATTCCGAGCTCATGGCAGGTCCAGGGTGGAGGTGTTGAGCGCGGCGGCGTTGTTTGCGTCGCGGGCCTGGTAGGTGTCGGCGGTGACGCCGAGTTTCTCCGCCATGCCGGTCAAGGCCGACATGATGGCAACGCCCCCGTCCCGCACGTCGGTCCAGCCATTGGCGAACTCGGTGGCCGAGTCGCCGGTCCAGCTTCCGCTGGTCAATGCGTCCACGTCTTTGGCGGCGGAATCCAACGCCGATCGGAGAGCCTCGGCCAGCTCGTAGACGTATTTCCCGACGTCACGCACCTGCTCGGGAACGACCGAAACCTGCTGACCGGATGTTGTCGGCGTACCCCCGTCGCTCATGGTGGCGAAGTTTACTGACGGCGCTGTGCACTGTCGACCACGGAAAACGCCGGACGCCGGGTCGAATCCGCAGGAAAGCGGAGTCGACCCGGCGTCGTTTCAGTGAATCAGTTGGTCGCCTCGAAGGTTCGGCGACGACTGATCATCAGGGCAGGACCTGCGGGATCACGTGCGGGGCAGCCGCACCGAGGATCGCGCCGATCACGGCAGCGAACACGACGTAGCTGATGCCGCTGGCCACCACGCAGGCGAAGTAGCCGATGACGAAGGCGAGCACGGCGGGGATGCACAGGATGGCCGCGATGCCCAGACCGACCAGGGCGCCGGCCGCGAGACCGTTGGCGACCGGGTCGTGATTCTGCGCGTCCGGGTTGGTGGCGATGGGCTTCAGGTCACCGGTGGCAGTGACGTTCTTCAGCTCAGCGGCGGCCTCCGGGGTCACCTGCGGGGTGACGACCAGGGTCTTACCGTCCGCAGATACCTGCGGAGCCAGCGAAATCGTGTTGCCCGCAACCGTCTTCAGGGTCATCGGGAACTCGGTGACCTGCGCACCGGTGGTGGATTCCACGCGCACCGTCGATGAATCCGCGGCCAAGGTGAACTTGCCGCTGTTCAGCTCGGTGGAGATGGACTTCAGGTCCGGTGCCGTCGTGGTCTTGTATTCGACGCCCTGCTCGTTACCCGTCGCAGTCAGGCTCTCGGCCCACCGTGTCTGCTGCGCGGCGTAGTCGGTCGCGGACGCGGTGCCCGCGTTGGCGAGGCTGGCCACTACCGCGAAGGGCAAAACCACGGTGAGGATCTTGCGGACAGTCTTGTGGAACATTTCGGTTTCTCTCCCGCCCCCGATCACCATGGAACGCCTTGTCCCCCAGTCGAATCGAAGCGTTGATGTTGTTCGAACACCGATATTCATATCCGACGCCGCTTCGAAAACTGGAATTATGTGACGAGTGCCACATTTTGTGCAGCGAAACCGCTACTTCTGGGGCGCAGTCGACCGGATTCGTGCGAAATGAGTACTTCGATCTGTAGGAAACTCCGCGTAACCCACGAAGCGGGGATTCGCTTGCGGGCCAAGCATTTCGGTGGTAGGCGGAAAGTCGACAATTGTCAGCAGGCAGCCAATCCTGAAAATCCATCGAAACGGGCTCGATAAACGCCGAACGCCGAGTCGAATCCGCTTCATACATACGCGGATTCGACCCGGCGTCCGGGGTCGACGGTGAACTGCTAGCTGGTCGGCTCGAAGGCTTCGGCGACGATCTCCGCCTGCTCTACCGCGTGCACCTTGCTGGAACCCGAGGAGGGGGCCGACATGGCGCGGCGGGAGATGCGGCGCAGTTTGCCGAGGCGGTCAGGCAGGACCTCGGGGAGGTTGAGGCCGAAGAAGGGCCAGGCGCCCTGGTTGGCCGGTTCCTCCTGGACCCACACGATGTCGGTCGCGTTGGTGTAGCGGTCGAGCGACTCGTTCAGGCGGTAGGTGGGCAGCGGGTAGAGCTGCTCGATCCGCACGATCGCGACGTCTTCGCGCTTCTGCTTCGCCTTCTCGGCGGCCAGCTCGTAGTAGAGCTTGCCGCTGGTCATCAGGATCCGCTTCACCTTGCTGCGGTCGCCGATGCCCTGCTCGTAGGCGGGCTCGTCGAACACCGAACGGAACTTGCTCTCGGTGAAGTCCTTCAGATCCGACACGACGGCCTTGTTGCGCAGCATCGACTTCGGGGTGAAGACGATCATCGGGCGGCGGATGCCGTCCAGCGCATGGCGGCGCAGCAGGTGGAAGTAGTTCGCCGGGGTGGACGGCACGGCGACCGTCATCGAGCCCTCGGCGCACAACTGCAGGAACCGCTCGATCCGACCGGAGGTGTGGTCGGGGCCCTGGCCCTCGTGGCCGTGCGGCAGCAGCAGCACGACGTCGGAGAGCTGACCCCACTTGGCCTCACCGGAGGAGATGAACTCGTCGATGATGGACTGCGCGCCGTTGACGAAGTCGCCGAACTGCGCCTCCCACAACACGAGTGCGTTCGGGTTGCCCAGCGAGTAGCCGTATTCGAAACCGACGGCGGCGTACTCGCTCAGCGCCGAGTCGTGCACCGCGAACCAACCGGGGTTGGTGCTGCCGATGTTGTGCAGCGGGGTGTACTCCTCGGCCGTCTTGCGGTCGATGATCACCGAGTGCCGCTGGGTGAACGTGCCGCGGCGCGAGTCCTGACCGGTCAGGCGCACCGCGCGACCCTCGTCGATCAGGGTGCCGAAGGCCATCAGTTCGGCGAAGGCCCAGTCGACCTTGCCCTCGTAGGCCATCTCGCGGCGCTTCTCCAGCACCGGCTTGACGCGCGGGTGCACGTTGAAGCCGTCCGGCACGTTCAGGAACGCGTCGCCGATGCGTTGCAGCACAGCCTTGTCCACGGCCGTCTGCACGGTGGTCGGGACCTTCTGGTCGTCCTCGACCGACTCGCTCGGTTCCGGCGTGTACTTCTCCAGCTCGCGGACCTCGTTGAACACCCGCTCCAGCTGACCCTGGTAGTCGCGCAGCGCGTCCTCGGCCTCTTTCAGCGAGATGTCGCCACGGCCGATCAGGCTCTCGGTGTAGGCCTTACGCACCGAGCGCTTGGTGTCGATGACGTCGTACATCGACGGCTGGGTCATCGACGGGTCGTCGCCCTCGTTGTGGCCACGGCGCCGGTAGCAGACCATGTCGATGACGACGTCCTTGCGGAACTTCTGCCGGAAGTCGACCGCGAGGCGAGCCACCCAGTCGCAGGCCTCCGGGTCGTCACCGTTGACGTGGAAGATCGGCGCGCCGATGAACTTCGCGATGTCGGTGGAGTATTCGGTGGAGCGGCTGTTCTCCGGCGCGGTGGTGAAGCCGATCTGGTTGTTCACCACGATGTGGATGGTGCCGCCGACGCGGTAGCCGCGCAGCCCGGACAGGTTCAGCGTCTCGGCGACCACACCCTGACCCGCGAACGCGGCGTCACCGTGCAGCATGAGCGGCATGACGGAGTAGCCGTCCGGGCCGTCGCCCTTGTCCAGCAGGTCCTGCTTGGCGCGGACCAAGCCCTCGAGCACCGGGTCGACCGCCTCGAGGTGCGACGGGTTGGCGGTGAGCGAGACCTCGATCTCGTTGTCGCCGAACATCTGCAGGTAGGTGCCGTGCGCGCCGAGGTGGTACTTCACGTCGCCGGAGCCGTGTGCCCCGGCCGGGTTCATGTTGCCCTCGAACTCGGTGAAGATCTTCGAGTACGGCTTGCCGACGATGTTGGCGAGCACGTTGAGGCGACCGCGGTGCGGCATGCCAATGACGACCTCGTCGAGACCGTGCTCGGCGCACTGGTCGATGGTCGCGTCCATCATCGGGATGACGGCCTCGGCGCCCTCCAGCGAGAAGCGCTTCTGCCCGACGTACTTGGTCTGCAGGAAGGTCTCGAAGGCCTCCGCCGCGTTCAGCCGGTTCAGGATGTACTTCTGCTGCGCGACAGTCGGTTTGACGTGCTTCTGCTCGACCCGCTCCTGGATCCACTGCAGCTGCTCGGTCTCCAGGATGTGGGTGTACTCCACCCCGACGTGCCGACAGTAGGCGTCGCGCAGGACCGAGAGGACCTCGCGCAGCTTCATCTGCTCCTGGCCGTGGAAGCCGCCGACGTTGAACGTGCGGTCCAGGTCCCACAGCGTCAGGCCGTGCTGGGTGACGTCGAGGTCGGGGTGGCTGCGGAACTTGTCCTTGACCAGCCGCAGCGGATCGGTGTCCGCCATCAGGTGGCCGCGGTTGCGGTAGGCGGCGATCATCTCGAGCACGCGGGTGCTCTTGTCGACGCCGCGTTCGCGAATGTCCTTGCGCCAGCGCACCGGCTCGTACGGCACGCCGAGGCCGTGGAAGATCTCGTCGTAGAACTCGTCGGAGATCAGCAGCTGGTGGATGGTGCGCAGGAAGTCACCGGACTCCGCACCCTGGATGATGCGGTGGTCGTAGGTGGAGGTGAGCGTCATCAGCTTGCCGACGCCGATGTCGGCGATGCGCTCGTCGCTCATGCCCTGGAACTCGGCCGGGTACTCCATCGCGCCCGCGCCGATGATGGCGCCCTGGCCCGGCATGAGGCGGGGCACCGAGTGCACGGTGCCGATGGTGCCGGGGTTGGTGAGCGAGATGGTGACGCCGCTGAAGTCGTCGGCGGTCAGCTTGCCATCGCGGGCGCGGCGGACGATGTCCTCGTAGGCGGTGTGGAACTGGCCGAAGGTCATCGACTCGGTGCCCTTGATGGCCGCGACGACCAGCGATCGGCTGCCGTCCTTGCCTGGCAGGTCGATGGCGAGACCGAGGTTGGTGTGCGCCGGGGTGATCGCGTTCGGCTTCCCGTCGATCTCGGCGAAGTGCCGGTTCATGTTCGGGAAGGCCTTGATGCCCTGCACGATCGCGTAGCCCAGCAGGTGGGTGAACGAGATCTTGCCACCGCGGGTGCGGGCCAGGTGGTTGTTGATGACCAACCGGTTATCGATCATCAGCTTCGCCGGGATGGCGCGCACGCTGGTCGCGGTCGGAATCGACAGCGACAAGGCCATGTTCTTGGCGACCGCGGCGGCGGCGCCACGCAGCACCTTGGCCTCGTCGGCCGGGGCGTCGGTCTTCGGGGCGCCGGAGGTGGGCGCCGCGTTGGAGGTCGGCGCGGGCGTGGTCTGCGGCGTGCGCGCGGTGGTCTTCGCCGGGGCGGGCGCGGGGGCCGCGGGCTTGGCCGGTGCGGGCGCGGCGGCCTTGGGCGCCGAGTTCTCCTTGGGGGCCGAGTTCACCGGCGCGGGTGCCGGAGCCGGGGTCGGCGCCTGCGCGGGAGCGGCCGCGGCCGGGGCGGCCGAGCTGTTACCGGAATCACCCGTGGCTTCGGGCGTGTAATCGGCGAGGAACTCGTGCCAACTCTCATCGACCGAAGATGGATCTTGCTTGAACTTCTGATACATCTCATCGACTAGCCACTGGTTCTGTCCGAACTGGGAAGTTGAGCTGCTCACAGCAGGTGTTCGCCTCATTTCGTTCTTCGCGCTGCGACGTTTGTGACGTGCCCGGCACGGGGATCAGCGGATGCGCGCCGATGCGCCCTATCTGAGGATAGGCCCAGCAGCAAACCGACGGAGCGACTGACCACCCGACAAACCTCACCTCATAGAAGACGACTTGTCCGTAACCGAGAATATTCCCCCGGTTTCACGTGCCGCTGCCCACAGTCGGGCATACCCGCCACCTTCGGCGAGCAACTCGACGTGAGTGCCGATTTCGGCGATCCGGCCGTGTTCGACGACGGCGATGCGATCGGCTCGCGCCGCCGTACCGAGCCGGTGTGCGACGAGGACGGTGGTTCGCCCGCGGGTCAACGATCGACTCGCGGCGAGCACCGCTGCCTCGGCGTCCGGATCGAGGGTAGCCGTCGCCTCGTCGAGCAGTAGTAAGTCGGGGCGCACAAGCTCGGCGCGGGCCAGCGCGACCAGCTGCCGCTGACCCGCCGACAGGCCGCGGCCGCGCTCGCCGACCGGTTGGCGCATGCCGAGCGGCAGGGCCGCGATCATGTCCGTCGCGCCGACCGCGGCGGCGGCTTCGGCGATGTCGGCGTCGGTCGCGCCGGGCTTGCCGAAGGCGATGTTGCTGGCGACGTCACCGCTGAACAGGTGCGCTTCCTGCGGCACGATGCCTAGGCGGGCGCGGTAGTCGGTGAGCCGGTAGTCACGGATGTCGGTGTCGTCGACCAGGATCGCGCCGGTGCCGTCCGCGTCGGGTGGCAGGTCGTACAGCCGGGCGAGCAGCTTGACGATGGTCGACTTGCCCGCGCCGGTCGGGCCGACCAGCGCGAGGGTGCTGCCCGCGGGAATCCGCAGCGAGACGTCAGCCAGGGCGAGTTTCTGCACACCGGGGTAGTGGAAGCGCACGTCGTCGAGGACGACCTCGCCGCGCAGCCCGTGCTCGATCGGGACCGCGTCCGCTCGGTCGCTCGCGATCGCCGAGGGCGTGCGCAGCAACTCGCCGATCCGGCGCAGCCCGACGCGCGCCTGCTGATATCCGTCGAACACCTGCGACAGCGCGAGCACCGGTGCGAACAGCAGTTCCAGGTACAGCACGAAGGCGACCAGGGTGCCTGCCGTCGTGGTACCCGCCGCCACCTCGCGGGCACCGACGAAGATCACCGCGGCCAGCGAGATCCCCGACCAGGCGGTGATGAACGGGAAGTACAGCGCGATCGAGGTCTGCGCGCGCATCCGGCTGTTTCGGTACCGATCGGAGTACTCGGCGAAGCGGCGGGCCGCGACGGGCTCGTGCCGATTGGCCTGGACCGCGCGCAAGCCGGCGACGTTCTCCTGGAAGTCGGCGTTCACGGTGGACACGTTCTCCCGCGAGACGGTATACGCCGTGGACGCGAAGCGCCGGAACAGCACCGTCGCCACGAACAGCGGCGGCAGTGTGGCCAGCACGACCAAGGCCAGCGACACGTCGATCACCAACAGCGCCACCGCGATTCCGATGAAGGTCAGCCCGCCGATCAACGAGGTGGCCAGCCCGGTCTGCAGGAACGTGGACAACGAGTCGAGGTCGGTGGTCATCCGCGTCATGATCCGGCCGGACAGTTCGCGCTCGTAGTAGTCGAGGCCGAGCCGTTGCAGGTGCGCGTAGCTGCGGATGCGCAGCCCGTAGAGCACCCGTTCGCCGGTCCGCGCGGTGATCAGCGTGTTGGCCGCGCCGACCAGCCAGCCCCCGGCGACCAGGGCGATGCCGAGCCCGGCGGCCAGCCAGAGTGCCCCGGAATCACCGCCACCGACGCCGGTGTCGATCGCGAATCGCACGATCGGGGGGAAGGCGACACCGACCAGTGCGTCGAGCAGCAGCAGGGCAACCGCGGCGATCACCAGCGCGCGAACCGGCCGCAACAGCCTGGTCAGCCGGAACTTCGGATCGGGCTGCCGCAGCCGTTGGTCGTCCAGTTTCGGCTGCTCGTTCGCGGGTGGCAGGCGCGCGATTTCCCGGCGTAGCTCAGGCGTTTCGGTGAGGTCGGCGGCGGCCGCGGCGAAGGTGTGGCCCGCGCTGCCGTTGGCCGTGGTGGCCGGAGTCGGGGCGGCTGCTTTGTGTTCGGTCAGCTGCGCACCCACCGGTGCGGGCAGCCGGATCACCCGATCGGCGTGGGCGAGGGTCGATTCGCGGTGCGCCAGGATCAGCGTGGTGCGCCCGGCCTGATCGGGCAGCGTGCCGAAGATCGCGGCCTCGGTGATCGCATCCACCGCGGAGGTCGCGTCGTCGAGCACGAGGATGCGCGGCCGCGCGAGCAGGGCTCTGGCCAGCGCGATGCGTTGGCGTTGCCCGCCGGAAAGGGTCAGGCCGCGTTCACCGACCACCGTGTCGTAGCCGTCGGGGAGTTCGCCGATGAAGTCGTCGGCGGCCGCGGCCTGCGCGGCCGCCCGGATCTCGGCATCGGTGGCCTCCGGGCGGCCGATGGCGATATTGGCGGCGATGGTGTCGGAGAACAGGAACGGGTCGTCGAACACCACGCCGATGGCGCTGCGCAGGTCGGCGGCGCGCAGGTCCGCGAGGTCGACGCGGTGCTCCGGCTCGGCGCCGAACAGACGGATGTGGCCCGCGTCGGGCGCGTAGAAGCGGGGGAGCAGCAGCGAGAGCGTGGTCTTTCCCGAGCCCGCGGGCCCGATGATCGCCACCGTCTCGCCGGGGCGCACGGTCAGGTCGAGTTCGCGCAGCACCGGCTGTTCCGGGTCGAATCCGAAAGTCAGCGAGTCGATCTCGATGCCGAGCGGGCCCGCGGGCAGCGGTGCGGGCTCGGGTGGATCGGTGATCACCGGCGCGGTGTCGATCACCTGGTACACGCGCTCGGCGGCGGCGCGGGTCAGTTGCGCGAGGACCAATGCCCCCGACATGATCCGCGCGGTACCGCTCATCGTCGCGACGTACGCGGCGAAGGCGACGAACGTGCCAATCCCGATCGTCCCGTGCAAGGCGAGCAGCCCGCCGACCACGATGACGCCGACCATGCCGAGTTGCGGAATGGCGGCCACCGTCGGCGCGAAGCGCGAGTTCACCGCCGCCGCGCGCATCCGCTCGGCATACAGGGTGCGACTGTGCTTTTCGAGCACGTCCACCATCCGGGCTTCCTGCCCGAACCCCTTCACCACCCGAACCCCGGTGACGGTCTCCTCGACGTGCTGGGCGACATCGGCGGCACGCTGCTGCGCGGACCAGGTGGCCGCGTAGAGCCGCGGCCGCAGCCGGTAGACCACCAGCGCGATCGCGGGCACGATCAGCAGCGCGAGGAGCGCGAGCGGCGGCGACAGCCACATCATCACCACCGCGGCGAGCACGAACTGCACCACCGCCATGCTCGCCAGCGGCACCATCGCCAGCAGTCCTTGCACCAGTTGCAGATCGGTGATCGACCGCGACACCACCTGACCGGTCCGGATCGCGTCCTGGCCGACCCCGTCCAGCCGTTGCAGCGACCCGAGCAGGTCCACCCGCAGCGAATGCTGCACGTCCAACGACAGCTTCCCCGCCAGCAACCGCCGGCCGAATCCGGCCGCGAACCGGCCCACCGCGAGCAGCACCAGCAGCCCGGCGACGACCCCGATCACGGCGGTCTGCCCGGTCTCCGCGGCGTCGATGGCGCGCTTGGTCAGCAGCGGCCCGGCGATCTCCACCGCGGCCCCCGCCAGCACGGCAGCGCCGAGACCGGCGAGCGTGCCGCGGTGCGTCCGGCTCTCGCCCCACAGCCGGCGAATCCAGCCGGCACCGCCCGGGTCGCGCTCAGCTGACCCGGTTTCCGCACCCGCTTCGACTACCCCGCCCATAACCATCCACGGTAATGACGCGCACCGACACGTCGTTGTTCCCGTTCGTCAGCTGCCGGGTTCAGAGGTCGAGACGGCGCAGGTTCCACCAGCCCGCGCCGCCGATGCCGATGGCCCACAGCAGCAGCACCACGATGGCGGCGGGGGTCGGCGCGAGGAAGTCGCTGTCAGGGTAGGACCCGACGGCGATGGTGCTGATGGTGGCGGAGCCGGGGAACAGGGTGACGAAGCCGGTGGCGCCGACGCCGTTGGCGATCAGCCAGAGCAACGGCTCGGCGATGACGAACCAGCCGAGCATGACTCCGATCGCGGTCGACGACGAACGCAGCAGGAACCCGAGGCCCGCACCGATCAGCGACCAGCAGACCACGGCGAACAACCCGCCGCCGAGGACGGCCGCCAGAT
Source organism: Nocardia sp. CS682 (assembly GCF_004634405.1). Taxonomy (NCBI): domain Bacteria; kingdom Bacillati; phylum Actinomycetota; class Actinomycetes; order Mycobacteriales; family Nocardiaceae; genus Nocardia; species Nocardia sp. CS682. The sequence goes on along the minus strand of NZ_CP029710.1, from coordinate 3,143,417 downwards.
CCAGGTCGAAGTCGAATTTGCCTCGGCCGAAAGCCCCGAGCGTCAGCACGGAGACCAGTTCCACCACCACCGCGACCGCCAGCGCGAACACACCGGTGACTCCCAGCTTCGCCGCCGCGAGCCGGTCGCGATCCCCGGCGAACAGCGCGGTGATGGGCATGGTGTGGTGCCCGTACTCGGCGCCGGTACTCATCGCGCCGAACACCGCCGCCGCCACGACCACCACCGCGAGGCCGATGTACAGGCCAAGGGTCGCGGTGCCGGTAATGGGTTCGCCGCTGGGATCGGCCTTGCCCGCCATGAGCGCGCTGGCCATGCTCGCGAGGAGCGCGACCACCAGCGGCACCCAGACGAGCAGCCGGTTCGCCGGCAGCGTGGCCACCTTGCGCACCTCGGAGTTGACGGAGGGCACGAGCTCCGGCGGCAGAATCGTGATCATCGAGGAATTCCGTAGGGCATCGGCGTCGGATGATGAGCGGTCCCGGACAGGCCGGGGTAGGGCGAGATCGCCGGCGCTTGTGGTTTGGTCAGCGAGGCCAGCACCCGATCGGGATGGATCAGGTCGGGAATGATGCTGTCCAGCCGGACCTGTGCGGCCGTTGCGGCGTCTCTGATGTCGGCCTCGGTCGCCTCGGCCACCGCCAGCCGCCCGTCCGGCCGGATCACGGCGTCGGTGAAGCCACGCGCGGCCAGCACGGTCGCCAGGGCGATCGGAGTCGAGGCCGCGACGACGAGCCGATCGGGGTGCCCGCGGCGCAGTCGCGCCGGACTGCCCTGATAGACCACCGCACCGTTGCTCAGCACGATGACGTTGTCCGCACCCGGCAGCACCGCCGCGAGGCTCTCACTGGTGACCAGTGCGCTACCGCCGCGCTTGGCGTGCCTGCGCAGAAAGTCTTGCAGCCAGCCACGTTCGGCGGTGTCGAGGCCGTCCATCGGTTCGTCGAGCACCAGCAGCGGCGGGTCGCCGAGCACCGCGGTCGCCAGTGCCAGCCGCGTCTGCTGTCCGGCCGACAGCGCACCGGCCTTCGAGCGGGCCACGTCACCGAGCCCGACGAGCTCGAGCACTTCCTCGACTCGCCCGTCCGGCACGCCGACCGCCGCGGCGTAGACCCGGAGGTGGTCGCGCGCGGTCCGCCCGGCATGCAGTCCGCGTGGCGCGAGCACCCCGCCGACGACCCGAGCCGAGCTGCCTGCGTCACGATCCGCGTCGCCGCGGGGCCGATTGGTCCCCGGCCCGCCGACCGACGCGGTCCCCGAGGTGGGTTCGAGTAATCCGAGCAGAGTCCGCGCGATGGTGGTCTTGCCCGCACCGGGCGGCCCGACCAGGGCGGCGGTGGTGCCGGACGCGACGGTGAAACTCACGTTCTCGACGGCGGAGACCAGGCCGTAGCGCTTGGTCATGGCGCGCACGGCGAAGGCGAGCGATGTCACCCCGGTCACTGCGGCTTGGTCGGCGGTTGCGGCTGCGACGGGTCGATCGCGGTGAGCGGATCGGCATCCACGATGAGGTGCCGATCGGCGGGCCAGACCACCGGCGGCGGCCCGAAGGCCTGGCGCGCGTTCTTGATCGTGGTCTTACCCATCGCCCGGTTGCCGACGCCGCCGATCACCGCGCCGATGCCCGCGGGCACCACCTTGCCCGCCATCAGCGCCGCGCGGCGGGTGATGAAGCGGACGATGAACCGCTTGAGCAGCGAATCGTTCATCGACGAGAGACCGGGAATCCGGTTGGCGAACACCGTGCCCCAGTTCTTCGCCGACGTGCCGACGGTCTTCTGCACGATATCCATGCCGCCCTCGCCGAGCACGACGGCGAGCACCAGCGCCCGGCGCTGCTCCTTGTCCTCCGGCGAGATGCCGTGCACGGCCGCCACCGCGAGGGTGAACACGGCTGAGGCCTCCATGAAGAACGTGGTCTCCGCGCTGACCGCCGCGACCGCCGCGACCGTGCCGACGCCGGGCACCGCCGCCGCCGCGCCGACGGCGCCGCCGCTACCGGTCACCGCGAGCAGGTACTGGTTCTCCAGGCGCTCGATGATTTGTGCTGGGCTTTCCGACGGGTGGGAGCGCCGGATCCGGTCGACGTACTTGGCGACCGCGGGCGCCTGCATACGCGACCCTGAATCGAGTAGCTGGACCACCGTCTTCTCGAACGCGCCTTTGAACATCGGCGGCACCCTCCTCTTCCGGTCTGCTGGTTGAACTCTATGGCACCTACGCCGACCAGCTCGTCATGACAACGATGTACCCAGCCTCGTCGGTTCCATCAGTCCGGCTGCTGCAGCGCGGGCACCCGCTCGGCCAACGGCGGCGGAGGCGGCGGCGTGCCGTCGCCGAACGGCCTGCCGCCCAACGCCTCCCGGCCGTGCGGGGTCAGCCAGTTCGCCAGGTCCGGTCCCTTCGGCACGATCCCGGTCGGATTGATGTCGCGGTGCACCACGTAGTAGTGCTCCTTGATCTGCGCGAAGTCGGTGGTGTCGCCGAAGCCCGGGGTTTGGTAGAGGTCACGCGCGTACGCCCACAACACCGGTAGCTCGCTCAGTTTCGAGCGGTTGCACTTGAAGTGGCCGTGATAGACCGGGTCGAACCTGGCCAGCGTGGTGAACAGCCGCACATCGGCCTCGGTGATCGTGTCGCCGACCAGATAGCGTTGCGTCGCAAGGCGTTCGGAGAGCCAGTCCAGCCGGGCGAAGAGCCGGTCGTAGGCGGTCTCGTAGGCGTCTTGTGAGCCGGCGAAACCGCAGCGGTAGACGCCGTTGTTGACGTCGCGGAACACCGCCCGGTTCACCTCGTCGATCTCGGCGCGCAGCGCTTCGGGATACAACTGCGGCGCGCCGGGCCGATGGAACTCGGTCCATTCGGTCGAGAAATCGAGGGTGATCTGCGGGTAGTCGTTGGTCACCACCTGCCCGGTCGGCACGTCCACCACCGCGGGCACCGTGATGCCGCGCGGGTAGTCGGGGAACCGGGCCAGGTACGCGTCGCGTAGTCGGGGGATGCCGAGCACCGGATCGACGCCGCCGGGATCGAGATCGAAGGTCCAGCTGAGCTTGTCGTGCGTCGGCCCGCACAACCCCAGCGAGAGCACTTCTTCCAGGCCGAGCAGGCGACGCACGATGAGCGTGCGGTTGGCCCACGGGCAGGCCCGCGCCGCGATCAGTCGGTAGCGTCCCGGCTCGACGGGGTAGCCGTCGCGACCGTCGGCCGTGATCCGGGTGGTGATGTAGTTCGTGTCCCGCTTGAACTCGCCGGGCTCGACATAGGAGCCGCTTTCCGCCGACTTGGTCACCTCGACAGTCTGGCAGACGAAGGTCTTACGCTGACCGGCATGAGTGAGCGAAGCGAACGAATCAACGACACAGCCCCCACGGGGATGCCGGAGCCGAGCGCCAGCGAGGCGCAGGCATGACCGATGCGAAGGCCACTCGCCTGGAACGCGAAATCACCGACGGCGGCGCCGAGGTAGCGACTCTGACGCTCGCCAACCCGCCGCTGAACCTCTTCGACCGGGCGATGCTCGACGCCCTGATCGAGGACTTCGCCGAACTGTCGGCGAACCCGCCGCGCGCGCTGCTGCTGCGCGCCGAGGGCAAGCTGGTCTCCGGCGGCGTCGACGTGCACGTCTTCGACGGCCTGTCGGTGGACCAGGGCGCCGAACTCTGGCGGACCCTGTTCGCACAGATCATCCACCCGGTCGAGGCGCTGCCGTGCCCGGTGGTGTTCGCCGCGCACGGGCTCACGCTGACCGCCGCCTTCGAGATCGCGCTGGCCTGCGACATCATCCTGGCCGCGCCGAAGGCGAAGTTCGGTCTGGTGGAGACCGTGGTCGGCCTGACGCCGTCGATGGGTGGCCCGCAGCGGCTGGCCGAACGCGCGGGCTCGGGCCGGGCGCGCGAGTTCGTGATGACCGGTGACCTGTACGACGCGGCGACCATGGCGGAGTGGGGCGTGGTGAACGCCGTGCACGACGACGTCGACACGGCCGCAAGGGCATTGACGCACCGCCTCGCGCAGGGACCGACAATGGCGCACGCCGCGACCAAGAAGATCATCGAGGCCTGGCGTTCCGGCGGTGTCGCCCACGCGGATTCGGTGACACCGGAGGTGTCCGGCGCGCTGTTCGACACCGCCGATCTGCAGGGCGCGGTGCGCAGCTTCCTCGAGGTCGGGCCGGGGAAGGCCACCTACACGGGGCGGTGACAGCTAGGACACGTTCGTCGCCTCTGCCCGCGAAAATGTGACTCTCGTCATATAGTCGCAGTGCCTGCTGACTCGAGGCGCGCGGAGGACGGATGTCGCAGTTGCTCGTCGAATACCCCCTGACCCATCCGCATGCCCGTGATGCCCCGCTGGCTCGCGGCGCCGACGGGGTGCTGCGCTACGGCAACCTGACCCCGGCGCTCACCGAGCTACTCGACCTGCAGGTGCACGCGTTCTCCACGCGGGAGGCCGTGGTCGAGGTGGGTGGCCCGCGGCTCACCTACCGGGAGCTGTGGCACTCCGCCTCCCGCATCGCGGGCGGGTTACAGGAGCACGGCATCGGTTACGGCGACCGGGTCGCGGTGCACATGCCCCCGGGCGTGCGCTGGGTGCAGGCGTTTCTCGGCGCCCTGCTCAGCGGCGCGGTACCGGTGCTGGTGCACGACGGCTTACCCGACGCGGTGGCCGAGCGGGTGATCGCCGACAGCAGTGCGGATTTCGTGCTCGGCCGCGAGATCGCGCGCGGCGCGGAGCTGCCCGACGGTGCCGCGTTCATCGATGACGGTGCGGCACTGGGGGATCTGGCGCTGCTCAGCTACACCAGCGGCACCCCACGTTGCGCGACCACCGCGCCCAAGGGGGTTGAGCTGACAAACGAAAACCTTTTGTCGGCAATACGTTCGGTGGTCGCCGCGCTCGACCTGCCGACCGACGGCCTGCGCAACCTGGTGCTGCTGCCGCTCGCCCATGCCAGCGGCTGCGTCGACCAACTCTTACCGACCTTCGCGGTCGGTGGCACCGTGGTGCTGGCGCGCGACACCCGCGGGCTCGCGGAAGCCATTGTGGCCGAACGCATCGACATGGTGTCGGCGACGCCGCGGATCTTCGCGGGCCTGCTGCCCGAGCTCGCCGCGTTGCGCGCGGACGGCGTGCACACCGAGGGCATCGCCAGGATCAGCAAGGCGGGTCATCGGGGCGAGCGGGCCGTGACGCCCGCTACCCCAGCCGATTTGGCCGTCGAACTGCGCGAGATGTTCCCGGTCGCCCGGCAATGGTCGATCTGGGGCGCCACCGAGACCAGCGGCATCGGCCTGGCCGTCGACGACGCGGCGGAGTCGGCCACCGACGCCGACACCGTGCTCGGATTCCCGTTCGGCGGTACCGAACTGGCGCTGTGGGGACCGCGGGCGCAGGCGGGCCACGGCGAACTGCTGTGCCGCGGCCCGAACGTCTGCCCGCGCTACTGGAACGACCCGACGACCACCGCGGCTCGCTTCACCGGTACCTGGTTCCACACCGGCGATCAGGTCACCATCGATACCGACGGCCTGGTGCGCCGCGACCCGGCTCAGGCCGAATAGTCCTGCGTCACTCCAACATCCGCTCGCGCAGCCGTGCGCGCAGCTCCGGGGTGATCCCGGCGGCCGTCAGGTAGGAGTCCACATCACCGTGCAACTCGTGCATGGATGCGGTAGCGGTGCTGAGGTATTCCTCGCGCACGCCGAGCAGATCCACCGAGAGTTCTTCACCGCCGAGCAGTTTCGTCGTCATCATGGCGCGCAGGGCGGGGATGGCGCCGTTGCTCAGCAGGAAATCGGCCTCGACGTCGGTCTCGGTCACGCCGACCGCGCGCAGCAGCGTGGCGACGGCCCAGCCGGTACGGTCCTTGCCCGCCGCGCAGTGCACCAGCACCGCGCCCTCGCCGCGCGCGATCGACTCGGCCAGCGCGGTGATCGCCGCGTGGGCCTCGGGCAACGCGGGGAACATCCGATAGACCTCGAGCATGTGCGTGAACGCGCCCTGGGCGTCGGTGTGGTGCGGCGGCGCCTCGGCCATCCTGGCGTCGAACGGCGTCACGTTCAGCCGGACGCCCTCGGGCAGCCGGTCGCTGCCGATGTGGTCGATCTCGCGTTCGCCGCGCAGGTCGTGCACGTCGCTGACGCGCAGTTCGCGCAGGGTGGCCAACCCGGCGTCGTCGAGGCCGGTCAGTTGGGCCGAGCGCAGCAGCACGCCGGGACGGACCTTCGCGCCGTCGTCGGTGCGCAGCCCGCCCAGATCGCGGAAGTTGAAGGTGCCGGAGATGAAGTACTGGTCGGCTGGCGGCGAGAGAGTCACCGACTCAGGCTATCCGGCCGCAGGCGTCGCGCGGGTGTCGTTTCCGGATCGGACTCGACACCGGTCGATGACCGTTTTGCGTGCTTCACCTGTGTGATCGGCCACAGGATTCGGGGCACGTCGGTACGCGCCCGTACAGTGGACAACGGTCTGCTTATCAGCCGGGCAGGGCTGAGAGTGACCCCGAGAGAGGGAAATCCGGGCAGGGCTCGATGGCACCCCGACCATTCCGTTTGGGTAACAAAACATTCTTGCGGTCTGGAAATACCCATTGAACCTGTTCTCAAACCCCGAAAACCCTCTACCATTGATGAACGTTGGACCGGGCAGCCTGGGATTTCCAGCGGAGTGCCCGCCATGTTCGACGAGTCGCGCCGACGAGGGTGCGCGAGATCTTTTCGCCGAGGGAGTCGTCGTTGAGCGTACGAGGAGACACCGCAGTGGTTCGGCTGCGGCCGACCATCTGCGAGGCCGTCGAGAAGGCGGCCGCGTCACTGGATCACGGAGGAGTGCGCGCACTACGGGTGCTACTGCACGCCGGTGTGAGCGCGTACTGGCCATTGGTGAAGGCCGCCCCATCCAAGCAGGTGCAGGCCTACGAGGCCACGGTGCAGACCCTGCGTCAGCGCTGGGAGGCGCAGACCGATTGCCTGGCCGACCCCACCGCGTCCGCGGTCTATCGGGAGATGGACACCGAGGTCGCCGCCTTCCTGCAGCTGTGTGCCGACCGATCGGGTGTGCAGTGGCTCGAGCCGGTGGAGGCCATCGCGACCTACGCGGTCTCGGTGCTGCAAGGCACCGTGTTGCGCTGGCTCGCCGATTGCAACGACGAAACAATGCTGGTGGTCCTCGACGATCTGGTGAGCAGCCTGGCCACCCGTGCCGCCGAGGTCTAGTCGCCGCCGGGCGTGCGGTGACCTCGGAAAATGGGTTACCGCAAGTACTGGACGTTTGACCAGTTTGGTGGTTGAGTTGAGGGGTGACGGACACGTCCCCCATCGCGGGGCTGCACGCGGCCACCGCCGAACTCGACCCGCCGCTGGCCGCTCTGGACCTGCCAGCCTTGCGCGCGAACGCCGCCGACCTGGTGCGCCGCGCGAACGGTGTGCCGATTCGGGTCGCCAGCAAATCCGTGCGCTGCCGCGCCGTCCTCGAAGAAGTGCTCGGCGGTGAGCTCACCGCCTCTGGTGGCTTCGCAGGCCTCATGAGCTACTCGTTGCCCGAGGCCATCTGGCTGGCCAGGCAAGGCGCCCGCGACATCCTGCTCGGCTACCCGACCGTCGACCGGGCCGCACTGGCCGAACTCGCCGCCGACGAGACGCTGCGCCGTTCGATCACCCTGATGATCGACGATGTCGCCCAGCTCGACCTCATCCGCGCCGCCCTCGGAACCGACCTGGTCCACCCAAGGGTGTGCCTCGATGTCGACGCCTCCCTTCGGATCGGCCCGATCCACCTCGGGGTGCGCCGTTCGCCGATCCGCACTCCCGAGCAGGCCGCCACCCTCGCCGCGGCAGCGTTGCGTCGCGGGTTCGAGGTGGTCGGCGTGATGACCTACGAGGCGCAGATCGCCGGCATGCCCGACAGCAATGTCGCACTGCGCCTGATGAAGCGGGCCTCCGCCGCGGAAATCACCAAGCGCCGCAAGCGGGTACTCGACGCGGTGCGTTCGGTGACCGGCAAGCTGGAGATCGTCAACAGCGGCGGCAGCGGGTCGATCGAGGTCAGCATCGCCGATCCGGATGTCACCGAGGTGACCGCGGGTTCCGGGCTCTATGTGCCGACGCTGTTCGATCACTACCGGTCCTTCACACCGAGGCCCGCACTGTTTTTCGCCACCTCGGTGCTGCGGCGGCCGACCCCTTCCATCGCAACGGTTTTCGCGGGCGGCTACATCGCGTCCGGCCCGACCGGTGCGTCGCGCGTACCGATGCCGGTGTGGCCCAGCGGTTTACGACTGATCGGCACCGAAGGTGCGGGCGAGGTGCAGACCCCGCTGACCGGTGCGGCGCAGCTGCGCATCGGCGACCGGGTGTGGTTCCGCCATGCCAAGGCGGGCGAACTGTGCGAGCGCTTCGACAAGGTGCACCTGGTCGACTCGGACGGCACCAGGACCACCGTGCCCACCTATCGCGGTGAAGGCAACTGTTTCGGCTAGGTCAGAGCCGCAAGAACCCGGCGAGCTCGGGCATCTCGTCCGGGCTGGCGGGCAGGTATTCGCTCAGCAGCGGTGAGCGGATGATGATCGCCTTCCACATCGCGCGGCACAGCGCGGCGTGAATCAGCGCGCGCGACAACAGGAATGGCATTCCATAGGGCGCGTCGGCCGGACTGGACGTGGTCATCGAGAGCAGGACCACGGCGGCTTCCCTGCCGCGGAATCGGTCCGGGGTGCCGACCAGCACGTCCTCGATCCTGGCCCGGGCGAGCAGCGTTCGGATCCGCCCGACCTGCGCCGCGTACGGCGCGACCACGAAGATGTCGTGCGGATGCAACCGCCGGGTCATCGCCCCGATGGTCCAGTTCATCGCGAGCAGTGCGCGTACCCGGCGCACCACCTCGCGAGCCTCGGCTGCGGATTCGGTGGCGTTGCCGTGATGGGGCACCAGGACGGTGCTCACGCCGGGCGACTCGCCGTCGAGTTCCCTTGCCAGCGTGACGGTTTCGTTGGCCCGCAGCCGTCCGTCGTAGTACAGCCGGGAGATCGGGTCGCACACCTGCGGATGCATCCGCCAGGTGCGATCCAGGAAGTAGCCGCGCTCGCCGGGCAGCGTGTGCCGCCCCTCGGCGAGCCAGCCGAGCACCGATTCGCCGACCGGTTCCGGGTGGGCGCTGTGCGTGGCAGGCGGCACCGGATCGCCGAGCAGCAACAGGTTTCGTGCGCTGACGCCGACCGCGACGGCGTCGGCCAGCGGGAACCGGCCCGCGTCGGCGATCACCAGCAGATCGAGCCCCGCCCTCGGCACCATCGCCTCGTTCGCGAAATCCGTTGGCGTGCCGCCGAGTACGCAGCCGCTGATGGCGTTGTCCAGGAAACGCGCGTACCGGGAGGCGTCGATGACCACCCATTCCGGCGCCACCGACTCGACGTCCTTCTTGGCGACCAGCTCCGGCAGCACACCGACCCGCACGACCGCGTCCAGCAGGTTCTCCACGGTCGAATGAGTCTGCCCGACAATGCCGATCCGCCATTTGTGCCGGGTGACCAGGCGCTCGAGCACCCGGGCGGCGGTGGAGGTCTTGCCGGTGCCCGACGGGCCCTGCACGGCGAGGTAGGAGTGGTCGAGTTCGCGCATCGCGGCGGTGATCGCCGCGGCATGGTCGCCGTGCACCTCGGGCAACGTGGCGCCGCCGCGTAGCCGGGGTGGGCGGCGGGCGAGCAGGTCGAACACGGCGCCCTCGGGGATCTCCGGGAGCGCGACGAGCAGCTGCTGGGCGGCGAATTCGACCGCGGTCTCGGCATTCCAGTCCCACGCGGGTAGGCCGGGTGCGATCGCGGTGGGTAGTTCGTCGTAGGGTTCGCAGCCGTCCGGCAGCAGCTCTTCGAGCCGGACCGCGTCGTCGAATTCGGCGTCCACCGAGCAGCCGAGCACGGTGGCGACGGCGGTGGCGCGGCGCCCGACAGCGGTGACCATGCCCGCGGCCGCGGGCCGGTCGTAGAAGGTGTAAACGGTGGTGCCCGGCGTCAGCACGGTGGCCGGTCCGGGGCCGCCCGCACTCCAGCTCGAACCGATCCGGCCGGTCAGCGTGAGGTAGCGCCGCATGGTCGGGCGGTCCGGGCTGCGATGCCACTTGGTGTCGACGGTGCCCCATTCGGCGACCAACACCCCTGGAGCGTCGGCCCATTCGTCGACCGGGTGGCTGAGCCGGTCGACGTGCGCCCACCACAGCGGCTGCCGTTCGCGGCGGTGATAGCCGAGCGCCGCGGCCATCATCGCGGCGACGTGGCGCGGTTCGTCCTGTGCCGCGGCGTATTCGGCGAGCGCCGCCTCGAATGAGGAGGGCCGCGAGGGCGGGATGGGCTCGAGACCATCGGGACCGGCCACCTGACACCAGGATCCGGTCCGCTCCAGCGTCACCGCCTGCGGGTCGATGCGCTGTTCGGCGGCTTGATCCAGCAGCCAGTCCCGTAGGCGCAGCACGGTCAGGCAATCCCGTTCGGCGTCGGCCGAATGCGCCGCGCCGGGCAGCAGCCGCGCCAGCCTGCTCAGCCGGTAGGAGCGTTCCCCGATGATCAGCGCGTTGCGCACGATCGGATACAGGTCGACCAGCACGCCGTCGCACAGCAACTCGTCCACGATCTCTTCGCCGACGCCGGTGCTGCCGGTGCAGTGCAGCAGCGCGGTGCGCACCGCGGCGGTGTAGTGGTAGACGTGCATGTCCGGATACATCCGCCGCCGCTGCGCGAGATAGTCGAGCACCTCCTCCAACGCGCGCCGCTGCCCGGCCGCCTCGCTGCCCGGTTCGCCGTCGACGCCGAAGGGGCCGCGGAAGGTCAGGTGCACGGTGCCCGGCCCGCCGACGTCGACGGCCAGCGGGGTGCGCCCGCCGCCGACGACGGTCAGCGAGAGGTCACCGGCGGAGGGTGGCGGCAGTGCGCCGAGTGCGATCGGGTCGACCAGGCTGTGCGTCGGCTGCCCGGAATCCTCCCGGCGCAGCTGGATTTCGGCCTGGCGGCGCAGCGCGGTGAAGGTCCGCGGTGGCACGCCGCGCACCGTGGACTCGGTGCCGACCAGCCGGTCGATGGTGCTCACGCCCGCCTCGCGGAGCCGGGCCCGCGTGGTGGTCGGCATACCGGCGACGAGGAGGAGATCGCGTGCGGCCGCCGCGGCCGTCGTGCAGGTCCCGCAGCGACCGCAGGCCAGATAGCGCGGATCACCCCACTGCGCGGGTAGCAGTTCGCTCAGCTTCTCGTCCAGGATGCGTTCGACTCGGTGCCTGCGCGCGCGATACACCGGGATCAGATCGCTCAACGCATATGCGCTGTTGTCCTCGCCGAGATGTAGCCGGACCAGCGGGCCGGTCAACGATCCGCTGTGGTCCACCGCGTCGGCGCAGGCGGCGAGTTCCAGTGCGGTGCCGACGCGGTCGGCCTTGCTGTGCGCGGTGCCGTGCACGGTGTAGCGCACCCGATGACCGGCGCGCACCAGGAAATCGCAGGAACAGTCGAAGGTTCCGTCGAAGAAGGTGGCGCCGTGGATCACGTGCACGCCGGCCCGCAGCGCCGCGATGGTCTCGGCATGCGCGGCCGTCAGCGCCGCGATCAGCGTCTTGCCGGTGTCCGATTTGTACTGCGGGCGTTGGATCTCCACCATCGAGCTGCCGAAGCGGTCGCGGAAGTCGCTGAGCCTGCGATCGCGCGCGTCGTCGAACCAGGTGCGCGGCTGGGGCGCCCATTCCGCGGTGGTCGCCGGATCGGCCGCGACGGTTCCCAGTTCGGTATCGAGGGCGCGAAGCAGCGCGAACTCACAGCGCGCCGCGCGCACGAGGTCGACGGCGGAGCAGACGACACGATCACCGAACACGAACAAACGCGGCCCTCCTGTGTCTTGCGGGACACCCGCACCCGATTCGTGACGACGAACGGGCTGCGCGATTGTCGCCCATCGACACCTCGGGCCGCTGCGGGACATCCGCACCCGGCCGGCATCGATGAGCGGGCAGCGCCATTGTCGCTCATCACGTCTCGAGTTTTCGCGGGACACCCGCTGCCGTCAGCACTAATTACGTACCGGACGGCAACACTCTAGCTAGCGAGGCTGACCTCGCCGTACTCTCCCCGGCTCAGGAGCGCGGCTTACGCCGCTCCGGCCGCTTCGCGTTCCCGCCCTCGCGGCGCGGGCCGCGGGTGAACGAGCGCTGTCCCGGCGGACCCTGGTCCGGGGTGAGCTGGATGAGGACGCCGCTGATCCTGGTGCGGCGCAATGCTTCCAGCGTCTCGGGGGACAGGTCCGCGGGCAGCTCTACCAGACTGTGGTCGGGCCGGATACTGATGTGCCCGAAGTCGCTGCGGCGTAAACCACCCTCGTTGGCGATGGCGCCGACGATCGCGCCGGGCACCACGCGGTGCCGCTTGCCGACCGAGATGCGGTAGGTGGCCAGCTCGGTGCCGTTGGCCCGGCTGTGCGAACCGAAACCGGTCCGATCGTCCTCACCCTCGAACCGGCGCGGCCGATCCGGGCGTTCGCGGCGCTCGCGCACCGGCTCCGGCGGTTCGGGCTGCATCAGGAAGTTGTCGCCGTCGCGGGACAGCACGGCCAGCGCCGCCGCGATGTCGACCAGCGGAATGTTGTGCTCGCGTTCGTAATCCTCGATGAGCCTGCGGAACAGCGCCAGGTTCGACGAGGTCAGGCTCTCGGTGATGTCGTCGCCGAACTTGGCCACGCGCTGCGCGTTGACGTCGTCGACGCTGGGCAGCTGCATCTCTTCCAGCGGATGCCTGGTGGCCCGCTCGATCGACTTGAGCAGGTGACGCTCGCGCGGCGCGACGAACAGCAGCGCCTCACCACTGCGCCCGGCCCGGCCGGTGCGGCCGATGCGGTGCACATAGGACTCGGTGTCGTGCGGGATGTCGTAGTTCACCACGTGCGAGATGCGGTCCACGTCCAGACCACGCGCGGCCACGTCGGTCGCGACGAGGATGTCCAGCGCGCCGGACTTGAGCTGGCCGATGGTGCGCTCGCGCTGGTTCTGCGCGATGTCACCGTTGATGGCCGCGGCGGAAAAGCCCCTGGCGCGCAGTTTTTCGGCGAGCTCCTCGGTGGCCTGCTTGGTGCGCACGAAGATGATCATCGCCTCGAACGACTCGACCTCGAGCACCCTGGTCAGCGCGTCCAGCTTGCGCTGATGCGAGACCTGCACCCAGCGCTGGGTGATGTTGGTGGCGGTCGAGGTCTTCGACTTGACGGTGATCTCGACCGGATTGTTCAGGTACTGCTTGGAGATCTTGCGGATCGCCGCGGGCATGGTCGCCGAGAACAGCGCGACCTGCTTGGTGGACGGCGTGTCCTTGAGGATGCGCTCGACGTCCTCCTGGAAGCCCATCTTCAGCATCTCGTCGGCCTCGTCGAGCACCAGGTACTTCAGCTGCGACAGGTCGAGGGTGCCCTTCTCCAGGTGATCGATCACCCGGCCCGGCGTGCCGACCACCACGTGCGCGCCGCGGCGCAGGCCGGACAGCTGCACACCGTAGGCCTGGCCGCCATAGATCGGCAGCACGTTCAGCCCGGGGATGTGCGTGGCGTAGCGGCCGAACGCCTCGGCCACCTGGATGGCGAGCTCGCGCGTCGGCGCCAGCACCAGCGACTGCGGGAGTTTGCCGGAGGTGTCGAGACCCATCAGGATCGGGATGGCGAACGCCGCGGTCTTGCCGGTGCCGGTCTGCGCGAGGCCGACCACATCGGCGCCGCTGAGCAGTGGCGGAATCGTCGCGGCCTGGATCGGCGACGGCGACTCGTAGCCCACATCGGCGATGGCCGCGAGGATGCGGTCATCGATCCCGAGATCGGCGAAAGTCGGGCCGTCGGTGTCCCTGTCGTTGTCGCCAGGAACGCTGTCGACCTGATTGGTACTCATTGACCAGGAGTTTACTGCCTCGTGCTGGCCTGCCCGGCCACCGCCCCAATACGGTGAGACGTATGCAACTGGATAGCTCCGAAACGAATCAGACCCCAGCACCGAACCAGCTGGACGTGGCGGTCGTCCAGTTCGCCCCCGGCACCGATCCGTCGGCCAACCTTTCCGCACTGCGCGAGCACGTCCGCACCGCGCGCGATCGAGGCGCCCGCGTGGTCGTCGCGCCGGAATACTCGATGTTTGCCGTCACCCGGCTCGATGAACGCGTCGTGGCCGTCGCCGAACCGCTGACCGGGCCGTTCGTCACCGGACTCGGTGCGATCGCCCGCGAATTCGGGGTGCATCTGGTGGCCGGAATGGTGGAGCAGGGTGAGCCCGGCGGCGGCCGGATCCGCAACACGCTCGTCGTCCTCGGACCCGATGGAGCCCTCGCCGCGGTGTATCGGAAGGTGCACCTCTACGACGCCTTCGGACACCTCGAATCGGAGACGGTGGAGGCGGGCCCGATCACGGAACCGGCCACTTTCGATGTGGCGGACGTGACATTTGGTTTGCAGACCTGTTTCGATCTGCGCTTCCCCGAGGGCATCCGCCGGGTGGCCGCCGCGGGCGCCCAGGTGCTCGTGCTGCCCGCGCAGTGGATCCCCGGTCCGGGCAAGGTCGATCAGTGGACGACGCTGGTGCGTGCGCGCGCCATCGAGAACACCGTCTACGTGGTCGCGGCCGATCAGGCGGCGCCGCGCGGGGCCGGGGCGTCGATGATCGTGGACCCGACCGGGGCCGTGCTCGCCGAGATCGGCGACGAACCGGGGGTGCTGACCGCGAGTGTCGATCTGGACCACCTGGCGAAGGTTCGCACCACCAATCCGAGTCTTGCGTTGCGGCGGTTCGCGATCACGGAGCGTGGCTGACGCGGTATTGCCCGGGGATCGAGGGCGTTGCCGGGCCCGGTCGCGCGCAGCGATTCGATGCGGGGTGGTGGCCGTCGACGAGGCTGCACATTGCGGAGCGATTCCGTGGGTTCGGGCGACAGGCCGCGTTATCGCGAAGCGATTCCTTGGGGGTGGTGGTCGGGTGACGGGTGGGCGTAGCGTTTTGATGGATGATCTACCCCGATCGGACACTGGCCGGTCGCGCGCTCGCCACGCATCTGGAGGACCTGCGCGCGGCCCATCCGCTGCTGCTCGGTCTGCCGCGCGGTGGGGTTCCGGTGGCCGCCGCCGTGCGCGACGTCATCGGCGGTGACCTCGACATTCTGCTGGTCCGCAAGCTCGGCGTGCCGTGGCAGCCGGAGCTGGCGATGGGTGCCATCGGCGAGGACGGGGTGCGCGTACTCAACCCGGATGTGTTGTCGCACACCGGGATAACCCAGCGGGAGTTCGCCGAGATCGAAGATGCGGAGCGGGCGGAACTGGACCGCCGCCGGGCGGTGTGGCGCGGCGACGTGAAACCGATCCCGCTCGACGGACGCACCGTGGTGATCGTGGACGACGGCATGGCGACCGGCGCGACCGTGGTGGTGGCCTGCCGGGTCGCGCGCCTGCACCAGCCGAGCCGCATCGTGGTCGCCGTGCCGGTCTCCTCCGCCGAAGCGCTGCGCCGCGTCGCCGCCGAAGCCGACCAGGTCGTCTGCCCGCTGGTCCCGCACTCGCTCGGCGGCGTCGGCACCGCCTACGAAGATTTTCACCAACTCGAGGACGCAGAGGTCACCGACCTGCTCACCTAGGCACTGTGTCGAAGTACTGACGGCCCCCGGATGCATCAGTCCGGGACTTCGGTTGAGAGTCTTACCAGCGCTGGGCGTAGGTAATGGTGCGCTCGGCGGCGGTGACCATCGGGCGCAGCTGGGCGATCAAGCCGTGCGCGGTGACCGGAACGATGTCGACATCGGTGCCGGTGCGCACCGAGTAGCGGCCGTCCTCGCACACGTCGATCCAGCAGAGCACCCCGAACGGACGCAGCTCGCCGTCGCCGCGCCGGGCCGACACCACGATCTGGCCGATGCCGTCCCTCGGTTGCCGCAGCATCCTGCGGATGCGCGCGGGCACCGTCGGCCCGGCGACCGGCACGGTGACCAGGTCGCGGCTGTCCTCGCCGACGCGTGCCAGCGGGGCGGTCAGCCGGGGTGTGGTGCCCGGGGAATTCTCCGGCAGCATCGAAACCACCCGGGCCGTCAGACTTTTCACGCTGCCGACGAACAGCCGGATGTCACCGCCGTGGTCGGCGGTCGCGCCGGGGCGCTGCGCGGCCACCACCGCGACATTGCCCGCCGCGGCACCGAGCACCCGCACCGGCCGGACCGCCGCATCGTCCGGTCCCGGCGCACTACCGCGCTCGCCGTACACCTCGATCCGCAGTTCCGGCGCGCCGAGCACCCGCAGTGCCGCCTCCAGGTCGGCGTCGAGCACCCGATCGCACCAACTGTGCAACGCCGGTAGTTGCGCGTCCCGCTCCTCGGTGTCGCGCGCGGAGAGCCGAACGGCCAGTGGATAGGGCATCCGATCGCCGTCGGTGCGCGCCCAGGCCAGCGCGAACTGGTCCGGCGTCAGCGTCCAATTCACTCCAACTCGGTCCACTCACCGAGCACCGGTGGCGTGGTCGGATCGATGGCGCCGATCAGCTCGCCGTTGTCGTCGGCCGGTTCGAGGAAGGTCGGCAGGTCGTCGAAGTGGAAGTCGTCCTCGTCCTCGTCGTCGTAGCGGGTGGCGCGGGCGGTCGCGTTCGCGGCGTTCGCGGCCACGCTGGATCCTTGGCGCGGTGCGTCACCCATGGCCATCGCACCGCCCATCAATCCGCCCATCGCGCCCGCGCCGAGCCCGGTGACCGCGTCACCGGTGCTGTCCCTGCGCCGCTCGTCGCGTTTGCGTTGCTCGTCGGGCGCGGCCGGGGCCGCGGTCCCCGGCACGACGACCTGCGGCGCCGCCGACGCGGTGGTGGTGTTCGGTGCGGTGATCGCGCTGGAGCTCGGCGCGGTGCCTGCCGCGGCCGGGGCCGAGGTCTGCGGAGCATCTACTCCGGCGGTGGTGACATGCAGGGGCGTCGGTGCCGAGACACTTCCGGCGACCGCATGGGCAACACCGTTCGCCGAGGCAACCGTCGCAGGCGTGGTCTCGGTCGGCTGCTCTTCGGCAGCGACAGTTTCCTCGGCCTGCGGTGCGGCTACCGGTTCACCGACGAGCCGGCTCGTCTCCGCGGGCGCGTCCCGCGTAACCGTGGGCGCGACAGGGCTTTCCGCGCCGAGTCCGGGCCCGGCGATCTTCGCGACCGGTGTCGTATACGTGGTGACCGGCGCGTCGCCGGACTGCTGGTCGCCGAACGCGGGCACGTCGGTGCCGGTCGGGATGAACACACCGGCGTAGATGTCGTTCATCGCCCGCACGATGTCCTGGCGCGTGTGCTCGGCCGACTTCTGGTCGGCGATATTGCTGGTGGCCTGCGTCGGATCCAGCAGCGCCGCACCGAGATCGGGCGCCTTCGCGGTCGGCGCGGACACCGCGGCCCGCAGCGCCTCGGCCGCGTCGCCTGCCTGACCGAGCCGTTGCGAGACCACCGCGAGCACGTCGGCGAGATCCTGACCGGTCTGCTCGAACGCGTGCACGGCGTCGGCGGCCTGCTGCGCCGCGCCGCCGCGCCAGCCGTCGGCGATGGCCGCCCTGACCTCGAGATGCGCCTGCGCGACGGCGTCGGCCAGTCCGGCGGCCGCGTCGCCCCAGGCCTGCTGCCCACCCGCGAGCACCGCGGGCTTCAGCAGCTGAACCTTCTCGTGGATTTCGCGATGGGTCATGCTGTCGAAGATCTCGACGTTCGGCGCGTAGGGCGGGTCGTTGCGCCGGACGAACGTCTGGCCTGGCGTGTGCGGCAATCTACGCATGGGCCGTTCCCTCCGCGTCGATCCGGCCGACGGACGCCGCGAGCAGCGAGTCGGCGCCCTGATAGGCCGAGCCTGCGGCGCGGAAGGTGAGCGCCAATTCCCTGGCGGCTTCGGCGTATTCCCACAGCCGGGTGAGCGCGCCGTGCGCCTTGTTCTCGAAACCCGCGCGCAGTGCGTCGCCGGAGGCGAACCCGCCGAACCCCGGCAGCGACGAGGCGGCGCTGAGTAATCGCATCTGTTCTTCGATCTGGTTGGCCAGCTGCTCGTAGCGGCGCGCGCACTTTTCGTGCACGCCCTCGGCCACCAGCATGCCGTCGATCCACAGCGCTCCGTCGTCGACCGCGGTGTGCAAGGCGGCGACGGTGACGCCGGGCGCCGTGACTATGGACAGATCCGGGCGTCCGACACCGTTGGCGTTCTCGTTCGATGGCACCTCGACGTCCCCCTTCCTCATCTCTGAGCGAGGCTCAGTTCACGGGCGCCGTGCCAACCCCACGACGACACCCTGCATCCAGTCCGCGATGTCGGCAGCGACCCGCGCGTGCACCGGCTCGTGCAGAAGATCATGCCCGGCGTCGGCGTACGCCCGTAAATCTACCGATTCGTGGCGCCGAGTCCATACCTTCACCGCATCAATCGGCGCCCGCCGGTCCTCGACGCCGTGCACGGCGAGCACCGGAAGGTCGCGTGGCAGTGCGGAACCCGGCGCGCCGGGGGCGCCCCCGCCGAGGGCTCGTTTCGGCACGCCGGACAGCACCACGCCGGTCACCGCGTCGGTCGGGATGGCGGGTCGCAGCGGATAGTCGCGTTCCACAATCGTCGGATCCGTGGTCGCGTCGCCCGGATCCGGCACCGCGGCACCGAACATGCCGAGCACGGTGACCGCGCCGAGCGAGTGACCCATCAAGATCAAGGGGGGTTGCGGCTCGGTCGCACGTACGAGGTCGAACAGCCGTAGCGCGTCCGCGACCAGCTCGGCCAGCGTGCCGGGTTTGCGTGGATCGCCCTCGCTCAGTCCATGACCCGAGGTATCGAGCGCCCAGGTCCCGATGCCTGCGGCCGTCAACGACCGCGCGAAGCGGTGGTAGTGGCCGCTGTGCTGGCCTAGCCCGGGTAGCAGCAGCACTGTCGCAACGCGGTTTTCGCTCGGCCACCGCCGATAGTGCATCCGGCCACGGGCGCCGTCGAAAAAGGGCATGCCGAGATCTTGCCAAAGATCTTGGCGCTCAGCGGACTTCACGATGACATCGCACCGGTGCCGGACCGCCTTCGCCCCGGCCAGGGTCGGTATCGGGCCGGACGGACGTTGTCCAGGTGGCTAGACTGCCCGCAGATTGCTGTGTCGGCTTGCAGAGACCGAGGTGCTCGTTGAAAAGACTCCGTCGCCCCTTGTCCCGGTGTTCCCTGCTGTGGCCGGCCGCGCTGGTCGCCCTCGCCTGCACCGCACCGGTCGCAGTCGCGGATCCGGCTGCTGCCGCGCAGCCGATCGCCTCGTGCGCGCCCGCGCAGGCCGCGACCGCGGTCCCCGCCGGCATGCCGGTGCTCGACTGGTCGGAGAACGTCGGCTACGACGCCCAAGGCAATCTGTGGGTCTCCCGGGTCTACCGCAACGAGGTGCAGCGCTACGACCGCTCGGGTGCACTGACCGCGACCGTCCCTGTCGAGTTCCCCGGCGCCGTCCGCAGCGGACCGGACGGGTTGCTCTATGTCGTCTACGGTGATTCGCCCACCAGTGCGATCCGCCCCGGCGGCGTCGTTCGTTTCGATCCGGCGGCCGCCGACCCGAAGCCCGAGGTCTTCGTCTCCGGCTTCACCATGCCCAATGGCGCCGCCTTCGATGCGACCGGCACTCTCTACGTCGCCGCCATGTCCGGTGTCATCCGGGTGCGTGCGGACGGCAGTGTGGATACCGCCTGGACCGAGAAGGCGGCCGAAGCGGGGGCTAACGGCATTGTCGTGCAGGGCAATTCGCTCTACGTGACGGCTAACGGGAGCGCGCTCGGCCGGCTCGTCCGCATGGCGATCGACGACCCGAGTGCGCAGACGGTGGTCGCGAATCTCGCCTCGCCGCTGCCCGGTGTGCCGGATTTCGCCGACGACCTGCACATCGATGCCGACGGGATCCTGTACGTGACCACGCTGTCCGGCCGGCTCATCCGCGTCGATCCCGCGACCGGTGCGGCCTGCGCGGTGCTCACCGGCCAGCCGTTGACGTCGGTGGTCGCCACGCCTGGGCAGCCGAACCAGCTGCTGGCGGGTACCGAGAGCGGCGCCGTACTGCGTATTCAGTTGCCCCGCTGAGCTTGCGCTTGCCGACCGCCGACGGCGCGCTCGATGCGCGCGGAGACCGTGCGTAGCTGGCGGAGCAACTCCGGCGACTCGTGCACCTCGAAGTCGGCGCCGAGCGCGATGAGCCGGTGCGCCAACCACTCCGGTGAGTCGTCGCGGAGGGTGTCCAGGCGGCAAGAGTTTTCATCGATCGCGACGAGGTCGCCCGGATCGTCGCCGAGCCGGCCCGCGACCCGTTGCGCGGGTGCATGAATGGTGACAGCGAGCCGGAAAGTCGGTGTACCCCAGTCGGTTCGGCGTCCCGCCACGTAGGCGGCGGGATCGGCGGCGGGAAGTTCGCGCGGGGCGAAGCGAGCGGCGGTCGGCTGTACCTGATCGACGCGATCGACCCGGTAGACGCGCCAGTCGTCGCGATCGATGTCGTAGCCGACCAGGTACCAGCGGTGCCGGACCGGAGCGAGTCCGACGGGTTCGGCATGCCTGCGAGATTGCCTGCCACCGCCGTCGCGATACGTGAAACGCAGCCGCTCCCTGTTGGTTACGGCGGCGGCCAGCGCCGTCAGCACCTCCGGATCGACCAGTGGTCCGGTGTCGGTGGGCGGTGCCAGCGCGGTGCCGAGTACCCGCACCCTGCGGCGCAGCTTCGCGGGCAGTACCTGCTCCAGCTTGGTGAGCGCGCGCACCGACGCCTCCTCGATGCCCGCGACCGCGTAGCCGGCCGCGGCCCGCAACCCCACCGCGATGGCGACCGCCTCGTCGTCCTCGATCAGCAACGGCGGCAGCGCCGACCCCGCCACCAGCCGATAGCCACCCGCCGCACCCATCGTCGCCTCGACCGGATAACCGAGTTCGCGTAATCGGTCGATATCGCGGCGCACCGTGCGGTCGGTGACGCCGAGTCGTTCGGCCAGTTCGCTGCCGGGCCATTCGCGTGGGGTCTGGAGCAGCGACAGCAGACGCAGCAGGCGAGCGGGGGTGTCGTTCATGAATCTCAGATTGCCAGACAACTAGGACATAGATGGTCCTACATGGTTTCTAACGTAGTGCTCGGATCGAACGACCGACACACGAGGAGCCTCTCGATGACCGACCACCGCACCGCTGTTCGCCCGTTCCGCATCGACATCGCCGAGGCGGACCTGGACGACCTGCACGACCGGCTGAGCCGGACCCGCTGGTCGGCCCAGCTGCCCGGTGCCGGACGCGAGCGCGGCGTGCCCGTCGCCTACCTGCGCGAGCTCGCCGAGTACTGGCGGACCGAATTCGATTGGCGGGCACAGGAAGCGGCGCTCAACGAGTTTCCGCAGTTCATTACCGAAATCGACGGCCTCGACGTGCATTTCCTGCATGTCCGCTCGCCCGAGCCGGACGCGGTGCCGCTGATCCTGACCCACGGCTGGCCGAACACCTTCGCCGAGTTCAGCAAGACCATCGGCTTGCTCGCCGATCCGCGCAAGCACGGACTCGACCCGGCGCAGGCCTTCCACGTGGTGGTGCCGTCGGTGCCCGGCTTCGCGTTCTCGGCGGCGCCGCGCGAGGTGGGGATGACGCCGCAGCGGGTGGCCGAGATGTGGCTGGTACTGATGGATCGGCTCGGCTACCAGCGATTCGGCGCCCAGGGCGGCGATCTCGGCGCCTACGTCGCTCCGGAGATGGCGATCGCCGCGCCGGACCGCGTGCTCGGCGTGCACATCGACGGCGGCATCGGCATGCCGAGCGCGGCCGACGTGCCGACCATGACCCCGGACGAGCGTGCCGAATGGGATCTCATGCAGCAGTGGATGACCGGCGTGAACCACCACGAACTGCTGCGCGCCGCCCCGCAGACCTTCGCGCACGCGTGGACCGACTCCCCGGTCGGCCTGCTGGGCTGGCTCATGCACAAGTTCAACGAATTCGCCCCGCTCGCCGATCAGGCCGAGGATGTCATCGACCGCGACCATCTGCTGACCACCGTCAGCCTGTACTGGTTCACCAATACGGCGGCTACCTCGTCCTGGCCCATGTACAACGGACTCGGGGACAACGGATTTGTTTGGCCGAAGGGGCAAAAGCGGGTTCCGACCGGCGTTTACGGTGGGGGATCAGCGCTGATGCTGCGACTTGCCCAGCGCGACAACGACATCGTGCACTGGCCGGAGGGCAATACCGGCAATCACTTCGTGGCGATGGAACTGCCCGAAACGCATGTGGCCGATATCCGCGCCTTCTTCGCGAAGGTGTGCTGAATCAGGTTGTGCGGCACCGTCCCCCGTGGCGGTGCCGCCGAGTCAGCTGGCAGGCTTGGTGAACTCGCCGTGCACCGCGGCACCCGCGGGCGCGCCGGGGGTGGTCGGTGCCGCCGGGGGCGCCGGGGCGGGCGCCGGAGCAGGTTCGGGTGCCGGGGGAGCGGCGGGGGCAGGCGCGGGCGCGGGCTTGGGCGCGGCCGACGGCGCGGGGGCCGGCGCCGGGCCGATCTCGGTCCCGTTGGGACCCGGGGCGGTCAGTCCGGGACCGTTCGTGTTCGCCGGATTGCTCGGCTGGTTCACCGGCTGGTCCGGCACCATGAAGGTGCCGACGGTCGGCGTCATCACACAGTTCGCGAACGGGTAGTTGATGATGCCCCACATCGAGGCAATTACCGTGCCTGGTCCGCTGTGCACCGTCTTGGACAGCGACGGGAGGCCGTACTCGGTGAGGTCGTCGAGCGAATCGATGCCGCTGGCGCCGTTGTTGATGTTCACCCAGGCCACGACGAGGCCGGAGGCGAGCGGCGCGCCGGTGTGCGCGGGCGTCGCGCTGAACCGCAGCGTGCCCGGCGCGATATTGAGGTCCTGGTTGTTACCGACGCCGTCGGTGGTCGCGGCCGCGATGATCGTGGTGACCGGGCCGACGCTGCCACAGCCGAAAGTGGGCGCGGCGTAGGCGAACGG
The DNA here is from genome assembly GCF_004634405.1 of Nocardia sp. CS682. Lineage (NCBI taxonomy): Bacteria > Bacillati > Actinomycetota > Actinomycetes > Mycobacteriales > Nocardiaceae > Nocardia > Nocardia sp. CS682. The sequence goes on along the minus strand of NZ_CP029710.1, from coordinate 3,120,452 downwards.
GGTGAAGGCGCTCGTCACGTGGCGCAGTCCGGCGACGTCGGCGAGCTTGGTGTACTGCGTCAGCGCGCCGACACCCGCCTGCACGGTCGGGTCCGGGCCCGCGATCTCGGCAAGATGGGTCAGTCCGGCGTCCACCGGTGCCGGTTCGGGGTCGGCGGTGGCCGGGCCACCGAGGGTCAGTGCCGCGCCGATGCCGAGAGCTGCCACGGCCGTACTGGCTCGTGCGATGGTCCTGCCGTTCACTCGAACTCCTCGATACGCAAAGTCTCGGGGTCCCCAACCCACGTGCAGCAACGTACCAGTTCGTCCGAGGTGCCGCCCAGGTAGCGCCGGTGTCCACCCTCGGTTGACGCCCGCCGAGCGTGTCCTACCTGTGTGATCCAGTCGACAGAGGAGGATTACCGGAGGGTAGGTTGGACTCGGACGTACGAGACACAGACGGAGCTGCGTATGAAAATAAGCCTGTCCCCCGATGAAGTCGCCTTCCGCGACGAACTGCGAAACATCTATCGGACCGAGATCCCCGCCGACATCCGTGAGCGCTTCAAATACGGCCGGGAGCTGTCCCGCGACGACATCGTCCGCTCGCACAAGGCCCTCAACGACCACGGCCTCGCGGTGCCGAACTGGCCCGTCGAGTGGGGTGGCAAGGACTGGACCCCGATGCAGCGCCACATCTGGCAGGACGAGATGCAGCTCGCCTCGGTGCCCGATCCGCTGACGTTCAACGCCCAGATGGTCGGCCCGGTGATCGCGCACTTCGGCTCGCCGGAGCTCAAGCAGCGCTTCCTGCCGCCCACCGCCGCGCTCGACATCTGGTGGTGCCAGGGCTTTTCCGAGCCCGACGCGGGGTCGGACCTGGCCTCGCTGCGCACCACCGCGGTGCGCGACGGCGACTCCTACATCGTCAACGGCCAGAAGATCTGGACCACCCTGGCCCAGTACGCGGATTGGATCTTCTGCCTGGTGCGCACCGATCCGAGCGCGCCGAAGAAGCAGGCGGGCATCTCGTTCCTGCTGTTCGACGTGAAGTCGCCCGGCGTCACCATCCGCCCGATCAAGCTGATCGACGGCGGCTACGAGGTGAACGAGGTGTTCTTCGAGAACGTCCGGGTGCCCGCCGATCAGCTGGTCGGCGAGGAGAACATGGGCTGGACCTACGCCAAGTTCCTGCTCGGCAACGAGCGCACCGGCATCACCGGCGTCGGCCGCACCAAGGTGAAGATCGGTGTGGCGAAAGAGTATGCCGCGCAGACCAGGTCGGGCAGCGGAACCCTGCTCGAGGATCCGCTGTTCGCCGCGCGGCTCGCCGAACTGGAGAACGAGCTGCTCGCGCTGGAACTCACCCAGCTGCGCGTGGTCTCGAACTCCTCGGACGGCAAGCCGAACCCGGCGTCCTCGGTGCTGAAGCTGCGCGGCTCGGAGTTGCAGCAGGCCGCCACCGAGCTGCTGCTCGATATCGCGGGCCCGGACGCGGTGCCGGTCGGCGCCGACGACATCGCTTCGCCCGGTTGGGCGCAGCGTAGCGGTCCCAGTTACCTGAACTACCGCAAGACAACCATCTACGGAGGCTCCAGCGAGGTGCAGCGCACCATCATCGCCTCCACGATCCTCGGATTGTGAGGCGCCGCCATGGATTTCGATCTCACCGATGAACAGGAAATGCTGCGGGACACGGTGCGTGAGCTGCTCGCTCGCAACTACGACCCGGAGACCAGGCTGAAGGTGACCGACACCGAACTCGGCTGGAGCCGTGAGGTGTGGCAGCAGCTCGCCGAACTCGGCGTGCTCGGACTGACTTTCAGCGAGGACGACGGCGGCGTCGGCGCGGGCCCGGTGGAGACCATGGTGGTGCTCGAGGAGGTGGGGCGCAGGCTGGCGCCGGAGCCGATTCTCGATGCGGTGCTGGTCCCCGGCGCGCTGATCACCCTCGCGGGCAGCACCGAACAGCGGCAGCGCGTGCTGCCCGAGGTGGCCTCGGGCAGCAAGTTGCTTGCCTTCGCCCATGCCGAACCAGGCGTGCGCTGGCCGTCCACGGAGCTGGCGACCACCGCTGTGCCGCAGGGCGATTCATACACGCTGACCGGCGTCAAGAACCCGGTGACGCACGGCGACTGCGCCGACGAGCTGGTGGTCAGCGCGCAGCTGCCGGGCGGCGGGACCGGGCTGTTCCTGGTCGCCGCCGATGCCGAGGGCGTGACCCGCAAGGCCTACCGCACGGTGGACGGGCAGCGCGGCGCGCAGCTCGAGTTCGATCAGGCCGCGGCCGAACTGCTCGGCGGCGAAGTCGATGCGGCCGAGGCGATTCGGGCCGCGCAGGGCCAGGCGCAGGCGAGCCTGTGCGCGGAGTCCATCGGTGCGATGGAAGAGGCGCTGCGGTTGACGACCGATTACCTGAAGCAGCGCAAGCAGTTCGGGGTCACCCTGTCGAAGTTCCAGGCGCTCACGCACCGGGCGGCGGACATGTATGTGTCGCTGGAACTCGCGCGCAGCATGAGCCTGTACGCCACCGCGGCCGCGGCCGACGGCGCGATCGACGACCAGGTGGCCTCGCGGGCCCGACTCCAGGTCGGTCGCTCGGCGCGGCACATCGGCCAGGAGGCCATCCAGTTGCACGGCGGGATCGGCGTCACCGCCGAGTACCCGGTCAGTCACTACGTGGCCAGGTTGACCGCGATCGAACGCACGCTCGGCGGCGGCCTGGAGCATCTGCGGGTGCTCAGCGCGCGGGTCGGCGAGCACGAGCTGCCCGAGCTGTAAATCCTTGCGGTGGTGCGTGCTTCGCGCACCACCGCGGGTCACTCGTGGTCGGTGTTCAACCCGCCGGACGGGCTTTCGGACGGGCGGGTGGTCGGCTCGTCCGGAGTCGTCGGCCGCGGCCTGGTCGGCCGGGTGGTGGTCGGCCTGGTCGTGGGCGCTTCGGTCGTCGTGGGCGCCTCGGTGGTGGTGGCCGGTGGGCGCGCGTCCTCGGACGGGGTCTCGTGCGGTGGAATCCCGTGCGACTCTTCCGGGGCCGGCTCGCCGGACGTCGTGGTGGCGAACCCGGTGAACGGTGTCGCCTGGGGCGCTTGATACGGGGCGATGCGCCAGGTCGGCGACGGCGGAATCGACACTTTCGGCACCGTCACGCTGGTTCCCGAGTGCACCACGGGCGCGACATTCGGGTCCGACTGCAACGGTGGGGGTGCGACGTAGGTGTCCTGCTTGCCGATTCCGCAGGCGCCGATGAGGACTAGCCCGACGGAGATCGCGCCTGCGGCGATCGCCGGACCTGCGATCTTGGTCCTGGTGCTCTCCATCGGTGACAACTCCTGCTGCGGTTCGAGTGGGCATCACCTTACTCGAGCGCGGTCCACCGGGCCAGGCGAAGCGGTCGCCGCCGGTGCGTCGGACATGTCCATTTTAAACGCCGGTAACTCAGATATCGAATTGGTCTCTTCGGCGTGTCGTGGGCACGTGTCGCTGTCATATGGCGCGGCATGGTCGTAGCGTGTGAGCAAAGTTACGCGTGAGACGCCTGTACCCAGATGAGAGAAGCGTTGTGTGATGAACGCGGCATTGGTTCTCTGATCGGCGTCATCGAGGAGTAGATGATGGGAGCTTACTCGACAGCGTCGCAGCAGGAGTCGTCCGCAGCCGCCAAGGATGCGGTGTCGGCTTCTTCGCAGCATCTCGTGTCGAACGGGTCAGCGCGCTCGCTGTCCACGATTCTTTCGCGGACACTCGCCTGGCTGATCTTCATTGGCGGCATCGTCGGGGCTGTCCTCGGCATCGCAGGCCTACACGTCGAAATCACCGTCGCCGGACTGATTCTCGCGTGCACCGCAGGGCTGGTCCTGCTCAAACTTCGCACAGGTGGCCGTGGCGGCAACGAAACGGATTGACGCCGAACCCAACTGAACTGCTGCGCCGACTCGACCACCGGTCGGTCGCCGGGTGATCGTGGCAGGCCGGGCGAGACACGCGGGCACGCAACGTATCCGCCGCCTACCGTGGTGATCATGAGGATCGAGATCAGCACGGACGCGGCCGAGTTCCGCTCGCGCACCGAGGCTTTCCTGCTCCGTGATCCGCTGCGGCACACCGTGATCAGCACCAGCATCGCCAACCAGGTGGCCGGCCTGCAGGCTGGCGACGGCGGCTCGCGATTTCTGGCGTTGTACGGCGACGGCGCGGCCGTGACCGGGGTCGCCATGCGGGTCGCGGACCGGGACATGTACCTCGGCGAGCTGCCCGAGGGCGGCGCGAGCGCGGTGGCGGACGCGCTGGCCGAAGTGGCACCGGAAAGCGCAGGGGTGGAAGGACTCGCCGCCGACGCTGACATCTTCGCCAAACGGTGGAGCGACCGCCTCGGCGTCGGCGTACAACCGTCCTACACCACCAGGCTGTACCGGCTCGGTGCGCTGCGTATCCCCGATGTGCCCGGGAGTCCGCGCCGGGCAACTGAATCCGAGGTCGAGCTGTGTGTCGAATGGGCCGAGGCCATGCGAACCAAGGCCGGGATATCTCCGCCCGGCATCGATGAGGCGACCATCCGCAACCGGGTCGCGGCGGGGCTGATGTGGTTCTGGGAGCGCGATGGCCGACCGACAAGCTTTGCCGCCCACCATATTCCCGTACATGGGTGGTCCCGCATCGGTCTCGTCTACACGCCGCCGCAGGAGCGCGGTCACGGCTACGCCAGCGCCGTCACCGCCCATATCGCGCAACTCCTGCGCGCCGAAAACTTGAACGTGTGCCTGTTCGCTGACATCACCAACCGCACATCCAACAAGATCTATCAGTCCATCGGCTTCCATCCGACCCACGAATTCGTGCACCACGCATTCGGTTGAGCGCTGAGGGCCTTCCGGCTGCAGCCGTCCGCGTTACGCGTCGGCGAGTAGCCGGCTGGCTCAGTTCAGTGGGGCGTCGGTCCACCACTGCATCAGCTCGGACTCGGTGGCGATGAAGCCCGCGCTGTACATCAGGATCGTGGCGCGTTGCGGGTCGGCGGTGAACTCCGTGATCATCCGCGGGCGCCGGGTACTGCTGTTGTGCAACGTGTAATTGGTGTATGTGTGGCCGTGATTGGTGGCCGCGGTCCGGTCGTTGGCGGGTAAGGCGTCCAGCGCGGCGCGGACGTCGGCGGGGGAGTTGTAGAGGTAGAAGGAGAAGGCCGCTTTGTTCTCGGTGCCGCCGAAGCAGCGCCACATGACCAGCCAGGCGCCGAAGGCGGGATCCTCCTCGTCGATGGTCGGCGCCGAAGCCGGGTCATAGGAGAAGCAGCCCGCCTCGTGGTAGCCCGATCCGGACTGAACCAGCTGCTTGGCAGTGGTTTTCGGCAGCATCGCCGGGAACTCGGCGCTGAGCGCCGCCGCGTTCGCGCCCACCTGAGCGGGGTCGGCGGTCGTCGCCGGTGGTGCCGAGGTCGGCGGCTCGGCGATGGCGGTGGCGCGTGGCGCGGTCGCGGTCGTGGTGACCGTCGGTCCCGCCGAACCTGATTCGCCGCGCGAGGACATGATGAGCGAGGCGATGAGTCCGAGCACCAGCAGTACGCCGATTCCGCCGCCGAGCTTGGCGTTGGACTTCGGGCGTTGCACGGGCACTGGGCTGCGCCGGGCCGGACTGGCGTCGTGCCCGTTCTGCCCCATGGCGCGTTGCTGATTCAGCGGGTGAGGCGGCGCGAACTGGCTGGGCGCGGAGGACGGTGCGAACTCGTGCGGTGCGACGGAGGGCGAGGACTGGTTCGGTGTCGAGGACGGCGTGAGGTGCTGTTGTGCCGGCGATGGCGGGAACTGTTGCTGTGCCGAGGACGGCGCGAATTGCCGCTGCGCCGAGGGCGACCCGAACTCTTGCGCCGCGGTGAGCGCACGCCGAGCGGCACCGGCGAATTCGGCGCACGAATCGAACCGCCCGTCGGCCCGTTTCGCCATCGCCTTGGCCAGCACCGCATCCAGCGCCACCGGCAGCCCCGGCCGCAACCGGCTGACCGGCGGTGGCGGCACCTGCAAATGTCCCTGGATCACCGCGACCGGGTTGGTGGCGTCGAACGGCACCGTGCCGGTCAGCAGCCGAAACAGCGTGCAGGCCAGCGAGTATTGGTCCGAGCGGTGATCGAGCAGCGCACCCGACAGCTGCTCCGGTGACGCGTACGCCAAAGTGGCGGTGAAGGTTCCGGTCTGCGTGAGCCGTCCGGTGTCATCACGGAAGCGCGCGATCCCGAAATCGGTGAGGAACACCCGCTCGCCCGCGCCCGCAGTGCGTTCCAGCAAGATGTTGGCGGGCTTCACATCTCGGTGCAGCACGCCGCGACGGTGCGCGAAGTCGAGCGCCTTGGCGGTCTCGCCGATGATCTGCACCGCGCGTTCCGGCGGCAACGATCGCGCGTCCACCCCGGCGGCGTCGGTGCCGTCGATGTACTGCATCGAGATCCACAGCCGCTCGTCCTCGACGCCGCGGTCGAACACGGTCACGATGTTCGGGTGATCCAGCCGGGCGACCAGGTCGGCCTCCCGCTCGAACCGAGTACGGATCTCCTTGTCGTGGAACACTTCCGGGTTCAACAGCTTCATCGCCGTCAACCGCGGCAGGCGGGGGTGCCGCGCCAGGTACACCGAGCCCATGCCGCCGCGGCCGAGCAGCCGTTCGATGGTGTACCCGGCGAATATCTCTCCGGGATGCAGCATGGCTCAGTTCAGCGGCGCCGAGCGCCACCAGCGCAGGGTCTGATCGATGGAGCCGGAGCCGTCGGTGAACATCAGGTACTGGGCACGATCCGGATCACCGGTGAAGGCGGTGACGATCTTCGGGCCGCCGGTGTCGTATTTGTAGTTGGTGTAGGACTTTCCGCCGTTGGTGTCGGTGGACTTGGTGTTGGCGGGCAGCGTGTTCAGCACCGCTTGCACGTCGGCGGCGGACTTGTAGACGTAGATGCGATAGAGCGGGTCCGAGCTGTCGCCGCCGCCGTAGCAGCGCCACTGCCAGGCCCAGTCACCGAACTCCGGGTCGCCCTCGCTCGGCGACGGCGTGTACGTGGCGTCGGTCTCCCAGCATTTGGCGCCGTTGTAACCGACCTGCTCGGACTTGGTGGCGGGCACCATGCGCGGGAACTCGGCACTGATCGAATCCGCGGTCGCGGGCACCGTGGTGCCGGGCCCGTTCACGCCGGACGCGACCGAACTCGGTGTCGTATCGCCCCCGGAGGCGGTCGAATCGCTGATCGCGCCGATGATGGCCAGCGTCACCACGAGCAGCACCACGACTCCGACACAGATGCCGATGATGACGCCGACGTTGGACTTCTTCGGCGGCCGTCCGGCGACGCTGACCGGAGACATGGGCGGCGGGCCGTAGTTGTTGCCGAATTGCTGGCCGGCGTATGGGGCGGTCGGCTGCGGTGCCTGGCCGTTGCCGTACTGCGGCGCGGCCAGCGTGGCCGGTGGTGGCGTGAACGGTGATCCCGCAAGGTGATTCGGCCCGCTGGTCGGCTGGCCGTACTGCGCCGGGTATGGCGCGCCGGTGGTCGGGGTGGGCGGCCCGGTGGTGGGGCGGGGTCCGGTGGTCGGCCTCGGCCCGGTGGTCGGCCGTGGTCCGGCCACCGCCGTCGGTGGCGCGGTGAACGGCCGCGGCCCGCCGGCCACCGGCATCGAGGGCACGCTGGGATTGGTCAGGGCGTGCCGCGCGGCGGCGGCGAAGTCGGCGCAGCTGGGGTACCTGTCCTCCGGTCGCTTCGCCATCGCCCTGGCCAGCACGCTGTCCAGCGCGTAGGGCAGGCCCTGGCGGTGGCTGCTCAATGCCGGCGGCGCACCTTGCAGATGACCCTGGATGACCGCCGCGGGGTTGGTCGCGGAGAACGGGCCGGTCCCGGTGAGCAACCAGAACAGCGAGCACGCCAGCGAGTACTGATCCGACCGATGGTCCAGCGACGAACCGGTCAGCTGCTCGGGCGAGGCGTAAGCCAGTGTGGCGGTGAAGGTTCCGGTCTGCGTGAGGTGGCCGGTGTCGTCCCGGAAGCGGGCGATGCCGAAGTCGGTGAGGTACACCCGCTCGCCGCGGCCACCACCGCCGCGCGCCAGCAGGATGTTCGCGGGCTTCACGTCGCGGTGCAGCACACCGATGCCGTGCGCGTAGTCGAGGGCGTCCGCGGTTTCCTTGACGATCTGCACGGCCCGCTCCGGCGGCAGCGCCTGCGGTTGCACCGATGCGGCGTCGATGCCGTCGATGAACTGCATGGAGATCCACAGCTGCTCGGCCTCGAGCCCGCGGTCGTAGACCGTGACGATATTCGGGTGGTCGAGCTGGGCGACCAGATCCGCCTCCCGTTCGAACCGCGCCCGCACCTCCTTGTCGAAGAACATCTCCCTGTTCAACAGCTTCAACGCGGTCAGGCGCGGCAGCCGAGGGTGTTTCGCCAGGTAGACCGATCCCATGCCACCGCGACCCAGTTGCCGCTCGATGACATAACCGGCGAAAACGTCACCGCTGGCCAGCATGTCTGCTCCACTTCCCGCCGCCCGCCGGGACCCACCGACGAACAGGCGTACAGCATAAGAACGCGCGATCAGGCACGGGCCGGACCACGGAAAACATCGAAACCATAGCAGTAGTCACTGGTGCGGTGGCCCGTCGGCGAAGGCGGGGCAAGGCCGGTCGAGGACGCCATCGAGAACCTGGCCGGCGACGACATCGTCGGTCTGCAACACGGTATTCACCCCCGTTGTCGGGTCGAGCGCGCGGATACTACCGATGTATCTCGCCGGACTCCCGCGATGCAACATATCCAGGTTCGCCGTCCGCGGCTCGCTGTCGGTGGTGGTCGTTAAGCTGGCCCTCATGCAGATTGGCGCACATGTCCGGCTCGACGGCGATCCGATCGGCTTCGGCGAGAAACTCGGCGCCGACGTCATCCAGATGTTCGTCGTCGACCCGCAGAGCTGGGACAAACCCACCCCGCACCCGCGGACCGAGGAGATCGTGGCCAGCCCGATCGACGTGGTGGTGCACTCGTCCTATCAGATCAATGTGGCGAGCCTGAACAATCGCCTGCGCATGCCCTCCCGCAACGCGGTCGCCCAGCAGGCCAAGGCCGCCGCCGACCTCGGCGCGATCGGTCTGGTCGTGCACGGCGGGCACGTGCGCTCCGACGCCGAGCTCGAGACCGGCGTCGACAACTGGCGCAAACTGTTCGAACGCCAGCAGGACAAGGGCGGCTTCGCGGTGCCGATCCTGATCGAGAACACCGCGGGTGGCAACCACGCGATGGCGCGGCATTTCGACTCGATCGCCCGATTGTGGGACGCCGTCGGCGATTTCGGCGCGGGCTTCTGCCTCGACACCTGCCACGCCTGGGCGGGCGGCGAGGAACTGATCGGCGTCGTCGACCGCATCAAGGCCATCACCGGCCGCATCGACCTGGTGCACCTGAACTCCTCGCGCGACGAGTTCAACTCCGGCGCCGACCGCCACGCCAACTTCGCCGACGGCACCATCGACCCCCAGCTACTCGCCGAGGTCTGCAAGAGCGCGGACGCCCCGGTCATCCTGGAAACGCCCGCCGACGGAGTGGCCGAGGACCTGGCTTACCTGCGCGAGCACGTGGGGTAGATGGGTCCCAGCGAGGTGTCGTCGCGCGCTGCCGCTGCGGCCCCTGAGACACTGGTGCGATGAGTATTCGGCCGTTGGACGGTGTTCGCGTCCTGGAGCTGGGCAATTACATTGCCGCGCCGACCGCCGGGCGCATCCTCGGCGACTTCGGCGCCGAGGTGATCAAGGTGGAGCGGCCGAAGGCCGGGGACGAGCTGCGCAACTGGCGGCTCTACGGCGGCGACACCTCCATGCTCTACCGCACCGTCAACCGGAACAAGAAGTCGATCACGCTGGACCTACGCAGCGAAGCGGGCCGCGCCGTCGTGCTCGACCTGATCCGCCGCTGCGATGTGCTGCTGGAGAACTTCCGCCCCGGGATGCTGGAGAAGTGGGGGCTCGGCCCGGAGGTGCTCAACGCGGCGAACCCCGACCTGGTGATCACCAGAATCTCCGGCTACGGGCAGACCGGACCGCACGCGTCCCGGCCGGGCTTCGCCGCCGTCGCCGAGGCGGTCGGCGGCCTGCGCGAACTGATGGGCGAACCGGACCGGCCGCCGGTGCGCACGGGCGTGTCCATCGGTGACTCGATCGCGGGCGTCTATGCCGCCTTCGGCACGGTGATGGCGCTGTTCCAGCGTGAGCGCAAACCGGACGAGACGTCGATTCCGTTGCGCGAGCGGGTCATCGACGTCGCCCTCAACGAGACGATCCTGTCGGTGATGGAGTCCCTCGTGCCCGATTACCTTGCCTACGGCATCAAACGCGAGCGCACCGGCGGTCTGGTCGAGGGCATCGCGCCGAGCAACGCCTACCCGTGCAGCGACGGCGTCAGCATCATCATCGGCGGCAACGGCGACGCCATCTTCCAGCGCTACATGCAGGTGATCGACCGCCCCGATCTGGCCGCCGACCCGGAACTACACGACAACGCGGGCCGCTGGCGCAACCACGACCGCCTCGATGCCGCGATCACCGAGTGGACCAGCAGGCACACGCGCGCCGAGGCACTGAAGATCCTGGAGGCCGCGGGCATTCCGTGCGGTCCCATCTACACCGCGGCCGACATCGTCGCCGACGAACAGTACAAGGCGCGCAACATGATTCAGCAGTTCTCGGTGGATGTCGGTGCGGCCGAACCGAAGACGGTCGGCTTCCCCGGCATTGTCCCGGTGATCGGCGAACAGTCCCTGCCCATCCGCAACGTCGGACCCGATCTGGGGGAGCACACGCACGAGGTGTTGTCCGGGCTACTCGGCATGAGCGACAGCGAGATCGACGCCTTGGAGGCGAAATGAGGGAAGACCGCAGGCGACCGCCGCGACGCGGCCCACGCGACATCCGTTCGCCCGGGTTCACCCGGCCGACCGTGCATCCCAACCCCGCGGGCGTGCACGAAAAGCCGTGGGGCGGCGTGATGTGCGCGCCGCGGCAGGAGCGGGACGAGCGGTGAGCTCGGCGATCCTGCGCGACGTGACCCTGCGCGACGGCTTGCAGCTCACCGGAAAAATGCTGCCGGTCGAGCAGAAGGCCGACCTCGTCCGGCGGCTGCTCGGGCTCGGCGTGCCCGCGCTGGAGATCGGCTCGATGGCGCGACCCGACCTGGTGCCGCCGATGGCGAACACCATGGAGCTCATCGCGGCGCTGAGTCCCGAAGAGCTGCAACGCTGTTGGGTGTGGGTGGCCACGCCGCGGCACGTGGAGAAGGCGGCCGCGGCGGGGGTGCGCAATTTCCAGTACTGCTTCTCCGTCTCGGACGCGCACAACAAGGCCAATATCGGCCGCAGCACCGAGGACAGCGTCGCCGCCATGCCCGACGCGGTCCGGCTCGCCACATCCGTGGACGGCTCGATCCAGCTGTGCCTGGCCACCAGTTTCACCTGCCCGTTCGACGGCCCGGTCGATCCGGAGCGCGTCCTCGCCATCGCCAACGACCCGCGCACCGCGGGCGCCGACGACATCGTGCTCGCCGACACCCTCGGCCAAGCCCATCCCGGCGAGGTCGCCGCACTGGTCTCCGCCGTCCGCACCCGAACCCCCCAGCGCCGCATCGTCTTCCACGGCCACGACACCTGGGGCATGGGCGTAGCCAACACCCTGGCCGCCATCACGGCCGGCGCCACAATGGTCGACGGCGCGCTGGGCGGCCTCGGCGGCTGCCCCTTCGCCCCCGGCGCCAGCGGCAACACCGCCACCGAAGACATCCTCTTCGCCACCCGCCCCGCCTGGTTCACCCCCACCACCCTCGCAACCCTGGTCGACCTCTCCGAAAGCCTCCGCACCGACCTCGGCGAACCGAACCGCTCCCGCACCGCCGAAGGCGCACGATCAAAAGCCGCAGCCTTCGAATGGGTCAGCCCCCAGCCCGCTGATTCATGACATCCGTCGGCATCGGGTAAACACCCAGAAAGTCCTCGGGCGGTGAAGTAGTAGTGGCTGATTCACCGAGTCGAGCCGTGCATGGCGAGTTCTTCATGGCGAATGTTGCAGGAACCATTGCGGCTGGTCGTCTTTCCCTGCGTCCGATCGTGTGTCACACCGCTGACCAGGCATCACTTCGTCCGATATGACCGATGTGTGAGCCATATCTCATAATAACTAGAGGGTTGCCATGGCGGCGGTGTGGTGACGAATCATCGAACGTTCACTGAACAGTGGTGGCGTCGAACACCTTCCGGGGCGAGGGTTGGGTGGCGTGCCCGGAATCAATCCGGCTAGACGTGCGAATCTCTGGTTACCCAGATTGTGGACGTATGTCCAGGAACTGCGCCGCCGTGTTACTGCTCCGTGATATCTCTATCGGGACCGGCACCCGAGGTGGGTGCCGAGCACCTATGAATGGGGAAGTCTTGAAGAAGTTCCGTACGTTCGGTTTCCTGTGTGTCGGCGCGACCGCCCTCGTCTTCGGCGGCTCCGGCCTCGCCTCGGCCGAGGTCGCCTCGACCGTGCCGGTCGCCGAGACCCAGATCGCCGACGCCCCGCTGACCGGTTCGGCTGCGTTCGGCGCCGGCATCGCGAAGATCCTCGGCTCCGGCAGCTCGGCGTACTGCCCCGGTGGCGTCTGCCCGAAGTAGTCGACCCTGGCGCGCGGGGTCGCTGATCCCACCCGCCTGCGCCGACTGACGAGCACCGAATCCGATCCCGATCATCCCCGGGATCGGATTCGTCGTTTCCAGCCCACTGTCGACCGCGCCGACGTCCCGGCCCGCGCGCCCGGAAAATGCGTCGCGCTCGGTAGGTCTCGACGCTTACCATTCCCAGCATGTTCAGCTACGCCATCGTCGCATCGTCCGCAGTCGCGGGCGCGATGGCTGCTGTCCTGGCCGCCTCGGCAGCAAGTGCCGCGCAGCTCGACGGAGCCCGAAGCTGACCTTCCCCGGGATGTCCCGGGACCTCGGACGGGGAAGGTCGCCCCGTCGCTGAGGTCCCGCTCGACATCGTCGGGCACATTCGCTCGTGCCCGCCAGGCAAACCAGGAAAAACCATGTCCAAGAAGACCTATGTCCGCACCAAGCCGCACCTCAACATCGGCACCATGGGCCACGTCGACCACGGCAAGACCACGCTCACCGCGGCGATCACGAAGGTGCTCGCGGAGCGGGGCGGCGGCAGCTTCGTGCCGTTCGACCGGATCGACCGGGCGCCGGAAGAGGCGCAGCGTGGCATCACCATCAATATCGCGCACGTCGAATACGAGACGGCGACCAGGCATTACGCGCACATCGACATGCCGGGCCACGCCGATTTCGTGAAGAACATGATCACCGGGGCGTCCCAGCTGGACGGCGCGATCCTGGTGGTCTCCGCGCAGGACGGGGTGATGCCGCAGACCGCCGAGCACGTGCTGCTGGCCCGCCAGGTCGGCGTCGAGCACATCGTCGTCGCCCTCAACAAGGCCGACGCGGGTGACCCGGAGCTGCTCGACCTGATCGAGCTGGAGGTACGCGAACTGCTCACCGCGCAGGGCTATCCCGGCGCCGACCTGCCGGTCGTCCGGGTCTCCGGCCTGCGTGCGCTGGACGGCGACGAGCGGTGGACGGCCGCGTTGCTGGAACTGCTGGACGCTGTCGACACGTCCGTGCCGACACCCGTCCGGTACACCGACGCGCCGTTCCTGCTGCCGGTGGAGAACGTCCTCACCATCACCGGTCGCGGCACCGTGGTCACCGGTGCGGTGGAACGCGGCCGGGTCCGGCTCGGCGATCGGGTGGCCGTGCTCGGCCTCGGTGACGAGCTCACCTCGGTCGTCACCGGCGTCGAAACCTTCGGCCGCACCATGGATGTCGCGGAGGCGGGCGACAATGTCGCGCTGCTGCTGCGCGGCGTGCAGCGCGATCAGGTCCGCCGCGGCCAGGTCGTCGTCGAGCCCGGCAGCGTCGCCGTGCACAGCGGGTTCACCGCCCGCGTCTACCTGCTCGGCGCGGCGGAGGGCGGCAGGCGCACGCCGATCACCACCGGCTACCGCCCGCAGTTCTACATCCGCACCGGTGACGTGGTCGGTGACGTGACACTGCCCGGCGACATCCGGGTGGCGATGCCGGGGGAGACGGTCGAGCTGACCGTCGAACTGGGCCGCCCGGTGCCGTTGGAGCCAGGTCTGGGCTTCGCCATCCGGGAGGGCGGCCGCACGGTGGGCGCGGGCACCGTGCTCGCCATCGGCTAGCGGTGCGACGCCGTGCGCGGGGACTTCTCGGTTCCCGCGCACGGCCGTCGCTCAACCGGCGGTGGCCGATGTTTGCGCATGTCGAGGTGGTGCGCTCGGCTTGGGGTACGGCTCGACCGGTGGCATCGCACCGAACCTGGTGCGAACTTCGGTGCACGCGTCGATGATCCGGTCGACGGCGTGGTCGGTGAGGCCAGCGTGCAGGCAGAAGCGGATCAGCGTGTGATTGCGTGCGGTGCTGGGCGGGCACAGCAGGGTGCCGTAAATGCCGCGGATCTCCAGGAAGTCCCGGATGGCTGCGGCCCGCAGGTCCGGTCCGGCCTGTAGCGCGACGATGTGGCTGGCCGAGCCGGCCAGGTCGAATTCGAGTGCGGTCAGCGCCCGGCGCACCATGGTCGACAGCTCGCGTAGTCGCTGGCGCCGCCAGTTGTCGGTCCGGATCATCTCGAGCGTCGCGGCCAGTCCAGCGATTTCATACGGCAGCATGGTCGAGGAGAAGACCGCCGGATGCGACTCCAGCTTGAAGTAGTCCACGAAATCGATGCTGTTCGCGCCGACGAACCCGGCCCGGCCGCCGAAGGCTTTGGCCAGGCTGGCGATTCGGTACGGCACCCGATCGGTGAGGCCGAGCGCCGCGACCATCCCCGCCCCGGCGGGACCGTCGGTGCCCAGCGCGTGCGACTCGTCGACGACGAGCACGCTGTCGGTTTCGTCGGCGATATCGCACATGTGGGTCAGCGGGCACCGGCTGCCGGTATTGCCGTAGATGGCGTCCACCGCGATGATGCCCGGCCCGTGCGCGCGGATCTGCTCACGTAGGTGACCGGGAAAGTTGTGCCGGAACGAATAGATCGGCGCCCCAGCCGCCCGCGCGCCGTGCCAGAACGACATATGGGCGAATTGGTCGATGTAGACCGGGGTTTCGGCGTCCGCGATCGATTGCAGCAGCCCGACATTCGCATCCCAGCCGGATTGGCAGAGTATTCCGGCGGGTGCCCGCAGATGATCGGCGAGCGCACGTTCCAATAGCACCTGCGGGTGGTCGTCGCGCAGGAAGGCGCTCGCGGCGAGCCTGCCCGAGGTCGGGGCGCGTAGCGCGGTCTCGAGCGCGTGGGTGATCCGCGGATCGGCCCACAGTGCCAGATAGTCGTTGCTGGTGAGCACGACATCACCGTGGTCGGGGACACCGCCGTGCAGAATGTGCCGCCCGCCCCAGTGCCCGGCGAGTCTGCCCGAGTGAAAGCTATCGACGCGCAGGCGAATCCGTTCGGCGACAGTAGGGCCCATGGAACTCCTTTCGCTACCAATAGCTACTTCAGAGCACACGCCTCTCGATTGAACCACCGTGGCTGCGGGCCAGGGCGATATTCGATAACTTGACGGATGACCACTAATTCACCTGCGTACGAACGCCGACCGCACGGTTTGCCGCAGTTCTGAGTATGGACACCCGCAATGATTCAGCAATCACACAGCGGGCCGGTTGTGACCGGCGTGCACAACCGGCACCGCGTGGTCGGTCAGCGGGTGGCGCGCGGTGCGCCGAGGCCTGGATCGATCCGAGTCGGTCCGGCTGCGGTCGGGAGCACGGGGAAGTCGAAGATCGCGGTCGGAATGTAGACGGTGGCACAGGAATTCGGAATATCGACGACGCCGGAGAACCGACCCTCGATGGGGGCGGCACCGAGTAATAAGTAAGCCTGTTCCGGCGAGTAACCGAACTTGGTGAGGTAGTCGATGGCGTGCAGGCAGGCCCGCTCGAAGGACAGTTGCGAGTCGAGATAGCGCTGTTCGCCGTCGAGAGTCACCGAGGTGCCCGAAAAAGCGAGGTACTCAGAGTAATTGGGTCCGGAGTTACCCGGAACGAAGATGGCGTTCTCGCTGACGCCGTAGAGCTCCATGCCGTTCTTGATGAGATCGACCCGCAGGTCGATGAATCCGCCCATCTCGATGGCGCCACAGAAGGTGATCTCGCCGTCGCCCTGGGAGAAGTGCAGGTCGCCGACCGAGAGGTGGGCACCGTCGACGAACACCGGATAGAACACCCTGCTGCCCCGGGTGAAGTTCTTGATGTCCTGGTTGCCGCCGTTCTCCCGCGGCGGCGCGGTGCGCGCGGCATCGGCGGCGACCCGATCGAACTCGGCACCCGTGAGCGTGCCGAGAACGGCGTCGCGCGGTTCGGGCGGCAGCGCCAGCGGCGGCACCCGGTGCGGGTCGGTCGCGATCAGTGCCTCCTCCCGGGCGTTCCATGTCGACAGCAGCGCGGCGGACGGGGCGGTGCCCATCAAGCCGGGGTGGGTCATGCCGGTGAACTTCACGCCGGGGATGTGCCGGGAGGTGGTGGTCTGGCCGCTGAAATCCCAGATGGCCTTGTAGGCGTCGGGGAAGTGCTCGGTGAGGAAGCCGCCGCCGTTGTCGGTGGCGAAGATACCGGTGTAACCCCAGCCCTGACCGGCGAGTGGTCCCGCGTCCTCCTGGGGGATGGGGCCGATGTCGAGAATGTCGACGATGAGCAGGTCGCCGGGCTGCGCGCCCTCGATCGCGAACGGGCCCGACAGGCAGTGCACCGTGCTGAGCGGCGCGTTCAGTACGTCCTCGGCGGAGTCGTCGTTGCGGATGGCGCCGTCGAACCACTCGCGCACGTGCACGCGGAACTCGTCGCCCGGTTTGACGGTCACCGCGGCGGGGATGTCGGGGTGCCACCGGTTGTGGCCGACGATCTTCTGCTCGGTGAACCGCTTGCTGGAGTCGAGCGGGAACAGTAACTCGGGCATAGTGTTTCCTTCGGGGTCAGGGGCGGGGCAGCTTGCGGTGCAGCGGATTACGCGTCACCGGCACCGACCGGCGCGGCGGTGGCCCGGCGACGACCGACGGCTCGCTCGCGGTGCGTTCGGTCATCTCGATGAGCCGGGTGGCCGAGGAGCCGGGCCGGATCAGTGCCGCGACGCCGAACTGCCGTTTGCTGCTCGTCGCGCAGTCCGGGCACGGCGCGGCGGCGGGCACGTCGGCCATCGTGAAGGTGAGATCGAAGCCGCCGCAGGCGCGGCAGTGGAACCAGTAGAGGGGCACGGAGACCTCATTATTTTCATTTGAATATGTTTCGTATGACGACGATACAAAGCCCGGCAGGTCGCCGCAGCGAAACCGCAAGGTGAAGTTCGTGTTACGAGATTCAGGAGTTCAGTTCGGCGAGCACGCTGAATTCGAGCGCGTCGGCGTCGGCCAGATAGACCGGCTGGGTGGTGTGCGCGCCGCGGACCCGTACCTCGCCGCGCGGGCCGCCGTAGCTGACCCGAGGGGCGTTGCGTTCGATGGCGCGCAGGTCGAGGCTGCGGGCGGATTCGGCGAGCGAGGCGAACAGCAGCAGTCCCTCGTAGCAGGATTCGCCGATGTTGTTGAGCGCGGGCCCGGCCGGGCCGAACTCGTGCAGGTAGCGCGCGCCGAAATCCATTCCGGCCGGCGACACGACGCTCTCGAAATAGCCACTGGCGGTGAACAATCCGCGCGTGCTGTCGGCGCCGCCGGCGTACAGCACGTCCTCGCCGATCATCATGCTCAGCCGCAGCCTGCCGTCGTCGAGTCCGGCCTCGGCGAAGGCCAGGTTGAACGCGGCGCAGTCCGCGCCGACCATGAACAGCAGCACGCCCTGCGCCGGGGAGCGGCGGACCAGCTCCAGCGCCTGCTGGAAGTCCCGGCCGCCGAGCGGGACAAAGGCCTGCCCGACCACCTCGATATCGGTGGTCAGTGCGAATTCCCTGGTGGCCCTTGCGGTTTCCCGCGGCCAGACGTAGTCGTTGCCGACCACGCACCAGCGGCGGATGCCGTGCTCGGCGCGCAGCCAGCGCAGCGCGGGGAACAGCTGCTGCTCCGGGGTCTCGCCCACCATGTAGACGCCGTCGGAGTCCTCGCCGCCCTCGTAGAAGGTGGTGTAGACGTAGGGCACCCGGCCCGCGGTGTGCGGCGTGATCACCTTGCGCGCGTTGGACAGATGCCAGCCGACGACGCCGTCGACCATCCCGGTGCCGACCATCCGGTCGATCGTCGCGGCGAGCACGGGCAGCGGCGCGCCCGCGTCGACGGGGTGCAGCCGGACCGGTCGATCGAGGATGCCGCCCGCGGCGTTGATGTCGCCGATCGCCAAGGCGGCGCAGGCCTCACAGGAGGGCCCGAACATGCCCGCCGTGCCGCTCAGCGGCACCACCAGCGCGATGTCTACCGTGGATCGACGAAAACCGGAGCGCGACAACGGAAATCACCACCGTATATTTCCATTTGAATATTTACCATACGGGGTTGGCTATAGTACTGCTGTGGACGATAGCACCGCCCCCGTCGCGCTGGAGGAGCTGGCCCGGCTTGTGCGCCGGGCATCGCAGGAACTCGACCGGGCCATCGCGACCAGCCTCGGCGAGAGCTCCGTCGCGCGCTGGCACGTCCTGGCCGCGGTGGTGGACGGCGTCGGCCACCCCATGTCACACCTCGCGGAGGCGACCCTGCTCACCGGGGCCAACCTGACCCGGTTGATCGACGGGATGATCGCCGACAACCTGGTGCACCGCAAAGTCGACGACACCGATCGCCGCCGGGTGCTGGTGTTCCCGACCCGCCGTGGTCTGCTCGCCTACCAGACGATGAACCGCGCCGTCGGTGCCAGCGGCCTCGATGTGCTCGCCACCGGTCACGGACGATTGGCCAAGTCGCTGGCCGCCATGGTCGACCAGCTGCACGCCGAACCCGCTACCACATAGCCCGCCGCGGTGCATCGATACCGGAGGAGTCGGGGAATTCCCTGATGGCGCGCGGGGGCGAACCCGGTAAGACTGGTGTGCATGACTTCGCAAGCTTTGGGTTCCGACACCGCCGAAGTGGCGGTTCCGACCGATGTCGCGGCCCGCGCTATCGACCTGGTGAAGGTCTACGGGTCGGGAGATACGCAGGTCCGGGCCCTGGACGGGGTGTCGGCCGAGTTCGCGAAGGGGGAATTCACGGCGATCATGGGCCCCTCCGGATCCGGCAAGTCGACCCTGATGCACTGCCTGGCCGGACTGGACAGCGCGAGCTCGGGCACCGTCCGGATCGGCGACACCGACCTGGCCGGGCTCTCGGACAAGCAGATGACGCGGCTGCGGCGCGACCGGATCGGCTTCGTCTTCCAGGCGTTCAACCTGGTGCCGACGCTCACCGCGCTGGAGAACATCACGCTGCCGCTGGACATCGCGGGCCGCAAACCGGACCAGGAGTGGCTGGACACCGTGCTGAAACGGCTCGGCCTCAACGATCGGCTCACCCACCGCCCCAGCGAGCTGTCCGGCGGGCAGCAGCAGCGGGTGGCCTGCGCGCGGGCGCTGGCGGCCAAGCCGGAGATCATTTTCGGCGATGAACCGACCGGCAACCTGGACTCCAAGGCCTCCGAGGAGGTGCTGTCGATCCTGCGGGCCGCGGTGGACGAGTTCCGGCAGACCGTGGTGATCGTCACCCACGAGCCGCACGCCGCCGGGTTCGCCGACCGGGTGGTGTTCCTGGCCGACGGGCAGATCGTCAACGAGATGCGGGACCCGACCTCGGAGACCGTGCTCGATCGGATGAAGGCGCTGGAGCAAGCCTGATGGGTAGTCCGATGCGCAAGGTTGCTCTGCGTAACCTTGCGGCACACAAGGTTCGGCTGGCGCTCACCCTGTTGTCGGTGGTGCTCGGCACCGCGTTCATCGCGGGCTCGTTCGTGTTCACCGATACGCTGCAGCGCACGTTCGACGGTATCTTCGCGGGCCAGGCGAAGGGCGTCGATGTTCGGGTAAGCCCCAAAGAGCGCCAAGCGCAAGGGATTCCGAACAATATCGTCGACGAGCTGCGAAAGTATCCCGGGGTGCGCACGGCCGCGCCGAGCGTGAACGGCGTCCTGGTGCTGCTGACGCCCGATGGGAAGAAAGCCATCCAGACCGGTGGCGCGCCCACCTTCGGCCAGTCGTATCTGCCGCCGGAGCAGGCGGTCGCCGAACCGAACAAGTTCGTCCAGGGTGCCCCGCCCACCAAACCGGGCGAGATCGCGCTGAACGCCACCGGTGCCGAGCGGGCGGGATTGAAGCTCGGCGAGCACACCAAGGTGATGATCCCGTCCCAGGGCAATCCCCTCGATGTGACCCTCACCGGCATCTACGAGGTGCCCGCGGACACCAGCGGTTTCATCGGTGTGCTGTTCGACGACAGTCAGGCGCGCAAGCTGTTCACCGACGGGCTGCACGTGGCCTATGTCGATCTCGCTGCCGCAGGCATCCCGGGTGACCAACTGCGCGACGACCTCGCCAAGGCGCTGCCGAATTACAAGGTGCAGAACGGCGATCAGGTGCGCGCGGACCTGAAGAAGGAAGTCTCCAACGCGCTCAACTTCATCAACTACTTCCTGCTTGCGTTCGGTGCGATCGCGCTGATCGTCGGCACTTTCATCATCTACAACACCTTCTCGATGATCGTCGCGCAGCGGCTGCGCGAACTCGCGCTGCTCCGAGCCGTCGGTGCGAGCAGACAGCAGGTCGGCCGGTCCGTCGTCGCCGAGGCGTTCGTTATCGGATTGATCGGCAGCGCACTGGGTTTGGCCGGTGGTGTCGGGCTGGCGTTCGGCTTGTCCGCGGTGCTCAACGCCTTCGACCTCGGGTTGCCCACCGGGTCGATGGCGGTGCTGCCGCGCACCATCGTGGTCGGGTTGCTGGTCGGCCTGGCCGTGACGATGCTCAGCGCCTACGCCCCGGCCCGGCGGGCGGCGAAGATTCCGCCCGTCGAGGCGATGCGCGAGGAATTCGCTTCGGCCGGTGACTCTTTGCGGGTGCGCACGCTGGTCGGCGCGGTGCTCGCGGTGGCCGGTGGCGTGCTCGTGTACGTCGGCGCGCAGTCCACCGGTGGCAACGCGGCGTTGACCGTCGGCATCGGCGCGCTGGCGCTGATCCTGGCGGTGCTGCTGGCCGCTCCCGCGCTGTCGCGGCCGGTGGTGGCCGGGCTCGGCGTGCTCATCGGCCCGTTCGGTCCGATCGGGCGGATGGCGCGCAACAACGCCGCGCGCAACCCACGCCGTACCGCCGCAACGGCTTTCGCGCTCACCCTCGGATTGATGCTGGTGACCGCGATCGGCATGCTCGGCGCCTCGGCGAAGGCGAGCGTCGGTGTGCTGGTGGACAAGGGCGTGAAGTCCGAATACGTGCTCGCGGGACAGCAGTTCGTCGGCGTGCCGTTCGGTGCGGCCGACGCGGTCCGCAAGTCGGTGCCCGGCGTCGCCGACGTGGTCGGGATTCGCGGGGTCGGCTTCAAGATCGGTGACGACCAGGTCGGCGGTGCCTCGCCGGACGGGCAGCTCGATCGGGCGCTGAACTACGAAATACTGCGCGGCAGTGCCACTCTCGGCGATCGCGACATCCTGGTGTCCGAGGACGAAGCCGACAAGCGTGGCTGGCGAGTCGGCCAGCAGGTGTCGCCGAGCAGCTTCGACGGCAAGAAGGTGCCGCTCACCGTCACCGGCATCTACCGCAAGACCCCGCTGCTCGGCGCGTTGGTGGTGTCGCCGGTCGTGTACAGGGAGGTTGTGCCGGTCAACTTCCAGAGCAACTTCGTGGTGCTGGTCACCGCGCAGCCCGGCACGGACCTCACCGAGTTGCGTGCCGATCTGGAGAAAGCGGTCGAACCGTTCCCGGTGGTCCAGGTGCAGGACCGGGAAGAGTTCAAGGGCGCGCAGGGCCAGCAGATCAACACGCTGCTCGCCATCCTCTACGGCCTGCTCGCGCTGGCGGTGGTGATCGCCATCCTCGGCATCGTCAACACGTTGGCCTTGTCGGTGGTGGAGCGGCGCCGGGAGATCGGCATGTTGCGCGCGGTAGGGATGCAACGTGCCCAAGTGCGCCGGACCATCTATCTGGAATCCATGCTCATCGCCGTGTTCGGCGCGATCGTCGGCATGCTGCTCGGCCTCGGGCTCGGTGTGGGGTTCCTGCGGACCCTGCGTGATCTCGGTCTGGATCAGATCGCCATCCCGTGGTCTCAGCTGGTGCTCGTTCTGGTGAGTTCGGCGGTGGTCGGCGTACTGGCGGCGCTATGGCCTGCGGTGCGTGCGGCTCGCACCCCGCCGTTGGCGGCGATCGCGGATCTGTAGTAGCGCGTTATCCGGCGGGCCCCGATTTTCGGGGCCCGCCGTTTTGTGCCGGGGGTGATTCGAATCAGCTGTCCCGCAGCAGGTCTGGCGCGGGTCGGTCGATCGCTCTGTCTCCCTGATCACCCCTGTGGAAATCGACAGGATGGCGCTGCTAAATTAAACGGAGGATATAGCTCCACTTAATTGCCGGGATCGGCCTGGTTCAACGGAGAAGGAGGCCGCAGGCAATGGTGGCTGTGGGTCTTGATGGGCCCGGTGCGGGTCTGGAGTTCGCGCCGAGCGGGCTCATCGAGCGGGTGCGGGCGGCGGTACACGGCCGTGGTGGCGAGGCTGTGGGACAGTTGGCCCTGATCACCGTGCTCTATCTCGGTTATCGCGTCGGCCGGATGTTCACCGCCGACGACACGGTGCGTGCGTTCGGCAATGCGCGTGGTCTGCTCGGTCTGGAGGATCGGCTCGGGCTGCCTGCGGAGACGACGGTGCAGTCGATCTTCGTGCACCGCGACTTCTTCGCGGTGCCGGCCAACTTCTATTACGCCACCGCGCACTTCACCGTTGCGGTGGCGGTCCTGTTGTGGCTGTGGATGTTTCGGCCCGAGCATTATCGATGGACGCGAAACCTGATGGTGGCGTTGACCGCCGCGGCCCTCGTCGTGCACGTTCTGGTCCCGCTCGCGCCGCCGCGCATGCTGCCGGAGCACGGTTTCGTCGATCTGGCCGCGGTGTACGGCCAATCCGTCTACGGCTCGGCCGAATCCGGCGGGCTGTCCAATCAGTTCGCCGCCATGCCGTCACTGCACGTCGGCTGGGCGTTGCTGCTCGCGTTCGCCGTCGTCGCCGCGACTCGCACGTCGTGGCGCTGGCTCGCCCTGGCCCACCCGGTGCTCACCACCGTGATCGTCGTCGGCACCGGCAACCACTACTGGCTCGACATCATGGTTGCGATCGGTTTGCTAGCTCTGGCCGCCCTGCTACATCCGAAACTCGTCCCGACCGCGGCGACCGCCTGGGGCATCATGGGTCCTGTTTCGGCAAAACCCACTGTGACCAGCTGAAACCAAGCGCACGGCGGTATGTCGAACCGGACTCGTCCCCGCGATCTCTGTCGTACGATCTCCTGAGCTGTCCGGTTCGCCCGTTCAGATAGGAGCCCGATGGATCTCTCCACCCTCTCCACCTTGCTCGGCATCGCCATCCAGCTGGTCAACCTGGCCTCGGCCCTCTCCAGTCTGTCCGGATGAGTCGGTTCCGGTCAGGGCAGGCGGCCCTTGCTGTCGGGTAGCGGATGGACTTTGCCACCCTCCAGACGCACGACTTCGGCGAGTGCGGGATCTGCGGTCGCAAGGGGCAGTTGCTCGGACAGCGCGGTAGCCGCAGCGACGCAATCGGACAGGCTCACGGCCATCCGTTCGCGGTGGTAGTGCCGCGTTCGCAATCGTCCGGCGAGCACCCCCAGTTGGGCGGTCACCGGGGCGAGTCGCATGCCGATCGAGGAGAGCAACGCGATGTCCGCCTCGACGTCGTCGGGGTGGCGGCCGTAGATGCGCGCGAGTTGGTCCATCACTTCCGCGGCATTCGCGGTGGACATCACGCTGGGCTGGGCGAGCAGACCCGCGACTTCATGGGCTGACGGTTCGGCGCGGAAGTACGCGATCACCGCGTACGCATCGAGGACGGTCACCGTGGCCTGCTGGTCGGCTCGGCGGAGCGCTCGGCCGCGCGGGCATCCTCGCTGTCGGGTCCCGGGCCTGCGTGGGCGCCCAACAGTGCGCTGATCGGGTCTTCGGGTACCGGCCGCACGATCGCGTAGTCGCCGCGATCGATGACGAGCACCGAGGAGGCGCCCCACCGGCGGCGTAGGTCCGCTGGGAGGGAGATCTGACCGTTTCCGGTCACCTTGGCGTGTGCCGAGCTCATGACTTGATAGTACTACTGATGTTCGGCATCCAACAGATCCTTAATTCATAGTATGTGTGCGGTGGTATCAGTTATGGCTCGAGTTGGCGTTGGCCCAGACTTGGAGGTCGCCGCGGTCCAGGGCTACGGCGAGCAGGGCGGGGAACTTGTCGGGGGTGCAGGCGAAGGCGGGGACGCCGAGGGCGGCCAGGGCGGCGGCGTTGTCGTGGTCGAAGGCGGGGGCGCCCTCGTCGGAGAGCGCGAGCAGGACGACCACCTGGACGCCGGATTCCTTCATGGCGTTGACCCGGCGCAGCATCTCGTCGCGGACGCCGCCCTCGTAGAGGTCGGAGATGAGGACGAAGAGGGTGTCGGTGGGGCGGGTGATCAGGGTTTGCGAGTAGGCGATGGCGCGGTTGATGTCGGTGCCGCCGCCGAGCTGGGTGCCGAACAGGACATCAACGGGATCGTCGAGTTTGTCGGTGAGGTCGACGATTTCGGTATCGAAGACGACCAGGGAGGTCTTCAGCGAGCGCATGGAGGCGAGGACGGCGCCGAAGACGGAGGCGTAGACGACGCTGGCGGCCATCGAGCCGGATTGGTCGATGGCCAACACCACATCGCGCTGTACCGCTTGAGCTTTGCGGCCGTAGCCGACCAACCGCTCCGGCACGACGGTGCGATGTTCGGGCAGGTAGTTGGCCAGGTTCTTGCGGATGGTGCGGTCCCAGTCGATATCGCGCAGCCGGGGGCGCGAGACGCGTGCGGCCCGGTTCAGGGCGCCGGAGACGGCGGCGACGGTGTGCGCGGCGATGCGCTGTTCGATCTCGCGCACCACCTTCTCCACCACCAGCCGCGCGGTGGCCTTGGTGGTTTCGGGCATCACCCGGTTCAGGCTCAGCAGGGTGCCGACCAGGTGCACGTCGGGCTCCACCGCCTCGAGCAGCTCCGGCTCGAGCAGCAGCTGGGTGAGATTCAGCCGCTGCACGGCGTCGCGCTGCATCACCTCGACGACGGTCGAGGGAAAGTAATTGCGGATGTCGCCGAGCCAGCGCGCCACCCGGGGCGCGGACCCCTCCAGCCCGCCCGAGCGTTTGCCCGAGGTCCGTTCGTCGTCGTTGTACAGCGCCGACAGTGCGCGATCCATCGCGACGTCGTCGGCCGAGCCGAGGCCGCCGAGTCCCTCCTCCGCAGCGGTGCCGAGCACCAAACGCCAACGCCGCGCCTGGGTTTCGTTGTCGGTGTTCATCGCATCCCCTGAGTGGTCGAACTGACGAACGGCGCAGGCCGCGCGGATCGAGCCCGGGCGACGGCGCCGGACGGCGCGGCAAGCAGTGGCGTACTCACACCGCGACCCCCAAAATCTCTGCGGCGGAGCGCAGTGCGATGCTGCCCCGCGCCATATCGAAACCTCCGTCGCCGTCGGAGCGGACGGCGGCGGCACCCCCATCGCGCACCGCTCGGCCGATCGCCCGGCGCTCACCCGATTCGAAAGCGCCGAAAGTTCTGCGCAGCAAGGGCAGCGTCTCGACGAACTGGTCCTCGCGTAGTTCGCTCAGCCAATCGTCGATGAGGCGCAACAACTCTCGGTCGTGCACCAGCAGCAGGCCGCGGCCGCCGAGGAAGCCGTCGATCCAGGCGGCCTTGGCGGCGGCGATGTTGCCGACCGACAGTGCGGCGGAAAGCCGACGGGCGGAATCGGTCTCGTCGATGATGCCCGCGTCGCAGAGCAGCCGGACGGCGCGGCCGACCAGGGCGCCGTGCACGTCGTCGCGGTCGGCGAGCTTGCGCAGCGCGCCGAGCCATTCCCCGGTGGCCCAGCCGTCGTCGCGGGTGTGGATGGCGGTGTGCGCGGCGTCGAGCTGGGCGCGTAATTCGGTGGCCGCGTCGGTATCCAGCCCGGTGACGGCGCCGGGCAGGCCCGCGCAGACGCGCACCAGCAGGCCGTCGGCCACGTGCGCGAGGGCCTTGGTGTCGGTGCCGCGGACATCGCCGTAGCGCAGCGTCCTGATGAGGCCCGGCAATGCGGCGAGCAGATGGGTGATGTCGTGGTCCAGCGCGGCGGCGGATTCCAGCCTGCTGATCAATCCGTCGGTGGCGCCGCCGAGGTCGGCCAGCAGCGCGACCTCCAGTGCGGCGGTGAGGTCGCCGACGGTGCTGTCGTCCCGTGCGGCCGTGTCGAGGATCTTCGCCTCGGCGGCGGTGCGGATGGTGGTGCCCCAGCGGGAGGCCTCGATGATGGAGATGGCGTACTCCGGCCGCCACTGCAGCGTCCAGGTCTCGCGGAAGGTGCCGGTGCTGCGCACCTCGCTGGTGGTCAGCTCACCCCACGGGATTTCGAGCACGCGCAGCCGGTGCAGCAGGCGCGATCGTTCGACCTCGCGCTCCTTGCGCAGGTCGAGGTCGAGCACCCGGGACGAGGCCTCCTGCTTCATCCGCAGCGAGCGGGTCCGGGCGCGCAGGTCGGCGTCGAGCGGGACGGTCGGCGTGCCCTCGGGCACGGTGCCGAGGGCCTCGCCGACGACGAGTTCGTTGACGACCAGCCGCAGCATCGTCTCGTCGCCCGCGCACATCACCGCCCTGGTGGCCTCGGTGACCTCGGACAATCCGGCCAGCGGGCGATCGCGCATGGCGGCGAGCGCGTCCGCGAGCCGGACGGCTTCGATGATGTGCGCGCTCGACACCGGCAGATCGTGCGCCCGCAGCACCCCGGCGACCTTGGTGAGCCAGCGCACGATCGGCCGCTCGGTCTCGGTGAACAGATGGTGGTACCAGCCGGGCGAGGTGATCCCCGCGCCGTATCCGGAGGTCGTGGCCAGCCGCGAATGCGTCCACGGCACCCAGGTCAGCGTGGCCTTCGTCTTCGGAAGTCCTTTCAACAGGCGGGTATCCGGGGCGGCGGGCCCGAGCCGGCCGGCCAGCGCGGGCGCGTGCCAGGCCCCGCACACCACCGCGAGCCGGACCGCACCGTCCTTCAGCGCCTTTCGCATCGTCTGCCGCATGTAGGCCTCGCGCCGCAGCGTGTGCGCGTCGATGCGGACGGGCCCGAGTCGGATCGGTTCCAGCTCGAGGGCATCGTCGGTGGCCTCGGCGACCGAATTGGCCGCCGGTTCCCCGCGGTCAGCCTCTGGCCGCAGGTCGATGGATGGGGACGAATCGTTCTCGGCAGCTCCATATTCGGGCCTCAGGTTTACCGGCGGGGGCGAATCGTTCTCGGCGGCTGCATGTTCGGCCTCGCCGCGGCGGCCGTTCGTCGCGGTGTCAACCGGCTCCAGCTCGGCCGCGATCTGCTCGGCACCTTCGCGCAGCGCACCCATCGCCTCGGTGATCGCCTCGAAAGCGCCGGCGTCGGGCGAGGATTCGACCACGGCGTCCCACCAGCGTTCGGCATCGTCGTAACCGCCCGCCGCGGCCAGCTCGGTCAGCGGATCGAACCGATCACCGGGCTCCTCCTCGGCGGCCAGCACCATGCTCGCCGGCAGATCGCAGAACCGCACGGGCACATCGTGTTCGGCCGCGTAGGCCAGCGCCTGCCACTCCGGCGAGAACACCGCGTACGGCCAGAACGCGGCTTTCGCGGGCGCGTCGGGCACGTAGGCCAGCAGCGCGACCGGCGGCTGCATCCCTTCGGCCGCGACGTAGCCGACCAGCGGATCAGCGTCCGCGGGCCCCTCGATCAGGATGGTGTCCGGCCGGAATTCCGCCAGCGCGAGCCGCAGCGAGCGTGCGGAGCCCGGCCCGTGATGGCGGATGCCGAACACCCGGGTCAGCGCACCGCCGTCCGCCGAACAGGGATCGGCGGCGCTCATCCGGAGACCTCGCGGCAGGCCCGGTAGAAGTCCGACCACTCCGGGCGTTCGCGGACAACGGCTTCCAGGTACTCGGTCCACACCACCGCGTCGGCGACCGGATCCTTGATCACCGAACCGAGGACGGCGCCCGCGATGTCGGCGGCCCGCAGCACGCCGTCCCCGAAGTGCACCGACAGCGCGATCCCGTTGGTGATCACCGAGATCGCCTCGGCGGTGGACAGCGTGCCGGAGGGCGACTTCAGCTTGGTGCGGCCGTCGGCGGTGATCCCGGAGCGCAGTTCGCGGAAGACGCGCACCACCCGGCGCACCTCCTCGGCCGCGGCGGGCACCTTCGGCAGTTCCAGCGAGGCGCCGAGCTGTTCGACGCGGCGGCTGACGATGGCGACCTCTTCGTCCTCGCTGGCGGGCAGCGGCAGCACCACGGTGTTGAAGCGGCGGCGCAGCGCGGAGGACAGCTCGTTCACGCCGCGGTCGCGGTCGTTGGCGGTGGCGATGACGTTGAAGCCCTTGGCCGCCTGCACCTCCGTGCCGAGTTCCGGTACCGGCAGTGTCTTCTCGGACAGCACGGTGATCAACGCGTCCTGCACGTCGGATGGGATGCGGGTGAGCTCCTCGATCCTGGCGATGGCGCCGCCGCGCATCGCGGTCATCACCGGCGACGGCACCAGCGCGCCCTCGCTCGGGCCCTCGGCGAGCAGCCGCGCGTAGTTCCAGCCGTACCGGATCGCCTCTTCCGCGGTCCCCGAGGTGCCTTGCACGAGCAGCGTCGATTCGCCGCAGATGGCGGCCGAAAGATGTTCCGACACCCAGGTTTTGGCGGTGCCGGGTACACCGAGCAGCAGCAGCGCCCGGTCGGTGGCCAGCGTCGCGACCGCCACCTCCATCAGCCTGCGCGGCCCCACGTACTTCGGGCTGATCACGGTGCCGTCGTCGAGGGTGCCGCCGAGCAGGTAGGTGACCACCGCCCACGGGGACAGCCGCCAGGACGGCGGGCGCGGACGCTCGTCGGCGGCGGCGAGCGCGCGCAGCTCGTCGGCGTAGGCCTGTTCGGCGTGCGGACGCAGCAGGTCGGGCGTCACGTCGGTCATGGTCACTGCAACTCCTCGAGCATCATCGAGCGGTGGTTGAGGTCGTGTGCGAGCTGATCGAAGGCTCGCTCCCAGGCGGGATCGCCGCACCGGCGCGCGACCACGGCGGCGGCGTTCGCGGCGGTAACGGGCAGGTGCACCGACGCGGCGGACAGCAGCGACCGGTGCGCGTTGGGGGTATTGCCGTGCGCCTCGGGGCGGCGGGCCGCCGCGCGGGCACGTTCGAACAGCAGCAGAATCAGGTGCTGCGCCAGCGGTTCCGGCCATGGATGCCCCATCGCGGGCAACAGCGCCTCGATTTCGGAGAGCCAGGAGCCGTCCAGCTCGAGCAGGTGCCGGGTGCGATCGGCCAGTGGCAGCAGCGCGAACAGCTCACGCCTGCGCAGCATCGCGACGTCGGTGGGCACGCCCGCATCGAACAGCGCCCGCGCCCAGGACGAATCATGCTGCGCGAGTGCGGCATCCACCCAGCCGTCGAAGATCGGCTGGCGGAAGCGGTCGTCGATCGCCACCTTGACGGCCTTGTCCGGCGCGCCGAGCACGCTCGCCCAGTGGCTGAGCGGTGTCGCCGCGACCAGCTGTCGTAACCTGCCCGCGGTGACGTCGGGGCCACCACCCCAGCGGTAGGTGAATTCGACGCTGCGGTCGGTGATGCCGTCGCGGTGCGCGGGTGAATCGAGCGTATCGGGCAGGGCGACAACGAGTTCGGTGTGCAGCAGCCGGTGCTCGACGCGGATCCAGTCGCTCGCGCGGCGGGTCATGCGCTGCGCGAACGCCGAATCGGGCAGCAGGGTGAGCAGCCCGGCGGCGGTCCGCCGGACATCGGAGCGCCGATCGTCCAATCCGGCCTCCAGCAGCGGCTCGTCGGCCCGGGAGATCCCGTCGGCGAGGACGGCGAGCAGCTCCGCCTTCAACGGCCCGGACTCCTTCGGCCAGGCCGTGGCGAGCGTTTCCCGCGCCGCATCCGCGTCCCGCCTGCGCAGCTCGGCCAGCCACGCTCGCCGTTCCGGCGGCTGCCCGAACTGCCACACCTCCTCGGTGGACACCGTGGCGGGCTGCTTGCGCACCAGGTTTCGCCATTCCGGATGCTGGCCGGCCAGCCATCGGCCGCGGGTGCCGGCCAGGCGCAGCAGCGGCTCACGCAGCTCGGCGTTGCTCTTCGCCTGATCGAGCAGCTGCCCGCACAGCGCGTCCGGCGCGCGGTAGTCGAACGGCGTGGCCGCGGCGAACCATTCGGGCAGAAAAGGGGAGCGTTCCTGGAGCATGCGCGCGAGGTGGCTCGCGGCGATGGATGGCAGCAGTCGCCGGGTGTCGTCCTCGGCGGGTTCGGGTGCGGTCGCGGTGACCGCACGTACCCCGCCGCGCGCGAAAACGTCTTGCAGCGCGGCAGATTCGAGCAGGCGCAGTGCCGGATCGGTGGGCAGCCGGTCGGCAGCGTTCGCCACCGGCGCCGCGAGCTGGGCGAGGTCCGGTGCCCGGCGCGCGGTGCCGAGCAGCGCGACGGAGGTCAGATCCGCCGAGTTCGAGGACTGTGCGGTCCGGGTATTCGGCGTGCTCCGGCCGACCGGATCGAGCCTGGCCAGGTCGATCACCTCGCCCGTGCTGAACACCGAGATCGGCACCAGGCCCTCGCTGGTCCACTCGCCGGCCACGGTCACCGGATGGCCGCCGGACACACCGAGTAGTCGCCACGGCTGCTCGCCGGGCGCTACCGGCAACGCAGTGCCGTCGGATTCGGTGATGTACCAACCCGTTTCGGTGTGCGCCGGTATCACATCGACGAGCAGCACCGGCCAGCCGCGCAGCCACGGATCGGCGCCGAGTGCGGCGGCATGGTCATCGAGCGCGGCGGCCACCGTGCCGGGGGGGTCCGGATCGATCGGCAGGGTCGTGAAAGGTTCTGCCGCACCGTGGCGTTCGCCCCACAGTGCCCGCAGCGGCGCGGCGCCGGGGTAGTAGTGCAGGTCCGCGTCGGCCAGCAAGCCGAGCGTCGGCACGTCCGCGGGGAAGCCCGGCGAACCGAACGAGTGGTCGACCACCAGCGCCCAGCGCCGAGATGTGCGCCCGTACAACCACGTTCGCCGCGTGTAGAGGCGCTCGTCCTCGGAGATCCGGACGCCGAGCACCATCCACCGGTCACGGACCGCGGGCTCGGTGCGCACCGTTTCGGCGGGATTCGGGTAACCGACGTGCGTGCGCACGGTAGCGGACAACTCGGGCGAAAGCTCATCCAGCCGCCGGTGCGCGGCGATGAGCAGGTGCAGTCGCGCGTATTCGCGCAGCACGACCTCGGGCCAGTCGGCCCTGGTCACCACGGCGGTCGGCAGCTGGCGCAGCGCCGCGGCGACGCCGGGTGCCTGCGCGTCGACCATTCGAGCGGCGATCGCCTCGAACGCCCGGAACGAGCGGTCGGTCTGCGCCAGCCCGGTCCGCACCTGATCGCCCAGCCAGACGTCGAGCTCGGCGAGCCCCGCGGTGACCCGCACCCGGCGCTGTTGCGCGGTCGCGGGATTCGCGGTGCGGGTGGTGGGCTCCGCCGCAGGCTTGGCGGCCTTGGCCACCCGGCCGTCGATCCAGCTCGCCGCGAAATCGGCGATCCCCGGCGCCTGCTCGACCCGGCCCGCCGCCCACTCGAGCAACAGCGACAGCGCGTGCTTACACGGGAACTTGCGGCTGGGGCAGGAGCACTTGTACGCGGGCCCGGACAGGTCGACGATCGTTTGATACGGCTTGGCGCCGCTGCCCTGGCACAGTCCCCACAGCGCGATGTCGTGCTGGCCGGTGCCGCGCCAGCGACTCGCGAGTTTCCGCGCGGCCGACAGCGAGCTCGCGTCCGGCGCGAGCGCCGTGACCTGGTCCTCGCTCCAGCGCGTCATGTTTCCCCCGTTCCTCGGTTGTCCGGATTTGTACCCCAGGCCACCGACAAGTGCCGCGTCGACCGGTGTGGTTCGCACGGAAATACCTGTGCCATCGCAGGTTTCAGTGCTGAAAACATCTTGCATGTGTGGGTGTTCTCTGGCATTCTGTCCTGTTCGGCTCGACCGAACCATCCAAATCGGGTGATACACCATCGAGCTGCCCGCCGGGGCTGGCGAGGGGTGGACATCGAGGCGCGGCCCCAGCCGTTTCGATGACCATATCCATCCCCGCGGGCAGGTTCGCATGGCTGCCGGAGGTCTCACCTCCGGTGGGCGAATCCGACGGGATCGGGTAGCGTTTCGCACAGCTTCGACAGTGGCGCCGCGCACGGGATCGGAGGACGTGTAGCGGCTCGGTGGTGGAGGGGGTCCGACCAAATTGCGTCCCGACGCCGATCCGGTGCCTCGGCTGACCGAGGTGGTGACCCGGCGGCTGGCCGACGATCCCGCGGTGACGCCCTCGGTCGCACGAACCGTCCTGCGCGCCCTCGGCGGCAGTGAGAACGATGATCGGGCAACCCGATTCGATGACGGCGGGATTTTCCTGCGGGCCATCCGGGTCCGCGGCTTCCGCGGCATCGGCCCGGAAGCCGAACTGCAACTACCGCCCGGGCCGGGCCTGACCTTGGTCGTCGGCCGCAACGGCAGCGGCAAATCCAGCTTCGCCGAGGCCGCCGAGCTGGTGTTCACCGGCGGAAACCGCCGCTGGGACGGCCGATCCGCGGCTTGGCGCGAAGGCTGGCGCAACCTGCACGACGGCGGCACCGCCCGCATCGAAGTGGAGCTGCTCACCACCGGCAACAAGCCGCAGCTGACCATCGCCAAGGAATGGGCCGCCGACGCCGACCTCCCCGACGCGCAGTGGACCGAACAGCACCCGCCCGCCGCGCCAACGGAATTCGACATCGACCGCTGGGCGGGCAGGCTGGAGCTCTATCGCCCGTTCCTGTCCTACAGCGAGCTCGGCGCGCTGGTCGACGGCAAACCGAGCGACCTGTTCGACGCGCTGCACCAACTGCTCGGCCTGGACGAACTGACCCTGGCGCAGGAACGAATTCGGATGCGCCGCCTGGAACTGGAACGCGCCGTGCGCGATTCGCGCCAGGAACGCCTCGAGCTGCTGGAGGCGCTCGAGACGGTGGCCGACGACCGCGCCATCCGGGTGAACAGCCTGCTGCGACCCGCCCAACCGGACCTTGCCGC
Source organism: Nocardia sp. CS682 (assembly GCF_004634405.1). Lineage (NCBI taxonomy): Bacteria > Bacillati > Actinomycetota > Actinomycetes > Mycobacteriales > Nocardiaceae > Nocardia > Nocardia sp. CS682. The sequence goes on along the minus strand of NZ_CP029710.1, from coordinate 3,087,177 downwards.
GGTGGGGCGCGAGGTCATCGGCACCTTCGACGACCAGAGCGGCCCGGCGAGTCTGCGCGCGATCGTGCGGCTGACGCTGCCCACCGCCGCCGAGGTGGCGGAGGTGGCCACCCGGCTCGCCGAATGCGGTACCGCGCTGACCCGCGGCACCACCGCCGACGCCGAGGCGGACCTGCGCGTGCTCGAGCTGTTGCGCCGGGCCCGCGACCACCACACGGCGAGCGGTGACTGCCCGTGCCCGGTGTGCGGTCGCGGCGACCTGGACGACGCGTGGGCGCGGGCGGCGGACGCCTCGATCGCTACTCTCGCCGCCCGCGTCGACGCGCTGACCACCGCACGCACCGAACTCGGCCAGGCACTGCGCGCGGCGCGGTCGCTGCCGGATCTGGTTCCGCCGGAACTGGATTTCGACCCGCGCAACCCACCCTCGGTGGACACCTCCGCCGTGCGCCGGGCCTGGGCCGACTGGGCCGCGCTCACCTCCGCCGACTACACCCCCGACCTGCCGGACCGGCTGCGCGGCGCGCACGCCAGGCTCGTCGACGAGCTCAACCTGGTGCAGCAGGGCACCCGCAAGGAACTGGACCGCCTCGACGAGGTGTGGACACCCCTTGTGCCGCGCATCGTGAGCTGGCTGGAGGGCGCCCGCGAGGTCGCGGCGCACGCGGCCGAACTGCGCACCGTCAAGAAGGCCGAGGACTGGCTCAAGTCCGCCACCGCGGGCCTGCGCGGCGAACGCATGACGCCGCTCGAGACGACCGCGCGCTGGGTGTGGCAGACGCTGCGCCAGCAGAGCAATGTCGAGCTCGGCGCAATTCGCTTGCAGGGCAACGCCGGAACCGCGCGCCGGGTGTTGCTCGACGTCACGGTCGACGAGGTGGACGGCGCCGCGCTCGGCGTGATGAGCCAGGGTGAGCTGCACGCGCTCGGGCTGTCGCTGTTCCTGCCGCGGGCCACGGTCGAGGAGAGCCCGTTCCGCTTCGTGATGATCGACGACCCGGTGCAGGCGATGGACCCGGCTAAGGTGGACGGCCTGGCCAGGGTGCTCGCCGCCGTCGCGTGGACGCGGCAGGTGGTCGTCTTCACCCACGACGAGCGCCTCGCCGAGGCGGTGCGCCGGATGCAGCTCGACGCCACCGTGCTGGAGGTACAGCGCCGGGATCGTTCGGTGGTCGAGGTCCGGGTGTCCAGCGACCCGGTCCGCCGCTACCTCGACGACGCGCGCGCCCTCGTGCGCACCCCGCAATTGCCGCAGGCCATCGCCGACGAACTCGTCGCCACCTGCTGTCGCTCCGCGGTGGAAGCCGCGAGCCTCGGCCGGGCCAGGCGCACCCTGCTCGCCGACGGCATGAACCATCGCGAGGTGGAGCGCCACATCGACGCGGCCCAATCCACCAGGGCCAAAGTGGCTCTCGCGGTGATGGGTGTCGGCGGCAAGGTCGACGACCTCAACAAGTATCTGGTCGCGCGCGAAGGGAAATGGGTGGTCGAGGCGTTGCGCGACGCCACCGCCGGCGCACACGTGCCCATCGGCCGCGGCATGCGCGAATTGATCACGGAGACCGAAAGATTCGTCGCATGGCTCGCCCGCTGACAGCGTGGCACGGTCGCAGGCCGGGGCGGAGTGCGGGCATGCGCGAGCACAGCAGCTTGCAGCGGCGTCCCACGCGCGCGGGAATCGGGCACCGGCGAGGTGCGGGCATCGGCGAGCGCAGCACCCGAGTGCGTTGGTGCAGTCCGGGGCCGAGCAGCGGCGAGGCCTGGGCATGAACGCGCAGCGTGGACCGCGCCGCGGACCGATCGGCGGTCGCGGAACCAAGCGCGGACCCGCGAAAGGCCCTAAACGCCCGCGCCCGTCGGTGGCCGAGCGGCTCGACACCGTGGACCGTCTGCTGGCCGGCGCGGTGACCGACGCGGGCGGGCTGTGGTCCCGCGCCACCGCGTGGATTCTGCGAATCGCGTTGGAGCAGTCCGTGGATGAGCTGTGGAGCCGGCTCGCACCGGCGCTGATGCGCTGCCCGATGCGCGCCCAGCTGATCGCGCTGCGCACCTTCGCCGGACCCGAGGTGGCGGCGCAGGTGGCCGCGCTGTGGGCGGCGCTGTCGCGGGCCGCGCACCACCACGACTACGAGTTGGCGCCCAGCGTCACCGACCTGCGCCGTTGGCGCGAACAGACCGTGGCGATCGCAGGCGCGCTGGCCGCTGTCGAGTCGAGGTGACCGGCGCCTCAGCGGCGCAACAGGCCACCCGGGCGGACCGGCACCGGGGGCGGCACGCGAGAATCGGGGACATGAGTGGGACCCGGATGTGTCCGTGTGGCCGGGGCGAGGCCTTCGACGACTGCTGCGGGCCGGTGCTGAACGGAAAGCGGGCGGCGGCGACCGCCGAGGCGTTGATGCGTTCGCGCTACACCGCTTTCGCGGTGGGGGACACCGACTATCTACGCCAATCGTGGCATCCGCGCACCAGGCCCGCCGAGCTGGAGCTCGATCCCGGCCAGCGCTGGTTGTTCCTGGAGATACTGCGCACCGCCGACGGCGGGCTGTTCGACGAGACCGGTTTGGTCGAGTTCGTCGCACACTATCGGGCGGATGGCTCGCGCGGGGCACTGCACGAGGTCAGCAGGTTCCTGCGCGCCGACGGCGCCTGGGTCTACCTGGACGGCGAGATCGAGGCGTGAGCGCGTGCGGCGCGGTGCGGGCCCGAACGGTAGCGTGAGCCACCATGTCCCGTGTCGCGATCGAGTACTGCACCCAGTGCCGCTGGTTGTTGCGCGCGAGCTGGATGGCGCAGGAACTGCTGAGCACCTTCGGCACCGAACTCGGTGAGGTGGCTCTGATTCCGGCGACGGGCGGCCTGTTCCGGATCACCGTCGACGGCGAGCAGGTGTGGGAACGCAAGGCCGACGGCGGTTTTCCCGATATCGCGGTGTTGAAGCAGCGAGTGCGCGACCGGGTCGCGCCGGACCGTGATCTCGGCCACGCGGATCGCCGCGACTGAACCCGGCAGCTGCGGCGCCGAACCTCCCGGCGATTCCGAAGCGAGACTCAGCCGCAGCAGCCGCCACCGCAGCAGCCGCCACCGCCCTGCGGCGCGGCCTGGCTCGGCGCCGGAGCCGTGCCACCACGGCTGACCGTGGCAAACGTGGTCAGCAGCTTGACTGTGTCGGCATGGCCCGCGGGGCAGGACGCCGGATTCGACGACTCCGCCATCGGTCGGTTCACCTCGAAGGTGTCGCCGCAACTGCGGCACCGGTAGCTGTAGCTCGGCATCGGTCAAGCGTACCGTCGCGATCTCAGCTTGGTGCGTCGCATATCCAGGTCGCCGGTGGGTAAGTACCCTCGAATAGGAGATCACGAGGTGCGCGGCCAGCTGGAGCAAACCGGCAGCACACCGATGGATCGCTGGCAGGAGGTGCGAACAATGACTACTCAGTTCGAGAAGGAGCCGGGCTGGGAAGTGCGCGGCGCCGAGCCAGTCGCCACCACGACCTCGGGTGATGTACGCGGCCGCTGGAACGGTCCGGTGGCGGTATGGCGCAGCATTCCCTATGCGGCGCCGCCGAGCGGGCCACATCGGTTCATGCCGCCGCGGCCCGCACCCGAGTGGGACGGGATCCGCGACTGCGCCACCTTCGGCGAGATCGCGCCGCAGACCATGGGCAATATGGTCCCCGTCGACTCCGACCTGCGGATGGGCGAGGACTGCCTCTGGCTCAACGTGTGGTCACCCCGGCGCGACGTCGGCGACCTGGTGCACACCTTCGACACGGGCGAACCGCGTCCGGTGCTGGTCTGGTTGCACGGTGGCGCCTACTGCCTCGGCACGGCCGCGCAGGGCATCTACGACGGCCGCAAGCTGGCCGAGACCGGTGACGTCGTCGTGGTCACCGTGAACTACCGCCTCGGTGCGCTCGGTTTCCTCGATCTGTCCTCGCTGCCCGGCCCGTTCACGCCGAACCTCGGCCTGCACGACCAGATCGCCGCGCTGGAATGGGTGCGCGACAACATCGCCGCGTTCGGCGGCGACCCCGGCAATGTCACGCTGTTCGGCGAATCGTCCGGCGCTGGTTGCGTTACCGCGCTGCTGACCTCGCCGCGCGCGGCCGGGCTGTTCCACAAGGCGATCGCGCAGAGCCCGCCGGCCACCACGGTATTCGGCCAGGAGCGGGCGGCCGCGGTGGCGCGGCGATTCCTGGAATTGCTGGAATTGCCCGCCGAAAGGGCCGTCGAACTGCTCGACTGGCCGGTCGAGAAGATCGTGGAGGTCGCGGGCATCCTGCTGGACGAGATCCCGTTGAAGGAGCCGGGCAGGCTGGCGGCGGCGCCGGTGGTCGACGGCGATCTGCTGCCGACCTATCCGATCGAGCGGTTCCAGCACGGGCGTTCGCACCGGGTACCGCTGATGATCGGCGCCAACAAGGACGAGGCCTCGCTGTTCCGGGTGTTCCGTTCGCCGATCATGCCGGTGACCCCGGACGCGGTGAACGCGATGCTCAACGATGTGGCGGCCAGCCACCCGGAGCTCTCGCACGAGCGCATCGCCGAAATCACCTCGGCCTACCCGGATCTGGACAAGACCAGGGGCGCGCTGGCCATGTCCGGCGACGCCGCGTTCCGGATGCCCGCGCACTGGGTGGCCGACGCGCACGCGCAGCATTCACCGACCTGGATGTACCGCTTCGACCACGCGACGCCGATGCTGCGGGCGGCCCGGGTCGGCGCGGGGCACGCGACCGAATTGCCTTATGTCTTCGGCAATTTCGGTTCATTCAACCACGACCCGACGTTCTGGCTCGGTGGTCGTAAGGTGGCCATGGAGGTGTCCGGCCGAATGATGCGGCGCTGGTTGGCCTTCGCCACCCACGGGGTCCCTGCCGCGCTGGACGGTTCGAAACACTGGCCGCCGTACCGTCCGGACATCCGCACCACGCTGCTGATCGACACGGTCGATCGGGTGGTGGACGACCCCGACGCGGAATTGCACACCGCCTGGGGTGCGCAAGCCGTCGGTTTCAGCTGAAACCTGTTGTCTCGCCGTGCGGCTCGTAGGTACCGAGCCGCTCGGCGAAGTCAGACGGTGGTCGGTTCGGGGGCGGGTGCGCGCCGCCCGAGGCGGACCGGCATCTGCTCGTATCCGTGCAGAGTGAACAACTTCCGGCGTTGCGGTGGCCCGTCCAGTTGCAAGTCGGGGAAGCGGTCGAACAGAGCTTGCAGCGCGTAGACCCCCTCCATGCGGGCCAGGCTGGCGCCCAGGCAGACGTGGATGCCGTTGCTGAACGACAAGTGCTCCTTGGCATTCGCGCGGCCGACGTCGAAACGGTCCGGCTCGGCGAACACCGCGGGATCGCGATTGGCGCCGGCCAGCGACAGGACGACCGTGTCGCCGGCGCGCAGTCGCTCGCCGGCGATCTCCACGTCGCACATCGCGGTGCGCGCTGTCGTCTGGACCGGTGAGTCGAAGCGCAGCACCTCTTCGATGGCGTTGGGCCACAGCTCGGGTTCGGCGCGCAGCCGCGCCAGCTGCTCGGGATGGTCGAGCAGCTGCGCCACCCCGTTGCCGATCAGGTTCACGGTCGTCTCGAAGCCCGCGCCCATCAGCAGGCTCGCCGAGGCCTTGAGCTCGAACAGGTCCAGCTCGCCCGCGGTGACCAGGGTGCTGAGAATGTCGTCGCCCGGGGTGCGGCGCAGGCGCGCGATGTGTTCGTCGAAGTAGGCGTTCATCACCTCCATGGCCTGCAACGCGCGCTGGTGGGCGCGCCAGGAGATGCCGACATCGAGCAGCGGTGTCAGTTCATCGCCCCAGTGCAGGAATCGGTCCTTGTCCGAGTCGGGGAAGCCGAGCATTTCGGAGATGATCGCGATCGGGACCTGGGCGGCGAAGGCGGTGATCAGATCGGCGGATCCGCCTGCGGGCAGCGCGTCGAGTAGTTCCGCGGTGACCGTTTCGACGCGGTCGCGCAGCCTGCCGATGGCGCGCGGGGTGAACGCGGAGGCGACCGGCTTGCGCATCTTCGTGTGCTCGGGTGGGTTGATCACCAGCATCGACGGTGGCTCCACCGGGTTCGGCGGCAACGGGAAGTAGTTGGCCAGCTTCTGGAGCGGACCGGGGATGTCGAAGCTTTCGGTGGTACGCACGCCGAATCGGTTGTCGCGCAGAATGGCTCGACACAGCTCGTGGTCGAAGGTGGCCCAGGAGATCGAGGTGCGGATCAGCCTGCCCCGGCCGCGCAACCGCTCGATGAGCGGATACGGATCGGCGAACCCACCTGGCCCGCCCATCAGTTCGGCGAACGCGTCACCGCGCTTGGCTTGGCGGCGCAACACCAACCGAGGCGCGCCTTGCACGGACAACCAGCGGAACCAATACTGCGGCTTCATCATTCACCAACTCCGTCGTTGTGCGATAAGTCCACCGTACGGAACCCGGCCAGCATGTGGAACGTCCTCTAGTCGGACTTCCACCTATACCGTGGTAGGAGGTGCCGGCACCATCAGGCCCGTTGCGCGGTGACGCGTTCGGTTTCGATGCGGCGCTCGCGCAGGGCGGGGTCGGGGTTGACGACCTGCACGAGGGAGGCGCCTGCCGCGAGCACCGCGATGTACCCGTCGATCAGTTCGGCGGGGGTGTCCCACGGCGTGCTCGACAGCACCCGGTCGCCCTCGGAAAACCCTTGCCGCATGGCCGATTTCTTCGCTTCGGCGAGCACCTCGGCCACCGGCATGCCGTCCAGCGCGGCACCCGCGCCGCCGGGCAGGAACTGATCACCGTGCACCCGCACAGAGGTCGCGAAGTCGGTGACGCCGATCGGGAGGTCGCGCACCGGCGCGCCCATCGCGTCCAGCGACAGCGCCGCGACCTCGGCGACGCCGTCCGCGTCGTCGAGCCGGTCGGGTGTCACCAGGGCCAGTTCGGCGTGCTCATCGGGGCGCAGCACCACCTCGGTGCCCGCCCACCAGCAGCCGAGCAGCACGGCGGCGGTCTGCCAGTGCGCGGGCAGCAGCACCGCGATCCGGGCGCCGGGACTCAGGCCGAACTCGTCGCGAATCAGGTTGGCCGTCTTGGCCGCCCAGTTCGCCAGGGTGAGCCCGGACAGCTCGATCCTGGCTCCGGTGGCGTCGTCGTAGTAGGTGACGCGCGGCCCCGCGGGGTCCCGCGCGAGAATCGGATCGAGCACTTTTTCGGTGAGGGTGAGCGCCTTGTCGAATTCACGCATTGTCTAATTCACGCATTTCGGTCCGTTCTGGCCTGCGTCGATCGGTGGGGCGGGCGGGACTGGCGTCGCGGCGGCGCTCGACGTTCCGGAGAAGTCGAACATGCTTCCTGCCGCCGAGCCCGGACCAGAATAGTCGCTCGCCAGCACAACGCTCACCGAATCCGGCGACAGCGTCGTATCCGCGAGCACCGGCAGCCCACCGAGCGCCTTGGCCACCGCCTTGGCTTTGGCGTCGGAGGTCTTCGCGGCGAGCACCCGGCTGCCGGACACATTCGGGCCGGTGTAGTTGCCGACCAGACCCTCGTGGAATCCCTTACCGCTCAACGCCTGTGCGACCTGACCGGCCAGGCCGCCGATGCCGCTGGCGTTGTACACGCTGACCGTCACCGTGGCCGGGTCCAGCGCGGGCTCGTCCGACTCCGTCTTGTCGGCCTTACCGTCGACCAGCGAGCCCACATACGACTTCACCGCCGCCGGATCGACCCGCACCACCGATTCACCGCTGGTGGTCAGGTAATTCAGGTCGGTGACCGGAATGGTCTCGAATCTCACCTGACCGCCCGAGAGATCCTGCAACTGCTGCAGGAACGCGAGCACGTCCCAGTCGTCGTCGAGCACAACGGTGCGCCCGACCGCGTCGCTGAGCTGCTTCATCCGCCCTGGATTACTGAGCGTCTTCGCGTTGAGCACCTGCCCGACCAACTGCGCCATGAACACCTGCTGGCGCACAATGCGATCGAGGTCACCGCGCGGCAGATTGTGCCGCTGCCGCACGAAACTCAACGCGGCCGGGCCGTCGAGGCGCTGGCGGCCCGCCGGGAAGTCGGCGCCGGACATCCATTCGTCGACCGGATTGTTCAGGCACACCTCGACCCCGCCCACCGCGTCGGTGAGCAGCACGAAACCGAGCAGGCTCACCTCGGCGTAGTGATCGACGCTGATGCCGGTGAGGTTGGCCACCGACTTGATCAACGCCTGACGACCCGACTGGGTGGACTGCTTGTCCGCGTCGGCCTCCGGAACACCCTGGTTGATCAGCTCGAGGCGTTTGGTCTCCTTGGTCGCGCCGTACGCCGAATTGATCTTGCCCTTGCCGAGATCCGGAATGTCGACATAGGAGTCGCGGGGGATGGAGATGGCGGTCGCGGACCGGCCGTCGTTCGGCACCCGGATCAGCACGATGGTGTCGGTATTGGTGCCGACCTCATCGCCCGCGTGCAACAGCGCGCGCTCCCGGTCGCTCAGCGGATTGCCGTGCGCGTCGGTGCGACTGTCGACGCCGACCAGCAGGATGTCGACGGCGCCGTCGCGCCCACCGCCGAGGCCGAGATTGCCGATGCGTTCGATGTTGGAGATCAGGCTGTCGACGCTGTGCCAGGCGAAGCCGGTGATGACGAGCACCACCACCGCGAGCACCGCGGCGCCGGCTCGCAGCGGACCGCCCGCCGGTAACCGCGATTGCGTGCTGCGTGGCCGGGTCACCCGGAACCCTCCGCCGCAGCTACTTTGTGTCCTCTCGCCAACACGACATCCTTTCGACACGCTCGGGCCCTCTTACGACAGCACGGTCCGACCGACCACCCCACCTTTCCGTAGCCCCCGCACCCTTTCAGCAAACCCATGTTCGCGGGTGGGTGTCAGCCGAGGGCAACTGACTGAAGGCTAACGAATACCGGCCCGGGCACCCTCAATCCGCAGGTGTGGCGGCGTGCCAGACTCGACCCGTGACAGCTTCGACAGCATCCGGCGCCGCCGCGCCCGCCCGCCTCGTGGTGACCGGGGCAGGTGGACAGGTCGGCCGGGAACTGCTCGCCCTGGCGCCTGCCGCTCGCGCGTTCGGTCGCCGTGACCTCGATATCACCGACGCGGGCGCGGTCGCCGCCGTGCTCGAACCGGGCGATGTGGTGATCAACTGTGCCGCCTACACCGCAGTCGACCGCGCCGAGTCCGATGCGGCCGCGGCATTCGCGGGCAACGAAACCGGCCCGGCCGTGCTCGCCACCGCCTGTGCACGGGTCGGTGCCAGGCTGATTCACCTGTCCACCGACTATGTGTTCGCGGGCGTGCACGATCGTCCCTACGAGACCACCGATCCGACCGGACCGGTCAGCGTCTACGGCCGGTCCAAACTCGCCGGCGAGCACGCCGTGCTGACCCGCGCCCCGCAGTCGCACGTGGTGCGCACCGCGTGGGTATATGCCGGGCGCGGAAGTGATTTCGTCGCCACCATGCTGCGGTTGGAGCGCGAACGCGACACCGTCGACGTGGTGAACGACCAGCTCGGCGCACCCACCTACGCCGCCGATCTCGCGGGGGCGCTGCTGGAACTCGCGGGCCGGCCGGCCGCGCCGCGGCTGCTGCACGCGACCAATGCGGGCCAGGCCAGCTGGTTCGACCTGGCGCGGGCGGTATTCGCGGGGGTCGGCGCCGATCCGGAGCGGGTCCGGCCCTGTGACTCGTCCGCGTTTCCGAGACCCGCACCGCGCCCGGCATATTCGGTGTTGTCGCACCGGGCCTGGGATGAAGCCGGGTTGACGCCGCTGCGGCCCTGGCAGGTGGCACTGGGGGACGCGCTCGCGCGGTTGTCCGACTAGGCTCTCGGGCCGTGGACGTATCCGACTCCGCCCATAAGGGGCTGGCCGTCGTCACGGTGACCTATTCACCGGGCGAGCACCTCGAGCACTTCATCACCACGCTGGCTGCCGCCACCACCGAGAAACCGCAGGTGATCCTCGCGGACAACGGCTCGACCGACGGGGTGCCGGAGCTGATCGCCGAGGCCAATTCGCATGTGCGGCTGCTGCGCACCGGCGGCAATATCGGCTACGGCGGCGCGATCAACCGGGCGGTCGCCGAGATCGATCCGGACATCGAGTTCGTGGTGATCGCCAACCCGGATATCCGTTGGGGCACCGACTCCATCGATCAGCTGCTCGCCGCCGCGAAGCGCTGGCCGCGGGCCGGTGCGCTCGGCCCGCTGGTGCTGGAACCGGACGGCAGTGTCTACCCGTCGGCCCGCCGGGTGCCAGGTCTGCTCGACGGAGCGGGTCACGCGATCCTCGGCACGGTGTGGAAGACGAACCCGTGGACCCAGCGCTACCGCCAGGACAACGAAGAGATCTCCGAGCGGGCCGTCGGCTGGCTGTCCGGCTCCTGCCTGCTGGTTCGGCGCGCGGCGTTCGACTCGATCGACGGCTTCGACTCGCGCTACTTCATGTACATGGAGGACGTCGACTTCGGCGATCGGATGGGCAAGGCGGGCTGGCACAATGTGTTCGTGCCGTCCGCAGAGGTCACCCACGCGAAGGGGCACGCCGCGGGACGGCACCCCGAGGTGATGCTGCCCGCGCACCACGCGAGCGCGTACCGGTTCCAGGCCGATCGGCATCCGCACTGGTGGCAGCTGCCGTTGCGGCTGGCGCTGCGGGCCGGACTTGCGGTGCGCTCCCGGATTGCGGTTCGATCTGCGCTGCGTCAACAGGCGCAGGACGCGAGTCAGCAGGCGTAGGGCGCAAGCCAGCAGCTGTCCGGCGCGAGTCGACGTATGCAGGACGCGCGCCGATATGCGCAGGACGCGAGTTAGCAGGCGCAAACCGCGAGCCAATAGGGTGCAAAGCGTGACTCGCTGGTCACCCGGCCGAGCGACAATCGAGGTAGGGCCCGCACCAATCGGTGCGGCCCGAGTGAACTGGCGCGCAGCCGAGTGTCGATCGGCGCGCGAGCAACAATCGATCCACTGTGAACAGGGGACCTTGAATGGCAGGAAATGCAGGCACCGACGCCGTGATCCTGGTGGGCGGGCAGGGCACACGGCTGCGCCCGCTGACCCTCTCGGCACCGAAGCCGATGCTACCGACGGCCGGACTGCCGTTCCTGACGCATCTGCTCGCTCGGATCGCCGAGGCCGGGATCACGCACGTGGTGCTGGGCACCTCCTTCAAGGCGGAGGTGTTCGAGGACCACTTCGGTGACGGTTCGGAGCTCGGCCTCGAGCTGGAGTACGTCACCGAGACCGAGCCGCTCGGCACCGGCGGCGGTATCCGCAACGTGCTGCCCAAGCTGCGCGCCGACACCGTGATGGTGTTCAACGGCGACGTGCTCGGCGGCACCGAACTCGGCGCGGTGCTGGACACGCACGAGTCCACGAACGCCGATGTCACGCTGCACCTGGTGCGGGTGAGCGATCCGCGCGCCTTCGGCTGCGTGCCGACCGACGAGAACGGCCGGGTCACCGCGTTCCTGGAGAAGACCCAGGATCCGCCGACCGACCAGATCAACGCGGGCTGCTACGTCTTCCGCCGCGAATACATCGAGAAGATCCCGGCGGGCCGCCCGGTCTCGGTGGAGCGCGAGGTCTTCCCGCAGCTGCTCGCCGAGGGTGCCCGCGTGCAGGGCCACGTCGACACCTCGTACTGGCGCGACATGGGTACTCCCGAGGACTTCGTCCGCGGCTCCGCCGATCTGGTCCGCGGCATCGCGCCCTCGCCCGCCCTGCCGGGCCAGCGCGGTGAATCCCTGGTCCATCCGGGTGCGGGTGTCGCGCCCGGCGCACTGCTCATCGGCGGCACGGTCGTCGGCCGCGGTGCCGAGGTCGGCGCGGGTGCGCGCCTCGACGGCGCGGTCATCTTCGACGGCGCGGTCATCGAGGCGGGGGCCACCGTCGAACGCTCGATCATCGGGTTCGGCGCCCGCATCGGCCCGCGCGCGCTGGTGCGCGACGGCGTCATCGGTGACGGCGCGCACGTGGGCGCGCGCTGCGAACTACTACGGGGCGCGCGGGTGTGGCCGGGCGTCGAGATCCCCGACGGCGGGATCCGCTTCTCCACCGACGTCTGATTGTCGCTGCCTCGAAAACGGTTTCGTCGCGACGGTGCTTCTGGCAGGGTGCTGCCCAGGGTCCCGGGGCTCCGTCGCGGGATCGCTTCTTTGCTCACTGTGCCAATGGGAATAGTTGAGGAGAACGTTTATGGGGAAGTCCGTCTCCGGTGTCCTGTCCGCAGCGGTTTTCGCTGGGGTTGTCGGTATCTGCGCGGCGCCGAACGCCACGGCGGCACCTTCGATCTACGAACCGAGCATCACCCCGTGTAGCCACCTGTTCAGAACGCCGTTCGAGCCTGCCCGTCCGGGTACCAGCGCCTACTGGAGCCCGTTCGGTACAGCCGACATCGTCTGCTACGACGCGGGTTTCGGCGTCAGTCACTACCAGCGTGACCCCGGCGGGCAGTGGCATGCCATGAATCAACTGATTCCCGGCAACTATTTCATCAACATATTCGGTTACAACCACCTGCCCGCATAGAACTCGCAGCGCTTCTGCATCTTTCACAGGGTTGTCCCGTCCTGTGGGAGGTGTAGACACTCTGCGGGGGGTTGATGACGCGCGGCGGTCCCGTTGTGGCCGCGCGGTGGTCATGCTGCGCACGTGGCCGAAATCCGTGACGTCGGCTCGGTCGCCAGATGGACCTATCTGTCTGGGTTACTGATTCCGGCTGCCTGTTGGGCAGCTATAGATGCAGGTAGTAGTGCCTCGATTGGCGGTAGGTGCCAACGGATATCCGGCGCGCCTCTGCCATTGGGGTGACTCTCTTCGGTAACTGTCTGAGACAATCGTTGCGATCCGGCCTGTCTGGCGTCTAAAGTACGGCTTAACCGCAGTTAGAGAATGTTTAGTTTCTAACTGTCGGAGCTTCAGCCCAGGTCAATCCGTGCTGATGACTCGTCCTCTCCGATCGCGAAGGGTGGCACCCCCATGCCCAGACAGTTGGTATTCACGGCGTTGATCACCGCCGTAGTGGCGACCGTGCCGCTGGTTGCGGCAGCGCAACCACCCATAACGCCAGAGCCCCCCATCGACCCCGTCGCCTGTGGCATCTGGGGTTGCACCGACCAGGCTCCGGTTCTGCCGGTTCCGATACCGGACGCGGTGGCTCTGCCCGAGTCGCCGCCGGGGGGCTGGTCGGCAGACGATCCGCCGCCGCGCTCGGAGCTGCTGTACTGGCAGGACTTCGACAGCGACGGTGCCGTGAACTGGGCCGACAACTGCGTCCTGGTGCCGAATCATGATCAAGCCGCGGCGATTCGGCCCCCGCACGCCGCCGACCCGGTCAATCCCAGCTCGCACGCGCTGGCGATGGCGTGGAAGGCGTCGAATCCCGGTGCGATGTACCGGACCTCGGATGAATTGGGCGAAGCCTGCTCCAATTACAACGACAACTGGCGCCGGACCATGGTCGCGTTCCGGGTATCGAGCAACGATCGCAAGCGCGACATCTTCAAGTTCCTCGGTCAGGGTGGGCCGATGTTCGGCGACAACACGCTGACGTTGGCGGTGCCGACCTGTTCACGTCTCGACACGGTGATGAACATCCTCGAATGGGGGCTGCACATCCCCGAGGGCCTGATCGCCAACGCGCTGAAGGCGCTCCTCACCCCCGCTATCACCGACCACTTCGGTTGCAGCACGGGTATTCTCGCTCGGCTCGCGGAAGAGCTCGGGCAGTTGGTGTGGGCAGGCAAGCGGCTCTATACACCGACCAACGACGGCGGCGCGATCACCAACCGGTTCTTCGCACCCGTCACCGAGATCGGCGTTTTCGATCCGCTCATCAAGGCCATGCCGTGGCTGTTCCCCGGCGGTACCGGGCAAACCGTGCAGGGCCGGGTCCGCAACGACGCGGTATCACCATGGGACGGCCGCAATTCCATCGCGATCGACTGGCGTGACGTCTCCGACACCGGGATCGGGCTGCGGGGCAACCGGTGGCCGATCACCGACCAGTCGTTGAGCGAACTGCTCAATGCCATGATCGGGGTCGGGCAGGTCGCCGGCCCCGGCATCGAGGGCCAGATCATCCGTGCTCTCCCGATCGCGCTCGGCAACATCATGAAGATGATTCCGATCATCCGGGATCTCGACGTGCAGTATCTGATCTACGACTCGTGTCGTGCGCTGCAAGAAGGATTCACCCCCTGCACCGCCGAGATCGCGCTGAGCAGGCCCGCAGACGGGGCGACCCGCTGGTATCAGGAGGGCTGGATGCCGTTCAGTACCGTCGACCCGGATATCTTGCACCAAACCGCCTGGGAGATATCGCATTTCAATGAGATGCAGCCCGCCTTCTACAATCTCCCGCCGAACGTCGGTATCGATAACTGACCGCTGCACCGGAAACGCCACGCGGGTCACCGGAGCGAGCCCGGTGACCCGCGTGGTCGCCGCGAATCACGCTCGGGTTTTCCAGACGTAACGGGTTTTGGGGCGCCCGGCGCGGCCGTAATCCGAACGGCGGGTGACCAATCCGTCGTCGGCCAGCTTTTCCAGGTAGCGCCAGGCGGTGATCCGGGAGACGCCGATGGTGGTGGCGGTGTCGGCGGCGGTGATGCCCTCGGGGGCGGCGCGGACGGTGCGGGAGATCTCGTCGAGGGTCTGCGGCGCAACACCTTTGGGTGTGGTGGCGCGCTGGTCGGGGGTGCGTAGCGCGCTGAGGGCGCGGTCGATGTCGTGCTGGGAGACCGCGGTCTCGCCTGCGGGCAGCGCCGTGCGGAATTCGCGGTAGCGGTCCAGCTTGTCGCGAAAAGCGGCGAAGGTGAACGGCTTCAAGAGATAGAGGACAACGCCGTGCGAGACCGCGGTGCGCACCATGGCGAGGTCGCGGGCCGAGGTGATGGCGATGACGTCGGGCCGGGGCGCCAGGCCGGTGAGGGCCGCCGCGACGTCCAAGCCGCTGGCATCGGGTAGCCCGATATCCATCAGCACCAGGTCGATCGGCGTGCCCTCGGCCGCGGCCTCGGCGGCCGCCCGCATCGCCTCGCGGCCGGTGTGGGCCACTCCGACGGGCGTGAAGCCCTCGATGCGGTCCACATAGGCGCGGTGTGCCTCGGCGATGAGTGGTTCGTCCTCGACGATCAGCACTCGGATCACTGTGCGTCCTTTCGCGGAATCGTCACGGTTACCGCGCTTTCCGGATCTAGTTCGGTACGAATGGTTCCCCCGTGCCTGGCCACCAGGCGGTGGACCAGTGCGAGGCCGAGCCCGTGATGGTCGGCCTTGGTCGAATAGCCGCGCTGCGACGCCCGCGCGAACGTCTCCTCGGACATGCCGGGGCCGCTGTCGGCGACCCGCACGTACAAGGCCGAAGCTGGTTCGGCGCGAACAGCTTCGGGATCGTCGCCGCAGTGCCGCACGGTGACCTCCACCCAGCCCGACGGGCTGTCGGCGGCGGCGTCGATGGCGTTGTCGATGAGATTGCCGACCAGGGTGACCATCTCCTGCGGGGTCAGCGGCTCGATCGAGTCGAGCGCGGTGTCCTCGGTGATGGTCAGTTCGATGCTGCGCTCGGCCGCCTGGTTCACCTTGCCGAGCAGCAACGCCGCCAGCGCAGGCGACCCGACCGCGTTCAGCAGTCGATCGATGAGGGCTTGGGACAGTTGCAGTTCCGAGGTGGCGAAGTCCACCGCCTCCTGATACCGGCCCAGTTCGACCATGGTGACCACGGTGTGCAGCCGGTTGGCGGATTCGTGCGCCTGGGCGTGCAGCGACTCGGCGAAACTGCGCACCGAGTCGAGTTCGCCCATCACCGCGCGCAACTCGGTGTGGTCGCGGATGGTCATGACGGTGCCGATCGGCCTGCCCTCCCAGCTGACGATGTCCTGGTTGATGAGCAGGATCCGGTCGCCGGTCACGTGCATCTCGTCGCGGACCACGCCCCAGCTCATCTGCTGCATCGAGGTCGGCAGGTCGCTGCGGCGCACCTCGCCGTCGGGCAGTTCGAGCAGCCTGCGCGCCTCGTCGTTGACCACCTCGGCCAGCTCGCCCGCCATGCCGAAGACCACCAGTCCCTCGTGGATCGAGTGCAGGACGGCGTCGTGCTGTTCGTACATGGCCCGTAATTCGTCGGGTGCGAGCCCATGGGTCTGCCTGCGCAGGCGGCGGCTCAGCAGGAACGACCCGCTGCCCGAGACCGCGAGGCCCGCCGCGGCGATGCCCAGGATCAACGGCAGCTGCGCGGCGACCTGATCACCGATCTTGGCGCGGGTCACCCCGGCCGACACCAGCGCGACCACCTTCCCGCCGTCGTAGACCGGTGCCACCGCCCGGATCGACGGCCCGAGGGTGCCGGTGAAGGTTTCGGTGAAGGTCTCCCCGGACAAGGCGCGGTCGATGTTTCCGCTGAACGGCTTGCCGATCATGTTCTGATTGGTGTGCGTGTAGCGGGTGCGATCCGGCGCCATCACCACGATGAAATCCATGCCGGTCGCATGCCGGATGCGCTCTGTCACCGGTTGCAGCCGAGCCGTGGGATTGATCGTGTACACGGCGGACAGGGTGGACGGGGCTTCAGCGACACTCACCGCGACATCTCTCACTTCGCGGGTGGTCGTGACGTCGCTGTGGCGCCGCGCGTCGACCACCGCGAGGACCGCGCCGACAGCCACCATCAGGGTCAACACGATCAGCTGCAGAGCGAAGGCCTGACCGGCCAGGGATAGCCGACCACGTCTCACTAGCTGTTTTCCTCCGCTGAACGTAATGCACCAAACCGTGACCCGCGTCACCAGGGCCGTCATCATTCTGCCTGGAAGGCGTGAGGCACTTCACGTCGGCACCACTTCGGAGGACATCACTCGGTATGAGCCAAGCAACACCAGCAGCACCCCCACGCAAGCGCGACCGCACCCACTGGCTGTATATAGCCGTCGTCATCGCGGTCATCGCGGGCATTCTGGTGGGTTGGCTGGCGCCCGGTTTCGGGGTGTCGGTTGCTCCGCTCGGCACCATCTTCGTCAACCTGATCAAGATGATGATCGCGCCGGTCATCTTCTGCACCATCGTGCTCGGCATCGGCTCGATCCGCTCGGCGGCGACCGTCGGCAAGGTCGGCGGGCTGACCATCGCGTACTTCATGATCATGTCGACCGCCGCGCTCATCATCGGGCTCGTCGTCGGCAATGTGATCTCGCCGGGTACCGGGTTGAATGTCGGCGAGAACGCGAAAGCGGTCAAGTCGCTCACCGACACCGCGCACAAGGCGGGCGGCACGTGGGACTTCTTCAACAGCATCGTCCCGACGTCACTGCTGTCCTCGCTGACCTCGGGGAGCACGCTGCAAGCCCTGTTCGTCGCGCTGCTGGTCGGTTTCGCGGTGCAGGCCATGGGCAAGACCGGCGAGCCGATTCTGCGCGGTGTGGCGTTGCTGCAGAAACTGGTGTTCCGCATCCTGGTGATGATTCTGTGGCTGGCGCCGATCGGTGCGTTCGGCGCGATCGCCAACCTGGTCGGCAAGAGTGGACTGGACGCGGTGCTGAAGTTGGCAACGTTGATGATCGCGTTCTACCTGACCTGCTTGATATTCGTGTTCGGTGTGCTCGGAGTGCTGCTGTGGGCGGTGGCTCGGGTGTCGGTGCTGAAGCTGGTTCGCTATCTGGCCCGCGAGTACCTGTTGATCCTGGCGACCTCGTCCTCGGAGTCGGCACTGCCTCGGTTGATCGCGAAAATGGAACACATGGGCATCGAGCGGACGACTGTGGGTGTGGTTGTGCCGACCGGATACTCGTTCAATCTGGATGGCACTGCAATTTACCTGACAATGGCGTCGTTGTTCATCGCTGATGCGATGGGAAAACCGCTCACCCTCGGCGAGCAGATCGGCCTGTTGCTGTTCATGATCGTCGCGTCCAAGGGGGCGGCCGGCGTCACCGGCGCGGGCCTGGCCACACTGGCCGGCGGGCTGGAGAGTCACCGCCCCGAATTGCTCGACGGCGTCGGCCTGATCGTCGGTATCGACCGCTTCATGTCCGAGGCCCGCGCCCTCACCAATTTCTCCGGCAACGCCGTCGCCACGGTGCTCCTCGGCACCTGGACCAAGACCATCGACGCGGACCGCGTCAAGGAAGTTCTCGACCGCAAGCTGCCCTTCGATGAACAGACCATGGTCGATGACGACCACGGCGCGCAGCCGCAGCAGGAGCCCGACACCAAGGACCTGGTTCCGGCTTAGCTGCACTGTGAAACACGAAGGGCCCGCAGGATCTGCGGGCCCTTCGCGCATTTCGGGTCAGGAGGCCCACTTCTCCGGGTTGAGGTGGTACTGGGCGAGCGCGGTGGCGTGACCGTGGCCCATGGCGTGCTCGGACTTGAGCCACTCGACCAGCGGCTTGTGCGACGTCAGGCCGGACTCGCCCATCGCGGTGCGCCACTCGTCGATGGTGCGGCCGTACTTGGCCTCGATGGACGGGAAGTAGGACGCGGGTCCGTGCGGCTTGGTCGACATGGTGGTCGTCTCCTGTGATCGTCGTGCGTTCAGTGGTGTGGACGGCGGCGCGCCGGAAAATTCATCGGGCGCGGGAGGTTTGTGTGCCGGATCACCGGGTGCGTGCGAATTCTGGTCTGCGCGAGCGGGTCCGGACGCGGAACTGTCCGGCACGGTGAAAACCGGTACCGGACAGTGGGTGCGGTGGGGTTAGGCGGGGACGGCGATGGGCAGCGGGGTGGCCCGCTGGGCCAGCTGGTGCTCGCGGATCAGCAGGCCGCCGGCGAGGAAGACGAGCGCGGCGGTGAGGCCGTGGATGCCGAAGGCAGCGGCGGTGGAGCCGTTCCAGGCGAGGACGGTCAGCATGTCGCCGACCGGGACCAGGGCGATGACCAGGGTGGCGATGCCGAGCGCGTAGCGCTGCTTCGCGGCGAGCAGCACCAGGATGAGCACGCCGAAGACGGTGTCGCGGACGCCCTTCAGGTTCATGAACGCGGTCGCCTCGCCGTCCGGCCACGCGGGCAGGCCGAAGCCGGGGGCGATGGTCTCCGGGCTGATCAGGTAGCTGAGGCCGATGTAGAGGATGAAGGCCGCGCCGATGAGGGACAGTGCGGAGGCGATGCGCGAGGTGGTCATGGTGCTGCTCCTTGGTGCGGTGCTCGGTCCTGCTCTGAGTTCTAGCATTGCTAGGTTCGAGAGCAACCATAACGGAGCTTCGGTAGGTTGTCTAGCGCTGCTAGAATTTGGGCATGACCCTCCAGGCGCGCAAGGAACGTGAACGAGCCGAACGTCGTCAGCGGATCATCGATACCGCGCGTGAGTTGGCCGAAGAAGAGGGCTGGGAAGCGGTGACGGTACGCAAACTGGCCGAGCGCATCGAATACAGCCAGCCGGTGTTGTACAGCCATTTCGCGGGCAAATCGGCCATCGTGGCCGCGGTCGCGGAGCAAGGAATCGCCGATCTCTCCGTCGTCCTGCACCAGGCGCACGCCGAGGCGACGAGTCCGGCCGACCGGATGGCCCGCGTCGCCCGCGCCTACCTGGATTTCGCCGCCGCCAACCCGGCCCGCTACGACGCCATGTTCGTGCTGAACGTCGACCTCGTGTTCGGCCTGGAGGCGTCGCAGACGCTGCGGGACGCCTTCGCGGAACTGGAGGCGATGTTCCGGCCGTTCGTCGACGAGGCGGAGCTCGGCGCCCGCACCGAGGTGGCCTGGAGCGCGATGCACGGCCTCGCGACCCTGGACCGCGGTGCCCGCCTGCGCCCGGAGTTGCGCGAGCAGCGCCTCGACATCCTGGTCGCCGAGTGGCTGGCCGCGGTCGGCGCGACGTCGGGCTGACCGCACCCGACTCGTACCGCGCTTGCCGCGGCGAATCCTGTTCCCGCGGACCGAATCGACCACGGCGGGTGACAGTCGACACCTTCGCCGCGATCCGGCAGGTCCGACCGCCGTTCACCGTGGCAACGCGTTTCGCGGGCAGGCAAGCACCGACCGCGGGCCGGTAGCGTGGGGGATATGCCTGATGTTGTGGTCGTCGGCTCCGGGCCGAATGGTCTCGCCGCCGCGGTGATTCTGGCGAAGGCCGGACTCTCCGTGGAGGTCTACGAGGCCGAGTACGCGGCGGGCGGTGGGTCGCGGACGGCGGAGCTGACCCTGCCCGGCTACCGGCACGACGTGTGCGCGGGCGCGCACCCGATGGCGTTGGCCTCCCCGTTCTTCCGGGCGTTCGATCTCGCGGCGCACGGCGTCGAACTGCTCACGCCGGAAGCCTCTTACGCGCACCCGATGGACGGCGGCACGGCCGGCATCGCCTGGCGTGATCTGGACCGGACCGTCGACGGTCTCGGCCGTGACGGTGCCGCGTGGCGCTCGCTGTTCGGTCCGCTGGTGCCGCACTGGGCGGCGATCGTCGACCTGGCGATGTCGGATATGCGCCGACCACCCAAGGACCTACTGACCGCGGTGCGGTTCGGGCTGCGGACGCTCGAGCAAGGATCGCCGTTGTGGAACACCAGGTTTCGCGACGACACTGCCGCCGCGCTGCTGACCGGCGTCGCCACCCACGCGATCATTCCGCCGCGTGCGGTGCCCGCCGCCGGGGCCGGACTGATGCTCGGCACGCTGGCGCACGCGGGTGGCTGGGTGATCCCGCGCGGTGGCAGCCAGGCGATTCCGGACGCGCTGATCGCCGAGCTGGAACGCCTCGGCGGGCGGATGCACACCGGCCACCGCATCGACGCGCTCGGCCAATTCGACGACGCCCGCGCGGTCGTGCTCGACCTCGCGCCCGCGGAATTGCTGCGCATCGCCGGTCATCGACTGCCGGACCGATACATCAAGCGGCTCCGGCGTTTCCGCTACGGCGGCGCCGCGTGCAAGGTCGATTTCGCGCTCGCGGGCCCGGTGCCCTGGCAGGCCGCCGACCTCGACCGCGCAGGCACCCTGCATCTGATCGGCACCAGGGACGAGGCGATGGCCGCCGAGCGCGCGGTCGCCGCGGGCCAGCACGCGGAACGGCCCTATGTGCTGACCATCCAGCCCGGTGTGGTCGACTCGACCCGCGCGCCGGCGGGCAAGCACACCCTCTACACCTACGCGCACGTGCCGAACGGTTCGGCCCGCGACATCAGCGAGACGATCATCGCTCAGGTCGAGCGCTTCGCGCCCGGCTTCCGTGACCTGATCCTCGCCAAGCACGTCTACACCGCGGCCGAAATGCCCGCGCACAACGCCAATTACATCGGCGGCGACATCTCTGCGGGCGCGATGACCCTGCGCCAGTGGGCCTTCCGCCCCGCACCGCGCTGGAACCCTTACGCCACACCGCTTCCGGGCGTCTACCTGTGCTCCGCCTCGACCCCGCCGGGTCCCGGTGTGCACGGCATGTCCGGCTTGCACGCGGCCCGCCACGTCCTACGCCAGCGGTTCGGCATCACCACCGACCCGCTGGCGCTGCTGCGTAATCCTTAAACGCTCTCGGTGCGGTAGAGGTCGGGCTCCAGGTAGATCACCCGGGCGGCCGGAACGGCGGCGCGCACGCGGGCTTCCGCGTCGTTGATCGCGGCCGCGATATCGGCGATATCCAGATCGGCGACGATCGAGACCTTGGCGGCGACCAGCATCTCCTCCGGGCCGAGGTACTGGGTCTTGAGGTGGATCACGCGCTCGATGCGCGCGCCGTCGGCCAGGTTCTCCCGGATGGCGCGGTCCTCGGCGGGGGTGGCGCCCTCGCCGATGAGCAGGCTCTGCATCTCGATGATCAGGATGACGGCGATGACGCCGAGCAGCAGGCCGATGGCCAGGGTGCCGATACCGTCCCAGATTGCGTCGCCGGTGAGCATCGTCAGGCTGACGCCGACGAAGGCGAAGATCAGACCGACCAGGGCGCCGGTGTCCTCCAGCAGCACCACCGGCAGCTCCGGGCTACGCGAGGTGCGGATGAACCGCCACCAGCTCGCATTTCCCTTGAGCGGCCGGGACTCCTTGATGGCGGTCATGAAGCTGTAGGTCTCCAGCCCGATCGCGATCAGCAGGATGACGATCGCGACGATCGGCGAGCTCAGATCCTCCGGGTGCTGGATCTTGTGGACGCCCTCGTAGATCGCGTAGATCGAGCCGATGGTGAACAGCACCAGCGCCACGACGAACGAGTAGAAGTAGCGATTGCGCCCGTACCCGAACGGGTGCAGCTCGTCGGCCTCCTGCGCGGCGCGGCGCTGACCGAGTAGCAGCAGGCCCTGATTGGAGGTGTCGGCCACCGAGTGCACCGCCTCGGCGAGCATCGACGCCGAACCGGTGATCGCCGCACCGATGAACTTCGCTACGGCGATCCCCGCGTTCGCCGTCAATGCGGCGAGAATCGCCTTCTTGCCACCACCAGCCGACATGGGTTGGATGTCCTCTCTCCGATTGCCCGAACCTGGCTAACTTAGCGTGTGCCGAGATCGGATACCCGATACCGGAGGTGATCACCCGGCCGGGGCGACACCGCGCCGGCTCACACCTTGCCGACGCAGGCGCAGAAGAGCTGGGCCGAGCCGTCAAGGGCGCGGGCGCGAATATCGGTGTCGGCGGCCGAGATCCACGCCGCGGCACCGCGCTCCAGCGTCAACTCGGACGCGCCGTGCAGCAGCCGCACCGACCCCGCCGTGCACAGCACGATGCCTGGGCCCGCCGCGGTGAGCGGGACCTGCGCCGAGCCCGCGGTCAGATCGAAGCGGCGCAGCTCGAACTCCGGCGCGGGCGTGCGGTAGCGCACCGAGCCGTCGCCCGCCGGTTCCGGCAGTACCACGGGCAGGTCGATCGGCTCGAAGTCGAGCACCCGCAACAGTTCCGGCACGTCGACGTGCTTGGGCGTGAGACCGCCGCGCAGCACGTTGTCGGAGTTGGCCATGATCTCCACGCCGAGTCCGCGCAGGTAGGCGTGCAGGTTGCCGGCCGCGAGGAACAAACCCTGCCCGGGCTCGAGTGTCAGCCGGTTCAGCAGCAGCGCCGCGAGCACGCCCGCATCGCCGGGGTAGGCCTCGGCGAGTTCGAGCGTGGTGCGCGCCTCGGGGGTGAACCCGCGCTTGCCTTTTCCGGACAGGTAGCGCACGCAGCCGTCGAGCACCTCGGGTAGCAGCGTCGCGAGCACGTGCTGCGGCAGGGTGATCCAGGTGGTGAACAGGGTGCGCAGGCCGTCCGAATCCGGCTGCGCGGCAAGCAGATCGGCGAACGAGGCGAGTCCGTCCACGTCGAGCGCGCGCAACAGTTCGACGGTGCGGTGCGGCTCGCGGAAGCCGGCGAGTGCCTCGAACCGATCCAGCGCCACCACCAGTTCCGGCTTGTGGTTGTCGTCGCGGTAGTTGCGCATCGGCGAGTCGAACGGCACCTTGGTGCGGTTCTCCCGTTCGAACCCGGCGCGCGCCTGCGCGGTGCTCGGGTGCGCCTGGAGCGACAGCGGCTCCTCGGCGGCCAAAATCTTCAACAGGAATGGCAGCTTGCCGCCGAATTCCTGGGCGGCGGGGCCCAATTCGCGCTGCGGATCCTCGGCGACGAAATCCAGCAGCGAGCGGGTGCGGTCGTCGATCAGGACGTGCGCGGGGTCGGCGGGGTGCGCGCCGAACCACAGTTCGGCCTCCGGATGCGCGGACGGAACCGGCCTGCCGCACAGCTGAGCGAGCGCGGTGCGCGAGCCCCAGGCATACGAGCGCAACGCACCAACGAGTTCGTGCACTAGTAGCTTCCCCCGTACTGCCCTCGACTGTCGGGTGCGGTACCGCGGGTTCCGATCAGCCGTAGGTAGGCGGCGGCCATTTCCAGCCGCAGCGCGAGCACGGCGAGTTGTTCGAGTTCACCACCGGCGCCGGGAGCGGGCTCCTCGGGGCGCGGCGGGGTGGGCAGGGAGGGGTCGGTGAGGCCGGTGTGCAACAGATCGAGCTCGGCGCTCACCAGATCGGCGTCGACCAGGCTGGATCCGGTGCCGCCGAACACCGCGATCCGGCGCCGCGCGGCCGACTGGTCCGGGTCGATGCTGAGCACGAAGACCCGCATGCGCTCGACCTGCATCGGGCCGTCGAGTTCCTCGTCGTGGAACATCGGATCGAAGCCGGGCGCGGATTCGCCTGCGGCCTCGACCATTCGGGTCTTGGCGGCCACCGCCTCGGCCAGATCGACCGCGGTGGCGACCCGGCCCGCCGACTGCAGCAGCACCTCGGCGCCGTGCTCGGCCAGCTCGGCCGCGGCGGGGGAGTCGCCGGCCAGCACCACACCGCGCTGATGCATGCGCGAGGCGAGGGTCTTGGCCGGGTTGCGGAAGACCTCGTTGCCGGGTCCGGCGCGCAACGCCTCGGCGTCGAGCACATCGGCCAGCTCGGTGAGGTCGGGCACGAACGTGCCGCTGCGGGCGGGGTCGACCGCGCGCAGGACGGCGATTCCGGCGGCCAGGAAGCGCAGCAGGCGGTTGTGATCGAGCACCTGGACCCGAGGTGCCAGCACGGCGGCCCGGCCGGCCGCTACGGCGCGCATCGGTCCTTCGATGGGGGTGGCGACGACGACCTCGGCCCCGCGGCGCAGCGCCCGGTCGACCGCGTCGGTCAGGCGTGGGTCGCCCGCGTCGTCACCGGCGACCAGGACGACATCGAGCGGGCCGACCCAGGGCGGCAGCGCGGTGACGGGCACGACGGGCAGGCCCGCGCGGTCACCCAGGGTGGCGACGAGCAGGCTCGCGGCGCGCGCGGCGCGGCCGGAGCCGGAGACGAGGACCACGCTGCGCGGGCGCAGACCGGCCAGGCGCGCGAGCGCGTCCTCACCGACTGCTGCCGCGGTGGCCCGGACCTGAGCGCCGCCGGAGGCGGCCGAGCGCAGGGCGCCGCCGGTATCGGCCGCCTCCAGCGAAGCGGCATCGTCGAGGTCGAGCACCGGTGTTCCAGCGATCATCGGGCGTCCCACCTCCCCTCATCGCGCTGAGTCGTTATCGCCTTCGCTCGCACCCGGGTCAGCTGCCACGCCGGGCCCGAGTCGGGCGAATTCAAGGCCTGTGATTCCACTATTCCAGTCAGGACCGGACGATGCTCAGGATCTCTGTTACGAGTGCATCTACATCTTCGGTTGAGCGGGCCTCGACGTTGAGCCGAAGCAGCGGTTCGGTGTTCGACGCGCGCAGGTTGAACCAGGCGTCGTCGGCCAATTGCACGGTCACGCCGTCCAGCCTATCCACCGAGATCGTCCGGTCCGCGAAGGCCTCCACCACGGCAAGCGTCCGCTCCTTCGCGTCCGGCACGGTGGAGTTGATCTCGCCGGAGGCCGCATACGTCTCGTAGGCCGACATCAGCTCCGAGACCGGCCGATCCTTCTCGCCGAGCGCGGCGAGCACGTGCAGTGCGGCGAGCATGCCGGAGTCGGCGCCCCAGAAATCGCGGAAGTAGTAGTGCGCGGAGTGTTCGCCGCCGAACACCGCGCCGGTCGAGGCCATCTGCTGCTTGATGAACGAGTGGCCGACCCGGGTGCGCACCGGGGTGCCGCCGAGCGCGGTGACGAGCTCGGGCACCGCGTGCGAGGTGATCAGGTTGTGGATGATGACCGCGCCGGGCTCCTTGATGAGCTCGCGCTCGGCGACCAGCGCGGTGATGGTGGACGGCGACACCGGGTCGCCCTTCTCGTCCACCACGAAGCAGCGGTCGGCGTCGCCGTCGAAGGCGAGACCGATGTCGGCGCCCGACTTGACCACCAGGTCCTGCAGGTCCACCAGGTTCTTGGGATCGAGCGGGTTCGCCTCGTGGTTGGGGAAGGAACCGTCGAGCTCGAAGTACAGCGGCACGATGGTCACCTGCGGCAGCGCGTCGAACACGGCGGGCACGGTGTGGCCGCCCATGCCGTTGCCCGCGTCCACCGCGATGGTGAGCGGGCGCATCTCGCCGAGATCGACCAGGTCGCGCAGGAACGCCGCGTAGTCGGCGAGCAGGTCGGTTCTGGTCTCGGTGCCGCGCGGCCCGTCGTAGCCGGGCACGCCCTCGGCGACCTCGGTCTTGATGGTGGCCAGGCCCGTGTCCTGGCCCACCGGAATGGCTTTCGCGCGGCACATCTTGATGCCGTTGTAGCGCGCCGGGTTGTGGCTAGCGGTGAACATGGCGCCGGGGCAGTCCAGGCTGCCGGAGGCGAAGTAGAGCTGATCGGTGGACGCGAGCCCGATGTGCACCACGTCGAGGCCCTGGGCCAGCACGCCGTCGGCGAAAGCCTCCGACAGACCTGGGGAGGACTCGCGCATGTCGTGTCCGATGACGGCCCGCGTCGCGCCTTCGGCACGCATCAGCCTCGCGAACGATGCGCCGATGTCCCTGACGAATTCGGCGTCGATCTGTTCACCGACCACACCGCGAACGTCGTAAGCCTTGATCACCGCGTTTACGAATTCGGCAGAGCGGGCGACTGTCATGCCCACCACCCTAGGGGATGGCGGGCGGCGGAGCTGACGGGGGATGACCCGGTTCTCAGTGGTTCAGGACGGCGGGTCGGGGAGTACCCGCAGATGTCCGCGGCGCCCGGTGCGAGTGGTGCGCTGCGGCGGCGGGGCGTAGTCGCGGTAGCCGCGCTGTTCATGCTCCGGCGGGCGGCGGCGCAGTCCGGCCTCGCGGACCGCTTCGGCGAGCGCGGTCAGATCGTCGTCATCCGGTGTGCTGGAGGAGAACCCGCCTTCGTGGCGGACCATTTCCCAGCCCTTCGGGGCGGTGATGCGGGAGCCGTGCGTTTCGCAGAGATCCCAGGAGTGTGGTTCGGCGACGGTCGCGAGTGGTCCGACTACGGCGGTCGAGTCCGAGTACACATAGGTGAGCGTCGCGACGGCCGGATTCTTGCAACCTGGACGGCAGCAACGACGCATGGGGATCACGCCGATGAGAGTAACCCTCCTGGCGGTCCGATGTGGATAGACACGCTCATGATTCGGGCAAAAACTCCCGCCACGCGGCGGCTGCCGCGGGCGGGCGCGGGGCGTCGGGCCGCGGGCGGCCCGGGCCGGTGTCGGTGCGCGGTCTGCGGGCCGCGCACGCGGTGTCGGTAATCAGTTATCGCCGCTCGCAACAACATTCGTTACCGAGGCGAGGTCGGCTGGGTGTGATTTCTACTCGGGTTCCGGATCGATGATGTCCGGATCGACGCCGAGATAGGTGGCGATCTGCTGGACCAGCACCTCGCGCAGCAGGTCGACCAGGTCGTCGGGGTCGCTGGCGCGCAGCTCGAGCGGTTTGCGGAACAGCACCACCCTGGCGCGGGTCGCGGTGCCGTGCCGGTCGACGCCTGCCGGGATGAGCCGGGACAGCGGCACCGGTCCGTCGGCGACCACCTCGTCCGGCCAGGTGACCGAATCAGGGTGCAGCGGACGGATTTTCGGCACGTCATCGACGGCGATATCGAGTTTGGTGAGCCGGTCGTGCCAGCGGGTGTCCAGCGGTGCGAACGCCTCGAGCACCAGCCGATCGAACTTCTGTCCCCGGGTGCGCCACGCAGGCACGGTGGGCGGCAACATCGGCCCACGTACCCCGCGACCACGGCGGATCACCGACCGGGCGGTCGGCGGACGACGATTACGGGAACGTGCCATGGGTAAAACCTAGCCAGCCCGCACCCGGCCCGTGCACCCAGTGCTACTTCGGCCGGTCGGCGGGCGCGCCGCCGGGGCTCGGGCGTACCCCCGGAGCTACCCGTATGTTCGCGAGAACCGTTGTCGCCGTAGCGAGTTGTCGCGCGTGCGGATAACTCGGGGGCCAACCCAAGTCGGCTAGCCGATGCCGCGCTTCAGGCGGCGGCGCTCTCGTTCGGAGAGGCCACCCCAGATGCCGAAGCGTTCATCGTGGGCGAGTGCGTATTCCAGGCACTCGTCGCGTACTTCGCAGCCCATGCAGATCCGTTTCGCCTCGCGAGTCGAGCCGCCCTTCTCAGGGAAGAACGCCTCCGGATCGGTCTGTGCGCACAGGGCACGCTCCTGCCACTGCTCTTCGATGGATTCGAACATCTCGTCGAAGCCCGTGACGACCAGGCTGAGCCGGGGCGCCGAGACTTCGTCGCCCGAGCCGAGCACGGTCGCCGAGACTTCGTCACCCCCCTCGCGATCCTTCCAGCCGTTGTCTGCGCAGACGCCACGTGCTGCGCCTGCTGTGGAATCGGTCGGCGAGACCATCTCATTGGCCATCGCTCCGCCTCCTCACTGTGTGTTAGCGCAGAATGATTCGTTCCGTCGGACCAACACGCATACCGACGGCCATACCCCGCGACGTTGTCCCGCGGACGTCCCCGAGCTCGTCATCTCGATGCGAACATCTGTTCGAAAAGCCGTTCGCGCCTTGCACTCTCGCGCGAACCCGAAATGACATGACTGTGATTAGACACGCCGGACGTGTCGATGGTCAAGCGGCCGTCGCTATTCCGTTACTATCCGCGAACGCTTTCGAAGATGATCTTGAGTCGGAGTAGGGCAAATGACCAGCAACTATAGCCCGAACATCGCCCGGTCCGACAGCGCATAGGCTGTGCGGATGTGACTTCCCTTCAAGCGGACAGCGACTCCCTCGGCGGCCCGAGGATTGCCGTACTGGTCGGGGGTGTCGGCGGCGCCCGCTTCCTCCAGGGCGTGCGGGAACTGCTGCCCGATGCCGATGTCTCCGCGATCGTGAACGTCGGCGACGACGTCTGGATGCATGGCCTGCGAATCTGTCCTGACCTCGATACCTGCATGTACACCCTCGGAGGCGGCATTGATACCGAGCGCGGCTGGGGCAGGCTCGACGAGACCTGGCACACCAAGGAAGAGCTGGCGAAGTATCACGCGCAGCCGGACTGGTTCGGGCTCGGCGATCGCGACCTCGCCACGCATCTGGTGCGCAGCGAGATGCTGCGCGCCGGGTACCCGCTCTCCGCGGTCACCGAGGCCCTCTGCAACAGGTGGCAGCCGGGCGTGAAATTGATCCCGGCAACCGACGATCGTTGTGAAACGCATGTGGTTGTGACCGACCCGGACGACCCTGGCGAACGTCGCGCGATCCATTTTCAAGAGTGGTGGGTTCGCTATCGCGCGAACATCCAGACCCATGGATTCGCCACAATTGGGGCCGAGGACGCCAAACCGGCCCCGAATGTGATCGAGATCATAGAGTCCGCGGATGTGGTCTTGCTCGCTCCGTCGAACCCCGTGGTGAGCATCGGCGCCATCTTGGCGGTGCCTGGCATTCGTGGCGCGCTGCGCACAACTGCGGCCAAAGTTATTGGTATATCCGGTGTGATCGACGGCAAACCTCTGCGCGGCATGGCCGATGAGTGTCTGTCGGTGATCGGGGTCGAGACGACCGCCGAGGCGATCGGCCGTTACTACGGCGCCCGCTCGGCCACCGGCATCCTGGACGGCTGGTTGATCCACACCACCGACACCGCCGACGTGCCCGGCGTCGAGGTGCGCAGCGTCCCGCTGCTGATGACCGATCCGCCGACCACCGCCGAGATGGTGCGGGAGGCTCTGGACCTTGCGGGGGTGAAGCCGTGAGTCAGGATGAGTATGTGAATGACCATGCCGCAGGGGAACTGCGCATCCTGCCGATCACCGGCCTGCCGGAGTTCCGGCCCGGCGACGACCTCGCCGCGCACATCGCGGACCGCGCGCCGTGGCTGGCCGACGGTGACGTGCTCGTGGTGACGAGCAAGATCGTCGCCAAGGTCGAGGGCCGCCTCGTCGACGTGCCGCTGGATCCAGAGGAACGCGACGCCGCGCGGCGCGCCCTGGTCGAGCAGGAGGCGGTGCGCGTGCTCGCGCGCAAGGGCCGCACCCTGATCACCGAGAACAAGCTCGGCATCGTGCAGGCGGCGTCCGGCATCGACGGCTCCAATGTCGAACAGGGCGAACTGGTTCTGCTGCCCGCCGATCCCGACGCCAGCGCCAAGGCCTTGCGGTCGGCGCTGGCCGAGCGGCTCGGCGTGCAGGTCGCCGTGGTCGTCACCGACACCATGGGCCGGGCCTGGCGCAATGGCCAGACCGACGCCGCGATCGGCGCCGCCGGCCTGCGGGTGCTGCACGATTACGCGGGCGCCGTCGACGGGCAGGGCAACGAGCTGCACGTCACTCAGGTTGCGATCGCGGACGAGCTGGCCGCCGCGGCGGATCTGGTGAAGGGCAAGCTCGGCGGCGTGCCGGTCGCGGTGGTGCGCGGGCTGCCGGTCACCGACGACGGGTCCAGTGCCGCGGATCTGCTGCGCGGCGGCACCGACGACCTGTTCTGGCTCGGCACCGCCGAGGCGATCGAGCAGGGACGCCGCGAGGCGGTGCTGCTGCGCCGCTCGATCCGGCAGTTCGCCGACGCACCGGTCGATCCCGCCCGCGTGCGCGCCGCCGTCGCGGTGGCACTGACCGCGCCCGCGCCGCACCACACCCGGCCGGTGCGCTTCGTGTGGGTGCGCGACGCCGAGCTGCGGACTCGATTGCTCACGGAGATGGCCGACAAGTGGCGGGCCGACCTCACCGCGGACGGCCTGGCACCCGATCGGGTGGAGCGCCGAATCGCCCGTGGCCGAATCCTTTTCGACGCACCCGAGGTGATCATCCCGTTCTGCGTGCCGGACGGCGCGCACGACTATCCGGACGAGCGGCGCCGCGCCGACGAGCGCACCATGTTCACCGTCGCGGTCGGCGCGGCCGTGCAGGGCCTGCTCGTCGCGCTGGCCACCGAGGGCCTGGGCAGCTGCTGGATCGGCTCCACCATCTTCGCGCCGGAGATCACCCGCGCGGTCCTCGGACTCGAGGACAACTGGAATCCGTTGGGCGCCATCGCCATCGGCCACCCGATCGAGGAACTCCGGCCGCGCCCGGTGCCCGGCGCAAGTTTCGGACTGGTCGAGCTGTGAGCGCGGATTCCCTGCACGCCTCGGCCATCGAGCTGCTCGAAAAATGGTCGCCCGGCGCGGATTACGACCAGTCGCTGCGGCACGCGATGCTCGCGTTCCTCGGCTCGGCCCCGCGTGGTTGTCTGCGTGAGCACGTGCCGGGCCACATCACCGCCTCGGCGGTGGTGTTCTCGCACGACGAACGCGAGGTCCTGCTGACTCTGCATCCGCGGGTCGGGTCCTGGATCCAGCTCGGCGGGCACTGCGAGGAGAGCGACGACACGGTCGCCGATGCCGCGCTGCGCGAAGCCACCGAGGAGTCGGGCATCAGCGGTCTGCGGATGGAACCGGAACTGTATGGCGCGCAGGCGCACTCGATCACCTGCTCGCTCGGGGTGCCGACCAGGCATCTCGATCTGCTGTTCCGGATCACCGCGCCCGCTGGCGCCGTCCCGGTGCGCAGCGCGGAGTCGACCGACCTGCGCTGGTGGCCGGTCGACGCGCTGCCCGAGAACGCCGAAGTGCTGCTGCGGTAACTCCCCTCGACAACAAACACCCCGGCCGGAGATCGCTCCGACCGGGGTGTTTGTGTCGGAGCCGGTCGTTCTGCTTTACAAATTGGCGAATTTGTCTAGACAAACGACAAATCGATCTCTATCGTCCATTTCAGAGGTAACGCACGTCACACGTGACGTGCCGCTTTTGGATGGGAGACAACGATGTCGACAGAGGCCGACACGTCCGCGCAGCCGGTGGCAACCCCGGACTGGCGCGATCGCAAGCGCTACATGTGGCTATGGGGATTGTTCGCCCCCACCGGCCTTTTCACGATCGGCATCCCGATCATCCTGGCCCTCAACGCGATCGGCTGGCAGACGCTGGCGCAGGTACCGTTCTGGCTCGGCCCGATCCTGGTATACGTGCTGATTCCGTTGGCGGACATCTTCTTCGGACCCGACGGTGACAATCCGCCGGACGAGGTGATGGAGTATCTGGAGCACGACAAGTACTACCGCTATCTCACCTACCTGTATCTGCCGTTCCAATACGCGTCACTGGTCATGGCCTGCTATCTGATCACCGCCGATCAGGTGAGCTGGCTCGGCTTCGACAACGGTCTGCACCTGGTCGACAAGATCGGCCTGGCGATCACGGTCGGCATGCTCGGTGGCATCGGCATCAACACCGCGCACGAACTGGGCCACAAGAAAGTGCACCTGGAGCGCTGGCTGTCCCGGATCGCACTGGCCCAGTCCTTCTACGGGCATTTCTACATCGAGCACAATCGCGGCCACCATGTGCGCGTCGCGACACCGGAGGACCCCGCGAGTTCCCGTATCGGCGAGACCTTCTGGGCCTTCTGGCCGCGCACCGTGTGGGGCAGCCTGACCTCGTCGCTGCGGTTGGAGAAGGCCCGCCTGGCCCGGCTCGACAAGAAACCGTGGAGCCTGAAGAACGAGGTGCTCAGCGCCTGGCTGATGTCGGCGGTGCTGTACGCGGCGCTGGTCGCGGTGTTCGGGATCGAGCTGTTGCCGTATCTCGTGCTCCAGGCGGTGATCGGTTTCAGCCTGCTGGAGGCGGTGAACTATCTCGAGCACTACGGTCTGGTCCGCCAGCGCACCGCATCCGGCCGCTACGAACGGCCCGCGCCGGTGCACAGCTGGAACAGCGACCACATCGTCACCAACATCTTCCTGTACCACCTGCAGCGGCACAGCGACCATCACGCCTACCCGACCCGGCGCTATCAGACGCTGCGCAGCTGGGACGGCGCGCCGAACCTGCCGAGCGGGTACGCCAGCATGATCCTGCTCGCCTACTTCCCGCCGCTGTGGCGCCGGGTAATGGACAAGCGGGTGCTCGCGCACTATCACGGCGACATCACGCTCGCGAACATCCACCCCGCCAAGCGGGACAAAGTGCTCGCCCGCTATCAGGGCGGTACGGCGACCGGCGAGGTGCGGGGATGAATCGCTTCCGCTGCCCGGTCTGTGAATACGTGTACGACGAGGAAAAGGGCGAGCCACACGAAGGTTTCCCGCCGGGAACGTCCTGGGAAAAGATTCCCGACGACTGGTGCTGTCCGGACTGCGGCGTCCGGGAAAAGATCGACTTCGAACCGACGGGAGCCGTCCGATGAACGATTACAAACTGTTCCAGTGCATTCAATGCGGCTTCGAATACGACGAAGCCAAAGGCTGGCCGGAGGACGGGATCGTCGCGGGTACCCGCTGGGACGATATCCCCGACGACTGGACCTGTCCGGACTGCGGCGCGGCAAAGGCCGACTTCTACATGGTCGAAATCGAACGGTCGTGAGATTTTGACTGCGGCAACCGCCCGTGACAGTGTCGCCGGTATGCCGCGCTCCGGAACCCGCATCCCTTATCAGGAGGCGGCGCGTGAACTCCTGCGCGCCTCGGTCCTCGATGCCATGCGCGAGCTACTCACCGAACGGGACTGGTCCAAGATCACCCTCGGAGACGTGGCGGGCAAGGCCGGAGTCAGCAGGCAGACGCTCTACAACGAGTTCGGTTCGCGCAGTGGCCTTGCGCAGTCCTACGCACTGCGCCTGGCCGACGATCTGGTCGACCACGTCGACGCGGCCATCACCGGCAATGTCGGTGATGTCCGCGCGGCGTTCCGCGAGGGCATGACCAATTTCTTCGTCGACGCCGCGGCCGACCCGCTGGTGCAGTCGCTGCTCGCGGGCGAGGTGAAATTGGATCTGTTGCGGCTGATCACGCTGGACGCCGGACCGTTGCTCGACCAAGCCACCCGCCGGCTGTCGCTGGCGTTCCAGCACAGCTGGGTGGCGGCCACGGCGGCCGAATCGGACATCATCGCGCACGCGCTGGTGCGCATCGCGCTGAGCTATATCCCGACGCCGCCCGGTCCCGGCCGAGACGCGCCCGCGGAGTTGAGTGCGTTGCTGAGTCCATACGTCGAAGCGATTCTGGCCGCCCGGATCGAGCACTGATCCACCCCTGAAGAACCCCGGTCCGTTTGCGCTGAGTAAGCCAGGGCTTCAACTACATGTGAGCCCACTTAAAAGCTAGCCCCCATAGCTGTAACGCTCATCACGTTTCAACCGTCAAGGTCTGCGAAACAGCCGTACAGTCTGGAACTATTCTCGTACATCGGAGTTAGGGTTCCTATTTAGCGGGGCAAACGTGCAAACGGTTGGCAAACCGGCGGTATCTTCAGATCCCAAACGACACTTATGGGTTTTCGGGCTGATCGCTCCACTGAGCGCACTCCTGCCCTCGCAACTCGTGTTGCAGACGGGCGCAAGGGTGTTCTGGTGGATCGGTCCAATCATCGTGTTGATCGTCATCCCGGTCCTGGACTGGGTTGTCGGCGAGGACGGCACCAACCCGCGCGATGAGGATTACGAGTTGCTGAGCAACGACCGGTACTACCGGTGGTGCACCTATCTGTTCCTTCCTGTGCAGCTGCTCGGCCTGCTCATCGCCTGCTACATGTGGGCGGGGCACGAGCTGAGCATCGTCGACAAGCTTGGCCTGGCCGCGACGCTGGGCTTCGTCAGCGGCATCGGCATCAACGCCGCGCACGAGCTCGGGCACCGGGTCGAGCACGCGGAGCGCTGGCTGGCCAAAGTCGCGCTGGCGCAATCGTTCTACGGCCATTTCTTCGTGGAGCACAACCGTGGTCACCACGTGCGGGTGGCGACGCCGGAGGATCCGGCCAGCGGCAGGCTCGGCGAGACGCTGTGGGAGTTCCTGCCGCGCAGCGTGTTCGGCAGCTTCCGCTCGGCCATCGAGCTGGAGCGGGTGCGGCTGGCGCGCAAGGGCCTGCGCTGGTTCAGCGTGCACAACCACATCCTGCAGGCCTGGTCGATGAGCGTGGTGCTGTTCGGCAGCCTCATGGCGCTCTTCGGTATCGGCGTGCTGCCGTGGCTGATCCTGCAGGCCGTGATCGGCGCGTCGCTGCTGGAGACGGTGAACTTCATCGAGCACTACGGCTTGCTGCGGGCAAAGAAGCCGAACGGGAACTACGCGCGCTGCTCGCCGCGCGACAGCTGGAACAGTGACCGGCTGGTCACCAACATCTTCCTGTTCCATCTGCAGCGGCACAGCGATCACCACGCCAATCCGGGACGTCGGTACCAGACGCTGCGCAGTTCGATGCAGGCGCCGCAGTTGCCCGCCGGTTACGCGACGATGATCCTGTTCGCCGTGGTGCCGCCGCTGTGGCGGGCGGTGATGGACCATCGGGTGCTCGAGCACTACGAAGGCGACGTCACCAAGGCCAATATCCACCCGCGCAAGCGGCGCCGGATCCTGGAGACCTACGGGACCGTCGCCACGCTGACCGGTGCGGCCCAGGCGAATTCGGCCAAGGGCACGTCGGCGCAGACGGTCACGCCGCATTCCGGTTCGGCGCAGTCGAACCCGGCGGAGTCCGACGTGCGGGAGTCGGGCGCGGCATAGGTCACCGGCTCACCCCGGCTCAGCGGTGGTAGGCAGGAGGCAGGGGTAAACCCTTCTCCTGCAACACCTCCCGCATCCGGTCGGGGTAGTCGGTGATCACGCCGTCCACGCCGGTATCGAGTTGCGCGGCGATCGTGGCCTTGTCGTTCACCGTCCACGGGATCACCCGCAGATCCAGCTCATGGGCGCGCTCGACATAGGCCCGATCGGCCACCAATTCGAAGCCGCGCTCACCCGCCTTGCGGCCGTAGGGGACCGAGTAACCGGGCGAGGCGGCATTGGCGCCGAGCGCCTTCACCGCGCCGAGCGGATCGCCCGCGTAGTCCTCGTAGCGGATGGGGCCGAGCCACTTCGAGCCGGCCACGAAGGTGGTGTCGTCGTAGAGCGCCACCAAGGGGATCGTCGGATTCGCCTTGCGTACCAGCGCAAGTGCGCGCCAGTCGAAGCTCTGGATGCCGACGTTGCCGGTCTCACCGGCCGCGGCGACCG
The DNA here is from genome assembly GCF_004634405.1 of Nocardia sp. CS682. Lineage (NCBI taxonomy): Bacteria > Bacillati > Actinomycetota > Actinomycetes > Mycobacteriales > Nocardiaceae > Nocardia > Nocardia sp. CS682. The sequence continues at coordinate 3,051,428 of NZ_CP029710.1, read as the reverse complement.
TGCTGAGGATGACGTCCACGAACTCCTGCGGCGTCGCCGACTGCTCGGGGTGCTCGGCCTCCAGCTTGGTCTCGATGTTGTAGCGCAGGTGTGCGCCCCGGTAGGTCTTGACCAGATCGAAGAGGGCGGGCAGCGTCGCTATCTTGTTGCCGGGCAGCCCCTGCTGGTCCGGGTAGTCGGCCAGGGTCTTGCCGCAGTCCAGCGTCTGGGTCTGGGCGTAGGTCAGGTCGTGCACCAGCTTGCCCACGTAGGGGAACTGCGGATCGTCCGGCGTGACCGGCGCGGTGTCCGCGCACTTGGTCGCGAGCACCGTCGGGTCGTGCCAGATCATCGGCATCTTGTCCTTGGTGAGCACGATGTCGAGCTCCAGCGTGCTCACCCCCAGCTCGATCGCCTTGCTGAAGCCCGGCAGCGACTCCTCGACGGTCAGACCGCGTCCGCCGCGGTGCGCCTGCAGCTCCACTGTTCGCGGCGCAGTAGCCGGTGACGAGTCCGCTGAGCTGTCGCACGCGGTGCTCAGACCGAGGGCGAGCGACCCGGCGACCGCGGTCGTGACGATGGCGCGAAGGTTCGGCATCGCGCCAAGCTAGCAAGGGTGAGTACGGTGTACCCACCCGCCGCGCCAGCGACTAACCTTGCGTGTTGGTACCGACTTACCAGGAGAGGCAGATAGAGGCTATGACGACCTCAGAACTTCCCGCGCGAACCGAGCTCACCGCCGATGTGCGCAACGGCATCGACTTCAAGGTGGCCGATCTCGGGCTGGCCGAATTCGGCCGCAAGGAGATCCGGCTGGCCGAACACGAGATGCCCGGCCTGATGGCGCTGCGCCGCGAGTACGCCGAGGTGCTACCGCTGCAGGGCGCGCGCATCTCCGGCTCGCTGCACATGACCGTGCAGACCGCGGTGCTGATCGAGACCCTGGTCGCGCTGGGCGCGCAGGTGCGCTGGGCCTCGTGCAACATCTTCTCCACCCAGGACCACGCGGCGGCCGCCGTCGTGGTCGGCCCGCACGGCACCATCGACGAGCCCAAGGGCACCCCGGTCTTCGCCTGGAAGGGCGAGAGCCTGGAGGAGTACTGGTGGGCCGCCGAGCAGATGCTCACCTGGCCGGACGAGCCGGCCAACATGATCCTCGACGACGGTGGTGACGCCACCATGCTCGTGCTGCGCGGCGCGCAGTTCGAGAAGGCCGGCGTGGTGCCGCCGGAGGACGAGAACCACTCCGCCGAGTACAAGGTGTTCCTCAACCTGCTGCGCGAGCGCTTCGAGACCGACAAGGGCAAGTGGAGCGCCATCGCCGATTCGGTGCAGGGCGTCACCGAGGAGACCACCACCGGCGTGCTGCGGCTGTACCAGTTCGCCGCCGCGGGCGAGCTGGTGTTCCCGGCGATCAACGTCAACGACTCGGTCACCAAGTCGAAGTTCGACAACAAGTACGGCACCCGCCACTCGCTGATCGACGGCATCAACCGCGGCACCGATGTGCTCATCGGCGGCAAGAAGGTGCTGATCTGTGGTTACGGCGACGTCGGCAAGGGCTGTGCGGAATCGCTTGCCGGACAGGGCGCCCGGGTGCAGGTCACCGAGATCGACCCGATCAACGCGCTGCAGGCGCTGATGGACGGCTACGACGTGGTCACCGTGGAGAAGGCGATCGGCGACGCCGACATCGTCATCACCTCGACCGGCAACAAGGACATCATCACCCTCGAGCACATGAAGGCGATGAAGGATCACTCGATCCTCGGCAATATCGGTCACTTCGACAACGAGATCGATATGGCGGCACTGGAGCGTTCCGGCGCGACCAGGATCAACATCAAGCCGCAGGTCGACGAGTGGACGTTCCAGGACTCCGGCAAGTCGATCATCGTGCTGTCCGAGGGCCGCCTGCTGAACCTGGGCAACGCCACCGGCCACCCGTCGTTCGTCATGTCCAACAGCTTCTCCAACCAGGTGATCGCGCAGATCGAACTGTGGACCAAGCCGGACGAGTACGACAACGAGGTCTACCGCCTGCCCAAGCACCTCGACGAGAAGGTCGCGAAGATCCACGTGGAGGCGCTCGGCGGCGAGCTGACCAAGCTCACCAAGGATCAGGCCGAGTACATCGGCGTGGACGTCGACGGACCGTTCAAGCCGGAGCACTACCGCTACTGAGTCTCGATGCCTCGGGCGCGATGACATGAGATGACAGGAGGCCGCCGGATCCACGGGATCCGGCGGCCTTCGCGTTTCTCCGGCCGCGGCGCGACCCGCGGTGCACCCTCGGTACCCTGCGTGCCATGGGCGCGCTGATTGTCATCGAGGGGCTCGACGGTGCGGGCAAGCGGACGCTGACCGAGGCCGTCACGACCCAATTGCGGGACGCCGGACTGCGAATCGACTCGCTGGCGTTTCCGCGCTACGGCCGTTCGGTGCACGCCGATCTGGCGGCGGAGGCGTTGCACGGCGCGCACGGTGACCTCGCTGCGTCGGTCAACGCGATGGCGCTGCTGTTCGCGCTGGACCGGGCGCAGGCACGCGACGAACTGACGAAGTTGTTGGCGGACAACGACATCGTGCTGCTCGACCGGTACGTCGCCTCCAATGCCGCCTACAACGCGGCCCGGCTCGGCGAGCAGGCCGACGGCAAAATCGTCGGCTGGATAGGCGAATTGGAGTACGAGCGGTTCGCGCTGCCGACGCCCGCGGTGCAGGTGTTGCTGGACGTTTCGCCCGAACTCGCGGCCGAACGGGCGCGCAAGCGCGGTGAGCTCGACCACAGCCGCGCGCTCGACGCTTATGAACGGGACGGACAACTTCAGCAGCGAACCCTCGCGGTGTACCGTGAGCTGGCTCAACACAACTGGTATGGGCCGTGGTGGATATTCCGATCAGGTGACGATCCAGCCACATTGGCTGCGCGATTGGCGGATTTGATTACCCGCTAGGGTTAGATGTGCGGCGGGTTCACACCAGTGTTGGCGTGGCAGCCCGATCCTGGCCTGGGAGATGACACCATAGTAATTATGAAGCCGAAGATTCTGGTCGTCGACGACGATATGGCGCTCGCAGAGATGCTCACGATCGTCTTGCGCGGGGAAGGGTTCGACCCGCATGTGGTCGGCGACGGCACACAGGCCCTGGCGGCGGTTCGCGAGATCCGCCCCGATCTGGTGCTGCTGGACCTGATGCTGCCCGGCATGAACGGCATCGATGTATGCCGTGTGTTGCGGGCCGATTCCGGAGTCCCGATCGTGATGCTCACCGCGAAGACCGACACGGTCGACGTGGTGCTCGGTCTGGAGTCCGGTGCCGACGATTACATCGTCAAGCCGTTCAAGCCGAAGGAACTCGTCGCCAGGGTGCGTGCCCGGCTGCGGCGCACCGAGGACGAGCCCGCCGAGCTGTTGTCGATCGCCGACATCGTGATCGATGTGCCCGCGCACAAGGTGACTCGCGCCGGTGCGCAGATCTCGCTGACGCCGCTCGAGTTCGATCTGCTTGTCGCGCTTGCCCGTAAGCCGCGTCAGGTGTTCACCCGCGAGGTGCTGCTCGAGCAGGTCTGGGGCTACCGGCATGCCGCCGATACCCGGCTGGTCAACGTGCATGTGCAGCGGCTGCGCGCCAAGGTCGAGAAGGATCCGGAGAACCCGGAGATCGTGCTGACCGTCCGTGGCGTCGGCTACAAGGCCGGACCGCCGTGATCCGTCGCGTTGAGCGAGTGCTGGCAGTGTTCGTGCGGACGGAGGCATCGAGCGCCGACGAGGCTCGGTCGTGATCGATCGCTCCAGCAACAAACTGGAGCGGCGACTGGCAGCGGTGGGTGCCAGATTCACCGAGCTCGGTACGGTGCTCGGTCATCTCTGGCAGCGCTCGTTGCAGCTGCGGGTCGCGGTCTCGACGATCACCCTGTCGCTGATCGTGATCACCATCCTCGGTGTGGTGCTGACCGATCAGATCACCAACCGGATGCTGGACACCAAGATCAACGCGGCGGTCGAGGAGATGGTCCGTGCCCGCAACGCGGCGCACAGCCAGCTGGTGGGTACGCACGACACCGGTACCCAGCTCAATCGGCTCGTCGAGGCGCGCAACGCGCTCTCCAGCGACGGTAGCCCGCAGACCGGGGTCGCGGGCAGCTACGACGTCGCGCTGGTGATGGTGGACAGCGGCCAGCAGGAGGTCGCCGCGGGCCCGATCCAGGACGTGCCCGCCGAACTGCGCAACTTCGTGCGCAGCGGCCAGGTCAGCCGGCAGTTCACCACGGTCTCGGACTCCAGCGGCTACCGCGGTCCCGCGTTGATCATCGGCAGCCCGAGCACCGAAATACCCACGCTGGAGATCTATCTCATCTTCCCGCTGTCCACCGAGGCGCGCAGCCTGTCGCTGATCCGCGGCACCATGCTGATCGGCGGCATCGTGCTGCTCGTCTTGCTCGCCGCCATCACGGCCTTGGTGACCAGGCAGGTGGTGCTGCCGATCCGCTCGGCCGCGCGGATCGCCGGTCGCTTCGCCGACGGCAGGCTCAAGGAACGCATGCTGGTGCGCGGCGAGGACGACATGGCGCGGCTGGCGCAGGCGTTCAACGAGATGGCCGAGAGCCTGTCCAACCAGATCACCCAGCTGGAGGAGTTCGGAAACCTGCAGCGCCGGTTCACCTCCGACGTCAGCCACGAGCTGCGCACCCCGTTGACCACCGTGCGGATGGCCGCGGACCTGATCCACGGCAGCAGCGACGATCTCGATCCCGCGCTGGCCCGCAGCGCGGAGCTGCTGGTCAACGAGCTGGACCGGTTCGAGGGCCTGCTCAACGATCTGCTCGAGATCAGCCGCCACGACGCCGGCGTCGCCGAACTCCAGGTCGAGTCGCTGGACGTGCGGATGTGTGCGCGGGCGGCGATCTCGACGGTGCGGCACCTGGCTAAGGACGCGGGCGTCGAGGTGGTCATCGATCTGCCCGAGGAACCGTTGGTCGCCGAGGTGGATCCGCGCCGGGTCGAGCGGGTGCTGCGCAACCTGCTGGCCAACGCCATCGACCACAGCGAGGGCAAGCCGGTGCTGATCAGGATGCGCGGCGACGTCGACGCCAACGCGGTCTCGGTGGTGGTGCGCGACCAGGGCGTCGGGCTGCGGCCGGGCGAGGAGAAGCTGGTCTTCAACCGGTTCTGGCGTTCGGATCCGTCCCGCATGCGCCGCTCCGGCGGCACCGGGCTCGGCCTGTCGATCAGCGTGGAGGATGCGAACCTGCACGAAGGCAGGCTGGAGGCCTGGGGCGAGGTCGGCGTCGGCGCGAGCTTCCGGTTGACGCTGCCGCTGGTGCGCGGCAAGAAGCTCGGGGTCAGCCCGCTGCCGCTGGAGCCGGTGCGCAAGCAGGCCGTCGTGCGGCAGGTCGAGCTGGAGGCCGCTCCGGTTTCGCCTGCGCCGGAACCGAATCCGGTGTCGGGTGCGACGTCGGCGGCGGCCACCGGGAACGGGTCGACCCCGCCTGCGGCGCCGTCATCGGCGGGGGCCGACTCGGCGCACGAACCGGGGGACGTACCGTCATGACTCGGCGTTACCCGCCCGGTGCGCGCCCGGCGCGAGCCTTCCGAGACATACCCCCGACGATGGAAGCGCTCGGTCCCGGGGGAAGGGGTTTCATGGCAATGCGTGTCGGTTCCGCGAGGACACAGCGGCTGTTCGCGTGCGCCGCGGCGGCCCTCGCGGCCTTGGTCGTGCTCTCCGGATGTGCCAGCCTGCCGGAGTCCTCGGCGCCGCAGGCACTGGGCACCATCGACCGGGAGCCCACCTCCGAGGGCCCGCCGCCGCCCGTCGCCGGGCGCGACCCCGATCTGCTGCTGCGCGACTTCCTGCTGGCCACCGCCGACCCGACCAATCGGCACCTGGCGGCCCGCCAGTACATGACCCCGTCGGCCGCCGCGCACTGGGACGACGCGGCGGGCACCACGATCGTGGAGAAGCCGGATACCTTGCGCGAGTCGCGAACCGGCGACAAGGCGACCTATCGCATCCGGGCGCGCAAGGTCGCCGAGCTGGACACCAACGGCGCGTACCGCGCCTCGGCCGACCCGCCGCTGGAACACAAGATCGAGATGACGAAGGTCAACGACGAGTGGCGCATCGACGAGCTGCCCGACGGCGTCGTGATGGACTCCATCGCGTTCGGCAAGTCGTATCGGCGCTACGTGCTCTACTTCGTCGATCCGACGAGCAGCGTCGTGGTGCCCGATCTGCGCTGGGTGTCCGTACCCAAGGCGCAGCTGACCCAGCGGCTGCTCGCCATGCTCGGCGAGGGCACCCAACCCGCGCTCGCCCCGGTGCTGCGCAACGAGCTGGCCGCGCCGATCACCTTGCGCGGCCCCATCACCAAGGCCAACGGAGATCCGGACGAGGTCGGGGTCGGGATCGGCGGCGTGAAGATCGACTTCGCCGGCGCGTCCGCGCTCAACCCACGCGATCGGGAGTTGCTTGCCGCGCAGGTGGTGCTGACCCTGGCGGGCGCGGACATTCTCGGCCCCTATGTGCTGCTCGCCGACGGCAAACCGTTCGATGACCGGTTCACCGGCAGCGGCTGGTCGACCGCCGATGTCCAGCAGTACAGCCAGCCGACCGTCGGGAACAACCAGGTCGGCCTGCACGCGCTGCGCGGCGGCGCGCTGGTGCAGGTGCCGGAGAACAACGCCGTCATCACCCCCGCACCGGGGTACTTCGGTGCCGTGAACAACCTGCTGTCCGCGTCGCTCTCGCCGGACGGTCAGCTGGTCGCCGGGGTCGCCGACACCGGACGGCCCGCGCCGGAACCGCCGCGCACCTTGATGATCGGCACCTACGGTGGCAACGCCATTCCGGTCGCCGCGGGCGCGACGATCACCCGGCCGTCCTGGAATGTCGACGGCACCGCCGCGTGGGCCGTCATCGACGGCGAACGGGTGATCCGGGCCGTCAACGACCGGACCACGAACACCGTGTCGGTTCAGGATGTCGACACCTCGGCGCTCACCACCTCGAGCTCCGGGTCGAATTTCCGGCCACCCATCACCGAGCTGCGGCTGTCCCGGACCGGCGTGCGGGCCGCGCTGATCGCCGACGGCAAAGTCTATGTGGCGGTGGTGGTTCCGAAGCCAGGCGGCGGGTACGCCTTGGCCTCGCCGCTGCCGGTGGGCGTCAACGCGAGTGCGAACGCCGTGTCGCTGTCTTGGTTCGGGAACGACCGGTTGATCATCTCCCGCGAAGGCAATGTCGACCCAGTAGGCACCGTGTCGATCGACGGTTCACAGCCGATGCCGCAGACCAGCCGCAACCTCACGGCGCCGGTGCGGCAGGTGAGTGCCTCGCCGGAGCACCAGTACGCCGCCGATTCCCGGGCGGTGCTGGAACTGACCAGCAATCCGGACGGTGGCGAACCCTACTGGCGCGAGGTGCCGGGTCTGGGGGCGAACGCCGTGCCGGTGCTGCCGGGCTGACGGATTTCTGCGGAGCCATCCGTACCGATTCCCCCGGACGGCGCACGCGTAAACAGTTCCCTGGCAACGGTATCGAGGAAGCGGTAGCAGCCGGGCTCCGCCGAGCCGGCCGCTTGTCGGTGGGCAGGCGCACACTCGGTCGATGCAGACCCTGTTGGATCTGATCCTGCCCGCCTCGTGTGCGGGCTGCCGGGCGGCGGGGGTCGGCTGGTGCGCCGACTGTGCGGGCGCGCTCGCGGGGCCGCCGATCCGGGTGTGGCCGCGGACCGATCCGGGGGTGCCGTGCTGGGCGCTCGGGCCCTACGCGGGGCCGGCGCGGCGCGCGGTCCTCGCGGCCAAGGAGCGTGGGCGCCGGGACCTGGCCGAGCCGCTCGGGCTGGCGCTGGCGGGTGGGCTCGCGCGCTTGCGGACGGCCGATCGGCCACTGGTGCTGGTGCCCGCGCCGAGCCGGAAGGTGGCGGCGCGCAGGCGCGGCGGCGATCCGGTGCTGCGTGCGGCGGAGGTAGCCGTGGGTTGGCTGCCCGATAGCCGAATGATATCCGTGCTCCGGGTGTGGTGGGGTGTCCGTGATTCGGTGGGGTTGACACCCGGTGCGCGGGCACACAATCTGCGCGGGCGGATCACGACGATACCCGCTTGCCCGGCGCTGCGCGAGATCGCGGAAAACGCCGAGGTAGTGCTGGTCGACGACGTGCTGACGACCGGAGCGACGGCACGCGAATCGGTGCGCGCGCTTGCCCGGATCGGATTACGGACACGTGCCGTGCTGGTTACCTGTGCTGCTTGACTCCGGGAAATTTGCGTGAACACTGGCGCACTCCCGAATGTCGTACTACCGTCGCGATCACACACCCGAACCGGGAGTTTGGAGGTGGCGCCTCGGACATCATGTGCCGAGAGATCGTCGATCGGCACGGCTCAATCCCGCCGCACGCACATTGTCTGTGCGGCCATATTCGGGAGGTACGCGTGACGACTTCTTCACGACCTTCAGTGCAAGACGCTGACCCTTCGGTGCTGGACGACCGCACCGTCGACGTGACCGAACAATCCACTGCGGACCGCACCAGGACGCCCCGTGCGGACGTCGTGGTGAAGGGTCGCAATGTCGAAGTTCCGGATCATTTTCGAATCTACGTCGCGGAGAAACTCTCCCGCCTCGAACGCTTCGACCCGTCCATTTTCATTTTCGACGTCGAGCTGTTCCACGAGCGAAATCGACGGCAGCGCAAGAGCTGTCAGCGCGTCGAGATCACCGCGCGCGGCAAAGGCCCGATCGTGCGGGCCGAGGCCTGCGCCGATAGCTTCTACGCCGCGTTCGAGTCGGTGACGGCCAAACTGGAGAGCAGGCTGCGCCGCACCAAGGACCGCCGCAAGGTGCACTACGGGGACAAGACCCCCTTGTCGGTCGCGCAGGCCACCGCGGATCTGGTGGACGAGTCGCTGTTCGCGCAGCCGAACGGCTCCGGCGCGCACGACCACCCAGACGGCGACACCCGCCGCTCCGAGGAGCAGGCGGAGAATCAGGAATACGCGGCCGGGCCAGGGCATATCGTGCGCACCAAGGTGCACACCGCGACCCCGATGTCCGTCGACGACGCCCTCTACCAGATGGAACTCGTCGGCCACGATTTCTTCCTCTTCCAAGACCGGGAGACCGACCGACCGTCGGTTGTCTACCGTCGACACGCCTTCGACTACGGGCTCATCCGGCTCGCGTAGTTCGGCTTCCACCCTCCACCGCTCCGGGTATCCAACGCCCGAGTTGGGTGCCCGGAGAACCCGCAACCGTCCCGGCGATCGTCAGCCGCTCCGGCTGGGCTTCGACAGTAACTTCGTCAAACCTGTTGGTACCGTGTGAGTTTCGCGTATCTGCCAAGCTCGTGCCAGTTCGAGCAGCCGGCGGATGTCGGAGTCGAGATCGCTGGACGGTGTGCCGAATCGATCGGCCTCCCTGGTGCCCGCGGCGGGGGCGGCACCGGCCCGCTTGGCGGTGATCGCCTGCCGCAGTCGCCGGGCGTAATACTCGTTACTCGGCGGGCCCGGCGTGGTCTGCTCGGCGGGCAGATACCGGTGCAGGTGCATCAGCGCGTCCCGGATCTCCACCGTCATCCGGAGCAGGCGGGCGTCCGGCGGGACCGGACCGCTTGCGGGCAGCACGATCTCGGGTACCGCCGCGGTCAGTTCGGACCACAGCGGCCGCAGGCGACGGCAGCGCCGGCCGGCCTGGTCCCACCCGGCCCGCGCCGACACCAGCTCGGCCAGCGGTACCGCCAGCATCGCGGCCAGCACGAACACGGTGCCGAAATTCGGTGCCGCCCAACGGGTCAGGTGCGGGTCGTCGGCGTTCCAGCGTCCGGTGTGCCGGGCGATCGAGCCGACCAGGCTCGCGCCCGCGATGACCGGCGCGGCGAGCAGCGCGGTGAAGACGGCCCGCTCGTACCCGCTGGCCTGACCGGTGCGCAGCTCGCGCAGGCCGACCCGCCAGACCAGCCTGCCCGCCGCGATCAGCGGAACCCACATCACCGCCGACACCACGAACTCCTGCCAGCTGCTGTCCTGCCCGAGCAGGGTGCCTGCCTGCCGGTAGGGCGTGCCGATGAGCAGGATCAGCCCGACGGAGGCGACGGCGGCCAGGTCGTAGTACCGCTGCCGACGCGCCGCGACGCGCGGATCGGTGTCGGCCCACAGGGTCGCGGCACCGTAGATGTTCGCGATCGCGAGCATGGTGGCGCCCATCGACAGCTGGTGCATCAAGCTGCCGAATTGCGGTGCGATGCCCCGTTCCAGCAGGACGAGCGACACCGCGGTCCAGGCCAGTGTCCGGTTGAGCAGCCGGTCGATAGCAGTGGTGTTGAGCACCGCGAAACGGCCGAGGGTCACGGCGACGACGAAAGCGATCACCGGCACCGCGAAGACCGCGGGGACGGGGGAGCTCACCGACGACGGTCGCGGAAGAATGTCCGGTGTAGCAACGAGTCTCGGCGCGGCGGACGCATGGCGTGCAGCATGACCATGTCGGCGAAGGTTTCGGCGTCCCGCTCGCGGGTGGTGCCGTAGTCGGTCCGGCCCAGCACGTGTGCGATGGATTCCGGCGAGATCGAGGGCAGTAGTTCGGCGACCGCGGCCACCGTCGGGGTGGACGCCGCGGGTTCGTCGTCGGTCGGCTGCTCCGGGCCGTGGCCGAGCAGCATGTGACCGAGCTCGTGCACGATGATGTGCTCCGCGTGCCACTCGGTGGTGTCCGCGCCGTAGACGATGACGTCACTGTCCTGCTTCGCGATCCACAGACCGCTGCCGGTGCCGCACCCGGTGCCCGCCAGCAATGCGGTATCGATCGGCAACAGACTGATGCTCCGGCCGCGATAGCGCGCGACATCGTCGAGATAGCTCGACAGATCCCACGGGTGGGGTATCGGTACGTCGCGGGTCAGGTTCCGGAACCGGGCCTGCATGGCCATGCGATCGATCTCCTACAGCAAGCTCGTTGCCCCCATGTAGGTGGAGATGTTACCGACTCGGCGGTACGGGACGATCGGTGCTCTCGATGATCCGGGCCAGGATCGACTGATCGACATTGGAACCGCGCAGCGCGATGCTGGAAACGTTGGCATCGCGCATGGTCGCGAGCAGCTCGAGCTCACGGTCGATCGCCGCGGCCGCCGGGCCCGTGGTGGTGAGGTAGTCCGCGGCGACGCCGAAGCTCTGCGCGATCGCCGCGAGGACCTCGGGTTCGATTGCGGCGGAACCGTTTTCGCCGTCGAAGTCACCGCGGCGTAGTCGCTCCAGCTGGCTCGCCGGGATGGTCCGGCGCAGGTAGTCCCCGGCCTGCTCGGCCACCGTCGCGTTGGTGCGCTCGGGGGCGGAGCGGGGGTGCACGACGGCGAAGAGCCGGTTGATCTTGTGGCTCAGCGTGAGCGTCCCATTGGTCGGCGCGTTGTTCGTCATCTCCGTCACCTCAGTGCCCGCCGTTTCGACTCGCGGTCGTGGCCAGGTTGGCAGCCAGCCACCGTGCCCGGAACTGGGCTTCTGTCGCAGCATCCACGTCCTCCGATCGTCCGGCCAGCCAGCGCCGGTATCGCCGTTCCTGTAGTTCGATAGCGTCGCTGACTTCGGCGGGCACCTCCAGCAGATGCGCGAAGGCCATTTCGACGAGGGGGTGCAGGGCGCGGCCCGGTCCGCCGTTGCGTTCCAGCATGGTGGTCGCGTAGCGCGCCGACAGTTTGGAGACCACCCGGTTGAGCTCTTCGATGGCCGCGACCAGCTGCGGGTCGGTGGCCTGACCGCGCTCGACCGCGTCGTTGAGCCGTCCCGCGGTGGCGAGCAGGCCGGTGAGGTCGGCGATTTCGAAGCGGATCGAGTCGGGCCCGGCCACCACGGATTCGCCGGTGTGGCGGGCGGCCGGACCCGGCTCGTCGGCGGTCGGCGTGCCGCCCGCGTAGGTGCGCGCGGCACTGCCGGGCAGCCAGCGCAGTGGCGCGTCGAGTTTGTTCAGCGTGTGCGTGCTGATCGCCGCGTCGCCGTCCTCGATCTTGCGAATCGTCGGTGCTGAAGGCCCCCCGAGGTCGCCGATCTGTAACTGCGTGAGTCCGAGCTCGTCCCGGCGCTCCTTGATGATTCGGCCGAATCTCTTCTGGCGTCGCGACAGCTCCGAAGGGCTATGCATAGTGGCTTCAGGGTAGGCGCGAGCAGGGCTGAAAGCAAATCGATAGAAAGTGTTTGAAAAATCAGTGGAAATATTGCTACTGTTCTGAGGCGCCGAGTCGTATCCGACATCGGCCTTGCGGAGCGTTCCGGGACGAGCAGGGGCGTTCGTCGGGACGGGCGCCTTCCGGTCTGTTGCGCAACGGCGCGCGGCAGGCCGGAATCAGCGACGGTGGAGGGGATCGCCGCTGCGCACGGGGTCACCGTCGGCGAAGGGGGTCGACGGTGAACTTACTATGGAGTAAGTTTGGTGGTCATAGATCTCTCGAAAGGAAATCGCATGGCCACCAAGGCTGCTCGCCGTGCCGTCATCGTGTCCGGTGCGCGCACGCCGTTCGTGCGTGCGTTCACCGGATACACGCGGATGGACTCCATCGCCCTCGCCGATGCCGCCGTTCGGGGATTGCTGGAGCGCACCGGGTTGCCCGGCGCACAGGTGCAGGCGATCGTGTGGGGCGGGGTCATCCTGCCGAGCGCGGCGCCGAACATCGCCCGGGAAATCGCCCTCGACCTGCGTCTGGACCCTGGCTGCGAGGGGTACACGGTGACCAGGGCCTGCGCGTCCGGCCTGCAGGCGGTGACCTCCGCCGCGGCCGCGATCGAGCGCGGCGAGTACGACATCATGATCGCGGGTGGCAGCGACTCCACCTCCAACGCCGAGGTCAAACTGCCGCAGAAGGTGGTGCACGCCGCCGCGCCGTTGGCGCTCGGTAAGCCGAAGCCGAAGGACTATTTGTCCGCGGTCGCGCAACTCGCGCCCTTCACCGACCTGTTGCCGAGCAGGCCGAAGATCGCCGAGCGCACCACCGGCGAGGTGATGGGGGAGTCGGCCGAGAAGATGGCCCGCATCCACGGCGTCAGCCGCGCCGACCAGGACGAATTCGCCGCCCGCTCGCACCATCGTGCGGCCGCGGCCATCGACTCCGGTCGGTTCGACGACGAGGTCCTGCGGGTGCGCACCCCCGAGGGTGCCGAGATCGCCCGCGACGGACTGGTCCGCGGGGACACCAGCATCGAAAAACTATCGAAACTCAAGCCGGTGTTCGCCGAAAACGGCACCGTCACGGCCGGCAATGCCAGCCCGCTCACCGACGGTGCGTCCGCGGTGCTGCTGATGAGCGAGGAGAAGGCCCTCGAACTCGGCTACCGGCCGCTCGCCGCGTTCCGCTCCTGGAGCTACGTCAGCGTGGATCCAACCGACCAGGTACTCATCGGACCCGCCATCTCCATGCCGCGGGCGCTCGACAAGGCCGGGATGTCGTTGGGCGACATCGACTTCGTCGACATCCACGAGGCCTTCGCCGCGCAAACCCTGTCCGTGCTCGCGGCCCTCAGCAGTGACGAGTGGGCCAAGACCCGGCTCGACCGGGACACCGCCGTCGGCGAGATCGACATCGACACCCTCAACGTGCACGGTGGTTCGGTCTCCCTCGGCCACCCCTTCGGCGCCACCGGAGCCCGCATGGTCACCACCATGGCGAACGAACTCGCGCGCACCGGGAAGAACGCGGCACTGCTCGGCATCTGCGCTGCGGGTGGTATCGGTGCCTCGGCGGTTCTGGAGCGCGTCTGACCCGTCACGCCCTGCGCTACATGGCGGTCTTGGGACGCGTCTGACCGCCATGCTCCGCGCTGTATCGGCACTCCGTTGGTGAACCGCACATCGTTTTCATGAGCTGCACAGCCCTTTTCGTGATCCGCGCACCCCGTATAGCGGGTGCGGGGCTCACGCAGAGGGGGTGTGGTGTACCGAAGGGCGGGTACGGCTTTCGGCCGAAGGTTGGGCTCGGGCTAGCGCGGGCGGCGGGGGCGGTCCGGGGGGATCACCGGGATGGTGCCGTCGGCGGTGGGGCGGGCGCCGTAGGGGGTGAAGGTGCGGCGCGGGGTCTGTGATCGCCCGCCTTCCTCGGCGATGATCCGCAGGCAGGTGTCGTGGTGGGTCTCGCCGGGATGGCCCTCGCGGCGCAGGCGCAGCATGGCATGCGCGAGGTCGATGCCCAGCTCATGCGACAGCCGGACGGCGTCGACATTGGCCATGGCAAACCTCCTGAGCTGACGAGCTTTTGTGCGCGAGACGAATCCATTGTCCTAGATGGATATCCTCCATGCGTACCCACTCGGCACCCAGACGAATCCTCGAGGTGGCAGGTCGGTCGCCGCACAGCCGGTGATCCCCCGCACATCGAATGGCAAGCGGGACAAAGGCAGCCGTGCGTCAGGCGCGGTAGGTCTCGTGGTGGACGGCGTCGTGCAGGGGGCGTCGGGCGCGCCAACCGAATCGTTCGAGGTCGGGGACCTGCTGGAATTTTTGCACCGGACCGACGCACAGCCAAGCCACCGGCCGGATGCCCTCGGGCAGCGCGACGAGGTCGGCGAGGAATTCGGGGTCGTAGAACGACACCCAGCCGACGCCGACCTCCTCGGCGGTGGCGGCCAGCCACAGGTTCTGGATGGCGAGAACCGCGGAGTAGACACCGGTTTCGGGCACGCTGGCGCGTCCGAGTACCTGCGGCCCGCCGCGGCCGTGGTCGTAGCTGACCACGATGCCCGTGCCGCTCTCGATGATCCCCTCGATCTTGATCGGGTCGAACGTCGCCGTTCGCTCCGGGGGCAGCGACGCACGGAACTCCACCCGCTTGTCCGCCACGTGATCCGCGAACTTGCGCAACGTGCTCGGATCGCGCACCACTACGAAATCCCACGGCTGCGAATTCCCGACGCTCGGCGCTCGATGCGCGGCCTCGAGAATCCGCCACAGTGTCGCGTCGTCCACCAGCTCGCCGGTGAACTCCGCGCGCACGTCCCGCCGCACCCGAATCGCCTCGTAAACACTCAACCCGTCAGCACCCACGCGCCTACTCAACCACTCGGCCCTACTGCGCATACGAGCAGCGTCATATGGTCGTTGATCGATCTGGATCAGCCACCATATGACTCTGCTCGTTTACCGCGGACGACCATATGACTCTGCCGTTCCCGGAGTGGCCCGGAAGTCGACTGTGCGGGCGGTTGTAACAGCCGCCCGCACAGTGAATTTCTCGATTATTCGGTGATCACCGCCGCGACCATTGCGGAGCAGCGGCAGGTACTGTCCTCGACGGCCCGGGTCGGAACCCCGGGCCGACCGGTTCACTTCGTGAGTTGCAAGGCGCGCTCGACCGGCGCGGGGCGGCGGGTGAGGCGGCGCCGGCCGGAGGCGAGGGCGGTGCGCAGGCCGTGGCGTTTGCCGGTGACCGGGTCGATGAACGGGCCTGTTTTGCCGGCGAACTTGCGCTCCGAGGCGGTTTCGGGGGCGTCGTCGGCGGTGTCGCGCAGGTACTTGTCCGGCAGCGACAGTTTGAGGATGGTGCGCCAGGCCTTGAAGTACTGCACCGGCAGTGAGCCGGTGGTGTAGGGCAGGTCGTACTTCTCGGCCAGTTCCCGCACGCGCACCGCGATCTCGGCGTACCGGTTGCTCGGCAGGTCGGGGAAGAGGTGGTGTTCGATCTGGTGGCTGAGGTTGCCGGTCATGAAGTGGGTGAGCGGTCCGCCGGAGATGTTGGCGCTGCCAAGCATCTGGCGCAGGTACCACTGGCCCTTGGTCTCGCCGTCGACATCGGCCTTGGTGAACTTCTCCGCCCCGTCGGGGAAGTGCCCGCAGAAGATCACCGCGTTGGACCACACGTTGCGGATCGCGTTCGCGGCGAGGTTGGCGGTGAGCGTGGAGAAGAACGCGGGGCCGGTGAGCGCCGGGAAGATCACATAGTCCTTGAGGACCTGCTTGCCCATCTTGGTCAGCGCTTCGCTGCGCTTGCGCTCGAACTCGGCTCGCTCGGGGGTGCCCGGCTTGAAGCGGCCCGCGGCCAGCTTGCCGAGCTCCATGTGCTGGATGGCGACGCCGTATTCGAACAGCAGCTGCAGCACCAGGTTGTAGATCGGGTTGCCGAGGTTGAACGGCTTCCAGCGCTGATCGCGGGTCACCCGCAGCAGGCCGTAGCCGATGTCGTCGTCCATGCCGAGCACGTTCGTGTACTTGTGGTGCAGGTAGTTGTGCGTGTGCTTCCAGTGCTTGGCCGGGCCCGCGTTGTCCCATTCCCAGGTGCTGGAGTGGATCTCCGGATCGTTCATCCAGTCCCACTGCCCGTGCATGGCGTTGTGCCCGATCTCCATGTTCTCGATGATCTTGGAGGTGCTCAGCAGGGCGACACCGGCCAGCCAGGCCGGCGGTAAGAAGCTGGCGAACAGGACGCCGCGGCCGCTGATCTCGAGGGCACGCTGCAACCGGATGACGTTGCGGATGTACCGCGCGTCGCGCTCACCGCGCGAGGATTCGATATCCCGCCGGATCGCGTCGAATTCCGCGCCGAGTGCTTCCACGTCGGCCTCGGTGAGATGTGCGTATTCCTTGACATCCGAGATCGCCATGGCGGTTACAGTACCGTAAGTTACGTGACCGTAGGTTACGAGAGGCTGAACGCCGATGTGGTAAATCCCCCATTGCGATCACGATCATATGGTGCTAGATCAAGTATGCGGCCGTACGGCGTAAAGCCTTCTCTCGCAGGGCGTTACGGCTCGGCCGTGACCGTGGGTGCGTGCTCGACCTCGACCCGCCGAGCGAATCGCGACCGGCCTTCCCGCGCAAACTATGCCGCGTCCCGCGCCGGAGCGCCATTCGAACTGGGGATGCCCCATCAACCAGCCACTTTGTCGAACTTTTGCCAAAAAGTCACGCGCTGTTCCGAACATTCCCCTAACTTCCAGCGTCCCTGACGAATGGAGTTCGATCATGCGATTTTCCAAGGCGTTGCTCACGGCTGTTCTGCTGGCGAGCACCGTGCTGGTGGGGGTCGCGCCGGCGGCGCAGGCCGGCGATCACGAGCGGATGCGCGTGCTGACCTGGAACATTTTTCACGGCGGACGTGAGCCCACGCCGGACAATCTGAACGACCTGCTCGACCAGGTCATCGATATCAAGCCGGACGTGTTCTTCGCCGTGGAGACCTACGGCTCCGGCGACCTCATCACCGATGCGCTGACCCGCCGGGCGCACAACGGCCGCTACACCGGTGTCCGCATCACCGACCGGCCCGCCGGGCAGGACAACCTGTGGATCTTCACCAAGTACGAGGTCGTCGCTACCTACCCGAAGCCGCAGGGCGGCCCGGTGAGCGACTTCAATCTCGGCGGGGTCCGGGTCCGGGTGCCGCACGACGGTGAGCTGAATCTGTTCGCCACGTGGCTGACCTACACCGATCCATGGGACGGCTACCTGATCGACGAGAACGCGATCGACCGCCGCGACGGCCGCGAACCCCGTCACTCGGTCGCCGCGGTCGTGCAGGCCGAACGCGCCCAGACGCAATACATCACCGACATCGTGCAGAACCAGCTACCGAGGATGCTCGGCGGCAACACCGCACCCGTGCTGCTCGGTGGTGACTTCAACACACTGCCCGGCGCGGACTGGACGCCGAGCCAGGCCGACTGCCCGAACCACTTCGGGCTCAGCTACCCGTTGACCGCAACCAAGGTCGTCACCGATGCGGGTTTCGTGGACACCTTCCGCGCGGCCAACCCTGACGTCTGCGCCGTCCCCGGTCGCACCTGGAGCCCGCTGCCCACCGAGAAGCTGATCACCGATCAGCGGATCGACTTCCTCTTCGCCAAGGGCAATGTCGAAACGCGGGCGGCCCGCATCGTCGATCAACGCATGCGGCGCCACGGTCCCGGCGTCTTCTACTCCGACCACGCGGCGGTCGTCAGCGATCTGAAGGTGCGCTGGTAATCGACCGACCGAGCCGGGAGCTGATCACTCCCGGCTCACCCGATCAGTTCAGCGTCGTCGGCGATTGCGGAACAACGCCCGCTGCCGCTCGGCCTTGCGCCGCAGCGACGCCTGCTCGGTGCGGGCCCGGTCCTGCAGCGCCACGGTGGCCTCGCGCAGCACTTCCTTCTCGTGCTCGGCCTTCTCGCGCAGCGCGCGCTTGGCCTCGCGCAGCATCTCTTTCTCCTGCCGCGCCTTCTCCTTCAGCACCACTTTGGCCTCGCGCATCGCCGAACGCAGCCCGCGCCGCTGCCCGGTCTCCGGGTCGACGCCGAGCCAGCTCGCGGTGTCCGAACTCGGCAGCGACGGCAGCGTGATGCCGGCGAACTTGCGTTCCGAGGACGTCTCCGGCGCGTTGTCGGCGGTGGCCTTGAGAAAACGGTCCGGCAGCGCGAGCTTGTGGATGGTCCGGAAGGCGAGCAGGTACTGCTTGCCGAGCGAGCCGGTGGTGTAGGGCAGGTCGTACTTCTCGCACAGCTCGCGCACCCGCACGGCGATCTCGGCGTACCGGTTGCTCGGCAGGTCCGGGAACAGGTGGTGCTCGATCTGGTAGCAGAGGTTGCCGCTCATGAACGCCATCGCGGGCCCGGCCTTGAAGTTGGCACTGCCGAGCATCTGCCGCAGGTACCACTCGCCGCTGGTCTCACCCTCGAGCTGCTCGATGGTGAATTTCTCGGCGCCGTCGGGGAAGTGGCCGCAGAAGATCACCGCGTAGGCCCACAGGTTGCGCACCAGGTTGGCGGTCGCGTTCGCCTTCAGTGTCGACAGGAAAGCGGGCCCGGTGAGCGCCGGATAGAACACGAAGTCCTTGCCCACCTGACGCGCGATCTTGCGGGCGAACTCGCGGTTCGGCTCGGACCGCCACCCGGGCGGGGTGCCGGAGAGCTCTTTCTCGATGTCCCAGTCGTGCAGCGCGATACCCCACTCGAAGGTCGCGGCGAGTACCAGGTTGGCCAGCGGTTGCACCAGGTGGACCGGCCGCCAGGCTTCGTCGCGGGTCATCCGGAGGATGCCGAAGCCGAGGTCCTCGTCCTTGCCGAGCACGTTGGTGTAGGTGTGGTGCGAGTAGTTGTGCGCCCGCCGCCACTGCGACGACGGCCCGGTCTGGTCCCATTCCCAACTGCTGGAATGGATCTCCGGGTCGTTCATCCAGTCCCACTGCCCGTGGCTGATGTTGTGCCCGAGCTCCATGTTCTCGACGATCTTGGCGACCGACAGCAATGCGGTACCGGTGAGCCAGGCCCAGCGGTTGCGGCTGCCGAACAGCACGGCGCGTCCGGCGACCTCGAGGCAGCGCTGCGCGGCGATGGTGCGCCGGATGTACTTGGCGTCACGCTCGCCACGCGACTGCTCCACCGAGCGCCGGATCGAATCGAGCTCCTGCCCCAGTGTTTCGATGTCTGCCGCAGTCAGGTGGGCGAACGCCTGAATATCGGTGATTGCCACCGGGTGTCCTTTCGCTGCTCAATTTCGTTTGAGGGTACCCAAACACCGGCGGCGGCGTCGTGAGCCGAGGCTCGGCGCGCGCTCACACGTCGAGGGTGCAGTCGCCTGCCGCGGCGGAGATGCAGGTCTGCACCTTGTCGCCTTCGCGATGCTCGTCACCGTTGCGTAGGTCACGTACATGCCCGGAATTCAATGTCACGACACAGGTTTGGCAGATGCCCATGCGGCAACCGAACGGCATCTGCACGCCGACGGACTCGCCCGCCTCCAGCAGGCTGGTCGCGCCGTCCACCTCGGCGGTGCGCCCGGTTTTGCCGAAGGTGACCGTGCCGCCCTCGCCGACCGCGGAGCGCGCGATCTCGAACCGCTCCACGTGCAACCGGTCGGACAGGCCGGCGTCGCGCCAGTGGTGTTCGATCTCGTCCAGCATCGCGGCGGGGCCGCAGGCCCAGGTGTGCCGCTCGCGCCAGTCGGGGAACTTCTCGTCGAGCCCGGCGAGGGCGAACTTGCCGTGCTCGCCGGTGAGGTGCAGGTGTGAGTCGAAGCTCGGGTGCCGGTCGTGCAGGTCGCGCAGCTCGGCGCCGAACATGACGTCCTCGGCGGTGCGCGCGGAATGCAGGTGCTGCACGTCGGTGACCATGTCGCGGCGGTCCATTGCCCGCAGCATCGCGAGCACCGGGGTGATCCCGCTGCCCGCGGTCAGGAACAGCACCTTCTCCGGCGGCGGGTAGGGCAGCACGAAACCGCCCTGCGGCGCGGCGAGGCGGACCACGGTGCCGACCGGAACGCCGCTCACCAGGTGGCTGGACAGAAAGCCCTCCGGCATCGCCTTCACGGCGATCGAGATGACGCGCTTGCCGCCCGCCTCGGGGTCAGACCAGTTGGGCGGACAGGTGAGCGAGTAGGAGCGCCAGTGCCAGCGCCCGTCGATCAGCACGCCGATGCCGATGTACTGGCCCGGCTCGTATTTGAAGTCGAAGCCCCAGCCCGGCTTGATCACCAGGGTGGCCGAGTCCGCGGTTTCCTTGCGCACGTCGACGATGCGACCGCGCAGTTCGCGGGCCGACCACAGCGGGTTGGCCAGATGCAGATAGTCATCCGGCAGCAACGGGGTGGTGACGCGTGCCACGGCCCCGCGCAACACGTTCAATCTGCCGCCGCGCTCGGCGACCGCGGCGGCCGGTGCCTCCAGCCACTCCCGCACGCTGCGCACGGAGAATCCCCCAGTTTTCGAGCTCATCGCTGCCGTTCGTCTTCCTGTTCGTCGGATGCGCTGCCCACGCCTCAGCAAGGTTACGGCATCGTAGGTTAGCCGGGAGGTCGTGGCCGCTCCACTCCATCATCCCCGGCGCGCGAGCGCGCGCCAGTCCGCGCGGGCGATAAGGGAGCGTCAGAGCAGCTCGAGCAGGAACGGCAGCTCCTGCGCGGCGTACCAGGCGAGCTGGTGATCCTCGGCGTCGCCGAGCACGAACTCGGCGTCGGTGTCGCCCAGATCGGCGGCGTCGACCACGTCGACGGCCTTGGCAACCTGCGGCTCGGCCTCGGCCAGGTCGACGTGCACGCAGCCGATCTGGTCGTAGGTGATCGGCCCGGCCAGCTTCACCACGGCGTCGTCGAGGTCGGAGCGCAGCTTCGCGCCGGTCACGTCGGCGGCGATCACCGCGCGCCGGTAGACCGGCCTGCCCGCGTCGACCGGCGCCGCGTCCGCGTCGTCTTCGGCGTCGTCGCGTTCGGCGGCGAGCAGCCGCAGCGAGGCGCGGGCGGCCTCGCCCATCGCCACCTCGGCCAGCTCCTCGTCGTCGCCGGAGGCGTACGCCTCGCGCAACGCGGGGGTCACCGCGAAGGCGGTGCCGCCGATCGGGCGCAACTCCCGGTTCGTGACGAGCTCGCGCAGCATCGGCACCGTCGCGGGGATATAGACCCGCATTTTCTCCTGATCAGACGCAGGCACCGAGCATCTCCTCCATGGAATCGCGCACCGACGCGGCCAGCACGCCGATGTCGGCCATCGCGTCGCGGTCGGCGTTGAGTCCGTAGAAGACGCGTCCGTCATAGGACGTGATCCCGATGCTCGAGGCCTGATTGCGCAGCAGTGGCGACACCGGATACATCTCCAGCATCCGCGCGCCGCCGATGAACATCGGCGTCTGCGGACCCGGTGCGTTGGTGATCACCAGATTGAACGTGTGCTCTGCGAAGGTACTCGCCGCACGCACGCTCATGGCATGCAGGCTCGCCGGAGCGAACCCGGCCAGGTGCACCAGGGTGCGTGCGCGAACGCCGCGATGATGCTTGCCGTTCGCCTCGGTGGCGTGCGAGATGTGCGAAAGCCGCATGACGGGATTGGGTTCGCCGACCGGCAGGTCGATCAGGAACGAGGAGACCTCGCTCGCCGGTTTCAGCTGATCGCTGTCGGGCCCTTCGACATACACCGACATCGGCACCACGGCGCGCAACGTGGTCGATTCGGTGAGCGCCTCACCCCGCGACAGCAGCCAATTGCGCAGCGCACCGGAGACCACCGCGAGGATGACGTCGTTGATCGAGCAGTCGAACCGCTTGCGAATCTTGCGGTAATCCTCGAGATCGGTGCGCACCACGTCGAAGCGGCGGTTGCGTGAGGTGCGCGCGTTCAACGGGCTGTCCGGCGCGCCGGTCGTCGCCGCGCGCACCGCCGAGACCACCGAGTCCACCGCCCGGCCCGCGGCGCCGATCACCGCGAAGGCGTGCCCGCTCGCGTGCCTGGCCACCTCCAACGCCTCGCGCGGTTGTGCGGCGAGGTGGGTCAACGCCCCGACGAGCAGCTCGACGTCGTTGGGTTCGCGCGGCGCGTGCCAGGCGTTGGTCGCGAGCTCGCGCGGCGACGGCCCGGTATCGAGGATCACGTGGCCGATCTCCAGCGCGGTGTCGCCGTCGACCAGGGCCGAGTGCGTCTTGGTGAAGATCGCGCAGCGGCCGTCGGACAGACCCTCGATCAGATACATCTCCCACAGCGGCCTGCTCTGATCCAGCGGCCGGGAGGCCAGCCTGGCGACCAGGTCGTGCAGTTGCTCGTCGGTGCCCGGAGTGGGCAGTGCCGAGCGGCGGATGTGATAGGTGATGTCGAACTGGCTGTCCTCCACCCAGACCGGGCGGCCGAGGGCGAACGGGATCTCCACCACCTTGCGGCGATAGCGGGGGACCAGCGAGAGCCTCGCCTCGACCAGATCGATCAGCCGGTCGTAGTCCAGCACGGGATCGGCGCCGTGCTCGGCATTCCGGACGATCGCGAGGGCGCCGATATGAATCGGGTTGCTGCTCGACTCGAGCCGATAGAAGGACGCGTCCTGCGGCGTCAGTCTCGTGATCACGCTGCCCGATGCTCCCTTTTTCCGATGCCGCCTCACGCCTATTGTGCTGCTGCCACAAGGGTTCAGCTGCTCCGCTGTGGCTTATTCGGTGAAATCGGCGTTCCCCTTTACCCGCTGCGGCTTCCGTGGCAAGCTGTCTGCCTCGAGCCAGGGGAACTCGATTCGAACACAGGGGGACACCGGATGCACAGTCGACGACCATCGCTTACGCCCGCGCCGCGGCTCGAGCCACCGCTGGATGGTGATCGGCCGGGCCGCCCTCGGTCGGAGGCGTTGTCGCCACGAGCCGCGCTGCCCTGTCACCGTCGCATGCCGTCACATAGCGGGTCGACCAGTCGGGCGGCGGAGCGACGCGCCCGGCACGACGGTCGTTCTCCATCGTACGGCAGGGATGGTGAAACAGGTTCGGCCGCAAGTCGATTCGCGGAAAGTTCGCTGCGGCTGGTGCTCGAGGTGCTGGACGGCCGCCGCCCCGCGGTCCAGCTGCGCAGGCTCGCCTCCCCGTCGGTGCTCGCCGCGATCGAGACGCTGGCGCGGTCGGCGCCGCCGGGCCGCAAACTCGGTCCGGCCACGTTGACCAAGCTCGGTGTCGAGCTGACCGGCCCGAACACCGCCGAGGTGTACGGCAGATATCAGCGGGGGAATCGGGAGTTCGCGGTGGCCGCGTGCGTGGTGTTGCACCGGGCCGGCTGGCAGCTGACCGCCTTCCGCGTACTGTGAGTACCAGGGCGGACGACACGGCCACGGGCTGATGTCGCCGAACGGCGCTGCTCGTCGGCACTGACGTACGGCGCCGCATTACCATGAAGCGTGCAGCGGATTCCGCACTCGTAGCGCGAACCCGCACGCCGGCCGTGAGTCCACCCCTCGGCCCGGCGCCGACGACGACACGAATGACACACCGACCAGAGGACTGACGAGACCCGTGCCTGCGCTGACACTGACGAGGTTGCTACGGATTGGTGAGGGTCGCATGGTCAAGCGGCTCGCCAACTTCGCCGATCAGGTTCTCGACCTCGAGTCGGAGTACGAGCAACTCACCGACGCCGAGCTGCGCGGCAAGACCGACGAATTCCGCGAGCGCTACTCCGACATGGTCGAAGAGGGCGCGGCCGACCCGCTCGGCGCGCTGATGGCCGAGGCGTTCGCGGTGGCGCGGGAGGCGTCCTGGCGGGTGCTCAACCAGAAGCACTACAAGGTGCAGATCATGGGCGGTGCCGCGCTGCACACCGGCAACATCGCCGAGATGAAGACCGGTGAGGGCAAGACGCTCACCTCGGTGCTGCCCGCCTACCTCAACGCGATCAGCGGCGACGGCGTGCACATCGTCACCACCAACGACTACCTCGCCAAGCGCGACTCCGAGTGGATGGGCCGCGTGCACCGCTTCCTCGGGCTCGAGGTCGGCGTGATCCTCGGCGGCATGACGCCCGCCCAGCGGCGGGTGGCCTACGGCGCCGACATCACCTACGGCACCAACAACGAGTTCGGCTTCGACTACCTGCGCGACAACATGACGCACTCGCTCGACGACCTGGTGCAGCGCGGGCACAACTTCGCCGTGGTCGACGAGGTCGACTCCATCCTGATCGACGAGGCGCGGACCCCGCTGATCATCTCGGGTCCGGCCGACGCCTCCAGCAAGTGGTACGCCGAGTTCGCGCGCATCGCACCGCTGTTGAAGAAGGACCTGCACTACGAGGTCGACATCAAGAAGCGCACCATCGGCGTGCACGAGGCCGGTGTCGAGTTCATCGAGGATCAGCTCGGCATCGACAACCTCTACGAGGCCGCCAACTCGCCGCTGGTCAGCTACGTGAACAACGCGATCAAGGCCAAAGAGCTCTACACCCGCGACAAGGACTACATCGTCCGCGACGGCGAAGTGATCATCGTCGACGAGTTCACCGGCCGCATCCTGGTCGGGCGTCGCTACAACGAGGGCATGCACCAGGCGATCGAGGCCAAGGAAGGGGTGGAGATCCAGCCGGAGAACCAGACCCTGGCGACGATCACCCTGCAGAACTACTTCCGCCTCTACGACAAGCTGTCCGGCATGACCGGTACCGCCGAGACCGAGGCCGCCGAGCTGCACCAGATCTACAACCTCGGCGTCGTCCCGATCCCGACCAACCGGCCGATGATCCGCGCGGACCAGTCCGACCTGATCTACAAGACCGAAGAGGCCAAGTTCGCGGCCGTGGTCGACGACGTCGTCGAGCGGCACGAGCGGGACCAGCCGGTGCTGATCGGTACCACCAGCGTCGAGCGCTCGGAGTACCTGTCCAAGCAGTTCACCAAGCGTGGCATCGCGCACACCGTGCTCAACGCGAAGTTCCACGAGAAGGAAGCCGAGATCATCGCCGAGGCCGGTCGGCCCGGCGCGGTGACCGTCGCGACGAACATGGCCGGTCGCGGTACCGACGTCGTGCTCGGCGGCAACCCGGACATCATCGCCGACCTCATCCTGCGTCGGGAGGGCCTCGACCCGGTCGAGACGCCGGACGCCTACCAGCAGGCCTGGCTGCCGACGCTGGAGCAGGTCAAGGCGCAGACCGCGGCCGACGCCGATCGGGTGCGCGAGGCGGGCGGGCTCTACGTGCTCGGCACCGAGCGGCACGAGTCGCGCCGCATCGACAACCAGCTGCGTGGTCGTTCCGGCCGTCAGGGCGACCCCGGTGAGTCCCGGTTCTACCTGTCGCTGGGTGACGAGCTGATGCGCCGGTTCAACGGCGCCGCGCTCGAGGCGATCATGACCAGGCTCAACCTGCCCGACGATGTGCCGATCGAGGCCAAGATGGTCTCCAAGGCGATCAAGAGCGCGCAGACCCAGGTCGAGCAGCAGAACTTCGAGATCCGCAAGAACGTGCTCAAGTACGACGAGGTGATGAACCAGCAGCGCACCATCATCTACGGCGAGCGCAACCGGATTCTGCGCGGCGAGGACATGGAGGGCCAGGTCCAGGGCATGATCACGGACGTGATCACCGCCTACGTCAACGGCGCCACCGCCGAGGGCTACGTCGAGGACTGGGATCTGGACAAGCTGTGGACGGCGCTCAAGACGCTGTACCCGGTCAAGATCAACTACAAGGACCTGACCGGGGAGACCGCGGTCGGCGAGGCGGGCGATCTCAGCCGCGACGAGCTGCTCGAAGCGCTGCTCGACGATGCGCACGACGCTTACGCCCGGCGCGAGGCCGAGATCGACGGGCTGGCCGGCGCGGGCAGCATGCGCAATCTCGAACGGCAGGTGCTGCTTTCGGTGCTCGACCGCAAGTGGCGCGAACACCTCTACGAGATGGACTACCTCAAGGAGGGCATCGGCCTGCGGGCCATGGCGCAGCGCGACCCGCTGGTCGAGTACCAGCGCGAAGGCTTCGACATGTTCACGGCGATGCTCGAGGGCCTGAAGGAGGAGTCGGTCGGCTTCCTGTTCAACCTCCAGGTAGAGGTGCAGCAGCCGCAGCCGGACGGCGTCTCGGTCGATCAGGGCCTGCGTTCACCGGTCGGTGCGATGGCCGCGCCGCGCCCGCTGCCCACCGACGAGGTGCCCGTCGGCAACGGCACCGCCGCCCCGGCGGCGTTGCGCGCCAAGGGCATCGACTCCGGTAACCAGCGTGGTCTCAGCTACTCCGGACCCGACGAGGGCGGGCACCGCGAGGTGCACAGCGACGCCGAGGAGTACGGCGACGGCACCACCCGCCGCGAGCGCCGCGAGGCCGCCCGCGCGCAGGAAAAGCCCAAGCGCGCACCCAAGCCCCGTCGTCGCCACTGACGCGCACAGCTGAATCCCGAAGGCGCCCAAGGACTCCGGTCCCTGGGCGCCTTCGCGTTTCCGCGACAAGTCGTGTTCCCGAGTCGGAAATACTCTGCGGGACAACTGATTCGTAAGCAACTCCCCGGGGACGGGCGAACCCGGCCGCTCGACTGCCGCCGGCCGCCGGCCACGCTGTTGTCGCACCTGAGTCTGGCCTGGATTCGCAGAGAGGCGGTACAGCGTCTGGCTTGGATTCGCGGAGCGGCGGTACAGCGTCTGGCTTGGATTCGCGGAGAGGCGGTACAGCGTCTGGCTTGGATTCGCGGAGAGGCGGTACAGCGTCTGGCTTGAATTTCCGGAGCGGCGGGACAGAATCCGCGCGTCGGTTGCTGAAGAGGCGTACTTTTTTCTGGGTGGACCGAAGCACAGTTGAGGCATGGGTCAGCGAATATGAACGGGCCTGGCGATCGCCGGGCACGGACAAACTCGGCGACCTCTTCGCCCCCGAAGTCGGATACCAAGTCTCCCCGTGGGCCGAACCGCTCACCGGGCTACCCGCGCTGGCGAAGTTCTGGGAAGCGGGGCGGGACGGGCCGGACGAGACGTTCTCGATGGAGCCCGAGGTCGTCGCCGTGGACGGACTGACCGCCGTCGTCCGGGCGGAGGTCGAATACCCCGGTCAACCGGCGCGCTGGCGCGACCTGTGGGTCCTGCGCTTCGACGGGGAGGGGCGCTGCACCTGGTTCGAGGAGTGGCCATTCGCTCCCGGCCAGCCGGACGGGCAGGACCGGTCCAGCGAAGCACTGCGTAGCTGAGCGGAGCGGCAGCTAGGGCCCTAGTCGATCGGCCGTGGTCCGCTGTTGTTCTGCCAGTGCTCGTTGGAGTTCAGCGCGGTGAGCAGCAGGCGGATGGCGGCCACCCGGCGCTCCTTGCCGGGCAGTTTGTCCAGTGCGCATTCGGGGTCGGCGGGCGGCCCGAGGTGGGTGCAGCCGCGAGGACAGTCCTCGATGGCGGCCGCGAGGTCGCTGAAGGCGGCGACCACGTCGTCGGGGGTGATGTGGGCCAGGCCGAACGAGCGGATACCCGGGGTGTCGATGACCCAGCCGCCGTCGGGCAGCGGCAGCGCGACGGACTGGGTGGAGGTGTGTTTGCCCTTGCCGACACCGGACACCTCGCCGACGGCCCGATACGCGTCCGGCACAAGGCGATTCACCAGCGTCGACTTGCCGACGCCGGAGTGGCCGATGAACGCGGTGAGCCGTCCGGTGAGCAGCTCGAGCACCGGCGCCAGCGGGTCGTCGACCCCGCCGTAGACGATGGTGAGGTCGAGATCCTCGAAGGCGGCGGCGAATTCGGACTCCGCGGCCAGATCGTGTTTGGTCAGGCACAGCACCGGGTGCAGCCCGCCGGCGTACGCGGCGACCATGCAGCGTTCGACGAAGCCGGTGCGCGGCGGCGGGTCGGCCAGGGCGACCACCATGAACAGCTGTTCGGCATTGCCGACCACGATCCGCTCGAACGGATCGGTGTCATCGGCGGTGCGTCGCAACACCGTTCGGCGGTCGGTCACCCGCACGATGCGGGCCAGCGAGTCGGGCCTGCCGGACAGATCGCCGACCACGTCCACCTGATCGCCGACCACGATGGGGGTGCGCCCCAGTTCCCTGGCGCGCATGGCGACGATGTGCCGGTTCGGGTCGCCGCCGAGCACACAGCCCCAGCGGCCGCGATCCACGGCGACCACCATCGCGGATTCCGCATCGTTGTGCTGCGGACGGGTTTTCGTGCGGGGACGCGAACTCTTGCCCGGGCGTACCCGGACGTCGGATTCGTCGTACTCGCGCTTCCTCAGTGCGCCGCCCCCTGATCGGAGCGCGTCGGATCGAGCATCCGCTCCCACAGCGCAACGAAGTTCGGCAGCGTCTTGGCCGTGGTGCCGATGTCCTCGATCTCGATGCCCGCCACCCGCAGCCCGAGAATCGCTCCGGCGGTGGCCATTCGATGATCGGCGTAGGAATGCCAACGGCCGCCGTGCAGTTCGGCGGGCTCGATCTCGAGTCCGTCCTCGGTCTCGGTGACCTTGCCGCCGAGCCGGTTGATCTCGGTGGACAGCGCGGCCAGCCGGTCGGTCTCGTGGCCGCGCAGGTGCGCGATGCCGCGCAGGTGCGACGGTGAATCGGCCAGTGCCGCAAGGGCTGCGACGGTCGGGGTCAGCTCGCCGACGTCGTGCAGGTCGATGTCGATGCCGGCCAGGCGGTCGGGTCCGTGCACGGTCAGCACGCCGTCGAAGACCCGCGCCTCGGCGCCCATCCGCACCAGGATCTCGCGGATCACGTCGCCGGGCTGGGTGGTCAGCCGCGGCCAGTGCGGGATCTTCACCTCGCCGCCGGTGACGGCGGCGGCCGCCAGGAACGGCGTCGCGTTGGACAGATCCGGCTCGACGTCCCAGTCCACCGCGCGGATGGGGCCGGGAGAAACCTCCCAGGTCTGTGCCTTGCGGCTGTGCTCGGGCGCCTGCACCTGCACATCGGCCCTGCGCAGCATCTCCACGGTCATCTCGATGTGCGGCATGGACGGCAGGGCCTTGCCGTCGTGGTGCACGATCAGGCCCTCGTCGAACCGCGCCGCCGACAGCAGCAGCCCGGACACGAACTGGGAGGACCCGGAGGCGTCGATGGTCACCGTGCCGCCGCGCAGCGCGCCCTTGCCGTGCACCCGGAACGGCAGCGCATCGCCGTCGATGTCGGCGCCGAGGCCGCGCAGCGCGTCCAGGATGGTGCTGAGCGGGCGCACCCTGGCCTGGGCATCGCCGTCGAAGGCCACCTCGCCCGCGGCGAGCGTGGCCACCGGCGGCAGGAAGCGCATCACGGTGCCTGCGAGCCCGCAGTCGACGGTGCCGCCGCGCAACGGGGCCGGGGTGACGGTGAGCGTGTCACCGTCACCCTCGATGCCGGTGCCCAGTGCGCACAGGGCCGCGATCATCAGGTTGGTATCCCGGCTGCGCAGCGCGCCGGACAGTGTCGACGGTCCGTCGGCCAGGGCAGCCAAGATCAATGCCCGGTTCGTGATCGACTTCGATCCAGGCAGGGTCACGGTCGCGTGCACAGGGACATCGACATGGGGCGCTGGCCAGAAACTCACCTGTCCATCTTCGCCCATCATCCGGCCGGACACGCGGGCGGTGTACTTACTTGTGCCGACCGTGCAGGAACGGAACCAGCTTGCGCAGCAGCTTCATGGTGGACTGGGTGCGCGAGTAGCTGAGCAGCGCCATGCCGGGAATCGCGAAGCGCTGCACCGCGATCGAGTGCGGGCGGGCGAATTCGCGCAGGCCGGGCTCGCCGTGGATGCGGCCGATGCCGGAATCGCCGACGCCGCCGAACGGCAGGCCGGGGATGGCGGCGAAGGCGAGCACCGAGTTCACCGAGGTGGCCCCGACGTGCAGCCTGCGCGCGATCTCCAGGCCGTTCTTCTTCGAGTACACCGCCGAGGACAGCCCGTACTTGGAGCTGTTGGCCAGCTCGACCGCCTCGTCCACGCCGTCCACGGTGCGGATGGTGACCGTCGGGCCGAAGGTTTCCTCCTGCACCGCTTCGGATTTCTCGTCCACGTCGACCAGCACCACCGGCTCGATGAACGGCGCCTTCACCGATTCCGGGCCGCCGAGCACGGCGGTGCCGCCGTTCTTCAGCGCGGACTCGATGTGGCGGCGCACGATGTCGACCTGGCTCGGCATGGTCATCGGGCCGTAGGAGGCGTCGGCGCCCGAGCCGGGGCCGACCTTCTCCAGGATCTTCTTCACCTCGGCAACGAACTCGTCGCGCACCGACCGGTCGACGTACACCCGCTCCACGCCCGCGCAGGTCTGGCCGCTGTTGGCGGTGGCGCCCCAGGCGACCGCGTCGGCGGCGGCCTTCACGTCCGCGTCACCCGCGACGATCACCGCGTCCTTGCCGCCGCATTCGAGCAGCACCGGGGTGAGGTTCTCGGCGGCCGCGGCCATGATCCGCTTGCCGGTCGCGGTGGAGCCGGTGAAGGCGAGCTTGTCGACGCCCGACTTCACCAGCGCCGCGCCGGTGGCGCCGTAGCCGTTGATCGTGATGAACACGCCCTCGGGCAGGCCGGGGTTGGCCTTGGCGAACGCCTCGGCCAGGAAGTTGCCGATGCCGGTGGAGTACTCGCTCGGCTTGAACACCACGGTGTTGCCCGCGGCGAGCGCGTAGCCGATCGAGCCGTTAGGGGTGTAGACCGGGTAGTTCCACGGGCCGATCACGCCGACCACGCCGAGCGGGCGCTGCTCGACCCTGGCGGCGAAGTTCGACATGAACGCGCCGGGGGAGACCTTCTTGGGCGCCAGCACCTTCTTGGCGTTCTTGGCCGCCCAGGCGATGTGCTCGAGCGCGAGCATCAGCTCCAGGAAGGCGTCGTCGAGCGGCTTGCCGTTCTCGGCGTGGATCAGCTTGCAGAACTCGTCGGAATCCGCGACCAGCCGGCTGGACCAGCGCAGCAGGTGCGTCTTGCGCTCGTCGTAGCTCAACGCGCCCCAGGTGGCGGCGGCGGTGCGGGCCTTCGCGACGGCCGCGCGCACCGCGTCCTCGTCCGCGATCGGGTAGGTGCCGATGACCTCGCCCGTCGCCGGGTTGACCGACGTGAGCGCCGTATCGTTGTCGGCCGGTTTGATGTCGGTGGAAGTCACGGTGAGTCTCTCCTCTTGCCGGTGATTGCTCGGGACGACGTCGATCCCGGTTGCTCCTGGCGGTGGCCGGTCGGGGCGCGCATGCGTCAGCGGACGGGCACAGCGACCACCCATCCTCTGAGAGAATGTTAGGTCAAAACTCTCAACTGGTCACCAGCTATGGATCAATTGTCCATGAGAGTGTCGGTGGGAGGTGGAAGTATCGAGATATGTGCGGACGATATGCGACCACGACAGACCCCGGCCGGCTCGCGGTCGAGCTGGATGCGATCGACGAAACCGAAAGCACGCCGGGCTCGGGCAATTTCACCAATTACAACGTCGCGCCGACCACCCAGATCCTCACCGTGGTGGAGCGGCACGAGCACGGCCACAAAGACGATGAGCCCAAGTTGCGGCTGCGGCGGATGCGTTGGGGCCTGATCCCGGTGTGGACCAAGGTCGCCGAGCCCGGGGTGCCCGTGAAGGGCAAGCCGCTGTTCAATGCCCGAGCCGACAAGGCCGCGACCACTCCCTCGTTCCGGGACGCGGTGAAGTACCGGCGCTGCCTGGTGCCGATGGACGGCTGGTACGAGTGGGTGGTCGAGCCGGACCCGGCGGCCAAGGGCAAGGTGGCCAAGAAGCCCTTCTTCATGGCCCAGGAGGACGGCTCCCGGCTGTATATGGCCGGGCTGTGGTCGGTGTGGCGGGACCGGTCGCTGCCCGACAGCGAGCCGCTGCTGTCCTGCACCATCCTGACCACCGACGCGGTCGGCGATCTGACCCGCATCCACGATCGGATGCCGCTGCCGATGCCGAGGGAGCACTGGGACGCCTGGCTCGACCCGGACCACCCCGCGCCGTCGAGCCTGCTGGAGACGCCCGGCGAAGACGTGATCGCGGGCATCGTGGCGCGACCGGTGCCGTCGCTGGTCAACAGCGTGAAGAACAATGGCCCCGAACTGCTCGCCCGGGTGAGCGAGCAGGAAGAAGCCGGGCAGATCAGCTTGCTCTGACCGCCCGGCCTCCGATCAGCTGATCAGATCGAGCACTTCACGGCGGGGCTGGCGATATTCAGGCCGCACTTGACGATGCCGGTGACCAGGTCGATCACCTTGCTGGTCACCGTGCCGCCGAGCTTCTCAGCCTTGCCCGCCTTGTCGTCCGTCTTGGGGGCGTTCGGCGTGCTGGGGGCGTCGTCTTTGCCGAGGCCGTCGAAGGGGAAGTCGATCTGAGTCGCCGTCGGCGGTGCCGCGGTGGCCGTCGGGGCTTGCAGCGCCACCGCGCCGAGGGACAGGGCGAGAGTTCCGAGCAGGGCGACGATCACGGTGCGTACACGCTGGTGCGCGGGCATTTCGCATCACATCCTCGAGTCGGACGAATCTGGCCCGTCCATTGACGCACAGATTGTGCCGAATCGAGTGGATTACCCGGTCCTCACTGTGGCGGTCACCGCCGAGGTCAGCCGGATCAGGTCGGCGGGTGCCAGCTCGATCTCCAGCCCGCGTCGCCCGGCGCTGCACAGAATGCGATCCCAGGACAGCGCGGACTCGTCCACCACGGTCGGCAACGGCTTGCGCTGGCCGAGCGGGGAGATGCCGCCGAGCACATATCCGGTGCTGCGCTCGGCCTTCACCTTGTCGGCCATGGCCGCCTTCGGCACCCCCAGCGCGGCCGCAGCGGCCTTGAGCGACAACGTATTCGGCACCGGAAGCACGGCCACGGCGAGCGAGCCGTTGGCCAGTTCGAGCACCAGTGTCTTGAAGACCTGCGCCGCCGTCACCCCGAGTTCGCCGGCCAGCGCGTCCACCGCTTCGGTGCCGTAGGAGTCGGCGCGCGGGTCGTGCTTGTAGGCGTGCACCCGATGGGCAACCTTGGCCTGCGTCAGGGTCCGGATCGCCGGGGTCGAGGCTCCTGCCATGGCGGACACCTTAACGAGCAGACCCGCCCGGGCCGCAATGGATTTTGCGGTCCTGGCGTTTCGCTGCGGGAACACAGGACGTGTCCCGCATGTTGGAAGCGAATACACAGCGCCCGGCCGGGACGAAACCCTCGGCCCCGCGACTGATCAGCCCCGTGAACGACGTGAAGGAGATGTCGGTGCCCCTGCTGCTCGACGAACGTCCGAGAGGGACGACGGCGTCGCTGACGGAAGCCGGATTCCCCTTCGAATTGCCAGTGCCGGTAGATTTGGCAGGTACGGCGATCGAAGGGACAGGTGTGACGAGCGACGATGACGTGGTGACCGACGGTGTCGGTGCCGCGGTCGACGAAACCGAGCTGGCCCAGCGGTTCGAGCGCGATGCGCTCCCGCTGCTCGACCAGCTCTACGGTGCCGCGCTGCGGATGACCAGGAATCCGGCCGACGCCGAAGACCTGGTGCAGGAGACCTACGTCAAGGCGTTCCAGGGTTTCAAGTCCTTCAAGGAAGGCACCAATCTGCGTGCCTGGCTGTACCGGATCCTGACCAACACCTACATCAACTCCTACCGCAAGAAGCAGCGCCAGCCCGCGCAGTACCCGACCGACGAGATCACCGATTGGCAGCTCGCGGCTACCGCCGAGCACACCTCGCAGGGTCTGCGCTCGGCCGAGGTCGAGGCCCTGGACGCGCTTCCCGACGACGACATCAAGGCCGCGCT
This sequence comes from Nocardia sp. CS682, assembly GCF_004634405.1. Taxonomy (NCBI): domain Bacteria; kingdom Bacillati; phylum Actinomycetota; class Actinomycetes; order Mycobacteriales; family Nocardiaceae; genus Nocardia; species Nocardia sp. CS682. The sequence goes on along the minus strand of NZ_CP029710.1, from coordinate 3,017,594 downwards.
ACAGGAGCTGCCGGAGGAATTCCGGATGGCCGTGTATTACGCCGATGTCGAAGGCTTCCCGTACAAGGAAATCGCCGACATCATGGGCACCCCCATCGGTACCGTGATGTCCCGGCTGCACCGCGGCCGCAAGCAGCTCAAGGGTTTGCTCGCCGATGTGGCGCGCGAACGTGGATTCAACCGTTCGGGGGAACGCCAGGAGGTCAAGCAGTGAACACCGAGCGGGATCCGGACATGGATCTTGATTGCACCGCGGTGCTCACCGATATCTGGTTGATGCTGGACGGCGAGTGCAACGATGAGACTCGCGCCCGGTTGCAGCACCACATGGACCATTGCTCACCCTGCATCGAGGCCTACGGCATCGAGGAGAAGATCAAGGGTCTGCTCAGCCGCAAGTGCGGTGGCGACCGCGCACCGGACGCCCTGCGCGATCGGCTGACCTTCGAGATCCGTAAGACGGTCACGATCACCCAGGTGGAATCCAAGATCGAGACCTCCGACTCCTAGGTCCTACGCAAACACCAGCGGCACGCCTTCCTCACGGAAGTGCGTGCCGCTCTGCGTTTTTCGGCCGAGCTCTCGCTCAGGCGTTTGGCCGCTTGCCGTGGTTGGCTGCGTTGCCCTTGCGACTACGCTTCTTACGTCCGCGCTTACCCATGAGTAGTCTCCCTTCTGATTGAAGGCCATTCTTTCACGTGTGGTTGGCTATACCTGCAGCGGATACAGGCCGCACGGCTCGGCTGCTCGAACCTGCCGGGCGAGCCGCGTGAACCAACCGAGTGAATGGGGTGTCATGGCCGAGGAAGTGCTCGCCGAGCTGGTGTCCGTCGTCTACCAGGTCGTGGTGAACGAGGGGGACGTGGTCAAGGAGGGCGACACCCTGGTGATCCTCGAGTCGATGAAGATGGAGATCCCGGTGCTGGCCGAGGTCGGCGGCACCGTCACCTCGATCGGCGTCAAAGAGGGCGACGCCATCAAAGCCGGTCACCTAATCGCCGTCATCTCCTAGAAAACGTTAGCGGTAGATCTTCATGGCGACGCTGAGCGAGCTATTAGCCGAACACACCGACTTACCCGGCGTCGCCGTGGATCACCTGCAGCGGGTGGTGGGCGATTGGCAGCTGCTTGCCGATCTGTCCTTCGCCGATCTGCAGCTGTGGGTCGGTGCGGGACCGATCGCGGCCGGCGCCGACATCGTGTGTGTCGCGCAGTGCCGCCCCACCACGGCGTCCACCGTGCACCACGAGGACCTGGTCGGCACCCTGGCCCTGCAGGCCGATCATCCGCAGGTGTTCGAGGCGTTGATGTCGGGCAAGATCGTGCGCGCCGATCGGGACGTGGAGACCGCGGGTGTCTATCACCCGACTCCGGTGCACGCGATCCGCGAGGCCATCCCGGTCCGCTGCGGCGACGATGTCATCGCGGTGCTGAGCCGCGACACCGACGTGCAACGCTCGCGGGTGCGCAGCACGCTCGAAATCGCTTATGTCGCTTGCGCCGACGACCTGTGCCAGATGATCGCCGACGGCACCTTCCCGACCACCGAGGACCGCGCGGCCACCCACTCCAGCCCGCGCGCCGGCGACGGTTTCATCCGGCTCGACACCGAGGGCATCGTCGTCTACGCCAGCCCGAATGCCCTGTCCGCTTATCACCGGATGGGCCTGCAGGCCGATCTCGCGGGCCAGGATCTGGCGGTGCTCACCCGCTCGCTGATCACCGATCCGTTCGATGCCCAGGAGGTGGTCGGCGACATCCAGGCCGCGCTGGCCGGGCGCACCGGCCGCCGGATGGAGGTGGAGGCGCGCGGCGCGACCGTGCTGCTGCGCACCCTGGTGCTGCGCCCGCACGGCGAATTGGCGGGTGCCGCGGTGCTGGTGCGCGATGTCACCGAGGTCAAACGCCGCGATCGGGCGCTGCTCAGCAAGGACGCCACCATCCGGGAGATCCACCACCGGGTGAAGAACAATCTGCAGACCGTCGCCGCGCTGCTGCGGTTACAGGCGCGGCGCACCGAGAACGAGGAGGCGCAGGTCGCGCTCACCGAGTCGGTGCGCAGGGTCACCTCGATCGCGTCGGTGCACGAGATGCTGTCCATGTCGGTGGACGAAGAGGTCGACCTGGACGAGGTCGTCGACCGGCTGTTACCGATCATGGCCGACGTGGCCACCGTGCACACCGCGCGGATCAAGGTGCGCCGCGCGGGTTCGCTCGGCGTCTTCTCCGCCGAACGCGCGACCCCGCTGGTAATGGTGCTCACCGAACTGGTGCAGAACGCGATCGAGCACGCCTTCGATTCGGGCGAAGACGGCACGGTGACAATCCGTTCCGAGCGTTCCGCGCGCTGGCTCGACGTGATCATCAGCGACGACGGCCGCGGCCTGCCCAGCGGATTCAGCCTGGAATCCTCCGACCGTCTCGGCCTGCAGATCGTGCGCACCCTGGTGACCGCCGAACTCGGCGGTTCCATCGGCCTGCACCCCGGCGCCGATATCGGAACCGATGCGGTGCTTCGTGTTCCGCTGGGCCGTCGCTCCGGTCGCTGATAGCCGTTTCGTTATATGTGTTGGGACACAAGAGAGCCCGGCACCTCGAAGGTGCCGGGCTTAAATGCGTTCACCGGACCGGGCTGAATGGTCCGGTAAATCCGATCGTCTGCTAGACGACGGTGCGGGTGCGCGTGCGTGCGTTACGACGCTTGAGCGCCCGGCGCTCGTCTTCACTCATACCGCCCCACACGCCGGCATCCTGTCCGGACTTCAGGGCCCAGGACAGGCAGTCAGCGGTTACGGGGCAGCGAGCGCAGACCAGCTTGGCATCGGCAATCTGCGCGAGCGCAGGACCACTGTTACCCACCGGGAAAAACAGTTCGGGGTCCTCGTCGCGACAGATGGCCTTGTGGCGCCAGTCCATTCCTCTGCTCCTTTGCTGGGCGCCGCAAATGGCGCCGACGGTTTGTGGATCGTTCACTTGTGCGACTCGAATGTTTCCGCACGGTTGCTTGTGAATGCTTTCACGAACACCGTAGATGTCAATAGGTATCTGGTGCACCGTGGGGAAGCTCACGCTCTAACGGCCCCCGCTAGGGGAACCTGCCCGGTCCTTTGTACTCGCTCTACCCAGTTTTCGCAGCACTACCACGATGTTTTTCGTGCGTTTCGTGCATCACTCTGGTCGCGGCGCCACGACATCCAAGACGGCGGGCACGGCCGTGAAATCCACCACGTTGCGCTTCCCGATAAAGTCGCCATCGATTTGCAGACCGATGGGTTCCTTCGTCTCGATACGCACGGACGGAACGTTGTCTTCGCGAAACAAATTGCGAGACTTGGGGTTTCCGTCGACTGCCAAGAGCTGTCTGGCAAGCAGCAGTGTAGGCAGTACGGACATCGAACGCACGGCAAACACGCCGAGACCGTCTTCGAACCTGGTGCCCGGGTTGGTGTGCACCGGGGTGGTGTTCAGGTAGGTCCAGGGGGTCGTGTTCGTTACGAAGGCGTAATGCACTTCGGTGACCGGTTCGTGCCCCGGGACCTCGATCCGGACGGTCGGCTCCTTGCGCCGGGCCCGGAAGAACTGCCGCACGGTTGTCCGGAGGTAGCGGGCCGGGGTGGCCGTCTTGCCGTCGGCGCGGCTGGCGTCGATCGCCTCGCAGACATCGGCGTCGAGGCCGACCCCCGCGCTGAAGGTGAACCACCGGTCGTCGGCGAGGCCGAGTCCGATCCTGCGGTCCCGGTCCAGCGTGAGCAGATCGATGAGCTGGTTGGTTGCTGTCACCGGGTCCGGCGAGATACCGAGCGCCCGTGCGAACACATTCGCCGAGCCGCCGGGGATCACCCCGAGTCGCGGCAGCCAGGCCTGCCCGTCGTTGAGTTCGGGCAGCGGCAGGAAGCCGTTGATGGTCTCGTTGACCGTCCCGTCGCCGCCGTGCACGACGATCAGGTCCATCTCGTTGGTGGCGGCCCACTGGGCCAATTCGGCGGCGTGGCCGCGATGCTGGGTGTGCGCGACGGTCAGCTGTGTGCGGCTCTCCAGCGCGTGCGCCAGCAGATCCCGAGTCGCCGGAGTGGTCGAGGTGGCATTCGGATTCACGATCAGCAGCGTCCGCACGACCCGCAGCCTAATCGTCGCCGGATCCGGTCCGAAAAGCCGCTGAACCGGAGCGGTCGGGAGGACGGCCACTACGGCGGGTCGTAGGCTTGCCGGGTGGCTGAACGCAAGGGTGACGGTGGCGTGCCGAGGACGGTGCGCGGCGCGGGTGGACTGGTGACGCTGGAGGGGGCGGTCGCGGTGATCGTCGCGCTGGCGTTGATCGTGCGCGGGCTGCTCGGCCACGACCAGACCGCGACCAGCGGGTACGGCACCGCCGCCTGGTTCGGCATCCTCGGTGGCGCGGTGCTCGCCGCGGGCATCGGTCTGCTGTTCGGCAAGCGCTGGGGGCGGGCGATCGCCGTGATCGCCCAGTTGCTGCTGCTGCCGGTCACCTGGTCGCTGCTGACCGACTCACATCAGCCGGTTCTGGGCACGCTGCTCGGCGTGGTCGTCGTGGCTGCGCTGGTGTTGCTGTTCGCCCCGCCCTCGACGCGGTGGATGGCCGCCGACTACGCCATCGAGCCGGAGAAAGCTGACCCATCGAGCTGACCGCGGCATTGTCGCGCGCGGCTATGCGGTGAGTGCGGTGCGTAGCTCGGCGCGGCACAGGGAGTCCGCGCGCCTGGTGGTCTCGGGGAGCCGGTAGCGCGGCGTGAGGGCCAGTACCTGAGCGCACGCGGTGTCCAGGTCGATGCGGTGGCCGACGGAGACGAAGACGGGTTTCACGTCTGTTCTGGTGCGCAGGGCGCGGCCGACGACCTCGCCGTCGATGGTGATGTCGGTGCGGGCGCCGCGCTCGGGACCCGGTTCGCGGTAGTCGCCCCAGGCGGATTTGGCGACGCCGATCGTCGGTATACCGGTGAGCACACCGAGGTGGCAGGCCAAGCCGAAGCGGCGGGGATGCGCCAAACCCTGTGCGTCACAGACGAGTAGGTCCGGTGCGGCGCCGAGTTGCGCCAATGCCCGCATGGTCGTGGGCAATTCGCGGAACGCGAGCAAACCGGGGTGGTAGGGAAAGTTCGAAGTGCCGTGCGCGACAGCCGATTCGATGGTTTCCAGGGTGGTCGCGCGCAACACCACCACGGCCGCGGCTACCTCGCCGGACTCGGCGTAGGCGGAGTCGAGCCCGGCGATGGTGCCGAATTCCCCGTCCTGCCGGGTGGTTTGGACCTTCGGCCGCAATTCGTCCTGTACCGCGATGGCCGCGTCGGGGGTGCTCGGCCAGGCGTCCTCGTCGAAATGTTCGAGCCACGTCATCGTCGGTGCACTACCGCGCTTCCTTGGCCAGCTTGCCCAGTGGCTCACCCGTGAGGCGGTAGCCAACCCACTCGTTCTGCGCTGCGGCACCGAGGGATTCGTAGAAATCGATGGAGGGTTTGTTCCACGTCAGCACGGCCCAGTCGAGCCTGCTGTAGCCGTTGTCCACGGCTTCCTTGGCCAGTGTGGCGAGCAGGGCCTTGCCGTAACCCTTGCCGCGCGTCTCCGGCTTGACGTAGAGGTCCTCCAGATAGATGCCGTGCACGCCGTTCCAGGTGGAGAAGTTGAGGAACCAGATCGCGCAGCCGACCAGCTCGCCGTCTTCGTCGACCACGTGAGCGAAGACCTTCGGCTCGGCGCCGAACAGCGCGGTGTCGAGTTGGGTTGCGGTGACGGTGCATTCGTCGCTGGCCCGCTCGTACTCGGCCAGCTCATGGACGAGGCCGACCAGGCCGGGTACGTCGGCGGGAACGGCGCGACGCAGCTCTACGGTCACAGTGTTTCTCCCTCAGCGGTGGGAACCAGGTTGTGCGCCAAGATGGTTCGCACGTCGTGTTCATGGCCGAGCACGGTCAGCGCGCCGGTGGACATGGCGAACCGGCGGCCCTCCCTGACGCTGAACTCGGCCCAGCGGGCGATCAGCGCCCGGGAGAAGTGTCCGTGCCCCACGAGCACGATATCCCGCTCGGGCAGCCGCGGCGTCACGGCGGCGAGCACCCGATCGGCGCGGGCCTGCACCGCGTCCGCGGACTCGCCGCCCGGTACGGCGCCGGTCCAAATGGTCCAGCCCGGCGCGCTCTCCCGGATCTGCGGGGTGGTCAGGCCCTCGTAGTCGCCGTAGTCCCATTCGGCGAGGTCCTCGTCGACCGTGCTCGTGGTCAGTCCGGCGAGCTCCGCGGTCTGCCGCGCCCGTTGGCGCGGGCTGGTGAACACCAGCGGATCGCGCAGCTTCAGCGCGCTCAGCAGCGGGCCCGCCGCCCGGGCCTGCGCCTCGCCGCGCTCGGTGAGCGGCAGGTCGGTGCGGCCGGTGTGGCGGTGCTGGGTGGACCAGGTGGTCTCGCCGTGTCGGAGCAGTACCAGCCGGGCATCGTCGAGTACGGACATGGATCCATCATGGTTCACCGGTGCGCCGCCGAGTCGTCCGGCCGGTGCTACCGCCGGTCGGCTGGGCTGGTCGAAGCTCGGCCCGACCAAGGGCAGCGGGCGTTCGATCTGGGATCGGTAGTCCGCGAGCAGGGGATTGTTCGCCGGTGGCGCCGGAGTTCCGCCTCAGCCGAGGGCGTAGAGCTCGGTGCCGCGCTGCTCGAGGATCGTCGTGCCGAGCACCGCGAGCGAGATGGGCGCGCCGCTGTAGCCGGGCCGGTCCACCGGGATGCGGCCGACCTCGGCGCCGGACGCGGGATCGAGCGCGGCGATCGCACCCGCGGTCGGCATCAGCAGCCTGCCCGCCATCATGCTGGGGGAGCCGAGTGCGCCGGCCGCGGTCCAGATCGGGTCGAAAGTACTGCCGTTCAAGGCGATCACGCTGTTGCCGGTGAAAACCAGGTAGGCCGAACCGATTCGGGTGGTCGCGGTCTTGTCGCTCAGCGGGGCCGAAAGCTGATGCACCACAATCGGATTACCGGACGCGTCGTAGACGGCGAGCCGTGGTGCGGCCGCCTCCGTCCCGGCGGCGGCCGGGGTGCCCGGCAGGTAGAGCACGATCCTGTTGTCCGACACCGCGAGTACCCGCGCGTCGGGGGAGTCCGCACCGGGGCCGGACAAGACGTGCGAGCCGGACTCCTCGGGCACCGTGTTGTCCTTCGGCGCGGGATTCAGCATGGTCAGCCGGTTGGCGGCGTCCTCGGGGCAGCGTTCCAGCACACCGAGCCGGGACGGACTCGAGCCCGCCGAGAGCAGCGTGCAGCCCTTGCGCGGTTGGGTTTTCACGTTCACCGGCGCGTCCACGAAGCCGTATTCGATGGTGCGCACCAGGTCCGAGCGCCACATCTCCAGCCGCTTCGGCCCCTGCGCGAGCACGTAGGTGCCGTCGACGGAGAGCCGCACGGACGGGTCCATGTAGCTGCTGCGCGCGGTGCGCCTGGCACCGCTGTCGCCGGTCAGCAGCGTGGCCTGGCTACAGCCACGCTCGTCCAGGTAGACCGCGACCACGGTGCTGAACTGGCTCTCGATCCCGCAGAGCGGCATGTCGCGCCGGTAGTACCACAGGTCCTTGCCGGTGAGCGGGTCGTGCCCGGTGACCGTGCCGTCGTCACCGGTGACAACGACACCACCCGCGGTCAGCGCCCGGGCGCTCGCGGCGTTGGGCGCATGCCACAGTTCACGCAGTGAGGTCGGGAGCTGGTCGGCGGCCACCGGGGTCGGTACGGGCGAGCTCGCGGTCACCGACTCGGTGCCGCTCGCATCGCCGCGCACCCATACCGCCACCGCCGCGATCACCACGAGTACGGCGATCGCGGCAGCGGAGATGACGTCGGCGCGCGTTCGCCGCTCGGGTGCGAGCACGGTTGCGAGAGTAGCGGATCCGGCCGGTCAGACCGAAGCCGTGGCGGGCTCTACCGTGCTGGCGCTGTCTTCGGTGCCGTTCTCGCCGGCTGGCTTACGGCGCCGGCGCCTGCGCCGCGCGGGCTGGTCGCCGGACTCCGCGTCACCGTTCTGGGGGTCGGCCGAGGCGTCGGCGGCAGCGGTTTCGCCACCGTCGTCGGCCTCGCCCGCGGGCTTGCGGCGACGGCGCCGACGACGGGCTGGCTGGTCGCCGTTGTCATCGGTGGACGCGTCGTCGCTCGGCGGCGCGTCATGCGGTGCCGAGTCCGCGGTGCCGTTGGTGGCGGTGCCATTGGTGTTCGACTCGGTCTCGTCGATCGGCCTGCCGCGCACGGTGCGCTTGCGGTTGCGCGTGCGCGGGGCTCGCGCCGGGCGCTCCACCACGACCGCGTCCTCATCCCGCTCGGCCGGCTTGGCCTTGCGGATGGTGCCGGTCACGCCCTCGGGGATGCCGAGTTCAGCGAACAGGTGCGGCGAACGCGAGTAGGTCTCCACCGGCTCCGGCATACCCAGGCCGAGTGCCTTGTCGATGCCGGCCCAGCGGCCCAGTTCGTCCCAGTCGATCAGCGTCACCGCGATACCGGTGCGCCCGGCCCGGCCGGTACGCCCGATCCGGTGCACGTAGGTCTTCTCGTCCTCGGGGCACTGGTAGTTGATGACGTGGGTGATGTCGTCGATGTCGATGCCGCGGGCCGCGACGTCGGTCGCGACCAGCACGTCGATGCCGCCCTTGCGGAACTTGTTGAGCGCCTTCTCGCGGGCGATCTGACCGAGGTCACCGTGCACGGCGCCGACCGAGAAACCGCGCTCGGCGAGATCGTCGGCGACCTTCTGCGCGGTGCGCTTGGTCCTGGTGAAGATCATGGTGGCGCCGCGGCCCTCGGCCTGCAGGATCTTGGCGACCAGTTCGCTCTTGTCCAGCGCGTGCGCCCGGTAGACGAACTGCGCGGTGCGGTCGTGGATGGCCGTCTCGTGCGCTTCCTCGGCCCGGATGTGCGTCGGGCGGCTGAGGAAGGTGCGGGCCAGGGTGATGATCGGGCCCGGCATGGTGGCCGAGAACAGCATGGTCTGGCGCTTGTCCGGGACCATGGTCAGGATGCGCTCGATATCGGGCAGGAAGCCGAGGTCGAGCATCTCGTCGGCCTCGTCCAGCACGAGCACACCGACCTTGCCCAGGATCAGGTGGTTCTGGTTCGCCAGGTCCAGCAGGCGGCCCGGGGTGCCGACGACGACGTCGACGCCGTTGCGCAGCGCCGCGATCTGCGACTCGTAGGGGCGGCCACCGTAGATGGAGGCCACCTTCAGCGAGCCCTGGTGGTTCTTCAGGTACTTGCCCGCGTTCTCCAGGTCGGAGGTGACCTGGATGCACAGCTCGCGGGTCGGCACGATGATCAGCGCCCGCGGCGTGCCGTCCAGCGGCGTGGTGCCGGTGTCGGCGGTGGCGATGCGGTGCAGCAGCGGCACACCGAAGCCGAAGGTCTTACCCATGCCGGTGCGGGCCTGGCCGATGAGATCTTCACCGGCCAGCGCCAGCGGCAGGGTGAGTTCCTGAATTGCGAAAGTACGTTCGATGCCGATCTCGTTCAGTGCGCGCACGATTTCGTCGCGAACGCCCAATTCGGCAAATGTCGGTGCGGTATGTGTTGCGTCCAGTTCGGCGGTCAACAGCGTCTCCGCTACCCCGGGTTCCTGTTCGACAGTGATCTTGCTCAGGTTCGTGCCTTCCTCGTAATCGCGTCCCGCGCGCACGAGGTGGGGCGGACCGGTCGGCCCGCGACGACCACGTCTCCGCCTGTGATACTCACCCGGCCACGCTCTGGAGATCTTCGGGTGCCGCGACTGGGCGGCTACATCGGGAGATCTCGGCGCGGCGCACTGGTGATGCGGAGCTGGTGCGCGCACATTTTCCTGGACCACGAAATCGCTGCTCGTTATGCCGATCGGATCGGTACCGCTGGGCGGTGTACGCACAGATCAGGCAAGTCGGTCGAGCGAAACTTTTCGTTGTCCGGTGCGATTGTAGCGTGATATTGTGCGCGGCTCGAATTGCCACCGTCGATTATTCGGAAACCGAACTCGGCTATCGCCGGGTGGTTCATCGACGTACGCTGCGCCACATGGCAATTCATCCCGCGCGGCAAATCTGGAAGACTCTCGAGCCACTACATGACGTGGTCTATTTCGGGACCGGCGTCAAGGAGGCCGGTGTCGCGATCGGACTGCGCGGTTACTGGCAAACTTACTTCGCATTTCGGGCGGCGCCGCTGGGGGCGGTGACGCCCGCCACAGTCGAGGCGATCTTCGCCGGTTTTCATCCGGAAATGGTGCGCAAAGCGCTGCCCGGCGCCTGGTCCCGGGCTACCCCCGAGCAGTGCCTGGCGGTCCGGCTCGACCTGTCCACCGCGCTGCTGCGTGAACTCGGCGCCGGTGAGGCCGAGTGTGCTCGCGCCGTCTCGCTGCTCGCGCCGGTGCAGGAGCAGGCCGACCCGACGGGCAGGCCGCTGTTCGCGGCGAACGCGGCGTTGCCGCTGCCCGCGGACCCGGTGGGCGCGCTCTGGCAGCTGACCACCTCGTTGCGCGAGCATCGCGGTGACGGGCACGTGGCCGCGCTGGCGACGCACGGCCTGACCGGGCGGCAGGCGATGGTCATGCAGGCGGCGGCGGGCAAGGCGGCCGAATCGGTGCTGCGCGGGGCGCGCGGGTTGTCCGAACGGGAGTGGGCGGACGCGTTCGACGAATTGCGGGCCAGGGGAGTGGTCGAGGGGGAGCCGGTCAGCCCGGCGCTGACCGGCAGCGGTGCCGAACTGCTCGGACGGGTCGAGCAGAGCACCGACGACGCGGCCTGGAACGGTGCGCTCGCGGCGTTGTCCGCCGACGCCGTGACCGAGCTGACGACCTCGCTCGCGCCGCTGGCCGACCGGGTGCACGCGGCCATCGTGCCTGCGGCGAATCCGCTCGCCATGGGCAAGCGGTAACCGCAAACCGGACTTGCCTGTTACCGCCGGTACCGGATGTGAGACATTCTCCGGGTGAATATCGCGGACACCGTCACGACCGCCGCCCGCAACGCCTGGGCGCTGACCTTCGGTTCGGGCGTAGAGGCACCGGATCCCACGCCGTCGACGGTGCTCTGGGACGAGCCGCATCGGCAGCTGCGTCGCTTCGAGCACCGCCAGGGTGACACCGAAACCGCCGTGCCCGCAACGGATTCCGCGGTCCTGCTGGTGCCGCCGCTGGCCGCGCCCGCGACCTGCTTCGACCTGCGCCCCGACCAGAGCCTGGCCGGCTTCCTGCTGGAGACCGGCCGCGCACCGTACGTGATCGACTACGGCGACATCACCTTCGGCGACCGGCGGATGGGCTTCGAGGACTGGATCGACGAGATCCTGCCCGAGGCGGTGCTGCGCACCTCCGCCGACCGCGACGGCAAGCCGGTCGACCTGGTGGGCTGGTCACTCGGCGGCACGCTGGCGCTGCTCACCGCCGCCGCGCACGCCGAGCTGCCGATCCGCTCCATCACCGCGGTGGGCGCACCGCTGGACTACGACAAGCTGACCGGCATCCCGCAGCTGCGCGCGGTGGCCAAGTTGACCGGCGGGATCGCCACCTCGACGCTGGTGCGCGCCGCCGGTGGCGTGCCCGCGCCGCTGACCAGGATCGGTTACAAGATCACCGCCTGGGACCGCGAGCTGACCAGGCCGTGGTTCGTCGCCAGCAATATCGCGCGCACCGAGACGCTGGCGCGGATGGAGACCATCGACCGCTTCATGGCCGAGATGCCCGGCTACCCCGGCCGTTTCTACGGCCAGCTGTGGGGCAGGTTGATCCTGAACAACGACATCGGCCGCGGCGTCGTTCAGCTCGGTAAGCGGCGTGTCGAGCTGGCCCAGGTGAGTGCCCCCGTCCTGTTGGTCGGCGGTCCTACGGACGTGATCACCCCCGCCGCCGCGGTCGAAGCGGGCACCCGGACGCTCACCGGCGCGGCCTCGGTCCGCTTCGAAACCGCCCCGGGCAGCCACCTCGGCATCCTCACCGGGCCGGAAGCCCGCGACTCGACATGGGCATATTTGGACAAGTTCCTCACCGAGGCCGCGTGAAAAGGGACAACTTTCGCGCTGCGGCGGCGTGACTCTCGCGGAGTACTAGGCTGGGGCCATGGGAGCACAGTCACCTGCCGCGCTGGGTGTTTCGTCGACCGATGCCGACCTCGCCGACCACCCGGGCGTCATAGATCTGTTCGCGGTGCTCGCCTACGGTGAGATCTCCGCGTTCTATCGGCTGGCCGAGGAAGCCAAGCTGTCGCCGACACTGCGCGGCAAGGTAGCCGTGGCCAAGATGGCCTCCGCCGAGATGGGCCACTTCAACGCGCTCGAGGCGGCGCTCGCCGAGCGCGGGGTCGATATCTTCGACGCGATGGCGCCGTTCGTCCGCGCGCTGGACGCCTACCACGCCTCCACCGACCCCTCCACCTGGCTCGAGTCGATGGTGAAGTTCTACGTCGGCGACGGCATCGCCGCGGACTTCTACAACGAGATCGCCGGTGCGCTGCCGCCCGAGGTCGCCGAGGTGGTCCGCGACGTGCTCGCCGAGACCAGCCACTCCGAGTTCGTCGTCGAGGAGGTGCGGCGCGCGGTCGAGGCCAGCCGCTCCGAACGCGACCGGCTCACCCTGTGGGGCAGGCGCCTGCTCGGCGAGGCGATCACGCAGGCGCAGTACGTCATGGCGCAGCGCGACGAGCTGACCGAACTCGTGCTCGGCGCCGCGGGCGACCTCAACGGCATCGCCTCGCTGTTCGAGCGCATGCAGGCCAGCCACGCCGAACGCATGGCGAAGCTGGGTATCTGAGGGCTACTCGTTGACGGCCGCAGGCCGGACCAGTCGCAGGCCGGGTGTCTGCGTCTGGGCCTGATCGGTGAGCCACACGATGATGCTCTGGTCGCGATCGGCGTCGAGCGTTTCGAACGGGACGTGCACCAGGCCGTGCACCGGATGGTCGATCTGCAGCATGCCCGAGATGGGCGCCCCGACGTGGTGTGGCTTCCAGCGGGTCGCGAACTCGGGGTGGCGGCGCAGTGCGTCGATCGTCTCCACCAAGGAATCGTCGCCGGGCCAGCGCAATTTGGCGCGCGACAGTGCCGCGGCGAAGGTGTCCGCCACCTCGGACCAGTTTCGCAGCACCTGTCGCGCGGTCGGTTGGACGAACGTGTACCAGGCCAGGTTCGGCTGTTCGTCGCCGTCGAGCAGGCCGAGCGGCGCGGCGAAGTCCGCCCACGCCGCGTTCCAGCCGAGCACATTCAGCCTGCGCCCGACCACGAACGCGGGGGTCGGCTGCAACGCACGCAGGATCGACTGGATCGTCTCGGCGACCTTCTCCTGCGCCGATTCGCTACCGGGGCAGTGGGATTCGTTGCCGGAGGCCAGCGCGAGCAGGCTGAAATGGTGGCGCTCGTCGCCACGCAGCAGCAGTGCATCGGCGAGCGCGTCGATCACCGCGACCGAGGGATTGGTGTCGCGGCCCTGCTCGAGCCGCGCCAGGTAGTCGGCACTGACGCCTGCGCGCACGGCCACCTCTTCACGGCGTAACCCCGGCGTGCGGCGCCGCCTGCCCTCGGGCATGCCGACATCGGCCGGGCGTAGCTCCGCGCGTCGCGCGACGAGGAATTCGGCGAATCCGTTGCGTGCCATGGGTCCCATCGTGCCGTGTCCTAGGAGGCTTAACCTCGCCCTACGGGGGCCATGATAACTGCGGTCTGGTTAACGGACCGTGGTCCGGCAAAGGTGGTTGGCATGACAACTTCTTCCGAGTCCACCACGACCACCCAGTCGCTGAAGCCCGGCTCCTGGACCCTGGACACCGCGCACTCGTCGGTGGCCTTCACCATCCGTCACCTCGGCATCTCCAAGGTGCGCGGCGGATTCACCCGCTTCGAGACCGAATTCGTGGTCGACGAGTCCGGCGCCGCCACCCTCGGCGCGACCATCTACCTCGACTCGTTCGACACCGGCAACGCCGACCGCGACGCGCACATCCGCACCGCCGACTTCCTCGATGCCGAGAACCGCCCGACGCTGACCTTCCGCGCCACCGAGCCGGTGCAGATCGCGGAGAGCTTCGAGGTGCAGGGCGAGGCCACCCTCGGCGCGATCACCAAGCCGGTCACCCTGGACGTCGAGTGGGGTGGCGTGCAGGAGTTCGGCGCGACCGGCAACCGGCACGCGGGCTTCTCCGCCACCGGCACCATCAAGCGCACCGACTTCGGCGTCGGCGGCCCGCTGCCCGGCATGCTCAGCGACAAGGTCAACATCGAGCTCGAGATCCAGCTCATCGAACCGAAGTAACACTGGCCGGGACGGAGTTCGCGATGGGCGAACACCGTCCCGCCGATACGTCTTTCGGACGCGGCGCAACGACTGATTTCGCAGGTACATGGGTAACTCGCCGGGTACCAGCTAACTCAAATGGAGCCTTGCCGCCGGTCGCCAACGACACCTGACGTGGCACCTAAGTCTGGCCTGAATACTCGGAGAGGCGGGGGAGCACTAGCCTTGGATCGACAGCACAGGACTCTTACGTTCGGAGGTTGGCCGTGGAGGTCAAGATCGGTATTTCGGATAGCCCGCGCGAGCTCTTGATCAACAGCTCGCAGACCCCGGACGAGGTCGAGGCGCTGGTGGCCGACGCGCTGAACGGCAGCGGCGGCGTCGTGTCGCTGACCGACGACAAGGGTCGCAAGTTCCTGATCCAGGCTGCGAAGGTTGCCTACGTCGAGATCGGCACCGTCACCAGCGGTCGCGTCGGCTTCGCCACCGTCTAGTTTTCTCGGCCCCTGGGGCCGACAGCAACGAGCCCCTGCAACCTCGGGATGCAGGGGCTCGCGTCGTTCGTTTGCTCAGTCGATGGGGTGCAGCGGGACGTGCGACAGACCGCCCCAGGCGAGGGAGACGGTGGTGTCCACAGCCTCTTCCTTCGGGATCGGCCGATCCGCTTCCAGCCAGTAGCGCGCGGTGAATTGGCTCGCGCCGACCAGGCCGACCGCGAGGATGCGGGCTCGGTACGGGTCCAGGCCGGAGTCGTGCGCCACCACGTCGAACACCGCGTCCACGCAGGCCTCGGTGGCCTGCTCGACCCGGCGCTGCACCTGCGGCTCGCTGGTCAGGTCGGATTCGAAGACCAGCCGGAAGCCCTGCATCTCGTTGTCGACGAAATCGAAGTAGGCCTGTACCGCGGCCCGCACCCGCTGGCGGTTGTCGGTGGTCGACCGCAGCGCCTGCCGGACGCTGGACACCAGCATGTCGACGTAGTTCTGCAGCACCGCCAGATACAGCTCCAGCTTGCTGGTGAAGTGTTGGTACAGCACCGGCTTGCTCACTCCGGCGCACTGCGAGATCTCGTCCATCCCCGCGGCGTGGTAGCCGCGCTGCACGAAGACTTCGCTGGCGGCCGCGAGTAGTTGTTGACGTCGCTCATCGCGCGGAAGCCGGGTGCCGCGTTTGGCGGGCTCGGACGACGATCTACGGGACGCCATCCGGTCCACGAGGTCAGTCATTTCGGCTCTCCCAGTTGATTCCCCGGCAAGGGGTAAGCACCGGGTATCCCCAGAACGATACTCGGTTGTTGCCCGCCCGCAGACCGGGCCCGGAGAACTGAGGGAACCCGGTGAGAAATGTCGCACCGCCCGGCGGTTGTGGCGTGCCCGACGGCGCCGCAGGCCCGCTGTGAGAACCTGGTGTCCGTGACTTTCCGCGCCGACCGACCCGGGGAGCGGCACGCAGACCCCCCGGTCACGTCCGGCGGTGGACGCGATCCGCGCCGCCGTGCTGGCCCCGGCGCGCCCGGTTCCGTAGGGTCGGAACCCGTGGCAAGGTCAGGCCCAGAAGCACGACCGGGCGCAGCCGCCCGCACCGGCGCTGCGCCGCCGCTCGATGCCGAAGCGGGCTCCGCCCGCAGGCCGGACCGCAACGGTCGCCCCAACGGTGCCGATCCGCTTACCAGGCAGCCCGATTCGACCGCCACCCGCCGGGACCGCGACGGCGTCGAGATCTACGACCCGCTCGGTCTCTACGCTCAGCCGGACCGCTCCCATCAACCGCTGCGCGCCAGCTGGGATCCCACCGCTGCGACCGAGGGCCGAACCAGGGAACGCCCCGACCGCAGCATCAAAAAGCAAAGTGCGCTGGGCAGATTCGTCTCCACCTACGGCTGGCGGGCCTACGCGTTACCGGTGCTGTTCGCCGTCACGGTGCTGGTGGTGGTCGACGCGGTGCGCGGCTCCGACCCGGCGACCACGGTGAGCGGCGTGCCCGGCCTCGGCCACCTGAGTCCGCGCGCCGCGAGCGACGGCATCATCGGCGGACCGGCCGGCGACGGCCAGTTCCCCACCGACCTGCCGACCGGCGCGCTGCCGCAGGGTGGCAACTTCGCCGAAACCGGCACCGGCACTTGGCATGTGGTGCCCGGCGCGTCCGCTCAGGTCGGCACCGGCACCGACTCGGTCTTCCGCTACACCGTGGAGATCGAGGACGGCATCGACACCACGGGTTTCGGCGGCGACGAGTCGGTGGCGAAGCTGATCGAGTCCACCCTCGCCAACCCGAAGAGCTGGACGCACGATCAGAAGTTCGCGTTCCGCCGGGTCGACCAGGGCGACACCGAGTTCCGCATCTCGCTCACCTCCCGCGAATCCACCCGCAAGGCCTGCGGATACGAGATCCCGATCGACTCGTCCTGCTACAACGCCGAGCTCGGCCGGGTGGTGCTCTCCGAGGTCCGCTGGGTGCGCGGCGCGATCGCCTTCGAGGGCGACATCGGCTCGTACCGGCAGTACCTGATCAACCACGAGGTCGGCCACGCCATCGGCTACCACCAGCACCAGCCGTGCGAGACCGACGGCGGCCTGGCCCCGGTGATGATGCAGCAGACCTTCGGCACCAAGAACAACGACATCGCGACCCTCGAGCCCGACGGCGTCGTCCCGATGGACGGCAAGCGCTGCCGCTTCAACCCCTGGCCGTACCCCCGCGGCTGACGCGACACCCCGTACGCGACGATAGGTCGGGAAGAACGGTCTGGTCGCGGGTGTTGCACAACGAGATCGACCCATTCGATTCGAGGAGTCCTGGACGTGTCATCACCTAAGTCCCTGCCGCCGCTGGTCGAGCCGGCCGCGGAGCTGACCAAGGACGAGGTCGCCCGCTACAGCCGCCACCTGATCATTCCGGACCTGGGCGTCGACGGGCAGAAACGGCTGAAGAACGCCAAGGTCCTGGTGATCGGCGCGGGCGGGCTCGGCTCCCCGGCGCTGCTGTACCTGGCCGCCGCCGGCGTCGGCACGCTCGGCATCGTCGAGTTCGACGAGGTGGACGCCTCGAACCTGCAGCGCCAGATCATCCACGGCGAGTCCGACATCGGCCGCCCGAAGGCCGACAGCGCGCGCGACTCGATCCTCGAGATCAACTCCGGCATCGACGTCCGGCTGCACAAGATCCGCTTGGAGCCGGAGAACGCCGTCGAGCTGTTCGCCGACTACGACCTGATCGTGGACGGCACCGACAACTTCGCCACCCGCTACCTCGTCAACGACGCGGCGGTGCTGGCGGGTAAGCCCTACGTGTGGGGCTCCATCTACCGCTTCGAGGGCCAGGTCTCGGTCTTCTGGGAGGACGCCCCCGACGGTCGCGGCATCAACTACCGCGACCTCTACCCGGAGGCCCCGCCGCCGGGCATGGTGCCGTCGTGCGCCGAGGGCGGCGTGCTCGGGGTGCTGTGCGCGTCCATCGGTTCGGTGATGGTGACCGAGGCGATCAAGCTGATCACCGGCATCGGCGAGCCGCTGCTCGGCCGCTTGATGGTGTACGACGCACTGGACATGAACTACCGGACCATCAAGCTGCGCCGCGACCCGGAGCGTCAGCCGATCACCGGACTGATCGATTACGAGGCGTTCTGCGGGGTGGTGTCCGAGGAGGGCCAGGCCGCCGCGGCCGACTCGACGGTCACCGCGCGCGAGCTGAAGGATCTGCTCGACGCGGGCAAGGAGATCGAGCTGATCGACGTGCGCGAGCCCGTCGAGTGGGACATCGTACACATCGATGGCGCACGGCTCATCCCGAAGGACCGCATCCTGTCCGGCGAGGCACTGTCCGAGCTGCCGCAGAACCGCCCGATCGTGTTGCACTGCAAGACCGGTGTGCGTTCGGCGGAGGCCTTGGCCGCGCTCAAGCGCGCGGGTTTCGCCGACGCCACCCACCTGCAAGGCGGGGTCATCGCGTGGGCGCGGCAGATCGACCCGTCGCTGCCCGTCTACTGATCCGCTGAAGGACGCTGTGACCCCTGCCCTAACGGCGGGGGTTGCACTTCGGCGCGGCGTCCTGTACGGCGTCCACCACGGCGGTACGGTACGGCCGTGACTTCTGTGGAACCTCCCGAGCACGTGCGTGCCACGTTCGGTCTGCGCGAAGTTTCCCCGGTCACGCTGGGCGATTGGGAGGGTGGCTGGCGGTTCGGGGACGTGGTGCTCAGCCCGGTCGCCGATCACGCGCGGGCGGCGTGGTCGGCGAAGGTGCGCGAGACGCTGAAGGTGGATGGGCTGCGCCTCGCCCGGCCGGTGCGCGCGACCGACGGCCGCTACGTGGTCTCCGGCTGGCGCGCCGACACCTATTTGGAAGGCATCCCGGAACCCCGGCACGACGAAGTGGTTTCGGTGTCGCTGCGCCTGCATCAGGCGACGACCCATCTCGAGCGGCCCCGGTTCCTGGTGCAGCCGCCGGTGGCGCCGTGGGTCGATGTGGACGTGTTCGTCGCGGCCGACCGGGCGGCCTGGGAGGCGGTGCCGCTGCGCAGCCTGCGTGCGGGCGGACCGCTGCCCTCGGCGGATTCGCCCGACGGCCAGCGCAGCATGGAGCTCATCGGCCAGCTGGCCACCCTGCGTAAGCCGGTGCAGACGCCTGCCCAACTGGTGCACGGCGACCTGTTCGGCACCGTGCTGTTCGCCGGGACCCACACTCCGGGCCTCACCGACATCACGCCGTACTGGCGGCCCGCGCCGTGGGCGGCCGGGGTGATCGTGGTGGACGCGCTGGCCTGGGGTGGCGCCGACGACGGCCTGCTGGAGCGCTGGCGCGATCTGCCGGAATGGCCGCAGATGTTGTTGCGCGCGGTCATGTTCCGGCTCGCGGTGCATGCGCTGCATCCGCGCTCGACGCCGGAGGCGTTTCCCGGCTTGGCCCGGACGGCTGACATGGTCCGATTGATGGTGTAGCGCAAACGAAAACGTCGGCCGCCGAGAGGCGAGCCTTGCGGCTCAGCGCCTTTCGACGACCGACGTGCGTGCTGCGTTGTGCCGGTTACACCTTGGCGTAGGCCAGCGACGGCATCCGCTGGACCGCGAACGAGGACCGTAGGTAGAACCACCAGGTGACCGCGCCCATCAACAGGAACGCCACGGCATAGGCCCAGAACGCGGGCGCCATCGAGTGGTAGTGAATGTTGGACAGCCGCAACGCCTGCTGCAACAGCCAGCCGCCCGAGGCGCCCACCGCGCCGATCACGCCGATCGCGGCACCGGCCTGGCGCCGGGCCGACGCGGTCGACTCGGTGAGGTCCAGACCGTGCTCGGCGGCGTACTTCTTGGAGATCGCGCTGAAGATGGTCGGGATCATTCGATAGGTGGAGCCGTTGCCGATGCCGGTCATGACGAACAGCAGCAGGAACGAGATCAGGTACAGCGGGAAGTTTTTCAGCTCCAGCGCGGCCATGATCAGCGCGACCGAGACGGCCATGCCGCCGAACACGCACACGGTGATCTTGGCGCCACCGACCTTGTCGGACACCCAGCCGCCGAACGGCCGGCTGAACGAGCCCACGAACGCGCCGAGGAAGGCCAGATTGCCGATGGTGCTGATCCAGCCGATCTTGGCCAGCTCCGGGAAGTTGGCCTTGATCAGCGTCGGGAAGGCGAAGGAGAAGCCGATGAACGAGCCGAAGGTGCCGATGTACAGCAGCGCCATCACCCAGGTGTGCTGGTTGGTCAGCGCCAGCCGGTAGGACTTGCCGTCGGACTTGGCGCTGGCGACGCTGTCCATGTAGCGCAGCGCGCCGAACGCCGCGACGAGGATGAACGGGATCCACACCAGCACCGACAGCGTGATGCCGAAGCGGTAGCCCGCCGGATCCTTGGCCGTGAGGTGCGTGCCCAGGGTGATCAGCAGCGGCAACGCCAGCTGGGTCTGTGCCACACCGAGATTGCCGCCCGCGGCGTTGATGCCGAGCGCCGCGCCCTTCTTGTTCTCCGGGAAGAAGAAGTTGATGTTGGCCATCGACGAGGAGAAGTTGCCACCGCCGACACCGGCGAGCGCGGCCAGGATCATGAAGACCCACATCGGCGTGCCCGGCTGGTTCACGAAGTACGCCAGCCCGAGGGTCGGAATGAGCAGCATCGCCGCGCTGAACGCGGTGAAGGCCCGGCCGCCGAATTTCGGGATCGCGAAGGTGTAGGGGATGCGTAGCGCGGCGCCGACCAGGGTCGGGGTGGACGACAGCAGCAGCGCGTTGCTCACCGCCGTCGGGTTGCCTTTGCCGAGGCCCTCGAGGAAGGGGAAGCCCGCGGCGCCCATGCTGGTGACCACGGTGCCCCAGATGACCCAGATGCTGAAGCCGAGGTTCTCGGCGAACACCGAGAAGATCAGGTTCTTGCGTGCCGTGCGCGCGCCACCGGACTCCCAGAACTTCAGATTGTCCGGCTCCCAGTGTTCCAGCCAGCGGCCACGGGTCTGGTGCTGGAAGGTCTCGGATGCGGTGGTCGACTCGGTGCCGGTGGCGGCTGCGATGGCAGTCATCGGCTTCCTCTCGTTCGCACTCGACCGGCCCTCATCGCGGCTGGCGCCGCCGGCGGAGTCGAGTTGCCTTTCTAGGTCGTTTCACAACGTAGGGGCCGGTTGTTGCGGCTCCGTGGCGACGCGTGACGTTCCAGGCAATTCCGACTCACATGCGAAGCGGACGGCGCGTGAGTGGTTATTCACGTGCCGTCCGCAGGGGAGATTGCTGTTATCGAACGTCGGGGTATTCGGCGATGAGCGACTCGAGGAAGCAGCTGGCCGCTGACGCGGCGCGCTCGGGGTCGCCGTCGATCACGGCGTGCACCAGCTCGGCGTGCTCCTCGGGGTAGGAGTCGTCGGACTTCAGGGTCCTGGCCCGGATCACCTGCTCGATGATCGGCAGCAGCGAGTCGTAGAACTCGAGGTAGACCGCGTTGTGGCTGGCGACCACGATCGCGCGGTGCAGCTCGACATCGGACTCGATCGCGGCCGGGTTGTCCTCGTCGTAGGCCTTGTCGCGCTCGGCGAGCAGCTGCAGTAGGTTCGCGATGTCGCCGTCGTCGCGGCGGCGCGCGGCCAGCGCGGCGGCCGTGGTGTCCAGCGCCAGGCGTAGCTCGAGGACATCGCGCTCTTCGGCATCGGCGAAGTACTTGCCGAGGGTGCCGCCGAGGTCGGAGGAGGCGATCACGTAGGTTCCCGAGCCTTGGCGGCGCTCCAGCATCCCCGCGTGCACGAGGGCCTGGACGGCCTCGCGCACGGTGTTTCGACCCGTTCCGGTGAGCTCGGTCAGCTCCGGTTCGGTGGGGATGCGGGACCCGATGGGCCAACGGCTGGAACGAATTTCGGCACGCAGCTGCTCGGTGACCTGGGCGATGAGGCTGGTGCGCCGGACTGGTTGCACCGCCATAGAGTACCGCTCATCACAAATCGTTGCCTCCTATCATCCGGTCATCCTATGATTTCGCAGTGACTGCAACCCTCCAGAAAACTCCGACCGGACAGGAATCTCCGCAGGTCGAGCAGCGCCGACGCGCGCTGACGGAGGGCCGTCTGCTCGTTCTAGCCGCCATCGTTATGTCGGCGCTTACCCTGCGGGTCGCGGTCACCGCGTTCAGCCCGCTTGCCGAACGCATCGGCGCCGATGTGGGCTACGGCACCGCGGTGGTCGGCGTCTTCGGCATGATCCCGACCGCGATGTTCGCGCTGTCCGGCCTGCTGACCCCGGTGCTCGTGCGGCGTCTCGGGCTGGAGCGCACCGCGCTGGTCGCCATGCTGATGGCGGGCACCGGCCAGCTGGTCCGGGTGCTGCTGTCGGGCACCGCCGAACTCCTCGTCTTCTCCGCCCTGGCGCTGGCCGGCATGGGTATCGGCAACGTGGTGATTCCACCGCTGGTGAAGCGGTACTTCGCCGATCGGGTCGCCATCGTCAGCTCGCTCTACATCGTGATGGTGCAACTGGGCACCGTGGTGCCCGCGTTCGTCGCGGTCCCGATCGCCGACGCGCACGGCTGGCGCATCTCGCTGGGCCTGTGGGCGATCCTCGGCTTCGCCGCCGTGGTGCCGTGGCTCGGCGTGCTGCGCGACCGGCGCGGCCACGACGTGCAGGACACCACCGCCCTCGGCGCGATCGACGCGCCGCGCACCGGGCGGGTCTGGCGGTCGCCGGTGGCGTGGGGCATGGCGGGCATGTTCGGTATGACGTCGTTGATCACCTACGCGATGTTCACCTGGTTGCCCAAGATCCTCAGCGACGCCGGAGCAAGCGCAGGCTTCGGCGGCTCGATGCTCGCGCTGTTCGCGGTGGTCGGTCTGGTTGCGGCGCTCAGTGCGCCGACGGTCGTCACCCGGTTCCGTAATCCCTTCCCCGTGGTGATCGGCTGCGCGGTCTTCTTCGTCGCCGCCTTCGTAGGACTGATCGTCGCCCCGATGAGCGTGCCCATCCTGTGGGTCGTGCTGTTGGGTCTCGGCCCGAGCACCTTCCCGATGGCGCTGACCCTGATCAACCTGCGCACCAACACCCCCGGTGGTTCCGCGGCTCTGTCCGGCTTCACCCAGGGCGTCGGCTACGCGGTGGCCTGCATCGGACCGCTGCTGTTCGGCGTGCTGCACTCGGTCACCGGCGGCTGGATCGCTCCGTTCGCACTGCTCGGGGTGGCCGTATTGGTGCTGCTCGCCGGTGCATGGCAGGCCTGCAAGCCGCGGATGCTCGAAGACACCTGGCAGTAAGTCGGCTCTCCGGTGCTGCTCTGTTACCCCGCATCGACTGATTTCTGGAGAACATGGGTAACTCGTCGGGCACGGGCTCACCGCTGCGGTCACCTCCCCGCCGGTCGCCGACGCTGCCGGTGTGTCACCTAGGTCTGGCCTGAATTCGCGGGGAGGCGGATGAGCCGAGCTCACCCTGGTGAATCCGGGTCCGTGAGCAACCGTTGATGCGCCGGTCATCGTGCGCAGCATGGCGGCAATACCTGTTTCCTACCGTGGGGCCAACCGGATCTTGGGAGGCCCTTCTTGAGCACGTCGACGAATCACTCAGTCGAACCAGCCCTGCGCAAGACCGCGGTCGTCGTCGGCCACGGCATGGTCGGGCATCGTTTCGTGGAGGCACTGCGCTCGCGCGACGAGGCAGGACAGTGGCAGGTTGTCGTGCTCAGCGAGGAACGGCTGCCCGCCTACGACCGCGTGGGTCTGTCGACCTACGTCGGCGCCTGGGATACCGCGGCGCTGGCCCTGCCCGGCAACGAATACGCCGGCGACGCCCTCGTGGACCTGCGGCTCGGCCAGCGCGCCGAGTCGATCGACCGGGACGCCCGCAAGGTCACCACGTCGGCAGGCGACACCATCGCCTACGACGCGCTGGTGCTCGCCACCGGCTCCTATCCCTTCGTGCCGCCGGTGCCCGGCCACGATCGCCCGGAATGCTTCGTCTACCGCACCATCGACGACCTGGACGGCATCCGGGCCGCCGCCGAGGCCGCCGGACCGGGCGCGGTCGGCGTGGTGGTCGGCGGCGGCCTGCTCGGCCTGGAGGCCGCGAACGCGCTGCGGCTGCTCGGCCTCACCCCGCACGTGGTCGAGTACAACCAGCGGCTGATGCCCGCCCAGGTGGACGAGGGTGGTGGCGCCATCCTGGAACGGTTGGTCACCGATCTCGGCCTGCACGTGCACACCGGCGTCGGCACGTCCTCGATCGAGGCAGGCGACAACGGCATCCGGGTCAGCCTGTCCGACGACTCGGTCATCGAAGCCTCGCTCGTCGTCTTCTCGGCGGGTGTCCGCCCGCGCGACCAGATCGCCCGCGACAGTGGGCTGGAGGTCGGCCCGCGCGGCGGCATCATCACCGACCTCGGCTTACAGACCTCGGATCCGAGCATCTGGGCCATCGGCGAATGCGCCGCGGTCGAGGGCACCTGCTACGGCCTCGTCGCGCCCGGCTACACCACCGCCGAGATCGTCGCCGACCGATTGCTCGGCGGCGCAGGCGAATTCCCCGGCGCGGACATGTCGACCAAGCTCAAGCTGCTCGGCGTCGACGTGGCCAGCTTCGGTGACGCGCACGGCACCACCGAGGGCGCGCTGTCGGTGGTGCTGCACGACGCCGCCAAGGGCACCTACGCGAAACTCGTTGTCTCCGATGACGCGCAGATCCTGCTCGGCGGCATCCTGGTCGGCGACGCCACCGCCTACGCCGCGTTGCGCCCACTGGTCGGGCGGCCGCTGCCTGCCGAGCCCGCCGCGCTGATCTCGCCCGCCGGTGCGGAATTGGGCGCCGACGCGCTACCCGACGACGCGCAGATCTGCTCCTGCAACAACGTGTCCAAGGGCGCGATCTGCGGCGCCATCGCCGAGGGCGCCTGCGACATCCCGGGCATCAAGAAGTGCACGACCGCCGGAACCTCCTGCGGCGGTTGCGTTCCCATGCTCAAGAAGCTGCTCGAGCAGTCCGGCGTGGAGATGTCCAAGGCGCTGTGCGAGCACTTCACCCAGTCGCGCGCCGAGCTGTTCCAGATCGTTCAGGTCACCGGCATCCGCACCTTCTCCGGCCTGATCACCAAGTACGGCAAGGGCACCGGCTGCGACATCTGCAAGCCGACCGTCGCCTCCATCCTGGCCTCCACCTCCAGCGAGCACATCCTCGACGGCGAGCAGGCCGCGCTGCAGGACACCAACGACCACTTCCTGGCCAACCTGCAGAAGAACGGCACCTACTCGGTGGTGCCGCGGATGCCCGGCGGTGAGGTGACCGCCGATCAGCTCATCACCATCGGCCAGATCGCCAAGGACTTCGACCTGTACGTGAAGGTCACCGGCGGCCAGCGGATCGACCTGTTCGGCGCCAGGGTGGAGCAGTTGCCGCAGATCTGGCAGCGCCTGGTCGACGTCGGCATGGAATCCGGTCACGCGTACGGCAAGTCGCTGCGCACGGTGAAGAGCTGCGTCGGCTCCACCTGGTGCCGCTACGGCCAGCAGGACTCGGTCGGCATGGCGGTGTTGCTCGAAAAGCGTTACCGCGGACTGCGTTCCCCGCACAAGCTGAAGCTGGCCGTGTCCGGTTGCGCCCGCGAGTGCGCCGAGGCGCGGGGCAAGGACGTCGGCGTGATCGCCACCGAGCACGGCTGGAACCTCTACGTCGGCGGCAACGGCGGCCTCACCCCGAAGCACGCGGTGCTGCTCGCCGGTGACCTCGACGACGAGACCCTGATCAAGTACATCGATCGGTACCTGATGTTCTACGTCCGCACCGCCGACCGGTTACAGCGCACCGCGCCGTGGCAGGAGGCGCTCGAGGGCGGCATCGACTACCTCAAGCAGGTCATCTGCGAGGACAGCCTCGGCATCGCCGAGGAACTGGAGGCGGTGATGGCCCAACATGTCGCCGGCTACCGCGACGAGTGGGCGGCCGTGCTGGAGGACGAGGAGAAGCTGTCGCGCTTCGTCTCCTTCGTCAATGCCCCGGATGAGACCGACCCCACAATCGCGTTCGATGAAACCGGGGAACGCAAGGTACCGGTGTTGCTGGGCATGCCGGACGTGCCCGCCGCCATGCTCGGGAAATAACGGCTTAACCGCATAGAAACAGGACGCCTGTACCAATGGGTAAGGCGTTTGGAGGATGACACCGATGACCGTGATCGATACCCCCGGTTTTGCCGCTACGACCGCCACCGGCTGGACGCAAGCATGCCGGCTCGACTACCTGATCCCCGGCCGCGGCGTTGCGGTGTTGCTGAAGGGCGGCCGTCAGGCCGCGTTGTTCCTGCTGTCCGACGGCATGCTCTACGCCGTGGGCAACATCGACCCGATCGGACGCGCGGCGGTCATTTCGCGCGGCATCGTCGGCGACCGCGGCGGCGTCCCGGTCGTCGCCTCACCCCTGCTGAAGCAGGCGTTCTCCCTGGTCGACGGGCGCTGCCTGGACGACGAATCGGCGGCGCTGCCGGTGTACGCGGTCCGCGTAGCCGAGGGCATCGTGTCGATCTCCAACGAGCCGGTCACCGCCGGGCTCGCCTCCTCGGACGGATGAACGCATGACAACCATCGAGCCGGGCCCCTGCCTTGCCGGATTCACCATCGGCATCACAGCGGCCAGACGGGCCGACGAGTTCGCCACGCTGCTCGTCCGACGCGGCGCCGACATCGTGTCGGCGCCGGCCATTCGCATCATTCCGCTGGCCGACGACACCGAGCTGGAGCGGGTGACCCGCCAGCTCATCGTCGAACCGCCGCAGATCGCGGTGGCCACCACCGGCATCGGCTTCCGCGGCTGGATGGAGGCCGCCGAAGGCTGGGGCGTCGCGGAGGAGTTGCGTGCCACGCTCGGGGCCACCCGGATGCTGGCGCGCGGCCCGAAAGCCAAGGGCGCCATCCGCGCCGCCGAACTGCGTGAGGAGTGGTCGCCGGCCTCGGAGTCGTCCGCCGAGGTGCTCGATCACCTGCTCGCCGAGGGCGTGGAGGGCGTGCGGATCGCGGTGCAGCTGCACGGCGCCACCACCGAGTGGGAGCCGGTGCCCGACTTCTGCGAGGTATTGCGTTGTGCCGGTGCGGATGTCGTGCCGGTGCCGGTGTACCGGTGGATGCCGCCGGAGGATCAGGGTCCGATGGACCAGCTGATCGAGGCCATCGTCACCGCGAACCTGGACTGTGTGACGTTCACCAGCGCGCCCGCGGTGGCGTCGATGTTGATGCGCGCCAAGGAAACCGGACTGCTCGAGGGTGTGCTGCACGCGCTGCGCGGCCGGGTGCTGGCCGCCTGCGTCGGCCCGATCACCGCGGCGCCGCTGGAGGAGCTCGGTGTGGCGACGTCGATGCCCGGTCGGGCCCGGCTCGGTGCGCTGGCTCGCCACGTCGCCGAGGAACTGCCGCGACGGGCCAACCGCATCTATGCCGCGGGCCACACGCTCAGCGTGCGTGGCGGCTGCGTGGTGGTCGACGGTGAGGTGCGTCAGCTCGCGCCCGCGCCGATGGCGCTGATGCGGTCGCTGGCGCGCCAGCCCGGCCGGGTCGTTTCCCGGGAGAACCTGCTCGCCGCGCTGCCCGGCGGCGGTGACGACACGCACGCCGTGGAGACCGCGATCGCCCGGCTGCGGGCCGGGCTCGGTGCGCCGAAGGCGATTCAGACGGTGGTCAAGCGCGGCTATCGACTGGCGCTGGACGCGGCCGAATGCATCGACAACAATCCGCGTCCCGAGCTGTCGGGGCCGCAGGCGCCCGGTGCGCCGACGCGGTACGTGCAGACGTTGGGGTCCTTGTGACCCCGCCCGCCCTGGTGCTGGTGGCGCACGGCACCAGGAGCACCCGTGGGGTTCAGATGATCGCCGCGCTGGCTGAGGCGGTGGCCAGGGAGCTCGGCGTCGCGGTTTCGGGGCGCGACGCCGAGCTGCCCGATCCGGCCGTGCGGACCGCTTTCGTGGACGTTCTCGGTCCGTCACCGGCCGAGGTGCTGCGCGATCTGGGCGACACGGCGGGGGAATCCGTTCCCGCCGTGGTCGTTCCGGCGTTCCTCGCCTCCGGGTACCACGTCTACCAGGACGTGCCACGGGAAGTAGCCGAGAGCGGGCATGCCGCCGTGGCCGTCACCCCGGCCATGGGTCCGGACCCGGCATTGGCCCGGATCATGACGATGCGGCTGCGGGCCGCTGGCTGGCGTCCCGGTGACGCGGTCGTCTTCGCCGCCGCCGGATCCTCCGATGCTCGTGCCCGCCAGGATGTTCGCCGGGCCGCCGCCATGCTCGCCGAACACCTCGGTACCCCAGTCCGGATCGGCTATATCGCAACCGGTGCGCCGCGGGTTGCGGAAGTCGTTGCCGCCCTGCGGGAGTCGGGTTCGCAACGGGTCTTCGTCGCTTCGTATCTGCTGGCGCACGGTCTGTTCCAGCAACGCCTGCACGATGCGGGCGCCGACGGCGTCGCCGAGCCCATCGGTGTGCATCCCGCCGTGGTCCGGCTCATCGTCGACCGTTATCGCGCGGCCGCGCGGGAATTGGTGCGGACCCGGGCCGCTTGAGTTCGCGCTTCGAGCTGGGGGTGTCATCGACATGGTGAGCCGAGATAAGTTCGTGCTGTCGGCTGCCGCCGGTAAGTGAACGGCTCCACCACGACGCCTCTCATTGAGTGAACGGCTCAATGGTGACGCCTCTCATTGAGCCAACGGCTCCACGTAGCAGGGTGTGTGCCGAGATGCGTTCGTGGTGGGATATTCGTCGAATCCGATAGACCAGCGCCCGCTGTCTGTCCAGGCAGCGACCCTTGCACGCGCCGATCATGCTGCAATTACGGCGAGTTCGGGCCTGGATGCCGTAGGTTTGCCCGAGAAACGATTCAGCGGTGGCTTCCGAATGCATGGGAGGCGTGTTGACCGGAGCCGACGACGCCGTGCCTGGCGATGCCACGGCGCAGCGGATGTACCCACTCTCGACCGTGCAACAGAGTTGGTGGGTGGCCCAGCAACTGCAACCCGAGGTGCCGCTCACGGTCGCGATGTACCTGGATCTGTGTGGACCCCTCGACATAGCACTGATGGCACGTTGTGCCCGGCGCGCGGCCCGGGAACTCGAATCGCCGCACGTGCGACTCCGGACCGTCGACGGGCAGCCGCGGCAGTATGTCGATCCGGACGCGGAGCTGCCGATCGAGGTCGTGGACCTGACGACCGGCATCGACCCGGTCGCTACCGCGCTCGCCGCGATGGAGCGTGACTACAGCGCACCGCTGGATCCGCGCACCGACGACCACACCGTCGCCACCCTCTTCCGGGTAGCGCCGCAGCACCACCTGCTGTACCTGCGCAGCCACCACCTCGTACTGGACGGCCTCGGTGCCGCGGCGGTGCTGCGCCGCACCGGGGAGCTCTATCGCGCCGAAGTCCTTGCGGCCCAGCGGGACACCGAGCCGCGAGTAGTGCGCGGGACGAGCGACGCGCTGCTCGACACCGGCCGCTTGGTCGGAGCGGGCCGTCGCCCGTCCGGGCGAGTGCTGTGGCGGTCCGCGGATCATCGCGCATCGACCGAAACGCGCGAAGCGGCAGGCGAATCCACGCAGCGCGCCGGTACCGTGCTGTCGAACGGTGCCGCCGATCGCGCCAAAGCCGGTTCGGTGCAGGACCTTCCGGCGCTCTCGGTGCCGGAAATCTTGGCAACCGAGCAGGCCTACCGGGATTCACCACGCCGAGCGGTCGATCGGGACTACTGGCTTGATCGGCTCGCCGGACTTGGTGCGCCGGTGAGCCTGGCCGGCCAACCTGCCGCACCGCAGGCACGGCCGCACCGGGTGACGGCGACCGTCGATGCCGCCACCGCGGAGCTACTCGCCGCCGCCAGGACCCGCCACGGCGCGACTTTCCCGGAGTTGGCCCTCGCGGCGTTCGCCTGCTTCCTGGCCCGGATGACGGGCAACGGAGAGGTCTGCCTGACCCTGCCCGTCCCCGCGCGCACCACCGCGGGACTGCGGCGCTCGGCCGGTTCGCTGTCGAATGTGGTGCCGCTGCGACTATCCCAGCTCGACACCAGCACCGTCGGTGCGGTCATCGCCCAGGTCCGGTCGACCGTCATCGGCGCCTTGCGGCACCAGCGCTACCGCTTCGAGGACATGCGCCGCGACAGCGGCCGGGATCAGGCCCTCGGCAGCGGATTCGGACCGTTGGTCAATGTCCTCGGCTTCGCCGAACCGCTCCGGCTCGGCCCGCTGACCGGCCAGGCCAGGCTGCTCGCGCTCGGACCCGTCGAGGATCTGATGGTCAACGGCTACCAGGCCGGTCCGGACGACCGCTCGGTCAGCATCGATTTTCAGGCCAACCCGACGCGCTACCGCCACGACACCGTGGTGTGGCAGCACCGCATGTTCCTGGAGTACTTCCGCCGCTTCCTCGCCGCGGCGCCCGACTGCCCGATAGTCGCGGTCGACGGCGCCCGGCCCGCTCCGGTCGTCGCGCCGCCCGCCGGGCCGGTGCGGGTGCTGCCCGAACTGCTGTGCGCACACTCAGCCTCGGATGCTGTTGCGGTGCAGGACGATACCCGCACCATGACCTACCGCGAACTGGACGAGGCGTCCTCGCGGCTGGCCCGCGAGTTGATGGCAGGTGGCGCGCGTCCCGGTGAGTTCGTGTTGGTCGCCGTACCGCGATCGCTGGAATCGGTGCTGGCCCTGTGGGCGGTCGCGAAGACCGGCGCCTGCTTCGTCCCGGTCGATCCGTCCGATCCGGCCGCGCGGATCGCCACGGTCATCGCGGATTCCCGTGCCCGGCAAGGCATTACGATCAGCGCGGTGCGGGAGAAGTTTCCCAGCGACACCGGATTCTTCGGCCGCCTCGACCCTGCCGCGGCAGACGCGGGCCGCGCGAGCGACCATGACGCACGCGGCGGGACCGGGTGTGGCATCGACTGGTTGGTGCTCGACGACCCGCGGTGTATTGCGGAGGTCGAGCGCCGGTCGGCGACACCGGTGGCCGACGCGGAGCGGCCGCGTGCCCTGCGACCTGCCCACCCGGCCTATCTGATCTACACCTCCGGCACGACCGGGCGGCCGAAAGGGGTGGCGGTCAGTCATCGCGGCCTCGGTTCGCTGACCGACTACATCGTCGAGCACTGGGGCGTCGGCAGAGACTCGGTGGTGCTGCATTCGCACGCCCCGTCTTTCGACGCACATCTCCTCGATGTCCTTGCCGCGTTCGCGTCCGGTGCGCGCTTGGTGGTGCAGCCGCCGTCGGTGGTATCCGGCGCCGAACTGGCACGGCTGCTCCGCGCGACAGGCTGCACCCATTACCTGACGACTCCTGCGGTGCTCGCCACGCTCTCCCCGGCGGAGGTGCCCGGTCTCTCGGTGGTGGCCATCGGTGGCGAGGCTTGCCCGACGAAGCTGGTGCGCGAATGGGCGCCGCACGTGCGGTTGTTCAACGGATACGGGCCGACCGAGGCCACCGTGATGGCGACGGAGACCGCGGCGATGGCGATCGACGCGCCGGTCACCATCGGGCGCGCGCTCCCCGGGGTGCTCGCGGTGGTGCTGGACTCCCGATTGGCGCGGCTGCCCGACGGTGCCCGGGGTGAGCTGTATCTCGGCGGCATCGGCGTCGCCGATTGTTATGTCCGCAATCCGGCGGGCACCGCGGTGCGGTTCATCGCCGATCCGTTCGGGGTCGGGCGGCGGCTGTACCGCACCGGCGACCTGGTCAGCGCGGGCCCCGACGGGGTGTTCGAGTTCCTAGGTCGCGTCGACGCCCAGGTCGAGGTGCGCGGGCGGCGGATCGAGCCCGCCGAGATCGAGGCGGCGCTGCTCGCCGGACTGGACATCGAGTACGCGGTCGTCACGGTCGCCGACGCCGGTCGGCCCGAGGCGCGACTGGTGGGTTACGTGGTCGCCGCCCCCGGCGTCGCGTTCGACGCGGCGGCCACGCTGCACCGATTGCGCGCGACGCTGCCCGCCGCGCTGGTGCCCTCGGCGCTCATCGAACTCGACCGGCTTCCGGTGGCGAGCAACGGAAAACTGGACCGTGCCGCTTTGCCGCCGTCGATCATCGTGCAGCGGCCATATCGCGCCCCGGAGAACATGATTCAGCGTCTGGTCGCCGAGCGCATCGGCACGGCCACCGGGCAGTCCAGGGTCGGCCTGAACGACGACTTCTTCGAACTCGGCGGGAATTCGATACTAGGCGTGGCGGTCTCGGCCGAATTGGCCGCGGCGACCGGGGTGCCGGTGACGGTGCGCTGGTTGTACGCGGCGCCGACCGTGCGGGCGCTCGCCGAGCGGATCACCACCTACGACGGCACCGATACCAGCGACGACGACGCGTTCGGCGTATTGCTCGCGTTGCGCCGCAACGGAACTCGCCCGCCACTGTTCTGCGTCCACTCGGCGGTCCCGCTGGCCTGGTGCTACGCCGGATTGGCGCGGCACATCACGGACCGGCCGGTGTACGGCCTGCAGGCGCCGACGCTGACCGGACCGCGCCGCACGCTCGGCACCATCGACGAGCTGGCCGACAGCTATGTCGATGCGATGCTGCGCGTGCAGCCGGAGGGGCCGTACCACCTGCTCGGCTGGTCCCTCGGTGGTCAGATCGCGCACGCGATCGCGGTGCGCCTGCGCGCCCGCGGTGCCGCGGTGGCGGTGCTGGCCATGCTGGACAGCGTCGTCTTCCCCGACGGCGTCGATCCGCCGCCCGCGCCTCGGATGCGAGATCTGCTGACGCACTTGCTCGGTGACGAGCCGGAAGACGGCGACGCGGCCCCCGAGCTGACGGCCGCGCAGGCCGCCGATGAATTGGCCTGCGCCGGTGCGTCATTCGGTACCGGCCTGTCGGCGGCGCAACTGGAACGGCTGCATCGCGGTTATGTGGACGGCGTCGCCCTCTCGCATGGCTACCGGCCCGGCGTCTTCGACGGTGACCTGCTGTACTTTTCGGCTACCCGCGGTGTGACCGAGCTGTTCGGCGCCGAGATATGGCGGCCGTTCATCACCGGTGACCTCATCGAACATCCCGTGCAGGCGACGCATGCGCAGCTCACCAACGCGGATGTGGTCGGCGTGATCGGACCGATATTGGCGCGGCATCTGGAGCGCACGGCGGTGCCCGTCGCGGTGCGGCAGCGCGCGGTGCACGGTTCGAGCGCGTAGGGGTACTTGCCGTCGCTGGTCGATAGCTGGATATCGGTGATCGCCGATGGTGCCATTACCGACCTGCGCGTTCAATCGTTGCCCGAACACGCCCGGTGAATGCCGGATGTCCCGGCGGCCCTGGGAGATACTCGACGCCATGCGCCGGCTGATGCGATGCCTGGTTCCCCTTCTCGCGGTCGTCGCCGCGATCGTCCCGGCCGGTCCGGCCGCCGCCGATCCCGACTCCCGCATCCTCGAGGTACGCCCGCTCGACGGGCGGCAGCTCGAGGTCGTCGTGCACTCGGCGGCGATGAACAAGCCCATCACGCTGTGGATGTCGCATCCCGGTGCCGGTGCGCCCGCGCTGTATCTGCTCAACGCGGTCGACGGCGGCGAGGACGGCGGGCCGTGGACGCGGCGCACCGATGTCGCGGAGTTCTTCGCGGACAAGAACGTCAACGTCATCGTGCCGATGGGTGGGCGCGCCAGTTACTACACCGACTGGCTGCACGACGATCCGGTGCTCGGCCGCAACAAGTGGACCACCTTCCTGACCCGCGAACTGCCGCCGTTGCTGGAGGGCAGGTTCGGCATGACTGGGCGCAATGCCGTTGCGGGACTGTCCATGTCGGCGACCTCGGCGTTGAACCTCGCGACCGGCGCTCCCGGCCTCTATCAGGCGGTCGGTGCCTACAGCGGGTGCCCGCGCACCAGTGATTCGGTGGCGCAGGCCTACGTCTCGTCGCAGCTCGCGGTGTTCGGCGCGAACGCCGCGAACATGTGGGGCGGGCCGGACAGCCCGGCCTGGGCCGAGCACGATCCGATGCTGAACGCCGAACGCTTGCGCGGTGTGGCGCTGTATGTTTCGTCCGGCACCGGCGCACCGGGGGAGCACGACACCATCGGTGACCGCGGCATCGACGGCAACCCGGCCCGGTTGCTCGACCGCATGCTCGTCGGCGGAGTGATGGAGACCGTCATCGGCGGCTGCACCCGGCCGTTCGTGGATCGGCTGCACCAACTCGGCATCCCGGTCACCGCGAATCTGCGGCCTGCCGGTACCCACGCCTGGACCTACTGGGAAGACGACGTGCACCTGTCCTGGCCGTTGTTCGCCGCGGCGATCGGCGCGTGAGGCTTTCGCCGAGAATCTGTCGGTGCCAGGGTCGACAATTCCGCTATGGCATATGACGAGGAGTTGGCCGATCGCATCCGGCTGCTGATCAAGCCGGGGCCGGAGCTGTCCGAGCGCAAGATGTTCGGCGGCTTGGCCTTTTTGATCGGCGGCAATATGGCGGTGGCGGCCAGTGGGCAAGGCGGCTTGCTGGTCCGGGTCGACCGGACGGAAAGCGACAGGCTGCTCGCGAACGAATTCGTGGAGCCCATGGTGATGGGCGGCCGGGAAATGGTCGGCTGGCTGCGCGTCACCCCCGAGGCGGCCGACGACGACACCGTGCTGCGCGAATGGGTCGATCGTGGCGTCGGCTACGCGCGGACGCTGCCGCCGAAGAAGAAGTAGCCGGTTACCCGCGCACCTGCCTGCGGTAGGTGACCCGGTCGAATTCGTGGCCGTACTCGTCGACGGCGATCACGTCCATCTCGCTGGCGAAGATGCCGGGACGGACGTCGACGCGCAGGAACGAATAATTTCGGAACCGCACCCGCGACCACGGGGCCGCCTCGTCCTGCTTGTCGCCGCCGGGTGCCCACACGTAGCTGTTCGGTACGGACGTGTCCGGTAACTCGTTGCCCCGGTAGGACTCTCGGGATCCTGGTTGGAAGTCGTAGCGGGGCCGACCGCCGCCGCCGACCGTGTAGTAGACGGTGCCGTCGGTCTCCGGGTACACCACCGAATTGTCGCCCGAGACCTTCGTCGCGACATTGCCGCGGATCGGGTCGGTGCGTTCGAAAACGTGATTGTGCCCCTGCAACACCAGATCCACCTGGTAGCGGTCGAACAATGCGACCCAGGCGTCACGCACGCCGCCGTCGCTGGCGTGCGCCTCGGTCGTCGAATAGGCGCAGTGGTGGAAGAAGCAGACCAGGAAATCGATATCCGGGTTCGCCCGGTAGGCGGCGAGCGTGCGCTCCACCCAACTCGTCTGCGCCCCATCGGAATACCCGGTATTCGCGCGAATCTCGTAGGAGACGTCATTGGCGTCGAGCGAGAGCACCGCGACATTGCCGTAGGTGAACGAATACGCCGACGGGCAGCCGGCCGGCCCGTTACCGGGAAAGTCGAGGCGCGCCGCGTGACCGCCGTAGCCGTGCGAACCGTAGGTCGCCTCCATATCGTGGTTGCCGGTGGCGAACATCCACGGCGTCTGAGCGGCGCTCACCTCGATGGCGCCGAAATAGACGTCCCAGACGTACGGATTGAACTTGTCGAAGCCGTGCGCCGATTTCGCACCGTGCGAGACGAATTGGTTCGGTTTGCCCGCACCGGACGGATCGGCGTAAGCGATGTCGCCCGCCAAAATATGGAAATCCGGTTTGGCCCTGGCGATTTGGCGCAGCACACTCGTGGCGTGCGGGACATTCGGATCGTTGTCCGCCTTGTAGTACTTGTCGTCGTAATCACCGGGCGCGACACCCGACGGCAACGCAGGCGTTTCGTCGGTCCCCTGATCGCCCATCATGGTGAAACGAAACGGCACGAGCGCCGCCCGCGCGGTCGGCATCGCCGTCGCAGCCGCACGGATATCACCGGCGAAGCCGTCCGCCGTGCGCCAGCGATAGTAGTGCGGCACCCGCCCCGGCAACCCGTCCACCGGCGCGTGCACATAGAACTGCTCGGCCGCCAGCACGCCGCCATCACTACTCGGCACCTGCGTCAGCAGATTGCGCACCTCCGCCTCCACCGTCGCACCGAGCGCAGGGGTCGGCCCATGGTCGAGAAACACCTTGGTACCCGCGGGCCGCCTGGACAATTGCCCCGCAAACCGCAGCTGACTGGTCGCATCCGCCCCGAACCCCACATGCCGCCCCCCAACCGCCAACGGCGCATCCTGCGCATAAGCCCGCCGCCCGAACGGCGAAGTACCCACCGCCGCCACGGCCGCCGCAGCCGCCGCCCCCCGCAACACATTGCGCCGCGAAACCCGATGCCGCCGCAAATACTCCCGATGCCACTCATGCTGCTCAGCCACAGTCATCTCGGCAGACAGCCCACCCGGTATCCCGGTCTCCGGAACATCACCAACAGGATTCAGCGGATTCGACCCCATACCCACCGATGCTGTACCCCCCGCAAGCCTCCAGCAACTCGACACCGCAAGCCAAGTGCGAACACTGGATGAACTCTCCCGATCGGAGCGCTACATCCCGGCAATCACGACAAATCTGCCCCAATTCCACAACCACAGCCGGATTCGGCCGCCCCTTCGAAGACGGCCTCGCCTTGTGTCGAGCCCGAATCCAGCTGCCCCCCAATGTGAATCGAACATATTTTCGAATATCGAGGTACCTTCGGCGGAATGGTCGGTTCCCAGCACGAGGCGATGCACCGGATCTTTCAGCACGACCCAACAATGTTCGCGCGCGCATTCCGCGCGTTGGACGTGCCATTAGACGATCCAACCGAAGTGGTCTTGCTACCAACGGATCTCACCGAAGTCAGACCGCTGGAGCGACGAGTAGACACTCTATTACGGTTCACCACGGCCACGGGCCAGTTCCTGCTCCTGGTCGAGGCGCAGGGGGAGGACGACCCGGCCAAACCTTCGGCATGGGCGTACTACCTTGCGCACGCGCACGCGAAGTACCGCCTCCCCGCACTGCTGCTGGTCGTCTGCCACGACCACGCCACCGCGCTGTGGGCGGCCCGTCCCGTAGCGTTCGGCCAGCCGTTCTGGTCGAGCCTCACGATGCGCCCCCTCGTCCTCGGCCCGGAAAACGTGCCCGTAATGACCGACCCCGACAAGGCCGCCGCCGACATCGCGCTCACCGCACTCTCCGCGATGACACATGCCAAAGACCCCTGCATCGGTGAGATACTGAAGGCGCTCGCCGCCGCCCTGCGGGGGATCGACGAGGAGGACGCCCACGTCATCGCCGAACTCACCGAACTCGGCCTGGGTAAGAGCCCGGCCGCCAACACTTGGAGGCACCTGATGTCGATCGACCCATCGTTCTTCCGCTCGGAGACGTCGCAGCGCCTGCGGGAAGAGGGGCGGACCGAGGGGCTAATCGAGGGGGAGGCGAAGACGACCGCCAGAAACATTCTGCGGGTCCTGGAGCGGCGCGGAGTCACCGTCGGGGATGATGCGCGAGGCCGGATCACATCGTGTACTGACCGTGATGTGTTGGCGGGTTGGCTCGATCGGGCGGTGACGGTGACCGCTGCCGTTGAGCTTTTCGAGTCCGAGTAGTGGAGATCCACGTCCACCCGTCTGTCGTGGCGGAGATTTCCCGGCGGGTCCAGGCCCAAAGGCGTGCCGAGGCGCGTGCTGAGGGACTGATTAAGGGGGAGACGAAGGGTGTCGTGGGCAGCATTCTCGAGCTCCTGGATGAGCGGTCGATCGAGGTTTCGCTTGATGCGCGGGCCCGCATCGCGTCGTGCGAAGACCGGGACGTACTTCGTTTGTGGCTCCGTCGCTCGGTGACTGTGACCAACGTCGCCGACCTTTTCGAGTCCGTCGGGCAAGATTGCGATCATGGATCGCTCGCTGATGGGGATTGCTGAGGACGAACCGATGGTGGGGCGGGTGGTGGAGTGGGCTCGGGGGCGTGACGATGTTCGGGTGGTGTTGCGGACGGGGTCGCGGGCTCGGGGAGACGGCGCGGTGGATGCGTTGTCGGACCACGATATCGAGCTGTACACCACGGATGTGGAGCGGTATTCGGGGGATGACGGGTGGGTGCGGGAGTTGGGGGAGGTGTGGGTGAATGTCGAGTTGGCGGGGCCGTATGACAATCCGGCGCATCTGGTGTTCTTCGAGGGTGGGGTGAAGGTCGACTTTCAGGTGGTGCCGGTGCAGCGGCTGGGGGAGATGGTCGAGGGCGGTCTCGACGAGCTGCATGAGCGGGGATATCAGGTGCTGTTCGATCGGGATGGGTCGGCGGCGGGGCTGCCTGCGGCGACCGGGTCGGCACCGGTCGGGGAGCTGCCTGATCAGGAGGAGTTCGGGGCGCTGTGCTCGGAGTTCTGGTTCGAGATCGCCCATCTGCCAAGGTATTCGGCGCGCGGTGAGCTCTGGGTCGTGAAGTCTCGGGACTGGGAGACCAAGGAACTGCTGTTGACGATGATCGAATGGCATGCGATTTCGCGGCACGGCAGTGGGCACGATGTTTGGCATGCGGGCACCAAGATGCGGCAGTGGGCGGCGCAGGGGGTGTGGGAGCGGGTCGAGGGGATCTTCGCGATCGGTGATCCGTTGCGGCAGGCGCAGGCTACGGCGGATCTGTTCGGTGAGCTCGCCAGAGAGGTCGCTACGGCCGGTGGACTGGACTACCCCGAAAAGGCGGAGAAGACGATCCGGCCATCCCTCGACCAGCTGCCGTCGCTCTGACAGGCCTCGCCGAAATATCTCGAGAAATTTCGACGAGATAGGTCGAGACAGCGAAAACGGCTCCGACCAGAGGGTGACAGCAAGTCACACCACCGGCAAGGAGCCCATCATGTCCGTCAATACTTTCCTCTGGTTCGACAGCGCCGCCGAGGAAGCCGCCACCCGGTACACCACCCTCGTGCCGAACTCCCGGATCACCGACGTCGCCCGCAACTCGGACGGAACGGCGTTCATCGTCGCGATCGAACTCGACGGCCACGCGGTCACCTTGATGAACGGCGGCCCGGGACACGCGCTCACCGACGCAGCCTCGCTGCAACTGGTCGTCGAAACCCAGGACGAGATCGACCGACTCTGGGACGCCCTGACCGACGGCGGCGAGCCGGGCCCGTGCGGTTGGCTCACCGACCGCTACGGCCTGTCCTGGCAGGTCACCCCGGCCGTGCTGCCGAACCTGATGAGCGGCGACCCCGCCAAGACGATCGCCGTCGGCACCGCCCTGCGCAGCATGTCCAAGCTCGACATCAAAACCCTCCAGGACGCCTACGACAACGCCTGAACCGACCGCCCGCCTCCGCCGAGAGGCGGGCGTTCAAATCTTGCCGCTGACCGCCGTACGTTCCGAGAGCACGAGCCGCCGTCGCCACACTCCCGCGAGCAGGCAGGCAAGCAGACCCGTACCGAGCATGACGAACAGCCCGGTATCACCGGCGAGGTACTCCCCGAACACCACGGGATGATCAGTCGCCACGATCGCGGGCAGCACCGCGAACGCCCAGTTGTGCGCGAAGTGCGCAAGCACCGGCGGCCACACGCTGTCCGACGCGAGCCGCAGATAACCGAAGAAGAAAGAGAACGCGAGCACGCTTCCGATGAACAGCGAAAGAGTAAGCAGGCGATTGCCTTCGCTGTGGTAGTAGGGCGTGAACAGGATGTAGGGCAGATGCCAAGCCGCCCAAACCCCGCCGACGAGCAGCATGGCCCGTCGCTCGCCCAGCCACATCACCCGCGGGAGAAGGTAACCGCGCCAACCGATTTCCTCGGCGAACGCGAGAATCGGCCCGGTGATCGCCAGCACGAGCATATTCATCCACATGTCCGAGCCAGGCGAGGTGAACGACGCGTAGCCGAGCAACACCACCAGACCCGTGGCCACCACCGACACCGCGATACTCCCACCGACAGCCAGCGGCCACTGCCGAATCCCACTGCGGGACAACCCGACCCGGTCCCACCCTGCGTGACCGTCTCGAGTAACCGCCAGCAGCAGCACGGTGACCAGCACCGGCGACAACGCCAGCACCAACCCGCCGGCCACCTCGGCCGTCGCCACTGCGATCCCCAGCACCAGGACAATGAAGACGGCCGCGGCCGACCGATCCGAAACCTGACGCCGCACACTACCTCCACCGATGACCGACCGACCGACGCTCACCGTAGGCCGGACCGGCGCACCCCTGCTATCGGGGAACACCCTGAATCCCGAGGTCAGCACGCCTCAGGGCTAAGGTCGGTTCATGCGATTCGAAGCGAGAATCGAGTCCGGCGCCGGCGGCGGCGCGTACGTCGCGGTGCCAACGGAGGTTGTCGCGGCGCTCGGTGGCGGCGGCCGCATCCCGGTCGAGGCGGACTTCGACGGCATCGGCTACCGGGGCTCCATCGTCGACATGGGTTCCGGGCCCTGTCTCGGCCTGCTGAAGGCGATCCGTACCGAGTTGGGTAAGGCACCTGGTGACACGGTGGTGGTGACGGTGTCCCGAGACGACGCCGAACGCACCGTCGACATCCCGGACGACCTGGCCGAAGCACTGCGCTCCGCAGGCCGCCGCGACGCCTTCGACAAGCTGTCCTACTCGCGCCGCCGCGAACACGTCACGGCCGTCACCGACGCCAAGCGCGCGGATACCCGCGCGAGACGGATCACGAAGATCGTCGACTCGCTGGGCTGATCCGCCTACACGGCGCCCGGATCGATGTCCGCGAACGTATCCACCCAACGATGCGGTGGCCGAGGCGGATTGGGCTCGCCGGGCCTGGCGAGGCCGACGGCATGCCAACCGGCCGCGACGGCCGCGTCGAGCTCGTCCGGATGGTCGGACAGGAACAGGATCCGATCGCC
Organism: Nocardia sp. CS682; assembly: GCF_004634405.1. Classification (NCBI taxonomy): domain Bacteria; kingdom Bacillati; phylum Actinomycetota; class Actinomycetes; order Mycobacteriales; family Nocardiaceae; genus Nocardia; species Nocardia sp. CS682. Next base: position 2,977,166 of record NZ_CP029710.1, on the reverse strand, counting down.
GGACACGCCGATCGCACCCGCGATCTTCTCGTACGACGACGGCTCACGCTTGCCGCCCGCCGTCGACAGGTCGAAGTAGCCGCGAACCAGCGAGGCCAATTCGCCGCCACGCGCGAAGGTGAACCAGTCCTGTTGATTACGAACAGATCCCGACGAATACACGTACACGGCGAGACCGTCCGCATGCCAGGCGCGCAGCGCCGGTGGCACATCGGCGAAGAACTCCCCGTGCAACGCGCCGTTGCGGAACCCCTCCGCGCAGATCAGCCCCTGGGCGGCCTTGAGCGACTCGGCTTTGACGTCGGAATCGAGCCAGCCGCGCAATATCGCCGCGACCTCATCGGTGCCGGCCGACGGCTGCCCAGCCTGCGCCTTGGCCGCCGCGAGAATGGGAGCCGCTGCGCCCGTGCGGTTCTCGGCCAACCACGCCGGAAGACGCGCACGGGTATAGCCGTACAGGTCTTCGCGCACCGAACTGGTCGGGCTGGTGGTCCCTTCGATATCGAGGACGACCGTCGTGATCATGAGGTGGCGAGCAGCTCGTCGAGGGTCGGAAACCCCGCGCTGATCCGGTCCCCGGTGAAGTCACCCACCCAGCCGTCCGCCTCCTCGAAGAAGCGGATGGCGATGAAGTCGGGCCGACTGCCCATGTCGAACCAGTGCAGGGTGCCCGCGGGCACCGAGAGCAGATCGCCGCCCTCGCAGACCACGGCCAGCACCTCCTGCCCGAGATGCAGGTAGAAGCAGCCGCGGCCGGCGGCGAAGTAGCGGACCTCGTCCTCGGCGTGCCGGTGTTCGTCGAGGAACTTCGCCCGCGCACCCTCGGCGACCTTCGGCCACTCGGGGTCGGCGTCGTCCGGGTGGATGCGGGCGACGTCGATGTGCTGGTAGCGCCCGGACTCGTTCAGCGCGGCGACCTGGTCGGTGTAGTGCGCGAGCAGCTCATCGGAGGCGATCGCCGCCGCATTCTCCACCACCGGCCAGCGGCCGAAAGTTATGCCGTGCTTTGCCAATTCGGTGCCGATCACCGCGTCATCGGTGGTCCGCACCCGCACGTCGGCCGCGTTGTCGGCGGCCATCACCTGGAGCAGGGTCATGTCAGTCCAATCTCGAGAGTCTCGTCGCGCGACCCGAACGCCTGCCTGCGACCGGTGCGGGCCACCAGCTCACACAGCGCCTCCAGGCATTCGGCACGATCACGCGCCTGGGAAAGATTGTCCCCCCACGCGGTGATCCCGTGACCGGTGATGAACAGGATCGGGGGAGCGGCGGGGTGGTCGGTGAGATAGCGCTCGATATCGGCGCCGATGCGCGGCACGTCCGGCCAGTTGGGGAACACGGGAATGTCGATGACCGCCGGGTTGCTGCCGCCGAGACCCTTGATGAGCTCGTAATCGGTGATCCGCAGCGAGGTCACCTCGTCCGAACCGCCGGCTCGCGTGGCCAGCGCGGTGGCATGGGGCGGATGGATGTGCACGACCGCCTGCGCGGCGGTGGCGCGGTAGGCCGCCGTGTGAATTGTGGTCTCCGCCGAGGGCTTCCGGCTGCTCCCGGCCACCGGTGTCGAATCCGCGACCCGGACGGTCACCATGTCGTGTTCGGTGAGTTCACCTTTGGACAACCCGCTGCCGGTGATCACGGCGGTCTCGCCGGTCCGCACCGAGATATTGCCCGCGGTGCCCGGCATCCAGCCCCGCTGGTACAGGCCGCGCGCGATATCGGCGATCGTCCTGCCGGGCAAGGGATTACCGCTGGCCGCGGCCGGCCCGGCACCAGCAGGCCGATGATCGCCCGGGACGAGGGTTCGGGTCGACCCCGCCCCGGTCGTCGCGTCGCAGCGATGCACCACACCGAGTTCCGAGACCACCGCCGTCACCAACGCACCGGGCGTCACATCGAACGCCGGGTTGAACACCGCGGTCCCTTCGGGAGCCGTTGTCACACCACCGAATCCGATCACCTCGGCGGCGGCCCGCTCCTCGACGACGATGTCGCGCCCGGTCGCCATGTTCGGATCCCTGGTCGATTCCGGCGCGACCACGATGAACGGAATGCCGTGATGCCGCGCCGCGAGCGCGAGCGAATACGTGCCGATCTTGTTTGCGACATCACCGTTCACGGTGACCCGATCGGCGCCGACCAGTACACAGTCGACCTGCCCCGTCGCCATGGCCCAGGCCGCCGCGGCATCGATGGTCAGCCGATGCGGAATACCCGCCTCGGCGAGCTCCCAGGTGGTGAGCCGCGCGCCCTGCAACAACGGCCTGGTCTCGTCGACCAGCACGTTCGCGAGCGCGCCGCGTTCGAACAGCACGCGCAGCGTGCCGATCGCGGTACCGAACGCACTCGTCGCGAGCCGCCCGGTGTTGCAGTGGGTGAGTACCCGCAACGGCCGGTTCGGGCATAGCTCCTGCACCAGGTCGGCGGCGTGCGTCGCGGCGGCCCGGTTGACCCGGCCGTCCTCGGCGAGCATGTCCATGGTTTCGGCGAGCACGGCGTCGGCGCCCAGTGCGATCTTGGCGCGCACGCGCTGCACCGCCCACGCGAGGTTCACCGCGGTCGGCCGTGCGGCCGCGATGCGATCGGCGTCGTCGTGCACCCTGGCCTCGTCCACCACGCCGTCGACGGTGTGCGCGGCGGTGGCGATGACCACGCCGAACGCCCCCGCGATACCGATGGCGGGCGCGCCCCGGATGGCGAGCACCCGGATGGCGTCGATGACCGCGTCGACCGTGTCGAGCCGCAGCTCGCGGACTTCGTGCGGCAGTCCGCGCTGGTCGATGGTGACCAGCGCACCGTCGTCCCAGCTCAGGGAACTGTCGTCCATCAGGCGCATCCTTCGTCGCGTGGAACCGTGTTGTGCCTGGTCAACGGTATCGGACGCGAACGGCGCGGAGAAAGTCGGCCGAGTGGCCGGAACCGGACGAGCCGAGGGCGCCCGGTTACCCGGATGCGGCTTCCGCCCGCAACTTCACGGCCCGTGCGCGCGGGTCGTAGTTCGGTTCGACCCCCTCGATCAGCAGCAGATCGCCGTCGATGTGGTCGGTGCGCAGGTGCATGATCCGCTGATACGCGGGCGAGTGGTACCACGCTCGTGCCGTATCCAGATCGGGGAACTCCAGCAGCACCATGCTGCCCGGCCAGTCGCCCTCGACCACCTCGGCGGGCGGTCCGTGGATGACGAAGCGGCCGTGGAACGGATCCAGGGTGTCCTGAATGCGTTCGAGGTACTCGAGAATGTCGGGGTGCGGCCTGCGGGCGCGCAGGTGGGCGAAGCCATAGGCGGACATGAGCGGCTCCCGTCGTCGGTGGCGTCGCCGGAGCACGACGCCGATCCGAACGTAGGCCGCGCGCCGGTGCCGGACAATTACCTCGGAGGTAAGCGTCGATCTGCTTACTCCGCAACGAATTCCGCCTCCCGCTCGACCGCCTCGATGGTGCCCGCAGGCACTCGGATCGGGCCCGGGGTGTAGGTGATCGCCCGTAACGCGCCGGTGTAGCGGAAGGTGCCGCGACGCTCCCGCAGGTCCCACGAGACCGGTCCGCGGGCGTCCACGCCGACGGAGATGCCGGTCCACGGCGACATGCCCACCAGTTGCACCTGGTCGCGGAGCTCAGCGACCGGGGCTCCGTCGACCTCGAGCACGAAATCCCAGCGCAGGCGCGGACGGACCGTCGCCGTCACCGAGATGCGGCGGGTACCCGGCGCGAGCGGACCGGCCGACGCCGAGTCGTACCTGCCGTAACTGTTCATCCCGAAGGTCAGCCAGCCGTCCTCGAGGTAGAGCAGGTAGCCGCCGAGCGGATCACCGTGGGCCACCAGGACGCCCTCGTCGCCGGGCCGATAGTTGTCCAGCTCCGCGTCGATGGTGAAGTCCCGGTAGGCGATCAGCCGCTGCGACCGGTAGCGCTCCAAGGTCGGTGTCCCCGGTAGCAAGCGGAGGGGTTCCGCGAGGCGCCGCTCCTCCGGCCGCCTGCGAGCCAGGTCCTGCCGGGTGAGCAGGGGGAAAACGGTGTTTGCCCAGGCGGATTCGTCCCAGGCGGCGGCCAGCTCGGCGGCTCGCTCGGGAAACCGTTCCGAAAGGTCGTGCAGCTCGGTCGGATCGGCGCGGACGTCGAACAACTGCCAGTTCGGCGCGTCGATATCGCCGCCGCGGTCGTGCAGGGACAGCAGCTTCCAGCCGTCGCGATAGAAGCCGCGATGCCCGGTCATCTCGGAGTACTGCTCGGTGTGCCCGGTCCTGGCGCGCGGATCGCGTAGCAGCTCGGCGGCGGAGACTCCGTCGAAGTCCTTGGCGGGCAGACCGTTACGCACGCTCGGCCGTTGCAGTCCGGCGAGCTCCAGCAGGGTCGGTGCGAGATCGGTGACGTAGGCGTATTCGTGGCGGATGCCGTTGTCACCGTCGTTGCGCGGCAACCCCTTCGGCCACGAGACGAGCAACGGCACTCGCACGCCGCCGGCGAAAGTCTGTCCCTTGTAGAACCGGAACGGCGTGTTCGACGCCTGTCCCCAGCCGCGTGGATAGTGCACGCCGAGCCGCGCGGTGCCGATCAGCTCCTCGTCGAGCGGGACATCCCCGATCCAGTCCGGGTCATCGATGTGCGCGAACTCGGCGAAGTAGCTGCGGGTGCCCTCCGGTCCGCCCTCGGCGGTGCCGCCGTTGTCGGAGGTGAACACCACGATGGTGTTGTCGAGTTCGCCGAGCTGCTCCAGGGTTTCGAGAATGCGGGCGAGGCTCTGGTCGATGCTGTCGACCATGCCCGCGTACACCTCCATGTACCTGGCGAAGCGGCGCTGCTGCGCCGCGGTGAGCGAATCCCATTCCGCCGCTTCGTAACCGGGCTCGGTATTGCGCGGCTTCTGCTCGGTGCCCGGTGGGAACAGGCCCTGCGCGAGCTGAGCGGTAAACCTGCGCTGGCGCAACCTGTCCCACCCCTCGGCGTAGCGACCCCGGTATTTGGCCAGGTCCGCTGGCTTGGCCTGCAAGGGACCGTGCATGGCGACGTGCGCGAAGTAGAGGAAGAACGGCTTGGCCGCGTCGTGTGCGCGCAGATCCTTGAGGTAGGAGATCGCCTTGTCGGTCAGATCATCGGTGAGGTAGTAGCCAGGCGGGTACTGCTCGACGTCGACGACGGAGCTGTCCGACACCAGCTGGTTCGGGTAGTAGAAGGAGTTCAGTCCCTCCAGCGAGCCGTAGTAGCGGTCGAACCCACGCTGGGTCGGCCAGGAGTCCCGGTGCGCCGCCGGGTTCATCGTGGCGTCGCGCACCAGATGCCACTTGCCGACCGCGTAGGTCGCGTACCCGTTGGCGCGCAAGATCTCCGGCAGGGTCAGCACGTCGTCGGCCAGCTCCAGTCGCAGGCCGGGGTAGCCGGGATCGGCATTGGCGACGAAGCCGAAACCCGCACGGTGGGAGTTGATTCCGGTGAGTAGCGCGGCCCGCGACGGCGAGCACAGCGGGGTGGTGTGGTAGTTCGTCAGCCGGACACCGCGCGCGGCGAGCCGATCCAGCGTCGGGGTCTCGATCTCGGATCCGAACGGGCCGATGTCGCTGTATCCCAGATCGTCGACCAGCACCACCAGGATGTTCGGCGCGCCGGCCGGGGCCGCCGGCGGGTAGGTCCAGTCGGGGGTCGACGCCGCGGCGGTGCGTCCGATGGTGCCGGCGAAGGACTCGTAGCCGCGGGCATGGGAAGGAACAGGCATCCACCCAGTAAAAGGCGGGGTATGCCCAGGTCACCAGCGTTTCGCGCACGGTGCGTGCAACCGGCGGTCCGGGGACGCGCCGTTTCGGCGAGCTGTCCGGCGCCGAATGCACCGCAACGACCACAACCGCGGCCGCCGGTTCGGTGAACCGGCGGCACGCGGTGCGGATCAGTTAGTTCTGGCCCATCCTGCGCTGGTCGGCATCGCGCCGATCATCGTCGGACTGGCGCTGGTTCGGCATGCGCTGGCCGTCTGCGCCTGGGCGGTTCATGCCCTGGTTCTGGTTTTGATCCTGGCGCTGTTGCTGCTGCTGCCGATCCATCTGCCTAGGCATTTTCTTAGGCGTTTTCTTCGACTTTTCAGCCATCTCCACTCGGTCCTTTCCGGGGATTGATATTCGCCTAACGTCACTCACGATAGCGAGCATCGAGCAATTCCGGAAGGGAAAGTGAAAAAAGCCTGTCGCACCGGCGATCCTAGGCATTTCCGCAGGTAGATGCGCTATGGCTTGCGTGCTTCGATTAGGAATCGGGTCGAATGGGCGATGAATGGACCATTTGCTTCGATCTCGTCGTGCAAGGTCCGGAGGCGGTCGCGGTATCGGTTCACCGTGAAGTCGGGGACCATCCACGGCACCTTCCGCAGGAAGTACACGACCGCGCCGATATCGCCGAACTCGACGCGCAACCGTTCATATCGGAGATCGATGATATCGAGACCCGCGGCCGCCGCGGCGGCCCGATCGTCATTCGGATTGCGGCGCTTACGAATTTCCGCAGGCTGTGCACCGAGGAAATATTCGACGAGTTCGAAAACGCTTGCATCGCCGACATGTTGCGCCAAATAGGTGCCCGACGGACGGAGCACCCTGGCGATCTCCGCCCACCAGACGGTGACCGGGTGTCTGCTGACCACCAGATCGAAGGCGTTGTCCCCGAACGGCAACGGCGGTTCGTCCGGATCCGCGATCAGCGCCACGCCCAGCGGATGCAGCAGTTGGGTCGCCTTGTCGATATTCGGCGGCCACGACTCGGTGGCCACCATCAGCGGCGGAAAGTTCCCGGCGCCAGCCAGCACTTCGCCGCCGCCGGTCTGAATGTCCAGTGCCGCAGCGACTTTGCCGAGCCGCTCACCCAGCACCCGCTGATACCCCCAGGACGGTCGCTGTTCGCTGGCCCGCCCGTCGAGCCAGCCGAAATCCCAGCCTGCCACGGAGGCCGTGCCTGCCTCCGCTACCAGGTCCTCGAAGTTGCGTCCCATGCCCCGATTGTTGCCGAGCGGTTGCCGGAGGGGCAACAGGTTTATCTACCCGCGCGTCGGCATGCTTACGCGCGCTACCTAGCGCGGCAGCGGCAAGAACTCGACCGTTGCACCGTCGGTGGCGTCGGCGGGCACGATGACCAGACCGTCGCGGTCCACCAGACCGCCGAGGTGAGCGGTGCGAATGTGCGGGTCGCCGACCCAGCCGCCCGCCTCGGCGAAACGAGCGGGCACGATGCGCGCGACCGGTCCCGCTATCTCCGACGCGTTGTGCAGCGGGCCGAGCAAGGAGCGTCGCGGTGCGCAGCCGGTGCGACCCTCGGCGAGCGCTGGGGCCAAGGCCAGCAGCGTAGCCACGGCGGCGAACGGGTTACCGGGCAGGCCGAGAACCGTAGTGCCCGTGGTGAGTTCCGCGACGATCGTGGAGCCGCCCGGCCGTAGTCGCAGTCGTCGCACCAGTACCCGGGCTCGCGAGCGGTCGACCGCTGCGCGTAGCTGATCGGCCGCCCCGCCGCCCGTCGCGCCGACGATCACCAGTAGGTCACACTCCGGCGCCGCGGCGAGCACCTGGTCGAAGCCGTTGGGGGTATCGCGCAGATGCACCCGGTCGGCGGTGCGAATACCGCACAGCGACAGCAGCTCCGGCAGGATCGGGCCGATCGAATCGCGGGTCTGGCCCGCGTGCAGCGGACCTTCGCTGCGGATCTCGTCGCCGGTCATCACGATCCTGGCCCGGACCGGTCCGCGCACCGGCGCTGCGGTCACCTCCACGCTCGCCGCCGCGGAGATCAACGCGGCGGTGACCGGAGTCCCCTGCGGCGCAACGAGATCACCGGGCTGCCGGTCCTCGCCCCGGCGGCGCACATCGTCCCGGATCGGGGTATCCGGTAGTCGGTGCAGACTCTCCTCCGCTGTCACCCGGACGAATTCGTCGCGCAGCACGCTGGTGGTGCCGTCGGGCACGTGTGCGCCGGTGGCGATGCGCACCGCCTCGCCGGACAGCAACCCGACCGGGCGCTGACCGCCCGCGAACCCGATGTCGCGGCGCAACCGCCACGGCCCGTCGCCGGCCACCGCGTACCCGTCCATCGCGGAGACGTCGAAGCGGGGCAGTGGACCGACGGCCGTCAGTGGTGCCGCGAGCGCCGCACCGCGCACCGAGGCCAGGTCGGCGGTGTAGGTGGTGAGCCGGGCGAGGTTGTCGCGCAGAATGTTCCGAGCCTCGTCCAAGGACAGCGGTGGTGCCGGGTCGACCGAGGCACGGGCCTGGCGGACCTCCTCGTCGGTATCGCAGTCGGCGACCCCCGGCAGCGCGATGATCGCCGAGTCGGCCGGTATCAGCGCCTTCATCGGCTGATTGATCAGCGACTCCAGTCCATCGAGGGCCGCGGCCAGCGCGGTGCGTCGCCACACCCCGATCAGATACTGCGGCCGCCCCGACTCGTCCGCCGCGAACACCGCCTCGGCCCCGGATTCACCGGCGTGCCTGATCAATTCGGTGACCGACCAGTCGGACAGGAACGGTAGATCGGCCGCGAGCACCACCACGAGCGGGGCCGCCGAGCCGAGTGCGTTCAACCCGGCCCCGATCGCCGCGACCGGCCCCGACCCCGGGGGTACCTCGCGGGTCTGCCTGATCTCCGGCGGCAACTCCGGCCGATGTGGTCCGACCACGACCGTGTGCACACACGAGGTGACCGCGGCCAACGCGGCATCGAGCATGGAGCGACCGCCGATGACGATCGCGGGTTTGTCGACACCGCCCATACGGCTGGCTCGCCCGCCGGCGAGCACGATGGCGTCGGCGGCGGTCACCGAGCAGGGCCTAGGTACAACATGGCGGACATGCTAATTCGTCACCGCCGTGAACCCGGGAGGCGGACACCGACGGTTTACACGGTCGAGCAGTCGCGCACCGGCCGCCGCAGGCAGAACTCGTTGGCCTCGGGGTCGGCGAGGGTGAGGCCGGGCGCGGTGCCGACGTTCCCGCCAGCGTGCTCGATCGGCGTGGCACCGGCAGCTCGCAACCTGGCCAGCTCGGCGGCCTGGTCGTCGAACGAGGCCAGGTCCAGGTGCAGCAGGTTGCGGCCCGACTTCGGCTCCGGCGTGCGCACGAACTCCAGCCACGAGCCGAGCCCGGTCGCCGACCGCAGTCCGGCCAGCTGCGCGCCGCCGTGCGCGACCGGCCAGCCGGAGGCGGCGGACCAGAATTCGGCCAGCCGCAGCGGATCCCGGGTGTCCATCACGATGGCCGCGACGGCGCCGGTGTCCACGTATTCTTCGCGCGGCTCCAGGACACAGAATTCGTTGCCCTCGGGATCGGCGAGCACCACCCACGGCACCGTGCCCTGCCCGATGTCGACGCGGCGCGCCCCGAGGGACAGCGCGCGATCCACCTGCAGGCGTTGATGATCGATCGAGCGGCTGGCCAGATCGAGGTGAATGCGGTTCTTGCCGTGCTTGGCTCGCGCGGCAGGCAGGAAGGCCAGGGCCAGATCGGCGCCGTCGGGATCGTGGGCCGCCACATCCACCTCGTCCGGGCGGTCGAGAGTCACGCCCCAGCCGAGCAGCTCGGCCCAGAAATCCGCGATGAACCGCGGCCGGTCTGCATCGAACACGACACACGCCAGGCGGGTGGACATGCTTCAACGGTAACCGTCGCGCGGCGCGCGCCGGGTGGGTTTACCCAAACGGAAAACGTGCGGCCCGCAAGTTCACTCGGCCCTCACGGATCGGCACCCCTTCGGCAGCGAGCAGGCGCAGCTGGCGGTCGGCCAGGTGTGCGGCGGGCTTGCCTGCCGCGCCGATCACCCGATGCCACGGCAGGTCGGCGGCGTCGGTGCGCATGATCCAGCCGACCGTGCGCGGCGTGGACAGCCCGGCGGCCGCGGCGATGTCGCCGTAGGTCGCCACCCGGCCGGGCGGGATGGACGCGACCAGCGCGCGCACCCGCTCGACCTGATCGTCGGTGGTGGCCATCGTGCTCAGAGCACCGAGCGGATGAGCGAGGCGGCCTCGGCCGGAAGGGCTTGCGGGATCATGTGATCGCACTGCCACTCGTGCACGGTGAGACGCGCGCCGAGGTGCTCGGTGAGCGCCGCGCGGAACTCGGGTGTGACGAACGGTGGCTGTACCTTCATCGCCTGCACCAGGACCGTGGGCAGGTCGGCGGGCGGCAGTACGAAGGGGCGGGCGAGCTGGCCCCAGTAGGAGGTGATGGCGGGCAGGCTCATCCGCCAGCCGACGCGGCCGTCCGCGGTGGGCACCAGGTGTTCGGCGAGTTCGGCATCCAGGCGCTCCGGCGCGACCTCACCCCACGAGGAGGCCAGCTTGTCCTCGCGGGCGCGGGCCACGCTCTCGTAGTCGGGGGAGGCCAGCAGCGATTCGGCGATGTCGTTGATCAGTGCCGGGTCGATCGCGATGGCCGGATCGAACAGCACGAGCTGCCGGATCAGGTCCGGATGGCGATCGGCGAGATGAAGCGCACACGCGCCGCCGAACGAGTGCCCCACCACCGTCACCGGCTCGGTGGTCTCCGCGGCGAGCAGCTCGACCAGATCCGCCACGACGGCCTCGAAGGTCCACGGCGGCAACGCGCTCGACCGCCCGTGTCCGCGCAGGTCAGGTGCGATGATCCGGACACCGGGCAGATGGTTCGCGGCCAGGTCTTCCCAGCGTTTGCCGTGGCCGGTCACCCCGTGCAACGTGAGGACGGCCGGTCCGGTCGCCGGGCCGAATCGATAGACATTGAGAGCAGACACCGGTCCATTTTGACCTGCGTAGCGCACGGCCGCTCGGCGAGTTGCCCAAGGGGGGCGTCGGCGTGTCGGTCGTGTCTGTTGCAATAGCCCGCGTGGTGCGATCGGATAGCGCGGTGCGACTTGTTCGCCGGAACGTGGCGGCACCCCGGCCGCGCGCCTGGGGTGCCGACGTTCGCGCGCTGTTCGAGGCCGCGGCCGCGGCCGGGCCGACGCGCCCGGGGTGGCGACCCTGGCAGGTGCTCGGCGGACCGGGCACGGGCAAAACAGCCCTGCTCGTCGATCTCGCCGCCGACCGCATCGCGGCGGGCGACGATCCCGAATCCGTGCTGGTCCTTGCCCATTCGAAGCAGGCGGCGAGTGCGGCCCGCGACGCCATCACCGCACGCCTGGCCGGCCCCGACGCCGAGGGCGGCGTACCGGGCGCGACCAGGGAGCCGCTGGCCCGCACCCTGCACTCCTACGCCTTCTCGGTGCTGCGCAGGCACGCGACCGCGCACGGCAACCCGCCGCCACGTTTGCTGACCGGTGCCGAGCAGGATGCGGTGCTGCGGGAAATGCTGCGCGGAGACCTGATCGACATCGCCGAGGGCGCGGACGACCTGTGGCCGGAACGGCTGCAACCCGCATTGGCACTCGGTGGGTTCGCCGAACAGTTGCGTGACCTGATGTTGCGCGCCACCGAACGCGGGCTGGGACCCGAGGATCTGGTGCGGCTCGGGCGCGAGCACGGTAAACCGGAGTGGGTGGCGGCGGGCAAGTTCGCGGTGCGCTACGAGCAGACGATGCTGCTGCGCTGGTCGGTGGGCGTCGAGGCGCCGGAGGCGACCGCGCCCGCACTGGACGCCGCCGAACTGATCGGCGCCGCGCTGGACGCGCTGGCCGGCGACGCCGATCTGCTTGCCGCCGAACGCGCGCGGATCAGGTACCTGCTGGTCGACGATGCACAGCATCTCGATCCGCAGGCCGCGATGCTGGTCAGGGCGATCGGGCACAGCGCGCACACCACCGTCGTCGCGGGCGACCCCGACCAGGGCATCTTCGCCTTCCGCGGCGCGGACGCCCGGTTCGTCGCCGACCTGCCCGCCCCCGACGGACAGCGAATCGTGCTGCGGGACAACCATCGTTCGGGCGGCCCGGTGGAGCTGGCGGTCGCCAGGGTGGCGGCGAAGTTGCCCGGCAGTGCGCCACAACGCTTTTCGTCGCCGAAGCGGGCGGATCAACCTGCGGACGACGGCACCGAGGTGCGGGTGCGGGTGCTCGCCACGCCCGCGAAGGAAGCCGCGCTCATCGCCGATCACCTACGGCGGGCGCACCTGACCGGTGGGGTGCCGTGGTCGCGGATGGCGGTGATCGTCCGGTCGGTGCCGCTGTCGTTGCCGCCGCTGCGCCGGGCGCTGCTGGCGGCGGGGGTGCCCGTGCAGCAGCCCGCGTTGGACACTCCGCTGGCTCGGCGGCGGGGCGCGGCCTGGATGCTGCTTTCGCTCCGGGCGTTGCTCGCGGGCGAGAAAGGCGCGGCGTTCGAGCCGGAGGACGCGCTGGACCTGCTCGCCGGCCCGCTCGGTGGCGCGGATCAGATCACACTGCGGCGGTTGCGGCGTGGTGTGCGACGCAGCGTGCTGGAGTCCGAGCGGAACAAGGCGAAGTTCGGCCGGGGTGCGGACGAGGCTCCGGAAAGCGAGTACTCCGAGCGGAATCCGGGTGAGCCCGATCGGGCTATCGAAAGCTCGGAGCGGGAAACCGGGCTGCCCGAGCCGAGTCCGGGCAGCGTCGAGCGGGCCGCGGACGATGCGGATTGGTATGGGGTCGACGCCGAATGGAGCATCGAGGACTCCGAATGGCGTGGCATCGAGGTCGAGCAAGAGGGTGTGGACGCCGAGCAGACCGCCGCTGCTGACACAGGCACCGCCGACAGCACCGTCTCGCAGGCGAGCGATCCCGGGGATACCGCGGACGATTCAGTGGCCAGTGGTGAATCCGCCGTACTCCGGCACGGCATAGATCAATCGTCTGCGGAAGTCCTGCGGGATCTGCTGATCGGGACCGGCGACCTCCGCATCCTGGACCGGCTGACCGATGTCGAGGCGGCACCGCTGCGCCGGGTGCTCGACGCGCTCGAGCGGGCGCGTAAGGCGCGTCGCCGCGGCGCGGGGCTCGAGGATGTGTTGTGGGCGCTGTGGACCGCCTCGCGGCTCGAACGACGGTGGGTCGCGCAGTCCGAACGCGGTGGCGCGGTGGGCATGCAGGCCGACCGCGATCTCGATGCCGCCGTCGGCTTGTTCGACGCGGCCGCGGCCTATGTGGATCGGCTGCCCCGGGCGAGTATCGAGGGCTTCGTGGAATACCTGCTGCAACAGGAGATCCCGAACGGCTCGATGTCCCGTACGGCGCCCAAGGAGGCGGTCGCACTGCTGAGTGCGCACGCCGCCGCGGGCCGGGAGTGGGACGTCGTCGCGGTCGCCGCTGTGCAGGAAGGGATTTGGCCGAACCCGCGGGCGCGCGGGACGCTGTTGAACACCGAGGACCTGGTGGACCTGACCGCCGGTGTCATCGACGGCGGCGAACAGGTGAGCCGGGCCGCGCCGATCCTCGCCGAGGAACGCAGGCTGCTGCTCGTCGCGTGCAGCCGGGCCCGGCGCTCCCTGCTGGTCACCGCGGTGGAGTCGGTCTCGGGGGAGCGGGATCTCGTTCCGTCCCGGTTCCTGGCCGAGTTGCTCGGGCACGACGAGGACGGGGAACCCGGCGCGCTGCCGATCGCCGACCCCGGCCGCGCCCTGGTCATGCATTCGCTGGTCGCCGAATTGCGCGGCGCCGTCTGCGATCCCGAGGCCGATGCGGACCGCAGGCAGCGGGCCGCGCACCAGTTGGCGCGCTTGGCCAGCGCCGGTGTGCCGGGCACCCACCCCGACGAGTGGTACGGCACCGCCGAATTGAGTTCGGCACGGTCCCTGTGGGAGGCGGACGAGAGCCCGATCGGTCTCTCGCCGTCCACCGTGGAGCTGCTGCGCACCTGCCCGCTGCGCTGGGCGCTGGAACGGCACGGCGGCACCGACGGCGACAACCCGCACGCCGTCAAGGGCAACCTGGTGCACACCCTGGTGCAGGCGCTGGCCGGACAGGTGCCCGAGGCGCAGGTGCGTGCCGCGCTCGAAAAGGCCTGGCAGTCCGTCGATCCCGGCTCCGGCTGGCATTCCCGGCAGGAGCTGCGCCGCACCGAGGCCATGCTGGAAACCTTCATGGCGTGGGTGCGCAACACCCGCGGCGAACTCACCCAGGCCGGGGTCGAGGTGCCGGTGGACTGCGTGCTGCCGCCGCGGACGGAAGACGAACGGCCCGTGCGAATTCGCGGCCGGGTGGACCGGTTGGAGCGGGATGCGCTTGGCCGCTTCGTGATCGTGGACGTGAAGACCGGGAAGTCGCCGGTCACCAAGCAGGCGGCGGTCGACCACGCGCAGCTGGCGACGTATCAGGTGGCGGCGGCGATGGGCGCGCTCGACGCGGCCACCGAGGAAGCGCAGGAAGAATCAGGCTCCGCCGATAGGCCGTCGGATTCGGCTGCAAGCGAATCAACCACGGCCCCAGGCGAACCGGACCCGGACGAACAGACCTCGGACGAAGACGATGCTCCCGGTGCACTGGGTGAACCCGGTGGTGCCCGGCTGGTCTACGTGGCCAAGCCGAGCAGTAAGGAGGGCGCCACGCAGCGTATGCAGCCGCCGCTCGATCCGGAAGCTCTGGACAAGTGGCGCAATACCATTCACGACGCGGCCGCCGCCACCGAGGGCCCGAGCTACCTCGCGATGCGCAACGACGGCTGCCGCCACTGCCCGGTCGCAGGCAGCTGCCCCGTCCAGGACACCGGCAGGCAGGTGACCGACGAGTGAGCGAGCGCCGGCGAGTCGATCGCCAACACAGCGTGCTGTCGGGCACCACAGCGCCGAGCCGCAGCGAGGTGAAGTCGTGAACGACAAGCCCCGCCGCGTACCGCTGCCGATCTGCGGAGTCGAGTGTCTGTGCTGCTCCGTGATACCGGAGCGGGCGATCGACGCCGCAGCGCACTCGAGTATCGGGCCACGTCGCCGGGCCACCGGCGCACGTCGGCCGCGACCAGGCGGACCTGTGCCACCCGGCACCTCGGAGTGCGGTACCACCGAGGCGCAGTCGTGACCGGCGGACGGGTAACCCCGCACCAGCTGGCCGACGCGCTCGGCCTGCCGCCGCCCACCGACGAACAAGCGGCGGTGATCGCCGCGCCGCCGGGCCCGACCTTGGTCGTCGCAGGCGCCGGGGCGGGGAAGACCGAGACGATGGCCGCCCGCGTGGTGTGGATGGTGGCCAACCGCCTCGTCCTGCCCGATGAGGTACTCGGCCTGACATTCACCCGAAAAGCCGCGCAGCAGTTGACCGCTCGCATCCGGACCCGGCTGGCCCGGTTGGCCGGTGCGCCGCTGTTGCGCGAGCTCGACCCGTCCGGGCAGTTACGGGCGCAGCTGTCCGGCGCCGAGCCGGAGATCAGCACCTACCACTCCTACGCGGGCAGGCTGCTCACCGAACACGGCCTGCTGCTGCCGGTGGAGCCCTCGGCGACGCTGCTCACCCAGACCCAGCTCTGGCAGCTCGCGCACCAGGTGGTGCGCACCTGGGACGGTGACCTGGACACCGACCGCACCCCCGTCTCGGTCACCGAGGCGATCCTCGCCCTGTCCGGGCAGCTGGCCGAGCACCTGGTCGAGCCGGAACAATTGGCGGAGGCGCACACCGACCTCGAGAAGCTGGTGCACACCCTCCCGTCCGGCCCACGCCAGCGCGGTGGGCCGAGCCAAGCCCTGCTGAGCATCCTGCAGGTCCAGCGCGAACGCATCGCCCTGCTCCCGCTGGTGCAGCAGCTGGCCGACGCGTTACGCCGCCGCGGCGCACTGGATTTCGGTGCTCAGATGTCGTTGGCCGCCCGCCTCGCCGCCGAACACCCGGAGGTCGCCACCGCCGAACGCGCCCGTTTCCGCCTCGTCCTGCTCGACGAGTACCAGGACACCGGCCACGCCCAACGAGTGCTGCTGGCCGCCTTGTTCGGTGGCGCGCCTGAGTCCGACCCGTCTGCGCGCGCTGAGCAGCCGACGAGTGCGCGGGAGCCGCGGCACACCGGACGGCAGCCGAGCGAGGAGTCGCGGCCGGGCAAGCGACGCGGCGCTGCCGAGTCCTCGAATGCCGATGCGCGGGAGTCCTCGTCGCGCGACGGACAACGACTGGCGGTCACCGCGGTCGGCGACCCGATGCAATCGATCTACGGCTGGCGCGGTGCCTCCGCCGCGAACCTGCCGCGCTTCGCCACCGACTTCCCCAGTGCCCCCGGCGTTCCCGCGCCGACACTGCCGTTGCTGACCAGTTGGCGCAATCCGCCCGAGGCCTTGGCGCTGGCGAACCTGGTAGCGGACCCGTTGCGCCGCAAAGCCATCGAGGGTGGCGGCGTGACGGTCGACGCCCTGCGCGCGAAACCCGATGCGGGGCAGGGCGTGGTGGCGCTGGCATTGGCGGAGACCGTTGCCGAGGAACGCGAGTGGCTGGCCATACGGATCGCCGAGGAGTGGGCGGCCCGTCGCGCCGCGGGGGAGCCGCCGCCCACCTCGGCGGTGCTGGTGCGCCGCAACGCCGATGCGTCGCCGCTCGCGGAAGCGCTACGCGCCCAAGGTTTACCGGTGGAGATCGTCGGGCTCGGCGGTCTGCTCGCCACCCCCGAGGTCGCCGATATCGTCGCCACGCTGCGCCTGATCGCCGAGCCGGGCTCGGGTAGCGCGGCGATGCGGGTCTTGACCGGTGCTCGCTGGCGTATCGGTGTCGCCGATATCGCGGCGCTGGCCCGGCGCGCGCGCACGCTGTCGATCAGCCGCTTCCACAGTGCTGACGCGCCGGACATCACCGACGGCAACTCGCTGGCCGAGGCTTTGCGCGAGGTGGCGCCGGAACCCGCCGAGCAGGCGGGCTTGGCCGACGCGATCGCCGATCCTGGCCCGCGCGAACAGTATTCGGAGTCGGGTTTCGCCCGGATCGAGGCCTTGAGCAGGGAACTCGCCGCTCTGCGCGAACGCAGCGGCCAATTGCTGACCGAGCTGGTCGCCGACGTGGAGCGCACCATCGGCGTCGGCGTGGAGACCCAAGCCCGCCGGGCCATGTCGGGCACCGGCGCGGGGCGTGAGCATCTGGACGCCTTCGCTGAAGTGGTCGCGGGGTACGCGGCCGATTCCGGTGCGTCGCTGAGCGGCTTGCTGTCTTTCCTCGCCGCGGCCGAGTCGGTCGAGAACGGCCTGGAGCCAGGCGAAGTCGAGGTCGCCAAGGACCGGGTGCAGGTGTTGACCGTGCACGCGGCGAAGGGTCTCGAGTGGGAGATCGTCGCGGTGCCGCACGTGGTGCGCGGTGTCTTCCCCTCGGGGACCGCATCGGGTACCTGGCTCGGTGCCCTGGCCGAACTCCCGACCAGGCTGCGTGGCGACCGGCAACAGGACGACGCGGCCGAAGGCGTGCCCGTCCTGGACCTGGCCGACCTGTACGACCGCGCCGACCTGGAACGCGCGATCAAGTCCCATAAAGAAGCACTGGAGCGCCGTCGCATCGATGAAGAGCGCCGCCTCTTCTATGTCGCCCTCACCAGAACCGAACGCGTGCTGCTCGTTTCGTCGCACCACTGGGCCGAAACCGGCAGCACGCCGAAGGGCCCTTCAGACTTCCTGCTCGAACTGAAACATGCCAGCGAATCCGCCGACAGTCCCGCCAACGGCGTCGTCGACGTCGCCCGCTGGGACGACCCACCGGCGCACGACGCAGTGAACCCGTTCACCGACAACCCGGCCACCGCCGAATGGCCGCGCGACCCCCTCGGCGACCGCCGCGATCCCATCGAGCAGGGTGCCGCGCTGGTCCGCGCTGCCCTGGCCGAACTCCGCGCCAAGCCGCCCGCGCCGCGAGCAACAGCCCGCGAGAAGAAGATCGCAGCCGGACAACCGGGCGCGGTCGTAGAAGCGGCGGCTGTCCTCGAACCGGGCGCTGTTCGGGAACCGGGCGCTGCGCTCGAGCCGGGCGCTGCTTTCGAGCTCGGCAGTGCACCGGAGCCGGGAAATGCTCTCGAACCCGACGGCGTCTCGGCAGATCTCTTCGACACCACCTCGACCACAGCAGGATTCAGCGACCCTTACCCGTTCGAGCCGCCGGACGACATCGACGCCTTGCCACCGGACCCCATGGACGCCCTGCCCCCGGACCCCGACACCCTGCCACCGGACCCCATGGACACCCACCCCACCGAGACCCGGCACCTCAGCGACATCCCACCCGACCCCATGGACGAGCCTCTCTCCGACGAGGACATCGCCTTCGCCACCGCACAATTCGCCGCAGACCAGCCCCTCGACCCGATCACCCCCGCCCCCGACCCCGACGACCCCGACGGCTGGGCCGCCGACGTCGACGCCCTACTCGCCGAATTCGAATCCGAGCAGGCCGCCGCCGAGGAGGTCGAACTCCCCGGCCAGATCGCCGCGACCGCCCTGGTGGAGATGCGCGCCGACCCGGCGAAACTCGCCGCGCGCCTGCGCCGTCCGCTCCCGTTCCCGCCGAGCCCGCTGGCCCGCCGCGGCACCGCGTTCCACGCCTGGGTGCAGCGCTGGTTCGGCTCGACCCGGCTGCTCGGCCTGGACGAACTCCCCGGCGCGGCGGACAGCACCGCCGCCGACGCGGGTGTCGACGACGAGCTGACCGCGATGCAGGACGCGTTCCTGAACTCCTCGTGGGCCAACCGCAGCCCGATCGATGTGGAGGTCCCGTTCGAGACGTCGCTCGCGGGCACCGTGATTCGCGGCCGGATGGACGCGGTGTTCGCCGAGCCGGGCGGCGGCTGGATCGTGGTCGACTGGAAGACCGGCGCCGAGCCGACGCCCGCCGAGGAGCCCGCGGTCGCCATGCAGCTGGCCGTCTACCGGCTGGCGTGGGCCAGGCTGATGGCGTCGAGGGAGGGCAGGCCCGAGCAGGAGCTGCTCGAACGCATCAGTGCCGCTTTCCATTACGTGCGTACCGGCCGCACCATCGCACCGACGGCGCTGGCCGGACCGGACGAACTGGCCGAGCTGATCAGGAATTCCGCGCCGACCGGCTCACCTTCAACGCCTGGATGATCAGCGGAACCTGCAACGGCAGCCGCAGCACCGTGCCGACCTTCATCAGCTGGGAGGCCTTCTTGTTGCCGAGCGTGTCGACGGCCATCTGCACGTTCGCGGGGAACACCGCGATGAACAGCAGCGCGGCCAGCCGCCCGCCGAGGCCACGGGTCCGCGGGATCGCCAGCGCCGCGGCGACGCCGATCTCGGCTACGCCCGAGGCATAGGTGTAGTTGCGCGCCTCGCCGGGCAGCGCGCGGGGCACGATCCCATCGAAGAACTTCGGCGCGACGAAATGCAGGACCCCCATGGGGAACAGCAGGGCGGCGATGGCCAGTGCGGGGCGGCGACCGGCGGCGCGGGAAGGTAGGTGAGCGTTTTCTGCCATGAGGCACCTTCGCATTCCGCGGGTGTTCGCGTCGAGACCGGGTGGTATCCCGGGAAACAGGTAGGCTCCCGTGCTGTGCTGGAGGGACAAGCAGAGCCGGGTACAGCCGGCTCGTTGAATACCAGGGCGGGTGAGTCCGCTGTTCGGTGATCGGGCGCGCACGCTCGGGCTGTCGAATCGCCCGCATTTCGCGTTGGTCGGCGTGCTGCGCATCCCGGAAGTGCAGACCAGCCCGTGGATTTCGCTGACCCGCCGCGTGTTGTTCGCGATCGGGCTGCTGTTCGCCGCCGCGATGGTGGTGTTCATCGGCCGGGACGGTTACCGCGACAATTCCGGCGATCCGCTGTCGTTTCTCGACGCGTTCTATTACGCCACGGTGTCGCTGTCGACCACCGGTTACGGCGATATCGCGCCGATCACGCCGCAGGCGCGACTGGCCAACATCATCATCATCACGCCGCTGCGTGTGCTGTTCCTCATTGTTCTCGTCGGTACCACCCTCGGCGTGCTGACGGAACGGTCCCGGCAGGCTTTCAAGATTCAGCGATGGAGGCACAGCGTGCGCAATCACACCGTGGTCGTCGGATACGGCACGAAGGGGCGGACCGCGATCGACGCGATGCTCGGCGACAATGTCCAGCCCGCCGACATCGTGGTGGTCGACACCGATGTGATCGCGCTGGAGGCGGCCGCGAACGCGGGCCTGGTGACGGTGCACGGCTCGGCGACCCAGTCCGATGTGCAGCGGCTGGCCGGTGTGCAGAACGCGTCCTCGGTGGTGGTCGCGACCAACCGCGACGACACCGCGGTGCTGGTCACCCTGACCGCCCGTGAGCTCACCAAGAGCGCCAAGATCGTGGTCGCGATCCGCGAGGCGGAGAACACCCACCTGGTCCGGCAGTCCGGCGCCGACTCGGTGGTGGTCTCCTCGGAGACGGCCGGTCGGCTGCTCGGCGTCGCGACGACGACGCCCTCGGTGGTCGAGATGATGGAGGACCTGCTCACCCCGGAGGAGGGGTTCGCGATCGCCGAGCGCGATGTCGACCCCTCGGAGATCGGCGGCTCCCCACGGCATCTGAGCGACATCGTGCTCGGCGTGGTGCGCGCGGGCGTGCTGGTCCGGGTGGGCGAGCCGGAAGTGGACTCGCTCGAGGGCAGCGACAAGCTGCTCTACATCCGCCGCACGGCCAAGTAAGGCCGCGCCACGGGTGCTGGGCGTTCGGCGCGATAGTCTCGGAGGGTGCCGGTCTTTCAGCTCAATGGTGTGCCCTTGCTGTCCCGTTCCGTGCTCGATCGCGCCGAGGAGACTCGGGCCGACGCGCAGGCCCTCCTGGAAGGCTGGCGCGATGCCAAGCTGCTGCGGGTGAACGCGCGCGGCCAGGTCAGATTCGAGAACGGCGCGCTCGTCCTGGACAAGGCCATCGACCTGTCGCCCGAGCCGAGCCCCGACGCGGTGTTCCTCGGTATCGACGGTGTGCACCTGTGGGCCGTGCGCGACCGGGAGCTCACGGGCTCGCTGACCGATCTGCGCGGCATGTCGAACACGGTCGACGATCTCACCGCCGGGGTGCTCTCCACCGCGGTCGCCCTGCTGAACTGGCATGACAAGGCCGGATTCAACAGCGCCGACGGCACCGCCACCACGTCGAGCAAGGGTGGCTGGTCGCGGGTCACCGAGAGCGGTTACGAGGAGTTCCCGCGGATCGATCCCGCGGTCATCTGCCTGATTCACGACGGCGCCGACCGGGTGCTGCTCGCGCGCCAGCACAGCTGGCCGGAGACGCTGTTCTCGCTGCTCGCCGGGTTCGTCGAGGCGGGGGAGTCGCTGGAGCGGTGCGTCGAGCGGGAGGTGAAGGAGGAGGTCGGCGTCGATGTCCGCGACATCCACTACCTGGGTAGCCAGCCCTGGCCGTTCCCGCGCTCGCTGATGCTCGGGTTCGCGGCGGTCGGCGATCCGGCGCAGCCGCTGGTCTTCTCCGACGGGGAGATCGCCGAGGCGCACTGGTTCACCCGGGCCGAGGTGCGCGCGGCGCTGGCGGCGGGCGACTGGTCGGCGCAGGGTTCGGGCGCGCGGCTGTTGCTGCCGGGGTCGATCTCCATTGCCCGCACCATCATGGAATCCTGGGCCGCGCTCGACTGAGTTCGGCGCACGCGAAAGGACCGCGGCGGGCCGGAGACTGCCCGCGCGGATACGGGTATTGAGCAGGACTTGCGGAAACCGTTGCGTGCCGAGTTGGCACGCGGGCTGATCAGGCTAGTGCGGCGAGCGCCTTCTTGACGTCCACCAGCGACGGATTGGTCGCCGTCGAGCCGTCCGCGAACTTCACCGTCGGCACCACATGGTTGCCGCCGTTGACGCTGCCGACGAACTCGGCCGACGCCGGATCTTGTTCGATGTCGATCTCGATGTAGCTGATACCGGACTCGTCCAGCTGCTTCTTCAGCCTGCGGCAGTAACCGCACCAGGTGGTCGAGTACATCGTCAGGTCGGGGGTTGCGTCAGTCACGAAGGATGCAACGCTGCCAGGGCCGATGGTGTTCCGCATGGTCGTCGATCCGTGCCTGCACCTCGATCGGCACCATCGATGACCGCCCCGCCTGGCAGGCCGACCCGGTCGACCTGCCGGACGGCAGCTGCTTCCAACCGTGGCGCCGCTCGGTCAGCTATCGGACCGCGGCCACGGAGGTCCCGATCAACGACCTGCGCGGCGAACTGGCGCTGACGAGCACCCCGAACTGGGGAATGATATTGCGCCGCGGCCTGATACAACTCACCGAACACGACCATGCGGTGATCGCGGCAGCGATGTCAGGCGAGTGAGGCAGGCCGATGCGAAACAATGGGCTACGCAGCGAATTCGAGCACGCCGGCGAAAGTCCGGGCCTGCTGCTCTGGCAGGTGACCAACCGCTGGCAGGCCGCCCAGCGCGCGGCGCTGGCACCATTCGAGCTCACCCACGTGCAGTTCGTGCTGCTCACGTCGCTCACCTACCTTGCGGTCGCCGGTGATCCGGTCATGCAGCGTGACCTCGCCGCGCAGGCCGCCACCGATCCGATGATGACCTCCCAGGTGCTGCGCGTACTCGAGCAGAAGGGCCTGGTCGAGCGGCGCGATCATCCGAGTGATCGGCGGGCGAAGTCGCTGGTGCCCACCGAAGCCGGTGCGGCACTGGCGAATCGGGCGGTGGTCGCGGTGCAAGCCTGTGACCGCGAGTTCTTCGGTCCGCTCGGCCCGCGGACCGGGCAATTCGGTGTCGACCTGCGGCGATTACGCGACCGGCGGCTATAGCACCTCGTCGATCCCGAGACCGTGCTTCGGCCGCCGCCACCGCCTGCGGCGATCGGGACCGACGCCCCACTGTCCTGCGGCATAGGTCTGGCACAGCACCGCCCACAGGAACAGGGCCACCACGCCGTATACCAGCCCGAGCGCGCCGAGGTGCGGGCCGAACGCACCGAGCAGCACCGCGAGCACCGCACACGGCAGCGGCCAGGTCAGCAGCCAGCGCCACCCCGCCCCGCTGCGCGCGCCGCCGAGTCCGGTGATCACGAAATACGCGGCCGCGCCGCCACCGAGCGACCAGCCGATGCCGGTGGACACGTGCCCGTCCGCGTGTTCGACGGCCAGCCCGAGACCCGCGGTGATCGTGGCGATCGCCGCGGTGATCCAGCAGTGCATCGCCATCGCGTACTGGCTCGGTATCGAGCCGTCCGGGTCGCCGCCGATCATCAGGCGCGGCACGAAGCCGTACATCAGGGTCAGCGCCCACAAGCTCGCCAGGACCACGAACGCGCCGAAGCCGAGGGCGAGCACCGGTGCGTGCCACCGCACGCCGCCCACCGCGGCGATCACCGCGATGACACCCTCGCCGAGCACGATGATCACGTACAGCCCGAGGCGTTCGCCGAGATGCGCCGAATCGGCATGCAGCGCCTTGATTTTCGGCGGCTCGACATTCCGGAAGCGGCGCGAGTTGCCCAGCCTGCGATCGATCGCCTGCTGCGCGCCCGCCAGCATCCGCTCGCCGGTCATCGCGAACATCAGCCACAGATCCAGCGCGAGGCCGAGCGCCCAGAGGCCGTACTTCCACGGCTCGGGCACCCACAGCGAGACGATCCACGGCAACACACCGATGGACAGCTGCGCGATCGGCCAGTCGACCACCAGCGTGCCGCGGCCCCAGACCTGCGCGGCGACCATGCGCACGAGCACGTAGACCGCCGCGAAGGTGGTCGCGTGCCGGTCCGGAATTCCCGCGACCGCACTCGCCATCACGCCGAGGCCGAGCATCGCCGCCAGCATCAGCCGGATCCTGGTGCGGTCGCGTGCGATGTTGCCGTACAGCATCATGCATGCCCAGGCCGTCCAGAAGGCCAGGTAGAGCAGCAGATACAGGCCGAAGTCGCCGAGCGAGGGCCCGCGGTGCAGCAGATGGGTGAGCTGACCGATCCCGGCGACCGCGACCAGGTCGAAGAACAGTTCCATCCAGGTCGCATGCCGGTCGGTCGGTTGTACGTCCGTTGACGGCGTGTCGTGTGCCACCAGGGGAGAGTATTGCGCGGGCCGCGTGAGTTGTCGGCGGTCACTGTCATGATGGGTGCCGTGTCGTCAACCAGTACACACCGACCGACCGGCCTCGAGCTGGATTCGCTCGACCCCGAACAGGCCGCCGCCGTGCGCGCGCCACGGGGTCCGGTGTGCGTACTCGCGGGGGCGGGCACCGGCAAGACTAGGACCATCACCCATCGCATCGCGCACCTGGTCTCCGCTGGACATGTGAAGGCCGATCAGGTGCTGGCGGTGACCTTCACCGCACGGGCGGCGGGGGAGCTGCGCAACAGGTTGCGCGCCCTCGGCCTGGGTGGTGACGCGAACCAGGTGCAGGCGCGCACCTTCCACGCGGCCGCGCTGCGCCAGCTGAAATACTTCTGGCCGCAGATCGTCGGCGACGTGCCGTGGCGGCTGATCGACGGCAAGTTCCCGATCGTCGCGCAGGCGGCGAACCGGGCGGGGCTCTCCTCGGCCACCGACAGCGTGCGTGACCTGCTGAGCGAGATCGAGTGGGCGAAGGCCTCGCTCATCGCCCCCGAGGACTATCCGGCGGCGGTGGCCAAGAACCGCCGCGAGACGCCGTACGACGCGCTACGGGTCGCCGAGGTCTACGCGGGCTACGAGAAGCTCAAGGCCACGCCGGACGGACTGCTGCTCGACTTCGACGATCTGCTGCTGCACACCGCGGCGGCGCTGGAGGACTATCCGGCGGTGGCCGACGAATTCCGCGGCCGCTATCGCAGTTTCGTCGTCGACGAGTACCAGGACGTCACCCCGCTGCAGCAGCGCGTGCTCGACGCCTGGCTCGGCGACCGCGACGACCTGACCGTGGTCGGCGACGCCAACCAGACGATCTACTCGTTCACCGGCGCGACCCCCGGCTACCTGCTCGACTTCTCCCGCCGCTTCCCCGACGCCACCGTGGTCCGCCTGGAACGCGACTACCGCTCGACCCCGCAGGTGGTGTCGCTGGCGAACCGGGTGATCGGTGTGGCACGGGGCCGCATCGCGGGCACCCGGCTGCAACTGATCGGCCAGCGCCCGGACGGACCCGAGCCGGTCTTCGCCGAGTTCGAGGACGGCCCCGCCGAGGCCGCCGCGGTGGCGAAGTCGATCAAGCGGCTGATCGATGCGGGCACGCCCGCCGCCGAGATCGCCGTGCTCTACCGGATCAACGCCCAGTCCGAGAGCTATGAGCAGGCGCTCACCGAACGCGGCATCCCGTATCAGGTGCGCGGTGGTGAGGGCTTCTTCTCGCGTCCCGAAGTGCGGCAGGCTGTTTCGGCGCTGCGCCAAGCCGCCTCGCGCGACGACCTGCCGGGCGAGGCGCGCAGCGGCGTCGCGCTGGTCACCCTGGTGCGCGCGGTGCTGGCCCCGCTCGGCCTGACCACGGCGGAACCGGCCGGTGTCCAGGCCAGGGAGAAGTGGGCCTCGCTCGTCGCGCTGGTCACCTTGACCGAGGAACTGGTCGAGCACGACGAAAAGCTCGACCTGCCCGGCCTGCTGCGCGAGCTGGCCGCCCGGACCGAGGCGCGGCACCCACCGACCGTGCAGGGCGTCACGCTCGCCTCGCTGCACGCCGCCAAGGGGCTGGAGTGGGACGCGGTCTTCCTGGTCGGCGTCGCCGACGGCACCCTGCCGATCGCGCACGTGCTCGCCGACGACGGCTCGGTCGGCGACGAGGCGAAACTGGAAGAGGAACGGCGGCTGCTCTATGTCGGCGTGACCAGGGCGCGGGTACATCTGCAGCTGTCCTGGGCGCTGGCCCGCGGCGAGGGCAAGCGGCGCACCCGGCGCCGGTCCCGGTTCCTCAACGGCCTCGTGCCCGACGATTCCCCGGCGTCCCGGATCGCGGCGCCGGTCTCGGAAACCGCGAAGGGCATCCGCCCCACCTGCCGAGTGTGTGCGAAGCCACTCATCGGCACCTATGCGACTATGCTCGGCCGCTGTCGCCGTTGTCCGGCCGACCTCGACGCCGAGCTGCTGGTGGCACTGCAGGAGTGGCGCGCGGAGAAGGCGCAGGCACTGCAGGTGCGCGAATTCGTGGTGTTCACCGACACCACGCTGACCGCCATCGCCGAACAACTCCCAGGTGACGACGCCGCGCTGGCCGCGATCGCCGGGATCGGCGCGAAGAAGCTCGAACAGTACGGCGCCGACGTGCTCGCGATCATCGCGTCACGGCTGCGCGCAAGACCCCAAAACCGCAGGTAGAAAATAGGTTGTACCGTTTGGCGAACTTGCCTATGGTGGGTTCTACGCACCGGGAGGTCATCCCGGCGCGCACAGTCATCAGACACAACGAGTTATGGAGGGAGGCAGACGTGAACATCAATTACTTCAGCGGCAGCGACGTTGCGGTGACTACACCCATGTCGGCCTCCCGGGGGATCCTCGCCTTGCAGGGGATCGGTCTGTCCGAAATCGGTGCGTTCGGCACGCAGGCGCAACTCGCGCCCATGCATGCCCATGGCTGCACCGTCATGCAGGACAAGCCCAACGCGGGTAGCTGGCACCCGTCTGTCGTCACCACGACGGCAGACAACGTTGTCGTCATCGCCGCAGAGGCCGGTTATGAGCCGGCGGATCTGCAGGCAGCACGCCTCCGCCCCGCAAACCAAGCGATCGTGATCAGGACTCGGCAGAGATGTCGAATACCTAGGTAGGGAATCTCCCTCCCAGACCTCCTGGCCACGGATCGCACGAAGCGAAACCGTGGCCAATCTTTTTCGGCCCTTCAGCCAGCCGGCACCGGTTTCGCGGACAACACAACGAACCGCTGCAACGAGCTGAAGGAGAACGACGTGTTCACCGCCCAGGAATGGCCAGAGGCCACTACTGACGTGACATGCCGAACCGTGGCCCCCATCACCCGGGCCAGGGAGGTCAACAAGGTTCTGCCTTGCCGTGCCGGAGATCCCGATCTCTGGTTCGCCGAGAGCCCTAACCAGTTGGAGCAGGCCAAGGCGCTGTGCGCCAGTTGCCCCATCCGGAAGGGCTGCTTGACCGCAGCCATGGATCGGCGTGAGCCGTGGGGTGTCTGGGGTGGCGAAATCTTCGAACAGGGAGTCGTCATCGCCCGCAAGCGCCCGCGCGGCCGTCCGCGCAAGATCGCGGTCCCGGCATGAATCCGGGAGTAGCTTCCCTCCCTCCGGTCGATGTGCTCGATTCGGTTGGTCCTGACACGGGCCGAGCCAACGAACGAGAAAGCAGACGAACCGCTCACCGTTGCCCGGTGGGCGGCTCGTTTGCGTTGTGCTACAGGGGTTTTGGAAGTCCGGTTCGCCGTGGCCCGTGGGGTGCCCGGCGGACCGTCAGCCCGTCGGCAACGGCGAGCAATAGTGTTCTGGTGTCGTCGGCGTGCGCCCACCAGCGGTGGCGCACGCCCGACGGGCAGTAATAGGAGTCTCCGGTGGACAGGATCACCTCTTCGCCACTGGCGACGACCGTGATCGTCCCGGAGACCACATAGATCAGTTCGTCGTTGCCATGGGTGAATTCGCGCTCGCCCCGCCTGGTTCCGCCGGTGAACTCGAGCGCCCGCAGCTCCCTGGCGCCGTGCACCAGCGACCGCACCGAACCGTCGTTGTCCCAATCGGTTTGATCGAGGCTGCCCTCGCCCGCGCGCACGATCACCGAGCCGGGTGTGCTGTCGGCCGCCGCCAGTAGCTCCGTTGCCGTGGTACTGAGCGCGTCGGCGATGCGTTGCAGCGAGCGCAGGCTGGTGTTGGTGCGCCCGTTCTCCAATTGGCTCAGAAATGATTGCGACAATTCGGTCTTCGCCGCTAGTTGGGCCAGCGTGAGCCGAGCCGCACGCCTGCGGTCGTGCACGACGTTGCCGAGTCCAGGCCACCGCGCCTGGTCGTCGCTTCCGTACCGCACCTGCCGAAAAACCTCTCTCGATCCCATCGCACAGTGGCAGGAGTGCGGTACTGAATCCGCGTGTTTACATCACACTGATCCGAATACTTCCCAGCGACGTCCGGATGCTGCCTAGAAGTCGAAGACCGCGACCGTGGTGGCGTGCAAGACGCACTCGTTCGAGAAGAAGCCATGGTCGGAGACCGGTTCGCCGCGCCAGACGCCGTCGATGGCGGCGACCACCGGCACGAAATCCTGGGAGCACAGCGGCGGCACGGTGAAATCGGCGAGTGCCCGGATATTGCCGTCGGCCGCCGCCAAATTCGCACAGGCCTGCTCGGCTTTCGGATGGGTGCCGCCGATCCTCGGTGCACAAATAAGGCTGACGACGCGTTTGCCACCCACCTCGGTCGATACTCCCGGCCCCACCGACAGCGAGACCACCGACTGCGCCTCGGCGGCGGGTTCGGCACCGACCGGCGCCATCGATACCCCCAGCGCCGCGGCCGCGCCGATCGAGACACCGACTATCCGACCGGTGCGCGACATGGTCATCACCCTTCGTCGACGGAGACGATCCGAGCCGAGGATGAGGGTAATCGACCGGCGACCCCGCATCCCGCAATTCGCGTCGCGGGCCGGGTCACCAGATTCAGCTGACCGTGCGCTCCTCGCGGAAACCCGGCATCCAGGTGCGGACCAGTTCCATGAACGGCAGCTCGGCGTCGAGCTGGGCGAGGATGCCGACGGAGCCGCCGAGCACCCGGAAGATCATCACGTATTCCGCCGGAAGTTGCAGGGCGCGTGCGGTTTTCATCTCCTGGCTGGAGATGTCGGAGGCCTTGCCCGCGACCCGCTGCATCCACTTGCGGGTGAAGTGGAACGAGTCGGACTTGATCGGGTCGGTGAACGGGCGCAGGTAGTCGGCGATCTCTTGATGGGTGACGGTGCGGCCGGGGATGACCCAGCCGTTGTCGTACATGAGCTCGGTGAGTTCCTCGAAGCGCTCCTCGACCGCGAGCGCGAGCATTCGGCCGAGCACGGGGGGAAAGCCGTTCGGCAGCGGCGCGCAGGCGCCGAAGTCGATGACCGCGAGTTTGCCGTCGGCGAGCATCATGAAGTTGCCGGGATGCGGGTCGGCGTGCAGCAGGCCGACGGTCTCGGGGGAGGAGAAGTGGAACCGGCCCATCAGGGTCGCGACTCGGTTACGCAGCTCGCGGGTGCCCTCGGGATCCGCGGCACCGGCCTGGATGATCGAGGAGACGGCGGTGCCGTCCAGCCATTCGGTGACGATCACCTTCGGCGCGCTGGCGACCACCTTGGGCACCACGATCTCCTGGTGCCCGTCGAAACCCTTGGCGAAGGCGCGTTGATTGGCCGCCTCGTTGCGGTAGTCGAGCTCTTCCTCGGTGCGCTCGGTGATCTCGGCCAGGATCGGCTTCACATCGGCGCCGGGGATGACCGAGGCGAGCAGTCCGGTCATCCGGTTCAACGTCTTGAGGTCCGCGCGCAACGCCTCGTCGGCGCCGGGGTACTGCACCTTCACCGCGACGGTGCGCCCGTCCGACCACACCGCCTTGTGCACCTGGCCGATGCTGGCCGACGCGGCGGGGCTGTCGTCGAACTCCTGGAACCGCTGTCGCCACTGGGTGCCCAGTTGCTGATCGAGCACCCGGTGCACGGTCTCGGCGGGCATCGGCGGCGCGGCGGCCTGCAGCTTGGTGAGTGCCTCGCGGTAGTGCTCGCCGAACTCCTCGGGCACGGCGGCTTCCATCACGCTGAGGGCCTGCCCGAACTTCATCGCGCCGCCCTTGAGCTCACCGAGCACGGTGAACAGCTGCTCAGCGGCCTTCTGGTTCAGCTGCGCGTTGATCTCGGACTTGTCGCCACCGGCCAGCTTCTTACCGAACCCCACGGCGGCCCGCCCGGCGATGCCGAGCGGAATCTTGGCCAACTTGGCGTTACGGGACGAGCGACGGCGCACGATCTCAGACACGTACCCATCATGGCGGAAGGAAGCACTTCTTAGCCACGGCAATCTTGCAATAGACACCGCTGATGGCAGTGACCCCGATCACTCGGACTCCACCGCGGTCGGGGTATCCGAGCGATCTCGACACGCGGTGAGCCCGGCCGGAATTCGACGGCATCCGCAGTCCTCGTGCCGCGGCCAATGCCGCCGATCGAGCAGGTACGCGTCCAGGTCGACCTCGAGTGTCGCGTCCAAGGTGGCCGGTGATCGGCGGGTCGACAGGGCCAGGACGGCCTCCACCTCGCTGACCGCGAGGGCCGCGGTGGCCGCGATCTTGGCGGGCGAGGCGTGGCCGACCCGGCCGAGCAACTGCGCGGCCATGTGCGGCCAGTCCGCGTCGTAGTCGGCGCGCAGCAGATCGGCACAGCGCAGGCAACTGGTCGCGCCCGGCAGCACCAGCGGGCCGATCACGCCGCGGCCGTCGCGGATCCGCACCGGCAAATGGGCGATCCGGTGCTGCACGAGATCGTCGGTGAGCCGTGGGTCGGCGACCAGCACATCGGCCAGCACCACCAGGTCGGTCTGCCAGCCGGACACCGGGGCCGCGTGCGGCCGGTAGTCGCGGGAACGGCTCGGCCGCACACCGAGTTTGCGCAGGCCCGTGGTGATCGCGTCGGACATCGGGCCGAGCCCGTGCACCCGCACCGACCTGATCCGCCCGCCGCTGTCCTCGGGATGCTCGAGCAGTCCGGCCTGGTCCAGCACGTCCAGCAGCGCCATCGCGTGGTCCGGTTCGATGCCGCATTCCCCGGCGCGCCAGACGATTTGGGGTCGCGTCTGCGTCCCGTCCAGCAGGCGCAGGAAGGCGAGCACGGTGTCGGCGTCGAGCCCGGCGGGGTCGAGGAGCAGGGCGGTCTCGGGATGCCAGCCGAGTTGTACGACGCCGGACGGACGCACCAGCACGGCGATCTGCGGGGGCAGCAGCGGGCCACGACACAGTGAGGTCATGCCCGGCAGTATGCGGACCCCGCACCCGCCGACCAGCCACGAATCCCGTAGTTATGCACAGGGATTCGTGGCTATCAACAGGACACTCAGGCGGACGGGCCGCTGTCCTTGCCCAGGTCCGGCCCGGGCTCGTTGTCGTCCGCACCCGGATCGGCCGCGCCGGTCTTGTCCCGCTCGGCCTTTTCGCGCGCCTCGGTCTCCGCCAGCTGCGCCAGCGGATCGTCGAACGCGGTGGTGCCGCCGCCGATCACCGCGTCGATGAAGCCGGCGGGGGAGTCCAGGTCGTTGGAGTCGGGCAGCAGGTCCGGATGGGCCCAGACGCCGTCGCGCTTCTCCACACTCGCGTCGGTGGTGAGCCTGCGCCACAGCGCGGCGGCCTCGCGCAGTTTGCGCGGCCGCAGCTCCAGCCCGACCAGGGTCGCGAAGGTCTGCTCGGCGGGACCACCGGTGGCGCGGCGGCGCCGTAGGGTCTCGGCCAGTGCACCCGCGCCGGGCAGTCGATCGCCGACGGCGTCGGTGACCACGACCTCCACCCAGCCCTCGATCAACGCGAGCAGCGTCTCCAGCCGCTCCAGCGCCTGCTTCTGCTCCGGCGTCGTCTGCGGCTCGAACGCGCCCTGCGACAGGATTTCCTCGAGCTTGCCTGGATCGGTCAGCGCCATCGGGTCGATGCCCTGGGCGGCTTCCTCCAGCGCGGAGAAGTCCATTCGGATGCCGCGCGCGTAGTCCTCGACCGCGGCGAGCACCTGCTGGCGCAGCCACGGCACGTGACCGAACAGCCGCTGGTGCGCCGCTTCCCGCGCGGCGAGGAACACCATGATCTCGCTCTCCGGCTGCTCCAGGCCCGCGCTGAAGTCCGAGATCGCGGCGGGCAGCAGCGCGGCGGTACCGGTCGGGCCGAGCGGCAGGCCGATGTCGGTGGAGGTCAGCACCTCCTTGGCGAGCTGGCCGAGCGCCTGACCGAGCTGTGAACCGAAGGCGAGGCCGCCCATCTGACCGAGCATGCCCACCATCGGCGCCGCGAACTCCTTGGCTTCCTCCGGCAGGGACGCGGTCCACATGCCCGAGATCTGCTGCGCCACCGGGTCGCACAGCCGCTGCCAGGTGGACAGCGTCTCCTCGATCCAGTCGTTGGCGGTCCACGCGACGGTCTTGGTCGCGCCCGCGGGCAGGGTGGTCGCGCCGTCGAGCCAGAGCTCGGCGAGGTGCGCGGCATCGGCGATGGCACTCGCGGTGCTCGCCGACACCGGGGTCACGCTCGACCCGAGCTGCTGGCGGGCGAGTCGCTTGGCGACGTCGTAGTTCACCGGACCGGCCTGCGCCGAACCGGGCTGACCCATGCCGCTGAGCATCTGACCGAGCGAGGTCAACATCTGGCCGAGCTGTGACGGATCGAAGCCGCCGCCGGGCCCACCGACTCCGAACGGATTATTCGACTCGGGACCGCCCGGCTCGTCACCGCGCTTGCGGTCGTCGTCGTCGCGGTCCGAAAATCCGAAGGGGACGTCACTCATACGGCCAACATTACGCGTGTAGTGCAGGCACTTGATGTTCGCGCGGCGCGAAACCGGGGACGCGCGGGAGCATCGAATGTGCGCCTCCGGCGTCCTCCGACGGCGGCCATCACTACTGTGGTCCAGGTGAATCGTCGGATCCTCACCCTGGTGGCCGCCCTGATCCCGGTGCTCGTGCTCGGCGCCCTCGGCAGCGTGCTCACTGTGCCGTTCGTCGCACTCGGCCCCGGCCCCACCTTCAACACCCTCGGCAAGGTCGACGGCAAAGAGGTGGTCGACGTCCGCGGCACCGAGGTGGACCCGACGACGGGTCATCTCAATATGACCACCGTGTCGGTGCGCGACGGGTTGAGCATCTTCGAGGCGTTCGGCTTCTGGGTGAGCGGCAAGCACGGGCTGGTGCCGCGCGCCGAGGTCTACCCGCCCGGGGTGTCGCGGGACGAGATCGACAAGTCCAACCAGCAGGACTTCAAGGATTCCGAGGGCAACGCCGAGGTCGCGGCGCTGCACTACCTGAACATGCCGACGGTGGTGCTGCTGCGCAAGGTGGCCGAGGACGGCCCGGCCAAGGACGTGCTGAAAGCCGGCGACGAGATCATCAGCATCAACGGCGCGCCGATCGCCGCGCCGAAGGACGTGGTGACGGCCGTGTCGGAGCAGCCGCCGGGCGCGCAGCTGACCGTGCAGGTGCGCCGGGAGAACGCCGAGCAGACCCTGCAGGTGACCCTCGGCGCGCGACCCGACGACAAGGACAAGGGCTACCTCGGCGTGACACCGGGGGAGGGCGCGCGCCCGCCGCTGCAGGTGTTCTTCAATCTCGCCGACATCGGCGGACCGTCGGCCGGGCTGATGTTCAGCCTCGCGCTGATCGACAAGCTCACTCCCGGCGAGCTCGACGGCGGCAAGTTCGTCGCGGGCACCGGCACCATCGATCAGGAGGGCAAGGTCGGCCCGATCGGCGGCATCCAGTACAAGATGATGGCCGCGCGCGACGCGGGCGCGGAGACCTTCATGGTGCCCGCCGCGAACTGCAACGAGGCCAAGCAGCGAACCCCCGAGGGGCTGCGCCTGGTCAAGGTCGAAAACCTCACCGGCGCCGTGCAATCGCTCAACGACATCAACGCGGGCAAGGAGACCGTCAGCTGCGGCTGAGCCGGTCAGTCGCCTGCCCACTCCAGGGTGGCGTGCAGCGCGTCGATGAGGTTGGGCGCCAGGTTCGGGTAGGTGCGCAGGTCCAGATCGCCGAAGTCGTCGGCGTCCTCCTCGGGTCGCAACTGCAGCAGGCTCAGCGACGCGCCCTCGCGCAGCACCGCGGCGAACAGGCGGGCCTCGCGCCGCTCCGGATGCGACTCGGCCGCGGCCCTGGCGGCGGCGTCGGCCGCCTCGTGGTCGGCGAGCAGCGGCACCAGCGCCTCGTCCAGGGTGGACTCGGCATCCGGCGGCAGCACCACGATCTCCTGCACCAGCACACAACCCTGGACGGCGGGCGGCCAGCTGGTGGTCGCGAGGTACTCGTCCAGCGCCACCGAGCCGCCGGTCACCTCGTCCGGATATGACTCCTGCGCAACAGGAGTGAGTTCCGCCGCCTCGTCGACCTCTTCGAGCAGCTCCGGCTGCGCCGCGACCAGGTCGGCGGTGGGCACCAGCGCGAACATCTGCGGCGGTCTTCCCCACCCTTCGGCGTCGACGAAATCGGCCACCTCCCGGACGGCGCGGGCGAGAACCAATTCGGCGTGCAGATCTGCGGGGGTCACGGGGGACATCCAATCAAATCGACCGGACACGCTATTCACAAACCCGAGCTTGACGCTCAATTTTGCGCCACGAGCGAGTTTTCGAGCGTCGAATCGCGGGCAGAGCATGTGATCAGTGTCCGATTCCGTAGAGTGGGCCCCGACGGTCCGTAAGGACCACCCCGCAACATCGGACTGCGGCGTCTCGGCCTGCTGTATCGGCGCGAGTGCCGCCGGACCTTGGAGAGTGGCATCGTGGGCATGCGGCCCCCCACCGGCTTACCTTCGCTTTCCCGACGCAGCCGCGTGCTGCTGCTGGCGGCCATTGCCTTAGCGGCGTTGCTGCTACTCGGTCCACGGCTGACCGACACCTATACCAATTGGTTGTGGTTCGGCGAAGTCGGTTTCCGCGAGGTGTATCTCACGGTCTTGGTGACCCGGATCCTGTTGTTCGTCGGCGTGGCGATCTTCGTCGGCGTGATCGTCTGGCTGGCGTTGCTGATGGCCTATCGATCCCGGCCGGTGTTCGTGCCGGTGGCCGGGCCGAACGATCCGATCGCGCGCTACCGCACCACGGTGATGAGCAGGCTGCGGTTGTTCGGGGTCGGCATTCCGGTGCTGCTCGGGCTGCTGTCCGGTCTGGTGGCGCAGTCGAATTGGGTCACGGTGCAGCTGTTCCTGAACAGCAGCAACTTCGGCCAGGAGGACCCGCAGTTCCATCTCGATGTCAGTTTCTACGCCTTCGAGCTGCCGCTGTATCGGATGGTGCTGAACTGGTTGTTCGTCGCGGTGGTCATCGCGTTCTTCGCCAGCCTGGTGACGCACTACATCTTCGGCGGTCTGCGGCTGAGTGGTCGCGAGGGTACGCTGACCCGCGCCGCGCGCATCCAATTGGCCGTGCTGGCCGGGCTTTTCGTGCTGCTCAAGGCGATCGCGTACTGGTTCGATCGCTATGAGCTGTTGATGAGCAGCCGTAAGGAGCCCACCTTCACCGGTGGTTCCTTCACCGACATCAACGCGGTGCTGCCCGCCAAGCTGATCCTGCTCTCCATCGCGGTGATCTGCGCGCTCGCCTTCTTCGCAGGCATCGTGCTGCGCGATCTGCGGGTGCCCGCGATGGCGGCGGCGCTGCTCGTGCTGTCCTCGATCCTGGTCGGCGCGGTATGGCCGCTGGTGGTCGAGCAGTTCTCGGTGCGCCCGAACGCCGCGGACAAGGAAAGCGAATACATCCAACGCAATATCGCCGCGACCAGGCAGGCGTTCGGGATCACCGACGACAAGATCACGTATCAGGACTACAAGGGTGAGAGCAAGAAGAACCCGCTGGACGTGCCGGTCGACGCCGCGACCATCGGCAATGCCCGACTGCTCGATCCGAACATCTTGTCGCCCACCTTCACTCAGCTGCGCCAGCTGAAGAACTTCTACGGCTTCCCCGAGTCGCTGGACATCGACCGCTACAACCTCGACGGCGATGTGCAGGACTACATCGTCGCCGCGCGCGAGCTCTCGCCCGCGGCGTTGAGCGGTAACCAGAAGGACTGGATCAACCAGCACACCGTCTACACCCACGGCAACGGTTTCGTGGCCGCGCCGGCGAACCGGGTCAACAAGCCGCAGTCCGACGATCCGAACGCGGCAGGCGGCAGCAGCGACAGCGGCTACCCGATCTTCATGGTCAGCGACCTGTTCACGCCGAAGGACAAGCAGCGGATCAAGGTAGACCAGCCGCGCATCTATTTCGGCGAGGTGATTTCGCAGGCCACCCCGGACTACTCGATCGTCGGCACCACGGAAGGCCAGCGGCCCCGTGAATACGACTCCGACACCGCGCAGTTCACCTACGACGGTAAGGGTGGCGTGCCGATCGGCAACTGGTTCAACCGGCTCGCCTTCGCCGCCAAGTACGCCGAGCGCAACATTCTGTTCTCCTCGGCCATCGGCGACAACTCCAAGATCATCTTCAATCGCGACCCGCGCGACCGAGTGCAGAAGGTGGCGCCGTGGCTGACCACCGACGGCAATGCCTACCCGGCGGTCGTCGACGGCCGGATCCAGTGGATCGTGGATGCCTACACCACCCTCGACAACTACCCGTACGCGCAGAAGACCTCGCTGGACGGCATCGAGGACAGCATCGACAAGAAGACCGGCAGGCTGATTCCGCGCAAGGAGGTCAGCTACATCCGCAACTCGGTGAAGGCCACCGTCGACGCCTACGACGGCACGGTGAACCTGTACGAGGTGGACTCGAAGGATCCCGTGCTGAAGGCATGGCGCGGCGTGTTCCCCGGGGCGGTCAAGCCGGAGAGCGAGATCACTCCGGAGTTGCGCGCGCACTTCCGGTATCCGGAGGATCTGTTCAAGGTGCAGCGCGAGATGTTGACGAAGTACCACGTCGATGATCCGCGAGAGTTCTTCACCAACAACGCCTTCTGGTCGGTGGCGGCCGATCCGACGATCGAGGGTGGCGCACCGGCCAACCAGCCGCCCTACTACGTGTTGCTGGGTGACTCGAAGGGCGGGAACAAGCCGGTCTTCAATCTGACCAGTGCCATGGTCGGCTACAACCGGCAGTTCCTGTCGGCGTATATCTCGGTGCGGTCGGATCCGGACGACTACGGCAAGTTCACGATCCTGCGATTGCCGACCGATACGCAGACCCTCGGCCCGCAGCAGACTCAGAACCGGATGACGACGGCGCCGGAAGTCTCCAGGGAGAAAACGCTGCTGTCCAACTCGAACAAGATCAAATATGGCAACCTGCTGACCCTGCCGATCGCCGACGGCGGCATCCTCTACGTGGAGCCGTTCTACAACGAACGCAACACCGGAGCGAACACCGCGACCTTCCCGCAGCTGCTGCGCGTCCTGGTGAGTTACCGGGATGACGCGGGCAGCGTAAAGGTGGGCTACGCCTCGACTTTGGCCGAGGCGTTGAACCAGGTGCTGCCTGGCAGCGGTGCGTTGGCCACTCCGTTCGGTGGCGATTCCGGTACTCGGCCGCGCCCCGGTAGCGTCCCGCCACCCGCGGAAGGCACCACCCCGCCGCCGAACACCGGCGGCACTCCCGCCCCGCCGCCGGGCGGTGTCGCCCCGCCACCCGGCTCGTCGCCCGCCAAGGACGCCGCAGCCGCTGAGCTGAACCGGAAGATCGACGCTTTGCGAAATGCCATGCGCTCAGGCAACTTCCAGGAATTGGGCAAGGCGCTCGACGAGCTGGACGCCGCAGCCAAGGCGTACCAGGACGCCGGTCGCTGAGGTAGGTCCGAGCCGAAACACGAAGCGGCGCTGCTGTCCCCAGGGACAGCAGCGCCGCTTTCGTTGTGCAGCAGGCGCTTATCGGCCGGCGATCGCCTCGATCAGCGAGCCGTTCTGCTCCAGGATCTGCAGGTACTGGGCTTCCAGGCCGTGCTGCTTGGCCAGGTCGCTGCCCACGGCCTTGGCCTGGTCGACCAGCGCCTTGGAGCTGCCCGGCAGCGGCAGGGCGGGGGCGGCGGGCTCGGGGGCCGGTTCCGGCTCCACGACGGCCTCGGGCTCCGGGGCGGAGGTGCCCGGGCGCAGGTACTTGCCGCAGGACGGCCACGCGCCGACACCCTGGGTGGCGAGCACGTTCTCCGCGACGCGGATCTGCTCTTCCTTGCTTGCGGTGTGGGCCGAGCCCTGGCCGCCGTTGGCCGCCCAGGTGCTCGGCGAGAACTGCAGGCCGCCGTAGTAGCCGTTGCCGGTGGCGATGCCCCAGTTGCCGCCGCTCTCGCACTGTGCAACGCCGTCCCAGTCGTGGGCGGGCGCGGCGGATGCGGTCGCGGTGGAGAATGCGAACGGGACGGCAACAAGGGCGCCGGTAACAGCGGCAAAGCCGAGGGCGCGGGCGTTGAACTTCCGGTTCTCAGTCATAAGTGCATTTCCCTCCCTGCGCCTACCAGCCTCGGCGGTCCAGCTGCCGGGCCCCTGCCCCCAGGTTGTCGGGGATCCTCGAACCGCGGGACAGGGTCGCCGGTATACGAACGGTTCGAGTTCGAGCCCTTCACGGATGATCCGGGCCGTGAACGCACGGTAACGAAGAAATCTCGGCAGATCACGTCTTGATAACACTCGCATTGCATGAAGTGAATAACCCGAATATCATCCTTTGCGCAGGTCGGAAATATCATCGACACGCATTCTGGACGGTCTGTTATAGCAACGTTATGTGTTCGAGATCACTACGATATAGTGACCCGGATCACGTTTAAGCGGTTGCCGTAGGCAGTGATAGGCCCATCGGCATAGCGAAACCGGGTGCTTCGGGCACGGCTCGCCGGCGTCGGCCAGGTGTGGTGCTGGTCTCCGGCTCGTTTTCCGGCAGCCGGGACGCCCGCCGCGATGGCGCTCAGTCATCGCAAATATGCCCGCCGACCAGGCGATTTGGCATCGACGTGAACCCGTGTGTAATGTTGTGTTTACCGACGCGGGGTGGAGCAGCTCGGTAGCTCGCTGGGCTCATAACCCAGAGGTCGCAGGTTCAAATCCTGTCCCCGCTACAAATGGAAGAGGCTTCCGGATCACTCCGGGAGCCTCTTTTCTTATGTCGAGAGCTGCTGGATCTCGTCAGCCGAGCAGCGAACGCAGATGTGCCCGAAGCGTCTTTCGTAGGCGCTCGACCGTCAGCGAACCGTGCGGCGTCACCGCGTCGAGGCTCAGCCCTTCCATGATCGCGGTGAGCAGTTCGGCCTGCTCGCGCGGCTCGGGGACGGCGAGGGCGCGCAGGGCATCGGTGACCGCCTGGCGCAGATCGGCGGCCATCTGCTCGGTGACCGGGCGGAACACCGGCTTCGTCCGGGCGGCGACGATGAACTCCAGCAGCACGATCGACTCGACTCGGCGTTCCTCGTCGATCGGCAGTAGCTCTTCGAGTAGTGACTGCAGGGCGTCGACGGCACGTCGGCCGGTCAAGTCGCGCAACGCCGCGATGGGGTGGCGGGAAAGTCGTTGCCCCATGCGGTCGCCGACCTCGGCTGCCGCGGCGGCGAGGAGGTCCTGGTGGTCATCGAAGTAGTGCCGTACCGACCCGATGTTCAATCCTGATTCGACGGCGACCTTGCGCAGCGAAAGGCCGTCGAGGCCTTCGGCGACGACGAGGCGGAAGGCCGCCTCGACGACGTGCCTGCGCCGCTGTTCGGCGTCGATTCGAGCTGGCATCGGGTCAATGTAGCGCAGCTGTGATAAACGCTGGGGCGCAACACCGTTGGTGGCGGATCAGGCTCGGTGGCGGGCGACGCGTCCTTCGTCCCACACCGGCTCGGCCGATTCGTAGACGCCACCATCGGCGCCGAAGACGAGGAAGCGGTCGAAGTCCTTGGCGAACCACCGGTCGTGCGTGACCGTCAGCACAGTTCCGTCGAAGCTGTTCAACGCCTGCTGTAAGGCCTCGGCGGAGACGAGATCGAGGTTGTCGGTCGGTTCGTCCAGCAGCAGCAGTGTCGCACCGCCGAGCTCGAGCAGCAGGATCTGCATCCGAGCCTGTTGCCCGCCGGAGAGCGAGTCGAACGTCTGCTCCGCCGCGCCTGCCAGTTCGTATCGGGCCAGCACCCGGGACGCCTCTTCACGCGGCAACCCGGCCCGATGCTCGTCACCGTGGTGCAGGATCGACAGCAGCGTGCGGCCGGCCAGATCGGGGCGGCCGTGTGTCTGCGCGAACCATCCTGGGCGCACCCGCGCACCGAGCCGCGCCCGCCCGGTGTGTGACACCGGTTCGACGGTCAGGTCGCCGACCGGTCGATGCTCGGGATCCGGGTCGGTGCCACCGGCGGCGAGCAGCCGTAGGAAATGCGACTTGCCCGAGCCGTTGGCGCCGAGCACGGCAACCCGATCGCCGTACCAGACCTCCAGGTCGAACGGTTGCATCAAGCCGGTGAGCTCGAGGCTCTCGCACACCACGGCGCGCTTACCGGTCCGCCCGCCGCGCAACCGCATCGCTACGTGCTGCTGCCGTGGCTGCGCTTCGGGTGGTCCGGCCTCCTCGAACCGTGCGAGGCGGGACTGCGCCGCGCGGTATCGCGACGTCATGTCCGAGTTGTAGGCGGCCTTCTGCTTATACATCTGCACCAGTTCTCGGAGCTTGAGCTGCTCGTCGTCCCATCGCCGTCGCAGCTCGTCGAGTCGCGCGAACCGGTCGGCGCGCGCTGCCTGATACGTCTCGAACCCGGCCGGGTACACCCACGCGCTGTTCCCGGCCGTGCCGAGCTCGACGGTGACGATGCGCTGCGCGGAGCGGGCGAGCAGCTCGCGGTCGTGGCTGACGTACAGCACGCTCTTCGGCGTCTCGATCAGCCGACTCTCCAGCCAGCGCTTGCCGGGCACATCGAGGAAGTTGTCCGGCTCGTCCAGCAGCAGCACCTCGTCCGTGCCGCGCAGCAAAGCCTCCAGCACGAGACGCTTCTGCTCGCCACCGGACAGCGTCCGCACCGCACGCCGCAGGCATCGGTCGAACGGCACGCCGAGCGCTTCGATGGTGCACACATCCCACAGCACCTCGGCGTCGTATCCGCCCGCGTCGCCCCATTCGGCGAGCGCGGACGCGTACCCCATCTGTGTGTCGATGTCGTTGCGCGCCAACATCTTCGCCTCCGCCGCAGCTACCGTCGCCGCAGCCCGGCGCAGTCGCGGCGGCGCGACTGACAACAGCAGGTCGCGCACGTCGGCGTCGTCCCGGGCGATGAACTGCCGCATGACGCCGAGGCTGCCGCTGCGCGTCACCGCGCCGGCGCTGGGCGTCAGATCTCCGGCGATGATGCGCAGCAGCGAGGTCTTCCCGGAACCGTTCGCGCCGATCAGAGCGACCTTCGCCCCTTCGCCGACGCGGAACGAAATCTCTTCCAGCAGAACGCGACCGTCGGGAAGGGTGTACCCGATCCCGTTGATGTCGATGTGTCCCATGCGGCGAAAGTATCACGGGTGTGATAAATAGACGAGCTGTTTTCTGATGCCAGGCGAAGTCCTCAGCGGCGGCTGCTCACTCCGCGTCCAGCGCCCTCCTGCCGGTGAGCGGGCCCCAGATGCCGACCAGGGCAACCATGGTGAGCAGCGCGACGGTGATCACCGAGAACACCAGGCCCGGCCCGTTCGGGCGGTCCAACAGCGGAAGCAGCAGGAACGGCAGGAGGGCGGTGCTGACCTTCGACAGCGAATAGGTTGCACCGGAGGCGGTTCCGCGTACCGCGGTGGGGAACGACTCGGGTAGGTAGGCGTGGATGGCATCGGAGAAGACGTTGCTCGCCACCGTGAACAGCCCGCCCGACAACAGGATCAGCGGCACGCTGGTGGCGAAGCCGAAGGTGAGGCCGAAGATCGCCATCAACGTGGCGGTTCCCATGACCAGGTGCTTGCGTTCGATCCGCTCCATCAACGGGATCGCCAGCAATGAGCCCAGCGGATAGCCGAGATAGGTGACGGCCAAGTAGCTCAGGGAGGTCACCACCTCGAATCCCTTGCGGTCCAGCACGAGTACCGCCAAGGTGCCGAACCCGTAGTAACCGAAGACCTGCAGGATCATCACGGCGGAGAACAGTGTGGTCCTCGCCCGATAGGGCGGCCGGAGGATCGCACTGAACGGCGTGAGGGCGGTTTTGTTCTGCTGGCGAGCAATCCAGTGCGGCGATTCGGGCATGTCACGCCGCGCGAACACCACCACGGCCGCGCCGAGCCCGCCGATCACGAACAACCAGCGCCAGCCCTCGATGCCGAAGGGCTGCAACGGAACCAGCCACTTGGCGAGGAACCCGACGGTCGGCACCGCACAGAAACCGATCGTGTACGCCATGGCGATCATCCGGCCACGCACCTGCGGCGGAACAACTTCCGACAGATAGGTGTCCGACACCGTCATCTCGGCGCCGATCCCGAGTCCGGCCAGGAACCGCGTCGCCATCAGAAACGTGATGTTCGGGCTGAACGCGCCGAGCAGCGTGAATCCGGAATACAACGCGATATTGATCATGAACATGCGGCGCCGGCCGAACACATCCGACAATCGGCCGATCACCAGCGCGCCGAGGAACTGTCCGGCGAACGCCGACCCTACGATCCCGCTGAGCTGAAACGTTGACAGGTGCATCTCTTGTTTCAACACCCCGGTAATGGTCCCGGCGAGAAACAATTCGTACAGATCGAAAAACAATCCGGCACCGACGAGCAGGACCAATTTGCGATGAATGGGACGAACCGGAAGTTCGTCCAGCCGCAGACGTTCACGCCCGACGTCGGATGTTGTGATCATCCCGCCATACTCCTGATCATCCCTTGTCAGGGCAACAAATCAGTACGGTGTGTCCGGTTCGCGAAGCTTCTCCGATGGCGAATTCGATGTGCCGTGCCGGAATTGTCGATCGGCTGATTCGCGAGTGCCGCGGTGGTTGACTTGGCGCCGTGCAGGCCGCAACCGGCCGCACTTCAGCGCACCGAGGTCAGGAGGCCACGGATATGCCCACGCACGACGGAAAATGGCCGCAGGGGACACCGAGCTGGGTCGACAGTCAGGTCGACGACACCGCGCGGGCCCGCGAGTTCTACGGGGAACTGTTCGGCTGGGAAATCATGGACGGCCCGCCGGGGGCGGGCGGCTATCTGATGGCGCTACGGCACGGCAGGCCCGCCG
The DNA here is from genome assembly GCF_004634405.1 of Nocardia sp. CS682. Classification (NCBI taxonomy): domain Bacteria; kingdom Bacillati; phylum Actinomycetota; class Actinomycetes; order Mycobacteriales; family Nocardiaceae; genus Nocardia; species Nocardia sp. CS682. The sequence continues at coordinate 2,934,637 of NZ_CP029710.1, read as the reverse complement.
CGGGTATCGGACCCAAACCCGACGGCATGGCGATGCCGTCGGTGTGGACCACCTACTTCGCCGCGGACAGCGCCGACGCGATCGCCGAGAAGGTCACGGCGGCAGGCGGTTCGGTGCTGATGGCACCCTTCGACGTGCTCGATGTCGGCCGGATGTTCGTCGCGACCGATCCCGCCGGTGCGGCGTTCGGCGTGTGGGAAGCCAAGGCGCACACCGGGGCCGGGATCCACAACGAGCATGGCGCCTACTGCTGGAACGAGCTGCACACCGATCGGTACAAGCAGGCGCAGGAGTTCTACGCGGCCGTATTCGGCTGGCACTACACCGAAATCGGGGACGGCCAGAACGTCGTCTACTCCACCTTCGGCCTGACCCAGGACGGCGACCCGGTCGGCGGCATCAACGACGCGACCAAGACGCCAGAGGACTCGCCGTCGTTCTGGCTGGTCTGGTTCCAGGTCGACAACACCGACGCGGCCGTCGCCAAGGCCACCGAGCTGGGCGCGACGGTCCTGATGGACGTGTTCGACAGCCCGTTCGGCCGGATGGGCGTGGTACAGGGCCCACAGGGCGAGGCGTTCGGCCTGGTCGACCCGTCGACGACAGTGGGTGAGCCGCCGACGGGTACGTGATCAGTGCCGCCGCGCCGCCTCCAGTAGCAGTTCGAGGGCGCGCTGCACGGTCTGCTCCAGCACTTGCTCCGGATCGCCGTCGAACTGGCGATGCGAGGCCGTCACGCTGTCATCGGCGACGGAGAACCACACCGACCCGGCGGGTTCGCCGTCCTGTGGGCCCGGTCCGCCGACGCCGGTGACAGCGACCGACAGCGTCGCGCCGAGGAGAGAGTTGACCCCTTCGGCCATCGCCTTGGCCGCCGTCTCCGACACCACCGGCACCTGGGGCACGCCGAGTACTTTGTGCTTGACCTCTGCCGAATAGGCGACGACGCCGCCGCGGAACCACTCGGCGGACTCGGGTGCGGCGCCAAGGGCGGTCGCGATCTGCCCGGCGGTCAACGACTCCGCGACCGCCACCGTCAGACCGCGACGCCGGACTACCTCGGCAAGCTCTTCGGCAATGGCGTGATCATTCATGCCATCCATGATGCGCACCGCCGCACGGTCACCACGGGCCGGGTGGGGTGCGGGGGACAAGGCCGTGCTGGTGGGCGTAGACGACCGCGTGAATACGGTCGCGCACACCGAGTTTGGCCAGGACGCGGGAGACGTGCGTCTTCACGGTTTCCTCGCCGACACCGAGCAGGCCGGCGATCTCGGCATTGCTGCGGGCGTCGGCGAGCAGCAGCAGCACTTCGAGTTCGCGGGCGGTGAGCTGCCCGATCTCGGGCGGGTTGGGCGGCGGGGCGAGGGTGGCGGCGAAGCGAGCGGCCAAGCGGCGGGTCATCGACGGATCGATCAGGGCGTCGCCGCGAGCCGCGATCCGGATCGCGGCGACGAGTTCTTCCGGCGGCAGGCTCTTCAGCAGGAAGCCGCTCGCCCCCGCGCGCAGCGCTCGGTAGAGGTTGGCGTCGCTGTCGTAGGTGGTGAGCACCAGGACGTGGGTGCCGCCCGCGGCGACGATGGCCTCGGTGGCGGCGAGCCCGTCCAGTTTGGGCATGCGCACGTCGAGAATCGCGACATCCGGGCGCAGCCGGGCGGTTTCGGCGATGGCGGTGCGGCCGTCGCTGACCTCGCCGACGCAGTCGAGGTCGGCCTGGCTGTCGAGGACCGCGCGCAACCCGGAGCGGAACATGCTGTGGTCGTCGGCGATCAGGACCCGGATCGGCACGGTCATCCGCCACCGATCGGGACGGAAACGGTGGTGTGCCACCAGGTTCCGTCAGGATCGAGACCGTAGTCGAGCGTGCCGTCGAAAAGCTCGGTGCGGCGGCGAATCCCGCAGAGGCCGCGCGGTGCCGCGGTATCGGTGGCAGTCGGCGTGGGTGGCATCGGATTGGTGGCTCGGATGACCACCCGATGGGGGAGGTACTGCACCGTCAACCGCGCATGCTCGCCGTCACCGTGGCGCAACGCGTTGGTCAGCATCTCCTGCACGATCCGATACACCGTGACATCCAACGACTCCGGCAGGTCGACCACCGCACCACGCACGGCGACCTCGACGGCCAACCCGGCGGCCCGCACATGCTCGACCAGTCCGTCGATATCGACCAGACCGGGTTGGCGCTGCCCCTCGTCGTCGCGGCCGTGCAGCAGATCGAGTTGCCGCCGCAGGTCCACCATCGCGGCCCTACTGCTCGACTCGACCGCCGTGAGGGAGCGGGTCGCCGCACTATTCGTGCTGTCCGCCAAGGCCATTCGCGCCGCGCCCGCGTGGATGCCGATGGCGCTGACATGGTGGGAGATCACATCGTGCAGGTCCCGCGCGATCGCGGCGCGTTCTTCGGTCACCGCCCGCTCCAGCGCCACCTGATGATCCCGGCGGCGCAGGCGTTCGCGCTGCTCCAGGTCCGCGATGTAGGCGCCGCGCGCCGCGGTGTAGCGCCCGACCAGCCACGGCACGCAGCCCGCGGCGACCGTCGAGGTGACCAGTATCCGCCAGTCGCGGGTGGCGTAACTCGCCGTCAGCAGATGCCCCGCCGCGACACCGCCACACATCACCAGCATGGTCAGCACCGATCTCGGTCCGGCCAGCCACGCGCCCGCCCGATAACCGGCCACCAGAAAGCCGACATCGGCGAAGCGCGCGCCGAAGCCGTGCCAGTGCAGCAACCACGCGCCCATGAGCCGGACAACGACGTGGGCCACCGCGACCACACCGGCCGTGCGAGGCGGCGCGGCCAAGGCCAGATCGACGGCGACGAAGCCCGCCACCGCGACGACGGTCTGCCACGGCGCGACCGTGAACACCCCGCTCAGCCCGAGCACCACCGCGTCGATCAGCGCCGCCACCACCGCGACCAGCAGTGACTGGCGGGCGAGCGACCGGCTCACGTCCACTGGTCCGCCACCGCCTTCGCCTCGTCGGAGCTCTCGATCCTAGCCAGCTCGGCGCGTCCGGGCCGGGCACTGCCTGCGCCAACTCTGCCCGCAGGCGGGTGTTGCCGCGTCCCCCGCGCGAGGGACGCCGAATCCCTCGGCGGCGCGATGTTTGCGCAGGCCATCGCCCGTAACGTCGGGATCACCGCCGGAGGAGTCAAGGAGATCTCGTGGGCAGAGTGGAGCTGTTGAGCTATGCCGTCCCCGCTTTCGCGTTGTTCATGCTCGTGGAGTGGTTCGCCTACCGTCGCGATCCCGATCGCCCCAGCAACGCCGGATCCGGCCGCGACACCGCCAGCAACGTGGCGACCTTCGCGATCGGCCGGCTCACCAAACCGCTGACGCAGTACCTGATTCCGTTCTCGGCGGTGGTCGCGGCCGCCGCGATCACCCCGCTGCAGCTGTCCCCGCAGGCGTGGTGGGTCTGGGTGCTCGGCCTGGTGGTGACCGATTTCTGCTACTACTGGGCGCACCGGGCCGACCACCGGGTCCGGCTGCTGTGGACCTCGCACAGCGTGCATCACTCCAGCGAGCACTTCAATCTGTCCACCGCGATCCGGCTGCCCTGGGTACATCCGGTGACCAATGTGCTGCGCGGAATGGCTTGGGTACCAGCGGCTTTGCTCGGCCTGCCGGTGTGGATGATCTTCGTGCTGCAAAGCATCGGGCTGCTGTATCAGTTCCCGATCCACACGCAGCGGGTCGGCACGCTGCCGCGTCCGATCGAGTTCCTGTTCAATACCCCCGCCCACCATCGCGTCCACCACGGGTCGAACCAGCCCTACCTCGATCGGAACTACGGCGGCATCTTCATCATCTGGGACCGGATGTTCGGCAGTTTCGCCGCCGAATCCGAGCCGATCCGGTACGGGCTGACCAAGAACATCGATACGCACAATCCGGTGAAGGTCAATTATCACGAGCTGGCCGGGCTCGTTCGGGACGTGCGCGGCGCACGCACCTGGCGTGGCCGCCTCGGTTATATCTTCGGTCCGCCCGGCTGGACGGAGGGCGGCGAGCCGCTATCCCACAACGGATCTCACGCGCGATCGAGAAAGAAGCGCAGGCTGGCGATGCTCGGCGCACCCGCGGCGAATTCGACGAACGCCACCCCGCGGGTATCCCCGAACCGAACGCTCGCGCTCACCGTGCGACCCGCGGCGATCAGCTTGCCCCACCGCATGTTCCGCGCCCGGTTGGTGAACTCCTCCGCCGAAACCGGTGTGCCGGCAGGGAACTCGACAACGGCGTAGTGTCCGAGCAGCCCGCGGACGCGAACGATGTCCGTGCTGCCCGCCGCGGCGAACAGCCGGGAGGACACGCGCTTGCCCGTCCGCCCCACCCCGCCGAGCGCACGCAGCATGCCCAGCGCGCCGCTGACGCCCTGGTGGCGAATCAGTTGCGGTCCGAGCTGCAGCGCGGCGCCGAACCCGCTCGGCCCGGTGCGCAGCAGCTGCACGATCATCGGTGCCAGTTCCCAGTGCGCGGCCAGCTGGGTGATCTTCCAGCCGTCGGGGTCCTCGGTGAGCTGGTAGCGCAGGTGCATCGGGACCGAGACCCTGGCGCCGGTCGACATGGTGGTCTCGATGGTCAGGTCGCGCACCACCGTCGGCGGGTGCACGATGTCGCGCTCCACCCGGAAGGCGATGTCGTTCGGGCCGATGAAGGTGTCGTAGAAACGCTCGATGGCGGCGCGCCCGACATGCGGGCGGGCGCCGACCGGGTCGTTCACCTCGGCGTCGGCGGCGAATAAGTCGACCCACGCGGACTTGTCGTGCGCGGCGACCGCGGTCGGCGACGCCTGGACGGCGGTCAAGAGCTCCGCGGCCGAGGGTTCCAGCGGCATGACAAATCCTCCGATGTCGACGATGACTCGTCATATGGTAGAACAAGTTTCAATTTGACGGTATCGCGTGGGCGGGCGGCCGATCCGGAGCGATTTTCGGAATAACGATGCATGAACGTTGCAAAGCGCCGCTACCTCGCTAGAGTCGAGTGATGGGCATCGAGTGTTCGAGCGTCGTCGCGGCACCCCGGTCCGAGGTCTTCGAGTGGCACGCCCGACCAGGCGCGTTCGCGCGGCTCGCGCCGCCGTGGCAGCCGGTGTCGGTGCTCGCGGAGGCCGATTCGCTGGCCGACGGCCGGGCCGTGCTCGGCCTGCCCGGTGGGCTGCGGTGGGTGGCGAAACACGACCCGGCCCGTTATGACCCACCGCAGCGGTTCGTCGACCGCATCGCCGTGGACGGTCTCGGCTCGTTGCCCGCGGGTCTACTGCTGCGCTGGCGGCACACCCACGATTTCGAGGTCGTCGACGACACGCACACCAGGGTGGTGGATCGGGTCGAGTCGCCGGTGCCCGCGTTCACCCTGCGTCCGATGTTCGACTACCGATACCGGCAGTTGGCCGACGACCTGGCCGCGCACGCCGACGCGGCCCGCGCGGGCTTCGCCGCCAAAACGATCGCGGTGACCGGTGCGTCGGGGCTGGTCGGCTCGGCCTTGACCGCTTTCCTGTCGACCGGTGGCCATACCGTCCTTCGGCTGGTCCGCCATGCGCCGCAAGCCGGTGAACGGCAATGGAATCCGGACGATCCCGCGCCCGACCTGCTCGACGGGGTCGACGCGGTGGTGCACCTGGCGGGTGCCTCGATCGCGGGGCGGTTCACCGACGAACACAAGCAGGCCATTGTGGACAGCCGGATCGGTCCGACCGAGCAGCTCGCCCGACTCGCCGCCCGCGCGGGTGTCCCGACCTTCGTCAGCGCCTCAGCCATCGGCTACTACGGCTACGACCGCGGCGACGACCGACTACCCGAAGACGCCTCGCGCGGTGACGGCTTCCTCGCCGACGTGGTCGACGCATGGGAGGCGGCCACCAGCGCCGCCGCCGACGGCGGGGTCCGGGTGGTCAAGGTGCGCACCGGCATCGTGCAGTCGCCGCGCGGCGGTACACTGCGCCTGCTGCGGCCGCTGTTCGCTACCGGGCTAGGCGGCCGGATCGGTGACGGCGAACAGTGGCTGTCCTGGATCGGCATCGATGATCTGGTGGATATCTACCATCGCGCGCTGTGGGACAACTCCGTGTCCGGGCCGGTGAATGCCGTTGCCCCGCAGCCTGTTCGCAATAGTGAGTACACCCATGTTCTGGCCGGCGTGCTGCGCAGGCCCGCGCTGCTCCCGGTGCCCGAGTTCGGTCCGGCCCTGCTGCTCGGCGGACAGGGCGCGCGGGAACTGGCCGCCGAGAGTCAACGGGTGGTGCCCGCCGTGCTCGACAAAGCCGGGCATCGTTTCCGCACACCGGATCTCGCGTCCGCGCTGAAACATCTGCTCGGTCGCACCCGCTGAGTTACCCGCTCACGCGGCGCGGGTGAGCAGGATCTGGTGGACATCGAGGTAGCCGCAGCGGAACCCGGCCTCGGCGTGCGCCAGGTACAACCGCCACATCCGGCGGAAGATCGGATCGAAGCCCAGTTCCGCGACGCGGTCGGCCCGCGCGTTGAACCGCTGCTGCCACAGGCGCAGGGTGTGCGCGTAGTGCTCGCCCATCGAGAGTTGTTCGCGGACAACGAGTTCGGTGCGCCGGGCGGCCACGTCGGCGAGCAGCCGGGTGGACGGCAGGAAGCCGCCGGGGAAGATGTACTTCTGCACCCAGGTGTAGGTGTCGCGGGTGGCGCGCATGCGGTGGTGCGGCATGGTGATCGCCTGGATCACCGCGCGGCCGCCCGGTGCGAGCACCCGGTCGATGGTCTCGAAGAAGGTGTCCAGATATTCGTAACCGACGGCCTCGATCATCTCCACCGAGACCACCGCGTCGAATTCGCCGTTCACCCTGCGGTAGTCGAGCAGATCGATGGTGACGCGCTCGGACAGGCCCGCGGCGGCAATCCGGTCGAGCGCCAGTGCGCGCTGCTCCGTGGACAGCGTCACCGAACGTACCGACGCGCCGCGAGCGGCCGCGCGCAGCGCCAATTCGCCCCAGCCGGTACCGATTTCGAGCAGCCGGGTGCCCGGACCGACGCCTGCGCGGTCGAGGATCCGGTCGATCTTGGCCTGCTGCGCGGCGGCGAGGTCGGCCCACCGGGGCGGTGGCGCGGTCGCGGGAAACAACGCGCTGGAGTAGGTCAGCGTCTCGTCGAGAAACAGCTCGAACAGGTTGTTCGACAGGTCGTAGTGCCTGGCGATATTGCTGCGGCTGTTCGACTCGCTGTTGTGCTCGGTGGCGGGATGTTTCGACACGTATAGACGGCGTAGCGCCCGAAGCGGGGCGGGGACGAGCCGGTCGATGCGGGCGGCGAACACCGTCAGCGTCGCCGCCGGATCGGGCGACGACCAGTCGCCGGCCATGTACGACTCGCCGAACCCGATCAAGCCGCCTACCCCGAGCCGCGCGGTGAAGTCCGCCGGGCGGTGCAGGATCAGCCGCGGCGCGTCCGCCCCGCCACGGCCGAGCACCTTCCCGTCCGGGTACTCGACCCGGATCGGCAACGTGCGCACGGCGCGGCGGAACAGCCGATCCGCCAGCGCGGCGGCGATGGTGACGCGGGTGCCGGTGGGCACGTGTTCGACATCGGGCCATGCGGTCGAGGGTCGTGCCGTGACGTGCGATTGGATGCTCACCGCGAAGACTCCTCGAAGTGTTGGGGCGGTCCGGGGACGAGTGGCAGGCCGCGTGCTCGGAGCGGCACGCCGGGCCTGCGCAGGAGCGCCGAGACCACAAGTGGGGCAAGGGGTACCGCCACTGTCGCGTGCAGGGTGGTACGGACGGTGGCCGACGAGCAACGCCCGGTCATCGAGGCGGCGAAAATCGGCCGGCCAACGCCGGCGGTGCGGGTGGCCCGCGTTCGAGCGACCGGCTGCTTCGGCTCGGCGCGCTGGTCGAGGTCCCCCCGCAGGCCGCCGATCTCACGCGGCAGGGAGGTGACTGATCGGTTGCCACCGCACATACGGCAGCGGATAACCCGACGGTTATCCGGCAAACGGGCCAACGGCCGAGTGCCTCGTTATTGCATCGGTTTCCGGGCGGGTCAGCTCAGATGCTCGACGGCGTCCGTCAGGCTCGTCACCCGCTCGGTCGACTCGGGCAGGATCACCGAGTCCCAGCCCGGCCCGCCGACGAACACTCGTGCGCCCGCTTCCTGGCAGGCGCGCACCGCCGAGGTCAGCGCCGTCGATTCCTGCTGGGACCACAGCACCACCGAGGCGGGCTGCTCATGGCGCGCGAGACTGTCGGTCAGCGCGCTGGTCGGGACGTCCGCGCCGAGCATGTGCGCGCCGACTTCGCACTCGGCGAGAGCCGCGCGCAGTACTTCGAGTGGCAGCGCGTGCGTCTCGCCGCTGGTGCAGGCGAGGATCACCGGTTGCGGCACGGGCGCGTCGGGCGGCGGATTGGTGCGATGCAGCACCGAGGTGATGCACCACGACAGCAGATGCTCCACGTCGATGCAGCCTTCGCCCGCACCTTGGCGTGCGACGATGTCGGCGAATGCGGGGCGACACAACTGATCCCAGGTGTCCACCACACCGTAGGCGCGGAAGTGCGCCTCGAGATAGTTGGACACCGCACGTGTCTCCAGCGTGAAGGCCGCGGCGAGCAAGGGGAATCGGTCACCGAGCTGCGGCGCCGGGCCGCGCACCGCCGCTGCCGCGCCCGCCGGGCTCGCGCCGTCCTGGATCAGGGTCAGCATCCGCCCGAGCAGTGCGATGTCGGCCTCGGTATAGAGGCGGTGTTTGCCGGGGCGGTGCTGGGGCGGGCCGATGTTGTAGCGGCGGTTCCAGCTCCGCAGGGTCGCCGTGGGGATGCCGAGGCGCTCGGCGACCGCGCGGACCGTGTACCCGGCCGCGTCGGAAACGGGAGCGGAACCGGCGGACATCGCCCTATTCTGCCTGTTCCGGTTCGCCCGCTTCACCACGCCCGGGCGGCTGCGCATCGCGCGCGGCGTCCGGGGACCGGGTCTGGCAAACGGTCCTGTGTGACGGTCCGCCTCGTAGTTCTCGGCATCCTGAATCGCTTGTGCATCGTTATCGGCTACCATGGTCGGTGTCGTCGATTCCCGAGGAGTTCGCGTGACATCACGAACAAAGCGGTATCCCGTTCGCCTGCTCGTTGCTCTGGCTGGTCTGGCCGGCTCACTCTTGGCCGTGGGCGGTGCGCAGGCTGCCCCCGTCGCCGCACCGGCGCCGGTCCCGTCGCTGGACCTGAACCGGTACCTCGGTACCTGGAATCAGCTCGCGGCGGTCCCGCAGTACTTCAATCTGGTCTGTGCGCGCGATACCCAGGCCAACTATGCGCTCGACCCACAGGGCAACATCGCGGTGCGCAACACCTGCACCACCTGGACGAACACGAACAACGAGATCATGGGCACCGCGACGGTCAACGACCGGGCCACCGGTGCGCAGTTGCACGTCAGCTTCCCCGGGGTGCCCACCCAGGACCGGCTCGACGGGCCGACCAACTACATCGTGACCGCCCTCGGCCCGGATTACTCGTGGGCGCTCGTGACCAACCCGGAGCGGACGTCCGGCTTCGTGCTGGCCCGCGCACCGATGCTGGATTCGGCCGAATGGTCGCGGGTGCGCGCGGAAATCGTTGCGGCAGGCCAGGACCCGTGCCTGTACCTGACCTCGCCCAGCACCGGCGGCCGGACGGATATCGTCCCGCTCTGCACGCTCTGACCGAGTTCTCCGGCGCCCGCCAGGGTCGCGTCGACGGGGTCCAGCATTGAGCCGCCCGTGGCACCGTGGCGCCACCCTTGTGGGTGCCGGAGTGATTTGTCCCCGCACTGGCCGAAGAGGAGCAGATGACCGTCACCATCGCAGTGTTCACCCGTGACCTGCGGGTGCACGACAATCCGGTACTCACCGCCGCCCATCGCGAGGGCGCAGCGGTGGTACCGCTGTTCGTCATCGACGACGCCATCGCGGCCGGGCGTTTCGCCGCTCCGAACCGGGCGCGCTTCCTCGCCGCCGCACTGGGCGAGCTGGACGCCGAATTGCGGGCCATCGGTGGCCGGCTGGTGGTGCGGCGCGGCAATGTCGTAGACGTGGTTGCCGAGGTGGCGGCGCAGGTGCACGCCGACAGCGTGCACATCGCCGCCGATGTGAGCGGGTACAGCCGCAGGCGCGAACAGGCCCTGCGGGAACGCCTCGAAGAGCGCGGTTGCCTGCTGCACAGCCATGCCGCGACGATCACCGCCGCCGATCCCGAGGTGCTCGTCCCGTCCACCGGGCGGGATCATTTCGCCGTCTTCACCCCGTACTTCCGCCGCTGGTCCGAGGCGCATCAGCGCAAACCGTTCGGCAAGCCGCGCGAGCTCACCATGCCGCCGGTGGCCAGCGATCCGCTGCCCGAAGCCGAGCAACTCTGCGCGGGTCCGACCTCGCCGCAGCTCGCCGTGGGTGGCGAGACGACCGGGCGAAAGCTACTGCGGGACTGGCTGTCCGGGCCGATCGCGGGCTACGAGGACAACAATGACGATCTCGCCGCCGACGCCACCTCGCATCTGTCGCCGTATCTGCACTTCGGGTGCGTGTCGCCGGTGGAACTGGTGCATCGGGTGGACATGGCGACGCCGGGCGGGCATGCCTTCGCTCGGCAGCTCGCGTGGCGCGACTTCCACCATCAGCTGCTCGCCGCAAGGCCGGACGCCGCGTGGTCGGACTATCGGCCCCGGTCGGTCACCTGGCGCGATGATCCGCAGGCCGTCAAGGCCTGGCAGGACGGACGCACCGGCTACCCGGTCATCGACGCGGCCATGCGCCAATTGCAGGCCGAAGGGTGGATGCCCGGCCGTGCTCGGCTGATCGCCGCCAGCTTCCTGGCCAAATCGCTGCGGGTGGACTGGCGCATCGGGGCCGAGCACTTCCTGCACTGGTTGGTCGACGCCGACCTGGCGAACAATCAACTCAACTGGCAGTGGGTGGCAGGCACCGGCACCGACACCCGGCCGAATCGGGTGCTGAATCCGCTGCGCCAAGCCAAGCGCTACGACCCGGACGGCGACTATGCGCGCCGGTGGCTGCCCGAACTGGCGCACATCCCGGGCGCCGCCGTGCACACGCCGTGGCGCGAGAACGTCGATCCGAGCGTTTATCCGGCGCCGATCATCGAATGCGTCGGGATGTAGCGGCTGGATTTCGTCACCGAGATGACGCCACGGTCTTCCTAATCCTGGACGCCGGGTCTTGAATCGATATATCGAGGCTTGACCTTGCTCGAGGAAAGGGGCCTGTGATGATGGGCACCGTCGATATCGTGATCACCATCGGCCATGTAGTCGAAACTCTGCAACGAGCATTGCTTCTGCTCGTGCTCGGCGGTTGAGTACGCCGCGGGGCCCGGGTCAGGTTGTCGCACAGGCGGTTTGCTCGCGGGGCAAGGTGACCGTGAAGATGGCTCCCTCGCCCGGCTTGCTGTGCACCGTGACTCGGCCGCCGTGTGCCGCCACCAGCGCGTGCACGATCGAGAGGCCGAGGCCCGCGCCGCCGCTCGCCCGGTTGCGGGAGCTGTCGGTGCGGTAGAAGCGCTCGAAGACGCGGGCGGCGGCCTCGGGCGCGAGTCCGGGGCCGGAGTCGATCACGTCGAGGCGCACCTCGTCGCGAAACGGGGTGAGCCGCACGATGATCGCGGCCTGTGACGGCGTGTGTGCCAGGGCGTTGCCGAGCAGGTTGGCCAGGATCTGGCGCAGTCGTGGTTCGTCGCCGATCACCTCCGTCGTGCCCTCGCCCGGGTCGACCACCACGCCGATGCGTCGCTCGATCGTTGCGGGCGTTGGCTTTTGGCGTGCGGCCATGGCTTGGGCGTTGTGTACCGCATCACCGGCCAGTGCCAGCAGATCCACCGGTTCGCGCTCCAGCGGGCGCTTTTCGTCCAGGCGGGCCAGCAGCAACAGATCCTCGACGAGCAGGCTCATTCGTTCGGACTCGGACTCGATGCGGCCGATCACCATGGCGGCATCGGTGCTCGCGCCCTGCCGATACAGCTCGGCGAAGCCACGAATGGTGGTCAGCGGGGTTCGTAACTCGTGGCTGGCGTCGGCGACGAACCGGCGCATCGTGGCCTCGGAACGGCGGGCGGCCTCCTCCGACGCCTCGGTCGCCGCGACGCCGTACTGGATCCGGGCGAGCATCTCGTTCAACGAGCGGGCCAGATGATCGACCTCGGTATCCACGCCGCGGACCGGGACCCGCCGGTGCAGATCGCCGCCCGCGATGGCGGCCGCGGTGTCCTCCACCTCGCGCAGCGGCCGCAGGCTTCGCCGGATCACCAGGTAGCCGACCACGCCAAGGGCGATCAACGCCGCTGTGCCGGTGGCGATCTCGATGAAGATCAAGTGCGAGACCGTCTCCTGGTTGTCGGTCAGCGGCAGGCCGATGGTGGTCGAGCCGTACTGGTTCTCGGTGGTCAATACCCGCCAGTGCACCGACGAGCCGTCGGCCGAGTCGACCGTCGCCGGAGCGTCCCCGGACTGCTTCGCGAGATCCGGTATGCCCGAAGCGTTGCCGCCACCGGCGACCTCGAAGAACACCTGCCCGCCCGCGCTCTTGTGCAATTCGAAGAACCGGCGCGGTTGGTCGCCGGGCAACCGTGGCAGCGGGCCGGGAGCGTCCGCCGGAACCCATTGCACGGCACCGTCACTCGTGCGCACCTGCTTCATCGGCCGCGGCTGGGCCCACGACCGCGCCGCGTCGTAGAGCTGCTCGTCGGTGCGTTGGGTCAGCGATCGGCTCAACGCCGAAGTGACCGCCACCCCCGAGGCGAGCAGCGCCGCTGTGGTCAGCAGCAGCAACGCGATCACCAACCCGACCCGCAACGGAACCGACGCCACCCGCCGGGCCAACCGCGCCCGCGCGCTCATAGCCGTGCCCGGTAGAGCCGCCGACCAGCGCCGAAGTATGCGAGATCAGTACCGACCATGCGCCCATAATCGCCGCGCAACCGCTGTCCGCCCTGCGAGCGAGCTGGGGATTCCCTGTGAGCCCAGCGGAGGGGTGTCCGCGCCGCGCCGTTGCGATGCGGACACCCGGGCCGGTTGGCTCAGCTACCGATCGTCGGCGATACGGCGTAAAGACCTAGTACCCATTCGGTGGGCATATCACCCAACGAATTTTCACTCAACCCGGCAACCAGGTCCGACCAGGCCGAGTCCAGTTCCGGTCCTTGATCATTCGGCGGGCCGCCCGTTGGTTGCGCCCGATCAGCCGGTCGAGATAGAGGTGTCCGCTGAGGTGGTCGGTCTCGTGCTGGAGGCAGCGCGCGAAGTAGCCGGTTGCTTCGACCGTCACCGGGCGCCCGGTGACGTCGGTGCCGGTGACCCGTGACCAGTGCGCGCGTCCGGTGGGGTACCACTCGCCCGGCACCGACAGGCAGCCCTCGAGGTCGTCGTCGGGATCGGGCATGGTTTCGGGGAGCGATGAGGTTTCCAGGACCGGATTGACGACATGACCGCGGTGGCGAACCGAGGCATCCACGAGGTCGTAGACGAATACCGCCCGGCCGTCGCCCACCTGATTCGCGGCCAAACCCGCGCCATTGGCGGCTGTGTTGGTCTCGAAGAGATCGGCTACGAACGCCGCGAGTTCCGCGTCGAAGGTGGTGACCGGCGTGGCTCGGGTGGTCAATCGAGGGTCGCCCGCGATGAGTATTGGTCGAACAGCCATGCAAAACAGAGTACTCAAATGCGAGTAGTCGTGACAGACTAGGACGGTGAACGAGACCCGGTTGTTCGTGCTCGCCGCCCTCGCTAAGCGGGGCCCGATGCATGGCCATCAGCTGCGCCGCGATGCGCGTTTGGACCGCGCCGATCTCTGGTCTCGGGTGAAACCCGGGTCGCTGTACGGCGCCCTACATCGCATGGAGGACGAGAACCTGATCCGTCCGCTGCGCACCGAGCAGCAGGGTGGGTTGCCCGCGCGAACCGTCTACGAGATCACCGACGAAGGCCGCCGCGAACTCCGCGTCCTGCGCGACGAAGCCTTCACCGACGTCGAAATCCGCCCGGACGTAGTCGATCTCGCCCTGGCCGTCAGCGCCGAACTCGACCGCGAACTCCTGCGCGGCTACCTCGAGGACCGTATCGCCGCACTCCGCGCCCGCGCATCCCGAATCGAACACCAACTCGACCGCCGCTGGCCGGACCAGAGCGTGGTCGACGACCTGATCGTCGACCACGCCAGAATGCGCATCCAATCCGAAATAGACTGGCACGAAAAGGTTCTCGCCAACATCGACAAACTGGAGTCCACTCGCTGAGGGGAACTGATGGCCGAATTCCTGGTGCTGGTCAACGGATTGCCGGGCTCCGGTAAGACCACGCTCGGGCGATCGCTGGCCGCCGCGTTGAGGGCGGAGTTCTTGTCGAAGGACACCGTCAAGGAGGCGCTGGCGGACTGTGTTGTCGACGCCGATGCCATTCCCGAGTTGGGTGGCATCGCGATGGACGCGGTGTGGGCGTTGGCGCGGGCGATGCCGGGTGCCGTTGTCATCGACTCGTGGTGGTTCAAGCCGCGGGACTTGTCGTTTGCCGCAACGGGAATCGACATGTCCGGGGCTGATCGGGTCGTGGAGGTGTGGTGTGACGTCCCCGCCGAACTGGCGAAAGCTCGCTATGCGGGTAGGCGCCGGGCCGCGATACATCGGGACGAGCGGCGCCTTGTCAGTGACTGGGCGGTGTGGGCGGCGCAGGCCGAACCGCTCGACCTCGCGCCGACGGTTCGGGTGGATACGGCGCGGCCGGTTTGTGGTGCCGAGGTGGCGGTGGAGGTCGAGCGGGTGGCCGTTCGGTGGGCGCGCAGGTGAATCAGTGGCGGCGGATGCGGAGGATGTTGTCCTGGCGGGTTCCGGGTTCGCCTGCTGGGCCTGCGTGTTCGCGGTCGACGACCTCGTCGACTTCGACCGTCCATTCGGTGGGGGTGAGGTGCAGGCCCGCGAGGACTTCGGCGGTGGTGGGGAGGTGGATGTTGGGCGGGTCTTGGACCCAGGTTGGCCAGCCGGCGTGGCCGACGATGAGGAGCCGGCCGCCGGGGGCGACGGCGTCGGCGGCGCGGCGCAGGATCTTCTCGCGTTCGTCGGCCTGTGCCACGGGGGAGTGCAGGTATTGGGCGTTGACGAGGTCGAATTGTCCGTCGGGGAAGGAGTTCGCGAGATCGTGTTGCTGCCAGTCGATGTCGGTGCTGCCCTCGTCGGCGGCGTGGGCCCGCGCGCGGCCCAGCGCGGTCTCCGAGACGTCGACGGCGGTGACGCGCCAACCGCGTTGGGCCAGCCAGACGGCGTCGGCGCCTTCCGCACACCCGAGGTCCAGGGCGGAACCCGGTGGGACCGACTCGATCTCGCGGACGAGGAAAACATTGGGCAGGCCGGACCAGACGCGTTCACGCTCCTGGTAGAAGTGCTCCCAGTAACCGACCGTATCGTCGCCGTCGTATGGGGTCATATGGCTGCTGCCGTGGTTGTGTGTCTCGGTCATGAGCACCACGATCCACCCGCGAGGCTGTTCTGGCAAACTTCTTTGCTGATTCAGCAAAGGCTATTCGGTGGTAGTGTCGGTACCCGGCTTTTTCTCCAGCGAGGGCCTGTTCTCCTCGTCGAGCGCACGATCCTGTACGAGCATGGTCGCCCGCTGCTCGGCACCCCAGCCCGCGTATGCCTCGGTTCGCATCTTCTCCACCATGTGCGGGTAGTGCAGTTCGAAGGCCGGCCGTTCGGACCGGATCCGCGGCAGCTCGTAGAAGTTGTGCCGCGGCGGCGGGCAGGTGGTCGCCCATTCCAGCGAGTTCCCGTAACCCCACGGATCGTCCACGGTGACCACTTCGCCGTACCGGTAGCTCTTGAAGACGTTCCAGATGAACGGCAGCATCGACGCTCCGAGCACGAACGCGCCGATGGAGGAGACGGTGTTCAGCACGGTGAACCCGTCGCTGGGCAGATAGTCGGCGTAGCGGCGCGGCATCCCCTCCGAACCTACCCAGTGCTGCACCAGGAACGTGGTGTGGAAGCCGACGAAGGTCGTCCAGAAATGCAACTTTCCGAGCCGCTCGTCCATCAGCCGCCCGGTCATCTTCGGGAACCAGAAGTAGATGCCCGCGAACGTCGCGAACACGATGGTCCCGAACAGCACGTAATGGAAGTGCGCCACCACGAAATACGAGTCGGTGACGTGGAAGTCGAGCGGCGGGCTGGCCAGGATGATGCCCGACAGTCCACCGAACAGGAAGGTCACCAGGAAGCCGAGTGACCACAGCATCGGCGTCTCGAAGGTCAACTGCCCGCGCCACATCGTGAAGATCCAGTTGAAGAACTTCACGCCGGTGGGCACCGCGATCAAGAAGGTCATCAGCGAAAAGAACGGCAGCAGAACAGATCCCGTCGCATACATGTGATGGGCCCACACCGCCACCGACAGCGCGCCGATCGAGATCGTCGCGTACACCAGTGCGGTGTAACCGAACAGCGGTTTGCGGCTGAACACCGGGAAGATCTCGGTGACGATGCCGAAGAACGGCAGCGCCACGATATACACCTCGGGATGGCCGAAGAACCAGAACAGGTGCTGCCACAGGATCACGCCACCGTTGGCCGGGTCGTAGATGTGTGCGCCGAGATGGCGGTCGATCGCCAGCGCGAACAGCGCGGCCGTGAGGATCGGAAAGGCAAGCAGCACAAGGATGCTGGTGATCAAGATGTTCCAGGTGAAGATGGGCATCCGGAACATGATCATGCCGGGCGCGCGCAGGCAGATGATCGTGGTGATCATGTTGACGCCGCCGAGAATGGTGCCGAGGCCGGACAGGATCAGGCCCATGATCCACAGATCGCCGCCCACCCCGGGCGCGTGCTGGAAGTTGCTCAGCGGCGTGTACCCGGTCCAGCCGAAGTCGGCGGCGCCGCCGGGGGTGATGAACCCCGCGGTCGCGATGGTGGCCCCGAACAGATACAGCCAATAGCTGAACGCGTTGAGCCGTGGAAACGCGACGTCCGGCGCCCCGATCTGCAAGGGCAGCACGGCATTCGCGAAGCCGAAGACGATCGGGGTGGCGTAGAACAGCAGCATCAGGGTGCCGTGCATGGTGAACAGCTGGTTGTACTGCTCGGGCGAGAGGAACTGCATGCCGGGCCTGGCCAGTTCGCCGCGCATCAGCAGCGCCATCAGTCCGCCGATGAAGAAGAACGACATGGCCGAGACCAGATACATGACCCCGAGCACCTTCGGATCGGTGGTCGTGATCATCTTCCAGATGTAGGAACCCTTCGGCCCCATCCGTCGCGGATACGGTCGAACCGCCTGAAGTTGTTCGGTCTGCGTCACACTCATGGCCGTCGCCACCTCCGAACCGCCGTCCAGCTTCGGCCGGCGCGACCGGCCTGTCTCCACCAAACCATGTGACCGCCGTCTCATGTCAGGGATTGATCGACTTTGCCGAAGGTTCGCTTCGTCTGCCACCACGGACCGATGCGCGCCGCGCCGCCGGTGCGTACCGTGAGGGAATTCGACAGCACAGGCGGGGGCCACGATGAAGAGTTGGATCAGGTGGGCGATACTGCACGGCGGTCCGGGCGCGTTCCTCCGAATGCGGGCCCGCCGCGGCGATCCCGTGGCCGAGATCCTGGCGGGCCGACGGGCCGGACCGAACCCCTACCCGTTCGGTGACCGCGTCCGCGCGCAGGGCCGGCTGGTCCGGACGCCGTTCTCCTGGGTCTCCGCCGACCACGAAGTCTGCCGGAACATTCTGCGCGACAAAAACTTCGGCGTCACCCCGCCGGAGACGATGAACCTGCCCGGCCCCCTGCTGCGCCTGCTACGGGCCACCGATCCGAAGCTGGCGAACCCGGTGGAGCCACCGTCGATGCTGATGGTCGACCCGCCGGAGCACACCCGGTACCGCAAGCTCGTCGCGCAGGAATTCACCCCGCGCGCCGTCGCCCGCCTGCGCGATCGGATCGCCGAGGTGACCGACGAACTGCTGGCCGACCTGGCGACCCGCCCCGCCGCCGACCTGATCCAGGACTTCGCGCGGCTACTGCCGGTGGCGATCATCTGCGAAATCCTCGGTGTGCCGAAGGAAAAGGAGGCCGAGCTACTGGAACTCGGCCACGCGGGCGCGCCGCTGCTGGACGTCGGCATCTCCTGGCGTGCCTTCCGCCGCGCGATGGCCGCCCTGCGGGACAGTCAGGACTACCTCGAAGGGCACATCGAGCAATTGCGCGCCGATCCCGGCGACAACATCCTCAGCGAACTGACCGTCGGCGGCCTGCTGTCCAAGCCGGAATTGATGGCTACCGCCACGCTGGTCACCGGGGCGGGCTTCGAGACGACGGTCAACCTGCTCGGCAACGGCATCGTGGCATTGCACGAGAACCCGGATCAGCTGGACCTGCTGCGGGCCGAGCCGCACCGGTGGCCCGGCGCCGTCGAGGAGATCCTGCGCTACGACAGCCCCGTGCAGATGACCGCGCGAATCGCGTTGTGCGACAGGGAGATAGCCGGTCACAAGATCGCGCGCGGCGAGATGGTGTCGCTGCTGCTCGGCGCCGCCAACCGCGACCCGGCCGTCTTCGCCGACCCCACGCGATTCGACGTGACCAGACCCAACGCGAAGGACCACCTGTCGTTCAGCAGCGGCGTGCACGCCTGTCTGGGCGCCAGCCTGGCCAGGACCGAGGGCGTGATCGCCCTGTCCGCGCTGTACGAGCGCTTCCCCGGGCTGCGGCTCACCGGCCCGCCCGAGCGCCGCGGGCTGGTCAATCTCCGTGGCTATCAACGGATACCGGCCGCGCCGGGATTGCCCGCGGCCAGTAGGACCGTCTGATCCCGCTCAGCAGTCGAGCGGGTCGCGCACCAGCATGCCCTCGACCGCGCGCAACCGGTCGCTCATGGTCGACAGCAGATCGATGGAGTCGTGCGAGAGCCCGACCACGGTGTACATCAGCCTGCGCAGCCGGGGGCTGTCCAGCGCGCGCACCACGGTCAGGTCGTAGTCGGTATCGATAGGTCGGACGAGCTGGTCGAGATCCACGGCGCGGTACTCACAATCGGTCATCTGGCCCCCTGGGACCATTGTGGGCGCGCTGGGCCGCGCGCCTGGGTGTTGTGGCGCAGACGAGTCCTACCGGATGCTGCGACACACACCGCATCCACTTCGTCGCTGCGCCGACCCGGAACGTTTCGTGCACTGGGCTGGACAATACGAACGTAAACGGCAACCGCGCACCGATCCGGCGTGAAACGATGGATTCGGCCGAACACATGCCGATCCGGTGAGGGGCCCGATATGGGGAATCTCGATGACAAGGTAGCGGTGATCACCGGCGGTGCCCGCGGGCAGGGTCGTGCTCATGCGGTCGCGCTGGCGGCGGCGGGCGCGGACGTCGTGGTCTGCGATATCGCCGAGCAGATCGCGAGCGTGCCGTATGCGATGAGCGCCGAGGACGATCTGGCCGAGACGGCCAAGCTGGTCGAGGAGACCGGCCGCCGCTGCGTGCCGCTCAAGGCCGATGTGCGAAGTCAGACGGAGATGAACGCGGTCGCCCAGCGCGCCATCGATGACTTCGGTCACATCGACATCCTGATCGCCAATGCCGGCATCGCGTCCAACGCGCCGATCGCCGAGATGGGCGACGAGATGTGGCAGGACATGATCGACACCAATCTCAACGGTGTCTTCCACAGCATCCGAGCGGTGCTGCCGCACATGATCGAACGCCGCTGGGGCCGCATCGTGGCCACCTCCTCCATCGTGGCCCGGATGGGCGTGCGCAACGCCGGTCACTATGCGGCCGCGAAATGGGGTGTGGTCGGTCTGGTCAAGTCGGTGTCGCTGGAGGTGGTGGAGTACGGGATCACCGTCAACGCGGTGCTGCCCGGCGGTGTGGACACCGACATGATCCAGAATCCGGCGATGTATCGACTGATGCTGCCGGACAAGGAGAATCCCACCAGGGAAGACGTGATGGAGATGTTCGCCTCCGGCCCGCCGAACGGTGATCTGATCGCGCCGGACGAGGTCGCCGACGCGGTCTTGCTGCTGGTGTCCGAGCACGGGCGGCACTTCAACGGCGAGGCACTGACGATCTCCGGCGGAATCAGCGCCAACACCGTCTGAGCCGCGACCTCCACCATCCACGAAATGTGACCTGCATCGCAGTCGGGTCGGCGCTGGAACTTTCCCGCCGCCGCGGCCGACCGGTCAGCGAGGCCTGGTTCAGGGGCAACTTTCGTACTCGAGGATGGTGGACGGCAACGTGCAGGTGAAACGCTCGACAGTCCACCTCGTCTGGCTGGTCGCGGCGGCCGTTCTGCTCGCGCTTGTCATCGGCTCGGTGGTGGAAGCGGGTGCGGCGCCGTACCGGGCGGCCGGAACCGCCTATCCCGGTTTCGCCGACGTGCTCGCGTACGTGGTGCTGCGCGTTGCCGCCGCGCTGGCGGGGGCGACCGCCTTCGGCGCCCTGGTCTATGCGGTGTGCTGTACCGCGGTCACCGGCCGCGGCCGCCTCGACGTCGACGGTTACTCCGGCCTGCGTCTGGCCGAGCGGGCCGGTGCGGTGTGGCTGGTGTCGGCGCTGGCGCTGATTCCGGTGACCGCCGCGAATGTGGGCGGGTTGACCGTCTCCAGTCTCTTCCGGCTCGGCGCGCTCGGTCCGCTGATCGACGCCAGCGAAAAGCCGAAGGCGTGGATCGTGGTCGCCCTGCTCGCCGCAGTGGTGACGCTCGGTGCTCGAATGATGTTGTCCTGGAACGGGGCAGCGGTGCTCATGCTGGTGGCCGCCGTCGGCGTACTGCCGCCGGCGATGGTGGGCAACGCGGGGGAGGGGCCGAATCACGACTACGGCACCGGCGCGATGATCATCTTCCAGCTCGCGGTGTCGGTGCTGCCCGGACTGCTGTGGTGCGTCGCGGAACACCTGCGGCGCAACGGGTCACACGGTCGCACCGCGGTACATCGCGGTGCGACGATCACTCTGCTGTGCTTGACGGCGGCGACCCTCAGCGGCGTCGTGCTCTGGCTGATCCTGCTGCCCTGGTCGGATGTGCTCGGTACCGGGTACGGGCGGCTGGCACTGGTGGTGGCCGCGGTAGGCGTCGACCTCGCGCTGACGATGCGCGTGGTGCTACGCCACCGGCAACCCGGCCCCCGCACTGCCTTCCTGATCGCTTCCGGCGGAGCGCTTTCCGCGATAGCACTCGGCGCGACGGTAGCCATGGCGGTACAGCCCGCTCCGGCCTTCGCCGACCGGTCGTTCACCGCGCAGCAGGTCTTCCTCGGCTTCGACCTGTTCGACCGGCCGAACCTGCTGCGGCTGATGACGCTGTGGCGCTTCGACATCGTGCTCGGCACCGCCGCGGTGGCCGCGATCGTGCTGTACGCGCTGGGCGTGCTGCGGTTGTGGCGGCGCGGCGACGAGTGGTCGAAGTGGCGCACCATCTCCTGGATCAGCGGTTGTGTGGCGCTGCTGATCGCGACCTCCTCGGGCATCGGCACCTACGGTTTCGCGATGTTCAGCATGCACATGATCACGCACATGGCCTTGAACATGTTCGTGCCGGTGCTGCTGGTGCTCGGCGCGCCGGTGACCCTGCTGCTGCGCGCGGTCCCGGCGGCCAAGCGCGGCGAGGTGCACGGTGTTCGCGAATGGGTACTCGCGCTGCTGCATTCGCGACCGACCGCGGTGATCGCCCACCCCGCGACCGCTCTGTCGTTGTTCGTGATCTCGCTCTACGGCTTGTATTTCACGCCGCTGTTCGAGAGCCTGATCCGCTACCACTGGGGGCACGTGCTGATGAACGTGCACTTCCTGATCGTCGGCTACCTGTACTACTGGGGCATCATCGGCATCGACCCCGGCCCGCGCAGGCTGCCGCATCTGGGCAGGCTCGGCATGTTGTTCGCGGTCATGCCTTTTCACGCTTTCTTCGGTGTCGCGGTGATGTCGATGAACACCGTCATCGGGTCGCGCTTCTACACCAACCTGCAACTGCCGTGGCGGATCGACCTGCTCGCCGACCAGCGCGTCGGCGGCGGCATCGCCTGGGTCTCCGGCGAGATCCCGATCCTGCTCGTGGTCGGCGCGCTGCTCACCCAGTGGGTGGCCCAGGACCGCCGCACCGCGGTGCGCACCGACCGCAAGGACGACGACTACGGCGACTCCGATCTCGCCGCGTACAACGCCATGCTGGACCAACTGGCCCAGTCCCGTCGTTGACGCCTTGCCGAGGGCGCGGCTAGCGATCGAAGCGAACTCGCCGCAGCCGCAAGCTGTTCGAGACCACGAAGAACGACGAGAACGCCATGGCCGCCCCGGCGATCAGCGGATTGAGGAAGCCGAGCGCGGCCACCGGGATGGCGATCACGTTGTAGCCGAAGGCCCACACCAGGTTTCCCTTGATGGTGCGCAAGGTGGCATGCGCCAGCTCGATGGCGTCGGCCACGGCGCCGAGGTCCTCGCGCACCAGGATGACGTCGGCGGCCGCGATCGCGACATCGGTGCCCGCGCCGATGGCCATGCCGAGGTCGGCGGTGGCCAGCGCCGCGCCGTCGTTGATGCCGTCGCCGACCATCACTACGCGCCGCCCCTGCTCCTGCATGCGGGCGATCAGCTCGACCTTGCCCTCCGGAAGCAGCTCGGCGACAACCTCATCGATGCCGATCTCGTCGGCCACCGACTGCGCCGCGTAGGCGTTGTCGCCGGTGAACATCATGACCCGCAGCCCGAGCCGCTGCAGCCGGGCGATCGCGGCGGCCGCGGTGTCCTTGACGGTGTCGGCCACCGCGAGCACCGCGACGACCGCACCGTCCACGGCGACCAGCACCACGGTGCGCCCGCAGCGTTCCTGGTGCCGGACAGTGCGATTCAGGTCCTGCGGGATGCCGATGCCCTGATCGTCGAACAGTCGCGCTCGGCCCACCAGCACGCGGCGGCCGTCCACCGTGCCGCGGGCACCCAATCCCGGTAGTGCCTCGAAGGATTCGACGGTGGGCAATTCCTCGACCACGTCGCGGGCGTGGCGGGTGATCGCCGCGGCCACCGCGTGTTCGGACGCCGCCTCCACCGCACCGGCCAGGCGCAGCACCTCCGCCGTGCGGAACGGTTCGCGCTCGGTCACCGCGACCACGCTCATCGCGCCGTTGGTGACGGTGCCCGTCTTGTCCAGCACGACGGTGTCGACGTCGCGGGTGGCTTCCAGCGCCTGATGTCCCTTGATGAAAATGCCCAGCTGCGCACCGCGTCCCGAGGCCACCATCAGTGCGGTCGGGATGGCCAGGCCCAGTGCGCAGGGGCACGCCACGACCAGGACCGCCAACGCGGCCGCTGCCGCCCTGTCCGCGCCGGCACCGGTGACCAACCAGGTCACGAAGGTCACGGCCGTCAGGACGAAGACGAACGGAACGAACACCGCCGACACCCGATCGGCGATCCGCTGCATGCGCGCCTTGCCGGTCTGTGCCTGTTCGACCAGCCGGATCATTCCGGACAGCTTCGTATCCGCCCCTACTGCAGCGGCTTCCACGATCAAGCGTCCGGTGAGCGCGGTGGTGCCGCCGATCACCGCCATGCCCGCTGTCACGTCGACCGGGAGGGATTCACCGGTCATCGCACTGGCGTCGACGCTCGATTCACCCGCTACGACAAGGCCATCGGTGGCGATGGTCTCACCCGGGCGCACCACGAAGCGCTGCCCTTCCACGAGTTCGCCGATGGGCACGCGTAATTCGCGGTCGTCGCGGGTCAGCACGGTGACCTCGCGGGCGCCGAGCGCGGCCAGCGCACGCAGCGCACTGCCCGCCGAGCGCTTGGCCTTCGCCTCGAAATACCGCCCCGCCAGCACGAATGCGGTGACACCCGCGGCCACCTCGAGGTAGATCGCGTCACTGGCCCAGACCGCCGCCCAGACCCCGTCGGGGGCGGGCCCGGAACGGTTGGGGTGCAGGAACATGGTGTCCAGCGACCACAGCGTCGCGGTGAGCACGCCGACCGAGACCAGGGTGTCCATGCTGGCCGCACCGGCCTTGGCATTGGCGAAAGCCTTGCGGTGGAACGGCGCCGCCGACCACACCACGACGGGCAGCGCGAGCACGGTGAGGATCAGCTGCCAGCCGGTGATCCGGGTGGCCGGGATGGTGGCGAACATCACCGAGAGGTCGGCCAGCGGGAAGAACGCCATCAGCGCGACGACCAGCCGCCGCAGCAGATCGCTGACCTGCGCGTCCTCCGGTGTCGAACGGATCGTCTCGGCGCGGTCGCTGACCGGCGACGCCCCGAAGCCGGTGGCCTCGACCTCGGCGCACAGCTGCTCGGCGGTCAGCTCACCGACCGCGTCGATCGTCGCGATGCCCGTCGCGTAGTTCACCGACGCGGTGACCCCGTCGATCTTGTTGAGCTTGCGTTCCACCCTGGTCGAACAGGCCGCACAGCTCATGCCGGTGACGGCGAGGGAGATGCGGTTCGGCGAGTCGGGTCGAGTGATCGGGTCGAGCTCGATGGTCATGAAAGTCCGTTCATCACGCGGCGGGATCCTGGGTCGAACGAAGGTGACGGGTGCGCCTGCCGAGCTGGGCGCCCGGCGGCAGGACCAGATCGGTGGGGACCCGGTCGCTGGTCGGTGGCGAGGTGTCCGGGCGGCGGGTCCGGTGCACGACCACGACCAGCACCAGCGCGATCACGAGCAGGCCGTGCGAGAGCACCCTGGAAACCGGCACCACACCGGAGTACAGGTCGGACACTACGAACGCGCTCAACGCGGCGACCAGCACGCCCAACACCGGAAGCACGCCCGAGGCGGCCTGCGGCCGCAGCGCGCAGTAGAGGAATCCGACGCCGATGGCCAGGCTCCACGCGGTGCTCTCGTTGAGCAGGTGGCGGGTCATCTCGGCGGCGTGGTGGTGGCTCATGCCGAAGTCGAACCCGGCCAGTTGGGCCAGCGCCAACGCGCACTGCACGACACCGAGCAGGCCGAGCAGCACACGGGCGGAAACGGTGCGCGAGGTCGGCACGGCGGCGCGCAGCCTGGACAGCCGCGACGGCTGCGGCAGCTCCAACTCGGCGGCGGCGAAGATCGCGCCGGTCAGGTCCGGCGCGTACGACGAGCCGCCGCGCAATCGCTTCGAGGTCTCCACCGCGGCGACGTACCAGGAACAGCACTCGGCGCACTGCTCCAGGTGCTCGTCCACCCTGGCCGCGGGAACGATTTCGCGCTCGCCGTCGATCCGGGCCGACAGCGCCGTCCGGCACACTTTGCACTCCACGTCCAGATTGTCGTCTATCCGGACACCGAAGTTCCCGCAGGTTGTCTTCGGTGGCCTCCGTCACCGCGCCCGCCGCGGTGACGCGGTTTACGGTCACCGGGCCGGTCTCTCGCTGCGGTAACCGCCGGTTATTGTCGACACCATGCCGACGCCCGCCGAGGATGACGAGACGACCCGCCTGGCACTGGCGGCGGCGCGCGGCGACCGGCGGGCACTGGAAGCCTTCATCCGGGCCACCCAGAAAGACGTGTGGCGACTGCTCGCCCATTTGACCGAGGTCGGCCGGGCCGACGACCTGACCCAGGAGACCTACCTGCGCGCCCTCGGCAGCATCAAGCGCTTCGAGGGCCGCGCCAGCGCGCGCACCTGGCTGCTGTCCATCGCGCGCCGCGTCGTGGTCGATCAGGTGCGGATGGCGGTGGCCCGGCCGAAGATCGCGCACGGCGTCGACTGGGCCGCGGCGGCCGACCGGCAGGTGCCGCGCCGGGACGGGCTGGCCGAGATCGTTGAGCTCAATCTGCTGCTCGACGACCTGGCGCCGGAGCGGCGCGAGGCGCTGGTGCTCACCCAGGTGCTCGGGCTGTCCTACGCGGAGGCGGCGGCGGTGTGCGGCTGCCCGGTGGGCACGGTGCGTTCGCGGGTGGCGCGGGGCCGCGAAGATCTGGTGGCCGCAACCCGATTCGGCGGCAGGCGCCGCGCGCACGGCTGAGGCCGTCACAGCTCAGCCAAAGGGTTTGCGGCGTAATGCAATCGGATGACGCCGTCGGCGTGCCTCGTCGCCGTGGCGTGCACGCCGAACACCTCGCGGAGTAGTTCCGGCGTCATCACCTCGAGCACCGCGCCCGCCGCGACGACGCCGCCGCGGTCGAGCACGACCAGCCGGTCACAACAGCGGACGGCCAGGTCGAGTTCGTGCAGCACCGCGAGCGTGGTGATGCCGGTGGACCGGATCAGGTCGAGCAGTTCGAAGCGGGCCCGGACGTCGAGATGGTTGGTCAGTTCGTCGAGCACCAGCAGCCGTGGTTGTTGCGCGAGGGCTCGGGCGAGCAGGACGCGCTGACGTTCGCCGCCGGACAGCGAACCTACGGTGCGGTCGGCGTAGGCGGTGACGCCGGTGCGCGCCATGGCGTCCGCGACGGCCCGGTGATCGGCCGCGGTGTCCCGGCTGAACAGGGTGTGATGTGGATTGCGGCCGAGGCCGACCACTTCGGCGACGGTCGATTCCGGTGCGCCGGAACCGTTCTGGAGTACGGCTGCGGTTGTCTGTGCCGCCGTGCGGATCGACATCCCGGTGATGTCGGCATCATCGATCGCGATGATGCCGGTGGCGGGTTGGAGTGATCGATAGACGGTGCGCAGCAGCGTGGTCTTGCCGCTGCCGTTGGGGCCGACCAGGCCGACGACCGTGCCGGGCGGGGCATGCAGGGTCACCTTGTCCAGGACTGTCGCGTCCCCGAACGTGACACTCACTCCGGCAACCGACAATTCGGCCGAGGCGCTCATGCCGGTCCACCGTTGCGGCGCAGCAGCCAGAGGAAGAACGGTGCGCCGAACGCGGCGGTGAAGATACCGAGCGGCAACTCGTTGGGCGCGTCGACGGTACGCGAAAGCAGGTCTACCGCAACCAGATACGCGGCACCGATCAGGGCAGACAGCGGCAGCACCCGTCGATGGTCCAGGCCGAAGCCGAGCCGGACCAGATGCGGAATCAGCAAGCCGACGAAGCCGATACCGCCGGCCACCGCGATCAGGACGCCCGTCAGCAGCGAGGCCAGCACCAGCAGGGTGATCCGGAGCGTGCGCACATCGACACCCAGCGCGGTGGCCTGCTCGTCGCCGGTGCCAAGCACATTGAGCCTGCGGCCGAAGGCGAGCACGACGGTTACGGTCACCAGCACCACCACGGTCACCGGTCCGAGCCGGTCCCAGCTTGCTCCGGCGACGCTGCCCATCGTCCAGAACAGCACTGCCCGTAGCTCGTTCGGTGTGGCCCGCAATTGCAGGTAGTTGGTGGCGGCGAGCAGGAGGTAGCCGACCGCGACACCGGCCAGCACCAGCCGGGTGGGCACCAGGGTGCCGCGTTGCTGCCCGAGCAGGAACACCACCGCGATGGTCGCCACCGCGCCGCAGAAGGCCGCGGCGCTCACCCCGATCCCGCCGAGCACGCCCCCCGTCGTGACGATCACGGTCACCGCGCCGAGCGAAGCACCGGAGGACAGTCCGAGGACATACGGGTCGGCCAGTGGATTGTTCACCAGCGCTTGCAGAATCACGCCCGCCACCGCGAGACCGCAGCCGCACAGCGCGGCCAAGAGTACTCGGGGGAGTCGATAGTGCCAGACGATCTGGTCGACGGTGAAGCCGACATCCGGTGTCTTGCCGGACAAATGGGCCAGGATCACTCGGCCGGTGTCGGCGATCGAGACGGTGACCGCGCCCGCGGCGATCGACAGCAGCATCACGGCGAGCAGCACCGCGGCCGAGATCGCGAGCACGATCGGCAACGGTGTCCTCGCCAACGGGGCACGGGTGGTGGCGCGAGTCATCGGAACTGCTCGGGGTGCACCAGGGTCGCGATGCGCCGCACCGCGACGTCGTTGCTCGGGCCGAGGTAGATCGAATCCGACAGCACCGCATAGTTTTCGGTCCGTGCGGCCGCCCACTGCGGGAACTGCGCGAGGATGCGTTTGGCGACCGCGTCGATATCGGGGCTGCGGTAGTTGACCACGACGAGCCCATCGATGGGCGTCACCGCGAGTTGTTCTTTGCTGATCGTCACGAACGTCGTGCCATCGTCGCGATCGAACGGGTTCACCGCGCCCGCCTTGCCGATCACGTCGTTCCAGATGCCGCCCGCCGCGATGGCGGAGAAGTCCGAGGAATCGCCCATGCCCATGCCGGGGAAGACGAGCAGCACATTCCTCTTCGGTTGCCCGGCGACCTGGTTCACCGTCTCGGCGATCGCACGCGTCGAGTCGGCGATCAGCCGTTCGGCCCGGCCCGGCACATCGAAGATGGTGCCGAGATCGCGCAGCAGCGCGTAGCTGTCCTCGATCGTCGGCGTGCCGGTGACGGCACCGGTCACGCTACAGTTCGCGCGGGGCACATAGGTATTGGCGCCCGCGGCGGCCAGCTCATCACGGGTCGCGAAACCCTGGTCGGCGGCGAAACCGCCGCCGCCGGTGGATATCACCAGGTCGGGGTGCTGGTTCAGCATCGCTTCGCGCGGGATGTCCTGAAGGCTGTTCGGCGTGATCCGACCGGTCGGCAACGCGTCGATCGCGGCGGCCCGGCCCGGTACGTCGGAGGCGCCGTAGGACTGGGCGTTGGCCACCACCCGGTCGGCGACACCCAGCGCGAGCAGTGCGGATACCTCGCCGACGGAACCACCGTTCATCACGACGACGCGCTTCGGCGCCTCGGTGAAGGTGTAGGTCTTGCCGCAATTATCCAGGGACACCGGGTATTTGGTGACACCCTCGGTGGCCGCCGCGGACGGCCTGTTGTCCGCCGCGTCGGTGACCGTGGTCGTGCAGCCGGTCACGGCGAGGGTGCTTGCCGCGAGTGCCAGCAGCAGCGCGCGTTTCGTCAGCATGGGTGCCTCTTCGATCGTTGCGCCGCCACAGCCGGTGGCGGAGGAAGGAAACGGGTGTCGATCAGGTAGTCGATCCCGGCGCGCAGCGGGGCGGCGGGATCCGGTTGCGGGAGTACGGGATCGAGTGCGGCGGCGGAGTTGTCATGCCCGTAGCTGACGGGGACACCGGGGGAAGTGAGGTGTGCGGCGTGCGCGCGGGCGATGGTCAGTGCATGGTCATCCTGCGCGGACGCCTGGTCCGCCATAGCGGTCAACCGGGCGTGCCAGGTCGGGCCGGGGATTTCGGTGATCGGATAGCCGCGGTCACGCAGTGCGTCGATGACTGCGGCGAATGGCAGCGGGCGGCGGCTGGTCAGGTGGTAGGTGGGGGCCGTCGGCCGGTGGGCGACAAGGTGGGTGATGGCGGCGGCGACCCAGTCCACCGGCACCAGATCGACGGTGCCCGCGTCGTAACTCTCGGCCGGGACGGCCGCGAGCACGACCATCGCGCGGATCAGGCTCCAGAACGCGTCGTCCTGGCCGGAAACGCCGGTCACCGAGTGGCCGCC
Source organism: Nocardia sp. CS682 (assembly GCF_004634405.1). NCBI lineage: Bacteria > Bacillati > Actinomycetota > Actinomycetes > Mycobacteriales > Nocardiaceae > Nocardia > Nocardia sp. CS682. The sequence goes on along the minus strand of NZ_CP029710.1, from coordinate 2,905,259 downwards.
GATGCGGCCGGGCCGGTACACCGTGACCGGTACGCCGCGGTCGGCGGCGGCGTACGCCAGACCCTCCGCCACCCACTTGCTCGCGACATATCCGTTGTGCGGCAACGATGTCGCCGCTACCCGTCGGTCTTCGGGGAGGACCGGTGGGTTGCCGTCGACGGCGAATGCGGTGTCGACGGAGGACACGAAGTGGACCGGTTTGGTCGTGCCGGTGGTCGCGAGACGCAGAATGCGTTCGGTGCCTTCGACATTCGCCGACCGAAGTCGGGAGTACGGCTCGAAGTGGTGGACTCGGGCGCCGTTGTGGACGATCACATCGATGGTGTCGGCCAGCTGTAGGTAATGCATCGGCGAAAGGCCTAGCCGGGGGAGAGTGAGGTCTCCCGCGATGGCCGTGACCCGGTTCCCTGGCGGGCGATCGAGACCGTAACGCGTGCAGCCAGATTCGATGCGGCGCAGTGCCGCGGCATCATCGTCTGCGCGGACCAGGCAGTACACCTGAAAGTCGGTACGTTCGAGGAGGGCAGCGAGCAAGAACGCGCCCAGAAACCCGGTCGCGCCGGTCAGCAACACCGCGTGCGGCTGTGTTTGTGGTTCGCCGGTCGCCCGGATGGCGTCGTCGAGCCGGGTGTCCGCTTCGAGATCCGCTGCGGTCCAAGATAACCCGCTGTTCTGGCCGGATTCGAGGCGTTCGGCGAGCCCGGCGACGGTGGGTGTGTCGAACATGGCGCGCAGGTCCCACCGCACTCCGAAGGCCTCCCGGACACCGTTGAGCACCCTTGCCGCCCGCAACGAATGCCCGCCGCGGGCGAAGAAATCGTCATCGATGCCCACCGACGCGACCTCGAGTGCCTCGGCGAACAAGCGGGCCAGCGCGCGTTCGGTGGGCGTGCGCGGGGTTCGGTCGGTCGGTAAGTTGTCCGGCGGTGCAGGCAAGGCGGCTCGATCCAACTTTCCGTTCGTGGTGTGCGGCAGGCGATCCAGCGAGACATAGACCGACGGCACCATGTAGTCGGGTAGCCGACCGGCCAGGTGTGTGCGGAGGTGCTGCGCGTCGGGCGCACCCGCGCCGGGCGTGGGCACCACATAAGCGACAAGGACTTCGCCGTGGATACGCACCGCGGCCGCGCCGACCTGCGGGTGTGCGATGAGCGCGGCCTCTACCTCGCCGACCTCGATGCGGTAGCCGCGCAACGACATCTGTTCGTCGCCGCGGCCCAGATACTCCAGATGGCCGTCGGTGTGCCACCGCACCAGATCGCCGGTGCGGTAGAGACGGCTGCCGTTCGCGTCGAACGGATCGGCCACGAATCGCGTTGCGGTAGCGGCAGGCGCACCGAGATACCGCTGCCCGACCGGCATCCCGCCGACGTACAGCTCACCGACGACCCCGGGCGGCACCGGCTGCAGGCGTCGATCCAGGACGTGGCAGCGGCCGTTGGTGACGGGAGAACCGATCGATGGTGCGGAGTGTGTGGCGAGGGTGGCCCAGGTGGCATCGACAGTGCATTCCGTTGGGCCGTACAGGTTGTAGACCGAGATGCCCGGCTCGGCTCGGAGCGCGGTCCACAAGGCCGGATCGGCCGCTTCGCCGCCCAGCGCCAGCACCCCCGGACGATATGCTCCGGCGTAGAGCCCGGCGGCCAGCAGTTCGCGCGTGAAAGTTGGTGTGACATCGAGGAAGTCGATGCGCTGCGCTTTGATGTAGCGCACCAGGCGGTCGGGGTCGCGGCGTAGGTCGTCATCGATGAGATGCAGCTCGTGTCCCGCGAGCAGCCAGAACAACCCTTCCCAAGCGGTGTCGAAGGTCATCGATGCGGTGAGTGCCGCCCGCATCCGCCGCCCACCTCGTGCCGCCACTGCGGGCTCGATGAGGTGCTCGCGATGGTGGTGGTACAGGTTCACGACCGAGTCGTGTGAAATCACCACGGCCTTGGGAGTTCCGGTGGTGCCCGAAGTGTGGACTACCCAGGCCGGGTGCTCGGGATGCAGGCGGAGCGGGGGGTGAGCGTGCGGAACTACCGGTAGGCCACCGTCATCCAGCACGACGCACCGGTCGCGTAGTGCGGCGGGAATCTTCGTGGCCAGCGCGGTCATGGTCACGACGGCACTGAGCTCGGTTCCCTCGACCAAGCCATCCAGGAGCATCGCCAATCGCGCGTCCGGCTGTCCGGAGTCGAGTGGGACATAGGTTGCACCGCTGGCGAGTACGGCGAACAGCGCCGCGATCGCATCGGTGGTGCGAGGAAGCAGCACCGCCACGGCGTGACCAGGGCGAGTGCCCACTGCGGTCAGTGCAGCGCGCAATAGCTCTGTCCGGCTGTCGAGTTCGGCATAGGTGAGCATCTGCCGAGTGCCGCCGGCACCGGTGGCCACGAGCGCCGTATCCGTCGGGGTGCGGTCTACCTGGGCGGTCAGCAAGTGATGCACCGTGCTGTCGTGCCGAGCACGTTCGGGACCGCTGCTGTTGGCACGCAGCCACTCTCGTTCCCCGGGCAGGAACAGATCGACCGCAGCGAGGGGCCGATCGGGCTCCGTCAGGAGGCGTCGGAGAAACGTCGTGAAACGCTGGAGATGCGTGGCCAGCTCCGCCGCCGTGTACGAGCTCGGATGGCCATCGAGATACAGCGCCGGCCCGGCGCCATCCATCCGGTCGTAGAGGTTGAAGACCAGGTCGTCGATCATGCCCGCGGTGACATTGCGGACCGTGCTGGTGCATGCACCGAAGCGCAGGTCGTAGTCGAACAGCATGATGTTGACCGACGGGCCGTACATACTGCGGTCGCTGCCGACCAAGCCGAGGTCGCGGCGCACCTGCTCGCTGCGGTAGCGCTGATGACGGCGGCTGCGGACCAGCTGCCGCGCGACCTGGCCGGTCAGCTCGGTCAGCGTCGGGTCGTCCGCGAGATCGGCCCACAGGGCCACACCGTTGAGCGTCATGCACGGCACTCGCAACGCGGGCGTCCCGGTACGCAACATCACCGGTAGCGCGAGACACACTTGCGCGGTGCCGGTCATCCGGTGCAGGTATGCGGCGACCGCCGCGATGAACACGTCGGTCCAATTGGCACGTGCGGCCTGTGCGACGCTGCGCAGCAGCGCGACGATCTCGGAATCGAGCGTGGTGAACTCTCGGAGTGCTTGGCCCGCAGCGGAAGTCGTCCGCGATGCGGCACCGGACAAGGTGACCGGCGCCGGGCGATCGCGGAGGTAGTCGAGCCAGAAGGTGCGATCGCGGTCGAGCTCGGGGGATACGGCATACGCGAGATCGGCCGCCACCACCGCATCCCAATCGCCGAATGCATAAGGCGGCGAAGTTGTTCCGGCTACCGACGCGGTGTACAGCTCGGCAACCCGGCGTGCGATCAGCGCCATGCCATAGCCATCGAGCAGGATGTGGTGCACCCGGTGATACCAGAGCGTCCGTCGTGCATCGAGCCGGAACACGATGTGCGCGAAGAGCACATCATCGGTCAGGCTCACCGGCTGCGAGACATCCCGATCCATCAGCGCGAGCGCCGCGCGCAACGGATCCGGCTCGCCCGAAACATCGACCACCTGAACAGCCCAGTCGGGTGATGCCGCGATCTGCCGAGGACCGTCCTCGACGAACCGAATGTGCAACGCCGCAGCCTCATCGACCACCGCCTGAATCGCGGCAATCAGCGCCTCGAGCACGATCGGTCCTGAAATCTCGACGTACTCGGCGATATTGAAGACCGCTGCGGCCGGATCGAGCTGTTGGCCGAGCCAGACACCGAGCTGTGCGGCGGTCAACGGTCGCGCGGCCGAACCCACGGCCGCCTCGGTTCCGTCGATTGCTCGGGCACGTGCGCTCACGGCGCACACCGTGGGGCGAGCAGCGGCCACCAGGCGGCGAGGGTGGGGTTCTCGGCCAGGTCCACGAAAGCCGGTGCGGCGCCGCGGGACTTCCACCGATCGATCAAGCCGATCAGCCGCACCGAATCGAGTCCGGCGGCGAACAGATCGTCGGTGTCGCTCAATTCGTGCGGTTCGAGATACAGCACGTCGGCGATGTCCGCGCGCACGCTGTCGTAGGTGAGTGGTTCCATCGCGCTCAGTTGACCTGTCTGTCCCGGTCGGCCCAGAACCGGTCGCGCAGCTGCCAGCGCAGGATCTTGCCGCTGGGATTGCGCGGAATGCGGTCGACGAACTCGAAGCGCACCGGAATCTTGAACCACGCCAGCTGCTCCCGGCAGAACGTCATCAGCTCACGCACCCGAACCTGCGCACCGGGCCGGCGCGCGACGAACGCGTGCACCGATTCACCCAGGATGTCGTCCGGCACACCGATCACCGCCGCGTCGGCCACGGCGGGATGCCGGGCCAGGGCGTTCTCGATCTCGGCGGGATAGATGTTCTCGCCGCCGACAATGATCATGTCCTTCAGCCGGTCTCGGATGTAGAGGTAGCCGTCGGCATCGACGTATCCGGCGTCGCCGGTGTGGATCCAGCCGTCGACCAGGGTTTCCGCGGTGGCCTCCGGCAGGTTCCAGTAGCCCAGCATGGCGGCGGGCGAGCGCAGGCAGATTTCTCCCACCTCGCCGGGTGGCCGCGGTGCACCGGAGGCGTCGATGACCTTGACGGACACACCGGGATACGGCCGGCCTGCGGCGGCCAACCGCGGATTGCCTGCCGCGTGCTCCGCGGGCGGCAGGCAGATCGCGGTGTTCCCGGTCTCGGTCAGCCCGTAGATCTGCGCGAACTCGGCGCCGAAGAGCTCCAACGCTTCCCGCAGCAGCGTCTCCGAAATGGGCGATCCGCCGTAGACGACTTTGCGCACCGACCCGACGGCCTCAGGCGTCACTCGCGGTTCGCCGAGGATCAGCCGCAGCATGGACGGGACGACACACATGGTGGTGATCCGGGCTTCCTCGATGATCGCCACCGCGGTGGTGCTGTCGAACCGCGGCATCGCCACATTGGTGATGCCTGCCGCGAAACCCTGCATGGCCCACCAGATTCCACCGACATGAAAGCCGGGGATGCCGATGAGATTGCGGTCTCCGTCGCGGAAGTCGATCCAGTCCAGCCCGGCCTGCGCGAGTGCTTCCGCGATGGCGAAGAAGCTACGTTGCGCCAGCACAACACCTTTGGGCAGTCCGGTGGTGCCGCTGGTGTACAGCTGGATCACCGCGTCGTCGCGACCCGATGGATGTTCGCCGGGGTCCGGGTCGCCGCCAACGGCCAGCCATCCGGCGAACTCGTCGCCGTCCATGCGGACCGAGCGAACGTGCGGCGCGGCGGATCTCACGATGTCGGCGGTGTCGGCGTCGACCAGCACCAGCGCGCTGCCCGAGTCCCGGATGATGTGTTCGACCTCCGGCGCGGTCAGCCGGAAGTTGATCGGCACCAGCACCGCGCCGAGCCGCGCGCAGGCGAAGAACAGCGCGTAGTAGTAGACGGACTCCTTGCCGAGATACGCCACCCGGCTGCCCTTATCGAGGTCCGCGGCACGCAAGGCACGGGCAAGTCGGATGCTGTCGGCGCGCAGCTGTGCGTAGTCGAGCCCTGTTCCAGCGCAGGCGATCGCCAGGGTGTCCGGACGACTCCGCGCGTGCTTCGCGAGGATCGAAGTCAGCGTGGGTGCACTCATCGCACCGCTCCCAGCGGTTGTTCGACGTCGACGATGGCCAACCGAACCGTGCCCGCGCAGCGTCCCCCTGCGTCGTCCCAGCACCGAAACGACGTGTCCAACGAGGTGAACGGCGCACCATCGATCGAGCTGACGCGTGCCTCGCTGCCGGCGAGGACGAACTCCCCGTAGAACCGCCGCGGATCGATCGGCCGCCGGAACTCGCTGTCCAGCCGGGTGATCAGGATGCCGGGCAGTTGGCGCCGCCAGTAGTCGTCCATGGTCCAGCCGCCGAACAGTGGACCGACGCGATGGCGCACCAGCACCGCGATGGTCTGGTAGAGCATCTGGTTATAACAGATGTTCACCTCGACTGAGTTGAGGTGACCGGTCGCATCGATGTAGTAGGACTCGGCGATCTCGAAAGTACCAGTGGCCGTTGCCTGTTCGCCCTGTGCCTCGACCGTCAGCTCGCGCAGATAACGGCAATGTGGCTTGTAGCAACGCAACACCTCCGACAGCAACAACGGATCGTTGGCGAACACCGCCCCGGTCACGCCGGGACGCCTTCGTCGTCGTACACGGTGACCCGGTGCGACACCGCGGGCTCACAGGTGGTGTTGTGCAGCGCCCGGTGCACCAGGCTGCGGTTGTCCCAGATGAGCAGATCGTCACGCTCGAAGGTCTGTAGCCGGATCGCCGGATGCTCGAAGGTTTCATCGAGTTGCCCAGTGGCGGCGAGCAATTCGTGCAGCAGATCAGGCCGGTCGGTGCCGTCGGCCGCGGTGATGGATTCGGTGAGCCCCTCGCTGACGTACACCACGGGCTCCCCGGTGTGCGGGTGCGGGTGCACCGTCGGCAGCGTCACCGGCGGCGTCTTCCGCTCGATCTCGGCGAGCAACTCGGACACGGGCCGGTAGACATCACTCGGCCGGATCTTGAAGTAGCGGCGCACGCTGTGCGTCGCGACCGTGTCGGCGACGGCCCGCCGCAGTTCGGGGCTGAGGTCGCGGTAGGCGCGGGCCAGGTCGATGAAGTAGGTGCCGCGGCTGTGCGTGGGCACCACCTGGGTGTGGGTGAACGTCAGGTCGAACGGCCGCGCCATGAACTGATAGTCCGAATGCCAGAACTTCCCGGTCTTGGGCACACCCACCCGCTGCCGGCCGGTGTCGACATTGGACGACACGAACACCTCGGGCACCTGCGGGTGGTGGTAGATCGGCTCGTAGTAGCGGACCGGGTCGCCGAAACCCCGGGCCAGCGCGACGAATTGGTGCGGATCGAGCTCGATGCCCTTGATCACCGCGATCCGCTCGCGGTACACGGCGCGCTTGACCGCGCGGACATCGTCGGGCGAGGTGGGGTCGAAGTCCTCGACCACCACACCGAAATCTCCCTGCGGGCTGATCCGCATGGCTGTTCGCTGCATAACCACGTAGTCGGCCAACTACGCCCTGTAGTTCCCCGGCATATCGTCGGTTGTGAGCTAGCCGACACTCGGTGTGCCCGGTGGCCGGACCGAACCCGAGCTCAGTGGGTCAGGCCGCAGGCTCGACGCGGTGACTGTCGATCAGGTTCCGCGCCATGGCTTGGGCACGTCGGGCCGCGTGCCGGTCGCCCTCGGTGGCGGACACGATCGAGCCCTTCATCAGGATGTGCCAGGACCTGGCGAAGTCGTCGGGGTCGCGCAACCCGGCTTCCTCGGCACGGGAGCGGACGAGGCCACGAATGTTGTCCAAGTGGTCGATGCTCGCCCGACCGGCGGGGTGCTCCGGGCCCATCTCCAGCAGCACATTGATGAACGTGCACGCCTCGAAGCCGTCGGTACCGAACCAGTCGTCGAGCACATCGAAGATGGCGAGCAGCCGTTCCTCCGCGGTGCTGCCGAGCCCGCGGGACCGCTGCTCGATCAGACCGAAGGTCCACAGCAGTTCGCGCCGGGCCAGCACCGCGAGGACCAGGTCGTCCTTGGTGCGAAAATGCCGGTACAGCGTCGCTTTCGCGATGCCCGCCCTGGCGATCACCTCGTCGACGCCGACATCTCGGATGCCACGCCGAGTGAACAGTTCGTAGGCGGTGGACAGGATCCGTTCGCGGGCACCGACAACCATGTCGTCGCTTGCCATCACGGTATAACCCTAACGCTGTACAGAGCTGTCGGGCCATGCTTCACTAGGAAGACAGGTCTGTCCCGTGTGGTGACAGACCGAGGAGTCGGCAAATGTCCCTCAATAACAACGAGCGGTTCTCCGGCCCGCCCCCGGACCGTTCGGTGCTGGAAGTTACTGAAGTTCTTCGTTTTTCGGTGTGCCGTCCGCGCCGCGACATCGCCGTGATGCTGGTGGTCGGCGAGATCGATCTGGGCACCGCGCCCAGTTTTCGTGATCAGCTCCGCCGACTGTTCAGCGGCGGTGCCGCCATGGTCGTGCTCGACCTCTCGCCGGTAACCTTCCTCGGCGCGGCCGGCCTGCGGGTACTGGTGGACGCGCAGACCCAGGCCGAAAAGACCAGGCGCCGAATGGTGTTGATCACCGAGGCGCGCTGTGTCGATCGCGTTCTGGAGGTGACCGGCCTGGCGCCCAGCTTCCACCGCGTGCGGTCGCTGGACGCCGCGCTGGCCGACAGCTCCGTGGGATACGAAGAGACGGCCTAGCTTTCGGCCTGGTGCTGCCTAGTTCAGCCTCTTCTCGACCCGATGCCGAGCGGTCTCGGCAAACCGGCCGCCGCGCTTGCGAGCGGTGTCGGCAAGCTCAGGGCCACGGTCGCGCGCGGTGTCCGCCAGCTCGGCGGCGCGCTCCCTGGCGACCTCCGCGTACTCCACCCCGCGCTCCCTGGCCAGCTCCGCCCACTCCGCGCCGCGGTGCTTGGCCACGTCGGCCAGCTCCGCGCCGCGCTCCCTGGCGAGCTCGGCCAGCTCGGCGCCGCGTTCACGAGCGAACTCGGCCCACTTCGGTCCGCGTTCCTTGGCCAGTTCGGCCCATTCGGCGCCGCGGTGCTTGGCCACGTCGGCCAGTTCCGCGCCGCGGTGCTTGGCGACATCGGCCAGCTCCGCGCCGCGCTCCTTGGCCGTCTCGGCCAGTGGAGCCGCGTGTTCCTTTGCGGCAGAAGCCCATTCGGGGCCGTGCTGCTGCACGGTCTCGGCGAGCTCGGAACCCTTGGCGGCCGCGGCGCTACCGAGACTGCCTGCCGCGGCGGCGACCTCGTGGGCACGGCGCTTCAGCAGCTCGCTGGTCGCGCCGTCGGAGGATCCGGTGAACGGCAGGGCCGCGGTGACCGTCGCCGCCGCATCACGGGCGGCCCGCTTGCCACGCCAGCCGAGCGAGGGCTTGCCCTCGGTGTCGGCGGCCGCGATCATCAGCCCGCCGAGCAACCCGAGATCCTTGAGGAACGCCTTGCGCTTGGTCGCCTTCTGCGCCGGATCCGGCTCGTTCCAGAAGTCCTGTTCGGTGACCGTGGCCGGGACGACGGTGGCCGCCAGCACCAGCGCGGCCAGGCGTGGCGCCTTGCCGAGGGCCAGCAGCACACCTCCGGCTACCTGAGCGCCCGCATTGATCCGTACGACGGTTCCCGGATCGCTCGGCAGCTTCGCGGCGTATTGCTCGGGCAGCTGACGCTGGCCTCGCTGCACCAGCTCGGTCGCCGCCTTGACTCGTGATTCCGGGCGTCGCAACGTATCGACACCCTCCACGACAAAGACAGTGGCCAAAAGCGGGCGGGCAAGTCGGCGTAACAACATGACGGATCCCTTTCCTCGACGGCTCTATTCGACCGGGTTCCCGGAAGGTGTCGCATCAAACCCGGTGGGCGGGGAGTAACGGGCGTATCGGACGTCGAATCTACACCGCGTAACAGCAATAATTTGGCTAACGATCAGCAGAGTGTGGATCCGAGGGATCCGCATGTCGTCGCTCAGCTGCCCGCCGGAAGGTACCGCCGATGAACTCCGCAACGGCCCCAACGACTTTCGAGGCCATCGTGGCCCCGCTGCCCGCCGCACCCGGCTGCACCTTCCGCTTCGATACCGTGCCCTGCCGACATCGCGCCGAATGGTTCATTCGCAAACGCGGCTGCTGCCACGTCGAGGGTGTCGACTTCATGTGCGATACATGTCACACCCGCGTCCACTGGCTGCTCACCCTCGGCGTCGAATTCGAGTGCGCCGGTTGCGGTGTGCGCTCGGACAGCTTCACCGAGCTGTATCCGACCGCAGGGCCGCTGTAGGGCAGCGCTCAGGACCCGCCGACGGCCTTCGGGACTGTGGCCCGGCCGGTCGTCGCCAGGAAGTCGGTGATGACCGCGGTGACCCGCTCCGGGTCCTCCATCATCGGCAGGTGCCCGCAGTCGGGCAGCTCGACCGCCGTGTGGACGTGCAGCCTGCGATTGAGGCGGGCGCCCGCGCGGGCCGAGAGAATGCGGTTCTGCTTCCCCCAGAGCGTGCAGATGGGCGGAAAGTCCGGCGGTGGGTCGAACCGATCGAAGGCGGCGTAGGCCGGGAAGTCCTGGACCAGGCCGTGCAGGGCGAACAAACGACCCCGATCGGACCAGTGGGCGCGCAGCCGCGGCGAATCCTGGAGTCGTTGCCGCTTGCCTCGGGTGCCCAGCTGGTTGGCCACGATCATCGACACGGCGCGGCCGGGCAGCGCGAGCCTGCGGGCCAGCGGGCCCAGCGGCAGCCGAGCGTCCGCCCAGGCGAGCGCCGCCGACTGCCCGGAGCTGACCGTGTCCCAGGTCAGCGGGTTGATCAGGACGAGCGCGCGTACCCGCCCCGGATGCCCCATCGTGTAGCTCAGCGCGGTGGCGCTGCCGAGGCAGTTGCCGACGAGCACCACGTCGGTGAGGCGGTGGGCGTCGAGGAAGGCGCCGAGCATGTGCACGTAGTCCGCGAGGCGGTAGCCGTCCGCGGGTTGCTCGGACTCGCCGTAACCGGGGAGGTCGAGCGCGAATACCTGGTGGTCGCGCCGCAGCACCGTCACCTGGTCGTCCCAGATATGGCGTTGGGTGCCCGCGTTGTGCAGGAAGACCACCGGCGCGCCGCTACCGGCCCGATCGAAGGCGACAGCCCTGCCCAGATGCTCGAAAACGTCCACAGTGACTCCTTGCGAGCGGCCGAGCGGCAATGCCCGATCCGTGCACAATTTTACGGCGTCGGCGTCGGCCTGTCCGAAGAGTGCTTCATACGTCGATGCCGGTGCGAACGACCTTCCCTGTCGCATTGCGCGGTAGCGCGGTGGTGGTCAGGCGCCACCGCGCGGGCACTTTGTAGTAGGCGATCAGTTCTGCGGCGAAGGCGCGCAACTCCTCTTCGGTTGCCGCCGAAGCGCTGTCGAGAACGACCAAAGCCGCGACCGTCTGCCCGAGATCGGCGTCGGGCACCCCGATCACCGCGCATTCGCGCACGGCCGGGTGCTCCTCGAGGCACTGCTCGATCTCGGTGGGGTAGACGTTCTCGCCGCCGCGCAGGATGAGATCCGAACGCCGGCCGGACAATCGCAGCCTGCCCTCGGTGAGCACGCCGATATCGCCGGTGCGCAGCCAGCGATCCTCGGTGATCGCGGCTGCGGTCGCCGCTGCGTCGTCCCAGTAGCCCAGCATCACGTAAGGGCTGCGCAGGCAGATCTCGCCTTCGGTGCCGTCCGGTACGGGGTTGCCCGCGCTGTCGCGGACCTGCACGGTGGCCCCGATGACGGGGCGGCCCACCGTATCCGGGAACGCCGCGAGCTCGGCCGGGCTGGCCAGGGTGGCTGCGGTACTGCACTCGGTGAGCCCGTAACTGGTGACCAGCGCTGTCCGCGCCACCGGAAGTTGTTCGCGCAGTCGCTGTTGCAGCGCGGCCGAGGACGGTGCCGAATTCAGCGAGAAGGAGGCCAGTGAGGACAGGTCGTACCGGGACAGGTCCTGGTCGAGCAGCCGGGTGGCCATGGTCGGCATGGCGCCCCAGTTGGTGATGCGCTCGCGTTCGATGAGGCGCAGCACCCGATCCGCGTCGAACGAGCCTTGATAGAGGACGGCGGTATCGCCGGTCACCAGCCGAGGCACCACCAGGTTGTGCAGGCTGGCGATGTGGAACAGCGGCGAGGTGAGCAGGAACCGCCGCCCGCTCGGCGGTTCGGTCGCGCCGGTGAACTCGGCGGCCATCGCGTCGTTGAACAGGTGATAGCCGATGACCGCCACCACGTTTCGATGCGAATGCACCGCGCCCTTCGGTCGCCCGCTGGTGCCACTGGTGTACAGAATGATCGCCGGGTCGTCTTCGTCCACCGCCGTGCGCGGGAGTTCGCTCCCACCGAATTCGGCGATCACGCCGGGCAACTCGTCTTCCATGGTGAGCACGGGCACGCGAATATCCAGCTCCGCCACCAGCGCCGCGCGTTTCGCGTCGACGACGAGCACGGCGGGCTCGGTGTGCTCGACACCGTAGGCGATTTCGCGGGGCGTCCACCACGCGTTGTAGCCCACCGCGATCGCGCCGAGGCATTGCGCCGCCCAGAACGTGACGACCCACTCGGGGGTGTTGGCGGCCAGAATGCCGATGCGGTCGCCCTTTCGGATGTCGTAGCGGTCGCGCAGCGCCGTGGCCAGCGCACCGACCGCCGCCGCGTGCTCGGCGAACGACATCCTGCGGTCCTCGGTGACGAGATAATCGCGCGCGCCCCAGGCGGTCGACGCCGCGAGCACGTCGCCGAGCGACTTGTCGCGGTGCCGCAGCACCGGCAGCGGCGCGCCGAGTACGTCCTCGACCACCATCTCGAATCGGCCACCGGGCCCGGTCAACCGGGCCGCCGCGGCCGCCGCGAACGCCTGCTGATCGAATGGCTTTGTCATATGCCGCACTTCCTCGTCTACGGAACCAATACCGCGCGGCCGGTGACCAGGCCGCGCTCGAGTCGGTCGAGCGCCTCGCGGCCTGCCGCCAGGTCGTATTGCTCGATCTCGACCGTGAGCTTGCCCGAGCGGGCCAGGGCGACGGACTCGATCAAGTCGGATTTGGTGCCGCCGTAGGACTTTCGGACCGACGCGCCCCACGGCCAGCCCGGCCCACCGGCGGGGCCCGCGGTGAGCTCCGGTGCGCCACCGCCGAGACCGATCATCCGGTACGCGCCGTTCGGGGCCACCGATTCCACGGCGAGCGTGGCCGTCTGATCGACGCCGACGAAGTCGAAGACCGCGTCGGCGCCGCGACCGTCGGTGCGGTCGAGAATGTGGCGGGCGGTGTCGGCGTCCGCGATCAGGCCCTCGGCCGCGCCGCATCGGGCGGCCAAAGCGAGCTTGTCCGCGCCGACGTCGACCGCGATCACCTGGGTCGCGCTGGTCGCGGCCAGGATCTGTACCGCGACATGACCGAGACCGCCGATGCCGATCACCACCGCGACCGAGCCGGGCCGAAGGTGTTCGCGGGCACCGCGAATCGCGTGATAGCTGGACAGCGCGGCATCGGCGAGCGGGGCGGCCTGGCGGAAGTCGAGGTCACCGATCGGCACGAAAGCGCTTGCCGGAATGCGGATGTACTCGGCCATGCCGCCGTCCGGACCGAGGCCGGGACACGGCGGCATCGCGGTGCGGCCTGCGGCCAGGCAGACATTCTCGTTGCCGGACACGCATTCCCGGCACACGCCGCAGGACCAGCACAGGTAGACGATGCCGCGTTCGCCGGCGGTGCGGCCGCCGACCTCGGCGCCGACCGCCTCGATGGTGCCAGCGACCTCGTGTCCGAGGGTCAGCGGTTCCTCGCGCAGCCGGAACGGGATGTGCAGCACATGCAGATCGGAGTGGCAGATCCCGGCCGCGCCCACCCGAAGCAACAGCTCGGTCGGGCCGATCTCGGGGACCGGAACCTCGCGCAGCTCCAGCACTCCCGGCTCGGTGAGTTGCAGTGCCCGCATCACGTGCGAGCCTCGGCGCCCACCGCGGTGAAGACCGCGCGCAGGTAGGCGTCGGCGCGGGCGGAGCCGATCAAACCCGGAGCCATCTTGTTCATGGTGTAGGCGAAGGTGATTCGGCGATCCAGGTCGTTGACGACGATGGCGCCGCCGAGCCCGGCCCACCAGCAGACCCGGCCGTCGGGTACCTCCGGTGCGGTCTGTCGCTGCGGCAGTCCGTAGCCGAGGCCGAAGCGCAGCGGCAGCAGCAGCGCCAGATCGGGGCCGTCCGACTGCTGCTCGAAGATCAGCTCGATCGTCCGCTCCGACAGCATCTTCCGCCCGTCCACCGTGCCGCCGTTGGAAACCAGCGACTGGATCCGGGCCACCGAACGGGCGTTGCCGTGACCGTTCACTGCACCGATCTCGGCCTGCCGCCAGGCGGCGCTGTTGGCCTGCTGAAGATCGAGCAGGGGGCTGGTAAGGGTCTTGACCAGGATGCTCGTCTGATCGAGCGAGGCCATGTCGAACTCCAGCATCGGCGGCGGTACCAGCGGCGCGATCCGGTGGTGGTGTTCGGGGGCGGTGCCGATATGGAAGTCGGCGGCCAGCGGCTCGGCGAGTTCTTCGGCGAAGAACTGCCCGAGGCCGCGGCCGGTGATCCGGCGGATCACCTCGCCGACCAGGTGCCCGTAGTTGAGCGCGTGATAGCCCGACGCGGTGCCCGGCGTCCACCACGGTGCCTGCGCCGCGAGCCGGGCGCTGGCCGCCTCGGTGTCGTAGATATCGGCCAGCTCGATCGGTTGCTCCCAGCCGGACACCCCGGAGGTGTGTCCGAGCAGCTGCCGAATCTCGATGTCGCCCTTGCCGTTCGCCGCGAACTCCGGCCAGTAGTGCGCGACCCGCTGCCGCACATCCAGCTCGCCACGGTCGACGAGCACCAGGGCGGCCAGCGCGGTCATTGTTTTGCTGATCGAGAAGACATTGACCAGCGTGTCCTCGGCCCACGGCACGGTGCGCTCGATATCGCGGTGCCCACCCCAGATGTCGACCACCGGTTCGCCGTCGACCGTCACGCAGATCGCCGCGCCGAGCTCCTCGCCCGTGGCCAGCTGGTTCGCCAATTCCGTACGTACGCCAGCGAATTGATCGGCGCAGAATCCCGAAGTAGTCATTGTCGCTCACTCACGCATGCTCGAGTGCGCGGGCAGGCACCGGTAGCGCATACCCCTTAGCCGCGGCACGCTTTGCGCCCCTTGCCATTTCCTTGTTCATGTCACGCACATACGGCTCGAACTCGATTTGGATCGTGTGCCGCGGCGAGTCGTAGTAGCGCCCGGCCCGGCGCTGCTCCGCCGCGCCGATCGCCGCGTGCATCTCCGTTTCGCTGGGCGGCAGGTACTTGCCGGTGAGGTAGGCGGCGACCAGTCGGCTCTGCTGCTCGGCGAAGTTCACCAGCGTCGGCAGCGGTTGCGCCAGACCCAGATAGAACAGGTTGTCCACTCCCGGCTTCATCATCTGCTGGAACAGTGGCATGCGGTTCTGCGCGTCCGGCACCAGGTTCGGATCCGCGAAGAACGGGAAGCTGATGTGATAGCCGGTGGCGCAGACGATCACATCCACCTCCTCGGTGCTGCCGTCGGCGAAGCGCACCCGTGGGCCGTCCAGCGCCGTGATGGCGGGCTTGAACGCGATATCGCCGCAGCCCGCGCGGTGCAGGAACTCCTCGCTGGCCGACGGGTGCGCCTCGAACGGCGCGTGATCGGGCTTGGGCAGCCCGTAGAACTCCATGTCACCGCGGAATTTACGCACGAAGCGCTGCTTGAGTTTCAAGCTGACCTTGCGCGGAATCCAGGCGGGCACACTCTGCTTGTCACCGACCTTGCCGTGCACGTACTTCGGCAGCACCCACACCCCGCGGCGGGCGGAGACGGTGAGCTTCGCCGCGACGAAGCGCTGCGACAGCTCCGAGGCGATATCCAGTCCGGAGTTACCCATACCGACGACAACGACCTTCTTGCCGCGCATATCGACCGGATCGAACGGATCGTTGTAAGCGTGGCTGTGGATGAGTACACCGTCGAATTCGCCGGGGTAGTCGGGCATGCGCGGATCCCAGTGGTGACCGTTGCAGACGATCAGCGCGTCGTAGTCGCGGGTGCGGCCGTCGTTCGCGGTGACCAGCCAGCGGCCGTCCGCCTGCCGCTCGGCCGCGGTGACCTTGGTGTTGAACAGGATTTTGTCCCGGAAGCCGAAATGGTCGACGTAATCCTTGAAGTACTGGAACAGCTGGGAATGGTGCGGGAAATCCGGCCAGCCCTCGGGCACGGGATAGTCCTCGAATGCCAGGCGGAACTTACTGGTGTCGATGTGCAGTGACTGGTAGCACGCCGACATTCCGTTGGGATTGTTGAAGTACCAGTTGCCGCCGACCTCGTCCGAGGCTTCGAACACCTCGAAGGGAATGCCGAAGTCTTGCAGGCGTTTCGCGGCGGTGATCCCGGAGGGGCCCGCGCCGATGACGCAGACCCTGGGCAGATCGGTTCGAGTCAATTCACTTGTCCTCGTGCTGGGAGGGGGTCACCAGCGGTGGCGCGCCCGGCGCCGAAACCGTCCGTAGCCGTGCGGCTTCGGGGGTGACGTAGGCAACAACGTAACACTGGCTAGACAGTGTGTCTAGTGAATGACGTATTGTCTAGTGAAGGCCATGGACGGCACGGGCATCAGTAGACTTGCCCCAGCGAAAGTCGCATGTCAGCACAACTTTCGACCGACAAGGGGTAAGCCGTTGCGCACGAACTCGACACCGGCGGGCGGCAGCCTGCGGGACGAGCAGAAGCAGCAGACCAGGGCCCGGCTGCTGGCCGGGGCCAAGGAGCTGTTCAGCACGCGCGGCTACGCGGCGGTGCGGGTGGACGACATCGTCGCGGCGGTCGGTTGCAGCCGGGCCACCTTCTATCTGCACTTCACCAGCAAGTTGGAGATACTGCGCGCGATCGCCGAGCAGAGCACCGCGCCCAGTGCCCTGCACTTCTACGAGGATCTCGACCGGGTGCTCGACACCGGCTCGCGCGCCGAATTCGTCGCCTGGGTGACCAGGGCCATCGACTGGTTCCACGAGTACAAGGACCTGCTGCCCGCCTGGGACGAGGCCACCGCGCTGGAGCCGGAATTCCGGGAGATCGCCCGCAACGGCATCCTGGCGCTGCCCAACGCGATGACTTCCTATCTCGACCGCTGGCCCGCCGAACGCGCCGACGAGGCGCGGCTGCGAGTGGAACTGCTTGTCGCCCAACTGGAGCGCTTTTTCACCCGCTGGGCGGTGCAGGGCACCATCAACGTCTCCGCCGAACGCGCGGCCGAGGTGCTCACCGATATTTGGTTCCCGGCGTTGCGCGCGCCGGTCGACGGCGACTGAGCGAAGCGGCGATCGGGCGCGGTATGCGGCCGTAGCTCGATATTCGCTGGCCCCGCGAGAATCGTGTTCTGGGACTCGATTTCGTAGCGGCCTGCGAATCTGTCGGTGCGGTGCGGCATCATCTGTGCACGCAGCCATCCACGAATATTGCTCGGAGTCACCATGCCGTCGCCTAAAACCAAGCCCAAGCCATTGTCGGACAGCGAGATTCAGCGGATCGCCACGGATATCGCCGGTGGCCGACCGCCCATGGTGTGGTTCACCGCCGCCGCGGTGGGCGTGCCGGAAGGACGGTCGGGAAAGGTGATCTCCCTCGGCGACCCGGCCGACGGAGACTTCCTGCAGGTCCGGCCCACCGGATCGAAGGATGTACTGTCCTTTTCTCCGACAGAAGTGACGTTGACCAAGCCGCCCCGCGGGGCGTCACCTGTTTCCACTGCCCAGCCGAAGTCGACAACCAGGAAGGAATCACCCGTGACCCAGCCGTCGACCTTGACGAGCACTGCGACACCACCCACCCCCAGTTCTGTCACGCCGCCACCGGTCGTCCCGAAACCCGTTGCGAGCACGCCGGAATCCGACGATCAGGACGGCGGTGCGAGCAAGCCCGCCGCCAAGTCCACCCCGGCCCCGGCGAAGGCCGCCAAGGCTCCCGCTCGGCCGAAGGCGAAGACGGCGGAGGTCACCGTCACCCTGACCGGCACCGCTGACGGCGAATGGTCCGTCGACGTGGTCAGCGGCAAGAAGCGCGCCGTGCGCGGGCTCGCGGTGCCGAGTTCGGCCGTGGCGCAGGCCGCCAAGATCCTGCACCCCGAGGTGGCCGACGTGGTGGCCGGCATCCTCGACGCGGCCAGGGAGGCGCAGGAGGCCAAGGTGCAGCAGTTACAGGCCGAGCTGGAGGCCGCCAAGCGCCTGCTCGACGAACTGGTCGACTAGCTCAGACCGCGGTGCTGGTGGACCTGGGGCTCGCGCGCCAGATCCGCCGGCCCGGCTCGGTGGCGGCATGCCGCGCCGGGTCGTTCGTCATGTGTCGCACCGCGGAGTCGGGCGCGTGCCGCGCGTCGTCGTGGAACGCGTAGCCGAGCGAGTATTCCTTCGCGTGATACATGGCCGAATCCGCATCCCGGATGAGGTCGTAGACGGTCGATTCGGCGCTGCGCGGGCTGCCGCAGGCGATGCCGATGCTCGCGGTGATCGGGATCTCGCCCGCGCTCAGGTCGAACGGCCGGACGAACGCGCCGAGCAGCTGCTCGGCGAGCGTCGCGGCCTGCTGCCGGTCGAGCGGGGACAGCACCACGAATTCGTCGCCGCCGTAGCGCGCGACCACATCCTCGCGCAGCACCACCCGGCGAATTCGCGAGGCCGCGTTCGCGATCAGCTCGTCGCCGACCGCGTGCCCGTAGCTGTCGTTGACCATCTTGAAGCCGTCCAGATCGATGAACAGCAGACACAGCGGCTGTTCGGCCCAGCGCTCGCTGTTGCGGTTCAGCGCGCGTAGCAACGCCGATCGGTTCAACAACCCGGTGAGCACGTCGTGGTCGGCCTGGTACTGCGCGCGCCGCTCGCTGCGGGAGCTGCGCACGATGGCGCGCTCGCTGCGGACCAGCACCCCGATGAGCAGCAGCGCGAACAGCGACGACACCACCACTCGGTTCAGCGGGTCCAGCGAGGAGCCGACCACCGGCACCAGCGAGGCCACGATCAACGCGACCGCGATGAAGCTGGCGCGCTGACGCGAGTGATGTGGATGGATCTCGCGCGGCGTACCCAGGCTCGTCATCGTCGGGTGCAGCGCCGCCACACCGACGATCGCGTACGCCGCCAGCAGTGGCGCCACCTGGATCTCGCGGCTGATCGCCGCGGTGCCCGCCGCCGTCATATTGTCGGCCAGATCGCCGAGCAGTGCCGCGATCAACCCGAGATGGATCAGATCCAGCGAGGTTTCCGAGCGGGTCGAGGTGGCCACCGAGTGCGCGACCAGCGTCAGCAGCAGCGCGTCCAGCACCGGATAGGTCGCCGCCACCATCGTCTTCAGCACCGTGTCGTGCGACTGGAGGATCGGTGAGATGAGGAAGGTCCAGGACGCGAGCAGCGCGCCGAGCCCGATCAGCCCGGAGTCCAGCAGCAGGTCGTGATTGCCGCGAGTCTGGCGCGGGCGCAGCCAGATCAGCGCGGCGAGGCCAACGGTCAGGTACCCGAGCAGGGTGAACGCGTCGTTGAGCCAGTGGTCGGCCTCGCGCAGCGCCACCCCGGTCGCGGACAGTACGGCCGAGGCCGACAGCAGATACCAGGGCAGGGGGCGGGTGGGCCGGTGCGTCCAGAGGCCGAAGCCGATCATGGTCAGCGTGCCCGCCAGGATGGCCGTCAGCGTGAGATACGACAACAGCGGGGCATCGACCCACAGGTGGAGCGCGATCATGGCCGCGCTGCCTCCGAGAAGCAGTGCGTACCATCGTGTTCGGAGCAGGTATCGCCGCTCCGACTGCCGCTCTGCGCTGACTGCCATCAGCCCCCCTTGGTCGCTCCATCCCCTGTGAACCAGGCTCGGTAGAAGGTTAATGAATCCTCCACCGAGACCTCGAGATTCGCTGCGTCGAGCACCGCCTGTACACATTCGGTGAACCAGAACCGAGTGTTGTTGTACGAGCAGACGTCCCAACCGACCGCGGCACGGTCGGCAACCAGAACCTGGACAACTGACTCGATCATGGCACGAAATGCGGGTCCTTGTCGTGCACTTGGCGCAACAAGGGTGATACCGACGTAATAGATCGCGTCGCGTGCCGCGTGCTCCGGATATCGGGAGGTGAGATATTCCGGACTGATCCACGAGATGGTGTCGAGGTGGTTGGTCAGGGTGGTCAGCCCGATCGGCTCCCCGGCGTCGTTCCATGCGACGTGTTTGTCCACCCGGGGATCGACCATTTCCGCACGGAATTCGTCGGGGTCCAGCACTTGCTTGACGATCGTTTTAGTGCGCAGCGGCCCGAACGACTCCTCGTAAAGGCGGTGGAATATCGCTATCTGGTCGTCCGGGATCTTGGTTTCGATGGTGATGCGCAGGTCGTTCATGAGGACTGACTCCAGGACTTCCAGGCTTGAGCGGATCTGAGCCTGTTCGGTGTTTCGACTGTGCATCATGGAACGCGAATCGCGCACCTGCGGCGGCCGAAAGCAGTGCTCGTGCGGCGTGTCTCGTAACGTGGGGCAGGGCAACCGGACTCGACAGACAGCGAGGGGCAAGTGCAGAAGTGGGTGGCACCGGGGCGGGTCAACATCATCGGCGAGCACACCGATTACAACGACGGCTTCGTGCTGCCTATCGCACTGCCGCTGGTGATGGAGTGCGCGGCACGGGTGCGCGCGGACGGGCAGGTGCGGGTGGCCTCCCGGCAGCGGCCCGCGGAGACCGTGCTGGTCGAGGTGGCCGAGCTGGCGAAACGCCGGGACGGGGTGCCCGGCTGGTCGCGGTACCCGCTCGGCGTCGTCGCCGAATTCGTGCGGCGCGGTCACCGGATCAGCGGGGTCGAGCTCGAGCTGGACGGCGCCGTGCCGATCGGCGCCGGACTGTCGTCGTCCGCGGCGCTGTCCTGTGCGGTGGCCATCGCGCTGCGGGATTTGTTCGCGCCCGCCGTCACCGATCGCGAGCTGATCGACCTCGCCCGCGCCGCGGAGAACGGCTATGTGGGCGCGCCGACCGGTTTGCTGGACCAGTCGGCCTCGATCCTCTGCACGGCGGGGCACGCGCTGTTCCTCGACGTGCGGCGCTTCGCCGCCGAGGCCGGCGATTCTGATGCGAATACTGTTGCGCACGAACAGATTCCATTCGATCTGGCGCGATTCGGACTGGAGCTGTTGGTGATCGACACCGGCCAGCCGCACGAGCTGGTCGACGGTGGCTACGGCGAACGACGCGCCCAATGTGAAGCTGCCGCCGCGGAACTCGGTGTGCCCGCGCTGCGCGACGTCGATTCGGTGACCGCGCTCGCCCGAATCACCGATGTGGTGTTGCGCCGCCGGGCGCGACACGTGGTGACCGAGAACGCCCGAGTGTTGACAGTTGCCGAAAAATTGCGGAGCGGTGCCGACCCGCGCGCCATCGGGCCGGTTCTCACCGAGGGGCACGCCTCGCTACGCGACGATTTCGAGGTGTCGACGCCCGAGCTGGACGCCGCCGTCGCCGCGGCGATCGCGGCGGGGGCGCACGGCGCGCGGATGGTCGGTGGCGGATTCGGCGGCAGTGCACTCGCGCTGGTCGATCGCGAGCGCACCGCGGCCGTGGTGGCGGCCGTGCGGAATCGGTTCGCCCGCGCGGGCTTTGCCGAGCCGCGCACCTTCGTCGTCGGCCCGGCGGCCGGTGCGCACCGCGCCGACTGAGCGACCGCCCAGGTTTTGTGCACGATTGTGGCCCCCGAGTGAGGCACAATCACGCAGAGTAGGTGTCGGCCGACACCATTCGGCCGGCGACGAGGGAGTCGCGCGCGCCACGCTGTACCCGTAGACGCACGATCTCGTACCACGAAGGATCTCGCTCGACGCCCGGTTTCACCGCCAGGAGGGACGCTGTGCCGCTTGTCGATTCACCCGTTCTGCCGTCCGCGCTGCTCGCCGCCGAGCCGCAGTCGATGGCATCGACCTATTTAGACGCCTCGGAGTTGCGACTGGACGCGGCTCCAGTCGACTTCGCCCTGGTCGCCTTATATTTCGTGTTTGTACTCGGCATCGGTTTACTCGCCAGACAGCGGGTCTCGTCCAGCATCGACTTCTTCCTGTCCGGGCGTTCGCTGCCCGCCTGGGTGACCGGGCTCGCGTTCATCTCCGCGAACCTCGGTGCCGTCGAGATCATGGGCATGTCGGCCAACGGCGCCCAATTCGGCTTCCCCACCTTCCACTACTTCTGGATCGGCGCGATCCCCGCCATGCTGTTCCTCGGCGTGGTGATGATGCCGTTCTACTACGGCTCCAAGGTGCGCAGCGTGCCGGAGTTCATGCGCAGGCGCTTCGGTACCGGCGCGCACCTGGTGAACGCGCTCAGCTTCGCGATCGCCCAGGTGCTGATCGCGGGCGTCAACCTGTATCTGCTCGGCACCATCCTGAATGTGCTGCTCGGCTGGCCGCTGTGGCTGTCGGTGGTCATCGCGGCGGTGATCGTGCTGTCCTACATCACCCTCGGCGGGCTGTCGGCCGCGATCTACAACGAGGTACTGCAGTTCTTCGTGATCGTGGCCGCGCTGCTGCCGCTCACGCTGGTCGGTCTGCACAAGGTCGGCGGCTGGGACGGGTTGCGGGAGAAGGTGTCCGCGTCGCCGGGTGGCGCCACGCAACTCGACTCGTGGCCCGGCAACGAGCTCAGCGGGTTCGGCAACAACATGCTCTCGGTGCTCGGCATCGTGTTCGGGCTCGGGTTCGTGCTCTCGTTCGGGTACTGGACCACCAACTTCGTCGAGGTACAGCGCGCGTTGGCGACGCACTCCATCTCGGCGGCCCGGCGCACCCCGATCATCGGCGCGTACCCGAAGATGTTCATCCCGCTGATCGTGGTGATCCCCGGCATGATCAGCGCGGTGCTGGTGCCGCAGATGAGCGAGTACAAGGCGGCGAAGACGGCGAATCCGGACTTCAGCGGTGACACCACCTACAACCAGGCGTTGCTGTATCTGATGAAGGACGTGCTGCCCAACGGCCTGCTCGGGGTGGGCATCGCGGGTCTGCTCGCGGCGTTCATGGCCGGTATGGCGGCCAATATCTCGGCGTTCAACACGGTGTTCAGCTACGACCTGTGGCAGCAGTACGTGCGCAAGGACCGTCCGGACGGGTACTACCTGTCGATCGGCCGGTGGGCGACCGTCGGCGCGACGGTGACGGCGATCTTCACCGCGTTCATCGCGTCGAGCTTCAGCAACATGATGGACTACCTGCAGACGCTGTTCAGCTTCTTCAACGCGCCATTGTTCGCGACGTTCATCCTCGGCATGTTCTGGAAACGGATGACGCCGACCGCGGGCTGGATGGGTCTGGTCTGCGGAACCGGTTCCGCCGTGGTGATTTTCATCCTGCACCAGATGGAGGTGTTCCATCTGTCGGGCCAGGGCTCGAGTTTCGTGGCCGCCGGTGTGGCGTTCGTGGTCGACATCGTGGTCAGCGTGCTGGTCACCCAGGTGACCCAGCCCAAGCCGGTCGCCGAACTCGTCGGCCTGGTCTACTCGGAGACGCCGAAGGAAGTGCGCACCGATCCGGAGCAGGCCTCGCTGCCCTGGTATCAGCGCCCGGTGCTGCTCGCGGGCATCGCCCTGGTGCTCGTCATCGCTCTCAACATCATCGTCGGATAAGGAGCCGCCATGCTTTTCGACATCCGCACCATCGTCGGCGCCCTACTCGGCAGCTACGGCGTCATTCTGATCATCACCGGTCTGGTCAGCCACACCGCCGCCGATGAAGCCAAAACCGGTGGCATCAATGTGAATCTCTGGGCGGGTATCGGCATGGGCGTGGTTTCCCTGCTCTTCATCGCCTGGGTCGTCTTGCGCCCGATCGCGGTGCCGGAGAAGGCGCCCGCCGCGGAGTTACCGGACGAGCCGTCGGAAATTCCCTGATGTACGCGCAACCCCGCCCGGATCGCCCGGGCGGGGCCCGCGTATTCAGTTGTGTCGCAGGGGATTATCGGAAGGCCTGGCGGCCCTGATCCGCGTGACCCGGCGCGCCGAGCCGTGGCAGCAGGGCGCCGAGGACGACCATGCCGAGGCCGAGGCCGAAGTGCAGCCAGTTGTCGGCATCGTTGACCGGGACGAAGTTGGCGGCGCTGCCCTTATCGATGATCAGGCCGTAGAGCCACAGCACCAGATAGATGGCGCCGCCGCCGATCAGGAACCAGCGGGCGCCCTGGAAGGTGCGTGCGGCGAGCAGGCCGGCTACGCCGAACAGCAGGTGCACGATGTTGTGCAGCACCGAAACTTCGAATACGCCAAGCAGTTTGGCGTCGGAGTGGTGCCCGGCGAAGGTCATCGTGTCGTAGTCGGTGGTGACGCCCGGAATGAAGCCGAGGACACCGACTATCAAGAAGACGGCGCCTACGGCGAGGGCGGCGATTCTGGTCGGCGTCCATTCGGTGGTTGCCGCGTTCGGCTGGAATGTTGCCATGACTGGCTGCCTTTCGGTCAGGCGTCCGGACGCGGGATATCGCCGCGCCAGGCGCCGGTCTCGTGACCTTGTTTTTCGATGAACTCCTTGAAGCGCTGCATATCTCCGTTGACGCGGTGCTTCAGCACGCCGAGCTTGTCGGCGGCGTGTTCCACGAAGCCCTCCGGATCGACCTCCATCTGGGCAGTTACCCGGGTGGTGGTATCGCTCAGGCGATGGAACGTGATGACACCCGCATGCTCGGGGCCGCTGTCGGATTTCCAGGCGACCCGTTCATCGGGATGCTGTTCGGTAATGGTGGCGTCGAATTCACGCGTGGCCGGACCGACATGGATCCGCCAGTGCGTGTGCTTGTCATCGAGTTGGCGCACCTCTTCGACGCCCTCCATGAATTGGGGGAACGTCTCGAATTGCGTCCACTGGTTGTACGCGGTGCGTACCGGGACTTCGACGTCCACTGTGGCGGCCAACGTACTCACATCTACCCCTTTCGTCGCCCGACCCCGCAGCCTCGCCGGGGCGGGCACTCACTCGGTCGCTCGTGTCGTGGCGACTCAGGACATCCCGCGCATACCCGGCGCGCTGGGTGACAAACAGGCCGACACGGCCCTCTGATCGCCGCAACAGCGACCGACCGGTCCGGTGATTCTCTTCACAGGGAGCTGACCTGCCGGTATCGGCGAGTGAAATACGTTTGTCCGGTGGCCGTCGCGCCCCGTAACGTCACTGCGGTTTGTTACCGATCAGAAGGAACGGAGTGGAAACGCCATGAAACCAGTGACCGAGCGCGACATCAGGTCGTCGTTCATCAACTGTTCCAAAACCGAGGCCAAACGGCTGCCGATGCCGCGGGAGCTCGACGAGCGCCCGTGGGACGACCTCGATTTCCTCGGCTGGAGCGACCCGTCGCTGCCGGGCCGGTGCTATCTGGTCATCCCGCAGGACGACGGCGAACTGGTCGGCGTCGCGCTGCGCTACGAGACCGGCGGGTCGGGTCGGGCCCAGATGTGTTCGATCTGCCTGACCACGCACACCGGTAGCGGCGTTTCGCTGCTCACGGCGGCCAAAGCGGGTCCGTCCGGACGCAAGGGCAACACGATCGGCACCTATATGTGCACCGATCTCGCCTGCTCGCTGTACGCGCGTGGCAAGAAGACCCCTGCGCTGGGCAACCGGTACCGGGAGAACCTGAACCCCGAGCAGAAGGTCGACCGGATGCTGGCCAATATGCAAGCGTTCATCGCCAGGCTCTACAGCTAGTCACCGCCGCTGACCGATCGAAACAATGAAATGGAGGTAGATGCCATGCGCCGACACTCGACACTCGGCTCGCCGAACCCGCACCCCGAGTTCCGCGACAGCGCAAGCACACTCGGGGTGCACGGGGTTCCTCTCCGGTCGAGACGGCCCGGCCACTAGACCAGCCGGACCGCCTCATCCGGAGAGGAACCCATTGCCGGGTTACGCGGCGCGCACCCTTGCCGCGACTCCCACCAGCACGTCGACCACGAGGAAGGCGAGCAAGCTCAACCCGACCAGCGGGGCGAACCAGCCGACCACCAGCGCTAGGGCCACCACCGGTACCGCGATCCATGGCGAGCTCCGGCGCAACGCACCCCGGCGCGGCGCTCGGCCCAGCGCGGGTCGGCCAGTCCTGCGAGTCGGACGCCTGCGCCACCACATGAGATAGCCGCGCACCAGCACGGTGATCAGCCCGATCATGACGGCGAGCAGCAGCAGCTGGTTGAGCAGCCCGAACAGCAATCCCATGTGGAACTGGATGCCCCAGTTGGTGAGTTTGGCCATCAGCGGCCAGTCGGCGTACGCGAGCCGATCGGTGACCGCACCGGTGGCGCCGTCGACCGCGGCGGCGTCGACCGTGTACGTGCCGGGCATCCGCCGTTCCTTCACGGCGAATGCCTGACCAGGCTGCGCGGGAATGGTGATCTCGACGGCCTGGGTCACGCCGTTGGCGCGTGCGGTCGCCTCGACCCGGTCGACCTCGGCGATCCGTTCGCTCGGATTGCTCGGCACCGGTGACATCTGGTGGCCGCCGTGATGATCGCTGCCCGAATCATGGCTGGGCGCAACGCTTCCCGGCAATGCGGTGGTGACCGCGGGAGTGGTCCAGCTCAGCTGCTGACGCAGTTCGGTGATGTTCGCGCCCGCGTAGGTGGACCAGGTCATGCCGGTCGCGGACAGCAGCAGAATGATCGGCAGCACCCACATGCCCACGGAGCCATGCCAATTCACCGTCCGGCCGCGCCCGTTCTGCGAACGATCCGGTGCGAGCAGCCAGCCCGCGGAGTTCCGGTTCCGCCGCGTGCGTACCCGGCGGATCCACACGATCAGGCCGGCCAGCGCGATCACCCACAGCCAGGACGCGGCCAGCTCGCTGTAGAGCCGGCCCGGCTCGCCCAGGTGCAGATCCCGGTGCAACCGGTCGATCCAGGTGCGCAAGGGCAGGGCGCCGGAGCTGCCGTAGACGACGGAGTCACCGACCGGCTGGGCCGTGTACGGGTTGACGAACACCGCGCGGCGCTCGGATTCGCCGAGCGACGGGTCGTCGAACAGCACCCGGGTGGTGTCCTCGGCGCCCGGCGCGGGTGCGACCGCGGCCAGCGCGAGCTGCGGCTGGGTGGCGACGGCGGCGCTGATCTGTTGGGACAGCGGTTTCGGTGTGCCGCTCGCCTCGACCGTCAGCAGGTCGCGCGACACGATCGACTCGAGCGTCGGTGAGATCGCGTAGAGGGCACCGGTGACGGCGGCGATGAGAATGAACGGGGCGACGAATATGCCCGCGTAGAAATGCAGTCGCATGGCCAATGCGTACAGTCCGTTTCGCGCCGCCGGTTTGCGCGCGGGCGCGGATTCGGGGGTGGCGGCGGTAATTCGGCGTCGGGAGTGATGGTTTCTGTTGTGCTCACGGTCTTTTCGTTTCTGCAGCTCGGGAAACCCGGTGTGCGGGCGTTGTTCCCGATGTTCGGTCGGGACTTCTGCGATGGTCGAAGACGGCATGCGTCGGCGGCGCGAGCGATGCTTAACGAGCGCTGGGCCGATATCCGTTGCGCGGCAATGTTTCGCGATGACGGCACGGCGGAATAACGCGTGCCACAGCGGTATCGAAGGCGACGACACCAATGCTGACGAGACGGCGACGAGCGATGTCTTCGTGTGAAAAGTGCTGAGTCGAGGTCAGCTGACCGTGAGTGGCGGACCCCGGGTCCGCAGCGACGCGGCGGCGAGGACGCGCAAGATGACGCGGTCGCGGTGTGTGGTGCGTAGCGGCGCGGGGTCCGCGAGCACGGGTGCGGATCGCGGCGACCGCAGCACTCGGAAGAGCACGGCGGTGCCGGTTCGATAGGCGGTTTCCGCGCCGCGGATCAGGAGTGCGGCGGCCATGGCCGCGAGCACGTGCGCGGTGAGCATTGTCGGCGTCAGCTGGGCATCACCGTGGTGCAAGTGCCCGGAATTGAACCCCATGGTGAAGTGGCCGAGCAGCTGCCCGGCCACGAGCGCGGTGATCAGACCGACGGACGTGTCACGCAGCGGCGCGAGCCCGGCCACCAGCGCGCCGATCACCGCGGCGGCCGCGGCCAGCAGGACGAGCGTGGTGCTGTCCGGCGGCATGCCCCCGGACGCCCAGCCATGGGCCGCAACGGAAATGGTCCCCGAGATCGCCCCGGCCGAACCACCGCGCACCCACGCGACGGCGCCGCGGTGCTCCGCGGTCGACCGGCCGAACTCGATACTCACGCGCTGATAGTAGCCGACCAATTGCGCGCATCTTCCGCGCCGACAAACGCCTGAAAACAGCGGGAAACCGAAAATGCCGATTACGTGCGATCACTGCTGCACCCGCACTGTCGTCCCCACACGAATTCGATTGTGAATTCGTGTGGGGAGCTCAGTTAACGGCGTATGGGCGGGACACCCGAAGTTCAGCTCGCTTCGATGTCCATCTCGACCAGCGGCTTGCGCAGCAGCTTGCCGGTGGCGTTGCGGGGCAGCTCGTCCAGGAAGATCACTTCGCGCGGCACCTTGTAGCGGGCCAGGTTCGCCTTGACGAAGTCCTTGATCTCCTGCGGATCGCGCTTGGAGTCCGGGCCGGGCACGACGAACGCCCGCAGCCGCTTGCCGAATTCGCGATCATCCACCCCGACCACGGCGGCCTCGAAGATGTCCTCGCGCCCGGCGATCAGGTTCTCCACCTCGAGCGGGAAGACGTTCTCGCCGCCGGAGACGATCATGTCGTCGTCGCGGCCGTCGATGAACAGCAGTCCGTCGGCGTCGAAGTGCCCGACGTCGCCGCTGGACATCATGCCGTCCACCACCTCTTTGGTGCGGCCGTCGGTGTATCCGGTGAACGCGAAACCGTTGTCCACGAAAATCGTGCCGGTGACGTTCGGCTCGGTGATCGGCTTGCGGTTCTCGTCGAGCAGTACGATCCGGATCCCGACCGGTGGCTTGCCCGCGGTGGTCGGCGCCTTGCGCAGGTCCTCGGGGGTGGCGACCGTCATGACCGCGCATTCGGTGGAGCCGTAGAGGTTGTAGAGGGTGTCGCCGAAGTAGTCCAGGGTGCGGGTGACGACGTCGGGTGCGATGGCCGAGCCCGCCGCGAAGATCACCTTGATGGTGCTCGGGTCGTACTTGGCCAGCACCTCGTCGTCGAGGTCGAGGATGCGCTGCAGCATGGTCGGCACGACCACCAGCGAATCGGCCCGGTACTTCACGATGTTGGCCAGCGTCTGCTCCGGGTCGAACCGGCGCTGCTGGAAGACGACCCGGTTACCGAGGGCGACGCCGATGGTGAACTGGGAGAGCCCGGTGCCGTGGAAGATCGGCGCGGCCATGATCATGGTGCCGTTGTGCGGCAGCGGCACCCGGTCGACGAACTGGGCCGAGGCGAACGGGCTCACCTTGTCGCGCGGCGCGCCCTTGGGGGTGCCGGTGGTGCCGCTGGTCAGGATGACCATGCCGCCCGGCTTGGCGGGCGCGGGCAGCGGATCGGTGGACCGGCCCGCCGACAGCGACTCGATGGTCGCGGCCGACGGGTCGACATTGTCCTTCGCGTCGACCCAGGTGAGCACCCGCGGGATCTCGGCGGGAATGGCGCTCATCAGGTCGATGAACTCGCTGTCGTGCAGCACCGCCTTCACCTGCTCGCGCGCGGCCACGTCGGCGAACTGCGGCTTGGCGAAGCCGGTGTTCATCAGCACCGTGCGCACGCCGAGCTTGCCGGTCGCGAGCAGGCTCAGCACCATGCCGCGATGGTCGCGGGCCAGTACCGCGACCACGTCACCGGGCTTGATGCCCTGTGCCGCGAGGCCGCGAGCCAGCGCGTTCGACTGCTCGTTCAGCTGGCCGAAGGTCAGCTCGCCCGCCTCGTCGACGATGGCGCCCGCCTCGGGCCTGGTCTGGGCGGCGTGCATGGCGACGCCCGCGAACGGGCCGAACTTGACCACGTTGAACGCCGAGCGCGCGGCGTGATCGAGCCGGAGCGGATTGAACAACCGCCGTTTGACCATGACATTCACGCCGAGGGCGAGAACGCCGGCCTTGCGGGCGGTACCACTCAACGCGGGGAAGGAGACAACCATTCGACAACAACCTTCCGGCGGCCCCACCCAGGGCTGAGCCGACGGATGGTGCGGACCGCAACTTCGGGATCCAGTGCTGTCGCTAACAATAGCAACCATCTGTAACCCGATGTGTCACGTATCTCAACAGCACCTACCGCCGGGTAACCAAACGGTGTCGCCCCGCGTCGGGTCAGGCGTTGACCTCGTACTCGACCAGCACCCGGCGCAGCAGTTTGCCGGTCGGGTTGCGCGGCAGATCGTCGAGGAAAATGACCTCGCGCGGCACCTTGTAGCGGGCCAGATTGTTCTTGACGTAGGCCTTGATCTCCTCGCCGTCGGGCGTCTGGCCCGGCTCGGGAACGACGAAAGCCCTTAGCCGCTTACCGAATTCGGCGTCGTCCACCCCGACCACCGCGGCGTCGAAGATGTCCGGCCGCTCCAGCAGCAGGTTCTCCACCTCCTGCGGGAAGACGTTCTCGCCGCCGGAGACGATCATGTCGTCGTCGCGGCCGTCCACCATGAGCAGGCCGTGCTCGTCGATGTGGCCGACATCACCACTGGACATGAAGCCGTCGATGATCTGCTTGTTGCGGCCGTCGCTGTAGCCCTCGAACGGCGTGCCGCTGCGGATGAAGATGCGCGCGGTCGTGTTGATCGCGGTGACCTGCTTGTCGTTGTCGTCGTAGAGCCGCACCTCGCAGGTGATCGGCGGACGCCCCACGGTGCCGGGCGACAGCGCGAGCTCCTCCGGGTTGGCCACCGTGGCGACCGAGCATTCGGTGGAGCCGTACACGTTGTACAGGACCGGCCCGAACACCTTGGTGGCCTTCATGGTCAGCTCGGGCGAGAGCGCCGAGCCCGCGAGCACGATGGCTTTCAGTGACGAGGTGTCGTACTTGGCGCGGATCGCCGGGTCCAGTTCGGTCATCCGGTGCAGCATGGTCGGCACCGCGACCAGCAACTCCGCCTTGTGATCGGCGATCAGCCCCAGCGTGGCCTCCGCGTCGAACCGCCTGCGCACGACCACCTTGTTGCCCATGGCCATGCCGACAAGCCCGGTGCCGAAGCCGGTGCTGTGGAAGATCGGCGACACGATCACCTGGGCGCCCTGGTAGGGGAACGGGATTCGGTCGAGGAACTGCGCGGTCGCCAGCGGGGAGACCTTGCTGCGCGTCGCACCCTTCGGCAGGCCGGTGGTGCCGCTGGTGAGGATGATGAAGCCGCCGGGCTTGGCCGGCTTGGGCAGTTCCTCGGTGGAATTGGCGGCCGCCAGATCGTCGAGCGTCTGTGCGCCCTCGGGCAGTTCGGTGCCCTCATCGACCCAGGTGAGGAAGCGGGGCAGGTCGGCGGGCAGCGCGTCGAGCAGGTCGAGGAACTCGCTGTCGTGCAGCATCGCCTTGACGTTCTCGCGCTGGCACACCTCGGCGAACTGCGGCTTGGCGAATCCGGTGTTCATCAGCGCCACCCGCACGCCGAGCTTGCCCGCGGCGACCATCGCCAGGATGAGGCCGCGGTGGTCGCGGGCCAGCACGCCGACGACGGTGCCCTCGGTGATCCCGGCGGCCTGCAACCCGCGCGCGATCGCGGTCGACTGCTTGTCGAGCTCACCGTAGGTCAGCTCGCCGCGCTCGTCGGCCAGGCCGGGGGAGTCGGGCGTGATGCGCGCCGCATGCCGGATCAGGGTGGCCTGGGGGCCGAAGATCTTGGATTCCTTGATCGTCCTGATGGTCTCCAGCGGCTTACGCGGGTCGGAAACCCCGCGGGACCGGAGCACCCCAAGCGCTTTGACAGTCTCCAGCGCGTGCGCCAACTTCATGGTCGAACACCTCCACCAGCAAACTCGCGTCGGTACTCGACCTAGCGAAATAGAAACGGCGTATCAGGTCACTACCGTAGCAGCGGGGTGTCGGGGATCACACCAGGGCGGCGATCTCGCGCCTTGACGGCGGCCGGATGGGCTCAGAAGGCCGTCGAGCCCACTGAACAGAGATGTCAGCGTGTTCACCGGCAAACCGGACCGGCGGTCATTGACCACGCAGCATCCGGTGCGTTCCATTCGTTCAAGGGGTAGCCAACAAGGAGGCTGAATCATGGTGATCGTCAGGCGATCGATGTCCGCGTTGCCGTCGGGTTGTCAGTGCGGCCCGAACTGCACGTGCGGGTGCCAGCAAGGCGGAAGCTGCCAGTGCGGCGGTGGCTGCGGCTGAGGTGTCGCGCCGCGGCGTCAACGCCGTGCGCTGGCCAATGCGATGAGTAGTGGCACCACTCGGGCCGCGGGCACCTCGAAACGCCCGCGGCCCGCGGTGTGCAACCAGCCGACGGCGGCTAGCTGGCGTAGATGGTGGTAGACCTGCCCGGAGGTGCCGACGCCCTCCAGCCCGACGAGTTCGGCCGCGGTCCTGCGGCCCCCCATGATCTCGCGCAGCAGCCGTAGTCGCACCGGATTACCCAGCGCGGCAAGGCATTCCGCGGTCTCGGCCCAGTCGTCCTCGATGAGGTCGCCGGTGGTGAACGTCGCCTGCCAGCCGTAGTGCTCGCCGGTCGGGAGCCGGGCCGAACCGGCGAACAGCACACCGCCGTTCGGCTCGTCGCCCGCGACGAATTCGTCGTGCAGGCGGGTCACCGCCCAGAGGTCGCCCGCCTCGTTCCCGCTCCTGTCGGCCACCATGTCGTCGAGCCGCCGTTCGAGTTCCGCAACCCGCTCTTCCAGACTCACGTCACCGAAGCTACGGAATTACGTAATTCCGGACAAGAGGTCGATCGCGGGTGCTCCGAGTATGTTTCGGCCCCCACGGCGCGTGCCGTGGGGGCCGAAACGTCGGGTCGATCAGTTGTAGACGGCGCCGAACGACGGCACCGAGATGGTGCCGCGCTGATACTGGAACCCGTCCGGGTTCGCGTCGCTGACCGGAACCGACCAGCGGTGCCACAGGCTGCCGTACACCGCGGCCACGATCATGCCGCCGCCGGTGTCGAGCTGGCGCGTCCTGATCGTGGTGTCCACGGGAATGTCCTGGTGCTCGTTGAGCACCTCGGTGCCGCTGCGTCCGTTGGACAGATTGATCCACAGCACTTCCAGCTTGGCGCCCGCCTGATTCGGCGCGATCGTGCCCGGTCCGCCGAAGAACCCGAACCGGAACCCGTCGATCCCGAGCGCGATGCCGGAACCGTAAACGCCCGGCCCGTCACCGCGACCGATATCCGACTGTGCCGGAATCTGGAACGGCTGCGCGGGCAGCGCCACCTCTCCGGCCTTGTTCAGCTGCCCTGACGCCACCAGGCGATCCACCGCCTGCTCGGCCGCCGGGTTACCCGCAGCGGCCGCCCGCAGCTGTTGCGCGGCACCGGCCCAGTCCACGGTCGCCGGCTCGGCACCGGCATTACCTGCAAAAACACTCGCTACCACCGCGGTCGCGGCAAAAACGGTAGCAAGACGACGCGTCACGCTCAGTCGTTCCATATCCAGTTGCTCCTCGAGGGTCTCTGGTACAGCTCGAAAGAAATTCGTCCGCTGAATTGTCGATCAAGAAACGTAGCCCGTTACGTTGCCAGCGTTCCCCGATCCGGTCCACTATCCGCCCCGCCGTGTCGGTTCCCGGGCCAGGGGGGTTCCAGACACATGCGTGTCTTGAAGTTCCCGACTGCAACCCCCCGTCGGCGCGGTGATTACCCGGGCCAAAAATGAAACGAATGCATTCGCACATGGTTTCGAGCGCGGCCGAAAGTTGTTGGTAGACGCGGGTATTGTGGTGCGCACTTCCTTCCGAGGGGCGATGGACATGGTCCAGACATCGCGCCCAGGGATGAGGTGGTGGGGAATGGCGAAACATCGCCGGAGGAAGAGCAAGGCCCCGGTCGATTACGGCATCGTAGTAACAGGCGCTGTCGTAATCGCCGGGGCGCTCATCCTGGTCCGCCGAGTTTGGCAGGCTAGGT
The DNA here is from genome assembly GCF_004634405.1 of Nocardia sp. CS682. Lineage (NCBI taxonomy): Bacteria > Bacillati > Actinomycetota > Actinomycetes > Mycobacteriales > Nocardiaceae > Nocardia > Nocardia sp. CS682. The sequence goes on along the minus strand of NZ_CP029710.1, from coordinate 2,871,734 downwards.
AACCAACCCACCAGGTAGGGCCGTCGTTAGCGCGGCGGTCCTACCGCTCGGCATCACTCGCGTGACGACCTCATGCTACCAACCCACCCTGCTCGCATGCCAGCAAGCGGCCTGCTCAGCGGGTTTCGGCAGGCTTGGATCAGAACCGCTCGTGTTGACCTTTGTCACCCCAGATCTCGCCGACGCGGTGAACTCGGCCGCGTAATACAACAAACCGGCGCCGGCCCGAAGTGGGCCGACGCCGGTTTCCTTGTGCGACTTACTACTTCAGCTCGGCGCTGGTCTTGCCGAGGATCCGGCGGGCCACGATGAGCTGCTGGATCTGTTGGGTCCCTTCGAAGATGTCGAGAATCTTCGAGTCGCGGCCCCACTTCTCCAGCAGGGTGCGCTGCGAGTAGCCGATGGCACCGGCGAGTTCGACGGCCTTGAGGGAGACGTCGGTGCCGGTGCGGCCGGCCTTGGCCTTGGACATGGAGGCCTCGAGCGAGTTCGGCTTCTTGTTGTCGGCCATCCACGCGGCGCGCAGCGACAGCAGGTAGGCGGACTCGTAATCGGCTTCCATGCGCAGGAATTCGGCGGCGGCGGCGTGCTGGTTGTTCGGCGGGGTGTCGTAGGAGATCTCGACACCGGCGTCGGTCAGGATGGCACGCAGCTCTTCGAGGGCGGCGCGGGCGACACCGACCGCCATCGCGGCGACCAGCGGCCGGGTGTTGTCGAAGGTCTGCATGACCCCGGCAAAACCCTTCTCCACGTTGACTTCCGGGCTGCCGAGGATGTTGTCCTTCGGAATCCGGCAGTCCTGCAACAGCAATACGGCGGTGTCGGAAGCCTTGATGCCGAGCTTGTGCTCGAGCCGGGCCACCGACAGACCCGGAGCGTCACGCGGCACGACGAACGACTTGATCGCCGCGCGGCCCAGGCTCTTGTCGACGGTCGCCCACACCACGATGTGGGTGGATCGCTGGCCCGCGGTCACGAAGATCTTCTCGCCGTTGAGCACCCACTCGTCGCCGTCGAGGACGGCGGTGGTGCTGACGGCCGCGGAGTCGGAACCGAACGACGGCTCGGTGATCGCCATCGAGGCCCACACCTTGCCGAACCGCTTCAGCTGCTCGTCGGTGGCGACGGCGGCGATGGCCGCGTTGCCCAGCCCCTGGTAGGGGATCGAGAGCATCAGGCCGACGTCGCCCCAGGAGGTCTCCAGGGCGTTCAACAGTGCGGACATGTTGCCGCCGTTGGAGTTTCCGAGCAGCTCGGTGGCGTGGTTGTCCGACTCGCTGTCGTCCTCGCGGCCACCGGCGGCGCCGCCGATCTTCTGGGTGCCGGAGTCGGCGAGGCCTTCCACCATGGCGGCCATGGTGTCCAGCTCGACCGGGTACTCGTGCTCGGCGAGGTCGTACTTGCGCGAGATCGGCCGGAAGATCTCGGTGGCGACCTGGTGGGCCTGGTTCGCGCTGGCCCGCAGCTTCTTGGGGAGTTCGAGGTTGATCATGGGAAGTCTCCTGGAAGGTAAGGAACGAGCCGGTTAGATGAGCACGACACCTTCGGCGACGCCGATGCCCCGCAGGTCGCGGTACCAGCGCTCGACCGGGTGTTCCTTGGTGAAGCCGTGGCCGCCGAGCAGCTGCACGCCGTCCAGGCCGATCTGCATTCCCTTGTCCGTGGCCAGCTTTCGGGCCAGCGACGCCTCGCGGGCGAAGGACAGGCCCTGTTCCGCGCGCGATGCGCCACGCAGGGTCACCAGCCGCAGGCCGTCGAGCTCGATCGCGATGTTGGCGACCATGAAGGCGACCGCCTGCCGGTGCGAGATCGGCTCGCCGAACGCCACCCGCTCGTTCACATAAGGAATTACGTAGTCCAGCACGGCCTGGCCGGTGCCGACCGCGAGCGAAGCCCAGCCGAGGCGGGCCAGCCGCACGGCGTCGGCGTAGTCCTCGGCCCGCTGCTTGGCGTCGCCGTCACCCAGGATGGCGTCGGTGCCGACCGCGACATTGTCCAGCAGCAACCGGCCGAGACCGGCGGCCCGCAGACCCATGCTCGGATCGGCCTCGACCACCAGGCCGGGGGTGTCCGACGGCACGATGAAAATCGAAGGGCGACCGTCGAGTTCGGCGGCGATCAAGAACAGCTCGGCATCCGCGGCGGCGGGCACCAGGCTCTTCACGCCGGAGATCCGGTAGCCGCTCGGCGAGCGAACGGCCTTGGTCTGCAAGGCGAACGGGTCGAACAGGGCGCGCGGCTCGCTGATCACCACGGAGGCCTGCGGCACGTTCTCGCCGGTGAAGGCGGGCAGGTAGGTCTTCTGCTGCGCGTCGGTACCCCACTGGGACAGCGCGACCGCGACACCGCTCGGCGCCAGGATCGGCAGGGCCAGACCCATGTCGCCGTGCGAAAGCGCCTCGGCTACCAGGGAATTGGTGACCGCACCGCGCTCCGAGGCAGCGCCCTCGAGCTCCTCGGGGACGTTGATCAGGGTGATGCCCAGCTCGGCGGCGCGCTCGAGCAGGTCGCGCGGAGCCTTCGCGGCGGCATCGGCGTCGTAGGCGGCCGGGCGCAGGATCTCGGCGGCGAATTCCCGCACCGTCTCGACGATCATCTGCTGCTCGTCGCTGGGGGTGAGGTCGAAGAAGTCCTTGTTCTTGGCCTCGTTCGGGGCGAGCCGCTTCGGCTGACCGTTGCCGGTGACCTTGGCGAAGGCGCGGGTAGCGGCGCCGAGCGTGCGGAAGCCGGTCTTGGTGCCCTCGTAGGTGACTCGCTCGATCGGCTTGCGCAGGTTGTACTTCTCGGCGAGCTCCGACCCGGTAATGGTCGTCATCACCCGCATGGCCGCGCCCATCCAGTCCCGCTTGGGGTGGCTGAGGCCGACTGCGGACGTGTCTGGACTTCGCTTCGTTGCGCTGTCTCGAGTGCTCATCATCACCTGTTTTCTCGGGTGGGTGGGGTGAGGTCTTGTCCCGGCTATCTTACTCCTGAGTAAGACTATCTTACTCCAGAGTAAGAACCGCGTCGAGGTGCAGCATACGCCGCTTATCTGTGCCAGGCTGAACGGGTGCCCATAGTCGCGGCGTTGTTTGCCGTTGTTTTGATCGCATGTGCCCCGCGCTACGGGTATCACCGCGACGAGCTGTACTTCCTTGCGGCGGGTCGCCACCTGTCCTGGGGATACCCGGATCAGCCGCCACTCACGCCGCTGGTGGCCAAGGCCATGGCGGCGATCGATCCCGATTCGTTATTGATGCTGCGGCTGCCCGCAGTGCTGGCGGCGACCCTGGTGGTGGTGTGCGCCGGGCTGATGGCGCGAGAGCTCGGCGGTGGACGGCCGGCGCAGGCGCTGGCCGCCGCGGCGGTGGCGAGCGCGGCGTTCGTCATGGGGGTCGGGCACATGCTGAGCACGGCGGTGTTCGACCTGGCCGCGTGGTCGGTGGTGACGCTGGTGGTGTTGCGACTGATACGGGAGATCGGCGGACCTCGCGAGAGCGCGAATGGTGAGCAGGCTCGTCGATCCGCCGGGTGGCTCAGCGGTCCACGGTGGTGGCTGGTGATCGGCCTGGTCGTCGGCGTGGGACTACAGAACAAGCTGCTGTTGATCTTCCCGGTGTTCGCGCTCTTGGTGTCGCTGCTGCTGTTCGGTCCACGAAAACTGTTCGCCACCAAGTGGTTTCCGATAGCCATCGGGATTGCCGTGCTGATCTGGCTGCCGTATCTGGTGTGGCAGGCAGGTAATGGCTGGCCGCAGTGGGAGATGAGCCGGGCGATCGCGGGTGGGTCCTCCGGCACCTCGGATACGCCGATCATGTTCGTGCTCTTGCAATTCGGGCTGATGGGCCCGTTGTTGGTGCCGCTGTGGGCGTTCGGGTGGTGGCGGCTGGTGCGGGACGCCCGATATCGGGCGTTCGCGGGTGCCTACGGACTGCTTTTCGTGCTGTTCCTGGCGATCGGCGGGAAGGCGTACTACCTGGGCGGGATGTATCCGATCCTGCTCGCGGCAGGCGCTGTGCCGGTGGCGGCATGGCTGGCTGGCCGCCGAACACGGTGGGCGGCAGTCGGTTTCGGGGTAGCGGTGAACGCGATCGGCTCGGCCGTACTGTTCCTGCCGGTGCTGCCCGTCTCGATGCTGAAGGACACACCGGTCCTCGCGGTCAACTACGACGCGGGCGAAACGATCGGCTGGCCGGAATTCACCAGGCAGGTCGGCGAGGCGCGGGCCCGCCTCGGCCCCGACGTCGCTGTCCTCACCGCCAACTACGGTGAAGCCGGTGCCATCGAACGCTTCGGCGCACCCTACGACCTGCCGAAACCCCACTCCGGTCACAATTCCTACTGGTGGTGGGGCCCACCGAGCGACACCGCCACCGAGGTACTCACCGTCGGCCTCGACCGCGACTACCTGACGCGCTTCTGCACCGACATCCAACCCGTAGGCCATATCTACGTCGGCCTGGATATCGACAACGACGAACAGGGCGAACCCCTCTTCGTCTGCCGAAACCCGCGCGCCTCCTGGTCGGAACTCTGGCCGCGGGCCAAGCATCTCGGCTGACCAGCCGGGTCCGAACCCGGACATCCTCGGCTGACCACCCGGCCGACACCGGCACCACCGGGCCGAACAGCACGACAGCGGCAATCGATTGAACGCGCCGGGCGGGACAAGACGGCGTGCCCACTCGGTGAACGCCGCACCCCATGTCCCGTCCGGCAATGAATCAGAGCTGGTGGCGGACGAGGAAATCCTCGACGATCTTGCGCCACTGCTCGGGTTGCTCAGCCATGAAAACGTGCCCCGCCGCGATCTCGGTGTACTCCGCGCCGGGGATGGTGTCGGCGAGGAATCGCGAATTCGACGGATCGATCAGCAGGTCCCCGGTGGCATTGACGACCAGCGTCGGTACGGCGATCCGGCCCAGATCACCGGTCGTGTCGACGTTTTCGACCAGACTCGCCTGCTGCCTGGTTCCGCCGGGAATGGTTGTCACGCCCACACGGACGAACTCGTCGACCTGGTCGGCGGGCAGCCCGTTGAGAAACGCGGCGCTGAACGCCTGCGCGAGGGTCAGGCGGGAGAAGGTCGCATGGTCGCCGCGATCGAGCAGGTCCTGCCATATCTGCACGGACAGACGAGCACGGTTGTCGGCTTCGGCGAACCCCGCGGCGAGGATCAGGCCGCGCACCCGCTCCGGATGGCGCACCGCGGCGCGCACGGCGACCGTGCTCCCGAGTGAATAACCCAGCACGGTGAACTGCTCGACTCCGCCGTCGACCGCCGCCGCGACCAGTGCGTCGGCGAGACCGTCGAGGGTGAGCTGGACAGTGCCGTCCGGATAGTCGGGGGCGACCACGGTGTGCGTCGCGGCCAGCGCGGGAATCAGTGCGCCGAAGTTGGTGTCGATGGTGCCACCCGCGCCGTGCGCGAGGACCACGCCGGGTCCGGAACCGGTGACGGTGGTCTGCAGGGGAATTGCTGTCATGGGAGCCAAGTTAGGAATTGACATCAGTGTGAAGGCAAACGGAGGTAAGCGAGTTCCCATGTTGATCGGAGAGTTGGCACGCCGTACCGCCGTGAGCACCCGCTTGCTCAGGTACTACGAGGAGCAGGGCTTGCTCTATCCGCAGCGGGACTCGCTCGGCTACCGGTCCTATGCCGACGATGCGCCCGAACGGGTGGGTCGCATCAGAGCGATGCTGGCCGCGGGCCTGTCCACCGAGGACATCCGCGGCCTGCTGCCGTGCGAGATGGACCACGGCGCCTGGATCCAGTCCTGCGACAAATCGGTGCAGATCGTCGAAAGCCGATACAGCGACCTGGACAACAAGATCGCCGAACTCGAACGGCAGCGCGCGCTGCTCACTGTGCAGCGAGCCTCGATCAGGGATGCGATGCCCGCCGATCAGTGACCTGCCGCACCGGTCTTAGCGGACACTTTCGGTGCCGGACTGCCGGAAAACCGCCGTGCGGCACGAAAAGTGTCCACGGAGGCCGACTCCTCGAACAACACGAGCCGGCCCAGCACCCTGGACCGGCTCGCGCTGAGACTCGTACCTGCGCTACTCGCGAACGTAGTACCGCAACGTCCCGTACGCGGTCAGCGCGGCGAAGACGATGCCGACCGGCGCGATCACCAACGCGACCATCGCGATGTCGTCACCGGTGATCCGCGGAAAGACCTTGCTGGAGAACAGATCCCCGAGAGCCCGATCAATCACCAGCGGCCGAGCCACGAGTAGCCCGATCACCGCGACCAGCGAACCGGCCAACGCGGCAACCACCGCTTCCAGCAGGAACGGCAGCTGGGTATACCAGCGGGTCGCACCCACCAACCGCATGATGCCGACCTCGGTGCGCCGGGTGAACGCCGCGATCTGCACCATGTTCGCGATCAGCAGCAACGCGGCCAACGCTTGCAGCACAGCAAGACCGAACGCGGCATTGCGTAGCCCGTCGAACAGGCTGACCAACCGGTCCACAATGTCCTTGTCATTGCGCACCATGCCGACGCCCGGTCGCTGATAGAACTTCTCGTAGATCGACGGATACAGCTCCGCATTGCGCATCTTCACCCGCAGCGACGCGGGCAGCGGCGTCTCGCTGACGTATTTGGCCAGCTCGGGCTGGTCCTTGAACGTCTTCTCCTTGGCCTCGCGGACGGCGTCGTCGCGGCTGAGGTACTGCACGGATTCGACGTCCTTGGTGGACTTGAGATCCGCCATCAGCGTCTTACACGGATCGCGGGAGCAGTCCGGGTCGTTCGCCGAGATGTCCTCGGTGAGATACAGCCGCACCTCCAGCCGATCCAGAAAGTACTGCTCGGTCTTGTCCGCGATCCGCACCGCGAGCAGGCCGCCGCCCAGCATGGTGAGCGAGACCGCGACGGTCAGGATCATCGCGATGGTCATCGTGACATTGCGCCGCAGGCCGGCGAAGACCTCGCTGAACAGGAAACTCGCGCGCATCAGCGATCCACCCCGTACACACCGGTCGCCTCGTCACGCACCAGGCGGCCGCGGTCGAGTTCGATCACCCGCCTGCGCATGGCGTCGACGATGTGGTTGTCATGGGTAGCCATCAGCACCGTGGTGCCGATCCGGTTGATCCGCTCCAGCAGCATCATGATGTCGCCGCTGGTGTCCGGGTCGAGATTGCCGGTCGGTTCGTCGGCCAGCAGGACCAGCGGCCGGTTCACGAAGGCGCGGGCGATCGCCACCCGCTGCTGTTCGCCACCGGAAAGCTCGGAAGGTAGTCGATCGGCTTTGCCGCCGAGACCCACCATGTCGAGCACCTCGGGCACGGTGCGCTCGATGAACTGCCGTCGCTTGCCGATCACCTCCAGCGCGAACGCGACGTTGTCGTGCACCGACTTCTGCTGCAACAGCCGGAAATCCTGGAACACGCATCCCATCCGCTGGCGCAGCTTGGGCACCTTGCGACCCGGCAGCCGGTCGACCCGGAAGTCGGCGACCTGGATCTGCCCCGCCGTGGGGCTCTCTTCTTTGAGCAGCAGTCGCATGAAGGTGGACTTGCCCGAGCCGGACGGTCCGATGATGAAGACGAACTCGCCCTTGCCCACATCGACGGTGATGTTGTCCAGCGCGGGTCGCGTCGAGGTCTTGTACGACTTGGTGACGTTCCGCATGGTGATCACGGGGAGCCAGTGTAACCAGCAACCCCGTGCGCACCGCGTTGCCGAGCGCCGACGCCCGGCGAGTCCGCCGAGCTCAGCGTGGCGCTACGGCCGGATTCACCGCTGCCGGAACGGTGTTCAGGCTCGACTGCGGCGTATACGGTTGATCCGGTTTGACCACCAGGTACAGCACGAAGGTGGCGACCCAGGTGGCTATCAGGATCGCGGTGGATCGCCGTGGCCTCGATTCCTTCAGGAGTGTGGTGGGTCGCACCGATTCCTTCAAGAGCGTGATGGTTCTACGTGGTCTCACTGATTCCCTCCCGGCGCAACGCAGCGGCTACTCGTACCCGCAGTTCGCGTCCGACTTCGAACTGTTTGCCCGGCAAGGTGCGGGCAACCATTCGGATGTTCATTTGATCAACGGTCAAATCCTCGACGCCCATCACCGTGGGCTCGTCGAGTAGCAGTGGCTTGAGACGAGCGTCTTCGTACGCCCTTGTACCGACCTCGTGCAGGATCTCGTTGACCCTGGTGATGTCCGCGCTCGCGGACACCGGAACGTCGATCGCGGCGCGTGCCCAATCCTTCGACAGGTTCGTCACTTTCACGATCTGGCCGTTGGGCACGGTGATCACTTCACCGTCGGAGTTGCGCAGTGTGGTGATCCGCAACGTGACGTCTTCGACGGTACCCTCTGCCATCTCCGCGGCTCCAGTCACCGCGATGCGAACTACGTCACCGAAGCCGTATTGGCGTTCGGTGATCAGGAAGAACCCGGCCAGGATGTCCTGCACGATGCGCTGCGCGCCGAAACCGAGCGCGGCACCGAGCACCGCCGCGGGGGCGACCAGCCCGGTGATCGCGAAGCCGAGCCTGCGCAGCACCTCCATGCCGACCAGTACGTAGACAATGGTCAGCACCACCCAGGTGACCACCTGCGCCAGCGCGTGCCGGTGCTTGGCCGCCTCGGACCGGACCAGCGCGTCGCCGCCCTGGAAGCCCTCATCGATCTTGCGAGTGATCCGATCTCTGATGAAGGTGGCGAACCGGCTGAACAGGATGGCACCCAAGATCAACAGTACGATCTCGAGGCCGTTGGAACGTAGCCAGTTCGTCGTCTCCGAGGTCGTCGCGAGTGACATGGTCAACACCTCGACTGAACTCCCAACTGGACGCACGCCAGACAGGTTACCGCCGTACGTCCTACCATTCCGCGCAAGCGGCCCTGCTCGTCGGCTGTTGCGCTACCCGCAATGATTAACTCGGCTGCTCACGCATGCGCCAGCGGATGCCCGACTCGATGAAGCCGTCGATATCGCCGTCGAGCACCGCCGACGGGTTGTTGACCTCATAGTTTGTCCGCAGATCCTTGACCATCTGGTACGGGTGCAGCACGTAGGAGCGCATCTGGTTGCCCCAGGACGCACCCTCGTTGGTCTTCAGCGCGTCCATCTCGGCGCGCTCCTCCTGGCGCTTGCGCTCCAGCAGCTTGGCCTGCAGCACGCGCATGGCGGAGATCTTGTTCTGTAGCTGCGACTTCTCGTTCTGGCAGGTGACGACGATGCCGGTCGGAATGTGCGTCAGGCGCACCGCCGAGTCGGTGGTGTTGACGCTCTGACCGCCGGGGCCCGAGGACCGGTACACGTCGACCCGGATCTCGCCCTCGGGGATCTCGATGTGGTCGGTGGTCTCCACCACCGGCAGCACCTCGACCTCGGCGAAGGAGGTCTGGCGGCGGCCCTGGTTGTCGAACGGGCTGATCCGCACCAGGCGGTGCGTGCCCATCTCGACCGAGAGGGTGCCGTAGGCGTAGGGCGTCTTCACCGCGAAGGTGGCGCTCTTGATGCCCGCTTCTTCGGCGTAGGAGGTGTCGTAGACCTCGACGGAGTACTTGTGCCGGTCGGCCCAGCGGATGTACATGCGCATCAGCATCTCGGCCCAGTCGGCGGCGTCCACGCCACCGGCGCCGGAGCGAATGTTGACCAGCGCGTCACGCTTGTCGTATTCGCCCGAGAGCAGGGTGCGGACCTCCATCGCCTCCACGTCACCGTGCAGTGCGGCGCGTTCGGCGTCGGCGTCGGCGAGCGCGGTCTCGCGCGACTCGCCCTCTTCGCCCTCGGCCAGTTCGTACAGCACCGGTAGGTCGTCGAGGCGCTGCCGCAGTTCCTCCACGCGGCGCAGCTCACCCTGGGCATGCGAGAGCTCGCTCGTCACCTGCTGCGCGTGATCCTGGTCGTTCCACAAATCGGGATCTGCGGCTTGGTGCTCGAGCTCGTCGATACGTCGGCGCAGCTCCTCGATGTCGAGGACCGATTCGACCGTCTTGAGGGTGGCGTCGAGTTCGGCGAGATCAGCGGAAACGTCAGGATGCACGGTGGTCAAGCCTACTGGTTCGGCGTAGCCGCTATAGCAGTGGTGCGGCTCGAATGGGTTGCGTTCGTGGATCGATGATTTGGCGAGCACCCGAACGTGCGGACGGTGCCCAGGCTCGATGCGTCGCTTGGGTGCTGCTGCGGCGGGGTGCGTGGCTCCATCCGCCAGCCCGCGCGGCGTGCTCGGCCGGACTTACCGGCTAGACCGCGCGCAGGGCGCCGGGGCGGATACCCGTGAGCTTGTCGAGGGCGGTGGCGGTGGCTTCGTCGGCGGGCAGATGAACGATCAGGCGTTGATCGTCGTCCGCGGAGAGGTCGAGGGTCTCGAAGGCCAAGCGCAGTGGGCCTGCCTCGGGGTGGACGAGCCGGGTGATGCCGGTGGCGGCGGGCAGGCTGGGCACGGTCTCGACCCGATCGGTGAACTCCGGGCCGACGGTGACGGTGAGTTCGTCGGCGAGCGCCGCGATGTGCGGATCCTTGCGGAACGGACCATGTTTGAGAGTGGCGACCTCTTGGTCGGCGACGTGACTCCAGTCCGGGTAGGCCGTGCGGGCGCGGGGATCGGTGAACGCGAAGCGGGCCAGGTTCGCGGGACCGCTCTCGAACAGGCCGATCGGGGCCATCACACGGTGGTAGCCGGCCGTATAGGCGAGCACCTCGGTGAGTCGGTTCACAACCACTGCGGGCGCGGGTTCGAGGCGGTCGAGAATGGCGCGGACGGCGGGGCGTACCTCGCGCAGCGGTTGAGCACCGCCCATGCAGCTGAAGCCGAGGTCGGCGGATTTTGTGAGGCGGTGCAGGTGCACTCGCTCGCTCGGGGCGAGGCGCAGGGCGTCGGCGAGCGCGGAAAGCACCTGCGGTGAGGGGCGGCGGTCGCGGCCCTGTTCCAGCCGAGTGATGTATTCGACGCTGACGCCTGCCAACGTGGCCAGCTCCGCGCGGCGCAGGCCCGGCGTGCGGCGGCGTGCGCCGGTCGGCAGGCCGACCTGGGCCGGGGACACGGCCTCGCGCCGGGTGCGCAGGAACAGGCCCAGCTCGTTGTCACTCACCTCTCGAACCTAACAAGCGGCGGCGGCCGGAGGGTGTCCCTGCCACTACCACCCTTACGGCGGCCTTCCTGGTCGGCGCGGCGGCCAGCAGATTGGAGATGCGGCCGAAACCGGTCGCCCATCTGTTAGGAGGAAATCGATGTCGGCATTGAAACTCGCGGTGATCATCGGCAGCGTCCGGGAAGGCCGCTTCGGACCTGTGGTGGCCGAATGGTTCACCGAGCATGCCAGGAGCCACGGTGCGTTCGAGGTGGACGTCATCGATCTGGCCCAAGCTGACCTGCCGCTGGCGTTGCCCGCCGTCCCACCGTTGCTGGAGCCGAACCCCGAGCGGCCCGCCGGCATGCTCGATCTCACCGAGCGGCTCGCCGCGGCCGATGCGTTCGTGATCGTCACGCCCGACTACAACCGCAGCATCCCGGCCGTGCTGAAGGCCGTCATCGACTGGCATTTCACCCAGTGGGACGCCAAGGCAATCGGCTTCGTCGGTTACAGCGGCGGGAGCGGCGGGCTGCTCGCGATTGAGCATCTGCGGCAGATCTTCGGCGAGCTCAATGCGCATACCGTGCGCAACTACGTCTCGTTCCCGCGCTACTACCTGCTCTTCGACGAGGACGGCCGGTTGCGCGAGCCGGAGGAGCCTGCCGCGGCGGCGCTGGCGATGCTCGATCAGTTGCAGTGGTGGGCCGATGCGTTGGTCACCGCTCGCGCGGTTGCCGCGGTGGCGTGAGCCAGCACCACGGACTCCGTACCGCGGCATCCATTAAGGTGCGGGCGTGGCTGTGGACTCTTCTGACCTGGAACTTGCGCTGCGGTTGGCCGATGCGGCCGACGGCATTACCCGGGCCCGGTTCGGGGCGCTGGACCTGAAGGTGGATTCGAAGCCGGACCTGACGCCGGTCTCGGATGCCGATCTTGCGGTGGAGCAGGCGATCCGGCAGGTGCTCGCCGAGCAGCGGCCGGACGATTCGGTGCTGGGGGAGGAGTTCGGCGGGGACGCCGAGTTCAGCGGACGGCAATGGGTGATCGATCCGATCGACGGCACCAAGAACTTCGTTCGTGGGGTACCGATTTGGGCCACGCTCATCGCGCTGCTGGACGACGGCGTGCCGATGGCCGGGGTGGTGAGTGCGCCCGCGCTGTCGCGGCGCTGGTGGGCGGCGGCCGGGGCGGGTGCTTGGGCGAGCTTCGATGCCGAAGCGCCGAAACCGATTTCGGTGTCCGCCGTCGGCGAACTCGGGTCGGCCAGCCTGGGCTTCTCCAGCCTGTCCGGTTGGCGGGAGCGTGGGTTGCGGGAGAACTTCCTGGTGCTCACCGACGATGTGTGGCGAGTGCGGGGTTACGGCGACTTCTTCACCTACTGCCTGCTGGCGGAAGGGGCGCTCGATATCGCGACCGAGCCCGAGGTGTCGCTGTGGGATCTGGCTGCGCTCGACATTCTCGTCCGTGAGGCGGGTGGGCGGTTCACCTCGCTGGCGGGGGAGCCCGGTCCGCATGGTGGTGACGCAGTCGCGACGAACGGGTTGCTGCACGACGAGACGTTGCGTCGGTTGCGGGCCTGAGTCGTCCGCCGTGGCTGGCCGATGTAGCTCGCGTACCGTGCCACGACGATGGCCGCGTGCCGGTGCACGCGGCGGGCGATTTCGCGCAGCTCGTCGGCACCGTCGGGTGGCCGGCCGCCCAGTGGCGGGCCAGGTCGAGCTGCACCTGACCGCTCCGCACCTGCGTTTCTCAGAGGTGTAGCTCCGGTGGGTAGCCGGTCCAGCGCAGGTCCGGTGGTAGGTGACCGGTGTCGTTGAAGAACAGCACCGAATCGGGTCTGCCCGGGGCGTAACGGATCACCGTGAGCGCCGCATTGGCTGGGCTGATGCCTATCCACCGCCATCTCGGTGCGTCCAACGCGGCCCGCACCAGCCATCCGATGAGGAACGCGTGCGTCACCAGCAGTTCGTGCCGGGGAGTGTCGCCCGCGACCGGTCCGGTGAACTGCTCGACGGCTGCCTGCGCCAGCTGTGGTCCGCGGGCCCGCTGCTCGGCGGGGAACTGAGCGAGGAAGCCGAGGATGGCGTCTGCGGACGCTGCGGGAAGTTCGTCCTTGCGTGGCAGGTAGGGCAGGTAGTCACCGGCGGACTCGGTGGCCTGTAGCGGGACGCCTTCCAGGCGCTCGCCGATCAGCTGCGCCGTCTGCGTCACCTGGGGCAGCGGGCCGTGGTGGACCTGGGCGAGCGAACTCCCGCGCAACCGCTCACCGAGCAGCCAGGCCTGGCTGCGACCGCGTTCGCTCAGTGCACTCTCGTCCGGTGTCGCCTCGCCGTGCCGGGCGAGATAGAGATACCTGGGGGCCGTTCCGGTCATCAGGCCAGCATCTTCTCCATCAGGACGACGTGCGTCGTGCCGTGGAACTGGGGCGGCAACCGCGTCTCCCTGAGCTCGGTGAAACCCTGTGCGGTGTAGTACTTCCGGAGCACCGCGTTATCGGCGGCGGTGTCCAGGCGTTGCAGGGTGACGCCGTTGGCGAGGGTGTAGTCGGCGCAGAACTGGATGATTCGGGTACCGAGGTCGCGTCCGCGCTGTTCCGGCGCGACCATCAGCCCGTGGATATAGCCTGCCTCGGTGTCGTCGTCGGCGCCCCAGAAGTCCGGATCCCGCCAGACCACCCGGACCGCGGCGACCAGCGCGCCGGCCTCGCGCCAGACGAACCATTCGCCGCGTTCGGCTTCCGCGGCGACGAGCGTGCTCGGATACTCGCCCGGCACCCACTGGCCGATGCCGTTGTCGACCATCCACTGGGCGAGCCGATTACGCAGGTGAGCGATGTCCTCGGCATCGTCCGGGGTGGCGACGATCATGGGAGCCGGTTCCGGCATGCTGGTTCCTTTCCGCGCGGGTCCAACCCTTTTGTTCTACCGGCTCGGCGTGGCCGGGGTGAGGTCGATGCCCGCCGGTGGTCGTAGTCGGCGCAGCGTTCCGTCCATGCCGGTGATGTACAGCGCCCAGCTGTCGCCGTCACGGGCGATGCGTACCGAGGTGGTGCCGTCGGGTGGATTGCGCATCGGGCCGGGCTTTATCAAGCCGGTGATGATCGCGCAGGCGGCACCCGTCGCGGTGTTCACCTGGTTGATGGAGCCGAAGGCGTGGTCGGCGACGTACAGGGTGTCGGTGCGGGTGGCCTCCATGTCGTCGGGCATGGAAACGAGATTCGGCACCGCGGAGATGACCACCGGGCTCTCGGGAGCATCGAGGGGGATACGGAAGATCCGCATGGTCAGGTTGTCGGTGTAGATGGACTTGCCGTCCGGTGCGAGCGCGAGGCCGTTCGTCAGCGGCAGGCTGGACCAGGTTTTCGTGTAGGCGCCGGTGGACGGCCGGTAGCGTCCGATCCCGGTGGGCGCCTCGTTGACGCCGATCGTGCTGAACAGGAGGTCGCCGTCCGGCAGCAGTAGTAGTCCGTTCGGGCCGTTCAGCGCGGTCAGCAGGACCGTCGTCGCGCCGGTGGCGATCTCGTATCGCTGCAGAGTGCCGGGCTTCTCCGTGAGCCCGTCGCCGGTGAGGAAGTACACGTAGGGCCCGGCGACCCGGACCCCGGCCGGATGGTCGAGCCCGGTCAGGAGCTTCTCGAACCGGCCCGCGCTGTCGACGTGCGCGAAGTACCCGTCGAGGAGGCCGGTGACGTAGAAGCCGCCTTCGCCGTCGGAGTCGAGGTTCTCCAGATTGCCGACCCCCTCGACCAGCGTGGTCGCTTCCCAGCCGTCGGCGCACATCGACGGGACGGGGTCGGCGCCTGCGGTCGGTGCCGTCGCGACCAGCCCTGCGGCGACCGCGACCGCGAGCATCGCCGCGCGAATTCGATTACTCCCCAGCCCTGTTGCCATGTGCGTCAACCTAACAAAACCGCAATGCTCCGGCAGCGCGGCAAAATTCGGCTGTTGTGCGGAAAACCCAGGTCAGTGCGTCGGCAACGCGGATAGGCCTTCGATCTATCCACATGTGGAGCACTCGAGAACCGAGCTGGAGATTCTGACGGCGTACCGGTAGCGCCCTCGACACGCACTCGTAGGATGGGCCGGGTGACTCTCCCCGATGCATTCGCGGCCGCGGCGACCGACACCGATCCCGGTGTGGACGCCGGATCCGGTGCGGCGCAAGAGGTTCTACGCCGAGTCTTCGGCTACGACAGCTTCCGCGGCGACCAGCGCGACATCGTGGAGCACGTGGTCGCGGGCGGTGATGCGCTGGTGCTCATGCCGACCGGCGGCGGTAAGTCGCTCTGCTATCAGGTGCCCGCGCTGGTCCGGCCCGGCGTCGGCGTGGTGATCTCACCGCTGATCGCGCTGATGCAGAACCAGGTGGACGCGCTCAGCGCGCTCGGTGTGCGCGCCGGATTCTTGAATTCGACCCAGTTCCCGGACGAGCGCCGGGCCGTGGAGGCGCAGTTCGTGGCGGGGGAGTTGGACCTGCTGTACCTGGCGCCCGAGCGGCTGCGGCTGGAATCGACGGCACAGCTGTTCGATCGCGGCAAGGTGGGGCTGTTCGCCATCGACGAGGCGCACTGTGTCTCGCAGTGGGGCCACGATTTCCGCCCCGACTATCTGGCGCTGTCGATGCTGCACGAACGCTGGCCCGACGTGCCGCGCATCGCGTTGACCGCGACCGCCACCGCGAAGACCAGCGACGAGATCGTGCAACGCCTCGACCTCGGCAACGCCCGCCGCTTCGTCGCGAGCTTCGATCGACCCAATATCCAGTACCGGATCGAGCCGAAGAACAAGCCCGATCGGCAGCTGCTCGATTTCATCCGCACCGAGCACGCAGGCGACGCGGGCATCGTGTACTGCCTGTCCCGCAATTCGGTGGAGAAGACCGCGGCGTTCCTCACCGAGAACGGTGTCAGCGCGGTGCCGTATCACGCGGGCTTGGACAACCGCACCCGCGCGGAGAACCAGACGCGGTTCCTCCGCGAGGACGGTCTGGTTGTCGTGGCGACCATCGCCTTCGGCATGGGCATCGACAAGCCGGACGTGCGTTTCGTCGCACACCTCGATCTGCCGAAGTCCGTGGAGGGCTACTACCAGGAGACCGGCCGGGCGGGCCGCGACGGGCAGCCCTCCACCGCGTGGATGGTGTATGGCCTGAACGACGTTGTGCAGCAACGGAAGATGATCGACTCCTCGGAGGGTGACGCCGCCCACCGCCGCCAGTTGCAGCTGCACCTGGACGCCATGCTGGCGCTGTGCGAGACGGTGTCGTGCCGCCGGGTGCAGTTGCTCAACTACTTCGGTCAGCACGAGCAGCAGCCGTGCGGCAATTGCGATACCTGCCTCACCCCGGCCGAATCCTGGGACGGCACCGTCCCCGCGCAGAAGCTGCTGTCGACGGTGCTGCGGCTGAAACGCGAACGCGGCCAGAGCTTCGGTGCCGGCCACATCGTCGACATCCTGCTCGGCAAGAAGAATCCCAAGGTGCTGCAGCACGATCACCATGAGCTGAAGGTCTTCGGCATCGGCACCGATCTGCGCGATATCGAATGGCGCGGTGTGGTGCGGCAATTGCTGGCGGGTGGGTTGCTCGCCGTGCACGGTGACTACGGCGTGCTGACGCTCACCGACGCGAGCAACGAGGTGCTCTTCGAGGGCCGCCAGGTGCTGTTGCGCCGCGAGCGCGAACGGCCGATGAAACCGGCGCGGGCCGCCAAGGCGGGCAAGGCCGCGGCCGCCGCCGAGATGGCACCCGCGGATGTTCCGGTGTTCGAGAAGCTGCGCGAATGGCGGGCCGCGACCGCCAAGGAACAGGGCGTTCCCGCCTACGTCGTCTTCCACGACGCGACCCTGCGCGAGATCGCCGCCCGCAAGCCGACGAGCCTGGCCGAGCTCGGCACGGTCACCGGCGTCGGTGAGAACAAGCTCGCCAAGTACGGCGAAGGAGTGCTGGAGGTATTGGGCGCAGAGTGACATTCTGCACCTTCGACTCGATCCGGCAGACGGCTCGACCCGTCCGGCGGGTGGCATGAAAATCACTGCGTAGCAGTGATATTCGGCCACCCTGCAACGTGTTCACTTATGCGAACATGTGAATGAGTAATCGTGCGGTAACCATACGGTTGCTCGATGCACCCTTTTTGTTCAGACGGCCTCGTAAAGCTCCGAACATCCCATGTATCTACGAACAACGGAGTTTTCGCCGATGCCCTCTGTCTCGTCGCGTCCCATGCCCCGCCGGTTCCGTGCGGGTGCCGTGCTGGGTGCCGCCGTTCTCCTCGGAGCCCTGGCCGCCTGCGGTTCGTCCGACTCAACGAAGCAGGGCAACGGCGAACTGCTCAGCCCCGATGCCAAAGACACGCTGAGCGAGAACGGCGGCGCCCGCCGGACCACCGGCGACCGGACCGACGCCCTGCGCGCCTCGCTCAACGGTAACCAGGCCAAAAACGTCATCCTGCTGATCGGTGACGGCATGGGCGACTCCGAAATCACCGTGGCGCGCAACGTCGCCGAGGGTGCGGGCGGCTCCTTCAAGGGCATCGACGCCCTGCCGCTCACCGGTTCCTACACCCACTACTCCCTGGACAAGAAAACCGGAAAGCCGGACTACGTCACCGATTCCGCCGCCAGCGGCAGCGCATGGGCGACCGGAACCAAGACCTACAACGGCGCCATCGGCGTCGACCTGAAGGGCGCCCCGCAGACCAACCTGCTGGAGATCGCCAAGGCCAACGGTAAAGCCACCGGGAACGTCACCACCGCCGAGATCCAGGACGCCACCCCGGCCGTGCTCGGCGCGCACGTCACCGACCGCAAGTGTTACGGCCCGGAGGAGACGGCGCTCAAGTGCCCGACCAACGCGCTGGAGCAGGGCGGCCTCGGCTCCATCAGCGAGCAGCTGCTGAACACGCGCGCCGATGTCACCCTCGGTGGCGGCGCGAAGAGCTTCGACCAGAAGGCGGCCGCAGGCCAGTGGCAGGGCCAGACCCTGCGCGACCAGGCCAAGGCCCGCGGATACAACATCGTCGCCGACAAGGCGGGCCTCGACGGACTCACCAAGGCCGACCAGGATGCCCCCGTGCTCGGTCTGTTCACCCCCGGCAACATGCCGGTGCGCTGGACCGGCGACCTCGCCGTACCGAACGGCCTGAACCTGCCCGCGCAGACCTGCCGCCCCAACCCCGAGCGTGCCGCCACCCAGCCCGACCTGGCGACGATGACCCGCAAGGCGATCGACCTGCTGAAGCCGCGCAAGGACGGCTTCTTCCTCCAGGTCGAGGGCGCCTCGATCGACAAGCAGGACCACAACGCCAACCCGTGTGGTCAGGTCGGTGAGACCGTCGACCTCGACGAGGCCGTGCGGGCCGCGCTCGACTTCGCCGAGCAGGACGGCAATACCCTGGTGATCGTCACCGCCGACCACGCGCACAGCAGCCAGATCGTCCCGCTCGACACCAAGTCTCCGTCGCTGACCAGCAAGGTTGTCACCAAGGACGGTGCCGAGATGGGCGTCTCGTACGGCAACGCCGACGCGGGCGGCTCGCAAGAGCACACCGGCACCCAGCTGCGGGTAGCCGCGTACGGTCCGCACGCCGCGAACGTGGTCGGCCTCACCGATCAGACGGATCTGTTCTTCACCATGTCGGACGCGCTCGGTCTGGACCGGAGCAAGAAAGCGCTGGCCGCGGCAAAGTAGTCGAGTCCCGGCCCACCCGGCAGCGCCTTGGGCGAGGATGGTAGCCGGGTGGGTTACGGACTCTCGAGGACATCGCATGCATGACAACAGTTTTGGTCGCCGGGGCTTTATGGCCGGTGCGGCGGGGATCGCGACGCTGGTCGGCTTGACGCCCGCCCAGGCGGTACCGGTGGCGGACGGCGTCACCAAGTTCGGCTTCCCGACCGGAAAT
This sequence comes from Nocardia sp. CS682, assembly GCF_004634405.1. Classification (NCBI taxonomy): domain Bacteria; kingdom Bacillati; phylum Actinomycetota; class Actinomycetes; order Mycobacteriales; family Nocardiaceae; genus Nocardia; species Nocardia sp. CS682. Next base: position 2,852,812 of record NZ_CP029710.1, on the reverse strand, counting down.
CGGTTGCGGGTGCTGGTGACCGGTGACGCCGGCACCGGAACGCGCACCCAGTGGGCGGTCGCCGACGCCATGCGTGCGTTTCACCGCCGGGAACCCGTCTCCCTCGCGCTCGGCCTCGGTGACAACATCTACGAGGCGGGCCCGAGCAGCGGCACCGACCGCCAGTTCGCCGACAAGTTCGAAAACCCCAATGCCGGACTGGATTTCCCGTGGTTGATGGTGCTCGGTAACCACGACACCAGCTCCGTCCTGCCCGGTGACGGCGGCTGGCTGCTGCGCGGCAACCACGAGGTCGAGTACCACGCGAACTCGCCGCGCTGGTGGATGCCGAGCCGGTACTACTCGGTGCGGGTGCCGGAGCACAACCCCGTCGTCGAGTTCTTCGTGCTCGACCTCAACCCGCTCGCCGCCTACATCCCGCCGATCTTCTCGCCTTACTGGGCGGTCGACGGACAGTTCATGAACGAGCAGCGGGCGTGGTTCGACCAGGCGGTCGCCGCGTCCACCGCCACCTGGAAGATCGCCTGCACCCACCACCCGTACCTCAGCAACGGCCCACACGGCGACGCCGGAAACTACGAGGGCCTGCCCATCGAACCGATCAACGGCATCCACGTGAAGCGCTTCATCGAGGACCACGTCGCCGGCACCTGCCAGTTCTTGCTGTCCGGGCACGACCATGCGCTGCAGGTGCTCGAGCCGACCATCGCCTCCAAGGGCACCAGGCAACTCGTGTCCGGGGCCGCCGCTAAGGTAGTCGGCGCCGAAGACGCCAGACACCGCGCCGGGAATCCCGCGCTGTTCGAGAACTATCACCAGCTCGGCTTCATGGTGCTCGATCTCACCCCGACCGCAGTCGACCTGCGCGTCTTCACCGTCGACGTCGCCAACGCGGCCCCCACGGAGGCCTTCGCCCGGCGTCTCGCCTGAGTACCAACTCTGTTGCGGCGCGCGGGAATTACGGCAATCGGCGGCAGCCCCCGCTACGGTGCTGGCTATGGCTACCGGTGATGGCCCTGACGATGCCGAAGCGTCGGGCAGTTCCCCTGGTTCCGAGGCCCCGGACGCACCGCCGAACGTCCGCAGGGAGACCGACCCGTCGGTGGAGAGCGTGTGGCTGCGCCATCGCCTGCCGCCGCGGCCCGGCAGACCTCGCGTTTCCACCGTCTTGCTCGTCGTCGCCTTCATCTCGTTGCTCGCGTTGTGGGTCGTCCTGCGCCCTGGCGGTTAGTGCCGCGCCGCGACCTGGGAATAATCCGGTTGCCGCGTCACTTAAGGTTGATCGTTATGAAGGAACAGGGGCGCAAGGTCATCGCGACCAACCGCCGGGCGCGGCACAACTACACGATCCTGGACGTCTACGAGGCCGGGATCGCGCTGGTCGGCACCGAGGTCAAGAGCCTGCGTGAGGGCAAGGCCTCGCTGGTCGACGCGTTCGCGACGGTCGACAACGGCGAGGTGTGGCTGCGTAACCTGCATATCCCGGAGTTCAGCCACGGCACGTGGACCAATCATTCGCCGCGCCGGACCCGCAAGTTGCTGCTGCACAAGCGGGAGATCGACCGCCTCGTCGGTAAGTCGCGCGAGGGCAACCAGACGCTGGTCCCGCTGTCCATGTACTTCTCCGACGGCAAGGTCAAGGTCGAACTGGCCCTGGCCAAGGGCAAGCAGGACTACGACAAGCGGCAAGATCTGGCAAAGCGCACCGCCGAGCGCGAGGTCACCCGCGAGCTAGGGCGGCGTATCAAAGGCATGCGCTGACCGCCATCCTGCTGTCGCTGGTAGCCGCCTTCGGCTACGGCGTCAGCGATTTCTTCGGCGGCGTCGCGGCTCGCAAGGTGACCGCACTGCGGGTCGTCATCTACTCCTACCCGATGTCGATCGTGCTGGTGCTGCTGCTCCTGCCGTTCGTCGACGGAACAGCGGACGCCGCGTCGATGGGCTGGGGACTGGCGGCAGGCGTGGCCAGCGGCGTCGCCGTCTGGTGGTTCTACGCCGCGCTCGCCAGCGGCCCGATGGCCGTGGTGTCGCCGCTGACCGCGGTGCTGGTGGCCGGCATACCCGTGCTCGTCGGCCTGATCGCCGGGGAGCGACCCGGGCCGCTCGCCTTCGTCGGCATCGTTTTCGCGTTGGTGGCGGTGTTGCTGGTCAGCCGGGAGTCGCCGGACGCCGTCACAGAGGAGATCACCGGCGGCCGCGAACTGCGGTTCACCAAGATGGTCGCCTTGCTGACCGTCGGATCCGGCTTGGCGTTCGGCCTGATGTTCGTATTCATGCACGAGACCGCCGCGTCCGCCGGGCTCTGGCCGCTGCTCGCGCAGCGGGTCGCGGCGACCGGTGTGGTGTGGGTGACCGCATTGACGCGCGGCGAGTTCAAGCGGTTACGTGGCGAACCCTTGCGACTCGCCTTCTACATCAGCGTGCTGGACGTGATCGGCAACGCGGCGCTGCTGTACGCCTTCCACGGCTCGATGCTCGCTCTGGTCAGCGTGATCGGCTCGCTCTACCCGGCGGCCACCGTGCTGCTCGCCATGGTGCTGCTCGGCGAACGCGTCGGCAGGCAGCAGCAGGCAGGCATGGTGCTCGCCCTCATCGCCGTCGGACTCATCGCCGCAGCGTGAGCCGGGTCGCCGGACACCGGCCCGATAATGGGAAGAAACGGTCCCTGGCCGGTGTTAATATGAACAGCCCGGCAAGGTGTCGGGACGTACGGGGCTGAACGGTTTCGACTTTGTACGTAGATTCAGGGGAAGCGTGTCGGTGCAGGCAAGAGACCACCGTAAGCGTCATTGCAACCAATTAAGCGCCGATTCCAATCAGCGCGAGTACGCCCTCGCTGCCTAAGTAGCAGGTCGTCTCTGTCAGCCCGGGTTCGTCCCTCGACCCGGGTCCTGGCATCAGCTAGAGGGACTTACCGTCCTGGCCGGTCGCGGACCAGGTTGGAACATCAAACAGCGACTGGGATCGTCATCTGAGCTTGTTCGCGAGACTCGGAGATCCAAGTAGAGACACAGCGAACTGCACACGGAGAAGCCCTGGAGACGCGGCGGAGGACCCGGGTTCGATTCCCGGCAGCTCCACTTCACTCGTGCGAGGCCCATGCTCATGGAGAGCATGGGCCTTGCTCGTTTCGTCGTGTTTTGTGGGGGCGCACCCCGCACGCCCCGCCCGGCGGGGGATCTTTCAGGAGCCGATGGCGACGCCGAACTCCGCCTCGATGAGCTCGAACATGAGGTTCCAGGACTTCCATTCCGTATTGGTGTGCGCGGCGAGTGTGTGCCGGTCAGCCGGGTCGGTCACCGCGAAGAACCAGGAGCCCCAGAGGCTGCCGCCGACGCCGCGCAGCGTCCGGCCGTCGGTGGCTGCTTTGTCGAACTCGAACAGGCCGAGACCGTAGCGGGCATGCGGCATCCAGTGACCACCTTCGGTGGAGACCGTGGTCCACATCTGGCGATGCTGATCCGGCGGCAGCAGGCTGCCGGTGGCCAGTGCGTCGATGAATCGGATCATGTCGCCGGTGGTCGAGACGACGTTGCCTGCCGAAAACCCGCCTGAGGTCTTGTATTCGGTGACGTCGAGCGGCTCGAGGCCGGGATCTTCCATCATCGACTCCCAGTTCTCCGGGGTGACCGCGGCCGGGTCCGCGCCTTCCTTGAAGAACAGGGTCGAGTACGCCCTCGGGTGCGGTTCGGGGTATCCGGTGTGTTCGGTGGGGCGCACGTAGGTGCCGGCCAGGCCGAGCGGCTGGACGACTCGGCGATCGACCTCGGCGGCGTAGCTGTTGCCGGTGACTTTCTCGATGATCGCCCCGGCAATGAAGAAGCCGCCGTTGGAGTACGCGAAGTGCTCGCCGGGCGCACCGATCGGTGGCTGCGAAACTGCAAGCCGCAGTAGCTCTTCGGTGGTGAACTCGTCGAGGCGGTGCTCGTCGAAGGCGGACCGGGTCGCGTAGCGGTAGCTCAATTCCGGTGCGAGGCCCGTGATGAAGAGACCGCTGGTGTTGTTGAGCAGGTGCCTGATGGTGATCGTGTTGCCGTCGTAGCCGTTGACGTTCAGCACGCCGGGGAGCCACTTCTCGACGGTGTCGTCGATGCTCAGGACGCCTTGGGCTTCGAGGGCCAGCAGCGTGGCGGCCGTGAATGCCTTTCCGGCGCTGCCGGTGTGCACGTGCTCTCCTGGCTTGCGCGGGGCGCCGGTCGCGCGGTCGGCCACGCCCGCGGCGCCGAACCAGGTCTGTTCGCCGTGCGTGACCTCGGCGACGATGCCGGGCACGTGGTACGTGGCCACCGCGCCGTCGAGAACTTGCTGAATACCAGTGTGGGTCATGTCGATTCGTCCTTGCTCTGGGAAACCTTTACGACATCACAAAAGTAGCGTTGCGTTCAGAGATGCTTCAATCAAACGTATCCATACAGGAAGGTGTATTAGCTGATGAGTCAGCGTATTTCATTGCACGACGACTGTCGCATAATGCAACGGTCTCGTTGCATTAAGCTGTAGCCCAGTCAGACAGCTGAGGAAAACTATGCCCGGTGCACGATTGACCGAACAGGATCGGCGACAGATCGCCGTAGGCCTGCGCGACGGACTGACCTACGCCGCGATCGGCCGCAGGCTCGGGCGACCGACCTCGACCGTGACCCGTGAGGTGATGCGTAACGGCGGCCCGAACCGCTATCGCGCCGAGCAGGCCCACCAGACAAGCACCCGATACCGGCGCAAGCGCCGGGGCGCTGCACCGACGCCGGGGACCGGGAGGGTCGAGGTCGGCGGCCGCGATCCACGCGTCGTGGAACAGGTCGCCGCGCAGACCATGGATCTGCTCATCGAGGCAGGGCTGCCGAACATGACGGCGCGGGTGCTGGCCGCACTCTTCACCACCGACAGCGGCAGCCTGACCTCGGCAGAGCTCGTGCGGCGCCTGCACGTCAGCCCGGCCTCGATCTCCAAAGCGGTGGGGTACCTGGAGGGGCAGGTGCTGCTGCGGCGCGAACGCGACCCTCGAGGTCGCGCGGACCGCTACGTCATCGATGATGATCTCTGGTACCAGACCATCATGGCCGGCTCGCGCGTCGATACCCGGATCGCCGCCGCCTGCATGGACGGTGCGCAGCGTCTCGGCGCCAGCACACCAGCCGGGGCGCGGCTGGCGAAGATGGCCGAGTTTCTCCTGCGCGTCAGCGAGGACCTGGTCCGCTCGGTGGAGCACTGGCGCCAGGTCTACGGCCTCGGCTCAGCTGTCGAGAGCGACGCCGACACGACCACCGATTCGTGACGCTGAGGAAACGACCGGGTGGTGGGCGCGCCGGACCCGCTGACCCTTCTCCCCAATCCCCGCGAAACCCTATGCACCCCAAAGAAATGCTTATTCTGGACCGATGTTCGACTCACGGCATGTTCGGGTGTTCGACGAGGTCGTGCGGACGGGCTCGTTTGCGGCGGCGGCGCGGAGTTTGGGGTATACGCAGCCGGCGATCAGTCAGCAGATGAAGGCGTTGGAGCGGTCGGTGGGGACGCCGCTGTTCGTGCGGGTGGGGCGGGGGTTGCGGTTGACGGATGCGGGGCAGGTGCTTGCGCAGCATGCGGCGGGAATTTTGGGGACGATCTCGGCGGCGCAGCAGCAGATGACGGCGATTACCCGGTTGAAGACGGGGCGGGTTCGGGTGTGTGCGTTTCCCAGTGCGAGTGCGACGTTGGTGCCGTCGGCGGTGGCGGCGATCAAGACGCGGCATCCGGGGATCCGGGTGGAGTTGTTCGATGCGGAACCGCCGGATTCGGTGGAGGCGTTGCGGCGGGGGGAGTGTGACATCACGTTGGCGTTCACCTATGACGCCTCGAGTGAGCAGCCGGAATCGGATGACCTGTACAAGGTTTCGTTGCTCGATGATCCGTTGATCGTGTTGCTGCCGAAGGGGCATGCGCTGGCTCGGCGGCGAACGGTGGAGTTGGCGCAGCTGGCCGACGAGCGGTGGATCGCCGGATGTGTGCGCTGCCGTAGCCATTTCATCGAGTCGTGCGCGACCGCCGGTTTCGAACCGCACATCGATTTCACGACAGACGACAACCTCGCGGTGCAGAGTCTGGTGGCGGCGGGTACGGGGATCGCGGTCATGCCGAGCATGGTGCAGTCGTTCATCCGCCATCCGAAGGTGGTGAGCCGTCCGGTGATTCCGGTGGACTCGCGGACGGTGGCGGCGTACGCACTGGCCGGTCACCACAACATTCCGGTCACCCGACTCATGATGGAGGCGTTGCAGGTCGCCGCCGATGAGATGAGCGGCAAGTAGCCGCCGCAACACATAACGGATCCTTTGGTTACGGCAACAAGGTCTAAGTAGACCGTAGCGTTGCCGCCATGCATGCTGGTCGACATAAGCCGACTCGACCACCTGGTAGTCAACGATCTTCCATTGCTGGACAAGGTGTTTCATGCGAGTCGGCCGCGCCGCTGAGTGAAGGGGCGGCGCGCGTTGGTCTACTTGTTCGATCGGAGTCGCCATGTCCATCAGTACCGCCGCCCCGTGTACGCCGGTCCTCACCGATCTGGTCGCCGCGGTGCGCGAAGTCGTCCGGCGTGAACGCCCACCTGCCGAGGCCGCACAGCTCGTCGCCAATCGGCTCGAAGGCTTTCTGGCGCAGCCGAATCTGCTGCCCGCCGAGTTCCGGGCGGGTTCGCCGGAGAAGTATCGGCAGCACCTCGTGCACACCGAAGACGACGGGAGTTTCTCCGTGGTGGCCCTGGTGTGGCTGCCGGGGCAGCAGACACCGATCCACGACCACGTGTCCTGGTGTGTCGCAGGGGTTTACGAGGGCGCCGAGACCGAATGGCGTTACGAACTGCGTGGTGAGGGCGAGTCCGCTCGGCTCGTCGCGGTGGATCACGTGGTCAACGCGGCAGGCACGGCTTGCGGTTTCGCCCCGCCCGGGGATATCCACCTGGTGCGCAATGCCGGTACCTCGACGGTGATCTCGATCCACATCTACGGCGCGCACATCGGCAAGCTCGGCACCAGTATGCGCCGCGAGTACCGCCTGCCCGTCACGGACGAATAGCCAAAGGCCCCAGCCGTTTTCGACCTCAGGAGATGACCCTTGGTACCGCGCTCGGCCACGCTGGCCCTCAACGAATCGATCAACGCACGCCGGGCGGCCGGCCAAGACATCCTGCATCTCGGGTTCGGTGAGGCTGGGCTGCCGGTGCTTCCCGAGATCGCCGCCGCACTGGCCGAGGGCGCGACGGAGAACTCATACGCCCCGGTGGCGGGGACCGTCCGGGCCCGCGAAGCCGCGGCGCGGTATCTCTCGCGGCGTGGTCTGCGCACGGACACCGAGCAGGTCATCCTCGCGCCGGGCAGCAAGGCGCTGCTGTATGCCGCCATCGCGGTGTTGCCCGGCGATGTGGTGCTGCCCATCCCGTCCTGGGTCACGTATCCAGCGCAGATCGGTTTCCTCGGCAAACGCGCCATCGGGGTGCCGATCCCGCGCATCGCGGGTGGCGTGCCGGACCCGGACCTGCTCGAACCTGCGCTGGCGAAAGCTCGGGAAGCGGGCGCCGACCCGCGGATTCTCATCCTGACCGTGCCGGACAACCCGACGGGAACCGTCGCAGGCGCGGACCTGATCGCCCGGGTCTGCGAGATCGCCGACCGGCACGGCATGACCATCATCTGCGACGAGATCTACCGCGACCTCGCCTACGACCCCGAGGCGATGCGCAGCCCGGCGACCCTGCTGCCGCACCGGACCATCGTCACCGGCGGACTGAGCAAGTCCATGGCGCTCGGTGGCTGGCGGATCGGCTTTCTCCGCACCCCGCCCGGCCGCGCGGGACAGGAGTTGGCGGCGCAGATCACCGGACTCGGCAGTGAAGTCTGGTCCTGTCTGGCAGGTCCGATGCAGGCGGCGGCGGTCTTCGCCTTCGACGCGCCTGCCGAGGTCACGGCGCATATCGCCGCGAGTCGGCGACTGCACGCCGCGGTGGCCCGCGCGGCACACACGGTGTTCGCGAAAGCGGGTGTCGCCTGCCGCGCGCCGCAGGCCGGGTTCTATCTCTACCCCGATCTCGAGCTGTTCCGTCCCGCATTAGCCGCCCGTGGCATCGAAACGGGCGTGGCGCTCGCCGACCATCTGCTCGACGAATACGGCATCGGCGTGCTGGCTGGCGAGCACTTCGGGGACACGCGGGACAGTCTGCGTTTCCGGGCGGCGACCAGTCTGCTGTATGGGCAGACGGCTGATCAGCGCTGGGAAGCGTTGGGTAGCAACGATCCGACGTCCCTGCCGTGGATCGCCGCGGCACTCGACCGGCTGCACACCGCACTGCAGTCGCTGGGCTGACCCCGACCGCCTCGCCGGAGTGGCCGCGACCCGAGGCTCGCCCCTCCGCCTGCCTCGCCTATGTTCGGCACTGACGTGCGACAAGGCGACTGGAGGTGCGGGTGGCGGGAGGCTTCGAGGCGAAACTGCGCCGCCGTACCGTCCTCGCTGCCGGGCTGGCCGCCACGTGGCTGGTCGCGGACAGCTCCTCGGCCGGCGTCGAAAGCCCGGATCCGGCGCACACCGACGTGTTGTTCATCGGTGCGCATCCGGACGACGAGTCGAGCAACCTGTCCACGTTCGGGCGGTGGCGCGACGAGTTCGGCTGGACCACCGGCGTCGTCACGGTCACGCGCGGCGAGGGCGGCGGCAATGCCGTCGGGCTGGCGGAAGGCCCCGAGCTCGGACTGATCCGCGAGACGGAAGAACGCAAGGCGAACGCTCTCGCCGGGATCGAGAACATCTACTACCTCGACAAACCGGACTTCTGGTACACCCTGTCCGCACCGCTGACCGCGCGCGTGTGGGACGAGCAGGACACCCTCGCGAGGCTGGTGCGGTTGGTCCGGCTCACCACACCGCACACGATCGTGGTGATGGACCCGCGACCGTTCGATCAGCATGGCGGACACCAACTCTCGGCGCGGCTCGGTATCGAGGCGTTCCGGCTGGCAGGCGATCGGCAGGTCTATCCGGAACAGCTCACCGACGAGGGACTGTCGGTGTGGCGGCCGACCAGGCTGCTCGCGCAGAACTACGGGTTCGGCTCGTTGCTCGGTCCAGAAGTAGCCGAACAGCGGCACACCGATCCCGGCACCGGGTTGCCGGTCATCGGCGTCTGGTCCGGTGTTCGCTCGCGCGCACACCACACGACCTGGGCGCAGGTCGAACGCGACGCCACTCGGCTATATCTGACACAGGGTTTCGCCGCGAAGCCTGCGCAGGTTCCGACCGATCCGAATCAGCTCGGTTCCGAGTGGTTCACGGTGCTGGCCGAGGACGGGCGATTCGTCGAGGTGCCGGTGCACCGGCAAACCGGATTGAAACCGCGCTACGCCGAGTTCGCGGCGTGGGCCGACCGAACCGGATTGCCGTGGTTGGCCAACCGGGTCCAGCCGGACTATCCACCGAACCCGAGGACTGTCGTCCCGTCTGTGGCGATCGCACCGATTCTGAACGGTATCGAGGGGCCAGGGGAGTACCCGGGACCTGAACTGCCGCTTGCTATTTGGCAGGGCGGCGGTGGGTGTGCAGCGACGGCAAAGCTTTCCAGGCACGACGATGACTTATACGTGCTGGTCAACGTGACCGATGACCGCGAAGGCGCTGCACTGGCAACCGACGACATCAAAAGGCATTGGCGCACAGACTCGGTCGAGATCGCCATCGACCCGAGCGGCAACTCCGACGACACCTCGACCACTGTCAAAACCGGCATCCTGCCGTACACCGCGGACCGCGGCGGGCCTGCCGCAGAGCGCGACGCCGACAACCACCAGGGCGCACCGCTACCGGGGATGCAGGTGGCTTCACTCGTCACCGAGCCGTACCGCGGCTACTCGATCGAGGTGAAAATCCCCCTCACCGCGCTGCCCGAACCGGTCGATCCCACCCGATTCGCGATGAACATCCTCGTCTACGACTCCGACACCGACGACAAAACCGGCCGAACTCGCCTGGCCTGGTCGCCATTCGGCAGCGCCCAAGCCGACCCCTACGTCTGGGGCACGGCAACCCTCGCCGACTACCGAGCGCACCCGGCCCCCGAGACGCCACCCGTCATCCCCCGAACCGCGGCCCGAAGCGCTGACTCGCCCGCCTCGTTGGCCCAGACCCGGCGCACCGGAGTACCGATCGCGGGCAACCCGAGACCCAAACCCGCACGCTAGCCGGCCGCGCTACCAGCGGCGGCGCACGGCTTGCCAAGCTCCACCCCGTTTCGCGCCGCCCGGGCGCACCAGGCAAGGTTTCTGCTGGCAGAAGGCCCAGAATCGGTCAACATCCAAGACTCACCACAACTTCCGGGTGCCGTCGAGACGGCTACCGGGGCGTGGCCCGGGAAGTAAGGTTTGGGGGACTGGACACTCCGAGCCTCGAAGGGGCGGCGCCGATGCTGACCGACGAACTTGTCGCGAAGGTTCACTCTGTCGATACGACCGCGCTGTGCGACGCGGACAAGTCGATGCGGGTGATGGACACCGGGATTCGGGCACGGTCGGCCGAGGTGCGGATTCTCGGCCCCGCGTTCACCGTGCGCTGCCGGGGCGACTTCTTCGCGGTACTGCGGGCGATCGAGTCCGCGACACCCGGCGATGTGATCGTCGTAGACGGCGACGGGAGCGAAATCGCCTTCGCGGGCGAGATTTTCGCGCGCGGCGCCCAGGTTCGGCAGCTTGGTGGAATCATCATCGACGGGGGATACCGCGACATCGGTTATGTCCGCCGCTGCGAGCTGCCGATCTACAGCCGATTCGTCACACCCATGGCGGGCACCACCGCGCAGCTCGGTGAGTTGCAGACCCTGGTGAACTGTGGCGGAGTCTCGGTGGCGCCCGGCGACGTGATCCTGGCCGACGAGGAGGGGGTCATCGTCATCGATCCGGATCGCCTCGAACACCTCGTCGATGCCGCGACGGCGGTCAAGGATGCCGAAGCCAAGGTGATCGCGAAGCTGGACGCCGGCGCGACATTGAGCGACGCGATCAACGTCGCCGCACACGCCGAGGCGCTCCGCAACGGTGAGCGCTCGTCCCTGCAGTTCCTGGTTTGATCGACGCTGAAAGCCTATAGCCCCGGCCCTATTTCGCGGATCACCTGAATCAGCAGGTCGGCTTCGGGCTCGGTGATGCGCCAGTTGACGAAAGTCGGGCGCAGAGCGGTCATGCCTCGATACGTGGTGGTGCCGACATAGACGCGGCCGTCATCGAGAATGGCCGCGCCGAGCCGAGCATTGAGAGCGTTCAGTTCGCCTTCCGGCACGCCCGGCGGCCGGTAGCGGAAACAGGTGACGCACAACTGAACCGGCGCCAAGAGCTCGAAGTCGGGCGCCTCATCGACAACCCGGCCGAGGTGCGCGGCCACGTCGAGGTGGCGTTCCACCATGTCGCGATAGCCCGCACGGCCGTAAGCGCGCAGTGTCGCCCAGATGGGGAATGCTCGTGCACGGCGCGAGGATTCGGGACCGTGCATGTTGTAGCTGACCTGTTCGTCATCGAGGGTCGGCAGGTAGGCGGCACCCCAGCCGCCGAAGGTCTTGCCGAGCACCGTGTTGTCCTTGACAAACGAAAATCCGCTCTCCTGCGGCACATTCAGCCACTTGTGGCCGTCTGCGGTGATCGAATCCGCGCGCTCGACGCCGCGGGCGAGGTGCGCCGTGCGCGGTGAGAGCGCAGCGAACAGCCCGAAAGCGCCGTCCACATGCAGCCAGGCCCGGTACTGCTCGGCCAGGTCGGCCAGCTCGTCGATGGGGTCGGAGTCGCCGGTGTTCACCTCGCCGAGGTTGCCGACGATCACCGCGGGCGCGCCGTCGAGCTCGATCAGCGACTGCTCCAGCGCGGCCAGGTCGATCCGTCCGGCATCGTCGCGGACGAAGGTACGCAAGGTATCTCGCCCGCACCCGAGGATCTGCAATGCTTTGCGGGTGCTGGCATGCACCAGTCCGCTGGTGAGCACCGGCAGCTGCGGTAGGCCGGCCAATCCTTGGGCGACCACGTCCACCCCGTGCCGATCGGCCCACCAGTAACGAGCCGCGGCCAACCCGGTCAAATTCGCGAACGTGGCGCTCGGGGTGAGCACCGCGCCGAAGTCTTGCGGCAGGCCGAACAGATCCTTCAGCCACCCGAGCACGACGGTTTCGGTGCGCGACGCCAGCGGCGAGGTGACCCACAGGCCCGAGTTCTGGTCCAGCAGTGCGGTTATCCAGTCCCCGGCCAGCGCCGCCGGTGTCGCCCCGCCTACCACGAGATGAAAGAAACGCGGCCCGGCCGAGTGCACCGACGCCTGCGTGCCGACCGCGAGCAACCGCTCGATCGCCGCCAGCGCACCATCGCCGTCTTCGGGCAGCGGACCGCCGAGGTCGTCGATCAGCGGGTCCTGGGTCGCATCGTGCACCGGTCGCTCCGGCAGGCTGTCCAGATACGGCCCCGCCGCCTCGTGTACTAATGCCAACGCGTGCGCCGCGACGTTCTGTTCTTTCCACGGATCAGCCATGCCCCAGCGAACCGCGCGTCGGCCGCCTTTGTAAATAGCCAGTCGGCCAAGGTGATCCGCCCTCGCCGTGGCCGAGACTCGCCGGGACTGTCTGCGCTCTACGGCCGCCGCCCAACCGGCACGGCCGCCGAAAACGCGGTTTCGAGGTTTGAGTGTCAAAGTAACTTCATAGGAGACTTCAAGTAGCTGTCTACACTGTGGTCCGTGACAGTGGACCTGCCTGAAGCAGACCTCGGTTATCGCCTGCTCGCCGAGCTCCGTACGGTTTCCGACCAGCTCGACGCCGCCCTCGTCAGCGTCCTGCGCGACCTGGATCTCACCGTGCCGTCGGCGAACATGCTCTGGCATCTCACCCCGACGGCCGCGCCGCCCTCGATGTCCGAACTCGCCCGCCGCACCTGTAGTGACCCGTCGACGGTCACCTTCATCATCGACAAGCTGGAGAAACGCGGCACCGTCGAGCGACTACCCGGCCCGGACGACAAGCGGGTGAAGGTGGTGGCGCTCACCATGGCCGGGGTGACGCAGCGCGAAAAGCTGGTCGACGCGATGACCCGGCATCTGCCGCTGCGCCGGCTGTCGGCCAGGGAGCAACGTCAGCTGCACCGGTTGCTGTCGAAAGCCACATCCAGCGCTTGAGCATCCGTGAGAGCTATTTGCTATCAATAGATTTCGTGATTGCCGGTGTTGTCGCCCATTAGCCGAACGAGAATCTTTCCGGCGCTTGAAGTTACGAAACCCCCGCTAATCTGAACCCATGATCACGCTCAAGAAAGAAGACGGCGCCGCGGATCTCGCCGGCGTCACCAAGCTCAGCGTCGGAGTGAGCTGGGATCCGTCGGCGGGTGCCAGCGGTGGGGCGCTCGGCTGGGCGCGCCGCAAGAAAGGCGTCGACCTGGACCTGATCGCCATCCTCATGCAGGGCGCCGAGCCGGTCCGGTTCGCCGGGCTCGACTCGCTCGACCCGCTGGGCAACGGCTCCGTGCTGCACAGCGGCGACGAACAGTCCGGCGCCGCCGCGGGCGACGACGAGACGGTGCACGTGACCTTCGCCGATGTGCCCGGCGGCATCGACGCCATCATCTTCGTCGCGGTGGCCTTCAAGAAAGGCAGCTCGTTCGAGAAGGCCAACAACATCAGCTTCAAGGTCTACGACGCCAGCGGCGGCACCAGTCAGCAGGTGGCCGACATCTGGCCGTCCCTGCTCGGCACGGACAACGCCAATGCCGTTGCCCGCGCGTTCCGTTCCGGCACCACCTGGCAGCTGGAGGTGCTGAACCGCAAGGGCAAGATCAAGCAGGGCGACAAGCAGGCGCTGCTCCGCTTCGCCATGGCGTAGGCCGTCGGCGCGGTCATGTGAGGTGCTCGGTGGTCGCGACGGAGACCGGGTCGCCCGCCGTGAAGACGTCGAGCAACATGTCTTCGTCGTGATACCCCGCCAATGCCGTCAAACCCTGGGTGGTACGGGCGATGGCGTGCACATGGTCACCGGAGAGCGGGTATTCGGGCACTTTGCGGCGCCAGTGCACGCAGAGCAGCGTGCCGCCCGGCTCGAGATGCTGCACCGCCTGCCCGAAAGCCGTACGCAGGGTGGTGGAGTCGAGGTAGTAGCAGACCTCGCTGAGCACGATCAGGTCGAAATGCTCGTTGGGCCATTGCTCACCGAGCGCCCAGCGGCGGAATTCGACTGCGCCGCGCTCGGATTCGGGCAGTCGATCGATGCGTTTGCTTGCCGAGTCGAGCGCCTGGGCTGCGATGTCGGTGCACACCAGCCGATCACAGCGGTCGGTGAGTTCGACCGAGAGGGTGCCGATCGAACAGCCGGGCTCGAAGGCGTTGTGGTAGCGGGCTTTCGGTAGCGCCCCCATGGTGAGTGCGCGTTTGCGCTGCTCGTACCAGCGGGTGGTGAAGCCCCACGGGTCGGGATCGTGGGCGTACATGTCCTCGAAATAGTCCGCTGCCAGCCCGGTCCCGTTCATACGAAGAACGTTTCCGTGTTGCCGGTGAACCGGTCGAGTACCGCGGCCGGCAGGATCGGCTGGTCGGCGGGATCGTCCGACATCGGCAAGATCTGGCTGCGGAATTGCGCGAGCGCGCGCACCTTGGCCTCGACCGCCGACCCGGGCAAGGTCAATGTTCGGGCCCGGCTGGCGGGCACCACCGGATGTTCCGGAGTTGCCCAGTGCCACATCCAGACCGGGAACTCCAATAGTCGGATCGCGGTGCCCGCGCAGGCCGCGGCGGTGGCCCGCCCGACAGCTTCGTGGTCCGGGTGGCCGTCGCGCCGCCAGGTCGTCGCGCACCAGGCGCCCGTGTGGCCGCACCTGGCGAAGATGTCCGACAGTGCGTCGGTGACCGCGGCCTCATCGGCGGCCACCCGGCCGTCGCCGATGCCGAGCCGGATCGGAGCGTCGACGCCCAGTTCGCGGGCCGCTCGACGCGATTCCCGCACCCGCAGATCGGCGAGCTCGGACGGCGAACAGGTGGGGGAGCCCGGATGCGACGCTTCACCATCGGTCACCGTGACTATGGTGACCGGCAGGTCGCGCGAGCGGGCCAGCGCGATCAGACCGCCGACCCCGAGCACCTCGTCGTCGGGGTGCGGCGCGACGACGATCAGGTGCCGCCAACCGGTCAGCGAGAGTTCCGGGCGACGGTGGCGCCAGCGGGCCCAGGTGCGCTCGGGTGTGCCCCGGGCGGCGAGATCGATCAGCGGTTCGGCAACCATGAGTACTCCCTTTCCGCGTAGTCACGGCCGAGCTGGGCCAGATCGCGCTCCGCGTGGCTCTGCCGGAGGTAGACGGTGAGATCCGCGACGCGTTGTGCGTGGTCGGCGTCGGCGCACAGCGGAGCAGCCCCGAGCGCCCGGCCGACCCGGTCGAGAGCTGCCGTCGCCGCGTCCTCGACCACGGCCCGGACCGTCCTGGCGCGCAGCCGTGCCGTTCCCGAGCGGTCGGTCGGGTCGGCGTCGGTCTGGTGCGCGGCCTCGGTCAAACACAGTGCGGCGGCTTGCAATCCGCTCATGACGGCGCCGAGGTGAGCCAATGCGTGCTCGTCGGTGGCGCGGTCGTGCAGGGTGCGGGCGACGGCACTGGCGCCGCCGTACCAGCACGCCGCCACGCCCATGGCGCCGTGCCAGAACCCGGGCCGGGCCAGGTACGTACCGGGGCCGCCGACCGGCTCGGCGGCGGCCGCGTGGAAGTCCACTGCGCCGGAGTCGGATTCCCGCATGCCGACGGCATGCCAGCTGCCGGGCACCGGCCGCACCGACGGCTGGCCGAGGTCGACGGCGAACAGCCTGCGTTCTTCCCCTGCGCGGGCGGTGACCAGGGCGTGGGTGCAGATCGTCGCGCCGGAGCACCACGGCTTACGTCCGTCCAGCGTCCATCCGCCCGGCCCGAATCGCGCTTGTAGCACCGGCTTCGGGGGCTCGGCGGCCCACACTCCCCAGATCTGGCCGCGCTCGACGACACCACCACCGAGCTCGGCCAGGATCGCCGCCGCGTCGGCGTGCGCCTCCACCATCCGCCCGACCACCACATTGCCGAAGGTGAAATCGGCGAGCGTGCGCCAGCGGTCGATGGTGCGGCCGGAGCCGGGAGGGGGGAGTTCGAGGCGTCCGGAATCGGCGAGCCGGCGTAGCGCGCTCGCCACCGTGCCGGTGGCCGCCGGTGCGGTCGAGTCCGCCGCAGCCGCTGACTGCAGGACCTCGGTCGGCGGCATCAGGCGCTCCTGCGCTCGGTGCTGGGCGAACTCTCGATTCGCCGCAAATGAGCAGCGAACCCTTGCGGTGCGCGTCCGGCCCGGCGCGCCGAAGTAGTGACACGGACGTCCTCGGCCCACGCGATCCGCGCGCCATCGGCCACCATGCGCGTCACCAAGTCGACGTCCTCACCGGTCCGCAGATGCTGGAAACCACCGACCCGCCAATAAGCATCGGCGCGAAAGCCCAGATTCGCGCCGTGTACGTGGCCGTGCGGACCGCTCGTGCGGTACTCGTCTTCGTAGCGTTGCCGGGTGGCGGTCGTATGTTCGGCCCAGTCGCGGACCTCGACGATGCCTGCGACTACATCGCTTCCGGCTCGGGCGTAATCGACCTGCCGCCGCAACCACAGCTCGTCCACTTGGGAATCAGCGTCGGTGGTCGCGAACCAGGTCTCGGCGCCACAGTGCGCACCGGCCTGCCGGAAGCCATGCGCACGGGCCGCACCGACATTGCGCTCCTCGACTCGGATGACCTCGATCTCCGGCGGCGGCACCCCCTCGGATTCGTCGGTGCAGGCGTCCAGCACCAGTTGGGTACGGACCGGGACTTCCACCTGCGCCGCCGCACGCGCCAATGCCGCCAGACAGTTCGGAAGCAGACGACCCTCGTTGCGTACCGGGACGACAACCACTATCCGGGCCACGGCATGGCCGGGCGCCGCGGCATCGTTCCGATCGGCACGCGGGATAGGGACCCCGTCGTCCGGACGTGCGTTGGTCATTGCTCCCGGCTACCCGGCAACGACCGGAGCAAACGGTCAGCGAGTCTCGATGTGGTGAAGCTCGCGGCGCTGCTTGGGCTCCGCTCGGCGGGGTATGACCGCCGCAGCGCGTTCTTTTCCGGCGTGCCAGAACCAACGTCAGGAGGACATCATGCTGGGTCTCGGGATCATCGGATGGATCATCATCGGCGGCCTCGCCGGCTGGCTGGCCAGCAAGATCATGAAGACGGACGCTCAGCAGGGGATTCTGCTGAACATCGTCGTCGGCATCGTCGGCGGTCTGCTCGGCGGCTTCCTGCTCAAGGCGTTCGGCGTCGACGTCGAGGGTGGCGGGCTGTGGTTCAGCTTCTTCACCTGCATCGGTGGCGCGGTGATCCTGCTGTTCCTGGTCAATTTGGTGACCGGACGGCGAGTGTCGCACTGATCGCCGAAACCGACTGACTAGAGGAGGAGCCGACGATGACCACTGTTGCGGAAATGATCGTCACTGCGCTGGCCGACCAGGGTGTCACCCAGGTCTGGGGCGTCGTCGGCGACGCACTCAATCCGATTACCGACGCGATCCGCCGAGAAGACCGGATCGAATGGATCGGCGTGCGACACGAAGAGGTCGCCGCCTACGCCGCGGGCGCACAGGCCCAGCTCACCGGCACCATCGGGGTGTGCATGGGAACCGTGGGCCCCGGCTCGATCCATCTGCTCGGCGGACTCTACGACGCGAAGAAGTCGCACGCACCGGTCCTGGCGATCTGCGGTCAGGTGCCGACCTCGGAGATGGGCAGCGAATACTTCCAGGAGGTCGACAACGACGCGGTCTTCCGCGACGTCTCCGAGTTCACCGCCACCGTCACCAGCGCCGCCCAGATGCCGCGGCTGTTGGAGCAGGCGGTGAACGCCGCGGTCTCCCGGCAGGGTGTGAGTGTACTGACCATTCCGGGTGATATCGGCGGTCTGAAGCTCGACTCCGACGAGCGTCCCCGGTTCGTCGCCCGCGATCGCACGATCGTGCCCGGTGCGGCCGAGATCGTGCAGGCCGCGGACACCCTCAACAAGGCGGACAAGGTCACACTGCTGGTCGGCATCGGGGCCAGGGAGGCGCGTGAGGAGGTGCTGCGGCTCGCCGAACAGCTCTCCGCGCCGATGGTGCTCACCATCAAGGCCAAAGAAGGGCTCGAGCACGACAATCCTTATGCGGTCGGCCAAACCGGTTTGATCGGCAATCCCGCCGCCAATTCGGCGCTCGAAGACTGCGACGTGCTGTTCATGGTGGGTACCGACTTCCCGTATCGGGACTGGTATCCCACCGGCAAGACCGTCATCCAGCTCGACGCCCGGCTCGACCACATCGGTCGCCGCACGCCGGTTGATGTCGCGCTGGTCGGTCACGCGGGTCCCGCACTGCGCGAACTGCTCTCGAAACTGGACGCCAAGTCCGCCGACAAGCACCTGAAGAAGGCGCAGACGGAGTACCAGCGCTGGTCCGGACTGCAGGATCGGCTGGCCGAGCCCAAGCATGATCGCAAATTCCTCGGCCGCATCCGCAAGCATCTGGACAACCCGGATCAGCTGATCCGCCCGGAAGCGGTTGCCGCCGCGGTGAATACGCACGCCGCCGACGACGCCATCTTCACCTCGGACACCGGCATGTCCACGGTGTGGCTGTCCCGATTCCTCAGCCTGCGTGGCACCCGCCGACTGCTCGGCTCCTACAACTTCGGCTCGATGGCCAACGCCATGCCGCAGGCGCTCGGCGCGCAGATCCTCGATCGCGAACGTCAGGTGGTGGCCTTCTGCGGCGACGGTGGTCTGATGATGCTGCTCGGCGACCTGCGGACGGCGGTCACCTACGACCTGCCGGTCACGTTGGTGGTGTTCAACAACGGCCGCCTCGGCATGGTCAAGCTGGAGCAGGAGGAAGGCGGCCTGCCCGAGTTCGGCACCGTGCTCGACAATCCCGATATCGCCGCCGTCGCGCAGGCGATGGGCCTGGAGTCACGGCGGATCACCGATCCCGATGATCTGGACGGGGCGGTCGCGGAGGCCTTCGCGCAGCGCAAGCCCGTGCTGCTCGATGTCGTCACCAACCCCGACGAGATCTCGATCCCCCCGAAACCGACCTTCGACCAGGCCTGGGGATTCGCCATCGCCAAGGTCAAGGAGACGTTGGAGAGCCGGACATAAGAGGTCGGCGCCCGCGGCGGCTCGCCGCGGGTCCGATCATCGGTGGATCCCATGACAACCGACGCCGGAATGGTTAGTGTCCGAGGACATTCCAAGGCAATCGGGTGGGGCCCCGATAGCCGGTTCGAAATCGGGAGAACGCGTGAGATTCACAAGAGCTGGTGCGCTGCTCGCGGCGGCACTGATGGCCACAAGCCTAGGGCTGACCGCATGCTCGTCGGATGACGGCGGCGACGCCGACATCGTCACGGTCAACGGCGGCGAGCCGCAGAACCCGTTGATACCCACCAACACCAACGAAAATATGGGCGGCCGCGTGGTCGACCGGTTGTTCGCGGGGCTGAAGTACTACGACGCCAACGGCGTGGCGCACAACGAGCTTGCCGAGTCGATCGAGTCGCCCGACCGCAAGAACTACAAGATCACCATCAAGCCGGACTGGAAGTTCTCCGACGGCTCACCGGTCACCGCGAAGTCGTTCGTCGATGCCTGGAACTTCGGTGCGCTGGCCACCAACGCGCAGTTGCAGAACTACGTGTTCGCGCCGATCATCGGTTTCGACGACGTGCAGGCGGAAAAGCCTGCGGTGCAGACGATGTCGGGGTTGAAGGTGGTCGACGACCGCACCTTCACCGTGGCGTTGAAGCAGCCCTCGATCGACTTCGAGGTCGGCCTCGGGTTCGCGCCGTTCTACCCGCTGCCCGAAGCCGCGTTCAAGGACCTGAAGGCGTTCGGGGAGAACCCGATCGGCAACGGCCCGTACAAGTTCGCGCGCCAGGGCGCGTGGCAGCACAACGTCCAGATCGACCTGGTGCCCAACCCGGAGTACAAGGGTGGCCGCGAGCCCAAGAACAAGGGCCTGCGGTTCGTGATGTACCAGTCCTACGACACGGCCTACGCCGATCTGACGGCGGGTAACCTCGACGCGCTCGACATCGTCCCCGACACCGCGATGTCCTCCTACGAAAAGGATCTCGGCGATCGGGCGATCAAGAAGCCGATCGCGTACAAGCAGGCGCTCGGCATCCAGACCAACGTCCCGCACTTCAGTGGTCCAGAAGGCGTGCTGCGGCGCAAGGCGATCTCGATGGCGATCAATCGGGAACAGATCTGCCAGAACATCTTCAACGGCACCCGGATTCCGTCGCTCGACTTCACCGCACGCACCCTGCCCGGATACAGCGACAAACTGGCAGGCAACGAATTCCTGAAGTACAACCCGGAAGAGGCCAAGAAGCTCTGGGCCCAGGCCGACGCCATCTCCCCGTGGTCGGGGCGTTACGAGATCGCCTACAACTCCGACGGTGGCCATCAGGCCTGGATCGAAGCGACGGCGAACAGCATCAAGAACACCCTCGGCATCGAGGCGATCGGTGCGCCGTACCCGACGTTCAAGAACATCAGGGACGCGATCACCGGCAAGACGATCGGTAAGGCGTTCCGGCACGGCTGGCAGGGTGACTACCCGACCATGCTGCAGTTCCTGACCTCGCAGTACTACAGCTTCTCGGGGACCAACAGCGTCACCTACGACAGCAAAGAGTTCGACGAGCTGCTGAACAATGCGCTGGCCGCGCCGACCCTGGAGGAGTCCTACCGGATCACCGCCAAGGCACAGGAACTGCTGTTCAAGGACATGGCCGACATCCCGATGTTCGACTACGTGGCCGCGGCGGGCCGGTCGGAGAAGGTGAAGAAGGCCGAACTCACCTGGAGTGGCCTGTGGGACTTCGAGGGTATCGAGAAGTAGTGCGCTGAACCGTGCACCCTAGGCCCGCTGACGCCGAATGCGTCAGCGGGCCTTCTACTTTCAGCCCTGCTGGGTCGGCACGACGATCACTTCGGCGACGTTCACCCGCGTCGGTGCCGTGACCGCGTAACCGATGGCGTCCGCGATGTCCTCGGAGACAAGGGTTTCCAGCGTGAGCTGGCCCGACCGGTGGTGCGGCGCAGGCGCACGCCGCAGCGGCCCGAGCGGGTGAGTCCCGGACTGCTGGCGCTGCTGCAGACATGGCCGAACACGCCTGCGCTGGTGCTCGGCAGGTATTTGGACGTGCTCGCCGCGAATCCGCTTGCGACCGCAGTCAATCCGTGTTCGGTGCCGGGTGCCAACCAGTTCAGGATGATGTTTCTGGATCCGGAGGCGCAATATCTATCCGGACTGGGCCAGCCACGCTGCGGAGACGGTAGCGAGCCTGCGCGCCACGGCGGGCGATCTCGACGACCCACGTCTGACCGAGCTTATCGGCGAGCTGTCGTTGAAAAGCGAGGACTTCCGGCGCTTGTGGGCGCGCCACGATATTCGGGGCAAGACCGGCGGCACCAAACGCTTCCGCAACCCGATGGTCGGCGAGTTGACACTGTCCTACGAAACGTTGTCCGTGAACGGTGCGCCGGGGCAGATTCTCATCGCCTACCATGCCGAGCCGGGGTCCGATTCCGAGCGTGCGCTGGCCTTGCTCGGGAGCATGGTCGCTACCGCGGAACCGGTCGTGCAGGACTCGAACGTGCCGTCGCTCGACTAGTACGTCGTTCGGCCGGCGCGGTCAGTCCAAGCGCTTGATGTAGCGATGCGCGGGTACGTCGACCGCGCCCGTCGGACCCGGCGCTGCATGGACGAACAAACCGTCGTCGGACCAGCCGCGCTTCTCATAGAACTTGCGGGCCCGAGTATTGCCCGGCACCACGGCCAGCCAGGCCCGCTGGTGACCGTCGGCGCGTATCCGGCTCTCCGCGGCGGCGAGCAGGCTTGCCGCGACGCCGGAGCCGCGGTGGTCACCGGAGACATAGACCTGGTCGACCTCGTCGCCGTGCACCATCACGAACCCGGCGACAGCCGCACCCACCGTCGCCACGGTGGTGTCCGGGACCCGTTGTGCCGCGCGCGTATCGAAGGATTCGCGCGGGCGGACCGTGATCAACTCGTCGGGGATGTTCCCCAGATGCGCGTCGCACCAGCCCGCGTACCAGATCTGGGCGATCGTCTGCACGTCCGTCGGGTCGGCCGACCGCAGCAGCACGGCCGCAACTCCCTCTGTCATTCGCGAACCTTAACAACTTCGGCAGGCGCGAGCGGGCCGAAGATTCCCTGACTCCCTGTCCGGTCTGCTGTCGGCAGACACAGCGGCATTCGGTGCTCGAAGGGCAGTAGACCTGAGTCATGATCGAAACATCGCACCTGGACTACCGGGGCCAACTAGCCGACCGATTGCTCCGGCATCGGACGATCCAACTGACCGGTGAGGTCGACGACGCGATGGCTGAGCGGGCGTGCACCGAGCTGGTGCTGCTCGCCGGCGAGAACGACAAGCGCGACATCGTCCTCTACATCAACTCCCCGGGCGGGTCGGTGCTTGCCGGCCTCGCCATCTACGACACGATGAAGCTCATCCCGAACGACGTGGTGACCGTGGCCGTCGGCTTCGCCGCGAGCATGGGGCAGGTGCTGCTTGCGTCGGGCACCAAAGGTAAGCGAATCAGCCTGCCGCACAGCAGGATCATGATGCACCAGCCGTCCGCCGGCATCGGTGGCACCGCCATGGATATCGCGATCCAGGCGGAGAATCTGGAGTACATGAAGTTGCAGTCGGAGCAGATTCTCGCCGCGGAGACGGGTCATTCGCTGGAGGAGATCAGGATCGACAGCGACCGGGACCGCTGGTTCACACCGGAGCAGGCGCGCGAGTACGGCATCGTCGACGAGATCGCCGCCAGCTTCGCCCAGATCGCACCATTCACCAACGCACACCGAGCGGGGTTGTGACCATGTCCCAGTACACGATTCCCCATGTCATCGAACGCACACCGAACGGCGAGCGCTCCTTCGACGTCTTCAGTCGGCTGCTCAACGACCGAATCATCTTCCTGGGCACCGAGATCGATGACGGCGTCGCGAATGTGGTGATGGCGCAACTGCTGCACCTGGAGTCGGAGTCGCCGGATCGCGAGATCAGTCTGTACATCAACTCGCCGGGCGGCTCGAACACCGCGATGCTGGCCATCTACGACACCATGCAGTTCATGCGCACGCCGGTCGAGACCTACGCCATGGGGCAGGCGGTGTCGGCCGCGGCGGTGCTGTTGGCGGCGGGCACGCCGGGGCGCAGGTACGTGCTGAACCACTCACGCGTGCTGCTGCATCAACCGTCGGCGCAGGGGCAGGGCACCATCTCGGATCTGGCGCTGCAGGCGGCGGAGGTGATGCGGGTGCGCGCGCAGACCGAGGCCATTCTCAGCAAGCACACCGGTCAGAGCGTTGAACAGCTGCGCAAGGACACGGCCCGCGATCGCGTGTTCACCGCGCAGGAGGCGGTGGAGTACGGCCTGGCCGACGAGCTGATCTTCACCCGCGACCGCTGACGGCTCAGGCCGCCAGCAGTTCGACGCGCGCTTCGGAGACCGGGCGGCGGCGCAGCTGCCGCTCTGCGCCCAGTTTCCGAGCGCCGCGAAAAAGCAGGGACTCGATGGGCAGCCCGAGCGCGAAGCAGATCGAACGCAGCATCTCCGAGGACGCTTCCTTGCGTCCCCGCTCGATCTCGGACAGGTACTGCTTGGACATGCCGACTTCGGTCGCCACATCGGCCAGTGTGCGGTCCTGATCCAGCCGCTCGTCGCGCAGCACTTCGCCGTAGACGGCGCGCAGCAGCGGCGACGCCGTTTCGACCCGGTCGCTGCGGGATTCGCCACGGCGGCGCGCATCGAGATCGACGACGACGCCATCTTCTTCTGCTGCCATACCGACGAGTCTGACACCCCGCCGCGCCGACCCGGACCATGTTCACGCAGGGCAGACAAACGCGGTCATGCCCCGTTGCTGCCGACGTATTCGATGCCGGTGATGATGTCCGGATCAATGACGATCAGCTGATTGTCCTGCGCGGCCGATGGTTGTAGGTGTGCCTGGTACTCGGCGAGTTCCTGACGGTCGGTGACGGTGTCGGCGACGCCGGTGATGATCACGCACCGGCCGAGCGTGGTCTGGTGATCGATGGTGTCGACCTCATAGGCGACGACCTGTCTGTGCAGCGTGCGGATCATCGCCGGGTCGGCGGCGATCACAATGCAGCCGTTGACGACTGTGTGCCGGACAGGCCGGATCGCGGGTAAGGCGTGCCGCGAGAACGCGATGCGGCCGAAGCAGACGCTGTGGAGCAGGTCCAGAGATTCCTCTACCGACAGCGCACGCGTCTCGCCTGCGTGGTTGGCGGGCATGCCTTCATTGTCCCACCTGTTGCGGATCGGTTTCGGGGCATGGACGCGATGGCGAAAATTGCTCGAGTAACCCTAAAATTAAAGATCTGGTCCGAGTCCCGAAGTGCGGCTCGCAGGCGTTTACCCACCTACCGACGAAGGAGGAGGACATGCCTGACTCCGCGCGACTCGACTACACCGGCAATTCCACGCGTGTGCGCCGCCCACAGCGATCCGACCTATTGTTCGAATCCCTCGGTGGTAACGCGCAATTCGCCGATGTCGGCGACCGGTTGGTCCGGCACCTGTTCGATGTGGGTCTGCGACTGCACCACGTACTCGACGTACTCGACCCCGCGACGCAACCCCAACTCCGCGAGACCATCACCGCTCTGGTCGATGACCTGGACATGTTGATCCGCGACACCGGTTTGGCCATGCTCGCCCTGACCAGTGCGCACAAGGGAGCGGCACCGGCCGGTGTTCGGCCCGCCAGAGTCCGGCTACGTCGCCGTTGACAGAAAATTCCGACAGCAGGTTTGCCTGTTGATGCCTGGGTATTCGATGCGCAGGAGGTGTGACATGCCGAAAGAGTGGAGTGACAAAAGGGAACGGCAGTACGAGCACATCAAGGACTCGGCCGAGGACCGCGGTGCGAGCACCAAGCGGGCGAAAGAAATCGCCGCTCGTACGGTCAACAAGAATCGCGCTCAGTCCGGCGAGTCGAAGACGGCGAGCCGGTCCTCGGTCCGGGACAAGTCCCCGCAGAGCCGGGGCGGGCAGCGGTCCGGTCGTAAGGGGCCCAGGGGGATGACCCGCGACCAGCTCTACAACGAGGCCCGTCAGCGCGGTATCAAGGGGCGCTCGAAGATGAACAAGGGGCAGCTCGAGAAGGCGCTGGGTCGGTCCTAGCACTGGTGCTCACGAGCTGAACGACCGCTTGAATACCTCGAAGACGGATAGGTAATTATTGGTGCGGTAGCCCCTGGCGCTCGCGCGTTCGCCGAATGTCCGCATCAGTTGTGGAAGGTCGGGCTGGATGCCCTGCTCCACACTGGTGCGGACGATGTGGGCGAGCCCGTTCAGGTTCATTTCCATGGTGCCGAAGTCGCCGGGGTAGTTCGCCTTGTCCAGGTTGGGTGCCTGCTCGACGAGGTAGGGAGTCACCACGAAGGGCAGGAACCAGTCGAGTGCGAGTTCGGCGAATGTTTCCGCGGTGACATTCGCCGAACCGACCAGCGCCGCGGCGTGCAGGAATCCGTTCATGGTGGCGTACATGAGGTCTAGGAGCGCCGTGTTGTAGAGGACGGCCAAGCCGGTATCAGCCCCGAGATAGCGGGGGTTGCCGAGCGTCGCGAGTATCGCGTGGTGTTGGTCGAAGACCTCGCGTGAACCGCTGTAGAGGAAGACTGATTCGGGATTGCCGACGAGGAAGGGCGGCACCATGATCGCACCGTCGAGGTAGGCGGCGCCTGCCTTCGCCGCCCACTCGGCCGCCGCGTGCGCCTCGCTCGGCGTGCCGGAGTTCAGATTCACCAGGACACTGCCCCGCAGCGCGTCGTCGGTCGCGTCGAAGATGTCATAGATGGTGTCGTAGTCCTTCAAGCACAGCAGGGTGACTGCGCTTGCGGAGATCGCCTCGGTGATGCTCCCCGCGCGGTGCACCCCGCGCGCGATGAGGCCGTCCGCCTTCTCTGGCGTCCGATTCCATACAGTTAACGAATGTCCTTGCCGCAGTAGTGTTTCGGCGAGCGCGATGCCCATCGGTCCGAGGCCGACGACGGTGACGGAACTGGTCGGTTGCGGAGCTGTCATACAAAAAACGCTAAAGTCTCACATAATGTGAGACTCAACCTCGAGACGATGTGGTGATCGACACGTGCGCATTGGAGCTCTGTCGCAGCGGACCGGCGTCAGCGTCCGCCTGCTGCGCTATTACGAGGAACAGCACCTGCTGAAGCCGGAGCGCAGACCCAGTGGCTACCGGGAGTACAGCGAGCGTGACGTGCACACCGTCCAGCACATCCGCATTCTCTTGTCGGCCGGGCTCGGGACACACACGATCGGCGAGTTGTTGCCGTGCATGGTCGATACCGGTGCCGGCCTGGCACCCGCCTGCCCCGACATGCTGCCCGACCTCTATCGCGAGCACGACCGAATCGCTGGTGCCATAGCGGATCTCGAAGCCGCCAAGGTGACGTTGGCGGCCATTATCGCGGCGACGCCGCCGGACGATATTCGGGTGGATGCCTGTCCCGCGGAGGACCCGCCGAACCTGCCCGCACGGCAATCGATCCGGGCGAAGTCGAGGTAACCGCAAGTGTTCTCGACGTAGCGGTGTTCGCGTCAAGCGGGGTGGGTCTGTACCCCTATGTTTTCTGGGTATCCGGAAAGGGGGAGGGTGCGGATGATGGGTAGTGGAGGGAGGGGATGTCGGGGTGGCGATCGACGTCGAGCGGGTGGGGATGGAGGGTGGGGCTCGGGGAGTGGTCGAGCGGGGGCTCAGCGGTGTGCCGCCTACTGCGTTGGTGCTGACGGGGATCGTCAGTGTGCAGGTGGGTGCTGCGCTGGCCAAGCAGTTGTTGTCCGCGACGGGGGCTGCGGGGGCGGTCAGTATGCGGCTGGTGTTCGGCGGGGTGGTGTTGCTGGTGGTGTGGCGGTCCGCATTGCGGGTCGGGCGGCAGGCGGTGCCGGTGGTGCTGGCGTGTGGCGCGGTGCTGGGGGTGATGAATCTGTTGTTCTATGCGGCGATCGATCGGATACCGCTCGGGATGGCGGTGACGATCGAGTTTCTCGGGCCGCTGGCCGTGGCGCTGGGCGGGTCGCGGCGCTGGATGGATCCGCTGTGGGTGTTGCTGGCCGGGGGTGGGGTGGTGTTGCTGACCCAGGTGGATGGGGCGGTCGACGGGGTCGGGGTGCTGTTGGCGTTCGGGGCGGGGGTGTTGTGGGCGTCCTACATCCTGTTGAGTGCGGCGCTCGGTGAGCGGACCAGCGGTGGGGGCGGGCTGGCGATCGCGATGGCGTTCGGCGGGGTGCTGATGGCGCCGCTCGGGATTGTCGACGCGGGGAATGCGTTGCTCGAACCCGGTGTGCTCGCAATGGGATTCGCGGTGGCGATGCTGTCGTCGGTACTGCCGTACTCGGTGGAACTGGAGGCGTTGAGGCGGATTCCACCTCGGGTGTTCGGGGTGCTGATGAGTTTGGAGCCTGCGGTCGCGGCGTTGGCCGGGCTGATCGTGCTCGGTCAGTTCATGAATATTCCGCAGTGGGTGGGGGTCATCTGCGTGGTGGCTGCTTCCGCGGGTGCGACACGCACTGCTGAGAAGCGTTGAGGGGCAGCAGTTCCGCGTGGGATGTCGCCCGCGCGGCTCGAGGATCCGACACACCTGCGGCGCGGGTATCGGTGATGTCGAAGGACGCCACCACGGTTCGTGGCTCGGGCCGGGTCTGCACGTGGACGGCGAGCGGATCGAGGACTGCTCCACCTACGCATCCGCTCGCCGTCTACACCAGATCCGCGACACCGTGGTCCGGGTGACCGATTCCACCGGTGCGGTCGGGGTCGGTCAGCCGATCAGCACCGGTGGTGACGAATCTCTGGGGTTGACCAAAGAGTCGTCCTTCATGTGAGTTCTAGGATCTGGACCGGGAATGCAGGGCCGGTCTGGCTTGCCGAGAAGCTACACCTCCCCAATCCACTGCACGCCGCTGTGCTGCGTGTTGAACTGGACATCATCGCTGAATGACACTGTCACGGTGCCCTTTCCGGGCTGTGACCACTTCATCCCTTCATCCGGCTCGACGGTGACTGTCCTGCGCTGCTCGGAGCCGTCGCACCCCTTCTCAGCGACTACGTCCTCCCCGGTGTCCGGGTCCTTCTCCGTGAGGTCGACGTCGGCCGTGCCCGTGCCTTCGGCAGGTGTATCACCCTCCTTGGCTTCTTCTTTCACAGCGACACTGATCATCGAGTGCTTCGCGCCTTCGGCGCAGGTGAAGACGACGTCGACCAGAAGGTTCTTTTTGCTCGAATCGAGAGCCACGGCGGCGACGGAGATGGACTCGTCGGCTGCGGACGATGCCGTTGCAACCATCCCGATCTGCAGTGCCGCGGCGATCGCCACCACGCTGCCGACCAAAACCTTTGATGTGCGCATAGAAACGCTACCTCCCATTGCTGTTTCGGCGACGCCGGTAGCCGAGCCCAGAGTTACCGGTACGTCAGGACTGCTGGCAGAACTGCCATCTGAAACGTGTAAAGCAGGCTCTTGGCACGCTCATGAGAAATGTGGAACAGCGTCCATCGCATTTTCCGGGGCCCCGAATACAAGCCGGAGTCGCGGCTGTATTCGGGGCGGGCAATGTGCGGCGGCCACATGCCTGACCATCGGAATGGAATGGATCGCGAAAAGGTTAGCGCATCGGGTCAGAGGCGGCAAAATGCCAGGTCGGCCGATGTTTTCAGGTCATGCATTCCGCACTCTGAAATTACCTGAAATTGCACCCATCCAGAACTGTCCTGGCAACGAATACATACTGTCGTTCGAATTGATTGCAGACTGACAGCTGTTCGTGGATTACTCTTCGCCGTTACGACACCGAGGGAGGTGCGGCGAGGGCTGCGCGAATCTCGTCGACGCTCGGATTCACCAGTTGGTGCCCGTTCGCCAGCACGGTAGGCGTGATCTCGTCCCCGCCGGTGATCGCCCGCACCTCGGCCGCGGCAGCCGGATCGCGAGTGATGTCCACTTTGCGGAAAGGGATGCCCGCCAGGCGAAGTCGGACACCTAGGCGCTGGCAGTACGGGCACCAGCGACGCCAGTAGATGGTGATCGGCGCGGTGCTTTCGGACGGTCCGGACTCGGTCATCGTTGGTCCCTGGTGCGCTCGTTGTTCGCGGGCGCACTGCGCCGCGCGGGGGTGTCATCCGAGCGTATACCTGCGGTCAGGCTCATGTCTGCGCTCGCGATTCTGGGTAGGCCGGACCTGATCTGCCCGGAAACCGCGCCGGAAATTCGGTCGATCCTGGCTCCCGCTGTATCTACGGTCAGGATGTGACCCGTCAGTTTTTGAGCGAGGCGCAAGCCACCAAAATCCTCCGTCCAGTGTGGCCGGATGTGGTCGTAGCCGACGTCTGCCCTCGGACGGGTGGGCAGTTGAGTTCGGTCTACGAGGTGCGCTGCGTGCAGCCTGCGGATGCGGTGATCGTGAAGATCTATGCCGAAGAATGGCGCTGGAAGCAGGCCAAGGAGGTCTCGGTGTACCGGCTGCTGAGTGCACACGAAGTCGACTCGGTCCCGCTGATCCTGCGGGTCGAGCCTGACACCGCCCTGTTCGGTTACGCCTTCACCGTCATGACCATGCTGCCCGGCGTGCCGCTTTCGCATGTCAGCGCTGATCTCGATGCTGCGCAGGTGACTCAGGTCTACCGTCAGCTCGGCGCGACGCTGGCGGCGATCCACCGGATCGGGCAGAGCTCCTACGGCTATCTGACGACCCGGATCTTGGATCCCGAGCCGGACAACACGGCCTATATGACGCGTCAGTTCACGAAGAAACTTGCCGAGTTCGAGGAGCTCGGCGGTGACCCGGAACTGCACGCCGGTATCCGGGACTTTGTCGCGAAACGGGCCCGCCTGTTCCGTCGCTGCGAAGCGCCGGTGTTGTGCCACAACGACTTCCATGAAGGAAATGTCCTTGTCGAACGCCAGGGCGACGGCTGGAAGATGAGCGGGTTCATCGATGTGGAGAATGCCGTCGCTGCGGATCCGCTCGTGGATCTCGCCAAGACCGATTACTACGCCGTACAGGGTGACCTGTTCAAGCGGACCGCGCTGGTGGAGGGTTATGGATGGCTGCCTGCGGATTGGTTGGCGAGGTTGGAGCTCTACCGGCTATATCACGCGCTGGAACTGTGGGACTGGTTTGCTTCTATCGGGGAGGGGGCGCCGTTGGCCGGGATCGCGGCCGACATTCGGCGGATGGTCTGAAACATTCGACGGTTTGTGTCACATGGCGGGGCTCGGGGGGTGAGGATGCTACGTACTCGCCGGGGTGCGGTGCTCCGGTGCCCAGGACTAGGACCGAATTCATGAAGGTTGTGCGGATGCGGGTGGGGGTTGTTGCGGGAGTTGTGGGGGTCGCGGCGGTGGCCGCGGTGGGGATGGCGCCGGGCGTGGGGGCGACGGTGACCCAGGTGGGGCTGGCGCCGGGGATCAGTTTCGGGTCGTCGACCAATTATGGGACGGGGTGCAGGTATCAGGCGCGGGCTACGGTGACCGACGTGGTGCAGCCGGTTGTGTTCTACGACAACGGGATTCCGTTCGCGGTGACACGGCCGTCCGGGGGGACGGCGTTGGTCGATTGGGTGCCTGCGACGCCGGGTTTGCACACGATCAGTGCGGTCCAGGCGCCGGATGACCGGATCGTCGCGGGGGTGGATATTCGCGTCGGGAACGGTATGCACGTGGGGAACGGCTGCGTCGTCGGCAACGGCTGAAACGGACAAACCGGCACTGCGTTCCGGGACAGTCGAATTGGGCCGCCGACCGAGTGGTGGGCGCGGCGTTGCGGGGCTACCATCTCCTCGTCGGGCGCCCGTGAGGAGGGCAGTGATGTGGGAAACTCCGTTCGGGACGGCCAGCGCCGATCCCGCTCGTGGCCCGCTGTCGCCGGGGGTACGGACATGATCAAAGTCGAACTCGACATCAATTCCGGCAGACCGAATCCGCGGTGGAAATTGACGCCGGGGGACGAGGCGCAGCTGCACGGATTGATTGCCGCAGCGCCGCGTGCGGCCGTCGGGGAGATCGAAAACCACAGTGAATACCGAGGTTTCGTCGCCCAGCTATCGGACGAGGAGACCCTGCGGGTGCATCGCGGGGTAATGGAGATCGCGCGCGGCGACCAGTGCTCATATCGCACCGACGGTGACCGCGCGGTCGAGCGGTGGCTGTTGGCGACCGGGCGACCGACGCTGGAGCCTGGCGACTACCAGACTGTTGTTGCGGCGCTGTGGGATTGAGGCGCGGAACGCTGCGGGACCGATGCGTGGCGCTGTGGGAATAATGTGCGGGTTGCTGTGAGGCTGAAGCGCGGGCCGGGCTGGGATTGCTCCTCGGGGCGCCAGGGGGGTTGCCGCCTGGGCGCCGTGAGATCGACGCGCGGTGCGTAATGGGATCGACACGTCGATATAGCCTTCGGTCGGCTCAAACCCTCGCCCGCTAACAGTAATGGGGCCGAATCGCCGACGGGGCCTGCACCTTTCGCGGTCGCTGCGCCACGCGTCCCGGCGCAGCGGACTCGGCTCATGGGTCCCGGGCACCCGGTAGGTGAACTTCATTTCCCGGCAACCGGTTCCGCCGCCTACTCTTGACGCTTTGAACACTTTGACGCAATATGTTCAACATGAGCAGTGCGGCGCAAGAAGCGCCCTGGGGTGCAGCACCCATCGAGCTGGTGGTCGGCGCGGCGGAATGCGTTCGACGATTCGGGGTCAACGGGTTTCGGCTGACCGAGGTCGCCAAGATCGCGGGAGTGTCCCGGGGCACGGTGTACAACGGGTTCGGCGACAAGGAAACCGCGATCAATGCGGGGCTCGCCTACCTGTGCAATGCCTTCATCGAGGGACTCGCGGCGGGGGTGCGCCCGCTGCCGAGTTTGCGCGAGCAGATCGGTGCGGCGGCGGCGATGATCTACCAGCACGTGCGGACACCGCAGGCCTTCTCGCCCGCGCTGCGCACCGAGAGCATCATCGCCACGCTGCTGGAACACTACGGCGACAACCTGTGCCACAGCTGGGCCGCGTTCTGGGCGGCCCTGGTCGCCGAGGCGCAGGACCGCGGCGAAGTCGACCGCGACCTGGTGCCGCTGCACGCGGGCGACTGGATCGTTCGTGTCTTGCTCAGCTTGGAGATCCTGCCGTTCGTGGTGGCCGGCTTCATCGACGCGGACGACGTGCGGGCGCGCACCGGCGACTTCCTGCTCAACGGGCTCGCGCCCCGCGCCGAGGAAGTGAAATCGGATGACAAGTGACGACTTCGAGGTCGCGATCATCGGTGCCGGGCCGGGCGGAATCACCGCCGCATATCACCTATTGCGTTCCGGCATAACGAATTTCGTCATCCTGGAGCGTGCCGGAGATTTCGGCGGCAGCTGGCGCGACAATGTGTACCCCGGCCTCGCCGTCGACATCCCGGCCCTCTTCTACCAGTTCCCCTTCGCCCGCAAGGCCGATTGGTCGCGACTGTTCCCGGAGGGGCCCGAGATCCAGGCGTACAACCAGCAGGTGGCCGCAGACCTGAACCTGGACAGGTACTTTCGCGGCAGCTGCACGGTAGAACGCGAAGTTTGGGACGACAGCGCACGAGTCTGGGTGCTTGACATCGCGGGGGACGAACCGGTTCGCGCTCGTTTCGTCATCAGTGCCGTCGGCGGATACATCAACGCGAAGTCGGCCGACACGATCGCGGGCACCGACGACTTCCGCGGGACGATCCTGCGCCCGAACTCCTGGGACCCCGAATACTCCTGTGGCGGTCGGCGAGTGGCGGTGATCGGCACCGGGTCGAGCTCGGTACAGATCGTCGCGGCGGTCGTCGCAGAGGCCGAGCGAGTGGATGTCTATCAGCGGACACCCTCGTGGATCCTGCCCAAGCCCGACTTCGCGTTCTCCCCGCGTGCGCAACGGGTGCTGGCCCTTCCGGGTGTCGCCGCCGCCATCAACGGAACCTTGTTGGCAGCCATGGAGATCCCGCTCCAACTGATCTGCCATGTGCTTGCACTGCTACCGCGCCGGTTGCTGGCCACCCTGCTGCCCCAGTACGACAAGATCTGGCGCGGTCTATATCGAATCTTGTTGCGGCACAAAGTCGGCAACGATGCCGATCGCAGAGCCCTGGTGCCGGACTACGGCATCCTCGCCAAGCGCCCTGTGTTGTCGAGTGGCTTCTTCACCGCGCTCGAGGCGGATTCGGCGGCGCTGGTCGTGAATCCGATCGAGCGAATCACCCCCGACGGTATCCGCACGGTGGACGGCACGGAACGTGCGTACGACCTCATCGTCCTGGCGACCGGCTACGAACTGTTTACCGACCCGGAAACCTACCAACTCGGTAAGACCATGGGCCCCAACGGTTTCGACCTTGCCGAAGAGTATCGCAAGAAGGGGCTGCGCAGCTACGGCGGCTCAGCACATCCCGGCCTGCCGAACCGCTGGTCGCTGGTAGCACCACAGGGCTTCGTCGGCGCAGCCTGGCACACCTTCGTAGACCTCACGGCTCGGCACGCGATACGGATCATCGCCGAGGCCGGCCGCCGCGACGCCGCTGTCGCACAGGTCCGTACCGAGGCGTTCGACCGCTGGGTGCGCAAGATGCACAGGCACAGCAAGGTCATCAGCACCTACACCGTCGACTGCAACCCCGGCCTGCGCACCTACTTCGTCAACTCGCATGGTGAGGCGCTGTACTACCGACCGCAAACCATCAGCGGCGCAGTCTGGTTCAGCCGGTTCTCCTCGCTCGACGACTACTCCTTCACGCCACACAATTGAATCCATCGAGAATCGAGGCACCCTATGACCGCACTCGCCGGAAAAGTCGCCCTGGTCACCGGAGCCGCACGCGGACAAGGCCGTTCGCACGCGGTCCGGCTGGCCCGCGCCGGCGCCGACATCGTCGCCCTCGACGTCTGTGCGCAGACCGCGACATTCAGCGGCTATCCGATGGCCGAACCCCAAGATCTGGCCGAGACCGCCCGCCTGGTCGAGGCGGAAGGGCGCACGGTGCTGACGAGTCAGGTCGATGTGCGCGACCTGGCCGGCCAGCAGGCCGCCGTTGCCGAGCTCATCGCCACTTTCGGTCGCCTCGACATCGTGGTTGCCAATGCGGGAGTGTGCAGTTGGGGCCGGCTCTGGGAGATCTCGGCCGAGCAGTTCCAGGAGGCCGTCGACGTCAACCTGGTCGGCGTCTGGAACACCATCAAGGCGACGGTCCCCGCGATGATCGAGGCGGGCAACGGCGGGTCGATCATCACCGTCAGTTCCTCCGCAGGGGTCAAGGCGCCGCCCGGCTGCGGTCATTACGCCGCAAGCAAATTCGGCGTCGTCGGCCTGACCAAATCGCTGGCCGTCGAGCTCGGTGAATACGGCATACGCGCGAATACGGTGCTGCCGTACGGGACCAACACCCCGCTGGGCAATGACACGTCGATGTACTCACTGTTCGAACAGCACCCCACCTTCGTCTACAGCTTCCAGCCGAACCTGTTGAAGACCGATGGACTGGTGGAGCCCGAGGAGATCTCCGAGGTCGTCGTCTGGCTGGCCGGGGACGCGTCGGGCGTCGTCACCGGTGCTCAGATACCGGTCGACAAGGGGTTCTTGGCCAGGTAGCCGATGGCTCGGCCCGGACCCATATGACCTCGACCACAGCTTCCGCGCAGGTAGTGTCGTTTTCGTGGAGTTTGCTACCTAACGGAATGGAGAAAGCTGTGCAGATCCAGATCAATACCGGAAGCGGCATCCACGGCGGCGAAGACCTGAATCGGTGGGCGGAGACCGAGATCGCCTCGGTGCTCGATCGTTTCAGCGATCAGCTGACGCGGGTCGAGGCCCACCTGACCGACCAGAACGGCGAGAAGGGCGGCCCGGAGGACAAACAGTGTGTGCTGGAGGCGCGGCCCGCCGGACAGCACCCGGTGGCGGCCACGCATCGTGCGGGCTCGGTCGAAGAGGCGGTGCGCGGGGCGGCGGACAGCATGGCGCACCTGCTCGACAGCAAGTTCGGGCGCCTGCACCACACCAAGGGCGGCGAGACGATCAGGCACATGCCCGCCCCCGATTAAGCCCCGGTCGTGGAGCCGGGCCGGACGATCATCAGCACGGTGACGACGACCCACAGCAGGTTGAAAACGCCTGTGTCCATGCCGAGTCGGCGGATCAGGGTGGGCGTCGCGCCGGGCAGGTCGGCGAGGATCTTGTGCTGGCCCGGCAGGATGAGCAGCGCGAGCACGCCAGCCGCGGCGGCGGTCAAACCGATGGAAATGATGAGCCAGGTGTCGGTGAGCACGCCGAGGCTGAGCGCGGTGAGCGCGCCGAAGATCGGGACGAGGATCCCGAGGTAGGCATAGACGCGGCAGATGCGGTGCAGCGTCGCGAGCACGGCGGGTTCGCTACCGTTGTCCGCGAGGGCACGGCGCGTGGTCGGCGGGAACATGCTCGCCGCGACCGTCACCGGTCCGACGGCGAGGATCACGGCCAGTACGTGGACCGACAGCAGAAACTTCGTCACAGCGGCGAGACTAGCCGCGATTCGATCGGCGAGGAACAGGCGAAACTGCCATACACCGGTCGATTCTGGCCAAAGGCTCTGAGCTCGTGCTTCGGACGATATGACCAGCTCATCGCTATTGGCGCGAATCTGCCAGCGACCTAGCATGGTGCCATGCATGTGGTGGCTGTTCTCGCACTGGACCGGGTCATCCCCTCCGACCTCACGACGCCCATCGACGTGTTCGGCTGCGCCAGGCTGCCCGACGGACGGCCCGCGTATCGGGTGCGGGTCTGCGGCGCCGCGCCGACGGTGGACGCCGGCGCGTTCACGCTGCAACCACCGTTCGACCTGACGGCACTGGCCGACGCGGACACGATCATCGTGCCCGGCCGCGCCGATCCCATGCTGCCGGTCGCCGACGACGTGCTCGACGCGCTGCGGCAGGCGGCGGCCGCGGGTACTCGAATCGCCTCCATCTGCGTCGGCGCCTTCGTCCTCGCCGCCACCGGCCTGCTCGACGGACAACGCGCGACCACGCACTGGGCCGCCGCCACCGAGTTCGCGGCCCGCTATCCCGCCATCGATGTCGACCCTGACGTGCTCTACGTGGACAACGGTCAGCTGCTCACCTCGGCGGGCGCCGCCGCGGGAATCGACCTGTGCCTGCACCTGATTCGCCGCGATCACGGCTCCGCGATCGCCGCCGACGCGGCCCGCCTTTCGGTCGTCCCACTGGAACGTGAAGGGGGACAGGCGCAGTTCATCGTGCACGACCAGCCGCCGACCCCGCGCGGTTCGGTGCTGGAGCCGATAACCCGTTGGCTCCAGGACAATTTCGCGAAGGACCTGACCTTGGAGGACATCGCCGCGCAGGCCGGGATGAGCACCCGCACGCTCAACCGCCGCTTCCGCGAACAGACCGGGACAACGCCGTTGCAGTGGTTGCTGCGGGCCCGCATTCGCCAGGCGCAGTACCTGCTGGAATCCACCGGTCATCCGGTGGACCGGATCGCGGGGCAGGTCGGCTTCGGGTCACCGACCGCGTTCCGCGATCGGTTCAAGCGAGTCGTCGGCACCAGTCCGCACAGCTATCGTGCGGCCTTCCACGGGCCGCAATCCACGGCTGACCAGCGCGGAAGTATGTCACGTCAACCGGAGTGACACGCTCCGTTTCTCGATAGAATTCATCCGTCGAATCCCGATCCACCATCAAGGCGAGGGACAGGTTAGCTATGACCGAGAATGACGGAACACCCCGAGTCGTCCCATCGACGATCGATTACGAACATGCCTATAGCAGCGGCACCCCCTTCGAGGGCGTGACCATGGACCGGCTCCCCTGGGAGATCGACCGGCCGCAACCATTGCTCGTCGAGTTCGAGCAGGCGGGCCGGATCACCGGCGATGTGCTCGACATCGGTTGTGGCCGAGGGGATACCAGTGTTTATCTGGCCGGCCTCGGCTACCGGGTCACCGGGTTGGATTTCGCGCCGACGGCGATCGAAGCGGCCCGCGCCCGGGCGGCAGAAAGTGGTGTGGCGGCGTCGTTCGCCGTCGCGGACGCCACCGTGCTCGCCGGTTACGACAACCGGTTCGACACCGTCGTCAGCAGCGCCCTCGCCCACTGCCTGGATCCGGAACAGCGCAAGGAGTACGTGGCGGCGCTGCACCGCGTGCTCCGGCCCGGCGGGCGGTTGATCCAATTCTGTTTCTGCGAAGCCGAATACAGCGACGCCTACGCCCCGTACGCGATCGCCGAGGACGAACTGCGCACCGCCTTCCGCGCCCCGGATTGGCAACTCACCGAGTTCCGCCGCGGCAAGCTCACCGCGATCAAACCGACCCCGACGTTGCAGGAGGTCTTCGAACGCGACGGCGTACAACTCGAGTACGACGCGGACGGCTCTATGCTGCTGCCCATCTGGGTGGTGGAGGCCGAACGGGTCTGAGCGCAGGCCGATGATTTTTCGATCGCCACCCCGTCAGATCAGGCAACACAGGCACTACTGATCCAGGAGTTGGACGATGAGGAAAATCACCGCAGGCTTGTTCGCCGCCCTCGACGGCGTTGTCGCCGATCCGCAGGACTGGCACTTCCCGTACTTCAACGACGAGATGGGCGTGGCGGTCACCGCCCAGATGGGCAACGCCGACACCATGCTGCTCGGCCGCGTCACCTACGAAGGTTTCGCGGCGGCCTGGCCGGACCGGGAAACCGCGGGTGGTGAGGACGCGGAGATGGCCAAGTCGTTCGGCGATGCTCGCAAGATCGTCGTTTCACATCAGGATCTCGACCTCACCTGGCGTAACTCGGAGGTGTTGAAGGGCGAGCTGATCGAGGCGGTGACCGCGCTGAAGAACGAGCCAGGCGGCGATATCGCCATGAGCGGGTCGGTCTCCGTCGTCCGCCAGCTGCTCGACGCCGGGCTGCTGGACGAGCTGCACCTGCTGGTGCACCCCATCGTGGTGGGCAAGGGCCTGCGGCTGTTCGAGGATCGGGACACGACGCTGCCGCTGCGGCTGCTCTCCTCGGAAACCTTCACCACCGGCGTGCTGCACCTGGTCTACACCAAGGACGAGGCGGCGCCCACCGGCGGCTACGAGGAAGCGAAGGCCAACCTGCCGCACGCGGATCAGTAGGTGATCCGCCGCGGGCCGTCCGGCACGGCCCGCGGCACGGGGGTGTCGAGCAGGTGCGCGAGCTGCTTGACGACCTCGCTGGCCAGGACGGCCTGGCTGGCGGTGGAGAAGTGAATACCGTCCGCGCTCAACAGGTTCGCGCGATCGTTCAACGGGTGGTCCCACATGTCGATCACCACGGCGTCGAATTCTGCGGCCAGCGCGCGGTTGATGTCGTTGAGTCGGCGGACTCGGTCGCGAAAGTCCGGAAAGACCGGCACGACATAGGCTTTGCTGAGGGTAAACGTGGTCAGCTGGGCACCCGTGCTCGCCGCCATCCGGTACATATCCTGCAGGATCTGCTCGATCTCACCGAAATCGGGTGTGCGGCGGACGATGTCGTTCGCACCGGAAGGCAGATGTAGAAGATCGGGGGCGAACTCGCGCATCCGATCCGCTTGGTGCCGCAGGGTTTCGGTGGTGGTCGCCCCGACCACCGCGGTGTTGAGATAGGCCAGGTCGGGCCGCACGCGGCGTAGGACATCGGCAACACGGTCGGGCCAGCCCAGGGTTGTGTAGCCAGGCGTCGGATCGCTGGTACCGGCGGACAAACTGTCGCCGATGACGGCAAATCGTTGCCAGGGTGCGTCGAAGAGCAGTGCTGCGGCTTCCAGGGGCGGGATGCAGAACGGATCGGTCTCTTCGGTGGTGGGGCTCGCCAAGGTCATGAACAAACAATACGTGCGTACGTATGTCTATATCAAGGGGTTGTCATCGCGTGCAGCAGGTCGCGTAGGGCTTGCTGTTGGGCGGGCGTGAGTGAGGTCAGCGGGGACTCGGCACCGAGCAGCTCGACCGCGCGGGCGCGCCGGCGCTTTCCGGCCGCGGTCAACACGATCTGCTTGGCCCGCCGGTCGCTCGGATGGGGTTCGCGGCGAATCAAATCCTGCTGTTCGAGCCGGTCGAGGACGAACGTCGCGTTGGACGGCTCGCAGGACATCCGGGTGGCCAGCTCGCGCGCGGTGATCGGCTCGGACAGCTCGCGCAGGGCGATGACCTGTGACGGGGTGAGGTCGAGCTGCTCGGCGACGCGGCGGACGTGCACGTCGAGCCGATGGGTGAACTGATGCACGAGTTTGCACACGTCCCGGTCGAGCTCGGTGTCGACCGTCGGGGGAGGCTGCCGCGTCATTGCATCGAGTCTAGCGCTCTTGGTTCGAACTGTGATAGTTCTAGTTCGGATCATTTGAGTTAGAACTATATGAGGGATGCTGTGATGCGGCCTGCCGTCTTTTCGTTGATGTTGGTGGTTTTCGGTCTCACCACCGGCGAGTTCGTGATCGCCGGGATTCTGCCGGAAGTTGCTGGGGGAGTGTCCGTTTCGGTATCGGCGGCGGGCATGCTGGTCACCGCGTACGCGATCGGCATGATCGTCGGTGGTCCGGTGGTCACCGTGCTGACGGCGCGGGTGCCGCGCAAACGGCTCATCGTCGGGCTGATGCTGGTCGCGGTGTTCGCCAATCTGGGGTCCGCGATCGCGCCGAACTACCCGGCCCTGTTGGCGACGCGGGCAGTCGCGGGGCTCGTGGTCGCCACGTTCTTTGCCGTGGCGATCGCTACCGCCGTGTCGACCGCGCCGCCCGGCAAGGAAGCAGCGGCGGTGGCGCGGGTGGCGCTGGGGATGAATCTGGGGATCGTGCTCGGGACGCCGATCGGCGCCATCATCGGCCAAAGTCTGGGCTGGCGGGCGACTTTCGTGGCCGTGGCACTGTGCGTGGCCGCCGCGCTGCCCTTGGTACTGCGGTTCATGCCGGATCGGCCGGGCACGGCGGCCGGATCGATCCTCGGCGAGCTGCGCGTGTTCGGCGACCGCGAGGTGTGGTGGGCGATCGGGCTCACCGCGCTCGGAAATATTGGTGTGGTCACTGTTTTCACG
The DNA here is from genome assembly GCF_004634405.1 of Nocardia sp. CS682. NCBI lineage: Bacteria > Bacillati > Actinomycetota > Actinomycetes > Mycobacteriales > Nocardiaceae > Nocardia > Nocardia sp. CS682. The sequence goes on along the minus strand of NZ_CP029710.1, from coordinate 2,812,604 downwards.
TTCATCACGCCGCTGTTGACCGATATCGCCGGCTTCTCGGCGCGTGCGGTGCCGGTGTTGTTGCTGGTGTACGGAGTCGGTGCGGTCGTCGGTAACCAGCTCGGTGGTTGGCTTGCCGACCGGTCACTGCTGGGGTCGGTGGCCGGTCTGCTCGCGGCGTTGATCGGCGCGCTGGCGCTGTTCTGGTTGGTCGGTGGGAATCGGATCGGCTCGACAACTTTGGTTTTCGTCATCGGTGCGCTCGCGTTCGCGATCATCCCCGGAATGCAGACGCGGGTTGTCGCCGCGGCGACCGTCGCACCGACGCTGGCTGTCGCGGTCAATGCGTCCGGCTTTCAGCTCGCCGCCGCGGGCGCGGGACGCCTGGGCGGCTGGGTGATCGACGAAGGGACCGGCCTGCGGTCGCTGCCGCTGGTCGGCGCGGCGCTCACGACAGTGGGCCTGGCCGTCGCGTCGGTGATGTGGTGGCGCGACCGCCGCAGGTCCCCCGAGCCGTTGGCGGAGATCGTCGAACAGCGTTAGCCTGCCAGTGCTTTGGAGACGATGCCGCCGGTGATCGCTTTTGTCAGGTAGTGCGTGGAGTCGTGTGGGCTCGCACCGTTGTCCAGCGGCTCCTCGGTGATCGGGGTGACGTCGGAGCCGGGGAACGGCGGGAAGTACGGGGCCAGGTCGAGGTGGGCGGCGACCAGGTCGTCGCGGTCGACCAGGTTGTACCAGTTGCCGACGGATTTGGGGACGGTGCACGGCTGGGGGCGGAGCCGGTCGTAGATGACGGTGCGCAGGCCGAGCGGCGAACCCATGGTCAGCAGGGTCACCTCCTGGTCGACCCGGTGCAGCGCCTCGTAGGCGACGACCGAGCCGAGGGAATGTGCGATGACGAGTTTGGTATCGGGGCCGACATGGGTGAGCACCTGTTGCTGGGCGTACTCGCGCACCTTTTCGTCGGTGAAGTAGCGGCTGACCTGGGAAAGCGCGCGCACCACGAACTTCTCGGCGAGCCCGACACCGAACGGCGCGAACCAGCGCAGCCGGACCAGCGCGTTGAGTGCCGGTCGCAGTGCGGCTTTGACGCCCTGCGGCCGAGCGTCCGGCGGGGGTACGGCGGTCAGCCGCTGGGCGGTCGCCCGGTCCCGCTGGTCGCCCGCGTGCTCGGCGGCGTTGGCCAACCACACCTCGGCGAGCTGCTCCATGAGCTCGAGCTGCTCGTCGTCGAGGTCGCCCACCGCGGTGCCCTGGGCGCCCTTGGCCAGGAACTGATTGCCGTAGTACGCCATTCGCGTCGAGATATCGCCGGGTAGGCCGTTGCGCCAGAGTCGATCGGCGAGCTCGTTGTCGCCGTGGTTGCGCACCCCGCCCGCCAGCCCGGGCAGCCATTGCGCTTCCAGTGTGTCCGCCGCGGCCTGCTCCTGCGCTATGCCGTGTACAAGGACGATAGTTGCCAACGTCCCCACCCCTTTCGTCGGACTTGTCAGGCCCTGTGACGTTGTCTTGCGATATTTTCGCCTACTCGGCGCCGCTTGTCGCGGGTGTTTCAGTCGGCCCGCCACTTGATCGAGCAGCCCATGCTGGGCTGGTGTGGTTCCGGTACGGGTTTCCCGCCGAGGACGGTTTCGATCGCGGTCCGTAAATCGTTTCCGGTCAATGGTTTTCCGTTGCCGGGCGTGGACTCGTCGAAGGCGCCGCGATAGGCGAGCGCGAGGGACGCGTCGTAAAGGAAGAAGTCGGGCGTGCAGGCGGCCTGGAAGGCGCGGCCCACCTGCTGCGACTCGTCGATCAGATAGGGGAACGTCCAGCCTGCGCGAATAGCCTGGTCACGCAGGTGGACCGGCGCGTCGTCGGGATAGGCCGCGGCGTCGTTGGTGCAGATCGCCACGGTCGGCATGGGCAGCGAGTCGACGAGCGCGCCGAGCGCCGCCTCGAGATGCTGGACGTAGGGGCAGTGGTTGGACGCGAAAACGACCAGCAGACCTGACCCGTTTTCGAAGTCCGCGCGCGAGTGCGTCTGCTGATCGAGGTCGGGCAGGGAGAAATCCGGTGCCGGGGTACCGAGGGGAACCATGCGGGATGCGAGCGCCATGGAAGTGCTTCCGTCGGGATCGAAGACGGTACGAGCGTAGCGCCGCGCGCTGGCGTTCGCCGGAAATCCGTGGGAGCAACGGCATCCGCAGCGGACTCATCGGGCGCATGACCGCCGGCTCGTCGGTCGCGCGACCGACGGCCGCGGACTGAGTGGCGCGGAAGTGCCTAGGTCGCCAGATCGGACGGGTCGGTATTCGCACCACACACCACGACGCACACCTGCTCGCCGGGCTCGGGCCGGTAAGCGGGCTGGTCGCCGAACACGGCGGCAAGTGCTGTCCCGGCACCGTATTCGACGGCGAGGCGGCGGTCTTCCCAACTGGCGCGGCGGGCTGCGACGATGTCCGCGTCGTCGACGAGCAGTGAGACGACGTCGTAGTTCTGCGCGGCATACAGCGCCAACTCGGTGGCCCGGCGCGCACCGAGGGAGTCGGCGGCGATCGAGTCGACGTCGACATCGACAAGCTGACCCGCCTCGATCGACGCATTGAGCGCACGGCAGTACCTCGGTTCCACCGCGACCGTCCGCACACCGTAATGGGCTGCGGCGGTGGCTACTCCAGCGAACAGACCGCCGCCACCGACGGCGACCACCACGGTGTCCAGGTCGGGCAGCTGTTGATGGATCTCGGCCATCAGCGTGCCCGCACCCGCGGCGATGAGCGGATTGTCGTAGGCATGGGACAGCAAAGCGCCTGTCGTGGCGGCGAATTCGCGACTGGCCGCGAGCGCGTCGGCGTACTGCGTGCCGATCAGCGTGACCTCGGCGCTGTAGGAGCGCAGGCGGTCCACCTTCACCTTCGGCGCGGTGGTCGGCAGGAACACGGTGGCGCGGACACCCTGTTCGCGGGCGGCCCACGCGCACGCCAGCCCGGCGTTGCCGCCGGAGGCGATCGTCACGCCCGCACCCGGCAGCGTGCCGTTCTCCTGGTGTGTCAGTAGGAAATTCAGCGCGCCGCGCGCCTTGAAGCTGCCGGTGTGCTGCATCGACTCCAGGGCCAACCACAACTGTCCCGCGCCGTCGTCGGCGGAGGCGACGGCGACCGGCCGAACTCGGCCTGCCACCCGCGCGACGGCGGCTTTGATATCGGTGTGGGTCAGTTCCATCGGCTTCCTCAGTGTTCGCGGCGGTGCGGTGCGAACTCCAGGGTAAGCAGCGCGGCGGCGGCGATGACGACCTCGCGCCAGCGGATCAGCACATACCGCTGGTCCGACAGCGCGTGGAACTTGCGCAGGAATCGATACAGCGACTCCAGTCGGATCAGCGGATCACCGAGGTGCACAAGCACATAGATGAGCTTCGCGGTGCGCGACTTGTGCTTGTCGGCGAAGAGCTCAGGAAAGGGCGCGAATGCCAACGAGATCCGGTGGATGTCGTGCTCGCGGGCGTAGTCGACCAGGTCGATGATCATCCGCTCGTCCAGGCCGTTCGGCGCGTCCTTGCGCCGCCACGGCACATCGAGGCTCAGTTCGCGGCCCCGGTTGGACATGCCGTAACGCTGGAAGCCGGACAGCGTTCCGTCCGCGTCCTTGGCCATCACCACCAGCATGTTCGGGTTCCGCCCGTCCAGCAGGTGATCGAGGATCATCGAGAAGCCGCGCGTCTGCCTGCCCCTGCCCCATTCGTCGACGATGGCGAGCAGGCCGTCGCGTTGCTGATCGGTGAGCGCGGACTCGTCCACGATCTTGGTGGTGACACCGAAATTGCGGGTGCGGCTGACGGCTTGGCGCAGATTGCGGTAGTGCCTGCCGACCATGGCGAAGTCGTCCACCTCGATGACCACGTCGCGACCGATCGGGACGGCATGCAGCCCACGGTGTTCCAGCGCGCGGCGCCGCCACAGCTCGGCCAGCGCCGGGCTGGCGCCGAGCACCGCGACGCGCCAGCCCTGGTTGACCGCGAAATCGGAGAACTCCGTGAGCAGTTCGGGGAACGCCGCGCGGTCACCGATCGGGTCGCCCGCCACCACGGCGATGCCGAAGCGGGTCCGGTAGCCGATCGCCGCAGTCGAATTCGAGTTGAAGAAATAGGTTTTCGAGGAATGCAGCGCGAACGGGGCCAGCGGGTCGCGTTCGGTGCGGCCGACCAGTTCGGCGACGCGATAGAGCTGGTCTGGCTGTGGCTTGCTCGACTGCGGCAGCACCAGGATGAAACCGCTGGCGGCGAGCAGCACGAAGCCGTAGCCCGGATGTTCCGCGCGGTAGGCGAGATGGGCGATCGCCAGCACCAGGATGGCGACCGTGAAGTGCGGCAGGGTGATCGGGCGCCGCAGATGCAGGCCGCGGGCCACGAAGACGCCGGCCACCGCGATACCGAGGAACCACGCGTGATCCGGCCCCTCCTGCGCCGCCGGGTGCGCCGCGTACACCAGCAGCACGCTGACGATCAGCGCGACGCCGATGAAGACTGGCCGGGTCGTGGTGGTGGTCGTCAGGGCTGCTTGGCGGTACCCGGTAAAAGCCGAGTAGCGCTGCGTCGCGGCGGCCGCGCCCTGGTCGTTACCCACGCGGATACTCCGCCCCGCCGTCGCGTTCCTCCATCCACACCAGCTCGGCCATGTGGTCCTCCCGATGATCGCCTGCCGACAACACTATGCGGAACCAGCGGTTCCGGGGATAACGCCCCCCGTAAACCGGCCGGTCGGTCGTGTGACGGCACAGCCGGCCCCGTGGCTGGAGTCGATACCGCCTCCAGCCGAAACATCGGATGATAGGGCCTTTATTCCGTGTCGAAGGCGCGACCGAGCAACGCCAGGAGATCGTGCAGGTGACGCTGGTATGCGTCCTCTTGATAGGTAGGCGTATCCCGCATGGTGAAACCGTGTGCGGCGTCCGGATAGGTGACCGACGTGTAGCGCACGCCGGCCTTGTCGAGGGCCTGTTCGAGGTGGGTGATCTGCTCCGGCGGCATGGACGAGTCGTGGTCGGCGTGCGCGATGAACAGTTCGGCGGTGATGTCGGCCGCGTTGTGGTGCGGGCTGTCCGGCCGGTCGTCGGCGGCGAGGAAACCACCGTGGAAGCTGGCCGCCGCGGCCACCTGCGCGCCGAACGTCGCCGCGGTGCGCAGCGCGAGCCTGCCGCCCATGCAGTAGCCCGTCGTCGCGAGCGCGCCCGGCGTCACCAGCTCGTTGCCGGACAGCCAGGCGAGGTAGCCGTGCGCGTCCTGCATGGCCTTGTCGGGCGTGAGGGCCTCGCGTATCGGCGCCAGCGCGGTGAAGAACTTCGCCTGGGCATCCGACTCGCTGAAGTCGGGCATGGGCAGGACCGGTGCGCGACCGGACCGGTAGAAGATGTTCGGCGCGAGCACGGCGAATCCGTGCGCCGCAATGGTTTCCACCATCTCGCGCAACCATGGCCGCAGGCCGAACGCATCGGGGTAGAACAGCAGACCCGGATGCCTTGCGCCGTCGTCGGGATGGGCGAAGTAGGCCTCGGCGGTGCCGTCGGGCAGGGAAATTTCGACCGCGTGGAACATGACAGGTGAAGTCATCAGGCGAGTCTCCGTGGGTAATGCGGACAACGAACGAGCCAACATTACTCCGGCAAATTACCGAATAAATTGGCGGTTTTCGGGCGCGTGTAGTCTCCATTCGACTCCGAAGTTGTCATGCTCTGTCTATTGGCGGCGTGCACGTGGTCAGGATGCGCACACCGCGGTGTTCGATCGCTGATCCGTACCAATCGCCTGGAGAGTGGGCGCGACGAGAGGGTTTGACCTGTGAAACTGATCTGGGTGTTGGTTCCGGCGCTGGTCGCACTCGTAGCGGGGTGCTCCGATGACAAGTCGGCGAGCCAGGAATCGACCTCGTCGAGTAACGCGGCGACATCCAGTTCGCCCGAGACCACACCGGCTTCCGGCGACGACAGCGAAACCGGCGGTGGCGTGCGGATCGCGCTCGGCGAGACCAAAAAGGTCGCCGTACCCGCCGACGCCGTGATGGATATTCGGGTGCCCGCCGACTGGGGTCAGGCCGCAAATGAGTTGCGCTGCACCGTGGTCGACAGTTCCGGCCGGAACGAAGACCTGCGGTCCTCGGACGTGAAAAAGACCGAATCGGTGAATGGCAAGGACTGGATGACGGTGTGGACGTTTTCCGCGGCGCCGATCGGTGATGTCACGGTCGGCTGCAAAGACCCGGAATCGAAAATCGCTGCCGCGCACCCCGATGCGTTCGTTCGCGTCGTCCCGCGCGGAGTAATGCCGGTTCCCGCCCAGCGCTGACCCGTTTTCCGGCGCCAGCGGTGGGACCGTGCCTACGGGCGATTCCGGGCACGGGATTACGTCGCCGGCGGCAAAGCGTGTCAGCGGGCGGAGGTAGCGTCGAGGAGTGGACGAGTCCTGGGATGGGCGGGGGTATCGGGAGCGGCCGTCGCGGTTCGAGCGGGCGGTGGTGTGGACGCGCACGGTGACCGGCGCGGACACCGCGCTGCCGGTGTTGCCGGACGGCTGCATCGACCTGCTGTGGGTGGATGGGGCGCTGAGGGTCGCCGGACCGGACACGCGAGCTTTCCGGCCGGTCGCGGCGATCGGGACACGGTATGTCGGGCTTCGGTTCGCGCCGGGGACAGCGCCCGCGTTGCTCGGAGTGCCTGCACACGAACTGCGGGACCAGCGGATCGAACTCGCCGATGTCTGGGCATCGGGGACGGTGCGGCGGCTGACCGAGCAACTCGGCACCGCCGACGATCCGGTCGCCGCGCTGGAACAGATCGCGCTGCGGCGGGCAGCCGAGGTGGCGCCCCCCGATCCGGTACTGCCGAAGGTGGTCGCGGCGTTGGATGCGGGCTGGTCGGTGGCGGCGACCGCCGAGGCAGCAGGGTTGAATGCCCGGCTGCTGCACCGGCGTTCGCTGGCCGCGTTCGGGTACGGACCCAAGACCCTGGCTCGGGTGCTGCGGATGCAACGGGCGCTGGCGCAGGCGCGTCGGGGCAGGTCGTTCGCCGATATCGCGGTGTCGACCGGGTTCGCGGACCAAGCTCATCTGGCGCGCGAGATGCGTGATCTCACGGGAATGCCGTTGGGGCAGGTGCTGAGTCGGTCTGCCGAGGCGCGAGAAGGGCTGTCGCTGGTCGGCTGACCGCCGGGTCCCTGGCCCGTGGGCTGCTCAGTCGGTGGCCGGAAGCGCGGCGTAGAGGTCGATGCCGTTTCCGTCCGGGTCCAGGACCACGGCATAGCGCTGCCCCCAGAACGTATCCCACGGCTTCATCTCACCGTGGTAGCCGGCCTCCACGAGGGCGGCGTAGACGGAGTCGACCTCGTCCGGGTCGGCGCAGCGGAAGGCGAGTCCGATGCGACCCGCGCTGCTCGGGGGTTCCCAGTCGGCATGGAACGACTTGATGGTGGCCTCGGTGTCGAGGGCCAGCCGGAAACCGTTGGGCAGGGCCGCTTCGGCGTGCGGCGCCTCTTCGGAACCCGCGGGGAAGTCGAGACCGAGGCGGCGGTAGAAGGCGACCGAGGCGCTCATATCGGTGACAACGATGCCGATGACGTCGAGTTGTGGAGTCATACCCGCACGGTAGTCAGCCGCGCCCGGCGCAGTCTTGAACGAATCGGACAGCGTTCAGCGGGCCAGCGCGGGGACCAGTTCGGCGATCAGGTTTTCCACGAGGATCCGGATGCGGTCGCGGATCGTGCGGACCACGTCGATGGTCTGGCCGGACGGGTCGGGGAGCACCCAGTCGCGGTAGCTGATGCCGGGGAAGAACGGGCAGGCGTCACCGCAGCCCATGGTGACCACCACATCGGAGATGCCCACCGCGTCCATCGTCAGCGGCTTCGGGGTGCGGCCCGAGATATCGATGCCGACCTCCGCCATCGCAGCGACCGCCGTCGGGTTGAGCGTGGCGGCAGGCGCGCTGCCCGCGGTGCGGACCTCGATCCGGTCGCCGGCGAGCGCGCTGAGAAACCCGGCGGCCATCTGCGATCTGCCCGCGTTGTGCACGCAGAGGAACAGCACGCTGGGCTTGTGGGGCATAGAAGCGCCTTTCGATGAGCGGAGCCGAGCAGGGTGTCTGTGCTGCCAGATAAGGGTTATCCGGCGTGTTGGGGCCGAAACGCTGTCGAAGCGTACGGGATACGTATACCAGCGCGGCGAAGATCGTTACTGCGGACAGGTGCTCGTCCGCATTGACACCTGTTCTGGGTCGGGCGCGTTACAGGTGCTTGATCTTGAAAAGTGTTGTTGCGCAGTGCATATGGGAAGCGTCAGCGATCTGCGCGGCGTATCGGGCGTGGGGCTCGAGCGAAGACCACTTTCGGACTGGACGGTTTGTCATAGCTGCGAGGCCCCGCTCGGATGGGGTGATCGAGGGCTGCTGAGAGATGTTGGCGCACAACGGCTTATGTCGGCGCCGCAGGTCAGGCATTCATACTGGTCGGTATCCGGAGCTGGGCCCGAGTGTGCGAGCAGTCGAAGCGCAGAGTTTCGCGAGCTCCTGAAAGCCGCTGCTGCACAACAAAAGGCGCTACGGCCGGGGTGGCCGCAGCGCCGTCGACGCCGAACGCTCAGATCGGACGGAAATCGATCATCTTGCGCAGCCGCGCCCGATCCCGCTCGAGCCGCCGCGCCTCATAGGCGATCGGGAAGTACCGCACGCGTTCCGGCAGCAGCGGCACCGCCCGGGCGAGCACCCAACCGAGCGCCCGCAGCTTGCGCTCATCGGACTCGCTCCAGGTCAGCCCGAGCTTGCGCCGGGCGACCTCGGGCGTCGTGCCCACGGTCACGAAGTACTGCATTCGCCCGACCGGTGCGATGGCGCGGCGCCAGAGCGGCGCGAGAACGCGCGGCAACTGCTTCGGTGGCGCGACGGACCGGATCACCCGCAGATAGTCGTGGGCGGTGCCGGTGGCCTCCAGGTGGTTGGCCACCATGTCGGCGAAGAACGTCTCGAATTCGGCGTAGCTCGCCGGAATCTCCTTGGGCGCCACCGAGAAGTTGCGCATCAGCTGCACCATCTCCTGGTAGACCGCCTCTTTCTCCGCCGGGGAGAGCGGGTTGCGGGCGAAGTACTTCGCGTTCTCGGCGAAGGCGAACGTCCCGGTGTGCAGCACCCAGGCCCACGGCCCCGAGGACAGTGCCGTGTGCCGGACACCGTGCGCGTCGGTGGTGTTGAGCGAGGCGTGCATGGTGCGCAGCCGGTCGGCCTCGGCGATGGCCTCCTCGCCGCCGTAGATCCACATCATCACCGAGGCGATGCTGCGCAGTGCGCGGCCCATCGGGTCGGTGCGGAAGGTGGAGTGCTCGTCGACCACGGCGGAGATGCTCGGCTCCATGGTTTGCAGGAGGAAGGCTGAACCGGCGGTCAGCGAGAAGGTGATCAGTCCGGTCTCGTCCCACAGGCGGGTGCCCGGCGCGAACGGACGTCGTGGTGGAAGCGTTCGGGCGCTGGTGGATTCGAGGGCGGCGGACGCGGTCATCGTGATCTCCTTTGATCAGCACCTCTAAAGCGATGAGATGATAACTGTAACATTCTCTCATCGTCTTGCGTAGGGTGAACGACGCAGTGGTTCAGTGCTGCCATGCGCCCTAGGCTCGGTGCTATGACGAGCGAGTGGCGCCGCCGCGACGGCCGCATCGGAGTGCTCACCGGGGCGGGCATCTCCACCGACTCCGGCATTCCCGACTTCCGCGGCCCGCGTGGGGTGTGGACGAAAGACCCGATCGCCGAACTGCTCTCGACCTACGACAATTACCTGGCCGATCCGGACCTGCGGCAACGCGCGTGGCTGGCCCGCCGCGACAATCCGGCCTGGCAGGCGCGCCCCAACGCCGCGCACGCCGCGCTGGCCGAATTGGCGCAGGCCGGTCGCGCGGTCACCATCATCACCCAGAACATCGACCGGCTGCACCAGCGCGCCGGTTTCCCGGACGACCGGGTGATCGAGATCCACGGCAACATGTTCGAGGTGGTCTGCGTCGAATGCGTCTACCAGACGACGATGGCGGCGACGCTCGATCGGGTCGCGGCGGGCGAGGCGGATCCGCCGTGCCCGGACTGCGGCGGCGTGCTGAAGTCGGCGACCATCATGTTCGGCCAGCAGATGGACCGCCGCACCATGATGAAGGCCATGCTCACCGCGCAGACCAGCGATATCTTCCTGGCGATCGGCAGTTCGCTCCAGGTCGAGCCCGCGGCCTCGATGTGCGCGATCGCGGTGGAGAACGGGGCCGATCTGATCATCGTCAACGCCGAACCCACGCCGTACGACTCGATGGCCACCGAGCTCGTCCGCGAACCCATCGGCACCGCCGTGCCGCGGCTGGTCGCCGAGATCCTCGACGGCCGCGCGTAACTCGGGTCAGTCGACCGGGCCGAGGACGCGGTCCAGATAGCCGTTGCTGAACCGGCCCTTCGGGTCGAAGCGGCGGCGCACCTCGGCGAAGCGGTCCCAATCGGGGTAGCGCCCGCGCAGTGTGTCCGCGGTCTGGAAGTGCCGTTTGCCCCAGTGCGGCCGCCCGTTGTACTTGTCGAACACGGCCTCGCAGGCCCGGAAGTACGGTTCGTAGGCCATGCCCCGGTACTGGTGCACGGCGATATAGCAGGTGTCGCGCCCGGTGGCGGGGGATAGGAACGCGTCGTCGGGCGCGACCCAGCGGACCTCGATCGGCATCGGCGTATCGAATCTCGTGGATAGTTCTTTGATCTCACGGATCGCCGCCGCGGAGTGTTCCCGCGGGATCGCGTACTCCATCTCGGTGAAGCGAATCAGGCGCGGGGACGCGAAGACTCGGTAGGAGCGGTCGACCTGGCGGCGGTAGCTGCCCGCGTACGCCGCGCCCCGGTGGATCAACGGCACTAGCCGCGGCTGCCAGCGGCCCAGCTTGCACAGCGCGTCGAAGGTGTAGTTCGACATCAGCATGTCGGCGAACCAGTCGACCGCTTTGCCGCGCGGCTGCTCCGCCAGTTCGACGGCGTTGTTGCGCTTGGTCATCGCCACCGGGCTGTGCGCGAACATGTAGAACTCGAAGTGGTCATTGGTGTCGATATGGGAGTCCAGATCGGCCAGGACGTCCTCGACGGGGACCGGCCGCTCGATCCCTTCGAGCACGAACGACGGCACCAGTTGCAGCGTCGCGGCGGTGACCACGCCCAGTGCGCCGACGCTGACCCTGGCCGCGCGCCAGCCCTCCGGATCGGTCTCGGCGTTCAACTCGACCCGGCTGCCGTCGGCGAGCATCAGTTCGATGGAATGCAGTGCGGCCGAGAGATTCTGTAGGGCGCCACCGGTGCCGTGGGTGGCGGTGGCGGTGGCCCCTGCCACGGTCTGCACGTCGATATCGCCCAGGTTGGGGAAGGCGAGGCCGTGCTCGTGCAGGGCGTTGCTCGCGGCGTTGAGGGTGATGCCCGCTTCGACCCGGACGCGACCGGTGGCGGCGTCCACGTCGAGAACCCGGTTGAGGTTGCGCAGGTCGAGCAGCACTCCATCGGTCAGCACGGCGTCGGTGAACGAATGTCCCGCGCCCGCGACGCGCACGGTCTGACCGGCGTCACCGGCCCGGCCAAGCAGCTCGGCGACCTCGTCGGCGGTGCGCGGGGTGGCGATGGTCGCCGGCGCGCACTGTTGATCCCCAGCCCAGTTCACCCACGAGTTGGTCATGTGTCCAACTGTAGGGGATCTGTGTGTGATCTGCGCTACCTATAACGCAGTTGTTACCTTCGGCGGCCTCCGCACGCGCCCTTGGCCTGCTCTACCTCGGAGTCGTTCAGTGGCGGCACCAACAGCTGCTGGGGTGGGGTGCCCTCGGCGCGCACGCCGTTGAGGACGATCGCCATGTAGCGCTGCCAGACGTCCGGGTTCACCGGCCTGGCGAACTCGGCGATGCCGTCGACCATGTGGATCAGCGCGAAGAAGTCCGACGGCTCGATGCCGGGGGCGAGCACGCCCGCCTCGCGGGCCCGGTCCACAATCGCCGTGACGGTCGGCTTGATCCGGTCGCGGACGACGACGAACCGGTCGATGTCGTCCTCCAGTTCGAGCATCACCTCGCTGAAGCCCCGGTTCTTCGCCATGTGTCTGCAGGCATATTCGAAGAACTCGACGAGTCCGAACCAGGGATCGGGATGCCGGTAGGCGGTGTCGGCCGCCTCGGCGAACTCGCCGATGCTCTGCTCGAAGACCTCGGTGATCAGTTCTTTCTTGTTGGCGAAGCGGCGATAGACGGTGCCGACGCCCACGCCCGCCCGTTCGGCGACGTCATCGAGGGTGATCTCGAGTCCGTGATCGGCGAAGAGCTCGCGCGCGGCGGCGATGATCCGCTGCTGATTTCGCGCGGCGTCGGCACGCAGGCGGCGGGGAGGAGAGACGGCCGTGGCGTGATTCACACCCACATCCTATCAAGTATCGGGATTAAGCGGAGGCGTTCTCTCCGTTATGGTGGTAGCTTCTAACGGTAACCGGAGGCGTCAACTCCGCATCAAACCTTGAGACAAAGGGGACAAATGACTACCACGTTCGACCGTGGGGCACCCGCCCCCGAAAAAACGGATCAGGGCCGTCGCGGCTCGCACGCCCTGCGTTGGTGGGTGCTCGCCGTCCTCGGCGTGGCGCAGCTCATGGTGGTGTTGGACGCCACCGTCGTCAATATCGCACTGCCTGCCGCGCAGCGCGACCTCGGCTTCAACGACGGCGACCGCCAGTGGGTGGTCACCGGTTACGCACTCGCGTTCGGCAGCCTGCTGCTGCTCGGCGGACGACTCAGTGACCTCTTCGGTCGCCGCAATACTTTCATCATCGGCCTGATCGGCTTCGCGGGGGCCTCCGCCGTCGGCGGCGCGGCAACCAGCTTCGAAATGCTGGTCGCGGCTCGGGTCGGGCAGGGCGTGTTCGGCGCGCTGCTGGCTCCGGCCGCCCTGTCGCTGCTCACCGTGACCTTCACCGAACCGGGTGAACGGGCCAAGGCCTTCGGCATCTTCGGTGCGGTCGCCGGTGCGGGCGGCGCGATCGGCCTGCTGCTCGGCGGCATGCTCACCGAATGGGCGAACTGGCGCTGGGTGATGTTCGTCAACCTGGCCTTCGCCGCCGTCGCGCTGATCGGCGCGGTGCTGCTGCTGGCCAAGCATGTCACCACTGATCGACCCAAGCTCGACATCCCCGGCACCGTCGTGGTGACCGCTGCGCTGTTCGGCATCGTGTACGGCTTCTCGCACGCGGAATCGACCAGTTGGACCAACCCGGTGACGCTGAGCTTCCTCATCGGTGGCGCGGTGCTGCTCGCGGTGTTCGCCTGGTTGGAGACGCGGGTCGCACACCCGCTGCTGCCGCTGCGCATCGTGCTGGACCGCACCCGCGGTGGATCGTTCCTGACCGTGTTCATCATGGGCATCGGGATGTTCGCGATCTTCCTGTTCCTCACCTACTACATGCAGCTGAGCATGGGCTACTCGCCGATCAAGACCGGCCTGGCGTTCTTGCCGATGGTCGCGGCGATGATCGTCTCCTCCACCACGGTGCCCTCGCTGGTGCTGCCCAAGGTCGGCCCGAAGGTCGTGATGGCAGGCGGCTTCCTGATCGCCGCGGGCGGTATGGCCTGGCTGACCCAGATCGGCCTGGACACCGGCTACACCTCGCACATCCTGCCCGCGCTGATCCTGCTCGGCCTCGGCCTCGGTGGCGCGATGTCGACCGCGTTCCAGGGTGCGACCTCCGGGGTGCACCACGAGGACGCGGGCGTGGCCTCGGCCATGATCAACACCAGCCAGCAGGTCGGCGGCTCGATCGGCACGGCGCTGCTCAGCACCATTGCCGCCTCGGCAGCCACGAACTACCTGTCCACCCGCACGCCGGACCCGTTGACCGTGGCGCAATCCGCAGTGGAGAGCTACACCACAAGCTTCTGGTGGGCGACCGCGATCTTCGTGGTCGGCGCGGTGATCATGGCGGCGCTGATGCCGAACACGGTGCCGGAGCCGTCGGAAGGCGAGCCGGTGCTCGCGCACTGACGTTCCGCTCGAACGACACAACGCCCCCGTTCAACGGTGAACGGGGGCGTTGTGCTGTGTGTGCGGTCAGCAGTTGCTCGGGGCCGGGAGGCCGGCGAAGCGGTCGCCGAGGTAGTTGAAGGCGTTCACCGAGCCCGGGGCGATCGCGGTGCCGTGGTCGGCCCCGGGGATTATGTCGAGCTGGACGCGCACGCCCTCAGCGCAGTACCGGCCTGCGACGTCGCGCACCAGCTGCGGGGAGACCTGATCGGAGCCGCCGTGCCATTCGTAGATCGGGGTGCGGGGGACGCCGGGGTAGATCTCGATGCTGTTCTCGTGCAGGATGCGGACGACGGTGGGGTCGGCGTCCATCGGGCCGTTGAAGACATCGCTGAAGCTCTTGTTCGCACCAGCATTGATGATTTCGTTGGTGCAGGCGTTGGCGATCTGGTCGCGCAGGGCGAAGCCGGCCGGGTTCAGGATCCGGTCCATCTGCAACTCGCCGGGGTATTCGCGCTCCAGGCCGATGGCGGCCGCGAAGCCGAGTCCGAACAGCGGGCTCCGCTGCATGCCGACGTCTTGGGCCAGCTTGCCGATGTTCATCGGGACGCCGCCCTGGGCCGCGCCGACGATCGGCAGCTCCGGCGCGTACTCGGGGGCGAGGGCCGCGGCGAATCCGGTCGCCATGCCGCCACCGGAGTAACCCGCCATGCCGACCGGACTACCCGCGAGATCGGCTGGGCCGAAGCGCTTTACGGCACGGATGCCGTCGAGAGTCAGCCTGCCGCCGAGGCGCGCGGCACCGTAGGCGCTGGTCGGGCCGAGATGATCGGGCACCGCGACCGCCCAGCCCCTGGCCAGCAGCAGGTTCAGCGCGGGCGCCTCCTGCATGGTGCCGTTGAAGATGCTGTGTGAGGGCGCGCACTGCATGCCGAGTGAATTGACGAACGGCTGGTACGACACGATCGGCCTGCTCATGCCGCCACCCGGCGGCAGCAGCAGCGTGGTCACCGCGCCGATCGGTTCGTCGGCCGAGTTGGTCGACCGGTACAGCAACTGCCATGCCGTGGCGCCCGGAAAACCGGCCGCGGGCACCGCCCTGCTGCGCATCACGTCGCCCGGCTGGAAGTTGGCGACGTCCGGCGGCGCGTTGTAGAAGCCGTCGCCGTCGGCGGCCGGATAGAGGGGTGCGGCCCCTGCGGGGGCCAGGTGACCGAGCCCGGCCGCGGCCGTCGCGAGTGCCACGATCGAGAATCGACGCAGAGTCCGGCCGACGGCTAGCCGCCGTCTGCCGTGGGTTTGCTGATGCCCCGGTCGGCGAGCTGCCGCCGTCTCCGGGTGCGCATTCGGTTGTGCCCGCTGTGCCGCCATCGTTGCTCCGACCTGAGTAAGGGGTGAATGGAGACGACTTCGGCCAAACCTTCAGGCCATTCGTACGCGGAACTCGCGCGGATGTCAATGAACAACGCTGTTCGTAGGGTCTCGACATGCGGGGTCCGGCGGACCGTACCGCGCGGTTCAACCGATAACATTGCGCAGGTGGCGTTCGGCGCGGGAGATCAGTGGGTGCGGCGCACCCCGCTCGTCGAACCGATGCTGCTCGCGGTGATCTCGGTCGGCGGTGGCCTCGGCGCGGTGGCCCGCTACGGCCTCGGCGTGTGGTGGCCCGTGCACGACGGGCACGTCCCCTGGTCCACGCTCACCGTAAATGTCGTGGGATGCTTTGCTATCGGGATTCTGATGGTTCTGAGCACCGAGGTGTGGGTAGCCCACAGACTGCTGCGTCCCTTTCTCGGTATCGGAGTGCTCGGCGGCTTCACCACGTTTTCCACCTACGGTCTCGAGATTCGTAGACTGCTCGAATCGGGCGCCGCGGTACCGGCGTTCGGCTATCTCGGGGGAACGGTGGTGGCGGCGCTGGGGGCTGTCGTGCTCGGCATCGGCCTGGCACGGTGGACAACTGGCATGGCTCGGCAGTCAACGGCAACGGCAGGACGGAAGGGGGCCAGGCGGTGATCGGTGCAGCGGGACAGTGGCAGCCTGCGGCGCGGCTGACGGTGCTGCTCGACGAGGACGACAAATGGCGGCACACGCCGCTGTACCACGAGATCGTCCGGCGCGCCCGCGACACCGGACTGGCCGGCGCGAGCGTGTGGCGCGGCATCGAAGGCTACGGCGCGTCCTCGCGCATCCACACCACCCGCATCCTGGACATGGCCGACCATCTGCCGCTGATACTGATGCTCGTCGACGAAGCCGACCGGTTGCGTTCGTTCGTCGAGCAGAACGCCGAACTGTTCACCACCATCAACGTCGCGCTCTCGCCACTGGAGCTGTGGCAGGGAGCCGCCCGATGACAGTCCTGCTCGTCGTGCTCGGCGGGATGCTCGGCGCGCCCGTTCGGTACCTCGTAGACCGTGTCGTATCAGCACGTTTCGATTCTCTGCTGCCGCTGGGCACGCTGACCGTTAACATTGTCGGTTCGGCGCTGCTCGGTGGATTGATCGGCGCGGGTGCGGGCAACTGGCTGCTGGCCGCCGCCGGTACGGGTTTCTGCGGCGCGCTGACCACGTTCAGCACGTTCGGTTACGAGACGATCCGGCTGGTGACGGACGGCGCTTACGCCTACGCCGTTGGCAACGTCGTGATCAGTGTCGTGGCCAGCCTGACCGCGGTCTTCGCCGCCGCGTCGACGACGCAGTGGTTGTGGACATGATCCTGATGACGAGCAGGGCACAGCCGATACGGAAGGGAGACCCGAGCATGGCCCATGATCGAGCCGGGCGTGTCGCGCGTCCCACCGACCTGGAAGACATCGCACATCTGGTCACGGCGTACTACAGCCGGATTCCGGATCCGTCGGATCCGGCACAGCAGGTGGTTTTCGGAACGTCGGGACATCGCGGCTCCAGCCTGGACACCGCGTTCAACGAGGCGCACATCCTCGCGATCACCCAGTCGATCGTGGAATACCGTGCGACCCGCGGGATTACCGGGCCGGTGTATCTGGCCAGGGACACGCACGCGTTGTCCGAACCCGCGCTGGTCACCGCGCTGGAGGTGCTCGCGGCCAACGACGTGACCGCGATGATCGACGCCCGCGACCGGTACACCCCGACGCCCGCGCTGAGTCATGCTGTGCTGCGCCACAATCGGGGCGGCACCAAGAACCAGGCCGACGGCATCGTGATCACCCCGTCGCACAATCCACCCCGCGACGGCGGCTTCAAATACAACCCGCCGCACGGCGGTCCGGCCGACAACACCGCGACCGACGCCATCGCCGCGCGCGCCAACGAACTGCTGCGCAGCGGGCTCAGCGGGATCAAGCGCACCACGCTGCAACACGCGCTGGAGACCAACGTGCAGCGCTACGACTACCTCGACCACTACATCGCCGACCTGCCGAATGTGTTGAACCTGGACGCGATTCGCGGCGCGGGCATCCGGCTCGGCGCCGACCCGATGGGCGGCGCGAGCGTCGACTACTGGGAGGAGATCGGGCAGCGCTACGATCTCGAGCTCGAGGTCGTCAACCCGTTCGTCGACCCGACCTGGCGTTTCATGACGCTGGACAGCGACGGCAAGATCCGGATGGATCCCTCCTCGCGCTACGCGATGGCCTCGCTGATCGCGATCAAGGACGACTACGACCTGTCCACCGGCAACGACGCCGACGCGGACCGGCACGGCATCGTCACCCCCGACGGCGGGCTGATGAACCCGAACCACTTCCTCGCGGTCGCCATCGAATATCTCGTCGCGAACCGGATGGGCTGGGACGCGCTCACCAAGATCGGCAAGACCGCGGTCACCTCGTCGATGATCGATCGGGTGGTCAGCGTGCTCGGCCGCGACGTGCACGAGGTGCCGGTCGGCTTCAAGTTCTTCGTGCCCGGATTGTTCAGCGGCAGCCTCGCTTTCGGCGGCGAGGAGAGCGCGGGCGCGTCGTTCCTGCGGATGGACGGCACCGTGTGGACCACCGACAAGGACGGCATCCTGCTCGCGCTGCTGGCCGCCGAGATCGCCGCGGTCACCGGCCAGAGCCCGTCGGCCCGCTACGTCGAACTCGAACGCCGCTACGGCAGTCCCGCCTACGCGCGGATCGACGCGGCCGCCACGACGGAACAGAAAGCGTTGCTCGGGAAGTTGACTCCGGACATGATCACCACCAAGGAGATCGCCGGTGAGCCCATCACGTCCGTGCTCACCAGGGCGAAGGGCAACGGCGCGCCGCTGGGCGGGCTCAAGGTGACCACCGAGAACGCGTGGTTCGCCGCCCGCCCGTCCGGCACCGAGGACAAATACAAGATCTACGCGGAATCGTTCCACGGTCCCGAGCACCTCGCGCAGGTGCAGGCGGCCGCGGAGGAAGTGGTGGGACAGGCGCTATCCGGTGAGTAGTAGATCGTCGGCAGTCGGCAAGGCACGGTCCAACGGCCGGGCGGAGCCACTGCCTATCGAGATCTGGGTGCTGGTCGGCGGCGCGTTCGTCATCGCCATCGGGTTCGGCCTGGTCGCGCCGGTGCTACCACAATTCGCGCGCAGCTTCGGGGTGGGCGTCGCGGCGGCCTCGGCGATCGTGAGTGCGTTCGCATTGATGCGGTTGCTGTTCGCGCCGGTGAGTGGCCGGTTGGTGCAGAAGCTGGGGGAGCGCTCGGTCTATCTGGGTGGGCTGCTGATCGTCGCGGTGTCGACAGGCGCCAGCGCGTTGGCCCAAAGTTACTGGCAGCTGATGGTTCTGCGGTCGCTCGGCGGGATCGGGTCGACCATGTTCACGGTGTCGTCACTGGCGCTGGTGATCCGGATGTCGCCGCCCGCCGCGCGCGGACGGGTGTCCGGGTTGTGGTCGACCAGCTTTCTGATCGGGTCGGTCAGTGGGCCGCTGGTCGGCGGGGCACTGTCCGGACTCGGGTTGCGCATGCCGTTCGTGATTTATGCGGTCGCCTTGCTCGCGGTGACCGTCGCTGTCTATCTGGCGCTGCGGAATTCGCAGCTGGCCGCGCCGGAACCCGTTGGCGGCGTGCGGATGATGTCGTTCGGGGAGGCGTGGGCGCGGCCGGAGTATCGGGCGGTGCTGTGGTCCAACTTCGCCAACGGGGCCGCGGTGTTCGGTGTGCGGATGGCATTGGTGCCGTTGCTCGTGGTCGAGGTGCTGCATCAGACGCCGGGGATGGCCGGGGTGGCGTTGACCGTGTTCGCGGCGGGTAACGTCGCGGTGCTTTTCCTGGCGGGCCGCTACTCGGATCGGTGGGGGCGCAAACCGTTTTTGATCGTCGGGTCACTGGTGTGTGCGCTCGGCACGGCCGGTCTCGGCATCTCCGACACGTTGCCGTGGTTGCTCATCACGTCGTTCGTGGCCGGTCTCGGGGCCGGTATGTTCACGCCGACTCAGCAGGCTGCGGTCGCCGACATCATCGGTCCGAACGCTCGTGGTGGGCCGGTGCTCGCCGGGTTCCAGATGGCGGCGGATCTGGGTACCGTGCTCGGTCCGGTCGCGGTGGGCGCGCTGGCGCAGCAGGCTTCTTATGGCCTCGCCCTCGCGGTCACCGGCGCGCTGCTTGCGGTGGCGGCCCTCGGGTGGGCGGTGGTGCCCGAGCCGTTGCGTAAGCGCGCGGAGCCTGCGGGCAAGCGTGCGGACGAGGCGGGTGCCGAATGCGAGCATCTCTGCGGACCGGACGGGGCCGATCATCAGTTGATGGCTCGCGATGCTCAGGTCGAGCATGCGGTGAACGATGCGGCGGGTGCGCCGGTGGCCGACAGTCCGGTGCCGGTCGAACCTGTTGTTGCCGAAGGTGAATCCGGGCAAGGTTCTGGACCGGCTGATGTGGATACGGAACCGACTTCGCGTGATTCGATCGCGCGGTAATTGACGGGGGCGTGCGCCGCAGAATGCCGAACCGGCTGTCGTGGACATCGGGCCCTACTGCTCGTGCCGACTGCGGCCGTCGCTTCGGGTCGGGCGCGGGTCGACCGTGGCTGCTGTGCGAGTCCGCGACCAGGTGTGTGGCGCGCCGCACCGGGTGGGGGTTGGCGGTGGGAGTGTGGCCGGGTTGCGGCAGAGTGGTGGGGTGAGCGAATCGCGTTCGAACTACACTCCTCGGCCCATGTCCAGCAAGACCACCTACGCGCTGGGCGCCGTTGCCCTCGCGTTGATCGCGGTGATCGTGATCGCGGTGATCGGCTGGGGGCACGACGAGCCGAGCGTGCGCAATGACGGGTACGGGTCCGCGCACGATCCCGGTGTGCGCGTGCTGCTGGAGCCGGACGGTTCGATCCTGCTCGGCAAGCCCAACGCCCCGAAGACGGTCGACTTCTACGAGGACCCGATCTGCCCCGCCTGCGGCAACCTGGAGCGCATCGCCGGCCAGGAGATCGCGCAGCGCATCGATGAGGGCAAGCTGGCCGTGCGCTACCGGCTGGTGAATTTCCTCGACAACCGTTCGCGGAGCAAGGATTACTCGACGCGCGCGGTCGCCGCCAATCAATGTGTCGCAGAAGGGGGCTCGGGTCCGGTCTACTCGAAATTCCACACCGAGCTGTTCACCACCAAACGGCCGAGCGAGGGCGGCGCCGATCTCGACAATGCCGAACTCGCCGCGATCGCCCGGGTCGCGGGCGCTGCGGAATCGGTGTTGCAGTGCATCTCAACCGGCGCCAGGGTCGAAGCGGCGCGGACCGACGCGACAGCCGCGATGACCGCTCTCGAAGCGGCGCTCGGCAAGTCCGCGGGTACCCCGTCCGTCTTCGACGGAAAGTCCAAAATCGATATCAGCAACGAGGACTGGGTGGACGCGCTCACCCGGTGATGTCGACTTGGTACAGATCGGGCAATAGCGCCACCCGCTATCCAACTACGTCGCTAGGCTTTTCGGTGGCGGTCAGGTGTCCGAGTATCGCGCGTTAGGGATGAGCGATGAAGAATTCCGAGTCGGCACATGTCGAGTTCGACGTGACCAAGCCGAGCATCTCCCGCGTCTACGATGCGATGCTCGGTGGCAAGGACTACTACCCCTCCGATGAACGGGTGCTCGATCATCTGCGCGAGGCCATGCCGGACGTCTACGAGCTGGCCAAACTGAATCGTGCGGTCCTCAAACGCGGGGTGCGCTACCTGGCCGGTACTGCCGGCTTGACGCAGTATATGGACCTCGGGGCCGGGCTACCCACGATGGAAAATACCCATCAGGTCGCGCAGGAACTGCAACCGGACGCCAGCGTCGTCTATGTCGACAACGATCCGATTGTGCTGGCGCACGCGCGCGCGCTGATGAGCTTGAACGGCCGGACCAGTGTCATCACCGCTGACCTACGTGACCCCGAGGGTGTGCTGGCGCATCCGGACGTCCAGCGGTTGATCGACCTTTCCCAGCCGGTGGCCGTCATGCTCGTCGGCATGCTGCATCACCTGCACGACGACGAAGACCCCGAAGGCGTTGTCGACGCGTATCTGGATGCCGTGCCCGTGGGCAGCCATCTGTTCATCACGCATTTCTTACACACCGGCGAGGAATCGCGGGCCTTGGAGAAGTCCTTCCTGGAATTCTTGGGCACCGGACGGTTCCGGACCTACGACGAGATCATCCGCTTGTTCCGCGGCTGCACACTGGTCGAGCCGGGTCTGGTGCCGTTATCGCATTGGCGACCGGACAGCATCGTGCGCGACAAGCTGACCCTCGTCGAAGAGATCATCGTCGGCGGGATAGCCGTCAAGTCCTGAGCTCGGGTGAGGGCTGGTCATTCGGTTGGCTCGGGGGCCGAGCCGACGATCGCGTCGTGGACTCGGCCCGCTCGGCGGGGATATCCGGCTACCCCAGTCGGCCGGACCCCGCCCGCCGAGCATTCGGTTGGTCAGGGGGCCGGACCGTCGCATCCACCACCCGACGGCCCGGCCCGTTCGACGGCGCGGCCCGAATTCCCCCTGGACCGCAGCGCGTCGTTTCGTGGGGCCGAGCCGCCGACTCCACCTGCCGGCGACTCGGCCCGTTCGACGGCGCGGTCCTGCTTCCCCAGTCGGCCGGGACCGCTGCGCGTCGAGTTTTCAGTTGGTCTGTGGGGGACTTGTGTGGTCCCCGCGGTGGTCTCGTTCAGTACGCGGTGTTGAGCACCGGAGTTGTTGTGTCGTCGGGGATCTCGTCCTCCGGCGCGATTCGGCACAGGTGACGGTGGACCAGCGGGTGGCCGCGGAACGGGTAGGCGAGATCGTCCGGGGCGTTGCGTGCGGGCTCGGTCTGCGGTGGGTTGTCGCTCCGGCAGGTGGGCGCGTCGATGTCTTTGTGCGGGAACAGATATCGGGCACCTTCACGCGAGGTGGTGTGCACATCGCCGGTCGGCGTGGTCCACTGCAACCGATCCGGATCGGCCAGCCAGGTTTCCCACGGGACTTTTCTCTTGTCCGCCAACGTCTTCAAGCGATGGTGTCGCGGGCACAGCACCGTCACTTCGGCGCGGGTGGCCGACTCTCGTTGATCCAGTTCGGATTCGGCGGCCGGCATCGTGCACCCCGGGAATCGGCACATGCCGTCCAGCGCCCGCACCTCTCGTTCCAAGCGTGCCGCACGCTCCACTCGTGCCGCCCGTGACCGCGCGACCTGTTCCTTGTCGACCGGTTCATCGGCATCCGGCTGCTCTGGAATCACTTGGAACCGAGCATTTTCCGCGAGCATCCGCGCCAACCCGGCATCGATCGGCCCGTACCCGGCCAGAAACGCGGGTGCGTCCTGCATGCCGAGCAAGCTGTCCGCGGGAATCCCGATCTGAATCAACGGCCGCCGCGGTGCGTCTCCAGTCACCTCCGCCTTCGGACATCGCGCACCGCGGCCACACCCGCACCGCAACCGCCCCGACCCATCGGCCAACGCCACCAGTGCATCGGCCCGCCGCTGCGGCATCGTCCGCGGATCCGCCGCGCACACCTGCGAGCTCATCTCCCGCAGCCGCATCGCCACCGTCTGCGCGCCCGGCGCAGGCAGCACACCGTCGAACACGGCCATACTGTCCTGCAACGCCCGAATCCGCACGTCCCGATCGTCCTGGCGCCGCTCCCGCCGCCGTTGCGCCCCACCGGGATCCAGCCGCGCCGCCCACCGCCGCGCCGCCTGCCGCAGCCGCACCGGCGTGGTCCGCCCCGCCGTCTCCAGCAACCGCGGCTCCAACTCGCCGAGCACGTCCCTGGCGACCGCACGCGTGCTGTCGATGATCACCCGCACCTTCGCCAGGTCGATCCGCCCCGCCGCGAACTCCGCCCGCGTGCGCGGCAACCAATCCTCCAGCGCCAAACCCACATCGATCATCGCCGCTGCAGACCCCTCATCGACCTGCAGCGCCACCGCCGCCTCCGCCGCCGCGAACTCACCCGCCCGCACTCCACCCGGCCCCGGCTCCGCACTCACCGCCCGATGTCGCCGATACAACTCGCGCACCGCGAACACCTCCGCCGCCTGCGCCGCCGCCGAAGCCCCATGTGCCGTCCGAAGGGCCTCGATCAACCCCTCATCGCTCATGGCCTGAAAGTCCAGCACCGAGGAACCGCTTCCTTCGAACATGCGTTCGATTCTACGACCGTCGGCCCCCCGCCGCTACCCCCGATTCAACGCGATTTGGCTGCCACCACACCCGTGGTGTAACTTCGTTCAGGCAGTCAGGGAAACCTGAAGGCAACCCACTCGGGGCTATGGCGCAGCTGGTAGCGCACCACACTGGCAGTGTGGGGGTCAGGGGTTCGAGTCCCCTTAGCTCCACTTTCTATACAGGTCGGGCCCGGCATTGCCGGGCCCGACCTGTTTCATTTGCCACATCCCCCATGTCTCGCCCTAGCGGAGCTTGTCGAGGGCGGCAGTAGAGTCGGGGCTTGCCGTGGCCGCTCGGTGATGTCGGCGCCGGTACTTATCACCGCGGACGTCTGGAGTTTGCAGCTGACGTCACCGAGTCCGCCGATGACTGCCACCGCGGCTCACCAAGGCTTCCGGTCGCTTTGCGGGGTCGGTCGAGAGCAGCTGAATTGCGGGCTGCCACAGGCGAAGCAGTATCGGTAGGTCGGGCACATCCGACCTGCATACGGTCGGTTCGTATGCCGGTTCGCCACCGTTTCCGGCGAGCTGGTCGGCCGCAATGACCAGCTCGGCGACCTGTCGTAGGTGTTCTTGGTCGATCTCGGCGACGGTGGTCTCGATCAGGTCGTCGATGGCGGCAGGCAGGGGACGCACGTATCTGGCGACGATCTGTGCCGCATCGTGGATTTCGATCCGTCGGCGGTGTAGACGCTCCTGCGATGATGCGTTCCAATCGTCGGCCCACTTCGGCCGGAATATGACCTGGGGTGCGGCGGCAGTCAAATCCCGCCAGAGCGGATACAGCCGTCGCGCGGTGCGCGAGTCGCGATCCAGTCGCAGCAGCTGCGCGACGGCCTGTGCCGTGGACCGGGCCGTCACCGCAACCAGCGCGGTGAAGAGAAACAGTCCTGGCTCGCCTGAGGCGAGTCCATCGGAGACGAGGTTGTAGGTGCGCTGCGTCAGCTCGCTGCTGACCCCTGCCGCGTCCAGCGCGGCGGAGACAACGATCGAGCACACGGGGAGAAAGTTGGCGACGCCGAAACACACCGTGGCGACCACCATGATCAATTCCCACCGCGTGGTCGCTCGCCAAGTTATAGCTCGATATCTCAGTGCACACAAGTAGCAAGAAACTACTAGCGGCAGAATCGAATACAACCCGATGTAGGCACCGTATCGCCAACCCCCGTAATCCGCGATCGATGCCATTCCGTGCGCTCGCGCCGGACTGCTCAACGCCAGGAATACGACGCCGACAACCACCGACAGCACGATCACGATCTTGAACCGGATTCGGAAATGCACCCGGCCGTATTCGCGGAACATCACTATCCCGAGTCCGCACGCCCAGGCCGTCACGGTCAGCCAGTGCCAGATATCGAAAACCGTGGGTAGGCCGCCGGGGACAACTCCGGCTATCCGGCGGGCGATGACCGGCTCACGCAGGATGGCTGCTGCCGCATCGAAGCCGAGCACGGTGTTGATCAGGCTGCCGAAAATGGTTGTGCGCGGTGTCAGGACGGGCCGAAGGATCGCGATGGCGACGATGAACACCGTCGCCGCCAACGTGGCCCAGGTCGGCAGGTGGTCGTCCGGCCACATGCACTACAGCTCTCTCATCATCGGGTCGCGGCGTGGTCCGATGCTTCGCGCCCGGGAGCCGATCAGGTTCGCGAACAGCTCCGCTTCATACTCTTCGCTCGAGGCGTAGCTGGATAGTCCACGGGCGGCGATGACTTCGGCGGGGTCGATCTCGTGGTCCAGCGCCAACTCACTGGCCAGTCTCGTCAATTCATCGGTGGGGATCGACGTGTCTTGCCCGTGGCCGAGCAGCATATGACCGACCTCGTGCAGAGCTACGTGCAGCTCTATAGCGGGATCGGACGACTGTCGAAGCAGGATCACGTCGCAGTCCACGCACGCCAGCCACAGCCCGCACAGCCCTACCGGGGCGGTCGGCGGGAGCAGCAATCGCACGATCCGGCGCCCGCGTGTGTGCTCGACCGACGCGATGAACTCCTCGACTGTCCAGTCCGCCGGCAGGTCTAGACGATAGATTATCGAATGCAGCCGGGCACGCGTAGAAATCTGACCTCGGATGAGTTTCCACTTGGCGGCGGATCGGGGTCCAATCACGATTTCCCCCTTACCCTTGCAGATCGGGTCTTACCAACCGCGCATCAACAACGGCGTCATTGCCGCTGGCACAGCGCTTATCGTAGAAGGGTCCATTCGACCGAACTCGACATCATTCCTTGTCCCCGAACTCAGGCTAGCACGTCGGTACCGGACGCGGTCTGTGATCTTGCGTCTGGTGGAATGGCTGTTTCAGCTGGTTGCCGCTGAGGTCGGTGATGTTGCTGGAGTGCGGATTTCGGCGCGCATGTACAGGCGTCGGGGGTGCAGCGTCACCGCAAGGGCAGGCCGCATATCGTTGCCAGGAAGCGCACGCAGGCGCCAGCGGGCGGCGATAGTGGCCAGCGCAATAGCGGCCTCGTCGAGGGCCAGCAGGTCACCGATGCATTTGCGGGCGCCGCCGCCGAAGGGGATCAGTGCGTTCTGCGGTGGCGGTGTGGTGGTATCCCAGCGGTCGGGGTCGAATCGATCGGGTTCGGCATAGACGTCAGGACAGTGGCCGACGAGGTAGCTGCTGTAGGCGACGATGGTGCCCTTCGGCAAGCGGCATCCGCCCAGCTCGGTGTCCTCGGTGACGTGCCGGGTGAGCAGCCACGCGGGTCCGCGCAATCGCAGTGTCTCGGTGATGAAGTGGCCGACGAGCGGCAGGTCGGGCAGATCGTCATAGGTGGCCGCGCGTCCCGCCAGCACACCGTCGACCTCGGCATGCAGGCGCCCGGCGATGTCGGGGTGCCGGTCCAGCTCGTACAGCGCCCAGGTGAGCGCATCGGCGGTGGTGTGGGTGCCCGCATTGAGGAAGGTGATCATTTGATCGCTGATCTCGGTGTCGGACAAGCCTTTTCCGTCGGTGTCGCGGGCATCGAGCAAGGCGGAGAGCAGATCTCCGTGGTCCACGTCCGCGGCGCGGCGGGCGGCAACGAGGTCGCCGAGGGTGCCGCGCAGCCGCTTGATGGATCGCTGGTAGGCGCGGTTGCCCGGGGTGGGCAGCCGGGTCAGCAGCTGCGGGACCAGGCTGCGGCGGAAGACTCCGACGAAGATGGCGTCGATATCGTCGATCGTCTGCGCCGCCGTGGATTCGGGCACCGCTCCGGAGAATACGACGGTCGCGGTCGCGTTCGCGAACTTCCCTGTCTCCATGAGGATGTCGAGATCCTGCCCGGATTGCCAGGCGCTGGTGATGGCATCGATCTGCGCCGAGATCGACGCCGCGTACGCGGGCAGCCGACTGCGGTGGAAGGCCGGTTGCAGCATGCGGCGCTGCCGTCGATGTCGGCTGTGTGGGCACGTGACAAGTCCGTCGCCGAGCGCGCGCCGACCTTGTTCGAACAGCGTTCCGCCGTCCTTGTCGAAGATTCGGTCGTGGCGCAGGACGTGCTGCACCAGCTCCCGGTCGCAGACCAGGATCGCCTCGAGCGGTCCCAGCTCGAAACGGACCAGCGCACCCTGGGCGGGGAGCGCGGAAAGGAACCCGAGCGGATCGCGTACCAGCGGCAGCAGATGCCCTATCAGCGGCAGCCGCCCCCGGGCCATGGGTATCGAAGCGATGGATTTCACTGTGCACCTGCCAGATTCGTGGTCAGAGCAAACTTCGGAGCGGGGTCGGCCGGCATTGTTTGCCGCGGGGTACGACGACGCTGAAACCCCGCTTGTCGGGCAAGGCCGTCAGGCGACGGCGGCAGGGCCGTCGCCTGACGAATCCGTTCGCGAACCTAGCTTTGCGAACCATAGCTGGCGAGGTGATCAGGATTGTCGACGAATTTGCGCATCTCGGTGAACATCTGCGCCGCGCCGCCGAGCGACCACCCGCCATCGACGGGAATGAGTGCGCCGGTGACGTAACTCGCCATCGGCGAACTCAACCAGAGGCAGCAGTCGGCGATCTCCTGCGCGGTCCCGTATCGGGCCAGCGGCACCGACTCGGTGATGACCTGCTCGATCTGTGGAGTTGGCGCCAGCCGCGCCATCCCCTCGGTACCGGTGATCGGACCGGGAATGACCGCATTCACTCGGACACCGGCTGCGCCCCACTCGATCGCGCACACTCGGGTCAGCATGTCGACCCCTGCCTTCGCCGAGCATGCGTGCACCTGCATCGGCATGGGGATCGATGATTGCGGTGCGGAGATGGTGATCACCGACGCGCCGGGTTTGCGGAGGTGCTCGTACCCCGCCCGCAGCACGTTGTACGTGCCGGCCAGGTCGATGCCGATGACGGCGTTGAATGCGTTCGACGACATGGCGGTGATCGGCGCGGGGAAATTGCCCGCCGCACCGGAGACAAGGACGTCCAGTTCACCGAATTGGTCCCGCGCTGAGGTCAACGCCGCGGCGACGGCGTCGAACTCACGCACGTCGGCAGCGAATCCGAGCACCGAGCCGCCGTGCTCGCGCAGTTCGGCGACGGCCGCGTCGACCTTCGCCTGTTTACGGGACAGCACGGCGACACTGGCTCCCGCCTTCGCATAGGCGTGTGCGATGCCGAGATTGATACCGCTCGTACCGCCTGCTACGAAAACGCTGCGGCCCGAGTAGTCGAACGGCTGACTCACAGTCATGGGGTTCCTCTGCATTACGAAGTCGGCACGGGCAGGACTTGCAACGTGCACGTCGCCGTCGCCACCAGCTTGTCGGATCCGTTGTGTGCTTCCGCGGCGAGGAAAATGGCCGTTCGTCCACTTTTGCGCACCACGGTGTGCAACCTCAGCCGTTCGCCGGCGAACACCGGGCGCAGGTAATGCGTCGTCATGTCCAAACTCGTCGTCGGACCGCGCGCGGTCAGGTAACTGAGCGCCCCGAAGAGGTCATCGATCATCGCCGAAAGAAATCCTCCCTGCAGCAGGCCGACGGCGTTCGCGTACTGCAGCGGCACTTCCACTGTCGCGGTCAACGATCGAGCAGGGACGTATTCTTCGAACTGCATGTCCAAGGTCTTCGTCGACGGCGGAGGAAGCAGGAGGTTGACTCCGGGTGGGGTCGGAAAACTGCGAAGCATTGCGAATGTGTGCTCGAGGATCTGTTCGTGCCCGTGGATTGCGTCATCGCTCATGAGTGCATCCTTCGTTATCGCGGCTGCGTTGCGCCGCTGTCAGAAATGATTCCAATATCGTGTTGAACCCCGTGCACGTGCGACGGCATGCCCGGCGCCGGGTACCTCGGCCCGCTGCGCACCAAGCCGCGGTGGCCCGGTCCCCGACCTTTGGATGAACAGGGGCGGCGCGGTGGATTCTGCGGTCATAGCCCCTCCTCACCCCGAACGATGGCGGCGTAGCGCTGTGGCATGAGCTCCTGGCCACCCCTTCCCGCAGCGCGAAACTTACGCTCCGCCAGCATGATCAGTTTAAGCGTCACTGTCGTTTCCAGTGCGAAACATCGACGAAGGAACTCGGGGCGGTTCTGCACGCCGTTCGCTTCCGGCCTGCCGTTACCGGACGACGGTCGCGGTCGGCTCCGGCTGGGGGAGGTCGTATCTCTTGGCGAGTTCTCGCTCGAACGACCCCGCCCACGATTCCAAACGGTCGACATTGCGCCGCATGTCGCGGAAGCACCGGTCGGCGGTCTTGTCGGTGATCAGGTCCAAGTGCAGCTGTGTGCAGATGGGTTCCTTGCTGTACTCGAGGAACATGTACTCGTCCGTCGGACGGGTTTGCGTCGCGAAGCCCCGCAGGTTCGCTTGCATGCGCTGCTGGATGCCATGGAATCGTTGTGCGATGGGATGGAATTCGGCGGCCGCGTCTTCGTCGGCGATCAGGCCGCGGAAGAGCAACTGGGCGGGCAGTGCCCAGTAGAACGAGGTGTCCCAAATGACCTTGGTGAACATGGCAGGAGCGTGTCCGAAGATCGGGTAGTTGTTCAAATAGACCGGAAAGTAGCTCTGCCAGAGATCTTCGAGCAGCAGCTGGTTGTACGTGTCGGCGACAGCCTCGGTCAGTTGGCCTTTGCGGTCGAGTTCGATCATCCGCGTGGTGATGGTGTTGGTGTAGGCGATCCAGTCGGAGCCCGGGCTGTAGAAGGCGTCGAGGAATACGGCTGCCTCGCCGACACAGGACCATCGATGGTGCGAAAACGCTTGCTTGGAAAAGTAACTCGCGTTGCGCACCTTGAGGAAGTCGATGATCTCGGCCTTCTCGACGAACTTGGCGAGCGTCGGTTCGTATTCGTCGAGCCAGCGGCGGGCCTTCGTCTCGGTCGAGTAGGTGCTGAAGGGGTGGACGTTCTCGTCGGTCACGATGCCGACGCTGGTGTTTCCCGACGACAGCGGGATCATCCACACCCAGTAGCCGGTACCCATCAGGTGATTGGTGGAAAACCACCGGCGCTCCTGGGTTTTCGGCGTCCAGGTCGGGCTGGTGGCCGCCGCCATCTTCTCTACGTCGTATTCACCGCGGAAGCGCCACCAGGCCGCGTTGATCTTGTGTGCGCTCGGCGTGCCCAGGCCGAGTTTGCGTTGGATCAGCCGGTGACGCCCCGAGGCGTCGACGATGAAGCGCGCCCGGACCGTGCGTTCGGTGCTTTCGCCTTCCAGTTCGTAGTGGACGACGTGATCCTCGTCGTCGCCGGCCAAGTCGACATCGGTCACCTTGGCCAGCTCGACGAGATCGACACCGAGTTCACGAGCGCCGCGCCGCAGCTCTCGTTCGAGGATGCCGCGGTCGATCTGATACGAGTGCACGCGCGGGAACCGCCGCGAACCGATCTCGGGCCGGGCCTCGAAGGGGCCGCGGGCATCGCCGAAGAACAAGCGCAGCCCGAGCTTGGGCAACTGCTGCCTGTTGAAATGCCCTCTGAGGCCGAGCTGTTCGGCGAAGTAGTGCGAACCGGCTTCGACCGCCGATTCACCCACCTTGTAGGCGGCGTCGGGGATGTCGCCGGTGCTGCGTTCCAGCACCAGCACGGTGCAGTCGGGCATGGCCCGCTTGATCTGCCTCGACGCGGTCAGGCCGGCTAAACCCCCGCCACATACCACGACGTCGTAACGTTCGATTTGATTCATGATTCTCCGTTCACGCTGTTCATCCCCGTTGGAGCTAGTCGGCGCCGACCACGAGACCCGTGAAACTCGGGAAGGTGTTCTCGGCAGACAGCTCCTCGGCGATCGTTTCCATCACTTGCGGGCTTGCGTTCTGGATGAACAGATGGCCACCGGGAACAGTCGTGAGCGAGAAGCCGCCGATCGTCAGCTGCTCCCAGCCGCGCAGCTGGGTCGGCTCGAACAGCGGGTCTTCGGCACCGCGCAGGACCGTGATCGGAGCCCGCAACGTGACACCGTTGTCGAAGCGATAGTTGCCGAGCATCTTGAGATCCGCCCGTACCGCCGGTATCAGCGGCTTGACCGCCGATTCGTCGTCGAAGTGTTCGGCGAACAGACCGTTGTCTCGCAACACTTCGAGTATCCGGCTGTCCGATTCGCGGTCCAGGTCGAAGCCGTCGCGGATGTGTTTCAGGTTCCGCACGTAACCCTCGACCAGCTCGGGCGAGGGCCATCCCCCGATGATGAGTTTCATCGGGACCTCGGCGAACTGCTGCTCGAGGTACTTGGTGAGCTCGTATGCGATCAGCCCTCCCATGCTGTGGCCATAGATGACGAAGGACCGGTCGAGGTACGGCAGCATGGCATCGGCCAGCTCCGCGATGAACGCGGGCATCGAGTCGATCGGAACCTCGTCGATGCGGTTGTCCCGGCCCGGGTACTGGATTGCCACCACGTCGACCGTGTCGGGCAGGCTGTTCGCCCACGAGGTGAAGGCCGAGGCGCTGCCGCCGACGAAGGGCAGCGTGAATACGCGCAGCGTCGCTGTGTCGGATCGGCCCTTCGTCGCGCGGATCCAGCGCTCCGGGCCTGCGGGTTCCGCCCCGGAGGCGGGGAGCGCCACGGACCCGGTGTCGAAGACGTGGGCGAGGACATCGGTGGCGAGCTCGACCAGGGTGGGCCCGCGCATCAGGCCCATGGTCGGGAAGTCGATGTCGAGTTGCTTGGCCAGCACGTTGCGGATCTGGCCTGCCATCAGCGAGTCCATGCCGAGGTCGGTCAGTGAAACGTCATGGGCCAGACGATCGACCGGCATGTCGAAGATCCGCGAGATCTGCTCGGACAGTGCCGTCACCAGCCGCGCTTCTCGCGCGTCCGGCGCAAGCTCGATGAGCTCGGCACGCAGGCTCTCGGTACCGAACGTGGTGGCCGAGCCCGATCCGCCGTCGACGGCGAGATGCGCGAGCCGTAGCGAGCTGCGGAACGACGGCATCACCTGACTCATCATCACGAAGTCCACGCCGAATACGCTTGCGCGGCTGACACCTTGCGCCAGGCACCGCCCGACGAAGCCGCACGCTGTGTCCGGTGAGATCGCCTTCCAGCCCATCCGAGCGAGCGTGTCGAGCTTGTTGCGCACAATGAACCCGACCTCCCCGATGGCGCCCCAGTTGATCGTCAGGGCAGGCAGTCCGAGGTCGCGGCGGTGTGCGGCAAGCGCTTCCAGGAACCCGTTCGCCGCTGCGTAGTTGGCTTGACCGGGCGTGCCGATGTACCAGCTCATCGACGAGTACATGACGAAGGCGTCCAGGTCCAGCGCACGCGTGTGGTTGTGCAGATGCCACGCGCCGTCGATCTTCGGCCGCACGGCGCGAAGGAACTGCTCCTCGGTCATCTGGGCCAGCGCCACGTCGTCGAGCACCATCGCGGCATGGAAGACGCCCCGCAGCGGCGGCAGTTCCGACAGCCGATCCAGCAGCCCGACGACCTCGGCCTCGCTCGACACGTCGGCCCGTTCGAGCACCACATCGGCGCCTGCCTCCCGCATCGCCGCGATCACCGACTCGTTCTCGGCATCGACCTGGGCCCGGCGCCCGACCAGCACCACGGTGCCCGCGCCCTTGTCGACCAGCCATTGGGCGGTCCACAGACCGAATCCCGTGTATCCGCCCGTGACCAGGTAGGTGCCATCGGCAACGAACGCCTGGTCCGCACTCGCGGCCGGATAGACGAGAAGCTCTGTCTCCGGCTCGAACTCGACAACGACTTTACCGATCTGCTTGGCGCCCGCCATGTATCGGAACGCGGAGACCACGTCGTCGGCGCCGAAGTCCGTGTGGGGGAGCGCAGGCAGCGTGCCCGCCGCGACACCGTCGAGCACCTTCGTCATGGACTCGCGGCACAGCGCCGGATCTTCCAGCAGCAGTCGGTCGATGTCGATCGCCGCGTAGATGAGGTTGTTGCCGAACGGCTTCAGACCCAGTTTGTAGTTGTCGTAGATGTCCTTCTTGCCGATTTCCACGAACCGCCCTCGCGGACGGAGCAGCTCGAGGCTCTTCGGAATGGTCTCGCCCTGAAGGGAATTCAGCACGAGATCGACCCCGTCGTAGCGCTGTCGAATCGCGTCGGCGAACGCCAGCGAACGGGAGTCGAAAACGTCCTCGACACCCAGCGTTCGCAGGTATTCCCGCTTCTCCTCGCTACCGGCGGTGGCGATGACCGTGGCGCCGAGCAGGTGTGCGATGTGGACCGCGGCGAGCCCGACACCGCCGGCGGCGGCGTGGATGAGAACCCGCTCGCCGCGGCGCAGCCTGCCCACCTCCACCATGCCGTACCAGGCGGTCAGGTACGCCATCGGCAGCGTCGCGGCATCGGCGGCCGAGAGGTCCGCCGGTGCCGCGAAGACCCGCCTGGCATCGGCGACCACCACCGAGCCGAAGCACCCGCGAGCAAAGGCGACAACATGATCCCCCGGGGCAATGCCCTCGACCCCGGATCCGACCTGCGTGACAACTCCGGCGCATTCGACACCGAGGTTGTTCTCGTAGAACCCGCCGAAGGTCGCGCCCTCCGACAGCACCCCGAGCGACAGCATGACGTCCCGGAAGTTCAGGCCGGTGGCGAGCGGCCGAATGGCGACCTCGCCCGGACCGATGACCGGCACGGCCTGCTTTTCGAACCGAAGCTGCTCGACCCCGGGCTCGGCGGGAGCGGCCAGCGTAAAGGGCGTCTCGTCCGCCACGCGGGCGAGTGTCGCCACCGACGCCTCGAACTCGGCGAGCGAGACGTGCTCGAGGCGGTCGATGAAGCGCTCGTCCGCGCGGAAGGCGACCTCCTCGTCTGCGGCCTGCACATGAAGTAGCTCATCGAAGAGCTGAGACGCGCGCTGCCCGGCGTCCGGCGTCGCCGGGTCGAAGTCGATGATCTTCGCGGGCAGGGTGACCTGCTCGTTCAACAGCACCCGGAGAATTCCCCAGCTCGGCAGCTGTGCGGGCACGACGCGGTCGGTCTCCTCGATGATCTGTGCCCCTGCTGTCGCCACCCAGAACCGCGGCGCCTTGGTCCAGTCCAGCTGCTGAACCGCCTGCGCCAGCGCGATCACGCTGTAGGCGCCATGAAGTTCCAGCTCGGGCAACAGCTCGGTGGTGAGATCCGACCCCGCGAAATCCAGGTTCCACAGATGCAGCACGCCGGCCACACCTGCGGTGTGTTCACGCACCTGCTCCAACACGCGCTGCATATCCGCGCTGCTCGTCGAGTGCACCCGGAAACTCCGCGCGTCGAGCTGCTCGAAGGCCGCGCCGCGCGTGACGACGACGCTCGCGGCGCCTGCCTCCCCGAGCATGGCGAGATAGCGTTCGGCGACACCGTCCGCGTCCGCGAGGACGACCCAGGCACCCGGCTCGGCGTGCGGCTGATACGGCTCGAGGTCCAGTGCCTGTCCGCGCGCCAGAATCACCGAGTTGCCGGACTGCTCCGCAGTGGCTCGCTCGGAGAAGACCTGGACGTGCTCGAAGCCCGCGGTCGGCAGAAAGTTGCGCCATGCCGCATCCGACAGCAGCGGGTAGTCCGGCCGCAGGTCGTGGTCGGCGAACCGCCACCACCCCTCGGTCATCCCGAAGGTCAGGTCGACCCAGTGCGGCGACACCGCTCCCTCGACGATCAGGAGCTGCCCCTGCGACGTCAGCAGACGTTTGACGTTGTCGAGGGTGGCCCGCAGACTCGCGGTGGCGTGCAGCACATTCGACGCCACGACGAGGTCGAAGTAGTGCGGATCGAAGCCCTGCGCCTCGATGTCGGACTCGATGTCGAGGATTCGGTAGTCCATGAAATCGCTGTCGGCGAACCGCTGGCGCGCCTTGGCAAGGAACAGCTCCGAGATATCCGAGTACACGTATTCCGCACGCTCGGCAGGCAGCTCGGCGAGCACATGGCCGGTCGTGCCGCCCGTGCCCGCACCGATCTCGAGCACGCGCACCGGTCGGTCGCCCGGCAGGGCCCGTAGCAACTCCGCGACGATGCGGCGGACGATGCGATTGGTCTTCTCGAACGAGAACGAGGTCCCGTAGAGATCGGCGACCGATTCGAACTCGTCCTCCGGGAAGATGAGCTCGACCGGATTGACCTCGTCGCGAAGGACGGCGGCCAGCTTCGTGCCACAGCGCTCCAGCACTGCGAACTCGCTCGCGCATTCCGAATGCTCCACGCGCAGCCGGGCAAGTATCGGTCCGGGATCGACCCTGGCAGGCGTAGTCAGCACCCGCCACGTTCCGGCGTCGTCTTCGATGATCCCCTGCAGCGACAGCAGCTCGAGTACGCGACCGAGGTACCGCCGATGTTTCTCGTGTACCCCGAGCTCCCGCGCGACCTCGTCCAGGGTGAAGCGCCGGTCGATGGAGAAGTTCATACCCAGCTGGTAAAAGGCCTCGGTCACATAATCGATGCACAGCCGGTCCATATCCACTTCCGTCACCGCGTGGTAGTGGTTGTTGACCGACCAGTCGCGCAGCTCGGTGATCAACGGATCGACGGCTACGTGCAAGTCTTCTTCCGAGGGCAGGAAATCGGCTGGGATGCGTGTCTTCGCGTGTACCGGTGCCGGGTGCCAACGGAAGTCGTAGAACGACTGCAGGAGGTCGTCGCTCGCATCGGTACTTTGAGTGATGGACTTGAGTCGCATGCCTTCGAACTCGGCCACGATCGTTCCGTCGTCGGCGACGATCAAGAAATCGCCCTCGCGATACATCGGGTCCCCGTGCAGGCGTGCGTTTCCGTAGCAGTACACGGTACCGCTGGGCTTGCGGTAATAGCTGAACCGTTTGACCTCGACCGGAAGGAAGAGCGTTTTGGCTTCGCCGTCGGGACGATTACTCGGCAGGACGTCGTCGTAGACCATGGCGAGCGAGGTGATGCACGAGTCGAGCAGTCCGGGATGGAACGCATGGCGCGGCGCCTCGTCCGCGGCCGCCGACGGCGTCTCGAGCAGCGCCAGCGATTGGCCGGGGGCGTGCGTGAACTTGATGGCCGCCTTGAACGTCGCGCCCAATGACAGGCCATTGTGTTCGAGGTCGGCGTAGAAACCCGCAGGATCGACCTCAGCGCTGCACTCGGCCTGGAGTTCCGCGAGCGGTTTGGGGAGCGCGGCGGCGGGAGCATCGCGGCGGAGGGTCCCCAGCGAATGCAAACTCCAGTCCTTGTCGCCGTCCTGGCGGCTGTAAACGGAAAACTGCAGCGCCGCGGTCAGCACCACCTGGACCAATGGGGCCGGGCGGTTGTCGAAAACGAAGAGGGCGCGCCGGAACTCGACATCCTCGAGCGAGTACGAGCCCGCGCCGAACGCATCTTCCGCGCAGCCGATCACCATGTCCAGGTGTCCCGCCGCGGGAAAGACGATGGGCCCTTGGACCCGGTGATCGTCGAGCCACGGGAATCGGACCGGGTCGAGCTTCAGTTCCCATACGTGTTTGCCCGGCTCGTCGGCGACTGCGACGCGGCTCCCGTCCCCGACGAGCGGATGCCCCAGCGACGGGAATCGCTTGCCGCGTGCGGTTGCCTCTTCCAGCCAATAGCTTTCGCGCTGCCACGGGTAGAAGGGCACCGGCACCCGTTCGGAGATACCGTCGAACAGGGTGTCCCAATCCGGGTCGAAACCTGCCACATACAGCGAAGCAAGCGAGTTCAACAGGGTGACGTAATCGCTGTTCTTGCGATTCAGTGACCCGACGACAGTTCCCTTGACTTGCCGCTTGTCGAGCAGCTCCGCAATGGCGGTCGCGTGAATGGGGTGCGGGCCCAATTCGACGAACGTCAGGTGCCCGTCTTCGATCAGGCGATCGATGGTCGGCGCGAATTGCACGGGCTCGCGCACGTTGTGCCACCAGTACTCGGCATCGAGCGCGCCGGTGGGGGCGATGGCTCCGGTGACCGTGGAGTACATCGGAATCGTCGCCGGACCGGACTCCAGCCCGGCGAGCGAGGAGATCAGCTCGTCCCGCAGCGGATCCATGTGGTGGCTGTGGAACGCCACACTGACCTGGAGCATGCGGCAGAAGATCTTGTCGTTATTGAGCTCACGCTCGATTTCCGCGAGCGCGTCGGGGTCGCCGGCGAGGGCGGTCGACTCCGGGCCGTTGAGCGCCGCGACGGCCACCCGCCCGCGATACGCGGCGATTCGGTCCTCCGCCGCGTCTCGCGGCAGACCCACCGCGAGCATCTTCCCTTTTCCGGAGGCTTTCTGCTGCACCCGGCTTCGATGGAAGATGACCCGTACCGCGTCCTCGAACGACAGCGCCCCCGATACGCAGGCGGCGGCAACTTCGCCGATGCTGTGGCCGACGACGGCCGCGGGGACGATTCCCCAGCTCTGCCACAACGCCGCCAAGCCGAGCTGCAATGCGAACACCGCGGGCTGGGCGATGAAGGTCTCGCCGATGCGGCTGTCGGCCTCTTCGCGGCGTAGCTCCTCGGTGACGGTCCAGTCGGCGTACTTGCCCAGCTCGGCATCGACCCGCTCGATCGTCTGCCGGAACACCGGACTCTGCGCGAGCAGCTCACGCGCCATGCCCCACCACTGCGGACCTTGACCCGAGAACACAAAGGTCACATTCGAAGCGACGTGCCCTTTGACACCGCTGCGAACCGACTCCGGCGACGAGCCCGCCGCCACGTCGTGCAGGGCGGTGCGCAGCTCGTCCACGGACGAGCACACCATGGCAAGGCGATGGTCATAATGCGAACGCGTCTGTGCCTGCGTGGCCGCGATGCCGGGCAGCGCCGCAGCTGCCGTGGGATCATCGAGGAAGTCCGCGTAGCTGTCGGCGTACGCGCGCAGCGCGTCCTTCGACTTGGCGCTGAGACTGAACAGCACCGGCTCGTGCGCCGCACGCTCCGTTACCTTGTCCGGCTTCGGCGCCTGATCCGGCGGACCCTCGAGGATCACATGGGCGTTGGATCCGCCGAACCCGAACGAATTCACCCCCGCCAGGCGCGGCCTACCGGCAGGCCACGGTTGACGGGCGGTAGCAAGCTGCAGGCCCAACTCGTCGAACGGGATCGCCGGGTTCGGCTCCGCCGCGTGAATGTTCGCGGGGATCTCACCTTTGCTG
This sequence comes from Nocardia sp. CS682, assembly GCF_004634405.1. NCBI lineage: Bacteria > Bacillati > Actinomycetota > Actinomycetes > Mycobacteriales > Nocardiaceae > Nocardia > Nocardia sp. CS682. The sequence goes on along the minus strand of NZ_CP029710.1, from coordinate 2,774,568 downwards.
ACAACCAGGCACGCCTTGATCATTCCGGCGATTCCGGCCGCAGGCTCGAGGTGCCCCAAATTCGACTTCACCGCGCCGACGATGCACGGCCCGTTCCCGTTACGCCCGGCCGACAGCGCTTTTCCGAGTGCGCGCGCCTCGATCGGGTCACCGACCGGCGTTCCCGTTCCGTGCGCTTCGACATAACCGATGTCGGACGGAGCAATACCCGCATCACGACAGGCATCCGCGATCATCTGCGTCTGAGATTCCTCGCCGGGCACGGTCATGCCATTCGTGCGACCATCCGAATTGGTCGCGCTACCGCGGATCACCGCGTAGATATGATCGTCGTCGGCAATGGCCGCGGACAGCGGCTTCAGAATAACCGTGCCCGACCCCTCGCTGCGCACATAACCATCAGCCGACCGACTGAACGACTTGGACCGGCCGTCGGGCGACAGAAATGTCCCCTGACTGAACGCAATGGTGGTCTCGGGCAAGATGTTCGCGCCCACGCCGCCGACGATCGCCATCGTCGCCTCGCCGGAGCGGATACTCCGGCACGCAAGGTGAACGGCGACCAATGACGACGAGCAGGCCGTGTCCACGATCATGCTCGGACCGCGCAGGTCGAGCAGATACGAGACGCGGTTGGCCACAATACAGTTGGTGATACCGGCCATGGTGTGGCCGCCGAGCAGGTAACGATTCTCGGGATTGAGCTGAATGATCCCGTAATCATGGCCGGAGACTCCCGCGTAGACGGCAGTCCTACTACCGGCGAGGCGTTCGGGAACGATACCGGCATCCTGCAGCGCTTCCCAGGTCGTCTCCAGAAACAGGCGCTGCTGCGGGTCGATCCGCTGCGCCTCGAGCGGGGTGATTCCGAAGAAGTGCGCGTCGAACGCCGTGATGTCGTCGAGGTATCCGCCCGCGCGGGTCCGAAGATGCCCCGGACGGGCCGCATCGCGGTCGTAGAAGGCGGCCTTCGTCCACCGGTCCGCCGGGACATCGCGAATGGCATCCCGCTCCTCGAGCAGGAGTTGCCAGAAGTCGTCGGTACTGGCGATTTGTCCTGGGAACCGGCAACCGATCCCTACCACGGCAATGCCCTCGTGTGCGGTCGCTACGTCCTCGATCGTGGAACTCTGCATAGAACTCATCGCGTTACCTTTGTTCGTAATACATGCATCAATGCGCCGAAAGGTATGGCCGATTTGCCGCCATCGACGGACGAAGCCATCCCCAACACGTCGTAGAAATCGATGCCCCTCGAGAAACGTCCAGCCGGCTCGGGAGGGGAAACATCTGTCGATGGCTCGAAATATCGGACACGACAGGCTTATTCGAGCAGCAAGCCGCGATACCGAACCAAGAAGCAGGCTTCCCTCGTCGATTCGCGTTGTTCGGGTGCCGAGGCCACGGCGAGGCAAGGGCAACGGGCCGATGGGGCTGATCAGCGCAGGCAAACGTAGTTACACCGGGACTCTGCTCAATCGTGCCGAACGTCCACATAGCCGATGTCTACCTCACGTCTGGTACCAAGACCTGCGCTCGTAGACGAACGTAACGACCCGCAGTGTCCATGTCAACGCATCAGTGTGCGTCGATGTGCACGATGCTCGGCAGCCTGCACTCTCACGCAGTCGGTACGCTGTCAGAAAACACCACTTGACCTGGGAAGATTGCATTGTGTCATTGGTTGAATGGAACGCCCTCCGGAGCTGAATTCAGCAGCTCGAAGCCAGCCACTTTGCACGTCTGCCGTGCAGTAGCGGCCTCGAATCGACCGAGGACGAGCGACGCGCGTGTGCATGATGACGCGGTGTGCATGTGCACGATGGGTAGCTCTGCGCAGCCAGTGGTATGGTGTTCGCCATGGGCGCCGAAGAGACCGCGAAGCGTCATAGCGTCGAGTCGGATGGACAACGATTCGGTCGGCAGTTGAAGGCGTTCCGGCAGCGCAATCTTCCCGATGAGCTGATAACCCACCAGCGCATCCACGACCTGGGTGGTCCCACCCGGAACGTCCAGTCTCGGATCGAGAGCGGGCAAGTCGACACCATCAGCTCCACCACGGCGGCCAAATACGACCGGGCACTCGAGGCGCTGGGATTACCGCCCGGGAGTGCGACTGCGGCTCTGTACCATGCTGCCCCGCTCGGATCGCCCTCCGGCGAGCAACCCGCCCCGGCGGCCGCGGACGACGACGTCGAGAGTGGCGTGAGCGCGCTGCAGAACCTGGCTCGCAAGCACAGGCCTGTCGTGGATCTCGTGACCGAGTTCGATCGGCTCGGCATCGAATTGAAGAAGGCCCGCAGCCACACAGAGGGCTATCAGCTGGTCTTCCCCAAGGCGGCGATCGAACAGCTGCTCCAGGCCCTGCAACATGTCGCTAAACCCGCACACACCAGGCTCGAATCGGACCCAGAAGATATCCGCCCACCCGATGAGAGCATCGAATGACGGGTGCTGGTCAGGGTTCCGAGGCCACCGACACCGACCCACCGGCACCGGTTCGACATTGTCGGGCTGCTACGCGGCGTCGATGGGCGCAGCCGACTCGCTGATCGCAGCGGTCCGACCGATCTTCGTCCTGAGCTGGAGACGACCCCGGCGGCGACCGTTCTGTCGCGGATCGAAAAGCGCTACACGACAGCAAATCTGACGCGTGCCGTGGCGAGACAGCTGCCGGCAACCCATTGCCGGATGTGCTGGCACGGCGAGGTACGCGCACGCCTACTGGAACTGATCGGCGACCGCATCGGCGCCATCAACAGCTATCAGCAGGCCGCGCAACTCGCCATGAGCGTCCCCGAGCAGCGGTACCTCAACTATCGTGTGCGTCGCCGCACCGACCCGGGTCGGCCGCGGACTACCCGTGCGGCGTCAGTTCCGCGCCGCCAGGATCTGGCTGAGGTAGTCCGGGGTGCCTTCGATGCGTTGCAGATGCGGGTAACGGAGGCCGTCGTGATAGTTCAGTTCGATGGTCCGTGTCTGATCGAAATCTTTCACCTGCAACCGGATCGGTGCGGGGTCGGTCTTGGCCGCCTCGATCGCGGCTTCCATGGTGGCTTGGGAATAGGGGGCGTCGTTGACCGAAACCACCGTCATCCCGGTGCCGATTTTCGCCTTGAATGCGGGTCCGTCCCATCGCACGTCGGTGACCTTGCCTGCACCGGATACGTTGAGACCGATCGAGTAGGTGTAGTTGACGGCGCCTTCAGCCTTCTTCATCTGCGCCGTGAGCAAGGCACCTGGGTTGTTGTCGTAGACCAACTTCCACCCCGTCTTCTCGACACTGGAGGCGAACGGTTCCTTTCCGTCGATGCGATCGCGCAGGTACTTCGCCCAATCGTCGGCGACCACGCCATTCAGCGTCGAGACGACTTCGTCGAAGTCGTAGGTGTTCTGTGACTCCCACTTACTGTCGTCGACACCGAAGAACGCGCGAGCGAAATCATCGAGTGACTTGGTGTTCCCGGTCAGTTCACGGATCCGCGCGTCCACTCCCAGCCACACCAGTTGCCCGCCCTGGTAGTAATCCTCGCTGAGCTGCCACGACCGATACGGCTTCGTACGCCGCTGAGCGATGATGGGATCGTTGGTGGTGTCCTGCAGAGTGCGCCAGGAGAGTCCGGGCCGGTTGTCGGTGTAGGCGGCGACTACCGAAGCCAACGCGTCACGCGAGACTTCCGCGGGTCGCAAGCCGGACCGGCCGGTGAGCACGTTGCCCCAATACTGCGTCTGTCCCTCGTAGACCCACAACAAGCTGTCTTCCATCGGGACGTTGTAGTTGGGTGTCCACAGGTCTGCCGGGCGTCGAAACTTGCCGTTCCAGGAATGGGTGTACTCGTGCCCGAGCAGATCGGCGCTGCCCACCGTGGGGTCCCAGCCGGTGAAATAGTCCGTGGGTTGGCCGTTCTCGCTGGATCGTTGGTGTTCCAGTCCGTTGGAGCTGAGCTGATCCGACAACGACAGCAGGAAGTCGTAGTGGTCGTAGTGTTGTGAGCCGTACAGTCCCAGAGCCTGTTGCACCAGCGCCTTGTGCTGCTCGATGTGCTCGGGCTTGGCTTCGAGCTGCTCCGGCGCGTCGGCGAATACCTGCAGCCGCACCGGGGTTTTCGCGCCGGGAGCCAGGTCGAACTCCTTGTGATAGCGCCCCGCATACACGGGCGAGTCGACGAGGATGTCCAATGGAACAGTCTTGTAATTCACCGTGTCGCCGTCCTTGCCGGCGACCTCCAGCGCGGTTCCGGCCTCGAATCCTGGCGGGTAGGTAACGCTCGCGGTGAAGGGAATCTTGCTGACCGGAGAACCAGCTGGATAGAGGACCACGGCATTCCACTGCAAATTCAGCATATTCGGCGTCATCACCACGCGCCCCTGAGTGGAATCGGTGGGGGTCATGTACTGGAAGCCCGCGTCGATCGATTCCACGCCGTCGGGCACAGTAACTTTGAACGCATATACGTTCCGCGGATCACGCTTCCACTCCAGCTTGTTCCCGGCGTCGGTGAAGGTGATGCCCGCGATCTTGTCGATCGGACCGGACGGAGAGTGGTTGCCGGGCAGCCACTGCGGAAAAAGCAGCTCGACCTCGCCCGGCTGAACGGGGATCGTTTGCTTCACCTGAATCACGCGTTGCGGGAGATTGGTCACGTCGACCGTCACCGAGATCGCCTTCTGATTCGCCGGGGCGTCATCGGGCTTGTCGCGCAAGACGAAGTAGAGCGAGCCGGCCAGGAGAAGGAGAACGACGACGCCGACAGCGCCGATAATACGAATCTTGGACAACAATACTCCCCGAGTCACAGACGATCTTGTCGACACTACGAAGTAGACGCAATGGCCGCCCCCCTGGCGGCTGGTGCTCATCGGCCAAGGATGGGAACTACCGATTGCCGTGATAAACAATGCAGCTTATGGCGGCAACAAATTTGCGTACGGTGCGGTCGCCGCGACCGCCTGCCCCATCCCCTCCTCCGGCGTCACGCTTCCAATACTTGTTCGGGTCGGCTGGCGACCCTTAGTTGCTGAACTGAGTGTCGATCCTACGAGGGTTGGTATCGCAGTGTGCGAGGAGCGAGTGTGGGCTGCGTCATACCTGTCGCATGGTGTGGTCGCCGACTGGCCGGGATCTGGCGTGGCCCGCTGGCAGACAACGGCGGTCGGGCTGCCGATGCCAACTGGGCGGTCGCGTCATTACTGGTCGCGCCGTGGGCAATCCGCGCCTGGCGTCGACGGCCGGAGGTATCGGGTCGATCGTGGCCGAGTCTGGCTGCCACCCCGTGACACGTCACGAAGGATCGGTGCGGGCGGGTGCGGGAGAACCTGGACGAGTTGCGCTGAGGTCGTTCGCAATGGTCACGCGAACTACCCGGCCGCGATAGACACCGACCGACAGATGTGGCTTCTACCGTGAATGGCGCTCGGGCCGTTAGTGGTTCGGCAAAAAGTCGGAGCCGGGCCGATATCCCGACTAATGTAACGTGTTGATGGACAACAGGCCTCAGTGTTTCAGATCGGTTGTCGTCTGTCCGTGCGGGAGTCCCCGTGCGGACTATCGGAGAAAGTCTGGAACCGAGGCCGGTTTGTCGAAGTTGTGAGGAGATCGTTGCCCGACACGCTGATCCAGGAGTTGGCTATGACCGACCTAGTCGGGGGGACCGCTTTTCGTAGCCGGGGCGTCCTGCGACATCGGCGGGGCAGTCGCCCAGCCTCGTGCCGCCGCCGAGTGATGGTGCATGGCAACAGCTGTGCCGTGGTGGTCGAGACACCTGCCTTTTCGGCACGAGCGCTCCTCCTGTGATGCTCGTCGGCAAGGTTGCTGCACAACCGGTCCACGCGGTCGACTGCGGTGAGGTCGCTGCTGTCCGTGTGGTGATCCGATCACTTGAAGTCTCTGGTTTCGAATCTGCCGAACGGAAGGCAACACGCAGTGGAACTTCGTGACGTCCCGAGTGTGCCCGGGCGTTTGCCGGTTCTCGGACACGGTTGGAAGATATCGCGTGACCCAGTCCAGTTCATGGTGGATCTGGTCGACGTCGGGAAAATAGTACGTGTCGATATCGGCAATCTCGTTGTCTACGTCATTACCGATTTCGAGCTACTCCACCGGGTGTTGGTCGAGAACTCCGAGGCCTACGAGCGAGGGCTCCTCTTCGAACGCATCCGTCTCATATTCGGAGATTCGCTGATCGTTGCGGATGGTCAGCAACACAGAGATCTTCGTCGTCTGCTGCAGCCGGCGTTCCACCGGACGGCGTTGGAAACCTACGCGCCCAACATAAAGCGCAACGCGGATGCGTTGGCGAGTTCGTGGCAGCCAGGCCAGATCATCGAGGCCCGTTCCGCACTGTTGGGGTTGGTGATCGCCAGCCTGCTCGGGTCGCTGTTCTCGCACGAACCCGATACCGAAGAGCTGCAACTCATCTCGGGTCTGATCGCGGACATAGGCGCGGGCGCCATAGTAGGCAGTGTGCTGCCCAAGAAACTGGCGAGCCTGCCATTGCCGGTGAACCGCAAATTCTTGTCGGCCGGAACGCAACTGCGGGACTACTGTCAACAGCTGATCGTCGCGCGCCGGGCCAGCGGCGAGCGTCGGAACGACCTGATCGACATCCTGCTGTATTCGTTCGGTGAGGAACACCGTAGTGACAAGTTCCTGGCAGAGCAGGCGGTGACCATCCTCTTCGGCGGGATCGACGCCACGACCGCCACGCTGACCTGGGCTATGTACGAGTTGGCACATCGTCCGGAGGTTGCTTCGAGACTGCAGCAGGAGATCTCCGCCGCCGGCGACCTCAGCCCACAGAGCCTCGACCAACTCGACTATCTGAACCGGTTCCTGAACGAGGTCACGCGGACCCATTCACCACTACTGCAGACGAGACGCACCGTCACCACGGTCGAACTCGACGGTTTCACATTTCCTGCTGGGACCGATATCGGGTACAGCATCGCAGCTATCCACCGCAACCCGCACATTTTCGCCGATCCGAGCACGTTCGACCCCGATCGGTGGCCGACCTCGAACAACTCCGGGTCGAAATGTAAGAGCTTCGTTCCGTTCAGTACGGGCAGTCAGATGTGTATCGGTAACAATTATGCCTGGATAGCGCTGCAAACTATTCTGCACAGTCTGCTGTCGAAGTGGGAGTTCCAGCCGGTCAAAACCAAGAAGCTGCCGCGAGCCCTTGGTCCGATCCCCGCGATGGGAAGGCTTCCGCTCGAGGTTCGGCCAGTCTCTGTGTTATCGCGCGACCGGAAGTTGTGACCCGCAGAGGGGCTCCGGACTTCGGTGCCATCAACAGGCTGGTTCATCGCTGCGCAGCGATGAACCAGCCAACGGGGCTCGGCTCAGGCTGCGCCTGATTTGCTGAGCGTCGTTCGGCGAAGTCCGGCCATCCGGCGAATGAGGACCGGTAGGACGGCTGTGATGACGAAGAGGCTCACGGCGACGAGGATGAAGTAGAGCAGAGATCCGTTGCGGCCGAAGCGCGGGAGGAAGGCAACTTCCTGACCGGTTGCGGCGACGGCGTTGAGGAACGGGGCGTAGGCCTGAATGGCGGACCCACGAGGCAGCAGATTGATGGAGTTCTCCGCTACATAGACCCAGAACAAGAGGACGGCGACAGCGGCGGACGGAGTGCGAATCAGTGACCCGACCGCGACACCCACTCCGCATGCGGCGAACGCGTAACACGGGACGGTCCAGAGGAAGCGGATGCCGGCGGAGTCGGTGATGTCCACATTCCCATAGATTTGAGGGAACAGGTTCGGCAGCGTGACCATCACGACGATGAGCAGCAGCACTGTCGAGAGTGCCGTGATGGCGCCGTAGTAGATCCACCGGGCCGACGCGACCGTCCAAGACCGGGGAAACAGGAAGGCATTGAGATCGCTTGTCTGACCGCGCCACTGGGTGGCGTGGGCGTAGGCGGTGGTAACCATCATGACCGACACGGACATGGTGATCACCCAGTACACGGAGTTGGTGGTGGAGACCGTGGCCAGGTAACTCTGGCCGGGGAGGCTGGCGAGTCGCTCCGCGACGGCGGCGATTCCGAAGGTGACGACCAGGGGCAGCACGAAGGTGAGTGGGACAGCTACGACCCACAGGAAGCTGCGTCCGGCGGTGCGGGTCCATTCGGCGGCGATGCCGCGGCGGATCAGGGTGGCCGGACCGGGGTTGGTCATGGGGCCACACCGATCGCGACGTCGGTGGGCAGGCCGGCGATGCGTAGGTAAGCGTCTTCGAGGTTGGTCTCGCCAGGACTCAGGGTGTTCATGAGGTGGGCAAACGGCTGGTCGGCCAGCACGCGCTGGTTTCCGACGATGACGATGTGGTCGGCGTTGCGTTCGACCTCATCGAGCAGGTGGGTGGCGACCAGGACACAGGTCCCGGCGTCGGCGAGCTGGCGCAGCAGCTCGCGTATCCAGCGGATGCCCGCGATGTCGAGGCCGTTGAGTGGTTCGTCGAGCAGCAGGGTTTGCGGCTCGGAGAGCAATGCGGCGGCGATGCCGACCCGTTGGAGCATGCCGAGCGAATAGTGCCCGAGCCGACGATCGGCGACTCGGCGGAGGTCGACGATCTCGAGGACGTCGGCGACCCGGCCCGTGGGTAGTCCACGAGCGCGGGCGATCCAGCGTAGGTGCCGACGTGCGGTGTGGCGTGGGTCGAAGGCTCGGTAGTTGAGGTGCATTCCAAGGGTTGCCGGTGTGGTGTGATGGGCCCGGATGAGGGTGCCGTCGACCCGGACGGTGCCGACCGCAGGCGCGATGACGCCACAGATACACCGCAGCAGCGTGGTTTTGCCGGTGCCGTTGAGACCGATCAGGTAGGTGAGTGCCCCGTCCGCCACGGTCAGTTCGGGTATTTCGAGGACGGTCACGCCCGGGTAGCTCAGGGTAAGGTCACGGATCTCGATCACGGCGCTCGGAGCCGGTCAGAAATCGCAGCCCATGGCCAGCCCCACGGCCCTGACGCCCTCGCACACGGAGCTGTTGGACAGCTTCCAGACGCCATCGATGCGCTTCCAGACCACTCGGGCAACCAGATCCGGCTTTCCCACTGACTTGCTGCGCAGCATAGCGGTGTGCACGTTGCCTTCGTGGGTCTCGGGACCGCTGATCGTGTTCGACCCTTGCGGAGCTCGGTACCAGCCGATGTTGTAGAGGGTGCGCGCGACCACGACCGCTCGCGTGCCGCCTTCCATATGGGCGGCCTTGGCGTCGTCGGAGCCGGGTAGTTCGATCAGGAACGCGACCTGGTCGTCGAGTTGGTCCACGGTGGGGACATCTGCGGTAATGAGGTCTCCGGGAGCGGCGGAGGCGACAGGGGCATTGACAACGGCGGCGCCGGTCGTAACCGCGGCGACCGATGCGATCGTCGACACGACACCAGCGACAGTTTTGAGGGTCTTCATTATTTCAACCTCGGATCGACTGGGACAGCACCTGACGCACGTTCGAATGTGCAGGCGGCCAACAACAAATTGGCGGGTTAGAGATTACTCCTGTTTGCGACGAATAATTCACGGTTTGCGGCCGATTGCTCCGAGCATGATCATTCGAGTGTCCGGTAAGTCGGGGCGGAGCCACTGCTGTACCGGCACGACGCCGGGTTCGAGCAACTCGAAGCCGGCCAACAATGCCTCTGCCTGCGCTGCTGACCGAAACTCGACTTGGGCGGAAGTGCCTTTGGTGCCGGCGAGCACCTGGAGTATCTCCGGGGCGGAATCAAGGGAGCCATGAGTCATCGCCAGGTAGCTGCCCGGGGCCAACTGATCGCGGAAGGCGGCGATGACCCCGGCGGGGTCCTCGGAGTCCATCACGTAATGCAGCACGCTGATGAGCGTGATGGCCACTGGCTCGCCGAAATCGATCAGGGAGCGGTTCTTCAACTGATCGAGGATGTCGTGGGGATGACGAACGTCGCCGAGCAGTGCGGTGACACCGTCCGGCTTGGCCAGCAGCGCGTCGCAATGGGTGTGCACGACCGGGTCGTAGTCGACGTACACCACCCGCGCGGACGGCACGATCTCCCGAGCCACCTCATGCACGTTGGGCGAGGTCGGGATGCCCGAGCCGAGATCGAGGAACTGACGGATACCGGCTTCCGCGGCCATCTGGACAGCTTTGATCCCGAAACTCCGGGTGAACCAGGCCAAGGTCTTGAGTTCGGGTGCGCGAGAGAGCATTTCATTGCCCATGTCTCGGTCGATCTCGCGATTGTCTTTTCCGCCCAACAGGTAGTCATACACCCGGGCAGAGTTCAGCTGACCATGCTCGAACGGTTGCGGCGTTCGGTTGTCGTCTGACACGGGCCCTTCGGTTCCTTCGACCACAGGTGTAACCGTAGCCGATCGATACCCCGGACGGGTGCTCCTCCGGAGATCTGGTGCCCAAATCTGGTGAAGTATGGGTTGTCCGAACGAGGCGCCGCGCCACCCGACCGAACCGGCCGCCCGGTCCGGGGCATTGATGAATCATGCTCCGAGACAACATGATCCAACCTTTTACGACAGGCCTACCAGCACTTACTCCCGCCCTCGGTAGCGGCCGAGGGCATCGGCGACGGCGCCGGCGAACTGTCGGCGCCGATACGGCTGGTCCGCACAGCGACCGACGCCGCCGTAGGGATCAGATGGGCCCATATGTCCGAAATATCCGCTGGTGCACACCGATTCGAGTCCGGCTGATCGTTCGGCGACTTTTCCTGCGCCCTTCAGGTCGCTGTTTCAGCCAAGGCGACTGCGTGTGCGACTGCGGACTGCGCCCGCTCGACGGTCTTATAGCGGCCCAGGCCGCACGGGGACGCGACGTCCAACCGGCCGCCGTAGGCCGACTCCGCCGCTGCCAGCCCCTGTCGTGCTTGCGCGATCGGCTGCGCCGGATGTGCAAGTCCGGCGACAACACGCGTAGTGGCAGGTAATTCGAGGCGGCCAAGGGGCGCGTAGTACCGCGGCCGAACCGGCGCCTGTTTGCCATCGCCGATGGGCAGATGAACGAAGTCGAGATGCCGTCCGGCGGGCCAGTATCGCGCTATCGCGTTGGCCAGCGCCACGACCGGGGCCGCCGATCTCGGCGCCACGACCGGCTTGTCTTCGAGGCTCCCGTAGCACAAGTGCACACCGAAACGGGAACCATGGGGCGCCCGTGCGACGAGGCGACCGATCGCTCGACCTGCCGCGGTAGCCGGGCCTTGCCGCAGCCCTGCGGGTAGCCCGCTGCAGAGCAGTGTCTCCGCGGCCAGCTCGAGCTGGAATACGACGTTGTCCTGCAACGCCTCGTGAATACGGACGATCTCCCTGACAGTGGCGTCGAGAATCGGACGGTAATAGGGAAAGCCTCGATCTCCCCGGCCCAGCGAGCCTCGACGCCACGTGAGCATCCGCGCCTCGAACGCGATGAAACCGATGACAAAGGGCGTCGGTATGCCCACCTGCAAGCGAAGTCCGGGATCGGTTCGGCGCAGCTCGGCCAACGCGTCCATGGCACGCCCGGCCTCCTCCGCATAGCCGAGCGCGGCGTCGACATCGGCTTCGGTCAGCGATCGGCCGGGCCGCAGGCGAAAGGTGTCGCGGGAACGCAGCGTCGACCAATCCCCGCGGCGCGCGGGAGCCAGCGCCGGGATGCTGTTGAACCGGTCGATGATGGGTCTGATGTACCACTGGGCGCGATATGGATCCGCTTCACCGCCCGGAACCATGCCGTCGAGGTATTCACCGGCTGTGTCGACGGCGAACGCCATTGCCTTCTCTGGGCTGTCCAACTGCGCGGGCAAGCTGCCCACGAAGTGGATCCTGCGCTTGGGCTGCACGGCGTCAGTGTCGCATATCGGCCGCCTCGGGACGTGGGCGTTCCCCGAGTGTCGGCTGGACGCACCGGGATTCGGGCGTTTCCTGGACAACGCGACCGACCGGCCTGTTCGCTACCGCTGGCCGCGGCACCCTGCGAGGGGCGGCCCTCCGTCGTAGGGGGTAGGTGCCGCTTCCTGCCTCAGTACACTGAATTCGCATGGCCGACACCGAGCTCGAGATCACCCCAGACCTGGTCCGCGACCTGCTGCGGGAGCAACATCCAGACCTTGCGGGGCTGACCATTCGCGAGGTGGCTGGCGGCTGGGGCAACCAGATGTGGCGTCTCGGTGACGAGCTGGCGGTGCGCATGCAGCGTATGGACCGAACCCCGGAGTTCCAGTTCAAGGAGCGGCGGTGGCTGCCCGTGCTGGCCCCGCGCCTGCCGCTGCCGGTGCCGCTGCCGGTGCGGTGCGGCGAACCGTCCGAACGCTTCCCCAAGCACTGGACCGTGATGACGTGGGTTCCCGGCGAGCCGCTGGACCATGGCACGATCAGCCGCAGCGTCCATGCGGCCGACACACTGGCGGGCTTCCTGCGGGCGCTACATGTGGCGGCACCCGCAGCGGCACCGATCGGCAGAGACCGCGGCGCCCATCCCCGGAACTGCACGGCCGGCTTCGAGAACTTCCTGCAGGCTGTCGTCCCCGACGACCTCGCTGCCGACGTCCGCGCCGTCTGGGATGACGCCGTGGCGGCGCCCGCGTGGGAGGGTCCGCCGGTGTGGGTGCACGGCGACCTCCATCCCGCGAATGTCGTCGTCCAGGACGGAACGCTCGCGGGCATTGTCGACTTCGGTGACATGTTCGCCGGCGACCCGGCGTGGGACCTCGCCGCCGCCTGGGTGCTGCTACCCGCGGGCACGGCCGCACGGTTCTTCGACCGGTACGCGCAGGCAGACGAGGCGGCGATCCGGCGCGCCCGCGGACTGGCCGCTATGAAGAGCCTCTTTTTGATGCTCATGGGGCAGAACGGAGATCGCGGCCTCCCCGGCGGCAAGCCGCACTGGGGATCTGCGGGCCGGGAGGCACTCGATCGTGTTCTGCAGGGCGTTCGATGAATGCCGACCAGCCCTGATTCCGCGTACAGGCACTCGTCGCACCACGATGGGGATACTGTCGGCAGATCGCCTCGGAGTTACCTGAGTCGGGTTGTGTGGTGCGTGGACGTGTCTGTTATCCGCGCACCGAAGAGAGGGACTCTCGTGCGTCGCAAACTGTTCGCCGCCGTCATGCTCACCATCGTCGCCGCCACCGGGCTCAGCGCCTGCGGAAGTGCCGACCCGAACGTGTTGAAGATCGGCACCGAAGGTGTTTACGCGCCCTTCAGCTACCAGGGCGCTGACGGCAAGCTCACCGGCTATGACATCGAGGTAGTGCAGGCGGTCGCCGAAAAGCTCGGCAAGAAGGTCGAATTCGTGATGATTCCATGGGACGCGATTTTCGCCGGGCTCGAGTCGAAGCGGTTCGACCTCATCGCCAACCAGGTGACGGTCAATGACGAGCGCAAGAACAAATACGCGCTGTCGCAGCCTTACACCTTCTCCGAGGGGGTGATTGTCACCCGAACGGACAACAGCAGCATCACCTCGCTCGCCGACCTCAACGGCAAGGTCTGCGCCGAGTCCGCGACAACCACCTGGGCCAAGGTCGCCACGAACGCAGGGGCGAAAATCGAGGCGGTGGAGGGCTTCGTGCAGGCCATCCAGCTGCTGAAGATCGGCCGGGTCGACGCCACAATCAACGACAACCTCGCCGTCGCCGAATACACCAAGAAGACCGGCGATACCAGCGTGCGGATCGCCGGCAAAACCGGCGCCGCCAGCCTGCAGTCGTTCGCGGCCCGCAAGGGCGATGCGCTGATGGCCGACGTCGACAAGGCGTTGGATACCCTGCGCGCCGACGGCACGCTGGCGAAGATATCCGAGAAGTACTTCGGCACCGACGTCAGCAAGTAGCCGTCTGCCGCCCGGACATCATGAACTGATTTCGAACGTCGCGTTCACTCCGGGCTGGCTGACCGCGGTGAATTTCGCCGAGTTGCTACCCGATCCGGTGTCGATCGCGCAGGGCAGGTTCGACTGGAAGTGGCTGGCGGACCTGGCAAAGACTCGATTCTGGCGGCATTGGGCAGCGACTCTTATGAACACCCGCCAGATCGCGATGCTCAACCGCCTGCTGGACGGATTCCAGGGCAAACTCACCACCCGCGAATGGTCGATCATCACGAAGTCCTCGCAAGACTCCGCGCTTCGTGACATCAACGAGCTTGTCGACCCAGGCCTTCTGCAGCGATCGAACTCCGGCGGTCGAAGCACCTCCTACGAGCTCGTCCGCCCCTGACCCGGCGGTCGTCTCGTCCATCTAGAGTGCCGCGGACCGGCGCGGCCCTCAGTCTCCGCTGAACCAGAGGTATCCGCGTTGCCGGATCGCGGTTTCGGCCGCATCGCGCAAGACGGTGAACAGTTCGCGCTCGTTGTCGTTCCTGGGCGTCAGGGCGGAAATTTCGTCGATAAAGGAGTTGAGCTGGGTGGTGTTGAACATCGTGTCTGCGTGCTTGTTGATGCCCCGTGTCAGTGAACCCATCGGCGCCTGCGAGATCACCTCGTCGAGCGTATGCGAGGCATATCCGGCAACTTCCGCAACGCGCTCATGGATCTGGTTCTGAATGAATACCGAAATTCCCACTGATTCTCCTTAAGGGATCGGATACATGGTGATGACGCCGCCGAAGCGATCGGTCACCACCTTGTAGCGGCTGGTCACGGCACCACCGAGTTCTTTCGACACGTTTCCAACGATGTCGGGAGCGGTTACTTCGCGTTCGAAATTGCCGTCGTCATTCGGGCCACGGGCCGGTGAGTTTTCAGCCGCTTCAACCAGGTCATCCAGATCCTCACCTGTGGTCCCGGCAGGCCAGGTGCCCTTCCTCGGGGTGTAGTCAGCAGCACCCTCGATATGCTTGCCCAGAATGTACTTTTCGGCCGCATCAGTGAGGCCTGGCGCGGGGTTGTCCGGTGCCGCGGGCAGATCGTCGAACGCGGTGGCTACGGTTTGACCCTCGTCGAGAAAGACCTTCATCACGATGATGGCGGAGAGCTCGAGGGCCTCTCGGGTGAGGTCGACGTCTTTGAACGCGGTGATCGCGGCGGCACCAGCGCCCGCTGCGGCCGCTGTCGCACCGATGATTCGGTAGAGCTTGCTGAGGTCGTAGGTGGTCTTGAGTACTCGGGCCGTGTTGCCGGCGATGACGACGACCCCGGCTCCGGCGGCGGCGGTGCTGAGGGCGGCAGTGATCCAGGCGGCGGCAATGCCGATGACGACGGTCGCTCCGGCCGCGATGAGTGCGTTGGTGACTGCTTCTTTGAATTTGTCGCGTACTTCGGAAGTGCCTTCGCTGTATGCCGCTACGGGTGCGGCGATGCTCGCTGATGCGGCGGCGAGTTGGGTGGCGCCACCTTTCAAGGTGGTCAGGTGTCCGAGAAGGCCTTCGAGGCCACCCTTTTTGTCCGTGATATCGGCGAAAAGGTTGCTGATTTCGGTGATACGGCCCGGGGCGCCGGTGATGGTGGCGTGTTCGGAGAAGGTTTTCCAGACGGACGCGGCCTTGGCAAGATCCTCTTTGTGGCCGTTCGGCAGCTTGCTTCCGAACTCTTCCTGGATCTTTCCGACAAGGGCGTCGTAGAAGCCGGGGACGCTGTTATCACCTTCGGTGATGCCGTCACCGTTGTTGCCGACCGAGGTCGGCAGCGACACCTTGTACTCGGTCATCGTGGTCACGGCCGGACGGTCGGGCATCGGGTTGGAGTTGTTGGACAATGCCCAGTTGTATCCGGCGGCCGAAAGCATATAGCCGAAATTGGTTAGTGCGTCAGCCAGATTCGTGCAGGTCTGCAACGTTCCCTGAACGGCTCGGTCATACTCCTTGCCCCAACTCTCGCAACCCGCAGTGTCGCCGGCCATGCCCGCGCACTCGCCTTTGAGTGCATTGTGGACCGGTTTGTCGGCGGTGCGGAGATCAGCGGCGAGGGCGTGGCATTTCTTGGCGGCGTCATAGTAGGTCTCCCAGTTGATGACGAGTACACCCATGCCGCTATCCCTGGTTGAACATTTTGTAGTTGGTATCGACCGCGCGCGTGTAACGGGTGTGCGCCGCCTTGGCTGCGTCGCTCATGTCCCGCACACCTTCGACGAATTCGCGTGCGCCGGTGACCCATTGCGAGTGGGCTTCGGCATATGCTTGCGCGGCGATACTTTCCCATCCAGTGCCGATCAGGGTGGCGACGCGGTCGTCGATTTCATCGAGATGCTCTCCGATGAATCCGGCCAACCCCGACAGCTTTGCCACGATCTCGTCGAGATGATCCAGGTCAACGGTGAATTCTGAACTCACGGCAGATCCAAACTCGAGGCATTCAGTCCGGCGGCATTGGATTCATCACGGGCCTGGTAGGTGTCGGCAGTGACGCCCAGCTTCCCCG
Source organism: Nocardia sp. CS682 (assembly GCF_004634405.1). Classification (NCBI taxonomy): domain Bacteria; kingdom Bacillati; phylum Actinomycetota; class Actinomycetes; order Mycobacteriales; family Nocardiaceae; genus Nocardia; species Nocardia sp. CS682. The sequence goes on along the minus strand of NZ_CP029710.1, from coordinate 2,758,242 downwards.
CCATCCCGGTCAGGGCGCTCATGATCCGGGTGCCGCTGTCCCGGACTCCGTTCCAGCCGCCGGAGAACTCCGTTGCCGCGTCGCCAGTCCAGTTGCCATCGGTCAGCGTCGCGACTTCCTTCGCGGCCGAGTCCAGTGCATTGCCCAGTGCTTCGGATAGCTCGTAGACGTACTTGCCGACTTCGCGCACTCTGTCGGGCACCACCGATAGGTTTGGGCCAGGAGTGGGCGTCCCCCCGTCGTCACTCATGCGGCGAATGATAGTCGAGTGGCTTCGCCGCAGACCGCGACCGGTCCATGGCTGGCATCCCGACGCCGCGCGAGATTCCCCGCGCTACCGACGCGGTAGCGCCAACGCATAGGCGCGAATACGACGCCTGGCGGCGGTATCTGGGGAATCGCGCGATGGTCGACGACGCGCTGGTAGATGGTCGATCGCCGTGTCAGTGGGGGTGTCAGGTGGATGTCAGGGCCGTGTCAGTTGGTGCGGCGACAGTGTGTACATCGAACACAGCGACCGGGACAGACAAGGTTTCGGTTGGTGCCACAACCGATTTCGAGGAGTACACGACATGTCGAACATCATCACCCTGACCGATCAGGACAAGGCCACTGTGCGGACTGCTGCTTATGGGGCGGTGTCGTTGCTGGCGGCTGCTGGTGCGCCGCATAAGGGCAATGCGCAGGCTTCTATCGCGCTGACCTCGGCGACGGGGCTGGTGGGGCATGTGCTTTCGGCTAAGTCGAAAGACATTCGCCTGCCGGGTAAGTCGGTTGCCGAGCTGGCTGATCAGGTGCTGCCTGCTTTGACTGCGGCGGTGCGCCTGCTCGGCGAGCAGGATGGGAGTGAGGCCGACAACTTCCGTGGCACCGTGCTGGTCGCGGTCGAAGCCGTTGTCGGGTCGGGTAAGGGCGAGCCCAGTCCCGCCGTGGCGGCGATGGCTCGCAAGATCACCGCGGCTCTGGACGCCGCCTGACCGCTGCCAGCTGCACAACAGCGGGCACTGCCGGACGATCATCGAACCTCGGAGAGAGCATCTTGCCGCACCACTATTCAGTGTTACTATCTACTAGTAGTAAGTAACGCTTAGTAGCGGGAGGTGATCCGTGGGCAAGCAGATGACCGAGATGCTCAAGGGCACGTTGGAGGGCATCGTCCTGGCGATTTTGTCGGTGCGGGCCGCGTACGGCTACGAGATCACGGCATGGCTGCGGGAGCAGGGGTTCTCCGATATCGCCGAGGGCACCATCTATGCCCTGCTCGTCAGGGTCGAGAAAAAGGGGCTGGTGGACGTGGAAAAGGTCGCGTCGGAGAAGGGGCCGCCACGCAAGGTGTATTCCCTCAACACCCAGGGGCGGGAATACCTGGACGAGTTCCGCAGGACCTGGGATTTTCTCGCGCAACGGCTCGAACAGCTTCAGGTAGAAGGAGGCAGATGACCATGGTCGTCTCGAAGCTCATCGCAAATGTGGTCGGCGACATCGGCGAAAAGCGGCGGTGGTGGCAGTACAAGGCGCGCAAGGAGCAGCTTCCCGCGGGCTATCGCACAGCCGTCGATGCGCTCGAGCGATACCTGATGCATTTCGGTGTGGGAGGCGGGGTTTCGATGCTCGAGGACCTTGCCGATCTGTTCGAGCAGAGCGCGGCGGATCGAGTCCCGGTCCGCGACGTCGTCGGGGAGGACCCGGTCGAATTCATCGAGACGTTCGCGCGGAACTACGAGGAGTATTCGTGGCGAAAGCGGGAACGGGCACGGCTGATCAGTGCCATCGAGCGTGCTGCGGATGAAGGCACTGGAGAAGGAAGCTAGGGCCGTTCGATGACGACACGGCAGGCCGCGGCTGTCCACGTCGACAGCCAGGAGAAGCCCGGAAAGACGCCGAATGTGCGGGAAGGCTTCACGATCGACCAAGCGGCGGCGTTCGCCGGCGTCACGGTGATGACAGTGCGGGACTATCACCAGCGCCGGCTGGTCGATGAACCGGTATGTGACGCCTCCGGTCTTCGCCGGTACCGATCTGCCGAACTGCTACGGCTGGTGCAGGTTCGAACGCTGGCCGGGGCGGGCGTACCTCTTGCCGAAATCGGGGATCTCCTCGATTACCTCTCCGGCGTCGCGCACGTTCTCGACACTCGATAAATCTGCCTGGCGCATCACCGGGTGGTGTGGTGCGCAATCATGTTGGGCCCCAACCCTATACGGCCCGGTCTGCTCCAGCATTTTCAGATCTCTAGAAATGGATTCAGCAATGGTAGGCACAACGAACAAGACATCAGGGCAAGGAAACTTCGCCCGCGAGAACGGTGTCGAGGACGGCTGGGGGAAAGTCGCCGACGCGTTCCGGGCGAACTTCGACGCAAACCACGGTGAGGTGGGTGCGGCGTGCTGCGTTTATGTGAACGGCCGCCCGGTCGTCGACCTGTGGGACGGCCTCGCCGATCGGCAGGCGAACCGACCGTGGGATGAGAACACCATCGTCCAGGTCGCATCAACCACGAAGGGCGCAACCGCGATCTGTGCCCATATCCTGGCGGCGCGCGGTGAACTGGACCTGGACGCGCCGGTAGTCCAGTACTGGCCGGAGTTCGGCAATGCGGGCAAGGAGCAAATTCCGGTGCGCTGGTTGCTGTCTCACCAAGCCGGTCTGCCGGTTGTCGACGGCCCGTTGACGTTCGAGCAGGCGTGCGAATGGGATCCGGTCATCCGTGCACTCGAGGCGCAGCCGCCGCTGTGGCAGCCGGGCACCGAACACGTCTACCACGGCGTCACTTTCGGGTACCTGGTCGGGGAAGTCGTGCGCAGGATCTCCGGCAAGTCGCTCGGCACGTTCTTCGCCGACGAAGTCGCAGGCCCGCTCGGACTGCGCGCCTGGATCGGGCTGCCCGAGGAACAAGAGCAGTACGTGGCCCGGATCGAGTACGCCGCTCCGTTCAGTCTGGAGGAGCTGCTCGCGGGAATGGCCGAGGCTTCCGGGCTCGACAAGGACACGGTCACTGCGTGGGTCAATTCCGCATGGGGTCCCGACTCGGTTCAAATGCGCGCCGGTTCGCTCGGCGGTGCGTTGGACAACGCGGCCGACCCCGCGTTTGCGTACTACACCACGCGAGCCTGGCGCGCGGCGGAGTTCCCGGCGGCGAACGGAATTGCGGACGCGCACTCGGTGGCCCGGATGTATGCCGCCACGGTCAGCGATGTCGACGGCGTGCGATTGCTCGATCCGGCAACTGTCGAACGGGCGACGGCCGTCCAGACCGACAAGTCGCGGATGCACGGCCTGCCGCCGGAGTTGAACATCCCGGCAGACCGCTCGTTCAATATGTCGCTCGGGTTCTGGCGAGATTGCCCACCCATGCCGATGGCCGGACCGGGGTCGTTCGGCCACCCCGGTTCCGGCGGGTCGATCGGTTTCGCGGTCCCCGATGCCGGTGTCGGCTTCGGCTACGTCACCAACCTCTGGAACTTCCGACCCGACGACCCGCGGGCATCGAGCCTGGCCGAGGCCGTCCGATCCTGCCTCGGTTGAGGTCGGCCATTCAGGTGGGGTCGCGTTTGCGGCCCCACCTGACCGAATCCCAACCGGCGACTACTTTTCGACACCCTCGTAAGCGAAGAGACCATTCCAGGTCAGCTTCGCCTGCCGCACCTTGTCCGAATGTCCGGCGTTGTTGTTGTCGTTGAACACCGGAACATCAGGCATGTCCTGGAACAGAATGGCTTGCGCCTTTGCGATGTGTGCGTAGGACTCCTCCGGCGTGGGGGCGGCCAGCGCGGCGGTGATGTGCTTGTCGAATTCAGGATTGACGTAGCCGATGTCGTTGCTCGCCGAATCGGAGACATACTGCGGGATCAGGAAGTTCAGCATTGTCGGGTAGTCGCCCTGCCAGGCGTTACGGAACGCGGTGCGGATGGACTTGCTGGTGATCGCGTCGCGCAACGGCTTGAACGTCGGATACGGTGCGCCGATCGCCTCCACGCCGAGGGTGTTCTTGACGCTGTTGGCGACCGCCTCGATCCAGGCCTGGTGGCCGCCGTCGGAGTTGTAGGCGATCTCGAGGCGACCGGTCCACGGCGCGATGGCATTGGCCTGCGCCCACAGTTTCTTGGCCTCGTCCGGGTTGTATGCCAGCAGCTCCACTCCGGGGAGATTGTCGTTGTAACCGGGCAGGCTGGCGGAGGTGAAGTCGCGCGCCGGGACCTTGGTGCCGTGCCAGATGGACTCGGAGATCTGCGGCCGGTTGATGGCCAGCGAGATGGCTTTGCGGCGCAGCACGCCTTCCTCGCCGGCGAAATGCGGCACGGTTGGCTGGAATCCGATGTGCTCGTAGCGCGCGGTCTTCTTCTGGATGGCGCGGTCGCCGAGATCGTTCTTGAAGCTGGTCAGCGCGTTGTCGGGGATGGTGTCGAGCAGGTCGAGATTGCCGGCCAGCAGGTCGGCGTAGGCGGTGTCGAAGGACTGGTACATCACGAACCGCAGCCCTTTGTTCTTCGCCGGACGCTTGCCGCGGTAATCCGGATTCGGCACCAGATCGATCTGCACGTTGTGCTGCCAGGCATCCGGACCGGCGAACTTGTACGGGCCGTTGCCGATCGGGCGCTCGCCGAACGCCTTCATGTCCTGATACGCCACCGTGGGTAGCGGACGGAACGGCGTGAATCCCAGTGAGAGTTCGAAATCGATCGATGGGCGGGTGAGATCAACCGTGAACGTGCGATCGTCGACCACCTTCAGCCCCGACATCGTCTGCGCCTTGGGCGGAGCCGCCGAAACCTCGTCGTAGCCGACGATCGAGGCGAATATCCAGCTCTGCAACTGTGCGTTTGTGCTCAACGCACCGTAGTTCCACGCGTCGACGAACGACTTCGCCGTCACCGGGGAGCCGTCGGTGAACTTCCAGTCCGGCGCGAGGGTGATCCGATAGTGCTGCCGGTCGGTCGACTCGATCGACTGCGCCACCTCGTTGTGTGCCACGCCCTCGGTGTCGTAGTACTTCAGCCCGGCGAACAGGCGGTCGACCACGCGGCCGCCCTGGTTCTCGTTGGTATTCGTCGGAACGAGCGGATGTTGCGGCTCACCGCCGTTCACGGTGACCACGCCCTCCGCCGCATCACCTCCGCCGGAGGAACAGGCCGTCAAGCCCAGCCCGGTCGCCAAAACGACAGCCGCCAGTAACGCAGTCCATCTGGTGGATCTCAACACACTCTCCGTCCTCGAGTGGCCGAATCGAACGCGGCCCCCGTAATAAAGTCGGACAGTAGCTATTTCGTGCGGCGTTGTCCTCGAAATCCGCGCCCTGGGCTGGAGTGAAGGTTTAGTTCATGCCGTCCTGCGGCCACCGCAGCGGCGATCGTCCGGGTCGGCCATCATTGCGACACTGCAACCCTTTCGTCGCGTCTGCGTACGGTGCGCAGGCCGCATGCCTGCCCAACGCTCGCGCCTTCGAGGACGAACTGAAAAACGATGACCACGAAGCCGAACAACCACCGCCCCAGCGTCTGCCAGAAGCGCGGGCGGCGGCCGTCCTTCCAGCGCAGCACGCGCAGGCCGAACAGCAGTTTGGCGACGCTGCCGCGAAGCAGCAGCGTGCCGAAGACATGATTGACGAATGACGCTGCGAGCACACAGGGGATAAACGTAGCCAGAAACGCGGCGACACCATCGGTGGCGTGAAAAACCTTCTGTAACAACGTGATACCGATGAGGAGGGCTAGGAAGCCGTCGGTCATCGCCGCCAGTGCCAGCCGGTTGTCACTTGCCTGGTCCGGCAGCCACCCCTGTGCTCCGGCTCGTGCGGGGGACACTGCGGGTTCGGTATGCGGTGCGCTCATTCGACACATTGTGCCGGTGCGCGGCGGCCCGTTCCCAGCAGTGAAAACCAGTGGCTGGACAGATCATCGCTGCACGTCAGTTTGTCGCGGGGTTCAGAACTCCTTGAGGTAGATCTTGTCGTCGGTGCCGATGTGCAGCAGGTCCAGGCGGCCGCGGCCGCGACTGCCGACTGCCACTGCGTGGTCGGTGACTCCGCCCATGTCTTCCCAGCCGTTCCAGCCCGGCTCGTCCGCGTCCAACCATGCGTGGTAGATCGACGCGTCCGTGCCTCGGTGGAACAGGTCGATGCGGCCCGGGCCCCAGGAGCAGGCCGCGAGACCGTGTTCGGTGACGCCGCCGAGCGAGTGCCAACCGGACCAGTCGACGCCGGCGTTCTCGGTCCACTGGTGGTGGATTCCGTTGTCTCTGCCGACGGAGAAAACGTCGATCCGATCGGGGCCCCACGTGGTCGCCGCCGGGGTGCGGAATCCGTTATCGGGTGCGTCGTACCACTCGCCGCCGAGGGATTCCCAGCCCATGAATCCGTGGTTGTCGTCGTAGTACATGTGCAGCATTTCGAACGGTGGGCCGGTGGCCGACAGCGCGAAAATGTCCATCCGCCAACGGCTCCGGCACACCGCGGGTCCGGCGCCGATGCCTGCGGGCAGTGGGAAAACCGGCCCGAGGTCTTCCCATCGGGTCCACGACTGCGGCCTGGTGCAGGAGCGGTGCCGCAGCGAGAATCCGGCGTTGACGAACAGATCGCGCCGATCGGTGATGCAGGCCAAGGCAGGCACTCCGGACAGGCTCGCGCCGCCGGGTTGGCCGATGTTCTCGTTCGATGCCCAGTAGTTGTCGCCGAGGTACACCGCCTCGTGCAAGTCGTCGCGCTTGTCTCGGACTATGACGCGGAGTGCGTCTTCATCGCCGGCCGCAGTGATCCCCCTGGGCTGCATGTGCCACGCGACGCTGGTCTCTTGCCATTCTGACCATCCCATGGTCGATCTTCCTTCGCTGACGGCGACGTCGTCGCCGGGGATTCTGCTGCAATATTAGTCAGCTTATCTGACTAATATTGTCAGTCTCTCGTACTGAAGTCAAGAAGTGGAGAACGTCGAACGCATCTGCGACGTCAGCGGACTGCCGCTCGTGCCTCGTTCAGCTGACCGCTCGTAGGCGCAGCGGATCGAGCTCGTAGCGAGCCGCACAGGCTGGTCGGCGGCATAGAATCTGGACAACGCGCTACGGGATCGGGGGTACCGGTGGGGTTCTATTCGCGCAAGTCGGTGAATGCAGGTCCGTTTCGGGTCAACGTCTCCAAGTCGGGTGTCGGTGCCAGTGTTGGTGTTCGGGGATTCCGGGTCGGCAGTGGGCCGCGGGGGACCTATGTGCATGTCAGTGCACATGGTCTGCACTACCGGCGGATGCTGTCCTCGCGGCCTCGCGCGCAAGCTGATACGACGCCTAGGCAAGCGACGCAACTCGGCGGGATGGACCCGGCCGATGAAACCGGTTTCGACGCAACTCAACTGGTGCCCACGGGCCCTGGCGATCTGCTCGATCAGTTGAGCGCAGCGAGCCGCTACAACGCTCTATTGCCTTGGGGCGCAATCGCACTGGTGTTGACAGCCGCCGTCGCCGCAACATCGAAACTGCTGTGGATGCCGATCATCGTGCTCGCTGCCGGCGTCCCCGGATTGGTGTGGTTGTGGTGGTGGGACCGCCGTAATCGGACGGTCGCCGTGGCGTATGAGGTGACCGGCCCCATTTCGGACTGGTTCAACGAACTCATCGACGGCTACCGCTCTGTCGTGACACTCGGCGGAGCATGGCGCGTCGAGGCAGCTGTCTCTGTCGCAGGCACTTACGGATACAAGGTCAGCGGTGGCGCCGAAACTCAGATCAGCCGCAAGGCGGTGACGCGCAGCCTGAAACCGCCACGCATCCTTGCCACGAATATCGCCGTACCGACGATCTCCCACGACCGCCACACACTGCTGTTCCTCCCTGACCGAATCCTCGTCCGTTCCGCTGACCGCTGGAGCGACGTCGACTATCGGCATCTGCACGTGGAGTGCCACCGAAAGTGGGTGATCGAACCCGAACCACCACCCCGCGACGGGATTCAGGTCGACACAACGTGGCAGTTCGTGAACGTACGCGGCGGCCCCGATCGTCGATACCGCCACAACCCGCTCCTGCCGATCATGGAGTACGGGCACCTGACGTTGACCAGTCCGCACGGTTTGCACTGGATCATCGATTGCTCGCGCCCCGAGGTCGCAGAGTGGTTCGCCGCCGTGCTCGCACGCCGACCCTGCTGACACGGCCTACCTACTCGGCCGACGGATCGCCGTCAGTTGGCGTCCCTGCCTTAGGTTATTGAGTGGCTGGGTTGCGGTGTCGGTGTGAGGATCAGCGGCATGAAGTTGGAAAGGCCGGTGGATTGCCGTAGCCGTGAAGAGCTCGTTGCGGCGGTCCGCGGGGGTGCTCATCCGAAATGGCTGATGTTCTGGGACCATCGGCCTTCGAAGGGCGGGGGACTGGATGCGAACTGCTTGAGTCAGTGGTGGCCTGCGCCGTTCGTGATCGACGGAGTGACGTACCCCTGCGCCGAGCATTGGATGATGGCGGAAAAGGCGCGGATCTTCGGCGATGAGGAGACACGGCAGCGAATATCGACCGCGCGAAGTCCGGCAGCGGCGAAGAAGCTGGGTCGTGTGGTACGCGGTTTCGATGAGCAGACCTGGGCGGCTGAGAGTTTCGAGGTAGTCGTGGAAGGCAGCGTTGCCAAGTTCGGGCAGCATGCGCAGCTGAAGGCGTACCTTCTCGGCACGAGCAAGCGGGTGCTGGTCGAAGCCAGTCCGATGGACCGTGTCTGGGGTATCGGACTGGCCGCGACCGACGTACACGCGACCGACCCCGAGCGGTGGCGCGGCCGCAACTTGCTCGGTTTCGCCCTGATGGAGGCCAGATCACGGTTGAGTGGGTGACCGCCTGGTAAGAGCTGACGAGCTAGCGAAACCCGGTTTCAGACGGGCTGTCCTGAGTGCTCGGACGGTGCCAAACTGGTGCGATGAGGGGCGAAATGGCCGAGGCCGCTACGGATGTGGTTGCGTGAGACACAATGACAAGTCACTGGCCGAGAAGGTCGATGCCCTCTTTCTCGAGCGTTGGCCATGCGGGAGCCGTTCGGCAACTATCGAGGTGGCTGCGTTCGTTGCGAGCGAGACCGGCCGTGATATCGACCGGCAGTACATCTATCGGATTCGTGCGGGCAAGGTCCGGAAGGTCGATGGCCGCGTGCTCGAAGCCATTGCATTGTTCTTCGGCAAGCCGCTCGGGTACTTCTCCGTGAACGCCGATGACGAGATCGCCGCGGTATTACGCGAATCGAAGCTACAGTTGGCTGGCCTGCGTGCGATGCGGGATTTGACCCCGGAGGCGCACGCGGAGTTGCGCGAGTTGGTCGATATCGCGCAGCAGGTGCTCAGAGACGAGGAAGCGGGACCGGGGAGATAAATGAGCCCACAGTGGATCCGGATGGACGGCATTGTGAAGCACCTGGTGCCAAGGCCTTACACCATGACCGGTCTGCTGGAACGCGCGTCGGATGAGCTAGGAATCCGGCTGTTCGTGCTCCCGAAGGTACGACGAGGCACGCCGTTGACCGGGGTGGTGGTGCGCGATGGCGACCGCGGTGTCATTCTGGTGCCCGCCGACGCGGCCGAGGAGTTCCAGGTTCATATCGTCGCTCATGAGTTGTGGCATTTGTTCTGTGGGCACTCCTGTACGCAGCAGACGCTGAAAGGCTATAGGGCGACAACGCGATCGAGGTTTCAAGAAGCCTGTTGCGAGCGGTTCGCGCGCAAGGTCGGTTTGGAGATCAAGCGGCAGCGCTTGGAGCGCCGGGAGGCGATGCCGCAGGCCGCGCGCGGTTTGGCCGAAGCGTTCGGGATCCGCAGCTGGTGATACTGGGTAGTCGTTCGGAACTGATATCACGAAGCGCGGAGATCGCATAACTGGTGGGCGCGCAATGGGTTTCGGCCGTGTCTTGGCTCGGGTTCGGCGTAGGGGCGGTATTGTTCGGCCGCGGAATGTGGCGGGCGCGGCCGACCCAACAGCTACTCGGGGCCGGAATCGCTTTCTATGCATTGAGTTTGCGGATCTTCGCGCCCTTGGGCGTGGGCGGGGCGCGCGCGCCGCTGACCACCGACGGGCGCGTCTGGGCGGCGACGTTCGCGGTCGTCGCGGGGGCGGCGATGCTGGCGTTGCTGTTGCTCATCGAAGGGGCGCAACCCGCCGGGACCGGGACACATCGGCGCCTGCGACTGCTGTGCGGGGTGGCGGTGGTCAGCGCGGTGGTGTTGCGTGTGGTGATGTGGCTTCCCGGCCCGGATCTTCCCCCGAGCAGCGATTTCCTGAACGCATATGGGGGTGATGCACGGGTCGTGGTCTACGAGCTGGTGTTCGCCGCGTGGCTCGGGTTGCCGTTGGGGGCACTGGGAACGTTCGTGTTTCGTTTCCAGCGGGGTGTGACACGCTGGTGCACCTTCGCTGGGTGCCTAGCTGGAGTTGGATGGGCGGTTTGGAAGGTGGCCGGGGTCGCGGTGCGCTTCATAACTGGGGACGTGATTCCGTTGGCATCGCCGGTCAGTGTGGCCACGGGCGTGACTTCGCTGGCTCTCGTGGTGGGTGGGCTGGTGAGTGGGCAGTTGCGCGACGCCGTGCGGCAGGCTCGGGAGAATCGAGAATATGCCCTTGCCCGCCGCGCCGACGACGAACGTCATTGCACTCCGGCACCGGATTCGACGGATACGCCTGCGGCGTAGCGGTTTCGGATTTGTTGCTTGTAGACCTTGCCGCTGTCGTCACGCGGCAGGGAGTGCACGATCTCGATGTGGCGGGGCACTTTGTAGTCCGCGAGTTGGTCGGAAAGTGTTTCGCGGACGGCGTCTGCGGTGAGGTCCGCACCGGGGCGGAGCAGAATATGGGCGACCACGATCTCGCCGAGGTCACCCGTGTCGGGTATGCCGAGCACGGCCACGTCTTCGACACCATCCAAGGTGGCGATTGCGTTCTCGATCTCGGCGGGGTAAATGTTCACTCCGCCCCGGATCACCACTTCGGCGTCCCGGCCGGTCAGATACAGGTAGCCGTCCTTGTCGAGGTAGCCGAGGTCGCCGACCCACAGCATGCCCTCGATGGGCGAGTGTGGTGCTCCGTGGTTGAGGTACTCGAAGCGGGGCCAGTAGTCGGCGCCGCGTACCCACACGCGTCCGATCTCACCGACGGGCAGTGGGTTACCCTGCTCGTCGCCGATGTGCACCGCCGAGCCGTCCGTGGCGCGGCCGACGCTGCCGGGGTGTTCGAGCCATTCTGAAGCGCTGATCCAGGTGATCGTGCCTGCTTCGCTGCATCCGTAGAACTCCCAGAGCGCATCGCCGAACAGGTCGATGGCGGCCCTCTTCAACGCGGGCGGGCACGGCGCGGCGGAATGAATGACGTGGGTGAGGCTCGAGATGTCATAGGCAGCGCGTATGTCCGTGGGCAAGCTCAGAATTCGCGAGACCATGGTGGGTACGATCTTGACCTGCTGGATGCGGTGATGGTCGACCAGCTGCAGGAACTTGTGGGCGTCCCACTTCGGCATGATCACGATGTCGGCGCCCATGCGCAGCCCGAGAACGGCGACAGCGTTCGGCGAAGTGTGGTAGAGCGGCCCGGCGACCAGCATCGGCACACCCGGGGCGAGGCCCATCCGCTGTGCGGTAGCACCTGCGATGCTCAGCAGCTGCTGCGGCGTCATTCTCTCGCGCGCAACACCTTTGGGTTTGCCCGTGGTGCCAGAGGTATAGATGACGCCCATCGAGTCGGAAATCGCGCCTTCGATGTGCCCGACCGGCTCGGGGTGCGCGGCGATCCAGTCTTCCAGCAAGTCGTGGCGACCGGTGGGCTCGGCCAGGGCGAGATCCCATCCACCCTCAGCGAGAAGCTCTGGCGCCATGGCGATTTCGATGATCCGGGCATCGCTGCCTGCCCGTTCCTGAGCGGCCTCGAGAACCGGCACGAACTCGGTATGCGCGAAGATCAGGCGTACCTGTGCGTCGGTCAGGACGTGGGCGACCTCGCTCGCGGTCCATCGGGTATTGATCGGCAGCGGGTTACCTCCGGTGGAAGCGATGCCCACCGACACTTCGAGGAACTCGATGTCATTGCGCGCCATAATGACGCATTTGTCACCGCGGTTGATTCCCGCGGCCAGGAGAGCAGTCCCGAGCCGACCAGCGCGAAGCAGAGCTTCGGGTTGGGTCCGTGTGCGGGTGCCGCAGACGAGAGTGGGCGCTTTCGGCGGGGTGTCGGTCATGTCAGAGAGTCTGCCACCCCGGCGGTCATTTGTGATCGGGAGTTGAACCCTGCTGCGTGCGTGCACGAAATGCGTTCGGTGCCAACGGTAGTGGCTCGTCCGGTGTGAGGTCAGCATCCCTTCCCGTAGGAGGACGTCGACACTGCCTCTGTAGCAGTGGATTTCGTGCAGGATGAGCTTCCCTCGATGTTGCTGGATGTGATTTACTGTCTCTGCGATCAGAAATGATCGCGAATGTGTCACTGCCGGCTGGCCATCCTGCGGCGCAAGTGACCAAACGGATTCGGGTCCCAAGGAAGCGATTCGAATCCAGCTCCAGCTGATCTGAGACCCGATATGAAGGGGGTGTCGGGTCTCAGATCGGCGTGCAGCGAGGGGCGGGCAAGGTCGAGCGGGGCGTGCAAGTCCGCCTCACTGGGCGCCCGATTCGCCGTCGCATCGCTGGACAGGTTCGATTGCATCGGTGCCACCGTAGGGCACAGTGACGCAGGCCAGTGCGTACGTAACCCGCACGGGCTCTACGGTTTTCGATGAGTCGGGAGAGTCTTACCAGAGCGACCGGTTCGCCACCTGATGCGCGCCGGGCGCACATGGTGGATCCTGGCTGGATGGAGCAGGTGGGTAACCAGGATGAACGTGCGCGTACCGACTCGACTGGATACCGACCGCGTCAGGTGTCTTTTCTGGGGTGCCACTCGGTGGGGGAGTGGCCACGAAGTTGTATGGGCTTTCGGTTCCGGGGATAGCCGTTAGCGCGGAACTGGCAAGTGCTGCAGTGGAATTGGCTGCCGCTGCGTTTCCTGCGTCGGCGCGTTCGGATGGTCGGTATGCCGCCGGCTTTGTCATTGCACACCAGAGCACAGCGAGTTGCTATGTCCTCGTGCTGGTGGTCGGAGCACAATGAGGTGCACCAGAAGCTCTTCTCAGCACCGGGGTTGGAGACCGGCGAACTCGGCGTCCATCCCAGTCCGGCGATCGGATGTGTGTGGGAACTGGGCATTATCGACTTCGAGCGTCGCGCCTGGATCGAGCACGTGCTGGCACCGGCCGACGGGCCGGACCTCGAGCGCTACCTTGCGCGAACGCTGAATGGTGTTGTCTGACAACGAGTGCAGAGAATGCCTGCGTCATTTCGGTGATGGCTCACGACTGCTTTGCTTTGCGGGGCGAGGACATTTCTTCCCACAGCGGACCGAATACCAGCCACAGTCCGACGACGGTCCAGGACCGGCCGACCCACCACCACAGGCTGGTCGCCTGCTCGCCTTCCGCAACAGTGACGATGATCAATCCCAGCGCCACCGAGGCGATCGTCGCAGCGAGCACGGCGCGATTCCACTCCTGCCACAGGGCCGCCACCTTCTCGGGCGTACCCTTCGCCGGCTTCACCGGCGCCGGGCCTCCGGCGAATCGGTGTGCGAAACGCACGTCCGCCCAGCGCACGATGGCAGGACCGAAGGCGACACTGACACCGAGGTACACCCCGGCGAGTCCGTGGATCAGGCCCGGTTGCGCGCCGCGGTGCAGATCGACGGCGGCGGCGACGATAAGGGCGACGTCGAGCAGTGGAATTCCCCACAGCAGTGCAGCGCCCATCGACCGCAACCGCAACAGGTACCGCGCGATCATCCCCGCCGCCAGTAATACCCACAGCCCGACCTCGGATACCACAATCATGGTCGCGACCGGATTGTCACGAATAACGTCCAGCATTTCCGTCTCCACCTGTCGTGAATGTATTCGGCAATCGTGATGCCGCAGGCGGTATTTCGGGCCCGTCCTGCGCCGGGTCAAACGTAAGGCCCGAGCCGTTCCGACCGCGTCCTCCTATCGGAGGACGACCCCACCGACGTCCGGATGACATTCTTGGCATGCATAAAGGCTCATGCATGATGCGCATGAGCCTTCTATGCGAGCGGACGTGAACTGACCGGTCATAGACCTGCGGAACCTGTGGGCGGAGCCTCCGCTTTGCTGACCTCGACATTCCGGTCGAGCATCGTATTTCCGAAACCGCCGTTGATGCCGACGGTGATCACCACGCGGTGGCTACCTGGTCGGACATTCTTGATGACGTACGACGGGCCGACAATCCCCTCACCACCCGGCCCGAGCACGAAATCCTGGAGTTGATCGTCCACTTGCACCATCCCGACCCAGTATTTTTCGTCGGAATTCACCGACACCGTGATCTGCTCGGCGCCGCCGATGGCATTGGCGGTGGTCTCGGCCGCAGCGGTACTCGTCCCGGCCAACATGAGCGCGGTCGCGAAAACAGGGGCAACCCATAGGGAGTTTCGCATGATTCCTTTCAATGGATGACGTTGCGGACCGGCGCGTCCGCGGAACGCCTGTGACGAATCCATCAGCTCGACCGAGGATTGAGTTCGCCGACTCGGCGCCGGTGCAGTCGACGGGGTTGGCGACAACGTTAGGAAAGGCGGGGCGGCGGAGAAAGTCCCGAGTTGTCCTGCCCCTGATACTCGGGGGATACATGGATCGGCGCGATCAAGCGAATTCTGTTGGCGGAGTTGAACTTCAGAAGGGATTAGGTGGGGCTTAACTTGGCGCCGCGAGTCGGTTGTTTCGCTACGCTGACCCGTGAAACAACCCCGATACGCGATGGTGTGCGATCGGGGTGTCCGGCTGCGGTGAGTGGCGCTGCCACGAATGGTGTTATGTGGGAAGGGATATCGACTGATGTGGGCGCGGCGAATGGTGGCGGGGATAGTGTCGGCGGTGATCGGGGCGTTGGTGGCGGCGGCTCCGGCGCAGGCGGATCCGTTGCCGCAATTCACGACGATCGGCAGCACGCTCTACTCGTTCGGTGAGGCGAAGCTCTGTGCGGGCGCGATCGATATCGCGCTGGAGGCTGCGCCGGATCGTCCCGGTCATGTGCTGGCGCATGTGACGCCCCGGGGTTATCTGGGTGGGCCGTGCGGCAACCGGGTGAAGCTGGGATGGGTGGGTTCGGCGGGTCTGCGCACACAGGATGTCTACGTCCGGACCGGTGCGGCGCAGGGCGATACCGAAACGACTGATTTGTGGGTGGGGATGGGGCCTGCCAAGGTGATGGCGGTCTCCTGGCCCATTCGGGGCACGTTCGCGGAGTGGTATCTGCTGGTGCCGTAACGAGCGCTGATCACGGTGGTTACTTGCTGGGCGAGGATGGTGCGGGCCCGGCTTCGACAGCACTGGGGACAGGGCAGAAAACGCGGGCGACAGTTCTGAGGGAGAATACGGGCGTGAGCTATGCAATCAGGACGAAGTTCAAAGATCAGCTCGGGGTACCGGCGACAGTGGCGCTGACGAGTGCCACGGCATTCGTCGGCTGCTAGCTCGATGTCGGAGCGGGAAGTGCCTGGTCGCGACTCCTCGCCGGGGCCAGGTGAGAACAGATTCGATGCGGTGGAACGGGTGCGCAGAAAGCTGGAAGGTATGAAGACGGGTGAGACCGGTCGCTCCGAGGCGGGAGACGGCGCGTCGAAACTCATTCGGTTGCCGCATCGTCCGCGGCGGATGACGGAGGACGCGGGCGAGCGTCCGCGCAAAACGTGGCGTTCGGAAGGCGGCTCTGTCCACGATTCCGCCCCGACCAGGCCCGTTATGCGTTCAGAATTGCAGCGGGAGACCGGGGCATGGCCGGTCGACCCGGGCGCGACGTGGCACGCCCCGCCGGAGGGTGATCCGGGCAAAGCCGAACAGGACGCGAGTGTCATCGATCTCGGTGCGCTGCGGCGGAAACGAGCCGGCGACGATGCGCCGGCCGCAGGCGCGCGGCGCATGGTCAAGCCGCGCAGAATTGGTCCGGACAAACCGTAGAGCCCGCGCATCGCTACCAGCGCATGCGCTGAATTCGACCGAGCCTGAGCGTTCCGCCGTGGCGTTCCGTCTCTACCGGCACCCATCGAGCAGCAGTCGAATGGTGAGGCGCGGGTCGTACTGCGCGTCGACCATCTCCGCGCCCGCGCAGATGTCGCCGATCGCTCGAAGTAGCTGGTAGGCGGTGAATTCGGCAGTGACCTCGCCCGCGTTCCTTGCGGCGTTCAGCAGGTCGTCGAGCACCGGCACGAGGCGATCGAGGAACAGTGCGTGCAGAGCGGTGAAGGTCTCGGGGTCATTTCGCATCGCCGCGGCGAGCCCGTGTTTGGTGACCAGGAAGTCCGCGAAAAGTTCCACCCATTGACGCAGCGCGGTGAACGGAGACGCCGCTGACGCGAGCAGGGCGGGCCCGGCTTCGGCGCAGGCGTCGACCTGGTGTCGATAGACGGCGACGACGAGGTCCGCGCGGGTGGGGAAGTGGCGGTAGATCGTGCCCATGCCGACGCCTGCCGCGGCGGCGATCCGGCGAACGGGTGCGTCCACCCCGTCGGTGACGAAGACCGATGCCGCGGCATCGAGCAGCGCCTTCTCGTTGCGCCGGGCGTCCGCGCGTTTGCCGGTCGGCTCCACGCTGCCCTCCTTTTCCAGGGTTTCGAGTTCCTCTTGCTAAGCGGAACATCGCTCCGTATATTCGGAGCAGCGTTCCGATTAACACCTTATCCGGTGCTCCACGCCGTCGGAAGCTGCCGCGGCCCGGCTGCGGCATTCATCGTCGATCGAAGGAAACATCCCCATGTCCACACCTGTTACGAGCGCCGTCCCCGCTCTGACCACGCCGATCATCAGCGTCAAGCCGGTCGTCCTGTCCGCACCGCAGCGCGGCGTCGACCTCCAGGTGCGCGTGTCGGCGCCCACCGTCGGCACGGACCTCCCGGTCATCGTCCTCGCGCACGGCTTCGGCGAGTCGATGTCCGGGTACGACCCGCTGGTCGATTTCTGGGCGGGCAACGGCTTCGTCGTCCTCCAGCCCACGTTCCTCGACTCACGCACCCTCGGCATCACCCCAGCCGACCCGCGATACTCGGAGATCTGGCGCATCCGAGTCCAGGACGTCGGGCAGGTGCTCGACGAACTCGACCATGTCGTCGCCGCTGTTCCAGGCCTCGGCGATCGCATCGACCGCGAGCGCATCGCGGTCGCCGGCCACTCCTGGGGCGGGCAAACCGTCGGCATGCTGCTCGGCGCACGCGTTCTCGGCGCGGACGGCCAGCTCGGCCCCGACCTGACCGATTCGCGCGTCAAAGCCGGTGTGTTGCTTGCTACGACCGGTCTCGCCGGCGACGACTTGACGCCGTTCGCCGCACAGAATTTCGCCTTCATGCGGCCCGACTTCGATGCGCTGACTACGCCGACCCTCGTGGTCGCGGGCGACAACGACCAGTCGCACCTCTCGACCCGCGGCCCCGACTGGTTCACCGACGTGTACACCTACAGCCCCGGCGCCCAGAGCCTGCTCACCGTGTTCGGTGGCGACCACTCGCTCGGCGGAGTCCACGCCTACAACGCCAAGGACACCACCGACGAAAGCCCCGAGCGCGTGGCGCTGATTCGCACGGCGGCCTGGGCCTACCTCCGCAGTGCCCTCGGCATCGACGACACCGAATGGAAGCAGGTGCAGGTCGATCTCGCGGAGGCTGCCGACCCGATCGGGAAGATCGACAACAAGTAATTCCTACCCCCGGTGCGGGGTTCAGGGCTTATTGCAAAGCTTCTGGTGGAGTCTCGAACCCGAGGTTCATGACACGAAACGTGGTGTTCCCGCCCGCGCCCCCGACGCGATCTGCACGACGGCCAGCACCACCAACAGCACCAACACCGCAGTCCACGCATGGGTCAGATCGTGCAGCGCACCGGCCAGCACCGGACCGACCGCACACAGCGCGAACCCGGCGATCTGACTCATCGCAGTCAGCTTCGCCGTCGTCTGCGCATCACGCGACCGCAGCAGCGGCAGCGAATACCCGATCGCGGTGCCCGCCCCCAACCCCGCACCGAGCAGAATCATCCACACGATCGCCCCGCCGGTCGGTGAAATCAACAGTCCTGCAAAGGAGATGGCCAACACCGCCCCCGTCGACGTCGCGGCCCAGACCTGCCGTTCGCTCCGGTTCACCACAATGGACATGGCCAGCGCCGAGGGTACGGCGACCAGATTGGCCACCGAGAGCATGCCGCCCGCCCACGAAGCGTCCATGCCCGCATCTACGAGAATCGTTGGCAGCCAGGCGGACACGGTGTAGAACAGCAACGCGGGCATGGCGAAGAAGATGGTCACCGCCCAGGCCAGCGGCTGCAACCACAAGCTTCGCGGCGCGCCCTCAGACGCAGGACCGGCACCGGCATCGCTGCGGACCCGCACCTGGGGCAACCACACCAGCCACGCGACGACGACGGGTACCGCCCACAGACCCAGCGTCGCCCGCCAGCCGAGACCGGTGGCGTCCTGTAGCGGCAGCGTGATTCCGGACGCCGCGGCCGCCCCGGTGTACAGGGACATGGTGTAGAGCCCGGTCAACAGTCCGACATGTCCCGGGTGATCGCGCTTGATCGCGGCTGGAACCAGCACATTGCCCACGGTGATGGCCAGGCCGATGATCGCGGTCCCCGCGAACAGCGCCACCACGCCGGGCAGCAGCCGAATCCCGAAGCCCGCCAGCAATACCAGCAGCGCGAGACCGATCGTGCGGTTGAGACCCAGCTCGCGCCCGATACGCGGCGTGAGGCCGGAAAAGCCCACCCAGCAGGCGATCGGCACCGCCACCAGCAGGCTGGCCACGGTGCTGTTGAACCCCTCCTGCTGCTGCACCTGCGGCATCAGTGTCGCGATCGCCGTGATGGGCGGCCGCAGATTCAACGCGACCAGCGAGACGCCGACCGCCACCAACCAGATCGGCACCGCCACAGCGGATTTAGCCGCGAGCGCCGTAGTGTCACCCTCTGATTCGGCCCTCACTGTCCCTCGATCGTCACCGTGGACCAGTCGAACGTGAGCTCCTCGAGAATGTCCAGCTCGCTGCAGAACTTGTGCAGCCCACTGAAATTGGACAGCAGCCGCTTGGTCGACGTGTCGTGCTCGACCTCCCGCAGCATCTCGTGCCCGCCCTCCACCCCGACCAGATCGACGATGCGATGCCAGGTGGGGAAGTTGTTCGCGGCGAACGCTTCCAGCCCGTCGACCATCGCCTCCCGGAACAGCGCGCGTTGCGCCGGACCGAGCCGGTGGTACACGGCCTTGGCGACCTCGTCGGCGATCGAGGAGTGGCAGTACTCATCGCGGTTGTGCATGGTCGCGGTGACCTTGTTGATCGGCTGGATCTCGTCGTCCTCGGCGATCAGATCGAGGTAGGAGTTGATCGAGATCTCGGCGACCGTGGCGAAGGCGAGGGCGCTGAGATCGCGCTGCCAGCCCTCCTCGCTCCTGGCCATGCGCTGGCGGAGCCGAGCGGCCTTGTGCCCGAGCGGTAGTGCCGTCTCGGGCATCCGCCAGCCGCGGCGGCGCCGCATCACCGAACTGGCATTGAGGTGCATGAGGGTGTGGTACTGCTCGTCGAGCATCGCCTGCGTCATGGCGGTGGTCAGCATGTCCATGTCGAGGCCGGTGTCGAAGGTATCCTCGATGACCAGGGCGAAGGTGGGGTTCACCACGTGCTGTTCGGTGTCCATGATGTGTTTGTTGAAAGCCACCCAGCCCCAGCCGAGCATCCGCGCCTTGGTGTCGGGGTCCAGCGCACGGTAGGTCGGATGTTCCCGGAACGGGATCAGACCCTCCGGATAATCGGGGCGGGCGGGTTCGAACAGCTCGTCCAGGTCGGGCTCGGGGCGCTTCACCATCGCGCGCCGATGCCAGTTCCCGGTGAGCCTGCTGATCACCGCGTTCTCGACCGGGTCGTCGGGGTCGTGCTCCGGTAGCGACGGCATGGCAGGACCGCCTCCGGGATATTGCGGCAAAGTCACGGCTATCCCTCCATTTCTCTCCGGCCACCCGCATCCGGGTGGTCAGCGATGATCGCCTCGGCGAGGTCTTCGACGCTGGCGGCGAGCACCGCGCTCGACGAAATCTCGGTTCCCCACCGTTGTGCCAGCCTGGCACGTATCTCGACGGCGGCCAGCGAGTCACACCCGACGTCGCGCAAGGGCCGCCGACGCGGAATCCGTTGCGCCGGAAGGCCGAGTACCGCGCCGAGTTCGGCGGTCAGGGTGTCCAGCAGGCCGCCACCGGCCGGGACTTCCGGTGCCGGTGGGGCAGGCTGCGAGTGGACCGGTGTGTCCGCTACCGACTCGGCAGGAGTGAACCAGGTACGCCGCCGCTGCCACGGGTAGGTGGGCATCTCGTCCGGAATGCCGAGCGTCGGATAGATCGCGGACCAGTCCGGATCGACACCGGCGGTGTAGAGGCGGGCGACGATCTCGGCGAGGCGAGCGGTTTCGGAGGTGTCCCTGCGTAATCCGGCCACCGCCGTACCGGAGGCACTGTCGGCGAGGCATTGCTCGATGGCCTGCACCAGCACCGAATGCGGGCTGATCTCGAGGAAAACCGTTGGCCCCAGCGCATTTTCGGCGGTGATCGCGTCGGCGAACCGAACGGTGGACCGCAGGTTGTCGGCCCAGTACCGAGCGTCGAGATCAGGGCCGGACATGCGCGCACCGGTGACGGTGGACCGCAACGGTACAGTCACCGGTTCTGCCCGCAGCCCGGCTAACGCGGTGCTCAACTGCGGTCGCAGCGGATCCATGAACCGGCTGTGCGAGGCGAAGTTGATCCGCACCCGCCCGGCACGCACCCCGGTGTCGCGCAGGTCGGCGAGCAACTCGTCCAGCGCGTCACTTTCGCCGGACAGCACGGTCAGCCGCGGGCTGTTGCGCGCGGCCACCACGAGCCGGTCGCCGTAGCGCGCGGCCGCGGCCTGTGCCTCGTCGCCCGGCATTGCCACGGCGACCATGCCACCCAGGCCATCCGCCTGCGACGTGAGTTCGCCTCGGCGACAGATGAGTTCGGCCGCCGCGCGCAGATCGATGGCCCCGGCGACCGTGGCTGCGGCCACCTCGCCGAAGCTGTGACCGATGACTACATCGGGCTCGATGCCCCAGGAGCGCCAGTGTTGCGCCAAGGCGACCTGCATGGCCCACACGGCTGGTTGGATCACCGCGGTCTTCGCCAGCTCCGCCCCGTCGTCGTCGGCGAGCACCTTCAACAGGGACCAACCGGCCGCGGATTGGATTGCCGCGTCGCAGTTTTCGATCGTGGTGCGGAAGGCGGCGGAGCTGTCCAGCAGCTCGCGGCCCATGCCGACCCACTGGCTGCCGTGTCCGGGGAAGACGAAGGCGATGCGGACTCCGCCGGTCGGCCGCTGCGTGACCTCATCGGGCAGCTGGGCGCGTAACGCCTCGGCCAGCCCGTCGCCGTCGAGCGCGGTTACTGCCGAACGCCATTCGTGGTGTGCTCGACCGCGCGCGGCGACGGCGCACACCCGCCGCGCAGTGACCGGATCGGTGCCGTCGAGCCGGTCTGCGTAGGCGGCCGTAAGGACTTGTGCCGCATCACGATCGCGCGCAGACAGGGGCAGTACCAGGGGCTGTGGCTCGTCATCGTCGTCCGGTGTCGAATCAACAGGCGGCGCGGTGAGCACGACGTGCACGTTGGTGCCGGACAGACCGAAGGACGTCACACCCGCGACCGGTGCCGAACCATCCGGCCACGCAACAGGTTCGGTCGGCATCCGCAGCGGCGTGTCCGGCTCGAGCAGCACCGGATGCGGCTCGGTCAGCAGCGGATTCGCCGGAATCAGCCGATGATGCAGGCTCAGCACCGTTTTGATGAATCCCGAGATACCGGCAGCCCCCTCGGGGTGGCCGATATTGGTCTTCACCGAGCCGACCAGGCAGGGCCGCCCCGCCGGCCGCGTTCCAGCGAACACGCGGGACAGGGCCCGCAACTCGATGGCGTCACCGGTATTGGTGCCGGTGCCATGGGCTTCCACATAATCCACCGCGGCGGGATCGATCCCCGCCCGGTCCAATGCGTCACGCAGCAGCCGTTCCTGTGCCTCCTGCGCCGGAGCAACCAGCGAACCACCGCCGCTGCCATCGTTATTGCTCGCACTGCCCGCGATCACCGCGTAGACGCGATTCCCATCGGCGCGGGCCTGCGCCAGCGGTTTGAGCACCACCACGCCGACGCCTTCGGAGCGGACGAAGCCGTCACCGGTGGCGTCGCCGAACCGGCAGCGACCCCGCCGCGACATCAACCCGACCTGCTCGTAGATGGCGGCCAGCTCGGGCAGCAGCACCAGATTCGCTCCGGCCGCCAGCGCCAGGTCCGAATCCCCGAGTTGCAGGCTCTGCCAGGCTAAATGCACCGCGGTCAGCGATGACGAGCACGCGGTATCCACCGAGACACTCGGACCGCGCAGGTCCAGAGCGAACGAGATGCGGCCGGACAGGAACGAGGACAACCCGCCACCGGTCAGCGCGTGCAGGTCGAGTGAACTCTGCCGCGCCTGCAATTCCCAGTAGTCCCGGCCCATCTGCCCGACGAACACGCCGGTGCGCGTGCCTGCCAGCGCAGTCGGTGGAATCCCGGCGTCCTCCAAGGCTTCCCAGGCCACCTCCAGCAGCAGCCGCTGCTGCGGATCCATCCGGTCGGCCTCTCGGGGGGAGATGCCGAAGAAGGCGGCATCGAAACCCTCGACGTCGTCCAGGAATCCACCGAAACGGCGGAATCCGGACGGCACCGCGGGCAGCCTGCCGAACACAGCGGGGTGCTCGGTGCGCCGCTCCGGCACCTCGGTCACGGCATCCACGCCGTCGACGAGTAACCGCCAGAGTGCTTGCGGGTCATCGGCTCCCGGCAGCCGGCAGCCGATGCCGACGACGGCCACCGGTTCGATACGTCCGTGGCGGGCGGGCTCCGGGGCAGCGGCCGAACGTGGCCGGTCGACCGGCGGCAGGAAACGGCGCAGCTCGGCGGTGATCATCCTGGTCAGCTCGCGACGATGCGTCCGGACGAAGAAGTGGCCGCCCGGCAGCACGCGCGTTCGCAGAGTCCCGTCGGTGAGTTCACCCCACGCGGCGGCGGCGTCCGGTGCGGCCATGATGTCGTCCCGGCCGCTGAAGACCACGATCGGGCACTGCACCGGTGCGCCGGGCCGATGCTGGTAGGTGGAGAATATCGTGACGTCCGCGCGCAACGCGGGCAGCGCCGCGCGCAGCAGATCGCGCTCATCGCGCAATTCGGCTGGGGTGCCGCCCATCTCGAAGATCCGGTCGAGCAGCTCGTCGTCGGGCAGTTCGTGCATGGGGTCCGGGGTGAGCCGGTGCGGCGCGGCCAGACCTGCCACCAGCAGTGCGGTCGGTGCGGGTGCGCCGTCGCGGTGCAGCCGCTGCGTCACCCGGTACGCCAGCAGGCCGCCCAGGCTGTGCCCGAACAGCGCGAAGGGCGCGTCGAGATGTGGACGGAGCGCGTCGACGACCGCGTCGGTCAAGACATCCAGATCGGCCAGCGGCGGCTCGCCCGCGCGTTCTTCCCGTCCGGGCAGCAGCACCGGCAGCACGTCCACCCAACCCGGCAGCTCCTGATGCCAGCCACGGAAAACCGAAGCGCCGCCGCCGGAATGCGGGAAGCAGAACAGCCGCACCCGCGCCGAGCGGCGGGGCGGCCGCGACAGGAACGCGCTCATTTCGCCCGCCCCCGGCCGCCCAGCGAGCCCGCGATGATCATCTTCTGCACCTCGGAGGTGCCCTCGTAGATCCGCAGCGACCGGATCTGCCGGTACAGCCGCTCCGGCACGCTGTCGGCGACCAGTCCCGCGGCACCGAAGACCTGCACGCAGGCGTCCACGATGTGTTGCGCGTGTTCGGTGGCGTACAGCTTGGCGATGCTGGAGTGTTTCGCCGCCGCCGGATCGCCGCGGTCGGCCTCCCACGCGGCGCGGGCTACCAGCAACGCCGCGGCGTTCAGCTCCACCTCGATCTCCGCGAACGTCGCCTTCACCAGTTGCAGGTCGAACTGCCGAGCGCCGTACATCGACCGGTTCTTCGCGTGGGTCAGCGCTGCGTCGGTGGCCCGGCGCGCGAACCCGATTGCCGCGGCGCCCACGGTCATCCGAAACCGTTCGAGTACTTCCATCGCGATCACGAAACCGCCGCCCGGCCTGCCGAGCACGCTGTCCTGCGGCAGGTGGCAGTCCGCGAACTCGAGATCAGCGAAAGAACGGGGCGCGATCAGCGGAACTCGTTGCCCCACCGTCAGTCCCGGTGTGTTCGCGGGCACCAGGAACGCGGTCAAGCCCAGTGCGCCCGGACCCTCGCCGGTCCGCGCGATGACGCAGAACAGGTCCGCGATACCGCCGTTGGCGATCCACGCCTTGTTGCCGTTCAGCACATAACCATCGGCAACCCGCTCGGCCCGTAGGCCGATCGCGGCGACGTCCGAACCGACCTCCGGTTCGGAGATGGCGAACGCGCCGCACAGGGTGCCTTTCGCCATCGGCGCCAGATACCGCCGCTGCTGTTCTTCGTTGCCGTGCCGCATGATCGGCGTCGCGGCGAGGGCTTGGATCGAGAAGGCGAAGTCGGCGAGATCGTCGGCGTAGGCCAGCGCCTCGCGCAGCAGGCACAGCGAGCGGCAGTCGCCTGCCGCCAGGCCTTCCGGCCCCGCAGCGGGATCCAGCGCCGCCAGCCAGCCGTGTTCGCCCAGTGCCCGCAGGATCCGCAGCCCGGTCGCATCGGGATCGGCCGGGTCGTCCCACAGCTCGGCGTGCTCGGCGCACCAGCTCTCGATCTGCCTCGCGCGCTGCACATGTCGCGGCTCGTAGAAGGGGAGGGCGAGGATGCCCGCATCGAAGCTCATCGTTGCTCCTGGGACAGCGTGAAGATTTCGGTGGCGTGCACCGCGGGGTCACCCGGCCGCAGGTGCAGCCGTCCGCGACTCGGACACAGCACGACGGCGGCGACGGTGCGTTCGCGGCGGATGTCACCGTTGTCCGTGACGTTGATCGGCGGTGCGGACAGCACGGCGAAATGGTCTTCCGGGTCGGCGGGCACGGTGGCGAGCCGGGTGCGGCACTGCTCGAGTCTGCGGACCGACGAATTGCGGGCGAACACGTTGATCTCGTCCCGGGGTGCGAGGTCGGGATGCAGGAAATGATTGGTGTGCACGGTGTTCAGGCCGTACTCGACCCGGAAATCCGAGTCGAGCACCTCGACATAGGCGGCAGTGTCCTTGTCGCACAACACGATGTTGCGCGAACTCGCCAGCGGCAGCTTCCGCAACACGCGCACCGCTTCCTCGACGGAGCCCGCGTTGTCGAGCAGATGCCGGATGGCGAGGTAGGGCGGCACACCCGGATGCCACTCGCCGCCGAGCACGAGATTCAACCCGACCGCGAGACCGTCGCTGTTGAGGCCGAGGTAGCCGAGCAGGCCGCCGAAACTGAGCACGAGAACGCGCCGGGACGTCCCGGCACGCGCGATCTCCAGCACACTGATCTGATCGTCCAGATTGCCGTTGAGATCCACGGTCTGCGCCAGCACGGGCTCGGCACCGGCCAGCGCGTACGTGGTGCAGTCCCCGGCGGTCGGAATCTTCTGATAGCCGAGGATTTCGCGGCGCAGTTGCAGCAATGCGGCCTCGTACGGGTCGATAGCCGCCCCGGCGGCGAGGCCGCGGATCTCCTCGGCCAGATCCGGTGTCGCAGCGGTGATCTCGGCCAGATAGGCGTCGATCGTCGGCCGTAGCTGCGGCAGCGACACCGGCTCGGGCAGGATCCGGTTCAACCGGCACAACCCGTCGTCCAGGAAGGCCCGCAGGTCGGCGGCCCTGGCCTTGCCGTGCTGATAGCCGAGGGCGAAGGAATCACCCTCGGCTCGGACGAACGGAGTCCGCAGGACCGCGCTCATTCGACGGCGCCCGCCAATTGCACCTTCGGATACGCCGCCAATTTGCTTTTGACGCCGGGCCATTCGCCACGCAGCACGCTGTAGAAGATGGCGTCCCGGCGACGGCCGCCGGGCATCGGATTGAAGCTGCGCAGGACACCCTCCTCGACCGCTCCGATATTGCGCAGACCCCGGCGCGCCTGCTCGTTGAGCACGTCGGTCTTGAACTCCACCCGTTCCGCGCCGAGCCGCTCGAAGGCGTGTTCCAGCAGTAGATATTTCGCCCACCGGTTGAGCCCGCTGCCGCGGAAGTCTCGGCCGAGCCAGGACCAGCCGATCTCGAGCCTGCCGTCCCGCTCGGCCATGTTCCCGTAGCTCATGCTGCCCGCGGCCCGGCCGCTGGCCTTGTCCATGATGTAGAAGACCACCCGGCGCCCGGCCAGCTGATCATCCAGTGCCGCATCGAAGAACGCGTCGAAGTCCGCTTCGGTCTCCACCAGCGAGACGAAGTACCGCCAGATATCCGGATCCAGCGCGATCGCGCACAAAGCCGCCCGGTCCGTCGGCTCGATCGGCCGGAGCAGGACGTGGTCGTTCTCCAGCCGCGCGGGCGCCAGCTCAGCCCAGCCCATGTCAGACCGCGCTTTCGGAGTGGCGGGACAGCGCGGCCGTCACGTCGCGCAGGGTGCGCATGGCGGCCACGTCCTCCTCGGTGAAGCTCGCCAGCGAGATGCCCGTGTCATCGCAGACCGCGGTCAGGAACAGGACCTTGTTCAGCGAGGTGAGGCCGTAGTCGTCGACCATGTCGAGGTCCGGATCGAGCTCACCGGCTGCGTTGTTCGACGCGATCACCTTCCGGAAGTTGTCGTGCACGGCCTTGTCCAGATCAGGCATGTGTTCTTCCTTTCTCGCCGATTTCCCGTCGATACTGCTCGAGGATCTGCCGACGTTTCGGTTTGTATTGCGAACTGAGCAGCCCGTTTTCGATGCTGAACCGAGGTTGCGCGATCACCACCCTGGCGATGCGCTCATCGCGCTCCAGCGCTGCGTTGGTGCGCTCGAGGTGTTCGGTGATCGCCGCTTCGTCGGCGGGTTCGCTGGTCGGCGAGACGACCGCGACGAGTTGGGTCTGCGTCGGACAGAACAGCACGCAGTGCTCGATCGCCGCACTCGCGGCCATGCGTTCCTCGATCGGCCGGACGATGACCTTCTTGCCGTTCGCCAACACGATGACGTCGTCGGCGCGACCCTGGATGTACAGAAAGCCGTCGTCGTCCAGGTAACCGAGATCGCCGGTCCGGACCGTGCCATCCGCGGCGAACGCGCCCATCGAATGCGCGGTCGCGCCGTACTCGTACCGCCGTGCCACCGGGAAGTCGCTGCGCACACTGATGACGCCGTCGGCGTCGAACAGCACCTCCTTGCCGGGCACCACGCGTCCGACGCTGCCTTCCTTGCTCGCGCCCGGATAATTCTTGGCGACAATGCAGGTCTCGTTCATGCCGTAGCCCTCGTAGATGGGCAGGCCCAGGTTCGTGAAGAAACGCAGCATGTCCGGGCCGGCCGGCGCGGAACCGGTCCACAGGTACCGGATTCGGTCGCCGAACATCTCCTTGGCCGCCACCTGCGGATCGGTCTGTGCCGCCAGATGCCGTTTCACGGTCTCGTAGAAGCCCGGCACTCCCATCACTACGGTGGGCCGCACCTGTCGCATTGCCGTGAACGCCGCCTCGTAGGTGCTGACCGTGACGTCGTGGCCGAAACACAGCGCCGAGTAGATCCAGTACCGCTGCTGCAACAGGGCCAGCGGCAGGAAGACGAACAGGTGGTCGCCGGGGCCGTGCGCGAACATTGCCTGGACGGCGCGCAGTGAGCTGTCGATGCTGCCGACGCTGGCCGCCAAGCCCTTCGGCACGCCGGTGCTGCCCGAGGTGAACTTGAGGGTGGTCGCCTCTTCGCTGTCGTACCGGACCTCGGGCAGGGGGTCGGCCGGTTGTTCGGCGAGCACGCGCGCCTCGCTGATCGGCCGGACACCGGCGGCGGTGGACGGCTGATCGGTGAACAGCAGCTTCAGGTCGTAGCGGGCGAGCAGCGCCGCGTCGGGCTCGAACTTGCCGGGCTCGAGCCCCGCGGTCACCGCTTTGCACCGCAGCGCGGCCAGATCGAGCAGCACCCACTCCAGGCAGTTCGCAGCGAGGATGCCGATCCGATCCCCTTGCCCCACACCCAATTCGCGGAGCCGAACCGCCAGGCGTTCGGCACCGGCAGCCAGCTCACGCAGTTCGATGGATTCCGTCTTGCCCAGCCGCGCGAAGGTGGCGTGGTAGCCGGCCGGGGGCGGCGTCGCGACGATCTGGTTGATCACCGAATCCATCAAGCGCTCCCCACCCCGACCGGCTCCGCCACCTCGACCGAGGGCTCGGCGAAGAACTCGCGCACCAGGTCCACCCGGGTTCCGGCAGGCACGAGTTCCACGGTGTGTGGCCATTCGTTCGGGCGCTCCTCGTCGAGGGCTGCGCCGAGCCGCGCGGCGAACCGGGGCAGCAGCGGCGTGGCGCAGTGGGCGAGCAACCGCGCCGCGGCGAGTTCCAGCGCCACCGCGGTACGGGCCTCGTCGTGCCACTCCTCGGCCGTTGCCACGGCGCTTTCCTGGTCGACGAATCGGCGTGTGTCTGTGACGATTCCGTGCAGCTCTGCGGCCGCGACCGCGAGCGAGAACCCGTCTGGACCGAGGGCGGCGGTCACCGCGGACAGGCGCGCGCCCAGCCGACCGAGAAATGCCGTGTGCTCCGGGGTCCAGATGCCGGCGTCCGGGGCGTGGCCGCCGTATCGGGTCTGGATGCGGTGGCCCAGGTCGTTGAGCCACTGCTGCCAGGTGCCGATCAGTTCGTCGCGTACTGCGGCCGTATAGCTTTCGCGAGTGAAGTTGGTGCGCCTCGACTCCGGCCGCGTCCGGGAAAGGAAGTACCGCACTCCGTCCACGCTGTCCGGCGTCAGGATCTCCTTGCCCCAGACCGCGTGCCGTCGGCTGGTGGAGAATTTGCCGCCGTCCAGGAGATAGAACTCGTTGACGTGGTAGTCGATATCCGGCTGCCAGTCGGGGAAGGCCAGCCGGTACAGCACGGGGTACAGGATCGAGTGGTAGAAGCTGTTGTCGTAGCCGAAGAAATGCACGATCTTCCAGTCCTGCTCGGGCTCGTCCGCCCGCCAGTTCCGGCCGAGGCGGCGGCCCAGCGCCGAAATGCTGTGCAGGAAGCCGTAAGACATCTCCGGCCAGACCCAGATGACCTGTCCGGCCACGTCGGGTTCGGCGGGCGGCACGCCCCAGTTCGCGGGGTGGGTCATCGCCACATCGAGTCGGGGGCGAGCGAACAATCGGCCGGCCAGTTCGCGCAGCCGCGCCGGAACGCGGCCCAACCGGTGATGTGCCGCGAGTTCGGCGGCGAACTCGTGCAACGGGAGGGTGAACCTGGTGATCGTGTCGATGCGCGGGGTGTCCTGCGAGAGCTTCGACTGCGGATCGGTCAGGTCGACACAGGAATTGGGCTCGCCGCAGCCCTCGCAGATGTTTCCGCCGGTTACCGCGCCGCAGCCGGGGCAGCCGCCCGTCACGTCGGCCTCGTACAGGTAGTCGTGCGTCGTGGCATCGAAGAGCGCTTTACCTTCCTGCGGCGCAATAGATCCCGACTTCACGAGGCGGGAGAAGTACGCCTGCAGTCCGGCGCGGTAGGTGGGTTCCGTATCGGTCACCGTGTATTGGTCGGGCTCGATGTCCATCAGCCGCAGCGTTTCGGCGATCTCGGCGCTGTAGTAGGCCGCCGTCGCGGCGGGGTCCTTGCCCTCGCGCCTGGCCCGTTCGACCACGTAGCTCTGATAGTCGTCGCTGCCGGTGAGGTGCCAGGCCTGCGCACCGTTCATCCGCTGGAACCGGACGAAGACATCCGCCCCCAGATACGGGCCGGACAGATGCCCGAGATGCAGATCCCCATTGGGAGTCGGCGGCGTGGAGAACACGAAGATCGGCCGCTCGCCGAAACGCCGCCGGTCGCTGCGCCCGGTCGCCGCGCGGGCGGCCCGGCTCGGATCGCGCCAGTACAGGTCGAAGAACACCAGCTCGGTGGACCCGGTGTTCTCGACGACGTGGGTCTCGAACGGATCGAACAGCACGGCCATGCCCGGTGCGACGGGATGCCGGCCGCCGTCCACGATGACGTCGCCGTGACCGCTGACCACCAGGAACAGCTCGGTCTCGTCGTGCTGGTGCGGATCGGACCGGCCGCCGGGCGGAACCCGGACCCAGCCGGCGCCGAAGCCGAATCCATCGATCGAACTCATGTCGATGCCGAATGCGGAGTGCAGTTCGGCCGTGTCGAAACGATTGATGATCACGCGGGACTCATCTCCTTCGGTGGCTGACTTGTCTCCCCGTCCAGTTGCAGCAGGCCGACGGCCTCGGCCGCGATCGCCGGGGCGAGCCGGTAGCCCGACCCGTTGGCGGCACCGGCGAAGATCACCCGTCCGGCCGGGTCGAGCGCGCGCACCTGCGGCTCCCGATCGGCGCTGTAGGCGTCGCAGAACACGCGACCGCCTGCGGCGCGTTCGGCCAGCGTGGGTGAGTACCGGTGCAGCAGCGGCAGGGCCGCGTCGAGAACTTTCTCGTCGAGCCCGTCGGACACGGTGTCGGGGTCGACATCCCACTCCTGGTGGGTGTAGCTGAACAGCCAGTGCCTGCTGTGCCGCAGCGGCAGCAGGAAGGCGTCCTCGTCCTGGAACACGATGGCGCCGTCGTCGCGTCTCGGCTCCTGCTCGATGTGGATCGCGGCGACCTTCTTGACTCGCGCGTGCAGGGGGGCGACGAGCTCGCGCCATGCTGGATCGGCCAGCCAGGGGCCAGGGGCCAGCACCACGCGTCCGGCCGGGCACGTCTTCCCGGTGCTGAGCCGGATCAGCACCTCCGAACCCGCGTCTTCGACGGCGGTGACTCGCACGCCTTCCCGGAAGGTGACGTGCGGACGCAGCTCGCGGGCCACCGCCTGAGCGACCGCGGGTACGTCGGCGTAGTGGCATCCGTTGCCGCGCCAGGCGCGGGCGCCCGGTGGCAACCGGACGTCGGCAGGCACCGTTTCCGTCGGTGTCAGCGCGGCACGGTCGAGATAGACCGCATCGAGCTGTGCGGCGGTCTCTGTCGCCACCACGGTCATGCCGAGCGAATGTATGGGCAGGGCAGGATGTTTCGCGGCGAGGTCGGCGTAGAAATCGTGGCTGTACGCGGTCATCTGCCGCACCCGTTCGGTTGCGCCGCGCGGGAAATGCAGACCTGCGGAGCGTCTGCTGGCGCCGGTGCCGATCCCATCTCGGTCGAACACCACGACGGGGGTGTCGGGGGCGCGCGAAATCACCTCGCGCGCAACGAGGCAACCGACGATGCCCGCGCCCACGACGGCGACGGTGCTGTTCGTCATCGCTCTACGCTCCGGTCGTCGGGAGCCTTGGCCGACCATTCGAGAAACGAATCGTGTGGGTCGTCGGAGCGGATGCCGCGCAGGCGATCGGCTATCCGTTTGCTGCGCCAGGCGACGAGGCTCAGATTGGCGTCGGCCAAGCCGCGCTGCCGGCGGGCGCCGTTCTGCAGGAAAATGTTTCGGTCGGCGGGGCCGTCCCAGCACACCGCGAAATCCGAGTCGATTTTGTATTCGTCCCGATCGCGTTCCAGGCGGTCCGCGACGGGGGACAGGAACTCCATGTCGTCGGCGTGGAAACCGGTCGCCCAGACGATCACATCCGCCTCGGCATGTTCATCCACGCCCGGTTGGTCGTTGTGCGTGAAGGTGATATCCCAGCCCGAGTCGGGATCGCCTGTCACGCCCAGCACATCGCGGTTCGGGTACAGGGCTACCAGATCGGTGGCGCCGTCGACGAAGTGGTGCAGGTAGATGCGCTGGTAGATCTCGCGCAGCGTGGCCTCGGAGATGCCGTCGCTGGTCAGTACGTGGGCGGCGTTGAGCACGTCCCGGGATGCACCGGGTAAGCCGGCGAAGTACTCCGAGTAACCGGGCATGTAGTAGTCGTTCGTGAACGGCGAGTCGTCCAACGGAAAGTAGTTGCGGCGCCGGGATATCCAGCCGACCCGGCGCGGCAGCTCGGCGCGCGGACGGGAGATCAGCTCGAGAAATGCCTCCGCGCCGGACTGGCCGCCGCCGATCACCCACACCCGTCGTCCCGCGAGTCCGACTGCCTTGTCGGCGAATTCGCTGATATGGAACTGGGTCGGTCCGAGCAGCTTTTCGGCCACCGGAGGAACATAAGGCTTGCGGCCGACACCGATAACGACGTTGTCGGCCTTCACCGTGCGGTTGCCGGTGCGTAGCAGGAAAACATCATCGAATTCGATGGAGTGGACCTCTTCGCCGAATATCAGGTTCTCGTTCTTCGAGCTGACCCATTCGAGGTAGTTTCGGAATTCGCTGCGCGGCACCGCATCGAACTGCGCATTGAGGTAGTGGTAGACCCGGCCCTGGGCATGGAGATAGGACAGGAAAGAGAAGCGGTTCGTCGGGTCGGAGAGGCTGACCAGGTCCTTGAGCATGGAGACCTGGAGCGAGGTGTTGGGGAGGAGTTGCCCGTCGTGCCAACGGAAGTCGCGCCGCTTCTCGAAGAAACAGTTCGACACGTCAGGCTGTTCGTACAGTAATGAGGCCAGGCTCAAGTTTGCTGGTCCGATACCGATTCCCACGCATCGGTAATGTTCGCAATTGTCGGTGAGCGAGTTCCGGCTCATTACGCCTCCTGCCCCTCGGGGCCAGTCCCTCGGTGTGCATACCGAGTGAATCGTCGGTTGCGAATTCGCAATACTCGCCCCCGTGGGCGGCTTTGCTGCATGAATAGAACCCCCGTCGATCAGCTGGAGCCCTGTTTACCACTTCAGAATCCGCGGTAATATCCTCGAACTCAACGCTAGCGGGTGGGGGAGGCGTGCACAAGAACGGTGAAAGTTTTTGCCGGAGTTCGGTGCAACGCTGACGACGGTGCGTGTGATCGTCTAAGCGGTTGGCGCGGTAGGCCTTTGGGATGCGGCGGCGAAGGCGTAACCTTAGGCTCGAGCAACGACCGATGGGAAGCTGTCGGGGCCGCTGAAGTCTCCCCTCGTGCTGGCGCCTGTGCCTGTTGTCGCGGGGTGCCCAGGCAGCGGAAGGCATTGCCTGACAGCGTGTTTGGAAGCGCGTGGTTGCTGTACGAACGGCCGGGTTCGGCCCTCGAAGGCTCTTACGCGGAGAAGGCGCCGCGGGTGTGCTGCTCGAGTCGCTGTGCCAGGCGTTGCAGGTCCTGGGAGCGTCGCCGGGCGAGCTCGGCGACGCGCGGCGCGCAGTGACTCGGCACATTGCCGACGACGTCGTCCCATTCGATGTCGTCGTCGAACGGAAACTCCAGCCACCGCAGCAGTTTTCGCCCTGTTTCGGAGAAACGCAGCGACGGATCCTTGCGCAGCTGCTGCAGCATCTCCGCGGAGATCACCCGCTGCGGGGCCGGAGTTCGGGCATCGGACCGCTCGGCGGGTTCGGGTGTGGCCGTCGAACGCCGCGCCGAGCGGCGCAGCGGCACCGGATTCTGACCACTGTGCAGCCGTTTGCGCACATCCTTGGCGGTGGTGACCGAGATACCCGCTGCCACAGCCACTTTCCGCACCGACGCGGTGGGGTCGGCGGTGAACATCTCGGCGGCGCGTTGCCGGCCCTGCGGTCCGGACCGATGCCGCACGCCGTTGCGAGCAATCCGACCGGTCGACTGTGGAACTTCCACAGTCGACCGCCTGCGGATGGCGGAGACGGTCTTGGGCGAAACCCCCGCGATGGCGGCGATCGCTCGATCCGACCAGTCCGGATACGACATCAAAATCCGGAGCGCGGCGGCCTTCCGCTCGGCCAGCGACAGCGGCAGGCCGTGCGCCGTATTCAGCTTGACCGCCAGCACGAACGCTTCCTCGGGGCCACCCTCGAAAAACACTGCGGCGATAGTCTTTTCGCCGCGCAGCCGAGCCGCGCACAGTCGATGCCAGCCGTCGACAACCTGCATCGTCGCGCGGCGCACCACAATCGGCGCAAGCGCGGTCGTCGACTCGGCGAGAATGCGGGTGTGATCGGTGTTCTCGCCCGCCGTGCGTGGTGGCGAATCCGACGGCAGTAGCTCGCTGATCGGCAGTTCGACAATTTTCGAACAGTACGACGGCGAGCCCGTGAAGTTCGGTGCGGATAGGGTTCCCGCCCGGGACGAACCGACATTGCCCCCACTGGTCATAGATTCCCCTCCCGGGTTTCACATGCTTCCGATACGCCGCGCAGCCAAGTGCAGTCACGGCCACGGCGCAGGCAATCCGGTATCGAGTCCCACTTCAGGGTACTAGCGGCGCCGCCACCCTGGCTCCCCCGATCGGGGGTACCGCAGCACAGCGCCCACGCAGGTCATCGCCCTCTATCACGACCCCCTTCCGCATCGCCGCGAACCCCGACAACCCCTTCGGCGACGCCCGCTCGGGACGCCACACCGACTCTGAAAAGCTACCGCATGGAATCACTTAGGGGGTACGGAGTGGCGCATCTGTGACGGGTTTCCACGAAGGTATCGGCGTTCGTTGCGGTTGGGCGTTCAGCGCGTTTTGCCGGAGAGGCGGGCCAGGACGGCTAGGCCGGTGTCTCGGATCAGGCCGTCGAGGTCGTCGATGAGTTCTTGTACCTGGGCGCCTGCGGTGCGGAAGTGTTGGGGGGTGGGGTCGGGGTGGTCGAAGACTTCTTCGAGGTGGTGTAGGCGTAGACCTACGTCGAAGAGGTGTCGGACCAGGCGGGCGTCGAGGTCGTCGAATTCGGTTGAGTCGATGGGTAATTCGGCTTCGAGGCGCAGTGCCTGGCGAGGTGTCCGTTTCCGGGGCGACGTGGTGATGGGTCCACCGGGGTGCGGGGTAGTGGCCATCGGATTCTCCTGGTCCGGTCGAATCGACGCGACCGGTGTATGTCCGCGGCACGCTTTTCGACTCACGGACATACGGATCCCACTTTACGCCCACTCAGAGCTGGCGGCTATCAGTGGAGGTGACGAGTTCGCCGCTGTGCGTGAGATATTCGGCGACGTCGGCGAGCTTGATGTTGGTGCGCTGACTGGCCCGTACCAGCAGGGCGAAGGCTTGGTCGCTGGAGAGTTTGTGGCGTTCCATGAGGATGCCTTTGGCCTGGCCGATCAGGTCGCGGGTGCTCATCGCCCGGGACAGGCGTGCCCGTTGCTGGGCGTCGGCCATCGCGACCGCGGCATGCGTGGCGAAGAGTAGACCCACCTGCTCGGAGTCGTCGGTGAAGGCTTCGGTCCGGCGGGAGTACAGGTTGAGCGCGCCCAGGTCGTCGCCGGTGACGTAGAGCTGGAACGCGAGGATGCTGCCGATGCCGAGTTCGGCAGCGCGGGCGGCGAAATGCGGCCAGCGTTGTTCCTCCGCCATTTTCGGCAACAAGACGGTGTGCTTCTTGTGCAGCACATCCATGCACGGCCCCTGGCGGCAGTCGATCTGCGCCTGGTCCACCTGGTTGACCAGATCGGCGGAGACCGCGAGTGTGCGCATGGTTTCGCGCTTTTCGACGACCGACAACCCCGCGTATTCGGCGCCAGGTACGGTCTGCACCGCGGTATCGACGATGCACTGCAACGTCTCGTCGATGCCGCCCTGCTCCTGGAGGTAACGCGCCAGATCGCCCAACTGGAGGGCCAGATCGGCCAATCGCCGCGGTCCCGCAACGGAATCGCCCGACAACACGCGCTGGCCTGACCCGCTCTGCCCGTACTTCGCGTTGGTTGTCACATCTACTCCGTGTGTCCGGAGAAGCGCTGCGAGGGACTGTCGTGCCACGGTGTCGCGACAAGCCACTTCGGGTGAGAGTTTACGTGCTTCGCATGGCCTGCTTCGACGTTATCGCCCTGTTCGAGTAGTCGACCGGCGAGGGTGCCGTCTCGGAAATCGACTTCCCGTGGATTGCGTTGCAGCCCAGTTCCTTCGCGAGGACACGCTCACGAGGTGGCGTGCTCGGGCGGTGCGAAAACCAGCGGGCGACGAGCCCACCTGGCCGACATCTCAGCAGCCGCCGGTCAGATCGTCTCCCAGGCGAATCCGTCGGGATCGGCGAACGGGCCCGCGTTGCTGACGATGGCGAGGCGGTGCGAGCCGGTGCCTTCCTCGGGGACGCCCGCGTCCTTGGCGGCGGCGCGGCGGCCGTAGAGGGCGAGCTTGATCGCGGCGGCCGGGGCGTCGAACTCGACGTACTTGCTGCCGAAGCTCTTCGCCACGGTCAGGCCGTGGTCGACATAGAACTGCTTGGTCGCCTTGACGTTGTCCACGCCGAGCAGCACGACGAAATCGTCGACCTCGCGGGTGGCGGGTCCGGTGTCCTTCTTCGAGGAGGTCGCGATCTTCCAGAGAGCGCCGTCCGGCGCCTGGATGACGCCGCCGTAACCCCAGAAGCTCTTCTTGGCCGGCTTCACCGTGGTGGCGCCCGCCTCGAGCGCGGTGCCGATGAGGCTGTCGACGGTGCTCGGCTGCGACACCACGAGCGACAGGATGTAGCCGCGGAAACCGCTGGTCGGCGCCTCGGAGGTGCGGAAGCGGAGTTTGTCGCCGAGGCCGAACGCGGCGGCGTAGAAGGCCGCGGCGGCGGTGGCGTCGGGCACCTCGAGCAGGACGGAGTCGATGGTGATCTGTTCAGTGGTGGTGTTCATGGCACTAACGCTATGTGCTGGGCACTTCCTGGCGCTTCTCGATTCCTGACCGGTGTGCCGAGCCGGTTGCGGGCGTACCGGGTACCCAGTTGCGGCTGCGGTGGAAACCGCGCGGAGCTGCCACTAGCGTGGGTTGGCGCGAACGGAGTCCGATAGCTGGGAGTGGGTTTGTCGACATCGACGATCGAGCACACCGAAACGTCGTCCGCGCCGAACGTGCCCCGCAGCATCGCGCCGCCGGTGTGGTGGACGATCGTGCTCGCCGGGGTGGTCGCTGGTGGGTACTACCTGGTGCAGGTGCTCGAGCATCGGCAGGTGATGCTGCACCTGATCGATCTGAGCGTCTATCAGATCGCCGGCGATCGGGTGAGCCACGGGGTTTCGGTCTACGACAGTCCGCTGCTCGGGAACACCCGGGGCGTGTGGGAGTTCGTCTACACGCCCTTCGCCGCGGTGCTCTTCGTGCCACTGCGCTGGCTGCACGGTGACCTCTACACCCTCCTCGGCGGCTTCGGCAATTTCGCCATGCTGGCCGCGACGTGCTGGGCGGCGCTGTCGATGCTCGGCTATCGGCGAGAGCCACGGTCAGTGATGGCGGCTGTCTCTATCGCCGGATTACTGCTGTGGTGCGAACCCATCCGCCAGACCATGGCGTTCGGCCAGATCAATATCTTCCTGCTGCTGCTCGTCATCGCCGATATGGCGCTGCCCGACACGTCGCGCTGGAAGGGCGTGCTGACCGGTATCGCCGCCGGTATCAAACTGACTCCTGCCTTCTTCGTGCTCTACCTGCTGGTCACCCGCCGCTATCGCGCCGCGGCGACGGCGGTGGGTGCGTGCGCCGCGACGCTGGTCCTCGGTTTCGCCGTGCTGCCGAAGGATTCCGTGACGTTCTGGAGTGGCGCCTTCGTCGACCCGGACCGCGTCGGCGTGCCCGCGAACCTGTCCAACGAATCGCTGCGCGGCCTGATCGCCCGCTCGGTCGGCGTCGAGGGTGCCCACCAATTGCTGTGGCTCGCAGGCGCGGCCGCGATGGCGGCGACCTGCCTGTACCTGGCGCGGCGGTTGTCACAGGCCGGGCGCGAACTCGCCGCGGTGGTGTGCGTCGGTGTCACCATGACAGCGGTCTCGCCGTTCAGCTGGGTGCACCATTGGGTTTGGCTCGCACCCCTTTTGATCTGCCTGGGCGACCTGGCGCTGCGCCGCGGCGGTCTCGTCACACCCCTGGTTTTCCTGGCGACGGCCCTCGTCACCTCCGGCGGTGTCCTCGCCTTCCTCGATCCCACCCTGGTCAGCATCTTCGACTACGCCGCCCGCGCCCAGCCGACGGTGCTCTATCGCAATGCCTACATTTGGCTCACCGTCGCACTGCTCGCGGGCACCGCCCTAGCTCTGCGTCGATCGAGAGGTCCGGAGCAAGCACGTCCACCTCAGTCGCCTACCGGAGTCAGCGAGAGGTTCCAGAAGTCGGCGTAGCGTCCGCCGCGCTGTAGCAGTTCGTCGTGACTGCCTTGCTCCACGATGCGGCCGCCGTCCAGGAACACGATGTGGTCGGCGCGGCGCACGGTGCGTAGGCGGTGCGCCACCATCACCACGGTTCGGCCGGCCAGCAGACGTTCGATTCCCTCGTGCACGGCCGCCTCGTTCACCGGGTCCAGTGCGGAGGTGACCTCGTCCAGCAGCACGATGGGCGCGTTCTTGAGGAGGGCTCGGGCGATCGAAACGCGTTGGCGCTCACCGCCGGACAGTAGTGCGCCACCTTCGCCGACGTTCGTCGACCAGCCGGCGGGTAGTCGGTCGATCACTTCGTCCAGCCGCGCGGCGCTGACTGCTGCGCGCACCTCGGCCTCGTCGGCGTCGGGGCGGCCGAGGCGCACGTTTTCCTCGATGGTGCCGTCGAAGAGATAGACGTCTTGGAAGACGATGGCGATTCGCGCCATCAGTGCCTCGGTGCTGATCGAGCGGACGCCCACCCCGCCGACGCGCACTGCACCCTTGTCTACGTCGTAGAACCGGGCGAGTAACCGGAGCAGCGTGCTCTTACCCGCGCCGGATGGTCCGACGATGGCGAGCCGCTGTCCTTCGGGTAGGGACAGCGACACGTCGTCGACCAGGGTGCGGTTGTTCTGCCGGAAGGTGATCGACGCGAACTCCAGGTCATGGGTCACCGGCTGGATCGGGTCGTGGGGCTCCGGCAGCGGCTCGGTGCGCAACACCGTGTCGAGCCGGACCAGTTCGGCTCGCGCGCCGCGCAGTTTGCCGCCGATGTCCGACAGCGACAGCAGTGGATCGGCGCACCGGGCGGCGAGGACCAGGGTCGCCAAAAGCTCTGCGGCGCCGAGGGTTCCGCCGAGGGCGAGGTAGGTTCCGAGGATCAGCAGCGCGGTGAACATCGCCTGCACGGCGAAAGCGAGGCCGACTGCGCCGGGCAGCGCCGACAGAGTCGAACGGCGGGCCGCGCGCTGGACTTCGCGCAACGAGTGGTCGAGCAACTCGAAGCGTTCCCCGGTCCGGCCGCCGGCCCGCAGCACCGGTTGCGCCTGGAGGAATTCGATGACCCGCCCGGATGCGGTGTGGCTGCGTTCGGCGGCTTCGGCGTCGGTGACGGCCATCGAGCGGGCGGTCCAGATCTGGACCGCCACTACGACCGGAGCGGCGACCAATGCGGCCAGGCCCAGCTGCCAGTGGAAGGCGAGCAGTACGACAACGATCGTCAGCGGCGTCACCGAGGCGGAGACGAAGGGCGCCAGCAGATGTGCCGCCACGCTCATCGCTTGCAGCAGCCCGCGGCTGGCCAGGACGGACACCGCACCGACCCGGCCGCTGCTGTACCAGCCGATGGGCAGGCGGGCCAGGTGATCGCCGAGCCGGTGATACATCCCGCGCAACAGCGCGGCCCCGACACGGAAGCCGGACAAGTCACTGCGATAACGCAGGATCGCGTAGCCGGCGACTGCTGCCCCGAACGCGGTGAGCCAGGGCCACGCGTCCGCAGGCGTGCTCCCGAACAGGGCCCGCAGCACGGGAATCAGCAGCGCGTAGGACAAACCTTCGACCACCGCGGTGATCGTCATCAGCGCCACGGTGCGACGCATCGGCCGGGCGTACTCGTTGCCAAGCACCCGCAACAGCATTCGGATCATCGGAGCTCGTCTCCTTGTAGTGCGCCACCCGCGATCGCGCAGTGGTGGGATCGCCAGAACTCGGCGAACTTTCCGTTCTGGGTCAGCAATTCGGCAGGTCTGCCACGTTCGACGATCGCGCCGTCGGACAGCACGACGACCGTGTCCGCGTCGGCGACCGTCTCCAGGCGGTGGGCGATGACGAGAATCGTCCGATCGCCCGCCAGCGTCGCCAGCGCGCCGCGCACCGCCTGCTCGGTCTGCGGGTCGGCGAAGGCGGTCGCCTCGTCGAGCACCAGGACCGGCGCGGCGGACAGCAGTGCCCGGGCGAGCGAAACCCGTTGTGCCTCACCGCCGGACAGTTCCACATCGGTGCCGATCACCGACTCGTAGCCGCGCGGCAGCTCGAGAATCCGCTCGTGGATGTTCGCCAGCCTGGCGACTCGAACCACCTCGTCGAGGTCGGCCTCGGGTACCGCGAGCGCGATATTCTCCGCGATCGAGGCGCGCAACAGACGGACATCTTGGAAGACGAAGGAGACGGTCCGGTAGAGCTCGCGGCTACCGAGCTCGCGCAGATCGACCCCGCCCAGGATCACCGCACCGTGCGTCGGGTCGAAGAACCGCGGCAACAACTGAACCAGCGTGGACTTCCCACTGCCCGACGGCCCCACGATCGCGGTGACCGTCCCCGGCTCGAGTACCAGATCGATGCCGCGCAGCACTTCGCTGCCGGGTTCGTAACCGAATCGAACGTCCCGCAGTTCCACCCGGTGCCCGTTCGGCGCGACCGGGTGTGCGGGCTCCGGAAGTGGCTGTACCGCAAGCACATCCTTGACCCGGCCGAGTGCCCGCCCGGCGGTCTGCATGTCGTCGAACCCGTGGCCGAGCGCGGCTACCGGCGCGGTCAGCCCGAGGCCGAGCAGCAGGAAGGGCAGCAGGTCGGTGGGGGTCATCGAGCCGTTCGTGACCAGCGCCGTACCGCCGATCAGCACGACGAGCAACACGAACGGCGGCGAGAGCACCAACTGCATGCCCGCCGCGACAGCGGAGACGCCGCGCACCCAGCGCAGGAAGGTGTCTACGAAATCGTCTGCGGCGGTGCGGAACTTACTGTGTGCGCGCCCGGATCCGCCGAAGGCCTTCACCACGGAGATGCCTTGCACGAACTCGACGACCGAACTCGCGATCCGCCCCATCGCCGTATCGAACTCCGCCTGCTCACGCAGCCGGGTCGGCGTCATCAGCAAGGGCACCAACGCGATTGCCAGCAGCACCGGTATCAGCGTGATCAGTGTCAGCCGCCAGTCGATGGTGAACAGGTAGATCAGCGATACCAGCGGCACGACGAATGCGGAGACCAGTTCGCCGGGGGCGTGCGCGATGAACGGGTGCACGGCGCTGACATCCTCGCCGACCACCTTGGCCAGCTCGCCGGTGCGGCGCTGGGCGAACCAGCCGATCGGCACCCGGCCGAGCCGCGCGGCCAGCTGTCTGCGCAACGACAGCTGCACCTGGCTGTCGAGTAGGTGCCCGAGGCCGGACGAGGCGGCCGTGAACAGCAACCGGACGAACAAGCCCGCCGCGCCCGCGAGCACGACCGTCCAGACGTGGCCGTGCTCGATCGTGCCTGGCGACAACAGGATTCGCCCCAGTTCGACGATCGCGAGCAACGGCGCCAGGCCCGCGACCGCGCCGATCACCTGAAGGATCAGCACGGCGGCAAAACTCGGGAGATGCGGCCGCAGCAGCCTCGAAATGCTCGGGCCCGCTACGGAATCGGCATTCGAGGGTGGTCTGGACTGCTGTCTCGCCTCGGCAAGGTCGATCGCGGTCATCATGCTCCCGTTCGGTTTATATACGCGTATAAATAACCTACCTCGAGTACCCGCGACAGGCCACAGATCCCTCGTTCGAAGGGTTTGCGCGCAGACCTTTTGATAACTTGCGCTCGAGGAAGGGAAGTGGCCGGTGACCGATACGGACCAGCAGAGTTTCGACTACCAGGAACGGGCAGCGCTGGACCGACTACTCAGGGAGAGCGGCGACCCCGGCACTGTCCTCTCCTACGGTCCGGATCCGGACCAGCTGGCGGAGGTTTTCGGCGAACCCGGACCCACCGTGGTCCTCGTGCACGGCGGCTACTTTCGGGAAACCATCGATCGAACCCACGCTCGCCCGCTCGCCCGCGCCCTGGCCGAGGCGGGCGCGCACGTTTTGCTGATGGAGTATCGGCGTACGCCGGGCGACCCCACGACGGCGG
Source organism: Nocardia sp. CS682 (assembly GCF_004634405.1). Classification (NCBI taxonomy): domain Bacteria; kingdom Bacillati; phylum Actinomycetota; class Actinomycetes; order Mycobacteriales; family Nocardiaceae; genus Nocardia; species Nocardia sp. CS682. The sequence goes on along the minus strand of NZ_CP029710.1, from coordinate 2,716,178 downwards.
TCGCGGACCTGGACCTACTCGAATCGCGCTTGACCGAGCCGGTGCTGTGGGTCGGTCACTCCGCAGGCGGGATGCTGGCGCTGACCCGGGCTTACGAACGCCAGGCCGCCGTGCTCGCCTTGGCGCCGGTCGCGGATCTCGCGCGCGCCTCCCGGCTGAACCTGGGCGACGGCGCGGTGACGGCATGGATGGGCGGGACTCCCGAACAGCAGCCGCGCCGATATGCGGACCTGGATCCGCAAGTGCGGCTGCCGCCCGAGCCGCCCAGTGTGCTCCTGGTGCACGGCAGCGACGATCAGACCGTGCCCGTCGCGCTCAGTCGGGACAGCCCGGCCGAATCGGTGGTGCTGCCGCACGTCCACCACTTCGATCTCATCGACCCCGAGGCCGAAGCATGGCCCGCGCTCTCGGAATTGGTGCGCTCGGCCTTGGCTCGGCTGCCCCGCGCCCGCTGAACTGCCGCGGCCGGTCATCGGAGCCCTTCGGCGTACCTCGGACCGGCGCGAACGCCGGCTCGTCGGCGCGGTGAAATACGGTGTCCATACGACGGCTAACGACAACGACGCAGGGAGACACATGCCGAGTCGGCAACCAACCACCTCGTTGACCAGCGCGGACGCCTTGGACCAGCTGGAAACGCGCTACCAGCGGTCCGTCGCCGCATTGCGGGATGCGATCCGGATCTTCGTCGAGAACGGCACGGTGCCCGACGACGCCGCCCGGGCCGACGGCCTGTTCGTCTATCCCGAACTGCGGATCAGCTGGGACGGCGACGCGCCGACGAAGAACCGCTCCCGCGCCTGGGGCCGCTTCACCAGACCGGGCAGCTACGCCACCACGGTCACCCGCCCCGACCTGTTGCGCCATTATCTGACGGAACAATTGGAGATGATCGAGGGCGACTACGACGTGCGGATCGAGGTGTCCCCGTCCCGGCAGGAGATTCCGTTCCCGTACGTCATCGACCGCAGCGAGCTCGCGCTGGACAGCTCGATGGCCGCGGTGATGGCGCGGTACTTTCCCACCACCGACCTGGCCAGCATCGGCGACGAAACCGCCGACGGCATCTTCAATGCCATCGACACCCTCCCGCTCAGCCATTTCGACGCGCTGCGGACCGATTTCTCGCTGGCGCGGTTGCAGCATTACACCGGAACGCCGGTGGAGCATTTCCAGCCGTTCGTGCTGTTCACCAACTACACACGGTATGTCGATGAGTTCGTGCGCTGGGCGTGCGCGCAGATCGCCGACCCGGACAGCCCGTACGACAGCCTCTCGTGCGCGGGCGGCACCGTGATCGATGCCGAAACCGTCGGCACGGCAAGCACTTCGGACGTCGCGTGGAAGAAGCATCAGATGCCGGCCTGGCATCTGCGCTCCGCCGACCGGCGCGGCATCACGCTGGTGAACATCGGCGTCGGGCCGTCGAACGCGAAGACCATCTGCGATCACCTCGCGGTGCTGCGCCCGCACGCCTGGCTGATGATCGGTCACTGTGGTGGCCTGCGGGAGAGCCAGGCGATCGGCGACTACGTGCTGGCCCATGCGTATCTGCGCGACGATCACGTGCTGGATTCGGTACTGCCGCCCGACATTCCGATCCCCAGCATCGCCGAGGTGCAGCGCGCGCTGTACGACGCCGCCAAGATCGTGAGCAACATGCCGGGTGAAGCGGTGAAGGAGCGGCTGCGCACCGGCACCGTCGTCACCACCGACGATCGGAATTGGGAGCTGCGGTACTCCGCGTCGGCGCTGCGGTTCAACCTCAGCCGCGCGGTCGCCATCGATATGGAGAGCGCCACGATCGCGGCGCAGGGTTATCGATTCCGCGTCCCCTACGGCACGCTGCTGTGTGTCTCGGATAAGCCGCTGCACGGCGAGATCAAACTGCCGGGGCAGGCGAACCGCTTCTACGAAGGCGCTATTTCCGAACACTTGCAGATCGGTATCCGTGCGGTGGAATTGCTGCGCGCCGAGGGTGATCGGCTGCATTCGCGCAAGTTGCGCACCTTCAACGAGCCGCCCTTCCGGTAGTCGCGCGGCTCGACCACTCGGTAGTCCACCGACGGTGCACTACCGAGTGGTCGAACTATGCCCGTGGTCGGTGGTCTCCGTCGTTGTGCAGCACGTCAGGTGCGGGTGCGGCCGGTCAGGTCCACCGCCAAGGCGGGCGTGCGGTCCGTCGGTTGTGATCCGATGTGATCAGGGTGTGATCGGTCCGTGATCGCCTGTGTCGCTGTTAATCAGCCCTCAACTCGATTTTAGAATTCGACTTAGAACTCGTGGGTTGCTGTGCCGAGTTCTACCCTCGAATGCGGGATCAACAATCTGGTGGCACCGGCGAGCAAGGCCACCCGACCAACGTTGCTCGGTGGTCCCGATATGTAGCTCGAACTCGGCAGCACCGAGCCTGTGCCGTTGGGGGACAGGCGATCCGACACGCGATCGACCACTCCGAAAGAAGCGTCTCATGGGTAAGCACAGCGCACCTAGCAAAAATCAAATGCCGGCCCGATTGGCAATTTTGTCGACGGCAACGTTGATCGGCTTGGGCATCTCGGCCAATACCGGTGCGGGACAGGCTGTCGCGGAATCGACGACGACCACCACGGCCAACCCGAGCGATCATGTTGCCAAGGTTCCGGCGAAGCGGGTCATGGCGGCGAGCGGGCAGCAGGTCAGCAAGCAGACCGGCCAGCACAGCCACACGGTTCGTGCCGCGAAGCCGCCGAAGAAGAAGCAGCCCGGCGCGGGCAAGCCGAAGGCCAAGCCGGCACCCTCGCAGGATCCGCTGGCGCTGCTGAACAGCGGCAGTGCCGCGCTCGGCGGGCTGGCGAAGAGCCTGGAGACGGGCAGTGCCGCGATCACGCCGCTGGCGAAGGCGCTCAGCACCGGCAGCTCGGCAGTCACCGGTAGCGCGGCGTCCGGCAGCAAGGCGGCGGGTGGGCTGGCCCCACTGCTCGGCCTGCTCACCGGCAGCGCCTGATCCCGAGCGCCACGCGGCGGCCAACCAGCAACCAGAAGGCATTTCATGGGTAAGCACAGTGCACCGCGAAAGATTTCGCCTTTTTCGCCGGCAACAATGCTCACATTGTCCACCGCTTTCGGAGTATCAGCTTTCGCTGTGACTATTGCTGGAGCTCCTTCGGCCTCGGCGGGCCCCGACGCGCCCGCCGATGAGGTGATCAGCCTGACCAACGCTGCACGCACCAAAGCCGGCTGCTCTGCTTTGAAGTCCGACAAGCACCTCACCGAAGCCGCGCAGGCCCACACCAAAGACATGGCGGCCAGCGGAAACCTGGACCACAACTCGTCGAAGGGCGACCCGGGCGACCGGATCACCGCGGCGGGCTACAAGGCGCAGACCTGGGCAGAGAACATCGCCGAGGGGCAGACGAGTGCGTCCGAGGTCGTCGATGCCTGGATGAACAGCGAGGGTCATCGCGCGAACATCCTGAACTGCGGGTTGAAGGACATCGGGGTCGGCTACGCCAAGAGCGGAGACGGAACCCCTTACTGGACCCAGGATTTCGGTGCGTCCAGTGAGTCCGACAAGGACAAAGACAAGGATAAAGAGAAGGACAAGGACAAGGAGAAAGACAAGGAGAAAGACAAGGGTAAGGAGAAAGACAAGGACAAGCCGTCCGGTGGTGATAAGGACAAGCCCTCCGAAGATGGTGGCAAAGATAAGCCTTCCGACGGAGGCGGCAAGGACAAGCCGTCCGACGGTGGCGGTGCGGACAAGCCGTCCGACGGCGGTGGCGAGGACAAGCCGTCCGACGGAGGCGACAAGCCTTCCGATGGCGGAGACGACACTTCCGAGCAACCTTCGGAGGAGGTCCCCTCGGACGGCGAGGGCGACTCGTCCGAGGATCCCTGGGGCGATGGTTCGGACGAATCTTCTGATGGTGAGGGTGATTCGTCCGAGGAACCTTCGGACGACGGTTCCGAGGTCCCCTCGGAAGGTGAAGATGATTCGTCCGAGGACCCCTGGTCCGACGGTTCGGACGAATCCTCTGACGAGGCAGGCGATTCGGCTGAGGATCCCTGGGGCGACGGTGCGGACGAGTCTTCGGATAGCGGAGGTGATTCGTCCGAGGACTCTTGGGGCGACGACTCGTCCGATGACGGGGGAGACTCGTCCGAGGACCCCTGGGCGGAAGATTCGGACGAACCCGCTTACGGCGCAGGCGATTCCCCCGAGGATTCCTGGAGCGACATCTTCTCCGACGATGCGGGCGAGGGGGCCGGTGACGGCGCTTCCGATGGCTTCGACTGGTTCTCGAAAGACGGCGGAGATTCGTCGTTCGACCCGTGGAGCAACGGATTCGACGCACCGACAGGGGATGGCCTCGACGCCCTGACCGGCGGCGGCGACGCCTTCGGCGGCTTCGGTGACCTCCTCGGCGGCCTCGGTGAGGCCGGCGATGCGTTCGGCGGACTCGGCGATGCCTTGGGCGGACTCGCCGGTGCGGGCGAAGGCCTCGGGGCACTGGCCGGTGGCTGGTAGCCGGTACCCCGACTCGATCGCCGAACAGGGTTCCTTCCACCCTGTTCGGCGATCAACGTTTATCAGCCGAGTTCGGCGAGCTGGGGGACTGCGGGTGCCATGCCGTCGATCCAGGCGGCGGGGGAGCCGGTGGTGGGGGTGACGATGACGGTGTGCGCGCCGAGGGCGGCGTAGTCGGCCATGGCGCGGACGAAGTCGTCGCGAGTGTCCGGGCTCGGACGGGGGTTGTTGGCCAGCAGGGTGATGCGGATCTGGTTGTAGTCGCGGCCGACATCGTCGCAGTGGCGGCGCAGTACGTCGAGCTTGTGCGCGACGTCCGCGGGGGAGGAGGCGAAAAGGTTGCAGGCGTCGCCGTACTGGGCGACCAGGCGCAGGGTCTTGCGCTCGCCGCCACCGCCGATGAGCACCTTGGGCTGGTTGATCGGCTGCGGCGAGCAGAGCGTCTCGGCCAGTTGGTAGTGCTTGCCGTCGAACGGCCCGTTGTTCGCGGGATCCCACATCTGCCGACAAATGCGCAGTGCCTCCTCCAGCCGCTCGAACCGCTCGGCGATCGGCGGGTACGGCACGCCGAGTCCGTGGTGTTCGCGCTCGAACCAGGCGGCGCCGATACCGAGCGTGGCCCGGCCACCGGAGAGCACATCGAGCGTGGTGACGATCTTGGCGAGCAGGCCGGGGTGCCGATAGGTCACGCCGGTGACCAGCAGGCCGAGCTCGATGCGGGAGGTGTGGGCGGCCAGGTAGCCGAGCGTGGTGTACCCCTCGAGCATGTTCGACTCGGCGGGCAGGCCGGTCGGCTCGATCTGAAAGTAGTGGTCCATAAAGGACAACCAGGTCGCACCGGACGCCTCCGCCGCGGCGCCGACCCTGGCGAGTTCGCCGGCGATCGCGGGGGTGCCCCCGTCGATGTCGAATATCGGAAGATGAAAACCGAGCTCCATGGCACGATCCCCTCGTAAGTCGGCAACGCGGATCCCTCACGCTACGACCTGGAGTGCACTCCAAGTCAAGTGCGCCGGACGCCCGCCGCAGTGCCCGTATGCCACGGTTCCGTGGTCGGCGAATGTACGTTCGTAGATGTTCCTGCCCCTGGGAGCCGGTCGACGAGGAAGTAGGTGCGATGCACTGGGACCAGATGACCGCCACGCCCGACGAGCTGCACGAGCACGCCACGCGGGTGCGCCGCGCCGTCGGGCAGCTCGGCGTGCTCGAATCGATCATCACCGCGGCGGACGGCCCGTGGCTCGGCGCGATGGACGCCGACGGGCGCGGCGCGGCGGAGCTGAAGATGCACCTGGCCGGGCGTTATCGGCTCACCGTCGTCGTGACGAGCGCCGGAAAAATCAGCCTGGTGCAGATGAACGCGCCCGCGGCGGGGCAGGCCGGCGAGCGGGTGCTCTCGTCGAAGCCCTCGATCCGGCGCGGCTGGGACGACACCGAGGAGATGCCCAAGCAGCCCGATTGGCTCGACTACGTGGTGGAGTGGGTCCGATCCGCGAGCGAGGACGTGGACCGCCGTGCCGTCGTCGAATGGCGGCTGACCGGAGCCGATCTGAAGCTGGCCGCGATGAACGACACCATCGACAGCATGCGCGCCAGCCTGGCGGAGCGGGAGCAGTTGCGCGACGAACTCGCGGCCGAGGTCGTGGACCTGCGGACCGAACTCGATGCGCTCGGCGCGCGGGAGTAGTGGGACGCGCCGCGTTCGATCGGCGGCGCGTCCGGTCGAGACCTACTGGGAGAGTTGCTTGATCAGCCGGTAGAGGAACTCGCGACTGGCCTCGAGGCCGGCGATCGGCGCTCGTTCGTTCACGCCGTGGATGCGACCGGCGTCGGCGGGCACCATGAACAGTCCGCTGATCCCGTACATCGGAATCCCTTTGCTGCGAGCGTATTTGCTGTCGGTGGCTCCGGTGGACATGAAGGAGCTCACTGCGGCGGTGGGGAACATTTCTTTCGTCAGCGACGTGATGGCGGACATGACCTCACCGTTGGTCGGCGAGATACCGCCTGCCGGATCCACTTTGGGGGTGATGGTCAACTTGGGCTCGGCGAGTGCCGCCCGGAACTGCTTGTCGATGTCGTCGGGGTTGTCCTGCGGCAGGATTCGGCAGTTGACGGTGGCCTTCGCCGTTTGCGGCAGCGCATTCTCGGCTTCGCCGGCCGCCAGCATGGTGGCCACGCAGGTGGTGCGCAGCTGGGCGTTGTAGTCGGGTGTCGCCGAGAGTCGATCCAACGCTTCCGGACTGGGATTGCCCGCGGCGACCGCACGCATGTCTTCGGCTTCCTGCCCGCTGCGCTGGGCCGCGAGCGCGCGGAAATTGTCCCGGGTCGGGTCACTGATCGAGGCTGGGAAGCGATACGCAGCAAGACGATTCAATGCGGACATCAGGGTATAAATGGCATTCTCCGGCGTCGGCACCGAACTGTGCCCGCCGGGTGCCTTGGCCTCTACCTGATAAGTGGCGTAGGTCTTTTCGGCCACCTGCACGCCTTGCAGCGCGGGCTTTCCGTCGACGAGTAGTGCCCGGCCGCCTTCATTGAGGCCGTACTCGGCGCTCATCAGGTCGGCTTTGTTCTCCATCAACCATTTTGCGCCGTTGTCTTTTCCGGCCTCTTCGTCGGCGGTCAAAGCGAGCACGATGTCGCGATTGGGCTTGAACCCTTCGCGCTTCATTTGGATCAGGTCGGAGATGAGGGCGGACACCATCGCCTTGTCATCGATCGATCCGCGGGCGGCGTAGAAGCCGTCGACCTCGGTCAGCTTGGCCGGATCGGTGGTCCAGCCGTCTTCCCGTTTGGCTTCGACGACATCGAGATGTCCCAAGAGCAGCAACGGTTTACGCTGCCCCGATCCGGTGAATCGGAGCACCAGGTTGCCCTTGCGCTGCACCGGCTCGAAGATCTGGATATCGGATTCGGCGAAGCCCGCGTCGAGCAGCCGTTGCTTGACGGCGTTCGCGGCCACCGTCGTGCTGCCGGTGGAGTGCGTGGTATCGGTTTCCACCAATTGCTTGTAGATGTCGTGGAAGAGTTTCGTATTGTCCTGCGTCGTAACGCTCGACGAGGCGGATGACGAGCTCGAATCGCTCTTCGGAGAATCGGAGTTACAGGCTGTTGCGGTGAGGGCCGCGATAAGTCCCAATGCGGCCACCGAAATGAGAGGATTGCGGCGACTTATATTAGACACGCTAAGAATTTAGCACGAAGCAGGGTTGCGTGGGCCCGGAATGAGTAGGCGGGTTCCCGAGTTCTGTTGTGCGCCGGATGGTTCGGCAATTAGGCCCGAGTCGCGTCGTATTGCCGATACCAAGGCTTACCGGTGCGTCGAGCCGCCGCCCCGCAACCAGCGGGCCGTCGGCGTGGACAGGGTCAACAGCAGCGTGAGCACCAGCAACACCAATCCCGCGACCATCGACAGCCCGGTGGTGCCGTCCGGGCTGTCGTAGTGGAATCTCACGGGAACCAAACTCACGAGAAAGCCCGCACTTCCCAAAACCACCATGGCGCGACCGAATCGCTTGCGGGCCAACAGGAGAACCGCGCCGCCGATGAGTAGGAATGCCGCACCCGCGGCCGCGGCACCCCCTGCGGCATACGGGGCGATGTCGAGGTCCCGATATCGGAGGACCACGCGGACGACGTGTGCCCGCGGATAGGCCACGACCCAGGCGGCCCAGCAACCGAAGAGGAGCGCGAGCACACAGGCTGCGAGCGCGGTGCCCCGGCCGCTGGGCGTGCGCCGATCGGTCTGTGGCGCACGCATGGGTGCAGGAGTATGGGCGGCAACCGGTGTCGCCGTCGCCTGGCTCTGACCGTGCGGCGCCTGACCGTGCGTCGACTGACCCTGACCGTGCGGCGACTGGCCTTGACCGTGCGTCGATTGGCCTTGACCGCGTGGCGACTGGTCTCGACCGTGCGGGGACTGGCTCTGACCCTGCTGATTGACCGCGGTCGCCGCCACCCGAACGGGTGCCACGGCGGTTCGAGCGGGGGCCGGTCGGCCGTGCCGGGCCTCCCACGCCGCCGAGGTGAACTCCCGGCAGCTGCCGAATCGTTCCTCGGGCCGCTTGGCCATCGCCCGGAAAATCACCTCGTCCAGCATCGGCGGCGCGTCGGGGCGAACGGCGCTCAGTCGCGGCACCGGTTTGCTGATGTGCCCGGCGACGACCTGGCCGGGATTGGTCGCCGCGAAGGGCGGATGTCCCGCCAGCAGCGTGAACAGCGTGCAAGCGAGCGAATACTGATCCGAACGGTGATCAACCTTTTCGCCGGAGAGCTGTTCCGGGGAGGCGTAGGCGAGCGTGGCATGGAAGGTGCCGCTCGAGGTGAGCTGGGTATTGGAGTCGAGCAGCCGGGCGATGCCGAAATCGGTGAGCACCGCGCGTTCCGCGCGACCGGTGTCCGGAGCGGCCAGCAAGATATTCGCCGGTTTGATGTCCCGGTGCAGCACGCCGCGGCTGTGCGCGTAGTCCAGCGCAGCACCGGTCTCCGCGACGATCCGCAAGGCGCGATCGATCGGCACCTCCCGCGGCGTCAACCTGGCGGCGTCGGACCCGTGAATATATTGCATGGCAATCCACAGGTGCCCGTCGTGCGTGCCCCGATCGTGAATGCCGACGATACCCGGATGATCCAGCCGCGCAACCACATTGGCTTCCTGCTCGAACCGCCGCCGCAGTTCCGGATCGGCGGAGACCTCCCGGTTGAGCAGCTTGAGTGCGACCTGCCGGGGTAGCCGAGGGTGCTGCGCCAAATAGACGGTGCCCATCCCACCCCGTCCGAGCACACCCTCGATGAGGTAGTCAGCGAACGACTCGTTCACTCCGAGCTGCTGCACCACGCCTACCCCTACTCCCTTCGAACACGACGATCCGCTGAGGAGTTAACCACCCCCGCCGACAACCCGCACCCAGCGAATTCGCTGCCCACCGCCGCGACGACGGCCGATTCGGTGCCGAATCGGCCGTCGAAGGGGCGCTGCGTGCGCCGTATTCAATGGCAAGCCGCCAGGTCAGCGGTCGCCGGCCGCGATCACCAGAGCGCCACCGACAGGCTGTTCGCTGCCGCCACCGGATCGGTTTTGACGTGCACGACGCCGCCGCGATCGTTCGGGTCGAACCACCAGCCGTTCGGTGCTCGATCCAGGTCCGCACGACTGGTCCGCTGCGGCAGCGCACCCGCCGACGTGTGCGCGGCCTTCGGCGCGGACTTGGTGTGCACCGTGAGTTCATAGCGACGGTCCGCCGGTTTGCCCGGATACGTTCCCGTGCTGGCACCGATGGTCACCTCGACAGCGCCCGGCGCGAGCGAGCGCACCGCGAAGTTCTGCGACGCTTGTTCGCCGCGCTGATAACCCCGGGTCACCCCGTCGTCCTCCACCAGCGTGAAGTTGCCCGCGGCCTGCGGGTAGACGTCCAGATTCAGCACGCTGCGGTCGCGGGTCCGCCACGACTGAGTGCCCTCCGGCCACATCGGCACCACCGCGCCGGCCCGCACGAACAGCGGAAGGGTGTCCAGCGGAGCGCGATAGCCGTTCACCGTGGTCGGCCCGGTCCAGGAACGGCCGGTCCAGTAGTCGATCCAGGTGCCCTCCGGCAGGTAGATGCCATCCCGCTGCTCGGCGTCGTTGTACACCGGCGCGACGAGAAAGTCTTTCCCGGAAAGGAATTCGTACCGGGCCTTGTCGCCCCAGGTCTCGGGATCGTTCGGGTACTCCAGTGCGAGCGGCCGGACCTGGCCTACTCCGGTGCGATTCGCCTCCACCGCATAGGAATAGGTGTAGGGCAGCAGTCTTTCCTTGAGCTCCAAGTACTTTCGGTTGATCGAGGTGTAGGGCTCGCCGTAGCGCCACGGCTGCTTGTCATTGGGCGCCCAGCCGTCCATCGACATGATGGTGGGCAGGAAGGCCTTCCACTGCAGGTCGCGGGTGTAGGTCTTCGGACTGCCGCCGAAGATGCCGTCGACGTCACCGGTGTTGTAAGCGATGCCGGACATCGTCGAACCCGCGTAGGTGGGGATCTGCCAGCGGATGTAGTCGTAGGACCCGGCCTGGTCGCCGCTCCAGAGCACCGCACATCGTTGCGCGCCCGCCCAGCTCACCGGGGTCCAGACGAAACCACGGGCATCGCTGTTCTCCTCGATGCCGCGGTGCGCGGTGTCGCAGCCGTCCAGCGCGAACTGGTAGCCGGGACCGACCCAGGCCACGTCCAGCTTGCGTACCCGCACACCGGCTTTGACCTCCTCGGCCTGATGTGGCAGTCCGTCCTCGGTCCACAGGCCGAGCTGCATGTTGTTCTTGCGCAGCCCCTCGCCGACCTGTTGCAGATTCTCGTACCCGCAGCCGTAGCCGTCGTTGACCAGCATCCAGCCGTTCGGCATCTTATTGCGCACATACCCCTCGGCAATGGCGACCGCGTCGAGGGTGTGCCGCTCGCCGCGATTGGCGTTGTGCAGGTAGCAATCGGAGTCGCCCATCTCCAGGCCGTAGATCGGCGGCAGGAACGGCCTGCCGACCAGCCCGGTGTAGGCGGAGATCACGCCCTTGGGGCCGTCGCCGACGACGTAGATCGCGTCGAAGCGGCGTTCCTGATGGGTGGTGCGCGCCGGATCGGTGAAGCTGTAGCTGCCCGGTGCGAAGGTATTGCGCAGCACGCCGTATCCGTTGCTGGACAGGTAGAACGGCTGGGAGTTCGGCGCGCCGCCGTCGTTCCAGTTGTAGTCGGCGAAGATCTTGATGGTCTGGTCGCGATGGCTGAACCGGCCGTTCTGCTCACCGCCGCCGAAGAACTGTTCGTGCTGACCACGGCCGAGGCTTTGTGTTGTCGCGTCCTTGGTCCAGGACAGCGGGGCGGTCTCGGCCCAGATCTGTTTCGTGTCGGCGCGGTCGTACAGGGCGAAGCGCAGCGGAGATTTGTAGGCGCGCAGGGTGAGATCGGTGGTGGCGATGGCCCAGTAGTCGCCCTTGTCGGTCCGTTTCGCGGTGGCGGGTGCGACCTTGGTCGGCAGGACGATCTTGTCCTTGGCCGGATCGGTGAACTGTCCGTCGGGCGCCAGTTGCACGCGCACCGCGCCGGGGTTGGGGAAGCTGACCCGGACCGCGGCCGCGCCGGAGCGCAACGTGGTTGTGGTGCCGTCGTCAGCGATGCCGCTGAGATCGGTGAGCCGACCGGACTCCGGCTCGGCCCAGGAGTTGGGGGTAGCGACGAGACTGCCGGCTACTACCAGCAATCCCAGGGTGATATGCGTGATTCTGCGCACTTCGGGAACCTTTCACGCGCGAATGAGCATGAGATGCCTTTCATGTATAGCTCGACGCCTGCCGCTGCGGAGCGAAATGCGTTGGGCGGCAATCAGATTCATCGACAATTCACTTGAACTCGCAACTACAGGTGCGGAAAAGTGTTGGGGCGCAACAAAATAAGCCTGTCGAAGGCGCGCTTCGGCCCCGGTGCGGACGATGGCACCGGGGCCGAATATCGGTTACTACTCCGACACGGCTGCGGCCGATCGTGTCGCACGCCGAGGTGTGCGTTGCATGATCAAGTAGAACCACACTCGCGCGGTCATTTCGACTGGCGCACAACTGGGGACGGATGGGGCGCCGGTCGTAATGCGCTACTCCGCGTAGGGCTGATCCTTTCCTTGGGCGCTGTAGCGGATGCCCCAGATGTATCCGTCCGGGTCGGCGAACGTGGCGCCGTATCCGCCCCACGGCAGCGCACCGGCGGGCATGAGGATGGTGGCGCCTGCCTTCTCGGCCTCCGCGGTGAGCTCGTCCACCCGTGCCTCGCTGCGCACGACATAGGTCAGGACCAGCCCGCTGAAGCCGTCACCCTCCGGGCTGACGCCCACCTGCTCGGCCAAGCCGTCCCGGCCGTAGAAGCCGATGGGAGTGGCGCCATCGGCGTCGAAGAACACCGAGACGCCGTAGTCGTTCTTTATCTTCCAGCCCAGCCCGTCGGTGTAGAACCGCTTGGCCCGCTCCATATCCCGGACGCTCAGCAGTATCGAGCTCGCGCGCGCTTCCATGGTGCATCTCCATCTTTTTCGAGGTGTTTGTGCTGTCGGAACCGGCAGGTCGGATGCCCGGACGAGCCCGGATGTCACATCAGCGGCCTTTCGCCGGTCAATGGGTATGACAGGCCGAGACGAAGGAATGTGACAGATGGACGAGCAAGACTGGCTGAGCGAGCGGTTCGCCGAGCATCGAAGCCACTTGCATGCGGTGGCATACCGGATGCTCGGCTCGCCCGGAGCAGCCGAGGACGCGGTGCAGGAAGCGTGGCTGCGGGTCAGCCGCGCCGACACCGGGCCGGTGGAAAACCTGGCCGGTTGGCTCACCACGATCGTGGCCCGGGTCTGCCTGAACATGCTCGAGGCCCGCCGCGCCCGGCGGGAGGATTCGGCAGGCGCGCTGCCGCCGGAGCCGGATGGGCTGCGCACGGCCTCGCCGGAAGACGAAGCGTTGCTGGCCGATTCAGTGGGCGTCGCGTTGCTGGTCGTGCTGGACACGCTGACGCCCGCCGAACGGCTCGCCTTCGTCCTGCACGACGTCTTCGGCGTCTCGTTCGCCGAGATCGGCACCATCCTCGACCGCTCTTCGGCCGCGACTCGGCAACTCGCCAGCCGGGCTCGACGCCGAGTGCAGGGCGCGGCGAGCGCCACCGACGCCGCCCGATCGGCGAAGCGGGAGATCGTCGAAGCCTTCCTGGCCGCCTCCCGCGGCGGCGACTTCGACGCCCTGCTGGCACTGCTCGATCCGAATGCGGTTGCGCTCGAGATCCACGGCGCGCAGGCGGTGGCGGCGTTCTTCGCCGGGCGGGCGCAGGCTGCCCGGCTTGCTCTGGTCGACGGTGTGCCTGCGGCCGTCTGGTGGCATCGCGGGCGGCCGAAGGCCGTCATCATGTTCACCGTCAGCGCCGGGAAGATCACCGCTATCACCGTCGACACCGAGGTGTACGACCTCGACATTGTTCTATTGCCCGCCGACAACCAGGAACGGCAATGAGTGGCTCTGCCCAGATAGCAGGAGTCGAGGCATGCACCCTCGCTGTCCACGATCTGGACGAAGCGCTCGACTTCTACTGCGGGGTGCTCGGCTTCGTCCTACGCGACGACATCGAAGCTCTGCACGAACAGTGGGCGAGCGTCGGCCCACCGTCGCAGCCGAGCATGCGGATCGTTCTCCATGCACCCGGTGCGGACCCGCATATCGCCCGGGCAGACCGGCAGACGATCGCGGACCTGATGAGCAAAGGTGTGCTCGGCCAGCGTCTGGTCTTCGCGACCGACAGCTGTGCCGCCACCTTCGAGCATCTGGAAGCCGCAGGCGCAGAAGTGGTCCAAGAGCCGATGAACAAACCCGACGGCACCCGCGACTGCGCCTTCTTCGACCCCTCAGGAAATCTCCTGCGATTCACCCAGTTGCGCTGGTAGTCGGCGTCGCCACGGCGGTCTAGCGTGAAACGCATGGCTGCGGTTCACTTCCCGCGTGTAGCGGAAGTATTCTCGGGTCTCGCCAGCGAGATGGCCGAACTGCCGGAGCTCGAGAATGAAGACAGATTGACGACACCGGAACGGATCTTGACGGCAGCGCGGAGGCTGTTCGCCGCTCGCGGCTACCGGGCCACGCCCATGCAGGCCATCGCCGATGAGGTGGGCATCACCAAGGCCGCGCTCTACTATCACTTCGATGCCAAGGATGCGATTCTGCATCAGCTCACGGTGCCGTTGCTCGACGAGCTGGATGCGGTTTTGGCCGCCGCCGAGTCGGCGCCGAGCGTCGCGGAAGTGCGCCGGCGGGCGATCGAAGGTTATGTCGATGTGCATCTGCGCCATCGGCACACCCTCACCATGCTGGTCCGGGACATGACCTTGCTGGTCCAAGCGCCTATTGCCGACCGTTTTCGTGCGGCTATCGCCCTGGCCAACGAACTGGTTGCCGGCCCGGGCAGCGGGCTCGAGGAGCGGGTGCGCGCTGCCCAGGTGGTCGCCGGTCTGGCCGATCCGGTGGTGTTGTTCCGCGACGAACCGGCCGAGGTATTGCGGCGACTGATCCTCGACGGCGCGCGAGCGCTGCTGGGCGAGCCGGTCGAGCCCCGGCCGCGGGGACGAGCCAGAGGGCGCAACGGCGGGCGGCGCGCGAAGCTGTCCGCCGAGGAGATCGGCCAGGCACGCGCTCTGGTCGCCGACGGCATCGGCGTCGAGGAGATCGCCGCCCGGTTCAAAGTGTCGAGGGCAACCATGTACCGGATTCTCAAGAACTAGAGTTTTTCGAGATCTGTTTCCAGACACGACCCGTTCCGGAGACTCGGCTTGTCGCCGTGGTGTACGGAATCCGGGCGACCAGCGCGTCGGCAGGTTCGTGGCCAGCCCCCGAGCATGCCCAGCAGTACGGCCACCGAGAGGGCTAGGCGCCGGAACACCATTGCGTCTCATACCGCTGCCGTGCTCCGGCGATAGAAGTCGATCTGGTCGGCGACCACACGGTCGCGGAAGCCCGGGTCGGTGTAAAAGGTGAAGTGGGTGCCCGGGTAGACCGACAGCTCGCCTCGTGGTGCGCGCTCGGCCAGCTCTCGGCCGGACTCCAGCGGTGTTTCTCGATCGTGTTCGGCGACGCACACCAGTAGCGGACACGCCAGCCGCGCCGCGGCCTCGGAGGGGCGATAGCGCATCATCCGCAGCAGCCCCCTTGGGGCTACGGTATTGCGCCACAGCGTGTTCCGGTCACCGGCCAAAGCCTGGATATGCTGATCGGCTTCAGCACTTGCGGCGACGGCCAGTTCGCCTGGGTGGCCCACCATGGGGATGTAGTAGGGGGTCGAGCCCAGGGCGCCCCGCAGCGCATCCCAGAGGATAGCGGCCAGCAGTTTCACCGTGGCGCCCGTCGATCGGCCCTCGACCTTCTTCGGGAATCCGTTGAACGGGATCTGCGCCACCACCGCCGCGATACCGGAATCGTCTGCGGCCACGGTGATTACGTGCGCACCGCCGAGCGAGTTGCCCCACAGCAGCACGCCGGCTGGGTCGACACCTGGGTGTCCGCGCGCGAAATCGACGGCGGCGGCGATATCGAGGAGTTGGCCGTTGATCTCGGGCAGTTGGCGCGGCTCGCCGTCGCTCTCGCCGAAACCTCGGTAGTCGAACACCAGAGCCGCGAAACCTGCGGCGACGAACCGCTCGGCATAGTCGAAGAGGCGGTCCATCGTTCCGCTGTATCCGTGGCAGAGCACGACACACGGCACGGGGGCGGAAGCATCGGGCAGGTAGAGATAGCCCCTGCACCGCACTCCGGCAGACGTGAATGACACCTTGGCTCGCATGACCACCAATCCCTGGGTATTCGACTGACTTTCAGTCGGCACTCTAGCTAAGAGACTTACCCAGGGTAAGTAGGTTCACGGCATACGCGCCGGGTTTTGGTGCGAGATGTCGCAATTCGCGGTCGTCTCGAAAACTAATTATGGCAAGACTTGTTTTTGATACAGAGACCGTGCACCGGGCATGCGGAGTTCGGGTATGTGCTATTCGAAAAGCACGCAGGTGGCGGCGGGGGCGTCCAGCGAGGCTGACGGTGCGGCGGGGAGGCCGGTGTTGCGGTGGAGGTTCAGCAAGGTCACCGAGTTCGACTTCTGGTTGGAGGCGTAGAGCCGCCGGCCGTCGGGGCTGAGGGTGAGGTCGCGGGGGAACTTTCCGCCGCAGGGGGTGGTGCCCATCGGGACGAGCAGACCGCCGAGGATGGCGAAGGTCGCGATGTTGTCGTGGCCGCGGTTGGCGAGGTAGAGGAAGCGGCCGTCCTTGGCGACCACGGGGGCGGACGGGTAGTTTCGGTCGCCGCCGCGATCGAGATCCGCGGGCACTGAGAGCCCGGCTCGCAATTCGCCGCGCTCGGACTGCCAATCCAGCACGGTGACAGTGGAATTCAGTTCGTTGGCGAGGAAGGCGGTGCGGCCGTTGGGGTGGAAGCAGAGGTGGCGTGGTCCGCTGCCCGGCGCCATGGCGACCTGCGCGTGCCGGTGCAGTTTGCCCGCGGCGAGACGGTAGACGTAGACCGAGTCGACTCCCAGGTCCACTGCGAGCACCCAGCGGCCGGAGGGATCGATCGAAACCTGGTGGGCGTGTGGTGCGGACTGCCGATCCGGATCCGGTCCGGTGCCGGTGTGTTGGGCGACGTCGGTCACCGTGCCGAGGCGACCGTCCGCGGCGACGGCGAGCACGCTGACGCTGCCCGATCCGTAGTTCGCGGTCAGTACGTGCCGACCGTCCGGGGTGACGCACAGGTGGGTCGGCCCCTCGCCTTGCACCGCAACGGTATTCAACACCGTGGGCCGCGGTGAGCGCAGGTCGATCGCGGTGGCCGTACCGGCCCCCGAGCCTTCGTTCACCGCGTACAGGTAACGCCGGTCGGGCGACAGCGCCAGAAAGGACGGGTCTGCTACCCGGACAACGCTTTCCACCGTCAGCCGACCGGTGCCGGGATCCGCAGTGGCGACGCCGACGCCGGAACCCCCTGCGCCACTGGAGGTATAGCAGCCCACGAACGCGCGCGTCCCGCTCGCCGCACCCGCCAGCGCGGGCTGGATCGCCCCGGTCGTCACTGCGACGCCGACGCCCACCGCGCCACCGAGCAGGCCGAGCAAACGCCGCCGTTCGAACTCACCATTGCGCACCGTTTTCTCCTTCCGTGCCGCGGCAGATCCCGCGTCGGGCCAGAATGTCCCACGTCACTTCAGTCCGCAAGTGGCGCAACTGATATTGCGCTGTTCGCAATCCGAGCTCCGGTGCGTTGCAACCCGTGCGCGGCAATCACGTAAAGACCTGCCCCCAGCTCCCCAGTCACAGTGGGGAGACCAGAGAACCTGCCGGTCTGCCACCGACATTCGCTGGAATAGGCCACTGCGGCACAACTTCCCCAGTTGAGCAGCTGGACGCGGCGGCGATCCCAGTGGAATCTGGTTGCTGCCAACATCAATAATCACGGGACCTGAGCTCAGGTGCTGTTCGGTGCAATACCGTTACAAGACAGGCGGTTTGAGACATGTCGACTCTCGTCAGCGTTATGGATACCGTTAACTTCATCGCCGCTGGTTCCGGGTCCAGTGAGGGCTCGGAATCGCTCAGCGGCGGCGGATCCTCGACCGGGTCACTC
The DNA here is from genome assembly GCF_004634405.1 of Nocardia sp. CS682. Taxonomy (NCBI): domain Bacteria; kingdom Bacillati; phylum Actinomycetota; class Actinomycetes; order Mycobacteriales; family Nocardiaceae; genus Nocardia; species Nocardia sp. CS682. The sequence goes on along the minus strand of NZ_CP029710.1, from coordinate 2,698,521 downwards.
GGCACCGGACTGGATTTGCTCAAAGTGAGCCTCAAACTGCTCAGCTTGCTTGTCGGTAATTTGTCCTGACACGGATGCACGATATTCAGCGCGGCGCCAACGGTCGCCGCGCTGAATACGCGTAAACCGCTCCCTCGATAAATTCGCGATACCTCCTCGCCTGATTCCCCAGTTGTTCTCAGGTCGAGTCGGCCGACTCTGACGTTCGGCGATGAGCGACCCACCGAGCTCGGTAGTGAGGTTCACATGTCTGTCCTGCCTTTGTCCCATCGTTATGCGGTGGCAGTGCTGGTGGCCATGGGGGTGGCCGTCGCGCCCGTTACCGTCGCCGCCCCGGCTCTCGCGCGGTCCGCGCAGGCCGACTGCGCGCAGACCTTCAATCTGTTCATCCCCGGCACCTGGGAGACCAACGAAAAGGCCGACCCCGCAAAGCCGATCGGCATGCTCCGCCCGATCGCCGAGGCGATCCAACACCGGCAGGGCCCCAGCTCCGACATCTACTTCACGCCCTACATGGCGCGCGCCTTCGACAATGGTTACACCTACGCCGACAGCAAGAACACCGCGTTGGTCAACGCCCGCAAGGCGCTGCGCGACTACGGAAACCGTTGTCCAGAGGCAAAATTCACGATCACCGGCTATAGCCAGGGCGCGGACGCCGCGGGTGATGTCGCCTCCGAGATCGGCAACGATCGCGGCCCCGTGCCACCCGAGCGAGTGCTGGCCGTCGGGCTCATCGCCGATCCGGCTTCGGGTACCAAGGGCGAAACCGCCATCGGCCCGCACACCGCGGGCTCGGGTATCGCCGATCCGCGCCCGCATGGCATGGGCAAGCTCACCGGGCGAGTCAGCTCGATCTGCGACCCCGGCGATCTGTACTGCTCGATCAAGAAGAGCGACAACCCGCTGCTCGCGCGGCTCGGCTCGCTGCTGAGCAAGGCCGCCAGCAACTCCGGCTTCGCGAAGACGTTGGCAGTGAAGGACACCAAGATCGACCTCTCCGGCCTGGCCACCGCCGTCGACGAGCTGACCACCAGCCGTCATGCTCCCGGCGGCCTCGACCTGACGCACGTCCGCGACACCGCCGCCAAGTTGACCGACACCATCGAAACGCTCGCCGGTCTGCAAGACTCGGGGACCGCCGAGCGACTGGCCGCCGCCCCCGCCGGTACGGCCGAGCACAACGCGAGCCGGGTGCTGAGCAAGGCGGGGGAGGCCGATCTGGCCGGTGCCGCGTCGGCGGTGAACACCATCACCGACAGCGCGACTGCCTTGCTGAACAGGGGTATTCGCACAGTCCCAGCGGACTCACCCGATGCCACCGCACTGACGATCAAGGTCGACGCACTCATCGACCTGGTGGGACCGCTGGCCGAGATTCCGGCGGCCATCCTCGGATCGGCCACGAAGATCCTGGCGATGCTGAAACCCACCGTGCTTGTCGATCAGACCCTCGATGTCGTCGCCAACGTCACCGCCTTCGACTTCCGCGCGATCCTCGACAACCTCGCGTTGCTGTCGCAGAGGGTGGCGGCGATGGATGCCAAGGGCGCCCACCAGGTCGCCGGTGCGCTGAACAACCAGTTCCGGCCGCTGGTCGAACTCGTCGCGAGCGCCGACCTGAAAGCCGTCGCGCAGGTGCTCTCCACGATCCCGAACTCGCAGGGCTACACCCAGATCGCGACGTCGATGACCGCGATCCTGTCCAAGGCTGACGTCCTGCGGCTGGCCACCCTGGTCGGCCAGATCCAGGAAATCGCGTGGACGGTGCTGGAGAAGCTGGTCCCGCCGCCCGGGCAGGCCCCCGACCCGGCGGGCGCGGCGGCCGTGCTGTCCGGCCTGCTGCCGGTGGGTCTCGAGCTGGCCTCGGTCGCCACCGGATTGCTCGCCGAAACCAATACCGGCGACAACACTCAGCGCCTCGACCTCGAGGAGCTGACCGGAGCCCTCGCCAAGACCGCACCGGCCAAGGGCGGCATCAGCCTGCTCACAATGCTGCGCGACGGCCTCAGCGCCGCAAGCTTTTTCGCCTCGAGCGCGCACATCAACTACGGCGCCCTCATCGTCGACGACACGGGTCGCAACGCCATCCAGTGGCTCGGTGACTGGATGAACACCCAGATCGGACACGCCAACTGAACCACCGGGTGCGACGGCAAAGCCCTTGCGTATCGGGCAGTTTCGCTAGCATCGTGCCATGCGGATCGCTGCGGCCCAGGCCCGTCCTGCCTGGCTCGACCCCACGGCAGGCACGAAGATCGTCGTCGACTATCTGACCCAGGCCGCCGCGGCCGGGGTGCAGCTCGTCGCCTTCCCGGAGACCTTTCTCTCCGGCTACCCGATCTGGCTGGCGGACACCGGTGGGGCACGGTTCGACAACCCGGCCCAAAAAGCCGCCTACGCCCACTATTTGGACGCGGCGGTCACCTTGGACGGCACGCATCTCGCCACTGTGCGTGAGGCGGTCGCCGACCTCGGCGTGTTCTGCTACCTCGGCATCACCGAGCGTGTTCGCGGCACGGTGTACTGCACGCTGGTCGCCATCGACCCGGCCCGCGGCGTGGTCGGCGCGCATCGCAAGCTGATGCCGACCCACGAGGAGCGGATGGTCTGGGGGATCGGCGACGGGCACGGGTTGCGCGCGCACGACGTCGGCGAGTTCCGGGTCAGCGGACTGTCCTGCTGGGAGAACTGGATGCCGCAGGCCAGGCACGCGCTGTATGCCGACGGCGCCACCCTGCACATCTCCACCTGGCCGGGCGCGGTCCGCAACACCGAGGACATCACCCGGTTCATCGCCAAGGAGGGCCGGGTGTACTCCCTGGCCGTCGGCGCCGTCCTCGACTACACCGATGTGCCGTCGGACTTCCCGCTGCGCGACGAGCTGCTCGCACTGGACACGCCCGCGGGGTACGACGGCGGCTCCGCCCTGGCAGGCCCGGACGGCCGCTGGCTGATCGAGCCGGTAGCCGGCGACGAACGGCTCGTCATCGCCGACATCGATCCGGCCGCGGTCGCGCGGGAACGCCAGAACTTCGACCCCACCGGCCATTACGCCCGGCCCGACGTGTTCACGGTGAGCGTGGACCGTCGGCGCCGGAACGCGGCGACCTTCCTGGACGACTAGGCCCGGTGTCGAAGTCCCATCCGTCCGAGCTTCGACACCGGCAACCCGGCGCGGGTCAGACGCTGGACGTCAAGGACGGGGTCGCTTCCTGGCGGTCGGCCGGATCCGGTCCGGCTGCTTCTTCCGTCGGCTGCTCGTCCTCTGCGGGAACTTCCGAGCCCTGCCTGCGCTGTCGCAGAAATGCCCACTGCAACACGGCGATTCCGACGACACCGGCAACAGCGGTGCCGATGCCGACCTGCCAGCCCGGCGGGCGCCAGGTAGCCCTCAGATCGGCGCGGTCGGTGCCTGCCGGGATGTCGACGGCGAGGAAGGTGCTCGCCACCGTGGTCGACGGTATCTCCTTGCCGTTCAGAGTGATTCGGTAACCGGGCCAGGCGAGCCGGGAGAACACGATGCGTCCGCCGTTCGGTGCGGTGACCTTTGCGTCGATCGTGACCGAGTCACCCGAGGTGGCCGTGGCGCTGACATTCGCGGTATCGGCGATCGCCCCGTTGACGGTGGAGATCGGCCCGTTCTCCCGTTCCAGCACCCAGATGTAGCGCTCGTGGCCGGGGTAGCTCACCCACTTCCAGCCGGGCGGCGCCGGGTGGTTGCCCGCGTCGGGATATTGCGCTGTGTGCAGCACGACTCGGTCGACCTTCATCAGGTCGACAATCGTGCGCCCCGTGGATGGTTCGGCGGCGAAGGCCCGGCGGAACGCGTCGGTGCAGGTGCTGCCGTCCCAGGCCATGCACAGCATGCCCGCGAATGGGTAATGGCCGATGGGGGTGTAGCCGTTGACGTACTGCAACCCCAAATTCTTGGCGTAGTTGCCGATGGCGAGCGACCCGTAAGCACCTTCGAGGGTCTTGTCCTGCGGCGCAAGGATCGCCCGGTCCGCGAGTTGCAGGGTGACACCGGCGAAATCGGGGAAGACCGCGGTCATCTCCGACCGCCGTTCCGGGAAGTCATAGGACATCGGCGTCGGCGGCGCGGCCTGCACCTGGGCGAAGGCGATCGGGAACATGGTGACGATGATCAGCGCGCACGCCGCCGTTATGCCCTTGGTCCGGGCCAGCCACACCACCACGGCACCGATCGCGGCGACCACCGCCACCGCGACGAGGTGGCGCACCACGATCTGCGGGGCCGCCGAGAACGAGCGCAGGAACAGCACGCCGATCAACACGCCCGCGGCGATGGCCCGCCTGCGCAGCGAGGTGAAAGTGCCGTAGCGGCTGAGCAATACGCACACCAGCACGAGCAGCGCCATGGCGAGGATCGGCAGCACGCGGGCCGGCCAGCGCAGCGGGCCGATCGCACCCGGCCCCGCGGTCCACATCAGCACCGCCGCCGCGAACAACGCGATACTGCTGAACTCCCGGACCGACTTGCGGGCCGCCTGCCAGCCGACGAAGGCCAGCGCCGGAATCAGGAACCAGGCGATGTAGACCATCGGCAGCGGCTGGACATGCCCCCACCAGGCGGTGAACGCGGGCGTCGTGCTGGGCAGGCTGGCGTTGAGCGACTCCGACCACGGCACCGTCAGGAACGGATCGTTGTGAATCTTCGCGTTGCCCCGCCAGGTCACCTGCGAGGAGAGAATGCCGGGCAGGTTGGCGACCATGGCCGCGAGTGCCGCGCAGCTCGCCGCCGCGAGTAGTCGGGCCGAGGGCTGCCAGCGCCGCTGATAGATGAACTCACCGACGGCGACGCAGACCACCATCAACGCGGATTCGACCGCGGGGAAGGCGTATTGGACCGTGAGCGCCAGATACAGGAAGACGAACACCGAGATCGGGCTGCCGCGCCCGCGGGTGTAGCGCACCGAGGACGCCCACGCGTGCACCAGCCACGCGGTGGCGGTGTGCGAGGTCCACCAGCTGGCCTCGTCGAAGAACAGGAACCAACCGCTCAACGGGAAGGCGATGCCCGCGACCGCGGCCCACGGTGTGCGCGCGCCGTAGGCCAGGCAGACCCGGTACACGCCGAGCGCGGCGATGATCGAACAGACCAGCTTCACCACCGTGGCGTACACCGCGAGGTTGTCCATCGACGGCGCGAGCAGATGGACCAGCAGCTGGGGCGGGTTGTAGAGCCCGGCCTCCTCGAGCGCGTAGTTGCCCGCCATCCACTCGTAGGGCACAAGGGCGGAGAACTGACCGTCGCGCAGCCGGTTGCCGAGCATCACCCACATCGGGGCGTACTGGGCTTCGGTGTCGTCGGTGTAATAGTGCCGGGCGTCCGCAAGCAGGACCGCCACGTATCCGGCGATCACCCCCGCCGCGGTAATCAACCCCCACTTGAGTACATCTGTTCGCGATGCGATTACCGCACTAGGCCTCACGAGCGCGGGACCATATGCCAATGGAGTGAACAGAGCAAGTCTGCCGGTCGTGGTGTGCTCACTGCTGGGTCCAGTCCGGTTGGGTGAAGTGCGCGACCCGGGCGCCCGCGTGGTCGCGGCCGAGCAGCACGACCTCGCGGAACTGCCACAGCATCGCGCCCGTCGGGGCGTGGATGGTCATGTCGCCGCCGAGCCGCATCTGGAGCAGGCCAACGTCTTCGGGGACCGGCGGCGCGGTCCGGCCGCGGAGTTCGGGTTGCGGCACCGCCTCGTGCGGGGCAACCCAGTGCGGTACATCGTCGGCGGCCAGCCGCGCGAGCGGAACCAGGTGCGCGGAGTGCACCTCGTCGGGGCTCGGCTTCAGCTCGGCGGCCCCAGGTAGCGCCGCGACGAACGGGGTGATCACGAAGCCCGATGCCGCGGGAAAGTCGTCGAGTCGGCCGACCAGATCGGCCGGGGCGGCGCTCAAGCCGAGTTCCTCGTGTAGCTCACGCAATACAGCTTGCTCGGCGGTCTCGCCCGCGTCCAGCCGACCCCCGGGTAACCCCCATTGCCCGGCGTTGCGGCCACGGTAGGCGCGGCGGATGACGACCACCGCCGGTGTGCCGTCGTCCTGGGCGACGACGCACAGCAGCACCGCGGCCCGGCGGATACCCGGTGTGTCGGGAACTTCGGTGTGCGGAAATTCGCGCAGCCTGGTGCGCGCGAGAGCGCGGAAGTCGGCCACGGTCTCGGGAACCGGCGGTCCGGTGGTGGGGCCCATGGCCTCGATCTTGCCCCACCACCCGGCCGCTACATCTTGGCGTAGCGGGCCATGACGAAGCTGTAGAGGCCGTAGGTGATGATGCCGAGGCCGGCCACGATCAGCAGGATCACGCCATAAGGTTGTGCGCCAAGGGTTTTCAGTGCGCCGTCGAGCCCGGCGGCCTTATCCGGCTCGGACCGGGTCGCGGCAAGGATGACCAGCACGCCGATGGCGCCGACCGCGAGACCCTTCGCGAGGTAGCCTGCCATGCCGAGCCTGCGCACCAGATCACTGGTGTTGCCCTTCAGGTCTTTCAGGAATTTCTGGCTGATGCCCTTGTAGACGTGGTATCCGCCGACGCCGATGATGATCAGCCCGGCGACGACCAGCGCTACCGTGCCCGCGGTGTTCTGCATGAGTCGCGCGGTGATTCCGGCACTCTCTTGACCGCTGGACTTGCCTGCGCCACGGGCGAATCCGAACGCCGAGAACGCGAACGACGCATAGATCACCGCCAGGGCAAAGGCTTTGACCCGGCGGAACGCTTCGGATTTCTTGCTGTCCTTATCGGGTTTCGATGCGCTACCGAAGACCGTCTCGGCCAGTCGCCACAAGGCCATCAGCACAAACGCGACAACCGCCACCCACATGACGAAAACGCCACCCGGCTTGCTGACCAATTCGGCCATGGCGCCGGAGTGATCGGCATTGCCGCCCCGCCCGCCCAGCGCGATGCGGATGGCGATATAGCCGATGATCAGGTGCACGATGCCCGTCATCACGAAACCCGCGCGAGCAAACCGCTCGAACATCGGGTGCTGTGCGATCCGGCTGGCGTTGGCGGACGAAGTCCCCGACCATGCCCCTCCACCGCGGGTCCTGTCCGTACCAGCTGACAACCCACTCATCAGATTCCCTCATCTCCGTCGAACCGAACGTCGGGCAGATACCCGGCGGCGGCGTCTCGAAACAACCGTGTGGGCGGCGGATGGGGACCGTGTCGATGGTTCCGAGCAGGTGGGGCAGTGGATTTAACGGCATTTTGATGTCGCGGTGATCGTCGACATCCGCGCTCGGTGGTTACTCTTACGTAGGCGAAGGAATGCTTGCCTTCGCCGGGAGCTCGGCTCTCCAATCCGGCGGAGTGACAATCCGTGTCGGATGCGAATTCGTTCGGTGCACTCGCGCCGAATCCGCTCTGTGGGCATATCGCCCGAAATTCTCTATATCGGCGACGGCGGCGGACTCTATCGATCGCGCGGTCTGTCGCACAGGAGCGTTCATGGCAACCATCACTCGCGGCTTCCGGGCTGATCGGGACAGCACCGATCGATTCCATGCGCGCCCGTCGGCCAGCCCGGTGTATGTCAACCTCACCGACAAGGCCTTCCTGCGGCTGCACCACGGCTACGGACTGCCGGTGGTCACCCAGACGCTGACAATCCTGGGACGCCGTCCCGGACTCGATGAACTGAACGCGATGCACGCCCTACTGAAGGCCGGGCCGCTGGCGCGCCGGGTGCATCGCTCGGCGGTGCCGTTCGCGCGTGCGCGCTGGGTGCCCGCCGACACCGCACTGCCGCTCGCGGTGGACCCCGGCCCGATCGCCGAGACCGACGCGTTGACCTGGGCCAATGATCAGGCTCAGTACCCGCTCGCGCCCGATGCCGGATTCGGATGGCGATTGTCGGCCGTGCCGACCACCTCGGGCGGCATGATCGTCTGCCTGACCAAGTCGCATGCCGTCGCGGACGGTCACGCGGGACTGATGGCCGAGGCCGGGCTGGTCGATCCGGGGCTCGCCACGCAAGACGGCCTCGCCGCCGAGGTAAGCCGGTGGCGCGAACTCGCCGACGGTGCTCATCGCGGCATCGCCGTTGCGCGCCAGGCGGTTACGGAGCTGCGGCGGGCCTCGCACGATCCGGCGCACCGCGCGGCCTTGCGCGCGGCACTGTTCTCCCGCGCGCCGGAGCCCGAGCCTGACCCGCGCGGGTGGCGAGAACAGTCGGCGGTGCTCACTTTCGATGCGGCGCAATGGAAGTCGGCGGCTCAACGCGACGGCGGCACGACCAACACGCTGTATTGCGCGCTGACCGCCGACCTGCTCCGGCGTTGCCCGCTGATCGACAACATTCCGCCGGTCCTGACCCCCGCCGTGCGGATCCTGCGGGAAACCGATCAACCGGATTCGAACTCCTTCACCAGAGTGCCGATCGTGGTGCAGCGGGAATGGCTGGACGGCCACGACCTGACCACACTGCGCGCGGTGAGCAAGGCGGCGTTCGCGGCCGTGGCGACGGTCGGTTCCGGCGTGCTGTCGCAGCCGCGTCGGATGCCGCCCGATCTCCTCGACGTGCTGCCCGACAGCGTCGTGCACCGGCTGCTGGAAACGGTGCCGATCACCGTCGGAATGTGTTCCAACATGGGAGTTCTGGACGCTTTCGTCGCGCCGCAGCTCGCCGAGTTCGCGCCGTCGCTGCATATGAAGCGGGCCGTGGTGCAGGGCATCGACGTGCCGCGCACCGAACGCCAGCCGGTTGCGCTGGCGACCTGGCTCTCCGAATCCGGCGGCACCATGCACTGGGCGTTGGAGGCACTGAAACCGGAGATGGCGCACACCGCAGCGGAATTGGCCGACCTGGCGAAGAAGGTCGCCAGGTCTTGGGGCTTGCACCCGACGCAGATCTACACCGGTGACACGAACCTCTGATCGCGCTACTGGAACAGCTTGAGCAGGTTGACGATCAGGCGGTAGACGCCGTAGCCGAAGGGCGCGGCGACCCACAGCCAGGCGAAGACCAGTAGCGGAATGCGCCGCGGTGCAGCGGTTTCGGCGGTGCCGGGTTCGGTCATGCCGGGCTCCCCTCGGTGCGGACGTCCGGTGCGGCGGTCGGCCGGTGATGTTTCGCGGCGACCGGGCGAATCAGCTCGTTGGCGACGAAGCCTGCGCAGAGCAGCGTGATCATGACGGCGAACGAGGCGCCGTACAGTTCCGGCCCGGACTTTCCGTGCCCCGCACCGGAATCCGCGATGGCATTGACGATCAACGGCCCGGCCACACCGGCCACCGACCATGCTGTCAGCAGCCGGCCATGGATCGCGCCGACCTGGTAGGTCCCGAACAGGTCCTTGAGATACGCCGGTATCGTCGCGAATCCACCGCCGTAGAAGGACAGGATCACCATCGCGCCGAGAATGAACAGCGCCTTGTTGGTCTGCCCGACCGACCACACTACCGCGTAGGCGAGCGCACCGACACCCAGGTAGATCCGGTAGACGTTCTTGCGCCCGATCACATCGGACAGCGACGACCAGCCGATCCGCCCCGCCATATTGGCCGCGGACAGCACCGCGACGAAGCCTGCGGCGGCCACCGCCGTCACCGGGGTCGCGGTCTGTGCGAAGAAGTCGATCACCATCGGCGCGGCCTTCTCCAGGATGCCGATGCCCGCGGTGACGTTGCAGCACAACACGATCCACAGCAGCCAGAACTGCGGCGTGCGGATCGCGTCGTTGGCCGCGACGTCGTGCAGGCTGATCAGCTTGGCCGGTTTCTCCTGCGGCACCCAGCCCGCCGGCCGCCACCCCGGCGGCGGCACCCGCACGAGCAGCACACCCACCGACATGAACACCGCGTAGGTCAGGCCCATGACCAGAAAGGTCTCGGCGATGCCGACGTTGTCTCGGCCGAAGGTGGTGAGCAGCTGGGTCGTCCACGGTGACGCGATCAGCGCGCCGCCGCCGAAGCCCATGATCGCGAAGCCGGTGGCCATGCCCGGTCGATCGGGGAACCAGCGGATCAGCGTGGAGACGGGGGAGATGTAGCCGATGCCGAGCCCGATCCCGCCGACGAACCCGTAGCCGAAGACGATGAGCCAGTAGGCATTAGCGAACGCGCCGAGGGCCGAGATGAGCAGGCCGGAGCAGAAGCAGAGCAGCGAGACGGTCATCGCCCAGCGCGGGCCCCGGCGTTCGACGAGCGTGCCGCCGAAGGCTGCGGACAGTCCGAGCATGACGATGGCGATCTGGAAGGGCAGCGCGCTGCCGGTCCCCGAGATGTGCATCGAATTTTCCAGCGGCGGCTTGAACACGCTCCACGCGTAGGCCTGTCCGATGGCGAGGTGAATGGACAGCGCGGCGGGCGGAACCAGCCAGCGGCTCCACCCCGGTGGCGCGATGACGCGGGAATATCCGGTGGTACCGGCGGCGGCAACTGCGGTCATGCGGCGATCTCCACTCTCACTGTGTGGCGATCATAGGACCGGGACTGCCGCGCGATCACGGTTCTGTGGCAATAACTTTCACTCGCCGCCGCTGCATTGCCAGCGATGCGCCGAAACTGGGGTGCTACCTGCGGCGGCCGTGCCCGCCCAGCGTGGTCCGCGGGGCGGGCACGGTCCGCTGAGCGGATCAGGCGCCCGCGGTCACCGGGTAGTGGTCGGACAGGTTGGTGTAGGTGTACGAGGTGCCCTGACTGGTGACCGTCCACGCGGGAGCGGACTCCTTGACCACGTGGTTCTGCCAGCTCGTCGGCTTGGTGTGGCCTTTGCGGTGCAGGACGTAGTCGAGATCCTCCCGCGGGTCGCTGGGGTAGCGGTAGTTCGCGATCGAGTTCTCCTTGGTGTCGAAGGAGAACGGGTGTCCGGTGCGGGCGGTCGCGGGCTCGAGCCGGGCGTCGGCCAGCATCGACGCGTATTCGGCGCTGTGCGAGTCCACGTTCAGATCGCCGGCCAGCAGCACCTGCTCGGTCGCGGGAATCTTCTTCGCGGTGAGGAACGCGTCGATCTCCTTGAACTGCAAGGCGCGATCCTTCGCGGCCTCACCGTCCGCGCAGCCGGGGTCGGTCGATTGGCTGTGCGTGCCGACCACGTGCACCTTGCTGCCGTTGACCGAGAGCACCGCGTAGGCGATCCCCTTGTTCGCCCACCAGTCGGCGCCGCAGGCGTTGGCGAAGATGAACTGCTCCTGGCGGATGATGGGCCACTTGCTGAGGATGGTGACGCCGCCGTCCTCCGGCGTACCCGAGCTGTACTTGCCGCCGGTGGCGTCCCAGCCTTCCTTCGCGCGGCCGACAACCGGTGTCTGGTGCGGGTATTCGGCTTTGGCTTTGGCCTTCAGTGCGTCGGAGGCCTCGTTGTCGAACATCTCCTGCAGCACGACCACGTCGTTGCCCTTGAAGAAGGCGGTCTTCGGGATCTCTGCCGCGCGGTGGTCCTGACCCCAGTTCGGAAACAGGTTCTTGCTCATCAGGAAGGTGTTGTAGGTCAGCACCCGGAGCTCCGGGGTCGCTGCGGAGGCCTGCGGGGCATTCACCATGAGGGTGGTGGCGAGTGCTGCGATGATGCTGAGCCGGGTGGGCTGGGATAGCGGCATGGCACGTCCTCGGATCTCGTAGAACCTGGATATGGCAGAACTGATCGGACCAGGCGTGGATGACGCGCTCGTGACGTTTCCATGATCATTCGTCCGCTCGCGGACGTCGGATCGATGGCAGACTCGGCGAATCAGCTTGGCCCGAAGGGTTTCTCGGCGGTGGTTGTCGGACGTCAGCGCGGACGAACGTGGGAATAGGCCGCTCGCGCCGTGCCGTTCGCGGCGTCGACGGTGTAGGCGTCGAGGGTGACCGCGTTGCGGCGGATCTTCGCGATCATGAAGCCGAGGCTCGAAAAGTCTTGCCAAAACGCCTTATTGGTGACGGCTGACGAGCCGTCGCCCTGCTTGGCGGAGGCGCCGCAGACGATCTGCTGGGTGCCACCGGACGCACCGGCGGTATCCAGGATCTGCGAGGTGTGGTCGTGTCCGGAGAGGATGTAATCCGCCTTGCCGCAGACGAGTTCTTCGAACAGTTCCTTCAGATGCCGGCCGCTCATGTAGTCGCCGGTCGTGACGCCGTCGTAAGCGCCTGCGTTGCCGTGCTTTCCGTTGTTGCGGTAGGGGTGGTGGGTCAGCACGATCTTCCACGTCGCGCGGGACGCGGTCAGTGCGCGCTCCAGCCACTGGCGCTGTCCGCGCATGTACGGGCCGTTCCACTGGTAGTGCGGATCGGTCTGGAGGACCGTCGAGGAGACGGGAACGGTGTCCAGCGCGAAGAATTCGACCAGCGGTTCCGCTCCGGCGGGCAGCGCCACCTGGTAGTACCGGGACGGCATGTACCAGCGGGCCGAGCGCTGGTGGTAGGCGACCTCGTGGTCGCCCTTGCTCGGATTCCCGCCACTGCCCGCGAAGATCCCGCTGCAATCGTGATTGCCGAGCACCATCAACCAGGGCACATCGATGCCCGCGTTGGGTTGTTCGAACTTCGTGGCGAACTCGTCGTCGTCCGCGCTTTCCGCACCGTCCTCGTAGATGTTGTCGCCCAGCCCGACCGCCAGCGACACGCCCTCCGCCTGGCAGATCCGCTTCGCCGCGGCGGCCACCGCGCGTTGCCCGGCCTCGCCGGTTCCCGCGTCACCGGTGATCAGCACGTTGATGTCCGGGCCCGTCGGCATCGGAAACTTGCTGTCCGCGTTGGCGATACCGGGCAGTGCCAGGCTCCCGGCCAAGACACTCGCGCCGACGAGCAGCCCGCGCCTGGAAATACACAGCTGGTTGTTTCGGTCGTCCACTTACTGCCTCCCTGGGTCCGACAGATTGAAGTGACAACGTTTAACTGGGTCGGACGAACTGCGCGCGGTGAGCATGGGACGAATCCCCATCATTCGGGCAAACAGGAGGTGGTGTCCCGCTCGGACTCGGCAGTTGAGGTGTGCACCCACCCGCGCCTGGCGCAGTCGGCTACCGGATGCTTCGATCAAGACCATGACGGACAACATCGATTCATCGCGCACGGTAACCGCCAGCCGCGACATCGCGGCCGCATCGGCACAGGTCTTCGAGCTGATCGCCGACCCGGCGCAGCAGCCGCGCTGGGACGGCAACGAAAACCTCGCGACCGCCGCGGCCGACCAGCGGGTCCGCGCGGTGGGCGACATGTTCGTCATGACGCTCACCACCGGCGCCGACCGGCACAACCACATCGTGGAGTTCGACGAGGGCCGCCGCATCGCCTGGCTTCCCTCCGAGCCCGGCCAGCAGCCGCCCGGCCACCTCTGGCGCTGGGAACTCGAGCCCATCGACGAGAACAACACCCGAGTCACCCACACCTACGACTGGTCCCAGCTGACCGACGAGAAGCGCCTCGTTCGCGCCCGCGCCACCACTCCCGACAAACTCCAGGCTTCTCTCGACAGGCTCGCCGAAGTCGCCGAAAGCCGCTGACCTCGTATTTGGGGCCTTGCTCAAATTTGTTGACAGACAGCATGATTGATCTGGTCATGCGGAACCGTGCTGCGGTGGCGTCGACCTGTCGGAAAGAACCCGGCCCGGTAACAACCGGATCCGGGAGCACCTGCATTTCACGAGATATGTGGGTATGTCTGGGCGGAAGGCATTGCTATGAAACACATCGGCAAAGTATTGACAATGACCGGCGCGGTTCTTGTCGTGGTTCTCGGTACGACAGGTACTGCTCAGGCCGCGACCGGCGACTTCATCTACACGAGCCCTGATGGTACGCAGCAGCGACTGCAGGATCCGGAAGACGGCAAGTGCTACCGCATCGTAGGTGTCGACTACACCGAAAACGCCACCGACCGCGCTGCGGAAACGTTCCGGAACAGCGATTGCAGCGGAACATTCGGGGAGCTCTTTCCGCCCGGGACCCGCGAATACCGTTCGGACTTCCAGTCGGTGCGATTCGGACGTCCGATCTGATTCGGCCGACTCGTGGGCGGCCCCCGTTTGCCTAAGAGACGTCTTCGTCGGGGGTATTGCCCGCCGCCCAGATGCCGCGGACGTGGCCGATGTGTTTGCGGAGGAATTGTTCGAGTTCCTCGGCGCGGCCCTGCTCGATCAGGTCGATGATCGTGTGGTGTTCCTGGGCTGATTTGTCGAGCTCGCCGCGCTCGACGAGCGCGGCGAGACCGAACAGGCGGGTTTGGGCGCGTAGGTCGCCGACGATCTGGGACAGGCGCGGGTTGTGGCAGTAGTCGAGCAGCATCAGGTGGAATTGCCGGTCGGCATCGACGTATTCGACGAGATCGCCGCGCTTGGCCGCGTCGACGATCTTGTCGGCCTGCACCCGCAGACCCGGAATGTCGGACTCGGGAATGGTGCCGACGATCGCGCGGACACTCGGCGGCTCCAGCAGCATCCGGATCTTGGCGATCGAATCGAGGTCGGCATCGGAGATCTCGGTGACCCGAAAGCCCTTGTTCGGCACCGAGATCACCAAACCCTGCTTGACCAGATCCAGCATGGCCTCGCGCACCGGCGTGGGGGAGACCCCGAAGCGCTCCGACAGCCACGGCGCCGAGTAGAGCACGCCCGGCTCGAGCTCACCGGAGATGATCGCGGCACGCAGCGCGTCGGACACGTGATCGCGCAGCGTGGGCCGCTTGGGTATAACCAGCCGTTCGATCATCACTGCGCTCCGGGTTTCTCCTGTGTGCGAGCACCACTTCTATCAGATTAGAGAGCTGTCGCCGCTGTTCAGCTTCGAGTGCCGGTAGCTGAAGGCGAGGTAGACCCCAAGGCCGAGCAGCAGCCAGAGCACGAACCGGAGCCAGGTGACCCAGGTGAGGTGACTGATCAGCCAGATGGAGAAGACTATCCCGATCAACGGCACCACCGGCACCCACGGGGTCCGGAACGCGCGCTCGACCTCCGGGCGGGTCCGGCGCAGCCGCATGACGCCGAGCGCCACCACGATGAACGCCATCAGGATGCCGACATTGGTGAGCTCGGCGGCTTCCCGGATCGGCAGGAAGCCTGCGATCAGCGCCGACACGATGCCGACCGGCCAGATCACCCGGGTCGGCACCTTACGAACGGGGCTGGACTTGCCGAAGTAGGACGGCAGCAGGCCGTCGCGGCTCATCGCGAAACCGACCCTGGTCACCGCGAGCATGTTGGCGAACGCCGACGTGGTGACGCCGACCACCGCGCCGACCGCGATGACCAGGCCGAGGATGCCCATCCCTACCGAATCGAAGGCGCTGGCGAACGGCGAGGAGACGTTGATGTCGGTGTAGTTGACCATGCCGACGATGACGAGACAGACCAGCAGATAGACCAGCGACGCGATGCCGAGGCTGATCATGATCGCCTTGGGCATCAGCTTCTTGCCGTCCTTGGATTCCTCCGCGGCCGCGCTCATCGCGTCGTAGCCGTAGACCGCGAAGAAGGCCAGCGCCGCACCGGACACCGCGCCGCCGACACCGAACGGGAAGAACGGCTGGTAGTTGCCCGCCTTGATGTGGAACGCGCCTGCGACGACCACGATCGCGACGATCAGCATCTTCAAGACGACCAGACCCGTCTGCACCCTGGCGGATTCACGGGTACCCCGGGAGAGCAGGAAGGCCAGGAGCAGGCACAGCAGGACCGCGAAGAGATCGACCCGGTGCCCGTCCCCGGTGCCCGGTGCGCCGAGTGCCCAGGTGGGCAGGTCGAAGCCGAGATAGTGGGTGATGTAGTTGAGATAGCCGGACACCGCGATGGCCACGACGGACACGATGGCGGTGTACTCCAGCAACAGATCCCAGCCGATCATGAAGCCGATGATCTCGCCGAGCGCGACGTAGGAGTAGGTGTACGCCGAGCCCGCGCGCGGGACCATGCCCGCGAATTCGGCGTAGCAGAGCCCCGCCGCCCCCGACGCGATGATCGCGATGGCGAACGAGATCAGCACCGCCGGTCCCGCCACCTCGTTGGCCACCACACCGGCCAGTGAGAACACGCCCGCGCCGACCAGTCCGCCGAGGCTCAGCGCGACCAGTTGCCACAGCCCCATGCTCTTGGTGAAATCGCCGGTGTCGGCGACGACCACCGGCATTCGCCGCATGACTCCGCCCTTGGTGAGTGGTGGGCGGGCAGGTTTGGTGACGACGGTCTTCATTGACTGTGCCTTTCGGGGTGGAGCGGTGGAGCGGGTGGTTAGAAGACGAAGCCCTCGGGGAAAGGGTCGGTGGGGTCGAGCAGGTAGTTCGCTGTCCCGGTGAGCCAGGCCCGGCCGGTGATGGCGGGCACGATCGCGGGGCGGTCGCCGACCGTGGTGGCCTCGACGGCGCGGGCGTAGAAGGTGGTGCCGATGAACGAATCGTTCTGCAGCACTTGATCATCGGCGAGGAAGCCGCGGGCGTGCTGGCGGGCGAGCAGTGCGGAGGTGCCGGTGCCGCAGGGGGAACGGTCGAACCACCCGGGGTGGATGGCCATCGCGTGGCGGGTGTGCGCGGGCTCGGACGCCGGGTCGAGGAACAGTACGTGCTTGCAGTCGGCGATTCGCTCGTCCGTGAGATGGACGGGACGCTGGAACTCGTTGATGGCGGTCATGATTCGCAGACCGGCGTCGAGGATGCGGTCCTTGTGCGCGCGGTCGAACGGTAGTCCGAGCTTGCCCAGATCGGTGATGGCATAGAAGTTGCCGCCGTAGGCCATGTCGTAGCGGACGCGGCCGAGACCGGCCACCTCGACCTCGTTGTCGAGGCTGTCGCAGTAGGCGGGCACGTTGCGCAGGGTGACCGAGTCCGCGTGACCGCCGCTGACCGCGACCGAGGCTACGACGCGTCCGGCGGGGGTGTCGAGCCGGATCTCGGTGACCGGCTCGGTGACCGGCACCATGCCCGCCTCCACCAATGCCGTTGCGACACCGATGGTGCCGTGGCCGCACATCGGCAGCAGCCCGCTGACCTCGATGAACAGCACGCCGTAGTGGCCGTCGTCGGTGGTGGCGGGTTGCAGGACGGCGCCGCTCATCGACGCGTGCCCGCGCGGCTCGTTCACCAGCAGCTTGCGTAAGCCGTCGAGATGCTCGGCGAAGTACATGCGGCGCGCTGCCATGGTGTCGCCGGGGATGGTGCCGACGCCGCCGGTGATCACCCGGGTCGGCATGCCCTCGGTGTGCGTGTCGATCGCGGAAATGATGGTGTTGCTGCGCATGTCAGGACTGCCCTTCGGTGTCGAGTTCGGCGAGTTCACGCAATCGGACGGGCGCGGCGAGCGGTCGCCAGGCCGCGCCTGCCGCCGCGAGACCTGTTGTCGCCGTGAGTTGGTCGGCGTACGGCTGGTCGCGCAACGCCTCGATATTCGCCGCGCACATCCGTCCTTGGCACGGGCCGAGCCCGGCGCGGGTGGCCAGCTTGGCGGTGCGATAGCCGTCGCCCGCGGCGCCGGCCCAGGCGGTGGTCAGCTCGCCGCAGGTGGTGCCCTCGCACCGGCAGAGGACGGTGTCGGGCCGGGTCCAGGTGAGCACGCCGGGCCGGATCGGGTGCGCGGCGGCTAGGCGGGTCACGAATTGCCCGGCCGTACGGTGCCGCGCCAGCAGCGCCCCATCCGCGGTGCCGCCTGCTGCGGCCAGCCCGGCGACGGTCCCTTCGACGGCGGCGACCTGGGAGCCGCCGATGCCGGTGATTTCGCCTGCGGCCCAGACGCATTCAGCGCTGGTCTGTTGCTTGTCGTCGACGTATACGAAGCCGTTCTCGGTCAGTCGCGCCCCTGCCGCGACCGCAAGCTCCTGCTGCGGCGTGAATCCGTGCGAGACCGCGACCGCGTCCACCGCAATGGTGCGGTGGCTACCCGGGATCGGCGTCCAGTTCGCGTCGAGCCGGGCCACGGTGGCCTCTTCCACTCGGCCGTCGCCTGCTACCGCGACCACCGCCTGCGCGGTGCGCAATGGAATCCGATGCCGCACACCGCATGCCACGTACTCGAACAGTTCCAAAGCCTTACCCGTGCTGTGCCGCAGCTGCCAAGGGCGGGTGGCCCAGTGCCGCAGGATCGTGCGGCCCGGGTTGGCTTCCAACACCGCCCGCACCTCAGCCCCGTTCTCGGCCAGCGACTGTGCGACCGGAAGCAGGAACGGGCCGGTACCGGAGACCAACACGGAACGGCCGACCAGGAGGCGCTGGGTCTTCGCGAGCGTCTGTGCGGCACCGGCGGTGTAGACACCGGGCAGGTCCCACCCGGGGAACGGGCACACCCGGTCGTAGGCGCCGGTGGCGAGCACCAGCGCGTCGCCGCGGACTACCCGGTGCACCCGCCGGTCGCCCTCGGCGCCGATCAGCAATCGCACTGCGGGACAACCGCCTTCGGGGTGGCGCTCGATCTGATAGACGGCGGCCGAAGGAAGGTACTCGCAGCGCGGATGCTCGATCAGCAGGCGTGCGCGGCGTGCGGCCGCCGCGTAGCCGTGCCCGATATCGAGCGGTTGCCGGATACCGTACGCGGCCGGGATGCGCCGGTTGTACTGGCCGCCCAAGGCCTCGTTCGAGTCGATCAGCGTCACCGTCGCGCCGTGCCGCAGCGCGGATTCGGCGGCGGCGGTGCCTGCCGGACCACCGCCGATCACTACCACATGTCGGGTCACTGAGCGCTTCCTGTCAGTCGGGACTGGGTGGTGACGACGTCACCGTCCCGGGCCGGACGCCGGCACAGCCGAACATCCGGAACACCGTTGACGGTGGCGACGCAGTCGAAACACACACCGATGCCGCAGAACACACCGCGTGGGCCGCCGGTGGGCGCGGTGCGCCAGTGCGTGCGGCCGTCGGCCAACAGCACCGTGGCGAGGGTCTGACCGTGCACGCCCGCCACCGAGGTGCCGTCGACGGTGACCGTCAGCGGTCGATCGGCACGGCCGACCGGATCGGTCTCCGGTCGAATCAGATGGGGGCTCATCGGGATACCTGCTCCGGTGTGGTGATGACGGCGGGCCGGTCGACGGCGAAGGCTGCGAGGTCGACCTCGCCGGGATGACCCGCCAGCGCGGCGGAAATGAGTTGGGCGGTCCCGACCGACAGGCCGATGCCCGCACCCTCGTGCCCGGTCGCGTGCCACAGGCCGGGAAGGCGCGGATCGGGGCCGATGACCGGGAGGTGGTCGTCCACGTAGGGACGGAAACCGCCGTACGCCCGCATGATCGCGACGTCGGCCAGGATCGGATACAGCCGCAACGCCTTTCGCGCGATGGCGGCCAGGCTGTCGGGGCGCAGCCGGTCGTCGAAACCGCACTGGCGGCGCGACGAGCCGAGCAGCAGCGGGCCACCCCTGGTCGACTCGACAACCGCCGACGATTGCAAGGCCGCGTCCGAACTGCCCACGGCGCCCACATAATCCGCGTCGTAAACCTTGTGGAACACCGTCGGCGGCATGGGCGCGGTGATGAGCACGTCGCCTCGGCGCGGCTTGATCGCGATCGGCGCGCCGAGTAGCTCGGACACCACGCCGGACCACGGGCCTGCCGCATTGATCACGATGTCCGCGTGCCGTGGACCACGGGTGGTCGCTACGCCGATCAGTCGGCCGTCGCGGCAAAGCGCAGCGGTGACCTCGCAACGGGTCTCGATGATCGCGCCTCCCGCGATCGCCGCGCCGAGCAGTGCGGTCGCGGCACCCGCCGGTTGTACCTGCGCGTCCTCGGGGTAATACACGGCCGCGCACACGTCGCGGGTGAGAGCGGGCTCGGCGGCGGCCAGCTGAGCCGCGTCCAGGTGCTCGCACTGCACCCCGGCGCCGCGTTGGCCCGCGGCGAACGAGGCCAGGGCGGTGGCACCCGCGTCGGTGGTGGCAACGACGATGCCGCCCTTGGGTTCCCATTCGACGGCCGCCGCGTCGCGCGGTAGCCGCTCGGCGATCCGCGCGAGCACGGTGGGCCACAGTCGCCGGGACAGTTGGGCGAGCGCCAGTTCGGGACCCGGCCCCTTGTCCGAGACGAGCACATTGCCTTCGCCGTGCGCGGTGGTGCCCGAGGCGACCCCGCCCCGCTCGCAGACGCGGACCGAGGCCCCGGCGAGGGTGAGCTGGTCCGCGAGCGCGCACCCGATCATGCCGCCGCCGATGATCAGGACCTCTGTTCCCCGCAGGGGAGTGGCGCGAGGCGGGGCTGCCGTCATTGTGCGCGTGCTCCGTTCACCGAGCGCGGCACGGAAAGCGGGTTGTCCGTGCGCAATTCGAGTGGCAGCAGATCCTCGGGCACCGACTGGTAGGTCACCGGCCGGAGGAAACGGGAGATCGCCGCGGTACCCACCGAGGTCGCCGTGGGCGCCGTCGTCGCAGGGTAGGGCCCGCCGTGCTGCTGCGCGTAGGTCACCGAGAGCCCGGTGGGCCAGCTGTTCCACAGCACCCGCCCGGCCGCTGCGACCGCGGCGGCGGTGAGCGCGCGGGTGGTGTCGTCGACCTGGTCGCCGAAGATGGAGACGGTCAGCTGTCCGTCCACCGAGCGAGCCAGTTCGAGCAGTTCGGCGGTGTCCCGGTAGCTGACGAGCAGTGTTGCCGGGCCGAACATCTCGTGCATCAGCGCAGCGCGATCGGCGAGCACCGTGCGCGCGGTGGTGGCGAGCAGTATGGCCTCGCCTGGCCCGCCGCCGGCGAGCAGTTCCACGTTCGGGTGCGCGCGTACCTGCGCGACGGCGCGCGTGAAGCCCGCGGCGATGTCCTCGTTGAGCAGGTCCCCGGTCGGCACCGGGTTGCGCCGGATCAGCGCGGCCAGTTCGCTGAAAACCGGTGCCTCCTCGGGGATTGCGACCAGCCCTGGCTTGGTGCAGAGCTGACCGGCGCTGGCGCTCACCGCGGTCAGCAGTCCCGCCGCGATCTCCGTCGCCCGCGTCCGCGCGGCCGCCTCGGTGACGAAGACCGGGTTGATGGAGCCGAGTTCTCCGTAGAACGGGATCGGCACCGGCCGACGGGACGCCAGGTCGTACAGCGCCCGCCCGCCGGCGGTGGAGCCGGTGAATGTCGCGGCGGCGACCGCGGGATGGGTCAGCGCCTGCACTCCGGCGTCCCGACCGAAGACGAGTCCGAATGTGCCGCTCGGAGCGCCGTATTCGGCAAGCGTTGCCTCGACCAGGCGGCCGACCGCGCGGGAGAGTACGGGATGGCCCGGACTGGCTTTGACGATCACCGGGCACCCTGCCGCGAGCGCCGACGCGGTGTCACCGCCCGCGACGGAGAAGGCGAACGGGAAATTGCTCGCCGCGAAGTTGACTACCGGGCCCAGTGCGATATTCATCCGCCGCAGGTCCGGTCGCGGCGCACCCATCGGCCATTCGGCGTCGGCGGTGTCGATGCGCACGTCCAGGAAATCGCCGTCGAGCACCAGCTGCGCGAACAGGCGCAGCTGGAAACTGGTGCGTCGCAGCTCACCGGCCAGCCTCGGCTCGGACAGGTGCGTCTCCCGCATCGCCGCCGGGATCAGCTCGGCGGACTGAGCGTCGAGCCGGTCGGCGATGCCGCGCAACACCCCGGCCCGGTCGGTCAGCGTCATGGCTGCCCAGGGTCCCGCTGCCGCTGCTGCCGCGGTGGCAAGGGCATCGACCTCGTCGGCGGTGGTGTCGCGAACGGATTCGACCGCGCTTTCGGTCATCGCTAGCTCCTCGTCTTTCGTCTGCACCGATGATCTACCGACTGCTTACCGGTAGCCCTTGGCGAGCACGTCACGGGTGTCCTCGGTGAGCTTGGCGACCAGCTCGGGCGCCAGCGGAACACGCGGCGGGCGGCACTTGCCGCCTTGCCGTCCGGCCAGGTCCATCGACAGCTTGATCGCGTGCACGAACTGCGGCTTGGAGTCCCAGCGCAGCAGCTTGTGCAGCTCGCGGTACAGCGGAAGCGCCTTGTCCAGATCCCGGCTGACCGAGGCGTTGTACAGCTCGACCGTGGCCCGGGGGATGGCGTTCGGGTAGCCCGCGACCCAGCCGACCGCGCCGGCGATGCCGAGCTCGAGCAGTACGTCGTCCGAGCCGACGAGCACATCGAGTTCGGGTGCGAGTTCCTTGATCTCGTAGAAGCGCCGCACGTCACCGGTGAACTCCTTCACCGCGAC
Organism: Nocardia sp. CS682; assembly: GCF_004634405.1. Taxonomy (NCBI): domain Bacteria; kingdom Bacillati; phylum Actinomycetota; class Actinomycetes; order Mycobacteriales; family Nocardiaceae; genus Nocardia; species Nocardia sp. CS682. Next base: position 2,676,467 of record NZ_CP029710.1, on the reverse strand, counting down.
GATCAGGCCCTCGCCGTGCAGTTCGGCCAGGATGTCGGGGGTCAGGTCGATGCGTGTGTCGAACGGGTTGTTGTACGCCACGATCGGCAGGCCGACCGCGGCCACCGTGCGGTAGTGATCGAGCACCGAGTCGCGCCCGCCGCGATAGGTATTGGGCGGCAACAGCATCACGGCCTGTGCCCCGGCCTCGGCGGCCTGCTCGGCCCACTTGCGGGCTTGCAGCGCCCCGTAGGCGGCGATGCCCGGCATCACCGTGAAGCCGTCCGGTGCGGCCGCGACGGCCGTGGTCACCACCCTGGCCCGCTCCTCGTCGTCGAGGGTCTGGTACTCGCCGAGCGACCCGTTCGGGCTCACCCCGTGGCAGCCGTTGGCGGCCAGCCACTGCACGTGCTGCGCGTAGGCGTCGTAGTCGACCGAGTAGTCCTCCGCGAACGGCAGGGTCGTCGCGACCAGGATCCCGTGCCAGGGCTTGGACCCGGCTGAGGTGATCGGTTCGGACATGGGAAGCCTCCATCTGCGCGAATGTTCCGGGCCGGGGAACCAGACCGAATGTCATGTGACGTGTGACATTGCACAAGGTAACGGAGTGACGGTGGTCACGCAAGAGGTGGGGAGTGACTGGGGATACGTTGGCGGATATCGGTGGAAGTTCTTGTAGCCCAGCTCCTTCCGTCCATCGGTGGGACGGCCGATGGTGCGGCTGATCGATTCACGATCAGCCGCACCATGGCAGAGCTGGGTTTTTGTTCGAGTGTTCGACTACTTCGGCACGGGGGTGACGGCGATCGGCGGGATGGCGTCCACGCAGGAGGTCGGGCCCGGGGCGCCGGTGCGGACGAAGCGGTTGACGATGCCTGCGATGCAGCCGGTGGGCTCCAGGTCCGGCACGTGACCGGTGTTGGGGACCGACAGGAAGGTCGCCTGCGGGAACCCGGCGGCTACGCGCTGGCCGTTCGCGTCGGGGGTGATGGCGTCGAGGTCGCCGGACAGCACCAGCACCGGAACATTCGGCAGGGCTTCGCGTGCGTGCACCGGTTGCGGGCGGGTGAACGCGGGCCACCGGATGCAGGCGTCGCCGCCGTCACGTTGTCCGGCGCTGAAGCCCGCGGCGCTGAAGGCGCCGACGCCGTCGGGGCCTGCCGCGGCGAGACCCTCGCGGTATTGCCGCTCGCGCTCGGGCAAGGCCGACTCGCGTGACCAGAGGTTGGGGTAGTCGTTGCAGGCGACGGTGATGTAGAGATCGATGCTCTCGGCGGTCGGCTCGGCGGCGGCACGTTCGGCCCACTGCCGCAGCGCGGTGTCATCGCCGTTCGCCGCCGTGTGCAGCGCGGCGGGCAGCATGCCGAGCAGGGTCGGTTGCCGCGGATCGGCGCCGACGCCGGTGGTCGCTACCTCGAAGGCTAGGGTGGCGAGCTTGCTTTCGCTGAGCTGCAAGGGATTCGGGCCGGTGATCGACAGGGGAGTGCCGGCCAGTCGTTGTGCCACCGTGCGCAGGTCGGCGACGGCCGTCGCGCCGTCACAGGCTCGGCTTCGGTCGCAGATGCGTTGTAGCGCAAGCGATACCGCTTCCGCGTTGGGTCGCGACAGCAGGTCGAAGTCGGGCGGGTAGGCGCCGGACAGCACGATGGACTGCACATGGTCGGGATGGCGTTCGGCATAGACCGGCATCAGGTAGGTGCCGTAGGAGATGCCGTACAGCACCAGCTTCGGGATGCCGAGCCGGGCCCGCACGGCGTCGAAATCATCGGCCGTCGCCGCCGAGGTGTATCCCGCCGCACGCGCGCCGAGCTGTTCGCCGCACGTCGCTACCGTCTGCTGCTGGTAGTCGCGGGTGCCGAGCTCATATCCGGCTTCGTCGGCGCCGCAGTCCACCGGGCTGGACAGGCCGGTGCCGCGCGGGTCGATGAGCAGCAGGTCGTGATCGTCGAGCAGCTGCGCGGCCAGTTGGGTGGCCTGTGCGGCGTGCGAGATCAGCGGTACCCCGGGGCCACCCGGATTCGGGGTGACGGTGCCCGCGGCGGGCACGTCCAGGTTGCTGCGCCGGATCAACGCGTAACTCACTGCGACCGTGCCCATTTCGGGTCGATCGGCCACCAGCGGTCGTGACTCCACGCCGCACTGGACCTGATGCCCGGGCACCGTCGGGCACCAGTCGGGACCGGGCGGCGGTGCACTGTCGCTGCCGCATCCGGTGACCAGCGTCGCGGCGGCCAGCGCGGCCAGCAAGCCCGCGAGCGACCGCATTCCCTTGCGCATCATCGAAATTCCCTTCGTTGGAGCATCTCCCGTATTCAGCGGAGTCGAGAGGAATCCTGCGTGGCAGACGTCAACGCTCAGCGAGGCCCGCGACAAAATTACGTAAGAATCCACCCGACCGAACGGCGCCGCACCCTCTCGCGGGATCCGCGCTGCCTAGGGGCCTCCGCAGTCGGTGCGGATCCCGCGAGAGGGTGCGGGAATTCTGGTCACTCGGCGGATGGGTGATGGCGGTCACGACGGGGGTGCTGGATCCGTTGGATTCGCTACTTACCAGCAACAATGTCAGCGTGACCAGATCGAGCTCGCCAGTGCCTGCCGCGTCCGTGCTCGTCGTCGAGGACGACCCGCATGTGCGCAGCACGCTGGATCAGTTGCTTCGCTTCGAGGGGTACCGCGTCCACCTGGCCGGTGACGGGCAGCAAGCGCTGGAGCTGCTCGAGCAGATACAGCCGGATCTGGCTGTGGTCGATGTGGTGATGCCGCGGTTGGACGGGTTGTCGCTGTGCAGGCTGCTGCGCCGACGTGGTGATCGGTTGCCGATTTTGGTGCTCACCGCGCGGCATCAGGTCGGTGATCGGGTGGCCGGGCTGGACGCGGGCGCGGACGACTACCTGGCCAAACCGTTCGCGACCGATGAACTGCTGGCCAGGCTGCGGGCGCTGCTGCGCCGCAGCACCCTGGACGAGGACGCGACCGTGCTTTCGGTCGCCGACCTGACGTTGCATCCGGCGACGCGCGAGGTGTTTCGCGGGCAGCGGCCGATCGAGCTCACCAAAACCGAGTTCGACGTGCTGGAGCTGCTGCTGCGCAATGCGCGAATCGTGTTGTCACGCAGCCGGATCTACGAGCACATCTGGGGATTCGACTTCGACACCGAGTCCCGCTCGCTCGATGTGTACATCGGCTATTTGCGGCGCAAGACCGAGCAGAACGGCGAACCGCGGTTGATCCACACCGTCCGCAACGTCGGCTACGCCGTGCGTCCCGCCTGATGTTGCGCGCCAGGATCACCCTCGTCGTCATCGTGGCCGTGGTGGCCGCGATCGTCGTCACCCTCGCCACGTCCTACCGCGGAGTCTCCGAGCTGGTCGCCGAGCAGATCGACCGCAGCCTCAACGACCGCGCCGACGCCGTGCTCGCGGTGTTGCCCGCCGTGCTGCCCGAGCGGTCCGACACCATCGAGCAACTGCTGTCGGCCGACGGCGCCGCACACCCGCTGATACCGGGGCACGTGTCGCTGCCGGTCGCCGAGGCCGACCGCGCGGTCGCCAGAACCGGCAGCGGCACCGCCGAGTACAACATCGAGCTGGACGGGCTGCCCTACGGCATCCTCACCAAGCCGCGCCCCGGTGGCGGCGCGGTGATGGTGGCGCAGCGGTACCAGGAACCCGAGCGCATCGATAACGAATTCCTGTGGCGCACCGGCGGTATCACCGCCATCGCGGTGGCGCTGTCGGCGCTGCTGAGCTGGCTGGCCATCGGCCGCATCCTGCGGCCGGTCCGGCGGCTGCTCGCCGCGACCGAGCAGATCAGCTCCACCCAGGACCTGTCGGTTCCGCTGCCACCCACGGGGCGAGACGAAATCGGCAGGCTCACCGGATCTTTCGACGCTATGCTCGGCGCACTACGCCGCTCCCGGGCCCAGCAGCAGCGGCTGGTCCAGGACGCCAGCCACGAGCTGCGGACCCCGCTGACCTCGATTCGCGGCAGCGCCGAATTGCTGCAACGGGCGCGGGGCCGGCTCGACCACGACGACGAGACCAAGGTGCTCGATACCTTGGTCAAGGAGTCCGCGGCGCTCGACGCATTGGTCGCCGAGCTGGTCGAACTCGCCACCGACCAGTACACCGCCGAAGAATCCACCGAGGTGGACCTGCCCACGCTGGCCGAGGACTGCGCGCAACGTTTCCGGCATCGCAGCGGGCGCGCCATCACCGTCACCGCGGACGATCCCACCCCCGTGCCGGCGCGGCCGCGGGCACTGGCGCGGTGTGTGGACAACCTGCTCAGCAACGCGATCAAGTTCAGCCCGCCGGACACCCCGGTCGAGGTGCACATCCGGCACACCGAGCTGACGGTGCGCGACCACGGACCCGGCATCGCCGCCGACGACACCACCGCGATCTTCGATCGGTTCTATCGCGCCGCGAACACCCAGGGCACACCGGGTTCCGGGCTCGGCCTCGCCATCGTCGCAGACATCGTCGCCGCGCACCACGGCACCGTTTTCGCCGAGCCCGGTCCCGGCGCGCGCATCGGTTTCCGGCTCCCGCCGATCGGGTCGTCCAGCGCGCACCGCCGCCGGCAGAGCTGAGGTCAGTCCTTGCGGCCGATGCCGCCGTAGATCACCAGCCGGGTAGCGGGCAGGCCGTCGACGAGCCATTCCTGCACCGGCGCCACACCGGGTTCGATCAGCTCGAACCCGTCGAAGAACTTCGCAGTCTGCTCCCGAGATCGGTAGACCACCTGGGATGGCGTGGCGTTGGTGTCCTCCTGCGACTGGCCGATGAAGTCCGGGTGGGTCTCGTTGGAGCCGTGGGTGATCGCGAGATAGCTGCCCGGCGCCATCACCTCACGGAGCTCGGCGACGATCCCGGCCGGGTCCTCGTCGTCCATCACGTAGTGCAGCACGCCGATGATCAGCACGGCTACCGGTTGGTCGAAGTCGATCTCGGCTTCGAGCTTCAGCCGATCGATGATCGTCGCCGGTCTGCGAATGTCGGCCTGCAACGCCGTCACGCCGGGCGCCGTGGCCAGCAGCGCGTCGCAATGCGCGTGCACGACCGGGTCGTTGTCGACGTAGGCCACCCGGATCGAGGAGTCGATCTTGCCGGCCACCTCGTGCACGCTGGGGGAGGTCGGAATGCCCGCGCCGAGATCGATGAACTGGCGGACACCGGACTCGGCGGCCAGCTCCACCGCCTTCACCAAGAACTGCCGGATGTACCGGGCCAGGGTTCTGGTGTCGGGGGCGATGGCGAGCATGCGTTCCGCGACCTCGCGGTCGATGTCGTAGTTGTCCTTGCCGCCGAGTAGGTAGTCATAGATCCGGGCCGAGCTCGGCACCTTCGGGTTGAGTCCTGGCGCTCGATCTATGTCAGACAAGGTTTCCTCCCGATCCTCGACCATAATCGTAGCGATCATCACCGCTGGATGGTTTGTCTAGTCTTGGTTCGACCGGCGTCGATGCGGGCCGGGTAGCGCGCTCGCGAATTACTCACTCGCCGTTAGTGTATTGGCTCGTGCCATCAGGTCGTCGGCCACCGCCCGTGGTCGGCGGCCGAGACCACAGGCGGTGGCCACGCCGTCGACCGGCCGGCCGAGTGCCTGCTCGATGAGCTGCAATGTCTGCCGCTGCTGCGCCTCGGTCGGCAGGTCGTGCACCAGGCCCGCATAGAAGGCGGTGCCCGCACGAAGCGTCAGCTTGCTAAGGGGCGCATAGAATTTCGGCTCGGCGGACGGTGGTTTGTCGCCCGCCGCGAACGGTCCGTGGAGGTACTCCAGGGTCCGGTCCGCAGGCCAATGCCGGACGACCGAGTTGGCCAGATCGACCAGCGGCCGGGCGGTGCGCAGGGTGGCCCTGGCTTTGTTGTTCATGCTGCCGAGACACAGGTGTACGCCGATGCGGGTGCCCGGCGGTGCCGCCGCCGCGAGTTCGGCGATGCCTTTGCCGAGGCCGAGTGCACCGTCGACCAGTCGGTGCAGTGGCTGAGTCTTGGCCATCAGCACCAGCTCCGCGGTGGCCTCGAGCTGGATGACGACGTCGTCACCGGCCAGTGCGCGGATCGCGACGATGTCGCGCACCGTCGCGTCGGTGAAGGCCTTTTTGTTCTGCAGCAGACCCGAAGCGCCCATCGCGATGAACGCCATGGTGAAATCGGTCGGCATGCCGATCTGTAACGCGAGGCCGGGCAAATCCCTTGCCGCGCGCAGCGATGCGAATATCGGTACCGCTTCCTCGGCCTCGCGGCGATAGCCGAGATCCATCATATCGCCGGTGAGCTTCTTGCCGCCTGCGGCGCGATAAATGGTGCGGTTCCGGCTGGTGTTCCACTGGCCGATTTTCTTCGTCTCCAAAGCGCCTTGCGTTACCAGATCTTCGATGATCGGGCGGATGTAGAACTCGTAGCGTCGCGTCTCGCCGGTGGGCAGTGTCCGTAGTCGTGATCCGGTGCTGTCGAGCATTGCTCTCATCGCTTCCGCAGTGCTCTCAGCCGGAAAACTTCCTACGAAGTGCACCGCTCGCGTACCCATGGGGCGGATACTAGACCGACGGTTTGCTGTGCGCGCTCCACAATAGGAGTCGTTGCCCTTCCGTTACGACCTACGCTGGGACGGGTGCGCAGGCGATCCGCATTACCACCTGGTCGCTGCGAAACCGTCTGCCCGGGGCCATCATTCGCCGAGTTATGGTGGACACGCCGACGGCGCGGGCCCCCCGAGGTCGACTTCGCGACTCTCATTCCACCGATGGCCGACTGAGCAACTGTCCAACTGGGTGGCGCGGTTTACCAAGTGGGGCAATGTATCTCCGTCGGTGTGGCCGACAGTGGGGGATCTCCCCCTAATCTCGGTGATAGGTATTGCGCATGGATGAGTTCGCGGGTTAGCCTCCGGGTTGATGACTCAACAATGGGTGCCACAATGGTTACCCTCGTGTATCTCCGAGGGGAGAGCGTCGCGTGCGGGCTTCGATCTGGTTATTTGTCGTATCAACAATCCTCTGTCTCGCGCCGGGCATCGCCCGTGCTGATCACCCTGCGTTATCCGAAAACTGCACTGCGATTTCCTTTCCGGTGCCACCGACCGGAAATCTAGCCGCCGACTTGTGTATGCCGGCCACGCCGACGGACATCATCATGGTGTTGATGCCGGGCTCCAATTACAACCACACCTACTGGGATTTCCCTTACGCCCCTGAGACTTATAACTTTCGGCGCGCGATGAATGCCGCAGGGTACGCGACACTGGTGGTCGATCGGTTCGGCAACGGAAACAGCACTCGGCCGCCGAGCGCGTCGCTGACCGCGACCGGTTCGGTGCAGGCCCTGCATCAGCTCGTCGGCGCGGTCCGGCAGGGGCTGCCCGGTGTGCAACCGTTCCGGAAGGTCATCACCGGCGGGCATTCGCTCAGCTCCGGCATCGCGGTCATCGAGGCCAGCACCTACCACGACGTCGACGGTGTGCTGCTGACCGGGTTTTCGCACAGTCTGAACATGGCCGGAACGCTCAGCGTGGTCGGCACCTATTATCCGGCGGCGCAGGATCCGCGCTTTGCCGGGCAGGGCTACGACCCCGGCTATCTGACCACGCGGCCCGGCACGCGGGCCTTCGATTTCTACGGTGAGGGTAATTACGATCCCGCGGTGCTCGCGACCGACGAGGCGACCAAAGAAGTCTTCTCACTGACCGAGTATCCGGACGGCCTGACCTCTACCCTGCCGCCGACAACCAACTTCATCGACGTACCGGTGCTGGTCACCAACGGTAGCGCAGATCGGTTGTGCCTCAACGCATGCGCGAACACCGCGGCCCTGGCCGCCGCGGAGGCACCGTACTTCGGCCCCGCCGCCAAGTTACGCACCTACGTGCTGCCCGGGAGCGGGCATTCGATGAATCTGGCCCGCAATACCGCTGAATATCAAGCAGCAGTCAAGGATTGGATGTCCTCGATGTTCAAGTGACGGGCCGGCCGGCCACGAACCGTGTATGCGGGCTCGTGGCCGGCGGGCCGGGCAGCGCCGCTCACGCGCTGGGCTCAGCGCCCGATCCGTTGCCCGGCTCGATGCGCGGGTCGGCGAAGATTTGGACATCGGGTCCATAGGTATTCACCCGAGCCGCCGCCGCATCGGTCACCCGCAGGGCGTACAGCCCGGCCTCCGGATCCACCGGGACCAGACCGAAGGCGATATCGACGTCGTCGACGGTGAGCTTCAGCTCGCGCAGCGCGGCGGTCAGGGTCGCCTCCCGGGGGAGCCGAATGGTGAGCAACGGCATGCCCCTACGTTACGCGCGGGACGTGGTTCGTTTCAGTTCCGCGAGGATCGCGGCCGCGTCGACGACGCCGTATCCGTAGTCGTAGTTGTACCCCCCGGCCTGCGCGGCCGCGGTCCGCTGCACCAGGGCCCGCAGCTGGGCGGGCGGCAACTCGGTCGCCGACCATTCGGTGCGGACGGCCGCGACCAGGCCCGCCGCGACCGGGCACGCCGCGGAGGTGCCGGTGTCCGGGTCGGTCGCGCCGAAGGCCGTCGACCCGAGGAAGTGGGTGTAGGCGCAGACGTCCGGCTTGCGTGCGGTCAACCGGCCCGGCCCCTGGGACGAGTAGCCCACCCGCTGGCCGGCGGTGTCGACGCCACCGATGGACAGGACGCTCGGATGCGAGTTGGCCCCGCCGATCGGCTTGTCCTTGTATGCGCAGCGGCCGTCCGGGCAGTCCCGCCCGCAGTTGCCCGCGGCGAAAAGGATGTCGGCGCCCGCGGTCTCGAGCGAGCCGACGATCACGTTGAACGGGTGGGATGGATTGTCGGAGTAGTTACCCGGCTGTCCGACCGGAAAATCCCAGCTGGGGGAGAACGAACCCCAACTGTTGCTGATCACCAGAGCGCGCGATGCGGCAGGCTGATCGGTGAGCACCGTGCGCAGGTGGGCGTAGGCGGCCAGCGCGTCCGACAGCAGCCCCTCCATCACCGTGCCGCCCGGTCGCCTGCTGCGCAGCACCGGAATGTCGATCAGCGCGGCCTTCGGTGCGCCGATCAGCGCGTCGAACGCGCACATCGTGCCGTGGTCGACGGGGAACTCTCCCGCAGTTCCGCTGACTCCCGGCGGGTTCCAGCTACGCGCCTTGTCGATCGTCACCGGCCCGCCCCGCACCTGCTTGACCCGTGCGGCATTGATGCCGGTGTCGACGATGGCCAGCGCCACCGACGCACCGTCCAAGCCTGCGGCCGTCAGATCGCCGTGATGCAGCAGAGTTTCGACATCGTGCCAGTTGCCGACGGCGGGCGTGTCGCCGCAGGTGAGATTGGTCTGAATGGCGGGATCGGCGAATACTCCGGTGACGCCACGCGAGGCAGACAATTGCGACAAACTTTCCGCGAGACCGTCGTCGTCGATCACCCCGCGCACCACGACCGACGCATTGTCCGGTGGCAATGCATAACTCAACTGATCGGATTCGGTCACGGCGGCAACACTTTTCGGTATCGCCACGGGCGCGAAGGAATCATCGAGCTCGATGCCGCGCAGATGCCCGGCAATGTCGGCGGAGGCGACCGGAACCGCGCGATCGGCCACTGCGGTAATCAGATCGACGGAAGGGCGAAGCTGAATAAGTACGCGCATGTCCGACATAATGCCGCCCTCCGGCCCGAAGTTCGCGTCGGCCACGCCACATACGGCCGAACTCGACACGGCTGTCCGGGCCGCCACGGCGAGAACCGCAAGCTGCCAGCAATTTCTCGGAACAGGGTGTCATATATCACAATACGCCGACCGCTACGCCCGACGGCGCCCCTGATCGAACCCTAGGGGCAGCGGGCGGGTGGGTTCCGAAGCGAGCGTCTCGCATCGTTTCCGCTAGTCATAGCCAGAACGGCTGTGGTGCAAACATATTGATGTCTTGTGGGCCGGGAAACCCTCTGCTAGCGCATCTTTCGGCGCCGAGCGACTGTCACGTCACCTTGACGATCGCTAGTCTCGAAGGGGGCGCCCGCCGCCGCTGGACCTATTGGCCGGTGCGGCAACCAGTTTGGACCAGTGCATCTCGATATTTGATGGGACGGTGTGATGAAATCACGAAAACTCTCAGGCTTATCGGTAATCGCCGCTATCTCGGGTATCACGGCAACGATGGTCGGTGCCCCCGCCGCCTTCGCCGCTCCGCCCGCGCCGTCGGACAAACTGTGCACCATGTCCTACCCCGTCCCGGCGGGCGACTTCACCACCCCGGCATCCAGCGATGTATTCGCGATCTCCAGTAACGGCACGCTCGATCTGAAGCTCCAGACGAATGCGGGAACGGATAACGCCTACGAACAGAAATTCTCCGTGGTCTGGGCGAATATCGACACCGGCAAGAGTGGCGTGGCGGATACCTCCGCCGTGGTGAAAGGCCCGGAGAACGTCCTGTCCATCCCCGCGGTCGAGACGAAACCCGGCCGACTTGCGTTGACCCTCAGCGTGTTCAACCACGGCGAGGGCCAGAACTACACCAACGGCGAATGCAGCGTCGAGTTCCAGGCGCAGTAACCGAACGGCCCGGCCGATGGTAGGCCGGGCCACTCGGGTCGAGGTTTCAGTCGGCCTTGATCTCGCTGCGGTCGCCGCTCCACAGCGTGTGGTACTTGCCAGGCAGGTCGATCCGCTCGTAGGTGTGCGCGCCGAAGTAATCACGCTGAGCCTGGGTGAGGGCGGCCGGGAGGCGCTCGGCGCGCAGGCCGTCGTAGTACGCGAGCGACGAGGCGAAGGCAGGCACCGGGATGCCGAGCTGGACGGCGGCCGAGACCACGCGGCGCCAGCTGTCGATCGCGTTCTCGATGGCCGCCTGGAAGAACGGGTCCAGGATCAGGCTCGGCAGCTGCGCGTTGGTGTCGTAGGCGTCCTTGATGCGGTTCAGGAAGCGGGCGCGGATGATGCAGCCGCCGCGCCAGATGGTGGCGAGGTCGCCGGGGCGCAGGTTCCAGTCGTATTCGGTGCTCGCCGCGGCGATCTGATCGAAGCCCTGGGCGTAGGCGACCACCTTGGACGCGTACAGCGCGCGCTCGATGTCCTTGGTGAACTGCTCGACGTCGGTGGGCTTGTCGGCGAGCCGGCCCGACGCGAGCCCGACGGCGGCGCGGCGCTGGCCGGTCGCCCCGGACAGAGCGCGGGCGAACACCGCTTCGGCGATACCGGTCACCGGGACGCCGAGGTCGAGGGCGGCCTTGACGGTCCAGCGGCCGGTGCCCTTCTGCTCGGCCGCGTCGAGGATGACGTCCACGAGCGGCTTGCCGGTCTTCGCATCGACCTGGTTGAGCACCTCGGCAGTGATCTCGACGAGGTAGCTCTCCAGCTCGCCCTGGTTCCAGCCGGTGAACACGTCGGCGATCTGCTTGGCGTCCAAGCCCAGCGCGTCGCGCAACAGGTGGTAGGCCTCGCCGATGAGCTGCATGTCGGCGTACTCGATGCCGTTGTGCACCATCTTCACGAAGTGACCCGAGCCGTCCGGCCCGATGTGCGTGCAGCACGGGGTGCCGTCGACCTGCGCGGCGATCGACTCCAGCAGCGGGCCGAGCACCTCGTAGGACTCCTTCGGCCCGCCCGGCATGATGGCCGGACCGTTGAGCGCGCCTTCCTCGCCGCCGGAGATGCCGGCGCCGACGAAGTGCAGGCCGCGCTCGCGCAGCGACTTCTCCCGGCGGATGGTGTCGGTGAACAGGGCGTTGCCGCCGTCGATGATGATGTCGCCCTCGTCCATGGCGGCGGCGAGTTCCTCGATCACCGCATCGGTCGGATCGCCGGCCTTGACCATGATGAGCACCCGGCGCGGCTGCTGCAGCGCGCCGACGAACTCCTCGATCGTCTCGGTGCGGACGAAATCGCCCTCGTCGCCGTGCGCCGCGAGCAGCGCGTCGGTCTTGGCGATGCTGCGATTGTGCAGTGCGACGGTGTGTCCGTGCCGGGCGAAGTTGCGCGCGATATTGCTCCCCATCACCGCGAGGCCGGTGACCCCGATGTGGGCGCGTGCGTTCGATCCCGCCGAAGACGTCATGCTGAAGGGCCTTTCACTCGGCGCGGACCCGGCCGCGCTCCACTGACTTCTCGACTTGTGAGCGTGCTGCTGATCGCCCTGGCAAGCGGTGCGCACCGAAGCCACAGGTAGCCGCTCCGGTGGTTCCGCTTGTGTCGCAAGAGAACCTGCCGTCCAACCTACATGGGTACCCTGCCGGGCTCGTCGGGTCGGCCCCGGTTCGAGAAGCTCGACGTTCGTGCAGGTCACCGGCGCGGCGCGGTGTGCAAGGGGCCTTGGCATAGGATCGCCGGGTGCCCCTACGTCGCTGGATAGTCGCGTTGACGGTGTTCACCACGGTCGCCATGACCGCGGGCTGTGGCGACGGGGGAAAATCCGCCGCGGACCCGGTCGAGGTCGGCGTGCTGGTCATCACGATGTTCGATCCGGAGACCGAACCGTGGTTGCAGCGGGAGTCGTTGCCGATCACCGTCGAGGTGCCTGCCGCGTATAAGCCGGTGCACTGCAACACCGACGGACTGTGCGTCGCCGAGACCGGGCAGGGCAAGACCAATGCCGCGGCCACCATGATGGCCCTGCTGGACAGCCCGAAACTCGACTTCACGAAGGCCCACTTCCTCACCGTTGGCACCGCGGGCGCGCCGCCGGACCAGGTCACCCTCGGCTCGGCGACCTGGGCCCGCTGGGTCGTCGACTTCGATCTCGGCAACCACCTCGTGCCCGCCGAGGCGCCGAGCCTGCCGCACGGTTACCGCCCCGTCGAGAGCTACAACACCGCCGCCTATCGGCTGAACGACAAGCTGGTCGACACCGCCTTCGGCCTGACCGAGCACGCCACGCTGGCCGACAGCCCCGAGGCCGCCGCCGAACGCGCGCTGTTCGGCCAGCCCGACCGCAAGCCGTCGGTGACCAAGTGCGACACCATGACCGGTGACGACTGGTTCTCCGGCAAGGAGCTCTCCGACACCGCCCGGCACATCATGGGTGTGCGCACCAACGGCCAGGGCAGCTACTGCACCACGCAGATGGAGGACAACGCGACGGCCGCCGTCCTGGACCGGCACGGCTACCTCGACCGTTACCTGACCCTGCGCACCGTCAGTAACTTCGACCAGCCCTACCCCGGCCAAACCGTGCTCGATCACCTCGAACAGCAGTCCGCAGGCTTTCGCCTCTCGCTGGACAACGGCTACACCCTCGGCCGCACCGTGGTGGACTACCTCCTGAAGAACCCGTACGAGCCCGCCCGCTGAGGCGCCGCTGTCCGAGGGCGCCGACCACCTTATTCGTCTCGGTCGTAGTCGGCGATGCCGCGCTTCCAGTACCCGGCGATCAGGTAGTCCTTCGCGGCGATGCCGAGGTCGTTGCGCACCCAGCGGCGCAGGGGTTTCAACACGCCCGACTCGGCGGCCAGCCACGCGTAAACCCGTTCTCCGGCAGGCACTTCGATACTGCGGACAGCCTTTTCGAAGGCGTCCCCGGTGCCGGGTTCGGCCGCGCCGCGATGCACCCAGCGCACGTCGACAGCGGCAGGCGCATCGAGGGGAATCTCCTCCTCGGATCCGCGCACCTCGATGACCGCCCATCCGGATGCCGTGCGCGGCAACCATTCCAACCAGCGAGCGATGGCGGGCAGGGCGGTGATGTCACCGGCGAGCAGATACTTGTCGTAGGTCTTCGGCACTACTTCACCGCCGGGCGGGCCCGCGATGTGAATCCTGGTGCCCGGCTGAACCTGCAACGCCCACTCCGAGGCGAGACCGCCGGGGTGAATGGCGAAGTCGATATCGAGTTCGCGGTCCTCGGCGCTGAAGCGGCGTACCGTGTATTCGCGCGATACCGGTCGCGGCGAGCCCCAGTGCAGGGAGAGCCCGTCCCTGCGGGGCAGCAGCAGCACACCCTGCTCGTCCGGAAAGATCAGGCGCACATGCTCATCCGGAACGTAGCTGTGGAATCCGGCGAGATCCTCGCCGCCGAAGGTGATGCGCAGCAGGCCGGCGCCGACCTTTTCCGTGCGGATCACCTCCACATCGCACAATCCGATCGGATATCCGACTTTGGCCCCGTGCTCACCCGACAGCACCTCGACGATGCGTTCGGCGTAGGCGGCACGATCCATCATGGCTTCTCCTTTCTCAACAGCGGCGCGGCGGCCAGCGACGCCAACGCGACGAGTACCAACACGGATAGCCCGTATGCCACGAGAGCGGTTCCAGGCGTGAAGAATTGGCCGACGACCCCGGCCACCATGGAGCCGATGGCGGCACCGGTGACGGACTGCACCATGAGCAGGCCCGAGAGGCGGCCGCGCAGCTCCTCGGGAGCGTCCCGCTGCAGAATCGCGTAGCGCAGCACCATGTTCAGCGCACGGGCCAGACCGAATCCGGCCAGGCCGAGGAATACGAGCGCGGCGTGCGGTGCGACCCCGGCGACGATGACTCCGATCGGCATGAGCGCCAACGAGATCAGCAGTGCGAGGCCCGGACGGCGAGTGCGGCCGATCCACCCGCTGGTGAGCGAGCCGAGTACCGCGCCGGCGCCGGGTGCGGCATAGAGCAGGCCGAGAGTGGTCTCCCCCACGCCGAGTTCGTCCTCGGCCAAGGCGGGCAGCAATACCAGCGGACCGCTCACCATCATGGCGATGGCGCCGGTCAGCAGGGCCGCACGAATAACCTTGTGCCGGGCCGCGAACGTGATGCCGACGGCCAGCTCACGCAGCGGATGCGCGATTTCCCGCACCGGCGGCGGCTGCGGCCCGATGGACCGGATGAGTCCCACGGTGGCCGCGGTAGCGCCCGCACAGAGGAAAAACGGCAGCGCCACACCGGTTTTCGCGATCAGCAAGCCTGCGATGGCCGGGGCGATCATGGTACCCAGATCGGTGGTGAGCGAGGTCAGCGCACCGGCAGCCGCCACCTTGTCCCGTCCCACCAGCATGGGGACGAGCGCCATGAGCGCCGATCCGCTGACCCCGCCGGCCAGGCCGTCGACCACGCCGGCGGCGTAGACGACGGCCAGCGATGGATGCGGCAGCAGCGCGTTCACCCCGAGCACGAGAAACCCGAAACCGGCCGCGCTGCGCGACCATTGGATGACGTCGCGCCGGTCGAACCGGTCCGCGATCACCCCGCCCGCCAGACTCCCGGCGAACAGGGCGATCGCGGTGATCGTGGTGACGCCTGCGACCTGCAGGGTCGATCCGGTGGCCTGGTAGACCTGCACGGGCAGGGCCACCATGAGCAGTCCGATACCGAGCACCGAGATCAGCCGGGCCGCAAAGGCATTGCGGAACTCCCGGCTGGCGCGCAGGGGCGAGGTATCGATCAGCAGGCCGCCGAGGGGTGTCACTTGAAGCGCTCCGCCAGCAGGTCGAGGGTGGACATGGCGCTGCGGTAATCCGGACGCTGGCTGGTGGTCGGCAGTTCGTAGACCTGGCCTGCCCGGAACGCAGGCAGTTGGGCCAGCATCGGGTCTTCCTTCAGCTGGGCGATGTTGCGGCCGCCGTCGAGCGTGACCACGAACAGCACCGGGGCGTCGACGACGGTGCTCAGCAGTTCGGGGCTGAAGCTCACCCAGTCGCCGGCCGCAGGGCGGGGCGGGTTGCCTGCCTTCGCCTCGACCTTGTCGTCCATGGTGATGCCGACCGAGGACAGCAGTGCGGCCAGCGGGGTGTTGGGGGCGACCAGGGTGGGCTTGTTGTCCTTGCGGGACTGCATCACCGCGGTAGCGCCCTGCGGCACCTTGATACCGGCCTTCACCTTCGCGACCTTGTCGTTGTACGCGGTGATCAGCTTGTCCACCTTCGCGGACTGGTTCACGATGTCGGCCACCGACTTCAACTGGTCCTGCCAGTTGGTGATGTTGGACGGCACCAGCGCGGTCGGGGCGATGGCGGTGAGCTTGTCGTAGTCGTTGATCGACTGCTGGCCCGGGTAGCCCGGTCCGCCGCCGATGATCAGGTCCGGCTGCTGGGCGGCGATGAACTCCAGGTTCATGCTGTCGCCGGACGGCACCGCCTCGGTGCCCTGTTGCTTGGCGTCGGCGGCCCAGGCCGGGGGGAACTCACCGGGCTTCAGCGTGACGCCGAGGGCGCGCGGATCCGCGGCCTTCACCTTCGCGCCGAGGTCGTAGAGGTATCCGGCGAGCGCACCGTTCACGACTACGATCCGCTGCGGATCGGCGGGCACGGTGACGACGCCCTTCGCGGTTTCCACCTGGCGGGTGCCGGACTTGCTCGACTCGTCGGAGGTCGAGTTTCCGCAGGCCGCCAGCACCGCGACCAGCGCGAGGATGAGCAGAGCTGCGGCGGCACGAACGCGTGCCGTCATTCGGTGAACTGACATGGATGGGTGTTCTTTCTGTCTTGTCGGGGGAGAGGTCATGCGCGAATCGCCGGATCCACGTCGAGTAGCGCCGCGACCTCGGTCCAGCCCTTCGGGGACACGATGTCGAAGTGCGAGTAGGGGAGTCGCCGTACCACCAGCCGGGCGCCGGCGGCCCGCCACCCGGTCAGCTGCGCCTCGACGCGTCCGGGTTCGGTGCCGGTGTCGGCGGCATACAGGGCCATCGGGCCGCCGTAGCACGGCGATTCGGACTCGGTGACCATACGCAGCAGCGCCGTCGCGGCCGAGCGGATGGCCGCCGCGAGCTCCGGCTGGTCCTCGGGAATTTCGGGCAGCAGCCGGTCCAGCTCGGCGGGGTCGGCGAGGCTGCGAACGGCCCGGTCGGTGAGATCGGACAGCGGATGCGAATCGATCAGGCCAACGTAGGCGAGTTCGTCGCCCTCGGCCGCCATGGCCGCGGCCAGTGCATGCACGATATTGCCGCCCAGTGAATAGCCGAGCAGATGGTACGGACCCTGCGGCTGGATGCGGCGGATGGTGGCCAGGTAGTGCCGCGCCAGATCATCGAGCGTGTGTGCTTGGAAATCGTTGTCGCTCGAGACCGGTAGCTGCAGACCCACGATCGGCCGTTCGGCGCGCAGCAGCCGGGCCAGCGGACCGAACTGCCATGCGGTGCCGCCCACCGGGTGGACGCAGAACAGCGGTGCGGCCGAGCCGCCCGTGCGCAGTTCCAGCACGTGATCGAGGCGCCGGCCCAGCATCGCGAGTCCATCGACCGACGGCGACACGCCCGGCGCGGCTGTGCCGAGGCGCGCCGCGAGCGCGCGCGGGGTGGGTGCGGCGAACACATCGTCGAGCACCGCAGCGATACCCGCACGACCGAGCCGTCCGATCAATCGCACGGCCGAGAGCGAATGGCCGCCCGCGGCGAAGAAGTCGTCGTCCGCTCCGATATCGGGGGCCGATAGCACAGCGGCCATGGCCGCGCGGACGACGTCGAGTCGGCCCGCGTTACGGACGACGGTCGTCGTCTCTACCGGCTCGGGTGCGGCGGAATCCGGCACCGGGAGCGCCTTGCGGTCGATCTTCTCGCTGGCGGTGCGCGGAATATGGTCCAGCACCAGGAGCGCGGCCGGAATCATGTACGCGGGCAAGACCGGACGCAGCTGTTCGCGCACCGCCTCGGTGTCGAGTTCGACCCCGGACCGGGCGATGAGATAGGCGACCAGGCGCTGATCGCCCGGGGTGTCCTCCCGCAGCAGCACGACGGCCTGGGCCACACCCGCGCAGGTGAGCAGTGCCGATTCGATATCGCCGAGCTCGATCCGCTGGCCGCGCAGTTTCACCTGGCTGTCGCCGCGGCCGACGTACTCGAGTTCACCGGCGGGGTTCCACTTCACCAGGTCGCCGGTGCGGTACATCCGGTCGCCGCGGCCGTACGGGTCGGCGAGGAATGAGCCTGCCGTGAGGTCCGGGCGGGCGAGGTAGCCGCGGGCCAATTGCACACCGGTGAGATACAACTCGCCGACCGTTCCGGCCGGGACCGGGCGTAGCCGCTCGTCCAGGACGCGAACGCCGGCTCCGCTCGCGGGGCGCCCGATGGGGACGGACAGGGTGTCGGCGTCGGTGGTCTCGTGGTAGGTGATGCACACGGCGGCCTCGGTGGGGCCGTAGAGGTTGTTGACGTGTGCGCCGGTGTCGGCCCGGACGCGGTGGGCGGTGGCGGGCGGGAGGGCTTCGCCGCCGGTGATGACGCAGCGCAGATCGTTGCCGGTGAGGTCGGTCTCTTCGGCCAGGACGGTGAGCATGGAGGTCGTCATCTGGACGGTGGTCACGTGCTCGTCGCGCATCAGCTGCGCCTGGTAGTACGGGTCCTTATGACCATCGGGCCGGGTCATGACGATGCGAGCGCCGACAAGCAGCGGAAGGAACAGTTCCAGCAGGGAGGCGTCGAAGATGGGCGGGGTGCGGTAGAGGACGGTGTCGGCCGGGCCGAAATGCTGTTGGCGCTGGAGCCATTCGAAGGTGTTGACGATCGCCGCGTGGGCGACCGTGACGCCCTTCGGGACGCCGGTGGAGCCGGAGGTGAACAGCAGGTAGGCGGAGTTCGCGGGGCGCAGCGGGGAAACCCGCTCGGCGTCGGCGATCTCGATGTCGGCGAATCCGGTGGTATCCAGCTGGTCGACGGCGACGACCTGGGCTCGGCCAGTAGCGAAACCATCGGCAGAGGTGCTGAGAACCAATGCCGGAGTCGCGGTTTCGAGGATGCTGTCGATCCGTTGCGCCGGCTGTTCCGGATCGATCGGCAGGTAGACGCCGCCGGATCGGATGATCGCGTGGGCGGCTACCACCGCGTCGAGGCAGCGATGCATTGCCACCGCGACCACTGTTTCGGGGCCGATAGCCTGTGCGATCAGCCAGCGAGCCAGGCGGTTCACCCGGGCATGGAAGTCGGCGTAGTCGACCGTGACGCCCTCGGCAGTGACGGCGGGAGCAGCGGGATCAATCACCGTCGTGCCCCAGGTTGCGAGGGTTTCGCCGTGGGTTTCCCGCGGCCGAACCGTCTCGGTGACCGCCGCAACGGTGGCATCGGGATCGGCGGTCAGCGCGGTGAGTACCGCGCCGAGTCGGTCCGCGAGCCGGGTGGCGACCGCCTCCGGCACTGCCGCCGGATCATGATGCAGCAGTAGGTCGAACGTTTCATTGGGCCGCGCGGTCACCACGATCGGGTAATGGGTGAGGCTGTGCACGGCGACATCGGTCACCCGCAGCTGATGGTGTTCGGGCTGTCGCAGACCGGATTTCGGGAAGTTCTCGAAGACGACCAGGCTGTCGAACAAGCGGCCGAGGCCGACGGCCCGCTCCACGGTGGCCAGACCGAGGTAGCCCCGGGTCTGCATCTCGAACGAGGTCCGCTGGAAGTCGGCGAGCTGATCCGGCAACGAGCGCCGCGAATCCAGGTGCAGCCGAACGGGAACCGTATTGCTGAACAACCCGACCGTGGTCTCGACATTCGCCAGCTCCGCGGGACGGCCGGAGACGACCGTGCCGAAGACGATATCGGTGCGGCCGAGATGGTCGGCCAGCACCATCGACCAGGCGCCTTGCAACAGGGTGTTCACGGTGAGCCCGAAGTGCCTGCTCACCTTCTCCAGGGCGGTGCCGAGGTCGTCGGGCAGCGGCACCCGCAGACCCACGGCGTGCGAGCGCTGTCCGGCGATGCCGACCAGCGACGGTGCGGGCAACCCGGTCAGATAGTCGCGCCAGCGTTGCAGCGCCGCCTCGGTATCGCGGGTACCGAGCCAAGCCAGATAGTCACCGTAATAGCCGGGTACCGGCAGTGTTTCGCCGTCGCCGTGGTACAGCGCGAGCGCCTCGCGCAGCATGATCGGCACCGACCAGCCGTCGGCGAGCAAGTGATGCGCCAGCAGGATCAGCCGCTGCGAGGTGTCGGTCATGCGAATCAGCAGGACCCGCAGTAGCGGTGGCGCGGAGATATCGAACCGCTCGCCACCGGCTTGCCGCTCCAGATCGCCTGCGGCCCGGTCGACCTCGTCGGCGGCGAGCGTGCGCAGATCCTCGACACGCCAACCCAATTCGGGCGAACTGGGTAGCACCTGCACCGGCTGGTCGAACTGCTGGTAGCAAAACGCCGCACCCAGATTAGGATGGCGAGCCAGCATCCGCTCGAAGGCCGTCCGCAGTCGATCCGGCTCGACCGCACCGGCCAGCTCGAAACGCGCTGTCATGGTGTAGATGTCGTCGTCACCATCGCGCAGCGCGTGGAACAGCAACCCTTCCTGCAATGGCGAGAGCGGCAGCACGTCGGCGACCGGGCCGTACCGCGCCGTCAGCTCGTCGATGCTCTGCTGCGGCAGCGCCATCGCGATACCGCGCGCCACCGCAGGGGCAGCGGGGGATGCAGTGCCGGACGCCGCCGCGGCAGCGGTGGCGGCGAGCTCGGCCAGCGGACGCCGAGTCAGCAGGTCCTGCGGCGACAGGATCAACCCCTGCTCGCGCAGCCTGCTGCTCACACTGATGGCGGTGATGCTGTCGCCACCGACACCGAAGAAGTCATCGTCGACACTGACTGCGTCATGGCCGAGCGCGGTCGAGACGACCGCGCAGACAGCCTCTTCGGCAGGCGTTTCCGGTGACCGCCCACCCGCATCGGACGGTGGTTCGGGCAGCGCCCGCCGATCCAGCTTCCCGTTGACCGTGTGCGGGAGCGCATCCAGCACGACCAGGCGCGACGGCACCAGATGGTCAGGCACCACATCAGCAAGCCGCGAGCGCAATTCGACGGAGTTCAACACAGTGGCGCCGACCGGCACCACATACCCGATCAAGGTGGGTCGCCCGGCGATCTCACGAATGTCGGCAGCAGCGGCCCGCACCTCGGGTAACGCGTCCAACGCCGCCTCGACCTCGCCCAACTCGACGCGATGCCCGCGAATCTTGACCTGATTGTCGACCCGTCCCAGGTATTGGTAGCCGAGCCCGGGAACCCACCGCGCCCGATCACCGGTGCGGTACATCCGCGCCCCCGGCGGACCGTATGGATCGGCGACGAACCGATCCGATGTCGCGTCGGGACGACCGAGGTAGCCACGGGCAAGCTGTTGCCCTGCCACGTACAACTCCCCGACTTGTCCATCCGCGACAGCCTGCAACCCGTTGTCCAGCAAGTAGATCCGCGCGCCGGGCAGCGGCTGCCCGATATACGGCACCTCGCCGCGCACCGAAGCCGCGATGGCATCGACGGTGGACTCGCTCGGCCCGTACAGATTGACCGCCGTGATCCCCGCTCGCTGAATGCTCTGCCACAACTCCGGTGAACAAGCGTCCCCGCCGAGCACCAGCAGCTGCGGCGCGATACCCGCTAGTCCATGCTCCAGCAGCCCGGCGGCAAAGGCGGGCGTTCCATCGATGACATCGATCCGATCCCGCCGCATCGCCGCGACGAGGCCGGCGGGATCCCGCCGAATCTTACTGTCGTACACCCGAACACAATGCCCGTCGAGGATCCACAGCAACGGATCCAGCGCCGCATCGAAGGCGAACGACGTCGTATGCGCCACCCGTAGCGCCCGGCCCCCGGCCCGCGCCGCTGTTTCGGCGTACATTCCGCCTCGATGTGCGGCCACCAAACGTGCCAGCGCACCGTGGTCCACCAGCACGCCCTTCGGCCGCCCCGTAGACCCGGAGGTGTAGATCAGATAGGCGCCGTGCTTCGAATGCTCTTGCGCCGCAACCTCGTCTACCGACCGAACGTCGGAATGCTCGGTCAGCTCGGCCTGGTACTCAGCGCTGTCGATATCCACCACGCGGACCTGATTTGCCGGGGTGAGGTCCACTGCCAGCGACCCGGCGCTCAACACCAATTCCGGTGCGGCGTCGTCGATCATGTCGAGCAATCGGGGTGTCGGATGTTCCGGGTCGAGGGGCAGGAAAATGCCGCCTGCCCGCCACACCGCGAACAGGGCCACCACGAACTCCGCCGAGCGCGGGAGGGCTACGCCGACGACCGATTCCGGGCGGATTCCGTTGGCGCGCAGGTAGTGCGTGAGGCGATCGACCCGGTGGGTGAATTCGGTGGCGGTCCACTCCACGCCATCGGCGGCGAGCACGATTGCGTCAGGGTGCTCGGTGACCATGCGGTCGAGGGCCTGCGGAACCAGCTCGATGGGCGCGGCGTCGGCCGGTACCGAGCGTGCGGCCAGCAGTCGGTCGCGCTCGGCGCGGTCGAGCAGCTCGAGGGCGCCGACAGGCGGCTTGTCCACGCCGGTGAAGGCGTCGATGACCCGCATCAGGCCGTCGACGCGGCGGCGGACGGAGTCGCCGTCGTTGGTGCGAGGGTCGGATTCGAAGCCCAGCAGGATCGTGTCGTCCGGAAGGGGAGTGACCACCAGGCCGAGGTCTTCGGGCGGGCCGCCTGCCACATTGCGGAGCACGCCCCTGGAGCCGTCGAAGTCGAGGGCGAAGTCGAAGATTTTGAGGTTCATCCCGACTCCGTGCAGGAGTTCACCGGCGCCGTAGCCGTGGAAGTCGCGGGCCAGGTCGTCACCGCTGTAGCGCTGATGGGCGCGGACCTCGCGCAGGGCGGCGGCTACTCGCACGGCGAGCTCGCCGAGGCGGTCGTCGGCGCGGACGGGCAGGCGAAGCGGGAGGACATTCACGGCCATGGCCGGAGTGGTCAGGGCGGCGCGGCCCACTCGGCCCATGAGCAGCATGGACAGGACCACATCGGAGCTGCCGAGCTCGCGCTGGAGATAGGCGGTGTAGCAGGCGATCAGGATGTCGGCCCAGGTGACGCCGTAGTTGTCGGCGCATTCCTTGAGGAGTGCGAAGGTCGCGGCGGAGAGGATGCCTTCGCCGCGGATCGTGTGCTCGACGGCGCCGCCGACATGGCGGCCGCGACCGTCCAGGTCCGGCCATGGCGTCAGCTGGCTGCGCCAGAACTGGCGGTCCTGTTCGAACTGTTCGCCCGCGCGATACTCCTGCTCCTCGGCGACGAGGGCGGCAATGGTGCCGAAAGTCTGTTTCGGAGGCTTGGTTCCGCGCCGCAGGGAGGTGTAGTGCCCGGCCACGCGGCGGGACAGCAGGGCAGCGCTGTAGCCGTCGACAATCAGGTGGTGGTAGAGCTGCACACACCAGACCTCGGTGTCGCTCAGCCGGATCAGTGTGTAGTTGTACAGCTGGCGATCGACCATGGCGCGGCAGTACTCAGCGGCGCGGTGGCGTTCGAGGGCTACCGCTTCGTGCGCAAGCGCCAATGGCTGGGCGGCTGCCCGCAGGTCGATGGTCGGCCGCAGTTCGGCTGCCGCATCGGTCACGAATTGCCGTGGGCCGTCGCCGGTTTCGCGGAACCGCAGCCGCATGTTCTCGGATTCGGCGACGGTGCGCCGGATGGCCTCAGCCAGCAGATCGACGTCGATGGTCGCCTCGCCGGAGATCTCGAGCACCTCACCGACGAGGTAGCGCCCGGATTCCGGATCGAATCGCTGGGCGTTCCAGATGCCCAGTTGCGCTCCGGTGAGCGGCAATCCGGGATGACCCGTGCTCTCGTCCCGTTCCACCACTCCCATGGCAACTCCTTCACCATCTACCTAGTGCGCCCCCCTCCCTCGGTCCACCCGGGCTCGATGAGAGTCCAGCAGGGAGGACTGAGGATAGGTTAACCTAAATTCAGTTTCAACAGAAAAAGGTGACCCTCCCCACCGGATCGGCCATTTCCCGGTGCCGTGTCAGCTCACGCCCGCCGCGTTCTCCGCAAGCGGAATCACGAGTGGCGCACCGGTTTCCGGGTCGTCGATGATCCGGCAGCCGAGGGCGAAGACCTCCCGCACCAGCTCGGCGGTCGCGATCTCGCGCGGCGCACCGGCGGCGATCACCCGGCCGTCCCGCATGGCGATGAGGTGATCGGCGTAGCGGAAGGCGTGGTTCAGGTCATGCAGGACGGCGACCACGGTCCGGCCGGAGTTGCGGTTCAGCGAGCGGCACAGATCCAGCAGTTGGATCTGATGCGCGATATCCAGGTAGGTGGTCGGCTCGTCGAGCAGAATGATCGGCGTCTCCTGCGCCAGCACCATGGCGACCCAGACGCGTTGCCGCTGCCCACCGGAGAGCTCGTCGACCGAGCGGGCCGACAGGTCGGTGACGCCGGTGGCCGCCATGGCCGCGGTGACCGCGTCTTCGTCCGCCTGCGACCACTGGCGTAGCAGGGTCTGGTGCGGATATCGGCCGCGCGCAACCAGATCCGCGACCCGGATGCCGTCCGGGGCGGTGGAGGATTGTGGCAGCAGACCGATGCGGCGGGCCACCTCCTTGGCTGGATAGTCGGTGATGGCCTTGCCGTCGAGCAGCACGGCACCGTCTTCCGGGGCGAGCAACCGAGCCAGCGCACGCAGCATGGTGGATTTTCCGCAGGCATTGGGGCCGATGATCACCGTGAAGGCCCCGTCCGGAATATCCACCGAGAGTTGGTCACTGATGGTCCGGCCGCGATAGCCGAGGCGCACCCGGTCGGCCCGCAATCGGACCCGATCCTGCTGTGCGCTGTGCTTGTCGTTCATCGTCGTTCCCCTAATTCCGTCGCGCCTCGGCGACCAGCACATATGCCAGATAGACCCCGCCTACCGAGACGGTGACCACGCCGACGGGCAGCGCGGTGGGTGCGAATATCCGCTGCGAGATCCAGTCGCAGGTCACCAGCAGCAGCGCACCCATGGCAGCGGCGGGAGCCAATGCGGTGGAGGCGGTGCGCGCCAGGCGGCGGCCCAATTGTGGTGCGGCCAAGGCCAGGAAGGCGATGGGTCCGGCGACGGCGGTGGCGACGGAGCAGAACGCGACGCTCAGCACGATCAGTAGTACGCGATCGCGTCCGACCCGGATGCCGAACGCCTGCGCCAGATCGTCTCCCAATTCCAGGACGTGCAAGCGGGACGCGGTGGCGAGAGCGGCCACGCCGAGGACTGCCAGCAGGATGAGCGTGGGCGCGACCTGCGCCGAAGTGGCCCTGCTCAGCGACCCCGCGCCCCAGGCGGCCGCCGACATGGCGGCGGTGAGATCGGCGCGCAGGATGAGCCAGGTATTGACCGAGGCCAGCATGGCGCTGACGCCGATGCCAACGATGATGAGCCGGAAGCCGGTGACATTGTGCCGGAAGGCCAGCAGCTGAATGGCGAGGGCGGCAGCCAGTCCGCCGACGAACGCGCCCGCCGAGGTCTGGAATCCGCCGCCGCCCAGCGTCAGCATGACGATGAGCGCACCGGTGTAAGCGCCGGTGTTGAAGCCGACCAGATCCGGGCTGCCGAGCGGATTGCGCGTCACCGATTGCAGAATCGCGCCGCTCACCCCGAGTGCCGCGCCCAACGCCAGGGCCAGCACCACCCGCGGAAGTCGCCAGTCCCACACCACGAGTCGGTCGAATCGCTGATCCCCGATGAACAGCGCGCGCAGTACCCGATCCGGTGGAATCGGGTAATCGCCGGTGCCGAGCGACAATACGGCCACGGACAGTGCCGCGACGACGAGAATCGCGCACACCACCACGGTGCGAACACTCACCCGAACGGCGAGGCGCCGGGTTCGGACCACCAGCACCGAGTGCCCGAAATCGATGGCGGTCATTGCTCGCTCACCCGGGTACGCCGCGCCAGCCAGATCAGGATGGGTGCACCGAGGAACGCGGTCACCAATCCCGCCGCCACTTCATCGGGCCGAACCAGTACGCGCCCCAGCATATCCGCGCCCAGCACCAGAATCGGCGCGAGCAGCATGGAGTAGGCGATGACCCAGCGCTGGTCGGGTCCGACGATCCAGCGGGCGATATGCGGCACCGCCAGGCCGACGAAGGTGATCGGGCCCACCGCGGCAGTCGCGGTGCCGCACAGCAGGGTCAGCGACGTGACGGTGAGCAGCCGGGTCCGCCTGATGTGCACCCCCAGTGCGTGGGCGAGATCGTCACCGAGGGCGACGGCATTGAGCGAGCGCGCGGCGATCACCGCCGCCACCAGGCCGAGGAGAATGAACGGCGTGGCACCGGTGATGACGTCGTAGCCGCGCCCGGTCAACGCTCCGGCATCCCAGTTCCGCATATGGTCGAAGGCCTTGGGGTTCAGCAGTATCAACCCCTTGGTGAGTCCGGACAGCACGGCCGTGATGGCGACCCCCGCCAGCGTAAGCCGGACCGGATCCGTCCCCTGCCTGCCCGCGGTGCCCAGCCGGTAGACCACGACCGAAGCCACTGCGGCGCCGATGAACCCGAACCACACGTACGACGTGATCTCGGTGACTCCCAGAAAAGCGACCGCCATCGCGATGACGAAGGCCGCCCCGGCATTGATGCCGAGCAGTCCCGGATCGGCCAGCGGATTACGCGTCAGCCCCTGCATGAGGCAGCCGGCCACGCCGAGCGCGAGTCCGGCGAGCAGCCCGAGCAGCGTGCGCGGCACCCGGTACTCAGTGATGACCAGCGCGTCCGCCGACTCGCTTGCGTTCCAGAGCGCATCCCACACCTGCCCGGCCGGAATGGCCTTGGTCCCGATCATGAGACTGAGCAAGCAGGCAGCGATCAGTACGGCAGCCGCCAGCAGCCACCCCGGCCAGCGCCTAGGCCGTACGCGCATACCTTCCATCTGGTAATTTCTCCACGACTTCCGAGCTGTAGCAGGGCCTCCGGAGCAGGTTTCGCCGGGCAGGCGCCGGGGTCTCCATCGAACAAGCCTTAAATTTAGGTTTGCCTACCCTAGCGTGTTATCTCGTCCGGCAGTAATCGCCCAGTAGGACGATCGGAGGGACCGAGGCGGCGGTAGCTGTCGATGGCGTGGCGCGGGTGGGCGGTGTCGCCGAGGGCGGCGCGGCAGCGGACGGTGCCTTCCATGGCGCTGGCCTGTTGGATCCGGCTGTCGATGTCGCGGGCTACGGCGAGCGCGTGGGTGAACATCGTCAAGGCCTCACCCGGCTCGCCGGCCGCCAGCAGCGCCTTCGCGGTGTTGTTCAATGCCTCGACTTCCTGGACGCGGTAGCCGGTCTTTCGCAACAGGGCCAGGGCTTGCCGGGAGAGGTCGGTGGCCTGCTCGTGGTTCCCGGTTTCGCGGCATACGGCGCTGAGGTTGACGAGTGCGTCGGCTTCCCCGATGCGGTTGCCGGTCTCCCGGAACAAGATCAGGGCCTGCCGGGAGAGGTCGGTGGCTTGGCGGTAATCCCCGGTGTCCCGGCGCACCTTACCGAGGCAGCTGAGGGCTCTGGCTTCGCCGACGCGGTCGCCGAGCTCCCGGAACAGCGTGGCGGCGCGCAGCAGCAAGTCGGCAGCGTGGTTGTAGTCCCTGGTGTACCGGCGCACGGTGCCGAGGAAACCGAGGGCGCTGGCTTCGCCGAAGCGATGGCCGGTCTCCCGGTACAGGGACAGCACTTGCTGGAACAGCTGCGCGGCCTGCTCGTAGTCGCCGTTGTCCCGGCGCACGCCGCCCAGGCTGGCCAGGGTTCTGGCTTCGCCGAGGAGATAGCCGGTGTCTCGATACAGGATCAAGGCCTGCCGGAGTAGGTCGGCGGCCAGGTCGTAGTTCCCGGTCTGCCACTGCACCATGCCGAGGTTGCGGAGCGTCTTGGCTTCGCCGAGGCGGTTGCCGGTCTCCCGGTACAGGGTCAGTACTTGCTGGAGCGGGTCGGCGTCTCGGTCGTAGTTCCCGCTCTGCCATTGCACGGTGGCCAGGTTGGTGAGGGCGTTGGCTCGGCCGAGGCGGTCGCCGAGACGGTCCGCGGCCGCGGCGGCGCGCTCATGCCAGCGAAGGGCCGATGACCACGGTCCCTCGCGCTCCAGAAACTCGGCCAGCACCTCGGTCAGCCCGACCATTCGCGCGGGATCGCGGTCGGCGGTGTATTCGAGGCAGGCGAGCAGGGTGGTCCGCTCCATCCGCAGCCACGCCAGCGCGTGCATCTCGGTGCCGAATTCCGGCAGGGCGGTACCGGTTATGCCGGAAATGTGCTGGTAGTCGGTGGGGTAGGGCTTGCGGGTCAGCCATTGGTCCGCCGCTGCGGCGGTGCTCAGGTAGTAGTCCAGCAATCGCCGCACCGGCGCGGTGTCGTCGCCGGACGACGCGGCGAGGGCGCGCGCGTATTCGCGTACCAGGTCGTGCAAGCAGTACCGGCCGGGGGTGGTCTCCTCGACGAGGTGGTCGGTGTACAGCGCATCGAGTTCGGTGCGCGCCTCGGCGAGCGGTATGTCGTTCAGCGCGGCGACGGCGTAGGCGTCGAAGTCGGTGCCGGGGTGCAGTCCCAGCGTGCGGAACAGGTGCTGCCTGCCGGGTGGCAGGCTTTCGTAGGACGCGGTGAACGCGGCACGCACTGCCCGTTGGCCGGCGTCGAGCTCACCGAGCCGGTCCTGGGCGGCGCGAAACTGCTCGGCCAGTCCGGCCAGCGTCCACACCGGATGGTGGGCGGTTCGGCCGGCCAGCAGCACGATCGCCAGTGGTAAGTACCCACATAGCCGGACGATCTCGGCGACGGCCGCGCTGTCGTCGCCCTGTGGGTTGCGTTGTGCCAGCCGGCAGAACAGGTCTTTTGCCTTGTCGGGATCGAGGGTGTCCAGCGGCAGTGGGACGGCGCTGTCGAGGGCGACGAGCCGGCGACGGCTGGTGATCAAGGTGAGGCAGTCGGGTCCGGTGGGGAGCAGTGGTTCGATTTGGTTGTGATCGCGGGCGTCGTCGAGTATCAGCAGCACTCGCTTGGCGGCGACGCGGTCGCGCCACAGGTCACGGCGGGCGTCGAGGGAGTCGGGAATGTGGCTGGGTGCGATGCCGAGGCCGGTGAGCAGGGTGGCCAGCACCTCGGCCGGATCGGCGGGTTCCTGCCCGGGTGTGTGGGTGTTCAGTTCGACGAAGAACCTGCCGTCGGGAAACGAGTCCGCGAGCAGGTGTGCCGCGTGGGTGACCAACGCGGTTTTCCCGACGCCGGGCATGCCGTCGACGGTGTGGATGGCGACCACCCGGCCCGGTCCTGCCGCATCCAGGATCCGCTGCACCTCGACGTCACGCCCGACGAAGGTGGGGACATCCCGTCGCAGCGAGGTCAGCACCGTGGGGCGGACCGGCTGGGTGCTGGCCGCCTTCCACAAATGTCGCCAGGCCGACCGGTTCGACAAGGGTGCGGGGACGGAGCCGGATGCTTGCCGGGCCAGCGAAATCAGTGTCACCAGAACCGGATCCAACGATTCGAAGCGGGAGGGCACGTTGCGCCCGGTCCGCCAATCGCTGATGCGCTGCATCAACGACCGATGGCTCTGTGCCGGTGTGCGGGTGGCCTTCCTGCGTTCCTCGGTCGCCGCCGCGACCCGCGCCAGCGTGGGATTGCCTGCGGCCTCCCAGAGTTCGGCGAACCTGGTCACGAAGAGCGCTCGTGGCGAAGGGTCTTCGCCGCCACCCCCGTTCCGACCGGTCTCGCTCGTCTCACCGCACACAACAACACGATAAGGGCATGAGCCGTTGCTTGTGGATCCGAGCTCGGCCGCCTTCGCTCCTGGATAGCGTCTGAGCCCGGCACAGCGGCAACGGCTTCCGTCGCCCGTCGCCCGTCGGCTTGGATCAGGTCGCGGCCGCTTGCTCGGTGAGCGCGGCCCGCAGCGTGCGCCTGCTGATCTTGCCGACGCCGGTCTGCGGGAAGCTGTCCACCACCTGGAGCAGATCGGGAATCTTCCAGGTGGCCACGCCGCGCTCCCGCACGAACTGGCGGATCTGCCCCAGTGCCGGGGGCGTCGCCGGGTCGGCGGCGAGCACGAATACGCAGCTGCGCTCGCCGAGTCGCTCGTCGGGCACCGACACGACGATGGCGTCGCGAATCAACGGATGATCGAGCAGATGCGCCTCGATCTCCTCGGCCGAGATCTTCTCGCCGCCGCGGTTGACGCGGTCGCCGAGCCTGCCCTTGACCACGAGGTTGCCGTCCGCGCGCAGGTTGACGACGTCGCCGGTGCGGTACCAGCCATCCTCGGTGAACGACGACGCGTTGGCCTCGGGATTACGGTAGTAGCCGCGAATCGTGTACGGCCCCTTGGTGATCAGCAGGCCGTCGGTACCGGGCGGGACGGGGTTGCCTGCTTCGTCGACCACCGCGACCTGATCGTGCTCGGACATCGGGCGACCCTGGGTCGAGAGCACCACTTCTTCCGGGTCATCGAGCCGGGTGTAGCAGACCAGGCCCTCGGCCATGCCGAACACCTGCTGGAGGGTGACGCCGAGGGCGGGGCCGATGCGCCGCGCCAGCTCGTCCGGGCAGCGGGCGCCACCGACGAGCAGCACGCGCAGGCTCGAAATGTCGTACTTGGCGCTGGCTTCCGCGCGTTCGACCCAGAGCCGGGCGAGCGGCGGGACCAGTCCGCTGATGGTGACCCCGAACCGTTCGATCGCTTGGAACGCGGTGGTGGGGGAGGGGTCGATCGCCAGCGCCACGGTGCCGCCCGCGTACAGCGCCCCCAGAATTCCCGGCGAGCTCATCGGGAAGTTGTGCGCCACCGGCAAGGCCGCGAGGTAGACGCTGGTGCTGTCGAGCAGGCAGAGCTCGGCGCTGCGGCGCACGCTGTAGAGGTAGTCGTCGTGCGTGCGCGGAATGAGTTTCGGTGTTCCGGTGCTGCCGCCGGACAGCTGCAGGAACGCGATATCGGAGGCGTCGACCGCAGGCAGGTCGCGCGGGGCGGCCCGCAGGTCGTCCAGCGCGCGGGTGCCGCCGGGCAGCGCGGTTCCGTCGTTGTCCGGGACAACGATCACGTGCCGCAAGGCCGGGGCATGGTCACGCAGAATCGCGGCGAGGGTGGCGTGATTGAACCTCTGGTGGTGATGACAGGTGATCATCGCCACCGCGCCGCTGGCCTGCGCGATCGGGACCAGCTCGGACTGCCGGTGCGCGGGCAGGCAGAAGACCGGCAGCGCACCCGCGTAGAAGAGTCCGAAGATCACCTCGACGAATTCGGCGATGTTGGGCAGCTGGACCAACACCCGATCGCCGGGCTGGATGCCGAGTTCGAGGAGACCGGACGCCAGCGATGTGGCGCGCTGCTCGAGCTCGGCGTACGTCCAGCGATTTCGGTCGTCTACCACGGCGATCGCGTTCGGCGTTGTGCCTGCGCGGGAGCTGAGCATGTCGCCGAAGGTCTCGCCGGTCCAGTACCCCAGCGCGCGGTATTGCGTGGCTTCGGTTGCTGGCCAAGGGGTTAGGTCGGATTGAGACGGCACTATCGAACTCCTTCTAGCCGAAACGTCGATGATTTACTTCTATCAAAAATTAAGGTTAGGCTAAGCATATGTCTAGGGAGAGTAAAGCCGGTAGCGGTGTGATAGTCACCGGCGCCGCCGGTGGTATCGGCCGGGCGGCGGCGGAGATCTTCGCGGCCAGGTCGGCGGCACCGGTCGTGCTGTGGGACCACGATCCGGCGGTGCACGACACCGCCGGTGCGATCCGCGCGACCCGGGCGGCGAGCATCACCCATGCGGAACAGGTCGATGTGACCGACGCCGACTCCGTCGACCGCGCCTTCGCCGCCGCTATCGATCGTATCGGCCCGATCGACGCCGTCGTCCATGCGGCGGGCGTCCTGGAAACCGGTGCGGTGTCGGAATTGACCGGGGCGCAATGGGATCGGTGCCTGGCGGTGAACGCCACCGGGACGATGAACGTCACCCGCCGGGCCGCCGCGGTGCTCGCCGCGAACGGCGGCGGCTCGATCGTGGTCGTCACCTCGAACGCGGCGACGACCCCTCGGGTCGGCATGGCCGCCTACGGTGCGTCCAAGGCGGCGGCGACGGCCTTCGCCATGGCGCTCGGCCTGGAGGTGGCCGCCGCGGGTGTCCGGGTGAACGTGGTGTCACCGGGCTCCACCGACACGCCCATGCTGCGCGGCATGTGGGCCGAGGACGCGGCCGAATTGTCCGCCGCTGCCCGCGATCACGTCCTGGCGGGTGATCCGGCGAACTTCCGGCTCGGCATCCCGCTGCGCCGGGTGGCACAGCCCGAGGACGTCGCCGAGAGCATCTACTTCCTGACATCCCCCGGTGCCCGGCACATCACCATGCACGATCTGCGTGTCGACGGCGGCGCCACCTTCGACGCGTGAGCGTCCCCATCATCGAACAGGAGAAAGACCGTTGGCCATCCCGCCGATAGCGCCGTATTCGATTCCGGCGCGCGAGGACGTCGAGGCGAATCAGGTTCCGTGGTCGCTGGATCCGTCGAGGTCCGCGCTGCTGATCCACGATATGCAGCGCTACTTCATCGACGCCTACCAGCCCGACCTCGACCCGATCGCGACCGTCACCGCGAACATCGCGCGCCTGCGCGAGCAGTGCAACGAGGCGGGCGTTCCGGTGATCTACACCATGCAGCCCGGCGACCAGCATCCTTCGCGCCGCGGCATTCTCGCGGATTTCTGGGGGAGCGGACTGAGTAACGGCCCGTCCGCCGCGATCATCGGCGAACTGACCCCCGGCCCGGCCGATATCCAGGTCACCAAGTGGCGCTACTCCGCCTTCCAGCGGACCGACCTGCGCGAGTTGCTCAATCACTACCACCGCGATCAGCTCGTCATCACCGGCGTGTACGCCCACATGGGCTGCATGCTCAGCGCCGCGGACGCGTTCATGAACGACATCAAGCCGTTCGTGGTGCTGGACGCGACCGCGGACTTCGGGCGCGACGAGCACGTGATGGCCATGAACTATGTCGCGCGCCGCTGTGGCGCGGTGACCACCACCGACGCGCTGGAATTCGCGCTGCGGCAATCGAATGCGGCCTGATCAGGCGCTGGAAATCTCGAGGAGAAACATGAGCGAGCCGGTTACCTTCGGCCGCCAGGACGTGATCGCCGATGTCGCGGCCGCGTTGGGTGTGGCACCACACGAGGTGCCTGAAGACGCGGATCTGACCGACGCGGGGCTGGATTCGGTGCGATTGATGTCGCTGGTCGAGAAGTGGCGTTCCGATGGCGCGGAACAGGCGGACTTCGCGACGTTGGCGGCCGAGCCGGTGCTGAGCGCCTGGCTCGAGGTTCTCGTGCCCGCCGATCAGTCATAACCGACGGGCCGGCGTTTTCGCTCGTCGCCATCGCGCGGATCGATCTCGGACTCCCGAAGTCGCGGACTGCCGCCCCGACTGGGCGCGTTTCCCCAGTTGCACCATGACAGGTTCGTCGTGAACGGACCGGGTAGCGGGTGGCAAGGAACACACTCACGGTCTTTCGTGCACCGCCATGCGACCAGGGGCGGAAGCGGACGGCGAAAAACGTACCTGTTGACAGGTTTAGGTCTGCCTAACCTAAGCTCAACGCATCCCGACCACACCTGAGAAGGAATTAAGAATGTTGATGAGGAACTTTGCCGCGACGGCCTCGCTGCTGATCGCCGCGCTAGGCGTCACGGCCGGCACGGTCAACGCGGCACCGGCGGCGGAAGCCGACGCGCCGATCAATTTCACCGCCGAGACCACCGACACCCAGGCCATCGTCTCCCTGGACGCGGGCTCGCTCGTGGTCGAGGACGGCGCGCTGAAGATCAAGGCCGCCAACGGCAATGTCGTCGCGGGCACCCCGCTGCAGTTCCGGCTCGACGACTTCACCTTCCCGATCGCCGCGGACATCTCCGGCCGCACCGCGACGCTGACCCCGCAGCTGGACATGGGCAAGGCCGTCTACACCCCGGTCGCCCTGCCCTTCGAGGACAAGGCGCCCTGGAAGACCGAGTACGACCGTGAGCAGGCGGCCTGGAGCCGGATGACGTCCACCATCAGCTTCGGCGCCAGCATCGCGACCCTGGTCGGCGGCCTCGGCGGCGCGGCCGTCGGCTGTGTCCTCGGCGGCGTCGTCGGCGGTGCCGTGATCGGTGGCACCATCGTCGGCCTGTTCGGTCCGTTCCTCGGTGGTATCGCCGCGGGTTGCCTCGCCGGCGCGGCCGCCATGGGCGCCCTCGGCACGGTCGCGGGCCAGATCTTCATCACCGCTCCGGTGGCGATCGGCGCGGTGATCCAGTACGTCACCACGATCAACCAGCCGTTCAACCCGCCGGCTCCGGCGAAGTAGTTCCGGCTAGCTCCACAGATATAGGTCAGGCCCCGCTTCGGCGGGGCCTGACTTGTTCTCCGCGCTGTCGCCGGAACCGGGGTCCGGAAACGCCGAGTGCGGCTGATCGTTACGAAGGCAGGGGGCCGACCGGCACCGGAGTGCGGTGCGACACTTCGGGTTCCGGGCGCCGGATCTCCAGCAGGCCCGCCGCGCCGAACTTCCGGACGAGTTCCGAGTCGCTGATGACCTCGAGGAACTTCTCCACATGCATCGACTTGTCGCGCGCGTGCACGGTCAATTCCCGGCGAATCGGACGGGACAGCCGAATGATGGACAGCAGCCGGGCCGATCCGTGCAGAGCCATCTTCGGCACCAGCGCGACGCCGACCCCGTGTTCCACCAGGCTCAGTGCGGTGGTCACATCGGGGGCGCGGACGGCGAACCGGACATGCACGCCGGCCCGGCCCGCCTCGCGCGAGACCGTATCGGTCAGATCGGAGTTCGCGCCGCACCGAATCCACGGCGCCTCGACCAGCTGTTTCCACGAGCCGTCGAAGCTGCTGCGCTGACTGGGATGGCAGACGACGACGAGTTCTTCCTCGCCGAAGCAGTGCACGACCCGCGAGCTGGTCTGCTCCAGCGGTCCCACGGCGAGATCGAGCGCGCCCTCTTCGAGCGTCGCGTTCAGCTCGCGCAGGTCGGTGAACGCCCTGACCTCGATGCTGTCGATATTCCGTTCGTGGCGCATCCGGTAGATCAGCGGCGGCAGCAGCTTCTGGGCAATCGTCGGCGTCGTGCCGACGGTCATCACGCCGTCGCCGAACGTCTGCCCCATGGCCATGGCCTGCCGGGCGGATTCGACGACATCGGAGGCCTGGGCGAAGAACTCTCTGCCGAACTTGGTGAGCCTCGACCTGCGCGACCGCGGATCGAACACCTTCCGGCCGAGCGAGGTCTCCAGCGCGTCGATCTGTTGCGACATCGCCGAGGGAGTTATTCCGAACCGCCGCGCGGCGGCGGACAGTGAACCCAGCTGCACTGCGTTCACAAAGTAATCGAACTGTCGGAGCGTGATCGTATTGGAAGTTAGCAAGGGGTAATCAGACATCGGCAACCTTTGTATCGAGCCGTCGGCTCATCCGCAGCACCTTCGGTCCATCACTGAAAATTAAGTGGCATTCCGTCACCGAGTCATGGCACGCGCCGGTCGACACGGACCGGCAATCACATCACATTCTTTCGTTAACTGTGCGTTCATCCGCGAATTGTGGCGAAGCCGGAATGGCTGCCATCGAGGTGTTGCGCCGACTTGTGTGCAAGCAGTATCTACTGCGGCGACTGCTACGTCAAACGTTACGCCAAGCTAAACCTCCGTGTAACCCAGATCACATTGTTGCTTCAATTGCATGACTCGGCCGCGCCCCGACCTGGGTCGATTGCGGACGAACGTTCCGTCTGCAACTGATGGCGTACGACCTTCCTTCGGGCTCGCAGGATGCGCGTCACGGAACCATTTTGACCACGAATGGCCTTGGTTTGGTGCTGATTCAAGGAAAATCTGAAGGGATATTAGCTCGCCTAACAACGCCTGTTGGGGGCCGTTATCGAGACCCTGCCGGAGCGTCGCGATGATTCGACAGTAGGCGTCGAACAGGGTTGCCGGGAGCCGTGCTGTGATCCGGAGGTGATCTGCGGAAGCAGTTCCTGTGATATGGCTGTGATCGGGTATCGGTACGACTGTTAATCGGACCTTGATTCGATGTAAGAATGTCCGTTCTGCTTGTTGGTCACACCCGCCGAGTTCTACGCTCCGAAATGGAAGCCGACAGCCCGCAGTACCGCGTAGATGACCGCAGAGCGGCGGTCGAACGGCTCCCGACCGGCAGTTCGGACCAGGTCGTACCCAGCGGTGGGCTGTCGGCTTCGCCAGCGATCCAGCATTTCGAAGGAAGGCATCTGATGGGGAAGCACAGCGCGCCGCGAAATAATGTCGTTCCCGCGCGACTGGCGGTGCTCTCGACGGCGACACTGATCGGCCTTGCGGTCTCGACCCAGGGCGGCGCCGGGCAGGCCATCGCGGAGGGGACGAACTCCGCCGCGGGCTCGGGTGACGACGTCTGGATCGCGCCGCCGAAGCAGGTGGTGTCCCCGGTGGTGGTGCCCGCGACCTATCAGCAGCAGGGACGGCCGAACGTCGTCGCGCCCGTCCGGGCCGAGCGACCGGCGCCGCGCAGCGAGCGTCCGGCCCCCAAGCCGGGCGGCACCGCGAAGCCGGGACCGGCGCCGAAGGGTGACGGGTCGCCGCTGGCCACCCTCGTGGACTCGCTCGCCACGGGCAGTGCGGCATTGCCCGCACCGCTGCGCACCGTGCTGGAGGCGCTGGCGAAGGAGGTCGGGCCGGTGCTGGCGAAAGGCTTGATCCAGTTGATCACCAGCAACAACGGGCCGAGCCCGAAGGGACGGCACGCGGCGCCCGCGCCTGCCGCTGATTACGCCGAGGATGCCGACTCCGATGTCGTCGACAACTCCGATGCCGTCGGCGACGCCGAGGAGACCGGCGACTCCGATGCCGGCGACGGCTCCGAGGAGACCAGCGTCGGCATCTACTCCGGCGCGGCAGGGGACGCCGAGACGGCCGAAGCCACCGATGACGCCGATGCCGCTGGTTACGCCGACGACACGGAGCTCACCGGTTACTCCGAGGGGCCCGACGCCGCCGGTTACGCCGAGGACGGCGACGACACCAGCGTCGCTGATTATGCCGACGTCGTCGACGCTGCCGACGCCGACGCCGACTGGAAACCGCTCGCGCTCGAGCCGAGCCCGGTCGGCTGATATTTGTTCTAAAAGTTCGACAACTCTCGAAGGAAATTGTGCGTTTCTCCCCCGCTACAATGCTGTCTTTTTCCACCGCTGTCGGCTTCTCTGCGGTCGCGTTCTGCGCCGTTGCCGGAGCACCCGCCGCGCAGGCGGCGCCCGAATCGCAGGCACCCGCCGACGCGGTCGTCAGTCTCACCAACAATGAACGTGCCAAAGCGGGCTGTCCCGCTCTCAAAGTTGAAAGCCGTCTTACCCAAGCCGCGCAAGGCCATTCGGAGGATATGGCCGCGGGCGGCTTCATGGATCACAACTCGTCGAAAGGCGATCCGGGGGATCGGATCAGGGCTACGGGTTATCGAGCGCAGACCTGGGCGGAAAACATCGCCGCCGGTCAGCGCAGCGCGACCGAGGTGGTCAACGCGTGGATGAACAGCGCGGGCCACCGGGCCAACATCCTCAACTGCGGCCTGCGCGATATAGGCGTCGGCTATGCCAAGAGTGGCAACGGCACGCCCTACTGGACGCAGAACTTCGGCACATCCAACGGATCGCCGGACGAGAAGCCGGCCGGTGGGGACAAGCCGGGGAAGCCGGGCGGGGAAAAGCCGGGCGGTGGCGACAAGCCGGGCGGTGGCGATAAGCCCGGTGGCGATAAGCCCGGCGGCGGGGACACACCCGGCGGGGACAGGCCCGATACGCCGTCCGACGGCGACGGCAATCCGCCGTGCGATCAGTGGAATCCCT
Source organism: Nocardia sp. CS682 (assembly GCF_004634405.1). Classification (NCBI taxonomy): domain Bacteria; kingdom Bacillati; phylum Actinomycetota; class Actinomycetes; order Mycobacteriales; family Nocardiaceae; genus Nocardia; species Nocardia sp. CS682. The sequence continues at coordinate 2,639,032 of NZ_CP029710.1, read as the reverse complement.
GGGGTGACGGTTCGGACAATGGTGACAATTCGTCCTGGGACCCATGGGGCGACGGATCCGACAATGGTTCGGACAATGGCGACAATTCGTCCTGGGACCCATGGGGCGACGGATCCGAGACCACGCCGGATAGTGGCGAGGCGTCCTGGAACCCCTGGGGCGATTCGTCGTGGGACCCGTGGGCCGAGGCCAACGCCGGTGAATCCTCCTGGGATCCCTGGAGCAACGGCTTCGACAAGCCGGCGAACAATGCGGCATGGGACCCGTGGCGCAACGGCTTCGACGAGATCTTCGGAAAGCTCGTAGGTAAGGGCGCCTGGTAGCCCGCCACCCCCAGCGGTGCCGCCGGACTCGACGAGGAGTCCGGCGGCACTTTTTTGTCCGTGCGCGCTCGGCTCGGCTGTTGGTGTGCGCTCAGCTGTTGGGCGGGGTGCTGGTGCAGGTCGGGTGGGTGGTGTCGTCCGGGTCCAGTGCGTTCAACACGAGCTGGGCCACCACCTTGTCGTAGGGCAGCAGGAGATGGTCGGTCAAGTCGCCGGGGCAGTAATCCTGGACGACGTGGTTGGAAACGCTCGGCCCCTGCACGATTCCGCTGGAGTACGGCACCACGAACTCGTCGTGCTCGGTGACGATGTTGGTGTAGGTGACGCCGGGCACCGTGCTGCCCGCGCCGGCGAGCTTGCGCAGGAATTCCGAGCCGGTCTGAATCTGCAAGCAGGCCGCGCAGACCGGGTCCACGACGGCAGTCAGTGCGGGTGTCAGCCGCAGCCGGGCGGCCAGCGCGGTGAAGAGGGCGCCGAACCCGAGCGAGCTGGTGCCGTGCCAGCCCGGCCCGATCGAGATGAAGCGGTCGATCTTGTTCGCGCCACCGAGGAACTTGGCGTAATAGTCGGTGACCAGGCTGCCTTCGGAGTGCGCGACGATATCGACGCTCTGCGCGCCGGTCGCCGCCCGCACCTTGATGATGAAGTCGCGCAACTCCTGCGCGCTCTGCTCGATCGGCAACAGCCCGCCGAGCGCGCCGAGCGGTCCGGGCATCCCCGGAATCGCGCCATAGCTCAGGGCATACACGCAGTAGCCGTTGTTCGCCAGCAACGGCGCGAGCGCGCCCCAATCCAGGCGCACCGTCTCCGGGCCGCCGTGCACCAGCACGACTGGATTGGGGTGCAGCGCAGTGGGTTTGCAGGTCCAGTCGTTGGCGCCGACCGGCGCGGCACCGGGGTGGTCCATCTCGGCGTCCACCGCGTCGCTGAACAGGTAGGAGACGGGATACGGCGGTCGCGACCCGGCCGGACCGTTCGGCTCGCCGGTGGCGGCGGGCGCGGCCACCACCCCGGCGGCAATCGCGGCAATAGTCATCGAGACAATGGGATTACGGCGCATAACCTGGGCCCCTTTCTGCTGAATCAGTCCAGACCCAGCAGCTATCCGCGAAGTGACCACAACAGAACACCTCGGTGGACATCTTGTTGTGTTTGTCTCCGCTTGTCGACGAACATCACCGCGGCTTCATATGGTTAAGCGCGACAACGGGTTTGAGCGCGGATCCGCCCCAGCATCCGCCGTCAGGATCCGAGGAAGGCGAGTAGTTCGTCGGTGACGAACTTCGGGTTCTCCTCGGCCAGCCAATGCCCGGCCCGCGGCACGTCGACCGCGCGGGTCACCGTGGCAATCCGCGGCGCGACGGTCGCCATGGTCGAGTCGACCAGTCCGGCGGCGGTCAGCACCAGGGTCGGTGTGGTGATGGGCGACGCCGCGATATTGGCGGCGACGTCCTGGTCGAGGGTGCGATACAACTCGAACCCGCCGTGCAGCACCTCGGGACGCCGGTAAGTGCGGGTGTACTCATCGATCTCGGCGTCGGTGAACGGTGCCGCGGCACCGGAACCGCCGAATGCTGTGCCGCCGAAGGCGACTTGCGGATAGAACAAGCTGAGGTACTCGCGCACATCGTCGCCGACCACGGCTTCGGGGACTTGCCGCTGCGCGTGGAACGCGATGTGCCAGCTCATATTCCGATACTGCGCACCGCTGACCGCAGGTCCGGGTAGCGGCAGGTCCAGATAGCCGAGTTTGGTGATGTCCCGCGGGAATTGGGCGGCGTACTGGAACGCCACCGCCGCGCCCAGATCGTGTCCGACGACCCTGGCATCGCGCAGTCCGAGCTGTTCGGCGACGAGGGTGTGCACGTAGCGGGCCAGGGTCGCCTTGTCGTAGGACGGCGGCGATCCGGTGCTGTCTCCGAGACCGGGCAGGTCGAGGGCGTACACGGTGTAGCGCTCGGCCAGGGCGGGCATGATGGCGCGCCACTCGAACCAGGTCTGCGGCCAGCCGTGCAGCAGCACCAGGGCGGGGCCGGAGCCGCCGGTGACGTAGTGCATGCGCACGCCGTCGACGTCGGCGAACTCGTGCCGGAAGGTGCGGTTGAACTCCGCGTCGTCGCGGGTGGCGGCGTCGAAGCCGGACGTCTGTGGTGCGGCCACCGGGTCAGGGGTCGCCGGGTCGGTGGTGGATCCGCACCCGGTGATCAGCACGAGCGCGGCCGCGGCGGCCGCGATCAGGCGGACAGGATGTTTCGGGTGATGCATGGGTATCTCTCTGCTACAAGGGGTTTCAGCGCCCGGTGGCGCCATCGATGAGTTCACGCAGGATGTCGGCGTGCCCGGCGTGCCTGCCCGTCTCCTCGAGCAGGTGGGTCAGCGTCCAGCGCCAGGACGGCGCGGCGCGGCGCCCACCTGGACGTGGACCGGGTGCGGTGAGGTCGGCGCATGCTGTGATGACCTCGTTCGCCGCGGCGTTGGTCTGCCGGTAGGTGTCGAGGAGTTGCTGGGCGCTCTCGTCGGGCGTCGGGCGGAAGGTGGCTGCCCAGTCGGTGACCGGGTGCTCGAGCAGCCAGTAGCGCTCGACCGCTGTGAGGTGCTTGATCAGGCCGAGCAGATTCGTCCCGGAGTCGACACCGGGAGTGCGGATCTGCGGTTCCGGCACGCCGTCGGCCTTGGCGAGTACCGCGTCGCGCAGGTAATCGAGAAAGCCGAGCAGCACCTCCCTTTCCCCGGGGCCGGTCTGCGGCGGGCCCGCGTCGCGGCGGCGTCGTGGTGTGGGCATGGTCGGTCCCTCCGTTCAGGGTGAAAGTCGTTGGGGTCGGGTCAAGTTGCGCTGCGGCGGATGACCAGGACGTGGTCGACTACGGTCGCGGTCTGGCCGCCGGGGCCGGTCGCCCGCCGCCGCGGCATATCCGCGCGCTCGGTGGACCATTGCGTGGGATCGAGGGCCAGCTCGGCGGACACCTCGTCCGGGGTGGGGTAGCGGACCTCGGGATCCTGATTCCAGGACCACGGCGCGGTGGATCCGTGGTCGACGACCAGGAGCCGGCCACCGGGGGCCAGTGCGTGTGCCGCGGTGCGCAGGACGCGCGCCCGGCGCAGCGCGAACGGCGTGTGGAAGTACTGCGCCGACACCAGATCGAACGTGCCCGCCGGAAAGTCGTCGGCCAGGTCGATGCACTGCGCGGAAATCCTGGTGTGCAGGTCCAGCGACCGGGCCTTTGCGGCCAGGCGCCGCACTGCGGTGACCGCGATGTCGACCGCGGTGACCTGCCAGCCGCGGGCGGCGAGCCACAGCGCGTCGTCGCCGGGTCCGCAGCCCAAATCGAGCACGGTGCCCGGGGCGAGTGCGTCCGCGATCTCGGTGAGCACGGGGTTGGCCCGTCCGGTGCGGATGGGCCGTGGCGTGCGGTAATGCTCGTCCCAGAAGCGGGCGGCGTCGGTGTCGGTGGCGTGCGTGCCCATGCGGCCTCGTCCTTTCGAAGATCAACAGGAACCGTTTTCACTGTGGCTCCGGACCGCTCGTGATTGCACGCAAACTTGCCGTCTCGGCAAGATGGGGACATGGCCGATGACATCGATGAAGTACTGGATGCGGTCGGGCCGCGGCTGCGCGCGCTGCGCAGGCAGCGCGGCATCACCCTCGCCGAGCTCGCGGCGAAGACCGCCATCTCGGAGAGCACGCTGTCCCGCTTGGAGAGCGGGCGGCGGCGGGCCACCCTGGAGTTGCTGCTGCCGCTGGCCCGCGCCTACGACGTCCCGATCGACGACATGGTCGGCGCGCCACGCACCGGCGACCTCCGGATCCACCTGCACCCGATCCATCGCCACGGCATGACGTTCATTCCGCTGAGCCGCAGGCCCGGCGGCACCCAGGCCTACAAGATGCTCATTCCGGCCAGGAAGCAGCCTGCCGAAGTGACGCTGAAAACGCACAGCGGTTTCGAGTGGCTGTATGTGCTCAATGGAAAGCTGCGCTTGATAGTCGGCGATCAGGACATCACGCTGCCGCCCGGTGAGGCCGCGGAGTTCGACACCTCGCTGCCGCACTGGCTCGGTTCGGCCGACGGGCAGGCGGTGGAGCTGCTCATCCTGTTCGGCTTGCAGGGTGAGCGCGTGCACGTCCGTCCCCGGCACGCATGAAAAGACAAGGTGGACAACGTGACCGACCGTGACGTAGAACTCGCCCGCCGCGCCAGGGGCTGGGACGAGGCGGTGACCGGGTACGAGGCGTACTACGTCCCACGCTTCGCACCATGGGTGGCCGCGGCCGTGCGTGCGGTCACCGTCGACCCCCTGCCTGCGGGGCCGGTTCTCGTCCCGTGCTGCGGGACGTTTCCCGAGCTGGACGCGCTGGTCGAGCAGTTCCCGGAGCGTGAGCTGGTCGGCATCGACCTGTCCCCGGGCATGGTGCGCCGGGCCCGCGCACGCGCCGCCCCATACCCGCAGGTGCGCGTCGTAGAAGGGGACGCATCGACCCTGGATTCCCGTTGGACACAGCGGTGCGCGGCGGTGGTATCGGTCTTCGGACTCCAGCAGCTGCCCGAGCCCGACCAGGCGATCCGATCCTGGGCGGCGGCCCTACGCCCCGGCGGACGGCTGTCAGTTGTCTTCTGGCCGAGCGCAACCGAGACCGAAGGCCCGTTCGCCCTGCTCTCCAAAGTCTTGCGCGCCGAGGTACCCGCAGGCGACAGATCCTGGGAACAACGCCTCGCTCCCGCCCTGACCACACAGGGCACCCGTATCGAACGCGACGAGCACATCTCCTATCCGATGTCCCACCCCGACGCGGCAACATTTTTCGACACCCACACCACCTCCGGCCCCCTGCGCCCCCTGGCCACCGCCCGCGGCGCCACCTTCATCGCCCAGCTACGCGACGAATTCCTCCGCCGCGCCCCGACCGGCGAATGGCACCACCAACCCCGCGCCCGCCACCTCGTCGCCGACGCCGGACCGGCACCTATCCATCGGTCCGAAAGCTGCGGCGGATCAAGGTGATACCAATCCCGGTCACCCAGATCGTGGCGGCGCCGACGAAGGGGAGGACGACCTCGAACCGGAGGTCGTCCACCCTGGCGATCAGTGCCGCGCCGCCCAGAAACCATCCTGCGGCGCCGATGATGCCCAGCCAGCACAGGATTCGGGAGAATTCGCGTGTCAGTAGCAGCGCTGTCGCGTAGATCGTCAACCCGAGGCCCAGCAGTGCCTGGGACAACATCGAGGTGGCACCGACCAGTATCTCCAGCACCCTGGCGTCTGCGACGGCGTCGTTCGCGGTCAGATCGCCTGCGGCCCAACGCTCTGCGGTGACGCCGATGCTGAAGCCGTCATGGGCGTAGTCGACCGTGAAGACCGCGACCGCGACGATCAGCACCGGCTCGCCCATCCGCGCGACCACTCGGCCGATCGGGTCGCGCAGTGTCCGGCCGACCGTCGAGAACGCCACCATCCAGGCGAGCATGGCCAGAATTCCGGCCAGCCGCATCACGTACCAGGGACGTTCGTTGACGTGGTCCAGCACCGCGAGGTATTCGGTCCGCGGCACGTTTCCCAAGAGTGCGTTGACGAAGACGATCAGGACCACCCCGGTCAACGCCGCGATGCCGGCGACACGCAGTTGTAGCCAACGAAACTGTTCAGCGGCAACGGGTTTCGTGGTAGCGAGATCGGACATCGGCTGCCTCCCCGGTAGATTGATCGCACCAGGAAGTATCCGTCGACCCGCACCTGCCGCACATCGGGGAAACCACTTAAGGGCCGTTCCCGACCCCGCTGTCGATGGCTCGACAGCGGGGCCGGACTCAGCCGGCGAACAGACCGGTGTCGCCGAAGGCCAAGTCGGCGAAGCGTTCTCCGATGCGGCGGTGCGTGGCGGGGTCCGGGTGCAGGTGATCGGGCAGGGGCAGCTCCTGGAAATCCTTTTCGCCGTAGAGCGAACGGCCGTCGAGGTAGTGCAGGTTCGGGTCGTCGGCCGCGCGCTGCTTGGTGATGCGGGCGAGTTCGTCGCGGATGATGTTGAGGGTCAGCCGGCCGGTGGCGCGGTCCGCCGGATCGCCGGTGGCGCGGAAAGTCACTCTCGTGCCGTCGAATTCGAGGGCGCCCGGGCCGGGCGTGTCCTCGTGGATCGGACAGAGAATGGGGGAGACGACCAGCAGCGGCGTGCTCGGGTGCCCGTCCCGGATGGTATCGAGGAAACCGTGCACCGCGGGCCCGAAGGCTCGCAGCCGCATCAGGTCGGAGTTGACCACATTGATGCCGATCTTGAGACTGATCAGATCCGCGGAGGTATCGCGGATGGCGCGCGCGACGAACGGATCGAGCAGGCAGTTGCCGCGCAGACTCAGGTTGATCAGCTCGACCTCGCCGCGGGCGGCGGCCAGGGCGGGCCAGGTGGCCGTCGGGCGGTCGGCGTTGGCACCGTGACTGATCGAACTGCCGTGGTGCAGCCATGTTTTGCGGCCACGGTCCGGCGTCGGCTCGACCGGTGCGTCGGTGCGCAGGGCGATCAACTCGGTGATTTCGGTGTGCGGCAACCAGATTTCGATGTCCTTCGGATCGGCGGACAGTCCATCGAAGCGGAGCGTGCCTGCCGAGCCGGTCTCGGTGACCTTGGCCTGGGTGGCCATGTCGACGAGGTGGCGGGTGCCGCCGGGCACGGTGCCCCGGCCGGCCGGGCGGCCGTCCACGAGCAGCTCGTACACGCCGTTCGATGGCGCCGGGGCGCCTCGGTAGACGGTCCGAATGGGCAGCGTGTCCAGCTCGACGACGGTCGCGCTGGTTCGGAAGGCCAGCCGCACACCGGCGGGCTGGGCCTCGACCATCGCCAGATAGTCGTCGGGGAACTGCTTGCGCGCGCTCGCCGGAAGGCGATGCGGCAGCAGCCCTTTCGCGGTGCGCTCGAAATCGATTGCGCCACGGATAATTTCGGGTCGAATGGGGATGGTGATCATGGGGATGTTCCTTAGGAAGATCGCGGCGGCTACAGCGCCAGCCGGTACGTTCGGCGGGCGGTTCCCGCGAACAGCGCGGCCAGTTCGGTATCCGAGGCGCCGGCGGCAAGCCGTTTGAAGGCGTTCCACAGCGTCGCGTATCGGGTTCCCATTTTGTCGACGGGAAAGTTGCTTTCGAACATGCAGCGGTCCGGACCGAAGGCCTCGACGCAGGTGTCGAACCACGGACGCCACAGGGCGGCAAGCTCTTCCGAGCTCGGCGGCGCCGCGGCGGTGCGGTAGTCGAAGGCGGCGGCGGTGGCGAGCAGGCCGCCGAGCTTGCAGACGACGTTCGGTCGTTGCGCCACCTCCCGGATGCCGCGCGCCCAGGTGGCGAAGTGCGCCGCCCGGTCGGTGGCATAGGGTCCGAAGCCGAGAGGTGCGCCGCAGTGGTCGAGCACCAGGCGCAGTTCGGGCATCGCCTCGGCCAACTCGGCGGCGTCGGCGAGTTGGGGGGACAGGATCCACAGGTCGAGGGCCAGGTCGCGGTCGGCGACCACGCGTGCGCACGCCCGCACCGCCGGTTCGGCGAGCAGGTGCGGCCGGCTGTCCGGATGGCTGAGCTTGATGTCCGCGCTCGCGTCCCAGCTCGCCGCGAAGCGGAGACCACGGAAGCGGCCCTGCGCCGCGGCGAGGTGATGCTCGATGACGTTGTCGACGATGTCGGCCCCGAGGGCGAAGTCGGCCCGCCCGACGATTCCGGCGGCGACCCTGGTCGGGCCGCCCGCGGCGTCGTCGGCCGCGGCCAATGCGGCGATGCACTCGGTCTCGCCGACCGGTCGCAACTCGGTCGGCCCATCGGTGCGGTACGCCGACATGCACTCGATGTGGACGGTGCCGATCACGTTGTGCCCACTGCCGGTATCCGCCGTGAACTCCTCCAGCAGATAGCGGAATCCAGGGTGGTACCAGAGGTGATGGTGCGGATCGATGATCGGCAGGTCGGGCAGCAGGATCTCCTCTGGCCGCTGCCGCGCGAGCCAGCTGTCGTCCGGCGGGAAGATTCGGCCGAACTCCGTCGGGCGCGTCGGATGGGAAACCTGGGCGTTCATGGTGGAGGTCTCCCTTCGGTCGTACTCGCTAGCTGATTCAACAAGTAGATACGGTAAAGTACCTAGAGATATTAGGCAAATGTTTTAGGCTCTCGGTCGATGAGGAGAACGGTATGGCACGCGCACGGATGACCGACGAGAGCCTGGTCCAGGCGGCGGCGGAACTGGCCGACGAGATCGGCTTCGACAAGGTGACCGTCCCGGCGCTGGCCCGCAAACTCGGCGTGAAGGACGCGAGCCTGTACTCCCGCCTGGAGAACGCGCGTGACCTGCGGGTGAAGGTTGCGGTGCTCGCCCTGGCCGAACTCGCCGACCAGGTCGCGGACGCGCTGGCCGGCCGCGCCGGGAAGGACGCGCTGGTCGCGTTCGCCAACGCTTACCGGGACTACGCGAAGCAGCATCCGGGCCGGTACGCCGCGGCGCAGCTCGATCTCGACCCGGCAACGGCCGCCGCCAGCGCGGCCATGCGGCACGCGGAGATGACCCGCGCGATCCTGCGCGGCTACGACTTGGCCGAGCCCGACCAAACCGACGCGATCCGCCTACTGCACGGCACCTTCTTCGGCTACGTCAGCCTGGAAACCACCGGCCGCTACGACAGCCACCCGCGCAGTGTCGAAGACTCCTGGTCGCGGACCTTGGACGCTCTCGACGCGGTGCTGCGGAACTGGCCACCGGCCTGAGCGCGATCACCGGGCGTGCAGTTGCTGCCAGAACTGGCCGAGGGCCGCGGGATCGGCCCGGATGAGGTCGCGGAAGCGCTCGATGAAACGTAGTTCGGCTTCGAGCAATTCGATCCGGTAGTGGTATTCGATCTGGAACAGCGGTTCGACGTCGTCGGCGGCGTGCACGAACGCATGCTGCTGGTCGATCTGCTCCGCTAGCGCGCGTTGTCGCCGGTCGAGTAGGTCGGCCACGTCCGTCGGCGGCAGCACCACGATCAACGACAGAGCCGCCTCGAACTGCCGGTACTCCTTGGCGGGCACCGAAACCAGCTCCCGCATCCGCTCGTACAGGCGGGACTTTCCGGATTCGGTGGGCCGGTACACCGTGCGTTCCGGACGCTGACCCTCGCGTTCGGTGTGCTGCGGCGCGATGTATCCGGCCCTGGTGAGCTGCTCGACGACCATGTAGAGCGAGGCGTGTTTGTAGTCGATGCTGCGACCGGCGTTGCGCTCCTTGAGTAACTTGCCCAGTTCGTACGGGTGCATGGGTCGTTCGATGAGGTACGCGAGCACGGCGAGGGCCAGCGGATTGTGCAGCGGGTCGCGCCTGGCGGCCACCGGCCCTCCTTCGACTCCTACACGTCGAGCACGATGCGCTCGCCGCGTGCGCGAGATACGCAGGGGTAGATGATATCGACGCGATCGCGCTCGTCGGCGCGCAGGACATCGTCACGATGGTCGGGCGTCCCGGCCAGCACCCGGGTGGCGCAACTGCCGCACACGCCGTCCTCGCAGGACAGGTCGACCGTGGGATCGATGTCCTGGATGGCCGAGAGCAGGGTCCGATTCGCGGGCACCGGAACCACCACGCCGGACCGTCGCAGTTCCGCCTCGAACGGTGCATTCGTCCGCTCGGCGGCGCGATTGCTGGCGGCGAACCGTTCGGTGTGCAGGGTTGCGTGCGTACCCATCGCCGATTCCACTGCGCTGATGAGTCTTTCGGGCCCGCAGCAGTAGACCGCGACACCCTCGGTTGTGTTCCGGAGCAGCTCACCGAGGTCCGGTCGCGGATGGGTGTCGGCGGGCAGCAACGTCACGCGGTCCGGGTATTGCCGGGTCAGTGCGGTGGCGAAAGCCATTGTCGGCAGCGATCGCCCGCGATAGATCAACCGCCAGTCGGCACCCGATCGGTGCAGCCGGTCGATCATCGGCAGGAAAGGCGTGATGCCGATGCCACCCGCGATGAACAGGTAGGTGTCGGCGGCGACGAGCGGAAAGTTGTTGCGCGGTCCGCGAATACCGATTCTCGTGCCCACCCGTAAGGCGTGTATCTCGGCAGAGCCGCCACGTCCGTTGGGCTCACGCAGGACGGCTACCCGGTAGGTGCCGGTCTCGGCCGGGTCACCGTACAACGAGTACTGGCGCACCAGGCCGGACGGCAGCACCAGGTCGATGTGTGCGCCCGGTGCCCAATCCGGCAGTGTTGCAGCGCCATCGGGGGCAAGGGTGAGGGCAACCGTCCCGTCGGCGATCGGCCGCGTGTCGACGATGGTCGCTCGGATCTGTGGCTGTCCGCCGCGCCCCCCGGTCAGCACCCGACGACCGCGCCTGGTCTTGCCGCCGGGCTTGTACAGCGAAAGCAGCACTGCCGCAACGAGGCTGAGCATCGAGCCGCCGAAACCCCAGAACGCCACCTCGGCGGCCGCGCTGAGCTCCGCGGTCGTTGCGCCTACGGCAGCGAGATGCTCGGTTTCGGCGGCAGCCTGCTCCAGTGCGTCGTGCAGAAATCCGAACGCCACGAACAGAATTCCCACCGCGATGGTGAGCTTGGTGGCCACCCAGTAGTAGCGGAACAGGCCCCAACTCGTGGTGAGGCCGAGGGCCAGGCCGGTGAGGAAGGTGGCGAAGTTCGCCCACGGCAGCAGTGTCAGGTCGAAGATCGCCATCAGCTCATAGGTCACCCGGCTGGTGCCGATATCGCCGGTCGTCATCGCGACCACCGACATCGCCGCGACGGTGAGGGCGATACCGACCCAGCAGGCCGAGGCAACTACATGCGCGGCAACCAGTGCTTTGCGCGGCCTGGGCGTCAACTGGCCGGCCAGCAGCGCCAAAATCGGCACCACCAGCCACGTCGAGAACATCGCGGTCAGGTCGCCGACGACGAACGCCTGCAACACGGTCGCGGTGACCAGCAGCCAGCCGAGGCCGAGCACCACCGCGCGGGGCGTGGCCGGCCGCACGGTGAGGAGCGCGGCGAGCCCGCCGCTGAGCACGGCGAGCAAGCACCACATCGGAACTCGGGCCGCGGGCATGCTCGGCGGGAAGACCGACGGCAGCATGGCGGCGGCGACCGCGAGCAGCGCGAAGCCGGCCAGCATGATTCGGGCGCTGCGCGGCGGAAGGTGGGGTGTCCGTGCGTGATTCGGCAAGGGACGGGTCTGAACTGACATAAGACGTCTCCGCATGACTCATATAGTCGATATCGACTATATGAGTATGTAGACGCGGACCCCGTCGGCCATCAGGGATCACCCTGAATTCGGGCAACCGGTTCACCTGCGGCGCAACAGCACTCCCCGGATGAAGGCCGCTTGGCCCGCGTGCTGGATGTCGTCGTCGATGACACTGATCAGCCGGACACCGAGTGTCACGGGCGGATCCCACTGGGTGTCGACCACGCGGGGGAGGTCGGCGTCGGTGAGCTTCGAGACGTATTCGATGGTCTGGGCGTGCACCGCGTCGTAGTAGCCGAGGAGCAGATCCGCCGACGCGGCGGCGAGCTGGGCCACCTGGTCCGGGTTGTCGCCGTAGCCGGTTGCCGTGTCGTCGAACGGCAAGCCGAAGCGCTCGGCCCAGCCCGCCGCCGTCCACACCTGCTCGATCTCCGCGACGTCGGCGATGTGGTCGTCTTGTACCCGGGTGAGATGCCAGATCAGCCAGGCGATGGAGTTGGCGCCCGGATCGAGCCGGGTGGCCAGCTCGTCCCGGGTCAGGCCGGACACCGCCGCGTGCACGTGCTCCTGGACTCGGCCGAAGGCGTCGATCAACAAGTCAGCGCTGGTCATGATCGGGTCCAATCGTGGGGAGTGGTTCATTATTCCCGCCCGGGTACCCCGAAATCGTGTGGTGGCACAGCGATCGAAGAGGCGGGCTGGGGCTCCGCGTTCGCGCACGCCACCGACGCGCCATGAATTCCGGCGGAGCGCCGCGTTAGGGGCACATGAATTCTTCGCATCGGCGTGCGCACGGACAGACCGATTCGGTCTCCGTCATTACGCCGGTCGAGCAGCAGTGGCCGGGGTAGACAAATCGGTAGTGTGCGGTGTTCGGGTAATAGCCGGTAAACACGGGAAAACCTCTCAAGGAAAACTGAACGCGCTTTTAAGTCGCACTGAAAGGCTGTGTAGTTCCATTTGCGCCGGCGCGCCTGTGAGCCACTATGCTGACCAAATCGCCTGGCCAGCAAGCGCATTGCCGCTGGCGGCGACCCCGCCGGGCACCGTCGCCAGTGCGGGCGAGGCACTTGAGCACAACTGTAATCGGATGTAAGAGCGGCCATGTAATCTGCGACACTTCCACCCAGGATCGGCCGCGACAAGAAGCGAGCCGATGACTATTGTCGTTTCGCGCCCGTGAAATGCAGTTCGCCGGACACCTGAAAATTATCGCGATGCAGTGGAGGTACAACCCAGTGGGTAGACGACTTTTTCGGCAGGCAACCGGTGGCCCGAAACTGAGACCGATTCTCGCGGCCCTCGGTGCGCTGACGATCAGCGCGGTCATGGCCTCCGCGGGCACCGGCACCGCCAACGCCCAGCCGATCTATCCGAATCCGGACCCGGATCCGTTCTACGCCGCCCCGGCCGACATCGCGGCCAAGGCCCCCGGCGACGTGCTGGACGCCCGTCCGATGCCGCCGCTGTTCTTTTTCCCCGGCGCCTCGGTCACCCTGATCAAGTTCCGCTCGACCAACTCCCTCGGCAAGCCGATCGCGGCGACCACCACGGTGGTGACCCCGATCGGGCACCGGCCGGACGCGCCGCTGCTGTCGTTCCAGCACATCATCAACGGGCTCGGCACCCAGTGCGCGATCTCGCACTCGCTCTACGCCAACGATCCGAACTTCATCGTCCCGTTCGCGCCGATGCTGAACGTCGCGCTGCTGCGCGGCTGGTCCGTCGCGCTGCCCGACCATCTGGGCCCGAACAGTGCTTACGGCGCAGCGAAATTGGGCGGCCAGATCACCCTCGACGGCATCCGCGCCGCGCAGCGGCTGCCGCAGCTCACCCTCGGCAAGAGCCCGGTGGCGCTGTCGGGCTACTCCGGCGGCGGCATGGCGACCGCCTGGGCCGCCGCGCTGGCGCCGAAGTACGCGCCCGAGCTGAACATCGTCGGCGCCGCCGAGGGCGGTGTCCCGATGAACCTGACGACGATGGGCTGGGCCATCGGGCACAACCAGCACCCGGCGTTCGGGCTCGGCATGGCCGCGGTGCTCGGTATGGAGCGTGAATACCCGGACCGGATCCCGATCAGCAGCGCGTTGAACGAGAAGGGGCTCGCGGCGGCCAAGTCGATCGCCAACAGCTGCACCAACGATCTGCTGGCCCGCGGTGTCGGCCACAGCCTGCCGGAGTACGCGAAAGACCTTGTCCTCGCGCACGACCCGAAGGCCTGGGCGGTGGCGGACGAGAACAGCGTGGAGCTCTACGACGGCGTGCCCGAGACGCCGATCTTCGAGTGGCACTCCCCGCAGGACAATGTCATCCCGCTGGATGCCATCGCCAACACGATGCACCGGTATTGCCGGGCCGGCGTGCGGGTGGAGTCGGAGATCTTCCCCAGCCCCGACCATCTGACCGCCGCCGTGCTCGGCTTCCCGTCGATGCTCAACTGGCTCGACGGCCGCTTCGACGGCAGGCCCGCGCCGAGTAACTGCGCATAACAACCGACCCATGACCGACGGGGCATGGTGACGGGACGCCCACGGGCTACCGCCACCATGCCCCGTTGATCGTTCCGCCCCGCCCAGCTCCGGTCTAGAAATGTATGAGACAGACTGTTACGGTTAATCTGTGTCACATTAACCTCGACTGGATATGAGGTAGACGTCATGGCTACAAAGTCGGCAACGGCGCCGTCTCGGACCGCGGCGCACAGCGCGTACGCGGGGATCCTGACGACGCTCTCCGAAGGTTCGGTGAACAAGCACTTCGATCCGTACACCGAGATCGATTGGGATGCCCCCGAGTGGGCGGTCACACCGAACGACCCGCGCTGGATCTTGCCGCCGGACAGCGACCCGCTCGGCGCGCACCCGTGGTATCTCGCGCTGCCCGAGCAGCGCAAGATCGAGATCGGCATGTGGCGGCAGGCCAACATCGCGAAGGTCGGCCTGCAGTTCGAGGAGGTGCTGATCGGCGGAGTGATGAACTATCTGTTCGCCGTGGTGCCCAACGGATCGGCCGAATTCCGGTACCTCAACCACGAGGTCGCCGAGGAGATCAACCACACCCTGATGTTCCAGGAGATGGTGAACCGGATCGGCGCGGACGTGCCGGGCATGGGCCGGATCATGAAGGTGCTCGGCCCGCTGGTGCCGTTGCTCGGCCGATTCTTCCCGACCACCTTCTTCGTCGCCGTGCTCGCGGGCGAGGAGCCCATCGACCACGTGCAGAAGCAGGTGCTGCGCACGGGCCGCGACGTGCACCCGATCATGCGTGACGTGATGCGGATCCACATCGCCGAGGAGGCCCGGCACATCGCCTTCGCGCACGAATACCTGCGCCATCGGGTCCCGAAGCTGGGGTGGGTGCAGCGCGGCACATTGTCGCTGGCCTACCCGATCATCATGTTCATCGCCTGCGACCTGATCGTGAAGCCGCCGCGCTCGCTGTTCCGCGAGTTCGACATCCCGCTGAGCATTCGCCGAGAGTTGTTCTGGCGCAGCCCCGAAGCCCGCGCGCGCCGACGCGACTTCTTCGGCGAGGCCAGGATGCTCGCGGCGGACATCGGCTTGATGAACCCGGCAGCGAAGCTGACCTGGCGGCTGCTGCGGATCAACGGCGGACAGTCCAGGTACCGCGGCGAACCGGTGCGCAGCCGCTCCTGACCGCGCGGGACTCGGCGCTCACCCCCAGGCGCGCCGAGTCCCCGGCATCCCGGTGCGCCCCTGCGCATCCGGCACCACACCGAGCACCTGGTGCAGCCCCAGCCCGCCGTCCTCGAAGCCCAACGCCGAGGCGGCCATGTAGAGCCGCCAGATCCGGGCGCGGCCGGCACTGGTGAGCGAAACCGCTTGATCCCAAGCACTTTCCAGGTTGGCGACCCAGGCGCGCAACGTCAGTGCGTAGTGCTCGCGCAGTGCTTCGACATCGCGTACTTCGAAGCCGGCGCGTTGCATCGCCAACGCGACTGCACCGACATCGACCAGCTCACCGTCCGGGAAGACGTAGCGGCCGACGAACGAGTTTCTGCCCATGACCGATCCGCCCGCAGACGAAATCGCGTGATTGAGTAGTCGGCCTTCGGGGCGAAGCAACGCGCGCAGGGTCTCGAAGTACTCCGCGGCGCGTTTCGTGCCGACGTGCTCGAACATGCCGATCGAGGAGATGGCGTCGAACTCCTCGCCACGCAGATCGCGATAGTCGGCCAGCCGGATCTCGACGGCCGCGGCCAACCCCGCCTCGGCCACCCGCGCACGCGCCAGCTCCACCTGGGCACTGCTGATCGTCACGCCGACCACCCGCACGCCATAGGTAGCCGCCGCGTGGATCGCCATCGAGCCCCAACCACACCCCACATCGAGCAACCGCATCCCGGGCCGTAAACCGAGCTTGCGGCAGATCAGATCGTGCTTGGCGCGCTGGGCGTCCGCCAACGACACTCGCCCGTTCGCACCGCCGCTACCGTCGTCGTCCGGCGCGACGAACCGTGCGCACGAATACGTCATGCTCGGCCCGAGCACCAGCCGATAGAAGTCGTTGCCGACGTCGTAGTGATGGCTGATCGCCGCCGCGTCACGGCGTTTCGTGTGCAGCGGCCCGCGCAGCGGACGCACCTCCTCGGGCGGTGGCTTCGGCCGCCGCCCGAGCGCACCGAGCTGCCGAGCCGCGCCGATGGCCTGCCAGGCCGCACCGACACCCAGCGCGGCGTCGCTCGGCGCGGTCGAGGCCAGCGATCGCAGAATCGCGAAGATGTCGCCGTCGAGGTCAACCAGGCCGGACACGTAGGCCCGGCCGATCCCGAGTTCGCCCGGCGCCCAGACCATATGGCGCAACGCGTCTTTCGACCGGATGCGAATGGTTCCCGCGCAGGCACCCTCGGGTTCGACAGTGCTGCCGTCCCAGAATTCGAAACGCACCGACGAATGGGGCCCCAGCGCGGCCCGCGCCAGGGGTTCGAGCACGGCCGCAACCGTCGTCTTGTCGCCCATATGACCACTATGGCCCGCGCCGCCCGCCGAGGGCGGCAACGACTGGCCGCGCGGCGCGGGTTCGCTGCCACGAGTTCGCGAAGCCCGCAGGTTGCTTGGTGTTTCGGCCTGGGCCGAAACAGGGTGACCGCGCCACCTGCTCGTTCCTAGGCTGCTGAACAGCGACAACGAGGAGTTCGACATGGTGAAAGACGTAGCGGTGCAGGGTGAGGGTGGTGTCGCGCTGGCGGTGGCACGGATGACCGACAGCGTGCAGGCCGAGTGGCAGCGCGGACGGCAGCGGTGGCAGTCGAGGTGGTCGCGCCGGGACGAGCCGGTAGCGAAGGAGTCGCTGCTGCCGCCGAACGCCGCGGAGCTTTTGGTGCGGATGGATCCGCTCGTCGCGGTACGGTGGCGGGGTTCCTGGTGATCGGAGGTGCCGTGGTGCGGTATCGGGTGGACATGGTGCGCAGCGGGGGATCGGGCGCGGCCTGCGACGGCGCGGCCGCGCGGCGGCAAGGTGGCCGGGAATGAAACGGATCATCTGCACGCCTGACGATTTGATGCGGGTGCGCATCGGCGCTCCGCTCGGCGCCATCGCGGAGACAATGCTGGCCAGCCGGGTGGTGCAGCGCCGCAACGTCGCCGGTTTCGCGGGCTGGCGCAGCCAGATCCGCGGCGCGGTCCCGGCCAATTTCGGGGTGCTCACCGACATCCTGCCCGCCGACGATTCGTTCCTCGATCTGATCACGCCCACCCGCGGGGCTCGCACGATGTCCGCGGGTATCGAGGCACTGCACCTGGCCTCGCGCGACGAACTCCGGATGGAAGTGGAGAGCGTGCTCCGCCGCCGGGCGGGGAAGGGGCAACGGCCGCTGCCCTCGTGGACGGCGGAGCTGGCCGACCGAGATGGCACCGCGCGCCGCAATGTCGCCGACGCCGTCGAGGCCTTCCACTCGGTCGCGTTCGCCGGCCGCTGGGCGCATATCCAGTCGTATCTGGAGGTGGCCGCCGAACGGATGGCGCGCACCCTCGCGACCGAGGGCGTCGAGCGGTTGTTCGCCGGACTGCACCCCTACGTGAGCTGGCGCGCGCCCGTGCTCGAAGTGCACAGGACGACTCCCTGCCACGACGAGCACCTCGACGGCCGCGGGCTGATCATCATCCCCTCCATGTTCGCCTGGCCGGAACCGCTCACGCTGTACTCGTTGGTGGACAAGGACGCACCGATGACGGTGATCGTCCCGGTGCTGCGCGACATCGGCGACTTCGCGGCCGTCTGGGGTCCGCGCGCGCCCAACGAGGCGCTGACCGCCCTGCTCGGCCGGACCAGGGCCGCCGCCCTGCAGGTGATCGCGGAGGGGTGCAGCACCACCGAACTCGCACGCCGACTGGGTGTTTCACCCGCGACGGCCAGCGAGCACGCGTCGATTCTGCGCGAAGCCGGGCTCATCGAGAGCTGGCGGCATCGCAATGCGATGCGCCACGAGGTGACCACCCTCGGCGCCGCCCTGCTCGACGGCGATCTCACCACCAGCAGTCGCATCGCGTAATGGGCGACGTCCGAAAACCGCGTGAGTTCGCGCGACCGGTGATCTAGCGTTCGGTAAATGGAGCTAGTCGTTCGATCCAGCGATCGGAAAGCCGTACTCGCGGCCGCGGTCACCGTCGTGCTGTGGGCCTCGGCCTTCGTGTTCATTCGAGCTGCGGGAGAGGACTTTTCGCCGGGCGCGCTGGCTTTGGGCCGGTTGGCGACCGGGGCTATCGCGCTGGTGCTGATCCTGGTCGCCACGGGGGAGGGGATGCCTGCGCGGGCTGCCTGGCGCGGCATTCTGGTGTCCGGGGTGCTCTGGTTCGGGGTGTACATGGTGGCGCTGAACTGGGGTGAGCAGTACGTCGATGCGGGTACTGCCGCGATGGTGATCAATATCGGGCCGGTCATGATCGCGGTGCTGAGTGGACTGGTGCTGCGGGAGGGGTTTCCGGCGCGGCTGATGGCCGGGATCGCGGTGGCTTTCGCGGGTGCGGTCGTGGTCGGGCTGTCGAATTCGGGTGGTGGTAGTGCCGCGGCGCTCGGCGTGGTGCTGTGTATCACCGCCGCGGCGGCGTGGGCGGTAGCGGTGGTCGCGCAGAAACCCGCGCTCGCCCATGCGTCGGCGTTGCAGGTGACCACGGGTGGGTGTGTCATCGGTACGGTCGCCTGCTTGCCGTTCTCGGGTCAGTTGGTCAGCGAGGTTGCCGCTGCGCCGCTGTCCGCGACGTTGAGTGTGGTGTATCTGGGTGTGTTCCCGACCGCTTTGGCGTTCACCACGTGGGCTTACGCGCTGTCGCGCACCACGGCGGGGAAGATGGGCGTGACCACTTATGCGGTGCCTGCCCTGGTGGTGCTGATGGCGTGGATCGCGCTGGACGAGGTCCCCGGGCCGCTGGCGGTGGTCGGCGGGTTGCTGTGTCTGTCGGGTGTGGCGATCACGCGGTCCCGCGCGGACAAGCCGGTCGCCTCGATCGTAGAGGGCGAGTCCGGTGTGCCGGTCGGGCCAGGTATGCCGGTCGAGCAGACGGAGCCGGACGAGCCGGGTGACGCGGAAGGCGTTGCAGCACAACAGGTAGCGAACCCGAAGTAGTAGCCCGTCACTGCCTCGCGCGCAAGCCGCGATGCGCTGAGCTCACGGTGGCGTGGCGGCCGTCGGCGGTGACCGGCAGCGGCGCCTCACCTACGATTGTCGCGGCCGGCAACCCAGCGCCGCAGGCGTTGCCGGCCCGTGCACTGTCGGACCGACTGGAAGAGGTTGCCGTGGTAGACGACAGGACGCCACGGTCCGAGGGCAGTCGAAAGCGGCGATGGGTGCGCAGGCTGCTCCGTGCGACCGTCGCCGTGGCAGCGGGGCTGGTGCTGATCGTGGTCGGCGCGAATGTCCGGCTGTGGCTGGTCTCCGCCGGCCACCGGTTCGCCCCTGAGGCGGCGCCGACGGCTCCGGTGGTGATCGTGCCGGGTGCGAAGGTCAGCCCGGACGGTGCGCCGATGGCGTACCTGCGCGGGCGACTCGATGTCGCGATCGAACTGCTGCAAGCGGGCAAGGTCCGCGAGATCCTGGTGTCCGGCGATGCCGCCGGGACCTCGGGCGACGAAATCGCCTCGATGACAAAGTATCTCGCCGACCACGGAGTCGATCCGGCGCGCGTGCGCTCCGATGGCGATGGCTTGTCGACCCGCGCCACCTGTGCGCGCGCCAAGGAGCTGTTCGGCATCGATCGCGCGATCATCGTCACCCAGTACCGGCACGTGCCGCGGGCCGTCGCGCTGTGCCGCGCCGAAGGTATCGACGCCGACGGCGTCACCGCCTACTGCGACTGTCGGCGGATAACGCTGGTACGCAACAACATCCGCGAATGGCTCGCCGCTCCCAAAGCGGTCGCCGCCTTGATCGGACGCTGACCGGACCCGCTGGCAACCACCGAACGGAAAAGCCTCTGCACCTTCGATCCTGAAGGTGCAGAGGCTTTCGCGCTACGGCCCTACTTGTCCGGGTCCGGCGGGAACTGTCCCTGCGCCGTCACGGTGGTGCCGTTCAGGGTGTATGTCACGACGGTGGGTCCGCCGGACGGGCAGCACAGCGCGTCTTCGGGCTTCACCCAGCGGTACTGCACGGAGACCGTGTTCTTGGTCTTGCCGAGCACCGTGGTGTAGCCGTAGTACTTGGACGTGGCGGTGCCCAGGTACGTGCCGTTGGTGAAGAACAAGACGTGGTAGCCGGGATGGCTGCCGTTCCAGTTCACCAGCATCCAGGACAGGACGCCGGCACAGCCCGCCGCGATCGGGTCGTTGCTGGCCTCCAGGATGACCCAGGGGTATCCGCCCGCGTTCGGCGCCAACCGGCCCACCGCGTCGCGGGCGAGCTGGGAATTCGAGTCGAAGCACAGCCCGTGTCCGCTGCCGTTGGGTGGCTGGTTGGCCGGGGGCGGCGGCGGGCCAGGCGCGGGTTCTTGTCGATCGACCGGCACGGTGGCCGGCGGCGCCTTGGTGGTCTCCGGATTCGGTTGCGCCTGCGGTGGATTGGCGGGTTTATCGGTGTCGCCCGGCTGCTCGGGGGCCGGTGCGTTGCTCGGCCCGGCGGGCGCCGACGGAACCGCCGACGGGATCGGCGTCCTGGTCGCCTGCGGTGCCGAGCTCGAGTCGCACCCGCTCGCGCCGAGTACGACACTCGCGGCCAGTGCGGCAAAAGCCCATGACTTGACGTTCATTGAACCCCCGGAATCGGTGTGGTCGGGTATGGAGTTGTTGCGTCGTCTCCGCAGTCGCTCCGGTTGCCCGAAGCACGAACGCGGTCCTCCCTCCGCGCGCCTGCGACGACTAACTGAACATCGGGCTACTCCTTAGGCTTGTTACCGAGTTTCCGGCGAGCTCGGCCACGAGAAAGTTGGTGCCCCCACTGTCGGGGGCACCGGCGTGACGGCGTGAATTGCCGCCGCTGCCGAGTGTCGGGTTGCTCGGGTGTGCGCGGCTTGCCAAGATGGGCGAACGTCTAGTACCGCCGTTGACCTGCGTTTTCCGTCTGACGACACTGCGAAACGAGGGCGTTCATGCGGAAGTCGAGGTTTCCGGTGGTGCTGTCCGGTCTACTCGTCGCGGGCTCGCTGGTCGCCGCCGCCCTGATGCACGAGCCGCGTGGCGCAGCGCGCGCGAACCCGGTGCCGGAAGGCCCGGCGCGCGCGGCGATCGGTCCGTCGCCCGATTTCGATCCCGCGTTCCAGGCGCGGATCGCGCAGGCCGAGGCGTATGCGAAGAGCCGTCCCGGGTTCACCGGGATCGTGGTGCGCGACCGGCGCACCGGCGCGGTGTGGCGCAATGCCGATGCGGCGACGCCGATGTGGGCGTGCTCCACCCCGAAGCTGGCGATGGCGGTGGATCTGCTGCTGCGCGAGGACCTCGGCACGATTACGCTGACCGCCGAGGACCGCGAGCTGATGCACCGGATGCTGCATGCCAGCGACAACGACGCCGCGACCACGCTGTGGGACCGCTACGGCGGGGAGCAGGTATTCGCGCCGAGGTTCCGATCATTCGGCATGGCGGGCATCGAGTTCGCCGACCAGCATCCGGACTCCTGGGGGTGGATCCTGGCCACCGCGAACGACCTCGAGCACCTCATCGACTTCGTCCTGGAGAAGTTGCCCGCCCGGCACCGCGATTACCTGGTCGGCGAGCTGCGCACGGTCGACGGCGGGGAGTCGTTGGACACCGACCAGCGATGGGGCGTCTGGGGCGCCGGCGATAAGGCCTTGCCGGGCAACAAGAACGGCTGGGCCGACGACAACGACGACGGTTCGTGGCTGATGAACTCGGTGGGATTCGTCGGTCCGCGTGAGCGATTCACCGTCGCCATCATGAACAACACCCAGGTGGTCGAGGACGGCTACCAGGTCGGCCGGGAAACCGTGACCAAGATCAGCGAGATCCTGTTCAAGGATTACTTCGGCTAGGTCACGGCCGATACGGCGGCGCGACGCCCCAACCCCAGTGCGGCATAGGCGCTTCCAGCGGCGGCGTGGCATCCGGCTGAGAATTCGCGTGCGCAAGCCGGGTGCCCCACTCGATGTAGGAGGCGAAGGCGGCACGGAACTCGGGGTCGTCGGGCAACCCGACCTCGTCGGCGGCGTCCATCAGCAGGTTCACCCAACGGCGGCGCTGCGGCTCGCTGATCGCCTTGCCGAGGTGTTGCCGGACCATGTGCGCGTAGCCGCCGCGTTCGGTGCTGTAGCTGTCGGGTCCGCCGAAGACCTCGGCCAGCCACATCGCCACGTACTTCGGGTGTCCGGGATCCATGCCACGGAACAGCGGGCCGACCAGCTCGTCGCGCAGCACCTCCCGATAGAACACCTCGGTCAGTTTCTCGAAAGCCGCGGTGCCGCCGGCCCATTCGTACAGGCTCGGCACCGCGTCCACGGCCGCCGTTGCTTCGCTGGTTGTCTCCGACATCGACGACTCCGCTCGAGAACTCTGCTGCCCACGATCAGGCGAACGTCATCCTAACGGGCACAGTCGATTCGCGTCGGCTTGTCGGTTGTCGCTCAGTTCCACTGGGACTGCGTGTGCGCCCGGCCGGACGATCCGGTGTTCGCCATCGTCTCGAGGTCGTCGAGGAACCGCTCGACGGCGTCGGACTTGATCTGCGGCGACTGGACCTGATCGCGCACGCTGTCGCTGGTGTGCATCAGCACCTGCTGCGAGAAGTCGGCCTTGAGGTCGCGGATCAGCTGCCTGCGCATCAGCTCGATCTGGTCGCGACCCTGCTTGCGCACCCGTTCCACCTCGGCGGCGGCCGTCTCGCGCATCTTGACGACGATGTCCTCGGCGTCGGCGTGCGCGTCCTCGAGCAGTTGCGCGAGTTCGGCTTTCGCCTCGGCCAGCCCTTCGTCGTAGACCTTCTTGGCCTTGACGAGCCGGTCGGCCGCCTGCTGGTTCTCCTCGATCTGCTTCTGGATCTCGCCCTGCGCCTTGGTCATCATGCGCTTCACCGGTGGCGCAACGTATTTAACGATGACCCAGACGATGACCGCGAAGCCGAACAGCTGGCTGACGAAAACCTGCCATTCGAAATGGATCTGGTAAATGCCCTCGGCAAGGATGTCGCTACTAGGAGTCATGACGACGCCCGTCCTGTCTGCTGGCCTCGGCTCGTGCCTGCCCGCCGATCATCGACGCCGACCACTCGGTTGGCCAGTGACCGCGCGAGTGGTTCGACTGTTTCGCGCAACTCCGCGGCGACCTGATCTGCCTGGGCCCGCAATTGCGCCTCGGCCTCCGCGACAATCGCATTGGCTTCCTGTTGGGCCTGGCCGCGCATCTCCTCGAGAATTTCCCGGCCCTCGGCACGTGCCTTGCTCCGGATAGCAGCCGCTTCCGACCGCGCTTTCTCCAGTTCCGCTCGATGCTTGGCTTCGGCCTCGGCGAACAATTGCCGCGCCTCTTTGGTCGTCGCCATGGTCTCTGCGGTCCGCTCTTCGCGTTCCTCCAGCACCTTGCGGATCGGCGGAACCACGAAGAACCAGATGACCCCGAGCACGATCAGGAAGATCAGTAACTCGACGAAGAAGGTGCCGTTGGGGATAAGAAAGTTCCCCTCGGCCACCACATCGGTTCTGGGAGACATGCCCGGTTACTTGCCGGGAGTCGCGAATACGAAAAGGGCCATGAAGGCTAGATTGATGAAGTACGCCGCCTCGACCAGACCGACGGTCAGGAAGAAGATGCCGCGCAACCGACCCTCGGCCTCCGGCTGACGGGTGACACCATTGATCAGCGCCGCGCCCGCGAGGCCGTCACCGATGCCTGCGCCGATGGCACCGCCTGCCATGATGATGCCGCCGCCGATAAGGGCGCCCTGGATGATGGACGCGGTGGTTGGGTCTGCCATTTTCTACTTCCTATTCTCGGATGTGGACTCGATCGGCACTCGCCGATCAGTGGTGTTCGTCTTCCAATGACATCGACTGGCTGAAGTACAGGACAGTCAGCAGCGAGAAGATGAATGCCTGAATGGCGCCGACGAACAAGTCGAACAGCTTCCATACGGCATTGGGGCCCCAGCTGATCCAGAAGGGGAACAGCGTGATCACAGAGAGCATCACGCCGCCGGCGAACATGTTTCCGAACAATCGCAGTGACAGCGACAGTGGCTTGGCGATCTCTTCGATGACGTTGATGAACACCATCGGGCCCCAGCCCGTGTGCCCCTTGAGCAGCTGCTTCACGTGCCCGAACGGGCCGCGCCGCGCGATGCCCGCGGACTGGTAGGCGATGAACACGAACAGGGCGAGTGCATAGACGAAATTGACGTCCGCGGCGGGCGGTGCGAGCAACTCACCGTCGCCGACCTGTACCGGCAGCACCGAGAGCCAATTCGACAGCAGGATATAGACGAACAGGGTGACCGCGAGCGGCAAGGCGAACGGCGCGACCTTCATGCCGATCGCGCTCTCCACCTGATTGCGCATCTGCACCGTCACGGCCTCGAAGAACAGCTGCACGCCGTTCGGCACCCCGGAGGTGATCTTGAGCCGCAGGTAGAAGGCGAGACCGAGGACGATGGCGGCGGCGACCGACGTCGACACGATGGTGTCGACGTTGAAGGCGATGCCGAAGACATGGGCGACCGCGTGATGGCCGACCCGGATCTTCGGCTCCTCGGCGGGCGCCTCCTGGGCGAGCAGCGTGATGCTCGAGGAGACCTGGGCTAACGAAATGGCTGGGATCGTCATGGCGTCTGGCGAAGCCCTTTCAATTCAGGCAGGACGGTGTTGAAGACCAGGGCGACTTGAAAGAGCGCCAAGCCGAAGAAGATACCGACGCCATTGGGTCGCGCGAGGAAAGCCACCAGCAGGGCGACGGCGGTAATACCGAGCAGTCGTAGCGCCGAAGAACCTACCAAACGCTGCTTGCTCGGTGCCTCGGCACTGGCAATGCGGGTGATCGCCCACAGGGTGAGTTGGGCATTCAACCAACCGACCGCGAGCCCGGCACAGATGAAGGTGCCGAGCAACAGTCGATCGATCAGCCCGGTAATACTCAGGGCCAGCACACCCAGAGCGACTGCGGCAATGGCCGCGCGCCGTATCTGGAGCCTATTCACGTCCACACCGACACCGCCCTCGCCCATACCCCCACCTCATGATGGGGGAAGTGATGAATCGATAGCATACACATCCGAACCTCCCTGCGTGGCAAGGTTTTTGATCTTTATCGACATGATCTTGTAAATGGTCACAGACATCATCTGGTTACTCGCACGAGCCGTTCTTCGCGCACAACTCACACGAGTGCGAGGCCATTCCTGAAGTTGCGCAGAGCCTTTTCGAAATGAGCTGACGTGGGAGAAGCCTGCCGTCCACGGACTCAGCTCGCACACGATCGAGGAAGCCGGGGTCTGCGCTCGAGGAGTATAGCCAGTAGATTGGTGAATCGATGGCAACACAGCGACACTCGGCAAAGGACCTGCCGATGACGTGTCACGACAGTTTCGGGTTTGTCCGCACTTAAGAGTTTTGCCCGATTTGTCCATTTATTGGATGCTGATTACTTGCTGCCGGACCGCCCAGTTTGCGAACAAGATCGACAAACTCGGGAACTCACACCATTTCGGGCACGCGCGCGCTGTGACTGATCCCAGATCTGGCCTGCGACGCGTAATCCGCTGCATACCTCGGCCTTCCGTGGGCATTCGCCGTTAAGGGAGAATTCGAGTTACAGAGAGTTGGGCGCGATGAGGCCTGAGTTCGTGGTGCTGGCAAAGGGTTCCGAAGGCGGCGGCGCCGCATTGGATCAGGTCATCGTGTTGACCGGATCGGCGATGCTGGTGGCGGCGGGCTTGTTCTGGGTGGCCTATCTCCATCGCACGCGCCGCATCACCTGGCTGAAGAACGCGGCCGACCGACTGGGGCAGCTCGGTAACCGCCCCGGCTGGGTGGCGCTGCCGCTCGCGGTGTTCATCACCACCATCCTGACCGCGCTGCTCGGCTTCATCTGGGATGTGAGTTTGCACATCGGCAAGGGCCGCGACGTTGGGCCACTGGCCAATCCGGCGCACTACTTCATCATGATCGGCCTGTTCTTCCTGTTCATCGCCGGCATGCTGGCCGTGGTGCTGCCGCTCGACGAGAAACCCGGCCCGGCCGCCATCCGGATCACCCGCACCTGGTACGCGCCGGTCGGCGGGGTACTGATGGCCGCGGTCGGGCTCTACGCCCTCATCGGTTTCCCGCTCGACGACATCTGGCATCGGCTGTTCGGCCAAGACGTCACCCTGTGGGGCCCAACGCATCTCATGCTGATCGGCGGTGCCGGACTGTCGCTGGTCGCGGTGCTGCTGCTGGAGTTCGAAGGGCGCCTGGACCGTCCAGACCCGGACCGGGCGGACGGGCGGCTGCTGTGGATGTTCCGGGTGTTCGCCTTCGGCGGATTGTTGATCGGCATGTCGGTGTATCAGGTCGAGTTCGACTTCGGCGTGGAACAGTTCCGCCTGGTGTTCCAGCCGATGCTGATCGTGGCGGCGAGCACGCTGGCCTTGGTCTCGGCGCGATACACGCTGGGGCGGGGTAGCGCGGTGGTCGCGGTGCTGTTCGCCTTCCTGGTGCGCGGAGTCGTCGCGGTGCTGGTCGGCCCGATCCTCGGTGCGCCGCACAATGTCTTCCCGCTCTACCTCGGGGTCGCGGTGGTGGTGGAGCTGATGGCGCTGCTGCCGTTGATTCGGAAGCCCGTCTGGTGGGGCGCGGTCACCGGGTTGGCCGCCGCGACCGTCGGCCTCTGGCTCGAATCACTGTGGGTGGGAAGGATGTT
This sequence comes from Nocardia sp. CS682, assembly GCF_004634405.1. Classification (NCBI taxonomy): domain Bacteria; kingdom Bacillati; phylum Actinomycetota; class Actinomycetes; order Mycobacteriales; family Nocardiaceae; genus Nocardia; species Nocardia sp. CS682. Next base: position 2,612,253 of record NZ_CP029710.1, on the reverse strand, counting down.
CGTCGACCCCTGGCCGACGAACATGTGGCCGGAACTGCTCGCGATGGCGGTGCCGGTCGGGATCGCGGGCGGGGCGCTCGGCGCGCTGCTCGGCATGGTGCTGCGCGGTGAACCGCTGCCACGTCCTTCGGTGCGCCGTGGCCTCGTCGTCGCCGCGGTCCTGATCGCCGCTGCGGCAACCGCGAACGGCCTGCGGGTCGATGTCCCCGAAAATGCCTCCGCGACAGTGCGATTGCAGGACGCCGCACCCGCGCCCGGTGGCCGGATGGTGACCGCGGACGTCACGTTGACGCCCACGGATCTGGTCGGCGACGATCCGGAGTGGGTGCAGATTCTCGGCTGGCAAGGTGGCACCGGGGCCGACAGTCCCGGCCGGGGGTTGGTGATCGATCACCTACAGCGCGTCGAGCCCGGCCACTACGTAAGCACGAAACCTGTTCCAGCCTACGGTAACTGGAAGACCGTGCTGCGCGTGCACGACGGTTACCTGCTGACGGCGCTGCCGGTGTACATGCCGGAGGATCGCGGGATCGACGCCGCAGGGGTCCCCGCATCGAACGAGTTCAACCGCCCGTTCGTATCCGAAATAACGGTGCTACAGCGGGAACGGTCCTTCGACCATCCCTCGTGGTTGCTCGCCGCGGCCTCGCTCATCGTGCTGATCTGCTCGCTGCTGGTCATCTGGGCGCTGGCCTGGGGCGCCGCGCGGATCGTTCTCGCCTATCGCGCCGATGTCCGGGCGCAGGGACTGGCCACGGCGGTCCGCCGGTGAGGTACGAAGACGGCGTCGACATACTCGCCGGTCACTCTGCGCTGCTGGCGATCCCGGCGTTCGTACCCGCGCTCGCGGTGGTCGGCGTTGTCCTCGGTATAGCTGTGCGTGATCGGCGCGCCGAGCGTCGCGAGGCCGGGCAGCCGGCCGACGACGCAACAGTGCCCGATTCGCCTGAGCGGGAGGAGAATTCATGATTTACGCAAGCCGTATCGGCGTTGTCATCGCATCCCTCGTTGTGTCGGCGATGATGACTGCCTGTGGCACGGCATCGGTGGACACACCGGCGGCCCGCACGGCGGCGAGCCAGTCGGTCGACGTGCCCGCGGAGGTCACCATCGCGGTCCGTATCGCGGGCGGGTCGGTCACGCCGACGAACGCCAAGACCGAGGCCAGGCTGTACCAGCCGATCGTGCTGAAGGTGGACAGCGATGCCGCCGACGAACTGCACGTTCACTCGGAGCCGAGCCAGAGCTTCGCGGTCGAACCGAGAGCCGGGCAGGAGTTCCGCTTCATCGTCACCGTGCCGGGGCGGGTCGACGTCGAACTCCATCACGCCGGTAAGACGGTGACCACGTTGCTGATCCGGCAGTGACCCGGTCGCTGGCGCACGGGCTCAACGGCGCGGCCGATCTGCCGATTCCGTTGACGTACGCGCTGATCGGCGCCGCGTGGGCGTTGACGTTCTCGTTCGCGATCCTGCTGGTGGCCTGGCGGCGGCCGCGGCTGGACCCGGACACACCGGGCCTGCTCGTGCCGTCCGCCCTGCGCGCGGTGCTCGATGCCCGGCCGACCCGCATCGTGCTCGCCGTGCTCGGCGTCGCCGCTGCGGTGGTGGTCGGGCTGGTCGCGGTGTTCGGTTCCGCTTCGCCGCAACGCAATCCGGTGCCGGGCGTGTTCTACATCTATCTCTGGGTCGGTGTGATGCTCGCGTCGCTGGTGTTCGGTCCGGTGTGGAAGGTCGTCTCGCCGATGCGGGCGCTGCACCGGTTCGGGTGCTTCCTGCTGCGGCGTAGCCCCGAGGGCGGTGTGCGCCGGTACCCATTGTCGTGGGGGTACTGGCCTGCGGTGTTCGGGTTGTTCGCTTTCGTCTGGCTCGAACTGGCCTCGCCCGAGCCGGGTTCCGTTGCGGCCGTTGGCTGGTGGCTGCTGGGCTATGCGGTGCTCACCCTGACGGGACTGGTGGTGTTCGGGACGGCGTGGGCCGAGCGCGCCGACCCCTTCGAGGTGTACAGCAGTCTGTTGGCGCGGCTGAGTCCGTTCGGCCGCCGCACTTCGGGGGAACTCGTGCTCCGGTCGCCGCTGCAAAATCTCGCGGGAACTCCGGTGCTGCCGGGGGCGGTGGCGTTGGCGGCGACCCTGCTCGGCTCCACCGCCTTCGACAGCCTTTCGGCGATGCCCGGCTGGCGGAACCTGGTCGATTCGCTCGGTGGCGGTTCGGTTCTCGTCGCCACGCTGGTCCGCAGCCTCGGCCTGCTGACCGTCATCCTGATCGTCGGCACCGTCTTCACCGTCGCCGCCCGGGCAACGGGCGGCCTCACCCGTGCCGAGCGCGCGCGGCTGCCCGGCCTGCTCGCCCACAGCATCACGCCGATCATCGCCGGATACATCGTCGCGCACTACCTGACCTTCGTGGTGGAGAAGGGTCAGGCGACGGCGTTGCTGTTCGCGGATCCGTTCCAACGGGGCTGGAACATCGGGGGATTGGCGCACCGCGAGGTGGAGTACGTGCTGTCCGGCCATCCGACGGTGCTGGCCACCACCAAGGTGCTCGCGGTCCTGACCGGCCACATCCTCGGCGTCGCCGCCGCGCACGACCGGTGCCTGCGGCTGCTGCCACCCGAGCATCGCGCCACCGGCCAGCTCGCGCTGATGCTGACCATGGTCGGCTACACCTTCACCGGTTTGTATCTGCTGTTCGGCGGATGATCAACCGGGGACGTACGGTTCGCCGTCGGCCTTGGGCGGCCGGACCTGCCCGACCGCGCCCGCCACGGCGACCACCGTCAGCAGGTACGGCGTCATCTGCAACACCTCGGTCGGAATGGGCGTCGCCAGTACCTGGAGCTGACCCTGTAGCGCCTTGGTGAAGCCGAAAAACAGTGCCGCACACGTCGCGCCGATCGGATGCCAGCGGCCCATGATCACCGCGGCCAGCGCGATGAACCCGTTGCCCGCCGTCATCGCCTTGGAGAAGCCGCCGGTCGAGCCGATGGTGAAGTACGCGCCGCCGAGCCCGACGATCGCACCGGCCACCAGCACGGCCTCGTACCGGATGCGCAGCACGTTGATGCCGACGGTGGCGGCGGCGCGCGGATGTTCGCCGACCGACCGAACCCGCAGGCCCCATCGCGTCCGGTAGAGCACCAGGGTCACCACCGCGACCAAGACGACCATGGCGTAGACCAGCGCGGTTTGCTGGAACACCGTCGGTCCGAGAATCGGAATCGAGGACAGCACCGGAATCGCGATGGGCTGCAAGGTACCCGGGCTGTTGAAGCGGGCCGACCCGTCCGACAGTCCGGTGAGTTGATCGAACAGGAAGCCGGTGATACCGGTCGCGAACACCACCAGCAGCACGCCGAGCACGATCTGGTTGACCAGGTACTTGATCGAGAACACCGCGAGCAGCCAGGCGAGGAACACGCCGGCGATCATCGCCGCTACAGCACCAACGAGGAAGCTGCCGCTGACGGTCGCCACGATGGCCGCCGCGCAGGCGCCGGCGAGCAGTTGCCCCTCGAGTGCGAGGTTGATGATGCCCGCGCGTTCGCACAGCACTCCGGCCAGCGCGCCGAGGATCAGCGGCGTGGACAGGGCGAGGGTGCCTTGGATCTGATTGGTCAGCGGGAACAGTTTGCCCGAGGCGGCCCAGCAGATGAACGTCACCACGAACGCGAAACCGAACACCGCGAACGCCGCACCCGCCCACTTGCCCGTCAGCCCGCGCCACACGTGCGCGACCGCGATCGCCAGCGCGAGGATCGAGAGCACCAACGCCGCCGGTTTGGCGGGCACGCGCAGATCGCCGGGCCCGGAACCGTCCGGTGCCGACAACCGGAAGTCGACATTGCCCGACTTGGTGAACACCGCCAAGGCGACCGCCCCGACGGCGAGCACCAGCAGCAGGATGCCGAGCCGCAGCCGCCTGCGGCGGTGTTCGGGCGCTTCCAGTACGGGCGCGGCGGGTTCGGTGGTGGTGGTCATCAGTTCCACCCTTTCGCCAGCACGACATCCGCGCGTTCGGCGCGGATCCGGAACACCGCGCGCACCAGTGCGGGTGCGGCGACCAGCGCGACGATCACGGCTTGCAGCACGGTCACCAGGGTGAGCGGGGTGCCCGTCGCCGCCTGCATCTCGTTGCCGCCGGAGTTCAGCGCGCCGAAAAGCAGTGCCGCGAAGACGGTTCCGATCGGGCTGCCCCGCCCGAGCAGGGCGACGGTGATGCCGTCGAAGCCGAACGATCCCGCGATACCGTCGGTCAGCGGCAGATCGGTGCCGAGCACCTGCTGGGCGCCCGCCAGCCCGGCCAGGCCGCCGGCGAGCAGCATGGCCAGCACGTAGGCGCGGCCGATGTCCATGCCCGCGGTGCGCGCGGCGTCCGGATTGGCGCCGACGGCGCGCAAGCGGAAGCCGAGCGTCGAACGCGCCAGCAGCCACCAGACCAGGACCGCCGCCAGCAGCGCGATCAGCAGGCCGAGATGCAGCCGGGTGCCGCCGAATTGGGCGAGCTGCGCGTTGTGGTCGACCACCGGGCTGATCGGCTCGTTGCGGCCCGGACGTTGGAACGCCGAGGTGGTGAGCAGCCAGGTGAGACCGTAGAGCGCCACGTAATTGAACATGATCGTGGTGATGACCTCGTGTGCGCCGGTGCGCGCCTTCAGCAGTCCGATGATCCCGCCCCACACCGCGCCGCCCGCGACGCCGGCCAGCAGCGCGACCAGCACGTGCACCACCGGCGGCAGATGGAGCGCGAAACCGACCCAGCCTGCGCACAGCGCGCCGGCGATCAGCTGGCCCTGCCCGCCGATATTGAACAGTCCGGTCCGGAAGGCCAGCGTCACCGCGAGCCCGGTGCAGATCAACGGCGTTGTGGCAACGAGGGTTTCGGCGAGCTGCTGACGTCCGCCGAACGCACCGAGGAACAGCGCCCGGTAGGTGTCGCCGACCGCGTTTGCCGCCTCCGACACGGCATCCATCGGGCGGGCGAAGAAATACCCGAACGCCGACGTCACGTCGGGGTTGCTGACGATGATCAGCAGCGCGCCGACGACCAGCGCCAGCAGCACCGCGAGTGCGCTGACCACCAGTTCCCGCACCCAGGCCCGGTCTTTCATCGATCCCTCCCCGGTAGCGCACCGGCCATCATCAACCCCAGCTGATCGCGGGGGGTATCGGGACCGACAATGTCGACGATGCGCCCCTGGTACATGACGATGATCCGATCGGACAACGCGTAGATCTCGTCCAGCTCGGTGGAGACGATGAGCACCGCGGTGCCCTGATCCCGTTCGCGGACAATGCGTTTGTGCACGAACTCGATGGACCCGACATCGAGCCCCCTGGTGGGCTGACCGGCGATCAGCACCTCGAGCGGCCGCGACATCTCCCGGGCGAGCACCACCTTCTGCTGGTTGCCGCCGGACAGCGAACTCATCGGCTCGGTGGCCGACCGGGTGCGGATATCGAATTCCTCGATCCGCTTGGCGGCGTTGCGTTTCACCGCGCTCAACGAGAGCACGCCGTGCCGGGAGAACTCGGGCAGGTCGATCAGATCGAGGACCAGGTTCTCCGCGACACTGAACGTGCCGATGAAGCCGTCGTGCGCGCGGTCTTCGGGCACATAGCCCATGCCGGCCTGCAAATGTTGCCGCGGTGTCCGCCCGACCACTTCCCAGCCGCCGACGGTGACCTCGCCGCGCGCCGGTGTCCGCAGGCCGAGCAGCGCGTTGACCAGTTCCGACTGACCGTTGCCAACCACCCCGGCGATACCGACGATCTCGCCGCCGTCGACGCGGAACGAGACGTCGTCGACGACAACGGCGCCCGCCATGTCGACGACGGTCAGATCGGTGACGACGAGGGTGGCCCCGACCGGTTTCGCCGGGGTCTTGGCGACCACGAGTTCGACGGAACGGCCGACCATCAACTCCGCGAGATCGCTCTCCGCGGTGGTCGGTGCGACGGTGTCGATCACCGCGCCGCGCCGGATCACGGTGATCCGGTCGGCGATCCTGGTGACCTCCTTGAGTTTGTGCGAGATGAAGATGATCGAGGTGCCGCTCGCCGCGATCCCGCGCAGCACCTCGATGAGCTCCTCGATCTCCTGCGGGGTGAGCACGGCGGTCGGCTCGTCCAGGATGAGCACCTCGACATCGTTGGCCAGTGCCTTGAGGATCTCCACGCGCTGCTGTTCGCCCACCGAGAGATCGGCGACCAGCGCATCGGGGTTCACCGGCAGCCCGTACTGCTGCGACAGCTCGCGCACCCGGCGCCGGGCGGCCTCGCGATCGAGCGCGGCGAAGCCCTTGACCGGCTCGCGGCCGAGGACGATGTTCTCCGCGACGGTGAACACCGGAACCAGCATGAAGTGCTGATGCACCATGCCGATGCCCGCGGCGATCGCGTCGCGCGGGGAGTGGCAGCGGATGGCGCTGCCGTTCAGCAGGATCTCACCCTCGTCCGGCTGCAACAGGCCGTAGAGCATGTTCATCAAGGTGCTCTTGCCCGCGCCGTTCTCCCCGAGCAGGCAATGGATTTCCCCCGGCGCGACCGTCAGATCGATGTGGTCGTTGGCGAGGAAAGTGCCGAATCGTTTGGTCAGACCGCGTAATTCGAGTCGCATGGCCGGCCGCGCCTACTTGACCGCGGGCTGCGCCTTGGACGCGAGGGTGATCTTTCCGCTGGCGATATCGGTGGTCAGCGCCTCGATTTCGCTCTTCAGCTCGGCCGGGATGGCGGCGTCGAACTGGTGATACGGCGCCAGGCTGACTCCCTTGTTCGACAGCGTGCCGACATAGGGCGTGTTGTCGAACTTGTTGCGATAGGCATCGGTCACCGCCTGCTGCACCGCGACATCCATCGACTTCTGCACGCTGGTCAGCAGCGAGGCGCAGTACTCGGCGGCACTGACACAGCCGTCGGTGTCCACCCAGACCGCGTTGACCTTGCCGCCGGAGGAGTGCACGGCCTCGAGCGCGCCGAGACCGGCCGGACCGGCCACCGGGAGAATGACGTCGGCGCCCTGGCTGATCAGATCGTTGGCCTTGGTCTTGCCGACGTTCTTGTCCTCGAAGGTATTGGTGATCACGCCCTGCTGGGTCGCCGGATCCCAGCCGAGCAGTTGGACCTGCTTGCCCTTGCGCTGGTTGTAGTAGGCGACGCCCTCGGCGAAGCCGTCCATGAAGATCGCGACGGTGGGGATGTTGATCCCGCCGAAGGTGCCGACCTTGTTGGTCTTGGTCATCCCCGCGGCCAGGTAGCCGGCCAGGAACGACGGCTGTGCGGCGTTGAAGATCAGGCCGCGCAGGTTGGGCAGCGGCGGATTCTTCTGGGTGTCGGTGTAGGCGTAGTCCACGATCGCGAAATCGACGTCCGGATTGTCCTTGGCCGCGGCGTAGGTCACGTCGCCGAGCTTGAAGCCGACGGTGACGATGATGCCGCACTTCTGCCGGACCATGGTGTTGACGTTGGTCGGGTAGTCGTTGTCCGACCGGGACTCCAGCTGCGCCTTGCTGATACCGAGCTCGGCGACGGCGTCGGTGATGCCCTTGTAGGAGGTCTGGTTGAACGACTTGTCGTCGAAGCCACCGGAGTCCGACACCATGCAGGCCTTGAAGTCCTCGGCCCCCGGCTCGCCGGACTTGCGCTGCTCCGACGGCGGCGTACCGCATGCCCCGACGGTCAGCACCAGCACCCCGGCCGCGGTGAGCGTGCGTAGCCACCTGCCCATACTTGCCTCCTGAAACGCCATAGCCCGCAACTCAACTCGGCGGAAGTGCCGCGAGAGTGCAGTGGAGCAGGAGTTTAGGCCGCCGAACCGATCCTGGCTCGGTTTCCGGGCCATTCGCTGACCGGCGGCCGTTGCGCTATGTGCGCGCGGGCGCCGAACGCAGCACCAGGACGGTGATCTCACTCGGCGCGAAAACCCGCAGCTGCGGACCCCAGAATCCGGTGCCCCGGCTGGTGTAGAGCTGGGTGTTCGCGCCGTGCCTGCTCAGGCCCGCGACCACGGGCTGGTCGAGACGGACCAGGTAGTGGAACGGCCAGATCTGGCCGCCGTGGGTGTGGCCGGAGATTTGCAGCGCGACGCCCGCGGCCGCGCTGGCGGTGATCTGCTTGGGCTGGTGCGCCAACAGCACCACCGGCAGCCGCGGGTCCGCACCGGCGAGCGCGGTGGGCAGGTCGGGCCCGTGCCCGGGCAGCGTGACGCCGGTCGGGTCGTCGATGCCTGCGATGACCAGCTCGTCGCCGCCGCGGGTCACCGTCTGGTGCTGGTTGTGCAGCGGTTGCCAGCCGATCGAGGTCATGTGGTCGATCCAGCCCTGCGCGTCGCCGAAGTACTCGTGGTTGCCGGTGATGTAGAACCGGCCGAGCGGTGCGTCGATCTTGCCGAGCGGGTCGACCTGCGGGTGCCGCTTCGCGACCGAGCCGTCCGCGAGATCGCCCGCGTGACAAGCGATATCGGGGCGCTGCGCATTCACGACGTCGACCACCTTTTCCGACCAGCGCAGTCGGTTCAGTGCGGCGAAGTGGGTATCGGTGACGACCACCAGGCGCAGTCCGTCGAAACCCTGTCCGAGTCCGGGGATTTCCACGTCGACCGTGCGTACCCGGGGCACCCGGCGCGCCTCGATGATGCCCCAGACGACCAGGGCGGTCGCCACCGCCAGCACGCCCACCGCGACGATGCGCGAGCGGTCCGGATCGTGCACACCCGCCAGGGGCAGCACCAATCCGGCGATGTTGCCGAGCACCGACCAGCTGAACGCCACCCAGGCCACGCCGAGCAGTGTGTCGCCGACGATGGACGCGGCATCGGACTGTGCGGGCCCGTGCCCGAGGAACATCGCCGCGGGCAGGCAGGCGAAGGCGAGCAGGAAGATCGCCGAGCCGAGCCAGAACAGCGGACCGGTGCCCTCGGTGGGTGCACCGACCAAGGTCCACCACGGGACCACGAACAAGAGGGCGGGGATCGCCAAGAACAAGGCAACGCGGGGAACGTATTTCAAGAGACCATCCTCGTCGGCGCGGGTTGCTGCGCGCGGTCCCTCCGCCCGGCGCGGGCGCTATCGACGATAACAGCGCTGCCATGACAGCTCAGCGACGAACCACACCGCACGGTTTGTGCGATGTGGTTCGGGTCGAGTCAGGCCGTATCAGCAGGTTCCACTGCCGCTGCCTCCGGTCCCGGGTGCGCCTGCGACCAGGCCTGCGCCGCCGCTGCCGCCGTTGCCGCAGTTACCGAGGGTGCCGGTGCCGGTCTGGGCACCGCCGTTGCCGCCACCGCCGCCTGCCCCGCCGGTCCCGAGCGCGCCGCTGCCGCCGTTGCCGCCGCGTGCGCCGGGCCCGCCGTTGTTGTTCGCGCCGGAGGCGTCACCGCCGTTACCCGCTCTGCCGCCTTCGCCGCCGGTGTCGACCGCCACGGCGTTACCGCCGAGGCCGCCCGCGCCGCCTGCCGCGCCCGCGGTGCCTGCGCCGCTGGTGTCACCCGCGCCGCCGTTGCCGCCCGCGCCACCGGCTCCGCCGGAGCCGCCGTCGGGTCCGCCCAGGCCACCGATGCCGCCGAGGCCACCGGTACCGAGCACACCGAGTCCGCCGTTGCCGCCGATCCCGCCTGCGCCGCCCGCGCCGCCGCCGAAGCCTGCGCCGCCGCTACCGCCGTTGCCGCCCGGACAGCTCGGGGTACCGGCGCTGCCGTTGCCGCCGACGCCGCCGGCCGGCTGTGAGGCCGTGCCGGGAGCACCGCTGGCGCCGTCCATGGCATTGCAGGCCGCGAAAGCCGGTGGGGCGACAGCGATCATTGCGCCCGTGGTCATAATGATGCCACCGAAAAGGGCGGCGATACGGGTGCGTGTGTTGCGTGTAGTAGTCATGATAATGCTCCTGTATTGCTTATTCGCTGTGGCCGATATCGTGAAATCGGTCATGGTGGCGCGCGTCCTCGCTTTTCCGCATCGGTGTGAAGCAAGGCGAATGCGCAGCGCGTCGCGGCGCATTTCACCGGCTCGCCGTTTATTGGCAAGCCAATTACTTCGCCGGTTTCGTCAGCGGTGTGTGAGACTTGGAACTCTGTGGTGGACGTAGTTTTCGCCGTGTTCAGGCTGTCATGTTCTAATCCGTTGCTACGGAGGCTGTTACGGACGACCACATCGGGTGGTCACCATCTCGTACGAACGCCTCTGTGCCGGTAATGAAGCACTGACATCGGCGGATATTCATCCACGCTTTGACTCATCTGCCAGCAGCGACCATCAGATCTGATATCGGCCGGGCTGGAGCAGCAAATTCAGCCTACCTCTTTTTGGCGGCGATTACTACGGGGGCCGGCGCAGGCAAAGTGGATAATTGATTTTCACATTGTATTTTCGGAAATAAGTTACGGTTCGGGTACCGCCGCTGACTCTGTACTTTCAGGGCGCTGATCGGTCACGACCGAGTCAGTCGCGCGCCCCACCTGGTCCGCACGGTGGCCCCCGGCGTCAGCCGGATCACGCCGTCGCCGCTGTGAAAAGCATTGGGCGGGCAGGTCATCGGCTCGGCGGCCAGGCCGGTACGCCGGTGTGCCGGGGCGAGGGTATCGGCGGTGAACAGTTGCAGCACCGGATAGGAGTCGTCGACCCAGAGCTCGGCCACCGCGCCGTCTTTGCCGCGCAACCGGACCCACGCCCGTCCGTTGTCGTCGCGGGCCAGGTCGGTGAACGGATGATCGATGGTCAACGCGCCCAGCGGTTTCGGCGTGCTGAAGTCGAACGGTGTGCCGCGCACGGATTCGGTGCCGATCGGCAGCTGTCGGTCGGGGTCGGTGACGATCCGGGTCGCGGCGTCGAAATGCAGGACGGCGGCGTCGATCCCGCCCTCGCCCGGCGAGAGATACGGATGGTGGCCACAGCCGTACGGTGCCGCGGTCGCGCCGAGGTTGGTGGCCGTCGTGGTGACCGTCAGCCCGTTGTCGGACAGTGCGTAGCAGATGGCGAGGTCGAGATGGAACGGATAACCCTTGCAGGGATGCAACGTGGTGCGCATGGTGACCTCGTCCTCCTGCGCGTCGCAGGCCCGCCACGGCCGCCAGCGCAGCAGCCCGTGGATCGCGGTGCGCGTCGCCGGCTCGGACAGCGCGAGCTGATGGTCGACGCCGTCGAAGCGATACCTGCCGTCCGCCAACCGGTTCGGCCACGGAATCAACGCGGCGCCGCGGCCACCGTCGGCCATCGCCAGCACGTCGTAGGGCTCGAGCACATCGCGCCCGGCCACCCGGAACTCCCGGATGCCGCCACCGACCTCGACGATCACCGCCCGTTGGTCGCCCCGGCCGATGGCGAACTGCTGTCCCGACGGTGGCGGAGTCATAGGTGAGGACGGTACCGCCACCGGCCCCGCCGTCCTCTACCACCTCCGAGCTAACCCGGGCAGCCAATGAAAGTTAGTACTTTTCAAGGGTTTTGGGGGATGTTACCGTCGCTTCTTCCGAGGTGCAGTTCCTCGGTTACCCACAGGGGAGCTCATGGGCGATATCTTGCAGGCCGATCTCGACGCGCTGCGCGGGCTCGGCAAGGCCCTCACCGGACGTGCGACAACCATTGCCGGCATCAAAATCGACGCGCAGACAACCATGCCGGATTCGCCGGTGCAGCAGGCGATGACGGCCGTAGGCCCCGCCGCGCTCGCGGCTTATGGCGCACTGCGGAGCAACATCGAACAGATGGCGTCGGTCACGAACTCCGGCGTGAAGGCCTACAGCGACGTCGAACGAGCCTTCGTCGAGCAGTTCCGCAGAATCATGCCGCCGAACCCCGGTAAGGCGAAGCAATGACGACGACGATCAGCCACGTGCGCGCGTGCGTGCCGTCGACGATGGTCACCTACGGCACCCAATTGGCGTCGCGCACCGGTGATTTCGTGCGCGAGGTCGACGGCATGGGCCGGGACGTGGACGCGGTGGCGAAAGGCTGGAAGGGGGAGGGTGCGGCGGCGGCGTCGGTGCGCGCGCTCGGTGAGAAGCTCTCGGCCAACTACATCGACGAGGTGGCGGGCCGGATCGCCCAGTACTTCGCGACCTACGGCCTGCAACTGGATCTCACCAAGACCTCGTTGCTGACGATCGTGGACAACGAGGCGGCCGCCGCGGGCATGAAGGTCGCCGACAACGGTACGGTCACCGCACCGAGATATCCCGGCAGCCCACTGCTCGCACTCATCATGCAGGCGAAACTCGACAGCCAGGCCACTGGTTTCCAGACCAGGATCCAGACCTTGCTGAAGAGTTTCGCCGAGGACGAGCAGCAGGCCGCCGGATCCATCAACAAGGGCGTGGAGGGCTTGCAGGTGCTGACGAAGTCGCCCGGGGCGCCCATGCCCGAACTGCCCCCGCTGGCCCTGCTCCGCTCGGCCGACGGCCGCTACGAGATCGGCCCGCCGAAGATACCGGGCGTCCACCACGACGACACCTTCCTCTACAACACGAAGGAAGGCGGTTTCGGCGACTGGCTGGCCAAGCAGAAATGGCAGGCGAAGCTGGCGGGCGGCGAGGCCTTCAAAGATTTCGACGACGCCACCGCGTTGTACCGCCACTACTGGGACAACAACGGCAAGCCGATGAAGTTCGACTACGCCGAGGGCTACAACGAGGACAGGTCGATCAAGCAGGCGGTGGACTACGAGATCAGCCGAGCCGCTGCCGCCGCCGACCAGTTCGTCCGTAGTGGAAACAAGAACTTTCAGATGAATGGCAAACCGATCAGCGTCGGCAAAGACGCGGGGACGAACTACCCGGTGACCGAGAACTGGCAGAAGGCCATCGGCGGCTACCAGCAGTACAGCCATTCGAACGTGCGGGTCGAGGGCAATCGCGTGGTCATGGACGTCACGGTGTCGGCCCAGGACTACTACAACTTCGACAAGGGCAAGCACGACAAGGGCACCGGCGTCAGTGATGCCGAGAACGGGCGCTTCGCCGAGATCGGCTGGGCAAAGCCGTTCGAATCGAGCGGCAGCCTCACCCGGACCGTGTCGTGGGAGGTGGGACAACCGCCGTCGAGCGCGACCGTGGACGGCGGCTCCGACCCGCAACGCAACCCCGGGCGCGAGGATCGCAGCGACAGTCGCTACGACGGCGACGACGGACGGATGCCGGACAACGACCGCGAGACGGGTAGCGCCCGCCCGAAATGACCGTGCCCCGTAGAGTTTCGGCCGCTGCCGCCCTCGGGGCAGCGGTACTGGCCGTGCTCGGCTGCACCTCGCCGTTCTCCGACTCCGTCCCGCAGGAAAGGACCAGCCAGGTGTCCGACCCCGTTCGCTCCGACCCGGAAACTCTGATGAAGTACTTCCCGCTCATCGGGCGACCCGCGTCGGTCTCGTGGATCGACTGGGACAATTCCTCCGGCGCCCCGGGGCCCACGATCTACTGGGTGGACGCGGTAGTGGAACTGGAGCCGGCGACCGCGGCGGAGCTGCGGGGCCGGTATGCGCCCGCCGAGCCGGTCGCCGCACCGACGCTCAAAGACGGTCTGCAACAGGTGGTTCCGGCCGGGACCTACGTCACGGGGCCGGAATTCGACGCCGCGCTCGGCGGTTCCACCGAGTGGGGCGGCTCGGCGCGCGGATACCTGCACTCCGACCGGCCGCTGCTGATATTCCAAGCCTCGGCCGGCGGCTGAGCGCGCATTAGTTTTTCGATCGAGTGAGGTTTTTCCGTGCATCCTGCGCACGAAGAGCTGGGCATGAAAGTCCAGCGCGCCCAGTATGAATTGGCCCAGATCCGTGGTGTCGGCAAGGTCGACGGCGTGCGCGTGGAGGTCGATGCCGAAAACCGGCTGCTGTCGCTCAGCGTGCCGAATGCCGAGCGCATCCTCGCCGCTTACGAGGCCGCGGTGGCCGACAAGCAACCGCAGGTCGAGGCGGCGATGCGCGAACTCACCGAGGACCCGCAGGTGAGTTCCGCGCGAATTTTCGCCGAGGCCAATTCCGCGCGACTGGAGGCGGAGCGGCGCGGGCAGGCCGAACACGCAGGCAATGGTCGCTTCGAATCGGGGTGGTGAGTCGGCAGGGGTCGGGCACCACCTATGACGTAGTGTCAACGTCGTAGGTCTACGCCCCTGACCTATCGGAGATAGGGAATGAGGCCCACCCGGATGACCGAGCCCCCCGCAAAACGCGGCAGTTCCCGATCGGGCAGCGCGCGCAACGGAGGCGCGGCCCCCGGTCGGGGCGAAAGCCCGGTCACCAGGGCGGCCGTGCTGGACGCCGCGCTGGCGATCATCGACAGCGACGGGGTGGACGGGCTGTCCATGCGGCGACTGGCCGACGCGGTCGGCCGGGACCCCATGGTGATCTACCGGCATCTACCCAACAAGGCGGCCGTCCTCGACGGAGTCGCCGAGCTCCTGTTCGCCCAGCTGACGGTCGACGCCGCCGATCCGGACTGGCGGCACCAGTTGCGGGCGGTCGCACACGATTTCCGCGAACTTGCCCTCGCTCACCCGCGGGTGGTTCCGCTGCTGGTCACCCGACCGTTGGCGACGCCACTCGGGTTGCGCCCGCCCTCGGTGGTGCGGCCGCTCGAGCACATGCTGGCCTTGTTGACCAGGGCCGGCTTCTCGGGAGCCGACGCGCTGCACATCTATCGCGCGCTGTTCGGATTCCTGTACGGGCATGTTCTCAACGAGCTGCAGGAGATCGTCGAACGGCCCGAAGAGACTGACGAGGTGCTCCGACTCGGGCTGCACCGGCTGCCGATCAGCGAGTTTCCGCTGCTGCGCGAACTCGCGCCGGTGCTGGCCGCCTACGACGGCGCCGCCGAACTCGAACGCGGGCTCGACATCCTGCTCGCCGGACTCACCGCGACGCTGCCCGGTCCTGACTGAGGGATCGTGCGGCTCAGTTGGCCCCGCCCTCGGAGTCCCAGCGCTGCTGTGCCACAACTGATTCGGCGCTCTCGGGCGCGACGCCGGGTGTGACGGTGCCGGCGAGGCCATTGATCAAAATATCCAGGCCGAGTTCGAGTTCTGCGACACCGTCGTAGGCGGCCAGGTCCGAGGCGAGGCTGCGCAGTAGCGGAAATTCGCCGATGGGCAGCCGATTGAGGCCCATCCGCAGCAGATCGGTGATTTCCTCTGGTCGTTCGACGACTTCCTGCAGCTCGGTGAGGATGTGGCCATAGAGGAATCCGAACAGCGCCCGGTAGATGTGCAATGCGTCGGTGCCGCTGAAATCGGCGTGGGTGAGCAGCACGAGCAGGCGTTCGAGTGGCCGCAGCGTGCCCGTCGGCCGCAAGCCGATCGGCGTCGCCAACGGGCGGGTCACCAGCAGCGGCACCACATTCGGATGGGCGACGGCCAACCTGCGGAAGTCACGCGCGACGGCGCGCAGCTGATGCTGCCAGTCGGGGTCGGTGGTGTCGATGGTCAGTTGTTCGAGCACGATCTCGGCGACGCCGTCGAGCACCGCGGCCTTGTTCGCGGCGTGTCGGTACAGCACCATCGGGTCGCGCCCGAGTGCCGCGCCGAGGCGGCGCATGGACAGGTGGTCGACGCTGTCGCTGTCGATGATCTCCAATGCGGCCGCGAGCATTGCGGCCCTGGTCAAGGGGTGGTTCCTGCGGTTCTTGCGTGCGGGCAGACCCGCCTCGGCATCCGAGGGGTCGCCTGGCCCGGCCCTGATTCGATTCATCGAATCCAGCGCCTTTCCGGCTGAAGGGTGCGTTGTCAACAATGTAAGCCTACGCTGTAGACATACGCTGTTCGGGAATCCGAGGAAACGAAGATGGCAATTACAGAGGTCGCTGCTTACGCGCACCTGAGCACGGCGGATATCGAGGCGCTCGGGCTCGAGCTCGACGTGATCCGCCGCGACATCCAGGAGCAGCGTGGCGCCCGCGACGCCGCCTATATTCGTCGCACCATCGCGTGCCAGCGTGCCCTCGACGCCGCGTCCCGGCTGACGATCGCGCTCAGCCGCGGCCGCACCGGCTGGCTCGCGGGGACCGCCGGGCTGGCGCTGGCGAAGAGCATCGAGAACATGGAGATCGGCCACAACGTCTGCCACGGCCAGTGGGACTGGATGAACGACCCGGAGATCCACTCCAGCACCTGGGAGTGGGACATGGCGGGGGTGTCGGCGCAGTGGCGCTATTCGCACAACTATCGCCACCACGTCTACACGAATGTGCTCGGCATGGACGAGGACATCGGCTTCGGCGTCATGCGGGTGACCCGCGACGAACGGTGGAAGCCGGGCCATCTGCTGCAGCCGCTGCGAAACCTGTTGCTGGCCGCCACCTTCGAATGGGGCATCGCGCTGCACGGCCTGTACTCCGAACGCGAGCGGGCGATCGGCCCGATGCAGAAGGCCGCGCAGACCAAGACGTTCCTCGGCAAGATCGCCAGACAGACCGGCAAGGACTATCTGCTGTTCCCGGCGCTGAGCGGACGCCGCTGGCGGCGCACCCTCGCCGCGGACGCGAGCGCGAACGTGCTGCGGAATCTGTGGGCATATGTGGTGATCTTCTGCGGGCACTTCCCCGACGGCGCGGAGAAATTCGAGCCGACCGTGGTCGCCGACGAGACCAAGGGGGAGTGGTATCTACGCCAGATGCTCGGCACCGCGAACTTCGATGCGGGCCCGGTGCTGGCCTTCCTCAGCGGCAACCTCTGCTATCAGATCGAACACCATCTGTTCCCCGACCTGCCGAGCAACCGGTACGCCGAGATCGCGCTGCGCGTGCGGGAACTCTGCGACAAATACGACCTGCCCTACACCAGCGGCTCCTTGCTGCGCCAGTACCTGCTGACCCTGCGCACCATCCACAAACTGGCCCTGCCTGACAGCCTGCTGACCGCGACGTCCGACGACGCTCCGGAAACCGCCTCGGAACGAAAGTTCCTCGGTGTCAAAGCTTTCGACGCACCTGACAGCGTCCGGCCGCTCGGCCGGAGTGGGCTGCGTACCGCACTGCGGCGCGCAGAGAAGTCACGGGTAGCCATGCGGAGGTCACCGCGCCGTCCGCTCCGGATCAATCCGGCCGACACCAGGCCGCGGCAGGAGGATCGACCATGAGCGAGCGAACCCCGACACAGTCTGCTCCGCGCACGACGGAGCAGCGCACCGGCGAGGCACAGTCATGACGCGATCGACGACCCGCGCCGGGCAACGCGCACTGCGCCTGCGGCTGAAGCCGAAAGCGCCGAAGACCGGATACGTCGACGGGGCCTGGTGGCCGCACAGCGAAGATTTGGCGGCGGAGCTGCCCGCGCTGCTGGCCGCCGTCGCCGATCGGATCGGGCCCATTCATCACGTGGCTTATCCGCTCGACGAATGGGCGCGAACGACGGGTGAACTCGTCATCGCCGGTCGAACAGTGCGAGTCGAGGGGTTTCGGCAAGGGACACTGCACACGGTCGAGCTGCTCGGTGTGAAGAACCGCAGGGTGGTGCTGTTGGTCGTGCCGCCCGCCGCCGTTGAACTCGATGCCGCGGCGACGATGGTCTCCGCGTCCGCCGTCGACGACGAATCGGCGGTCGACGAGTTGCTGACGATCGGCACCCGCGAGCGCGGTGACCGCGCCGAAGGTGCCGCGGCGGTGCAACGCTGGGATTCCGAAGGCGGCGCCGACCGCGGCCCGCACTGATCAGCGGATGCGGGCCACCGCGCCGAGCATGGAGACCGCCTCCGGCCTCGGGTGTGGGCGCCACTCGCCCGGCCGCCACGTCATCACCGAGCCGATGCCGGGTGGGACGAGCTCCAAGTCGGTGAAGAAACGGGTGAACTCCTCGGTGCTGCGTAAGCGGAACGGAACTCCGCTGCGCAGGTTGGCGGCGTTCGACTCGGCGAGCTCCTCGTCGGTGAGATGGTCGCTGGTGGCATGGGTCATCACCAGGTAGCTGCCCGAGGGCAGCGCGTCGCACAGCTTGCGCACCAGCTCGTAGGGGCCGTCGTCGTCGGTGATGAAGTGCATGATGGCCACCAGCATCAGTGCCACCGGCTGGTCCAGGTCGAGGACCCGGGCCAGGTCGGGGTGGGCGAGGATGCGGTCGGGCTCGCGGATGTCCGCGTCGAGGTAGGCGGTCGCGCCCTCGGGTGAGCTGTTGAGCAGCGCGCGGGCGTGCACCAGCACGATCGGGTCGTTGTCGACGTAGACGACGCGGGACTCGGGGGCGATATCCTGCGCGATCTCGTGCACATTGCCCGCGGTGGGCAGGCCGGCCCCGATGTCGAGGAACTGCCGGACACCCGCGTCGGCCAGGTAGGCGACCACCCGCCGCAGAAAGCTGCGATTCTCCAGGGCGGCCAGGCGGACGGTGGGGAAGGCCTCGGCCACCATATCGGCCGATTCCCGGTCCGCGGGGAAGTTGTCCTTGCCGCCGAGCCAGTAATCGTAGCGGCGCGCCGGATGCGGCTTGGATACGTCGATCCGCGAGGCTGGGGGTTCCGAGTTCACAACGCCCTCAATTCATCTCGACTATTGTCATCATGTCAGTTCGAGTTGCGAACCGGTAGCGATGGTGCCGTCGCGCCGTCCGGAAGGCTTCATCATGCCACTGCAGTACAGCCCATACGACTTCGACGTCCACCGCGACCCGTACCCGTACTACGCGAGGCTGCGAACCGAGGCGCCGGTCTACCGCAACGAGACCGACGACTTCTGGGCGCTCTCCCGGTATGCGGATGTCCTTGCCGCACTGCGCGATTCGGACCGATTCTCCAGCGCGAACGGTGCCATCCGGATGGAACCGGCGTTCTGGGGCCCGCAGGCCGAGCAGATGTTCTCCTTCGTCGCGATGGACCCGCCCCGGCACACCCGGCTGCGCGGGCTGGTCGCGCGGGCCTTCACCCAGCACCGGGTGCAGGGGTTGGAACCCCGGTTACGCGAGATCGCCAGCGGGCTGCTGGCGCCCCTGCTCGAGCGCGGCAGCTTCGACATGATGGCCGATTTCGCGGGCCCCTTCCCGACCGAGGTGGTCGCCGAACTGGTCGGCGTGCCCGAGCAGGACCGCGAGATGCTGCGCAAACTCGGCATGGAAATCATGTACAACGACGAGGAGTCCACCGATCTGCGGCCCGAGGCCATCCAGGCGATCGGCGCCCTCATCGGCTACTACACCGAGTTGACCATCGCACGGAGCCAGGACCGCCGCGACGACCTGTTGTCCGGGCTGCTCGACGCGGCCGACGGTGACGATCGGCTCACCCCCGAGGAGATCGTCAGCGTGCTGATCCTGCTCGTCGGCGCGGGCATCGAAACCACCATGCTCACCCTCGGCAACCTCTGGCACACCGCATGGCAGCATCCCGACCAGCGCCGCAAGGCCTTCGACGGGCGGATCGCCGCCTGGATCGCCGAATCCATGCGCTACGAACCGTCGACCCAGACCACGCTGCGCACCGCCACCGAGCCGTTCGAGCTGCACGGGGTGTCGATTCCGGCCGGCGCGCGCATGCTGCTGCTCCTTGGCTCCGCCAATCGCGACCCCGCGGTCTTCAGCGACCCCGACACCTTCGACCTGGACCGGGACACCGGTGCGTCGCTGGTGTTCGGCAGCGGTCGCCACCACTGCCTCGGCGCCAACCTGGCACAGCTGGAGCTGCGGGTCGCCCTCGAGGAGATCGTCGGCAAGGTCGCCGACTACGACATCGACCCCGAGGGCGTGCGCCGCATCCACGCCTCGAACAACCGCGGCTTCGCCGCCCTGCCCACCACCGTCACGGCCCGCTGAGCGGACCGGGCGGGCACGTTCGCCCACCCTGCTCCCGATATTCGGAGCGGAGAGGAGGGCACCCATGACCCGTTACTGGCCCATGACTCGAGCAGCACTCACGATCGGCTCACCGTTCGGCCCACGCGAGGGCGGTTTCCACGCCGGGCAGGATTTTCCGGCGCCCGACGGGACGCCGATCTACGCGTGTGCCGGCGGCACCGTCCTGTTCCTCGGCGCCGCCGGTGGGTACGGCGAGTGGATCGTCATCGACCATCCGAACGCCGACGGTGGTGGGGTGAGCGAATACGGACACATGTGGGACGCGGGCGCGACCGGACTGTCGGTCGGTGACCGCGTCGAGGCCGGGCAGCTGATCGCCTACGTCGGCAACAACGGCGGATCCACCGGCCCGCACCTGCACCTGAGCGTCATGCCGCACGGGTACGACCCCGGTGCCAAGATCGACCCACTGGGGTGGCTGCGCGGCGCCGCCTATCCTGCGGATTTCCTCTGGGGGCTCGGCGAGGTCGAACAGCGTGAACTGCTCGACCGGACCCGCGAGGTGTGGACGCAACTGTGCGGTCCAGCAGGCCGGGGATGGGCCCAGCTCGGACAGAACGCGCAGGGGGAGAACCGGACTGTCGTCGATGCGCTCGCCGAGGTACGGCACGCGGTGCAGGCGGGTTGACCGCGCTGTCCGCGGCGGGCAAGGTGAGCCGATGGGCAGTGAAGAGGTCCGCGCCGGGGTGACGCTGACCAATCTGGACAAGCCGCTGTTCGACGGCGCCGAGGCGACCAAGCGCGATCTGGTCGACTACCTGGAGGCCGTCGGCGATCGACTGGTTCGACAGCTGCGCGACCGTCCGCTGTCGGTGGTGCGGGTGCGGCCGGGGCAGCAGCCGTTCATGCAGAAGAACCTGCCCAAGTACACCCCGGACTGGCTGCATCGGGTGACGGTGTGGGCCGAGAGTTCGCACCGCGAGGTGACTTACGCGCTGTGCGACGACGTCCGCACGCTGCTGTGGTTCGGCAATCAGCGCGCGGTCGAGTACCACACCACGCTGCTGCTCGCCGAGCACAGCAAAGGCCCGACCCATCTCGTGCTCGACCTCGATCCGTCGCCGGACCAGCCGTTCCGGCAGGCGGTGCTGGCCGCGAAGCTGGTCCGCGCCGCGCTCGCCGACGACGGGCTGGCCGGTGCGGTGAAAACCAGTGGCGCCAAGGGGGTGCACGTCTTCGTGCCGCTGGTGCCCGGTCTGTCGATCGAGGACGTCGCGGCGGCCACCCGGGCGGTCGCGGCCCGCGCCGAGCGGCTCGATCCGGACCTCGCCACCACCGCCTTCATCCGCGAGGACCGGGGCGGGCGGGTGTTCCTCGACTCCACCCGCGCGGGTGGCGGGACCGTCGTCGCCGCGTACAGCCCGCGGATCCGGCCGGGCACCACGGTGTCGTTCCCGGTCGGCTGGGCCGATATCGACAACGTCACGCCGCAGGATTTCACCGTCCGCACCGCGCTGAACCAGCTCGGCGAGCGCGACCCGTGGGCCGACGAAATGCCCGAACCCCAAACGCTGCCCGCCGATCTCATCGAGGAGGGCCACACCATTCCCATCGCCCGCGTTCAAGCAATGCACGAGGGCAAGCGCCGGGCCCGCGCGCGCCGGGAAAATCCGCAACCGGAGCAATAATTCGCGGCCGCACGGACTCGCTGCTGCTCGGCCTCGGGAATGTTCTGCCCACTCTCGATGGTTCCACCAATCCCGGCGCTCCGGCGCGGGATGTCGAGCTAGCAGAGAAGAGGGCAGCAATGCCGGTTAATGATCTACCTCGGGTCGAGCACAGGTTCGTCGAGGTCGATGGTGTTCGGGTGTTCTACCGGCAGGCCGGGCCCGAGGACGCGCCGGTATTGCTGCTCCTGCACGGATTTCCATCGGCGTCGCACCAATTCCGCAGGCTGATCGATGCCCTCGGCGGCAGCTATCGGCTCATCGCGCCCGACTATCCGGGCTTCGGGCACACCGACGCGCCCGAGTCCTTCACCTACTCCTTCGAGCGGCTGGCCGACATCGTCGAAGGGTTCCTGGAGCGCCTGGGACTCACGCGATTCTTCCTGTACGCCTTCGATTTCGGCGCACCGGTCGGCTTCCGCATCGCGACCCGGCACCCCGAATGGGTCGCCGGACTGGTCATCCAGAACGGAAACGCCTACGAGGAGGGCCTTTCCGACGGCGCCCGCGACTTCGTGGCCCTGCGCCCCGACCAGCCCGACGCCGAACCCGCCATCCGGGACCTGCTCACCCTCCCCGGCACCCGCGGCCAGTACGAGCACGGCGTCGGCGACCCCGAACTTCTCGCCCCGGACGGCTGGACTCTCGACCAGCACTTCCTCGACCTGCCCGGCCGCAAAGCAGCCCAGGTGGCGTTGGCCTTCGACTACCACTCCAACGTCGAGCAGTACCCGCGGTGGCAGGAATGGCTACACACGCACACCCCGCCGACCCTGATCGTCTGGGGCCGCAACGACCCCTTCTTCCCCGAGCCGGGTGCGCACGCCTACCTCCACGACCTCCCCGACGCCGAACTCCACATCTTCGACACCGGCCACTTCGCCCTCGAAGACAAACTCCCCGAGATCGCCCCGCTCATCGCCGACTTCCTGGACCGGCACTGGCCGAAGGATTGACCGCCTTGCGGCCCAACGGTTCTCAGTCGGGCAGCACGAGACCCGCGGCGGGCGGGGTGGCGTCGATCAGGTAGCCGACGATGGCGTCCCTGGTGCGACCGGGCCCCATGAAGGACGTGTGCCCGTCGCCGTCGCGGGTCAGCAGGACGGAACCGCGGATCTGGGTCAGCATCAGCTGCGCCCAGCCGTAGGAGGTCGACGGGTCGTGGGTGGCGTTGACGATCAGCGTCGCGATGGTGGGTTCGGCGACGGTCTCCCGCGCGGGATTGGCTCGGGCAGGCCAGCCCTGGCACCGCGCGAGGTACCGGTAGGACTGGCTGACGCCCCTGGTGTGCGGTGCGATGGTGGCGAGCAGGGTCTGCTGGGCTTTCAGCGCGGCGTAGCTGTCGAAGTCGGGGCGGAAGTCCGCGCAGCCGACGCCCAGGTCGGCGTGGTTGCTGTCGGCCGTGAACGCGGCCGAGGCGAAGCCGCTCGCGTCACCGTTGCGCGCCTGGTCGAGCCGGGCGGACAGGCCGGGCCAGCCTTCGTCGCCGATATTCGGGATGGGATCCCTGGACAGCAGCCTGCCCTGGAGGTTGGTCAGCAGGTCGTCGGTGGTGACCTCGCTGCGGCACTTACCGGTGCTCTGACAGGTCGGTGCCGGCAGCGGGTGCTGCTCCGCCTTGGTGACCAGATCGTCGAGGACCTGCGACGGATCCTGTTCGCGCACCGCGCATTCGGCCGCGGATCGGCACCACGCCGCGAAGCGATTCCAGCTGTCCTCGATCGCGACGGATTCGTAGAAGCTCATGGTGCTCGTCGGCTGGGAGTGCACGAGCGCGCCGTCCAGCGCCAGGGCGCGGCTCTTGTCGGGGAACAGGCGGGCGTACTCCGCGCCGATCTCGGTGCCGTAGGACAGGCCGAGGTAGGTCAGCGGCGCGCCGCCGAGGCGTTGGCGCAGCACCTCGAGATCGCGGGCGACGCTCACCGTGTCCACATGGTCGAGCAGATCGCCGGTCCGGCGACGGCAGGTGTCACCGAACGCCCGGTTCGCCGCGACCATCTCGTCGAATTCTTGCTGCCCGCGCGGGAATTGGCGGGGCAGCCGGTTGGCCAGGTCGGCGTCGCACTGGATGGACGGCCGGCTGGTGCCGACACCGCGCGGATCGAAGCCGATCAGATCGAAGCGCTGCCGGAGCCCGCCGGGGAACAGACCCGGCTCGGCGCCTTCGAGGGCGACGAACTGCGTGCCCGCGCCGCCGGGACCGCCGGGATTGACGACCAGGTCCCCGATCTTCTGCGCCGGATCGGTTGCGGGTAGTCGATTGACCCCGACCTGAATCTTCGCCCCGCCCGGGTTGTTCCAGTCCAGCGGCACGTCGATGCTCGCGCACTGAACGGCGGAGCTGGAACCGGGTGGACAGGCACCCCACTCGATCGGCTGCCGATTCTCGGTCGCGGAGTTGTCCGACCCGTTGTCGATCCCGCAGCCGACGCATACTGCGATGACGGCCGTGACACAGAGGGCCAGGCGTGCCGCGGTCGAGATACCCATTCGCGGGTACACCCCGCCTACCCGGCGCTGCCGACGGCGGTGCGCACGAACCCGTCGGCGCCGGCGAGCAGCCTGCGGGCCGCCGCCACATCGACGCCGGCCAGTTGCATGACGATCGCGGTTTTCGGGTGCCCGTCGGCGGCGTCCAGGAGGGCGGCGGCGGTGACCGGGTCGACGCCGGTGGCGTCCTCGATGATCCGGCGGGCCCGGTCGACCAGCTTGGCGTTGGTTGGCTTCACGTCGACCATGCGGTTGCCGTAGACCTTGCCCGATTGCACCATGGTGGCGGTCGAGAGCATGTTGCACACCATCTTCTGCGCCGTACCGGCCTTCAAGCGCGTCGATCCGGTCAATACCTCTGGGCCCGTTTCGATCTCGATACCGACGTCGGCGTGCTCGCTCAACTCGGCATGCCGATTGCAGGAGACGCCGACGGTGGCGGCGCCGATCGATCGGCCGTGCTGCAGCGCGCCGATCGCGTACGGGGTGCGGCCGCTGGCCGCCAGCGCCACGATCACGTCGTCGGCGGTCAGGTCGATATCGGCGAGATCCGCGACGGCGAGTGCGGGGTCGTCCTCGGCGCCCTCGACGGCGTGTGCGAACGCCTCGGCGCCACCGGCGATGATGCCGATGACCTCGTCGGGGGCGGTGCCGAAGGTCGGCGGGCACTCGACCGCGTCCAGCACGCCGAGCCTGCCGCTGGTCCCCGCGCCGACATAGATCAGCCTGCCGCCGGTCCTGCGGGCCGCGACGATCAGCTCGACCGCCCGGGCGATCTCCGGGATCGCCTCGGCCACCGCGGAAGCCACTACGGCGTCCTCGGAATTCATGGTGCGCAACAACTCGTCCACGGTCATGGAGTCGAGTGCGGCGGTCCGCGGATTCGCTTCCTCGGTGCTCAGTGTGCTGATGTCACTCATGACTGCGCCTCCTATGTCCATGCGGGAACTACGGTCGAACGTGTGGTGTGGTCCCGACCGAGTCGTGACTACCTATGGGGGTGGATCGTCGATCAGCGTGCCGCGGCTGCCTCACGGCGCCTTCCGCACCGTGCGGGAGATCCGGCGATCCGCTACCGCGTCATAGGTCCGGCGCAACGCCACCGCGGCCGACGGTGTGCGCTGCAGGACGCCGATATAGAGCGCGTCGACGATGAGGAGCTGGCTCATCCGGCTCGCCATCGCGGCGGACCGGAAACCGTCCTCGCGACCGGCGACGAGCACCGTGTGCGCGGCCGCCCTCGCCAGCCTGGACTGTGCGCCCGACGTCACGGCGACCGTCGTCGTCCGCCTGCCTGCGGCGCGATCGACGGCGTCGATGATGGCGGCGGTCTCGCCGGAGTGGGAGAAGGCGATGATCACGTCGTCGGCTTCGAGCAGGCTGGCTTGCACGAGGGCGTCGTCTTCGGAAGTACAAGCGACGCACCACATGCCGATCCGGGTCAGCTTCTGCGCCATGTCCATCGCGACCAGTCCGGAGGCGCCGATGCCGATGAGCTCCACCCGCCGTGCGCGCACCAGGGCGTCGACGACCGCCGCCATGGTCGACGGATCGGCGAGGTCGGCGGTGGCCACCATGCCCTCGGTCTCGAAGGCGGTGAGCTTGTGCAGCACCTTCGCCAGGGGGTCGTCGGCGTCGATGTCGGTGGCGAACACCGGTGAGCCGTCGTCCTTGCTGGTCGCGGCCAGCGCCAGGCGAAGCTGCGGATAGCCTTCGTAGCCAAGGGCTTTGGACAGCCGGACGACTGCGGACGTGCTGGTGGAGGCGCGCTCGGCGAGCTCGCTCACGGTCAATTGCGCTGCGGCGGCGGGGTCGTCGCGGATCACCTGGGCGACCCGCAGCCCGGTCGGGGTCAGCCGGGGGATCGCCCCGAGCAGGCGCGTGCGGACGTCGTCACCCTCGTTCATGGTTCTCCAACCTGAGCTGTCGCGGTGCCGCACCGGGAGTTTCGGGCAGTGTCAGCGGGGTGGCACCTGGCGTGATCGAACCGAGCACCCTCGCCCGCGTCGCGCCGGTGCAGACCGCGTCGGTGCCGGCGAGTCCGTGCATCGTGAGGAATCCGAGTACGGCGAAAGCGGCGCCTTCTTTGGCGGCGGACGGCAGACCGAGCTCGTCGGAGGTGCACAGGGTGGCGTTACCCAGCCGTTCGCCGAGCATGCTCAGCAGGACCGGATTTCGGGTACCGCCGCCCGAGACGATGACTTCGTCGGGTGCGAAAGGTGCCAGTGCGTCGGCGATGGTCTGTGCGGTCAGCGCGGTCACGGAGGCGACGATATCGTCGGCAGGCAGGGGATGGTCCCGCAACACCCGCTCGAGATAGGCTCGGTTGAACAGCTCCTTACCGGTCGTCTTCGGTGGCGTTGCCTGGTAGTAGCTGTCGGTCAGCAGGGTCTTCAGCAGTCGCTCGTCGATCCGGCCGCGCGCCGCGCGGTGGCCGTCTCGATCGATGTGTTCGGTGCCGCCGGTGGCCAGTTCGACGGCCGCGTCGATCAGCGCGTTGCCCGGGCCGGTGTCGAAGGCGACCGGGGCGTCGCCCGTGACGGTCGCGTTGGCGATGCCGCCGATATTGAGTGCGGCCGAACGCCCGGGCCGGCCCGCGAGCCACAGCAGGTCGAACAGCGCGACCAGTGGCGCGCCCTGGCCGCCTGCCGCGATGTCACGCGAGCGGAAGTCGCTGACGACGGGCAGCCCGGTCTGCTCGGCGATCCAGGCCGGCTGGCCGAGTTGCAGTGTGCCGCAGGTCCGTCCGCCGGCCACCCAGTGGTACACCGTCTGCCCGTGCGACGCGACGAGATCCGCTGAGCCATCGCATAACTCGTGTACTGCCTCGGCTGCGGTGGCGGCGAACTCCTGCCCGATCGCGGTATCGAGCCGGCACACCGTGGCCAGGTCGATCGTGCCGGGCGGGAGCGCGGCGATGAGTTCAGCGCGCAGGCGATCGGGGTAGGGGCGGCTCAGCAGCCCCAGTACCTCGACGTGAATAGTGCTGTCCCGCAGGTGGATATCCGCACCCACCGCGTCGATCGCGTCGTGCGAGGTACCCGACATCAAGCCGATGACGCGCACTAGGCCACCACCTCGACCGGTTTCGGCGGCTTGGGCGCCTGCGCCGGATGGAAGCGGCTCGCGATGCCGCCGACCACCAGTGTGACCAGCACGCCGATCGGCACCAGCCACTGCGCCGCGATACCCTTCTCGACCACCTTGCCCGCCACGGTGACGTCGATCTTGACCACCCGCACGATGAACGTCATCACGATCACCGTGACCACGAAGGCGAGCACCGCGTCGAACTGGTTGGCGCGCTTGACCAATCGGCCGAGCAGGAAGGCGCCGAGCAGCGCGCCGTAGGTGTATCCGGCGATGGTCAGCGCGGTGAGGTACACGTTGCCGGTGGTCGCGCTGAAGCCCATGGCGCACAACGCCATCAGCACCGCCCAGACGAGCGTCATGTAGCGCGCGAGTTTGAGCAGCGACTGATCGGAGATCTCGCGGGCGGAGAAGCTGCGGATGATGTCGGCCACCGTCGAGTTCGCCATCGAGTTCAGCGCCGCGGACAGCGAGCCCATGGCGGCGCCCAGGATGCCCGCGACCAGCAGACCGGAGATCACCACCGGCAGCCCGTGCAGGATGAAGTTGGGGTACAGATTGTCGGCGGTGGCGAGGCCGAGTTCCTTGGGCGACTTGCCCTCGTTGTACGACCACAGCAGCGCGCCGACCAGCGAGAACGCCGCGAACTGGATGGCGACGAAGATGCCGGAGCCGATCATCGCCTTCTGGCTGTCGCGCAGCGAGCGGGTGGCCAGGATGCGCTGCACGATCAGCTGGTCGGAGCCGTGCGAGGCCATTGCGAAGATGGCGCCGCCGATGATCGCGGTCGGCATGGCGAAGGTGTTGGTCAGAATGTGCGCAAGGCCGAAGTCGGTGTCGAAGATGCGGAACTTGCCGTTGTCCAGCGCGTCCGACCAACCCGATGCGCCGACGTGGCCGGTGAGCACGCAGATCGCGATGATCGCGCCGGACAGGTACAGACCCATCTGCAGCGCGTCGGTCCAGATGACCGCCTTGATGCCGCCGAGGTAGGTGTACACCACCGTGACCAGGGTCAGCACGATGATGATGACGTCGTATCCGAGGTCGAGGCCGAACTCGCTGAGCAGCAGCTTGATCGGGATGGCGGAGGCGAACAGGCGCACGCCCTCGGCGAGCAGCCGGGTGAAGACGAAGGTCACCGACGCGACACCCTGCAGGTAGCGGCCGAAGCGCAGCTCCAGATACTGATAGGCGCTGACGAATCCGCCGCGCTTGTACAGCGGGATCAGGGCGGTCGCCACGATCGTGCGGCCGATGATGTACCCGATGGCCAGCTCGACGTTGCCGAATGCCTGGTCGGTGTAGGCGCCGCCGGGAATCGAGATGACGGTGAGCACGCTGGTCTCGGTCGCCACCACGGAGAAGCAGACCGTCCACCACGGCATCTTGCCTTCGCCGACGAAGTAGTCGCTGCTGGACTTCTGCTTACCGGACAGGCGCAGGCCGATCCAGGCGATGACGATGAGGTAGACGACGATGACGGCGACGTTGAGTGCGTTCATCGCAGCTCCTCGGTAACGCGGCGAGCGGAATGCAAGTAAGTGTCAGGGCATGTGCATGTTCTGTCAATGAGTGTCACGTGATTCGCACCACTAATGCTTCCAGGGCTGTTGTCGTGTCGATGGCGAGCAGCGCGGCGCCGTCGATCGGGCCGCCGCGGGCGGGTCGGCGATCGATCACCTGCGCTATCGCCGCGTCGAGCGGGTCGAGCAGGGCCGCGCCGAGGTTGGCCAGTCCGCCGGTGATCGCGTAGGGCACGGGCGGGCGCATGCCGGACCGCTCGATGGTGGCGAGGACGGTGCGTGCGAGTGCGTGTCCGGCCGCGGTCATGATGGCGGCCGCGGTGTCGTCCGTGGCGGCGGCCGCGGCGACGACGGGGGCGAAGCGCGCCGCCAGCAGTGCCGGATTTTCGTGCTGTCCAAGGTGTTTCGGCAGTTCGGCGAGGGCGACACCGTAGTGTTCGGCGGCCTTCGCGGCGAGTTCGGTGGGTGCCGCGCGTCCGTCGTGCGCGCGCAGTGCCGCCCGCAAGCCCTCGGTGCCGATCCACGCGCCGCCGCCCTCGTCGCCGAGCAGCGGGCCCCAGCCGTCGGTCCTGGTGAATCGTCCTGCGTCGTCGACCGCGGTGGCCACGGCGCCCGTCCCGGCGGTCAGGACGACGCCCGGCGCGCCACCGAGTGCCCCGGCGTGCGCGGTCACGGCGTCGGAGGTGACGGCGACCGCTTGCGCGCCGGGCAGATCGGCCAGTTGACGCGCGAGCAGTGCGGCGGCGTCCGGTGCGGCGGCGGCACCCGCGGCGCCGATGGACAGGGTGAAGGTGTTCCCGCCGAGCGCTATCCGATCGACGACGGCGCGGATCGCCTGCTCCGCCGCCGCGACGCCGCCCGCGTTGGCCAGTCCGGGGGAGCCGGGCCCCTCGGCGGTGTGCGTCTCGCGTCCGTTGAGCCGCAGGGAGCCCCGGCAGCCCGTTTTGCCGAGGTCGATGGCGAGCACGTGGTCGGTCATGCCGACCATCCTCGCGCGATCACGCGCTTTTGTGGCGCCCAGTTGAGGTCGGGCCGCTCAGCGTGGCTCGGGCCATGGCGAGCCGCACCGGGACCGGAGCCGGTGTCTCGACCGGCGGACGCGCACCACCGTGCGGCGTACGCGTCCGCCGAGGTCAGCGAATTACGGTGTGGAATAACCGATCAGGGCGCCGATGCCCGCGCCGATGGGGATCGTCACCAGGGCGCCGACGCCGCCGAGGAAGAAGCCGATCACCGCGCCGATGCCGGCGCCGATGAGGGCGCCGACGCCCGCGTTGTACTGCTTGCGGGCGATGGTCTCGTCTTGCTGATCAATGAGTTGTGCCAGGTGGGCACTGGTTTCCGGGGCACCGACCGGCGTCAACGTCAAGGTACGTCCGGTGTCACTGATCTGTGGCCGCAGGGCGAAGGTGCGACCGTCGGCGGTGAAGGACGTCGGTAACGTGACGACGACGTTGCCCGCGTTGTCGGTCAGGGTGACCGCGGCGGCATCCCTGGTCAACGCGAAGGCGCCGGCATTGACGGTAGTGATCACCCCCGTGCCGTCGGTGGCCGTCGTATATCCGACGCCGCGATCGACGCTGGATACGCTGACCTGGGCCGATGGTTGCGCCAATGGTTGGGCGTTGACAATTCCCGCAGTGATTCCAGTAGCCCCTACTGCGAGAAGGGCGGTGGCAAATCCTTTGACTTTCATCGTGTTTCCCCACATGTTCTTCTCGGCCACGACAGCCGATACGTCCCGTGAAGCCGGATCAGGCCACCTCCATTCTCGCTTCGCGACCTGCGTAGAGTGATCGATTCCGCGAATTCCGCGCAACGAAATCCGGCGAATTTGCTGGCTGCCGAATCGATTAGGGCACCTGGTGCGCGCCGCTGGTGCCCTGCACTGCGGTATGGGTGCGATCGGCGCAGGCCTGCTGAGCGAAAGCGAAATCGGGAGCGGTGTTTTCGTGAGTTGCTGCGGGAACGCTGAAATCCGGTGCGGCGGCTGCGTCTCCCGGTATCCGCAGGACCGGTTGGTCGACGAGTCGGGTGGCAGCCCGGCCCGAATCGCCGGGAGATGTGGATCTCCTGACAGCGCTCGCCGGAATCGCTACTGTCCGAGGACATTCACGGCAGCTCATGTCGGCACGCGCTGGTGACCTCACGCGTGTCGCGGGTGCTGCCCCTGCTCGACCTGGGGAGAACGCAGTGAGATTCACCAGAGCCGGTGCGCTGACGGCGGCATTGTTACTGGCCACGAGCCTGGGACTGGCCGGCTGTTCGTCGGACGACAGTACCGACGCAGGCATCGTCACGACCAATATCACCGAGCCGCAGAACCCGCTGTTGCCTGCCAGCAACAACGACAACAGCGGCAGCCGCATCGTCGACCGGATCTTTGCCGGGCTGAAGTACTACGACGCCAACGGTGTCGCGCACAACGATATGGCGCAGTCCATCGAGACGACGGACCGAAAGAACTACAAGATCACCATCAAGCCGGACTGGACGTTCACCGACGGCACGCCGGTTACGGCGAAATCCTTTGTCGACGCCTGGAACTACGGTGCGCTCAGCACCAACGCACAGCTGCAGGGCTACGTCTTCTCCAGCATCGTCGGCTACGACGAGCTGGCTGCGGAAAAGCCTGCGGCACAGACGATGTCGGGCCTGAAGGTGGTCGACGACCGCACCTTCACCGTCGCGCTGAAGAGCCCGTCGATCGACTTCGAGCTCGCGCTCGCCTTCACCCCGTTCTATCCGCTGCCCGAGGCGGCGTTCAAGGACATCAAGGCGTTCGGCGAGAACCCGATCGGCAACGGGCCGTACAAGCTCGCGCGCACGGGTGCGTGGGAACACAACGTCAAGGTCGACCTGGTGCCGAACCCTGATTACAAGGGTGCGCGCCCGGCCAAGAACAAGGGTCTGCGGATGGTGATGTACCAGTCGTTCGACACGGCCTACGCCGACCTGCTCGCGGGCAACCTGGACACCCTCGACACCCTGCCGGACAGTGCGCTCGCAACCTACAAGAAGGACCTCGGCGATCGGGCGATCACCAAACCGACCGCGCAGAACCAGCACATCAGCAGCCAGACCAACATCCCGCACTTCGCCGGCGAGGAAGGGGTGCTGCGGCGCAAGGCGCTCTCGCGGGCGATCAACCGTGCGCAGATCTGCGAGAACATCTTCCACGGCACCAGGATCCCGTCGCGCGACTTCACCGCGATCACGCTGCCCGGCTTCAAGGGGGACCTGCCGGGTTCGGAGGTGTTGCAATACAACCCGGAGGAGGCGAAGAAGCTGTGGGCGCAGGCCGACGCGATCTCGCCGTGGTCGGGTCGCTACGAGATCGCCTACAACTCCGACGGTGACCATCAGGCCTGGATCGAAGCGGTGGCCAACAGCATCAAGAACACCCTCGGCATCGAGGCGGTTGGTGCGCCGTACCCGACGTTCAAAGACGTCCGATCGGCGATCACGTCCCGGACGATCGGTAAGGCGTTCCGGTATGGCTGGCAGGGCGACTACCCGACGATGCTGCAGTTCCTCACCGCGCAGTACTACACCGGCGCGGGCACCAACAACGTCGACTACAGCAACCCTGAGTTCGACAAGCTCATCGATGCCGCGCTGGCCGCCCCGACCTTGGAGGAGTCCTACAAGTTCGTCGCGCAGGCGCAGACCTTGCTGTTCCGGGACATGCCCGATATCCCGGTGCTCGATTTCATCGCCACCGCGGGTTACGGCGAGAACGTGAAGAAGGTCGAACTGGCCTGGAACGGCCAGTTCGATTTCGAGAATATCGAGAAGTAGACGCGTGGTCCGCCGCGTCGCCGGGGACGGTGGCGCGGCACACGGGTGTGCCCCGCTGCCGGTGTGCGCCGATCCGGGTAGGCTGACCCGTCGATCGGACACGCGCGCGTAAACGAGGTGGTGGCGGAATGAGTGAACGGGTATCCGAATCCGTGACGGGGACAACAACGGTCGCCGTCACGGTGCCCGCATCGCCGGAACAACTGACGATGCTGCGCGCCCTCGCCGAGACCGTGCTGCTGATCGCCGATTTCGGGCTCGACGAGGTCACCGATATCCGTCTCGCGCTCGATGAGATCGCGACCGTGCTGATGCAGGACGCGGCACCGGGGTCGACCATCGATTGCGCGTTCAGCTATCGCGAAGGCGTGCTCAACGCCACCATCCACGCGGTCGGCACGTCCGACGCCGAGGTCGGGTCCGGCAGCTTCGGCTGGCACATCGTGCAGACGCTCACCGACTCGGTCACGGCGACCAGGGCGCCGTTCGACGCCGCCGTCTCCGGGTACCCGACTGTCGTCGACTTCGTCTGGGCCCGGGGCGACCTCGATGAGCAATGACGCGACAGCGTCGGGCGTGAATCATGAGCCGCGCCGGCGTGGTGGGGACAGCTACGACAATATCGAGCCCCTGTTCGTCGAACTGAGCGAGCTCGACGCCGACGATCCGCGCCGCGCGGCCGTGCGCGAGGAGCTGATCAGCCGCTGCTTGCCGTTGGCCGAGCACATCGCCCGTAAGTTCACCGGTCGTGGCGAGAACTTCGACGACCTGCTGCAGATAGCCCGCGTCGGCATGGTGGCCGCGGTGGACCGTTTCGACGCCTCGCACGGCTCGCCGTTCCTGGCCTTCGCGGTGCCGACCATCATGGGCGAGGTGCGCCGCCACTTCCGGGACTACACCTGGTCGGTGCGAGTTCCCCGGCGGCTCAAGGAGATTCAGCAGACCATCGCGCCCGCCATCGAGACGCTCGCGCAGCGGCTCGGCCGGATGCCCAAGGCCCGCGAGATCGCCGACGAACTCGGCGCCGACCTGGTCGAGGTCACCCAGGCGTTGATCGCCCGCAACGCGTATCAGACCTCGTCGATCGATGTGGGTCTGGACAGCGACGACGACAACGCGCCGCGCTCGCCGCTGGACACCCTGGGTGCCGAAGAGCCGGAGTATCAGACCGTCGAGGACTACCTCGCGGTGAAACCGCTCATCGCGGCGCTGCCGGAACGCGAGCGTCAGGTGCTGATCATGCGGTTCTTCGAATCCAAGACCCAGGATCAGATCGCCGCGCAGTTGGGTGTTTCACAGATGCAGGTCTCGCGCATTCTGTCGAAAACGCTGAGTACGTTGCGGGAACAGGCATTACGTGATTGACACGGCCTGCTTCGGACCCGCGTAGGCGAGCAAGGACGGCGGGTGTTCCTGCGCTGTAGTTCATCACTGTAGGTCTACAGCGTTGACAGCCGGGCTCGAGGGGCGTGTACTGGGTAGACACCCATAGATCTGAGGATCAATATGCTCGTCATCATCGGGCTCGTCATCCTGCTCGCCGCCGTCATCGTCGGGGTCACCGGCGTCTTCGCCAACGGCGGCAGCACCCACGCCCTCACCGACAACTTCGCCGTCTTCGGCTACCACGTCACCGGCTCGACCGGAGTGTTGTTTCTCTACGGGATTGTCGTCGGTGCCATCGGGCTCGCCGGGCTCAGCTTGCTGCTGACCGGTGCTCGACGCAGCGCCCGCCGCGGCGCCAGCGCGCGCCGCGAGCTGAAGGCAACCCGCCGGACGCCGGTGTTCGGCAGCCGACGCACGCCCGACCAATACCCACCGAACCAGCCCGTTCGCTCCGATCGACCCGGCACCGAAGCCGGGGCCGTAGCGTCCAGCAACGTCGCCGGGCCGGGAACCGGCGGTCAAACCCTGCCCGGCGGCCAGGGGCGCCCGCCTGCCGGTTCGCCGGCGGTCGGCACTCAAGACGGTCCGCAGGCCGCATCCGGCGGCCTGCGCCGTCTGTTCAAGCCGAAGTCGGGCGAGCCGCAACCGGCCGACACCACGCGCCGGTAGCGCGGGTTCCGCCAGCAATCTTCAGGTAATCGAACGTAATTCGAAATCAGGTAACCGCCCATGATCGTGCTCGGAGTCGTTCTCCTCATCGCCGGATTCTTGCTCGGCATCCCTTTGCTCACGGTCGCCGGATTCGTCGCCCTCATCCTGGGTGCGGTCCTGCTGGTCGCGGGCAGCACCGGCCACCCGGTGGGTGGTAGGCGGCACTACTACTGAGTGGTCATCCTCGGTGCCATGTTGTGTGGTGTCGGTCGGTCGGCGCGGGGGTGGCGGGCTACCGTTGTCCGGTAGCCGACCGACGAAGGGGAATGCTTTGAGCAGCGACAACGCGACCCGGCTTGCGGTGCTGATCGACGCCGACAACGCCCAGCCCGGCATCGCCGACGGGTTGCTGGCCGAGGTGGCCAAGTACGGGACGGCGCACGTGAAGCGGGCCTACGGCGACTGGACCAGTACCAACCTGAAAGGGTGGAAGGATCAGCTGCTCGCGCAGTCGATCCAGCCGATCCAGCAGTTCGGCTACACCACCGGCAAGAACGCCACCGACTCGGCGATGATCATCGACGCGATGGATCTGCTGTACACCGGCAACCTCGACGGCTTCGTGATCGTCTCCAGCGACAGCGATTTCACCCGGCTGGCCAGCCGCATCCGCGAATCCGGGCGCACCGTCTACGGATTCGGCCAGCACAAGACCCCGAAACCGTTCGTTGCCGCGTGCGACAAGTTCATCTACACCGAAAACCTCACCGGCACAACGGAAGAGTCGCCGACCCCGGCCCGCCGCACCGCCGCCAATCAACTCAAAGGCGACGCCAAACTGATGAACCTGCTCCGCAACGCCGTCGACGCCGCCTCCGACGACTCCGGCTGGGCCACCCTCTCCAGCGTCGGCTCGATCATCAACAAACAGCGCCCCGACTTCGACCCGCGCACCTACGGGTACAGCAAGCTCGGCGAACTGTTCGCCGCCACAACGCTTTTCGATCTGGATACGCGCAGTCCCGGTGAGGGCAAGCAAGCCGTCACCTACGTTCGCGACATCCGTACCCGGCCGCCCACGAAGTAACAGTTTGCTCAGCCGTGGTGACCGGAGCCCGGATGGTTGCCCTCGGTGGTACCGTCGCCGGCCGCCATGCCGGGCATCTCCATCCGCATCGGGGCGGGCTGCTGGCCTGGTGCGAGCACCAGGAATTGACCCATCATGCCGTGGTCCTCGTGCAGCAGCAGATGGCAGTGGAACATGTACGGGTAGGTCGGGTCGCTGTGCTGGGCAAACTGCATCGCCAGCCGGTAGGTGGCTTGCGGCTCGGTGTAGAGGGTGTCTTTCCAACCGGCGAGGGCGGGTGGTGGGGCCTGGCCGTCGATGTCGACCACCTGGAACTGGACGTCGTGCACGTGGAAGTTGTGTGGCCAGTTGTCGTTGTTGCGCACCGACCACACCTGCGTGGTGTCGACCGGGATGGTCATGTCGATGCGGTTCATGTCCATCCGGCGGCCGTTGATCATGAACCACTTCAGCTCGAAGGTGTGGTCGGGGGTGGCACCGAGTGGTGCCAGAGCGGGGATGGCGGTGAGCGAATTCGGCACGGGCGCGGAGGTTTTCAGCGTCTTTGTCGCGCGGAGCTGCAGGATGTCGAAGGTGTCATCGAAGCCGAAGGCGGCGGCGCGGTCGATGTCCCTGCGCTGCCGAATCGGCAGTGCGCGCAGCATGATCCGCTCGCCGGCGTGCAGCTCGACCACCAATTCGGCGCGCTCGCCCGGGCTCAGCTGGATGTTGTGCAGCGTCGCCGGGGCCGCGAGCAGGCCGCCGTCGGTGGCGACGAGGTGGAACGGGCGGTCGTCGGCGAAGGCCAAGTTGTAGATCCGGCCCGACGATCCGTTGAGTATGCGCAGGCGGACCCGGTCGGTGCGGACATCCAGATGCGCGCCCGCGATGCCGTTGACGACAATGGTGTCGCCGAGCAGGCCGACATCGGTGGGATCGGCTTCGTCCAGTGCGCCGTCGGCGGTGAAGCGCCGGTCCTGGATGACGAGCGGAATGTCATCGACGCCATACTCTTTCGGCAGATCGAGGGTGTCGGTGGCGTCGTCGTCGACGATGAACAGGCCGGAAAGCCCGCGGTAGACATGCTTTTCCGTGGCGCCGTGCGGATGCGGGTGGTACCAGAGTGTCGCGGCCTGCTGATCGATGGTCCAAGCCGGTTCCCAGGTGCCTCCCGCGGCGATCGTCTGATGGGGGCCGCCGTCGCATCGCGCGGGTAGGTGCATGCCGTGCCAGTGCACGGTGGTCGGCTCCGGCAGGGAGTTCCGGATGGTGAACGCCACCGACTCGTGCCGCTCGGCCCGCAGCGTCGGGCCGAGGATGGACCCGTTGTAGCCCCAGGTGGGTGTGCGCGTGCCCGGCAGGATCTCCGACGTGCCCTGCTGGACGTCGAGGTGGAAGTGGCGGACGCCGTCGGCGTCCACCGCGGACGGTGCGAGCGGCGGTATCGGGAGTGGCCTGGTCACGGACGGCTTCGGGGTCGGCGAGGGTGATCGCGCGACACAGCCCGCGGCGAGCGGCACTACGGCGAGTCCGGTGAGCCCGGTGAGGAAGCCTCGTCTCGAGACCACGTTTGCTCCTTCGATCGGTGTCTATCCAGCTTCGATTGCCGTCGAGTAGCGGAGATCGTCCTCGCGGTCGGGTCTCGGGGGCATCGCCTCCGCCCGCGGGCCCTTGTAGAAGCGGTTGATGCGTGCTAGAGACACGGCGTTCGTCGGGTCGATGCTGAGGCGATCGGCGACCCTCGCGAGGTGTTCCCCTACCGTTGACGTGTGATGGAGATGCGGTTGCGGCGCGATCTGCGGCTGGTGGCGCGTTGGCTGCCGCTCGTGCTGGTCCCGGTGCTGCTGGTGGCGAGCACCTTCCCGGGGCAGTACCGGGTGCCGTGGGGTTACTGGTTGCTTGCCATGCTCGCCGGCGGGTTGTTCGTGGTGGGGGATCGGTGGCCGCTCGCCGTCTCGGTCGCGCTGTCGGTGCTGGCCGTCCCGCTGTTCCGGATGCCCGCGTGGGGGCTGTCGGGTTTGGTGCCGTTCCTCGGTGCCGTCGCCCTGGTCGAAGTCGTGATGCGCACCCGGCGCAACCGCGGGGTGCTGGTCGCGGTGGGGTGCTGGGCGCTGGCCGTGGTGCTCGGCCGGTGGGGCAGCCACGAAGCGAGCCTGTGGGGCGCGGCCACCGTGGTCGAGGCGGGCACGTATGTCGGTGTGCCGTTGCTGCTCGGGCTGTACCTGCGGGGCCAGCGCGATCTCGCGGCGAGCTTGCGGCTGCGCGCGGCCGATGCCGAAAACCGCAGGGCCGAAGCCGAATCGCGCACTCGGGCGGCCGAGCGCAGCGCCATGGCGCGGGAGTTGCACGATCTGATCGCGCACCACATGGCCTCGATCGTGCTGCGAGTCGGCATCGCCCGCCATGTGGTGGCCGATCAGGATCCCCGGGTGGACGCCGTGCTCGACGACGTACGGCAGACCGCCGCCGACGCACTCGCCGACATCCGCAGGTTGCTCGCCGCGCTGCGTGATCCGGCGCTCGGTGAAGTCGCGCTGGTGGACGCGGCCGCCGTGCGGACCGAGGTCGCGGCGGCGGTGCGGCGGGTGCAGGTGGCCGGGTTCCCCGTCACGGCCGAGATCGCGCCGGAGCTGGACGGCCTCGACGCGATCGGCAGGCTCACCCTGCTGCGGTTGGTGCAGGAATCGCTCACCAACGTGATGAAGCACGCCGAGCGCGGCACGCCGGTCCACGTGGACGTGGTCCGCGAGCACGCGGGCATCGCCGTTCGGGTCCGTAGCCGCGGGCGGCCCGGTGCCAACGCTGACGGGCACGGCATCATCGGCATGCGGGAACGGGTCGAACTCGCGGGCGGCTCCTTCGCCGCCGGGGCCGCAGCGCACGGCTGGGCGGTCGAGGCCTGGCTACCTCTTGTCGAGGTATCGACCGCGGCGGGTGTCGCCCGATGATCACGGTGCTGCTGGTCGACGATCAGCGTCTGGTCCGGGCCGGCCTGCGCATGCTCATCGAATCCATCCCCGATTTCGAGGTCGTCGGCGAGGCCGCCAACGGCATCGAAGCCATCCGCCTGAACGCGGAACTGTCTCCCGACCTGATCCTCATGGATCTACGCATGCCCGGCCTGGACGGCGTCGCCGCGACCGAACAGATCGTCGCCGCCCGCCCGCACGCAAAAGTACTGGTGCTCACCACCTTCGACGACGACGACCATCTCTTCCCCGCCCTGGCCGCAGGCGCCACCGGCTACCTCGTCAAGGACACCGCCCCCACCGACCTGCTCACCGCCATCCGCCGCACCGTCGACGGCGAAATCCTCTTCTCCCCACCCCTGCTGCGCCGCCTGATATCCCGCGCCATCGAAACCCGCCCCACCCCCGAACCCCCCGCCCCCAACCGAACCTCACCCCCGCGAACGAGAAGTCCTCACCCTCATCGCCGAAGGCTGGAGCAACCAGGAAATCGCCGACCATCTACACCTCGGCGTCACCACCATCAAAACCCACATAGCCAACCTGATGGACAAAACCGCCTGCGACAACCGCGTCCGCCTAGCCGTCTACGCCCACAAACTCACCTGAAGTGGTGCACCGGAGACTGTCCGAATCAGAGACTCCAGGTTCAGCGTTCGAGGGGGACGGGGCGGTTGTCGGCGCGGCGGCGGGGTGGGGTGCGGTCGTTGATCGCTTCGCCGACCATGGCGCGGACGGCGTCGCGGAGGCCGTAGAGGGGGTGGTTGGGGGCGGGGCCTGCGCCGGGGTCTTCGCGGAGTTCTTTCATGAGCGACCAGCAGAGGGCGAGCATGACGAGGACGAAGGGGAGGGAGACGAGGATGGTGGCGGTTTGCAGGGAGTTGAGGCCGCCTGCGACCAGCAGGACGGCGGCTACCGACGCCATCAGGATGCCCCAGGTGATGACCAACCAGGACGGGGGATTGAGGGCGCCGCGGCTGGTGAGCGAGCCCATGACGAGGGAGGCGGAGTCGGCGCTGGTGACGAAGTAGGTCATCACCAGGATCATCGAGACCCAGGAGGTGATGGTGCCGCCGGGCAGCGCGTCGAGCATGTCGAACAGCGAGGCCTCGGCGTCGGCGGCGTTCGCGGTGAGGTCGGCGACGCCGGTGGTGGTCAGCCGGATGGCGCTGCCGCCCATGATGCAGAACCAGACGACGGTCACCCCGCTCGGCACCAGCAGCACCCCGATGAGGAACTCGCGGATGGTGCGGCCGCGCGAGATGCGCGCGATGAAGGTGCCCACGAACGGCGCCCAGGACAACCACCACGCCCAGTAGAAGATCGTCCACGAACCGAGCCAGGCGGGGTCGGCGTAGGCGCCGGTCCGGGTGGCCATCGGCAGCAGGTTGGTCAGGTAGTTGCCGATGCTGGACGGAATGCTGTCGAGCACATACACCGTCGGCCCGAGCACGAAGACGAAGAGCATGAGCAGCCCGGCCAGCAGAATATTGACGGTGGACAGCCATTTGACGCCCTTGTGCAGCCCCGAGAACGCCGACAGCACGAAGGCGGCGCTGAGCGCGCCGATGATGATGAGCTGCACCGTCACCGTGTCCGGCGCACCCGCGGTGAGCTGCAAACCCTTCGCGACCTGCAAGGCGCCGAGGCCGAGACTGGTTGCCGTGCCGAAGACGGTCGCGAACACCGCGAGCAGATCGATGGCCTGCCCCGCCCACCCCTGCGCACGGCGCTCACCGAGCAACGGCACGAAGGCGGCGGACAATCGATTGCCGCGCCCTTTCCGAAAACCCGCGTAGGCCAAGGCAAGTCCGACGATGCCGTAGATCGCCCACGGCGTGAGCGTCCAGTGGAACAGCGAATACTGCAGTGCCGCACTGGCCGCCGCGGTGGTCTGCGGCTCGATCCCGGTCGACGGTGGCGGCTCGACGAAATGCTGCAGCGGCTCGCCGACGCCGTAGAACATCAGCCCGATGCCCATGCCCGCGCTGAACATCATGGCGATCCAGGCAAGGTTGCTGAATTCCGGTTCGGAGTCGTCCTTTCCGAGCCGGATCCGCCCGAAGCGACTGACCGCGATCACCACGCAGAGCACCAGGAAGACGTCGGCGGAGACCACGAACAGCCAGTCGAAGTTGCCGAGCACCCAGTCCAGCGCGGTCTTCGACGCGGAGCCGAAGCTGTCCTTGCCCAGGGCCGCCCAGCCGACGCCGGCGATCACCGTGGCGATGCCGATGCCGATGAGGCGAAGGTCGGGTCCGGTTGGGGTCGTGTCTGTGTCGGTAGCCATCGCCCTCAACTATTACGGGTAACGGCCGATTAGCCGAATGGACGCGCCGCTCCCAGCCGCAGGTGCGTGCGGCGGTATGGGCGGTGCGGGCGGTATTTTCCACAGGGAATCGCGCCGGTCCGGGCGCGGAGCGAGCGCGTGACCGGAGGGTTCGAGATGTTCACCACCAGGCCGACTTTGCGGGGCACCTTCGGGATGGTGTCGTCCACCCACTGGCTGGCGTCGCAGTCCGCGATGGCCGTGCTCGAACGCGGCGGCAACGCCTACGACGCGGCGGTGGCCGCCGGATTCGTGCTGCACGTGGTGGAGCCGCACCTCAACGGGCCTGCGGGCGAGGCGCCGATGATCCTCGCCCCGGTGGGTGAACCGGTCCGGGTGCTGTGTGGGCAGGGACCCGCTCCCGCAGGCGCGAGCGCCGCGCACTATCGCGGGCTCGGGCTCGAATTCATTCCGGGCACCGGGCCGTTGGCGGCCGCGGTACCCGGCGCGTTCGACGCCTGGATGGTGTTGCTGCGTGATTACGGCACGCGGTCGCTGGCCGAGCTGCTCAGCTTCGCCATCGGTTACGCGCAGGACGGGCACCCGCCCGTTCCGCGGGTGCGGCAACAGGTGGAGGAGGTCCGCGAACTCTTCACCACCGAATGGACTTCCTCGGCCGAGGTGTACCTGCGCGACGGCATCGCGCCGAAACCCGGTGAGTTGTTCCGCAATCCGGCGCTTGGCCGGACGTGGCGCCGGTTGATCGACGAAGCCGTCGCCGCGGGCGGTGGCGACCGGGTGGCGGAAATCGAAGCGGCCCGGCGCATTTGGCGCAGCGGATTCGTCGCCGAGGCGATGCTGCGGCAGTCGGCGCGGCCCACCCTCGACACCAGCGGCGAGCGGCACGTCGGCACCCTGACGGCGGCGGACCTGGCCGACTGGTCGGCGACCTACGAGGCGCCCGCGACCTACGACTGGCACGGCTGGACGTTGTGCAAGATGGGGCCGTGGAGTCAGGGACCGGTCTTCCTGCAGCAACTCGCGCTGCTGCCGACGGATCTCCCGGCTTATGGCTCCGCCGAGTACGTCCACCTGCTCATCGAGGGCGGCAAGCTGGCCATGGCCGACCGCGAGGCCTGGTACGGCGATGTGCCCGATGTGCCGGTGTCGGTGCTGCTTTCGGCGGAGTACAACGCGCAGCGGCGCGCGCTGATCGACGCGAAGGCCTCCTACGAACTGCGTCCCGGCAGCCCGGACGGGCGTACGCCACTGCTCAGCTCGCACATCGGCGGCACGGCTCCGGTGGCCGACGAGCCGGGTGCGGGGGAACCGTCACTGGCCAGTGCGGGCGAAGCACGAGGCGACACTTGCCATTTCGACATCGTCGACCAGTGGGGAAATATGATCTCGGCAACCCCGAGCGGCGGTTGGCTGCACTCCAATCCCGTCATCCCGGAGCTCGGTTTTCCGCTCGGCACCCGCCTGCAGATGGCCTGGTTGGACGAGGGCCTGCCGAATACCCTTGTGCCAGGCCATCGTCCGCGCACCACCCTGACTCCGACCTTGGCTTTGCGCGATGGCGTTCCGGTGCTCGCCTTCGGTACGCCCGGCGGTGACCAGCAGGATCAGTGGCAGTTGCACTTCTTCCTGTCCGTCGCCTACGGCGGCTTGGATCTGCAAGCCGCGATCGACGCACCGAATTGGCATGGCACGTCGTTTCCCAGCTCGTTCTACCCGCGGGACATGGAACCGGGCGGTGTCGTGGTGGAGTCCAGGATCGGCGAGTCGATCATCGACGACCTGCGCCGACGCGGACACGATGTCACCGTCGGCGAACCCTGGTCGGAAGGTCGGCTGTGCGCCGTGGCTCGGGACCCGGAGTCGGGTGTGCTGTCGGCCGCCGCGAACCCGCGCGGCATGCAGGGCTACGCCGTCGGGCGCTGAATATCGTGGCTGCGCGTCGGCTATTTCGAGGCGCTGACCTCTAGTTCGCGGAGCCCGGGATGGACGGCCGGATCGGCGGTCGTAACGTTCAGTCGGATGTAGCGGGCAGGGATCGGGTTCGCGGCCGCGCCGGTTGCCGGATCGACGGTTACCGGCGTCCAGGTCTGGTTGTCAGCGGACACCGAGATGGTGGACGTCGCCGGCGCGGGGTCCGACCAGCGTGGAAGTATCCGGCCGACAAGCGTTTCGGTGCCCAGGTCGACAGTGAGGCTGCCTTGTTCGGCGTCGGGAGCCCAGCCGGTGGCGTTGCTGCCGTCGACGGCGGCGTCGGCGTAGCGGCCGGGTTCGGCCGAACTCACCGAGACGGGCTTGCAGCGGGCGACGTTGTCGGTGGGCGTCAGGTCCGGTCGGCGGGTCTTGACGCTCAATGGCTGATCACGGCTGACCAGTTCGGTGCCGGTCGCGGTCTGGACCCGCATCTCCGCACCGTCCTTCAGCGTGAGCTTCGTGTCATCGGGTCCGATCTCGGCGTCGAAAGTTCTGCCTTGCCACCGCATGCCACGGATATGCAACCCCGAACTCAGATCCGGGGGCAGCATCGGATCGATGCGAACCTCGTCGGCCCGCAGTCGCAGCCCGAGCAGTCCGTTGGTGAACGTTTGCAGGAAACCGCCCGCGGCGGTGACGAAGGTGAACGCAGGCGCGCCCGCCAGGGGATCCTTGGCACCCGCCTTGCTGCCGCGGGCCTCCGCGAACTGCCCGAACGGCGCGCGCACGAACGGCCGCACCGCGCGCTCGAGGTAGGTATCGGTCGCACAACCCGGCGTGCCGATGGCCGCGGCGTCGATGGCATGCACCGAGTCGGTCATCGCGGGCCCGTCGGGATCGGTGCGCTCGGCGTAATATTCGAGCGTGTTGGTCGAAACCTCCCGCGACATAGGCCATTCCAGCGGATAGATCAGCAACACGGTGTCCGCCTGCTTGAGCGAGGTTCCGGGATAGCCGTCGTACTGGGCGAATATCTGCCGGGCCGGGTCGAAGGGCATGCGCAGGTGCTCGGCGATCGCGGTCCACTCGGGCGGGGCGGGCTCCCCGAGGATCGCTGCGGCCCGAGCCGCATTGCGCAGCGCCAGTGCGGCAACCGCGTTGGTGTAGACCCCGTCTTTGACGCCGTTGCTGTATTCGTCGGGGCCAGCGACATTGTCGATCGAGTAGCTGCCGTCGGGGTTCGGTGTCACCCGCGAGGCCCAGAATTCGGCCAGGTTCCGCATGATCGGCCAACTGCGATCGCGCAGATAGCCGGTGTCGCCGGTGGCGAGGTAGTACTGCCAGGCCGCGAGGGCGATGTCGCCTTGCAGATGGATCTGGGTGAGGCAATGCGGCGGATCCCAGCTGTGGCACTCCGCCAGGGCGCCCCGGCTCGCGCTGGTCCACGGGTAGAAGGCGCCGCGGTAGCCGAGCTGCTGGGCATTCGCCTGCGCGGCACGCAACGTCTTGTAGCGGTACTCCACCACGGATTTGGCGAGATCGGGCGCCAACTGGAGCAGGCCGGGGAACATCCAGATGTCGGCATCCCAGAACACCGCGCCCGCGTAGTTGTCGCTGCTGAGTCCGACGGGCGAAATGCTGTTGTCCTGTTGGGCATTCGTGCTCGAGTACAGCGAATACAGTGCGCCGCGGGTCCACGACTGTAGGTCGGGGTTGCCGGGTACCTCGAGATCGCCCTGCCACAACGAGCGCCAGGCCGCCGCCGTGCCCGCAAGCAGGTCCGGCCAGCCCTTGCGGGCCGCCCGCAGCGCGGCGTCGTGCGCGGCCGCAGCGGGATCGGCGGTGGTGAGTTCGGTGTCGACACCGACGAACTTCGTGACCTCGTAAGACTTTCCGGCTTGCACGGAGAGACGGGTCTGCTGGCTGGCGGTGAGATCCTGCGCCGTCGACTGCTGCGACGCGCCCGTACTCAGCACCGACGCGACCGCGCCGTCGACTCCGGTGCCGTCAGTGCGGAAGCCGACTCGGACGCCGTCAGCGCCCGCGTCGCCGTGGGTCTGGGTGATTCGGCGGGCGCCCGCGCCGTCGAGCACATCGGTCACGGTGAGCTCCCCGGACCAGTGCGGGACGAGGGTGAGATGGACCGCGCCCACGTGCTGGTCGACTCGATCCGTTACGACGTCGTACACCAGATCGGTGGCCTTGCCGTCCCGGTTGGTCCAGGTGAGCGCGGTGCGCACCAGCCCGCAGCGCAGGTAGCGGGTCTGG
Source organism: Nocardia sp. CS682 (assembly GCF_004634405.1). Classification (NCBI taxonomy): domain Bacteria; kingdom Bacillati; phylum Actinomycetota; class Actinomycetes; order Mycobacteriales; family Nocardiaceae; genus Nocardia; species Nocardia sp. CS682. The sequence goes on along the minus strand of NZ_CP029710.1, from coordinate 2,567,392 downwards.
GTGAAGTTCGTGATCCGCTCGGCCGGTGTGTCCGCTGCGTAGGTGTCGGCGCCGACACCGACAGTGAGCGCCGACCAGTTCGGGATGGCGGCGGCGACCTCGCGATCGTCGGCCAGCGCAGGCGTGTGCCCGTACAGGCCGGCGACGAAAGCGCCGTCGTAGCGCGGGGTATACAGCGGCCAGCCGCTGGGCTCACCCGTCGACACGTACCCGGCGCCACGGGGTGGCACGCGCAACCCGAGATAACCGTTGCCGACGAACGGATGTCGCTCGAAACCGGCGTCCACCTCGGCGTTCGACGACATCCAGCCCGGCGCGGACGCGGCATCGTCATTCGGGCAGACGGACGCGGACCGCTCCTGCGGGTTGTGCCGGATGGCGAACACCACCCCGACAACCACCAACACGACCGCTGCGACCAGCGCGATACCGACCAGGAGCGTGGTGCGAGAACGCATTCCGTACCTCCATGTGACGCATGGACGATGGTGTCGTGCTCGGCTACGCGGGTCCGGGTCCAGAGAGGGAGATGACGGGGACAGCCGACCAGTAGTCATCCTATGATCGCCCGTCGGCGGCGATTCGGCCACGGTGATCCGCGGCGGGTGTCGCAGGGTCTCGTCGTCGCCTGGTTGCGGTGTCGCGCCCTTACGGCGTCGCGGTGCGGGCGTTCGGGTCGAAGCCACCGGGAATTTCGTAGATGAGGCCGGTGAAGGTGGCGCCGAAGAGGCGGCCCGCCGAGAACCCGCTGCTGCCGCGACCGTATGTGAGCACACTCGTCATCGGGTTGCCACCGCCGAGAACGCAGTATTGGTTCGGAGCGTCGATCCGGATGACCTGACCTGCCGTGTTGAGGGGGACCACCGGGCGGTCCAGCGAATCGAGCGTCAGACCGTCCGGCGCGGCGAGCGCGTCGCCGCCGCCGAGGTCGAGCAGCGACTGCGGCGCACCCGGGTTGGCGGTGGGGATCCGGCTCACCCCCGGATCAGCGAATGTCCTGCTGACATAGAGGTATTCGTCATCGGTGCCGAGAACCGCACCGTTCGCGCTCGGGAACGACGCCCAATCGGCCTGGACCGCGCCGTTCGGGTAGACCCGGCCGACCAGATTGCCGAAGTCGTTGGTGGCGTAGACGGTTCCGTCCTGCGCGACGTCCATGCCGTTCGCGGCACTGAGCCCCGCAGCGTAGGGCGCGGTCGCGCCGGTATCCGGATCGAGGGTGATGATCCCGGCGTGCCGCAGCGTGTCACCGGCGAACGAGCGCGCGTCCGCGCCATAGCCGACCAGCAATTTGTCGTCCGGCGTCCAAGCGAGGGCACCCCCACCGCCGCTCGGCACGGTGGCAATGGGCACCGGCACGGCGCCTGGCGCGTCGATGCGATACACCCGCCCGGTCGCCAGATCCGTGGTGAAGGCACGGCCGCGTGCATCGACGGTCAGTCCTTCCAGTGCCCCGGGCAGTGCCGCGGCAGGCACCGTCGGTTGTCCCGCGCCGCCGCACACCGGCGCGGCGTGCGCTGCGGGCGCGACCACCGCCGACAACCCGGCGAACGTCAGTGCGGCCACGGTGATCGCGGCTTTGTCCATGGTGCTCATGCATACCTCGGCTGTCTCTGGTGGGTGCGACTCGCCGCCACGGAGCCCGAAGCGCCGGAAATCCAGTGCAGTATGCGCTCCTGGCGGCGGGAGATCACGTACGCCGGTTGCCCCGGCGTGGCACCGGCAAACCTGCGAGACGGTCAGCGCCGCACCGCGTTTGCGAGCGGGCGGGCTACGCTTCGGGGAGATCGGCCGAGGTGGCAGAGACGAGGTGCTGGTCGCCTCCGGTGTGAAGGAGTGGTGCGCGATGAGTGACGAGGTGGAGACTCCGCCGTTCGCGGAGATCGTCAACGGGGCGCTGGAATTCACCATTCCGATCGCGCATCGGATGGGGGTGACCGCGGTCGACGTGCGGCGCGGGTTCGCGGCGACGACGGTGCCGATCGAGGGCAACGGCAACCACTACGGGGTGATGTACGCCGGGGTGCTGTTCACGGTGGCCGAGATCCTCGGTGGCGCGATCGCGATCGCCACCTTCGACAACTCCGAGTTCTACCCGCTGGTCAAGGACCTGCACGTGTTCTTCCGCAAGCCTGCGAAGACCGATGTGCGCGCCGAGGCGCGGTTGTCCGAGGACGAGATCGCGCGGATCGCCGAAGAAGCCGCTGCCACGGGGAAGTCGAACTTCACGTTGACCGCCGTGGTCACCGATGCCGACGGCGTTGTCGTCGCGGAGACCGAGGGGCTTTATCAACTGCGGGCGCACGGCAAGTAAGGGTTCGGCGCCGAACCGTTCGTCGCGGGGATTTACCCGCTTTTCGAGGCGTGCACAGCGAGGTTTTCTTTGTTGTCCCGCTGAGTGGGACACCGCCGTGTCGCCGTGCGACCGGCGCCACAATTTCGTGGTGATCTCGGGCACATAACGTAACAATCTCAGTGCTCGGCGGCGATTCTTCTTGCCTGCTCGAGATGCATAAACGGCATAACCCTCCAGTTGGGGTTCAGGAAGTTCCGGCGTGATCGGCACGTGATTAGTAGCGACTTCTTCGCTACCGTCGCCGGAGCCCGATCGATGACGGGCTCGAACTCGAACCGTTGAATGCCGGTGACCCTGTCCCACGGTTCGAGGATCCCCGACCTCCCTGGGGACAGGGGCACGGCGAGCAGATGCCGGGCCGGTAGGCGCAGGCAGGAACTCATATGTCGCATAATCGCAAGTTCAATACCCGCGTCCTCGGCTTCACCGCCGCACTGGGCGCCCTCGTGGCCGTCCCCTTCGGCCTGTCCACCGCCACCGCGTCGGCCCACGACTGGGACGCCGTCGCGCAGTGCGAGAGCGGCGGCAACTGGGGGATCGAGACCGGTAACGGCTTCTCCGGTGGCCTGCAGTTCACCCAGAGCACCTGGACCGCCAACGGCGGCGTCGGCAGCCCGAGCAACGCCAGCCGGGCCGAGCAGATCCGCGTCGCGGAGAACGTGCTCGCCACCCAGGGCCCCGGCGCCTGGCCGGTGTGCGGCGCCTACCTCTGATGCGTCTCCGGCGCCTACCGCGCAACGCGGTAGGCGCCGGGCTATTTCGGGGCGATTAGCGGGCGAACATTATTGCCCGACTACGAGAATGTTTCTCGCACGTCGAATGTCTTTCGCATTATCGAATCCGTGGATGATCGAGCGAGCGCTCAGATATTTCATCCCAGGATTTCGAACTAGAACACGTTTCGGTCTCGTGAGTCGAAATGCCTGCAGCCGGTGACGGGTATCACTAGCCTGTTGCCACCCGGCTTCCTTCGTGCTGGCTCGCCGTAGAACTGGACGAGATGCCGTGGCTAGAAAGGCATCTCGACCATGAGTTCGACCACCACCGCAGCCCCGCCGACCATTCTCACCGGGCTGTGGCAGCGCAAGCTACCGCACTATCCCGATACCCCCGCTCGCTCCTGGTATCTGGCCGTTGTCGTCATCACCTCGATCGCGCTCTACTACCAGTTGTTCGTCACCGGCGCGGTGGGCAATGAGCTGATCGCCTATTTCGACCTCTCGTTCGCCTACTTCGTCTGGATCTTCATCATCGGCGCCGCGTTCGGCGCGGCCGCCTCGGTGCTCGCGGGCGTGCTCGACCGGTGGGGACGGGCCAATATCGTCGCCTACGGCGTGGTGATCTGCTCGCTGCTGACCCTGTTCGCGGTGCCCGCGACCACCACGAAAGAGCAGTACCTCGTCGTCTACTGCCTGGTGAGCATCGTCGAAGGCGCCGTCCTGGTGGCCACGCCCGCGCTCATCCGTGACTTCTCGCCGCAGCTCGGCCGCGCCTCCGCCATGGGATTCTGGACTCTCGGGCCGGTCATCGGCGCCCTGGTCACCACCCAGATCTCCACCCGGACACTGGACGCGCATCCCGACTGGCAGTACCACTACCGGCTGTGCGGGGTGATCTGCCTGGTCATCGCGGTGATCGCGGTGATCGGCCTGCGTGAGCTGAGCCCGCAACTGCGCGACCAGATCATGGTGTCGCTGCGCGACCGGGCGTTGATCGAGGCGCGCGCCCGCGGACTGGATGTGCGCGCCCTGGAACAGGGGCAGTGGCGCCAGATGCTGCACCTCGACATCGTCGGGTCGGCGTTGGCCATCAGCCTGTTCCTGGCGTTCTTCTACACGATCGTGTCCTTCCTGCCCGTCTACATGGCCACGAATTTCGGCTTCAGCCCGGCCAAGGCCAATGCGCTCGGCAACTGGTACTGGACCGCCAACGCCCTCGCCCTGGTGCTGGCGGGCATCGCCTCGGACTACCTCAAGGTGCGCAAGCCGTTCATGATCGTCGGCGCGCTGATCAGCATCGTCGGCATGTATCTGTTCATCGGGTACACCGACGAGCCCGGCACCGGCTACTACACGTTCGCCTGGGTTTTCGTGATCATCGCCGTCGGCACCGGCATCGCTTACTCGACCTGGATGGCCAGCTTCACCGAGACCGTGGAGCAGCGCAATCCGGCGGCGACCGCGGTCGGCCTCGCGGTGTGGGGTGGCACGCTGCGCAGCGTCGTCACCGTGGTGCTTTTCGGCCTGCTCGTGGTGGTGAACGCGGCGGGTCCGCTGGTCAACCACGGTCCACGGCTGCACGAGATCCAGTCGAAGTACGGTCCGCAGTTGGCGACGATGCAACAGGTCGGGCCGGAAACGCTTGCGGCACTGGGTAAGAACCCGAACGACCAGGTCGCCATGGTGACGGCGCTGAACAAGCTGACCGGTGCGTCGCCCGCTGAGATCCAGCAGGCGTTCGTGCTCAGCGGCCGATACACCGACGAACTCGCGACGCTGCAGGCCATCGAACCGGCCACGCAGGCGGCGCTCGCCGCGAACCCGCAGGACGGGACCGCCGGGCTCGCGGCGGTGGAGCAGGTGGCGAAGAAGTTCGGTATCCCGCCGGATCAGGCGATCACCCGGCTCACCGCGGTCCAGCAGATTCCGGCCGCCGACCTCGCCGTCCTGGGCAGCGTGGGTGCGAAGCTCGAGCAGGCGGGGCGGCAACTCCAGGCGGTCGGCGCCATTCCCGCCGACGATCAGGCCTATTTGGCCGCGCACGCGAAAGAGGTCCAGCAGGCTCAGGCCGATTCGCCGAACCAGTGGGAGCGGTGGTGGTGGATCTGCCTTATCGCGCAGATCGCGTTCCTGCCGTTCGTTTTCCTGATGGCAGGGCACTGGAACCCCAAGAAGGCGGCGGCCCAGGCCGACGCGCACGATCGGCTGGTCCAGCGGGAATTGGCGGCGCTGACGCCGCTGCCGAGCGGGCGGTAAGCACTCGACACCGGGTCACCTCGCACAGCACCTGGACGCCGTCCGCGAGTTTCACCTCGTCGACGGCGTCCCAGGTGGTCAGCGGGGGATGGCGGAGGGTATCGGGTGGTCCGGCTCGAGCGCGGGCAGGCCGTCGAGGCTGGTCGCGTTGTCGCCGACGATGCGGCGGGCGAAGTCGTCGTCGCTGCGGCTGCCGTGCAGTTTGTCCAGCACCGGCCGTTCGTCGACGAGCTCGAGGTAGGGGACCGAGTAGCCGCAGGAGTCGGCGATGCGGTCGACGGTGACGACGATGGCGCCGCGGAGTCCGGGATGCTGGAGGCCGAAATGCGGTCGGAGGGTGTCGAATTCGGCGGAGTCCGGGCGCACCAGCCGGCCGGTGCCGAAGAGTCGCAGGATCCGCGAGGTGCGGGAGAACGAGCAGAACATCACCGTGATGCGCCCGTTGTCGCGCAGGTGCGCGATGGTTTCCGCGCCGCTGCCGTAGAGATCGAGGTAGGCGAAGGTATGGTCGTCGAGCACGGCGAAGGTGTCGCGGTAGCCCTTGGGGGACAGGTTGACTCGCCCGCCTTCGGAAGGGGCGGTCGCGACGAAGAACATCGACTGCTCAGCGATGAACTTGCGGAGCGCGTCGTCGAGATGCGAGAAGACCTTCGCCATCCGGGCCCTTTCCCTAGCCGTCCCATGACAGGACTCCGGGTTCGAGCGTAACTCCGGGGTGAGTGTCGATGGGCGGCTGAGGCTCAGATCACGTGCCCGCCGGTGACGCGGGTGCTGCGCGTCATCCGAGCGTTTCGAGCCCCGCGTCGAGCAGTAGCGGCACGGCCGCGCCGATCGTGGCGAAGCCCTCGCCCACCGTCTTGCCCGCGAGGAAGCGCTGGTGAATACCCTCCGCGATGACCGCCAACTTGAAGTAGCCGAGGGCCTGATAGAACGGCAGGTGCGTCAGCGAGTAACCCGTTGCGGCGGCGTAGCGTTCGGCGATCTCCGCGGTGGACAGGAAACCGGGGTTGGCGCTCGGCGCGTGCCGGACCCCGAGCACCGGCTCGCAACGATCGTCCCAATAGACCTGGAGCAGGCCGAGATCGGCGAGCGGGTCGCCGAGCGTGGCCATCTCCCAGTCGACCACGGCGGCGATCGTGCCGAAGTCGTCGCGGGCCACGATCGTGTTGTCCAAGCGGTAGTCGCCGTGCACGATGGTCTCGGCCGCCTGCTCCGGCAGCGCGGTGCGCAGCGCGTCGGTGAGGCGGTCGAGGGCGGCGAGCTCGCGGGTGGCGACGCGATCCCACTGGCCGCGCCAGCGTTTCACCTGGCGGCCGAGGTATCCGGCGGGGCGGCCGAATTCGGCGAGGCCGACGGCGGTGTAGTCGACCGCGTGCAGTGCGGCGAGGGTGTCGATGAGTGCTTCCGAGCAGGCCTTGGCCTGCTCGGTGGTGAGTGCGGCGGTCTGGTCGCCGTCCTGCAGGACGTGGCCGTCCACGAACGAGACCACCGCGAACGGGACACCGATCACCTCGGTGTCCTCGCATAACGTGACCGTCTGTGCGACAGGCACATCCGTGTTCTGCAACGCGGCGACGATGCGAAATTCGCGAGCCATGTCGTGCGCGGTGGGGGTGAGCGGGCCGAGCGGCGGGCGGCGCAGCACCCAGTCGTTGGTTCCGTCGTTCAGGCGGTAGGTGAGGTTGGATTTGCCGCCTTTCAGCAGCGATGCCGTCAGCGGCCCTGCGGTTTGCGGCACGTTGGCCTCGAAATACCGTTGCAGCACCGGTAGATCGAGGCCGGCCAGTGCCGCGGTCATCGGGTCACCAACTCGACCGGCCGGTGCGCGGTGCGCGTCATCCGAGACGCTCGATGATGGTGGCGTTGGCCAAACCGCCTGCCTCGCACATGGTTTGCAGGCCATAGCGGCCGCCGGTCTGTTCGAGATGATTGACCATGGTGGCCAGGATACGGGTGCCGGAGGCGCCGAGGGGGTGGCCGAGGGCGATCGCGCCGCCGCGCGGGTTCAGCTTGGCCGGATCCGCGCCCAGCTCGTGCTGCCACACCAGCGGAACCGGGGCGAACGCCTCGTTCACCTCATAGGCGTCGATGTCGTCGATGCTCAGGCCTGCCCGCTCCAGCACCTTGCGGGTGGCCGGGATGACGGCGGTCAGCATGAGCAGTGGGTCGTCGCCGACCACCGAGAAGGAATGGAACCGCGCCCTGGGACGTAAACCCAGCTTGTTCGCGGCTTCCTCGCTCATGATCAACGCGGCCGACGCGCCATCGGTCAGCGGGGAGGAGTTGCCCGGCGTGATCGACCACTCGATCTCCGGGAACCGCTGGGCGAACTGGTCGTCCACGAACGCGGGTTTCAGTCCCGCCAGGCCTTCGGCGGTGGTCGTGGGGCGGATCGTCTCGTCCGCGGTCAAGGTGCCCGCGGCGACCAGCTCGCTTCCGAATCCGCCTGCTGCGGCCGTTTCCGCGGCGAGCCGGTGTGAGCGTGCCGCGAACTCGTCGAGCGTGACCCGGTCGAATTTCCACCGCGCACTGATCACCTCGGCCGCGATGCCTTGCTGCACAAGACCTTCCGGATACCGATGCGCCAACGGACCCTTGTTCGCATCTTTGCCCTGGGCGTTGGAGAACATCGGCGCCCGGCTCATCGACTCCACGCCGCAGGCGATCGCGATGTCATACGCCCCCGAGATCACCCCCTGCGCCGCGAAATGCGCCGCCTGCTGACTCGATCCGCACTGCCGGTCCACCGTCGTCGCGGGCACCGACTCCGGGAACCCCGCGGCCAGCGCCGCCGTCCTGCTGATGTTGAACGCCTGCTCACCGCTCTGCGTCACGCACCCGCCGACCACATCATCGATCAGCGCCGGATCCAGCCCGTTGCGCGCCACCAACTCGGTCAGCACCCCGGCGAGCAAGGTGGCCGGATGTACCCCTGACAACCCACCCCCGACCTTCCCCTTGCCCGACGGGGTACGAACGACATCGACGATGACGGCGGACCTCATAGCCCTCTCCGATCAGCTAAGTTAGTTGCGATTCTCGTCTAAGTTAACACGGATTCGCGTGTGAGGGATCGAGAAGGCGGAGGTCTGCTGGAGGTTGCTCGATCAGTCTCCGAAGACCACATCGAGAGAATCAGCGACGGCCGCCTTGTCCATCCACGCTTCCAGCTGTTCGGTATCCGAGGTGGAAAGAATGCGCGTGCGGAGGTCGTCGGAAACTACGAACCCACGCGCGACTAGCGCCCGCAACAGCATCTTCGCTTCGCCTCGCGCTTCGCCTTCGGCGCGTCCCTGGTCGAGCAGACCGTCGACCCAGTCGTCACGGTAGGTAGGGCTGGCCATGAGTTCCTCCAGGCAATCGACGGGTCCGTCAACTGCCGAAGATCGCATTCAGCGAGTCGGCTGCTATCGCCTTGTCGCCCCATTCCTCCAACTGGACGGTATCCAGACACGATTCGATGCGTGTGCGGAGGTCGTCAGGGACAGCCCATCCACGTGCGGCAAGGACGCGCAACAACATCTTTGCCTCGCCACGGGCTTCGCCTTCGGCGCGTCCCTGGTCGAGCAGACCGTCGACCCAGTCGTCACGGTAAGTAGGGCTGGCCATGAGTTCCTCCAGGGCTTTTCTGGCCGCGTCCGAGGCGGCGTGCCGGACAAATCGAGTGTATGTCGTGCGGGTCTCGCGATCGAGGGTGGCGAGTTTATCGAGGACCAGGCGGCGGTTGGCGTCTTCGGTGAGGTCGAGGGCGTGGGTGAGGGCGGCTAGGACGGTGAGTTCGGGGGCGACGCCTGCGAAGGCCGGGTTGGTGGGGTCGGGGGTGTTGTGTGGGCCGATGACGATGGGGGCGAGGCTGAATCCGGGGTGGCCGGTGTGGATGGTGCGGCTGCAGGCGTGTGCGGTGGCTGGGTTCGCGGCGATGACGACCAAGACGGCGTCGCAGTCGTGCTGGGATTGGGCGACCGCGACGTAGGCCGGCCAGGCCCGCCGTTTGCCGCGTTTGGGTGGGGCGGATTGCGATTCGGTGATGACGGCGAGCTTGTCGCCGTCGATGCCGCGGAGCAGCGTGACGGCGTCGGCGCGGAACTCGGGCGGATTGCAGGTACTGAGGTTGCTGTCGCTGATCGTGGCTGTGGCTCCGGCGGGTAGCTGGATGCCGGTATCCGCCAGGAGCGCGGCAGCCAATTCCGGGTTGTGGCGCAACAATTCGAGGGGCGCTTCGTGGTGGATGCTCGGCATGGCGGGAACAGTGTCACCGCGTACCGACAGACTTTTCCGGCTCCGGCCGCGTCGAGCGCAACACGCCGCTGAGCACTGCACCCCGTTTGATCAGCGGTTTTCCGACAGCCGCTGGTCGCGTCGTCGAGGGTGTGGGAATTATGCTGAATAGGTATGAGTTTCAGTGGCTTTCAGCGCGGCCCAGAGTTTCAGGCCGGGGCGCAGGCGTAGGTCGGCGACGGTGGCGGGGGTCACGTCGGCGAGGACGGGTGGGGTGCCGTCCAGGCGCAGGCGGATGGTGTGGGCGTGCTGTTCGATGCCGGAGATGGTGACCGGCCAGGCGTTGCGCGGGCTGCCGGTGGGGTGGTCGGGGTGCAGGCTGACGGCGGTGGGGGCGAAGGCGACGTGCACCGGGCCGGTGCCGGGCTCGGCGACGATGAGGGTGCCGCCGGTGTCGAGCTCGACGGTGGTGCCGTGGGCGGTGCCGCGATACAGGTTGAGGCCCACCAGGTTCGCGACGTAGTCGGAGCGCGGTCGGCGGGCCACCTCGCTCGGGGAGCCTTCCTGGACGACGACGCCGTTTTCGAGGATGACGAGCCGGTCGGCCAGCACCATCGCGTCGAGCGGGTCGTGGGTGACCAGCACGGTGTGGCCGGGATAGTCGGTGAGATGGTGTGCGAGGTCGGAGCGCACGCGCAGACGGGTGCTCGCGTCGAGCGCGGCCAGCGGCTCGTCCAGCAGCAGCAGTGCGGGCTCGGTGGCGAGCGCGCGGGCGAGGGCGACGCGTTGGGCTTGGCCGCCGGACAGGGCACGCGGTTTGGCGTGCACGTGGTCGGCGAGGCCGACCCGGTCCAGCCACTGCACGGCGCGGGTTCGCGCGGCGGCGCGGCGATGGCCGCGGGCGCGCAGGCCGAACGCGACGTTGTCCAGCGCGCTCAGGTGCCCGAACAGCAGGTAATCCTGGAAGACCACGCCGACTTCGCGATGTTCGGCGGGTACGAACACCTTCGGCGGTGCGTCCCAAGTCTTTTCACCGACCCGAAGCACTCCGTCGGTGAGTGGCGTCAACCCCGCCAGCGTCCGCAACGCGGTGGTCTTGCCCGCACCGTTGGGACCGAGCAGGGCAACGACTTCACCAGGCGCCACCGACAATTCGATATCGAGGTCGAAATCGCCCCGGGTCACCCGTAATTGGGCATCCAACGTCATACGGCGCCTCGAATCCACCGCTCGCGCAAGGCGACAAGCACGGCGACCGACACGGTGAGCAGCACCAGGCTGAGCACGATCGCATCCGCCGGATCGGTTTCCAAGGCCAGATAGACCGCCAGCGGCATCGTGGTCGTCTTCCCGGGAAAGTTGCCCGCGAACGTGATCGTGGCACCGAATTCGCCGAGCGCGCGCGCCCAGCACAGCACCGCACCCGCCACGACACCCGGCAGCACGGACGGCAGCGTCACCCGCCGGAAGGTCAACCAGCGCGACGCCCCCAATGTCGCCGCCGCCTCCTCGAAGCGCGGATCCGCCGCCCGCAGCGCGCCTTCCACCGAGATCACCAGAAAAGGCATCGCCACGAAGGCTTCCGCGAGCACTACGCCCGCCGTCGTGAAAGGCAGTGAGACGCCGAACCATTCGTACAGATACTGACCGACCAGCCCGCGTCTGCCGAGCACCAGCAGCAGCGCGACACCGCCGACCACGGGCGGCAGCACCAGTGGCACCGTCACCAGCGCCCGCAACACGGCGCGACCGCGCAGCTCACCGCGCGCGAGCAGCCAGGCCAACGGCACGCCGAGGATCAGGCAGATCACCGTCGCGAGACTGGCGGTGACCAGCGAAAGCCGAAGGGCCTGACCGACTTCGGCATCGAGCAGGCGATCCGGCATACTGCGCCACGGCGCGCGAACCAGCAGCCCGACCAGGGGAACCAGTAGAAAGGCCAGTGCGAGCAGCGCGGGCAATACGAGCACCAGCGGGCGTCGTCCCCGCACCGCCCGGCGTCGCGTCACGGTGCGTCGAATCCCGCCTCGGCGAACACCGCCCGCGCCTGCTCGGACCGCACGAAGTCGACGAAGGCAACGGCGGCGGCCGAATTGGGCGCGTGCGCGAGCGGCGCGATCGGGTAGTCGTTGATCGCCGCGGCCGCCTCGGCGAAGTCGATGCCCTCGACCTGCGCACCCGCGGCCAGCACGTCGGTCCGATACACCAGCGCGGCATCCACCTCACCGAGCTTGACCTTGGTCAGCACCGCTTTCACGTCGGCCTCGCGGGTATCGGGCTGCGGCGTGACGCCCGCGGCCGCGAACACCGTCTTCGCGGCGGCCCCGCACGGCACCTGTTCGGCACACAGCGCGAGCTTCGGCTCGGTCCTACCGAAGTCGGCCAGGCCGGTGATGCGGCCGGGATTCCCCTTGGGTACCGCGATCGCCAGCCGGTTGCGGACGAAGGTGCTCGGCGCGACGGTCACTTCGCCCTTGTCTCGGACCTGCTGCATGTTCTTGGGCGCCGCGGCGGCGAAGACGTCGGCGGGTGCACCCTGATTGATCTGCTCGGCCAGCGCCGAGCTGGCACCGAAGCTGTAGACCACGCGAACGCCGGGGTGCGCGGCCTCGAATTGCCTGCCCAACTCGGTGAATGTCTCGGTCAGCGAGGCCGCGGCGAACACCGTGACGGTGCCGCCGAGCGCGCCGGTCTCCGCGGGCGCCGCTTGATCGTCCGAGCAGCCCACCACGGTCAGTGCGGTCACTGCGGCAACAGCAGCGGCGCTCAGCGCACGAATCATCCTCGACCTCATCAACTTTCCGGAATCTCGACTACGACATGGGTCGACTTGACCGACGCCACCGCGACGCTGCCGACCTCGAGCCCGAGCTCGTCGACCGATTCCCGGCTGAGCAGCGACACCAGCCGGAACGGCCCGGCCTGCATCTCCACCTGCGCCATCACCGTGTCCTTGAGTACCCGCGTCACGATGCCGCGCATCCGGTTGCGCGCGGACGCCGCAACGGTGACGCCTGGCTCGGGGGTTTCCGCGTTGGCCTGCAGGAATTCGGCCAGCTCGCGCCCGCGCACCCCCTTGCGCCCGTTGCCGAGCTGGATCGCGGTCAGCTTGCCCTGCTCGATCCACCGCCGCACGGTGTCGTCGCTGACGCCCGCCAGCACCGCCACCTCACTGATCCGCAAATCCGACACGATCAGTAGTTTATTGCCGCATCTGCGGAAAGCAAGGGGCAGTCACCTGGACAGTGCAGGCTTGGACGTACGTGTCCTGTCCCGGGGCACCTGCTCGTTCCGAGCCATCCGGCGCATCCGCGCGACCGCACGAAGGGCTTCGCGCTGGGGCCGTACCCGTCCTGAAGAGTGCACTCGATTACGTCCGCATGACCGCTTTTTCCGATATGTGCAGAATGTGATCGGTGTGGCGGAATTGTCGGTGAACTGTCTCACAACATACGTCGGCCGAACTATTGCCCGACTCGGCGGAAACCCCTGTCCACCATATGATTTCGCACCATCTTCGCGCATTCCGGCGGACCGTCCACCGGTGATCAACCGGCGCGGGCTCACCCGGCGATCATTACATTGGAGAGGATTTCGCAGTCCCATCTGATGGAGGAATTTCGGTGCCGCTTATCGATCTGGGTTCGTCCGCTTTGAATCTCGCGAACGTCGTGACGTCCATTGCCGCCAACATCACCTACCTGTTGCAGGCCTGGCACGTCATCTAATCGATCTTGTGACCCGGCGGCACCTCGGCCGCCGGGCGCAGGCTTAAGATCCGGGCCGGTTGGTTCGAACCGGCAGCCGGTTCGCTTATAGCCCTAATACGTTGTCTCAGAGCCGAATCCGGCTACTGCGCGCCCTGGTTGTTGTTATGGTGACGCCAAGCCCAGGGAGGCGATGCTTGGTGTTTGTGGGGCGCACCGATCTACTCGAATTGATCGACACATTGATCGAGGTTCCGGCGACCGATGCGGTCCGGCCGCCGAAGCCGGTCCTGGTCGTGGAAGGGTGCGGCGGCTCCGGTCGGACCGCCCTGCTGAACAAGGTGCTCGACAAGTGGAAAGGGCACACGCCCTCGGTGCTGGTCCGGCCGCTGGAACGCCCCTTCGACGTGCACAATCCGCTGCGCACCGTGCTGGCCGCGGCCATGCTCGGGCTGAGCGCCGACATCCCCGGCTACGCCGTCGCGTTCCATCGGGTGGTCATCGCGCAGATCGTCATCGCCGAGGATTTCCACGACGTCCCGCCGGCGGAGCAGCTCGACAAGCTGCACCTGCTGCTCAACCGATACAAGCGCCGCTCCGCCCTCATCGAGTTCGTTCGCAACCTGATCAATCTGGCCGGGTCGCTGGCCGCCAACATCCAGGTACCCGGCGCCCAGGTGATCGCACCGGGCGTGGCCAGTGCGATCTCCGACGCGGTGGTCGACCGGTTGATGGGCGGCCGGCTGATGAGCAGGTTCACCTGGGGTCCGAACGCGGCGTGGTTCGCCCACCAGGACCTGGGCCTGCGCCTGGATGCCGAGCACACGCTGATCGAACTCAGCAACAACGCCAGAAGCACCGATCCGATCATCCGACGTGGCGTCGACGACGTGCTCGTCGGCGCGTTCCTGGCGGATCTGCGGCACAGCGTCGCCAAGGTCAACTGGCGCACCTCGAATATTCTGGTGCTCATCGACGACGGTGACGCGTCGGCGGCCACCTCCTTCACCGGTTCCTTGCTGCGGGTCAGGCAGTCGATCGCGGCGACCAACGCCCGACTGTCCGATCCGCTCGCGCTGGTGACCGTCAGCTCCGGTGCGCTGGTCGACGGGCTGGTCGGGCAGGTGCCCGCGCCGACGGTGTTGCCCGATCCGCTCGCGCCGCCGCGGCTCGCGGCCGCCGGATCGCCGTGGGCGCGGGTGCGGTTGCCGGAACTCGGCCTGAGCGATGTCCAGTTGATGGCCAAGGATGTCGACCCGTACCAGTCGGAAAACATCGGCGCATCGATCTACCGGCTCACCCGGGGTCATCCCGCGGGCACGGACTACCTGCTGCGCCGGATCAAACACGACCGCGACCTGCTCGGCGACCTCGACGGCCTGCTGCGGAGCCCCGGACCCGAAACCGGCACCACCGTCGAGCAATATCTGTTGCGCGTTTTCGTGCGAGGCCTGAGCGTGCACAAACTCTTCCGCCGGGAGTTGGCGACCGCGCTCGTCACGGTCGCGGCGGCCAGGCACAAAACCGAGGCGCAAGGTCTGGTCGCGCTGCTGCCCGCCGGGGTCGAGCACGATTCGCCGCTGTTCCAGTTGCGGTCGATATGGTCCGCCGCCACTCCGGGCGGCGAGGATCGGCTGCCTGCGCTGGCGCGGCTGCTCGGCCTGCGCGCACTGGCCACCCGCACCGAAGGGCAGGACTGGGCAAGGGTTTTCGGCCATCTGCGCGACAACGTCGCCGCCGATGATCGGGCGAGCAGACTGCACCACGCTCGCCTGCTGAGTGGCCGCGATGCGGTGGTCGGCGAGCTCGCGGAGCTGTTGCCCGAGTTACCGTCCGCGCAGTGGCTGCGCCTGTTCGACGAGGTCGTCGAGACACCGGACCCGTCCGCGCGCGATCGCGATCTGATCGACGACGACGATCGCGCGCACACCTTGCACGAGTACCTCGCGGTCCTGGTCGCGCTGGTGCCCGCGTTCGAGTCGGATATCCGGATCACCGCGCCGGAGCAGAAGTCGCTGCTGTGTTCGCGGATCGAGCACAGCTACGAGAAGCTGGCCGACCACGCCCGGGACAAGCTGCCGTTCCTGGTGCGCGCCAACAGATATCACGGCCTCGCCGACCGATTCCAGTGACCCGCTGCGGCGGAAGGAGACCCGATCGTGGCATCGCGATACCGGCTAGGCATCTTCCCGAAGCGTGACCGGCCCTTCCCGCGCCCGTGGACCGACTGGGTGCGGTTGGGGCTGGTGCTGACCCTGCTGCTGTTGGCGGGTGCCGGGTTCGGCTTCCGCGGGCCGCTGCACCATGCGGTCACCTGCAACGAGAGCTGGCTGCCCGACTCCGACGCCTGGCAGGCCGGCGCGCGCTGTGTCGGATTATCCGAAGGGCCTTACGCTTTCGAGGTCGACGCGTTCGACCCGGTGATGGGCGTGATCGGTGCGCAGAATCGCGCGGCCGCCGAAGAATGCCCCGGGACCCCAGCTACCGTCGGCGTGCTGCTGACCATGACCGACGAGCTCGCGGGCAGCCGGGCCGTGCACGAACTGGAGGGCATGGCGGCCGGCCAGCGCCGGGCCAACGGCACCGGCTGCCTGCATCCGATGAAGCTGGTCGTCGGTCAAATCGGTGACTACAACGGCAACGGCGACCCGCTCGGGGTCGCCGGGAAGCTGGCCGACCGGGCCGATGTGGTCGCCGTCGCGGGCATCGGCCTCAGCGATCAGATCACCGCTGAGGTTGCGGAAGTGCTTGCCGCGGCGAAGATTCCGATGGTCTCCGATGTGGTCACCGCGGAAGGATTCGACCAGGACGGCTCGCGCGGCGACAACCCGGAATTCGACGGCTGCGACAAGGACATCTCCTATCCACGCGGCATCGCCAGGGACTACTTCTACCGAGTCGCGTTCCGGGTGGCGATTCAGGTGCAGGCCATCGGCGCGGTGGTCACCGCGCGGCCGGACTTCATCATGGTGCCGATCGGCGGCTCGGACCCCTACACCTGCACTACGCTGCCGTTCCTGCAGCGCCAGTACGGCGGCAATCTGCTCGAGGTCAAGTTCGACACGACGGAGCCGAGCACCGTGCCGCAGACGGCGAAACGCGTGTGCGCCACCGTGAAAGACGTGACGATCGCCTACATCGCCCGCGGTCGCGACCTGGGCAGACTGCTGTACGCGCTCGACGAGGCGTATTCGAACGGTCAGTGCGCCGCGACCTCGGTCACGGTGGTCAGCACCTCGGATGGCAACCGGCTGCGCACCGTCGAGTCGGATCCGGCGCTGGAAGATCTGCGGACCAAGGCGCTCGGCTCGCGCACCTTCGCCGACGGCCGGGTGCGGATGCTGTTCACGCTGGTGGCCGGTGCGGACGGACCGCAGGCGGGCAACCCGAACTGGACCGAATTCGAGCGGACTTTCGATGAGGCGGGCTTCGACCTCGCGCACGTCGGCGACGGCTGGGCGGTCAACGCCTACGACGCCGTGACCACCATCGCCACCGCCCTGCGCAGCCTGCCCGCCACCTCGCCGGTGCAGCGCAGTCAGGTGAACGCGACCATCAGCGGATTCTCCGCGCCGGACGCGGCGGTGCCGGGGGCGGGCGGGCCGATCATCTTCGACAACAGTGGCAACCGCACCGGTCCAGGCCCGCAGGTCGTGCGGCTGTGCCCGGTCACCACCTCGGTGGATCGGCCGCCGTACGTGCCCACGGTCGAGGCCAGGCCCGGTGAGTCCGTCCCGCAGTGTGCGCGCTGAACTTTGTGTGTCCGATCACAAATGCCCGTTCTTTGCTCTAGCGTGGGCACGGTTGGTGCCGAGAGGGGCTGTGGATGCGTAGCGGGATGTTGAGTCTGGCGCGGTTGCGCGAGCTGGTTGCGGTCGGGGAGATCGACACGGTGTTGGTCGCGATGACCGACATGCAGGGCAGATTGCAGGGAAAACGTTGCGCGGCACAGTATTTCCTGGATGAGGTGGTACAGCACGCAACCGAGGCGTGTAACTATCTGCTCGCCGTCGACGTGGACATGACGACGGTCGACGGCTACGCGATGTCGTCCTGGGACACCGGGTACGGGGACTTCGTGCTGCGCCCGGACCTGAACACGCTGCGGCTGGTGCCGTGGTGGCCGGGCACCGCGCTGGTGCTGTGCGATGTGGCGAAGGTGGAGCCGGCCGAGGAGCCCGTCGGGGTGTCGCCGCGGCAGGTGCTGCGCGCCCAGCTGAACCGGCTCGCGGCGCACGGGCTGCGCGCCTACGTCGGGACCGAACTCGAATTCCTGGTGTTCGACGACAGTTACGAGGCGGCGTGGTCGGCGGGCTACCGCGACTTGCGCCCGGCCAACCAGTACAACGTCGATTACTCGCTGCTCGGCACCGCGCGCATCGAGCCGCTGCTGCGCCGCATCCGCACCGAAATGGCGGGCGCGGGAATGTATGTCGAGTCGGCGAAGGGGGAGTGCAACCCCGGCCAGCACGAGATCACCTTCCGCTTCGACGAGGCGCTGGCGACCTGCGACAACCACAGCATCTACAAGACCGGCGCGAAGGAGATCGCCGCCCAGGAGGGGCGCAGCCTCTCCTTCATGGCGAAATACAATGAGCGTGAAGGCAACTCGTGCCATATCCATCTCAGCCTGCGCGGTGAGTCCGGCGAGGCCGTGCTCGCGGGTGACGAGGAGCACGGATTCTCCGCACTCATGCGGCATTTCGTCGCCGGTCAGCTGGACTGCTTGCGCGAGTTCACCTACCTGCTCGCGCCGAACATCAACTCCTACAAGCGATTCGTGCCGGGCAGCTTCGCGCCGACGGCGGTCGCCTGGGGCCGCGACAACCGGACCTGTGCGCTGCGCGTGGTCGGGCACGGGCCGTCGCTACGGGTGGAGAATCGGGTGCCCGGCGGCGATGTGAACCCCTACCTCGCGGTGGCCGCCGCCATCGCGGCCGGGCTGCACGGTATCGAGCATCGGCTGCCGCTGGAGCCGGAGTTCACCGGCAATGCCTATCGTTCGCAGCGGCCGCGGGTGCCGCGCACGCTGCGCGAGGCCGCGCAGCTCTTCGGGGACAGCAAGGTGGCACGAGCCGCGTTCGGTGATGATGTAGTGGAGCACTACCGCAATGCGGCGCAGGTCGAGCTGGATGCCTTCGACGCCGCCGTCACCGACTGGGAGCGAATTCGTGGATTCGAACGACTCTGAGGGTCTGCGCACCGGAGTTGTGAAAGACGGCGGGCCGCGGCCCGTGATCGGCCTGCCGACCTATGCGGAGCCCGCGCGGTTCGGCTCGTGGCACGTCGACAGTGCCGTGCTGCCTGCCAGTTATGTGCAGATGGTGGTGGCGGCGGGCGGCATTCCGGTGCTGCTGCCACCGGCCGGGGTGGCCCGCCCGGAACTGGTGGCGCGCCTCGACGGACTGGTGCTGACCGGCGGGGCCGACGTGGCGCCCGCCCGCTACGGCGCGTCCGAGCATGCCCTCACCTACACCCGGCCGGATCGTGACGAGTCCGAGTTCGAGCTGTTCGCGCTGGCGCGGGCGGCCCGGCTGCCGGTGCTCGCGGTGTGCCGGGGCCTGCAGGTGGTGAACGTGGCGTTGGGCGGCACGCTGGTCCAGCATCTGCCGGATGTGGTCGGGCATGCCGAGCACTCGGGCACCGTCGGTGGTTTCACCGTCACCGAGGTGGTGACCGTGGCCGGGAGCAAGGTCGCGGCCATCGCGGGGCCGCAGGTGAAGGCCAACTGCCATCACCACCAGGCGATCGACGTGCTCGCCACCGAATTGGTGGCCACCGCACACGCGACGGACGGCACGATCGAGGCGGCGGAGACGGCGGATGGACCGTTTCTGGTCGGTGTGCAATGGCATCCGGAGGTGGATGCGGTCGACCGCCGGTTGATCGGGGCGCTGGTCGCGGCGGCCGAAGACTATCGAAGGGAGCGGATTTCGTGACGACAGCGCAGGTGCTGAACCCGGCGACCGAGCAGGTCGTGGCGACGGTCGAGCTGGTCGGCGTGGCCGAGACCGACGCGGCGATCGAGCGGGCCCAGCGGGCCGCGCTCGGCTGGCGCGAGGTGGCACCCGGCGATCGGGCCCGGCTGCTGCGCCGGTTCGCCGAGGCCGTCGACGCGGATCTGGAGCGGCTGGCCCAATTGGAGGTCAGCAACTCCGGGCACACCATCGGCAATGCGCGCTGGGAGGCGGGCAACGTCCGCGACGTGCTGCACTATGCGGCAGGCATGCCGGAACGGTTGCTGGGCAATCAGATTCCGGTCGCGGGCGGGGTGGACATCACCTTCCACGAACCGCTCGGCGTGGTCGGGGTGATCGTGCCGTGGAACTTCCCGATGCCGATCGCGGCGTGGGGCTTCGCGCCCGCACTGGCGGCGGGAAACACGGTGGTGCTCAAACCCGCCGAGCTGACGCCGCTGACCGCGATCCGGTTGGGCGAGCTCGCGCTCGAAGCGGGGCTGCCGGAACACGTCTTCCAGGTGCTGCCGGGTAAGGGGTCTGTTGTCGGGCAGCGGTTCGTGACCCATCCCGCGGTGCGCAAGGTGGTGTTCACCGGCTCCACCGAGGTGGGCACCCAGATCATGGCGGGCTGTGCGCAGCAGGTGAAGCGGGTGACGCTCGAGCTCGGCGGCAAGAGCGCGAACATCGTGTTCGCCGATGCCGATCTGGCGCGGGCGGCGGCCACCGCACCATCCGGCGTATTCGACAATGCCGGTCAGGATTGCTGTGCGCGCTCGCGAATCCTCGTGCAGCGCAGTGTTTTCGACAAGTTCCTTGAGTTGCTCGAGCCTGCGGTGCGCGGGGTGCGGGTTGGCGATCCGACGCAGGAGTCCACCGAGATGGGGCCGCTGATCTCCGCCGCGCATCGCGACCGCGTCGCCGCCTACCTCGAGCCGTCGACGAAGGTCGCGTTCACCGGTACGCGCCCCGACGGGCCCGGATTCTGGTATCCGCCAACGGTTGTGCTGCCAGACGCGCCCACCGACCGGGTGCTCACCGAGGAGGTGTTCGGCCCGGTGGTCGCGGTGCTCCCGTTCGAGGACGAGGCCGACGCCGTCCGGATCGCCAACGACACCGAGTACGGGTTGTCCGGCTCCATCTGGACCAACGACGTCGGCCGGGCGCTGCGGGTCTCCCGCGCCGTCGAGGCCGGGAACCTGTCGGTGAATTCGCACTCCTCCGTGCGGTATTGGACCCCGTTCGGCGGGTTCAAGCAGTCAGGTCTCGGCCGCGAACTCGGCCCCGACGCCGCACTCGCGTTCACCGAGACCAAGAACGTCTTCATCGCCACGCAGTGAACCTTTCTCTACCCGACAGGAGATACCTTGCAGCGCTTACAGGATCGAGTCGCCGTTGTCACCGGCGGCGGTAGCGGCATCGGCCTCGCCACGGTCCGCCGCTTCGCGGCCGAGGGCGCGAAGGTCGTCGTCGCCGACATCGACGCAGGCACCGGTGAGGCGGCGGCCGCCGAGGTCGCCGGCTTGTACGTGAAGGTCGACGTGACCGACGAGGCACAGGTCGAGGCCCTGTTCCAGACCGCCGTCGACACCTACGGCGGACTCGACATCGCCTTCAACAACGCGGGAATCTCACCGCCGGAAGACGATTCGATCCTGACCACCGGCCTCGACGCCTGGCGCCGGGTGCAGGAGGTCAATCTCACCTCGGTCTACCTGTGCAGCAAATACGCCATCGGGCACATGCTGGAACGCGGCAAGGGGTCGGTCATCAACACCGCCTCGTTCGTCGCGGTGATGGGGGCGGCGACCTCGCAGATCTCCTACACCGCCTCCAAGGGTGGCGTGCTCGCGATGAGCCGCGAACTCGGAGTCCAGTTCGCCCGCAACGGCATCCGGGTAAACGCGCTGTGCCCCGGGCCCGTCAATACGCCGTTGCTGCAGGAGTTGTTCGCCAAGGATCCGGAGCGGGCCGCTCGTCGCCTGGTACACATCCCGACGGGCCGCTTCGCCGAACCCGAGGAAATCGCCGCCGCTGTCGCGTTTCTCGCCAGCGACGACGCCTCGTTCATCACGGCATCCCAGTTCCTGGTGGACGGTGGGATCTCCGGTGCTTATGTGACGCCGCTGTAGTAACTGGTGGCACGGTCGTCGCCGAGCAGCGGGCTCGGCGACGACCGACCATCGGGTGCTACTGAGGCGCGGCCGGGGGCGGGGGTGACTGCAGCAGATAGTCGAGCAGGCTCAAGCTATGTGTCAGCCTGTCCACTTTCTCCGCCAGGCCGATGGTAGGAGTCTGGGCGCCGGCGCCCGGGTCGGCAGCGTTGCCATCGGTGCCTGCAGCGGCCGGAGGTGCTTCGCTCGGGGCTTCCGCCGCGTTCGGTGTTGACTCGCTGCCTTGGACGTCCGCGCCCGGTGCAGGTGCGGCAGGTGCGGCAGGTGCGGCAGGTGCGTCCGGTGCTGGTGCTGCCGGTGCGGCTGGTACGGCTGGTGCGGCGGGAGCCGCTGGTGCGTTCGGTGCTGGTGCGGCGGGTGCTGCTGGTGCGGCGGGAGCAGCTGGTGCCGCTGGTGCGGCAGGTGCTGGTGCGTTCGGTGCTGGTGCGGCGGGTGCTGCCGGTGCACCAGGCGCAGGCCCGGTGGGCTGGGAGGCATTGGCTCCGGCCATGCCGGCGAACAACAGTGTCGTCGTCAGGCCTGCGATGGCCGCGGTTCCGATCGTGCGTTTCATGTAGAGCCCCTTCTTGATCTCGAAGTGGTCCAGGTAGTTCGAATATTCGACGCGCTGGGCGCGCATGACCGCGAGCAAGCCCTTCGACACCGAGTGATCGGATCGGCCCTGCTGGGGTTCACGTATTCCGCCGTCGGACTTGTGCCTGGTGGCCGTCGTCGCCGAGCGCGAGGCTCGGCGACGACGACGAACAGTTCGGGCTTCGCGTCGGCATCGGACAAAACCATCGACCGCCCGGCGGCGGTGCGGATTGTCGAGGAATGCGTCGGTGAACCGCTCGGCTGTTCGACTCGGAATTGCACCAGGCCTAGCGAGTGCTAGTTGAAGCCCGGAATCTGGGGCAGCTGCGGCACATTCGGGATCTGCGGCAGCTGGGGCAGCTGCGGCATATTCGGGACCTGAGGCAACTGCGGCGTGCTGCCCTGCGTGCCGCCCTGAGCACCACCTTGTGCCCCACCCTGCGGGGTTTGGACGCCGCCCTGTGCGCCGCCTTCGGCGCCACCTTGCGCGCCACCCTGGGGAGCCTGGGCGCCGCCTTGTGCGCCACCTTGCGCCCCGCCTTGTGCGCCGCCCTGCGGGGTTTGGACGCCACCTTGTGTACCGCCCTGAGCGCCGCCTTGTGCTCCCCCCGCCGGCGGGGCCGGGGCGGGCTGGTAGGCGCTGGCACCGGCGACGCCGGTGAGGAGCAGGGTTGCGGTCGCTCCTGCGGCGGCCGCGGCTGCGATGATCCGATTCATGTGTGTAGCCCCTTCTCGTGTTGAAGTGGTACATGCGTACATGCTGATCAAACGTTCAACACAGTAGTGGCTCAGATCACAATCAGCAAAACTGGTCGGTATGAAATGAGTTCGAAGTCGGGAATTCGGTCGGTTTCGGCGCGGTTCGCCGTCGTCGCCGTGCGGGTGGAATATCGAATAGTCGGGCGGTTACGGCCCGGAATGCCGGTCGGCTCAACGCGTTGGAACGCGGAGCCGAAGCCCGTGCGCGTCGCCGCCGCGCCGAAGCGCGGCGGCGACGCCGAACAGTGCGGTTTGCTGCGACGTCCGACCCCTACTGCGGAAAGGTGGTTACGCGAATTGGGGTGAACGCCGCAGGCGAGCCGATCGACTGCTCAGTCGCAAGACTGTACCGCAGTGAGATCCCCACGGATAAAGCGAAATTGCCGGGTTCAGGGCCGTTCTCAGCCCACTGTGCCGTTGCCTGCTCCGGGGCTAGTGCCTGTGCCCGCTCCGGTGCCAGTGCCTTCGCCCGCGCCGGTCCCGGTGCCTGCGCCAGGGCTGGTGCCGGTGCCGGGGCTGGTGCCGGTGCCGGGGCTGGTGCCGGTGCCGGGGCTGGTGCCGGTGCCTGCGCCCGGGCTGGTGCTGGCGCCGTTGCCCGTGCCGCCGTTGTCTGCGCCCTGATCAGCTTCGGTGCTCGGGCACTCCTCGACCGGTTCGGTCGACTCGTCGGCCGTCTCGTCGTCTTTGGCGGGCAGGCCGGCGCTGCCGGAGCTGGGCAAGCCGGCTGGCGCGCCACCCTGCGGAGTGCTGCTCTCGTCGTTGGCCCCGTTGCCGCTGTCACTGCCTGCGCTCGGGTCGGTCTCGTTGGTGCTGGGTTCGCTCGGCTGCTTTTTCTTCTTGGCCGGGTCTTCGGTGCCGCTCTTGTTCTCTGGGCACTTCTCGGGTCCGGTCTGGCTTACCCTGCTGAATCCGCCGACCGAATCATCGGTCTGGAATGTATTCGCCCCGGCGGCACCGGCTAGCAATAGTGTCGCGGTCAGCCCTGCGGCCGCGGCTCCGATCTTGCAAATCATATGTGTAGCCCCTTCTCGTTTCGAAGTGGTACATGCTGATCAAACGTTCAACACGTTAGTGGTGATCCTTCGAAATGAGCAGGACGTCGGTACCGTAGGCAAGTCACTTTCGCTTGCGCGCACCGGCCCACACAGCAGTAATTCCAATTGGCCCGGCACTTGCCATTGCTCCGGATATGCCTGTTCCCGAACTGCGGATAATTAAACCCCCGCAACCGAAATCATTGGCAATGAACGGAACATGACCGAACGGGTGCCCGGTCATGTTCCGTTCCGCGTCGAATTACGGAGCTATAGCCGCCTTGGCTGGGACCAGCGAGCCGAGCGTGATGTCGTCGCCCGCATCGGGAACCTCGGTGCCGCGCAGGGAGGTGCCTGCGGTTTCCCGGAGGAAGCACCAGGCGACCAGTCCGACGAGGCTCGCGCCGACCATGTAGACGGCCGGGAACAGTGACCAGCCGGTCCCCTCGATGACGGCCTCGTTGACCAGCGGGGCGGTGCCACCGAAGGCGGCGGTGGAGAGGTTGTAGGCCAGCGCGAACCCGGCGTAGCGGACGTGCGTCGGGAAGATCGCCGGAAAGGTGGAGCTGATGGTCGCCAGCTGCGGAACGTACAGCAGGCCGAGCACCACGAAGCCGGTGATGGCCCATACGGTGCCCTGACCCATCAGCCAATACATCGGGACGGCCAGGGCGGCCAGGCCGACCAGCGAGAACAGCCACATCGGGCGGCGGCCGACCCGGTCGGACAGCCGGCCGAAGAACGGCAGCACCAGCATCATCACCGTCTGGCCGATCAACATCATCGCGGTGGTGTCGGACTCGCCCATGCCGATGGTTTTCTGCAGGTAGGTCGGCTGGTAGGTGAGCAGGGTGTAGTTCACGACGTTGAGCGCGACGACCAGACCGGCCAGCGTGAGCAGCTCGCGCCGGTAGGTGGTGACCAATTCGCGCAGGCCACGCAGGCCGCCGGGCGGCTGGTTCTCCTCCTCGGCGACTTCGGTGAACACCGGGCTCTCGTCGAGTTTCGACCGCAGATACCAGCCGACCAGGCCGAGTGGCACGGCGAGCAGGAACGGGATGCGCCAACCCCAGTCGTGCATCGCGGCCGAGCCGAACGTGAGCTGGCAGGTGAGCACCGTCGCCGACCCGCCGACGAAGCCTGCGAGCGTGCCGAATTCGAGGAAACTGCCGAGGAAGCCGCGCTTCTTGTCGCTGGCGCATTCGGCCAGATATGTTGCGGCGCCGCCGTATTCACCGCCGGTGGAGAAGCCCTGCACGACGCGCAGCGCGATCAGCAGGATCGGCGCGAGAACGCCGACTTGGGAATGGGTCGGCAGCAGGCCGATGGCGCCGGTAGCCGCGGCCATCAACAGAATCGTGGTGGCCAGCACTGCTTTTCGGCCGATCCGATCGCCGAGCGGACCCCACACCATGCCGCCGAGCGGGCGCAGCAGGAACGAGATGGCGAAGCCGAGCATGGTGCCGAGCGTGCCCAACTCGCCCGGGAAGAAAGCGTCGGTCAGGTAGGTGGCCGTCGCGGCATACACGCCGTAGTCGAACCATTCGGTGGCATTGCCCATTGCGGAAGCGGCGACCGATCGCCGTAGTGGAAAACTCCCCGGGTCCCCATCACTCACGTACGCGTCCTCTCCAGCCCGTTGAACGGACCTCGTTTCGGCCCGCCTCCGGGTCCTGACACCAGAGACTGGGCACGAAATAGACCGATACCCACGTTTCATCCGATGCAAACAGGGCATCCCGGTGTGCCCACCTCTTACGAGTGCTGCGACCTGCGGAGGAGGGGCTGGCTGTGAGGATGGTCACGAATTGATAACGGACCGAGAATCGTCAGCGTTGGCGCGGTGAACACCTCGCGCACGTTTCTGTCGCCGAACTTTGCGTGGTCGCCCGCTCGGCGCCGACGACGGCCGAGTTCGGTCTCTCGCGTCCAGCAGGTCACCCGGTTGCCGCGGCGGCCCCCGGCTTGACCAAGCCTGCTTCATAGGCGAACACCACCGCCTGCACCCGATCGCGCAGACCGAGTTTCGACAGCACCGAGCTGACATGGGTCTTCACCGTGTGCTCGCTGACCTTCAGCGCCGCGGCGACCTCGGCGTTCGAGAGGCCACGGGCGAGCTGGCGCAACGTGTCTCGCTCCCGCTCGGTCAGCTCGTCCAGACGGCACGCCAATTCGGGCCGTGGACGCCCGCGCTCGGTGAGTTCGGTGATCAAGCGCCTGGTCACCGTCGGCGCCAGCAGGGCCTCGCCGGCGGCGACGACGCGCACCGCGTCGGCCAGCTCGTCGCGGCGAACAACTTCGAGCAGGGACCCGCCGGCTCCGGCCCGCAGGGCATCGTCGACATCGAACATGGTGAGCACCAACACTTTCGCCGAGGTCTCGGCACAGATCCGGTGGGTAGCGCCACGCCGTCCAGGGCGGCATTCATGACCGCCAGCGCATAGGTCTTCTCGATGGCCTCCAGTCCGTCGGCGGCGCCTGCGGTCCGGGTCGCCACACTGGTAAGCCGCACAAGCGCTCAGTCTGGTCTGCGCGCGAGCTTCGTCGCCTCACTCTGCGGTCTGATACCGTCCTCATCCCTACGGGTGAGGTTGCGCCGCTACGACTTCGGTGACTGCCGGTCCACCTGTTCGGCCAGAAACTGTTCCCACGTCCGTTGACCGCGTTGGGTGCCGTCGAAGGTCAGATTCGCGCCGGCGCGGTACAGCTTGCCGGTCCTTCCCGGCCACCGCACCGGCAGCAGCAGCCGTCGTTTGCCGCTCGCCCGCAGATAGTCGCGCAGCACCTCGGCCAGTTCGTACACCGTCGGCCCGGCCAGATTTGGCACCAGCCCGGCAGGTTCGTCCAATGTCAACTCCACCAGCCGCGCCGCGACGTCGCGCGTATCGACCGGCTGCAGTCGCACCCCACGGGGGACCGGCACCACCGGGAGTTTGGCCAGCACGTGCACTGCGGTCAAGGCCAGGTCGTGAAACTGGGCGGCGCGCAGTGTCGTCCACGGCACCCCGGATGTGGCGACGATCCGCTCAGCAGCTGTCTTGGTCCGGTAGTAGCGGAGCGGGATCTTGTCCGCCGCGATCACCGAGATGAACACGAAGTGCCGGACCTCCGCCCGCGCTGCCGCATCCACCAGATGGCGGGTCGCCACGTCGTCACCCTTCGGCCCGCCCGCGAGATGCAGCACCACCTCGGCTCCCGCGACCGCCGCCGCCACCCCGTCCCCCTGCAACAGATCACCCACCACATACTCGACGCCATTCGTCGACTCGTGTGCCTGACGGCTCAACAGCCGCACCGTCGCCCCCGCCCCCACCAGCAGCGGAACCAGCTGCCGCCCCAGCGTGCCGGTACCTCCGGTAACCAGAATCGTCCCAACCATGATCGTTCCCCTCTCGTCCGGACCGAGCGCCGCTCTCCCCGTGCCGCAACAGCTTGTGTACTGCTAGGACGGATCAGGTCGAACGAATGTGACGCACGGTGTCGCGGGTCACGACTTCCCGTTGGTCGTACGTAGCCAGGATTCGAGGGTCTGCCGGGGGTCCTCGCAGAGCGCGGCGGTGTCGATGGGTTCGTCGGGACCGCCATCGGCATCGACCACCCCACGGCGGGCCCCCTCGACCTCGAGCTCTTCCAACTCAGGCTGGTCGAGAACCCGTACCTGCCATTGGTTCAGCTGCCGTCGACCGAGGGTGACCGTGACCGCATCACCGCCGCGTCGGCTTGATCAGCCGCTCGCAGGCCAGTTTTCCTCGATGATCAGGCGACCGGCGCGCACCGCCGCCGCGTGGTGCTCGGCGACCAGGTCGGCCGGGTAGGTCGGCCAGAGGGTGATGGCGCCGCTGGCCTTGTCGATGGTGCTCACCGTGCCGCCGATGGGCAGCGGGCTTGGCGGAGTGCGGTTTTCGGTGGGCGGTGGTGGCGTGAAGATGGCGACGACGACGAAGCAGCTGTCGAATTCGGTGATCCGATTGGTGATCCCGCGCCCGGCGTCGTCGTCGAAGGACAGGTAGCGCTCGGTGAGACGTTCGGCCTCGGCGAGGGTCACCGGGGTGGTGCACTCGGTCGGGTAAGCATGGATGTCCATGGTGTCGACGGCGGCCACCGGCGGTGGCGCCAACTCCTTTCCGCAATCCTGGTGCCCCACTGTGCCGTACGCGCGCGGCGGCTGCTCGCGTTGTCCGGGATTTGCTATCGGACGGCAGAGTTTGCCGGTTAGTCGAAGTGCACGGTGGCGAGCATCCGGCGAGCCAGCAGTTCGGGGTCGGCCCCGTCGGCGAGGCTCGAATTATCCAGCGCCCCTTCGCGCCACAGCGCGGCGAATCCGTGTACCAGCGACCAGGCGGCCAGCTGGGTGGCCTGCTGCTGCTCGACGTCGCCGGGCTGGATGGCGGACACGCCGGAGCGCAGCGCCGCAGCGGACTTCGTGCGCGCCTCGGCCAGGCGCGGGTCGTCGGCCCGCAGCAGGCTGTGCCGGAACATCACGTCGAAATGCCCGGGGTGCTCGCGCGCGAAACGGATGTAGGCGACGGCTACCTCGCGGAAGTCGGCCCCGGCCTGCGTCAGTTCGGCGGCGAGCAGCTCGAATCCCTCGATGGCCAGCGCGGTCAGCACCCCCGCGCGATCGCCGAAATGGTGCGCGGGCGCCGCGTGCGAGACGCCGGCCCGGCGGGCCAATTCGCGCAGGGACACCGCGTCGACCCCGTCGCTCGCGATCTGGTCGGCCGCCGCGGCCAGGATGGTGGCCCGCAGATCGCCGTGGTGATAGCCGCTTTTCGCCATGCTTCGATGGTGCCCGAGAATCTAGTCATTGACAAGTTTGGCGCTCGATCCTAATCTTTCCAGTGTCAAGATTGATCGCTAGAAACGTAGGAGACCCTGATGGCACCGCTGGTTGTACTCGCCGTCGTCACCGCATTGGCCCGCCTGATCGGCTGGCTGGCCGGGCCGGACTGGCTCGACTCGTGGCCCCACGCCGTCGCACTCGGTCTCGCGGCCATGTTCGCGCTGACCGCCAGCGCCCACTTCCTCTCGCCGCGCCGCGAAGCACTGGTGGCAATGGTGCCGCCGAACCTGCCCAACCCAGCCGCCCTGGTCGCCCTCACCGGCGTCCTCGAATTGGCCGGCGCGGCCGGACTACTCATCCCCGCCACCGCGAAACTCGCCGCCGCAGCCCTGATCCTCCTACTGATCTCCCTGTTCCCGGCCAACATTCGCGCCGCGAAAGCAGACCTCGGCATCAAGACCATGCCGCTACCGCTGCGCGCCCTGGTCCAGGTTCTCTTCATCGCCGCACTGAGTGTGGTCCTCTTCGCCTGAGCAACAGACAAGCCGGCCTGCGCAACGAAAGACGTTGCGCAGGCCGGCTTTCTCCGGTGCAGCCAGTCGGCGTCAGCAGCTCCAGCCGGTTCGGTCATCCGTCGAAAAGAGACTCGCAGACCTGGAATGCATCGCGCCTGCCGAGGACAACAGGGGCTACAGCACGGCTTGGGTCTGGGTCACCTTGGCGACGAGCATGTTCGCGTCATCGCGAATTTCGGTCTCCACCACGATGAATGAACGGCCCGCGTGCAGCGGGGTGGACGTGGCTGTGGCATAGCCGGAGCGGACCGCTCGGACGAAGTTGGTTTTCGATTCGACGGTGGTGGTGCCTGCCTTGCCTTCCGGCAGGTTCAGGTAGGCGCACACCGCGCCGGTCGCGTCCGCCAGCGACATCAGTGCGCCGCCGTGCAGCACGCCGCCGAGCGTGCACAGGGACTCGTTCCAGGCGATGCGGCTGCGGACCAGGTCGGGGCCGTGCTGGAGCACCTCGATACCGAGCCGCTCGGTGAACGGCATGGTTTGGTGGAACAGTTTGGTGCCCGTCTCATCGATCATGGTCGCGATCCTCCCCGATCCGGTGCGTCCGGTCGATTACCCGCGAGGTAATGCTTCTCGGTCCGATCGGCTGCGCCGCATGGCGTGGGTGCTCACTACGACTATCACCAGGATCGCCGTGAGCCCGCCGTACAGCATGACGCTGGTGGGCGAGCCGCGGTCCACCACGAAGCCGCCGGCCAGCGCGCCGAGCGAGATCGTTGCCTGGAAGGAAGCGGTGAACAGCACCGAGGCCGCCTCCGGCGTATCAGGCGCGGCCTTGGTGAACCAGGCTTGCGACGACACCGGCACCGCGCCGTACCCGATACCCCAGACGATCAGGAGCACCAGCGCGCCGGCCTGCCACTGGCCGAGCAGGGGTAGTAGGAGGGTGGCACCCGCCAGAAGTGCGGCGGCGCAGCCGAAGGTGGCATGGGGATGCCGCTCGACCGCCGCGCCGCCCAGGAAATTACCGAGAATGCCTGCGGCACCGTAGATCAGGAGCAGCAGGGTGACCATGCCCGGTCCGAGACGAGTCACCTGTTCGAGAAACGGAGTGACGTAGGTGTAGGCGCCGAAATGCGCAAGTACTACGAGAAATGTTGTCAGCAAGGCGAATCGGACGTCTATGCCGCGGAGTAGCCCACGTAATACGGCAACTCGGATCGTCTGTTGAGCGGGCAGCGGCGGCAGGGACATCACCAGCATGCCCAGCACTCCGGTCGCGAGCATCCCGACCACCACGAATGTCGTTCGCCAGCCCGCGATCTCACCGAGCAACGTGCCTGCCGGCACGCCCAGCACGGATCCGAGCGGAACCGCGGCAAAGATCACCGCGTTGGCCCGGCTCACCGCAGCTTCGGGCACCAGCCGGTGGGCCAGCCCGGCCGCGATGGCCCAGAACCCGCCGATGGAGATGCCGACCAGCACCCTGGACGCCAGCACGACCAAGTACACCGGTGCGAATGCCACCAGTACGTTACTGAGCACAAGCAGAAACATGAACAGGCACAACATGATTCGCCGATCGATCCGCCCGGCGGCGACGATCGCGACCGGCGCGGCGACGGCGGCGACCAGTCCGGGCGTGGTCATCATCAACCCGGCCATACCGTCGGAGATGGTGAAGTCGGCACCGATCGAGGTGAGCAGGCCGATCGGCAGGATCTCGGCGGTGACGATCGAGAAGATGGCGAGCATCACCGAGACCACGGCGAGCCAGCCGGTCAGCGTGCTGCGGGGGGATACCGGAGGAGGTGCGAGAACGGTGGACACGGCGCCCAGTTCACCAGCGGGTCAGCCGTTGATCCGGCGGGTTTACGCCACCACCATATTCAGGGCGAAAACCCGCTCAGCCGCGCCCGGCGCGCATCGGGGCGAGGAATTCGGCGTTCGTCTCGGACTTGCGCAGCCCCTCCAGCAGCAGGTCGAGCGCCTGTGGGGCGTCCAGGGTGGCGAGGGTCTTGCGCAGGGTGTGCGTCGCGGCCAGCTCGTCGGGTGCGAGCAGCAGTTCGTCCTTGCGGGTGCTGGACTGACCGATGTCCACGGCGGGGAACACCCGGCGGTTCGCAGCGGCGCGGTCGAGCTTGAGCTCGGCATTGCCGGTGCCCTTGTACTCCTCGAAGATCACCGTGTCGGCCAGCGAGCCGGTCTCCACCAGGGCGGTGGCGATGATGGTGAGCGAGCCACCGTTCTCGATATTGCGTGCGGCGCCGAGGAACCGCTTGGGCGGGGCGAGCGCGGAGGCTTCCACGCCGCCGGACAGCACCCGGCCGGAGCCGGGGCTCGCCAGGTTGTAGGCGCGGGCGAGGCGGGTCAGCGAATCGAGCAGGACGACGACGTCGCGGCCCATTTCGACCAGCCGTTTGGCGTGTTCGATGGCGAGCTCGGCAACCGCGATGTGTTCGCGGGCGGGTTGATCGAAGGTAGCGGCGGCCACGTCCGCGGGGACGGCCCTGGTCAGGTCGGTGACCTCCTCGGGGCGCTCGCCGACCAAGACGAGCATGAGCTCGCACTCGGGGTGGTTCTTCGCGATGCCGTGCGATATCGCTTGCAGCACAGAGGTTTTGCCCGCTTTCGGGGGCGCGACGATCAAGGCGCGCTGTCCCTTGCCGATCGGCATGACCAGGTCGGTGACGCGGGTGGTCATGGCGTGCCGTTCGGTTTCCAGGCGGAGGCGTTGGTTGGGGTAGATCGGTACCAGGTCATTGAAGGCGGGCCGGTGGGCGATCTTGTCCGGGTGCTGCCCGTTGACCGTGTCGACGGTGCGCAGCGGTGCGGGTTTGCCGTTGGCACCGGCGGATTGTGTTGTGCCGGTGAGAAAGTCGCCGCGGCGCAGGTGATGTTCGCGGATCAGTCGGTGCGGCACGGGGATGTCGCTCGGTCCGGGCAGGTAGCCGTCGAGGCGCAGGGTGCCGCGGTTGTCGGTGAGGTCGAGGATGCCGGTGACGGTGCGGGCCGGGTCTTGTTCGGCCGCTCCGCCTTCGGCGGGGTTGTCGTTGATTGTGTTGGGGTTCATGGGTTTTCCTTACAGCGGAGTGAGTACGGCGAAACGGCCGTGAAGGCGACGACGAGCGTCGCGGAGCAAGATCCTCGGGGTACTCCGGAACGGTTCTGTCGACCGGGTCGGAGAGGGGATCTCAGAATTCTTGTGGGAGAACTAGCTACATCCACAAGTAGAAGACGTGGCCGAGAGTACAGGTTCGATCTTCGGCGCGCAATGGTGTCGTTCACCGGGGTCCGGACGGGCGGCAGCTGCCACACATCATCGTCTGCTATCAGCTCAACGGCCCCTGGTGGGTGAATATTCCCGTGACCCGGGCGAATGCCCTCTCCGGATACGGCAAAGCCCGGCAGATGACGTGGGGGACACGTCGCCTGCCGGGCTTCGGCGGTATGCGGTGCTGCTTATCCGTACACGGAGTTGTAGAACTGGATCGCGCTGGCGATGCCGACCGGAACGCCGAGCACGATCATGCCCGCCGCGGCACCGAGCGCGATGCCGACGCCCGCGCCCGCGATGCACAGACCGATCGGGCCGGCGAAGAAGGTCGGCACGACCAGCGGAGCGCCGATGATCGCACCCGCGACGCAGCCGAGCG
The DNA here is from genome assembly GCF_004634405.1 of Nocardia sp. CS682. NCBI lineage: Bacteria > Bacillati > Actinomycetota > Actinomycetes > Mycobacteriales > Nocardiaceae > Nocardia > Nocardia sp. CS682. The sequence continues at coordinate 2,534,685 of NZ_CP029710.1, read as the reverse complement.
CGCCGCCGACGATGGTGCCGACCAGGGTGCCGATGGCGGTGGCCAGGCCGAACTGGGTGGCGGCGGTGCTCAGCGCGGTGTTGAAGTCGGCGCCCGCGACATCCTTCGCGGCGACCGGTTGCAGCATCGACGCAGGGTGCGCGTCCGCCGCATCGGTGCTCGGGGTGAAAGTAGCGGTATTACCGTCGATTTGAGCCGCGATTGGCCATTCCATACCGTCTTTGAGATACGTCAGCGGCATGCCAGCAACCAGGCGGCCCTGATTGTCCAGCACCTGGAATTGGGTGCCCTGGGTCGTCAGTGACCCGGCGTCGGTCTTCAACACGACCGATTTGTCGACCACATTCGCGGTGTAGTGGATGCCGGGCAGAATGTCGGTTTGCACGGTCGATCCCGGGGCAGGGGCCGGCGCGGCAGGTTCCGCGTACGCGGTGCCGCTCGTGATCCCGATAGCCGCGATGACCAGGGTGGACGCGGCAGCAAACTTCTTGACCCTCATACTTTTCAGACACTTTCCTCAGCAGGAGCACCGTCGGCCCGCAGGGGGCTCGAGCCGGCGCGGCCCATCAATACGAACCTCTGAACAGGCTCGTCGTCCTTTGTTTCGAACAAGTAACAGGAGGCGCCAGGAAAGCGTCAAATAGAAGTGATCTGTGTTAAAGAAACATAAATTCAGACATTTAGCTAACTCTCAGCATCCATTAATGTGGCGCGCGACACGTTATTTCACAAATGGATGCGGCGGCTCAGCTGATGCGGCCGACGACCGCACCGGGCAGCACCGGCAGCACCAGACCCAGCAGTCGCCACGGCCACGCAGGCACGAACGCCCGCCGCCGTTCCTTCTCGATCGCACCGACCATCGCGGCGACGCCCTTGTCCAGCGGCGCCACCAGGCGCGCATCGCCCGCTTTGGCGGCCATATCGGTGGCGATGAACCCCGGCAGCAGCGTGGTGACCGCGATCGGCGACTTGGCCAGCTCGGTCGAGAGTGCCTGTCCGAGCGCGTCCAGGCCCGCCTTGCTCGCCGAGTAGGCGGCCTTCTTGCCCGGCAGTCCGCGCACCGCGCTCATCGACGACACCAGGACCAGGTGCCCGGCGTTCTGTGCGCGGAATATCTCCAGCGCCGCCTCCGCCTGCGCCAGCGCGCTGACGAAATTCGTTGTCGCGGTGGCGATATTGGCGTCGGCCCGGCCGCTGCCGATGACCGCGCCCTTACCGAGCCCCGCATTGACGATGACCCGGTCCAGTCCGCCGAGCTCGTCGCGCAGCTCGCCGAATACCCGCGGCACCGCCGCGTGCTCGTTCACGTCGAGCGCGCGGATCGCCACGGTGATCTCCGGATGGGCCGCGACGAGTTCGTTGCGCAGCGCCTCGAGCGCGGTCAGCCGTCGAGCGCACAGGGCGAGGTCGCGGCCCTTGCTCGCGAAGTCGCGCGCCATGCCTGCGCCGAGACCCGCGCTCGCACCGGTGATCAGAATCTTCGTCCTCGTCATGGGCTGACCCTAGCGAGGGGGTCGGGTCAGCCGCCTGCCGATCCGGTGCTCGGCTGCGGGGGCAGCAGGCGCCACCGGCCGCAATTCACGGTCTTGAAGGCCACGTCGGTCGCCTTGATCTCGGCGCGGATCGGACCGAGCCGGGTGAAGTTGTTGCCGATGATGTATCGCATATTCGTGTTGTCGCCCTCGACCTTCCAGAGCCTGCGCCAATCACAGGCGTAGGCCGGGTCGGGCGTGCCCGGGGCCTCCCAGATGCCGGGGAAGATGTCGATCCCGACCAGATAAAGGCCGTCCTCGGGCATGGTGTTCGCCGGCTCGGCCGCCGCCGTCGCGGCGCCGAGCAGGGTCATCGCGGACGTCATGGCGCCGGCGATCAGGAAGGCATGTGCACGCATGGCGACGTTCTCCTCGAGTCGTGCTGCAACCGCCACGCAGCGGCTGACCTGGGGATCCCCGAATCTCCGGGGCCAAGATCTACCAGACACCTCGGGTGAATGTGGGCGTATTCACTTTTTCTTGTGTCGGTGCATAGCCAAATCGCGCACGATGTTGTCATCGATCTGGGCCGCCGCGATATCGAGGTATGACATGTGCTCAGCTCAGGTCCGTCCGCAAGAATCGACGGCCGAGGTCCTGCGACGCGCAGTGCGCGGGTTTGTGCACCGACTCGGGATTGGCCGCGTTGCTGGCGACCGACCGGGCACTGCTGCACTGGCGAGCGATGCGTGCGCTGAACGATAGCGGGCTGGCCGAGCAAGCGGTGCAGGAGTCACTGCTGCGGGCCTGGCGTTCGTGCGCGTTCTTCGACGAGACCAAGGGCAGCGTCCGATCCTGGTTGCTGACGATTCTGCGCAACGTCCTCATCGATATGATCCGCGCGCGGGCCGCGCGGCCGGGCGACACCGGCTGGGACGAAGTGGGCGAGCTCAGCGACATCCGCTATGCCCACCCCGACTTCACGGATGGCCTGGTCGACGGGCTGCTGGTCGCGGACCTGCTGTCCCGGCTGCCCGCACCGCAGCGCGACGCCGTGGTCGAGGTGATCCTGCGCGATCGCGCCTATCAAGAGGTCGCCGATGACTTCGGGGTCCCGGTCGGCACGGTGAAGACGCGCGTGCATTACGCACTGCGGTCGCTGCGCAGCCTGCCGCGCGGCGCTTGATTCCGAGGGTTGCCGACGGCGGTCGGACCCGACGGCCGCATGTCTTCGGTTCGGGGACGCAGGTACAGGGTGGCGAGCAGGCCGACTGCTCCGCTGACCGAGACCACCGCGCTAGCGGGCGCGAATTGCGCAAGGGCCCCCGCGGTCACGAATCCCAGCCCCTGCCAGAACATCAGGCCTGCGGTTTGCACCGCGAGGGCACGAGACCGTAAGTGTTCCGGGGCCACTTCGATCAACAGTCGGTCGAGCCCGAGGTGGTAGGCGAAGCCCATCCCGGACAACAGCAGGATCGGCGCGACGATCGCGAAGCTGGGCTGGAACCAGAAGCTCAGCACCGGGACGAAGACCAATGCCGCGAGATAGGGCACCAGCCCGCGCTGCCGGCTCGCGGTGAGCCGCCACATGGCCAGAAACTCTCCCAGGACGGTCCCCAAGGGCAGCATGGCCATCATGATGCCGAGCTCGACGCTCGTGAAACCGCGCGCGTGGGCATAGGGATTGGCCAACGCTTCAGCGAAAACGGACAGGGCCGGGATCGCCCAGCCCAGAAACAAGACCCTCCGTAGCGGCCCGACGGCCAGAATCCCACGGAGCCCGGTGATCGAGTCCCGCAGCAGGGAACTGTCGGTGTGGCCGCTGGTGGGACGTCGTGCGGTGCCCACCCGTAGCAGCACCGCCGAGACGAGAAACATGGCCGACTGGATCCAGAGTGCGCTCGACGGCGACATCACAACGAGCAGCAAGCCGCCGCCGCCGAAACCGACGATCTGTGCTCCTTGGGCGACCAGGCGAAACAGACTTCTGCCTGGTACATACGCGGAATCCGGGAGAATCTCCGCGAGCGTGGCTGCTCGGGTGCCTGCGAATATCGGACTTATCGAGCCCATGACGAACACCAGGCCCAGCAAAGCGAAGACCGGCATTCCCGGCATCGCCATCGCGGCCGCCAGCAGTGTTGTGGCCAGGTTGCAGGACACCAGCAGCCGTCGCGCCGGAATTCTGTCCACGAGCGCGGAGAACAATGCTCCGGCGAACAGGTGCGGCGTGAACGCCAACGCGAAGACCAGCGCAGTGAGCAGCGGAGAGCCGGTGCGCCGATAAACCAGAACGCTCAGCGAAAACTCGGCTATCACCGTGCCCAGCATGGAAATGACGTGCGAAGCGAAAAGGACCCGGAACTCGGGCACCGCAAACGCATCGCGATATCTTAACCGGGAATCGTCTGCGTGTCCGGTAGTCGAAGTTCTACTCTTCACCATATCCGATATCCGTAGGTCTGCCGATTGCCGCTGCGATTTTCGATAATACTGTGCCGCACTCCGCTTCGGGAACATCGGACAACGGGCCTAGACCACACTGGCAACTTTATGCCAGCATGCGCGATGTGGTTGATCCCCGCTCTGTAGCGCTGGCAGACTCGTTGAGGCAATGATTCGGGTGTAAGCACCATTCGAGGGGGTGGCGGCATGCTGTACAGCGAGTGAGAATTAGCGCAGCCGGGCCCGGTCGAATCGGGTCCGGCTGCATTGACGTCGAATCTATAAGATCATTCCTCGCCACCTCAGGAGCTGGTGTGACGAAAATACTTGCGTACGATCCACTAGATCCTGCTGTGCTGGAGAATCCTTATCCCGTCTACGCGGCACTCCGGTCCGCCGGCCCGATATTCTGGCATGAGCGGATGCACTGCTGGGTCCTTACTCATTACCGTGACTGCCAGGCTGTTCTTCGCAACAACGGCGCTTTCGCTTCCGACTGGCGACGAATCGGAAAGGACGTGCCGGACCCCCAACTCGGCCTGCAACTGCTTGATCCACCGGACCACGGCCCGCTGCGAAGTCTGTTCACCAATGCGCTGCGGGCGCAGGATCTTGCAGGCCTCACGCGTCGGGCGGAGAACACCGCGGAGTCCTTGCTGAACGCCGTGCCTGCGGGCGAGACGTTCGACATGATCTACCGCGTTATCGCCCCCTTGGCGTTGCGCACGGTGTCCGACCTGGTGGGAACCCCGTGCCCGGCCGTTGACCTGTACGACCCCATCTCGGACGCCATTGTGCGCAGCATGGACGCCGGGCTGGATCCATCGGTCAAGCCGGCCGGTGTTGCGGCGCGTGCCCGGTTGAACGAGCTGGTCGATGCGTGGTTCGCGGCCGATCCCAGACCCGGCTTGCTGTCGGAAGTAACCAGAACAAAGGTTTTCACAGACCTGCCGGATACCTATATCAGGAATACGACGAGAATTGTTTTCCAGTCCGGGTACAGTTCGATCGTAGCCGGCGCAGGGAACATGATGCTTACCCTCTTGGCGCATCCCGGATCTATCGAACGCATGCGGGATCCCAAAATCATGTCCACCGGGTTCGAAGAGCTGATGAGATACGACTCCTCGGTCCAGGGCACCAGTAGGGCAACTACGGAAACCACGCTTATTCGCGATACCGTGATATCCGCTGGTGACATCGTTCTCATGCTGTTCGGATCGGCGAATCGAGATCCAGCGGAGTTCCATGATCCGGACACGCTACTTCTGGACAGGTCGCCGAACAAGCATCTTTCGTTCGGCCGTGGTCCGCACTCGTGTATCGGGAACTTATTCACCAAAATAGTACTTCAAGCGTTGATACGCACGTTGTTGCATCACCCTTCGAAATTGGAGCCGGCCGGTAGTCCAGTTCGTAAGCGTACGGCTACAGTGCGAAGTCTCGCTGAACTACCTGTGCGATTCATCCCCGCAGCAGCGTGATTTCATTACGGCTCTCGTCGTTAGCTAGAACTCGTGAAATCGCAGGTCGAGGTGCGAATCTTGCAAAGTGAAGGAGCATTCGACGCCGTAGCTGGGCAACCACCCTGCTCGGGCGACCATAAATCCCGCTTGGAAGCGTGTGTGCGCTTGCAGATCGGCCATGACTTCGGCGAACCGCCGCCGCATCGTTCGGACGCTCACATTCATAGCCCGTGCGACGACTTCGTCCCGGCTGCCTGTCGACAGCGCCCGCAGCATCTCGAATTCTTGGCGAGATAAACCGTTGGAAGCATGGTAATGCATGGATATCTTCTTCCGCTGACCAGCGCTGAGGTGCACCACTGCCATCCGCTGGGTGGCTGGTGACCAGGCTAGCTCGAAATGTTAGCAGCCTTTGAAGAGCCTTTATAGACAACACTTTCCGGGGGTTGACCGAGGGTTGATCTAGTCCGCAACCCCTATTCCGTATCGGCGTGTGTATTGATCGATAGCGGAAAGGAGTATCCCGTGTCGGCATGTTCGACTCGTCCGCGGGATTCGACGTTCGTCGGCGGTACACGTCCGCGCTGACACCGACACCGCTGCGAAGGCCGTGCGGAAGTGTCTTGCTCGTCGCGTGCCTGAGGAAGCGTATGTGCACCTCTGCAAGGTCACGAGTCGCGGACTCGCGAGGCGGTAGACGCTATGCTCTCCTGTAACAACAGCACCAGCAGTAACACCGAGAGCGATTCCGCTTAGCTCGACGGGCTGGAACGGCTCACGGGACCATCACGGGACTAGGGAGCTGCTTTGTCTATCTACCAGGCGTTCTATGCGAAATCAGGCATCGTCCGCGCCGGCCTCGGTTCCGCCGTCGCGACCGCGGTCACGGTGACGCTGTCCGGCGTGGTTCCGGGCACCGCTACTGCCACTCCGGCGCAGTCGGAGGCGGCGACCAAACTCGCGGGCAAGACCGTGTTCATCGATCCCGGCCATCAGGGATCCGGACACGGCGAGAACGTCGCCAAGCAGGTCAGCGACGGACGCGGCGGCATGAAGGACTGCCAGACGACCGGCATGACCACGGTGCACGGCGTGCCCGAGCACACCATCAACTGGAATGTCGCGCAGCTGGTGAAGACCTCGCTGGAGCAGCTCGGCGCGCAGGTGGTGCTGAGCCGCCAGGACGACGTGGGCTGGGGCGGCTGCATCGACGACCGCGCCAGGGCCGCCAACGAGTCCGGTGCCGCCGTCGCGGTGAGCATCCACGCCGACAGCGCGCCCGCCGACCAGCGCGGCTTCCACCTGATCGTGCCCGAGCTGCCCATTCCCGACCCGACGATCGACCACATCCAGTCCAGTGCCGGGCTGGCCGCCTCGACCGCGATGCGCGACGCGTACGTGCAGGCCGGATTCGTGCCCGCGACGTACGCGAGCCCGCACGGTTTGCAGTCGCGCCGGGATATCGCCGGGCCCGCGCTCACCGCGGTACCCGATGTGTTCATCGAGATGGGCAACGGGGCCAACGCCGAGGACGCCGCGCTGCTGGAGAGCCAGGAAGGGCAGCTCAGGCACGCTGTCGCCATCACCACCGGGCTGGTGAGTTATCTGCTCGGCCCGCAATCGGTGCCGCCGAATGTGGCGGGGGAGCAGCCTGTCGGGGCACCCGTGCCGCAGCCGGCGGTGACCGAGCCTGCGGTCGGGGTACCAGCGCCGCAGCCTGCCGCGGCCGAACCCGCACCGCAGACTGCGCCGGACTCGCAGACCCGAATTGCACCGCAGACCGTGCCGGACTCGCAGGCCCGAGCTGTGCCGCAGGCCGCGTCGGATCCGCAGGCCCAATCGGCACCGCAGACCGTGCCGGACCTGCAAGCCCAAGCCGTACCGCAGGTCGCGCTGGACCCGCAGGCGCAAGCCGTACCGGCCCCGCAGGCCCAGGCCGTACCACCGATGCAGACGGCACCGCAGGAACTGGCGCTCCCACCGGCGGACTCGCCGTCGCAGCCGTCTCCGCCGGCGATCGAACCGCAGTCGGCATCCAATCCGCCGCAGTTCCAGCCGCATCCGGCATCGACCGAACCGCCCGCGCAATCAGCGCCGGCCGCACCACAGCCGAACTCACCGCAACTCCAGCCGTATCCGGCATCAACCGAGCCGCCCGCGCAATCAGCACCGGCACCGCAGACCGCTCCGCAACCGAACTCGCCGCAGTGGCAACCGTCTCCGGCGTCGATTGATCCGCCCGCACAGTCCGCACCGGCACCGCAGGCGCAGACCGCACCGCAAGGCCAGTCCTCGCCGTTCACCCCGGGCCCGGGCACCCAGCAGTCGCCGACCGCACCGGGCACCCAGCAGAACCCGAGCCTGCCGGGAACCAAACCACCGGTGGACGAGTCGACCGACATGTCCGCCGTCCGCGAGATCATGGACATGGTGCTGACCCTGCTGATGCCGCTGGCGAAGGCGCTCGGCGTGGACAACAACATGGTCACCGCCGAGCTGATCAACCTCGCCTACGCCTTGGCGGCGAAGTTCATCGCTCCCGCCAAGTAACACCGAGCAACGACCGAACGTCACCCTCCCCGAGGGTGACGTTCGGCTTTTCCGAGGCCGTCGCGCCGCGCAGTATGGTGGTCGGCGTGGCTGACCGGATTCCTGTTGTCATCGTCGCGGGGTTTCTCGGTTCCGGGAAAACAACGCTGCTCAACCACCTGCTGCGCAATAGTCGCGGTACCCGAATCGGCGTGGTGGTGAACGACTTCGGCGCGATCAATATCGACTCGATGCTGGTCGCCGGTCAGGTCGACGCGATGGTCTCGCTCGGCAACGGCTGTGTCTGCTGCGCGGTCGACGTCGGCGAGTTGGACGACCTGTTCACTCGGCTCGCGCAGCCGCGCGCCAAGATCGACGTGATCGTGGTGGAGGCCAGCGGCCTGGCCGAGCCGCGCAATCTCATCCGGATGGTGGTGGGCAGCGAGAACCCGCGCATCCGATACGGCGGGCTGGTGGAGGTGGTCGATGCCGAGCAGTTCCCGGCGAGCAGTGCGCGCCATCCCGAGCTGACCACGCATCTGCGCCTGGCCGACCTGGTGGTGGTCAACAAGGCCGACCGGGTGCCCGCCGCGCAGGTGAACACCTTGCGGCAGGACATCGCGGAGCTGATCGGGCAGGTGCCGGTGTACGCGACCACGCACGGCCGACTCGAGCCCGGCTTGCTGTTCGACGAGCCGATGCGCGAAACCGCACGGGTCGCCGAGCAATTGAGCTTCGACGAGCTGCTCGACGACCACGATCACGACCACACCGAGCATCACCATCTGCACGACGACTACGTCACGGTCTCCTTCACCAGCGAACGTCCACTGGACCCGCGCGGCCTGATCGGTTTCCTGGAGGATCCGCCGCCCGGCCTGTTCCGTGCCAAGGGCTTCGTCGCCTTCCCCATCGCGGACGAGCGCCGGAAGTTCGTGTTCCACCTCGTCGGCAGGCACCTGGTGTTCGAGCCGGAGAACTGGGCGCGCGGCGAATCCCGCACGACCCAGCTGGTGCTGATCGGGGCCGGCCTGGACACCGACCTGGCGCTGAAGCGGTTGCAGGACGCCGTGCACCTCGACGACGACCCGCTCGATCCGCAGACCCTGCTCGGTGTGTGGCGCTATACGCCGCACTGACGACGAGGTTGGCGCGTTCGGTCCGAAACTGGCGCGTTCGGTGCTGGCGGCGGCGGCGGGCGGACACGAGACTGTCCTGGTGCCCGCCGCGTCGGCACGTGCGCAATGGTGCGAACTTGCCGTGCGTGGTGTCGGGTCGGCGCACCGAATCATGATCGAGACGTTTCGTTCTGCGACCGATGGGAGTTTTCCGTGTCAGATTCGTTGGAGAGCGCCACCGCGTACGTGATCGAAGTGCTGGAGGCCAAGGGCACTGCCACGCGCGACGACTTCGACGTTCCGGGCATCGTGGCCGAGTCACATGCGATCGCCAACAGCTGGAATTTCCGCGCGATCGAGAACGCCACGTTCTGGGGGATCGTGGCGCGTTTCCTGAAGTCGTGAGATCGCAAAGCCTTGTGCCGAATCCGGGGTTGGATCGCGCCTAGTCGAAGGCGGCAGCCTGCCGTCCGCGTGGTGTCAGGGACCACCGCCGTGCCGCGCGCCGCATCGAGCCCGCGTCGGAGTAGCCGAGCAACTCGGCCTGACGTGATCGGCTGAGCGGTCCGCCGGACGTCGCCGCGCTGAGCCGGGCCGTACGCGCCCGATCCAGCTCCCGCCGCCACGTCGTGCCCGCCTCCATCAGCCTGCGTTGCAGCGTGCGCGGACTGGTGGCCAGCCTGCGCGCCACCTGATCGAGCGAGACGTCACCGGTTTCCAGCGCGTCGGCCAGCGCCGCCGCGACCCGCTCCGGCCAGGCGGTGGCCAGCGGCGGCGGTGGCGGCAAGGCCTCGGCCAGCGGCTGCAGAATCGCGGCGAGCACCGGATCGCTGGTGGTCAGCGGGAGCTCCATGTCCGCTGCGCGGAAGACGATCGCGTCCACCGGAGCGTCGAAGTCGATCGCGGTGGTGCCGAACACCTCCACGAACGTGTCCACTCTGGCGGGTGCGGACTGGCGCAGTGAAACCCGCAGCGGGACAACGGGCTCGCGGACCACCCGTCGGGCACGGCTGAGCACGGCGGTCAGTCCCCACAGCTGGGTGAGGTCGCGGCCGCGGCCCTCACCTCGGATCATGTCGAGATAGAGCGTCACTTCGCCGTCGTTCTCGGCGATCAGGTCGAAGCGATGGTTGGTGGTGACCGCGGTGACGTACGGCCCGCAGGTCGCCAGGCCCGCGCCGAGGGTGGGGGCCGTGGAGAACAGGTAGTCGTACAGGCCGAGGGTCGGGAGTTGATAACGCCGGGCCACGTTCAGCGCGACGTCCGGATCGCCGAGACCGTGCTCGCCGAGTTCCCACAGCCGGGAAAAGGTATGGCTCGGCAGGTGCACGTCGGCACCGGCCATCGTCCACTCGGGCAGCCCGGTCTCGCGGATCAGCCGATCTCGATCGAGACCGGCCGCGCTGAGCTGAGAGATGACGAACCGGTGCAGCAAAACCTGATCGGTGCCCATCGCGTCCTCCCGCGCCGCCGCCGAACTGTGTGTGCGGCAACGCTATCGCCGGCGTGTTGAAACGTCATGGGGTTCATGTCACGGCTTGGTTAACCGCACGCGTTGACCCATTCGGATAGCCCGTCGGCGAACAACTGCCTTTTCCAGATCGGCACATCGTGCTTGATCCGGTCCACCAGTTCGGCGCAGGCGGTGAAGGCCTCGGCGCGGTGTGCGGCGGCGACCGCGACGACGATCGCCGCGTCACCGATGGTCAACGCGCCGACCCGGTGCACGGCGGCCACCGGCACACCCGAGGACTCGGCCAGCTCGGCGCAGATCTTGTGCAGGAAGCGCTCGGCGTCGGGATGCGCCGAGTACTCCAACGCGGAGACGGCTTGTCCGCCATCGTGGTCGCGCACCTTGCCGGTGAACACCACGACGGCGCCGTAGTGCGGACCGGTCACCGCCGCCTCGACCGCAGCGGGGTCCAGCGGCTGGTCGCTGATCCGGGCCAGCCGGACGGTGGGCTCAGTTGTTGTCATGGTTTCCGCCTCCGGCGACTTGCGCGAGCAGATGATCGAGCAGCGGTTCGAGCACCGCGATGCCGTCCTTGACGCCGCCGGGGGAGCCCGGCAGATTGACGACCACAGATCGACCGGCCAGTCCGGCCACGCCGCGGCTGAGCGCGGCCAGGGGGAACTTCGCGGTGCCGCGCTGGCGGATCGCCTCGGCGACGCCGGGCAGTTCGCGGGTCAGCACGGCGAGGGTGGCCTCGGGGGTGGCATCGGTGGGGGAGGCGCCGGTTCCGCCGGTGCTGATCACCAGCGCCGGTTCGAGGCGCAGCGCGTCGGCCAAGCCGACGGCGATGTCGGCGTCCGCGTAGACCAGCGGTCCGCGCACCGAAAAGCCGAGTCCGGCAAGCCATTCCACGAGCACCGGGCCGGTGGTGTCGATGCGGGTGCCCGCGGCGGCGCCGGTCGAGGCGACCAGAACGACGGCGGATGGCGAGTTGGCTTCGGTAAAGCTCTGCGAGGATTGGTGCTTCGCCTCGCTTGCTTCGGCTCCGGTTGCGCCGGGATGCGTTGCACTGGAAGCACTCTGGGCGGACTCCGGTCGCACCCAGTGCCCGTGCTTGCCACCCTCTTTGGTGAGCAGCCGCACTCCGTTCAGCGTCGCCGCCGGATCGACCGCCTTCACCATGTCGTGCAGCGTCAGCCCGGCCACCGCAACGGCGGTCAACGCCTCCATCTCGACGCCGGTGGGCCCCTTGGTCTTCGCGGTGGCCTCGATGGTGATCGAGGTATCGGTGAAACCGAACTCGACCTTCACCGAGGACAGGGCCAGCTGATGGCACAGCGGGATCAGTTCCGAGGTCTTCTTCGCACCGGCGATGCCCGCGATCCGTGCGGTGGACAACACGTCGGCCTTGGGCATGTCGTCGGCGCGCACCAGCGCGATCACCTCGGCGGTGGTCAGTAGCTCACCGGCGGCCACCGCGATCCGGGTGGTGTCGGACTTGGCACTCACATCGACCATGCGGGCACGGCCTTCGCCGTCCACATGGGACAACTCACTCATCGAATACTCCTGGGACACGGCGGATCACAGCGACCACACTCGCACAGCGGTGCCCGCGGGCAGCGCGGTGACCTCGGCCGGAACGTCGATCAGCACGTCCGCCCAGGCCATCCCCGCGACGAGATGCGACCCGGGTCCGGACACCAACTCCACCGCCTCCGGCGTGCAGAGGTGGTCGGACTGCGCGCGAATCAGCTTGCCGCGCAGGAACTGTCGCTTCCCCTGCGGTGAGCGAGCCACCTCGTTGCGCAGCGGCAGCTCGTAGCTGTCGACCGGCGCCAGCCCCGCGAGGCGCCGCAGGATCGGCCGGGCGAACACCTCGAACGACACCATGGTGCTGACCGGGTTACCGGGAAAGCTCAGCACCGGAACACCATCGACGACGGTCAACCCCTGCGGCCCGCCGGGCTGCATGGCGACCGAGCCGAACAGTCCGCCGAGCGGTTCGAGCACATCCTTGACCACCTCGAAGTCGCCCTTGGACACGCCGCCGGAGGTGAACACCACGTCGGCGGAGTCGGTCGCGGCGCCGAGCAGCTTGCGGAACTGGTCGGGATCGTCGGTGCTGTGTTCGACCGAGACGACGTCGACCCCGTTCGCGGTGAGCGCGGCGGCCAGCGCGATGCCGTTGGAGTTGTAGATCTGCCCGGGGCGCAGCGTACTTCCCGCCGGGACCAGTTCGTCGCCGGTGGTGATGACCGCCGCGCGCACCGCGCTGAACACCGACACGGTGGGCAGGCCGACCGCCGCGAGCGCCGCGATGTGCCGTGGCTCGAGCCTGGTGCCCGCGTCGATGAGCAGGTCTCCGGCGCGCACATCGGTGCCCGCCTCGCGCACGAATTCGCCGGTGCCGCGCCCACGTTCGATGGTGACGGTGCCGTCGTCGGCGTGGGTGTCTTCGACCGGGACCACGCAGTCCGCGCCGGGCGGGATCGGCGCGCCCGTCATCACCTTGATCGCGGCGCCGGGCGGCAGCGGTGTCTGCCCGGCATTGCCCGCCGCCACGATCCCGGCCAGCCGCAGCGTGACCGGCGCGGCCGCCACGGACTCGGCGCGCACCGCGTAGCCGTCCATCGCCGAATTACGGAACACCGGCAGGTCGACCGGCGAACGGACATCGTCGGCGAGCTGCCTGCCCAGTGCCGCGGGTACCGAGGCGGCTTCGACCGAGCGCGCGGCCAGTGGCCGCAGCAGCTGTTCGATGCTGTCCCGGTATTCGTCGACGGGCCGGGCCGAGACGCTGGCAGGCCGAGGGTTCATGTCGGCAAGCGTAACGTCCGTGCAACGGGGTCAATAGGCTGTCCGGCTTGTGCGAACCTCACAATCGCAAGGTGCGCGCAGTGCGCGATTCCGTACCTTCTGCGACTGACCAACGGCGAGCAAAGGTCATAATGGACAGGTGACTCTGGTCGAGATGGGGATACCTGCCGTGCGTTCCGGGCGTCCCTCGCTCGATGGGCGCCCCGATACGCCCTTCCTGCTGGACCGATTCGGCCGGGTGGCCCGCGATCTGCGCGTGTCCATCACCGAGAAGTGTTCGCTGCGCTGTACGTACTGCATGCCCGAGGAGGGGCTGCCCGCGATACCGCAGGACGAACTGCTGACCGTCGCGGAGATCGTGCGCCTGGTGAGCCTGGCGGTCCGCGAGCTCGGGGTGCAGGAGGTCCGGTTCACCGGCGGCGAGCCGTTGATGCGGCGCGACCTCGAACAGATCATCGCGGGCTGCCACGAACAGGTGCCGGACACGCCGCTGGCGATGACCACCAACGGCGTCGGCCTCGAGCACCGCGCCCGTGCGCTCGCCGCCGCCGGGCTGCACCGGGTGAACGTCTCGCTGGACACCGTCGACCGGGCCGGGTTCGCCAAGCTGACCCGTCGCGACCGGCTCGGCTCCGCGCTGGCAGGCATTCGGGCCGCCCGCGACGCCGGGCTGGCCCCGGTCAAGGTGAACGCGGTGCTCATGCGCGAAACACTGTCCGGCGCGGCGGATCTGCTGCAATGGTGCCTGGACGAGCAGTGCGCGCTGCGGTTCATCGAGGAGATGCCGCTCGACGCCGACCACGAATGGGCGCGCGCCAACATGGTCACCGCCGCCGAACTGCTCGACGTGCTCGGCGCTCGTTTCGAGCTCACCGCGGCAGGCCGCGCCGACCCCTCGGCTCCCGCCGAGACGTGGCTGGTCGACGGTGGCCCCGGAACCGTCGGGATCATCGCCTCGGTCACCCGTAAGTTCTGCGATACCTGCGACCGCACCCGCCTCACCGCCGACGGCATGCTGCGCTCCTGCCTGTTCAGCGACCAGGAATACGACCTGCGCCAGGCCCTGCGCACGGGCGCCGACGACGCCGAACTCGCCACGCTGTGGCGCGGCGCGATGTGGAACAAGTGGGCGGGTCACGGCATCGACGCCGAGGGCTTCGTCCCGCCGGAACGCACGATGGGAGCTATCGGTGGTTGAGATCCGCTATTTCGCCGCCATCGCCGACGCCGTCGGCAAGGACCGCGAGACGCTCGAGTTCCCGGCCGGCGCCACCGTCGCCGACCTGCGCTCGATGCTGTCCGCCTCGTACGGGCCGGACCTGGACAAGATGCTGTCCGTGTGCGCCTATTTGGTCGGCGACGAGCTGACCCGCGATCCGGAGATGGCGTTGACGCCACAGGTGGATGTGCTGCCGCCGTTCGCAGGCGGGTGACCGGGTACCGCATGTAGAGAAACCACTGTCGCGTTCGTCGTCCAGGTAGCGAGGGGTATCGGACTCCTCGGATTCCGGGAAGGATGACGATCATGCACTACCTGGCGACATTGGTAGGACGCGGCGACGAGCCGGAGGTGGAGCCCGGCTCGCCGGAGTTCGCGGCCGAGGTCGAGAAGTACGAGGTGTTCGAGGCGAACGCAGGTGCGGCGATCGCGGGCGGCGCTCCACTGTATCCGGCGGACACGGCGGTCAACATCCGGCACGCAGGCGGCCGCACGCTCGTCACCGACGGTCCGTTCACCGAGCAGGCCGAGGTGGTCGGCGGCTTCATCGTGTTCGACTGCAAGGATCTCGACGACGCCATCCAGCTCGCGCGCCAGGCACCCGCGGCCGAACAGGGTGCGGTCGAACTGCGACCGATGATCCAGTGGCAGTCGCAAGGCCTGCCGGGCCCGGACTGGTGGCTCGCGCTGCTCTGGGAGCGGCCGGAGAACGTCATCGCGCCGGGTACACCCGAATGGGATCCGGCCGTGGCCCGGCATCAGGAGTTCGGTACGGCCGCCGCGGCGGCGTTGCGCGGCAGCGGCGCGGTGCAGCCGCCGACATCCGCGACCACGGTGCGGGTCCGGGACGGCCGATTGCTGCTCACCGACGGCCCCTTCGCCGAGTCCGAGGTGATCGACGGGCTGTATATGTTCGTGGCGAAAGACCAGGCCGAGGCGACCGAGATCGCCGCCCGGATTCCGTGTGGCGAGACCGGACGGGTGGAACTGCGCCGGCTCGTCGACCTCGAAGAGTGACTGTGCCGACCGCGTACGTAGAGAAATGCACGCGCCGTTCGTCGTCTGAGTAGGAAGGGATCAGATCCCTCCATTCGAGGAAGGTTGGGCGACCATGCACTACTTTGCGACGATCGTGAGCAGTGAGGCGGACCCCGCAAACAAGCCGGGAACACCCGAGTTCGCCGCGGGGGTCGAGAAGTACGCGGCATTCCAGGAGCAAGCTGCGGCGGCGATCGCGGGCGGCGCGGCGCTGTTCCCGGTGGACACGGCGATCAATGTCCGGCGCGACGGTGACCAGCTCTTGGTCACCGACGGACCGTTCACCGAGCAGTCGGAGGTGGTCGGCGGCTTCTATGTCTTCGACTGCCCGGATCTGGATACGGCCGTCGAACTCGCCGCTCGGATTCCGACGGCCGCGCGGGGTTCGGTCGAGGTGCGTCCGATGGCGATGTGGACGCCGCACGAGCAGCCGGGCGCCGACTGGTGGACCGCGCTGCTGTGGGAGAGCGACGTTATCGAGCCGGACACCCCCGAATGGGCCGCGGCGGTCGTCGAACACGAGCGGTTCGGCGAACAGGTCGGTGCCGTGATCCGCGGCGGCGGCGCATTGCGGCCACCGGCGACCGCGGTCACCGTGCGGATGCGCGACGGGCAACTGTTGCGTACCGACGGGCCGTACACCGAGGGCGCAGAAGTGGTCGACGGCGTCTACATCTTCACCGCGACCGGTCCCGCACAGGCCGCGGCGATCGCGACCAAGATTCCGCGCGGGGCGAAGGGGCGCACCGAAGTTCGCCGCATCGTCGACGTCGGCTTCTGATCGTGCCGGGTCCGGCCGCATCGATCGACGGCGTCTACCGCGCCGAATTCGGCCGGGCCGTGGCCACGGTCGCCCGGCTGGTCGGCGATATCGGGCTGGCCGAGGACGCGGTGCACGAGGCGTTCGCCGACGCATTGCGCAGCTGGACGAGCCAGGGCATGCCGTCGAATCCGGGTGCCTGGATCACCACCGCGGCGCGTAATCGTGCGTTGGACCGGCTGCGGCGCGAATCGCTGCGGGGTGGCAAGGAGCAGGACGCGGTGCTGCTGACCACGCCGAGTCCGCTCGGCGCGCCGAACGAGGAGGTGGACGTGTCGCCGGTGGCCGACGATCAGCTGCGCATGATCTTCACCTGTTGCCATCCGGCGCTGTCGCCGGAGTCGCAGGTCGCGCTGACGCTGCGGCTGGTGTGCGGGCTGCGGACGGCGGAGATCGCCAGAGCTTTCCTGCAGCCGGAACATACTGTGGCCCAACGCCTCACCCGCGCGAAGGCGAAGATCAGGTCGGCGGGTATTCCGCTGCGGGTGCCGCCCGCGCATCTGCTGGCGGAGCGCACGCCGGTGGTGCTGGCGTGCGTCTATCTGGTGTTCACCGAAGGCTACTTCGCCACCTCGGGGCCGACCGCCGTCCGAGATGAACTGTGCGACGAGGCGATTCGGCTCGGCAAACTGTTGTGCGGGCTGTTGCCGGAAGACGCGGAGGCGCGGGCGCTGTTGGCGCTGATGCTGCTCAATGACAGTCGCAGAGGTCAACGCCGCAGTGCCGGAGGCGAATTGGTGCCGATCGAGGACCAGGACCGGTCCGCGTGGAATCGGGTCCAGATCGCGGCGGGGTTGCGCTGCCTGGTCTCCGCCGCCGCGGATGGCACGGGGCCCTACCTGGCACAGGCACGCATCGCCGCGGCACACGTCACTGCGCCGACGTGGGAGCAAACCGATTGGGCCGCAATAGTATCCGGCTACGACGAGCTGCTCGGATACTCGGATTCGCCGATGGTCGCGGTGAATCGGGCGATCGCCGTCGGATTCCTGCGCGGGTTCGACAGCGGTCTCGCCGCACTCGACGAGATCGCGGACCATCCGCGGCTGGCCGCCTCGCATCTCGTCGCCGCGACCCGCGCCGACCTTCTTCGCCGCGCCGGGCGCCATACGGAGTCCGCGACGCACTATCGCGTCGCGCTGGAGCGCACGGCCAACGAGCAAGTCCGCCGTTTCCTGTCTCGGCGCCTCGCCCAAGTAGAAACGGCTGCGGGACAAGATCTTACAAAGCCATAGACACATGCGCATTCATCTATATATCCTGGTGGCGACACAAGGAGGGAGAGTGCGATGGCAGTAGGCGCACTGGTTTTGTATGGGATCTTCGCCGCGGCGGCGTTCGGCTGGCGGAGTTGGTGGCAGTGGCACCGCACGGGGTCGAGCGGGTTCCGCGGCATCGGCGGCCGCCCGGGTTCGCTGGAATGGCTGGCCGGCGTGGGGGTGGTCGTGGCCGTCGCCGTCGGGCTGGCCGCGCCGATACTTCAGCTGATGGACGTGCTGGATCCGATTCCGTTGCTGGACAGGGGGTTCGTGTCCTGGGTCGGGGCCGTCGTCGCGGTAACCGGCATTGTGGGCACGCTGTACGCGCAGCGAGACATGGGGGAGTCCTGGCGAATCGGCGTCGACGCCACGGAGCGCACGACCCTGGTGCGATCCGGCGTCTTCGGCCTGGTGCGCAACCCGATCTTCACCGGAATGTTCACGTTCGCGGTGGGCGTCACGCTGATGGTGCCCAATCCCGTTGCGGTGGTGGGCTTCCTGCTACTCGTCGGCGCGATCGAACTACAGGTACGCGTGGTGGAGGAGCCGTACCTGCACAAGGTCCACGGCGACCACTATCGCTCCTACGTGGCTGAGGTGGGCCGCTTCGTACCCGCCGTCGGCAGGCGATAGGGCGAGCCGCACACACCTTGTTTTCCCGCACCGCAAATCGCGGTGCGGGAAAACAGAAGTGGTGTGGGTGCGGTTAGTCGCGCCACCAAGTGTCGAGCGGGGTGACCGGGACGGTTCGCTTGTGCCGGGTGTTGAGGTAGATGGACTCGATCCGCTCGGCGACCTCGGCGGTGACGTCCTTGCCTTCCAGGTAGTCGTCGATCTCGCGGTAGGTGAGGCCGAGGGCTTCCTCGTCGGGCAGCGAGGGCCGGTCGTCCTCCAGATCGGCGGTCGGCACCTTCGACCAGATGGTCCCCGGGGCGCCCAACTCCTGCAGCAGCGCCGCGCCCTGATGCTTGGTGAGGCCGGTCAGCGGGGTGAGGTCGACGCCGCCGTCGCCGTACTTGGTGAAGAAACCGGTGACCGCTTCCGCGGCGTGGTCGGTGCCGACCACGAGCAGATTCTCCTGCCCGGCGATCGCGTACTGGATCACCATCCGCTCGCGCGCCTTGATGTTGCCGCGCACGAAATCGCGCAGCTTGTCGATCTTGAGGGCGGAGGCCACCTCGCCTGCGGTCGCGTTCGCACTCGGCCGCACATTCACCGACACCGTCTTGTCCGGCTGGATGAAGCGCAGCGCGGCGCGTGCGTCGGCCTCATCGGACTGCACGCCATAAGGTAGGCGCACGGCGACGAACGTCGCGTCCGCGCCGTCGGCACGCAGTTCCTCGACCGCGAGCTGGCACAACCGGCCCGCCAGCGAGCTGTCCTGCCCGCCGCTGATGCCGAGCACGAAACCCTTTGCGGGAGTGGCGTTCAGATAGTCCTTGAGGAAATCGACCCGGCGCCGTACCTCGTCCTTCGGCTCGATGCTCGGTTGAACGCCCAACTCGGTGATGATCTGTTCGCGCAGGTTCCGCATGGCAGCCCACTTTACTGTCGATTCACCGTGAGACAACGCGACGAACGATTGCTTCCCAGTTGTCGCCGATCTGATCGCGGCTATACCCCTGCGCGCGCATCTGATGCATGACGAGCGCGGCGCTGAGCGTGCTGAGCAAGCTGTCGGCGACCAGCGCGGGCTCACCGGGCACTTTCGCCTCGCGCAGCAGCATCGAGACGTGCGCCTTGAGCAACATGTAGGGCGCGCCGGAGTAGCGGTCGCCCGCCTCGCCGACCTCCGCGGCGCGATACAGCTCGCCCTCCACATCGATGTCGAGCAGGCGGGCACGGCCGAACGCGACGAGCCGATCCACCGGCGCCGCACCGGGCCCCAGCGGCGGCGGCCCGAACATGAACGCCTGCTGGGCTTTGCGCTCGGAATGATCCAGCAGCGCCATCAGCAGTCCGGACCGACTACCGAATCGGCGGAAGACGGTGCCCTTGCCGACCCCGGCCCGCTTGGCCAGCGCGTCCATCGTGAGACCGTCGACCCCCTGCTCGCGCACCAGTTGTTGCGCGGCGTCGAGCAGCAACTGCCGGTTGCGTGCCGCGTCGGCGCGTTCGGTGGGTTCGGACGTGCCCGGGAGGGGCGCGCCGATGCCGAGCAGCGGACGCTCCCCTGGGGCGGGGAGATCCGAGGTGGGGTAGCTCACAGCGCTCACGCATTCTCCGCGGGAAGTAATCGGACCGTGGTCCGGTTATCTGTCAGTGAAAGTTCGGACACCTACTCATTCAGTACACCAGGAGTCGTCATGAGCCAGACCCGCATCCTCGCTCTCGTCGGAAGCCTTCGTGCGGCTTCGATCAATCGCCAGCTCGCTGAGACCGCAGTACAGACTTCTCCCGAGGGTGTCGAGATCACCCTCTTCGAAGGTCTTGCCGATATTCCTTTCTACAACGAGGACATCGATGTCGAGGGTTCCGTGCCCGCAGCGGCCCAGGCCCTGCGTGACGCGGTCGCCGCAGCGAACGGTCTGCTCGTTGTGACTCCCGAATACAACGGCAGCCTGCCGGGAGCATTGAAGAACGCCATCGACTGGGCCTCCCGCCCGTACGGCGCAGGCTCGATCAAGGACAAGCCGACGGCCGTGGTGAGCGCGTCGATCAGCCCCAACGCCGCGCAGTGGGCGCACGGCGACACGGTCAAGGTGCTCGGCGTCGCGGGTGCCCGCGTGGTGGAGTCCGCGCACCTGCACTTCGCCACGATCGGTGAGCGATTCGGCACGACACACCCGCGTGAGGATGCCGAAGCGCTCACCGAATTGGCCGCCACCGTGCACGAGCTGGTCCAGGCCACTCGCGGGGAATTGGCCGCCGTGTAAGCTTCCGCTCCGGTCTTCTCGAGGGTCATCTCCACGCGGTGGAGGTGGCCCTCTTCGTCTGCGCAGGAAGTTTGCTGGAAATCAGCTACGGTACGAAATTGTGATCTGCACCACGGTCGTGTCGGGTTGCGAATCGAGCATCCAGGTACTTACCACGTTCGAATTTCACCAATGTGACTCGCAACATGTCGTGTCGGATGAATCTGTCGGCCACTAGGTGTAGTGTCTTCGGTACTGGAAGACGGCATGACACCCCGCTCTGCGAGCCTCGGCCCGAAGGGGCTGAGCAGGGGATTCGCGGCCAGATCCAGGAGTTTGCGCAGCAAGTCGGATCGTGCACTGCATACGGATCACAGGCTGTGGATCAGGCACAAGGAGAAGAGGGATACCAATGACCGTCACCGTGTACACCAAGCCCGCTTGCGTCCAGTGCAATGCCACCTACAAGGCGCTCGACAAGGCCGGGGTGGACTACGAGGTGATCGACATCTCCGAGAACGACGAGGCGCGTGACTACGTCATGGCCCTCGGCTACCTGCAGGCCCCGGTCGTCGTGGCCGGTGAGGATCACTGGTCCGGTTTCCGGCCCGATCGCATCAAGTCGCTGGCCACCGTGGCGGCCTGACCGCTCGCGCACTCCGTCCTCCGAGAGGAGAGGTGACCGTGTCCGACGACAATGCTTACGGTCCCACCGCTCCGGCGCTGGTCTACTTCTCCAGCGCCTCGGAGAACACGCATCGCTTCGTCGAGAAGCTGGGTCTCCCGGCAACTCGCATTCCACTGCACACCGCCGATTCGCTGCGCGTCGACGAACCCTTCGTGCTGATCGTCCCCACCTACGGGGGCGGTCGGCACGTTCTGGGTGGGAACAGATCCGACAAGGATTTCGTGCCGCGGCAGGTCGCCAAGTTCCTCAACGACCCGCACAACCGCGCCCTGCTGCGCGGCGTGGTCGCGGCGGGAAACACGAACTTCGGCGATACCTACTGCTACGCGGGAGACGTGATCTCCCGCAAATGCGGCGTGCCGTACCTGTATCGCTTCGAACTCATGGGAACCGCCGAGGACGTCGAGCGCGTCCGAGAAGGATTGGGATTGTTTTGGCAACAACAACGACAGCACCGGCCGGAAAAACGGCTCGCTTAGAGCAGCCTGCCGCCCGCAGTGCGGACACCGCCGAGGTCATGGACTACCACGCCCTCAACGCCATGCTGAACCTGTACGGCCCGAACGGTGAGATCCAGTTCGACAAGGACCGCGAGGCCGCGCATCAGTACTTCCTGCAGCACGTCAACCAGAACACCGTCTTCTTCCACAACCTGGAGGAGAAGCTGGACTACCTGCTGAAGGAGAACTACTACGAGCCGGAGGTACTGGACCAGTACAGCCGCCCGTTCATCAAGCAGCTGTTCAAGCAGGCGTACGCCAAGAAGTTCCGGTTCCCCACCTTCCTCGGCGCGTTCAAGTACTACACCTCGTACACGCTGAAGACCTTCGACGGCAAGCGCTACCTGGAGCGGTTCGAGGACCGCGTCTGCATGGTCGCGCTCACCCTCGCCGCCGGTGACGAGGTGCTCGCGGGCAAGCTGGTCGACGAGATCATCGACGGCCGCTTCCAGCCCGCCACCCCGACCTTCCTCAACTCGGGCAAGAAGCAGCGCGGCGAGCCCGTGTCCTGCTTCCTGCTGCGCATCGAGGACAACATGGAGTCCATCGGCCGCTCCATCAACTCCGCGCTGCAGCTGTCCAAGCGCGGCGGCGGTGTCGCGCTGCTGCTCAGCAACATTCGCGAGCACGGCGCACCGATCAAGAAGATCGAGAACCAGAGCTCGGGCGTCATCCCGATCATGAAGCTGCTGGAGGACTCGTTCTCCTACGCCAACCAGCTCGGCGCGCGCCAAGGCGCCGGCGCGGTGTACCTGCACGCGCACCACCCCGACATCTATCGGTTCCTGGACACCAAGCGGGAGAACGCGGACGAGAAGATCCGCATCAAGACCCTCTCGCTCGGCGTGGTGATCCCCGACATCACCTTCGAGCTGGCGAAGAAGAACGAGGACATGTACCTGTTCTCGCCGTACGACGTGGAACGCATCTACGGCAAGCCGTTCGCCGACATCGACGTCACCGAGAAGTACTACGAGATGGTCGACGACAAGCGGATCCGCAAGTCGAAGATCAAGGCGCGCGAGTTCTTCCAGACCATCGCCGAGCTGCAGTTCGAATCCGGTTACCCGTACATCATGTTCGAGGACACGGTGAACCGGGCCAACCCGATCGCGGGCAAGATCACCCACTCGAACCTGTGCTCGGAGATCCTGCAGGTGTCGACGCCGTCGGTGTTCAACGACGACCTGTCCTACGCCAAGGTGGGCAAGGACATCTCGTGCAACCTCGGGTCGCTCAACATCGCCAAGACGATGGACTCACCCGACTTCGCGCAGACCATCGAGACCTCGATCCGGGCGCTCACCGCGGTGTCGGACCAGACGCACATCTACTCGGTGCCCTCGATCGAGCAGGGCAACAACGAGTCGCACGCCATCGGCCTCGGCCAGATGAACCTGCACGGATACCTGGCTCGCGAGCGGGTGCACTACGGGTCCGAAGAAGGCATCGACTTCACCAACATCTACTTCTACACCGTGGTCTACCACGCGATTCGGGCGTCGAACCTGATCGCGAAGGAGCGCGGCACCTACTTCGGTGGCTTCCCCGAGTCCAAGTACGCCAGCGGTGAGTACTTCGACAAGTACACCGAGCAGGTGTGGGAGCCGAAAACCGAACGGGTGGCCCAGCTCTTCGCCGACGCCGGGGTGCAGATCCCGACGCAGGCCGATTGGCTCGAGCTCAAGGCCTCGGTCATGGAGCACGGCATCTACAACCAGAACCTGCAGGCCGTCCCGCCGACCGGGTCGATCTCCTACATCAACCACTCCACCAGCTCCATCCACCCGGTGGCGTCGAAGATCGAGATCCGCAAGGAAGGCAAGATCGGCCGCGTCTACTACCCGGCGCCCTACCTCGACAACGACAACCTCGAGTACTACGACGACGCCTACGAAATCGGCTACGAGAAGATCATCGACACCTACGCCGCCGCCACCCAGCACGTGGACCAGGGCCTGTCGCTGACCCTCTTCTTCAAGGACACCGCCACCACCCGCGACCTCAATCGCGCGCAGATCTACGCGTGGCGCAAGGGAATCAAGACCCTCTACTACATCCGCCTGCGCCAAATGGCTTTGGAGGGAACCGAAGTCGAGGGTTGCGTGTCCTGCATGCTGTAGGAGACACCCGCGTTACTCACGAAAGCCTCAGTGCCTTGCCGCACTGAGGCTTTCGCGTTGTAGCGGCCGTTGTGGACATCCTGCCAGTCGATTTCGTCACGGGCGCTAGGTAGCACCGGACGGTAGGGCGCCTGAGGTCAAGGCAGCGGTAGCGGATTGTGCGACCGCGTCAGCGAGAACTGTTGTGCGAGTGGGGTCTTCGTCCAGCATGATCTGCCAGGCGAAGAGAGGGCCCAGGAGCAGGGCGTGCACGAGGGCGGGGTCGGGGCGGTGCGGTAGTTCGCCGCGCGCTACCGCGCGGTCGAGCAGCGTGGTGATGACCGAACGTTCCACGGCGAGATAGGAATCGGTGAAGCGGACCGCCAGCGCCGAATCGGCGTGGATGTCGGCGAGCAGCCCGGCCATCACGCCGGCGGCGGACTGGGCGAGCTGGTCGCTGATCCGGGTGACCAGTTCGGTGATGTCGCCGCGCAGTGAGCCGGTATCGGCCGGCGGGGCCTCGTCGAGGTCGTGCAGCAGGACGGCGAAGATCATCTCCTGTTTGGTCGCATACCTGCGGTAGATCGCCGCCTTGCTGATCTCGGCGCGCGCGGCCACGGCATCGACGGTGAGCGTCGCGTAACTCTGCTCGGCCAGCAGCGATCGGACCGCGGCGGCGATGGCGTGATCTACCCGACTATCCCGAGGACGCCCTCCCGCTTGTTTCGGTTTCGACATGCTGGCATCATACGAGACTGTCAGTATCGATACTGACGGTCTCGTATCTGGCCACGGCTTTTGCCTGGTCGGACAGATGGAGGACACATGGAACTCACCGAACAGCGCACCTCTGCCGGCTGGCGCGGCATTCGATCGACCAAGGTCGCCGGCTGGATCGCCACCGCCTTCGGCGCCGTGCACATCGTTCTCTCCCCGGTGGGCGTCCGCGACACGTGGTCGCAGGCCGTATCCGACGGCTGGTGGAACACCTTCACCCTCGACGAGTCGACCACCCTCGCCCAATACGAGCGCTCCGAAGCACTCTGGATCTCCCTCGCCAGCTTCGGCGTCCCCATCTTCGTCCTCGGCTGCTACATCCTCTGGTCAGCCCACCAAAACCACCGCGTACCAGGATGGATCGGCTGGCTCATCCTCACTTGGGCACTACTCCTGACCACCGCAGTCCCCGCCTCCCCGGCCTGGGCCCTCCTGCTCTGCGGAGTCTTCCTCATCCTCGGGGACGGCAAGCGAACCAACTCCACCCCTTCCCCCTCGGCACTGCCGCAACGCGTCGCACACTGAACCGTGCGCGTTCGCACAGCTGACGGACCCGGATGCCTGCCCCCGGGTCCGCCTGCCAATTAGTCACCTGATTCGGCCCCCGTTGTCGAGCGTGCGCCGTACCTCATCATGGAATGGGTTGTCGGGCAACGCTCACCGTCAGGGCTCAGGCAGGAGGGGGCGGGCAGGGCTTGCCGTTGAGGTCGGACGGGGGCGGCAGGGGGCGGCCGTCGGGGCCGAGGGGCGGGGGCAGTGGCTTGCCGTCGGCGCCTAGCGGCGGGGGCACGCAGCCGTTGTTCGGGTCGCCCTGCTGGTAGTCCAGCTGGGCGTGCAGACCTGGTGCGGCGGGGGCGGCGGCGGCCGATCCGGCGGCGATCAGGCCGGAGCCCATGATCGCGGCGGACGCGACGACGATGGCCGTGCGGAGTCTCATAGGAATTCCTATCTCGAATGCTGTTGTCTTTCATGGCTTTAGACGTGCAGCATCCGAGACGGTTCCATGGTGTTGAGTAATGTGTCCGGCATCACATTTCTGCCGGTTTGCTCTGGCCGCGTAGCGTGAACGCCCCAGGTGGTCACCCTCGGGCGACCATCTGGGGCACACACTCAGCGCAGAGCGGGCGCGACCTCGCGCTCGAACAGCTCGATACCCGAGGTGTCGTAGGCCGACTCGGGGAAGTTGAAAATGGCGTAGCCGAGGCCGAGATCTCGTATCGCGGACAGCTTTTCGATGACCTGCTCCGGGGTGCCGGTGGCGGCGGAGGTGCGGAACATGCCGTCGACGTAGCCCTTGGCCTGATCGTCGCCGATCGCCGGCGTCAACTTCGCCTGGATCACCGAAAGGCGTTCTTCGACTTCGGCTTCGGTGGCAGCGAGCACCGCGTTGAAGTTCGAGGAGCGCACGATGGCGTCGAAATCGGTACCGACGTCGGCACAGTGGGCGCGCAGGATCTCGGACTTCTGCGTGAACTCCTCCGGCACATTGCTGAAGTTGGTGTACTGGGCGTACTTCGCCGCGATCCGCAGCGTCTTCTTCTCGCCGCCGCCCGCGATCCACAGCGGAATGCCGCCTTCCTGCAACGGAAGTGGCCGCACGATGGCACCGTCGACCTGGTAGTGGACGCCGTTCAACGTGGCCTTGCCCTCGGTCCAGGCCTGCCGGAAGATCTGCACGCCCTCGTCGAGCCGGGCGAGCCGTTCGCCTGCCGACGGGAACCCGTATCCGTAAGCGCGCCATTCGTGTTCGTACCAGCCGCCACCGATGCCCATCTCGACCCGGCCGCCGGAGATCAGGTCGACGGTCGCGGCGACCTTCGCCAGGTACGCCGGATTGCGGTAGCTCATCGCGGTGCACATCTGCCCGAGCCGGATCCGCGAGGTGGACGCCGCGAACGCCGACATGAGCGTCCACGCCTCGTGCGTCGCCTCCTCGGTCGGCACCGGAACCGTGTGGAAGTGGTCGTACACCCACAGCGACTCCCAGATGTCACCGGCGTCCGCGCGTTGCGCGAGGTCCCGCATCACCCGCCACTGCTCCGCCGGTTCGATACCAACCAGATCGTGCCGCCAGCCCTGCGGGATGAAGATGCCGAAGCGCACAGATTTCTCCTTCGTGTATGTACCCCAAACCTAACCAATCATCCCGTGATGGGCCGACCGAGGCGCGGTAACAGGCGCAACGCAGGTCGCGCGGGACGGGGTGGGGGAGCGGTCGGCAGGTTGATCAGACTGCGGGTTTCTCCCAGATGGAGACGTGCTTGCGGCTTTCGTGGGTGAAAGGGGTGCGGGTCCAGTCTGTCCAGCGGTGGCGCAGGTGGAGGCCGGCGAGTTGGGCCATCAGGTCTAGTTCGGCGGGCCATACGTAGCGGAACGGGATGGATCGGAATTCGCCGCGGCCGTCGATCACTTCGATGTAGTTGGAGCTCATCTGCTGGGTGGCGACGTCGTAGTGGTCGAAGGCCCAGCGGGTGGGGCTGCGCTGGAAGGGGACCATGGTCTGGCCGGGTGGCAGGCTGCGCAGGTCGGGGACGCCGACCTCGATGACGAAGCAGCCGTCGGGTGCGAGATGGGTTGCGGCGTTGGCGAAACAGGCGACCTGATCGGCTTGGGCGGTCAGGTTCATGATGGTGTTGAAGACGAGGTAGGCGACGGAGAATGAGCCGTCCACGCGGGTGGTCGCGAAGTCGCCGATCGTGACATCGAGCGCGTCGCCGCCGGGCTTGGCGCGCAGCTGGGCGACCATCGCCTGCGACAGGTCGATGCCGTGCACCGGTACGCCGCGGCGTGCCAGCGGTAAGGCGATGCGGCCCGTGCCGATGCCGAACTCCAAGGCTCGGCCGCCGTCGGCGAGCTCCGCGAGGAGGTCGACAGCCGGTCCGACGACGTCCGGTTTGAACATCGCTGCAGACGACTCGTCGTACCGTGCCGCTACCTGCTCGCCGAAGTGATCGTCCATAGCCGGAACGTACCGCGCCGAATGCGCACGGCGCACGCGCTTTTCACGCGGTCGTGTCGAACGCACCCAGCTCGCGCCCGCGACATCGAAGTGCCGAAGGACCAGTGGTTCATCCAGTTACGTCGTCCGCGCGCCCGAATGGTCAGCTATATGCGCGGCTACGCGTCGGTCCCGACCGGTCAACGGTCACGACGCTGCCAAGTCGTCCAGTATTGATCATCGGTGGGCGGAGAATCCTTGGGCGGCAGGACAATCGGGTCCGGTTCGGGCGTGATCTCCGGCGCCGCCTCGTTCGTCGGATAAACGTGCGAGCTGTGCGTCGGCGTAGTTCCGGTCCACGCAGTGTGCTCGATCGCGTGCCCGGCGAAGTGCAGTTCCAGCAGCTCGGCCCCGCGCAATGTGCCGCCCGCCGCCGCGAATCCCGCGGCCACCCGGGCCGCACCGTCCCGGCGAGTCATCGCCTTTTCGATACCGGCACGCAGGTGCGCGACGGTGAGCCGCTTGGCGGACACCCAGGTGCCCGCCGCATTGGTGACCACCCGCCGCGCGACCTCGGACTGGCTCCGCCCGAACGGCACCACACACACCGGAACCCCTGCGGCCAACGCCTTTTGGGTGATGCCCATACCGCCGTGCGTGACCACGACGGCGGCCCGATCCAGCAGGAGATGGTGTGGCACGAACTGTTCGACTCGCGCATTCGGCGGAACAGTCAACGTCGCGGCGTCGACGGCACCCGCGGTGACGACGGTGTACAGCCCACTGTCGGCCAGCGCGTCCATCGCGACCTGTGCGAGTCTGCCGTCGTCCTGGAACTCGGTCGAGCAGGTGACCACTGCCAGCGGCCGGTCGATCTCGTCGAGCCAGCTCGGTGGCTCCGCGTCCGGCGCCCATAGGCCCGGCCCGATCTGGTGCACCGTCGGCGGCCAGTCGCTGTGCACATCGTCGAACGGCGGCGCGGTGAAGTTGAGCGTCAGCGTGGGCTGGCGCAGGTAGTCCTCGGTGTTGTCCAGCGGATCCAATCCGTAGTACTGGCGCATGTGATTGAGCTGCGGCAGCACTTCGTTCCATCGCCGGGTGAGGAACCAGCGCAGGCTGCGGTCGCGGACCCGGCCGAGCAGGTCCGTCCGCGGTCTGAGCCCAGGTCCGAACGGTGGCGTGTCGCGCGAGGGGATCGGCAGCAGCATCGCGGCCCACGACGCCCACGGCAGCCCACTGGCCGAGGCGAGAATCTGCGCGCCGGGTGCGGTGACATCGATCAGCAGCGCGTCCGGCCGCTCGGCGATGATCGCGCTGCGCAGGGCCTGGATCTCGTCCGGGATGCGGGCGACCAGTGCGCGGACGGCGGCGCGCAGGGCTGGGATCCGCGACGTGGTCGCCCAGTCGTCGAGCGTGTTCGCCGCCAGGGTGGGCGGCAGTTCGCGCACGGTGATGCCGAACGGATCCAGGGCCTCTTGGCTGCCGGGCAGCGTCAGCACGGTCACGTCGTGGCCGCGCGATACCAGCTCAGCCAGGACCGGCGCGACCGGATACAGGTGTCCTTCGGCCGGTGAGGTGAACGCCAGTATTTTGGTCATGACGACAGGCTAACTTGTAGCTAATAGCTACGTCACCCGTCTGGGCATGCGTTATCGGCCATAGAGCCGGATCGTTGCATGTGGTTTGATGAGGACTTTACAC
Source organism: Nocardia sp. CS682 (assembly GCF_004634405.1). Lineage (NCBI taxonomy): Bacteria > Bacillati > Actinomycetota > Actinomycetes > Mycobacteriales > Nocardiaceae > Nocardia > Nocardia sp. CS682. The sequence continues at coordinate 2,505,482 of NZ_CP029710.1, read as the reverse complement.
TTGATAGGACCGGTTATTCGGCGAGCTGACCACCGGTCGGTCTGTTGGTTGGCGACAGAAAAGGTGCACGGTCCGTAAAGCCGTTGAATACATCGCAAGCCTTCAGCAAATGACTGGCTGTCAGTGCTGGGCATGTCGTTTTCCCGGACCGCCGCGGTCGATGAACCGCTGCCGCCGTTGCGTGCCCGAATTTCACTAGCGCCGGCCGGGTAGTCCGAGTCATGCTCGAACGCACATGAAAACAGAGAAACAACCTCGACTCGGCGTCGATTTCGGCCGAGTCATCCAGGGGGCGGCCCTGCGGCCGGGGGATGACGACACGGTATTCCTCTCCGGCGGCCTCGACGAGGCACTGCGCACACCGCCCAGCCCCGACGCCTTCGACGTGCTGCCCCGGCTGGTCCGGCGCTTCGGTGGCCGAGCGTGGGTGATCTCCAAGTGTGGGGTGCGGATCGAACAGCGCACCCGGCAATGGCTCGACCATCACGATTTCTACGACCGCACCGGGATCCCGCGCGACAACCTGCGCTTCTGCCGCAAGCGCGCCGACAAGGCGGGGCACTGCGCGGCCCTCGGCATCACGCACATGATCGATGACCGCATCGAGGTGCATAACCACCTGCGCGAGCAGGTGCCACACCTCTTCCTGTTCGGCGCAGGCGGGTCAGGTGCCCTACTGGGTGCAGCACGTACCCACTTGGCTAGCCACGGAGACCGCCGTCACCGCCACGCTCACACCGGAGTGGTCAACTGACCAGCACGATCGTTCGTGGTGAGCACTTCAACCGATTGCCTGTATCCTGCACAGGGATGCTTTCGCATCCGATCAACGTTTCAGTGATGGTGCGGACACGTCAGGTCTGCGGCAGCGACGAGAAGGAGGTGGGGTTGCCATGCGCAGCGAACCTCCCAGTCGAAGGCCGCGCGGCGTCGCCCCTTCGCATTCCTGAGTAGTCAGCGACGGTGGGGGCCGACGCCCGCGCGGTGTGAATTTTCGCGCTCCCATTCACTCACGCTTATTGCTGAGGACACCCCATGTCGCAGACCGATGTCATCGAAGTACGTCCGTCGCTGTCCGAATCACTGCAGGACATCGCCGACACCCACCGCGTCGACGCCGCGCTGGCCTGGCTCGACACCCATCCGCCGCACGTCATCGCCGACCAGCTGGCCCGGATGGACGCCGTCCAGGCGGGCATGGCCTTCCGGCTGCTCGACAAGGACCTGGCGCTGGCCGTCTTCGAAGAACTCGAACCGGTCGACCAGCAGCAGATCCTGCAGGGCCTGCGCGACCAGAGCTTCCGCGACCTGATCGAGGGCATGGCGCCCGACGACCGGGCCCGCATGCTGCGCGAGGCCCCCGCCAAAGTCGCCAAGAAGGTACTCGCCGGGTTGAGCCCGCGCGAGCGCCGGATGACCGCCGCGCTGCTCGGCTACCCGGAGGGTTCGGCGGGTCAGTACATGACCCCCGAGGTGGTCGCGCTACCGCAGAACCTGACCGTGGCCGAGGCGCTGAGCATGGTGCGCGCCAAGGGTGCCAACGCCGAAACCGTCTACACGCTGCCCGTGGTGGACGCGGGCAGGCGGCTCACCGGCATCGTCGAGCTGCGTGAGCTGGTGCTCAGCAAGCCGGACACGATGATCGCCGAGCTGGTCGTCACCGAACCCGTCTGCGCCCGCGCCACCGACTCCGCGGAGAAGGCGGCCCGGCTGATGCGCGAGACCAACGACATCAACATGCCCGTCGTGGACAGCGAGAACCGGCTCGTCGGCCTGCTCACCATCGACGACGCCGTCGAGGTCATCGAGGCCGCGGACAGCGAGGACGTGGCCAGGCAGGCCGGCTCGGCGCCGTGGGAAGGCCACTACATGGCGGCGGGAGTGTTCCAGCTGGCCCGCTACCGCGCGATGTGGTTGCTGCTGTTGCTCTTCGCCGCCACCCTCACGGTCAGCGTCACCGACATGTTCGAGGGCACGCTGCAGCAGGCCGCCCATCTCGCGCTGTTCATTCCGCTGCTCATCGGCGCGGGTGGCAACGCGGGCGCGCAGGCCGCTACCGCTTGTGTACGGGCGCTCGCCGTCGGCGAGGTGCGGGTCACCGACCTGTTCAAGGTGATCTGGCGTGAATGCCGGGTCGGGCTGGTGCTCGGATCCATGCTCGCCGCGGCGGGATTGGTGATCGGCGGACTGTTCGTCGACCTGCGCGTCGCGCTGGTCGTCGGCATCACGCTGGTGCTGATTTGCGGGTGGGCCGCCACCATCGGCGGCACCATGCCGCTGCTCGCCAAGAAGCTGCGGATCGACCCTGCGGTGGTGTCCGCACCCATGGTCACCACCCTGGTCGACGCCACCGGGCTCATCATCTACTTCACCACCGCCAAGCTGGTCCTCGGTATCTGAGCGCTGGTCGGCGCACGCTCGACTCGCGCTGACCGGATCTCCCAGGCAAGCCGCGGCTACCGGTACCAAGGTGGCCGCGGCTTCGGCATGTAGCGGAACTTCAGGTGACAGCACATACCCCGCAGGCTTGCTAACGTCGTGCATTCGCGAGGGCGATCTCGACGCTCGGCGCTGCGTGGTGCGATCCGCAGCGGTGGCCGGGCGGCTGGGCCGTGAAAACGAGTCCGCGCGTTGATGTTTCAATGAACGAAGAGTCCGATGACGGCCGCATGAGGGGCGAATGAGACAGATCTTGTTCTCGGCGATGATCGCGCTGGCGGTTTCCATCACCTTGACACCATTGCTGATCATGCTGTTTGCCAGGCGAAATGTCGGGCAGGAGATCCGGGCCGACGGACCGGTCAGTCACCAGGCCAAGCGCGGTACGCCGACGATGGGTGGCATCGCGATCCTCGTCGGCATGTGGGCGGGGTACCTGGGGGCGCATCTGATCGGGATCCGGCACGACGGGGAGGGGGTATCCGCCTCCGGGTTGCTCGTGCTCGGGTTGGCCACCGCGCTGGGCGTGGTCGGCTTCCTCGATGACTCCATCAAGCTGCGCAGGCAACGCAATCTCGGCCTGACCGCGACCGGCAAGTACATCGGCCAGCTCACCGCCGCAGTGGTTTTCGGTGTGCTCGCGCTGCGCTATCCCGCCAGCTCGGGTCTGACGCCGGGCAGCAGGCACATGTCCTATGTCCGGGACGTTGCCACCGTGTCGTTCGGGGTGATCGGGTTTCTGCTCGTCGTCAGTTTCCTCGTGGTGGCCTGGTCCAACGCGGTGAACATCACCGACGGACTCGACGGCTTGGCCGCCGGATCGATGAGCTTCGCGCTCGGCGCCTACGTGATCATCACCTTCTGGCAGTACACCAATGCCTGCGCGGTCACGCCCGGCGCAGGCTGCTACAACGTGCGCGATCCGCTCGATCTGGCGGTGGTCTGTGCCGCCGGTGTCGGCGCCTGCACCGGCTTCCTGTGGTGGAACGCCGCTCCGGCCAAGATCTTCATGGGTGACACCGGTTCGCTGGCGCTGGGCGGCCTGCTCGCCGGTCTGTCCATCACCACCCGTACCGAGTTGCTGATGGCGGTGGTCGGCGCCCTGTTCTTCGCCGAGATCCTGTCGGTGCTCCTCCAGATCGTGGTGTTCCGCACCACCCGCAACCGACTGTTCAAGATGGCACCGTTCCACCACCACTTCGAACTCAGCAAGTGGGCCGAGACCACCGTGATCATCCGCTTCTGGTTGCTGGCCGGCGTCGCCGCCGCCGTCGGCCTGATGCTGTTCTACGGTGAATACCTCGCCGCCATCGGCTGATTCAGCGAGACGTTGCCATTGTTCGACGGCAGAATCGGCCCCGGCATTCCGATGCCGGGGCCTAGTCCTATTCCGCCGTCATTCCGGGATGGCAACGCTCAGCGGAACATTGAGCCAGCTCGGCTGGTCGGGGTCCAGTCTCAGGCGTTGGGGGGCGAGTCCACTGTCGGCCAGAATCGGCATGGGCGGCAACCCTTTTGGCAAATTGCTGGCGTAGACGTTTAGGCGGAGACGGTGACCGGGTTCCAGTACCGCCTCGGTCGGATCGATCCCGATGTCGAGGGTGAGTGGCTGTCCGGGGACGACGAGCTCGCGGCGGTCGAGCTCGAGGTAATACTCGGGATTGATGTAGTCGCCGTTCGGCGCGATCGTGCTCTTGGCGTCATTGATCTGTCGTAGCGACGAAACGAGCTGGCCGGAGCTGATTTCGCGCGAGCGACCGTCCGGAAAGACATCGTTGAGGGTGACCACCCAGTAGCCGTCGGGACGGTCGAGCACGGTATTGAGGTGGGCGTTGACAGCTCCGGAGATCACGGTGCGTTCGGCCACCGGATTGCTGGTGAACGTCAGGCCATGGAGTTCCCAGATCTGTGAGTCCTGATCGCAGGCCATGATGATCGACGGCACACCGGCCCAGATCCGGGAGGTGTCGCGCGAGCACAGGCTCAATACACTAGGCGCCACGGTCAGCTCGGTGACGGCATGCTGTGCCGGTGTGGCGGCCAGGCCGCCGTCGTAGGCGGAGTTCGCGGTGCCGGAGGGGCGATCGTCGAGGTACATCCGCCGATGTGCATGCCCGGAACGGGGGAACGACAGCGCCGAAGTCCAGTGCCCGCCTTGTTGTTTGAGGGTGAGCGGGCTGTAGTAGTCGATGCCGTTGTCGATTCCTTTGAGCCACTTGTCGAACCACGATCGCTGCAGCACATCAACGCGAGGTGGCATACCGCTGTGCCCGAAACCGGCGAGACCGCCGCCCGCGTGGTAGCCCTCGCCGACGATCAGCTTTTTCCGGTCGGACGATTGCGCGATCTCGTTGTACGTTTCCGTCGCCGTACTGCCGAAAACGTCCCACCACGCGCTGATCAGGAACGTCGGCGCGGCAATCTGTGGCATGTTCGCCTGCAACCCGTTGCGCAGATCGGAGTTGGGCATGATGAGCTCGCGGGTCTTCGGTGCGAGCTGACCGGTGTCCATCGCGGTGAACGCGTTCGCCACCACATCCATGAAGGTCAGCGGGTCGGCGAGCCGGTCTTTGAGCCACTGCAGCTGCTGGGCGGGGTCGAAGCGGCCCGCGATGACCGCTTCGACATCGGGAGCGAATTTGGCGAGGTTCACCGCCATGGGCCAGAACGCCGCGAAACCGAATCCCACTGCGCCACCGGGGATCACGATGTCGTCGACGAGGTCGCCGCTGGCGATGTAACTGAAGATCGCCTTGATCGCCGGATTGCCGCGGTCGGCGGCGCGCAGGGCCGCGATACCGGTAGCGGAGGTGCCTTTCAACCCGACGGACCCGTCGCTCCACGGTTGTCCGGTGACCCAGTCGATCACCTCGGCCGCGTCGTCGCGTTCCTTGGCGCCGAACATCTGCCACTGGCCCTCCGAGGTGCCTGTGCCGCGAATATCGACGTGTACCAGGTTGTATCCACCTTTGACGAGGTCGAAATTGTGTGCGGCGGCCTGCACCAGGCCGGAGTCGAGTTGCCTACTGAGATCGGTCAAACCCTCCAGGCCGGAGCCGGGCGGTGCGCCGACGGAGGCCAACGCGGGCAGTAGCACGTCATCGATGCCCGGGATCTGCAGAAGCGCGGATGCCAAGTTGACCGCGATCTTGCTGTAGGTCTCGAATTCGATGATGGTCGGCAGCTTTTCGTCGGTCGGTCTGTCACCGTTACCGGGTCGCTGGACATCGAGCTTGAGCACCGTGCCGTCGCCCATCGTGACCGGTATCGCGAGATCGGAAAAGATCCGTGTGTACGGCTGTGGGCCGTCGGTCGCGGCCGTCCAGCCGGCCGCGTACCGGCCACCGTCGATGTCGGTGAACCCGGTCGGCGGTTCCGCCGTTGCCAGTGGTGTGACGAAGTGGGCGCATACGACGGCGGTGACGATCATCGTTGCGCGTGGGGCGAACCGCTTCGTTCGTGCCCGCAATCTCATCTCGATCCATCTCCAAGTCGACGCTGAATCCCGCTGCCGGATCGCTGGTAGGCGGTCGCGTGCAGCAAGTGGCTGGTTGCTGATCTCGAGCCGCCTGATTATGTCCAGCTCGACAGCACGCCGGATTGCTCTGAGACGACAAAGTCTTGCTCCTGCCCGGTACCGCCCTCCGTTACGATCCGGCGATCGGATCCATCCAGCCGTCGGCCGGGATGGCTCGGTCGGATCGAGGAGTCGGCGATGGTGGTGATGACACGGGCGGGGGCGCTGCGCGGGTATCAGGCGCTGGCAGATGAACTCGGCGGTGACGGTGCGGCATTGCTCGACCGCTTCGGCATCACACCTGCGGCGATCGACAGCGAGGTCGCCGTGGTGTCGAGTGAGGCGGTGGGTTGGGCGCTCGAGATCGCCGCCGCCGAGCTGAGCTGCCCCGATTTCGGTCTGCGACTATCCGATCGCCAGGTCGGCTCGACGACCGGACCATTGGCGATGGCCGTCGCCAATGCCGCGACGGTGGGCGCGGCCATCGCCTGCGCCTCTCGCTACCTGTTCACCCACCACACCGGCGTCGCGCTGCGGCTGGTCGCCGATCCCGAACATCGGCCGGGCATGGTCGCGATCAACTTCCGCGATCCAGGTGAATCCAACGGCTTCGCCCAGGGCATCGATTTGGCCGCAGGGACTATCCACCGGGCCCTGCGACATGCGGTCGACGGTGACTACGGTCTGCGCTCTATCTGCTTGCCGCACCCACCGTTGGCGCCTGCGGCGCGCTACGCCGAATTCTTCGACGCCGAAGTCCGATTCGGCGCCGACACTACGCTGCTCCGAATACCGGCGGAGTTGCTGACGCGGCCGATCGCGAACAGCAGCGCCACCATGTACTCCGTGGCGCTGCACTGCCTCTCCGAAAAGCCTTCCGAGCTAGCAGAATCCGTGGCGGCCCAGGTGCGGGTGGCGATTGAGGGGTTGATCACGAGCGCCAAGCCGGATATCGAGGCGATCGCAAGGCGGTTGTCGATACACCAGCGCACCTTGCAGCGGGCACTCGCCGCCGAGGGCACCACCTTTACCGAGATCCTCGACGGTGCCCGCCGCGACGCCGCCTATCGCCTGCTCTGCGAGACCGACATGTCGATGTCGCGCATCACCAACCTGATCGGCTTGCGTGAACAGTCCGCGTTCACCCGTGCGGTTCGTCGCTGGTTCGGCGCGACACCACAGCAGATCCGCCGGGCTGCCCGCGCCCGCCGCGGCGGCGAACCGCGAGTCGTGGTGCGGCACCGCGACAGTGCCGTCTCGTTCGCGAAGAAGCCGACTGATCGCGTCGCGCGTGACTGAGCGGGTCCCGGCCTGGGCGGCGATCTCTGAAAGCGTCTGAGATCGGTGGTGGCGCCGGAAGCACGAGACCCCCACGAGTAGTGGGGGTCTCGTCGAACGGTGGATTTACGGACTGTCGAGATCACCTTGCGCGAGGCTGGAGGTGAAGGTGTCCCATGCGGCGGGGCTGAAGACGAGGGCGGGGCCGGTGGGGTTCTTGGAGTCGCGAACGCCGACCGATCCGCCGTCGAGATGTGCTACCTCGACACAATCTTTCACAGCGCTGCTGTGGGTGCTCTTGAACCAGTGTGCGTCAGTCATATCGTACATGCGGAGAACTCCTCTGCTATTTCTCGAATGAGAGTGCGACTTTCGGTCTCACCCAACGCCAGACGCTTGAGGTCTGTGTACACAACACGATACGCCGCAATCTCCTCCGGGCGTTCTAAATACAAATCTCCGGTGAAACCTTGGACGTAAACCACCGGTGGCTCAGTCAAATACGCGGTCGGGTGCGGCGGGAACTCCAGCAATACGAATGTTCCAACTGTCAAACCCTGATACGTTCCAGTCGATGCCGGCATCACGCGCACCGAAACATTCGGCAGCTGTGCGACATCGGCGAGATGCCGCAATTGGCCGGCCATAACCGCGGTGCCGCCGGTCGGACGGCGCAGCGCCGACTCGTCGATCAGCACATCCAGGGTCACGGGATTGGTATCACTGTGGAGCCGGTCCCGGCGCAGCGCGGCAATCCTTATTGTCGTCTCTACCTCTGGTGACGGCATATTGGGAAATTCCACCCAAATCATTGCGCGCCGGTACTCATCGGTCTGCAACATTCCAGGTATAAACGTCGTCTGATACGAAATGATGTGGTGCGCCGCGTCTTCCAAGCCGACGAACAGCCCGAAGTCCCTGGGTATCGACTCGTCGAAGGTGTGCCACCACCCCTTTGTCTTCGTCTCCTCGGTCAGCGCCAGCAGCACCTGGGTCAGCCCCGGCGATACCTCGTAGAGCTCGCATAACCGTTTGACGAACAACGGGTTCAACCTGATCGGAATCCCGCTCTCCATTCGCCAGAACGTTTGCTTGCTGACGCCGATGGCGTTCCGTGCGGTTTCCGAGCTGACCTTCGCCGCTGCGCGAGCTCTGCGGAGCTCGCGGGCCAATAGCCTACGGGGAAGGGTCGAGCCAGTCGTCATAGCTGTATCTCCGAGGGGTCGCTGAAGAATGGCGGTCTATTTTGGAACCCAAGTGCGGCAGCGACTGTGGAACCTCACCGAAATACCGACAGAGCTCAGTCTCGGAAGGGTGCCGACGGTGTGGCTGCGGTGTTGCACTGCATGTGTTCGGAAAGCCGACCAGCCCCTACACCCGGCGAATCGGTTTCCGCGCTCATCCAACCAGCAGACTGTAATGGAGGTTTACGGATTCGCCGAATTGCTCAGTGCGACAACACAACAGGAACAATCCAGAATATAAATTCCTTCCAGGAAAGGCGCTGTATAACGATGGACGCGGACCTGAAATGGCAGCTGGAAGCCATGGAAAATCGCGAGGCCCACATGGAGTTCGGACTGTCGACACTGGCCGACCGAGCACGAAGAATGGATGAGCAACTGCGCTCGCTGACCGTCACGGTCGGTGCTATCCGGTTCGCCGTCGACGGCCTCGCCGCGGACAGCGCGGACGTGCTGCACATTCTCCGGAGTGTCTATGGCGAGGGGTGGTTCGAGGAACGCGACTCGGCATAGGTGCGCGTGGGCGGCAGGGACGAAACTGTCGCGGCGCACACCGACGCCATCGGCCGCCGCCGGAGACATGGCGGCGGCCGGGGTCGGTGGGTCAGCCGCCGAGCTCGAATCGTTCGGCGAAGCGCGACATCTCGTCGAACGGGTTGTCGGGGTCGGTGCTGCCGACGACGATCCGGGTCACCCCCGCCGCGGCGAGACCGTCGACGCGTTCAGCAGGCATGTCGATCGAACCCCAACGGGTGTACTCGAGTGCTCCCGGATCACGGCCCGCGGCAACGGCTTCCGTCCGGGCAAGGTCGAGTTGCTGCGCCCGTTCGTGCGGCCCGACCATGCCGCCGGGCACGCGTCGCCGCCCGCCATCCCCGAAACGCGAAACGGCGGCGGAAAGCATCCGCCGCCGTGTCGAGCCGGGTATCGCTCAGAACTCCCAGTCTTCGTCTTGGGTGTTCACAGCCTTGCCGATCACGTAGCTCGAACCCGAACCCGAGAAGAAGTCGTGGTTCTCGTCCGCGTTCGGGGACAGGGCCGACAGGATGGCGGGGTTCACCTCGGTCTCGTCCTTCGGGAACAGTCCCTCGTAGCCGAGGTTCATCAGCGCCTTGTTCGCGTTGTAGCGCAGGAACTTCTTGACGTCCTCGGTGAGGCCGACCTCGTCGTAGAGATCCTGGGTGTACTCGACCTCGTTGTCGTACAGCTCGAACAGCAGCTCGAAGGTGTAGTTCTTCAGCTCGTCGCGCTCGGCCTGGCTGACCAGCTCCAGACCCTTCTGGTACTTGTAGCCGATGTAGTAGCCGTGCACGGCCTCGTCGCGGATGATCAGCCGGATCAGGTCCGCGGTGTTGGTGAGCTTGGCCCGCGAGGACCAGTACATCGGCAGGTAGAAGCCGGAGTAGAACAGGAAGCTCTCCAGCAGCGTCGAGGCCACCTTGCGCTTGAGCGGATCGTCGCCGTTGTAGTAATCCAGCACGATCTCGGCCTTGCGCTGCAGGTTTCGGTTCTCCTCCGACCAGCGGAACGCGTCGTCGATCTCCCTGGTCGAGCACAGCGTGGAGAAGATCGAGCTGTAGCTCTTGGCATGCACCGACTCCATGAACGCGATGTTGGTGTACACCGCCTCCTCGTGCGGGGTCAGCGCGTCCGGGATCAGGCTCACCGCGCCGACGGTGCCCTGGATCGTGTCCAGCAGCGTGAGGCCGGTGAAGACCCGCATGGTCAGCTGCTTCTCGTCGGTGGTCAACGTGCCCCACGAGGGGATGTCGTTGGACACCGGAACCTTCTCGGGCAGCCAGAAGTTGCCGGTCAGCCGGTCCCAGACCTCGGCATCCTTCTCGTCGGGCACCCGATTCCAGTTGATGGCCGATACCCGATCGATCAGTTTCATCCTGCCTCCACACCTTTCCCGAGCCCGCTGCCATGACGGATCTTCTCTCCACCGGACACTACTCCTAGTGGGTGACAAGTCCGTGCAGCACAACACCTTGTGTCGCAGCGATGCGTGTCACCGAGGCGAGAAACGCCGGGAGCCATCGCGTGCGGCCCCTATTCTGCGGCACGATCGCGCGAACAGCCACATCGGTGCTGGCGCGCCGCGTGAGATCGCCAGCTATTTGCCAATGGTTCGTCCGTGGCTCGGCGCCCGCGAGCACCACGACCTGATCGGGGCGCGGCACGTTTGCCCGGCCCGGCCCGGTAGTCGGCGCTCGCCGATGACCCACCCGCCCACCTGCCCCGGTTTTGCCTGATCAGGGGCTACGTTGGGCGGATAGAAGCATCACGCGTTTCGGAAGGAGTGTGTGTTATGACTAGTCCCGGCCCCGTCCGGACCGGCCCGGTGCTCAACGACATGACCATCTTCGCCGGTGTGCTGATCCTCATCACCGGCGTGCTGCACCTGCTGACCGCCGTCGCCGCCATCGCAGGCCGCGACATCTTCGTGGTCACCGAGGATCAGGTATTCCTCGTCGACGTCTCGGCCTGGGGATGGATCCACCTGGTGATCGCCGTGCTCGTGCTGATCGCCGGCTTCGGCATCGTCACCGGCAAAACCTGGGGCTACCTCGCCGGCATCGTCATGGCGTCGGTCAGCATCCTGGACAACTTCCTCTTCGCCCCCATCTACCCCTTCTGGGCACTGGTCATCATTGCCATCGATGTCCTGGTGATCTGGGCCCTGGCCCGCCAACTCGCCGCCCGGTAGCTCTCGAACCCTCGGCCCCGGCACCCCGTTTCGGCGTGCCGGGGCCGATTCACGTCCTCGCCTGCTCGTCGAATGGCACACCATGGAGATGTCTTGTCACTGAACGCCGCAACCATGTGCCACTCGCCGAGCGGCCGCGGCCTACTATTCGCTGGAATAGAGCGATAGGCAGATCATGTCCGGTTCGAACCCGAGACCGACCCAGAAGCGGTGGTCAGCATGGGCCTGAGCGCAGGATAGGTAGCGAATCGGGTCGGCGCCCCGGTCGCGCAACCAGGCGACAGCGGCCTCCGCCAGCGCTCGGCTGATTCCCGAACCGCGGTGCCCGGCAACCACATACAGCGAGTCGATCTCGCCGCTCATCCCGGGCAGCAGCCCGTCACCGGTGTCGACCCGCCCGTTGACGAACCCGACAATCGTCGAATCCACCACCGCGACAAGGCAGAACGCGTCCCGATGCCACGCACTCATATCGAGCATTCGCGACAGCTCTGCCAATCCGCGCTCGGTCAGCGGGCCGCCGTCCACCACTTCCCGGCACATGCGATCCCACAGCTTGCCGACCACATCACCCTCACCCCGTGCAATCCGCCTGATCTCCATAGCAATCCCTTCGTCTCGTTTCATCGGTCAGCGACTGAACGGACGAACGGCGGAGCCCGGGGCCACCGGACGTATCGAAATCTCTAGCGTCAACCTGGCATACCGCAACGGTATCGAGGCGGGGCGACGCGAGCAACGGATTTCAGCCCAGCGGGGGCGACGTGCCTCGATCGATCGAAGGTGTCGGCTCCGACGGAATCCCGTCGGGAAGTGTCAGCGCCTGCTCGCCCGGCGGTAGCCGATGGTGGCGGGGATGGCGAAGAGAAGGATCGCGCCGAGGGACCAGAGGAGGGTGAGGGTGAGGGGGCGGGCTAGGGGGCCTTCGAGGGCCAGGGCCTTCATGGCGTCTACGGCGACGGACATGGGTTGGTTGCGGACTACGGGTTGGATCCACTGGGGGTAGGCGGCGAGGGGGACGAAGCCGGTGCTGAAGAACATCATCAGGGAGGTGAGGATGGTGATGGCTTCTACCAGGGTGGCTTTGGCGGTGAAGACGGCCACGGCGGTGACGACGGTGGCGAAGGCGAGCCCGAAAAGTACTGGGATGAGCAGGAATACGAGGGTCGCGAGGATGCCCTGGTGGAAGCGGAAGCCGAGCAGGTAGCCGACGAGGATGATGGCGAGGGTGCCCGCGAAGATGCGGCACCCCTCGGCGAGGATGCGCGAGGCGAGCCCGGACGCGCGGTGCACGGGCAGCACCCAGAACCGGGCGAGTAGCCCCGCATCCCGCTCGCGGCCGAGCAGGACACCACCGGCGACCGCGCCGGACAGCGCACCGACGAGGGTGACCATCGGTACCGAACCGAAGAGAGCGCTCTCCCCGGTGAACTTACGGATCTGGCCGCCGATGACGGTCTCCAGCATGATCAGCAGCAGGCACGGGATGATCAGGGTTTCCAGCAGCGTGATCGGATTGCGCGTCCAGCGCAGCAGCAACCGCTGGGTCTGAATCATGGTGTGCTGCAACAAAGACGCTGCCGACACCTCCGAACCGGTGCGGGTGTCTGCGGTGTGTTGAGCCAGCAGCGCCATCACGCCCTCCTCGAACTCAGTCGGATGGTCAGCGGAATACACAGGGCGAGAATGGCGATCGCCCACGCCAGCGGCGGCCCCATCAACGACCAGGTCACCTGGCCGGCGTTGCCCACCGTGTCCCCGGCCAGCGCACGCAACCCGATCGCGAATTGGGACACCGGCTGATTGCGCACGAAGGGCTGCACCCAGGCCGGAAACTGATGGGCCGGCGCCAGACCCGTCGAGAGCATGCCGAAGATCAACGGCGGCAACACCAAGGCCTGGGTCGTCGCCTCCGGACTGCGCGACACCGTGCCGATCACATCGGCGCCGAGCATCAGTGCGAGCCCGACGAGCATCGCGAACAACAGGAAGCCGATGGTGTGCACGCTGTCGAGACGGAACCGGAAGCCGATCACATGACCGCAGATAACCGCGGTGACCAGCGCGATCGCCAGCCGGAACAGGTTTCCGGACATGCGCGCGGCGACGGGCACGAGCGGCCCGACCGGCATGGACCCGAAGCGCCGATTGAGTCCCGCGACCGAGTCGGTAGCGGCCCGGAACGCGGCCGAGATGGCCGTGAACGCGGCGGCCTGCAACACCACGATGGGCATCATGAACTGGGCATAGCTGCTGAATCCGGTGCCCGCGAAGGTCATCACCGTCTTCAGCGGTATGTAGAAGCTGGCCGTGAAGGCCGCGGGCGCCAGGATCGAGGCGAGCACCTCACCGGTTTTCACCGACGGCACGATCAGTCGCGTCGTCAGCACCCACCACTGCTGTGCCCGCACCGGCGTGGCCCGGGTCTGCGTCAACCAGGTGCCTACGGTCATGAGACCCGCTCCGCATCAACAGCTTTCAGGTCAGCGTCGGCTCCGTCAGCGGAGGCCAGGTGACCGGTCAGCTGGAGGAACACATCATCGAGCGACGGCCTGCGCAGCGCGATATCGACCAGTTCGACGTCCGCGCCGTCCAAGCGGCGCAATGCTTCCGCGAGGGTCTTCGCGCCGTCCGGCGCCGGGATCGCGATCCGGTCCGAGTCCGGCGTCATCGCGGCCCGAATATCCTCCGGCAGCAGCGAACCGAGCGCATCGGCGATGACCGGCAGATCCTTCAGATCCAGCGGCACCACCTCGCAGTAACTTCCACCGGTCCTGGACTTCAGCTCGTCCGCGGTGCCCTGCGCGATCACCACACCGTGGTCGATCACGATGATCCGGTCGCTGAGCGCGTCCGCTTCCTCCAGGTACTGCGTGGTGAGCAGGGTGGTGATGCCCGCCTTCTTGAAGCTGGTCACCAGATCCCAAACCCCTTGCCTGCTACGTGGATCCAGGCCGGTGGTCGGCTCGTCCAGGAACACCACATCCGGGCGAACAACGAGACCGCACGCGATGTCGATGCGCCGCCGCATGCCGCCCGAGTACGTGCCGACCCGGCGGCCCGCCGCGCCAACCAGATCGAACTCGGCGAGCAGTTCGTCCGCCCTGGACCGGGCGGCGCGCTTGCGCAAACCCATCAGCCTGCCGAACATCACCAGATTCTCGTAACCGCTGAGCATGTCGTCGAGCGCGGCGTACTGCCCGGTCAGCATGATGGACCGGCGCACCGCCGCCGGGTCGGCGACCACGTCGTGCCCGGCGACCACCGCGCGTCCCCGATCGGGGGTGATGAGCGTCGACAGGACGTTCACCATGGTCGTCTTCCCGGCGCCGTTCGGGCCGAGGATGCCGAGCACCTCGCCCGGCTCGGCGACGAAATCGACGCCACGCAAAGCTTTTACGGCGCCGAAGGACTTCTCGATCCCTTCGACGACGACTCCTTGTTCGGAATTCATCCTCGGCCTCCCAGATGTTCGTCGAGCACGCGCGCGATGATCGGCAGCACGTGCGGTGCGGTCAGTTCGTCGTGGGTGACCTCGACGTCGTGGTTGCTGATCTCACCGGTTACGTACGGCCGCCAGCCGTCGGGACCGAAGATGTCGGAGGTATCGATGGTCGCGCTGAAATACACGATGTCGCCGTCGAATACCGGTCGTCGATAGCCGGTACGGGTCCGCGCCGACGCGTTGTAGGACGCGGCCATCCGCTCGATGGTGTCCGCGTCGATGAGCGAAACACCGCCCAGCCGTTCCCGAATCAGGTCGGCGGCCTGCTGCGCCGTCGCCTCGGCGGGGACGTCGTCGATGCCGAAGACCGAGCCGAAGGAGTTGACGAACGCGCCCGCGCTGAGCCGTTCGATGCTGTCGCCGTCGATATCGGCGGTGTCGGCGTCCAGCAGTGCCACGACGCCGACGGTCTCGCCCGCCTGCTGCAGCTCGGCAGCGATGGCGTGCGCGATGAGCCCGCCGAACGACCAGCCGAGCAGGTGGTACGGGCCGCTCGGCTGGATGGCGCGGATCTCGCGCACGTATCGGTCGGCGAACTCCTCGATCGAGCGGGCCGGTGGTTCGTGGCCGCCGAGATCGGGCGCTTGCAGGCCGTAGATCGGCCTGCCCGGCCGCAGGGCATCCGCCAATCCCAGGTAAGTCCACGACATCCCGGAGGACGGGTGAACGCAGAAGAGCGCGGGTTCGGTACCGTCGGGGCGGATCGGCAGCACCACGTCTAGGCCGAGTCCGGTGGGTGCCGCCGGGGTGGGCTGTGCGGCGGCCTGCGCGGCGATGGCGGCGGTCTCCTCGTCCGCCGCGGTGCGTGCTGCCGGAGACTGAGCGAATTCGGCGGCGGCACACAGCGTGTCGACCCACAGGTCGGCCAACTCGGCGACCTCGTCCTGCGACAGCAGCTCTGCCGGGAAGCCGAAGCTCGCCTGCAACCGGTCACCGACCACTACAGCGTTCACGTCGATCGCTGATTGCAGTGGCACAGCGGGATGTTCGGTGGCATGCAGGTCGCCGAGTTCGTCGGTGGGCAGCCAGCCGAGTCCGTCGAGCCCGGCGGGAATGTCACCGGTCGAGTACCGGCCGAGGTAGTTGAAGCTGACCTGGCCGGGCAGTCCGGCCGGAAGTTGTTCGGCCGTGGCCGGATTCAGGTAGCGCAGCAGACCGAAGCCGATGCCCTTGTCCGGCACCGCGAGCAGCTGATGCTTCACGGTGCGGATAGCCGTGCCCATCGCCGGACCACCGGCGAGTGCGTCGTCGAGGTCGATGCCGTCGAGGTTCAGCCGGACGGGGTAGATGCTGGTGAACCAGCCGATCGTGCGGGACAGGTCGGCACCGGGAATCACTTCCTCTTGCCTGCCGTGCCCTTCGAGCCGCAGCAGTGCCTCGGTGGTTCCGGCGGCACGAGACCGCCAGCGCACCAGCGCAATCGCCAACGTGGCGAGCAGCGCGTCGTTCACCCCACCCTGGAACAACCCGGGCAACGTGGTGAGCAGCGCGGTGGTGACCTCCGGGGAGACCTCGCGGTCGAGCATGCGCAACGTGTGCGCCTGGTCGATGGTGGGGTCCAGCGGGCGGGAACCGATCAGCGGATCGGGCCCGGTGATGACGTCCTGCCAGTAACCGAGCTCGGAAACCCGCTTGTCCGTGTGCGCCGCGTCGACCAGGGCGTACGCCCACCGCCGCATCGACGTGCCGGTCTCGGCGAGCACCGGGGTGTTGCCGACCGACACCTGCGCCCACGCGGCGACCAAGTCCGGCACCAGGATGCGCCAGGAGACACCGTCGATGACGAGATGGTGTGCCACGACGATCAACCGTCCGGCGCGCGTGCGGGTTCCACCATCGCCCACCGGGTCGAGCCAAATGAACTGGAGCACAACACCGTCGACCGGATCGAGCCGGTTCATCGCGGCGTCCAGCTCGGTCACCGCGTACTCACGCAGCTCGACCGAGTCGGCGGCGGCGTCGAACTCGATGCGGTGCACGAGCGCGTCCACCTCGACCGAACCGACTTCGCCGACCCGCAGGCCCGGCGCACCGTGCTCGTCCGGGGAAAGCCGGGCGCGCAGCATGTCGTGCCGGTCGATCACCGCCGCCAGCGTGGCGACGATCTGCGCTCGATCGATGCCGACGGGCAGCTCCAGCACCGCCGTCTGTGCGAAGCGGCGGTAGTCGCCGCCGCGTTCGAGCATGTAGTGCACGATCGGCGTCAACGGCAGCTCGCCGACACCGCCACCGGGCAGCTCGTCCAGTGTGACTACCGCCCCCGCGGCGTCGGCCGCCGCGGCCAGTGCGGCCACGGTCCGGTGCTCGAACACCTGCAGCGGTGTGCAGTGCACGCCGTGTTGCTTTGCGCGGGAGACGAGTTGGATGGCGAGGATGCTGTCGCCGCCGAGCGCGAAGAACGAGTCGTCGGCGCCGACCTTGTCGAGTCCGAGCAGCTCGGCGAAGATACTGGACAAGGCCTCCTCGGTCGGGGTTGACGGCGCGCGGTACTCGGTGCGATCGGCCGTGAACTCCGGTGCGGGCAGCGCCTTTCGGTCGAGCTTGCCGACCGCGGTGAGCGGGATGGCGTCCAGCACAACGAAGGCGGACGGAACCATGTAGGCGGGCAGCGTGTCGGCGGCGACGGCGCGGACCCGTGCGAGGTCGAGCTCGGCGCCCGGCGTACGCACCAGATAGGCAGCCAGCGCGGTCGCCCCGGCCGGACCGGGGACACCGAGCGTCACCGCGAAATCGACACCGTCGACCCGGCCGAGCACAGCGTCGATCTCGCCGAGTTCGATGCGCTGACCACGCACCTTGACCTGGAAGTCGGTGCGGCCGAGATACTCCAGGGCCAAGCCGGCGGTGGTCCGCGTCCAGCGGACCAAGTCGCCGGTGCGGTACATCCGCTCGCCCGCTTCGCCGAACGGATCGGCGATGAAGCGGCCCGCCGTCAAACCGGGTCGAGCGTGGTAACCGCGGGCCAGGGCGGGCCCCGCCAGGTACAACTCGCCCGCGACGCCGACCGGCACCGGACGCAGCCGGTCGTCCAGAACGAGGGCGGCAGCACCGCGCACCGGCGTGCCGATGGACACCGGTTCGCCGACGACCAGTGGCGCGGAACCCGTTGCCCAGATGGTGAATTCGGTCGGACCGTACAGGTTGACCATGGTGCGATCGGCGGCCCAACGCTCGACCAGTTCGGCCCCGACCGCCTCACCCGCCACCGCGAGCACCCGCACACTCGATACCTCGCCGGGATCGAGGGTGGCCAGCGCCGACGGTGTGATCACAAGGTGGGTGACCTGCTCTGCCGCAATCAGGTCGGCGAGGGCGCTGCCACCGAATACCTCCGGCGGAGCGACCACCGAGGCGCCGCCGGAGCCGAAGGCCATGAGCGCCTCGAAGACCGAGGCGTCGAAACTCGGTGAAGCCACCTGCAATACCCGGGAGTGCTCGTTGAGCCCGAGCGACTCGCGTTGCGCGACAATCAAGTCGGCGATGCCGCGGTGCGACACCGAGACACCCTTCGGCGTTCCCGTCGAACCGGAGGTGTAGATCATCCACGCCGGGTTGTCCGGTCGGATCGGGCTCGGCAGTTCGCCGTCGTCCAGCGGACTCGCACTCGCCTGGCACCAGCGCCCGACCAGGTCAACGTCGTCCAGCACCAGCCAGTGCGTGCTGTCCGGCAGCAGCGGCCGGTAGGCGGCCACCGTGAGACCCACGCGGGCCTGAGAATCGGTGAGCATGTGGTCGATGCGCTCCACCGGATGCTTCGGGTCGACCGGAAGGAAGGCCGCTCCGACCTTCGCCGCCGCCCACATGCCGGTCAGCAGTTCGGCCGAACGGGGAAGACCGAGGGCGACCACGGATTCCGCGCCAACGCCGGCCTCCAGCAGGAGGCGGGCCAGCCGATTGGTGTGTGCGTCGAGCTCCCGATAGGACGTGGTGTGTCCGGCGGCGACCACTGCGGGCCGGTCCAGGTACCGGTCCATGGTCGCGGCGAGCAGCGCGGGAAGCGTTGTCGTCCCGGCACTCTCGGGGCCACGCACCGGCACCAGGGTGGCGCGTTCGGTGTCGTCGAGGATGTCGATATCGGCGAGCCGGGTGTCCGGCTCGGCCAGCACGGTCGCGAGTACGCGCCGCCAGCGAGTGGCGAACGCCGCTACCGTTGCCGCGTCGAACAGGTCCGTCGCGTAGGTCAGCACACCGGACAGCCCGGCCGGACCCGTCTCGCCGAAACGCTCGCGCAGGTCGAGGGTCAGATCGAATTGTGAAGTGCGCCGGTCGAAGTCCTCCACCTCGAACCGCAACCCGGGCAGCTCCAGCACCGGCTCTACGAAGTTCTGCAACGTCAGCGACACCTGGAACAGGGGATGATGCGCCGTCGATCGGGTCGGATTCAACACCTGCACAAGGCGTTCGAACGGCACATCGGCATGCGCGAACGCATCCAGATCCACGGCACGCACCGCGGTCAGGAAGTCGCCGAATCCGGCGCCCGGGTCGACCGGCGTGCGCAGCGCCAGGGTATTGACGAACATCCCGACCAGCTCGTCCAGCGCTTGCTCACCGCGTCCGGCGACCGGCGTGCCGATCACCACGTCGTCGGTGCCGCCGAGTCGCGCCAGCAGCACCGCGAGCGCCGCATGCACGACCATGAACAGGCTGACATTGTGCGCCGACGCGAATTCGACCAGGGCACGGTGCAATTCGGCATCGATGGTGAATTCGACGTCGGCACTACGCATGGTCTGCACTGCGGGCCGAGGCCGATCGCTGGGCAACTCCAGCACATCCGGCGCCCCGGTAAGCGTGTCGTTCCAGAACTGAAGCTGCCGCGCCGCCATCGAGTCCGGATCCGACTCGCTACCGAGCAGCTCGCGATGCCACAGCGCGAAATCGGCGTACTGCACGCCCAGCGGAACCCTGGTCGTCTCGGCGCCACCGACCCGCGCCGAATACGCGGCGACCAGATCGGCCGCCAGCGGCGCCATGGACGCGCCATCCGCGCTGATGTGGTGCACCACCAGGACGACGATGTGCACGGCAGGGGTAGCGGTGTCGGGGGAGTCGCCGACCACTACCGGCGTTGTCGCCATCGAGTAGCCGGACGATACCGGTGGGGTGCCTGCCGACGGGCTGGACGCCACGGGTGCAACGCCTGCCGATGGGCTCGAGGTGACGGGTGGGCCGCCCGCGGAAGGGCTGGACGCCCCGGATGGGGCGCCTGCGGAAGGACTCGATGCCACCGGCGCGGACACCGCGAACGTGCCGGCCCAGGCCGGGTCGGAATGCGCGTTCTCCGCGTCCGCCGTGACGATCCGGAACAACCCGACACGCAGCGGCGGCTCCTTGGCGATGTCGAACCCATTGCCCGCCAACGCGTTGATTCGAGCGCGGAGCGGCGCACCGTCCGCGCTGTCCACCAATGTCAGGGTGGGCGCGGCCGTCTCGGTGCTCATCACCACCTGCCGGGGGCCGTCGGAGTCGGCGGGGTAGATCGTGCGCAGGCTTTCGTGCCGGTCGACGACGTCGGCGAGGGCCAACCGCATGGCGTCCACGTCGAGCGCGCCGGTCAGGCGCAGCGCGACGGCGATGTTGTACGCCGACGAGGTGGGGTCGAGCCGGTTGAGCACCCACATCCGTTGCTGCGCGGGGGACAACGGGATGCGGTCCGGCCGGATCCGCGGCGCGAGCGCGAAGCGGCCGGGCTTGCCATCCGTCGCGGGGACCACTCGGCCGGACAGCTGGGCGACGGTGGGCGCGTCGAACAGGTCACGCAGCGCGATCGTCGATCCCAGCGCCGAATTGACCCGGGCGACAACCTTGGTCGCGCTGAGCGAGTTGCCGCCGAGTTCGAAGAACGATTGGTCGACACTGACCCGCTCGCGGCCGAGCACGTCACCGAACACCTCGGCCACCGCCTGCTCGACCGGTGTGCGCGGCGCGAGGTAGGGCCGGTTGGTGTCTGAGAAGTCCGGCACGGGAAGGGCTTTGCGATCCAGCTTGCCGACCGGCGTCAACGGAATCGAGTCCAGCACGACGAGATAGCCGGGCACCATGTACCCGGGCAGCTCGGCGGCCACCTGGACGCGCAGTCGCTCGGTATCCAGTTCGACCCCCTCGGCGGGCAGCACATACGACACCAGCACGGTCGCGCCCGCCGGCCCGGTCCGCCCGATCGTCACCGCGTACTCGACCTGCTCGTCCCGCGAGAGCACCGCGTCGATCTCACCGAGCTCGATGCGCAACCCGCGAATCTTGACCTGGAAGTCGCTGCGCCCCAGGTACTCCAGCTCGTAGCCGCCGTCGCGACCAACCACCCAGCGCACCATGTCGCCGGTCCGGTACATCCGCTCGCCCGGCTCGCCGAACGGATCGGCGACGAAGCGACTCGCGGTCATCTCGAACCGGTTGAAGTAGCCGCGGGCAAGGGCGGGCCCGGCCAAGTAGAGCTCGCCCGCGACGCCCACGGGCACCGGCCGCAACCAGGTGTCGAGCACCATGTTCGCCGCGCCGCGGATCGGCCCGCCGATGGTGATCGGCTCGCCTGCAACGAGTTCCGCCGGTCCGGTGGCCCAGATGCTGAACTCCGTCGGACCGTACAGGTTCACCATCCGCCGCCCGACGGACCAGCGTTCGATGAGCTCGGGCGTGGCCGCCTCGCCGGCGACCGAGAGCACCCGCAGGTGGTCGAGATCGGTCGGGTCCATGGTGGCGAGCGCGGACGGCGTGATCACCGCGTGGGTGACCCGTTCGGTACGCAGCAGTTGTTCGAGTTCGCTGCCGCCGTAGACATCGGGCGGGGAAACGACCAACCTGCCACCCGAGCCGTGCGCGGTCAGCAGTTCGAACACCGAGGCGTCGAAGCTCGGTGACGCCACCTGCAACGCACTCGCCGTCGGATCCAATGCCAGCGAGTCCCGCTGGGTGGCAACGAGGTTCGCGATACCCCGATGGCTGAGCAGCACGGCTTTGGGCTTGCCGGTGGAACCGGAGGTATAGATCAGGTACGCGGTCTGATCGACATCGATCGGACCGCCGCGCTCCTCGTCGGTGATCGGATCGGCGGACACCGTCATCACCCGGCGGATCGTGTTGAGGTCATCGAGCAGCAGCCAGTCGATGCTGCCCGGCAGCGTCTCACCGGTCGCGGTGACCGTCACGCCGATGGGCGCTTTCGAGTCGGACAGCATGTGCTCGATCCGCTCGACCGGATAGTGCGGGTCCAGCGGCGCGAACGCCGCGCCCGACTTGGCCAGCGCCCACACCGCGACCACCGACTCCAGCGAGCGCGTGAGGGCGAGCACGACGAACACCTCCCGCCCGACGCCCCGGCTCAGCAGCAGCCGCGCGAACCGGTTCGACCAGGCGTCGAGCTCCCCGTAGGACATGGTGAGCTCGCCCGCGCTGACCGCGATGGCGTCGCCGTCGATGGCCGCACCGGCGGCGAGGATGTCGGGCAGCGTACGCACGGGCAGCGACTCCGGTCCACGCACCGGCAGCAGCGCGGCACGTTCGGCGTCGTCGCAGTACTGCACCTGCGAGACCAGGGCGCGCGGGTTGTCGGCCAGCTGGGTGAGCAACCGGACGAAGCGATCCAGCAGCGGTCGCGCGTCCGCGGCATCGAGCTGATCGGCCATGAATTTCAGGCTGACGCGCAAGGTGTCGTGACCGTCCGCACCGCGCAGCGGAATGATCATGAGATTCAACGGGTATGGCGTCGCGTCGGTGCCTTCGACGTCGAGCACCCGCATGCCCGCGATGTCCAGCGCCTGCGAGAGCGCCTCCCGGTCGATCGGGTAGGACTCGAAAACGGTGAGGGTGTCGAACAATTCGGCGAGACCGACGGCCTGATGGATGGCGGCCAGCCCGACATGCTGATGATCCATCAGCCGGGCCTGCTCGGCTTGCACGCGGGCGAGCAGGTCGGCCACCTTCTCCGCCGGATCGAGGCGCACCCGCACCGGCAACGTATTGATGAACAGGCCGACCATCTCTTCGACACCGGCCAGCTCCGGCGGCCGCCCGGAGACCGTGCCGCCGAACACCACATCGGTGCGGCCGGTGCGCATGGCGAGCAGCATCGCCCAGCTCGCCTGCACGAGAGTATTGACCGTGGCACCGGACTCGCGCGCGGTCGCCGCCAAGCGGGCGACGGTGGCGGCGGACAGCTCGGTGGACAGCATGCCGGTCTCGGTCGATTCGATGCCCGCCAAGGTCGGCACCGCACGGGTAGGGGTATCGATGCCGGCGAGCGATTCCCGCCACGCGGCAATCGATTCGGCGTCGTCCCGCTCGTCC
Source organism: Nocardia sp. CS682 (assembly GCF_004634405.1). Classification (NCBI taxonomy): domain Bacteria; kingdom Bacillati; phylum Actinomycetota; class Actinomycetes; order Mycobacteriales; family Nocardiaceae; genus Nocardia; species Nocardia sp. CS682. The sequence continues at coordinate 2,482,503 of NZ_CP029710.1, read as the reverse complement.
AACCAGGACAGGAATTCGCGATAGGAGTGCGCGGGCGGCAGCGCCGAGGCGTCACCCGCGGTGACGTACAGCGTGAGCAGCTCGCGCACCAGCAGCGGCGTCGACCAACCGTCCAGCACCAGATGGTGATTGGTGAGCACGAATCGGTAGGCGTCGGGGGCGGTGCGGATCAGCGTGAAGCGCACCAGCGGTGGCCGGGTCAGCTCGAAGCGGGTGCGCGCGTCCAGCGCGATCACCCGGTCGAGTTCGCGCTGCCGCAGCTCGGCATCGTCGATCTCGGCGAGATCTACTTCCTGCCACTGTATTTCGGCATCGCCTAGGACGAGCTGGCGTGGACCGTCGTCGGTTTCCACATAGGCGACCCGCAAGTTCTCGTGCCGGGCCACCAAAGCCTGTGCGGCGGCCCGCAACCGGGTCGCGTCGACGGTGCCCGCGAGGGTGAGCAGCGACTGCACCGTGTAACCGTCGGCGGTATCGGAGTCGTAGAGCGCGTGGAACAGCAGGCCGTATTGCAGCGGCGAGAGCGGCCACACGTCGGTGAGAGTGGGATAGTCGCTTTCCCAGGTGTCGATCTGCGACTGGGTCACCGGGACGAGCTCGAAGTCGGACGGTGTGCGGCCGCCCGAGCCTGCGGACTCGGCATGCGCCGCGAGCGCTCGGAGCGCCTCGGTCCACAGCTCGGCGAGCCGGTCGACGTCGGCTGCGTCGAGCAGCCGAGATGCGTACGCCCAGGTCACTTCCAAGCCGGTGTCGGTGAGCACCGCGTTGATATCGACGACGGCGGCCAGCGGCGCCCGATCGTCCTGGGTGGCCGCAAAGCGTTGCGGCAGCCACGGCCCGGTGTCGGCGCCGGTGGTCGCCCGGCCCAGGTAGTTGAAGCTGATCTGCGGCGCGGGCCCTGCGGCGAGGACAGCGGCGGTGTCGTCGGTGAGGTAGCGCAGCATGCCGTAGCCGACACCCTTGTCCGGTACCGCCCGCAGCTGTTCCTTGGTGGACTTGATGGCGGTGCCCGCCGCGGCGCCACCGGTGAACGCGTCGGCGAGATCGACCCCGGTCAGGTCGACGGCCACCGGATACACGCTGGTGAACCAGCCCACCGTGCGCGCGACATCGGCGCCGGGCAGGATCGCCTCCGTCCGTCCGTGCCCTTCCAGGGTGAACAGCGTCGCGGTCCGCTCGCGCCACCGCCCGATCGCCATGGCGAGCGCGGCGAGCAGCACATCGTCTGCGCTGCAATGGAATCGATCGGGTGCGGTGCTGAGCACGGTGTGCGCGATATCGGGCGTGATGACGGTCTGCCGGTGCGCCATGGTCGCGACGACATCGACGGCCGGGTCCAGGGTGTCCGCACCGAGCGCCGGATCGGGGGTCGCCAGGATGCGTTGCCAGAGCGGCAACTCGGCGGCCCGTTCGCCCGCCTGCGCCACCTGGCCGTGGGCCCAGCGCCGGAACGAGGTACCGACCGGTGCGAGGGTGCCGCCCAGCGCCGCGGTGGCGAGATCGGGCAGCAGGATGCGCCAGGAGACACCATCGGTCACCAGGTGGTGCAACACCAACCAGAGCACGGGCTCCGCATCGCTGTGCTCGATCAGCACGAAGCGGGCGACCACCCCTGCGGCGGGATCGAGCAGATCGGCGGCGCGCTGCAATTCGCGCTCGTACGTTTCCTCGCTATCCGGTCCTGCCGCGACGACATCCACCAGGGCTTCGGCAGTCACCGAACCACGGTCGGCCACCACCCATTCCCAGTTCCCCGCGGTGTGCCGCAGCGACGAACGCAGCAGATCGTGCTGGTCGAGCAGCGCCTGTACGGCCGGGACGAGGCGAGCTCGCTCGAACCCGGCGGGCAGTCCGACGAGCACCGCCTGAGCGAATCGTCGCCAGCTGTCGCCCTGATCCAGCATGGCGTGCACGATCGGCGTGAGCGCGACCGCGCCGACCCCGCCACCGGGCAGCTCGTGCACCACCTGTGCCCGCACCTCGGTGGCGACGGCGGCCAGCGCGGCAACGGTCTTGCGCTCGAACACATCCCGCGCAGTGAGCCCGATACCCGCGGCTTTGGCCCGCGACACCAGCTGGATGGACACGATGCTGTCCCCGCCGAGCGCGAAGAAGCTCTCGTCGACCCCGACCGACTCCAACCCGAGTACCTCGGCGAACAGCGCGGCCAACGCCGCTTCGCGCGGGGTGGACGGCGCGCGGCTGACGATCTCCCGCGCCCCGAAATCCGGTGTTGGCAAGGCTTTGCGGTCCACCTTGCCGAGCGGTGTGAGCGGGATGCTGTCCAGCACCATCACCACCGCGGGCACCATGTAGGCCGGAAGTGTCTGTCCGGCAGCTGCTTTCAGCGCCTCGGGATGCACCTCGGCGCCAGGCTTCGGCAGTACGTAGGAAACGAGCGCGGTGGCACCGGATCCCGTCTCGGCCCCGACCGTGATCGCGAAGTCGACATCCGGCTGCCGTTGCAGCGCGGCATCGATCTCCCCGAGCTCGATGCGGAAGCCGCGGACCTTCACCTGGAAGTCACTGCGCCCCTGGTACTCAAGCTCGAGGCGACCGCCGCGATTGGTCCAGCGCACCAGGTCGCCGGTGCGGTACATGCGCGCCCCGGCCGCATAGGGGTTCGCCACGAAACGCTCCGCGGTGAGCCCATTGCGCCGGTGGTAGCCACGGGCGAGCCCGGCACCGGCCAGATACAGCTCACCGATGGTGCCGAGCGGGACCGGCCGCAACCACGGGTCGAGCACCACAGCCTCGACACCGGGCACCAGACTGCCGATAGTGACCGGTGCGCCAGGGGCGAGCCCTTCGCTCAATGTCGCGGTCACCGTGGTTTCGGTCGGGCCGTACCCGTTCAGCAGGGTGCGACCGGACCACTTGGCCACCAGCTCGGGCGGGCAGGCATCGCCGCCGACGATCACGGTGCGCAGTTCCGGCAGGGTCGCCGGATCAAGCGATCCCACAACTGTCGGCGTGACGTTGAGATGGGTGACGCGATGGGTGCGCAGAACTTCGGCCATCTCCTCGCCGGCGTACGCGGCGGGCGGCACGACGGCCAGGGTGGCGCCGCACGCCAAGGTCACCAGGATCTCTTCGACCGAAATGTCGAAACTCGGCGAGACCGCATGCGCCACCACGGAATCGGCGGTCACGCCGAAGCCTGCCCCGGAGCCGGAGGCGAGGTTGGCCAGTCCGCGATGCGAAACCAGCACGCCCTTGGGCAATCCGGTCGATCCCGAGGTGTAGATGATGTACGCGACCTGATCGAGGTGCATGGCGACGGTGACGGCGGTCGTGTCCTGCTCGCGCACGCTGCGCGTGGTCACCTCGTCATCGAGGATCAGCCAGGTCACCCGCTCCGGCAACGACTTCCGGGCGGCCGCGACGGTCACCCCGGCGACCACGCCGCTGTCGCCGACCATGTGCTCGATCCGGTCGGCGGGATAGGTCGGATCGATCGGCACGAACGCCGCACCGGTCTTGGCCACCGCGATCATCGCGAGCACCGACTCGGCCGAGCGGGGGATCGAGATCGCCACGGCGCGTTCCGGTCCGGCGCCGTTCGTGATAAGCACCCTGGCCAGCTGGTTCGTGTACTCGTCGACCTGACGGTAGGTCAATGCGGTAGCCCCGGCTCGGATCGCCACCGCATCGGGATCGAGTGCCGCACCGGCCGCGAGGACTTCCGGCAGCGTGCGGGGCGCAACGCCCACGGGCCCACGGGCAGGCACCAGCTCGGCGCGCTCGTCGTCGGACACGACCGGTACCGTCGAGAGTGCGGCATCCGTTCCCGCAGCGAGGAATTCGTGCAGGAACAGCAGGAACCGGCGATGGTGCGCCGCCAATTCCGCATCGCTGTACAGGTTCCCGTTGGCCTGGAAATCGATATGGGTACTCTCGCCGCCCACACCGGGATACACATTGACGAACAGATCATCGATCAACCCGGAGGTCAGCACGTGCAGGCGACCGGTCACCGCACCGAGCTGAATCCTGGTGTCCACCATCATCAAATTCACCGAGGGCCCGAACGACGCGGTCTCGTCCATCGGCCAGCCCAGGTCCCGGAAGATGTCCTCCTGGCGGTAACGCTGCCGCCGCAGCGCCCCGGTCAGCTCACCCTGGGCCGCTCGAATGACATCGCCGACCGTGGTGGTCGGCGTCATGGTCAGCCGCAGCGGAACGACATTGGCGATCATGCCGCCGGACCGGCGCAGTACCGCCGTGGTACGCGCCGAAACGGGCAGGCTCAGCACAACTTCGGGCGCGCCGGTCATCGCGGCGAGATACGCCCCGAACGCCGCGACCACCGTCGGCGCGACACCAGAGGAGGCCGCCTTCGCGACGTCGTCGAGCAGCGCGGTGGTCGCTGCGGGCAGCGCACCCGCGACGCGACTCGGATGCGCGTCGACAGCGGCGGTGCGACCGGCGAGACTCACCGGATCGGCCATCCCGTGCAGATGCTCGAGCCAGTACTCGCGGTCGGTGCCGAACCGATCCGAACTGCGGTACGCCGCATCGGCCTCGACGATCCGGCGCAGATCCTCGGCCTTCGCGGCGGGTGGCTCCTTGCCCTCGACTGCCGCGTTGTAGAGCTCCCCGGTGCGCTGCACCATGGTCAGCGCGCCCATGCCGTCCAGCACGATGTGATGGATCCGGGAGTACCAGTACCAGCGGTCGTCGGCGACCCGCAGCATGACGACGCGCACCAGCCGGTCGCGGGTCAGGTCGAGCGGAGCGTCGTATTCGGCCCGCATCCACGCCTGTGCGGCGGCCACCGGGTCGCGCTCGCCGCGCAGGTCCAAGGTGTCCAAGGTGTCGTCGAGGGTGGTGTCCACGAACTGGTAGGGATGGCCGTCGACCTCGACGAGCCGCAGATACCCGGTGCCGAACTCGCGGCCCGCCTGGCGCGCCGCATCGGCGAGCAGGTCCAGGTCGATCGGCCCGCTCAACTCGACGTACTGGGCGATGGAGATCGGAGTGTCGCCGGCGATGTGCTGGGCGAACCAGATGCCGCGCTGGGCCGCGGACAGCTCGAAGGCGTCTTCGGGCAGATCGGGGGTGTCCATGGGCAGCGCGCTGCCGGATTCGGTGGGCGAGGGGAGAGGCTGTTGCATGAATAGTCCTACGTTTTTACCGCCCGCAGCTGCCGCGGAGTGACCGCCGCTGAGCCACCGCGGTAGTGGTAGTACTTGCCGCACAGCTCGCGACAAGATTCATTCTGAACCGATGCCGTGTGCACCGATGGCGTTTGCCGACATGAGGGGAGAACATGCCGACAGGCGCGTCCCGAACGGACATCGTCCGGGACGCGCCTGGGGAAATCAGGCCGACTTCGGCAGTGCGAACTCGGCCGCGGTCAGCGGTGCGTCGGAGCCCGCGAGGTAGCGCTGCAACGTCGAGCGGTCGTCCAGCATCAGCCAGGAGATCGCGTCGGTGAGCTCGCCGCGCTGCAACTTGGTCGTCACACCGAGGGCGGTACCCAGCGCGAACGAACCGTCGTCGGTGATCGGCGCGGGAGTGGCGCCGATCTTGACGATGGCCCGCTCGGCGACCACGGACTCGATCTCATCGGTGATCGCGATCGCGATCCGGGTGTTGGCCGCGGCGCCGATCCCGAGCAGCAGCCGAGCCAGCCGGTTCGACCAGCTGTCCAGTTCGGCGTAGGTGAGCGTGCAGTCGCCGGTGGACACCACAACCGCGTTCGGATCGACCTCGGCGACGGGCCGCGCGAGCGGGAGCAGGCGGATGTTGTCGAGCGATTCGGTCAGCGTATGCATGGTGGTTGTTCCTCGAAGTCTCGGTGAAGAGGTTCTCTTGCGTACCTCTAAATCTCGGCTACGAGGCGAAACTTCGACAGCAACCCAAGCGCTGGTCGAGGTACCTCCCAGGGTGGGGAAAATTTCACCCCAGGGGTACTGCGGAGCTGGACGGGCTCAGTCGGTGACGAACCCGTTGAGCGTGCCGCTCAGATCGGCGAGCAGCGCGCGGGCGGCGGTGAGGCCGTTGCCGTGCCAGACGGTGTCCTCGACGGCGAACACGCGCTTGTCGGTCGCGGCGCCGAGGTCTTTCCACTCCTCGGTGCGCAGCACCGTCTCGCCGCGCTTCTTGCCCTCTTCACCGGCCAGGAGCACGTAGATCAGGTCGCCCTCCACCTTGGTGGCGAACTGGTCCGGGGTGACGTCGAAGGAGGGGCCGCGCTGCGCGGCAGGCCGCTGCACACCCGCGTCGCCGATGACCTGACCCGCGAAGCTGTTGTTGCCCTGAACTTCGTTGGTATCGGCGGTGAATCGGATGAGCGAGGCCTGAGTTTGATTGGCGGCGATGTCGTTGCCGGTGGTGGTTGCCTGGGTGCGGTAGTCGTCGAGCGCGGTGTCCGCGGCCGCGCGCCGACCCAAACCCGCTGCGAGCGCGGTGAATTCGGCCTGCCAGCTGTTGTTCGCGCCGACCAGCACAGTGGGCGCGATGGCCCGCAATGTGTCGAAACTCGCGGTGGCAGTGGGGATATCGCCGAGGATGAGGTCGGGGTGCAGGTCGGCGATGAGCTTCGGATCGGGCTGCGCGGCGGAGCCGACGCCCGGGATCTTCAGCACGCCGGTGCCGAGATAGGCGGGCTGCGGGCTCGGGCCGTCCAGGGTGACCGCGCCGACGACGCGTTCCCACAGACCGACCGCGCACACCGCGTCCAGCGCCGAGGTGGTGAGCACGACGATGCGCTGCGGGTCGGCGGGCACCTCCGAGACGCCTGCGGCGTGCGTGACGGTGCGCGTGCTGCCGTTGGCTGGATCGGGTGCGCTCGGCAGCGCACAGGCCTTGCTGGTGTCGCGTTCGAGCCCGACCACGCCGGCACCGGCGATATTCGTGGTGGTGCGCACGATGCTGCTCGCGTCGTCAGGTGTGCTGCTGCACCCCGCCACGACGACCGTCGCGCATAACGCAGCGACGGCGACGATCCGGCGCCGTGCCACGCGGGCGGTGCCGGATCGGGGAGAGGCTGTGCGGTTTCCGGTGCGAACGTAGGCGCTCAGCGGCATGCGGGTGAGGGTACATGCGTGCCGTGGGCACGGCGGGAAGTGCCCACCGTGCCCGCGGGCCGATAGCGATGGCTGCGCCAACGGCCGCGCGGAACCCTGGGTGCGCCAAAGGATTCCGTGCGGCCGCCGCCTCAGTCGCTGTCCCCGCCGATGCTGAACCGCGCGCCGGTGACATCGGCGACCGACGCCATCCGGCCGTACGGGGTGTCTTGCGGCGCGGACAGCACCGTGCCGCCGAGCTCGACGACCCGCGCGGCCGCCTTGTCCACGTCATCCGCGCCGAAATACACGGTCCAGCTCGCGGGCACACCCTCGGGCAGGAACGCGGCAGCGTCCATCACCCCGCCGAGCATCGGGCTTTCCGAGTGGATCGTGGTGTAGCGGAACTCGGGTGCGTCGGAGATGGTGAACGGGTCCTGCCAGTCGAACACGGTGCGGTAGAAGTCGAGCGAGGCGTCGTAGGCGCGAGTGTGCAGTTCGAACCAGGACGGCGCGCCCGCGTGGTCGCGCCACTTCCCGTCGTTGACCAGGGCCTGGGTCTCGAAACCGGCGAATTGGCCTGCCTGCCAGATGCCGATGCTGGCGCCACCCACATCGCCGATGACCGCCATCCTGCCGACCTCGCCGACCGGCATCGGCGCCAAGGCCACCGAAGCGCCTTGCGCGACCGCCTTTTCCACGGTGGCCTCGACGTCGGGGCTGGCGAGGTAGATCGTCCACAGCTCCGGGCTGTCGACGTCGCCGTCCATCCGCCCCATCGCGCCCGCGACGGCGCGGCCGTCCTTGCGGAAGGTGACGTAGCCGCCGAACTCCGCGCCGGCCCGCTCGGCGGTCCAGCCGAACAGCTCGCGGTAGAAGGTGATGCTGCGGTCGAGGTCGGAAGAGTAGAGATCGACCCAGCAGGGATCGCCGGGCTTGGGCTGGTTCTGGTCGGTCATAGCTGGTCTCCTGGGCGAGGGTGGAAGACTGATCACCGATATAGACGCCCGCCGCGCACGAAACTCATCGCGGCGGCCCGGTCCACCCGGACCAACGAAATACGACACAGAGTAGGACCCGTGCGGATTGCTGCGGCAGCACGGTTTACGATTCCAGAAGCGCAAGCGAACTGTCGTCTGTTCCGACATGGGGATGGATGCAAGCAGCGGAGCCTGCGGAGCGACCTAAAGGCACCTTCAGGAGGATCAGTGACTGCGGTAGAGCCCCAGCCAGTCCAGCAGTTGGAAGCGACTCGGCCGTATCCGGCGCGGACCGGGCCGAAGGGTTCGTATCTCTACAAGATGGTCACCACCACCGACCCGAAGGTCCTGGGCACCATGTACCTGGTGACCGCGATGAGCTTCTTCCTCATCGGTGGTCTGATGGCGCTGTTGATGCGGGCCGAGCTGGCGCGCCCCGGTCTGCAGTTCCTCTCGCCCGAGCAGTTCAACCAGCTGTTCACCATGCACGGCACGATCATGCTGCTGTTCTACGCGACGGCCATCGTGTTCGGCTTCGCCAACATCGTGCTGCCGCTGCAGATCGGCGCCCCCGACGTGGCCTTCCCCCGACTGAACGCGTTCAGCTACTGGCTGTACCTGTTCGGCGGCACGATGGCGACCGCGGGCTTCATCACCCCGGGTGGTGCCGCGGACTTCGGCTGGACCGCCTACACCCCGCTCACCGACATCCTGCACTCGCCCGGCGTCGGCGCCGACCTGTGGATCCTCGGCCTGGCCGTCTCCGGTCTGGGCACCATCCTCGGTGGCGTCAACATGCTGACCACGGTCGTCTGCCTGCGCGCGCCCGGCATGACCATGTTCCGGTTGCCGATCTTCACCTGGAACATCGCCGTCACCAGCGTGCTTGTCCTGCTTGCCTTCCCGCTGCTCACCGCCGCGCTGTTCGGACTCGCCTTCGACCGTCACCTCGGCGGCCACATCTACGACCCGGCGACCGGCGGCATCCTGCTCTACCAGCACCTGTTCTGGTTCTTCGGCCATCCCGAGGTGTACATCATCGCGCTGCCGTTCTTCGGCATCGTGTCCGAGATCTTCCCGGTGTTCTCGCGGAAGCCGATCTTCGGTTACACCACGCTGGTCTACGCGACGCTCGGTATCGCCGCGCTCTCGATCGCGGTGTGGGCGCACCACATGTACGCCACCGGTGCGGTGCTGCTGCCGTACTTCTCGTTCATGACGTTCCTGATCGCCGTCCCGACGGGTGTGAAGTTCTTCAACTGGATCGGCACCATGTGGCGCGGTCAGTTGACGTTCGAGACACCGATGCTGTGGTCGATCGGCTTCCTGGTCACCTTCCTCTTCGGTGGTCTGTCCGGTGTCATCCTGGCCAGCCCGCCGCTGGACTTCCACGTCACCGACTCGTACTTCGTGGTCGCGCACTTCCACTACGTGCTCTTCGGCACCATCGTGTTCGCCACCTTCGCGGGCATCTACTTCTGGTTCCCGAAGATCACCGGCCGGATGATGGACGAGCGCCTGGGCAAGTGGCACTTCTGGGCCACCTTCGTCGGCTTCCACACCACCTTCCTGGTGCAGCACTGGCTCGGCGCCGAGGGCATGCCGCGTCGCTACGCCGACTACCTGCCCAGCGACGGCTTCACCGTGCTGAACACCATCTCCACCATCGGCGCGTTCATCCTGGGCGCCTCGATGCTGCCGTTCGTCTGGAACGTCTTCAAGAGCTTCCGGTACGGCGAGGTCGTCACCGTGGACGACCCGTGGGGCTACGGCAACTCGCTCGAATGGGCCACCACCTGCCCGCCGCCGCGGCACAACTTCTACGAGCTGCCGCGGATCCGGTCCGAGCGCCCGGCCTTCGAGCTGCACTACCCGCACATGATCGACCGGATGCGCGCCGAGGCGCACGTCGGCTGGGGTTCGGGTAAGCACGCCACCGAAGTGCACGAAGGCGCAGTGGCAACGAAGTAGAGATCAGTAAGACGACGAGTGTGCACCTGCTGGTGACCAGCGGGTGCACACTCGTTTGTGCAGTACCGGAGCGCGTGACAACGAGGTCCAGCAACAGCTACGGCAACTTCGAATCTGGAGTACACACAGTTGGCCGACACAACCGTTCTCGTCACCGTCACCGGGCCCGACCGTCCCGGTGTGACGTCCGTACTGCTCGCGGCGATGTCCCGGCACCAGGTGAGCCTGTTGGACGTCGAGCAGGTCGTCATCCGCGGTCGGCTGACCCTCGGCGTGTTGGTCACCTGTCCGGGTGACCCGGAGTCGTTGCAGGACGAACTCGAGGAAGCGATGACCACCGTCGGCATGCACGTCGACGTCGAGGTCGACGCGGCGATCGGCAGGCAGCCGATGTCCACCCACGCGGTGGTCGTGCTCGGCGCGCCGGTCACCGCGCACGCGTTCAGCACGGTGTCCCGGCGGCTTGCTGCCCTCGGCGCCAATATCGACTCCATCCGTGGCATCGCGGACTACCCGGTCACCGGGATGGAGCTGCTGGTCACCGCGGCCGACACCAGCGCGGACACCGACGCACGGCTGCGCACGGCGTTGGCCGAGATCGCGGTCGCCGAGCAGGTCGACGTCGCGGTGGAGTGGGCCGGACTGGCCCGCCGGGCCAAGCGCCTCATCGTGTTCGACGTCGACTCGACGCTCATCCAGGGCGAGGTGATCGAGATGCTCGCCGCGCACGCCGGGGTGGAGGAAGAGGTTCGCAAGGTCACCGAGGCCGCCATGCGCGGCGAGATCGACTTCGCCGAGTCGCTGCGGCAGCGGGTCGCGACGCTCGAGGGTCTGGACGAGTCGGTGATCGAGGAGGTGGCCGACCAGATCGAGCTGACCCCCGGCGCGCGGACCACCATCCGCACGCTGCGTCGGCTGGGTTTCCGCTGCGGCGTGGTATCGGGCGGGTTCCGTCAGGTGATCGAGCCGTTGGCGCACGAACTCGAGCTGGACTTCGTGCAGGCCAACACCCTGGAGATCAAGGGCGGCAAGCTGACCGGCCGGGTGGTCGGCGAGATCGTCGACCGCGCGGCCAAGGCCACCGCGCTGCGCAAGTTCGCGGCCGAGGCGGGCGTGCCGATGGAACAGACGGTCGCGGTCGGCGACGGCGCCAACGACATCGACATGCTCAACGCGGCGGGGCTCGGGGTCGCGTTCAACGCCAAACCCGCGCTGCGCGAGATCGCCGACGCGGCTCTGTCGCATCCGTTCCTGGACGCGGTGCTGTACGTCCTCGGCGTCACCCGGCACGAGGTGGAGGCCGCCGACGCCCGTGACGGATTGCTGCGCCGGGTACCGCTGAGCTGACCACGGCGTACCCGGTGTCGTAGACCCGGTCCGGTCGTGGCCGTCGGTAGGCTGGCGCCGACCAGGATCGTCGGGTGAATCGGAGGGTGCGTTGCGGAAATCTCTGCTTGTGCTGCTGCTCGGCTTGTCTGTAGTGGGTTGCGGCAACAACGATTCGACCGACGGGGACGCGACCTCCTCGGCCGCTTCGACGTCGGCCCCCGGGCCTGCCGCGGTGACGGCCACCGAGCCCGACAACGGCCAGGAGCGACGGCTCGCCGTCGGACAGCACCTGGTGGTGACGCTGCCCGCGAATCCGTCCACCGGCTACCTGTGGCAGATCTCCGAACTGGATGCGAATGTGCTGCAGGCGCAGGGCGATCCGGGGTTCGAGACGGACCCGAACGTGCCGGTCGCCCCCGGTGCCGGTGGCAGTTCGGTGTGGACCTTCGCCGGTAAGGCCCCGGGCAGCACCAAGCTCTCGATGCAGTATCTGCGACCGTGGGAGCAGGGTGTCGAACCAGCGCAAACGTATTCGTTGACGATCAAGGTGGAGTGATGTCGAGCATCCCGGAATGTGGTGCCGGAGTCCGGGACGCCGTGGCAGACCCGATCGAGCCGGCCGAGTTCGACGAGGCAGGCTTCCGCGTCCGGCACGCGGAACTGGCGCAGGGCTACGGCGGCGCGGGCGATCCCGACGACCCGGCCATGGTGCAGGCCATGCAGATCGTGCTGCATCTGCCCAAGGTGGACCCGCCGCCGCGCAGTGCGGTGCTTGCCGCGGCGGCGACCGCGTCGGTGGCGCTGTGCCTGGACGAGCGGGTCGGTCCCGGTGGCGAGTGGGCGCAGCGTTATCTGGCCTGGAAGCGCTCCCGTATTCGCAAAGTCAGTCGGCGTGCCCGCGGTGCTCAGTGGCTCGCGGCCAACGAGGTGGACGGCGTCACGGTCGAGGTCGAGGGCGCGCAGGCCAGGGCGCTGGTCCCGGGGCCGGTGGGCGAGGTGGACCCGCGGATCAAGCGGTTGCAGATCGGCGGCACCGACCTCGAGCACGACGAACCCGGCCCCGCCGACCCGAAACTGCCGGTGCTGTGGGTGAATTCGGCGCTCGGCATGACCGTGGGCAAGGCGGCCGCGCAGGTCGGGCACGCGAGCATGCTGCTCGCGGGTGCGTTGACCGCGGCGCAGGCGCTGCGGTGGTCCGAGCGGGAGTTCCGTTGCTCGGTACGGGACGCCGACGCACGACTATGGCGGACGCTGGCCGATGAGGTCGCGCGTGGCACGGCGGTGGCCGTGCGTGATGCCGGGTTCACCGAGGTGGCGCCCGGCTCGATGACGGTGATCGCGGTACCCGCGCGATCCTGGTGAGGGGTAGCCCTGGTGCGTCGCGGATGTGCGAGGCCGCTGGGCGCGTGCGCGCAACTGCCGCACACCGGAAAAACACCTGCGTGGATTGCGCGTTGCGCAAGGCCGATTGGGGTATCTCTCCGGTCTACTCCTCTGAGGACGTTGTGCCCTACCCGCGCTGAGCTCTCCAGGCGGAGGCTCGTCGTATCGAGGCATCGCGGCCTCGCCGACCGAAGGAAGGACCAGCTATGACGACGCTGCTGGTGATTCTCGTCCTGTGGGTGCTCCTCTCGGTTCCACTGGCCCTTCTCGTGGCCCGGCTGCTACACAAGTCCGACGGTGAGGAGCATCCGGAGCCCGATCTGGGCGACGACCAGCGGCTCCACGACGACTTCGTGCTCGATCGCCGCCGCTGACCCGAGCGACACGCTGCCCGCACCCCGCCCGCGTTGGCGAGCAGCCCCTGGCGTGGGCCAAGATGGACCGCGTGCCGCAACCCGATCCCGATCTGCTCATCGATTTCACCGACGTCACCGTTCGCCGCTCCGGTCACACTCTCGTTGGCCCCGTCACCTGGCAGGTAGAGCTCGACGAACGCTGGGTCGTGCTCGGCCCCAACGGCGCGGGCAAGACCTCCCTGCTGCGGATGGCCGCCGCCGAGCTGCACCCGACCTCGGGCACCGCGCACCTGCTCGGTGAGGTGCTCGGCAAGGTCGACATCAGCGAGCTGCGCCCGCGGATCGGCTTGTCCTCCGCCGCGGTGGCCGGCCGGGTGCCGCGCGACGAGAAGGTCAGCGATCTGGTGGTGTCGGCGGGCTACGCGGTGCTCGGTCGCTGGCGCGAACGCTACGACGACATCGACACCGACCGTGCCGTCGACATGCTGGAAAGCCTAGGTGCGGAACATCTTTCGGACCGCACCTACGGCACCCTCTCCGAGGGTGAGCGCAAGCGGGTGATGATCGCCCGCGCGCTGATGACCGACCCCGAGCTGTTGCTGCTCGACGAACCGGCGGCCGGCCTGGACCTGGGCGGGCGCGAGGAGCTCGTGGAGCGGCTCGGCGATCTCGCCGCCGACCCGGACTCGCCCGCCATCGTCCTGGTCACCCACCACGTCGAGGAGATCCCACCCGGCTTCACCCACGGCCTGCTGCTCAACGAGGGGGAGGTGGTCGCGCAAGGTCTGCTCACCGACGTGTTGACCTCGGAGAACCTCAGCGACGCCTTCCGTCAGTCGATCGCCCTCGACCGGGTGGACGGCCGCTACTTCGCCCGCCGCGCACGTCGCGCGGGCAAGCACCGCACTCGCTGACCCGCCGCCGTGACGGCGCTCACCGTGCGCGGGTTAGTGTGCAGGAGTGAGTGAGACAAACCCGCAGGCCGACTCTCAGCCGTCGGCGCCGAAGGACGCGTCGACGGTGATGCTGGTGCGCGACGGCGCTGCCGGGCCGGAGATCTTCCTGCAGCGCAGGGTCGGCGCGATGGCGTTCGCGGCGGGGATGACCGTGTTCCCCGGCGGCGGCGTCGACCCGTCCGACGGGACCGCTGAGATCGAGTGGGCAGGTCCCGAACCCGGTTGGTGGGCAGCGCGTTTCGCCACCACCGAGCCGCGGGCCAAGGCGCTGGTCTGTGCCGCCGTGCGCGAGACCTTCGAGGAATGCGGTGTGCTGCTTGCCGGTCCGACCGCAGACAGCGTGGTCTCCGACACCGCGGGCTACCGCGAGTCGCGCGGCAAGCTGGAACGGCGCGAGCTCTCGCTGGCCGATTTCCTCGCGCAGGAGAAGCTGGTGCTGCGCGCGGATCTGCTTCGGCCGTGGGCGAATTGGATCACCCCGGTGGTCGAGCCGAGGCGCTACGACACCAGGTTCTTCGTCGCGGTACTGCCCGAGGGGCAGCTGGCCGACGGCGCCACCTCCGAGGCCGCCGAAGTGCACTGGCGCACGCCCGCCGAGGCACTGGACCGGTGGCGGGCGGGTACCGACATTCTGCTGCCGCCCACCTGGTCGCAGTTGTTCGCGCTCGCCGAGTTCGGCTCCACCGCAGAGATTCTCGCCGCCGACGTGGTGATCGAGCCGATCATGCCGGTGCTGCGCGAAGGCGAGGGGCGGCGCGGGCTGGCCTTCCCGGGCAATGAGCAGTACTTCGCCGGTCTCCCGGATGCGAGCAGGCTCAAGGGATCCGTCCGCAAGTAAGTCGCCCAGCGACCGGTAGCGTGGCCTCCCATGGCCGAATTCGTGACCCTGGATCTGCTCGAGGGTGCCGGCGCGCGCCGCGTCGCCGTCCTCCGGATCGCCCGCCCGCCGATGAACCTGCTGAACGCACAACTGGTGCGCGAGCTGGCCGCAGCGGCCGAGACGGTCGCCGCGGACCCGACGGTGGCTGCGGTCATGCTCTACGGCGACGAGCGGGTGTTCTCGGCGGGTGACGACCTGACCGAGCTGGCCGGCCTGAGCGAAGATCAGGCGCGGGCGATGGCGGCTGATGTGCAGCGCGATTTCGGCTGTTTGGCCCGGCTGCCGCAGCCGACGGTCGCGGCGATCAGCGGCTACTGCCTCGGTGGTGGGCTGGAGCTCGCGCTCGGTGCGGATCGGCGCGTCATCGGCGACAACGTCAAGCTGGGTCTGCCGCAGATCAAGGCGGGGCTGATCCCGCTCGCCGGGATCCGTCGCCTCGCTCTGCTGATCGGGCCGGGCCCGGCCAAGGACCTCGTCTACAGCGGTCGCTTCGTCGAGGCCGAGGAGGCCCGCACGCTCGGACTGGTCGACGAGGTCGTGCCGCCCGACGACGTCTACACCGCCGCGCTCGACTGGGCGCAACGCTTCACCGACGGCCCGGCCCGCGCCCTCGCCGCCGCGAAAGCCGTCTTCGAGGCGGGTCCGCACGGCCTGGATCGTGCCCAGACCGAATGGTCTGCTTTATTCGCCACCGAAGACCGTCGCATCGGGACCGAGTCCTACCTGGCCGACGGCCCCGGCTCGGCGGCCTTCGTCGGCCACTGAGCCTTGCTCGGGGCCGGCGCGACAGCCATGTGGTGTTGATCACGCGGGTGCGCTGAAAATGGCACACGTTCCTGTCTCCGGCCGGGGTCCCGGATGCGCGCCACGGCTGGGCTGTCGGGCGCCGATATGCGGGGGTGACCACGGATTTCGGCAGTACATGGGTAACTCGCCGTGCCCGCCCGAACCGGACCATGTTCGGGTCCGCCGGCCCGCCGCGCGACGGGCGTGGCTCTTACTCGTATGGCCTAAATCGCGGAGCAGAGGGTCGGCTAGGCTTAGCCTCCATGACGGTACGTCCCGACGACCCAGCGCCTAACCCGCATGCGACCGAGGCCGAGGTCGAGGCAGCGCGCAAGGATACGAAGCTCGCCCAGGTGCTTTATCACGACTGGGAAGCCGAGACCTACGACGACAAATGGTCGATTTCCTATGACGAACGCTGCATCGAATATGCCCGCGGCCGGTTCGACGCGGCCGTCGGCCCCGCCCCGCTGCCGTACGAGCGGGCCCTCGAACTCGGTTGTGGCACCGGTTTCTTCCTGCTGAACCTGATGCAGGGTGGCGTGGCCAAGACCGGCTCCGTCACCGACCTCTCGCCGGGCATGGTCAAGGTCGCGCTGCGCAACGCCGAACACCTCGGCTTGGACGTCGACGGCCGGGTCGCCGACGCCGAGACCATCCCGTACGAGGACGACACCTTCGATCTCGTGTGCGGGCACGCGGTACTGCACCACATCCCGGATGTCGAACTCGCGCTGAAGGAATGTCTGCGCGTGCTCAAGCCGGGCGGGCGCTTCGTCTTCGCCGGCGAGCCGACCACCGCCGGTAACTTCTACGCCCGCTGGCTCGGCCGGATCACCTGGAAGGCCACCACCACCGTCACCAAGCTGCCGCAGCTGGCCGGTTGGCGGCGGCCGCAGACCGAGCTCGACGAGTCCTCGCGGGCCGCGGCGCTCGAGGCGGTCGTCGACTTGCACACCTTCGACCCCAGCGACCTGGAGCGGATGGCGAGCTCGGCCGGTGCCGTCGACGTCAAGGCGACCACCGAAGAGTTCGCGGCCGCGCTGTGGGGCTGGCCGGTGCGCACCTTCGAGGCGGCCGTGCCCGACGAGAAGCTGACCATGGGCTACCGGCTGGCCATGTACAACGCGTGGCTGCGGCTGAGCTGGCTGGACGAGAACGTCATGCGCCGGGTGGTGCCGCGGCAGTTCTTCTACAACGCGATGATCACCGGCGTGAAGCCCAGGGGGATGGAAGCCGGCGAAGCCGGCGGGGTGGGTGAACACAGCACGTCTGCCAAGTAGTGGGTTACGGCTTCAGTCGCGAGGATGTCGCCTACCTCGGCAGTTCGACGGGCACAGCCGCGCTGACCGAGGTAGACCGGCTGGAGCTGACCCAGGCGACGCACCTGCGCGATCTGGCGCGGGTGCGGCGCGACCACGGGGATCGGGCCGCGGCGCTCGTCGAGACGGTGCGCCTGCGGCGTAAGGCGGGTGCCAAGCTCGTCGGCGCGGGGGAGTGGCTGTTCACCGACGATGCGTTGCAGCAGGCGACTCCGACGCTGGTCGCCCGGCACCGGGCCGCCCGATTGGCCGGGCGCGCGGTGCACGACGTGACGTGTTCGATCGGGGCGGAGCTCGCCGAGTTGGCGCGAGTCTGTCCCGCTGTGCTCGGTAGCGACCTGGATGACGCGCGGCTGTCGATGGCCGCGCACAACCTCGCCGGACGCCGAAATGTGTTGCTGGCCAAGGCGGATGCGCTGGTGCCGGTGAGCAGGGACGCCGTCGTCATCGCCGATCCGGCCCGCCGGGCCGACGGCAGGCGCACGCACGATCCGGCCAAGCTGCAACCGCCGCTGCCGGACCTGCTCGCCGCCTATCCCGGTCGGGATCTCGCGGTGAAGTGCGCTCCCGGACTGGATTTCGATCGACTCGACTGGACCGGGGAGATCGAAGTCGTCTCGCTGGACGGCGCTGTTCGTGAGGCGTGTCTGTGGTCGGCGGGTCTGAGCGGTCCGTCAGTCACCCGCCGCGCGACCGTAACGTCCTCGGCTGGAACGTCTTTCACCCTCACCGACGCGGACTCCGACGACATCCCCGAACAGGAACCCGGTGACTGGGTCATCGATCCCGACGGTGCCGTCGTGCGGGCCGGTCTGGTCCGCCACTACGCCGCGAAACATGGCCTCTGGCAACTGGATCCGCGCATCGCGTACCTCACCGGCAATGCCGTGCCGCCCGGCACCCGAGGCTTCCGCATCGTCGACCGCCTCGACTACCGGGAGAAAACTCTCCGCGCCGAACTCCGCCGCCACGACTGCGGCCCCCTGGAGATCCTGGTGCGCGGCGTGGACGTCGACCCCGACAAACTCCGCCGCACCCTCAAACCCCAAGGCAGCCAACCGTTCACCCTGGTGATCACCCGGATCGGCCGCACGCCGACGGCCTTCCTGTGCACGGCTGTCGCAAGCACTCAGCTGTCGGCTACTCCATCTTCTTGACCACCCGCTGCACCGTGAGCCAGGTGCGGGTGGTGATGTCCTTGCCGTAGGTCTTGTCGAGCCAGGTCATGAAGTCGGGGGTCTTACCGGGGTCGCTGTTGTCGACCACCGCGAGGAAGGTGTCGCACGCCTTGTCGTAGCCGACGACCCGGGTGAGCGGGTCGGGTTGTTCGGGCAGCTTGCCCGGGGCCTTCTTGCGCTGCTTGCGGAACGTGGCGACGAGGTAGGTGCCGCGTCCGTGGGTGAGGCCGGGGAACGGGTCGGTGTCGAGCAGTGCACGCAGTTCTTCGTAGCTGCGGATGATCGTTCCGCCTGCGATGCCGAGTTCCGCGTTGAGCGCCTGCTGTATCCGGGTCTCCAGCTCGCTGACGTCGGTGTCCGCGCTCTGGAACACGATGTTGCCACTGGCGAGCACCGAGGCGACCTTCTCGAAGCCGAGCCCCTCGAAGACGCCGCGCACCTTCTCGTTGCTCATATTCGGATTGCTCGGCGCGATCCCCCGCAACAGTGCGGCATAGCGATTCATATCGGGCAACCTACCCAACGCCACGGACAGACTGCGCGAACCGACGCTAGGCGGTCTTTGCGCCGTTCTTCTTGCGCTCGATATCTTCCAGGGCCGCAAGGTATTTCGCGCGCTCCTCGGCGCTCGCCTCCCAGGCGGCCTTGCGGTTCTTGACCACCTTGGCCGGCGCGCCGACCGCGATGCTGTAGTCCGGGATCTCCCCCTTGACCACGGCGTGCGCGCCGAGCACACAGCCGCGGCCGACCCGGGTCTCGCGCAGCACGGTGACCTTGGCGGCGATCCAGGTATCGGGGCCGATCCGGACGGGGCTCTTCACGATGCCCTGATCCTTGATCGGCAGCGTGATGTCGTCCATCTTGTGGTCGAAGTCGCAGATGTAGCACCAGTCGGCGACCAGGGTGGATTCACCGATCTCGATGTCGAGGTAGGTGTTGACCACGTTGTCCTTGCCGAACACCACCTTGTCGCCGATGCGCAGCGAACCCTCGTGGCAGCGGATGGCGTTGCCGTCGCCGATGTGCACCCAGCGGCCGATCTCCATCCGGCCCAGCTCGGGCGTCGCGTGGATCTCCACCCGCTTACCGAGGAAGACCATGCCGCGCAGCACGATGTGCGGGTTGGCCAGCCGGAACTTGAGCAGCCGGTAGTAGCGCACCAGATACCAGGGCGTGTACGCCCGGTTCGCGAGCACCCAGCGCAGCGACGCCACGGTCAGAAAGCGCGCCTGCTGCGGATCCCGGCGGCGCGATCCCCGCCAGCGCGAGCGCAACGGTGCGCCCCACATGCTCGTCACGAACGGCTCTCCTGTCGTGGTCCAACGGCTCGCCGCCCGCCTCGGCGGGCGACGGGTAGAGCATAACGGGCGCGCTCGGGGGCGATCCGGGCACGCGGGTGCGGACAACCCGCGCTGCGCAACGGCGGGACTCGCACACCCGCGCGGGCCCCTACCGTACAGTGACTGCGGCGCCGCGGGCGGCGCCCGGCGAATCCACCACGCGTACACCCGAACCGGGTCGCGCCAGCACGGTGGTTCGGCACGCTTTAGTCTCGGGCGAGCGGAAACGACGACAGGAGTGCAGCAGGTGCGAAGCGGCGTACTGGCTAGTTCCATGTGGCGACCGTCCCGGCTGCGGGTAGTTGCGTCGCTGGCCGCGGTCGGTGCGCTGGCGTTGACCGGGTGCGGCACCGACGTCGACGACATCACGGTCGGCTCGGGCAAGGGCTGGCCCGCCGCGTATCACGACGGCCGCAACGGTGGCAGCAGCCCGGTGGTCGGCGCCAAGAAGGTCGCGCTGAGCTGGTCACGCCCGATCGGCGGGCCGGTCGCCGAGCCGGTGACCATCGGCCCCGACGGGCAGATGTTCCTCACCACTCGCGCGCCCGGCTGCTCGATCTTCTCCTTCCAGATGGCCACCGGGCGCAAGCGTTTCTGCACTCCGCTGGGCGCGACCGCGGTCGCGACCCCGTCGGTGGTGGACGGCATGACGAACGTCTACGTCGGCGACGACACGGACAACATCGGCGCGGTCATGTCCTTCAACTACCTCGGGCAACCGAGGTGGCGCACTCCGGTCGCCGGTGCCCCGGTCTCCTCGCAGTTCACCGGTGACGGAAACCTGCTGACGGTCACCCAATCCGGTCAGATCGACGTGCTCTCGCGCCAGACCGGCCAGCGCATCGTGCCCACGGTGCAGCTGCTCGGCCAGCCCGACTTCCTGGACAACCCCAACCTCGACTGGCCTGCCGCCGGACAGGGCCTGGACGACTGCCACGCCGGCGAACCGCAGTGCCCGGTGGCGAACATCTCGGCCGTCGACACCGCGAGCGGACGCTTCTTCGTCACGGTGTGGAAACCGGGCAAGCCGACCGCCGCGCTCGTCGCACTTCGCTACGCGGACAACAAGATCGAGCAGGAGTGGAGCGCCGACCTGCTGTTCGGCGGTAGCGCGACCAGCCCGACCCTTTCGCCCGACGGCAAGACCGTCTACGTGGGGGACAACAGCAACCGGCTGATCGCCGTCGACGCCGCCGACGGTCGTACCAAGTGGGTGCAGCCGCTGGAATGGACTCCGCGCGGCGGCATTTCGGTGTCCGGTGACGGCCTGATCATTCCGTCCGGCGACGACGGCTATCTGCTCGCGCTGCGCGACAAGGGTGATGTCGCCGAACTCGCTTGGGAGCGTAAGGATTTGGGCCTGCGTGGTGTCCCGGTGCAGACCGCGGGCGGTACCGGCTATACCCCCGCCGCGATCGGCGAGGGCCTGAACCTGATCACCTTCGACACCAGGACCGGCGCAACCATCGATTCCGATGTGCTGCCCGGGGCGCAAGGCAGCACCACCGGCACCTCCGTCGGCGCGCAGGGTGAGGTGGTCGTCGCCACCCGCATCGGTGAGCTCTTCGTTTTCAAGCCCGAACGCTGACTCCGACGCGGGATCGGCTCGGCGGCAACCTAGTTCGAGAAGCCGATTCCCGCACAGGTCAGCTCGGCGTAACTTACTTCGGATCGCGCTCCGGAAGAGGGCGCTCGATGATGGTCGGGCGGCCCAACGGATTGCGGACTCGGCGCTTGGCCGAGTGGTAGACCTGCGCGGTCTCGGCCGCAACCACGTCCCACGCGAAGTCGGCGGTGAGCCGCTCGCGGGCAGCGTAGGCGCGATCCTGAGCAGCAACGGGATCATCGAGGGTGGCACGCGCGGCCTCCACCAGGCCGTCGACATCCGCGGGCGCGAAGGACGCGCCGGTGACGCCATCGATGACCGCCTCACCGAGCCCGCCCGCGGAGGACGTGATCAGCGGGGTGCCCGCGGCGGCCGCCTCCAGCGCCACGATGCCGAAGGGTTCGTAGCGGCTCGGCAGCACGATCGCGTCGGCGCCGTGCAGCCAGCCGAGTAGTTCGGCGTGGTCGAGCTGGCCCGCGAAGTTCACCGCACGGGCCACCCGGTGCACCCGCGCCCGCTCTCGCAACCACTCGAACTGGGTGCCGACACCGGCGATGGTGAGCGTCGTGCCGGGGTGCGCGCGACGGATGCGCGGCAGCGCGGCGATCGCGTCCTGCACGCCCTTCTCGTATTCGAGCCTGCCGACATACAGCAGCCGCGGCGGGCCGGTGCGCGGCACGCGCGGCCGAAAGGTCCAGGCGCCCACGTCGATTCCGTTGCGGATCACCGTCATCGGCACCCGCTCCGGGCCGTACAGCCGCTCCACCTCGTCCTGCATCGAGGCCGAGCAGGTGATCAGCGCGTCCGATTCGTTGGCGAGCCACCACTCGACCGAATGCACCTGCCGGTTGACCTTGCCCGCGACCCAGCCGCTGTGCCTGCCCGCCTCGGTGGCGTGGATGGTCGACACCAGCGGCACGTCGTAGTACTCGGCCAGCGCGATACCCGGGTGGGCGACCAGCCAGTCGTGCGCGTGCACCACGTCGGGCGCCCAGCCGTCACCGATGCCCGGCTTGCCGAGCGCGATGCCTGCCCGCACCATCGCGTGGCCCATGGCCAGCGTCCAGGCCAGCATGTCCTCGCCGAAGTCGAAGACCGGCGGATCCTCCGCGACCGCGACCACCAGCACGCCCTCGGCGATGAAGGAGTGGGTGGGATGGGTCGAGGAGTCGGTGCCGGAGGGGCGCCTGGCCAGCACGACGACCTCGTGGCCGGCCACGGCCAGCTCGGTCGCCAGGTGGTGCACATGCCTGCCCAACCCGCCGACCACGACCGGCGGGTACTCCCACGACACCATCAAAATCTTCATGCATGTCCTTCTGCGCTGGACGCGGCGTGCTGAGCAGCCACGGCGAAGCTTCCTCCGGACCCGGCGCCGCCGAGCCGTCGCGCATCCACACCGGGGAAGAGTCCGTCAGCCGCCCCCCATCCTGCCGCCAACTGCTGTGCTTTCGCGAGTTGGCCCGCTCCGACGGCGGCCGCGATCTCCCGCACGGCGTGCGCGTGCCGGTGGGCGCGGTCACGCGCGTAGCCCGCGGCGGAGTCCTTGCTGACCATGAAGGCCCAGTCGCTGGACACGGTGAGGATGGCTTCGCGCAGCAACTGGTCGGCGACGTTGTCGCGCAGGCCGGGCGCGCCGTCGGCGGCGCGCATCTTGTCGATCGTGTCGAGGGTGAGCCGCACGATGTCGGCATTGAGTTCCACCAGGTCGCGCACCTGGTCGCCGGCCCAGACCCGCCAGTCCTTGCCCGAGCCCCAGGACGAATCGGCCAATGGCACCGGCGCACCGACGAATCCGCGTTCGCGCGCGTCGGCCAGGGTGCCGATCGTGACGCCCGCTTCGGGCAGCGCCCGCAACACCTGGGCCAACCACTGCGGCCCCTCGTGCCACCAGTGGCCGAACAGTTCGGTATCGAAAGCGGCGACCACGAGCGCGGGTCGACCGATGCGCTCGGATTCGCTGATCAGTCGCTGGCGCACCGTCTGGACGAAGTCGTCGACGTCGCGGCCGATCGCGGCGGCCGCGAGTTCCGGGTCATAGGGCGCCTTGTCCGGACCGTCGACGGTCTTGCCGGTGACCCGGGACGGCTTGAGTCCGGTCGCGTGGTCGTAGTGATGAAAGTCACGGTAGGCGCTCTGGCCCGGGTAGCCCGATTTCGGCGACCACACCCGGTAGCTCACCTGGAGATCCCGCCCGAACGCGACCACATCGGACTCGCGCACCGGTCGCCCGAGGGTGGTGTCGCCGCGCAGTGCGGGTCCGTCGACCATGAAATGGGTCACACCGGCGGCGGCGTAGCCGTGCTCCATGCCCGGGGTGTAGCCGCACTCCGGAGCCCAGATGCCGGTGGGGGTGTGGCCCCAGCGGTGTTGCGCGTCGTCCAGGCCTTCGACCAGCTGGAACTGACGCAGACGCGGATCGAGCAGCGGCTGGAACGGATGGGCGAGCGGACCGCCGAGCAGTTCGATGGTGTCGGCGTCGATGAGCTCGCGCCAGACCGGGGCGGCGCCGTGTCGCCAGCGCTGCTCGAAGTCCGCCAAAGCCGCTGTGGCCAAACGATGTTCGTGCCTGCCGAGCGCGATGTTGCCCGCCATCGCGGCCTCGTCGGCGCGCAGCTGCCAGTTGCCGAGCCAGTGGTGCATCCCGGCCAGGCAGTGCGGGTCGTCCAGCTGGGCCGCGAGCACCGGCGTGATCCCGAGGCTGAGCAGATGTGAACGTCCTTCGGCGGCAAGGGTTCTCAGGACCTGGACCAGCGGAAGATATGAGGCGGCCCAGGATTGGTAGAGCCATTCCTCGCCGACCGGCCAGCGGCCGTGGTGCGCCAGCCAGGGCAGGTGGGAGTGCAGGACCAGGGTGAACTGGCCGGGAACCGCTTTACTCAAGGCTTCACCGCGATGGCGACCAGATCGAGGCTCGCGTCGATGTCCTCGGCGATCAGGACGAAGTCGTCGATGGTGACGGCCGCGACGTCGGCGGTGAGGTCGGCGGGCCACGGCTCGCCTGCCAAGGCTCGCTCGATCTGCGCATCGATGAACGAGCCACCGTGCTTGGCGTCCAACGCTTTCAGGCTCGGACCGTGGTGCACGCCGGTCATCTGCGCGACCTCGAACCCGGCCTCGACCAGCAGTTCGGTGAGCTCGGCGGCGTTCAGTTCGCGGGTGTGGAACGGATTGAGCGGGGTATCGCGGCCGGGGGAGAAGGTGATCCGGTTCGGCGTGCTGATCAGCAGCTCGCCGCCGGGACGCAGCACCCGCAGGCACTCCCGAAGGAACTGACCCTGGTCCCAAAGATGTTCGATCACTTGGAAATTCACCACGACGTCGACCGAGGCGTCGGGCAGCGGCAGCGCGGCGAGGTTGCCCTGGATCATCTCCACCCGCGGGTACCTGGCGCGCACGTGCTCGACCGCGCCGGTGTCGTAGTCCACGCCGGTGACCTTGGTGGCCACCGCGGCGATCATGTCGGCGCCGTAGCCTTCGCCGGATCCGGCCTCCAGCACGGTTTTTCCGGCGCAGCGGTCCAGCAGCCGGGCATAGGCGATCTCGTGCCTGCGGAACCAGTAGTTCTCCTCGGCGATGCCGGGGACGGTGCGCTCGCCGGTCAACGGCAGCGGTTCGACGGCGCCGCCGGTTGTCTCCGGGGCGTCGGTCATGCCCGTCAAGTCGTCCACTGCGGCAGGGATCACAGCCTCGCTCATCGTTCCGACGTTACTGGTACCGGAGGTTCGCGGGATACCCGCACCCGGTCACCGGGACACCCCTACCCAGTACCGATGCGCCGCCGAGCGGGGGTCGCGAGGCTGGGCTCCAGCCCGGCACGATATCGCCGGGACTGGCGTTGTGAGAGAGAAGCGACTAAGTTACCCATGAGTAACTTAACGTAGGGTAGTGTCACGCCCTGAGCTACTCACACGGACGTACGGCCCGCTCGTGCGACCGCCCATACGTGTAACCAGAACAGGAGGTCGACGAAGACCGATGCCGAACATCGTCGTACTCATCAAGCAGGTTCCCGACACCTGGTCCGAGCGCAAGCTGACCGATGGTGACTACACCCTCGATCGCGAAGCCGCCGACGCCGTCCTCGACGAGATCAACGAGCGCGCCGTCGAAGAAGCGCTGCTGATCAAGGAGGCGCAGGGCGGCGAGGTCACCGTGCTGGCCGCCGGTCCGGACCGGGCCACCGAGGCCATCCGCAAGGCGCTGTCCATGGGCGCCGACAAGGCCATCCACATCAACGACCCGGCGATCCACGGCTCCGACGCCGTGCAGACCGCCTGGGTGCTGGCGAGCGCGCTCGGCCAGGTCGAGGGCGTGGAGCTGGTCATCGCGGGCAACGAGGCGACCGACGGTCGCGCCGGTGCGGTGCCCGCCATCATCGCCGAGTACCTCGGCCTGCCGCAGCTGACCCACCTGCGCAAGCTCACCGTCGACGGTGACAAGGTCACCGGCGAGCGCGAGACCGACGATGGCGTCTTCAAGCTGGAGGCCACCCTCCCGGCCATCGTCAGCGTGACCGAGAAGATCAACGAACCCCGCTTCCCCTCCTTCAAGGGCATCATGGCCGCGAAGAAGAAGGAAGTGCAGACCTTCACGCTGGCCGATCTGGGTGTCGACCCGTCGACCGTCGGTGTCGCGAACGCGGGCACCACCGTCACCGGCGCCACCCCGAAGCCGCCGCGGACCGCGGGCGAGAAGATCGCGGACGAAGGCGACGGCGGCACCAAGATCGCTCAGTACCTCGTCGGTCAGAAGATCATCTGAGTTCGCCGGTCCGAGACTGCTTAGGAGAGAACACAAATGGCTGAAGTACTTGTGCTCGTTGAGCACGCAGACGGTGCGCTCAAGAAGGTCAGCACCGAGCTCCTGACCGCCGCCCGCAACCTGGGTGAGCCCGCCGCCGTCGTGCTCGGCACCGCGGGCACCGGCGAGAAGCTGGCCGACGCGCTCGCCGCGGCCGGTGCGGAGAAGATCTACATCGCCGAATCCGACGACGTGGAGAACTACCTGCTGACCCCGAAGATCGACGTGCTCGCCGCGCTGACCGAGCAGGTCTCCCCGGCCGCCGTCATCGTCGCCGCCTCGGCCGACGGCAAGGAGGTGTCGGGCCGCCTCGCCGCCCGCATCGGCTCCGGTCTGCTGGTCGACGTCATCGACGTCAAGTCCGACGGCACCGCCGTGCACTCCATCTTCGGTGGCGCGTTCACCGTCGACGCCAAGGCCACCGGCGACGTGCCGGTGATCTCGGTGCGCCCGGGTGCCATCGAGGCGTCCGCGCAGGCCGGTGCTGGCGAGAAGGTCACCGTCGAGGTGCCCGCGCAGGAAGACGGCGTGGTCAAGGTGACCGCGCGCGAGCCGATCGTCGCCGGTGACCGCCCCGAGCTCACCGAGGCGAACATCGTCGTCTCCGGTGGTCGTGGTGTCGGTTCCGCCGAGAAGTTCTCGGTCGTCGAGGAGCTGGCCGACTCGCTCGGCGCCGCCGTCGGCGCCTCGCGTGCCGCCGTCGACTCCGGCTACTACCCGGGCCAGTTCCAGGTAGGCCAGACCGGCAAGACCGTCTCGCCGCAGCTCTACATCGCCCTCGGCATCTCCGGCGCCATCCAGCACCGGGCAGGCATGCAGACCTCGAAGACCATCGTCGCGGTCAACAAGGACGAAGAGGCCCCGATCTTCGAGATCGCGGACTACGGCATCGTCGGCGACCTGTTCAACGTCGCCCCGCAACTGACCGAAGCGGTCAAGTCGCACAAGGGCTGAGATAACCTCAGCTCGCTCGAACATGGTGGCCCCGGCTGAATTTCAGTCGGGGCCACTTTTCGTTGCTGGGTGATCGGGTGACGAGAGCGGCTACTGTTTTCCAGGAACACGCGCTCCGCGGGTTCTGCGGATTCGGGGGAGGGCTGCATGGTTGATGGCAGGGGAAGTCTGCAAACGGCGTCGGCGGTACCGACTCTGGATGGTGGCCTGCCGATGACTGCTCGACAGGAACAATTCAGTCTCGCCTTTATCCGTATGGTTGCCGCCGCTGCAGGCTGTTCGATCAAGGGTCATGAGACCGACTACGACGGAGTCGACATCACGATCGTCGCGTCTGCGGAGTATGCGAGATACTACTGCCCAGAATTCGAGATGCAGCTCAAGTGCACCACACAGAGTCGGCTGCTTCAGGCCGACCACCTGGCATGGTCGCTGAAGCGCGACCGCTTCCTCAAACTGGTGAGCCCCAAACGCTTCACGCCCGCGCTACTGGGCGTTCTGCTCATACCCGAGGATCCTGATCAGCTACTCGACCTTTCCGAAGCAGGCCTGGCCAGTTCGAGCCGCATGTACTGGGAGCATGCGAAGAAGCTCGGTGGGATCGAGGATGGTAAGGCCAGTAAAACGGTCCACCTCCCCCGAAGCAATCTGTTCGACGTGGGCAGTCTTCAGGGCATCATGCAAGTAATCGGCGAAGGAGGTCAGTGGTGAGGAAGATCCCGCTCGATGCTCTCCAGGAGATCGCGTCCTCTTTGTCGCCTCCAGCCGTGTCCCAATATCTTGCGAGCCACGATTGGCAGCTGGAAGCTCGTGACCACAATGTCAAGGAGATCTGGCGGTTGCCGGGAGATGATGGCCTACTCGGTCGGGTGATGCTGCCGTTGGCTACCGATTACGTCGACTTTCCAGTGCGTTTCCGGGACACTCTCCAAGCTCTTGCCTCGATCTACGATTGGGACCCTGCGCAACTGGCGGAACGTATCGCCGCAGCGCGTGCCGATCTCTTCTTCGTGCGGCTCGACCAGGAAATGACCGACGGGACGATCCCGTTTCGGCAGGCAGAGGCGACGCTGGAAGCATTACTCACGATGATGCGGGCCGCCGCGACCACTGCTGACGACCCGACTCATTCGCACCGCGGCAGAAGGTCGGCTACGGTCACCGAATTCCTGGAAGAGGATGTCCGTCTCGGGCACACGAAACCCGGCAGCTTCGTATTCACAGTCGTAACCCGTCTAGGTGATGTCCTGCCACCACAGGAAGACGGGTCGCCGACCGTACCTTTCCCGCGCAAGGTGATGACAACGTTGGCCACTGGTCTGCAGTCCACCAAGCAGCTGGCGCTCGATTGGGACGAGAGCGCGCTCGACCGGTCCGGGCAGCTGGGGCTCAGCGCCGGTTTGGTGGAGTCGGTGCTGGAGTTGACTCAGCCGGAAACGCTACGCGCACTTGACCTATCGTTCGATTGGGCGGCCGCGGAGCCGCCACCCGAGGTCAGCACGTCGCGGATCATCGTTGATCGCAATGCAATGGCCGGCTTGCCTCGCGTCCGGGAACGGTTGGTCCGACGCGAGGAGCCGCCGCGCTACACGACGCTGCTCGGCACTGTGCGCACACTCAACCGGGATGACCTCGGCGACGAGGATCAGGAAGCCACCAGCATTGTGCTGTCGACACATGTGGACGGCCGTCCGCGAAAGGTCCATGTCCCATTGGCGGGCCAGGAATACGCCTGGGCGATTCGTGCGCACCAGAGCAGGCAGCCGATCGTTGTGTCGGGTGATTTGATCTTCGAACGGGGCGTTTGGCGGCTTACCGGGGACATCAGCGTGGACCCGAGTTTCATAGACCGCCAGCCCTGACACTCTTCTGCGCAGGGCTGGCGGTGGCCGGTGGTTCAGGTGCGGTGTAGGGCGGCGAGCAGGGTGGTGAGGATGGGGGAGCGGCGGGCGTCGCTGCGCAGGACGGCGGAGACGGGGATGCGGAGTTTGTGTTCGGCCAGTTTCAGGACGACGAGGCCCTCGGTGGGGCTTTCGGCGTAGAGGACCGTCCAGGCGTCGGGGCGGTTGATGAGTTCCATGGTTGCGGTGTGGTCGGGTGGGATCGGGGGGCCGAAGGTGGGGCCGGTGGGGAGTTCGGCGAACGCGGACCGAATCACGGTGTGCAGCAACACTTGTTCCTGCTCCGGCGGCAGCAGTAGCGGATACCGGCTGAGGTCGGACAGGGTGACGGTTTCTCTGGTGGCGAGCGGGTGGGCACTCGAGGTGGCGATGACCAGATCCTCGACCCACAGCTGTTCGACCTCGAGGCCGGGCTGATCGACGCTGCCGCGGATCAGGGCGAGGTCGCAGTCGCCGTCGGCCACCGCGGTGATCCGCTGCCGGAACGGCTTGATCACGAACTCGATCTCCGCCTCGGGGTGTGTGGCGCGGGCGCCCGCGATCGCCGAGAGCGATCTCGTCGCGAAGGACATGTTCGCGGCGAGCCGGATGCGCGGCCCGACGGTGCGCACCGCGGCCCGGATGGCCGACTCGAGGCTCAGCATCTGTTTCGCAAGGGGAAGTAGCCGTGCGGTGGCGTCGGTGGGTACGACTGATCTTGTGGAGCGTTCGAACAAAGAGACGCCCAGATCGCGCTCGAGCCGGGAGATTTGATGGCTGATCGCGGACTGTGAGATAAAGCACCGTGCGGCGGCACCGCTGAAGCTGAGCTCCTCGCAGACGGCGACGAAGTAGGTGAGCTGCCGAAGTTCCACAGCGCCTCCGATTAATGACGGATCGAGATAAGAGTCATCTGCATTATGCGCCCTAACACCTGAAATATCTCGCTTCCCGATGACGGTTGGTAATGAGAGAAGGAGGCTGTCATGCAGTACGTGGATGCGGGAATCGAAACCGCGGGTGTCGTCATCGTCGGATCGGGGTTCGGCGGACTCTCCGCCGCCAAGCAACTTGCCAAGTCGGGTATCGATTACGTGCTGATCTCCAGCACGCCGGAGCACCTGTTCCAACCGTTGTTGTACCAGGTAGCGACCGGTGTGCTGGCATCGGAGGAGATCGCGCCGCCGATCGCCTCCATTCTGCGCCGTCACCGCGAGGCCGATGTGCGTCTCGGCAAGGTCGTGGCGATCGACCCGGACAAGGCGATCGTCACTTATGAGCACGACGGCGAGCAGCGCCGCATCCGGTACGGCTCGCTGATCGCCGCCACCGGCGCCAGCCAGTCCTACTTCGGCCGTGACGATTTCGCCGAGAAGACCTTCTCGCTCAAGACCATCGACGACGCGAAACTGCTGCGCGCGCAGATCCAGCGGGTCTTCGCCGAGGCCGCAGGCGCCGACGAGGAGACCAGGCGCAGGCTGCTGAGCTTCGTGGTCGTCGGCGCGGGCGCGACCGGCGTCGAGGTGGCCGGTCAGCTGAAGGAACTGGCGAAAAGGTACTACCACCAAGAAGTTTCGGTCACCCTGGTCGAGGGTGCCGGTGAGGTGCTGCCACCGTTCGGCGGCGGGCTGTCGGAGTACGCGAAGAAGTCGTTGACCCGCACCGGCGTCGACGTGCTGCTCGGCACCTTCGTCACCGACATCGAGCACGGCAAGGTCACCGTCAAGGACAAGAGCGGTGTCGAACGCGGCATCGCGGCGGAGACCATCGTCTGGTCGGCCGGTGTGCAGGTGGGCGGGTTCGCCAAGGTGCTGGCCGAGGCCACCGGCGTCGAAACCGACCGGGCCGGACGGCTGTTGATCAACCCCGACCTGACCGTCGGCGGCTACGCCGACATCTACGCGATCGGCGACATGACCTCGCTGAACGGCTACCCGGGCCAGTCGCCGGTGGCCATGCAGGAGGGCAGGCACGCCGCCGACATCATTCGCCGAAAGAAGCAGGCGGGCACCGCGTTCAAGTACTGGGACAAGGGCAGCATGGCGGTGATCAGCCGGTTCAGCGCGGTGACCAAGCTGAACGACAAGATCACTTTCCGCGGCCTGATCGCCTGGTTCATGTGGCTCGCGGTGCACCTGTTCTACCTGGTCGGTTTCCGTAACCGCTTCGCCGCGGTGGCGTCGTGGCTGGTCGCCTTCATCGGCACCGGGCGGCCCGGGTTCGCCGAGGTGGACAAGACAGCCAAGCTGTCGCCGGTATCCGAACGCACGGCCGCTTAGCGCCCGTTCGTCTGCTGAAAGCCGCGTCGCGATCACCGTGCGACGCGGCTTTCGCGCTGTCGGGGCGCTCGAAATACGCCGCTGAGAAGTGATCAGCGCCAGGACACGCTCGAAATGCGTTCGCCGACAAGGCTGGTCAGCGGCACGACACGTTGGGAGTACGCTCGCCGCGAAGGTTGGTCAGCGGCAACTCGCGCTCGGAATACGTTCGCCGCGAAGCCGTTGATCAACCGAAGAACGCGATTTCGGCGCTACCGCGCGAACACGTCGCGACGGTCTGATGAACGCTCGGTGTGATCCCTACCTCGTTCACCGAGTCGGCATCATCGAGACACTTCGAGGTTGCTCCAGCGCAGTCTCGGACTGGCTTCATCAGCCATATGACTATTACGTCCGTGTTGACAGCCCCGGCGCGCTCGACGGACTCCGGGGTGGAACGGTCACGGTACTCGCTGGTCGTCTCGTCCGACGCAGAGCATCGCGCGGCGGCGCAACGACTGCGCTACGGCGTGTTCGCCGGCGAGCCCGGATTCCATATCCCCGACAACGGCACCGGCCTCGATGCCGACCGATTCGACGACCACTGCGACCACCTGCTGGTCCGCGACGACCTGACCGAAGACTTCGTCGGCTGCTACCGCATGCTGCCGCCGGACAAGGTCGCCGCGGCGGGCGGCTACTACACGGCCACGGAATTCGATCTGACCCAACTGGATCCGGCAGGCCGCCGGATCGTCGAGATGGGTCGCGCCTGCGTGGTGCCCGATCACCGCAACGGTTCGGTGCTGACGCTGATGTGGGCGGGCATCCTGCACTACATCCAGCTCACCGGTTACGACTGGGTGATGGGCTGCGTCTCGGTGCCGATGCAGGACAGTCCGGCCGACGAGCCCGGCGTGA
Source organism: Nocardia sp. CS682 (assembly GCF_004634405.1). NCBI lineage: Bacteria > Bacillati > Actinomycetota > Actinomycetes > Mycobacteriales > Nocardiaceae > Nocardia > Nocardia sp. CS682. Next base: position 2,450,587 of record NZ_CP029710.1, on the reverse strand, counting down.
ACGTGCGCGGCGTCCGCGACATGCTGCTCGGCAGGCACGCCTCGGATCCCGAACAGCGGGTGCACCCGCTGCGCCCGGTAGTGGTCGACGGCAAGACCCTCGACGACATGACCCCGCCCGCACGCCCCAAGCTGCCGCCGCTGCTGCGCGGTTACCTGCGCCTCGGCGCCGAGATCTGCGGCGAGCCCGCGCACGACCCCGACTTCGGCGTCGCGGACTTCGTCGCCATCCTCGGCCTGGACACCATCAACACCCGCTACCTGAACCGATTACAAGACGCCGCCGCGACCTTCGACGGGGGACGGTGAGGACCGTGGTCTTCGACGCGCCGCCTGCAAAGGCCACCGCACACGCGTGGATGCCGTCGAGCCCGTGTGGGGCCGGCTGCATCGAGTCGATCGATGAGGTCGGCACCGGCCGGGTGCTCGGCCGGCTACTCGGCGTCGCCGGGTTGTTGATCAGCTTTCCGATGGTGAATCTGGTGACCCCACCGAGCAAACGGGAAAGCGTGCAGCGCGGGTACGCGCGCACCTTGTTGAGTTGTCTGGGAATGGAATTGCGGATCGTCGATCGCCGGATCGACCAGAACACGCGCGGTGCTGTCGGTGAGGGCAGCACCGCGCGTTCCGTTTACGGGGAGCCCGGAAACGGTGTCATGGTCGTCGTCGGGCACATCGGCTGGACCGATATCGTCGCGCTCGCCGCGGTGCAGCCGCTCGGCTTCGTCGCCCGCGCGGACATGGTCGACTGGCCGGTGCTCGGCAAGCTGGCGACGCTGATGCGGGTCATCCCGATCGAACGGGAGAAGCTGCGCGCGCTGCCCGGCGTGGTGGCGCAGATCGGCGCCAGGCTGACGGCGGGCGATCGAATCGCGGTGTTCCCCGAGGGCACCACCTGGTGTGGTCGCGCGTACGGCAGCATGCGGCCCGCGTTGTTCCAGGCGGCGATCGACACCGAGACTCCGGTGCAGCCGGTGCGGTTGCGCTACCTGGATCGGCATGGGGCTCAGTGCACTGTGCCGGGATTCGTCGGTGCGGACTCGTTCGGCTCGTCCGCCCGCCGGGTGCTTCGCTCGCGCGGCATGGTCGCGGAGATCGTGCTGGAAGAGGTTGAGCAGCCGGGCAGTGATCGGCGAGATCTTGCGCGGCGCTGCGAGGCCGCGGTGCGGGGTACCGAACAGTCGCGCCACGGCGTGCGGGATGCCACGGTGTGGATCGAGGCGGGCAAGACGCGGGTGCAGGACCCGACGGTGGCCTCGGACGCACCGGAGGTTCGCAGACCTTCTCGGCGACTCCGGCCCGTATTGCGTGGTCGCAGTCGCAAGGGCGAATCGGCGGATAGCAGCGCCTGATCTTCGACGCGCGAGCAGCCGCAGGTCGATGACCTGCGGCTGCTCCGTCGTTCGATGACTATCTGGCCCATTGCAGCGCGAGCGTGGCCGCCGCCGGGACCAGGTACAGCACCGGGAACACCGCAGTTTGGTACGAGCGTGCCCGAATGGCGGTCGCCGACGCACCGACGAAGTACAGGATCAGGCCCACCGCCGCCGCGACACCGATCACGGGCACGAAGAACCCGACGATCAAGCCGAGCGCCCCAGCTGATTTGGCCATTGCTAGCCAGTTCCACCACGCCCGCGGCACCCCGTACTGCTCGAGCGGTTCGACCACGAACTGCTGCTGCGAGAACAACGAGTACCCGGAGAACCCGATCCACAGGGCAGCCAGCACACCGACGATGTAGTAGGCGACGTCCATTGCAATCCTCTTTCCTCATCAGGCTTTCTGCCCGTTCGCCTGATGGACGACGCAGCCCGCGCGGGTGTGACATCCACTCCGGGCAACGCGCGCCGGAGTGACGCTGATCATGCGGCGCGGCAGCGGGCAGCGGGCGAGCTGGTTGCTTACCTCGACGTGCGTATTCGACCGAAAAGTGCGTACTTGTCGGCTGTTCCGGCGCCACCGAGGCTTGTTTCGCACGGGGGCAAACGATTTGGAAGGCGAACACGATGACCGATGGCACGCGGGTACCGGTGACCGTTCTCGGATTGGGATCGATGGGGCGGGCGCTGGCCGAGGCGTTCCTCGCGGCCGGGCACCCGACCACCGTGTGGAACCGGAGCCCGGACAAGGCGGCACCCTTGATCGCCGCGGGAGCGATCCACCGGTCCACGATCGAGGACGCGGTGCGCGAGAGTTCGCTCGTCGTCTCCTGTTTGACCACATTCACCGCCACGCAGGCGGCCTTGGCCCCGGCGAGCGCCGCGTTGCCCGGCCGGACAGTGGTCACGCTGAACAGTGGAACCCCCGCAGCGGCAAGGGGATTCGCTGACTGGGTGACCGGGCACGGCGCCCGCTACCTCGCGGGCGCGATCAAGAACGTGCCGACGGCCGTGGGAAAGCCGGACACCCTGCTCTATTACGGCGGTGACTCGACGACCTTCGACGAGCACGTGGCAACCCTGCGCGTACTCGGCGGTGACACCGTCCACCTCGGTCCGGAACCCGATCTCGCCGCGCTGTACGAGTCTGCGGTCGGAGCGACGCTGCTGCCGGCCTTTCTCGGCTTCTTGGAGGGTGCCGCCGTGCTGGCAGCGCGCGGGCTGACCGCCGGTTCGATGGTGCCCTACGCGATCAAATGGCTGCAGATGATCGAGTCGCTGTTGCCGATCATGGCCGACGAGATCGACACCGACGACTACACGAAACTCGGGGCGTCGGTCGGCGTGTTCCACGAGGCCATCGGCAACGAGGCCGAACTCGGTGCGGAAGCCGGGGTCGACATGTCCTGGCACGCACCGATGGATGACCTGCTGCGGCGCGCGGTCGCGGCGGGGCATCGGGAGCACAGCGTCACGGCGTTGATCGAGGTACTCCGGAAGCCGGCACCCGCATAGCGTCGCTCGACCGGGCGGCAACCCGGATGGCTTCGGTCTCCGAGGGCGCCCACCTCCGCCGTGTGACCTGCACAGCCGAATTCATCGGGGTACCGCGATGTCCTGGTGGTGACCTTCACGACGCGCCGAACCGGGCGACACCCTGGTGCGGGAATACCGCGCTGCGCTCAGCGGGTTACGACTCGTAAGCGAAGTTCTGCAGAATTCGCAGAAACCGGGGGGCTACCCCAAAGAAGCGCAGGTCAACGGTGGGATAGGCTTTATCGGTCATGAAGGCGGCTTTTGCGGGTCCGGTCCACGGTGCGGCGGCCCATACGGTCTACCTCGATCATGCGGCTACCACCCCGATGTTCCCGGCCGCCATCGAGGCGATGACGGCCGCGCTGGGCACCGTGGGGAACGCGTCGTCGCTGCACGGGTCGGGTCGCGCCGCCCGGCGCACGCTGGAGGAGGCGCGGGAGTCGATCGCCGCCGATCTGGGCGCCCGGCCCTCGGAGGTCATCTTCACCTCCGGCGGGACCGAGAGCGACAATCTGGCGATCAAGGGCATCTACTGGGCGCGCCGCGACGCCGAGCCGCGCCGGACCAGGATCATCGCCAGCTCGGTCGAGCATCACGCGGTGATCGACGCGGTCGAGTGGCTGGAGCGGCACGAGGGCGCCAGGGTGACCTGGTTGCCGGTGGACGCCGAGGGCACCGTCTCGCCGCGCACGCTGCGGTCCGCGCTGTCGGCGAACCCCGACGATGTCGCGCTGGTGACCGTCATGTGGGCCAACAACGAGGTCGGCACCGTCCAGCCGATCGGTGAATTGGCCGCCGTGGCCCAGGAATTCGGTGTACCCATGCACAGCGACGCGGTCCAGGCCGCGGCGCAGCTGCCGATCGACTTCGCCGCGAGCGGGTTGTCCGCGGCCAGTTTCGCCGGGCACAAGGTCGGCGGGCCACACGGGATCGGCGTGCTGCTGCTCGGCAGGCAGGTGCCGTGTGTGCCGCTGCTGCACGGCGGCGGACACGAACGTGACCTGCGCTCGGGCACTTCGGACACCGCGGCGGCGGTCGGCCTTGCCACCGCGCTGCACCAGACGGTGACCGAATTGCCGACGCGCACCCCCGAATTGATTGCGCTGCGGGATGCGCTGATCGACGGCGTGCTGGCCATCGAACCGGATGCCGTGCTCAACGGCGCGCCCGGTGATCGGCGGCTGCCCGGCAACGTGCACTTCACTTTCCCTGGCTGCGAAGGAGATTCGCTGCTGATGCTGCTGGACGCGGCGGGGATCGAGTGTTCGACCGGGTCGGCCTGTACCGCGGGCGTCGCGTCGCCGAGTCACGTACTGATCGCGATGGGTGTCGAGCAGTGGCAGGCCCGCGGGTCGCTGCGGTTTTCGTTGGGGCACACCTCGACTCGCGCCGATGTGGACGCGCTGTTGGGTGTCTTGCCCCAGGTGGTTGATCGGGCCAGGGCCGCGGGTCTGGCCGGTGCGAAGGGAGGTGTTTGATGCGAGTACTTGCCGCGATGAGCGGTGGTGTTGATTCGGCGGTAGCGGCGGCACGTGCTGTCGACGCTGGTCACGAGGTGGTAGGCGTGCATCTGGCGCTGTCCGCGTCGCCGGGCACGTTGCGCACCGGGTCGCGGGGCTGCTGCTCGAAGGAGGACGCGGGCGACGCCCGGCGGGCCGCCGATGTGCTCGGCATCCCGTTCTACGTCTGGGATTTCGCCGATCGCTTCAAGGAAGACGTGATCGACGATTTCGTCGCCGCCTACGCGGCCGGTGAGACGCCGAACCCGTGCCTGCGCTGCAACGAGAAGATCAAGTTCTCCGCCCTCGCCGACCGCGCCCTCGCACTCGGCTTCGACGCCGTGGTCACCGGTCATTACGCGCGACTCGACGACGGCGTGCTGCGCCGGGCCGTCGACGCAGACAAGGACCAGTCCTACGTGCTCGCCGTGCTGAACGCCGAGCAGCTCGCCCGCGCCATGTTCCCGGTCGGCGACACCCCGAAGCCACGGATTCGCGAGGAGGCCGCCGAGCGTGGGCTGGCCGTCGCGAACAAGCCGGACAGCCACGACATCTGCTTCATTCCGTCCGGCGACACCCAGGCCTTCCTCGGCGCGAAGATCGGCATCCGGCCGGGTGCGGTGGTCGACGCCGACGGCCGGAAGCTCGCGGATCACGAAGGCGTGCACGGGTTCACGATCGGTCAGCGCAAAGGGCTCGGACTGCCAGGGCCCGCCGCCGACGGCAAGCCGCGCTACGTGACCGGTATCGATCCCGACTCCGGCACCGTCCGGGTCGGCTCGGTCGAGGACCTGCAGGTGTGGACCGTTACGGCGGAGCGCGCGATCTGGACCTCCGGCGCCGCGCCGGACGGGCCGATCGAGTGTGTCGCGCAGGTGCGCGCGCACGGCGGCACCGCTCCCGCGATCGCCGAGGCGGTCGGCGACGGGCTCTCGGTTCGCCTGCGCGAACCGCTGACCGGCGTCGCACGCGGCCAGGCGGTCGTGCTGTATCGCCCGGATCCGTTGGGGGACGAGGTGATCGGCAGCGGAACCATCTCCGGTACCGGCGGTGTCGACAGCACTCCGGTGGGCAGCGACGCGGGTTCCGCCACGCGGTGAGCCGCGCCGGTGTACCGGTGTGGGAGGGTGAGCCGGACCGATTCGGTCCGGACGCGGTGATCCGGGTCGGATTCCGCCGGCTCGGCGAATCTGCCTGGTGCGCATAGTGGTCAGCGCGCATCCGGGCAGTTGGTGCGCACGATGATCGACCAACGGAGCGGACTACGGTGAAGCAAGACGGCACAGTGGATAAAGATTCCGGCGTCACGGACAACAGCGAGCTGTTGCGCGGTGGCACCGCGACCGCGGTCGGCTCGTGGCCCGGCACCGAGCCGCGGGAGTCGGCCGCGACCATCCTCGGTGAACTGCCCGATCTGCCGCACCTGGTGGAACTGCCCGGCCGTGGCGTCGGCGCGGATCTGATCGGGCGGATGTCGGCGTTGCTGGTCGACATGCGATTCGACACCACCACCCGGGGATACCGGCTTGCCCCACGCCCAGGCGCCGTGTCCCGGCGCGCCCGCGATCTGCTCCGCGCGGACCTCGACACGCTCGAAGAAGCTTGGGAGACAGCGGGTTCGGCGGGCACGGGCCGTCCGATCAAGTTGCAGGTGGCCGGTCCGCTGACGCTCGCCGCGCAGGTCGAGCTGCCCAGCGGGCATCTCGCGCTCACCGATCCCGGTGCGCTGCGCGACCTTTCGGAATCCCTCGCCGAGGGGTTGCGCAACCACGTCGCCGAGGTGCGTAAACGCCTCGGCGCGGAAGTCGTTCTGCAACTGGACGAACCGTCCCTGTCGGCGGTGCTCGAGGGTTCGCTCAGCGCGGTCAGCATGCTCGACAGCGTCCGCGCGATGCCCGAACCCGAAGCACTCACCGTGCTCAACACCGTGATCGCGACCCAGTCCGCACCGGTGCTGATCCACAGCTGCGCCGCCCCACCCGCCCTCGCCTTCCTGCGCGGCACTACCGCAGCCGCCGTCGGCTTCGACATCACCACCATCGGCACCTGCGAACTCGACAGCATCGGCGAACTCCTCGACGCCGGCAAACATCTGGTACTCGGCCTGGTCCCCACCACCGCCCCCACCACCCCACCCACCTGGCGCGACATCGCCGAACCCGGCGTCCGCCTCATCGACCGCCTCGGCTTCCCCCGCACCACCCTCGCCACCCAAGTCCTCGTCGCCCCCGCCTGCGGCCTCGGCAACACCCCCCTCACCTGGGCCCGCAAGGCCCTGACCCTCGCCACCGAGGTAGCCCGCGCCTACGCCGAAGACCCCGAATCCCTCACCTTCGAGGAGCCATCGAGCACCGCCTGACCCACCCCTTCACCCGCACCCGGCCGGTCTGACAGCTGCCACGGCTCAACTGCATATCCAGTGCGGCGACGTGCGGGAACAGTGCCGGGAGATGTCGGTGGGCTGCGCTAATGTGCGTTGGGTGAGTGAGAGCGGTGCGGTAGGGAAAGACGCGAGCCCGGCGACGGCGGAGCAGCGCGTCGAGTGGCAGCGGCTGGCGGACGAGGTGCGCGAGCATCAGTTCCGCTACTACGTGCGGGACGCACCGATCATCTCCGATGGGGAGTTCGATGCGTTGCTGCGCCGGTTGCAGGCGATGGAGGAGCAGCATCCCGATCTGCTCACGCCGGACTCGCCGACCCAGCTGGTCGGTGGCGGGTTCGCTACCGATTTCACCGCCGTCGATCACCTCGAGCGGATGTTGTCGCTGGACAACGTGTTCGACTTCGACGAGCTGCGCACCTGGGCGAGCCGGGTGGAGGCCGAGACCGGGCCGAACCTGCACTACCTGTGCGAGGTGAAGATCGACGGTGTCGCGCTGAACCTGGTCTACGAGAACGGGCGGCTGGTGCGCGGCGCCACCCGCGGCGACGGGCGCACCGGCGAGGACGTCACCCTGAACGCGCGCACCATCGAAGACATCCCCGGCGAGCTGATACCCACCGACGAATTTCCTTTCCCCACTCTGCTCGAGGTGCGCGGCGAGGCGTACATGCGGCTCGAGGACTTCGAGACGCTCAACGCGTCGATCGTGGCCGAGGGCAAGCCGCCGTACGCGAATCCGCGCAACACGGCGGCCGGCTCGCTGCGACAGAAGGACCCGTCGGTCACCGCGCGCCGCAGGCTGCGGATGATCTGCCACGGGTTCGGCCGGATCGAGGGCTACACCCCGGCCTCGCAGCACGAGGCCTACCGCGCGCTCGCCGCGTGGGGCCTGCCGGTGTCCGAGCACACCAAGCTGGTGCAGGGCATCGACGCCGTCATCGAGCGCGTCGAATACTGGGGCGAGCACCGCCACGATATCGAGCACGAGATCGATGGCCAGGTGATCAAAATCGACGAGATGGCGTTGCAACGCCGCCTCGGTTCCACCTCACGAGCCCCGCGCTGGGCGATCGCCTACAAGTACCCGCCCGAGGAGGCGACGACCAAGCTGCTGAACATCGCGGTAAACGTCGGCCGCACCGGCCGGGTCACCCCGTTCGCGGTGATGGAGCCGGTCTCCATCGCAGGCTCGACCGTTTCGATGGCCACGCTGCACAACGCCTCGGAGGTCAAACGCAAGGGCGTGCTGATCGGCGACACGGTCACCATCCGCAAGGCGGGCGATGTGATCCCGGAGGTGCTCGGCCCGGTGGTCGACGCCCGCACCGGTGACGAACACGAATTCGTGATGCCCACGCACTGTCCGGAATGCGGCACCGAGCTGGCGCCGCAGAAGGAGGGTGACGCCGACATCCGCTGCCCCAACCAGCAGTACTGCCCGGCACAGCTGCGGGAGCGGGTCTATCACGTCGCAGGCCGCGGTGCGTTCGATATCGAGTCGCTCGGCTACGAAGCCGCGAACGATCTGCTGAAGTCGGGTGCGATCACCGACGAGGGTGATCTGTTCGACCTCGATGAGGCGACGCTGCTCACCACCACGTTGTTCGTCAACAAGGACGGCGGTCTGTCCGCCAACGGCAAACGGCTGCTGGAGAACCTGGCCACGGCCAAGAATCGGCCGCTGTGGCGGGTGCTCGTCGCACTGTCCATCCGGCACGTCGGTCCTACCGCCGCTCGGGTACTCGCCCGCGAATTCGGCAGCCTCGACCGGATCCAGGACGCCTCGGCCGAGGAACTGGCTGCTGCCGACGGCGTCGGGCCCACCATTGCGGCCGCGGTGGCGGAATGGTTCACCGTCGATTGGCATCGTGCGATCGTGGACAAGTGGCGCGCGGCGGGCGTGCGGATGGCCGATGAGCGCGACGAGTCCATCGCGCGCACGCTCGAAGGTCTGTCGATCGTGGTGACCGGGTCGCTGGAGGGGTTCTCGCGCGACGGAGCCAAGGAGGCGATCCTGATGCGCGGCGGGAAGGCCGCCGGATCGGTGTCGAAGAAGACTGCGTTCGTGGTGATCGGTGATTCGCCGGGGACGAAGGCGGCGAAGGCGGAGGAGCTCGGCGTGCCGATTCTCGACGAAGCCGGCTTCCGATTGCTGCTGGAATCGGGGCCGGAGGCGGTCGCACCAGCCGCGGAAGACGCCGATGCTGAAGCGGAAGAATAAGCGAGCCAACGCTTTTAGCTGATTTATGCGCGCGGTCGACGGCGAGTGCTTGACCTGAACCTCACTTCAGGTATGAGGATTGAGCGGTAGGCAACTACCAGGAGGTTCTCATGGCTCGTTCCACCGCACTGGTCACCGGCGCGTCCGCCGGGTTCGGGCTGGCGCTCACTCGCGCACTCGTCGAACGCGGGTGGCGCGTGATCGGCACCGCCCGGCGGACCGATCGGTTGGCGCGGGTCTCCGAGGAGCTCGGCGCCGCCTTCATCGCGGTCCCCGGCGATGTGACCGACCCGGCGCACCGGTCGCTGCTGGCCGAAACGGTAAGCGGCACCAGGGAACTCGCGTTGGTCGTGAATAACGCGAGCAGGCTCGGTCCGAGCCCGCTCAGCAAGCTCGCCGACTACCCGCTCGATGAGCTCGAACTGGTGTATCGGACCAACGTCCTCGCCCCGCTGGCGATTCTGCAATTCGCGTTGCCGCTGCTGACGCCAGGTGCCAGCGTGGTGAACATCAGCTCCGACGCCGCCGTCGAGCCGTACCCCGAATGGGGCGGCTACGGTTCGTCGAAGGCCGCGCTCGATCAGCTGACCGCGATTCTGGGTGCAGAGCATCCGGAGCTGTCGGTCTATGCCTTCGATCCGGGCGATATGCGTACCGAGATGCATCAGGCGGCGTTCCCCGGTGACGACATCTCCGACCGTCCGGAACCCGGCACGGTGGTGCCCGCGCTGCTGCGGCTGCTGGCGGACAAACCCCAGAACGGACGATATGCGGCCGCCGATTTCGCGGTCGGACGCGCGTCATGACGATCACGCTGGCACAGCCTTCATTTGTCCTGCCACCCGAACGCAATGCGGTCGCCCCGCCGGAGGCGCGCGGGCTGGCCAGGGACGAGGTTCGGCTGCTCGTGGCGGGAGATGGCTTGACCCACGCGCGTTTTCGTGAGCTGCCGCAGCATCTGACACAAGGCGACCTCGTGGTGGTGAACAATTCGGCGACCCTGGCGGCGGCGATCGACGGACGGATGAACTGCGGGCCGATCGCTGTGCATTTCGCGACGTGGCTGGACGACGGTGGCTGGGTGGTCGAGCTCCGCACCACTGCACGCACTCCTGTTCCCGTAGAAGAGCTTTCGGCAGGTATGCACATTCAGCTGCCGGAGGGCGCGCACGCGACGCTGCGCGAACCGTGGCTGGCCGGTGCCCGCCGCCTATGGATCGCCGACATCACCACTGATCCGCGCCGCCTACTGGACGTTTACGGCTACCCGATCACTTATTCCTATGTGCCGCAACGATGGTCCGCGTCCTACTACTCAACCGTCTTCGGTCGCATCCCGGGAAGCGCGGAAATGCCCAGCGCCGCAAGGCCGTTTACTGAGCATTTGGTGCTGGACCTGATTGCCGCGGGCATCGGGATCGCGCCGATCACGTTGCATACCGGGGTGTCCTCGCCCGAAGCGGGTGAACCCCCGAGCCCGGAACGTTTCGCTGTCCCGGACTCGACCGCCCGCACGGTGAACGACACCAAAGCCGCCGGCGGCCGCGTCATCGCGGTCGGCACCACGGTCACCCGAGCCCTGGAGACCGCTGCCGACCCGTCGGGCCGAGTTCATCCGGCGCACGGGTGGACCGAACTGGTGCTCGGCGAAGATCGCCCGGCACGCGTGGTCGACGGCCTGATCACCGGCTGGCACGCACCCGGCGCCTCACATTTGGATCTGCTGGTCGCAGTGGTGGGGGAGACCACCGTCCACGCGGCTTATTCGGCGGCGTTGGACACGGGATATCTCTGGCATGAATTCGGCGACAGCGCGTTGCTGCTGCGCGGCTGAGCTGTTGCTTCCTCGTGGGTGAGGCGAGAAGCCCAGGCGCCCAGTGCGCAGGAAACCCGCAAGCAATGGCGTGCCGCGAGCACAAGGTGCCGCATCAGCTACTCGGCTGTGCGGGCGAGTGTGCTGAGGGCGCGGGCCGCGGCGGCCAGGTGTGTGCGCGGAAGGCTGTGCCGGCTAACTCAGTTCGGGGTGACGGAGACGGTGGCGCTCTGCTGGCCGGCGATCTCGAATCGCCCGCAGCGCCCGTTGCTCAGTTCGAGCCGCTGGGTGACGGTCTTCTTCCTGGTGTTCAGGTAGGTGGCCTCGGCGACCACGTCGGCGCCCGCCATCGAGCACACCTTCACGATCGTCTGCTCGTGGTAACTCGCGCTGCCCGTCTGACACGAGGGCTCGCTGTTGGCGAAGAAGATGCGAGCGGAGCCGTCGGCGCACGTCTCGGCGGCGGCCTGTGGCGCGATGACCACGATCGACCCCAAGGCGATGGCGGCGGCGACGGAGCTTCGGACTGCAATACGACGAACCGTCATACCTATCGTTACCCATCAGTTTCGAACGTTTCCAGCAATAACGGCACACGAACAAGTCGTGGCGCCCAGTATGCTAACCCGTAACCAGCGTCTTTGTCGGGCGATCGACGGGCAGCACCGGCCGACGCTCGCGATATGCGCATTAGCTATGAATGCGTTTCCGGCCTGCTCGATGCGCGGATAAGCCCTGCCGTCGCGGCGTGGCGGCCAGGACGAAAGGATGTCGGGATGCTGCGCAGTTTTCAGGTGACGAATCACAGATCGCTGGCCGAGGGGCAGGAACTACGGCTGACGAAGGCGAGCGGGCCGGTGGCCGTGCCGGTGACCGCGATCCACGGTGCCGCCGCGGCGGGAAAGACGAACCTGATCGACGCGCTCGCGCAGATGCGCGACGCCGTGCTGCATTCGGTGACCGGCTGGGATCCCTACGCCGGGCCGGTCCGCGCGCCGCACCTCGGATTCCCGGACCGCCCTTCGGAATTCGTCGTCGGCTTCGTGGCCGAGGGCGTGCCCTACACCTACGGCTTCCGGCTCGACAACGCCGACGTCACCGCCGAGTGGCTCTACACCCAGCCGCGCTCGCGCAAGCGAATCGTGTTCGAGCGCAACGGCGAACAGATAAAGATCGGTCCGATGTTCGAGGCCGCGCGTTACGGGATCGCCGCGCTGGTGCCGCTGGTGCGCCCGAATGCGTTGCTGCTCAGCCTCGCCGGGCAGATGTACGCCGACGCGTTGGTGCCCGCCTACCGCTGGTTCGAATCGATGCTGGAAGTGCAGCTCGGCCCGGCCGATCCGGCCGCCATCGCGCACCGGCTCGGCAGTCACCTCTCGCGGTCGTCGGAGAACGCCGGACGGCTGCTCCTGCTGCTGCGCACCGCGGGCCTCGGCATCACCGATCTGCTGCTCGCCGAGAACGATCCGATGTACGCCGACTATCTGCGCGATCTGGACGCCGACATCGTCGCGCTCGGCAAGCAGATCGAACTGTGCGCCACCTCGCCCGATTTCGCCGATCGGCTGTTGCAGGAGAACGGCTTCACCCCGCTGCTGCTGGAACGCGAACTGACCAATCTGAAAGCCGCCAGGGACGCGCTGTACGCACGGATGGTGGCCCGGCGCGGCGTCGGGCTCGGCCTGGTCCACGACGGCATTGCCAACCCGTTCGACATCGCCGACGAATCCACCGCGACACAGTCGCTGCTGCGCGCCCTGCCGACCATGCTCGACGCCCTCGACTCCGGCCGTGTCCTGGCCGTCGACGACATCGGCGCGCACCTGCCCGCCGAGGAGACCGACCGGCTCATCCAGCTGTTCCAGAACCCGGAAACCAATTCCCGTGGCGCCCAATTGATCTACACCACGAACAATCGTGCCCTGATCGATCGCGGCAACGGGCGGTCGTCGCGCACCCGCAGCGCGGTCTGGCAGATCCGCCGGACCGAGCACGGCACCAGCGAGCTCGCCACGGTGTAGGCGGGCGTTCCGGCTTTGTCCGCCGGGCGCAATAGCATGGGGCCATGCTGGAGTTCGGAATGCTGCTGATCATGATCGTCGCCGCCGTCGGCATCGCCATGATCTATCTGCGCGGGCGCGGCAAGCTCCGCCCCGCGCAGGGCGAAACCGGCACGCTCTACGTCACCGGCGTGAGCCCGCCACCGGACGGCGCCGTCGGCGAACAGTACGTGACGATAACCGGCAACCTGACCGGCCCCACCGAACCCGGCACCGTCGTCTACGGCCGGTTCGCCTGGGACGTCAACGCATGGCCCTCCATCGGTGATCTGATCACCGTCGTCTACCCCTCGGGCAAGCCGGAACGCTGGCAGATCGCGCACCCCGGCGCCCACCCCGGTCTCGGTTCCTGACGCCGCGCGCCGCGGCAGGCCCGTAGCTCCGCTACGGGCGTTCTTCAGCTCCGCGCACGTGCCCACGGCATGTGTGACGTAGACCGTTCTACGGCGAATGGCACGATGCCCCGTATGGATGCGAAGGACACGGGATTGGTCATCCGGACGGCCGAGCCGGACGAGTACGCGGCGATCGGCGCGCTGACCGTGGACGTCTACGTCGGCGAAGGCTTTGTGCAAGAAGGGAGTCCGTACGCGGCGGCCCTGGCGGACACCGCGCATCGCGGCGCCTCGGCGCAGATTCTGGTTGCGATCCACGCCGACCGTATCGTCGGATCGCTGACCGTCGCCCGCCCCGGCACGCCGTACGCGGAGATCGCCCGCCCCGGCGAACTCGAATTCCGGATGCTCGCGGTGTCGAAGTCGGCCCGCGGTCTCGGCGCCGGAACCGCCTTGGTACGCACCGTGATCGAGATGGCCGAGGCCGAAGGCTTCCACGCCGTCGCCCTCACCACCATGGCCGCCATGTCCGACGCCCGCCGCATCTACGACCGCTTCGGCTTCGTCCCCACCCCCGACCGCGACTGGCGCACCGAAGCAGGCGAACTCCTCAACGTCCTCCGCCTAGACCTGCAGCCCTAGCGAACGGGAGTCGCCACTCGCGGGAGCTACCCCAGAACGGTGGCGACGATGCCGGCGAGGTACCCGAGTCGGGCCACTTCCGAGGGGCGGAAATCCGGCCCGCCGGGGCGGCCGAGGAGCAAAACCTTGCCGGTGTTGCCGAGGGGGGCGGCGGCGAGTTTGGTGTCCATGTCGCGCCAGATCTCGGGGACCCATTCGGATTCAGGGTCGAGGATCGCGGGCTTCTCCAGCGGCATCCATGGTGCCGAACCTGCCTGTGTCTCCGGCGCACTCGGGCTGCCGACCACGCGGTAGGCGCCTTGCGGCCCCATGTCGATGATGGTGCTCCAGCCGACGCGCAGCACCCGCGGCACGCCGTCGACGAGCACCTGCAGCCGGTCGTCCTTGGCGCTGGCCACCTGGTCGATGAGTTCGAGTTCGCGGTGGGTGTCGAGCACGCCGGAGTACGGGCGGATGGAGTCGACCCGTACATCGCCGATCGATTCGGCGGCGGTGATGAGGGTGTCGGGCAGCGCGCCCTGCGGCACCTCGACGACGAGGTCGTCGACGGCGAAACCGGCGCCGCGTTCGACCACATCCAGCGAGAGAATGTCGGCGCCGACGGAGCCGAGTGCGAGCGCGAGAGCGCCGAGGCTTCCCGGTCGATCCGGAAGTTGCACGCGGAGCAGATACGACACGTGCGTTCCTTTCCTAAAGCGGCCGAGGCTCTGAACGGATACCCGGGTCACGCAATCCTTACACTCCCGCGCCCCGGTAATCGACTGGAAGTGCGGCCAGTGATGTACGCCACGCGGCGATTTCGTGACAATACGGCGTGTCGAGCTAGTTGGGAAACCGTGTCGACGAATCGGATCGTCCGATTCCAGCGCCGTGGGCGACGCGATCAGCCTACCGCCGGGCTCCGACACGGGTTGTTCGGTGTGCGGTTCACGGTCCGTCGGGCAGCGTCCGGCAGTGCGCCCGCACCTCGGCTCCACCCGCGCGCGGACTGCGGCCGGACTCCGTCCGGCACCGCCCTCTAAGCTGTACGGGTTGCGCCGCCCGACGTGTGCGGCGATGTGAACTGTTGAAACCGAAGCCGAAAGGGGTCCCGCGGTGCCCGCCATCTCCCGTGACGAGGTAGCACACCTCGCCCGGCTGTCCCGGCTCGCGCTGTCCGAAGCCGAACTGGATCAGTTCGCCGGTCAGCTGGATTCGATCCTGAGCCACGTGCGGACCATTTCCGAGGTCGCCGCCGCCGATGTCCCGGCCACCGCGTCGCCGAACCCGACGACCAACGTGACCCGTCCCGACGTGGTCGTGCCCTGCCTGACCCCGCAGGAGGCGCTGTCCGGCGCGCCCGCGGCGGAGGAGCAGAAGTTCGTGGTTCCGCAGATCTTGGGAGAGGCCGAATGAGTTCAGCATCGCGTAGCGATTCGGTGAGGGGCGGCGGCCGGGAGACGGGTGGGCGTGACTTGACTACTTTGTCGGCTGCCGAATTGGCCGACAAGATCCACGGTGGCGAGGTGTCCTCGGTGGAGGTCACCCAGGCGCACCTGGACCGGATCGCCGAGGTCGACGGCCAGTACCACGCCTTCCTGCACGTGTCGGGGGAGCAGGCGCTCGAAGCCGCGGCGGCCGTGGACTCCGCGATCAGCTCCGGCACCGCGCCCGCCTCGCCGCTGGCCGGAGTTCCGTTGGCGCTCAAGGACGTTTTCACCACCACCGACATGCCGACCACCTGCGGGTCGAAGATCCTCGAGGGCTGGGTATCGCCCTACGACGCGACGCTGACCACCCGGTTGCGCGCGGCGGGCATCCCGATCCTCGGCAAGACCAACATGGACGAGTTCGCGATGGGTTCGTCCACCGAGAACTCCGCCTACGGCCCGACCCGCAACCCGTGGGATGTCACCCGGATTCCCGGCGGCTCGGGCGGTGGTTCGGCGGCCGCGCTGGCGTCGCATCAGGCACCGTTGGCGATCGGCACCGACACCGGTGGGTCGATCCGGCAGCCCGCCGCGGTCACCGCCACGGTCGGTACGAAGCCGACGTACGGCACGGTGTCCCGGTACGGGCTGGTCGCGTGTGCGTCCTCGCTGGACCAGGGTGGCCCCTGTGGGCGCACCGTGCTGGACACGGCCCTGCTGCACGAGGTGATCGCGGGACACGATCCACGCGATTCCACCTCGCGCAATGTGCCGGTGCCCCCGGTGGTCGCCGCCGCTCGCGAGGGCGCCAAGGGCGACCTGAGTGGCCTGAAAGTCGGTGTGGTGAAGGAACTTCACTCCGACAGCTACCAGCCGGGCGTGCTCGAATCCTTCGACGCCGCCGTAGCGGTGCTGAAGGAACTCGGCGCCGAGGTGATCGAGGTGTCGTGCCCGAACTTCGAGTACGCGCTGTCGGCCTACTACCTGGTGATGCCGTCGGAGGTGTCCTCGAACCTGGCCCGGTTCGACGCGATGCGCTACGGCATGCGCGTCGACGACGACGGGCAGCACAGCGCCGAGCAGGTCATGGCGGCCACCCGGGCCGCCGGGTTCGGCCCGGAAGTCAAGCGCCGCATCATGATCGGCACCTACGCGCTGTCCGCGGGTTACTACGACGCCTACTACGGTCAGGCGCTCAAGGTCCGCACGCTGATCGCGCGCGACTTCGACAAGGCCTACGAGCAGGTCGACGTGCTGGTCTCGCCGACGAGCCCGTTCACCCCGTGGAAACTGGGTGAGAAGGTCGACGACCCGCTGGCCATGTACCTGTCCGACCTGTGCACCCTGCCGACCAACCTGGCGGGCCACCCTGCCATGTCGGTGCCGTCCGGGCTGAGCAAGGACGACGGCATGCCGGTCGGCCTGCAGATCATGGCTCCCGCACTGGCCGACGACCGGTTGTACCGCGTCGGCGCCGCCTACGAAGCTGCCCGCGGCGCCATCGCCTGACCTGCTTTCACACGCCTAGGACTTCGCACACCGGATAGCCGGCCACCGTGTGTGCGAAGTCCTGGCGCTCAATAGTCAGACCGGCCAGGTGAATTCGGGATCCGTAAGATAGTCCTGACGGCGGTGCTCCAACGCCATCGAGACCATCTGCTGCGCCCCGGGCCCGATGATTTTGCGGACCGGCGGGTTGGGCATGTTCACCAGCTCGATGAGCCCCGCCGCGCCGACTTCCGGCGCGGCCTCCTGCCATTCGGATTCATAGTCGGTGGCCGGCGGCGGCGCGCTCGGGTCCGGGTAGTCCGGCATGCCGAGGATCGCGGTGCGTACCTGCTCGTAGGCGGGTAGCGCGGTGCCGAACTGCATGCTCGTCTTCGCCCAATCGGTGTCGAAACCGCCCATCTGCGCGAGGGTTACGGCGATGCCGAAAGGTCGCAGCTCGTCGGCGAGCGACGCGCTGAATCCTTCCAGTGCCCACTTGCTCGCGTTGTACATGCCGAACAGCGGAAGGCTGCCCACCGCGCCGACCGTCGAGATCTGCACGATGTGGCCGGAGCCCTGCGCGCGCAGGTGCGGCACGGCCGCTTGCGAAACCCACAGGGCACCATAGAAATTGGTGTCCATCTGATCGCGGATCTGGGGCTCGCTCAGTTCCTCGATCGCGCCGACCAGGCCGTAGCCTGCGTTGTTCACGATCACGTCGATCGTGCCCATCAGCGCGAAAGCCTTGTTCACGGTGGCGATTACGTCTTCGCGACCGCGAACGTCCAACGGCAGCACGGTCAGTCGATCCTGGGCCAGGTCGGCCATGGATCGCGGGTCGCGAGCGGTCGCGACGACGCGGTCACCCTCGGCGAGCGCGGCCAGCGTAAAGGCCCGGCCGAGTCCGCGGTTGGCGCCGGTGATGAGCCAAGTTCTGGTCATGGGGGAGATCCTTTCGTCGCGAGACGCTCCGTCTCGTTTGAAGAGAATGCACCGCCGATTCGGCATTGTCAATACGAGACGTATCGTCTCGTTCGTGTTAGCCTGACCGCATGCCGGACACCCCCAGCGCCACCCGCCGCAGCGAACGCGCTCGGGCTGCGATCATCGCCGCAGCCACCGAGCTCATCCGCGAAGTGCCCTACGCGAAGCTCACCGTCGAGGCGATCGCGGCCCGCGCGGGCGTCGGCAAACAGACCATCTACCGCTGGTGGCCGTCCAAGGGTGCGGTCGTCTTCGACGCCATGCTCGAACTCGACGCGGGCCCGGACGGTCTCGCTCTCCCGAACACCGGCGACATCGCCGCCGACCTGCGCGCCCTGCTGCGCGGCTCGATCGCCGCCCTCACCGACCCCGGCTTCGAATCCTTCCTCCGCGCGATGTACATCGAGATCCAGCAGGACCCGGAAATCGGTGCCGCCTATCGCGAACGCCTCTTGCTTCCGCAGCGTGCCGCCGTCGCCGACCGCCTCGCCGCCGGCGTGCAATCCGGCGAGCTCCGCCCAGACCTCGACCTCGACCTGGCCACCGACCTCCTGCTCGGCCCGATCCAGAGCCGCTGGTCCCTAGGCCTCGGCGGCCTCACCGAGTCCTACGCCGACGCCGCCCTCGACGCGGCCCTAGCCCACCTCCGCGCCTGACTGCGCCGAGCGCTTGGGGGAATGCCTCGCGACTCCGCAGTCCGGCGGCCCACCACATCGCGAGCCCACATGTGACCGTGCTTGGTGAGATCAGCTGGCGCGCAGAGCTTCCGCTCGCTGTTTGACCCCTGCGGTCATCCCGGCGAAGCCGCGCTGGAGGTGTTTGCCCAGCAACGCCACCACCACCGGTCGCAACCAGCCGTTCAGCTCGAAGTGGGACTCGTACCGAGTATGTTCCCCGTCGATCGGTGTGATCGTGTGCGAGCGGAGGCTGCTGAGCGTGCCCAGCGGCACCGGCTTCATCGAATAGCTCAACTCGTGTCCCGGTGTGTGCGAGCGGATCCATTCGCGCTGCCGACGCGGCCGCGGTCCGAGGTGGACGACCATGTCGATCGGCTCGCCGGGTACCAGCGAACTGCGGCATTCGCTGACGAAGGGGTTCCACTCGCCGTAGCGAGGGAAGTCGGTGATCACCTGCCAGGCGAGCTCGGCGGGCGCGTCGATGTCCACGGTGGCGTCGATGACAAAGGCCATGGGCATTATTAGAACACGTTCTATGTCAGCAGCTGCCCATGGCGGTGCCCTGATCGGTGCCGTAGCGGTGACCGTGTCCCGCGGGCGCGTTCAGTGCGGCGAGCAGGTCGGCGGTCGCCTGCACGAAGCTGACCACCGGAAGCCACTGGGGCAGCGGCGCATCCGGGCGTGCGCCGGTCAGGTCGGGTGCGCGCCACAGCAAGGCGGGGGACCAGTGGATCACCGGGTCCGAGGTGTTGGCCAGCACGGTCGCGCCCGCGCGATGGACCTGCCCGGCGGGCGGTCCGGCCCAGAGCGTGGCGCAGGTGCGCCGATCCTGATCGGCGTCGTCGGCGAAGACCGAGCTGCCGCCGATCGCGCCGAGGCTCTGCCCGTACAGGTAGAGCTTGGGCTTGTGCTCGAGCGTGCGGATCCGGTCTTCCACGGCGGTGAACAGCGCCCGCGCGGCATCGACGGCATCGTCACGGCCGAAGACGAAGGTCACCCAGCTGGGTGCATAGGCGTACTGCAAGCCGACGAGGGCGACGTCGCCACCGAAGCGTTGGTCGAAGCCGCGCACCGCGTTGCTGTCGATCCAGCCCGAACCGGTCGGCACCATCACCACCAGATTCGATCGCTCGAAACCGCCGGAGCGTTCCAACTCCCGAACGGCCAGCGCGACACGGGAATCCAGATCCGGCGCCGACTCCACCCCGACGTACACCCGGGGCGGCCCGGCAGGCGCACCGCTGACGAACTTGCGCCCCTCGGCGCCGAGTGACGACCAGCTCACCGCCGACCTAGAACTACCGGACCTGGCGTCCGAGTCCGGCTGCACCAGCGCCGGATCCAGCGCGGCATTGGCACCGGCGTAGGCGGCCTGCCGCCAACCCACCGCCGCCGGTGCCGCGACGAGATACAGGAACCCCGCCACGACCACCGCCAGCGAAATCCCCCGCGCCCACCCGAGTTTGCGGAATACCCACCCGATCGAACGGGTGACCCCCAGCAGCACGCCGACGATCAGCACCGACTCGATCAGCCACCGCAGCCAGTAGCCTGCCCCGATCGGCGCCGTACTCATGGCCGCCCGCAACGAGTTCTGCCAATCCCCGGCCAGTACTACCGCGCCGAGAACCAGCGAGACGGTCCCGATCAGCAACGGCAGCCGGGCCCGCGCCGGCTTGCGATCGACATCGAAACCCGAGCGCCGCACCACGAACCGAGCGACCCCTGCCAGACCCAACGAAAGGACCACGAGCAAACCGGTCAATATCGCCTGCGCCCCAGGCGTCCGCGGCAGCAGTCCCGGAGCGAGGGAGACCAGCGTGCCCACGCCGATCGCCACCGTAGTACCGGCACGTGGCACCGAGAACCGTTGTGCCGCAGCCGATAGCGCGGTACCCAACTTCCGGTGGACAGCACCGTGCCGCCTGCGTGCCCGCAGGTCATCGAAGCCGAGCACCGCCCCATCGGCAAGCGCATCGTCCATGACTTCGGTGTCGACAGCTCTCGACAGTGTGCTGGTCATCACTGAACCCCCTGTACCGCAGTAGCTTTCATCGTCCAAGGAACACCGGCGCGCTGCGTCGCCCGCCGCACCGTGAGCACCGCACCGAGCCCGGCCACCCCGGCACCGGCCACCCCGAGCAACCGCCAGTTCGTCGCCGAATCAGCCTCGGCCGCACCGAAGGCCGACTCCACCACCGGCGCCCCATAGCCCTGCCGACGCGAATTCAGATCCACGAACGTGCTCGCGATAGCCGCCATGGCATTGCACCTGGTCCGCGAGAACGGATCCGCCCGGCTCTCGCACGACTCGTGCATGTGCCGATCGAGCGTGCTGTCCAACGCCTGCCGCGCCCACGGCCCGAGCGGCTCACCGCGCTGCTCGGCATAGCGCAGCAGGTCGTACCCCAGGTCGTGCGCCTTGCACGCCGTCTCGAACTCCACGGGCAACGTGACCGGCGACGAGCAGTCACCCTGCGGGTTCGCCAGCAATCCGTCGACGGTGCTCGGCATATACCCGAATTGTGTGGCGAAGTCGTCCGGCATGGCGGCGGGGGAACCGGGACCGCCCGAGGTCAGGTCGGCCACCGCCGCACCCGCCACCGCGTTCTCGACCGGTGCGGACACGCTCGCCGCCGCGGCGTGCGGTGCGGGCGCCAGGAACACGGCGGCGGCCATGGTGGTCAGTGCTGCGGCGGTCAGTGCCGCCGCCCGTCGCGTCGCGGAACCGGTTGCGGCGGAGGAAGAACGGGGGGCGCCTGCGGCCTGTGCGGACCGCGCCGTTGCGGGTCCTGCGGTGGTCGGTGTGCTCATGAGCTAGACGCTAGGAATCCGACCCGCTCGCGGGCCTCACGCCGGGGACCGGTTTCCGGGGCGGTGCCTCCGGGGGAGCCCGGTCATGCCCTCCCACCTGGGTACGGGGTGCGAAATCACCCGGGGGTATGACGTGGTAGCACGCTGGACTTTCTAGGGTCGTAACTATGAAGCAGCAGAGCCGTGCCTGGGTCCGGCAAATGAGCGCCCAGATGTGGTTCGACACCACCACCGTGGTCGTCGCCCTCATCTTCTTCACGGTGGCCTGGCCGACCCTGCACATCACCCATGCGGTGCCGCCCGCGGTGCAGCCGTTCATGGCGGCGCTCGCCGCGTTCCCGGTGCTGCTGGTCCGGATCAATCCGGCGCTGGGCTGGGCGATCTCGGCGGGCTCCGGCATGCTCATCGCCCTGGCGATCCCGCACCAGCCGAACAACGACATGCCGATGCAGGTCGTGCACATCCTTTCGCTGTTCGTACTGCTGCTTGCTGTGGCGGTGCGGACGACGGTGCCGATCATCGGCGTCGCCTGGGTCGCGACGTCGCTGCTGCTCGGCACCACGATGGCGAACGAGGGCGGAGTGGCGAGTTCGGTGTGGGGCTGGCCGATCGCGCTCGGCGCGGTGGTGCTGTTCGGCCTGCTCGTGCGGTGGCTGGTGCAATCACGCAAACAGTTGGTGCGCCAGGAAGAGGAGAACGAGGTCGAGCGGGCCCGCCGGGCGATCCTCGAAGAGAAGGCTCGCATCGCCCGCGACCTGCACGACGTGGTCGCGCATCACATGTCGCTGGTGGTGGTGCAGGCACAGACCGCGCCGTACCGGGTGGAGGGCGTAACCCCGGCCGCCCGAGCGGAATTCGAATCGATCGGCGCCACCGCCCGCGAGGCGCTCAACGAGATCCGCGGCATGCTCGGCGTGCTGCGCAGCGACGGCCAGGCGCCCGAGCACACCCCGCAGCCGAAGGCCACCGATGTGCCGAGCCTGTTCGAGGGCGCGCTGCGGGCGGGGGTGCGGATCGCCTGGACGATCGACGGCGAGCTCGAGACCGTCCCCGACGGCGCAGGCCTGGCCCTGTACCGGATCACCCAGGAGTCGCTGTCGAATGCGTCACGGCACGCACCGGAGGCGCCGGTCCAGGTGCACCTGCGCGTCGGCACGCTCGTGGAGCTTGTCGTCGGCAACGGCCCCACCGCCACGGTCGCGCGCCCGGTCGGCAACGGCGGCCACGGCATCGCGGGCATGCAGGCCAGGGCACTCGCCGTCGGCGGCGACCTGACCGCGGGCCCGCGCCCCGACGGCGGCTTCGAGGTGCACGCCCGGATTCCGCTCAACCCGACCACCACACTGGACCCGGTCCTGGTCGAGCAAGCCGCCAACTGAACCGTCTCGCTGTCGAGCACTACCTCCCCTTAGGGTAGGGCGGTGGCAATAACGGTGTTGATCGCTGATGATCAGGCAATGGTGCGGCAGGGCTTCGGTGCGCTGCTCGCGGCCCAGCCCGACATCAGCGTGGTGGGGGACGCGCAGGACGGGAAGATCGCGGTGGCCGAAGCCAAGCGGTTGCGCCCCGACGTGGTCCTGATGGACGTGCGCATGCCGGAGATGAACGGACTGGACGCCGCGCGGCTCATCCTGGCCGCCGGGTTCGAGCCGCCGGTGCGGGTGCTGATGCTCACCACCTTCGACATCGACGACTACGTGTACGAGGCGCTGAGCATCGGGGCGAGCGGCTTTCTGCTCAAGGACGCGCCCGCCGAAGAGCTCGTGCGCGCGGTCCGGGTGGTCGCCGACGGCCAGGCCTTGTTGGCGCCGACGGTCACCCGGCGGCTCATCGCCGACGTGACCCGCCGCCGCTCCGCCGCCCGCGCGAAGCCGGCGCCCGCGCTGACCTCGCTGACGCCCCGTGAGCGGGAGGTGCTGGAGCTGATCGCGAAGGGCATGTCCAACACCGAGATCGCGGAATCGCTGTTCGTCGCCGAGCAGACCGTGAAAACGCACGTCTCCAAGGTCTTTTCGAAGCTGAACCTGCGCGACCGGGCGCAAGCCGTGGTGCTGGCCTACGAATCCGGACTGGTCACGCCCGGCTGACGGGTCACGGCGTGCAGCTGCCGCCGCGCAGTTCGTTCAGGTGCCGTCCGAGCAGCACGGCCAGCCGGCTCAGGATGGCGGTAGCGTCGTCGTAGGTCCCCGAATCGGCCTGCGCCGCAAGGGCTACGGCGACCATCCCCGACTCCGTCGGCACCACCCCGAATTGCCGGACCGTGTAGATACCGGTGTCGTCGTCGGGACCCCAGCCCCCTTTGAACGCGGCACCCGGCAAAGTGCCCAGCCCCCAGGACTGTTCGGGCGTGATCTCCGACATCAGCTCGGTCACCTCGGACGTCCGCGGCAGGCACGGCAGCCGCGAGGCGAACCGCACCTGGTTCGCCAGCGTCCACTCGGTCTGCCCGAATGCCGTGTAGTCCAACCTGGTTCGCGGCCCGGCCACCCCGGTCGTGGAGTCGCCGCCCTCGTCGATCACGTCCTGCACCGCCTGGGCGGCCTCCAGACCGTCGCCGAGCGATTGCCAGAGTTGCTCGGCCGCATCATTGTCGGAGACGGTGATGGCGGCAACGGCGTCTTCGAGGATGCTGCGGTCCGAGTCGTGCCGCAGCGCCGCGATGGCCAGCGGGACCTTGATGGTGGACCAGGCGATGCCGCTGGTCCAGTCGCCGAAGATGGTCATCCGGCCGCCGCCGACCGGCATGATCGCCAGGCCGACCTGTCCGCCGAGGCTCGGTTGCAGCTGGGTGAAGTCGGCGGCCAGCGAGTCGGGGATGGACACCGAGAGGCCGGGCCGGAAGGATCCGGCGGTGTCGACGACCACAGCGGGCCTGCTGTCGTGGCCGCGGTCGCCGGGGAGCAGTGCGCACGAGGTCAAGGCGAGCAGGGTGACCAGGGCGGTGCCGCGCAGTAATCTGCGCAGCACAGATCCGGTTCCCGTCGACTTCACCACGCGTCCTCCCCACCACCCGCTATGCGTGTCATCGCTGTCAGTCGGCGGTGCAAAATTTAGCTCATCCGGTCGACCCGATCGGTAACCGGGCGTGCGGACATTATGAACGCGTCATAGATCGTTGACGTGACCATGATGTCTCCACCATAGTTTCACCGATTTCCCGTAAGAATTCGAAACGGCGTGGCCACGGGGTTACCGGTTATGCTCCAAGCTCTGTGTGACGCGCTCGGACGTGACATCCGGGGGCCGCGGTCGACCTGAAGGGAACGTGTTGCTGACCAGCGGTGAGGTTTTCGCCGGATTCACCATCGAGAAGCTGCTCGGGCAGGGCGGCATGGGCTCGGTGTATCTGGCCCGCCATCCCAGGCTGCCACGGCAGACCGCGCTGAAACTGCTCAACCGTGAGCTGTTCACCGATACCGAGGTGCGGGCGCGGTTCGAGCGGGAAGCCGACCTGGCCGCCCAGCTCGATCATCCGAATATCGTCGCGGTGTACGACCGCGGCACCGAGGACGACCAGCTGTGGATCTCCATGCAGTACGTCGACGGCATCGACGCGGCGACGGTGACGCCGCAGAAGCTGCCGCCGGAACGGGCCGTACAGATCATCGAAGGCGTCGCCGGGGCACTGGACTACGCGCACGGCATGGGCGTGCTGCACCGCGACGTGAAGCCGGCCAACATCATGCTGGCCCGGTCCAGCGGCGGGCACCGCGAGCGGGTGTTCCTCACCGACTTCGGCATCGCCCGGCTGCGTGAGGATTCCACGCACCTGACGCAGACCGGCATGTTCACCGCGACCCTGGCCTACGCCTCGCCGGAGCAGATGACCGGCGCGCACCTGGATCACCGCTCCGACCAGTACTCGCTGGCGTGCGCGCTGTACTGGTTGCTCACCGGGGTCGCGCCGTTCGACGCGCCCGCCCCGGCCGACATCATCCGCGGGCACCTGCAGTTACCGCCGCCGTCCGGGTCCGCGCTGCGGGCCGGTCTGCCGCCCGCGTTGGACGCGGTCATCGCGGTGGCGATGGCGAAACGTCCCGATCAGCGGTTCGCGTCGTGCCTCGACTTCGCCACTGCCGCAAAGCAAGCGCTCGCCGGGCAGCTGCCGCAGTTGCCCACCGCGGTGCAGTACACCGCGCCGCCTGCCCCGACGGTGCTGGCGCAGCCGCCGAGCCAAGGTTCGTACCAGGCGGCACCGCCGTCGTACGCAACGCCGCTCGCCGGCTCGGCCCCGACCTACGCCGCGCCGCAGTACACGTCGGGCTCTGTTGCCGGGCAGCAGTTCCCGTCCGCAGGCACGGGTTACTCGCCGCAGAACTCCATGGCAGGGCAGCCGTACACCCCGGTCGGTTATCCGTCGCCTGATTCCGCTGCTGGACAGTCCTTTCCGCCGGCGAGCCAGGCCGGCGGTGGTTATCCGCCCAATTCCGGTGCCGGGCAAGCCTTCCCACCGATGGGTTACAGCCCAGCCGCCGCGGGCTACCCGGTCCCGCAGGCCCGGCGCTCGAACACCGGGCTGATCGCGGTGATCGCCCTGATCGTCGTGGTTGTGCTCGTCATTGCCGGGGTCGTGCTGGCGAAACTGATGGATTCGGACTCGGCGGCCCCGCTGGACGTCGGTAAGCCCCCCACGGCGGACACGTCCGCCGATCCGTCGCTCGTCGCCAAGGCCTTCCCGAAGATCCTTCCGCAGGGCGTCGACACCCAATACGGAATCGGCACCGGCAAGGGCTATCACGACAAGACCTGCTTCCTCGACACCGCCAAGGCGGGCGAGAAGATCTCCAGCGACGACGACGTGCCCGCCTTCCCGAAGTGGGAGACGGGCTGGAACTGCTGGGGCGTGCCGATCGCCGAGCCGGACTTCATCGTGGTCGCCTTCAAGACGCCCGAGGATGCCAAGGCCGCCGTGCGCGACCTACCGTCCAACACCAAGGCGACCGAACGCAACGGCGGCAAGTCCTACACCACCTATCGGTGGCAGAAGACCGACAGCGGATTCCCCGACGGGTTCCTGGTGGTGAGCTTCGAATCCGATCCGACGCGGTCGAACTACCTGTTCTTCGCCAAGGTGACGCTCACCGACAGCCAGCCGGAATCCGGATTCGGCATGACCCAGCAGAAGTTCAAGGCCTGGTTCAGCGGATTGCCGCTGTAGCGAACGGTATTCAGTCGACCGCCAGCGCCGCCACGATCGGCAGTCGTCCCGCCCGCAGTGCGGGCGGGATCGAACCGAGCAGTGCGAGCGCGAGCGCGATGGTTGCGTAGACCAGCAGCATCGGGCTCGGCTGGTAGACGACGTCGATGGTGAGCGCGTGCGCCATGGCGAGGGTGGCCAGGTACTGCACGGCGATGCCGACGACGAGACCCAGTGCCGCGCCGATCAATCCGATGCCCGCCGCCTCGGCGAGCACCGAACGCATCAGGAA
Organism: Nocardia sp. CS682; assembly: GCF_004634405.1. Lineage (NCBI taxonomy): Bacteria > Bacillati > Actinomycetota > Actinomycetes > Mycobacteriales > Nocardiaceae > Nocardia > Nocardia sp. CS682. The sequence goes on along the minus strand of NZ_CP029710.1, from coordinate 2,423,916 downwards.
TTGGCGGCTGGTGCCCATGGCCCGCAGCACGCCGAGTTCCCTGCGGCGTTCGAGCACCGACAGCATCAACGTGTTCAGCAGGGCCACCGTCGCTACCAGCACCACGATCCAGAGGATGGCGTTGCTCATCGCCGAGCCCTGTTCGATGCTGGAGGTGGCCGCGGTGACCGTGTTGGCTCCGGTGTCCACATGCATCTCCGGCGGTACCAGTCGCCGGATCGCCGCCTGCACGGCCGCGAGATCCGCGCCGGGCGCGATATTCACGGCGACGATCGTTTCGCCGGGCCGCTCGTACCACGTGCGCAGCAGGTCGAGGTCCAGCATGACCACGCCGGAGATCGCCGAGAAGTACGGAATCACTTGCAGCACAGTCACGGTGCGTGGGCCGGTCGGGGTGGGCAGGGTCAGCTGGGCGCCGGCGTCCACGCCGAGCGACTTCGCCACGTCACGCGAGATCGCCACGCCCGCACCGGCGGACAGCCCGGCGGCGGCCGCGTCGTCCAGCATCCGCATTCGGGTCTGCCGTGCGCTGGGCGGAAAGCCCTGCAACATCACCCGTCCGCTGCCGAGGGTGGCGAAAGCCATTTGCGCCGGACTGACCTCGGCCACGCCGGGCACCGCCGCGATCCGATCGGCCAGCCCGGCGGGCAGCAGCGGGCCGGTCGGGAACTGTGCCATCGAGGCGGGGCTGACGTACAGATCGGTCCTGGCCAGGTCGTCGAACGTGGTGGTGGCCGAATCCACCATGTTGTTCGACGCCCCGCTCATCGCGACGGTCGCCGCGACTCCGATCAGCACGGTCATCGCGGTCGCCCACACCCGGCGCGGTGCGCGTTCCAGCGTGGTCGCGCCGAGCGCGCCGGGCGCGCCGAACGCACGCGCGATGGCCGCGGCCGCTCGGACGAGCGGACCGGTCGCGGCGAAACAGAGCGCGATGGCCGCCACGAACGCGGTCGAGATGGCGCCGAGCGAGTAGCGGCCGAGGTCTACCGCGGCGATCGCGACCGCCAGCGCGGCCAGCCCGAGACCCGCGGCGACCGCGGCCCAGCGCAACAGCGGGCTCGTCGCATCGGCACTGTTGACACCGACCGGCACCAACGCCTCGATGGGCTCCACCTTGTACACCTGACGGGTGGCCAACCCGGCGGCGGTGACACTGGCGACCACACAGGCGGCGATGGCGACCGGAATCGCGTAGCCGGGCACCAGATACTCGGTGCGCGCCTCCACCGACGACATGATGGCGACCGGCAACTGGTCGATCGCGAGGCGCCCCATGAAGATACCGAGCACCGCCCCGACGGCGCCGCCGAGCAGACCGAGCAGCGCGGCCTCCGCGAGCAGATCGCGCACCATCGGACCGCGCTTGCCGCCGATGGCCCGCAGCAGCGAGAGCATGGGTCTGCGCTGGGCGATCGCCATGCTCATGGCGTTGTAGATGAGGAAGGCCGAAACGATCAGCGCCGCAGCCGAAGCCATCATGGTGGAGTACCGCACCAGTTGCACGGCGCCGCCTGCCTGGGCGGTGCGCAGGCTCGGGTCGGCGACCACCGCGCGACCATCGACGGCCTCGGTGAGTTCGGCACGCAAGGTCTCGACCGACATGCCCTGCGCCGCAACGACTTGAATGGAATCCAATCGGCCGCTCCGCCCGGTGATCTGCTGGGCGAGCCCGAGCGGTGCGGCGACGAGATGACCGCCGTTGAGCTGCTCGGACGTCTCCTTGTCGAGAACGCCTGCGACGGTGACGGTTCCGGAACCCAGCGGGAACCGCGCGCCCTCCGCATGTCCCATGGCGGCACCGACGAGGACGCCGTTGGGCACCGTGAGCAGCTTGCCGACGTGCGCCGTCATCGGCCCGGCCAGCTCACCACCCAGCGCGCCGATATTCTGGTCGGCCCCGATCAGCAGGGCCCGGTCCGCGCCCGCGCCGATCTGCGCGCGCACCATCGGCACCGCCTTGTCCACCCCGGGCGTGGCCGCAACGCGTTGCAGCAGTTGCTGATCGAAGCCCGCGTCGGTGACGCCGGTGACCTCGAGCGCGGCCCGGCCGCCGAGGCTGTGCGTGAGCCGGTCCACCGACCCGGTGACCGAGCCGGAGATGCTCAGCACCGCGACGAGCAGCCCCGCCGATACCCCCATCACCGCGAGGGAAAGGACGGTGCGCCCGCGATGGACGAGGAGTTCCCCGATATTGAACAGCCGCAAGCGATCCCATGCGGCGCCGATCATGCGCTGACCGACCGCTCGGCGGTATCGTCGGACCCGATCCTGCCGTCGCGCAACGTGATCACCCGGTCGCAATAGGTCACCGCGCCCATGTCGTGGGTCACCATCACCACCGAATTACCCGAACCGGCGATCTCGCCGAGCAGCTCCAGGATCGATGCGCCGGTCTTGGAATCCAGGTTGCCGGTGGGCTCGTCGGCCAGGATCAACGGCGGATCCATGATCATCGCCCGGGCCACCGCGACCCGCTGCATCTGACCGCCGGACAGCTCGGCAGGCCGATGGCTGGCCCGATCGCTCAGCCCGACGCGGTCGAGCAGTTCCAGCGCGCGCGGCTTGGCTTTGCGTAACCCGGTACCGTCCAGCAGCTTCGGGACCGCGACGTTCTCCCATGCGGACAGCGTGGGCAGCAGGTTGAAGAACTGGAAGATGAAACCGACCCGGTGGCGGCGGAACTCGGACTGACGCTCATCGTCCATGCCGCCGATCTCGGTGCCCTGGAACAGGATCGAGCCCGCGTCGGGAGTATCGAGCGCGCCGAGCAGGTGCAGTAGCGTGCTCTTGCCGGAGCCGGACGGCCCGATGATCGAGGTGAACTCGCCCGGCTCGATGCGCAGGCTGATCGCGTCCAGCGCGCGGACCGTCTGCCCGCCGACTCGGTATTGCTTGCTCACGTCGGACAATTCGAGCATGGCCGGCTCCGGCATCGCTGCCCCCACTCTGTTCGGTCGGTCAGATATTCGTCCGCCGCGCTAGCGCGCCATTGCCGTCGGCGCGTGTTGGCGGCGACGATACTGGGCATCGAGGACGGCGCGCAGCACCGGCTGCTCGGCGGCCAGCTCCAGATAGGCATCGATGGCCGACTGTCCTTGGGCCATAGCCTGATCCAGCTTCGCGTCGAGGTGGATGTTCCAGCGATAGCGCAGGGCGAGCAGCAGACCCTCCGCGCCGCCGAACAGCCGCTCCAGCTCCGGTATCCCGGTGAACAGATGCGGATCGCCCGGATCGACGGCGGCCCGGGCCAGGACGGTGTGCACAACTTCGGTGCGGGCGTGCTGATCTTTCCAGGACATGAGCCTCGCCTCCCTGTGACGCTGCGACTCACGTTACGGACGAGCCGGTCCGCCTGTCTTCGTGCCACGGACCCGAATCGATCTCCGCCCACGGTAGGAGAAGCGACCCGCTCCAGGAACGATGTACGGGCCGTAACCGGGCGGTTAGCCTTACCGCATGGGTGTGATCGGCGTCTCCGCCCCGGCCGGCGAGCCGAGGCCGGTGACCCGCGTGTGGCGGCGCGTGGTCGTCGGTCTGCGCCGCAGCGGGGACCGGATCGCCGAGTTCGCCAGACAACCGGTGGCCTCGTTCCAGCGCCGGGTCGAGGAACTGCCGTTCGACTATCCGCCCTCGGTCATCATCGTGGTCGATCTGGCGTTGGTCATCGTCGCCATCGGCGCGGCGATCCAGCGGCACAGTTACTTTCCGACCGCGCTCCCGATTCTCGCCGTGCTGCTGACCTCCGCATTCGGCCCGATGTACGCGTTTCTCGGGGTGATGCCACGGCCGATGACGCTCGGGCTGTTCGCGATGGCGGCCGAGGCGCTGTTCCTCCTTCAGCCGGTCTCGCCGGATCTCGCACCTTTCGTGCTCGTCGCCGCGGCGGGTGAGGTGTCGGCGATCGCGGCCAAGTGGATCAGCGTGCCGGTGGCCGCCGCGATGATGCTCGAACTCATCCTGTTCGACATTTACGGGAACTTGTCGGAAAATCTGCCGTCCTATCTCGTCAGCGTCGCGTTCGGGTGGATGGCCGGTGTGCTGCTGCAATATCAGCGTCGCTTCCTCTATCAGGAGCGTGGCTACCAAGACATCCGCGCGGCCCAGGCCGCCGACGAGGAACGCCGCCGGATCGCCCGCGAGGTGCACGACGTGATCGCGCACTCGCTGAGCATCACGCTGCTGCATCTCACCGCGGCACGGCACGCACTGCAGACCGACCGCGACGTCGACGAGGCGGTGGAATCGCTCACCGACGCCGAGCAACTCGGCCGTCAGGCCATGGCCGATATTCGGCGCACCGTCGGGCTGCTCGACGCGCGACCGTCCAAACACGTCCCGGAACCGGGCGTGGAGGACCTCGCGGCGTTGGTCGGCGACTTCGCCCGAGCGGGACTGGACGTGCGCTACGTGTGCGCCGGGGACCTGCGTGCGGTGTCGCCCGCGGTCGGGCTCGCGCTGTATCGGATCGGGCAGGAGTCGCTGGCCAATGTCGTCAAGCACGCGCCGGGCGGATCCGCGCTCGTGCAGGTGGCGGTGGACGCGGCCGCGGTGGCACTGAGGGTGCACAACACCTTGCCCGCCGGCCTGCCCGCGCAACGGGGCACCGGAATGGGCCTGTCGGGGATGGTGCAGCGGGCCGAACTGCTCGGTGGCCGCATCATCGCGGGCCCGGACGACGGTGGCTGGTCGGTCCGCGCAAGCATTCCACTGGCCCCGGTCCGCGGCGCGTGCCCGCTATCGGGCATTCCGCTCGGCGGCTCTGCGGCGAGCCGGGAGGCGGGATGACGACCCGCCGCACAAGACAGCCGGGGTGCGTTCCCCGCAACGCACGGGAGGCTCTGTGACAGCGGCATCACCCGCGGGCGCCGAGGACGCGGTGACCGTCCTGGTGGTCGACGACCAGGAGTTGGTTCGCGGCGGACTGCGCCGGATCCTGCGCCGCCGGGACGGATTCATCGTCAGCGAATGCGCCGACGGCGATGAGGTGCTCGCCGCGGTGGCGGCCGCGCGGCCCGACGTGGTGCTGATGGATCTGCGGATGAAACGGGTCGGCGGCATCGACGCCACCCGCCTGCTGCGCTCGCGCGCCGGAGCACCGCCGGTGCTGGTGCTGACCACCTTCGACGATGATCAGCTGCTGTCCGGTGCGCTGCGCGCGGGCGCGGCCGGGTTCATTCTCAAGGATTCGCCCGCCGAGGATCTGATCCGCGCGGTGCGGATGGTCGCCGGGGGTGGCGCCTGGCTCGACCCGTCGGTCACCGAACGGGTGCTGTCGGCCTATCGCACCGTGCGGCCGAGCGCGACACGCACGAGCGCGAGGTTGTCCGATCTCACAGCGCGCGAGTACGAGGTGCTCGAATTGATCGGGCGCGGCCGGGTGAACGCGGAGATCGCCCGCGAACTGGGTATCTCGGAAGTGACCGTGAAAAGCCATGTCGGACACATATTCGGCAAGCTCGAGCTGCGGGATCGGGCCGCCGCGATCGTCTTTGCGTTTGACCACGGGGTGGTGACACCCGGAGAATCCACTCTTTGACGGGCCGGTGTTGCGAGAGTTATGCGTGCACATCCGGCCCGGGATGTGGAGGATTGACGGGGTGGAGGCACCTGGGCCCAGAACCGGTACACGGTTCGGGCCGTACGAATTGCGGTCACTGCTGGGCAAGGGGGGCATGGGCGAGGTCTACGAGGCCTACGACACGGTGAAAGACCGAGTGGTGGCGGTCAAGCTGCTGCACGAGGAACTCGCCGGTGACCCCGCGTACCAGGTGCGGTTCCGGCGTGAATCGCAGGCGGCCGCGCGGGTCGCCGAGCCACACATCGTGCCCATCCACGACTGGGGCGTCATCGACGGCGTGCTGTTCATCGACATGCAGTTGGTGCCCGGCGTCGATCTGCGCACCCTGCTGCGCAAGGAAGGACCGCTGAGTCCGGTTCGCGCGGTGAACATCGTCGAACAGATCGCCTCGGCGCTGGACGCCGCGCACGCGGGCGGACTGGTGCACCGCGACGTCAAACCGGCCAACATCCTGGTCACCGCTGCCGATCACGCGTTCCTCGCCGACTTCGGCATCGCGCACACCGAGGGCGACAGCGCCGTCACGATGGTCGGCATGGCCGTCGGCTCCTACATCTACATGGCGCCGGAACGATTCGACGTCGCCCAGGTGACCGGCCGGGCCGACATCTATTCGCTGTCCTGCGTGCTGCACGAGTGCCTGACGGGGGCTTCGCCTTTCCCGGCCGCCAGCATGAACGTGCTGATCCGGTCGCATCTTTCCGAGACGCCGCCGCGGCCGAGCTCGCAGCAGGCGGGCATCCCGGCCGGACTCGACGCGGTGATCAGCCGCGGCATGGCCAAGGATCCGGCCGATCGGTGGCCGACCGCGTCCGCCATGGCCTTGGCGGCGCGGGCCGCGCTCAGCAGTGCGCCCTCGACCGGCGTGCCGCAGGCGAGCGCACCGGCGGCGGGGGCGAATTCGGCGGGTGCGCCGAATGTGTCGCCGCCGATCGGGGCGCCCAACGTGCCGCCGCCGACCGGTCCGATGCTGGTGGTTCGCGCGCCCGGCGCGGGCGGGGTGCCGCCGGAGTCGACGGGGGAGATCTCCGCCGTGATCCTGCCCAGCGCGCCGACCGTGGTGCGGCCGACCGAGATCCAGTTCACGACACTGTCGTCCGCGCAGGAACCTGCGCCGCCGCTCGGGCCGACGCCGCGGTGGACACCCGATCAGGGTCTGCCGCCGGTGCGGCCGTTCCCGGATGCGCATCTGTACTCGGAGGAGTCCGGGGGACAGGCGTATTCCGAGCATGGTGGGGGGCCGCAGTATCCGGATCAGTCCGGGCAGCCGTATCCGGGGGCTGCCGGGGGACCGGCTTACCCCGAGCAGCCCGGTGGGCAACGGTACTCGGATCAGTCTGGCGGACAGCCGTACTCGGAACAGCCCGGACGGAATCATTCGGAGCCGTTCGGCGCAGAGCCGTATTCGGGTCCGGCTGGAGGACCGCCATCTTCAGATCCGGCCGAGGGACAAAGGTACTCGGACGGGCCCGGAGGGCCGCCGTACTCGGAGCAGCCTGAGGGGTCACCGTACTCGGATGGACCCGGGGGACCGCCGTACTCGGATCAGTCGGGTGGGCGGCAGTTCTCGGATGGCTCCGAGGGTCCGGGGTACTCGGGTCAGCCTGGGCGGCAACCGTATTCGGAGCAGCCTGGCGCGCCGTACTCGGATCGTCCTGGCGGACAAGCGTATTCGGCTTACCCTGACGGACCGTCGTTCGCGGGTGAGCCCGACAGACGGCAGTACCCGGATCGTGCCGGTGACGGACCGTATTCGGAACAGTCCGGCGACCAGCCGTATTCGGATCGTCCGGGTCAACCGTATCCAGGGCATCCAGGTGCGCAGGCATATTCGGCCGAGCCCGGTCCACCCTATGCGGAACACCCTGGGGCGCAGGCATATTCGGAGGACAAGCCCTTCGTCGGCGGTCAAGCATACTCGGCCGCTCAGCAATACGAGACGACGCGCTTCCCCGATGAACCCGGCTTCGGGCGACCCCCGGGCGCCGACGACTATCCCTCCGATCACCAGCCCACCGAGGTCTATGCGGCGCCGGGCGGGTACACGCCGCCGGAAGCCTATTCCGCACCGGACGAGTACTACGACCCCGCAAGGTTTTCCGAGCCGGGCGGTCACGCTCGCGCCGACTATCCGCCACAGAGCAACTACGCGAGCCGTAGCGAGTACCCGGATCAGGGCTACGCGCCGGAGTACGACGACTACGACCCGGAGGAAGAGCCCTACTCGACCGGCAGGCGCCGATCCATCGTGCTGCCCATCCTGATCGCGGTGGTGGTGATCGTCGTGGTGGCGGTCGTCGGAGTGGTGGGCTGGCAGGTGTTCACCTCCACCAATGTCGCAAAGCCCACCGACCAGCAGGCCAGCGCTCCGGTGCCGACGGCCAGTCCGCAACCGCAGGCGCCGGGCAGTCCGTCGGCACCGCCGGCCACCTCCTCCACCCCGGCCAAGACGACCACGGCGGTTCCCCTGCCCGCCAGTGCGAAGCCGTGTACCCAGGGCGATTCGGGCTCGGGTGCGTTCACCAAGTCCGCCACCGGCTCCGCCGCGACGACGTGCGCGTTCGCCGAGGAAGTCCGGCGGGCGTACGCCCAGGCAAGCCCAGGGAGCACCACCTCACGGAACGCACCGCGCACCGTGGTGGCGACCAGCCCGGTGACCGGCCGGACCTACACGATGAATTGCCTCAGTGAAGGCCAGCTCGTCACGTGCAGTGGCGGCGAAAATGCGGTGGTGTATGTATATTGATCGATCCCGCGCGGCTCGTGTTCGAAAAGCATTGAGCTGTGCGGCATTAGCCGTGTTCCTGGTGGCCGGATGCGGGTCGGGCGCCGACCGTTCGGACGCGGACGAAACCAGCATTACCGCGGCCGCGTCGCACGCGGACCAAAAAGGTCTGTCCATCACCGTCCCCGGCACCCTGGCCGCGAGCGTCGCGGAACTACAGGCCGGGGTGCGCGGAAAACTCGGTCTGGCGATCATGCCGGTCGGCGGTGACCAGGTGGTCAGCTTCGGCGACTGGACCACCGGCCCCGCCTGGTCGACCATGAAGGTGCCGTTGACCATTGCCGCGCTGCGGCGCAATCCCGGAAATGCCTCCTATGCCGTGTCGGCCGCCATCACCGCGTCCGACAACGCCGCCGCCGACACGCTGTGGCAATCGCTCGGCACGAATCAGGAAGCGGCGCAGGCGGTTCAGTCGGTGCTCCGGGAGGGCGGCGACAGCAAGACCACCGTGCCCGCAGCCAGAACCAGGTCCGAGCATTCGGCCTTCGGCCAGGCGGAATGGTCACTGGCCGAACAGGTTCGGTTCGCCTCGCGACTGCCCTGCCTGCCGCAGTCGGCGACCGTGATCAACCTGATGGAGCAGGTCCAATCGGCCCAGCGCTGGGGCCTCGGCGCGTTCAGCGGCGCCGAGTTCAAGGGTGGCTGGGGTCCGGACGCCTCGGGCGCGTACCTGGTCCGGCAGTTCGGCTTGATCTCGACGCCGTCGGGACAGATCGCGATCGCGTTCGCGGCACAGCCGGATTCCGGTGCGTTCTCCGACGGGATGACGATGCTGGACAAACTGTCCACCGTTATCTCCCAGCACTTGGACGAGCTGTCCGGCGGTCGCTGTCCTGCCTGATCAGCCGAGTTCGACCGGGTAACGGCAACCCCTGAAAATCCCGACGTATCGGATGTAGGCCACCGGGCTTACAGTGCGCCGGGTCGCGCAGGTGAGGTGGAGGTGACGGGTGGACGGACCGCGGACCAGAATCGGAACTCGATTCGGTCCTTACGAGCTGCGCTCGCTGCTGGGCCGCGGGGGCATGGGCGAGGTCTATGAGGCCTACGACACGGTGAAGGACCGGGTCGTCGCGGTCAAGCTGTTGCCGACCGAGCTCGCGCAAGATCCGATGTTCCAGCAGCGGTTCCGCCGGGAATCGCAGGCGGCCGCGCGGGTGGCCGAGCCGCACGTCATCCCGATCCACGACTGGGGCGAGATCGACGGCGTGCTCTACATCGACATGCGGCTGGTGCGCGGCCACGATCTGCGCTCGGTGCTGCGCGGTGAGGGACCGCTGACACCGGCGCGCGCGATCGGCATCGTCGAGCAGATCGCCGCCGCGCTGGACGCCGCGCACGCGGAGGGGTTGGTGCACCGGGACGTCAAGCCCGCCAACATCCTCGTCACCGCCTCGGACTTCGCGTACCTCGCCGATTTCGGCATCGCCAGGTCCGCCAACGATCCCAACATGACCGGCACCGGCGAGGCCGCGGTCGGTTCCTACAGCTACATCTCGCCGGAACGCTTCGAGAACGGTCCGGTCACCGGCACCGCCGACGTCTACTCGCTGGCCTGTGTGCTCTACGAATGCCTCACCGGCACAACACCGTTCCGGGCCGAGGCGATGAGTGTGCTGATCCACTCGCATCTTTCGATGCCGCCGCCGCGCCCGAGTGCGGTCCGGGCGGGGGTGCCCGCCGCCTTGGACGAGGTGATCGCGCGGGGCATGGCCAAGCGGCCGACGGACCGTTACTCGACCGCGGGCGGGCTGGCGTCGGCGGCGAAGTCGGCGCTCACCGGTCGGCCGGTCGTCGCGGTCACCGAGTTGCCGACCGACCAGATGGGCGCAGTGCTGCCGAAAGCGCCGCCGACGGTGGTGTTTCCGAATGTCGGTCCCGAACAGCTCAATGCGAACGCCGTGCCGACCGACGCGATCGCGCGGCCGCCGGTCAACGGCCGGCTCGGTGCCGGACGGATCATGCCGCCGGAACCGAATCGCGGGCCGGGCCCGCGAGGCGAAGTCGTTCTGCGCGAACCACATCGCGTCCTGGAGCCGAGCCCCGATGTTGATACCGGCCCGAAAGCCGCGGTGACCCCGGCAAGGGAGGCCACGCCGCGCAAACGTCGATCACGGCGTAGATGGCTGCCGGTGGTCGGCGCGCTCATCATCGTGCTCGCGCTGACCGGTGTCGTCGGCTGGCTGGGGCGGGGTTCCTTCAGCTCCGGCCCCGCGTCGCTGACGCTCGCCCCGGTCCCGGCCACCGCAAGGGGTTGCGAGACGAAGTACCCGCCGGCCGGCCGTTTCCTCTACTCGGCGATCGGCTCCGAGGTCACCTCGTGCGAGTTCGCCGAGGAACTGCGCAAGGCCTACGGCGAGGGATCCGACGCCGCGGGCACCCGCCAGGTGACCGCGTTCAGCCCGCCCCTGCGGCAGAACTTCACCATGGAATGCGTCACCCTGGACGGCCTGGTCACCTGCACCGGCGGGCAGAACGCGATCGTCTACATCTACTGAGTTTCGCGAAAGAGGTTGGCCCACTGTCCTGGAATGATCACCGTTATCCGAGCAACCCGGGGGTCGGCCTGCCGAACCGGGCCGGGCGGGGCAAGATAGCGGCCATGCGCATCGGAGTCTTGACCGGAGGCGGAGACTGCCCCGGACTGAACGCGGTCATCCGTGCTGTCGTTCGCACCGCGAACGGACGCTACGGCGACGCGATCGTCGGGTTCGAGGACGGCTGGCGCGGTCTATTGGAGGATCGCAAGATTCAGATCCACAATGACGACCGCACCGACCGGCTGCTCACCAAGGGCGGCACCATCCTCGGCACCGCCCGCACCAATCCCGACGTGCTGCGCGCCGGGCTCGGCCGGATCAAACGGACCCTGGACGACAACGGCATCGACGCGCTCATCCCGATCGGCGGCGAGGGCACGCTCACCGCGGCCAGCTGGCTGGCCGACGAAGGGGTGCCGGTCGTCGGCGTGCCCAAGACCATCGACAACGACATCGACTGCACCGACGTCACTTTCGGCCACGACACGGCGCTGAGCATCGCGAGCGAGGCGATCGACCGGCTGCACACCACCGCGGAGTCGCACCAGCGCGTGATGCTGGTCGAGGTGATGGGGCGGCACGCGGGCTGGATCGCGATCAACGCGGGCATGGCGGCGGGCGCACACCTGACCCTGGTGCCCGAGGTGCCCTTCGACGTGGACGAGGTGTGCGCCATGATCAAGCGCCGCTTCCAGCGCGGTGACAAGCACTTCATCTGCGTCGTCGCCGAAGGCTCGCATCCCGCCGAGGATTCCGGGTTCGCATTGCGGGCGGGCGGTATCGACGAATTCGGGCACGAACGGTTCACCGGTGTCGCCCAGCAGCTCGGCGCGGAGATCGAACGGCGCATCGGCAAGGAGGTCCGCACCACGGTGCTCGGCCATGTGCAGCGTGGCGGCAGCCCCACCCCGTACGACCGGGTGCTGGCCACTCGATTCGGCCTGCACGCCGCCGAGGCCGTGCACGCGGGTCAGTTCGGGCAGATGGTGGCGTTGCACGGCAGCACCATCGAGCTGGTGCCGCTGGCCGAGGCCACCAAGCAGCTCAAGCGGGTGCCGGACGAGCGTTATCGCGAGGCCGAGGCCTTCTTCGGCTGACCCGAATTCGCCAGGTACACAGCCGATCAGCGGATGCTCGGCGGTGCGGCCGGGGCCGCCGGGTTACGCTGGCGGGCATGGCCGACTTACACGTGAACGACCTGCCGGACGCCGACGTCGCCGTGCTGCGGCGTCGGGCAGGCGCCGCCGGACTCCCGCTGCTGGGTTACGTGCGCGAAGAGCTCATCGCGCTGGCCCGTAAGCGCACCGCCGACGACACGGTCGTGGAGTTCCTGGAGTCCGAAGGCCGCGAGCTCATCCCGGAGATCGATGCGGCCGCCGTCGCCCTCATCGACATCTACGACCTGCCCGCCGACGCCCTCGGCATCTTCGGTCGCCGCGCCTACGCCACCGGCCTGCCGCTCAGCGACTACGTCCGCCAGTCGCTGATCACCTCCGCCCGCCGCAGCACATTCGACGACGTCATGCTCGAATTCCGCGAGGCCCAAGATCGCGACCCGAGCCTGAACCTCGACATGGACGCCGTCGCCGCCTCGGTCCGCTACGCGCGCGGGGAATAGCGCGTTCCGGACGGTCGACTCCGTACGGAACCAGTAGGTAAACTCCGCCCCCGACGGACTGGTCGGTCAGTAGGGGGCAGTGTTGATATCGCCGCTCTCCGGGCTCATCGCGTGGCCGGTGATCGGGTACGTCGCCGTCGTCGGCGCGGGCAGGCTGCTCTTCACCAGGAACACGATCGCCGACCAGCTGGTCAATCGTTCGTTCCTGTGGGGTTTGAGCGGCTTGGTGTTGTTTCGCTGCACGCAGACCACGAGCATCAGCAGTGTGGCGAACCAGCTCGCGCTGGGCTGCATCGTCATGTTCGTCATGCACCTCTACGGTCTCGCCCGGTTGTGGGAACCCGGTGCCGACCCGGCCGTGACTTGGCGGCGTCAGCGGATCTACAGTGCGGTCGGCGTGGTCGCGGCGGTGCTGACACTGATCGCCGGACCGGCCGCCGGACGTGCCGAACAACTGCCCGACCCGAACCCGAACTGGGGTGGGCTCGTCGTCTGGGCCGCACAGGGGGTTCCCCTGGCGGCGACGACGCTGGTGCAGACCCGGCTGGCTATCCGAGAACTCCGGATGGACAACCGGAAACCGCTGGCGAAAGTGGTTGGTTCGCTGATGTTGCTGGCCTACGTGCCCACCTACGTGGCGCTGGTGCTCATGGCCGGCGAGATGGTCCTCGGGTGGGACCTCGGATATCCACCGGTCGGCCGGACGGAGATCGCCTTCACCTTCGCCGCTGTTCTCGCCACCACACTCGTCGCAGGCCCGGTGGTCGGGCATCTGCTGGAATACGCGGGTCTGGACCGTGACGGACGGATCTGCCGCCGCTTGCGTCCGCTGTGGCGCGACGTCACCGCGGCCGTGCCGGAGATCGTGATGTTTCCCGCCGGCGACGGGCTGACCCGGCGTGACACGACTGCCCGTCTCTTACGGATGACTGTCGAGATACGCGACGCGTTACTGCATCTCGGGCCTTACCTGCCTCCCGCGCATACCGGGTCCGCGGCGACTCACCAGGATGTGTCAGAGCCACAGCTGAGGGACTATGCGCACCGCCTCGCGCAGGCGGCCGGTGCCCGGCGGGCCGGAGTTCCGCCGTCCAACACAGGTCTTGTGCAGCAACCCTTTCCGCCCGCGCAGGATTTCGACACCGAACTCCGCCAGCTGCTGGACTTGGCGCGGGTCTGGTCGTCCGCCCGCGCCACGCCGAAGGTGTCACCGGGGATCGGTACTGTTGGGACATGCGCACTGGGCGACTGATCGCGTTGGCACTGTTCGTCATTGGGATGCTGGTTGCGGGCTGCACGTCGGGATCGGACTCGAATCCGCCCGAGCCGACGACCGGCGACTGGCACGGTGCGATCGAGGTGCCGGGGCGACCGACCCAGATCGGCGTGACGTTCACCGACAAGGGCACGGCCACCATCGACATCCCGACGCAAGGGGTCAAGTCGGTGGAGCTGAAGGACGTGAAGACCGACCGGAACGGGGTGTCCTTCGCGATCGCCGATGTCCCGGGCGACCCGAAGTTCCGCGGCGAATACGAACAAGGCCCCGACCAGATCACCGGCGATTTCCTGCAGGGCGGCGAGACGTTCCGGCTCGTGCTGCAGCGCGGCAAACTGCCACCACCGGTCCGCCCGCAGGAGCCGAAGCCGCCGTTCCCGTACCGGGCCGAGGACGTCACCTACCGCAACGGTGACCTCACCATCGCGGGCACCCTGACCAAGCCCGAGGGCACCGGGCCGTTCCCCGCGGTCCTGTTGATCACCGGCAGCGGACCACAGGACCGCGACGAAGAACTGCTCGGCCACAAGCCTTTCCTGCTGATCGCGGACACGTTGACCAGGGCGGGATACGCCGTCCTCCGGGTCGACGACCGCGGCGTCGGCGGCACCGGCGGCAAGCTGGACGACGCGAACTACACCGACCTGTCCAATGACGCCGCGGCCGGCGTCGGCTTCCTGCGTGGTCGCCCGGACATCGACCCGGCCCGCGTCGGCTTGTTCGGGCACAGCGAAGGCGGCTACCTCGCGCCGATGGTCGCCGCGCGGCCCGACAGCGGTGTCGCCTTCCTCATCCTGATGGCCGGACCGGGCGTCTCGGGTGCCGACGTGCTCGTCGAGCAAACCCGGCTGATCACCACCGCCACCGGCGCCCCCGCCGACGCCGTCGACAAACAGGTCCGGGAAACCGCCGAGCTGGCGGCACTGTTGAAAGCGGGTGACCTGGCGGGGGCAAAGGACTTGGTGCGCAAGCAGAACGAGGCCAAGCCCGCCGACCAGCGGGCACCGGAATCCCAGGTCACCGCCGGGATCACGCCATACCTGGCCGCTCTGGTCGCCTACGATCCGGCCCCGGCGTTGTCGGCGCTGCGCGTTCCGGTGCTCGCGTTCTTCGGCGAAAAGGACCTGCAGGTGCCGCCCGGCCAGAGCGAGCCTGCGATGCGCGCCGCCCTCGCCGCCAATCCTGATGCGACCGTCCATGTATTCCCCGGTCTGAATCACCTCATGCAACCCACCGAGACAGGGCGGCCCGACGAGTACAGCGAGATCGAGACGACTGTCTCGCCGGAGGTGCTCACCTATGTCACCGGCTGGCTGACCCAGCGGGTCCAACCGAAGTAGGAGTGGGATGTGAGCCCGTGCGTTCTAGTCCGAGGGCTTACATAGAATGTTCCGCATGAGCGAGCGCAGCGAGCGAAAATCAGGCACAGCCACCTGTGGGGTCATGGCGGAGCCGAGCGTCAGCGAGGCGCAGCCATGAGCACACCCACACTCGACTTGATGGATTACTCCGATGTCATCGCCCGGTTCGAGCCGGTGCTTGGCATGGAGGTCCACGTCGAGCTGTCCACCGCGACCAAGATGTTCTGCGGGTGCCCGACCGAATTCGGTGCAGGCCCGAACACCCAGGTGTGCCCGGTGTGCCTCGGTCTGCCCGGTTCGCTGCCGGTGGTAAATGAGAAGGCCGTCGAGTCGGCGATCCGCATCGGGCTCGCGCTGAACTGTTCGATCACCCCGTGGGGCCGGTTCGCGCGCAAGAACTACTTCTACCCGGACCAGCCGAAGAACTACCAGATCAGCCAGTACGACGAGCCCATCGCCACCGAGGGCTACCTCGATGTGCTGCTCGACGACGGCAGCACCTTCCGGGTGGAGATCGAGCGCGCGCACATGGAAGAAGACACCGGCAAGTCGACCCATGTCGGCGGCGCGACCGGTCGCATCCACGGCGCCAGCCACTCGCTGCTCGACTACAACCGGGCCGGTGTGCCGCTGGTCGAGATCGTCACCAAGCCGATCACCGGCGCGGGGGAGCGCGCGCCCGAGGTGGCCCGCGCGTACGTCACCGCGCTGCGCGAGGTGCTCCGGTCGCTCGACGTCTCCGACGTGAAGATGGAGCAGGGTTCGCTGCGCTGCGACGCCAACGTGTCGCTGATGCCGATCGGCGCCAAGGAATTCGGCACCCGCACCGAGACCAAGAACGTGAACTCGCTGCGCAGCGTCGAGGTCGCCGTCCGCTTCGAGATGCGCCGCCAGGCCGCCGTGCTGGCCGGTGGCGGCACCATCGTGCAGGAGACCAGGCACTTCCACGAGACCGACGGCACCACCTCCCCGGGCCGGGTCAAGGAAACCTCCGAGGACTACCGCTACTTCCCCGAGCCCGACCTGGAACCCGTTGCGCCCGAGGCGGAATGGGTGGAGCAGCTGCGCGGCACCATCCCGGAGTACCCGTGGCTGCGCCGGTCCCGCATCCAGTCCGACTGGGGCCTGTCCGACGAGGTGATGCGCGACCTCGTCAACGCGGGCGCGCTCGACCTCATCATCGCCACCGTCGACGCGGGCGCCCCCGCCAACGAGGCGCGCTCCTGGTGGGTCGCCTACCTGACCGAGAAGGCCAAGGAGCGCGAGGTCGCGCTGGAGGACCTGCCGATCACCCCGGCCCAGGTCGCCGAGGTGATCAACCTGGTCGAGGCCAAGACGGTGAACAACAAGGTGGCCAAGCAGGTCGTCGATTTCGTGCTGGCCGGCGAGGGCGAGCCCGCCCAGATCGTCGATTCCAAGGGGCTCGGCATGGTCAGCGACGACAGCGCTTTGCAGGCCGAGGTGGAGAAGGCGCTCGCCGCGAACCCGGATATCGCCGAGAAGATCCGCGCCGGCAAGGTCCAGGCCGCGGGCAAGATCGTCGGCGACGTGATGAAAGCGACTCGCGGGCAAGCCGATGCGGCGCGCGTGCGGGAGCTCGTGCTGGCGGCCTGCAGCTGAAACCTGCTGGCCTGCCACAGGTTGCAGGCATTGACGAGGTCGGTCGCGCCATCCGGTAAGCAGTTCGATGCGATGTGGACTGCCGACTGGGTTGAGTTGCCTCGCGAAGGTTGGGCTGTCGTCGGGCGCTGCTGACTCTCGTCTGCGTCCGTTGCACGAGATCGGGTTATCCGCCGAACCTGTTCGGGCGCAACCACCTTCGTAACGTAAAGGGCCGACTCCACCGGAGTCGGCCCTTTATCGTTCGCCGGAGTCTAGTCCGGTCCGTTCCCACCGGCCTGCGGCGGCGGAATGCGTACTACCCGATCGTCATTCGGCCCCGGCTGGCCGTCGGTCTTGTTGACGGTGCCCACCCAGATGGCGCCGTCCGCGCCGACCGTGGCGCCGCCGAGCTGTCCGTACTTGTCCTGCGCGATCAGGGTCGGTGCCGAGGTGACCTCGTGGGTGTTGGCGTCGGCCGCCGCGATGGCGAGGGCCTTTGCCTTGGTCAGCGCGATCGCGACGCCGTCGGTCGCGGCGGCGCAGCCCGCGACGCCGGGGCGGTCGGGCCAGGTCCACGCCGTGGTGACCGCGCCGTCGCCGCCGAGCCGCTGCAACCGGTCCTCGACGGGGGTGCGATCGGTGATCCAGACGCTGTCCTTGCTGTCCCGGCAGATATCGCCGGCGACGCCGATGCCGGACACCGCGATCTCCGCGGCGGCGCCCGGCGCGGGGGAGTTGACCCGCAGCAGCTTGCCCGCTAGCGAGGACGGCGAGTTCGCGGCGTCGGGGTTGCCCGCGTCGCCGGTCAGCACCAGCATCTGGGTGGGCGTGACGAAGTCGATGGCGCCGTGGTTTCCGGTGGCGCCCTTGGGGATTCCGGTCAGGATGTCCTTCGGCGGGCCGCCGCCCTGGGCGATGCGGACCACCCGGTTGTCGCTGGGCGTGGTGATGTAGGCGTAGATCAGGCCGTCTTCCCGGAACGTCGGGGAGAGCGCGAGGTCGCTGAGACCGCCGTCGCCGGAGCCGTCCACCTCCACCCGCGCGTACTCGCTCGGCGGCGTTTCCGGCGCGACCTTCAGGATGCGCCCGGTGCGCCGCTCGGCGACCAGCGCGCCGTCGCCGAGCGCGACCAGTCCACCCGTGGTGTCCAGACAGGTGGCCACCACCGCGGGATCCGGGTCGATGCACGGCCCGCTGGGCCGGGTGGTCGACGTCTGCTCTTGTCCCGGTTTCTTCGGGTCGATGTTCGCACCGTGCAGCGTCGGCTCCGGCGTGAACGGGCTCGACGCCGAATCATCGAACCGCGCGCAGCCGGACACCAGCACGGACCCGAGCACCACGCTCGCCGCAACGCGACCCACGACAACCAACCTCATAGCTCAGACGTTACGGAAAACCGTCCGACACCGCCGCTCCCGGGTCCGGTGCGCCCCCGAATTCCGGCCGCACACCTGTATTTTGTCGGGAACTGACACGCCAATAGTGTTTGGTGCCCGCTGTTGCGCGGCGCAGCATAGGGTATTGGCCGTGACCGAGAAGCCGAAAGACACATCCGACCCCTCGGCGGCCCAGCGTTCAGCGCCGTCCACGGCCGAGCAGTCGGCGGTGTCGTCCACCGGTCGAGGCGTCAGCAGCCCGTTCGATTCGCCGACCGAGCAGTTTCCCAGGTTGTCCAAGGACGTGCCGCGCACCGACGACGAGCTCGGCCTTGACCCCGACGTGCCGCCCGTCGGCGCCAGCGGCACCGCGCCGGACGCGGCGCCCGCCTATGCCTACGCCAGCATCCCGCCCGCCGCGAACGCGCCGACCGACACCGGCAGGCTGCGTCGCCGCAACGGCGAGAACCGCCGCGGCACACTGGATTTCGGTCTGTTTCTGCTGCGGTTGATCGTCGGCGGCACCTTCATCTACCACGGCCTGCAGAAGCTGACCGGCTGGTTCAACGGCCCCGGCCTCGACGGCACCCGCGACATGATGGAGAAAGGCGGCTGGGACCACCCGACCGTGTCGGCCATCCTGGTCACCATCGGCGAAGTCGGCGGCGGCGCACTCCTGGTCCTCGGCCTGGCCACCCCGCTCGCCGCAGGCGCCGTCCTCGCCGTCATCCTCGACGCCTGGGCCTGGAAGCAAGGCATGATCCCCGGCTTCCAATACAAGGCCTCCGTCCCCACCGGCGTCGAAATGGAGAGCATCCTAGCCGGCATCTCCGCCGTCATCATCCTCACCGGCCCCGGCCGCTGGGCCCTCGACCGCAACCGCGGCTGGGCCACCCGCCCCTTCGCCGGCTCCTTCGTAGTCCTGCTCCTGGCCATAGCCGCCGCCATCGCCACCTATTGGTACCTGCACGGCGGCAACCCGTTGACCGGCATCGGCCCCTTCGACTAACTCCGAACCACCTGCGCCCCTTGGACTTCCGAGGGGCGCAGTCTTGTTCGGCACGCAGCCGAGCGGGACATGGTCCCGGCGGTTGTCGAGTTGGTGCGCCGTCATGTCCCGTTCGTCACCATGTGAGGTGGTTGGCTGCCTCGCATGGGACATAGTGGCGGCAATTCGCGGGTGGGCACGTCGTGCTGTCCCCGTTGGTCGGGTAGCTCATGAGCGACGGGATGTGGTGGCGGCAAACATCGAGTGGGCACGCCGTCACGTCCCGTGTGCCCCTACGCGAGGTGGTTGGCTGCCGCGAGCGGGACATGGCCGCGGCGAATGTCGAGTGGGCGCGGCGTCATGTCCCGCTCGTCGCTACGCGAGGGCGGTTAGGTGCGGCGAGCGGGACATGGTGGCGTGCAACGACGGGGAGGTGTGCTGTCAAAGTTCAGCTTGGACAGCGCTCAGTTGGTGTGGGCGAAACCGCAGTCCGCTACGGCACGTAGCGGACTGCACCCTTGTCGGCTGAGGTGGCGAGGGCCGCGTACGCCCGCAGGGCGGTGGTGACGGGGCGGTCGCGGTTGAGGGGTTGCCAGGGGCGTTCGGAGGCTTCCATTTTGGCGCGGCGTTCGGCGAGCACGGCGTCGTCGACGAGGACCTTGAGCGTGCGGGTGCTGACGTCGATGCGGATCTGGTCACCGTTCTCGATGAGGCCGATGGTGCCGCCGCTGGCCGCCTCGGGGGAGATGTGGCCGATGGACAGGCCCGAGGTGCCGCCGGAGAAGCGGCCGTCGGTGATCAGCGCGCACTGCTTGCCGAGCCCGGCGCCCTTCAGGAAGGCGGTGGGGTGCAACATTTCCTGCATGCCCGGCCCGCCCGCCGGACCCTCGTAGCGGACGACGAGCACGTCACCCGCCTTGATCTTCTTGTTGAGAATGGCCGACACGGCTTCCTCCTGGGATTCCACGACGAGCGCGGGTCCCTGGAAGGTGAACAGTTCCTCGTCGATGCCCGCGGTCTTGAGCACGGCACCGTCGGGGGCGATGTTGCCGCGCAACACGACCAGCCCACCCTCCCTGGTGTAGGCGTGCTCGAAGTCGCGGATGCAACCACCGGCGGCATCGGTGTCGAGTGAGGACCAGCGGTTCTCGGTGGAGAACGGTTCGACCGTGCGCACCCCACCCGGCGCGGCGTGGAACAACTCGATGGCTTCCTCGGAGGCCTTGCCGGAGCGGATATCCCAGGTGTCGAGCCACTCGTCGAAGCTGCGCGTGTGCACGGTGCTCACGTCGGTCTCCAGCAGACCGGCGCGGCGCAGTTCGCCGAGGATGGCGGGGATGCCACCGGCCCGGTGCACGTCTTCCATGTGGTAATCGGAGTTGGGCGACACCTTCGACAGGGTGGGCACCCGGCGGCTGGTCTCCTCGATGGTGTGCAGATCGAAGTCGATCTCACCCTCCTGCGCGGCGGCGAGGGTGTGCAGAACCGTATTGGTCGACCCGCCCATGGCAACGTCGAGCGCCATCGCATTGCGGAAAGCCTTGGCGTTGGCGACATTACGGGGCAGCACCGACGCGTCGTCCGCGCGGTACCAGCGGTTGGCGATGTCGACGACCACGGTGCCCGCGCGCTCGAACAGCGCCCGGCGCGCGGCATGGGTGGCCAGCGTGGAACCGTTGCCGGGCAACGCGAGTCCGAGCGCTTCGGTGAGGCAGTTCATCGAGTTCGCGGTGAACATGCCCGAGCAGGAGCCACATGTCGGGCAGGCGGACCGCTCGACCTCGCTCAAACCCTCTTCGGACACAGCCTGATTCGCGCTCGCCGAGATCGCGGTGATCAGGTCGGTCGGCGCCTGCGCGACACCGCCGACGACCACGGCCTTACCGGCCTCCATCGGCCCACCGGAGACGAACACCGTCGGAATGTTCAGTCGCATAGCAGCATTCAGCATGCCCGGAGTGATCTTGTCGCAGTTGGAGATACACACCAGCGCGTCGGCGGTGTGCGCGTTCACCATGTATTCCACGGAGTCGGCGATGATCTCGCGCGAGGGGAGCGAGTACAGCATGCCGCCGTGACCCATCGCGATGCCGTCGTCGACGGCGATGGTGTGGAATTCGCGCGGCACGCCACCCGCGGCACGCACCGCGTCGGCGACGATATCGCCGACGTTCTTCAAGTGCACGTGGCCGGGCACGAACTGCGTGTACGAGTTCGAGATGGCGACGATCGGCTTGCCGAAGTCGGAGTCGGTCATGCCGGTGGCGCGCCAGAGTGCGCGGGCGCCTGCGGCATTGCGGCCGACGGTGGTGGTGCGTGAACGAAGCGGTGGCATTGATGGTCCTCGGTCTGGTCGCGGGGGGGCTGGGATGCGACTGCGCAGAGTCAGCTCGGCGGCCGCTCCACGGTACTCCCGCGTGGGTCTCGGCCGACCTGCCGGTCAGCGCGGCTCGTGGCCGTCGTCCCGGTCCGTTCTGGTGTCAGTCCGTGCCGCGTGCCGGTGTCGCCGCGAGTGGTTCTCGTCGACGCTGACGGTGTCACCGGAGTTGCCGGAGGCGTCGGGCCGCGCTGTGCGAGTCGGAGATCGGTCTGCCGACACATCGCCGACAACATCCTAGCGTCGGCGATTGTTCCTGCTCCCGCGTGTGCGTCTACTGCTTGTTGCTGCCCTTGCCGCGAGTGTCATCGTCTTCGGCAGCGCTGCTGGTGGAAGCTGCACCCTTGTCGCGGTCGGTGCCGCCCTCGTCCGTCGTGTCTCGGGTGCCAGGGTCGGTCACCCTCGCGTCAGCGTCGGCGGTGGTTGTGCGCGTGTCATCAGTCTGGGGCGATTCCGCGTCGACGGTCGCCGCGTCAGCATCGCCCGAGTTCGCCGACCCCGCACCGGCGATGGTCGCGCCCGAGTCGTCCGTCTTCGTCGCGCCTACCTCACCGGACTCCGTCGCACTAGCGGCGTCCGGCTTCGCCGCACCGGCACCAGCCGGCGGCACCGCATACGGATCCGGAATCCGCCCCTGCGACGCAATCGCCAAATCCCGCACCCGGTCATAACTGACCGCAGGAAGTTTCACCTCGGTCCCGTCGACCAAATCGGCCCGCACGTATCCACGCTTCGGGATACGCACCCCCTTCAACTGAGACCAGTCCAGATGCCGCGACCCGAATACGGTCCGCAGATCCAGCCCGGCCTCGGAGACCGTCGTCTGCGTCCGCAGCACCCACACGCTCACCGCCACGGGGATCAGCAGCATCCACCACAGTCCGGCGGGCCAGCCGACGAACATGAAGAACACGCACATGAACAGGATGAACACACCTAGGAAGGCCAGGCGTGGGATACGGATCACAGTGGCGGCCGAGCCGCCACCCGTGTCCGATCCCTCGGGCGCGGTGTGGGACGATTTAGCCGGTGGCACGGACTGATGCGGTGATGACACACCACCATCCTCGCATCCTGGTGAAGGACCCAAGCAGCCGCACTATCCCACATAATGGGACCTGTTTGACTCTTCGGCTCACGCACACATACCGTCATGCGCGTGAATCGAAACGAGCTTCTCGTAATCGGCCGGCGCGTCCAGCGTTGAGCCTGACTATCTGAGTCGAATACGTCAGCTCGCGTTGCGACGCGCCACCCTCGATCAGCCATGGGCTGACGGGGGCTTTTTTGTGTTCGGACAAATGTCCGGCATGGGCGAGTCGCAAGACACCGCATGTCAGACACAAATCCGGGGTCAGAACGACAAGCAGTTAGGAACGAAGACGGTGAGTGCACCTACCGCACGGCCCGGGCCATCGGCCCGCAGGCCAGCGCCTTCGGCGAATCAGCCGAGCACTGGCAGCTCGACGACGTCGGCCAACCGCCGCCAGGTCCCGCCCGAGCGGGTCACCGGCGCGCAATCGGTCGTCCGGTCGCTCGAGGAGCTCGGCGTCGACACCGTATTCGGCATTCCCGGCGGCGCGATTCTTCCGGTCTACGATCCGCTGTTCGACTCGACCAAGGTGCGCCACGTGCTGGTCCGCCACGAGCAGGGCGCGGGTCACGCCGCGACCGGCTACGCGCAGGCCACCGGCAAGGTCGGCGTTTGCATGGCGACCTCGGGTCCGGGTGCGACCAACCTGGTCACGCCCATCGCCGACGCGCAGATGGACTCGGTGCCGATCGTCGCGATCACCGGCCAGGTCGGCCGCGGACTGATCGGCACGGACGCCTTCCAAGAGGCGGACATCTCCGGCATCACCATGCCGATCACCAAGCACAACTTCCTCATCACCGAGGGCGTCGACATCCCGCGCATCATCGCCGAGGCGTTCTACCTGGCCGCCAGCGGTCGGCCGGGCGCCGTGCTGGTGGACATCCCGAAGGACGTGCTGCAGATGCAGACGACCTTCAGCTGGCCACCGGAGATGCGCCTGCCCGGTTACCGTCCGGTGACCAAGCCGCACGGCAAGCAGGTGCGCGAGGCCGCCCGGATGATCTTGGAAGCCAAGTCGCCCGTGCTCTACGTCGGCGGCGGCGTGATCAAGGCCGACGCCTCGCCCGAGCTGCTCGAGCTGGCCGAGATGACCGGCATCCCCGTGGTCACCACGCTGATGGCGCGCGGCGCGTTCCCGGACAGCCACCAGCTCAACATGGGCATGCCCGGCATGCACGGCACCGTGGGAGCCGTTGCGGCCCTGCAGCGCTCGGATCTGCTGATCACCCTCGGCGCCCGCTTCGACGACCGGGTGACCGGGCAGCTCGACTCGTTCGCACCCGACGCCAGGGTGATCCACGCCGACATCGACCCGGCCGAGATCGGCAAGAACCGGCACGCGGACGTCCCGATTGTCGGCGACTGCCGCGAGGTGATCATCGAGCTGATCGAGACCCTGAAGGCCGATCCGGCCGCCAAGTCCCCGCTGCTCGACCTCACCGAATGGTGGAAGTACCTGGACGGCGTCCGCAAGAGCTACCCGCTCGGCTGGACCGCCCCCAGCGACGGCTCGCTCTCGCCCGAGTTCGTCATCGACGCGCTCGGCCGCCTGGCCGGACCCGACGCCATCTACTGTGCCGGCGTCGGCCAGCACCAGATGTGGGCCGCCCAGTTCATCAAGTACGAGAAGCCGCGCACCTGGCTGAACTCCGGCGGCCTCGGCACCATGGGCTACGCCGTCCCGGCCGCCATGGGCGCCAAGATGGGCGCGCCGGACAAAGAGGTGTGGGCGGTCGACGGTGACGGCTGCTTCCAGATGACCAACCAGGAGTTGGCCACCTGCGCCGTGGAAGGCGTGCCGATCAAGGTCGCGCTGATCAACAACGGCAACCTCGGCATGGTCCGCCAGTGGCAAACGCTGTTCTACCAGGAGCGCTACTCCAACACCGATCTCGGCACGCACACCCTGCGCATCCCCGACTTCGTGAAGCTCGCCGAAGCCCTGGGCTGCCACGGCATCCGGGTCGAGCGCGAGGAGGACGTGGAGGCCGCGATCCGCGAGGCGCAGGCCATCAACGACCGGCCGGTGGTGATCGACTTCATCGTCGGCAAGGACGCCCAGGTGTGGCCGATGGTCGCCGCGGGCACCAGCAACGACGAGATCATGGCCGCCCACGGCATCCGCCCGCTGTTCGACGACGACGAGCAGGCTGCCGAGCCCGCTGTCATCCACGAAGCGATGTCTCATGAGAAGAACAAGGTGACGGAATGAGTACTACGCACACGCTCAGCGTGCTTGTCGAGGACAAGCCTGGCGTGCTGGCGCGGGTCGCGGCGCTGTTCTCCCGCCGCGGCTTCAATATCGAGTCGCTCGCGGTCGGCGGCACCGAGATCCCCGAGATCTCCCGGATGACCATCGTCGTCACCGTCGAGGATCTGCCGCTCGAGCAGGTCACCAAGCAGCTCAACAAGCTGGTGAACGTCATCAAGATCGTGGAGCAGGACTCCGACACCTCGGTGGCCCGCGAACTGATCCTGGTGAAGGTCCGCGCCGACGCCAGCGTGCGGACCCAGGTGATCGAGGCGGTTACGCTCTTCCGTGCGAAAGTGATCGACGTCTCGCCGGACGCGCTCACCGTCGAGGCGACCGGAACCCGGTCCAAGCTCGACGCGTTGCTGCGCATGCTGGAGCCGTACGGAATCCGGGAGATCGTGCAGTCCGGTGTGGTGGCCGTCGGTCGCGGACCGAAGTCGATCACGGCGACGCGATAGCGCTCGCCGGCGTCGCGCCTTCGGACCGACCGCAGCAGAACAGTTGAATAGCGTGCGCCCGCAACCGATGTGGGCTCGACGCGAGGATCGCGCCACAGCGTTCCGGTGAAAACCGGGGCGGCGACGCGACTTTCAGACCTAAACAGAAGAATCCAGAAGGGAACCAACCAAGTGGCAGTCGAGATGTTCTACGACGACGACGCCGACCTGTCGATCATCCAGGGCCGCAAGGTCGCTGTCATCGGCTACGGCAGCCAGGGCCACGCGCACTCGCTGAGCCTGCGCGACTCCGGCGTCGAGGTCCGGGTCGGCCTCGCGGAGGGTTCGAAGTCGCGGCCGAAGGCCGAAGAGGCGGGCCTGACCGTCGGCACCCCGGCCGAGGTTTCGGCCTGGGCCGACGTGATCATGGTGCTGGCCCCCGACACCGCGCAGGCGTCGATCTTCACCAACGACATCGAGCCCAACCTCAAGGACGGCGACGCGCTGTTCTTCGGCCACGGCCTCAACATCCACTTCGGCCTGATCAAGGCGCCGGAGTTCATCACCGTCGCGATGGTCGCCCCGAAGGGCCCCGGCCACCTGGTGCGCCGTCAGTTCGTCGACGGCAAGGGCGTGCCCGCCCTGATCGCCGTCGACCAGGACCCGAAGGGTGAGGGCCAGGCGCTCGCCCTGTCCTACGCGAAGGCGATCGGTGGCGCCCGCGCCGGCGTCATCAAGACCACCTTCAAGGAAGAGACCGAGACCGACCTGTTCGGTGAGCAGGCCGTGCTCTGCGGTGGCACCGAAGAGCTGGTCAAGACCGGCTTCGAGGTCATGGTCGAGGCAGGCTACGCGCCCGAGATGGCGTACTTCGAGGTGCTGCACGAGCTCAAGCTCATCGTCGACCTGATGTACGAGGGTGGCATCGCCCGGATGAACTACTCGGTCTCCGACACCGCCGAATTCGGTGGCTACCTGTCGGGCCCGCGGGTCATCGACGCCGACACCAAGAAGCGCATGCAGGACATCCTCAAGGACATCCAGGACGGCAGCTTCGTCAAGCGGCTCGTCGCCAACGTCGAGGGTGGCAACAAGGAGCTCGAGGGTCTGCGCAAGGCCAACGCCGAGCACCCGATCGAGGTCACCGGCGCCAAGCTGCGCGGGCTGATGAGCTGGGTCGACCGGCCGATCACCGAGACCGCCTGAGTCTCCACCGAAGCGGCCCGGCACCTGACTGGTGCCGGGCCGTTGTCGTCGGTAGGTGCCGCAGGCTCGTTGCCGGTGCGGCCGCGCCGCGTTAGCTGCTGCCGAACAGTCCGTGCGGGCGGTTCTGCCGGAACTGCCAGAACGGATCGTCGTGGTGGCCGCGGTCGAACGGGCCGTTGTTGCAGCTCCAGTTCTTGAACGGGCCGAAGTCGCAGTTGCGATCGTGGTGTGGATGCCGGACGTCGGTGACGCCGGGCACGCCGACGCTCGGGCCTGCCGAGGCGGGAATGGCCAAGGCGGTCAACGGAACCGCGACGATCGCACCGGCGACAGCCACTCGGGCCAGCATGCGGCGCGAAGTCGTGGACTTGGTTGTGGAGAACAACGTGGATCCTTTCACTCTGCGGTGAACTGCTCGTTCACCATCCCCCGCTGTGGTCTGCCCACGTGGCGTAGTGCACCTCGTCGGCAGGTCGGGATCGACTGTGTCGCCGCTGCTTTGCGGGCCCCCGCCCGGCACAACACCGACTGCACGGTCTCACTCTTACGCATTTCACCCGAAAGGTCACGGGTGCAGGCAGGCCTGCAGAAGATTTCCACCCTTAGTACTAGGGGTTAACCCCCACTGACGCACCGGTACCCGAGTGATTCGCGTTGAGTGGCACACCATGGAGGGGCCTTCTCGACGTTTGCCGCGACCATGTGCCACTCACGCTGGGCTAAGCGTCTATTTGCTTGTCTCGGCGGCGTTTTCCGAGGTATTCCGCGGTGAGTGGCGCGCCGATGCCGTGCAGGACGACGCTGCCGACGACGACCACCAAGGTCACGCCGATCACGAGGTACGCGTCATCGTCTTTGTGCAGTCCGTTGAAGGCGAGCAGTGCGAACACGATCGACGCCACGCCGCGTGGCCCCAGCAGGCCGAGCATGAGCCGTTCGCGTTGCGTGAACGGCGAACCGAGCAACGAGATCGCTACCGGAACGCACCGCACCACCGTCAACGCGAGCAGACCGTAGACGAACACTTGCCAACTGAGCCAGCCGAAGCTCGCCGCCGCGACATTACCGACCACGAACCACATTGCCAGACCGCAGAATTCGGCGACGTCCTCGGTCGATTGCAGTGGCTCACCAGGCAATTCGCGCCGCGTGGTGCTGTAGGCGATGCCCGCGAGGAACGCCGCCACGAATCCGTTGCCGTCCACCCACACCGCGATGCTGTAGGTGAGCACGGGAATCGCGATCGTCCCGATGCGCACCGCCCGCGCGTCGGTCCACCGTTTACGGATGGCGAAGGACATGCAGTATCCAGCGAGCGCGCCCACCGCCAAGCCGATCACTATCGACTTCAGCACCGCGGGCACCGCCTGCCCAAGCGCGTGCACCGCCTGATCCGACTCGGCACTGGCCTCCGCCGCCGCCAGCGCGAACAGGAAGATCGGCGCGACCAGTCCGTCGTTGAACCCGCTCTCCACATTGAGCGCATGCCGAACCCGTTCCGGCACACGCAGATCCCGCACGATCGCTTGGGCAGGCACCAGATCGATGGGTATCACGATGCACGCGATCAACAGCAGCACCGTCCACGAAACGCCCGGTAGCAGCGCGAATCCCAGCAGATACGCGGCGGCGAGACTCAGAGGGAAGGCGATGAACAGCAGCCGGAAGATGCCCGTGTGCCGGCGACCGGACAGCCCGTCGCGCACCTCGGTCGCATCCGTGAAAAGGAACAGCGCCAAGATGAATTCGACGATCCGCTGCGCGGTGTCGGTGTTGACCGCGTTGGCCAGCCAGTGGTCGCTGCCCCAGCTGACCAGCGCGCCGACCACGACCATCGCCAGTGGGGCGGTCACCTTCCAGCGCGCCATCGATCGGGACAGGCAGGACCAGACCAGGATGACCGTCATCGTCGCGGCGATCGCAATGAACATGAGTCTCCCGATTCGGACAGCCCTGGTGGACCTCGACCTCCTGTGCTGCTGTCCGGCATGCTGACAGCAAACGGAGAGCTTACTCGGGGCTGCGGGTCCTGGCTGGTTCAACTCAGGTGTTCATGATCAACGTGACAGGGCGGCCGACTTGTCGCGGTCCCGCTACGCGACGGTGCGAGTGCCTGCATCTGGGTTGGCAGAGTCGTGCCGCTACGTGATGGTGTGGGTGCCACTATCGGGGTTGGCGGAGTCGCGCCGGGGCACGGTGGTGTGGGCGCCAGTGTCGGGTTGGTCGCGTCTTGCTGCTACGTGATGCGGCCGCCTCCATCGGGTCGGTGGAGGCTTGCTGCGATGCGATGGTGCGGGTGGTTGCGACCGCCGCGTAGCGGCACGACTCGGCCAAACCCCAACGGCAGCATCCGAACGGTCGTGTAGCTGCGAGATTTGACCGACCCCGCTGGAGGTGGCCGCGCCATCGCGTCGCGACAAGCCTCCACCAACCCGTGTGGGTGGCTGTCATCGGAGTTGGCGGAGTCGTGCCGCCGCGCGATGGGGCGGTCACCATTATCGGGGTTGGCAGGGTCGTGCCGGGACACGGTGGTGTGGGCGCACTGTCGGGTTGTTCGTGCCTTGCCGCTACGTGATGGTGCGGCTGCTGTCATCGGCTTGCAGCGACGGGGCTCCCACCGGATCGGTGGGGTCTCGCCGCTACGCGACGGTGCGGCTGCCGCCGTCCGGGTCGGCCGGGTCGATGTGCCAGCTCTTGATGCGGCGCGGGTGGATCCGGATGACGTCGTTGGAGAACCACTCGGCGACCGGCGGTGAGTCCAGCGTGAGGGTCTCCACCACGCCGCGGATCTCGACGCCCCGGCCCCAGCCCGGTTTGACCGCGCCGGGCTCGTCCGGGGTCATGTCGTCGATCAGCAGGCTGACCTTCGGGTTCTGCAGGATGTTCCGATAGCGCTGGGTCGCCGCGTGATTCGGCCCGCCGATATCGATCGTGTCGTCCGGGTTGAGGCGGAAGGCCAACGGCACGAGCTGCGGTGCGCCGCTGGGCGATACGGTGGCGAGCCGGGCGAGCCGCTGGCCGCTGAGATAGGCGCGTTCGACGTCGGTGAAGATCATGAGCCGACCATAAAACCTCGAGTGCGGTTCAGTTCAAGCCGTACTCGTGGGTCGCGTGACGAAGGCCTGGTAGCCGGGCGATCTACACTGTCTACTGATGAGTAAGTTCTTTGGCTCTGTCGACGAAGTCACGCAGCGGCTCACCGAGGCCGGGTATCTCCCGTCCCTCGATATCGCCACCGCCGTCTTCCTCGCCGGCCACCTCGGCAAACCCCTCCTGATCGAGGGGCCGGCCGGTGTCGGCAAAACCGAGCTCGCCAAAGCCGTCGCCACCGCGACCACCGCCGACCTCGTCCGGCTGCAATGCTACGAAGGCATCGACGAGGCCCGCGCCCTCTACGAGTGGAACCACGCCAAACAACTGCTCCGCATCACCTCCGAGCGCGAAGGCTGGGACACCACCCGCGACCACGTCTTCACCGAAGAGTTCCTCCTCGCCCGCCCCCTCCTCGCCGCCATCCGCAACCCGAACCCCACCGTGCTGCTCATCGACGAACTCGATAAGGCCGACGTCGAGCTGGAAGGTCTGCTGCTGGAAGTCCTCGGCGACTACCAGGTCAGCATCCCCGAACTCGGCACCATCACCGCCGTCCGCGAACCATTCGTCCTCGTCACCTCCAACGCCAACCGCGACCTCTCCGACGCGCTCAAGCGCCGCTGCCTCTACCTCCACATCGACTACCCCACAGCCGAATTGGAGCGAGCGATCGTCCGCATGAAGGTCCCGGAGCTGGACGAGGCGTTGGGCGAACCCGTAGTCCGCGTCGTGAGCGCGTTACGCGAACTGTCCCTTCGCAAACCGCCGTCCATCGCCGAAACCGTCGATTGGGCAAGAACTCTCGTAGCGCTGGGCACCCGCTCCTTGACCGGCAGTGTCGTCCGTTCCACTCTCGGCGTACTGCTGAAATATCAAGCGGACCACCGCATTGCGGCTGAGCGTCTGTCGTTGGATACCGATGAGGGGCCGGGGAAGTGAGCGGACAGCGAGTTCCGAAGCCCGCCCGCCGCTTTGCTCGGTTGTGCGCACATCTGTCGCCCGCCCGAGGTGACAGTGCGTCACCGGATTCGCCCCCGATCGCCAGCGTCAGATTCTCGCCCAGGCGCCGGCACGACGCCATCGCGCCGTGCTCCGCAGCAGTTCTTCGACACGATCAGCGACGGCCGCCCCGTGTTCTCCGCTGCGAATGTGTTGACTCGAAAGGGAACAGCGGCATGATTTCGGCGCGCCGCGACCAGACTGCTCCACTAGAGCCCACGATCGCCGACGGCCCAGTGTTATCCGCGCCGAACACTGTGGCCCGGAAGGGGACCGCGGCATGACACCGTCGCGCCGTAGCTCTGTTCCCCAACAGCCTTCCGACACGATCACCGACCGCCTCGTCGAGTTCGTAGGCCTACTCCGTGACCACGGAATCAACGCCGGCCCCAGCGAAACAATCGACGCCGCGGAGGCAATGCTCGCCCTCGGCCTATCCGACCGCAATCGACTGCGCTCCGGGCTGGCCGCCTGCCTCCTCCGCCGCAACGGCCAACGCGCAGTCTTCAACCAACTCTTCGACCTCTACTTCCTGACCACCGAACAGCCCCAACAAGCACCACTCGCGACCCCGGAATCCATTGAGTCGCTTCGAGACCGCCTCACCACCGCCCTCACCGAAGACGACCCCGAAGCCGCAGCCGACCTAGCCCGCCAAGCCCTGACCCAACTCGGCGCCTACGGCGGGGCAGGCACCGGCCAAACCTCCGCCCCCGTCACCACCGCCTCCGGCGCAGGCTGGTCCTCCTACCTGACCATGAGATCCCTTCGCACAGAAGACCTCATCGACCGCCTCGCCGCAGACACCACCAGCGAATCCCCCCTCGACGCCGCGGTACGCACCATCGAAGCCAACCGCCGCCTCACCCAATTCCGCACCGCCGTCCAAACCGAAGCCCGCCTACGCTCCGCCCAACTCCGCGGCACCGAATACATCGCCCGCCGCGGCGTCGAATCCAGCCCCGACCAGATCGACTTCCTAGGCGCCCGCGAACAAGACCTAGCCGAAATGCGCCGCCTGGTAACCCCTCTGGCCCGCAAGCTAGCCACCCGCCTAGCCGCCCGCCGCCGCAAATCCGTCCGCGGCCACATCGACATGCGCCGCACCCTCCGCCGCTCCATGTCCACCGGCGGCGTCCCCATCACCCCCGTCCTCCGCTCCCGCAAACACGGCCGCCCCGACCTGGTAGTCCTAGCCGACCTCTCCGGCTCCGTCACCGGCTTCGCCGAATTCACCCTCCAACTGATCCAGGCTCTCCAAGACCAATTCACCAAGGTCCGCAGCTTCGGCTTCATAGACACCTGCGACGAAATCACGTCCCAGTTCGTTCCCGGCGAACCCCCCGCCGCCGGCCTCGCCGCCCGAATCGTCCGTGAAACCAAGGTCGCCCGCTACGGCAGCAGCAACTACGGCGAAGCCCTCCAGAGTTTCACCGACAACTACCTCGACGCCCTAGGCCCGCGTACCTCTCTCCTCATCCTCGGCGACGCCCGCACCAACCGCACCGCCCCGAATCTCGATGCGCTGCAAACCATGTGCGACAGAGCCAAACACGCCTACTGGCTCAACCCCGAACCCGCCCGCTCCTGGTCCACCGGCGACTCCGCCGCCAACATCTATGCCGAGCACGTCACCATGCACGAGTGCCGCAACGTCAAACAGTTGGCCGAGGTCGTAGCCCGCCTGCTACCGGCGTAAGCGCTCCAGCTCGCTGGTTCCGAGCAGTCGTGCCTACCTCAGATTGTCGGAGGCCGGCGCTAGTCTGGGCCGCACTGGAACGTTCCGATTGAGGTCGCGACGTCCACTATCGAGCGCGGGGCAGCAGGGAGTCTTGGATGGCACGGATTCGCGAGATCGTTCAGGGGTCGCAGAACATCAGGCCGCACAAACCTGAGGACGAGGTCAGCTGTCGATATCAGGTGATCGCGGACACTGATGGGCGGCCGTTGGTGCACTTGTCGACGTTCGGTTCGAACAAGCGGGAATCAGATCCCAAGAGCAGTCAGTCGCTACAGCTCACTCTCGAAAACGCCGCTGAGTTGATGGACGTATTCAGAGATGCGTTCGGTATCACCTGGGGTCGCAAAGGGAAGCAGCCGTCTATTGATGACGTTGAACCCGAGTTCCCTGATGCGACAGAAGCGCTCGCGGAACGCCTCTTCATGTCGAAAGCGTGGCTCCAGCAATGCATCGACCTACTCAAGGATCGTCCGCAGCTGATCTTCTACGGTCCGCCGGGAACCGGGAAGACCTACCTGGCGAAGGCGCTCGCCGAACACCTGTCGAGCGCAGAGAACGTTAAGGTCGTCCAGTTCCATCCGTCGTACTCGTATGAAGACTTCTTCGAAGGGTTCCGGCCAGGCCGATCGAGCAACGGTCAGGTCTCGTATCGTCTCCATCAGGGGCCACTGCGGCTGCTTGCCGAGGATGCCCGGCAGAACCCCGGCGTGTTGTACACACTGATCATCGACGAGATCAACCGCGGCAACCTGTCGAAGATCTTCGGTGAGCTGTACTACCTGTTGGAGTACCGGGATGAAAGCATCAACCTGCTGTACTCGGAAAAGGTAGAGACGTTCTATCTGCCGAAGAATGTCGTGATCATAGGAACGATGAACACGGTCGATCGTTCGATCGCGTCGATGGATTCCGCTATGCGACGAAGGTTTTCGTTCGTGCACCTGCATCCGTCGGAAGAACCGACCAACGGAATCCTGCGTAGGTGGTTGGCGGATCGGGGCTACCCGTCCGAGGCCGCTGAGCTCTTGGACGAGCTGAACAGGCTGATCGAAGACAGGGACTTCAAGATCGGTCCGTCGTACTTCATGAGGCCCGCCGCGACGACACCGAACGGCATTGATATCGCCTGGAACACGTCAGTGATGCCGCTGCTCGAGGAGTTCCATTACCGGGATCCCGGTATCGATGTGCACGAGCGATACTCCTTGCAGCGGATCCGGGAACTGGTGAGCAGTCGGAATAGTGGCCAGGGAGCATAATCGTGCGGCCGCCGATTGATCTGATCGAATTCGGCTCGCCAGAGACGGTCGTTCTGTCGGTGAGCGAATACGAGGCGCTGTCCCAGCTCGGGATCGCGAAGGTGACTCAAACCCGGTCAGGGCAGTACTCCATCAAGCCGGGTAGCAAGGTGGGGTCAGTCACGTATCGCGACATCCAAATCAACGTGCGTCCGAAGATCACCGAGTTGAACAGACTCCTCTTCTTTGTCGGATACTGCTCGAACCCCGCCATCTGGCGCGAGGAGTTCGTGCACCTGGACCACGCACCCGGGTTGTACCCGGCCGTCGCCGAATCATTCTCTCGGCTCGCCTCCCGTGCCATCGAAGGTGGGCTGCTCCAGGGCTACCACACCAGGTCGGATTCGCTGGCCGTTGTTCGCGGTCGAGTCCAGTTCCGTGAGCAGATCATGCGCAACTACGGGCTGCCGCTACCGATTGCCGTCGAGTACGACGATTTCACCACCGACATCATCGAGAACCAGGTCGTCTTGCTGGCGACGTTGCGGCTGTTGAGCATCCCGGACATCGGCGTCGGGGCGCGCCAGCAACTGAGCCGCCTCCGTTGGCTGCTCGACGAGATCACGATGCTGCCCAACCGTGGCCGAGCACCGAAATGTCACCTCGGTCGGATCAACGCCCGCTACCACGACCTACTCAGACTGTCCGAAGTCATCCTCGACAACAGTTCCTTCGATCAGAACAACGGATCCCTCGCGGTATCCGGCTTCATGTTCGACATGTGGCGCATCTACGAGGATTTCGTCACCGGCGCGGTCGGCATGGCCATGCGTCAGTTCGGGGGGCACCCGAAGGTCCAGTTCGGCCGCCACCTGGACAAAGCATCCCGTATCAAGTTCATCCCCGACCTCGTCTGGTGCGACGACAACGATGTCCCGATCGCAGTGGTCGACGCCAAGTACAAAGCGGAGAGACCCAAAGGCTTTCCCGAAGCCGACCTCTATCAAATGCTCGCCTACTGCGCTGTCCTGGACCTACCGGAAGGACACCTGATCTACGCCAAAGGCAACGAGCCGGCAACGGTCCATGAGATCAGAAGCTGTGGGATCACTATCCACTGCCACGCCCTCGATCTCTCCCAGCCTCCAAAACAGCTACTGGCAGAGATAGATTCGCTGGCCCGAGCTATCCTGCACCGATGAGTGGCGGCAGTCGCGGGTGGTAGCCGGGTGTCCCGGCCTGCACGGACAGTTTCGAATATAAAGTGCCCTGTATCAGGCTTTCGTACGGAAAACTGTCCGTCTAGGCCGTCACGCGTTTCGCCGCCGCTCCCGAACTACCGAAACCACTTCGTCTGCGCATCGATCGATCGCGGTGTAGATGTCTGCCGCGGCGTAGCGGAGCACCAGCCACCCGTGTAGTTGCAGCCAGTTCTGCCGCCGCCTGTCACGGCGGAATACCTCTGGTTCACTATGGAATTCACGACCATCGACTTCGACGACAGTGCGTGACCGCTCGTCGACGAAGTCGCATATGTACGGTCCGATCGGATGGTTTGCCAACATATGCAGACGACGTTTGGAGAGGGCCCGCGCGAACAGTCGCTCCGGTTCCGATGCGGAGTACAGCGCTGCTTCACGGAGTTGCCTGCGCATCGCGGGCGAGCCTCGTTTGCCTGACCTGCTCGGGTGGACGAGTTCGGATGCCGCGACGGAGCGGTCGACGTGGTTGTCGACCAGCCGGGCGGCATCATCCTCTGGCATAACCGAAATGCAGTCGATCAGGGTTTGTGCAGCATTCACGGTCGGCATTCCCCACATGTCCTCCACTGCATCGGCAGGGAGGTCTCGGCGATATAGAGTCAGCCATTCGGGGCTTCGACGGTGCATTCTCGTTGGGACCGTTGCCTCGAAGACGGTCGGCTCCGGCAGCATATTGTGCAGCCATCCAGCCGTTCGGTGGCTCAACGCGGCTGTCGGAATCCAAGTCACGATGGCCGCACATCGTGCCAATCCGGTGGGGGCGCCCAGCAAATATGTGCGTGGCAGGAGACGGACGTATGTGCCTAGGCGACAACGGTCGTCGATCGTCGTCGCCGGCACACCATCGGCAATGAGTTGTGCGCGCGAGCAGACGCCGTAAAGGTCCATGCGCCGAGACTGCGCCGTCGGCGCTGCTCGATAGAACGACGGTGCTGGCCAAACAGTCGAGCTGTGGATAAGGCCGGGTTGTGAGTAACTGGCTTCAGCGGATCGGGGGGGGGGGCGCAATGCTCGCAGCCGTCAGAGCGGGTCAGTTCAACGACCTGACCTGAGGCGCTTCTGGCTGTCGACCGCGTCTTCCATCAAGCCTGGTCGAAGAATCCGGTGACCTCATCGATCGTGAACTGGTTGCGCAGGTTGCAGGCGGAATTTTGATTTGCGAACAGGCCGGGTTTGCGGAAGGCGCTGTCTCGGGTGACGGTTTTGTGCCATCGGACAGGGAGCACCCACTCGCGGTAGTCCTCGTCGGGGACGGGCTGTGTGGGGGTGTGTCGGTATTCGGCCAGCAGCTCGAGGCTGCGGAATGGAACAGCGGTGCCGTCGACGGTGAGTGTGGCCTCGTCGGCGGGCTGGGCTTCGCCGACCACCTCGCCTAGGCCGACGTAGCCGACCTTGGGGATGTAGGCGAAAACCCTTCCGCCGATAGGTACTTGGCGCAGGCTTCGGGAGTACCATTTTCCGCCGCCGGCGGAAACGAAGCCGTACTTGCGGGCATCGTCCCAGTTTCGGCTGAGTTCCTCGCCGAAGTTCACGTACCAGTCCTGGCCGTTCCACTGTGGTTGTCTTCGCGTGGACGTTGCAGTTGTGCCGGTGGCGGCGGAGGTGTTGCGATCGAGCATCCAGGTGCGAGCCAGGTAGCTGCGACCGTCGTCTTCGTAGTAGTCGAAGAACATCACGTTGATCGGTACGTTGTAGCCGGTCGCGAGGTAGTTCACCAATCGTTCTGTGGCGTCGTCCATCTCGCCCGCGACGACCGTCAAGCTGTGCGAGGTGTTGAGGGCGTCCGGTGCGCTTTCGGTGCCGAAATGGGTGGCGAAAGCCTCGTCGAATCCGCGGGTGTCGTTGGTGCCGCAATATTTGAGATAGATTTCTCGGACCGCATCGTCGCTGAGAGTCTGTGCCCACGAGCCGTAGTCGAGAACCTGGGCGACGACATCTCGAGGTGTGCGGTCTCGCTTGAGCTCGAGGATGTGTAGCCCTCCGTCGATGTCTACGGCGAGCAGGTCGATTCGACTTCCATACGCCGTGACCACCTGTCGGCCGATGATCATCACATCCGAGCCGAGCATGGTCGGATCGTTCTCGATGATGTCTTCGAGTCGTTGCTCCAACGGCATCTTCGCGGGCACTACGCGGCGGGGAACATCATCTACTCGCCACAGACCGATCTGCACCCCCACTACAGTCTGCCTCCCGCTACGGTCGTGCCGTGCCCATACCAGAAGCCCAGGGTACGTTCGACTCCTTGTCCGCGCGGCACTTCCGCAAACGACGTCTGTCAGCGGCGGACTTCCGAGATCTGGACGGGGCGGCGCTCGCGGCGAGAAAGTTCGCAGGCCTCGGCTACATAGAAGGCTTCGAGCGCATCCCCTGGGCTGCAGGGGTTTTCGAGGTCTCCGTTGACTACGGATACGAAGGCGATGAGTTCGTCGGTGTAAGCCCGACGGAAACGGTCCATGAACCCTGGGTAGGCGGGGAAGGTGGAGGGGATGTAGTCGGGTTCGACTGAGGTCAAGGGGGAGCGGTCGTCCAGGCCGACGATGGCGTTGCCTTTGGAGCCGAGGGCTTCCAGTCGGACGTCGTAACCTGCGCCGTTGTAGCGGGTCAGGGAGACGGTGGCGAGAGAGTCGTCGTCCAGCCGCAGGAGCACCGCGGCGGTGTCGACGTCGCCAGCGTCGGTGAAGAAGGACTCGCCACGGTTGGAACCGGTGGCGTACACCGAGACGATCTCCCGCCCGGTTACCCAGCGAATGATGTCGAAGTCGTGGACTCCGCAGTCGCGGAAGATGCCACCCGACCGGGGGATGTAGTCGGCGGGGGGTGGGGTGGGGTCGAGGGTGGTCGCTCGGAGGGTGTGGAGCCAGCCGAGGGAGCCGGAGGTGATGGCTTGGCGGGCGGCTTGGTAGCCGGCGTCGAAGCGGCGTTGGAAGCCGATTTGGACTGGGGTGGGGGTGTTTTGGATGTGGTCGAGGACTGCGAGGGTGCCTTCGATGTCGGCGGCTACTGGTTTTTCGCAGAAGACGGGGAGGCCTGCGTCTACGGCGCGGCAGATTAGTTCGGGGTGGGAGTCGGTGGCGGTGGCGATGATGAGGCCGTCGAGGTCGGCGGCGAAGAGGGTGTCCAGGTCGGGGGTGAATTCGAGGCCGAGTTTGGTGGCGGTGGTGCGGGCTCGGTCGGGGTCGGCGTCGGCGAGGAGGACGTTGGCTACGTTGGGGAGGTTTTTGAGGGTTTCGGCGTGGGAGGTGCCGATGCGGCCGGTGCCTGCGAGGCCGAGGGTGACGGCTTTGTGGGATGTCATCGACTTTCCTCCTGGTGAAATCTCGACGTGTGGTGCGGAACTGCCTGGGGCAGCGGAAGTTTCAGTGAGTGGGGGTGCTCGTGGTCGCGCGGACGACGAGGGAAGGCTGTAGGCGGCGACGGACCGGGGCGATGCGGTCGGCGCGTAGGCGTTCTACGAGGGCTTCGATGGCGAGACGGCCCATTTGGACGCGGGGCTGGTCGATGGTGGTGAGGGAGACGTGGCGGAGTGCGGCCAGGGAGGTGTTGTCGTAGCCGACTATGGAGACGTCGTCGGGGACGCGTAGTCCGGCTTCTTCCAGTGCGGACATGGCGCCGACGGCGTTGAAGTCGTTGCCGCAGACCAGGGCGGTGGGGAAGTTGTCGCGGGTGAAGAGGTTGAGCAGCTTCTGGACGGCGGCCAGGCCTGCGGAGTCGGTGTGTTCGCTGGGGATGACCATTGGTTCGAGGCCGTGTCGTTCCATCGCGGCGCGATAGCCTCGGCGGCGGGGGGCCGCGGTGAACGCGGTGCCGCCGTCCAGGTGCACGATGCGCCGATGACCAAGGGCGGCAAGGTGATCGACGGCGAGCGCGGCGCCTGTTTCGCCGTCGTCGTTGATGGTGTCGACGTCGGTGATGGCGGTGCTGCGCGATACCAGGACCAACGGAGTCTGTTGTGCCGCATCGCGAATGGCGGCGGCGGGCAGGATGGGGGAGAGCAGGATGATGCCGCCGGGGCGGAAGGAGAGCAGGCTTTCCAGTGCGGTGCGTTCGCGGGCGGCGCTGCGGCGGCCGGTGTTGAGGATCAGCTCCAGGCCGGATTCCTGTGCGGCGGTGTCCATTCCCTCGACGACGTCGGCGAAGAAGGCGTTGCGCAGGTCGGAGACCATCACACCGACGATGTTCGAGGTTCGGCTGGCCAGCGAGCGCGCCATGATGTCCGGCTGGTAGCCGAGGTCTTTCGCGGCCTCCAGCACGGCGCGGCGTCGATGATCGCTGACCTTCGGTGAGTTGCGCATGACGAGGGAGACGAGGGCGCGCGAGACGCCGGCGCGTTCGGCGACGTCTTCCATGGTGGGTCGCGCCATGTCGCCTCCGTTCCGCGTTCGATGAGCCGTGCCGTGTCGGACGTTACAAGGTCGACGCGCGCTAATCAATAGAGCGCTCTAATCCGACAATCTTCGCCGGTGAGTTCCC
Source organism: Nocardia sp. CS682 (assembly GCF_004634405.1). Classification (NCBI taxonomy): domain Bacteria; kingdom Bacillati; phylum Actinomycetota; class Actinomycetes; order Mycobacteriales; family Nocardiaceae; genus Nocardia; species Nocardia sp. CS682. The sequence goes on along the minus strand of NZ_CP029710.1, from coordinate 2,384,610 downwards.
GGCATATCTGCTGGAAGTGCGGATATTACCTGGTAGTAGCGATATTCTGGACAACGCGGAACCTCTTGACACACTATGACCCACGTTACATAGTTGGAGCGCTCCAATCGCTTGGAGCGCTCCAACTCGACATCGAAGGTCGGAGAAGTCCTGATGACCGAACCGCTCTACCCGCTGCGCATCGCGGCCGCCCCCATCTCCTGGGGAGTGTGCGAAGTTCCCGGCTGGGGTCATGTGCTCGACGCGCGCACCGTGCTCTCGGAGATGGCCGCACTCGGCTTGTCCGCGACCGAACTGGGCCCGCCCGGCTATCTTCCGCGTGACCCGGACGAGTTACGGTCGCTGCTCGAAACATTCGGCATCGCCGCGGTGGGCGGGTTCCTGGCGCAGGTGCTGCACGCCGAGCCGGAGCAGGCGATCGCGGCGGCGAAGGAGACCGCCACGCTGTTCGCGGCGACCGGCGCCGACGTGCTGGTGGTCGCCGCCGCGACCGGTCTCGGTGGCTACGACGCACGCCTGCGACTCAGCGAGTCCGAGTGGCGCATGCTCATCGACACCGCCGCCGCGATCCGCGACGTCGCCGCCGAGTGCGGGCTGCGCACGGTGCTGCATCCGCATGTCGGCACGCACGTGGAGACCGAGCCCGAAGTCGAACGCTTCCTGGCCGATTCCGATCTCGACATCTGCCTCGACACCGGTCATCTGCTGATCGGCGGTACCGACCCGGTGCAGCTCGCACAGCGACACGCCGGTCGGATCGGGCATATTCACCTGAAGGACGTCCGCAGCGCGGTCGCCGACGAAGTACGCGGCGGCACAGTGGAATACAGCGAGGCCGTGCGGCGGGGACTGTATGCCCCGTTGGGAGAGGGCGACGTCGACATCGCCGCGCTGGTGAGCAGCATGCACGCCGCCGGATACCGGGGCTGGTATGTCATGGAGCAGGACACCGCCCTGCAGCCGACCGACTCGGCGGAGCTGCCGAGCCGGGATACCGAACGCAGCCTGCGGCATCTCGCGGGCCTCGTGGCCGCACGAATCTAGTGGGGAAGTGATGACAACGATGTCTCTACGACTCGGCCGAGGATGGCAGCGCTCGCGCCGCTTGCTGCCATGGCTCGCCGCCGCCACGGTGCTGGCCGCCTGTAGCGGTCCGGGCGCCGACGTGCCTGCCCCGACCAACTCGCCGGTGGCCGCAGGAAAATTGAACTCCGTCGCGGTGGTCACGCACGGCAGCCCGGGGGATGCCTTCTGGAACGTCGTCAAGAACGGCGCGGAGGCGGCGGGCAAGGATCTGGGCGTCCGGGTCGAGTACAACTCGGCCGGTGATCCCGGCCAGCAAGCCAAGCTGATCGACAACGCGGTGGCGCAGGGCGTGGACGGGCTCGTCGTCTCGATGGCCAACCCGGACGCGTTGCGCCCCTCGATCGAAAAGGCCGTCACCGCAGGCATTCCGGTGGTGACCATCAACTCCGGCGAGAACGAGAGCGTCAAGTACGGCGCCATCGGCCATGTGGGGCAAAGCGAGTCGCTGGCCGGCCAGGCGGCGGGCAAGCGGCTGGCCGATGCCAAGAAGACCAAGCTGCTCTGCGTCATCCACGAGGCGGGCAATATCGGCGCTACCCAGCGGTGCGACGGCGCGACCAAGGCCTTCGGCAACGGCACGACGTTGCAGGTCGACATCAACAACCCGACCGACGCGCAGTCCCGCATCAAGGGCGCGTTGGAGGCCGACAAGACCATCGACGCGGTGCTGACACTGAATTCGCAGGTCGCCGCGCGTGCGGTGGACGGGGTGAAGGAATCGCAGTCCGGCGCGACGGTCGCCACGTTCGACCTCAATACCGATGTGGTCGAGGCCATCCGGGCGGGCAAGCTGCTGTTCGCCGTCGACCAGCAGCAGTACGAGCAGGGCTACCTGCCCGTGGTGCTGTTGCAGGCATACCGGACGAACCTGAACACCGTCGGTGGTGGCGCACCGGTGCAGACGGGTCCGGCCTTCGTCGACAAGGACAACGTCGATGCCGTCGCCGCGCTCGTGGCACAGGGCACCCGCTGAGGTCAGGGAGTAGATGAAATGACTGTTGCCACAAAGACATCCGAGGCCGCACCGGCCTCGCAACCGCAGGGGCCGACGCTCATGCAGCGGCTGATCGTCCGGCCGGAGATCGGTGCCGCGCTCGGCGCGCTGCTCGTATTCGTGTTCTTCTCGATCATCACCGAGCGGTTCCTGAGCCCGCTGGGCATCGCGACCTGGCTGGACGACTCGTCCACGCTCGGCATCATGGCGGTCGCGGTGGCGCTGTTGATGATCGGCGGTGAGTTCGACCTGTCGGCCGGTGTGATGACCGCGTCGACCGCATTGGTCACCGCGCTGCTCGCGGTGCACGCAGGCTGGAACGTCTGGTTCGCGCTGCTGGCCTCGCTGATACTGGCGTTGCTGGTCGGCGCGTTCAACGGGTGGCTCGTGATGCGCACCGGATTGCCGAGTTTCATCGTCACGCTCGGTACTTTCCTTGCGCTGCAAGGCCTGAACCTAGGCGTGACCCGGCTGGTCACCGGGACCGTTCAGGTGTCCGGGATCCGGAGCGCGGAGGGCTACAACTCGGCAGGCTGGGTCTTCGCCTCCACGTTGAACATCGGTGAAGCCCGCATCCAAGCCTCGGTCATCTGGTGGATCGTGCTGACCGCGATCGCCGCGATCGTGCTGGTGCGCACCAAGTTCGGCAACTGGATCTTCGCGGTCGGCGGCTCGCTCACCAACGCGCGGGCCGTCGGCGTCCCCGCGGACCGGACGAAGATCGTGCTCTTCATGACCACCGCATTCGCCGGCTGGGTGGTCGGCTCCTGCGGCATCCTGCGTTTCGCCAGCGTGCAGGCGAACCAAGGGGTGGGCTTGGAGCTGCACTACATCATCGCCGCTGTCGTCGGCGGTTGCCTGCTGACCGGCGGCTTCGGCTCGGCGATCGGTGCCGCCATCGGCGCCCTCATCTTCGGCATGGCACGTCAAGGAATTGTGTTCGCGCGCTGGGACAGTGACTGGTTCATGCTGTTCCTCGGCGTGCTGCTGCTGGCGGCGGTGCTGGTCAACAACAGATTCCAAAAGCGAGCCGAAAGGGTACGCCGATGAGTGCATCAGCACAGACGAGCGGGGCGACCCCGCTCATCGAGGCCGTTGAGATCGGCAAGAGTTACGGTGGCGTCGTCGCGTTGGAGGACGTGTCGACCGTGGTCAACGCGGGGCAGGTCACCTGCATCCTCGGCGACAACGGCGCGGGCAAGTCCACGCTCATCAAGATCCTGGCCGGGGTGCACCAGCACGATCGAGGCGAGTTGCGCATCGACGGGCAGCCGGTCCGGATGTCCTCGCCGCGGATGGCTTTGGATCACGGCATCGCGACGGTCTACCAAGATCTGGCGGTGGTGCCGCTGATGAGCGTCTGGCGCAACTTCGTGCTCGGCTCCGAGCCGACCACCGGCTTCCTGCGCCTGCTCGACCGCCGCAAGGGCCGCGAGATCGCCCGGCAAGGGCTGGCGGACATGGGCATCGAGATCCGCGACATGGAGCAACCGGTCGGCACGCTGTCCGGCGGGCAGCGCCAATGCGTGGCCATCGCGCGGGCGGTGCACTACGGCGCGAAGGTGCTGATCCTGGACGAACCCACCGCCGCGCTCGGCGTGAAGCAGGCCGGAGTGGTGCTCAAATACGTTGTGCAAGCACGCGATCGGGGCCTCGGCGTCATCCTGATCACGCACAATCCGCATCACGCCTTCCCGGTCGGCGACCGTTTCCTGCTGCTGAAACGCGGCACGATGCTCGGCTCGTACGAGAAGGACGAGATCGACCTGTCGGAGCTCACCAGGCAGATGGCGGGCGGCGCCGAGCTGGACGCGCTGCAGCACGAACTGCAGCGGGTCGTGTCGTGAACAGCGCACCGCGGCGAAAGGTGTTGCCGTGACCGGCTTGGAAGCGTTGACCATCGGACGCGTCGGCGTGGACCTCTACCCGCAACAGAGCGGCGTCGGCTTGGCCGAGGTCGAGTCCTTCGCGAAGTTCCTGGGCGGCACCGCGACCAACGTCGCGGTGGCCGCCGCGCGACTGGGCCGCCGCAGCGCCGTACTGACCAAAGTCGGCCCGGACGGCTTCGGCGATTATGTGCGAACGGCGTTGGCGGACTTCGGTGTCTCGGCGGACTACGTGGGCACGGCGCCGGATTTGCTGACGCCCGTGGTCTTCTGCGCGCTGAAGCCGCCCGCCGACCCGCCGCTGCTGTTCTATCGCGCGCCCATCGCGCCGGACCTCACCCTCACCGAGGACGAGGTGCCGTGGGACGTGGTGGATTCGGTTCCGCTGCTGTGGGTTACCGGCACCGGCGTGAGCGCGGAGCCCGGACGCAGCACCCAGCGCCGCATCCTCGAACGGCGGAATCGCCGCGGGCACACCGTGCTCGACCTCGACTATCGGCCGATGTTCTGGCCGGATGCCGACACCGCCAGCGCCGAGATCGGCTGGATGGTCGACCACGTCGATGTGGTCGTCGGTAACCGTGCCGAGGTTCAAGTCGCCGTGGGGACAGCCGATCCCGACGAGGCCGCCGACCGCCTGCTCGCGCGCGGTGTCCGGCTCGCGGTGATCAAGCGCGGCGCCGAGGGCGTGCTCGTGGCGACCGAGTACGAACGCTGGACGGTGCCGCCGTGTCGCGTCGAGGTGGTCTGCGGACTCGGTGCGGGCGACGGCTTCGGCGGTGCGCTGATTCACGGCCTGCTCGCGGACTGGGATCCGCACCGCATCGCCACTTACGCCAATGCCGCGGGCGCCCTGGTGGCGTCCCGGCTGGCATGCGCGGACGCCATGCCGACGGATTCGGAGATCGAGGACCTGCTGTGCCGCTGAGGCGGCGCGCGAGACAGAAATGGAGAACCTACGGTGCATTTGACCGACGAACGCTGGCGTGAGCTGCTGCGCGTCCGCGCGACGGACCCGGCGGCGGTCGAACGGGCTTATGCGAAACGCGTCCGCCGCCCGAACCTGCTGGCGGACAAGGACACTCTGTTCCTGGTCGCCGCGGACCACCCGGCCCGCGGCGCCCTCGGCGTCGGCTCGGACCTGACCGCCATGGCGGACCGGCGAATGCTGCTGGAGCGGCTGCTGATCGCGCTGGCCCACCCGGATGTCGACGGCGTGCTCGGCTCGCCGGACGTGGTCGAGGAGCTGCTGCTGTTGGATGCCTTGGACGACAAGGTCGTCATCGGTTCCATGAACCGGGGCGGGCTCGCCGGCGCCGAATGGGAGATCGACGACCGCTTCACCGGATACGACGCAGACTCGCTCGCCCGATTCCGCCTCGACGGCGGCAAAATGCTGCTGCGCCTCGTCGATTCGGATGCGGGCACGGTCCCGACTTTGCAGGCGTGTGCACAGGCGGTCTCCGAACTCGCGGCGAACGGGCTCATGGCCATGGTCGAGCCATTGCCGTACCACCGCGACAAATCCGGCGCCCTGGTGATGGCCAAGGATGCGCCTGCTTTGTCCCGGGCGATCACGGTCGCCTCCGGCCTCGGCGTGACCTCGGCCTACACCTGGCTGAAGATTCCTGCCCCGCAGGATATTTCGGTCCTCGACGCGACGACCCTGCCGGTCGTCGTGCTCGGCGGTGCCCCCTCCGGCGACCCGGTCGCCGACCTCGCGTTCTGGGACGGCGCGCTGGGCCACGACGTGGTTCGCGGCCTGGTCGTCGGCCGGACCCTGCTGTATCCGCCCGACGGTGACGTGGGCGCAGCCGTCGACGCAGCCGCCAAGATGCTGAAGGAGACGCGATGAGAGTTGATCGTCCGGAATCGAGGCGGGGATTGCGATGAGGCTGCATAGACCAGCTGGAACACTGAGCCACGGCGGCGATCCGATCCGTCTGGCCCCGGAAGACGCCGGATGGACCTACACGGGCCTGCGGGTGCTGCGCCTGGCCGCCGGGGAAACCCGAAAGCTGGAGACCGGCGAGTACGAAGCGTTCGTATTGCCGCTGGCCGGCGCGTGCACCGTCCGTGTCGACGGCGCGACGTTCGAATTGTCCGGCCGGGAATCGGTTTTCACGCGGGTGACCGACTTCGCCTACCTCCCCCGCGACGCCGAGGTCGAGCTGACGGCCGACGCGGCGATGGAGCTCGCCCTGCCCATGGCACGCTGTACCAACCGCCTCGATCCGAAATATGGCCCCGCGGAACAGGTCCCGATCGATATCCGCGGCGCGGGCCGAGCCACCCGTCAGGTCACCAACTTCGGAGTCCCCGGCGTCTGGGACCACGCCGACAAACTCAATGCCTGCGAGCTGATCACCCCGGACGGCAACTGGTCGTCCTATCCGCCGCACAAGCACGACGAGGCGAGCGACTGTGAGGTCGTGAACGAGGAGATCTACTACTTCCGCATCGCCGGACGGGACGGCAGTACTCCGTCACGTGACGGATTCGGAATCCATCGGACGTACACCGCGGACGGCGAGCTGGACGAAAACGTCGTGGTGCGCGACGGCGATGTCTTCCTCGTCCCACGGGGCTACCACGGCCCGTGCATCGCCGCGCCCGGCTACCCGATGTACTACCTGAACGTGCTCGCCGGCCCCGCCCCGGAGCGTTCGATGGCCTTCTGCGACGACCCGGTGCACAGCTGGGTGCGCGGCACCTGGGACACCGAAGTCCGCGATCCGCGCTGCCCGATCACCAACCACGAAGGACGGCTCGGATGAAACTGACTGCGGCACAGGCACTGGTGGCCTGGCTGGTCGCCCAACGCTCCGAAACTCTCGACGGTCGCGAAGTACCGTTGTTCCCTGCGGTTTTCGGCATCTTCGGGCACGGCAACGTGCTCGGTCTCGGCACCGCGTTGCAAGAGCGCAGGGACGAAATCCCGGTCTGGCGCGGGCATACCGAGCAGGGCATGGCCTTGGCGGCCGTCGGCTATGCCAAAGCCACCCATCGGCGGCAGATCGGCGTGGCCACCTCATCGATCGGGCCCGGCGCGTTGAACATGGTGACCGCCGCCGGGGTCGCGCACGCCAATCGCCTTCCGCTGCTGCTGCTTCCGGGCGACACCTTCACCACCCGCGCCCCCGATCCGGTCCTCCAGCAGGTCGAGCACTTCGGCGACGCCACCGCCACGGTCAACGACGCCTTCCGTGCGGTGAGCCGGTACTTCGATCGGATCACCCGTCCCGAACAGCTGATTTCCACCCTGCCCCAGGCGGTTCGGGTGCTCACCGACCCGGCCGAGGCCGGTCCGGTCACTCTCGCCTTGCCGCAAGACGTCCAGGCCGAGACCTACGACTTCCCCGACGCCCTGTTCGAGCCGATCGTCCATCGCATCCTGCGCCCGCGCGCCGACGAGCGCTCGCTGGCCGACGCCGCCACGGCGCTGCGTAACTCCGCGCGGCCGCTGCTGGTGCTCGGCGGCGGTGTCCGTTACTCGGGCGCGGGCAGCGCGGCTCTCGAATTCGCTGAGCGCCATGGGATTCCGATCGTGGAGACCACGGCGGGCCGGACCCTGGTGCCGCACGACCATCCGCTCTACGCCGGTCCACTCGGCGTCACCGGGTCGACCTCGGCGAACACGATGGCCGCCGAAGCCGACCTGGTCCTCGCCGTCGGTACCCGCCTGCAGGATTTCACCACCGCCTCGTGGACGGTCTTCGCACCAGAAATCCGCCTCGTCACCGTCAACACCGCACGGTTCGACGCGGTCAAGCACGGCGCGCTCGCGGTAGTCGGCGACGCGGCCGCGGCGGTCCGCGATCTGGCCGATCACCTGCGCGAATGGCGCGTCGAACCCGAATGGTCCGCCCGCGCCGCGGCCCAGCGCGGCACCTGGGACGCCCACATCGACAAGCTGCGCGGCCACACCCCGGGCACCCCCAGCTACGCCCAGGTAGTCGGCATCGTCAACGAGCTCAGCGGACCGAACGACTACGTCATGACCGCCTCGGGCGGCATGCCCGGTGAACTCGTCGGCGGCTGGCGCGCCACCGGCGGCGCTGCGAGCATGGACGTCGAATACGGCTTCTCCTGCATGGGCTACGAACTCGCCGGCGCCTGGGGCGCGGCCATGGCGCACGCCGACGGCCTGGTCACCACCATGCTCGGCGACGGCTCCTACCTCATGCTGAACTCCGAACTGTTCTCCGCGGCCTTCGCCGGACACCCGTTCGTCGCGGTCGTCTGCGACAACGACGGTTACGCGGTGATCGCCCGTCTTCAGGAGGGCCAAGGCGGCGCGCCGTTCAACAATTTCTACGCCGACTGCCGCAGCGCCCACGACGAGCCGCCGCGGGTGGACTTCGCCGCGCACGCTCGCGCACTGGGCTGTGCCGTCTTCACCGCCGCCGACCTGGCCGAATTCCGCGACGCCTACGCCCGCGCGCGGGAGGCCGCGGTCCGCGAATCCCGCCCGGCCGTGCTGGTGATCCGTACACAGCCGTCGTCCTGGACCGAAGCCGGCGCCTGGTGGGAGGTCGGTGTCCCCGAACATCTGTCCGGCAGCGCCGCCTACGCCGCCGCGAAACCGCGTCAGGTGCGCTATCTGCAACCGTGAACCGGGGACGAACGTGGGGGCTGCGCGACGGGGCAGAAAGTCGTAGGATGACTTAGCGGCGCAGTGCTGCGCTGGTAGTGATGGCCCTTGCGGCACAAGGTAACTGGACGTGGCCCGGCATCGGCGACCACCTGCGTCGAGAAGGGGAAAGCCTGTGCGGACCGAGGCGATCAGAGCGGGTCGGTGACCCTCAACAGGGTCGACCACACGGCGTTGGCGCTGTGGGCGGCCACATGCGCCGAGCACGTGCTGCCGCTTTTCGAGCGCGCGCGACCCCAGGATCCGCGACCGGCCGAGGCGATCGAGGCCGCCCGAGCGTGGGTGCACGGCGATCTGACGATGCCGGAAGCGCGCAAAGCCGCTTTCGCCGCCCATGACGCCGCGCGCGAGACCACCGGACCCGCCGCTTTCGCCGCGCGGGCGGCCGGGCATGCCGCGGCCACCGCTCATATCGCAGGCCACGCGGTGCATGCGGCCAACTATGCGATGCAGGCGGTACAGGCCGATTCGTCGGAGGGGGACGACGAACGCGCCTGGCAACAAGCTCAGGTTCCCGAACGTCTGTTTCGGGTGGTTTTCCCGGATCGGGGCCTGTCAGAGCATGGGAGGTGAAGGCAACAACCCCACGTCAGCGTTGTATTGCTCACAGTTGACGGGGGAAGATGTGGAGAAATTCGTCGGATCATGGCATCGTTGATCTACGAGACCAGGGCATTCCATTTGCCAGAATCTGGCTCGTCTACAGAAAGTATGAAATGGCTCAGGGCATTGTGAAGTGGTTCAACAGCGAGAAGGGCTTCGGCTTCATCGCGCAAGACGGCGGAGGCCCCGACGTCTTCGTGCATTACTCGGCCGTTAGCGGCGCGGGTTTCCGGTCCCTCGATGAGGGGCAGCGCGTGGAGTTCGAAATCGGCCAGGGCCAGAAGGGCCCGCAGGCGCAGGACGTTCGCGTCCTCTGATTCGCTCCCAAGCTTTCGAAAGGCCCCACACCGGCACGGTGCGGGGCCTTTCCCCATTTCCGGGGACCTCTCAGGCCTTGCTGAAATGCACATGGGAGTGACCGCGGGGGAGCGGACCACCGAGCTGACCCGGTAGCCGGGCAGCGTCGCCTGTGGATCTTCCCCGTCCGGGGCAGGACCGGCCGGCCGCCACGCACCGCCTTGCTCAGGCGTACGCGGCGGCCGCCGCCGCCGAATGAGCGGTGGTTACTGCTGTGCCTCGGCGCGGAAGAACTCCGCGGTGAGGCTACGGGCGCGGTCGAGGTCCGGGTCCGTGGTCTTCGGGAAAGCATCTGCCGCCAGGGCGAATTCGGCCTCGATGAACGCGGCGATCGGCACCGGCACTGCCCCGCTGCCCATTTCGCGGGTCCGCGACTTGAGCTCGGTCAACTCCGCCACCGCCGCAACCAGTTCGGCGGGCAGGTCGCACTCGTCCATCAGGGTCGGCAGGTGCATCGGCGCCACCGCCGCGCCGGGATGTTCGCGCAGCCAGCGCAGTGCCATGGCCGGGCGCAGCGAGTAGAACACCTTCTTCAGTGATCGGTTGCGGTCGAACAACTCCCACTGCTTGGCACCCAGGTGCAGGTAGTGCCGGGCCACCCGGTTGCGGTCGGCGACCTCGTCGGCCAAGGCGCGCAGGTCATCTCGGAACCGGGTATCGCCGCGATACACGATCGGCGACATCAGCCATTCGATGAGCACGGCGTTGCCCGCGACCAGCAGGCGCAGCGCCTTGGCCAGGTCCCAGCCGTTCACGTCGAGCAGACCGGTCAGCGGCGTCTCGATGACGTCGCGGGTGCGCCAGGGCGAGAGATAGGTATCCAGGCTCGCGATGTAGACGAACCGGCAGTCGTAGTCGGAATCCGGCGACGGGAAACCCCAGGCGCGGCTGCCGCTTTCGATGGCGAGCCGGACCGAGACGCGGTGCTCGCGCTCGACTCGGTCCAGCTCGAAGTCGATGGACCCGACTACCGTCGGGTCCATCGAAGCGGGGATCGCGCGTAGGGCCATGCGCCGATGCTAGGCGGCCGATGATCACGACCGCATCTGGTTTTCAGCTATCCGCGCAGCTCGCGGGCTGCTGCCGGGCGACTGACCGCGGCGATGGTCAGCGCGATGAGGACCAGCGCGCCGCCGAGCCACATCGCGGAGGTGACGTCGAACGCGTCCGCTGTGCGCCCGCCCACCAACGCGCCGAGGGCGATGGCGGCGTTGAAGACACCGGCGTTGAGTGAGGATGCCGCCTCGCGTGCGTCGGGTGCCGCGGCGAAGGCCCAATTCTGCGAGGTGACCGACACCCCGCCGTAGGACAGCCCCCACACCACCATCAGCACGACCGCGAGCCACAGCGATCCGCCGAGTGCCGGTATCAACAGCACGGTGACCGCCAGCGGGATGCCGATCGTGATCAGCGTCCGGCGCGGGTTGCGCACGCCTGCGGCGCCCGAGCCGAAATTGCCGAGGACACCGGCGATTCCGTACACCAGGAGCAGGGTGCCGATGGCGCTCGCGCCGATGCCGGTCACCTTCTCCAGCAGCGGGCGGATGTAGGTGTAGGCGGCAAAGTGCCCCGTCACCAGGAACGCGACGACCAGCAATGCGGTGCGTAACTGTGGTTCTCGTGTCAATCGCAGGGTGTCCCGAAGCGGAACCGCCTGCGTAGCAGTCAATCTCGGTAGCAGTACGGCGATCGCGACCAGCAAGACCACCGCGAGCCCGGCAATGACGAGAAACGCGGCACGCCATCCGGCGAGTGCGCCGATGTAGGTTCCGGCGGGGACGCCGATCACCGAGGCCACCGCGACGCCGCTGTAGACCAGCGCGGTAGCGGTGCCGACCGACTTCGGCGGGACCAGTCGCGCCGCCATGCTCGCCGCGATGGCCCAGACCCCGCCGATCCCGACGCCGACCAACACCCTGGCCCCCATCATGACCGCGAAGTTCGGCGCCCACGCCGCGCCGACATTGCCCACCGTCAGCACCGCGAGCAGCGCGCAGAGCACGAGCCTGCGGTCGGTGCGGCCGAGCGCGGCGGTGAGCAGCGGTGCGGACAGCGCGGCGACCAGGCCGGTGGCCGTCAGCGAAAGCCCCGCCGCACCCTCGCTGACCCGCAATGTCGCGCTGATCGGAGTGAGCAACCCGACCGGAAGCATCTCCGAGGTGACGACCGTGAAAGTGGCCCCGGTCACGGCAGCGACGCCGAGCCAGCCGCGCAGTGCCGAATCGCGCGCTGCCGGTGCCGGACTCGCGATTTCCTCAACCTGTGTCATGACTCCAGCCAACTGATCATGCCTGGTGGAAACAACGGCGAAGGTCTCATCGTTCTATGAGCTGGACTAATCGACGGTGAGAGGGAAGCCGATGAGCGAGGCGCAGTCATGAGTAAGCGCAGCGGACGAATCGTGTGCCTGCGCGCGCCGCACATGACGGAGCCGAGCGTCAGCGAGGCGTGGTCGTGAGCGGCTTGGAGGTGCGCGAGCTCGAGGCGTTCCTGGTCCTCGCCGAGGAACTGCACTTCGGACGCGCGGGCGAACGTCTGTACGTCTCGCAGGGCCGGGTCAGCCAACTGCTGCGCGCGCTGGAGCACCGGGTGGGCGCGCGGTTGATCGAGCGCACCAGTCGCAAGGTCGCGCTCACGCCGCTCGGCGCGGACTTCCTCGCCGACCTACAGCCCGCGTATGCCGCGCTGCGTGCGACGGTGGACGGTGTCCGGGCCGCCGCGCGCGGCATGGAGGGAGTGCTGCGCATCGGTTTCCAGGGTTCGACCAGCGAGAATCTGACGGATGCTCTCGCGCTGTTCGCGCGCAGGTTCCCGCACTGCGGCACCGAGGTGATCGAGATTCCGCTGGCCGACCCGTTCGGTCCGGTGCAGCGCGGCGAGGTCGATATCGCCGTGGTGCTGCTGCCGATGGGGGAGAGTGATCTCGTTCTCGGACAGGTGTTTTCGGAGCAGCCGCAGATGTTGGCGGTGCACAACGAGCATCCGCTCGCGGCACGGGCCAGCTTGTCGCCGGAAGATCTCGCCGAGTTCGCGTTGATCGGTGTGCGCGGGCCCGCGCCGCAGTACTGGCGGCGCGCGCAGTCGCTGGATGTCACGCCGGGCGGTCGGCCCGTTCCGGCGGGTCCGGGCGTCGGCACCCTGCGGGAGGGGATCGAGTTGGTGGCGGCCGGCCAGGGCGCGATGCTGCTGTGTCATCCGACCGCTGTGTACCACGACCGGCCGGAGGTGCGCTTCGTGCCGGTGACCGGGTTGGCGCACTCCCGGCTCGGCCTGGTCTGGCATCGCAACCGCGAAACCACTCGGGTGCGGGCGTTTTCCCGGGCTGTCGCAGCGGTCGGCTGAGCGGCATTGCGGAGGCGGCGAACGGTATTGCGCGCCAGGTTTATCCAGGGCTGATTCGGCGACTGGATGCTGTTGTTCGGCGAAGCGCACACGAGTGCTTCTAGTGGGAGAGATCGAAGAATTCGAGCGCTTGTTACAGCGTTTTATGCGCCGGTCGTACTTGTCGTAAATGTCCGAGTTCAGAGCTGGCGATAATGCCCCTCTTATTCGGGTCCCAACGATTTCTTAGAAGATTGTCATGTTTACCGCTGTGGCCATCCCCGCGCACCGGCGTCGACGCATACGACGTGGTCAAGCCCATGGTTCTCCGGGCATGAACCCAAATGGTCACCTGACCAGGTGTTCTTCGTGATGTGACTGTAACCTGCATCACTAAACAGCGAAAATTAGTAACCGACTTTGTCGAGACGCCGATGTGTCTTGTGTCAGCCAGTACAACTGGATGGTCTTTCAACGAAGAGGTATTTAAATGATCCCCGTTATCATCGACACCGGTAGCGCTGCCCTCGGCGGTTTCCTGGACACCTTCGGTGCCGCTCTCCACGGAATTGTCAACACCCTGTGGACGGGATCCTTCGGCGGCCGCTGAATCAACGTGATGGTCGAGTGATCGACCGGGTCTCGCGCCGCTGAGCGCGATTCCGGAGAGGGCCCCGCACCCCAGTGGTGCGGGGCCCTCCTCGTGCGGTCAGCGCGCTTGCGCGTCGACGTCCAACCGGGCGATCTCGGCCGCGACCTGATCCGGATGAGTCAACTGGGGGTAGTGGCCGGTGCCCTCGATAACGATCGGTTCGTGCGGCACGGCCACCGAGAGCGGGTCCTCGGCGCCGACGACGATCCGCACCGGCACAGTGATCCCCGCCAGCAGTTCCGTCAACTCGTGTCGCCGAGCGGCTGCGCTCGCCCGTCGCAGCGCCGCGACCGTGCGCGCTGCCACTCCTGGCCGCCGCAAGTTGGCGGCGGCGGCTGTCGCGGGGCCTACGGGTATACCCAGCCGAGCTGCCAAGGTGGCGGCCGACATTCGCCGCAACGCCACCGCGGTCAGCGGGGAACGCAGCAGCCAACCGGTGGGCGGCTGAAGAAACGCGGGCGACACCAGGACGACGCCGGCGATGCGCTCCGGATGCGCCGCGGCGTACCGCAGCACCGGACCGCAGCCGAGTGAATGACCGACCAGCACCGGACGACTGCGCACGGAACTCATCAATCGCGGTAGCACGTCATAGATGTCGCCGGGGGCCGACCGTCCGAGACCGGGCAGATCGGCGACCAGGCTCGGTGCTTCGAGTGCCGCCCGCACCGCCACCCAGGAGTCGCCGTCGAGAGGCAGCCCGGGCAAGAGCACATACGCGGGATTCTCCCGATCCCCGGAAACCCAAGTGCCGTCCGCGAATCCGGCGGTCGGATCCGCCTCGACGGCGCCGAACCGGCTCGACACCAGGTGATCGGCCCAGGTGCGCAGCACGGTCTCGGTGTGCGGCATGGTGATTCCGGCCCGCCGCGCGACCTCCTCGGCGGCCGTGGTGTCGTAGCGGTCGTCGGCGATGAACGGCAGCGACTCGGGGTCGGCGCCGGTGAGCGCTCGCGGCAGCTTCTCGAGCACACCGACCGGAATCGAGAAGCGCGGCGCACGCACCCCCAGATGTCGCGCGAGCAGCCGAATCAGGTCCGGCAGCACCGGGGTTCGGGGATCGAGCACCGTGAAGGATCTGCCCACCGTGTCGTCCTGGCTCGGCAAGGCGGTCAGGAAGGTCGCGAAGTAGTCCAGATCGACTATCGGAAGGAAGGTTTCGCGGCCGCCGGGGATCGCTGCGAGCCTGCCGTGCCATAGATCCGCGACAATGCTTGCGAGCCCGACGTATTGGCCGGGACCGAGCACGCTGCTCGGGTTGGCGATGGTGAGCGGAGTGCCGCGCTCGGCGGCCCGCCGCCGCAGCATCGGGTCCGACTCGACCTTGGAGGCCTCGTAAGCCCCGCGCTCGTGGTGCCGTTCGCCGAAGTCCTCGACGGTGACGCGATAGCCGGTGATGTGGACGACGCGCCGCAGGGCAGGCAGTTCCGCCGCCCAGTCGAGCACGTTGAGCGCGCCGGTCACGTTCACCGCGTACGCATCGTCCTTGTCGAGGCCGAAAGCGAAACGCGCCGCACAGTTGTAGACGTCCTGGATGCCGGAGGTGTCGAGCTCGGCAGGCAGGCCGAGATCTTTCGCGGTGATGTCACAGGGCACGACGCGGAGCCGGGTCTGGTCGACGGCGCGCGACTCCAGCCATCCGGCGAGCCGGTTCTCGCTTCCCGGCCGCAGGGCGGCCGTGACGGTCCCGCCTTGCTTCAGCAGCTGTTCGACTACGGCGCGGCCGATGAACCCGGCGGCGCCGACAACGAGGCTGGCGGTCAATACATCTCTCCTTAATAGACTGGTCTACATATTCTGTAGACCTGCGAAAACCTGTGGCACAACGCCGAATCGGATCAGAGCATCGTGCGAATCGTCCGCGCCACCCGCTCGAGCGGCTCGCGGCTGCGCTGCGCCCGCGCCAACAGCAAAGCGCCCTCGATCATGGCGAGGACGGCCGCGGCCAAGTCCGCCGCGTCCGAGCGGCCGTCGGCCTGCAATCGAATGCGCAGCGCCTGCTCCCATGCCGTGTACGCGGCGGCGCATTCGGCTTGGATCGTGTCGTTCGCCGCGGAGACGTCGAGGGTGACCGTGGCGACCGGGCAGCCCTGGTGCCAGTCGGAGGCTTCCAGCCGATCGCCGAAAGCGGCGAGCAAGCTGGTCGCCGCAGCCGCGGTGTCACCGGGCGCGACCGCGTCGATCAGCGCGGTGATCTCGTTGCCCGACTGGGCGACGGCTGCCGCGACGAGTTGGTCCTTGCCGCCGGGGAAGTGGAAGTACAGCGAGCCGCGCGGTGCGCCGCTGGTCTCGATGATCTGGTTGAGGCCCGCGCCGAAGTAGCCGTGCTTCTCCACCAGTCCGCGGGTGGCGTCGATCAGCTTGCCGCGCGTCTCGGTTCCTTTGGCGCCCATGCCGCAACAGTAGACCGGTCTGCATAATTTGACCAATGGGTCATACTGACGACGGCCGCCTTACCAGGGGGTAGCACATGCCGAAACGACGCCCACTAAGCTGATCGGCGGTAATTGCCGACCCCTTTCCCCAGGAGTACTCCACAGTGAGCCAAGCAGGCCGTCCTGTTGTCCTGATCGCCGACAAGCTTGCCCAGTCGACCGTCGACGCGCTCGGTGACGGAGTCGAGGTTCGGTGGGTCGACGGCCCTGACCGCCCGGCTCTACTCGCCGCGGTCCCCGAAGCCGACGCACTACTCGTGCGCTCCGCGACCACGGTGGACGCCGAGGTGCTGGAGGCGGGCAAGAACCTGAAGATCGTCGCGCGCGCCGGCGTCGGCCTCGACAATGTCGACGTGCCCGCGGCCACCGAGCGCGGTGTCATGGTCGTCAACGCGCCGACCTCGAACATCCACACCGCCGCCGAGCACGCCGTCACGCTGCTGCTCGCTGCCGCCCGCCAGATCCCGGCCGCCGATGCGACGCTGCGTGAGCACACCTGGCAGCGCAGCAAGTTCAACGGCGTCGAGATCTTCGACAAGACCGTCGGCGTGGTCGGCCTCGGCCGCATCGGCCAGCTGTTCGCGGCCCGGCTCGCCGCTTTCGAGACCAAGATCGTCGCGTACGACCCCTACGTGTCGCCGGCCCGCGCCGCCCAGCTCGGCATCGAGCTGCTGAGCCTGGACGAGCTGCTCGAGCGCGCCGACCTGATCTCGGTGCACCTGCCGAAGACCCCGGAGACCAAGGGCATCATCGGCAAGGAAGCCATCGCGAAGACCAAGCCGGGCGTCATCATCGTCAACGCGGCGCGTGGCGGCCTGGTCGACGAGCAGGCGCTCGCCGATGCCATCAAGTCCGGCCACGTGCGGGCCGCCGGCCTCGACGTGTTCGAGACCGAGCCGTGCACCGACAGCCCGCTCTTCGAGCTCCCGCAGGTCGTGGTGACCCCGCACCTCGGCGCGTCCACCTCCGAGGCGCAGGACCGGGCGGGCACCGACGTCGCCAAGTCCGTATTGCTCGCGCTCGCCGGGGAATTCGTGCCCGGTGCGGTGAACGTCACCGGCGGCAGCGTCGGCGAAGAGGTCGCGCCGTGGCTCGACATCGTGCGCAAGCAGGGCGCGCTGCTCGGCGCGCTGTCCGACGAACTGCCGGTCAGCGTCGAGGTGCAGGTGCGTGGTGAGCTCGCCGCGCAAGACGTTGCGGTGCTGGAACTTTCGGCGCTGCGCGGCATCTTCTCCGCACTGGTCGAAGACCAGGTCACCTTCGTCAACGCGCCGACCCTGGCCAAGGAGCGCGGCATCACCGCACAGGTGAACACCGTGTCGGAGAGCCCGAGCCACCGCAGCGTCGTCGACCTGCGCGCGGTGTTCGGCGACGGCCGCACCCTGAACGTGGCGGGCACGCTGACCGAGCCGCAGCAGGTGCAGAAGATCGTCAACATCAACGGCCGCAACTACGACATGCGCGCCGAGGGCCTGAACGTGGCCGTGCTGAACTACGAGGACAAGCCGGGCGCGCTCGGCAAGATCGGCACCAAGCTCGGCGAGGCCGGGATCGACATCCTCGCCGCACAGCTGAGCCAGGACGTCGACAAGGAAGGCGCCACGGTGATGCTGCGCGTCAACCGTGAGGTGCCCGCCGACGTGGAGTCCGCGATCGCCGAATCCGTCGGTGCCGCAAAGGTCGTCGTCGTCGACCTGTTCTGATCGAATGCCCGGACGCCGCGCACCGATCGGCACCGCGCGCACGACATCGTGCGCGGGAGCCGAAAAGGTGCGCGGCATCGGGAAATAGGGGCACTGAGCGCGGCCGGTTACGGTGCGGCCGGCGATATTGAACGGAGCGTTGTTGCAATGAAGCTTGCTGTCATCCCCGGCGACGGCATCGGGCCCGAGGTGATCGCCGAGGCGCTCAAGGTGCTCGACGTGGTCCAGCCCGGTGTCGAGCGGACCGAGTACGACCTCGGCGCCAAGCGCTACCACGCGACCGGTGAGATCCTGCCGGACTCGGTGCTGCCGGAGTTGCGGCAGCACGACGCGATCCTGCTCGGCGCGATCGGCGATCCGTCGGTGCCGAGCGGCGTGCTCGAGCGCGGGCTGCTGCTGCGTACCAGGTTCGCGCTGGATCATCACGTGAATCTGCGGCCGTCCAAGCTGTTTCCGGGGGTGACCAGTCCGCTGGCGGGTACCCCCGACATCGATTTCGTCGTCGTCCGCGAGGGCACCGAGGGGCCCTACACCGGTACCGGCGGCGCGATCCGCGTGCAGACGCCGCACGAGGTGGCGACCGAGGTCAGCACCAACACCCGCTTCGGCATCGAGCGCGTGGTGCGCTACGCCTTCGCCAAGGCGCAGGCCCGCCGCAAGCACCTCACACTGGTGCACAAGACCAACGTGCTCACCTTCGCGGGCTCGCTGTGGCAGCGCACCGTCGATGAGGTCGCGGCCGAATTCCCTGATGTGGCAACGGCTTACCAGCACATCGATGCCGCGACCATTCACATGGTGAACGATCCGGGCCGGTTCGACGTGATCGTCACCGACAATCTGTTCGGCGACATCATCACCGACCTCGCCGCCGCGGTGAGCGGTGGCATCGGCCTGGCCGCCAGCGGCAATATCGATGCCTCCGGCACCAACCCGAGCATGTTCGAGCCGGTGCACGGCAGCGCCCCCGACATCGCGGGCCAGTCCAAGGCCGACCCGACCGCCGCGATCCTCTCGGTGTCGTTGCTGCTCAACCATCTCGGCAATACCGAGGCGGCCGCCCGCATCGAATCCGCCGTCGCCAAGGACCTCGCCGCGCGCGCGGGCTCGGCGTCGACGGTCGAGATCGGCGACCGCATCGCCGCCATCGTCTGAGCGAAACCCCCACGAGGTCCCGTGCCGGAGCACTTCCGGTGCGGGACCTTTCGGGTACGTGTGAAACGCACGTGGCGTGGTAACCATGGATTGAGTCCATGACGTGTGCCGCACCAAGCCGCCTGTCGATGGATCACCTGGTGAGACGGAGGTTCGGTGAACGGACGGCGCGGGAAGCAGCGGCCACAGGTCGGCCCGTATGCCGGGCTGGACCTGCGCGATGTGCCCGGCGGCGGAAAGGGTTTCGAGCTCGAGGACGGCTGGCTGGTCGAGGTGAACACCGGCGCGCGGCACAACCACGTGACGCAGCGGCTCGGCCGGTTCATCGATGCCGGTGCCGTCGGTGCGGCGGTACAGCTCTGCGTCGGCAGCGGCTGGGAGGTCAGCACGCGCAGCGGGGTGCGCAAACCCGACATCATCGTGATTCCCCGTGAGGTCGCCAGGGCCGCCGTGGTCGCGGATGTGCCCAAGCGAGTTCCCGGGTCCGAGGTGCGGCTGGCCGTCGAGGTCATCGCGCCGGGCAGCGGGACCGAACGCACCGATCGGGTGCGGAAGGTGCGCGAGTACGCGGCCGTCGGCATTCCGCAGTATTGGATCGTCGAGCATCAGCCCGAGGTGCTGGTGCATCGGATGGTGTTGGGCGACGGCGGCTATGGCGCCGACCCTGTTGTCGGTTCCGGCAGTATCTTCGATGCGGTCGTCGACGCCGACAAGCCGTTTCGGGTCACCTTCGATCCCGCTGCGCTGCTTGCGGTTTGAGACCGGCCGGGATCAGCCCTTGCCGCGGTGGCGGCTCGGGCGATGACTGATGCCGACCGCGCGGCGGACGAACGCGACTGTCTCCGGGGCGATCTCGTCGAGCGGACAGCCCGCATCGATGCGTTCGATGGCCCGCGCCAGTGCGCCGTCGATCAGATCGGCGGTCAGTTCGGGGTTCGCGTTGCCGAGGGCGGTCAGCGCCGCGCGCAGGGGGGCGGCCAGTTCGTGGTGCGCGTCGGCCAGGTCGCGCCGGGCGGTCTCGTCGCGGGGCAGGATGCTGCCGAGCACGGCGATGCGGTGGGCGCCGGATGCGGCCAGTGCCAAGGTGGTTCGCACGTAGGCCTCGACTTGGCCCGCAGCGGTCTCAGCCCGTTCGACCGTATCGCGCAGGCGCACGCCCCATTCCGTCAGCGCGTCCGCCACGATCCGGAACAGGATTTCGTCGCCGGACCGGAAGTATTTGTAGACGCTGCTGCGCGCGAGCCCCGCGGCCGCGCCGACCGTGGCGGGCGTCACCGCCTGTGGGCCGTTCTGTAGCAGCACCATGCGGGCGGCGTCGAGCAGGGCACGTTCCTGGTTCGCTCGGTGTTCGGCGACGGTTGGTGCGTCGATCCTCGGCATCGGGCTCCTGGTCCTGATAGCGACGGAATGTCTCCATACTACGCCTTGGCGACAGGGTGTCGCTAAATGCGACAGGGGTGGGGGCTGCGATGTAATCGGCAACGGCGCGCGTGGTCGCGGCAGGTGTCGTGTTCAGTGGGCTGAATGGTGCATTTGTACTAAAAGTGTTGTGGCCTAGTCGTTCCCGACCTTCCACAGTGATGGTCGTCGCATCGGCCCGCGGGTCGATGGCTCGGATAGGGCGTCAATCCGTCAGGGCTGGACGGTTATTGGGTGCGGCCGGTAGGTACCAGGGGGACGGCGGCCACCGCCAGCGCGGCGGCAACCAGGTAGGCGGCGGCGAAACCGCTCGTGCTGATGAGCGCGCCGAACACCGGCGGGACCGCGGCCATCGCCAGATTCTGTCCGGTGTTCTGGATGCCGAGGCCGCGGCCGCTCCAGTAGGGACCGGCGATCTCGGCGACGGCGGTGAAGGCCAGTCCGTTGTCGGAGACCGTGATCACCGAGGCGGCGACGAGCAACGGGATTGCGGCCCACCAGATGTGAGTCGCCGCAGCCAGTGCCAACCCGGCCATCGACAGCACGGCGGCGATGGCGACGGTGCGCAACGGGCCCAACCGGCTGCCGACGTGATCGGACCAGGCGCCCGCGCCGATTCGTCCTGCGGCACCCAGGATTTGAGTCGCGGTGACCAGAATTCCCGCGGCGGCCAACGACCAGCCCACGTCGCGGTGCAGCCACAGCAGTGCGAAAGTCCACACGGTGCCCTGCGGTATGACCAGCAGCACAGAGACCGCATGGATACGCCACAGTGTCGAGTCGCCGCGATATGGATTGGCGCGCAACGCCGCATCGGTGCCGGTGCCGGCGGGGCGCGGTGGATCGATGATGCCGATCAGGCAGCCCACCGCGGCGATGCCTGCCATTATCGTCGGTACCAGAATCGCCGCGGGCACACCGTATGTGGCCGCGACGGCGGGCACGGTCAGCGCGCCGACGGCGACGCCGAGCGGTTGGGCGGTCTGCCGAATTCCCATGGCCAGCCCCCGTCGATGCGGTGGGAACCAGCCGACGATGAGGCGACCGCTCGCCCCGTTGGTGCTCGCGGCGCCGATGCCGCCGAGGAACAGCAGTGCGCCCAAAGCGATGTCGTGGGTGGTGGTCGACGCCGCGATGCCGGCGGCCAGCATCAGCAGTGGACCTCCGATCAGTACTTTGCGTTCACCGATCCGATCGACCACGTACCCCCACGCGATCAGTGTGCAGACCAATCCCAGTGTGGGCATTGCCACCAGCAGTCCCGCGGTGGCCAGCGGCATACCCCGGTCGGTCAGCGCGGGCAGCAGGAAGGCGACACCGTGCACGAAGACCGCGCTGGCGGCCTGCGCGAAGACGCCGAGGCCGAGCATGGACCACCGTCGAGCCTCCTGGATCTGCGGGACGGTAGCCATCGACCTCACCTCGTATCTCATTATTTGGGAATGTGATCCCATTGAGTGAACGGCGAGGCTTACGTTACACCGGACGGGCAAGTGGATTACGGGCAGTGGATGTCGGTCTGCTCACAGTCGGCGCAACCCGCCGGTGCGTGGCCGCGCGTACCGCTCGGTTGGGCGCGTTCGGGCAGGTGGAAGCCGGTCGATAGACTGCCCGGCATGCGTCTAGGTCGAGTAGCCAGTCCCGATGGGGTCGCGTTCGTCAGCATCGAGGGGGACGGAAGCGACAGCATCGCGAAGGAAATCGCGGAACACCCGTTCGGTACGCCGACATTCACCGGGCGGAGCTGGCCGCTGGCCGATGTGCGCCTGCTCGCGCCCATCCTGGCGAGCAAGGTGGTGTGTATCGGCAAGAACTACGCGGCGCACGCGGCCGAAATGGGCGGGCCCGCACCGGAAGATCCGGTGATCTTCCTCAAGCCCAATACCTCGATCATCGGGCCGAACGCGCCGATCATTCTGCCGCCCAGCTCCTCTCAGGTCGACTACGAGGGCGAGCTCGCCGTCGTCATCGGCCGCCCGTGCAAGGACGTGCCCGCCGCTCGCGCGCTGGACGTGGTGCTCGGCTACACCGTCGCCAACGACGTGACCGCGCGCGACCAGCAGCGCCATGACGGCCAGTGGACCAGGGGCAAGGGCTACGACACCTTCTGCCCGCTCGGCCCGTGGATCGAAACCTCCTTGGATCCCTCGGATCTGGAGATCGTCACCGAGCTCGACGGCGAAGTCCGCCAGCGCAGCCGCACTTCGCTTCTACTGCACGACATTCCGAAGCTCATCGAATGGATCAGCACGGTGATGACCTTGCTGCCCGGTGACGTGATCCTCACCGGGACGCCCGAGGGCGTCGGCCCGGTCCAGGCCGGCCAGCAAGTGTCCGTGACCGTGGAGGGCATCGGCACCCTCATCAATCCCGTTGCCGCCAAGCACCGCTAGTGACTGCTTGCCGGTCACTGGTAATGGTCAGCTAGTCGAAAGAGAGCCATGACTGAAGTACGGGTCCGCTTCTGCCCGTCGCCGACCGGGACGCCGCACGTCGGCCTGATCCGCACGGCGCTGTTCAACTGGGCCTACGCCAGGCACCACGGTGGAAAGTTCGTGTTCCGCATCGAAGACACCGACGCGGCACGGGATTCCGAGGACTCCTACCGCGCGCTGCTCGACGCGATGCGCTGGCTCGGCCTCACCTGGGACGAGGGTCCGGAGGTCGGCGGCCCGTACGAGCCGTACCGCCAGTCGCTGCGCAAGGATCTGCACCTCGATGTGGTCCGGCGCCTGCTCGAGGCGGGGGAGGCCTACGAATCCTTCTCCACGCCAGAGGAAGTCGAGGCGCGTCATCGCGCGGCAGGCCGTGACCCGAAGCTCGGCTACGACAACTACGATCGCGAGCTCACCGCGCAGCAGATCGAGGCGTACCGAGATGCCGGGCGCCCCGCGGTGATTCGCCTCCGGATGCCCGACGAGGACCTCAGCTGGCACGATCTGGTGCGCGGCGAGACCACCTTCAAGGCGGGCACCGTGCCGGACTTCGCACTCACCCGCGGCACCGGCGATCCGTTGTACACGCTGGTCAACCCGGTCGACGACGCCTTGATGAAGATCACTCACGTGTTGCGCGGTGAGGACCTGCTCTCCTCGACGCCGCGCCAGCTCGCGCTCTACGGCGCCCTGCGCCGGATCGGCGTGGCCGACTTCACGCCGGAGTTCGGTCACCTGCCGTTCGTCATGGGACAGGGCAACAAGAAGTTGTCCAAGCGCGATCCCGAGTCGAATCTGTTCGTCCATCGGGACCGCGGATTCATCCCGGAAGGTTTGCTGAATTACCTGGCACTTCTCGGCTGGAGCATCGCAGACGACCACGACCTGTTCACCATGGCGGAGATGGTTGCTGCGTTCGACATATCGAAAGTAAATTCGAATCCGGCCAGATTTGATCAGAAGAAGGCCGATGCGCTCAACGCTGAGCACATCAGATTGCTGGAACCCGCTGATTTCAGCAACCGACTGCGTGAGTACCTGACCCAACATGGTCATATCGGTGCCGAAATCGATGAGAAGATCTTCGCCGCGGCGGCCGAACTCGTGCAGACCCGGATCGTCGTCTTGTCCGATGCTTGGGAACTGTTGCGTTTCCTGTTGGCGCCCGCCGAACAATTTGCGATCGACCCCGCCGCGGGAGCCAAGAATCTCGGCGCCGACGCAACCCCGGTATTGCAAGCTGCTATTACTGCGCTGGAGCCACTCGCGCAGTGGTCGACATCCGCTATAGAAGAAGCGCTGAAAACCGCGCTGATCGATGAACTGGGCCTCAAACCGCGCAAGGCATTCGCGCCCGTGCGCGTCGCGGTGACCGGATCACACATCAGCCCGCCACTGTACGAGTCGCTCGAACTGCTCGGCCGCGAAGCAAGCCTCGCGCGGCTGCGCTCCGCGCTGGAGTGGTCGGCAACTGCCTGAAAACGGCGAAACAGGCCGAAAACAAGGCTTTGACCAGGCGATTTGTAGTTAACCCGTAGCCGTTTGGTACTCTTCTTCTCGGCTCGGAACAAGGCCTCGCAGTCACCCAGACGCGAGGCTGAAAGACCTGGTCATTGGGGTATGGTGTAATTGGCAACACAGCTGATTCTGGTTCAGCCATTCTAGGTTCGAGTCCTGGTACCCCAGCGGAGAGATTGTTGTCGAGATCGGTTGCGCGGCCGAAATCAGTACAGCAGCTGGCGATTTGGTCGCCACGCTCCGGCCAGCTAAGCTAGCCGAGCCTCCTGATCGAAAGATCAACCAAAGGTGCTCCTCGTGCAAACGAGAAGCAGTCCTGGCCCCGTCGTCTAGCGGCCTAGGACGCCGCCCTCTCAAGGCGGTAGCGCGGGTTCGAATCCCGTCGGGGCTACACAGATGCAAGGCCTATGCCCATGGGGCATGGGCCTTGTCTGTTTCGCAATGTTTTTTGGGGGTGCAACCCCCAAACCCCGCCCGGCGGGCTTCGCCGCCCCGGACCCCCGGCCGAGAGGCTTCGCCTTCGGCGCGCATGGGGGCGGTGAGGTGGGGATCGTTCGGTTCGGCGATGTTGTCTGCCTGCGGTGGTAGCCGCACTACGTTTTGGGATACGCACTGCTTTCGGGCGTCCAGAGTTGGTGCGGATCCCTAGAAGCGGTGCGGATTTTGTTGGCGAGCCTGCACGGTCTCGTTACGAGCCGTATCTCTGCGGGGCGGGGGCGGCCTCGTTGGGAGGCACGCAGACTCCGTGGCATCCGCGCACCCAGTCCACGGTGGACGGGTGGCGGAGACGGTGTGCGGCTTCGGCTGCGGGTAGTCCCCGGGGGCGGAACGGTGGCCCGAGTACAGCGAAGGCCCCCCGGTCGGTGACCGGAGGGCCTTTTTCGGCTGCGGGGGTTATCCGCTCTTGCGGCGGAATTCGCGCTTGTGGCTGGCGCTGCCGTGGGTGGCGTTGGCGCCCTTGGAGCGGCCGTCGAGGTGGTCGGCGGTGCGGGCGTTGTGCTGGTTTTTGCGGTCGAGCGCCTCTTTGAACTTGCGCTTCAGCTCGTCGGCGCTGGTGCCCTCGGTGTTGCTCGAGCTCGGGGAACTATCCGGTTCCGTCATCGCCGTCTCCTCGTGGTGGCGGCCGGGCGCCGCGGAAGAGTTCCAGCGGGTTTCGGCCGATTCGTGTCGAACGGTTCGACGTTAGTCGCCGGAGGGGGGCGATGTCAGGTCGATATCGGGGTGCGTCGGGGGGCTGTGCCGCAACGCATAGGCGGGTCAGTCGAGGTATTGGGCGGTGGTGCCGCCCAGGGGGAGCTGGGGGAGGCCGAGCTTGCGGTGATCCCAGCTGCGAATGCGGTGTGCGACGACGCGGATGGCGGTGCGCTTGTGCAGCATGGCCTCGACCATCGGGCGGACGTCTTCGCTGTACGGGCCGGTGTAGCGCTCCCAGACGCTGACACCGACGGCGTAGAGCTTGTCGGGGTCGTCGATGATCTCGGCGTGGCCCTCGAGGGAGACGCCGCGCAACTGGTCGTAGGTCTGGCCGGCCTCGATCATGCAGGTGATGCGGGGGTCGCGGCGTAGGTTGACGGCTTTCTGCGACTTGGCCTTGGTTTCGAACCACAGCTCGCCGTCGATGAGCGCGTACCACATGGCGGTCAGGTGCGGCGTGCCCTTGGGGCCGATGGTCGCCAGGGTGGCGATGCGGCTGCGCTCCAGGAACTCGGTGATCTCGGTGTCGGACATGACGATCTGTGCCCGTTGGTTGACTCCCATGGACTCACTCTAGAAGGTCATTTCTAGAACGTGTTATAGGCGCTTGTGCAGGGCTTCGGCGGCGGCGACGAGGTCGGCGGCCCAGCGGGCGCCGGGCCTGCGGCCCATGCGGTCGATCGGGCCGGAGACCGAGACGGCGGCGATCACGGTGCCGCCGGCGTCGCGCACGGGGGCGGAAACGCTGGCCACGCCCGACGCGCGTTCGGCCGCGCTCTGTGCCCAGCCGCGCTTGCGCACCTCGGTCAGCGCGCGTTCGCCGAAGACGGCGTCGGCGAGGATGGTGCGTTGCAGGTCGGGATCGGCCCAGGCGAGCAGCACTTTGGCGGCGGAGCCCGCGGTGAGTGGCAGTCGCGCGCCGACGGGGACGGTGTCGCGGAGTCCGACGGGTGGTTCCAAGGCGGCGACACAGATGCGCGCATTGCCGTCCAGGCGGTACAGCTGGACGCTTTCGCCGGTGATCTCGCGCAATCGGGGCAGGATGGCCGACGCGGCCTCCAGCAGCGGATCGGTGGCGCCCGCGGCGAGCTCGGCGAGGGCGGGGCCCGGTCGCCACATTCCGGTGTTGTCGCGGGCCAGCAGCCGGTGCACT
This sequence comes from Nocardia sp. CS682, assembly GCF_004634405.1. NCBI lineage: Bacteria > Bacillati > Actinomycetota > Actinomycetes > Mycobacteriales > Nocardiaceae > Nocardia > Nocardia sp. CS682. Next base: position 2,358,045 of record NZ_CP029710.1, on the reverse strand, counting down.
TCCAGGCCGACGGCCAGCCGATGGGCGGTGGCGCGGGGCAGGCCGGTACGGGCGCACAGCTCGTTGAGACCGCAGGGGTGCTCGGCGACGGCGTACAACACCGCCACTGCTTTGTCGAGGACGCCGATGCCGCTATGCTGTCTCATAGAACGATACTAGCGTCTCGGATGCTGGGAAATCCACTGCTGGGTGTTCCCCACGCGGAATCTCCCACGGGGCATCCGACCTCGCATATCCGAAAACTTGTGCAGCCGCCCCGCGCTCCCAGCCCGGACCGCGACCGGATGCTCGTCGAAAGGTGATCGAGAAATGGCACAGCCACGCACCATGGCCGAAAAGGTGTGGGAGCAGCACGTCGTAGCCCGCGGTTCGGGCGAGGGCGTCGGGCGCGAACCCGACCTGATCTACATCGACCTGCATCTCGTGCACGAGGTGACCAGCCCGCAGGCCTTCGACGGCCTCCGGGCGGCGGGCAGGCCGGTCCGGCGGCCCGATCTGACCATCGCGACCGAGGACCACAATGTCCCGACCGCCGACATCGATAAGCCCATCGCGGACCCGATTTCGCGCACCCAGGTGGACACACTGCGCCGCAACTGCGCGGAATTCGGTGTGCGCCTGCATCCGATGGGCGATCTGGACCAGGGCATCGTGCACGTCGTCGGCCCCCAGCTCGGCCTCACGCAGCCGGGAATGACGGTGGTGTGCGGGGACAGTCACACCTCGACCCACGGCGCGTTCGGCGCGCTGGCGATGGGCATCGGCACCTCCGAGGTCGAACATGTCCTTGCCACCCAGACACTCTCGCTGCGCCCGTTCAAGACGATGGCGATCACCGTGGACGGCACGTTGGCCCCCGGTGTGACGAGCAAGGACCTGATTCTGGCCGTCATCGCCAAAATCGGCACCGGCGGCGGCCAGGGCTACGTGCTGGAGTACCGCGGCGAGGCGATTCGGGCCATGTCGATGGAGGCGCGAATGACCATCTGCAACATGTCCATCGAAGCGGGCGCCAGGGCCGGCATGATCGCTCCGGACGAAACGACCTATGAATTCCTCGAAGGACGCCCGCACGCGCCGCAGGGAGCCGACTGGACGGCAGCAGTGGCCGCCTGGGAAGCGCTGAAGACCGACGAGGGCGCGGTGTTCGACGCCGAGGTGCACATCGACGCGAGCGACCTGACCCCGTTCGTCACCTGGGGCACCAACCCGGGACAGGGCGCGCCGCTCGGCGAATCGGTGCCGGACCCCGCCCAGATCGCCGATGAGACGGCGCGTGAGTCCGCCGCGAAAGCGCTGCGGTACATGGATTTGGAGCCGGGCACTCCGCTTCGGCAGGTCTCGGTCGACACCGTATTCGTCGGATCGTGCACCAACGGGCGCATCGAGGATTTGCGTGCGGTGGCCGGGATTTTAAAGGGACGCAAGGTCGCCGACTCGGTGCGAATGTTGGTTGTACCGGGGTCGATGCGGGTTCGCGCACAGGCTGAATTAGAAGGACTGGGCGAGATTTTCACCGCGGCGGGCGCCGAATGGCGGCAGGCGGGCTGCTCAATGTGCCTGGGAATGAATCCGGATCAGCTCGAACCGGGGCAGCGCTGCGCCTCGACGTCGAACCGGAACTTCGAGGGCCGACAGGGCAAAGGTGGCCGTACGCACCTGGTTTCCCCGCTCGTAGCGGCCGCGACGGCGGTTCGCGGAACCCTGTCCTCGCCTGCGGATCTGGACTGACCGGACGCGATACCCCTACCGACTCAGGAGAATCAATGGAAGCCTTCACCGTGCACAAGGGGATCGGCGTGCCGTTCCGCCGTTCCAATGTCGATACCGACCAGATCATCCCGGCTGTGTACCTGAAGCGGGTGACTCGCACCGGATTCGAGGACGGACTCTTCGCCGCGTGGCGTAACGATCCGGACTTCATTCTGAACAACGAGCCGTACAACCGGGGAAGTGTGCTGGTAGCGGGCCCGGATTTCGGCACAGGATCGTCGCGTGAGCACGCCGTTTGGGCGCTGTCGGACTACGGCTTTCGGGTGGTGATCTCGTCCCGGTTCGCCGACATCTTCCGTGGCAATGCCGGTAAGGGCGGGCTGTTGGCCGCTCAGATGTCACAGAACGATGTCGAAATGCTCTGGAAGTTGCTCGAGGAACAGCCCGGACTCGAATTGGTTGTGGACCTCGAGGCGCGCACGGTGACCGCCGGAACCGCCGTGTTGCCGTTCGATATTGATGACTACACACGGTGGCGTCTGCTCGAAGGATTGGACGACATCGGGCTCACCCTGCGCCGCAGCGACACCATCGCCGAGTTCGAAAACGCAAGGCCAGCATGGAAACCCACTACCCTCCCGGCACGTATTTCGCAGTCCTAAACACCCCGGGGTGTTAGCTGGATGGCAAGGGGGCCGATAGCTGGACGTGTGCTAAACCACATGAATTTTGGCGTGGCACATAGACTCTTGCCCAAAGTGGGTTTACCGTGGTACCTAGTCGGTCCGACGACGGGCCATTAGTCTGCGGAGGATTCAATGAACAAGGCGGAACTGATCGACGTTCTGACCGAAAAGTTGGGTACTGATAGGCGCACGGCCACCGCGGCAGTCGAGCATGTGGTCGACACCATCGTGCGCGCGGTGCACAAGGGTCAGAGCGTCACAATCACCGGATTCGGTGTGTTCGAACAGCGCAAGCGTGCGGCTCGAGTTGCCAGGAACCCGCGCACCGGCGAAACCGTCAAGGTGAAGCCCACTTCGGTGCCTGCGTTCCGTCCGGGCGCTCAGTTCAAGGCCGTGATCGCGGGTAAGCAGAAGCTCGCCCAGAGCGGTCCCGCCGTCAAGCGCGGCGTGAATGCCCCGGTGGCGGCGAAGAAGGCGGCTGCCAAGAAGACGGCGGCCAAGAAGACCGCCGCCAAGAAGGCCACCCCCACGAAGGGCCCGGCCAAGACCACGGCGAAGAAGGCCGCCAAGAAGGCGCCCGCAAAGACCGCTGCTCGCAAGACGACTGCGGCCAAGGCTCCCGCCAAGAAGACGGCTGCCAAGAAGACGGCCGTGAAGAAGGCGCCTGCCAAGAAGGTCACCGCCGCCAAGAAGGCGCCGGCCAAGAAGGTCACCGCGGCCAAGAAGACGGTCGCCAAGAAGGCTCCGGCCAAGAAGTCGGCCGCCAAGAAGGCGCCCGCTCGCGGTCGCCGCTAGATACTGCGCCAGTACGGTATTGGCGCCGGGTGACCGGTCGTGCGGCCGAATCACCCGCTGTACCGATCGAACACGGCCCCGGAGGATGCCTCCGGGGCCGTTTCGGTTGTCTGGGGCTGTCTTTGAGGGGGCTGTTCCGGTGCTGCCGGTGGCAGCGGTCAGGACTTCACGACGTCGGAGTTCAGCGAGCGGTCCAGATGGTCGGCGGCGACCAGCTTGCGGTCGACGAACGACAGCACCCACACACTGCCCTTGCGGTTGCGTGCGGACGGCAGCGTGATGCCGTCGCGCTCGGCCCACCAGCGCAGCAGATCCGGAATCACCTTGCCCTGACTGCACACAACGGGCACCTCGGTCTCCGACACCAGTGCGACGACCCGTTGCCGCGCCTCGTCCTGCGCTGCGGCATAACCGGTTTCGGACAGCAGCGGTTCGAGCGTGATCTCGACGCCGAGCTTCTCGGCCAGCGGTGTCACCGTCTGCACGCAGCGCACCGGATCGGCCGAGTAGATCTCAGATGCCCCGAACGCCAGCAGGTTCGAGACCAGCGCTCCTGCTTGGGCTTGGCCCGACCGATCCAGTGGGCGCAGCGGGTCGGGACCGGAGAAGCGGTCTCGCCGACCGGCTTTCGCGTGCCGCACCAACAGCAGCGTGCGGGTTTCCGGTGGCAGCCGGGTGAACGCGCGCAGCACCTGCCGATCCATCGGGTAGGACAGCTGGTCCATCACCCGATCCAGCGGATACCAATTCAGCACGTCCACTTCATCATTGGCGGTGAACTCGCCGCCCGCCACCTCGGCCGCCCAGTAGTCGACCCGCTTCAGCTTGCGGTGTCCGGGCACCGGATAGGTGACGTGCCCTAGGTAGCGGCCCAGCCTGCAGTCCAGACCGGTCTCCTCGCGGACCTCACGGACCGCGGCGAGCACCGGCGTCTCGCCGGGATCGAGCTTGCCCTTGGGCAGCGACCAATCCTGGTACTTCGGCCGGTGCACGACGGCGATCTCCACGCCGCCGTTCGGCGCTCGCCGCCACAGCACCGCGCCCGCAGCGTGAATGTTGGCGGTAACACGGGGATCCCAGAAGGGGCCCCCTTCCATCTCGTACCCCGTAGCACCACTCACTGTTGTTCTGGCCTCCGCAGCCGCATGAGAAATTCTTGGTGGTCACGCACTTTGACATCGTCATCGCCTGCGTGTTCGGGCCACGCGAGCCAATTGCCATCCGAGCTGAGTACCCAGCAGCGGGTGTTGGGATGCAGGGCGGAGTCGAAGACCTGCCCGAGCTGCTCGGTCAGCCGCGGATCCTTCACCTGCGCCATCACTTCCACGCGCCGGTCCAGATTGCGGTGCATCATGTCGGCACTGCCGATCCAGTACTGATCCTGAGCCTGGAAGTGCATCACCCGCGAATGTTCGAGGAAGCGGCCGAGGATCGAGCGGACCTCGATGTTCTCGCTCATCCCCGGCACACCGGGGCGCAGCCCGCAGATGCCGCGCACCACGATCTGCACCGGCACACCGGCCAGCGAGGCCCGGTACAGCGCGTCGATGATCTCCTCGTCGACGATCGCATTGGCCTTCAACCGGATTCGGGCATCCTTGCCCTCGGCGGCCAGTTCGGTCTCCCGCTGGATCCGCTCGATGATCCCGGCGCGCACGCCGTGCGGCGCGACAAGCAGGTTGCGGTAGTTCTCTTTTCGCGAGTAACCGGTCAGCGAATTGAACAGGTCGGTCAGGTCGGCACCGATTTCCGGTGCGGCGGTGAGCAATCCGACGTCCTCGTAGAGCCGCGCGGTCTTCGGGTTGTAGTTGCCGGTGCCGATGTGGCAGTAGCGGCGGATGGTCGCGCCCTCGCGGCGCACCACCAGACAGGTCTTGCAGTGCGTCTTCAAGCCGATCAGGCCGTAGACCACGTGCACGCCGGCCTGCTCCAGCTGGCGCGCCCATTTGATGTTGGCCTGCTCGTCGAAGCGCGCCTTGATCTCGACCAGCGCGACCACCTGCTTGCCCGCCTCGGCGGCGTCGATGAGCGCGTTGACGATCGGGGAGTCACCGGAGGTGCGGTAGAGCGTCTGCTTGATGGCGAGCACTTGCGGGTCGGCGGCGGCCTGCTCGATGAATCGCTGCACGCTGGTGGAGAACGAGTCGTACGGGTGGTGCACCAGCACGTCGCCCTCGCGCAGCGCCGCGAACACGTTGCGCGGCGTCTCCCGCTCGCCGAACGCGGGCGGGGTGGCGGGCACATAGGGCGCGTCTTTGAGGTTCGGCCGGTCCACGCCGTACACCTGCCACAGGCAGGACAGGTCGAGCAGGCCGGGCACCTGGATCACGTCGCCGGGATCGACATCCAGTTCGCGCAACAACAATTCGAGCATGTGCTCGGTCATGTCGTCGGAGACCTCGAGCCGCACCGGCGAGCCGAAGCGGCGGCGCGCGAGTTCGCGTTCCAGGGCCTGCAGCAGGTCCTCGTCGCGGTCCTCGTCGACCTCGAAGTCGGCGTTGCGGGTGATCCGGAACGAGTGCTGCTCAACCACTTCCATGCCGGGGAACAGCAGATCGAGGTGCGCCGCGATCAGCTCCTCCATCGGCAGGAAGGCGGCGATGGTCGAACCGGCGTCGGTGCGCCGCACCCGGACGAACCGATCTACGTTGTCCGGCACCTTGACTCGGGCGAAGTGCTCGCCACCGGTGGCGGAATCCTTCACCGTCACCGCGAGATTCAGGCTCAAGCCGCTGATGTAGGGGAACGGATGCGCCGGGTCCACCGCGAGCGGGGTCAGCACCGGGAACACCTGATCCTGGAAGTGGCCCGAGAGGCGTTGGCGCTCATCGTCGTTCAGGTCGGTCCAGTCGATGATCGCGATGCCCTCGGCGGTGAGCGCGGGCAGCACGTCGTCCAGGAACACGCGCGCGTGGCGCACGGCGATCTCCTGCGCGCGGGCGGCGATCAACTCCAGTTGCTCGCCGGGGGAGCGGCCGTCCGCGGAACGCACCAGCAGACCGGTCTCGGCGCGGCGCTTGAGGCCCGCGACGCGCACCATGTAGAACTCGTCGAGATTCGACGCGAAGATGGCGAGGAATTTGGCGCGCTCCAGCAGGGGCAGCGACGCGTCCTCGGCCAGGGCGAGCACCCGGGCGTTGAAATCGAGCCAGCTCAGCTCGCGGTTGAGGTAGCGATCACGTGGCAACTGCACGATCGTCGCGTCGGCCTGCACCGGGCTCGCCGCCGGCGGCGGAGTAGGAAGCAATTGCGGTTTGACAACTTCGGTATCGCTCATAGCCGTACCTCGCTGGCGCTAGGCTCTGACGGGCGCGATACACGCCGGCAGACGGTTGGCTCGCTTCGCTCACTCACGCCAACGATCATCCCCTACAAACCGGGCAGTGTGGAGCCCGACACTGTGATTGCCGTGAGCATCACCTCACTCTGGCGACCTCCTAGCACACTCGGCGAACCGGGAGGTGAACACGATCCGGCCAGCCGATGTCGTGCAGCGCCACCCTGGTGGCGCAGCCCGCGCCGAGCTCAATGGCCTGGTCCAGGTCGTCGGCCGTATCCACATCCAGTCGCAACCCGGGCCACTCGCCGGCCAGATCGACCGCACCCGCCGCTCTGTGTTTGCCCGCCGAACCGGGGCCGAAACGTGGTTCGAGGGCGGCAATGGGGTCGCGAACAAGTAGCGCTGCGGTGCCGGTGCCCGCGTGATCGACCACGATCGAGCGCAGCCCGCGCGGGGCGACCGTCAGCACGTCGGCCAGTTCCTCCGGGCGCAGTGCGGGCAGGTCCGCCTGCAACGCGAGCAGATCGACCGCGCCGTACCGGTGCCGCAGCCCCGTCGCGGCGTCGGCCAGCGCGTTGTTCAACCCGTCCCGACCGGCGGTGCGTGGCTCCGGGTGCACCGCGGCGCCCATCGACCGGGCCAGGTCGGCCACCGCCGGATCCGGCGTGACCACGGTGATCGAAACGATCTCCTGGACGGCCGCGGTAGCAGTGATGGTGTCGGCGAGCATGGCGAGGACCAGCCGGGCCCGGTGTTCCGGGCGCAGCCGGTCGGCCAGTCGGCTCTTGGCCTGATCGAGGCTCTTCACCGCGATCACGGCATGCACGGCGTGCGGGCGCATGCGTCCAATCCTTCCATGGCATATTGGGCAGATGACGAGGGCGGCAGTACTGGGCGCGGGATCTTGGGGGACCGCGTTCGCAAAGGTCTTGGCGGACGCGGGAACCGACGTCACCATCTGGGCGCGACGACCCGAGGTCGCCGAAATACTGCACACCCAACATCGCAATCCGTCCTACCTCACCGATATTCCTTTGCCCCCGCTGAAAGCCACCCACGACCCTGCCGTCGCCCTCGACGCGGCCGACATCGTGGTTCTCGCGGTGCCGTCCCAATCCCTGCGGGTGAATCTCGAACAGTGGAAAGGGCTGATCCCCGCGGAGGCGTCGCTGCTCAGCCTGGCCAAGGGCATCGAGAACGGCACATTGCTGCGGATGAGTCAGGTGATCGCCGAGGTCAGCGGGGCCGACGCGAGCCGGGTCGCCGTGCTGTCCGGCCCGAACCTCGCCCGCGAGATCGCCGTCGGCCAGCCTGCGGCAACCGTGATCGCCTGCTCCGACGCCGACCGCGCCGTCGCGTTGCAGCACGCCAGCGCCACCGGATACTTCCGCCCCTACACCAACACCGATGTGATCGGCTGTGAAATCGGCGGCGCCTGCAAGAACGTGATCGCCCTCGCCTGCGGCATCGCCTCCGGAATGGGCTTGGGCGACAACACCGTCGCCAGCATCATCACCCGCGGCCTCGCCGAGATCATCCGCCTCGGTGTGGCCCTCGGCGCCGAACCCGCCACCTTCTCCGGCCTGGCCGGCGTCGGCGACCTCGTCGCCACCTGCACCTCGCCGCTGTCGCGCAACCGCTCCTTCGGCCACGCCCTCGGCGCGGGCGGCTCCATGGAATCCGCGCAGGAGGCAACGCACGGCCAAGTCGCCGAGGGCGTCAAGTCCTGCACCTCGATCCGCGCCCTGGCCGTGAAGCACGACGTCGATATGCCACTCACCACCGCCGTGGACCAGGTCTGCCACGAAGGCATGGCGGTGCGCGAAGCCGTCGGCAATCTGCTCGGGCGGCGGATCAAGCCGGAGTAGGCAACGCGGCCGGGCCCCGCTATGTGGTGAATTCCACACGTTCCCAGCCGAATTCAGGGTGCTGATTGGTATCTTGACCTCGTCTGTTCGCGGGTCTGTCGATGCTGTCGGTGGATAGATACCGAGGGGACCGGTATGCAACTGTCGAAGGCAACGTCGCTGCCCGCTTTCGACGCGGAGCTGCTCGCTGCGGAGTGCGCCGCGATCCGCACGATGATTCGTGGGCGCTGGTCGGCGCACGCGGAGCTACGGCTGATGCACGGCGACGGCAACGTCATTGCCCTGCTCCTCGGTTTCCACCATGCCGGTACCCGACAGGATCGGGCCGAGCTGGCTCGTGCGGTCTGCGCCCGCATCGACGCGGTCCGCATCGACGGTGTCGGGTTCCTGCGCTGCACCGACGCGACGGCGCGCTTCTGGTTCCACGATCGTGACGGCACCTACGAACCCACCTGCGGTAACGGTTTGCGGTGCGTCACTCGCCTGCTCAGTGATCTCGGGTGGCTCACCGATCCCGCGGAGGTGCTGACCGACAACGGTCCGCGTCGCGTCCGGATGGAGCGTGGGGAGGCCGTCGTCTCCGTCGGAACGCCGCGGGACTATCGCGTCCTCGGACCATGGATGTCCTTCGTTTACACCGACATTCCGCACCTCGTCTTGCTACGACACCGACTCGCGGATATCGATGTCAGGCGTGCCGGCGCCCGACTGGCCCACGACGTCTCGCTGCGCCGGACGGTAGGGCACCCGGAGGGGGTCCACGTCGATTTCGTCGAGGCGACGCTGACCGGGATAGCTGTGCGGACCTACGAGATCGGGGTCGAGGACGAGACCAGCGCCTGCGGTACCGGCGCGGCCGCCGCCGCGTATGTGGCGAATCGGCTCGGATTGCGCCCGATGCCGGTCGAGGTCCGGATGCGGGGCGGGCGGCTCTTTGTCACCACCGATGGCACTGAACTGCTGATCACCGGCCGGTCCGATTATCTGCTGCGTCCCACCACCTCCGAGGAGGGTGCATGCGTGACTTCGTGAAACTGCTGCGGCGGCTGGCGGCGCATCTCACCAGAACACGCGCGAGGGCAGGGTGGGCGCTCACCGCGGCGTCGCTGCTGGCCTACGTGGCCTCCGGCCACAACGAAGCGCTGCGCCAGTTCTGGCTGGTGTTGACCGGTGTCGCGGCCGGTGCGATCTTTCTGCCGGAGCGAGACGAGTCCGTCTGGCGGATGAGTGCGACGCAGTTACGTGCCATGGTCCCCGAGCACCGGATCGCGGCGCTGCAACGCTTGCTCATCGCGGCTCGCTGCGAATCGCCGCAATGGGCCGACATCGTCTGGCAGCGTGGGCTGGAGCCGCTGCTGGAGGTGGGCCGCAAGGCCGAACTGGTCATCTGGGATGCCAAGTACGACATATCCATTCACCTGGTCGAGCGCCGCTGCGGCGACATGAATGTGTTCCGGGTGGACACGTTGAGCCGGGCCCGTCGGGCGCTGCCCGCCGCGGCGACCCGGAAGTATTGGGTCAGCGTGGCGCGCACCGAGGAAGCGCTTCAGGTGGAGTACCAGTTCTCGAATTGCCTGACGCGCGAACTGGTCATGATGCCAGGGGTGGATCCCACGGCCTGGCGGGCGGCGGTGGCCGAGTTCTGCCTGGTCCGCATGTGGTTCGACGGTGTGGCCGCGCGGGTGCGCGTCGACGACTCGGAGGGCCTGTCGGATGTCGTTCGCTGGTACATCGATATCCCGGAGGCGCAGCAGGTGTCGACGGCCGTTCCGTACACCCTGCAGTTCGACTTCCCGATACCGAGCGACGAGCGCACCTTCCCCGTGCTGTTCAACGGCTACTACAGCGCGGGCGCCAGCGAGGTGACATTGCGGATAGACGACCCCTCCGGCGCCAGTGAGCTTCGCTACGAACAGTTCCTCGCCTACGGTCTCGGCGCCTACGTCGGTGAGTTCTCCCGCAGCGTCGACAGCACCCATTCGCAGCAGATCAGCTTCGCCACGCCGCGGGAGAGCCTGCTGTGGCCCGGGTCGGGCATCGTCTTCCACTGGTGAGTGTTGGCCGTACGGTGTTATGACGGGCGCGCACCACGTTTGTCGTGGACGCGGCGCGCCCGTGTAGCCTGCTCGGTTGTCGATGCAGGCTGAAACCGAGCGCGGATCAAGGCGGAAACACATGCGGGTAGCGGTGCTGTTTGGCGGGACGAACAGTGAGCGGGATGTCTCGATCGCGACGGCGGGTCAGGTATTCCGTGCGCTACGCGACCGCGGCCACGACGTTTCGGCCTTCGACACCACCGCGGGCAAGCTGAAGCCGAGTGACGAGGACCGGCTCATGGAGGCGACGGTGCCCGTCGAGCCGCCGGATCTGAGCATCATCCCCGGTGCAGATGTCACCATGCAGCTGCTCAGCGAGCCGGGTGGGTTGCGCTCCGTCGACGTCGTGTTCCTGGCGCTGCACGGCGGCACCGGTGAAAACGGCACGATCCAAGGGCTGCTCGATCTGGCGGGCGTGCCCTACACCGGCAGCGGCGTGCTGGCCAGCGCGGTGGCGATGGACAAGGACGTCTCCAAGCGGCTGTTCCGGCTCGCGGGTGTGCCGACGCCGGACTGGTACATGGTCGGCCCCGAGGCGGAGTTCGACGATCAGCTCGGCTGCCCGGTGGTCGTGAAGCCGAACAAGCAGGGGTCGACGGTCGGATTGACGGTCGTCAAGGATCCCGCGTTGTTCGCCGACGCCGTGCGGGTAGCCCGCCTGCACGATGAAGAGGTGATGGTCGAGAAGTTCGTTCCCGGACGCGAATTCGTCATCGGGGTGCTCGGCGGGGAAGCGCTCGCGGTGGGCGAGATCATTCCGCAGGGCAGCGAGATCTTCGACTACCGCAACAAGTACCAGGTCGACGGCGCGGTGGAAATTTTCCCGGCCCAGATCTCCGATGCGCAAGCCGATGAGATGCGCAGCCTGGCCGTGCAGGCGCACAACGCGCTCAAGCTGGGTAACTACAGCCGCGTCGACTTTCGGGTGGACAGCGAAGGTCGCATGTGGTGCCTCGAGGCGAACACCCTGCCGGGGATGACCGCGACCAGCCTGCTCCCGCAGTCGGCGGCGGTTGTCGGCATCGGCTTCGCCGAACTGTGCGAGAAGATCTGCGAGAACGCGCTGACCAAGCGCTGATCGGCGGATCCTGACTCCGGTGGTTCGCCACTGATCCATGGGACGTGGTGGCGACGTAGTGCGGACGCCGTCATGTCCCGTTGGGCTCAGTTGGGGAGGGGGCCTGGGTCCAGGGGGGTGGCAGGGAGGTTGGCGGTGATGGTGTCGGAGACGGCCTGCAAGGGGGTGGGGCCGGAGCCGTCGGGGATGGTGAGGGCGATGTAGGTTTCGCGGTCGACCGCGAACCAGGTGCTCGCCTTGGCGGTTTGGTCGCGGGCCTCGAACCACTGGACGTTGTTCACGATCTGCAGGGCTGAGGCGCGGTTGAATTCGAGGGGGCGGTCCAGGCCGCAGCGCAGCACGATCGGGTCGCCGCCCTCGGTGCGCTGCCAGGCTCGGGTGGCCGGCGGGGAGGGTTCCACGAGGGTGGATTTGGTGAAGTCGCCGAGTTCGGTGGGCAGGGCGGGGAGCAAGGTGGTGCAGGCGGGGCCGGTGGCGGCGGGTGCGGGGACCGGGCCGAGGACCAGCGGTTCGCGTTCGACGGGGGCGCGGCGGGCGAGGATCGCGGCCACCAGGACGCCGACCACCAGGACGACCGGCAACGCCACGGCGGTGGCGATGAGGGCGGGAGAGTACTGGCGGGCGCTCGCGGCCGAGTCGGCGGTGCTGCCATCGGTTTTCGTTGTGCCGGGCTCGGCGTCGATGCCATTCGCCGGATTGTCGGAAGCAGTGCCTGGCTGAGTGGCACGCCCGGCACCAGCAGTGCTAGGCGTATTGGCAGCGGGCGCGGCGGTGGCGGCTTCGGCTGTAGTCGGGGACTCAGCGGAGGTGTCCGACGAAGCGGCAGGCTCGGCATCCGTGGTGCCTGGTGGATTCGCGGCAGGCCCGGGGGCGTCGGCGGTGGGCTTATCCACCGTCTCCTTCGCCGAATCGCGGTCCGACGATTCCGCCGCCATGCTCACCGATCCTTCCTGTCGCACTGAATGGGCGGTCGGGGCCGCGGGAGGCGCGGTGACCGGCCCGGTAGTAGTCGATTGCCCTGAAAAGGGTACCTTCGGGTCGATTCCAGTCGGCAGCGCGTCTGAAAGGACCGGTCATCAGCGAGCACACGGGGCCGAGGACGGTGCGTGAACTGGGGGAGTTCGCGCTGATCGAGCGGATCAACAGCGGCCGGGTGCAGGCGCCGGGTGTGCTGCTCGGGCCCGGTGACGACGCCGCGATGGTGGCCGCGCCCGACGGGCGGTTCGTGGTCACCACCGACATGCTCGTGCAGGACCGGCATTTCCGGCTCGACTGGTCGAGTCCGGTGGATATCGGCCGCAAGGCGATCGCGCAGAACGCGGCCGATGTGGTCGCGATGGGCGCGTGGCCGAGCGCGTTCGTGGTGGCCCTCGGCTGCCCGGCCGACACTGCGCTGGACGTGATCGATGGCCTGACCGAGGGGATGTGGGCGGAGGCGGCCCGTGCGGGCGCGTCGATCGCGGGCGGTGACCTGGTCCGCAGCCGTGACCTGGTCATCTCGGTGACCGCGTTCGGTGACCTGCGTGGCCGGTCGGCCGTCACGAGAGCTGGTGCGCGCGTGGGGGACACGGTCGCCGTCGCGGGCCGTCTCGGTTGGTCGGCCGCCGGGCTCGCGATTCTGACGGCCGGTGCCGAAGCCGACGACTTCGCCGAAGCGCTTGCCGCACATCGTGTCCCGCAGCCGCCCTATGCGGCGGTGCTCGAAACGCTCAGCGACAACTTGAACTCGCTCACCGACGTCTCCGACGGCCTCCTCGCCGATCTCGGCCATATCGCCACCGCATCCGGCGTCGCCATCGACCTCGATTCGTCCGCGTTGCACGACCCAGAACTCGAAAACCTCGCCGCCCGGCTGGATGCCGATGCGGCGCAATGGATTCTGTCTGGCGGCGAGGACCACGCGTTCGTCGGCACCTGGTCGGCGGGGGCTAGGCTGCCCGCCGGATGGGTGCCGATCGGCCGAGTGTCGGCCGGTCACGGCGTCACGGTCGACGGCGTACCCCCTTCCGGCAGCGCCGGGTGGGAATCGTTCAGTGGGGCGGACTCGGCGTCCGGGAGCGAACCACGATAAGTTGTGCGGTCATGGGCGCGAAACCACTGTCGGAAATCATGGATCCGGGATGGGCGAAGGCACTCGAATCGGTGGCGGATCGGATTTCCGCCATGGGCGAGTTTCTGCGCGAAGAGAACGCGGCGGGCCGCGGCTATCTACCGTCCGGCGAGAATGTGCTGCGCGCCTTCCAGCGTCCGTTCGAGGCGGTGCGCGTGCTGGTCGTCGGCCAGGACCCGTACCCGACCCCCGGTCATGCGATGGGCCTGAGTTTCTCTGTGGCACCGGATGTTTCGCCGGTCCCGCGCAGCCTGGCCAACATCTTCGCCGAGTACACCAAGGATCTCGGCCACCCGACGCCGTCCTGCGGTGACCTGAGCCCCTGGTCCGATCAGGGCGTGCTGATGCTGAACAGGGTGCTCACGGTGACCCCCGGCCAGCCCGCCTCGCACCGCGGCAAGGGCTGGGAGGCGGTGACCGAGCAGGCGATTCGCGCGCTGGTCGCCCGCGACGAGCCGCTGGTCGCCATCCTCTGGGGTCGTGACGCGGCGACGCTCAAGCCGACCCTGGTCGGGGCCGAGGTGCCCTACATCGAGTCCGCGCACCCGTCGCCGCTGTCGGCCTCGCGTGGCTTCTTCGGTTCGCGCCCGTTCTCCCGAGTGAACGAACTACTCGACGAACTGGGTGCCGAACCCGTTGACTGGCGCCTGCCTTGAGCAGGCGTCTGTGTGTGATCTACCTAGATTGAAATTCGAGTGAGGAGCTTTTCCATGCCCAACACCACCGTTCGCGGCGCACTGCGCGGCACCACCGCCACCCTGGTCCTCTGCGCCGCCCTCGCGGGTGGCGCCGCGACCGCGAGTGCGGCGGGCCTGCCGCTGGAGCAGGCCACCGAGACCACGTCCGCCCCGGCGGACACCGCCTCGACGCAGATCGGCGAGGAATTCACCTCCAACGGCTCCTCCACCATCTCCTCCTCGGTCAACGCCAAGGTCGCCTGCTTGCTGCAGCGCACGCTGAGCGCGTCGGGCAAGTGGGACTGCTGAGCTAGCCGGTCAGCGAGGCTCGCCCGCGAACCGTAACCGGTTCTATGCGATCCTCGATTCGTGAGTAAAGCGAACAAACTTCTCGAGCCCGCACTATTGCGGCTGCGCGGCTCGGGTGGGATCGAGCTGGTCGCGGACCAGTTCGGCCCGGCCGACGGTCCGCTCGTCGTCTTTCTCCACGGCGGCGGGCAGACCAGGCACTCGTGGAAACAGACCGGCGCGAAGCTGGGGGCGGCGGGCATGCGCGTCGTCACGCTGGACGCGCGCGGCCACGGCGACAGCGCGTGGTCCGACGCCGCCGACTATCGCCGCGACACGATGGTGGCCGACCTGCTGCTCGTGCTCGAACAGCTCGGTGCGCCCGCCGTGGTGGTGGGGGCGAGCATGGGCGGCATCACCGGCCTGCTCGCCACCGCCGAGCCCGCGGGCACGGCGATCAGCGCGCTGGTGCTGGTCGACATCGTGACCAGGCCGGAGCAGGCCGGTGTCGCGCGGGTGATCGACTTTCTGGGCAAGCACCGCAACGGATTCGACAGCCTCGAGCAGGCGGCCGACGCCGTCGCCGAGTACCTGCCGCACCGGCCGCGCCCGAAGAACACCGACGGCCTGCTGCGCAATCTGCGCCGGCGCGACGGCCGCTGGTACTGGCACTGGGATCCGGACATGCTGTCCCAGCGCGTCGAGGATCCGTCGGCGATGACCGACCAGCTGGAAGCCGCCGCGCGCAAGCTGACGATTCCGGTGCTGCTGGTGCGCGGCATGCAGTCGGATGTGGTGAGTCCCGAAGGCGCAGCGGCGTTTCAGGAGCTGGTACCGCACGCGCAGCTGGTCGAGATCGGCGGCGCGGCCCACACCGCGGCCGGCGACGACAACGACTCCTTCACCGACGCGGTCGCCAAGTTCGCCCTACAAGCCAGCGAATGAGCTAGCTGTAGTTAGGCTTTCGCTTCTCCACGAACGCGTCGACCCCTTCGCGACCGGTCGCGCCGTTGGCCGCGGCGGCGATCGCGTCACGCTCGCGATCCAGCTGATCGCTCAGGGTCGACGAAGTGGACTGTGCCAGTAGGGTTTTGATGCTCGCGTAGGTGGATCGTGGTCCGGCGGCGAGGGTTCGGGCCAGCTTCAGTGCCTCGGCCTGTACGTCCTCGTCGGCGACCAGCCTGCTGAGGATGCCGAGCCGCACCGCCTCGTCGGCGTCCAGAACCGCGTCGGTGAGTAGGATTTCGCGGGCTCGGGCGAGTCCGACGATGCGCGGCAGCGTCCACGACATGCCGCCGTCGGGGCTGAGGCCGATGCCGGGGTAGGCCGGGCGCAGCTTGGTGCTCGGCCCGCCGAGCGCGATGTCGGCGGCGCAGATCAGGCTCATGCCCGCACCCGCGGCCCAGCCGTGCACGCCGACGACCACCGGAACAGTCGTCGCGTCGAGCGCGCGCACGAAATGGTGCAGATCCGTTGCCAGACCGTAGATGTGGGCGGCCCGGTCGGTCGCTGCCGCGAAGCCGCGCACGTTGCCGCCCGCGCAGAAGTTGGCGCCCGTGCCGGTCAACAGGACGGCGCCGACCTCGCTGCCCAGCGACCGCAGGGCGGCCGTGCCCGCGACGATTCCGCCGAAGTCCATGGACGTGCCGTTGGCCGCGGTCGCGATGGTGATCTGCAGAACGCCGTCGGCGGTGCTCACGTACCCGGCTTGCTCGGTGGAGGTCATGGTCAGCACCTTATCGCGTGCGCGCGAGTGGGCTGTCTCACTGTTCGGCGCCGGGCGGGCGCACCATCCGGACCTCGATGGCAGGCGTGAATGCTTCGACTCGGCGGGTCCCGTCCAGCGCGAAACCGTGTTTGCGGTAGAAGGACTGGGCGCGCGGGTTCTCCTCGAAGACCCACAGCGAGCACGCCGCCGATGGGTCGACCGCGGCGCGTAGCAGATCATGCGCGACGCCGGTGCCGTACCAGGACGCTCGGACATACAGCGCGTTCAGCTGGAGCGGGGTCACCGGCGGGTTGTCGAGACTGTCACCTGCCGTCACGAAACCGATCACTCGATCATCGACGAGCGCCACCCACGTGCGTCCCGAGTACTCGACCCGTTGCCGCTCCCACTGCTCGGCGCGGCGCTCGACATCGAACGCGTCGAGCACATGCGCGGGCACCAGGCCGGGATACGCCTCCCGCCAGCAGGCGATGTGGCATTCGGCCAGGCTGTAGGTGTGCTCGGCGGCGAGCGGCAGGATGCGCCACTCGGGGTCGGTCATACCCGATATTCTCACCCATCGATGACTACGCCCCGGACCACCCTCGCGGGTGCCGGGGCGTGCGTCGGTCTCTTACCGGTTCAGCCGAGGCTGAATCAGCCGCGAACGACCTTGCCTGCCTTGAGGCAGGAGGTGCACACGTTCATGCGACGGGTGTTACCCGGCGCAACCTGGGCGCGAACGGTCTGGATGTTCGGGTTCCAGCGACGGTTGGTGCGCCGGTGCGAGTGCGAGACCGACTTCCCGAAGCCGGGGCCCTTGGCGCAGACGTCGCAGACGGCAGCCATAGTCGCGAACTCCTTCATGTCATGTGGAGGACCGCCGCCCGCGGGCAGCATGTCCGGAAACAATGTATTGACGTACCCCTGCCGACTGACATCGGCCAGCGCAAACCGGCAACGGCCACGCGAGGCAACCCTGCAAGGGTAGCGGGACGGCCCCCGATCCACCAAACCGGGTCGCTTTCCGACGTTGCCGGAACACGAGGTGGGTACCACCAGTATGTCGGTATCGCCCGCTAACCTTGCGGGCGGTGCAGGTCTGACAAAGAAGGGGTGACGGTGCCCGGAGCGCGGGATGTGATGGACGGCACGGCGTTGCTGCGCTGGGGCCGCGCCTGCCTCGACGGCCTGGAGAATCGCCGCGAGGAGATCAACGCCCTCAATGTCTTCCCCATCCCGGACGCCGATACCGGCACCAACCTGCTCGCCACGATGCGCGCCGCGATGGATGCGGTCGCCGCGAAGACTTCGGCGACAGTCGCCGCAAGGGATGCGGCAGTCGCGAAGGCACACGCTCCGGCCGCCGCGAGCCCGGCACGCGATGTCGACGCCGCGAGCCGGGCACGCGATGTCGACGCCGCGAGTCCGGCACGCCATATCGACACGAGCCCGGCACGCGATGTCGCCACGGCGATGTCCGCCGCCGACGGATTCGCCGCAATGCCGGCGGACGATGTCGACGCTGCCGCCAAGGACGTCGCAATGTCAGCCCACGACGTCGCTGCCGCAATGGCGCGGGGCGCGACTCTCGGCGCCCGCGGCAACTCCGGCATCATCTTGTCGCAGGTGCTGCGCGGCATCGCCGAGGCGGTTCGGCACGAGCCGCTGAACGCCACCACCTTGCGCGATGCTCTGCGGCGTGGCTCTGCCCTGGTCCGCGACGCGCTGAGCGAACCGATCGAAGGCACCATCCTCACCGTCCTCGACTGCGCGGCCGCCAGTGCCGCCGACTGTGCGGACACCTCGCTCGCGGAGGTGGCGTTGGCGGCGGCCGACGGTGCCGCCAAGGCGCTCGGCGACACCCCGTCCCAGCTCGGCGTGCTGCGCGAGGCGGGCGTCGTCGACGCGGGCGCGCGCGGCCTGGTGGTGCTGTTGGACTGCCTCGTCTCGGTCACCCTCGGCGAGCTCCCGACCCGGCCGGAGTACACCCCGCGCGACCCCGTCCCGCCGCAAGTCGCCGAAAGCAGCGAGGTAACCGGCTCTGCCGCACCGCAATACGAGGTGATGTACCTGCTGGCCGACACCGACCAGGACCAGCTGGCCGAGCTGCGCGCCCGCCTGACCGAGCTCGGCGACTCGGTCGTGGTCGTCGGCGACGGAGACGGCTCCTGGTCCGCCCACGTGCACTGCGCCGACGCGGGCGCCGCCGTGGAGGCGGGCCTCGCCGCCGGGAA
Organism: Nocardia sp. CS682; assembly: GCF_004634405.1. Lineage (NCBI taxonomy): Bacteria > Bacillati > Actinomycetota > Actinomycetes > Mycobacteriales > Nocardiaceae > Nocardia > Nocardia sp. CS682. Next base: position 2,339,509 of record NZ_CP029710.1, on the reverse strand, counting down.
GCTCAGCGGCATCCGCATCGAGAGCTTCGCCCCCGCCAAACACGACATGACACCCGGACACCTGGTCACCCACACCACGATGGACTCCGCCAAGGAGACCGACGGCCCCGCCGACCGCGGCGTCCTTGCGGTCGCGGCCGGTGCAGGCGCGGCCGAGCTGTTCGAGGACGCCGGTGCGGTGGTGCTGGCGGGCGACGGCGCGGTGACGGCCACGGCCCTGCTCGACGCGATCCGGGCGATGCCGAACCGCGAGGTGCTCGTGCTGCCCAACGGCGCGCTACCCGCGCACGACCTGGTCGCGGTCGGTGTCGCCGCTCGTGACGCGCACCGTGACGTGTTGCTGCTGCCGAGCGCGTCCATGGTGCAGGGCCTCGCGGCGCTGGCCGTGCACGACCGCGGCCGGATCGCCGTCGATGACGCCTTCGCCATGTCCGAGGCGGCCGCGACCACCCGGTGGGGGTCGCTGCGCGCGGCGCAGGGACGGGCGCTCACCATGGTGGGCACCTGCGAAGCGGGCGACGGGCTCGGCCTGGTCGGCCACGACGTGGTGGTGATCGACCACGACGTGCGCGCGGCGGGCCTGACCCTGCTGGACCGGATGCTCGCCTTCGGTGGCGAACTGGTCACCCTGTTGATGGGCGCGGCGGCACCGGATGGTCTCGCCGGCGAACTCGCCGCACACATCGGCGAAAGCTTTCCCGGCGTGGAGGTCACCGTGTATTCCGGTGGGCAGCACGGGGATCTGGTGCAGATCGGAGTGGAGTAGATGGCGACCCTGAGTGATCGGCTCGACCATGTCCTCGGCGTGAAGGCGGCGGGTTCGCTGGTCGACGCGTTCGACATGCACACGGTGGAGGACCTGCTCCGGCACTATCCGCTGCGCTACGCCACCCAGGGGCAGCCGCTCACCGAGGAAGAGCCCGAAGACGGCACGCACATCACCGTGATCGGCCGGATCACCAAGGCCGAGCTGCGGCCGATGCGCAATCGCCGCGGTTCGCTGCTGAAGGTGGTGCTGGACACCGGTTCCGGCACCGGCCGCGGCGTCGACGTCACGTTCTTCAACGGCGACAAGGTGAAATACGTTGTCCGCGAAGGGCTTCGCGCGATGATGTCGGGCACGGTGAACTACTGGCGGCCCGGCCAGTGGAACCTGAGCCATCCGGGCTACCTGATCCTGCCCGAAGCCGACGACGAGTCGGTGGGCGCGGTAAAGACCGTGCGCGGCGGCGGTGACCTGCGCGGCCTCGCGCAGAGCGCGAAAGGCGCTGAGGGCGTGGACACCTCGTTCATGGAGCGAGAGTTCATCCCGGTGTATCCGGCCACCGCGAAGGTGCAGAGCTGGGACGTGCTCGCCTGCGTCCGTCAGGTGCTCGATCAGCTCGACCCCATCGATGATCCGCTGCCCGACGACATCAGGAACGAGCGTTCGCTGATGAAGATCTCGGACGCGCTGCGCCTGATCCACCTGCCGGAGCGCAAGACCGACATCGACCAGGCGCAGGAGCGGCTGCGTTTCGACGAGGCGCTGGCCTTGCAGCTGGTGCTCGCCGAACGCCGCCACGAGGTGTCCGGCCGGGCCGCGCGCCCGTGCCCGCCGCGCGCCGACGGCATCGCTGCCGAGTTCGAGAAGCGGCTGCCGTTCGAGCTCACCGAGGGCCAGAAAAAGGTGGTCTCGGAAATCTCCGCGGATATGTCGCGCAGCCATCCGATGCACCGGCTGCTCCAGGGTGAGGTCGGCTCCGGTAAGACGATCGTCGCGTTGGAGGCGATGCTGCAGATCGTCGACGCGGGTCAGCAGTGCGCGTTGCTCGCGCCGACGGAAGTGCTTGCCGCCCAGCACTATCGGTCGCTGCGCGCAATGCTCGGCGACCTCGGTAACGCCGGTGAGCTCGGCGCAGGCGAGAAGTCGACCAAGGTGGTGCTGGTCACCGGCTCGATGTCGACCGCGACCAAGAAGGCCGCGCTGCTGGCGGCGATGACCGGCGAGGCGGGCATCGTGATCGGCACGCACGCGCTGATCCAGGACAACGTCGAGTTCTTCGACCTCGGCATGGTGGTCGTCGACGAACAGCACCGCTTCGGCGTCGAGCAGCGGGATGCGTTGCGCGCCAAGGCGAAATCCGGTGCCAGCCCGCACCTGCTGGTGATGACCGCGACGCCGATCCCGCGCACCATCGCGATGACCACCCTCGGCGACCTGGAGACCTCGACGCTCACCGAACTGCCGCGGGGTCGTTCGCCGATCACCTCCAAAGTCGTTCCGCGCAGGCAGCATCCGAACTGGGTCGACCGCGCCTGGGAGCGCATCGTCGAGGAGGTCAAGGCCGGTCGGCAGGCCTACGTGGTGTGCTCACGCATCGGCGACGACGAGGCGGAAGGCTCCGGCAAGTCCCGCAACGGCAAGTCGAAGGCGGCGGAGCCGGAAAAAGAAGGCCCGACCACGCAGGCGGCGCTGGACGTCTTCGAGATGTTGCGCACCGGTCCGCTGGCCGAGCTGCGCGTCGGCCTGCTGCACGGCCGCCTGCCCGCGGACGAAAAAGACCAGGTGATGCGCGCTTTCAACGACGGCTCCGTCGACGTGCTCGTCTGTACGACCGTCGTCGAGGTCGGCGTGGACGTGCCGAACGCGACGGTCATGGTGATCGTGGACGCGGACCGCTTCGGCGTCAGCCAGCTGCATCAGCTGCGCGGGCGCATCGGCCGCGGCAAGCATCCCGGATTGTGCCTGCTGGTCACCGATTCCGCGCCCAACGGCTCGGCCATGGCGCGACTGGACGCCGTCGCCGCCACCACCGACGGCTTCGAACTCGCCGTGCTCGACCTGCGCACCCGCCGCGAGGGCGACGTGCTCGGCTCGGCCCAGTCCGGCACCGCTCGCTCGCTGCGCCTGCTCTCGCTGCTCGACGACCTCGAAGTCATCACCGCCGCACAGGATCTCGCCCGCGAGGTGGTCGAGGCCGACCCGGGCCTGAAGAAGCATCCGGGCTTGGCGAGCATGATGCACGCTGCGGTCGACGCCGAACGCTTGGAGTACCTGGCCAAGTCGTAATCGGCTCGCCGGCAACCGGATCTATCGCGCCGCGACGGCGGTGATCTGGGTGAGCGAGCAGCGCCACCCTTGCGCGGTCTCGACGAAGACGTCCGTCGTCCACTCGTCGGCGTCGAACCGTTCGCCGCGGTAGTGGGCGGTATTGGTGGCCCGCACCGTCAGCACCGCGACGTTCCCGTAGTGCTTGATCGAGGCCGCACCGACGCGCTGCATCGCCGAATGGGTCAGGTCACCGGACTCGACGAATGCGAGGAATTCCTTGGCGGAGGTGATCCCGTTCTCGGAAACCATGGTCCAGTCGTCGGTCATGTAGTCGGCGATCCTGGCCGCGTCGTTGGCGACGATCGCGGCCATCCACTGGTCGAGCAGACCTACCAGCAGAATGTCGGTCGAGCCGTCTGCGGCGGAAGAACGTGTCGTTGCCATGTTCTGCACGGTAGACCTGACATCGAGTTATGGGCTTGGACGAATGGAACACCTGCGGGCCGGGTGCGGACGCCTCCGCTACCCGGCCCGCAGTCACGCTAAGCGGCAACAGGTATCGCCGCTGCTTCCTCGCCGCGCGAGTTGACGGTCCGCAACCCGATGAACGCGGCGCTGAGCGTGATGAACCCGCCGATCAGCAGTGCGAGCTGGAAGCCGGAGGTCATCGCTTCCAGCGGTGCGTCGCCCGCGGTCAGCTGGCTGGTGGTGTGCGAGGTGGCGACCGCGGTCAGCACGGCCAAACCGAGCGCGCCGCCGATCTGCTGGCCCGTATTGAGCAGTGCGGCGGCGAGTCCGGCTTGCTCGGCGGGCACGCCCGCGTTGGCGGCGGTGGTATTCGCGACGAACACGACGCCGAGGCCGACGGACATGAACACCATCGGGGGCAGCAGGTCGACCAGGTACGAACCGTCGGTGGGGATGCGCGACAACCAGATCAGCCCTAGCCCGGAGATCACCGACCCGGCGACGATGAGCGGCCGAGTCCCGGTCTTGGCGATGAACTTCGCGGTCACGCCGGCGGCGGCACCGATGGTGAGGCTGATCGGCAGGTAGGCGCTGCCGGCCTGGAACTCCCCGTAACCCAGCACTTCCTGCATGTAGAGCGTGACGAAGAAGAACATCGCGAGCATGCCCGCGGCCAGGGTGAGGTGGGTCAGGTTGGCTGCCGCGAGACCTTTGACCCGGAAGATCGACAGGGGGACAAGCGGATCCGCGGTCCGTTGCTCGTTGAGCACGAAGCCGGCCAGCAGCGCGACCGCCACACCGAGTTGCAGCGCCGTCCGCACGTCGCCCCAACCGTGCTGCGGCGCCTGCACCAAGCCGTAGACCAGCAGCATCAGACCGCCGGTCGCCAGCGCGGTACCGAAAACATCGAAGCCACCACGTATCTCGTTGCGCCGGTCGTCGGGCACCAGAAATGGCACCACGGCCAGCACCAGTAGGCACACGGGTGTGTTGACGTAGAAGACCCAACGCCAGCCGGGGCCCTGGGTCAGTACGCCGCCGAGGAAAACCCCTGCGGCGGAGGCGAGTCCGGCGGTACCACCCCACACGCTCAGCGCGGTGGTGCGATCGGTGCCCTCCCGGAAGTTGGTGGTGAGGATCGACAGCGCCGCGGGCAGCATCAATGCGGCGCCGACGCCCTGGGCGAACCGGGCACCGATCAGCAGCTCGCTGGACGCCGCCAGGCCACCGATCGCCGAGGCGGTACCGACCAGGATCGTGCCGGCGATCAGCACGCGGCGCCGGCCGAGCAGGTCGGCCAGCCGGCCGCCGAGCAACATCAGCCCGCCGTAGGTCAGCAGATAGCCGCTGGTGATCCATTGCAGCGTCGACACCGACAGCCCCAGTTCGTGCTGGATGGTGGGCAGCGCGACATTGACGATCGAACCGTCGACGAAGTCGAGGAAGGCGACCAGGCACAGCAGCGCCAGCATGAGTTTGCCGCGGCGGCTCGCCAGGAACGACGGTGATTCGGTGAGTGCACTCACTCCGATGTCCTCTCTCGGGTGCGGACGAGTTTTCATCCGTTGCCATCCGAGAGGCCCGGCTCAGGTCGGTACGTGACTTGGGGAGAGCCGGATCACAGTTTTCGCGCGGGCGTCACTTTTCCCCCTGCTGCCTCGCTCCTAGTAGCGACACCGGTATGAGGAGCGACGATGATCGAAATCGTGGACGAGGATGCGACCCGTGTGTTCGCCGACCACCGGGAGCTGCTGTTCTCGGTCGTCTACAACATGCTCGGTAGTGTCGCCGACACCGAAGACGTGCTGCAGGACACCTGGCTGGCCTGGGTAGCGCGCCTGCGCGCGGACGGGCCCGAGATCGAGCACCCGCGCGCCTATCTGGTGCGTATCGCGGTCAACCACGCGCTGGCCAGGCGCGCCGCGATCAGCAGGCGGCGGGAAACCTACGTCGGCCCGTGGCTACCCGAGCCGCTGGTCTCCGACGAACCGGCGGCCCAGGACAGCGCCGAGACCGCGCTGCGCGCCGAATCCGTCTCGATGGCGATGCTGGTGGTGCTGGAGACGCTCACTCCGCTCGAGCGCGCGGTGTTCGTGCTGCACGACGTGTTCGGCTATCCGCACGCCGACATCGCCGACATGCTCGGCCGAAACGCCGCGGCCGTCCGGCAACTCGCGCACCGGGCGCGCGAACACGTCCATGCCCGCCGGCCGCGCCACCAGGCCGACCCGAGGGTGCAGCGGGAGGTGACCGAGAAGTTCCTCGCCGCCCAACTCGGCGGCGATATGGCGGGCCTGCTCGAACTGCTGGCGCCGGACGTGACGTTCTGGTCCGACGGCGGCGGCAAGCAGCGGGCGGCGCTGCGCCCGATCCACGGCATGGACAAGGTCGCCCGGCTGATCACGAGCCCGATTGTGCTGGGCCATGTGCCGAACCTGCGCATCCGGCACCGCTGGGTCAACGGTGACCCGTCGGCGGTGGTCTTCTCCGGTGACGCGCTGTTCGCGGTCGTCGTACTCGACATCGATCCGGGCACCGAGCAGATCCGCGGCATCTACGCGGTGGCCAACCCGGACAAGCTCGCCAGGATCGCGGGCGATCAGCGTCCGACGCGCGGGTAGGGCAGGTCGGTGCTGGTGAGCTCGTTGACGGCGAGGGGGCTGCCGATGTGCGGGAAGGCGCGCTGCGGACACGACGGCCGCTCGCAGACCTTGCAGCCCGCGCCGATCTGTACCGCCACGGCGGGGTCGTCGAGCTGGAGGCCGGACGAATAGACCAGGCGCTCGGCGTATTCGATGTCACAGCCGAGGCCGATCGCGAAGTTCTTTGTGGCGGTGCCGAATCCATGCGGCGCGGTCATCGCGGTGCGCGCGATCCACAGGTAGCGCCGCCCGTCCGGCATCTCCGCGACCTGGGTGAGGATGCGGCCGGGATGGGCGAACGCCTCGTGCACCACCCAGAGCGGGCAGCTGCCGCCGACCCGGGAGAAATGAAAGGCGGTGGCGGACTGGCGTTTCGAGATATTGCCCGCGCGGTCGGTGCGGACGAAGAAGAACGGCACCCCACGCTGGCCTTGGCGTTGCAGCGTGCTGAGCCGGTGGCAGATGGTCTCGAAGCCGACCTCGAAACGCAGCGCCAGCAGGTCGATGTCGTAGTGCAATTCCTCGGCCGAGCGCAGGAAGCGGCCGTACGGCAGCACCAGTGCGCCCGCGAAATAGTTGGCCAGCCCGATCCGCGCCAAGGTGCGGGATTCGCCGGTGAGCGAGGGTGTTTCGGCGAGCACGCCGTCCAGCTCGGTGCTGTAGAGCAGGAATCCGAGGGTGGTCGCGATCTGGAAGGCGCGCTGCCCCGGCCGCAGTCGCCTGGCCAAAGTCAGTGTGCGGCTGTCGGGGTCGTATTGCCGCTTCGGGATGGACGGATCCGCACCGTCACCGCGGACGAGCACGGTGACCCCGGCGCGCTCCTCGGCCACCCTGGCGAGCTGGCGATCCAGCGAGCCGATGGTCAGGCCGGACTGCTCGAACAGATGCTCGGCGGCGAGGTCGAGCTGCGGGATGTGATTGTGGTGGTCGTAGAAGAAGTCCCGGACGTCCTCGTAGGGCATGGGCATGCCCGGCGCGCCGGTCGGTGCGGCCACCCGGGCGGAGAGCAGGTCGAGCTGGTCGGTCGCGGCGCGCAGGCGGCGGTGCATCGCTACGACGATCCTGGCGACCTCGGGCTGCCTGGTCGCGAGTTCTTCCACCTCGGTCAACGGCGCGGTGTGCCCGCCCGCGGCGTCGATCAGCACCTCGTGCAGATCGGAGACGAGGCGCGCGTCGGAGTCCGCGGCGAAGAACTGGACGTCTAGATCGAAGGTGGAGTTGAGTTTCAGCAGGACCGGGATGGTGAGCGGTCGCTGATCGCGTTCGAGCTGGTTGAGATAGCTGGGCGACAGATCCAGCGACTTCGCGAGAGCCGCCTGGGTGAGTCTGCGTTCTTCGCGCAACCGTCGGAGCCGGGCGCCCGCATACATCTTCCGCACCTGCAAGATCGTAGCCCCGGATCTTCGCAATCATCGCAATATCCACACTTCTTTTCCGCAGAAATATGCCGCTGCGAGGTATTTTGCGCGAGATGTCGGCTGCGTAGCGTGCGAAGAGAGGTTCTTTCACCACCCTTGGAGGACGCATTGAAGACACACATCGTACGCGCCCGCCCCGCCGCCGCCGACTTCCCGCGCGCGGAACATCTGGCTACCAAGATCGCCGAGGTAGCTGCCGACCCGGTCGAGGTCCCGGCGGAGGTCGCCGAGATGATCGTGAACCGGATCATCGACAACGCGGCGGTCGCGGCCGCGTCGCTGACCCGCCGCCCGGTGACCAGTGCCCGCGCGCAGGCGCTCGCGCAGCCGTATCGGCCCGGTCCCGGCCGGTCGGGCGCGACGGTGTTCGGCCTGCCCGCGCAGCGCTGGGTATCGCCGGAATGGGCCGCCTGGGCCAACGGAGTCGCGGTGCGCGAGCTCGACTTTCACGACACCTTCCTCGCGGCGGAGTACTCGCATCCGGGCGACAATATCCCGCCGATCCTCGCGGTGGCCCAGCATCTCGGTCGCACCGGTGCGGACCTGATCCGCGGCCTGGCAACGGGTTACGAGATCCAGATCGACCTGGTGCGCGGAATCTGCTTGCACGAGCACAAGATCGACCATGTCGCGCACCTCGGGCCGTCGGCGGCCGCCGGTATCGGCACGCTGCTCGGGCTCGACCCCGAGACGATCTATCAGGCGGTCGGGCAGGCGCTGCACACGACCACCGCGACCAGGCAGTCGCGCAAAGGCGAGATCTCCAGCTGGAAGGCCTACGCGCCCGCGTTCGCCGGGAAGATGGCGGTCGAGGCGGTGGACCGGGCCATGCGCGGCGAGGGTGCGCCGTCGCCGATCTGGGAGGGCGCCGACGGGGTGATCGCCTGGCTGCTCGGCGGGGCCGACGCGGAATATCGTGTGCCACTGCCGGGTCCGGGCGAGGCGAAGCGCGCGATCCTGGACAGCTACACCAAGGAGCACTCGGCCGAGTACCAGAGTCAGGCGCCGATCGATCTGGCTCGCCGGATGCGTTCGCGCATCGGCGATCTCGACCAGATCGCCTCCATCGTGCTGCACACCAGTCACCACACGCACGTGGTGATCGGCACCGGATCGGGCGACCCGCAGAAGTTCGACCCGCACGCCAGCCGCGAAACCCTGGACCACTCCGTGCCTTACATCTTCGCGGTCGCGCTACAGGACGGAACCTGGCACCACGAGCGGTCCTACGCGCCCGAGCGCGCGCAGCGGCCGGACACCGTCGCGCTGTGGCGCAAGATCTCCACCATCGAGGATCCGGAGTGGACGCGGCGCTATCACGCCACCGACCCGAACGAAAAGGCGTTCGGCGCACGGGCGGTGGTGACGCTGCGGAGCGGGGAGACCATCGAGGACGAGCTCGCCGTCGCCGACGCGCACCCGCTCGGTGCGCGACCGTTCGCACGGGAGCAGTACCTCGCCAAGTTCCGCACGCTCGCCGAGGGCGTGCTCGACCCGGCCGAGCAGGATCGTTTCCTCGACGCGGCCCAGCGCACCCCGGAACTGGCCGCGGGCGAACTGGATCAGCTCACGTTCACCGTGTCGAACGCTGTGCTGGACCGGGCGCCGAGGACTCCGGAAGGGATCTTCTGATGCCGCTACTCGCCATCCCAGATCAGCGCCTGCGCGGCGATCACCGCGACGCCGTTGAAGGTCACCGATGGGGAGCCGTGCAGCCGGTAGCCCTCATCGAGCAGGCCACTGATCCGCTCACAGAACGAGGCGTCGTCGACGCCGGTGATCAAGCGGTAACGCAGGGGACGATCGTTCATGCCCCGAGCCTAGAGCGGTGGCACCGATGACGGGACTGCTGGCGGCCGCGACGAGCGCGGCGGACAAGCGGGCGGCGTTCCGGGCCGGATTGGCGTCGGGGCGGATCCAACGGCTGCCCGGCGCGTTCAATCCGTTGGTGGCCAGGCTGATTCAGGAAGTCGGCTTCGAGGGCGTCTACGTCTCGGGCGCGGTGATGTCGGCCGAGCTCGCCCTGCCCGATATCGGCCTGACCACGCTCACCGAGATCGCCGCGCGGGGTCAGCAGATCGCGCGGGTCACCGACCTGCCGGTGCTGATCGATGCCGACACGGGGTTCGGCGAGCCGATGAACGCGGCACGCACGGTGACTCTCCTGGAGGATGCGGGCGTGGCCGGTTGCCACCTCGAAGACCAGGTGAACCCCAAACGCTGCGGCCATCTCGACGGCAAGGCGGTGGTGCCCGTCGCCGAGATGATCCGCCGCCTGCGCGCCGCCGTCTCGGCGCGGCGTGACCCGAACTTCGTGCTCTGCGCCAGGACCGACGCCCGCGGCACCGAGGGGTTGGCCGCGGCCATCGATCGGGCCAAGGCCTACGCCGACGCGGGCGCGGATCTCATCTTCACCGAGGCCTTGGCCGACGCCGCCGAGTTCGCGAAATTCCGCGCCGCCGTCGATGTTCCGCTGCTCGCCAACATGACCGAGTTCGGCAAATCCGAGCTGCTCTCGGCGCAGACCCTGGCGGATCTCGGCTACAACGCCGTCATCTACCCGGTGACGACGCTGCGGCTGGCCATGTACGCCGTGGAGCACGGACTGCGCGAAATCGCCTCGACCGGAACCCAATCCGGCCTCGTCCCGGCGATGCAGCACCGGTCGCGGCTCTACGAACTCCTGAAGTACCAGCAGTACAACGACTTCGATGCCGGAATCTTCACGTACACCCCTAGCGAGTGAGCGACATGACCGAGATCAAGAAGGGCCTGGCCGGGGTGGTGGTCGATACCACGACCATCTCCAAGGTGGTGCCCGAGACCAACTCACTGACCTATCGTGGCTACGCGGTGCAGGATCTCGCGGCCCACTGCTCCTTCGAAGAGGTCGCCTTCCTGCTCTGGTACGGCGAACTGCCCGACGCGGCCCAGCTGGCGCTGCTGTGTCAGCGGGAGCGGGCGCAGCGCCGGGTCGACCGATCGATCCTGTCGCTGATCGAGAAGATGCCCACCTCCTGTCATCCGATGGATGTGGTCCGGACGGTGGTGAGTTTCCTCGGTGCCGAGGACGCCGAGGAGGAGCTGGGTACCGTCCCCGCGCCGCGAGTGTTGCCGGCCAAGGCGTTACGGCTGACCGCAGCGCTGCCGACGATCATCGCCGCCGACATGCGCCGTCGGCGCGGCCTCGATCCCATTGCGCCGCACTCACATCTGGGCTTCGCGGCGAACTTCCTGAACATGTGCTTCGGCGCGGTGCCCGACCCGCGCATCGTCCGCGCCTTCGAGATCTCGCTGATCCTCTACGCGGAGCACAGTTTCAACGCCTCGACCTTCGCGGCGCGGGTGGTCACCTCCACCCGGTCGGACATGTACAGCGCGATCACCGCCGCCATCGGTGCGCTGAAGGGTCCGCTGCACGGCGGCGCGAACGAGGCCGTCATGCACACCATGTTGGCGATCGGTGAACCTGAGCTGGCCGCGCAATGGTTGCGCGCCAAGCTCGAAAGCAAGCAGAAGGTGATGGGCTTCGGGCATCGCGTCTACAAGAACGGCGACTCCAGGGTGCCGACCATGCGCGCCGCGCTGGCGGAGGTCGCCGAGGTGACCGGTGGACAACGGTGGTTGCGGATGTACACCGAATTGGAGCGGGCGATGGCCGAGGCCACGGGCATCAAGCCGAATCTCGACTTCCCGGCGGGCCCCGCCTACTACCTGATGGGCTTCGATATCGAGATGTTCACGCCGATCTTCGTGATGAGCCGGATCACCGGGTGGACCGCGCATATCGCGGAGCAGGCGGCCTCGAACGCGTTGATTCGGCCGCTCTCGGAGTACGTCGGCGTGCCGCAACGCGAGCTCGCCGGCCGCCACTGAGACAGGGGCTTGGAAACCGAGCACTTGCTTGGTTGAATCGAGGAGGTGGTGCGGACAACGCGGTCCGGCCGCCTCCGGCATCAGAAAGTGAGCCAAGCCCATGCCAAGCCCCGACGAACTCGTCCGCGACATGTGCCGCAGCTGGTCCGACCCCGATCCGGACCGCATCGCGTCCTTCTTCGCCGAAGACGCTGTCTACCACAACATCCCGATGGAACCGGTGGTCGGCCGCACCGCCATCCGCGAGTTCATCGCGGGCTTCCTCACCACCTTCGAAGCCATCGACTTCGACATCCACCACCAGATCGCCTCGGGCAACCTGGTCATGAACGAACGCACCGACACCCTCCGCAGCGCGGGCCAAGCCATCCCACTCCCGGTCACCGGCGTCTTCGAGGTAGCAGGCGAGGCCATCGTCGCCTGGCGCGACTACTTCGACATGGGCGTCATCAACCGCGCCTTCAACCTGGCGGGTTGAACCCGGTCGAACCGGTCGGACCGTTCTTGAAAATTCCTGATAGCTACCCGGAACCGACGGGTGAGTTCGCGCGTCGAAGGTGGTTAGGGGCGATTCATGGAGTGGTTTGACGACGGGTGAAAAGGGGTTGGTATGGACCGATGTCCGGGGTGTCATACGGCGTGGCGGCGGGGGATGAGTTCCAGGTCGCGGCAGCAACCGGTCAAGCGGGCCGAGGAACCGTGTGAGCGGTACACGTCACGGCGGCGGCAGCGGCTGCGGCCGGAGACCGAATTCGAGTGAGGTGATGGGTCGGTGCCTTCCGTGGGTGGGAGGCGCCGACCGTCAGCGGGCGGCGTTCTCCGGAAGCAGGTGCGCGAGTAGCAGTTTGATCAGCAGGAGCGGAGCGAACCAGGCCACGACGTGCGGGACGGTGAGCATGCTGGTGGTGATGGTGAGCGCGGCGGCGGTGGCGCCGAAGGCGATGGGGCGGCGTAGCTCGCGCGGGGCGGCGGTGACCAGGACGGCGCCGGTGAGGGCCGAGACGTAGATGGTGGCGGCGGCGAACCACGTGAAGCCGGGGACCACCAGGGCGAGCAAGAACGGCTGGACGTGGATGGCGACGAAGCCGAGATGGTGCAGGCTGGTTCGGTCGGGACGGTGATACCAGCGCTTCGCCGAATCGGTCGCGTTGACGACCGCGCCGCCGAACATATCGAAGGCGACCAGCGTGATGACGGCGACGCTCAGCCAGGACAACTCGGCGTGCAGTGCCAACCCGAAAGCCAGTGCGGCGCCGCCGAATGCCGCGCCGAAGCCGGTGCCGACCTCGCCGTGCGTGGCATTCGGGGCGATCAATCGATCCGTGAGATTCATCGACGGATTCCTTCCACGCAGATCTGCGCAATCGGGCCGGCCAGCTCGCGCAGGGACACCTGCGGATCGACCAATGCCTGGACGAGACACCCCTCGATGGCGCCGACGACGACTGCGGCATGTGCTTCGCCGATGCCGGGTCGCAGCTCGCCGCCGGCCTGGGCCTGCCGCAGCAGATCCGCGATGGCCGAGCGGTATTCGCGATACACCGTCGCCATATCGAGCGGTGGATTCGACGCCCAGACGTCCAGCAGGACGCGCGCATGGTCGGGGTGCGCGGCGAGCATCTCGACCGTCCCGTGGATCAGCCTGGTCAGCCGATCCAGTGCGGTGCCGTCGCCGAGCTCGGCCAGCACCTGCCCGCTGCTCTCGGCGTAACTCTGGAAAACCCCTGCCAGCAACGCATCTCGGCTGTCGAAGTACAGATACACGCTGCCCTTGGCGATACCCGCCTCGGCGGCGACGTCCTCGATGCGCGAGGTGGCGAAGCCCTTGCGGGCGAACACGCGCACCGCGGCGTCGAGAATCTCCGCTCGGCGCGCGACCCGGTCGACTTTCCTCGGCATGATCCGATTATGAATGACCGGTCAGTCATAAACAAGGGTCGAGTTCAGCCCCCTCCGCGAACACGAAGGGGGCTGAACTTCACCACGCCGGAACGATCAGCGCACAGCCGTCGCGGCGGCCACCATGTTCCGCAGTGACGCCTCCACCTCGGCCTGCCCGCGGGTCTTCAGCCCGCAGTCGGGATTGACCCACAGCCGTTCGGCGGGAACGGCTTTCAGCGCCGCACGCAAAGACGTGGTGATCTCCGCCACGCTGGGCACCCGGGGCGAGTGGATGTCGTACACACCCGGCCCGACACCCAGATCGAAGCCCGCCGCGTTGAGGTCGTCGAGCACCTCCATCCGGGAGCGCGCCGCCTCGATCGAGGTCACGTCGGCGTCCAGCCCGGCGATCGCGTCGATCACCTCGCCGAACTCCGAGTAGCAGAGGTGGGTGTGCACCTGGGTGGCGTCCGAGACGCCGGAGGTGGCGATCCGGAACGCCTGCACCGACCAGTCGAGGTAGGTCTGCTGGTCGATCTTGCGCAGCGGTAGCAACTCCCGCAGTGCGGGCTCGTCCACCTGGATGATGCGGATACCCGCGGCCTGCAGGTCCACCGTCTCGTCCCGGATGGCCAGCGCGACCTGCCGCGCCGAGTCGCCGAGCGGCTGGTCGTCGCGCACGAATGACCAGGCGAGGATGGTGACCGGTCCGGTGAGCATGCCCTTCACCGGCTTGTCGGTGAGCGACTGCGCGTAGCTGATCCAGTCGACGGTCATCGGCGCAGGCCGGGTCACGTCGCCGAACAGGATCGGCGGGCGCACGCAGCGCGAACCGTAGGACTGCACCCAGCCCTGCTCGGTGGCGGCGAAGCCGTCGAGCTGTTCGGCGAAGTACTGCACCATGTCGTTGCGCTCCGGCTCGCCGTGCACCAGCACGTCCAGGCCCAGCTTCTCTTGCAGCGCAATGACATCGGCGACCTCGGCACGCATCCGGCGGATGTACTCGGCCTCGTCGATCTCGCCCTTGCGCAACGCCGCCCTGGCCAACCGGATCGCTGAGGTCTGCGGGTACGAGCCGATGGTCGTGGTCGGCAGCGGCGGCAGTTGCAGCCGTTGTTGTTGCAGCACACGACGTTCCTCGGCGGGCGCGCGCCTGCTCGCGTCCGGGCCGAGCGCCGCCAGCCTGGCCCGCACCTGCGCGTCGTTGAGCCGTGGGTCGGACTGCCGCGTAGCCAATGCCGCACGCACCTCGGCCAATTCGGCGCTGATCGCCTCGGTGCCCTCGGTCAGCGCGGTCGCCAGCAGCCGGACCTCGGCCACCTTCTCCGTGCCGAACGCCAGCCAGGACCGGAGGCGATCGTCCAGCCCGGTCTCCGCGGCGAGCGTGTACGGCACGTGCAGCAGCGAGCATGAGGTCGAGACCGCCACCGACGCGGCGCTGCCGAGCAGGGTGCCCAGGGTGGACAGTGCCTGGTCGAGATCGGCCCGCCACACGTTGCGGCCGTCGACCACGCCGGCCACCAGCAGCTTGCCTGCCAGGGCAGGGACGCCCACCACATCGGAGACGCTGGTGCCTGCGGTGAAGTCGAGCGCGATGCCCTCGATGTCGGTGCCCGCCAGCGCGGTCAGTGCGGCGTCGGGATGGCCGAAGTAGGTGGCCACCAGGATCGCGGGGCGCTGCGACGACGCGGACAGTTCGGTGTAAGTGCTACGCACCAGGTCGATTTCGTCGTCGGTGAGGTCGGTGACCAGCGCAGGCTCATCGATCTGCACCCAGCCGACCCCTGCCTCGGCCAGCAGCCGGAGCAACTCGCGATACAGCGGGACGAGCTCGCTGAGCCGGTCCAACGGTGCACCGCCGGTGGCCTTGGCCAGCTTCAGGAAGGTGATCGGCCCGACCACCACCGGGCGCGCGTTCGCGCCGAGCTCGGCCGCCTCGCGCACCTCGTCCAGCAGCTTCGCCGGGTTCAGCGAAAACACGGTGTCCTGGCCGATTTCCGGCACCAGATAGTGGTAGTTGGTGTCGAACCACTTGGTCATCTCCAGCGGTTCCACCGTGTCGGTGCCGCGGGCGGCGGCGAAGTACCGATCCAAGGAATCGGCGATCCCGGCGACCCGCTGCGGCAGTGCGCCGAGCAGCTGGGCGGTGTCGAGCACCTGGTCGTAGTACGAGAAGGTGCCCACCGGGATCGAATCCAGGCCTGCCGCTTGTAATTCGGTGAGCTGGGCGTGGCGCAGCTCGCGCGCGACGGCGTGCAGCTGCCCGGCGTCGATCTTGCCCGCCCAGTAGGCCTCGGTGGCCCGCTTGAGCTCACGCCGCGGTCCGACCCTAGGTAGCCCGAGAACCGTTGCGGTGAACGGTGTCTGATTTACAACAGTCACGTTGTCTCTCCAGTGCTGGTGTCGTAGGCCGACGCCATACGGGCTGCGCGGCTACCGAGATACGCCAGGAGATTTCAACAAACTAGAGCCCGACATATCAGTACTGGTAGAACCGCGCGCCCAGATCCACGAGGCGGTGGCCGCCGGATACGGCGTATCCGACACGGCTGGCAGGTCTTCGGACTCACAGGCACCGGCCTCGCGGCCGACCTACTGGCCGTCGCTTCCCGGGCGTCGTGCCCAGTGCATGTGACGGCGGTCGTTCCTGCTCACCGCTGCGGGACAGTCCCGGATTCTCACCGGGTTCCCTCTCGCCCGGCCACCCTCTCGGGGCGGTCGAACTCGACTCCGCTGCGCGACGACGGGGCTCCATCTCGTACGCGCCGCAGTGAACCAGCTGCACCTACGAGCATAGGGCGCGCGGCGCGGTGGTGGACGGCCGGGCGGGGGAGCGGTGGTCTTCGATCATTTGCCCATCACTGTTTGGTCATTTGACCAAGTCTGTGAGGAAGCCCACGGAACTCGGGTGTAGCCGCCCTTTCCGGAATGCGTTTAAGGTTGTCCCCTCGGGGGAGGGCTCCCGCGTGGGGAAACGATTGCAGGAGTACGCGTGGTGACTGAACGGTCGGTATCGATCGTCATTCCAACCTACATCGGGACGGCCGACGGCCTGGATCTACTCGATG
Source organism: Nocardia sp. CS682 (assembly GCF_004634405.1). Lineage (NCBI taxonomy): Bacteria > Bacillati > Actinomycetota > Actinomycetes > Mycobacteriales > Nocardiaceae > Nocardia > Nocardia sp. CS682. The sequence continues at coordinate 2,323,122 of NZ_CP029710.1, read as the reverse complement.
TCCAACTAGGCGCCTTGACGCGTCAAGATTATAGGGGGGAATTCGATGTCGTCATAGCCGACAACGGATCCCCGATCGATGTGAAACTCCATATCGAAACTCATCCGCTGCACGGACGCCTCGAACTGCGTTATGTGGACGCGTCGGGGACCTCCGGTGCGGCATTTGCCCGTAATGTCGGCGCTTCGCAAGCCACCGGCACGATCCTGTTGTTCTGCGACCACGACGACCAGGCGCATTCCAATTGGGTCAGCCGCATGGTCGAGTTCCTGGACGAGGGTTACGACCTGATTTGCTCTGCGGTCGAAGGTGATTCGCTCAACGCGGCCAATCCGCGCCACGTCGCCAACATCCCGGCGCCTGACAAATTCCAGCCGACCGGCGTTTATGCACCTGTGATCATCGGGACCAGCATGGCGTGCCGGGCGGAGGTGTATCGGAAGCTGGGCGGCCAGGACACCAGCTACGCCGCGAACGAGGATCTCGAATTCGGCTGGCGGGCCCATCGCGAGGGATACCGTCTCGGATATCTGCCCGAGGCGCTCGTCGCCTATCGATACCGGCAGGGCTTCCGTCCCGGATATCGGCAGGGACGCAGCCGAGGCATCGGCCTCGCCCGGCTGAATGCGGAATTCCCGAACAATGGGTTGCCGGAAATTCACCTGCCCGAAGTCTTGTTACGCATGATTCGTCTGCCATTCACTCGCGGATTGGTTGCCGAGGAGCGCGGACTGATGATCGGTCTCGCCGTCGGTCAGTTCCGCGGCGGGCTCCGGCATCGGACGATGCACTGGATCTGACAGTGTGACGCGCGGATGAACGCATCTTCGCAACGCCGCCGGACGGCGTTGTGAAGATGCTTGCGAAGGGCCCTTCCGTGTCTGTGAGGCGGGTGGGTCCGGGTACCTTAGGCCAATGTTCACGAAAGTCTTGGTTGCCAATCGGGGCGAGATCGCCATCAGGGCCTTCCGCGCGGCCTACGAGCTCGGCGTTGGGACGGTGGCCGTCTTCCCGTACGAGGACCGCAACTCGGTCCATCGAACGAAGGCGGCCGAGTCCTACCAGATCGGTGAACAGGGGCACCCCGTCCGGGCGTACCTCTCGATCGACGCGATCGTCGACGCGGCCAAATCGGCGGGCGCCGACGCCGTCTACCCGGGCTACGGCTTCCTGTCCGAGAACCCGGACCTGGCGGCGGCCTGCGCCCGCGAGGGCATCACCTTCATCGGCCCGTCCGCCGAGGTGCTCGAGCTCGCAGGCAACAAGGCGCGGGCCATCGCGGCGGCCAAGGCCGCCGGGCTGCCGGTGCTGCGGTCCAGCGCGCCGTCCGCCGATGTGGACGAGTTGCTTGCCGCGGCACAGGAATTGGACTATCCGATCTTCGTCAAGGCGGTAGCAGGCGGCGGCGGGCGCGGCATGCGCCGGGTCGCCGACGCCGAGCACCTGCGCGAGTCCATCGAGGCCGCGTCGCGCGAGGCCGAGTCGGCGTTCGGCGATCCCACCGTCTTCCTCGAGCAGGCCGTGGTGAACCCGCGCCACATCGAGGTGCAGATCCTGGCCGACCAGCAGGGCAATGTGATGCACCTGTTCGAGCGCGACTGTTCGGTGCAGCGCAGGCACCAGAAGGTGATCGAGCTCGCGCCCGCGCCGAACCTGGATCCCGCACTGCGCGACCGCATCTGCGCCGACGCGGTGGCCTTCGCCAAGGAGATCGGCTACAGCTGCGCGGGCACCGTCGAGTTCCTGCTAGACGAGCGCGGCAACCACGTCTTCATCGAGATGAACCCGCGCATCCAGGTCGAGCACACGGTGACCGAGGAGATCACCGACGTGGACCTGGTGCAGGCGCAGCTGCGCATCGCAGCGGGCGAGACCCTCGAACAACTCGGCCTCAGCCAGGAGACCGTCAGCATCCGCGGCGCCGCGATGCAGTGCCGGATCACCACCGAGGACCCGGCCAACGGCTTCCGCCCCGACACCGGCCGGATCACCGCCTACCGGACTCCGGGCGGCGCGGGCATCCGGCTCGACGGCGGCGCCAACCTCGGCGCGGAGATCGGCGCCTACTTCGACTCGATGCTGGTGAAACTCACCTGCCGCGGCCGCGATTTCGGCGCCGCGGTGTCGCGGGCCCAGCGTGCGCTCGCCGAGTTCCGCATTCGCGGCGTCACCACCAACATTCCGTTCCTGCTCGCGGTGCTCGACGACCCGGACTTCCAGGCGGGCCGGGTCACCACCTCGTTCATCGATGAGCGCCCGCAGCTGCTCAACCAGCGTGGTTCGGCCGACCGCGGCACCAAGATCCTCACCTACCTGGCCGACATCACCGTCAACAAGCCGCACGGCGAACGGCCGACCACGGTGTACCCGCACGACAAGCTGCCACCGATCGACCTGACCGTCGCGCCGCCGGACGGTTCCCGGCAGCGCCTGCTCCGTCTCGGCCCGGAGGGCTTCGCGCAGGACCTGCGCGCGCAGAAGGCAGTCGGCGTCACCGACACCACCTTCCGTGACGCGCACCAGTCGCTGCTGGCCACCCGCGTGCGCACCAACGGCCTGCTCGGCGTCGCCGGGCACGTGGCCAGGCTGACCCCGCAGCTGCTGTCCATCGAGGCCTGGGGCGGCGCGACTTACGATGTGGCGCTGCGCTTTCTGTACGAGGACCCGTGGGAGCGCCTCGCCGCGCTGCGCGAGGCGGTGCCGAACATCTGCCTGCAGATGCTGCTGCGCGGCCGCAACACCGTCGGCTACACGCCCTACCCGGAGAAGGTGACCCGCGCGTTCGTCTCCGAGGCGACCGCCACCGGCATCGACATCTTCCGCATCTTCGACGCGCTCAACAATGTCGACCAGATGCGCCCGGCCATCGACGCGGTGCGCGAAACCGGCACGGCCATCGCGGAAGTCGCGATGAGCTACACCGGCGATCTGTCCAACCCGGACGAAACGCTCTACACGCTGGACTACTACCTCAAGCTGGCCGAGCAGATGGTGGACGCGGGCGCGCACGTGCTCGCCATCAAGGACATGGCCGGGCTGCTCCGCGCCCCCGCGGCCGCCACCTTGGTTACCGCGCTGCGCAGCAACTTCGATCTGCCGGTGCACGTGCACACCCACGACACCCCGGGCGGTCAGCTGGCCACCTATCTGGCCGCCTGGCAGGCGGGTGCCGACGCGGTGGACGGCGCGAGCGCCGCGATGGCCGGAACCACCAGTCAGCCTGCGCTTTCCGCGATCGTCGCGGCCGCGGCGCACAGCGAGTACGACACCGGCCTGAACCTGCAGCACGTGTGCGACCTTGAGCCGTACTGGGAGGCGCTGCGAAAGGTGTACGCGCCCTTCGAGTCCGGGCTGCCCGCCCCGACCGGCCGGGTCTACACCCACGAGATCCCCGGCGGTCAGCTGTCGAACCTGCGCCAGCAGGCCATCGCCCTCGGCCTCGGTGATCGATTCGAGGAAGTGGAAGCGAAATACGCTGCGGCGGACCGGCTGCTGGGCCGCCTGGTGAAGGTGACCCCGTCGTCCAAGGTGGTCGGCGACCTGGCGCTGGCCCTGGTCGGCACCGGCGTCGACATCGAGGATTTCGCCGCCGACCCCGGCCGCTACGACATCCCCGACTCGGTAATCGGCTTCCTGCGTGGCGAACTCGGCACCCCGGCGGGTGGCTGGCCGGAACCGTTCCGCAGCCGTGCGCTGGCCGGGCGCGGCGAGGCGAAGCCGGAGACCCCGCTCACCGCCGAGGACGAGGCCGGGCTGGCCGGCACCTCGGACGAGCGCCGCGCGACGCTGAACCGGCTGCTCTTCCCCGGCCCCACCGCCGAATTCAACGCGCACCGGGAAAAGTACGGCGACACCATGGGTCTGTCGGCGAACCAGTTCTTCTACGGACTGCGCCAAGGTGAGGAACACCGGGTGCAGCTGGAGAAGGGCGTCACCCTGCTCATCGGCCTGGAGGCCATCTCCGAGCCGGACGAGCGCGGCATCCGCACGGTCATGTGCATCCTCAACGGTCAGCTGCGCCCCGTCGCCGTGCGCGACCGGTCGATCGCCAGCGAGGTCCCGGCCGCGGAGAAGGCCGACAAGGGCAACGCGGGTCATATCGCCGCGCCGTTCGCCGGTGTGGTGACCTTGGCCGTGTCCGAAGGCGACGCGATCGCGGCCGGGGACACCGTCGGCACCATCGAGGCGATGAAGATGGAGGCCGCGATCACCGCGCCGCGGGCGGGCACTGTCGGCCGGGTCGCGATCGGCCCGGTGCAGCAGGTCGAGGGTGGCGATCTGCTGATCGAGCTGGCCGTGCGCGAGTCCGCGGTCGAATGACCCGGATCGTCGCCGGAACGGCGGGCGGGCGGCGGCTGCGGGTGCCGCCGGCCGGCACCCGCCCGACCTCCGACCGGGTGCGCGAGGCGCTGTTCAGCGCGCTCGACGCGCGGATCGACTTCGACGGCATTCGGGTGCTCGACCTCTACGCCGGGTCGGGCGCGCTAGGGCTGGAGGCGTTGTCCCGCGGCGCCGCGCACGCACTGCTGGTCGAGTCCGACCGCAAGGCGGCCGCGGTGCTGCGCGGCAATATCGCCGATCTCGGGCTGCCCGGCGCCGAACTGCGCGTCGGCACGGTGGCGAGCGTGCTCCAACTGGGTGGCGCGGGTGAATTCGATCTGGTGCTGTCCGACCCGCCGTACGCGGTCGACGCCGACGCGGTGCTCGCCGATCTGCGGGCGCTGGCTGCGGGTTGGCTGCGACCGGACACGCTCGTCGTGGTCGAGCGATCCAGCCGATCGCCGGAAATCGAATGGCCCGTGGGTTATTCGGCGATGAAGCCGCGCAAGTACGGCGAAACGCGCATCGAGATGGCGACGTTCGACTAGCGATGTGGTCTTGTGCACCCTCTGTGGTGCCCGCCGGTCCCGCACGATAGCGTCTGACCATGGCAGGAGCATTGTGCCCCGGGTCCTTCGACCCCGTGACCCACGGTCACATCGACGTCTTCAACCGGGCCGCGGCCCAGTTCGACGAGGTCGTTGTCACCGTCATGATCAACAAGAACAAGCAGGGCATGTTCAGCGTCGACGAGCGCATGGAGATGCTGCGCGAGGCGACCGCTCATCTGCCCAATGTCCGCGTGGAGTCGTGGTACGGCCTGCTGGTGGACTTCGCCAAGCAGCAGGGCGTCACGGCCATCGTGAAGGGCCTGCGCGACGCGACCGACTTCGGTTACGAGCTGCAGATGGCCCAGATGAACCGGAAGCTCTCCGGCGTGGACACCTTCTTCATCGCCACCAATCCCACCTTCAGCTTCCTGTCCAGCTCGCTGGTCAAGGAGGTGGCGTCCTTCGGCGGCGACGTCGTCGACATGCTGCCGCCGTCGGTACACAAGCGCCTGCTCGACCGCCTGGCCGAACGCAAAGGCTGAGTACGCAAATCAGCCCCGGTCCCGAAAGCCTTGGGACCGGGGCTGATTCCCCTCACTCGACGAGCTTCAGAAGACCAAACCCCGTAGTGCCAGGAAGCGCATGCCGCCGACGGCTGCGGTGATGCCGAGGATGGCGGTGGCCTCTGCCGGTCCGCCGATGGTAGGTGCCCAGACGTCCAGGGCGGCCAGACACGCGGTGGTGATGGCGAGTCCGACCAGTGCCAAACCGCCGCCTTCCCACTGTGCGGTGAACCAGCCGACACGGCCGCTCGCGTGGAAGGTGAGTTGGCGGTGCAGCTCGTTGGCGATCACGGTGCTGACGATCGAGCCGACCACGTTCGCGAGCAGCGGCCCGACGCCGTGCATCGCGAAGAACAGCAGCACGTAGGCGATATTGCTGGACCCACCGACCAGCGCGAAGCGGATCAGCTGGGCGAAGGCCCGGTCACCGCGCAGGTAGGCCATCAGCTGCTCGAACCGCGCCGACGCGGGGGCCACCTGCAACGCGGGGTACGGGCCTACCCACGGCATGAAGTAGCTGCTGGTGCTAACTCCTGCCGATCTCTGTAGATCCAGAACAGTCATGGGCTTTCCGATCGAACATGAGCCTTCGCTGGGGACAACAGCGACGGTTGTCGCTTCCTTCCCACCGACTCTTGATAGGTCCCGCTTGTGCGATGTGTTCAGCATGTACTGAACAGTCGGAACCTGTCAACATTCGGCGGATCGGCTGACCCTTCCCTTCGGCTTCCGCAATCCCGCAGTCCCGGTGGGGCCTGCGCTCGGTCTGAAGACCTTGTCGATCTTCGTATCGACGATAACACGAAGCGGAGACAGATCCTCCACTTGATTTGTGTGGCGTGCAAGACACTGCGACGACACACCGGAGGGTGACTCGGCACAGGCCGTGATGAGGGGCACACTGGGGCTCGGCGGACAGTTCGCCGAAGAGTCGTAGGAGAGTGGGGTCAGTCAGCATGTATCGCGTATTCGAAGCCCTCGACGAGCTGGTCGCCATCGTCGAGGAGGCGCGCGGCATCCCGCCGACCCGCAGCTGCATCGTGCCGCGCGGCGACGTGCTCGAACTGCTCGACGACGTGCGCGACGCACTGCCGGGCGAGCTCGACGACGCCCAGGACGTGCTCGACATCCGGGACAAGATCGTCTCGGACGCCCGATCCGCCGCCGAGGTCACCGTCACCAGTGCCAACGAACAGGCCGCGCACACCATCGGCTCGGCCCGCGAGGAGGCCGACCGCATCCTCGCCGACGCCAAGGCGCACGCCGACCGGATGGTCGCCGAGGCCAGCGCGCACGCCGACCATCTCGTGGCCACCGCCCAGGCCGAGGCCGACCGCGTCGTCGCCGACGGCAACGCCGAATTCGAGGCCGTCACCGCCCGTGCCCGCCTGGAGTCCGAGCGAATGATCGACGCGGGCAAGGCTTCCTACGATCGCTCCGTCGCCGAGGGCGAGGCCGAGCGGGATCGCCTGGTCGCGCAGACCGAGGTGGTGCGCGCCGCGCACGCCGAATCCGCGCGGGTGATCGACGCGGCACACGCCGAGTCCGATCGGATGCGCGAGGAATGCGACGTCTACGTCGACTCCAAGCTGGCCGACTTCGAGGAGACCCTGAGCAACACCCTGCGCACCGTCGGCCGCGGCCGCCACCAGCTCCGTTCCGGAGCGGGCGCTCCCGACTACGCCGCCGACTACCGCCGCTAGGACCCGACAGCCGCACACCTCCTGATTCCCGCACCGGGTTTCGCATGCGCTTCGGTCTGCGGGAGATCAAGAGGCGTGCGGCTGCCTCGTTTGAGGTCGGCGGGATCCCTCGCGTATCGTGGTGTGGTTGCCCATTCCCCCGATAGTGAAGTGAGTTCGTGATGCCCGCCGGTTCCGGTTCTGCCCCGCGTAAGGACTCGGCCGCGCGCCGAGAGCCCGACGCGGCCTTTGTGCTGGACGTCCGCAGCCTCGGCCGCCGGGCCGGGACGATGCGCGAGCTCCATCGCACGCTCACCACCGTCGAGCGGATCGGGCTCGACCTGGTCGGCGTCCCGGTCGGCGCCGAGGTCGTGCTCGACCTGCAGCTGCAGGCGGTGTCCGAAGGTGTGCTGGTCACCGGAACGGTGTCCGCGCCGATCGAGGGCGAGTGCTCACGCTGCCTCGAGCCGTTCACCGACAGCGTGAGCATCTACCTCACGGAGTTGTTCGCCTACCCGGACAGCACCACCGAGCAGACCACCGACGACGACGATTCCTACCGCATGGTCGACGACACGATCGACCTCGAACCGGTGATCATCGACGCGATCGGCATCGAACTTCCGCTGCAGCCGCTGTGCACGCCGGACTGCGCGGGGCTGTGCGCGGAATGTGGCGTGCGGATGGCGATTGCGGGTTCTGAGCACTCGCATGAGATACTTGACCCTCGCTGGGCCGGGTTGGCGAAATTTGCCACCGCATCGCCCGGCAACGGCAGCCCCGACGAGGGTGCGGCCACCGCAGCAGACCAGTCAGCCGAAATGGCAAGCAATATGACAGAGGAGAAGTAGTCGTGGCCGTTCCCAAGCGCCGGATGTCCCGTTCCAACACCAGGTCGCGGCGCAGCCAGTGGAAGGCCACCGCGCCGACCCTGATCACCTGCCCGAACCGCGCCTGTGGTGAGAAGACCCTGCCGCACATCGCGTGCCCGTCCTGCGGCACGTACAAGGGCCGTCAGGTCACGGCGGCTGTCTAACAGTTCAACTGTCGTATCGACGTGAGCGATGAACCCGATTCGTCCGGTGGACACGCGAGCCTGCTCGCAGCGCTCGGCGTCGAGGTGCAGCCGGAGCTGCTGCGCCTGGCGCTGACGCACCGGTCGTACGCATATGAAAACGGCGGGCTGCCGACCAACGAGCGCCTGGAGTTCCTCGGCGACTCCGTCCTCGGACTGAGCATCACCGAGCGGCTCTACCACGAGCACCCGGACAAGTCCGAGGGCGAGCTGGCGAAGCTGCGCGCGAGCGTGGTGAACATGCACGCGCTCGCCGAGGTGGCGCGCCAGCTCGGCGAGGGCGGCCTCGGCGTGCACCTGCTGCTCGGCAAGGGTGAAGAGCTCACCGGCGGCAGGGACAAGCCGAGCATCCTCGCCGACGGCATGGAGTCGCTGCTCGGCGCGGTGCACCTGGAGCACGGCATCGACGTCGCACGCGAGGTGGTGCTGCGGCTGTTCGCCGACCTGCTCGAGCGCGGTCCCCGGATGGGGGCCGGCCTCGACTGGAAGACCAGCCTGCAGGAGCTCACCGCCGAGCGTGGCCTCGGCGTGCCCAGCTACGAGATCACCTCGACGGGCCCCGATCACGACAAGGAATTCACCGCGACCACCGTGATCGGTGGCCGGGCCTACGGGCAGGGTGTCGGCCGCTCCAAGAAGGAAGCCGAGCAGAAGGCCGCGGGCACCGCCTACCAGGCGCTGACCGCCGAAGCCTGACGTGCCCGAACTTCCCGAGGTAGAGGTCGTCCGGCGCGGCGTCGCCGAACACGTGGTCGGTCGCGTCATCGAGTCGGTCGCGATCACCCATCCGCGCTCGGTGCGCAGGCACCTCGAGGGCGCCGCCGATCTCGCCGCGCGGTTGACCGGATTGAAGGTCGCCTCCGCCGAGCGGCGCGGGAAATATCTCTGGCTCACCTTCGACGAGCCGGACACCTCGCTCGTCGTGCATCTCGGCATGAGCGGCCAAATGCTCGTGCAGCCCGCGGACGCGCCGCTGGAGAAGCACGCGCACATCCGCGCCACCCTCGGCGACGGTACTCAATTGCGCTTCGTCGACCAGCGCACCTTCGGCGGCTGGGCGCTGGCACCGCTGGTCGAGGTGGACGGCACCCTGGTGCCGGAACCGGTGGCACACATCGCCCGCGACCCGCTGGATCCCCGCTTCGACCCCGAAGCAGTGGTGGCCGCGGTGCGCGCCAAACACACCGAGATCAAACGCGTGCTGCTCGATCAGAGCGTGATCTCCGGCATCGGCAACATCTATGCCGACGAATCGCTGTGGCGCGCGAAGATTCACGGCAGCCGGCTCGCCTCCGGCCTGTCCCGGCCCGCCGTGCGCGCCTTGCTCACCGACGTCGGTGCGGTGATGGGGGAAGCACTCGCCGCGGGCGGCACCTCGTTCGACGCGCTCTACGTGAACGTCAACGGCCAATCCGGCTATTTCGAACGCTCCCTTGCCGTCTATGGCCGCGCGGAGGAACCGTGCCGTCGCTGCGGAGCGCCTGTTCAGCGGGAAAAATTCATGAATCGTTCCTCGTACTCTTGCCCGCGGTGCCAACCGAAGCCTCGCGGTCGTTAGCGGGCGCGAGTTACCTTTCTTGTAGGCGGTTCGGGAAGTCGGTCCGGCCGTGGAGGAAGGACACATGCGCAAGCTCACCTACTACGTAGCCTCGACGATCGACGGTTACATCGCCACCGATGACGGATCGGTCGATTTCTTCCCGGTCGGCGGCGACCACGGGCCTGCGATCACGGCGCAATATCCGGAGACGCTGCCCACCAAGGTGCGTGAGTCGCTCGGCATCGATAAGCGCAACCGGTACTTCGATACCGTGCTGATGGGACGCAAGACCCACGACTTCGGGGTGCGCACCGGGACGTCGAGCCCGTACGCGCATCTGAAGCAGTACGTGGTGTCGACGACGCTGCCGGAGAATCCGGATCCCGACGTCGAACTGATCGCGAGCGACCCGCTGGGCAAGGTGCGCGAACTCAAGCGCACCGAGGGTCTCGGGATCTGGTTGTGTGGCGGCGGGGAGCTCGCCCAGGAACTGCTGCCCGAGATCGACCAGATCTTCCTCAAGCTGTACCCGGTCCTGCTCGGCCGCGGGCGGTCGCTGTTCGGGTCCGGCCCCAGGCTGCCCGATGCGGCCAAGTTCCGGGTGATCACCAGCCGGGTGTTCGAGGACGGAGTGGCCTTCATGAAGTACAGCAGGATTCGTTAACCGCGGTGGCGGCAGACGATTCGAGCACAGCGGACCCGGCGGCCACGCCGGGCCCGGTGGAGGTGTTGCGGGAGATCGGCTTCTGGCTGGAACGCTCGCGGGCCGAGACGTACCGGGTCAAGGCGTACCGCCGGGCCGCCGATATCGTCGCGGAGCTGCCCGACGAGGAACGCGAGGCGCACCGCGCCGCGCACAGCTGGCGCGACATCGCCGGGATCGGGCCGAAGACCGCCGGCGTCATCGAGGAGGCGTACGCAGGCCGGGTGCCGCAGTACCTGCTCGACCTGCGCAACGCGGCACAGCCGATCGGCGCCCCCGGCAAACCGCTGCGCACCCAACTGCGCGGCGACCTGCACACCCACTCGGACTGGTCCGACGGCGGCAGCCCGATCGCGGAGATGATGGGTGTCGCGGCGGCCCTCGGGCACGAATACTGCGCGCTGACCGATCATTCGCCGCGTCTGACCGTCGCGAACGGGCTGTCCGCCGACCGGCTGCGCAAGCAACTCGACGTGGTCGCCGAGCTCAACGATCGCTTGGCACCGTTTCGCATCCTCACCGGCATCGAGGTCGACATCCTCGATGACGGCACGCTCGACCAGCAGGCCGATCTGCTCGCCGAACTCGACATCGTGGTGGCCAGCGTGCACTCGCATTTGCGCGCGGACAGCGCGGCGATGACCAAGCGGATGGTCTACGCGGTGGCCAACCCCAACGTCGACGTGCTCGGCCACTGCACGGGCCGGCTCGTCACCGGCGGCCGCGGCACCCGGCCCGAGTCGAGCTTCGACGCCGAGATGGTGTTCGAGGCGTGCCGGACCTACGGCACCGCCGTCGAGATCAACTGCAGGCCGGAACGCCGCGACCCGCCGTCCCGGCTTATCCAGCTCGCCATCGAGATGGGCTGCCACTTCTCCATCGACACCGACGCGCACGCGCCCGGCCAATTGGACTGGCAGGGCTACGGTTGCGAGCGCGCCGTCGCGAATGGTGTTGCGGCCGAGCGGGTCATCAATACCTGGCCGCTGGCCGACCTGCTTGCCTGGACCGAGGTGCACGAGGCCTGATGGCCGTCCGGTTAACTGTTGCCGAATAGTCGTGCCGTGCCGGGGATCTGCCGCGATCGCCGCTGAGAATGGGTGCCAGACAGAGTAGGTGGGGGTGGGCGGGCCGTTGGGTGAGTTTCCGGTCGAAATCGTGCTGGCGGTCATCGGTATCGCGGTACCGATCGGCGCGTTCCTGTACGAGTTCGTGCTCGTCGGGCGTAAGCGGCTCGGCTACCGCGTGCAGATGGACACGCCCGTCACCGGTGAGGTCGCCTCGGTGTTCCCCGGCGTGCTGCCGCAGCTGCGCCCCTCGCTGGACGGCGCGAGCCCGGACCTGAAAGATCTCTCGGTTGTCTTGGTGCGCATCGAGAACAGCGGCGCGACCGACATCGACACCCACGATTACAAGGCGCCCGATCCCGCGCGGATCGGCCTGCACCTACGGTTCCCGCAGCGTCTGGTCATCGGCATGGCGGTGACCGAACTCAGCGATCCCGGGCTGGCGGACAACCTGGATCGGGACTCCGGCATCGCGGTGCGCGAGGACATGGCCGGGCACATCGGTGTCATCGATCTGCCCAAGGTGCCGCTGGATCGCGGTGAGCACTACAAGATCCTGGCCATCCTGCAGCGCTCCGAGGGCACGGGGGAGTACCCGGTGCCGGTGCTGACCGGCGGCATCAAGGGTGGGCGCATCCAGGAAACGCGAAGCCGCACCGGCATTCCCCGAATGATGGTGGGATTGACCGTCTTTCTGGTGCTGGTGATCATCGTCCAATTGATCATCACCGCACTGGAGCCCGCGCCGACGCCGCTGGAATGTGCCGAAGGCAAGCTCACCGTGCTCGGATCGTCGGCCTTCGCGCCGGTCGTCCGGGCAGCCGCCGAACAGTACGGTAAGCGTTGTACCGGAGCGCAATTCGCCTTCGCCTTCGAAGGCACCGAACGCGGGCTGGACCGACTGGCCGAGGAGGGCAAGGGCAACGCCGGACTGCTGGCCATCAGCGACGGCCCGAAGGGCAGCGGATACCCCGCGCTGGTGCATCGCCCGCTTGCGCTGTCGCTGTTCAGCATGATCGTCAACAAGGGCGTCGGTGTGCCGAGCCTCACCGAGGGGCAGATCCGCGACCTCTATCAAGGCCGGATCGGTAACTGGCGCGAGGTGGGCGGACCGGATCTGCCGGTGGTGCTGGTGAATCGGATCGCAGGCTCCGGTTCTCGAAATACGTTCGAGCGCAGGCTACTCGGCGGGAGCCAACCCGACCGTCCGCACGTGAGCTGCATCGCGATCAAGGGGACGGCGCTGTCGGCCGCGACGCACTGCGAGGTCCAGGTGACCAAGGACATGCAGAAGGCTGTCGGCGAAATCCCCGGCGCCATCGGCTATTCGGAGTACTCCGAGGCGGTGGCGGCCGAACTGGCGACCGTCGCGATCAATGGCGTCACCGCGGGTCGCGAGGCGGCGATCGCTCGCACGTACCCGTTCTGGGGCGTGGAATACGCCTACAGCCACGGCGAGCTGCCCGGTGACTCACTGGCGGCGGCCTTCCTGCGCTACCTGGTCGATCAGGCAGGCAAGGACGTGCTCCGGGCGCACGGCAACGCGCCGTGTGGCGAGCTGCCCGATCCGGCCAGGTGCCTGCCCGATTCGTGACCGCGCGTCACATTTCCGGCGGCTGTCTCGTCCCCTTGGTGTAGGAGAGCACACCGACGAAAGGACGACACCGTGTCACGGATGAAGCTCGCACAGGTTGCGCCGGAGTTGTACCAGGCGTGGTTCGCCGCCGAGGGGGCGATTCGCCGCGGCCCGCTGGACCCGGTGGTCCGGGAGCTGGTCAAGATCCGCGCCTCGCAGATCAACGGCTGCGTGTACTGCATCGACCTGCACACCACCGACGCCCGTCTGGCCGGGGAAACTGAAAAGCGCATTTTCCAGCTCGATGCCTGGCGTGAGTCGGCGCTCTACACCGAGGCCGAGCGCGCCGCCCTCGCCTACGCCGAAGCGGTCACCAAGCTCGGCGAGCACGGCGTGAGCGACGCGGTGTGGGCCGAGGTGGAGAAGCACTTCGACGAAGGGTCCAGAGCCGGATTGGTGGGTGTGACCGCGATGATCAACCTGTGGAACAGGATCGGTGTACCGCTGCGGATGCAGCCCGACGCCGACTGAGGTCGCCTGCGGTACCGCGCGCTCGTCATGCGGTACCGCGCCGACCGCAGCGCGTGCGTGCCTGACCGAGGAACAAGCATCGATTCGGCAGGGCGGGCGTTCTCGTTCGCGCTGACGCGCCTGTCGCTAGCCAGCTCGACGGTCAGTCCGTCGGCGGCAGGAACGGCCGCGTGAAGTAGTCCTCGACCGGCAGCGGCCCGGTGTACCGCCGGCACGGGCAGCGCACCCACTGCCACGTCGCGGGCGCGACCGACCGCCGCTCCTCCGCGTGGCACTCCCCGGCCTGCGGATCGTGGATGGCGAGGTCGTGGCCGCAGCCGCACTTCGCGGCGCTGCGTCGCGCCTTGCCACCCACCGCCCCGAGGTGGCCGTACCGTCCGAGGACCCAGCCGAGGCCGAGGATGCCTGCGCCGACGGCCAGGGTGAGAGGATCGAACATGGATTAATTGTATGTATACGTATGCGCGGTTACCGGCGGAAGGCCCCGTTCTGTCGGTGGTATCGGCGAAGATGGCCTCATGACGGAACTATCGCTGCGTGAGCTGAACCGAACCCTGCTGGTGCGTCAGATGTTGGCGCAGCGGGTCGCGATGACACCGTTGGAGTTGGTACGGCATCTGGTCGCGGTCCAGGGGCAGGAACCCAACTGGCCCTATGTCGGGCTGTGGACCCGGCTCGCGGAGTTCCGGCACGACGACCTGGCCGCGTTGCTGCGTGAGCGAAAGCTGGTGCGCTCCGCCATGATTCGCCGCACGGTGCACCTCGCCGACGCGGACGACTTCCGCTGGCTGCGCCCCACCGTGCGCCCGGTGGTGCTCGCGGCGTTGCAGGCCCCCTACTACCGCGACGAGATCGAGGGCCTGGACCTGGACGAGCTGGCCGCCGCGGGACGGGAGCTGCTGTCGGGCAGCATCCGGTCCCGGTCCGACCTCGGACAGCTACTCGGCGAGCGTTTTCCGGACCGGAACCCGCGCAGGCTCGCCGAGTCGGTGGAGCTGCTGGTGCCCATGGTGCACAGCCCGGTGACCGGTGCCTGGGGCAAGTGGCGCAACCGGTCGGTTACCGTCGCGCTCGCCGACGAATGGATCGGCGCACCGATGGCGACGACGCCGCAGGCGGAGACCATGATTCTGCGATATCTGGCCGCGTTCGGGCCCGCCACCGTCGCGGACATGCAGGCGTGGGCCGGGGTCACCCGGCTGGCCGAGGTGGTCGACGAGATGCGCACCCGCCTACGCGTTTTCACCGACGACCAGCACCGGGTGCTGTTCGACCTGCCGGACGCGCCGCTGGCCGACCCGAATCTGCCGGTGCCGGTGCGCTTCCTGCCCGCCTTCGACAATGCGTTGCTCGGCCACAAGGACCGGCGCAGGATCATCAGCGAGGAAGACCGGCAGCGTATCGCCAAGGAGGCGTCGGGGGGTGTGCCGATGTACCTGGTCGACGGGTTCGTGCACGGTCGGTGGGTATTGGACGACACCACCATTCGGGTCACGCCGTGGCATCCGCTGTCGGCCGCCGACGAGGAGGCGGTGCGCGCGGAAGCCGAGCGGCTGCTGCCGTTCGTGGTGCCCGGGCAAGACGGGAAGATCGTGATCGAGGGCTGAGCCCGCGTCCACCCCGGTGGACATGTTGGGTGCAATCGGCAAAGGCGGCTCCTACCTGCCGATCTCGGCAATCGATCAGCAACGTATCCGACTGCATGGTTTGAGAGTGCCGTGGTGAGGTACATCACTGGCGGCCCCCCTGGTCGAGTAATCGGCGATCAGGCCAACCAAGCCCTGTGGACGGCGGTGCGGCTGAGCTTCACCTCCGCTGAGGCGGCCACCAGTTCGAGTTCGGCGCCCGGTGCTCCGAAGCACTGGGTGGATGCGAGAGCTAACGGTTGTGCCCCTTGGAAGGAGGGTCGATGAGCGCGCGTAGCGAGCGAAAAACGAACCCAGCCGCCATCAACGTCCTGGCGGAGTCGAGCACCGGTGAGGTGCGGTCATGAGTCAGCGAAGCGGGCGAATCCGCGATGCGGTAGCCCTGGCGAATGACGGTGCCGAGCGCGGTGGCGCGGGCCACTTGCCGATGTCGGCGCAGCCTGCGTCCTCCGAACTGCTCTCGATCGACCACGCCGGAACCCGATTCCGTATCGCGATGGTTGTCCCGCCGTACTTCGACGTGCCACCCAAGGCCTACGGAGGGGTGGAGGCCGTCGTCGCCGATCTGGTCGACTCGCTGGTGGCCAGAGGCCACGACGTGACCCTGCTCGGCGCGGGCGAACCGGGCACCAAGGCGAAATTCGTTCCGCTGTGGGACCGCATCTGCCCCGAGCGGCTCGGCGAACCCTTCCCCGAGGTGCTGCACGCGCTGCGCGCCCGGCGGGCGATCGAGAAGCTCGCCGCGGACGGCGCCATCGACCTCGTGCACGAGCACACCTTCGCGGGCCCGCTGAACGCCCCTGCGTATAGGGAACTTGATTTGCCGACCGTGGTCACCGTGCACGGTCCGGTCGAGGGCGAATGCTATGAGTACTACCGGGAAATGGGCGACGACGTCTCGCTCGTCGCGATCAGCGACCGGCAGCAGGAGCTGGCCCCCGATTTGAATTGGGCTGGGCGAGTGCATAATGCTCTGCATCCTGAGGAGTGGCCGTTCCGTGCCGACAAGGACGACTACGCGCTGTTCCTCGGCCGCTTCAACGAGTGCAAGGCGCCGCATCTGGCGCTGGAGGCCGCGCACGCCGCGGGCATGCCACTCGTGTTGGCGGGCAAGTGCAGCGAACCGCCCGAGCTCAAATACTTCGAAGAGCAGGTACGCCCATTGCTGACCGACCAGGATCACGTATTCGGCCTCGCCGATGCCGCCGCGAAGCGGAAACTGTTGGCGGGAGCCAAGTGTCTGCTGTTCCCGATCCGTTGGGAGGAACCCTTCGGCATGGTGATGATCGAGTCCATGGTGTGTGGCACACCGGTCGTCGCGCTACGCGGCGGCGCGGTAGCCGAGGTGATTGTCGATGGGGTAACCGGCCGGATCTGTGACGACCCCGCCGAACTCACCGCCGCCATCGCCGAGGTGCAGACGATGGATCCCGCGGCGTGCCGCAAGCACGTCGAGGAGAATTTCGGTTCGGATACGCTCGGGCGCGGCTACGAGCAGGTCTATCGCAAGCTGATGCGGCCGCGGAAACGGATCGACTATCGATGGCGCAAGGACGAGATGGTGCCCGTCGCGGCGAGCGGACTCGCGTGACGGCGGATCCGACCGCCGCGCTCAGCCCCGCTCCACTGAACTCCGGTGAGCCGACGGGTTTCGGTGGAGCGGGTTCGGTCACGCTGGTCGAGGGCGGCACCTTCTGTCTGTCGAACCGGCTCGGCGATGTCGAGCCGGGCCGCCCGCATGGGCTGTTCTTCCGGGACGCGCGCGTCGTGTCCCGGTGGGAGCTGCTGGTGGACGGCCATCTGCCCGAACCGCTTTCGGTGCTCAGCCCGGAGGCGTTCGCCGCGCGGTTCGTGCTGCGAAGACCGCCGACGGCCGGGCTGGCCGATAGTACGTTGCTGGTGGTGCGCGAGCGGATCGTCGCCGACGGCATGCACGAGGTGCTCACCCTGGAGAACATGGGGCGCGAGCCGACGGCGGTCACCTTGGAGTTGCATGTCGACGCCGATTTCGTGGACCTCTTCGCGGTCAAGGAAGGCCGCGCCGGACACGGCAGAGCCGAGGTGACGGTGGCCGAGGGGGAGCTCCTGTTCCACGATCGCGCCGATCGCATGCGCGGGCTCTCGGTGTCGGCGACCGTCGAACCCACGGTATTGCCCGGCACCTTGGTGTGGAAGGTCGTGGTCCCCGTCGGCGCGAGCTGGCAGACCGAGATCACCGCCCAGCCTACCTTGGGCAACCAGCGGTTCCAGGCGCCGCTCGCCCCCGGCGAGCACTACGGTGTCAGCGCTCCCGGGCGCAAGATCGAGGCCTGGCGGCACACCGCCACCGACATCGCCGCCTCGCATCCGGAGCTGACCCAGGTGCTCCGGCGCACCGAAAGTGACCTGGGCGCCTTGCAGATTCACGACGATTCCGGCGACAGCAGACCGTTCGTGGCGGCGGGCGCGCCCTGGTTCATGACACTGTTCGGCCGGGACAGTCTGTTGACCGCATGGATGGCGCTGCCGTTGGAGGTCGACCTGGCCCTCGGCACGCTGCAGCAGCTCGCCGAACTGCAAGGGCAGACGGTGAATCCGCTCACCGAGGAGGAGCCGGGGCGGATCATGCACGAGATGCGCCGCGGTCCGGCCGGTGGGCTGGTGCTCGGCGGCAACATCTATTACGGAACCGTCGACGCCACACCGCTTTTCGTGATGCTGCTGGCCGAATGCTATCGCTGGGGCGCGGATGCGGAGGCGATCAGGCAGCTGCTGCCCGCCGCCGACGCGGCACTGAGCTGGATCGAGGACTACGGCGACCGGGACGGCGACGGGTTCGTCGAGTATCGGCGGGCCACCGACCGCGGCCTGGTCAACCAGGGGTGGAAGGACAGCTGGGACGGCATCAACGACCTGCAGGGCCACATCACCGAGGCGCCGATCGCGCTGTGTGAGGTGCAGGGGTATGTGCACGCCGCGCTGCTTGCCCGCGCCGAGCTGGCCGAGGCCTTCGACGACCCGCGCCGGGCGGCGGAGCTGCGTGATCAGGCGGCGGAGCTGCGCGGCAAGTTCGCCGAGGAGTTTTGGCTGCCCGAACGCGGTTGGTACGCCGTCGCGCTGGACAAGGGCAAGCGCCGGGTCGACGCGCTGACAAGCAATACGGCGCACTGTCTTTGGTCCGGCATCGCCAGCGACGCGCACGCCGCCGAATTGGTGCGGCGGCTGTCCGGGCCGGAGATGGACAGCGGTTTCGGGTTGCGCACGCTGTCCACGAAGATGGGCGCCTACAACCCGATGAGCTACCACTGCGGCTCGGTGTGGCCGCACGACACCGCCATCGCGGTGGCCGGACTGCTGCGCTACCGCCACGTGCCGGGCGCGGTCGACCTGGCGACCCGGCTGGCGACCGGATTGCTCGACGCCGCAACGGCTTTCGACGGCAGACTACCCGAGCTCTACTGCGGCTTCCCGCGCTCGCGGTTCCCGACCCCGGTGCCGTACCCGACGTCCTGCTCACCGCAGGCCTGGGCGAGTGCCGCACCGCTGCTGCTGGTGCGCTCGTTCCTCGGTCTCGACCCCGATGTGCCCAATCGCACCATCACCGTGCGGCCGCTGGTGCCGCCGGAGTGGGGCCGAATCACGTTGGCCGCGTTGCGCCTCGGTCCGATCACCATCGACCTCGAGGTGGAGGGCGCCCAAGTGACCGCCGCGCGCCTACCCGACGATTGGCAACTGGTCACCCGATGAATTCCCGATCTTGGTATGAACAGCCCCGCAACGGGGTACCCCCCGGGTGTAAGCATTTCAGGCTGATAGACAACGCAGGCTGGAGGTGCACCATGCAGACATCGCGGGATATGCGGGACCTGTGGAGTACACAGCACCGCGACTGCACTATCGAGCCCATGGATCTGGACATGGAGCTCGCCCAGTTCGTCCGCAGTACCCACGCCGGCCACGGCCCCGACTGCTGCCAATACCTGGCGGCCGCGGCCTACTACTTCGACCACGCCGAAGTCGGCTGATCCCTGAGGTTCTCGCGCCCACCGGCGCTGCTCGGCCCAGCTCGCTCAGGCCACCCCTGAGCCAGCTGGGTCGAACCGGTTCTTGCGGCAGTCCATCTCCGTTGTCCGGCCGTAGGATCGAGGGGTGGCTATCGCTCAGCTGAGTTTGATCACCCTGAACTGCTCGGACAAGGAGGAGCTCGCGGTGTTCTGGGCCGCGTTGCTCGATGGTGAGATCGTTTATCGGACAGCGGAGTTGGCTGTGGTGCACACCGAGCGCGGGTCGCTGTGTGCGCTGACGGTGCCGGACTACCAGCCGCCGACCTGGCCTGCGGGGGAGACGCCGAATCACATCCATCTCGACCTGCGGGTGGACGACCTGGACGACGCGCAGGCCGAAGCTGTCCGCTTGGGCGCACGGGTCGCGGACGTGCAACCGGGTCCAGAGCTTTGGCGGGTATTGCTCGACCCGGCCGGTCATCCGTTCTGCCTGACTTCCCGAGCCCCGCTACTTCCCCTCGGCCCGCGCCCGAACATCCAAGAGGGCTGAATTCGCGATTGTTGGCGGTAGAACCGCGGCTGAACCCCGCTTTGAAGCGCCACGCGGTCGGGATGAATGCGCAGGGCCGGTGACGACGTGTCACCGGCCCTGCGCTCGGCAGGTCAGCCGCGGAACGGGTAGCGCTGGTCGAGGTCGAGGTTCAGTTCGACCACGTTGACGCGGGGTTCGCCGAGGAAGCCGAGAGTGCGGCCGGACGTGTGCGCGTCCACCAGTTGGCGCACCTGATCCTCGGAGATGTTGCGGGCCTTGGCGATCCGCGCGATCTGGATGTCCGCGTACCGGGGCGAGATGTGTGGGTCGAGTCCGCTGCCGCTGGCGGTCACCGCGTCGGTGGGGACCGGGGTGTCGACGGTGGCGTCGCCGAAGATCGGGATGATCCGGCCTGCCGCGTAATCCGCACCGGGCTCGGCGCATTCGACCCGCACACCCTGGTACGCGGCCAGGAACGGTGTCGCCGGGCACGCCTCGTTGACGCTCACCACCCGCGTGGGATGGGAGACCTCACCGTCGGCATCGCGCGGCCCGATCACCGAGAGCACCGCCCCGACACCATCTTTCGTGCAGAACGGCCGGGCGCCGTCGACCCCCTCACGGTCGCCGACCTCCTTGCTGCGTGCGCACACCGTGGACAGCAAGCTCAGCTTCCCCTTGTCCGGGTCGGCGTCGAGGGTATCCACAATGCTCTCCGGGCCGAGGTTCGACGCGGAGGTTGCCATCGGGTCGTACCCGTGCTCGCCCGCCGCGGACGGACGGCTCTGGAAGTACTGCACCAGCGCCTTGCCGTCGGCGTCGGTGAACGACTGCCCGATCAGGCTGGAACCGACGAGCTTGCCGTCGACGGAGAGCAACGACCCGTCCGACTTGTCGTGCAGCCCGGGCAGCTGCGCAACCGCGAAAACCGCCAGGGGATAGATGATTCCGGTGATCGCGGTGAGCACGAGCAGCGCACGCAACGCGGCCAGGTGCTGCCGGACCCAAGTGGAGAGGCGCATGTCAGGACATCCCAGGGAGGAGTTGGACGACGAGGTCGATGAGCTTGATGCCGACGAACGGCGCGATGATGCCGCCGAGCCCGTAGATCGTCAGGTTGCGGCTCAACAACTTCGACGCGTTGCTCGGCGTGTAGTTCACCCCGCGCAGCGACAGCGGGATCAGCGCCACGATGATGATCGCGTTGAAGATGACCGCGGACAGGATCGCCGACTGCGGGCTGTGCAGCCGCATGATGTTCAGCGCGTCCAGGCCGGGGAACAGCGCGATGAACAACGCGGGCAGGATCGCGAAGTACTTGGCGATGTCGTTGGCGATGGAGAACGTGGTCAGCGCGCCGCGGGTGATGAGCAACTGCTTGCCGATCTCGACGATCTCGATCAGCTTGGTCGGATCGGAGTCCAGATCGACCATGTTGCCCGCTTCTTTGGCCGCCGAGGTGCCGGTGTTCATGGCGACACCCACATCGGCCTGGGCCAGGGCGGGTGCGTCGTTGGTGCCGTCGCCGGTCATCGCGACCAGCCGCCCGCCGTCCTGCTCCTTCTTGATGAGCGCCAGCTTGTCCTCCGGCGTCGCCTCGGCCAGGAAGTCGTCCACGCCCGCTTCGTCGGCGATCGCCTTGGCGGTCAACGGGTTGTCGCCGGTGATCATGACGGTGCGGATGCCCATCCTGTGCATCTCGTCGAAGCGTTCCCGCATGCCCTGCTTGACGACGTCCTTGAGGTGGATGACGCCGAGCAGGCGGGCGGTGCCGTCCCTGAGCTCGCCGACGACCAGCGGTGTGCCACCGGAGGCGGACACGCCGTCGACGATCACGCCGGCCTCGCTGGGCACCGCGCCGCCTTGTGCGCGCACCCATTCGATCACCGCACTGGCCGCGCCCTTGCGCAGCTGGTGCCCGTCGGCCAGGTCGACGCCGGACATGCGGGTCTGTGCGGTGAACTCCACCCAGGTCGCGCCGGTCAGCTCGCCGGGCGTGCGCTCGCGCTTGTTGTACGCCTGCTTGGCGTAGACGACGATCGAGCGGCCCTCGGGTGTCTCGTCGGCGAGGCTGGACAGCTGGGCCGCGTCGGCCAGTTCGTCGGCCGAGATGCCCGGCACCGGAACGAACTCCGCGGCCTGCCGGTTGCCGAGGGTGATGGTGCCGGTCTTGTCCAGCAGCAGCGTGTTCACATCGCCGGCCGCCTCGACCGCGCGGCCGGACATGGCGAGCACATTGCGCTGCACCAGCCGGTCCATGCCCGCGATGCCGATGGCCGAGAGCAGCGCGCCGATGGTGGTCGGGATCAGGCAGACCAGCAGCGAGACCATGACGATGCCGGTGATGCCGTTGGCGTCCAGCGCCGAAGTGTCCGGCACACCAGGGTTGTTCGCCTTCGAGAAGATCGCCAGCGGCTGCAGGGTCACCACCGCGAAGACGAAGATGATGGTGAGCGAGGCGAGCAGGATGTTCAGCGCGATCTCGTTGGGCGTCTTCTGCCTGCTCGCGCCCTCGACCAGGGCGATCATCTTGTCGATGAAGCTCTTGCCCGGCTCCTGGGTGATCTCGACGACGATCCGGTCGGACAGCACGGTGGTGCCGCCGGTGACCGCGGAACGGTCGCCGCCGGATTCCCGGATCACCGGCGCGGATTCACCGGTGATCGCCGATTCGTCCACCGACGCAATGCCTTCCACCACGTCACCGTCGCCGGGGATGACCTGCCCCGCCTCGACGACGACGTGATCGCCGCGCTGGAGTTCCGGTGCGGCGACACCTTCCTCGACGATCGGCCCGCCGGGCGTCCAGTCCACCAAACGTCGTGCGACGGTGTCGGTCTTGGCTTTGCGCAGCGTGTCGGCCTGCGCCTTGCCGCGCCCCTCGGCCACCGCTTCGGCGAGATTGGCGAAGACGACGGTGAGCCACAGCCACACCACGATCGCCCAGGCGAAGAAGGTCGGGTCGGCGATCGCGAGCACGGTCGCCCAGACCGCGCCGATCTCGACAATGAACATCACCGGGTTGCGCCACATGGTGCGCGGGTCGAGCTTGCGTACCGCGTCGGGCAGCGAGGTGAGCAGCATCGTCGGATCGAGCGCACCGCGCGCGACGCGCTTGTGTTCCAGCTGCTTCTTCGACTCGGTGAACTCGTCCGGAGCGCTGGCGATTTCGGTAGTGGGAGTGGTCATTTCAGTGGATTCCTTCAGCGAGCGGCCCGAGCGCGAGTGCGGGCAGGAAGGTGAGTGCGACCAGGATCACCGTCACACCGACGACCATGCCGATGAACTGTGGCCGGTGCGTCGGCAGCGTGCCGATCGACTCGGGGGTGTTGCCCTGCTTGGCCAGCGACCCGGCGAGCGCGAGCACGAAGATGATCGGCAGGAACCGGCCGAAGACCATGGCCAGGCCCAGCGCGGTGTTGTACCACTCGGTATTGCCGGTGAGGCCGGCGAACGCGGAGCCGTTGTTGTTCGCCGCAGAGGTGAAGGCGTACAGCACTTCCGAGAGCCCGTGCGGGCCGGGGTTCAGCATGCCCGCGCGTTGACCCGGCAGCGCCATCGCGATCGCGGTGCCTACCAACACGATCAGCGGGCTGACCAGGAAATACGAAGCGGCGAGCTTGATTTCGCGTGGCGTGATCTTCTTGCCGAGGTATTCCGGTGTGCGCCCGACCATCAGGCCCGCGATGAAGACGGTGATCACCGCGAGGATCAGCATGCCGTAGAGCCCGGAGCCGACGCCGCCCGGCGCGACCTCACCGAGCTGCATGTTGAACATCGTCATCATGCCGCCGAGGCTGGTGTAGGAGTCGTGGAACGAGTCGACCGCGCCGGTGGACGTCAGCGTGGTCGCGCCGGAGAACGTCGCCGAATTCGCCACGCCGAACCGGGTTTCCACGCCCTCCATGGACGCGCCGATGGCGGTGGGCACCGTGCCGTGGTGGGCTAGCTGGAAGATATTGCTCAGCGTCACGCTGATGATCGCGATCGTGCCCATCACCGCGACGATGGCGACGCCCTGCTTCTTGCTGCCGACCATCCGGCCGAAGGTGCGCGGCAGCGAGAAGCTGATCATCAGGATGAGGAAGATCTCGAGCCAGTTCGTCCAGGTGGTGGGGTTCTCGAACGGGTGCGCGGAGTTCGCGTTGTAGAAGCCGCCGCCGTTGGTGCCGAGCTCCTTGATGACCTCCTGGCTGGCCACCGGCCCGCCGGGGATGGTCTGCTCGGTGCCGTTCAGGGTCTGCGCGACCTGGTCGTGCAGGTGGAAGTTCTGGATCACGCCACCGGCGACCAGCACGATCGCGAAGACGAAGGCGATCGGCAGCAGAATGCGCAGGGTGCCGCGCACCAGGTCCACCCAGAAGTTGCCGAGATCGCCGGTGTGCCTGCGGGCGAAGCCGCGCACCAGCGCGACCGCGACGGCCATGCCGACGGCCGCGGAGACGAAGTTCTGCACCGCCAGCCCGGCCATCTGCACGAGGTGCCCCTGGGTGGACTCACCGGAGTAGTTCTGCCAGTTCGTGTTCGTCACGAAGCTGACGGCGGTGTTCCAGGCCAGCGCGGGCGTCATCTCGGTGCCCGGGTCGTTCAGGCGCAGCGGCAGCCTGCCCTGCAGCAGCTGCAAGAAGAAGAGGAACAGGATGCTGACAGCGGAGAACGCCAGCACGCTGCGGGCGTAGACGCCCCAGGTTTGCTCGACCTCGGGTTGGACGCCGATGGTCTTGTAGATAACGCGCTCGGCGCGGGAGTGCTTGGTGTTGTTGTAGACCCGGTACATGTAGTCGCCGAGCGGTACATGGACCAGGGCGAGCGCGATGATCAGAGATGCCGCGAAGGCGATCCCCGCCGTTGTCGTGTTCACCTAGAACCTCTCGGGAAAAAGCAGCGCCGCGACCATATAGACCGCTACGGCGATGGCGAGAACCAGACCGATCAGGTTCGCTATCACAGCTTTTCCACCCCACGCTGGATCAGGCCCAGCAGGGCGAAGATCGCCACGGTGAGCACCGTGAACACCACGACAGACATGTTGACCAACCTCCATCAAGCGCTCGTGTTGTGGAGCGCGCCTTGGCGAGTCAAGTCTTCGATCAGGCGCGTGCCGAGGTTCCTTACGACTCCTTTGCGCGCGAAACGGTTGCCTTTGCGTTTCGTTTACACCCGGGCCGGGGATAGCTGAAAGGATGCCGTCAAAGAATGCTGCGATAGCGTCAACACACCGTAAAGATCGGTCCGATCTCCCTGCGTGGCGGTAGTAGTGGAGAGCCGGCCAGGCGGACCCCTCCAGCGCAACCGGTTGTCCGCATCGGTCACCAGAGAGGAACGTCATGTCGGCTGTCACCGTCGCCGTCATCATCGGGTTCGTGTGTTGTGCGCTGTTGATTCGCGCGCTGGGCGCCCGCCGCGACGCGCGGCACGTGCCCGGCCTGGTCGTGGACGGCGACCGGAGCCGTGTCGGAGAACCCGGTGTCTTCGATGTCGGGTGATCGGGCGCAGCGCGCCGATCTGTCCCGCGGGTGCGCCGCGCCAGGGCCGCGACACGCAATGATGGACGAGTGAAACGCGGCCAACTACGCATCTACCTCGGCGCCGCGCCGGGAGTCGGTAAGACCTACGCCATGCTCGGCGAGGCCCACCGGCGGCTCGAGCGCGGCCGCGACGTGGTGGCTGCGGTGGTCGAGACGCACGGCCGGGCGAAGACCGCCGAACTGTTGAAAGGGATCGAGCGGATACCGCCCAAGATGCTCGAGTACCGCGGCACGCTGCTGCCCGAGCTCGATCTGGCGGCGGTGCTGCAGCGCGCGCCCGCGGTGGCGCTGGTCGACGAGCTCGCGCACACCAATGTGCCCGGCAGCAAGCACGAAAAGCGTTGGCAGGACGTCGAAGAGCTGCTCGCCGCGGGGATCGACGTGGTCTCCACGGTCAACGTGCAGCATCTGGAGAGTCTCAACGACGTGGTCGAGCAGATCACCGGCATCCAGCAGCAGGAAACCGTGCCGGACGCGGTGGTGCGCGGCGCGGATCAGGTCGAGCTCGTCGACAT
The DNA here is from genome assembly GCF_004634405.1 of Nocardia sp. CS682. Lineage (NCBI taxonomy): Bacteria > Bacillati > Actinomycetota > Actinomycetes > Mycobacteriales > Nocardiaceae > Nocardia > Nocardia sp. CS682. Next base: position 2,297,310 of record NZ_CP029710.1, on the reverse strand, counting down.
CACCCCGGAAGCGTTGCGCCGCAGGCTGTCCCACGGCAACGTCTACGCCGCCGACAAGGTCGACGCGGCGCTGCGCAACTACTTCCGGCCCGGAAACCTCACCGCGCTAAGGGAATTGGCGCTGCTGTGGCTCGCCGACCAGGTCGACGCGGCCCTGGCGAAGTACCGGGCCGACCACAAGATCACCGATCTGTGGGAGGCGCGCGAGCGGGTGGTGGTCGCGGTGACCGGCGGCCCGGAGTCGGAGACGGTGGTGCGCCGCGCGAGCCGCATCGCGACCAAGGCCAGCGCCGAGCTGGTTCTGGTGCACGTCGTGCGCGGCGACGGGCTGGCCGGTGTCTCCACCGAACGGCTGGCCCGGCTGCGCGAATTGGCCGCCAGCCTGGACGCGTCGCTGCACACGGTCACCGGCGACAATGTGCCCGCCACACTGCTGGAATTCGCTCGCGAGGTGAACGCGACCCAGTTGGTCCTCGGTACCTCCCGCCGTTCGCGGTGGGCGCGCATGGTCGACGAGGGCATCGGGTCGGCGGTGGTGCAGCAGTCGGGCAAGATCGACGTGCACATGGTCACCCACGAGGAGGCCCACCGCGGTCTGCGCCGTGGTTCGCTGATGCCGCGCCAGCCGATACGAGCCTGGCTGGCCGCGGTGCTCGTGCCGCTGGCGGTGTGCGGGATCTGTGCGGTGTTCCTGGACGGCTACCTCCAGCTCGGCGGCCTCAGCGCGGTGTTCTTCATCGGCGTCGTCGCCGTCGCGCTGCTGGGCGGCGTTGTCCCCGCGGCCTTTTCGGCGCTGCTGTCCGGGCTGCTGCTGAACTGGTTCTTCGCCGTGCCGCGCTACAGCCTGACCATCGCCGAGCCGGACAGCTTCGTCACGGTGGTGGTGTTGCTGTTCGTCGCGGTCGCGGTGGCGGCGCTGGTCGATACGGCGGCCAAGCAGACCCGCCAGGCGCGGCGGGCCTCGCAGGAGGCCGAACTGCTGACCTTGTTCGCCGGTGCCGTGCTGCACGGCGCGGATCTGCCCAATCTGCTCGAACAGGTCCGCGAGACCTACGGGTTGCGCGCGGTCAGCATGCTGTGCGGCGAGCAGGTGATCGCGGCAGTGGGCCCGAATCCGCCGCAGCGTGCGGCCGACGCCGAAACCGCCATTCAGGCGGGCGATGCATCCGGCTGGCTGTTGCTGGCCGGACGGCCGCTGGCCTCGGCCGATCGGCCGGTGCTCAACGCCGTCGCCAATCAGGCGGCCGGGCTGGTCCGCCAATCTCGGCTCGCCGAGGAGGCTAGCGCCGCCGCGGCACTGCTCGAGGCCGACCGGTTGCGCCGCGCGCTGTTGTCCGCGGTCAGCCACGACCTGCGCACGCCGCTGGCCGGGGCCAAGGCCGCCGTGTCCAGCCTGCGCAGCGACGACATCGAGTTCTCCGCCGAGGACACCACCGAACTACTGGAAACCATCGAGGAATCGGTGGACCAGCTCACCGCGCTGGTCGGCAACCTGCTCGACTCGTCCCGGCTGGCCGTCGGCGTGGTGAAGCCGCAGCTGCAACGGGTGTACATGGACGAGGTGGTGCACCGGGCCCTGGTCAGCGTCGGGATGGGCGCGCGTGGGCTGCGGCGGGCGGCGATGGATCGGGTGAAGGTGGAGGTCGGCGACGTCTCGGTGCGCGCCGACGCCGGGCTGCTGGAACGCGTGGTGGCCAACCTGATCGACAACGCCCTGCGGCACGCGCCGCGCGACACACCGGTGCGGGTGACCGCCGAACGCGACGGCGACCGCGTGTCGATCGCGGTGGTAGACGTCGGTCCCGGCGTACCGCCGGGCACCGAGGAACAACTTTTCGAGCCGTTCCAGCGGCTCGGCGACCGCGACAACACCACCGGCGTCGGGCTCGGCCTGTCGGTGGTACGCGGTTTCGTCGAGGCGATGGGCGGCACCGTGCACGCCGAACCGACCCCCGGCACAGGATTGACCATGATCGTGGACCTGCCTGCCGACGAAACGGAAGCGAGCAGCTGATGATGGATACATCGACAGTCGGAGCCGCGCAGAACCGGACCACACAGGAAGCCGTGATGACCGACAAGAAACAGGAAGCCCCGGCGATCAAGGTGCTTGTCGTCGACGACGAACCACAGATCGTGCGTGCGTTGCGGATCAACCTGTCGGTCCGCGGTTACGAGGTGATCACCGCGGAGACCGGCGCTGGCGCGCTGCGGGCGGCCGCCGACAAACACCCCGACGTGGTGATCCTCGACCTCGGTCTGCCCGACATCGACGGTATCGAGGTGCTGGCCGGGCTGCGCGGCTGGACCTCCGCCCCGGTGATCGTGCTGTCGGCGCGCACCGACTCGGCGGACAAGGTCGAGGCGCTCGACGCCGGCGCCGACGACTACGTCACCAAGCCGTTCGGAATGGACGAGCTGCTGGCGCGGTTGCGGGCCGCGGTCCGGCGCGGGGCCGCCGACACCGACTCCTCCGACCCGGTGGTGGTGACCTCGTCGTTCACCGTCGATCTGGCCGCCAAGAAGGTGACCAAGAACGACGAGACCGTGCATCTCACCCCGACCGAGTGGGGGATGCTCGAGATGCTGGTGCGCAACAAGGGGAAGCTGGTGGGGCGCAAGGAGTTGCTGCGTGAGGTGTGGGGGCCGGCGTATGCGACCGAAACCCATTATCTGCGAGTGTATTTGGCGCAGTTGCGGCGCAAGCTCGAGGATGATCCTTCGCATCCCAAGCATCTGCTGACCGAGGCGGGAATGGGGTACCGGTTTCAGGAGTAGCTGTCGCTCCGGCAGTCCGCGGCCCAGGCGCGGAGTGTGTGATCCGGCCAGGTTCGAGCCTGCTGATCCAGCCGTGGTGGAGTGGCCGGTATTGCGCGGACCGCCGGAATGCGGAACCGGGCTTGTCGCGTTGCCAGGCGTGAGCGAACTCCGACGACAATGGCAGGATCGAAACCATGGTTGAACAGACACCCGCACAGGCACCGACCGAGCTATGGGTCGAGCGCACCGGTACGCGGGCCTACACCGGGCGCAGCTCGCGCGGCGCCGAGGTGCTGATTGCTTCGCAGGGCGTGCCGGGAGCCTTCACCCCCGGTGAGTTGCTGAAGATCGCACTGGCCGGTTGCTCGGGACTGAGCGCGGATTTCTCGCTTTCTCGCAAACTCGGTGATTCCTTCGACGCGACCATTCGGGTGTCCGGCGACGCGGATCGGGAGAACGAGCTGTACCCGCAGTTGGAAGAGACGTTCGAGCTCGACCTCAGCGAATTGGACCAGGAGGCGCGGGAGCGGTTGCTGGTCACCGTGCAGCGCGCCATCGACAAGGCGTGCACCGTCGGCCGGACTCTGCAGGCGGGGACGAAGGTGACTTTGTCCTTCGACGTCGAAGCCTGATGGGCGAATCCGACGAGCTCGCCCGGCTGAGCGCATGGGTGCACGGCCGCGTCCAAGGCGTGGGTTTCCGCTGGTGGACGCGGTCGCGCGCGTTGGAACTCGGGCTGACCGGGCATGCGACCAACGCGCGCGACGGGCGGGTGCACGTGGTGGCGGAGGGGCGGCGCGACGACTGCGCGCGTTTGCTCGAACTGCTACGTTCCGGAGATACACCTGGTCGGGTGACCTTGGTTGTGGAAAGCTGGGAGCCCGCGCGGGGTGATATGACCGGATTCGAGGAGCGGTAGTGGTGGGCCGGGATAGGACGAGGACTCGACAGTGAGCACGCACAATCCTGGCGACGAGCGTCCGGGGAACCAGCCGGACGAATCCGCGGCGCAGCCGTCGGGGGCGCACGAGGTGACCCCTTCCGGGCCTAGTGAATCCAACCCGAATCCGGCCGGCCTCGGTGCCGCATCCGGGCAGCCGACCCCCGATCCCGGCCGGCCCACCGACCTTCCGGAACCGCCCGCATCGCCACGGCCGGGCAGCGTGCAGCGCCAGGAGCCTGGCGTCACCCAACCGCGCCCGCCGACCGTGGCCGAGGCGCGGGCCAGGGACAAGGCTCGTAAGCGGGCCGCCGAAGCGCAGCGGGCCGCCGCCGCGGCCGATGAAGCGAAGAAGCGCACGCGCAAGCGGGTGATGATCGGCGGTGTCGCGATCGTCGGCGTCGCCGCGCTGGTCGGCGGCGGTTACCTCGCCTATCGGGCGATCTCCGCGCCGGACAAAGTCACCGCGTCGTGTGTGAAGGTCGAGAACGGTCAGGAGATCGTGGTCGAGGACCGCTACTGCGGCGACGGCCGCCCCGGCTTCGTCGGCGACGGCGGCATCAACCCCGGACTGATCATCCTCGGCGGCGGGCCGCAGTACCGCTACTACTATGGCGGCACCCCCACCGTCGGCAAGCCGCCCACGGGTGGCACCACGGTGAAACCCAAGAGTGCCGAGATAAAGACGAAGAGCGGCACCACCATTCAGCGCGGCGGGCTCGGCAGCAAGAGCACCGGCGGAGGATCGTAGTGCGGCGGATACGCAGTACGCCCCGGCCGGATTGGCAGCAGATCACCGAAAGCCAGGGCCTGGTCTACGGTGTGCCCGGTCGAGATGCCAGCGGTCAGCCGCGGCCGTACTGGGACGAGTCGGTGCACTACGAGTTCGAGATGGACGAGATCCTCGCGCTCGAAGCCGATGTCGAGCTGCTGCACTCGATGTGCCTCAACGCCGTCGAACACGTCGTGCTCACCGAGCGGTTCAAGGATTTCGGTCTGCCCGAATGGAGTTGGGCGCCGATCGCTGAATCCTGGCGGCGCAACGACCCTTACGTGTACGGGCGGTTCGACCTGCGCTACGACGCGCGTCGTCCGGCGAAACTGCTGGAGTACAACGCGGATACGCCGACCTCGCTGCTCGAAGCGGCAATTGTGCAGTGGCACTGGCTGACCGCGGTCTACCCCGGCGGCGATCAATGGAATTCGTTGCACGAGAAGCTCGTCGAGCGCTGGACCGAGCTGCGCGACACCCTGCCGACCGCTCAGCTGCACTTCAGCTGGTCCGGGGCCGACGCCACCGGCGAGGACAACGTCACCACCGCCTATATGCAGGAGACCGCGGCCGAGGCCGGGTTCGACACCATCGCGCTGCCGATCGAAGAGGTCGGATTCGACACGGAGCTGGAGCGTTTCGTCGATCTGGCCGAGGCGCCGATCGAGGCGATCTTCAAGCTCTACCCGTGGGAGTGGGCCCTCGACGACGACTTCGGCAAGCGGGTCGTCGGCAGTCTGCCGCAGACCATGTGGATCGAACCGCTGTGGAAAACGTTGCTCAGCAACAAGGCGATCCTCGCGATCCTCTGGGAGATGTATCCCGGGCATCCGAATCTGTTGCCCGCCTACCTCGACCAGCCCAACGAGCTCACCGAGTACATCCGCAAGCCGAAGCTGGGTCGCGAGGGCGCCAACATGACCATCGTCGGCGCCGGCCTGGAAACCGCCACCGGCGGCATCTACGGCGAAGAGGGTTACGTCTACCAATTGCTGGACCCGCTACCGGAGTTCGACGACATGCGCCCCGTGCTGGGCGCCTGGATGGTCGGCGACACCGCGGCGGGGCTCGGCATCCGGGAGACCGCCGGACTCATCACCGACGACGGCTCGGCCTTCGTCCCGCACCGCATCGTCACAACCACTTCGGAAGGATCATGATGACAGTCGCCCTCGAATCGGGGTACTGGAGCTCGCTCGGCGAGGGCGTAGGAGCCATCATCCTCTATGCCCTCATCGGTCTGGTCCTGATGCTCGTCGGGTTCTACGCCATCGACCTGACCACCCCCGGCCACCTGCGCGGGCTCGTCGTCGCGGGCAAACCCAACGCGATCATCGTCACCGCCGCAGGCATGATCAGCATGGCCTTCATCGTCGTGCTCGCCATCCTGGCGGTCGGCAGCGGCGGCAAACTCTCCGAAGGCCTCATCGCCGCCCTCGTCTACGGCCTCGTCGGCATCATCGCCCAGGTGATCTCGGTCCGCGTCCTCGAAAAAGCCCTCGGCATCGACATCGGCGCCGCCCTGCACGCCGACACCTACACCACCGAAGTCCTGGTAGTAGCCGCCGCCCACTTCGCCCTCGGCCTCGTAGTAGCCTTCGCCATCCTCTGACCCCCCGCATTCACCACGCCGCCGAGCACCGGCACGAATCGTCCGCGCGGCGGATCTGACGCGCCCACCTGGCCCAGCGGGAGCTGCTGTCGCAGTCTCCGTCGATGCTGATCAAGCGCTACGTGTCGGACCCGCAACTTACCCTGCAACGTGATTCGCTCGATCAAGCCTGTTAAGGAAATCCTTGAATTGCGGACGTGGGGGAGGTACCGTCAATGGACGAGTGGGAGATCTTCATAACCGACGAGGTAGAGCAGTTCCTCGATGCTTTATGGCAGTCCGACCGTGCAACGCACACCCTGGTCAACCAAGCGATCCTGCTGCTGGAGCGAAGCGGTCCCGCGCAGGGACGGCCGCCGACGCTTACCTGATCGAGCGAGCTGAGGAGTCGCACCAATGACTACACATCGTCGCTGGCGCGACACTGGTCATCTCGAACGCGCAGTCGACACAGCGGGCGGGCCCGAACGTTTCGAAGAAGGTGTCGAGCACCTGCAAGATCGTGCGCGCGGGTGGCGGCTTGCGGAACTGCGGAAGCATCGTGGCCTCAACCAGAAGCAGGTAGCGGAACAGATGGGTGTGTCCGTGGCCAGGGTGTCGCAGATCGAGCAGGGTGAGGTGTCCACTCGGGACGTGCTGGATCGGTATGTGTCCGCGCTCGGCGGTGTGCTGAAGCTCGTCGCCGACTTCGGCGACGAGCAACTGCGGGTGGGCTGACCGAGACGCAACCTCGAGCGGCGCACCACGGTGTGCGCCGCTCGAGGTTTGCCACTGTCAGGTGGCACTCACGGACGTGGTCAGCGTGTGCAGGGTTGTCGCGTGGGAGTGAAGAGGGTGAGGGCGGTGGCGGCAGCGGATAGTGCTGCGCTGGTCCATAGGGCGGATGTGGTTGTGCCCGTTGCGCTGATGGCCAGGCCTGCGGTGGCTGGGCCGAGGGCGGCACCGATGTTGAGTGCGGCGGTGGCGAAGGCGCCGCTCAGGTGCGGGGCGGTCGGTGTTGCGGTGGTGACGATGCGGCCGATCACGGTGGAGCCGACGGCGAAGGATGCGGCACCGCTGATCGTTGCCATGACGAGCAGGCCGGGTAGGTAGGCGGCGGTCAGGGCGGTTGTGGTCCAAATCGTCAGCAGTGCAACCGATCCCGTCGAGAGAATGATCTGGGCGGATCGATCGGCGTAGTGGCCGGCGAGTGTGACGCCGAGGAAAGATCCGATTCCGAAGAGTGCAAGCATGATCGGCACCCATCCGGGTCCTGCATCGCTGATGTTGGTTGTGATCACCGCGAGATAGGTGAAGGCGGCGAAGGTCGCTGCGTTAACCACGGCACCGAGCATCAGTACGACCCGCACGTGCGGCAGGCCGAGCGTGCGCCACTCTCCCCAGAGGGAACCTCCGTCGGTCGCCGCCTTCCCGGTTTCCGTTCGAACCAGCGACCAAATGCCCAGCAGCGCAGGCACACTCACGACGACGACGGCCCAGAACGCCGATCGCCAGCCGAGTGCCTGACCGAGGAAGGCGCCCGCGGGGACGCCGGCAATGCAGGCGAGTGTCACCCCGGACAGGATGATGGAGGTCGCTCGACCGACTCGATGCGGACCGGCGAGGGCGGGCAGCGCGGCGAGTGCGACCGCGAGGAATCCGGCGTTCGCTATCGCCGCGACCACGCGGGTGGCGAGCAGCACGCCGAAGGTGGTGGTGAGCGCGCCGACGACATGCGCGGCAATGAACAACGACAAGCATCCGGTCAGCGCGTACCGGGCAGGCCAGCGACCGGCGACCATCGCCATCAGTGGCGCGCCGACGATCATTCCGACGGCGAACAACGCCGTCAGCAACCCGGCCGAGCCGAGCGAAACCCCGACCTCCGCTGCGACGGGCTCGAGCAGCCCCGACAACATGAATTCCGATGTCCCCTGCGCGAACACGGCGACACCCAACACGAAAATGACAACAGGCATGCAAAGACTCCCAGACTCTGTTCGACACCACGCCGCCCTCCGGCGCACAGCGGCAACGGAGGGAGGCAGAGCAGAAGTCGCCCCGATGGGACGACGCTCAGGGCCGAACGACCGGGTCGGCAGGTCGATTCGCGCACGGCGAGGGACGCCACCTGGTCGTTCGACAGGTGGCTAGAGTCTGGACGCCTCGGGAGAAGTCACGTCCGGCACCATAGCAACGGCACCGTGGGTGACGGCAAGGGAATTAGTGGCCGCGGGCGATCCAGTCGGCGAGGGACGGCTTTTCGGTGCCGATGGTGGTGGTGTCGCCGTGGCCGGTGTGCACGGTGGTTTCGTCGGGGAGGGTGAGCAGGCGGTCGCGGATCGAGGCGATGATGGTCTCGAAGTCGGAGTAGGAGCGGCCGGTGGCGCCGGGACCGCCGGAGAACAGGGTGTCGCCGGTGAAGAGGGCGGCGGCTTCGGGCAGGTGCAGAGAGACCGAGCCGGGAGAGTGGCCGGGGGTGTGCAGGAGGTCGATGTCGGTGTCGCCCACGGTGATTCGAGGGGTGTCGGCCAGTGAGCGGTAGTCGACGTCGGGGTGGGTCATCCGCCACAGCGGGTCGTCGGCGGGGTGCAGCAGGATAGGGGCGTCGAGCCGGGTGCTCAATTCCGGTGCGACGGTGACGTGGTCGTTGTGGCCGTGCGTGCACAGGATGGCGACGACGTTGCGGGTGCCGACGGCCTCGGCGATCGCGTCCGCATTGTGTGCGGCGTCGACGACGAGGACGTCGTGCTCGTCACCGATGAGCCAGACGTTGTTGTCCACGTCCCAGGTGCCGCCGTCGAGGGAGAAGGTGCCGGAGGTGACGACGCGTTCGATGTTCGTCACAGGACCACCACCGAGCGGAGCACATCGCCGGTGTGCATCGCGGCGAACGCCGCCTCCACCTGGTCGAGGGAGATGCGTTCGGTGACAAAGCGTTCCAGCGGCAGGCGGCCCTGCAGGTGCAGGTCGACCAGGGTCGGGAAGTCGCGTTCGGGCAGGCAGTCGCCGTACCAGGAGGACTTCAGCGCGCCGCCGCGGGAGAACAGGTCGATGAGCGGCATGTCGAGGGTCATGTCCGGCGTGGGGACGCCGACCAGGACCACGGTGCCCGCCAGGTCGCGGGCGTAGAACGCCTGCTTCCAGGTTTCCGGGCGGCCGACCGCCTCGATGACGACGTCGGCGCCGAAGCCGTCGGTGTACTCCTGGATCTTCTCGACCACGTCCTCGCTGGTCGCGTCGACGGTGTGGGTCGCGCCGAAATCGGTGGCCCAGTCCAGCTTCTGCTTGTCCCGGTCGACCGCGATGATGGTCTTCGCGCCTGCCAGCCGCGCACCGGCGATGGCCGCGTCGCCGACACCACCGCAGCCGATCACCGCGACGGTGTCGCCGCGGGACACGTTGCCGGTGTTCATGGCCGCGCCGATGCCTGCCATCACGCCGCAGCCGAGCAGTCCGGCGACCGCGGGGTCGGCGGCGGGATCGACCTTGGTGCACTGTCCTTCGTGCACCAGCGTCTTGTCGACGAAGGCGCCGATGCCGAGCGCGGGGCTCAGTTCGGTGCCGTCGGTGAGGGTCATCTTCTTGCTCGCGTTGTGGCTCGCGAAGCAGTACCAGGGACGGCCGCGCTTGCAGGCCCGACACTCGCCGCACACGGCCCGCCAGTTCAAGACCACGTAATCGCCGACCTCGACGTGGGTGACCGCATCGCCGACGGTCTCGACGATGCCCGCCGCCTCGTGCCCGAGCAGGAACGGGAACTCGTCGTTGATGCCGCCCTCGCGGTAATGCAGGTCGGTGTGGCAGACACCGCAGGCCTGCACCCGCACCACCACGTCGTGCGGGCCGGGATCGGGGATCACCACGTCGACGATCTCGACCGGCGCGCCTTTGCTGCGGGCGATGACACCGCGCACGGTTTCCGACACCTATGCCTCCTAGGAGATTTCGTCGACGCGGACCGTGTGTGCCCGCGAGCTGAGCACCGTCCATACTGCCGCGCTCGGCAGGGCGGCACCACCGCCGGGTGGCATCGGGCGGCCGAAGGGTTGACATTCCATAGTGGAGGGTTCATGCTTGAAGATATTCCACTGTGGAGGGTGGAACCGTCGACAAGGAATTCGGTATGGACATATCGCCCGGTACCCGCGCCTCGAACGCCGAACGTGAGAAGGTGGTGCGCTTGCTCACCCGGCACCTGGAGGACGGCCGGATCGACCTCGCCGAGTACGACGAGCGCGCCGCGAAGGTGTACGCGACCACAACCACGGACGATCTGCAGCTGGTGCTGTCGGACCTGCCCAAGCTGCCGAAAGAGACTGCGGCGAAAGCGGACTCAGGGTCTCGCATCCCGATCTGGCAGAAGATCGAAGGCAGCAGCTGGCTCGGTGTCAGCGTGCTCGTCCTGCTGATCTGGGGTGCTATCTCGCTGAGCGTTGGCGAGTTCACCTATCCGTGGCCGATCTGGGTGATCGGGCCGTGGGGTGCGGTTCTGGTGTTCCGCATGCTGACCGGGTTCGAGTCGGGTCGGTGCTCGCGCTACCTGCGTTGAGTGCGTTCGCTTGGATCGAGGTGCTCACCTCAGTTGAGCGGGGTCACCTGAGGTGAGCATGGTCGCCCGACTGAGGCAGGTCGGTTGAGATGAGTGTGGTCTCCCGGCTTACGGCCAGCGTGGCGTAGCGCCGTGCGATTGCGCGTGCCGGCCGGAGCCCGCGGAATTCGGTGGCGGGCTCGACCGGCGGTGCCTGCGTGCGGGCGGCTCGTCGTACTCGGCGGGCGACTGGTCCGTCCAGCGGGAGTATTCGTCGCGCTGCCGTGGCGGCTCGGGCGGCGCCTGCCGCTGTCGGGGCATCGATCGCTCGGGCCAGGACGGCTCGGCAACCGGCGTGGGCCGTTGCCGGGACGACGAAAGCGGCTCGTAGCGCGGGGCTGCCGGATAATCGTCCGGCAGCGGGGAACTGCCTCTGCGCTGCAACGGCAGGGGATCGTCCGATTCCCTGCGTCGCGAATGGTGCTGGGGCTGAGCGGCATCCCTGCGATACGGCCGCTCCGTCGCCGCGAGCGAGGGGTTTTCCAGCTGCGCCTGGATCGCGTCGAGACGCTCCCGCCGCGCCCGGGCGGCGGCTGGGTCCTCGTACGGCGACCGCGCGGGTTCGGAGTCGTGGTGCGGCCATTCGGTGTCCGGCTGCGCGTGCTGAGACCGTTTGGAGTTGCGCCGCTCGAGTGGGGGACGTGCGGTCTCGTCCCGGGTCGGCCAGTGTGGTGCGGGGTCGTCGTACGACACTGCGGAACTCTCGTAGGCCGGTACGGGATTCTCGTAGGGCAGTGCCGGATTGTCATAGGGCGGTGCGGGATCCTCCTGCCACACTGCCGCAGCCTCGTACGGTGGTGCCGCGGGCGCGAAGTCGTCACGCGGCGAGTATGTCGGTGCGGCGGAATGCCACTGTGTGCGAGCGGGTTCTGGTTCCCCGTAAGGTGACCGGGCGGGTTGCAGATCTTCGTGAGACGGATACGCGGCGAGGCTGGAATTCCACTGTGCGCGTGTAGGTTCCGGCTGCGCGTGAAGTGACCGGGCGGGTTCGTAGTCTTCGCGAGGCGAATACGGGGCGACATCGGAATCCCACTGTGTGCCAGCTGGTTCCGGCAGCCCATAAGGTAACCTGGCGGGCTCGTAGTCTTCGCGGGGTGGATATGCGACGGCCCCGGAATTCCACTGTGCGCGCGCTGGTTCCGGGACCTCGTACCGCGGTCGGACGGGCTCGAAGTCTTCGCGTGGAGTGGGAACCGAGGAGCGCCACCGTGCGGGTTCCGCATGGGGTGTGGGCGCAATGTCGTCATACGGTGCGCCCTCGTCGGCGCGCCACCGCGAGTGCACGGGCTCCGGATCCCGTTGTGGCCAGCCGGGGCCGGCGTCTTCATCCTGAAATGTCGCGGGTGCGAGAGCCTCTCGCCGTGCGCGCACGGGTACGTCCGGCTCGACGGAGTCCTCATCGAATACTGGTGCGACATCGCGGTACTGGCGACCGAGCTGCGCTCGCGCGGAAACGGGTACGTCGCGCCGGGGCGCCGGTTGGGGGAGACCGGGCTGCAGGATCGGCAGTTCCCGAGTTTCCTGAGTGGCGCTGACACCCTTCTCGCGATAGGTAGCCGGAATGTCGTGCGCGCGCAGCCAAGCGCCGGGATCATGCCTGCCGTGCCGATCGAGTTGCGGCACAACCTCTTCGAGCAGTTCCAGGATTTCGCCTTCGTCATCACCGAGGGCGGCGCGGATCTCGGGAAAGGTATCGGGGTGGAAGATCCACATCCATTCGTAGGCCGGATAGGTGCCGCCCAGATCATGACCGTGGAAGATGAGATCACCGGACCGGGCGATCTTGGCGCGCATCGACCAGCCCTCCGATTCGACCAGGAACTCCCGGTTTTCGGCGCGGTCCTTGCCCGCCCCGGCGCGACTTCTCGCCCCCGCGAGACCGTGTGCCCCTGTACGGCCCTTCGCCCTCGCACGACTCGTCGCCACCGCAGGATCTTTGGCCACCGCACGATCTTTGGCGCGCCCCCCGCGCATCTCCGCCCGCCCACTACGGCTTTCGGCCCGCACCGACTGAATCTCGTCCGCATCCTCATCGAGATAGTCGGTCAACTTGACCTCGAACCAGGCCGCCCCCAACCCGGCGGCCAACAGCGTGCCCGCGATGGCGACCTCAACCCACTTGTCCGCCAGCAGCGCGCTCTTGCTGTTCTCACACGCGTAGAGGAACAGCAGGCTACCGAGCAGCAGCAGCGCGATGCGGGCAAGCCGGAACGCCGTACTGGTCCCGGCTGGGGCTGGCATCCTGTGGCGCTCCAAACATTCCCGCTGGCGAATCAGACTGGATCGTATGCGGCGACGTCGCCGTATGGCAGGGTGTGCGGCGAGTCGGTCGGTCTATTGGTGTAAAGGTTCCGCTGAGGTCGAACAAGATGCCCGCATTCGTTACCTGCGAGCGGCACGCGTGTCGCCCGCGCGCGCTATGGTCCCGCATGTGGTGGGCGCGTCGGTCGCGGCATCGGATCCGGTGCGGTAGACACTAGGGACGACGCGTCCGGCAAACTTCGGGCACATCGAAATACGGGATATCGCCGGATGACTCGATAACCTACGTGTGTCGCCGAACCGCCGCGCGGCCACGGGGGTCGTCCCGCGTCCGCGGTGCTCGGCACTCGATGGATACCATGACTGGTCGCCCGCCTCTGTTGATCAGGCAGAACGGGTCGGCGTGCGCGACGGGCCCGGCAACGGGCAGCTTGCGGAACCGACGAAAACGGAAAGGTCGTCGAACTTGCATCTCAAGAGCCTGACGTTGAAGGGCTTCAAGTCCTTCGCGTCCGCGACGACGCTGCGGTTGGAGCCGGGGATCACCTGTGTGGTCGGCCCGAACGGCTCCGGCAAGTCCAATGTGGTCGACGCGTTGACCTGGGTCATGGGCGAGCAGGGCGCGAAGGCGCTGCGCGGCGGCAAGATGCAGGACGTGATCTTCGCGGGTACCGCGGGCCGGGCGCCGCTCGGCCGCGCCGAGGTCACCCTCACCATCGACAACTCCGACGGCGCGCTGCCCATCGACTACGCCGAGGTGTCCATCACCCGGCGGATGTTCCGCGACGGCGCCGGCGAATACGAGATCAACGGCAGCTCCTGCCGGCTGATGGACGTGCAGGAACTGCTCAGCGACTCCGGCATCGGCCGCGAGATGCACGTCATCGTCGGACAGGGTCAGCTCTCGGCCATTCTGGAATCGCGCCCGGAGGACCGGCGCGCGTTCATCGAAGAGGCCGCGGGCGTGCTCAAGCACCGCAAGCGCAAAGAGAAGGCCGTCCGCAAGCTCGAGGCCATGCAGGCCAACCTGGCCCGCCTCACCGACCTCACCACCGAACTGCGCCGCCAGCTCAAACCGCTCGGCAGGCAGGCCGAGGTGGCCCGGCGCGCGCAGACCGTGCAGGCCGACCTGCGCGACGCGCGCCTGCGCCTGGCCGCCGACGACCTGGTGACCCGCCGCGGCGAACTGGAGAGCCAGCAGAGCAAGGAAGCCTACGCGCGCGAACAGCACATCAACGTGCAGAGCGAACTCGACGCAGCCAATGCCGCACTGGCGCAGCAGGAGTTCCAGCTGTCCCGGCTGACCCCGAGCGCCGAGGCCGCCGCCCAGATCTGGTTCCAGCTGTCCGCGCTGGCCGAGCGGGTCAACGCGACCATCCGGATCGCGCAGGACCGAGCCCGCCACCTCGACACCGAGACCCCGGTCGGCAGCGGGCGCGACCCGGAGCAGCTGGAGGCCGAAGCCGAGCGGGTGGAGGCCGAGGAGGCCGAGCTGCGCGAGGCTGTCGAGATCGCCACCGAGACGCTGGAGGCGGCCCGCGACGCGCTGGCCGAACGCGAGCAGTCCGCCAAGGCCGCCGAGCAGGCGCACCTGGCCGCGGTGCGGGCCATCGCGGACCGGCGCGAAGGTGTCGCGCGGCTGGTCGGCAAGGTCGACACGCTGCGCACCCGGGCCCAGTCCTACGACGGCGAGATCGCCCGGTTGACGACGGCGATCGCCGACGCCAGGAACCGCGGCGAGGCCGCACAGACCGAATTCGACGCGGTACAGGCCGAACTCAGCGAGCTGGACGCCGGCGAGGCAGGCCTGGACGCCCAGCACGAGCACGCGGTGCAGGCACTCGCGCTGGCCGATCAGCGGGTGACCGAACTGCGCGAACAGGACCGGGAGGCGAGCAAGCGGGTCGCGTCCCTGACGGCGCGGATCGAGGCGCTCGGCATGGGTCTCGCCCGTCGCGACGGTGCCGCCTGGCTGGTGGAGCATCGGTCGCAGGGTCTGCTCGGGCCGCTGTCCGGACTGCTGCGGGTGCACGGCGGGTTCGAGGCCGCGGTCGCCGCCGCGCTCGGTCCGCTCGCGGACGCCGTCGCGGCGGACACCGGCGAGTCGGCGCACGACGCCATCCGCGCGTTGAAGGACGCCGACGGTGGACGCGCCGCACTGGTATTCGGTGCCGATGGCGTTTCCCGTCCGCAGCTCGGCCCGCTGCCGGGTGCGGCGCGCTGGCTCACCGACGTGGTCGAGTGCCCCGACAGCGTGCGCGGCGCGATCACGGCACTGACCGCCGGTATCGCCGTCGCCGACGACCTCGCCACCGCCAGGGCCGTGGTCGCGGCCCGGCCGGACGTCCGCGTGGTCACCCGCGACGGCGACCTCACCGGAACCGGTTGGCTGCTCGGCGGATCCGATCGCGCACCGAGTCAACTGGAGATCCAGGCCGACATCGACAACGCCAAGTCCGATCTCGTCGCGGCACAGCGGCGAGCCGAAGAGCTCGAGGCGGCGCTGTCCGGCGCGCTCGCCGAACAGGCCGATCGCAAGGACGCCGTCGACCAGGCACTGCTCGCGTTGCACGAATCCGACCAGTCATTGGTCGCCATCTACGACCGGCTCGGCAGGCTCGGCCATGCCGCCCGCACCGCGCAGGCCGACAGCGAGCGGCTGCTCGCGCAACGCACGGAGACCGAGACGGCCCGGGAGGAAGCGCTCACCTCGCTCGCCGAGATCGAGGACCGGCTGCGCAACGCCGAGCTCGAACAAACCGAGATCGACTCCGACGGCGCCACCGCGGGCACCGAGTCCGCGGGCCGCGAACGCGAGGAGGCCGCGGCCGCGCTGGCCGAGGCCCGGTCGATGGAGGTGGAGGCGCGCCTTTCCGTGCGCACCGCCGAGGAACGCGCGGAATCGGTCCGCGGCAAGGCGGATTCGCTGCGCCGGGCGGCGCGCGCCGAACGCGAGACACGGGCCCGCGCCGAACGGGCCCAGGCCTCGCGCAAGAAAGCCGCCGAAGTCGCCGCCGCCGTCGCGGAATCCGGGGCCAAGATCGCCGCAGAACTGGAAAAGGTGGTCGCCGAGGCCGGTACCCGGCGCGACGACCTGGTCCGCCGCCGTGGCGAAGCAGCCGCCCAGGTCGAGCAGGTCAAGGAGCGGGTACGCGCGCTGTCCACCCAGCTCGCCCAGCTCACCGACGCGGTGCACCGTGACGAAGTGGCGAAAGCCCAAGCGGCGCTGCGCATCGAGCAGCTCGAGACGACCATCTCCGAGCAGTTCGGCATCGCCCTCAACGATCTGATCGCCGAGTACGGACCCGACGTGCCGCTGCCGCCGTCGGACCTGGAGTGGCAGGAGTACGAGCAAGCCAAGGAGCGCGGCGAACAGGTCACCGCGCCCGCGCCGATGCCGTACGACCGGCCCACCCAGGAACGCCGCGCCAAACGCGCCGAGAAAGACCTCGCCACCCTCGGCAAGGTGAATCCGCTTGCGCTGGAAGAATTCGCCGCACTCGAGGAGCGCTACAACTTCCTGGCCACCCAGCTCGAAGACGTCAAGAACGCGCGCAAGGACCTGCTCGAGGTGGTCGCCGAGGTGGACGCGCGGATCCTGCAGGTCTTCACCGAGGCGTGGGAGGACGTCGAGCGAGAGTTCGTAGGCGTGTTCGCCAAGCTGTTCCCCGGCGGCGAGGGCAGGCTGCTGCTCACCGACCCGTCCGACATGCTCACCACCGGCATCGAGGTGGAGGCCCGGCCACCCGGCAAGAAGGTCAAGCGGCTGTCGCTGCTCTCCGGTGGCGAGAAGTCGCTCACCGCGGTCGCCTTGCTGGTGGCCATCTTCCGTGCCCGCCCGTCCCCGTTCTATGTGATGGACGAGGTCGAGGCCGCGCTCGACGACACCAACCTGCGTCGTCTCATCGGGCTGTTCGAGCAGCTGCGGGAGAAGAGCCAGCTGATCGTCATCACCCACCAGAAGCCGACCATGGAGATCGCCGACGCGCTCTACGGCGTCAGCATGCGCGGCGACGGCATCACCCAGGTGATCTCGCAGCGGATGCGCGGGGAGAACCTCGCGCCGGTGGGCGCGGCGTAACCGCGCTCAGTGCAACAGCTCATCCACCTCGGTGCGCCCGCCGTCGTCCCCGCCTCTTCTGCTCGAAGGTGCGCCGTCGCCGCTCGGGCGTGTTGTCAGGGCAGCGTGCTCACGCTGTCCAGGAGGGATTTGATCTGAGCGGCACCGGTTTCGGCGAGCCAGGTGTCGAATGTGCGCAGGCCAGGGTGGATTTCGCGGGTGGCCGCGATGTCGGCGCGCCAGCCGCCGGTGGCGCGCACGAGACGCCAGGTGTGCGCGATCATCTCGCCGAGTTCGGCGGCGGCTGCTTCGTCGAGTTCCTGATAGCGAACGGGGTGGCCGGTCGCCGCGGTGATCGCTGCGGCGGCGGCCGGTGGGGTGAGGGCATCGCCCGCGAGCTCGAGGGTTCGGCCGTGGAAGCGGTCGGGGTCGGCGAAAGTCAGCGCGGCGATGTCGGCGATGTCGTCCAGGGCAATGACTTTCAGCGGTCGGTCCGCCGGGAACAGGTGCCGGTGGACGCCGTCGACGATGCCGTCTATCGGCATACCGCGCATGAGGTAGTTCTCCATGAAGCGGACCGGGCGCAGCAGGGTGTAGCGGGCACCCGAGGCGGCGACGGCCTCCTCGATGCGGGTCTTGCCGTCCGCACCCCAGGCGTCGTCGGAGTTGAACGAGGCGATTCCGGTGAACACGATCTGTTCGACCCCGGCCCGGCGCGCCGCGTCGACCAGGGCGATGCCGCGCCGCGCTTCGCGGTCGACATCCCAGCCCTGCGGGTCGTAGACGGCGGGCGGCACCGCGAAAAGTGCTGTGGCACCGGCGAGTGCGGCGGAAAGGGTGTCGGGGGCGTCGAAATCGCCGACGGCGAGCTCCGCGCCGGCCGCGGCCAGGGCCTGGGCGGCGGGGGCGTGCGGGTCGCGGACCAGCGCCCGCACCGCCGTGCCGTCGGCCAGCAGCCTGCGGGCGGTCGCGCCGCCCTGCTTGCCGGTGGCTCCGGTGACCAGGACGAGGTTGTGCTGAGGGGACATGCGTGCCTTCTCTGTCGATAGAATCGGGTCGGGCGACCCGCATTCCGGACCATACGGGCGCTGAGACCCGGTTCGCCAGGTCATGCAAGGAGAGGGCGTAACGAAATGACTGCTCCTGGCGAGGCTGTGTCGAGTCCTGCTGCTCCGAGCCCCGCCGCACGGGCCGACGCCAGGCGTAACCGCGCGCTGGTGCTGGCGGCCGCGCAGCGGGCGTTCGCCGAACAAGGCCCGTCGGTGTCGCTGGCCGAGGTGGCCCGGCGGGCCGGCGTCGGGGCGGGCACCGTCTATCGGCACTTTCCGACGAAATTCGATCTGCTGGAAGCGGTTATGCAGCAGCGGGTCGACCGGCTGGCGAAGCTGGCCGCCGCCTACCTCGATGCGCCGGATCCGGGTGCGGCCTTCTTCGAGTTCTGCACCGAGGTGGTGGTGTCCACACCGGGTAATGAGGCGCTGTGCGACCTGGTGCAATCCGACGACGGCTGGCCGCGGGCTTTGCTGATGAGCGCGGGGGAGCGCTTCCATCGGGCGCTGGGGGCGTTGCTGCTGGCCGCGCAGCGGCAAGGCACGGTTCGCAGCGATATCGAGGTGCCCGATGTGCTGGCCATTTTCACCGGCTGTGTTGCCATTCAACGGCTTCGGCGATCCGTTGGGCGGATCGACCGCGCGGCCGTGTTGGTCCTCGACGCGATGCGCGCCACCCCGGCCGTAACGAATCGCTCGGCGGACGCTGATATGCGTAACGAATCAGCGGATAGTAACGAAACCGGCGACCCGCACTGCCCGGTATGCGACGCGCGGGTTCGGCACACCGGAACCGGCCGTCGCCCCCGCTACTGCTCGGCGGCGTGCCGGCAAAAAGCGCACCGCCGACGCGCCGCCGCCCGGCGACCGTGATCGACGGGGCATAGCGGCGGGCCGGAGCGGCTTGTCGCCGACGCTATGTCCCGTTGATCGTGAAGGGGTTCGGGGCTGTGATGTGAATCGCTTTGTCTGGGGACGGGACCCGATGGCGCATAAGCGACATGTGCCATCGGCGGTCGTGGCCCGGATGGGCGGGCTTTACAAGAGGTCGCTGACGTCGTTGGGGACGTCTACGGCGTACTTGCGCAGGATGTCCATCGAGATCACTTCCAGGGCGTTTTCGTGCGTGGCGGCCAGCACTACGGGTGCGGCGACACCGTCCTCATGCGCGTGTAGCCACCGCACGGCCACAACGCACCACCGGTCTCCTGGCTGCAAGCCCGGAAAGTTGTTCTCCGGGCGCGGCGTACTCAGATCGTTGCCGATAGACGCCTGGTGCTCCAGGAATTCGGCCGTGACGACGGTGCACACGGTGTGGCTACCGAGATCCTCCGGCCCGGTGCTGCAGCAGCCGTCCCGGTAGAAGCCGGTGAGAGGATCGGTGCCGCACTCTTCCAGCGGCCCCCCAAGCACGTTTCGATCGGTCACGTCGCCGATCCTATTGCCACCTCGCGAGAAGTTCCGCAGGACAAGAAATCTCGGGGGTTGTGTCTCTGCGCCGGGGCGGCGTGGTAAAGCGGGTCGGTCCGTTCTGCAAGGATGGGCGCGTGAGTGCCGAAGCCTGGATCCTGATCGCCGTGGCCGCTGCCCTGCTGCTCGTGGTGCTTGTTGTCGGTTTTGTCCGATACAAGCGCTCGCGGGTGTCACTGACGCCGCCAGCCGCCGACAAAGAGCTGACCGACAAGTCGGGTGGCTATGCGGCGTCCGGTGGGTTCAGTTTCAGTCAGGGTGGCACCGCGACCAAGCCCGAGCCGTTGTCGGTGGAGCGAACCGACACCGACGGGCAGCCGCACGTCGGTGACGACGCGGCCATCCCGCGGGATGCGCACAAGCGGGGGATCACCAACGTTCCGCTGCCGGAGGCCGACATTGTCGAGGCGCCGGAAACCGAGTCGGCCGGTGCCGATACCGCCGCTGACACGGAAACCGCGCCGATGGGGACCGCAGGGTCGGTAGAGGCCGGATCGGAAACCGCTTCCGCCGGACCGAGTACTGCCTCCGCGGGTTCGAGCGCCACGGCTGCTGAATCCGATGCTGCGGCGGCAGAGCCTGGCACGGCGGCCACCGGATCCGGCGCTGCGGCTGCGGAATCCGGCACTGCGCCGGTCGAGTCGGGCACCGCGCCTGCTGAGTCGGCCACTGCTGAATCCAGCACCACCCCTGCCGAATCCGCCACCACCGCCGCTGACTCGGGTACCACCCCGGCCGGGCCGAAAGCCCCGACCGGACCCACCAAAGCCCGGAAGGGCACCGGCACGGCTCCGTCCGGCACGGACGCGACCGCAGCCGGTACCGCTCCCGCCGCGCCCGACACCGCCGCCGGTGCCGAAGCCCCCATCCCGCTCGAAGACATCGACCCCACCGCGGGCCGTCTCGTCCGCCTGCGCGGCCGCCTGTCCCGCTCCCAGAACGCGGTCGGCAAGAGCCTGCTCGGCCTGCTCGGCGGCGGCGACCTCGACGACGAGTCGTGGGAGGAGGTCGAGGACACCCTGGTGCTCGCCGACCTCGGCACCGCAAGCACCGCCGCCGTGGTCGCCCGGCTGCGCGCGGAGATGGCCTCCCGCAGTGTCCGTACCACCGAGGCGGCGCGCGCGGTGCTACGCGACGTACTGATCGAGGCCCTGCGACCCGAACTCGACCGCTCGATCCGCGCCCTCCCGCACCCCGACCACCCGTCGATCCTGCTCGTCGTCGGCGTCAACGGCACCGGAAAGACCACCACCACCGGCAAACTCGCGCGCGTGCTCGTCGCCGACGGCCGTCGGGTGCTGCTCGGCGCGGCCGACACCTTCCGTGCCGCCGCCGCCGACCAGCTGCAGACCTGGGGTGAGCGCGTCGGCGCCGACACCATCCGCGGCAAGGAGTCCGCCGACCCGGCCGCCGTCGCCTTCGACGCGGTCACGGCGGGTATCGAACGCGGCGTCGACGCTGTCCTCATCGACACCGCGGGCCGCCTGCACACCAAAACCGGCCTGATGGACGAGCTGGGCAAGGTCAAGCGCGTCGTGGAGAAGAAGGCCGCCGTAGACGAGGTGCTGCTCGTCCTCGACGCGACCGTCGGCCAGAACGGCCTGATGCAGGCCCGCGTCTTCGCCGAGGTGGTCGACATCACCGGCGTGGTCCTCACCAAGCTCGACGGCACCGCCAAGGGCGGCATCGTCTTCCAGGTCCAGCACGAGCTCGGCGTCCCGGTGAAACTGGTCGGCCTCGGCGAGGGCGCCGACGATTTGGCACCCTTCGAGCCGGGCGCGTTCGTGGACGCACTGCTCGGCTGAGTCGGCCGCGCCGAAATATTTCTCCGCGCCCGTGGTGTTTGCGGCGAAACGCATCGCAAACGGAATGTTTGCTAGCTCTACTCGCCAGTAGCCGCAAATCCCTTTTGTCCGGCCTCGCCTGCCGACCGGCGCGAAAACTTGCCGGGAAAACCACGAAACGTGGAAGCAACACAACTGGCCCATCCGTTCACGCAGGCGAAACACGCCAGCTCTGTGGATGAAACACCAAGTGAGGACCCTTCTGTGCAGGTCCATTTGCCGGAGTCGGCAGGGCCCGAGATGAGGAGGACTTCAAGGTGGCATTTCCCCTTACCGGTGCACCGGACACCGGTGACACCGCATGGATGCTGGCGAGCTCAGCGCTCGTATTGTTGATGACGCCCGGTCTGGCATTCTTCTACGGCGGCATGGTCCGTTCGAAGAACGTGCTGAACATGATCATGATGAGCATCAGCGCAATGGGCCTCGTCGGCGTGCTCTGGTCGCTGTACGGATACTCGATGGCATTCGGTGACAACAAGTTCGGCGTTATCGGCGATCCCGCGCAGTTCTTCGGACTGAAGGGACTCATCGGCGGTAACGCGGTAGCCGAGGTCAAGGACGCGAGTGGCACCGTCACCACGGCGGCCACCGACATTCCGCTACTCGGCACGATTCCGATGACGGTGTTCGTCGCGTTCCAGCTGATGTTCGCCATCATCACGGTCGCCCTCATCTCGGGCGCGGTCGCCGACCGCCTGAAGTTCGGTTCCTGGCTGCTGTTCGCCGGCATCTGGGTCACCGTCGTCTACTTCCCGGTCGCGCACTGGGTGTTCGACTTCGACGCCAAGGACGCCGACGGCAACGTCATCCACGAGGGCGGCTGGATCGCCAACAAGCTGATGGCGGTCGACTTCGCCGGTGGTACCGCGGTGCACATCAACGCCGGTGCCGCCGCGCTCGCCCTCGTACTGGTACTCGGCAAGCGCAAGGGCTGGCCGACCACCCCATTCCGCCCGCACAACCTGCCGTTCGTCATGCTCGGCGCCGGTCTGCTGTGGTTCGGCTGGTTCGGCTTCAACGCGGGCTCCGCGCTCACCTCGGGCGGCCTGGCCGGCTCCACCTTCGTCATCACCGCCATCGCGACGGCGGCGGGCCTGCTGGCCTGGATCCTGGTGGAGAAGTTCCGCGACGGTAAGCCGACCTCGCTCGGCGCGGCCTCGGGCATCGTGGCCGGTCTGGTCGCCATCACCCCGGCCTGCTCCTCGGTGAACGTGCTCGGCGCGCTCGCCATCGGCGGCGTCGCCGGCGCGCTGTGCGCCCTCGCGGTGGGCCTGAAGTACAAGTTCGGCTTCGACGACTCGCTCGACGTGGTCGGCGTGCACCTGGTCGGCGGCATCGTCGGCACCTTGATGATCGGCCTGGTCGCCGCGCCCGAGACCGGTGCGGCCAAGACCGGCCTGTTCTACGGCGGCGGCATCGACCAGCTGTGGCGTCAGGCGGTGGGCGCCGGTGTGGTGCTTGCCTTCTCCTTCGTCGCCAGCCTGATCATTGCCTATATCGTGAAGTTCACCATTGGGCTGCGCGCGAGCGACGAAGCCGAGTCGGTGGGCTTGGACGAGTCCGAGCACGCGGAAACCGCCTACGATTTCGCCGCTGTGGGCAACACGGCACGTTCGGCCGTCAAGGAGGCATGACGAACATGAAACTGATCACCGCAATCGTCAAACCGTTCACACTCGAGGACGTCAAGACCGGGCTCGAGCAGGCGGGCGTGCTCGGCATGACTGTCAGCGAAGTCCAGGGTTACGGCCGCCAGAAGGGGCACACCGAGGTCTACCGCGGTGCGGAGTACTCCGTGGATTTCGTGCCCAAGGTGCGGGTCGAGGTGGTCGTCGACGACGCGTCCGTGGAGAAGGTCGTCGAGGTGATCGTGGAGGCCTCGCGCACCGGCAAGATCGGTGACGGCAAGGTCTGGGTGACTCCGGTCGACACGATCATCCGAGTGCGGACCGGCGAACGCGGTACCGACGCTCTGTAGGACAGATATCGATCGAGCGGCGGCCCCGCCTCCCACCGGCGTACCGGTCGGGGCGGGGCCGCGGCGCATGGATGGGCGGTGGGTTGTGGGTAGTGACGAGCACGGCGGTGACCGAACGGTGGCCGCGGACGCCAACGGCGGCAAGGTATCCAATGGAGCGGCCGATCTGGTCCGCGCTCGAACCCAACTACTCGACGGCGGCATGCCGCGCAATCCACGCCTCGATGCCGAGTCCCTGCGGCAAGCCCTGGTCGATCTCTACGAGCTGTGGCTGACCAGCAAAGGCACCGAACTCGGCATCACCAGGGACAGCGGCCTGGCCGTCGTCGCGGTGGGCGGGCTCGGCCGCCGGGAAATGCTGCCGTACTCCGATCTGGACCTGGTGCTGCTGCACGACGACGTGGACCCGGCCAGGGTCGCCGAGGTCGCCGATCAGCTCTGGTATCCGCTGTGGGACGCCCACATCAAGCTTGATCACAGCGTGCGGACCGTCCCGCAGGCGCTGCGGGTGGCCTCCGACGATCTCATCGCCGCGCTCGGCATGCTCGAGGCCAGGCACATCGTCGGCGACCAGGATCTGAGCGACCTGCTGATCGGCGGGGTGCGCCGGGAATGGCGGACCGGCATCCGCACCCGGTTCGAAGAG
This sequence comes from Nocardia sp. CS682, assembly GCF_004634405.1. Lineage (NCBI taxonomy): Bacteria > Bacillati > Actinomycetota > Actinomycetes > Mycobacteriales > Nocardiaceae > Nocardia > Nocardia sp. CS682. The sequence goes on along the minus strand of NZ_CP029710.1, from coordinate 2,273,344 downwards.
CTGATCGCCCAGGCCGAGGCGCGCTGGCAGCGCAGCGGCGAGATCGCGCACCGTGCCGAACCCGACCTGAAGAACGGGCGCGGCGGCCTGCGCGATATCCAGCTGCTCGACGCACTCGCCATCGCCCAATTGACCGATGCCATGCCGGGACTCGGCCCCGAGGTGCCCGGTGGTGGTCTGCGCCAAGCACATCGGCGTTTGCTGGATGTTCGCACGGAGCTGCATCGGGTGGCCGGTCGTGCCCGGGACCAGCTGCGCGCCCAGGATGCCGACGAGATCGGGGCCGCGCTGCGCATCGGCGACCGGTTCGATCTGGCGCGCACGCTCAGCGATTCCGCGCGCACGGTGAGCTACTCGGTGGACGTCGGATTGCGTACCGCGGCAAACGCATTGCCGCGCCGCGGCCTGGCTCGACTGCGCCGCATGCCGGTGCGCCGACCACTCGATGAGGGGGTGGTCGAGCACGCGGGCGAGGTGGTGCTGGCCAGGGACGCGCGGCCGCAGCGCGACCCCGGGCTCATCCTGCGGGTGGCGTCCGCCTCGGCGCAGACCGGGCTGCCGATGTCGGCCACCACGCTGAACCGGCTCTCCGAGGACGCGCCCGAACTGCGCGAGCCGTGGCCCAAGGACGCCCTCAACGACCTGCTGGTCCTGCTCGGCGCGGGCCGGGGTGCCATCGATGCGATCGAGGCACTCGACCGAACGGGCTTGTGGGGCAGGCTACTTCCGGAATGGGGTGCCGTCCGCGACCTACCGCCGCGCGACGCGCTGCACACCTGGACCGTCGACCGTCACCTGATGGAGACGGTGTCCTACGCCAGCGCGATGAGTACTCGCGTCGCCCGGCCGGACCTGCTCGCTCTGGGCGCGCTGCTGCACGACATCGGCAAGGGCCGCGCGGGCGACCACAGCGTCGTCGGCGCGGAATTGGCCACCCACATCGGCCGTCGGCTCGGTCTCTGGCCGTCGGATGTGCGCACGCTCAGCGCCATGGTGCGCCATCACCTGCTGCTCCCGGACACCGCGACCCGCCGCGACCTGGCCGACCCGGCCACCGTCCAGCGCGTGGTCGACCTGCTCGACGGCGACCCGGAACTGCTGGAGCTGCTGCACACCCTGGCCGAGGCGGATTCGCTGGCCACCGGCCCCGGCGTCTGGGGCGACTGGAAGGCCTCGCTCATCGGCGACCTCGTGCGCCGCTGCCGCCTGGTGATGGCAGGCGGCGAGCTACCCGAGCCGGAACCGATCGCGCCGGAACTGGTCGCCAAGGCCGCGTCGGGCGGCGTGCACGTCGAATTGAAGCCGGGGGAGGGCAAATACATCTACACGGTCACGGTGATCGCGCCCGACGCCGCGGGTCTGCTCTCCGACGCCGCCGGGGTGCTCGCGCTGCACTCGTTGCGGGTGCTTTCGGCCTCGCTCGGCGTCGAAGGTGACTCCGCCATCGACACCTTCGTGGTGTCGCCGAAGTTCGGTGACCCGCCGGATGCCGGACTGTTGCGCCAGGAACTCATCCGCGCCATCGCCGGTGACCTGGACGTGGCGGCGGTGCTGGCGAAGCGCGAGCGCGAGGCCGGTGGCGTCGGGCCCGGCCAGTACGCCCAGGCGCAACCCAGGGTGCTCTGGTCCGGCACCTCGGTCCCCGGTCAGGTGCTGCTCGAGCTGCGCGCCGAGGACCGGATCGGCGTATTGAGCCGGCTCGCCGCCGCGCTGGAGGCCTGCGGAGCCGACGTGCGCTGGGCAAAGGTGGTGACGATGGGCTCGGCGGTCGTCGATACCTTCTGTGTGGACCTCGGTAGCGAGGACACCCCGGACCGCCGGGCGGCCATCGAAAAGGCGATGCTCGCGGTCGTGCCGCGGCCCGCGCCGAAGAAGCCGGAGAACGGGATGCCGGGACCGGAGATCATCGGTTCCTGACCGGTACCTGCGGTAACCAATCTGTTGCACGTGATTTGCTGGAACCCATATCTCGAGGCCCCCTCACGTTCTAGTATCAGAGCGTCTGGCTATCGCTAGCATGAGGGGAGCACGTCGGTGGCAATTGAAGTTGTTTCGGCGTCGATGATGACGAGCGACGAGACCACGCATATGGCGCGGTGCGTCGGCGGAGATCGCTGGGTCGTTTCCTGGCTACCCGGTCGCACATTGTCCGGACAACAGGCTGTGACCGCCATGACCATCGCCTCCACGGTCGCCAACTCACGAATCCCCACGACCACGGAATGGGCCATTCTCGACGACCTGGCTCTCGAACTGGGATTGACCGCCCGCGAGGCGGTCTACATGGTTGCCCAGGAAAATCACGACTATCGCAAGACCGTCAAACCGCGTCGCCGTTCACTCGAATAGGCGCGCCGCTCGAGTGGGAAACACCTCGACCGGGAAGCGAAGCGGCCCGGTCGATTTCTCGCGTGTTCGCGCAGAGCGCGAATGCGCGAGACCGCCCCGTGCGCGGCCAGGCGGGTGATCCCATTACCCTGGGAGACAATTGACGTCCCCCGAGATCAGGAGCGCGATCGGTGTTCGAATCCCTGTCCGACCGGCTTACCGGTGCCCTCAAGGATCTGCGCGGTAAGGGGCGTCTGTCACCGGCCGACATCGACGCCACCTGTCGCGAGATCCGGCTAGCCCTGCTCGAAGCCGACGTCGCGCTGCCGGTGGTCCGCGGTTTCATCGCCCGGATCAAGGAGCGCGCCAAGGGCGCCGAGGTCTCCGCGGCGCTGAATCCGGCCCAGCAGGTCGTCAAGATCGTCAACGAGGAACTCGTCGGGATCCTGGGCGGCGAGACCCGGCGGATCACCCTGGCCAAGACCCCGCCGACCGTGATCATGCTCGCCGGTCTGCAGGGTGCCGGTAAGACGACCCTCGCGGGCAAGCTCGCCAAATGGCTGAAGGGACAAGGACATCAGCCGTTGCTGGTGGCCTGTGATCTCCAGCGGCCCGGAGCCGTCACCCAGTTGCAGGTGGTCGGTGAGCGCGCGGGCGTGCCCGTGTTCGCCCCGCACGGCGGCACCTCCATCGGCGGTGGCGACAACGCGCTTGGGGTCAGCGCCGCCGACCCGGTCGAGGTCGCCCGCGGCGGTATCGAAGAAGCCCGCGCCAAGCAGTACGACGTGGTCATCGTCGACACCGCCGGTCGCCTCGGCATCGACGAAGAGCTGATGCGCCAGGCCGCGGGCATCCGCGACGCCGTGCAGCCGGACGAGACGCTGTTCGTGCTCGACGCGATGATCGGTCAGGACGCGGTCAGCACCGCCGAGGCATTCCGCGACGGCGTCGGCTTCACCGGTGTCGTGCTCACCAAGCTCGACGGCGACGCCCGCGGTGGCGCCGCGCTGTCGGTGCGCGAGGTGACCGGCGCGCCGATCATGTTCGCCTCCACCGGTGAGAAGCTCGAGGACTTCGACGTCTTCCACCCGGACCGGATGGCCAGCCGCATCCTCGGCATGGGCGACGTTCTCAGCCTGATCGAGCACGCCGAGCAGATCTACGACCAGGAACAGGCCGAGGAAGCCGCCCGCAAGATCGGCAGCGGCGAGATGACGCTCGAGGACTTCCTCGATCAGATGCTCGCCATCCGCAAGATGGGCCCGATCGGCAACCTGCTCGGCATGCTCCCCGGCGCGGGCCAGATGAAGGACGCGCTCGCCGCCGTCGACGACAAGTCGCTGGACCGGGTGCAGGCCATCATCCGCGGCATGACCCCGGCCGAACGGGCCAACCCGAAGATCATCAACGCCTCCCGCAGGCTGCGCATCGCCAACGGCTCCGGCGTGCAGGTCTCCGAGGTCAACCAGCTCGTCGACCGCTTCTTCGAGGCGAAGAAGATGATGGCGATGATGGGCCGCCAGATGGGCATGCCCGGCTCCCGGCGCGCCAACAACAAAAAAGGCAAGAAGGGCAAGAAGGGTGGCCGCGGCCCCACGCCGCCGAAGGTGCGCGGTGGCATGCCCGGCCTGCCCGCGGGAATGCCAGGGATGCCCGCCGGCATGCCGGACCTCTCCAACATGCCCGCCGGGCTGGACCAGTTGCCGCCCGGACTCGAAGGGTTCGACCTGTCGAAGTTGAAGTTCCCGAAGAAGTAGCCGTTCGTCCGCCGCCCCGCACCGAGATCGCCGGTGCGGGGCGGTGTTCTGTCTTACGGGTTCTGCCTGCGATGCGTGACTGTCAGGGGGCGTGGACGTTAGGTTGGAAGGCAGCCGACGTCGTCTGGAGGTTGCTGTGCATCTGCGAGGTGTGGTTCTCCCCGGTGAGGAAGTCCGCGATCTGTGGGTGCGGGACGGGCTGGTGTCGTTCGAACCGGTGCCGGGCGCTGAAACATTGTGCCGCACAGGATGGATCGTGCCCGGCCTGGTCGACGCGCACTGCCACGTCGGGATCCGCTACGGCGGCGGCGACGAGGATCACGACGGCGCCATCGCGCAGGCCGAGACCGAACGCGACGCCGGTGCGCTGCTGCTGCGCGACGCCGGTTCGCCTATCGACACCCGGTTCATCGATGACCACGAGGAACTACCCCGGATCATCCGCGCGGGCCGCCACATCGCCCGCCCGCGCCGCTACATCCGCGAGCTCGGCATCGAACTCGACGACGAACGCGACCTGCCGGAGATCGTCGCCGAACAGGCCCGCTTCGGCGACGGCTGGGTGAAGATCGTCGGCGACTGGATCGATCGCTCCGTCGGCGACCTGCGTCCGCTGTGGAGCGACGCCATCCTCAAGGAGGCGATCGCCGCCGCTCATGCCAACGGCGCCCGCGTCACCGCCCATGTCTTCGGCGAGGACGCGCTACCCGGCCTGATCGACGCGGGCATCGACTGCCTCGAGCACGGCACCGGCCTCACCGACGACACCATCGAGATGATGGTGGAGCACGGCACCGCCCTGGTGCCGACCCTCGTCAATATCGACACCTTCCCCGAAATCGCCGACAGCGCAGGCAAATTCCCCACCTACGCCGCGCACATGCGCGACCTGCACCGCCGGGTCCGCGGCACCGTGGCCAACGCCCACGACGCGGGCGTGCCGATCTTCGCGGGCACCGACGCGGGCGGATCCATCCGGCACGGTCGTATCGCCGACGAGATCACCGCCCTCGCTGGAGCGGGCCTGTCCGCGCACGACGCCCTCGGCGCCGCCTCCTGGAACGCCCGCAGGTGGCTCGGCCGCCCCAGCATCGAACCCGGCACCCCCGCCGACTTCGTTGTCTACCAAGAAGATCCGCGCACCCATCCCGAAACGCTCACCACCCCGTGTGCGGTAGTCCTGCGCGGCCGCTTGTATGCCGATCACACGCCCGTCACCGGCCACCGGTAGTCGACCGGAAACTGGCGGTGCGATTACCGCCACCATTCTCCCGTGATCATGATCGCGTCTCGGGTGCCCGCGTAGGGTCAGGTGAATGAGCATTCGCCTCGGTTATCAGATGCCCAACTTCAGTTACGGCACGCCAGTTCGCGAGTTGTTCCCGACCGTTGTCGCGCAGGCCAGTGAGGCCGAGGCGGCGGGGTTCGACACGGTGTTCGTGATGGACCATTTCTATCAGTTGCCCGGCCTCGGTGAACCGGAGGATCCGATGCTGGAGGCCTATACCGCGCTGGCCGGAATCGCCGCCTCGACGGAGCGAATTCAATTGTCCGCGTTGGTGACCGGCAATACCTATCGCAATCCGGCTTTGCTCGCGAAGACTGTCACCACGCTCGATCTGGTCAGTGCCGGCCGCGCGATTCTCGGCATCGGCGCGGGCTGGTTCGAGCTGGAGCACAGGTCCTATGGCTTCGAATTCGGTTCCTTCACCGAGCGTTTCGAGCGGCTCGGCGAGGCGTTGCAGATCATCGAGCCGATGCTGCGCGGCAAGCGGTCCACCTTCGACGGCAAGTGGTATCACACCGACGACGCCATCAACGAGCCGCGGTTGCGCGACGATCTGCCGATCATGCTCGGCGGAGCGGGGGAGAAGAAGACCTTCGCGCTGGCCGCCCGCCATGCCGACCACCTCAACATCATCTGCAATGCCTCTGAACTGCCGCGGAAGATGGCGGCTTTGCATCAGCGCTGCGCCGAGATCGACCGTGATCCGGCCACGCTGGAAGTCAGCTACCTGTGCTTCCTGATGGTCGACGAGGACGGCGACCAGGCGCGCGAACAACAACGGGACTTCTTGCGCAGCATCGATATCGATCTGTCCACGCTGTCCGAGGAGGAACGCAAGCAGACCGTCGCCGACCGTCAGTTCGTCGGCACGCCCGATGAGGTTGCCGAACAGTTGCAGACCAGGGTGCTCGACCATGGTGTGCAGGGCATCATCGTGAACATGGTGACCAACGGTCACGAGCCCGGCGCGGTCGAACTCGCCGGACGCACCCTTGCTCCGCTGGTCCGCTGAGTATCGAAGGCCCTGAAAAGTGTTGGGGCGCGAAAACTTTTAGGCTCGATAGAATCGGTGTTGTGACGACGACCACCCCGCGGCGCGCGTCCTACGGCTTCGACGCGCCGCCGGTCATGCTCACATTGGGTGTCCTCGCAGTCGGCTTTCTCGCAGCCGCCGTCGGCAACGCGGTGGTCGGCAATGCCGCACCGGCCTGGCTGACCCTGCTGGGCGGTCTCGCCATGGCCGTGCAGTTCGGGCTCTTCCTGCACGCGACCCGGCGCGGGAAGTTCCGCGCCTGGGAACGCCTGCTCGACGATCTCGGCTTGCGCGGCGACGAGCGCCTGCTCGACCTGGGCTGCGGTCGCGGTGCGGTGCTGCTGGCCGCCGCGAAACGGCTACCCGAGGGGCGCGCGGTCGGCATCGATTTGTGGCGCTCCGTCGACCAGTCCGGCAACAGTCTCGCAACCACCGAGCGGAACGCCGTGGCCGAAAACGTCGCCGACCGCATCGAATTGCACACCGGCGACATGACCGCCCTGCCGTTCCGCGACGGCGAATTCGACGTGATCGTCTCCAGCCTCGCCATCCACAACATCAAAGCCCCCGCGCGCCGGGCCGCCGCCGTGCGCGAGGCGCTCCGGGTGTTGCGCCCCGGCGGCCACCTGGTGCTGGTCGACATCGGCCGGACCGGCGAATACGAGTCCACGTTGTCTGCCAACGGTGCGGAGACGCTCACCGCGCGCACCCTCGGCTGGCAGCTGTGGTGGGGCGGGCCATGGACGAAGACGCACGCGCTCACTGCCGAAGCTCCGCCCGCGACTTGAGCGCGAGGCACGGCGGAAATCCGCGGCACCGATGAACCCGCGGCACCGATGAATTCCGTTGGCGCGGCACGTCTCGAGTAGAAGACGCATTCCCGACCGGCAGGAGCAGCGATGCGGGACCTGATAGTGACCGAGAACATCACCCTGGACGGCGTGATCGAAGCCGCGGACTGGTTCGCGGTGGCCAACGCCGACGGGGTGGATCAGTCCGACCTCACGGCGGTGCTCGGCACGCACATGGCGAGCTCCGACGCGGTGCTGTTCGGCCGGGTCTCCTTCGAGCAGATGCGCGGGTACTGGCCGAAGCAGACCGACGACCCGACCGGCGTCACCGACCACCTGAACAAGGCGACGAAATACGTCGTGTCGAGCACCCTGGAAGGCCCCGAGTGGGAGAACACGGTGATCCTGCGCGGTGTGGACGAGCTCAGCGCGGTGCGTGCGCAGCCGGGTAAGGACATCGTCGCGACCGGCAGCATCCAGCTGGTGCACGCCCTCATCGCCGCCGATCTGGTCGACGAGTACCGCCTGTTCGTCTACCCGGTGGTCCAGGGCACGGGCCGGCGATTGTTCGCCGACGCTGCGCGGATCCCGGCGTTGCGCCTCATCGAGACGCAACCGTTCAAATCCGGGGTGGTGCTGCTGCGCTACCGGCGGCGGTAGCGGGCCGGCCTGTCTCGAGGTACGCGATTTCTGGTGGCGGTGACCCATCTGGCACAATGAACAACCGTCCTTCCGGACAAGTGTCAGCCCGTCTCCGGTTACGTACCGCGCGGCGGTCACACACTCCATGCGCTAAACCGGGCTCGCAGACCGTGCGGGTCGCTGAATTGCGCCGTGACCAACCTACGAAAGAGGCAGAACAAGCATGGCTGTTCGCATCAAGCTCACCCGCCTGGGCAAGATCCGCAACCCGCAGTACCGCATCGTCGTCGCCGACGCGCGCACCCGCCGGGACGGCCGGTCCATCGAGTCCATCGGCCTGTACCACCCGAAGGAAGAGCCGTCGCTCATCGAGATCGATTCCGAGCGCGCTCAGTACTGGCTGAGTGTCGGCGCGCAGCCGACCGAGCCCGTCCAGCGCCTGCTGGAGATCACCGGTGACTGGCAGAAGTTCAAGGGCCTGCCGGGCACCGAGGGCACCCTGAAGACCAAGGCGGAGAAGACCTCCAAGCTGGACCTGTTCAACGCCGCGCTGGCCGCCGCCGACAACGCCCCGACCAACGAGGCCGTCACCCCGAAGAAGAAGGCCGCCAAGAAGGAAGAGGCCGCCGAGGCGCCCGCCGCTGCCGAGGCCGCTGAGTAATGAGTGCCGTCGTCGCCGATGCCGTTGAACATCTTGTTCGCGGCATCGTCGCCAATCCCGATGACGTCCGCGTCGAGCTGATCACCGGCCGCCGCGGACGCACCGTCGAGGTGCATGTGCACCCCGACGACCTGGGCAAGGTGATCGGTCGCGGCGGTCGTACCGCGACCGCGCTGCGCACCCTCGTCGCCGGCATCGGCGGCCGGGGCATCCGGGTCGACGTGGTCGACACCGACCAGTAGATGGAACTTGTCGTAGGACGGGTCGCCAAGTCGCACGGCGTGCGCGGTGAACTGGTCGTCGAGATACGCACCGATGATCCTGCGGCCCGGTTCGCGCCGGGCAGCACGCTGCGCGGACGGCTGCCGCGATCCAAAGAAGTCCGCGACTTCACCGTGGAGTCGGCCCGGGAGCACTCGGGCCGGCTTCTGGTGTTTCTCGCCGGTGTCGCCGGCCGGGACGCGGCCGACGCATTGCGCGGCACGCTGTTCGTGGTCGACAGCGAGGACCTGCCGCCGTCCGACGACCCGGACGAGTACTACGACCACGAACTCGAGGGGCTGACCGTCCAGCTCACCGACGCGACCGTGGTCGGCACCGTGCGCGAAGTGCTGCATTCCGCTGCGGGAGAACTGCTTTCGGTGACCGCCGCGGAAGACGGCCGGGAGATCCTGATCCCCTTCGTCACCGCCATCGTGCCAACGGTGTCCCTCGCGGACCGGCTGATCGTCATCGATCCGCCCGAAGGACTCCTCGATCCGGAATGAGGTCGGCGTGAAACTCGATGTCGTCACGATCTTCCCGGAATACCTGGAGCCACTGCGAACGGCGTTGCTCGGCAAGGCAATCGACAAGGGCCTGCTCTCGCTCGACGTGCACGACCTGCGCCGCTGGACCCACGACGTGCACAAGTCCGTCGACGATTCGCCCTACGGCGGCGGACCGGGCATGGTCATGAAGCCGACGGTCTGGGGTGACGCCCTCGACGAGGTCTGCCCCGACGACGCGCTGCTGGTCGTCCCGACACCCGCCGGTGTGCCGTTCACCCAGGAAACCGCGCACCGCTGGGCCGCCGAAGACCACCTCGTTTTCGCCTGCGGCCGCTATGAAGGCATCGACCAGCGCGTCTTCGACGACGCCGCCCGCCGAGTCCGCGTCGAAGAGGTCAGCATCGGCGACTACGTCCTCATCGGCGGCGAGGCCGCCGTGCTCGTCATGACCGAAGCCGTCGTCCGCCTGCTGCCCGGTGTGCTCGGCAATCAGCAATCGCACCAAGAGGATTCGTTCTCCGACGGCCTGCTCGAAGGGCCCAGCTATACCCGCCCCGTCGTCTGGCGTGACCTCGAGGTCCCCTCGGTGCTGCTGTCCGGCGACCACGCCAAGGTGGCCGCCTGGCGCCACGAGCAATCCCTCGAGCGCACCCGCGCCCGCCGCCCGGACCTGCTTCCCGACACCGACTGAAGGTGCTCTCGGGTCGAGAGCACCTGTCTACGGCAGCAAGCCGTGCCGGCGCGCGGTGACCACGGCCTCGTGGCGGGTGTGCGCGTCCAGTTTGGTCATGGCGTTGCGGAGGTAGCTCTTGATGGTCTCCGGTCCGACCGAGAGGCGTTGGGCCGCTTCCTGATTGGTACAGCCGAGCGCGATCTGGGCGAGCACGTCCAACTCGCGCCGGGACAGGTGTGGAGCGTCCGTGGCCGGGTCGCCGACCATCACGCGCGTCAGGCGTTCGCAGACGGTGTGCAGGCGATTGCGGAGGTGGTCGTCGGCCGAGTGGACCATGCCGCGGAGTTCGGCGTGGATGTCGCGCAGCTCCTCGGCCATGGCGGGTGCGGTGTCGGAGGCCGGGTTGGTCGCCTCGAGCAGCCGCAGGCGCCGATCCACCTCGTCGCGGATGGCGATCTCGGTGGCCAGCCGGCGACCCGCCTGGACAACGAGGTCGGCGGTGCGATCGCCCAGCGGGCTCGCACCGCGTGTCGCCGCGTAGAGCACCGCGCGCGAGCGTTGGCCGACCACCACCGGCACCGCGACGATCGAGCGGAGCCCTTCGCCGGAGACCGGCCCGTCGTAGTGGTGGGTGATGCTGGAGGTGTTGAAGTAATCCGAGACCGAGGCGGGGCGGCCGGAATCCATCACGCGCCCGCCGAGGCCCGAGGTGCGCAGCACCGAGAGTCCGCGCAGGCCGTTGGTCAGGGTACCGACGAATTCTGATAGCAGCAGTGCATCACCGTGCACTTCGCCGCCGAACGCCACCGGCACCCGCGCCGTGCCCGCTACCCAGCGGATTTCGGCGCGCAAGGCGTCGGCGTCGCGTGGACGCAACAGTGGACTGTGGGTCATGGGACTCACCCCTTTTCGGGGTAGTGGGTGATCGATGTGACCCACATCCTATTGGGTGAGCTGGATCATGATGAGGAGTGGCGGAAATGGGCACCGACCTGACTGCGCGGGTGCGCGAACTGCTGGACATGTACGACCGGCCCGACGCGTGCGCAGCGGATCTGCTGTGTGACCGGCATCCGGCGGATGCGATCGCCTGCACCATCGTCGATCGCGACCTGTCCTCGATCGATCTCACCTACGGCGAACTGCGGGAACGTTCGGCGCGTTTCGCCACCGGCCTGGCCCAACTGGGGATCCAGCAGGGCGACCGGGTGGCGACACTGATGGGGAAATCCACCGATCTGGTGGTGGCGTTGCTCGGGATCTGGCGCCGCGGCGCGGTGCATGTTCCGTTGTTCACCGCGTTCGCGCCGCCTGCCATCGCGTTCCGGCTGGAGGCGAGCGGCACCTCGATCGTCATCGCCGATGCCGATCAAGCGGCCAAACTGGCGCCCGGCCCCGACATGCCCGCCGACCCGCCGTGGCAGCTCATCGTCAGCGGCGACGCGCCCGAGGGCACGCTGGGCATGGTGGATCTGCTCGCCGAAGACGCGCAGCACGAACCGGCGGCGGTGATCGGCGGCGACGGTCTACTGGTCGAGCTGTTCACCAGCGGCACCACCGGAACGCCCAAGGGCGTGCCGATTCCGTTGCGCGCACTCGCGTCGTTCCAGGCGTATCAGGAGTTCGCGCTGGACGTGCGCGCGGACGACGTCTTCTGGAACGCGGCCGATCCGGGCTGGGCGTACGGCCTGTACTGGGCGATCATGGCGCCGCTGGCCAGCGGTGTGCGCAGCATCCTGTTGCACGCCGCGTTCTCACCGACGCTCACCTGGCAGGTGCTGGAACGCTTCGGCGTCACCAACTTCACCGCCGCCCCGACGGTGTATCGCGCGCTGCGCGCCGACAGCGCCGGGGCGGCGCGGCATGCCGCACTGCGCCGCGCCTCGTCGGCCGGTGAACCGCTGACCCCCGAGGTGGTCGCGTGGTCGCAGGAGCATCTGGGTGTCGCCGTGCGCGACCATTACGGGCAGACCGAGCACGGCATGCTGATCTGCAACTCCTGGCACGAGGCGCTCGACGCCGAGGTCCCGGCCGGCTCGATGGGCCGGGCGCTGCCCGGGTGGACGTGCGCGGTGCTGTCCGATGACAGCGACACCATCGCACCCACCGGCGAGCTCGGCCGGGTGGCCATCGACACCGAAAACAGCCCGCTGCTCTGGTTTCTCGGCTATCTCAACGCCCCGGAGCGCACCGCCCAGCGCTACACCTCCGACGGCCGCTGGTACCTCACCGGCGACGCGGGCTCGCAGGATGAGAACGGTTTCTTCCGCTTCTCCGCGCGTGACGACGACGTGATCATCATGGCCGGCTACCGGATCGGCCCGTTCGAGGTCGAGAGCGTGCTGGTGTTGCACGACCAGGTCGCCGAGGCGGCGGTGGTCGGCATGCCCGACGAGCTGCGCGGTGAGGTGCTCGAGGCGTTCGTGGTGTTGCGCGACGGGTTCGCCGGTAGCGTCGAGCTGGAGGCCGAGCTGCAGGATCTGGTGAAGAAGAAGTTCGCCGCCCACGCCTACCCGCGCACGGTGCACTTCGTCGAGAGTCTGCCGAAGACGCCGAGCGGCAAGGTGCAGCGATATGTGTTGCGGCAGAAGGGAAACAAGTGATGTCGCTCCCGAGTTACGCGTCCGGCACCTCGGAAACCCCGCTGCTCGGTGACACCATCGGCGGCAACCTCGACCGCACCGTCGCCGCCTACCCGGACCGGGAAGCGTTGGTGGACAAGCCCACCGATCGGCGCTGGACCTACCGCGAGCTCGGCGCCGCGATCGACGCGCTGGCCACCGGACTGGCCGCGCGCGGCATCGGGAAGGGCGACCGGGTCGGCATCTGGGCGCCCAACTGTGCGGAATGGTTCTTCGTGCAGTACGCGACGGCGAAGATCGGCGCGATCCTGGTCAATATCAATCCCGCCTACCGCACCAGCGAGCTGGAATACGTGCTGTGTCAAGCGGGTGTACGGGTGCTGGTCGCGGCCCCGGAATTCAAGACGTCGAACTATGTCGCGATGATCGAGCAGGTCCGGCCGAACTGCCCGGCACTGGAGCAGGTGCTGGTGCTGGGTACGCCGGAATGGGATGAGCTGGCGGGCACCGCGATCGACGCGGATCGGTTGGCCGCGCTGGGCGCGGAACTGTCCATCGACGACCCGATCAACATCCAATACACCTCGGGGACAACAGGTTTCCCCAAGGGTGCCACACTCAGCCATCACAACATCCTGAACAACGGCTTCTTCGTCGGCGAACTGTGCGGCTACACCGAACAGGACCGGATCTGCGTGCCGGTGCCGTTCTATCACTGCTTCGGCATGGTCATGGGCAATCTGGCCAGCACCAGTCACGGTGCGGCGGTGGTGATTCCGGCACCGGCGTTCGATCCGGTGGCGACCCTGGCCGCCGTCGAGTCCGAGCGCTGCACCTCGCTCTACGGCGTGCCGACCATGTTCATCGCGCTGCTCACCGAATTGGATTCCGCCACACCGGATCTGTCCAGCCTGCGCACCGGCATCATGGCGGGCTCGCCGTGTCCCGTCGAGGTGATGAAGCGGGTCATCGACCGGATGGGCATGCACGAGGTGTGCATCTGTTACGGCATGACCGAGACCTCGCCGGTGTCCACCCAGACCCGCCGCGACGACGGCATCGACCGGCGCACCGCCACCGTCGGCCGGGTCGGCCCGCACCTCGAGGTCAAGATCGTCGATCCGGCAACGGGTCTCACGGTGCCGCGCGGCGAGCCGGGCGAACTCTGCACCCGCGGCTACTCGGTGATGCTCGGCTACTGGAACGACCAGGACAAGACCGCCGAGGCGATCGACACCGCACGCTGGATGCACACCGGCGACATCGGCGTGATGGACGACGACGGCTACCTGGCGATCACGGGCCGGATCAAGGACATGGTCATCCGCGGCGGTGAGAACGTCTACCCGCGCGAGATCGAGGAGTTCCTCTACACCCATCCCGACATCCTGGATGCGCAGGTGATCGGCGTGCCCGACCCGAAATACGGTGAGGAGCTGATGGCCTGGGTCCGGATGCGCGACGGCGCGGCACCGTTGGACGCCGAGGCAGTGCGCGAGTTCTGCGCGGGCAAGCTGGCGCACTTCAAGATTCCGCGCTATGTGCACGTGGTCGAGGAGTTTCCGATGACTGTCACGGGCAAAATTCGCAAGGCGGAGATGCGCGAATTGTCGCGTGGGCTCCTCGGTTTGCCGCAGGAAGTCTGATATCGCTGCTGGTGAGAGACGTTAACGTCGCGGATGCCCCGAATTGTGTGGTCATGTGAGTTGTCAGTGATCCACATATGGTGGAACAAGGTCATTTTCGGGGATTGACAAATCTGATATCGAAAGGTCTTGCATGTCCATCGGTTCGTTATCACGTGTCCTGACTGGCGTTTTCGTCGGCGCCGCACCGCTGCTCATGGTCGCACCGGTCGCCTCCGCGGCGCCGGACAGCCCCTACAGCTGCTCGGGTATTTATTTGACGAGTGATGGCTCCGCGGAAGTGGAGTCCTGCATTTATGCCGAGAACGGCGTGCCGCGGGCATTCGGTGGAATCACTTTCAAAAACGATTCCATCAATTCGAAGAATTGCACCATGGTGGTGACCGTCGTGGATAAAGACGCGTACGCGAACGGGGGCACCGATGAACACGTCGCAACCAGCGGTCCATTCCCTTGCACCAACGGCAGATACCCCTCCCCGCCGTTGACCGTGGACCAGGCATTGGCGAAGCCGGGACATCGGTATGTCAGTTTCACCGAGGTCACCAAGGACGGCAACGGGATCATCCGGATGTACAGCCCGGAATTGATCTTGCCGTAGGCAATTGGGTCCAGTCGCGCGAACTACCGAACCAGGCCGAGTGTGCTCGGCCTGGTTCGGTGCGTCGTGCCGAAGGCCGGGACCAGCGGTGACACGGCACGTGCGACCCGGTTCCACTGGGTGCGGGCCCCTTGTCGGGTGGTCCCGGTAGTGTCTGCGGACGTGACGACAGCGCCCGAGACTGTAAGTGCAGAGTCCGACCCCGCCGTGCTCCCACCCGCGACGCCCCTCGGTGTCGCGAGCCAAGCGAGCGTGAACCGTCGCATCGCCGACGAGCTCGCGGTGCGGGAAAGCCAGGTGCGTGCCACCGTCGAGCTACTCGACGCAGGCTCGACCGTGCCGTTCATCGCGCGATACCGCAAGGAAGTCACCGGCGGCCTCGACGATGCGCAGCTGCGCCTGCTCGACGAGCGTCTGCACTACATTCGCGAGCTCGACGAGCGCCGCGGCGCCATCCTCGAATCCATTCGCGGCCAGGGCAAACTCGACGACGCGCTGCACCAGCAGATCATGCTCGCCGAGACCAAGGCCCGGCTCGAGGACATCTACCTGCCCTACAAGCCGAAGCGGCGCACCAAGGCGCAGATAGCGCGCGAGGCGGGCCACGAGCCGGTCGCCGACGCGCTGATCAACGACCCGACCACCGATCCCGCGCAGTACAACGCCGAGCAGCTCGACGGTGCGCGGTCGATCCTGGTCGAGCGGTTCGCCGAGGACGCCGACCTGGTCGGCGAGCTGCGCGAGCTGATGTGGAACCGTGGCCAGGTCCGGTCGACGGTGCGCGCGGGCAAGGAGGAGGCCGGCGCCAAGTTCGCCGACTACTTCGAGTTCAACGAGCCGTTCACCAAGCTGCCCTCGCACCGCATCCTGGCGCTGCTGCGCGGTGAGAAGGAAGACGTGCTGTCGCTGCACCTCGAGCCGGACACCGAAGAACTCGAGCCGGGCGAACGCTCCATTTATGAGGGCCGCATCGCCATCAAGTTCGGCATCGCCGACAAGGGCCGCGCCGCCGACTCCTGGCTGCTGGATACCGTGCGCTGGGCGTGGCGGACCAAACTGCAAGTGAGCCTTGGCATCGACACCAGGATGCGGCTGCGGCAGGCAGCCGAGAAGGACGCCGTCGACGTGTTCGCGGCGAACCTGCGCGACCTGCTGCTCGCCGCGCCGGCCGGCACCCGCACCACCATGGGTCTGGACCCCGGCTACCGGACCGGTGTGAAGGTGGCCGTCGTCGACGCCACCGGCAAGGCCGTCGCGACCGAGGTGATCTACCCGCACAAGCCGCAGGGGCAGACCGAGAAGTCCCTCGCCGTGCTCGGCGCGCTGGTCGCCCGGTTCGGGGTCGAGCTCATCGCCATCGGCAACGGCACCGCCTCGCGGGAGACCGATGCCCTTGCCACCGAGCTCATTTCGCGCATTCCGGAGAACAAGCCGACCAAGATCGTGGTGTCCGAGGCGGGCGCGTCGGTGTACTCCGCCTCCGCCTACGCCACCCAGGAACTGCCCGACATGGACGTGTCGCTGCGGGGCGCGGTGTCGATCGCGCGTCGCCTGCAGGACCCGCTGGCCGAACTGGTGAAGATCGATCCGAAGTCGATCGGCGTCGGCCAGTACCAGCACGACGTGTCCGAGACGCTGCTGGCGCGTTCGCTCGGCGCGGTGGTCGAGGACGCGGTGAACGCGGTCGGCGTCGACGTGAACACCGCCTCGGTGCCGCTGCTGTCGCGGGTGTCCGGCATCGCCGGATCGGTGGCGGAAAGCATTGTGGCGCACCGGGATCAGAACGGGCCGTTCCGCAGCCGGACCGCGCTGCTCGAGGTACCGCGGCTCGGACCCAAGGCGTTCGAGCAGTGCGCGGGCTTCCTGCGGATTCGCGGCGGCGACGACCCGCTGGACACCTCCGCGGTGCACCCCGAGGCGTACCCGGTGGTCCGGCGGATCATGGAGAAGACCGGCCGCGACATCACCGAGGTCATCGGCAACACGACCGTGCTGCGCTCGCTGCGCGCCGACGAGTTCACCGACGAACGCTTCGGTCTGCCGACCGTCACCGACATCATCAGTGAGCTCGAGAAGCCGGGCCGCGACCCGCGACCGGAGTTCAAGACCGCGGAGTTCGCTGCGGGCGTGGAGAAGGTCGCCGACCTCGAGCCCGGCATGGTGCTCGAAGGGGTCGTCACGAACGTCGCCGCGTTCGGCGCGTTCGTCGACATCGGTGTGCACCAGGACGGGCTCGTGCACGTTTCGGCGATGTCGCACAACTTCATCAAGGATCCCCGCGAAGTGGTGAACACCGGTGACGTGGTCAAGGTGAAGGTGCTCGAGGTCGACGTCGCCAGGCAGCGCATCGGACTGTCGCTGCGGCTGGACGACGAGCCGGGCGTCGCCGCCAAGGGCGAACGCGGCGAGAACCGGCAGCGTGGCCAAGGTGAGCGCAAGGGTGGCGCGCCGGAGCGGCAGAATGGGCAGGGCAAGAACCAGCAGGGCCGCAATCAAGGTCAGCGGAACCAGGGCCAGGCGCGCGGCGGTGGCAATCAGCGTCGCAACGCGCCCGCGCCGACCGGTTCGATGGCGGATGCGTTGCGCCGGGCGGGTTTCGGGCAGTAGTTCGGACGGAGGATTCAGGCGGCCATGCGACGGTGGCTCAGTGAGGATGTGATCGCGCAGGGCAGGCTCCCGCTGCTGTGCTTCCTTCTAGGGTTCATCGTCGGCTTCCTGTTGATCCGGCTCAGCGTCCGGCTGATCCGCAAACAGGTGCGCTGGTGGCCGGGCAACGTGCGGTCCGGCGGGGTGCACATCCACCACATGGTGTTCGGGGTGATCCTGGTGCTGGTGTCCGGCGTCGGCATGGTCACCCTGTACCAGACCGCCGACACCACCACGGCCGCCGTGCTCGCCGCCGCCTTCGGTGTCGGTGCCGCGCTCACCCTCGACGAATTCGCGTTGATCTTCTATCTGCGCGACGTGTACTGGGAGGAGCAGGGACGCACCTCGGTCGACGCGGTGTTCGTCGCGCTCGCGGTGACCGGGTTGCTGCTGCTGGGCTTTCACCCGCTGTGGTTGCTGGACATCAACGACTTCCGCAGCGACCCGAGCATCGAGGTCCGCGTGTTCGTGGTCGCCTTCGCCGTGGTGAACCTCGGGCTCGCTGCCACGGTCATCGCCAAGGGCAAGATCTGGACCGGCCTGTTCGGCATGTTCTTCCTGCCGTTGCTCGTCGTCGGCGCACTCCGCCTCAGCAGGCCCGGCGCCCCCTGGGCCCGCTGGCGGTACGCCGACCGCCGTCGCCTCATGTACCGCGCCATCGTCCGCGAACGCCGCTACCGCCGCCCCGTCATCCGCGCCAAGATCTTCGTCCAAGACCTGGTCGCCGGTAAACCCGACGTCGAACACGTCCGCACCGCCGCCGAAGCCGAGCTGACCCGCACCGTCGTGCCTGCCCCACCCGCCCCACACCGCCACCACTTGTCCCTGTTCTCCTCGGACCATGAGCCGGTGGCGGACACTCCCGACGCCGAGCCGGTGGTCCACGCGCCTGATCGCGAATAATGAGTGGATCGGTCAGCTACGAGCTGATCGATCACCAGGTGGTCTGGTCGCGCAATTGTCCGACGCACGGGCTGTGACCACTCGCCCTGTTACCTTTTCCCGCCGCCATCCGTCAGACAGATAGCACTGACGGAAGGAAAGCCCTCATGAACACCAGCACCAAGGACCTCGCACTGCGCGTCACCTACTTGGGCGCGACCGGGCTCGTGCTCACCGAATCGGTGGTCGGCGCCTACTGGGATATCGCCCGGACCCCACATGTTCGTGCGGTTTTCGATCGACTCGAATACCCGATGTATCTCGCGACCGTGCTCGGAGTCGCGAAGGTGGCAGCGGTAGCCGCGATCCTGGCGCCCGGCCACCCGCGCGCTGAGGAATGGGCCTATGCCGGACTGACTTTCGTCTACGGGGGCGCGGCGGTATCGCACATGGCGGTCGGTGACGAGCCGAAGACGTGGATCGCGCCACTGGCAATCGTTGGCCTCAGCCTGGCATCCTGCGTACTGCGGCCACCTGCGGGTCGGCGCAGCCCACTGGCATTGCTACGCCGTTCAGCGCACGCCTGACATTCTGAGGAAACAACTCGCCCTCGCGCCGCGTTCGACGGCGACTGCCGGAAGGTCTCGTTGCGCTGTGTATCTGCCCTGAAATGGTCAGGGTCAGACAGTGATTCGCTGCAATCGCGCTGGCATCGCCGAGTCTTCCGGTGTCAGCGCGACCTGCATGCACGCGGCGATCAAGGCGGTCTCACCCACCGCGCAGAGCAGTGATTGGGCGAGTGCGGCACCGGGATCCGCAGTGACCACATCGAACCACATGTCGACCACCGCTGCGCCGGCCACCGCCGACGCGACCAATCGGGCGCGGGAATCATTGCGGCACAACAACATCGTGGTCAGCCCGCAACCGGCGGCCAGCAGGAGATCCAAGCCGACCCACGCGGATGACCAGTTTCGCACCTGAGCGGTACTCGGCAAGGTATTCGAGAGCACGGCCGCCCACGGCACCAGCGCGAGGGCGCTGGCGGCAATGAACCAGCGTGCCTTGGCGCGGGTCAACCGGGTCCGGGGAGTCGACGACGGGAGAAGGGCGGTCATTCGCATGTCGGCCACGGTACTTCCGCAAAGGTTCCTTTGCAAACAAATCTTTGCAAAGGAACCTTTGCTATCTTTGGTCCATGGCACCGCACAGAAGCGACGACATGACCAGCGCCGAACGCACCGCGCTATATCGCACGCTCGCCCACCCGTTGCGCGGTCGCATCCTCGACTACCTGAGCAAGCACGGCGAGGCGAACTCGGCGACGTTGGCGAACGCGCTGGGCGAGAGCACCGGCTCCACCAGCTATCACCTGCGCAGGCTGGCCGAGCTCGGGCTGATCGCCGAGGTCGTGCAGAAATCGACCGGCCGAGAGCGGTGGTGGCGGTCGCTGCCGTTCAGTCACACCACACCCGACCCGGCGAGCATGGAACCGGCGGAGTATGCCGCGGCCGAGCAGTTGGCCCGGGTGAAGTCCGGCCGCGATATCGAGCTGTACCTGCGAGCGGTGCGCGAATGGGCAGGTCCGGATGGCTGGGCGCAGGTCCAACGGCACGGTACGTACCTGACGAAAGCCCAGGTCGGCGAGTTCATGTCGGAGTATCTGACACTGCTCGAGCGATACACTGTCGATCGGGCCGGCGCGCCCGAGGGGGCCGAGCCGATGAACATCCGCCTGTTCGCGGTGCCCGAAACCCCGGCCTGAGTCGGGGGCCGATTTTTCTCGCGCCTCGCTGATCTGGCACAATACTCAGGTTGCCCTGGGTGATCGTGGACCAGGCGCATCCCCTTGAATCGGAGCATGAACCGGCCGAGCACGCACTGTGCCGCCAGGGTCCTCTGTTCGCGCGAACCCATAAGGATGGAAATGAACACCCTTGACTTCGTCGACGAGAAGTCGCTGCGCAGCGACGTCCCCGACTTCCGGCCGGGCGACACCCTCAATGTGCACGTAAAGGTCATCGAAGGCTCGAAGGAGCGCATCCAGGTCTTCAAGGGCGTCGTCATCCGACGCCAGGGCGGCGGCATCCGCGAGACCTTCACGGTCCGCAAGGTGTCGTTCGGTGTCGGCGTGGAGCGCACCTTCCCGGTGCACACCCCGAACATCGACCACATCGAGGTCGTCACCCGCGGTGACGTCCGTCGCGCCAAGCTGTACTACCTGCGCGATCTGCGCGGCAAGGCCGCCAAGATCAAGGAAAAGCGCTGAGCTGACCTGTCGCGCCCCGCGCGACAGTTCGTGGCTGTCGCCACGCATAGACACATCGAATAGCCCGTCATCCTCGGATGTCGGGCTATTCGCTTGTTCGGAGCAAGGCGGGTTGGCCACCGTGCGGCGCAAGCACCTGGCGTGGCCGCCTCGGTCGATGTGCTCGAATCCGTGCGGTCGGCTCGGTGGCATGCCCCTGGGGGGCGGCCTCGCCGCCTACCTGGGGTGGGAACACCCCGCCAGCTCATCGATGGTCGCCGGAACGTCAGGCATGATCAACTGACGGCAGTACTCGAAGGTCGCCTCAGTGGGCATGAACCTGTACTCCACTGCAGCACCCCCAATGAGCGGGCTAATCTAGTCCGCGTGGCAGACGAAAGCGGGTCGATTGCGGTGTCCGGGTCGGACGACGAAGGAAACCGTCCGCGCAGCAGGCGGCGCGGAAAGCAGCGCAAACAGCGACCGTTCTGGCAGGAGCTGCCGATCCTGGTCGTGATCGCGGCGGTGATCGCAGCCCTCATGGTCACTTTCATCGGGCGCCCGTACGTGATTCCGTCGCAGTCGATGGAGACCACCCTGCACGGCTGCGCCGGTTGCACGGGCGACCGCATCTACGTGCAGAAACTCAGCTACTACTGGGGTGATCCGAAGCCGGGCGACGTCGTCGTGTTCGTCGGACCGCCCTCCTGGAACGACACCTACCGGTCGATCCGATCGGACAACGCCGCCGTGCGCGGCGTGCAGAACTTCTTCTCGTTCTTCGGCCTGGTACCCCCGGACGAGAACGACCTGGTCAAACGCGTGATCGCGGTCGGTGGGCAGACTGTCGAATGCTGTGATCCGCAGGGGCGGGTCATCGTCGACGGCAAGCCGCTGGACGAGCCGTACGCCCGCTACATCGTCCCGTACACCCCCGGCCAGCCCTTCGGCGCCGGTGGCGGGCGTGAGTTCAAGCCGGTGAAGGTGCCCGAGGGGCATCTGTGGGTGATGGGCGACAACCGCAACGAGTCGCGGGATTCGCGCGCCCACATCAAGGACGAGCTGCAAGGCACGGTGCCGGTGGACAACGTCCGCGGCAAGGCCGTCTTCAAGATCTGGCCGCCCGGGCGGATCGGTCCGGTGCGTTCGGAAAACGCCCAGGAAAACTAGACCATCAGCGGCCGCAGCATAATTGGACGGTGGGGCAGGGTCGAGTGGTACAGAGCAATGGGTGGCCGCCGCGCGTGGTGATGCGCAAGGCCAGTGGGTTGCGCACGCTGGAAGCGGCATTGATCCGCAGCGGGCTCGGCCCGGTGGCCGGCGTCGACGAGGCGGGTCGCGGACCGTGTGCGGGACCGTTGGTCGTCGCAGCGTGTCTGCTGGCGCCGAAGGCCTACGACAAGCTGGCCGGGCTCGACGATTCGAAGAAGCTCACCGAGCCCGTTCGGGAAGAGCTGTATCCGATCATCACTCGACTGTCGCTGGCCTGGAACGTGGTGGTCATCCCGGCCTGGGAGATCGATTCGATCGGCATCCATGTCGCCAATATCGAGGGCATGCGGCGCGCGGTCGCCGGACTCGGTCAGACGCCGGGATATGTGCTGACCGACGGGTTTCGGGTGCCGGGCATTCCGGCGCCGTCGCTACCGGTGATCGGCGGTGACGCCGCCGCGGCCTGCATCGCCGCCGCCAGCATCCTGGCGAAGGTCACCAGGGATCGGATGATGGTCGAGCTCGACGCGCGGTTCCCGGGCTACGGTTTCGCGTCCCACAAGGGCTACAACACGCCCGACCATATCGCCGCCTTGCAGCGCCTCGGCCCCAGTGCCGAACACCGGCGTTCCTGGCGCAATGTGCGGGAGGCGGCGGGCCTGCGGCCGGTCGCCACGGTGGCCGAGGAGGCCGACGCGGTACTCGCGGGCGAGGTCGACCCGATGATGTCCGAGGAGTTCCAAGTCGTGCGTCCGGATAGCCGAGTGGCTACCGGCGCTACCCATGCGCGATGATGTCAGCACACGACGCAACGCGGCGAGAAGGAGGACGTCCCACCCGATGAGTGCCGAGGACCTCGAGAAGTACGAAACCGAGATGGAGCTCTCGCTGTACCGAGAGTACAAAGACATCGTCGGTCAGTTCTCGTACGTGGTGGAGACCGAGCGCCGTTTCTATCTGGCCAACTCTGTGGAGCTGCGCCCGCAAAACGCCGATGGTGAGGTGTATTTCGAGGTTCGGATGAGCGATGCCTGGGTGTGGGACATGTACCGCCCGGCCCGCTTCGTCAAGCACGTCCGAGTGATCACCTTCAAGGACGTCAACATCGAAGAGCTCGAGAAGCCGGACTTGCGCCTGCCGGAGTAGCCCGCCAGCTCGGCCCGCCGACAACTCCGCGCCACTCGGTGCCTGCGCACCGCGCGTTGTCCACAGGGCCTCGGCTATCAACAGGTTTTGTCTTTGCCCAGGTCGAGGCCCGAAGGCGCGGTGCCCGGCCGGGGACGCTGACCGAGTGACAGACACAAGGGCGCTCGGCGCGTACGGCGAGAAACTGGCGGCACGGTACCTGCAGGCCGCGGGGATGGAGATCGTCAGCAGAAACTGGCGATGCAGATACGGCGAACTGGACCTGATCGCCAGGGACGCCGATGTCACCGCATTCGTTGAGGTCAAGACCCGGTCCGGGCTCGGGTTCGGGATACCGGCCGAATCGGTCACCTTCACCAAACAGCAGCGCATTCGGCGGCTCGCCCTGCTGTGGCTGGCCGAGCAGGACGGGCCGTGGCGGCACATCCGGTTCGACGTCGTCTCGGTGCTCCTGATCCGCGGACACGAACCGCAGATCGACCATCTCGAGGCGGTGTTCTGATGGCCCTCGGCCGGGCTCATTCGGTCGCGGTCACCGGGGTGGACGGTCTGCTGGTCGAGATCGAAGCCGATATCGGGCAGGGGCTGCCCTCGGTGCACCTGGTCGGCTTGCCGGATACGGCACTGCAGGAATCGCGGGACCGGGTGCGCTCGGCCGTGGCGAACTCGGGGGAGAAGTGGCCGGACGGGCGGGTGATTCTGGCCCTCTCGCCTGCGACGCTGCCCAAGATCGGCAGCGTTTACGATCTGGCCCTGGCCATTGCGGTGCTCGACGCGTCGGGTGCCGTTCCGTCGGAGCGGCTGGCGAAGACGGTGCTGCTCGGCGAGCTCGCGCTGGATGGCCGGGTCCGGCGGGTGCGCGGCATCCTGCCCGCGGTGATCGCGGCCCGCA
This sequence comes from Nocardia sp. CS682, assembly GCF_004634405.1. Lineage (NCBI taxonomy): Bacteria > Bacillati > Actinomycetota > Actinomycetes > Mycobacteriales > Nocardiaceae > Nocardia > Nocardia sp. CS682. The sequence continues at coordinate 2,249,546 of NZ_CP029710.1, read as the reverse complement.
ATGCGGGGTGGCCTGCGGTCGTGGTGCCGGAGGCGGCGATGGCCGAAGCCGGATTGGTCGCCGGGGTGGCGGTTTTCGGGGCGCCCAGCCTGCGCATGGTGGTGGCCTGGTTGCGTGGTGAAGGCACGCTTCCCGAACCGAACGGGCAGCTGCCCGATCCGGTGCGTTCCGGCGGTGACCTGAGCGAGGTGGTCGGGCAGGACGAAGCCCGCTGGGCACTCGAGGTGGCCGCGGCCGGCGGGCACCATCTGCTGCTCACCGGTCCGCCAGGGATCGGGAAGACCATGCTGGCGCAACGTCTTCCGGGGCTGTTGCCGCCACTGTCGGAGTCCGAATCGTTGGAGGTGACCGCCATCCATTCGATGGCGGGTGTGCTGTCCGGGGATCATCCGCTCGTCACGATGCCGCCGTTCGTCGCACCGCACCATTCGACGTCGGTGACCGCGATGGTCGGCGGCGGCTCGGGCACCGCACGGCCGGGCGCGGTGAGCAGGGCGCATCGCGGCGTGCTGTTCCTCGACGAATGCGCCGAGATCGGGACCAAGGTCCTGGAGGCGATGCGAACTCCGTTGGAAGAGGGCGAGGTTCGCATTGCCCGCCGCGACGGCGTCGCCCGCTATCCGGCCCGGTTCCAGCTGGTGCTCGCGGCCAACCCGTGCCCGTGCGCACCGGCTCGGGACGTCGACTGCATCTGCGCACCGCTCGCCCGGCGCCGCTACCTCGGGAAACTGTCCGGGCCGCTGATGGATCGCATCGACATCTGGGTGCAGATGCGCGGTCAGTCCGGCGCCGCGTTCAGTACCGACGAGGCCGAGAGCAGCGCGGTGGTGCGTGAGCGGGTCGCCGTGGCGCGGCAGGCGGCGGTGCGGCGCTGGCAGGAGTTCGGCTGGCTGACCAACGCCGAAGTCCCCGGACATATTCTGCGCCAACGATTCCGGCTCCCGCGCGAGGCGATCGCTCCGGTCGAGACGGCGCTGCGTCTCGGTCGAATGTCGGCGCGTGGGGCCGATCGTGCCATCCGGGTCCCATGGACGCTAAGATGACCTCTATGAAGGCGGCCGTTTACCTGCGCCAATCCCAAGACCGGGCGGGTGATGAGCTCGGCATAGATCGCCAACGCCGAGACGTCATGCGGTTGGTCTCCCAGCGTGGGTGGACAGTGCACTTCGAATATGTCGACAACGACACCAGCGCCTCAAGCCGCAAGCGCCGCCCGCACTTCGAAGCGATGCTCGAAGCTGTGGAGCGTGGCGAAGTGGACGTGATCGTGGCCCGTCATGTCGACCGCCTGCTACGTCGCCTCGCCGAGCTGGAGAGGGTGCTGGACCTTTGCGAAAAGCACGGCGCATACGTCGTAACCGCATCCGACGGAGTAGACACGTCAACTGACGGTGGTCGGCTGGTCGCCCGAATCCTCGCTGCGGTCGGGCAGGGAGAGGTCGAGCGTAAAGGTGCTCGGCAACGATCCGCTGCACAACAGGCAGCTGCCCAGGGGAGGTGGATCGGCGGCCGGCGCGCGTTCGGCTACGAGCCGGACGGCATGACGATTCGCGAGGACGAGGCACGGCTGATCAGGCAGGCGTACGACGACATTGTCACTGGAGCGTCCGCGGGTTTCGTTGCACGTCAATGGAACTCACAGGGAAGCAGCACGCCACAGGGGCGCCGTGATGGTTCTCCCAAGCCATGGAATCATGAGAATGTTCGTACGGTACTGGTGAATCCACGCTACGCAGGACTTCGACGTCACCGCACGGCCGAACAGCGGGCTGATACACGCAAGAACCCCACTCTGGGGATCGCTGGAGTTGCCCAGTGGCCCGCGATTGTTTCAGAAGAGAAGTGGAGGGCAGCGGTCGCTATATTGAGTGATCCGACAAGGATGAAGGCTCCAACGGGTCCGCGGCTACTGCTATCCGGCCTGGCGAAATGCGGCGTCTGCGGTGAGACCGTCCATGCTGGATCCCGTTCAAGACGGCTGTCTACGTATAGATGTAGAAGCGGAAGGCACGTATCGCGCCGTGCCGAGCCGATCGATCAATTCGTCGAAGACGTCACTCTCGCTCGTCTCCTTCAGCCTGATGCACTCGAACTCTTCTCGCCGAAGGTCCACAACGACGTTGCCCCCCTGGTTCTGGAGGCTCAGGTGGTCCGTGATCGTCTCGGTACAGTCGCCGACGAGTTTGCCGACGGCTCTGTGTCCGCGGACCAGCTCCGGAGGATCACTGAGCGTCTCAATGGAAGACTCGCCACGCTGGAAGCACAGATCGCAGAGGCGGGGCGCGCCGATGTGATCGCGCCCATCGTCCATTCGGCAGACATTGCGGCCACGTGGGCAGGGCTCGAGACCCACCAGAAACGCGGAATCATCGACTCTCTAATGGTCGTAACGATCGAGTTGATCGGGCCAGGGCGCCGGCCAGACGGGAGCTACTTCGCTGCCGACGGTGTTCGCGTTGACTGGCGCGGATAGCAAGAAACGGTGTGAACTTCGCCGAATTCCGAAACGGAGTAGCCTCACTGTCGAAGAAGAAGTAGTTCTACGTCCCGTGGCCTCGGTGGCCGAGAACCGCGGGGCGATCGTAGCGTTACGCGTCGTTCGCGAAGACGGAGGCGCGTCAGCGTCGTGGTTGCGATCGCGGGAATCGAACATCGCCTGGTTGCTGTAGTCGTACAGTGCTTGGAGTAGATGCGATCGCAGCTGGGATCGAGGTCCAACGATGCCCGAATCGTCAGACGCAGCCGACACCGCCGCGTACCTTGCGGCCGCTGAGCAACTCATCCTCGCACTGCCGGACGGCGAAGAGTTCATCAACGCCGACATCCAGCAGCGAATGGTTGCCGCTGGCTGGGCTGAGCTGCTTGAGCCGCGGCGAATGGGAGGGGTCTTGCTGGCGCTGAAACGCCAAGGCCACCTGACCAAGATCGGTATGCGATCGAGTCCCGCCCGGTCGCACGGCGGGTTGACGTCGGTGTGGCGGCGGACATACCCGAAGACGTAGCGGGATGTAGCCCCTCATCAGGAGTTGTATACGACGTAGTCGACGACTGCCTTGGCAGAATCCTCGATTCCTGAGTCCAAGACGTCCGCCTTGTACGTCGCCCAATCGGCCAGCTTGCTGGCATCTCTCGCCGCTCCGCGGCTTTCCATGCGCTCGCGGATGCGATCTGGAACAGCTGACACCCAGACAGTTTGGACTGAAGGCGGAGAGAAATTGGACACCGACTTGACGTAGTCCGCGAGCGATATTTGTTTCTCGGCGGCGGTGCGGATGTAACCGATGAACGGAGCATCCACCAGGACCGGGATTCGCTGGCCGATTGTCAGCGCCTCGGTGACCAGCGCGCTGTAGATGTGTGGGTTGACTACCCGCATATAGGTTTCGCTGTCCCTATCGTACGGATTCCCGATTAATTCGGTCATCACCGATTCCTCAAGCGCAGGCGCGAATGCGTCTTTGTCGAGAATGACGGCATCGGCATGGCGAGCAAGATAGCGGGCCGCCGACGACTTGCCGGATGCAGGAAAACCGCAAATGATCGTGACACCTGCCATTCTTGCCCCGATTCGGTCCAGTTGGGCAGCGAACGAATGTTCGAAGGCCGAAGGTTGCTGCGTAGCTGATCGGGCTGTCGCACTCATCAATTCTCCCTAGGCACCGAACGAGTGGTGTAGCTCTCTCATTCAACCGAATGCAGGAATCCGTCCCTGCCAGTCTCCCAGGCGGATGGCTCGGCGGCCAACCCGGGGGCGGTCCGCTATGCCGTGGCTGCGATGAGGTCAAGCAGGTCTGGAGCGATCGTTGGGTTGGCGGCGATGGTGTGTGCCGAGCCGAGGGCGTGGTCGCTGCCGTCCGAATCAGTCACGACGGCACCACTTTCGCGCGCGATCAACACGCCGGCCGCCGTGTCCCACGGCTTGTTCGACAGCAACACGCACCCATCGATCCGGCCTTCAGCGACCCAAGCAAGGTCGAGTGCGGCCGAGCCGAACATCCGGATTCTCTCGACATGTTCAGCCAGTGCTGCGGTAACGGCGAGGCGCCGTAGATTTTTTGCAGCGGCGTCCCGCCCGACCGCGTAGTCGCCGATCGATATGATGGAATTCCGGAGATCCTTTGTGCCACTCGTCTTTATACGTGCTCCGTTGCAGAACGCGCCGCCATCGGTATATGCGTGATATTCCAGTCCGAGAAATGGTGCATGGATGACAGCAACAACTGGAACGTCTTCAAATGTAAGTGCTAGGGAAACTGCGCAAAGTCGAATGCCATGAATGAAGTTGGATGTTCCATCAATGGGGTCCAGTATCCACTGGTACGTAGCCTCTGTGTCATCCGTGTTCTGCCCGCTCTGCTGCTCCTCACCTAAGAAATCAAAAAGTGGCGTGCTCTCGGAAAGTCGCTGGAAAACACTCTCTTGGATTTTTAGGTCTAGATCGGTAACAAAGTCGCGGTCCTCTTTGGCGGTTATTTGTCCTGGCGCAGCGCTGTGTAGTAGAGCACTGCCGACCCGGGCTGCGTCATCGGCGACTTTCAAAAGTTCTTTGAGGCAGGTCACTTGCAACTCCTTGCCTTGGCGCTCGCCCACATGCTCTCGAATACGTCTGCGAATGTGTCGAAAATTCCCGCCTTACCTGATTTCTTGGATACAAAGGTAGGCGAATCGACACCCCTTGCCATCGGAAGATACGGCTGCATAACGCAGATTTCCGAATCGACTATTGTGATATTGAACCTGACAGGCTGATCGTAAACCCGGATAGTCAGCGATCCGGGAGTTTCTGGCCTAATTCGTCGGCACACCCGCTCAAGGGTGCGGATATTGGTGTCCGTGAGGTTGGTGAGTAGTCCTGGATCATGTGCCTCTTCGACCTCGCGAGCTCGAATTGCTGTACCCTCCGGGTCTAAAAAGAGGCACCGGATCACGGTCCCATTCTCCAGAAGTCGCAAAATGTCACTGTCTGCGTACTGCTGGCACAACATGTTGAGCGATAGCCCAGCCATATCGATCGTGTGAGCTGTTTTGAACAGTTCCTGTGGAGGCATTGCTCTCAAGTACTCAAGTCGGGTCGGGTACACCGCTTCGACATCGGCTAAATCGCGTTGGGCACTCTCCGGCGCACTAGTGGTGGTGGCAATTTGGGAGGGATGAAGGTCGTCAACGGAGCCGGTGAACGTCTGAAAGAGTTCTGCAATCGTCCAGTCGGGAAACATTGCCTGAAGAATCCTGCAATGGTCAGGATAGGGCAGGCTCGATATATCTCCTGAAAGCCATCGATAAAACTGTGCCTTTTTCGGGCCGTGGCCGATCAGGTCGGTGTCGAGCTTCTTTGCGAGTCGGTCGTATTCGCGATTGAACGCTGAGACGCTTTGAAGGTGACGCTGCTGAAGAAGTGCCTTCAGAACGGTGCTCATGGTCGCCTGCCTTGCCACGAGATCTGATGTGTTGACAGCACTCTATCACGCAGATGAGACACAGAAGAGACTATTTGCGACATTGCTGCTCAAGCCGAGACATCTGCGGCGGCGAGATGAGACTCCCTGAAAAAACACCCTGGGTGAGCAGGTTTTCCGGATTTTTCCACCCAGAGGAGTTGGATCAGTGGACGCAAACGATCAGTCCCTGCCCATCGAGGTTCGCAGCGGACGCGGGCTCATCAGCTTGAAGACGGCGGCGGCGCTCGTCGACGTCGACCAGAAGACGATCCGTATGTGGATCGCCGCTGGGCATCTTCGGGGCTACAAGCTGAACGGCAATATGTGGCGCGTCAGCAGTCACGAGGTGATAGCGCTCGCTCGCCCAGTCGTTCCATCTGATTCCGGTGGTGCGGCATGAATGCGAATGCTGAGAAGCCTTTCGACGCCAGCGGCGATTCTGACCGTATCGCGCATTACGTAGCCAAACTGGTCGCTCAGGCACCACCCATTTCCGCGGTAACCCGAGCGAAGCTCGCAGCGGTCCTCGGTGCAGCCTCGCAGACGAAGCGGGCTGCATGATGCGCGCCAGGACGTTTGGGCTTGCCATCGCCGCCGTGGCGGTGGGGTTCTTGATACTGACTCATCCAGCGGTGGTTGGGTTCATGGTGATGCTGCTCGGCGCGCTGGCGTTGTGGCGTTCGAGTCGTCGCTGGGGGGTTCGGCGATGAGTACGCACGAGCCTTTGCATGAGCCGACGGTTCTGCTGGCTGAGTTGGATTCGATCATCCGCGAGCAGGAGCAGTTGCGGCAGCGGACTGTCGCGTTGCAGGCGCGGTACAAGGCGTTGGAGCCGCGCCCGAACAGCTTCGACGCGGTCGAGATCGATTCGACGGCGAGTCGTCTGTCGTACGTGCACGAGACCTACCTGAACGCCCCTCTAGCTTTCTTGCGCTTGGCTCGGGAAAGCGCTTCCTGCATCCGGGAACGCGAGCAGGTTGCACGCCAGGCAGACGGTCACGAGTCCATCTACGGGCCGGATTCGACCGCGCTGTGGGGCAGTAACGATGTTGCGCGGCATCGTCACAACGGGCCGGTTCCTGTGTCGTCGGGGTTCGCTCGTGCCCGCACGCGTGAGCTTGCTGATCGGCCGCGGGTTGATCGGGGGCGGTCGCGGTGAGCGCGGATTGGCGTGACACGCCGCCGCCGGTGCAGCACGTGACCTATGTCGATCGTGGGCGTGGTCATACGCCGTTGCATTCGATGGCTGGCCCGGAGTTCACCGGTGTGGGTGCGGTGTACGCGCCGTTGGGTTTGTTGCCGCCGGTGTTGCGGTTGGCCGCGTTCGGGTTGCTGTTGTTGATCGCGATGGGTGGTTGCACCGCGGCGTGGGTGGACTACAAGCAGTACACGCCGACGCCGAGTATCTGCCGGTCGGCCAATGCTGGTGTGCCGGTTGAGCGTCCGGGTTCGTGTGTCCCGGCCACGCAGGTGCCGGGGGTGGCTCGATGAACGCCCGCAAGCGTGAACAGTCCGAACTGGCGCTGGCAAAGGCCGAGTACGACCGGATCTCGACCGTGCATGAGGTCCTTTACGACATGTCGATGGCCGCGTCGGATTCCTTGCTGGCCAAGGGCTACGGCGATTGCGCGAACGAGGACGCCAAACACGCCCATTGCGACGCGTTCCAGCCGTCGGTGAAGGAAGAGCGGGCCGTTGCATACGACCGAATGCTGGTCGCTAAGTACGGCCGCGAGGTCGCTGATCAGATGCGTGCCCAGGCTGCTGAACGATCGGCAGCTCTGCGCGCGGAGCTGGACAGGCGGGTCCAGGCCCGCCGGATCGAGCGTTCGCGATGAGCAGGTTTCTTGATCCGGACGGCGAGCGGCACGGGTTGCCGACGTGGCCGTGGGGGATGGCGCCGCAGCATTTGCGGACGTGGCGGCAGCTGGATGCGGAGAACAAGCGGCCGGTCGGTGAGTACGAGGCGCAGGTGCGCGGGGCGGGTTGGCGGCAGGCATACCTGTACGACTCGCGGGAGGTACGGCCAAAGCAGGAACCCTCTGCGGCGCAACTGGAGTCGCTGAAAATCGCGCGCTGGACACGGTCTGTGGACGCGTGCGAGCGCCGCGGGATCGACGCGACCGATATGCGCGAGGTGATCGAGCAAGCTCGCGCCGATATCGCCGCCCAGCGCGCCGCCCGTGAAGCCCCGCGTAGTGGAAGGGAGCGAAGCCGATGAACCACAACAGAAGCAGCCACACCACGGCCGCGGAACGGGCCGGGCAGGGCCGATATTGGGCACTGGAACTGGAGTACGCCGATCAGATCATCACCGGGCTGCGTTCGCACGGTTTGGGCTATCAGGAGATTGCCCGCACCTTGGATATCCGGGCGCGGCGGGTCGAAGCGACGCTCGGAGAGATCAGCGCTCTGCACGCCCGTGGGGTCAGCCTGAGCGAGATCGCTGTGCGGGTGGGGTTGCCACGCAGCACCGTCCACGACATCGCCGGTGCTGCACAACCGCAGTCGACCGCGCGCAAAACTGCTGTGCTGGCAGCTATTTCGGACATGCACGGGATGCAGCGCGACGTGCTGGGCTGGTTTCTGGGCATGGAACGCAACCACGTGCTGAGCCTGGTCAAGCAGCTGCACAAGGAAGGCTCGATCCACAAGCCCGCGCAGGTGCAGGCCGGGGAGAAGTGGGTGGTACCTACGCGGGTGACCGCGGCCCGCTACCTGGGATGGCGTCCAGCCGACTGGCATCCGCCGTTGGGTTTGGCTGAGCATTACCGGGCCGTGGCTCAAGCGCGAGTGATGCTGGTCGGCGCCGATCGCGCGTTGTGGGTGCCTGAGCGGGTGTTGCGGCACCGCATCGGTAAGACCGCCGGCACGAACGGCAAATCGAAATCCGCTGAGCCGCTGTTGTCTTCGGGCCGTACACCGCTGCTGGGTCATCCGCACGTACACGACGGCCGGTTCCTCGGTGTGGTGGAAGGCACCTATGGCTGGTGGGCCTTGGAAGTGGAGTTGTCGAAGAAGGACCCCGAGCACATGGACATCGCGCTCAAAGGCGCGATCCGAGCCGCCCGCGACGCCACCGAGGAATCCATGGTCGGGGTGCTGTATCTGTGCCGGACCTCGGCGGTGATCGACAACGTCAACGCCGCCTACGACCGCCTGCCCGCCAGCGAATTCGGTGAGGCGCTGGCGCTGGATCTGCTGGTCCGCGACTTCGACCAGAAATGGCGCAAGTTCCTCACCGACTACGCCGCGCGCCGCGAAGCCGCCAAAGCTGCGAGCTCCAATCGCCGCCGCCGCACCATCATTCACCTCTCTTCCCGGGAAGCGTCATGAGTAACCAGAACTGCCGACCCGTCCTCACCCCGACCGACTGCGACCCGCTCGGGACCGCGAGCGCGGTCCCCTCGACACCAGCGCCCGTGCCGGTCGATCAGGTACCGGCCCCGATCGAGGTGCATCCGGTGAAACCGCCGATCAAGCAACTCGACGGTATCGATCTGCCGGACCCGAGCGGGCTCATCCACAACGCCGAGACCGCGGTGGTGTGCGGGATGGTCGTGGTCGCGATGCTGGTCATGATCGTGGCCGTCGCCACTTACTGGCCGCTGACCGCGCACCGGTTGCGGAATTTCGCCATCGCGGCGTTGCTGCTGCCCGCCGCCTCGGTGGTGGCCGGCGGTTCGTGGACGACTCCGTTGTCGTTGTTGTGGTCCGGTGCCGAGCGCGTCGCGGATGGGGACTGGGCCGGTATCCGGATGATGCTCGCCCTCGGTGCACCGTTCGCGGCGTTGACCGCGACCTATGTGCGGGCGAAGTTCGTGCACAAGGTGGCCTCGGTCGGGTTGAAGAACCTCGGCCGCACCGAACGCGTCAGTGAGGCGATGCTGGCACGGGAGTTCGCCCGCGCCGCCAAGACCGCACAACGTGGTGCCCCGTACACGACCGGTGAGGGGGTTGTGCTTGGGCCGCTGGTGAAACGGTCGACCTCGGAGACACCGGGATTGTGGCGAGGGCTGACCGCACGCCATCAGCAGTGGATGGTGATCCCGCACAAGCAGGCTCGCCGCAATATCGGGCTGATCGGCACGACCGGTTCGGGCAAGACCGAGGTCATCAAACGCTACTTCGTCGGCATGCTCGACTACGAGTGGACCGCCTGGCAGCGCTGGAAAGACGTTCCCGGCATGCGTGGGCGGCACCTGCACCCGCTTCAGGTAATCATCTCCTGCAAGGGCGGCCAAGACGATCTGGAACTGGGTCGCGAGATCCGTGACATCGCCTTGCGCAAGGGAATCGAACCGCACCGCATCGCGGTCGTGGTTCCCGGTGGGGACCGGCTGGAGTTGTGGCGGGGGCAATCGGCACGGGATCAGCGGGCCGCGGTCGGGGATCTGCTGAACGCCGGGGAAGCGACCACCAGTGAGGGGCAGCACTTCGACGAGATGCGTCGTCGCATCGTGTCATTGGTGTGCATGGCGCCGGTCGGTGCGCCGCAATCGCATCTCGAGTTCTTGGCCCGGCTGGACAAGTCGGTGCTGCTCGACGCGTGGGGTGGCGACGGCAACGTCAAACGGATGCTCGACGCGATGCAGGAGGAGAAGGTCCCCCAGCTCGACGACGCGCTGATCAAAGCATCGAACCTGTTCGAGCTGCTCCAGGACCAGAACGGGCGCATGGTCTTCGACGGCGGCAAGGACCTCGACGACCTCGACGTGCTGTATGTGACCGTCCCCGGTCTCGATAAGGACGCCGCCCGCGCCCAGGTCGCCGCGATTCTGCGGATGGTGATGCAGCGCGCCGGACGCACCGCCGGAGACCAGCGCCGTTCGGTGACGCTGATCATCGATGAGCTTTCGGCGCTGACCACGGCCAAGGGATCGATCGGACTGGCCGACGTGTGCGAGCGTGGCCGCTCCCAAGGGGTGGCGTTGCTGTTCGCCGCCCAATCCCAGGAGGGCCTGGCCGCGGATGCGTGGAGCCTGAACCGGCTACTCAAGGCGTGCGCGGGCGGGCTGATCCTCGGCTACAACGAGAACGCCGGAGACCTGTGCAAACACGTCGGCTCCCTGCGCTCGATGCTGCCTTCTCGGCATCTGATCAAGGGCCAGCGCCACGGCGACGAAGGCCAAGTCTCGGTCGGGGAGAAATGGCTCGTCGACCCCGACGTGCTGCGCCAGCTCGATACCGGCGAATTCGTCTACGCCCGAGGCCGCCGCGCCGACTGGACCCACGTCGTACGCGTCGCCGATCACCCGCTGACCCCAATGCCGGGCACCCCCGCCGCCACCGCCGCTGATTCCGCGGGCAAGCCGCTCATCTCCGGCGACACCGCCGTCGCCTGAACCTCCTTTTATCCGAAATCTGCTGGAAGGCAACCCTTATGCGTAACCGCCGCGAACACAATCACGACGACCACAACGACGACGAGACCCCCGGACAGCCGAGCCGTGATCCAGCCGAGCTGCCAGAGCCGGGCGAGTCGACCGAGATCCGCGACATCCTCGCCGCCGAGTTCGCCGACTACCTCGCCGACGTCGTCGCCAAAGTCCCGCCACCGGACAACCCCGACGACACCGCCCCCGCGCCGCCACCTGCGCGCCCGAACCTGCACCTGATCACCACCGGCGACGACAAGGCCATGACCACGGACTGGGACGAGCCGTTGACCGTCGCCGACGCCCTCACCGCAGCCCGCACCGCACGGCGCCGGGTCGTACGCGGCGCGGCCGGCGGCACTGCCTTTGTGGTCACTGCTGGCGCCGTCGCGGGCTGGGGTGAACCACTGATCGTGACCGGCCCGCTAGCCGTCTACGGCACGGGCTGGCTGGCCTACCTGTGGTGGAACGCCGCACTACGACCCTCAGCCGGTCAAATTCTGGCCGCGAGCACCCACGCCATCAGCGCAGCGTTCGCCGTCGTCATCACCACGATCGCCGCCCTCGTCCACTGGCTCGTCGACCGCGTCGACACCGCTCGTCGGCGCCACGAGACCGCCCGTACCTCACCGGCTTCCCCGTCCGCCTGACCAGAAAGGAATCGATCCTCGTGAATAGCAATGACATTCGACCCATAGCGCTCGGTATTGCCGTCGGGGTGAGCGTCTTCACCGCCCTGATCTGCTGGGTCGAATACCAGCCGTGGGAGGCCGTCGCCGAGCACCTCGCCCGGCGCCAGCTCACCCCCGCCGAGCGTGCCGAGCTGGACCGGCTGATCGCTCAGAAGCAGGACCGCGACATGCGCTACAGCGCCTTGGCCGGGCAGGACAAGCAAAAGCAGGCCGAGCGCGACGCCGAGATCGCCGCGGGCTTCAACCCGGATCTGCTACTCGGCGATCCCGTCACCGGCCCCGGCGAACTGGATTTGACCGCCCTGGTGGCCGAGATCGAACACGCCGAGCACGCCTACCGCCACGCCGACTGCCGCCTGGTGTATCCGCACCGCGAAGCCCTGCACCTCGAGTTCAGACGCCGCAACCACTGGCAGGCACGCTCGACAACCGCGCGGGCGGATCTGCTTCGGCTCGACATCGCGGCCGACCGGATCAACGCAGCACGCAACCGGCCGTTCGTGACCGACGCGCCGCCCAGCCCCGTAGCGACGTATGGCTCGTTTCCCTATCCGGATTTCGCCGGACCCGACCTCAGCGACCCCGAGAACGGGTGGTGAGCGGGCGATGAGCGAAAACAAGCGCGGGCAAGCCGATTACCCCTTCCTGCAGCGGTTTTGGTCCTCACTTACCGGCGGTCGGCTGCCTGACCGGCCCGCTGAACTCGACCCAGCCGAAACCGCCGAGAACCGCGGCACCACGGCACCCTCCGGCGAAAGCACCAGCCGTCACAACCCGCCGACCGCGCGGTCGGCCACCCCGTCATTCCCACTGTTCGCGGCGGACCTCGAACAAGCCCGAACCCGTGCCGCAGCCCGCCGTCGAACGCGCCGATAGCACGAAAGCTCTTATCCCTGAAAGGAACACCCGAAATGAATGACCGTAGCCCCCAGAACGAACCAATCCTGCCGATCCCTTCGGACCTGTACCGGGACATCGCCGGACTCCAGGACCGCATCGACGCGGTGCGCGCGGACCTGACACGGACGGCGATGCGCTACCGCGAGCTGGGGCAATCCCCGGAATCGCTGGCGGTGGACAACCTCGGCGACCCGATCGAACCCGCCGAGGCCAACAACCGGGTCCTTAACGGCTTACAGCTCACCGACTGCGAGTTACAAGCCGCAGCCGAATGGCTCAGCACCACAAGCGGTCGATACGCGAGCCGGTTGAAGCTCACCGACACCGCGGATCAGCACCGCGAACGGCAGATCGCTCAACAACGCCGTCGCCGTACCCGATAGCACCGAAATCCCTTACCTCCGAGAGGAATACCTGTCATGACTGACCGTAGTCCCGAAGACGAACTGATCGCCGAGGCCGTGAAGTTTGGTCGCTCGTTTCAGCAGATGCTGCGCCTGCACGCCCAGGCCGGCGGCTGGCTGGAGAAGCGCCGCATTCGCAAGCAGATCAGCCTGGCGTTGCGTGAGCAGCGCCGCACCGAGCAGGCCACCCGCGATCACCAGCTGGACTGGACTCAGCAGATGGTCGACCGCTACCGGGTGCACGCCGCGACGGTCGCCGACCGCGCGATCAACCCGAACGTCGACCATGCACGCCGCTACCGTGACGCTAAGGTCCTGGCCGAGCACGCGGACTATTTGCGCTCGAAGATCGTCGAGAACCCGCGCCTGACCCCGATAGAGCAGGGTATTGCCCTCGACGGTTTGGACGCGGCGACCACCTTTCCGCAGTTCGAGCCGGGCCGGTTGTTCAACCGCGCCCACAAGGTCAAAGGGATCGAGGCCCTGCGCTACCGGGCGCAGGTCGCTCGCACGAAGACCCGCCTGAACACGCACACCGACCGCGACACCACGATGCGGGAGCGCACCCAGACCGCACCTGGCAGCTCAGGCCGGTACCTCGCGCACCTGTCGTGGGCCGAGCCCTTTACCGAAGCCCGCAACGAATCCAGAGTCCACGACACCGAAGACGCGGCGATGGAGTGGATGCTCTCGCGGATCGACACAGCGACGTGGAAGCCGGACACGCTGCTGTTGGCGCAGATTGGTGAGACCCGTGGCGAACACGGTGTGTTCTATCACGCTCACGGCGAACCCGAACGGATCGCCAACAACCTGGCCCAGACCGTCGCCGCCGCGCCCCGGCCGCTCGACCGCGACACCGCAGAAGACGTCCTCGCCGAGATCGACGAGATCGAGCGCGAGAACGCCAACCGATTCGTGGCCAGTGTCGGCCCCGCCGAGGTGCTGCACATGGACGAGCACGAGTACGCCCGGATTCCACAGGAGGACCGCACGCAGCTGCGCAAGTTCCCCACCCGTGAGCAGGCCTATGACTGGACGCTGCATCAGCTCGACGTGTACCGCGAGACCAGCAACTACCGCAGTGAGCAGTTCAGCGCCAGCATCCGCGATCACGGTCACCCTGATCGCAGCGAGATCGTCGACGGCCCCATCGGCATGGTCACCGACGAAATCCGTGCCCTGCGTGCGCAGCACACCCGCACCACCAGAGGTGACAGCACCGAGCACACCGCCGCGGCCCGGACCGCCGAGCGGCCGGAGCCGAGTACGGAGACGCCGGATTCGCGGATCGCGCAGGTCGAACGTCAGCTCACCGATATGGCCGCTGATCGGGACCGGCTCGGCTCCCGGGTCGAGATTCTTCAGCGTGGCCTGGACGCGGTCACCGCTGATCGTGACGAGATGCGCCGCAAGCTGGGCAATGCCGAGTCTCAGATCGAGTCGTTGAAGAACCGTAACCAGCGACTGGCCGCCGAGATCGGCGAACTGCGCGACCGAAACGGCGTCGATGCTGTTGCCGCGGAACGGGATCGCTACAAGCGTGAACGCGACGAAGCCGTCACCAAACTCGCCCAGCGCACCCCGGCCCAGCAGCGCTACGGCAGCCGCGAACGCGTCGAGTTCGACAAGCTCGGCGACACCCAGCGCTGGTCGCGTGAGACACCGTCCGCTGAGGACGGGCTGACCGAGGCGGACTTCGCCGCACGCAAGGTGTTCGACGAGGCGGTCGTCGAGCAGATGTCGGCCGACTTCGCCAAGGTGCACGGCGATACCTATGACGAGCCGAAGTTGCGTGAGTTCGCCCGCGAATGGCTCACCAACGCCGCCAGCAACCAGCGCGACCAGCAGGCAAGCAGCGACGACGGCGGTGAGCGTAACGGCAAGCGCCGCAACGGTATCGAGCGGAGCCGTTGAGATGGAACGCGAACACGAGGAAGCGATGCGGGAGGCGTTCACCGAACTCGATCGCCTCACCCGCATGGCGTATCGGCCGACCGCGAGCGAGGCAGATATCAACCGCCTCTACACCGAGGGTGCGGCGATCGATCAGGGCTGGCACTTCGGCCCGCACCGCCAGCAGTGGGAGTTCCTCAAAGCGGTTCGCAGCCAATGGGAATGCGAACCCGACACCATCCGCCAGGCACTTCGCCACCCACCCGGCACCCGAGGCGGAGGGCTGGATGCGGTGCAGCGCCGCAGCATCGAACAAGCCCGAATCCTCACCGCAGGCACATCGCGACCTGAGATCGAAAGGAACCGCTGACATGGAACGCGAACACGAAGAAGCGATGCGCGCGGATTTCGCACGCTGGCAGGCATTGCTCGACAGCACGTTTCCGATCGAGACCGAGGCCGAGTTCGAACAACGCGCCCGCGCCGACGAGATCGAACTGCGGTGGTCAGACGGCCCGCACAGCGCGCACTGGCACTACCTCAACGACGCCTTCGAAGATTGGCGGCACAGCCCGGACACCATGCGCCGGTTCCTCGACGGAGTCAGCTACGACCGCGCCAGCGGCAACCACGACGGGATGACCGACACCCAGTACCGCAGCCAGCTCCAAGCCCGCGACGTGACCGAGGCCGAACGTGCCCGCCAGCGCGAACGCTCACCGAGGTATCGGTGAGCGGCGATGAAACCCCAACCACCAGCTGGGCCGTCGTATCAGCTCATCACTACCGCGCTCAAACGAACGATGGGACCGGGTCACGGCAGCGGTGATCCGTTGCGGTGGACCAACTTCCTGTGCCCGGTCCACGAGGGCGACGGCAGGCCGCACACACCGAGCTTGGGTGTGCGCTATGACCCGCAGCAGGCCAAGACGATCGTGCGGTGCTGGGCCACCTGCGACGACGAGAAGGTCCTGCAGCGGTTACCGCATCCGACCGAGAACCGGCCGTTGGGTGTGCGGGACATGTTCGACCGGCTCCCCGAACGCCGCCGCGACACCCCCGCCACCGGTGGTGGCGGGGAAGCCCGGCGGGGGAGCGATGTGGTGTCGCCGGTGGAGAAGGCGATCCTGGCTGCCCGGTTCCCGATCCTGAGCAAACCGGATCTGGGTGTGCAGACCGGTACCCCGGAGAAGGTCGACGCGTATGTCTACCGGTGGCCGGACGGACACGTCGAGGGGGCGGTGGTCCGGGTGCACACCCCGCACGAGTACGGCGTCAAGAAGTCGTTCTACCAGCGGCGCTGGACTGGAACCCGATGGGAGGACGCCGGTTTCGCGCCGATCCCGTTCCAGCTTTCCGACATCCGTGAAGCCCTCGACACCGGACGCGAGATCTATGTGTGCGAGGGCGAAAAAGACGTCCTGCGCGCGAACCGGGCCGGGCAGATCGCGACCTGCAATGTCGGAGGCGCGGGATCGTGGGCTCCCGAGCACGCGCGCTGGCTGGCCGGCGCGGCACGGGTGATTGTGGTCGCTGACCGTGACCGGCCCGGTTACCGCCACGCCGCCAAAGTCGCCGACACCTTGGCTGGGCGTGTGGGGGAGGTGCGGGTGATGCAGGCCCGCGGTGGCAAGGACCTCGCCGACCACCTCGACGCCGGATACGAACTGGGTGAACTCGATCCCGTGCCCTATCTCGACCGACCCCACCCGTATCAGCAGGACAGATTTCGCGCCCCGGCCATGAGCCGGGCGCGGACTCGTAGCCGCTGAACCCATGACAAACGAAGGGATACAACCGATGACGATGACGGACATTTCCGGCGCGCAGGCGTCGGCCGACAAGAAACAACCCGATGCTCAGGTTTCCGGTCGCCCGATCCGGGCGTGGCCGGTGTTGCTGCTGGCGTTGCCGGCGTTTGTGGCGATCTGGTCGGGCTGGGTCGGGCTGGGTGGGCTGACCGGTTTCGGTCCGGTGCGTCCGCTGCCGGGGATCGCCGATGAGTTCACGATCAACACCGCGATTACTCTGCCGATCGGTATGGAGGCTTATGCCTCCTACGCGTTGTCGGTGTGGTTGTCGGGTCGTGTCCGTTCGGACCGAACTCGCGGTTACGCGAAGTGGTCGGCGTTCGGCAGCCTGATCCTGGGCGCGGTCGGGCAGGTCGTGTATCACCTCATGCAGGCCGCGGATGTGACCGTCGCGCCGTGGCCGGTGACCGTGCTCGTCGCCTGCCTTCCCGTCTTGGTGCTCGGCATGGGCGCCGCGCTCGCGCACATGATCCTGCGCGAACACCACCACCCCGCCACACCTTTCAGCCAGCAGGCCGAACCGGTGCCAGGTGGTGCACAACCGCTGCTGCACGATTCAGACCCTGTCATGAGCGACGGCGCCCGCACCGTCGCCGCACCACTGGACGCACCGGGGTCGGCAGTCGCTGCACCGGGCGGTGCACCCAGACCGACTGACGCACCACCTCCGCCGATGGGTGTGATGCGCACGCACCGGCGTGTTCCACGCGCGCGCCGGGTCCCGCGCCGCCGTCCACCGGTCCGAACGATCCGCCCGCGCAGCGAGCAGGTCGAAGCAGGCGTCGTGCCTGATCAGCGCCCGTCAGCACCGATACCCGAACCTGGGAAGTCGAACGCGGGGCAGCCGGTGCCTGCCGATCGGGACGAGCTGATCCACGAACTCACCGCCCGGGGGATGTCGGCGCGACAGATCGGTCCGCTCATCGGTGTCGCCCACACCACGGTGCTGCGTGTCCTCGGCCGCACCGAGAACGCACCAGTCGACGCACCACAGGAATGCCACGCACCAGCCGATGCACCGGCCGCGCCGGTGCCGGTGCGCAACCTGGCCCGGGTTCGGCGCGGCGGGCTGCGCACCGCCCCCAAGCCCGTGGACGAACCGGGTGAGGTGATCGACGCGGAACTGGTCGAGGACACCGAACTCTCGATCACCGAACATCCAGCCGACTCGGGCACCGTTGCTGTCGGGGGTGGTGCGTGATGACCGGAATCGAGTGGACTGAGGTCACCTGGAACCCGGCCACCGGCTGTGATCGGATCAGCGCGGGCTGCGACAACTGCTACGCGCTGGCGATGGCGCGACGGTTGAAGGCGATGGGTGTGGAGAAGTATCAGCGCGACGGCGACCCGCGCACCTCCGGACCCGGGTTCGAAGTGACGATTCACCCTGCGGCGTTGGACATTCCGGTGCGCTGGCGTACGCCGCGGCTGGTGTTCGTCAACTCCATGTCGGACTTGTTCCACGCCCGCGTCCCGGAAAGTTTCGTGCGGGACGTCTTCGCGGTGATCGCCGCGACACCGCAGCACACCTACCAGGTGCTGACCAAGCGGCCGATACGGATGCGGCGAATGGCCGAGCGGGGCTTGGAGTTTCCGCCGAACCTGTGGGTCGGCGTCTCCGTGGAGGACCAGACCACCATCGAACGGGTCACCTACCTGCGGGCTGTTCCCGCCGCAGTGCGGTTCCTGTCGTGCGAGCCGCTGCTGGGAGCGATCGACCTGGACGCGCATCTGTTCCCCGACGAGTGCCCTGGTGGATGCGGGTGCCGTCGCCCCGACGACGCCGACCGCTACAAATGTGGCTGCGGCGGTCCGTGTTCAAGCTGGCGGCCAGCTCCGACAGTGGACTGGGTGATCGCCGGCGGTGAGTCCGGCCCCGGCGCCCGCGGAATGCACCCGGACTGGGTGCGCGACCTGCGCGACCAATGCGTCGACGCCGACGTGCCGTTCTTCTTCAAACAATGGGGCGGACGAACACCCAAACAGCACGGCCGCACCCTCGACGGACAGATCTGGAACCAGATGCCCACCACCTGACCAAACCCCGCCAGCCCGAATCCAAGCCCGCCAGGCACCCGCCAGGCGGGCCTTTTCGTGCGCTGAGTGGCTGCGTCTGTCCGGGAAACATCCGGGACTCGTCCGGGACTCGTCCGGGACACGTCCGGGACTCGTCCGGGAAAATCTAGTCCCGGACAGGTCCCGGACGATAAACGCTCAAACCGGGTTTGAGCTGGGTGTTTCGCGCCGTCCTCTGTCCCTGCCCGGCTGACACTCTCTATGGCTTCGCTGTTCATAGAGAGTGTCAGCCGGGCAGGGACAGAGGACAACACAAAACACAAAGAACAAAAGATCAAATGCAAAGGGAGGGAAGGGAAGGAACCAAAAGAAGAAGAGAGACCACAAAGGAAGGGTTGGGAGCGGGGTTGCGTCAGGCGGGAAAAGTTACGTCTAGAGCTGCGCCACCGGAGGTGGCGTGTTCGCGGCCAAGGCGCGCTCAGTGCGTGGGGCAAGCCAGGTGTGTGCGTGGCGGTTCAGGGCACGCGAGTTCACGACGTGGGGGCCGGTCCGATCGCGCGCAGCGGTACTCGGCGGGCCGGGCGGGGACCATAAGAAGAGGGGGACGTCGAGTTCAGCGGTCGAGCGCGAGCACGGCTGCTGGTCACCGTTGAATCCTAGGTATCAATTTGTTGCCATATAGGGATCAATTCTTCTGTGGCGGTGCGTATTTCGGTAGCATTGAGTTCTAGAAATCAAACTCTGGGGAGGGTTCGATGAGCGTTGTCTCCGCAGCAATGGTCGCCGCGATCGATGAAGCCTGGGCAGGGGTGCGTGCCCGGCATCCGGAGGTGCCGGACGTGATGGTCACGATCGCGGCCGGGTCGGTCGGGCGCCGCGGGGTGCGGCTGGGGCAGTTCGGCCCCGCTCGCTGGGTGCACGGCGATGCACGCTTGCCCGAGTTGTTCGTCGGCGGTGAAGGATTCGCACACGGCCCGCGCGATGTGCTGGGAACCCTGCTGCACGAGGCGGCGCACGGGATAGCGCTCACCCGCGGGATCAAGGACACCAGCCGCAACGGCGCCTACCACAACGGCAAGTACCGCGACATCGCCGTCGAGCTGGGCCTGCGCGTCGAGCGCGGCAAGGGCTCAGGATGGTCGGACACCGACATCACCGACACCGCCGCCAAGACCTACCAGCCGCAGATCCACAAACTCGGCGCACTACTGGTCGCACACCGCCGCTCTGAACATGACTACTTTGACGAACGAGCCGCCGGCGCCGACGGAGACACCGATACCGACGAGGCCGCCGGCGAAGCCGGAACCGGTGGCCCCAGCCCACACAACGGCTACGCCCTCACCTGTTCCTGCGACCCGATACGGCGGCTCCGGGCCTCCCGCAAGTCGTTCGACGCCGGCCCGATCCTGTGCGGAGTGTGCCAGCAGCCATTCGTCATCGCGACCGACGATGATTCCTAGACATCAACAGCGTTGATACCTAGGAATCAATCCTGTTCCAGCGCAATGTAGTTCGGGCAGACTCCGACGACTACGTCGACATCCGCGACCCCGAGGTGTTCGCCACCTGGCAGAGCAAACCGGGGCTACGGTGCCTGGTCTGCCAGCACCCGGTCACCGTCTACCGCTCATCGACGAAGAACCCGTTCGTCCGCCACGGAAGGGCAACGCCGCCAAACGCGACCCGGCCGTGGCGCGATCGGCACGAGAGACCTTTTTGCACTACCGGCTCAAACACTGGGTATGCGCGGAACTTCGGGCACTGGGAGCCGCCGACGCGCGCCTGGAGACCCACCTCGACAAGAGAACACCGGACGTATTCGGGCACATCAACGGCCGCAGCTACGCCGTCGAGATCCAATGGTCGGGCCTCGCCCACGATGTAGCCGAGGCCCGCACCCACGACCTCAAGGCCAGCGGCGCGGGCGAGGTCCTCTGGCTGAGCCGCCCATGCTCATGGGTAGAGAAACTGCCGGTGCTGGGAATCAAATCCTTCAACCCGACCGGCGATGACTACTGGGCGCATACCGGATTCCTCACCTACCGAACAGGACTGGGCCTTCGCCCCGCGCAAATCTCGGTTCGCGCCGCGCTACGCGCATAGGCCGCCGGCGAGCTCGTCTGGGCATATCAAGACAACAAGAAAGCAGGATGGGCAACCGTGACCGACTGGGAACTCCACACCAAAGCCCAAGCCGACGAGATCGCGGCCAAGAAACGCCAGCTCGCCAAAGCGCTCGGTGAACGCGACGAGCTCCACCAGAAGTACCAGGTCGCCCGGAACTCACTCGGCAACCAGGCCACCACGATCACCAAACAGACAACCACGATCGACCAGGCGATCACCCTACCGCAAAGACCTCGAAAAAAAGATCATTGACCTCAACGCCGAGCTACACCGCGCGGATCAAGACGCCAAAGCCGCCGAACAGACCCGGCTGACCGCTCAGCGGCAAATCGTCGAACTCACCACCGAGCTGGCCGGCCAACAAATCGGTCTCCAGCTACGCGCCACCGCGATCGTCCTGCTCGCCGTTGTCTGCGTCGTTCTTGCCGTGATGCTCTTGCTGGCCTGATCGCGTTTGACTCCTAGAAGTCAACGCGCTCCGCATCTCGGCCTCGTCACACGGTTTGGCGACGTGGTGTGCCCCGGAGGACGGCCGGTCGGAGTCGGTGAGCTCCAGTGACAACACACGCCAGTCGATAGCGGGGTCCCCGTCGAAGGCAGCGACACGGGCCCCGACATCAGCAGCTTGCTTCTCATGGCGCCGGACGCGGCACAATACTCGCAGCAGCGAATCTACTCAGCGGTAAGCTTAGATGTGATGTAAATCACATAAATGCTTCGAGTGCTTCAGCCTTCTCGGCGGGTCGAGCTAGCCGGGCGTGTCGGACGGGCGGAATGGCCGTGGCCCTGATCAGGGCAAATGACATCAGTGTGGTTTCGTTACTAGTTCGTGATAGATGTGACCTGCATAACACGAAGTGTGGTCAGAGTTATTGATGATGCGCATTTCAGATATGTGACCACCAACTCTGTCGGGGGGCGTGAGTACGCTGGCTCACAGTTTCGGGCGAACTCCGAGGACCTGGCCACCGTGGGCGACCCGGAAGGCGGGTACCGCTCACGTTGGGAAGCCCGCAACAACAAAGCTGGTCCGGTTCCGCGCCAACGGAACCGGACCAGTGCCCGCTCGAAGACGCGGGGTGTGACTTGGTAGGTCTCATCCAGCGTAACGGAGTTCGTCGCAGGGGACACCCCCCGCACTCCTTTCTTCGGGCCGGCGCCTGTCAGGAAAGGAGGGCTTCATGCCCCTTGTCACGGAGTACTACGGCATCACCGGCCCCGTCCCGTTCGAGGACGTCAAGGTCGAGACCGACAACCGCATCTACATCGATCCGCACGCAGTGCGCCTGTCGCGTGCCCCGCAACCCTTCGCCGACCAAGCGACGCACTGCCTGGACACCTTCTTCGAAATAGTCGCCGGATGCGTCATGTCCACCAGCGCAGCGGAACACCGTCGAGGACTTGATCTTTTGCAACACTTCGGTGAGCCACGGGAGACACGCCTCGGGATGTCCGCGGTCGGCACCAACGGCCACGGCGGGGCCGAGTTGGTCGGCCGGTGGATCTGGGACGCGCTCTGCGATCCGAGCATGGAGCTGTTGCTCCGCGTCGGCATCTTGCGTGAGATCGAGGCGATCCCAATGTTCGTCACAGGAATCGATCGCGACATCACCAGCGACTTCACCACCAGGATCATCTTCTCCCCGCTCGTACAGTTCACTGCCGAGATGATGACGAAGTATCCCGAGTTCAAGACGCACCCCTCAGGGGTTACTACCGTTATGCGCCAGATCTGGGACCCGACGGACTGCGTTTGGGTGGAGAAGTCGGTGGAGTTGCCGCTCGCCGACGGCAAACCATTGCTGCTGGTCCCGAAAGGCTGGGTACGGCGGAACCTGCTGATGTCGGCTGGTCGCTATTACCAGGTCGCGGTGTTGGGCTGGGCACAAGAGGATCAGACCGTCGTGGTGGACGGCAACACGATGAGACCCACGAAGGAAGAACTCAAGCGCCAGGCGGGGCTCGCGCGGGGCCGCGCGACCAACGTAGGGATCACCCGCCAAGCTCACGAGCGCACGCAGGATCTGATCGCTCAGTTCATCGCGTTCGTGGACCGGAAGTGGACGCCGCCGAGTCACGAGGCTGCGGCCTAGCGTTCCTCCGCGTCGTGTGGGGCGCCTCCTGGCCCGCACGCATCCGCACGCCCGGATACCCGGAGCCGCGCTGTGGCTGCGGGTAGCGGGCCGCAGTTGAGTCCGGTCGTGGATTCGCCATGGCCTGGCTCGAGCTCCGAGGGTGCGCTGGCGCAGGGACGGTCTATCCGGATGGGTGTCGTCTTGCGGATGCTTGTCACGCAGACTCGGGTGTTCCGATTGAGGCGCAGTGATTCGCGAGAGCCTCAACGCGGCGTCCGTCGAGCTCGGCGTGCCGCTCGCAGAAGGGATCGGCGACGGAAAGGTCCGCGCCGCGCGCTTGTGCAGCGCTCGCCGCCAAGTAGCGAGGGAGATCGGAGTAGAGGTCGAGATGGAGATGGCACCGTGATAGTTACCGCACTCAGGGCGCTGAATGCCGAACTCGCCAGGGGCGGCGACATGTTCGTAAGGCATTGGTCTGGTGTCAACCGTGCACCGAACAGGCGCGACACGCCGAGCGACACGGCGACACGGCCTATCGCGGAAGAATTTTTTGGAGCCCTACTCGTCGGTAGGCGCTGGCTGGGTCGGCATCAGCATCCTGCCACAGACCGCATTTCGGGCATCCTTCTGGCATACCACCGCTATGGGCTTGCTGGGCTGCGCCGCGCGATAGCTGCGCAGCATGGCCGTCATCCCCAAAGTTGTGGATCTTGAAGGGAATTGGGTTGGGGTACGCCGCCCCAAAAACTCTGCCAGGAGCCGAGGCGGCGTCCCATCTCATTGCTGGATGCAGGAGAACCTGTATCCGGCTAGTTATCGTCCAGGCCTACCGCTCGCCTGGAACTTTCGTGATGCAGATCACAGTATAACTGTGACTCACGCCACATGCTCAGCTCGAAATTAGGTAACGGTAAGGTCTCGGGTCGATCGAGTTGCAGTTGCTTCTGCCGTCTGACCGGGGAAAGATCTCCATCGTAAGAACCGACTGTTCGTTCTTGTCGATCCCAAATCTGCCAGGAGCCGGGATCACCCGAAATGTCTTGTTGCTGGAGAACATCCGGAGTGTCTCGACGTGGAGACCATCCGGACTGTCTTGTTGCTGGAGAAGGAGAACCCTGATGATTCCCACGACCCCTGCCGCCTCGGGCGGGGATGTCAACTTCCGGTTCGAGCGGCGCCAGACCGCCGCTGCGACTCTGGTCGCCAGCGCGGTCTGCAACGAAATCCTCGACGTGGCCGCCAAATTCACCAGCAACGGTGCGGTGGACGTGCTCTCCCATCACGGCGCTTTCGTGGTGGGAGCGTTATGGCTGACCTTCGAGATGGTCCTCCTCGGGCTGGACAAGCGATACAAGAAGGGCTCCAGCACTTCTGAATCCACGCCGACTGGCCGGACTTATCACCGTGACCTGGCGAAGCACGATGATGGCGAGGATGAAGGTGTGAGAGTACGTGGACCTCGCGGAGTCTGACGACGGGGAAGACCGACGGGCCGAATCCGCTGCGTACAAAGCATTTTTCGAATCCCATCGGGAATACATCGTCGCCTACGTCCGCAACAGGCGGGCGGCCTACAACGCCGACGTCGACGCTGTCGTCGACGTCGGCGAGGTGGTGCAGGAGACCATGCTCGCCGCGTTGCTGGACTGGGCGAAAGTTCGGTCGCTCGAGCAACCGCGCAGCTGGTTGCGCAGAGTCGCGCAGAACAAGTTGGTCGACCAGATCCGACGGGCAAGCACGCGCAAGGACTTCGCCACGCCGCCCGAGGAACTCACCGCCGACGAGGACCTCGGCCCGCCGGGCGGGTTGGACAGGGTGCTGGCCCAAGAGGCGCTCATGGAAGTCTTCGGTCTGCTGTCACCACCGCAGCGCGACGTGCTGACCAAATCTATGAGCGGCCTCACAGGCCCTGAGATCGCGACGCAGATGGGCCTGTCGGTGGAATCGGTGTACAAACACCGCGCCAAGGCCCGCCGGGTGATCAGCGAGCTACAGCAACGCCGCGCCCGACCTACTACGACGGTGAAATCGGTCAGCGGTAGCCCTACTCCGGTGCTCTCGTTGCGCACCAACCGGGCGGTAGCCGCGACCAGCGGACTCACCGCCGATCAACTTGCCCAGCGGTATCCCGAACTGGCACGCACGCTGGGAGTGAATCATCCCGGCGATCACGACTTGATCCGCACCATCGAGTTGTATGAGAAGTCGCTGGCCCTGCGGGAGCAGGCCTTCGGAGACGATCATCCCGCGACGATGGCGGTACGCACTGATCTAGGGCGCGCACTTCGAGGGGCCGGCCAGTACAAGCGCGCGGTTCCGCTACTCGAGCATGCGCTCCGCGACCAGGAGCGACTCCGGGGCGACGAGCACCGAGATACCGTAGCCGTGCGGTCTGACCTTGCCGACGCCTTGCGCGCGACTGGCCAGTTCGGTCGCGCTCGTGAGCTGTACAAGCGGGTTCTCACCGCCCAGCAGCGACTGCTCGGGACCTATCACCCTCGGACGCTGACCACTCACGCTCGCCTGGCCCGCACCTGTTTGGCCGCAGGAGATCTGGCGCAGGCGATCGAGCATTTCGAACAGGCCCTGACCCACCGCGAGCGCGTCCTCGGCACCGATCACCGCCAGACCATGGCGGCACGCGCCGACTTCGCCGAAGCCCTGCGCCGTGACGAACAATACCGGCGCGCGATCCCAGTGCTGTCGCAGGTGCTCGCCGACCAGACCGACACACTCAAAGCGGACCATCCCAGGACGCTGGCCACACATGCTCGCCTGGCCCGCACCTATCGGGACGCGGGCGATCTGCCGCATGCGATCGAGCACTTCGAACAGGTCCTCGACGACTGCGAGCGCGTCCTAGGTCCCATCCACTCCGACACCAACTCAGCCCGGGCTGAGTTCGCATCCGTCCTGCACCTCGACAAGCAATACGAGCGAGCGATCCCCCTGCTCAGAATCGTCCTGATCGAGAACGAGCAGTTCCTGGGACCCGAACACCGACAGACGCGCACCACTCGAGCACAACTCGCCACGGCATGCGAAGCGACCGGTCGACTAGATCAAGCATTACAGCTCTACCGGCTCAATCTGCGCCTACACGAACAGCGGATCGGGCCGTACCAACCCGAAACAATGGAGTGCCGCAACGCGGTCGTGCGTGTTCTCTACAAGAACGGAGAGCATGTCCCTGCCTGCCTCGAGCAGGAGCGGGTTATCGCCGATCACGCACACCACTTCGGCAAGAACCATCCAGCAACGCAAACCGCCCGCCTTCTTCTATCCAGGATGCTCATGACGCGAAACTCGCACTTACAAGAGCCCTACAACTTCACGCATCTCTTTGGAAAAGACGATCCCGCGACGCAAAGCGTCGACTTCCCCTACGCGTTGCCCACCGGCAACTGCGCCGAATGCGTCGGAACCCCTTGCTGTGGCGGGCCACCTGACCATGAATAATCATCTGCGCCAGCCCTGCTGCTCCGTTCAGGTTGCCGAGTCGGCCAACCCCCTCTCATTGAAAAGGAATTGAATTACCCATGTCTGCAATAAATATCTGGCGACGCGCACTGGGGCGCGGCATTCCTCCCGCCCCTAACCAAACTAAACTCCAGGAACAAGCCCCCGAGATACCGCTGCCCGATGCAAGCGCAGTGCGCAAGCCGCTTCCCAGCGAAGTTGCATGGATCATGCAACCGGTCCTGCTGGTCGTCAGCTATAGCAATTTCCTGTGAGCGATCAAGGCACCGTATGGCTGACATTCATCGAGAATGAGCGAAAATTCGAACATGATCGTCGTGATTCGCTCAATTCACGTGCGCTACCCACCGTGGCAGGAATCGTGGGTCTCGCAACCGCAACGCTTGCCGGAGTTACCTTTCTGAAGATGCAGGGATTTCACTTTACTGGATGGGCCATCGGATCCCTCATCTCTGCCCTGGTTTCCCTTTTTCTGTCGGCTCTTTATTGCATTCTTGCCGGGGCGGGCCGAAGTTATTCGGCAGCCCATGTGAATGATATGAAGAAAATGCTTACCGACGAGCTGTGGACCAACTGTGACGAGGTTGATGCACGTGCGCACGTTGCCCGACTGCACGTCACCGCTATAGATACTCTTCGGAAGGGAAACGACAAGAAAGCAATTCATCTTTACGGAGCAGCAATCGCGCAGGGCGCCGCCATCATATTCCTGTCGGCGACAATTCTGCTCATCGCTTTCGCCTAGGTGTTCCGTCTCATGAGGTGGGTGCCGCAGAGGCCCCCTCTTCGCCTACGTCGAGGTGGTGCTCGGTGGTTCGACGTTGGCCGCGCTCCGCCAGTCCCGAACTACTCATCCAGGCTGTTGGTACAAGAGCCAGATCGGGAGCGCATCGTTGTCACGGTTGAGATAGTCATTCGGAATGACGTCCCGCATCATTCCTGGGTCGGGTTCATAGTGGAGTGCGAGGAACTCCCCGTCGGCGGCTATGGTCTCCCGTTCGCTCAACAGTGAGTACATCCCACTCAAGGTCCCTATCAGAGCGAATCCCTGCGCAACAATGCGCGCGACATCGATGTCATCCTCGACCGGAGGCTCGACCGTGATCACGATCCGTGTGATCGTTGTGCCATCATCTGCGTACTCCACGATGGAATCCTCCGACCAGCCGCCGTACAACATGAGAATCATGGCGATACGGATCTGGACGGGTTCTATCAGCGCCTGACCAGCTGCGGCAACCTCCACCCCCGCGATTTTGAAGACGGCTTGGTGAGTACCGTCGTCGTTGGCCGGAATACGTTTCTGGTCCTCCGGATCTACGAGGACGGTGAAGGTCAGGGGCGGTGTTGTTCCGACCCAGACATCGCCCAGTCTGCTCATCTGGTTGGCAATCGCAGCGGATTCAAACGTGAGCTCGACGTATTTGTCACCCAGCATCAGCACGTCACCGTCGACAAGGGTCCACATTCGAGCTGCCGACCAATAGTGCGCGAACATCAATCGCGAACCGGCCATGTCCGCATAACGCCGGTGAGCGTCGAAGTCCTTGCGGCGCATCTTAAATGGCTTGGAGATGTCTTGCGGTGCGACGTTCTTGACCTCGACGAGCACCCCATCCCCATCGCTGAGTATGACTTGGAAGTCGGGCGGCTTGACTTCACCCTGGGTATCGTCGACGAAGTAGCTGCCTGTGTCTTCGGGTTTGATCAGCTTGACTGAGCCCAGCGCGACTACAACCGCCTCGAACAGCGCCTGTACCCGAAACCCGTGCAGGCGGCCGGGACTGCCCATGGACGTCGCGAGGGCGGCGGTGAGCTTGTCCACGACTGCGGCAGTGCGAGCAGGATCGTTCACCTTGCTGTGCGCCCGCGGCTCTTGGGCGTCGAGTTGCACAAAAAGTCCCAACGCCTCCAATTCGGCGGAGAGCGGTCGGCCCCGACGCAACCCCATCGTTCCCGTTCCTTTCGAGTGCGGCATGGCGCAATTCATCGGCTTACCATGAAGTGAAGAACTTTACGCTCTACGCCTGTCGTCCTCACCACAATTTCGTACCGGACCGACTTCCAGCGGGCTGGGTATCTCGGCCGCACGGATGACCGGATTTCGGGAACGCCTCAGCTATCGGGAACGCTCGACAGGGTGTGCCCCGACTTTATGTGCATGCGTCACCTGGGTTCGGGTCGAGTTTGTGATGCATACGCATCACCTTGGAGTGGGCATCGCTGGTTGTCGGTCGTTCGTAGGACTCCCGCGGCGGTGGTTGGAGTGTCAGGCTGTGTTCGGAGAAACCTTGCACGGCTGGATGTTTCGCGTAACGAAACATTCGACTGTGGCTGCCTGGGAAGGGTCGGGCCGAGTGGCCGCGATGGCACCATGCGGCGGTCGGTCGTCAGCGCGCCCAGGCGCGGCTCTGGTCGTTGGTGAGTAGTTAGTGCTCGTAGCAGTATTCGGTTCGTTTCGAGATGGGGGTTGATGATGGTTCGTGGACCTGTAACCCAGATGCGGTTCGCTGGGGTCGAGGTGTTGGCGGAGACGGTGATGGTGCCGGGTTCAGAACCCACCGGGACCGGTGCTGGGGTGGCTGATCGGGTGGGTGATGTGTTCGAGCGTGCCCGTACGGTGATCACCGCCGCAGCCTTTCAGACCGCGGATTTGGTGCGGAATCTGGGTGAGCAGGCCAAGCCTGATCGGGTGGAGTTGGAGTTCGGAATCGGGTTCTCGGCCAAGGGCAATATCATCGTGGCCGGCAGTTCGGCTGATGCGAGCCTGAAGGTGAAACTCGTATACGACGGCAGTGCCACTGACACCACCGAACCATCGCACGGAGCACCACAGTCGTGACCACTCCGCCGCCACAGCCCGTCCCTGCTTCGAAGGTCCCTGGCTACCTGGGCCGGATCCTGGTCACCGAGGATTCCCCCGCTGGGACCTGTTTTCAGGCCGCCCCTGGGGTGTTGGTGACGGCGGCGCATGTGCTCGATGAGGTCGGCGCCGGCTATATCGACGCGGTGGTGCAAGTGGACGCGCTGGCCGGCGGCGTTCCGATTTTCGAGGCGACCGTGGCAGGTGTAGACGAGATTCACGATCTAGCGGTGCTTACCACCACGACAGCATTGCCGGCATCGGTGCCGGGATGGGCGGCTACCGACAGCGTTGAACTGGGCGTCTCGGCGGTGGTGACCGGTGTGTCGGTGGTGCCCGACACGCACACCTACCGATTCCTGGATGCTCCTGGCGTCTGGTCCGGCGGAACTATGCGTGACAATCAGGTGCCGTTGGGTCGGTTGCAGTCGCAGTCGGTGATGAAGGGCATGAGCGGCGGCCCGGTGCGGCGCCAGTCCGATGATTTCGTGATCGGGGTGGTTTCCGAGCGCTACAACACCGCCGACGGGTGGGGCGAGCACAGCGTGTGGATCGCCCGCGTCGAAGACCTTCACCCTCTGCTCTCCGGCCTGACTTCGATCGAGGTCACTGGCCCGCCGCCGCTGGACGCCGCTGTCGATGTGACGTTGACTGTCACTGATACGCAGGTCCGGCTGCATGGTCACGGAATCGATGTCACCGCTGCGCACGGCGGGATACGCCCTGGGTTGGTCAACACGCTGCACGACGTGCACCGTGAACGACGCCGCCGCGGCGCCGGCGCCGCAGCCCGCACAGCCCTCGACGAGCGCATCTCTGATGCCGGTGTCGAGACGGTGTCGTTGCGCTATGCCGGACAACTGGCGGCCGAATCCTT
Source organism: Nocardia sp. CS682 (assembly GCF_004634405.1). Taxonomy (NCBI): domain Bacteria; kingdom Bacillati; phylum Actinomycetota; class Actinomycetes; order Mycobacteriales; family Nocardiaceae; genus Nocardia; species Nocardia sp. CS682. Next base: position 2,219,586 of record NZ_CP029710.1, on the reverse strand, counting down.
TCTGCCGGCAGCGGTTTCCGAGCCGCTGAGCAAACTGCTCGATCAGGCCAGCGCCGCGCATGTGCCGGTGCGACTGGGGGTCGAGCCCGGGCCCTTTGCCCGGATTCCGTGGGAGGCGCTGCCTGCGCCGGGGTCGGCGCGGCCGCTGGCGCTGCATCCGCTGGTTACGGTGTACCGGCGGGTACCAGGTCGGCAGCCGCGGCCGATGGCGGGCCCGTTACGGATCCTGGTCGCGATCGCTGCCCCAGAGGAGAGCAGCGGGGCGGTGCTGGATTACGAGCGGGAGTTGCGCAATGTGCTGGCCGCGGTGAAAGCCGCGCGCCATGGTGCGGCCGAGGTCCGCCTCGTCGAGTTCGCCACCACTGCCGCCATCCGCACCGAGCTCACCCGGTTCGACGCCCATGTTCTGCACCTGAGCGGGCACGGAAGCCCTGGACACCTGATCATGGAAACCGAGACCGGTACAGCCCGGGAGGTGAGTGCTGCGCAGCTCCTGTCTGAGGCGATCCCGGCGGATCGGATACCGCCGGTGATCAGCCTGGCCGCCTGCTACACCGATGTCGCCGCCGAGACCGAGGCGCCGTCGTTCGCCGCGGCGCTGCTGGCCGAGGGGGCGAGTGTGGTGATCGCGACCGAGACCTCGGTGACCGACCGGTACGCCACAGCGCTGTTCGCTCGCATTTATCAAGAACTCGCAAACCATCCTGTCCCTGACGTCGTCGCTGCTGTCGCTGATGCCCGCCGTATCATCCACCGGCAGTGGAGCCAATCGCCCGACCCTCGCGACGTCCATCTCGCAGGCATGGACGAATGGAGCGTCGTCACTGTTCTCGCCCCCGGGCCGCAGGTTCGCCTCCGTGATCCTGACAACGAACGCGGCTTGGACAATGACCCGGACCAGCACCCTGAATCCCAAGCCGGGAGCCGGGTTTCGGGTCTGATCACCCGAGACACCGGCGATTTCGTCGGTCGCCGCCGGGAACTGCGCACCCTGCCCACGTTGCTGGAGAGCAACCAGTACTCCGGGATCGTGCTGCACGGTCTCGGTGGCATTGGCAAAACCACCCTGGCCGAGCAGCTGATCCAACGCCTGCGAAGTCGCTGGCTCATCGTGGTCGTCACCGGCGAGCTCAGTGTCGACCAGCTGCTGGCTGCGGTCGCCAGGAAGGTCCAGCGTTTGCTGCGGGCACAGAATGTCAACGATCACGACATGCCGCCGGCATTGCAGGACGCCCGTGATGTCAGCCAGCCGTGGCAAGACCGCTATGAGGACCTGCGGGACGAAGTACTCGGCCGTATACCGGTGCTGGTGGTGCTGGACAACTTCGAAGACAACCTCACCTCCACAAATGAACTCGCAGACGAACAACTGGCACAACTGCTGGCCGCGTGGGCGAGCAACCCCGGCCGCAGCAAGCTGCTGATCACCAGCCGCTACACCTTCCCGCTCCCCGGCCAAATCCACAGCCGGTTGCTGGCCCATCAGGTGGGGCCGATGTCGAAAGCCGAAACCTTCAAACTTATCTGGGCTCTGCCCGCATTGGACCGGCTCGACGACCACGAACTCGACCGGGTGTGGCAGCTCGTGGGCGGGCACCCACGCAGCCTCGAGTACCTCGACGCGTTGCTCTCCAACGGGATCGGTCGCTACGGCGACATCACTACGCGGCTGACCGCCGCGCTGACCGCCGACCCGACTACGCGCCTGGTCCTGAACAGTTCGACACTTGACGTAGCCCTCGCCGCCGCAGTTACCCTGATCGCCGACGACGTCCTGCTCACCGAGCTTCTCGGACAGCTCAGCGCCAACGCCCGTCACCTACTGCTCGGCGCTTCGGTCTATCGCGAACCGGTAGACACGATCGCCCTGCTCTTCCAGGTCGGTGAGGAGAACCCCCCCGTTGGCTACACCCCCGACCGCCGGGCCGCAGCGGAGGCCATCACCAGCACTCTCACCAGCCTCGGGATCGACCCAAAAGCCGACGACTTCCACCTCGACCGGCTCGCCCCCGAGGTCCTCGACCGCATCGAGCCCGCCTTCAACGAGTACAACGCGCTGCCACGCCCCCCGATCTCTACCACCCTCGACATAGCGGACTTGGTCGAGGAGGTGCACAAACACAGTCTGATCAACTACACCGACGACACGGTGTTCGTGCACCGTTCCACCGCCACCGCCCTGCACGCTCTGCCCAATCAGGATCAGGGCGAACTCGCCGCCGCCCACCGGCGAGCGGCCGACTTCTGGCGGTGGCGGGTCGAGGTCTGGCCTCAAGACCCCGACCACGATCTACACGATCTGCTCGAAACCCGCTACCACCACCTGCAAGCAGGAAACACCGCCGCAGCTATCGAAGTTACCGAGGTGGTCTGCGTACGGCTTCATACGATCGGGGCATGGGATCACGAAACCGCCCTGACCCGCCAAATTCTCGCTGCCCTGCCTCCCGACTCATCGCAGACGGCGCGTTGGGTCCACCGGCTCGGGGTGCTGGCACAGCGGCGGGGGGATTACGCCGAGGCCCAGCGCCTCTATCAGCAGTCGCTGACTATTAAAGAGGAGCTCGGTGACCGCGCCGGCATGGCCACCGGCTACGGCCAGTTGGGGGTTCTTGCTCACGACCGGGGGGATTATGCCGAGGCCGAGCTGCGCCTTCAGCAGGCAGTGACCATCTTCGAGGAGCTCGGTAGCCGCGCCGGCATGGCCACCGGTTTCCACCAGTTGGGGACCCTAGCCCAGGATCGGGGGGATTATGCCGAGGCCGAGCGCCTCTATCAGCAGTCGCTGACTATTAAAGAGGAGCTCGGTGACCGCGCCGGCATGGCCACCGGCTACGGCCAGTTGGGGATCCTTGCCCAGGATCGGGGGGATTATGCCGAGGCCGAGCGCCTCTATCAGCAGTCGCTGGCCATCTTCGAGGAGCTCGGTCACCGCGCCGGCATGGCCACCAGTTTCCACCAGTTGGGGATCCTTGCCCAGGATCGGGGGGATTATGCCGAGGCCGAGCGCCTCTATCAGCAGTCGCTGACTATTGAAGCGGAGCTCGGTCACCGCGCCGGCATGGCCACCAGTTTCCACCAGTTGGGGACCCTAGCCCAGGATCGGGGGGATTATGCCGAGGCCGAGCGCCTCTATCAGCAGTCGCTGACTATTAAAGAGGAGCTCGGTAACCGCGTCGGTATGGCCGCCGGTTTCCACCAGTTGGGGCTACTTGCCCAGGATCGGGGGGATTATGCCGAGGCCGAGCGCCTCTATCAGCAGTCGCTGACTATTGAAGAGGAGCTCGGTAACCGCGCCGGCACCGCCACCTCGTACTCCGCTATGGGCAGCCTCAAGTTCGCGTGTGGTTTGCCCGGTGAAGCGTTGGTGTTGCACATTCGTGCACTCTCGCTCCGCCTCGACATGGAACTCCCAACGGCCAATGGGCCAGATCTGCGTGCCTTACAGCAGATCCGAGCACTGATTGGCTCAGAAGCCTTCCTCGTCCACGTAGGCGAAATACTGTCACTTGAGGATGCACAACGACTCGATGAACTACTAGCCGCCGACAAGTAGGCCCCAGGGCGTTAGATCAGACCCGGCCGGTAGTCTCCGCTGCTTCGTCGCCCATGCGCGTCGACTCCAGGGCACGACGGCAAGCTACGCCGCAGCCTGTGGCACTCGCCCCGCAACACATGTTGATGCAGTAGGACAATTTCTCACACCACCTCCGGTGTCGGTGGCCGGCCGTATGGTTGGTCGCATGACCGATATCACCCCCTTGGCCGCGTCCTCGCGGGCCGCCTTCGGCGATCCGGGCGTGCACGCGGTCGTGCGGGCCGGGCGCACGGTGCACGCGGTCCGCTTCGGCCAGTGGGTCGGTGAAGAGGAAGTACCGGAACTGCTGTGCCGCACCGGGGTCGCCGGATGGTCACCCGCCGCGCTGGAACCGACGCGAGCTGCGGTCACCTGCGCGCGATGCCTGCGCCGGATCGGCGGACAAACCGCTGCCTCGCAACAGCTTCCGCTGTTCGGCGGGGACTGATTCAGAGGTCGAAGCGGGCCCGCAGCCCGATCTTGACCCGCTCCAACACATCCGGGGGCAGGGTGCCGAGCTGTTCGGTGAGGGTGTTTTTCGCGACGATCGCGATGTCGTAGAGCGCAACCACTTCGGTGCCCGTGGCCATCGCGACGGTCAGCAGCTGGTGGCGGGACGGGACCTCTCGGGCTTCGTGGACCGGTGCGACCACCAGCATCGGTCGGGAGCGGATCACCACATCGGAGTCCAGCAGGACAACGGTCGCGCGCCGTCCGGACAGTCGGCTCGTCGCCGCCCAGATCTGGCCTTGCTGACTCGGTTCAGGCACGGTCGAACAGTACGTGCTCGCCAGCCTGCTCGGTCTCGGCCGCCCACTCGGGGTCGACCTCGGGCAGCGTCTTGAGTTCGTCCTCAAGGATCTGGCGACGTACGGCACGAGCGATGTAATCGGAGAGTTTGTCGTCGCTGGCGACCCGCAACCGGGCCGCGAGATCGTCGTCCATCGTGATATTCATGCGCACGGTCATACACCCAACAATACAGCGGAACCGGCCCCTTCAGATGCCCAGGCTGACACGCGGATGGGGTTTCGCGCGGGGTGGGAGGTCGAACCATCAATCCGAACCACTTCCCACGCGGACCGCGCGTATCCAGTGCGGCCGCGGCCCGGCGACACGCGAGCCTCGCGGTATCCCAACCGGCCTGGCATCTCTCTGAGCAGGCGAAATGAACACCTCTAAACTTTCGCTCTTCTGCTGAGTGGAGAGCTGCTAACTCCGTGATCAGCACAGCGCCCATACCGATTGACCTTGTAGGCGAAAGGTCATCAAAGGCATCGTCGGTGGGCATGGTGACATTCGTAGGCAGAGCTGCGGTCTGACGATTGGTGAAGCTATAAGCGCTAACTTGATGTCCATGTAGTGGCTTGGACGATCGCCGATCTGCGTGGCGCGGAGCTGCCGACCTCGCAGGATGTGCTGGCGGCGTTGAACTTTCGTCAGAGGGGTGCGCTGTGAGTACTGGGCAGGTCGCCCGAACGGGTAGCGGTGCGGTGTCGCCCCCGGGGTCCGCCGGTGCAGAGCTGCTGATGGCTGATGCGGAAGGGGGTGCCGCGCCCATCGGTCTCGACGCCTACGAGCGGCGGCTGGCGTGGGTGTATCTGTCCCGAGTGGTGACCGGGCCGTGTGCGGCGTTATCTGCCTTGATCGAGTCGGTCGGCGTGCTCGAGGCGGCGCGGGCTGTGCGCGAGTGCGACCTGCCTGCGTCGCTGCGCGGGCCCACCGAGCAGCGACGCGAGACTGATTCGGCCGCAAGGGATCTGGAGACGATCGAGCGGATGGGTGGGCGCGTCGTCACGCCGGAGGATCCCGAGTGGCCCGCGTGGCGGCTACTGGGACTTGCCCAACTCGATGCCGAACGCGACCGGGACGGCGCGGTGCCGCTCGTGCTGTGGGTGCGCGGCCCGCTGTCGTTGCTGGAGTCGAGCGACCGCGCGCTCGCGGTCGTGGGCGCACGATGCAGCAGTGGGTACGGAAATCAGGTCACCGGCGAGATCGCGGGCGACCTGGCCGCCCAAGGCTGGACCATCGTGTCCGGCGCGGCATTCGGGATCGATGGGATGGCGCATCGTGCGGCTCTGGCGGTAGGCGGACGCACCATCGCGGTGCTGGCCTGCGGCGTGGACCGGCCGTACCCCGCGCAACACGACCGGCTACTGGCCGAGATCGCCGAGACCGGACTGGTGGTCAGCGAATATCCACCCGGAACTACCGCCCACAAGCACCAATTTCTGGCCCGCAACCGACTGGTCGCCGCATTGGCGGACGGTGTTCTGGTCGTCGAGGCGGGATTGCGCAGCGGCGCGCGTAACACGGTGAAATGGGCGCGGCGCCTCGGCCGCCCGGCGCTGGCCGTCCCCGGCCCGGTCACCTCGGCCGCGTCCGTCGGCTGTCATCGGATGATCCGGGAAGGGGAAGCGCTACTCGTCACCCGTGCCGAAGAGGTCATCGACGAGGCGGGCCCGCTCCACCTGCCCATGCCCGGCGTCGCGGGTCCGGTCGACCTGCGTGCAGAAACCCTGTCGGGCGATGAAGCGCTCGTCTTCGCCGCCATGCCGGAGATCGGTTCTCGCCTGCCCCGTGAACTCGCGAACTATGCCGGACTGCCGCTCGCGGTCGTCCGCGCGGCACTGCCCGCGCTCGAACTGGCAGGCATGGTAACCGCCGACGCGGAGGGTTGGCGACGAACGATAACCCTCAGCAAGTAAGTGAATTCCGCTCCTACCAGGAAGGATGTCCAGATGTATGGTACTGGTACCATAACCAGCATGGCTCTCAAGAAGACGACGGTCATGGTCGATGAGGATGACCTCGCGATCATCAAGGCGGCCGCTGCGCGCGATGGCCGTCCGGAGTCCGAATACTTCCGCGAGGCGTTTCACATCGCAGCACTGCGTGCCAAACGGTGGGAAGACGACGACTGGGACATCCCTGAGCTCGACTTCGGTCGTGAAGTGACCAAAGACGACATCAAGAAGGCGGTATCGGACGCGATCGCCGACAAGCTGTGATCGTCATCGCCGACACGTCGGGGCTGGTTGCTGCCTTCAACAAGGTGGTGCGCGAGCACGTGGCGGCCAAGCGATCGATGCAGCGGGCCGCGCTGGTGGTCGCCTCTCCGCTGATACTGCACGAGATCGAGTACATCATCACCCGCGATCTGAACCGCTCGGCGGCGCATGGGATCAACGATTGGATCCTGGCGCAGGAACACGCCGGCAGATTCCTGGTCCCCGGAATCGGGTCCGGGCTGATCCGTAAGGCGCGGCGGATTCAGCACCACTACATGTCGTTGTGTCTCGATCTCGCCGACGCCTTGAATGTGGTGCTTGCGGCCGAGTTCGAGACGAACACGGTGTTGACACTGGATCGCCGGGATTTTCGAGCGATCCGGCCACTGACCGGCGCCAAGGCTTTTCACCTGCTTCCCGACGACCGCTGACCCGTCCACGGAGCAAAGTGGTCGAGCGACTCGGGCGGAACCGGCGCGGTGGCTTGCCAAGGAAGACGACGGTCGGGACGGTGGTGAGATGGACGAGTTACCCGAGGATCTGGAAGCGCTGCTGACGGAGTACGGCAGGCATCTGCGGCTCGGGCGGAACCGGTCGGCGCACACGGTGCGCGCTTACCTGGGGGATGCGCGTTCGCTGCTGGCACACCTGTACGCCAGATCGGCGGATTCCGCGGTGCGCGAACTGGATCTGCTGCTACTGCGGTCCTGGCTCGCACAGCAGTCGACGGCGGGGGTGGCGCGGACCACGATGGCGCGGCGGGCGTCCGCGGCGCGGACCTTCACCGCCTGGCTCACCCAGACCGGACGGTTGGCCGTCGATCCGGGATTACGCCTCGGTTCTCCCAAGGCGCACCGGGTGTTGCCTGCCGTCCTCGGCCAGCAGCAGGCGCTCGGCGTCATGGGTGCGGCGGAATCCGGTGCCGCACAGCATGACCCGATGGCACTGCGCGACCGGCTGATCGTGGAACTGTTGTACTCCACCGGAATTCGGGTCAGCGAGTTGTGTGGCCTTGACATCGACGACGTCGACCGCGAACGCCGGGTGGTTCGGGTGCTCGGCAAGGGCAACAAGGAACGCTCTGCGCCCTTCGGTATCCCCGCCGACGAGGCGATCGGCCACTGGCTGCAACACGGCCGCGCGGCCTTCGCGACCGCCGAGTCCGGACGGGCACTGCTGCTCGGCCGGCGCGGCAAACGCCTCGACCAACGTCAGGCCAGAACTGTTGTGCACGAAGTGGTGTCGTCCATCCCGGGAGCCCCCGATATGGGCCCGCATGGTCTCCGCCACACCGCCGCCACCCACCTGCTCGAGGGCGGTGCAGACCTCCGCGTTGTGCAGGAACTTCTCGGCCACGCCAGCATGGCCACCACTCAGCTCTACACCCATGTCTCCATCGAACGTCTCAAGAAGGTGCACGACCAAGCCCACCCTCGTGCCTGAATCGCGGCAACCGGCCACTGTGGCGAGTGGCAGCTGGGGCTTAATGACCGCGCTGGTCAGACTCACGAGGAACGGGGCCAGCTCTGCGAGCAGCGAATTCGCCGATCGTCACCGGGTCTCTAGTACGGGGCGTTCGTATCCGTACCGCCCACCCTTACTTCAGGGTCCGCACCCTATGACCGGCGGACGAGCCGGTCATAGGGTGCGGGGCGGCCTGTTGTGCTGTCAGGCGCTCGGCCGGATCCGCTGACGGAGGCGGAGGCGGCGCAGATCGACCACCGCCGCCTCCACCCCGAAGAGTGCGGATCCCGAGATGTAGCGCGGTTCCCTATTGGGGTCAGCCGACCTCCACAGTGTCCGCCTGCGGCAGTCCGGCCGACGCCTTCCGCGTCCGCAGCAACGTCAGGCCGAGTACCGCGGCCGCAACACAGAAGCCCGCACTGATCCACGAACCGGTCGACATGGCGGTGGTGAACGCTTCCTTCGCAGCTTCACCGAAGCCGAGTTGGAAAGCGGCACCGATGGATTCACGTGCCGCGTCGGGTGCGTCCGTCGGCATGTGGTCGGTGAACACACCGGCGAGCACGCTGCCGAGGATGGCGATGCTGATCGCCATGCCGACCTGCTGCAACGTGTCGTTCATGGCCGAACCGACACCGGCGTGCTCGAGCGGAATGGCGCTCATGATCGAGGTGTAGGCGGCGGGGCCGGCCAAACCGCCGCCGATGCCCATGACCAGCATGCTGACCAGGATCCACAGGTATCCCTCGCCGATCGCGAGAATCGCGAACGCCCCCGCCATGATCAGCAACCCTGAGACGATCAGCGCCTTGTTGCTGATCTTCTTGCCCAAGGTCGCGCCGAGCCCGTTGCACACCGCGGCGGCCACCGCGTACGGCAGCAGCGCCAGCCCGGCTTTCATCGGCCCGTAGCCGAGCACGAACTGCAGGTACTGGGTGAGCATCAGCATCACCGCGCCCATGCCGAACACCATCAGCAACAACGTGAACGCGGTGCCGGTGAAGTCCCGATTGCGGAACACCGCCAGCGGCAACATCGGATGCGCCGACCGGCTCTCCCACACCACGAACCCGATCGCGGTCAGCACGGCCAGCACGATCATGCCGATATTCCACTCGCGTTCGATGATCACGTAGACCGTCGACACCAGCGCGACGATGGACAGCAGCACGCCGACCAGGTCGACCGGCCGCTGCTCACCGGTGGACTCCGGCATGAGAACCAGCGCGGCCACGATGGCGAGCACTGCCACCGGGATATTGAGCAGGAACACCGACCCCCACCAATAGTGCTGCAGCAGTAGACCACCCAGCGTCGGCCCGGCCACGATGCCGACCATCGAGACGGTCGACCAGGCGGCCATCGCCTTGCGCCGCTCGTCCTCGGCGAAGGTGGTCATCAGGATGGACAGGGTCGACGGCATCAGCAGCGAACCGCCGATCCCCATCGCCACTCGGGCGGCGACGACATGCCATGGCTCGGTGGCGAGCACCGCGACCAGCGAGGCCACGCCGAAGACGGCGAGGCCGTAGATCAGCATCCGCCGCCTGCCGAATCGGTCGGACAGACTGCCCGCGGTGAGCAGGAGTCCGGCGAAGACCAGCACGTAGGCGTCCAGGATCCACTGCACGTCCGACGGTGTGGCGCCCAGCTCCCGGATCAGTGACGGGATAGCGAGATTGAGCACAGTGCTGTCGAGCATCAGCACCAGCAAGGACAGGCAAAGGACCCCCAGAATCCACCAACGGCGAGGGTCTCGTACAACGTTCGATTCCACTCGAACAGCGTACGAGAGACTCGAACAACGTGCGAGCGAATATAGGATCGACCCGTGACCAAGCAGTTCACCTCGGTATGGATCCGCGAACCCCGTCAGCCGAAGACGTCGGGTTTACGCCTCGATCAGATCATCGGCGCTGCCGTCGAACTCCTCGACACCGAAGGACTCGAGTCTTTGAGCATGCGCAAGATCGGCGCCAAGCTCGGCGCGGGCGCCACCAGCCTCTACTGGTACGTGGCCAACAAGGATGAACTGCTGGAATGGGTCCTCGACGAGTTCTGGGGCATGGTGGAGGTCCCGGAACCCGAGCAGGCGCCGTGGCGTGAGGTGCTCACGACGTTCGCCTACAACTTCCGCGCCGCGCTGCGCGAGCATCCGTGGGGCGCGACCCTGATCGGGCAGCTGCCCAGTCTGGGGCCGAATGCGTTGCGGCTCACCGACCGGCTGCGTCGCGCGTACGCCGGCGCGGGCTTCCGCGGCGTCGATATCTACTTCGCCAGTGGCACGGTGATGTCCTACGTGCTCGGGGTGGTGACACCGGAGATCGCCTGGCGGAAGACGTATGGCGACATGGAGATCGACCGGGACCTCATCGTGCAAACGATGGAAGGCGTAGCCGAGGACTATCCCGAACTGCTCGCGGACTATCAGGAGGCGACGCCGGAGGACACCGAGGTCTCGCGAGCGATGGCGTTCGACTTCGGTTTGCTGTGTTTGCTCGACGGTCTCCAGCACCGTCTGCGCGGTTTCCCCGAGGGGGCGGGGCCTCGAGCCGAGGATTAAGGCATCGCCAATCGTCGGCATTCGGGCCGTGGTGGAGGCCGCCTTGTTAAACTGAAACGAGTTCTAGTTTATGGACTCGATGGTCCAGCGAAACGGTGCGCTCCACGGCTCGAAGCGGGGTGCGCGGGAAGGCGTTCGGTGAGCACCCATACCGTCCTCGGCCAGGAAGTTCAGATGCCGGTTCGTATTCGGCTCGCCCACGCTTTCATGGCGACCTACCTGGTTCCCGCGGCCGCGGCGCAGCAGTTGGTCGACTATTCCGGGTTGCGAGTGCTGCGGCTACCGGGCGGTCGTGCGATGTGCTCGCTCGTTTTCGTCGAGTATGTCGACGGTGATCTCGGCCCGTACCACGAGTTCGGCGTCTCGTTCATGGTCCGGCACCACACCGCTGCTGCGGTCGGCCGGTTCGGCGACCTCCGGGCCTTGGCGACGAATCAGGCCGGAGTCTTCATCCATCGACTGCCGGTCGACGGCGACTTCACGCTCGCGGCGGGGCGCGGAATCTGGGGATTCCCCAAGGAACTCGCCGATTTCAGTGTTCGTCACGACACGGAAATTCGTCACGGTGCGCTGCGCCAGGCGGGCGAGCTGATCGTCGACCTGACTGTTCGTCAGGGCTTTCGCACTCCGGAACGTCGAAACGCCGCCGCCTCGTTCGACGCCTACTCGCACATCGACGGCGTCACTCGATGCACGCCGTGGCGGATGGAGCCGTCGGGCATGCGCGCCCGTCCGGGCGGGGCCACTTTGTCCCTCGGCAATCACCCCATCGCCGACGAACTGAAGTCACTGCGCCTGCCCCGTCGTGCTCTCATGACGTCCAGCATCGCCCGGTTGGCGATGACCTTCGAGGATGCCGTTCCGGTGTAGGCCGCCATCAGCGCGAACCGGGTGATAACCGCATGATCACGGCCGTGCGCGGTTCGTGGACGCCCTCAGGAGGTCCGGTTAGGGTGACGTAGCGGATTGTTTGCTCGCCGAATGTGGCGTAGCGGACTATTCGCTCGCAGCCCGAACCGACCTGTGTGGGAGAGGTGCCCGTGAACTCCGACGACCAGCGCGAGGTGCTGGATCCGGGCGACAGCCTGGCGGAATCACGCGGAGTGGTGGCTGAGATGTGGGGAAACTTCCGGGCGATGCACGGCCCGCAACACATTCTGGACGGCGCAGCTCCGGCGATCGGTTTTCTGATCGGATACTCGGCAGCCGGTGCGGAGGTCGGTGTTTTCGTCGCCATCCTGATCGCAATTGTGTTGGGCGCTGTGCGGCTGATGCGCGGCGACTCGGTGCGGGTGGTTGCGGGCGCTGTGCTGGTAATCCTGGTGTTCTCGCTGTTCGTCGAGATCACCGGGGAGGGGCGCGGTTTCTATCTGCCCGAAGTAGCGTTGAGTGTCGTGATGACCGTGCTGTTCGGCGCGACATTGCTCACCGGAAAGCCACTCAGCTACACGGTGAGCCGCAAGATTCGGCTCGAACCGGCCGAGCCCGCCGACGCGGCGACGCGGCTGCGCCTGCATCGCCGAATCACCTTCGCCTGGTTCGTGTTCTGGGCGGCGCACGTGGCGGTGATGGTGCCGCTGTACCTGGCCGACAAAGTGGTCCTGCTCGGCACCTTCGCCCTGGTCTTCGGCAAGCCCGCGCTGGTCGTGATGCTCGCGTTGACCTGGTTGTGGGTGCGCAGCAAGACCGCGGTCCGAGCCGGGGCGGCATGACGCTGCCGAGCCCCGACGCCGTGTCGGAGGACGGGGCAGAAGAGGTCGACTACCGCTTCACCCTCGCCAACGAACGCACGTTCTTGGCGTGGATGCGCACATCGCTCGGCCTGCTCGCCGGCGGCGTCGCGGTGCACACGTTGGTGCAGCCGTTCCGGATGGGCGGCGCGCGGCGTGCACTCGCGCTGAGTTGCCTGGTGCTAGCGGTGATCGTCGCGGTGGGCGCGTACGTGCATTGGCGCCGAGTCGGGGTGGCGATGCGGCGGGGGCGTCCGCTGCCCGACACGGTGATGGTGCCGATCCTGTCCGCGGGCATCGCTGTCGTTTCGGTGCTCGCGGGTGTTGCGGTGTTGCTTCGATGAGCCGCGCCGGGCTCGCCGCGGAACGCACCGCCTTGGCCTGGCGACGGACGGCGGTGGCCGCGACGATCACTGGCGCGTTGTTCGTGAACCATGCCGTGACCAGCGGGTGGCGTCCCGCGATGATCGCGCCGATCGGTGCCGCGATCGCCATGGCCGCACTGGCAGGACTGAGTTACCTGCGCAACCGCAGTTTGCATCGGGGCAACTACGGCCACGGCAGACGAGTTGTCGCCGCGACAACCGTGGCGGTGGTGGTCGTCGCCGTTCTCGCGGCAGCCATCCAGATTCTCGATCCGTGGCCCTAGATCTACACCGGCACAGCGACTTGTACCGACTCTCAGGAGGATGACATGAGCGAACGAAGCGAGCGGATTGTGCCAGCGCGAGTGAGGTATGTCGGAGGCGAGTGTCAGCGAGGTGTGGGTATGCGCAGTCGACGTCAGCGGAGCGTGAGCGAGGTGCGGGCATGAGTGAACGAAGTGAGCGGATCGGGTGCCGGCGCGCAGGTCGCATGACCGTGCCGAGCGCTAGCGAGGTGCACGCATGAGCACAGCGACCGAGCCGAGCGATTTCATCGTTGCGGAGCAGCAGCGTGCGGCCGCCGCGATGCCGTTCGCCGACACCGCCGATCTCGCGGACGCCGATCGCGGGTTCATCGCCGCGCTGGAGCCCGGCGTCGTGACGGCGACCGACGGAACCGTGGTGTGGGACAACGATTCCTACGACTTCTTGCGCGAATCCTGCCCCGCCTCGGTCAATCCCAGTCTGTGGCGGCAGGCCGGGCTGGTCATCAAGCAGGGCTTGTTCGAGGTGACCGAGGGGATCTATCAGGTCCGTGGGCTCGACCTGTCCAACATGACACTCGTCGAGGGCAAAACCGGTGTGCTGGTGATCGATCCGCTGATTTCCGCGGAAACGGCCGCCGCCGGGCTTGCGCTCTATCGGGCGCACCGCGGCGAGCGTCCGGTGACGGGTCTCATCTACACCCATTCGCACGTCGACCATTTCGGCGGTGCGATGGGTGTCACCACCACCGAAGATGTTGCGGCAGGCCGCTGCCCGGTGCTCGCCCCGGCGGGCTTCCTCGAGCACGCCGTGGCCGAGAACGTGTACGCGGGTACCGCGATGGCACGCCGGGCCGGGTATATGTACGGCGCGGTGCTGCCCCGCGGGCCGCTGGGCGCCGTCGGCGCGGGGCTCGGGCAGACCACTTCGGTCGGCACGGTGACGCTGATCCCGCCTACCGTGGACATCACCACGACCGGGCAGGAAGAAACGGTCGACGGGGTCAAGATCGTCTTCCAGATCACCCCCGGCACCGAAGCGCCCGCCGAAATGAACTTCTACTTTCCTGAGCACCGCGCACTGTGCATGGCCGAAAACGCCACGCACACACTGCACAACCTGCTCACCCTGCGCGGCGCCCTGGTGCGCGACCCGCATGTCTGGGCGAAGTACCTGACCGAGGCGATCAACCTATACGCGCGCCGGTCCGATGTGGTGTTCGCCTCGCACCACTGGCCTACTTGGGGCACCGAGCGACTGGTGGAATTCCTTGCGCTGCAACGTGATCTATACGGGTACCTGAACGACCAAACCCTGCGCCTGTTGAATCAGGGCTACGTCGGCGCCGAGATCGCCGAAATGCTCACGCTGCCATCGGCTATCGAGGGCAGCTGGCACACGCACGGGTACTACGGGTCGGTCAGTCACAACGTCAAGGCCATCTACCAGCGGTACATGGGCTGGTTCGACGGTAACCCGGCGCATCTGTGGGAGCATCCACCGGTCGAATCCGCTGTTCGGCACGTGGAATTCATGGGTGGCGCGGAGGAGGTGCTGCGCAAGGCGCAGGAGTCCTACGATGCGGGCGACTATCGCTGGGTGGCCCAGGTGGTCAACTACGTGATCTTCGCCGATCCCACCAATGATGCGGCGAAAGCCTTGCAGGCCAGTACCTTCGAGCAACTCGGCTACGGCGCGGAGAACGCCACCTGGCGCAACTTCTACCTCAGCGGCGCCTACGAACTGCGCTACGGCTCGTTCGGCACGCCGACCAAGGCCACCTCGCCGACCATGCTCGCCGCGCTGACCGTCGACCAGATCTTCGACGCCATGGCGCTGCGCGTCGACGGGCCGAAGGCGTGGAATCAGCGAGTCGTCGCGGAGTGGCAGATCAGCGACGAGGATCGGGTGCACCGCCTCGAACTGCGCAACGGGCGGCTGACCCACTACGACCGGCCCGACGGGGTGCCGCTGCCCGAACCCGACGCGACCTTCACGCTGAGCAAGGCGACACTCATCCGAGTGCTGTTGGCGGGCGAGGACTTCGGCGTCGCAGCGGCCGCGGGCGACATCCTCATCGACGGTGATGTCACCAAGCTGGCCGAGCTCGTAGGCGTATTCGACGCGCCGGACCCGGACTTCTCCATCGTCACGCCGCGGGGCACGGTCGGGTAGCTCGCCGGCGAAAATTGTTCGACTCCGGGAATGACTCTCCTTACGGTGGTGATCATGTCGACCGAACCGGATCCCTTGCGTACGCGCCTGCGCGCCGCGCTGTCCGTGGCGATGAAGTCCCGGGATCGCCAGGCGATCACCGCCCTGCGGTCGACACTGGGTGCCATCGACAATGCGGAAGCTGTGGACGTCGGTGAGCATCGGGCGGGTGCCGTCGAGGGCAGCGCGGTCGGCCTGGGCGTCACCGAGGTCGCGCGGCGCGAGCTGACCGAGGGGGACATCGAACAGATCGTGCGCGCGGAGATCACCGAACGCCGCACTGTCGCCGAGGAATACGACGGACTCGGGCACGCGGAGCAAGCCGAGGAGCTGCGGGTGCAGGCCAAGGCGTTGGCGGACCTGCTCTAGAACAGTAGCCAACCGGAAGTCGGTTGCCTTGCGGGTCAGGGTGCGGTGGTCAGGGTCTTGATGTATCGCCCAGCGACGAAGCGCTGAATGAGGCGAGCTACCGGACCGCCCAGCCGGGTGTACCAGGTCGCCGGTCGCGAGAACGCGGTCACCACGCCGTACACGGCGTCGTCGGCCGGGTCGTACTCGACGGCGAACAACTCCTCGCCACTCTCTGGGTGCCCCGGCAGCGTGCCGTACGCGAAGCCGCGCTGGTTCGGCGCGGCCAGCACGTACACCACCCGGCACGGCGCGGTGATGGCCAACGGCCCGATGCCGAGCCGCACCGTCAGGCGGGTACCCGGCTCGGCCGTCGGGGTCGACGCCTCGTGAAAGACCCCGGTGCCCTTCTGCATCCGATATTCCAGGATCGCCACCGCCGCGTGCTCGAACAGCGCCCGACCGTGCCCGATCTGCCGCCGTAACCGAAACCCGTGATACCCCGCGGGCAGCTCACTGCTCGTGGCACCGACTTCGGAATAGGTGAACGGCGGATCGCTGGGCCCAAGCTCCATGCCTTGATCTTCACCCCGGCCGGCCCGGTTGGGAAGCATTACGCGGCGTCGGTTTCGACACGCGGAGCGCCCAGTGGCACGTACTCATGAGGGTTCCACGGGTTTCAGGCGTAGGGGAGCGAGGTGCAGCAACCCCAGGGGATCCAAGTACTCCCGTCGGCGCCGACCACCACCTTCGCTCCTCAATCCCCAATGCAGACACGTCCCACACCCTTCGTGCCCGGCTTCCAGCGTGCCGATCCGGTCGCCTCGCCCAACCCGGCGCCCCACCGAAACCTCGGCGCGCACAGGCTCATACGTGGTCCGCAGCCCACCCGGATGATCGATCGACACCACCGCCTTGTCCGCCACCGTCCCGGCGAACACCACGATCCCGTCTCCTGCGGCGAGCACCCCCTGTCCGGGCGCGCCGGCCAGATCCACCCCACGATGCCCCGGTAGCCAATTCTGCGCAGGCTTGTCGAACCGCCGCAGCACGGCCGGCCGAGGCTGCAGCGGCCAGCCGAACCCACCGACCGGTGCGGCCGTCGAGATCGGCTCCACGCAGACCAGCACGATCAACACGAGACCGATCAGGACGACAGCCCGGCGGGCCCTGTTGCTACCCATCACGCGAGTTCAGTTGGTTGTGGCGGATGGCAACGCCAGCGGGGCAGGCGAGACGAGGCCGCAGAACTCGGCATCGCTCGGCGACATGAAAAATGGTGCAGGACCGGCATATTCGCAGAACTCCGCGTCAAGCGGAGATATCCCGAACGGGCCGATACCGGATCCTGCGTCCTGCGCCGCCCCATCGTCCCTGACGCGCAACGGCGCCGGACGCACCAACCCGCAGAACGAACCAGTGCACGTCGCGAGCGCTGCGCCCGCGTCGCGCGGCGCCCCGTAGTCGCCGACGAGTACCGGTGCCTGGCGCACCGATCCGCCTACCCCGCAGGACGAACCCGTGCACGTCGCAAGTGGGGCGCTCACGTCCTGCGGCGCCCGCCCGTCCCCGGCTCGTAGCGACGTGAGAACCAGCCCACAGAGCGCGCCCGAGCACGTCGCCGGCTGTCGACCCGCAGCATGCGGCCACATCAACCACACGCGCTCACAGTAGGAACCCACGCACGCCGTGCGCACGGCCCTCGCATGCTGCGGCACCCCACCTACTGCAACCGATGCGCTTGGCACAGGCGGCCCGAGCCCACCCGCTGCAACCGGCGGCGCCGTCAACACAGCGAGCGCGAAGAAAAGCGGGATGACCAGCGTCATCATGGACGAGATCGGTTTCGAAGGCATGCCACAAAGCCTCATCCGACCGAACCGGTCCCGGAACCCCCACTACCCCGAATGTGGACAACTTTCTCGACTGTGGACATTCCCCGTTCCACAGTCGGCGACCACCACCGCGTACCCCCTGACAGGCCGATTTAGTAGCTGGCCTGGAACCCGATAGACTGATCGAGCGGTCTGTGCCTGCATAGACCGACTTCGCGCGCCACCCCGTGCTTGTTCGCAACGGCGCTGTTCGAATCGAGCTCATCATCCATCGATTCGCGACGGTGTCTGTGCGGAGCAGGGAGTCGTCGGCTGGTCCCCACCCTCGCGGTCGGGTCCGACGGTTCGGAGGCGCCAGGGCAACGAATCACCGATTCGCTGCGTCTACCGGCAAACGAAAGAGAGATACGGGAGCTATGGCTGTCGTAACAATGAAGCAGCTGCTGGACAGCGGCGCGCACTTCGGGCACCAGACACGGCGCTGGAACCCGAAGATGAAGCGGTTCATCTTCACCGACCGCAACGGCATCTACATCATCGACCTGCAGCAGACGCTGACCTACATCGACAAGGCCTACGAGTTCGTCAAGGAGACCGTCGCCCACGGTGGCACCGTTCTCTTCGTCGGCACCAAGAAGCAGGCCCAGGAGTCGATCGCGGCCGAGGCGACTCGCGTCGGGATGCCCTACGTCAACCAGCGCTGGCTGGGTGGCATGCTCACCAACTTCTCCACCGTGCACAAGCGCCTGCAGCGCCTCAAGGAGCTCGAGGCGATGGAGCAGACCGGTGGTTTCGAGGGTCGCACCAAGAAGGAAATCCTCATGCTCACGCGTGAGATGACCAAGCTGGATCGCACCCTCGGTGGTATCCGCGACATGGCCAAGGTGCCCTCGGCCATCTGGGTCGTCGACACCAACAAGGAGCACATCGCCGTCGGCGAGGCGCGCAAGCTGAACATCCCGGTCATCGCGATCCTGGACACCAACTGCGACCCCGACCTGGTCGACTACCCGATCCCGGGTAACGACGACGCGATCCGTTCCGCCGCACTGCTCACCAAGGTCGTCGCCTCCGCGGTGGCCGAGGGCGTGCAGGCGCGGGCCGGTCTGTCCTCCGGCGACGACAAGCCGGAGTCGGGCGCGGGCGAGCCGCTCGCCGAGTGGGAGCAGGAGCTGCTCGCGTCGGCCGCACCGGCCGCCGAAGCCGCTGCCGAGACCCCGGCTGAGGCCCCTGCCGAGGCTGCCGCTGAGGCCGCCCCCGCCGAGGCTCCGGTGGAGACCCCGGCCGAGGCCTGAGTCTTCTCAACCCACGGCGGCGTGCGCCGGTAGCCTGCGTAACCACGTAGGGACAGCGAACGCCGCCGTTCAGGCACTGTTCCGGCGGTGATCACGATCGCGTGCGATGGTGATCACCGCTGCCCAGTATTCAAGTACTTTCTCCGAAGGAGGCTCGCCCCCGATGGCGAACTACACCGCTGCCGACGTGAAGCGGCTCCGGGAGCTCACCGGCTCCGGGATGATGGATTGTAAGAACGCGCTGGCCGAGACCGACGGTGATTTCGACAAGGCCGTCGAGATCCTGCGCATCAAGGGCGCCAAGGACGTCGGCAAGCGTGCCGAGCGCACCACCGCCGAGGGCCTGGTCACCGCCAAGGGCGGCGTCATGCTCGAGATCAACTCCGAGACCGACTTCGTCGCCAAGAACGCGGAGTTCCAGGCGCTGGCCGACCAGATCGTGGCTGCCGCCGCGACCGCCAAGCCGGCCGACCTGGACGCGCTCAAGGCGCTCGACCTCGGTGGCCAGAGCGCCGACGAGGCCGTGCAGGCGCTGGCCGCCAAGATCGGCGAGAAGCTCGAGCTGCGTCGCGTGATCTCCTTCGACGGCCCGGTCGCCACCTACCTGCACAAGCGTGCCTCGGATCTGCCGCCCGCTGTCGGCGTGCTGATCGAGTACCAGGGCGAGGGTGACGCCGCGGCTGATGCCGCTCGTGCCGCCGCCATGCAGGTTGCCGCGCTCAAGGCGAAGTACGTGACCCGCGACGAGGTTCCGGCCGACATCGTGGAGAACGAGCGCCGCATCGCCGAGCAGACCGCTCGCGAAGAGGGCAAGCCCGAAGCCGCACTGCCGAAGATCACCGAGGGCCGCGTCAACGGCTTCTTCAAGGACGTCGTGCTGCTGGAGCAGTCGTCGGTCACCGACTCGAAGAAGACCGTCAAGGCGCTGCTGGACGAGGCCGGGGTCACCGTTACCCGCTTCGCCCGCTTCGAGGTCGGCTCGAACTGATCGTGCCCCGCACGGTCGTCCCGGCAACGCCGGGATCCAGACGCGGGACCTGGTCTGAATGCCGTCCCATGGCTACATAGAGCAGACCCCTCGTCGACCGATATGCCGGTTGACGGGGGGTCTTCCTATGCCGCCGAGCACACATAGGGCAGGATAGGGGCCGCTCCGTGTTGAGGAGCCTTTCCGAGCTGCCGAATTCTTTGACGCACTTGCCTGCCGATAACACGTTGACCGCCGAAGGAGAAGAACACCCATGACGGACCCGGGGAACGACCGCCCAGGATATCGCCGGGTGCTTCTGAAATTGGGTGGCGAGATGTTCGGCGGCGGCCGTGTCGGCCTCGACCCCGATGTGGTGGAGACGGTCGCGGAGCAGATCGCCGAGGTGGTCGCCACCGGCGTACAGGTGGCCGTGGTGATCGGCGGCGGCAACTTCTTCCGCGGCGCCGAGCTCGAGGAGCGCGGCATGGAACGGGCCCGCTCGGATTACATGGGCATGCTCGGCACCGTGATGAACAGCCTTGCGCTGCAAGACTTTCTGCAGAAGCAGGGCATCGAGACCCGGGTGCAGACCGCGATCACCATGGGCCAGGTCGCCGAGCCCTACCTCCCGCTGCGCGCCAAGCGGCACCTGGAGAAGGGCCGAGTGGTGATCTTCGGCGCGGGCATGGGCATGCCGTACTTCTCCACCGACACCACCGCCGCCCAGCGCGCTTTGGAGATCGGCGCCGAGGTGGTGCTGATGGCCAAGGCGGTCGACGGGGTGTTCACCGCCGACCCCAAGGTCGACGAGGACGCCACCATGTACTCCGAGATCACCCACAAAGAGGTCATCGAACAGGGCCTCAAGGTCGCCGACGCGACGGCCTTCAGCCTCTGTATGGACAACCAGATGCCGATGCTGGTGTTCAATTTGTTGACCAAGGGCAATATCGCCCGAGCGGTCGCCGGTGAGAAGATCGGCACATTGGTTCGGTCCTGACCCCGCGACCCGCGGATCATGACGATGACGACGCTGTGGAGGAAACGGTCGTGATTGAAGAAGCGCTCTTCGACGCCGAGGAGAAGATGGAAAAGGCTGTCACGGTAGCGAAGGACGATCTCGCAGGCATCCGCACCGGACGTGCCAACCCGGGGATGTTCACTCGAATCGTCGTGGACTACTACGGCTCGCCCACCCCCATCACCCAGATGTCCAGCATTACGGTGCCGGAGCCGCGCATGGTTGTGATCAAGCCGTACGAGCAGGCACAGCTCGGCGCGATCGAGACCGCGATCCGCAACTCCGATCTCGGTGTCAATCCCACCAACAACGGTGACATCATTCGGATTTCGGTACCGCAGCTCACCGAGGAGCGCCGCCGCGAGCTGGCCAAGCAGGCCAAGGGCAAGGGGGAGGATGCGAAGGTGTCGATCCGCAATGTCCGGCGCAAAGCCATGGACGAACTGTCGCGCATCCAGAAGGATGGCGAGGCGGGCGAGGACGAGGTCGGGCGTGCCGAGAAGGACCTCGACAAGACCACCGCCAAGTATGTCGGCCAGATCGACGAACTGGTCAAACACAAGGAAGCCGAACTGCTCGAGGTCTGACGCCGGTGGCGTGAGCGATGGGCACCGGGAATGCCGCCGATGGGACACCGCAGCACGCCCGCCCGGGCGGGGGACGAACGGAACGACGAGTTGAGCGACGGGACAATCGTGGCCGAGAACGCCGCCGCGACCGGTGCGGCTGAGGAGCCGAGGCCGGTGAACGGCACAGCTGAAGCGAGGCAGGAGCACGTGCGCGATGCGGGAGCGTCGGGGCACGAGCCGTTAGCCTCCGCTGCGGCGTCCGGTCACGACGCTTCGGCCGATGGTGACGGTTCGGCCGCCCGTCCCGACGGTGCTGCTGGGCAGCAACCTCAGACCTCCGGCGCGGAAGCGTCCGTGTGGGCATCGAATGACGCGGGCGCCGAACAGGCTCCGGCTGCTTCGGCGGCCGAGCACGATCCGGAGGCGCACGGTCCCAACGCGGTGCTCGCCGCCGCGCCCGCGCCCGGCTCCCGCGCGGGCCGGAATCTGCCGGCGGCGCTCGCGGTCGGCTTCGGTCTCGGTCTTTCGCTCATCGCGATTCTGCTGTTCGTGCCGAAGGTGTTCATCGGCGTTGTCGGTGTGGCTGTGGGCGTGGCGACCTGGGAGGTCGCCAAACGTCTCCGCGAAGCCGACGTCCTGGTGCCGCGCATCCCGCTGATCGTCGGCGGGCAGGCCGTGTTCTGGCTCGGCTGGCCCTACGGAGCCAGCGGGGTCGCGGGCGCGTTCGCGGGCACCGCGCTCACCTGCATGGTGTGGCGCCTGTTCGACCACGGCTTGCAGACCGCGCCGCGAAACTTCCTGCGCGACACCGCCATCGCCCTCTTCACGCTGGCCTGGATCCCGCTGCTCGCCTCGTTCGCGACGCTGCTGCTGCTCGAACCGGACGGCAACCTGCGGGTACTGACCTTCATGATCCTGGTCGTCTGCTCCGACGTCGGCGGTTACGTGGCAGGCGTGCTGTTCGGCAGGCATCCGATGGTGCCGTCGATCAGCCCGAAGAAATCCTGGGAAGGCTTCGGCGGTTCCCTGGTCTTCACCGTCATCGGCGGCCTGCTCACCGTCACCCTGCTGCTGGAGGCCAACTCGATGATCGGCGTCGTCCTCGGCGTTGGCCTCGTCCTGGTCGCCACCTGCGGTGACCTCATCGAATCCCAGATCAAACGCGAACTCGGCATCAAGGACATGGGCACCCTGCTGCCCGGTCACGGCGGCATCATGGACCGCCTCGACTCCATGCTCCCGTCGGCCTTCGTCTCCTGGTTGGTCCTCTCAACCCTGCTCTGACCTGCAATTATAAATTCTTGCCGCCGGGTCGGCAAAATTTATACTCGCAGGATGTCCGAGGAAAAGCTGTCGCGTGCCGAGGTGGCTGTGCTGTCGTTTCTGCTCGGCAGCCCTGCTGCCCAGCGGCAGGTCGGCATCGCGGAAGCTACCGGGGTGACGCAGGCGCGAGTGTCGCAGATCCTGGCTGCCGCTGATGCGTTCGGCTGGACCGAACGCGGCCCGGACGGCTGGCAGGTTCGCCGCCCGCGCGAACTGTTCGAGCGTCTTGTCGCTGCCCGTCCGCCCAAGGTCGACGTCGTCGAGTCCTGGTACAGCCTCGACACCATGCAGAGGCAGATCGAGCTGGCACTGGAACACGCCTCCGATCAACAGGTTTCGCTGCAGGTCTGTGGCGACTGGGCAGCGGACCGGGTCGCGCCGTGGCGAATCCCGGATATCGTCTATCTGCACGCCGATGGGCATTTGGACCTGCAAGCAGCAGGTTTCGTCCCGGTCGAAACGAGCCCCGTCGATGCGACCCTCGTGGTGAACGTCGGCAAGCTCGCGCCCGGATTGCGGCTCGACCCGGCGATCGCCGCGGCGATGGGCGGGCCACCTGCACAAGCGTGGCCGCTCGCACCCATCACCGAGATTGCCCGGCACCTCCTCACCTGCGACGGACCCGACACCGCTGAAGCCGTAGCCGAACTCGAACAACGCTTCCTTGCCGCCCGCAGCGAGCTCGAGCGCGTTGCATGATCGAGCTGGAGGTCTTCAGCGGGTCGCGGGCCGAGGACGGTGCGTATCTGGCGCTGGCCGACGCCGCGGCTGCCGGTGCCGCGCTGGAGTCGTGGGCGGTGATCGGCGGGCACATGGTCAATCTGCACGTGCTGCGCAGCGGGGTATCGGTCCCGTTGCGCGCGACCAGGGACGCTGATCTCGCCGTAGAGCTGGTCACCATCCGGGACGGAGTCCTGCTGGATCGATTGCGCGGCATGGGCTATGACAATCCACGGGCGGGCAACCGATTCGAGCGTTCGATCGGTGGAACTGCCGCGACGATCGACTTGCTGGCGCCGTCGTTCACCAACCGGCATGTCGCCGATCTCGATGCGGGACCGATCGCGGTGGACGGTATCCCGGCGCTGCATGTGGCGTTGGCTCGGGAGCCGGTGTGGATTGCTTTGAGCGCCAAGCTGATCGATGGCGCCCGGACAGCCGCTACTGTCGCGATCCCGGACATCGCGACGGCTATCTGCATCAAGGTCTTCGCTTACTTGCACCGCTTTACTCCGCGTGATGCCGAAGACATCGCACGACTGCTCGAATGCGGATACGCGGACCGGACATCCTGGCCCACCGGAACCACTTTCACCGAGGCGCTCGATCTGCTGCGTGAGCATTTCGACCAGCCGGGCCACGCGCTGCGGCGGTGCACCGGAAATCCGGCGCGCACCCGTGCCCTCGTTCGTGCTCTCGCGCCTTGACGGTCCGGCATTTCCGCCGAAGCGCGATTAGCTACCTCTTCGCGACGCGGCGGAGTTGCAGGATGCGCAGGCCACCGACCAGCGCCATCACCAGTGCGCCGCCGATGACCGACAGCAGCACTGCGACGCCGAGCGGCAGCGAGAAGTGCCAGAAGAAGAAGCCGACCTCGACCTGATCCAGGTTCTGCAGGATGAAGACCAGTAGGACGATGAGAATGAGAGCGCCCGCGATCAGACTCATCCAGGTGGTGCCGGTGCGGGTGGACAGCGATTGGCGGTGCTTGGCCGGGACGGTGCTCGGCGGGGTGGTGGCAGGCGGTGCGGTCGGCGGCGTCGGCGCCGTGCGCTCGTCCGTCAGATCTGGATCGGGCTCAGGCAGGTGTTCTGCATTGGTGGACATGTTCCGATCATTGCCCACTGCTATGACAGTTACACGTATTTCCCGGCGACGATCCGGCCATGTCGGAACTGCCGCGTGCGGGCGAGTGTGCGGCACATTCGCCCAGATGGGAGAATGGAGGAACTATGACCGTCTCCCTGCCCCTCGTTTTCGATGCTCCGCGCCGTGGCATGCCGCCCCGGCACCTCGCCGACCTCGACGCCGAGGGCAGGCGGGCAGCCATCGAGGAGCTGGGACTGCCGAAGTTCCGCGCCGATCAGATCGCCCGCCAGTACTACGGCAGGCTGCAGGCCGACCCGGCGCAGATGACGGATCTGCCCGCGCCCGTGCGCGAAAAAATCGGCGAGGCGCTGTTCCCGCCGTTGATGTCGGTGGTGAAGCATGTCGCCTGCGATGCGGGCGAAACCCGAAAGACGTTGTGGCGCGCGGGCGATGGCACCCTCCTGGAGAGCGTGCTCATGCGCTACCCCGACCGCGCCACCCTCTGCATCTCCAGCCAAGCAGGCTGCGGCATGGCCTGCCCGTTCTGCGCGACCGGCCAAGGCGGACTGAACCGCAACCTGTCCACCGCCGAGATCGTCGACCAGGTGCGCGCCGCGGCAGCCGCGATGCGCGACGGTGAGGTCGCGGGCGGGCCGGGCCGGCTGTCCAACATCGTCTTCATGGGCATGGGCGAACCGCTGGCCAACTACAAGCGGGTCGTCGCCGCGGTCCGCCGCATCACCTCCCCGCCGCCGGACGGTTTCGGTATTTCGCAGCGCAACGTGGTTGTCTCCACCGTCGGCCTGGCCCCCGCCATCCGCAAACTGGCCGACGAGGACCTTTCGGTCACCCTCGCCGTCTCCCTGCACACTCCCGACGACGAACTCCGCGACACCCTCGTCCCGGTGAACAACCGCTGGCCGGTCGCCGAGGTGCTCGACGCGGCCCGCTACTACGCCGACAAGTCCGGTCGCCGTGTCTCCATCGAGTACGCGCTGATCCGAGATATCAACGACCAGCCGTGGCGTGCGGACATGCTCGGCCAGAAGTTGCACAAGGCGCTGGGTTCCCGCGTGCACGTCAACGTGATCCCCCTGAACCCGACGCCGGGCAGCAAGTGGGACGCCTCGCCGAAACCCGTTGAGGCCGAGTTCGTTCGGCGGGTGAACGCCCAGGGCGTCCCGTGCACCGTCCGCGATACCCGCGGCCAGGAAATCGCCGCCGCCTGCGGACAACTCGCTGCCGAAGGCTGAGGTCTCGGACCGCCCTGCTCGTCGGGGTGCCTCGATGCGCCGGCTGTCCGACGAAATCGAGCTCTCGTGCGGGTGACGACCAACCCCGAGGCGGCCGTGATCCATGCAGATTTGTCTGCTGCGCGCATGGCCATGGTCGCAACCAGGTGGATCGAGTTGGTTGAGCATGCGAACTCCCAGCACGGCCCAGCGGATGCAAAACCTACAACAAGAAATCCATAGCTGCGTTTTGGTGGTCAAAAGTAAGCTATGTTGATATCAAGTAGCTTTTCAACCGAGAAAGCACACTATGAACGGGCCACCGCACCGCATCGAGGAGCGTGCTTGGAACCCTCGCCAACGGCAGGGTTCGCGAGCTGACCGTACGCTCGACCGAATCGCGGTGGCGATCCCCCCGCTCATCGGCGACCTCGAGTACGACACCGTCGGGGCCGTAGCTCGCGCGCACGAAGCGGCGGTCATCGCTATCGCCCGTCTGGAGGCGGGTTTCGGGGAGCATCTGGCGCCGCTGGCGGATTTCCTTCTGCGCAGCGAATCGGTCGCCTCCTCGAAGATCGAGCACATCGATGCGGGCTGGCGTGCGTTTGGTAAAGCGGTGGCGGGTGGGAAGGCCAGTGTCGAGGCGCAGTCGCAGCTTGCGGCGGTCAAGGCGCTGATCGCGATGGTCGATACGGCGGGGAGGGGACCTGTCACGATGGACCATCTCCTGGCAGCGCATCGACTGCTGATGGCGCCTGACTTCTACTCGGCACGGGATTCGGGCCAGCTGCGCGACGTGCAGAACTGGATCGGGGGCAGTGACTACACACCCATTGGCGCGGCGTACATTCCGCCGCCCGCCGAGTTGGTTGCCGAGCTGATGGCGGACCTGCTCGTCTTCGTCAATCGCAACGATCTGCCGATCCTCGCGCAGGCCGCTATTGCACATGCCCAGTTCGAGTCCATTCATCCGTTCACCGACGGCAACGGCCGAATCGGACGCGCACTGATCAGCGCAGTCCTGCGTCGCCGCGAGCTGACCCAACGGGTCACTGTGCCGTTGGCTTCGGCGATGCTGGCCGATACCGCCCGATACTTCGCCAAGCTCGGTGCCTATCGTGAAGGACGAGTGGACGCATTCGTCGAGTACGTCGCAGTGGGCGCGCTCCATGCCAGCGAGGCGGCTCAGGAATCCGCCCGCGCACTGGCGGCATTGCCGGCGCGCTGGCGCGAGCTTGCTCGGCCTCGGGCGAACTCTGCGGACGAGACGTTGCTCGCCGCTTTGCTGGACACACCGATCTTCAACGCGGATACCGCACAACGCATCGCGGGGACCACCGATGCGAGCACCTATCGCGCGCTGGGCAGGCTGACTGAGGTCGGCGTCCTCGAGGTCCTGTCGGAAAGCAAGCGCAATCGGGTCTGGGCCGCCGTCGATGTCCTTGCCGAGTTGGACGCGCTCAGTGTGGCCATCGGTAAACGCACGACCGAACATTTGTAGCGACTCGGCAAGCTTGGGAGACAAGGCGTTTCGGGTCTACTTCCGACTGCGCACGGTGCCATCAGTGGTGACGAGGGCGTGCTGGTTGGTTCTACCCGGGCAGGTGTTTGCGGTCGGTCGTACAAGAGTGGTCGCTTGGTTGGTGGACGTGGCGGCATGTGCGTGAGATGCTTTCGCGATTCGATCGCGGGGGACGCGACGTGAGCTGAGGGGGAGTCGAAGTGGATTGCTTTGTCGGACCATCGCCTGCGCTGAATACCGCACCGGTGGAAGACCGCCGGCAATGTGCGGCGGGGTTGTCTGCGAGTCGGTCGGCCGGTGACGCACTGCATTCCGAGCGGTCGCAACGGTCGGTCAGGGCGGCTCCGCGTCGCATGCTGCGGGCTGGGCACCTCGGGGCGCGTCTCGATGACGAATCGGATAGCGAGGCAAAGGAATTCGCTCATCGCGTGTTGCGATGCGCCCTGGAAGTGCTCGATCGTCATCGACCGGTCGCGCAGCTCGGCCACATTGCCGACCCGGCGGTGGTGGCGGTGGTGCGCACAGTGATCAAGGGTGGCTTTGTGCCTGGCGCTGAATTGGGCACGGCGGTACTGAGACGGGTCGACGTCGTGATGGTCAACGGTGCTGCGGCGGAGCTGTGCGCCTCGTACGACCGAGGACACCGTCATTTCGCGCTTGCCGCACGCATTGCTCGCACTCGGGCCGGCTGGCGGCTGACCGCTCTCCGCGTGCTGTGACCGCACGCATTCGGTGTGGTCGTGGCTAATGATTCGGTCGATCTGACGGGCTCAGCGGGTTCGCTGCGTTCTAGCAGGACGTTAGCGTGACGTATTGCGAAGACTGGCTGGAATCGCGCGGGAACCTTAACGTTGCGATAGCAACGATAAGGGCGTCGCCGACGAGATTCCGGGCCACATTCACAGCTAATCGTTGCTATCGCAAGCTCAAGACGCCCGCGTGAGGGGTGGAGACGGGAGATCAGCGCGCGTCTGCTCCGGCCCGCCGCTCGTAGCGGGAACGTGCGCGGAGGTATGCGGTGTGCAGTAGTTCGCGGGTCACGGCGTCGGTGCGGGTGCCGGGGTTCACGACGGCGAGCCAGGCTGCGGTGCCGTAGATGGGGTGGGGGATGACGGTGTCGGTGGCGCTGTGGTCCACGTCCGTGGTGGTTGCCTCGCGTGGTTGGTGACCGGTGTGGTCGATGAAAGCGTCTTTTCCTGCGGCGATATTGACTCGGAAGGTATTCGGGCGGTTCAGGCGCGAGCTCTGGTCGTCGGGGTAGTCCTTCGTGACGATGGTGGCGAAGGGCTGGGTGTTGGTGGGGACGACGCCGTCGGGGGAGTAGTAGAAGAAGGTGTCGCCCCAGCTGATCTCCGGCCACTGGTCGCCGGCGGTGGGGCGGAGGGTCAGTACGCCGTCGAGCGCTGCCACGAAGTCGATGATCTCGTCTAGGGTCATGGTTCCAGCGTGTCATTCAAGTGCTTGTGTGGACTTTGGGCACGGTCTCTAGGAGTTCTGTTTGCGAAACCTCAACTTGCCGGTCACGCGCACCGTCGATGTCGCACGCCGTGTCGGGTACTCGGTGCAGCAGGTGCGCAACCTCGAACGCGAGGGCGTCCTGCCGCCTGCGACACGTACTCCGGGCGGACACCGCGTTTATGCAGAGATACACCTCCATTCGGCACTTGCCTACCGGGCACTCGCGGTCGCTACCGGCCCGACCGAAGCCAAGAAGATTCTTCGGACCGTCCACACGGGCCCGCTCGCGGCAGCTCTTGCCCTGCTCGACGCCGCGCACGCACGTCTGCACGTCGAGCGCGTCGAACTCGGCCACGCCCGGCAAGCCTCCGCATCGATCGCCTTCGAGCCGATCGTCGACGTACGCGGCACCGATTCGATGAGCATCACCGAACTCGCCGACGCCCTCGGCATCCGCACATCGACGTTGCGGCATTGGGACGCAGAAGGTTTGGTCATCCCAGACCGCAGCCGAACCCAACAGGGAGCACGGCACTACACCCCCGCGCAGGTTCGGGACGCCCGCATCGTCCATCAACTCCGCAAAGCCGGCTACCCGATCACCCACCTCCGAGCCGTACTGCCCGAGTTGCGCCAGGCCCACCGATCCGACGACGTGCAGTCCGCCTTGGCTGCCCGGGACGCCACCCTCACGATGCGTTCCACAGCGTTCCTCGACGCCGCCGCAGCACTGCACGCCGTGATTTCGCCCCCTGATGTTCCGCACTCGAACCAGGCCGCTGACCGCTAGCCGACCGGCTGCGGCGAGGCTCACAATTCGCTTCTGAACAGGGGAAACGCTGCCGACCGTGAAAAATATAGTTTCGGGAAGCAGCCTATGGCTACTCCTGAGAGAACGCCGGTATGGCCTGCCGACGCCGATGGGGGCGTTGGTGGCGGTCGGCGGGATCGGAGTTCGCCAAATTCTTGGCTGACTGTCACGACAGCGGGAAGGAACCACATATATGTTGATGCTCACCCCCACCGCCATCGAGGTCGTTCGCACTATTACGTCCGCGGAAGGCACACCGGAGGATGCCGGGCTGCGCATCTCCACGGCCGACGGCGCGGAAACGCTGCAGCTCGAGGTAGCCGCGGTACCGGCTGAGCAAGACCAGATCCTGACCGCCGAAGGGTCACGCATCTTCCTGGACGAGGATGCCGCGGCGTTCCTGGACGACAAGGTTCTCGACACCGGGCAGGACGCCAACGGTCAGGGTGGTTTCGTCATCGCTCAGCAGGCGCAGTACACCTGAGTCTCCGAGTCGCGCGGGTGTCGTGCGGATCGACCGGTCGGTGGTGCTGACGGTTGACCGCGCGACACCGCGAACAGCGGAAGCGCTATGCAACGAGCGTGAGACGCGCCTCTGACCGAACCCCGCTCGCCCGCCTCGCCAACCGAGCAACAGCCTCGGCAACCTGCCCCGGCTGCTCGAGAATGACCGAGTGCCCAGCTCCCTCGACCAGCACCAGATCCGAATACTCGACGCCCGCGGCCATAGCGATGGAGTGCGCGGGTGGCGTCATCAAATCTGCTGTCCCGCAGAGCACCAACGTCGGAATCTTCGAGAGCACCGCGAGCGCATCGGTCCGGTCGTAGTCCATGAACGAGCTCAGGAAACCCGCCATCGTCACGATCGGCGTCTCGTTGTGCATCGCGTTGGCGAGAGCGAGCACTCGCGCGCTGACCTTGCGATCGCCGAATTCAGCCATCCGAATGATCGGTGCGAAAACCTTGCAGGCCAACAACTTCGCATGATGCATCAGCACCGGAGCCCGTCGAACCGCGGCCTGGAACACCGAGATCACCGGGTTGCGCAGCAGACGCCCGAAGCCCGCGTCGGCCAGCCCACTGGCCGCGGTCGCGATGAGTGCGACGCCGACGATCCGAGTGCCGATCTCGTGCGGTCGCTGGCTGACGTAGGTCAGCACGGTCATGCCGCCCATCGAGTGGCCGACGAGCACCACCGGGCCGGTCGGAGCGACGGCGTCGAGCACGTCGCGCAGGTCGTGCCCGAGTTGATCGAGGTGGTAGGTCTGCCTGGACGCCGCGGCGGAGTCGCCGTGCCCACGGTGGTCGTAGCACACGACTCGAGCGCCTGGGTACTGGCGCCGCAGCGCGTCGCGCACGTCGGTCCACGACTCGGTGCGCAGGCAATGCCCGTGCAGGAGAACGACGGTGAGCTCTGCATTCCGCGGCCCGTATTCCCGAACCGCAAGCGCCACACCGTCTTCGGTCGACACCGTCGCACGGCGTGCCGCCGAGGTGGCAATGGTGCTCGAGATCGACATCGGGGGCTCCGGGTTCGCTGGTGGTGACTTCTTCAACTGTCCACCGCAACGTCCGCCGTTTTCAGATCCCCGAGTGCTGGGCTCGATCCCCCAAGGTGGAGCAGACCGCCACCCAGGGTGTGCACGGATCTATGCTCTGGATCGCCGTTCCAACTCCACTCACGATTAGGGATACCGATGCCCGCAGGTTCCAGGCGCGCCTACCGCACCGGCATGTCGCGCGACATGATCGTGGCGGCCGCGACGGCCCTGACGGCCGAGCGGGGGCTCGACGGCTGGAGCATGCGTGAACTCACCGCCCGTCTCGACACGTCGCTGTCGGTGATCTATCACCACGTCGGCGACCGGGCGAAGGTCTGCGCGGCCGTCGTCGACCGGGTGTACGCCTTGATGGACCTGACGATCGACGACACCGACTGGCGGTCGATGCTGCACAGCGTGCTGTCGGCCATGATCGACCACTTGCCGCAGTGGCCCGGTGTCGCCACCTGGCTGTTGCACAACGGTCCGCAGACCGACCAACTCCTGCCGACGCTCGCCACCGGGATGCGGCTGATGGTCGAAGCGGGGTGGGGGGAGGAGTCCGCAGTCGCGTACTCCACCGCCTTCGACACCTGTCTCGGGCTGATCGCGATCGGCGACCAGCAAGCGCACGTCGACACCGGGGCGGGGTTGGCGGGCCTGCTGACCATGCTCGAATCGCATCCCGCCGCGGGAACCGGCACCGAGGAGATGCGGCGGATGGTCGCCCGCTTCGAGGGTGATCGCGCTGTGCGCGACGCTATGCAGCGGGAGTTCTGCCGATACGCACTCGACCGGGTGCTGGACGGGCTCGCGGTGCGGTTGGCGGAGCTCGGTGCGTCGAGGCAGTAGCCGACGTGTTTCGGCCGCCTCGGTGCTCGACCGGAGGCGCCGGATCGCACGGCGGGCGAGGGCAGTCACCACGTAATCCGCAGTCGCCCTGCGTTATCCGACGGCCCTTGGCGGGTTGAATTCAACACTCTTGCATTCGTCGGAGTCATCTATACACTCTGAATTGAAACACTGATCTAATTTGCGAGGGGCCGGATGACTACGGCAGTGCGAGATGACGCAACGGTGGCTGAGGCGGCGCAGCCGGAACACAAGCGCGGCGGATTGGGTGTCGTACTCGCGCCCGTGCGTGGTCGGCTGGCGGTGGCGGGGGTGCTCCAGCTGCTGGGATCGCTGGCCGGACTCGCGCCGTATCTCGCCATCGTCGAGATCGCCCGCGAGTTCCTCGGTGATGACGCGGTGGATCGCGACCGGATCTGGGCGTTCGTGGCGGTGGCGGCCATCGGTTTCGTCATCCGCACGGTGTGTGCGGGGTTCGCGTACACGCTGAGCCACAACGCGGATGCCGATGTGGGCCTGCAGATCCGGCGCAGCACGGCGCTGCGGCTGAGCCGAGTATCGCTCGGCTGGTTCTCCGAGCACAGCTCCGGTCGGGTCAAACGAGCGCTGTCCGATGATGTCACCGCCGTGCACCACGTGGTGGCGCACGCCATCAACGATCTGGTGGCCGCCGTGGTCACTCCCGTTGTGGCACTGGGCTATCTGTTCTTCCTCGACTGGCGGTTGGCGGCGCTGTGTCTGGCGCCGCTGGTGCTGTGGTTCGGCTTGGTGGCGTACATGGAGCGCGGCGAAGGGGCGCGGATGGCGCGCTGGAACGCGGAGGTGGACAAGGTCAACTCGGCCATGGTCGAGTTCGTCGACGGCATCGCGGTCGTGAAGGCGTTCGAGCGAGCCGGGCGCGAGGCCCGCTACCAGCGCGCAGGCGACGATCTCGCGCGCTTCTTCAGCGAGTGGGCCGGACCGACGCGGCGGCTGGATGCGCTTGCGTCCATGATGATTTCGCCACCGGTGCTGTTGGTGGTCGCCCTCGGTGGGGGGATGTGGCTGCGGGCGGACCCGGTCGAGCTCATCGCGTTCGTGATGTTGGCGGTGGGGCTCGGGGCGCCGGTGCTGGCGCTCGGCTTCGGTGCGATCGCAATGCAGCAGGCGACCGCCGCCGCCGGCCGCGTCGCCGAACTGCTCGCGACCCCTGAGCTGCCGCGAGTCGCCGATCCGTCGGTGCCGAGCGAGGCTCGTGTCGAATTCGATGCTGTGCGTTTCTCTTACGACGGGCAGACTTCCGTGCTCGACGGTGTCGACTTGGTGTTGGAGCCGGGCACGGTCACCGCGCTGGTGGGTGCCTCGGGTTCGGGGAAGTCGACGCTGGCGCGTCTGCTGCCACGCTTCTGGGATGTCGATGGTGGCGCTGTGCGGATCGGTGGCGTCGATGTACGGCATATCGCGGAACGGGAACTGTATCGCCGGGTCGGGTTCGTCTTTCAAGAAACGTCGTTGCTGCGCACCAGCGTTCGCGACAACATCGCGCTCGGACGGCCGGATGCCGGCTTCGCTGAGGTCGAAGCCGCTGCGCGGGCGGCGCAGATCCACGAGCGCATCACGGACTTACCCCGCGGCTATGACAGCGTGGTCGGCGTCGACGCGCAGCTCTCTGGCGGTGAGGCGCAACGGATTTCGATCGCGCGAGCGTTGCTCGCCGATGCGCCCGTGCTGGTGCTGGACGAGGCGACGGCCTTCGCCGATCCGGAATCCGAAGCGGCGGTGCAGGATGCGCTGTCGCGCCTGGTGACCGGTCGCACTCTGCTGGTGATTGCCCACCGCCTGTACACGATTCGTGGCGCGGACCGCATCGTTGTTCTCGCACGCGGCCGAGTGCTCGAAGCAGGCACCCACGACGAACTCCTCGCGGCCGACGGCGAGTACGCGCGGATGTGGGCGACTCAGCGGCACGACACGGTCGCTGTTGCTCCCGCCGGCTCGGCCCAGTCGGCCTATGGAAAGGAATCAGCATGATCCGCAAGCTCTTTCGGATCGTCCATCCGGACGATCGAGCACGGTTCATTCGATGGGTGGGGCTGATAGTTGCCTTCTCGGTGCTGCAGGGCGGCTGCCTACTACTCGTGGTTCCCGTGTTGCGTCCGCTGCTGAACGGCGATCGGGACGCCGCGGCACCGTGGTTGACCGCCCTCGCTGCGGCGACGGTCGTGACGTGCGTGGTGTTCTATGCGCAGGCCATACACGGCCAGCGGATCGCCGACAGCCTGCTGGCCGGGATGCATCACCGCGTCGGCGGCCATCTGGCCGAACTGCCGTTGGGCTGGTTCGGTACCGACCGGACCGGTCGGCTGACGCACACCATGACGCAGGGGACGATGAGCATCCTCGGTGTGCCGGCCCATCTGATGCAACCGGTGGTCAGTGCGGTGGTGACCCCGGCGGTCGTGGCCGTGGGAATGCTGCTGTTCGATTGGCGGCTCGGGGTGGCGTTGGCCCTCTCCGGTGTGGTGCTGCTTGCCGCGTACCGCTGGTCGCAGCATGCCCTCGCGCGCAGTTTCGGCGCGGTCGATGACGCTGCGGTCGAGGCGGCCGGGCGCGTGGTGGAATTCGCGCAATGCCAACCGGTGCTGCGGGCCTTCGGCCGCACCGGCACCGACAATCATCTGCTGGACAACGCGCTGGTCGGGGAGCGTCGCGCCTTCGGTGAGCTGAGCCGGAACGCGGTCTCCGCCCTGCTCGTGTTCTCCGTCGCCGTGCAGGCGGTGTTCGTCGCGCTGATCGTCATCGGCGTCGCCCTCGCGTTGGGCACCTCGCTCGATGCCGCCGAGTTGATCGCGTTGCTCGTACTCGTCACTCGGTTCGTCGGCCCACTGGTCGAGATCATGGACCATGGGGCGGCGTTGCGGGTGGCCGCGGAGAACATCGATCGGATCGACGAGGTGCTTGCGGTGCCCACGCTGCCGGAAGGTGCAGTGACACAGGTGGTTACACCCGGCGCGGTGAGTTTCGAGCACGTCGGTTTCAAGTACGGCGATCGACCGGTGCTGCGGGACATCGGTTTCGAGGCAGGGCCCGGCACGCTGACGGCCATCGTCGGCCCGTCGGGAGCAGGTAAGACAACGCTGCTGCGGCTGGCCGCGCGCTTCTGGGATGTCGACGCAGGCACGGTCCGGGTCGGCGGTGTCGACGTGCGTGAACTGACCACCGAGGCGCGAATGAGCCAGCTTGCCATGGTGTTTCAGGACGTGTACCTCTTCGACGACACCATCGAGGCCAACATCCGCCTCGGCCGGCCCGACGCCACCGACGCGGAAATCCGCGACGCCGCCCGGTTGGCCCGCGTAGACGAGATCGTCGAACGTCTCCCCGACGGCTGGCACACCCGCGTCGGCGAAGGCGGTGTCAGCCTGTCCGGCGGTGAACGCCAACGGGTTTCGATAGCCAGGGCATTGGTCAAGCAGGCCCCGATCGTGCTGCTGGATGAAGCCACCGCGGCACTCGACCCGGACAACGAGGCGGCGGTAGTCGACGCGATCCGCGTACTCGCCCAGCAGCGCACCCTCCTCGTCGTCGCCCACCGCCTGCACACCATCGCCGCCGCCGACCAGATCCTGGTGCTCGACAACGGACGAATCGTCCAGCGCGGCAACCACGATGAGCTGATCTCGCAGGAGGGAAAGTACGCCGACTTCTGGCGGGAACGCGAGCGGGCACAGGGGTGGCGGTTGACGGTATAGACGCCACGAAAGGTGGGTCTCGTCGAGCGAGACCCACCTTCGCGTTACGGGTTCCTACTTCAGCGTGATGTCATCCGCGTTGTATGAACCTTGGCCGTACCAACCGTGGACCCAGATGGTGACCTTCGTGGTGGAAGGTCCGGTGGTGAACTTGGTCGAAAGTTGTTGGTAGGCACCGTTGGTTCCCGGTGTCCAGGTGGACGTGTCGGTGGTGCCGGAGCCGGTGACGCCGAGGTATACGTACTTGCCGTTGACCCAGGCCGACAGCGTGTACGTGCGGTTCGGTTCGACGGTGATCTCCTCGGAGCAGCGGGCGGTGTCGCTGTTGCTCGCCGCGCCGGTGAGGGCGTTCTTTCCGCCGTGCACCGCGGTGGTGGTGATCGAGCCGAGGTTGCCCGCGCACGACCACGGGGACAGGGCGCCGGTCTCGAAATCGCCGTTGATCACACCGTTTCCGTTCGGCGGTGTGGTTGTCGTCGTGCTGGTCGGCGGGGTGGTCGTTGTCGTAGAGGTGGGCGGAGTGGTTGTAGTGGAGGTAGGTGGCGTCGTTGTCGTGGAGGTGGGTGGGGTCGTGGATGTCGGCGGGTTGCAGTTCGTCGCGGTACCGTCGACGGTCTTCACCACCTGGTTGAACAGGGTCGACGCCGGATCCAGGTTCTCCAGCGAGTACATCATCGCGCCGCCGAGACCCTTGCAGTGCAGATAGTCCGACTTGGCTTGGATGGATCGCAGCGAGTCACCGCCCCACCAGTTCGTGCCGTCGTAGAAGAAGGCGGCCTGGGCGACGGGGTCGTAGAAGGTGCGCGACGGGTTGTCCACGACGCCGGCCAGCTCCTTGTACATCCGGATGCCGGGGACGTTGCCGGAGGACGGACCGCCGGGTGCCGGACCGGTCGCAGGTTGGAACAACCCATTGCTATTGCCCGCGGGCACACCGGTCCAGCCGCGGTAGTAGAACGGATATCCGATGGTCAGTTTGTTCGCCGGGAAGCCGCCGGGGATGCCGTATGAGCTGTCGCCGGTGGTCCATGCGCTGATCGCCGCGTCGATGTTGTACTTCCCGTTGCCCGGCGGGACCGGTGCCATCGGATCGTCCGGCCTGCTGTAGATGGGATCCTGGAAGTTCGTGGGGCCCTTCGCGTCCCAGGCGCCGTGCATGTCATAGGTCATGACGTTGACGAGGTCCAGGTACTTGCCGAGGTTGTTGGTCTCGTAGTGGCGGATCTTGTCCTGTCCTGCTGCCACCGCAGCGGTCAGTGCGTAGCGTTTGCCGTCGACCGCGCCTTGCGCGTCCAGCTGCTTGCGCAATTCGGCCGTCAGCAGCGTGAAGTTCGCCCTGTCCGCAGCCGAGGCGTGGTTACCCACATGGCCGCCGCCGCCCGGGTACTCCCAGTCCAGGTCGAGCCCGTCGAAAACGCCCTTGCCGGTGCCCGGACCGCCGTAGCCGTCCATCTTCGGCAGGTTGCCCTTGATGAACATGTCGATGCAGGAGGACGCGAACTTCTTGCGCGCGGCGTCGGTCGCGGACACATCGGAGAAGAACTTCGAGTACGTCCAGCCGCCGATCGACAACAGCACCTTCAGGTTCGGATGCTTCGCCTTCAACTGCTTGATCTGCTTGAAGTTGCCGACGATCGGGTCGTCCCACTTGTCCGCGGTGCCGTCGACACTCATCGACGCGTCGTGGGACTTGCCGTAGTCGGCGAACGCGTCACCCGCGCCGTCGCCGGCATTCGGGTTGTTCTCGTCCTGGCTCGCCGCCTTGTTCGCTTCGAAACAGGTGTGTTCGGTCGGGTGGATGTTCGCGAACGCGTACATCATGTAGTCGAGCTTGGCCGCCATACCCGAGGTATCGACGTTCTTGAGGTAGAAGCGGTTCTCGTAGACCGACCACTGGTTGTAGTAGGCGATCTTGACACCGCCGGAGGTCGCGCCGACCGACGCCGTGTGCACCGGCGCGGCATTGGTGAACCCCACCAACACCGCCGATATGCCGATCACCAGACTCGCGACCGTGGCGATGAGCCCCGTATGTTTCGCGGTTCGCATGGGTCCTCCCTATGGGGACGTTGTATCGGTCCCCGATGAACCGAATCGCTCAGGTCAGCGAATCGGCCACCACGACACCCAATTTCGGTGATTGCGCGCGGCGACAGCCCGAACAAAGGAAGCAAGCGAGAACCGAGAACTGTTGTGCAAGAGGATGTCCCGGCCAACAGCAGACCGGTCTGCCGTCACTGCCTGAACAACCGTTTGAATCATGACACGAAAAGTGACCGGTGAATCCCCAGTGTAAGAGTGGGGATTTCGGCACGTCAGTGGGTATTTACTTCCCCAGTTGCACTGACAGGGGAGCTGAGGATTATTGTTCGCGGCGGTTATTCAACTATTTCGACGCGACCGGCTGGTAGCGGCCTTGCTGAGGCCTAGTCGCAAACCTCTGATTTCACGTTCACCATTACCGGGATGGCTTGGTGCTGTTGCGTATTATGCAAACATCGGGGTGTGCTGCCGGAAACCGCAGCCGGGCAAGTCGATCCGTTTCACGATCGTGAGCGGCGAAATGATCGAAAGCCGGCGGGCAATATAAGAACTGTGGCGGAGGGGATTCATGGGCGACGCCGGACATGTACGTCGCTATCACGAATGTCCGCACCGAGGGCGGAGATACGCACATCGAGTCCGTCATCGCCGCCGAACCCTGGCGCTCCCATGATCGGCTACTCACGGTGACCGACGTCGACCGCAGTTACGGCAGCGCCACGGAATGCCACCCAGGATTCGGCTTGCCTGTGTTCGAAGAGTTCGACGCCTTCGCGGGCCGTGGTTACCGCAACCCCGCTGTCTCGCGCCTCTTTCCGTAGTGCGGTCTTGTCGGTGTGCAATGCCCCGTCGGACCTGGTTTGAACCGGCGGGTTACCGCCTTCGATGACCCCCACAGCCGCTACCCTCGGAGGACAACACTGCGTGGGAGGCGCTTTGAGCGACGTCGGATCGTTGTGGAAAGCACTGGATGAGCAGTTGCTGCCGTTGCTCCGCCGGTACCGCCGCAACCTCGCCTCGATGCAAGTCGGTACGAAAGCCGACGACACGTTGTTGTCCGAGGCAGACCTGGCGGCTCAGACGACCATCATCGAAACCATCGGGAGACACTTTCCCGGGTCGCGCTTCGTCGCGGAAGAAGATGAGGCGGAGCTGCCCAGCTCGGGTGAACCGACCTGGATCATCGACCCGATCGACGGTACGAGTGAGTTCATCACACCCGGCGGACGCGAATTCTGCAGTGTTGTCTGCCTTCTCGAAGCCGGTGTGCCGACTGCGGCGTACGTTCTTGCTCCGGAGTTGGGTGTTGATCGCGAACCCATCTCGATCCATTGGTCGGGTGCGGTGATGGTGAACGGAACAACCGCTGAGCCGGTTGGCCCTACGAAGACACCGAGGCGGGCCTCGGTCACGCGTAGTAAGAACACTGTCGCGCGGAAGTTCGAGGCCGATCTCGCCGACATCGGATGCGTCATGAAGACCCGCACCACCTCCCAAACCCTGGACATGGTCAGAACCTGCATCGACCTCTCCGCTTGGTCCCAAGCACCGGAACATCAGTTCGACCTGTTCTACCGGCCCGATCAGAAAGTCTGGGATGGGGCTGCGGGCATCGGTCTGGTGACGGCGATGGGCCGCACCGCGACCGACGGCCACGGGCTCAGCCCGCTACCGCTCGATGAGCAGTTTCTGAACCAGCGCGAGCCGACATTCTCCGAAACGATTGCCGGCGACTCGGATTGCGTGCGGTGGTTCGCCGACTTGCTGGCGGAGTCTCGGAGCGGCTGATGTCTTCGATGAAGTGCTCGTACCGCACCCGACCAAGTTGAATCCGGTGCCCGCCGACTACGGTGACTTTCCTCGAATCCTTCGCCACCTCTTCGACTTGCGCATCGCCGTGCCGATGCCGATCGGCATCGGCGAACAGACCGCCCTCGCCACGGCGGAGCGGACCGCCATCGAGACGCTCAAAACCACCGGTGTCGAGACCATGCTGCGGTTCATCGACAAGACCCGCCGCGCTGATCGCGAAGTGCAGGAGCGCGGCGGTGGCCAGCGGATGCTGGCGAATATCGCGGCGTGGGCGGACTACCAGTGGGAGAACGTCAGAATCGAGGGCCATCACCGGGCGCGTATCGCCAGTGCCGACGGTGTGGAACTCGACCCCTTCGGCCAGTGGGCGCGTGCGTCATCGTTTGCCATGGAGGGGCAATTCCGTAGCTTGATCGAGGACACCGAACAGCAACTGTGGCTCATCGCCACGTTGGTGCGCTCGCTGCGCTACTCGGCGCGGGCGAAGGTGAAAGCTGTTGCCTACACACCGCACCCCCTTCGCCGGGACTTCTCGGTGATGTTCGATCTCTTCGATGACGGTGTTCCCGACAACACGATCGAAGAAGTGATCTCCGCGGTTCGTGGGATACCCAGCGAAATTCGCAAGGTCGCAGGGGCTAGGCATGGTCGCCGACTCCAGCTGTTGGAGTACCAATTGCCGCTGCTGGGTGGGCGATTGTGGTCGCTGCGGGACCGGGGACGACTCAGTGACGAGCGGTGGCTCGAGATGGTGTGCGGGCGTATCGACGAATACCGGGCGCGGGCAGTCGATTTCCGGCGAGCGCTGTCGCGCTGTGATACCGAGGAGGAAGCGCATCGCTTGGAACTCGACGTGGAAGGCGTGCGCGACCAGTTGCTCCGGCGCCTGGGTCTCGAGGCGGCTGAGCCGAATGAGACCGAGGCGACGTTGATCGAGGCGGCGGCTTCTGTGGCGGAACTAGTGGGGCCGGGCATACCGATTACCCGGCCACTGCGCCTCGCCTTGATTCCCTTCCGGCGGCACTCGGGGACCCTGGAAAGTCTGCATCAGAAGTTCCTGTACCGCGAGTTCGTCAGCGGTATGTGAGGGATCCCGAGGACAGTGGTGAAACGCCTATGTGCGGTTCTTGGCGGGGCGGTTGGTGGCGGCGCGGCGCTCGGCTTCCTTGGCGGCGATTCGCTCGTTCTCCTTGAGGACCTCGGCGTAATTCTCGCGTTCGCGGACCAGCCATTCCGGGGGGTCGGCGAGGAGGGCGGCGATCTCGTCGGCGGTGAGGGCGTCGGAGACTTGGGCGCGGGAGAGGCCGGAGTTGGAGACGCCGAGTTTGCGGGCGGTGACGTCGCGGGGGAAGGGGCCGGTGCGGCGGAGTTCGGTGAGCCATTCCGGCGGGTCGGTGCGGAGGGCTTCGAGGTCGGCGCGCGAGAGGGGGGTGTTTTGGAAGGATTCGGGGGCCGCGGGGAGGTAGATGCCGAGCTTGTTGGCTGCGGTCAGTGGCTTCATCAGCTGGGGGTTCGGGTCCGGGCTCACTGAGACAGCGTATCGGGTGGCGATAGTGTTCCTGGCATGAGCCGGTTCGAGTCGATCGATGTCGCGCGGCTGCGGTGGTTTGTCGCGGTTGCCGAGGAGCTGCATTTTGCGCGGGCGGCGAAGGGGTTGAATATTTCGCGGCAGCGATTGAGTCAGACGGTCATCGAATTGGAGGGGGAGCTGGGGACGAAACTGTTCGTGCCGGGCGCGCAACCCACTCAGTTGACCGAGGATGGGGAGGCGTTGCTGGCGGAGGCGCGGGAGTTGATCGCGCGGGCCGAGTCGGTGGTCGAGGAGACCGCGGACGGGCCGGCGGCGTTGCGGGTGGGGTTTGTGCCCGGTGTGACGGTGTCGAAGTGGACGCGGGTCTGGGGGGAGCGGTTTCCGGATACGCCGCTCGAGGTGGTGGGGGTGCCGATGGGGGAGCAGGAAGCGGCGTTGCGGGCGGGGCGGGTCGATGTGTGCTTTGTTCGGCTGCCGATCGACCGGGACGGGATGAGTGCGATTCCGCTCTATCGGGAGGTGCCGGTGGTCGTGGTGCCGAAGGATCATCCGATCTCGGTGTTCGAGCAGGTGAGCATGGCGGATCTGGCCGACGAGCGGATGCAGGACGCCTCGGATATAGATGCCGTTTCAGGCGCTATCGAGCTGGTCGCGGCCGGGGTGGGTGTCGCGGTGGTTCCGCACTCGATCGCTCGGCTGCATGCTCGTCGTGACCTGGTGTATCGCACGGTCACCGACGTCGCGGACACCGAGATCGCGTTGGCGTGGCCGACGGATCGGACCAGTGATCTGGTCGAAGATTTCGTGGGCGTGGTGCGGGGTCGCTCCGAGCGCAGTTCGCGGTCGCCGGTTGCGCAGGCGAAAAAGCCTGAGCCGCAGAAGAAGTCGGTGACGAAGCGGGCTGGTGGCCGACCTGGTCCTGCGAAGAATGCGGTCGGTAAGAAGAAGCCTGCGAAGCGTCGGGGACGGTAGCTCGGATCCGGGCGGTGCGCGGGTGAATCCTTTTCCGGAGTCCGCCCCTCTCTTACCTGTGCCGGCAACCACGTCGGCACTGGCTCGGGAGGTTGCTGTGATCATTGTCGCGATTGTCGTTGGCGCACTGCTGGTTTGTGCGTGCAGTGTCGCCGTGCTGCGTCGGCGGAGCCGGAAATGAGCTGGCCCGACGAACAATTGGTGGCCTGCGCGCGGGCGGGTGATGTGGAGTCGATCGCCGCCTTGGTGTCGGGAACGCATCCGCATGTGCGGCGGTTCGCCTATTCGCTGTGTGCGTCGCCGGAGGATGCCGAGGATGCTGCGCAGGAGGCGTTGATCATCCTGTATCGCAAGATCGGCACGCTGCGTGCGTCAGGAGCGTTGGCGGCGTGGATGTTTCGTATCGTGCGCAACGAGTGCCTGCGTCAGTTACGGCTGATGGCGCGACCTGTCGAGGTGACACCCGATGTCTCGATGGTCTCGGCGGAGGACGAGGCGATGCGCCGGTTGGAGGCGGAGCGGGTGGCAACGGCCATCGCGGGCTTGCCGATCGATCAGCGGCAGGTGCTCATCATGCGAGACATTCAGGGGTACAGCGGGCGAATGGTGGCGGACCGCCTCGGTCTGAGCACCGCGGCGATGAAGTCGCGGTTGCACCGGGCTCGTTCGGCCGTGCAGCACTCGTTGCAGAGCGGCGTTGCGGAAGCGGGTCGCGGATGAAGGAGCAAAGTTTCGCCAGCACTTCGGTGCCGCGGCATCTGGCCCGAGGGGTGGTCGGATTCGGCGCACTGATCGGAGCGTTCGCGCTGCTGCCGTGGATCGGTGTCGCGAGCCTGCTACTGGCCCCGCTCGGGTTCATCGCACTCCGCGGCTGCCCGACCTGCTGGGCAATCGGGTTGATGCAGACCATTTCGATGGGTCGGTTACAACGTTCGTGCGTTGATGGCCGATGTCAGCTGACGCTCGCCGACCACGTCACCTGACCCCCGCCCCGCCGTCGAGTGGGCACGGCGGCGGTTAGCTCCCCATGTCCCGCTCGACGCCATCGAGCGGCCGTGTCTTCGACTACCTTTCGTCGAGCGGGACTTAGCGGCGGCAAAGTGCGAGTAAGCGCTGCGGCATGTTCCGCTCGCCGGTATCGGGCGGCTTAGCCGGGAGTAGCGGCGGCGAATCGCGAGTGCGGGCCACCATGATGTCCCGCTCGACGCCGCTACTCCCGCAGCGGTCAGGCGCCGCAGACTCGGTTGAGTTCGGTGGTGTAAGGGTCCAGGTCGCTGACGTTCTCGTCGAGCAGGGCGTTGGCGTAGCCGGTGATGGCGGCCTTCTCCTCGCCCTCGGCGTCGAGGGACATCAGCGTGAAGTGCAGTGCCCGCGCGACGACGTCGTCGATGACACCATCGGGGGAGCCGTCGATGGCCTTGTTGATCGCGACGATGGCGCGGTTGCAGGCATCGGACTGGGCGTGCGCCGGGGCGGCGGGGACTAGGAACAGGGAACCGACAGCGCTGGCGGTCAGCAGCGCGGCGGCGAAGATCTTGGGCATGGGGGTTCCTCACAAGTCAGCAGCGAAGGTCCGCGACTCGAGTGAGCCGCGGACCTCTCGACGCACACCGTACTCGACCCCGCTGGCCTGCTGAAAGCCGGTATATCTCAGGGCATTCGGCGGATCGGCCGGTCGCACCATGATCAACGACCGTGGCGACGATCAGGTGCCGTTGATCGGGAAAGCTAGCGAGGCTTGCGCCGCAGGAACGAATCCCGGACCAGGATGCCGACGATGGCGGCGGCGAA
The DNA here is from genome assembly GCF_004634405.1 of Nocardia sp. CS682. Classification (NCBI taxonomy): domain Bacteria; kingdom Bacillati; phylum Actinomycetota; class Actinomycetes; order Mycobacteriales; family Nocardiaceae; genus Nocardia; species Nocardia sp. CS682. Next base: position 2,175,932 of record NZ_CP029710.1, on the reverse strand, counting down.
ACCGATGAGGAAGATGTCCTCGACCCGCCCCTTGTGGTTACCGATGATCATCGCAAGCAGAATGAACGCGGTGATCCAGCCGGCGATACGGAAGGTACGGGGCGACTCACCGCTCCATCCCCACTCTGCGGAGGGAACCTCGGCGGTGTCCACGTGAGTGACGATGCCGCGCTCGGTGCTGGCGGGTTCGAGTTCCGTGGCGGCCACGATCGCTCCTTAGCTGGTTCGGGTACCGCGGGTTCCGGTACACGCTCGATGGACTGCTGCTCGATATCGTGACATACGACGCCGCGTCGTTGTAAGTCGGCCACGCCGGTCGGGCGCTGACAGCGGGCGGGACGGGTAAGCACTGCACGTACTTTCTTGTGCGCCACAATGAACCCGTGTCCGACATCGTGAGAGTCCTGCTCCTCGGCAGTACCGGATCCATCGGTACCCAAGCGCTCGAGGTGATCGCCGCCAACCCCGATCGGTTCGAGGTGGTCGGCCTGGCCGCGCGCGGCGGCAATACCGAGCTGCTCGCCGCGCAGATGGCCGCCACCGGGACGCGCAATGTCGCCGTCGCCGATCCGGCCGCCGCTCAGCAATTGGACGTGGCGCTGGCCGGTCCCGACGCGGCTACCGAACTGGTGCGGCGCACCGAGGCCGACGTCGTGCTCAACGCGCTGGTCGGCTCGCTCGGCCTGGAACCGACCCTGGCCACCTTGCAGTCGGGCACCCGGCTCGCGCTGGCGAACAAGGAATCGCTCGTCGCGGGTGGCTCGCTGGTTACTCGCGCGGCCGCGCCCGGCCAGATCGTGCCGGTCGACTCGGAACATTCCGCGCTCGCCCAGTGCCTGCGCGGCGGGCGGGCCGAGGAGGTGGACCGGTTGGTGCTCACCGCATCCGGCGGCCCGTTCCGTGGCTGGACCACCGAGATGCTGGAATCGGTGAACCCCGCTGAGGCGAAGACGCATCCGACCTGGTCGATGGGTCCGATGAACACGCTGAACTCGGCATCGCTGGTCAACAAGGGGCTCGAGTTGATCGAGACGCACCTGCTGTTCGGCATTCCCTACGACCGCATCGACGTCACCGTGCACCCGCAGTCGATCGTGCACTCGATGGTCACCTTCACCGACGGCTCCACCCTCGCCCAAGCCAGCCCGCCGGACATGAAACTGCCCATCGCGCTGGCCCTCGGCTGGCCCGACCGGGTGCCGGGCGCCGCCGCGGCCTGCGACTTCGGCACCGCCGCCACCTGGACCTTCGAGCCCGTCGACAACAAGGTCTTCCCCGCCATCGACCTCGCCCGCCAGGCCGGCGAAGCGGGCGGCACCGTCACCGCCGTCTACAACGCCGCCAATGAGGTTGCGGTACAAGCCTTCCTGGACGGAGTCATCCGCTTCCCCGCCATCGTCCGCACCGTCGCCGCCGCGATCGAGGCCGCCGACCAATGGCGCACCGAACCGAACTCCCTCGAGGAGGTCCTCGCCGCGGACACCTGGGCCCGCGACTTCGCCCGATCGCGAGTGCGCGCCTGAGGTCGCTCGCCAACCGCGTACGCACGAGGTCGGCGCGTCGGCGCGCGACGAACTCGCGTTGCCGCGGATCGACTCGCCTGGTGAGCCCTGCCTGGCACACTGAATACGCAGGGTCGGGCGGGGTCCGGTTACTGTGGTCGGGGTGCTCGCGGCCGTGACGGGATGTGCGGGTGCAGGTTTGTGGGCGGCCGACCCGGCGGTCGCACTTCATCGAGGCGAGCTGCGCTATGCAGGAGGGCTGCTAAACACATGGTCTACGCGTTGGGGTTCGTGCTGTTCGCCCTTGGCATCACGATATCGATCGCGTTGCACGAATGCGGGCACATGTGGGCCGCCCAAGCCAGCGGTATGAAGGTGCGGCGGTACTTCATCGGCTTCGGGCCGAAGGTGTTCTCCTTCCGGCGCGGCGAAACCGAGTACGGCCTCAAGGCGCTGCCGCTCGGCGGGTTCTGTGACATCGCGGGCATGACCGCGCTGGACGAACTGGAGCCCGACGAGATCGACCGGGCGATGTACCGGCAGGCCACGTGGAAACGACTCGTGGTGATGTCCGGCGGCATCGCGATGAACTTTGTGCTCGGCTTCGTCCTCATCGTGATCATGGCGGTCGGCTGGGGGCTGCCGATATTGACCGAACCGCCGGTGAAGGTCGGCGAATTGCAATGCCTGTCCGACGAGAACCCGGACCGCACCACCAAGCCGTGCTCGGGCGTCGGGCCCGCGCAACAGGCAGGGCTGCAGATCGGTGACACCATCACCGCCGTGAACGGCAAGTCCGTCGACACCTGGGCCAAGTTCACCACCGAAACCAGGAACGCGACCGGGGAGATGACCTACACGGTCGACCGCGCCGGGCAGTCGCTGAGTTTCCGAGTCAACCCCCAGCGGGTCGTGCGCTACACCGAAACAGGCGAGAAGCGTGAGGTCGGCGCGGTCGGCATCGTCCGCGAACTGCCGAAGAGTCCCGATTACAACGTGCTGACCGCGATCCCGGCCTCGCTGTCGTTCACCGGTGACCTCACCGTCCGCACCGTGCAGTCGCTCGCCCAGATGCCCGCGAAAGTGGCGTCGCTGTGGGAGGCGGTGACCGGTGGCGAACGTGACCCGGAGACTCCGGTGAGCGTCTACGGCGCGAGCCGGATCGGCGGCGAGACCGCCGAGCGTGGCCTCTGGGGGATGTTCATCCTGGTGCTGGCCAGTCTGAACTTCTTCCTCGGCGCCTTCAATATCCTCCCGCTGCTGCCGCTCGACGGCGGGCACATCGCCGTGGTGATCTACGAGAAGATCCGCGACGTTCTCCGCCGCTGGCGCGGGCTCGCACCGGGCGCACCCGTCAACTATCTGAAACTGCTGCCCGCCACCTACGTGGTCGTGGTCATCGGCGGTGCGTACATGCTGCTCACGCTCGCCGCGGACATCGTCAATCCGATCAAACTGTTCTGATTTCGCACTACTCGACCCGGACGAGCTCCCGGTCGAGGACCGAACCCCCACTGTGCGCCCGCGACGCGGTACCCTGTCGCCGGCACATGGGGGACAGCACGTTGTCGTGGGCGTCACAGGGTGGTCGTTCGGCGTGCGCGACTAAGCTCGGAAGGCGAACGGCCCGGAATGTACGTACGAAAGTAGGCAGCCGAAGGTGACCAGCACAATCGGATTGGGGATGCCCGCCGCTCCTGCGGCCGTTCTCGCTCCTCGACGCAAGACCCGTCAGTTGATGGTGGGCAATGTCGGGGTCGGAAGTGATCACCCGATCTCCGTGCAGTCGATGACCACCACCAAGACCCACGACATCAACGCCACGCTGCAGCAGATCGCGCAGCTGACCGCCTCCGGCTGCGACATCGTGCGCGTGGCCTGTCCGCGTCAGGAAGACGCGGACGCACTGGCGACGATCGCCCGCAAGAGCCAGATCCCGGTGATCGCCGACATCCACTTCCAGCCGCGCTACATCTTCGCCGCGATCGACGCGGGCTGTGCCGCGGTGCGCGTGAACCCGGGCAACATCAAGGAATTCGACGGCCGGGTCGGCGAGGTCGCCAAGGCGGCGGCGGCCGCGGGCATCCCGATCCGCATCGGCGTCAACGCCGGTTCGCTGGACAAGCGGATGCTGGAGAAGTACGGCAAGGCCACCCCGGAGGCGCTGGTGGAATCCGCGCTGTGGGAGGCCAGCCTGTTCGAGGACCACGGTTTCGGCGACATCAAGATCTCGGTCAAGCACAACGACCCGGTGGTCATGGTGGAGGCCTACCGGCAGCTGGCCGCGCGCAGCGACTACCCGCTGCACCTCGGCGTCACCGAGGCGGGCCCGGCGTTCCAGGGCACCATCAAGTCCGCGGTGGCGTTCGGCGCGCTGCTGTCGGAGGGCATCGGCGACACCATCCGCGTCTCGCTGTCCGCGCCGCCCGCCGAGGAGATCAAGGTCGGCGACCAGATTCTGCAGTCACTGAACCTGCGCCCGCGCAAGCTCGAGATCGTGTCCTGCCCGTCGTGTGGCCGCGCCCAGGTGGACGTCTACACCCTGGCGAACGCGGTCAGTGCCGGACTGGAAGGCATGGAGGTGCCGTTGCGGGTGGCCGTGATGGGCTGCGTCGTGAACGGTCCCGGTGAGGCGCGCGAGGCCGATCTCGGTGTCGCGTCCGGCAACGGCAAGGGACAGATCTTCGTCAAGGGCGAGGTCATCAAGACCGTGCCGGAGGCGATGATCGTGGAGACCCTGATCGAGGAGGCGCTGCGTATCGCCGAGCAAATGGGCGTGGAAGCGGGTGCGGGCGAACCGGTCGTCACGGTCGGCTGAGCCGCCGACCGGACTTTCACCAGGCCCCGGCGCGCGCTGAAGGTGCGCTTCGCGCGGTTCAGTTCGACACACCTCGGACTGTTGCGTTCGGCATAGCCGTACCACATCGTCGATATTCGTGGCAGGCTATCACCGTGCGGAGTCTGCTGGAGCCGACGCGAAGGGCGAAGTACGTCCCCGCGCGGCAGCTCGCGAACCGGGACCTGGGCCAGGTCCTGCGAATTCTGGATGCCGATCCGGTGGCCTCGTGCATGGTCGCCGCCCGGCTCCAGGAATTCGGCCTGGACACGGCCAGGTGCGGGCAGGGTGAACTGTGGAGTCGCGGCGGCCCCGCGGAGTCGTTGTGCTTCTCCGGCGCGAACCTGATCCCGCTGCGCGGTGACCGCAATGCGCTGCGGGCCTTCGCGGACCGGGCGATCCGGTGGCCACGCATCGCCTCCTCGGTGGTGGGACGTCGTGAACTGGCGTTACCGCTGTGGGAGATGCTGTCCGACCATTGGGGTCCGGAGCGGGAATTACGCGGCGAGCAGCCGCTGCTCGCCCTCACTCAACCGCCGCTGGTGGCTCCCGACCCGACCGTCCGCCGGGTGCGCCCGGATGAACTCGACCGCTACCTCTGCGCCGCGATCGCCATGTTCATCGAAGAGGTCGGCGTGGATCCCCGCGCTGGTGACGGTGGCCGCGGCTACCGTCGCCGCATTCAGAGCCTGATCGAATCCGGCCGTGCCTGGGCACGTTTCGAGGACGGCGAGGTCGTGTTCAAGGCCGAGGTCGGTTCGCTGTCCCGGCGCACCGGCCAGATCCAAGGTGTCTGGGTGCATCCCGAACATCGCGGCACCGGGCGCGGCACCATGGGCACCGCCGCCATCGCCAACGCGGTCATCGCGTCCGGCCGCACCGCGAGTTTGTATGTGAACGACTACAACGAAGTCGCGCGCCGTGCTTACTCCCGGGTCGGCTTCCGGCAGATCGCTACCTTCTCCACGGTCCTGCTCGACTGATCCGCTTACGCTGAAAACCGTTTCAGTGGAAAGAAACACGGAGCGGCGCGAGTGTTTGCTCGGTGTTGGCTATTACCATCGGTATCGATGTCGACTAGCACTACACCGCTGAGAACACCGCTTCTCATCACGCTCACTGTCGCGCTGCTCGCGGTGCCCGCGGCGGGTTGTGCGCGCGGTCCGCAGGGACCGGTGCCCGCGGCCGACGACTTCGTCGCGGCGTTCGCCGAGCGCGACCTGTCGGGAGCGGCGCGGCTCACCAATCAGCCCGAAAAGGCCGGTGCTGCAATGGGTTCCGCCTGGGACAACCTGCAGGCCGAGCGGCTCACCGCTCGCATCGGCTCGTCCAGGGTCACCGGCGACACCGCGACCGTGGACTACACCTACGAGTGGCGGCTCCCCAAGGACCGGACCTGGCGCTACACCGGGCAATTGCAGATGGGCCGCAGCGGCGGTCGCTGGAAAGTGCGCTGGACCTCCTCGAACATCCACCCCAAACTCGGTGACACGCAGACGATGTCGCTGCGATCGACCCCGGCCCCGCGCGCCAGGGTCAACGAGCAGGCGGGCAGCGACGTGCTGGTGCCCGGCAAGGTCTCCCGGGTCGCGTTCACCGCGGCGAAAGCCGCCGACCCCGGCGCGGTCGCGACCGTGCTCGCGGCGGCGCTGGGCCGGTTCGACCCGCAGCTCACGCCCGAATCCATCCGGGACGCCGCCACCGCGACCAGCGGCGCGTACACGGTCGCATTGCTCAGCGAGCACGAATTCGACCAGGTGAGTACCGATCTCATCGGCCTGCCCGGCGTGGTGATCAGTACGCAGTGGGACCTGGTGCCCACCGACCGCGCCTTCGCCCCGGATTTGCTGGCCCAGATCCGCAAGACGGTGATCGCCGAGGTGGACGGCAAGGCGGGCTGGAGCGTGGTCACCATGAACGCGAACGGCGCCGACACCGATGTGCTCACCGAGGTGCCGTCACAACCCGCCCCCTCGTTCTCGCTCAGCGTGGACCGCAATGTGCAGAACGCCGCGCAGCGCGCCGTCGACCTGCGCGAAGAGCAGACCATGATGGTGGCGCTGCGCCCGTCCACCGGCGCGATCCTGGCGATCGCGCAGAACAAGGCGGCGGATCGGGACGGCCCGGTCGCGACGATCGGGCAGTATCCGCCGGGTTCGGTGTTCAAGACGGTGACCGCGGCCGCCGCGATGTCGACCGGCCTGGCCACCCCGGACACGGTGCTGCCCTGCCCGAGCCGAATCACCATCGGGGAACGCATGATTCCCAACTACAACCTGTTCACAGTCGGTGACGTGCCGATGATCACGGCTTACGAGCGGTCCTGCAACACCACCTTCGCCAACGTGGCCAGCAGGCTGCCGGGCGACGCGCTGCACGCGGCCGCCGCGAAACTCGGTGTCGGACCGGGCTATACGGTGGCCGGCCTGCCGACGTTCTCCGGCTCGGTGCCGCCGTCCGACGAGCTGATCCAGCGCACCGAGGACGGTATCGGCCAGGGCAAAGTGGTGGTCAGCCCGCTCGGCATGGCCTTGATGGCGGCCACCATCGCGCACGGCTCGGTACCCGTGCCGTACCTGATCGCGGGCCGCACCACCACGGTCGACGGCGAACTGACGACCTTCTCGCCACAGGTGATCACCGGGTTGCGGGCGATGATGCGCAGGGTGGTCACCGGCGGCACCGCGGAGCGGATCGCCGATCAGGGGGAGGTGTACGGCAAAACCGGTGAGGCCGAGGTCGACGGCGGGTCGCACTCGTGGTTCGTCGGTTATCGCGGGGATATCGCGTTCGCGACGCTGCTGGTCAAGGGTGGCAGCTCCGACAATGCGGTCGCGGTCACCCGCGATATGGTCGCCGCGCTGCCGCCCGGTTACTGAGCCGGGTCTTGCGCTGACTGGTTGCTGGTCGCGGCGGAGTGGTCCATGATCGCGGCGCCCGCGTCGCCGCCGTCGAGGATCTGGACGGTGGCCGCGCCGCTGAGGATGATGGCCACGCTGGCCAGAACTGTGGTGGAACGCTTCATTGTTCGGCTCCCTCGGGTCAGGGGTGTCGACGGGGGAATGGTGCTGATTACTCCGCGCGAGGGTTGCCGCGCAGAGTTTTCTGAAAGTTTGCTGAAGCAGAACCGTAAACCGAGATCGATTCAGTGAACAAGCGCAAGTGACGGACGGCACGTCAGGCCCGTCAAGTGCGGCAGGTCACATTTGCTGACGATCTTCGGTGAGGCTACCGTCGGGCGAGAGGCCGATTCCGCAGATTGTGGCGATGGTGGAACTACTCCGTAAAAGGAGCGATCGGGCCGAATAATGTCGAGAATTTACCCGCGCTCGGCGGAGGTATTCGGATCTGCAGGATTTGTCCGCTGCGTGGGGGCCGGTTGGCCCTCGCCGGACTCGGCGCGGCCCGCGTGTGCCGTCGTCGCCGACCACGACGATCGAAGATATGGCCGCTCGGCCCGCGGCCATTCGCACCGGCAGCGGCGACCGGCGGTTGGTCGAGCTCGTTATGTACGGCCTCGCCGCGTGGAGCCTTTCGTGCGCAGCTACTCGGCGCGGTGCAACGTGGCGGCGAGGTGGTGTTGCAGTGGCTCCCCGACGGCGGCCATCCGCAACGTGTAATCGATGGTGTCGCCTTTCAATTGAAAGGTGCGACCAAGGGCGGTAACGAGTTTCGCGGTGCCGGTGCGGCCGATGCTGGTGGAGTCGAATTCCATGTGCAGCGCACCGTCGGCGACATTCAGTGCGCCCTCACATATTTCGGTGATTCCGGTGGGGTGCGCCAAGATCAATTCGACTCGGTCCGGGCTCGGGCACCGCAGATAGCCGGTTTCGGCGTGCATCGGGCGGCTGCCGTCGGCGGCGCGGGTGCGCTGCCGATAGGTGAGGAACGGGCGGCCGAGATGGCCGAACCGGACTTCTTCCAGGTAATCGAACGACTGGATGGTCGGGTATTCGCCGCGTCCGTTGCCACGCCAGGTGCCGAGCAGTGGAGCGAGGGGGGCGATATCGGGATGGGGCGCGATTGCGGGTTGGGGTTCGACCACGGCGCACAGCCTAAACCTTGTTGGTTCGCGGGGTGTTCGTATACTGCCGAATTCTGCTGGAGCTAAGGTTAGCATCGCCTAAACGCCAATCGTGGTGTGTGGCCCACAGAAATTGCCGGCAAATGTCGACCGGCTCGGAGAATGCGCGTTCGTCGCTGGTGGCGCGTGCTCCGCTGTGTGGTTCGTCCCGGCAGGGGCGAGTCTGTCGGAAAGGAACAAGATGGTGAACGGACACTGCAGTGATGTGCGCCCGGCCGGTGCGTGGCGGGCGCGGACGAGAAACGGTCTGCTGCGCGCCTCGGTGCTCGGCGCCGCGCTGGTGGTCGCCGTCGCATGCTCGGAGTCCAAGCCGGCCGACACCGAGGTTCCCGCGCTGGACGGCAATCGGTATGTGCAGACGAACCTGGCCGCCAATAAAGCCGAGTATCAGGCGCTGTTCACCTTTCCCGACATGGTGAATGCCTGGGGCCTCGCCGACCGGCCGAAGGGTGCGGGTGGCCATTTCTGGGTGGGTGCGGGCGGCAAGTCGTTCCAGTTCGTCGGCGATGTGACGGCGTCCGCGGACCCGAAGCTGCAGAAGCTGTTCCAGGATCCGCTGAAGATCGTCACCATTCCCGGCGCCGACGCCGACACCTCGGACAACGGCATCGGCAAGGCCACCGGTGTGCTGTTCAACCCGGCGCCGATCACCTCCGACCTGTTCGTGGTGCGCGATCAGCCGGTCGAGGTGAACGGTGCGCGGCAACTGCTCAGCGGTTCGGCGCGGTTCATCTTCGCCACCGACTCAGGCAAGATCTCCGGCTGGACCGAGCAGGCCGCCGACGGCACCATCGTCCGGCAGGACGGACCCGCCAACCTGATGTTCGACGGCGAGTCGCAGGGCATGCAGTTCTTCGGAATCGCGCTCTCCCCGTCCGGTGACAAGCTGCTCGCGGCCGACTTCGGCGAGGAGCCGCAGGTGCGCACCTTGGACAAGAATTGGCAGCTGATCCCGACCACCGGCTTCGTCAACCCGTTCGCCACCGGAGATGCCGTCGACGCCGCCGCACCGGACAAGGGCAAGAAGGTGAAGCCGGGCGATCCCGCCCCGTTCAACGTGTCCACCGTCGGCGACCGGGTGTTCGTCGCCTACGCGACCACCAAGCCGGCCGAGGCCGACCCGGCCAAGCTCGACGTCGGCGAAGAGGATTCGCTGGACAAGGATCAGGAGACGGACGCGAAGGGTCTGCCGGACAAGGGCAAGGTCGCCGAGTTCGACGCCGACGGCAAGCTGGTTCGGGTGCTCGACGGCGACAAGCGCTTCAACGCACCCTGGGCCGTTACCGTCGCGCCCGCCGGCTTCGGCCCGCTCAGCGGCAAACTGCTGATCGGCAACTTCGGCGGTGCCGGCTACATCCTCGCGTTCGATGACGCGACCGGCGAGTTCGTCGACTACCTGCGCGATGCGGAGGGTAAGCCCGTTGCGGTCGAAGGGCTCTGGGCGCTCATGTTCGGCAACGGGGAGAGCCTCGGGGATGCCGACTCGCTGTACTTCACGGCGGGTCCGGAGGATGAGAAGGACGGGCTGTTCGGCAAGCTCCGGCTGAAGTAGACCTTGACGTCGACGGCCCGCGCTCTCGGAGTGCGGGCCGTTCGCGTTTGCCCGCCAGAGCCCGCGCGGGCCATCGAGATGCGAATCGACCGGAGTCGAATGGTCGCTACCTGATCTTGTCGAGCAACCATATGACTCTGCTGAAGTGGCAACGCTCGACAACGCCGCCGCAGCCCTGTCGATGCCGCCCAGTTGTGCCTTCGCTCGTTATCTGCTGGTGGGTGCGGATGGCCGGGGTTGGATGTTCTGGGCACGGATTGCCTGTTCGACCTCCTCGACCGCGGTGCGAATCATGGTGGCGTAAGGGGTGTCAGGAAGGGTGTGGAGGGTGGCTCGGGCGGCGCTGACCTCGCGTTGGGCCGCAGTGAAGGAGCTCAGCCGGCGATAGTTGTCGGCCAGGTTGAGGTGCAGGGAGGGGTAGAAGCCTTGAACGTCCAGGCTGGGCTCGTACTGCTGGGCGCGGGCGTTGGTCAGCGCGGCTGCGGCGTCGAGGGCGCGGATGTCCCAGGTGAGGGCTTCGGCCGCGTCGTCATAGAGGTCGGCGAGGTAGTGGGCGAGGCTGCAGCGATGTAGCGGATCACCCTGCGGGCCAAGGGAATTCCAGAGGGTCAGCAGGGACTCGCGGGCCGCGTCGGGGTGGCCTTCGTGCCCGAGTGTTACCGCCTGCGTGATGGCGGCCATGGTTTCGTCTGTCATGGCGGAGGTCCTTATCTGTCGAGTGGCTGCCGGGTCGGCATGGCCAGGGTGGTGAGGTCGCCGTCGGTGGCGGAGCGCAGGACGACCGGGAGGTCGGCTGCGGCGATGTCGAGCATGAGCTCTGGGCCCAGCGCGGTGTGGATCGCGGGCAGCAGTGTTGCTACGTCGAAGGAGATATCGATGGCGTCGCCGGTGACCGTGGCGGGGAGGTGGTGTCGGCCGCTGCCATCGGAGACTGTGAGATCGGTCTGGTCGCGCGGTGCGGCGGCACCGGTGGCGAACGGGTTTACGAAGCCCGTGGTCGGGATCAGCTCGAACCGTACTGTGCGGGAGGAGTTTTCGAGTAGATCGCGTAACCGATCCCGGGCCGTGAGTACCCGTGTTCGGACCGGCGCGAGTCCGGACAGCACCGCGCGATAGTCGGGAAACGGTTCGTCGATCACTCGGCAATGTCGCTCGGCGCCGTCACCGGTGAGTACCAGTGCCTGATCCCGTGGGGCGGCGATGATTTCGTCCTGCCGGCGCAGCCATGCGATGACCGGCGTGACGTCGCTCGCGTCGACGACCAGCGCCCAATCGTCGCCTCGCCGATCCCGTGTCACCACTGTTCGTGTCGACAGCCGATACCGATCGGTGGCGGTGAGCGTCAGCGAATTCGCGTTGGCCTCCACCAGAATCCCGGCGAGCACGGGTATTTCGCGACCGATCGCCGCAGCGGCCCGCACCTGTTCGAAGGCCGCTGCCAGCAATGCGGCTGGCAGCACGACCCGGTCGCCAGTCGATCCGGCGCCGAGGGTCTGTTTGATCGTCTCGGCAACGCGAGCGGCCTCCTGTGCCCGGCGCGTCAGCTCGCCGACGTGCTCGTCCAGCAAGCATTCCGCGCGCTCGGTATCACCGGACAAAATGTCGGAGATGGAGTCGAGCGGTACCTCGATCGCCCGCAGCCTGCGGATGAGTGTCGCGCGTTCCCGCTGCGCCGCCGTGTAGTAGCGGTACCCGGTGAGCGGATCCACCCGTGCGGGCACCAGCAACCCGCTGTCGTCGTAAAACCGCAGCGCACTGGCTGTGAGCCCACTCGCTCGCGCCAGCACGCCTATCGTGATCAACCCGTCGGACTCTGCCACTCCGTCATCATGGAGTCTCAAGTAGGCGGAAGGTCAAACCGTGCGATCGGCCGGATCGGTCAGTGTCGCTGCCCATCGTCGCGACCAATCCCAGACGCCGCGCAGGGCGACGCCGAGTTCGGTTCCCGCGGTGGTGAGTTCGTAGGACTTATCCGTGTTCTTCACGATCAGCCCCGCGCTTTGCAGGTGTTGCAGGCGCACCGACAGCATGCTGGAGGAGCAGTTGTCCATCCGTCGCCGCAGTTCGAGAAACCCGAGCCGCCCCGGTTCCAGCTCCCACAGCACGCGCAGTACCCACCGCTGACCCAGCAGGTCCATCGCGGCCAATACCGGTGCGTTCGCTGGATCTGCCCGGTCCTTGGGCGGTTTCGCCCCGCTTGCACTTCTCATTTAGAACTACCATAGTGATTCTGAATTAGAAGCAATCCGCCGGGCCGCCGGGTCCGCAACCGAGAGGGAGACGGTGGTCGAACCAGCCGGACAGCGAATCGTTCTGATCACGGGTGCCTCCCGCGGCATCGGCGCCGAAACGGCGCGCATCCTCGCCGGCCGCGGCGACCATGTGATCATCAACTATCGCGAAAAGGCCAAGCGCGCCGACACGCTCGCGGGCGAGATCATCGCCGCGGGCGGCAGCGCGTCCGCCGCGGGCGCCGACATCTCCGACGAGGACTCCGCGCGCGCCCTCATCGACGGCATCGCCCAGCAGTTCGGCCGTCTGGATGTGCTGATCCTGAACGCCTCGGGCGGCCTGGAGCGCAACGCCGCCGCCGGCTACGCCATGTCGATCAACCGTGACGCGCAAACCCGGCTGGCCCGACTTGCCTTGCCGCACATGCCTTCCGGTGCGCGCATCGTCTTCGTCACCAGCCACCAGGCGCACTTCCACGGCCGCAAACCCGTTCCCGCCGAATACGAACCCATCGCCGCCAGCAAACGCGCGGGCGAAGACGCACTACGCGCCATGATCCCCACCCTCACCACGCACGGCGTCACCCTGCACACCGTCTCCGGCGACATGATCGACGGCACCATCATCGTCCAGCTCCTGGAACGCCGAAACCCGGACGCCGTCGCCGCCCGCCGCGACACCGCACCACTGCCCACCATCACCGAATTCGCCACCGCCGTAGCCGAAGCCAGCACCAGCCCCGCCGAATCCGGCCACACCACCTACATCGGCGGACCCGACTACCTCACCACCGAGCCCGCCCTCTCGTAACCGGCGCCCGCGTCGGGGTCGGATCAACCGACGGCGATGCCGGATCGACCGGCGTCGTATCGACTGGCGGCGGCGCTGGGTCAACTGGCGGTGGCGTACCGACAGACGGCGGCGCTGGATCAACCGGCGGCGGCAGATCCACCGACAGCGCCGCGGCATCGACCGGCGGCGGTGGCTCGACCGACAGCGGCGGCGCTGGATCAACCGCCCAGCGGTGCTGGATTATTCAGTGGAGACCCGCGGCCCCAACTCCCAGGATGAAAGCATGGTCGACGACGGGGACACCGCCTTCCGGATCGAATGGGACCAGCTGCCGCACGATGTCCGCATCGGGATCGAGCGTCGGCTCGGGAGCACTGTCGTCCGTGCGGACGGGCAACAAACCGGGTTCAGCCACGGCATGGCGGCTCGGTTGCTGCCGGCGGACGGTTCGCGAGTATTCGTGAAGGCCATCCGTGCCGACGACGAGCTGGCGGGGATGTATCGCCGCGAGGCGGCAATAGCGGCGCGGCTACCGGAAAGTCTTCCGGCAGCACGATGTCGGTTCGAAATGACCGTGGCAGATTGGTTCGTCTCGGCATTCGAGGACGTGGCGGGTGCGCAACCTCGATTGGCCGACCCGGGGGAGCTGGCCGATGTGCTGCGGACGGTGCAGCGGCTGGCCGAAACGCTGACGCCATGCCCGCTCGGGGACATCCCGGAGATTGCGGCCGAGATGGAGTCCGAGTTCACCGGGTGGCGAGGTTTCGCGAAATCGGGAGCACCCGCGGATCTGGACGATTGGTCGGTACGCAACCTCGACCGGTTGGCCGAGCTGGAGGCCCGCTGGTCGGCAGGTGTGCGCGGCGAGACGCTGCTGCACGCGGATCTGAGTCCAGGGAATCTGGTGCGACGGCCGAATGGTGAAGTCGTCGTGGTCGATTGGGCCTGGGCGTGCCGGGGAGCGGCTTGGGTCGATCTGATCCTGCTCGCCCCGTATTTCGCAGCCTGCGGTGTCGATCCGGAGCCGATCGTCGCCGGCCATCCGGTCACCGAGGATGTCGATCCGGCCGAGATAGACGCGCTGGTGTGTGCGCTGGCCGGGTATTGGGCGGTCAACTCCCGGCGGCAGTCGCCGGCCCGCTCGCCGCATCTGCGTGCGCATCAAGCACGATTTGCCCGACTCGCCCGGGATTGGTTTCGGCGTCGCGTCGATTGGGTATAGCCGCAGGCCATTAGTTCCGGGTGGCAGATTAAGGTGTGCTCACTCGAAGTTTGCCGAACCCGGAGGGACGCGACGGCAGGCTGGTGGGGAGGTTGCTGACCAGCGCGTGTCGGATGAACGGAAGTAGGTGAAATCGACGTGGAGGGGGGAAGTCTCGTTCACGCTATCGATGTGTGCCAGGTGCGCGATGAGCTGCGGCGACGGTGCGGTGTTCGCTACCAGGGTGCGTGGTCGCACGACCAGGTGGGTGCGCTGCGATGAATCACTCGGGCAACGACCGCGCGCTCCCCGGAAAAGACCTGCTGCTCGCGGCCTTCCGCGGCTTCCCGCACGAGGACCATCCGATGCTGGAGGCGGCCGGTGAACTGGCTCAGTTGCATCTGGTCCGCGAGCGGACCCCGGCGACCGAGTCGGTCAAGATCGATCGGCGTCGCATCCAGCTGGTGCGCACCATCGACCGCTGGGTCACCCTGGCGACCCCGGTCCCGGAGATCGCCGCCCCCGAGCACACCGAAACCGTCGGCAGAATCGTGGACCGGCTCGCGGGGATGACCGCGCAGGCGTTCGCCGCGCTGGCCTACGCCCCGGAGGCGGTCTTCTACGACGCGTGGGTACAGATCGAGGAGCTGGCCGACGTCTACCAGGACCTCATCGACGACCTGCGCTACGGCATCCGGCGCTTACCGGACGACCCGTACGAGCGCTCGTGACTATTTCCCGCGGCCGAACAGCCGGAACGACCGGCTCCGGCGCTGCGGCAATGTCGCGTAGACCATGGTCATATCGGCGAACACCTCCGCCTCCCGCTCCCGCTCGACGCCGAACTCGGTCCGGCCGAGCACATGCTCGATCGACTGCGGCGACACCGACGGCAGCAGCAGTCCCAGCGCAGGCGGCACCGGCGCGCTGCGATCCGATTCGGTCGTGCCGTGGCCGAGCAGCATGTGCCCCACCTCGTGCAGGATGATGTGGTCGGCATTGCGGTCGGTGGCGTCGACGTCGTAGACGATGATGTCGTCGTGTTTGCGCGCGACCCAGAGACCGCCTCCGCCGCAACCGATCTCGTTCAGCAGCGGCTTGGGCGCGGTGTGCAGGCTGATGGAGCGGCCGCGGTGCGCGGCGACAGCGGCCAGATAGGCCGCCAGGTTCCACGGGTTGGGGAGGGGCACGGTTCGGGTCGCGTCACCGAAACGAGCTTCCATGCTGGTCATCCCGGCACACATTACTCACCGTGCCGCGACTAGTCACCTGGTGATCCGGGCGAACCCGGCGTGAGTTGGTGCACTGTCGGAGAACAAGATCCACTATTCGACGGGTGGTTTCGCCGCTGCGGGTGCGGCGTGGAAGTACCGAATCGCCAGGTGGTTGACGCCCCACAGCACGACGCCGACCGCGAGCAGCACCCCCGCGATCGCGTACTGCTGCGGATTCCGATCGGTCCACGGCGTCACCAGGAACCCGCACGTCAGCGCCCCGATCACCGGCAGCGCGGTCGGCGTGCGGAAGTGCTCGTGCGCCACCGGATCTCGGCGCAGCACCAGCACGGCGACGTTCACGATGGTGAACACGGCGAGCAGCAGCAGCGCGGTGGTGCCACCGAGCTCGGGCACCTCGCTGACGACCGCGATCAGGCACAGCGCGAGCAGCGTGGTGAACAGGATCGCGATGTAGGGCGTGCGCCGACCGGCGTGGACGTGCCCGAGCGGCCGCGGTAACACCCCTTGCCTGGCCATGCCGTAGAGCAGGCGGCTGGCCATCAGCATGTTGATCAGCGCGGTATTGGCGACGGCGATCATGCTGATGTAGGCGAAGACGTGCGTCGGGAACGCCGGCCAGCCCACCTGCACCACTTGCAGCAGCGGTGTGTCGCCTTGGCCGAGTTGCGCCACCGGCACCAGCGCGATCGCGGTGATCGAGACGAGCACATAGACGAGCGCGGTGATGGCCAGGCCGGCCAGCAGCACCTTCGGGAAGATCCGGCTCGGCTGCTTGCACTCCTCGGCCATATTGACCGAGTCCTCGAAGCCGACCATCGCGTAGAAGGCCAGCGTGGTGGCGGCGATGACGCCGCCGACCGCGGTCCGGTCGCCGGTGTCGAATTCGACCACCCGGCCGAAGTCGCCGTCGCCCGCGCCGAGTGCCCAGCAGCCGATCCCGATGACGATCAGCAGACCGGTCAGCTCGATGCAGGTGAGCAGCACGTTGAGTTTGACGCCCTCGCTGACCCCGCGCAGGTTGATCGCCGCGACCACCATCATGAAGGCCAGCGCGATCATGGTGATCGCGATGCCCTTGCCGAGATCCAGGTCGAAGGCCGCGGCGAAGTTGGCCGCGAAGGCGCGCGACGCCGTCGAGGCCGAGGTGATCCCGGAGCACATCACCGCGAACGCGACCATGAAGGTCAGGAATTGGATGCCGAAGGCTTTGTGCGTGTAGAGCGCGGCGCCCGCCGCATGCGGGTATTTGGTGACCAGTTCGAGGTAACTCATCGCGGTGACCAGCGCGACCAGGAACGAGACCACGAACGGTACCCACACCGCGCCGCCGACCTCGTTGGCCACCTTGCCGGTGAGCGCGTAGATCGAGGAGCCGAGGATGTCGCCGACCACGAACAGCAGCAGCAGTCCAGGACCCATCACCCGCTTCAGCTCCGGCTGCGATTCCCGCTGTGCGGTGACCTCGGCCATGGTCCCTCCCAGATGTTCGAACAGATGGATGCGGTACCTCGAACCACTCGAAAGTAGTCGACCGGCTTTTACTTTCGCGGCAAATCGCGCGACGCGGTGAACCGAATCGCGCGCTGTCTCGGTATCCCTTAGGACAGTCACCCGCGACATGCGGACAAGTGCCGGTTCCCGGCAAACCGGTGCGGATATCCGCAGGATGAGAGCGTGCAGATGAGCCTGCTGATGGTGGCGTCACGGCCGCGGATCGGGGCGGCCGCTCAGTGGTGGGTGCTGACCTGCCGCCTGATCCGGCCGTCCTGGCGCAATGGCGAGTTGGTGACCGCCGTGGTCGCGCCGACCGTGTTCACGCTTGGGTTCTATGTGCCACTGAACCTGGTGATGAGCGTGTACGGGCACGGGCTCAGCAGTTATGCCCAGTTCCTCATGCCGATGATCGTGATGCAGGCGGTGGCGTTCTGCGCGACCTCGGCCGCGTTCCGCGCGGCCAGCGACGCCAAGGATGGGCTCACCGTCCGATTCGGCTCGATGCCGATGCCCGCGACGGCGCCACTGGCGGCGCGGGTGACGGCGGCGATGTACCGGGCCGTGGTCTCGTTGGCGGTCGCTGTTGGGTGCGGGCTGGTGATCGGCGTCAGGTTCTACGGAAGCTGGTGGCATACGGCGGGATTCATGGCTCTCTCGTTGTTCATCGCGTTGTCGTTCTGTCTGGGCGCCGATCTGATCGGCAGCCTCGCGAAGAGTCCCGAAGCGATCACGCAGGCGCTCATTTTTCCGCAGCTGATCCTCGGCCTGGTGTCCACCGGTCTCGCACCGGCGCACCAATTCCCGTCCTGGCTCCAGCTTTTCGCGCGCAATCAGCCGGTGTCGCAGTTCGTGTACGGTCTGCGCGCGCTGGCCGGTGATCCGAGTGGCAACGCGGGCATCGTCGGCTGGCCGGTGCTCGGGCCCGGCTTGGCCTGGGCGGTCGGGATACTCGTGGTGTTCGGTACGCTCAGCGCGGTCGTCGCCCTGCGGAGGGCGGGATGACCCGCACGGACAGTCGGGTAGCCGCCGCCGATCTGCCGGTGGTGCACGGTCGCACCGAGACCTGGCGATTGCTGGTGCCGCAGACCGTCATTCAAACCCGGCGACTGCTGCTGCGCTGGTGGCGTGACCCGTTGACGATGGTGCAGTCGCTGGTGTTTCCGGCGTTATTGCTGATCGTTCTGAATACCGTGCTGGGCAAGCAGATTTCGGTATTCTCCGGCGCGAGTGCCCTGTACGGCTCGGTGCCGATGGTGGCGCTGGTCGGGGTGATGTCGGGGTCGCTGGCCGGGGCGATCACGCTCGGCCGGGAACGTGATCAGGGGTTGCTCGCCCGACTGTGGGTGCTGCCGGTGCATCGCGCGTCCGGGCTCGCCTCGCGGATTCTCGCCGAAGGCGTCCGAATCCTGTTGTGCACCACGGTGTTGTTCGGGGTGGGCATGCTGCTCGGCTTCCGGTTCGAGCAGGGGCTGCTCGCCGGGATCGCGCTGTTCGGGGTGCCGCTGCTGTATGGGCTCGGCTTCGCGACGCTGGTCACGGCGGTCGCGGTGTTCAGTGCGAAAGCGGCACTGGTGGAGGCGGTTTCGCTGGGCTCCTCGATCATGATGTTCTTCAGCACCGGGTTCGTGCCGTTGGCCGCGTATCCGCGCTGGGCGCAGCCGATCGTCGCGCACCAGCCGATGAGCTACGCGATCGACGCCATGCGCGGGCTGTCTCTCGGCGGAGCGGTGCGAACCCCGTTGCTCGCCACCGTGGCGTGGTCGGTCGGCGCTATCGTGCTGTTCGCGGTGCCCGCAGCCGTCGGCTACCGCCGTGCCAGCCGCGGTTAGTGCCCCATCCGCGCCGCGGCGTCCATGATCATCTCCGCGGAGTCGCGCGGGCTCAGCGCCATCGCGCGTAGCTGGTCGAAAATCACGCCGAACCGCCGGATTTCGGGGTGACCCTCGATGAGTTCGTCGCCCGCGATGCCCTCCACGTACACCAGCTCCGGGTCGGCCGGATCGTGGAAGTCGAGCAGGGTGAACGAGCCTGCCATGCCGGGGTGCGCGCCCGCGTCGAACGGGAGGACCTGCAGGATCACGTTCTTGCGCTTGGTTTCCTGGAGCAGCCGATTCAGCTGGCCGTGCATGACGGCGGGCCCGCCGACGGTGCGCCGGATCGCGGCCTCGTCCATCACCACCCACAGTTCGAGTGGGTCCTCCTTGGTCAGGTTGGCCGCGCGGTCCATCCTGGCGCGCGCCCGGTCCTCCATGATCGACGCTTCCACCTTCGGCATCGACGTGTCGATCACCGCGGTCGCGTACTCCATCGTCTGCAAAAGCCCTGGGATGGTGGAGGTCTGGTAATGCCGCGCGGACAAGGCCTCGGCCTCGAAATTGATGTAGGCCGCGTACACCTCGGACACGCTGCCCTCGTACGCCCGCGACATACCCGGCTTGAGCGCGTCCGACAGCAGCTCCATCGCGTCCTCGCGCTGCTCCTCGGTCACGCCGTACAGATCGAGCATCGCCTGCAGGGTGCGCCGCTGCGGCCGGGCCTGCGCGGTCTCGATCCGGTACAGCGTGGTGACGTTGATACCGGTCTTCGCACTCACGTCTTCTTTGCTGAGCTCGGCCTGCTCGCGCATCACCTGCAGCATCGAGGCCAACCGGCGTAATCGCACGGTCAGGACGGTGCGCTTGCCTGCCATGACCACTTCCCTTCGGTCTGCGCGCTGCTCGGCACACTCGCGGGTCGGTGAGGAAAGTCCACGTCGACGGCAGAAGTGCCACGGGAGCGTGTTCGTAGACGAAGCGTACCGCTTTCGATCTCGCTGCAATCCAAGGTTTTAGGTTCTCGATCAGTAGGTTTTTCAGCCGCGTTTGTGGCGGAAGGCGTCGAGGCCGTTGCGGTTGAGCATGCTGAACGTCGTTTTCCACCACGGGCGGGCAGGGTCGGGATCGTTGCCCGCGCCGAGCCGGTGCAGCTGATCGGTATGCCATTGCAGATCCAGCGCACCGTCGAGCGAGCGCAGGCTGGTGACCTTGGACAGTGGGCCGCGCAGGCCCATGGCGATGCCGACGGTGCGGAGGCGTTCGTCGCGGCCGGTGAGTACGGCGTCGGCGGCGTCGGGGGTGACACAGGTCGGACGGCCGATGCCGATCACGTCGCAGCCGCCGGAGGCGAGGGCGTCCGCCATGGCGGTGCGCGAGCGGAACCCGCCGGTGACGGCGATCGGCAGCGCGCCTGCGGCGGCGCGGGCAGTCCGCGCGTAGTCGAGGAAGTAGGCCTCGCGGGCCAGGGTGCTCGCCGCTGGTGCGTCTTTGCGGCCCATCATGGCGGGGGATTCGTAACTGCCGCCGCTGATCTCGATCAGGTCGAGGCCCTCGGTGGCGAGCCGTTCGATGACACCTCGCGACTCGTCCTCGGTGAAACCCCCGCGCTGGAAGTCGGCGGAGTTCAGCTTGATGCCGACGGCGAAGCCCGGTGCCACCGCGGCGCGAATGCGGCGGACCACCTCGACGGCGAAGCGCATGCGGCGCTCGGGATTACCGCCCCACCGGTCGGTGCGCTGGTTGGCGAGCGGCGACAGGAACTGCGACACCAGGTATCCGTGCGCTCCGTGGATCTGCACGCCGTCGAACCCCGCTATCTCGGCGATCCGCGCGGTTGTCGCGTAGCGGTCGATGATGTCTTCGATCTCGGTGTCGGTGAGCGCCCGCGGCGTCGGCATGCCGGGGATCTTCGGGGCGATCGCCGACGGTGCGACCGGGCGGGTCCGTGTCACCAGCGGATTAGCTTGTCTGCCAGGGTGATTGATCTGCATCCAGATCGGCGCGCCGCCGTCGTGGGTGGCCTTCGCCCACCCGGTCAACGCGTCGAGATCACGCTCGTCGTCGACCACCACATTGCCCGGCTCGCCGAGATGGCCGCGGTCGACCATCACATTGCCGGTGACCACCAATCCGTAACCGCCTGCGCCCCAGCGCGTGTAGAGCCGAGTCAGTCGCTGGTCCGGTGCGTTGGCGGTGTTGCCGAGGCCTTCGCTCAATGCCGATTTCATCAGCCGGTTGGGCAGGATCTGGCCGCACGGCAATGCGAGCGGGTCGGCCAGGGTGGTGGCGGGGGTCATGCTGAGTCCTTCTGCTGGGCAACGGGTTCAGGATCGTGCGGCGGCCGCACGCGGGGTACGGACCGCGAGTTTCTTGGCCGCGGCGAGCGGCTCCCACTTCGCGGAGTCGGCGGCAAGGTCGGCTACGCCGAAGACCTTGCCTGCGCGGATCTCCGCGTCCAGGTCGCGCCCGCACGCCGCCCCCGCGGCATGCAGGCCGGACAGCATCGCTCCTTCGACCGCGGGACCCCATGCGGTGCTCGCGCCGCACAGGAACAGGCCGTCGATTTCGGTGCGGGTACCCGGTCGCAGCGGCCCGAACTGGGTGAGGGACAGCTCGAGTCCGTACGGGGTGCCCGCCGTGGCGCGGGTGTAGCGGTGCTGGGTCAGCGGGGTGGCCGCCTCGCACCACACGATGTGGTCCGCGATGCCGGGGATGACCTCGGCGACCCGCGCGATCATGATCTCGGTGAATGCCGCTTTCACGCGCAGGTATTCGGGGTTGCGCTGATAGCTGTCGTCGCCGGCCGCGGGCCAGGCGGTCAATCCCCAGAATTCGGGCTCGGAGGGAACCAGGGTCATCACCTCGAGTACCGAGGAGCCCGTCGGCGCGCCGTGTGGATTGTCCGGGTCCTTGACCGTGGTGACACTGACGTACGCGGGCAACCGCTTTCGAGCCTCGGCGATGCGCTCGTCCTTGGTGTAGCCCGGCTTGTTCTCCGACAGGGCTTGGAACAGTGAGGTGACATCCTCCGAGGTCGGCAGCGAATAGAAGTTGGTGTTGGCCATCCGGGTACTCAGGTCGAGGTCGACGCCCAGGTAGCAGTTGAAGAAGGATTGCGACATCCGCAGTCGCTCGACCCGCGCGATGGTGGTGCGGCGCAGGTGTTTTCGGCCGACGAGCTCGAGATAGGTCTGTTTGAGGTCGGCGTTGGAGACCACGATCGGCGCGGTGAACCGGGTGCCGTCCGCTAGTTCGACGCCCGCTACCGCCTTGTTGTCGACCAGGATGCGGCGCACCGCGGACCGTGTACGAATCTGTCCGCCGTTGGCGACCACGACCTCGCCGAGCCGAGTCGAGAGCACTTGCCCACCGCCCTTGGGGAACCAGGCGCCGTCGCTGAGGAAGTTCTGCAGCATGAACGCGTGCACCGCGACCGGGGTGCGGTGCGGTGGGCTGGCGTAGGTGCCGTACTGCACCGACATCGCGGCTTTGAGTGGGGGACTGAGTAGGTGGGCGTTCAACAGCTGGGTCAGCGGAACCATCGCCCATGGCGCGTGTATACCGGCCGCCAGCAAGAACTTCGCGTTGCCGAGCAGGGATGCCGGGGTGCGGCTGTGGTCGATGCTCGCGCCGATCCGCCGCAGAATGCCGACCACCCTGCGGATCTTTCGTGCCTCGGCCGGGAACGCCTCGATCAGGTTGCGCTGGTAGTTGTCCCAGCCCCGGGGGATCTTCAGCGTCAGGTCGGGAAAGACGATGGTGTCGAAACCGTCGGGGTCCAGCGGCAAGAACTCGATCTTCTTGTCCAGCCCGAGGCCGCGCAGGATGGTCGGGATCTGGCCGTTCGGTCCGCAATCGCCCAAGTAGTGCACGCCGACGTCGAACTCCCACTTTCCCGCCCGCCGGAACACGTGGGTGCAGCCGCCGATCACGTCGTAGGCCTCGAGCACCAAGGTGCGTTTGCCGGCCACCGCCAGATACGCGGCGGCGGTCATGCCGCCGATACCTGCGCCGACGACGATCGCGTCGAAGGGATGGCCCGCGGTGGTCGCCGCCGGATCGACGAGAGCGGTCATGTGTTCCTCCATGATCGTGCCTCGCCGAGGCGAGCTGGGCCGTAGGTGTTACCAAAGGTCACGGGTTCCTACACGGTAGTAGCATGATCGGTCTACCGCAAGCAAAAAATGGGTAAGCTGCGACCATGACGATGCGTCCCCGTGAGCGGCTCATCATGGGCGCGATCGATCTGATCCGCCGCCGTGGCGTCGCGGGCACCGGCATGACCGAGCTGCTCGCGCACAGCAGCACCGCTCGCCGGTCGATCTATCAGAACTTTCCGCGCGGCAAACAGCAGTTGGTCGAGGAGGCCACCCGGACAGCGGGCAAGGTGATGGCCGCCGCGATCACCGCGACGGCGGAGTCCGGTACCGCTGCTGCCCGGCTCGCCGACTTCGTGCGGATGTGGAAGGACACGCTGGTGAAGGCCGACTTCACCGCTGGGTGCCCGGTGGTCGCGGCGGCCTTGGCGGGGTCGGAAGTGCCTGCGGCGCCTGCTATTGCCGCGGAGGCGTTCGCCGAATGGGAGGGGTTGATAGCCGAGCAGTTGATCGCCGAGGACTTCGACGGCGCGACCGCGGCATCCCTGGCAACCACGGCGGTAGCGGCCATCGAGGGTGCGGTTGTCATGTCTATCGCCGCCCGCTCGGTTACTCCGCTCGAGCGGGTCGCGGCACAGCTCGATCAGCTGCTCCGTTGCCCGCGGCCCGGGCGCGAGGCTTAGTCAGGACTTCTTCTACGGTCCACCAGATCCGGCGCGGCTTCGGTGCCGAATACGTTCTGGTCGAAAGTGATGACCTGGGTCGACTCGGGCTTCGTTCGGCCTGTCGGCGAGCACGAATCCATCGAAGGAGATCCCGTGTCCCTCAGCTACCGTTCGACCGGTGCCGCAATCCTCGCAGGCGCGGTACTCGGTGCGTGCATTCTGGCCGCGCCCAGCTCGGCCAGGCCGGATCCGGCCGGAGACAACGCACGCATCACGTGCAAGGAAAGGCGGCCAGGTTACCTGGCTCAACGTGGGAATCGGCGAGAAAGCCTTGCCCGTCGGATGGCAGGCGACGATTCTCTTCAGCGGCTGCTCGGGGCCGGACATTTCGCTGACCAAACCGAAACCGGTCAGCATGGCCATCGCGGGGACTGAGAAGGTCGCCTGCGACGGTCCGGTCACGGAGCATAAAGGCACCGGGGCGATCACCTGGTCGGATGGAACCACCAGCAAGATCAGTCAGACGAGTGAAGGGCAGACCAAGACCGACGGCTCCGGCCCTGGTGATTTCCCGATCGAGATCGAGTCGGGTCATTTCAAAGGCCATCAGGCAGTGGACAGCAATGATGTGACAGTTCAGGGCACCTGCCCGGGTGTGACCGCAGGGGTGCTCACCGGAAAGTTCTACATCTTCTGATAAATGCCAGACCCTTCCGAGTTCGGCCCGCTCCGGGCGGAGCCGATTCTGCTCGCGCATCCGGATGTTCTCCCGGACCGGCTGACGATGTTCCACCGCCGAGCCGCGCACGACGGGCCTGCGCCAGTCCCGTGCGCGGCAACGCATTTGCTCACCACGGGCGAGGCCGAACACGACGAGTTCTTCGGAATCCGGCGTGCGGCAGGGGATGCCGAGTCGCTCTGGCATGCCGCGTTCGCGCGTGTCATCGAAGCTGTTGTGGCACATACTCCGAGCCATCAGCACGAGGTGCTGCACGCCGCTGTGAGCACAGCGTTCCCCGCGCTTCGCTGGCCGTTGGCACAACCACCGGATCGACGACAGTGGACGGGCCTCGACTACTGGGTTCGTGGCCATCAATTATTCGCGGTCCTGACCCAGGCGGCCACGGTGAGCATGCGTCACGCCTGTACCCGCGCACGACGCGGCGATATGACGGCTGCCGTGGCAGGCCTCGAAACCACGGCCGCTGTCTTTGGTTGCAGCGCAGCGGCTTTGCGCCTTACCGCAGGCTTCGGTGCCGACGAGTATCGGACGCTGGTGCGGCCGTTGATGGAACCGCCGCGGGTCACCGCGGGCTTCAGTGGGATCCTGTCCGTCGACCATCGTGCACTGGTCTCCGCGCTGCGAAAGTGGCAGGGCTACAGCGAGATCCGTGAGATGTCCGGCGGCGCCGCGCTGATGCGGGATGCCCTTGCCGCTGTATACGCGGCGCACGTGGGCGTGTGCGAGCGCTTCGTCGGCGAGCAGGCGCCCAGTCTCCGCACCGCCGCCACCGGACAGCAGTCCGCGGCGGTGCGGGTGCTGCGTGCGCTGGGGCAGCGCCGACTGGGCTCGGTCGACGGGTCCGCGGAGTGATCCACGGCCACTCAGTCGCCGAGTATCCCGGATGCGGTGCTGCTGAGCAGATCCCATGCGGCGGAGACGTGCTCGTCACGGGTCGCGGTGCCGCCGACGGCGAGCCGGAGGGTGAATTCCTCCCGAACCATGGTGTGGGACAGATAGATTCGCCCGGAGGCATTGACCGCCTGCAACAGCTGCCGATTGAGCTCGTCGGGGCCGCGCAGCCGGAAGCAGACCAGCGAAAGCGGATGTGGGGCCATCAGTTCGAAGCGGTCGTCGGCGGCGACCCACGTGGCGAACCGTTGCGCCAGCGCGACGCTGTGCCGGATGTGTGCCCGCAGTCCTTCGACGCCGTAGCAGCGGATCACGGCCCAGAGTTTGAGCGCGCGGAACCGCCGTCCCAGCGGTACCTGCCAGTCGCGGTAGTCCACCACCGCGTCCGCCGCACTCACGGTGCTGCGCAGATACTCTCGCACTACCGAGAGCGCACCGACCAGTGCCGCGCGGTCGCGGACATAGCAGGCGTCGCAGTCGAAGGCGGTGAGCAGCCACTTGTGCGGATTCGTCGCATAGGAATCGGCGTAGTCGCCCACGCCGTGCTGGATCCAGCGCAGCTCCGGACACACCGCGGCGACTCCCGCATACGCGGCGTCGACGTGCAGCCACGCGCCGAACTCGGCGCAGATCGGGCCGATCCGGTCCACCGGATCGATGGCGCTGGTCGAGGTCGTTCCTACGGTGGCCATCACCAGCACCGGGACAAGGCCCGCTCGCACATCACTCGCGATCGCCGTCCGCAACGCCTCGGGGTCCATCGACGAGTCCGCGCGAGTACCGATGAACCGCACCGCCGCTGTGCCGAGACCGGTGATGCGTGCCGCCTTCTCCAGCGCGGAGTGTGCGTCGGTCGAGGTGTAGACACGGTAGCGCGCGCGGTCCACGCCCTCGGTCTGCACGCGGCCATCCGAGGTCCGGTGCAGTGCCGCGAGCAAGGCGACCAGGATCGCGCTGGAGGCCGAGTCCTGGATGACGCCGCCGCCGCTGCCCGCGAAGGTGAAGCACTCCGGCAGTCCGAGCAGGCCCGCGAGCCAATCGAGCACGTGCTGTTCGAGTTCGGTGCAGGCGGGGCTGGTCTGCCACATCATGCCCTGCACGCCGAGGCCGGCGGACAGCAGTTCCGCGAGCACCGCCGGACCCGACGTGCTGGACGGGTAGTACGCGAAGAACCCCGGGTGCTGCCAGTGCGTCAGCCCGGGCACCAGGATCGAGTCGAGATCCGCCAGCACCGCGGTGAAGGGTTCGCCGGTCTCGGGTGGCGTGTCCGGCAATCCGGCTCGCACCTGTCCGGGCGTTACCTGGGACAACACGGGCAGCGACGCCACCCGGTCCCAATAGTCGGCGACCCAGTCCACGACCGCGCGGCCGTGTCGGCGAAATTCGTCGGTGCTCATGTGGTCGGGCGCAGGGTGCATTCCTGGTATTCGATCCGGTGACCCGCGCGGATAGGCCACGAACTGCGAAAAGTGCTGTCGGGCACCAAAGCTTCACGGAGCGGAAACCTGCGGAAACCTGGAGTTCGGATCGGTCACGTAGGTTCACGCGTTATGACTGGGGCGGGATCGACCTCGAAGCGGTTCGTGCACATCGTCGTTGTGGTGACTGCCGCGTTGGCGCTGATTTTCGGGCTGTCCACCGGCGCGCCGGAGCAGGCGCGGCCGGTGCGGGCGGACGAGTCGATCGTGCTGGTCAGCGCCGCTGTCCCGCAGCGGGCCTGGGACACGCTGGCGCGGATCGATGCGGGCACGTGGCCGCCGAATGACGGATCGGGCACCAAAGGTGGTGGGGTCTGGTCGAACCGGGAGGGGAGGCTGCCTGCTACCGACTCGGCGGGCAGCCGGATCGCCTACCAGGAGTGGGACGTCAATATAAAGAAACCAGGGCAGACTCGCGACGCCGAGCGCATCGTCACCGGAAGCGACCGATCCGCTTGGTACACCGGCGATCACTACGCCAGCTTCACGCGAATGCGCTGAACGGGCCGGACCGGGCTGCGGCTCGGTTGGTAACCCACCTTGACATGATCGGCGGCTGAGATCGAGGTCCGCGGCGTGTCCGGCAACCGATCGGCATCCGCTCGAGTGGTGGGCGAATCGCGTCGATCCGTACTCCGCGCGGTAGCCCCGCACCTACGCTGGCGTGCAGTGAAAGCCGGCTCTCGTATCGTCTCGTAATCCGCGGCGACGCCCTCGGCTCAGGTGGCGCTGAAGGTGTTGTCAGCCTGCGGAAGCGGGCGCTTGATCCCCCGCGTAGCGGCCGGTTGCAGCAATGCAGACGCACTCTTGCGTTCTTGCATCTGTAAGAGCATGATCCAGCTAGCCTAGTTGTGAACAACCGATCCGATGACCGGGATTACGGAATCGAGAGCCAATTATGTTGGTACAAAGCGTGTTGGTATCGGGCGCACTCGGGGTGACACGATGAGTGCACCGACCGTGGGGGTACTGCCGACAGCTCCGCAATTATTGTGTGCCTTTCAAGGACGTCGTTTCCAAGATCGGGAAATGCTGCGTTCCGCGCATGCGCTCGCCGAACTGCATGCGCGCAGGCAGCAGGTGCGCGACACCGCATTGATCATCGAAATAGACTACCGCCGGGGTGAACTCGTCGACGAGATCAATGATTGGATCGGCAAGGAAATGCCGCAGCATCGCAACGGCGCGTCGCTGCACACGGAAAGCCTCGGTGCGGTGGTGGACCGGATGGCACGCAGCTGGGTGGACGCGAACCAAGCCATTGACGTCTCGGGCGCGCGTAGCGACAATACCCATAAACATTGGTATCACCTGGCCGAACTTGTTGATGGGTACACTGATCTGGTAACCGACGTGGCCGGTGGCCGGCGTCGATTGCCTGAGCAGTGATCTTCTCGACCGATGTTCTCACCGCGATAGTGACACTGCCCCGACAGCGTCGCTTGCCAAAAAGGGCGACGTTCAGCGTAGTCATCCGACCAGTGACTTTCTCTGAATGATCACGTCGTCACAGTGACGGCGGGCGCAACGGGGCGCCCCGCCCGGCGTGCCGCGTGGTCGACTGGCGCGGCACGCCCGCTGGAATCTCATTCGCTGCAATCATTCGGCAACGGTGAAGATTTCATGCGCCGCCACCCGGACGCTGCTCTGTCCATGAGTCCGCATCCGGGTGAGTAGCTCCACCCAGGCGGGCGTCCAGCCGAAGTGGCTGCCGCACTGCGCGATCAACGCCAACGCGGCCAGCGCGACCGCGCTGTCCACGTCCACGGACAACTCGCGCGCCACCCGCGTCATAGTGTCGGCATCGACCATCTGCCCGCTGCGGGACAGCCGCGTGCGCAACTGTTCGGCCGGATAGACCACCAGAGCGCCGCGGGCGAACCCGCACGCCTGTCGGATCGACCGCACACTCGAATCAACGTCGGCCCAACGGATTTGGGCCACCAGCAGATCGATCGCGAACCGGCGCCACTGCGGTTCGACCGCCAGCCGTTCGGCCACGGCGACCGCCGTCTGGCGTGCCGCATCGGACCCGCCTGCCGAGCTACCCAGATTCCCGAGCAGCGTCGAGAGTCGTTGCCGGGCAGGAAGGTCCCGCCCCGCGATGACGACATCCTCGGCGGCGAGCAGCCGATCCACCGCAGCGGGCACCGCCGCCCGGAAGTCGCTGGCGACGAGCACGCGCGCGGCGTGCCGCCAGAGTCCCGTCTCGCTGAGGTCGGCGAGCCGGTGCACCAGCATGGCGCCGGTATCGGCGGGTGCCCAGCGCTGCCATCCGCCGAGGACCCGCATCGCCTCGGTGGCGAGCTGGACGTCGGCGCCGCCCGCCATCTCGCGGACCAGCCCGGCCATCCGGCGCCGCTGTGGGATCGGTAGCAGGGCGGGCACGAGATTCAACGCCTCACCCGCCACCGCCGGGTCGCGCGACGCCGCATCGAGGATCTCCCAGGCGTCCTCGTGGTCGAGCAGCCAGCGGCACGCGAAGACGACCGCGCGCCGGACATCCCGGTGCTGGTTCGGGCGGTCCCAGATCGCCCGGAGGACGGCCATCGCCTCCGGTGCGTGCAGCGCGGCGAGCAGCCGCACGCCCTCCTTCAGCGAGGTGATCTTCGGGGAATCGAGCAGCGGCGTGAGCGCGGCCGCGAGCCGGTCCGGGGCGATACTCCTGGCGCGGGAAGCGATGCCGCTCACCGCGACTCGCGCTCGATCGGAGTCCACGTACCTGCTGAGCACGCCGATCGCGGCCTCGGCCTCGGTGCTGCGGCCGAGCGCGGTGAGCGCCGCCTCGGCCACCGTGAGCTCCGGGTGATCGGTGTAGCCGACGAGGCGGGCGAAGCTGCCGGGCAGCCGGCCCAATCGGCGCACCGCCCAGGCCTTTTCCCACGGCGAGGACTCCTTGGCACGCACCAGCGCGGTGAGCGTTCGCGCGTACAACTCGACCTGTCGTGCGGTCCAGCCGCCGAAGCCTTCCGAAAAGTCGGGCACCAGGCGCACTTTCGGCGCGATGAAGCGCCCCGGTGTGGCGCCGTTGAGCACCGTGTCGAGCAGGTCGGTGCGGCGCGTGGCGATCAAGTGCTGCACTCGCGGCAGCGAGATGAGCGAGCGGTCCCGGTTCAGCAGGGTGGTGAGATGCTCGTCGCGGGTGGCCGGGTCGGCCAGTGCCAGGTCGACCGCGCGTTGGATGACGTAGTCGTTGCGTGCGCTGCACGCCCGGAGCAGCAACTGCTGTAGCGGCACAACGTTCCAGGCGCGCTTGTTCAGGCCCTGGGCCAAGTCGAGGGTCAGCCCCCATTCGTCGCGCACCGCATCGCCGTCCAGTCGCCGGCGCAGTGCGGCGAAGAGTGGCTGTTCCGCGCCGCGCGGCAGATCGCGGTCCAGCTCCCATAGCGGTAGTGAGACGGCTTGTGCAGCAAGGTGTTCTATCAATCGCATCGCCGACTCGGTGTAGGCCGGATCGGCGGCGCGGGCGCCGTGCACCAGCAGCGTGCGGGCCAGGGTGCCCACCGCGCCGGTGGTCATGGCGGAGCGATCGCGGGCTTGCAGCGCGTCCGTGCCCAGTCCCTCCAGCGCGGGTAGGTGTTCGGTGCGCAACAGGGTGGGTGGGATCTGGTTGATCGCTTGTAAAGCTGTGCGCCGCACCGGGTCCTGTTCGTTGCGCAGCCGACGCATCGCCTCGAACAATGCGCCGACCACCGCGGGGTCACGACTGCCGACTGCCGCGGCCACCAGCAGCGGATAGGCTTGCGCGCGCTCGTCGGCGGTCGGGCGGCGGATGCTCTCGCGCAGCACGGGTTCGGCTTCCGACCACGGGAGCCGGGCGATCAGCCGCTCGCGAGCCGGCCGATCATCGGATCCGCCTCGGCGCGAGAGCAATTCGCGTGCCAGCGTGGCGCGGTCGTGCCGGGGCAGGCTGTCGAGGGCGTCGAGATCCACCTGCGCGGCGTCGATGCCGGGCCGGATGAAGACCTGCCGCACCGGCGCGAGGCGCCGGCTCGGCGGCAGGACATGCAGCAAATGCCGTTGGTGATAACCCGAATACGCGGCGCACACGGCGATCAGGCGCTCGTCGGGGAGCTCGCGCAACGCCGTGAACAGCGCACGTCCGGTCAGGCAGGTGCCGCGCCCGCTCGGATGCAGGATCAGTTCGACGACGGCATCGGCGTTGTGCCGAGCCAGCTTCCCCGCGACGGCATGCAGTCCGTAGGGTTGCACGTACCGAACCGCTTGTCCGGCGAGGGCGAGCAGGAGGTCCGGGTCGCGCAGCGCGAAGCTGCTCGCACCGGCGGCAATGCGCGGCCACAGCTCGGGCCAGTCGGATTCGCCCGCCTGGGCTGCGAGATCCGCCAGATAGGTGAGCACCGCCTCGGTGTGCCTGCGGCCCAACGTCTGCCAGTTGGGCGCCGCGTACGCGAACGCGGCCAGATGCTCGGTGACGAGCGCCGTCGAGCAATACGGCAGCACGCGCACCGCCTCCGCGTCGCCGAAGCGGCGTCGGATCTCGGGCAACAGGGCGTCGGCGAGCGCCGCACTGTGCTTACGCCGCCCGATCGCGCGATACAGCATCGTCCGCGTCCGGTGCGCCATCCGTGGCAATCGCTCGACGAGCACCGGTGGCTCGACGCCGATCCGGACCAGTGCGACGATGGCCCGGGACACGAACTCCTGCTCGCCCGAGTCCACCTGGCCGACAAGGTGATCACGGTCGGCGGCGATCGCGGCGAGGTGAATCGAGAGGACCCGCTCGTAGTGACCGCGCCCGGCCAGATCGGTCAGCAGTGCGCGCAGCTCCGCGGTGCCCGCCAACCGCAATGCCGCCGTCGCGAGGGCCCGGCGCCGCTGCGGCGCGGACAACGGCTCGAGGTCCTTCACTAGCTTCGTCGCCGGTGCTGCCATTCGTCGACCGCCAACCTTTCCTCGGGTGTCGCGGGATCACCCCGTGGTCGTTGTGAGGATATGTCGCGCACACCGGGTTTCGCGGAACGAGCTCGAATCGACGGCCCGCACCGGGTTTTTCGCCGACGGTGAGCCGCCTGGCGCTCAGGTCGCGGCGGCGGTCCGCGCCGCCCTGCGCTGTCGGCGGCGGCGCAGGTAGCGGCGGATGCGGGTGGCGAGGAAGGTGACCAGGATCAGGCCGATCAGCAGCAGGATGCCCGCGATGATGGCCGCGGGCAGCGGGTGGAAGATGGCGAGGGTGATGATGCCCGCGACGGAGATGTCCTCCGCGGTGCTGGTCACGATGTTGCTCGCCGGTTCCGGCGAGGTGTTGATCGCCATTCGGGTCCCGGCCTTCACCAGATGACTCGCCAGCGCGGTGGCGCCGCCGACCGCGCCCGCGGCCAGCTCGGACAGCGAACCGTCCTGTCCCGCAAGCAATGCCGCGACGACGGCGCCCGAGGCGGGCCGGACCACCGTGTGTAGTGCATCCCAGAAGGAATCGAAGTACGGAATCTTGTCGGCGACCGCCTCGATCGCGAACAGCGCCCCGGCGGCGATCAGCACGTCGGTGCGTTGCAGCGCCTCGGGCACCGCATCGGACAGGCCGGTGCGACCGAACAGGCCGAGCAGCAACACGACGGCGTAGGCGTTGACTCCGCTCGCCCAGCTCGCGGTGAAGATCAGGGGAAGTGCTGACACGTCGCCATCCTAGGTCGAGACCCGGCCACCCGCCCTGACCACCGCAAACCCGCGCGCCGCCGCACACGTCCCGAGGTCGCGCATACGCAATCGCATGCGGGAACTCAGGAGGCGTGCGGCCGGTCAGCGCAGGGCGGCGCGACTGCGCAGACGGCCGAGCAAGACCAGCGCCAGCAGGGTGACCAGGACGAGCAGCGTGGTGCTCGCGGCCGCGTCGAACACCTCGCCGCGGTCGGTTTGGGCGAAGATGCCCACCGGCAAGGTCTTCCAGGTGGCCGGATAGACCATGATGGTGGCGCCGAGCTCGCCCATGGACAGCGCGACGGCGAGTCCGGCGGCCGCGCCGAGCGCCGGGAGCAGCAGCGGCAGTGTGACCTGGCAGAGCACCCGGACCGGGCCGGCGCCGAGGGACTCGGCGGCCTGGCGGTAGCCGGGGTCGATGCGGTCCAGCGCGGCGGCGACGGCGCTGAAGGCGTAGGCCAGCACGAGGACCGAATGTGCCAGGATGACAATCCATTTGGTGCCGCCGAGCAGCACCGGTCGCTCGTTGAACGCGATCAGCACGCCGAGGCCGATGGCCACCGACGGGACCGCGACCGGCAGATGGAACACCGCGTCGGTACAGCGCCGCCACCAGCCAGGTGCCTCGCGCGCCGCCAAGGCCGCCCAGGTGCCGAGGACCAGTGAGACGGCGCCGGCCAGCAGCGCGGTCTGCAAACTCACCGAGAGGCTGGCCGCCTGCTCGCCGGACAATGCGCGCTCGAAGTTGGCGAAACCCAGGTCCGAAGGCAGCGAGCCGGTCCAGTGCCCGGCGAGGGCGGCCGCGACCACGGTGGCGATCGGTGCGACGAACACCGCGAACACCACCAGGGCGAACACGGCGAGCACCGCGAACCGGCCGCGTCTGGTCCACATCAGCATCGGTTCAGTTCTCCTTCTTCGCCGTGAACCGGGCGAAAATCAGCCGGTACCCGACGTACAGCGTGAGCGAGAGCAGCACCTGCACCGAGGCGAGCACCGCGGCGCCGGGCAGATCGAAGGTGACGATGCCGCGGGTGTAGATCAGCGCGGGCAGCGTGATCACGCCCTTGGCGCCGGTGAACAGCACGATGCCGAACTCGTTGAGCGTCAACAGCAACACCAGGCTGCCGCCCGCCGCGAGCGCGGGCCACGCCTCGGGCAGCACCACCTGGCGCAGTACCCGCCACGGCGATGCGCCGAGACTCGCGGCCACGTCGAGCTGTTCGCGCGGTAGTTGGGCGAACGCGGCGAGCAGCGGCCGCACGACGAAGGGCGTGAAGAAGGTGATCTCGGCCAGGATCACGCCGAGCGGGGTGCTCAGGAAGTTCAGTGCGGGTTCGTTGTTCCCGGTGATGCTCGTGATCAGCGCGTTGACCGCGCCTGCCGTGCCGTACAGGAACGTGAATGCCAGCGTGATGAGAAACGACGGCAGCGTCAGCACGGTGTCGATGAGCCTGCCCACCACCTGCGACCCGGGAAACGGCACGAACGCCAGCACGATCGCCAGAAACGCGCCGAGCACCAGGCAGCCCGCGGTCGAGCTCACCGCGATGAACACGGTGCGCCACAACGCATTACGGAATGATTCGGAACCCAGCACCTGCGACCAGACCGAGGTGCCGCGCCCGGTCGGGGTCACCGTGGATTCGGCGAGGACCCGCACGATCGGGTACACCGCGATGAACAGCACCACCAGCAGCGGGGGCAGGCTCCACAGCACCGGTTTCCAGTTGCGTTGCCGCGCAGTTGGTTGCGGCGCGCCGGGCGCGGTGATCGGCTCCAGCACCGCGGACGCGCTCATGATCGGCCGCCGACCGCGCGGGGGATCAGCACCCCGGCGGGGTCGGGGAAGCGGACACCGACGACCGAGCCGATGGCGGTGTCGAGCTGACCGGGGACGTCGGCGGTGACTTCGTCGGCCAAGCCGTCGACCGCGAGCGTCAAACGGGTGGACGCGCCGCGCCAGACAGCGGAGACCACCGTGCCGCGCAGTGCGTCTCGTTCGGCGGTGGCGCCGATCCGCACGGTGTGCGGGCGCACGCACAGCAGGGCAGGGGAGTCGAGGGCCCAGTTCTCCTGGCCGACACCGGGTGTGGGCGCCTCGGCCCGCAGCGTCCGGTTGCCGACGGTGACCAGCGCCGACCCGCCCGACAGCCGGTTCACCGTGCAGGACAGCAGGTTCGCGCCGCCGAGGAAGGCGGCGGTGAAGTCGCTGGGTGGCCGCCGCCAGAGGTTCTCCGCGGTGTCGATATCGACCAGGTGGGCGTCGCGCATGACCGCGATGCGGTCGGCGAGCGCGAGCGCCTCGGACTGGTCATGGGTCACGTACAGCATCGCCGTGTCCGGCAACGCCTTTCGCAGCTGCTGGAGCTCGCCGAGCATGGACTGGCGCAGCTGCGCGTCGAGTGCGGCCAGCGGCTCGTCCAGCAGCAGCACCTTGGGCCGGATGGCCAGCGCCCTGGCGATCGCGACTCGCTGCTGCTGGCCGCCGGACAGTTCCCTGGGCAGGCGCTGGGCGTAGGCGCCCATGCCGACCATGGCCAATGCTTCGGTAACGCGTGCGCCGATCTCGTTGCGCGGCACCCGATGCGACTTCAGCCCGAAGGCGACGTTGCCGTGCACACTCATGTGCGGGAACAGCGCATACGACTGCACGACAACGCCGATCCCGCGTTTGGCGGGCGACAGGTCGGTGACGTCGCGCCCGGCCAACCGGACCGCGCCCGAGGTCGGCCGGACGAATCCGGCCAGCGCCTTGAGCGCGGTCGACTTGCCGGAACCGCTCGGTCCGAGCAGGGCGACGGTCTCGCCCGCGGCGACGCGCAGCGTGAAATCGGCCAGCGCGACAGTGGTTTTGCGGCCGCTGCGGTAGCCGACGCTGACCCGGTCGAACACGATCGCCGGTTCGGCAGCGGCCGGTCGGGACAGGGCGGTGGTGGATGACTTCGTGAGTGCGTCACCGGTGGACATGGTCGACTCCCTTGGGGTTGACGGCGTTTCAGCTACCGGTGGCCTTCTGGTAGGCCGCCAGATCGCCGTCGAGGTCGGTGAGCACCGTGTTCCAGTCGACCGGCAGCAGTTCGACACCCTTCAGCACTGAGCTCGGCGACGGGCCTGATCCGGCCGGGGCATCGCGCAGTTCCGCGCGGGCGGGCACCGCGAAAGCGTCCGAGCCCAGCGACTTCTGCGCCTGCGCCGAGAGCAGGAACTCCATCAGCTTCTTCGCGTCGTCCTGGTGCGGGGCGCCCTTGGCCAAGCCCATCACATAGGGCACCGCGACGGTCGACTTCTTGCCGTCGGCGGCGGCCGGGAAGAAGACGCTGAACTTCGCGCCCTTCTCCTTGATGGTGGTCAGGTTCATCTGCACGTCACCGTTGGCGATGCTCAGCTCACCCTTGTCGACCTTGGCCTGCAGCTTGCCCGTCGACGAGGACGGCCCGACATTGTTGGCCTGCAGCTTGTTCAGGTAGTCCAGCGCGCCCTGCTTACCGAGCAGCTTCTGCAACAGGATCAGCACGGCGGTGCCGTCACCGGCCTGGCCCGGCGTCGAATACTGCAGCTTGCCTTTGAAGTCCGGCTTCAGCAGGTCGTCCCAGGTGAGCCCGGTGGTGTCGACCGACGGGTTGGCGATGAAGCACAGGTAATTGTTGGCGAGGGTGACGTACTTGCCCTCGGCGTCCTTGTCGGCGGACGGGACCGCGCTGGTGTCTACACCGCTGTCCTGAAGCAGGCCACTGGCTTTCGCCTTCTGGATGAACGGCGGCAGCGTGACGACCACATCGGCCTGCGGGTTGGCCTGTTCCTTGTCCACCCGGTTGACCACCTCGCCGGAGCCCGCCTCGACCAGGTTGACCGCGATGCCGGTCTGCTTCTCGAACTCCGCGAACTGGGTCTGGTACCAGCTGCCGACACCGTCGGCGGAGTAGACCGTGACGGTTTTGCCGCTCGCGCTCTCGGTGCCGGTGCCGCCACAGGCGGCGGTGGCCGCGACGGCGGTGGCGGTAGCGAAGAGCAACGCGGTGCGGGCGAGGGTGCGCGCCAGGCGGGCCGGCGGGTACGAAGTACGCACGATGACTACAACTTTCGGTTCGTGAGGAGTGTCGGAGTCGGAAGGGTGGATGAACCGGCGGCCGCCGGAACGGTTCAGCTGTGCTCGGCGAGCACCAGTTCGGCGAACTCGACGACCGACGGCACGACGTGGGTGGCACCCGCCGCGCGCAGCTGTGCTTCGTCGTGTGCGCCGGTGAGCGTGCCCGCGACGATGCGGGCGCCCGCGGCGAGGCCGGTGGCGATGTCGCTGGTCGTATCGCCAAGCACCGCAACACGATCCACGGCGTCGGCGTGCAGGCGGAGCAGCGCGGTGAGGACCATGTCGGGGTAGGGGCGGCCACGCCCGGCGTCCGAGGGAGCCAGGGTCAGGTCGGCGATGTCGGTCCAGCCCAGCGCGTTCAGCAGCCGATCCTGGGTGGACCGGCTGAACCCGGTGGTCAGTACGACCCGCACGCCGGCGCCCCGCAGCTTGCTGATCGCCTCGGCGGCACCGGGAATCGGCGTGATCTCGACCTCGTCGATCAGCGCGTCGTAGGCGGACTCGAAGGCCCGATTGGCTTCCTGCGCGCGCTCTTCGTCGCCGAGCAGGGCACGGAACACCGCGATCTTGGACTGGCCCATCGTGTCCAGCACGTACTGCCGGGCCTGCTCGCGTTCCGGTCCGTCCGCCGCGATGCCCGCCGCGGTCGCGGCGGCCTCGAAGGCGCGCAGGACCAGCCCGCCATCGGCGACGGTGGTGCCCGCCATGTCCAGCACGACGAGTTGAATGGTGTTGTCGGACATCGCAATCCTCACAAGTTCAGCAGGTCGGCGGTGTGCTCGCCGAGTGCGGGGCCGAGGGTCATGCCGCGGCCGCCCGGGCCGGTGATCACCCAGATGTGCGCGCCCGCCGCGGCGCGGGTGACGACCGCGGTCGGGTCGACGCTCTGGCTGTACACGCCGGCCCAGCGCCGAACCACCTGCGGCAGTGTGCGTCCGAGCAGTTCCTCGGTGACCGCGGTGAGGTGCTCGTAGGGCGCCTCGTCCACGTCGAAGGCGAACGGCTCGTCGTATTCGTGGGTGTCGCCGATGGTGAGCCCGCCGTGCAACCGCTGTACGCAGAGCAACTGCATCTTGTGCTCGGCGGCGGTGGCCGACTGGGACTGCTCCCGGTTCAGCGTGTCCACCTCGTCGCCCGCGAAGCCCGGGTAGTAGCGGAAGCTGTCGCCGTCGGCGATGGCGGTGGTGAGCGGCTCGCCGAGCGGCGCGGTCTGCATCATCTGCAAACGGACCCGGCGCACCGGCAGATCCTCGACCAGCTCGCGGGTCAACCCGCTGTGTGCCGCGCCGGGGCAGACCAGTGCCAGATCGGCCTCGAAGCGGCGGCCCTGGTCGTCGAGCACGGTGGCACCGGTGGCGGTGTCGAGGACCGACCTGGCCTCGGTGGCCGCGTGGAAGGTGTATCGGCCGGTGGCGGCCAGGTAGGCGCGCAGCGCGGGCAGCGCCTGGCGCGACTCGACCGCGGCGTCGGTCGAACAGTGCAGTCCGGCAAGGAATTTTCCGCGCAGTGCGGGGTTGATCGCGCGCACCCGGTCGGGATCGAGCAGCTCGAAGCCGCGGGTCTCGGCGGTCGGTCCGGCCGCGGCCTTTTCGGCGACGGCGAGTTCGGCAGGGGTACGAACCAGCGTGATCGATCCGGCGGGACGGAATCCGACAGCGGGGACCTTGCCGCCGATCTCCTCCCACAGCTCCCGCGAGCGCAGCGTCAGCTCCAGTTCGGCGGCGGAGCGCCCGGAGACCCAGACCAGGCCGAAGTTGCGGACGGTGGCGCCGCGGGCCTCGGTCTCCCGCTCCAGCTGCACCACTTCGTGACCGCGGCGGACGGCGGCCAAGGCGTGTGCGGTGCCGAGGATTCCACCTCCGATGATGACCAATCGCATGGACCCCATCGTGCACATTGGTCTAGACCAAGCGGTGTTGCCTGTGCGAACGC
The DNA here is from genome assembly GCF_004634405.1 of Nocardia sp. CS682. Lineage (NCBI taxonomy): Bacteria > Bacillati > Actinomycetota > Actinomycetes > Mycobacteriales > Nocardiaceae > Nocardia > Nocardia sp. CS682. The sequence continues at coordinate 2,137,637 of NZ_CP029710.1, read as the reverse complement.
CAGGTTAATAATTGGTATAGACCAATTGCGGGTAGGCTGTGCCGCATGGAAGCAACGGAGGTCGGTGCCGAGGTGGCGTCCGGCGACACGCGTGGCGGGCGAGCCGAATTCGCGCTGCCCGACCGGCTGCCGAAGTCGTACCGCGTGCGCACCGAACTCGAGACGATCCTGCGCGATCTGAACGAGGGCGATCCGGTTCCCTCCGAACGTGACCTGGCGGTCCGCTTCGAAGTGGCGCGGGAGACCGTTCGCCAAGCATTGCGAGATCTCCTGGTGGAAGGCCGGATTCGCAGGCAGGGCCGGGGCACCGTGGTCTCCCGGCCCAAAATGGTGCAGCCGCTGTCGCTTCGCTCCTACACCGAAGGCGCCATCAGCTACGGCCGCGTCCCCGGCCGCCTGCTCGTCAGCTGGGACGACATCCCCGCCGATCCCGACACCGCCCGCGATCTCGCTGTGCCCGTGGGTACTTCGGTCATGCACCTGGAGCGCGTCCTGCTCGCCGACGGTGAACGCATCGGCCTGGAAAGCACCTTCCTGCCGCTGCACCGCTTCGCCGGCCTGCGCGCCACCTACGACCCGAGCACCTCGCTGTACGCGGCGGTGCGCGGGTCGGGCGTGATCTTCGGGCAGGCCACCGAACGCATCGAAACGGTCCTCGCCTCCCCCCGCGAGGCCGCACTCCTCGAATGCACCACGGCCCTACCGCTTTTGCTGCTGCACCGCCGCAGCCTCGACGCCGCAGGCGACCCGATCGAACGCGTCCGCGGCCTCTACCGCGGCGATCGGATCGCCTTCGAGGCACACCTCACCCAATAGTCCACGCCGATGGCCGCCGTCAGGCGGGAAGCAATCGGCCCATCGAGTGGATTTCGTTCACATCGGCGCCGGTGATGAAGGACCAAGGAGCGGTGAAGAAGCCGTTCTTGCCCCAGTTCGGGCCCCATGAATTCTCGACTGTCACGCCTTTTGCATCGTAGGCGACGATGGTGACCTCGTGGCCGCCGAGGATTTTCTCGCGGGCCGATGGGTTGTAGTTGTCATTGGTGCTGTCCAGGGCTTCGAAGCTTTCCCTGGCGTCGAAGCCGAAGGGGACCGGCAGGCCGGATGCGATCGCCTTCTTGATGTTGGTGACGATATCGCCCTTGGTGAGATCCTGTGCTCCGGACAGTTTGTAGTGGGCGGCGTTCGCGCGTTCCGCGGCGTCGGGCTGGGTCGTGTAGTCGAAATCGCCCTGCCAGTAGTCGGATTTGGTGTCGATGCCCTGCTGCTGTTCCAGCGGCAACGCGACTCCGGCGTAGGTGCCCTGATCGCTGCCCTGCGCGATCTGCGCGTAGATGAACATTGGAGCCATCGGATCGCCTGCGATCTGCTGCTCGTTCATCAGCACCCCGTACCCGGTATATCCGGTCGCCCAGGTGACGCACGATCCGACCGGCCCCTGATCGCCCGCGGGTAAAGCGTACTGGCGCAGCGAATATGCGGCCGGTGGTGCGCCGGCCGCACCCAGTTGAACCGGCAGCGCCGAACCGACGGTGGTGTCTCGGCCGAGGCTGTCGTGCGCGGCCGCGCGGTCGAGTCCGAATGCGTGATGCTTGATCTGCGGCGAGGGTGCGTCCGGGGCGGCGTGCGCGGTACCGGTCACCGCGAGGCTGATTCCAAGGATGGATACGAAAGCGGTGGACAAGCGCGAATAGTGCAAGGTTCCTCCTGCTGAGCCCCATGATCCATCACTTCCGGATGGAATGATCGGTGAACTGAACAGGGAGTGTTCCACGGCATTTCAGCGACAACAATATAAAAGTCACCTTGATTCCTTTAAGTCGCGGTTAACGGCGGTGTCGCACAAGTAAATTCACCCAAGTCGCCCATTCGCACGATGATTCGATGCGGTGGTATTGCGGCCGGGAGCGCGGATATGTACCGTGCGATGGTATTTCCGCTCGGAAGGATGAGATGTGACGTCGAAATGGAAGCTGTGCTGCCTGGTCTCGACGTTCCTCGCCTGCGCACTGCACGGCTCCGCCGTCGCCGAGCCGGGTCCCGCCGAGCGGAATGCCGCCGGGCATCCCCACGGTTTGGTGGTGACGCCGAACCTGCCTCGGGTTCCGGAACCTCGCGCCGCCGCCTTCGGCGCGCAGACCCTGCCGTATCTCCAGCAGACCCAGATCGCGGATCAGTGGTGCTGGGCCGCCGACGGCTCGTCGATAGCCACGTATCTGCACCGGCCGATCAGCCAGAATCAGTATTGCGCACTGGTACACGGCGTCAGTGCCGAGGGTGCCTGCCCAGATGAGCAGGCGTCGCTCGAGCAGATCGCGTCCGCTTTCCGGGGGATCGGTTTCGCCGCGGCCGTCGGTGCGCCGTTGTCGATGGCCAAGGTTATCGATGAGATCTCGGCCGACCGGCCGATCCTCACCGGTATCGCGTGGACGGCAGGCGGCGGGCACGCGCAGGTGATCTACGGCTTCGACACCGATGCCGGCACCGTCACCTACGGGGATCCCTGGCCCACCTCGCGGCGCAGCGTCACACAGTCGCTCGACTCCTACACCCGGAATTCGGACTGGACGTGGTTCGGCGAGGATTACGGCATCGCACTCCGATGAGTGGATCGGTCCTGCGCATCGCGATCGGACTCTTGGTTGTTGGTCTGGGCCTGTCGGGGTGTGCGGATCACGGTGCACCCGCGACGGCGTGGGAGAGCGAGCCGGACGGCAGTGTCATCGACAGCGCGATCGACACTCCGGCGGCGCAGCGTCTCGTCGGATCGTTCCTCCGATCGTCGGGTGCGCCGAATGATGTTGCGGCCGTGACACTTCAGCGAGCCGGCGCCCCGGTCATGGTGTATGCGACCTACCCGTCCTCCGCTGACGATCCCGGACACTCCCTCGAGCGTGCCGGGATCGAGTCCTACATCGCGGTGCCGGTTCGGGTGGCCGGGCGCAATGCCGCCGACACGTTGCAGTTGGAACCGTCGCCACCGTATCTGCCACGGGCGATGGCATCGGGAGTAGAGGAGACAAGCCGGCCACGTGCCGCCGGTGCGCGACTGCTGCTCGATTTCCCGACCCATACCTGGTTCGCCTGGACGCGAACCCACGTCACCGTGATCTCCTCGGAAGAGACCCCAGCGTTGGCAGGCGATGAACTCAACGCCGAGGCCTTCTATGCCTGGCTCCAATCCCGCTGACCCGCCGAGTCGTTCGCGCGCCGCGCAACCACCTGTTGGATCTCCAAGTGCCGCAGGCGACCCGATCGAACGCGTCCGCGGCCTCTACCGCGGCGACCGCATCGCCTTTGGGGCGCACCTCACCCAGTAACTCAGCGCACCTGCGGGGCTACCTTCTCGCCCAGCAATTCGATGTTGTGCAGGACCTTTTCGTGCGGGAGGGTGCCGACGCTGGTGTGCAGCATGAAGCGGTCGAGGCCGAGGGTGTCGCGGATGTCGGCGACCTTTTCGGCGACGTAGTCGGGGGTACCGACGAACAGCGAACCCTCCTTGGCGCGCAGGGCCTCGAATTGCGGGCGGGTCATGGGGCCCCAGCCGCGTTCGCGGCCGATGACGCTCATGGCGAGTGCGTACGGCTCGTAGAAGTCGGCGACGGCTTGTTCGTCGGTGTCGGCGATGTAGCCGTGGGCGTGCACCGCCACCGGCTGCTTCTCGTGGCCGCCCTCGGCGAGGGCGCGGTGGTACAGCTCGACCAGCGGCTTGAACCGGGCGGGCTGACCGCCGATGATCGCGATGGCCAAGGGGAGTCCGAGCAGTCCGGCGCGGACCACCGACTCGGGGCTGCCGCCGACCGCGATCCATACCGGCAGCGGCCGGTGGTCGGTGCGCGGGTAGGCGATGGCTTCGCGCAGCGGCGCACGGAACTTGCCGGACCAGGTGACCGGCTCGTCCTCGCGCAGGTGCAGCAGCAGCGCCAGCTTCTCCTCGAAGAGCTCGTCGTAGTCGGACAGGTTGTAGCCGAACAACGGAAAGCTCTCCGTGAACGACCCGCGCCCGGCCATCAGCTCGGCGCGACCCTTGGACAGTCCGTCCAGCGTCGCGAAATCCTGGTACACACGTACCGGATCATCGGAGCTCAGCACGGTGACCGCGCTGGTCAGCTGGATCTTCTCGGTGCGCGCCGCGATGGCGGCCAGCACCAGCGCGGGGGCGGAGGCGGCGAAATCCTTGCGGTGGTGTTCGCCGACGCCGTAGACGTCGAGTCCGGCCCGCTCGGCGGCGACGGCCTCCTCGACCACCTCACGCAACCGCTCGCCCGCGGTGGGTGCGGGGCGGTCGCCGACGGGGTACAGCTCGGCGAAGGTCGTGAGTCCCAATTCCACGGTCGAGCCTCCTTCCTCAGTAGTGTCGATGTCAACCAATACCGTAAACGGACCATGGTCCGTAGGTATTCCGCGTGGGTCGACGCCGGTGCGGTCTGGCTTTGCCGCCCTGCGTCGGCCGGGCGCTGCCGCGCCGCTCAGGTCCGGCGCTGCCGCAGCGCCCGCCATCCGATTACTCTGTTCGCATGTCTGTCCGCACTCGCAAGCCGCTCGTCCCCGGCATCCAGTCACCCACCCGCGAGGTCCCGCGCACCATCGAGCGCCCGGAGTACGCGTGGAAGAAGACTGTCAACGAGGGGCGTGAGCCCTGGGTGCAGACGGCCGAGACGATCGACAAGATGCGGATCGCGAGCAAGATCGCGGCGCAGGCGCTGGAAGAGGCGGGCAAGGCCGTCGCGCCCGGCGTCACCACCGACGAGCTGGACCGGATCGCGCACGAGTACATGTGCGACCACGGCGCCTACCCGTCGACCCTGGGCTACAAGGGATTTCCGAAGTCGTGCTGCACCTCGCTCAATGAGGTGATCTGCCACGGCATTCCGGACTCCACCGTGATCGAGGACGGCGACATCGTCAATATCGACGTCACCGCCTACATCCACGGCGTGCACGGCGACACCAACAAGACCTACCTCGCCGGCGAGGTGGACGAGGAGGTCCGGCTGCTGGTCGAGCGGACCGAAGAGGCCACCATGCGGGCGATCAAGGCGGTCCGGCCGGGCCGGGCGCTGAACGTCATCGGCCGCGTCATCGAGTCCTACGCCAACCGCTTCGGCTACGGCGTGGTCCGCGACTTCACCGGGCACGGCGTCGGTCCCACCTTCCACAGCGGTCTGGTGATCCTGCACTACGACCAGCCCGCCATCGAGTCGATCATCGAGCCGGGCATGACCTTCACCATCGAGCCGATGATCAACCTGGGCGGCATCGACTACGAGATCTGGGACGACGGCTGGACCGTGGTCACCAAGGACCGCAAGTGGACCGCGCAGTTCGAACACACCCTGGTGGTCACCGACACCGGCGCAGAAATCCTCACCCTGCCGTGAGGACGGGTGGGGACAGCCCGGTTCGAGGCTTGCGCCGTCCGGTGGTCACCGACACCGGCGCGGAAATCCGCACGCTGCCGTGAAAGGTGCCCTGCTGGTCGCGGGGACTACCTCGGACGCGGGCAAAAGCGTTGTGGTGGCGGGCATCTGCCGGATGCTGGCGCGGCGTGGCGTGCGGGTCGCGCCGTTCAAGGCGCAGAACATGTCGAACAACTCCGTGGTCACCCTCGACGGCGGCGAGATCGGGCGGGCGCAGGCATTGCAGGCGCAGGCGTGCGGGCTCGCGCCGAGTGTGCGGTTCAACCCGGTACTGCTGAAGCCGGGCAGTGATCGGCGCTCGCAGTTGGTAGTGCGGGGTAAGGCGGTCGGCACCGTCGGCGCGCGGGACTACTTCCGGCACCGGCAGGAGCTGCGCGAGGTGGTCGCCGCCGAACTCGCCTCGCTGCGCGCCGAATTCGACGTGGTGATCTGTGAAGGCGCCGGATCACCCGCCGAGATCAATTTGCGGGCCACTGATCTGGCGAACATGGGGCTCGCCCAGCCCGCGGGGCTGCCGGTGCTGCTGGTCGGCGACATCGATCGCGGCGGCGTGCTGGCCCACCTGTTCGGCACCGTCGCCATCCTGGAACCCGAAGACCAGCAACTGATCTCCGGTTTCGTGATCAACAAGTTCCGCGGTGACGTCGAGCTGCTGCGCCCCGGCCTCGACCGCCTGACCGAGCTGACCGGCCGCCGCACGCTCGGCGTGCTGCCGTACGCCGAGGACCTGTGGATCGACGCCGAGGACTCCCTCGGCACGGTCGCGGACGCACCGGTCGGCCGTCCGCGACCGCCGGTCGGTACCGAGTGGCTGACCGTAGCCGCCATCCGCCTGCCGCGCATCTCCAACTCCACCGATATCGAGGCCTTGGCCTGCGAGCCAGGGGTTTCCGTGCGCTGGGCGAGTGATCCGTCCCGGCTGGCCGGGGCCGACCTCGTGGTGCTGCCCGGCAGCAAGGCCACCGTGTCGGACCTGGAGTGGTTGCGGCGCAGCGGAATCGCCGAGGCACTGCGCGCACGTGCGGCGGCGGGCGGGCCGATCCTGGGCATCTGTGGCGGTTATCAGATGCTGGGCAAGCGAATCGTCGACCCGGTGGAGTCGGGCCGCGGACGGGTCGACGGCTTGGATCTGTTGGACCTGGCGATCGAATTCGCCGATCCGAAGGTGTTGCGCCACAGCACCGGTCATGGGGCCACCGCCGACACCGCGGGAATCCCGGTGCACGGCTATGAGATTCACCACGGCCGGGTGACCGGCAGCGGCGATCCGGCCTGGCTCGACCTCGCGGGAAAACCGGAAGGCAGTGTGCGCGGCGCGCTCTGGGGCACCCACTTGCACGGCCTGCTGGAATCGGACGACTTCCGCCGCGCCTGGCTGCGCTCGGTGGCCGAAGCCGCCGGACGCACCGGTTTCGTTGTCGCCGAAGACGTCTCCGTCGCCGCTGTACGCTCGGCGCAGCTCGATCTGCTCGCCGACCTGATCGAGCAGCACCTCGATCTCGACCAGCTCGATCGCCTGCTCATCGACGGTGCGCCCGCCCGTCTGCCCACACTGGCGACCCAGCTGCTCCCCACCGCCGCACCCCTCGGTAGCTGAACTGTTGACGTGACGAACGTCGCCCCTTACCTTTCAGTAAGGAATTCGGCTCCGGGTAAGGCGCGGGTCGATGGGCGCGGGAGAAGCACGGGTCGGTGAGTGAAGTGGCGGCAGACAAGAAGTCCACTAGTAGGGCGGGAAATGTGGTGTCCGCGACGGTGACCAGCAAGGGGCAGATCACCATCCCGATCGACGTCAGAGTCGCCATGGGTTTGCGGGCCGGCGTCCGGGTCGCCTTCGTTCCCACCGACAACGGCACCTACGAACTGGTGCCCGAGACCCGAACCATCAAGTCGCTCAAGGGGATAGTCGGCTGGTCCGGCTCGCCCATCGGCCTCGCTGAGATGAACGAGGCGATCACCGGCAATGTCGTGGAAGGCAAGCAGAAATGATCGGTCTGGACGCCAATGTGCTGATCCGCTACCTCACCCAGGACGATCCGGAGCAGTCCGCGCGCGCCAATCAGGTGATCGACGGCCTCAGCGAGAGCCGCCCGGGTTACGTGACGATGATCGTGCTCGCCGAGATCCACTGGGTGCTGCGCCGCGGCTACAAGCAGGACCCCGAGGCGGTCACCGACGTGTTGCTGGGCCTGCTCGACTCGACCGAGATCGTGGTCGAGCGGGCCGACACCGTGCGCCAGGCGCTGCGCCGGGCCGCCGACGGCGCGGATTTCGCCGACGCGCTGATCCAGCAACTCGGCCAGGAGGCCGGCTGCGACCTCACCGTCACCTTCGACCACAACGCCGGGGAGATCGCGGGCATGCGACTACTGGCCTGACGCGAAGATAGGGCTTCGTTCAGCAGACCCGTGTAGCGTCATTCGGCATGAAATCTCGGCAGATCACGGTGGGTGACGGGACCTGGACCGTGCGGGTAGACGGCCCGGAATCTCGGCACAGCGTGCTGCTGCTGCCCGACCTCGGCGACCCGGCGGACGTCTACGACCAGGTATGTGCTCGACTGCACAATTCGGATCTGCGCACCGTGGTGCTGGAGTCGATCGAGGGCCTCGATGCGGCGGGCGTCACCGCCATCCTGGACCAGATCGGTGTGCCCTGGGCGAACGTCGCTGCCCGTGGCGCGGGCGCCGACCTGGCGTGGCGGGCGTGCTCGGCCGGATTCGGCCGCTTCATCAGCCTCGTGGTGGCCGATCGCGGCCATCCGGCGGCTCCGGGCCCGGACGGGACCGTCGCCGACGCCACGGTCCGTCCAGTCGAGTTGCCGACCACGGTGCTGGTCACCAAGAACCTGCCGCGCTCGGTCGCCGACGCCTCGGGGCGGTTCGTCTACGGCGAGTTCCGCGTGGTCGACGTCGACGTCACCGATGTGGCGACCGAGGCCGACCACGAATTGGCCACCGAGATCGTGCTACGCACCAGCACCTGGTGAGCCGTTGCCGGACTTGGCTTGATACACGGCAAGCCACTCCAGCCAGCTGTCGAGTTCGGCGAAGGCGTGGGCCAGCGGTTCGGCCGCGGACAGGAACACATCGTGTTTGGCGCCGTCGATCGGCACGATGTTGGTGCGGTCGCCCAGGCACCCCGACCAACGCTGAATCTGCTTGACGTCCAACACCGCATCGGCCACATCGACGGCGGGGCCGTACCGGCGGGCGAACTTCGTCATCCGGGAGCGCAGGATCAGCGACGGCACGCCGATGTCGAGCCCGGCGTGCAGTTGCGCGTGACCGTTGCGGATGGCGCGCAGCCAGCCGAACCGAACGGGGAAGCCGTGCAACGGTTTCCAGTCGAGGTTGTAATCCCATTCGCCCGCGACGCTGTGGTGCAGGCTGTCACCGTAGGTACTGATCTTGCTGCCCGGCAGTTCGATCATCTTCCGAAAACGGCCGAGCGCCTTGATGATCGGCGTCCCGACGGTCCGGTAGTACGACGGTCCCTGCAGATCGAACCAAGGGCTGTTGAGCACCAGACCGGACACCCCGGCCGCGGCCGTCCCCCGGGTCCGATTGAGCCGATCCAGCCACAGCGGCAGGATCAAGCCACCGGTCGAGTGCGCGTTCAGGACGACCGGAGCGCCGGTCTCCTCCCGCACGATTCGCAATGCCTCGTTCAACTCGTCGTCATACAGTGCGAGATCGGTCACATAATGCGGCGTCTGCCCGTCGCGCAGTGATCGTCCGCACTTGCGTAGGTCCAGCGCGTAGAAGTGGTATCCGAGCGTCGCGAAATGTTCCGCGAGATGCTCTTGAAAGAAGTAGTCGGTAAAACCGTGCACATACAGCACGGCACCGGCGGTGAGTTCGACATCGTCGCCGGGCAGATAGCGGACCAGCGTGGCCACGGCCTCGCCTTCGCCATCGGGATCGGGCCCGAAAGAAAGCGTGCGCTGCTGGTACTTCTCGCCTAGGACATCGGCTTTCCACTCCGCCCCGTGGTGGGTGTCGGTTTTCGTAGCGGCAAGTGAAGTTTCCTTTGTCACATACACAATCTAAGTCACATTCTGCGGTTTCGGCGCAGGGGATCGACGTGGTGAGGTGCACAATTGAAGCTAGGTGAACGGCGGGTAACCTAGCTCCCGCCATGGTTCACGGACCAGAGGCAAGAACCGCAAGCACCGTGCCCAGGCAGGTCCACCCGCCCGGTGGGCCCGCGAGAAGGACAAGGAAGTCGATCTAGCCGTGCCGAACGCTGCCATGACTGAAAAGACCGATGTTGTACTCATCGGCGCCGGCATCATGAGTGCCACCCTCGGTGCGCTGCTGCGCCAACTGCAGCCCGACTGGTCGATCTCCCTGTTCGAGCGGCTCGACGCCGCGGCGGCGGAGAGCAGCGACCCGTGGAACAACGCGGGCACCGGCCACTCCGCCCTGTGCGAACTGAACTACAGCCCGCAGAACGCCGACGGCTCGGTGGACATCACCAAGGCCATCGACATCAACGAGCGGTTCCAGGTGTCGCGCCAGTTCTGGTCCTACGCCGTGGAGAACAACATCCTCGGTGACCCGTCCCGGTTCATCAACCCGATCCCGCACGTGAGCTTCGTGCACGGCGCGGACAACGTCGACTACCTGCGCAAGCGCTACGAGGCGCTGTCGCGGCACCCGCTGTTCGAGGGCATGGAGTACATCGACAGCCCGGACGAATTCGCGCGCAGGCTGCCGCTGATGGCGCGCGGCCGCGACTTCTCCGACCCGGTCGCGCTGAACTGGACCGACGGCGGCACCGACATCGACTTCGGCGCGCTCACCCAGGAACTGCTCGCCTACCTCGGTGCCAGCGGTGCCGACCTGGCCTTCGGCCACGAGGTGCGCGACCTGTCCAAGCAGTCCGACGGGTCCTGGCTGGTCAAGGTGCGCAACCTGCGCACCCGCGAAACCCGCACGCTCATCAGCAAATTCGTCTTCGTCGGCGCGGGCGGCGGCGCGCTGCCGCTGCTGCAGAAGTCCGGCATCAAGGAGATCGACGGCTTCGGCGGCTTCCCGGTCAGCGGGCAGTTCTTCCGCTGCACCAACCCCGAGCTCATCCAGCAGCACGAGGCCAAGGTGTACGGCAAGGCCGCCGTCGGCGCGCCGCCGATGTCGGTGCCGCACTTGGACACTCGCGTCATCAAGGGCACGCCCGGCCTGCTGTTCGGCCCCTACGCGGGCTGGACGCCGAAGTTCCTCAAGGACGGCAAGCTCACCGACCTGTTCAAGTCGGTGAAGCCGAACAACCTGTTCTCGCTGCTCGGCGTCGGCGTCACCGAACTCGGCCTGACCAAGTACCTGGTCAGTGAGCTGCTCAAGTCGCAGGCGGGCAAGGTCGACACGCTCTCGGAGTTCATCCCGCGCGCCGACGGCCGGGACTGGGAGCTGATCACCGCGGGCCAGCGCGTGCAGGTGATCCGGCGCAAGGGCGCGGGCGGCGTGCTCGAGTTCGGCACCGCCGTGGTCGCCGCGGCCGACGGCACCATCGCCGGCCTGCTCGGCGCCTCCCCGGGCGCGTCGACGGGCGTCACCGCGATGCTCGACGTCATGCAGCGCTGCTTCCCCACCGAGTACGCGCAGTGGACGCCGAAGCTCAAGGAGATGATTCCCTCACTGGGCGTCAAGCTGTCCGAGGACCGGGCGTTGTTCCACGAAGTATGGGACTGGACCTCCAAGACGCTGAACCTCGCGGGTGGCACAGATAACACGCCGAGGCATGCGGGGGTCGCGGCGAGCCGCTAGGTGTGATAGCAACAGGCGATGATGTCAACGGTTGTTCTCAAACGGTCATGGGCGTTGGATCTCGACACCGCCACCCTCTATCAGCTGTTGAAACTTCGCGTCGAAGTCTTTGTCGTCGAGCAGAAGTGCGCGTACCCCGAGTTGGACGGGCTGGACCTGCTGCCGGAGACCCGGCACTTCTGGCTCGATGACGAGGGCGAGGTGATCGCCACCTTGCGGCTGCTCGAGGAGCACCACGACGGCGTGAAGTCCTTCCGCATCGGACGCCTGTGCACCGTCGTCCCCGCCCGCGGCCACGGCTACACCACGCGCCTGCTGCAGGCCGCGCTCGCCGAGGTCGGCGAGGCGACCGTGCGGTTGAACGCGCAGACCTACCTCGTCGACATGTACGCCAAGCACGGGTTCAAGCCCGACGGCGAGGAATTCGACGAGGACGGGGTCCTGCACATTCCGATGCGCAAGGGGTGACCGTCTCGCTTGCCTGCCCGCCGCCCTCGTCGCCCGCCGCGACGAGGGCGGTCCGGTATGCGTAGGCCCTGTATCGGCGGGTGCGTGTCGCGCGCATAGAGTTGGGGCGTGTCCTTGTCCCATGCCGAAACTGTGTCGCCTCACTCGTTGACCGGATCGCGGACGCGTCCGGCCGTCGAGGGTGAGGCGGGTTTTCCGTTCTCCGCCGTGGTAGGTCAGGAGCGGCTGCAACTGGCGCTGATCCTGTGCGCGGTGCACCCCGGCATCGGCGGCGTGCTGGTGCGCGGCGAGAAGGGCACCGCGAAGTCGACCGTGGTGCGCGCGCTGGCGCAGCTGCTGCCGCCGGTGGTGGACGAGACCGGGGCGCGGCCCGCGCGGCTGGTGGAGCTGCCGGTCGGCGCCACCGAGGACCGCGTGGTCGGCTCGCTGGACCTGGAGCGGGTGCTGCGCGACGGGGAGCAGGCGTTCCGGCCCGGACTGCTGGCCGCCGCACATCACGGCGTGCTCTACGTCGACGAGGTCAACCTGCTGCACGACCATCTGGTCGACGTCCTGCTCGACGCCGCGGCGATGGGCCGGGTCCACATCGAACGCGACGGCGTCTCACATTCGCATCCGGCGCGGTTCGTGCTCGTCGGCACCATGAATCCGGAAGAGGGCGAGCTGCGCCCGCAGCTGCTCGACCGGTTCGGGCTCACCGTCGACGTCGCGGCCTCGCGGAACGTGGACGTGCGGATGGCGGTGGTGCGGCGGCGGCTGGACTACGAGGCCGATCCGGCCGGGTTCGCCGAGAGCTACGCCGCCGCCGACCGGGCGGTGGCCGAGCGCATCCTCGGCGCGCGGGACCGGGTCGCCCAGGTGCGGCTCGACGATGACGAGCTGCGCCGAATCGCCGCGCTGTGCGCCGCATTCGACGTCGATGGCATGCGGGCGGACCTGGTGGTCGCGCGGACCGCGACGGCGCACGCCGCGTGGCGTGGTGCGGACGCGGTCACCGAGGACGATGTGCGGGTCGCCGCGGAACTCGCACTGCCGCACCGGCGTCGACGCGATCCTTTCGACGAACCGGGCATCAGCGAGGACCAGCTCGACGACGCGATGCGGGATGCCGCTGCGGAAGTGGATCGCTCGGCTCAATCCGACGGGGACGCAGCGGAATTCGATCAGAGTCAGGTACCCGAGGACGCATCGGATCAGTCGCAGGACCCGAATCAGCCTGCGCCGGACAACGATCAGGCGCGAGCAGCGGACGGGCAACACGAGGACGGCGACGATCCTCAGTCGCGGGAGGAGCCCGGCGATCCCCGGTCGCAAACGGATGAACCGACTCCGAACAGTGACGATCCCGACGACGATCCCGACGGCCCCGGCGGTGGGCAGCGGCCCGGCGCCCGTGAAGGCCGCAGTGGCGCACCGGTTTCCGCCGCCGCGACACCGCCGCGCTGGGAAGTGCCCGGCATCGGTGAAGGCGCCCCCGGCCGTCGCTCCAGGGCCGAGTCCCGCCATGGTCGCGTCGTACGGCCCAGCACCGACACCGGGACCGGCCTGCACCTGCTCGGCACCATCTTCGCCGCCGCGCCGCATCAGCGGTCGCGTGGTCGCGGCGACGGTCCGCTGAAGCTGGCCGCCGAGGACCTGCGTGGCGCGTATCGCGAAGGGCGCGAAGGCAATCTGGTCGTGTTCGTGGTCGACGCGTCCGGCTCGATGGCGGCCAGGGATCGGCTCTCCGCCGTCACCGGTGCCGTTGTCGCTCTGCTGCGCGACGCGTACCAGCGCCGGGACAAGGTCGCCGTCATTACCGTGCGCGGGCAGGATGCCGAACTCGTACTGCCGCCGACCTCTTCGGTCGATATCGCGGTACGCCGCCTGTCCGGGATGCGTACCGGCGGCAAGACTCCGCTCGCCGCGGGGCTGCTGAAGGCGCGCGAGATCGTGCAGCGGGAACGCGTCCGCGACTCGCGCCGGCGCCCGATGCTGGTGCTGCTCACCGACGGTCGCGCCACCGGGGGCGTCGATCCGGTGCCGCGCGCCCGCGCCGCCGCCGCGCTGTTGGCCAACGACGCGGTCACCTCGATCGTGGTCGACTGCGAGCGCGGCATGATCCGGCTCGGCCTGGCCGCCGAGCTGGCTCGGGAACTACGTGGCGGATATCTGAGATTGGCTGAGCTGACCGGGGATTCGGTCGCCGAAGTGGTGCGTGCGGGGTCCGGACGCCCGGGTGCCCGCGCCGCTTGAGCCGCAGGGGATCGAACTAGCAAGGAGAGTGCATGCCCAAGGGTGTTCCGGAGACCGTGCCCGATGACGGGCTCACCACACGGCAGCGGCGGAATCAGCCGGTGCTCGCGGTGCATACGGGGCCGGGCAAAGGAAAGTCGACGGCCGCCTTCGGGATGGCGCTGCGGGCCTGGAACCAAGGTTTCGACGTCGCGGTGTTCCAGTTCGTGAAGAGCGCCAAGTGGAAGGTGGGGGAGGAAGCCGCTTTTCGCACCCTCGGCACGCTGCACGAGGAGACCGGTGCCGGCGGCGCGGTCGAGTGGCACAAGATGGGTGAAGGCTGGTCCTGGACGCGCAAGCAGGGTAGCGACGAGGATCACGCCGCCGCCGCGCTCGCCGGTTGGCAGGAGATCGCCCGCCGCCTGAAGGCCGAGCAGCACCGCTTCTACGTTCTCGACGAGTTCACCTACCCGCTCAAATGGGGTTGGGTCGACATCGATGAGGTCGTCGATACCCTCGGTAGCCGGCCCGGCAATCAGCACGTGGTCATCACCGGCCGGGACGCTCCGCAGGCGCTCATCGACGCCGCCGATCTCGTCACCGAGATGACCAAGCTCAAGCACCCCATGGACGCGGGCCGCAAAGGCCAGCGCGGCATCGAATGGTGAACTCCCGCACCGACTCTCGGAACTTGCCCGCTCTTCGGGGCCCCGGAGCGGGTGCGGATCCCGAGAGATGGTGCGGTTGCTGCGTTTCGTCGGCCGGCGCGGTCGTGCGGCAGTGGCGCCGATGACCGGCAGTGTGCCCGCGGTGGTGATCGCCGCACCTGCGTCGGGGAGCGGGAAGACCACGGTGGCAACGGGATTGATCGGTGCGCTGCGGCGGGTCGGTCATCGGGTTGCTCCCTTCAAGGTTGGCCCGGATTACATCGATCCCGGGTACCACGGGCTGGCGGCGGGGCGGCCTGGACGCAATCTGGATCCGGTGCTCGTCGGCGCGGAACGTGTGGTGCCGCTGTATCAGCATGGTGCGCGGGACTGCGATCTCGCGGTGGTCGAGGGTGTGATGGGGCTGTTCGATGGCCGCATCGATGCGAACCATGCCGGGCCGGTCGCCGAAGGGTCCACCGCGCAGGTCGCCGGGTTGCTCGGTGCGCCCGTGGTGCTGGTGGTGGATGCCAGGGGGCACAGCCAGAGTCTGGCCGCGTTGCTGCACGGCTTTGCGACCTTCGACAGCAGCATTCGGCTCGGCGGGGTGATTCTCAACCGGGTTGGTAGCGAACGGCACGACCAGGTGCTGCGTGCGGCCTGTGATCGGGTCGGGCTGCCGGTGCTCGGCTCGCTCCCGCGGATGACCGAATTGGAGGTGCCGTCGCGGCATCTCGGCTTGATCCCCGCGGTCGAGCATGGTGCCGCTGCCACCGCCGCGGTATCGGCGATGACGGATTTGGTTGCGGCACATGTGGATCTGCGTGCCATCGCCGCGCTGGCCCGTTCGACCGCGGCTGGTCCGGCCTGGGATCCGGCGGAAGCTCTAGCTGAAGTCGTCTCCGGCGTATCGCCCGGTTCGAACCGGCCGGAGCGCGGTGGAGCTGTCGCCGCAGCGGATTCCGGTGTGCCGATCGGATCGGACCGGCCGGAGCACGATGGAGCAGTCGCCGCAGCGGGGTCCGGTCCGTTGATCGCGATGGCAGGCGGCCCTGCCTTCACCTTCGGCTATGCCGAACACCGCGAGTTGCTGATGGCCGCCGGGGCACGGGCGGTGGTATTCGACCCGCTGCGCGACGAACTACCGAGCGGCACAGCCGGTCTGGTGTTGCCCGGCGGGTTCCCGGAGGAGCATGCGGCAGCGCTGGCAGCCAATACCGCGCTGCTGACCGCGGTGGCGGCGCAGGCCCGGCGCGGCATGCCCGTGCACGCGGAATGCGCGGGCTTGCTCTACCTGACCCGCTCCCTCGACGGACACCCGATGGCCGGAGTCGTCGACGCCGACGCCGAGTTCGGCCCGCGCCTGACCCTCGGCTACCGCGACGCGGTCGCGCTGGTGGATTCGCCGCTGTGGCGAGCCGGGGAACGCGTCCGTGGCCACGAATTCCACCGGACCCGCCTGATCGCCGCAGGCTCGGATACCCCGGCCTGGGGCTGGCACGGCAGCGACGGTGCGCGCGTCAAGGAAGGCGCGCTGGTCCAGCAGGTCCACGCCTCCTACCTCCACACTCACCCAGCCGGAAACCCCAGAGCTACAAGCAGTTTCGTCGCCGCAGTCGCCGAGTACGCAGGCGCTCGTGCGGATCGTTGAGCTAAGGCGTGCGCTAGTGCAGGTGCCGGGTGACTGAGCTCACCGTTGGGCTCGGTCTGCGGTCCGGTACGCCCGCTGACTCGATAGTCGCGGCCGTGCGGGAGATGCTGGGCGACAACGAGATCAGTTGTTTGGCGACCATCGATCGCCGGATGGGCGAGCCGGGTCTGCGCGACGCGGCTGCCGAGCTCGGGGTGGCGGTGCGGGGGTACGCCGCCGCCGAGCTGGCCGAGGTTCCTGTGCCGAACCCGGACTCGCGCACGTCGGCTGCCGTCGGTACGGGCAGTGTTGCCGAGGCGGCCGCCATTCTCGCGGCCGGGCACGGCACGCTGGTGATCACCAAACGGATCGTCGCCGGGGTGACTATCGCTGTGGCGCAACGCGCTCCGGGCTGATCGTCCCGCGCGCAACTGGGTGATCGAACCAGATGACCCGGTGTCTCCCGCGTGGTTTCATGGCGGGGTGGATATCCGAGGGATCGACAATGTGCTGGTTCCGGTGGGGAATCTGGCTGCGGCACTGGAGTTCTACGCGAACGGGCTCGGACTCTCGGTGCGGTTCACGGTGCCGGAGCGGGGGATCGCGTTGTTCGGGGTCGCGGCGGAGACACCGGGGATCATGGCGATGGTGGATCCCGCTGCGGGGCAGGGGTCGCCGCCCGCCATCCGCATCTGGCTGGAGGTGCCGGATGCACGAGCCGCCGCGGCGGAACTCGAAGGACGCGGTGTCGACATGCTCACCGCGCCCTTCGAAGTCGCGACCGGCTGGAGCGTGGAGGTGGCCGATCCGTGGGGCAATGTGATCGGTTTGACCGACTACCTCAAGCGCCCTGAGCTGGCCCGACCGGCGTTCTGATCTACGGAGCCACCGCACCCCAGTCGGCGAAACCGCTGGGATCGTGGCGGCCGAAGGTGGCGTGTTCGAACAGGCCCCAACCCTCGGCGTCGCCACAGCGGGCATGGGCCACATGGTCGATCACGCCATACGGTGCGCGGGCGACGATGGCCGGATCGGTGAGGTCGTATCGGCTGGCCAGCGACCAGTCCCGGCCCTTCCACTGCCCGTGCTGCCAGTCGGGATCGCCGCCGTACCCGCAACCCACGTGCAGCGGCACATGGGTGCCGGTGGTCACCTCGATCTCCAACGGCTTGCCGTCCGGGGTGGTCATTTCGAGGCGGGCGCCGACCGGAAGCCTGGTGCCGGAACGGTAGTCGATCGAGATGCGCGGCCAGCCGAGTTGTTCGGTGCGCCCGTCCGGCCAGATCCGCACGGCGTCGTTCAAGGTGCGCTTGCCGTCGGGTTCCTCCTGCACGATGATCACGATCGCGAAATCGTCGAACCGCAGCGGCACATACATCCACCAGAAACCCCCGGACGGCTCGGCGGCCGCCCGGCCCGCAGGCTCGCTCTCGCCGACCGGCCGGATGCCCCAGGACCGGTCCCTGGTGCCGGTCCACACCGCCGGGTTGACGGTGATGTCGTCCCCGTCGACGTGCAGCGTCCCCGCCCACGAGCCCACCTGGGCGAAGCGGCTCGCGTCGATGATCGGCCGGTTGCCCGACAGGATCAGGTGCGGCTGCTCCTGCACGGTGGGGAAGGCGCCCTCCCAGGTGAGGTCGAAGGACAGGTCGTCGTGCTCGCAGATCACCCGGATCCGGCGCAGCGGTTCGAGCACCTCGATGCGATACCCACCGACCCGCTGTTCCAGGCTGCGATCGCCGAGCGCATCGGAGAAGCGGACGGTCCGCTGGATATCGCCGCGCCGGACGGCGGCGTACGCGTCGGTGACTCCGAGGTTCGGGTACACGCCGAACCCGGTGATGAGGAAGGTGCCGCCGTCGCGGTTGTGGCCGTTGAAGTAGCTGCGGTCGTAGAAGTTCCGGTCGCTACTGGCGACCCGGGCCAGTGACAACCCGGTCTGATGAATCGGGTACTCGTCCAAAGGAACTGGCATGGCTGCCCTCAATCCCACTCGTAGGTTCCGTCGAGCAGCCGTTCCAGGCTCGCTCGGTGCATCACGTAGTCGTCCCGGTCCGGGGTGTCGGTGTCCTCGCCGAAATGGATCATTCTGCGCTTCACCCTGGCCATCACGATGCCGTGCCGCAGTGCGGCGTAGACGAGGTACCAGTCGAGGTCGCGCACCGTATGCCCGGTCAGCTCTTCGTATTTCGCGACGACGTCGGCGCGGCGCAGGAAGTCCGGCAGGCCCGGCTGATCGAATCGGGTGGCGATGTCCTGGAAGAACCGATGGATGAAGATCACCCAGGCGACATCCAGTTCGCGGGGACCCAATGCGGCCATCTCCCAGTCCAACACCGCCGCGGGCTCGAAGCCCCGGTAGATGATGTTGCCGGGCCGGGCGTCACCCCAGCTGAGGACGTCGGGCCCGGGGTCGGCGGGCCAGTGCTCGTCGAGCCACGCGAAGGCTCGTTCGAGCAGCGGAATCTCGTAGCCGTCGTCGGCCAAAGCCCAGCGGTACCAAGCTTTCTGGGCTTCGACGTGCCTGCGTAGCGACTGGCCCGCCCCGCGCAGGGCCGGGAATCGCTGGGCCGGATCCGCAATGGCGTGCACCTCGGCGATCACCGCGACGGTGTTGGCGGTGAGCTGCGCACGCTCCTCAGGGGTCGCGTCGAAGAGCCAGCCGACGAACACGTACGGCGGGTTGTCGGTCGGCACCCGGCCGTCGACCCGCTTCATCACGAAAAACGGTGTGCCGAGCGGCGTCTCGTCCTCCTCCAGCCAGCACAGCGCGGGCACCGGCACATCGGTGTTTTCGGCGACTCCCGCCATCACCTGGTACTGGGTGGCCAGATCGTAGGTCTCGAACACCGGAAACGACCCGGTCTCCGGCGCCATCCTGGCGACGAACGACCCGCTCTCGTGCCGTCCGTCCACGCTCCATTCCGCGTCGAAAAGAATGGTGGTGCTCGACATTCCGCCCGACTGCGGCCGCGACAGGTTGGCGACCTTCGGCGGGTGATCGGCGGAGACCTGCGAATCCAGCCAGCGCGCCAGGTCCTCGGCGAGCACGTCGAGATCGCGCTCGCTCACGGTCAGCTGCTGCCGCTCGGCGGGATCCGGATCTTCGGCCATCGTTGTCCTCCTGACGCCATGACGCGCGGGCGTGCCTCGGCACAGCCCACCTCGGCGGCGGTCCGCCGCGATGCCCGACAGTAACGCGTTCCAGTCGGCCCGCGCGGCGGAAACGAGCGAGGCCGCCGAACCCGCTCACTGGCTGGAACCAAGCCTTGACATGCGAGGATCGGCCGGTGGTCGGGTCGGCCCGACCGGCTTGGTGTGGCTGGCACGTACGACTCGTTACCGAGGGGAAGACCAGGGATTTCCTGGATGCTCGCACCCTGCGCGCCTCGATACCGTTCGCTCACGCAGAGCGTTCGGAGTGAGGGGTTCGTTGTGAGTGCTGTCAGTGCGGAGCCGACAGATGGGGCGGATACGAGGGAATCGGCGGAAACGCAGGACCCGGATTCGGGATGGAATCCATTGACCCGCTTCGCATTCCGTTTCTGCTTTAGCTATTTCAGCCTGTTCTGCCTGATGTTTCCGCAATTCCTGTGGGTGTACACCGGGGTGCTCAAAGACAAGCTGCCCGAGCTGGCGATCCTCGGATTTCTCTATCCGTTGAGCCCGATCTGGGAGTGGGTCGGCCGCCACGTCTTCGGTGCCGACGTCGAGCTGCGCCTGGATTCGGGTAGCGGTGACCAGGCCATCATCTGGGTTTTCCTGTTCTGCGTCCTGGTCGTCGCCCTCGTTACCGCCGTGGTGTGGAGCCTGCTGGACCGACGCCGGCCGAACTACCACCGGCTCAACGCCTGGTTCCTGCTCGCCATGCGGTTGTGCCTCGGCGGGCAGATGCTCTGGTACGGAATGGCGAAGGTGATTCCGACCCAGATGGCGGAGCCGCCACTGACGGCGCTGATCTCCCGGTACGGCGATTTCACGCCGATGTCGGTGCTCTGGTTCCAGGTCGGCAGTTCCCAGCCGTACGAGATTCTGCTCGGCGCCGCGGAGGTGCTCGGCGGGCTGTTGCTGTTCGTGCCCAGAACCGCGACTTTGGGGGCGCTGGTGAGCCTGGTGAGCATGCTTCAGGTGTTCATCCTGAACATGAGCTTCGACGTGCCGGTGAAGATCCTGTCGGGTCACCTCTTGCTGATCTCGCTGGTGTTGCTGGCGCCACAGGCGCGGCGATTGGCGAATGTCCTTGTGTTGCAGCGATGGTCGGAGCCCGCTCGGCAGCCGGAACCGTTCCGCTCGCGGCGCGTTCGGTGGTTCGCAGTCGGTCTACAGGCGGTACTCGGCCTGTGGGTGTTGGCCGGCGGTATCCAGGAGGGTCTGCGGTTCTGGAACGAAGGTGGCGGCGGTACGCCGAAACCCGAGCTGTACGGGATCTGGACGGTGTCGGAGTTCAGCAGGGACGGTCAAGTCGTCCCGCCGTTGACGACGGACCAGAACCGTTGGCGGCGGCTGGTTGTCGACGTCACCGGAATGGCGTATCAGAAGATGGACGACAGCTTGGTCCCCGTCGTCGGCGCGGTGGACACCGCGGCGCATACCCTCACCCTCTCGGCGTCGCCCGGTGCGAATCCGGGGGTGATGGCGGAGGCCGAGCCGGCCCAGATCGCCTCCTTCACGTTCACTCAGGAGGCGCCGGACCGGCTGCGACTCGATGGCCGGCTCGACGGCCACCCGGTGACGTTGTCGCTGGAGCAGGTCGACCTCGACTCATTCCCGTTGCGCAGCACCGGTTTCAAATGGGTGCAGGATTATCCCGCCTTCTGATCGGGGCGCTCAGCCGATCGTGATGGCGTCGAGGCGGACGCGCAGGAACTCCGCCGAGACGACGGGCGGCAGGCCGCCGACCCGTCCGATCGGTGGCGTCAGCGGGGTGACGACGGCGTCGTGGTCGAGTTCGTAGAAGTAGATCAGCGACACCAGGTCCTCCTCGGGTGCCGCGGCCTGGGGCGGCAGCACCCGGTGCCGTCCGGACGGCCAGCGTTGACCGCTCCAATAGGCAAGCAGGTCACCGATGTTCACCGTCAGCGCGGCGGGATCGTATGGCGCGTCGGCCCAGCCTTCCGCCTCGGTGTACACCTGTAGCCCGCCCGCGCCCGGCTCTCGGTCCAGCACGGTGACGGTGCCGAAGTCGGTGTGCGGGCCGATCCGGAACTGTCCGGGTTCGGGGGCGCCGACCGTGGTCAACGGTGGGTAGTGGTTGATGTTGCAGGTCCAGGTGGGGCGGCCGGCCAGGTTCTGAAAAGGGTTGGCGGGCAGGTGAAGGGCCGCAGCGAACAGGGCGAGCAGTTCGTCGGACAGCGTGCGTACGGCTGCGGTGTACGCGGTCACCAAGTCGCGCAGCTCGCGCACTTCGTCCGGCCACACATTGGGCAGGAACCATACGTCGTCGACGGCCTGGTCGCCGGTCGCGGTGTCGGCGCCCACGGCGAAGGTCTCCTTCAGATCCGGCGGCGTCCGGGTGCCCTCGGCATAACCGTTGGCCTCCTTGCCTGGTCCGATCCACCCGCGCCCGCCGACGGTGACGGCGTACTTCTGCTTCACCGCGTCCGGCAGCGCGAAGAAGCGCCGCGCGGCGGCGCGCACGTCACCGGCCAGTCCCTCGGGCACGCCGTGGCCGTAGACCAGCAGAAATCCGGCGCGCCGAAGGCCCTCGTCCACCTCGTGCTCGATCTCGGCCGCTGCCGGACCGCCGGCGCGCCATCGGGACAGGTCGATCGATGCGATGGCGTTCATGTCGTCTCACTTCTGCTGGAGTGCCGCGCAGCCGTGCGCGCGAGGCTCACTGTGCCTCGACTTCCGTTGCGACGCCGATGTCTTCGTGCCAGAGTGCCGGATGGTCGACGATGAAGTCGGTCATCATCTGGACGCACCGCTCGTCCTTGAGCACGGTCACCGCGACGCCGTGCTCGGCCAGCCAGTCGTGGCCGCCGTGAAAGGTCTGGGATTCGCCGATGATCACCGCGCCGATGCCGAACTGGCGGACCAGTCCGCTGCAATACCAGCACGGCGACAGGGTGGTCACCATGATGGTCGAACCGTAGTCGCGGCGGCGGCCCGCGGCGCGGAAGGCGTCGGTCTCGGCGTGGATGCTCGGATCGCCGGACTGGACGCGCCGATTGTGGCCGCGGCCGAGCAGCGTGCCGTCGGCCGCGAACAGTGCCGCGCCGATCGGAATGCCGCCCTCGGCGAGCCCGCGCTGCGCCTCGTCGTATGCCACCTCGAGCAGTTGTCGTGCCGGTGTCGCCTGCGTCATGGGTCAAGCCTCCAAGGGAACGCTCGCCACCGCAACGTACAGATCGTCCGCACAGGTCGTGGCCGCGGATGACAGGATGACCGTATGTTGCCCACTGTGCGCGAATTGCTCGACGACCAGTTCGCTGCCGCTGAACCACTCGTTTTAGCAGGTCACAGTGCCCTCGGGCGAACGGTGCGCTGGGTGCATTCGAGCGAGATCTACGAGATCAGCCCGCTGCTGTCCGGGGGAGAGCTCCTGCTCACCACCGGGCTCGGGCTGGCCGGGGTGGACGCGGGAACGCGGCGGCACTACCTCGGCGAGATCGCCGGGCGTGCGGTAGCCGGGGTGGCCGTCGAGCTCGGCCGGACCTTCGACGCCATTCCGCAGGACATGGTGGCTGAGGCGTCGCGCCACAGCCTGCCGTTGATCGCGCTGCGCGCCGTGGTGCCGTTCATCGATCTGTGCCGCACCGCGAATACCGAGATCGTGACCAGGGAGGTGCGGTCCTTGCGGCTACTCAACGAGCTCGGGCGGGACCTGGTCGGCGAGCTGGCTGCGGGCAATGGCCTCGCGCAGCTGCTCGGGCGAATCGGGGAGGTCACCGGTTGCGCGCTGATCGTGACGAGCGGTAATGGCGCGTTGATCGCCGCGCACGGGGTGGATGACGACCGATCGGCCTGGGCGGCAGTCGAATCCGCGACGGCCACCGCGTCCATCCGGGCCAGGGAGAACACCTGGGGGACGCTCACCGCGGGACCCGGCTCGGTGCTGGACGCTGCCACCCTCGTCACGGTGCTCGACCAATCCGCGCCGAGCCTCGGCC
This sequence comes from Nocardia sp. CS682, assembly GCF_004634405.1. NCBI lineage: Bacteria > Bacillati > Actinomycetota > Actinomycetes > Mycobacteriales > Nocardiaceae > Nocardia > Nocardia sp. CS682. Next base: position 2,114,378 of record NZ_CP029710.1, on the reverse strand, counting down.
TCGCGCTGGCGCATTCGGGCACCCCGACCGGGCGCCCGCAGCTGGCGGCCGCGACGTTGCTCGCGGATCTGCTGGACGGTAAACCGATTCGGCAAGCCGATCTGAAGGTACGAGCCGCGGCGGCGGGCGTGCCCGCGTTGGCAGGGCGCACGCTCGTTCCGGTTGCGGCCGACGCACCGGAAACCCGCATCGCTACGCGCCTGATCGACACCGCGGCAAAGGAACTCGGCAGACCCGGGTTGCTGGCCGAGGTGCATGCCACCAGCTACGGGGTGTTCGCCATGGATCCGGCGACCGCCGACCCGGTCGGTGAAGCGGTTCGGTTGCTGCGCAATGCCTTCGCTACCAACGCCGTCGAGGGGGTGACGTTGGTCGTCGGTGATCCCTGCGAGTTCACCTCCGCCGCACTCACCGGATCATTGGACGCCGCCCGGTCCGCGCTGCGCTTGGCGACCCGTCATCGCCGGGACTGGCTGGCGGGCAGTCCCATCTCCACCTGCCGCGAGCTGGCCACCGAGCTCGTGGTCGAATCGCTGCCCGCACCGGAACGCAGCCGCCTGATCGCCACCACGATCGCCCCGCTGATCGCCTGGGACACAACGCATCACAGCAACCTGACGCGCACCCTGGAGGTCTATCTCCGCCACGGCGGCAGCCCGACCCGTTGCGCCACCGCCCTGCACATCGGCCGCCAATCCCTCTACCAGCGCCTGGACCGCATCCGCGACCTCCTCGGCTACGACCCGGCCGCCCCTGCCCTCACCGGCACCCTTCTGCTCGCCCTCTGCGCCCACCGGCTCTCCTGATGCCCGCCGACGAAGAGCGCGGGTCGCTCAGGCGGGAGTAGTGCGCCGCTGGGCCAGGAGGAAGTAGGCGGTGGCGGAGACAAGGAAGCCGACGAAGAAAGTGATGTCGCCCAGCTCGGGGACGTGGCGGACGAGGTAACCGGTGAACTTCGCCTGATGAGAGAACAGCAGCACCGACAGCGCCAGGCCGAACAAAAATGCCGATACCCCAGGCCAATTGGTGTAAGTGCGGTTGTAGAGCAGGTCATCGATCTTGCGTCCACGACGCAGGTACTGGTCGACGAACATCACGCCGAGCCACGGCCCGATCCAGTACGCGACGATCAGCAGAAACGCCTCATAGCTCGCGGCGGCATCGGGCAGCGCCCACCAGGCGACGAGGAACCCGACGGCGCCGAAGCAGATCGAGACCAGGGCGCGCTGGGTACGGACCGGCAGTTCGACGCCGATCGTCACGAATGCCATTGCGCCCGAATACACATTCAGCGCGTTCGCCGCGACAGCGCCCAGCGCGATGGCGAGCAGCGTCAGCTTCGCCAGCACGTCAGGCAGATTCGCGGTGAACACATCCGTCGGACTGCCCTGCGCCGCACCGGCAATAGTCGCCGACGCAGCCCCGAGCGTCGACAGCCACAGGCACGAGACGAACAACCCGGCGGCCGCGTATCCGCCCGTGGCGACCCGCGACACGGTCTTGGGCAGGTATCGGGAGTAGTCCGCCGCATACGGATTCCAACCGCCCGCATAACCGAACGCGGTACCGACCGTCAGCAGGAAACCGCCGATCCCGCCGACCCCACCCGCCGGCGCGCCCCCGCCGAGCTCGGCCTTGCTGAAAATCGCGATGGTCACCACGACGAACACCACCGCGAGGATCGGGAACGCGAACCGCTCGAACGCGTGCACCAGGTTGTGCCCGAACACGGCGAAGCCGGTCTGCGCCACCACGATCAGGATCAGCGCCGTGAGCTTGGGCATCCCGGTCAGCGTGCTCAACGCCCACGCGCCGCTCACACTGTTGGTGGCGAACCAGCCGACCCCGCACATGATCGACATGAACGCCGCGGGCAGTGCGTTGCCGCGATACCCGAAGGCCGAGCGTCCCAGCACCATCTGCGGCACGCCGTGCGCGGGCCCGCGCCCCGACAGCACGAAATGCGCCGCCGCACCCAGCCCGACCCCCACCGCGAGCCCCAGCGTCGCCTGCCAGAAGTTCATGCCGAACGCGGTGACCGACAGCACGCCGATGAAGATGGTGGCGAACTCCAGGTTCGGCGACATCCAGGTCCAGAACAGCTGCCGCGGCTTGCCGTGCCGGGCGTCGTCGGGGATGTACTCGTTGCCGCCCGGCTCCACCGCGATGACGCGGTCGGCGTACCCGGAGGCCAGCGGCGGGTCATCGGTCAAAGCCATGCATGAACACTCGTCGGTGCGGGCCGGGTCGGCAACCGACGTTTCGTACGTCAGTCAGCGCCGTCGGGTGGACAGTTCGCCCGTCCGGTTCAGCCGGTGACGGTGCCGACCTGATGGCGCCAATTCGGCGAGGGGGCGAAGAACTCACCGCTGCCCGTGCGGAACGCGTCGCGGGCAGCGGCGTCTCCGCGCAGCTGCGCCATCAACCATGCCGTCGGATAGCCGAGGTAGCCGTACACCCCGTTCGTGCACGGGTCCGACGCGGTCGCGCAGTCCGGCTGGCCCTGCACGTCGTTGTGGTCGGGGCCGTTGAGCGTGCCCCACACCTTGGGCAGGCTAGCCGGAGTCGCCTCGTAGTACGCCTGGTTCGACTGCAAGCCCTCGACCTGCCACGGCACCAGCTGATGTGAGGGGGAGACGAGAGCATCGGACGACCCGTTCACCAAGAACACCGAACCCGTTGTCAGCGAACGAGTGTCGGCACAGGTTTCCTGGGTGGAACAGAAGTGCTGCGCCGGAATCTCTATCGGCACCGCGGTCTTGATCGCCCCGCCCGAATCACGCAGGGCGTTCAGCACTCCCGCGGCGCCTTGCGAATGTCCCATCGCGCCAACGGCCGTCGGGTCCAGCTTTCCGAAGAACACACTCGCCGGATCGTCGGCCTGCGCCAGCAGGTAGTCCAACGACTGCCGAATGTCGGCCCCGGACCCGGTGTTCTGGTTCTCGGTGGCGATCACGACGAAGCCCCACGACGCCAGATGCCGCAGCAGATAGGCGTATTGGCTCGGCACTGCCTTGGTCCCGTTGCCCCACACGACAATCGGGTGCCGCTCCTGCCCCAGATCGGTCGGGTACCACACATCGAACTTCGCCCCGGTGGTGTCGCAGCAACCGAACCCGATCCGCTCGGTCACCGCGGCGGGACCCGGCTGGAAGTACTTCGACTCGATTCCCTGCGTCGGCACGTAGGGCGACGGATCGGCGTGCGCCACACCAGCCGCGGCAGGCACCCACGCAAGAGCCACCGACGCCACCACCACGTGCACTGCCCGACTCCAGCGGTTCATGCGGCCGAGTATAGGAATGATCTTCGTGCGTGACCCGGCCCGGTTTCGGCCATTTCCCGCTGGTCGCCCCGTGTTCGTGCGGCCCATTATCGGCGGTGACCGAGTCGATTGCCGTCACTTCGGACACAGGCCGTAGGCTCGAAAACTGTGCCGAACACGTCAGACCACACCGCCGACCAGGCGGTATCCGAGACCGCCTCGCCCAATGAGGGCGATCCGAACTACCTGGTCGGGCTCGATCTCGACGGCCGCCGCGTCGTCGTGGTCGGTGGCGGCACGGTGGCCCAGCGCAGGCTCGGCCTGCTGATCGCCTCCGGTGCGGACGTGCACGTGATCAGCCGCGAGGTCACCCCGGCGGTCGAAGGCATGGCGACCTCCGGGCAAATCACCGTCACGCTGCGGCCCTACGCCGACGGCGACCTGGACGGCGCCTGGTACGCGATCGCCTGCACCGACGAGCCCGCGACCAACGCCGCTGTCGTCGAAGAGGCGACCCGGCGGCGGATCTTCTGTGTGCGCGCCGACAACGCGCGCCTCGGCACCGCGGTCACCCCGGCGACCGCCCGCTACGACGGCATGACCCTCGGCGTGCTGGCCGGTGGGCAGCACCGGCGCTCGGCCGCGGTGCGCAACGCGCTGCTCGAGGCGCTGCAATCCGGTGTGGTGACCGATGATTCGACACCGATCACCCCGGGCGTCGCGCTGGTCGGCGGCGGACCGGGCGATCCGGACCTGATCACGGTGCGTGGGCGCCGGCTGCTCGGCCGCGCGAACTTGGTGGTCGCCGACCGGCTCGCCCCGCCGGAACTGCTGGCCGAACTCGGCCCCGACGTCGAGGTGATCGACGCCGCCAAGATTCCCTACGGCCGCGCGATGGCTCAGGACACGATCAATGCCGCGCTGATCGAGGGTGCCAAGGCGGGCAAGTTCGTGGTTCGGCTCAAGGGCGGCGACCCGTACGTCTTCGGCCGCGGCTTCGAGGAGCTGGCGGCCTGCGTCGACGCGGGCATCCCGGTGACCGTGGTCCCCGGCATCACCAGCCCGATCTCGGTCCCTGCGGCCGCCGGTATCCCGGTGACACATCGCGGGGTCACCCACGAATTCGTAGTGGTCAGCGGTCATGTCGCCCCGGATCACCCGGACTCGCTGGTCGACTGGCCTGCGCTGGCCCGGCTGCGCGGCACCATCGTGCTGATGATGGCCGTCGAACGGATCGAGCAGTTCGCGACGGTGCTCATCGAGGGCGGCCGCCCCGCGACCACCCCGGCGACCGTCATCCAGGAGGGCACGATGCGCAATCAGCGCGTGCTGCGCGCGGACCTCGGCACCGTCGCCGCCCGGGTGCGCGAGGAGGGCATCCGCCCGCCCGCGATCGTGGTGATCGGCCCCACGGCGGGATTTTCGGCGGACGACGCGACCGGAAGCCGATAGACCATCAATTACAGTGGCTCACTGTGCTCCAGAATCCCGCTGCGAAAACGCAGTATCCGATGACGCAGCGGGCCTTCGGACTCGCCATTCTCGTGCTGAGCGGGCTGCAGCTCATGGTGGTGCTCGACGGCACCGTGGTGATCTTCGCCCTGCCCCGGCTGCAGGAGGAGATGGGCCTGTCCAGCGCGGGCAGCGCGTGGACGGTCACCTCCTACGGCCTCACCTTCGCCGGACTGATGCTGCTCGGCGGCCGGCTCGGCGACGCCTTCGGGCGCAAACGCATGCTGATCATCGGCGTCGGGCTGTTCACCTTCGCCTCGCTGCTGTGCGGATTGGCGCAGAACGAGGGCATGCTGCTGGCCGCCCGGGCGATCCAGGGCGCGGGCGCGGCGATCGCGGCACCGACCGCATTCGCCCTGGTGGCAACGACTTTCGCGCCGGGCAAGGCGCGTAACCAGGCGATCGCGATCGTCGGCTCGATGGTCGGCATCGGCTCGGTAGGTGGCCTGGTCGTCGGCGGTGCGCTGACCCAGGTGTCGTGGCGCTGGATCTTCCTGATCAACGTGCCGATCGGTGCGCTCATCATTCTCGGCGCGGTGTACAAGCTCGCCGACACCGCCCATCACCGGTCGCCGCTGGACGTGCGCGGCGCGGTGCTCGGCACGCTCGCCTGCGCCGCCATCGTGTTCGGCGCGACCGAGGGGCCCGAAATGGGCTGGGACCACCCGGCCATCATCGGCGCGCTGATCGGTGGCGCGGTGCTGCTCGTGGTGTTCGTGTTGATGGAGCGTCGGATCGCCGATCCGCTGCTGCCGTGGTCGCTGTTCGACAGCCGCGATCGGGTGGCGACCTTCCTGCTGATCTTCCTGGCCGGTGGCGTCCTCGGCGCGATGACGTTCTTCGTCGCGCAATTCCTGCAGAACGTGATCGGTTACAGCCCGCTGCAAGCCGGTGTCGCGGCCATCCCGTTCACCATCGGCATCGGCATCGGCGGCGCGCTGGCCTCCAAGGCCGCGATGTTCGTCGCGCCACGCTGGCTGCTGGCCGGGGCGGCGACGGTGCTCGGGATCGGCCTGCTGTTCGGCGCGACGCTCGACGGCGACGTGCAGTACCTGACCACCCTGTTGCCGCTGCTGATCGTGATCGGCTTCGGTGTCGGCATGGCGATGGTGCTCGCGCCGCTGTGTGTGCTGGTCGGGGTGTCTGCCGAGAACATCGGGCCGCTGTCCGCGGTCGGGCAGATGTTCATGAACCTGGCGACGCCGGTGGCGATCGGGCTGCTCAGCCCGATCGCGGCCTCGCGCACGCTGTCGCTGGGTGGCCGCACCGGCAAGGTGACCGACATGAACGCGACCGAGGTCGCCGCGCTGGGCAGCGGCTACACGCTGGTGCTTTTCGTGTGCGCGATCGTCGCGTTCGTGGCCGGGCTCATCGCGCTGACGCTGCGGTTCACGCCGCAGCAGCTCGCGCAGGCGCAGCACGCGCAGGAAGAGGCCCAGCAGGCGTGAGCCTGCCGGGCCGCAGCCGTCAGAGGCGTCCGGCAACCTTGCGCGGCGTCACGCGGACGATCACGCGCGGGCCGTCGTTGACCGAGGCGGGATTGAAGTCCAGGTACTTCTGACCGGTGTACTTCAGGGACAGCTCGTCCGGCAGTGTCTTGTCCGGGTCCGGGGTGAGCGTCGCGGTGCCGCGCACCTCCGCGTAGGTGTACGGATTCTCCGGCGGGTTGATCATGACGGTAACCCGCGGGTCGCGCGCCAGGTTCTTGCCCTGCTGGCGATCGGTGGTGGTGGAGAACAGCAGGTCGTCGCCGTCGCACTTCAGCCAGATGACGGTCAGGTGTGGTTGCCCGTTGGGCCCGACCGTCGCCACGGTCGCGAACACCTTCGACTCGTCCAGATGCTTCTTCAGATCTTCGGAAAGCTCAGCCGTATTGGTCACGCACAGCTGGAACGCTCGGTGCGCCACAGACATTCCGGCCCGGCGGAATCCGGGACCCGCCGTCGCGGGCCCCGGCCGTCGTCGTCAGGACGTGTGCTGGTCGGCGACGGTCAGCGCACGGTCGAGGATGGCCAAACCCTCCTTGGCCTCGGCCTCGCCGACGATGCACGGCGGCACCACGTGCAGCCGGTTGAAGTTGACGAACATCAGCAGGCCTGCGGCCCGGCACGCGCCGACGACCTCGGTCATCGCCGGACTCGTTCCGCCGTAGGGCGCGAGCGGTTCGCGGGTGGCCCGGTCGCGGACGAGTTCCAGCGCCCAGAACACCCCGGTACCGCGCACCTCGCCGATGCTCGGATGGTGCGCGGCGAGCTCACGCAGGCCGGGACCGAGCACCCGGTCGCCGATCTCGGCGGCGTTCTCGATGAGGTGTTCGTCGGCCATCGCGTTGATCGTGGCGACCGCGGCGGCGGTGGCCAGCGGATGACCCGAGTACGTGAGCCCGCCGGGATAGGGCCGGTCGTCGAAGGTGGCGGCGACGGCGGGACTGATCGCGACACCGCCGAGCGGCACGTACCCGGAGTTCACGCCTTTGGCGAAGGTCAGCAGGTCGGGGACGACGCCCTCGAAATGCTCGATGGCGAACCACTTTCCGGTGCGGCCGAACCCCGACATCACCTCGTCGGCAATGAAGATAATGCCGTACTTGTCGCACAGTGCCCGGACCCCGGCCATATATCCGGGCGGCGGAATCATGATTCCCGCTGTGCCGGGGATGGATTCGAGCACGATGGCGGCGATGGTGCTCGGTCCCTCGAACACGATGGTCTGCTCGAGATGCGCCAGCGCGCGCTCGGCCTCCTCGGCTTCGTTCGTGGCGTGGAACTGCGTGCGGTACAGGAACGGGCCGAAAAAGTGCACCACCCCGCTGTTTCCGTGATCGTTGGGCCAGCGCCGCGGGTCTCCGGTCAGGTTGATCGCGGTCTCGGTGCCGCCGTGGTAAGAGCGGTAGCGCGTCAGCACCTTGTAGCGGCCGGTGTGCAGCCTGGCCATCCGCACCGCGTGTTCCACCGCCTCGGCGCCGCCATTGGTGAAGAAGATCTTGTTCAGCTCGCCGGGGGTCCGCTCGGCGATCAGCCTGGCCGCCTCCGAGCGCGCGTCGTTGACGTGCGGCGGTGCGACGGTGCACAGTTTGGCCGCCTGCTCCTGCACCGCCGCAACGACTTTCGGGTGTTGATGGCCGATATTGGTGTTCACCATCTGCGAAGAGAAGTCGAGCAGCCGGTTCCCCTCGCCGTCCCAGACATAGCAGCCTTGGGCGGCACTGATCGTCATCGGGTCGAGGTGCGCCTGGGCGGACCAGGAGTGGAAGACGTGGCGGCGATCGAGCTCGTACGCGCGTTCGGCCGCCGCGCGGGCGGTCTCCGGTGTCAAGCCGTTCGGGAGGGACATCGGCGAGTTCTCCTGCGTCGCTGGTGTTGTCGGCAAGGGGTTAGGCGGCGGCCCGCTACTTGTTCTCGGGGCTGTATCTATTTGTTCTCGGGGAAGCCGAGGTTCAGCCCGCCGTGGCTCGGGTCGAGCCAGCGCGTGGTGACCGCCTTGCCGCGGGTGAAGAAATGCACGCCGTCGGCGCCGTGCGCGTGCGAGTCACCGAACAGCGAGTTCTTCCAGCCGCCGAAGCTGTAGTAGGACATGGGAACCGGGATCGGCACGTTGATGCCGACCATGCCGACCTCCACCTCGTTGTGGAAGCGCCGGGCCGCGCCGCCGTCGTTGGTGAAGATGGCGGTGCCGTTGCCGTAGGGGTTGGCGTTGATCAGCGCGAGCGCGTCGTCGTAGGTGTCCACCCGCACCACCGACAGGACGGGGCCGAAGATCTCGTCGGTGTAGACGCTCATGTCGGTGCCGACGTGATCGAGGATCGTCGGGCCGAGCCAGAACCCGTCCGATTCGCCGTCGGCGTCGATCCCGCGACCGTCGAGAACGACGGTGGCACCGGCGGATTCGCCGGCCGCGATGTACTCGGCGACCCGATCGCGATGCGCGCGGGTGACCAGCGGGCCCATGTCGGCGTCGCGGGTGCCGTCGCCGGTCTTGATGGTGGTGGCCCGCTCGGTGATCTTGCCGACCAGCTCGTCGCCCGCGCCGCCGACCGCGACGACCACGCTGATCGCCATGCATCGCTCACCGGCGGAACCGAATCCGGCGTTCACCGCGGCGTCGGCGGCCAGGTCCAGGTCGGCGTCCGGCAGCACCACCATGTGGTTCTTCGCGCCGCCGAGCGCCTGCACCCGCTTGCCCGCGGCCGTGCCGCGCTGGTAGACGTACTGCGCGATCGGGGTGGAGCCGACGAACGACACCGCCTTGATGGCGGGGTTGTCCAGCAGCTCGTCGACCGCCACCTTGTCACCCTGCACCACATTGAATACGCCTGCGGGCAAGCCGGCTTCGTCCCACAGCCGGGCCAGCCACAGCGATGCCGACGGATCCTTCTCGCTCGGCTTGAGCACCACGGTGTTGCCCGCGGCGATGGCCAGCGGGAAGAACCACATCGGCACCATCGCCGGGAAATTGAACGGCGAGATGACGGCCACCGGACCCAGCGGCTGCCGGATGGAGAAGATGTCCACCTTCGTCGACGCGTTCTCGGTGTAACCGCCCTTCAGCAGATGCGGTACGCCACAGGCGAATTCGACGACCTCCAGGCCGCGGCTGACCTCGCCCATGGCGTCGGCGAGCACCTTGCCGTGCTCGGCGGTGATCAGCTTCGCCAGCTCTTCCTTGCGCTCGTTCAGCAGCTCGCGGAACCGGAACAGGATCTGGGTGCGCCGGGCCAGCGAGGTGTCCCGCCAGGCCGGGAAGGCGTCCGCCGCGGAGTCGATCGCCGCACGGGTGTCCGCGACATTCGCGAGCGCGACCTGTCCGGTCACCACCCCGGTCGCCGGATTGGTCACCGGCGCGGTCGCCTCGCTGGTGCCTGCGAAAGCCTTGCCGTCGAGCCAGTGCGCGATTGTCTGCATTTCTCCTCGATTCGATCCGTGAGCGTCGCGGTGCGTCGGCGGGTGGACGCCTCCTGGGTACTACTCTGCGGCATCAACGATCCTCGGTGCCCCGACGATCTGTACGTGATTTCCGATTTCGTATTACGATTCGTCGGTGCTTCTTTCCGTGGCCGACGTGCTGGCGATGCCGGCCGTGCGCGCCGGGGATCCGCAGGTCGTGGCCGGTGGGTCGCTGGACCGGCCGGTGCGCTGGGTGCACGTGAGCGACGTGGCCGACGTGGCGCAGCTGCTCGTCGGCGGCGAACTGATCCTCACCACCGGTCAGGCCATGCGCCACGGTGACATCGCGACGGTCGGCTACCTGACCGCGCTGGCCGCCGCCGGGGTCGCGGGGCTGGTCATCGAGCTGGGCGGCTATGTGCCCGAACTCGCGCCGGTCGTCGCCGCGACCGCCGACGCGCTCGGCCTGCCGTTGATCGTGCTGCACAAGGTCACCCGGTTCGTCGAGATCACCGAGGCGGTGCACCGGGTCATCGTGGCCGAGCAGTACGCGGAGCTCGAGTTCGCGCGCACCGTGCACGAGACCTTCACCGACCTCAGCGTGCGCCGCGCCTCGCTGGCCGAGATCGTGAAAACCGCTGCGGACATGCTCGATTCGTCGGTGGTGCTGGAGGATCTGGCGCACCGGGTGCTCACCCTCACCGCCAGGCACGCGTCCACCTCGACGCTGCTGGAGAACTGGGAGACCACCTCACGGCTGCTGCCCGACGGCTGGGACGCGGTGGCCGTCGGCCCGCACACCCAGCGCTGGGGACGGCTGATCCTGCCGTCCGGCGACGTGCCGACCGCCCGCGCCAGGATGGTGCTGGAGCGGGCCGCGCAGACGCTCACCCTGCACCGGATGATCGAGAAGGACCGCTTCGGCCTGCACCGGCAGGCGCAGACCGGCCTCATCGACGACATGGTCAACGGCCGGGTGCTCGACGAGCGGGACGCGATAGCCCGAGCCGCAGCGCTGGGCCTGGCCCGGCGCGCGGCCTATGTGCCGCTGGCCATCGACATCGCCGCGGTCGCGGAGACCGACCCGGTGGCCAGGCAACGCCGTGCCGCGGGCATCCTGGACGCGGTCACCCACGGCCTCGGGTTGGCGAAGCTGACCGCGCTCGCCGCCGCCGACCAGGGCGACCGGGTCGGCATGATTCTGGCGCTGCCGCGCACCGGCGTGCTCGACGACAGCCTCACCGCCGCCTGCACCGCGATCATCGGCGAGGTGCGCCGGGTCGACGGCGTCGAGCGGGTAGTCATCGGCGTCGGCGCGGAATCGGATTCGCTGCTCGATACCGCGCACGAGCTGCCGCACGCCGCCCACGTCGCGGAAGTGGCGCTCTCGCTGGAGACTTCGCGGCCGTTCTACCGCAGCGGCGATGTGCGGCTGCGCGGCCTGCTCTCGCTGATCCGCAACGAACCCGGCGTCCAGCGCTTCGCCGAAACGGAGCTGAGTGCGTTGCTGCGCTACGACATTCGGCACACCGCCGACCTGACCCGCACACTGCGCCAGTTCCTCGATCTGGCGGGCAACAAGACCGAGCTCGCGCGCAGGCTCAATATCAGCAGGCCCACCCTGTACGACCGGCTGGCCCGGATCGAGCGGATCCTCGCCGTCGATCTCGAGGACGGGGAGTCGCGCACGTCGCTGCACGCCGCGCTGCTCATCCGCGACCTCACCGCCAACGCCGACGTGCCATGAGCACTGCGCGTGACATCGCTCACGCTCCGCCGCCGTAATCGGCATGTGGCGGGAACATCGCAGGTCCAGGCGGTGTTCCAGGCGCTATGACCACCCTTGGATTGATCGGCAGCGGGAACATCGGTAGCACGGTGGCGCGGCTCGCGATCGCCGCGGGGTTGGACGTGGTACTCAGCAACTCGCGTGATCCGCAGACCCTGGCCGAGCTCGTCGCGGAACTCGGCCCGCGGGCGCGGGCGGCGACCGCCGAAGAGGCGGGCGCGGCGGGGGACATCGTGGTGGTGGCCGTGCCACTGCGCAATTACCAGCAGATACCGGTGGCGCCGCTGGCGGGCAAGGTCGTGATCGACGCCAACAATTACTATCCGGACCGGGACGGCACCTTCCCCGAGCTGGCGGACGGGGCCATGACGACGAGCGAGCTGTTGCAGAAGCATGTGCCGACGTCGAAGGTCGTCAAGGCGTTCAACAACATCTACTTCCTGCACCTCGCGGCGCTGGCTCGCCCCGTCGCCTCGCCGGATCGCACGGCGTTGCCGATCGCCGGCGACGACGCGGACGCGAAAGCCGCTGCGGCCCAACTGCTCGACGTGCTGGGGTACGACACGGTCGATGCCGGCTCGCTGAGTGAGAGCTGGCGCTTCCAGCCGAATACTCCGGTTTACACCGACGCGTACGCGACGGGAGTTCCGTTCTGGGAGAACGCCGCCGCGCCTGCCGACGCCGCGAAGATTCGCGCGCTGCTGGCCGCCGCCCAGCATTGACGCCAGGTAACTGAACCGATTACCTCGAACCCGGGAGTGCATCGCGCTCCCGGGTTCGGTATGTCGGTCTCCTCGCAATTCGATGTCGTGTCTTCTTTTGGATATGTTGCGGCGCAGGAGAACTCGAATTCGCAAAGTAAGTGATCGCTCAATTACCTCGACGTCTTCTGCTATGCCGATTGCACACTCCGGGCCGCCGTGGTGACGGTGTGCTTACGTAACTGACACTTTGCAAGTTGTCATCCCCCAGAAAGGGGGTTAAACGCTAAATATCAAGTGTGCCAATAGAATTGACCTCTGAATCGGACCGGTCCTGTTATTCTTGGCTCGTCCGATCATCGGACAATTCAGCAACCGCTCGGCGTCAGCCCACCCAGCGGTTGGCACCGGGCGCAGGATTCCCGAGGGGAGGTTTGGTCATGAAAATTCGTCGCACTTCGAAGGTTGTTGCTCTGACCGCTGTTCACCTCTGAGTTCGCAGCAGAGTAAGGATGGGGCGCCCGAACGGGGCGCCCCACCCGACCCTTTAATTCCTGGCACGAAAGGTCGACGGCGCGGTGACTCGAACAATCCCGGGCAAGCCCCAGCTCTTGGCAGAGGTGTCGGACACCTCTGCCAACACTCTCGAATTGCGCAGTGGGGAGGTGACATTCGAGGTCGAGCCGGAAGACGACATCACCGCCGCGCAGCTCGGCGCGGTATTGCGCTCGACCGACGGCACCGCTTCGCTGTCGGAGATCTCGGCGAAGACCGGCGTCGCGCCGGACAAGCTCACGACGATCCTGCTGCCCGCGCAGATCGCGGGCCTGCTCGCCGACCGCTCGACACCCGAGGCCGAGTCGCCGATGGCGGTGCTCAGCAGTGTCGAGCACGTGGTGAACAAGCTGCTCGAAGAACTGATCTTCGACGGCCCGTTCTGGCGCGCGATACTCGACCACCCTGAGCAGGTCGAGCCGAACGTGTATTACGGCTTCGGCCTGGAGAACTGGTATTTCCTCTCGCGGGAAAGCGAATTCGACTCCGCGATCCTGTCCTATCCGAGCAGTGACGCGATCCGCACCATGGCCAACGACTTCTATCACGAGGAGCACCGCCACGACGACATCGTGGTGCGGGCCTTCGAGGGCTTGGGGATCAGTCGTCAGGACCTGGTGTCCGCCCGGCCGTTGTCCACCACCTCCGCCCTGATCAAATTGCTGTCCTGGTGGGCGCGCACCGATCCGCTGTTCTTCATCGCCACCATCGGCATCCTCGAGGGCCGCCTGGAGAAGGCCGAAAGCGAAGGGGCGTACTACGACTCGTTCCTGCGCGCCGCGGCCGCCGCGGGCATCGCCACCCACTTCGTGGAACCGCTGCGCCAGCACGCGAAGGTCAACGCCGGCCACGATCACGGCAGCGTGAGCCGCGAGTTCTTCGCGGCGCTGCCGCCGCTTCCGGTCGGCACCGAGGCCCGCCTGGTCGGCAAGGCGCACCTGTTCGTCGAGGCCTACGCCGAGTTCTTCAACGGAATTCTCGAATATTACGGCGATCCCGATCGGCCACTGGTGCGCACGATCGGCACGTCACCCGTCACTACCACCGCAGGAGTCGAAAATGGCCGGTCATGAAATGCTGCGGCGGCCGACCTTGCGCCGCGAGGTCGAGCGGACCGAGACCGCCGATGGCGTCCGCCTGTCCTACCTGAACGACAAGCATTGGATCGAGCTCGAATATCTGGAAGGTCGCGCCGACGAATCGCGAAAGTTCTTCCTGGCCTTGGCATCCGGTGCCCGGTCGGCCGACGATCTGGCCGCCGAATTCCCCGGCAGCCGGGAAGAGTTCGACGCGGTGCTCGAAGCGCTCGACGAACAGGGCATGCTGGCCGACTCGGACGTGGTCGATCCGTCCACCGGAACCACCGGTGTCGGCGCTTACGCGCATCTGAAGCGGGCAGCCGATGCGGCGCGGGCGACCATCAACAGCCCGTTCAGCGATGCGCTGGTTTCCGGGAAGCTGTCCAGGGAACAGATCATCGGCTACGCCATCGAGTACTGGCATGTCACGCATTTGTGCCCGCGCGCGCTCGCCCCGCTGCTGGCGCGCGACGATATCGGCATCGAGGTCTGGCAGCAGTTCATGGCCTTCTATCAAGCCGAACGCAACCACGACCGCATGCTGGAACGGTCGTTGAAGGCGGTCGGCATCACCCGCGATCAGCTGCTGCGGATGCAGCCGCTGCCCGCGACCATGGCGATCATGGCGACCATGGGCGTGCACGCCTACCAGTTCCCGCTCGGCATCATCAGCACGCTGTTCCCGATGGAGGAGCCGGAACCGGACTTCCTCGAGCTGTTCCTCGCGCGCTGCCGGGAACACGATCTGTCGGAGGAATTCTCCAAGCCGATCGCCGCGCACTCCGGGGTGAACGAGGACGAGGAGCACGAGGCCGTCACCCTCGATCTGCTCGCCGAATTCTCCTTCGTCGGCAACGAGGAACTCAACGAATGCGCCAAGGCGGTCGTGGACATCATCGAGCTGCGCGCCCGGCTGGATAGCCAGATCATGACCTGGTACGCCGACGGCGGGCTGCGAATTCTCACCGACACGTATCCAGTGGCGACGGGAAGGGCGATGACGTGCTCGCCGCTAGCCGCCTTGCACTGATCGCACTGGCGGCTATCTGGGGTTCCAACTTCCTGTTGGTCGATGTGGCGTTGGGTGGCTCCAACCCGGCACAGATCGTGGCGGCGCGACTGTGGCTGGGCGGGGCCATCCTGCTCGGGGTGTGTGTGGCGATGCGGCGGCACCTGCCGCGCGGGTGGAGTATCTGGGCGCGGCTGCTGCTGATGGGGATTCTGGGGCAGGCCTTGCCCTGGATGCTGTTCGCCTGGGGTCAGCAGAACGTGTCGGTCAGCATGGCGGGCATCTACAACAGCGTGACACCCTTGGCGTCCTTGCCGGTGGTTTGGCTCCTGTTGCGGCAGAAGGGAAGTCGCGGCGAGGTGGTCGCCTCGGTGCTGGGCTTCGGTGGGATCGTCGTGCTGATGGCGCCGTGGGGCGAGCAGTCGAGCTCGTCGTTGACCGGGCAGCTCGCGTGCCTGGGCGGTGCCGTCTGCTACGCCATCGCTTATGCGTATGCGAAGCATCTGATCAGTACGCTCGGCTATTCGAAGGTCGCGCTGGCGGCGAGTCAGGCGATCGTCGCCGGTGTGCTGATGCTGGTGGTCACCGCTCCGCAGCTGCTCGAACCGATGGATCCCGGTGCGGCGGTGATGGGTTCGTTGATCGCGATGGGTGTCGGGACGGCGGTGGCGTTTCTGCTCAACTACTGGTTGATCGGCGCGGTGGGGCCGTTGCAGGCCGGGCTCGCCTTCTATCTGATGCCGCTGGTGGCGGTGGCGCTCGGCATCGGGGTGCGCGGTGATGTGCTGTACCTGCACCAGATCCTCGGCGCCGCAGTGGTATTCGGTGCGCTGGCGTTGCAGTACGCCATCGATCGACGGGAGTCGCTCGACGTGCCGGTACCCGAGGTGGCGCCGGACAACGTGGTCGAGCTTGCGAAACGCCGGCCGGCCGGGTGAGGAGCAAGTGCCGGGAATTGGGGAACCCGGGAGCGTAGCCTGCTCCCGGGTTCCATTCAATGCTGCCCAATTCGCACACCGCGGTAATGGGATCGGATGAGACTCAGATTCACGACGTGTCCTACGGTTGGACCACCTCCGCATGGGCGCGGAAGGCCGGAGTTGAACCGGCACCTCGTCGCGTGCGTGTCCTTTCCTCGTCTCGCGGTGTTCGGCAGCGAATACTCGTGCTGGAGCGAGAGTCTGAGATTGAGCACGGTTGCCTCTACCAGTTGGGCTACCCGGACCTGGATGCCCGGGAGGGGACTCGAACCCCCACTGACGCCGTGTAATTCAGCTTTAGCTTCAGATTGAGTTTGCGCTCCTTGCGCTTCCCCCGCACGCGGCGGGGGAGTCTGTGGGCTCGGGGCCGGAACGGCCCCGAGCGGGTTCAGTGGAAGAGGTAGCCGAAGATCGCGTCACCGGTCTTGCGATCGGTGACCTCGGTCCCGTTGGCCGCCTCGCGGGCGAACTGCACTGCCCGCTGGAGCTTCTCGACCCGCACGGCCAGCTCGTTGACCCGGCGGGCCGGGAGGGCGCCGGAGAAGCGCACCATCGTCCAGTAGCCGACGGTGATGTCCTCGTAGTACACCTCCACCTGGGCCGGGTGCTTCTCGGTCGCCTCGGCCTTCACGTGGTTACGCGGCACCTTCTTGGTGCGCATGGTGCGTACCGGGTCGGTGCGCCAGGTGTCGGAGGAGTCGTCGAACGACCACACCTCGGCCGCGTCGAGCACCGGCAGCTTGCGCACGAAGGTGTGCAGCTCGGCCAGCTGCTTCTCCAGGAACAGCAGGTAGGAGACCGGCACGTCGCGCAGCAGCACCTCGCCCTCGACCGACACATCGGCCTTGGCCTCGGTGTTCGCCCAGTCCTTGGTCGCGGTGACGTCGAACAGGCGGGTCAGCGTGGCCGCGGTTTGGCGCAGCACCTCCTCGGACTTCACCTGCACCCGGGTGGACTCGGACGGGATCTGCTCGCCCTCTTCGTCTTTCGGCTGATAGGTTCGCGCGATACCGGCCAGCAGCGGTGCCTTCTGCAGCGACCCGTGCGCCTCGGCCAGCTCGCGCAGCGCGCCGCTCTTGATGCCCTTCTCGACCGCGATGATCTGATTCAGCTTCGTCATCTCTACCTCCCCGCCGCGCAATCCCGCGCGGTGCACCGACATTCGGCCCGGGGTAACCGAATCCTCCCGTTTCGGAAACCCCGAGCTCCTGTGCCACGGTACGGACACGTGGCGGGTCGGCGCATCTCATTTTCCGCGGTCGATGCGGGACGTGCCGTAGACCACAGCGGTCGAGGCATTGTCGGCGGCTGCCCGGTTGGTCAGACTGTGCTGATGGGGACATCGACGGAGACGGACCTGCGCGCGCGGTGGGTAGAGCTGGCGGGACCGGGGGCCGAGGTGGTTGGGGCCGAGCTGATCCGCCGATATCAGGAACCTCATCGGCGGTATCACACTGTTGATCACCTGGCCGCGATGCTCGGTGTCATCGATGAGCTGGCCGGCGATGCCGAGGACGCCGACGCGGTCCGGTACGCGGCGTTCTTTCACGACGCGATCTACGCGGTCGATCGTTCGGACAATGAAGAGCAGAGTGCGGTGCTGGCCGAGGAAGTCCTCGAATCCCTCGGCGCCGCACCGGAACTCGTCGGTGAGGTGGCGAGGTTGGTGCGGCTCACCGCGACGCACGACCCGGCCGATGACGACCGGAACGGCGGCGTGCTCTGCGACGCCGACCTCGCGGTGCTGGCGGCCGACGAGCAGGGGTATGCGGCGTACACGGAGGCGGTGCGGGAGGAGTACCGGCACGTGCCCGACGAGCTGTTCCGGGCCGGGCGCGCGGCGGTGCTCCAGGGGCTCGCCGGGCAGCCGAGGTTGTTCCGAACGCCCACGGCGCGCGCACGATTCGAGGCTGCCGCGCGGGACAATCTCGACCGCGAGCTGGTCGCGTTGACAACGTCGACGGGCTGAGCAGCGCAGGGCCTCTCAGGTGATGATCAAAAGCTCTGTCGGCGAGGCGATTTCGGTGCGCAATCCCGCTTTGCTCGCCACGCGGGCGAGACCGCGCACGTCGGTGGGTTCGGCGCGGGTCAGCACGAGGGCGCGGGCGAGCAAGCCCTTGTGATGCTTGTTGAAGTGGCTCACCACGGTGCGGCTGCCGTCGGGGTGCTCGGTGAGGACGTTGGCGGTGACGGCGCCCGGGACGCGGCCGAGCTGCTGGTAGGTGCCGGAGCGCAGGTCGACGACCAGATCACCGTTGGCCTCGGCGAGCAAGGCGTCGGCGAGGGAGTCGCGCCACACCGCCGAAAGGGTCGGCAGGCCGGGCAGTTTCGAGCCGCCGGAGAGCCGGTAGGCGGGGATCGGGTCGCTCGCGCGCACCGCGCCGAACAGCGCCGAGCCGATGCCGAGTCGCGCGTACGCCTTGGCCCGCTGCGGTTTGCTGAACGAGCGCGCGTCGAGCGCGTCGTAGAGCACGCCGGTGTAGCGCTCCAGCGCGGGCCGGGTGGGGGAGGTGCGCAATGCCGCATTGCGGGCGATCTCGCTGTCAGCCCCCTTGCCGAGACCGAGCACGGTGCGCGCGGCGTCCGGGTCGGTGGCCAGCTTCGTCACCGCGTCGACGAGCCGCTCGCGCACCGCTGTGAGCTGCGGCATCGACAGCGCGGCCAGGTCGAGGGGCACGTCGGTACCGCCGTCGGACTTGGTTTCGGAGGGAGGCAGCAGCACCAGCACGAGCGATTACGGTAATGCGTTGCGAGCGGCGTCGCGCCAGCGACTACCCTGTGCATCCGTGATCACCCGCCTCTCTCGCCTTTTCCTGCGTACCCTGCGCGACGATCCCGCCGACGCCGAGGTGCCCAGCCACAAACTGCTCGTCCGCGCCGGATACGTGCGGCGCATCGCGCCGGGCGTCTACTCCTGGCTGCCGCTGGGCCTGCGAGTGCTGCGCCGGGTCGAGAACGTGGTGCGCGAGGAGATGGACGCGATGGGCGCCCAGGAGATCTCGCTGCCCGCGCTGCTGCCGCGCGACCCGTACGAGACCACCAACCGGTGGACCGAGTACGGCGACAGCCTGTTCCGGCTGCAGGACCGCAAGGGCGCGGACTACCTGCTCGGCCCGACGCACGAGGAGCTGTTCGCGCTCACCGTGAAGGGCGAATACAACTCGTACAAGGACCTGCCGGTCACCCTGTACCAGATCCAGAACAAGTACCGCGACGAGGAGCGACCGCGCGCGGGCATCCTGCGCGGGCGCGAGTTCATCATGAAGGACTCGTACTCGTTCGACCTGGACGAGGACGGCCTGAAGGCCAGCTACGACGCGCATCGCGAGACGTACCAGCGGATCTTCGACCGGTTGCAGGTCAAGTACGTCATCGTGGCGGCCACCTCCGGCGCGATGGGCGGCAGTGCGTCCGAGGAGTTCCTGGCCGACAGCCCGGTCGGCGAGGACACGTATGTGCGCTGTGTCGAATCCGGTTACGCGGCGAACGTGGAGGCTGTGATCACGCCGACGCCCGAGCCGCTGCCGATCGAGGGACAGCCCGAAGCGGTCGTGCACGACACCCCGGACACCCCCACCATCGCGACGCTCGTCGACTGGGCCAACGGCGCCGGAATCGCCGAGCAGTTCGGTCGCCCGGTGACCGCGGCCGACACCTTGAAGAACATCATGGTGAAGCTGCGCCACCCGGACGGTAAGTCCGAGATCGTCGGCGTCGGCATCCCCGGCGACCGCGAGGTCGACGACAAGCGCCTCGGTGCCTCCGTCGAGCCCGCCGAGGTCGAGTTGCTCACCGAGGCCGACTTTGCCGCCAACCCGTTCCTGGTGAAGGGGTACATCGGGCCGAAGGCATTGCAGGCCAACGGTGTTCGCTACTTGGTCGATCCCCGCGTTGTCACCGGCACCGCCTGGATCACCGGTGCGGACGCGCCGGGCAAGCATGTTGTCGGCCTCGTCGCAGGCCGGGACTTCACCCCGGACGGCACCATCGAGGCCGCCGAGGTCCGCGACGGCGACCCCTCGCCCGACGGCCGCGGCCCGCTGGTCGCGTCGCGCGGTATCGAGATCGGCCACATCTTCCAGCTCGGCCAGAAGTACACCAACGCCTTCGACGTCGACGTGCTCGGCGAGAACGGCAAGCCGGTGCGCCTGACCATGGGCTCCTACGGCGTCGGCGTCTCCCGCATGGTCGCGGTGATCGCCGAGCAGCAGCACGACGAGAAGGGCCTGCGCTGGCCCGCCGAGATCGCGCCCTACGACGTCCACGTCGTCATCGCGAACAAGGACGAGGCCGCCCGCGCGGGCGCCGAAGAAGTAGTGGCCGGCCTCAACGCCCAAGGTCTCGACGTCCTCTTCGACGACCGCACCGCTTCCCCCGGCGTCAAGTTCAAGGACGCCGAACTGCTCGGCATGCCCCTGGTCCTCGTCGTCGGCCGCGGCTGGGCCGAAGGAAAGGTCGAACTCCGCGACCGCTTCACCGGCGAAGCCGAGGATCTCCCCGCCGACTCCGCGGTCGCCGCGGTAGTCGCCAGGGTTCGCGGCTAGCCACCCACCTCGACCAGCGCGGCCCCGATGGACATCCCATCGGGGCCGCGTTTTTGCATTCCCGCGGCGGGTCAGGACAGATCGCGGAACGCGGCGGCACGGACCTACGGGAGCGTAGGCGGGATTTGCTGTGTGACGTTGGGCAGACCTGCTCCGGCGTGCTGTTACCCGCTGGTAAGTTAACGGCATGACGAGCACCGATCCGTTGTTGTTCAACCCGGCCACTTATGACCCGAAGCAGTTCGATGCCGAGACTCGGCGGCTGTTGCGGGCGACGATCGAGTGGTTCGAGGGGCGGGGTAAGCGCCAGCTGCTCGCGGACGACGCGGACGCGGTGTGGACGGCGGAGTTCCTGGACTTCGTCGCGAAGGAGAAGCTGTTCGCGACCTTCCTGACGCCGGCCGCCTATGCCGACGGCGACGAGAACCGGCGCTGGGATGCGGCGCGCAACGCGGCGCTGTCGGAGATCTTCGGCTTCTACGGTTTGGCGTACTGGTACGCCGAGCAGGTGACCATCCTCGGACTCGGCCCGATCTGGCAGAGCGACAACGAGGAAGCCAAGAAGCGGGCGGCCGCCGACCTGGCCGAGGGCCAGGTGATGGCGTTCGGGCTGTCCGAGCGCGAGCACGGCGCCGACATCTACAACACCGACCTGGTGCTGACCCCGAGCGCACCGGGCAGTGACGACGCCGAGGCGGGCATCCTGTTCCGCGCCAACGGTGAGAAGTACTACATCGGCAACGGCAATGTGGCGAGCATGGTTTCGGTGTTCTCGCGGCGCGAGGATGTCGAGGGCGCGGACGGCTACGTGTGGTTCGCCGCGGACAGCCGGCACGAGAACTACCGGCTGCTCGGCAATGTCGTGCACCAGCAGATGTACGTCAGCACGTTCCGTCTGGAGAACTACCCGGTGCGCGCGCAGGACATCCTGCACACCGGACCTGAGGCGTTCTCGGCGGCGCTGAACACCGTCAACGTGGGCAAGTTCAACCTCTGTCACGGCGGCATCGGGATGGTCGAGCACTCCTTCTACGAGGCGATCACGCACGCGAACAACCGCATCCTCTACGGCAACCCGGTCACCGAGTTCCCGCATGTGCGAACGAATTTCGTCGACGCCTACGCCCGCATCGTGGCGATGAAGCTGTTCAGCGACCGCGCCGTCGACTACTTCCGCAGCGCAAGCCTGGAGGACCGGCGCTACCTGCTGTTCAACCCGATGACGAAGTCCAAGGTGACCTCCGAGGGCGAGACCGTGATGACGCTGCTGCTGGATGTGCTCGCGGCCAAGGGGTTCGAGAAGAACACCTACTTCGCCGAGGTGGCGCGGCTGATCAACACGCTGCCCCGGCTCGAGGGCACCGTGCATGTGAACGTCGGGCAGATCCTGAAGTTCATGCCGAACTACCTGTTCAACCCGAAGGAATACCCGGAGATCGGCACCCGCCAGGACGCCGCCGACGACGAGTTCTTCTGGCATCAGGGCCCGGCCCGCGGCGCGGGCAAGGTGCAGTTCGCCGACTGGACGCCCGCGTACGCCAAGCACGCCGACATCCCCAACGTCGGTCGCTTCTTCGAGCAGGCCCAGGCGCTGCGCACGCTGCTGACCACCGCGGCACCGAGCGGCGACCAGCAGAAGGACCTGGACTTCATGCTGACCATCGGCCACCTGTTCTCCCTGGTGGTCTACGGCCAGCTGATCCTGGAGCAGGCCGCCATCACCGGCCTGGACCGCGATCTGCTCGACCAGATCTTCGACTTCCAGATCCGCGACTTCAACACCTACGCCACCACGCTCTACGGCAAGCCGTCCGCCACCCCCGACCAGCAGGGTTGGGCCGCATCGGCTTTGCGTCCGCCGGTCGCCGACCGGGCCCGCTTCGACCGTGTCTGGGCCGAGGTGGCGTCGTACGACGGTGCGTACGAGATGCGCCCGTAGGCTGCGAATTCAGCAAAGGCCGGTCCCGCGAACACTGCGGGACCGGCCTTTTGCCGAGTCAGACTTTGCCGGGGAAGGCCACCGTCGGCGGGTTGGTACCCAGGATCGCCTGCCAAGTGGCAAGGCGCACAGCGCATTCGGTGAGCGCATCAATGCCCGACCGGCGCACGGGCTCGGAGTCGGCACGCTCGACCACCGAGCGCCAGGCGACGGCGGTGTCGTTCTCCACCGTCGCTGCCAGCCGGGCGGCCGGAATCGGGTCGTTGACGGCGAACGGAACCGTATAGGCGGCACTGGGCGGTGGCACGGTGGCACCGCCCGCCGTGAGGGCGTCGATGGTGCTGTCCCGCCGCGCACGGTGGGCGGCGGTGTGCTCGGCGACCAGCCTGCCGCGTTCGGCGGAGGCGTACGCGGCGATCACCCCGTAGGCGTACACGGCGCCGTATTCGGCGTTCAGCGCATCGAGCAGAGCTCGGCGTTCGGCTTCGGTCATGCGAGCAACACCCCCGCCTGCGCCGCACAGGCCGCGCTGATCGAGGCGAGCAGGCCGGCCCGGTACCCGGACTGGGTGCGCGCCAGGTCGGCGGCCGACTGCCGTGACTCGGTGAGCTGAGCGCGTAGCGCGTCCACGGTCGGCGGCGTGGTCGGCGGCACGGCGGTACCGGAGCCCACTGCGGCCGGGTCCGCGGGCCGGCCGGGAGCGTTCGCGCGGGTGCGGTGGACCGGCTTGGTGCCGTCGCCGTAGACGCCGATCACCCGGTCGATCTCGGTCTTCAAAGCGTCTGCGTGCGCGGTCCTTTCGGCCGCGATCGCGGTCAGCGCAGCGTGCCGCTGCGGCGCCAGCGCGATGGCCGCGGTCGCCGCGGCGGCATCGGCTCGGGCCAGAACCTCTTGGGCGGCAAGCGGATCCGGCTCGTGCACCTTGTCCTCGGTGCCGCAGCCCGCGGCCGCGCCGAGCGCGAGAAGGCCGGCCGTGCCGCCACCGGCGAGCCGTAACATGCTGCGGCGGCCCATGGTGAACCGGGAATCGTGCCGGTCGGACGGGATGCCGGAGGTGCGCGCAGCGCTCGGCTGCGCGGGAAGGCGGATAGGCACGGCACCATCGTGCCAGATTCGCGAGGGGCCACCGGACCAGGCATCGGTGTTCGATCTACGGCTGCCGCGGGTCGGTGCGGTTACGCTTCGCTGCCGCCGTCGCGCACCCGCGTCGTGGCGCGCGTAGTGCCTGCCCGATGGTCCTTTACACTCTCTGGGCGCGTTACGCTAGACCCTCGGTAGAAGAAATTCCGACCGCCGTCACAACTGAACCAGGAGCCGCCCCATATGCCGATGCCGACCGAGGAAAGGCTGAGCCAGCTGATAGCTGGACTCGTCGAACGCCGAGGATTCGACCTCGAGGGCGTCGATATTTCGACGACCGGCAAGCATGCGGACGCGCAGGCTCGACTGAAGGTGATCGTCGACAGGGACGGCCCTTCCGATCTGGACACCATCGCCGCTCTCAGCACCGAGCTTTCGGAGTTGCTGGACGAGGCAGGCGATTTCGGGGAAACCCCGTACCTGTTGGAAGTCACCACACCGGGCGTGGACCGCCCGCTCACCGCCGACCGGCACTGGCGTCGCGCGCGCGGGCGGAAGGTGCGCGTCCACCTGCGCGAGGGCGCGCAGGCCCCCGAGCCGGATGGCTCGGCGAAGTTCGAGGCCAGGGTCGGCGAGCTCAGCGGCGATACAGTGGCCCTGGTACTCGGTGGCAAACACAAGCCGCACCGGGTGCGGATTCCGGTGGCCGACATCGCCGAGGCGGTGGTGCAGGTCGAGTTCGCCAAGCCGGGCGCCAGGGAATTGGAGCTGGCCGGCGGCGTGGTCCCCGGTCGCCCGGTCCCTGGTCAGGAAGATGATGTGCCGGCGGTCGACGCCGCGGATGTTCGAGGATCAACACCATTACTACCCGAATCAGTACCAGCGTCCGATTCGCCGACCGAAGGGATCGTGGAATGAACATCGAAATCGAAGCCCTGCGTGCGATCGTCGCCGACAAGGGGATCTCGATCGAGACCGTGATCTCCGCGATCGAGTCGGCGCTGCTCACCGCTTACCGGCACACCGAGGGCCACCAGCCCAACGCGCGCATCGACATCAACCAGAAGACCGGAACGGTCCGGGTGATGGCGCGCGAGCTGGACGCCGACGGCAACATGGTCTCCGAATGGGACGACACCCCAGAGGGTTTCGGCCGGATCGCGGCGACCACCGCGCGCCAGGTGGTGCTGCAGCGGCTGCGCGACGCTGAGAACGAGAAGTCCTTCGGCGAGTTCTCGACGCACGAGGGCGACATCGTCGGCGGTGTGGTGCAGCGCGACGCGCGAGCCAACGCCCGCGGCACCATCGTGGTGCGCATCGGCAGCGAGTTGCACGGCACGGAGGGGCTGATCCCGCCCGCCGAGCAGGTGCCGGGGGAGACCTACGAGCACGGCGACCGGATCAAGTGTTACGTCGTCGGTGTCTCGCGTGGTCCGCGCGGCCCGCAGATCACGCTGTCGCGCACGCATCCGAATCTGGTGCGGCGGCTGTTCGCGCTCGAGGTGCCCGAGATCGCCGATGGCTCCGTCGAAATCGTCGCGGTGGCGCGCGAGGCCGGGCACCGTTCCAAGATCGCGGTGCGCAGCACCGTGTCGGGGGTGAACGCCAAGGGTGCCTGTATCGGGCCGATGGGGCAGCGCGTGCGCAATGTGATGAGCGAACTGGCCGGCGAGAAGATCGACATCATCGATTACGCCGAGGATCCGGCGACGTTCGTCGGCAATGCGCTCTCGCCCTCGAAAGTGGTGTCGGTCACCATTGTCGATCCGGAGGCGCGCGCCGCGCGAGTGGTGGTGCCCGATTTCCAGCTCTCGCTGGCCATCGGCAAGGAGGGGCAGAACGCCCGTCTGGCCGCCCGGCTGACCGGCTGGCGGATCGATATCCGCAGCGACGCCGCCCCTGACATGGGCGGCGGCTCGGTGCGGACCGAGGCCCACCGCAGTTGACCGGAACCGACGCGGCGCACCGTCCGTTGGACAGCACGGGTCGGGAATCGGACCGTCGGGATGACATGTTGGTAACTTCCGCGGGGGAGCGGTTCGTTGATCCGACCGGGTCGGCGGTAGAGTGGACACAGGTTCAGCACGCGCAACCGATTCGGACCTGTATCGGATGCCGGAAGCGCGAGTTGGCCGCCGATCTGTTGCGGATCGTGGCACGGGAATCGGATACCGGAAACGGTGCCCACTCCGTCGCGATTGTTCCTGATCCGCGGCGCAGACTTCCCGGACGGGGTGCCTGGTTGCACCCCGTCTCGGCTTGTCTGACCGCGGCAGAACGGCGCCGAGCATTCGGCAGAGCACTAAGAGTGTCCGGAAATCTGGATATCTCAGCCCTGGAGCAGTACCTCGAGAACAGGCACGAGCACTCATGAGCACACCGTGAAGCACCAACGATGAACGTCCATCGGAGATAACCCGAGGTCGTGCGGGCCCCGTCCCTGAACAACGGGAGCACCTGCTCGACCTCTCAGTGAGGAGAGCAGTGGCAGGCAAGGCCCGCGTGCACGAGTTGGCTAAAGAGCTCGGTGTCACAAGCAAGGAACTACTCGCAACGCTCAAGGAGCAGGGCGAGTTTGTGAAGTCGGCGTCCTCGACGGTGGAAGCTCCCGTCGCACGTCGACTGCGTGAGTCGTTCGCAACGAAATCAGCCCCCGCGAACGGCAACAAGTCGGGATCACGCCCCGGCCCGTCCTCGTCGGCCCGTCCGGCCGCGAAGCCCGCAGGAGGCGGCCCGCGTCCGGGTCCCCGTCCGCCGGCTCCCGCGCCCGCCCCGGCCGCAGCGGCTCAGGAAACCGTCCGTGAGGCCAGCGCCCCGCGGACCAGCGAGGGACCGGCCGTGAAGCCGGGACCCGCGGCACGTCCGACGCCGTCCCCGGCGGCCAAGCCCGCCGCTGCTCAGGAATCCGCACCGGCGGCACCCGCCGCCGCGGCGTCCACCGAGGCAACCGCGAGCTCGGCGCCCGCACCGGCCGGGCCCCGCCCGACGCCGAACGCGGCGCGCCCGGGTCAGCAGCAGCAACGTCCCGGTGCTCCGGCACAGGGTGCCCCGCGCCCCGGTGGCTCGGGTCCGCGTCCGGGTCCGAAGACCCCGCGCGTCGGCAACAATCCGTATTCGTCGGCTCCCGAGCGGCCCGCGCCGCGTCCGGCACCCGGCCAGGGTGGCCCGCGTCCGGGTCCGGCTCAGGGCGGTCCCCGTCCCGGTCCGGCCCAGGGCAGCCCGCGACCCGGCACGCCGGCGCAGGGTGGCGCACGTCCGGCTCCCGGCCAGGGTGGTCCCCGTCCCGGCGGACCGCGTCCGAGCCCCGGCTCGATGCCTCCTCGTCCTAACCCCGGTGCGATGCCGTCTCGTGCGGCACGTCCGGGCGGTGCCGGTGGACCCGGCGCCGGTCGTCCGGGTGGCCCCGGCGGTCGTCCCGGCGGCGGTGGCGGCGCAGGTCGTCCCGGCGGCGGCGGTGGCGGTGGCTACCGCGGCGGCGGCGCTCCCGGTGGTGGCGCCGGTGCCGGCACGGGTGCGCCCGGTGCCGGTGGCGCTCCCGGTGGTTTCCGCGGTCGCCCCGGTGGTGGCGGCGGCGGTCGTCCGGGTGGTCCCGGTGGTCGTGGCGGTGCGGCCGGTGCGTTCGGTCGTCCCGGTGGCGCGCCGCGTCGTGGCCGTAAGTCGAAGCGGGCGAAGCGCGCCGAGTACGAGAGCATGCAAGCGCCCGCCATCGGCGGCGTTCGCCTGCCTCGCGGCAACGGCGAGATCATCCGGCTCGCCCGTGGCGCCTCGCTCTCGGACTTCGCGGAGAAGATCGACGCGAACCCCGCTGCCTTGGTCCAAGCCTTGTTCAACCTCGGTGAAATGGTCACCGCGACCCAGTCGGTGAACGACGAGACCCTCGAGCTGCTCGGCAGCGAGATGAACTACGTCGTGCACGTGGTCAGCCCGGAGGACGAGGACCGCGAGCTGCTGGAGTCGTTCGACCTGACCTACGGCGAAGACGCGGGCGGCGAAGACGATCTCGAACAGCGTCCGCCGGTGGTGACCGTCATGGGTCACGTCGACCACGGTAAGACTCGACTGCTCGACACGATCCGTAAGGCCAACGTCCGTGAGGGCGAGGCCGGTGGCATCACCCAGCACATCGGCGCCTACCAGGTGCTGACTCATCTGGGCGAGAACGACCGCCTCATCACCTTCATCGACACCCCGGGTCACGAGGCGTTCACCGCCATGCGTGCCCGTGGTGCGAAGGCCACCGATATCGCGATCCTGGTGGTCGCCGCCGACGACGGCGTCATGCCGCAGACGGTGGAGGCGATCAACCACGCGCAGGCGGCCGACGTGCCGATCGTGGTGGCGGTCAACAAGATTGATAAGGAAGGCGCGAACCCGGACAAGATCCGGCAGCAGCTGACCGAGTACAACCTGGTTGCCGAGGAATACGGTGGCGACACCATGTTCGTCGACATCTCCGCCAAGCAGGGCACCAACATCGACGCGCTGCTCGAAGCGGTGCTGTTGACCGCGGACGCGGCGCTGGACCTGCGGGCCAACCCGGACATGGACGCACAGGGTGTCGCCATCGAGGCGCACCTCGACCGCGGCCGTGGCCCGGTGGCGACCGTGCTCATCCAGCGCGGCACGCTGCACGTCGGCGACTCGATCGTGGCGGGCGACGCCTACGGTCGCGTCCGTCGCATGGTCGACGAGCACGGCGAGGATGTCACCGCGGCGCTGCCGTCGCGGCCGGTCCAGGTCATCGGCTTCACGTCGGTACCGGGCGCCGGTGACAACCTGCTCGTGGTCGACGAGGACCGGATCGCTCGCCAGATCGCCGACCGCCGCAATGCGCGCAAGCGCAACGCGCTGGCCGCACGCAGCCGCAAGCGGATCAGCCTGGAAGATCTGGATGCCGCACTGAAGGAGACTTCGGAGCTCAACCTGATCCTCAAGGGCGACAACTCCGGTACCGTCGAGGCACTCGAAGAGGCGCTGCTCGGTATCCAGATCGACGACGAGGTCCGCCTGCGGGTCATCGACCGCGGTGTCGGTGGTGTCACCGAGACCAACGTCAACCTGGCGTCGGCGTCGAACGCGATCATCATCGGGTTCAACGTCCGGGCCGAGGGCAAGGCGACCGAGCTGGCGAACCGCGAAGGCGTGGATATCCGCTACTACTCGGTGATCTACCAGGCCATCGACGAGATCGAGAAGGCCCTCAAGGGCATGCTCAAGCCGATCTACGAAGAGGTCGACCTGGGCCGCGCCGAGATCCGCGCGATCTTCCGTTCGTCGAAGGTCGGCAACATCGCCGGCTGCATGGTGCTCGAGGGCTCGGTCAAGCGCAACGCCAAGGCGCGCTTGCTCCGGGACAATGTGGTGATCGCCGAAACGGTCACGATCTCTTCCTTGAAGCGGGAAAAGGACGACGTCACCGAGGTCCGTGAGGGCTTCGAATGCGGTTTGACGCTGACCTACAACGACATCAAGGAAGGCGACATCATCCAGGCCTACGAGCTGCGCGAGAAGCCGCGCGACTGAGTTCTCGACCGCACGTCACGCCGGGCTACCCGCTCGGCGTGGCGTGCGCGGCGAGCTGCTCGGAGCTCGTGCCTTTCGACACAAAGAGGTGCGTAGGTGTTCCTGGGGGCACTCGAGTTCGATCTTCTGCTCGGCGACGTGCATTCACTGAAAGAGAAGCGTTCCGTGATCCGGCCGATCCTGGCCGAGTTGCAGCGCTTCGGCGTGAGTGCCGCCGAGGGCGGGGAGCAAGACCGCTATCGCCGTTCATTGCTGGGGGTTGCCCTGGTCAGTTCCGGTATGGATCACCTGACCGAGGTACTCGACCGTTGTGAGCGGCATGTCGCGGCACGTCCGGAGTTACAGTTGCTGGCAGTACGCCGCAGGATCTTCGGGCCCGAAGACTGATAACGGTGGACCGTTGGTTCCACCGACAATAGACAGAGTGAGGAAGGTTCAGCCATGGTGGATCAAGCCAGGGCACGCCGACTCGCCAAGCGGATTTCCTCGATCGTGGCGACCGCGATCGAATATGAGATCAAGGATCCGCGGCTGGGTTTCGTGACCATTACCGATGCCAAGGTCACCGGCGATCTGCGTGAGGCGACGGTGTACTACACGGTCCTCGGCGAAACCTTGGACACCGAACCGGACTACCAGGGCGCCGCGGCAGGCCTGGAAAAAGCCAAGGGGGTGCTGCGCTCGAAGGTGGGCGCGGGCACCGGCGTGAAGTTCACGCCGACCCTGGCGTTCGTGCTCGACAAGGTGCCCGAGGTCGCGAAGGACATGGAAGAGCTGCTGGCCAGGGCCAAGGCCGCGGACGAAGAGGTGGCGAAAGTGGCGGCCAACGCCAGGCACGCCGGCGACGCCGACCCGTACAAGGTCGAACGCGACGATGCAGAGTGACATGCGGTAGACGATGACGACGATGCGGGACGCGGTCGACCTCGAATCTGCCGTCGAGGCGTTGAACGCCGCCCGCTCGGTCACCATCCTCTGCCATGTGCAACCGGATGCCGACACCGTCGGTAGTGGTCTCGCGCTGGCGCTGGTCCTGCATCGGCGCGGGATCCCGGTGTGGGTGTCGTTCGCCGAACCCGCCGAGCTGCCGGAGTCGATGCGGTCGCTGCCGGGTGTGCAGCACCTGGTGGCGCCCGGCGAGGTGCCCGCGGAGGTCGATCTGCTGGTCGCGGTCGACTGCGGCAGTGCCGGGCGGCTCGGTGCACTGGCCGATCGGATGTGCGGCGCTGCAAACACTTTGGTGCTCGACCATCATCGGTCCAATACCCGGTTCGGGTCGATCAACGTGATCGACGCCGGCGCGGAATCGACGACCAGTTTGATCGTGCGGCTGCTCGACGCGTGGGGTGTGCCGATCGATGCCGAAGTGGCGCACTGTCTTTACGCCGGTCTGGTCACCGACACCGGCTCGTTTCGCTGGGTTCGACCCGGTACGCACGAGTTGGCCGAGCGGCTGCTCGCCACCGGTATCGATAGTGCCGAGATTGCCAGGGCCTTGCTGGATACGCATCCGTTCGGGTGGTTGACCATGCTGTCCCGGGTGCTGAGCACCGCGCAGCTCGAGCCGGGGGTGCACGGTGGTATCGGGCTGGTCTATGCGGTCGTGCGGCGTGAGGACATCGCCGGGGTGAGTTCCGAGGAGGCGGAGAGTGTCATCGACATCGTCCGCACCACTTCGGAGGCGGGGATCGCCGCGGTGTTCAAGCAATCCAGTAGCGTCGCCGATCGGTGGACGGTGTCGTTGCGGGCCAGGGACAGTCGGCCGGGGGCGGACGACGGGGTGGATGTCGCGGAGATAGCGACCGCGCTCGGTGGGGGTGGCCATCGATTTGCTGCTGGGTACACGGCGTATGGACATCCGGACGATCTGGTTGCCGGGTTGCTGGCTGCTCTCGGGTGAGGCTGCCTCGTTCGTTTGTCGGTGGCTCGTGGCAAAGTCTCGCGTGGTCAGGTTCGTAGGCGGCGACGGGGAGGTTTCGTGGGTTCGATGAGCTCGGGCGGTGCGGAGGTCTCCGGCGGAACCGAGGACCCTGCGCTCGTTGGCGCCGCGTCGGACGTCTCCGGGGGAGCTGGGGACGCTGCGCTCGGTGCCGCGGCGGCGGACGTTTCCAAGGGAGCCGGCGACGCGGCCCTCGTTGCCACGGCGGCGGATTCGGCGGCCGGGGTGGGACCCCGACGCATTCTCGGGCTTGCGCTGCCGACGCTGGGGGTGTTGGTGGCCGAGCCGCTGTATCTGCTGTTCGACCTTGCTGTGGTGGGGCGGCTCGGCGCGTTGGCGTTGGCCGGGCTCGCGGTCGGGGGATTGATTCTGGCGCAGGTGAGTTCGCAGCTGACGTTCCTGTCGTACGGGACGACCGCGCGGGCGGCACGTCGGCACGGGGCGGGGGATGAACGTGGTGCGGTGGCCGAGGGGGTGCAGGCGACGTGGTTGGCGATCGTGGTCGGTGCGCTGATTCTGCTGCTGGTGCAGGTTTTCGCGGTGCCGCTGACCAATGCGATCTCCGGCGGTGGGGACATCGCGGACGAGGCGTTGGTGTGGGTGCGGGTCGCACTGTTCGGGGTGCCGCTGATTTTGATCTCCATGGCGGGCAACGGGTGGTTGCGCGGGGTGCAGGAGACTCGGCGGCCGCTCGTCTATGTTGTTGCCGGGCTGGGTGTTTCGGCGGTGTTGTGTCCGGTGCTGGTGCACGGATGGTTCGGGGCGCCGCGGTGGGAGTTGCCCGGGTCCGCCGTCGCGAACGTTGCGGGTCAGCTGGTGATGGCCGGGTTGTTTCTGAATGCCCTTGTTCGGGAAGGTGTTTCGCTTGTTCCGCACTGGTCGGTGATGCGTGCGCAGCTGGTGCTCGGTCGTGATCTGATCGCTCGCAGTCTCGCCTTTCAAGCGTGCTTCGTCTCGGCCGCCGCCGTTGCGGCCCGTTTCGGCGCGGCCTCTGTCGCCGCCCACCAGTTGGTCCTGCAGCTGTGGAATTTCCTTGCCCTGACCTTGGATTCGCTCGCCATCGCCGCCCAAACCCTCGTCGGCGCGGCCCTCGGTGCGGGTGACGCGCGTGGGGCCCGCGGGCTGGCCGCCCGGGTCACCCGGTGGTCCGAGATCTTCGCCCTCGCCCTGGCCGCCTGCTTCGCCGCGGGCGCCGCGCTCATCCCGAGACTGTTCACCGACGACCCCGACGTGCTGAACCGCACCCATGTCGCCTGGTGGTTCTTCGTCTGCATCATCCCCGTGGCAGGCATCGTCTTCGCACTGGACGGCGTCCTGCTCGGCGCGGGCGACGCCGCCTACCTGCGCACCAGTACTCTCGCAGCCGCCGTCTTCGGCTTCCTGCCCGCCATCTGGCTCTCCCTGGTCTTCGACTGGGGCATCGCCGGAATCTGGTCCGGGCTGGTCGCCTTCATGATGCTGCGGTTGGTCGCGGTCTCTTGGCGAGCCTGGTCCGGTCGGTGGGCGCAGATCGGCGCTGAAATTCCGCGGCAACAGGTATAGGCGGGCTGCCGAGACCTGGACCGCGCCGAGCGCCAACGCCGCCGGCGCAACCGCGCCTGCGGCAACCAGCGTTCGATCCCGACAACAGCACCCACCGCCAGCACCGCGAGCACCACCGGCGCGGCAATCACAGTCGGCGCGGCAAGCACAGCCGCACCGGTAGCAGGGCACCGCTCATGACGAACGGGGCATGCCGACGGCCCCACTTGCGCTTTGCCGCCACCGTGTCCCGTCGACCATGGTCCCGGCCTTACCTTGATCTCCGACGGGTCTCGAGGAGTGCTCGCCGTCTGGTGAGCAACAGGGCGGCGGCGGGGTGACGGGCGCGGGGCAGCGGAGGTGTGCCAAGGTAGGTGTGGTGATACCCAAGTTGATGGCGGTGAGCGACATTCATGTCGGACACCAGGGGAATCGGCCGGTAGTCGAGCAGATCCACGCCGACTCGCCGGAGGACTGGCTGATCGTGGCCGGGGACGTGGGGGAGAAGACCGACGACGTCCGGTGGGCGCTGGAGCTGCTGCGCGGCCGGTTCGCCAAGGTGATCTGGGTGCCCGGCAATCACGAGCTGTGGACGACGGCGAAGGACCCGGTGCAGATGACCGGCGTCGCCCGCTACGACTACCTCGTGTCGATCTGCCGGGACCTCGACGTGCTGACCCCGGAGGACCCGTTCCCGGTGTGGGAGGGTGCGGGCGCGGAGCAGTACGGCGGGCCGGTGACGCTGGCACCGCTGTTCCTGCTGTACGACTACTCCTTCCTGCCGGAAGGCGCCACCACCAAGGCCGAGGGGCTCGCCATCGCGCGAGACCGCAATGTGGTGGCCACCGACGAATACCTGCTCTCCCCGGACCCCTACCTGACGCGCGACGCGTGGTGCCACGCCCGCGTGCAGTTCACCAAGCGCAAGCTGGACGCGCTGCCCGAGGGCACGCCGCTGGTGCTGATCAACCACTTCCCGATGGTCCGCCAGCCCACCGACGTGCTGTTCTATCCCGAGTTCGCGCTCTGGTGCGGCACCGAACTGACCGCCGACTGGCACACCCGCTACAACGTGGTCTGCTCGGTCTACGGCCACCTGCACATCCCGCGCACCTCGCACTACGACGGCGTCCGCTTCGAAGAGGTGTCCCTCGGCTATCCGCGCGAATGGCAACGCCGCGGCCTCCCCGAACGCCTCCTCCGCCAAATCCTTCCGGCCCCCGAGTATCCGCCGGGCTCGCTGAACGACTGGGGCGGCCACTTCAAGGTCACCCCCGAAATGGAAGCCGCCGCCGAGGAAATGCGCGCCAAAGCCCAACGCCGCCGCGGAATCTGAGCACCCGCCCCCGGTGACGAGGCACCGAAGCGGCCCCTGGCGAGTGCGGGGCTCGCTGACCAGTCTCGACCGTAGGGCTCGGCGGCCACCGATGGGCAGGCGTCCCAGCTTGTCCATCGTGTGCCGCCGGCCGGCGCGCATCCGGCAGAGCTCAGCGCCGCCACGGTGTTCGAGCGCTGGGCGTCCCTCGATACCTCGGGGCGGCGCGCAGGCCGGAGGCGCGCCGCACCGGCTGGTCGAGGGTTGGAACTCTCGCGATCCAGCCGCGCGGAAAGCTGACCGGCTCGCTGGCCGAGCGGCGCCCGGCCCACCGAGGTCGCCGCAGGCCGGTGGATGACCGTCGGCGGGTGTCGGGACGTGTTGTGGGAGCGTGCTGCGCCTCGTCTAGGCTCGACGGCAATGATCGAGAACATTTTGCCCGCCGGTGTGGCGTCGGCTGAGCTGCTGGAGTATCCGGAGGACCTGAAGGCGCATCCGGCCGAGGAGCATCTCATCGCGAAGGCGGTGGAGAAGCGGCGGCGCGACTTCATCGGGGCCAGGTATTGCGCGCGGTTGGCGCTGGCGGAGCTCGGTGAGCCGCAGGTGGCGATCGGCAAGGGGGAGCGGGGCGCGCCGGTGTGGCCGCGCGGCGTCGTCGGCAGCCTTACCCATTGCGACGGGTATCGGGCCGCCGCGCTGGCGCACAAGATGCGTTTCCGGTCCATCGGGATCGATGCCGAGCCGCATGCGGAGCTGCCCGAGGGTGTGCTGGATTCGGTGAGTCTGCCGCCGGAGCGGGAGTGGTTGCGGTCCACCGGTTCCGCGCTGCACCTGGACCGGCTGCTGTTCTGCGCGAAGGAAGCGACCTACAAGGCGTGGTGGCCGCTGACCGCACGCTGGCTCGGCTTCGAGGAAGCGCACATCACCTTCGAGATCCAAGACAGCTCAGGCACTTCCGGTCAGGGCACCTTCCACAGCAAGCTGCTGGTGCCCGGACAGACGAACGACGGTGGGGTGCCGCTGCTTTCGTTCGACGGCCGCTGGCTGATCGCCGACGGGTTCATCCTCACCGCGATCGTGCTCGACTGATGAACGGTCTCGGCGGACTGCTGATCGTCGACAAGGATGGCGGCTGGACCAGCCACGACGTCGTCGCGAAGTGCCGGAAGCTGCTGCGCACCAAGAAGATCGGCCATGCGGGCACCCTCGACCCGATGGCGACCGGTGTGCTGGTGCTCGGTGTGGAACGCGCCACCAAACTGCTCGGCCTGCTCACGCTCACCACCAAGGCGTACACCGCGACCGTCCGCCTCGGTCAGGCCACCACCACCGACGACGCCGAGGGGGAAGTGCTGTCGACCACCCCGGCCCTGCACCTCGTCGATACCGACATCGCCGCGCACACGGCGAAACTCACCGGCGACATCGAACAGGTGCCCGCCACCGTCAGCGCGATCAAAGTGGACGGCGAACGCGCCTACGCCCGGCACCGCGCAGGCGAAGACGTGCAGCTGGCCGCCCGCCCGGTCACCGTGTCCCGCTTCGACATCCTCGCCCGCCGTGACATCCAGGACGGCGCGTTCGTCGACCTGGACGTGCTCGTCGAATGCTCCTCCGGCACCTACGTGCGCGCCCTGGCCCGCGACCTCGGTGCCGCGCTCGGCGTCGGCGGCCACCTGACGGCTTTGCGCCGCACCAGAGTCGGCCCGTTCACCCTCGAACACGCCCGCACCCTGGACGAATTGGCCACCGCCGCCGAATCCCAGGACTCCCTGCTCAGCCTCGACATGGACGAGGCGGTCCGAACCGCCTTCCCGCACCGGGAGATCGACGAAGCCCAAGCCAACGACCTCCGCAACGGCCGCTGGCTGGACCCCATCGGCCTGCCCGGCGTCTACGCCGCCATCGACCAGGAGGGGCGCGCGATCGCCCTGCTCCAGGAGAGCGGCAAGCGCGCGGCATCCGTCATGGTCGTCCGCCCGTCGAACCTGTAGGCCGCGACCCAGCGGTTCGGCGTTCGGTGCGAATCCTGGCGTTGCGGAGTGGGAGCGGATGGTTGGCGGCTAGCTGGTTCGAGACCTGCCGCGGCCTGATGGCGCCGGGGTCGGTCGGTAGCCGCAGCCCCCGGCCTGCGCGGACACTTCTCGCGCGGTCCGGTCGAGATCGGCGCTTCGGGGGCGAAAAGTGGTGGCTCAGGCCGGGTTCCCCGCATCGAGCACCTGCCCGGCCGGCGGAAACTCTGCCCCGAGGATCGGGTGCAGGGCACCGAGGAGTGCGCCGACGCTGATGTCGAGCAGCTCCGCGCGGGAGAAGTGTTTATTCTCCAACCATTCCACGGTGAGGACACGGACGAAGGTCAACCAGCTCATCAGGATCGAGGACACCTGGGTTCGGGTGGTGCCTTCGACGCCCATGACGTCCAGCAGCCGGTGGCGTAGCTCGCCGAGCTCGCCCGCGATGATCGCCTGAATCGTAGGATCGCCTGCTAGCACGCGATTGGCCGCGAGCACGCTGTGGGCGTTGGCTTCGAAGTAGTCGAAGTGGGTGTCCAGCCCGGCGGCGAGTTGCTCCGCGAGGGGCCGTTCGGTGTCGAAAGTTGTTGCGACCAGCAGTTGGTCGGCCGCCTCTTCGTAGACGCCCGCGAACAGGTCGCGCTTGCTGGGGAAGTGGCGGTAGAGGAGTGCGCGCGACACTCCGGCGGCCGCCGCGACGTCCTCCATCAGCACCGCGTCGTAGGCGCGTTCGGCGAACAGCCGCGCACCGGCTTCCAGCAGCACCTTGCGGCGCTCGTCGGGGGAGAGGCGGCGGCGAGTACTCATCCGGAAAAGCTTAGTTGACGTTTGTCTACTAGGCGTCGTAGGGTCTCTTAGTAGACAGTCATCTACTAGCGGATGGCTGGCGGAACTCACTGCGCACCAGCGGTATTCGCACACCTCCGGGGAGAAACACATGGCTGCAATACTCAAATGGCTATCCATGGTGATGGGAGTCGCCTGCGTGGCGATCGGCTTCCTCCACATCGCACTCGGCAACGACGCAGTCCCCGACATGGGTGATTCGGGCGTCACCGCCGACAGTCAGAGCCGCTTCTTCGGCGCGATCTTCGTCGGCTACGGCGCGGCCTGGATCTGGGCGGCCCGCGAATCCCCGATCCCGTCGACCGTGATCCGCTGGCTGGCCGGCATCTTCCTGCTCGGCGCCGTCGGCCGCGCCGTCTCCGTGGCCGTCTACGGCTGGCCGCACTGGTTCCAGATCGTCCTCACCGCCATCGAAGTAGTCCTGCCGCCGATCTTCTGGTGGTTGGCCACCTCCGACGAAAACCGCACCCGCACAACCTGATCCGCGCCCACGTACACCTGATCGAACCCGGCAGCAGCGCCGCTCCCGTCGAACGGGACTGGAGTCTTGCTCGTGGCCGCCGGGCTGGTCGTGCTCCCGCTCTGAGCTTCGGCTGTTACGCGAATTCCCTGCTTGCTCGAAGTAACTCACCACAAACGGGCGACGCCCACATCGAACGGCGCTCCACCGCTGTCCGGCGGACTGTGGACCCAAGGACGCTGCCGGCCTGATTCGCCGGATCAAATCCATGGGGCAAGCGCCGCGCACCCTGCACTCGGCGGTGAGTGGCACATGGCTGCGGCAGTGTGCGAGGACGGGTCTCCACTAGGTGCCACTCGATGGACTCGTGGACGATTTCGAATCAAAGAGGGTATGGGGATTTACCTGGGGTAACCATGGCGTGGGTTACGGCGATAGGTCGAGTATCTGATGGCCTGATCGGGAGGTGAGGGCGATGGTTGTCCGCAGAATGGTGCAGCAGGGGTTAGCGGTCATCGCGGTGGCGGTGCTGGCGGCGGGCTGCGGTGGGAATGGTGACGAGCCGTCGACACCGTCGCGGGATCGGTCGACGACCGTGCCTACTGTCACGTCGGTGCCGAACGTACCCACCACCGCACCCACCCAGATCGTGCCGCCGCCGCCCGGCAATCCACCGCAGGGCACCGGCACCGTGGTGATCCGGACGCGAACCCTCTCGGGCACGCCGGTCCCGAACGTGCCGGTCAACCTCAGCTTGATCCAGCCCTGCGACCCGGCGAAGCGCGACATCCCGCTCGGCAGCACCGAAGTGCTCCGCCGAGACGCCGTCACCGACGGCAACGGCGCCGCCACCTTCTCGGTCCCGATCGGCTGCTACCACTTCGGCATGGGCACCCCACCACCCGGCACGACCCCGGTCCCCGAGGGGATGCACAGCCTCTTCCTCGTCCGCGACGGTGAGCTCGCCGCAGGCGAACTGCGCTTCCAGGAACCGAACCTGCCCGCCCCGTGCGCCGCGCAGACGATCGTGCATGACCTCGACGACATCGGCGAGCTCGGCAGCCACAACGCCACCGTCACCGAATGCGACGGCAACTGGGCGATCATCGCCTGGGACGCCCCCGGCGACACCCAGCGCATCGTCCGCCACACCCCCGACGGCTGGGCCACCTACGTCTACTTCCCCCACAACGTCTGCTGGACAAAAGCTTCCGCCGACGGCGTCCCCACCCGCCTGCAGAAGTACTTCAACTGCTGACCGCGCCATCGAACGGGGCATGGTGGCGCGGACGTGTGACCAGCCGCTCCCTGATGTCCCGTTGGACGACTAAGCGGTGAGCCAGATGGCTTCGGCAGCGGGACTGCCGAGGTCGGTGGGTGTTTCGGTGGTGCCGATTCGAATTGCCATGGTGCCGGCGAAGTCTCGGCGTTCCAGCACGGTGATGGTGGTGTCCAGCGCGATGCCGACGGAGTCGAAGTAGCGGAGCATGTCGGGGTCCGAGTCGGAGATACGGGCCACCCGCCCGGACTCGCCCGCGCGGAAGTCGCTGAGCTGACGGGCCGGTGGGGTGGGCACGGCGCCGTCGACCGACGGGATGGGGTCACCGTGCGGATCACGGTCGGGGTAGCCGAGTTTGGCGTCGATGCGCGCCATCAGCAGCTCGGAGACGGCGTGCTCGAGCACCTCGGCTTCGTCGTGCACCTCGTCCCAGCCGTAGCCGAGCTCGTTGACCAGGAACGTCTCGATCAGCCGATGCCTGCGCACCATGGCGATCGCGGCCCGGCGCCCGCCCTCGGTGAGGGTGATCGAACCGTAGCGGGCGTGCTCGACCAGCCCTTGGTCGGCGAGCTTACGCACGGCCTCGGAGACGGTGGACGCGGACACCCCGATGCGCTCGGCGAGCAGCTTGGTCGACACCTTCTCCTGGGACCACTCCTGTGCGGTCCAGATCACCTTGAGATAGTCCTGGGCGACCGAGGAGAGCACCGGCGCGATCGTCGCGGTGCCGCCGGTGGCCGGGGTCGGCGCGGCAGCGTCGGCTAGCTCACGGCGGGTGGCGATGTCTCGTTTACCGGGCACATACCCGAGCTTAAGCACATGCCTGCCGATTGACACAGCTCGCCGCACGGGGAAACTCGGGATTCACCACGCGTACACGCCACCGGAAGCATCGCGTGACCCAGGCACCCGGCTTCGGTCGAACCCCGTTCAGCTGCGCGATATAAGCTGCCGACTGTGCAGAGATGGCGAGGTCTGGACGACGTGCCCGCGGACTGGGGTCGGTGTGTGCTCACGATCGGTGTGTTCGACGGTGTGCACCGCGGTCACGCACAGCTGATCAGCCGAGCTGTGAAATCGGCGGCCGCGCGCGGTGTCCCGGCGGTGCTGATGACGTTCGATCCGCACCCGATGGAAGTGGTGCGCCCCGGCTCGCATCCGGCGCAGCTGACCACGCTGACCCGCCGGGCGGAACTGGCCGAGGAGCTGGGCATCGACGTGTTCTGCGTGATGCCTTTCACGCAAACGTTCATGAAGCTGACCCCGGCGCGCTACGTGCACGACCTGCTGGTCGAGCGGTTGCATGTGGCCGAGGTCGTGGTCGGCGACAACTTCACCTTCGGCAAGAAAGCCGCGGGCACCATCGAGACCATGCGTGAGCTCGGTCGCCGCTGGGGCTTCGAGGTCGACGGCGTCAAGTTGCTCGGTGAGCACGCGGTCACCTTCTCCTCCACCTACATTCGCGCCTGCGTCGACGCGGGCGACATGGCCGCCGCGGCCGAGGCGCTCGGCCGTCCGCACCGGGTCGAGGGGGTGGTGGTGCACGGTGACGGTCGTGGGCGTCAGCTCGGCTTCCCGACCGCGAACGTCGCGCCGCCGATGCACGCCGCGATCCCGGCCGACGGCGTGTACGCAGGCTGGTTCACCGTGCTCGGCCCCGGCCCGACCATCGGCACCGTCACCCCGGGCGAGCGGGCGATGGCCGCCATCTCGGTCGGCACCAACCCCACCTTCTCCGGCCGCGCCCGCACCGTCGAGGCCTACGTGCTCGACGGCGAGGCCGACCTCTACGGCCAGCACGTCGCGGTCGATTTCGTCGATCACGTGCGCGGTCAGCGCAAGTTCAACTCGGTGGACGAACTCATCGAGCACATGCAGCGTGACGTGGAGAAGGCCCGCAAGATCCTCGCCGCCGTGGACGACCGGTAGCCGATTTCAGTGCCCTCGCGGCCGGCGATCACCTAGCCGATTCGGCCCAGCGAATGCGATCCGGTAAGGTAGATCCTTGGGTTTGCTGCGGTCCGCGGTGGCACCCATCCCGGGTAACCGGACATTCGAGCGCGGGACTGAAATAGGGAGTGGATGCCTCATGGCTCTGACCACTGAGCAGAAGTCGGCGATTCTCAAGGAATACGGCCTGCACGAGAAGGACACCGGCTCGCCGGAGGCCCAGATCGCGCTGCTGTCCAAGCGGATCTCCGACCTCACCGAGCACCTGAAGGTGCACAAGCACGATCACCACACCCGGCACGGTCTGCTCGCGCTGATCGGTCGTCGTCGTCGGCTCTCGAAGTACCTGGCCGCCAACGACATCCAGCGCTACCGTTCGCTGATCGAGCGTCTCGGCCTGCGCCGCTGATCGCTCCACACGCCGGCTACCCGAGGTAGCCGGAGACCCGGCCAGCGGGGAGACGTACAATCTCCCCGTTGGCTATTCGTGTATGTGGGCGACCGCTTTGTCATCGGCGGTCCGATACACGACAACATTGCACAGCCGTATGCACCCGCCTGCGTGGCGTCGGTCTTCGGTAGTGGCCTCCCGGCAGGGGATATACCGCCGGCGGGCTTCGATCGATGACCGCCTCCGCGTCGCCGCGATCCAAGGGGATTCGGCCGGGTGTGCGCGCCGCGGCCAGGATGGTTGCCGCGCGTCCGTACCAGGTATGGCTGACGAAGAGTCGGATCGCGCCGTTGGGCGCTCGATCCGGCGAAGACGAGAGGTTGAGAGAAGAGAATGTCCGAAACAACTGAACGCAAGTCCTCGGCCGTAGAGGTCGAGCCCGGTGTGTTCGAGTCCGTCGCGCTGATCGACAACGGCAGCTACGGCACCCGCACCATCCGCTTCGAGACCGGCCGGCTGGCCCGTCAGGCCGCCGGTTCGGTCGTCGCGTACCTGGACGACGAGACCATGCTGCTGTCCGCCACCGCCGCGGGCAAGCACCCGAAAGACCAGTTCGACTTCTTCCCGCTGACGGTCGACGTCGAAGAGCGCATGTACGCCGCGGGCCGCATCCCGGGCTCGTTCTTCCGTCGCGAGGGCCGCCCCTCCACCGACGCGATCCTGACCTGCCGCCTGATCGACCGCCCGCTGCGCCCGTCGTTCGTCGACGGCCTGCGCAACGAGATCCAGGTCGTCGTCACGATCATGAGCCTGGACCCCAACGATCTGTACGACGTGGTGGCGATCAACGCCGCGTCCGCGTCCACCCAGATCGCCGGTCTGCCGTTCTCCGGCCCGGTCGGCGGCGTGCGCGTCGCGCTGATCGACGGCCAGTGGGTCGCGTTCCCGACCGTGGAGCAGCTCGAGGGCGCCGTGTTCGACATGGTCGTCGCGGGCCGCGTGGTCGAGTCCGGTGACGTCGCGATCATGATGGTCGAGGCCGAGGCCACCGACAAGGTCATCGCGCTGATCGAGGGTGGCGCGCAGGCGCCGACCGAGGCCGTGGTGGCCGAGGGCCTCGAGGCCGCCAAGCCGTTCATCGCCCGCCTCTGCAAGGCGCAGGCCGACCTTGCCGAGCTGGCCGCCAAGCCGACCGGCGAGTTCCCGCTGTTCCCGCCGTACGAGACCGATGTCTACGAGGCCGTCG
Organism: Nocardia sp. CS682; assembly: GCF_004634405.1. Classification (NCBI taxonomy): domain Bacteria; kingdom Bacillati; phylum Actinomycetota; class Actinomycetes; order Mycobacteriales; family Nocardiaceae; genus Nocardia; species Nocardia sp. CS682. The sequence goes on along the minus strand of NZ_CP029710.1, from coordinate 2,072,560 downwards.
AGGGCACCGCCAAGCGTGAGCTGAGCGAGGCGCTCTCGATCGCCGACAAGCAAGAGCGCGAAGCGAAGATCGACGAGATCAAGCTCGACGTGCTGTCTCGCCTCGGCGATGATTTCGCCGGTCGCGAGAAGGAGCTGGGCGCCGCGTTCCGCTCGGTCACCAAGAAGCTGGTGCGCCAGCGCATCCTGACTGACGGCTTCCGCATCGACGGCCGCGGTCTGGCCGACATCCGCGCGCTGTCGGCCGAGGTCGCCGTGGTGCCGCGGGCGCACGGTTCGGCGCTGTTCGAGCGTGGCGAGACGCAGATCCTCGGCGTCACCACCCTCGACATGGTGAAGATGGCCCAGCAGGTCGACTCGCTCGGCCCGGAGACCAGCAAGCGCTACATGCACCACTACAACTTCCCGCCGTACTCGACCGGTGAGACCGGTCGCGTCGGCTCGCCGAAGCGTCGCGAGATCGGCCACGGCGCGCTGGCGGAGCGGGCACTGATGCCGGTGCTGCCGAGCCAGGAAGAGTTCCCGTACGCCATCCGTCAGGTGTCGGAGGCGTTGTCCTCCAACGGTTCCACCTCGATGGGCTCGGTCTGCGCCTCGACCCTGTCGCTGCTGAACGCCGGTGTGCCGCTCAAGGCGCCGGTCGCCGGCATCGCCATGGGCCTGGTGTCGGACACGGTCAAGAACGACAAGGGCGAGGACGAGGTGCGCTACGTCGCACTGACCGACATCCTCGGCGCCGAGGATGCCTTCGGCGACATGGACTTCAAGGTCGCGGGCACCCGTGACTTCGTCACCGCGCTGCAGCTCGACACCAAGCTCGACGGCATCCCCTCGCAGGTGCTCGCCGGTGCGCTGAGCCAGGCGCACGACGCGCGTACCGCGATCCTCGAGGTCATGGCCGAGGCCATCGACACCCCGGACGAGATGAGCCAGTACGCCCCGCGCGTCACCGCCATCAAGATCCCGGTCGACAAGATCGGCGAGGTGATCGGGCCCAAGGGCAAGGTGATCAACCAGATCACCGAGGAGACCGGCGCCAACATCTCCATCGAGGATGACGGCACGGTCTACGTCGGTGCGACCAGCGGCCCTGCGGCGCAGGCGGCGATCGATCAGATCAACGCCATCGCGAACCCGCAGCTGCCGAAGGTCGGCGAGCGCTTCCTGGGCACGGTCGTCAAGACCACCGCCTTCGGCGCGTTCGTGTCGCTGCTGCCCGGCCGCGACGGCCTGGTGCACATCTCCAAGCTGGGCAACGGCAAGCGCGTCGCCAAGGTCGAAGATGTGGTGAACGTCGGCGACAAGCTGCGCGTCGAGATCGCCGATATCGACAACCGCGGCAAGATTTCGCTGGTGCCGGTCGAGGAGAACGCCGAAGAGCCGGCCGAAGCCGACACCGTTGATGCGGGCGCGGCAGCGACCGAGTAGTACTTGTCTTTGTGACGACGAAGAAGACGACAGCCCCTCTGCTCCGACGCGAGCAGGGGGGTTCGTCACTGGAGCTGCGAGCCAACATGACCGACCCCGGCGTACAGCGCACCGTGCTACCCGGCGGACTGCGCGTGGTGACCGAACATGTGCCGGGCGTGCGCTCGGCCTCGATCGGCGTCTGGGTGGGCGTCGGCTCGCGCGACGAAGGCCCCACCGTCGCCGGTGCGGCCCACTTTCTCGAACACCTGCTGTTCAAGGCGACACCGACGCGAACGGCGCTGGACATCGCGCAGGCGATGGACGCCGTCGGCGGTGAGCTCAACGCGTTCACCGCGAAAGAGCAGACCTGCTACTACGCGCACGTGCTCGACGAGGACCTGCCGCTGGCCGTGGACATGGTCTCCGACGTGGTGCTCAACGGCCTGTGCCGCGCCGAGGACGTCGACCTGGAACGGCAGGTGGTGCTCGAAGAGATCGCCATGCGCGACGACGACCCGGAGGACCTGGTCGGCGACGCGTTCCTGTCCGCGCTGTTCGGTGACCATCCGATCGGGCGGCCGGTGATCGGCTCGATCGAATCCATCGAGTCCATGCACGCCGGGCAGTTGCGCGGTTTCCACCTGCGGCGCTACCGGCCGGACCGGATGGTCGTCGCGGTCGCGGGCAATGTCGAACACGAGCACACGGTGGAGTTGGTGCACCGCGCGTTCGAGAATCGGCTCGATCCGGCGGCCACGCCCGCCAAGCGCCGCGAGGGGCGGTTCCGGCCGGCCGGCGATCCCGAACTGCACTGGAGCCACCGCGACAGCGAGCAGGCGCACCTGGCGTTCGGGGTGCGCGCCTTCGGGCGGCACGAAGGGGAGCGGCGCTGGCCGCTCTCGGTGCTCAACACGGTGGTCGGCGGCGGGCTGAGTTCCCGGCTGTTCCAGCGGATCCGGGAGGAACGCGGGCTGGCGTACTCGGTGTACTCCAGCGTGGACACCTTCGCCGATACCGGCGCGTTCTCGGTGTACATCGGCTGTCAGCCGGAGAATCTCGGCAAGGTCGCCACTCTGGCGCGCGGGGTGCTCGAAGAGGTTGCCGCCAATGGGATCACGGATGCCGAATGCGCCCGGGCCAAGGGTTCGTTGCGGGGTGGGCTGGTGCTGGGGCTGGAGGATTCCGCGTCTCGGATGAACCGGATCGGGCGCAGCGAACTCAGTTACGGCAACCATCGGAGCGTGTCGGAGACGTTGGCGCGGATCGACGCGGTGACCACCGACGAGGTGTCGGCTATCGCCAGCACGCTGCTGGGACGTCCGTTTGCCGCGTCGGTTGCGGGGCCGTACAAGCGCACCCGCGAATTGCCTGCCGCGGTGCGGAGATTGGTCGAAGGCTGACCCGTCGTCGGCTACGGTGCGCCGAGTAGTCGTCGCGGCGACCGTCTCCTACGGAGTCGCCGGGAAGTCGTCGTGTCGAGCCTTCGCCTGCGGGGCTGTCGTCGCACCGACCCGTCGCTGACCACCTGCTGTCCGCCCGTGGCTCGGCGCCCGAACCCGGCGAAGCGGGAGTCAGTCCGTAGTCGCGCGATTGGCGGCTTCGACGACTGCGGACACCACGCCGGGGAGTGCGGTTTCCAGGTCGCGAGCGCGTAGCCGCTGCCAGATCTGACCGTCGACGATCACCCGCTCGATGACCCCTGCCTCGCGCAGGATCTTGAAGTGGTGGGTCGCGGTCGACTTGTTGATCACGTCGTAGAGCTCGTTGCAGCGGACCGCGGTGCCTGCGTTGCTCAGCCGCCGCACCATTTCCAGGCGGATGGGGTCCTGTATCGCGCCGAGCACGGTGGACAGCGCAGCCACCGGTGGGGCCGCGACTGCCGCTTCCTTAGCTTCGGTCATGATCTACCTCACTCCATGGTTTGATGATCGTCATACCAGCTGTAGTGTCGTACGCGGTTCGATCATCATCAAACCTACCGGATCGGAGTTTCGATGACAGCGACAGTGCTGCCCGCCGTCGACGAGCAGACCTCACAGCGCTGGGCCTACGGCCTGGTGCTGGCCGCGGGCGGGGTGGCGCTCGGCGTCTCCGGGGTACCGGCCCCGCTGTACGGCATGTACCAGCAGGAGTGGCACTTCTCGCCGCTGACGACGACCTTCGTGTTCGCCGTGTACGCGTTCGCGGCCCTGGGCGCGGTGCTGGTGTCGGGCAAGATCTCCGACGTGGTCGGCCGCAAGCCGGTGCTGCTCGGTGCTTTCGTGACGATGATCGCCGGACTCGCGGTCTTCCTGCTGGCCGACAATGTCGCGATGCTGTTGGTGGCGCGCGCGTTGCACGGCTTCGCGGTCGGCGCGACGGTGGTCGCCGGTGCGGCGGCCCTGCTGGATCTGCGGCCCAAGCACGGCGCGCGATCCGGTCAGCTCACCGGGGTGGCCTTCAATGTCGGTATGGCCGTGGCGATTCTGGGCTCGGCCCTGCTCGCGCAGTACGCGCCGCACCCGCTGCGCCTGCCGTACGTCGTCATCACCGTCGTCTGCCTGCTCATCGGCATCGGTGTCATCGCGCTGGAGGAACCGCACACCGGCCGCATCCCGGGCCGGATCCGGATCGCGAAACCGTCTGTGCCGCCGGAGATTCGCGGCGACTTCTGGTTCTCCGCGCTCGGCGTGATGGCGGCCTGGTCGGTGCTCGGCGTGCTGCTGTCGCTGTACCCGTCGCTCGCCTCGGCCGAAACCGGCATCCACAACTTGGTTTTCGGCGGCGCGGTGGTCGCGTCGACCGCGCTGGCCGGTGCCACCTCGCAGCTTTTCGCGACCAAGATTCCGGCCCGGCGCGCGGCCATCGGCGGCGACACCGGGATGGCGGTGGCGCTGCTGCTCACCGTGCCCGCCCTGCACACCGGCAACTGGGTCGTGGTGCTGCTGGCCGGTGTCTTGCTCGGCGCCACCTTCGGGCTCGGTTTCGGCGGATCGCTGCGCCACCTGTCCGAGGTTGTGCCGCAACACAAGCGGGGCGAAACCATGTCGGCGTACTACCTGCTCGCCTACACCGCCATGGCGTTGCCGACCATCCTGGCCGGCTGGGCCGCCACCACCTGGAGCCTGAGCGCGGTGTTCCCCTGGTTCGTCGTGGTCGTGTCGCTGGCCTGCCTGACCGCCGCCGGACTCGGCCTGCGCCGCAGACCCGCGGCCGCCGAACAGGCCGCATGATCGCGGATTGGCATTTTCCGCCGCGCATCGGCTAAAGTTCCATCTCGCATCACCGAGTATTCGAGATGCGAACGCGGATGTAGCGCAGTGGTAGCGCATCACCTTGCCAAGGTGAGGGTCGCGGGTTCAAATCCCGTCATCCGCTCTTGTCGAAGCCCCGGTCACTCAGCTGACCGGGGCTTTCTACTTTCCTGACGAGGCTTGCGGGCCTGGCGGCCGGATCAGTCGGCGAGCATCCGCGCGACCTCGCGGGCGCTGCCCCAGGAGAGGCTGACACCCCATCCGTCGTGCCCGTAGTTGTGCACGATCCTGCACTCGCCGACGCGCTCCTCGTCGAGCCTGGCTTCGACGCGACCGGGGCGGAGGCCGACCTCGTGGCCGATCACCTCCGCGGCGGCGAGTTTCGGTTCGACGGCGATGCAGCGGCGCAGGATCTGGTCGGCCACCTCGGGGTCCGGGTCGAGGCTCCACTCGCCGCGTTGGCGCACGCCGCCGAGGATCAGGCGGTCGCCGTGCGGGAAGATTCCGGCCCATTCGGTGGGCGCGCCGAGTTCGACGTAGAAGTCGGTGATGCCAGGGTTGCGGACGATCACGTGCTGCCCGCGGACCGGTTGCATGTCGTCGCCGGTGAGTGCGGCCGCTGCGACGCCGGTGCAGTTCACCACGATGGGGGCGGTGGCCGCGGCCTCGGTGAGAGCGCGCACCGTCCGCTGCTCGACCGTGACGTTCCGCGCCGCCAGCCGACCGGTCAGGTAGCGCAGGTAGCGCGGCAGATCGATCAACGGGGCGGTGCTCCGGAAGCCGATCAGCATGCCGTCGGGCAGCTCGTCGGGGGCGCACATTTCCAGGTCGGCCAGCTCGCCGATCCAGGCGGGCGGTTCGGACCAGAACCGCGAAACCTGAAGTCCGCGTTCGAAGTGCAAGCCCGACGCCGGATCGTCGGCCAGTCGGGAGAACTCGGTGAACGTGACGCGGCTCCACGCCAGATCCCGTGCCGTGGCGCCGGGTCCCCACAACCCGCTCGCCACCGCCGAGGTCGTTCGCTCCGGCGGCAGTTCCGCCCACACCCGAACCCGATGCCCCTCCTCCGCCAGGCACACCGCGGTGGTCAGTCCGATGACTCCGGCCCCCAGTACCAACACATCATTCGCCATGATCGCGACCGTACTCACTAACCAGGACCTGCGGCTCGGAAAGCAGGAACGTGCAGGTGCCAGTGCGGTATTCGGCTGTCCGGCGGCGGTGCGTCGTCACCCGCTGGAAGCGACTGTGGCCGAGGCGAGCGGTGCCTGTTCGATGACGACGCCGCAGGTATATCTGCCGAGGTCGTCGAAGAACCGGTCGGCCTCGAGGATTGCCTCGGGTGGATGTACTCCCGGCCGTATCGCCACACCGTCGACGAGCTGAGAAAGCCCGAGCGCCAACGGGATTCCCGTCGCCTCCGCCATGTTGTCGATCAACGCGGAGCCCATATGAGCCAGGATCGACAGCGGCACACCATCTTTGCTACCGGTGGCGACGGCGAAGAACGGCGGCAGATTCCCCGGTGCGGCGAAGCGCCGGGACCGCGCCATCGAGCGCAGGCCACGCCACAGGGTGGGCGCGGCCAACTCAGCTGCTGCGGTTTCGTTGGTGAGCGCACCCTTGTCGATATCGGTACGCAGCACGTCCAGGAAGGCCGCGGTGCCGGGTGTGACGACCATCAGATTCGCCATGCGTCCGGCCGGATGCAGAGTCCAGTGCAGGGTGACCGGTTCGGGATGGCCGACGGTGTAGGCCGTGCCGATGCGGCCGCCGGGCAGCGTCAACGGCACGGGCTGCAACGGCGGTTCCTGGACCAGCTGTCCCGCCCGGACCACCGTGATCGCCCCGCTGATCTGCTGCATCCAGTGCACGGCCGCCGCGGTCGGCAACCCGTTCGGGCCTGTGAGCTCGAGCCCGTCCGAACTGCCGGCACCGGGCACGTCCACCGGCCAGGCGGTGTAGATGTCCTCGACGCGGTCGAGTTCGCGAGCGGCGCGGGCCGCCAGCAGGTTGCTCACCCCTGGACTCGCGCCGACTCCGACGATCGCGCAGACGCCTGCGGTGCGCGCGTCGGCGTCGTATTCGAGCATCTGCATCGTGGGTTCCCAGTCGTCGCAGATGTCGAGGTAGTGCGTCCCGGTGTCGATCGCCGCCCGCAGCACCGTCAGGCCGAAACGGTAATACGGGCCAACGGTATTGAGCACAACATCGACCTCGCCGAGTGCGTCGTAGAGCGCCGCGCGGTCGGTCACGTCGACCCGGCAGGCCCGCAGTTCGGTGCCTGAACCCGACGACCTGTCGACGACTTCTCGAGCCGCGACCACGTCGCGGTCGGCCACGATGATCTCCTGCACGCCGGGTAGGCCTGCCGCAGTCCGCACCGCCACCGACCCCATCGCTCCCGCGCCGCCCAATGCCAGAACCCGCATGCCCATCCTCCTTCGACTACGCAATATCGTTCATTGCGTCTACGATCGACGGTAACATGAACGATTATGCGACGAGGATGCTGCGCGAGACGCCCATCGGTCCGGTGCGGCGGCTCATCCTGATCGAGGCCGCGGGCGGCATCGCCTTCGCATCGGTCGCGCTGCCGCTCAGTGGGCCCGAGGTCGAGCTCCCGGACTGGATTCAGCTGCTCGGCTCAGGGCTGCTCATCGCGATGTGGTTCTTGACGCTGCACACCTGGCGCGGCCTGATAGCCCCGCGAGCATGGGCAGGCGCGACCGCGCTCCGGCAACAGATCTGCTGCGAGCGCCGCCTGCGCAGAGGTGCGGTGATCTACTCGGCGTTGCTGGTGCTGCTCACGCCGGTGCCGCCGACATGGACGCGATTCTGGTTCGTGACAACCGTGCTGACCGCCGTGGCGTCGGCACTCGCACTGACAGTTTCGATCACTACGAAATACCTGGGGGTGCAGCATGTTCCGCAACGTCGCTGATGACGTCGGCGTAGGCGCGGAAAAGCCGAGGCGGCGTGGACATCTCGGCCGCGAGCAGCAGCGCCCAGCACTCGGCGACCACGCCGCGGGCCTTGGTCCCGGCCCACGGTTGCGGCAGCAACTGCGGCGGCAGCAGCGGATCGGGTTCCGTCGCGCGCGTGAACTCGGCGGCCAGTTCGATGGTGACGGTCAGCAATTCGGTGTCGGACAACTCGGCAGCGCGCAACCGGCGCAGCGTGCGTTGCGCGAAATCCAGGAGTCGGCGCTGGCGCGCGGCGATCTCGTCCAGCGGCCACAGCCGGGCGGCGATGCGGCGCGGTGCCTCGGTCTGCCCCACGCGCAGGTCGGCCGTGGTGAAGGTACTGAGGTGGTCGGTGACGTCGAGCTCGGCGGCGAGCGCGTCCAGATGCGGCTCCCACGCGTTCGGGCTCACGTACAGCCCGCCCTGGATCGGTGCGCCGCCGAGCCGAACGATGCCGTCCCGCATGGCATCTCGGGCCGGCCGAGCGGTCTCGGGAATGGCGAAGGCGACCAGATGCCACCGCGCGTCCCACGCGGCCTCGCCGCGATCCTGCGCGAACATGTAGCGCACGAACTCCACGTCGGGCGCGAGCGCGCTCGCCGTCGCCGCGGTGGCATGCAGGATCGCCTTTCGTCCCCGCCCCTGCTGGGTGAACTGCCCGTCCGCGACCAGGCGGCGCACGCACAACCGGACCTGCTGGTCGGTCATGCCCAGTGCGTTCGCGACCGTGTACAGGGCACCGGCGTCGATGGTGGAGTCTTCGCGGACCATGCTTTCCACCAGGGTTCGCGTCGTCACCTCTACGCTGTGCGTCTCCACCATCCGCCCTCTCGATCCGGTCGATCCTGATGCGCTCAGCATACAAACGATGGTTTTCAGAACGAACAATTGGAGGGGATATGTCCTCGGAAAGGTCGCGTGCCCGGTTCGGCACACCGAGCGCCGAACCAGGCACGTCGCGCGTTGAGCCCGGTGCGCCCGGCGCTGGATCCGCGGCGTCGCGTGCCGAACCGGGTACCTCGCGCGTTCGACCCGGAACGTCGCGTGCCCAATCCGGCACATCGCGCGCGGAACTCGGCACATCGCGCGCTCGACGTATCTCGCGACGTCGCCGAATACTGTTGTCGCTCACCGTGGTCCTGGCGCTGATCGGGGCGGCCGGGGGCTGGGTCGTGTATCAGAACAGCTACGACCTGCGGGAACAACGCGTCACGATCCCGGGCAGCGCGCAGCCGCTGAACGGGGTGCTCGCGCTGCCCGAGGAGGGCGCGGCGCCGTTCGGGTTGGTGGTTTTCGTCCACGGCGACGGACCGATCGACGCGACGCACGACACGTTCTACCGGCCGATCTGGGAGGCGTTGGCGCGGGCGGGGTATGCATCACTGTCCTGGGACAAGCCAGGTGTGGCGGGAGCGCCCGGTGACTGGCTGAACCAGACGATGGCTGACCGGACCACCGAGACTCTCGACGCGATCGCCTGGGCCAGAACGCGTTCCGAGATCGATCCGGCGCGGGTCGGGCTGTGGGGTGCCAGCCAAGCGGGCTGGGTCCTGCCCGCGGTCGCCGCGCGAGATCCGGGCTTGCGGTTCATGATCGCCGTGTCGCCCGCCGTCAACTGGCTCCAACAGGGCCGCTACCACACGATCGCCAAGCTGACCGCTGAGCACGCCGGTCCGGCGCGCATCGACGCCGCGATCGCCGACAGCGAACGCACCCGCAAACTATTGCGCGAGGGCGCGACCTTCGAACAGGCCCGTGCGGCAGGCGCCGTCACCTCGGACATGACCGCACAGCGCTGGCGCTTCATCCAGCAGAACTACACCGCCGACGCCGCCGCCGATCTCGCCGCGGTCCGCATCCCCGTGCTGCTCACCCTGGCCGACTACGACATCAACGTCGACGTCGCCGACACCGAGGCCCGCTACCGCCAACTGATCCCCGCCGGTTTGCTGCGTATCGAGCACTACCGCAACGCGACGCACTCGCTGGTGCGCAAGGACATCGAAGACAGCACGATCAAGACGATCCTCTTTGCCGTCGCCGCACCCCGATCACTGTTCGCGACCAGCTTTCTGGACGATCAGCGCCGCTTCGTGCAGGACGTCGACCGAACCCGGTGATCACGAACCTGCTTGCCGCTCAGCGGCTTCGGCAGCCCCGGTGATATTGCGAACCATCCCCCCGAACACGATCTGATGGAACGGAGAGATCGCCTTCCAGTACGCATGCCCGGACAACCCGCGCGGTTCGAAGATGGCGCGCTGCCGATACATCGTCCCGCCACCGGCATCCGGCTCCGCCGACAGCTCCAGCCAGGCATCACCCGGGACCCGCATCTCGGCGCGCAGCCGAAGCAGCCGGGGTCGTTCGATGTGCTCGACGCGCCACCAGTCCAGCGCTTCCCCCGCCCGCAAACGGTGCGGATCGCGCCGCCCGCGCCGCAGTCCGGCACCGCCCGCCACCCGGTCGATCCATCCGCGCACCGACCAGGCCAGCGGGAACGAGTACCACCCGTGCTCACCGCCGATGGACTCGATGACCTGCCAGACGGTGGCGGGGTCGGCGTCGGTGTGGCGTTCGCGGACATCCTGGTACAGGGTGCCGCCGGACCAGTCCGGGTCGCTGGGCAGCGGGTCCGACGGTGCGCCCGGGGTGGCGGCGTCGGACCAGCGGGTCGGCACATCGAAGTCGCGGATCCGGGCCAGCGCGAGTTCCACCGCGCGCTCGAAACCGGTCAGGCCGTCCGGCGGGTCCGGGATGTGGTCGGCGATGTCGTGGTCGCCGCAGACGACCTCGTGCACCAGCGACTCGATCAATGGCACGGCGATCGCGCGCGGCACCGGGGTGACCAGGTTGACCCACTGGGCCGAGAGCCAGGGTGTCAACACCGGCACCGGCACCACCGCGCGTCGCGGCAGCTTGGCGATCACCGCGTATCTGCGGAGCATGTCGAGGTAGGTCAGGACGTCGGGTCCGCCGATGTCGAAGGACCGGTTCACCTCCGGGCCGAGGGCTCCGGCGTGGGTCAGGTAGTAGAGCACGTCGCGGATCGCGATCGGCTGGATGCGGTTGTGCACCCAGCGCGGCGTGATCATCGCGGGCAGCCGTTCGGACAGGTAGCGCAGCATTTCGAAGCTCGCCGACCCGGACCCGATGATCACCGCGGCCCGGAACTCGACGGTGGGCACGCCCGAGCCGAGCAGGATTTCACCGACCTCCGCCCGCGAGGACAGATGCGGTGACAGCTGCTCGCCCTGCGGAATGATGCCGCCGAGGTACACGATTCTGGACAGTCCAGCCGTGGCGGCCGCGCTCGCCACGATGCGTGCCGCCCGGCGATCGATGTCGACGAAGTCGCGCTGGGTCAACGAATGCACCAGGTAGTAGAGAATCTCCTGGTTCGCCAGGGCGGTGGCGACCGAGGCCGAATCGGTGACATCACCGGTGACGATCTCCACGTCGTCGTGCCACGGGGCCTCGTCGAGTTTGCCGGGTGTGCGCACCATCAGCCGCACCGAATGGCCCGCCGCCAAGAGCTCAGGGACCAGTCGTCCGCCGATGTAGCCGGTCGCGCCGAACACAACACATCTCATGGACAGCCTCCGAGTCGCGGTGCGAGGGATGGTCCGAGGCACGCCGGGTGCCGCACACCATGTCTACCGGACGTGGGTGACAGCGCGGGCGCGTCAGTCGGTGGGAGCTGCGGTTTCCTGCAATACGCGCCAGCTGTACCGGGGCGGGTTGCCCTCGGTGGTCAGCACCACGGTCGACCAGCGGTCGGCGTGCTTTCCGTCGCGATGATGGCGCTCCATGAAGCGGACCACCGTCACGTTTCCTTCGTTGAGCAGCACCTCCGCCTCGGAGATCTCGATATCGAGCCCGGGCGCGGAGTTGCGGGCGCGGCGCAGCCCCGACAGCAATTCGGAGCTACTCAGCCGGGTGCCGTCCATGGTCACCATGGAGAACGTGGCGTGCTGGGTCGCGGCGAAACGTTCCAGGACATCGGGCTCGGCGTCGGTTCCCAACCAGGTGGACAGCAGCGCGTGTACGGTCTCGACCTCGGCGATCGGATCCAGCGAATCGGAAGCGGACATGTCCGCAGAGTACTCGAGGAGCCCGGCCGATCAGTCCAACGACGCGGTTCGCACCTGTTGTCCGCGTTTGCCCGGCCGACGCAAGTGCGCCGTCGGCCGGTGACCTCGGTCGAGGGCGGCTCTCCACGATGTGCCCCGCATGGATAGAGGACATCTGAAAGATTTTGGGGCGCAGGGATAGCCGATCTTGTCCGGTAGTCGACGGGCGGCAATGCGGCTACCATGCGCTAATGCGATGGGGGCGGTTGGGCGACCGACTGCACCGTCAGGCGTTACTGCTTGCGGTGCTGGCGGCGGTCGTCTGCGGCCTCGGTATCGCGGTGCTCACCTGGTGGCTGCTCTGGCTGGCGATGGGCGCGGAGGCCGAGACGCCGAATCAGTTGGAGCTGACCAAGATCGCGTTGGCGGTGGTTGCCGGAGTCGGTGGCGCCGTCGCGCTCGTGGTTGCCTATCGGCGCCAGCGCGACCTCGAACGCGGACGCTTCGCCGAGCTGTTCGGCGCCGCCTCGCGGCAACTCGGCGATGCCGACGTGGCGGTGCGGATCGCCGGGGTCTACGCGATGGCCGGGGTCGCCGACGAGTTCCGTTCGCCGAGCAGGCGTCAGCAGTGCGTCGACGTCCTCTGCGGTTACCTCCGGCTGCCCTACGATCCGGTGGCCGGAGCGAACCATCTTGTGTCGCAAGCGGAAACGGTGGACGAGTCGGGTCTGAAGGTCGAACGCGTCTACCAGTTCCGGCAGAACGACCGGGAGGTGCGCCGCACCATCGTGCAGGTGATCGCCGCGCATCTGCAGCGGTCGGCCGAGATCTCCTGGTCGGACTGCGAGTTCACCTTCACCAACGCGGTCATCGAACGCGGCGACTTCCGGTACGCGGTCTTCCGGGGACGCAACATCTCCTTCGCCCGCGCGGTCTTCATCGGCCGCACCACGTTCGAGCACGCGCTCTTCGTCGGCCCGCACGTCACCTTCCGCGACGCGGTGTTCGAAGGCGGTCCCGTGCTGTTCGAGCACGCGCGGTTCGGCCCTGCTCGACCCGAGAAGGTCGAACGCGCTGGTTACGGCACCACCTTCGACGGCGCGATGTTCGACGGTTCGGTGTCGTTCGAGAACGCCGTCTTCACCGGCCCGCGCACGACGTTCAGTGGCATCCGCTGCACCGGCGCCCGAACCTCGTTCCAGGACACGAAGTTCCACGCCGACCTCACCTCGTTCGAACGCGCCGTCCTGGACGGGCAGCACCTCGCCTTCACCGGCGCGGATATCTCGAGCCCGCGAATCACCTTCGCGGGCGCTCAGTTCGAGGCGAACGCCGTGGCATTCGATGACACCCGCATCGGCGCTCCGGCTCGCATGCGCAACCGGGGTACCCGCGAAACCGACTTCAGCGGAGCCGAATTCCACGGCACGACCACGTTCGCGGGCACTACGTTCGCCGGACGCTCCGTCGATTTCACCGAGGGCGACTTCTTCGGCGACATCTCCTTCATCGATGCCCGCTTCACCGCCACCGAAGTCACCTTCGACCGGCCGAAGGCCTGGGTCGGCACCCACTTCGACTGGGACGACATCCCGACCCGCAAGCCGGCCAATATCAAACCCAACCCGTGGCCGCCGGAGCAGCCCGGCGAGTGAGGGTTGCGCGTAGGGAGCCTCCTGCGCGCACTTGATCAAGAAGTAGGGGCGGCGTCCGGGTGGACGCCGCCCCTAGATCTTTCAGCTCGGCCAGCCGCCGTACGGGACGGTGATCAATTCCATGAAGTGGCCGTTGGGATCCAGAAAGTAGACGCCGCGGCCGCCGTCATTGTGATTGATCTCGTTGACGCCCTGCTGACGCGGGTCGGCCCAATGGTCCAGTTTGTAGCGCTGGATCTTGGCGTAGGCCGCGTCGAATTCGGGCTCGGAGATCAGGAATGCGTAATGCTGGGGCTGAATTTCGGTGACATGCGGCGGCACATTCGCGAAATCGAAAGTGACCGAATTATCCAGTGGGAGCGGAATGAACGGGCCCCATTCGGCCCCGAGTTCCGCGCCCAGAATGTCTGCCCAGAATTCAGCGGTCACTCGGCTATCGAGGCAGCCGACAATGGTGTGATTGAACTGTACTGACAGTGGAATTTTCTCCTTGTGCGGTGACGGTCCCGACCCCGGGCTCGGTACAAGGCGGCCAACGGGAGCACCGTCACGGTCGAAGACGCTAGCAAACATCCCATGGATGTCGCCAGTATCGAGTGACCCAGACCATGTCTCGTTTCAGCGCGGCAGGCGTAGCGCGACGCGATAGCCGCGATCGCCGGTCGGGCCGGATTCGAAACTGCCGCCGAGGAGTTCGGCCCGCTCGGCCAGGCCGACCAATCCGTGCCGGGAGCTCGGCAGGGGCACCGCCGGCCTGGTCGGCTCGGTATTGCGGACCGTGACGCCGAAGTGGTCACCGTCGTGCCAGAGCTCGACGGTGGCGGTCGCGCCCGGTGCGTGCTTGCGGACGTTGGTGAGCGCCTCCTGCACCGTGCGATAGACGGTGCGCTGGCCAGGCGCGCTGAGCTCGTCGGGCAGATCGCCGCGCAGCTCGACCTGAATACCGCTGGCGTCGAGCAACTTTCGCAGATCCGCGAGCGTCGGCTGCGGTGTGAGCTCGGTGCTCTGGCCGCCGGCGGCGCGCAGCAGGGTGACCATGTGGCGCAGTTCGTCCAGTGTGTCGACGCTGAGCCTGCGGATGGTGCGCGCCGCCTCGGCCGCGTCGGCGTCGGTGGCCGCCACCTGGAGCGCGCCCGCGCGCACGGCGATCAAACTGACCTGATGGGCGACCACGTCGTGCATTTCGCGCCCGATCTGCGCGCGTTCCCGCGCCAGTACCGCCTGGGCGTGCAGTCGCCGTTCGTGGTCGCGCGCCTCCTCGATCTCGACCAATCGGGCGGACAGATCGCGGCGGGTCCGCACGAGTTGGCCGAGCAGCACCGGGGCACCCGCCCAGGCCAGCGCGTAGGCGAAGGCGGTGATGATGTCCCGCTGGCCGACGTACTCGCCGGGCGGCCACGGTATGGACACGGCAATCGAGGTGGCGAGTACGGACCCGAACAGCAGCGCGCGGTTGGTCGTGCGTTCGGCCAGCGAGTACAGCGCGATCGCGGGCGCGGCGAGAATGGCGAGCAGCAAGCTCGCGGGCAGCGTCAACGCGAAGACCACCAGGGGAAAGCGGCGGCGCAGCAGCAAGGCCGCGCAGGCGACAGCGGCCGCGACGAACTCGACGCGCGAGGTGACTTCGCCGTCGGCGAGGACGTCGGCCACCGCCACCGCGACCAGCGCGAGGTCGATCAGCCACGGCGGGGGCCGGTTCACGACAGGAGTCCCGCTCGTTGCGCGAGCAACGCCGCCTGCACGCGGCTGCTCACCCGCAACTTGGTGAAGATCGCGCTGACGTGATCCTTGATCGTGCCGACGCTCAGGTGGATCCGCTGACCGATCTCGGCGTTCGACAGCCCCTCGGCGATCAGCACGAGCACCGCGCGTTCCCGATCGGTGAGCCGTTCGACGCGCGCCGCGTCCGCGTCGATATCGGCGGCGGTGGCGGGTTCGGCGTTGCGCAACAACGCGGCCGAGACCTTCGGCGACAGCACGACCCCACCCGCGGCGAGGGTGCGGGTCAGCTGTGCCAATTGTTCGGGCTCGGTGTCTTTGAGGACGAAACCCGCTGCGCCGGAACGTAATGCGGACAGAATGTAGTCGTCGGTGTCGAAGGTCGTCAGCATCGCGACCGCCGGCGGGTCGGCCATGGCACGCAGCTGACGCAGCACCGTCAACCCGTCGACGTCGGGCATGCGGATGTCGAGCAATACGACATCCGGCCGCGCCGCCGTGACTGCCGCCACCGCCGCCGAGCCGGTCGCCGTCGCCACCACCTCGATGTCGGCGGCCGCATTCAGAATCAGCTCGAAACCGGACCGCACCAGCGCCTCGTCATCCACGACCACCACCCGAATCACCCGCCACACCTCCTCCGGTACCGCACCTGCCCGTGAGCCTAGATCCGGGCGCCGGGCACACCCGACCGGGAGGGGCTCGGGTAGCCGGTCGGCGGGTAGGTCCAGCCGGTCGGCGGGTGGCAGGGCCGTCGACCGGGGAGCTGGTCCGGACGCGTGCCGGATACTGAACGGGCGTGCGGTCCTCGACGCTGAAAGTCATGGAACACACCGTGATCCAGCAGACTCTGCTGCCTGCGCCGACTGGCCGGTCGGCCATGGGCCGCGGTGCGCGGTTGGTGGGGGTGGATCTCGCGCGGGGGCTGGCGGTGCTCGGGATGTATGCGGCGCACGTGGGGCCGGAGCCGGGGCGCGGTGGTGTCCTCGGGTTCGTCATGGAGGTGACGCACGGTCGGTCTTCGGCGTTGTTCGCGTTCTTGGCGGGGTTCTCGATTCTGCTGATCACCGGGCGCCGGGTGCCGAAGACGGGGCGGGCGGGCCGGCAGGCGCGGGTGAAGATACTGATCCGGGCGGTGATTCTGCTGGTGCTCGGTACCGTGCTGACCGCGTCGGGCACCAAGGTCGAGGTGATCCTGGCCTACTACGGGCTGTACTTCCTGCTGGCGCTGCCGCTGGCCCGGTTGCGCGCGGGCACGTTGGCGGTGCTGGCGGCGGTGAGCGCGCTGGTGCTCCCGCAGATTGTGGCAGTGGTGCTGGCCACGGACTCCGGCTGGACCGCCGCTGTCACCCGGTTCGATCCACTCGCCTGGGTGAGCGGGCGCGGTGACCCGAGCAGCAGCAATGACGGTGTGGTCGGGCTGCTGCTGACCGGCGGCTACCCGGCGCTCAGTTGGCTGCCGTTCGTCGTCGCGGGCATGGCAGTCGCTCGACTCGACCTGGCCGCCAAGGTGATTCGCGTTCGGCTCGCAGCCACCGGTCTCGGCTTGGCGACGCTCGGCTACGGCGGTTCCGCGGTGGCACTGCAAGTCGCGTCCGCGACAACGCCGCCGGGAATTATGCACGCGCCCTGGTGGTCCGACATGGCCGAGGATCCGGCAGGCTGGCGTTATCAGCTGAGCGCGATGCCGCACAGCGAAACCACCCTGTCGATCATCGGGAGCACCGGCGTTGCGCTCGCGGTGCTCATCGCCTGCCTGGCCGCGTGTGACGGGTCCCGCCGGTTCCTGCGGGTGGCCACGCCCTTGATCGCGGTCGGCAGCATGTCGTTGACCGCCTACGTATTCCACGTCGCCGCCATCGCCGCGCTCGGGTTCGAGGAGCTGCCCGCCGGTTCGCTCCCGGTGCTGCTCGGACTGAGTGCGATCATCATGATGTTCGCGTACTGCTGGTCCCGCTTCTTCCACCGCGGACCCCTGGAATGGTTGCTCTACCGCGCCACCAGGGTCGCCGAGCGGGTGCGATAGCTCGGCCCCTGTGCCTGGGACAGTGCGGACGGTAGCGTCGGCGGAATGAAGATTCGTGGGGCGGTCCTGGAGCGGATCGCGGCGCCCGTGCCGTTCGCCGAGTCGGCGCCGATCAGTGTGGGTGAGTTGGAGCTCGGCGAGCCGGCGGCGGGGGAGCTGCTGGTGCGGATCGAGGCGGCCGGGCTGTGCCATTCGGACCTGTCGGTGGTCGACGGTAATCGGGTGCGGCCGGTGCCGATGCTGCTCGGTCACGAGGCGGCGGGGCGGGTCGAGGCGATCGGTCCGGGCGGCAGCGATCTCGCGATCGGGCAGCGCGTGGTGATGACCTTCCTGCCGCGCTGCGGCGAATGCGCGGGGTGCGCGACCGACGGCCGGACGCCGTGCGTACCGGGCAGTGTCGCCAACAACGCTGGCGAACTGCTCGGCGGCGGGCGGCGGCTGAGCCGCGACGGTGCCGAGGTACACCATCATCTCGGGGTGTCCGCCTTCGCGACGCACGCGGTGGTGGACCGCAGGTCGGTGGTGCCGGTGGACGACGACGTGCCGCCCGAGGTGGCGGCCGTGCTCGGCTGTGCGGTGCTGACCGGCGGTGGCGCACTGTTGAATTCGGCGAAACCGGGGCCGGGGGACCGGATCATGGTGGTCGGGCTGGGTGGGGTCGGCATGGCGGCGGTGCTGGTCGCGCTGTCGTTGGCGGCCGACGGTCACGAGGTCATCGCGGTGGACACTGTTCCGGAAAAGCTGGCCCTGGCAAAGGAATTGGGTGCCACCGCGGCGTACACGCCTGCGCAGGTGGTCGAGTCGGGGGTGCAAGCGGAGATCGTGGTGGAGGCCGCGGGCAACATCCGGGCCTTCGAAACCGCCGTGGCCGCGACGGCTCCCGGCGGCACCACGGTGACCGTGGGTCTGCCCGCCCCGGACGCTCGGGCCAGCATCTCACCGCTGGGCCTTGTCGCGCAGGGGCGTTCGATCGTCGGGAGCTACTTGGGCTCGGCCGTCCCCGCCCGCGACATTCCGGCCTATGTCCGGATGTGGCGCGAAGGCCGCTTGCCCGTCGAACGTCTGGTGTCCGCGCACATCGGCCTCGACGAAATCAACCACGCCATGGACGAACTCGCCGCAGGTCATGCGCTGCGACAGGTCATCGTTTTCGACTGATGAGAACGCCGTTCGGTATGCGTCCACGGTGTCGATGAACCGACCGGCGAGTCGTCCACCATGACCACGCGGGGTGCTATAAAAAACGCCCTCCACCAGGTCTGGCGCCCCAGCGACCCGCTAGGTACGCTGAACTGACCAGAATAGTCAAAGTGGTCGAAACGGGTGATCAGATGGCACGAAAGCGGTCGGAGCGACCAGATGTCGCATGGCCTCTCGCCGACGCGAAGGCCAGGTTGTCCGAGTTGATCGACACGGTGGAACGGGAGGGACCGCAGGTGATCAGCAAGCATGGACGTGAAGTGGCCGTTGTCGTACCGATCGACGAATGGCGGCGCCGGAATGCGCGACAGGGCAGTCTGGCCGAGTTCTTCGCCGACTCCCCCCTACGCGACCCGGAGCTGGTCGTGACCCGGGACAGGACGGATCCGCAGCACCGCGACGTGACCCTGTGAGGGCCGTCGAGGACGAGCCGATGGGCTACCTCCTGGACACGAACGCCGTCTCGGAATGGATCAAGCCCCGCCCGGACCCCGGACTGATCGAATGGCTGCACGACGCCGACGAGGAACGAATGTTCCTGAGCGTCATCACGATCGGGGAGATCCGCCGCGGCGTCGATCGGATGTCCAACGGGCGGCGCAAGGCGCGCTTGACCACGTGGCTGTCCGACCAGGTCACCGACCGATTCGACGCGCGACTACTGCCGATCGACCTCGGTGTCGCGCAGGCGTGGGGTCGCATCCGCGCCAGAGCCGAAAGAGCCGGGCATCGGGTCGACGCCGTGGACGCGCTCATTGCGGCAACCGCGGAAGCACACGGACTCGCCGTCGTCACTCGCAACGAGAAGGACTTCCGTGGCACGGGAGTGCAGGTGTTGTGTCCATGGCGGGAATAGCTAGGTGCGGCTGAGGAATTCGGTCACCGTGGCGACGTAGTCCGCGGTTCGGCTGATCAGCAGGGAATGGCCACCCTCGGTGAAGGTGCGGAATTCACAGCCGGGGTGCAGGTCGCGTAAGCGTCCGGTGTGGGTGCCGGTGATCAGCGGATCGTCGTCCGCTCGGAAGATCAAGGTGGGCCCGGACCAAGCGGGACCGCGCATGAGCTCGTCCACCCCCTCGGCGAGCTCCAGCAACAGCCGATAGGAATTGGCGGCGCCCGCACTACCTGCCGCATCGGTGGCCGCCACCACCTGTTCGATCCAGAACTCGGCCTCATCGGAGTCCGCCCAGGTGTGGTGCAACGCGGTACGAATCGCTGCCTGCGTCTCCGGCCACGGTGTCGCCACGGTGGTTTCGACCCGCATCCGCAGCCGGTCCACATCCTCCGGCCCGTACAACCCGGTACTCGACAAGGTCAGCGACCGGACCCGATCCGGCGCCCGACGCGACAGGAGCTCTGCGAACATGCCACCCGCCGACTGCCCGACCACATGCGCCCGATCGACCCCCTCCGCATCGAGCACCGCGACCACGCCGTCGACCAGCTCGGCAACGGACCCGACACCCGAGGGGTAGTCGGGAGCGATGGTCCGCAACCGCGGAGTCAGTGCGCTCGCCACGTCGAGCCAGCTGATGCCGATTCCCGCGCCACCGCTGAGCAGCAGTACCGGATCCCCCGCGCCGCCGGTGTAGTACCGCCAATCATGCTGCCCGACACCGAGGTTCTTACTGTCGTGCGTCCGTAGGAAATCCGCTGCCCGCTGATGAATCGAAGTCACGCCCGCGACGGTAGGGCAGGGGTGCACCCCGTCGCAAACATGCGCATATAGCAATGTGAATCACAGAGGTCAGCGGACCGCCGCCGCGGCACGGTCGATAGGCTGACACCGACGAAAGCGGAAAGAGGAGGTGCGGTGACCACACGGGTCGGAGTGCTCGGAGCGCGCGGCAAAGTCGGACAGGCTATCTGTGCGGCCGTGGAAGCGGCGGCCGATCTGGAACTGGTCGCGGCCGTCGACAAGGACGATTCGCTCGACGCGTTCACCGCGGCGAACACCCAGGTTGTCGTCGACTTCACGCACCCGGACGTGGTGATGGCGAACCTGAAGTTCCTGGTGCAGCACGGCATCCACGCGGTAGTCGGCACCACCGGCTTCGACGCCGCCCGCCTCGACGAGGTGCGCGGCTGGCTGGCCGATCGCCCCGATACCGGCGTGCTGATCGCACCGAACTTCGCGATCGGCGCGGTGCTGTCCATGCGCTTCGCCGAACAAGCCGCCCGGTTCTTCGAATCGGTCGAGGTGATCGAGCTGCACCATCCGAACAAAGCCGACGCGCCGTCCGGCACCGCGTACCGCACCGCGGGCCTGATCGCCGCCGCCCGCGAGCAGGCAGGCGTCGGCCGCAGCCCCGACGCCACCAGCACCGAACTGGACGGCGCCCGCGGCGCCGACGTCGAGGGCATCCGGGTGCACTCGGTGCGCCTGGCCGGCCTGGTCGCCCACCAGGAGGTGCTGTTCGGCACGCAAGGGGAGACGCTCACCATCCGGCACGACTCCATCGACCGGTCGTCGTTCGCCCCCGGCGTCCTGCTCGGCGTCCGCGAGATCGCCAACCGCCCCGGCCTGACCGTCGGCCTCGACCCCTTCCTCGACCTGTGAACAAGTACGCGGCCCCCGCCGCAGGCGAGGTGCGCGCGTGAACGCCGCGGACTCCGCCACCGACGGCGGCGGACAGAACAGGGAAGTCGTCAAGGTCGTCGCGCTGCTCGCCGCGCTCGTCCTGGTGCTCGGCTTCTACTTCCTGCTCCTCGGCCGAATCTCGTTCAGCCTCATCGAGTCCGGTGATATCGCCGCGATCCTCATCGGCATCGGCGTGCTGATCCTGCCGTTCGTCGGCGTCTGGGTGGTCGTGGCCACCGTCCGCGCGGCCCTGGCCCACCAGCACCTGGCCCGCCGCATCCACGAGGAGGGCCGCGAACTGGACACCACCGACCTGCCCCGCCGCCCGTCCGGCCGGATCGAACGCGACGCCGCCGACGCGCTGTTCGCCCAGGTCAAAACCGAATGGGAAGCCGACCCCGACAACTGGCGCGTCTCCTATCGCCTGGCTCGTGCCTACGACTACGCGGGCGACCGCACTCGAGCCCGGGCCACCATGCGCCGCGCCGTCGCGCTGGAGAAACTCGAACGCGACCAAGGGCGGTAGATTCGCACCGCTCCTCAGCTCCCGTCCGCACGACCGCTCCCGCCCCTCGCGAAATTCGAGCGACGAGACGCTGCGTTCGGCGCATTAGCGGGTGTGGGCGCCAGCGGGTCCGGCGGAATTCGGCGCAACCCGCGGTACACCGATCGCCGAATTGTCCGGGTCAAGACCGGTGAACAGGTGAAATTTCTCTCACCCGAGGATGTTTCACGCAAGGCGTGCAACGGACGGCCGAGCCATCATGCGGGATTGCGAATACTTCGACCGCAATCCGCGCGCCACTCGACGCGCCGATTCGAGCAAAGATTGGCAGCCTGCCGCGGACCGGCCGCACCGACCGGCGCCCACCGGTGCACCGCATGGCGCGCACTAAGATCCTCGTGTGGCGCAGTTGCTGATCATCCATCACACGCCGTCCCCGTACATGCAGGCGATGTTCGAGGCGGTGGTGTCCGGCGCGACCGACCCGGAGATCGACGGCGTGACCGTCGTCCGTCGCGCGGCACTGTCCGTCACCGCGTCGGATGTGCTGGCAGCCAATGGTTTTCTGCTCGGCACCCCGGCGAATCTGGGCTACATGTCCGGCGCGCTGAAGCATGCGTTCGACACGTTCTACTACCCCTGCCTCGATTCCACCCGCGGCCGCCCGTTCGGTTGCTACCTGCACGGGAACGAGGGCACCGAAGGCGCTGAACGCGGCATCGAACGCGTCACCACGGGCCTCGGCTGGGAGCAGGCGGCCGCACCGGTTATCGTGTCCGGCGCGCCGAGCAAGGACGACATCCAACGCTGTTGGGAGCTGGGCGCGACCATTGCCGCACACGTGATGGGTACCTGACAGTTTTTGTCCCCGAAATAGCTGGCAGTGACAATCTCTGCCGAGGTCGAATGTGGAACGGCCCCGATTTCTGGTGTCTGACCATTCGGTGCTTCGGCCCGGCATACTGGCAGAACGTTGTTGCGGTGGGGATGTGACGAGTTTGCTCGGGAATGGAGATTTCAGGTGACGTTGGCCGAAGGGGGCAATAACGCACCGCGCCGGATCGGAGTGGTCGAAGACCACGAATCAGTAGCGATCGGACTGGCCGCAATGCTCGCGCCCGAACCCGATCTCGACCTGGTGCTGACCGCGGGCACGGTGCCGGAATTATTGGCCGCCGCTCAGGATCTACCGCAACTGGACCTGGTCGTCCTCGATCTGCGATTGGCCGATGGGTCGACACCCGAGGACAACGTGCGCGCACTGCGCGACCGTGGCATCGAGGTGCTGATCTTCACCGGCGCGGACAACGCGTTCCTCGTGCGCTCCGCCGCGCGGGCCGGTGTGCTCGGTGTGGTGCGCAAGTCCGAGGACGTGCAGACCGTGGTCGCGGCCGTGCGCCGCGCGGCGTCCGGTGAACAGGTGGTGACCACCGACTGGGCCGCCGCCATCGACGGCGACCCGCAGTTGTCCGACGTGGGCCTGAGCCCGCGTCAGGAAGAGGTACTCACGCTGTACGCGTCCGGCGAGAAAGCCTCTCGGGTCGCGCGATTGACCGGCCTGTCCGAACAGACGGTCAACGACTACCTCGGCCGCATCCGCCAGAAGTACGCCGACGCGGGACGCCCGGCGCCGACCAAGACCGACCTGTACAAGCGGGCAGTGGAGGACGGCTGGCTGCCCGTGCCTGAGCGGCATCCACGCGCATGAGCGCCGGCGAGGCACCATCGTGATCGCGTCCAGCATGCTGGACACCTCGAATGCTCCTGTGACACTCGACCGCATCGCGCCGAGTCGTTGGCGCAGGGGAGCGGCTCCGGTGCCGAAACGGAGCGCGTACGAGGGTGCGTCCGAACGAATTCTGCGCCGCTTCGGGCTGGCGATCGGCATCGCCGGGGTGATCGTCGCGGTGGTGGAACTGCCGGAGATCGCGGACCAGAGCCGGTTCATCGCGGGCGGCTGGACGATCCTGATGGTGGTGCTGGCGTTCGGGTTGTTCCCGGTGCTCGGCGCGGTATCGATCGCGTCGAGCAGGCAGCTCATCCAGCTGGTTTCGGGCGCGGCGGCGGTGAGCTTTCTCGCGGCGATGATCGTGATCCCGTTCGCCTATCCCGATCCGGCGCCGGCCACCGCCTCGGTGTGGCTGTATCGCGTGCTGGCACTCGGTGTGCTCGCGGCCGTGCTGGCGTGGCGGCCGCTGTTCGCGGTCGCCTACCTGGTGATCGGTGCGGCGCTGTCGGCGTTCGCCAAGTCGCTCGTGGTGACGGATGCGACGCCGGTGGTGACCTGGGCCGGCGACTTCGTGCGGGCGGCGGGCTTGTGCGCGCTGTTCCTGTGGTGCGCCATCTACGCCAAGGCGGCTGCGGACCGGGTGGACCGGGAATCGGCGATCGAGAGCAGGCGCGCCGCTGCCGTGGCAGGCGCCGCGGCGCGCGATCGCGAACGGGCCCGCTTCGCCGCGCTGATCCACGATGCGGTGCTGTCCACGCTGCTGGACGCGTCCCGGGCGGGCACCGACTCGCCGGTGCTGCGCAGGCAAGCCGAGCGAACGCTCGAACAACTCGATGAATGCCGAGTCGGCGAGGTGGAGCCGAATCGGCTCGACGCGCAGTCGGCCACCGGATTCCTGCGTTCGGCCGTGCACGAGGTCAATCCGGGGATCCGTTTCATCGCCCGGCGGTGGTCCGGTTTCGACGATCTCCGGCTGCCGGTGGACGCCGCGGGCACCATCGCCGCCGCGCTCACCGAGGCGGTGCGCAACAGTTTGCGCCACGCCACCGTGCCGGGCCGCGAGGTGCAGCGCACCGTCACGGTGACGATCAGCGCGGGCGGTATCCGGGTCGTATTCCGGGACGACGGTGCGGGTTTCGATCTCAGTCAGGTGCCCGCCGATCGCCTCGGCATCTCGGTGAGCATTCTCGGGCGGATGCGTCAGCTGGCCGGCGGCGCGGGCTTCGTGGAGTCGCAGCCGGGCGAGGGCACCACGGTGACATTGGTGTGGGGTAGCGATGGCTGATACGGATACCGAATTCGGGCTGCGCGATCTACTCGGCCTGCGGGATCCGGCAGCCGGGCTCTTCCTGCTCATCCTGCAGGCGACGATCGTGCTGTACATGGTGCGCAACTTCGGCGACACACCCCTGCTGGCCGCGGTGGCCGCCCTGGTGCTGCTGGCCGCGGCCGGGGTGCTGGTGCTGGTGGTGCCGATCGATCCGTTGCCGCTGCCCGCAACGATTTTCGTGGCCGCCTCCGGGCCGGTGGCGACCGCACTCACCTCGTTCGATGTCGAGAACGGGTGGTCGGAGCAGGTGTGGACGGCGTTCGCATCGTCCTACGTGCTCGCGGTGCTCGTGCTGCGCGGGCGGTTGGGCGCGGCGTGGCTCGGCGTCGGCGGTGTCGCGGCGGTGATCGCGACCGTCGGCGTGGTGAACGGGTTGCGCGGTGGCGTGGTCGCCGGATCGATCGTGCCGATCTCCACGGTGGCCGGTGTCTCGCTGTTCGCGGTGATCATGCGTCCTACCCAGCGGTCCCTGCGGCTGCTGCGCGAGGAGTCGACGATGCGCGCCGCCGCCGAGGCCACCATGGCCGCGGAGAACGGGGAGCGCGACCGTCAGCTGGCCCGCCTCGACAAGGTGGCCCGGCCCATCCTGGAGCGCATCGCGGACGGTGTCGAACTCACCGCGACCGAACGCGAACAGTGCAGGCTGCTCGAAGCCGAACTACGCGACGGACTACGCGCACCCCAACTCGTCACCGACGAGCTAAGCAGTGCCGCCCGCGGCGCCCGCTCGCGCGGCGTCGAGGTGGTCCTGCTCGACGACGGCGGCTTCGCCGGCGTCCCCCGCTGGGTCCGCCAACAGGTGATCGAAGCCGCGACAAAGGAATTGGACGCCGCCAACGCAGGCTCGGTCACCGTCCGCGTCCTCCCCATGGGCCGCCGCATCCTCGCCACCGTCCTCGCCAACGCCCCCGACCAAGACCGCCGTACCGAGATAGACGCAGCCGGCAGCATCAAGGTCTCCACCTAGGTCCGAACGGGACATGGTGGAGCGATCACATGCGGCCCCACCGCCACCGTGTCCCGGTGGGCGGCCATGTCCTGGCGAGGTCGCGCGCGAACGGGCCTGGCAGTCGCGCCCGGCTCGAACGAGGGCGACGGTCGACGTACTCGCGGCGTCTGGCTCGAACGGGACACGGTGGCGGCGAATGTCGAGTGATCGCTCCACCATGTCCCGCTGGGCGGAAGATTGTCGGACCCACGTGGCATTGTTCGGATCATGCGGAAGATTAGTGCGGGGGTCGCGCGGCGGGTGGCGCTGGCGGCGCAGGGGTTTGCGGCGCGGAAGCCGGTGCGCGCTACCCGGCGGTCGGTGCTCGGGGTTGTCGAGAAAACGCAACTGTTGCAGTTGGATTCGGTGTCGGCGGTGGTGCGGGCGCATTACGCGCCGGTGTTCAGCCGGATCGGGGCCTACGATCGGGCGCTGCTCGACGAGGCGGCGTGGAGTCACCACGCGCGGCGGCCGCGCCGGCTGGTCGAGTACTGGGCGCACGAGGCCGCGCTGATTCCGGTGGCGGACTGGCCGCTGATGGGGTGGCGGATGGCGCAGTTCGAGCACGGCCGCTGGTCGGGGATGCGCAAGGTGGTGGAGCGCAATCCCACACTGGGCAAAGACATTCTGGACGTGATCACCGAGGTCGGCGCCTGCACCGCCGGTGAGGTCGAGCGCCATCTCGAACTGGACAAGCCGCGCCCGAAAGGTTCCTGGTGGAACCTCAGCGACACCAAGATGATCTGCGAACAACTCTTCGCCGCCGGTGCGTTGTCGGTGGACAAGCGCGTCAGCTTCGCCAGGCACTACGACCTCACCGAACGCGTGATCCCACCGGATATCTTGGCGCGCAAGGTTTCCGAGGAAGACGCGGTGCGCGAACTGGTGCTCCGCGCGGCCACCGCACACGGCATCGGCACCGAAACCGACCTGCGCGACTACTACCGACTAAACCGCAAGCAAACCGAACCGGCCATCGCCGACCTGGTCGACGCGGGCGAACTGCTCCCGGTCGAGGTAGAAGGCTGGGACAAGCCGGCCTACCTGCGCGAAGGCACCCCCATCCCGCGCCGCGTCGAAGGGGCGGCCCTGCTGTGCCCGTTCGACCCGCTGATCTTCTTCCGCGCCCGCACCGAACGCCTCTTCGACTTCCACTACCGCATCGAGATCTACACCCCGGAACCCAAACGGGTGCACGGCTATTACGTCTTCCCGTTTCTCCTGAACGGCGAACTGGTCGGCCGCGTCGACCTGCGCGCCGAACGCGCGGCAGGCCGCCTCTCCGTCCCCGGTGCCTTCGCCGAACCCGGTTACGACACCCCCGCCACCGCGCACGCCCTCACCGAGGCCCTCCGCGACATGGCCGACTGGCTGGAACTCGATAAGGTCGTGATCGGCTCGCGCGGCAACCTCGCCCCGCTCCTTTAGCCGCTTCGGTGCGCCTATGCGTCAGATGTCCCGTTTAGGCCCATATCCACGCATCTGATCACGCAAAGCTCCCGAGACAGCGCTGGACAACCACGAGTTCAGCGACTGTCCGCTCTGCGCGGCCGCCTCCTCGGCCTTGGATTTCATCTGCTCCACCAGGCGCAGCGTGACCCGGCTGATGTCGCCGGTCATCTCCTCGAAGGTGGGGTGGTCGTCGGTGGACGGTTTCTTACGCAGGTCGACCTTGGCCTCGGTGCCGTCGAAGGACAGCTGCACGGTGCGATCGCCCAGTTCAGCGCTGAGTTCGGCGGCCAGGTCGGACAGCGCGGCAAGTAGCACCAGCCGGGCCGAACTCTCCGTCGCCGCGGCCAACGCCGCCGCAGTGGCCTGGGTCTTCTCGTCGCCGAGGGCGGCGGCCGCGATCAGGTCCTCGCGCAGGCGGGCGGTGTACTTGTTCAGATCCATGACATCAGCATGACGCCATATTTGATGTCACGCAAGGACGGGAGTGACATCATCGCCGCCCGGTGCGCCTCGGCCGGGACAACCGGCCGGTCCGTTCGGTGGCGACGGTGTCGAGGGCGTTCCCTCGACCGGGTAGCCTTTCTGACCATGACGAACGGTGAATCGGCGCCAAGCGCGCGCTGCGTGCGTGCGGCTCGGAGGCGGCAGCATGTCTAACCACGGAGGCCCCGCCGACCAGGCCCAGCTGCGTGCGTCCGGCACCGTAGGCGTCGCGATGGTGACCCCCTTCGGTACCGACGGCAAGCTCAACGTCGATGCCGGAGTAGCGCTTGCGGCCCGGCTGGTCGACCGCGGCGTCGATCTGCTCGCCATCTCCGGCACCACCGGCGAGTCACCGACCACCACCGAGCAGGAGAAGGCGGACCTGCTGCGCGCCGTCGTCGATGCCGTCGGCGACCGCGCCACCGTGATCGCGGGCGCGGGCACCTACGACACCGCCCACTCCATCGAACTGGCCCGCAACGCGCAGCGCGCGGGTGCGCACGGCCTGCTGGTGGTGACGCCGTACTACTCGCGCCCCTCGCAGGAGGGCCTGCTGGCGCACTTCACCGCGGTCGCCGACGCCACCGACCTGCCGGTCACCCTCTACGACATTCCGCCGCGCTCGGTGGTGCCGATCGCCACCGAGACCATCCGCCGGCTCGCCGAGCACCCGCGCATCGTCGCGGTGAAGGACGCCAAGGGCGACATCAATGCCGGCGCCGACCTGATCGCGAACACCGATCTGGCCTTCTACTCCGGCGACGACACCCTCAACCTGCCCTGGCTGTCGGTCGGCGCGGCCGGATTCATCAGCGTCATCGGCCATCTCGTGCCCGAGCGCCTGCGTGAACTGCACACCGCCTACACCGCAGGTGAGGTGGCGCGCGCCCGCGAGATCAACGCGAGCCTGGTGCCGCTGAACGCCGCGATGTTCCGGCTGGGCGGTGTCGCGATGAGCAAGGGCGGCCTGCGCCTGCTCGGCGTCGAAGCGGGCGAGCCGCGGTTGCCGCAGTTGATGCCTAATCCTGAACAACTCGAGTTCCTCGCTGCCGATCTACGGGCAGCCGGGGTGCTCGAATGAGAGAGCGGAGCAAGCGAATCACCACACAGCGGAGCGAACGAATCACCAGCGCGTGCGCCTCACGCATGACGGCAACGAGCGTCATCGAGGTGCCCATGAGGAAGCGCGGTGACCGAATCCTCGGCACCGCGACCCTGGTCCGGCCGGAACCTAGCCGCAGCGAGGTGCAGGCATGACAGAACCAGTGGCCCGTCGGCCCCGCCGTACCGCGACCCGCACCGCGGGTCCGCCGCCGCCTGCTCCGATCGAGCAGCCCGCGCGCACCGAAAAGCCTTCGGCACAGCCCGAAGCCGCGGCCCCCTCCACTGCCGCGGCACCGTCCACCGCTGGCGCGCAGCCGAGTACCGCTGCCCAGCCGGATGCCACGGTGCAATCAGAGGTCGTCGTCGTGCAGACCGAGGTAACCGCGCAAGCCGACCAGGTCGCGGCGCAGACCTCGCAGCCGAGGAAGGCGAACGCGGCGAAGAAGTCCGCACCGGCGAAGAAGTCGCCTGCCCGCGCCGAAGCGCCGCAGAACAACCAGCAGGCCCGGAAATCCGGCCGTGGCCGCCAGCAGTCCGGCCGGGGCCGCGCCGAACAGTCCGCGCCCCAACCGGATCCGCGCGCCGCCGCCCTGGCCCACGATCGCCTGGGCGCACCGCCGAAGCTCGCCAAGAACGGCCTGCGCGTCTTCGCCCTCGGCGGCATCGGCGAAATCGGCCGCAACATGACCGTTTTCGAGTACGGCGGCAAGCTGCTCATCGTCGACTGCGGCGTGCTGTTCCCCGAGGACCAGCAGCCCGGCGTCGACCTGATCCTGCCCGACTTCCGCCCCATCGAGCACCGGATCAACGACGTCGTCGCCGTGGTGCTCACACACGGCCACGAGGACCACATCGGCGCGGTGCCGTTCCTGCTGCGGCTGCGCTCCGACATCCCGGTCGTCGGCTCCAAGTTCACCCTCGCGCTGGTCGCGGCGAAGTGCCGCGAGCACCGCCAGCAGCCGAAGCTGATCGAGGTCATCGAGGGTCAGCACACCACGCACGGCCCGTTCGACTGCGAGTACTTCGCCGTCAACCACTCGATCCCGGACGCACTCGCCGTCGCCATCCGCACCCCGGCAGGCGTCGTGCTGCACACCGGCGACATCAAGCTCGACCAGTTGCCGCTGGACGGTCGCCTCACCGACCTGGCCGGTTTCTCCCGGCTCGGCGACGAGGGTGTCGACCTGTTCCTGGTGGACTCGACCAATGCCGAGGTTCCCGGCTTCGTCACGCCGGAACGCGAGATCGGCGGCGTGCTCGACACGGTGATCGGCAAGGCGCGCAACCGCGTGATCGTCGCCTCCTTCGCCAGCCACGTGCATCGCATCCAGCAGGTGGTCGATGTCGCGCAGAAGTACGGCAGGCGGATCTGCTTCGTCGGCCGCTCGATGGTGCGCAATATGCAGATCGCGCAGGACCTCGGCTATCTGACGGTGCCGGAGAGTGTGGTCGTCGACCTCGATCAGGCCGCGACGCTGCCCGGCGACCGGCTGGTGCTGATCTCGACCGGTTCGCAGGGCGAGCCGCTCTCGGCGCTGTCCAGGATGGCCCGCGGCGATCACCGCCAGATCAACATCCGCGAGGACGATCTGGTGGTGCTGGCCTCCTCGCTCATCCCCGGCAACGAGAACTCGGTGTTCGCGGTGGTGAACGGCCTGGCCAGGCTCGGCGCCACGGTGATCACCCAGCAGAACGCCAAGGTGCACGTCTCCGGGCACGCCTCCGCCGGTGAGCTGCTGTACCTGTACAACGCGGTGCGGCCCACCAACGCGATGCCGGTGCACGGCGAATGGCGGCACCTGCGCGCCAACGCCGCGCTCGCCATCGCGACCGGGGTGCCCGAGGACCGGGTCATGCTCGCCGAGGACGGCGTCGTGGTGGACCTGGTCGACGGGATCGCCTCGATCGTCGGGCGGGTGCCGGTCGGGCACGTGTACGTCGACGGCCTCTCCGTCGGCGACGTCGGCGAGTCGACGCTGTCGGACCGCCTGGTGCTCGGCGAGGGCGGGTTCATCTCGATCACCGTCGCGATCGACGAGACCACCGGCAAGGCCGTCAGTGCGCCGGAGGTCAGCGGGCGCGGGTTCTCCGACGATCCCGGCGCGCTCACCGACGCGGCCGAACTGGTCGAGGCGGAGCTGCTGCGGCTGGCTACCGAGGGTGTCACCGACATTCATCGGATCGCGCAGAGCGTGCGGCGCGTCGTCGGCCGCTGGGTCGCCGACACCTACCGTCGTCGCCCGATGATCGTGCCGACTGTGATCGGCGTCTGATCCTGGGATAGCGAAAGCGCCGGATGCCTCGGCATCCGGCGCTTTTCGGCTGTGCTGGTCGACTCGTGGCAGGAGTGCTGGTTGATCCTTGGCCGAAGCGCTGGTTCACCCGCGCGGAGCGCTGGTGAACCAGCGTCAGGCGGACCGACTCACTCCTGGCAGGCCGCGGATTCGATCTTCGCGCTCTTGACGATGTTGCACGCGAAGGTGTGGTCGACCTTCCACTCGCCGCCCTCGGAGACGAAGGAGACGAACGCGTCGTCGACCGGGGTGCCGTTGATGGTGACCTTGGCGTCGGCCTTGAGCTTGCCGTCCGCCGGCTCGCCGACCTTGGTGATCTCGACCTGGACGCCCTGCTTCTTGGCGGCGTCGACGAGGTTGGCGACCAGGTAGGGATCCTGCTCAGCGGCCTGGATCCAGCTGATCTTTTCCTGGTTCGGCACGTTGGGATCGAACGCCTTGGTCAGGCGGTCGTTCAGCTGCTGCGTCGACGGCTTGGCCAGCACCGGCGAGGACGGAGTGGTCGGCGCGGAGCCGGTCTCCTTCTCACCCTTGTCGCTGCCGCCCTGGAGCTCACCGGCTTCCTTGGCGGCATCGGCGGTGGTGCTCGGCGTGGCGGATTCCTTGTCGCCGGAAGCGCAGGCGGTGAGAGTGGCAGCGGCGGCGGTCAGCACGATGGCCACGGCGGTCCGGAAGGTGCGGTGTTTCACGATGTTTCCCCTGAATCGATGCGCGGACGTCAGCCGTGGTTGGATGTGCAGTTCCAGTGCACGATGTAGGCGTCGGAGTTGTTGAGAGACAACGCCTTACTCTGCGCACGACCACGGGAGGCGGCATAGGCCCAGCTGTAGTTGCCGGTGCGGTTGGAGTAGGACACTGCGCCACAGCCATTGGCGAACCAGACCACCGTCTCGCAGTCGCTCGCCCCGCAGCTGCGGACCGCCCGCGCCTGCGCGGACGAGGAATCCGGGTAGTCGTAGGAGTAGCCGATCAGCCCGGTGGACGTGGACAGCGCGATCGCGCCGTAGTTGTACGCCTTGGCTTGAGCGGTAGGCGCGCTGATAGCCAGCGCACAACTAGCGGCGGCCACAACGGCCGCACCAGTAACAAACTTCTTCACAGGGAATTTGCCCTTCTTGTTCATGAGGTCCACGACCCGATGGACCGAGTGACAAGGTACATAGCGAACACTCATTGCGCTACCCAAGAATTCGGGGCCTCGTTTCTGGGGGATGCTGAAACCCCGTGCGAATCAGGTGCGCCGAGGTCGCTGTGCGCGCCTCGGTGGGTATGTTCAGGGTGTGAGCATCGCGCAGCGGGAACGTCAGCAGCTCGTCGAGACGATGACGGCCGTCGGGCCGGAGGCGCCGACCCTCTGCGGCACCTGGACGGTGCGAGACCTGGCCGCGCACTTGGTGGTTCGCGAGCGACGGTTCGACGCCTCGCCGGGCATCATGCTGAAGCCGCTGGCCGGGTATCTCGAAGGCGTGCAGGCGAAGGTGGCGAGCCGGCCGTTCCCCGAGCTGCTGGAGCAGGTCCGGACCGGGCCGCCGTGGTGGTCGCCGCTGCGCCCGCTCGACGCGCTGGTGAACCTGACCGAGATGTTCGTCCACCACGAAGACGTGCGCCGTGGCACGCCCGGCTGGGCGCCGCGTGAGCTCTCGCAGGCCGACGAGGACAAGTATTGGTCCCTGGTCAGCCGGATGGCGCGGCGGTCCTACCGTAAATCGCCGGTGACGGTGGTGCTGGCGACGCCGGACGGCGAACGGGCGGTTGTTCGTTCACAGCCGGGCGGCGAGGTGACGTTGAAAGGTAAGCCGTCGGAGCTGCTGTTGCACTCGTTCGGCCGCGACGAGGTCATCATCGAGAGTAACGGCGAACCCGAGGATATTCGCAGGGTATTGGGGTTGGATCGTTCCGTCTGACCCTCGCTGAGCAGTCGTATCGGCCGAAATCTGAGCTTCCGCCAGCCCGAGATCCAGTGCACACGGTCGATCCCAGCCGCACGGACCATTCCGCAGACAATTGCTCAGTCGCAGCGCTTCCCATCGCAGTCTGCAGTCTGTGCGGAGCTCGGCGGGCCGCGGGAAGCATGCACGATCTGCTCTGCGACACGCGGAAGCGGCTCTGAGCGGGGGATTGCTCACGCCGCCCTGGATCGGCGGCGACCTGGGCATCCGCACAGTTCGGCACTCCTGAGACCTGCGATACCAGTGTTGCGGATGGTCTGGAAGGGGCGTTTGCGGCTAGCCTAGGTCCATGGCAGGTAAGTCCCGCAGCACCACGACGAATACTCGGGCGCGGGCGGGATCGGCGCGGGGGCGGACCACGGCGGCTCGTTCCCGTTCGGCAACACCCCGCACCACCGCGACCCCACGCACCCGCCGCCCACCCGCGCGCAGGCCGGTGCAGCGCCGGTCGAACACCGCGCCGCTCGCGGTCGTGAGCCGCGGGATCAGCAGCGGCTGGAACATGCTGGCGCGCGGCCTCGGCGCCACCACCCGAACCCTGAGCAAGGCCGGCGAGATCGAGCACGGCCACCGCCGCGACGGCATCGCGCTGGCACTGATCGCGTTGAGCGCGGTGATCGCGGCCGCGGTCTGGCTGTCGGCGGGTGGTCCGGTGGGGCATTGGATCGGCGAAGCCATCCGCGCGGTGGCCGGATCCGCCTCGGCCGGGCTGCCGTTCGTGGCGACCGGAATCGCGGTCATCCTCATGCGCACCGAGGCGCACCCGGAGATCCGGCCGCGGCTGGTGCTCGGTGGTCTGCTGGTCGGCCTGCCGTTCCTCGGACTGTGGCACGTCATCGCCGGTGCGCCGACCGACCCGCACGGGCGTTCGCGCGCAGCGGGTTTCGTCGGTTTCGTGGTGGGCGGTCCGCTCACCGACGGGCTCACCGCCTGGCTGTCGGTGCCGATCCTGTTGCTGGCCATCATTTTCGGCGTACTGCTGCTGACCGGCACCACGGTGCGCGAGGTCCCCGCCAGGCTGCGCGAGTACTTCGGCACGGGCAGCGGCGGTGACGAATACGGCGCGTACGAAGGCGAATACGGCGAGTACGACCCGGCGAAGTACGACGCGGACGGGTTCCCGCTGCACTCGGCCAAGCCGAAGCGCAAGGGCCGCACCCCGGTGGAGAACTACCCTCCTGACGAGTTCGGCGATCCCGATGCGGTGACCGAGGTGCTCGGCGAGCCGCCGCTGCGCGATGCCAAGCCGATCGCCGCCGAAGAGCCGGTGGCCAAGCCGAAACCGAAGAAGCAGCGCCCGGTCAAGGTCGAGGACCAGACACCGCCACCCCCCAAGCAGCTCGAGTTCGTCGCCGACCGCGAGGTGGAGGGCGACTACGTCCTGCCGCCGATGTCACTGCTGACCGACGGCGATCCGCCCAAGAAGCGCAGTGCCGCCAACGAATCGATGATCGAGGCGATCACCGAGGTGCTGGTGCAGTTCAAGATCGACGCCGCCGTCACCGGTTTCGTGCGCGGCCCGACGGTCACCCGCTACGAGGTGGAGCTCGGGCCCGGTGTGAAGGTCGAGAAGATCACCGCGCTGGCCCGCAATATCGCCTATGCCGTTGCCACGGAGAATGTTCGGCTGCTCGCCCCGATCCCCGGCAAGTCGGCGGTCGGTATCGAGGTGCCCAACTCCGATCGCGAGCTGGTCCGGCTCGCCGATGTACTGAAGGCGCCCTCGACCCGAAACGACCACCATCCGTTGGTGATCGGGCTCGGCAAAAACATCGAGGGCGACTACCTGGCGGCGAACCTCGCCAAGATGCCGCACCTGCTGGTCGCCGGTTCCACCGGTTCGGGTAAGTCGAGTTTCGTGAACTCGATGCTGGTCTCGCTGCTGCACCGGGCGACACCGGACGAGGTCAGGATGATCCTGATCGACCCCAAGATGGTGGAACTCACGCCCTACGAGGGCATTCCACATCTGATCACGCCCATCATCACCCAGCCGAAGAAGGCGGCCGCCGCGCTGTCCTGGCTGGTGGAGGAGATGGAACAGCGCTACCAGGACATGCAGGCCAACAAGGTGCGCCACATCGACGACTTCAACAAGAAGGTGAAGTCCGGGGCGATCACCGCGCCGCTCGGCAGCGAACGGGTGTACCGGCCCTACCCGTACATCCTCGCCATCGTCGACGAGCTGGCCGATCTGATGATGACCGCGCCGCGCGACGTCGAGGATGCGATCGTGCGGATCACCCAAAAGGCCCGCGCCGCAGGCATTCACCTGGTGCTCGCGACCCAGCGGCCGTCCGTCGACGTGGTCACCGGCTTGATCAAGACCAACGTGCCGTCCCGATTGGCCTTCGCCACCTCGTCGCTGACCGACTCACGGGTCATCCTGGACCAGCCCGGCGCCGAGAAGCTGATCGGCATGGGCGACGGCCTGTTCCTGCCGATGGGCGCGAACAAGCCGACCCGCCTACAGGGCGCGTTCATCAGCGACGAAGAGATCCACGCCGTCGTCGACTTCGCCAAGAACCAGGCCGAGCCCGAATACCAGGAGGGCGTCACCGCCGCCAAGGCGGGCGAGAAGAAGGACGTCGACCCCGACATCGGCGACGACCTCGACGTGTTCATCCAGGCAGTGGAACTGGTCGTCACCTCTCAGTTCGGCTCCACCTCGATGCTTCAGCGCAAGCTGCGCGTCGGCTTCGCCAAGGCAGGCCGCCTCATGGACCTCATGGAAACCCGCGGCGTCGTCGGCCCCAGCGAGGGCTCCAAGGCCCGCGATGTCCTCATCAAACCCGATGAGCTGGAGGGTCTGCTGTGGACGATCCGCGGTGGTGAGGGCGAACCCGCACCGGAAGAGTCCGACTGACCGTTGCGGGCGACAGCGCCGGCCGTCTCGCGCGAGTTGATCAGCGCTGCCGAGTGATTCGGGGCGGCGTCGCGGTGGGGGACGACCTTACTGTTCGGGGTGGCGGGCACCGACCATGCGCAGGGCTAGATCGACGTAGTAGTCGCCGAGGTCCTCGGGGGTCCAGGCGCCGTCGTCGCGGTACCAGCGGGCGAGGTCGATGCCGAGGGACAGGATGGCGACCGCTGCCATATGTGGGTTCGGGTTGTCGAAAAAGCCTTCGGCGACGCCGTTTTCGATCAGGGTGCGGACCTCGGCGTCGATGATGTGGCGGATGTCCTTGATTTCGCGCTGATGCTCGGGGCTTAGTGCGGCGAGTTCGTAGTTGATGATGCGGGCGACGGTGTGGGCGCGGGCGTGGTGGATCGCGAAGTCGCGCACCAGGGCGATGAGTTGTTCGCGGGGGTTCGTCGACGAAGCGAGCGCCGCTCTGATGCGCGCCAGCGTGTCCAGGTGGCCGGTGCGCGAAATTTGGTACAGCAGTTCTTCTTTGGAGCGATGGTGCACGTAGATCGCCGCCGTGCTCAAGCCGGCGATCGAGGTGATGTCGCGGGTCGTGGAGCCGTGGAAGCCGCGTTCGGCGAAGGCGACCACGGCGGCATCCAGCAGCCGCGCCCGAGTTTCGTCCGCGCGTGAGCGGTCCTCTGATTCGACCACGTGACAAGTCTCCCATCCGTTCGGACCGTCACCTGCCAGGCAGCCTGGCAGGTGCTGCGCCCTGACCCGAAGCCGAAGGACAGGGCGCAGCGGGTTCAGACCGCCAGCACGAGCTTGCCGGTGTTCGCGCCGGTGAACAGCATGTTCAGCGTCTCGCCGAAGCGGGCAAGCCCGCCTTCGACCACATGTTCGCGGCTCTTGATCCGCCCTTCGGCCAGCCACTGCGCCAGCTGCGCACCGGCTTCGGGGTAACGGTCGGCGTAGTCGAAGACCACGAACCCGGCCATGGTGGCCCGGAAAACCAGCAGCGACATGTAGCGCGACGGGCCCGGCGGCGGCTTCTGCTCGTTGTAGGCCGAGATCGCACCGCACAGCACGACGCGCGCACCACGGTGCAGGTTGGCCAGTGCGGCATCGAGGATCTCGCCGCCGACATTGTCGAAGTAGATGTCGATGCCGTCCGGGGCTACTTCGCGCAGCTGCCGCAGCACGTTGCCCGCGCGGTAGTCGATGGCCGCGTCGAAACCCAGCTCCTCGGTGAGCATCCGGCATTTCTCCGGCCCGCCCGCGATACCGATCACGGTGGCGCCCTTGGCTTTCGCGATCTGTCCGGCCACACTCCCGACCGCACCCGCGGCCGCCGACACCAGCACGATGTCGCCCGCGCGCAGTTTCCCGACGTCGAGCAGGCCGAAATACGCTGTCATGCCGGGTATTCCGAGCACGCCGAGCCAGGTCGGGCCGGACGCGGCGTTCAGATCGACCCGCTGCACGCCGCGGCCGTTGCTGATGGCGTACTCGGTGACACCGAAGGTGCCGCTGACCGTGTCGCCGACCGCGAAGTCCGGGTGCGTCGACTCCACGACCGTGGCGATATCGAGCGATCGCATCACCTCCCCGATACCCACCGGCGGCAGATACGAGCGGACATCGTTGAGCCAGCCCCGCATTGCCGGATCAAGGGAGATGAAGTTGACCTGGACCAAAATCTCGCCCGGTCCGAGGTCGGGCAGTTCGGTGGTCGTCAGGTTCCAGGTGTCCGCGGTGGGCAGCCCGGTCGGCCGTTCGGCCAAGCGGACCTGCTGGGTTTTCGTCATGGCGAACTCCTTCTGGAAGTAGTCGAATTCATCTGTGGCTCAGCCTTTCCGGCCCCAGGACGGATCCCGGCGGCGCAGTTCCCGCTGCGCGATGGTGCGCTTGTGCACCTCGTCCGGGCCGTCGGCCAGGCGCAGCGTCCGCACATGCGCGTACATGCTGGCCAGCGGAAAGTCGTCGGAGACGCCACCGCCGCCGTGCACCTGGATGGCCCGGTCGATCACCTTCAGCGCCATCTGCGGCGCCGCGACCTTGATGGCGGCGATCTCGGTGCGCGCGTTCTTGTTGCCGACCGTGTCCATCAGATACGCGGTCTTCAGAATCAGCAGCCGGGTCATCTCGATCTCGATGCGCGACTCCGCGATCCAGTCCTGGATATTGGCCCGGTTGGCCACGGGCTCCCCGAAGGTCGTACGGGCTTGTGCTCGATCGATCATCAGGTCGAGAGCCCGCTCCGCCATGCCGACGGCGCGCATGCAGTGATGGATGCGACCGGGGCCCAGCCGGGCCTGGCTGATCATGAACCCGTCGCCCTCGCCGGCCAGCAACGCGGTGCGCGGCACCCGGACGTTGTCGAATACCACCTCCGCGTGGCCTTCTCGATCCTGATAGCCGAACACCGACAGCCCACGCACCACGGTGACGCCGGGCGAATCGAGCGGGACCACCATCATGCTCTGCTGGCGATGCACCGGCGCGTCGACGTCGGTCTTGCCCATGACGATGAGCACCCGGCAATTCTTGTGCAGCGCATTGGAGGTCCACCACTTGCGACCGTTGAGCACGTAGTCGTCCCCGTCGCGGTCCATCCGCAACTGGATATTGGTGGCATCCGAACTCGCAACCGCGGGTTCGGTCATGGCGAAGGCCGACCGGATCTCGCCGGCGAGCAGCGGCGCCAGCCACTCTCGCTTGTGCTCCTCGGTGCCGAACAACGTCAGCACCTCCATGTTCCCGGTGTCGGGTGCACTGCAGTTGGTCGCTTCCGGCGCCAGATGCGCACTCCGGCCCATGATCTCGGCCAGCGGCGCGTATTCGGAGTTGGTCAGGCCGGGACCCCACTCGGCATGCGGGTGGAAGAGGTTCCACAGGCCGCGCTTCTTGGCCTCGGTCTTGAGTTCCTCCAGGATCGGCGGATGGTAGTGCGGGTCACCGGATTCCGTCATCTGCGCGTGGAAGATCGGTTCCGCGGGATAGATCTGCTCGTCCATGAAGGCCAGCAGATCGTCGCGAATTCGGCGGGCCCGGTCCGAGAGCTCGAACATCTCTACTCCTGATCGTCGTTCGTCATGCGGGTTCTCGTCACGGCACCAGAATCGCGACGCTCTCGGCCACGCAGGCCGGTTTGCTCGCACCCTCGATCTCGACGGTCACCGAGCTCACCGCCTGGTACCCGAGCTTCGCCGCGGTGAGCGAGACCAACTCGACGCCTGCCCGCAATCGCGAGCCGACCGGAACCGGCGTAGGAAACCGAACCTTGTTGGTGCCGTAGTTGATCCCCATCGACAGGCCGTCGACACGGTAGATCTCACCGGCCAGCATCGGCAGCAGCGACAACGTGAGAAACCCGTGCGCCACCGTCGTGCCGAAGGGTCCGGCGGCCGCCTTCACTGGGTCCACGTGGATCCACTGGTGGTCTCCGGTCGCATCCGCGAAACGATCGATCTGCGCCTGGGTGACGGTGTGCCACTCGCTGTAACCGAGATGGGTGCCGACCGCTGTCGCCAGGTCGTCCAAACCATCGAATGTCCGCATTGCCTTGGCTCCTTCGGCGATTCAGTTCTTGGGGCCGCCGGCCACATAGATCACCTGGCCGGAGACGAATCCCGCGCCCTCGCTGGTGAGGAACGAGATGGTGTGCGCGATATCCTCGGGCTGCCCGGCGCGGGCCACCGGAATCGTCGCCACCACCGCCTTTTTGAAATCCTCGAAGGGGACGCCCATCCGCGCTGCGGTGGCCGCGGTCATATCGGTCTCGATGAAACCCGGAGCGACGGCGTTCGCGGTGACACCGAACTTGCCCAGCTCGAACGCCAGCGTCTTGGTGAAGCCCTGCAAACCGGCCTTGGCCGCAGCGTAATTGGCCTGACCGCGGTTACCGAGCGCGGAGGTGCTGGACAGGCTGACGATGCGGCCCCACTTCTGCTCGATCATGTGCCGCTGCACCGCGCGCGTCATCAGGAACGAACCCCGCAGGTGCACGTTCATGACCGTGTCCCAGTCGTCGACGGACATCTTGAACAGCAGGTTGTCGCGCAGCACACCCGCGTTGTTGACCAGCACGTTCGGCGCGCCGAGCTCGGCGGCGACGCGTTCCACGGCCTGCTCCACTGCGGCCTCGTCGGATACATCCGCCCCGATCGCGAGAGCCCGCCCACCGGCCTTCTCGATCTCGGCTACGACTGCGCCGCAAGCAGTTTCATCCAGATCCAGCACGGCCACCGCCATCCCGTCGGCGGCCAGTCGACGCGCGACAGCCGCGCCGATACCGCGCGCGGCGCCGGTGACAATCGCGATCCGCTGTCCATTGCTCATGTGTTGTTCTCCTCGCCAGTGATTGTCAGTGCCTATCGAAAGCCCGCGCCGCCGCCGATCGGTCTGCCGACGCCGTCGACGACCACCGGTTGCCCGGTCATCCAGCTCGCCTCGTCGGAGAGCAAGACCGCCACCGAAGTCCTCGGGTACGCCAGCCGTTCGAGCGGGAAACCCGACTTACTAAGCGCTTGTTAACCTCATGCCACCATGCGTGACGCAGGCCTCGAAGGTCAAGAGGTGTGCGGTCGAACTCGAGATGTGACTCGCGACACATGAGGAGTGCACTAGTGCTCCCACCAGGCATTACGAAGAATCTGGGTAGGTAAGCGTGGTGCGCACGGGAGGACTCGAACCTCCAACCCCCTGGTTCGTAACCAGGTGCTCTGTCCATTGAGCTACGAGCGCGGGCCCGCGGGTGCGGGCTGGTTCCCTCGGCGAGATTCGAACTCGCACCTCCCGGAATCTAGGTCCGGTGCCTCTACCGATTGGGCTACGAGGGATCGGGTTTCGTATCCGTGAGTGGAGTCGAACCACCGACCTGCACCTTCGGAGGGTGCCGCTCTTCCACTGAGCTACACGGATGTGAAACACGGGTGGCAGCAGGAGGATTCGAACCTCCGGTGGTGAATACACCTGATTTACAGTCAGGCCCCTTCGGCCGCTCGGGCATGCTGCCGTGTCAGTCGTCGCTGTGTAGTTGTGTACTGAAACACGAAAAAGGGGTCACCCCTTGGCGATTGCCGCGGAGTGACCCCTTTTCACGGGTCTGTGAAAGACACGGGTCAGGGGCCGCTCCGTACGGTCAGCCGTCGATAGGCGACCGTCGATAGCACGGCGTAGGCGTGCGACTGCCAGGCACCGCTGCGCGACCACTGTCGCTGCTGGGTCCCGGTCATGTCTTCGCCTTCCTGGGTCGTGTGCGTTCTGTGGTACCGACGTTAACATCCGAATTTGGGCTTGGGAACCGGTTTTCGGGTCAGAAGGTGCGGTTGGACTCGCGGGCGATCGTGAACCCGGCGCCGGTGGTGTCGTTCGTGCAGGTCACCCCGTTCTCGGCGGAGTCACAGGTGAACGCGCCGACGGTGAGTACCCCGCCGTACGGCAGCACCCGGCCGCCGCCGCGGCTGCCGCCGTCGATCGGCGCGCCGACGAACACACCCTGGTTCAGGCAGCGTGCGCCGGAGCGCTTGCCGACCGTCAGCGTGCTGCCCTGCGGATTCTTGCTCCAGCATTCTTTGAACTCCGCGGGCGCCGGTGTGGTGGGTCCCTGGCAGCCGACCTGAGCGTTGTCGTCGATCGGCTGATCGAGGATCGCGCAGAGGAACGATCCGCTCGGCGATTGGAAGTAGTACCCCATCTGCTGCCGATACTGGGCCGGGTCGACCGGCCCGGACGCCGGGGCACGGGTGGCGGAAGTCGGCGCGGCGGTCGCCGTGGTGGTCGGCGCGGCGGACGAGCTCGCCACGGGCGAACTCGGCGCGGCCGAACTGGCGGTCGGTGTCCCCGATTCCTTGTCGTCGTTTCCACACCCGGCCAGCAACGCCAGCGCGACGGCGCACGGCACCACAGCGATACGAGCTCCTCGGATTTGCATGACGGCATTCTGTACCGCGTCGCCCGGCTTTCGAACGGGACGCGCCGGGCCGCGTCCCACCCGGAGCGATCTCATCGCCCCAGGTGGGGAGGTCCGCGATCAGTGCTTGCGGGCCTGCAAGGTGAAGCTGAGCGGTAGCCGCTCCTGATGCTCGGTGAGGTGCCATTCGCCGCCGGCGCCGAGGGTCATCTGCCCGGGCAGGGCATGCCACGGCACACTGCGATGTTCGGTGAGCCCGGTGATCGAGAGTCCGGCGTTCAGCACGGCGGTCACCAGTTCGCCGATCCCGTGGTTCCACTCGTGGGTGGTGGTCTGCTGGAACTCGGCGTCGGTCTCGACATAGGTGCCGCCGTCGGAAAACACCATCGGCTCCGGCGTTTCGAAGTACGGGTAGCCGACGACCAGCCGGTCCGTGTGGGTTTCGTCGATCGTGGCCAGCATCGGATGGGTATCTCGGATGAACAGCCGTCCGCCGGGCCGCAGCAGTCCGGCGACAGTGTGCGCCCAGCGGTCGATGCTCGGAAGCCAGCACAGCGCACCGATTCCGGTGTACACGAGGTCGAATTGCGCACCGCCGAGCGCGGTTACCGCATCGAAGACGTCGGATTCGACGAAATCGATACGGGCCCCGGTCTTTTCGGCGAGTTCCCGAGCCTGCGCGAGGGACGCGGGGGAGAAGTCGAGTCCGGTCATGGTGGCACCGAGCCGGGCCAGCGAGAGCGTGTCGGTGCCGATGTGGCATTGCAGGTGCACCGCGCGCAGCCCGCCGATGTCGCCGAGCAGCGGCCGATCGAACCGAACCACCTCGCTCAGAAAGTTCGGTTCGGCGAGGAACCGGTCCACCGCGTAATCGCGCGACGCGGCGTGGACCGGTGCGCGCTCGTCCCAGTTGGCTTTGTTGAGGAGCAGGTAGTCGTCGGTCACAGTCGCCACTGTGGCATGGCGCCCGCGGCGAGTGCATGTGAAATTATGGTCAGCAATCACCCCGCAAGCCGACCGGAACGGACAAATCGGGCATTATGAACGTCATGACCCTCGCTACTGATCGACACGCAGCATGCAGGTAACCGCACTCGAGTGGGTGGTCACCATCGTGGTGATCCTCGCCCTGTTCGTCTTCGACTTCTTCGCGCACGTGCGCACCCCGCACGAGCCGACCTTCCGGGAATCCGGCTTCTGGTCCGCCGTCTACATCGGGCTCGCCCTGGCCTTCGGCGGTTTCGTCGCCTGGCAGTGGGGTTCGACGTTCGCGGGGGAGTACTACGCGGGTTTCGTCACCGAGAAGGCGCTCTCGGTGGACAACCTGTTCATCTTCCTGATCATCATGTCCACCTTCGCGGTGCCGCGGATCTATCAGCAGAAGGCGTTGCTCATCGGCATCGTGATCGCGCTGGTGATGCGCGGTGTGTTCATTGCCGTCGGTGCGGCCGCGATCAGCGCGTTCAGCTGGGTGTTCTATCTGTTCGGCCTGTTCCTCATCTACACCGCGGCCAAGCTGATCAAGGAGAGCGGCCACGAGGTCGAGCACGAGGAAAAGCGCGACAGCCGGGTCGTCGCGCTGGCCAAACGGGTACTGCCGACCACCGAGAGCTACGACGGCGACAAGCTGATCACCCGCGTCGACGGACGTCGCGCGGTGACCCCGCTGTTTCTCACCCTGCTGGCGATCGGCTTCGCCGACCTGCTGTTCGCCCTGGACTCGATCCCGGCGATCTACG
This sequence comes from Nocardia sp. CS682, assembly GCF_004634405.1. NCBI lineage: Bacteria > Bacillati > Actinomycetota > Actinomycetes > Mycobacteriales > Nocardiaceae > Nocardia > Nocardia sp. CS682. The sequence continues at coordinate 2,029,360 of NZ_CP029710.1, read as the reverse complement.
GTCTGACGAGCGAGCCTTACCTGGTATTCACCGCAAACGCGTTCGCGCTCATGGGTTTACGGCAGTTGTACTTCCTGATCGGCGGACTCCTCGATCGTCTGGTGTATCTGTCCTACGGTCTGTCGGCCATCCTGGCGTTCATCGGCGTCAAGCTGGTGCTGCACGCGTTGCACGAGAACACGCTGCCGTTCATCAACGGCGGCGAGCACGTCAGCGTGCCGGAGATCTCCACCACGGTGTCGCTGGGAGTCATTCTCGGCATCTTGGTCATCGCGACGGTCGCCAGCCTGGCGCGCACCCGCGCGGACGCGGCGCGGCGCTGACGTTCAGAACACCCGGTTGCTGTCCGGGGCGATCTCGAACCCGTGCCCGTCTTCGTCGTTGCTGCAGATGACGCTGAAAGTCTCGGCCCGACAGGTGAATCCGTGCGCGCTCAAGGTCGCTCCGGCGGGGAGCACCGGCCCGACGCCAGGGCCCGCACCGGGTACGACCTCGGGGCCGGTGTAGAAACCCTGGTTCACGCACAGATATCCGGCGTCCTCGCCGACCGCGACCGCGGCGGCGGCCGGATCGGTGCTCCAGCATTTCTGCATGTGCGGCGGCGCGGGGCCGGTCGCGCCCTGACATCCCGCGGTGCGCCGGGGCTGACCGACTGGCTGATCGAGGATGCCGCAGGTGATGTGCCGGTCCGGCGTCTGGAAGTAATAGCCGTCGACGGCTCGGTACATCGCCGGGTCGGCCACTCCGGGCCGGGTCAGCGGACGAGCCGAGGAAGAGGTTGCTGGGTCCGTTTTGTCCGGTACGCCCAGGTACGCGTACAACAGGCCCGCGGTGGCAGCCGTCGACGCGAAAACCGCTACGTAAGTGCGCATGGCGCGAGTCTGCCGTGTGGAACAGGCGGTATGTCCGTATCACGCTCGGTGTGTCGCCGCAAGTTAGCTGACTTCGCCTAACGATCCGCCCTGGTTGTCCGATTCCCCGCCCACCGAATGGTGAGCGGGGAATCGGTAGGTGATCGATTCAGGACGAGAAAGCGCCCAGCACCGGAAGCCATTCGACGACGCGTACGTCATCGATCAGCTTCTCCCGCGCGAACGGGTCCGCGGCGAGCAGCGCGTTCAGCGCAGCGGCATCCTCGGCCCGGAACAGGATCAGTGCACCGGACCCGTCCGGGTACGGCCCGCTGGTCAGCAGGTTGCCCGCGTCGAGCTGGCCGGCCAGCCAGGCGCGATGCGCGGGGCGATGGGTGTCCCGGTCCGGGACCGTGGCCGCGGAGTAGGTGTAGTGAACGGCGAAGATCGGCACGGGCGGATCGCTTCCTATACGTCGGATGTCAGAGCGTGAGCAGCATCCGAGTATTGCCGAGGGTGTTGGGCTTGACGTAGCTGAGGTCGAGGAACTCCGCGACACCGGTGTCGTAGGACCGGCACATCTCCGCGTACACCTCGGCCGTCACCGGCGTGCCGTCTATCTCCGCGAACCCGTGCCTGGCGAAGAAATCCACCTCGAAGGTCAGCACGAACACCCGCCGCAGTTCCAGCTCGCGCGCCACCGTGATCAGCTGCTCCACGATGAGCCTGCCCACCCCGCTGCCCTTGACATCCGGGTGCACCGCGACCGTGCGCACCTCGCCGAGGTCGGCCCACAGCACATGCAGCGCGCCACAGCCGACGACGCGACCGTCGAGCTCGGCCACCCAGAACTCCTGCACCGCTTCGTACAGCGTGACCAGGTTCTTTTCCAGCAGTATCCGACCGGCGTAGACATCGACGAGGCGTTTGATCTCGGGCACGTCGGAGGTTCGCGCGCGTCGGACAACCAGTGCGGAATTCTGCGCGCCTAGAGGCACGGCCTGATGTGCGTCGCTGGTCGAACCACCTAGTGGTCCCCGAGAGTTCATGGGGTGCAGAGTAGTCGGGCGGGTTACCGATAGGCTGAACGTGTGCCGCACATCCAGTCCTCCCGCTCACCGCATCACGCCGGGCAGCGGGTTCGGCATGACGCGCGCCGGGCAGGCGCCGGTCATGGACGTTGTCTGGAGTGTTTATCGTGAGCGGGCGCACCATCGCGCAGCCGCTCGCGTTCCTACCGGAGCTGAGCGTCGGCGAGGTGCGGCGATGAGTGCGCAACCCGAGGAGATCGAGCGACGCTGGGCCGCGTCCGAGCCGATCCCGTCGAGCATGGTGACGCCGCACGCCGAACCCGTGGTGCCGCTGATGAATATCGCGAACATCCTGACCATGCTGCGGATCGCGCTGGTCCCGCTGTTCGTGGTGGCACTGTTCGTGGGCGACGGGCACGAGACCTTCTGGCGGCTCGTCGCGGCCGCGCTGTTCGGCATCGCCGCAATCACAGACCGGTTCGACGGGCAACTGGCGCGCAAATACGGTCTGGTCACCGATTTCGGCAAGCTCGCCGACCCCATCGCGGACAAGGCGTTGATCGGTTCCGCGGTGATCGGGTTGTCCGTACTCGGCGATCTGGCCTGGTGGATCACCCTGGTCATCTGCGGCCGCGAGATCGGCGTGACCCTGCTGCGCCTGGCCGTGGTGCGCCGGGGCGTGATCCCCGCCGGTCGGGGCGGCAAACTCAAGACCCTCATGCAGTCGATCGCGATCGCGGTCCTGCTGCTGCCGCTGGGCGGCTGGCTTCTCGGGGCGGGCATGGTGCTGATGTATGTGGCCGTCGCGCTGACCGTGATCACCGGCCTGGACTACGTCGGCCAGGCGATGCGGGTGTGGTTCGCGGGCGGGCCGGGCCGAACGCGCGGCGCATGAGCCAGGCATCCTCGGTACCGACCGATCCGTTGATCGCGAACGGGCAAGTCGCCGACCTGGTTCGGGCGCTGCGCACGGCGGGTCAGACCGTCGCGACCGCCGAATCGCTCACCGCCGGGCTGTTGTCCGCGACCATCGCGGGTGTCCCGGGCGCCAGCGCGGTGCTGCGCGGTGGCATCGTGGTGTACGCCACAGACCTGAAACACAGCCTCGGCGGCGTCAGCGACGAAGTACTGGAGACCGAAGGTCCGGTCGCCGCGAGCACCGCCGAACAACTCGCGGTGGGCGCCCGCACGCGATGCGGGGCAGACTGGGGAGTGGCACTGACCGGTGTGGCCGGCCCTGATTCGCAGGACGGACATCCGGTCGGCACCGTCTTCCTCGGACTCGCCGGTCCGGGGCACACCGAGGTGATGCGGTTGAAACTCCTCGGGGACCGGTGGACGATCAGGATCGGCGCGACGCACATCGCCGTGCGGGAACTGCTGCGATGTGTACGCCGACCGGACGCGGGTACGAGCAGGCAAGGTGAGTGATTTGCGTCGGGCGGGAACCAACCGGGCCTCGTCCGACGTTGTGCCAGAAAGAACGGCGTGCGTGGCACTCGTGAGTGTCATGCGGGTCCCCTGACAGGGAGCGAAGGAGAACGAGATGACGCTGCTGCGAGAGGCCATCGGGGACAGTCTGCGGCGTGCTCGTCTCGCCCAGAGCCGGACCCTGCGCGAGGTGTCCACCTCCGCGCGCGTGAGCCTGGGCTATCTCTCCGAGGTCGAGCGGGGCCGCAAAGAAGCCTCCAGTGAGTTGCTGGCCGCCATCTGCGCGGCCCTCGATGTGCCGCTGTCCCGGGTGCTGTGGGATGTGAGCACGATCATGGCGGGTGCCGACGGCCTGCCGACCCGTACCCCGGCGGACGCCGCCGCGGCACCGCTGCCGGTCGAGGCGGAAGAGTCCACCGCCGCCGAAGCCGCACCGGCCGCCGCACCAGCCGCAGCCGCAGAGCCCGCGCTTGCACCAGCGAGTGCCAGCCTGTCGGTGGCCGGCTCGGGCGTGCGTCCGCTCCCGCTCGCCATGGACACCAGAATCGTCATTCCCGCACCCAAGGCCGACATGCTGGTCCTGGTGAAGGGCGTGTGACACCCAGCGACAGGTGGCCGCCGCGGCAACGCTGCGGACCGGCGCCGAAAGCGGATAGATTCTCACTAGGCGTCGGTTGGGCCGGGTATACCCGGCGCGACGGCCGCATGGTGGAGGATAGGCATATATCGAGTGCGTGACGGTCGCGCACCGGAGCCGCGTCGAGGGCGCGGCACGTCAGATGGAGGCGGGATCAATCGATGGCTAATCCGTTCGTCAAGGCCTGGAAATACCTGATGGCCCTCTTCGATTCGAAGATCGAGGAGCACGCGGATCCGAAGGTCCAGATTCAGCAGGCTATCGAGGAAGCTCAGCGCCAGCATCAGGCCCTCTCGCAGCAGGCCGCGTCGGTCATCGGCAACCAGCGCCAGCTGGAGATGAAACTGAACCGGCAGCTCGACGAGGTCGAGAAGCTCAACGCCAACGCACGCCAGGCGGTCACGCTCGCCGACCAGGCCAGCGCCGCGGGCGACACCGAGAAGGCGATCCAGTACACCAACGCCGCCGAGGCGTTCGCTGCCCAGCTGGTCACCGCCGAGCAGTCGGTGGAGGACCTGAAGGTGCTGCACGACCAGTCGCTGCAGGCGGCCACCCAGGCCAAGAAGGCCGTCGAGCAGAACGCGATGCTGTTGCAGCAGAAGGTCGCCGAGCGCACCAAGCTGCTCAGCCAGCTGGAGCAGGCCAAGATGCAGGAGCAGGTCTCCGCGTCGCTGCAGCAGATGGACTCGACGCTGTCGGCGCCCGGCACCACGCCGAGCCTGGACGCGGTGCGCGAGAAGATCGAGCGCCGCTACGCCAACGCCCTCGGCTCCGCCGAGCTCGCGCAGAACACGGTGCAGGGCCGCATGCTGGAGGTACAGCAGGCCAGCATCCAGATGGCCGGGCACAGCAAGCTCGAGCAGATCCGCGCGTCGATGCGCGGCGATCAGCTGCCCGCGGGTGGCGCGGCCCAGCCTGCCGTCAATCCCGCACCGGCGCAGGCGAACCCGGCCCAGCCGCAGATGAACAAGGGCCAGGCCGCACAGCAGTAACGTTCGGACGCTCGGCAAGGACTTTGTCGGTGGTCACTGGAACACTGGCGAACACAGCACGCGCACCCGGCGGGCCGGCCGTCGGCCGCGCCGGGACCGTGCTGGTCCGATCCGCGCTACCAGTGGGAGAGATGGCATGACTCGGGACAAGGCGCTTCCGGGCCGCAAGCGCGACGCGGCGATCATCCGGGCGCAGGCCGCGCTCGCTCCGCAACCGGGTAGCCTGCCCGACAGTCTGCGCGAGGTCGGCGAGAACGCCCTTGTCGCGGTGCGCCGCTGGGCCGATCCGCGCGAACGTGAACTGCGCCGTCGCCGCCGCGCCCGCCGCCGCAGCTTCCAACTCGGCACCGCCTCCGGTCTCACCACCGCGGGAGCTGTTGGGCTGGTGGTCATTTCCGCACCCGCCTGGATCGTCGTCGTGCTCGGCGGCGGCGCGGTCGCGCTGGTCACCGGCACCGCACTGAGCGCCCGCCGCTACCTGCGACTGCGCAAGTCGCCGCTGCCGCAGCCCACCTTCGTCCCGCGCAAGCAGCCACCGCTGTGGTCGCGGGCGCGCGGACCCATCGCCAAACTGGTCCGCGCCGAACGCGCTCTGCACGGACTCGGCACCCAGATCGCCCGCGGCAACCGGTTGCCCGACGACGAACTCACCGACATGCTCGAAACCGCAGCCTCCGGCTCCGCCGCCCTGCACGCCCTCGCCGCCGACGTGACCGCCATGGAACAAGCCCTCGGCGCCATGGGCCGCGCCGATTCCCCCGCCTCGGTAGCCCTCACCGGCAACCTGCAATTCGCCCTCGACCGCCTCGACACCGGCGTCACCGAGTACGAACAGGTAGTCGCCGCCGCAGGCCGCATCCTCGCAGTCCCCGAAAGCGCGGTCATGCGCCACAATTTCGACACCATCGTCGCCGACCTGCGCCACGCCGCCGACCGCCTGGACGGCTGGGCCCAAGCCCTCACCGAAGTCGCCGACCAGCAGGTGCCGATCTCCCGCCCCGGTCAACTCTGAGCGCTGCGCTGCAGACCGAGGCGTCCACTTCAGCTACTTTCGGCCGGCCAGCACCCTATCCACCTCGGGATCGCCGAGTTCGCTGAGCCAACTCAGCAAGTCCGGGTCGGCGGCCGGGTTCGCCGCGACCCGTGCGCGCAATTGCGGCCAGCGTTGGGCGATTTCGTACAGTGCCGCCGGTGCGGTCAGTGGGTCTGCGGCGCGGGCACCGTCCGGCCGGGCGTCGAGCGCGGAGTTGCCCGCGACGTACTCGGTGTAGCTGGACTGCGGGTTCGGTGCCGCGTACCCGACGGGACTGGTCGGCGCGTTTGCTGCGGCGCGGGGGGCCTGCGGGCGGGATGGGGTGTGCCCGGTGTGGCTTCGCTGCGTGCTCGGTGTGATGGTGCCCGGGGTCGTCGGTGCCGGAACATCATAATCCGTTGTCGCCGAAGCACTTCCGGCCGGACCGTTTCCGAAGATCAGCGTCTCGAGGCAGTTTCGCGCGGCGTTGACCAGGCGCCGTTCATGATGACCGGCGGGTGCGCGAAGCACCCCTCCGCCCTGATTGCGGACCCAGATGCCGAACTGCCTCGCCGTTGAGAACAAGTACGCGGACACACCAAGTAGCACGAGGCCGAGGACAAAGCCGGCCACACCGGAGGTGGCCGGCGCGCTGAACAGCGACAGCAACGCGACCAGCAACGACCCGGCCCCGAAGACTAGATGCCGGGTGGACACCGCCTCACCGACGGCGATCTCGCTCACTTTGCCGAGCGGTGTGGCCTGCTCCAGACTGCCGCGCGGAATCACCGCGAAAATGGTGTTCGGCCTGTGCACCACGACCCGGCGATCGGTCACCACCAACCCGACCTTCAAATGACTCAAAATCAAGTGCGGGCTGAACTGGGTCGACAGCCGCAGCGTTTCGCCGGGCATGAGCCTGATCGAGGTCTGGTCGTGCATGGTGTTTCCGTTCGGCGGTGCGGTTCGGGACGGGTTCGCGACGCACCACTACGTCCGGTGCTGGAGCCACTGGGTAGTCGACGTCGCGCAGGCCAGCAGGAGGGTGAGGACTGGGAAGACGAGTAGTCCCAGGGATATTCCGCCTGCGATCGCGGCTAGGGGGTCGACGTTGTCTGCGCCCATATCTCGGTACAGCACTGCGTTGCGGGCGCGGATTGCGAAGAACGACAGGACGCCGAGCACGATTACGGTCAGGCAGCCGAGGGTGATCAGTGCGCGGCCGGCGAAGCGGCGGCGCAGCAGGAAGACGGCTCCTATACCGAGCAGGGCGGCGGCGATTACTTGTGCGATGCCGGAAACGACGAGGTACTCGCTGTACCAACCGGTGTAGCTCAGGGTTTTCGGTCCGCCGCGGTCGGCGTCGAGTGCGGCCACGGAAATCAGATTGCTCGATCCGCCGATCAGGTGGGGGACGGTGCCGAGCAGCGCAAGAATCGCTGCGGTCTTGGCGGTTCCGTTCAGCGGTGTGGCCGTGGCCCGCGGCGCCGGGTACGGGGGGCCGAGGTACTGGGCAGCCAAGAATGCCGGGGGGCCGGCCTGTGTTAGCAGGGCCGGACGCCGCGCGCCCGAATACTTCGGCGGGCGAGGGAGCGACGACGGATCGATCATCCCGTCATCGTCGCGTCTCGGTGGCCATCCGGGTATCCACCGAATAGCTGACAGGGCAGCGCATCCCGCAACCCCGGACGGTCGCGGGATGCTTACCTGGGAGGTAGGCACCCGTTTCCTCCCGGGCCGGGGATATCCGCCGCGGCACCCGCAGCGCGTCCGACACCCGCCGTCGGCGAATGGTGCGCTACCAGCCCGGATTCAGCGCAGTTGGTCTCGGCGGCGCATTTCTTCGGCCCTGGCGCGCAGCGCGGCGTTCACCAGTTCACGGCCCTCGGCCACCAGGTCGAGCACCTCCCAGGAGGCTTTACGGGCGGCACCGCCGACGATGCCGGCGATCGCACCACCGTGGCGGCGTGCGGCGGCGGCGAGTTCTTGGGCGAGTTCATTTTCCATCAGGCACCGACCGTTACGTGAGATCGAGTGAATAAGTGTGTGCCGAACAACAGGTGTGCATAGGTCGACCATCCCTTCCTGACTGCCGCTATCCGGAACGCTCCGCGCAAGATCAGAGTACAACCGTACACTGACCGAGGTCACGGCCGGGAGAGCGCAAAATCGAAGCCTCCGCGAAGCGTAAACCGTGCTCGGTCCGCCTGGTACCCGAGAGGTCGCGCACGACGATGTCCGCGGGGGTGTCCAGCGCCCGCTCGCCGACGCCGACGACGCAATGCGGTCCGGCCGCGATTCCGGCCGCCACCCCGGTGACGCTGTCCTCGAAGATCACGCAGTGCTCGATCTGCCGACCGAGTTGCCGCGCCGCCAGCAGATATCCCTCCGGGGCCGGCTTGCCCGCTCGGACGTCGGCGGCCGTGACGGTGACGGACGGCAGGGAGATTCCGGCCGCACCCAACCGCGCCGCGAGGAGAGCGGCCGAGGCCGATGTGACGATGGCGCAGTCCGCGGTCATCGCCGCCACCAGTTCGCGCGCGCCGGGCAGCGGTTCGGTGTCGGTCGCCTCGGAGATCTCGATGTCCTCGATCCTGGCCAGCCCGGCCGCCCGCGCGTCCTCGGGAAGGAACAGGCGCACCGTTTCCATCGAACGTCGACCGTGAATACCGGGCAGTACCACCGCGGGATCGAGGCCGTACTCCCGCGCCCAGCGCGTCCACGCGCGCTCGCCGCTGTCGACCGAATCGACGAGCACGCCATCACAATCGAAAAGCACTGCGGTACAAGCCACATCAGTGGGCAACGGGTCGCTCCTGTTCAATCGTCATCGTTTCCAGCACCCGATGGCCCGGTGCGCCGCGCACCCAGGTGAGCAGGGCGACTACACCGACGGCCGCGACGAGCGCGGGTCCGGCCAGCGGGATCAGGCGTTGCGCGGAGCTGGCTGCCGCATACCCGGCCCCTGCTTCCGCCGCTGCCCACACTACGGCCGCCCCCGCGCTGTAGGGCGCGATGCGGTGGTACGGCAACCCCGCCGCACCCGCCAGGTGTGGTGCCAACGTGCGGATCACCGGCAGGAATCGACCGAGCGCGACCGCTTGGCTACCACGCCGAGCCATCGCCTGTTCGGTCCGTCGCCACGCCGCCTCCGGGATGCGGCGCCCGAGCCGATTCGTCCGCAGTCGATCGCCGAGCAGGCGTCCGGTCCGATGCCCGAGCGCATCGCCTGCCACGACGGCGAGGGTGGCTACGCCGAGCAGCACCACTGGGTCGAGCTGTCCGGTGCTCGCCAGGGCCCCGGCGGTCAACATGAGCGTGAGGGTCGGTACGAAAGCGCCTATCAAGAGTATTGATTCGGCGAGCACGGCGGCCACCACGACGCCGTAGGCTGCTACGGCAGGGACCTGGTGCAGCAGTTCCGCGAGAACCGTCATGGTGTGCGCCTTCGTATTCCGCTGTCGATGAGGCCGGCGGTGACCGAGTCGCGGGATGCCTCGGCGGCTACGGGAGTTTGGAGGCGCCAGACGTCAGCGGGCGGCAAGTTTCCCCAAACGTGCTCGCGCCCACTGCTGTATCGGTCGCGGTAGTGGTGCAGTACGTCGTCGACGAGACGGTGTCGGGTCGCCTCGGCGCGGGAGGCCAGTATCGATCGAGCCATGCGGGTGCCGCGGTAGGCGAAGAAGGTCAGCGTCCCGCCGGGGTGCAAGAGCTCGAAGTATCGGTTCATGATTCGTTCGACTTCGGCGGGTGTGAAGTTGGTGAACGGCAGTCCGGAGACGATCACGTCGTAGCGGCATCCGGTGTCGAGCTGCTCGACGAAGCTTTCGTGGAGGTGCACGCGCCGTGCCGTGCCCGCCGGCCCCGGGCAGCCGTGCACCAACTCCCGGAGGTGTTGAGCGAAATGGGGATTGGGCTCCACCACGTCCAACCGGCTGCCCGGCCCGATCAACGGGAGCAGCGCGCGGGTCACCGATCCGGTGCCCGCACCGGCCTCCAACACCGCCAGCGGTCGCCAGGCCTGCGCGCGCACCGGTTCGGTGAGCGCGGCGGCGAGACGGCGGCTGCTCGGCGCGATCGCCCCGGTGGTGCGCAGATCGCGGACGGCCTCGCGCAGGAACATCCACCCCGAGGACCCCCGACGGTGCGAAATAGTATGGCTCTGCATGGTTTTCGACGCTATGCAGCACCTGACCTCCGCAAATCCGCCGTTGTGCGACGCCGAACCCCGACGAAAGTAGGGGGTCGGTCCGGCCGATAGGCGGAGGTAACCGACCGGTATCCAGCTCTACGGTGGGGGAGTGGAGACAGACATACCGACTCGTTGGCCTTGGTGGGCCGAGGCGGCGCTGACCGGCTCGGTCACCGCGCTGTCGGTGCAGGACGCCGCCGTCTCCGTGGGCGGGCGGTGGCTGGAACTGCCGGTTCTCGTGGCGTTGCTGGCCGGTCTGTCCGTCGCGGGTCGCCACCGGTGGCCGCTGGCGACGATGGTGGTCGCCGTGTTCGCCGCGGGTGGCTGGGGGCTGATCCTGCCGTTGCTGGTGATCGCCTTCCAGCTCGCGGCGCTCGGGCGGCTGCGTCCGGCGATAGGCGCGGTGGTGTGCGCGTTGGTCGCGAACCTGCTGGTCCGGCCCACCCTCGACCTCTGGCAGCCGCGCGGTTTCGGCCCTGCCCTGCTGTTGGCGCTCGTGGTGGCCCTCGGCCTGTGGGTGCGCAGCCGCAGGCGGCTCGTCGACGCGCTCGCCCATCAGGTCGAGCATCTGCGCATCGAGCGGGAACTGCGCGAGGAGGCCGCCCGGCTGGCCGAACGCTCGGCGATCGCCGCGGAGATGCACGACGTGCTCGCCCACCGGCTCAGCCTGCTCGCCCTGCACAGCGGTGTGCTGGCCAGCCGTACCGACACCTTGCCCGCCCCGGTGGTCGAACGGCTCGGCCTGCTGCGCAGCACCTCGACCGCCGCGCTGAACGAGCTCCGCGAAGTCCTCGGCGCCCTGCACGAGACCGGTTCCGCACCGGAACTCGCACCCACGCTGCAAGAGCTGGACGATCTGGTCGACCAGGCGCGCGCAGCGGGGCAGGAGGTCGAGTCGAGCACCGTGGGCGACCCGGAACAGGCCCCGCTCGCGCACCGGCTCGCCGTGTACCGCATCGTGCGGGAAGCGCTCAGCAACGCCCGCAAGCACGCGGGTGACGCCGCAGTCGTCCTCCGGGTCGTCTACACCGCCCCGGCGACTACTGTCGAGGTCATCAATACTGCTGGGGCACAAGGGTATCCAGCAGTCTCCTCCGGCTTCGGGCTGATCGGTCTGCGGGAACGCGTTGCCGCCCTCGGCGGGGAGTTCGAGGCAGGCCCTGCGGGCGCGGGCGCTTGGCGCGTCGCGGCAACCCTGCCCCGCCCCACACAGAACGGAACCGCCCAGTGATCCGAGCCATGATCGTCGACGACGACGCCCTCGTCCGCCTCGGTCTGTCCGACCTGCTCGGCACCGATCCCGGGATCGAGGTGGTCGCGCAGGCCGCCGAGGGTCTCCAGGCGATCGAGCAGGCGACCGCGCACCGAATCGATGTCGCCCTGATGGACGTGCGCATGCCCCGGATGGACGGCATCACCGCGATCACCCGGCTGCGCGCCCTGCCGCATCCGCCGAAGATCATCACCCTGACCACCTTCGACCTCGACGAATACGTCTACAACGCGCTCGCCGCGGGGGCCGACGGATTTCTGCTCAAGGACACCGACCCCGCCGAGATCCTGCGCGCGGTCCACCTGGTCGCGGCGGGTTCGGCGATGCTGCACCCGGCGGCCGCCCGGCGGCTCATCGACCGCTACCACCACACCGCTCGGCCACGCATCGCCGCGGCCCAGCAGCGCATCGACCGGCTGACCCCACGAGAGCGCGAGGTACTCGCCCTGCTCGCCGAAGGGGCGACCAACGCCGACATCGCGGCGACCCTCGGCATGCGCGAGAGCACGGTGAAGGCACACGTCAGTCGTATTCTCACCGCCCTCGAAGTCACCAACCGGGTCCAGGCGGCACTGTTCGCCCGCGACATATCCGCCGGTTGAGGGCCGATTTCACGATCGAGGTGTTTGGTCCAGTGCACGCCGGGTAGTTGCCTTCATGTAGCTGATCGGCCGGATTCCACCTCAGGAATCGGGAACATTCACTACAAGGGCAGGAGCAGACTGATGCTTGATATTGCCTACCGAAAATCCGCGATCGACCAGGACACGCAACGGCTGGATGTCAGCAGATATCTGGCCTGGGGCAACGTCGATGATCCGGTCCGACGCTCGCGGCAATCGCAGCGAATCGCCGAGGATCTCGACCAGTCCGATCAAAAGGCAAGTGCCTGAATCAATTCCATCGAATGCACGCGGAGGAATCACATCATGACCGGAATGCTGGAAGAACTCATCGGAAGCGCTGTGTACGACCCGGAAGGCGACAAGATCGGCAAGGTCAAGCGGATCTACGTCGACAACACCTCCGGCGCACCGACCTGGGTCTCGGTGACCACGGGGATGTTCAGCGGCGATTCGCTGGTCCCGCTGGCGGGCGCCGAGCTGCGGCACGACCCGGAAGCACTGCAGGTGCGCGTCGACAAGGAGGAGGTGAAGACCGCGCCGCATCTCGAGCACGACGGTCTGATCAGCCCCGAAGCCGAGCGCGAACTGTTCGACCACTACCACATCGACCCGAACCGGGCCGGCATGGATCTGGGCGGCAAGCAGCAGATGCGCGGCGGCCGCCGCCCCGACGACAAGGGGATGGTGCGCTCCGAGGAGCGCCTGGCCGTCAACAAGCAGAACGAAGAGGTCGGCCGCGCACGACTGCACAAGTACGTGGTGACCGAGGAGCAGACCGTCACCGTGCCGACCACGCACGAAGAGGTCCGGATCGAGCGCGAGCCGATCACCGACCGCGCGCAGATGGGCCGCGCCGACATCGGCGAGCAGGAGGCCGAGGTCACGCTGCACGAGGAGCGGGTGACGGTGCAGAAGGAAGCCGTGCCGGTCGAGCGGGTCCGCCTCGCCGTCGACGAGGTGCAGGACGAGCAGACCATCTCCGAAACGGTACGCAAGGAGCGGATCGAGACCGAGGGTGTGGAGAACGATCGCCGCAACCCGGGTCGTAGGTGAGCGTCAGTTCGCCGATAGCTATCGCTGGGTGAGGATCGGGGTGAACCTGATCCTCACCCAGATATCTGCTGGTTGTTGGCCGGAGGCAAGGGGGGCAACAGTATTCAGCGACCTGGCTGCAAGCGCCGGAATCGGTGCGCGGCGGTCGCGACGTCGCGGTACCGGATGATCCGCTGAGTCGAATACGCTGGGTTGCTCGACCTTTCACTGAAACTGGCCGGATGCAGCGCCGGATCGTGCCGGAGGATGCGCAGCTCGAGCTCGACGGTTTCCGGAGCGAGAGCGGCGCCGAACTGTTCGGCGAGGTTCAGTCGTAAGCAGCGCAGGCGATCGAGTGCGTCGACCTGGCGGCCCGCACGGTAGAGAGCCAGCGCGTGCAGCCGGGCCAGTGGCTCGTGCAGCGGCTGCTCGCCCGCCAAAATGCCCATCTCCCTGAGACATTCGAGCCCGGAGCCGAGCCGCAGCGCGGCATCCAGCCCGGCAACGGTCAATTCCAGCCGCCACTCGTCCAGCCTGCTCGCCTCCACCGCCGCGTACGGCGCCCACAGCAGGTCGGCCAGCGCGGGCCCACGCCACAGCCGCAGCGCCTCGTCGGCGGCCGCACCGACCTCGGCGTACCGACCGGCCCGCCGCGCGGCGTGCAGCCGATCCGCGATGGATTCGGCGGCCAGCAGATCACCGGCGGCCATTGTCGTGCGATAACCCGCCGGGGTGCGCAACACCGTCGCGCCGTGCTCTCCCAGTGCCGTCCGCAACCGCGACACGACGACCCGCAGCCGTTCGACCGGTCGCGAGATCTCCCCGTCACCCCACAGGTCGGCGGCGAGTCGCCGGTCGGGCACCGGAATCCCACCCGCGAGCGCCAGCCGGACCAGCACCGCCCGCTCCAGCGGACGGTCCACCCCGATCGTGCGCGCACCGTCGGTGACCCACGCCGACCCGAGCACGCGGACCTGCGCGTGTCCCGCGTCGGGGATAAGGGCGGGAGTGGTGATGCGCTGTGCCGCAGTCATTCTCGCGCTCCCCTCCGATGCGCGAGAGCCGGACCCATGAGGGTGATCCCGTAATGCGCGAATTCGGCTTCGACCTCCGCGCCCGAGGGGCGACGAAAGCCGGTGGGCGGCAGTGCCAGCTCGGTGGCCGTGGTGCCGAACGCCCGATGCACCTTCTCGACACCGGCGGGTGTGTAGTGGTGCAGCACCCGCGCCGTTGCTGTGTGCACCGCGAAACCATGGGGGATGCCGCGTGGCAACCACACAGAGGTGCCGGGTTCGGCGTGGATGCGCGCCAATCCACGGTGCACGGTGAGCTCCCCTTCCAGCACGAAGCACAGTTCGTCCTCGCGCGAATGCAGATGGACCGGCGGCTCGTCACCTTTCGCCACCACGACCTCCGCCAGCGACAGCACCCCACCCGTGGTCTCGGCGAGTTGATGCCAGATCACCAGACACCCGAACGCCCATTCCGCGATCGGCTGGTGATGCCCGAGCTCGTGACGGTGTTGTTCCGGCAAGGTACGGCTCCTCGATTGGTGACCCCCGATGTGTTCCATGGTCGATCCGCTCGCCCGAGAACGGAAACACCGATCCGCTGTCGGATCTACAATCCAGACTTGTGGATGTGGAATTCCGGCACCTACGTGCGTTCCACGTACTGGCCACCGAGCTGAACTTCACCAGGGCGGCGGCTCGTCTGCACCTGAGCCAGCAGGCGCTGAGCAACCAGATCAAGCAGCTCGAAACGCGCATCGGCGCAACGCTTTTCCAACGCAACAGTCGTCAGGTGACGCTCACCGACGCCGGTCGGACGCTGCTGGCCAGGGTGCCCGACATCCTGGACACCCTCGGCGCGGCGATCGCCGATACCCGCGACACCGAGTCCGGGCAGCGCACCGAGTTGATCATCGGCATCCGGGTGGCGACCGGCCTGGACATCACGCCGCGGGTGCTGCGCGCCTTCGCGGCGGATTATCCGCACGTCGCGCTGACCGTCGGCAAGGTCGAATTCGACGATCCGAGTGCCGGCGTGCTGGCCGGGACCTCGGATGTCGGGCTGATCTGGCTGCCTGCGCCGGACGGCCTGGACGCGACGCCGCTGCTGGCCGAGGAGCGGATCGCCCTGCTGCCCGCCGACCATCCGCTCGCCGCGGGCACCTCGGTCCTGCCCGCGGACCTGGCCGTCCAGCCGTTCGCGTGGTGGATCGACAACCGGGATCTCGCGTCGCGCGACTTCATGACGCTGGCCGAGTACCGCGACGGCCCGCCGCTCATCGGCGCCGAGGTGACCACGCTGGAGGATCTGCTGGCCGCGGTGGGCAGCGGCCAGGCGGTCGCGGTCTCGGTCGCCTCGGTGTCCCGGTTCTTCCCGTGGTCGGGTGTCGTCGCCCGGCCACTGCTCGATGTGGCGCCCGCGGTGCTGGCCGTCGCTTGTCGCGCGGGCGACGATCGGCCGCTGGTGACGGCGTTCGTCCGGATCGCGCGGAAGGTGGCCGCCGAGCTGGTCGCCGAGGGCGCGACGATCGAAACGCCCTGATCGCCGGGGTGCTACCTGCGGCTGGTCGGTAGTCAGGGTGAACCCTGATCTTCACCCGGATATCGGTGTTGACCTGGTGATTTATCGTCACGCAGCTGCCAGAGTGGAACATGTCGGATCGTCGGAGAGCGGTTCGCAGAGACCCTCGGAGGCTGGCACATGTTGTGGAAGATCATCGGTATCGTCGCGGTCGTCTGGATCGCGCTGGCCATCATCGGTGCGTTGATCAAGGGGCTGTTCCCGATCCTGGTGATCAGCGCCATCGTGTTCGGGCTGTACCTGCTGTACAAGGCGGTGTCGGGCTCGGACAACTCCTCGGTCAGCAAGCTGTAGCTCCCGCCCGCTGACGGCTTCTGCGCGCCGGGAAGCGCTGCGAAGCCGGGTGGGCGGTAGTCGGACGGATCCAGGTGTGGCCGGGATGCCACCAGGAGGCGCGAGCGAAGTCGCGAACCCGTCCGGCCAGGGGCCGTGCGCTCCCCGATGAGGGGAAAGCGCGCGGCCCCTTATCTTTTACAACTGGCGGCAACTGATCTCGTTCGAACATGGGTAACTCGTCGGGCACCGGCCAACCTAGCCGGTTACCGACCCTCGGCCGCCAATGCCACAGTCGCGGCACTCTAGTCTGGCCTCAAAACACGGAGAGGCGGAACAGTGCAGGAGCTTGCCGAGGATTGGCACCGCGGACTCGTCATCGTCGCGCACCCCGACGACATCGAATACGGTGCGGCTGCGGCAGTGGCGCGCTGGACGGGGCAGGGCAAGGACATTCGCTATGCCCTGGTCACCAGCGGCGAGGCCGGGATCGCCGGACTGCCGCCCGCGGAATCCGGGCCGCTGCGCGAGGCCGAGGAGATCGCTGCCGCCAAAGCCGTTGGCGTGCACCAGGTGGAGTTCCTCGGCTACCCGGACGGACGGGTCGAGGAGTCCCTGCAACTACGTCGCGACCTGGCTGCCGCGATCCGCCGTCACCAACCAGAACTGGTGGTGCTGTTCAACTTCGGCGACACCTGGGCTCCCGGGTTCGCCAACAGTGCCGATCATCGTGCCGTCGGCCGCGCGGCCTTGGACGCCATCTCCGACGCCGGTAACGAGTGGATCTTCCCGGAGCTCACCGATGCGCCGTGGTCGGCGCGCCGGGCAGCGGTGATGGGCCCCAAGGCAACTCACGCCGTCGACGTCACCGCGCACATCGAGCAGGCCGAGGCGTCGCTGGCCGAGCACCGCCGCTATCTGGAGGCGCTCAGTGCCGAACCGGTGGCGGACCAAGTTCGCGCCATCGTCGACCGGGCAACCGGCCCGATCGAAGGCTTCCCCGCCGAGCGTGCGGTCGGCTTCGAGCTCTACAACTTCGGCGGCTGACTCGGCGCCGATGGTGCGGGTGAACCGGCGCCGGCGGCCTCGGAACCTATTTCACATCGTCTCGATCTCGGTCGAACGGATGTTGGGCAGCGGCAACGCGTTCGATGACGGGACGCCAGGATGCGAGGGGCGCGACGGTGAGGCCGACCACCTTGCCCGCGTCATCGGCGCGCCGCAGCGCGAGGGCGGCATCGAAGTCCGGGTCGGCCCGGAACTCGGTGATCTCCGCGGCGTTCATCGGGCCGCCCTGCGCCAGCAGGGTGCGTTGACTGGAGGGGGACAGGCCAGCGGTGTGCGCCGAATCCGTCGCCGCCAGATAGCGTTTCGCGACCACATGCAACTCGACCAGCCGCGCGACGCGATCGCCGAGCAGTGCGCGGATCGCCTCCGCGCCGTGTCGGCCGTGGCCCGCGTCGTCGCCGGGCACCAACTGGTGGCCGATGTCGTGCACCAGCCCGGCGACCTGTAACTCCGCATCCAGCGGATACCGCTGCCGCAGCAGTTCCGCGCATTGCCGGTCGTGGTCGAGGATGTCGACCGGATCGCCGCTGCGGTCCGGCATGTCCCAGACGTCCGCGCCGTTCGCCAGCAGCACCATCAATTCGTCCACCGTGGACACTCGCACGATCGCTCCAACTCTCGGGCACCTATTGGTCTAGACCATAACGCGGCTCACCTCGGAGGTCACGTGAAGTTCCGCTGTCGAGCAGGTGAAGACGCGGCACGTAGCTGCTGTCGAGCCGTAACGGCGTGTGGCAGGCTATGCGGATGCGAGTAGCCGTAGTTGCGGGACCCGATCCGGGGCATGCCTTTCCCGCCATCGCGTTGTGCTTGCGTTTCCTGGCCGCCGGTGACGAGCCGGTGCTGTTCACCGGCCCGCGCTGGTTCGACGCCGCCCGCGATGCCGGTATCGGCGTGCGCCGGTTGAAGGGGCTCGCCCCGCGCCCGGCCGACGACGACACCGACGCCGGCCAGCGCATCCACCAGCGCGCCGCGCACATCTCCACCGAGATCCTGCCCGACCTCGGCGCCATGCTGCCCGAACTGGTCGTCTCCGACGTGCTCACCGCGGGCGGTGGGATGGCCGCCGAACGGCTCGGCGTGCCCTGGGTCGAGCTGTCCCCGCACCCGCTCTACCTGCCGTCGAAAGCCTTGCCGCCCATCGGGAGTGGCTTGGCTCCCGGCGAAGGGCTGCGTGGCCGCATGCGCGACGGTGTGCTGCGCACCATGACCGCTCGCGACATCCGCAACGGTCTGCGCCAGCGCGAACAGGCCCGCGAAAGTGTCGGCCTGCCCGCCACCGACCCGGGTCCGGCCGCCCGCCTGATCGCCACCCTGCCCGCGCTCGAGGTGCCGCGTCCCGACTGGCCGGACAACACCCACGTCATCGGCCCCCTCTTCTGGGAACCGACCGAGGCGATCCTGGCGCCGCCGCCCGGGGATGCTCCGCTGGTGATGGTCGCCCCGTCCACCGCGCACACCGGCGTCGCGGGCATGGTCGAGACCGTGCTCGAAGCTCTGGCTGGTGCCGATGTCCGCATGGCGATCTCGATGCTCGACACCCCGCCCGCCGACCTACCGCCCTGGGCGACAGCCGGTTTGGGACGCCAGGATGAACTCCTCACGCACGCCTCGGTGGTCGTGGGCGGTGGCGGGCACGGCTTGCTCGCGAAGTCTTTGTCCGCTGCCGTTCCGGTCGTTACCGTTCCCGGCGGCGGCGACCAATGGGAACTCGCCAATCGAGCTGTCCGCCAAGGAAGTTCACTCCTGGTCCGGCCGCTGACCGCGACCGCCGTCCGCGCCGCGGTGCTGGAGATCCTGACGACTCCTCGCTTCGCCACCGCCGCGAAACACGCCGCGGCCGGCGCAGCGGACGTCGCCGACCCGATCGAGCTGTGCCACCGAGTTCTCGACTCGGTGCGCGCGGGATAGTGCCGTCATCGCGGCCGAACGGTTCGGGTAACCGCAGCCCACTACTGCTCCGCGCGGACGCGGTCGGTGAGCAATAGGGCAGGTGGGGCTCTCGGGGCCGCGCGAGTATCTTGGGCACAGTGCGATTGACGGAGTTCCAGGAGCTGTTGCATACCGAATTCGGGTCGGCGCGGGGCGATGCCCTGCTGGCCGATCATGTGATCCCGTCGCTGGGGCGGACGGGGGCCGATGCCATCGAAGCCGGGGTCGATCCGCGCGACGTGTGGCGGGCACTGTGCTCGGAGTTCGACGTGCCGCGGGGACGCTGGTGAGCACGTCGGGACGGGCCGTGGAGCAGGAGGAGCCGCTCTACCGGTTCGACGAGCGTGAGCGGATGATCCCGGTGGACCCGCAACGGCTGGCGGCGCGGCTGGCGAAGGCGCAGCCCACCGACTTCACCGGCTTCCGGCAGACCGGGATCGAAGCGATGCTGCTCGGGCGCTACGGCCAGGCCCTCGATCTGCTGGATCGGGCGTTGGAGCTGGTGGACACCGAGGAACGCCGGATCACGGTGTGGATCAATCTCGGCGACGTCTACCGCTACCACGGCGATGCCGGTACCGCCGAGACGCTGTATCGCCGGGCCGTCGAACACGCGCGGGTGGCCGCGCCGGAGGTGTTGTCGTTCGCCGTGCAGCATCTCGGTAAGGCGCTGGCCGAGCAGGGACAGCTGACCGAGGCGCACGTGCTGCTACGCGAGGCGTTCGACCTGCGGACGGCCGAAGGCGATCCCGAACTGATCGAATCCACCCGGGTCGCGCTGGAAAGACTTCCCGCACTGCCGATTCCGTTGCCGCCGAAGGTCGCCGCGCTGCTCGGCGCGGATGCCACCTGGTCGGTCGAGCACGAAGGGCAGAGCGGCGGAGTCGCTTTCGTCAACGACACCTACTGGGTCAAGCGGGGACCGAAGGCCGTCGCGGAACACGAGCGACTGAACTGGCTGCGCGACCGGGGGATTCGGTTACCGGAGACCGTCGTGTTCGACGGTGACGTGCTGGTGCTGGCCGACGCGGGCGCCGCGAGCCTGGCCGCGCGGGACGACGCGGGCGCGGGTGAATCGTCGGTGGGCGCGGTCATGGGGGCGTTGCTGCGCCGGCTGCACGACATTCCGATCGCCGAGTGTCCCTTCGACGGCAGGCTCGACGCGGTGCTGGCGCAGGCGCGCCGGCACGTCATCGAGGGCCTGGTCGATCTCGACAACTTCGATGACGAGAACGCGGGACTCGCCGCCGAGGATATCCTCGCGCGCCTGCTCGACGAACGTCCCGAGCACGAGGATTTGGTAGTGGCGCATGGCGACTTCACGCCACCCAACGTGCTCGAGGGTGCGATCCTGTTGGACGTCGGCGCGCTCGGAGTGGCGGATCGGTACCGCGACCTTGCGCTGGCCGTGCGCGATCTGCGTGACGACTTCGGCGAGGCCGAAGTGAGCGCCTTCTTCGCCGCGTACGGTCTCGGAGAACCGGATCGGAGTCGCCTGGAGTATTACCGGCTGCTCGACGAATTGTTCTGAGGCTCAACCCTTTTTCGCGTAGTGGCGGGCCGCTTTGGTGCGGTTGCCGCACGTCGCCATCGAATGCCAGCGGCGGGTGCCGTTCTTCGAGGTGTCGTAGAAGAACAGCACGCAGTCGGGGTGGGCGCACTGGCGGATGCGGTCCGGGGCTTCGGCGAGCAGGTGGAGCAGGTTGTCGGCCGCCGACCAGGCGGGTAGCCAGGTGGGGTCGGGGACGTCGATGACATCGGCGGGGCCGGTGTCGGTGAGGGTGCGCCGGATCCGGCCGTGTTCGAGCACCTCGTTCAGCGCGGTGTGGGCGGCGTTCTGCACCACGTCGTAGATGGCGGTGCGCGCTGACAAGAGCGCCTCGAGGGTCGCCTGGTCGGCGGTCGCACGATCGCTCAGTCCGGCCGAGGCCAGCCAGATGCCCAGACCTGCCACATCGGTGAGCAGGTCCTGTGGGTGTCCGTTCTCGTTCCACCGCGTGTCCAGCAGGTCTAGTGCCAGCGGTTCGCCGAGGTGGGGGCGTGGATCGTGCATGACTGAGGGTATCGAGCTCCTTCTGGTGGCCTAGACATCCCGCGCTTCTCTAACCGGTTAAAAACAGTTTACAGGTTGACGGCGGTGCTCGGCTGTGGCTATCTTCTAACCAGTTAAGCCGATATAGACGGTTTAACCGATTGAGGAGGTTTACATGACCACGGTTGCCGCACCCCAGCTCGTTACCGGGCACATCGGGCTGAACGTGTCCGATCTGGATCGTTCGGTCGAGTTCTACCGCCGCGCACTGGGTTTCGAGCAGCTCACCGCCAGCACCGACGGCGAACGGAAATGGGCGTTTCTCGGCGCGGCGGGCAAGCTCACGTTGACGCTGTGGCAGCAGAGCGCGGGCGCTTTCTCTGTCGAAACCCCGGGCCTGCACCACCTTTCGTTCCAGGTGGACACCATCGACCAAGTACGGGCGGTCGAGGCGGCGCTGCGCGAGCAGTCGGTGCCGATCGTGCACGACGGCGTCGTCGCGCACGGTGAGGGCGTGGCGTCCGGCGGCATCTTCTTCGCCGATCCCGACGGTATCCGGCTCGAGGTCTACGCGCCGACCGGTGCCGAGTCCGCGCCTGCGCCCAGCGGCGCGGCCCCGACCTGTGGATTCTTCTGAGCCGCAGCCTTGTTGAACGCTCCGGCGGCGCAGATCCGCCGGAGCAACGCCCGCGACAGGAGTAAATGTCATGGCGCCCTTCCACTCCGGCGAACTCGCCGTGCAGCAGCGCATGGGCCAGGCGGCGGTCGCCGACCGGGTCGGCCGGATGATCCGGGCCGACATCCCGGCCGTCGCCGCGTCTTTCCTGGCCGAGCAGCCCATGGTGGTGGTCGGGGCCGCCGACGGCACCGGGCGGTTGTGGGCCAGTGAACTGGCCGGTCCGCCGGGGTTCGTGCGCGCGGTCGACGCGGGCACCATCGCCGTCGACGCCCGGCCTGCGGTGGGAGACCCGTTGCGGGAGGCGCTGACTCGGTCGGCGCCCCTCGGCATGATCGCCCTGCAGCCCCAGCGACGCAGGCGGATGCGGGTCAACGGCACCGCGACCGCCGTGGGCGACGGCTTACGGATCGTCACCGACCAGGTCTATTCGAACTGCCCGAAGTACATCACCCGCAGGCAACTCGAGTCCTATCAGCCGGATGCCGAGCCGTCACTGCCGCGGCACGGCACCGAACTGGACGCACGTCAGCAGGCGACGATCGCGGCGGCCGACACCTTCTTCGTCGCCACCGCCGACACCGAGGGCAACGCCGACGCTTCGCACCGCGGCGGCAATCCCGGGTTCCTCGAGGTGCTTTCGCCGACCCACCTGCGCTGGCCCGACTACCGCGGCAACTCGATGTTCATGACGCTCGGGAACATCCAGGTGAACCCGCGCTGCGGCATCCTCATCCCGGGCTGGGCCACCGGCGGCACCTTGCAACTCACCGGCACCGCCGAGTTGACCTGGGCGCCGGCGACTTTCGCCGCCGGTGCGCAGTGCTCGATCGACTTCACCATCACCGAAGTCATCGAACGCTCCGGCGGGGGTCCGTTGCGCTGGGGCCCGCCCGAGCTTTCCCCCGTCAACCCCTGACACAACCCCGTTCACAGAGAGGAGACGTTCGTGCGACCTCCAGTGCCGCCGTTCGATCTGGAATCCGCCAAGGTCAAGGTGCTCGCCGCCGAAAATGCCTGGAACACCCGCGATCCCGAGCGAGTCGCCGCCGCCTACACCGCGGACTCGGTGTGGCGGAACCGCGACGAGTTCTTCACCGGTCGCCCCGCGATCGTCGAATTCCTCACCCGCAAATGGGCTTCGGAAAACGGCTACGCACTGCGCAAAGACCTCTGGGCGTTCGAAGACAACCGCATCGCGGTGCGCTTCCAATACGAATGGCACGACGAAGCAGGCCAATGGTGGCGCAGCTACGGCAACGAACAGTGGGAGTTCGCCCCCGACGGCTTGATGTCCCGCCGCGAAGCCAGCATCAACGACGTCCGCATCGCGGAATCGGACCGCCGCATTTTCGGCCTACGAGACCCGGGGGACGAGTCGGTCTTGCCGCAGCAGTAACCCACCGCCAACCAAGCCCCTTCTTGCCCGAAGCGCCTGCGACGCAATCACAGCCGGATGATCACTTGTGGCCGGCCGGTTCCGGTGGGGCTGATCGGGATCCGCACCCCGGTCTGGCCGTCCACTGCTGTGCAGGCCGGAGAGGGGTGCGGATCAAGGAGGGGTTAGGCGGCGACTTTGTGTTCGGTCGTGATGGATTCGGTGGCGGGGCGCTGGCGGTGGAACAGGGCGAAGGCGAGTAGTCCGAACACGACGCCTACGGCTGCGGCGACGGTGAAGGCTGCGTCCAGACCGGATACGAAGTGCGGCAGGGTTATCGGTTGGTCCGGGCCGGAGGCTGTGCGGAAGACTGTGCCCAGCACTGCGACTCCGAGTGCGAGACCGAGTTGCCGGGCGGTGTTCACGGCGCCGGCCGCGGTGCCTGCCTGTTGCGGGGGTACCGCGGCCATGCCCACCGATACGAGTGCGGGCGCGTTGATGCCGATGCCCGCGCCGAGCACTACGAACCCGGGAACCAGTGCTGCCCAAGACGATCCGGCATCGATCACGGTGAGCAGTCCGGTGCCGATTCCGACGACCACGAGACCCGCGCCGATCGTCCACTTCGGGGCGACGTCGTGCATGAACCGCCCGAACACCGCGGCGACCAGGAATGCGGTCGCGGCCATCGGCAGCAATGCCAGGCCCGCGTGCAGCGGCGACATCCGCAACTGCTGCTGGAGCCAGAGCGAGACCAGGGGAGTGCTGGCGAACGCCGCGAACGTTTGCCCGCTCGCTCCGAGTAGCGTCGCGCCGAAGTCGCGATTGCGCAGCAGTGACAGCGGGAACATCGGTGCGGCACTGCGTGACTCGACTACGCCGAACACTGCGATCGCGACCACGCCGAGTAGCAGTGTGGTCACCGCGCGACCGTCCGACCAGCCGTGCTCACCGCCGCGAATAACCCCGTAGGTGAGTGCGGTCGCCGCGGTGGCGAAGGACAGCATGCCCACGACGTCCACCCTGCGGTCCGCTCGACGTACCGATGGCGGAAACACGATGGCGGTCAACGCGATTGCCAGCACGGCGATCGGCAGATTGACGAGGAAGATCCACCGCCACGACAGGGCCTCGGTGAGCACACCGCCGAGCACCACCCCGATGCCTGCCGCCGCACCGGTCACCGCACCCCAGACGCCGAACGCGATGCCGCGTTCCCGGCCGAAGTAGGTCGAGTGCAGCAGCGACAGTGTGGTGGCGAACATGGCCGCACCGCCGATGCCCTGAAGTACCCGTGCGGCAATGAGATTCGAGGAGGTGTCGGCGATTCCGCAGCCGAGCGAGGCGAGGGCGAACAGGACGAGCCCGGCGAGGTAGGCGCGTTTCGCGCCGATCCGGTCGGCGAGCGAACCGAGGACGAGCAGCAGTGCGGCCAAAGCCAGTGCGTAGCCGTCCACCACCCATTGCAGGCTGGACAGCCCGGCGTGCAGATCGGCCGCGATGTCGGGCAGCGCGACATTCACGATGGTGACGTCGATGAGCAGCATCAGCGTGCCGAGGCACGCGGCGAACAGGGGGAGCCATTTCTTCACAGGGGCCTCCGTGGCGGATTCGAACGATATCGACGCCAAGAGTGCGGCAATCGAACGCATCCCCCTAGCCGGATGAGGTCCTGCGTTAGATTCCTCCTATGCAGCACGATGGGACTACGGAATCCTCCGCACTGGACGTTCTCGATCGGCAGATCCTGCACGCGCTGGTGCACGACGCCCGGATCCCCTTCGCCAAGCTCGGCGCCGTCCTCGACGTCTCCGAGCAGACCGTGGCGCGGCGCTACCGCGCGTTGCGCGAGCGCGGCATCATGCACGTATCCGGTCAGGTGAACGCCGTCCCGCTGGGCCACGCGCGCTGGGTGCTGCGGATCAGATCGACACCCGACAAGGCGCTGCGGCTGGCCGAATCGTTGGCCAGATTCCCGGATTTGAGCTGGGTCACGCTGCTGTCCACCGGCTCCGAGGTGACCTGCGTGAGCAGGCCACGCTCCGTCGAGCGACGCGACGCACTGCTGCTGCACACGCTGCCGCGAGCGAGTCAGGTGCGCGACGTGACCGCGCACGAGGTGATGCACCGGTTCCCGGCCGACGAGGAATGGCCGCGCGACAGCCACCTCTTCACCGACCGGCAACTGCGCGAGTTGGGCGTGCAGCGCGCCGGCTGCGCGGTGGGCCTGCGCCGTGCGGACGCGGAGCGCACCGGCCCGGACACCCCGCCGGATCTGACCCCCGAGGACGAGGCGATGCTCGCGCTGCTCGGCCGCGACGGCCGCGCGCCGTACGCGCAGATCGCGGCCGAAACCGGTTGGACCGCACCAAGAGTCGCGCGCCGCATGAGCGAGCTCGCCCAATCCGGCGTGCTGTATTTCGACCTCGACTTCGCCGTCGAGCGGATGGGCTACACCGCGCGGGCGACCCTGTGGCTGCGGGTCCGCCCGGCCGATCTCGACGCGGTGGGCCGCGCGATGGCGACCCACCCGGAGGTCGTGTTCGTCGCGGCGACCACCGGCCCGACCAACATGATGGCGTCGGTGATCTGCCGCGACACGCCCCACCTCTACCGCTACATCACCGAACGCCTCGGCGCGCTGGACGGCATCAACGACCTCGAGGTAACCCCAGCTCTCCGCGTGCTCAAGCAAGCCCAGACCTTGCTCACCAGCGACCGGGTGTCCCTGGTGCGTTGACCCAGGTCGCGCCCTGATTTCGCCACCACGCGGGTAGCTCGCCGAGGACCAGCTAACCTGGCTCGGCAACTCACCGCCGACTGCGAACGGCACCGCGACGCCACGTCGACCCGGCATGAATACTCGCTAGCGGCGGCGCGGCGAAGCGGAACAGAAGTCCGATCGCGTGTTCCCGGGCGCGTCGCTTGACTCGAACACTTGTTCGTCTAATCTTGGCGCCAGAACCTGTCGGTGCCGCCCTCTAATGTTGGCGCCAACCACAGAACGAGACTTACCCGTCGAAAAGGGGATCAGGACATGGCACCACAGGCGTACGACCGCGACAAGGCTCTCGAACTCGCGCTTGCCCAGGTCGAGAAGAACTTCGGTAAGGGCGCGGTCATGCGTCTCGGTGACGAGGTACGTCAGCCCCTCGCGGTGATCCCGACCGGGTCCATCGCGCTGGATGTCGCGCTCGGCATCGGCGGCTTGCCGCGTGGCCGCATCGTCGAGGTCTACGGCCCGGAATCCTCGGGTAAGACCACCGTCGCGCTGCACGCGGTGGCCAATGCGCAGGCCGCGGGCGGCGTCGCCGCGTTCATCGACGCCGAGCACGCGCTCGACCCGGATTACGCCAAGAAGCTGGGTGTCGACACCGACGCGCTGCTCGTCTCGCAGCCCGACACCGGTGAGCAGGCGCTGGAGATCGCGGACATGCTGGTGCGTTCCGGCGCCATCGACATCATCGTCATCGACTCGGTGGCCGCGCTGGTGCCGCGCGCCGAGATCGAGGGCGAGATGGGCGACAGTCACGTCGGTCTGCAGGCCCGGCTGATGAGCCAGGCGCTGCGCAAGATGACCGGTGCGCTGAGCAACTCCAACACCACCGCCATCTTCATCAACCAGTTGCGCGAGAAGATCGGCGTGATGTTCGGTTCGCCCGAGACCACCACGGGCGGTAAGGCGTTGAAGTTCTACGCCTCGGTCCGCCTCGACGTGCGCCGCATCGAGACGCTCAAGGACGGCACCGACGCGGTCGGCAACCGTACCCGGGTGAAGGTCGTGAAGAACAAGGTCAGCCCGCCGTTCAAGCAGGCCGAGTTCGACATTCTCTACGGCCACGGGATCTCCAAGGAGGGCTCGCTCATCGACATGGGTGTCGAGCACGGCTTCGTGCGCAAGTCCGGCTCCTGGTACACCTACGAGGGCGATCAGCTCGGCCAGGGCAAGGAGAACGCCCGCAAGTTCCTGCTGGAGAACACCGACATTCGCGACGAGATCGAGAAGAAGATCAAGGAGAAGCTCGGCATCGGCGCCGACGTGACCGCGGACGCGGGCACCGAGGTCCCCGCCGATTTCTGATCCGATGAACGGTCGACGCACGCCCCCACCGCGCCGGACCGCGCCCGATGAGTCGCGGTCCGAGCCGGTGCAGGAGATGCGGCGCCGACTTCACGAACTCCTGTCCGCCTCCGGTGCCGCCACCGATCCTGTTGGATCTCGGCCCGGCGAACAGGACCCCGGACGAGTCCGGTCGGCCGAAGGTGGTTCGGCCGAATCGGACACTATGGGAACTCGGCCGAGCGCGTCCGATCCGCAGCGGGCGCGTTCGGCTGGGTCCGGCCGCGGACGGCGAAAATCGTCCCGGCGCACAGACTCCCACTCGGCTGATTCCGAACATGCCGATGGCCGATGGGCGGATCCGGTGGCGGCCGGATCCGAGCGGGGTACCCGCTCTTCGGAGCTGGACCCGCCAGGCGGGACGGTCGAGCAGGCGAAAGAGGCGTGTCTTCGCCTGCTCGCCGTCCGCGCCCGCAGCCGTGCCGAACTCGCGCAGCGCCTGGCGACCAAGGGCTACGCAGAGGAAATCACCGACCGCGCCCTCGACCGGCTCACCGAGGTCGGCCTCATCGACGACGCCGCCTTCGCCGAACAGTGGGTGCATGCCCGGCACACCTTCTCCGGCAAGGGCAAACAAGCACTAGCGCTGGAACTCCGGCGCAAAGGCGTGGCCCAGGAGGACGCCGCCCCCGCCCTGGACGCCATCAGCTCCGACGACGAAGAATCCCGCGCCCGCGAACTCGTCCGCCGCAAACTCCGCAGCATCCCCGCCGCCCTCGATCGCGAGAAAACAATCCGCCGCCTGGTCGGCATGCTCGCCCGCCGCGGTTACAACCAATCCACCGCCTTCACCGTCGTCAAAGCCGAACTGGCCCAGGCAGCGTTCGACACCGACGACATGGACACCGACCAGGACTAGTCGCGGAGTCGACCGGAAGGTGGCGTGGCTCTTGCAGACCTCATTCCGGACGCTCCAAACCGTCTTGTCGCGGCAGTTGATGCCCCTTGCCGTCGCTAACCCCCCTTGCCGCAATGCCATCGGCTTCGGGTGCCAGCCAGCTGTTCGACGGCAGCACCCAGCGGGCGTAGGTGTTCTCCGGGTTCACCGTGATCACGTCGCACACCCGCACGACCAGGTCCAACTCGTCGGCCAGGTGTTGCAGGGTCGGCATTACCACGGCGTCCGCGCCGACCCGTTCGATCGTGTCGAGCAACTGCGATACCGGGTTGCCGGTCTGCGGGCCGAACACCACGATCTTGGCCAGCTCGTACCCGAGTCTCTTTGCCACGCTGCGAATCTGCGTCTCGTCCCAGACCTGCGAAACTCCCGACACATCGCGGCGCAGATAGCCGATCGCGGTAGGCCGTCCCCACATCCCCAGTTGCCCTCTCGTCGATGCTGATCATGCGTGCAACATCCGAGGTTAGAAGTGGCCGGTGCCACAGGGATAGCATGTTGCGAAAAGTTGCGGGCTTATCGATCGGTGCTGGTGGCAGAACCGAACTTCCGGTCGGATTTCCCTGCACCACATGCGTATTCGCCTGCTGACCAGCCCTTGACCGCCGGTCCTACATGGCGGGACAATCGACGGGCTCGGGGCAACAGTTCGCAACATCCCATGACAAGGGGTCAACGATGCGTCTGACTTTTATCGGCGAAGATCCGGGCTCGAATCCGAACGGTTCGCCCACGGTGTATCGCACCGACCGAGATTCGTGGATTGTGCAGGGATGGGTAGTCACCGACCCCGAGGCTCTTGCCCACATGAACATCCCGCAGGGTGAAACCTGTGTGGAGATCCCCGACAGAATGATTCAGTTCTTCAGGAAGGGAGACCGTGGCATCGATAGCCTATGAAGAGTTCGAGCGGCTACTAGGCGAGTTCGTTGTTGAATCAGTGCATTTGGAGACACGGGATACCTATCGAACGGCGGTCGAGCTACCGCACCTCGCCCAGTGGACAGCCGGGGAACTCGATGATCTGGCCTGGCTACAAGGCTGGTGCGCTACGGTCCGCGACCATGTGGCCGCAGGCCGCTCGGTCCGCCGGGCCAGAATCGTGTCGGAACCGCTGAGCGAGTACCAGCGCTGGTCCAACAGCATCGCAGGCCCGATGGTCGAGGCCGGTGAGGATATCCGCTGGGTGCCTCGGCGACTGATGTCCTCGGTGGCCATCCCGGGCAACGACTTCTACCTCCTCGACAACCGACTCGTGATCTTCCTCCACTACGCGGGCAGCGGCGTGGCCACCGACCAGGTCACTTCCCGCGATCCGCACGATATTCAGCTCTGCCGCAACGCCTTCGAGGCCGTGTGGCGGCTGTCCATACCGCACCGTGACTACCGGCCCAGCTAATTCCGCGCAGGAGGCCCGGCGGGCGCTCGGCAATCGGCTGCGGGATATCCGCAAAGCCGCGGGGATCACCATCCGGCAGCTTGGCGCGGAGACCGGCCAGCACTTCACCCGGGTGTCCAAGATAGAGAACGGCGTTCAGTTCCCGACCGATCGGGACATCCGGGCCTGGTGCCGAGTGTGCGCCGCCGTCGATCAGGAGCTCGACTTGGTCGCGACGCTGCGCGCGGTCGACTCGGCCTATCTCGAATTCCGGCGGCAGAGCCGGGCGGGCATGAAGCGGGTGCTCGGTGCCCACACACCCGAGCGCTACCAGGCGACGAAGGTGTTCCGGATCTACGAGCACAACGTCATCCCCGGCCTGTTCCAAACCGCGGAGTACACCGCCGCCATGTTGTCGTTCTGGATCCGCTTTCTCGACACCCCCAACGACCTCGACGAAGCGGTGGCCGTACGCATGGAACGTCAGCGCGTCCTGCACCGTGGCGGAAAGCGATTCGTGGCCGTGCTCGAGGAGCAGGCGCTGCGCACCTGGTTCGGCACGGCGGAGGTGCAAGCGGGGCAACTGGGCCGGCTGCTGGAGCTGATGTCGATGCCCAACATCTCGCTCGGCATCATCCCGCTGATGACCGAACGGGAAGCCGTCGCTTCCACCGGCTTCTGGATCTTCGACGACGCCATGGTCGCGCTCGAGACACCGACCGCGGGCATTCAGGTCACCCAGCCCGCCGAGTGCGCCATGTATGCCCGCATGTTCGAGGTCCTCAAAGGTGCGGCCGTGTATGGCCGCGACGCGCGCGGCCTCATCTTGCAGGTGCTCAGCGAGTTGGACTCATAGGCCGGGGACGGTGGTGAAGACGGCGCCCGCGCTGTCCTGCCGGAAGTAGATGTCCTTCGGGGGATTTCGGTAGGACTGCAGGCGGGAGTCGGGAAGCCACGTGTAGTCGACCAGTTGGAGTGGGAAGGGACCGGCGGGAACGACCAGATGCACGTCGATTCCGTCGGGTCCGGGTGCGTGGAACAGGAAGCCCGTTTTGGGTAGCGGAGTCACGTCCCGGCCTGCGACCCGCATCGAGATGGGCGGGGTGTCGTAGCGCAGGGCGATGCTGGTGGCACCGCGGGTGGAGCGCAGGCGCAGGTGGACCGCGCGCTGCCCCGATTCGGTGGTGTCGGAGACGATTTCAGCGGTCGGCGGGGAGAGTGGCTCGGCCGGGGCCGGGCCACTCGCGACGGCGGTGGGCCAGAGCTCGGCGAACCGCTCAGCGGGTGCGGTGGTGTCGACGAGGTCGCGGGTCCAGCGATCGGGGGATTCGCGGGAGAGCCACAGCGCCTCGTTCCGGTCGGCGTCGAGCGCGTAGATGAGCTGGGACGACATCGGATGGTTGGCATCGAAACGGTCCACCGCCAATCCCGCCGCCGTGAGGGCGAGGGTGAGCACGACTGCGGTCGATGGGATAGCCCAGCCGTATCGGGCGGGCCACGCCTGCGTGAGGGTCAGCATGAGCAGACCGCCGAGCAGCACCACCGCGGGTGCGACCAGGAACGGGGCTGTGGTGATGCCGGTTTGCAGCACGGGCCACGTTGCGCTGCCGAGGAATATCGCCGCGGGCACGAGGAAGACGGTCAGGACCGGCAACCGCCACCGCTGCGGCACCGCGAACGTAGCCGCCACTCCCACCGCCGCGGCGAAGGTCGGCACGACCAGTACGTGCGCGGTCGCGGGAGCGAGGAGCGCGAGCGCTAGGCCGAGTATGGCCAGGCAGCACAGCAGCCCGGCCGCGGCGGCCATGGCACCGAACAGTCGCCGTGCGATCACGAACCAGGCGGCGAGCACCGCGACGGACAGCACGAGAATCGCCACGTAATAGAACTCGGGTCGATACGGGTCGACGAACAGCGGCCGGTACTCGGGTCGGATAACCTTCACCACTTCCCACAGCCCGTACACCGCGCCGGTCGCGAGCGGTGCCGCGACGAGAACCGTTGCGGCGGCACCGACTATCCGCCGCAGGCTCGTCTCCCCGGCGCGCCGGAGTTGCCTGCTGAGCCAGGCCACGGCGAGGACGGTGACCACGGCGAGCGCGATGATCACCCAGAACGGCAGGACCACCAGCACCCCGAACGGCAACTGGAAGAACGCGCGATCGGTGTCGTCGGTGACGGTGAGGTCCTTGTCGCCGAATTCCCGGGCCAGCGCGAGGCTGTTGTTGCCCATCTGTTGCACCGTCGCCAGATTCACGTGGGCCGGATCGTCGAGGGGGCTGTGGTAGTAGGCGCTGTGACCGGCGAAGGCCCAGTCCAGTACCCGCAATCCGCCCGGCTCGAAGGCGGCGAAGTCGGTGTTGCTCGAGGTCTGCGCACCGGCCAGCGTGGTGGACAGCGAGTCGGTGTTCGGATACGGCGCGACCCGCTCGACGGCGCGGATCAGCGCGCCGTCGGGATGGGTGGTCCGCCACAACAACACCGGGCCGCCGGCACCGCGCGCCTCGTGGTTGATCACCACACCGGTGTCGCGGCCGTCCTTGCCCGCGGTGACGAACGCTTCCGCGCCGAGCAGGCCGGTCTCCTCGGCGTCGGTCAGCAGCACGACCACGTCGTTGCGCAATGCGGCGCCGCTCGCACGCAACGCGCGAACATCCTCCAGCACCGCGGCCACCCCGACGCCGTCGTCGTTCGCGCCGGGCCCGGAGGCCACGGAATCGTAGTGCGCGGTCAGGAAAACAGTTCCGGTCGAATTCGTGCCGGGCAGCCTGGCCACGATATTGGCGATCCGCCCCATCCCGAGCACGTCGCGCTGGAACGCGGTCGGATACTTACCGATCCCCTCGTGGATCTCGGTCTCCAGCCCGAGATTCCGCAACTCCGCCACGAGATGGTCGCGCACCCGAGCGTGCTCGGCCGTGCCGATCGGATGCGGCTGTCGCGCGATCTCCTCGACCACCCGAAACGCGCGCTCAGCACTGAACACATCCGCGGGCGCGGACTCCGGCCGATGTCCGCGCGGCTGCTGCTCCCACGCCGTCATCACCACCACCGCCAGCAGGACAGCACACGCCAGAAGACCGGAGATCCGTCGCCCTACTCGCACGAACGCGATCGTAGTCGGCCTATCCGACTGGTTGGTTGCGCCGGAGATCAATACCGCTGCGCTGAACCGCGCGTTGGCGATCGCAACGCCGATGCGGCCCGGCCTGCGCGTGCGGACGCTGCCGGACCGTGCGGCGCTCTGCACACGCACCACTCGCCGTAACCCGGAACGCGAACGGCGGTGCACCGGAGCGGATTACCGCATCCAGCGCACCGCCGTATCGCGTTGCGTTCGAAGTCGAACGGTTACTTCTTGGTCAGATCCATCCCGGGCGCGGCATCGGTGATGATCGAGTCGGCCGTGAGGACCGCCTTGCCCTTCTTGCGGGAGCGCAACTTCTTCTCCAGCTTGGTCGCGAAGATGGTCAACGCGCTGTTCAGGATGATCATGACGATGGCGATCACGATGAGCGAGGGCACCGTGTTCTGTTCCGCCGCACCGAGTTGCTGGCCGGAGCGCACGATCTCGGTGTAGGTGATCTGGTAGCCGAGCGCCGAGTCCTTCAGCGCGACAACCATTTGCGAGACCAGCGCGGGCAGCATGGCGGTAATCGCCTGCGGCAGCAGGATCAACCGCATCAGCTGGTTCTTGCGCATGCCGAGCGCGACCGCCGCCTCGGTCTGGCCCTTGGGCAGCGAGAGGATGCCCGCGCGGACGATCTCGGCGATGACCGAGCCGTTGTACACGGTCAGTGCGATCACCACGGCGGCCAGCGCCAGATCATCGACCTTGAACACCTTGTTCTGGGAGAACAGGGCGAACAGGAAGATCATCAGGATCAGCACGGGGATGGCCCGCGAGACCTCGACCACCGCGCCGGCCACCCAGCGCACCACCCGGTGCTCGGACAGCCGCAGGATGCCGAAGATCATGCCGATCAGCAGAGCGAACACGATCGACAGCAGCGCGGCGACGACCGTGCCCTTCAGGCCGGGGAGCAGGTAGGTCTCCCAGACCTCGAGGTCGACGAACGGCTTCCACTTCTCCGCCGTGAACTGTCCCTTGTCGGCGAAGCCGCTGTAGAGCACCCAGAGGAAGGCCGCGACGGCGACGACCACGACAACCGAGTAGATGTGGTGCCGGATACGCCCCTTGGGGCCGGGCGCATCGAAGAGAACCGAAGGCGCAGTGGTCATCGGGCCACCTCGAATCGTTTGGCGAGCCAGCCGAAGAGCAGCCCGGTCGGCAGGGTCAGGATGACGAAGCCGAGCGCGAAGATGGCACCCACGGCAACCACCGCTGCCTCGTTCTCGTTGATGTTCGCCATGAGGGTGGCGGCTTCGACCACGCCGATGGCGGAGGCGATGGTGGTGTTCTTGGTCAGTGCGATCAGCACGCTGCCCATCGGGGCGATGACCGCCCGGAAGGCCTGGGGCAGCACGATCAATCGCAGGTTCTGGGCAAAGGTCAGGCCGAGGGAACGGCCCGCCTCCGACTGCCCCATCGCCACGGTATTGATGCCGGAGCGCAGCGATTCGCAGACGAAAGCGCCGGTGTAGATGCTGAATCCGAGAATGGCGTAGCGGAAGTTGTTGTCCGCCACGGAATTCGGTCCCTCACCCGCGAGGTTCCAGCCCATCGTGGTGTACAGGCCGAGCGACATGAAGATGATGATCAGCGTGAGCGGAGTGTTACGGAAAATGGTGACGTAGGCGGTGCCGACCGCGCGGGCGATCGGTACTGGGGACACGCGCAGCGCGGCGACGAAAGTGCCCAGGATCAGCGCACCGACCGCGGACAGAACGGTCAGTTTGATGGTCACCCAGAAGGCGTCGAGGATTTGATCGTCATACCTCGAGATCAGGTCGAACACGGCGAACGTGTCCCTCCCATCGGGTCTCGATTGTCAGGGGATGTGCGGCGGGTGGCCCAACCGGCGCGGTCAGGCCACCCGTGCGAGGGAAGAACTCAGTACCGGTTGACCTTCGGCGGCTCCGGCGCCTGGTACCCGGAGATGCCGACGGTCGAGTCGAACGCCTTCTTCCAGGAACCGTCGGCGATGATCGCCTCGATCGCGTCGTTCACCTTGTCGCGGAGCTCCTTGTCGCCCTTCTTCAGGCCGATGCCGTAGTTCTCCGTGGTGAACGGCTTGCCGACGACCTTGAACGCACCGGTGCTCTGGGCGGCGTAACCGGCCAGGATGATGTCATCGGTGGTCACCGCGTCCCACGAACCGGCGCGCAGGCCCTCGAGGCACAGCGAGTAGGTGTCGTTGGTCTGCAGCTGGGTGTCCTTGAAGTTCTTCTCGATGTTCTGCGCGGGCGTGGAGCCCTTCACCGAGCAGACCTTCTTGCCCTTGAGGCTGTCCGGGCCGGTGATGTCGGTGTTGTCGGCGCGCACCAGCAGCGACTGGCCCGCTATGTAGTACGGGCCGCCGAAGTCGACCTTCTGCTTGCGCGCGTCGTTGATCGAGTAGGTGGCCACGATGTAGTCGACCTGCCCGTTCTCGATCAGCGTCTCGCGCTGGCCGGACGGGGATTCCTTCCAGGTGATGCCGTCGGCCTTCACGCCGAGCTTCTCCGCGACCAGCTTGCCGATCTCGACATCGAAGCCGCTGTAGGAGCCGTCCTTGTTGCGCAGGCCCAGGCCCGGCTGGTCGAACTTGATGCCGATGGTGAGCTTGCCGTCCTTGGCGTTATCCAGGGCGGACTTGGTCTCACCGCCGCCACACGCGGTGGCGGTCGCGGCGGCGAGTGTCAGTGCGATCGCACCGACACCGAGTCGCAGGGCACGGTTGATCCTCATCGAGTTTCCTTCTCTCATGGGTTTGCTGGCCGTGGACGTTTGGACTAGGCCGTCCATCGGTTCGGCACGGGCCAGCGGTCGATCTCTACGTTTCAGTGGGTCAGAATCTTGCCGAGGAAGTCCTTGGCACGGTCGGACTTCGGCGCGGTGAAGAACACCTCGGGTTCGGCGTCCTCGACCACCTGGCCGTCGGCCATGAACAGGACTCGGTTGCCCGCGCGACGGGCGAAGCCCATCTCGTGGGTGACGACCAGCATGGTCATCCCGTCCTTGGCCAGCGAGACCATCACGTCGAGCACCTCCTGGACCATTTCGGGGTCCAGCGCGGAGGTCGGCTCGTCGAACAGCATTACCTTCGGGTTCATCGCCAGGGCGCGGGCGATGGCGACGCGCTGCTGCTGTCCACCGGACAGCTGGGCCGGGTACTTGTCGGCCTGGTTGGCGATGCCGACCCGGTCGAGCAGTTCCATGGCGTGCTTGCGTGCGGCTTCTTTCTTGATCTTGCGAACCTTGATCGGCGCGAGCATCACGTTCTCGACGATCGTCTTGTGCGCGAACAGGTTGAACGATTGGAACACCATGCCGACGTCGGCGCGTAGCGCGGCGAGGCCGCGGCCTTCGGCAGGGAGTGGGACACCGTCGATGGCGATGTCACCGGAGTCGATGGGTTCGAGGCGGTTGATGGTGCGGCACAGCGTCGACTTCCCGGAACCCGAAGGCCCGAGAACAATGACTACCTGTCCTTTGGGGACTTCCAGGTCGATATCGCGCAGTACGTGCAGTTCACCGAAGTGCTTTTGCACGTTGCGCATCGAGATCATCGGCACGCTGGCGGCGCTGGCGTCCCCGGTTGAAGCGTTCCCGGTCGTATCGGGCGCGGCGGCGTCGTCGGTCATGATCCAAGACCTTAAAGGCAAAATCCGGATTTGCCCGAGTTTCGGCGACACACCGTTCCGCCACGCCGGGGCGACACGCCGTGTTAACCCGGGTGCCCGGTTCGTCCGAGTAGGCGTCGACGGGTCCGGCGGAGGGTCGGCCGGAGGCGTAGCGTGCCTGATCAGACGGTGTTAGCGCCGTTAGGCCCCGAGTGACCGTGCCAGCAAAAAACGTGCCGTTAAAAAATGTGCCGATGCCCCCGAAATTTGGGTCGCCCGAACGTCGTCCGATTCGGGCCTGCCCGTACCCTGGACGCGTGGATTCGATCGGACAGGCAGTGTTGGCACCCGCCCAACCGCCCGCAGAGGGCCTGCGCAGCTATGAGGTCCGCACCTTCGGCTGCCAGATGAACGTGCACGACTCCGAGCGCTTGTCCGGGCTGCTGGAGGACGCGGGGTACGTGAAGGCCGCGCCGGGGGCGACGGCCGACCTCGTCGTGCTCAACACCTGCGCGGTGCGCGAGAACGCCGACAACAAGCTCTACGGCACCCTCGGCCACCTGGCCTCGATCAAGGCCGATCAGCCCGGCATGCAGATCGCCGTCGGCGGCTGCCTTGCGCAGAAGGACCGCGGCACCGTCGTGCGCAAAGCGCCGTGGGTGGACGTGGTGTTCGGCACGCACAACATCGGCTCGCTGCCGGTGCTGCTGGAGCGGGCCAGGCACAACGCCGAGGCGCAGGTGGAGATCCTGGAATCGCTGGAGGCGTTCCCGTCGAGCCTGCCCGCCAAGCGCGAGTCCGCGTACTCGGGCTGGGTGTCGATCTCGGTGGGGTGCAACAACACCTGCACCTTCTGCATCGTGCCCGCGCTGCGCGGCAAGGAGGTCGACCGCCGCCCCGGTGACGTGCTCGCCGAGGTGCAGGCGCTGGTCGACCAGGGGGTGCTCGAGGTGACGCTGCTCGGGCAGAACGTGAACGCCTACGGCGCCTCGTTCGCCGACCCGGACGAGGCACGCGACCGCGGCGCGTTTGCCAAGCTGTTGCGCGCGTGCGGCACCATCGACGGATTGGAGCGGGTGCGCTTCACCTCGCCGCATCCGGCCGAGTTCACCGACGACGTCATCGAGGCGATGGCCGAGACCCCGAACATCTGCCCGCAGCTGCACATGCCGCTGCAGTCCGGCTCGGACAAGGTGCTCAAGGCGATGCGCCGCTCCTACCGCAAGGCGCGCTACCTGGGCATCATCGAGAAGGTGCGGGCGGCGATGCCGCACGCGGCGATCACCACCGACATCATCGTCGGGTTCCCGGGGGAGACCGAGGAGGATTTCCAGGAGACCCTGGACGTGGTCCGGCAGGCCCGCTTCACCAGCGCGTACACCTTCCAGTACTCCAAGCGGCCTGGCACCCCCGCCGCCGACATGCCCGATCAGCTGCCGAAAGCCGTTGTGCAGGAACGCTATGAGCGGCTCATCGCGTTGCAGGAGGAAGTCTCGCTCGACGCGAACCGAGCGCTCATCGGCGCCGAGGTCGAACTGCTCGTGGCCGACGGTGCGGGCAAGAAGAACGCCGCCACCGCGCGGATGAGCGGCCGCGCCCGCGACGGCAGGCTGGTGCATTTCCGGCCCGGCGGCACGCCCGAGTCGATCCGGCCCGGCGATATCGTGACCGTGGACATCACCGAGGCGGCGCCGCATCACCTGATCGCCGACTCGCCGATCAAGTCGCACCGGCGCACCGCGGCCGGTGATGCGCACGAACGCGGCGTCACGCCGAAGACCGAACCCATCGGTGTCGGCCTCGGATTGCCTCGCATCGGCGCCCCCGCGCCGGAACCGGTTGCGGCCGTAGGCTGTTCGACCGGTTGCGGGTCGTAGAACGCGACGTATGTGGCGGCGCGGGCGTCGAAACCGAGCGTCGGTGCGGCGGATCGGTGGGCAAGCAGGCCACTTGGCGCGCATGCTGAAAGACCACGGCGTCGTGGTGGCGGCATGAACCGGTCGACCACCGACCCAGTCGGATTGCTTGGTGATAGCCACGCCGGACACGACGCGCACAACAGCGAGCGAGCCAGGCACCGTCGCGCACCGGGCGAGGCGGAACCGAATGTCAGCGAAGGGGCGGCGTGAGCGAGAAGCCGAGCAGCAACAGCGACGGATCGGGCGAGAATTTCACGCCGGACCCGGCCGCGCAGCCGAAGAACACGAAACCTACTACCGACGGTAGTGGGTCGGCTGCGGCGAGCGAACCCGATGCTGGCACAGTGGACGCGGGCAGTGCAGCGAACCACGAACAAGCCGAACGAAACGAGGGTTCAGTGAACTCGGTCGAGAGCAGCAACTTCGAGCAGTTCCGCGACGAACTGGACGCGGTGGAACGTCGCATCGCCGGGGAGATCGACCCCGGTGTGCGCGCCATGGTGGTCGCGGGCGCGGTGTTCGTGCTGCTGCTCTCGCTGGTGCTGCCGCACGCAGGCGGCGCACGCGGCTTCGACGTGCTGCTCGGCACCGACGCCGCCCAGCTGGAGCACATCGGGCTGCCGTCGCGGATCTTCGTCTGGTTCCTCGTGGTCTTCGGCATCGGCTTCTCGATGCTGGCGCTGATGACCCGCCGCTGGTTCCTCGCCTGGATCGCCGTCGCGGGCACCGCCATCACCAGCGTGTTCGGCGTGTTCTCCATCTGGCACCGGCAGACGCCCGGCATCGGGAACTACCACGGCGCGGGCCCGGCCATCGGCCTGATCCTCGGCACCATCGCCGCGATCGTGCTGACGTTCCACTGGATTCGCGTGGTCTGGAGTCGTACCGCGGTGCAGCTGGCCGCCGAAGAGCAGCGCCGCAATGCCTCGGCTGCGGCCGAGGAACGCGACCGCCGCCGCCTCACCGGGGAGTAACCGAATTCGGACAACGACAAGGGTGGGCTGTCAGCGCAATGCCGACGGCCCACCCTTTGCCGTAGGTCGAACTAGAGGTTGGTGACCGCGCCCTCCGCGGCTTCGGCCCATTCACGCCACTGCTTGGCCTGTTCGAGGGCCTTCTCCGCGTCGCGTGCCTTGCCCGCGGCCTGGGCCTTGGCGGCCTGCTCCTCGAATTGCGCTACCCGCTCCCGGAATTGGGCCGCGCGGGCCATCGCCTCCGGGTCGGTGCGGCGCCACTGCGCGTCGACCGCGTCGCGGACCCGCTTCTCGATGGCGCGCAGCTTGCCTTCCAGTTCCTGGATGCGTTCGCGCGGCACCTTGCCGATGGCGTCCCACTTGTCCTGCAGCTCGCGCAGTGCGGCGCGGGCGGCTTCCAAGCCGTTGGCCGGGTCGATGTGCTCGTAGGCCTGCAGCAGTTCTTCCTTGGCGGCCGCGTTCTGGTCGAACTCGGCGTCGCGTTCGGTGACGGCGGCGTTGCGGGCGGCGAAGAACACGTCCTGCGCGCTCTTGAAGCGCCGCCACAGTGCCTCGTCGGCCTCGCGCGGGGCCCGGCCCGCGGCCTTCCACTCGGCGAGCAGGTCACGGAAGATGCCTGCGGTGCCGACCCAGTCGGTCGAGCCGGACAGCTCCTCGGCGCGCACGCACAGTTCTTCCTTGCGGGTCTTCGCGGACGCGCGTTCCCGGTCGAGCTCGGCGAAGTGCGCACCGCGCCTGCGGTTGAACGCCTCGCGGGCCTTGGAGTATCGCTTCCACAGCGCGTCGTCGACCTTGCGGTCCACACCGCGGATCGACTTCCACTCGTCGAGGATCTCGCGCAGCCGGTCGCCCGCGGCCTTCCACTGGGTGGATTCGGCGGCGATCTTCTCGGCCTCGGCGCACAGCGCTTCCTTGCGCTCGGTGTGCTCGTGGCGCGCCCGGTCCTTCTCCTCTTTGGCGTGCGCGGCCGCCTCTTCGGAGTGTTCGGCGATCGCCGCGAGCCGCTTGGCCAGCCCGTCGATATCGCCGATCACGGCGGCGGTGGGCAGCGATTCGGCGAGGGCGACGGCGGCGGCCTTGGTCTTGCGGGCATCCGCGCCCGCGGCCAGGCGCGCCTCCAGCAGCGCGACCTCGGTGGCCAGGTCGTCGAAGCGGCGGCCGAAGTGGGCCAGCCCCTCCGCGGCGTCACCGGCCTGCCAGGAGCCGACCTGGCGTTCGCCCTCGGCGGTCTTCACCCAGGCGGT
Organism: Nocardia sp. CS682; assembly: GCF_004634405.1. Taxonomy (NCBI): domain Bacteria; kingdom Bacillati; phylum Actinomycetota; class Actinomycetes; order Mycobacteriales; family Nocardiaceae; genus Nocardia; species Nocardia sp. CS682. Next base: position 1,989,073 of record NZ_CP029710.1, on the reverse strand, counting down.
GCCGTCCTCGTCGACCCGGCCCCAGGCGCTGGGGTCGGAGACGGTGGGCACCACGGGATGCGGGTGCTGGGTCTGGCCCGGCGTCGCGTGCGGCTTGGGAGGTTGGATCGAGCCGCCGGGTTTCGGGGCACCGGAAGAGCGCGGCATCGCGCCGGGGCTGGCTTTCGCGGTTCCGTTGCTGTCGGTCATTGCTCCTCGTCCCTGCCGCGCGTCACGGCTGCCTGGTTACGCCCTAGCTCATCCCATTGAACCCGGTCCGAGCTCTTGTGACCATCGACCCATGCCCTCACTCGGCGGAATCACGGGGATTGCAACCCCTGATGACCTGGGTTGTAGCTCCTCGAACAGTAGCAATCTCGGCCAGCTTTGCGGCAGAGACACTCGAAGCTGGGCGGTACCCGCGGTGCGTATCGGTGTCCCGCACAACGGTTACGGTTAGCCCGTGTTCCCGATTGCCGCCCTGGTCCCGTCGCCGCCGATCTTGGTGCCCGAGCTCTGCGGCGGTGTGACAGGCGCGGTTCCCGGTCATCCGGGCGATCCGCGGGCGGTGCTGCGGGCTGCCGTGCTCGACGCCGCGACCGCGCTCGCGCGGGTGTCAGACCGCTGGACAGTAATCGGTACCGGTGCCGCCGACCAGGTGTTCGGTCCGGAAACGGCCGGTACGTTTCGCGGCTTCGGGGCGGATGTCCCCGTCACCCTTTCCGCGACCGCTACGGCGCAACCGGATGCTCAGCTTCCGTTGCCGGTGTTGATCGCTGGGTGGTTGCGGGAGCAGGTGTCGCCCGCGGTCAGTGCGGAGGTGCGGATCGTGGCGGCTGATACCCCGGAGCACCGCTGCGTCGAACTCGGCGCGAAGTTGCGGGCGGAACTGAATGGTTCGGCCGGGCAGCACGGCGTGCTCGTGGTGGCCGACGGTGCCGCGACGTTGTCGCTGAAAGCGCCCGGCTACCTCGACGAGCGGGCCGCCGGCGTGCAGGACGATCTCGATCGCGCATTGGCCGCGGGGGACCGGGCTGCGTTGCGCTCGCTGGATCCGGCGCTGTGCGCGGAACTGGTGATGTCCGGGCGGGCCGCCTACCAGGTGCTGGCCGGGTTGTTCGACACTGATCCCATGGTCGAGACGCTGTACAGCGACGCGCCGTTCGGGGTCGGATACCACGTGAGTCTGTGGCGACCCGCCGCGACGGTGTCCGCATGAGCGCGATCAAGGGGCAGCGCACCGTGGGGAGCGGCGGAGCCGAGCTGCCACGCGTCGCCGGGGTGCTGTCGTGACCGATACCGGCATCACCCCGATCGCCGTGGTCGGCCCCACCGCCACCGGCAAATCGAACCTCGGCCTCGACCTCGCCGAACGGCTCGGCGGCGAGATCGTCAACATCGACGCGATGCAGCTCTACCGCGGCATGGACGTCGGCACCGCGAAACTCACCCTCGCCGAACGGCGCGACATCCCGCATCATCAGCTCGATGTGCTCGACGTGACCGAAACCGCGACCGTCGCCGCCTATCAAGCCGCGGCGAGCGCGGACGTGGCCGCGATCATGGCGCGCGGTCGCGTCCCGGTCATCGTCGGCGGGTCGATGATGTATGTGCAAGCGCTGCTGGACAAGTGGGAGTTCCCGGCCACCGACCCGGCCGTGCGGGCCCGCTGGGAGGCGGTGCTCGCCGAGGGCGGTGTCGCCGCCGTGCACGCGGCGTTGCGGCAGGCCGATCCGGCCGCGGCGGCCACCATTCTGCCCACCGACGGCCGCCGGATGGTGCGCGCACTCGAGGTCGTCGAGCTGACCGGTCAGCCGTTCGCCGCCTCCGCACCCGAGATCGGCAGGCCGCGCTGGGGCACGGTGATCATCGGTGTCGACCGGGAGACCGCCGAGCTGGACGAGCGGATCGAACGCCGCACCGAGTTGATGTTCGCCGCCGGGCTGGTCGACGAAGTGCGTGCCCTGATCGACCAGGGCCTGCGCGAGGGCGTCACCGCCCGGCGCGCCATCGGTTACGCACAAGTCCTGGCGTATCTCGACAGCGAATACGACATGAAGCACGCGCAAGAACGCACCCTGATCGGCACCCGGCGCTACGTTCGACGGCAGCGCTCGTGGTTCCGGCGGGACCCACGGGTGCGCTGGGTGGACGGTGCCGCCCCCGATCTGGTGGCGACCGCGCTCGCCCTGCTCGACGAGAAAGAACGGACTCCGCAGTGACCCGACGTGTGAGCACCCGCAATGCCTCGGTCCAGGTGTGGCAGGCCTACCTGAACAACCGGACCAAACGCCACCGCGACGGGCGCTTCCTGGTACAGGGCGTGCGCCCGATCACCCAGGCCGTCGCCAACGACTGGCCGCTGGAGACGCTGCTCTACCGCCTCGGCACCCCTGATCTGTCCAGCTGGGCCAGGGAGTTACTGGACACCAGCGACGTTCCGCAGGTCGGGCTGGTGCCGGAGTTGATGGCTGAGCTCGGCGAAAAGGTCGGCGGCATACCGGAATTGGTGGCCGTCGCGGTGTCGCGTCAGCAGGAGCTGGACACCTTCGAACCGGGGGAGCCCGGCGAGGATGCTCCCGTGGTCGTGGTGTTCGATCGGCCGAACTCGCCGGGCAACCTCGGCACGCTGATCCGGTCGGCCGACGCGTTCGGTGCCAGCGGGGTGATCGTCACCGGCCACGGCGCCGACCAGTACGACCCGCAGGCCGTGCGCGCGTCCACCGGCTCGCTGTTCGCGTTGCCGGTGCTGCGGGCGGCCGGCGCCGCGCAGGTGCTCGAATTCCGGGACAGGCAGGTGCGCCGCGGCATCCCGACTCGGATCGTCGGCACCGACGAGCACGGCCCGCGCGCGGCCTACGACTACGACTTCACCGAGGCCACCATCCTCGTCGTCGGCAACGAGACCACCGGGATGAGCGCCGCCTGGCAGGACGCCTGCGACGACATGGTGCACATTCCGATGGGCGGCACCGCCAGCTCGCTCGGTGCGCCCTCGGCGGCGGCCGTGGCACTGTACGAAATTTCCCGGCAGCGCCGGACGTTTGCCAAATGACGACAAGGTAGGGAGAACACGCACGTGTCGGATATCGAGTTCACCAAGGGGCACGGCACCCAGAATGATTTCGTGCTGCTGCCGGACCTCGAGGTTCGCCTGGAGCTGACCGCCGAGCGGGTCAGCGCGCTGTGCGACCGTCAGCGCGGTCTGGGCGCCGATGGTGTGCTGCGGGTGGCGCGAGCCGGTGCGTTGCATGCGGCAGGAGTGCTCGACGAACTGCCCGAGGGGGTGGGCGATGCGGATTGGTTCATGGACTACCGCAATGCCGATGGTTCGATTGCCGAGATGTGCGGGAACGGTGTGCGGGTGTTCGCGCACTATCTGGTGGCTTCTGGGCTGGCGGACAGCAAGGAATTCGTTGTCGTCAGCCGCGCGGGTGGGCGGCCGGTCGTGGTGCATTCCGCCACCGCGGTGGATGGTGAGGTCACCGTGGACATGGGGCCCGTTCGGGAACTCGGTGCATCCACTGCGACCGTCGCGGGCTGGGCGTACCCCGGGGTCGGCATCGATGTCGGGAATCCGCACCTGGCCTGTGTCGATCCCGAGCTGTCCGCGGAGGGGCTGGCCAAACTCGATCTCACGGTGCCGCCCGGTTATGACCCGGATCTTTTTCCGCACGGTGTCAACGTGGAGATTTTGACCGCACTGGACGCCGAGCGTTCGGTCGACATGCGGGTGTATGAGCGTGGGGTCGGCGAAACCCGTTCCTGCGGAACCGGAACCGTCGCCGCTGCCGCGGCGGCGCTGGTTCGCGAGGGATTCCGGATCGCTTCCGATACGGGGGAGGTGCGCGTTCGGGTCCCCGGGGGAGAGGTCACGGTCGGGTTCGCGGGCGGTAGCGCTCGGCTGCGCGGTCCGTCGGTGCTGGTTGCGTCGGGGACGATCTCCGAGGGTTGGTGGCAGCAGCTCTGAACCGGTCAGCTCGGTCCAACACGCTGTGCCGAATATCCGAATGCGCCATGTCGGTGCATCGTGGGATCATGGATCTTGTATGACGAAATCCAAAGTTTATGAATTCACTCCGGCCGACGACTTCACCGAGACGGCCGATGACGACATCCAGCTCGACGGTGCCGCAACCGACGCATCGGCCGACGAGGCCGAGACCGGCGATGTGGTCGCCGAGCACGCCGCGCGGATGAAGCGGTCCGGCGGCTGGACCGCCGCCGACCCCACCGTCGGCGAGATGCAGCTCGACGAGCGTAGTTCGCTGCGCCGAGTCGCCGGGTTGTCCACCGAACTCACCGACATCACCGAGGTCGAGTACCGGCAGCTGCGCCTGGAACGGGTCGTGCTGGTCGGCGTGTGGACCGCGGGCAGCGCGGCGCAGGCCGACGCGAGCATGACCGAACTGGCCGCGCTCGCCGAGACCGCCGGTTCCGAGGTGCTCGAAGGACTGATCCAGCGCAGGGACAAGCCGGACCCGGCCACCTACATCGGCTCCGGCAAGGCCGAAGAGCTGCGTGCCGTGGTGCTGGAAACCGGCGCCGACACCGTGATCTGTGACGGTGAACTGACGCCGGCGCAGCTGACCGCGCTGGAGAAGGTCGTCAAGGTCAAGGTGATCGACCGGACGGCGCTGATCCTGGACATTTTCGCCCAGCACGCCACCTCCCGCGAGGGCAAGGCGCAGGTCGCGCTCGCCCAGATGGAATACATGCTGCCGCGACTGCGCGGCTGGGGTGAGTCCATGTCCCGGCAGGCCGGTGGCCGGGCCGGCGGCAACGGCGGCGGTGTGGGTCTGCGTGGTCCCGGTGAGACGAAGATCGAGACCGATCGTCGGCGCATCCGTGAGCGGATGGCCAAGCTGCGCCGCGAGATCCGGGAGATGAAGACCGCGCGCGACACCATGCGGGCCCGCCGTAATTCCAGCGGCATCCCGTCGGTGGCGATCGTCGGCTACACCAACGCGGGCAAGTCCAGCCTGATGAACGCGCTGACCGGCGCCGGGCTGCTGGTGCAGGACGCGCTGTTCGCCACCCTGGACCCGACCACCCGCCGCGCCGATCTCGACGACGGCCGCGAGGTCGTGTTCACCGACACCGTCGGTTTCGTCCGGCACCTGCCGACCCAGCTGGTCGAGGCGTTCCGGTCGACGCTGGAGGAGGTGACCGGCGCCGACCTGCTGCTGCACGTCGTCGACGGTTCCGACGCGCTGCCCGCCGAACAGATCAAAGCGGTCCGCGAGGTGATCACCGACGTGATCAAGGAACAAGGCACCCCCGCCCCGCCGGAACTGCTGGTGGTCAACAAGATCGACGCACTGGACCCGATGGCGCTCACCCGCCTGCGCGGCCAGCTGCCCGACGCCGCCTTCGTCTCCGCGCACACCGGCCTCGGCATCGACACCCTCCGTGACCGCCTGGCCGAAGTGCTCGGCGGCCTCGACGTCGAAGTCAGCGTCCTCGTCCCCTACAGCCGTGGCGACCTCCTCGCCCGTATCCACGCCGACGGCCGCATCCTCGACTCCACCCACGAGGAGGGTGGCACCCGAGTCCACGCCCGTGTCCCCCACTCCCTCGCGGCCGCCCTGTCCGAGTTCGCCCACGCCGGTGGCGCGGTCGACCCGGAAACCAACGGGCACGTCGGGGAGTAGTCCAACGGGTCTGGACGGCGCAGCCGCCAGCAGGCAGCAGCCATGGGTGGCGGAGTCCGTTGCTCCACCTATGGCGCTGTGAGTGTCGGCCCGACGACTGGCATGCGCACACAGGGTGGTTGGCACATTCGAGCCATGCTCGTCGGGCACCGTTGTCTGGTTGCGCACGAATTGTCAGCAAACTCTGGGGTTGGGAGTCGGGGGCTGCGTGGCAGGCTGGCGGCGGTTTTGTCGCCGGGCGAGGGTGCGCCGGAGCTCATAGCAGACCGCGTGGACTGTGTTGGCGCTCACATGTGATGCGGCACAGTGGAATTCGTTACGGTATCGTTCGGGGCGACATCAGGAGGGATGTATGTCGCACGACCGTTCGGGTTCGGTTGGTTCCGTGGAGGGCGCGTCCGGGGCGTTGGTGCTGGAGAAGCCTGCGCTCAGTGACGGGGCTCCGCTGGCGGTTTCGCTGAGCGACAGCGATCTGCGGGTAATCGAGGCGCTGCTCTCGCCGTTGCGGGCGTGGACCAGTCCGCGGTTCTACGGACTCGACAACATCCCGACCGAGGGGCCCGTGCTGCTGGTCGGCAATCACAACCTGATGGGTGGCATCGACGCACCGCTGCTGCTGCCCGAGGTGCTGCGCCGCCGCGGCCGCCTGATCCGGGGGCTCGCCGAACACGTGCTGATCGCGGTCCCTGGCGTGCGTCACTTCCTGCACCGCTACGGCGCGGTCCGCGGCACTCGAGGCAACTGCCTCGCGCTGCTGAAGCGCGGCGAGGCCGTCATCGTCTTCCCCGGCGGCGGACGCGAAGCGGTGCGCCGCAAGAACGAGAAGTACCTCCTCAAATGGGAGGGCCGCACCGGCTTCGCCCGGATGGCGATCGAGGCGGGCGCGCCGATCGTGCCGATCGCGATGATCGGCGTCGACGACGCCTACGACATCGTGATCGACGGCGACCACCCGCTGCTGCGCCCGCTGCGCTGGACCGTCGAAGCCCTCGGCATCAACCCCGAACTGACACCCCCGCTGCTGCGCGGCCTCGGCCCGACCGTCCTGCCCCGCCCCGAACGCTTCTACTTCTCCGCAGGCACCCCGATCGACCCGGCTCCCTGGCGGGATACCGACGATATCGACACAGCCGCACAGGAATTGCGCGACGTAGTCCGCAAGTCCCTGGAGGAGGAGCTGAGATTCCTTTTCACCGAACGCGCACGCGACTCCGGCCGCACCCTGTTCGGGCGCATGCGGGACTGGGTCCAGCGCTGATCGTCTAATTCGGGTGCGGCGTCAGGTCGTAGATCGCGATGTTGCCGATGTGCGTCGCGGTGTAGTGGTGGCTCACCCAGGTCGCGATTTCCGGCTTTCCGGTTACCTGCCAAGGCTTTTCGGGAGCCGAGGGTGCGGCGGCGCCGGGTTGGCCGCCGACTTTCCAGGACGCGGGCAGCTGCATTTCCTGCACCAGGTAGTAGGTCAATTGATGGTCGGCCACGATCTGCTGGAACTCCTCTAGCGTTGGTACCGGGTCCTCTGCCGCGAACCCGCCGATGGCGATCACCGGGGTGCGGCTGGCCAATTCCAGCGCGGCGGCGATCGAACCGCGGTCGACCGCGGCCGACCATTTCGTCGTGGTGCTCATCAGCATGGTGACGAGCTGCGGGTTGGTGAACGCGCCACCGTCGGCGAAGTTCTGCGTCTGCCGATGGATGAGCGCCTCGATCCCGGTCTCGACGGGTTTGGCCGGTCCGACGACGGGACTGCGGCCGACATGGGCCTGCGGCAGGGTGGCCGCCGCATAGGCCGTCGACCCACCGAGCCCGGCGAACACGCCGACGATCACCAACAGCGCGGTCGCTCTGGCCCGAGCGGTTCGCCAGCCTGCCGTTGCCGGGATCGCCGTCACCAGCAGCCCGAGCGCCGCGACCACCGCCGCCCCGGCGATGGTCCAGCGCAACCACGGCAGCCATTCCGAATTGCGTTGCAGGACAACCAAAGACCACAATCCCATGGTCAGCACCAGCGCGGCGGCACCGAGCCTGCCGAAGAGCTCATCGCGCCGTCGCCACAGCTCGTGCACCCCGACCGCCACCAACCCGGCCACGGCGGGCGCGAGCGTCAACGTGTAGTACGAGTGCTCGATAGCCTTCATCGCGCTGAAGGCGCCACCCATGGTGATCAGCCACAGCCCGAAAACCAGTGCAGCACCACGTATCTGATCAGTGCGCGGCGCGCTCCACCGCGAAACCAGCACCACCACGAACGCCAGCAGAGCCGCAGGAACCAGCCATGAGATCTCGAATCCGCTCTCGCCCAGGAACAGTCGGCCGGCTCCGGGCGACCCGAAATCATTGAAGCTCTGCAAGAGCCCTGGCGGTGTTTGATAACCAGCAGGCAGCGCGATCTGACCCGACGCCGGGGTGTCACCCAGGAAGCGCCCGAATCCGTTGTAGCCGAGCACCGCGTCCATGAACGTATTGTCCGTCGACCCCGCCAGATAAGGTCGCGACGAGGCAGGCCACAGAATGGTCAGCAGCACATACCAACCGGCGGAAACGATCAACGCCGCAGTAGCACCGACCAAGTGCCACAACCGATTCCGCAATGAGGTAGGCGCGACCACGAGGTATACGATCCCCAGCGCGGGCAGCACCATCAACCCTTCGAGCAACTTCGTCAAGAACGCGAACCCGAGCGCGACACCGGCCAGCATCAGCCACCGCCCGTTCGCCCGCTCCAGCGACCTGATCGTGCAGTAGCCGCCCGCCGTCATCAGTAAGACCAGCACCGCATCCGGATTGTTGAACCGAAACATCAACGCCACCACCGGCGTTGCCGCCAGCACCACCCCGGCGAGCAGCCCGGCGCCCCGGCTGCCGGTCGCCCGCGCCACCGCCGCGGACAACAGCCAGACCGCGGCAACCGCCATCAACGCCTGTGGAACGAGCATGCTCGCACTGCTGAATCCGAACAGCTGCCCGGACAACCCCATCACCCACTGCGCCACCGGCGGCTTGTCGACGGTGATGAAGTTGCTCGGATCGAGCGACCCGAACAGCAGTGCCTTCCAGTTCCGCGAGCCGGCCCAGGTGGCGCCCGCGTAGAAGTTGTTGCCCATACCGTTCACGGTGATGTGCCACAGGTACGCGATCGCGGTTCCGAGCAGCAGCCCGGCCAACCCGAGACGCTCCACCGGTCGGACCGGGGGCAGTGCTGTCGGACTGGAGGATGAGGCAACGGAACCGGTCGGAGCCGTCGCGATGAGGGTCGCCGCCATGGCCCCACCGTCGCATGGTGATGTTCACCAAAAGTTGGACAGCGGGTGAACACCGCGTCGGAACTGTGTGGTTGCCGACACTGCCGCGTTCGCCGCGGTTTGTCGAGAATCTCGGTCTTCTTCCACGCGCCGCCTCTTCACGCCTGGTCACTTCGCGATTCTGCCCCAGAAGTGAACTGCGATTCTCGTTCCGGGTACCGTATTAGGCAACGACGGGTCGGTGTGGACCGGCCGGGTGTTGTCCCTAGGAGGTTGGTGTGGAGCGCACACTGTTCGAACCCGAGCACGATTTGTTCCGGGAGTCGTTCCGCAAGTTTCTCGATCAGCATGTCGCGCCGAACCACGCTGAGTGGGAAGAGCAGGGGATCGTCGACCGCGCGGTCTGGCTCGAGGCGGGCAAGCAGGGCTTCCTCGGTATGGCCATGCCGGAGGAGTACGGCGGCGGCGGGGTCAAGGATTTCCGCTACAACGCGATCGTGGCCGAGGAGTCGGTCCGCGGCCAGTACTCCGGTCTCGGCTTCGCCCTGCACAACGATGTGATCGCGCCGTACCTGCTGGAACTGGCCAACGAGGAGCAGAAGCAGCGCTGGCTGCCCGGCTTCTGTTCCGGCGAGATCATCACCGCCATCGCGATGACCGAGCCGGGCACGGGCTCCGACCTGCAGGGCATCAAGACCCGCGCGGTCCGCGACGGTGACGACTGGGTGCTCAACGGCGCCAAGACCTTCATCACCAACGGCATCAACGCCGACATCGTCATCGTGGTCGCGCAGACCGACCCCGAGAAGGGCGCGATGGGCTTCAGCCTGCTCGTCGTCGAGCGCGGCATGCCCGGCTTCGAGCGCGGCCGCAACCTGGACAAGCTCGGCCTCAAGGCGCAGGACACCGCCGAGCTGAGCTTCACCGACGTCCGGGTCCCCGCCGCCAACCTGCTCGGTCAGGAAGGCGCGGGCTTCATCCATCTGATGCAGAACCTCCCGCAGGAGCGCCTCTCCATCGCCGTGATGGCCGCGGCCGCCATGGAAGCGTGCCTGGACATGACCATCCAGTACGTGCGCGACCGCAAGGCGTTCGGCAAGCCCATCGGCACCTTCCAGAACACCCGCTTCGTCCTCGCCGAACTGGCCACCAAGACCACCGCGGTCCGCGTGCTGGTCGACCGTTTCATCGAGGACCTCAACAACGGCAAGCTCTCGGTCGAGGATGCCGCCATGGCCAAGTGGTGGAGCACCGAGGAGCAGGTCGAGCTCATCGACCGCTGCCTGCAGCTGCACGGCGGCTACGGCTACATGAAGGAATACCCGATCGCGAAGGCGTACATGGACGCTCGCGTGCAAACGATCTACGGCGGCACCACCGAGATCATGAAGGAAATCATCGGACGGTCGCTGAAGCTGTCCTGATCCGGAGGTCTGCATTCGGTTGCACCACATACCGGGTCGGGTGACTGCCGCACGGCTGCGGTGGTTGAGGGGCGATGATCCGGGTATGTAGGGGTCGAACATGCGTTCTGTCGAGTGTGAGGAGCGATGATGGTGCAGCCGAATCCGGAGAAGGATCCCGAGCAGTGGACCACCGGTGACGAGCCGATGACCGGACCGCAGCAGTCCTACCTGCAGACCCTGGCCCAGGAGGCGGGCGAGGAGGTGCCGGCGGGGTTGACCAAAGCGCAGGCGTCGGAGCTGATCGATGAGCTCCAGCAGCGCACCGGTCGCGGCGCCTGAGCTCGTTCGGGTCGGCGGACGGGCACTCTCGGGTCCATTGCCGGATCGAGGGGAGTGCCCACTCGGTCCGGGGCGCTCGATCACTGTGCCGTCGACCGGGCTCGGCTCCCAAGGGCTCAGCTCAGGCGGTGTTTGGCCAGCAGCGCTGCGTCATCGAGGATTTCGTCGGTGGGACCGTCGGCGACTATGCGGCCCGCGTCGAGGATCACCACGCGGTGGCAGATGCGCTGGGCGTAGGGGAGATCGTGAGTGACCATCAGGATGGTGGTCGGCAGTGTGGTCAGTACGTCGGCCAGCTCGCGTCGGGCGACCGGGTCGAGGTTGGCGGCGGGTTCGTCCAAGACGAGTACCTCTGGCCGGCAGGCCAAGACGGTGGCCAGGGCGGCGCGGCGGCGCTCGCCGACCGAGAGTTGGGTAGGGGAGCGCTCGGCTCGATCCGACATGCCCACCGCGGCGAGGGCGTCGCGGACGTTGTCGGTGAGCTGGGCGCCGCGGATACCGAAATTGGCGGGTCCGAAGGCGACATCTTGTTCGACGGTCGGCATGAAGAGCTGGTCGTCGGGGTCCTGGAAGACCAGGCCGACGCGTTGGCGGATGGCGCGAACGGTGCTGCGGCCCAATAGGATTCCGCCGATGCGCACCTCGCCGGATGCCGGGGTGAGCACGCCGTTCAGGTGCAGCATCAGGGTGGATTTCCCGGCACCGTTGGGGCCGAGGACGGCGACCCGTTCGCCGGGGGCGATGTCGAGGTTCACGCCGTGCAGGGCGCCGGTGCCGTCGGGATAGGCGAACGTCAGGTCGACCAGACGTACTGCGGGCGTTGCCGATTCGGTCATCGGATCACCTGGGCGGTGACGCAGAGGCAGACCGCGACGACAGCGGGTACACAGCCGAGCATCCATTGCGTCCGCGTCGCGGGCTGGGTGCCGAAATCCGGTACAGCGCCGGTGAACCCGCGCGACAGCATCGCCAAGTGGACGCGTTCCCCGCGTTCGTAGGAACGCAGGAACAAGGTGCCCGCACCGCGTGCGGTCGCACCTGCTTGGCGCAGGGTTCGCGGGTCGTCGCCGCGTGAAATCCGCGCCAAACGCATCCGACCGGCTTCCTCGAGCAGCAGGTCGACGTACCGGAGCATCAACACCACGATGGTGACGATCATGCCGGGCACGCGCAGCCTGGTCAGGCCGGCCGGCAATTCGCGTACGTTCGTCGTAGCGGCCAAGGTGAGCGAAACTCCCACGCCGATCGTCCCTTTCGCGACAATGCCCCACGCGGCATACAGCCCGGCCGTCGACAGCGACAGCCCGAGAAACGTCGTCCTCGGCGCACCCGCCGCGAACGGCAGCAGAATCGCGAGCACCACGAAGGGCAGTTCGATGAGCAGCCGCGGCGCGATCCAGCGCAACGGGATATCCGCCCAGCGCCAGAGCGCGACCAAGCCGAGCGCGTAACAGCCGAAGGGCCAGAACAGTTCTCGCGGCGTCGCCACGACGGCGAAGACGGCGAGCACCGCGCAGACGATCTTCACTTCGGCCGGTACCCGATGCGCCGGTGAACTTCCCGGCAGATACAGGCGGTGACTGGCGACCGTCACTTACGTCGACCCCGGCTCGGTCACCGCGGCCGTGTCTTTCCGTCGTCCCGCCCGGATCAGGTTCACCACCGCGAACAGCACCGCGAAAGCCGCGGCGACCCCGAGAATGCCTGCGACACCGGTCAGTTTGTCGTTGCCGTCGATCGTGTAGTCGGCCAGTGGTGAGTTCGCGAGATGGTGGTCTTGCGCGTTCTTGGCGATGCAGTCGCCCTGCAGCTCTTCGGTGCCGTCGACCTGGACCACGGTGCAGCCGCGCTGCGTGGTCGCGTCCAACCCGTCCGGCTGCGAACTCGCCACATAGGACAGCAGGCCCGCGACGAGCACGGCCACCGCGGCGAACGCCAACAGGAATCCGGTCATCGAGAGCCGGGGTCGCAGTGGTGTTGCGGCGGTGCGGCGTCGACCGCTGACCCGCAACAGATAGACGAGATCGGGTCGGGCGTTGACCACGGCGACGAGCGTGATCGCGGTGATGATCCCTTCTCCGACACCGATCAGCGCATGGGTGATCAGCATGTATCCGGTGACCGCGCCGACGGTCGAGCCCGCCGCACCGCCGATCAGGTACTCGACGACGAAACCCGAAGCCGCTGCGACGGTTCCGACGAACGCCGCGACGAATCCGACGATCCCGATCCCCGCGTCGGCGCGTCGCCGAGACAGCACCGGCAGCACGAGGCGAGCGACCGTGTAACCGACGGCGACCCCGATCAGCGCCATGTTCGTGATGTTCGTACCGAGCGCGGTCAGCCCGCCATCGGCGAACAGAAGTGCCTGCACGACAAGCACAATCGCCACGCACAGCGCCCCGACGTAGGGGCCGACCAGAATCGCGGCGAGCGCGCCGCCGAGCAGATGCCCGCTCACTCCCGGCAGGATCGGGAAGTTCACCATCTGCACCGCGAAAATGAAGGCCGCCACCAGACCGGCCATCGGTGCGGCCCGCTCGTCCAGCTCGGCGCGGGCCCGCCACGCCGCGAAGCCCAGGCCCGCGACCGCGATCACCGCGAAGATCAACGAGGTCGGCGCGTCGACGATGCCGTCGCTCATGTGCATGGCCTGGGTTGTGCTGCTCACTTGTCGAGACGATACCCGCGATACCTGATCAGCTGAACATATGTTCCGATGTTCACAAGCGCTGGTCGTACTCGCCCAAGAGCGGCAGAGTAGACGTGTGGCAGTGAGCATTCCGCTGGATCCCGATCACGCAGGCCGCGCCGCATCGGGTTTGGCTATCGCAGGCATCGAGCGCTGGGCGAACCGTTTCGAGCTCTTATCCGATGCCAACCGGCTCCGGCTGCTGCTGTGCCTGCACCACGCCCCCGACATCAGCGTCAGCGACCTGGCCGCCGCGGTCGGCATGTCCGGCACCGCCGTCTCGCACGCCCTACGCCTACTCCGCCAACAGGGTTGGGTCGCCGCCGCCAAACACGGCCGCATCGTCCGCTACCGCCTCGCCGACGACACCATCCACGACCTGCTGCACTGGATCGGCGCGACCCACGCGGACGACCCGCTCGCGAAACAAGCAGCGACCACCTGATCTCGCACAACGCCGCCCTGCTCTGCTAACGGTCAGCTACTGGGGTGACTCCGCCGCGAGGATTGAGAAAACGCTGGACGGTTACTCCTTCGAACGACAGGAGTTATCCGGTCGAGCGAAAGAAGAGCAACCATGGCCGCCAAATTCGAGTTGTACACGGACAAGGCATCGAAGACCCGTTGGCGTCTGAAAGCGCCGAACGGGGAGGTCATCGCCGCGAGCCAGGCTTACGAAAGCAAGGCCGCAGCCAAGAACGGCATCGAGTCGGTCAAGAAGAACGCCGCCGTCGCGACAATCGACGACCAAACCGAGTAGGTCACCCGGCACCGAGAACGACCTCGCCGCCGCGGACCGCCCAGCCGTTCCCGTCGCGGGTCGCACCACGCAGTCCATCGAGGACCCGGGCGCCCGCAAGTACCGCACACCTCGAATCAGTCAGCGACCCGAACGCGAACGTGCGGCGCGCGGTCCAATCCGTGGAGTGCACGAGCCGTCTGCTCAATTGGACGAAACCCGCGACTCCCCCCGCGACCACCCAGGCGTCGGGTGCCCCCGCGGTGAGCCGCCGCGCCTGCCGCAGCCAGGATGCGGCGTCCTCCGGCCAGTCGACGACGGCTGACACCTGGAAGCCACGCGCACGCCATGCGGCGGCGAATGCGTCCGCCGCGGCGACCGAGTTGGCATGCCGACTGTGTCCGATGCTGACGGTCGTACCGTTGCGCAGATCTCGCCGCACCATCGTCAGCAGGCGCTCCAATTCGGCTTCGGTGTGCGGTGGGGGAGCCGCACCAGTGAGAGCCAGATTCCGCAACCTCGGCGAAGGCTGACCCGCACCGGGTATCGCCTCGGCCACCCGCCAGGGGAGCTCAGCCGAGCGCGAAGCGTGGTTTTCGGACAATCCGCGTTGCAGGCTCACAGGAGGAAGACGCCGCCAACCCGTCCGCTGTGAGATTCCCAGTCGGAACTCGTGGGCGCTTCGCTCGCCGACGGCTCAGACCGCTGGGCCGAACCAGGTGGTCAGTGCTTCGGTTAGGCCGTCGGTACTGGGCTCGGAGCTGACCCAGGCTGCGTAACCGTCGGGTCGGATGAGGATGGCGGCGGGAACCGCGATGTCGCCTACGCCGGGGACGGGCCAGTGGGTGGCGCTGGGGTGGGCGTCGATCACGTCGACTCGGTCGAGCCACCCTGCTGCCGACGCGTTCTGGTTTCCGTTGAGGCGCAACAGGATCGGTCGGCCCGGGCGCAGCAGTTCGCATACCCGGGTGACACCCGCGGCGGTGGTGAGGTCGCCGTCGGGAACACGACGCCCGGCCAGCGGATGATCGCTTTTGACGTCATAGCGGATGTCGAGGGCGGTGATCATGAGCCCGAGCCGTTGCCGCACGACGTCCAGGTCGATCAGGTCGCCCAGCACAGCGCGCAGTGCCTCGGTATGCGCGCCGGGCCGCTGTAGCGCGGTCTGCGCCCTGGTGTTGTTCAGCACGCGGGCACCGACCGGATGGCGTTCGGACTCATAGGTGTCGAGCGCAGCGTCCGATCCGTTGCGGTGCAGGGCGATTGCCAGCTTCCAGCCGAGATTGACCGCATCCTGAGCTCCCAGGTTCTGGCCTTGGCCGCCTGCGGGGTAGTGGATGTGCGCGGCATCTCCGGCCAGGAACACGCGCCTGTCGCGGTAGCGCGTCGCCTGTCGGGAAGCGTCGCCGTAGTGCGTCACCCAGCGCGGGCTGTGCATGCCGAAATCGGTGCCCGCGATCTCAGCGAAGTTGGCCCGGAAGTCCTCGAACGTCAGGACTGATCCGCGCGGCATGACGAGGTCGTGTCGTTGGACGACCAGCCGGTACCAGCCGGGCTCGAACTGGACTGCGGAGAAATCGCCGCCCCCGCGACGGTGGCCGAAGAACTGCTCCGAAGGCGGCTCGGCCAGTTCGACATCGGCCAGCATCCCGGTCATCGTCGCGTCGGTGCCGACGAAGTCGATGCCTGCCAGCTTGCGCACCGCACTGCGCCCGCCGTCGCAACCGACCAGATACTCGGACCGAATCCGGTGGGTGCCGTCCGGTCCGCCGACTTCCACGTCGATCCCCGTCGCGTCCTGCTCGAACCCGATGACCGGCGATCCCCACCGCACCGGCGCCCCGAGTTCGGTTGCGTGCCGGTCGAGTTCGCGCTCGACCACCGACTGCAGCACGGCGAGCATGTACGGGTATCGAGTGTCGAAGTCGCTGAAATCCAAAGGGAGCGCGCCGAAATGGCCGGCTTGCCGGATGTGGCCCTGTGGCAGCAAGCAGTCGAGCAGTCCACGCTGATCGAGGATCTCCATGGTGCGGGCGTGGATGCCGCCGGACCGCGATTCGCCGGTGCGCTGCGCGAGCCCGTCGAGCAGGACAACGTCCACTCCGGCTAGTCGCAATTCAGCGGCCAGCATCAGTCCGGTAGGCCCGCCACCAGCGATAACTACCTGGGTCGTCTCCATGACCTTCTCCTTAACGATGTTAAGCTATTTAACGATGTTAGGGAGACATGAACATTGTTAAGCTGTCAACCGGTTCGAAACAGGAGGCGGCTGTGAAGCTCGATACCCAGGTCATCGCCCAGGCGGCGCTGAACCTGCTCGACGACGCCGGACTGGACGGCCTGACCATGCGCAAGGTGGCCGCCGCGCTCGACGTCCAGGCACCCGCGCTCTACTGGCACGTCAAGAACAAGCGCGAACTACTCGACGCGATGGCACGCACCGTCTTCGTCGCCGCCGTCGACGGCTTGGAGGCGCCGCGGCGCGGGCAGGACTGGCAGGACTGGACCATCCAGCTCGCCACCAGGCTGCGCCGGTCGATGCTGCGCTACCGGGATGGCGCGAAGGTGCTCGCGGGCACCTATGTCGACGACGAAGCAATGTGGCGCACAGTGGAATTGACGCTGCGCACGCTGGAGGACGCGGGCTTCGCGATGGTGCAGTCGGTCCGCGTCTTCCCGATCCTGCTGCACTACACCATCGGCTTCGTGATCGAAGAGCAGGCGCGAGCCGGCGCCGAATACGACGACAACCCCTACCGGCCCGAGCGCCTCGAAAACCTCATCGACGCAACGCGATACCCCTTGACCACGGCGCTGGTGGGCGAGCTCTTCACCGCCGATCCCGACGCCGAGTTCGACCACGGCCTGCGCGTCATCCTGGCCGGGGTCGTCGCTACCCGACCGGCCGAGGCAACCTGATTCGGTCCGGCGGCACCCACACGGGGATCGTCGGCAGCGCGAAGTCCCGCACGGCCGTAACTTCATGATCCACCGGGACATGACGGCGGCTATGTCCCGTCGATCATGAACGTCAGCGCGGCGGTGCTGTCAGGTCGTAGACAGCTATGTTGCCGAAGTGGACCGGGGTGTAGTGCGCGGCAACCCACTCCGCGATGTCCTTGTTTCCGGATGGTCGCCACAGGCCGTTGCCGGTGTGCGGCTGGTCCGGTTCCGGGATGATGCCCGGCTGATCGGCGACTTTCCATGCATCCGGCAACTTCACCTCCTGCGCGAGGTAGTACGTGACCTGGTGGGTGCTGACCAAGTGCTCGAAGTCGGGGAGGGTGGGCACCGGGTCGTCGGAGGTGAAGCCGCCGATGGCGATCACGGGGGTGCGGCTGGCCAACTCCAGGCTCGCGGCAGTCGAGGACCGATCGACGGCTGCCGACCAGGTGGTCGTGGTATTCCGCAGCAGTTCGACGACCTGCGGTTCGGTCGAGCCGTCGAGGAAAGCGGTGACGGCGCGGCGGACTTCGTTTGCGGGGGCGCCCTTTTCGGGTTCGGCGGGGCCGACGGTCGGGCTGCCGCCCACATGCGCCTGCGGCAGGGTGGCCGCCGCGTACGCGGTGGATCCGCCGAGTCCGGCCAGCACGCCCACGATCACCAGCACCGAGGTGGTCCGGGTGCGCAGCCGATCCGGCACGGTGAAGGTGCCGGCCAGCAGCCCGAGCGTGGCGAGTACGGCAATGGTGAGCAGGGCCCAGCGCAACCAAGGCAGCCACTCGGCGTTACGTTGCAGCAGCACGAAAGCCCAGCCTGCCGTAGCCAGCACCACCGCGGCAGCGGCAATTCGGCCGAACACCTCGTCGCGCCGCCGCCAAGCTTCGTGGACACCGAGCGCGAACGTTGCCGCGACGGCGGGCCCGATGGCCAAGGTGTAGTAAGCGTGCATGCCACCCTGCATGGTGGTGAACGCGATCCCATCGATGATCAGCCACAGTCCGAAAACCACTGCCGCGCCGCGTATCAGATCGGTGCGCGGCACTCGCCAGCGTGACACCAGCACAATCCCGAAGGCCAGCAGCGCTGCGGGCAGTAGCCAGGAGATCTCGAATCCGATCTCACCGGTGAACAGCCTCGACGGCCCCGATCCACCGAAGCCTGCCCCGAGGTCGTGTGGCATCTCGTACCCGGGCGGCAGCTCGAAGCGGTTGCCGACCTTGTGGTTCTGGCCGAGGAAGCGCGCGAATCCGTTGTAGCCGAGCACCAGATCCATGAACGTGTTGTTCGTCGACCCGGCGAGGTAGGGCCGCGACGAAGGGGGCCACAACATGGTCAGCAGCACGTACCAGCCGGACGAGACGATCAGCGCGACGGCGGCAGTGGTCAAGTGCCACAACCGATTACGCAGCGTCGTAGGCGCAACAAGGAGATAGGCGACACCCAGCGCGGGCAGCGCCATCAACCCTTCGAGCATCTTGGCCAGGAACGCGAAGCCGAGCGCGACACCGGCCAATGCCAGCCAGCGTGCGCTCGCTCGCTCCAGGGCCCTGATCGTGCAGTAGGCGCCCGCGGTCATCAGCAGGACCATCACGGCGTCGGGATTGTTGAACCGGAACATCAACGCCACCACAGGGGTCGATGCCAGCACCGCCCCGGCGAGCAGCCCGGTGTCCCGGCTGCCGGTGGCGCGGGCCACCGCCGCAGACAGCAGCCAGACCGCGGCGACCGCCATCAACGCCTGCGGGACCAGCATGCTCGCACTGCTGAATCCGAACAGCTGCCCGGACAACCCCATCACCCACTGGGATACCGGTGGCTTGTCGACGGTGATGAAGTTGCCGGGATCGAGCGAGCCGAACAGCAGCGCCTTCCAGCTCCGGGAACCGGCCCAGGTCGCGGCGGCGTAGAAGTTGTTGCCCATGCCGTTGACGGTGATGTGCCAGAGATACGCGACCGCCGTACCGAGCAGCAGCGCGGCAAGTCCGGCCCGCTCCCAGTGGCGAGCCGGAGGTAGGCCCGCCGTGGTGGTGGTTGCACCGGGCATGCTCGGTTCGACGCTGATCACGGTCACCGCAGGAGCATGACCCGCGCAGCGGTGAAGGCGCTGGGCGCTCGCTGGCAATGTGCTGTGAACGATGCCGCCGGATCCGCGCCGGCGGTATCGGACGCGAACGGCCGCACGGATCACCGTGCGGCCGTTCGCGTATGGAACTCCGGCTAGATCTTACGGATGACCGTGACGACCTTGCCGAGTACCTGTGCGTCATTGCCGGGAATCGGTTCGAACACCGGGTTGTGCGGCATCAGCCAGACATCCTTGCCGGTGCGCTTGAACGTCTTCACGGTCGCTTCGCCGTCGATCATGGCGGCGACGATGTCACCGTTGTCGGCGACGTTCTGCTGGCGCACCACCACCCAGTCGCCGTCGCAGATCGCCGCGTCGATCATCGACTGACCGACGACCTTGAGCAGGAACAGCGATCCCTCGCCGACCAGTTCGCGCGGCAGCGGGAACAC
Organism: Nocardia sp. CS682; assembly: GCF_004634405.1. NCBI lineage: Bacteria > Bacillati > Actinomycetota > Actinomycetes > Mycobacteriales > Nocardiaceae > Nocardia > Nocardia sp. CS682. The sequence continues at coordinate 1,969,562 of NZ_CP029710.1, read as the reverse complement.
GTCCTCCACGGCCTGCTCGGCCAGAATCGGTCCACCGGCGGCGATCCGGCCGAGTACCGGCACGAACGTCGGCGTCGGCCGGTTCGGATCGGCTGCGCCCGTATCGGATTCGTCGACGGCGGCGGCGTGCAGGGTGGTCACCGCGCGCCCCACCTCGTCGAGGCCGCGAACATCGACGGCGCGTGGACGATTCGGGTCGCGACGCAGAAAGCCCTTGCGTTCCAGTGCCCGCAGTTGATGGGCGACCGAGGAGGTGGACGTCAGCCCGACGGCGTCGCCGATCTCCCGGATGCTCGGCGGGTAGCCGCGCTCGCTCACCGAAGACCGGATAACCTCCAGCACTTTGCGTTGACGCACGGTGAGATCCGCTTCGGTAACCGCCGTGTCGGCGCCGCCTTCGCTCTCTACGCCCGTGTCGTCTGTGTGCCTCACCGCAACCGCCCTTCCGTGCTGTATCCGGGCTGATCCCGCCGCCCGGCATATCCCTGCATGGCCTGTCTTGAATTTCGTCTTTCGAATCTAGTCCGGTCGGGCCGATGTTTCAAACATCTGTTCGAGGAGTGTCGGGCGTTTCCTGCTGACATTGTCGGTGGCACGTGGTAGAAATCGAACATCAGTTCTTCGAACACCTGAGCGAACAATGCATCGAAAAGCGGCACTGAACAGCGGTACCGAGCAGCCCCACCGGTCCGCCCAGCTCGAACACCCCAGCTCGAACACAGACGGAGCACCCACCACGGAGGTTTGTCCGATGAGCACTGCGATCAGCGACATCAACACGGAGATCGGCGCGCCGGGCACGGATCTCGCACGGCGTGTCGACGATGTTCGCGATGTCGACACGCGTGAGGTCGGCTCGCGCGACACCGATTCGGCGGAGATAGATCTCGCGTTCGCGACGGTCCCGCGCGTGCATCGAGGCTCGTTGCGTACGCGCGCAGTGGATTCGGCGCATCGGTCGACCGTGGACCGGCGCCCGCGTGGCGCGCGGCCCGGTGGCGGCGTCGTCGTATACGACCGTGGCACACGGAATTCGCCGGTGCGCCAGGCCCGCGGCGCTCACCCGGTGGAGCTGGTCGAGCAGGCGCAGGTCGGTTTCGCCGTGCTCGCGGTGGCGGCGCTGTTGAGTGCGCTCGTGGTGGCCGCGTTGATCACGCTGGCGCACCTGCGGGCGGGGGACTGGGGTGGGGACGCCGGTCCGGGCGCGGTGCCCGCCGTGGTCGACGGGCAGTCGGTGGTCGTGGATTCCGTGCCCGGAAGTGTGCTGCCCCAAGGTGTCAGCACCCGTTGACGAGATCGGCCGACATTTCGGGCGTTGCTTCCCGGACCGGCGTGGCTACCACGTAGCACCGGCCTGATCGTGCGGACGCAGAGTGACCGAATTTGTTGATCATCAACTAGAACATGTTGTTAGTGTGCTGAACACGTGATCTGGCAAAGCTCTTTGCCACACACGGCCGTCGCCTACGCACGAGTTCGGGACATCTAGCAATGACGCATCTCGCCACCGCCGGACACTCCACCCGGCTGCTCGCCCGAACTTTCGGGATCGCCCTCTGTCTGGTCTTCGGGGTCGCCGCCGTACCGGCCGCCCATGCGGCGCCCGCCTACGCGGACTACCTCGACTTACCCGCCGTCAACGGTGACGGCGCGGGCGGCGGCGGGCTGAATCCGGCGCTCCCGCTGGATGAATCGACCCTGTCCGCCGCGGTGGACGCGGCCCGCGCCGACGGCGTGTCCCCGCGCCGGTACGCGACCCTGTTGCATCAGTACTGGCTGATCGTCGCGACCCGCAACGCCGCCATCGACCTCGCGGCCTGGGATCCGGCCCGCGGCGTCCGGGCCAACGAACGCACCTTCAATCAGGTGTACGTCAACTACCTGCGGCTCACCACGCAGCACCCGCAGTTCTACTGGACCGGCTTGGCCGGCATCGCGGGCGGCTCGTTCGCCTCCGGCTTCTTCGACATGAGCGACGTCGGCGGGGTGCTCGACGTGCCCGGCATCCACCAACTCGGTGACACCGTCGCCGACCTCTTGCGCCACACCCCACCCGAATTGGTGCGCGAACTGCCGGCCGACATCCGGCTGCTCGCCACCGAGGGCTCGCGCCTCACCGCCGAGGACGTCGCCTGGTACCAAACCCGGCTGATGATCATGCAGAAGCACATCTTCACCGACCTGGTCCCGATGCACGAGGCCTACATCGCGCTGGGCATGCGTGGCATCGACGAGATGTACGAGGCGGGCGTGCTCGACGACGACATCCATACCGCATGGCAATCCATCGCCCAGGGCACCCGCGAAGGCAATATCGACGCGCTGATCCGGATGACCGACCGCGAACAGAACAAGGTGATCGCCGACCAGTGGGATGCGACCGCCGCGGGCCGCGCCCCGATCGGCCGGGTCCTCACCTACGTGAGCACCATCGCGGGCAAGCCCGCCGTGCCCGGTGTCCGCGCCCCGGGCGTGTTCGCACCGGCCACCGTCCGCGCCGACCTGGGCGGCCGTACCCTGGCCCTGCGCACCTCGCTGCCCGACTTCAACTGGGCCGACCGCGACACCCGCTGGACCTACATCACCGGTGACCTCGTCCCGCGGCACATCGACATGGAGCTCGACCCCGCACTCGGCCCCGTCGTGCTCGGCGAGTCGTTCTGGAACAAGCTCGCCCGCGGCCGCCTCATCCCGCGCCTACCCGAGCTGATCGCCGATCTGACCTCGCAGTGGCAGATCGTCGAATAGGTTCGCAGCCCGCACCGGCGCGTGCTGGGTGAAGTGGAGATGATCAGCGGGAGCGGACCGGCGATCCCGCGGACAATGCCGGTGGGTACCGGGTGAGTGAGACATCCCGGGTACCCGGACGGGTATCCTCGAAGTGCTATGCAGGTATTCCGCATATCGCCTGAGGTTTACCTGGTGCCGGGGTCTAGGCCCCTGTACACGTGCTCGCCGGGACGGTCACCCCGATCGGTTGCCGGGCCGGCCGCGAGCACGCGCATCGACGAAGGATCCCCCGGATGCATTGCCCGTACTGCCGACACCCCGACTCCCGGGTGGTGGACTCGCGCGAGGCCGACGAAGGCGCGGCCATCCGCCGCCGCCGCGCGTGCCCGCACTGTGGGCGGCGGTTCAGCACGGTGGAAACCGCGATCCTGTCCGTGGTCAAACGCAGTGGCGTCACCGAACCGTTCAGCAGGGAAAAGGTCATCCGCGGTGTCCGCCGCGCCTGCCAGGGCCGTGAGGTCGACGACGACGCACTGAACCTGCTCGCGCAGAAGGTGGAAGACGCGGTGCGCGCCAAGGGTTCTCCCGAGGTGCCGAGCCACGAGGTCGGTTTGGCCATCCTCGGCCCACTGCGCGACCTGGACGAGGTCGCCTACCTCCGCTTCGCCTCCGTCTACCGATCCTTCACCTCCGCAGCGGATTTCGAACGCGAGATCCAGGAGATGCGCACCGCCCGCGAGGCAGCAGCGGTGCCCGCCGAATAGCAACGGCCGCTTCGGCTACCGGCGGATAGCGGCGACGGCTTTCTCGATGCGCTTGGCGGACACCGGATATGGCGTGCCGAGCTTCTGGGCGAACAGGCTGATCCGGAACTCCTCGATCATCCACCAGATCTCGGTGACGGCCGGAGCGTGGCGCCGGTTCTCCGGTAGCGAGTTGACCAGCCGGTCGTAGGCGGTGAGGGCGCGGTCCAGCTCGATCATGCCCTGCCGGTCGCGGACCGCGGAGCCTGGTAGCGCCTCCAGGCGGACGACGGCGGCTTGCAGGTAGCGGGGGAGTTCGCGCAGTCGGGCGCTGCCCCATTCGGAGATGAAACCGGGGAAGACCAGGTTGTCGAGCTGGTCGCGGACGTCGTCGGCGATGTCGCGTTCGGAGGTCTGCGCCAGCGCCACCGAAACCCGGTGTGCCTCGGCCAGAATCGGCACCACCAGGCGGACGAGTCGCGCCACCGCGGTGGCGAAGTCGGTGCGGATCTTCGCGACCAGTGCCGCGAAGTCATCCGGATTGTGCACCGGTCCGCCCGCGGCGGCGATGAGCTCGTCGGCGGCCGCGGCGCGGCAGTCCTCGACCAGCGCCTCCAGCGAACCGTACGGATTCTGGCTCAGCGCAAGGCGTTCCGTGGGGCGCAGGCTCGAGGTGACGGTGCGCACGGACGTCGGTAGCGCGTTCAGGACGAGCGCGCGGGTGCCTGCGCGCATCGCGGCGGCTTGCGCGGCGGGGGAGCTGAGCACCCGCACCGCCACACCCTCGCCCTCGGGTACGAGCGCGGGATAACCGGTGACGGTCTGCCCGGCGACCTCACGGCGAACCGTCGGCTCGACCGTGCCCAGCGACTCCGACGTCCACACCGCGGCGGGCGCGCGTTCGGCCCCAGCCGTCGCGCGCGCAACCGAGGCGGAAACCTGTTCGGCGAGCTGAGTTTTCAGCGCAGGCAGACTCTTACTCCGGGCCAGCACCGTGCCCGCGCTGTCTACCGCCGCGAAGGTCATTCGCAGATGATCTGGCAGTGCGGCGGTATCGAGGTCGGTCGGATCGATGGTGATCGCACCGAGCCGAGACAGCTCCCGCGCCAGACCGATGCGCAACGGTTCGGCGCGCGGGGTGAGCGCGGCCAGTGCCCGCGCCGCGAAATCCGGCGCCGGAACCACGCTGCGCCGCAACGCCTTCGGCAGGGTCTTGATCAGCGCCGCGGCCAGTTCGTCGCGCATGCCCGGCACCAGCCAGTCGAAGCCGACCGCACGCACGTGCGCCAGTTGTTCGACCGGGATCCGTACGGTGACACCGTCTTCCTCGTTGCCCGGCTCGAACTGATAGGTGAGCGGAAAACTGAGCTCGCCCTGCCGCCAGGCATCGGGGAAGGCGGCCGGATCCAGCGCCGCGGTGCCCGCGTTGACCACGGTCGAGGTCGAGAAGTCCAGCAGCGCGGGGTCTTTGCGGCGCGCGGACTTCCACCAGCTGTCGAAGTGCCGCACCGAGACGATGTCGGCGGGTAGGCGCTTGTCGTAGAACTCGAACAGCACCTCGTCGTCGACCAGGATGTCGCGGCGGCGGGCGCGGTGCTCCAGATCGGCGACATCGTCGATCAATTCGCGGTTGCGGTGGAAGAACTCGTGGCGGGTCTGCCATTCGCCCTGCACCAGTGCGTGTCTGATGAACAGTTCCCGCGACAGCTCCGGATCGATCCGGCCGTAATCCACCTGTCTGCCGGTCACCAACGGGATTCCATACAGCGTGACGCGTTCGTAGGCGCTGGCCGCGCCGCGCTTGGCCGACCAATGTGGTTCGGAATAGGTGCGCTTCACCAGGTCGCCCGCGAGCCGCTCGGCCCACTCCGGCTCCACCTTGGCCGCCATCCGCCCCCACAGCCGTGACGTCTCGACCAGCTCCGCCGCCATCACCCAGCGCGGCGGCTTCTTCGCGAGCGAGGAGCCGGGGAAGATCATGAACTTCGCGTTGCGCGCGCCGAGGAACTCCCGCGTCTCCGCTTCACGCAGCCCGATATGGGACAGCATGCCCGCCAGCAGCGCCTGGTGGATGCCGGTGGAATCCCACGGCATGTCATCGGAGTCGAGCGAGGAACTGTCGGCAGCCTGCGGCGCACCGCGCCGTCCCCGCTTCGCCCCCCGCTGCCCGCCGCCGGTCGCGGAATCGGTCCGTCCGTCGCGAGAAGTGTTGGCGTCCTGCCGGTTCGAGTCCGCAGTGCCGGGGCGTTCATCGCCTTGACGGCCTGCGGCGGATTGCGCAGGAGCCTGGCCGCTTGACCGCCCACGGCGCGAACCCCCCTCGGCCTGCTGCCGCACGTCGGACTGCCCGCCTGGTGCTCCTGCGTTTTGACCGCCCTTGCCGCGGCCTCGCCCGCGCCGCGAGCTGCCCGCGGCAGGTTCGCCCGCCGCGTCGGAGCGCTCCGACGAGTCGGCCGACCACCCGAGCCCCCTCGTGATGGTGCGCAACTGCCCGTGCAGGTCCTGCCACTCCCTGATTCGCAGGTAATGCAGGAACTCCTCCCGGCACATCCGTCGGAACTGGTTGGACGACAACGACTTCCGCTGCTCGGTCAGGTAGTCCCAGAGTCGCAGGTAGGCGAGGAAATCCGAGCCTTCCACGACGAACCGCACATGCTTGAGGTCAGCGGCCTGCTGATTATCGGCGGGCCGCTCGCGAACATCCTGAATCGACAGTGCCGCAACGATGATCAGCACCTCCGCCAGGCAGCCGTTGCTGTGCGCCTCCACCAGCATCCGCGCCATCCGCGGGTCGACCGGCAGCTGTGCCATGTCGCGCCCGATCGGAGTCAGCGTCAATCCGTAGTCATCGGTGCGGGTTTCGGCCGCGTCCTTCGACCCCGGCGCGGCGGTCCGCCGCCCCAGCGCGCCGAGCTCCTCGAGCAGCGCGATGCCGTCCCGGATGGCCCTTTTGTCCGGCGCCTCCACGAACGGGAAGTTCTCGATATCGCCGAGCCCGAGCGCGGTCATCTGCAGGATGACGGCGGCCAGGTTGGTGCGCAGGATCTCCGGCTCGGTGAACGCGGGCCGGGACTCGAAATCGTCCTCGGAGTACAGCCGGATGCAGATACCGTCGGCGACGCGGCCACAGCGTCCGGCGCGCTGCCGGGCCGAGGCCTGGGAGACCGGTTCGATCGGCAGTCGCTGCACCTTGGTGCGCATCGAGTAGCGCGAGATGCGCGCGGTGCCGGGGTCGATCACGTATCGGATGCCGGGGACGGTGAGTGAGGTCTCGGCGACATTGGTGGCCAGCACCACGCGGCGGCCGGGGTGCGGCGCGAACACCCGGTGCTGTTCGGCGGTGGACAGCCGTGCGTAGAGCGGCAGGATCTCGGTGCGCGGCAGCTTCAGATCGCGCAAAGCGTCTGCGGTGTCCCGGATCTCGCGTTCACCGGACAGGAACACCAGCACGTCCCCGTCGCCCTCGGCGAACAGTTCGGCGACCGCGTCGCCGATGGCGTCGACCGGGTCGCGGTCGACCACCCGGGTGTCCTCGTCGTCTTCGTCGTCGGCGCCGGGCAGTTCCAGGGACAGGGGGCGGTAGCGCAGCTCCACCGGATAGGAGCGGCCGGACACCTCGACAATCGGTGCGGGAGCGCCGTTCTCGTCGGCGAAATGCCGGGCGAACAGCTCCGGGTCGATGGTCGCCGAGGTGATGATCACCTTCAGGTCGGGTCGGCGCGGCAGCAGCTGTTTGAGGTAGCCGAGCAGGAAGTCGATATTGAGGCTGCGTTCGTGCGCCTCGTCGATGATGATCGTGTCGTAGCGGCGCAGCAGCCGGTCGCGCTGGATCTCGGCGAGCAGGATGCCGTCGGTCATCAGCTTGATCAGCGTGCGGTCGGAGGCGTGATCGGTGAAACGCACCGTGTAACCGACGACGTCGCCCAGTTCGGTGCCGAGTTCCTCGGCGATGCGCTCGGCGACCGTGCGCGCGGCCAGCCTGCGCGGCTGAGTGTGGCCGATGGTGCCGCGGATGCCGCGCCCGAGCTCCAGGCAGATCTTGGGGATCTGGGTGGTCTTGCCGGAGCCGGTCTCGCCGGCCACGATCACCACCTGATGCGCGGCGATGGCCGCGGCGATGTCCTCGCGGCGCTGGGTGACCGGCAACTGCTCGGGGTAGCGGATCTCCGGTACGGCGGCTCGGCGCGCGTCGATGCGGAGCTCGGCCGCGGCGATCTCGGCCTCGACCTCGCCGAGGTCGCCGCCGCGCGCCCGGTCGAGCCGGCGGCGCAGCCGGTATTCGTCGCGGAGGGAGAGATTCGCCAGGCGGGTGCGGAGCTCGCGGGGTCCGGTGTCAGCTGTCCTGGTCATTGCATTCATAAGCGTAGCGAAGGGCGGCAACTGGTATTTCCGTCAGGCGGTGCGGCCGGGTTGCCGGCAGTGTGCGGACTGTCCGGAAGTCGCGCGTCAACCAGGCTTGATATGCGAGGATCGGGCAATGGACGCCGATTCGGGCACGGCTTGGATATACCGAGGTCTGCGGATCGCCTTCGGTGTGCTCGCCGCCGTCGCGCTGGCCTGGATCCCGCTGCGCAATCTGCACGAGGCCGCGTTCTCCACCGGAAACTACTTCAGCTTCTTCACCATTCAATCGAATGTGCTCGGCATGCTGGTGTTGCTGATCGGCGGCCTGCGTGACCCGCAGGGGCGCCGCTGGGAGGTGTTGCGCGGGGCGAGCGCGCTGTATCTGCTCATCACCGGTGTGGTCTACGCGGTGCTGCTGGCCAATATCGACGTGATGCTCACCGATCGCTGGATCAACGACATCCTGCATCGCGTGCTGCCGATCGTGCTGGTCGCCGACTGGGTGCTCGTCCCGGCCCGCGAGCGGCTCGCCCTGTCACCGCGGCTCGTCCTGCTGTGGCTGATCTACCCGGTGGTCTATGGCGTCTACACGCTGATCCGCGGCCCGATCGTCGACTGGTATCCGTACCCGTTTCTCGACCCTCGGCAGCAGGGCTATATCTCGCTGACGATCGGCCTGATCGTGCTGCTCGGCGTCTTCACGCTGCTCGCCATCGCGATAGCGGCCGTCGGCGGGCGAGCGCGGCTCCGAACGCCGTGAGTCGGGTAGGGCTGCGGTGCAACGTGGTGATGGCCATAGGGCCGAGGTGCACTGCTAGCGGATTTTCCCTGGTTGACCGGGTGGCCGTCGGCTCGAGAGTCCTCGGCGGTGCCCGGCACGATTCGGAGGGCGACACCTCCCTCCGGTAAAGGTGGACACATGAACTCGCTATGGCATGGATTTGCCGACATGGGTGCGGTCGAGCGGGACGGCGCGTTCGTCGTCGCCCGTGGCGAGGGCGCCTACATCTACGACGCCGAGGACAACCGCTACCTGGACGCGACGGCCGGGCTCTGGTTCACCAACGTCGGCCACGGCCGCGGCGAGATCGCCGATGCGGTCGCCGCGCAGCTGCGCCGGGTCGCGCACTACTCCAACTTCGGCGACTTCGCCGAACCGGCCACCCAGGAGCTCGCCGAGCGGTTGTCCGCGATGGCGCCGGTGCCGGGTAGCAAGATCTTCTTCACCTCCGGCGGTTCGGACTCGGTGGACACCGCGGCCAAGCTCGCCCGCCGCTACTGGCACGAGCTCGGCAGGCCGGACAAGACGATCGTGGTCGGGCGCAGCAAGGCCTATCACGGCATGCATGTCGCGGGCACCGCGCTGGCGGGCATCCCGGCCAACCGCGAGGGCTACGGCGAGCTGATGGCCGATGCGCGCACCGTCGAGTGGGACGACGCCAAGTCGCTGCTCGCGTTGATCGAGGAGATCGGCGCCGAACGCATCGCCGCCTTCTTCTGCGAACCCATCATCGGCGCGGGCGGCATCTACCTGCCGCCGGCCGGCTACCTCGCCGAGGTGCGCCGCATCTGCCGCGACAACGACATCCTCTTCGTCACCGACGAGGTCGTCACCGGCTTCGGCCGGATCGGCGGATCCTGGTTCGCCTCCTCGCGCTTCGACCTGCAACCGGACCTGATGACCACCGCCAAGGGCCTCACCTCCGGCTACGTCCCGATGGGTGCGGTGTTCATCGCACCGCACATCGCCGAACCGTTCTTCGCGGGCGGCGTCTGGTGGCGCCACGGCTACACCTACGGCGGGCACGCGGGCGCCGCCGCGGCCGCGCTGGCCAACCTGGACATCATCGAGCGCGAGAACCTGCTCGACGAGTCGGCTCGCCTGGAAGCGACCCTGCACGAGAAGCTCGCCCCGCTGGCCGAGCATCCGCGCGTGGCCGAGGTGCGCAGTGGGCTGGGTGCCGTGGCCGCCGTTCAGCTGGTCGATCCCGCCGAGGGGCTGCCGATGGTGAAAACCCTTCGTGCGCACGGTGTTTCCAGCCGGGCGGCCGGGCAGGGCGCGATGCAGATCTCGCCGTCGTTCGTGATGACCGATGCCCAGGTCGACGAGATGGTCGAAGGATTCACCCGCGCCCTCGGGTGAGTGCTGCTCTCCCCGCACGTGAAACCCGTGCGGGGAACAGGCTCCTGTGCACGAATCATGGTGCGGAAGAACAGGTGCTGAGTACTGCGGAACTGCCCTGCCTCCGAAACCTGTGCGGGAGCACGAACCTCAGAGCGTGCGGGTCATGAAGACGCTGAACGGGTCGAGTTCGTAATCCCCGAACGGCCCGCAGAACTCGAAACCATGCGCGGCGTAAAGCCTTTGGGCCGGGACGAAGAACTCGGGCGCACCGGTCTCCAGGCTGACTCGCCGGTACCCGCGGGTGGAGGCCTCGGCGAGCAGGTGGCGCAGCATGATCGAGGCGATGCCGCGACGTTTGTGCGTCGCGGCGGTGCGCATGGACTTGATCTCCGCGTGCTCGGCGTCGAGTTGCTTGAGGGCCGCACAGCCGGCCAGGGTGTCGCCGTCCCATCCGCTCCAGAAGGTGATCTCCGGGCGGCGCAGTGCGTCCAGGTCCAGTGCGTGCATGCTCTCGGCGGGGGAGTGCGTGGCCATGTCGGTCAGGTGCTCGGTGAGCAGGGCCGCGATCTCCGGTCCCGAGAGGTCATCGACCACGATGCGGAGGCCGGGCATCGAACCGGTAGCAGCGCCCGCGGGAGCGGACTGGTCGGTGTTGCTAGACATTTGTCCATCATGCCCGGCGGCGCACTGTAGCGATCACTCGACGGACCTCGATCGGACAGGCTTTACTGAGAGGGCACTTGCCCGCACTTGCTAGACGGACCTCGCTGTCCGGCCAAGGGGTCCCGATGATGAAGCTTGCCAAGGTCACCGCGCTGGCCGCGGGCGCCGCCCGCCGGGTCGCCGACGAAACCTATTACGCCTCATTGGCGGTCCGTGCCGGGCTGGTTACCCTGGAACGGCCCGACCGGCTCGCCCAGATGGGTGCGGCGGTCGTTCGGTCCGGGATGCTCGGCGGGCTCGTCTCGGTCGCCGCGCTGCGCTACCGGGACCGGGCGGCGCTCATCGATGAATTGGGCTCGATCACCTTCCGCGAGCTCGACGAGCGCACCAGCGCCCTGGCCAACGCCTGGCGCGCCCGCGGGCTGCGCGACGGCGAGGGCGTCGCGATCCTGGCCCGCAACCATCGCGGCTTCCACTACGCGGTGTTCGCCGCCGCCAAGTGCGGTGCCCGAATCGTGCTGCTGAACACCGATTTCGCCGGCCCGCAGCTGCGTGAGGTGGTGGCCAGGGAGGGTATCGATCTGCTGGTGTTCGATGAGGAGTACACCGACATGCTCGGTGACCTCACCCCGCCGCGTGGCCGTTATCGCGCCTGGGCCGATCGGCCCGGCGTCGACACGCTGGACAATCTGATCGCCGGCGCGAGCCGTTCGGCACCGCGGCGCGCCACCACCACCGCGAAGGTCATCCTGCTGACCAGCGGAACGACCGGCACCCCGAAGGGCGCCCCGCGCGGCGAACCGACCTCGCTGGCCCCGCTCGGCGCGATCCTGGACAAGGTGCCGTTCCGTGCCCGCGAGATCACCGAATGCCCGGCGCCGCTGTTCCATACGCTGGGGTTCGCGCACCTGTCCATCGCGCTCGGCTTCGGCTCGACGCTGGTGATCCGCCGCCGCTTCGACCCGCAGGCGGTGCTGGACAGCCTGCACCGCCATCGCGCCACCGCCCTCGTGGCGGTGCCGGTGATGCTGCAGCGGCTGGTCGACCTCGGCCCGGGAGCCCGTGCCGGACATGACTTCTCGGCGCTGCGCATCATCTTCGTCGCGGGCTCGCAGCTGGGCGCCGAGCTGTGCACCAGGGTGACCGAGGCCTTCGGCCAGGTGGTCTACAACATGTACGGCTCCACCGAGGTGGCGTACGCGACCATCGCTACCCCCGCCGACTTGGCCGTCGAACCGGGCTGTGTGGGCAGTCCGGTGCCGAGTGCGACCGTGCGCATCCTCGACGAGGATGGTGCGGAGCTGCCTGCGGGCCAGACCGGCCGGATCTTCGTCGGCAACAGCTTCCAGTTCGAGGGGTACACCGGCGGCGGCGACAAGCTGCGGGTCGGCAATCTGATGTCCACCGGTGACGTCGGCCATTTCGACAGTGCGGGAAGACTTTTCATCGACGGCCGGGACGACGACATGATCGTCTCCGGCGGCGAGAACGTCTTCCCCGGCGAGATCGAGGAACTGCTGGCCGCGCACCCGGCCGTCGCCGAGGTGAGTGCTTTCGGCGTGCCCGACGATCGGTACGGACAGCGGCTACGCGCGGTGATCGTTGTGCGCGAAGAACATTCACTCGACGAGGACGAGGTGCGCGAGTACGTCAAGGCGCATCTGGCGCGGTTCAAGGTGCCGCGCGACGTCGTGTTCATCGATGAACTGCCGCGCAACCCGACCGGAAAGGTGCTCAAACGCGTTCTGCGCGAACTCTGATCGCTACTCGCCGTTGCGGGTGAACACGCGGCGCACCCGTCCCGGTGGCCGCAACGCGGCGCGCAGGAAGCTGGTGGGTGGCACGCTGATCAGGCCGCCCCGCCCGTGCAGGACGCAGTCGACCACGGAATCGGCGACGGCCGCCGGGTCCTCCAGTGACCCCGAGGCGACGGTGCTGACGGTGACGCCCTTGCCCGACAGTTCCTGGTCCAGCGCCGCGCCGAGACCGACCACGCCGTGTTTGGTCGCGCAGTACACGGCGACACCCAGCGCCGCGGTCACCCCGCCCGCCGTGCCGATGTTCACGATCTGGCCGTGTCCCTGACTGGCGAATCGTTCTGCGGCGAGCCGGGTTCCGATGATCACCGCCCGCAGGTTGATATCGATCTGCCGGTCCGATTCGGCTGCCGACTCCGCGAGAAAGGGGCCCGACGGCATCACGTCGGCGGCGTTCACCAAAACGTCGAGACCGCCGAGTCTGCGTTCGGCGTAGGTGAGGAAGCTGCCGAAGCGGGCGCTGTCGGTGACGTCGAGGGCGAGTCCGACGACGGTGCCGTCGCGGGATCTGCCGAGGTGATCGGCGACCGCTCGCACCGCGCCGACGTCCACGTCTCCGATGACGAGATCGGCCCCCTCGGCCAGGAACGCCGACGCTGTCTCGCGACCGATGCCGTGCGCGCCCCCGGTGATCGCGATCCGTTTGCCAGTGAGCGTCTTCCGAGACATATGGTTTCGCCTGCCTTCGTCTCTGTACAACGCTAGAGGGTCGCTGGGGGGTGCTCCATGCGATATCGGGTCAGCACTTTGCATAATGCGGCCAGGGCGAATAGGGTCGATCGCCAGTCGAGTGGCAGATTTGCTGTCCATCGCGACTTCGGCCAATAACCTTGCGGAGTGTGGCCATGGCGAACCGGTCGGACGGTTTGCTCGGCGGGATGAACCGCATTGGGAGAGCAGAACATACGATCTCCGGCCAGAAACCTTGCGCAAATCGGCCACGACAGGCAACGATGGATACGTGGCCTCATGGGAGTGGCGGCGGTCGGTAACAAACGCGGCGATCCTCGTCGAACTCGGGGACGATCACGGGCTCACCCAGGATCAGTGCCTACGCGGCACAGACGTCGATCCTCGGCTGCTGAAAACACCCGGTGGGGAGATCACCGCGGCGCAGGAACTCGCCATCGTCGGCAATCTCGTCACGCTGCTGGACGATCCGCCGGGCCTCGGCGTCGAAGCAGGCACGCGCACCCACCTCACCACCCACGGCGTCCTTGCCTTGGCGGTGCTCAGCAGCCCGACCATGCGCCAGGCCATCGATGTCGCCATGCGCTACTTCAGCCTGATGACCTCGTTCGCCCGCGCCTGGCACATCTACCGCGACGACGAGATTCTGCTCTACGGCGATGACCGCGACCTGCCCGGCGAGCTGCGCGGGTTCCTCGCCGAACGCGATGTGTCTGCGCTGCTGACCAATTGGTTCATGGTGTTCGGTGTGCCGCCGCCGGTGGTACGCGTCGAGATCGCGGGCGGCCTGCGCCCGCGGCTGGCGCCGCTGTTCGACAGCTTCGAGATTCCGAGCACGGAATCCGCGGAACTGCAGCTCGCGGTGTTCGACGCCGCCGGTATCGATGAGCCGATGCCGCAGGCCAGTCCGCTCACCGCGCAGCTGTTCGAAGAGCAATGCGACGATCTGCTGCAGCGTCGCGGACTGCGCCAGGGCGTGGCGGGCACGGTGCGGGAAATGTTGATGCACCGGATGAACAGCAGGCTCAGCCAGGAGGACGTCGCGGCCGGGCTGCACATGAGCCTGCGCACGATGCGCCGGCGGTTGGCGGAGGAGGGCACCTCCTATCGGCAGCTCTGCGCCGAAACGTTCGGCACGCTCGCCGAGGAGCTGCTCGCCACCGGGCTGACCGTCGAGGACGTCGCGTATCGGATGGGATATTCAGGCGCGCCGAGCTTTTCGAACGCGTTCAAGCAGTGGCGCGGTGTCTCGCCGGGGCGATTCGCTCGCTCGACGGTCGACCGGTACCGGCAGTCCGTGCCGCGCTGACGTCGCGGCGGCCGGGGTGCCGCCACCCTAAAAGGGCACCCTGATCGATCTCGGGTGCGACCATGGAATGGGCAGGTCCACGGTCGCCGTAGGAGGGGTGGTGGATGTGGCTCAGTTCGTGCAGGAGTACGCCGCGTTGCGGTGGTCGGTGGTGGCGGCGTTTCTGCTCGCGGTGGCGATCGTGCTCGGGCGGTTGGCTGCGCCACTTGCCGTGGGTAACGATGCCGCGGGCTCCGTTCTCGTTCCGGGGGCCGAATCCGACCGGCGGCACCGTGATTCGATCCGTGCGGCGGATGCCAGACCGACCGGTGGGTATCATGAATCCGATGCTGCGCACCTCATCATGTGCTTGGTGATGCTCGCGATGCTGGTGTTCCCGGCGGGCGCGAGTCCGGTCGCCGTGCGCGGCGTGCTCACCGCGATGACCGTGGTCTTCGCCATTCTGCTGACGAGCCGAATCCTGGAGTGGCGCAGCGCGCCTCGCGTGACCCCACTGGACCGGCTGGTGCCGCTGGGCTACCACACGGTAACCGCCGCCGCCATGCTGTATGCCATGTCCGGACACACGGCGCCGGGCCACACCGGCGGACCCGCCGTGATTCCGGCGCTCGGCCTCGCCGCACTGTTCGCGGCGGACGCGCTACTGGTCACCTTCGCCGTCGGCCGCCCCCACGTCGACACGCCGGGCCACCTGGGCATTCTGCTGCGCTCCGGTGGGTGTGTCGCGGCGCTGACCGGGCCGAGGCGACGCTCGGCGGTGGTGCCGCACGTCGTGATGGATCTCGGTACCGCCTACATGCTCATCGCGGCCGTTTCGAGTTGACCGGTGCCGCAGACCAATCCGCGCGCCATCCCATACCGAACCCCTGTCTATGCGGGCAGATTCGGTCATCGATGAGGTAGCGAACGAATCACGTGCCGACGTGCGGTGTGCACCCGACAAACTGGGGTGTGGGGGAGGGGCGGGTAATGAGCGCGTTCTCGCCGCGGTACACCGGGTCGGTGCACTCGTGCTGGACGGCCACTCTTTATGTGGATGCCCGCCACCCACCGCGGTCGACCGACAGCGATCGGCGTTGTCCGGTCGCACCCTCCTCGCACTGCTCGCCGCGATCGGCGACGGAGACCGCGGGGCCTTCACCGAGTTCTACCGGCTCACCAGCCCGCGGGTATTCGGGCTCGCCACCCGCATCGTGCGCAGCAGGGCCGCGGCGGAGGAAGTCAGCCAGGAGGTGTACCTCCAGGTGTGGTCGACCGCCGATCGCTACGAGTCGGCACTGGCCAGTCCGATCGGCTGGCTCATGATGCTCGCGCACCGGCGCGCGGTCGACCGGGTGCGCGCCGAAGCCGCCTGCGCGGTCCGGGAATCGGCCTACGCACACGCACACGGCGGCCGCGACCACGATGTCGTCGCGGAATCGGTGACGCAGCGCATGGACGAACAGGAGGTCCTCGGCTGCCTCGCCGCGCTCACCGCGACGCAGCGCGAGGCGATCACGCTCGCCTACTACACCGGGCGGACGTACCGTGAAGTCGCAGACCACCTATCGGTGCCGCTGCCGACCGTCAAGACCCGCATCCGTGCCGGGTTGAAGAGACTGGAGAGCTGCTTGTCCGGAGAATGCGCCGATGGCTGATAACCCGCCACGATCGGACGCGGAACTGCTCGACCTGGCGTACCCGTGCGCGTTGGACGCCGTCGGCGAGATCGAACGCCGGCGCATCGAGGAGC
The DNA here is from genome assembly GCF_004634405.1 of Nocardia sp. CS682. NCBI lineage: Bacteria > Bacillati > Actinomycetota > Actinomycetes > Mycobacteriales > Nocardiaceae > Nocardia > Nocardia sp. CS682. The sequence goes on along the minus strand of NZ_CP029710.1, from coordinate 1,953,409 downwards.
GGCTGGCGGCCGCCGATCCCGCTGTGCGGCAAGAATTCTCGGACACGGTGCGACGGTTGCGCGAGGTGATGGCGCAGGTGGCCGCGCTCGACGCGCAGGCGCCGCCACCGGAACTGGAGGCACGGATTCTGGCGGCACTGCCCGACGACGGGCGCACCAGGCTCCCGTCCGCCTGGCAGCGGCGCATGCGCTGGGTGGTGCCGGTGGCCGCGGCGGCCTGTCTGGTGATCGGTGGCAGCGTGATCGCCGATCGGATCGGTAGCCCGCCCGACGGTGTACCGACCGCGGAGCGGATACATCGGCAGCCGGACTCGCGCACGCTCACCAAACCGGTGGTCGGCGGCGGCACGGTCATGGTGGAGTTCTCCGCCCAGCAGCGACTGGCGGTCGTCGCGTTCACCGGAGTCGCCGAGCCGCCGTCGGGGCGGGTGTATCAGGTGTGGTTGGTGCCCGTCGGTGAACGGCCGAGGCCGCGGTCGGCGGGGGTGCTCGTCGAATTGCCTTCGACGGCAAAGCCATTCGTGACGACCTTCGATCCGGGCGAGACGCTGGCAGTCAGCGTCGAACCCGCCGGCGGATCGGCGGCGCCGACGAGTCCACCGATCGCCGGTGTGCCGTTGGTCTGAGGGCGTCGGTCAGATCTCGACGGACTGGTCGGCGACTACGCGTCCACCGAGGCGGACCCAGCCGTCGGAGTCCCAGGCGGTGAACAGCTGGGATCCCTTGCCCTGGGTGATGACCAGGCCGCGGCGCAGCAGTGCGGTGATGGCGACGGCGGCGGCACCGGTTGCTTCGTCTTCGGCAATTCCCAAGGTGGGGGCGAACATTCGTGCGCGCAGGGTGCCGCGGTTCGCGTCGGTCCAGGCCCAGAAATAGTGCGGGCCGCCGGTGAAGTCGTCGGGGCGCAGGGTGGCCAGCTCGTCGAGGTCGGCGAGCTGGTGGAAGGTGAAGTCGGGTGCCCATTCGCCGCGGGCGGTGATCCAGGTGAGGCCCTCGGTCAGCTCGACCGCCACCGGGCCCGCGGGCACGCTCAGCCGGCGTACGGGTACGCCGCGTTCCGCGAACCACCAGGCGGTGCCCACCGAGGGGTGGCCGGCGAACGGAAGTTCCACAGCCGGGGTGTAGATCCGAACCCGCGCGATCTCGTCGACCGGGTCCTCGACCACGACGGTCTCGCTGTAGCCCGCTTTGGCCGCCAGGGCCTGCCGATCGGCTTCGGCCACGTCCGCTGCCCGCGCGATGCCCAGCTCGTTGCCGAATCGTCCGGCGGCGTCGGTGAACACCCGCACCACGTCAACCTGTGTGCCCATGTTTTCGACCCTACTAGTCCGGTCCGACACTGAGCTGTCGCGTAGCCCACACCGGCCGTTCATCGAGCTGTCGTCGCAGGTCAGGTGGGGACGAAAAAGGCCGCCGACGGTTCATTGGCTGAACCGTCGGCGGCCTCGGATCGAGTGCTCAGACCGTGGCGGCGGCAAGCGTTTCGGTCGACTGCACCGCCTGGCCGACACCGGCGACGATCGCGGCCGCGCGCAGCGACTCGAAGATCACCTCACGAGACACGCCCGCCTCACGCAGCGTGTGCTCGTGCGCCTCCAGGCAATGCTGGCAGCCGTTGATCGACGAGACCGCGAACGACCACAGCTCGAAGTCGGCCTTGTCGACCCCCGGGCTACCGATGATCTGCATGCGCAGACCGGCCCGCAGGTCGTCGTAGCGGCCACCGAGGAACGCCTTGCCCCGGTAGAACACATTGTTCATGCCCATGATCGAGGCGGCGCCGAGTGCGGCGTTGTACGCCTGCTCCGACAGCACATCCGCGGCCTCCTCGGCGATCTCACGCAGCGTGGTCGCCGATTGGGTCGCGGCCGCCGACGCCAGCAGCGTGCCCCACAGCTGCTGCTCGTTCAGCACCGTGGTGCGGGCCAGCGAGGACAGATTGAGCTTGAGGTCCTTGGCGTACTCGGGGAGGGAGTTCTTCAGGTTCTCAATGCTCATACGTTGCTTCCTCGGTTCGGATCATCCCCGCGGGAACGGGGGACAGTGCATGGGATTTCGTACATGGATCGTGCGTTGTGACTCGACTCAGACGCTGGCGGCGAGCAGCTCGCCTGCGTTGATGGTCGGGTCGCCCTTCTTCCAGTTGCAGGCGCACAGCTCGTCGGACTGCAGTGCGTCGAGCACCCGCAGCACCTCGTCGACATTGCGGCCGACCGAACCCGCGGTGACCGAGACGAACTGCACCTCGTTGTTCGGGTCGACGATGAAGGTGGCCCGGTCGGCGACGCCATCGGCGTTGAGAACGCCGGTGGCCGCGGCCAATTCGCGCTTGAGGTCGGACAGGATCGGGAACGGCAGGGTCTTCAGATCCTCGTGCTGGGCCCGCCACTGGAAGTGCACGAACTCGTTGTCGACCGAGGCGCCGAGCACCTGCGCGTCGCGGTCCGCGAACTCCTCGTTGAGCTTGCCGAACGCGGCGATCTCGGTCGGGCAGACGAAGGTGAAGTCCTTGGGCCAGAAGAAGACGATCCGCCACTTGCCCGCGTGATCGTCGCTGGTGATCTGGGTGAAGTAGTCGTCAGGCTGCTGAGCGTCGACCTTGGACAGATCACCACCGATGACAGCGGTGAGGTTGTATGCCGGGAATTGGTCGCCGATGGTCAGCAAGGCCATGCCTAATCTCCTCGTTCTGGTGGGTTTGCTAGCACTGTGCAGAAAAGCAGAAAAGCTCCCTTTCGATCTTGCCCGACGGGCTGATGAAAGGTAAAGGTGATCAGTCGCACTACACTGATAGCCGTGACCGATCAGACTTATCAGCCGACCCTGTCACAGCTGCGTGCGTTCGTGGCGGTCGCGGAATATCGCCATTTCGGCACTGCCGCAGCGCGGCTCAGTGTGAGCCAGCCCACGCTATCGCAGGCGCTCGCGGCACTTGAACACGGGCTCGGCCTCCAACTGATCGAGCGCAGTACCCGGCGGGTGCTCGTCACCGCCGCGGGCATGCGGTTGCTGCCCAAGGCGATGGCGACGCTCGAAGCGGCCGATCGTTTCGTCGCGTCGGCGACCGGCGACGGTCTCGGCGGCACACTCCGAATGGGCATAATTCCGACAGTTGCCCCATATGTGCTGCCCGCCCTGCTGCCCGAGTTGCAGAAGAAGTTGCCCGCGTTGCATCCGCAGGTGATCGAGGACCAGACCGCGCGGCTGTTGGACGGGCTGCGCACCGGCGTGCTCGACGTCGCGCTGCTCGCGCTGCCGACCGACATTCCCGGGTTGATCGAGATCCCGTTGTACACCGAGGAATTCGTGCTGGTGACGCCGCGCGGGCACGACCTGGCCGGCCGCACCGACCTGGCCCCCGCGGTCCTCGACTCGCTACCCCTGCTGCTGCTCGACGAGGGGCACTGCCTGCGCGACCAAGCCCTCGACCTGTGCCGCTCCGCCGAGGCCCATCCGGCCGCCGTCGGCGATACCCGCGCCGCTTCGCTGGCGACCGTAGTGCAGTGTGTCGCAGGCGGTCTCGGCGTCACCCTCATCCCGGAGATGGCCGTCGCCTCCGAAACCGCCCGCGGAACCCTCGGCACCGCCCACTTCGCCACGCCCGCCCCCGGCCGCACCATCGGGCTCGCATATCGCACTTCGACCGCCCGCGCGGAAGACTATGAATACCTTGCCGCCATCATTCGGACGATGCGGCCGTCGTAGCGGTCGAAGGTGTTCGGCGGCAGTCGGTTTCGAACCTAGTGGCTGGGTGGCAACATGCGAATGCGGCCGCGACCTAGGAGGCCGGCTGAGACCTAGGAGGCCGGCTGAGACCTAGGAGGGCGGCTGCGCCCTGGGAGGGCGGCTGCGACTTAGGGGGCGGCTGCGCCCTGGGAGGGCGGCTGAGACCTAGGAGGGCGGCTGCGACTTAGGGTGGCGGCTGCGACTTAGGGGGCGGCTCTGAACCAGGAGGGCACCCGCGACCTACGACGGGCACGCAGAGCGACCCGGATGCCGCGGATATGAGAGGGATGCGGATGGACTCGTTACCACCAAATGCCAGCCGGCTTGCTCTACACGCTGGACATCGGCACGCATTGTTCGTCTACGGGACACTCCAATTTCCAGAGGTCCTGGAGGTCCTGATCGGTCGCGTCCCACCACGGCACCCCGCCACTGCACCAGGCTGGCGCGTCGCCACCCTCACCGACCGCCTCTATCCCGGCCTGGTCCCAGCACCGAACGGCCTCGCCCACGGCACCGTACTCAGCGGCCTCACCGCAGCGGAGTGGGAAATCCTCGACGCCTTCGAAGACCCCGAATACGACCTCCGCACAATCCAGTTAACCAACTCCACCGCCCCCGTCTGGGCCTACATCTGGACATCCGCTGTCGCCCAGGAAGATTGGCACCCCCAAGCTTTCATCACCACCCACCTCGCCCAATTCGCAGCCAACTGCCTCGAATGGCGTCAACAGCACGCGACCTACCCGTGCCCACCGTCAAGTGTGCCCGGCCCCCGCCCATTTCGTCGGTGAGGGGGAACTGGTGTTGGCAAATCGCGAGAGCGCGCCGACACCAGTTCCCCCTGATCATTCGTCCAGCCCTGATCGCGGAGGGCGGCGCGAACTCGGTCGAGGATGACGTGCGGGCGGTGGTGGAGGAGGGTTGCGTTGACGCGGACCACGCGCCAGCCCAGTGCTTCCAGGATTGCGAACCTGTCGATGTCCTTCGTGCGCTGGGCAGGGTCGGTCCAATGGTGGGCACCGTCGTATTCGACCGCGACGCGCCACTCTTCCCACCCCATATCGACACGGGCGATGAACGCGCCGCAGCGTTCGCGGACCACGAGTTGGGTACTGGGTGCGGCTAATCCGTTATCGATCAGCAGTAGTCGGGTGTGTGATTCCTGAGGTGATTCGGCGCCCGCATCGATCAACGGAAGGATCTTCGACAGCCGCGCGACTCCACGCGCGCCGGGATGGTCGCGAGCCAAGGCCGCGACTTCCAGCGGATTCAGGCCGGTAGCCGAGCTCAATGCGTCCAGGAGCGGTACGGCTTGATCGCGGGGTAACCGCCGACCGAGGTCGAACGCGGTTCGAGCGGGTGTCGTCACCCGGAATCCGTCGACTTCGCAGTATTCGGCAGGCTCGATGGTGGCGCGCACGGCGCGAATCCCGCAGGGCGGCTTACAGTGTGCCGTCCGTGCGATCTCCGCGGGTTGGTCCGGATCCAGCCAGCGAGTGCCGTGCAAAGCGGCCGCCGAGTACCCGATCAGCACACCGGCACCCTTGGCCCAGTGTGCTGCGGCGCGTGCACGCTTCTGCGCGTCGAGCGCGCACCCCTTCGGCAGGTAGACGTCGGGGAACACTCGCACGAAGTTGTGCTGAAGTTCCCATCGCGTCACCAACCCGGCCGCCCTCGCCCAAGACCCCGGAAACGGCTCATCCAAGACCCCCATGCCCGAACTATCCCCCTCTCCACCGACATAATTGATCGAGGGGGAACTGGTGTTGGTGAGCTCTCGGCCGATGCCTACATCAGTTCCCCGTGATCACTTGACCAGCTCAACGCGAGCGTCGAGTTGGGGTTTGCGTTAGTAGACGACCGGTCGTATATTTGGGGTATGGCGCGACCGCGACGGAGTGGGGATACTCGGCAGCTTTTGGTGGAGGAGGGGGCGGCCGGGTTTTTGGCCAGTGGGTATCACGGGACGGGGATCAAGCAGGTTTTGGACAAGGTGGGGGTGCCCAAGGGGTCGTTTTATAACTACTTCGATAGCAAGGAGAGTTTTGGGCGGGCGGTGATCGAGCATCATTCGCTGTGTGTGCAGCGGAATTTGAGTGCGGCGTTCGGGGCGGCGGTGGATCCGGTGAGCGGGTTGCGGGCGTTTTTCGGGGGGCTGATGGCGGAGTTCGTCGAGGCGGACTTCACCGGGGGGTGTTTGATCGCGAATCTGGGTGGGGAGCTGGAAGGTAGTGAGCTGCTTCGGGAGTCGTTGTCGCAGGCTTGGGGGCGTGGCGGGATCGGGTGGCCGAGCAGCTGCGAGAAGCGCAGGGGCTGGGGATGATTCGGGGCGATATCGACGCGACTGACCTGGCTGACCTGCTGCTGGAATCGTGGGAGGGGGCGGTGATCCGGATGAAGATCGATCGGACGCTGGAACCGCTGCAGAAGTGCTTGGACCGTCTGCTGGACGACTATTTCCGGCCCTGACCTAGGGCATTCATCAGAGTTGTTATTCGAGACTCGGGTCGTTGCGCATACGCATTCCAAGACGACCGGTCGTATTCAAGGAAGAAGGAGAACATGACGAAAACGGTGATCGTGACCGGATCCTCCAGTGGAATCGGGCGTGATATCGCCCGCGCCTTCGTGGCGCGCGGGGACAACGTGGTGCTCAACGGCCGTGACGCCGTCAAGCTCGCCGACGTGGCCGCGGAGCTCGGCGCACCTGAGCGGATCGCCATGTTCGCGGGCGATATCGGTTCTCCCGCAACGGGTTCCGAGCTGGTGCGAACCGCCGTCGATCGGTTCGGCGGGGTGCAGGTGCTGGTGAACAGCGCGGGCATCTTCGGCGTCAAACCGTTCGTGGACGTCACCGAGGAGGACCTCGACAGCTTCGTGAACGGCAACTTGAAGGGCACCTACTTCACCACGCAGGCGGTGGTGCGTCAGCTGAAGCGGCAGGCAGCCGGTGGCAGCATCGTGAACATCGGCACGGTGCTGGTCGACCACGCGCTCGCCGGGCTACCCGCCTCCGCGGCACTGGTCAGCAAGGGTGGTGTGCACGCACTGACCATCAGCCTCGCCGCGGAACTAGCGGCCGACGGCATCCGCGTCAACGCCGTCGCCCCCGGCATCATCCGCACCCCACTGTTCGGCGCAGGCGACGAAACCGCCTCCGGCCGACTAGCTTTGCTGAACCGCATCGGCGAGGTATCCGAAACGACCGCCGCCGTCTTGCATCTCGCCGACGCCGGGTTCACCACCGGCCACGTCCTCCCCGTCGACGGCGGGTTCATCTCGGGCAGGTCAGCCTGATGCCTTACGTGAACATCAAGGTCACCGACGAGGGCGTCACCAGGGAGCAGAAGGCGCTCTTGATCAAAGGTGTCACCGAGCTACTCCACACCGTCCTCGACAAGGACCCGGAAACTACCTTCGTGGTCATCGATGAGGTCGACCTGACCAACTGGGGCGTAGGCGGCCTGAACGTCGAGGAATACCGCAACCGTTCCTGACCGCGACACCGAGGCGCAGGCGAAAGGTGCTCGTGACGCACGCTGCAACCTACGTCAAAGCATGCAACGTACGTCACGTCGAAACGCGAAACGCACCGGGTCCCAGTGGAACTGGGCCCGGTGCGTTTCAGGATGTGCTAGACGCGCAGGGCGTGGGGTTCGATCGCGCCGCGCACGAGTGCTCGCGCGTCGACGGTTTCGGGCCGGTAGGGCAGGGTGGGCAAACGGTCGGTCATGGTCTGCACCGGGTCGGCCAGCTGCTCGTTCGTGCCGAACAGGAAGGTCCACTCGTGCTCGTCGCTGCCGTACTGCACGACGGTACCGAACTGCTCGTGGAACCGATTCCAGGACCGCTTCAATGTCTCGTTGCGCCACATGGTCGCGCAACCGGCCTGCGCGCTCAGCACGCCACCGGGAGCGAGCAGGGCCCGACATCGGGACAGGAACTCCGACTCGTAGAGGCGGTTGTGCTGCGCGTCCTCGACCCGCTCGTCGGGCAGGTCGATCACGATGACGTCGTAGCGCGTCCCGGCCTCGGCGGCCTTGGCGAGGAAGTCCCAGCCGTCGGCGTAGTGCACCTTGATCGGGCCTTCGCCCTTGACGGCGGCGGCCAGGTCGGCGCTGGTGTAGCCGTAGGGCAGGTGCTCGGCGCACAGCTCGACCTCGAGCTGATCGATGTCGACGTGGTCGACCAGTGTCGCGCCGGCGGCGACCGACATCTGACTGGCCACACCCTCACCGGAACCGATGATGAGCACCTTGTCCAGCTTCGCGGCGAGCGCGAAGGCCGGAACCATCATCGCCTCGTGATAGGTCAGCTGGGAGAACTCGGTGGACTGGCGATCGTCGTCGGAGAACAGGCTGATGCCCTGCTCGGTGCGCGCGATCACCATGTGCTGGAACGGAGTACGGGTGTCCACGATCACTTCGTGCAGATCCCAGATGCGGGTCAGGCCCGCGCCCACCGGTTCCTCGATCCGCTGCGAGCCGTGCCCGCGGCGGATGACCTGCATGCGAACATCCTTGGGAGACAACTTGTCTCGCAATAGTTCGACGGCCTTCGACGCACCGGCGCCGATACTGCCGCAGGTGAAGACGTCGACAAAGATGTCGCCGGACTCTGGATAGGTGTGAATCGAGGCGTGAGACTCCGACAACAGCGCGAGGACAGTCACCCCCTGCGGATCGAACTTCTTGTGTACGACATCGCAGATGGTGACGCCCGCCGCGATCAAAGACTCACGCAACGCCGATTCGAGGCGTTCGAGGTCGTCGCAGAGGGTCGCGTCGACACCACCGAACTCGGCCAGCACATGCCAGCCGGTGAAATCCGCCGTCATGGCAAACTCACTCTCGCTCAGCGCCCGAGACATGAACGGTCAAGGGCGGAAAACCATTGAAGGACACCGACGAATAGCTCGCGGTATAGGCGCCGGTGTCGAGGATCTGAATGCGATCACCGGCTCGCAACGTGGTCGGTAGGAGGACTCGCGTGCGTTGATACAGTACATCGTCTCCGTCGCAGGTCGGACCGGCCACCACCGCCTCGTCGACGGGGTCGCCGTCCCGGTCCGTGAGGAACCGATAGGCGATGTACTCGTTCTCTGTCTCGGCCATTCCGTTGTAGCGGCCGATGTCGAGATACACCCAGCGTCGGCCGTCCGGCGCGACGCGCACGCCGACGACTTCGGCATGGATGATGCCCGCGGAACCGACCAGCGCGCGGCCGGGTTCGACCACCAATCCGGCGGTCTCGGGCAGGAATTCGGTCACGGCGGCGTCGACCACCGCCGCGATCTCGGGCAGCGCGGGCGCCGGGTCGGCGTACGCGATCGGCAGTCCGCCACCGATATTCACGGATCGGACGTGAATGTCCTTGTCGGCCAACGCTTCCACGATCCGGCCCGCCTGCTCGATGCCGATCCGCCACGCGTCCGGATTGAGCTGCTGGGACCCGACGTGGAAGTACGGCCCGCCGACGATCAGCCCCAGATCGCGCGCCCGCACCAGCAGCCGGAACGCCTCGCCCGGCGTGCAGCCGAACTTGGCGCCGAACGGCGTGCGCGACTCCGGCGCCGAAGCCAGGAAGCGGCATTCGACCTCCGAGCCCGGCGCGTGCTCGACGATGCGCAGCAGATCGTCCTCGGTGTCGAAGGCGTACCGGCGCACGCCCAACGCGTAGGCGCGGGCGATGTCGGCGGCCTTCTTGATCGGGTTGCCGTAGCAGAGTGTGTCCGGTTCGACACCGAGCGCGCGGCACAGCTCGATCTCGCCGATGCTGGCGACATCGAACTCGGCGCCTTCCTCGTCGAGTGCTCGAATGATCTCCGGCACCGGGCTTGCCTTGACCGCGAAGCGAATCCTTGCCGCGGGCATGACGGCATGGAGTGCGCTGTAGTTCTCGCGCACTCGCTCGGGATAGATGACAAGGAACGGTGATTCGGGCATAGTTGATCTTTCGCTTGGCAGCAGCGGAGAGAGTATCAGCGGCCCCTACCCAGAAACGAATCCGTCAAACCTCGCGTCGGTAGCACCCCCGGACGGCACCAGAATACGGGCGCGAAGAGGGCGGTGACCTGTATGGATTCTGTAGATATCGGGGTGGGGCGGCGGTGCGGGGTCAGCCTGCGGACACCGTGATTTCGTCGAAGACGACCTCGCCGGCGGCATCGGACTCGGCCAGGTCCACCACGCCGACGATCGACCAGCCGTGGTCGCCCGCCGGGTCGTCGAGGACCTGGCGCACCTGCCAGAAACCGGGTCTTCGTTCGATCTGGAACAGTTGCGGTCCGCGCGCGTCCTGACCGATGCCGATGCTGTCGTACTCGGCGAAGTAGGGGGCCAGTTCGGTCTCCCAATCCGGTCCGATGCCCATCTCGGCCAGCGCGTCCCAGCGGCGCAGCGCGGCCAGCTCGACCCGGCGGAACATGGCGTTGCGGATCATCACCCGGAACGCGCGCTCGTTGGCGGAGATGGGGCGCACCGTCTCGGCGCCGAAGGCGAGCTGGTCGGCGTCGATCTCCGCGCCGGGGTTGGTGAGCTGCTCCCACTCGTCGAGCAGGCTGGAGTCGACCTGGCGGACCAGTTCGCCGAGCCACTCGGTGATGTCGTCGAGTTCCTCGGTGCGCGCGGCGTCCGGCACGGTGCGGCGCAGCGCACGGTAGGCATCCGCGAGATAGCGCAGCACCACGCCCTCTGAGCGGGCCAGCTCGTAGTGTGAGATCAGCTCGGCGAAGGTCATCGACCGCTCGATCATGTCGCGCACCACCGACTTGGGGGACGGCGCGAACTCCGACACCCACGGGTGCCCGGCGCGGTAGGTCTCGAAGGCGGGCTCGATCAGCTCGGCCAGCGGTTTGGGCCAGGTGACCTCTTCGAGCAGTTCCATCCGCTCGTCGTACTCGATGCCGTCGGCCTTCATCTCATTGATCGCCACGCCGCGCGCCTTGTGCTGCTGAGCCATCAGCAGCTGGCGCGGATCCTCGAGGGTCGATTCGATGAGGGACACCACATCGAGGGTATAGCTGGGCGCGTCTTTGTCGAGCAGCTCGAACGCGGCCAGCGCGAACGGCGACAGCGGCTGGTCGAGGGCGAAGTCGCGTTGCAGGTCGACGGTGAGGCGGGCGCGGCGGCCCTGCGCGTCGGGTTCGTCGAGCTGCTGGACCACCCCCGCGTCGCGCAGCGCGCGGTAGAGGCGGATGGCGCGCAGGATGTGTTTGCGCTGGGCTGGGCGCGGCTCGTGGTTGTCCTCGAGCAGGTGGCGCATGGCGTCGAAGCAGTTGCCCGGACGCGCAATCACGTTGAGCAGCATGGAGTTCGTCACAGTGAAACGGGAGACCATCGGCTCCGGCTGGGCGGAGACGAGACGGTCGAAGGTCTCCTCGCTCCATGAGACGAAACCCTCGGGTGGCTTGCGCCGCACCACTTTCCGCTGTTTTTTCGGATCGTCGCCCGCCTTCGCGAGCAGGCGGGTGTTCTCCACCTCGTGCTCCGGGGCCTGCACCACGACCGTGCCCATGGTGTCGTACCCCGCGCGGCCCGCGCGACCCGAGATCTGGTGGAACTCACGGGCTTTCAGCCTGCGCGTGCGCACGCCGTCGTACTTGGTCAGGCCGGTGAGCAGCACGGTGCGGATGGGGACGTTGATCCCGACGCCGAGGGTGTCGGTGCCGCAGACCACTTTCAGCAGACCCTCTTGGGCCAGTCGTTCGACCAAGCGGCGGTACTTCGGCAGCATGCCCGCGTGGTGCACGCCGATACCGTGGCGGATCAGCCGCGACAGCGTCTTGCCGAAGCCGGAGGCGAAGCGGAATTCGCCCAGTGCCGTGGCGATCGCGTCCTTTTCGGCGCGGGTGGCGAAATTCACGCTGGTCAGTGCCTGCGCTCGTTCGAGGGCGGCGGCCTGCGTGAAATGCACCACGTAGACGGGGGCCTGGTGGGTGGTGACGAGTTCTTCCAGGGTCTCGGTGATGGGGGTGCGCGCGTACGAGAAGGTCAGCGGCACCGGGCGTTCGGTGCCCGCGACGATCGCCGACGGCCGGCCGGTGCGGCGCTCCATGTCCTTGGCGAAGAAGTCGACCTCGCCGAGAGTGGCGGACATCAGCAGGAACTGGGCACGGGGGAGTTCCAGCAGCGGGACCTGCCAGGCCCAGCCGCGGTCGGGGTCGGCGTAGAAATGAAATTCGTCCATCACGACCTGGCCGACATCGGCGGCCGAACCCTCGCGCAGGGCGAGGTTCGCGAGGATTTCCGCGGTGGCGCAGATGATCGGTGCGTCGGCGTTGACCGCGGCGTCGCCGGTGACCATGCCGACGCGTTCGGCGCCGAAAACCTCGCACAGGGCGAAGAATTTCTCGCTGACCAGCGCTTTGATCGGCGCGGTGTAGTAGGTGCGTTTGCCTTGGGCCAGCGCGATGAGGTGGGCGCCGACCGCGACCAGCGACTTACCGGAACCCGTCGGCGTCGCGAGGATGACATTGGATCCCGACGCCAACTCCATCAGCGCCTCGTCCTGCGCCGGATACAGCGGGGTGCCTTGCTCGGCCGCCCACGCCCCGAAGGACTCGTAGAGCGCGTCGGCGTCGGTTCCCGGTATCTCCAGCAGCTCGGTCAGATCCACTCCGAACACCCTACGGGCTGCCGCACCCGGGCTTGCTACCGCTGTTCGCCCGGTGGCTGGCCTTCCTCACCCTCGTAGCCGCCTTGCTCGGCGAGGAAGCGCTCGAATTCGGCGCCGAGTTCGTCGCCGCTGGGCAGTTCGCCGTCACCGACGAGCAGGCTCGACTGGCGTTCCTGCGCACTGACGAAGCTGTCGTACTGGCGCTCCAGCGCGTGCACGACCGTCTCCACCTCGGAGTTTCCGGCGATGTGCTCGTTGACCTGTTCGCGCACCCTGGCCGCCGCCTCGCCGAGTGCGGCGAGCGGAATGTCGAGGCCCGCGTTGTCGGCGACGTTCTCCAGCAGGGTCTGCGCGGCCTCCGGGTACGCGGTCTGCGCGAGGTAGTGCGGCACGTGCACGGAGAAGCCGACCGACTCGTGACCGTGTTGGGCCATCCGGTATTCCAGCAGCGAGGACGCGCTACCGGGCACCTGCAACTCGCCGGGCCAGCGCTGATGTTCGGGGATGAGATCGCGGTCGGAGGAATGCGCGGTCACGCCGAGCGGACGGGTGTGCGGGATCGCCATCGGGATGGCGCTGAGGCCGATGCTGCGCCGGACGCCGAGTTGTTCGGCGAGCAGGCGGACCGCTGTGGTGAACTTCTCCCAGCGCAGGTCCGGCTCGATGCCCGCGAGCAGCAGGAACGGGGTGCCCGCCGTGTCACGCAGGGCCCAGAGGTTGAGCTCGGGCTCGGCGTACTCGGAGAAGTGGTCGGTCTTGAACGTCATGAGCGGGCGCCGAGAGCGGTAGTCGAGCAGCTCGTCCACATCGAACGAGGCGACCAGTTCGCTCTCGAGGCTCTCGCGCAGGTGCGTGGTGGCCAGCCGCACCGCATGCCCGGCATCGGTGAAACCTTCCAGTCCGTGCACCAGGACCGGACCCGCGCCGTCGTCGGACGACAGCTGCGGAGCTGGGAACTCCAGTTCGTACATTCGCGACTCGTGGTCCATCGCGTACTCCTTCCTGCGCGGGTCCGCCGGCCCGGCTGCTGCTCGGGCGTTCGACACCTGAGTCGTTCGAGACGAGCGGCGTCCGAGACGGGGACCATGTCCATTGTCCCCCATGCCGGTGACCGTCACCGAGCACGGGCGCGACACCGACCCATACGACGAGCCAACAGCGTCGGCGCCCCGCGCATTCCCGGTGGGGCGGCGTGGCGAGGCGGGTGGGCACCGGGAGTTTGGCACAGTGGGTCGGGTGACTGTGGCGGATTCGGCGCGCAGGGGGGTGAGCTTCGCCATGGCCGCGGCCGGTGCGGGGTTGCTCGCCGGGTGTGGGGCGACGGTGGCCGGTCATCCGGTCGCGGTCGAGCAGACGGTGGTGACGCGGCAGGTGGGTGCCGCGCTGTCGACTTTGCTGGTCGCACCGGCGCAGTTCCCGGCCAGGTATCCGGCGGTGGTGTTGCCGCCCGAAGCGGCGGCACAGGCGGCCGGGGATCTGACCGGAGCCGGACGGGGTGCGCGGGTACAGCCGGAGGGATGTACGCCGCCGCAGCAGGTGTTCGGGGCGAACAAGACTGAGATCGCCGTCGGTACCGACGATGCCACGCGAGCCACCCTCACGGTGGAGTTGACGCGGACCGAGCAGCCGCTCGCCGCGCTGCGCAGCCAGCTGAAACAGTGTGCGTCGGTGCGGGTCAGCCGGGGTGGGGCGCTGACGACCGTGACGACCGAGCTCGTGCCTGCTCCGTCGGTCGACGCGGACGATGCGCTGGCGTTGCGGCGGACGGTGACACCGGATGTCGGCGGGGCCGGGTTGACCGAGACGATGCGGACGGCGGTCGGGCAGGTCGATGATGTGCGAATCACTGTGACGTATATGTCTTTTTCCGGTGCCGAGCCGGATGTGGCGGCGGTGGACGAGCTGTTCACGACGGCGGTGCGGCGGGTAGCCGGCGCGGGACGATAGCAGTTCTCGCGGACAGGCGAGTGGTGGTGGCGGGTTGCCGCGGCTGAGTTGTCCACAGCGCGGAGGAATTCCCCAGGGTGGCTGAATCGCCTGGTCAGCGCGTCGGGTTCGGTGCGGGTGGCGGGCAGTCTCGACGCCATGACCACTCCCTCGAACCCTCAGCCCACCGGTCGTGCTGCGGCACAGGCCGATTCCGAGCACAGCGGCACCGGGCCTGCCGACGATGAGCTCTTCTGTGCGCGACCGTCGCTGCTGCGCGGCAAATCCAGTTCCCGAGCACCTGTGAGTCTCGCTGCGGCGATGCGCTCGTGCCAGTTTCTTCGGCCGGGAGGCGAGAAGGAGGACGGTACGCAGCGTGCGGATGGTGACGAGCGATTCGACGGCAGCGAGCATTCCGTCGATGTGCGGGCGGACGCTGCGTGGCTGGAAAGTGCTGCGCGGGCGGAAGAGGCCGCGCTCCCCGCTGATATCGACCTGACCGATGCGGCCGCGCTCGGCGTGGACCCCGACCGGACAGACGACACAGTGCGACGTGGTGACTCTGCAGGAGCCGAAGACGCTGTGCTCGCCGCGGATCTCGATCAGGCCGGCGCGGCTCTGCTCGAGGCGGATCTCGAGCGGATCGGCGATTCGCTGGATGCCGGGTTCGGTGCGCTGACCGAGGGGGACGTATTCGAGCTGGACGAGCACGAGCGGATGGTGGTATGTGCCGATCAGGCGCCGCCGTTCGAGGCGGCCGTGCCGGATAGTGCTGTGCACGTGGACGAGCCGGGGGAGTTGATCGCGGCGGTGCCCGCGATGATCGGCTTTCCGCCGGAGCGGTCGCTGGTTGTGCTGGTGTTGCGGTCGGCGCCGGGGCGCGGTGGCGGGGCGATCATCGACGCGGTGGTGCGGTTCGATCTGGACCAGGACGGCGGGCGGCGCAGGCTGCGGGCCGGGATGGTGGCGAAATGTGTGATGCAGATCTGCGCGCACGATGACGTCGCCGAGGTTTTGGCGGTCGTGGTCGACGATCGGGCCGTGGAACCGACGGAGCACCGGTCGGAGATCGGGGAGCAGTGCGGCACCGGGCGATTCGAGGTGTTGATCGACGCATTGGACCGGCGGCTCGCCGCGCACGATATCGCGCTGGCCGGCGCATGGGCGGTGTGCGCGATCGAGGCGGAGGAAGGCTGGTGGAGCTTGCTCGGCCCGGATCGGCGTGGGGCGCTGCCGGATCCGGCGACCTCGGTGGTCGCGCTGTCGAACGTGCTCGACGGCAAGCACGTGCGCGGCTCCCGAGCGGAACTGACCGCAATGGTGGTGGAGGACGTCGAGTTGCAAGATCAGGTGGCGGCGCTCTTGGACAGTGCGGTCGCCGTGGCTCGTGATCGATATGCGCGGGCGGTGCGGCGCGGTGATCCGAGCTCCTACAGCAGGGAAGCGCTCGACTATGTGCTGTGGCAGATCGCGAACACCGAATCCGGCGGGCAGCTCATGGTGCCCGAAATCGCGGAACTCGCCGCGGCCCTGCGGGATCGAGCGGTCCGCGACACCATGTTCGCCTTGGCCGTCGGCGATCACGCCGTGGCCGCCGAAGGCTTGTGGGCGGCCCTGACCCGCGCCTTGACCGGCCGCGATCGAGCCGAAGCGGCAGCACTGCTCGGGTACAGCGCCTACGTGCGCGGCGACGGACCGCTCGCAGGCATCGCGCTGGACGCCGCGTTGGATGCCGACCCCGACCACCCTTTGGCGACACTGTTGGAGACCTCATTGCACCTCGGTATGCGTCCCGACCAACTGCGCCGCCTGGCCCGCAGCGGCTACGACACGGCCGCGGACCTCGGTATCGATCTAGGTTCTCCAGCCTCGTGAAGCCCCAGCCCGACACGGGGTTGTGCTGCCTGCCTCCAGCGGTCACCGAGCCGCGTGCCACTGGCTACCGGGTCGGCGCCGCCGCGGGCCGCTACGCCGGTGGTGTCCGCGAAGGGCACACGGTGAACAGCGGCGTGGACGACCCACCGGGCGCGGGCCAGCGCTCGGCGACCGTCGATCCCCTGGGTCCGCGGGTACGAAGCAGATGACCGGGGCAGCTCGGCGGAGGTGGACGGCCGTGCTGCCCCGGTCGATGCGGGACGCGGGTATTCAGCGAGCGCTGTGTGCGCGGGGGCCGAGCGACTGGAGGAAATCCCAGGCGTCGGAGACGATTTCGTCGAGATCGTTGTGTTCCGGGTGCCAGCCGAGGTCGGCGATGGCCCGTTCGCTGGAGGCGATGAGGATCGCCGGGTCGCCGGGTCGCCGGGGGGCGTCCTGGGCGGTGATGGGCAGGCCCGTGACGCGTTCGCACGCCGAAATCACTTCGCGGACCGAGAATCCGGTGCCGCTACCGAGGTTGTAGATGCGGTGCGTGCCCGGCTCGGAGGTGGACAGGGCCAGCAGGTGGGCCTCGGCGAGGTCGCGGATGTGGATGTAGTCGCGCACGGCGGTGCCGTCGGGGGTCGGCCAGTCGGTGCCGAAGACCGAGATCGCCTTGCGGTGCCCGAGCGCGACCTGCAGCACCAGCGGAATGAGATGTGTTTCCACCACGCGGTTTTCGCCGAGGCCACCGTAGGCGCCGGCGACATTGAAGTAGCGCAGGCTGGTCGCCGCCAGTCCGTGCGCGATCGAGTAGGAGGTGATGGCGTGATCGATGGCGAGCTTCGACGCACCGTACGGGTTGGTGGGCCGGGTCGGCGCGTCCTCGGTGATCGGCACCTGCTCCGGTTCGCCGTAGACGGCGGCGGTAGAGGAGAACACCAGTCGTGGCGTGCCCGCCTTGCGCATCGCCTCCAGCAGCTCGAAGGTCTTCACCACATTGCCGTGCCAGTACTTCTCCGGCTGCTGCACCGACTCACCGACCAGCGATTGCGCCGCGAAATGCAGGACGCCGTCGAAGGATTCGGCACCGATCAGGGCGGTCGCGGCCTGCGCGATGTCGCCCTCGACGAAGCGGGCGGCGGACGGGACGCCCTCGGCGTTGCCGGTGGACAGGTCGTCGACCACGACGACCTCATGGCCTGCTTCGAGCAGCACCTGCGCGCAGACCCCGCCGACGTACCCGGCACCGCCGGTGACCAGAAGTTTCACGCGTCAGACCAGCTTGACCTGGACGGCGTGCGCCATCTCGTCGGACAGGTCGAATCCGTCGTGGCCCGGCACGGTGATGACCACCGAGCCCGGCTTGTTCTCGACGGTCACGCGCGCGTCGGGCACCACGCCCGCCTCACGCAGCTGACCGATGACCTCGGGGTCGGTCTGGATGTGCTCGGCCAGCCTGCGCACCACGACGGCGTGCACCTGGCCCTGCGGCAGATCGGAGAGCCGGACCAGGGTTTCCTCGGCGGAGGCCGGCGCCGCGATGCCCAGCTCGTCCAGGCCGGGGATCGGGTTGCCATAGGGGGAGGTGGTCGGGTGGTTGAGCACCTCGACCAGACGCCGTTCGACGTCCTCGCTCATCACGTGTTCCCAGCGGCAGGCCTCGGCGTGCACGTTCTGCCAGTCCAGGCCGATGATGTCGACGAGCAGTCGTTCGGCGAGCCGGTGCTTGCGCATCACGGCGACCGCCATGCTGCGGCCCTTCTCGGTCAGCTCGAGATGACGGTCTCCGGCGACCAGCAGCAAACCGTCGCGCTCCATCCGAGCGACGGTTTGGCTCACCGTCGGTCCACTCTGTTCGAGGCGCTCGGCGATGCGAGCACGCAGGGGCACCACGCCCTCCTCCTCGAGGTCGTAGATGGTACGGAGATACATCTCCGTGGTGTCGACCAGATCTTTCACCAGTTACCCCTTCGTCGGCACGAATTCTACCTACGCACACCGACACGGCCCTGCGCCGGACGGTGTCGCGCCGCATGGTGCGCGGCAATGCGGGATTCCGTTCGGCGCACGGCTAGCCGGCGCGATCGCACTTATCTGTATTTCTACTGCATACCAACGTTCGACAGGGTCCGTACCTTCCCGCGTAGCGTTGCGAGCATGGCCACTGCACCGCGCGGCGAACGTCCGGCGCCACCCGGCGAACAGCGCAGCCCAGGAACCGTCGTGTGGACCGACCGGTTTCTCGACTACACCTGGACTCCGCAGCATCCGATGAAACCTGCGCGCCTGAAGTTCACCATGGCGCTCGCCGAAAGTCTCGGATTACTCGACGGTGTCGAGCTATTGGCACCCGCCGCGGCCGATCGAGCCGACTTGTTGCGCATCCACACCGCCGCCTACATCGACGCGGTCGAGCACGTCACGGCGCCCGCCGGATCGCCGCAGGCCCCGCCGTTCGGTCTGGGGTCGCCGGACAACCCGGTGTTCCCCGGCATGCATCAGGCGGCCTCGGTGATCGTCGGCGGCACGCTGGCCGCGGCCAGGGAGATCGCCGAGGGCCGGACCAGGCGTGCGGTGAGTATCGGTGGCGGCATGCACCACGCCATGGCGGACTCGGCGTCCGGGTTCTGCGTGTACAACGATGCGGCGGTGGCCATCTCCTGGCTGCTGGACCACGGTTTCGACCGCATCGTCTATCTCGACGTCGACGTGCACCACGGTGACGGAGTACAGCGCGCGTTCTATGCCGATCCGCGGGTGCTCACCGTTTCACTGCACCAGCACCCGGCGACCCTCTGGCCGAACACCGGCTGGCCCGAGGAGACGGGCGCGGGCGCCGCCGAGGGGAGCGCGATCAATCTGCCGCTGCTGCCCGGCACCCGAGACGCCCAGTGGTTGCGCGGTTTTCACGCGGTGGTGCCCGGTGCGGTCGCGGCGTTCCGGCCGCAGATCGTGGTCAGCCAATGCGGGGTGGACACCCACCGGGAGGACCCCCTGGCCGATCTGGAACTCACGGTGGACGGCCAGCGCGCCGCCTTCCGCGCCATGCGCGACCTGGCCGACCGATACGCCGAGGGACGCTGGCTCGCCGTCGGCGGCGGCGGCTACGGGCTGATCCGGGTGGTGCCGCGGGCCTGGACGCACCTGCTGGCCACCGCGCTGGACCGCACCATCGCGCCGGAGACCGAGATCCCGCAGCAGTGGATCGACCAGGTCCGCGCGGCGGCGCCGAAGGTCGATCCGCCGCGCACCATGGGCGACGGCGGCGACATCGCCTACCGCCCGTGGGATGGCCCTGGCGGCACGGGGGAGACTGGGGACGCGCGCTTCGACCGCGCCCAACGCGCCATCGACACGGCCGTGCTGGCCACCCGCCGAGCGACTTTCGGGCTGCTCGGCCTGGACCCGGAGGACCCTCGTGACTGACCCCGTAGACACTCCGGACACACCGGCGGTCCCGCCTCCGCCGCCGCAGCACTGGTTCGCCGACGTGCTCGCCTCCGACGGCGGCGTGGTCCGGCTGCGGCCGATCACGCCGGACGACGCCGAGGCGATGCAGGAGTTCCACGCCGCGCTGTCCGATCGCACCAGGTATCTGCGTTATTTCGGGCCGTACCCGCGGATCTCGCCGAAGGATCTGTATCGGACCACCCATGTCGACTACCACGACCGGGTCGGCCTGGTGCTGGTGCTCGGCACCGCGATCGTCGCGGTGGGCCGGTATGAACTGCTGGACCGGGACGGGCGGCGGTCCGCGGAGGTCGCGTTCGTGGTGGCCGACGCGCATCAGGGGCGCGGGCTCGGCTCGATCCTGTTGGAGCACTTGGCCGGTGCCGCCGCCGAGAACAAGATCGAGACCTTCGTCGCCGAGGTGCTCGCGGAGAACACCACCATGGTGACGGTCTTCCGGGACGCGGGCTATCAGGTGGAGCGCAGCAGGGACGGGTCGGTGCTGCACCTGGAGTTCGCCATCGACCCCACCGAAGCTTTGCTCTCCGTGCGTGATTCGCGCGAGCGGGCCTCCGAGGCGCGCAGCGTGGGCAATCTGCTCACCCCACGATCAGTGGCGGTGATCGGCGCGACACCGAGCACCGGCCGGGTGGGTGGCGCGGTGCTGAACAACCTGCTGTCCGGTGTGTTCCAAGGTCCGGTATTCCCGGTCAATCCGAATCGGCGTGCGGTGCGCGGCGTGCGTGCTTACGCGACGGTGCGGGAGATTCCCGACGAGGTCGACCTCGCGGTGGTCGCGGTGCCGCCGGAGGCGATCGGCTCGGTGCTGGACGACTGTATGGCCAAGGGCGTCAAGGGGCTTGTCGTGCTCACCGCCGGCTTCAACACGACCGGTGTGGCCGGTGGGACGGCCGAGCAGGAATTGGTCGCCGCCGCACGGGGACACGGGATGCGGGTCGTCGGGCCGAGTGCGCTCGGCATCGTGAACACCGATCCTGATGTGGCGCTCAACGCGACGCTGGCATCGGTGCTGCCCAGCCGCGGGCGGATCGGATTCTTCTGTCAGTCCGGGCCGTTGGGTGCCGCCATCCTCGGTGAGGCCGCGGCCAGGAATCTCGGACTGTCGACCTTCGTGTCGGCCGGTGACCGCGCCGACGTCTCCGGCAACGACCTGCTCCAATACTGGGACACCGACCCGGATACCGATGTGGTCCTGCTCTACCTGGAGAGCTTCGGTAACCCGCGCAAGTTCTCCCGGATCGCGCGCCGGGTGGCCAGGACCAAGCCGATCGTCGCGGTGAGCAGCGGCCGCCATGCCACCCAACCGGCGGGCGATATGGACCGCTCGATCGTGCGAGACCTGTTCGCGCAGGCGGGAATCGTGCAGGTCGACTCCATCTCGGAGCTGTTCGACTGCGCCGCGCTGCTCGGCTATCAGCCGCTGCCCGGCGGCTCCCGGTTGGCGGTGGTCGGCAACAGTGCGGCGTTGAACTGGCTGGCCGTCGATGCCGCGCAGAGTGAGGGTCTGACGGTCGGCGACCCGGTGAACCTGGGACCACAGGCGACCCCCGGCGCCTACCTCGATGCGACGGTGGCAGCACTGCAATCTGCCGATATCGACTCGGTGCTGGTGGTTTTCGCGCCGCCGGTCCCGCTGCCGATGGCCGGTTTCGCCGATGCCATCCGCGAGGCCGCGGCGGCGGTCCCCGACTCGGGCAAACCGATTCTGACCACATTTATTGCCGAACAGGGCATTCCGCATCTGCTTGCGGTCCGCGGCGCGGGTGCGACGGCGGTGCGCGGGTCGATTCCCTCGTATCCCGACCCGGAGCGCGCCGCACGGGCGCTGGCTCGGGTCCGTCGCTATGCGGAGTGGCGAAACAGACCGGCGTCACAGGTGATGCGCCCGGACGGGATCGACACCGAACGGGCGCGCACGCTGGTCGCGCAGTGGATGGCCGAATCCGGCGGCCGCCGGCTCACCGACCTGGAAACGGTCGAACTGCTCGGCTGCTACGGCATTTCGGTGGTGGAGTTCCGCGAGGTGCGCAGCGCCGACGAGGCGGTCGCCGCGGCCGAGGAACTCGGTTACCCGGTCGCGGCCAAGGCGACCGGCGAATTGTGGCGCCGCCGACCGGATCTCACCGGTGTCCGGCTGGACCTGTGGCGCCCGGAAGCGGTGCGGCAGGCGTATTCGGACCTGGTCGAACTGTGCGGTGACCCGGTGCTGCACATCCAGAAGATGGCCACCAAGGGTGTCGGCTGCGTCCTGCGCGTCCAGGACGACCCGTCCTTCGGCTCGGTCATCGAATTCGGCCTCTCCGGCCTGATCATCGAACTCCTCGGCGACCGCGCCTACCGAGCCCTACCCCTCACCGCCGACGAGGCAACCGCCCTCATCGACGCCCCTCGCGCGGCCCCCCTGCTCTCCGGCACCCCCGCCAGCCCTCGCGTGGACAAGGCCGCCCTAGCCGAGCTCGCCCAACGCATCTCAGCCCTCTTCGATGACCTCCCCCACATGCGCGAACTCTCCTTCGACCCAGTCCTGGCCTCCACCAACTCCGCCGAAATCCTCTACGCCCGCGGCCGAATCGGCCCCGAGCCAAGTCGTTTCGACACCGGACCTCGCCGCCTCGGCTGACCCGCCGGGCTCGACATCCTGGCACGGAGGGCCTGCCGCCCCGTCGAGGCCGAGATGTCGCACGCCCATGGCGGTTCTGCCCCTGGATCGTTTCGTCAGGGGCCCAGCGGCTTCGGCCGACCTGCCGGGCACGGCATCCGGGCACCCGGGACCTACTGCCACGGTCTTGGCCGAGGTGTGGCCCCGCCCGTGGCAGGTGCTGCCGCAAGCCGTTTGCCGCCACTGCTGGCTCAATCGACCGGTAAGCCATTTGTGGGTGTGCCGGAAGTCTGGTGCTGCGTTGTCAGGAGGGAGTGGGGCCGCGGCGGCGGATCAGGGGAAGGTAGACCTCGTCGACGATTTCGATGAGGACGTCGTCGGGGGCGGTGGGGAGGCCTCGGGTGACGAACTCGTTGCGTAGCAAGACGATTGCTACGGTGGCGACGCGGGGGTGCAGGGCTTCGGGGGCGCATTCGCCGCGGGCGACCGCACGGCCCAGCACGGTGAGCCAGAGGGGCGCGGTGGCGTCGACGGACTGATCGGGCAGCTGTGCCAGGAGTTCGGCGGCGCCACCAGCGGCCGCCATGAGTTCGCGCAGGATCGCGCCGAGTGGCGAGCTCCAGTGGCGGTTGGCGCGGCGCAGTAATTCGAGGACGTCGCCGCGCAACTCGCCGGTGTCGGGGGGCCGCACCGGCGTGGTCAGCTGTCGATAGGCGGCGATGCCGAGGGCGAGCCGGTTCGGCCAGCGGCGATACAGCGCGTTCTTGTTGGTGCCCGCGCGGGTCGCCACCTTGTCCATGGTCAGTCCGGCGTACCCGGATTCGATGAGCTCGTCCGCGGCCGCCCGCAGGATCGCATCCTCCAGGTCGGCACCGCGTCGCCGTGTCGGCCCCGCCTCCGGCTTCATCACATCCCTCGCTGATCGACTAGGCAGTTGGGAACAGAAAGTACCTTATATCGTCTGTTGCGCGGCAGGCATCGCAAGATTTAAGGTACGTCAAGTACCTTAAATTAAGGAAGTGATTCGCCGTGCGACTGAAGGGCATCAGCTATGACACCGGTTTTCTGCGGAACGGAGCGTCCTCGCGCACGCTGTTCGACCCGGCGATGGTCGAACGGGAGCTGCGCATTATCCGAGATGATCTGCACTGCAACGCGGTCCGCGTGATCGGCGGTGACCCCGAACGCCTGGAGCTGGCCGCGACATGTGCCGCCGATCTCGGCTTGGCCGTGTGGTTCTCGCCCTATCCGCTCGAACTGTCGGTCGACGCCATGCTGGCGCTGTTCGCGGACTGTGCGGTGCGTGCGGAGCGGCTCAGGCAACGGGGTGCCGAGGTGGTGTTCGTGACCGGCGCGGAACTGAGCCTGATGAACAAGGGCTTCCTCCCCGGCGACACGGTCGAGGAACGCCTGGAGGTATTACTGCGGCCGGACGGCAGGAACGAGCGGATCAGTGAGGTCGGCAACCGCGTCAACGACGTCCTCCGCAAAGCGGTTTCGGTCGTTCGCACGCATTTCGGCGGCAAGGTCACCTACGCGTCGATCCCGCTCGACCGCGTCGACTGGGACCTGTTCGACATCGTGTCGGTGGATCTCTACCGGTCGGCCGCGGTCGCCGACCAGTTCACCGCCGGCGTGCGTGCGCTGGTGGCGCAGGGAAAGCCGCTGGCGATCACGGAGTTCGGCGCGGCCACTTACCGCGGCGCGGGCGACCGTGGCGCGCAGGGACTGGAGATCGCCGAATACGACGCCCAGGGCCCGGTGCGCCTGAACGGCGTGTACGAACGCGACGAGGAGGGTCAGGCGGCGTACGTGCGGGAACTCCTGGAGGTCTTCGACGCCGAGGGTGTCGATGCGGCGTTCGTGTTCCTCTTCGCCCTCTACGACCACGTGCACCGCCCCGACGCCGACCCGAGGGACGACTTGGACTTGGCCAGCTACGGCATCGTCAAAGTCCTGGATTCCGGTCTCGGACAGGCCTACCCGGACATGCGGTGGGAGCCCAAGGCGGCGTTCGACGCGCTGGCGGAGCACTATCGGAAGGGTTGACGCATCCAGCAGCTGAAGCGGCTACCGGGAGTCGTTGGGCCGCTGCGGAACTCGGGACGGCCCGGCACAATTCACGCCGACCGGCTCGCGCTATCCCGGAGGGGGCGGAGATACGCGGCACCGGCCGGCGTTGGCAGGTGACCCCAAGGGTCACCGGGTCCGGACGCCGGGCTGGTCTCGGGGGAGCCCGGCGTCGTTTTGGTGGCCGGAGTGTTCCGGCACGGGGATCAGCTGGCGTAGGCGCGGAGACGGTCGGCCCGCTCGCCCTTGCGCAGCTTCGACATGACCTCGCGCTCGATCTGCCGGACGCGCTCACGGGAGAGCCCGAAGAGCTTGCCGATCTGGTCGAGGGTGCGCGGCTGGCCGTCGTCGAGACCGAAGCGCAGGCGGATGACCTGCTGCTCGCGCTCGTCGAGGGTGGCCAAAACGCTGCGCACGTCGTGGTGCAGCAGTCCGGCGATCACCGCGGACTCGGCGGAGGTGGCCTCGGAGTCTTCGATGAAGTCGCCGAGCGGGGCCTCTTCGTCGTTGCCGACCGGCATGTCCAGGCTGACCGGGTCGCGGCTGTGATCGAGCAGATCGGAGATCTTCTCGACCGGGATGCCGGACTCGTTCGCCAGTTCCGCGTCGGTGGCCTCGCGGCCGAGCTGCTGGTGCAGTTCGCGCTTGATCCTGGCCAGCTTGTTGACCTGTTCGACCAGGTGGACGGGCAGCCGGATGGTGCGGCTCTGATCGGCCATGCCACGGGTGATGGCTTGCCGGATCCACCAGGTGGCGTAGGTGGAGAACTTGAAGCCCTTGGCGTAGTCGAACTTCTCCATGGCGCGGATCAGGCCCAGGTTGCCTTCCTGGATGAGATCCAGCAGCGGCATGCCGCGGCCGGTGTAGCGCTTGGCGAGGGAGACCACGAGGCGGAGGTTGGCTTCCAACAGGTGCGACCGTGCGGCCTGGCCTTCGCGAACGATGAGGGCCAGATCACGCTTGCGGGTGGCCGACAGACGTTTGCCGGTCTCCAGCAGGTGCTGGGCGTAGAGGCCCGCCTCGATACGCTTGGCCAATTCGACCTCGTCGGCGGCCGTGAGCAGGGCAGTGCGGCCGATCCCGTTCAGGTACACGCGTACCAGATCGGCTGCGGGGCTCTGGGCGTCGAGGTCCGAATCGCTGATGCGCACACGAGTGGTGGCGGGGCTTGTCATGACTTGCCTCCTGTCGGTGGTGTCTCACTCCGAACAACGGACCCGACAGAGATAAAGTTCCCCGTCGTGGCTCAGATAAACCGCTTTGACGTGCGGTTTTCCTCACTCTCGTCTGAGAAGTTCCTGAGAAGCTCCCAGCGCTGGAACGCCTGCTGTCCGGTGCCTGCACCGACCTACCCGCGATCGCCGGATTTACACGGGCCGCACCAATCCGTGGCGGACCAGTCCGGCCACCACGGACAACGCTTCGGCCGCGAACTCCGTGGTCACTTCGGCAGATCCGTGGGCAACCGCCAGCAGTTCGATCAGTTCGTACAACGGCAGGCCGTCCGCGCGCATTCCCGCCAGCAGCGAGATGGTTGTCTCGTCCACCTCGTGCTGCCAGCGTGGCCCGTCGCCGCGGTGCAGCCGCGCGACCTGCTCGGCCCAGCCGTCCGGGCCGGGCAGCGCGACGCGTTCCAGCGCGGTCGCCGGGTCCACCACGAAACGTGAAGTCCAGGCCAGTTTTTCGTCATCGGCGACGGCGCGCAGCCAGGCCGAACGCTCGAAGTAGCGGGTCGCCTCGTCGCCGAGCGGGTCGTCGAAGCCGTGCGTGAGGTCCTCGGCGAGCAGTTCGGTCGGGGCGTCGACGGCGCGCAGATAGACGAAGCCGAAGCCGATGCCCTCGACGTCGGCCGCGGTGAAGGCGTCGAGCCACTGCTCGGCGCGGGCCTGTGCGGCCGGGTCGCGCGGGTCGAGGCCCGCGTCCCGCAGCCAGGTGCCGACATAGAGGGCGGGGTCGGCGACATCGCGCTGCACCACCCAGGCGTCGACGCCGTGCGCGGGCAGCCACGACGACACCCGGTGCCGCCAGTCCTCGCCGTCGACATGGACCCAGGCGGCCAGCATCGCGGCGGTGCCGCCCGGAGCGAGCAGGTCTGCCGCCTGTCCGATCACCAATTCACTGGCGCCGTCGAGGGCGAGCCCGGAATCACGGTAGGTGTGCTCGATCCTCGCGGGACCCACCACGAACGGCGGGTTCGCCACCACCTGGTCGAAGCGGCGTCCCGCGACCGGTTCGAACCAGGAGCCTTCGAGCAGTTCGATATCGAGTCCGTTGAGCGCGGCGGTGGCCTCGGCGAGCCACAGCGCGCGGGTGTTCACATCGGTGGCGGTCACCTGGTTCGCGTAGGAGGTGGCGTGTACGGCCTGCACGCCGCAGCCGGTTCCGAGATCGAGCACGGAGCCGACCTTGCGGGTCGGGGTGGCGCGCAGCAAGGAGAGGGAGGCGTGGCCGACACCGAGCACGTGGTCTTCGGTGAGCGTGCGCCGGCGCATCGAGTCGTCGAGGTCGGACAGGATCCAGCGGGTGCCTGCCCCGGCGTCCAGTGGGCGCAGGTCGAGCGCGGCGCGGACGGTGTCGCCGTCGCGGTCGAGCAGACCCGCCGCCACTGCGCGGTCGATATCTACCGGCAGTAGGGCGGCCGCGACATCGCGTTCGGGCAGTGCGTCGCCGAGTAGCAGCAACCGGATGAGCGTGCCCAGTTCGCCGGCGTCGCGCGCGGCTCGGCGCACCGGGACCGGTTCGGATCGGCCCAGTGCGGCGTGCACGTCTTCGCCGAGTACCGCCAGCAGGGTGTCGGCGTCGTAGCCGACCCTGGTCAGCGCCGTCCGGAGCTCCGGGCACAGCGCGGTGAGCAGGGATCCGGTGGTCGTCGATCGGTTCGTAGGCACATCGGTACTCTGCCACCGCCTGATCAGCGGGCCCGGCAGGTGGTGCGCTCGACGGTTCAGACGCCCCTCGGGTCGCGGGCCGTGACGCAGTAGGTGGCGCCCGCGGGGTCGTTCATGACGGTCCAGTGCTCGTAGCGTTCTACGACTGTGGCGCCGAGGGTTTCGTGCCACCGGGCGGTCGCCTCGATGTCCGACGAGGACAGATCGATGTGGGCGCTGGTGGGGCGGTCTTCATCGAGGCGCTGGAGTAGCAGCTGGATGGGGCGGGGCTCCTCGGCACGCAGACGCGCGAACTCGGGCAGCCTGCCTTGCTCGAAGTTCCAGCCGGTCAACGACTTCCAGAAGTCCGTTTCGGCGGCGTGGTCGGCGGGGCCGATGTCCAGGCACACCTGGTCGAGGCGGCTGAGGGTGCCGTCGGGGGCTTTGGTGGCGGGGGCGGGGGTGCCCCGGCCGCGGCCGCTGGGGGTGAGGCAGAAGGTCTGGCCGCCGGGGGAGCGCAGGACGGCGTAGTCCGGGTGATTCGCGACCAGTTCGGCGCCGAGGTCGAGCGCGGTGCGCACGGCGGTCGGGATGTGGTCGACGTCGAGGTCGAGATGGACGCCGCCGAGACCGGTCACCGCCTGCATCTTCACGCCCGCCGCCGCGAAGAGCGCGGGATCGGGGAGCAGCGTGAGGAATTCGTCGTGCTCGCCGCGGCGAGCCGATAGTTCGGTACCGGTGACCGTGGACCAGAACTTCGCGCAGTCGTCGAATCGCTGTGCGGGGCGGTCCAGGAAAGCCCAGATCCACCGAATCATGTTCACTCCTGTCTTGTACCCGCAGACACCATAGGGAAAGCGACGCGCGGTGTCGAGCAGATTGGCGTGTCGCCGGTCCTGGCACGATCTTGGTGTTTTGTGGCCTTCCGGCCGCTCGTTGCGCGGGCGATTTTCCGGCACGCTCAGCGGGTGACCGAGCTGCAGACACCACCGCCAGTACCGTTGCACGACACCGTTGCCCGGCGCGGTCCGCATCCGGCGTGGATCGTGGCGGGGGTCGGCTTCGTCGCGCTGCTCGGTGCGGCCGCGTTCCGCTCGGTGCCCAGTGTGCTGATGGATCCGCTGCACGCGGAGTTCGGCTGGTCGCACGGCACGATCGGTGCGGCGGTCTCGCTGAATCTGCTGTTGTACGGGTTGATTTCGCCGTTCGCGGCGGCGCTGATGGACCGGTTCGGCATCCGCAAGGTGGTGTCGGGGGCGCTGGTGCTCGTCGCGGCAGGCGCGGGGCTCACCGTGTTCATGACCCAGCCGTGGCATCTGATGCTGACCTGGGGTCTGCTGGTGGGTGTCGGGGTCGGGTCGATGTCGATGCCGTTCGTGGCGACCATCACCGGCCGCTGGTTCGTGCGCCAGCGCGGACTGGTCACCGGGGTGCTTACGGCGGCGGGTGCGACCGGTCAGCTGGTGTTCCTGCCGCTGGTGTCGATGCTGGCGCACGAGCACGGCTGGCGGCTGCCGTCGCTGATCGTCGCCGGGACCGCGCTGGCCGTCGTGCCGCTGGTGGTGCTGTTCATCAGGGACTACCCGAGTGATGTCGGGGTCACCGCGTACGGCGCGGAACCGGGCAGTGTCGTCGGCGTCCGCACACCGGCCTCGGTCGGCGCGTCCCGCGCGCTCACGGTGCTGGCCAAGATCGCGCGCACACCCGGATTCTGGCTGCTGGCAGGGGGTTTCGCGGTGTGCGGGGCGTCGACCAACGGTCTCGTCGGCACCCATTTCGTCAGCGCCGCGCACGACCACGGCATGCCGCCGACCGCCGCCGCGAGCCTGCTCGCCGTGGTAGGCATCTTCGACGTGGCGGGCACCATCGCGTCCGGCTGGCTGACCGACCGCATCGACCCGCGCTATCTACTGGTCGGCTACTACGTGCTGCGCGGTCTGTCCCTGCTCATCCTGCCGTCGCTGTTAGGTCCCCACACCCAACCCAGCCTGTGGGTCTTCATCATCTTCTACGGCCTCGACTGGGTAGCCACCGTCCCACCGACCGTCATTCTCTGCCGTGAACTGTTCGGCAACGACGGCCCCGTCGCCTTCGGCTGGGTCTTCGCCTCCCATCAGATCGGCGCGGCCATCGCCGCCACCGGCACAGGCGTCATCCGTGACGTACAAGGCACCTACGACCTCGCCTGGTACTTGGCCGGCGGCCTCTGCGCCACCGCCGCCGTGATGTCCGCCTTCATCCGCCGCAAGGCCTGACGCTCCGCCACCACGTCCCGCGCCACCGATGCTGCGCGTGCACGGGACATGGTGTAGGCCCCACTCGGCGGTTGCCGCCGAAAAGCAGTTCTCACGATCTCGGCGAGTGCATCGCGGCCGCGTGGAGTTGATCTTGTGCAGCGGTTGCGGTGGTGGACGTGACTGCTCGGTGGCGACACACCTCAGGTGACGGGATCAGGGTGGTGACGTGTGGCACAGTGTCTGCGCTGAGGGTGGGTCGGTGGCCCAATGAGCACGGATCGGCCGCATGGCCGATTCGGTGGTGTGGACCGGATCGCAGCAAAGGAGCTGGATCGTGCGTGAGAACACCGTTGGTCGGCGTGATCTGTTGCGTTACACCGCTGCCGGTGCTGCCGGGCTGGTGTTGGGAGCGGCGGGCGGTGCGGTCGCCTCCGGCCATTTCGCCGACCGCGAGGCGTTGCGGCCTGCGGCCGGGAGCGCCGATATTTCACCGTCTCGGCGGGATCGGGCTCGGCTGGTTGCCCGGGACATCGTGGGTGTGGACGAGTCCGGTCGCGACGTGCGGGCACTGCACCGGGAGTTGCTTGCCGGTGCGGGCCCGAAGCGCACGGACAACCCGCAGGATGTCGCCGTGGTGGGCGCCGGCGCCGCCGGGTTGGCCGCGGCGTGGATCCTGGCGCGGGCGGGGCATCGGGTGCGGGTATTCGAGGGCTCGGACCGGGTGGGCGGCCGGATTCGAACGCTGCGGGAACCGTTCGCGGCCACCGGTGGTCACGGCGAGGCCGGTGCGATGCGCATCCCCACCACGCACACGATCACCACCGGGGTGCTGGCCCGGCTGGGCGTACAGACCCGCCCGTTTCACATGACCCACCCGCATCGTCTGGTCAGCGCCGGTGGCGTCTCGATGACCCGGGCCGAATACACCACTGATCCGGCACGGATCGCGGGGGTGTTCGGTGCCGAGGCGGTGCACGGCCGGGCGCTGCTGGATCAAGTGTTGTCGCGCACGGGAGTGAACCGGGACAGCGATGTCGAGGCGTGGACCGACTTCCTTGCCCGCTACGACGAGATGTCCCTGCGGGATTGGCTACTCGCCCAGGGCCTTTCGGAATCGAGCATCGACCATCTCGGCTCCATCGAGGGCATCACCGCCCGCATGGGTTTGAGTCTGACCCACAACCTGATGACCGCCACCAACCTCGCTCCCGGCACCGAGCTGGTCGAGATCGTCGGCGGCACCGACCGATTGATCGTCGAGTTGGCCGGTGCCGCGAAAGCCGCTGGGGCAGAGATCATCACGAACTCCGCGGTCACCGGGGTCGACGGACGACAGCCGCGGCTGCGACTGAGGTACGGCGCGGGCGAGGACACCGCGGAGGTCGATCGCATCGTGGTCGCGGCGCCGTATTCGCTGCTGCGCTACCTCGGCTTCCAACCGGCCCTGTCCTACGGCAAGCAACGCGCCATCGCGGAACTGCATCACGACGCCGCCACCAAAACCTTCCTCGAGTTCTCCACCCGCTGGTGGACCGGGCACGGCGGCATCGACGTCACCGACGCCCCGCCACGACTGACCGTGTACCCCTCCCACCCCACCGGCGACGGCGGCGTCGTCATCGCCTCCTACACCTGGGCCGACGACGCGCACGCCTGGGACGGCCTGCTCCCGGCCGAACGCGCGGCCGAATGCCTCGATCACCTCGCCGACGTGCACGGCCCCGCCGTCCGCACCGCATGGACCGGCGGCTACGCCTCGCACTCCTGGGCCACCGACCGCTGGGCCAACGGCGAAGCCGCGATCTACCTGCCCGGGCAATCGGTCGAGATCGGCCCGGACACCCGCACCCCCGAAATGGACGGGCGGGTCGCCTTCGCGGGCGACGCCACCTCCACCCGAGGCCGAGCCTGGATCGAAGGCGCACTCGAAAGTGGCGCCCGCGCCTGCACCGACCTCGGCATCACCGTCTGATGGGGGCAGCTGAGCGCTCGACGGACCGTCAGCTGTCGATGGCGTTGTGCGGGCGAGCTTCCAGCGCGGTGCGGCGCTCGTCCCAGCGGCTCGGCTCGTCTTTGCGACGCGGTGGGCGATCGTTGGCGATGAGGACCGCGATCCAGGGGAGCGGGATGGAGACCGCGATGATCAGGATCGACAGCAGGGCGCTGCTGAAGGTGCTGTAGGCGATCGCGGCCAGCACCAGGCAGGGGATACGGAACGCCATGATGATGGTGTAGCGGCGTACGCGTGAGCGGTGCTGGTCTTCCAGCGAGGGTTGCGCCTCGGTGATCAGGACCGGGTGCTTGTCGTCGGTGCCGGGGAAGTAGCCGGAGGATTTCGGCGGCATCGTCACGTCCGGACGCTCACCACGGCCGATGTCGCCGGCGTCGGGGGAGTCGCCGTGCTGCTGCATGTCTTCGAGTCTTCCACTGTCGGAGCCCCAGTGCACACAGTGTGGTCAGCCGGACACTGGACCGTGATCGGTCACCGTTTGCGCGGATGCGGCATCATGGAATCCGTGAGCACCGACACCATGGTTCGCCCCGATTCGACCACCGACGAGTCGACGAGCGACGACACCCCGAAGTTCTTCCACTACGTCAAGAAGGACCGGATCGCGGAGAGCGCCGTCATGGGCACCCATGTCGTCGCCCTGTGCGGTGAGGTCTTTCCGGTGACGCGGTCGCCCAAGCCCGGTTCGCCGGTCTGCCCGGACTGCAAGAAGGTCTACGACGGGCTGAAAAAGGCGAGTGAGGTGGTGGGGGCGGCGTCTGCGAGGGCGCCGCGCCCGGTTGCTCGGGTGTGTCGACAGGTGACGGCGGAGGTTTCTGCGCCGTCTCGGTGGTTTCTGTCTTCGGATCGTCCTCGTCGGACGAATCCCCGGTCAGCTGATTGGTGATCCACTCCCGCACCTGCTCCATCCGGGTTGTGCGCGCGGGCCAGAACTCCTGCACGGCCGCGTTGAATTCCGCGCCGAGGATGATGGCGAACCCGAGGAAGTACGTGAAAAGCAGAAACGCGATCGGCGTCGCCAGTGCGCCGTAACTCACACCCGTCTCGGTCACCCAGGACAGGTACCGGCGCAGCACCTCACTGGCCGCGATGAAGAACACGGCCGCGACCAACGCCCCGCCGAACATCCGATGCCAGGGCAGCGAGGTGTGCAGCGCCAGCTTGTACAGCGTGGTGAGCACGATGATCAGCAGCAACCCGACACCGGGGTAGTAGAAGAAGTCCAGCAGTTGCAGCCCGGTCACCCGCCACGGCTCCGGCAGCACCCGCCCGATGATCGTGGGCCCGAGCGCCACCAGCGGCAGGATGAACACCGAGGCCACCAGGAACGCCACATACAGCAGCAGCGCGAAGATCCGCTGCCACACCGGATGTCGCAGGTCCTGCTGCCCGTGCGCCTCGACGATCGCGTCCACGAAGGTCGCCATCGCCGACGACCCGGCCCACAGCGACAGCACGAAACCCACCGAGACGACCGCGCCGCGCCCCTTGCCGAGCACGTCCTTGACGGTCGGCTCGATCAGATCCGACACCACGCTGGAGCTGAACAGGTCCCGGCTGAACGAGATGATCTTCGATTCCACGATCTGCACGGTGTCCGGGCCGAACCAGGTGCCGACGTAGCCAAGACTGCCGAGCACCCCGAGCAGCAGCGGCGCCAGCGACAACGTCTGCCAGAACGCGGCGGCCGCCGACTTGGCGAAGATCGAGTCGTCCCAGGCCTTCACCGCCACCCGTACCGCCAGCCTGCCGGTCTTTCTGCGGGCCCGGCGCAGCCGGATGGTCACCCGCTGCGCCGAGGTCAGTCTGCGCGCGGCGAGGCCGCCGCTGAGCGACGGTATGTCGGTCCGCAGTGGTTGGCTCGGCAGGGCGTTTTCCTCGGGCATCGCCCCTCAAGCATCGCGCACGAGTGGTGTTCGCATCGGATTCCGGGGGCGACGTGTCGTCGGGCATCGGGTGAATTCCGGCGTGTCGGTAGTTGAACATGTGATGCCCATCGCCCACGCCGCGTCGGTTTGGCAACACGCCGGGCCGGGCCAGTAGGGTCGACTGCGTGACTGGGTCGGGTGGCGCCGCTGTGGCGGGAAGAGCGGAGACACCGGGCGATTCGGCTAGACCCGAGGCCTCGGGGACGCCGAACAGCTCCGGTACATCGGGCGGCGGATCGCTGCGTGCCTGGCAGCGCCGGGCCTTGACCAAGTACCTGTCGTCCAAGCCACGCGACTTCCTCGCGGTGGCCACGCCGGGCGCCGGTAAGACCACCTTCGCGCTGCGCGTCGCCGCCGAACTGCTGGCCGACCGCACCGTCGACCAGATCACCGTCGTCGCCCCGACCGAACACCTCAAGCATCAGTGGGCGCAGTCCGCGGCGCGCGCGGGGATCCAGCTGGATTCGCGGTTCTCCAACGCGACGGGCGGTACGTCCGGCGATTATCACGGTGTCGTGGTCACCTATGCCCAGGTCGCCTCGCACCCGTCCCGGCACCGAGTGCGCACCGAAAATCGCAGAACACTGGTCATTCTCGACGAGATCCACCACGCGGGCGACGCGAAGAGCTGGGGTGACGCGACGGCCGAGGCGTTCGGCGACGCGACGCGGCGGCTCGCGCTCACCGGAACCCCGTTCCGCAGCGACGACAGCCAGATCCCGTTCATCACCTACGAACCCGACGAGTCCGGTTTCCCGCGGTCGCGCGCCGACCACGCCTACGGGTACTCCGAAGCCCTCGCCGACGGCGTGGTCCGGCCCGTGGTGTTCCTCGCCTACTCCGGCGAGGCGCACTGGCGCGACAGCGCGGGCGAGGAGTACACCGCCCGCCTCGGCGAGCCGTTGAACGCCGAACAGACCGCCCGCGCCTGGCGCACCGCGCTCGACCCGGCGGGTGACTGGATCTCGGCCGTGTTGCGCGCCGCCGACATGCGGTTGCGTCAGCTGCGCAGCACCGGCATGCCCGATGCGGGCGGTCTGGTGATCGCCACCGACCAGGACCGCGCCCGCGACTACGCCGAACTGCTGGAACACATTTCGGGCACGAAACCCGCGCTGGTGCTGTCCGACGAGCCGACCTCCTCGGACCGGATCGCCTCGTTCGGCGCGAGCAGCGAGCCGTGGATGGTCGCGGTGCGCATGGTGTCCGAGGGCGTCGACGTGCCGCGCCTGGCCGTCGGCGTGTACGCGACGAGTGCCTCGACACCGCTGTACTTCGCCCAGGCCATCGGCCGGTTCGTGCGTGCCCGCAGGCCGGGCGAGACCGCGAGCGTGTTCCTGCCGTCGGTGCCGGTGCTGCTCGATCTGGCCGCGCAGCTGGAGTTGCAGCGCGACCACGTGATCGGCAAGCCGCATCGCGAGAAGGATGGCCTCGACGACGAGCTGCTGATCGATGCGAACAAGCAGCAGGACGAGCCGGGCGAGGAGGAGAAGTCCTTCGTCGCGCTGGCCGCGGACGCCGAGCTCGACCAGGTGATCTACGACGGATCCTCCTTCGGCACCGCCACTTTCGCGGGCAGCGACGAGGAGGCCGACTACCTCGGCATCCCCGGCCTGCTCGACGCCGACCAGATGCGCGCGTTGCTGCGCGAACGCCAGTCCCGGCAGATCGCCGACCGCGGCGAGTCGTCGTCGGCACCCGAGCCGGGCCCCCAGGTCGCGAGCGCGGCAGAGCGCGTCGCGACGGCGGACCGGTTGGGTGAGCTGCGGCGCGAACTCAACAGCTTGGTCGCCATGCACCACCACCGCACCAACAAGCCGCACGGCGTGATCCACGGAGAGCTACGCCGCGAATGTGGTGGTCCGCCAACGGCTTTGGCCTCGGCCGATCAGTTGGTGGAGCGTATCGCGGCGTTGCGCCGGATGTAGCGACCGCCCGCAGCGCTGCTGGATGTCCGCCAGGCGCAGATCAGGTAGCTGTGGCACCGGCCGGCCAGGCGGCCATCGCGACGTCGATCGACTGCGTCAGTTCCGCGAGCGAGGCTCCGTCGCGGGCTTGAATCGACAGTCCGTAGAGCACTGTGGCATAGAAGTGGGCCAGCGCGGGGGTGTTGGTGTCGGCGGGCAGATCACCTTCCGCGACACCGTGATCCATCCGTCGCCGGATCTCTTCGGTTGTCTCCCTGCGCTTCTCGATCAGGAAGTCGCGAATGCTCTCGCTGCGCGTGGTGTAGGTGGAGCCCGCGAGCACGACCATGCAGCCGTGCGGTTTGTCCTCGACGGTGTAGGCGATCGCGTTGTCCCGCAACATCGCATCGATGGCGGCCCGCGCCGTCGGCTCCTCCCGTAGCGCCCGGTCGGTGTATCCGCCGTCGGTCTGTCCGTACAGGCCGACCGCCTCCCGGAACAGCGCCTCCTTGCCGCCGAACGCGGCGTACAGGCTGGGCGAGTTGATGCCCATCGCGGAGGTGAGGTCGCTCATCGACGAGCCCTCGTAGCCGTGCTCCCAGAACACCTCCATGGCGCGACGCAAGACCTCGGTGCGGTCGAAGGCGCGCGGTCGTCCCCGGTCGGCCATGGTCCTCCTTTCTGTGTCGATCGTTAAATATACCCCTTGACGCCGCGGTGGTCGCTGGGCTTAGCTATTTATGTACTGATCGACACAGAATTTGGCGGAGGAACAATGACTGATCTCGCGGGCAAGGTGGCACTGGTGACCGGCGGTAGCCGAGGAATCGGCGCGGCGATCGCACGGAAACTGGCCGCCGACGGCGCCGATGTGGCGTTCACCTATCAGAACGCCGAGGTACCGGCGAAATCCGTTGCCGCGGATATCGAATCGCTCGGCCGCCGCGCGCTGCCGATCCGCGCCGACAGCGCCGACGCCGGGGCCGTGGTGAGCGCGGTCGATCGGACCGCGGCCGAGCTGGGCAGGCTGGACATTCTGGTGAACAACGCGGGCATCTTCCCGGCCAAGCCGTTCGAGGAGTTCACTCTCGCGGAGATCGACCGCGCCCTGAACATCCACGCGCGGGCCGCGTTCGTCGGCGCCCAGGCCGCGGTGGCGCACATGACCGGCGGCGGCCGGATCATCAGCGTCGGCACCAACCTGTCCGAGCACGCCCCCTTCGCGGGCCTCTCGCTCTACAACCTGAGCAAGTCGGCGCTGAACGGATTCACCAAGGCGCTCGCGCGGGAACTGGGACCGCGCGACATCACGGTGAACCTGCTCCAGCCGGGATCGACGGTGACGGACATGAATCCGGCCGACGGCGACCACTACGACAGCCAGCTCGCGCTGTCGTCGCTCGGCCGCTTCGCGCAGCCGGCGGAGATGGCGGCGATGGTCGCGTTCCTGGCCGGTGCGACGGGACGCAGCATCACGGGCGCGATCTTCACGGTCGACAGCGGAACGAACGCTTAGGCCCCTGCTATCCGGCGAAGTACTTGCCCGGTGACACGCCCACCGCCCGGCGGAACGCGGCGACGTAGGCGCTGGGCGTGGCGTAGCCGACGCGGCCCGCGATGCGCGCGATGGGGAGGTTCGCGGCCAGCAGCGGCAGCGAGGCGGTGAGCCGGATCTGGGTTCGCCACTGGCCGAAGCTGATTCCGGTCTCCGCGACGAACAGCCGGGCCAGGGTGCGCGGGCTGGTGGCGACGGCGGCGGCGAACTCGGCGAGGGTGCGATCGTCGGTGGGGTCGGCGGTCAGGGCGTCGGCCACCTGTCTGGCGCGGGGATCGGTGGGGGAGTGGGCGCCGATGGGGATCACGTCGACCGGTTCGACGAGATCGAAAACCACCGCCTCCGCGCGTTCGCGGCGCGCGGAGTCGGTGCCGGGTGCGCCGAGATGGTCGAACAGCTCGTGCAGCAGCCGGGTGACCCGCATCATCGTCGGCGCGGTGAAAGCGACCGGGCAGCGGGCGGGCTCGACGTAGATGCCGCGCATCTCGGCCCCGTCGGCGCTGCCCGTCCGGTGCCGGACGCCGCCGGGTATCCACAGCGCCCGGGTCGGCGGCAGCACCCAGCGGTCGTCGCCGGCCTCGACGGCGATGACTCCCCGTGCGGCCCAGGCGATCTGGTGCTGCGGATGCTCGTGGGTGTCGAACCGATATCCGGCGGGGAGCACCCTGGCACCGAGGACCATCGCCGTCGCACCCGGTGGGGCGGGGTGGATCGAGGAGTGGCCGTTTCGCGACACAATGTGTCACCGTAGCTTGTCGCGGTCACTCCTCGGCCGCTCCTAGCGTCATGGGCATGGCGATGAACATCTTCCACCGACTCTGCTGCCGCTCGTCGATGTGGGAACGGACCAGCGCGACGCGGATCGTGCCGTGGGCGCTGGACGGTCTCGACCTCGGCGGCTCCGCCCTGGAGATCGGGCCCGGCTACGGTGCGAACGTGCGCCCGCTGCTCGACCGCGCGGGCTCGCTCACCGGTGTCGAGGTCGACCCGGACCTGGCCGCCCGGTTGCGTAACCGGCACGGGTCGGTGATGACGGTGGTGGACGGCGATGGCACCGACATGCCTTTCCCACCGGAGCAATTCGACTCGGTGGTGTGTTTCACCATGCTGCACCACGTGCCGACCCCCACCCAGCAGGACGCACTGTTCGCCGACGCACTGCGGGTGCTGCGCCCCGGCGGCGTGTTCGCGGGCAGCGACGGCCTCGACAGCCGCCTCTTCCGCTTGATGCACGTGGGCGACACGTGCGTCCCCGTCCCGCCGGAACACGCCGCCGACCGCCTGACCCGGATCGGCTTCACCGACGTCGACATCGAAACCGGCACAACGAGTTTCCGGTTCCGCGCGCGCCGCCCTGCCTGAGTCACACCCGCAGAGCGTCCGTACGTGCCACACCGAAGTAGTTCGCGGGGTCGAACGTGTTGATCGGCACCCACCGCGGCACTTCCACGGGCGCGGGCGAATCGTCCTGTGCGGCTTGAAAATATCCCTGGATCTCGAGCGCAAGACGCGGGTTCTCATCCACCCGGCGCGCCATGTCGTAGAACACGGCCAGCACATGCAGACAACGCGCCGACCTCGCCTTGCACGAGCAGTCGGTACCGGCCAGCACCGGAGCCACAGTGCACCCGGCATCGACCATCGCTCGATGCATCTCGTCGGTCAGCACGGTGGTATCCGGCACGACCTCCCCGATCGCGGTGATCGCCGCGCGGGTCAGCGGCGCCACCTCGAGGTGGATCACCGACGCCTCGCCGCCACGATGAATGGTGGCGCGCACCACGCGTCCCTCGATCGTGGCCTGCACGCCGTGGTTGCGGGCGATGCTGCGGGCTCGGGGGAGTAGCGGTTCGGGACGGGTCTGCCGGATCGGTTCGGCGAGTCGCACCCAGTCCATGCCCCATTTGGTGTAACCGAATTCGTTGTCCGGCATCAGTTCGCCCTCCCGTCGCCCGGCCGCCACCCCTCACCGAATCGCTGCGCGATGCAGCTTCTTCGGCGGCGCAAAATCTCGACGAGCTGGTCGTCGTCGAGGCGGGCCAGTGCGGCGATGCCCGCCGAGTCGAGGTCCGAGAGCGCGGACTTACGGTCGTGCATGCGGGCGATGTGCTCCTCGACCGAGGTGGTCGAGGTGAGCGTGGTGACGGTGACCGTGCGGGTCTGGCCGATGCGGTGCGCGCGGTCCGAGGCCTGCGCCTCCACCGCCGGGTTCCACCAGCGGTCGAAGTGGATGACGTCGGCGGCGCGGGTCAGCGTGAGACCCGTGCCCGCCGCGCGCAGGCTGAGCACGAGCACCGGCGGCCCGTCCTCGGCTTGGAAACCGGTCACGATGGCGGCGCGCTCGGCCTGGTTCAGGCCGCCGTGGAAGAACGGCGCCTGGACCCCGAACTGTTCGGCGAGGTGGCGGACGAGCAGTTCACCGGTCTGCCGGTACTGGGTGAAAATCAGGGTCGGTGCGTCCATTTCGAGGTTGTTGGCCAGGATGTCGGTGCACAGGTCCAGCTTTCCGGAGCGCCCGGCCAGCTCGGTGAGCTCACCGGTGACCAGCCCGGGATGGTTGCAGACCTGTTTGAGCGCGGTCAGCGCCGCGAGCACCCGGCTCTGTCGCTCGACACCGGCGCCGAAACCGTCATCGATGGCCCGGTCGAGCAGTTTGTCGTAGAGGTCTTCCTGTTCGGTGGTGAGGTCGCACAGCAGGTCGGTGTGGATCTTCGCCGGCAGCGACGCGGCCACCTGCGCCTTCTTACGGGCGAGGACGACGGGTTCGATGGCGTCCTGCAACCGCGCCGCCGCGGCCGTGGAGCCCTCCTGGATCGGCCGGACGAAGCGCCGCCGGAACTGGGTCTTGTGCCCGAACAGCCTGGGCGTCACCAGGTTCAGCAGCGCCCACAGCTCCTCGAGGTGGTTCTCCACCGGCGTGCCGGTCAACGCGACGCGCACCTCGGCGTCGAGCGCCCGCGCGGCCTTGGCCAGCTGCGTGCTCGGATTCTTCAACGCCTGCGCCTCGTCGAAAACCGCCGTCGCCCAGCGGTGCCCGCCGAGCCACTGTCCGTGCAGCCGCACCGTGGGATATCCCGCGACGACGACAGTCCCGGCGGGAACGTCGATTTCACCGCCGCGCCACACCACCACGCGCAGCCCTGGCGCGAACCGCTCGATCTCGTGCGCCCAGTTGCCCACCAACGAGGTGGGACACACGACGAGCTGCGACCCACCGTCCGCCCGCCCGAGCAGAAAGCCGATGGTCTGCACCGTCTTTCCGAGCCCCATTT
Source organism: Nocardia sp. CS682 (assembly GCF_004634405.1). NCBI lineage: Bacteria > Bacillati > Actinomycetota > Actinomycetes > Mycobacteriales > Nocardiaceae > Nocardia > Nocardia sp. CS682. The sequence goes on along the minus strand of NZ_CP029710.1, from coordinate 1,913,364 downwards.
CGTCGGCCAGCACGGCCCCTCCGTGCGCCGTGGTCGTTTCCCGCAGCCAACTGACCCCGCGCACCTGATAGGGCCGCAGATCGGCCTTCAGCGCCGAACGCAACTCGGTTGCCACGGCCTGCGTCTCGCGCACCACGCGCACCGCGCGCTCGGCGGACACTATGGAGGTGCCCGCCGCATTGGGCACCGCGTGGGCCGCTATGGGTAACTCGACGTCTGGTTGTCGCGCAGCCTCGGCATGCAGCGTCGTACGCCAGATATCGACCGATGCCCCCGCGTCCGCGAGGTCCGATGTCGCGAAGGTCGCGGGATCGACCAGCGCGCAGTCGACTTCGGCGACCTCGATCGCCCCGTCGTAACCGGTCGGCACGGCGAGCGCGAGGGTTTCCCGATCGCCGAGCGCGGCGGGCGCCGGCCCGGTGTGCTGCCCGGTCCATGTCCACAACGCGAACATGTGCCGGTCGGGCAGATAGGTGGCCTGTGTGCTGGGCAGAGCGAACCCCTTTATCGGCGTATGGTGTACGAAGTATCTGAACAACGTACAGAGTACCGAGTTTGTTCCGAGGAGTCCCGTGGCCGACGAATCCGCCGTCGAACAGGCGAAACAACTGGTGAGTCTGCTGTGGCGGCACGAACTGCCGCCGCGCCCGGGCGCGCGCGGCCCGAAGCCTGCGGTCAGTGTCGACGCGGTGGTCGAGGGCGCGGTGGCCCTCGCCGACCGGGACGGGTACGCGAAGCTGTCCATTCGGGCCGTGGCGGCGGAGCTGGGCCTGCGGCCGATGAGCCTGTACACCTACGTCCCCAGCAAGGACGCGCTGACCGTCCTGATGGTCGACGCCGTCGCCGACGAGGACGCGCCGGTTCCGGCGGAACTACCGGTGCGGGCGCGGCTGGCCGCCATTGCCCGCCAGGTGCGCGCCGAGCTGATCGCCCATCCGTGGCTGCTGGAAGTATCGCCGTGGCGTCAGGTGATCGGCCCCGGCCGCATGCGCCGCTACGAGCGCCAGCTGGCCGCGATCGAGGGCATCGGCCTGCCGGATGTCGAGATGGATCGCGTGATCGCCGTTTTGTCCGAATTCGCCACCGGCAACGGGCGTGTCGCGGTGGCCGCGCAGCGCGACACGCGGGTGATGACCGACGTCCAGTGGTGGGACGTGCACGGCCCCTTGCTCACTGAGGCCATGCCGTCCAGTTCGTTTCCGCTCGCCGCCCGGGTGGGTGCGGCGGTCGGCGAGCTCTATCAAGCCCCTGCGGACCCGGACGGTGCCTTCGACTACGGCCTCGACCGGCTGCTGGACGGGATCCTCGGGGACCTCGGGACCCCGGTACACACCAACAGCGGGCGATCCGTGGATCGCCCGCTGCGGTAAACGGTTTTCTGTTGTCGGATGTTGTTGTCTCAGGACGCGAGGAGTTGATCAGAGGGCGGGAGCGGACTCCGTGTCGATCACGGCTTCCAACTCACGCAGTCGATCCATGTGTTCGTTCGCGTGGTGCTGGCAGAAGAGCAACTCGCCACCTGCGGGCAGAACGGCGCGCACTCGTGCTGCCGCCCCGCAGCGGTCGCAACGATCGACCGCGGTCAGTGGGGTGCTAGTCAGGGTTCCTGGCATGACTCCTCCGTCCTGGCTCCCGGTTCACAGACCGTTTGCCTGGTGTGGGGCCCGTGGTCACTCCGCGGGCTCGCTACCGCTACTTCCCAGCAGTGGTATGACTACTCTGTCAGACGTTCGGGACGGGGGCTTTGTTCCCGTGAGTGATTCTGTGTGTTTTCGATAACACGACCTGGGATTTCGCTACGGGCGAACATTCCAGGTCACGCTACGAACTCAGTGTGGTCACCACCTCGAACAGGCCGATCCAGTTGTCTACCGGGAGATTACCCGTGACCCACGACACTCACACGCTTGTTCACATATGCACTTTGGGCGAATGGCTTTCCGCTCGGCAAACGGGTGAGTACCGCGCGCCCTCGCTCGACGAGGTGGGCTTCATCCACCTGTCCGCGCCGCAGCAGGCCCATCTGCCGGCCAACCGGCTCTTCGCCGGGCGGCGCGACCTGGTGCTGCTGCGCCTGGATCCGGCCCGCCTCGGCGCGCCGGTCAAGTGGGAGCCGGGCGTGCCGACCGACCCGGCGTCGATGCTCTTCCCGCACCTGTACGGGCCGCTGCCGACGGGCGCGGTGATCGCGGTCGAGGAGTTCCAGCCCGGTCAGGACGGCGTGTTCGCGCCACTCGCCAAGTGAGGCAGGCACTGCCGACCTCCCGAGCGGCCTAGCTGCCGCGGATCTCCCGCGCCAGGATCGCCGCCTGAACCCGCGACCGCACACCGAGTTTCGTCAGCACCCGGGACACGTGCGTCTTCACCGTCGTCTCGCCGATGAACAGCCGCCCCGCGATCTGTGCGTTGGACAGCCCGTCGCCGAGGCAGTCGAGCACCTCGCGTTCACGTTCGGTGAGATCGGCGAGCCCGTGCGGTTCCGGTTCGGCCGCATCGGTATTCGTCTTGGCGAAGGCGGTGATCACCGCGCGCGTCACCTCCGGGGCGAGGACGCCGTCCCCGGCCGCCACGGTGCGGACCGCGTCGATCAGCGACTGCCCCGACGCCGATTTCAGCACGAAACCCGAGGCCCCGGCCCGCAACGTGCGGAAGACGTACTCGTCCAGATCGAACGTGGTCAGGATCAGCACCTTGGCCAGCCCGTCCGCGGTGACCCGTTCGGTCGCGGTGATCCCGTCCACGCCAGGCATGCGCACATCCATCAGCACCACGTGCGGGCGCAGCGCTTTGGCCTGCGCGACCGCGACATCGCCGTCGGCGGCCTCGCCGACCACCTCGATGTCCTGCTCGGCATCCAGGATCATCCGCAGGCCCGCGCGGATCGCGGCGTGGTCGTCGGCGATCACCACCCGGATGGTCATACGGCGCCCACCGTGGTCAGCGGCAGCTGAGCCAGCACCAGCCACCCGCCGGAATCCGGTCCGGCCGTGAAGTTTCCGCCGAGCGCGGCGGCCCGCTCGCGCATGTTGATCAGACCGCGGTGCGGTTCACCGTTGTCGGTGTGTCGTAAGGCGACCGCCGCCAGCGGATTGCGTACCGCCACTCGCAGCATCCCGTCCTGTGCGCCCACTTCGATGTCGACCTCTTGTCCCGGTGCGTGTTTCATGGCGTTGGTCAGTGCCTCCTGAACGATGCGGTACGCGGCCTGGTCGACCGCGCTCGGCAGGTCGGTGTCGTCGAGGGTCGCGCGCACCCGCACCGTGATGCCCGCGGCCCTGGCGGCCTCGACCAGGTTGGGCAGTTGCGCGAGCCGGCGCGGCGCGGCCACCTCGTCGACGGAGTCGTTGCGCAGCAGACCGATCATGGTGCGCATCTCCTGCAACGCGCTGACACTGTTGGTCCGGATCGACCCCAGAATGCCGGTGACCGGCGAGTCCGCCTCCCGTCGGGCCAACAGCCCCAGTGCCGCCTCGGACTGGATCGCGATGGCCGACAGATGCCCGGCGATCACGTCGTGCAGGTCGCGGGCCATGGTGGTGCGCTCGTCGGCGATGGCGGCGCGCCGGTCGAGCTCGGCGACCAGGGTCAGCGCCTGGGCGCGGGCGCGTTCGACCTCGGCGACCTCTTTGTGCGTGCGCACCGAGTTCGCCCACCACAGCGGCGTGGCGATGAAGGCGAACACGACGACCAGGGCGATCGAGACCGCCCGCAGGTCGCCGGTGCGGACCAGCGTCACGATCACCACGAACAGCGAGAACGTGGACCAGGCCGCCATCGTGATGCGCGAGGGCCGCCGCGCCGAATACAGCACGGCCGCATAGATCAGGTCGCCGTAGAGGATCCACACCGGCACGGTGGGGCCCAGGTGCATGTCGATCGCCAGCGGCACCAGCCCGACGATCATCGCGGTCACCGGCATACGGCGGCGGCACATCGTCAACAGGCACAGCGGGGCGAGTATCGCGAGCCGCGTCGGCAGCGGCACATCGAACCCGTACTCGGTCAGGGCATACAGATTCGCGACGTAGAGCACCACGCCACCGGCGAACGCGAGCAGCGCGCCGATCGCGTCACGCGCCGTCCCGGGGATCCGCCACCACCACTGCACGCTTCCATCTCAGCACAGCCCTGACCAGGCGCCATCCGCCGAAGTGATGACCGCACCGCCGAGCGAATCGGACATCGGTCTAATCTGTACCCGTGAATGTCGACGTGACCGCCCTACCCGGGATAGGAGTCCGAAAAGACTTCGAGGTGCGCTCCGGCCGCCGGATCGGCGTGGTCGCGCATCGCGACGGCGACATCGACCTCATTGTTTCGAAGCTGGAAGACCCCGACGCCTGTGCCGCGCAGATCCCGCTGAGCACCGACGAAGCGGCCGTGCTGGCCAACCTGCTCGGCGCGCCGCAACTGGTCTCGAAGCTCAACGACGAACACAGCGACCTGCCCGGCATCACCACCAGGCAGCTGCCGATCGGCGACGAATCACCGTATTCGGGCCGCACACTCGGCGAGACCGCGATGCGCACCCGCACCAAGGTCTCGATCGTCGCGGCCATGCGCGCCGGGCAGCTGCATCCCTCGCCGGGACCCGATTTCACCTTCACCTCAGGCGATGTGCTCGTCGTCGTCGGTACCCCGGACGGCCTAGATGCCGCCGCGAAGATTCTCACCCACGGCTGAAACCAGTGACTGAAACCGCGCTCGCCCTGATCGAGCTCGGAGCGATTCTCTTTGCCCTCGGCACGTTCGGGCGGTTGGCAGGTCGCTTCGGGATGTCCCCCATTCCGCTCTATCTGATCGGCGGCCTCGCCTTCGGCGAAGGTGGCTTCATCTCGCTCAGCGCCGCCAACGAATTCGGCCATGTGGCAGGCGAGATCGGCGTAGTGCTGCTCTTGCTGCTGCTCGGCCTGGAGTACACCGCACCCGAATTGATGACCGGCCTGCGCCGGTCCTGGGCGGCTGGCCTGGTCGATATCGTGGCGAACGCGACGCCCGGTGTGATCGTCGCGCTGCTGCTCGGCTGGGGTGCGGTCGGTGCGATCACCATGGGTGGCGTCACCTACATCTCGTCCTCGGGCATCGTCGCGAAGGTGCTCAACGATCTCGGGCGCCTCGGTAACCGTGAGACACCGGTGATCCTGTCGATCCTGGTGTTCGAGGATCTGGCGATGGCGGTCTATCTGCCGATCCTCACCACCATCCTGGCCGGGCTGAGCTTCGCCAGCGGCGCCAAATCGCTCGCCATCGCGCTCACCGCGATCACGGTCGTGCTGGTGGTCGCGATGCGCTACGGCCGATACGTCTCGGCCATCGTGGACAGCTCGGACAACGAGGTGTTCCTGCTGAAGCTGCTCGGCGCGGCGCTGCTGGTGGCCGGTGTCGCCTCGGCGCTCAACGTGTCCGCGGCGGTCGGGGCGTTCCTGCTCGGCATCGCCATCTCCGGCTCGACCGCGCACGAGGCCGCGAAACTGCTGGAGCCACTGCGGGATCTGTTCGCGGCGATCTTCTTCGTGGCCTTCGGCCTGACCACCGATCCGCGCGCCATCCCGCCGGTGCTCGGCTGGGCGGTGGCGCTGGCGGTGGTCACCATGCTGACCAAGATGGCCACCGGCTGGTGGGCGGCGAGCAGGCAGGGTATCCGCCCGATGGGCCGGGCGCGGACCGGCGCGGCGTTGGTCGCGCGCGGCGAATTCTCCATCGTCATCGCGGGATTGGCGGTGACCATGGGCGGGGTCGACGGTCAGCTGGCGGCGCTCGCCTCGGCCTACGTGCTGCTGATGGCGGTGCTCGGCCCGATCGCCGCGCGGGTCGTCGAGCCGGTCGTCGGGCTCGTGCAGCGCCGGGTGCGACCCGATCCCGTCACTCCGTAACGGCCGCAGCGGGCTCCTGTTTCGCCGCGCTCCGCTTCTCGAACCAGCGGCCGAGCACGGTGGCGATCCCGCCGGCGACCAGGCCGATCGCGCACGCGCACAGGTGGCCGTAGTCGGTGAAGGTCGGGCCGATCCATAGCGCGGCGACGAGTATCGCGATGAGCGTGCCCGCCCAGAGCAGCCGGACCAGCCCGCGGAATCGGAAGGCCATCGCGGCCAGTACCGCCGAAAAGCCGTAGCTGGTGCCGACATCCGCGGCGACGGCCACCTTCAGCGGGATGACGCCGCGATCGATGGCATGCGAGATGCCGGTGACGGTGAGCAGCGTCGCGCCGATGTGCCCGGTGGCGAACAGCACGATCCAGCGGGTGGTACCGAGCCAGCGTTCCGCGTAGGCCATCACGATCAGGAAGCCCGCGAGCGTGCTCCACGGGAAGCCACCGTCGGTCCAGAAGGCCGAGGCGACCAGCACCTGCACCGGGTTGTGCCGCATGTTGTAGAGGTTGGTCGACGCGGAGAAGATCAACCGGCGCTCGACCGAGTCGCCGACGCCGCGCAACGTCCACCAGGTGACGAAGACGGTGAAGGCGTAGGCGGTGCTGGCCGGGGCCGCGCCGAGGTGCTCGCGGATCGCGGGCAGCACCCGATGCGCCAAGCCGGGACGGCGCAGCCAGTCGCGTGCGACGCGTGCTTCGGTCCGCAGATCGATGGTCTGTGTCCAGGGTGATCGAAACCGGACCGGGGCGCAGGCTTCCACTCGCCAAGTGTCCCGTGCGCCGCAGGATGCGGCCGTGCGACCCGCCCGGGGTGTGCGCGGTGTCACCGGCGGCGGCACCGCGTCCGTAACGTCGTTTCACACCCGGGCAACAATCGCTCTCGAGAATTGGTCCACCGACCAAACGGTATGTGGACGAGGAGTGCGTAGCGCCTATGACGATCGAGGACGCGAAGGTGACCGGTACCGCCGGCGCGGAGTATCTGGCCAAGCGGACATTGCGCACCGGCTCGGCCGGTTGGGTGCTGCTCGCCGGACTCGGCGTGAGCTACGTGATCTCCGGCGACTACGCGGGCTGGAACAGCGGCATCGCCGAGGGCGGGTTCGGCGGACTGCTCATCGCGACCGTCCTGATCGCGGGCATGTACCTGGCGATGGTGCTGGGCATGGCCGAGCTGTCGGCGGCCCTGCCCGCGGCGGGCGGCGGCTACACCTTCGCCAGGCGGGCGCTCGGTCCGTGGGGCGGATTCGCCACGGGCACAGCGGTGTTGCTCGAATACGCCATAGCGCCCGCGGCCATCGCCACGTTCATCGGCGGCTATGTCGAGTCGCTGAACCTGTTCGGGATCACCGACGGCTGGTGGGTGTATCTGGCGGTGTACGCGCTGTTCATCGGGGTGCACCTGACCGGGGCGGGGGAGGCGCTCAAGGCGATGTTCGTGATCACCGCCGTCGCGCTGGCCGGGCTCGCGGTGTTCGCGGTGTCGGCATGGGGTCTGTTCGAAGCGGGCAACTTGACCGATATCCCGGCGGACCCGAATGCTGTCGGGAGCTCGTCGTTCCTGCCGTTCGGGGTGTTCGGGATCTGGGCGGCGGTACCGTTCGCCATCTGGTTCTTCCTGGCCGTCGAGGGCGTGCCGCTGGCGGCCGAGGAGGCGCGGGAGCCGGAGAAGAACGTGCCGAAGGGGATCATCAGCGCGATGCTCGTGCTGATCGTCACTGGTGCCGCGGTGTTGTTCCTGGCGACCGGAGCCCTTGGTGCGCAAGCGATTTCGACGTCCGGCAATCCGCTGGTCGAGGCGCTGGGCGACAGCGGCGCCGCGAAACTGGTGAACTACATCGGCTTGGCCGGGCTGGTGGCCAGCTTCTTCTCCATCGTCTACGCCTACTCCCGGCAGACGTTCGCGCTGTCGCGGGCAGGTTACCTGCCGACGAGCCTGTCGGTGACCAACGCGCGCAAGGCGCCGGTGCTGGCGCTGATCGTGCCCGGCGTCGTCGGATTCGCGCTGTCGCTGACCGGTAAGGGCGCGATGCTGCTGAACATGGCTGTGTTCGGCGCCGCGCTCAGCTACGTGCTGATGATGGTCAGCCATATCGTGCTCCGGGTCCGCGAACCGAACATGCCGCGCCCGTACCGGACGCCCGGCGGCGTCGCGACCACCGCCTTCGCGCTCGTGATCGCCGGTGCCGCGGTGATCGCCACCTTCCTGGTGGACCCGGTGGCCGCGACCTGGACGCTCGTCGCGTTCTGCGCCTTCATGGCCTACTTCGGCCTGTACAGCAGGCACCGGCTGGTGGCCCACTCGCCGGACGAGGAATTCGCGCTGCTGGCCGAGGCGAAGGAGGAGCTGGAATGACCCGCTACACACAGCATCTCGGCGGAAGCAGCTACACCTTCGACGGTCTGGTCGAGTTGCTCGCCAAGGCGACCCCGTTGCGCAGCGGTGACGAACTGGCCGGCTGCGCGGCGGGTTCGGACGCCGAGCGGGCCGCCGCCCAGTGGGCGCTGGCGGAGGTGCCGCTGACCGGATTTCTGGACGAGCCGGTGGTGCCGTACGAGACCGACGAGGTCACCCGGCTGATCATCGATACCCACGATCGTGCTGCGTTCCAACCGATTTCGCACCTCAGCGTGGGCGGACTGCGGGACTGGCTGCTCGCCGTCGCGGCGGGTGCGGGTGCCGCGGCGACGCTGCGTGCGGTGGCGCCGGGCCTCACGCCGGAGATGGTGGCCGCCGTCAGCAAGATCATGCGCAATCAGGATCTGATCGCGGTCGCGCGCGCCGTCGAGGTCACCGCCGCCTTCCGGACCACCGTAGGACTTCCTGGCACGCTGGCCACCCGGTTGCAGCCGAACCATCCCACCGACGACCCGCGCGGTATCGCCGCCGCCACGCTGGACGGGCTGCTGCTCGGCTGCGGGGACGCGGTGATCGGGATCAACCCGGCCACCGACTCGCCGCAGGCGACGGCCGAGCTGCTGCACCTGCTCGACGAGGTCCGGGTGCGTTTCGGCATCCCCACCCAATCCTGCGTGCTCTCGCACGTGACCACGACCATCGACCTGATCGAGGCGGGCGCGCCGGTCGATCTGGTGTTCCAGTCGATCGCGGGCACCGAGGGTGCCAATGCCGGTTTCGGCGTGAACATTTCACTGCTGCGCGAGGGCAATGCGGCAGGCAGGTCGCTGTGCCGCGGCACCGTCGGTGACAACGTCATGTACCTGGAAACGGGGCAGGGCTCGGCGCTGTCGGCGGGGGCGCACCTCGGCACCGGCGGCAAGCCCGTCGACCAGCAGACCCTGGAGGCACGCGCCTACGCGGTGGCCCGTGACCTGGACCCGCTGCTGGTCAACACCGTCGTCGGCTTCATCGGCCCGGAATACCTCTACGACGGCAAACAGATCATCCGCGCCGGACTGGAAGACCACTTCTGCGGCAAGCTGCTCGGCCTCCCGATGGGTGTCGACGTCTGCTACACCAACCACGCCGAAGCCGACCAGGACGACATGGACACCCTGCTCACGCTGCTGGGCGCGGCGGGCTGCGCCTTCGTCATCGCCGTTCCCGGCGCCGACGACGTCATGCTCGGCTACCAGAGCCTCAGCTTTCACGACGCGTTGTACGCCCGCCGCGTCCTGAACCTGCGCCCCGCACCGGAATTCGAGTCCTGGCTGTCCGGGCTCGGCATGATCGATGCGGCGGGACGGGTGCTCCCGGTAGAGCCGCTCGCTTCGCCACTGCGTGCCTTGGCGGGTGCCTGATGAAACGGCGGGATGTGCGCGCCAAGCTGGAAGTCGTCGCGCCGTTGGAAGAGGCCGAGCCCAATTCGAAGGCACGGTCGAAAAGCGAGGCGGCGCAACAGTTCTGGACAGACCTCCGGCGCAGCACCCAATCCAGGATCGGCTTGGGTCGTACCGGTGACGCGTTGCCCACCACGCGGGTGCTGGAATTCCGTGCGGCGCATGCGGCGGCACGGGACGCGGTGCACCTGCCGTTGGATGTGGGCGCGCTGAGGAAGCGGGTCGCCGCGCTCGGGGTCGGCGAACCAGCGCATGTGCGCAGTCGGGCGAGTGATCGCGCGGAGTACCTTCGCAGACCGGACCTCGGCCGACTACCCGCCGAATCCGCCGATACCGCAGTCGGTTCCGCGCTGTCCGTCATCCCGCACAGCGGTGCCGAGATCGGGTTCGTGTTGGCGGACGGGCTTTCCCCGCGCGCACTCACCGACCACGGACCCGCGACGCTGGCCGCGCTGATCGAGGAACTCGCACCGCACTACTCGATCGCTCAGCCGGTCATCGCGACCCAGGCACGGGTCGCGCTCGGCGACCACATCGCCGACGCGATGGGTGTTGCGACGGTCGTGGTGTTGATCGGCGAGCGCCCCGGCCTCTCGGTAGCCGACAGCCTCGGCATCTACCTCACCCACCTGCCCCGCCCGGGCCGCACCGACGCCGACCGCAACTGCGTCTCCAACATTCATCCCCCGGAGGGGCTCGGCTACACCCAGGCGGCAAAGGTGGTGGCGGGCTTGATATCCGGCGCCCGCCTCCTCGGCCGCTCGGGCGTCGACCTCAAGGACACCTCGCGCGCCGCCGCGCTCACCGACGGAGAGGTGGTCTCGATCGGGAACGTGGACGGCGCGCACCCGCACTGATTCTGCGGAACGGTTCGCCAGCCCCTCGGTGCGGCTACGTCGCGTTCGTCACGCTGGGTTCGGCGGCCGTCGATACCTCGCTGTCGTGTGACTTCCCCTGCGGCACTGTGAAAGTGGCGACAACGGTGACGATCGCGATCGCGAAGCAAGCGATCGTGTACCAGAGGTTGCCGAGGGGATCGCCGTTGGCGGTGATGCCGTCCACTGCGTCGAAATAGTCGGGCAGGGCGGTGATCCAGAGCACCGCCATCACGCCCAGATAGACCAACGCATACGCCTGCACCAGTCCATTGCGGTACCCCGGCGGCGTCGACGCACCGGAACGCAGCGCGGACCACTGCCGGACCAGCAGCACCACCGCCACCACCGACAGCACGAAAAGCTCCGCCGCATAGAGGAACCCGCGGACCACGTCACTCCCCATCCCGAACACCGTCGCGGGCAGCGGCAGCACGAAGGTACCGACCGAGGCCAGCAGCCCGATCAGCACGGTGCGCCCCACCAATTGCGGTCCGCTGAACTGCTTGCCCGCCTCCACCTGGCGGCCGACGAAGAACTGCACACACCACGCCAGCGACATCGGCCACAGCGCCGCGAAGACCACCACGCTCGGCAGCGGTACCGCATCGAACATCGGCTGGTTGAGCGGATTGTCCACCGACCACTCCCACCAGCGCAGCTGCGGGCCGAGGTGATCGAAGATCTCGTAGAAGGCGTGGTGCACGAAGCCCACGCAGGCCGCACCGAGGAACACCCCGTAGCGCCGGAAAACGCCGAGCATCCGCACGATTTCGAACGCCAGCGTGGCCATCAACGGATAGATCGCGATGATGTACAGGGGCAACCGCCCCCACAGGAAGTCCACCGTGAATACGTTGTGCGCGAACATCGTGTCGACCTGCTCGGCGATGCCGAACGCCGCCGGGAAGTACAGCGGCGGCTCGATGACGAACAGATAGGCGGTCGCACCGAACCACAGCACCAGGTTGGTGGGGTCCCCGTGCCTGCGCAGCCGGACGATCGCGTAGATCAGTGCGAGCACCGACCCGAGCACGATGGTCAGCTCGAGCACCGGCAAGGTCCAGTTCTCCAGCGCCGCAGGGTTACGGAACTCGACGAGCCCGCCGCTCTCGGCGCACGAGAAGCCGAGCCGCGTAGCGAGTTCGGAGAAGGTGGGAGGGCACAGGTCGGCCATCAGTTCGCCTCCGACGCAGCCAGCGCGTCCGGGCGCACGTCAGCGGTGTACCACCGGGTGCAGTCGTAACCGGCGTCGTAGCGCTCGAACCAGCGACCGGCGAGCTCCGGCAACTTCTCGTGCGCCGGATCATGATTCGGCAGTTGGCTGCGGATCACACCGGCGAGCGCGGTGAGCTGTGCCCGGCGCGGCAGCCCGTCGAACGCGCGCGGCATCGGCCCCTTGGTCAGGTACGGCGCGAAATACACCAGCGCCTTCTGCTTGACGCGATGCCTGGCGAACATCGACAGCGAATCGACCTGCCGGTCCGCGAGCGGGACGTGCTGGTTGAACCCGGCGCACGCGATCCGGATCACCTTCAGCACATGCGCGAAGATCGACGGCGCCATCCGCATCCGGTAAAGCTCGTCGCCCACAAGGGCATTGAAGAGAATCATCGCCGAGCTGCGGTGCTCGACCTCCTCCACGAAGTGCCAGATGAACAGCGACGCGACCCGGTCGTCGCCCGGCCGGAACAGCGTGTCCTCGTTGTCCAGCATCAGCTTGAACACCGGCGTGAAGGTGGCCTCCAGATCGGCGGTGTACGCGAGGCGGTACTCACGCGAGGTGGCCTCGGTGAGCAGGTCGAACTCGCCGATCACCGCGTCGAGTGTGTTCTGCAGCCCGGGATACCGCCTGATCAACGCCTTGACGTGCTGGCGGTGGGCGGTCGAGTGGTGGCCCTCCTGGCGCATGAACGCGATGGCCTCCGCCGCCACCTCCGGATCGGTGAAGGTCGGCTTCAACTGCATGATCAGCTTGACGATCATCTTCTCGAAGCCGATGGCCAGGAACGAGACCGCGTTGGACATGCTCGACCACGCCGGATTCTGCGGGTTCCACAGGAATGGGACGTCGGCGTCCTCGAAACCGAAGTCCATCTTTCTGGGTTGCAAGTGGGTCACAGCGCGTACCTCGCCTCGGGAAATAGTCGATCAGATCTGGCGCTCGGCCAGCACGATGCGACAATCATACAAAGAGTTGTCAATATGTATGATCACTTACCGGGATTCGCCAACGGTCCAGGCCCGAGCCCTGTGATAACGTCCGCCCGGTGGCGCGTAGACGCGGATGGGGCGGGAGTCCGCCGGCGAATGACGAAGAGGCCCACCGTCGCATCGTCGCCGCGGCGGTCGATCTGATCGGCACCACCGGTGCCGCGATCAGCATCGCCGACGTGGCCGAAGCCCTCGGCGTCATCCGGCAGACCGTGTATCGGTACTTTCCCAGCGCCGAAGCGTTGATGACCGCCGCGGCGATCGCCTCGGTCGACGGGTTCCTGGACCGGCTGACCGCCCACGTCGCAGGCCTGGACGATCCCGTCGAAGCGATGACCGAAGGGGTGATCTACACGCTCGTCGAGGTGCGTCGCACTCCGCATCTGGGGATTCTGCTGTCGAACCCCTACTCCAACCTCGACCCCGACAGCCTCACCTCCGAACAAGCCAAAGCCTTTGGCATGTCGATGATCCGGCGCTTCGACGTCGACTGGGAACGGCACGGCTACGACGACGCGGCGCTACTGGAGCTGGTCGAATTCGTGCTGCGCACCATGCACTCGTTCTTCCTGTCCCCGGGCAATCCGCCCCGCACCGAGGAGCAACTGCGCGCCTACCTCCAGCGCTGGATGGGGACCGCGATCACCGCCCAGAGCGAGCACGCGCGGCACCGCTGACCGGCCGCACGCGGTACTGCCCGAACTCGCGGCGTCGAGCAGAAACGACAATGGGCCGCTGAGCGAAAAGCTCAGCGGCCCATAGGTCGATCGAGAATCAGTCGAGGTAGTCGCGCAAAACCTGCGAGCGGCTCGGGTGGCGCAGCTTGCTCATGGTCTTGGACTCGATCTGCCGGATGCGTTCGCGGGTGACCCCGTACACCTGGCCGATCTCGTCGAGGGTGCGCGGCTGGCCGTCGGTGAGGCCGAAGCGCAGCCGGACCACGCCCGCCTCGCGCTCGGACAGCGTCTCCAGCACCGACTGCAACTGATCCTGCAGCAGCGTGAAGCTCACCGCGTCCACGGCGACAACGGCTTCGGAGTCCTCGATGAAGTCACCGAGCTGGCTGTCGCCCTCGTCGCCGATGGTCTGGTCCAGCGAGATGGGCTCACGCGCGTACTGCTGGATCTCCAGCACCTTCTCCGGCGTGATGTCCATTTCCTTGGCCAGCTCCTCCGGCGTGGGCTCACGGCCCAGGTCTTGGAGCAGCTCGCGCTGGATGCGGCCGAGCTTGTTGATGACCTCGACCATGTGCACCGGGATGCGGATGGTGCGGGCCTGGTCGGCCATGGCGCGGGTGATGGCCTGCCGGATCCACCAGGTGGCGTACGTGGAGAACTTGTAGCCCTTGGTGTAGTCGAACTTCTCGACGGCACGGATCAGACCCAGGTTGCCCTCCTGGATCAGATCGAGGAACGCCATGCCGCGGCCGGTGTAGCGCTTGGCCAGCGAGACGACCAGTCGCAGGTTGGCCTCGAGCAGATGGTTCTTGGCACGGTTACCGTCGCGGACGATCCAGGTGTAGTCGCGACGCATCGCGACCGGCAGCTTCTCGCCCTGCTCGGTGAACTCGCGCACCTTCTCCGCCGCGTAGAGGCCGGCCTCGATGCGCTTGGCGAGTTCGACCTCCTCTTCGGCGTTGAGGAGCGCGACCTTGCCGATCTGCTTGAGGTAGGCGCGCACCGAGTCGGCCGACGCGGTGAGCTCGGCGTCCTTGCGGGCCTGCCGTAGCGCCTCGGATTCCTCTTCGTCCCAGACGAAGTCGCCCGAGGCCTTGTCGGCGGCGGTCGGCTCGACCTCCTCCTCGGCGGCTTCGGCGACCTCCTCGACGACCAGGTCCTCGGCCTCTTCGGTGAGATCGTCCTCGGAGACCTCGAGATCGCCGAGGTCTTCGATCTCGACCTCGTCCTCGATCGCCTCGTCGGCAAGGGGCTCGCCGTCGGCGCCGACCTTCTTGGGGCCTGCCTTCTTGGCGGCCCCCTTGGTCGCCTTGGCGGGCGCCTTCTTCGCAGGCGCCTTCTTGGCTGCGGCCTTCTTGGCCGGAGCCTTCTTCGCGGCAGCCGCCTTACGAACCGGCCGGGCTTCGGTTACATCTGCGGAATCGGCCTCGGCCGAATCGGCGGTCTGACGGGTATTCGTGGCTACCACGTACGCCCTTTCGTGACGGTCTCGTGCGGCGTCACGCCAGAGTGGTCTTCCGGCGGAGCGGTCTGTCGGGTTTCACCGGCGGAAGGCCGGTCGGGTTTCACCGGCTTACCGCCGGGGCACGTTCCATTGTAACGATCTAACCAGGGTACCTTCGGCACGATGCCGCCATCGGCGCGGGCGCGTTATTCGCATTGTCGCACGATTGCCCTGCTCCGGCAGTCGAGCCGCGCGCCACTACGGCGCGATCCCGGCGTCGATCGCCATCGCCGCGCCGACGATACCCGCGGTGTTCTTCAGATGCGCCGGAATCACCTGGGTTCGGTTGGTGAGCAACGGAATCCAGAGATCGGCGTCGCGGCTGATACCGCCGCCCGCGACGAACACCTTCGGCCAGAACAGGTTCTCCAGGCCGATCAGCACCGTGCTCACCGCGGCGGCCCACTGCTCGAAGCTCAACCCGTCGCGATCCTTGATCGAGGCGGCGGCGCGGTGCTCGGTCTCCATGCCGCCGACCTCGAGATGGCCGAGTTCGCTGTTGGCCACCAGGGTGCCCTGGTACAGCAGGGCCGAGCCGATGCCGGTGCCGAAGGTCAGCAGCAGCACCAGGCCGTCGAAATCCTTTGCCGCGCCGTAGCGGTCCTCGGCCAGCCCGGCCGCGTCCGCGTCGTTGAGCACGGTGACCTCGCGGCCGTCCAGTGCCTGGGTGAACAGCGAGCGCGCGTCGGTGCCCACCCACGTCTTGTCGATGTTGGCGGCGGTGCGCGCGACTCCGTCGAGCACGACCGAGGGCAGCGTGATGCCGACCGGGCCGTCCCAATCGGCTTGCGCGACCAGCTTTGCCACCGCCTCGGCGACGGCCTGCGGGGTCGACGGCTGCGGTGTCGCGATCTTGATCCGATCGTGCACCAGTTCGCCGGTGGCCAGATCGACCGCGCCGCCCTTGACGCCGCTGCCGCCGATATCGATGCCGAATGCGTGCCCCCGAGCGGACATGGCTAACCCCTCGTTCCTGTGCTGGCCGGTGTGGAGCACAACACCGCAGCACATGGCTTCACCCCGGTGTCGCGAGCGCGCTGCGGTGGTGTGCCCGACGACGGCGTTGTGTCGTGCACGACAAGAGTAATGCGCGATCGATGCTGCGCGTTCCCGAGGATCTGTGATCCGATGGAGGGCGTGCCGGAAACCTCATCGCCAGTGTCCGACTACACCTCCGAGATCATCGTCGCCCGCGGCGACGAGGCCGAACTGCGCAGAGTCGCGGTCGACCTCGCCGAGACCGCCGCGGCGCACGTTCGCGCCCGCCGCCCTGAGGTCTTCGGGCAGGCCGGCCCCGCCGAGGGTGCGGTGCAGGCCAAGGGCCATCCGACCGATCCGGTGACCATCGTGGACACCGAGACCGAAGAATTGATCCGCGGCCTGCTCGCCGAGCAACGCCCCGGCGATCCCATCCTCGGCGAGGAGGGCGGCGGCAGTCTCGCCGACTCGGCCGCCGACCTCGTGCACTGGGTCGTCGACCCCATCGACGGCACGGTCAACTTCCTATACGGCATCCCCGGCTACGCGGTGTCGGTCGCCGCGATGCGCGGCGGCAGGCCGGTCGCGGGCGCCGTGGTGGACGTGGCCAGGCGCGCCACCTACAGTGCCGGGCTCGGCCTCGGTGCGATCCGGGTCGACGCCGAGGGCGCGGTGGAACACCTGCGCTGCACACCGGTCGAGACGGTGTCGATGTCGTTGGTGGCCACCGGCTTCGCCTACGGCAAGCACCGCCGGGCCAGGCAGGCCCAGCTGATTGCCGAGATCTTGCCGCAGGTGCGTGACATTCGTCGCTTCGGCGCGGCGGCGCTCGACCTGTGCCACGTCGCCGCGGGCCGGGTGGACGCGTACTTCGAGCACGGCCTCAATGCCTGGGACTGGGGCGCGGGCGCGCTGATCGCAGCCGAGGCAGGCGCCCAGCTCACCCTGCCGCCCGCCACCGCCCCGGGCGAGGCGGGCGACCTGGTGGTCGCCGCCGCCCCGGGCATCGCCGACGAACTGGCCGCGCTACTCGACCGAGTAGGCGCGACCGAGCCGATCCCCGACCACTAACAGCGGGCTTGTCTTGCGGCGTCGAGGAGTTCGATGTCGATCGAGGGTGCGCCGCCGGGGGCGGGGTTCTTCAGCGATCGCAGCACCTCCTCGGCGTCGTTGCTGGGCCGGATGTCGCGGAACAGCGAGCCGAGCACCATGTCGACCGTGTCGTCGGCGCGCTGATCCTCGATCAACTCGGCACACGGCACCACCAGTTGCACCGACGCGGCGGCCGGGCGGCCGCTCACGCCGAACCGGATCTGGCCGGTGCATTCGAGATCGCCGTTGACGTAGACCGTGTCGTTGCCGAACTGCGTGCCCGGCGCGCTGGCGAACCCGAGGTCACCGAACTGCGCCGCGACGTGCGCGGCCTGACCACGCTGGTTGTTCGCGTTGAGCACGCGCACCTTGCTCGCCGCCAGCGGCGCGGGTTCCACATCTTGTAGCCGGCCCGCGCCGACGCGCTGGCCGAGCGTCGCGGGTTGGGCGCCCGGCTCGGTGGCCGGGCTCGGCGAGTTGCAGGCCATCGCGCTGCTGTCCTGCTCGGTCGTCGTCAACGCCTTGACCCACACGATCGTGCAGATCAGCGTGACGATGCCGAGCATGATGAGCCAGGGCTGCGGGCGCCGTCGGAGGAAGGGCCTGCCCTGGGAATCCACGGGGCGGCCTTCGGTGATCAGTGAAACCACCAGCACACTCTACGAAAAGGTCACGCCCCCGCTCCACAAGGTCTCGGCGAGTTCGACGGATGGTGTCGATTACCCGTCGGTTTCGAATCGTCTGTGTTTTGATTGCGACTTTTGCGCTGGGGTCCGCTATTGTCTGGCGGCCCAGATCGAATCGCCGGTGGCGAAATTGGTGGTCGGTCGCGGGAACAAGTAGGGCGTGTCCTGCGTTTACCGAGCGCTATCCGGAGTGGATCAGCACGATCCGACCTGATGGGTGACCGGTGTACGTGTGACGTGCACCACCGGCGGGGCGATGCGAGTCACGGCGGTTCCAGCGGGAATCGGTGTGGACTGGCCGGTCCGGGATATACGAAGTAAGGACGAGGGGAAGACGACATGGCAACCGACTATGACGCACCGAGGCGTACCGAAACCGACGATGTGTCGGAAGATTCGCTGGAGGAGCTGAAGGCTCGTCGTAACGAGGCACAGTCCGCCGTCGTGGATATCGACGAATCCGATACCGCGGAGTCGTTCGAGCTTCCCGGCGCGGACCTGTCCGAGGAAGTGCTGAGCGTTCGGGTGATCCCGAAGCAGGCCGACGAGTTCACCTGTTCCAGCTGCTTCCTCGTGCACCACCGAAGCAGGCTGGCCAGCGAGAAGGGTGGTCAGCTGATCTGCATGGACTGCGCTGCTTGAGCTGGTTCGTGGTGATCAGCCCGCGCTGGGCAGGCCCAGCGCGGCAAGGACCTGTTCGGGTCGACGCGTACTGACCAACCAGTACGGCGTCGGATCGTCCGGGTCATCGAGCACCAGCAACACCATCGGCCCGATCCACGGCCGATGTTGCACATAGGCGGCGGGGTCGAGCTGGCGACCCAGCGCCGCGCTCTTCGCCGTGCGGGCGACGACCGCCGCACGGGCGACGAAATTCACCGGCAGGTGGGCGCGGTCGGCGCGCAGCTCCAGCGTGCCCGACGCGTCCGGCGCGACCTCAACGCGGTGGCGGCTCAGCCACAGCAGCACCCAGACCGGGATCGGGAACAGCAGCACATAGGGCAGCCAGGCCCGCAATCCTGGTGCGCCCATGTGGATTTCGGCGGCCAGCAGGCCCGTGATGGCGAAGGCCACCGGCCACCACCACAGCGGCACCCAGAGGCGCTCGCGGTACGGCTGCGGGCTCTGCTGATTTTCGTCCATCGTCACTGGATTGGGCTGGTCCGACACGAGTCAACACTAATTCACGGTGGTTACCGGTTGACGCGTAGGCTCGACCAACGTGACCGCCCTTTCACCTATCCCAATGCTGCGGCTGGATCCCGGCATCCCCATGCCCGTGCGCGCCCACGACGGCGACGCCGGTGTGGACCTGTGCACCACCGAAGACGTCATCCTGGAACCGGGGGAGCGGGTGCTGGTCGGCACCGGCATCGCGGTGGCGCTACCGGTCGGCACGGTCGGCCTGATCCACCCGCGCTCGGGCCTGGCGGCCAAAACCGGGCTGTCGGTGGTGAACACCCCCGGCACGGTCGACGCCGGCTACCGGGGCGAGATCAAGGTGTGCCTGATCAATCACGACCTGCGCACGCCCATCGAGTTGCGCCGGGGCGACCGGATCGCGCAGCTGCTGGTGCAGCGCGTGGAACTGGTCGATTTCCTGGAGGTCGACTCGCTGGACGAGACCGCGCGCGGGGCGGGCGGTCACGGCTCCAGTGGCGGTCACGCGAGTTTGACCAGCGCGAGCCAGGCCACCGTGAAGGAGGCGTAATGGGACTGTTCGGAAAGAAGAAGAGATCGTCCGACGACGACCGGTATCCGGCCGACGACTACGACGACAACGACGACTTCGCCTATGACGAAGACGATTACGACACCGACGAACACCCGGTGGTCGCCGGGGGTTACCAGGGCGCGGGCGCCGAGGGTTCGGGTCCGTACGACTACAGCGACGTGGCGGATCTGCTGGAAAAGGTCACCGACCAGCGGCTCGACCTCGGCTCGGTGATCCTGCCGGTGCCGCAGGGCGGGCAGTTGCAGGTCGAGATGACCCCCGACGGCACGCCGCAGGCGGTGCACCTGGCCACCGAGCACGGCAGGCTCACCGTCGCCGCGTACGCGGCGCCGAAGTCGGCGGGGCAGTGGCGCACCGTGGCCGCCGATCTCGCCGATTCGCTGCGCAACGACGGTGCGCGGGTCGCGGTGGAGACCGGGCCTTGGGGTCGTGAACTGCTGGCCGTCACCGAGGGTGCGGATCTGCGGTTCATCGGGGTCGACGGGCCACGCTGGATGGTTCGGCTGGTCGCGGCGGGCCCGTCGGGTGCGTCGAACGACGGCAGTCCGCTGGTCGCGGCGGCCCGGGCGATCCTGCGCGAGACCGTGATCCGGCGCGGCGACGACCCGCTGCCGGTGCGCGAGCCACTACCGGTGGTGCTGCCGCAGGAACTGGCCGAACAGCTGGCCGCGGCGCACCAGGCGCAGATCGACGCCCAGCAACAGCAGGCGGCGGCGCAGGCCGCGGCGGGCCCGCAGGCGGCCGTGCCACCGCGCATGCCGGAGGGACCGCGCCGCGGTGCGGACGGTTCGGCCATGCAGCAGCTCGGGTTGAACTAGCTCGACTGCGCGGTGACCGCGCGGCCGACGTGATGGTGCGGCACGCCCAACCACGGGTGAGTCGCGAGCTGCGCGGCAGTAACTAACTGCGCGCCAGCGCGGCAAATCCCGTGTGCCCGAGGATCGCCGGATCCGCGCCGAGGTCGGCGAGCGTGATCCGGTGGATCGCGGAGCGCGGGATGAGCGCTGCCCACTCCTCGGCGATGGCGAACGGATGCACCGGATCGTCGACCGCAGTGACCACCGCGACCGGCACGTCGAGGGTGCCCAGCCGCTCGGTGCCCGGCCACTTGTAGTCGGCCGCTTCCTCCAGTGCCGCAGGCAGATTCGGCCACTGCGCGCGCCACGACTGCGTCAGCGCGTCGGCCAGCCAGCGCGGACTGCTCGCGCGCATCCGCTCGACCACCGCGTCCAACCCGTCGGCCCGCAGCTGCGCGGCGGTGGCCCCCGCGCTCAATGTCGCGGGGCAGGCGGCGGTGTCCGGCCCGGTCCACGCGGGCAGCGCCGCGACGACCCCGACGACCAGGTCCGGGTGCTCGGCCGCCCACTCGATCGCGACCGCGGCACCCAACGAGATTCCCGCCACAGCAATCGGTCCCGCCGCGGCCGCAGCATCGAGCGCCGCGCGATAACTCGCGACCACACCCGTGGGATCGGGCTGCACCGCGACCACGGCTAGACGGCGCGCTTCGCAGGCGGGCTCGAAGGCACGGCGGGCGAAATCGGCGTCGGATCCGGTGCCGGGCAGTGCCACGACGACGTGGGCGGCCGACACGGAGTGTGGGGAGTCGAACACCGGTCCGAGCGTAGCGGGGGTGCCCTGGTGCATCTACAGTGGCGGGTGTACGTCCACAGCCGGTCGTGCTGAGAATCCACGATGGTGTGCGATCCACACTGTCTGCTCTATGCAGGAGAGCGTGCGAAATGTCATCCGCTGCCTCAGGGTATTTTCGACGTCTGGGCCGCAGACTGACCGAGGATCTCGACCAGTTGGACGCCGAGGAGCTTGCCGAGAAATCGGAGGCCTCAGGTGCGTGCCGCGCATCGGAGTGTCGCCGCGGCGACGAGGCCACGATGCTCGGTAGGCTGCGCAGTGTCGAAGCGTGTCCGAAGTCCGCGGGCGCTGCGGTGCAAGCGGAGTTCTTCGACGGAACCGACGCCATCACCCTGGTGTGGATCGGCCGTCGGCGCATCCCCGGTATCGAGCCGGGCCGACGTATCTTGGTTCGCGGCCGCGTCGGCGATCGAGACGGCCGCAAGGTGATCTACAACCCCTACTACGAACTGCGCGGGAACAGCTGACGTATGCCATCGAGCAACGACAACGCCCCCACGGGCGAACCGACCCCCACGACCGGACAGATCGAGCCGCCAGCGGCTCTCGACCCTGACGAGGTCGCCGCGGAGCAGACGTTGCTCGAGCAGTTGGGCGGTTTCAGCGGCCTGATCTCCTCGACCGTTCCCGTTGTCGTGTTCGTCCCCGTGAACAGTTTCGCCGGGCTGACCGCGGCGATCTGGGCCGCCCTCGGGGTGGCCGCGCTCATCCTGGTCTGGCGCCTGTTCCGGCGCAGCCCCATCCAGCCCGCCATCTCCGGCTTCCTCGGCGTCGGCATCTGCGCGTTCATCGCCTACCGGATGGGGGAGGCCAAGGGCTTCTTCCTGTTCGGCATCTACACCAGCCTGGTCTACGCGGGTGTGTTCCTGGTGTCGATGCTGGTGCGCTGGCCGCTGGTCGGCGTGATCTGGGGCGTGCTGAACGGCCACGGCACCGACTGGCGCGCCGATCAGCGGGTGCAGCGCCTCTACTACTTCGCGACCGCCGCCTGGATGGTGGTCTTCGGTGCTCGCTACCTGGTGCAGTCGCAGCTCTACGACACCGACCGCACCGGCTGGCTCGCGTTCGCGCGCATCGCGATGGGCTGGCCGCTGACCGCGGTCGCGCTCGCCGTCACGGTGTGGGCGGTACGCCGCGCGGGTCACCTGCCCACCAAGACCGCGCCCGCGGTCTGACGCGTAAAGCGTTAACCCTGCGGATCTTTCCCGCGAAAACCATCAGGGGTGGGGTAAATCCCCGCCGAGGTGGGGGGTTACCCACCCTGGGGTGTCTGGCTGGTGGTCCGAGTTCGTCAGACGATCGTTGTGTACGAAAAACAACGCACGATCGTAGGAAAGGACTCGGACGTGGCTACCGAGCACAACACCGCAGCATTGTCGAAGAATCGCACGCCGGCCCTGTCGGAGAGCCGCCGGGTGGCAGCCGAACTGGATGCGTTGATCGGCGCCGCGGCGGCCGGTGACCGCGCCGCCATCACCGAGATCGTCCGGGTCGTCCATCCATTGGTTCGCCGGTACTGCGGTGCCCGCCTCGGCAATACGGCCCACCTGCAGGTCACCGCCGACGATGTGGTGCAGGAGATCCTGATCGCCACGGTGAACGCCATCCCGCGCTACCGGGATCAGGGCAAGTCCTTCCTCGCCTTCGTCTACGGCATCGCCGCGAACAAGGTCGCCGACGCGTTCCGCCGCTCCCAGCAGCACCCCACCTACCCGATGGCGGAGATGCCGGATACACCGTCGAGCGAGGCCGGGCCCGAGGAGTGGGCGCTGGCGTCCGAACGGCGCGCGGCCACCAAGGAGCTCATGAAGATTCTGGCGCCGGCGCACCGCGAGGTCCTGGTCATGCGCATCGTGCTCGGCTGGTCGGCCGCGCAGACCGCCGAGGCGATCGGCACCAGCCCCGGCGTGGTCCGGGTGATGCAGCACCGCGCGCTGAACAAGCTGCGCGCGGAACTGAAAGTCGCCTGACCGTCGAAGCGGCCGTGCATCAGCCCTGTCGGGGAGTCAAGGCTTGATGCCGTGGTTGGCCAGTTCGACGCGCAGGTCCTCTTCGGCCTCCACCGAGGTCACGAACAGCAGTTCGTCGTCGCCCTCGAACGGATCGTCGGGCTGCGGCACGATCACCCGGCCGCCGCGCAGAATCGTCACCAGGGCGGCGTCGCGCGGCAGGGTGAGCGTGCGCACCGGCTTGCCTGCGAGCGCGGTATCGCCGGGCAGCGTGATCTCGACCAGGTTGGCCTGACCTTGCCGCAACGTCATCAGGCGCACCAGATCGCCGACGGTCACCGCCTCTTCGACGAGCGAGGCGAGCAGGCGCGGTGTGGACACCGCGACGTCGACGCCCCACGACTCGTCGAAGAGCCACTCATTGCGCGGATCGTTCACCCGCGCGACCACCCGGCGCACGCCGAACTCGGTCTTGGCGAGCAGGCTGTGCACCAGATTGGCTTTGTCGTCGCCGGTGGCCGCGATGACCACCTCATACGTTTCCAGTCCCGCGTCCTCGAGCAAGGCGAGCTCGCAGGCGTCGGCGTGCACCCAGACCGCGTCCGGAATCGCTTCCGGCTCGATGTGGTCGAGCTGGCGCTCCAGCAGCATGACGTTGTGTCCACCGCGCAGGAGTTCCCTGGCGATGGATCGGCCGACGGCGCCCGCTCCGGCGATAGCCACTTTCATGTTCAGTCCTCGCTCACGGGGGGCTTGCCTGCCAACGCGATGGCCTCACCCACGGACCCGGAGGTCGCGGCGACATAGACAACGTCGTCGGCCTGCACGATGGTCTTGCTGTCGGGCAGCAGGCCCTGGCCGAATCGCAGGATGAACGCGACCCGCACTCGGACGTCACGCTCCAGATTGCGCACGGTCCGGCCATACCAGTCCTCATGCAGCGTCAGCTGCGTCACAGCTACCGTTCCGGTGGGTTCGCGCCAGGTGGTGGTGCTGCTGTCCCCGATGAGGGTGCGCAGGAAGCGGTCGGTGGTCCACGGCACCGTGGCGATGGTCGGGATGCCGAGCCGCTCGTAGACCGCGGCCCGCTTCGCATCGTAGATCCGCGCGACCACGCGCTCGATGCCGAACATCTCGCGCGCCACCCGTGCGGAGATGATGTTGGAGTTGTCACCGGAGGAGACCGCGGCGAACGCGTCGGCCCGCTCGATTCCGGCCCGCACCAACACATCTCGATCGAAACCGACGCCGGTCACCCGCTCGCCGGTGAAGTCCTGGCCGAGGCGGAGGAAGGCGGCGGGGTCCCGGTCGATCACGGTGACTTCATGGCCGACCCGGACCAGGGCGCGGGCCAGCGCCGACCCGACGCGCCCACATCCCATGATCACTACGTACACCCGTGCAACCTCGTTCCTGGAACCAAGCGTTCGGTCTGCTTCTTGTTCGGTCGAACGGTACCCGCCGAATCATTCCAACGGCCACGTTCCCCCTTCGCCTCGCGCCCAAACCTGCGAGCCGCGCGCGCGAGCACCCATCGAGGGTCCCTGTCCGACCTGCGGCATTCGCGGGGCCCTGCGTGGTTACACGGAGCTGCCGCCTCCGGGCCTGACGCTCGTGCCGCTATGCTCGCTCCAGTGTCCAAGTTGACGACGGCAGCGAAACGAATGCTGCTGGGCAGGCCTTTCCGTAGTGATTCGCTTGGCCATACCCTGCTGCCGAAGCGCATCGCCCTCCCGGTGTTCGCCTCCGATGCCATGTCCTCGGTCGCCTACGCGCCGGAAGAAATCTTCCTCGTGCTCTCCGCCGCGGGCATCTCCGCCTACGTCTACGCGCCGTGGGTCGGTTTGGCCGTCGCGTTCGTCATGGCGGTGGTCGTAGCAAGCTATCGGCAAAACGTGCACGCCTACCCGTCCGGCGGCGGTGACTACGAGGTTGCGACGACGAATCTCGGCCCCAATGCCGGTCTGACGGTCGGTAGCGCGCTGCTGGTCGACTATGTGCTCACGGTGGCCGTCTCGATCTCCTCGGCCGCGTCCAATATCGGCTCGGCGATCCCGTTCGTCGCCACCCACAAGGTGCTGTTCGCCGTGGTCGCGATCGCCGTGCTCACCGCGATCAACCTGCGCGGGGTCCGGGAATCCGGCACGGCGTTCGCCATCCCGACCTACGCGTTCATCGTCGGGATGTTCGTCATGCTCGGCTGGGGGCTGATCCGGATCTTCGTGCTCGGCGAGGATCTACAAGCGGAATCGTCCGGTTTCGGGCTGAAGGCGGAGGACGAGCATCTGTATGGCATCGCCTTCGCCTTTTTGATCGCCCGGTCATTCTCCTCCGGCTGTGCCGCGCTGACCGGTGTCGAGGCGATCAGCAACGGTGTGCCCGCGTTCCGTAAGCCGAAGTCGCGCAACGCCGCCACCACGTTGCTGATGCTCGGCACCTTCGCGATCGTGTTGCTGATGGGCATCATCATCCTGGCTCAGAAGATCGGGATCGTGTACGCGCACAACACCGACGATCTGATCGGCGCGCCCCCGGGCTACCACCAGAAGACGCTGATCGCGCAGCTCGCCGAGACGGTGTTCCACGGGTTTCCGATCGGGTTCTTCTTCATCACGACGGTGACCGCGCTGATCCTCGTGCTCGCCGCCAATACCGCGTTCAACGGCTTCCCGGTGCTCGGTTCGATTCTGGCGCAGGACCGCTACCTCCCACGGCAGCTGCACACTCGCGGCGACCGGCTGGCGTTCAGTAACGGCATCTTGTTCCTCTCGGGTGCTGCGATCGCGTTCGTAGTGCTGTTCGGCGCCGAGGTCTCCAAGCTGATCCAGCTGTACATCGTCGGCGTGTTCGTCTCGTTCGTGCTGAGCCAGACCGGCATGCTGCGGCACTGGACCCGATTGCTGCGCATCGAAACCGATCCGGCGCAGCGGTCGCGGATGAAGCGGTCCAGGGTGATCAACGCGGTCGGCCTCAGCGCGACCGGCACCGTGCTGATCATCGTGCTCATCACCAAGTTCTTCGCCGGCGCCTACATCGCCATCTGCACCATGGTGGCGATCTTCATCGTGATGAAGATGATTCGCAAGCACTATGATTCGGTGTCGCGCGAGCTGGAGGAGCAGGAGTGGGATGGCGTACTGCCCAGCCGCTCGCACTCGATCGTGCTGGTGTCCAAGCTGCATCTGCCGACCCGGCGCGCGCTGGCCTATGCCCGCGCCACCCGGCCGGACACGCTGGAAGCGATCACCGTGAACGTCGACGAGGCCGACACCAGGGCGCTCGTGCGCGAGTGGGAGAAGAGCGACGTCACCGTGCCGCTCAAGGTGATCGAGTCGCCCTATCGTGAGATCACCAAGCCCGTGCTCGACTACGTGAAGCGGGTGCGCAAGGATTCGCCGCGCGACGTGGTGACCGTGTTCATCCCGGAATACGTGGTGGGGCACTGGTGGGAACAGATACTGCACAACCAGAGTGCGTTGCGACTCAAGGGCCGCCTGCTCTTCGAGCCGGGGGTGATGGTGACCAGCGTGCCGTGGCAGTTGACCTCGTCGACGCGGGCGAAGACGCCGGGCATGGTGAACGCGCCAGGTGCGGTGCGCCGCGGTTACGACGACCGCACATGAGAGTTGCCGTTCGGGAGACGAGTGCAGACGAGGCGTGGGCATGACTGATTGGCGCGACACGACTTTCGAGGTCCGGCTCGGGCCGCCCGGACACGGTGGGTTCTGTGTGGGCAGGCACGAGGGCCGGGTGGTGTTCGTCCGGCACGGGTTGCCGGGTGAACTGGTGCGGGTGCGGGTCACCGAGGACCGCGGCGGGTCGTTCTGCCGTGCCGACGCGGTGGAGATCCTCGAACCGTCACCGGACCGCATTCCCGCCACCTGCCCCGTCTCCGGGCCGGGCGGTGCGGGCTGCTGCGACTTCTCCTATGCCACGCCGAAAGCACAACGGGCGCTGAAGGCTTCGGTGGTTGCCGAGCAGATGCGCAGGCTTGCGGGGATCGAGCGGGAGATCGTGGTCGAACCGATCGCAGGCGCCGGTGACACCACCGGTGGGTGGCGTACCCGGATCAGGTTGGCTGTCGATGCCGAGGGGCGAGCCGGAGTACATCGCTACCGCCGCACCGAGGTGATCACGGATCTGCGCTGCCCCCAGCCGGTTTCGGGGGCGCTCGATGGGGTGGCGGATCGATTGTGGACGCCCGGTGCGGATTTGGTGATCGCCGTTGATGGTGACGGGGTGCGGCACATCATCGAGTTGGCGCCCGCGGTCGAGGGGGAGCGGCGTTCGCGCTCCGGTGAATGGCAGCGGGCCGAGCCCGGCGAGGAACGCCGTGGGCGCGGTCGCGACCGCCGTGGACGCACCGAGCGCGGTGATCGTGCCGAGCGCGGTGATCGCCGGCGCCCCGGCGCCGAACCCGGTAACTCGCGCGGGGATGACGAGCGTGGACGGAAGTCTCACAACCCGGGCGGACGCGACGACCGAGCCGACGCCGGGCGTGGTGCCGAGGCGCGCGGCGGAGTCGAGCGGGACAACCGTCGCCGCCCAGGCGGCAAGCCGGGTAGCGACGTACGCGGCGACGAGGTGTCAGGTGTCACCGGCCGCGGCCATCGTCGTCGCCCAGGTGAGATCGGTGGCGTCTGGAGCGCGGGTGCTGCGCGGGACGGGAGTCGGCCGGATGCCGGCGGCGGGAGCCACGACGATGCGTCGGGTGGTCGTAATACCGCTGACGCGAACGACTTCGGCGGGGAGCGCGGGAGTGGTCGACGCCGTCGCGCAGCGGCGCGAGCCGCGGACGAGCGTGCTGTGGAACGGTACGACGCGGACGGGCGGTTGGAGACACCGCAGGCCGGGGAGCGGCGCAGCGCGTCGGCTCGGCGGGCGGCTACTCATGCGGCGCGCGAGGAGTGGTTGATCTCCGGTACCGGGCGAGCGGTCGAGTACGTGGCGCAGCGCCGGTGGGAGGTCTCGGCGACGGGCTTCTGGCAGGCGCATCACGGTGCGGCACAGTGCTATTCGGATCTCGTTGCCGAGTGGTCCGGCTTGCGCCCCGGCGGCTTGGCCTGGGATTTGTACAGCGGCGCCGGTGTTTTCGCCGCGCGGCTGGCCGAGCAGGTAGGCCAGACCGGTGCGGTCCTCGCGGTCGAATCATCCCGCCCCGCAGTCGCCGACGCCACCGCCGCGCTGCGCGACCTGCCCTGGGTCGACCTGCACGCCCAGCGGGTGGAACGCTGGGTCACCGAACGCGTCGACGGCGCATCCCCCGACGTCATCGTCCTCGACCCCCCGCGAGCAGGCGCAGGCAAGGACGTCATCACCGCCATCACCACCACCGGCCCGCTCCGCATCGTCCACATCGGCTGCGACCCAGCCGCTTTCGCCAGAGATCTGGGCCTCTACCAAGCCGCCGGCTACCACCTCACCGACCTACGCGCCTTCGACGCCTTCCCCGGCACCCATCACGTCGAATGCATCGCCCTGCTGGAGCGCCCAACTCTCCAGTGACGCTGGGGCAGTCCTCGCGCGACATGGTGGCGGAAACGAGTAGTGCCGCCACCATGTCCTGTTCGGTACGGGTGTTCGCTGCCTCGGGACATGCCGGCGGTGAAGTGCGAGTGGAACTGGCGTCATGTCCTGTTCGGTGCGGGTGTTCGCCGCGTCGGGACATGCCGGCGGTGAAGTGCGAGTGGAGCAGCCGTCATGTCCCGTTCGGCACGGGCTGTTTGCCGCCTCGGGACATGGTGGCGGGGTGAGCGCGGTGGGGTCTCGGCGGCTCAGTCGTCGTAGACAGGGGGGCGGCGGTCTCGGCGGGCGCGGATGGCTTCGTCGAAGTTGGTGGTGGTGAGGCGGACGTAGAGTTGGGCCATTCCTTCATGCTGCATGTGGGATTCGAAGCTGCCCGCTTCCATGCCGCTCCAGAGCATGCGTTTGGTGAGTTCGGTGCCGACGCGGCTGAAGCTGATGATGCGGTCGGCCAGGTCGTAGCAGGTTTCCAGGAGTTCGGCGGCGGGGACGGTGCGCGAGACGAGGCCGATGCGCTCGGCTTCGGTGGCGTCGACGTCGCGGCCGGACAGCATGATCTCGAAGGCACGGGAGGCGCCGATGGCGCGGGGCAGCAGGTAGCTGATGCCCAGTTCGGCGGAGGTGAGGCCGTTGTTGATGCCTGCGGCGCGAAAGTAGGCTTCCTCGGCCGCGATTCGGATGTCGGTGGCGACGCTGAGGCAGAATCCGCCCCCGATGGCAGCACCATTGATCGCACCGATCACCGGTTGGTTCATCCGCCGCAGGGTGATCATCACATCGTTGAGCAGGTCCATCGACCGGCGCGCGACGCTGGTGACGGTGAGCCCCTCGACATTGGGCACCTTGCCCGCGCTCTGCAGATCGGCACCGGAACAGAACCCCTCGCCCGCGCCGGTGAGCACCACAACCCGAATGTCGTTGTCGGCGCTGACCTCTTCCAACGCCTCGCGCAACGGGATCATCACATCGAAGGCCATGGCGTTCATGCGATCCGGGCGATTGAGCGTGACCAGGGCGACGTGCGGTCGCGGTGTGTCGACGAGCACGAACGACATACGAACCCCTAACCGGCAACCAAACCGCCACCGACATCTCAATATAGGTGGTGCCCGCCCAACTGCCGCAGGGAAAGTGGCGCGCCAATGGCTTCCGCCGATTGCGGAAGCTTCATCGCCGCCGGTGTATCAGTAGGGTGGTCTTGGTAGACGTGTCGATTCCGCGTCACGGAGAACGTAGCTACCGCTGCCTACGATGTCGTGGTGCCGCTTGTCGGCCGGACAGACACCTGAGGCCGCCGGCGAGTAGCCGTCATAGAACAAGCCCGAACACTTCCGGCACCAGCGCCACTTGTCTTCTCCTCCTGGCCCGTCGCGATGGGTCACATCTTCCAGTCGATAAATACCGGAGCCGATGTTGTTATGACCGGGCCGGAGATGCGGTGAAGGACACACCCCGAAACCGCTGTTTCCCAGGAACCACAGCCCCTGGCAGTTCCGGCACCAGAACCATTGGCTTTGACCCTGTCCACCATCGGGGTCTTCCTTCAGGATGTAGTCGCCGGTTCCATCGTCATGGTGGCCACCGTCGAAGATGTCGCCGGCTGGGCAACCACCGCGGGTGCCGTTGCCCGAGAACCACAGCCCGCGGCAACGCGCGCATCTCTTCCATAGGCGCTGTGTGGCCGAAGCGGGTGCAGCGTTCTCGATCATCAAAGGTGCGGCTACAGCGGCCATTCCGACACCTACCGCGATGCGCAGCAGCCTGCGCCGCGGCGTGAATGCCGCATCGTCGATCGTCATCAGATCCACGTCCTCCCCGGGCAGCGGATGCTTCGGAGTTACTCCTCCGCGCCACAATGCTACCGACAATTTAGCTCGGGCACAGTATTTTTCAGGAAGGTTTCGCCTGGTCAGAGGCGTGCACGGCAGCCCGCCCGGTCGAACTCACCTACTACCGCAAATCGGGAGCCGACAGCCGGCGATGGCTCATCCGAGCGAAGGCTGCGAATGTGGTGCCAGCGCAAAGAATTTCGTTCTGACGGTGACCGGGCGAACCGGGAAACAGGTGAACAGCACGACGGCGATGACCGTGAGTACGCCCCAGCCGACGAATCCGTACCCTGCCCACAGTGGGTTCGCTGCATAGGTAGTCGAGCCGAATAGGCCGAATACCATGGCACTTCCGTTGAACGCGGCGTGCGCGACGGCGCACGGCCAGATGCTGCCGGTGCGCATCCGCAGCCAACCGAGGATGGCGCCGAAGGGCACACAGAAACCGATGAACGCGACGGCGGCCCAGGCGCCGAGGTTCGGATAGTTGTAGCCGAGCAGGGTCAGCGGTGCGTGCCACAGCGCCCAGATCATCCCGGTGGCAACGATTCCGCCGACTAGTCCGAGGCGGCCGGTGAGTTGCGGCATCAGCCAGCCGCGCCAGCCGAGTTCCTCGCCGAGCGCGAACGGCAGGGTGCCGAGGGTGGCGACGGTGATCGCCTCGATGATGACGGCGGCGATGATCTCCGGTTGGGAGAATTCGAAGACGTATACGTCGAACAGCGCGCTCAGTCCGAAGGCGAGCCACAGGATCAGCGGCGTCCCGAACCAGGCGATCGCCATCAACCACACGGTCCGCCGCGGTCGCGGACCGAGCCGTAACCCGTTCTGCGCCACCAGCGCCGACCAGGACAGCCGCCGATACCACCACACCGCGAGCACACCCAGCGCCGGGGACAGCATCATCATCGCGGCCCCGGTGTGCAGCCACAATCCGGACCGCAGCCCCGCACCATCGAGCCACGGCCCGGACGCCAGCACCCATGCCGCACCGATCGCGACGAGCAGGAAGAGAACGAAATCGTTGCGCCGAGCGATCATCCGACATCCTTAGGACGGCGTGCTGCCTTACCTATTCGGACGCGGTAGGTGCCCGCCCGGTTCCATCGATGCCGAAAGTTCTTCGGGCCTTACAGTCACAGCCATGACCGTGTACGTGACCGCTGAGCGACCACCCCTGGTCAATCCATCTGCCACGTAACGCGAATCCCCGCCGAGATCTCACTCTCACCCAACTCGACCGGCACCGGCGCGGCACCGTAGGCATCCATCGACACCGCCATCGCCTTGATCCGAGGAATGGAAGGCGGTGCGGCGGAAGTGTTCTCCGTGATCTCGAGCACCGCGCCGAGCGTGCGCCCCGCCCGCCGCGCGAACTGCTCCGCCTTCGCGACAGCGTTCTCCCACGCCGCGTCCCGCGCCTCGACGAGCAGCGATTCCTGATCGGCGAACGTGAGATTCAACCCCCCGAGACGCACGTCGTCGCCGCCCGCGTCGACGGCGTTGGCGATGATCGTCGCGGGACCCGGGTCGGCGTCCTCACCGAGGTTGCGCAGCGAGATGGTCAGCGACGTGCTCGCGAGGTACCCGGTGATCCGATTGCCCTGACCTTCGGTCCACACGGTTTCGGTGTGCACGGACAATCCGCTGGTTGCGATGTCCCGGCTCTCGACACCGTCGGAGCGCAGCGAATGGGTGACGGCGGCAACCCGATCGCCTGCCTTGCTGTACGCGAGCGCAACCTTGCTCGCCCGACACTCGACCGAGATCGTCACCCGCATCAAATCCGGGGTCGCGCGGGCCGTGCCGCTCCCGAAAATCGTGACGGTGCCCGGACCGGCGGACTCGGACTTCGTGTTCACGGCATGCTCCTCTGTCGACGGGTCGGTCTCATCTGGTCAACGGCGGAGAGCAGGTAATCGTCCCCGGCACGGATAGTTGTCGCATCCCGGACCACCGCTCAATAGTCACCCCCGCGCACCGCGATCGCCCGCACCGCCGCATCCATCTGCGCATACGCCCCCGCCGCCAACCGCTCCAGCAACGCGAGCTTCAACTGCGGCGCCTGCGAGGTGAGCTGATCGAACCGCGCGGGACCGAGCACGGCGACCCGTACTCCGGTCTCCGCCCGCGCCTCGTTCACGAACGGCGTCCCCACCAGCATCGGGATCTCCCCGAACGACATCCCCGCCGACAAGCTCACCAGCCGATGCGTCCGCGCATCACTGCCCTCGAAGGTGATCCGCACCCGCCCTTCCAGGATCAGATACAACCCCGACCGCTCGCTCCCACGCCGCGCGATCACCTCGCCGCGCGCGTAGGTGTGCACCTCGAACTCCTTGGCCAACCGCGCCCGATCGTCCGGTTCGAGCGCGGCGAGCGCCGAATGGTCCTCGATGGTGATCGACGTGCACACCGGCTCGTCCGCGGGCCGATGCCGCTCGAGCACGATGTCCTCGCACCATTCGGTCGCGGTGTCGCGGTCGATGAACACCCGTCCCCGCGGATCGTCCGGATCCAGACTCGACACCAGGTGCCCGAGCTTGGCATCGGGATCGACCAGCGCCACCCGCACGCCGACCGCCGCGAGTTCGGCCTCCAAACTGTCGAGCATCCGCACCGCGATCGCGCTCACCTCACCGACCCGGCGCAGATCGACCACCAGCGCCACCAGCTCACCGGCCTGCTCCTCGATGGTCCGCACCGCGCTCTCCGCACCCGCGAACAACAGGTCACCGTGCAGTTCGTAGACCCGCGCCCGGTGCCCGTGCTCGGCCAGCACGGCGATCTCGTCGGTCGTCCGACGCAGCCGCGACGGCACCTCGGCCACCGAGTAGCCGGCCCGGATAGCGGTCCGCGCCGCCCGCGTGACCCGCAGAAAGTGCAGTTCCAGCCGCTTCGACAGCTCACGGCAGGCCGCGACGCCGCGCACGCTGTTGCCGTGCACGTCCAGCCGAGGCGAGTACACGGCGATGCCGATCTGCCCGGGCAGCACCGCGACGATGCCGCCGCCGACCCCGCTCTTGGCGGGCATCCCGACCGTGGTCACCCAGTCGCCCGCCGCGTTGTACATGCCGCAGGTGGTCATCACGCTCAGCACCCGCTCGGTCAGCGCCGCTGACAACGCGCGTTCTCCGGTCACCGGATTGCGCCCGTTGTTGGCCAGCGTCGCCGCCATCAGCGCGAGGTCGCGGCAGGTCACGTCGATGGAGCACTGCCGGAAGTAGCGGTCGACGGCCTCGTCCGGGTCGGAGTCGATGATGCCGAACGAGCGCAACATGTAGCCGATGGCGCGGTTGCGGAAGCCGGTGCGCGCCTCGGACGCGTACACCGCCTCGTTCATGCTCAGCTCGCGTCCGGCGAAGCGCGAAAAACAGCGTCGGATGCGCTCGAAACGTTCGGCCGGGTCGTCGCCGGTGATCAAGGCCGCAGCGGTGATCGCGCCCGCATTGATCATCGGATTGCGCGGCCGCTCGGTCACCGGATCCAAGCTGATCTCGTTGAACGGCTCGCCGGACGGCTCCACATCGATGCGCGCGTCCACGAACGCGGTGCCGCGATCGGCGAGGGCCAGCGCATAGGTGAACGGCTTGGAGATGGACTGGATGGTGAACGAGGTATCCAGGTCGCCGGTGCCGTAGACCCGCCCGTCGGCGGTGGCCAGACACAGCGCGAACGAATCCGGCTGCGCGGCAGCCAGTTCAGGAATGTAGTCGGCCAGCGCGCCGGAATCGTCGGGTCGGCACAGCTGATAGACGTCGTCGACGATCCTGGACACGACGCCCGGCTCGATTGTCCGCTCGATCGCCTCTCCGGCCTCGGCCACACGATCACTCTAGGCCGAGTACCGTATGCCGAGGCTCACATTTCGGTTCGATGTCGGCTGGTGGTGGTCGTGGCGAGGTGGGGCAGTTCGGTTCTCGTACGAGGGCACTCCCCGCCGCTCCGTAGACTGATCGGATCAGATGCGCTATCCGGAGGGAGCGAGTTCAGGTGGGAGTGCTTTCCCGGGTCGACACGCCCGAAGATTTGCGTCCGCTCACCGCGCCGCAACTGCGTGAGCTGGCGGACGAGATCCGCGAGTTCCTCGTGCAGAAGGTTGCCGCGACCGGTGGGCACCTCGGCCCGAACCTCGGCGTGGTCGAACTGACCATCGCCCTGCACCGGATCTTCGACTCGCCTGCCGATCCGTTGATCTTCGACACCGGCCATCAGGCCTACGTGCACAAGATCCTGACCGGCCGTAAGGACGAGTTCGACTCGCTACGCAAGCGCGGCGGCCTGTCCGGCTACCCGAGCCGCGCCGAGAGCGCGCACGACTGGGTGGAGTCCTCGCACGCCTCCGCGTCGCTGTCCTACGCGGACGGCCTGGCCAAGGCGTTCGCGCTCAGCGGCCAGGACCGGCACGTGGTCGCCGTGGTCGGCGACGGCGCGCTTACCGGCGGTATGTGCTGGGAGGCGCTCAACAACATCGCGGGCGCGCCCGACCGCCCGGTGGTCATCGTGGTCAACGACAACGGCCGCTCCTACGCGCCGACCATCGGCGGCCTGGCCGACCGGTTGACCGCGCTGCGCACCCAGCCCGCCTACGAGCACGCGCTCGACACCGGGAAGCGGATCCTGAAGAGCATCCCGCGGGTCGGCGAGTCCGCGTACTCGATGATGCACGCGGTGAAGGCCGGGATAAAGGACGCGGTGAGCCCGCAGGAGCTGTTCAGCGACCTCGGGATGAAGTACGTCGGCCCGGTCGACGGGCACGACATCGTCGCGCTGGAAGCGGCGCTGCGCCGGGCCAAGGACTTCGGCGGTCCGGTGGTGGTGCACGCGGTGACGCAGAAGGGTCATGGCTACGCGCCCGCCGAGAACCACATCGCCGACCAGATGCACGCCTGCGATCCGATCGACCCGCTCACCGGTGTCCCCGTCGGCGGGCCGAAGGCGCTCGGCTGGACCGCGGTGTTCTCCGAGGAACTCCTCGCCCAGGCCGAACGGCGCGAGGACATCGTCGCGATCACCGCGGCCATGCCGGGCCCGACAGGGCTCGCGGCGTTCGGCGAACGGTTCCCGGAGCGGATGTTCGACGTCGGCATCGCCGAACAGCACGCGATGGCCTCGGCGGCCGGGCTCGCGCTCGGCGGCATGCATCCCGTGGTCGCGATCTACTCCACGTTCCTCAACCGGGCCTTCGACCAGTTGCTGATGGACGTCGCGCTGTTGAAGCAGCCGGTGACCGTCGTGCTGGATCGCTCCGGCATCACCGGGCCCGACGGTGCCAGCCACAACGGCATGTGGGACCTGTCGGTGCTCGGCATCATTCCGGGGATTCGGGTGGCGGCGCCGCGTGACGCGGCGACGTTGCGCGAGGAACTGGCCGAGGCGCTTGCTGTCAACGACGGACCCACCGCGATCAGGTTCCCGAAAGGCAGTGTCGCCGACGATATCTCGGCGGTAGAACGGCTCGACGGCGTCGATGTGCTGCGGCTGGCCGCCGGGGAGCGCAGCGGTGACGAACCCGCGCTCGACGGTGGTGGATCGGTGCAGGCGGTGCGCGGTGACGTGCTGCTGGTAGCCGTCGGCTCGTTCGCCGGTCCGGCGCTGGAAGCGGCGGACCTGCTGGAGGCCGAAGGGATCTCGGTCACCGTGCTCGACCCGCGGTGGGTGCTTCCGGTCTCCGACACGTTGGTCAAGCTTGCCGAGAACTACCGGCTCGTGGTCACCGTGGAGGACGGCGGACTGCACGGCGGCATCGGCTCGACCGTGTCCGCGCGCCTACGCAACTCCGGTCTGGACATCCCGACCCGGGATCTCGGTGTGCCGCAGCAGTTCTTGGATCACGCGTCGCGGGGTGAGGTGCATGCGGAGCTCGGGTTGACCGCGCCCGATATCGCCCGGCGGATCGGTGGGTGGCTCGCCGCTCGGTGAGTGGCGCGAAAGTGCGAGAGGGGGCCGCCCTCATGTCCCGTTGGCTGTCACGGCCGGCTTGCTGAGGCGATGAACAGTGGGATCGCCACCAATAGGCGGCCTGTTCTGGCTCGGGTGGTCTGCTCGGCGAGCCAAGCTTCGGCCCGTGCCCGGTCCAGCCTGTCGCCTGCGGCCGCAACCAGACCGGTGAGCATCGGCAGCATCAGCTCGTCGGTGACGATCGGTGTGCGTGCTTCCACAGTGACGTCATGGAACCCGCCGGCCAGCAGCAGATTTCGGTAGGCGCGGGCGGAGCGGGGGTTGGTGATCGTGTCCGCGCGAGCGTGCACGAGGGCGCGGGTGGTCGCCGGATCGGCGGAGTCGATGATGATGGCGTCCCAATCCTGCCCCAGTAGGACGATGCGGCCGCCCGGAGCCAGTACCCGGCGAGCTTCATCCAATGCCGCTGCAGGGTCGGCGATCTCATGGAAAACCTTGTCGGCACGGTAGCCCGATACCGATTCATCCGGCAGTGGAAGGGCTTCGGCGGCTGCTCGATGAAAGTCCAATGCGGGCCACCGGGTTCGCGCCACATCCAGCATCTGCTCGCTCGGATCGATCCCGATCGGCACCACACCCCGCTCAGCCATTTCGGCGACCGCGCGGCCGGACCCGCAGCCGACATCGACCACCGAAGCGCCGTCACGCAGGCGCAGCAGCTCGTAGGAGTGGGCGCGCAGTTCGGCGGCGCCCGGTGCGGCATCGATGGCGTCGAGACGTTCGATCAAAGTGGACATGACGGCCATCGTGCGACTTAATGTCGACATGAAGTCAAGCCCTGCGGTGACCGGTTCGGGCTCAACGAAGCCAACCCCGCCGAGAACCGGCGTCGGTTCCGTGGCAGCCCGATTCGGCATCGCCACCCATGTCCTGCGGCACTGGGAATCGGTGGGCCTGCTGACCCCGGCCCGGGATCCGGCCGGCCGTCGCCGCTACAGCGAGGACGACATCTTTCGCGTGGCCGTGATCCTGCGCGCCAAGGAAGCGGGCTGCACCCTCGACGACATCCACACCATGCTCACCACCCCGGACCGCTCGGCGGTCTTCGAGCGGCGGCGGACGCAACTGCGGGCGCGCATCGCCACCGCGCAGGCCGCGCTCGACTTGATCGAGCACGCGTCGGCCTGCGACCACCCCGACTTCACCACCTGCCCGCACTTCCGCGCTGCG
Source organism: Nocardia sp. CS682 (assembly GCF_004634405.1). Taxonomy (NCBI): domain Bacteria; kingdom Bacillati; phylum Actinomycetota; class Actinomycetes; order Mycobacteriales; family Nocardiaceae; genus Nocardia; species Nocardia sp. CS682. The sequence continues at coordinate 1,875,848 of NZ_CP029710.1, read as the reverse complement.
GTGTCCGAGCGCCTGCTGCGGCAATAACGCGAGGGATGGACGAGCGACTCGCGGAGGCCTTCAGTGCGGGGATGGACGAAGGTCTGCGTGTCTTCAAGCAGACGCAGGAGGCGGCGGTGTGACCTGCTCGGCGGGTTTCGGCGTCAGCGCCTCGGTCAGGCCGGGGACGGCCAGTTCGCGCTGCCACGGCCTGGCACCGCCGGACTTGAGGAACCCGTCGATGGCGGCGGCCAGGTCGTCGGGGGAGTCCGGTATGTGGTCGTAATCGGGCAGTCCGTCCCAGCACAGGCGGCGGACGAGGTCGGGGGAGAGCAGGTTCTCCACCGGGATCGCGTGCTCGGTGGACAGCTCACCCATCGCGGTGCGCGCGCGGGTCAACCGGGCGGCGGCGGCCGGATCGCGGCGTTCCCAGCGGTTGACCGGGGGCGGGCCGTCGAACGGCTGGGTCAGCGGCGGTAGGTCACTGTCCGGCATGGTCCGGCCGCGGTCGATGGCGGCCAGCCACTCGCGGGAGTAGCGCCGCTGCCGCGGGCCGCCGAACACCGGCAATGCGCGCAGTTGCGCGATGGTTTTCGGGTCGGCGGTGACGGCCGCGATGATCGCGGCGTCGGGCAGGATCCGGGCGGGGGCTACGTCGCGGCCGCGGGCGAGCGCGTCCCGGGTGGTCCATAGCTCGCGCACCACGGCGAGCTGTCGGGTCCGGCGCAGGTTGTGGATGCCCGAGGTGCGCCGCCACCGGTCCGCTTTCGGCGGCGCCGGTTCGGTGGTCCGGACGTGCTCGAATTCCTGTGCTGCCCAATCGGTTTTGCCTTGCGCTTCCAGCTCCGCGGCGACCGCGTCGCGCAACTCCAGCAGCAGTTCGACATCCAGGGCCGCGTAGTTCAGCCATTCGGCCGGCAGTGGCCTGGTCGACCAGTCGGCCGCGCCGTGCCCCTTGCGCAGCGCGTGACCCAGCAGGTTCTCCACCATCGCGGCCAGGCCGACGCGTTCGAAACCGGCCAGCCGACCGCCCAATTCGGTATCGAACAGCCGCTTCGGGCGCAGGCCGAGTTCGGCGAGACCGGGCAGATCCTGGTCCGCCGAGTGCAATACCCACTCGAGGTCGTTGATCGCGTCGGCCAGCGGCCCGAGCGAGTCGGCGACCGGAATCGGATCGATGAGGAACGTTCCCGCACCCTCGCGGCGCAGCTGAATCAGGTAGGCGCGCGCCGAATACCGGAAACCCGAGGCACGTTCGGCATCGACGGCGAGCGGGCCGGTGCCCGCGGCGAGACGCGCGGCGGCCGCGGCGATTTCAGCGGCGGTGTCCAGTACCGGAGGCACGCCATCCACGGGCGCGAGCAGGGGTGGCGCGCCGGTGGGTTCGGATTCGTCGGGTACGGACATGTTGTTGAACTTTACGTGCAGTGCCGCGGCGGTCGTCGTCCTATCGGGCTTCCGTGTGTCGGGAGATGCTTTCGTCGGTCTCAACGCTGTATCGGTCGCTGGTCTTCCCGCCGACTACCGCTGATCCTTGGAGAGGTCCGAACGCATCTGCAACTCGGTGATGCCGGCCGGGGGGAGTCCGGCCGCGTAGGCGAGTACCTCGCAGAAACCTTCCACATGCGGGCGCATGTCGTCGGTGATCGCGGTCCAGGAGGCGCGCAGCTCCAGCTGATGGGCCCGCGGCGGGCCCGCGATATCGCCGTAGCGCACCGAACTCGTCGAGGTCACGGTGCCGCCCAGCGCGGTGAACGGCTCCGATCGCGACTCCAGCGCGTCCACCAGCCAGCTCCACGCCACCTCCGGCAGCAGCGGGTCGGCGGCCAGCGCGGCGTCGATGTCGGCCTGGATGTAGGCGACCAGCCGCAGGGTGCCATGCCAGGCGTCGTCACCGTCCGGATCGTGCAGCAGGATCAGCCTGCCGAACGCGTCGCCTTCCGAATCGACCGGCACCACAGTGGATTCCGGATGTTTTACCTCGGCACCGAGTGCGTACGAATAGGGCGCCAGACGTTGCGGCGGGCGGATCGGCGCCAGCTCGATCCGGGGATGCACGGTTGCGGTGCCCATCGCCTCGACCGCTGCGCGAAATTGAGCTGGCTCGCCATGTGGTCCCTCGGTCGCTGCGGCGCCGTCGCGGAAGTCGAGCGGTGTCACGAAGGGGACGGTAGACCTAGTGCACCCGGCACAGTCGGAGGCGCGCCGCTGTATCGGTGCCGCGTCCGTAGGCCATTTCGTGGTTCCGCGCGCCGCGATCGTCGGCGTGTCGCGCTAATCGGGGTGGTGCGAGGGGGTGCGGACGCGGTCTGTGCGCCGTCGAGTGGCGGGCCGCGGTCACCATCACCGCCGCCGAAATCGTCGGTTCGCGATCCGGCTCGGTGTGGTCCGTTTCAAGCCTCGCGAGCGAGCAGGAGCAGGTGCGGTCGGGGTCGGCGTGCGCCTGGTCGCGACCGGTCGTCGCACCCCTGCGGCGGGGCGGGCGGGGGCGGGATGGCGGCCCTTTACGATGGGCAACGATGAGTACTCATACCCGCCGCCGCCTGACCGATGCTCCGTTCCTGGCCGCCGCCACCGGGGCGACGCCCAGCCGGCGTCCGGTGTGGTTCATGCGGCAAGCAGGCCGGTCGTTGCCCGAGTATCGCGAGCTGCGCAAGGGTGTCGGCATGCTCGAGTCGTGCTTCGATCCGGAGCTGGTGTGCGAGATCACGATGCAGCCGATCCGCAGGCACGGCGTGGACGCGGCGATTCTGTTCTCCGACATCGTTGTTCCACTGAAAGCCGCGGGGATCGACCTGGATATCGTGCCCGGCGTCGGACCGGTCATCGCGTCGCCGGTGCGCACCGCCGACGATGTGCGTGCGCTCCCGCGGTTGCGTCCGGAAGAGGTCGGCGCGGTCACCGACGGGGTGCGGCTGCTGGTCGACGCGCTCGGCGAGACGCCGCTGATCGGGTTCGCCGGGGCTCCGTTCACGCTGGCGTCGTACCTGGTCGAGGGTGGGCCGAGCAAGAACCACGAACGCACCAAGTCGATGATGTACGCCGACCCGCAGACCTGGCATGCGCTGCTCGGTGCGCTCACCGACATCACCATCGCCTTCCTGCAGGCCCAGTTGGCGGCCGGGGTCGACGCCGTGCAGCTGTTCGACTCCTGGGCCGGCGCGCTCTCGCTCGCCGACTACCGGCGCTTCGTGCTGCCGCACTCCGAACGCGTCTTCGCCGAGGTCGCCGACGCGGGCGTGCCGCGCATCCACTTCGGTGTCGGCACCGGCGAACTGCTCGGCGCGATGGGAGAGGCCGGGGCCGACGTGGTCGGCGTCGACTGGCGGGTGCCGCTCACCGACGCGGTGCGCCGCATCGGACCCGGAAAAGCGTTGCAGGGCAACCTCGACCCCGCGGTGCTCTTCGCCGGCTCGGCCGCGGTGGAAACCGAAGCGCGCCGCATCGCCGCCGAAGCCGACGAGGCGATCACGCTGGGTGCCACGGGACACATCTTCAACCTCGGCCACGGCGTGCTGCCCGATACCGATCCCGGCGTGCTGACGGCGCTCGTCGAGTTGGTGCACGAACTGTAGTGCTCGCGCAGATCGTGGCGCGGGTGCAGGCGAGCGAGCCGCGTCTCGGTTCCACCAGGTTGGTCGCGATCGACGGGCCGGGTGGAGCTGGAAAGTCAACGCTGGCTGCTCAACTCGCGCGCGCATGCGACGCCACCGTGGTGCCGACCGACAGCTTTGCGTCGTGGGACAACGCACTGGACTGGTGGCCGCGGTTGGAAAGCCAGGTGCTCGAACCGCTCGGCCGCGACGAGCCCGGTCGCTACCAGCGCTACGACTGGGAGCAGCGCGCGTTGGCCGAATGGCATGAGGTCGCGCCGGGCGGTGTGGTGGTGCTGGAGGGAGTGTCGTCTGCCCGCGCCGCCGTTCGAGCGCGGCTGTCGCTGGCCATCTGGGTCGACACCCCGCCTGCTCTGCGATTGGCGCGCGGTCTCGAACGTGACGGGGATGCCGCGCTCCCGCTGTGGGAACAGTGGATGGCCGACGAAGACAACCACTTCGCCACCGACAACACCCGCGCGCACGTGGACATCATCGTGAGCGGCACGTAACCCACCCGCATGCTCCGCTGGTGTTGCCGACCTCCGGAGACGCCGCACCTGTTCTCGGGATCCGCACCGGCTATGGACACCCAGAGGCAGTGCCGATCCCGAGAATCGGTGCGGCGTTGCTCTGTACGCGGCCGGTGCCCACTGGAGCGCCCGAGAGTGGGTGAATGCCGGTGTGGCTGTCGTCGCAGCGATGGTGGACCGGTCGCGAGCGGCGGGTGGGGGAGGGATACCGTCGGGTTATGAGGATCGCTGTGGTCGGCGGTGGGATCAGCGGGCTGTCCGCTGCATATCGTTTGCGGATGCTGCTCGGGCCTGCGGCCGACATCCTGGTGCTGGATCGGGCCGAGCGGGTGGGCGGGATTCTCTACACCGGTGAACTAGCCGGGGAGCCATTGGATCTCGGGGCGGAGGCGTTCGTCGGGCGGCGGCCCGAGGTGCCGGAGTTGCTGCGCGAGGTCGGGCTGGAGACGCAGCTGGTGACGCCCGCGGGATTGCGGCCGCTGGTGTGGTCGGGTGGGGTGGCGCACGCGTTGCCCGAGCGGACGCTGATGGGGATACCGGCGTCGGCCGAATCGATGCGGGGACTGGTCGACGCGGCGACGATCGAGCAGATCGCCGGCGAACCGCAGCGGCCGCTGGCCTGGGAGCCCGGCGCGGATGTCGATGTGTATCGCTTGGTAGCCGACCGATTCGGTGCCCAGGTCGTGGAGCGCAGCGTGGATCCGCTGCTCGGCGGCGTGTACGCCGGAAGTTCTCGTTCGATCGGAGTGCGCGCCGCGCTGCCGACCTTGGCCGCCGCACTGGACGACGGTGCGCCGAGTCTCACCCACGCGGTGTCCGTCGCGCTGCCACCGCCGTCGAACGCGCCGGTGTTCGGTGGGCTCCGCGACGGTTACCAAGTACTGCTGGAGGCACTGGCGGCGCGATCCGGTGCGAAATTCGTCACCGCGACACCGGCCACTCGGCTCGCCCGCGGGTTGCGCGGCTGGGTGGTCGACCCGATCGGCGCGGTCGACGGCGTCGTGCTCGCCACCCCCGCACCGATCACCGCCCGCCTGCTCGGCACCGTCGCGCCGGACGCCGCCGCCGCGCTCGCGGGCATCGAGCTGTCCTCGTCTGTCGTTGTCGCACTTGCCCTCCCGCGCGAGACCCCCCTCCCGCAGAACTCGGGCATCCTGGTCGCCACCGGGGAACCGTTGCGTGCCAAAGCGTTCACGCTGTCCAGCCGCAAGTGGACCCACCTCGCCCAACGCGAAACAGCCTTGGTCCGCGCCTCATTCGGCAAGTTCGGCGACGATTCGACCCTGTCCTGGTCCGACGCCGACCTGATCACCGCCGCCGCCGAGGATTTGGCCACCGTCACCGGCGTCGCCATCAACCCGCAATCCGCCGCGGTCCAACGCTGGCGCGGCGGACTGGCCCAATACGCCCCGGGCCACACCGACCGCATCGCCGCCATCGAACAGTCCGTCGCCACCCTAGACGGCCTCGCCCTCGCCGGCGCCTACCTACACGGAGTCGGTGTCCCCGCCTGCGTCGCCTCGGGCAACGCCGCCGCCCGCCGCATCGCCGCTGCCGCAGGCTGATTCGTATTCGCGGTCGCCTCCCGTACGTCGTCGGTATCCCTGCCTGCGTACTCCCGGGCAACGCCGCGGCGCGTTGCCCACCGCCGCAAGCCGACTCGTCTGCGTGGGTTGACCAACGAGAACTCGTGGCGAGCCGAACATCGCGGCACGTGACCAGGACCGCAGGGCGGGGATAAACCCGCGGGTGGCACGATGGGAGCATGGCGCGACTCGATTATCAGGAACTCAACTCCACCATTCGCTACCTGATGTTCTCGGTGTTCCAGGTGCAGCCGGGCGTGCTCGGCGACGACCGGGCTGCCGCGATCAAGGAGGCGCGGGCGTTCTTCGAGGGTCTCGCCGATCGTGACGTGGTGGTGCGCGGCGTCTATGACGTGGCGGGGATGCGCGCCGACGCCGACTTCATGATCTGGACGCACGCCGAGAGCGTCGAGGATCTGCAGGCCGCCTACGCCGACTTTCGCCGCACCACCGAGTTGGGCCGGGCCAGCGCCCCGGTGTGGAGCAATGTGGCGCTGCACCGTCCCGCGGAGTTCAACAAGAGTCACGTGCCCGCGTTCCTGGCCGGCGAGGACCCGGGCAACTACATCTGCGTGTACCCGTTCGTCCGCTCCTACGAGTGGTACCTGCTGCCCGACGACGAGCGGCGCAAGATGCTCGCCGACCACGGCAAGGCCGCGCGCGGCTACCCCGACGTGCGCGCCAACACGGTCAGCTCGTTCGCCCTCGGCGACTACGAATGGATCCTCGCCTTCGAGGCCCCCGAACTGCACCGCATCGTCGATCTGATGCGCGACCTGCGCGCCACCGAGGCCCGCCTGCACGTCCGCGAAGAAGTCCCCTTCTTCACCGGCCCCCGCGTAGACATCGACAAACTGATCAACGCCCTGCCCTGAGCTAACGACCGGCAAGCCCCGGGTTTTCGGGGCGTGCGGGTCGGGGCTGGGAAACGTACCCTTCGGTCCAGTGCTTGGCTGCGGATTACTCCGCTGCGCTGTCCGAGGGGTGCAGTCGCAGCGAGATGGAGTTGATGCAGTAGCGCTTGTCGGTGGGCGTGTTGTATCCCTCGCCCTCGAACACGTGGCCGAGGTGGCTGTGGCAATTCGCGCACAGCACTTCGACCCGGTGCATGCCGAGGGTGTCGTCCGATTTCAGGATCACGGCTTCGGACTTCGCCGGGTCGAAGAACGACGGCCAGCCGCAATGTGAGTCGAACTTCTCTGTGCTACGGAACAATTCGGCACCGCAGGCGCGGCACTCGTAGACACCGTCGGTCTTGGTGTCGGTGTATTCACCGACGAAGGGGCGTTCGGTGGCGGCCTCGCGCAGCACCGCGTACTCCTCGGGGTTCAGCTTGGCGCGCCATTCCTGCGGCGTCAGCTGGATCCGCGGCGCGGGCAGGGACGTATCGGCTTCGGAACTCATCACTCCACGCTAATAGGTTTCGCCGCCGTCGTCGCGGAGCCATTGGCTGAGCTGGGCGAATCAGTCGTGGTGGCGTGCGCACCGCTCGGCAAAGGCTTGAACCAGGTGGGGTCGATGCCGAACGCCAGGCGCCCTTCCCGCTTCGCGGCCAGATACCGCTCACCGAGCACGCAGAAGATCACGATCACCAGCAAACCCCATCCGAAGGTGATGCGCAGATACTCGAGGTCGCGCCCCCAGTGCTGCCAGCCTGGTCGGTCGGACAGCCACTTGTCGTAACTCATGAACCCGAACACCGCCAACCACGCGGGCCAGTTGCGCAGCACCGAGTTACGCAGCACCACCGTCATCAGGAACGGGAACAGCATCATCGAGTAGTACATCTGCCCCAGCGACAGCAGCAGGAACGACCCGGCGAGCAGCACACCGGACGCGGTGCACACGAAGAACAGCTCGTCGTCGCGGTAGTAGCGGTACAGCAACCACAGCGAGATGGCGACCAGGATGCCCATGCCGACCCGGATGCCCCAGACCAGCCATGGCGGCAGCCCGTAGTACTCACCGTTGCCGGGGATGGAACTGTTGAAGTAGTCGCGGGTCTCGAACAGGTACGGCGCGGTGTGGCTGAGGAATTTCTCCGGGTCCTTCGACATCGGCCAGGCGATCGCGGTCAGCACGATCGGCACACCCAGCGCGGTGATGAACACCTTCCACTGCCCGCGAACCAGTGCGATCAGCAGCAGCGGTGCCAGCGTCGGTTTCACCGCGAGACTCAATCCGAGTGCGAGACCCGCCCACAGGTCTCGTCGTTTGAGCAGCAGATGCAGGAACAGCAGCTCGGCCAGCAGGATGCACCCGTTGACGTTGGTGAACACCAGCGTGTTGGTCACCGTCTCCGACATGAACATCGCCAGCAGCAACACCGGCGCGACAACGGAATTCACGGTGAACCGGAACAGCCGCAGCAGCAGATACCAGGCGAGAATGATCGCGGCGGCGTTCAGGAGGATGAACAGCCAGCGGGCCTTCTCGTAGTCGTGCACCCACGCCACCGGCGCGATGAGCAGCGTGCCGCTCGGATAGTAGAGGTAGTGCGGATCGACCGAATCGAAGTTCGCCGTGTACACCGGCCGCCCGTTGAGAAAGTCGAGCGAGGCCTGGTAGACCGGCCGGAAGTCGTCGGTGATGAAACCATTGACAGCCTTGATGAAAACCCGGTTCAGCACAGTCATGACCGCGATGGGCCAGAGTGCGAACTTGATCACCTCGGCGGTGGTGCGAGCAGTGCGGGGCTCGAGCTGTCGAAGTAACACTGGGGCACGGTACACCGGATCAGGTTGCGACGGTTGTCCGGACCTGTCCGACGCGCCGCTAGAAGGGCTGTTCGCGGCGCCGGATCAGGCGGGGCAGGCGGTGCCGTCGGCGGGCAGCTTCGCGTCCTTCAGATACTCGACCATGGTGCGCTGCGCACAACTCGAGTGGTTGGACACCGGATGGCCCCAGCCCTGCCAGGTGACTCCCGCGTGCCGCGCCCCGGCCGCGCCGAGCGCGCCGGCCACCGACGCCTGACCGGCATTGCCCACCACCGGGTCAGCGATACCGCCGAGCACCAGCACCGGAATGCTGAGTTTCTCCGGCATTCCGGGCGCGGTCGACACCGGCCAGGCCGCGCATTCCATCAACCCGACGGCCATGTTCTTGCCGAACACCGGGTACTTCGCACCCCAGGTGCCCATCAGTTCCTTGGCCTTGGTCGGCGTCGGCGGTTGCTGAGTGTCGGTGCAGCGGTTGACGAATTGACCGTCGCCGCCGATGGCCGCTGATTCGCGCTGGATCAGGGTGCCGAGCGCAGCGCGGTCGCCGCGTCCGGCCGCGGACAGCGCGTCGGCGAGTTCGCGGACCCGGTTGGCCTGGTCGGCGCGCGGGCTGCCGAGGAAACCGGAGACCGCGGTGAGCAGCGCGTTGGCCGAGATGTCGCCCAGCCCACCGGATCCGGCCCGGTTCACCAGATCGGTGATCGCGGCGCGCGGGTCCGGGCCGAGCGAACAGCTGACCCCGGTGCAGCGCTGCGCGAAGGCGGTCAACGCGGCCTCCGCGCCTTCGAGCTGCTGTTCGGCCCTCGTGACGGCGTCCGCGCCGACGGCCTCGGGGGAGTCGAGGACGAGCCGGGCCAGATGATCGCCGTACTTGCGGGCGTAGCTGAGCGCGACCTTCGCGCCGTTACCGGTGCCGAGCAGCGCGATGCGCTCGACCTGCCATTGCCTGCGCAGCTGTTCGAGGTCGTCGGCGGCGTGCGGTGCGTCGAAGGTGCCCTCGTAAGGCTGCAGGAAGTCGCGGCAAGCGATGGTGCCGTCCTGGCTCAGCGAGACCATCGCGTCGACGGGATCGGTTGCGCCCGGCCCGAATTGGGCGTTGTCGGCCAGTCCTTTACGCACTTCGGGGGGCAGGCAGTCCAGCGGCTGTGAGCTGCCGATGCCGCGCCGGTCCACCGCGACGATCGGGCGTGCGGCCAGCACGGCGCTCGCGGGGCCGACGGCGAGTCCGGCGAGGGTGGCCGTGGAGGAGCGGTCCGCGCCCGAGGTGAGGACCAGCGGGGCGGCGTCCGCGGGCGTCTGGGGCAGCCGGGCGCGCATCGCGGCGGCGCGGAAGTTGCCGAGCACGCTGCCGCCCGCGTCGATCGGGGTGGTGTACTCCGCGCAGTCCAGCACCAGGCCCGCCGGAGCAGGACCGAGACCGAGCAGGTCCAGCGTCGGCGTGGTGCAGTCTTTCCACGGCAGGTCGGTCTTGGGCACGTCGGCACTCGGCGGCGGGGCCGGGGCGGCCGAGGTGGTGGCAGTGCCGCCGACCCGATCGCGCTCGACGGCGACACCGGGACGGTCGGAGGGTCCCGCCCCGCATCCGGCGATCATGATCGAGAGTGTCGCGGCCAGCACGACGGCCCGAGTCCAGCGCATGCGCTACAGCCTGCCAGGTTCGGGCAGTTGTTTCATGCACGGGCCCATCGGGTCAGCATGGTGCCGTCGTCGTCGAGCAGAATGTGCGCGCGGGACATGGGGCGGTCGAACTCGTGCGCGGACAGCGAAATTCGCCGCGCGGTGCCACCGACCAGCAGCGGCGCGGTAGTCAGGCACAGCTCGTCGACGGCGTCGGCGGCCAGCAGCTCGCCGAACAAATGCGGGCCGCCCTCACACAGCACGCGATGTAATCCGCGCTCGGCGAGCACGCGCAGCAATGCCTTGGGGGTCACCGCGAGATCGCCCGCCTCGACCACGTCCGCGCCCGCGTCGGCCAGTTGCTGTTTGCGGTCCGCCGGGGCGGTGGTCGTGGTGATGATCAACGGCGGGACCGTCGTATCGGTGAGCAGTCGGGCGCCCACATCGATCGCCGCACTGGCGGTGACCACCGCGATCGGCGGCGCCGTACCGTCCGGATGACCGCCGATGCCGCGCTCGTGCAGCGCCCGCCGAAGCTGCGGATCGGTCCTGGCCCCACCGTAGTTCTCGGCGCGGACCGTGCCCGCGCCCACCAGAACCACGTCGGCCAGTTCGCGCAGCATCAGGAACACGGTTTTGTCGGCCGGCGTGCCCAGGCCCGCGGACTGCCCGTCGCTGGTCGCGGCGCCGTCGATGCTGGACACGAAGTTCGCGCGGACATGGGGCTCGCGGAGCTCGGCCGGGTACGCGTACAACTGGGCTAGGTCGTCCGGTCTCAGGTCTGTGAGCTGGATCGCATTGTGGATACGCTGCATGAACATAGATCTCACCACGTCATTAGGCTTCGGCTGTGCCAATCGCTGACTCGCTGCGCTCATCAGGGCAAGAACGCCTCGTCGACCGCCACCCTGAGGTTCCGGCCGACCAGCTCGTCGCCCAGATGGTGCCCCCGCCGATGTTCGACGAAGTCAGCTTCGGGTCCTACATTCCCGACCCCAAGGAGCCGAGCCAGGCGGCGGCGGTGCGCAAGGCCGAGGAGTTCGCCGGCGAGGTCGCCAAGATCCACAAGGCCGCGAACAAGAAGAGCCTGTTCGGCAAGAAAAAGCAGGTGTCCGGCGCCGGGCTGTACCTCGACGGCGGGTTCGGTGTCGGCAAGACGCACCTGCTCGCCTCGATCTTCCACAGCGCGCCTGCGCCCAAGTCGTTCGGCACCTTCGGTGAGCTCACCAATCTCGTCGGCGCCCTCGGCTTCGGCAATGCGGTAGAGCGGTTGTCGGCGAACAGTGTGCTGTGCATTGACGAATTCGAGCTCGACGATCCCGGTGACACCATGCTGGTCTCGCGGCTGCTGACCGAGCTGTCCGCGAAGGGCGTCTCGATCGCGGCGACCTCCAATACGCTGCCGGGTCAGCTGGGCGAAGGTCGTTTCGCCGCACAGGATTTCCTGCGCGAGATCAAGAAGCTCGGCTCGATCTTCGAACCGGTGCGCGTCGACGGACCGGACTACCGGCACCGCGATCTGCCGCCGGCGCCGGAGCCGACGTCGTCGGCGGTGCTGACCGAACGGGCCGCTGCCACACCGGGTTCCACGCTCGACGACTTCGACGCGCTGCTGAAGCATCTGAGCACGCTGCACCCGTCGAAGTTCGGCGCGCTGATCTCCGGGGTGTCGTCGGTGTTCATCGCGAACGTGCATCCGGTCGCCGATCAGGCCGTGGCGTTGCGTGTGGTGGTGCTGGCCGACCGGCTCTACGACGCGAGCATTCCGGTGACCGTTTCCGGGGCCAAGCTCGATCAGATCTTCTCGCAGGAGATGCTCGACGGGGGCTACCGCAAGAAGTATCTGCGGGCGATTTCGCGGTTGCTCGCGCTGTCGCGGTTCGAGGTCGCGGCGTGATGACCCGCTCGCTTCGTACCCCGATCGCGCTGGCCGCCGGTCTCGCCGTCGCCTTCGGTCCGGTGACCGGTGCCGCGCTCGCCGAGCCGCCCGCCGCGTCGGCGGTCGCGTTCGACCGGTCGCTGCACCTGCAAGGTGTGCAGAATGCCCGTGACCTCGGCGGATACCGGACTGTCACCGGCCAGACGGTCCGCACCGGCCTGGTCTACCGCACCGGTCAGCTGAACAACGCGACCCCGGCCGACCTCGCCGAGCTGACCGGCCGTCAGGTCCGCGTCGTGGACGATCTGCGCACCGTCTACGAGCGCGCGATCGGACCGGACAAGGTGCCCGCCGGCGCGAGCGCCAACTGGGACGACGTCATCGGCCAGGCCCCGCCCGAGGTATTGGTCAGCACCCTCACCGGCGGTGACAGCCTCTACCGCGCGTTCATCACCGCCCCCGGCGCCAACCAGGCCTTCGCCGCGGTGCTGCACGACATCATCGCCACCGACGGCGCGGTGCTGTTCCACTGCACCGCGGGCAAGGACCGCACCGGCTGGACCGCCGCCGTCCTGCTCACCCTCCTCGGCGTCGACCGCGACACCGTCGACCAGGACTACTTGCTGTCCAACCAGTACCGCAACGCCAACCCCGCCGACCCGATCAACGGCGTCCAACAGCCTTGGCTAGACGCCGCTTTCGACCAGGTGAACCGGACCTACGGCAGCTTCGACAACTACCTGCGCACAGGCTTGCAGCTCACCGCCGCCGACCTCGCCGCACTGAAGGCCAAGCTGCTCGCCTGATTCAGGAACGGCGCTCGGCGTACCAGCGGTCGATCAGGGCGGGCAGTTCCTTGCCCATCCAGACGAAGAATTCGTGCATGTCGCGGACGCGGGCGGCCTTGTCGCCGTCGGGGTCGTCGAAGAGGGCGAGGCCGCGGGAGGTCATGGTGGTCAGGTCGGTGTACATGCCGCTCTGCTGGCGGGTCAGTTCGGGCAGGATGCCGGGGCGGATGGCGTAGTAGTCCTTGCGGTCGCCCGGCTTGGACATCTTGTCGACCCAGCGCATGGTGACGAGGGTCTTGAGCGCGCTGGAGATGGAGCCTTTGGAGGCTTGCAGTGCGTCGGCGATCTGGCCGAACGTCTGCTCCGGCGGATCGCAGACCAGGAGCCAACCGGCTGCTCGGCCAACCATCCGGACCAGACCCATGCGCTCCAGGACGAGAGCGAAATCCTCCACGAAGGCCAGCTGTTCCGGGGTGGGGTTGTCCTCGCTCATCGGTCGAGTATCCCTTCGATAGTGCGGATAGGGGTAAACGGGGCGGCCGTGTCGGCTCGCCCCGTCCGGTGCGGTCAGACCGCGAGATCGCGGCGTTCGAAGGCGCGCAGCGCGAGCCCGAGGGCTACGGCGGCGAGCGCGATCAGGACTGTCAGATGGACGCCGTTCCAACCGTTCACCAGCGGCGAACCGCCGTTCGCGTAGTAGAAGGGCGACACCTTGCGCAGCCATTCGGTGCCGTCGAACATGCCGCCGAGGTTGTTGGTGAGGTAGCCGGCGACCGCGATCAGCGACGCGAGTCCCAGTGTCAACGAACGTTTTCCGGTGACCGCGCCGATCAGCAGGGTGATCGCGCCGATCGCGAGAGCGAGCAGTCCCACCCCGGTGCCGGCGGCCAGGATGTGTCCGGCGGGGATGTTCAACGTGCCCGCGCTCGCCCCGGCAAGAACGCTCAGCGTGAGCACGGCGGTGACCACCGTGGTCTGCACCACCAGTGCGGCGCACCGTTGCGCGAGCAGGTTTGTTCGGCCGATGGGCTGGGCCAGCAGCAGGTCCAGCATCCCGTTCTCCTCCTGGGTTGCCGACCTGCTCGCGAAGGTGACCGCGAAGATGAGCAATAACAGCAAGCCCATCAGCGAGAACACCGTCGCATTGAGATATCCGGTGGCACTGGCGAAGTCGCTCAGGCCCATGGCTTCATACATCCGGTTCTGCTTGATATCGAGGGAGCCCTGCTCCTTCAAGGACTGGTAGGACGGCAGATACAGCAGCGGAACGACGGCCATGCCGATCGACCAGCCGACGAGTCCGCGGCGCTGTTCCTTCAGTGTCTGGGTGAAGATCGAGCGAGTCATATCGAGTTCTCCTGTGCGATAGGTAGGTTCAGCGCCCGTACATGCTGAAGAAGATCTGCTCGAGGTCCGGCTCGGTGGACAGCACGCTCACCAACCGGTACTTGGCCGCGGTCTTGAACAGCTCGTCCACCTCGCCTTCGGTGGTGCAGCGCAACGTCTTTCCCGCGACGCTCAGCTCGCGCACACCGGGCAGCCCGGCGAAGTCGTCGGCGAACACCTCCGCGCCGAACACCAGCTCGACCGAGCGCGGTGCGCGCCTGCGCAGTTCGTCCACGTTCTCCGTGCCGAGCAGCTGTCCGGCGCGCATGATGACGGCCCGATCGGCGGTCTGCTGCACCTCGCTGAGGACGTGTGAGGACATGAACACCGTCTGCCCGTTGGCCTTGGCCTCGGTCACCAGATCCAGAAACCGTTGTTGCAGTAGCGGATCCAGGCCCGAGGTGGGCTCGTCCAGGATCAGCAGATCGGGCCGGTGCATGAAGGCGGCGACGAGGCCGACCTTCTGCTTGTTGCCCTTGGACATGGCGCCGACCTTCCTGGACAGGTCGAGGTCGAGCAGGTCGGCGAGCTCGATGATCCGGCCCGTAGGCACGGTGCCGTGCTGATCGGCGAGGAAACCGAGCAGCTCACGCGCGGTGTTGCGGCCCTCGATCGCCAATTCGCCCGGCAGATAACCGATTCGCCTGCGCAGCTCCGCGCCGCCTGACCTGGGATCGGTGCCGAGCACCTCGACGTGACCCGCGGTCGGCCGGATCAGGTCGAGCAGGATGCGGATGGTGGTGGACTTGCCCGCGCCGTTGGGCCCGAGGAAGCCGAATACCTCGCCCGGCTGCACCTCCAGGTCGAGGCCGGTGATGGCAACGTGTTTGCCGTAGTGCTTGGTCAATCCCTCGGTGCGGATCGCGGCGGTCATGACTGCTCCTGAGTGCTGAGTGTTCTGTAAGGAACGATGTGTTCAGTAAATACTGAACATAAAGAACTGTCAACTGTCGATTGGGCTACGATCCGGTCATGACGAAGTTCAAGACGTGGGACGGCCTGGAGCTCAACTATCGAGTGTGGGAGGGCGAGGGCGTTCCCGTCGTGCTGCAACACGGGGTGGTCGCCGATACCAACGCGAACTGGATGAGCACCGGCGTGGTCGGCGCGCTGCAGGCGGCGGGACGCACCGTGGTGTCACTCGACGCGCGCGGGCACGGGCGTTCGGCGAAACCGCACGACCCGGCGCAGTACTCCTGGGAGTTCATGGCGCGCGACGTGCGGGCGCTCTACGACGAACTCGGTGTCGATCGGGTTGTGCAGGTGGGCTATTCGATGGGCGCGATCATCTCGCTGCTGGTCGCGGCCGCCGACGAGCGGGTCGAACGGCTGGCCATCGGCGGCGTCGGCTCCGGGGTGCTCGACTGCGGCGGCGTCGACCGCCGGGTGGTCGAGCTGACCGACTTGCAGACCGCGATGAGCGAGCACAACGAGGGCGCGCCGCCGACCGCCATGATGTTCCGGATCCTCGCCGACGCGGTGCACGCCGACCGGCAGGCCATCCAGGCGGTCGCGACGGGGCTGGATGCGCGGCCGATCGACGGACTCGCCGATATCACCGTGCCGACGCTGGTGCTCGCCGGCGACAACGACCCGTTCGCCGCGGAACCCGAACGCCTCGCCGACGCGCTGCCCAACGGAAAGCTGCACGTGGTACCCGGCGACCATTTGATGGCCGTCATCGCGCCGGACTTCCACTCGGCGCTGGTGGACTTCGCGAAGAGCTAGGGCCTGTTTTAGAAAACCAGCCGCATCACGAAGTCGTCGTGCTGCTGGCTGCCGACGGTATTGGTCTTGGTGCCGACCGAGTCGAACCCGTGCTTGCCGTAGAACCGCTGCGCTTTCACATTCTCCTGGTTGACACCGAGCCATATCCCGGCGAATCCACCCGCGCGGGCGCGCTCGAGGCAGTCGAGCATCAGCGCCGTCGACACCCCGCTGCCATGATGTCCCGGCACCACATACATCTTGTTGATCTCCACCACCGGCCGCAGACCCACCGCGGCGGCGACCGCCGGATCCACCGGATCGCCCGCGATGAGCATCGCGTAGCCGACGATATCGTCGCCCGCGACGGCCTTGAGCACGGTCTTCGCCGGATCGCTCAGATACTCCCCGAACCGCTCGCCGGAGAGCACCTCGGTGATGAAGATGTCGATATCGTCGGAGGTGGCGTTGGGCGGGCAGGCGAGCGGAAAGGTCGCCGCCGCAACGTCACTGAGTTCTTCGGCGTCCCACAGACCGGCCCGGTCGACGATGACTGGGATGTTGCTCATTGATCCAGTAGAGCACGATCACCCGAAGAGGTGGGATGTTTACCCCCGCCCGGCCGGTTGTGGAATACCTGGGCCAGGCCGATCAACACCGTTGCGAACACCAGCGGGATCACGAAGCTGATCCGGTGCCCGAAGCCCGCCGCCAGTGCCCCGACCACCCCGCCGCCCACCAAAGTGCCCGCGTAGTTGAACAAATTGAGCCGCGCGATGAGGGCGTCCAGGCCGCGACCGCTGGTCAACTGCCCGGCCTCGCCGAAGCACAGCGGCGCGATCACCGGCATGCCGATGCCGGCGATCAGGAATCCCACGATCGCGACGACCGGGCTGGGCGCGGCGAGCACGGTCGCCAGGCCGACCACGCCGATGGCCGCCGCGGTCCGCACCACGCGCCGCGGCCCGAACCGCCGAACGAACAGGTCACCGGTCAACCGCGCGATCAGTGATGTGCCTTGGTACGCGGCCAGCCCCAGCGCCGCCGTCGACGAATTGGCGAGCAGGTCGTCGGACAGATACAGCGCCGACCAGTTGCCGACGGCCAGATCGATGGCGAACACCAGCGCCATCGCGATGCCGAACGGCAGATACACACGCAAGGCAATCGGCGGCGGGTCGACGACCTCTTCGGCCGGACCTGCTTCGGCCTCCTGTGGGCCGAGCAGACGGGGCCCGAGCACCAGCCCGACGACGAGCACGACGCCCGCCGCCCCGAGTAGCGATTCCCGCAGCGTCACCTCCAGGGCTTCACACGCCGACACGTACAGCGCGCCGATGATCGACCCCGCACTCCACGCGGCATAGAACGACGACAGGATGAACTTCCCGTACCCGTGCTGAATGAACACCGCCTGCATATTGGTGCTCGCGTCGACGATGCCGACCGCGATCCCATAGCAGCCCAGCGCGATCAGCAGCCCCGCCGTGTTCGGCGCGAACGCGATTCCAGTGCCGGTGAGCGCGACCAGTAGCAGGCCGATGCGCAGCGTGACCTGGCTCGACCAGCGCAACGCCAACCGCTCCGCCGCCACGCTGCCGCCCCCCGCGAGCAGCGAAACCAGCACCACCGACCCGACGATCAGCCCGTCGGTCAGGTCGAATCTGTCCTTCTGCTGCGGCAATTGGGTCAGCACCACGGCGAAGAAGAACCCCTGCATACCGAACGCGAACGAGTTCGCGATCCGGGCACCCCGCAGGACGGGCGTGATCGAACTCATCTGCGCAGGGTAGCCAGGGGATCCGGGTGACGTGCGGTGAATGAATCGACTGCGTGCCGCTTCGATCGACAATCGCGATCGGCCGGATGAGCGTGGCAAACCATCCCGCTTGCGATCCGTCGCGAGTGCGACCATCGAAGCGCCGCAACGACACTCGCGAAACGTGGAGGCCAGCGTAGATGAGACAGCTGCCAGCGGACTTCTTTCGTACGCCGTATGCCTTCTATCGGCAACTGCGTGCGGCGGGGCCCGTGCACCAGATCCGCCTGCGCACCGGCGTCCGTGCCTGGCTGGTCGTCGACTACGACGCCGCCAAAGATGTGCTGCGCCACCCCGACATCCGCAAGGACCCACACTCGGCAACCGGCGCGCAGGCCAGGCACGCCGCCGCGGGCAACAGCGGAGTCACCGCGGCCAATCAACGGTTGAGCCATCACCTGCTCAACGCCGATCCGCCACACCATTCGCGGCTGCGCAAGTTGGTCACCCCGGCGTTCGCGCCCGCCCGGATGGAGGCGCTCGCACCCCGGGTCACCGCCATCGCGGACGAACTCCTCGACCGCATCGACCATGCCGCCGGGCCCGTGGACCTGGTGGAGGAGTACGCCTTTCCGCTACCCATCACGGTGATCTGTGAGCTGCTCGGCGTGCCGGTCGAGGACCGCGCGCAGTTCCGCGACTGGTCCGCCGCCGTGGTCGATACACCGATGTCCACGCCGGAGGGGATGCGCAGCGCGACCGACGCCATCGTCGACTACTTCGACCGCTCGGTGGCCGCGCGCCGGAAACATGGTCTCGGTGACGACCTGATCTCCCACCTGCTCACTGCCACCGACGACGGCGACCGGCTCAGCCACGACGAACTCATCTCGATGGCGTTCCTGATCCTGATCGCCGGGCATGAGACCACGGTCAACCTGATCGGCAACACCGTGCTCACCCTGCTCGCCGACCCGCCGCGCTACCACGCGTTGCACCACGACCCCAGCGCCGTCGCGCCCCTGGTCGAGGAGATGCTGCGCTACGACGGCCCGGTGAACGTCGCGACCCTGCGCTACACCGCCGCCCCGATCACGCTCGGCGGCACCGAGATCCCCACGGGCGAACTCGTCTTGGTGGCGCTCGCCTCCGCCAACCGTGACGAACGTCATTTCGCCGATCCCGCGGCCTTCGACCCGGACCGGTCGAGTAACCACATCGCCTTCGGCCACGGCATCCACTACTGCCTCGGCGCGGGCCTGGCCAGGATGGAGGCCCGCATCGCGCTGACCCGGCTCGTACGGCGCTTCCCTGAGCTGCGCCTGGCCGTCGACGAGGGCGACTTACGCTGGCGCGAGAGCATTCTGCTCCGCGGATTGCTCGACCTGCCGGTGCATCCGGCCGGTGCCCCGGTGGATTCGACAGGTGCCCCCGCACGGCGTTGAATCACCCGATTGGGCCAACCGACTTTGCTGTGCGCCATAAGAGACGTAATCTCCTGCGCATGACGAGCGGAAACCGCATCGCGATCGTTGGTGCGGGTATCGCAGGTCTTGCCTGCGCGAAAGTGCTGATCCAGAAGGGTTTTCCGGTCGAGATCTTCGACCGTGCGCCCGATGTCGGTGGCGTGTGGAGTGCGACCCGCAGGTACCCGGGGCTGCGAACCCAGAATTCCAAGAACACCTATCACTTTTCCGACTTCCCGATGCCTTCGGACTACCCGAAGGTGCTCGACGGCGAGCAGATGCAGGCGTACCTGGAGGCTTACGCGGACCATTTCGGGCTGCGCGAGCACCTGCGGCTCAACACCGAGGTCGTCGCCGCCGATCCGGTGGACAGTGGTTGGCTGCTCGAGGTCAAGGATCAGAGCGGGATACATCGGAGCTCCTGCGATCATCTGGTCATCGCCAACGGGGTGTTCAGTGAGCCCTACGTCCCGGACTTCCGCGGCATCGAGCTGTTCCGCGCTGCAGGCGGCCAGCTCGGCCACGTGTCGGAGTTCCTGGATGTCGAAGCGGTGCGTGGCAAGTCCGTCGTGGTGGTCGGCTACGGCAAGTCGGCGTGTGACATCGCCGAGGCGGTGAGCGACGTCGCAGGCTCGACCACCGTGGTGGCGCGCAGGCTGCTGTGGAAGATGCCGCGCAAGATGGCCCGCGTGCTCGACTACGAGCGAATGATGCTGACCCGCTTGGGCGAGGCGCACTTCCACCACCTGGAACCCGGCCGGATGGACCGCTTCCTGGACGGGCCGGGCGTGTCGTTCCGGATCAGCAATCTCGACCTGATCCAGGAACTCGCGACCAAACACATGAACCTGCGCGAACTCGGGCTGCTGCCGGAGGGCCGGTTCGAGGAGATCGCGGAGAGCACCGTCAGCCTCGCCACCGAGAACTTCTACGAGCAGGTCGCGAACGGCCGGATCGTCGTGCAGCGCGACACCACCATCACCGAGATGCGCGGCGGTGGCGGCGAGGTGCCCGCGGTGCAACTGTCCAACGGGCACCTCGTCCCCGCCGACATCGTGGTCTGTGCCACCGGATTCCAGCAGCGGGTGCCGTTCCTGACCCCGTACGTCCAGCGCAGGCTCACCGACGAGGACGGCAACTTCCGGCTGTACCGCCAGATCCTGCCGCTCGACGTCCCCAATCTCACCTTCGCCGGCTACAACTCGTCGGTCATCAGCACCCTCAACGCCGAGGTCGGCGCACACTGGACCGCCGCGTTGCTCGCCGGCCAGCTGAACCTGCCCGACCGCGACGTGGTGAGCGAACAGATCGACGCCCGCCTGCGCTGGATGGAGGAACGCACCCGCGGCCATCACGCCCACGGCACCGCCATCACCCCCTTCTCCATCCGCAACGTCGACGAAATGCTCGCCGACCTGAAGTTCCGCCTCCCCCTGCGCACCCGCGCGGCCCAGTGGTTCCGCACCATCCGCCCGGAGTCCTACCGCGGTCTGAACACCAGGCACGAGTCTGCTTCGGAGAAGACGCCACCCGCATACTCGGTGGTCGAGCACGCCGACATCGCCGCGCAGGACCCGGGCCGGGCGCACGACCCGAACTTCAGCGGGCCGGGTGGACACGACCTGAGTGTCGGAGTGCCTGGGGCGCACCACGCGAACGCAGCGATGCCCGGGGTGCACAACGTGAACGCAGCGGTGCCCGGGGTGCACAACGCAAATGCAGGAGCGTCAAGGGCGCATGACTCGAATGCCGCAGCGCCCAGGGCGCACGGTTCGAACGCAGCAGGACCTGGGGCGCACAACCCGAACGCGGGAGTGCCGGGGCCGTACGACCCGAACGCCGGAATGCCTGGGGCACACAACCTGAGCACCGGCGTGCCCACAGACCTCTTGCACGGTTCGCAGGGTAAGTAGGCACAGCTCGGCCTGCCGGAATCCAGGCGCGGCCGTGCGCCCGGAGCCCGGCCCACACCAGTGCCCGAGCGCGCAAACCCGAAGGCTGGAGCGTCGGGCACGAGTCCGGATGCTGGAGTGCAGGCCAGGCCGTGCACGCCTGGGAGTCTGCAACGGCCCGCACCGAATGCCGACGCGAACCTGAGACCGGACCATCGGGCCCCGACCGTAGGGCTGCGGGGCGCACACCCTTTTGCTAGGCCGCACACCCGCTATACCGGGTGTGCGGCCTAGCAAAAGGGTGTGCAGCTCAGTTTTCCAGCCCGCTCTACTTCGACCCGCCTAACCAGTTCACATTTCCGGCGGGCCCGAACGAGCACAGGTCGTCATCTACCACGCCGCCGGTTCGGAATGGCCGACCGAGCCCGTTGGGAGTCCAAGGTCGCGCCGATGCCCACAGGCCAGCACCCACCGTATCCGTCGAGCCAACAATCGAGCAGAGTCGTCCGGTCGCTGAACGATCTTCACCAACCACCGTTCGACTCTGCTGGTTTCACGAGAACCACCATTCGACTCTGCTCTTTCCCGGAGCTCCCCGCCACCGGACCACCGCAAGCCCGCACGCTGGAACCTGAGCTTGCCCGCGCGCCGTGGAAGTTCCAGCGTGGTCATCGGGCGGTGGTGACGTTGTCGAAATTCCTTGGTGTAGCGCGACTCGCCGTGGCTTATCACCAGCGCAATGTTGGTGATCGATGATTCCACTGGTGATAATCCAGGAGTGCAGCCCCTGGACATGAACCTGCTGGTGGCGCTCGACGCGCTCCTGGAGACGAGCAGTGTCACGCGGGCGGCTGAACGGCTGCACACTTCGGCGCCCGCGATGAGCCGGACGCTGGCCAGGTTGCGGCGGGTGCTCGATGATCCGCTGCTGGTGCGCGCCGGTCGCCGCTTGGTGCCGACGCCGCGTGCGCTGGAATTGCGTTACGAGGTCAGCACTCTGGTCGAGCAGGGGCGGGCGTTGCTGGCGCCGCGGGGCGCGATCGATCCGGCCGCGCTGAAACGGAACTTCGCGGTGCAAGCGGGCGACACGGTGCTCACCGAGCTGGCCGCCCCGCTGCTGGCTGCTGTGCGCGCGCAGGCACCCGGCGTGACATTGCGTTTCCTACCGGACACCGTCGAGGGCACCGCCGCGTTGCGCGACGGCCGGGTCGACATCGAGGTCGGCGTGATCGACCATGCAGATCCGGAAACGACGGCGCGCCGCGTGCTCGGCGATCGGATCATCGGGATCGCCGCCGCCGATCACCCGCTGGTCACCGAGCGGGTGACGGTGGCCAGGTTCGCGGCCGCGGCGCATCTGAGCATTTCGCGAAATGGTCACCCGCGCGGGCCGATCGATGACCGGTTGGCCTTGCACGGCCGCACCCGCCGCGTGGTCGCCACCGTGCCGAATCTGACCACCGCGTTGTTCGCGGTGCACGGCAGCGATCTGATCTGCCCGGCACCCGCGTTGCTGAGCAGGTCGGCATTGCCCGCGCTGGGATTGTGCGCGTTCGAGATTCCGCTGCCGCTGCCCGAGGTCGCGATCGGTATGGCCTGGCATCCGCGCAATACCGCCGACAGCGGGCATCGATGGCTGCGCGACCTGATCGCCGCGATTTTGACCAGCTCCCAATCCAAAGATCAGGAAACCGGCGGCGGGCTCGACAGTCGGTAATCGCGCGGTGTGTCGGTGCTGCGGGTTTCGCTGCCGGCGGGTTGATAACTGGTCGAGTTCAGGTCGCCTGCAGGCGGACCGAAGACGTCGGAGCGTCCCAGCGGGGCGGCCGCGGTCTTCTTCAGCTCGTCCAGCATCGCCTGCAGTTTGTCGACGTGGGTGTTGTCGACCGGGATCAGGTCTTCGTCGGCGCGGTGCGCGCCGGTGAGCGCGGTGCCGTTCGCCTCCGGCGCGGACCCGTTCGTGGGGCGGCTGTAGTCGCCGCTGTCCGGCGCGGAGGGAACCATGCTCTCGTACGGATTCTCCTGCGGCGTGGTGAAGTTCTGATACGACGAGGAGGCGGCCGGTTCGCGCGGCGCGGTGAAGCTGGACTGGCGGACGGGCAGCGGCTCGCGCGGCGTCGGCGCGGTGAAGTTCTGGGCGGGCGCCGGGCTCGGCTCCCGCGGGGTGGGGGTGGTGAAGTTCTGCGCGGCGCTCGAACTCGGCTCGAACGCCGGTTCGCGAGGTGGGCTGAAACTGCGCTGCGGCACGGAATTCGCCTCGTGCGCCGCCGAATCCCGCGCGGGCGGGGTGTCGCGGGCGGTCGGGGAGCCCTCGTATCGCCGGGAGACGCTCTCCCTGGTCGCGGTGGCGTTCTCGCGGGCAGCGAGGGTGCTGTCGCGCACCGGCTGGGCGAGCTCGTGCGAGGTGCCGATGCTCTCCCTGATGGTGGGAGTGGCCACGGTGGCGGGGGATTCGCGCTGCGCCGGGGTGTTCGGCTCAGCGGTCGCGGCGTTCCGGCGCGACGCCGCGCGCGGTAGCGGACGCTCGCCGCGCTCGCTGTCCGATGCGGCATGCGACGGACCACCACCGGCTTCGACCTTCTCCAGTCGTCCGTCGATGCCCGAAATGTCCTGGCCGGCACGGAAAGCCCACGCCTCGAGCTTCGCCAGCCGCGCCTCGACGCTGCGGTCGGCAGGCACGACGGTGGCGGTGGCGAGGTCGACGCCGTCGACCCGAGCCGCCACGGCGTCCAGTTTGTCGCTGACCTCTCGGAGAACCGCCGCGATGCTCGACAGCATCGCGCCGATCGACTCGCCGGCCTCTTGACCGTGCTCCATCCAGTACCCACTTCCCCGTATCGGCCCAGCTCGCACTCGGCCGGACGATTCTATCCGTCCAGTTGGAAATACGTGGTTCGCGACTGCCTCGCTGACGCTCGGCTCCGTCGTTCGCCATGGGGCGCCGTGTTGTCGGTTCACTCGCTGGCGCTCGTTGTCGAAGACCGGCTCGGTACCGGTCCTCCTTGGCTCTGATCGAAGCAGCGTAGGCGGGCCGTCCTGCGCCGTTGCAGGCGGAGGTCGGCGCGATCCGGTTTGTCCGGAACAGATCTGCTTACCAATCGGCGACCAGCCGGGCGCACCCCGGTCGTAGCCTATGCGGTTTCCGGCTCCGGCGGCAGCCCGAAGACCGGCGACGGCGCACATCGGCGCGTGGCGCAACGAAATCGCAGGATGGCGCCAACTGTCAATCCACCGACATATCCGTGTTGTTGTGGTCGCCCGCTGCCCCGAAATTACTTGTGCCACAGCCTACACCAGGCCTTGGACCGGAAATCTGCCGATGAGGCGCACCCGGGCGCGGGGTAAAGGGGACTGGCGAGGTTCGCGAGTCTGACGCACTCTTGATCTATGGCGTAGGTCGCCAGACCTGCGGTGGTTTGGGCAGGGGAGTGGTCGCGTGAGAACGAAGCAGCGGGCGGAGATCGCCTGCGGGCGCCGGGCGATGCTCGCCGAGTTGGGTATTACGGACGGTCCGGGCCGAGCCCGCGGACAGTCCGGCGGGTATGGCTGTAAGTGTCCGGAATGTGACGCCGCGCAATGGGATATGCGGCGGTTGAAATATTGGGTGTGCGGCCGGTTGCTGGCGTACGGCGCCGACGTGGCCGAGGTGGACCGGCGGGTTGCTGGGCTGCCGGTGGACATCTATTGGCGCAAGGGCGACCGCGAGTACGTCATCGAGGTGCGCAGTGGATCGCTGGAACGAACTCTCGCGCAGGAACATACGGAGCGGTTGCGCGCGGCGGGCATCACGGAGGTGCTGTGGTTGTGCCCGCCCGGCTACTGGGTCGATCATCTGCATGCGCTCGGCATCGCCGATTTCGCCCCGCCCGCATGCGATTACCAGGCGGTGGCCGGTGTGCTGGACACCGCGCACAGTGCGGTGGCCGCGCCGAGCCGGCAGCCGCTGGAGTTGCGTGAGTTCATCCACGGCTGGGTCACCGGCGACATCGTCTGGGGATATCGTGATGTGTCGAAAGGAGGTTGGGCCACCGTGGCCGACTGGGAGCACCACACGAAAACGCAGGCGATGATCATCTCCCGGCAGCGTCAGGAGCTGGTGAATCAGCGCACCACCCTCGCGCTGTCCCGGAAAACCGTGCGCGACAAGCAGAAAAACCTCATGAAGCTGACCGCTCGGTTGGAGCGTGCGGAGCTGGAGGCGCAGGAGCGCGCCGAGGCCCTCGCGCAGGCGCGGCGCAAGCTCGACGACCACCACCGGCTCGACACCTCACTGCGGGCCACCATCAAGAACCTGCAGCAGACCATCAATCACTGGCAGTTGATGACCTGCTGCGCGATGATGCTGATCGTCACGTTCCTGGCGGGCGCGATGGTGGTGCGCTGAGCTGAAACGGGCCGCGGTCCCAACGCCATTCGTTGCGCAGGACCAACGCGACGAAATCGAGGAGCTCGAGGCCGGTCTCGGCGCGCACCTGCCGGATCGCCGACCACGGCACCGGCCCGTGCTCGAGTAGTTCGGTGAGCTCGGCTGCGGCGGCCGCGTCGACCTTCCGGGCGAGCAGATCGGGGATGCCGAGCAGGCTGCCGGTCCAGATGAGCCAGCCCCAACCCTTGCTGTGCGCGTACGCGCGCCCGACGGCGGCCTTTGCCCGATTGACGTGGAAGGCAACGTGTCCGAGCGGCTGGACATCGATCAGCACGATCCGGCCGTCGGTGAGCCGGGCCGCGATGCTCGGATAGTAGAGCTCGTCCGTGCCGTTCACGTCGTATGTGATCGCGCCGGGCTGTTCCTGGAACGAGTCGACGAGGTCGCTGGCGTTGAGGATCCACAGCAACCGTGCCTCCAACCCGGAGTCGAACGGCACGTCGCGGCCGACCTTATCCAGGTAGAAGTGCCCGCGCCCGTCGTCGTCGCTGTCGACGGTGCGGGCCGAGGTCACCGGTAGCGCGTCCGGCGTACCCGAGGGCGGCCAATCCACTTGCCCCAGCCAGGGATTCAGCTGGCTCGTCGCGCGCGGTTCGGCGTCGCGCAGTTTGGCCAGCCGCCGGTTCGTCTTCTTCTGCCAAGCCGCGATCCGTTGTGTTACGAAACCGGCGATCCGTTTGGCGTCCTCGGCAGCGTGCCCGGCCAGCCGCAACTTCAAGTACGACAACTCGTTTGCCGCGATATCGGTGTCGGTGGCGTAGGTCTCCACCAGCAGTGCGCGCACCAGTTGCTGGTCGCGGGCGCCGATCGGATAGCGCTCGGCGAACACGTTCGCTGCCCGGTGCCCGCTGAGTTGGGCGTTGCGAATCAGCTGGCCGACAGCCTTGGTGTGCAGCTGCCGAATCCGGTCGCGGGACAGGTCGTAGCGGGCACCGATCTTGGCGAGCGTCTCGGGCGGCTCCCCGGTGACGCCGAGCCGGTAGGACAGGATCTCGCCGTCCTTGGCTTTGCGGTCCGCCTGCAGCGCGATCAAATCGGCGAGCAGCTCGTTGACTTCTTCGAGCTCGAACGAGATATCGTCCTGCAGATCGAGCAGTTCGGGGTCCGTCCCGTCCGCCGCCGCGGGCGCCTCGACCTCCCGGCTTGCCGTCACGCTGGACCCCCTCGGCTCGGTTTCATGTGCGGCTCAGCCTAATGCCGGGCACCGACAATTCCGGCGCACCGGCTGCGGTGGGGTGGTTGTCGCCGTGGTGATGTCCCCGCCGCCTCTTTGCTTGCCGTCACTGACGACGGCCGAGCCTGTTCTTCGAGTCGGCCGATAGCGTCACTGACAGTCGTGAATCTCAACGAGTCTCGCCAGTGCGATTGCGGGCAGCGATCTTTCAGCGCGCGATCTCGGCGAACGGGTCCTCGGTTTCACTGCGGGCCGCGGCGAGGACGGCATCCAGCAAGCCGGGGAACCGGGCATCGAGGTCTTCGCGGCGCAACGATTGCAGGGTTTCCCGGCCGGAGACGCGCTGCCAGATGATGCCCGCATCGCGCAGCACTCGGTAGTGATGGGTCAGGTTCGACTTAGGCACGCCGTCCACGATCGAACCGCAGGTGTGCTCGCAGCCGTCGGCCAGCACGCGAACGATGCACAGCCGCAGCGGGTTTCCCACGGCGGAGAGCACGTTCGCCAACTGGATCTGGTCCCGTTCGGGATGCGCGGTCATCACGGCTTCAGGATAACTCGACTGTTGACATACAGTCGAACTGTACGTAAGTATTCGAACAGTTCAACTGTTGAAAGGTCGGCCCATGCCCGCTAGTAGTTCTCGCTTCGACGACAAGATCGCGCTCATCACCGGCGGCACCAGCGGTATGGGGTTGGCGACCGCGCGTCGCCTGCTCGACGAAGGTGCGCGAGTCGTCATCACCGGTCGTGACACGGCCCGCCTCGATGCCGCCGTCCAGGAATTGGGCAGCGCGGACCGCGTGCTCGCGGTACCCGGCGACGCCGCGAATCTCGCCGACCTCGACGCGTTGACGGCCGCCATCCGGGACCGGTTCGGGCGGCTGGATGTGGTCTTCGCCAATGCGGGAGTCGGCGCGTTCCAGCAGATCGCCGACGTCACCGAAGCGGAGTTCTACCGCGTGGTCGATATCAACTTCAAAGCGGCGTTCTTCACCATCCAGCAGACCCTTCCGCTGCTGGCCGACCACGGTGCGATCGTGATCAACGCGTCGTTCGCGGTGCATCGGGGTAGCCCCGGTGCGGCGCTGTACTCCGCGACCAAAGCGGCAGTGCACAACCTGGCGCGCACGTTGGCAGCCGAGCTGGCGCCCCGGGGAATTCGGGTCAACTCGGTGAGTCCGGGCTACACCGCCACTCCGGCGTTCGAGGCCGAGGCGTCGACGGACGTGCAGGCTGCCCTCGGCGCCACGGTCGCCGCGGGTCGCATCGGTACGTCCGAGGAGGTTGCCGGGGCGGTGGCGTTCCTGGCGTCGGACGAAGGGGCTTACATCAACGGGCACGACCTGCTCATCGATGGGGGATTGGTGTCTGCCACTCCTGCGGCCATGATTTAGATCTGCGCCGAGGGCTCGAAGCCCGGTCGCTGCTCGTCGCCCGGGGTCGGCCGGCTGATCACCGACCAGTCGGTTTGTATGCATCGGCGGCTCCGGGTTGCGAGCGCTCGTGTTGCCTGAATTGTCGTAGTTTCCGAGCGTTGAGCAAGGTTGTTGACGCGGCAAGTAGGGCTCATCTTGCCGGTTCGGCCGTTTTCCTTTGTTTGGTGTCTAGCGTGCACGCAGAGCGTCTGGTAGTGGACAGCAAATAGGGGGGATCGAGTGGAACGGTTTTGGAGGATCTACGGCGATCACAGACTTGTTAAATGCCCATGTCTCGTCCATCTATGGCTAGGATGGAGAAGTAACTAGCGGCGAACCCTTCGGCGCGTTGCGCGCAGCACGCGCGAGGACCCGTACCTCCCGGTGACACCCTCCTGGGCCTTCCGTGTGCGAACGCCGCTGCGCCGGAGCTCGGCAAGTAAGGAGGGCGACCGACCAATGGCTGCCAAAGACGCCCCGGCAAGCGGCTCGCACAGGGGGAAATCGCGCAAGAAGGACTACGGCGCCTCATCCATCACGGTCCTCGAGGGGCTCGAAGCGGTTCGCAAGCGGCCGGGCATGTACATCGCCGACACCGGTGAGCGCGGCCTGCATCAGTTGGTGCGCGAGATCGTCGACAACTCCGTCGACGAGGCGATGGCCGGCTATGCCACCCGGGTCGAGGTCACCCTGCTCGCCGACGGCGGTGTCGAGGTGGCCGACGACGGCCGCGGTATCCCGGTGGAGATGCACGCGCAGGGGATGCCGACCGTCGAGGTCGTCATGACCCAGCTGCACGCGGGCGGCAAATTCGACTCCGAGACCTACGCGGTATCCGGCGGCCTGCACGGCGTGGGCCTATCGGTGGTCAACGCCCTGTCGACCCGGATCGAGTTGGCGATCGACCGCGACGGTTACCACTGGACGCAGAACTACCTGCGCGCCAAACCCGAGGAACTGGTGCGCGGTGCGCCGACCAAGCGCACGGGCAACACCACCAGGTTCTGGCCGGATCCCGAGATCTTCGAGACCACCACTTTCCACTTCGAGACGGTCGCCCGGCGCATGCAGGAGATGGCGTTCCTCAACCAGGGCCTGACGATCGTCCTGACCGACGAGCGAGCCACCGCCGCCGACGAGGTGGACAGCGAGGTCGCCGAAGCGCCGAAGGGTGCCGAGGATATGCCCGCCGAGCAGGTGAAAACGCGGACCTATCACTACCCCGGTGGTTTGGCAGACTTCGTCCGGCACCTCAACCGGACCAAGCAGCCGATCCACAACTCGGTCGTCGGGTTCACCGGCAAAGGCTCCGGCCACGAGCTGGAGGTCGCGATGCAGTGGAACGCAGGGTATTCGGAGTCGGTGCACAGTTTCGCCAACACGATCAACACGCACGAGGGCGGCACGCACGAGGAGGGTTTCCGTGCGGCGTTGACCACGGTGGTCAACAAGTACGCCAGGGACAAGAGGTTGCTCAAGGAGAAAGACGGCAACCTGACCGGTGACGACATCCGCGAGGGCCTGGCGGCCATCGTGAGTCTGAAAGTCGCCGAGCCGCAGTTCGAGGGGCAAACGAAGACGAAACTCGGCAACACCGAGGTCAAGTCCTTCGTCCAGCGCACCTGCAACGAGCACCTCGCCTACTGGTTCGAAGCCAATCCCGCCGACGCCAAAACAATTGTCACCAAAGCTATCTCGTCAGCTCAAGCGCGCACGGCCGCCCGCAAGGCGCGCGAACTCGTCCGCCGCAAGAGCGCCAATGATCTCGGTGGTCTGCCGGGCAAGCTTGCTGATTGCCGGTCCAAGGATCCGAGTAGGTCTGAGATCTACATCGTCGAGGGTGACTCCGCCGGTGGTTCGGCCAAGTCCGGGCGTGACTCGATGTATCAGGCGATCCTGCCGCTGCGCGGAAAGATCATCAATGTCGAGAAGGCCCGGATCGATCGGGTGTTGAAGAACAACGAAGTCCAGTCGATCATCACCGCGTTCGGTACCGGTATCCATGACGAGTTCGATATCGCGAAGTTGCGTTATCACAAGATCGTGCTGATGGCCGACGCCGATGTCGACGGCCAGCACATCGCGACGTTGCTGCTGACGTTGTTGTTCCGGTTCATGCGTCCGCTGGTCGAGCAGGGGCACGTGTATCTGGCTCAGCCGCCGCTGTACAAGCTCAAGTGGCAGCGCAGCGATCCGGAGTTCGCCTACTCCGACCGCGAACGCGACACCCTGCTGGCCGAGGGGCTCGCCGCAGGCAAGAAGATCAACCGCGACGACGGCGTCCAACGCTACAAGGGTCTCGGCGAGATGAACGCCAAAGAACTCTGGGAGACCACCATGGACCCGTCGGTCCGGGTGCTACGCCGGGTGACCCTGGACGACGCCGCCGCGGCCGACGAACTCTTCAGTGTGCTGATGGGCGAAGACGTGGCAGCCCGCCGCAGCTTCATCACTCACAACGCCAAAGACGTCCGCTTCCTCGACGTTTGAGCGTCAGTCGTCCTCGAACACCGGGCCTTCGTGCAGCACAGCGCCGTTGCCGTCGTACACCCGGACCGTGAGGTGGCGCGTCGCGGCACGCTGCTGCTCGCCGGTGTCACTGCCGAACAGCACGTCCAAAATTTCGTTGGTCGACGCGCCCGCTTCCCGCAGCTCGCCCATCTGTCGCTCGAACGGCAGATCGAGATCGATTGTCACGCCGAATGTTCGAGCAACAATGTCGGCGTCGAAGACCGTCCCGTCCTGACTGATCATCTCCAGTTTGCCGGCACCCGCGGCAATCTCGCCCGACACCCCGTGCTGCCGCACATTCGCGATCGAGAACGGACGCCGGCTGAAATCGCCCCGAAACCCATCACCCCAGATATTGCCGAGGGGTAGTGGGCTCTCATCGAACAACAACTCGCCCGCATGACCGGAATCGTTGTAAGCCAACAGCGAGCCACCGGCGGTGCGGGCCCCGATGCGCGCACCCGGGTGCCACCCGGCATGCGAGACCGACAGCACCGGCCGACTGTTCACCTCCGCATCCCGGTACGCCGCGCCGAAAGCTTGCAAATCCGCCCCCAACTGCCGTGCTGGATCATCGAACCGTGCATCGTCCGGTGAACTCATCGCGCCCTGACCCTCTTTCCCTAGTTCGTTCGAGAACTCAACCGCAGCAGAACGGATCGTCGCACGGCTCGCCGACCTCGCTGCCGTATGCGACGAAGTCCCGCACCGGTGCCAAGACCGCCTGGGCGGTCTCCGGTTCCAGCAACGGTGCGGAACGATCGAGCGGCCGGCCCCACGACGGAGGTGTGTCATCGATATCGAACCGCACTACGCCATCGATGAACAGCGTCCACAATGCGTGATCCGGAAAACTGTTGAGCCGCAACACCCACCACTGATCCTCGACCAAGGCGGCCACCGGAAAGTGGACGTTCCGCGTGAACCGCCACTCGGGTCTCGCATGCAGCTCAGGCCGTGACATCCCCTCATTCTCTTCGATCTCACGGCCACAGCGCGAGCGCGCCGACCGCGGGAACAGCTACCGCACAATTCCCGCGGCCGCGCCCACCGACTATCCAGCCGAACCCGTCCGCGAAGTGTTGTCGACCACCGCACCGCGATAGTCGATCCACAACACCTCCTCGGTGACATCACCCGGCCGCCCGCACGTCACCGAGATCGTCACCGTCGTATGCGGTCGAATCCGCTCCCGCACGGCACCTGCCCCGTCATCCGCCTCTCATACCAATCCGAGCGCGAGGCCACCCCCTCCACCCGATACGTGTCATCGGTGTCATTACGACAAACAAACCCCTCGCACGACACCCCCGGTGCCAACTCCTGCGCAGCCGCCTGCGGTACCAAAACACCCACCGTGCTCACGACCAAAGCAGCAACCCCCACCCCCGAGCCCCAACTTGTGACGCATGTATAACTCTCCGTTCGAGAACCCGACCGCACGCCAACGTACTGACGAGGCATGCCCCACCGATCAGTTCCCGATCAGCGTCAGATCATCCGCGCGTGGGCGGCGGCGGCCGCGGCGGCTCTCGGATCAGGGCGAAAAGGAGACCAGCCTCGGCTTGAACCGGAACTGATCTGGTGCGAATCTGGCACGAAACAAGAAAGGCCCCCTCGAAAGGGGGCCTGACCTGGTACTACGGTGGTGCGCGATACTGGGATTGAACCAGTGACCTCTTCCGTGTCAGGGAAGCGCTCTCCCGCTGAGCTAATCGCGCGAGGTGGAGACGGGAATCGAACCCGTGTGCACGGCTTTGCAGGCCGTTGCCTCACCACTCGGCCACTCCACCGTGCGAAGGGGGACGGCGAAACTAAGTGCCTTGCCCTACCTCTTCGAGCGGATGACGGGATTCGAACCCGCGACCCTCACCTTGGCAAGGTGATGCGCTACCACTGCGCTACATCCGCATTCTTTGCATCTCGGCGGCTGTGGTGGCCTCCGTGGTGCGAGACAGAACATTAGCGGACGCCCGGTGAAAGCTACAAATCCGCTGGTAGAACGGGGGAAATCGGCGAGGTTGCCAGTGGGGCGGAGGTGGCCGATGTGGTTGAGGAGGTTCCACCCGAGCTCCAGCAGGGTTGCCGGGCCGCCGCACAGAGGAGCGCGGCCCGTCCGGCACCCCTGTCGAGCCGGCCTGCCGCACACCGCCTTCCGCCCCTGTTCGGGTGGCGATTTGGTGAACCGCCGGTGGCGCATGCTAATGTTCCATCTCGTTCGGAGGGTGCACCCGCGCCACCCGGCCCGCCACCATGTGGCATGAGTTCAGGTCCCATAGCTCAGCGGGAGAGCGTCCGCCTCACACGCGGAAGGTCGCTGGTTCGAAACCAGCTGGGACCACCGAATCCCCTCGACAGTATCTGGTCGGGGGGATTTTTGGTGTGATGGGGCAGGTCGGAGCGCTGGAGAAAAGCATGCTCCCGGGTGGGTGGACTATCCAGCAGGTGCGGCGACGCGCCCAGGACGACACCGTGGAGGTGTTGGATCCCGGCATTTCATGCTCCTCGTGAACCGAATCAATCCGCCCCGTTGGACGTCGACGTGATTATCGGGTTCACCGGCCTGTGCCTCGCGCACCGGGTCGCAGACGGTGAGTGGTACATGGGTCACCGAGCCGAGCGGGGAGAGCCGATTTACTGCTGGTCCAGCTACGGCGCGGACCTCGGTGTCGCGATCGACGGACTGTAGGGCGATATTCCGACCAGTTTCCGGCGATGGGCGTACAAGCGGCGGGAAAATCCGGGATCATCGGTGGGGCAACGTATTCCGAGGGCGGGGGATCCCATGTCGGGGACTTTGAAGGATGTTACGGACGCGTCGTTCGAGCGGGAGATCGAGAGATCTGATCGGCCGGTGTTGGTTTTGTTTTGGGCGGCGTGGGATGGGTGGGCTGAGTATCAGGCGGTGTTGGGGGAGGTGGTTGCCGGGTATGGGGGCAAGGTTGATGGGTGTCGGATCACTGCTGATGAGCATGCCGATACTGCAGGCAAGTGTGGGGTTCGGGCGCTTCCACGGTGGTTCTGTTCAACCAGGGAGTGGGGGTGGCGCAGAAGCCCGGTGTGCGGACGAAGGAGCAGTTGATGGCCTTCATCGATCAGCATCTCTGAGTCTGGCTGGTAGCGAGACTAAGCAACGGTTTAGGCGCGAAACCTGTTCGGAGTACGGCGGATTCGGGAACGTCCGGCGAACTCCTTGTTAAGATTCGCCGTGTGCAGCGCGCGTGGGGGATTTCACACGTCCGCGGTGGCTGCGCTTCGTATCGCTGAGGGAATCACGTGATGATCGTTGTTCGGAGTGTCGCGGAAGTGCGGCAGGCCTTGGCGGAGCCCCGTGGTCGGGGGGAGAGCATCGGGTACGTGCCCACTATGGGGGCGCTGCATGACGGGCATCTTGCGCTCGTTCGGGCGGCCAGGGCGCGTGATGATGTGGTGGTGGCTTCGATTTTCGTCAATCCGTTGCAGTTCGGGCCGGATGAGGATTTCGATTCGTATCCGCGTGATGAGGACAGGGATCTGGCGCTTTGTGCGAAGGCGGAGGCGGACATTGCCTGGTTGCCCTCGGCGGATGAGTTGTTCCCGCCGGGTTTCGGGTTGACGGTCGCGGTGCCTCGCTTGTCGTCCGTGTTGTGTGGGGTGGGTAGGCCGACGCACTTCGCCGGCGTCACGACCGAGATGTCGAAGATTCTGCTGCTGCTCGCGCCGACGGCGGTGTACCTGGGGGAGAAAGACTTTCAGCAGTTGGTGGTGATGCGGGCCGTTATTCGCGATCTGGGATTGCCGATCGAGGTGCGGTCGGTGCCCACGGTGCGCGAGCCGGACGGGCTGGCACTTTCGTCCAGGAACGCTTACCTCGGTACCACCGAACGGCGCACGGCCGCCTCGCTGTTCCGAATCTTGACGGAGCTCGCCGAGAAGTTGCGGGCGGAACCCGGCTCGGTTGCCGAGGTGCTCGCCGAGGGTCGGCGGGCACTGATCGAGGCGAGCATGGACCGCGTCGAATACTTGGAGCTGGTCGACCGGGAGACCCTGGACCCGGTCCGTGACGCCACCAAAAGCAACCGCCTCGTCGCGGCTGTCTGGCTCGGAAGTACCCGCCTGATCGACAACACGGAGATTTAACCGACGGCGTACTCGGCGCTGAAGTACGGATGCACATGGGGGGCGCGGAGGGCGACGAATGGACATGATGACGGAGCTGCTGGACGCCGTATCGGCCGAGGTGGCTGCGCGCCGGTTACCGGGGGCCGTGGTCGCGGTGACCGACCGCGGGTCGCTGGTGGACCTGCGCGCCGTCGGCGACCTCGACCCGAACAGCGGGCTACCGATGCGCGAGGACGCCATCTTCCGGATCTACTCCATGACGAAGGTCCTCACCGCGCTGGCGACGTTGACGATGGTGGCCGAAGGCCGCCTACGGCTGACGGACCCGGTCGCCGAGTGGCTGCCCTGCTTCGCCGGCATCCGCGTCGAGGAGGGCGGTGTGCTGCGCCCACCGCGTCGCCCGCTGGTGCTGCACGACCTGCTGCGGCAGACCGCGGGCATCGGCGGCGGACACCACACCTCGGCGAACATCAAGCCGTACTACGAGCGAGCGCAACTGCAGAAGTACGAACACCGAACCGACACACCGACCTTGGACGAGATCGTCCAGAAGATAGCGACCCTGCCGCTGGCCGCTGACCCGGGCACCAGGTGGGAATACGGCGTGGCCATGGATGTCCTGGGCCGCATTCTAGAAATCGCGGACAACCGTCCACTCGACGAGGTGATCGAGCATCGGGTCTGCCGCCCACTCGGACTGCGCGACACCGGCTTCCACGTCCGGCAAGCGGACTCGAACCGCGTCGCTCAACCATTCGAGGACGCCCCGGCCACACCCAAAAACCTTGTGACACACCAAGAAAGACCCGCCTGGCTATCGGCCGGTTCAGGCGGCTACTCCACCGCCCTCGACTTCACGAAACTGCTGTGCGCGATCACCCCGGACAGTGACGGCCACCTGTCCGTCCCCGCACTGGGCCCCATCACCAGGGAACTGTTCGTAGACCAGATCGGACAGCTGGCCGGAGGCGGCCCCGACTACATCCCGGGAAAGGGCTATGGCTTCTCTTACGGCCTGCACGTACCGAGCAGCGATCCGGCCTGGACAGCGCCGCAGGCGAACACCGCCGGCTGGCTGGGCCGCGCCGCGAGCTGCTTCGTCCGCAACACCTCCACCGGGGCAGGCGCGGTCCTGATGACCCAGTGCTACGGACGAGCGGTCGACTACCGGGATCAGGTCCGCTCGATCGTGGCGAGCCACCAGGCCACGTCATGGACGTAGCCGACGAGCCGGTTGTCCTGGTAGACGACCTGCGCAAGACCTACGGCTCGGTCGTCGCCCTGGACGGAGTAGGCCTGTCCGTCGGCCGCGGCGAAATCTTCGGACTGCTGGGCCGCAACGGCGCCGGAAAGTCCACGGCGCTCGACATCATCTGCGGCCTCGTCAAACCGACAGCCGGACGGGTGGAGGTCTTCGGCACCGACGTGCGCCGACACGGCCGCCGCCTACGCCGACGCATCGGCTATGTCCCGCAAGACAACACGGTGTACCTGGCCATGACGGTATGGCAGAACCTGCGCTTCGCCGCGATCGTCCGCGGCATGCCACGCCCCACCGCGCACCGCAGGGCCGCCGAGGTGATGGAGCGGCTCGGCCTCAGCCGCATAGCGGACCGGGGCGGCGCGCAACTCTCGGGCGGCGAGCGCCGCAGGCTGTCGATCGGCATGGGCATCGTGCATTCGCCCCCGCTGATGGTCTTGGACGAACCGAGCACCGGCGTCGATATCGACTCCCGCCAAGCCATCCACAACGTCCTCAGAGAACTGCGTGGCGAAGGCTCGACGATCCTCTACACGACCCACCACCTGGAGGAAGCCGAAATCCTCTGCGACCGAATCGGTGTGCTCTATGAGGGCACGCTCATCGTCACAACTGACGTGAAAAGCTTTGTGGCGGAGTACGCCAGCCCGTACTGCGAGATCATCAGCGAGCAGGCGGCGGCCGTGACGACCCTGCTGCACGACGTGCTACCCGACACCGCGATAACGGTGCATGGCAGGCGGATCCGGGTGGCAGCGCAACAGCCGGAGATCCTGCCGACTCTCGTCCGAGTGCTCGACGAGAGCGACTTACCGGTCAAAGATGTTCGCTCGGTACCTGTTTCGCTGGAGAACGCCTTCCTGCAGATCATCGAGCAGCGGCCGAGATCGGCGGCGCGATGACGATCACCTGGGCCTTCGTCCGAAAAGAACTGGCTACTTGGCGCCAGGACCCCACCCTGTTCGTATTCCTCTTCGCCGCACCACTGTTGATGCAAGCCCTGCTCAGCGACGCCTTCTCCGGCATCATCGGCGGCACCGGGGCCAATCAGACCGTCCCCGGCTTCACGGTGATGTTCGGCTTCTACGTGATGATGTTCATGGGCACGTCCCACTACCGCGAACACGCGTCCGGTGCTTGGAGTTTGGTCAAGGCCAGCGGCCTGTCCAGGGCAACGATGGCGATCCAACTCGCCATCCCGTATTTCGTGCTCTCCTCGGCGCAGATGGCGCTGTTGATTCTCACCGGCCGGTGGTTTTTCGGCGCGACGGTCAACGGCTCACTGCTCGCCTTGGCCGTCCTGATCCTGACCATCGCCTGGGCCGCCATCGCCCTCGGTCTGGTACTGATCTCGCTCACCCGGAACGTGTCCGCCATGCAAAATCTTTGCCAGCTGGTCGTTCTCGGTATGGGGGCGGTGGGCGGCGCCGTCGTACCGGTCCGGCTGATGCCCGCCTGGGACCGCCCGCTCGCGCCGCTGACCCCGCAGTACTGGGCGGTGGACGGCATGCAGCGGGTCCTCGCCCAGCAGGGGGGATTGGTGAGTATCGGGCCCAACCTGCTCGTGCTCGCCGGCTGGGCCGGTGTCCTATCGATCATCGCGACCTTCGCCTTCGATCCGGGCAGCCAGCGTCGCGTCGCTATTCGCTGACGGCGGGAAACCGCCGCGGTGTCGTAATCGAAAGGTGTGCAACACAATGGGAGATTCCGCGACAGCAAAAGGCCGGGTCATCCAGTCGTGGTCGAGGCAGGGCGGGGACCCGCCGCCGCGGATAGTCGGCGGCGACGGGTGCCGGTTCTTCGACGCCGCCGGACGGTCCTACCTCGACTTCGGCTCCCAGCTCGTCAACGCGAACCTGGGGCACAGCCGCACGGAGGTCCAGGAAGCGGTGCAGAAACAGGTGGCCACCATGGCCACGCTCGGCCGCCCGTGGGATGTCGAGATCGTCGGCGAGCTGGCGGACCGCCTCGCCGAGGTCACACCGGGTGACCTCAACTCGTTCTTCTTCGCGTGCAGCGGAACCGAGGCGAACGAGGCCGCGATCCGGCTGGCGCGGGCATACACCGGCCGGAGCAAGGTCATCGCCCGCTACCGCTCGTACCACGGCAGCACGGCAGGCGCCCTCACACTGACCGGTGAGCCGCGCCGTTGGGTCGGGGAGCCCGGCATGCCCGGCGTCGTCCGCATGCTGGACCCCTACACCTATCGTTGTCCCGCAGGCCATCCCACGCCGTGCCCGGTGTGCTCGGGCGCACCGCACCTGCGGGAACTGCTCCAGTACGAAGGCGCCGAGAACGTGGCAGCGGTGATCCTCGAGCCGGTCACCGGCATCAATGGCGTGATCGTCCCGCCCGACGGTTACTTGCAGGCGATCCGCGACGTGTGCACCGAGCACGGGATCCTGCTGATCTTCGATGAGGTGATGACCGGCTTCGGCCGCACCGGAAGCTGGTTCGCCTGCGACCGGTGGGGCGTCGTGCCCGACATCATCACCTGCGCAAAGGGATTGACCGCCGGTTACCTGCCGCTGGCGGCCGCCGCCGTGAGCGACCGGCTGTCGAGCTGGTTGCAGGACTCGGTCTTCCCGTACGGGTTGACCCACAGCGCCCATCCCGTCGGCTGCGCGGCCGCCGTCGCCGTGCTGGGCGTCTACCAGAAGGAACGACTCGTCGAACGCGCGGAGCGGCTCGGCCCGCTGATCGAGAAAGAGCTGCGCGCCTTGGCCGAACGGCATCCGTCGATCGGCGACATTCGCGGCAGCGGCTGCTTCTGGGGAATCGAACTGGTCACCGACCGCGCGAGCAAACAGCCGCTCGTCCCGTTCAACCCGGATGCCGCCGCCGCCGAACCGATGACGAGGCTGACCGCCGCGGCCTTCCGCAAGGGCTTGTATCTGCTCACCCACTGGAACATCATCCTGGTGTGCCCGCCGCTGATCATCGAGGAAGCAGAGCTCCGAGAAGGAATGGCTCTGTTGGACGAAACCTTGTGCATCGCCGATGAATACGTCGTCGGCAGCGGATAAGTGGCGACCATGACAGACAAGGTCTCGATCTGCGAGCTCATCGCGAAAACAGCGGCGGACCGGCCACTCGAGTGCGCCGTCAAGGTTCGCGGCTTCAACGCAGGCGAGGAGATCACCTGGCGTGAGCTCGTGTCGAAAACACACGAGCGAGCAGCGGAGTTCAGCCAGAACGGCTTACGCGCGGGCGACGTCGCGGCGGTCGCCCTGCCGGCCGGGATCGGTCACGTCATAGCGACGCTGGCGCTGTGGGAAGTCGGCGCCGCCGTGCTCCCGGTGGACCACCGATGGTCGGACACCATGAAGTCGAACATCGTCGACCGATACCCGCGAGGCTGGGCAGTCGAAGACAGCGGCTTGGTGTCCTATCACCAACGGGCAGGCGGAATCTCGGAACTGGCAGACGGCCTACCGAGATCGATATCGCTCTCCGGCGGAACGACCGGCGATCCGAAGCTCGTCATCAGAAACCGCCCGTGGGCGTACGACGAAAAGGGACCGCTCAGCCGCAAAGAACGCGAGCGGGGCATGGCATACGGTCAAACGCAGATCGTCGGACTCCCGCTCTACCACGCTGGTTTCGGCGCCCTGTACCACGGCCTCGCGCTGGGACACCGCATCATCATCCCGGGTAATGCCTCCCCGAAACTGTTCCTGGAGCTGCTCGAATCCGAAGGGGTGGAGGTCGTGCGGACCGTGCCCGCACAAATGGCCACGCTCATCCAAGCGAGCGGCATGGACAGTCACTGGTTCTCCTCGCTGCGCCTGGTCGTGCACACCGCGGCGAGGTGCCCGGAGACCGTGAAACGCCGCTGGCTGGAGCTGATCGATCCGACCACGGTGTACGAGGAATACGGCAGCGTCGAACGGATCGGCGTCCTCAGCATCCGCGGCGACGAGTGGCTCGAACATCCCGGATCCGTCGGCCGTCCGCTGCATTGCGCTGTCCGGATCTTGGACGAGTTCCACCGGGACGTCCCTGCCGGAACCACCGGCGAGCTGTTCATGACCGATGAGAACGCCGCACAACCCAGATACCTCGGCGCCGGCCCGAAATTGGCTGAAGTAGACGGACATTTCAGCGTCGGCGATCTGGCGTGGATGGACGACGAAGGCTACGTGACGCTGGTGGGCCGCAAGGACGACGCCATCAACGTCGGCGGCATAAAGGTTTTCCCCCGCGACATCGAACGGATCCTGGAACGCCACGACAAAGTACGCGACGTTCGCGTCCGCGCAATGCCCGATGCGGATCTCGGCGAGGTGGTCCATGCCGAGGTCAGCCTGCACGGCGGCGACCCAGCGCAGATCTCGGCCGAGCTGTTGCGCAGCTGCCACGACGAACTGACCAGAGCTCAGACACCACGAACGATCGAGATCGTGGACGATGTGCGCAGGACAGCATCGGGCAAGCTGCGGCGAAAGGACTGACGTGGAACGAATATGGTCCGTCGTCGGCAGGGTGTGCGGCAGCGACTACACCGAGCCCACCGCGAACTTCTACGAACTAGGCGGCGACTCACTCCTGGCCGGCGAGCTGATGTCCGCGCTCCGGGCGGAATTCGGCGTCACGGTCCCGATGAACCTCCTGTTCGAAGCCCCCGACATGGGTACCTTCGTCAAGGACGCGCTGGTGTCGACTCAACGCGGCGGCTCGTAGCGACCGTCCACGGCGGTCCAGCCGCCATCGACACACAGCATCGAGCCGGTGACGAAGCTGGCCGCGTCGGACGCCAAAAACGCGACCGCTCCGGCGATCTCACTC
The DNA here is from genome assembly GCF_004634405.1 of Nocardia sp. CS682. Taxonomy (NCBI): domain Bacteria; kingdom Bacillati; phylum Actinomycetota; class Actinomycetes; order Mycobacteriales; family Nocardiaceae; genus Nocardia; species Nocardia sp. CS682. The sequence goes on along the minus strand of NZ_CP029710.1, from coordinate 1,835,264 downwards.
GGTTGCGCCCACCGGCCCAGCGCGCTCTTGGACGCGTATGCCTGCTGCCACTCCGGCACCTCGAAGATCGGATCGGTCAGCGGCGTCCGCACGACCCCGGGCGCGACGGCGTTCACCCGTACCCCGGCCGGGCCGAATTCCGCTGCGGCCCCGCGGATCAGCTGCACCAGCGCCGCCTTCGACGCCGCGTAAACGGCCTGCCCCGGTTCCACGGTGAGCGCGCGGATCGACGACATGCCCACGATCGAACCACCTCCCCGGGCGACCATGCCCTTCCCGAACGCCCGGATCATGTGGAAGGCGGCACGCAGGTTCAGGTCGAGGACGGCGTCGAATTCCGCTGTCTCATAGTCGAATAGGCGCTTACGGACATTCCGTCCCGTGGTGAAGACGAACACGTCCAGCTCGGCCAGTTCACCGGCGGCCGCCTCGACGGCAGCAGCATCCCGCGCATCCAACAGCACAGCGGTGGCAGGATGACCGGCCGCGGTCGCGGTTTCCTGCGCGCGCGCGAGATCGAGATCCGCACACACCACGTCCGCGCCGAGAGCCGCGAGAGCGAGCGCGGATTCGCGACCGATGCCGCTACCCGCGCCGACGACGAGGGCACGTTTCCCGTCGAGTCGAAACAGTGATCGATAGTCGACAGGAACATTGGCTGCGGGCTCCGCGGTCATCGGTTCGGTCCTAACTTGTTCATCACAAACGGTTGCCGTGCGTGGCGAGGGGTTACAGCGGGTAGGGCAGCGTGACTGTCTTCACGGTGCTCATCTCCCGAATCGAGTAGGCCAGCCCTTCACGCCCGAGCCCGCTGGCCTTCACGCCGCCGAACGGAATGTGCGGCGAGTCGAAATGTGGTCCTGCATTGAGGTTTACGGCACCGACCCGCAGCGCCGCGGCGATCTCGGAGAACTCGGCCACATCCGAGGTGACCACCCCCGCCTGCAACCCGTACCGGGTCCCGTTGGCGACCTCGATCGCTGCTGCCGTGTCGGCCACCCTGATCACCGGTGCCACCGGACCGAACGTCTCCTCGACCACCAACTCGGCATCGGCGGGCACATGATCGAGGACAGCGGGAGTGATCAGCGAAGCACGCCGATCGCCGCCGTACAGCAGCTTGGCGTTCGCCGCGACCGCGTCCGCGATTCGGCGTTCCACGAGGATCGCGGCTTCCGCACTGATGAGGGGCCCGACATCGGTCGCCGGATCGAGAGGATCTCCGGCCCGTTTACGGCGGGCCGCCTCGACCAGCCCGGCAACCAGATCGTCGGCGATGGCGCCCACGGCGATCACCCGCTTGATCCCTCGGCAGGATTGCCCGGCCGTGGCGAACGCACCTTGGCCAGTCAATTCCACGGCCAGCCCGAGATCGGCATCGGGCAGGACGATCAAGGGATCATTGCCGCCCAGTTCCAGCAGCAGCTTCTTGCCCGCAGCAACTCCGGCTACTTCCCGTCCGGTGCGCACCGAGCCGGTGAAGGTCACCATGTCGATATCCGGATGACCGGCCAGCGCCGGACCGATCATGCCCGGCTCGCCGGTGGTGACGACGAGATGTCCGGGCGGCAAGCCCGCTTCCACCAGGATCTCAGCGAAGGCCAGCGCGGTGAGTGGCGTCTGCTCCGAGGGTTTCAGCACTACCGCACACCCGGCGGCCACCGCGGGCGCCACCTTCACGACCACCTGGTTGAGCGGCCGATTGAACGGCGTGATCGCCGCGACCACTCCGACCGGTTCGAAGATGGTGAGCGCCAATCGATCATGGCCGGGCACCGGAATGCTCTCGCCGCGCAACCGCTCGGCCTCGGTCGCCGCGACGACGAGATTGGTTGCGGCGCGCTCGGTTTCCTTGCGAGTCTCGGCAATGCAGACGCCGGATTCCTGGGAGATGAGTTCGGCCAGGGCTCCAGATCTTTCGCGGATGAGGCGTGCCGCCGCATTCAGGACCGCCGCCCGCCGATCCGGTCGCATCGGTCGCCAGGCGGCCCGTAGTTCCCGCACCGCCTCGTCCATTTGGGCAACGCTGTCGCGCGCGACCGAGCCGACGTCCTCGCCGGTCCAGGGGTTACGTACGGTGCTCTGGTCGGTAGCGGGTTGCAGTGCGCCGTTACGAAACATGATCGTGCCTTTCGGAGATCTCACCGGATGCTGTCACGAAAGCCCTGAACCGCCTTGCTACTTCAGCCGGACCGACCGCGGGCCTGCCGAGCGCTGCGATCGACCCGGGGCGAATCATCAAGTAGACGAACGTCGGTCCCGGCTCGACCTGGGCAACCTTGATGGCGTCGGTGAATTCGGCCAGGTCCGCGCAGTCGTACACGCGCGCATAGCCGCAGGCCCGCGCCAAGGCGGGAAAGTCGACCTGTGCCGCCAGACTCTGCTGCCCACCCGTCGAATCGTGAACCCCGTTGTCCAGCAACACATGAATCAGGTTCGGCCCGGCGTGCGCACCAACCGTTGCCAGCGTGCCCAGCCGCATGAGCGCCGCCCCGTCACCGTCGATCACCACCACCGGTCGGCGGGTGTGCCGCGCGACGCCGAGACCGACCGCACTGGCCGATCCCATCGCGCCGACCAGATAGAAGTGCTGCGGCCGGTCGGCGAGCGTGTAGAGCTCACGGCTGGTTTTACCGGTGGTGGACACCACGGCCGCCGAATCGGCAACGGACCCGACCAGGGACTCCAATGCCGCCATGCGAGTAGGGGCGTCGCGAGCCTTGGGGGAGCCGGTGACCGCCGACACCACCGGCGCAGCCAGCGGCGGCTCCGCGAGCTGCTGGTCAGCCAGCACACCGTTTCGCAGTACGAACGCGAAAGGCTGTTGCGCGCGGGCCATTTCGGCCCAGCCGGTATCCAGGCACGCAGCGAGCTCGGCGGCGTCGGACGGCAGCACCGCATGCCCGACCCGCATCAGCTCCAACAGCCCCGGCGTTATCGCCCCCATCAGCTCGTGTTGCGGCTCGTCCGGACACCCCGGTTCCCCGCGCCAACTGATGAGCAACGGAACCGGAATGCGGCTGGGATGGGTCAGCGACGTGAGCGGGTTGACCATATTGCCGAGCCCCGAGTTCTGCGCCATCACACACGCTGTCGCACCCGCCAGCCAACAGCCCGCGGCGATCGCGACCGCCTCACCCTCCTGCGTCACGGGCAGATACCCCGCAGCCACCCCGGACGCCACCCTGTTGATGACCGGCGTCAAATAAGAGCACGGCACACCGGCGACATCGACCACGCCGCGGGCGATGAGCCCATCGAGCAGCTCGTCGGCGTCGATCACGAATCCACCCACTTCTTGGCAAGTTCGAGGTAGTGCTCCTCATCGGTTTCCAGGTCCTGATAACCCATGAGGGCGAACACTTCTCCCAGCGCGGCGATGGTCGGCTCCACGGCCGCCGCGCCGTCGAGCCGCAGCGACCGGCAGACCTGCCGCATCGCGACCACCGTGGCCCGCATCGCCTGATTCGCCCAAATCACCGCCGCGATACCGAGTTCGGCGTACTTCTCCTGTGGTGTCTCGTGATAGGTGGTCGGCGCGATTACCAGCGGCAGCCGATTACCCCATTCCACGGTGAACTCGGCGATCTCATCGATGGTTCGCTGCCGCGAGTGAATGAAGATGGCGTCGGCCCCGGCTTCGCGATACGCCTCGGCCCGCCGGAGCGCCTCGGCCAATCCGGCACCGGCGATCAACGCCTCGGTGCGGGCCACCAGCACGAACTGGGCGTCGACCTTGTCCCGGCAGGCCGCGATCTTGGTGCACATCTCGCCGATCGGCGCCAGCGGGTGGCTGTCGCCGAAGTAGGAGTTCATCTTCGGAAAGACCTTGTCCTCCATGCAGATTCCCGCCGCGCCGATCTGCTCGGCCCGCGCGGCCACCCGTCGCGCGGTGTTGAAATTGCCGTAGCCGGTGTCGGCGTCGACGAGCACCGGGATGGCACCGGACTCGACCACCCTGGCGGCCAGGGCCAGCAGTTCGCCCCAGGACACCTCGTCGCTGTCCCGAGCGCCGAGGACGGTGGACATGCACAGTCCGGACGCCCATATCCCGGCGAACCCGGCCTCGGCGGCGATGCGGGCGCTGAGGCCGTCGTGCGCTCCCATCAGGAAGGCCGGCGCAGGGTCGGCGAGCAGCCTGCGCAACCGCACTCCGGCGGCACCCCCGGCCGACGATGGGTGAAGGGGGAGGTTCTCTCTCACGGGTACTGCCTCTCGGATCAGGTCACTCTGCCTTCGGCGGGCGGCGGCCCGCCGGCCAGAACGGTGGCGACTCCCTCGGCGACCCGGCGCCGGCAACTGCGCTCGGACTCCATCGAGAGAAACGCGCGGTGCGCGGAAACGACCACGTCGTCGCGGGTCAGCAGCTTGCGCGCGGTCGGATCGTCGTTGGGATCCTCGGGGGTGAACACGTCCGAGGCGAAACCGCCGAGCCGACCGGCCTCGAGCGTGTCGAGCACGGCGGCCGGGTCGACCAGCCGTCCTCTGGCGGTGTTGACGAGCAGCGCGCCCGGCCGGACCGCGGCCAGTGCGGCGGCATCGATGAGCCGGTCGGTCTCGCCGGTCAGCGCCGCGTGGATCACCACTGCGTCTGCGCTGCTGAACAATTCGGCCAAGTCGGTGGCGGCGGTGACGCCGTAGCCGGCCATCAGGTCGGCCGAGACGTACGGGTCGTAGGCGATGACTTTCTGGTAGAACGCCTGGAGTTTTCGCGCGGTCGCCCGGCCGATGCGGCCGAACCCGATGATGCCCGCGGTACACATCGACACCCGGCGGGGCACCCCGCCCGCGTGGATGTTCCACTGGCTGTTCTTGACGAGGCGATCCTGGGTGCAGACCTTGCGTTCCAGCGCGAGCAGCAGGGCGAGGGTGTGGGTGCTGACCTCGTCGACGCAATAGTCGGGCACGTTGAACGACACGATGCCGGTGTCGGCGAGCAGCGGGGCGTTGAGGTTGTCGATGCCGACCCCGCTGCGAGCGATCACCCGGCAGGTCGGCCTGACCGCTTCCAGCAGCTCCGGGGTCACCTGGCAGCGATAGATCACCAGGGCGTCGGCACCGCGCACATGGTCGTGAAAAGCGTTTCCCTGCAACTGATATCGCCCGTCGAACAGTCCGAGTCGCAGATCGATCTCACTGCCGAAGGCCGCGCGTTCGATATCGGCCCTGGCGAGATCCGGCTGTCCCAGGTCGTTCAGCGCCCAGGCGGGATCGGTGTAGACGACGCGCAAACTTCTCTCCCGTGCTGCTCAAGAGTCGTAGCCCCAGCCGCGATTGTCGCGGCGGCCACGCCGCAAGGTGGACACCGCGGCGTAGGTATTGGTCAGTTCGTACAGATCGAGGTAGCCGAGATGCCGTCCGGAACCGAGCTTGAGCACCGCGCCGTCGCCGGACCAGTGATGCGTCACGAACGGCGCGACCCACGCCGACGCGTCGGCGCTCAGCTCCGCGTGTTCCTCGTGCCCGTCGGCGTTGGTCCAGTGCAGGGTCGGTGAACCGGCGGTCACCAGGTAATGGGACTCGGCCGGTTCGCACAGGTCGCCACCGTGACCGGACACGAGCATGAAGAGTCCGGTGAGATCGGGCAGGTGCGGGGCGGAGGCCGTCGAGGTGACCTGGTAGCCCTTGAAAGCCCTTGTCTCCCTGCGACATTCTTCGATGTCCTTGAAGGTTTTGCCCACAGCGTCGTGTCTGGTGGCGGGCCGGATCAGGAGCCGGTAATCGAAGCCGAGCGTCGTCCCCAGCGCACGCAGCAGCTCGATACCGCCCTCGTCGAGCGCCGCGACGAGATCTGCTTCACCTGCGCCGAGCAGGGCCGCGGCCGATTCGAGGGTGTGCCCGCGGCGATCCAGCAGCAGGGTGGCGACCTGTTGCGGGTCCGGGCCTTCTTCGAGCCGACCGAACATCGCTTGCGCGGCGGGGTCCGACCAGTCGTTGACGTCTTCCATCAACCCGGCGAGCGAGGACTGACCGGTGTAGGACACGATCCGGGCCGGGGCGGCCCCGGCCAGTGAGTAGGTGTGCGGGCAGTACGACGGCTCGACGTAGGAGTCGCCGACGATCCAATTATCCGCTCCGGCATTGGATCTGATCACCTGCCAGGTCGCCTCGCTGAGCTCTTCACCCCAGCGTCCGTGGATATCGCCGGGACCGAGGTTGATGGTGATAGCCGGCTCCAGATGCCCATTGTTCAAAGCGGGCAAACGATCTGCGGGGCACAGGATGTCGAGGATGACCGGCGCGACCGCGCCCTGCGGTGCCGCCATTGTGTAGTAGTTGTAGAAGTGAATGCCGTCGCGCTGAATAGGGCGCCGGGTGTCGTGCAGGTCCTGCGCGGTGCGGACCAGCACGGTCAGGCCGGACCGTCCGCTTGCGGCGAACTGCTCCGGGGTGATCTGTAGCGCGCGGGCCACCGCGGTGGCGAGCTCGTCCGGCCACTCCTGGCTCGACATCATTTTCGCGAGCTGTTCGTGGTCCAGGCCGACGGCGTCCGCGGTCTGGCCGGTCGTCATCTTCCTGGTGTTCAGCCAGTGCATGACCTTGTAATTGTCAACGCGCATAGTCTCTCTCCGCGGTCCCGGCCAACAGATGAGTCAGGGCGGCCACATCCACGCGGCGAGGGTTGTTGCCCGCGCGGTCGTAAGCGAGTGCTTCGGTGGCGATTCGAGGTGCGTCGTGGCGGATGTCCGGGGGCGCGGGCAGTGCGGGTGAGCGCGCGAGCTGCTCGATCTTCCCGGCCAACGACTCGACGGTGCTTTCGCCCGCCGCCCGCACTACCCGGATGATGGCGTCGCGCACCTGCTGGGCCCCGCGCGGGTCGGTGCAGTCGTCGCCGACGAGGGCGTTGTATCGCAGCACCGATGCGAGCGTGAGTCCGCACGCGTGGCCGTGACTGAGTCCGTGGCGCAGCGTCAGCGGATACGACATCGCGTGGCACACAGTGGTTCCCGCGATGGCGATGGCCCGCCCGGCGAGGTGACCGGCGAGCAGTGCCGCATGTCGTTCGGCCGAGCCCAGGCCGTGGTGTGGCCGGTCCAGTAACTCCGCCAGCAGGTTCCAGGCGGTGGCACCGAGCCATTCGGACTGCTCGTCGGCGCGGATCGACCACGCGCCCTCCAAGCCCTGCGCGAGGGTGTCCAACAGGCAACTGACGAAGTAGGACTCGGGCAGCCCGGCGATCAGATCCGGGTCGAGAATCGCCGTCACCGGTCGCAGGGCAGCACCGCGCAGGGAGAGCTTACGGCCCTGGTCCCGATGCCAAATCGTGGCGAAGGGTGTGGCTTCGGCACCGGTGCCCGGCGTGGTGGGCAGGGCGATGATCGGCGGAACGTCCTCGGCGTCTGCCTCTTCCGCGCAGGCGCGCACCACCACCTCGGGGGTGGGATCGGCGCTGATCGACAGCGCCGCAGCGGCTTTGCCCGCATCCATGACGCTACCGCCGCCGACCGCGAGTACCACGTCGGCGCGATGGGCGCGCACCGCACGAGCCAGCAGCGCGACGGACTCGGGCGTCGGCAGGCCCGAGTGTGTCACGACATGCAGTGGAAACGACCGCAGTGCTGCCAGCAGTGGCTCGGACCAGCTATGCCGGGCGAAACTGCCGCCAGTTATCACCAGCACCCGCGGGGCCCGCGCCGTACCTGCCGCAGCGGCAACGACTTCGGTGGCGACCTCGGCAGCGCGCATGCCGACGATCGTGCGAGGCGAGTTCAGCAGCAAGGTGCTGTCTCGAACATCGGCGGCATCCATCAACCACCTGCCTCCATCGGAAGAACACGAGCCGGCAACTACCGCAGGGCACCTCGGAACGGACGCCGGCAGCACGTCGGACACCGCCCGTGGACCGGCGGGTGCCCGCCACGGAACAAGCTGTCCCCTCGGTGTCCCCCCGGTGCTCGGACAGGGTTTTTTGCGTGAATACAAGGTACCGTAGGCCCGGTGAATATCGGCGAATATCACATTCGCCGCCCCACCGGTTCCCTGGGAGTCGCATGAACATCGACGGCGCCGAAGTGCGACAGACGCCCGACGGCTACCGCGCGCAGGTTTCCCGAAACCAATTGAGGTTCGCGACAATTGCGGAGTCCTATGCCGGCGGACAGGCGCGGCGCCTCGACGTCGAACTGCTCGCCGAGCTGATCCGCCCGCTGGAGTTCGAGCGCGCCCTCGACGTGGCCACCGGCACCGCGGCCGCCGCGGCGGTGGCCGCGAAAGTCGGTGTGCGCCCGAAGATCATCGGGGTCGACTCGTCGGCGGAGATGCTGGCGCAGGCGCGCGCCAACGGCGAGGTGGACTCGGTGCAGCTGGTGGTCGCGCTGGTCGAGGAACTGCCCTTCGCGGACGGCACTTTCGATCTCGTCATGTGCACGCGGGCGCTGCACCACGTGCGGCGCCCGGAGATCGTCGTCGCCGAAATGGCGCGCGTGGTCCGACCCGGCGGTCACGTCATCATCGCGGACAACGTCACCGGGCTCTCCGGCGCGGCACACGAACAGTTCGAGCAGATACAGCGCGTCCGCGACCCGGGGCACGCGACGACACAGACCGAGCAACAGCTCCTGGACCTGCTGCGGGACAACTCCCTGGACGTGGTCGAGGGGCACCGGACCACCAGTTTCCGGCCACTGGACGAGTGGCTGCACGACGGCGGCGCTGGCCCGGCGGAGTCGGCCGAGATACGGCGACAGTTGTTGCCGCTCGGGCACATCGACGACGACGGCACCTTCGGAACGAGCGTCGTCCTGCGGGAAGGCGAGGTCGCCGGACTACAGCAGGCGATGTCGTGGATCAAGGCGCAGCGAAGCGACGCGATCTAGCACGGGGACACCGACCTCGTCGTAGCATGAACAGACTTGACGCCTGGGGGTCCCCGTGGACATCACTTCGCTTGATGCCGGAATCAATGAGCCGGAACTCATCGAGTTCACGCAGCACCTCGTGCGCACGCACGCCTTGGCAGAGGTGGGCCGCGGTGAGCGCGCGGTAGCGGAATTCCTGCTCGCGAAGATCCGGGAATGGGACTGGGCGGTAGAGCTTTTCGACGCAGGCGGCCGACCCAACATCGTGGTGACGTTGACCGGCGGCGGCGGGCCGGGGCCGACACTGGCCTTCGAAGGTCATCTGGACGTGGTGACCGAAGGTGATCCCGACCAGTGGACCGTCGATCCGTTCGGCGGCGAGATCCGTGACGGGAAGCTCTACGGACGTGGCTCCGCCGACATGAAGTCGGGTGTCGCGGCAATGCTGTACGGGGCACGGGCATTACAGCTGTCCGGTCCGTTCCCCGGCCGGGTCCGGCTACTGCTGCTGGCCGACGAAGAGGGCATGATGACCGGGGCCAAGGCGGCGGTGGCTCAGGGCTTCGTCCAGGACGTCGACGGCGTGATCTGCTGTGAGCCCGAAGGCGACGAGGTGTGCCCGACGTCGAAGGGCGCGATCCGGCTCCGGGTGGACTTCACGGGCGTGATGAGCCACGGCGCGATGCCCTGGCAGGGCCGCAACACGTTACCCGCGATGGCCAGGGTGATGCTGGGCCTGGAAGAGCTGGAAGAGCGGCTGATCGAGGAAGTGGGCAGCCGGACCTCGCTCGGGTCGCCGTCCATCACGCCGACGGTGATTCGAGCAGGCACTGCGGATCAGATGAATACGATCCCCGGCACGAGCTCGCTGTTCCTGGACGTGCGCACCGTCGCCGGGGTGGACCACGAGACGCTGCTGAAGCGGATCGGCGAGTGCGTCGACACCGCGGCCCGCGAGCGCGGGATCGGATCCTCGGTCACCGTGATCGACGACCGGCCGTGGGTCGAAACCGGCTCGGACACACCACTTGTCACCGCGCTGGTCGACGCGCACGAGGTCGTCAACGGCGTCCGCCCCGTGCTCGGTGCGGTACCGGGGACCACCGACGGCACCATCCTGACCCACTACGGGAATGTCCCGAGCGTGGTGTACGGCCCCGGTGGAAAATGGATCGCGCACATGGTCGACGAGTACGTCGAGGTAAACGACCTGAAGCGGTACGCACTGACGTATGCGGTTGCGGCACATCGCTTCCTGCATGAAGGCTCGCGAACGTGAGCCTGCCTGGCGAGACCAGGTTGCCCTTGACGCCGGGGCAGCATCTGCTCGACTTCCTGGAATCGATCCGGCCCGGCGGCGCGGCGGAAGCGTTCAATATCTCCTTTCGGCTCACGATCGACGGGGCGCTCGACCGCAGCCGACTGTTCGACGCCATCGCCAGGAGCATCGAACGGCATGCGGCGTTGCGTACCGCCGTGGTCCGCGGTCGCGGCATGTCCGAACAGGTCATCGGTTCCGGCACCGAACCCGAAACCACCGTGCTGGCCGCGACATGGGACGAACCGGGCGTCGAAGAGGCGCTGGTCGAGCACAACAACGCACCGTTCGACCTCACCTGTCCACCGTTGGTCCGCGTGCTGCTGCTCGAGGACGAGCAGGCGCAGCGGCGGCTGCTCCAGGTGACGGTGCATCACAGCGCGGCCGACGCATGGTCGCTGGAGGTGCTGAAACGCGATGTCGGACAGTACTACCGCGCGTCGGGCGGACTGGCATCCGAGCCCGCGCCACTAGAGGTGGACTATGGGCAGATCGTCCTGGACGAGCTCGCCGCACTGGAGTCACCGGAGGCGGCGCAAGCCCGCGACTTCTGGCCGGAATACCTTGGCTCCCTCGATGTTCTGCAGATATCCGGCAAGGACGCGGGGGAGGGCGCACTGACCAGCCGGGGCGATCGTGGCTTGGCGCCCGCGGAAACCGCTGCGGTGCGCGGCTTGGCGGGCAAGTTGCGGGCGACTCCGTTCATGGTGATCGCCGCGGCTTACGGTTTCGTGCTCGGGCACCTCGGTGGCAGCGACGCCTACCTCATGCCGACCTTCAGCCACGGTCGCCGGGATCCGCGGTTCCATCAGTCGGTGGCCATGCTCTTCAATCCCTTCGTGATCAAGTTCCAGTGGTCGCCGGAGCTGTCGTTCGCGGAGCTGGTCACGTCGTTCAAGCAGAATTGCCTGCTGGCCTATCGGTTTCAGTGGTACCCCTTCATCGAGGTACTCGAGGTGTGTCCGGAGCTGTCCGTCTCACTGATCGACCCGAACAGTGGCCTGTTCCCGGTGCAGATGCTCAATGTGCCGAAGACTGCGGCGGGTGCGGAGCTGTTCGGGCCCGATTGTGCCGCAGCGGATTACGCCCTGCACCGGACGTCGGTGGGCAACGTGCTGCCGATCGACGGCCTGCTCACGATCAAGGGAACACAGGAGGCGCTGGCCATGACGTTCAATGCGGCCCGGCGATTGTGGGACGACGAACTCGCCTCGGCCATGTGCGCGACCGTCGCCGAGGTCTGCCTCGCGGCAGCGCGGCAGCCTGATGTCGCGCTGCGGCAACTGGTCGGCACCGTCGACCGTCGCTTCCACAGCGCCCTGTGGAGTGTCTGATGGCTCCGTCGAAAGTGGCCGTCGTGGACGGCGCGAACGGGTACGTGGCCAGCAACACGATCTGCGAACTGCTCAAACGCGGCGTCCGGGTGAAAGCCCTTGCCCGCGGGGCCCGGACCCGCGTCTTCGCGGCGCTCGAGTCGGCGTCCGTCATCGACGGGGACACCCCACCGGACGTCAGCGACCTCGAAACCTTCGACTGCGAGTTGACCCAGGAGAATCTGGGCATCGACGAGTTCGTCGCCGCCACGATCTTCTCCGAGCCCTGCGACTTCTGGCATTTCGCTGCGGCCGTTGACCTTTCGCCCAACCGGCCCGCGCTCCTGCAAGATGTGAACACCAAGGGCACGGAGCGGGCGCTGCGCCTGTTCACCGAGTACAGCCGCCCCGGCTCCCGCTTCTTCCTGATCAGCACCGCCTACGTCGGCGGCGTATCGGACACGCCCACCGAGGAGACCTGGCTGCCCATCACCGGCGACACCCGATTCCGGACGGTGTACGAGGCCACCAAATGCGCTGGGGAACTGGTCTTTCGGGATTTCATGCGGGAGCACGGCGTCGAGGGTGCCGTCTTCCGGCTCGGCCAGGTGGTCGGCTCCGCCAAGACCGCGCACACCACCTCGGATTTCGGCATCTACAACTTCATGTCGAACATGCGGCGGGTAGCCAGGCGCTTCCCGGGCGGCGACGCGGCCGTGCAGGTCGCCGAGGGTGCGACCCTCAACCTGGTCCCCATCGATACGTGCGTGGAGTGGCTGCTCGGCCTGGCCGAGGCCGACAACCTGCCGCAGATCGTCAACCTGACCGACCGGGTCGGTGTCTCGGCCGCGGAGACGGTCACCCTGGTCGGCGCGGGCCTCGGCATGACACTGCATGCGGTGCGGCCGGAGGAGTGGGAGCAGCGCAACCTCACCGCGCTCGACCGCGCGGTAGCTACCCGCATGGCATACACCGGTAAGTACTTGCTGGAACGCATCGAATTCGACCGTCGCAACCTGGAATCGGTGCTGAACGTCCCCGACGAGGTCTGCGATCTGGCACTCGTCGAACGACTGGTCACCTGGTACCTGAAGTAGTACCAGGCACTGTCCTTGCTGGTAGCGGCCGGTCCGGGGGCGTCGAGACCCGTCGTGCCGGGTTGCGTTTCGGAGTGATCTGGATCACAATTTGATGACAGTCGTGCCGATTCCACCTGAAAGCTTTCCATAAGCTTTGCGAAGTCTTTACTATTAGCTGGACCTTCGCGTCACCGGGTCACCGCTCTCGAGCGGTTGAGCTACGCCCACCTTCGATGCCAGTACATGTTCCACCGATGAACCGGGGCGGAAACCGCCCGGCGAAGGAGAAATATGTTCACCGACACCGATTTCGCACCACGGACACCCCGTGTGGGGAAGGGCAGTGCACCGATGGCGACCGCGATGTCGGACTCGCTAGGCCGTGCCGGGCATTGCCGCCATGGCCCCGGTGCGCGCGGCGACCGTGGACGGGATCACGGAAACCGAGGATGAGGTCCGCTGTGTTGCCGCAGCGCCGGTGCAACCCCAGGGACGGTCCCGTCGACGACTCTGTGCCCATGTGAGGCAGGCCATAACGCGGTGAGCGCGGAGTTTACGCGCAATTAGCCCCGTTCTCAGGCTTTGCTTAGTCTTTACTCATAGCCTTGCATCGGTTTACATCTCGACCCATTGGTGCGTCGAGACCTGCTTCACCGCGAGATGCCGGTTCGCGGTCGTGTGCCCCCTGCTGGACATGTTGATCGTCAACCGACCCCGGACTTCGCGCCGGGTTCGGCGAAGGAGAAAGTCATGGCTGTCGAGAACGATTTGGCCCCACCGATTACACCGCCGGTCCCAGCGGACTCGGGTCCTGGTCCCGGACCCCTGTCCGAACGCCTGCAATCAATCCTCCGGCACGATGTGCCCGCTTCCATCGTGGTTTTCCTCGTCGCGTTGCCGCTGTCCCTCGGCATCGCGGTCGCCTCCGGCGCGCCCGTCGCCGCCGGTCTCATCGCCGCTGTGGTCGGCGGTATCGTCGTCGGCCTGATGGGCGGCTCCGTTCTTCAGGTGAGTGGTCCGGCCGCCGGCCTCACCGTGGTGGTGGCCGAGTCCATCAACCAATTCGGTTGGAAAACAACCTGTTTCATCGCCGCTGCGGCCGGTGTGCTGCAAATCCTGTTCGGGCTGAGCAGGATCGCGCGTGGCGCGCTCGCCGTCGCACCGGTGGTGGTGCACGCGATGCTGGCCGGTATCGGCATCACCATCGCGCTGCAACAGATTCACGTGCTGCTCGGCGGTTCCTCGCACAGCTCGGCGTGGAAGAACATCACCCAGCTGCCCGATCAGCTGATGTCGCTGCACGGCGGCGACGCGTTCATCGGCGCCGTGGTGATCGCCATCATGCTCGGCTGGAAATACGCGCCCGCCCGGCTCCGCCTCGTCCCCGGCCCGCTGGTCGCGGTGTTCGCGGCGACCGTGCTGTCCATCGTGCTGCCGACCGGCGCCGAGCGAATCGTGTTGAACGGCTCGCTGTTCGACGCGATCGGGCTGCCCGAGCTGCCGCGCGGCGACTGGTCCGCCGTGGTGCTGATGGTCCTCACCATCGCCTTGATCGCCAGCGTGGAAAGCCTGCTGTCCGCGGTCGCCGTGGACAAGATGCACTCGGGTCAGCGCACCAACTTCGATCGTGAGCTCATCGGTCAGGGCTCGGCGAACGTGCTCTCCGGCCTGCTCGGCGGCCTGCCGGTCACCGGTGTGATCGTGCGCAGCGCGACCAACGTGCAGGCGGGTGCGCGCAGCCGCGCCTCGGCGGTACTGCACGGCTGCTGGATTCTGCTGTTCTCGGTGGCGCTGGCCGCGGTGGTGCAACAGATTCCGAAGGCGGCGCTGGCCGGTTTGTTGATCGTGATCGGCATGCAGCTGGTCAAGATCGCGCACATTCGGCTGGCCCGGCGCACCGGCGACCTGCTCGTCTACGTCGTCACCGTGGTGTCGGTGGTGTTCCTCAATCTGCTGGAGGGCGTGCTGATCGGCCTGGCGCTGGCCTTCGGTCTGCTGCTGTGGCGGGTGGTGCGAGTCGCCATCAACGCCAGGCAGATTCCGGGTTCGCAGCGCTGGATGGTCACGATCGACGGCTCCTGCACCTTCCTCGCGCTGCCGAAGCTGTCCGCGGAGTTCGCGAAGATACCCGCCGACGCCGACGTCACCGTCGAGATGACCGTCGACTTCCTCGACCACGCCGCCTTCGACGCCATCGAGGACTGGGTACGTCAGCAGGAAAGCAACGGTGGCAGTGTCGATTTCGTGGAGATCGGCAGCGCCAAAATGGCGCACGCGACGGCCGGACCGCCCTCGCGCGGCTTCGGGCGCGCGGTGTGGACCGACATCCTCGGCCCGTGGCGGCGCAACGAGCACGCCGACCCGATCGCGGCCGGTGTCGCCGCATACCACCGCAGCCACGCGCACGTCGTGCGCCCGCACCTGGACGAGCTGCGTGACAGCCAGGATCCGGACTCGTTCTTCCTCACCTGCGCGGACTCGCGGATCGTGCCGAACATGATCACCAACAGTGGGCCGGGTGACCTGTTCACCGTGCGCAATGTGGGCAACCTGGTGCCCGCCGTCGGCGATCCGTCGGTGGACGCCGCGCTGGTCTTCGCGTTGGAAGAGCTGAACGTCCGCTCCATCGTGGTCTGCGGCCACTCGTCGTGCGGTGCCATGAAGGCCCTGCACTCCGGGGCGCAGGCCGGTCCGGAGATCGATAAGTGGCTCGCGCACGCGCACCCGAGCCTGGACCGGTTCCGGCGTGGGCACCCGGTGGCGATCGCCGCGGCGCGGGCCGGCTTCGGCGAGGTGGACCAGCTGAGCATGGTGAACGTGGCGGTGCAGCTGGAGAACCTGCAACGGCATCCCGCGGTGCGCGCGGCCGTCGCCGAGCGCGGCGTGACGGTGTCGGGTCTGTTCTTCGATATCGCCAGCGCGCGCGTCATCGAGATCACCGAGAACGGGCTGGCCCACATCGACGACGAGGTGGGTCATCGGGTGACGACGCCCGAGCTCGTCTGAGTCAGGACCAGCGAGCCCGCTCGGACCGGACGGTTCGAGCGGGCTCGTTCGCGCCATGGACAGGACCGGGCGTTCTCGTACGCTGGGAGAGGTGACCGCCGAGTTGGAAACAAGTTCGACGCAGACGGAGACGGGCTGGCGCGCCTTCCGAGCCCGGGTAGCCGCGCGACCTACGCTGAACCTCGCCTATCGGATCGGGGTCGCGTTGGTCGGCACCGCGGTGCTCGCCGTCGGAATCGTCACGATTCCCTACCCCGGACCCGGCTGGGCGATCGTGTTCGCCGGACTCGGCATCCTCGCCACCGAATTCGCCTGGGCGCAACGGGCTCTCGGCTGGCTGCGGGACAAGTACCGGCAGGGTATGGCGTGGTACTCCGCACGGGGTGCCGCCATGCAAGTGTTCGCGGCGACCATGACCTTCGCCTTGGTTGTCGCGACACTGTGGGTGTTGGGCACGTTCGGAATGGTCGGCAGCTGGATCGGAGTCGAGTCGCAATGGTTACGCAGTCCCCTGAAGTGGTGAACACCGTCCCCGGCCGGACGCTGACACAGCCCGACTGGCTGGCCGCCCGGATCACGGAGATGGGGCACTCCTGGGGCACGACCTCACCGCGGATCGCGGGCACTTTGTGGTGGTGCATGGTCGCCTCCGCGCTGGTCGAACAGATCGCGCGCGCCTACGCACACGGCGAACAAGCCGCCGAGCCGCTGCTGGACCGTTTCGACTGCGAGGTCCGCCCGGACGGCGGCGTAGAACGCATCCACATCCTCGCCGGACCCGACGAACCCACCGAACCCGGTGCGGCCCTGCGGGAAACCCTCGCCGCCGTGATCACCCCGGTCGCCGAAGTCTCCGGCGCGGGCATCCCGGCCCTTTGGGCGATCGTCGCCGACGCCGTCGGCAACCGAGCCCTCGACGCGGGCTCCCCAGCCGCAGGCACCCGCCTGGCCACCGAGATCGGCGGCAAGCTCCCCATCCCGCGCTTCGTCGACGTCGGCGGCCGCACCTTCGTCAAACGCATCTCCTGCTGCCTGGTCTTCGAAGTCCCCAACTGCGAGATGTGCACCAGCTGCCCCAAACGGCCTGCGGCCGAACGCGAATCCCTCCTAAAACAACTGGCCGCAGACAACTGACCCTGGTTTGCTGAAACGCCATCTGATTTCGCAAGAACATGGGTAACTCACCGGGCACGGGCTGACCTACCCATCCCCACACCGCCGGTCGCCAACGTCACCCTCCACGCACCTGAATCTGGCCTGAATACCCGGAGAGGCGGGTGAGCGTCTGGCCTGAATACCCGGAGAGGCGGATGAGTGTGCACGGGGGTCGGGGGTTGCCGATAGCATGGTCGCGCTGGGGCACGTGGTGTCCCGGCATTGAACCGCGGGGATATTTCCCGCACCCGAGAAACTCCAAGGAGAGCACTGCCGTGACCACCTCAGCCCGCACCACCCCTGCCCCCCGCGTCCGGGTGCCGGCGGGGACGACGGCGGGTGCCGCGGTGCGCGAGGCTGGTCTGCCGACCAAGGGACCGGACACCATCGTCGTCGTGCGCGACGCCGAGGGCCTCAAGGACCTGTCCTGGACCCCGGACACCGACGTCGAGGTGGAGGCGGTCGCCGCCGACACCGAGGACGGCCGCAGTGTCATCCGGCATTCCGCCGCGCACGTGCTCGCGCAGGCGGTGCAGCAGGAGTTCCCCGAGGCCAAGCTCGGCATCGGCCCACCGATCAAGGACGGCTTCTACTACGACTTCCAGGTCGACCGGCCGTTCACTCCCGAGGATCTGGCGAAGCTGGAATCCCGGATGAAGAAGATCGTCAAAGGCGCGCAGCGGTTTTCCCGGCGCGTGGTCGAGGTCGAGGACGCCAGGGTCGAGCTGGCCAAGGAGCCGTTCAAGCTGGAGCTGATCAGCGACAAGTCCGGCATCGACGATCCCGAGGTGATGGAGGTCGGCGGCAAAGAGCTGACCATCTACGACAACCTGGATCCGCGCACCGGTGACCGCGTCTGGGGCGATCTGTGTCGCGGCCCGCACATCCCGACCACCAAGTTCATTCCGGCCTTCAAGCTCACCCGCAGCTCGGCCGCCTACTGGCGCGGCGACCAGGACCGCGAGGATCTGCAGCGCGTCTACGGCACCGCGTGGGAGTCGCAGGAGGCGCTCGACGAGTATCTGCACCTGCTGGCCGAGGCCGAACGCCGCGACCACCGCAAGCTCGGTCTGGAACTGGACCTGTTCAGTTTTCCGGACGAGCTCGGCTCCGGCCTGCCGGTGTTCCACCCCAAGGGCGGCATCATCCGCAAGGAGATGGAGGAGTTCTCCCGGCGTCAGCATGTGGCGGCGGGCTACGAGTTCGTCAACACCCCGCACATCACCAAGGGCCACCTGTTCGAGGTCTCCGGTCACCTGGACTGGTACCGCGACGGCATGTTCCCGGCGATGCACCTGGACGCGGAGCTGAACGAGGACGGCACCGTCCGCAAGCCGGGCCAGGACTACTACGTCAAGCCGATGAACTGCCCGATGCACAACCTGATCTTCCGGGCGCGTGGCCGGTCGTATCGGGAACTGCCGTTGCGGCTCTTCGAGTTCGGCTCGGTGTACCGCTACGAGAAGTCCGGCGTGGTGCACGGCCTGACCCGGGTGCGCGGCATGACCCAGGACGACGCGCACATCTACTGCACCAAAGAGCAGATGCACGCCGAGCTCACCAGCACCCTGCAGTTCGTGCTCGGCCTGCTCAAGGACTACGGCCTCGACGACTTCTACCTGGAGCTCTCGACCAAGGACCCGAAGAAGTTCGTCGGCTCCGACGAGATCTGGGAGGAGGCCACCGAGACCCTGTCCAAGGTGGCCTCGGCCTCCGGGCTCGAGCTGGTGCCCGATCCGGGCGGCGCCGCGTTCTACGGGCCGAAGATCTCCGTGCAGGCCAAGGACGCGCTGGGTCGCACCTGGCAGATGTCGACCATCCAGCTCGACTTCAACCTGCCGGAACGGTTCAACCTGGAGTACACCGCCTCCGACGGCACCAAGCAGCGTCCGGTGATGATCCACCGCGCGCTGTTCGGCTCGATCGAACGGTTCTTCGGCGTGCTCACCGAGCACTATGCCGGCGCGTTCCCCGCGTGGCTGTCGCCGGTGCAGGTCGTCGGCATCCCGGTCGCGGAAACCTTTGCACCGCACCTGGATCGGGTGATCGAGCGGCTGCAGGACGCGGGCATCCGGGCCCAGGTGGACCGCAGCGACGACCGGATGCAGAAGAAGATCTTCAACAACACCGCACAGAAGGTGCCGTTCATGCTGCTCGCCGGCGAGCGCGACGTCGCCGCCGACGCGGTGAGCTTCCGATTCCGCGACG
The DNA here is from genome assembly GCF_004634405.1 of Nocardia sp. CS682. Lineage (NCBI taxonomy): Bacteria > Bacillati > Actinomycetota > Actinomycetes > Mycobacteriales > Nocardiaceae > Nocardia > Nocardia sp. CS682. Next base: position 1,816,387 of record NZ_CP029710.1, on the reverse strand, counting down.
GAACTCAGGTGAACGGGGTGCCGGTCGCCGACGCGGTCGCCACCATTGTGGAATGGATTGCGAACCGGGAGAACGCTTCTCCGACCGCGGCGGGTTTCGAGATCAAGGGTGCGGGATGACCGAGCGCACGACCCCGGACGGGTTCACCGAGCTGAACGACGCCACGGCGCAGGGCAGCATCGTGGACCGCGGCGCGGGTGAACCGGACCGGTTACAGCGGTTGTGGACGCCGTACCGGATGTCCTACATCGCCGAGGCCGCGGCCACCGACCCCGCCTCGACCGGGCACCCGTTCACCGACATTCCGAAGATGTCCGATGAGGACGGTCTGGTCATCGCGCGCGGTGAGCTGGTGTACGCGGTGCTCAACCTGTACCCGTACAACCCGGGCCACATGATGGTGGTGCCGTACCGCAAGGTGGCCAACCTCGAGGACCTCACCCTGGCCGAGGGCACCGAGCTCATGGCGTTCACCCAGCAGGCCATCCGGGTGATGAAGCGGGTGTCGCGGCCGCACGGGTTCAACGTCGGCCTGAATCTCGGTGGCGTGGCCGGTGGTTCGCTGGCCGACCACCTACACCAGCACATCGTCCCGCGCTGGGGCGGCGACGCGAACTTCATCACCGTGGTCGGCGGGGCCAAGGTGATGCCGCAGCTGCTCCGGGAGACGAGGGCGCTGCTGTCGGCAGCCTGGAAGGAAGTCGACTAGAAGTGCTGAGCTTCTTCGGCCGCGATACGTTTGCCAAAGCGACTGCGCCGCTGGGCAAAGCGCTGGTGAGCACCGGGCTCACCCCGGATGCGGTGACGGTCATCGGCACCACCGCGTCGATCGCCGCCGCGGTCACCCTGTTCCCGACCGGGCATCTGTTCTGGGGGACCATGGTGATCTGGTTGTTCGTCATGTTCGACATGCTCGACGGCGCGATGGCCCGAGCGCGCGGCGGCGGCACGAAATACGGTGCGGTGCTCGACGCCACCTGCGACCGGGTCGCCGACGGCGCCATCTTCGCCGGCCTGGCGTGGTGGGCGGTGTATCACGAGAACCACAAGCCGCTGTTCGCCGCGACGCTGGTGGTACTGGTGAGCTCGCAGGTGATTTCGTACGCCAAGGCGCGCGCCGAGGCCAGCGGGCTCTCCGCCGACGGCGGGCTCATCGAGCGGCCGGATCGGCTCATCATCGTGCTGGTCGGCGCCGGGTTGACCGGCATCGGCGGGTACTGGGGCATCGACTGGCTCACCTACGCGGTGCACGTCGCGATGTGGGTGCTCGCGGTGCTCAGCATCGTCACGGTGTTCCAGCGGGTGCTCGCGGTGCGCAGTTCGCCGGGCGCGCGCGATGTGATCACCCCGGCGCAGCCGCGCAATGCGGCACAGGAGCAAGACCCGGCGCAGTCCGACAAGCCGGCGCGGCCCGAAAACCCCTCGGCGGGAACGGCGAACGCGACGGAGCTGCCGACGTGAGACCGCCCTATCGTGGCGGTGTGGTGCAGGGAACGGGGCAATGGTCATGAGTATCGGGGAGCGGTTGAGCGACGCCGGTTACGCGGCTGGCTGGCGGCTGGTGCGGGCATTGCCCGAGACGACGGCGCGACGGTTGTTCGACTGGGGCGCCGATCGGGTCTCGGGCAAGGCGAATCGCCAGTTCCGGGCCGGTGGCGCGCCGAACCAGTTGCGGCGCAACCTCGCCAGGGTGATCGGCGGTACTCCGGCGGACGTGCCGGACGAGCTGATCCAGGCGAGCGTCCGCTCCTACGCGCGGTATTGGCGGGAAGCGTTCCGGCTGCCCTCGATGGACCACGTGGCGATCGGTCAGCTCGCGCTGGAGGGGAAATCGAACCTGGAGGCCGGGTTGGCCGCCGGACGCGGCGTGATCCTGGTGCTGCCGCATTCCGGGAACTGGGATATGGCCGGAGTGTGGCTGGTGCAGAACCACGGCACCTTCGCGACCGTCATGGAACGGTTGAAGCCGGAGTCGCTGTTCGAGCGTTTCGTCGCCTACCGGTCGAGCCTCGGTTTCGAGGTGTTCCCGCTGACCGGCGGTGAACAGCCACCGTTCGGCCAACTGGCCGATCGGCTGCGCGAGAACAAGGCGATCTGTCTGCTGGGGGAGCGCGACCTGACCGGCCGTGGCGTCCCGGTCACACTCTTCGGCGAGCGCACCTGGATGCCCGCCGGCGCCGCCAAACTGGCCATCGAGACCGGTGCCGCGCTGCTGCCGGTGCACACCTGGTTCACCGCCGACGGCGCGGAGGGGTGGGGCATGAAAGTCGAAGCGCCGATTGATGTTTCGAACGGCGTCGCGGCGGCCACCCAGGCCCTGGCGGACCGGTTCGCGGCGAATATCGCCGAGCATCCGGCGGATTGGCACATGCTGCAACCGATGTGGGAGAGCGATCTGTCCGAGGCGCGGCGCGGCCGCATCGCGGCGGCGCAGGGCGCTCCGAACACCGCGGCGAAGCCGGACGGCGCCGCATGAAGATCGGCATGGTCTGTCCCTACTCGTTCGATGTGCCCGGCGGCGTGCAGGCTCACGTGGTCGAGCTGGCCAGGGTATTCATCGAGCGCGGGCACCGGGTGAGTGTGCTCGCGCCCGCGTCGGAGGAGACGGCGCTGCCCGATTTCGTGGTGTCCGCCGGTCGCGCGGTGGCGATCCCGTACAACGGGTCGGTGGCGCGACTGTCCTTCGGTCCGATGGCCTACACCAGGATTAGGCGCTGGATCGACGGCAACGATTTCGACGTGCTGCACATCCACGAGCCCAACGCGCCGAGCCTGTCGATGCTCGCGTTGAAGATCGCCGAGGGGCCGATCGTGGCCACCTTCCACACTTCGACCACGAAGTCGTTGATACTCAGTACCTTTCAGGGCGTGCTGCGGCCGTACCACGAGAAGATCAGTGGCCGGATCGCCGTCTCGGAGCTGGCCCGGCGCTGGCAGGTGGAGGCGCTCGGCTCCGACGCGGTGGAGATCCCCAACGGGGTCGATGTCCCCGCCTTCGCGCGGGCGCCGATGCTGCCCGGGTATCCGCGGGCGGGCCGGACCGTGCTGTTCCTCGGTCGCTACGACGAACCACGCAAGGGGATGGACGTACTGCTCGGCGCGCTGCCCGAGTTGGTGCGCAGGCACAAGGACTTACAGGTCCTCATCGTCGGGCGTGGTGACGAGGAGCGGCTGCGTCGCGAGGCGGGACCGCTCGCCGGGCACCTGCGTTTCCTCGGTCAGGTGTCGGACGCGGAGAAAGCCTCGGCCATGCGCAGCGCGGACGTCTACGTCGCGCCCAACCTCGGCGGCGAGAGCTTCGGCATCATCCTGATCGAGGCGATGGCCGCCGGAACCGCCGTGGTGGCAAGCGAATTGGATGCCTTCCGCCGGGTGCTGCGCGACGGGACGGCGGGGGAGCTGGTGCCGGTGGGTGATTCGGCGGCGCTGGCGCGAGCCATCGACGGCCTGCTCACCGACGACAGCCGCCGGGCGGCCCTGGTGCACACGGCCACCCAGGTGGTCGGCGAGTACGACTGGCCGGTAGTGGCCGAACAGATCCTGCGGGTGTACGAGACGGTCACCATCGGCGACACCAGGGTACGGGCCGCCGGATGATCACCTTCTCCGCCACCACGGTTCTCGTCCTCGCGCTGATCGCGGCGGTCATCGTCGCGCTCGGCATCTGGGCCTACTCGACCGCCAACCGGCTCGACCGGCTGCACGTGCGCTCCGATCAGTCCTGGCAGGCGCTCGACGCGGCGCTGGGCCGGCGGGCGGTGGTGGCCAGATCGGTCGCGGCGGCGATCGCGGACCCGGTGGCCGATCCGGCGCTGGCCGATCAGGCCAAAGTTCTTGCCCACCTTGCCGATCGCGCCGAACGGGCCGGGCGCGCCGATCGGGAGACGGTGGAGAACCAGCTCTCCGCAGCCCTGTCGACGATCGATATCGAGAAGCTGCGCCCGCAGATGGTGGCCGAGTTGGCCGACGCGGAGGCGCGGGTACTGATCGCCCGCCGCTTCCACAACGACGCGGTCCGCGACACCTTGGCGCTGCGCACCCGCCGTTCGGTGCGCATCCTGCACCTCGGTGGCACCGCGCCGCTGCCCACCTACTTCGAGATCACCGAGCGCGCCACCCCGGCCGCGTCCACCGGGCTCACCGTCGACACCACCCGCACCACCGCCCGCATCGTGCTGTTCGATGAAGAGGGGCGCACGCTGCTGATGCGCGGCAACGACCCGACAACACCCGACGTGTCGTTCTGGTTCACCGTCGGCGGCGGGGTCGATCCGGAAGAGACGCTGCGCGAAGCGGCCGTTCGTGAGCTCTACGAGGAGACCGGCTACCAGGCCGACCCGGAGAGCCTGCGCGGCCCGATCTGGCGCCGCGTCGCGGTGTTCCCCTTCGACGGCGACCTGATCCGCTCCGAGGAGCTGTTCTTCGCGCTCCGTGTGCCCGCCTACGAGCCGCAGGCGACGAACCTGACCGCCATCGAACGCCGCTCCATCACCGGCAACAAGTGGTGCACCGCAGCGGATATCGTCGCCTTCGACCGCGCGGGCGAAACCGTCTACCCCTACAACCTGGACCAACTGCTCCCCGAAGCCGCGGCCGCCGCCGACAGTGCCACCGACCCGGAGGTCCGCTCGATCCGCTGACGCGATGTGATGTGTTTCACGATCGTGCTACGGTCGCGACTGGATGGACGCGGGCTGGGTAGTGCTTACTTCAAGGCACTCGGACTTCGGTGCCGCGGACCCCGCCGTCGGCGGGGGAAAATGCTCGGCGTGCGGAGGTACCGTTGTACATGTCCTACCTGCTCTACGATTTCCTGCTGCCGGTCATCGGGCCCGCCGCCGCCGAGTACTGGGCGCAGTTGCTGGTAGTCGGTCCGCTCTGAGCGACGCCGGAAGATAGCGGGGGCAACGCAATTGCCCCCGCAGCACCGGTAAACCGCTTTTCCTGGTCTCCCCGAGCGGTCCAGTGCACCGCACCGGCGGACAGAGCCCCTGGTAGGTGACAAGGCCAGTCATCTCCGACTGGCTATCAAGTGGCCTGGGTGGCCCGCCTAGAATTGGGTCGATTCCATCCCTTGCGACCGATTGGCGCAGATGACCCAGGAGTTTGCCGTGACTACGCCCGAGACCACCCAGACCATCGGCACCGCCCGCGTGAAGCGCGGCATGGCCGAGATGCTCAAGGGCGGGGTGATCATGGACGTCGTCACCCCCGACCAGGCCAAGATCGCCGAAGACGCCGGTGCGGTCGCGGTGATGGCGCTGGAGCGGGTGCCCGCCGACATCCGGGCGCAGGGTGGCGTGTCCCGGATGAGCGACCCCGACATGATCGACGGCATCATCGCCGCCGTCTCCATCCCGGTCATGGCGAAGGCGCGCATCGGCCACTTCGTGGAGGCGCAGATCCTGCAGAGCCTCGGCGTCGACTACATCGACGAGTCCGAGGTGCTGACCCCCGCCGACTACACCAACCACATCGAGAAGTGGAACTTCACCGTGCCGTTCGTGTGCGGCGCCACCAACCTGGGTGAGGCGCTGCGCCGAATCACCGAGGGCGCGGCGATGATTCGCTCGAAGGGCGAGGCGGGCACCGGTGACGTCTCCAACGCCACCACGCACATGCGCAAGATCCGCCAGGAGATCCGCAGGCTGTCCTCGCTGCCCGCCGACGAGCTGTTCGTCGCCGCCAAGGAGCTGCAGGCGCCCTACGAGCTGGTCCGCGAGGTCGCCGAGACCGGCAAGCTGCCCGTCGTGCTGTTCACCGCGGGCGGCATCGCCACCCCCGCCGACGCCGCGATGATGATGCAGCTCGGCGCCGAGGGCGTGTTCGTCGGCTCCGGCATCTTCAAGTCCGGCAACCCCGCCGAGCGGGCCGCCGCCATCGTCAAGGCGACCACCTTCCACGACGACCCCGATGTGCTCGCGAAGGTGTCGCGTGGACTCGGCGAGGCCATGGTCGGCATCAACGTCGAGGAGCTGCCGGTGGACCACCGGCTCGCCGAGCGCGGTTGGTGATTCCACGCCTTAGGGTTTGGTGAACTTTCCCGAGCAGGGACTCTTCGGAGTCCCTGCTCGGGTGCGTTAGAGGGTCGCGACGACGCCGACTCTTCTCCGTGCCACACCGTCGTCTTACTGTTCTCACAATTGTCTTGGGTAACTTCACGTTTCGATGCCCGTCGACCGCCGCGTCGGTAGTTCGTGCCGCATCACCGTCGATGTACCAGCCCAACATAAGGACGAGCAGATGAACCTTCGTAAGACCGGACGCATGGCGATTGCCGGTTTGGCCGTCGTGGCCGCACTGGGCCTGACGGCCTGCGGCAGCGATGACAAGAAGGATCCGCCGCAGCCGTCCCGCACCACGACCAGCGCCGCCGCCAACGCGAACCAGCCTGCGCCGCCCACTGTTGCGGAGCTGAACGAACTGCTGCAGAAGGCGCTCGATCCGGCGGTTCCCAGCGCGGAGAAGCTGGACCTCGTGCAGGGCATCGAAGCCGATCCCGACCTGCCCAACCGCCTCGCCGAGGCCTACAAGCAGGCGAACGCCAAGTCGGAGATCACCGGAGTGACCGCCTTCGGCGATTCCGTCAGCGCCCAGGGCAAACTGACCATCAACGGCGCCGAGAACCCCATCGACGTGCCCTTCGTCCTCGACAACGGCAAGTGGAAGGTGCAGAAGGGTTGGGCCTGCAATGCCCTGACCGCCCTGAACCTCCAGTCCCCGGCCTGCGCCTGATCGACCGCAGGGGCGACTGGCGCCCGTCGAGTGGCACATGGTTGCGGCAAACGCTGAGAAGCGCTGCGACTGTGTGCCATTCGCGTTTGGTGGGGTAGGTCTGCCATCTTGATACATGGATATGCGCATCTAACTATCAATACGCAGTTGGTGATAGGTGGGACCGCCGAACGGAAAGCAAGGAGCCGAAAGGGTCAGGGGAGGCGGAGCGCTGGGCGGGCGGGGTGGTCCCAGCGGATGAAGAAGGTTGCGGCGGTGCGGGTTTCGAGGAGGGCGGGGATGGTCCAGTGGTCCTCGGGTGGGGTGCTGCGTCGTAGGGCCGGTTCCGACATGGCCAGGTGGACGGTTATGTCGAAGGGGAGGGAGTGGTTGAGCAGCATGGGGCCTGCGACGACGAGGACGGTGTCGGGGAGCGCCGGGCGGATGGGGGCGCGGGCCGAGCGGTCGGTGGTCTCGTTCCAGAGGGCGGGCAGCCAGCGGCCGTCGGTGTGCAGAGCGTCGATGACTTCGCGGCGGAGTGCTTCGTAGTCGAACCAGGCTGTGCGATAGGAGATCTCGTCCACGCCGTATTCCATGCGGAGGGACGCGGGGCGGACGTAGTCGTGCAGCGACACCACTTCCGCGGGTCTGCCGGTGTCGCGCAGTGCGGCGGCGGTCCGGTCGGCGAGGTCGGTGGGGCGGGCGGCGTCGGCGCCGTCGATCGCGAGCACCCGGTAGCCGGACAGGGTGCGGACGCGGTCGACGAGACGCTCGATGAGGGCGTCCTGGGTGATCGGGACGAACTGTGGCACCGGTCTATCAGAGCAAACGGTGAGCACGACCCTCGTCGGCGGCATGCGCGAACACGGCCGTTCGCGGTGCTTCGTTCCGAGCGGGAAGCAGCGGGTTGTCCGGCCGGCGGGAGTGGAAACCCGGACGGCCGAGGACGAGCCGGTCAGCGCGGCGAGTTAATCTCAGCCCATGGCGACAATCGAAGAGGCGCTGGAGATAGAGCGCCTCGAGCGTGACATCTTCCGTGGGGCGTCCACGAAGACTCAGCTGCCGCGCACGTTCGGCGGACAGGTTGCCGGCCAGGCGCTGGTATCAGCGGTGCGCACGGTGGAACCGCGGTATCAGGTGCATTCGCTGCACGGCTACTTTCTGCGACCGGGCAACCCGGACCAGCCGACGGTGTATCTCGTCGAGCGGATCAGGGACGGCCGCTCGTTCTGCACCCGCCGGGTCACCGGCGTGCAGGACGGCCAGGCGATCTTCACCATGTCGGCCTCGTTCCACATCGGCGACGAGGGTCCGGAGCATCAGGATGTGATGCCCGAGGTGCAGGCCCCGGACGACCTCCCGGACGCGAGCACCACGATGAGCCCGGAACGCCTGTGGGCGATGCGCGAGTGGGAGCACTGGGACATCCGGACGGTGCCGCAGGACCAGATCGCCCGCCGCGACGGCGTCGTCTCGCAGCAGCAGGTGTGGTTCCGCTACCGGCATCCGCTGCCCGACGACCCGCTGTTCCACGTCTGCACCCTGGCCTACATGAGCGACATGACGCTGCTCGGCTCGTCGAAGGTGACCCACCCCGACGAGCAGACCCAGAACGCCTCGCTCGACCACGCCATGTGGTTCTTGCGCCCGTTCCGCGCCGACGACTGGCTGCTCTACGATCAAGCCTCGCCGTCCGCGGGCTTCGGCCGCGCGCTCACCGGCGGAAAGATCTTCAACCGCGAAGGTCAGATGGTGGCCGCGGTGGTCCAGGAAGGACTGATCCGCAACCTGCGCGACTGAGCGCGCGATGTCGACCGCGATGGTGTGCGTGTGGCCGACGCACACCACCGCGACCGCCTGAATTCGCTCAGGCTTAGCCCACCTGTACCCGCAGGTGGCAGACCACTGTGTCGGACATGCGGCGCAGCACGCGCTCGAGCTCGTCGCTGCGGTGGCTGGGCAGCACGCGGTTCCAGCCGACCGGCGGATCGACCTCGGCGATGACGACCACCTTGCGGCGACCCTCGAAGTTCTCCCGCACGTAACGCGCGACCGGCCCGCCGACCGTCGCGTCACTGTCTTCGAGCAGCACCAGCCGCACCTCCGGATGCCACGCCTCCCACGCCTTGGTGAACGCCTTCACCGACTCGCCGGGCAGGCAAACATGCACCGCGACAACGTCTTTGCCGATCGACAGCGCCGCGGATAGCGCCTCGCAGCTCAGCTCGGAGACCTCGGACACCGGCACCACGATGACGGCGTCGCGCGGGCGCGGTGGCGGCGGCACCTCGTCGGAGCGGCGGTAGGCGCCGATCTTGCTGTAGGCCCCGCGGATTCGTTCCATGCCGAGCACCAGTGCGGGCAGGACCAGCACGATCAACCAGGCGCCCGCGGTGAATTTCATTGCGGTGGTGACGATCGCGGCGATGAAGGTCAGCAGCGCGCCGAACCCGTTGAGCGCCAGCCGCCACCGCCAGCCCGCCGTCCTGGCCAGCAGCCAATGCCGCACCATGCCGACCTGCGCGATGGTGAACCCGACGAACACCCCGATGGCGAACAGCGGGACCAGCGCGTTCATATTGCCGTCGGCCCCGATCAGCAGCACACCCGCCGCGATGGCCAGCGTCAGCACGCCGTAGCGGTACACCTCGCGCGGCGAGCGCACGGCGAACCGGTGTGGCAGGCAGTTGTCGTCGGCGAGGATCTTGGTGAGCGTGGGCAGCCCGCCGTAGGAGGTGTTGGCGGCCAGCGCCAGCAACACCACGGTCGCGAATTGCACCACGTAGTAACCGATTCCGTGCCCGAGCGCCGCCTCGGTCAGCTGCGAGAGCACCGTGGTGCCGTCGATCGGATGCACCTCGAACTTCTCGATCAGCAGCGCCAGCCCGATCAGCATGACACCGAGCAGCGCCCCGAGCGCCACCTCCGCGCGTTGTGCGCGAAGCACTTTCGGCGCCTGGAAGCTCGGCACCGCGTTCGCGATCGCCTCCACGCCGGTCAGCGCGGCGCACCCGCTGGAGAAGGCCTTGAGCAGCAACAGCACTCCGACGGTATGCGCGTCCAGCACGGTGGCGGCGCCGGTGCTGACGCTGGCCGGCTCGGACCGCACCAGCCCCGCGACGATCACCGTGCCGATGCCGACCACGAAAACAATGGTCGGCACCATGAACGCCCGTGCGCTCTCGGTGATGCCCAGCAGATTCAATGCCGTGATGCCGACGAGAACGGCGACACACAACCACACCGTGTACGGGAGCAACGCGGGAAACGCGGAGGTCAACGCGGCGACACCGGCGGCGATCGACACCGCGACGTTCAGCACATAGTCGATGATCAGCGAGGCCGCGGCGGTCAAACTCGTGCGATGTCCGAGATGCGCCTTCGCCACCGCATACGCCCCACCACCGTCCGGGAACGCGGCGATCACCTGCCGATACGATGCGACCAGCACGGCGAGCAACGCGGCGATCGCCACTGTCACCGGCAGTGTCAGACCGAGCCCGGCGCCACCTGCGGCGGCCAGCACCAGCACGATGGCCTCGGGACCGTAGGACACCGAGGCCATCGCGTCGAGCGAAAGTCCGGCCAGCCCGGTCGGCACGGTGAGACCACGGCGGGCCGGGGCCGCCTCCCCTTCTCCACGCGGCGCGGGCACCTTGCGCGGCAACACAGCTATCACCATGCGAGTGTCGACCCGATCCCGGCTTGCGGGCCGTCGCGTTGACGGAACCCTGACGGCGACCGTGAGCAGGCCCACACCGCGACGGCTCGTAAACTTTCCGACGTGAACGCTTCCCCGGTTGCCGCACCGGCCGCCACCGACCTCGCGCAGGCTCGCCCCACCATCGGCGTGCTCGCGCTGCAGGGTGACGTGCGCGAGCACATCGCGGCCCTCGCGCACTGCGGCGCCGAACCGGTGCTGGTGCGGCGCGCCTCCGAACTGGCCGCGGTGGACGCGCTGGTGCTGCCCGGCGGCGAATCGACCGCGATCAGCAAGCTGCTGGAGGTCTTCGAGCTGCTCGAGCCGCTGCGCGCGCGACTGCGAGATGGCATGCCCGCCTTCGGTTCCTGCGCGGGGATGATCCTGCTCGCCGACGAGGTGCTCGACACCAGGCCCGACGCCAATCACCTGTCCGGCATCGATATGACGGTGCGCCGCAACGCCTTCGGCCGCCAGGTCGACTCGTTCGAGGTGGACCTGGACTTCGCCGGACTCGACGACGGCCCGATGCGCGCGGTGTTCATCCGGGCGCCGTGGGTGGAGCGGGCCGGCGCGGGCGTCGAGGTGCTCGCGACGGTGCCGGACGGACCGTTCGCCGGCCGCATTGTGGCAGTGCGGCAAGGGAACGTGGTGGCGACGTCGTTCCACCCGGAGGTCACCGGCGATCTGCGGGTGCACCGGATGTTCGTGGACCTGGTTCGGGACGCGTAGTTCACGCGCCGTTCAGGCCGCGATGACCGGCCGAGTAGGCTGGAGAAGTTGTCCCTCCGGCCGTGCCGGTACGGTACAACTCACCAAACGTGCCATCGACCTGAAGGAAGTAGGGAATGAGCGGCCACTCCAAATGGGCCACCACCAAGCACAAGAAGGCGGGGATCGACGCGAAGCGCGGCAAGCTCTTCGCCAAGTTGATCAAGAACATCGAGGTGGCGGCCCGCACGGGTGGCAGTGACCCCGCAGGCAACCCGACGCTCTACGACGCCATTCAGAAGGCGAAGAAGTCGTCGGTGCCCAACGACAACATCGAACGTGCCCGCAAGCGCGGCGGCGGTGAAGAAGCCGGCGGCGCCGACTGGCAGACCATCATGTACGAGGGCTACGGCCCCAATGGTGTCGCGGTGTTGATCGAGTGCCTCACCGACAACCGCAACCGCGCCGCGGGCGAGGTGCGGGTCGCGATGACCCGCAACGGCGGCAACATGGCCGACCCGGGCTCGGTGTCCTACCTGTTCCACCGCAAGGGCGTCGTGACGCTGGAGAAGAACGGGCTGTCCGAGGACGACGTCCTGATGGCCGTGCTCGACGCGGGTGCCGAGGAGGTCAACGACCTCGGTGATTCCTTCGAGATCATCAGCGACCCCAGCGACCTGATCCCGGTGCGCAAGGCCCTGCAGGCCGCCGGAATCGACTACGACTCCGCCGAATCCGGCTTCCAGCCGTCGGTCTCGGTCGAGGTCGACGCCGACGGCGCCCGCAAGGTGATCAAGTTGGTGGACGCGCTCGAGGACAGCGACGACGTGCAGAACGTCTTCACCAACGTCGACATCTCCGACGAGATCCTCGCGCAGCTGGACGACTAGTGCGTACCCGCGCATGCGCTCCGGCCATGCGCGGGTCTACGGACGGGCACCGTCCGGCGGCACCGGACTAGTCCTCCAGCGCTTCGTAGTACTGCTTCATCGAGGGGTAGTAGTCCTCGAAATCGGGGCGGTCCGCATCCGTGCGGGCCGCCCCGAGTGCGTCCAGGTAGTACTCCCAGCCGGGGCCGACCTCGCTGATTTTCGCCTCGGGATCCAGATGGTGGGTGAAGACCAGTTCCGTGACGCCGTCGGTCTCGGTCAGCTCCGCCTCCAGATGCCAAGTGCCGTAGTCGTCCTTGGTGATGATGCCCAGCCGCCGCGGCGGTTCGCACACCTCGATCGTGGCGTCACACCAGGGCTGGCCTTCTTCCAACGCCATCTGCACCTGAATTTTTCGACCGGGCCCGGCTTCGCCCTTCCACGGTCCGAACCAGCGTGCGGTGCGGTCGGATTCGGTGACGCTGGCCCACACGTCCTCGATCGGCGCTCGATAGGTTCTGGTGAGGATCAGGTCGCGCTTGCCGTCGGTGCGGTCGAGGCGGCCGGTGGGTCGGGTTGTCATCCCGTGTTCTCCTTCGGGTGCTGGTCGCCCGGTGCGCGGCGGTGTTCGCGGCGCGTCCGGTAGACCTCGGTTTCCAATGCGTCGAGCCGCTGTTCCCAGGCGGCCGCGGTGTCGAAGCGCGCGATCCAGTCGGCGATCTCGGTGAGTGGCGCCGGGTCGAGCACGTAGTAGCGCTGCCTGCCGATGAGTTCGTCGTGCACCAGGCCGCTTTCGCGCAGCACTCGCAGGTGTCTGCTCACCGCAGGCCTGCTGATGTCGAACTCTGCCGCGATCTCACCCGCGGTAAGCCGGGTCCCGCGCAACATCGTCAGGATCTCCCGGCGCACCGGATCGGCGATCGCACTCGCCACTTCGTCCACCCGGAAAGCGTAACCATGTGGTTACGCTTTTGTCCATAGTCGGCTGTTCCCGGCTACCGCATCGGAAGGCGGCCGGTCGATGATCGACCGGCCGCGCTGGACGATTATTCGCGCGTCACTCCGCGAGTTCGGTCCGGCTGGACCACTCGTAGACGGGCAACCGGCCCTCCGGGGTGTCCTGCTCCTTGCGGGTCACCTTGAAGTGTTCGTAGCCACCCTTGAACGGGACTTTCAATTCGATCCCCGGCGGGGTGATCGGAACGATTCGCGCGGGCATGTCTTTCGGCCCGCCCTCGAGGACAGCCTTCACAACAGTGCTCATCATCGGATGGTAGAAGCGTGACGGTCCCGATTTCGTAGATTCACCGAAGCGCCGCGCGGAAAAATCTTCGGTCTCAGGGCAGCGTGACAACTAGTTTGCCGACGGTACGACCGGTGTCGCCCAAGGCATGCGCCTTCGCGGCCTCCGCCAACGGGAAGGTGCCCGCGATCGTCGGCCGCAACGCACCGGATTCGACGAGGCCGGCCAGCGCGCGCATGCCCGCGTGATCGTGCTCCACCAGCATGCGGATCGCGCGCACGCCCACCTCGCGTGCCGCCGCCACGAGATCGACCGCACCGGCGGCGCGCAAGGTGACCAGCAGCCCGCCCGCGCGCAGCGTGCGCAGGGAGCGCAGGCTGTTGTCGTCGTCGATCGAATCCAGCACGACGTCAACGTCGCGGACCGCCTCGGCGATATCTGTCGTCCGGTAGTCGAGCACTTCGTCCGCGCCCAGGCTGCGCAGGAACTCGTGATTGGGGGCGCTGGCGGTGCCGATGACGTACGCGCCGCGGGCCTTGGCGATCTGCACGGCGAAATGTCCGACGCCACCTGCGGCCGCGTGGATCAGCACGCGCTGTCCGGCGTCGAGTGCGGCGTTGTCCACCAGCGCCTGCCAGGCGGTGAGCGCGGCCAACGGGACTGCGGCGGCCTGCACGTGATCGAGGTTCGCGGGCTTGCGGGCGAAGGCGCGGGCCGGGCCGACGACATACTCCGCCAGCGCGCCGTGGCCGTTCGGGTAGGGCAGCATGCCGAAGACCTCGTCACCCGGCTCGAACAGCGTCACGCCGATGCCGGTCTCGGCGACCTCGCCGGATACGTCCCAGCCGAGGACGAACGGCGGCTCGGGCAGGAAGAGGTTCGCGATGGCGCGGTGCTTCCAGTCGGTGGGGTTGAGCCCGGCCGCGCGCACCCGGACCAGGATTTCGCCGGGGCCGGGAACCGGTCGGGGGAGTTGTACTTCGGTGAGGACCTCGGGGCCGCCCAGGGTGTGCTGGCTGATCGCGCGCATGGTTTCGGTCATGCAGTCGAGTCTGGTGCGCTGGAACGAGTCAGGTAATGGCACGATTGCCATTCTTCGATATGATCGTGCCATGACATCTTCCGTCCATCGCGTGGCGGTGCTGGCGTTGGACGGGGTCTATCCGTTCGAACTCGGCATCCCGAACCGGGTATTCGGCAGTGCCGGCGGCCGATACGAGATCCGCACCTGCACCGTCGACGGTGCACCGGTGCGCACCAGCGCGGACTACTCGATCGCCGTCGCGCACGACAGCAGCATTCTCGACACCGCAGACACCGTGGTCCTGCCCGCCTGCGACATCCGGATGACCCTCGACGGCACGCTGCCGCAGCCGGTCCGGGACGCGCTCGCCCGAATCCGGCCAGGTGCCCGGCTCGTGGCGATCTGCACAGGGTCGTTCGTCGCGGCGGCGGCCGGTCTGCTCGACGGCCGACCGGCGACCACGCATTGGTGCCAGGCCGATCTCTTCCGGCGCGCCTTTCCTCGAGTCCGGCTCGATCCCGACGTGCTGTACGTCGACGACGACGACGTGCTCACGTCCGCAGGCGCGGCGGCGGGCATCGACGTGTGCCTGCATCTCGTGCGCCGCGATCACGGCAGTGCGGTCGCCAACTCGGTGGCTCGGCGCTGCGTCGTGCCGCCGTGGCGCGACGGTGGGCAAGCGCAGTACATCGAGCAGCCCGTCCCGCCGGCCACCTCCGCGGGCACTGCCGCCGCTCGGCAGTGGGCGTTGGAAAACCTCCACTTGCCGCTCACCGTGGACGAATTCGCCCTGCGCGCCCAGATGAGCAAGCGCACCTTCGCTCGCCGTTTCAGCGAAGAGGTCGGCATGAGTCCCGGCCGCTGGTTGATCCAGCAGCGCCTGTTCCGCGCCCGCCACCTGCTCGAATCGACCGACATGACGGTCGACCGGATCGCCGGTGCAGTCGGCTTCGCCACCGGCACCTCGCTGCGCCAGCATTTGCACGAGGCGATCGGTGTATCTCCCCAGGTCTACCGGCGCACCTTCGCCCGGACTCTCGCCCCGGCCTGACGCCGGACGACGATCAACGGGACGTGGTCGCGGCACAGTGCGAGTAGCGGCGCCACCATGTCCTGTCGCATGAAATGGCCGGACCGCCGCGGAATCCCGCACCTGGTATCCGTGTAGCGGAAAGCTGTCGGTGGGCACTGGCATAGTCGGCGTCGTGTCGTTCAGTACTCGCATCGAAGTCAGGGTTTCCGATCTCGATCCGCAGCTCCATGTCACCGGCGCGGCCTATCACCAGTTCGCCGACCACTCGCGTTTCGCCTGTGTCCAGGCGGCGGGGATCTCGGTCGACGAGTTGATCGCGGATGGATTCGGGCCGGTGAATCTCGAGACCACGATCAAGTTCCACCGCGAGCTGCGTGGCGGCGACACGGTCGATGTGTCCTGCGCGTGGCTGTGGGGGACCGGCAAGACCTATCGCGTCGAACAGATCCTGACCCGGGCAGACGGCGAGGTGGCCGCCACGGTCACCAATGTCAGTGGCCTGCTGGACCTTCGAGTGCGCCGACTCGTCAACGACCCGGCGCGCGAGTGGGCGGCGCGCGCTACCAAGCCAGAACTGCTCGGTTTCACGGGAGCGCCTTGAGAATCCGACTACATCGCCGAGCCTGACGCGGCAGGCGCACCTGTTCTGCGCGCGGTGTGCCCGCCCGGCACCGCGACCACCGCCGCACCCCGTGTCGCTGGACCGCGAAAGACCCTGCCTCCGCTAGACTCTCGAACAGTTGTTCGTGTCTGCGAGAGGGGTTTTCGTGCGGGTGATGGGCGTCGACCCCGGGCTCACCCGGTGCGGCCTCAGCATGGTCGAGGGCGGCATCGGTCGTAAGGTGACCGCGATCGCCGTCGACGTGGTTCGCACCCCGCCCGACATGGACCTCGCCCAGCGACTACTCCAGGTCTCCGACGCCGCCGAACTTTGGATGGACACCCACAAACCGGCGGCCGTCGCCATCGAACGCGTCTTCGCCCAGCACAATGTGCGTACCGCGATGGGCACCGCGCAGGCCGGTGGCGTCATCGCGCTCGCGGCCGCGCGCCGCGGCATCCCGGTCGCGTTCCACACGCCCAGCGAGGTGAAGGCCTCGGTCACCGGCAACGGCACCGCGGACAAGGCCCAGGTCACCGCCATGGTCACCCGGATCCTCGGGTTGCAGGTCGCGCCGAAACCCGCCGACGCGGCGGATGCGCTCGCGCTGGCCATCTGCCATTGTTGGCGGGCGCCGCTGATCGAGCGGATGGCCAAGGCCGAAGCCCAAGCGGCCGAGGCGCAGCGCAAGTACGCCGAACGGCTTGCCGAACAACGGAAGGCGGTACAGAGGTGATCGCGTCGGTACGCGGTGAGGTGCTGGAGATCGCCCTCGACCACACGGTGATCGAGGCGGCGGGCATCGGTTACCGGCTCAACGTGACCCCCGCGACGCTGTCCACGCTGACCCGCGGCGAGGAAACCCGGCTGTACACCGCGATGATCGTCCGCGAGGACTCGATGACGCTGTACGGTTTCGCCGACACCGAGGCGCGCGACCTGTTCGGTCTGCTGCAAACGGTGTCCGGCGTCGGCCCCCGCCTCGCGATGGCGGTCCTCGCGGTGCTCGAGCCCGAGGCGCTGCGCAAGGCGCTCGCGGAAAGCAATGTCGCCGCACTCACCCGGGTGCCCGGCATCGGCAAGCGCGGCGCCGAGCGCATGGTGGTCGAGCTGCGCGACAAGGTGAATCTCGTTCCGGTGCAGTCCGGTCCGCCCGGCACGCCGGCCCCGGTCATCACGCCGGTGCGCGAGCAGGTGGTGGAGGCGCTCACCGGCCTCGGTTTCCCGGCCAAGCAGGCCGAGCAGGCCATCGACGCGGTGCTCGCCGAACAGCCCGCCGCCGACACCTCGGTAGGATTGCGAGCCGCCCTCAACCTGCTCGGCAAGAATCGGTAATACCGCATGGATTTCGAAGAACCAGACGAATCACAGGTCACGCCGAGCTATTTGAAGTCCGACGGCGAGATCGAGGCCAGCCTGCGCCCGAAGTCGCTCGACGACTTCATCGGCCAGCCGCGCGTCCGCGAACAGCTCGCGCTGGTGCTGCGCGGCGCCAAACAGCGCGGCGGCACCCCGGATCACGTGCTGCTGTCCGGCCCGCCCGGCCTCGGCAAGACCAGCATGGCGATGATCATCGCCGGCGAGCTCGGCACCGCGCTGCGCATCACCTCCGGCCCCGCGCTGGAACGGGCCGGTGATCTCGCGGCCATGCTCAGCAACCTGGTCGACGGCGACGTGCTGTTCATCGATGAGATCCACCGGATCGCCCGTCCCGCCGAGGAGATGCTCTACCTGGCGATGGAGGACTTCCGTGTCGACGTGGTCGTCGGCAAAGGCCCTGGCGCGACCTCGATCCCGCTCGACATCGCCCCGTTCACCCTGGTCGGGGCCACCACCCGGTCCGGCGCGCTGACCGGTCCATTGCGTGACCGCTTCGGTTTCACCGGGCACATGGATTTCTACGACCCAGACGAGCTGCTGCTCATCCTGCTGCGTTCGGCGCAGATCCTCGGCGTGCAGATCGATCGCGAGGCCGCCGCGGAGATCGCGGGCCGGTCCCGTGGCACGCCACGCATCGCGAACCGCCTGTTGCGCCGCGTTCGCGACTACGCGGAGGTCCGCGCCGACGGGATGATCACCCTGCCCATCGCGCGGGCGGCGCTCGAGGTGTACGACGTCGACGTACTCGGTCTGGATCGACTCGACCGTGCCGTACTCGCCGCGCTGGTACGCAGTTTCGGCGGCGGCCCGGTGGGTGTGTCCACCCTCGCGGTAGCAGTGGGGGAGGAGGCCGCCACCGTCGAGGAGGTGTGCGAGCCGTTCCTGGTGCGCGCCGGAATGGTCGCCCGCACCCCGCGCGGCCGCGTCGCTACCGCCGCCGCCTGGGAACACCTCGGGCTGGTGCCGCCACCCGATCTGGTCTTCGGCTCTATCGAAGTCCGCGGCCGCGACCCGCAGCCCACCCTGGATCTGTTCGAATAGCGTTGCGCGACAAGCCGTCTCGTGCAGGTCGGCGGCTAGTCGCCGACGTCCCGGTGCAGCGTCCACCGGTGATGCTGATGCTCGGCATGCTGCAACGCCGTCACCACCAGATCGAGGAACGCGTCCACCTCTTCGCGTGAGTATCCGCGGGTGCCCAGCCGCGCCTCGGTGAACCGCACCGAGCGCACATCCGCGACCGTCAGACTGCCCGGCCCGCCGTGCGCGAGGGTCGCCGCGACCAGATCGAGGAACGCGTCGACCTCTTCGTCGTGGTATCCGCGACGGCCGACCGGCGATGGGGTGAACCGCATCCGTTGCACGTCGTCCGGGGTGAGCATCGACTGCCCGTTCCCGGCGGGTGCGGGCCGCACTCCGCGTTGCCGGTTCTCCAACTCGACGCGCACCCGATCCAGGTACTCGTCGACTTGGTCGGCGCGATATCCGCGCCCGCCGGGCCGCGGTGCGTCGAAGGTGACGTGCCGTAGATCGTCGGCGGCGAGCGCGCCCCGCCCGGCCATGGTCGCGGCGACGAGGTCGAGGAAGGCGTCCACTTCGTCCGCGTGATAACCACGCTGCCCGAATGGTGGTGTCGCGAAACTGATCCGGCTCACATCCTCGGGGGTCACGGGCGACATTCTGTCAGGCCCGGTACGCCGGTCCGTGGGAATGTGGATTTTTCGTACTCCCTGGTCTCTTGCGACCACGAGCGCCCCCTGGCGGACAGCGTCGGAACAGTTCCCACACCTTAACGCCGCGAACGCCGTCAGGGGGCTTATCGATTTGCTCAGTCCTTGCGGACACCGTCGATCAGCAGCCGCCGGATGGCCTCGTTGAGGCCTTGGATGGAGCTTTCGTCGGTGTCGCGCAGGCCGTGCATGATGCCTGCCAGCAGCATGCCGGTGACCGCCCGCGCGGTATTGACCGTGTCCAGATCCGCTCGCAGATAACCGTGTTCGACGCCGTGCTCCAGGTATCCGGCGGTGAGCGCGTCGGCCATGTCGAGCAGGCCGTAGAGGCGCGCGGTCAGCTCGTCGTCGATGCCGGGCGCGTGCACGAGCAGCAGCTGCGCGACCCGGCGGTCGTCCATCAGGATGTGGGTGAGCGCCTGGCCGATCCGGTCGGTTTGCGCGCGGTACTCGTCCAGCGTGGTCGCGGCGTCGGGGGCGTTCTCGGTGCCGAGGGTGTCGATGATCTTGGCGGACAGGTCATCGATGACGTGGTCGATGATGTCGCGCTTGTTGCTGAAGTACCGGTAGAAGGTGCCGTGCCCGATGCCGAGATGACCGGCGATGTCGGCGATCCCGGTGCCGTGATAGCCCTTCTCCGCGAAGCAGACGAACGCGGTGTCGATGATTTCCTGCCGGAGCTCGGCTTTACGTCGCTCGGCACGCGTCAATGGCTTCGTCACGACCCCGATGATACAGTCGTCACAAACGGAATGATGTGTCATTCTGTGATAAACGGTTCACATACTTGGAGGTTCGGAGTGGCGCCTCAGTACGACGCGGTCGTGGTCGGAGCGGGATTCGGTGGCATGGGGGCGGGCATCGAGCTCGATCGGCTCGGCCTGGGCAACTACGTCATCCTCGATCGCGAGGACGACCTGGGCGGCACCTGGCACGTCAACCATTACCCCGGCCTCGCGGTCGACATCGCCTCGGTGACCTACTCGTACTCCTTCGAGCCGAACCCGTACTGGACGCGGCTGTTCGCGCCCGGCGCGGAGCTGAAGAAGTACGCGAAACACGTCGCCGACAAGTACGGCCTGCGCCGCCGCATGCGCTTCGGCACGGTGGTCGACGGTGCTCGCTGGGACGAAGAGCACCAGCACTGGGTGGTCTCGATCGCGGGCGGCGAAACCCTCACGGGCCGTTACCTGCTCACCGCGACGGGCTTCCTGTCCCAGCCCTACACCCCGCCGTTCCCCGGCATCGACTCGTTCGCGGGCAAGATCATCCACACCACCGCGTGGGAGGACGATTTCGACCTCACCGGCCGCAAGGCGGCGATCATCGGGACCGGCGCCACCGCGGTGCAGTTGGTGCCCGAGGTGGCGAAGAAGGCGCAGGCGCTCACCGTCTTCCAGCGCACCCCGATCTGGGTGGTGCCGAAGATCGACGCGGCCATCCCCGCGCCGGTGCAGAAGCTGTTCGATCGGGTGCCCGCCACCCAGAAGGCCGCGCGGCTGTTCAACACCAGCCTGCTCGAGGCGCTCATGGTCGTCGGCGTCCTGCACTACACCCAGGCCAAGCCGTTGAACAAGGCCGCAGGCGTTCTCGCCAAGGCGCACCTGCGGGCCTCGGTGCGGGACAGGGAGACTCGCAAGCAGCTCACGCCGCATTACGACTTCGGCTGCAAGCGCCCGACCTTCTCCAACACCTACTTCCGCACGTTCAACCAGCCGCACGTGCGCCTGGAGACCAACTCGATCGAGCGCATCGAGCCCGACGGCATCGTCACCGCCGACGGCCACAAGACCGAGATCGACACGCTGATCCTGGCCACCGGTTTCAACCTGTGGGACGTGAACTTCCCGGCCATCGAGATCATCGGCCGCGACGGCGTCAACCTCGGAAAGTTCTGGCGGGACAACCGTTTCCAGGCCTACGAGGGCATCACCGTGCCGAAGTTCCCGAACTTCCTCAGCCTCAACAGCCCGTACTCCTACAGCGGCCTGTCCTACTTCACCACCATCGAGGCGCAGATGAAGCACATGGGACGGCTCTTCGGCGAGCTGTTCCGCCGCGGCGAGCAGACCTTCGAGGTGACCGAGGCGGCCAACGCGGACTTCCTGGACCGGGTCACCGACAAGCTCGGCACCTCCGTCTTCTACGGCGGCGACTGCTCGACCGCGCGCAGCTACTACTTCAACCCGCACGGCGAGGCCGCGCTGTTGCGCCCGACCAGCACCCTCGCCGCGCACCGTGAAGCGGTCAGCTTCCCGCTCGACGACTACGTGTACGGCAAGTCCGCCTGAGTCGAGCTACCAGGTAACGCAAGCCCCGCCGGACCCACACCGGCGGGGCTCACCGCGCTACTTCGCGATCTTGCGAAGCACCCACTCCGCCAGCGTCGGAGTTACCGCCGAGTGCTCGGTATTTATTGCGTTGCAACAGAACTCGGTCAGCATGGTGTGCTCGGCCGTCACCTTGCGCAGATCCTGGTCGAGCTCGACGTCCCAGGTCATCGGGTCGAAGTCCAGCGCGACCGCGCTGATCGACGGGACGAAGCAACTCCAGCGTTTCATCTCCTCCAGCTCGACCCCGAGGACCGTGGCGACCTGGCCGAACGAGTCGAGCATGCCGCCGGGCGCACCGTCGAACGGCGCGACCGCGGTGGTCGTCGAGGTGCGGGCGGTCAGGCCGAGATGCATGCCGCCGACCGGTTGCTGCTCACCGAAGGCGGGCTGATAGCGCGCGGTGGCGCTGCCGACGATGCCGCCGAGGAACTTCTTGTCGAACACCACCTCGCCGGGCGGCAACGCGGGACCCTGCCCGTCGCCGCGGCCGTTCGCCACGCCGAGCCGCACCGGCCGCTGCGGGAATCCGCCGAGCGCGGCGAGCTCCTGGACGAATTGGGCACGTAGCGGCGAGGCGGTGGCGACCGGACCCGAATACCGCGCGTCCTCGACCCACGCCCACAGCAACTGCTGCGCCGCCGGGCTGCGGATCAGGCTCGCCTTGCTCGCCTTCCCCGGCGTGAGCGCCTCGAAGAACTCGAAGAAGTACGCCATCTGCTGCAGGATCAGCGGGATCCACGCCCCGTTGTGCGGCGAATCCCAGGACAGATAGGTCTCGGTCTGATGATCCTCGTCGTCGCGTTCCATGGCGGCGAGCGCGTAGCGGGTGACCAGACCACCCATGCTCACCCCGCCGGTGATCAGCGGCGTATTGCCCTGCCGCTCGGCGATCACCTTGCCGATGCACGCCCGCGCGACACCCGCGTTGACCTGGAGGTAGTCGTGGCGGGTGTCGAAGCCGAGCAGCACGATATCGATACCCGAGGCGAGCAGCTGGTCGAACAGTCGCTCACCCGCGTCGGAGTAGGGCTCGTTGAACCACTGCCACAGCGCGTCGAGATCGCTGGGGCCGTAGTTGAAACCGTCGGCGAAGATCAGCGGGTTGACCAGCCGGTCGTGCCCGTTCGCCAGATGGACCGATGCGGTGCCCTTACCGTATTTCCCCAGGTACGGATGCTCGGACACGAGCGGCCACTCGTAGTCCGGCGGGCGCGGCGACTCGGCGGATCTGCGGGTCGGGGTGCCGAACCATGGTCCCGATTCGGCGATCCGTGCCAGGTCGTACAGTTCGGGCGCGGACAGATCCCCTGCGGCCTTCTGTAATAGCGTTTTGACGTCGATTCTGGCTTCCTGAGCCATCATCTACCCCTTTTGTGAACGCGCAGGACGTCCCGAGACACGGCTCGACGATCGATGAGTTCGTGCGTAGATCAGGCTCCCCGGCCACGCCGTCGGGACGTCCTGCGCTGATGAATTCCCTGCGATTTCTACTGTATGCCAACGTAATTCGCTGCGGATGCGTTTCCGAGCGGAGAATTTACGGGCAAACCGACCGGGCTCTTCGGACTCCGGTGGGCGCGTCGAATTCCGGGTGCGATATGGCCGATCCGCGCGTCGGCGCTCCCCAGCAGGTGTGCCGGTGTGGCGGCGGAGACATGAACTGGCAGACTGTCTGGATACATACCCATCCCACCCACAAGACTAGGGACTGACTTCGACGATGGAACTTCTGTTTCCGCTGCTGCTGGTAGCCCTGCTCGTGCCGATGTTCCTCGGTGTCCGCCGCCAGAAGCGGGAAGCCGCCAAGGTCACGGAGATGCAGGACAGCCTCAAGGTCGGCGACCAGGTCATCACCACGTCGGGGCTGTACGGCACCGTCGTCGATCTCGACGACACCACGGTCGATCTCGAGATCGCCGAGGAGGTCGTGACGACGTGGCTGCGCGCGGCCATCCGCGAGGTGCGCGTCGAGACCGAGACCGAGGCCGGCACCGACGCGATCGACACCGACTCGACCGGCGCGACCGCGGTCGACGCGATCGAGGAATCCACCGAGCAGACCCAGACCCGGCTGACCAAGGACTGATCGCCGGTTCGGTGCTTGCGACGGCCCGCCGACCGGCGGGCCGTCGCGCACGCCATTACTGCCCGCACCCGGCGACGCTGGGGTGTGCTTGCCTGTTCCACTCTCGACTTCCCGCCTAGGAGATGACGTACTGTGCCACCTTCCCAGGGATCGGCGCATCCGCTCCGGCTGCTCGGTGTCTACGCCGCGCTGCTGGCCGTGATCTATGCGCTGGTGTTCTTCACCGGTGACAAATCCTCGACACCACGGCTCGGCATCGACCTCCAGGGTGGTACCCGGGTCACGCTGACCGCTCGCACCCCGGACGGCGGCAAGCCGAACCAGGACAGCCTGAAGAAGGCGCAGGAGATCATCGAGAACCGGGTCAACGGTCTCGGTGTCGCCGGGTCCGAGGTCGTCATCGACGGCGACAACCTGGTGATCACGGTGCCGGGTGACGACGGGGCGCAGGCGCGCGCACTGGCGACCACCGCCAAGCTGTACATCCGTCCGGTGCTCAACGCGGTGCCCGCCGCGCAGCGTGGCCAGACGCCGCCGGCCGCACCGGGCACGGCACCGGCTCCCGGCGAGGTGCCACCGCCTGCCCAGGGTGAGGTACCGGCGCCCGCGCCTGCCGATTCGGCGCCGTCCGTCGGCGCACCGGCCTCCGGCGAGGTCCCCGCTCCGCAGCCGGAGCCGGCTCCGCAGCAGCGCGTGTTCCCGGCTCAGGCACCGACGCAACCGCCCGCCGATCCGAATCTGTCGCCGCAGGAACTGGCGGTCAAGGAGATTCAGGACGCCAAGGCGGTCCGGCAGAGCTCCGACCCGACCGTCGCGCAGGCCGCGATGGCCGCACTGGATTGCAGCAAGCCGGATCCGTTGCAGGGCAACGACGATCCGAACCTGCCACTGGTCGCCTGCTCCACCGACGGCCAGGAGATCCTGCTGCTCGACAAGAGCCGCATCGACGGCCAGGAGATCAAGAGCGCCACCTCGGGCATGAACACCCAGCAGGCGCGGCACGAGGTGTACCTGGAATTCAAGTCAGCGGGTAGCGACGCGTGGGCCCAGCTCACCGGCGAATACGTCAACAAGCGGGTCGCCTTCGTGCTCGACACCAAGGTGGTCAGCGCGCCGGTCGTGCAGCAGGGCCCGCAGCAGGGCGGCCGCACCCAGATCTCCGGTAACTTCACCGCCGCGTCCGCCAAGGAACTGGCGAACACCCTGAAGTACGGTTCGCTGCCGCTGTCGTTCCAGACCTCCGAGGCCGAGACGGTGTCGGCGACGCTGGGGCTTTCCTCGCTGAAGGCGGGCCTGCTCGCCGGTGCGATCGGTTTGGCCGTGGTGCTGCTCTACTGCCTCGCCTACTACCGCATGCTCGGGTTCGTCACCGGATTGTCGCTGGTGGCTTCGGGTCTCGCGGTCTACGGCATCATGGTGCTGCTCGGCAGATGGATCGGGTTCACCCTCGACCTGGCCGGTATCGCCGGTCTGATCATCGGTATCGGTATGACCGCCGACTCGTTCGTGGTGTTCTTCGAACGCATCAAGGACGAGATGCGCGAGGGCCGCAGCTTCCGCTCCGCCGCGCCACGCGGCTGGCAGCGGGCCCGCCGGACCATTCTGTCCGGCAACGCGGTCAGCTTCATCGCCGCCGCGGTGCTCTACATCCTCGCGGTCGGGCAGGTGAAGGGCTTCGCGTTCACCCTCGGCCTCACCACCATCCTCGACGTCGTCGTGGTGTTCCTGATGACCTCGCCGCTGGTGTTGCTCGCCTCGCGCACGAGCTTCTGGGCGAAACCGTCGGTGAACGGCCTCGGTGCGGTCCAGCAGATCGCGCGCGAGCGGAAGGCGGCCCAGGCCGCACTCGGGAAGGCGTGAAAACGAGATGACCAATCACACGAGCACCTCGCGCCCCGAGAACCCGGCCGAGACCACGGACGTGTTCACCGCGGTGTCCGAACAGCCCAAGCACGGTTTCTTCAACCGGCTCTACACCGGCACCGGCGCCATCGACGTCATCGGCAAGCGCCGGATGTGGTACCTGATCACCGCCGCGATCATCCTGATCTCGTTGGGCAGCATCATCTTCCGCGGCTTCAACTTCGGGATCGACTTCGAGGGCGGCTCGCGGATCCAGTTCCCCGCCGCGGGGGCGAGCACCAGTCAGGTCGAGGACGTCTACCGCTCCGCGATCGGCACCGATCCCGTCTCGGTGCAGACCGTCGGCAGCGGCGGCAACGCCACCATCCTGATCCGGTCCGAGGCGCTGGACAAGGACCAGGTGGACAAGCTGAACAACGCGTTGTTCACCGAGTTCCAGCCCAAGGGCAAGGACGGCAATCCCAGCCGGGCCGCGATCAGCGCCTCGGACGTCAGCGAGACCTGGGGTAGCCAGATCACCCGCAAGGCGCTCATCGCGCTGGCGGTGTTCCTGGTGCTGGTCGTCATCTACATCGCCATCCGGTTCGAGACGCACATGGCGATCGCCGCACTGGCCGCGCTGATCTTCGACGTCGCGGTCACGGCCGGTGTCTACTCGCTGGTCGGCTTCGAGGTGAGCCCGGCGACCGTGATCGGCATCCTGACCATCCTCGGCTTCTCGCTCTACGACTCGGTGGTCGTGTTCGACAAGGTCGAGGAGAACACCAGGGGCATCCTGCATTTGAGCAGGCGCACCTACGGTGAGCAGGCCAACCTCGCGGTGAACCAGACCCTGATGCGGTCCATCAACACCGCCCTCATCGGCATCCTGCCCATCGTCGCCCTGATGGTGATCGCGGTCTGGATGCTCGGTGTCGGCACGCTCAAGGACCTCGCGCTGGTGCAGCTGGTCGGTCTGCTGGTCGGTACGTACTCCTCGATCTTCTTCGCGACACCGCTGCTGGTGTCGATCAAGGAACGCTGGGGTCCGGTCGCCAAGCACACCGACAAGGTCATGTCCCGCCGGGCCGGGGCCGCGAGCGCGCGGGCGGGCTACGAGGCGGAGCGCCGGGCCACCGCCGCGACCGGCCGTGGCTACGCCGACGAACCGCGCAGGCCGCGGGAACCGGGGCAGGCGCCCCGACCGGGCGCGCGCCCGAGCGGGAAACGGCAGAAGCGGCGGCACTGACACAGGCAGGGGGTTTCATGCGCAAGCCACGCAGCCGAGCGGTACGTCTGATCGCAGTGGTGGCCGCGGGCACCCTGGCCGCCGGACTGGCGGCCGGGTGCTCGAGCAAGAACCAGGTGCCGTCCATCGCCTACGCCGTGGACGCCACCGTCGCCAGCTACAACGGCGGCAGCACCCTCGGTGCGAGCAGCGGCGCAAGCGCGGTGTTCGCCCGGGTGCTCACCGGGTTCTTCTACACCGGACCCGAGGGGCAGCAGGTCGCCGACACCGACTTCGGCACCGCAAAGGAGGTGCCCGGCGACGTCCAGACCATCCAGTACCGGCTCAACCCCGATGGTGTGTACTCCGACGGCGTACCCACCTCCTGTGACGACCTGGTGCTCGCCTGGGCGTCGCACAGCGGGCGATTCACCAAACCCGGTGACCGAGGCCCGATTCCGCTGTTCGACGCCGCGAGCACCGCGGGCTACGCCGACATCGAACGGGTGGACTGCCAGCCCGGCTCGCGCGACGCCACGGTGGTGTTCCGCCCGGATCGGCACTACTCGGCCTGGCGCAACCTGTTCACCGCGGGCGAGCTGGTGCCCGCGCACGTCGCGGCGCGGGTGGCGAACGTGCCGAATGTGGTGTCCGCCTTGCAATCCGCCGATCCGAGCGCGCTCGGGCGGATCGCCGAATTCTGGAACACCGGCTGGACCTTCGGCAGCAATCTCGACCTCACGCGGTTCCCGTCGTCCGGGCCGTACCGGATCGAATCCTTCGATGCCAAGGACGGTTTGGTGTTGGTCGCCAACGAGCGGTGGTGGGGTAACAAGCCCGCGACCGGTCGAATCCTGGTGTGGCCCAAGAACGTCGACCTGAAGTCCAAGGAAGGCGACAGCGCCCTCGGCGTCGTCGACATCGGTACCGGATCGATCAAAGACCTGAACCTGGAAGGGTTCCGGGTGCAGAACGTGCCCGGGCGGGGCGCCGAGCAGCTGGTGCTCTCGACCGGTGGGGTGTTCGGCTCGGTCGACATGCGCCGGGCATTCGCGCTGTGCGTGCCGCGCCAGGCGCTGTTCGACAAGCTCGGCAAGGTGCCGGACGCGCCCAAGAGCGGGCTCGGTTCCGGGCCGCTGAACGGGCATATCGTGCAGCAGGATTCGCTGTTCTATCCATCGGTCACCGGGGCGGCAGGCAAGTTCGGCGGCGGTGACGTGCCCGCGTCGACCCAAGCCGTCGCCGCGTCGCGGACCAACAATCCGACCATCCGCATCGGTTATCTGCGCCCCGATGAGCGTCGCGCGCAGACCGTGGCGATGATCACGGAAGCCTGTAAACCGGCGGGCATCAGCGTCGTCGACGCGGGGGCGGCCGATTTCTCGCCGTCCCAGCTCACCGAGGGGAAAGTCGACGCTGTCCTGGCCAGTACCGCCGCCGCGCCGGGTCCGGCCGGATCGCTGACCGGGGTCGCGGCCACCAGTGCGTTGCGCACCGGTAGCGGGCTCAATTTCGGGCGATTCGGTAACGGCCGCTACGATTCGATCACCGATCAGCTTGCGGCCGACGACAACTCGACCACACAGCTGAGGCTGCTGACCGATGCCGAGAACCTGCTGTGGGCGGAGCTGCCGAGCATTCCCTTGTTCGCCACCCCGCGCACGATCGCGTTCGGCGGTGGTCTGCAGAACGGGATCGCCGCGCCCAATCAGGCGGGGTCGGGTTGGAACATGGACCGCTGGGTGTTGAAGCGGTGACAGGTGCTGTGGGTGCGGCCTCGGGTATTCGCCCGTGCCCGCGCTCCTTGGTGTGATGATGGAGAGGTGTCGATGAGTAAGCACGCGGCGATCGAGTCCGACGAGTTAGCCGCCGATCGGACCGACCGGGCCGCGCACGCGGTCGAGCAGTTGACCCGCTGGCGCGACGACTTCCCCGCCCCCGGTATCCGTTTCGCCGATCTCACCCCCGTGTTCGCCGACGCCGAAGGCTTCCGCTCCGTCATCGACTGCCTCGCCGCCTGCGCCCCCGACGCCGACCTGGTCGCAGGCATCGACGCCCGCGGCTTCCTGATCGGCGCGGGCGTGGCCGCCAGCCTCGGCACCGGCGTGCTGGCCGTCCGCAAGACAGGAAAACTCCCGCCGCCGGTCCTGCGCCGCGAATACCAGCTCGAATACGGCACCGCCGCCCTGGAGATCCCCGCCGACGGCGTCGACCTGCGCGGCCGCCGCATCCTGCTCCTCGATGACGTCCTCGCCACCGGCGGCACCCTCGCCGCCGCCGCCGACCTTTTCGCCCAAGCCGGCGCCGAAGTCATCGCCGCCGCGGTAGTCCTGGAACTGACCTTCCTCAACGGACGCAACCACCAGGGGTCCTACCCCCTGACCTCCATCGTCCAGGTCTGACCTGGGGGTAAGGATCTGCGCGATCCTTTAATCACGGCCGCTGGCATTAAGGTTTGATACCTTATCCTTTAATAGACTTGGCTTCTATCAAAGGATAACCATCGATGGCCGAGTTCCTCACTGAATACTGGGCTCCTCACCTGGGCGAGGGGCTGGCAAAACGTGACCGGCAGGGCGGGCGGTTTCGCCCCTTCGCTCCTGATTTGATTGCTGAGCGTCCAGTTCATATTCCGACGGAACTCGCCCATCGGTCCGCAGCGGTCGAACGTGCTGTTCGACGGCTCAGCAGTTGCCCCGGGGCCCGTGATCTCGAGGGAATCTCGCGGTTCCTGCTGCGTTCGGAGGCGATCGCCAGTTCCATGATCGAAGGGATAGCACCTTCGCCGCAGCAGGTGGCACTGGCTGAGCTCGGGCAGGAAGAAGACATCCGCGGATTCGGTGAACAGGCACGGCTGGTGGCCAACAACATCACTGTGCTGCGCCACGCATCGACCGAGCTCGTCGAAGCCGATGCGGTCACCGTGGAGGATATCGTCGCGCTGCACCGGGGGCTGTTGCCGAAAGAACAACATCACGGCCTGCGTCAGGTGCAGAACTGGATCGGCGGGTCCCACTGGAATCCGCTCGGCGCGGAATTCGTCCCGCCACCACCGGATCTAGTACCTGCGCTCATGGAGGACCTCGTCGCATACCTCAACGGCTCGACCCACGGGCCGCTGCTGCAGGCCGCGCTGGTGCACGCGCAGTTCGAAACCATCCACCCCTTCACCGACGGTAACGGGCGTGTGGGCCGAGCTCTGATCCATACCGTCCTTGCGCGACGGGGTATAGCGCCACGGGCACTCCTGCCGGTCAGTCTGGTTCTCGCTACTCTCAGTGACCGCTACGTCAATGGACTGACCGCTTATCGATACGCTGGAGAACCACTGTCGGAGCCCGCCAGGCGTGGGACCGCGCTATGGCTGACGACGTTCATCGAAGCGGCCGCCACTGCTGCTGATCAAGCCGAACGCATTTCGGTCGAGATCGAGGCATTGCGCCATGATTGGGTCGAGCGGCTCGGAAACTGGCGTGCGGGCAACGGCTTACGCGCTGAACCGCGCGCTGGCTCGGCGAGTGCTCGAATCGTGGGCATGCTCCCGGAAGTTCCGGTGCTGACGGCCCGCACCGTTCAGCGCATCCTGAACGTCTCTTTTCCCTCAGCTCGAGATGCCTTGGAGGAGCTGGCCGATGCGGCGATTCTGACCCGCAAGACTGTCGACAAGGGAACCACCGGTTATCTCGCCCGTGAAGTGCTGGACCTCATCGGTCTGGCTGAACGTCAGCTCGCCAGTACGCGATTCGACACGCGAACCAGTCCACCGAACCGTGGGGTGCCTGCGAATCCGCGTTGAATTCGCTTCACGGGCTTCGCTGCTCTCTACTTGCTGGCACGATCAGGCGCCTGCAACCAACGGTGGACGTTGGGTGCTGACCGCCTCAGGCGGGGATTCCGGCTATCAATCCGTCGATGAAGTGGCCTACTGCTGTCTCGGTGCGGTAGGCGTCGCGGATGGTGTCCCATTTGGGGAGCATTCGGACTGTGGTGGGGAATTCGGCCAGGGCTTCGGGGGTGGCCTGGTCGGTCCAGCGGGGGCGGGGGTGGCCCGCGGTGATGGCATCGGCGCGTTCGTCTTCGGCGCGGCGCATCATGAGCTCGCCGAGGATGAAACGCCAGACGGCGTTGTACATGTAGCCGGCGTAGTCGTCGGTGGCGCCGAGTGCTGTTGCGGTGTCGACGAATTCGTCGAGGATCCACATGGCGGCTCGGCCGAAGGATTCGCCGCTGACGAGAATGTCGGCGACCCACGGCATCTGGTGTAGGACGTCGACCAGATAGGTGATGATCGCGACGAGCCGGTCGCGGGGGACTGCCGGTAGCTCCGGTCGGTCGAGCTGGTCGGCGCGGGCGCTCAGGACGGCGATCATCAGTGCCGCTTTGGTGGGAAGTGGTGGTAGACGGCGGCGGTGCTCACGCCTAGCTCGTCGGCGAGTTTGCGCATGCTGAAGGCCTCGGCGCCGCCGCCGTCGAGCATTCGGGTGGTAGCGGCCACGACGTCTTCGCGCGGCACCCGGACGGGGCGGCCGCGGCGGCGGTGGTGGCGGTGCTGCGCGGCACCGACAATCGGGTGCCGCAACGCGGCGGCCGCCTCGATGTGCCCGGCGCGGTACTGGTCACCTTCGGGGTGACGGCGTTGGTGCTCGCGGTGATCTCCACCGAAAGTCATGCGTGGGGTTCGGCGCGCGTACTCGGCTGGTTCGCCGTCGGCGCGGTGCTGCTGGCCGGATTCGCCTGGGTGGAGACCAAGGCGGCGGATCCCTTGGTGCCGCTGGAATTTCTGCGCCGTCGCTCGCTGCTCGGCGCCACCCTCTTCGGATTCATGCTCACCTCCGCGCAGATCGCCAGCTTCTACTTCGTCGCCCAGCTCTTGCAGCGGGTGCTCGGCTACAGCCCGACGCTCACCGGCGTGGCGATCCTGCCGTTCTGCGTCGGCATCGTGATCGGGCTGCGGCTGGCGATGGTGGCGACACCGCAGTGGGGTCCGCGCCCGGTGCTGCTGGTCGGCGGTCTCGTCGGCGCCGCCGGTCTGCTGTGGTTCGGTTTCGCCGATACTTCGACGACCTTTGTGACCGGGCTGCTGGGCCCGTCGCTGGTTGCGAGCATCGGCATCGGTGCGTCGGTGGTCGCGATGGGCACCGCTGCGGTTTCCGGGGTGCCGTCCGAGCGGACCGGGCTCGCCTCCGGCGTGCTCAACAGCGTGCGGCAGCTGGGCGGTTCGCTCGGCCTGGCGATCCTGGTGACGGTCGCCGCCGGTGTGATCGGAACCGACACCGGGCGAGCGGCATTGGCCGATGGCTACACGACGTCCCTGCGCCTGGCCGCCGGTCTGCTTGCCGCGGGCGCCATCGTCGGCGCGTTGATCGTGCCCAAGACCGGCAAGGCCGCGGCTCCGGCTGAGACCACCGTGGCGGTAGGGCTGGAGTAGACGGCACGCATCGGTGCGGTAGCCCCGCCGGAATTGAGGTCTCGTCTCGGACGCCCCGACTGCCGATACTTTGGATAGCTGGACGTGTGAGCTGGAGGTGCGGCAATGGTTGCTGGCGCGCCGAACCCGCTCGCGCTGTCCCGGTCCGGGACGGGGATGCGCCGAGCCCATCGGTCGGCCGAGCCTGCTCCACTGGGGACATCGTCGGCAGCGTTGGCGTGTCGCAGTCGGAATGTCAGGATCTGCCGGTGAGTGTTTCGCCGCCGATGCGGCAGGTCAGAGCTGACTATGATGCGGCGACCGTGGTTGTCTATCAGGCGTATTCCGCGGAGATCGCCGAAGCTGCCATTGCCGCAGGAACTTTCGTGGCCCCGTTCAGCCGGGACCGCATGACATGGATCAAGCCCTCGTTTCTGTGGATGATGTATCGGTGCGGCTGGGGGAGTAAGCCGGGCCAGGAGCGGGTGCTCGCCGTGACGATCACCCGCAGCGGGTTCGAGTGGGCGCTGTGGCAGTCCTGCCTGAGTCACTATGTGCCGGACATGTATTCGGATCAGCGGGCGTGGATGGCCCGGCTGCGCACGAGTCCCGTTCGGGTGCAATGGGATCCGGAGCGCGACCTGCATCATCGTCCGCTCGCGCATCGGTCGCTGCAGGTCGGCCTCGGCGGTCCGGCGGTGGGCTTGTATGTCGACCGGTGGATCACCGGGATTCGGGACGTCACCGCGGAAGCGCGGCGGATCAAGGGGCTGGTGGCCGACGGGAAACTCGACGCGGCCGCTCGTGCGCTGCCGGTCGAGCGGCCCTATCCGCTGCCTGCCGAGATCGCCCGCGTGATCGGCGCAGGCTAGGTCGCGAGCGCGAAAAGCGCCGGTGCGCAGGTGTGATCCAAATATCACTGGCACCCGTCGCGGAAGTGTGGTTAATCTAGATGAGTCTTATTGCCGTTGATCGGAGCCATGCCGTTGATTTCATGAGGTAGCCACTCGGGCGGTCCGCAGTCGCGCGCCGCGTATTCTGAGCGACCTCTGGAGTCACCATGGCAAATCTGTCATTTTCCGATCTCACTTTCGCCTGGCCGGACGGCACCCCGGTGTTCGACGGGCTCGACGGCGTGCTCGGCCCCGGGCATGTCGGCCTGGTCGGCAGCAACGGCGCGGGCAAGTCCACGCTGCTGCGGCTGATCGCCGGTGAGCTCACACCCGCCCGCGGTTCGATCTCGGTCACCGGTCACCTCGGCTA
The DNA here is from genome assembly GCF_004634405.1 of Nocardia sp. CS682. NCBI lineage: Bacteria > Bacillati > Actinomycetota > Actinomycetes > Mycobacteriales > Nocardiaceae > Nocardia > Nocardia sp. CS682. Next base: position 1,783,226 of record NZ_CP029710.1, on the reverse strand, counting down.
CCTGCGCCAGGACCTCGGTCTCGCCGCGGGCCAGCGGGTCGACGCGGTACTCGGCATCGCCGAGCTCCGGAAAGCGTTGCACCGCATCGAATCCGGCGGCGGCGCGGAGTCCGACTTCGACATCGTCGGCAACCACTGGGATGTCGAGGAACGGGCTATCGCGCTGCTCGGCCGGCTCGGACTGCATTACGTCGCCGACTCGTCCGCGCAGCTGGATCGCCGCCTCGAGACCCTCTCCGGCGGCGAGACGACGCTGCTCGGGCTGGTGGCCGAACTGCTGGCCGAGCCGGAGATCCTGCTGCTGGACGAGCCGACGAACAACCTGGATCAGCTTGCCCGCGAACGGCTTTACGAGGTGGTCGGTCAGTTCTCCGGCACCGTGCTCACGGTCAGTCACGACCGCGAGCTGCTGGAGCGGATGAGCACCATCGCCGAGCTGCGGCACGGCGAGATCCGGATGTTCGGCGGCAACTTCAGCGAGTACGAGCGGATCATCGAGGCCGAGCAGCAAGCGGCTCGGGCCGCGGTCCGCGACGCGCGCAGCGATGTGCGCAAGCAGGCGCGCGAACTCGTCGAGACGCGGATCAAACTGGATCGCAGGCAGCGGTACGGGCAGAAGATGTGGGACACCAAGCGTGAACCGAAAATCATTATGGCCGAACGCAAACGGCAGGCCCAGGTGTCGGCGGGCAAGTTGCGCAACACCCACATCGACAAGCTGGAGACGGCCAAGGATCAGCTCCAGCACGCACAGGAGTTGTTGCGGGACGACCGGGAGATCCGGGTGGATCTGCCGGACACCCGGCTCTATCCCGGCCAGGACGTGATCGACCTGGACGAGGTGGAGTTGGCTTGCGGTCCAACGGTTTCGCTGCGGATCAGTGGCCCGGAGCGGATCGCCTTGACCGGACGCAACGGCGTGGGCAAAACCACGCTGCTGCGCCGGATCTCGGCGGCCCGCCCGCAGGTGCCGTGGCGGATGCTGCCGCAACGTCTCGACATCTTCGACGAGCAACGGTCGGTCTTCGAGAACGTGGCATCGACGGCGCCGCACGCGTCGCCGGAACAGATCCGAGCCCAGTTGGCCCGCTTCCTGTTTCGCGGCAGTGACGCCGACGTCGCCGCGTCGGCGTTGTCCGGTGGGGAACGACTGCGGGCCGCGCTGGCGATGCTGCTGCTGGCCGAGCCTGCGCCGAAGTTGTTGCTGCTCGACGAGCCGACCAACAACCTCGACCTGCCCAGCCTCGAGCACCTCACCCAGGCGCTGGCCAGTTTCGAGGGGGCGCTGATCGTGGTGAGCCACGACCCGCGCTTTCTCGACGACATCGGGCTCACCCGGCGGGTGGAGCTCACCGCCGACGGACTGGTCGAAACGCTGGTCCGGTAGCGGAAAGCCGCACACCCCTTGATCGTTCGCGCAACTCGAGGTGCGACCGGTCGGGGGTGTGCGGTTCCGCTCAGTCGAGTTCGGCGGCGAGCCTTTTCGGGGCAACCTTGCGATAGGCGTCGTGGATGATCTCGGCGAATTCACCCCAGTCCGGATCGACGTCGAGCCGGACACCGATCCACCCGCTGTGTCCGACATACGGTGGAACGAAGAAGCGCTCGGGTTCGGCGTCCACCAACTCGGCTTGCACCCCGTCCGGGGCGGGGCACCAGATGGTCGGGCCTGGCTCGTCGTAACCCCCGTCGATGTATTTGACGAACGAGGTCTTCTGGCGCACGAAGAAGGTGGGGCAGCCGTGGCTGAGCCGTTCGCTGCACTCCGGTAGGTCGAGGCAGATCGCGCGGATCCGGGTCAGCGGGTCCATGTGCGCAGTCTACGGCGCGGGCGCCCCGCGCATTGCGCGTCGCAGCACGCCCGGATGCTTGAGTAGCCCGGGTGCGAGCCACACGGCGAGCACGGTGAGGCTGAGCCACGGGCGCAGGTGCGGCCTCAATGTGCGGATCCGGCCGTCGTCGGCGAGTTCGAGCACCAGTGCCTCGGTGAATCGGAAGGGTCCGAGGGCAGCCTCCGCCAGGAGTACGCGGTGCGCTCCGTCCCCGATCTGCTCGGTCCATCGCAGGCCGGAGACGCCGCCGTAGGCAGCGGTCAGCAGGATGCGCAGATCATCCGCGCCGCGAAACACCAATCGTCCGGACAGCGGCGAGATCAGGGTGGCGTCGGGGGTCAGCGTCGCCTGCACCGCCTCGAAATCGCGGTCCTTCGTCGCCGCGCGGAATGTGTCCACCGCATCTGAGGTCGTTGTTTTATCGATCGCCGAGTCCATGCCCCGAACCTAGCCGCAGTCACTTGCAAAAAGCAATGGACTAGGCTGAGGGTGTGCCCAAGGCTGCGCTGTCCGACATCGTCTGCTCGATCGCCCGCACCATCGACGCGATCGGCGAACGCTGGACGCCACTCATCCTGCGCGACCTGTTCGTCGGCGTGACCCGGTTCGAGGACATCCGCCGCGATCTCGGCATCGCGTCCAACGTGCTCGCCGCCCGCCTCGCCGCGCTGCAAGCGCACGGCATCGTGGAAGCCCGTGCCTACCAGTCGAATCCGGTGCGACACGAGTATCTGCTCACCGACAAGGGCCGCGACCTGTACCCGGTGCTGACCATGCTCGTCGCCTGGGGCGACACCTGGCTGGCCGGACCCGAGGGGCCGCCCGCGCTGATCGTGCACGACGACTGCGGGAAGGCCACCGCGGGCGTGGTGGTGTGCCGGGAATGCGCAGCCCCGCTGACCGCGGACAATGTGCGATTCGCCCAGGGCCCCGGCGGATATCGCATGCCGGGCACCATTCTCGTCGGCGACCACATGGAGTCATCGACCTGATCGTTCAGTCGAGTTACCTTGCACCACTGGGCTTTACGCCTGCTCGGTGATGTGCGATCGGTTGACCCCGCGGTTCTTTCGGCGACCGGGCGGCATCTTGTCCGGTGACCGGCCCGCGTCTCGTCCGTCTACCGAGCGGCGGCCCGTGTGTTTCCGGGCCGGCGTCCCCTCAGTTGACCGAGACGGCCTCGGCGCCGGTGACCTCGCGCAGTTCATCGAAGGTGGTCGGGAAGACGGTATGCGGGTGCCCGGCCGCGGCCCAGATCTCCGTCTGAGCGGCCAGCGTCTCATCGATCAACGTCCTGATCGGCGCCGGATGCCCGAGCGGCGCCACCCCGCCGATGGCCTGGCCGGTATGCACCCGCACGAACTCCGCACTCGCGCGCGACAGCTTCCCGATACCCAGGTGCGCGGCGATCTTGCCGGTGTCCACCCGGTGGGCACCGCTGGTGAGCACCAGCAGCGGCGCACCTTCGGCGTCGAAGATAAGACTGTTGGCGATCGCGGCGACCGGGCAGCCGAGCTGTTCGGCCGCCGCGGCCGCGGTCGGCGCGGTCTCGGGGAGCACCCGCACCCGAGGGGTGACGCCGGCCGCGCGCAGGGCGGACTCGACGGCGAGCACGGTCGGCCTCCGGGCGATCTCATCCATGGCCGCGATCCTAAACCGCCGTCGCCGCCGTGAGCCTTCGATTTTCGGCGGCGCCTGAGCGCACCGGAGCGGCATCGCTCGGCGCAACGGCCGATTTCGGCGGCGGGCTGCGATCGTCGGCGAGATTGCGATGCGCGCGTCAGCGGGCGGCGACGATCTCGATCTCGACGAGCCAGTCGTTCTCCAGGGTCTGCACCACGATCGCCGTAGTCGGCACGGCCCGGCCGCCCAACGCCGCCACGCGGGCGGCGGCGTTCGCGTCGGCGTCGGAGGCGTCGCGCAGGTAGCTGGTGAGCCGGACGATGTTGTCCACGGTCATGTCGGCCGAGGCGAGGATGGTGCGCAGGTTCGACCAGATCAGCTCGAGCTGTTCGGTGAGGGTCGTGCCTGGTTTTCCTTCGGCATCGAGACCCATTGTGCCCGAGACGAACAACAGTCGTTCGGCACCTCGGACCTCCATCGCGTGCACGTAGTCGTCGGTGGCCGGATAGATGCCGTCGGTCGGGTTGTGCTGTCGGAGCTCCACGCGTCCGATCTTGCCAGGGAACAGGATTCGCCGAGGGGATTCCTTGACCGGCATAGTTTTAGTCACCTACACTAAAACTAGATTCACGAGAGGAAGTGATCACATGGGATACGGAAACTGGAACGACACCGCCTACCGCGCGGCCAAGACCTTCCGTGCCAGCCGGGGGCTCGACGACTTCGGATACACCGCCGAGATGCAGGGTGTGCCGTACGAGGACTGGCAGGCGCACCCGACCCTCGACCCGCTGGGTATCACCGCGCGCGAATGCCGGGACTCGGCCGACCACGGGAATTCGCTGCCCATCGCGGTGTTGTTCGACGTCACCGGCTCGATGGGCCGGGTGCCGCGGATCATGCAGCGCAAGCTCGGCAAGCTGCACGGATTGCTGCAACGCAAGGGCTACGCGGACGACCCGCAGATCCTGTTCGGCGCCGTCGGCGATGCCGACTGCGACCGAGTGCCGTTGCAGGTGGGGCAGTTCGAGTCCGACAACCGGATGGACGAGCAGTTGCGCGCCATCCTGCTGGAAGGCGGCGGTGGCGGCCAGAAGTCCGAAAGTTACGAACTGGCCGGATATTTCATGGCCACCCACATCGTCACCGACGCCTGGGAGAAGCGGCGCAAGAAGGGCTACCTGTTCCTGATCGGCGACGAGCTGAACAAGCCGCGGCTGGCGTCACGGCACATCCGCAGCGTCATCGGTGACGGTGTGCGCCGCGATGTGTCGGTGGAGTCCATCTACCGGGAGCTCGCCGAGCGCTGGCACGTCTACTACATCCTGCCGAATCAGTCGAGTTACTACGACGATCCGGAGATCGCCGACCACTGGCGCGGGCTGCTCGGCCAGCACTTCCTGAAGCTCGACGATCCGGCTGCCGTCTGCGAACTCATCGCCCTGACCATCGGTCTGCAAGAGGGACGCGTCGACGTGGACGCCGGGCTGGCGGACCTGCGGGATGTCGGGTCGGCGGCCGAGGCCGCGTCGGTCGGCAAAGCCTTGGGGGTCAGCGGGCCGCGGATGCGGGCGCTGCCGAGTGGGCGTAGCTGAGGCACACCATGTTTCGGTCACACATCGTGGTAGTCGACCTCGGCTTCGGTGACGCGGGGAAGGGCGCGACCGTCGACTGGTTGTGCTCCCCGGCGGCGGGGCTCGACGTGTCGGCCGTTGTGCGGTTCAACGGCGGCGCGCAGGCGGCGCACAACGTGATCGCCGACGGACGGCACCACACGTTCGCGCAGTTCGGCTCGGGAACCTTTTCCGGTGTGCCGACGCTGCTTTCGCAGCATGTGCTGGTCGAACCCATCGCGCTGGCCGGGGAGGCGCGCACGCTCGCGGCGCTCGGTGTGCCGGATCCGTTGGCGCTGCTGCACGTCGACGGCCGAGCCCTGCTCACCACGCCGATCCACATCGCCGCCAACCGTGCCCGCGAGGACGCGAGGGGTTCCTCGCGGCACGGTTCGTGCGGACGTGGCATCGGCGAGACCGCCTGGTATGCGCTGGCGCATGAGGCACCGACAGTCTCGGATTGCTTGCGCCCCAGGGTTCTTCGCGACAAGCTCCGGGCACTCGCTGCCCAGTACGCTGCCCTGATCGCGCCGAGCGAACACCGCTACGAGTCGATCGACACCCTGGTCGACATGTATCGGGAGTTCGCCGCAGCCGTCCGCATCGTCGGTGGCGAGCAGCTGGCCGGTTTCGCCCGCCGCGGTCGGCTGGTCTTCGAAGGGGCGCAAGGTGTCCTGCTCGACGAGTGGCGCGGTTTCCACCCGCACACCACCTGGTCCACCGTCGAGCCACGCAATGCCCGCGCCATGCTGGCCGAAATCGGTGCCACCGGGGCGGTTCTCGGCGTCACCCGCACCTACATGACCCGCCACGGCGCGGGCCCGCTCCCCACCGGGGACCACACCCTCCACTATCCGGAGCCGCACAACACCACAGGCCGCTACCAAGGTGACTTCCGCCTGGGCCACCTCGACCCCATCCTGCTGCGCTACGCCATCGCCGTCTCCGGCGGCATCGACGGCCTGGCCCTCACCCACCTGGACGCACCGGGAACCCGTTACGCGGCAACGGAATACCAGACCACCGAGGGTGTGCTCGACCATCTGCCACCCGGCACCTGGCAGGACCTCACCTACCAGCAACACCTCACCGATCTCCTCGCCACGGCGCGCCCGATCCTCACCGAAATGCCGCAAGACGTAGCCCCTTGGCTGGCACAGACACTCGACACGCCGGTAGTACTGACTTCGCACGGTCCCACCCGAACCCACCGGACACCGACCGCGGCAACCGTCGCCGCGGCGTGACCGCAGATGGCAGGTCCCACCATCCAGGATCCGATCGTGTGCTCCCGCAGCCGTACTTGGCCGACCGGGCGCCGCCATGCGGGACCTTACCTGCACCTGTCGAGAAGAGACCGGGCGCCCGTTCGAGGCCCCGTCGGCGATGTCCGGCGGCAGATTCCCGGTTGGCGGTGCCGGGTTGGTGAGCGTCCGGCCGCTGACACCGCGTCGGCGACGCCCGTCGGCGATCCCACTCGTGCCGAGTGCGGTGCCGGTGGGTGGGATGGGTGGCCGGGTGCGGCAGGATGGGGCGGCGTGGAGCAATCCGTGGTTTCGGTGGACGTGGTGACGTTGCGGTTCTGGGGCGACGACGCCGAGGTGCGGGTGGGGATCGCGCCGCGTGCGGTGGCGCCGTTCGCCGGACAGTTGGCGCTGCCGGGTGTGCTGCTCGGGCGGGGGGAGCGGCTGGTGGAGGCGGCGCGGCGGGCGGTGCACACGAAACTCGGTGTGCCGGAAGCCGCGATCGGCGCGGTGGGGCAGCTGGTGACCTTCGATGAACCGAATCGCGACCCGCGCGGACCGACCTTGTCGATCGCGATGTGGGCGGTGGTGGGGCCGCACGACGGCCCGGCACAGTGGGTCGGCTTCGACGAGATACCCGAGCTGGCCTTCGACCACAACCGCATCGCCGCCGCGTCCCGCGGTCTGCTCGCCGGACTCCTGTGGAAGGACCTGCCTTTCACCCGGGCACTGCTCGGCGACGACTTCCCGGCCACCCGAGCCGTGGCGGCCACCACCGACCTCGCGGGCGCCCGCCCCGACCCCGCCAACCTCAACCGCACCCTCGCCGCCATTCCGGGCCTGGCCCGCACCACCGAACGCCGCCGCGTGAAAGCCACCGGCAGGCCCGCCGCAGTCTGGGCCTTCAGCGCCGACGCTTAGCTGAATCACGCTACGCCGCACGGGCTCAGCCGGCGGCACCCAACCGAGCCGCAGCTGCCGTGAGTGGCACATGGCTGGGGCATATCGCGAGAATGCCCCTCGCTGGTGTGCCACTCACCGGCCGTCCGAAAGATCTGCGCACCAGGCCGAATCAAGTTCCGAGCTGGGTGCGCCGCCAGGGAATCGTTATCGCTGGGGGAGCAGTGCTTGGACCGTGCCGAAGTCGAGGGCGTTCTCCAGCGCCGCGTAGGTGCCGTGCTCGAGCAGCTCGGTGGCTGCCGTCTCGGCCAGCGTGTAGGCAGCCTGCGCCACCGCGGAACCCACACTGACCCGCCGCACACCCGCCGCCGCGAGCTCCGTGACGGAAGGCGCTCCGGCCCCGGCCATCACGTTGATCGGCAACGGCGACGCGGCGACCAGCTCGGTGAGCGTCGGCAGATCGAGCAAGCCGGGTACGAAGAGACTGTCCGCACCGGCTGCGGCGTAGGCGGCGGCTCTGGAGCGCACTTCGTCGAAGCGGCCTTCCGGGGCGCCGATGCCGAACAGGTACACATCGGTCCTGGCGTTGATCACCAGTTCCGGCAGGCCGGCCTGCTGCGCGGCTGTGCGAGCCGCCCGCAGCCGATCGGCCTGCGCGGCGGTGTCGAACAGCGGCCCACCGGGTGCCGTCGAGTCCTCCAGGTTCACCCCGGCCGCGCCGGCGGCCACTGCGGCGAGGATGGTGGCCGCGACGTCCTCGGGCGCGGGCCCGTACCCGCCCTCGACATCCGCGGTCACCGGCACGTCGACCACAGCGGCGATCCTGCGGAGGACGCCGATCGTGTCGTCCCTGGTGAGCTGCTGACCGTCGCCGGTGCCGAGTGACCAGGCAACGCCCGCACTGGTTGTCGCGATCGCCGGCGCGCCCGCACGCGCGATCACCGCCGCGCTGACCGCGTCCCACGCGTTGGGTAGCACGAAGATCCCTTGCTCGTGCAGCGCGCGTAAGGCGGCCGCGGCATTGCGCTGCCTGTCGGTGATGGGCTGAATGTCCTGTGCCACAGGGGCTCCTCGCGAGATTGTTTCGATGGACCGGTCGCGCTGGAGGTAACGCCGGAAACCGCGCCGACAGTCCCGGACATCAGTCCGGCTTTGAAACGCGATGCGGCAGAAGGCTGTTCAGCGGCGCGGCGCGTACATGATGATGGCGACGCCGACGAGGCAGATGGTCGCGCCGAGGTAGTCCCAGCGGTCGGGGTGGAACTTGTCCACGAGCATGCCCCAGGCGAGCGAGCCCGCGACGAACACGCCACCGTAGGCGGCGAGGATGCGGCCGAAGTTGGGGTCGGGCTGGAAGGTCGCGACGAAGCCGTAGGCGCCGAGCGCGACGACGCCCGCCGCGATCCAGAGGATGCCGCGCTGCTCGCGCCAGCCCTGCCAGACCAGCCACGCGCCGCCGATCTCGGCGAGGGCGGCCAGGGCGAACAGCAGCAGGGAGCGGGCGACGGTCATGGGGGTGAACCTACCGACAGCCGGAACGCCGATGGCTCAGGCCGGTTGGGCCGGCGCCGTCGCCAGCTCGTACACCACGTACGGACGCCCGATCACCGGGTAGGAGACATTGCGGACCGGAACTCCGCCCGCGGTGCGACCGAATTGGGTGCCGTGATGGGCGTGCCCGTGCAGGGCGAGGGTGGCCCGGCCCGCGTCCACGGCTTCGGCGAGCGCGTGGCAGCCGAGGCCCGGGTAGAACTTGGTCGGTTCACCGACCAAGGTGTCGACCACCGGCGCGAAATGCATCAGGGCGATGCGAATGTCGGCGTCGAGGGTGTCCAAGGCCTGTTGCAGTCGCAGCGCGTCGATGGGTCCACGCAGCATCCGGGCCCGATGTTCTTCGGTGCCGTTCTCGGGATCGCCCGGGTAGTCGGGGAATCCGCCGCTACCACCCATCACGCCGGCGATGCCGAGCCGAATCCCGTTCAGCTCCAGCGTGATCGCGGTCCCTTCGAGCAGGTGCACGCCGATGCCGGTGAGCTGGGCGGCGATTCGGAAGCCGAGCTTGCGATCGTGGTCGTGGTTGCCGAGCACCGCGACGATCGGCACCGGCAGGTCGGCGATCTCGGCGCAGAGCAGGTCGGCTTCGGCGAGGCTGCCGCTCTCGGTCAGATCGCCTGCCAGCAGCAGCACATCGGCGTGCTCGGCGATCCGCAGCAAGTCCGGTCGAAAGCGCCCGGCCACGGCGGGGCGCAGGTGCGTGTCCGCGACGGCGGCGATCCGGATACCTGGCTGCGCGACATCGGCTGGCATGGCGCCAGACAGCCACATTCGCGACAGGGTGTCAACCGCAATCTGCCGTTCATCGGCCCGCCACCCGCCGGCGAGCTGTCGGAATAGCTGCCCGCTATCGGCAGTTCAGTGCCCGTTCAGCGAGGCAACGGGCGATGCGGCGACCGATGAAACGTCAATGAACAGTGCACCGGGAGGCTATCCGCGGGCCCGGCCCACCCCGCATGGTTCGGACTATGAGCGAGCGCGACAAGCGAGCGAATCATCGGTCGGGTGGCACCGGACGGCGGCGCGATGAGGGCGTCGCCGATCGGTCCCGGTGGTCGAAAGTACTTGCTGCTCTGGCTGTTACCGCAGCCGCCATGACCGGCACCGCAGGTGGCGCGCATGCCGACGCCCGCGTGGACAAGGTTGTCGTGATCGGCCTCGACGGCCTGATGTACGACAAGGTGCTGCAGGTCCGGGCGCCGAACCTGGTGCGGCTCAGCGCCGGAGGACTGCTCAGCCGGTCCTCGATCGCCCCGCACATCACCATCTCCGGACCGTCCTGGGCCACCGTGCTCACCGGGGTGTGGGACCGCAAGCACGGCATCAAGGACAACAACTTCACCGCCGCGCCGTTCAAGAAGTACCCGACGGTGTTCACCCAGCTCGAACGCGCCGACCCGGCCCGCAAGACCCACTCCATCGCCACCTGGGACCAGATCGCCACCATGGCGGGCAGCGGCAACCCGCGCGCCGACGTGGTCGTCTCCACCCCGCCGGTGCCGAACGACCCGGACGAGTCCAAGACCGACGCGGCCACCACCACCGCCGTGGTCGGCGCGATCGAGAAATTCGCCCCCGACCTGCTCTTCACCCACCTCGACCAGGTCGATCACGCAGGTCACAGCGACGGCGCCGCCTCCGGCGAGTATCTCGACGCGGTCCGCCGGATCGACGAGCAGGTCGGCCGCATCGTCGCCGCGGTGGACGCCCGCGCCGCCGCCAACCCGGCCGAACGATGGACCATCCTGGTCACCGCCGACCACGGCCACCTGCCCAAGGGCGGTCATGGTGGCCAATCGCCGGACGAGACAACCAATTTCGTCATCGCCCGCGGCCCCGACTTCACCGCGGGAGACACCACCTCCCGCTTCACCCTGGTCGACATCACCCCCACCGTCGTCGACCTCCTGCACGTCGCGCCGAGCCCCGATTTCGACGGCCGGTCCATGATCAGCCGCGAGCCCGCCGACCCGTCCACCATTCGCTAGGCGGGGCACCTCGGCACTCGACCTCCCTTCGGCGGCGATTCGGTCGCAACTCCGCCGGATCGATGTCTGATATGTCACGCTTTCCGGTACTCCGCGGAGTCCACGGCTAACGCCGCGTCATCCCCGCCGGGCAACCGGCGCGGCGCCCGCCGCAACCTCGTGCCCGGCGCCACTGCGCGGCCGGGACTAAAGTTGGTGGTCTGGGCGGTTGCAGCGGTCGGATAGGGTGGTCCGATCGAGGCACGCGGCGCGAACGTGCGGCCCGGAGGCGGCAGCCTGCGTATCCACGGAGGGACCGGCAGCGCTGCGAGTTGGGCACTGAGAGGTGGTGGCATGACTCAGCACGTGGGCGAGGCGAATGTCGAGCAATCGGCAGGCGCCCCGCAGTCGAACGGTGCCGCCACCGGGGGAGAGCAGCCGAAGTCCGGCACCCCGCCCACTCCGCCGGCCGCACCGCCCACCCCACCGCGCCAGCCGGGCGCCTCGGCCGCCGTGCCCACCTCGGCCTCGCGCCGGGTGCGCGCCAGGCTCGCCCGCCGGATGACCGGTCAGCGTGGCATCGCCGCGGTCAAGCCGGTGCTGGAGCCGCTGGCCAGCGTGCACCGCGAGTTGTACCCGAAGGCGAACCTGACGCTGTTGCAGCGCGCGTTCGACGTGGCCGACGAGCGGCACAAGCACCAGTTCCGCAAGTCCGGCGACCCGTACATCACCCACCCGCTCGCGGTGGCCAACATCCTGGCCGAGCTCGGCATGGACACCACCACGCTGGTGGCCGCGCTGCTGCACGACACCGTCGAGGACACCGGCTACTCGCTCGAGCAGCTCACCCTCGACTTCGGCGCCGAGGTCGCGCACCTGGTCGACGGCGTCACCAAGCTGGACAAGGTCAATCTCGGCGCGGCCGCCGAGGCGGAGACGATCCGCAAGATGATCATCGCGATGGCGCGCGACCCGCGCGTGCTGGTGATCAAGGTCGCCGACCGGCTGCACAACATGCGCACCATGCGCTTCCTGCCGCCGGAGAAGCAGGCGAAGAAGGCCAAGGAGACGCTCGAAGTCATTGCGCCCCTTGCCCATCGGCTCGGCATGGCGACGGTCAAGTGGGAGCTCGAGGACCTCGCGTTCGCGATCCTGCACCCGAAGAAGTACGACGAGATCGTGCGGCTGGTCGCGGATCGTGCGCCGTCGCGCGACACCTACCTGGCGAAGGTGCGCGCGGAAATCGTGAATACCCTTGCGGCGTCGCGGATCAACGCGATCGTCGAGGGTCGGCCCAAGCACTACTGGTCGATCTATCAGAAGATGATCGTCAAGGGTAAGGACTTCGACGACATCCACGACCTGGTCGGCATCCGCATCCTCTGCGACGAGGTGCGCGACTGTTATGCGGCCGTCGGCGTGGTGCACTCGCTGTGGCAGCCGATGGCGGGCCGGTTCAAGGACTACATCGCCCAGCCGCGCTACGGCGTCTACCAGTCGCTGCACACCACGGTCGTCGGCCCCGACGGCAAGCCGCTGGAAGTGCAGATTCGTACCCAGGACATGCACCGCACCGCCGAGTTCGGCATCGCGGCGCACTGGCGCTACAAGGAGACCCGCGGCAAGCACTCCAACGACTCGACCGAGGTCGACGACATGGCGTGGATGCGGCAGCTGCTCGACTGGCAGCGGGAGGCGGCCGACCCGGCGGAGTTCCTGGAGTCGCTGCGCTTCGACCTGAAGTCGCCGGAGATCTTCGTGTTCACCCCGAAGGGTGACGTGATCACGCTGCCGCAGAAGTCGACACCGGTCGACTTCGCCTACGCGGTGCACACCGAGGTCGGGCACAAGTGCATCGGCGCGCGGGTGAACGGTCGCCTGGTCGCGCTGGAACGGCAGCTGGAGAACGGCGAGGTCGTCGAGGTGTTCACCTCGAAGGCGCAGAACGCCGGGCCGAGCCGCGACTGGCAGAACTTCGTGGTGTCCCCGCGCGCCAAAGCCAAGATCCGGCAGTGGTTCGCCAAGGAGCGCCGTGAAGAGGCGCTGGAGAACGGCAAGGAGCAGATCTCCAAGGAGGTCCGCCGCGTCGGCCTGCCGTTGCAGCGGCTGATGAGCGTCGACGCGATGACCGCGGTCGCGCACGAACTGCACTACACCGATATCTCCACCCTCTACACCGCGGTCGGCGAGCATCAGGTCTCGGCGCACCACGTGGTGCAGCGACTGATGGCGCAGCTCGGCGGCATCGGTGACGTGGAGAACGAGCTGGCCGAGCGGTCCACCCCGTCGACCACGCCGAGCAGGCAGCGGACCACCGGCGACGCGGGCGTGCTGATTCCCGGCGCGTCGGGCACCGTGGCCAAACTGGCCAAGTGCTGTACTCCGGTGCCCGGTGACGAGATCATGGGCTTCGTGACCCGCGGCGGTGCGGTCAGCGTGCACCGCACCGACTGCACCAATGCCGGGTCGTTGCAGGATCAGGCCGAGCGCATCATCGAGGTGTCCTGGGCGCCGTCCCCGTCCTCGGTGTTCCTGGTCGCCATCCAGATCGAGGCGCTCGATCGCACCCGCTTGCTGTCGGACGTGACGAAGGTGCTGGCCGACGAGAAGGTGAACATCCTGTCCGCGTCGGTCGCCACCCATGGCGATCGGGTTGCGATCAGCAAGTTCACCTTCGAGATGGGCGACCCGAAGCACCTGGGACACCTGCTGAATGTGGTCCGGAACGTGGAAGGCGTCTACGACGTCTACCGCGTGACCTCCGCTGCCTGAATTACCCCCTAGCGAATACCCCTACCAGGTCATCTCCCCTTGACGCGTCAATTGTCGTGCGCCTGGCAACCTTCCGGCGAACGGCCAGCGACGCAGGAGATATCTGCACGAATGCTGAAGCCATCGGGCGAACGGAAGATGGAGTCCCGGTAGGGAATTCGCGTGACCGGTGGGTCGCCGAGTGGTTGCTCTCATTTTCAGACCGTCGGAAAGTTGCCGGAGGAGGTTGCCCGGCACGCGGGAATGTGTGAAACCCGTTTCGGCAGTTCGCGGAAAGTTTTCGGCGATGCCGCAGCAATAGCCGGAATCTGTTACGGTCTATTGCGTTTCATGGCGTTGAGGGTAACTGCGGCAACACGGATTGATTGCGGATCGCTATGACAAATTATTCGGCAAGACTCACGGTGGTGCTGACAGCACTCGCCGTGACCGTGGCTACGGCGGGCACCGCCGTGGCCGGTCCACCGAATCCCGCGGGCCCTTCGACCGACATCGCGCTCAGCGCGTGTCCGGCATTGTACGCCTTGGGTATTCAGGGCACCGGCGAATCGTCACCGGATGCGGCACCTTCCACCGACACCGGCATGCTGTCCACCGTTTTCCGCCCGATGCTGGCCAAGGCCAACGGCCCCGGACTGGTCGACCGGGCCTATGTGCCATACGAATCCGGCTTCGGCGGGGTGACCGGCGGCAGCGCGATGCCCTACGCCGAATCGGTGACCGGCGGGCTGGCCCGGCTGCGCACCATGGCCAAGGCCGTCGCAGACCGGTGTGCGGACACCAGGTTCGCGGTGGTCGGCTATTCGCAAGGCGCACACGTGGCCTCGATGTTCGCCCAGGAGATCGGGCAGGGGCAGGGGATACTCCCGGCCGAGAAGGTCGCGGCGGTCGCGTTGTTCGCCGATCCGACCCGCAACCCCGGCGCCGCACTGTTCCCCGGCTCGCCGGGCAAGGCGTCACCGGATCCGGCCCCCGGTACCGCGGGCGATCAGCTCGCCGCCATCGCCGCACTGCCGCAGCCGCCCGCCGCGGGCGGTGGCATCGGACCCGATCGGGACCGCGCGGCCAACTTCGGCGCGCTCACCGGTCGTGTGGCCAGTTTCTGCGCGGCGGGCGACCTCGCCTGCGACGCACCGCAGGGCGCGCCGATCCTCAAGGCGGTCACCAACGTCGTCGGCCAGTCCAAGCTCAGCGGCGGCGACCCGATCGCCTCGCTGGTATCCATCGCCCAGGCGCTGGCGTACACCTCGATCAAGACCGCGACCAAGGTGGTCAACGAGGACGTGCGCGGCAACTCGCTCGCCACGTTGGCCATCTCGCCCAAGAAGTCGATCTCCGAGCGTTTGGCCGACGCCGCCGACCCGCGTACCCCACTCGACCTCCCCGGTGCGCTACAGGCGCTGCTGAAGGTCGGCATGATCGGGCTGAACGCGGTCGTCACGGTGGTCAAGACGGTGCTCAACCCGTCGACCATCGCCGAACTGGCCACCGCGGGCCTGTCGAACCCGCCCGCCGCGCTGCTCTCGCTCGGCGCCAAGTTGGTCGGTGCGGTGACCCAGCTCGTCCCGCCGACCACCGGCGTCCGCTTGGTCAATCAGGCGTTCGACGCGGTGGTGCAGAACATCACCGACAACAGCGAGTTGCTCAACACCGCCACCTGGGTGCGGTACTGGGACACGGTGCAGCGGCACGGCGCGTACAACACCGCGACGGTCGCCGCCAACGGCGACACGCCCACCACTTTCGTGGCCGACTGGCTCGCCGCCGTAGCCCGCGATATTGCCGGCGCATTCGGCATGAACAGCAGGCCACAGGGTGGGCCGGACAAGCCGCCCCCGGGATTCTTCGGCGAGCAATCCGGCGCGTCGACTACGCCGAATTCGTCCGGTACGGGACAATTTCCGTTCGGGACAGGAGCCGACGGCGCCTCATCCGGCGGCGCGACGTCGATTCCGCCCACCGTTCGACCCGGCACCGCCCACATCTACCCGTTCTCTACGAACTGATCGCCGAGAGGGTCCGACGATGCGGAACAATGCGCCTCGCTCAGCGGGAACGGGGGAATGTTGAAGTCGTACAAAGAGCTGTCCCGGTGGTACGCCGCGCTCGAACCGGAGACGGCGCCGGTGCCGCCCGGCGAACCGAGTTCGGAGCACCTGGATGAGGACGGGCCCGCCCGATATCCGCACTACATCCGCGAACCCGAGGTCCCCGACGACCTCCGTGCGCAGCGCAGCGAATTCACCGGCGGCTGGTCGGACTGGGTAGGCCGGGCACCCGGCCCGGACGACGACTACACCCCGCGCGACGCGGACCTGGTGCGTTTCCCCTGGCCCGACGACGACGATGACTACGACGACCACCTGGACGAGCCGCGACCGCGCTCGTCCAGTGCCTTGCGGCTGGAGGCGCGCGCCCGGCGGTCGCGCCGTAGCCGCGTGTTCGTGGTGCTCGTCATCGCGGTGCTGCTGCTCGGCGCGGCCGCCGCGGGCGTGCTGTTCCTGCTGAACTCGTCCACCCACCGCGCCGCGACGCCGCGACTGCCCACCTCGTCGGCCTCGGTGCAGTTCACCATGGGCAGCGTGCAGGCGGGCGTGAGCACCGACAGCCTGCGCGGCCGCTCGCAGGCCGGGGTGAACACCAGCCGTCCGTCCGGGGCCTGCCCGACCGAGCGCGCCGCGGCGATCGTGCGCGCGGCCGAAAAGGGCGGCACCACTTCGGGTCCCGACGCCATCCTGGCGTTCCAGTACGCGTACTACGTGGAGCGCTCCGGCGAGCGGGTCCGGGAGGTCGTCGCCCCGGACGCCGCCGTATCGCCCGCGGCGACCATCCAGCGCGGCATCGACACGATCCCGGCGGGCACCGCGCACTGCGTGCGGATCGTGACCATCTCGGACAACCGGTACTCGGTGGAGGTCACCGAGTACCGCCCCGGCGGCGTGCCCGCCACGTACAACAAGCAGACGGTCACCACCGCGGTGATCGACGGTCGGACCCTGATCACGGGTATCGCGGCCGGATAGAGGAGAGCAGGAAGCGATGGGAGAGGACTGGAGCCGCTGGCTCGACGAGGCACCCGACCAGGGTGAACCGTCGGGCCGGCCCGTGCGCTCCAAGGCTCCGGTGGTGCGGTTGCGGCGCGGCAAAGGCGGCGGTTCCGGTGCGGAACAACCTTTGCAACGCCCCATCCTGGTGGTCGGTGGCTGCGGTGGTGCTGGCACCACCACGACGGCGTTGGGTATCGCGGGTGAGCTCGGCATGGCGGGCACCCCGACGGTGGCCGTGGACGCGACCGCGGCGGGCAGCGACCTCGCGCTGCGCGGTGCGGACGAGCACTTACACCCGATCAGCCTGCAGTCCTGGCTGTACGGCCGCGGCGACGACGAGCCCGCCCCGCTGAAGGAGTGCCTGTCCCGGGCGACCTCGGGCATCGGCCTGCTGTGGCGCGACTCTGCGCCGCTGCGCAGACGGGCGACCTACCTCACGGTGGCGCGGGCGGTGTACGACGCGGGCTTCACCGCGGTATACGACGGCGGCAGCCCGATTGCCGGACGGCAGCTGCGCCCGCTGCTCGATGACGCCGATGTTGCTCTGGTGCTTGCCATTCCGGCTCGCGCCGATGCCGCGAACCGGCTGCGGGTCACCCTGGAATGGCTCGACGACCAGTTCGGCGACTCGGCCGAGGGGCAGGGCGGCGGCATCGTCGGGGACACCACAATCGTTGTCTCACACCAACATCCGGGCACCGAGTCGCGCGTTGCCGAGCATTTGCGCGAGCACCTGTCCGGCTGGGTCCGCGACATCAGGGAAATACCGTACGACCCCCACCTGGCCAGGGGCGAGCTGGTCCGCCACGCGTCGTTGGCCGCCGAGACGCGCCGGGCCTATGGGCGCCTGCTGACCGGGGTGGCATCATGACCGCCGCCATGAAATTTCGCCGTCACACCGAATCCGCACCGGCCGGGGTCGTCGCCCCGCCGGAGTCGCGGCGCGCACCGATCTGGGACCGTCCGGTCCCCGGCGTCGGCCGGGCCCCGCTGGTCTGGCTGCTGGGTGTGCACGGTGGTGCCGGAGCCAGTAGCCTCGCGCATGTGCTTGCGCCAGCGGCGGATTCGGGCCGCCGCTGGCCCGGCGTCTTCGACCGCGAGTCCCCCTTCGTCGTCCTGGTGGCCAGAGAGACCATCGCGGGCCTCACCCGCGCGCATGATCTACTGCGCCAACATCATTCGGGTTTCGCCGGGTCCTGCGAGGTGCTCGGGCTGATCACCGTCGCCGCGCGCCCCGGCCGGTTGCCCGCCGAGATCCGCCGCTACCGCGACGTGGTCGGCTCGCTGGCCGGTCAGCTGTGGCAGGTCCCGTGGTATGAGGAATGGACGCTGGTGGAACCGGAGAAACTGCCGGTGTGGGCACCCGGTGACCCACTGCCACCGAAGAAACGCAAGATCGACCCGCTGGAGGAGGTACCGCTCGATGTCCGGGAGCTGGGCGCCGACATCGTCGCGGCGGCTCGAACGGCACTGGAGGAGGCAGCACTCGACGATCCGGCGCGCGACCGGGCCAGAAAGCCACCCGATCAGTGAACGTACGCATCGAATCGGCGACTACCCCACTACTTTCGAGAAAGGCACCCGATGAGCATGATTCTCCTCGCCGTGCAGGACACGTACGGCACCGTACTCGCGCAGGTCGGTAACCCGACGCCCGAGGCGCCCCCCGGATCGGAGAAGATCCTGCAGCTGGTGCGTTATCTCACCTGGTTCGTGCTGTTGTCCGGCATCACCGGCATCATCTACGCGGGCGGCAAGTTCGCGTGGGAGAAGTGGACCGGTGGCGGGCTCGAATCGCCGAAGATGGTGGCCGGCGCCATGATCGGCGGCGTCGTCGCGACCAGCGCCGGCACCATCATGAACGCCGTTATTGGAACCTGATGTCCGGAATATTTACCGTGCGCGCGTCGGCAGCCGAGCTGCTGGCCTACAAACAGATGCCCGCCGAGGTACTGCAACCGCTGATGCAGCTGATCAATTGGCTGCTGTGGTTCGTCCTGCTGGTGTGTCTGGCGTGGATGATCGTGTCCGCGGGCAAGCTGTGGTTGGCCTTCCGCGACGATCTCGCGATGAACGACGCCTCGCACGGGGTGCTGATGAGCCTGCTCGGGGCGATAGTGGCGAGCACAGCGTCGGGGATCGCGCTGGCGTTCCTACCGACATGAACAGGCGCAGGGGGACCGCGGGGGCGGCAGGCGCGGTCTTGCTGATCGCGGCGGCCGGTTGCGGCGGCAGCGATGGGCCGGCCGGGCCGGATCTGTCGGCGGCGCCGACCGGCGTGCGGTGGCAGCCGTTCCAGGGCGTGCCGCTGCCGCACACCGAGCAGGGCCCGAAGTCGGTGGCCGACGGCGCCGCAACGGGTTTCGAGCATTCGCCGCGCGGCGCGGGCGTCGCCGCGATCCACCATGCGGTGCGGCTGGCCGTGGCGACCGACAGCCAGTGGGCGAAAGTGGCTGCGCGGGAAGTGGTTCCGGGACCGGCGAAGGACGAGTGGGCGATCAACCGGATCCAGCTGTCCATCACCGGGCCCGCCACCCCCGACTACGCGCCGCGGGTGCTCGGCTATCGGATCACCGGGTACACCGATCAGCGCAGCACCGTCGACGTGCACACCGAGTACTCCGATCGCTCGAAGGCGGTGAACCACACCACCGTCGAATGGGTCGGTCAGGACTGGTTGTTACGGCTGCCCGACCCGGGCGCTACCGCGAGACCGATCGACTCGATCGATGTAATACCTGATGGCACAGTGAAATTGGAGGCACCACAGTGACAGAGAAGGAGTCTTACGCGCGCGATCGCGTCTCCTTCGGTGCCGTCGCGTCCGCAGCCGTGCTGGCGCTCATCGTGATCGCGGGAATCGTCGTCTACATCAGCCGCGACGACGGCGGCAGCGCCACCGGCAGCAGCCCCGCACCCGCCGAGGCCGCGGGCGGTACCGGCTTCGCCGCCCCCGAGGTCGACATCCTCGGCAGGCGCGTCGACGTGCCGAACAACCCTGCCGGGCAACCACTTCCGCAGGATCCCACCCGGCAGCGCAAGCCGTCCGACAGTGACTGGCTGACCCAGGCGCCCGAAGGCACCACCGGACCGCGCGGCTGGCAGCGGGTGTACGGCGCCTCCGTGCCGTTCTCCACCTCGGATGGGCCAACCCGGATCGAAGACGGTCTGGCCGTTGGCTATTCGCACACGCCGCAGGGCGCGGTGCTGGCCGCGGCGCAGATCACCTACCGGCTCAACGCCCGTCCGGCCGATCGCGATCTGTACGTCACCCAGGTGCGCGTCTCCGCCCAGCAGATCGCCGCGTACGACAAGGCGCTCGCCGGCGACCGGCTGCCCGAACAGCAGCCCGAGCGCGTCACCAAATACTTCATCGCCTCGGACGCGTTCAAGGTCGATGACTACGCCGACGACCTGGCCATCGTCCGGCTCGCCTCGCGCGGGCCGGTGGTCGACGGCAAACAGTTATGGGCGGCGATCCGCCTGGTCATGGTCTGGGATGCCGGTGACTGGCGACTCAAGCCCTCGACGTCCAACTCCGCACAAACCGAGTACATCGAATCGCTGGGCGGGTGGACGAAATGGTGAGCACGATCGGAAAGGCTCGACGACAAATTGATGGCCGTCCTGCGGAGCAGCGAGGGGTGCACACAATGGTGAGGCGGATACTCACGATCTTCGCGGTCATCTTCACGGTGATGATGGCGACGCCGACCGTGGCCTACGGACAGCAGTACGGCTTCGACGAGACGTGCAACGAGATCCACGACACGCTCGACAATGTCGGCCTGCCCGGTATCTCGCTGGGCGACGCCGCCTCCGCCGCGTGCAAGGCGGGCAACGCCGCCTCGCATCCGGGCCAGGCGGCCACCGCGGTCAAGGACAAGGCGTGGGACTCGACCTTCGGCAAGGTGGTCGACTCGCTGATGAAGGGCCTCGGCGAGGCCATCATCCTGGCGCTGACCTTCTGGATGAAGGTGCCCAACGAGGCGGCCAGCGACTCGGGTTCGTTGTTCACCAAGATCAACGACTACACCTATCAAGCTCAGATATTGCTCTTGATAGCCTCGGTGATCCTGTCCGGCGCCCGCCTTGCCGAAGCCAGACGCGGGGCCACGATGAACGAGGCCGCCGAATCGTTCCGCATGTTCGCCAGAGTGGTGTTCAGCTCCTGGATGCTCGGCGCGGTGATCGTCGCGGGCACCCAGGCCTCGGATCGCTTCTCCGAGTGGATCATCAACGACTCGACCAACGGCAACGCCAAGGACCTGGCCGAGCTGATGGTGAAAACCAGTAAACTTCAGGCGTTCTCGCCGGGCTTGGTGCTGATCATCGCGGTCGTCGGCCTGCTCGGCGCGCTCGCGCAGATCGTGCTCGCCATCGTCCGGCAGGGGTTGCTGATCATCGCGGCCGGTGTACTGCCGCTGGCGGCGGCCGCGTCCGGGATGAATGTCGGAAAACAGTCCTACCAGAAGCTGATCGGCTGGATCATCGCGTTCATG
Organism: Nocardia sp. CS682; assembly: GCF_004634405.1. Lineage (NCBI taxonomy): Bacteria > Bacillati > Actinomycetota > Actinomycetes > Mycobacteriales > Nocardiaceae > Nocardia > Nocardia sp. CS682. The sequence goes on along the minus strand of NZ_CP029710.1, from coordinate 1,762,172 downwards.
CTCTGGAAACCGGTGGCCGCGATCGTGTACATGATCGCGTTCACCACTGCGGGACATGTGGATTCGCTGACCCCGGTGAACAATCTGCCGGATGGTGAACAGGCGCAACGCATGCTGGTCGCCATCGTGCTGCTGTGCAGCGTCGCGTTCGTGCTGCCCGCGCTGATGCGGTTGGTCACGCCCGCGGTCGCGATCGTCGGCAGCGGCGGCTCCGGTCTCACCGCGACCGGCGGCACCCTGCTCGCCGCCGGGGCACTCGGCGCCATGGGCACCAAAGCCGTTGGCGTCAAAGGCACTGCGGCCTCGGGCACACCGGGTTACGTCGGCGGCAGCGGCACGGGTCCACGCCCGCCGGGTGGCGCGGGCGGCCGCGGCAGCGGCGCACCACGCCCGACCCCGCCACGCGGTGGTGGTGGCCCCGCCGGCGGTGCGGCACCGCGCGCCTCCGGGCCCGGCGGCGCGGCGGGAGTACCGTCCGGTGCTACACGTGCGGCGGGCCGGATCGGCGCGGCCCGCGCCGCGACGAGCAGCCTGAACCGTGCGGATCAGGCAATGGGTGATGTGGCCGGTGACCGTTGGGCGAATCGATCGCCCGACCTCGGGAGGAGCACCATTCCGCGATGACGATGACGACGAACGATACCTACGAGCGTCGCTCGTACGGGCTGTGGCAGAAGCCCCGCAGCGCAGGCCTTTTCGGCCTGCGCTGGGAGGAGACCGTGATCGGCTTCGTGGTGGTGATCACGGCACTGATCACCGCGATGGTCGGCGGCTTCAAATGGGGTCTGATCGTCGGCGTCACCGGCGTCGTGGTGATGGTTCCACTGGTGTGGCGGACGGGGGGCCGCTCGGGCTACGAGACGGGATTGATGATGTTCAACTGGATGCGCTCGCGCAAGCGCGGCGAGCACGTGTACCGGGGTGGCCGGTTCTCCCGGATCCCCGGCGGCGTCACCCGACTGCCGGGTCTGCTCGCGCCGTCGAAGCTGTACGAGGGCATCGACGCGGGCGGCTACAGCTTCGGCATGATCCACCTGCCGCAGTTCGCCCAGTACACCGTGGTGCTGCGGGCCTGGCCGCAAGGCCACGAGGCGGTCGACCAGCCGGTGATCGACCGCTGGGTGTCGGCGTGGGGCACCTTCCTCGCCTCGGTCGGCCAGACCAGCGACATCGTCGCGGTGGTGCCGGTGATCGATACCGTGCCGGAGACCGGAAACCGTTTGCTCACCGAGGTTTCCACGATCACCCGGCCGGACGCGCCGGAGCTGGCCCAGCAGGTGATGTACGAGCTCGCCACCGAGCTGCCGCAGGAGCGGGTGCAGCTGCTGCCCCGGGTCGCGATCACCTTCAAGGCCACCACCGCCGAGCGCCGCAAGAACCCCGCCGAGGAGGCGGTCGAGATCGGCCGTCGCCTGCCCGGCATCTGCGCGGCCCTCGCCGAGGCGGGCGTGCGCGCCCAGCCGATGTCGGCCGACGAGGTGATCTCGTTCATCCGGCGCAGCTACGACCCGGCCTCGCAGGCCGACTTGGAAGTCGCCGCAAGCGAACCCGACGGCCACGGCCTGGATTGGGCTGACGCTGGCCCGGTTTCGCACGACGAGAAGTGGGACCACCTGGTGCACGACGGTGGCCGCTCGGTCACCTGGGAGATGGACGCGGCGCCGGAGGGCGCGGTGGACGAGCGGGTGCTGCAACGGCTGCTCGCGCCCAATCCCGAAGTGCCGCGCAAGCGCATCGCGATCGTCTACCGGCCGCACTCGGCCGCCGACGCCGCCGAGATCGTCGACGACGACTTCAAGAACGCGCTGGTGGCCCAGCAGAGCGAACGGGGCGTGGTCTCCGCGGCCGCGACCCTGCGGGTGGGCGCCACCCAGCAGGCCCGTGAGGAGCAAGCCCGGGGTCACGGTGTGACCCGCTTCGGGGCGTTGGTGACCATCACCGAGCCCCTGCGCGGCGATCTGCCGCGTATCGAAGCCATCACGCGCGACCTGTCGACGCAGGCGCGGTTGAAGATCCGGCGGTGCTACCGCTACCAGGCGGCGGCCTTCGCGGCCTCGCTCGGTTGCGGGGTGATCCTGCCGGAGCACGCGACTATTCCGAAGGCACTGGCGGGGTGATCGATTCATGGCACGTGACTACGAGCCACCCATGCGGCCTCGCGCATTCGCGGCTCGCGAGCGCTCTGAACGGGACGGCGACGAGCCCGCGTCCCGGCGCGACGAGGTCGTCGAGCAGGACGAGTGGGGCGAGCGCCCACCGGCCGAGCGCAGGCGCCGTCCCGGCGTGCGGGAACGCTCCGGCATCGAGGAGATGCCGGACCGGCCACGGCGATTCGGCAGGGGCGCGGCGCGGGTGAGCGACGACCGATCGGGACTCGACGAGATGTCCGAGCGCGAGCGCGCCAGGGCGGCGGCCGAGCGGCGGGCGCGGGCCGAGAGCGCCAACGCGGACGGGTCGCGTTCTGATCGGTCGCGCGCCGACGGTGATCGGGCGCGACCCGACGGTGACCGGATGCGGGCCGAAAACGGCAGGGGCGAGCGCAGTTCGGACCGGGCACGCGGCGACGCGGCCAGGTCGGCGCGCGCCCGCGACGGTGCGGTCGAGCGACCCGCACGGACTCGCGACGGTGCGGCCGCGCGCGGCGAGCGCCCGGCGCGCTCGGAGCAGCGCGGCCAGAAGGCGGACCCGCGCGCGCAGAAGGCGGCGCGCAGCGGCAAGCCGGAGCGGGGTGTGCGAGACCGCAACGGCTCGCGGGCCGCGCGTAACCCGCAGCGCCCCACCAAGACCGACTACACCGCCGACCGGGCCATGGGCACGCCGGTGATGGACAAGGCGGCGCTGCGCGCCAAAGCCAAGGCCGACCGGCGCAAGAACTCCGGCCCGCCGCTGCTCGACGAGCAGACCCGCGCCAAGCTGGAGATGATCGTCCGCGAGCAGACCGGCCTGCGGGCGGCCTTCGCGCAGTTCCGGATTCGCACCGACGACATCCGGCGCCGCAACTACGCCGCGCGCGCCGAGCAGGTCTTCGAGGACGGATTCGACCGCAGCACCGCCCAACTCACCGATCGCGGCTACGCCGGTGAGGGCGGCGGCCGGATGAACGTGGTCGGCCGCCCGGTCGAATACCGGGCCACTACAGCGCAGGTCGCCGGCCTGTGGCCGTGGTCGGTCGGCGCCGGTGCGCCGCTGATCGGCACCCCGCTCGGCTCACACCTGCATACCGGCGCCCCGGTCTGCTTCGACCCGATGAACTGGTTCATGCGCGGCAGCTTCATCACCGCACCGAGCCTTTTCGTGCTCGGTCTCAACGGCTTCGGTAAGTCGTCGCTGGTGCGCCGGATCGTGCTCGGCGGCATCGCCCAGGGCATCACGCCGCTGATCCTGGCCGACGTCAAGCCGGACTATCGCAAGATGGTGGAGCTGGTCGGCGGCCAGGTGATCGACCTCGGTTACGGCCACGGCAAGCTCAACCCGCTCGCCGCGGGCGTGCTGGGTGCGGTGGTGCCGCGCCTGGACGACCACCCCGCCTTGCAGATTCAGGTGTTGCAGGACCTGCGGGCCCGCCAGGTGACCCTCATCGCGGGTCTGGTCGAGCTGGTCCGCGGCGCCAGGGTGCGCGACTTCGAGGAGACGCTCATCGCCACCGCGCTGCGCATCCTCTACCAGCCGGGCAGCGGCTACACCCCGGACCAGCCGCCGATCATGGAGCATCTGCTCGAGGTGATCGTCGCGGGCGGTGAGGAACTGATGCTCGACGCGGGCGCCGACGACCCGAACGAGTATCAGAACGCGATCAAGAACCTGCGTCGCTCGCTGCGCGCGCTCACCCAGGGTCCGTTCGGCGCGATCTTCAACGGGCAGACCTCGGTGCCGATCGACACCAGCGCGGTCGCGGTCTGCATCGACGTGTCGCACATCCCGACCGGCGACAAGAAGCTCAAAGCCGCGGTGATGCTGGCCTGTTGGGCCGACGGGTTCGCCTCGGTCGAGGCCGCGCACGTGCTCTCCGACGCCGACCTCGGGCCGCAGCGTTACTTCCAGGTGGTGATGGACGAGCTGTGGCAGGTGCTCGGCCTCGGCGACTTCATGGTCGACCGCGTCGACGAGCTCACCCGCCTGCAGCGCGGCATCGCCACCTCGCTGATCATGATCAGCCACACGATCAAGGATTTGCAGGCCCTCGGTTCCGAAGCCGCGATCGCCAAGGCGCTCGGCTTCCTGGAACGCGCGCGCGCCAAGATCTTCGGCGCGTTGCCCGGCGAGGAGGTGAAGCGGCTGGACAGCATCGTGCCGTTCACCTCCGCCGAGGAACAGATGGTGACCGGCTGGTCGGCGCCGCAGGCGCTGACCGGTGAGGCCCTCAAGCCGGGCCAGCAGCGGCCGTCGCCGCCGGGCACCGGCAAGTTCCTGCTGAAGATCGGCGAGGATCGGCGCCCCGGCATTCCGTTCCACATGGAGTTCACGCTCTCGGAGAAGGAGAGCGGCATTCACGACACCAACCAGCGGTTCAGCGAATTCACCGAATCGACTGCCCGAGGGACGGATTCGCCGAGCGGGAGCGCCGCATGACAGATCAGCCGAGATCCGGTTTACCGATGCACCTGCCCACCAGGAGGTGCGTCGGATGATGCCACACCGCTCCTACCGCCGGGTGTCGCCCGAGGTGCGTCAGGCCGCTGTCCAGCAGGTCGTCGCGCTCACCGGGCAGATGCGCAGCGAGTCGGAAGCCTGTCGCGTGGTCGCCGAACAGATCGGCGTGCATACGAACTCGGTGCGCAACTGGGTGCGCGCGGCCGAGGGCCCGAGCCTGGAGCGCTTGGACGCGTCCGCGCTGCGCCGCAAAGTGGCGCTGCTGCAACAACAATTGGCGGCCGCCGCGGAGATGAACCGCACCCTGGCCGACACCCTCAACGAATCCCGGCGCGGGCAGTGAACCTCGCGCCGATCGAAGGCTTGCCGCACCGCTGCCGGACCGAAGGTCCCCTTCGGTCGCCATGGCCGATGCGGTGGGCTTTCAATGCATCCGGCGCGGTGACGCGTGGGCGTGGAGGGCCTGCCCCGGCGAGGCCGCGGTGACCGGGAAGGGGCTGCTGTGGGGAGCGTTGGTCACGGTTCTCGCGCTGATGACCCTCGTGGTGGTCATCGTGCTGCCTTCGGTCGACGACCCGTGCGAAGGCGCGTTGATACTCGGCACCGAATCGAATCTGCCGCCGCTGGGTGGCTACGCGCCGGGTGATCCGCGCGCGAATCCCTCAGGCACCCAGGCGAATCCCGCCGCCGCGGCGCCGCCGTCGGGGACGCAGAACCCGACCAGCTCGGGCGCGCCGTCGCTGGCCGCCGGTGCCGGGCCGATCCGGCGCACCCTGCCGCTGGCCACCGGGACCTTCACGGTGTCGGATGTCTTCGGCGCGCGCGGCGGCAAGCACCTGGGCATCGATATGGCCGCCACCGACGGCACGGTCATCTACTCGGTGTCCGACGGCCGGGTGGTAGCCGCCGGGCCCGCATCGGGTTTCGGCAACTGGATCGTCGTCGACTCGATCGACACCAACGGCCGCGCCTACTCCGCCGTCTACGGCCACATGTGGGACTCCGGCGTGCACGTGCGCGTCGGCGACACGGTGACCGCGGGCCAGCCGATCGCCCAGGTCGGCTCCGCTGGCGAATCCAGCGGCCCGCACCTGCATTTCGAGATCGTCCCCGGCGGGCGGTTCACCGGCGGCCGCCAGATCGACCCGCTGCCTTGGCTGGACGGCGCGCCGACCCCGGATGTCGGTGGCGCGCAGGCCTTTTCCAGCGATCCGCGCTGCACTCGTGGTTTCGGCAGCGCGGGCGGCGCTTTGGCCGCGGGCAAGGTGCCGCCGGAGCTCGAAATCTGGTATCGCCGGGCGGGTTCCATTTGCCCGCAGATCACCCCGTCGCTGCTCGCCGCACAAGGCAAGCAGGAGTCCGGCTTCCGCCGCGGCGCCACCTCGCCCGCGGGCGCGCAGGGTCTGGCGCAGTTCCTGCCGACCACCGCGGTCAGCGTGAACCCGGACGACGGTCAGCCCTATGTGATCGACGCCGACGGCAACGGCAGCGCGAGCGTGTGGGACGACGGTGACGCGATCATCGGGCAGGGCCGCTATATGTGCGCCATTGCCAACAAGATCACGCAGTGGCAGGCCGAGGGCAAGGTGCAGGGCGACATCACCGCCTTGTCGCTGGCCGCCTACAACGCCGGTGAGGGCGCGGTGCTCGCCTCCGGCGGCATGCCGAATCGGGTGGCGGCGCACCTGTCCGAGACCCAGCCCTACGTGGCGAACATTCTCGCGATGGAGGCGCAGTACCGCGCGCCGGGCGCGCTCGGCCGGTTCGCGCCCGAGGAGGGCGGCGGTGGCAGTCAGATCGTCGAGGCCGCGCACGACTGGCTCGGCACCCCGTACGTGTGGGGCGGCGGTGGCCCGCAGGGGCCCAGCGGTGGCGGACTGGACGGTCCGGGCTTGACCGCCGCCGCGGTATTCGCAGCCTCGTCCGGTTCGGTGACCTTGCCGCGCACCGCAGAACAGCAGTGGGAGGCGGGTGTCGAGGTGCCGATGAGCAAGATTCAAGAGGGGGATCTGGTGTTCAGCTCGTTCGGCCCGCGCGGGCCCGCACAGGTGGGCATCTACTCCGGCAACGGTCGGATGATCCAGGCGGTGCCGGGCACGCGTGGCGGCGGTGGCGTCGGCGAGGTGCAGGTGCCGGGGGACAGCCGGGCGAGGAGGGTGTTGTGATCGCGGGCAACGAATCCGAACACGCGACCTCGGGACTGCCGCACTGTCGGTCGATGCGGTTAGCCTGGAATAACAGCGGTGGGAGCGGCGGGCCCCGCCGCATATCGGACACGGCACAGGTACGCGCGAAACTGGTGGTGATGCTGGTGGTGAGCGTCGCGATGCTGGGCGCGGCCTGCGGTCGCGGAGACGGCGCGGACACCGGATCCGGTGGCGCGTCCCCGGCTACGTCAACGACCCGGTTGCTCGAGGGGGTGCCTGCCCCCGATCCGGTCACGCCCGACGGCGTCGCGGTGGCCGCGCTGAAGGAGATCTACACCTGGCAGCCGGCCACCGAAGCCCAGGGCACGTCGCTGACGCGCGCCCGGAAGTGGTTGGGCCCCAGCCTGGTTCGCATGCTGGACGGCTCGCCGACCGGACTGGAGACGCCGCGGACGACGTTGCAGTGGGCCGACTGGGCCGCCGCGAAGGCCCGCGTCGAGGCGTTCACCTTCGCCTCCGGCGAGAAGCCGCCCAGCGGCGGCGACCCGAACATGCAGCAGTTCAAGATCGGCATCGAGCAGACCGTCGTCTACCCGAACGGCCGCAAGGAAACGCTGCCGCCCGCGACGGTCATCGCCACCGTGGTGCGCACGCCCGAAGGCTGGCGGCTCGACGCGTTCCGCTGAACCCCACGACATTTCCGCACAGAAAGAGGAGGCAGCCATGGCGAAGAAGCCGGTAAAAGATCCGGCCGCGATCGGGCCGGACGCAACCCTCATTTTGCTATACGCCGGGTTCGCGATCCTCGGAACGCTCTGGCTGTCGCTGCATCTGGGCAACATGCTGTCGTTCCCGACGCAGTCGATCCCGATCAACCCGATTGCCATCGTCGCGGACCTGATCCGCGGTGATCTGCGGTGGCCGCGCGCGTCGACGGTGATCGTGCTGATCGTGGTCGCGGCGGTGGTGGCCTGGGTGCTCATCCGCAGGCAGCTCAAGAAGCGCAGGTCCGTCGGCGTACTGCCGGTCGACGAGAAGGCCAATGTGATGGGCCAGGGCGGCGCCATCGCCCATCTCACCGCGAAGGGTGTGCGGGAGAAGGCCCAGCAGCTCGGCGTGCGCCTGGGCACCGAGGATGTGCCCGGCGTGCCGATCGGCATCGGGATCGCCGACGGCCAGATGCTGTACGGCTCCTACGAGGATCTGCACCTCGACATCTGGGGCCCGCGGCAGGGCAAGTCGACCTCCCGGGTGATCCCGGCGATCCTCACCGCGATCGGGCCGGTGCTGGCCACCTCCAACAAGCGGGACGTGGTGGACGCGACCCGAGATGTGCGGGAGGCCAAGGGAAGTCCCACCTTCGTGTTCGACCCGCAGGGTGTGGCGGGGGAGGAGCCCAGCTGGTTCTGGGATCCGCTGGCCTGGGTGGACGCCCGCCGCGAGGGCTGTGAAATGCGGGCGGCGCGGCTGGCCGGGCACTTCGCCGACGGCGACGACGGCTCCGACGCCAAGACCGACGCGTTCTTCGACCCCGAGGCCGAGGATCTGCTCGCCGGGCTGTTCCTGGCCGCGGCGGTCGGTGACCGCAACGGCAGCAGGCCGATCGTGCAGGTGTGGGAATGGGTGACCAACCCGCAGGACACCGAGCCCATCGAGCTGTTGCGCGCGGCCCGTCATCACTACACCGCGTCGGGTCTGTCGTCGCAGTACAACACCGACGCCCGTACGCGCAGTGGCATTTTCGGCACCGCGAAGAAGATGATCCGCTGCCTCAAGTTGTCCAACGTGCACCCGTGGATCACCCGCGGCGGCGACCGCAGGGAGTTCGACGAGCTCGAGTTCATCGAACGCAACGGCACCCTCTACAGCCTCTCGCTGGAGGGTCGCGGCTCGGCGGCGCCGCTGGTGAGCGCCCTGACCGAGGCTGTCATCGATGTGGCCATGCGCAAGGCGTCGCAGTCCGCCGGTGGCCGGCTGGCCATTCCGCTGCTCGCGGTGCTCGACGAGGCCGCGAACGTGGTGCGCTGGAAGGATCTGCCCAAGCAGTACAGCCACTTCGGCTCGCGCGGCATCGTGGTGATGACCGTGCTGCAGTCGTGGGCGCAGGGCGTGCGCTGCTGGGGTGAGCCGGGTATGAACGCGCTGTGGGCCGCCGCGAACATCAAGGTGCTGGGCAGCGGGGTGGACGATACGAACTTCCTGCGCGAGCGGTCCGAGGCGATCGGCGACTACGAGGTCGTGTCCGCCTCGGTGTCGGAATCCAAAGGCGGCAAGAGCTATTCGCGTTCGCTCGGGTCGTCGAAGACGTTCAGCGTGCAGGCCTTGGCCCAGCTGCCGCGCGGCCGGGTGATCGTCTTCCCGTCCGGCGCGCCGCCGGTACTGGTTCGGACGGTTCCGTGGTGGGAGGGCGAGTACGCTGCCGAGGTGAAGCAGTCCATCTCACACCATGATCCGCAGCGTAAGACGGAGATCACCGACCTGATTCCGGGCACGCCGTCGCTCAGCAAGGGCACGCCGCCGCCGGAATTCGGGAAGATCGAGGAGGTCAGGCCCCTGTGAGCGAGCGCAGCGAGCGAGCCTCGGACGCAGCACCATCGGTCCCGGCGCGCGCCGGTGAGGCGCGGGCATGAGTGAGCGTAGCGAGCGAATCTCAGACGCAGCACCGTCGGTCGCGGCGGTGCCGAGCGCTAGCGAGGTGCGGCCGTGACCGAACAGCAGCAGCAGCCGATGATCTACGCGAGCGTGGTCGAGTTCGTGGAGAACTATCTGAGTCTGGTGTACCGGCGTCAGGTCACCGATCTCAGCGACACGGTGTGGTGCCCGGAGTGGTGGCAGCACGCCGAGGCGATCGCCCGCCTGGACGCGATGTGGCGGGCGTGGGAGCACTTCCGGCTCGACGGGGCAACGGGATTGAGCGTGTGGTTCCTCGATCACGCCGACCCGCACATGGCGAAGCTGTTCGACCCGAAGGGGCCGTTCAAGTACTGCAGTGTGCGTAACGGGCACAAGGACATGCTCAGTCCGTTGCCGTTGAAGTCGCCGCAGCACGGGATGTTCGGTGATCCGACGATCGGTGATTTCCGGATGTAGGTGTCCGGGCAGCGCATCGGAGCGAGCCCGCGCGAGCGGAGGCGCGGATCCAACCGGTGCGGAAGTGACAGAGCGCGAAAAAGAAACGCCCGCTTGATAAGCGGGCGTTTTCTCGGCTGTCTACCTGGTGCGTTCCAGGCCGCGGGATTCCTGTTCCCGAGCCCTGGTGACCGCGGGTGCCTCCTCGGGGCGGGTGCGTACCGCCTCGATGGGGGGCTGGGCCTGGCCTACCTCGATCAGCATCCGTACCGCGGCGAGCTCGGGTGCGACGCCCATCTTCGCCAGATGCGCGGCGATTGCCATGCGGCGTTCGGGCGAGTCGTACTGCAGGACGGGCTTGGCGTGCGCGGCGGCGATGCCCGCCATGCGGGTGGCCTCGGCCTGCGCCGTGAAGCGATCCTTCTCCAGCGACACACCGCGCTCGGGGATCGGCTTCTCGATCATCCTGGCCAGTTCGGTATTGCGCGGGTCTTTGGCCTTCGAGTCGCGGGCCTCGCGGATCTGCATCTCGCGGGCCTCTTTCATGCGAGCCTCGGTCACCTTGACGCGCGCTTCGGCTTCCTTTTGACCACGCTCGCGGGTCCGCAGTGCGACCAGTGTCGCAAGCTGCAACATAGTCCTCATCATGGCCGCTGTCTCGCGGCCGATGTCGTCCAGTTCCTCGGACATGGCTGCTCCCCGATGCTGCAGTGATCACATTATGGTTGTTGTGGTGCTTTGTCTGGGCACCGCCACGCGAACTGTAGTCCGTGGAGGATGCCCCGGCTGCAAACTTGGACACCGGGAGAACTCCGTGTCGTCGCGCACCCTTGCTCGGGGGTCGCCCAGGTGAAGGGGTTACTACGCTACGGGAACTCCTTCTTTCGAGGTTACCCGAGAAAGCCGCGGCTCAACCGTACGGCTGTGCCGCTTATCAGCATATATCGCACAATTCCGACAGGCTCGGGAACTCGCCGGAGTATCTCCGGTCTGAGCCAACCCTAACCGAAGTATTAGGGTCGCCTTCCTCCCCGCGACACGTGTCGGGCCCCGCACTCGGTCAAGTGCAGGGCCCGAACGGGTTTCACGATTCAGTCGACGCGGACCGACTCGATGGTGACCGGCTGGCTCGGCTTGCCGTCGCCCGGACCGTTGGAGTCGTCCTGGCCACCCTTGGCGATCTTGTCCAGGGTGCCCATGCTGTTCTCGTCCACCGTGCCGAAGATGGTGTAGTTCGGCGGCAGCTGCGAATCGCCGTAGACGACGAAGAACTGGCTGCCATTGGTGCCTGGGCCCGCGTTCGCCATGGCGAGCACGCCACGCTTGTACGCGATCGGCTTCTGCGCGGCCATCGGATCGTTGGCATCGAGCTGATCGGTCGGGTACTCGTTGTCGAATTCGTAGCCGGGACCGCCCATGCCGCTGCCGGTCGGGTCACCGCACTGCAACACCTTCAGACCCTCGCTGGCGGTCATCCGGTGGCAGCTGGTGCCGTCGAAGAAGTTCTGCGACGCCAGGCTGACGAAACTGTTCACCGTGCAGGGTGATTCGGCGTTGTTCAGGGTCAGGCCGATGGGACCCTGGTTGGTCTCCATGCTGACGCTGACCTTCGCGTCGTTGCCGGTGGTGGGGATGCCCTCCGCCTTCACCGGCTTGGTCGCCGGCTTGTCCGCCGGTTTCTGGCTGTCCTTGTAGACGCAGTTGACCGTCGCGGGCTTGGCCACCGCCGCGGGCGGTGCGGCCGCCGACGGCGCGCTGCTGGACTGGGTCGCGTCCTTGGCGTCGTTGCTGCTGTCGTCGCTCTTGGTCAGGAAGTACACCCCGGTTACCGCGGCGACCACGACGACAACACCGAGCACCGACCCGGCGATCGTGAGTTGCTTGCGCCTGCGTGCGCGCTCGGCCCGGTTGGCGAGCTGGCGCTCCAACTTACGTTTCGCCGCTGCTCGCCGCTGTTCGTTGCTCGGCACTACCACGTTCCTCCCGTGTCCGGTTGTTACGGCATGAGAGTCTGCCATTTATTCCTGAGACTGCCCGACACTTCCCGAGTGCGGTGCGCCTCACAGCCCGCCGGAATCGCGCATAACGGGCACGAACGGGTCCGGGACGGGAGGTAGGCGTAACCGGTTGGACTTGCGGGGGCGTGGTGGTGGAAACTGGACCATCGTGACCAAGACCAGCAGCTTTTCCGCCCCGAAGGGGGTACCGGATTACGTCCCGCCCGGCTCGGCCGAATTCGTCGCGGTGCGCGACGGGCTGATCCGCGCCGCCCGGCTGGCCGGGTACGGACATATCGAGCTGCCGGTCTTCGAGGACACCGGGCTGTTCGCCCGCGGCGTCGGCGAGTCGACCGACGTGGTCAGCAAGGAGATGTACACCTTCCCCGATCGCGGCGACCGGAGCGTCACGCTGCGCCCCGAGGGGACCGCCGGGGTGATGCGGGCCGTCATCGAGCACGGGCTCGATCGCGGACAGCTTCCGGTGAAGTTGGTCTACAACGGGCCGTTCTTCCGTTACGAGCGACCACAGGCCGGTCGCTACCGCCAGCTACAGCAGGTCGGCATCGAGGCGATCGGCGTCGACGACCCCGCGCTCGACGCCGAGGTGATCGCCATCGCCGACGCCGGCTTCCGCGGGCTCGGGTTGGACGGGTTCCGGCTGGAGCTCACCTCGCTCGGCGACGACACCTGCCGTCCGCAGTATCGGGAACTGTTGCAGGAGTTCCTGTTCGGGCTGCCGCTCGACGAGGAAACCAAGCGGCGGGCGGAGCTCAACCCGCTGCGCGTGCTCGACGACAAGCGGCCCGAGGTGCGCGCGATGACCGCCGACGCGCCGCTGATGATCGACCACCTCTCCGAATCCGCCAAAACGCACTTCGAACAGGTGCTCGGCTACCTCGACGCGCTCGGCGTGCCGTACGTGGTGAACCCGCGGATGGTGCGCGGGCTCGACTACTACACCAAGACCACCTTCGAGTTCGTGCACGACGGACTCGGCGCGCAATCCGGTATCGGCGGTGGCGGGCGCTACGACGGGCTGATGGCGCAGCTCGGCGGACAACCGTTGTCCGGCATCGGATTCGGGCTCGGTGTGGACCGCACGGTGCTGGCTCTGCAAGCCGAAGGCAAGTCCGCCGGTGATCCCGCGCGCTGCGAGGTCTTCGGCGTGCCGCTCGGCGATGCCGCCAAACAGCGGATGGTGGTGCTGGCCGCGCACTTGCGCGCGGCGGGCATCAGCGTGGACCTCGCCTACGGTGGACGTGGGGTCAAGGGCGCGATGAAAGCGGCCGATCGATCCGGTGCGAAGTTCACGCTCGTGCTCGGGGATCGCGACCTCACCGAGGAGACCATCGGGTTGAAGGATATGGCGACCGGGGAGCAGCGCCAGATTCCGATCGATGAGGTGGTTGTCGCGATTCGCGAGGCACTGGACGTGTCCCGGTAGGTCGGACTCGGCTGCTTCGACCGGGCGTGGCGGCGGTCCTCCTCGGGGAGTGCCGCCGCCGTGCCCCGTTGTTGGATGGGCTGTCACAACCCGCCGCCATGAGGGCGGCGGCTCTGCTCGAATGACTCCGGCATGTCACGTTGGTGTATGGAACCGCGGCAACGTCACGGAAGGGGGCACCGGAGCGGGGGTGCGGGGGTAACGTGACTGCGCGCACGACGTGGCGCGGAGTCGCAGAGAGGTGGGCCTGTGTCGTCGAATTCTGGTGAGCAGCACGCGGATCCACCCGTCGGTCTGGACCTCGTCGCACCCGAGATGTACGCGCCGATGCTGCGCAGGCTGGCGCTGGCCGCGGCCGGCATCGGCATCGGCTCCGCACTGCTGGCCGCGACCGTGGTCAGCTGGCCGATCGCGGCCACCATCGGCCTGGTCGTCGGCGCACCGACCGTCGGCTACGCCTTCGCCCTACGTCGCCGCCGAATGTGGATGTCGGGCACCATGATCCACGCCCGCCGACTATTCGGCGAACGCCGGATCGAGGTGTCCGCCGCCACCGGCGTCGAAGTACTGATCTTCCCCGCTCGCCTCAGCCGCATCGTCCTGCGCGTCACCGCAGGCGAAATCTCGCAAATCGTTCCCCTGGCCATGTACACCGACGCAGGCAGCGGCCGCGAACTGCACCTTCTAGGCCTGCGTCGGCTGGCCGACGCCCTGGCCACCAGCCAACTGGCCGCCGCCGTAGCCGTTTCCGCCCTGCTGGTCCACCAACTCCGCGCCGAAGCCCGGGACGCCCGGCTAGCCGAACGTCCGCTGTACCGCGCCGTCCAAATGGCCCGGGTCAAAGACGCCGTCTCCCCGGTAGTCCTCACCGACCGAGAAGTCGCCGCCCTGACCTGAGGCTTGTGCTACGACTAACCGCCCCGCGTGTGCACATCGGCAGCAGGCGGCGGTGCTCGAAGCTGCGGAGATTAAGTGGTGCGGGGGCAGCGGGGTACGTCGGGCGGCGGGAGCGGGAGGTGACTGTCGCGTTGCTCACCGTGCGGTTTTCGGGGGCGGGGGAGTCGTTAGGGTGAGGTTTGAGAGTCCGCACAACTACTAGGAGTTTGCTGTGAGCACCGGAGGTCGGACCGCGCCCGTGACTGTTGCTGTGACCGGTGGGGCCGGGCAGATTGCGTATGGGTTGTTGTTCCGGATTGCGTCGGGGGCGATGCTCGGTGCGGATACGCCGGTGCGGCTGCGGCTGTTGGAGATTCCGGCGGCGGTGGCTTCGTTGGAGGGCGTGGCGATGGAGTTGGAGGACGGGGCGTTTCCGCTGCTGGAGTCCATCGACATCAGTGATGATCCGTGGGAAGGGTTTTCGGGGGCGAACGTCGCGGTGCTGGTAGGGGCACGGCCGCGCACGGCCGGGATGGAACGGTCGGATCTGTTGGCCGCCAACGGCACGATCTTCACCGAGCAAGGGTCCGCGATCAACGCGAGTGCCGCCGATGACGTGAAGGTGCTCGTGGTCGGCAATCCCGCGAACACGAACGCGTTCATCGCGATGAGCAACGCACCCGACGTCCCCGCCGCCCGCTTCACCGCGATGACCCGTCTGGACCACAACCGCGCGATCGCGCAGCTGGCCAAGAAGACCGGAGCGCCCGCCGCCGACATCGCCCGAGTTGCCATCTGGGGCAACCACTCCGCGACCCAATTCCCGGACCTCGCGCACGCCACCATCGACGGCCGCCCCGCCCTCGACCGCATCGACGATCCGGCCTGGCTCACCGACGATTTCATCCCCACCGTGCAGCAGCGCGGCACCGCCATCATCCAGGCCCGCGGCGCCTCCTCGGCCGCCAGCGCGGCCAGCGCCGCCCTCGACCACATCCACGACTGGGTGCGCGGCACCGCCGACGGCGACTGGGTCTCGATGGCCGTCCCCTCCGATGGTTCCTACGGCGTCCCCGAGGGCCTGATCAGCTCTTTCCCCGTCACCTGCGCCGACGGCACCTACACGATCGTCCCCGACCTCCCCATCGACGACTTCGCCCGCACCCGAATCGATGCCAGCGTCGCCGAACTCACCCAGGAACGCGACGCCGTAATCGACCTCGGCTTCGCCAAGCGGCCCTGACCCACGGAGCGCTCGCACAGCGTCGGGACATGAGGGCGGGCCTACTCACACTCTGCCGCCGCCACGTCGCCGACCGTGCGCAGAGCCGACCGCCGAGCCGGAACCCGGGCGGCCAGCGGATCAGCTTGACCTAGCTGACAGTCCAGGTCTCAGGACCACTCAGCAGCGACTGCAGCGAGCCCTGGTCAACGGGTTTGCGTTCACGCGCCTGAGCCGTCTGTGCGCGCACACCGTCGTCATAAGTGGGCCGGCTGACGCTGCGGAACACGCCGGTGACCACGTGGTCGAGCGCTTGATCGGAGAGGCGGGAGAGGGCGTAGGCGTATTCGGGGTTGTCGGTATAGGCATCATGCACGACGATGTCGGATTCGGCGACGGCGTCGGTGCGGGTCACCTCGAGCCCGAAACCGCTTCGGACGACGGCGAATTCACCGTCGGCGCCGAAACGGATGGGCTCGCCGTGGTGCAGCGGGACCAGGTGCGCGGCGGCGTTGTCGCGGCGCAGCGCATCGAAGGAACCATCGTTGAAAATGGGGCAGTCCTGCAGGATTTCGACGAACGAGGCGCCGCGGTGTTCGGCGGCGGCGCGCAGCACCTCGGTGAGTCCTGCGCGATCGGAGTCCAATGCGCGTGCGGCGAAGGTCGCTTCGGCGCCGAGCGCGATCGACAGGGTGTTGAACGGATGGTCGACCGAACCCATGGGGGTCGACTTGGTGACCTTGCCCTGTTCCGAGGTCGGCGAGTACTGCCCCTTGGTGAGTCCGTAGATCCGGTTGTTGAACAACAGGATCGTCATGTTCACGTTGCGGCGCAGCGCGTGGATGAGGTGGTTACCGCCGATGGACAGCGCGTCACCGTCCCCGGTCACCACCCACACCGACAGGTCGGGTCGGGTCACCGCGAGCCCGGTGGCGATGGCGGGCGCGCGGCCGTGGATGGAGTGGATGCCGTAGGCCTCGAGGTAATACGGGAAGCGGCTCGAGCAGCCGATCCCGGAGACGAACATCAGGTTCTCCCTGCGCAATCCGAGCTCGGCGAGGAACCCGCGCACGGTCGCCAGGATCACGTAGTCACCGCAACCGGGGCACCAGCGCACCTCCTGATCGGTGGTGAAGTCCTTCACCTTCTGCGGCCCGGCCGCGGCGGGTACCCCGGACAGTCCGGTCAAGCCGAGATCTGTGCCGACGAGCGAGGTTTCCACGATGGTCATTCGTTACCCCCAGTGCTGACGTACGTGGCCCGCGCTCTGGCGGCGAAGGCCTTGTCCTGTTCCATCTCCGCGATCGAGCCGTCCAGTGCGGCATCGATGACCCCGACGAGTTCCTGCGCGGAGAACGCGGTCCCGGCGATCTTCGTCCACGGCTGCACATCGACCAGGTATTTCCCACGCAAGAGCAACGCGAGCTGGCCACCGTTCATCTCCGGCGCGACCACCGTGCGATAGCGCCGCAGTACGGCGCCGAGGTTGCCGGGCAACGGATTCAGATGACGCAGGTGCGCCTGCGCGACCGGCACGCCACGACGGCGCGCGCGGCGACAGGCCTCACCGATCGGCCCGTACGAGCTGCCCCAGCCGATGAGCAGCAGCTCGGCCCGCCCGTCCGGATCCTCGACCTCGAGATCGGGCACGCTGATGCCGTCGATCTTGGCTTGCCGCAACCGAACCATCAGTTCGTGATTGGCCGGATCGTAGGAGATGTTGCCGCTGCCGTCGGCCTTCTCCAGTCCGCCGATCCGGTGCGCGCGACCCTTGGTGCCCGGGACGGCGAGCGGCCGCGCCAGGGTCTCCGGGTCGCGGGCGTAGGGCTGGAACGAGTCGGTCTCCTCGCCTTCCGGCTCGAATCCGGTCTCGATCGGCGCGAGGTCGGTAACCTGCGGAATCGACCACGGCTCCGAACCATTCGCGATCGAGCCGTCGGACAGCAGCAGCACCGGCGTGCGATAGGTGAGCGCGATCCTGGCCGCCTCGACCGCGGTGGCGAAGCAGTCGGCGGGGGAGCGCGGCGCGAGCACGGCGACCGGTGATTCGCCGTTGCGCCCGTACAGCGCTTGCAGCAGATCGGCCTGCTCGGTCTTGGTCGGCAGGCCGGTGGACGGCCCGCCGCGCTGCACATCGATCACCAGCAGTGGTAGCTCGGTCATCACCGCGAGGCCGATGGTTTCGCTCTTGAGCGCGAGCCCCGGCCCGGAGGTGCTGGTGACACCGAGCGCGCCGCCGAGCGAAGCCCCCAGTGCCGCACCGATTCCCGCGATCTCGTCCTCGGCCTGGAAGGTGGTGACGCCGAAGTTCTTGTGCTTGCTCAGCTCGTGCAGGATGTCCGAGGCCGGGGTGATCGGGTAGGTGCCGAGGAACACGGGCAGCCCGGCGAGCTGACCCGCCGCGACCAGTCCGTACGCGAGCGCGGTATTGCCGGTGATCTGGCGATAGGTGCCCGGCGGCAGCTTCGCGGGCGCGATTTGATAGGTGGTTGCGAAACTTTCGGTGGTCTCGCCGTAGTTCCAGCCTGCCCGGAACGCCAGCACGTTGGCCTCGGCGATGTCGGGTTTGGCGGCGAATTTCTCCCGCATGAACTTCTCGGTGCCGCCGATCGGCCGCCCGTACATCCAGGACAGCAGGCCGAGCGCGAACATGTTTTTCGCGCGCTGACCGTCCTTCTTGCCGACCCCGGTGGACTCGGTGGCGCCGAGGGTGAGCGAGGTCATCGGTACGCGGTGCAGCACGAAGTCCGACAGCGTGCCGTCGTCGAGCGGGTCGGCGGGGTAGCCGACCTTGGTGAGATTGCGCTTGGTGAACTCGTCGGTGTTCACGATGACGGTGGCGCCGCGCGGTAGATCCTCCAGATTCGCCTTCAGCGCGGCCGGATTCATCGCGACGAGCACGTCGGGCTGGTCGCCCGCGGTGAGGATGTCGTAGTCGGCGATCTGAATCTGGAACGACGAAACGCCGGGTAGCGTGCCCTGGGGCGCTCTGATCTCGGCGGGGAAGTTGGGCTGGGTGGCGAGGTCGTTGCCGAACGCGGCCGCTTCGTGCGTGAAACGATCACCGGTCAGCTGCATGCCGTCGCCGGAGTCACCGGCGAACCGAATGACTACCTTTTCCAATTTCGCTGCGTCGGCGGCGTTTTGGGCTGTGCCGACATCGTTGTGGTGCGAAACCATCTGCCTGCCTTCACTTCCTCGTCGATGAGAGGGGTGCCATCGCCAAACTACTCCGCACCGCTCGGTACGTCCGCCCGATATGTGAGGTTCACGGGTATTGCGTGCGGTTTACCGGTGGTCGATCGCGCGAGGCTTCAGCCGAACAATGCCAGCTGCGGGTCTGCGGCGTGCGGACTTTCCGGCTGTGTCTCCGGTTCGGCCGGTTTTTCCGGCTTCAGCGCGTGTCGCCGCAGCAGCGGATCGACGCGCTCGCGCAGCCAGGTCGAGTACTCGGGCGTCACATAGGCGCCACGGCCGTAGAGCTGACGGTAGCGCCGCACCAGCGCCGGATGGTGCTCGGCGAGCCAGTCGAGGAACCAGTCGCGGGTGCTGCCGCGCAGGTGCATCGGGAAGGCGACGGCCGAGCGCGCGCCCGCGTCGGCGATCGCGCCGAACAGCTCGTCCAGGTGTGCCTTGCTGTCGGTGAGGCACGGAATCACCGGCGCCACCATGACATTCACGGCGAAGCCCGCGTCGGTGAGCGCGCGCACGAGTTCCAGCCGGGCTTTCGGCGCCGGGGTGCCGGTTTCGAGGCTGCGGTGCAGGTCCAGATCGTGGATCGCGATGGATACCGCCACGCTCACCCGCACCTCGCGCGCGGCCAGGGTGAGCAGCGGGAGGTCCCGGCGCAGCAGGGTGCCTTTGGTGAGGATGGAGAACGGCGTGCCCGCATCGGTGAGTGCGCGAATGATGCCGGGCATCAAGCGGTACCGCCCCTCGGCCCGCTGGTACGGGTCGGTGTTGGTGCCGAGCGCGACCGGTTCCCGATGCCAGGAGCGGCGGCCGAGTTCCTTGCGCAGCACCGCGGCGATGTTCGTCTTCACCACGATCTGGGAATCGAAATCCTTGCCCGCGTCCAGGTCCAGATACTCGTGCGTCGGGCGGGCGAAGCAGTAGCGGCAGGCGTGCGAGCAGCCGCGCATCGGATTGATCGTCCACTGGAACGGCAGGTTCGAACTCGCAGGCACCTTGTTCAGTGCGCTTTTACAGAGCACTTCATGGAAGGTGATGCCCTCGAACTCAGGGGTCTGCACGGTGCGCGTCAACCCGGCCCGGGTGAGCCCGGGCAAAGCGCCGTCGTCGGCGTCCAAGGTCTGGCTTTGCCACCGCACCACTCCAGTCGAACATATGTTCGTCTAGAGTGCAATCTTCTAGCGGCTTCGCTCAGCTGATCGTCGAGATGGCTCCGGCGAGTTCGACTCGGCTGCTGATGCCGAGGCGTGGATAGATGCGGTAGAGGTGGGAGCCGACGGTCCGGTGGGAAAGGTAGAGCTTCTCCGCGATCTGGCGGTTGGTGAAGCCCTCGGCGGCCAGGGTGGCGATCTGTAGTTCCTGTGCGGTGAGTTGGTCGCGGGCGGTGGGGGAGCGGCGGGCGCTGGTTTCGCCTGCGGCGCGCAGTTCGTTGCGCGCGGCCTGTGCCCAGGGTCCGGCGCCAAGGGCGTCGAAAATGTCGCGGGCCTCGCGCAGCGGTTCGCGGGCTTCCGACGTGCGGCGTAGTCGGCGCAACCGGCGACCGTGCTGGAGTTGCAGTCGTGCGCGGTACAACGGCCACCTACCCGTATGGCCGGTGAGCGCGGCGGTGTAGGCGGCATCGGCAGCGGTGTCGTCGGCGAGTACCGCGCGGCTGTATTCGTCGACGACGAGCAACATCGAGGCAGGTACCCGTCGCACCAGCTCCGGTAGGTCGGCCAGCAATCCCCTTGCGGCCTCGGCATTGTCGGAGGCAATCGCGGCGTCGGCGAGTTCGGGCGCGACCCACCAGCGTTGCATGGGGTGGCTCACCGGGTCGGCGGGATCATAGACCCGCGCCAGCGCCGTGAACGCGTCCTCGGCCTGCCCGGCCAGCAGCAGGAGCATGCCGCGGGTCTGCTGAGCGGCGATCTGGATACACCGCATCCCGGCGGCCAACGGGCTGGCGCCGACCGCGCGCAGATGCTCGGCGGCCAGTTCGGATTCGCCGCGCAATGCGGCGATCATGGCCAGATTGGCGTGTCCGGTAACGAGATAGAACTCCTGGCCGTTCTCCGCGGCGAAGGCGCGGGCTTCCTCGGATTCGGCGCGGGCCCTGGCCCAGTCGCCGAGCCAGATGCGGATCCAGTTCCCGGCGCCGAGGAGGCCGGACAGCAGGCCGAGTCGCCCTTGGCTGCGGCTGATTCCGGCGGCGTGGTCGACATAGGCAGTGCCACGGCGGAAGTCGCCGAGGTACAGCGCGGCGTAGCCGAGCGAGCGCATGGCGTCGGCGTCGGCGCGATTCGGATCGAGCTGGTCGAGTCGCTCGAGAATCCCGGCGCCGCGCTCCCACGGCAGGCTGAACGCGCCGATGGCGAGTACCCGCGGGTCGTGTGCCGGCAGGTCCAGGGAATCCAGTTGGGCGACAATGTATTTGCGGGATTCGTCGCAGGCATCCTGGGCGGAGCATCGTGCGGCGGCGAACCACAGTATCGCTGCGGCGAGATCGGTATTGCCCGCATCCTGTACACCGGCGGCGATATCCACGAGCTGCCGGATGCGACGGTCGGCATCCTCGTAGCGATGGAACGCGACCATTTCCTCGACGGCTGCCAGGCGTGCGCGCTCGATGGGCCCCAACACGCTCAGGTCGACCCGATCGAGCAGGTCGATGGCCTCGCGTCGCGCACCGGTCTCGCTCGCCAGTTCCGCGGCGTGCAGGAGCAAGGCGGTCGTGCGCTCGGGTCGCTCGGACAGCTTCGCCGCGCGATCGAGGGCGGCGACCGCGGCCATGATGGCACCACAGGCCCGCGATCGCTGCGCATAGTGTTCGAGTTGCGTGGCGATGGCGTCGTCGGTGCCGAGCGTGGCCGCGGCGCGATGCCAGAGTTGTTTGTCGGGGAAGTCGGCGAGCACCTCGGCCAATATCGAATGCGCACCGAGCCGTTGGGTCAGCGGCGCCCGGACGTAGGTCGCCGAGCGCATCAGCGGATGCCGGAACCGCAGGAGCGGACCCGCCATCTCGACCAGGCCGACGTCGATGGCTTCTTGCAGGTGCGCCGCACCGACCGGGACACCGGCGAGGGTGGCGGCCGCCCGCAACAGCCGGCCCGCGTCGCAGCTGACATCGGCCGCGAGGACGACGAGCAGGGCCCGAGTCGGCTCGCTGAGCTCGGCCGAACGCGCGGCGAAGGCGGTTTCGAGGCGGGCGGTCAACGGCAGATCGTCGATCATCCGATCCGTGGTCTGACGCATCGCCCGCGGTAACTCGGTGAGCGCCAACGGATTTCCCGCAGCCTGGCTGAGCAGTCGCTGTCGCACGGTGCTCGGCAAGGTGGATGCTTGCGCCTGAAGCAGGGCGGCGGCGGCCTGCTCGTCGAGCGGTTCGACCATGACCTCCGGCAGCCCCGCTCGCCGGGCGGCGTCCTCGGATTCGGTTCGGGTGGCGCCGAGCACGAGGACCGCGTCACTGCCGATCCGGCGCGCGACGAAACTGAGCACATCCGCGCTACAGCTGTCGATCCACTGCAGGTCGTCGATGAGCAGGACCGTCGGGCATATGGCGGCGGCCTCGCCGACCAGTTGCAGCGTGGCCAACGCCACTGCATACAGGTCGGGCGATCCGTCCTCCAGTCCGAACGCCGCGCGCAGCGTGCGCTGTTGCGCAACGGGAAGCTTGGACACCTCGGCTTCGAGGGGCCGCAGGAGCTGGTGCAGTGCGGCGAACGGCAAGCCTGCTTCGTTCTCGACACCGGCCGCGCAAACCACGGTCAGGTGCTGGTCGGTTGCCAGCACCCGAATCGCGCTGAGCAGAGCCGACTTTCCGATACCCGCCTGTCCGCGCAGGATCAGCACCGAGCCGTTTCCGGCGACCGCTCGATCCAGGAGCTCTCCCAGCATGGCCGAGTACCGGTCTCGACCAATCAGAGTCGACTGCGAAAACTCACCGATCACCGCCAGATCCTGACAGAGAACCTACGGTTTCACAAAGTGACGACGCAGGTAGATGCGGTAATCGGGGCAACGACTACGGCACCGAACACCCACCATGACTCAGTCATCGGTGCAGTCGTTCGACTGATGTGTAGGCAGTGGCTCCGCTCGTAACTTCGTCGGCATGACAAACACCTTCACCACCACCGACGGGGCGCAGATCTTCTTCAAGGACTGGGGCGCGGGCCGGCCGGTCGTCTTCAGCCATGGCTGGCCGCTGAGCGCCGACGCCTGGGACGAGCAGGCCCGCCTGGTCGCCGAGCACGGTTACCGCGCCGTCGCGCACGATCGCCGTGGTCACGGCCGATCGAGCCAGACCTGGGACGGCAACACCATGGACCGCTACGCCGACGATCTCGGCGAGCTGATCGAGCACCTGGACCTGCGCGACGCGGTTCTGGTCGGCCACTCCACCGGCGGCGGCGAAGTCGTGCGCTACCTGGCGCGCCACGGTAGCGGCCGGGTTGCCAAAGCGGTGCTGCTGGGCGCCGTGCCCCCGGTGATGGTCAAGTCCGAGACCAATCCCGGCGGCACGCCCATGGCGGTCTTCGACGGCATCCGCGCCGGTGTGGCCGCCGACCGCTCGCAGTTCTACTGGGAGCTGAGCGAGGCCTTCTACGGGTTCGATCGGCCCGACGCGATCGTCTCCGAGGGTGCCAGGCACGCGTTCTGGCGGCTCGGGATGCAGGTCGGGGCGCGCGCGGCCTACGAGTGCATCGCCCAGTTCTCCGAAACCGATTTCACCGAGGACCTGAAGGGGATCGACGTGCCGGTACTGGTCGCCCACGGCGACGACGACCAGATCGTCCCGCTGCACGCCTCGGCGATGCA
Source organism: Nocardia sp. CS682 (assembly GCF_004634405.1). Taxonomy (NCBI): domain Bacteria; kingdom Bacillati; phylum Actinomycetota; class Actinomycetes; order Mycobacteriales; family Nocardiaceae; genus Nocardia; species Nocardia sp. CS682. Next base: position 1,738,832 of record NZ_CP029710.1, on the reverse strand, counting down.
GTCGGCGGCACTGCTCGCGAACGCGACGCTACGGGTGTATCCCGGTGCGCCGCACGGTCTTTACGGCGAATTCCGCACCGCGTTCGAGGCCGACCTGCTGGCCTTCCTCGCGCACTGAACACCTCGCCGCCGCCACCCACTGCACGACCTTCCAAGCCGCCACCGGCTGCGAACCCAACTCTTTCGAGGAACCCGTCATGCGTATCACCACCATCGTCAAGCTCACCGCCGTCGCGCTGGGCTTCACCCTCGCCGGCGCGGGCTGCGCAGGCGCCCAGCCAGGGCCCGCCCCCGCCAAGCCGACCATCGTGCTCGTCCACGGAGCCTTCGCCGAGTCCAGCAGCTGGAACGGCGTGCTCGACAACCTCAATCGACAGGGTCTGACCAGCATCGCCGTGGGCAATCCACTACGCAGTGTCGCCGGTGACGCGGACACCGTCCGCGGCGTGGTGGCCTCGATCGACGGTCCGGTCGTGCTGGTCGGGCACTCCTACGGCGGGCAGGTCATCTCGCAGGTCCACGATCCCAAGGTCAAGGGACTGGTCTACGTCGCGGCCTTCGCGCCCGAAGAAGGTGAGACCATCGGCGAGCTCTCCGGCAAGTTCCCCGGCAGCACGCTCGGCGACACCCTCGACAAGGTAGTGCTGCCCGACGGCAGCACCGACCTCTACATCCAGCCCGCCAAGTTCCACCAGCAGTTCGCCGCCGACGTCCCCGCGGACCGAACCGCCATCGACGCCCTCACCCAGCGCCCGCTGAACGACCGCGCGCTCAACGGCAAATCCGGCGCACCGAACTGGAAGACCGTCCCGTCCTGGTTCGTCTTCCCCGACGCCGACTACAACATCCCGGTCGCCGCGCACCGCTTCATGGCCGAACGGGCCGGGTCGCGCGCGACGGTGGAGATCAAGGGCGCCTCGCACGCGCTGACCGTCTCCCAGCCCGAGGCGGTAGCGAAAGTCATCGTCGAGGCCGCCGGCGCAGTCGGTTGATTTCCAGCTGTGCCGCTTGGACCAGTCCACGCGGCACAGCAGGGTCGACACGTCCGCCTCGCACGGACCCCGGCTGCCGCCGCTATGTCTCGATCGACCCGATCCGGTGGGTGTGCGCGTAGACCGCGGCGTGGATGCGGTCACGGACGCCGAGTTTGGTGAGCACATGGGAGACATGGGTTTTGACGGTCTGTCCGCCGATGCCGAGGGCGCGGGCTATCTCGGAATTGGTGTACCCCTTCGCGATGAATCCGAGGACCTGATGCTCACGGGCAGTGAGGGTTTCGACCTCCGGGGTGGCCGGGAACGGTTCGATGCCTGCGGACAAGCGAGTGATCAGCTGCCTGGTCAGCACCGGATCGATCAGGGCGGCGCCGTGCACCGCAGTGCGGATGGCGGCGAGCAGGTCGTCGACGGGGCCGGATCGCGCGAGAAACCCTGTCGCGCCGAGATGCAATGCGCGATAAAGGTTTTCGTCGGTGTGCTCGGTAGCGAGGGCGAGGATTCTGGTGGTGGCGGTGTCGATCGGCCCGGCGTCGGCCAAGCCGGGCAGGTCGAGATCGATGAAGGCCACGTCCGGGCGCAGGCGTTGGATCTCCCGAACGGCGGCGTGGCCGTCACCGACCTCCGCGACGCAGGTCATATCCGGTTGGCCTGCGATCGCCGCTTGCATACCCATCCGAAACAACAGCTGACCGTCGGCCAGCAGCACCGAGATCGTCTGTCCGCGAGTGGGGTCGGCGTCACCCGTCGATCGGTCCGGCCGCAGGTCCGCCGCGTAGTTCGTGGATCGCGGTTCCGCGTGCGCGGTAGCCACAGAAAGCGTCATCGCGGTGATCGCGAGAATGAGGGTGGACACCACGCGTAGCAGCGGATGGGTCGAGCGGTTCGCAACCATGGTTTCAGACCGTAGACTCATCGGCCGCCGGTGCCCAGCGAGCGCAGCATGTTCATCGCAGAAAGCCCTGATAGTTCCTGTTCAGCACTTGGCTTTCGAGCTGTTTGACCGTGTCCAGGGCGACGCTCACCATGATCAGCGTTGAGGTACCGCCGAAGGCCAGGCTCGACGCCGGACCGGACGCGCCGAAACCGAGCACCAGGTTCGGCAGCACCGCAACGGCACCGAGATACAGGGATCCGGGCAGGGTGATCCGATTGAGGACATGGCTCAGATGATCGGCCGTCGGCTTGCCGGGCCGATAGCCGGGGATGAAGCCGCCGAATTTCTTCATCTCCGCGGCACGCTCCTGCGGGTTGACGGTGATCGCGACGTAGAAGTAGGAGAAGAAAACGATCAGCACGAAATAACCGGTGACGTGGACCGGATGATCGGTGTCGGCCAGATACTTCTGGATGAAATCCGCAACAGGGCCGGAGTTACCCTGACTGAACTGCGCGAACAGGTTCGGCAGGAAAAGCAGCGACGAGGCGAAGATGACGGGGATGACACCGGCCTGATTGACCTTCAGCGGCAGGTACGTCGCGGAACCGCCGTACATTTTCCGTCCCACCACGCGCTTGGCATATTGCACCGGAATCCGGCGTTGCCCCTGCTCGATGAAGACCACGCCGACGATCAGCGCGGTGATCGCGAAGCAGACGCCGCCGAAGACGATTCCGCCCCGGCTTTCCAGGATCGACCCGCCCTGAGCGGGAATCTGCGAGGCGATGCCCGCGAGGATCAGCAGCGACATACCGTTGCCGAAACCGCGCTCGGTGATCAGCTCGCCGAACCACATGACCAGCGCCGCACCCGCGGTCATCACGAGTACCGCGGTGAGCATGGCGAACAGCGAGCTGTCGGGGAAAATATCCTCGGCACACCCGCGCAGGAGTTGCCCCCGCGCGGCCAACGCGACCAGCGTCGAGGCTTGCAGCAAGGCCAGCGCCATCGCCAGATAGCGGGTGTACTGCGTGACTTTGGCTTGGCCGGTCTGCCCTTCCTGACGCAATTCCTCGAAACGGGGGATCACGACGGTCAGTAGCTGCGTGATGATGCTCGCGGTGATGTAGGGCATGATGCCGACCGCGAAAACCGAGAGTTGCAGCATCGAGCCGCCGGAGAAAAGGTTGATCAGCTGGTAGATGCCGGCGGACTCACCACCCGAGTTCAGCTCGATACAGCCGCGCACCGCCGCGAAATCCACACCGGGAGAAGGCAGTATCGCGCCGAGCCGAAACAACGCCAGCAGTCCGAGCGTCCAGCACACCTTCCGCCGGAGTTCCGGGGTTCGGGCAGCCGACGTGAAGGCGGAAAGCACAGTAGCTCCTGATGGGCGCGACGCGGAGAAGCCGAGCGAATCCCGCACGTGTTGCGGAATCGGCTTGGCGGGGCTCTTCGACGGTATGGAAGTCGATGCCCCTCGACGTCGGCCGGGAGACCGATTTCGAGCTCCCCCGACTGGGGGAGTTATGCGATGGCGTGGAGCGTGTCGGTCAAAACCACTGTCCCCGTGTGAATCTCGTCAGCTCCGAGATGGACGGCGAGTCGGCGTATCTGGGAGGTGTGCAGGAAAGTTTGTGAGCCACGCAACCCTGGACCTCGAGTGGGCTCGAGGTTGCAGGATGGTTCCGACACCGTATTCGAGAAGGGAAGCCAACTGTGCCGAAACTTGACCGGATCATCGAGTCCGCGTTGTACGTCGACGACCTCGGTCGTGCCCGCAAGTTCTATACCGATGTGCTGCAACTGAATCCGATTCTCGACGCGGATCCGTTGTGCGCGTTCGACGTCGGGGGCGACAATGTGCTGCTGCTGTTCCGTCGCGGCGGATCGCTCGAACCGAAGGTGTTGCCCGAACCTGGTCTGCCGAACGGCGAGATCCCGCCCCACGACGGCAGCGGCAGGCTCCATGTGTGCTTCGCGGTCTCCGAGGAACAACTGACGGAGTGGGAAACTCATCTGAAGGCGCACGATATCCCGATCGAAGGCCGGACCAACTGGGCACGTGGCGGACGCAGCATCTACTTCCGAGATCCCGACGAGCACCTCCTCGAACTCATGACACCGGGTAACTGGCCGACCTACTGAAACCAAGCACCGTCAGGCGCTTCCTCTCGCTCCGTCAACGGATTTCTGCCGTCCGAAGTTCGTGAGGAACAGCGCGGTTGCGAGGTATTCAGGTCGGTACGGCGGGGCTGATCTCTTGGCGGTGGACGATCATGTCGAACCACTGCCCCAGGCTGCCGCCGTCCATGAACGAGTCGGGGCCGCAATGAGCCAGGCCCCGCGTTTCGACGGAAGCCGCGAGCCAGCGTCGCACCGAGAGGGGAGCGGGCCGCCGCAGATCAAGGACGAACTGGTCGAGGGGAACCTTGCCGAAGGGCTGTTCGAACCAGTCCGCGGCGGGCGGCGGCATGGCAGCGGTCTCGTCGGGACCGAGGCTGACGGCGCCGTGGTCGAAGGTGAAGCCGATCGACACATACTGGTGGCCGTACTACTGGCGCAGATACGATCCCGCGCTCGGGAATCGCAGATCCGGGCCGGGTGGGACAGCGATTCTGCCCGTGTCTGGTCGCTCTAATACTGCGACGCCCCTGTAACGGGACGTCGCAGTACTACATCGCGTTGAGACGCTCAGATCTCGGTGGGGCTGAGATAGCGTTGAAAGGCGGCTTTGAAGCCGGTCAGGCGCATTGACCAGATACTGGCAGTCTTGTCTTTCTTGTCCTCGGCTGTCAGGCCCTCTTCCCGCAGCTCGGATACTGGAGTGGTGCCAGACTCCTTGATGAGCCGGACCAGGGCCTTGTGGTAGTCAGCCTGGGTCTCGCTGATCCGTTCGGTTTTGCCGGGACACAGTTTCCAACGAGCTTCGTTGGTGAGTTCGGTGGTTTTCAGCACCTCCTTGCGGGCTTCGGCGATCGGATCCTTGGGCGCATCCGGCGTGCCGAAGGTGACCGGCAGGGCTTTCTTGTACACCTTGTCGATGTTCTTCAGCATCTCGTCCGAGAACTTATCCGGCGAACAAAACGCCTCATTGAGCTTCGAGTACTTCTCCGGTGTGATGATCTTCAGATCCGTCGCTGGGCCGGGCAGCGGCACCCGGAGTAGATAGGACGCAAGGTCCTGGTCGTCCGAGTCCGGGTCAGCGGTGGCCGGTCCGGCCAGCCCCGAGAGCATGACGAGCGTGATCGTGGAGAGGGAAAAGACATGCAGCTTCCGCACGGCGAACCTTCCGTCTGTCCGGGCCGTCGTCGGCCCATCCGTTGGTTGATCGAACCTGGCAGCGGCCCCTTGCAACTGGATACGCGACGCGCCGACGCAGGACGACTCGGGTAGCGAGCGAGGACGTCCATATAGACGGCCCGAAAAGCATTCGTCATACGTGACCACATGGATGGAAATGTGCGTGCGCTCGAGCGGGCGCGTCGCCTGGCAAGTTATTCGAAAACGTGGAGCAGGTGGCTCAGGCGCGGGGACGGGCCCGTGCGAGTGGACGTCGATGAGGCCGGGGACAAATCGAGTGGCCGAACTTTGCTGTAGCGGGTTGAGTGGGGAGCGCAGCTGTTTCACCTGAAAGGTCCTGACATGGCCAGTAAGTTCACCGAGCTCGCGATCGACTGTGCCGATCCCGCGAGTCTCGCTCAGTTCTGGTGTGCGGTCCTCGGTTACGAGGTGCAGGATGAGGAGGACGGGTTCGTCACCATCGGTTCACCCGCGGTGCCGGACGGCAGGGATCGTCCCGGCCCGGTGCCGCCGACGTTGGGGTTCGCGCGCGTGCCCGAGGGCAAGACGATCAAGAACCGGCTGCACATCGATGTCAACCCGACCGATCGTGATCAGGACGAAGAGGTCCGTCGCTTACTGGACCTGGGTGCTCGGTACGCGGACGTCGGTCAAGGTGATGTTAGTTGGGTGACCCTCGCCGATCCGGAAGGGAACGAGTTCTGCGTCCTCGCCACCCGCTGCCCCTGATCGCGCCGGCCTCGATCGCTCACTGCTGAGCTTTGTCGTCTGCCATATCGAACGCGCCCGCTTCGAGGCGGCGGATCAGTCGAAGGGTCCATTCGGCGCGGCTGTCCGCGGTGTGCAACCACAGTCCGAGCACTTCGCCGACCGGGCCCCAGGTGTCCAGATCGGTGCCGGGCGGCAGTTCGCCGGTGACGCTCGTCCGCCACTGCTCCATCGCCTCCGCACGTTTCCGTAGCAGGTCGATGGCTTCGGCGCGGGGGAGATCATCGATGAGACCCACGGCGGCGGCGAGCATGTCCATCCGCGGATCCCGCTGTGAGAGAGCGGTGCGCAGCAGAGCGAAGTAGGCCTGGTCGCCCGCGTCGGTGACCTCGTATTCGATGCGCGGCGGCCCACCCGTGGTGCTCGGCGTGATTTCGTGCGCGATCAGCAGTCCTTCGCCGGTCATGGCTTTGAGCGCGTGATAGACGGAGCCGGACTTCACGCCCGCCCATTCGTGGGCACCCCAGGATTCCAGGTCTGCGCGTACTTGATACCCGTGCGCACGGTCCCGGCGCCGGACAGCGCCGAGGACGAGCAGGCGAACCGCGGACATGGGTTCCTTTCAGTCGGTGGCGGGGGAGCCCAGAATGCGTTGCAGCTCCTCGGCATTGGACAGGGCGTCGGCGAGGATCACCCGGTCGGAGTCGGTCAACGGTATCGCCCGGCTGCGGTCGAGTAGTTGTCCTGCCAAGTCCGGGTCGCCCATCCGGACTGCCAATTCGGCTCGGTAGGTCAGTGCGTCGACGAGGTCGACCGGTGTCGCGGTGTTCTGCTCGCGCGCCAGGGTGCCGTCGAGAATCTTTGCGCCGTGGGCATTGTCGCCGTGCGAATCGGCCATGACGACCGCGTTGTCCAGAGTCTTGCGCAGCCTGCCCGGTGTCGCGCCGATGGGCTGTTCCGGCGCTGCGGCCTTGGGGTGGAAGCGAATCCAGTTCCCGCCGGGATCGACCACCAGGAATCCGGTGAGGTTGTCGGCGTTCTTGCGCTTGCGTGGGCGCGTCATCCGCGGTATCCCCGAGATCAGTAGCTTGCCGTGCACCGCGCGCATCCCCGCGGCGAAGTCGGCGAACAGCGCGCCGATATCGGGGACCAAGATCACGCATGATCCGTAGGAATCGGCTGGATCGAAGCCTGGGATCGCGCCGAAGTGCAGGTGGATATCTTCCAGTCGCATGACCAGGCTCGGGTTCGGGCGGGTCTGCCGGTAGGTCTGTTCGAAGCCGAGCATCCGGTAGAACTCGGCGACCTCATCGATCGAATTGCACGGCAGTATCGGCACAGTCATTTCGCCTGCCATCGAGAACACCTTCTTTCCGAAAGCTAGCCAAATTTGGCTAGCTATGGAAAAAGTAGCACCCGGAGGGTGGCTAGGCAAGCTTGACTAGCCGGGCCGGGTGCCGTTGGTCAGGCGATCTGCCGAGTATCGGGTGCCAGCGGGGTCGGGTCGGCGAAGAAGGCGACGAGGTCGCGCACGGTCTCGTCGGTGGAGCGCGGGCGGTAGTCGAGTTCGCGCTCGGCTTTGCCGTGGTCCACGACGGGAGCCGAGATCAGCGCGCCCAGTGCGGCTTTCGAGACGATGTCGGATTTGAATGCCTTGCCGATCGGCGCGAGCAGCGGAATCGCCGCGCCGACGAGCTTGGGGGAGATGGCGAATCGGGGGCCGCGCTTGCCGCCGTGGGCCGCGGCCAGGCGGCACAGGTCGAGCATCGAGATCATCTCGCCGCCGAGCAGGTAGTTCTCGCCGGTGCGGCCGCGCTCGGACGCCAGGACCAGGCCCTGCGCCACGTCGCGCACGTCGACCAGGTCGAAGCCGCCGCCGATCATCGCCGGAATGCGGCCCTGCGCCGCGTCGCGCAGCGTGCGGTTGATGCGGGACAGCGGTTTGCTGTAGTCGAGGGGGCCGAACACGCCGGTGGGGTTGCAGAGCACCGCGTCCAGGCCCTGGTCGATCACCTTGCGCAGCGCGACCTCGCCGGTCCACTTGGAGCGGTCGTAGACGGGGAGGGTGGGATCGGTGGAGCGGGGCGCGCTCTCGTCGATCCGTCCGCCGCAGGTGTACTGGTTGAACGCGTGGATCGAGCTGGTGTGCACCATGCGCCGCGCGCCCACCGCGAGCGCGGCCTCGGCGACGACCCGGACGCCCTCGGTGTTCACCTTCCACGCCAGATCGTTCTTTTCGGCGAGGGTGACCACCGCGACCAGGTGATAGACGATCTCGGCGCCCTGCAGCGTCTCCCGCATCGACGCCGGATCCAGCACGTTTCCGCTGACCCAGGTGACGTTCGGCTCGTCCGCCGTCGGTGGCACCACCCGATCGATGGCGGTCACCTCATGGCCGCGCGCGACCAGCAGGCGGAGCAGATTCGTGCCAAGGTAGCCGGCTGCGCCGGTCACTGCGACCTTCATGGCATCGAGAATATAGAACTTGTTCTAATTTGCAACACGTTCCAGTTTCCTTCCTATTCCCCTTGTGAACGTCGCGATGGGCTCGAAAGTTGCCGGTACCGTCCGCTATATTGAGCCCAACCGTAGCGGCCAAGCCGTTCGGCATGGGCAGACGGTGACGACGAAGAAGTTCACGACACTGATGTGCACGACGATTTGGGGGGCAACTCGATGAGTGATCTCTCGGTAGAGACCGACGCGGTCCGGGCGTTCGCCGCCACGAACGCGGGCATCGCCGGTGATCTTGCGGGGGCAGGTAATTTCGACGCGGTCAAGAACGTCTCGGCACTCGTGCCGGTGTTCGGTTTGATCGGGGTCGACTATCTGGCAATGTTCGCCGCGGCGCAGGTGCTGCAGGCGAAGGACATCAATGATCTGTCCGCCAAGTATTCCAAGCTTTCCGAGTCGGCGTTCAGCGCCGCCGCGGCCTACGACGCGACCGACTGGTCCAGCTCGGCCGCGCTCAATGCCATCGGCAACCAGATCGGCGGCGCGGTATGAAGCCACTCGACACGGGGGTGATCGCGCCGGAGGAGCATGCGATAGCGCACGCCGCCGACCAGAACGTGGCCATCAGTCAGCAGGCCGTGTTCGAGGCGACGCAGAACTCGGCCGCCCAGGCCGTGCTCGACGTGCCGCTGGGTCAGGTGCCCGACGATATGCCGCCGATCGAGTCGCCGGAGTTCGTGCTGTCCAAGCGGATCAGCGACGAGCAGAACAACGCGCTCGCCACGCCGGCCGGCCTGCCGGGAATGAACGGCAATCCCACGCCGGACGCGCAGAGCATCGTCGGCGTGCCGTCCGATGTCTCCGCCCTGCTCGGTGACACCCAATCCGCGCTGCAGCACGTGTCCGCGCCGGTGACGCAGGCGCTCGATCAGGCGACCGGCGTGCTGAACGGCGCCCTCGGTTCCGCGCCGAGCTCGGCCGCCGCCGCGGTGAGCCAGGCGGCCGCCGCCGTCCCGACCGCGCTGCCCGCACTGCCCGCCGACCCGGTCTCCGCGCTCATGCAGGGCGTCGCGGTGCCCGCGCTGCCCGGCGTCGACCTGTTGATGAAGCCGATCCTCGACCTGCTCAGCAGCTTCGGCACCGGCGTCATCGGTGCGCTCGATCCGACCGCCATCCTGAGCCAGTCCTCCAAGGTCATCGACATGGCCATGCAGGTCGGCAAGGGCAGCATGACCACCGTCGAGCAGCTGTGGCAGAGCCAGGCCGCCCGCAACGCCCAGGCCACCAGCCAGCAGGCCAACACCGAAGGCCAGGAAACCAGCAAGCGCGGCATCGACATCTCCGAACTCACCCAGCGGGCCGCCGCGGTGGTGCAGCAGGGGAACGCGCAATTGCTCACCGTCGCTTCGTCGTTCGCCACGCAGGCGACCGCCATGGCACCGGTCATCCTGACCCCGCCCGCCCAGGCCACACTGATGGCGTCGGCGACCGAGCACCTCGGTCAAGCCGTCGGCATCGTCAACGCCACCCGCGGTGACCTCGCAGGCAAGACCGGCGAGCTGAGCGGCATGGTGCAGCAGCTGGTCGCCCCCGGCGGCGGACCGGCACCCCAGGAGATCGCGCAGGCGCTGGCCCAGAACGTCGGCCAGCCGATCCTGGAGCAGGCCAAGTCGACCGCGTCGGACACCGCGACCCAGGCCGCAGGCTTGAACTCGTCCACCGGTGCCCCGACTTCGACGTCGCCCGCCTCGGTGAACGGCACCGGCAGCCCGAGCACTACCAGCCACGGCACCCCGGTCGGAGTGCCCGGCAGTCCGTCGAGCCGTACCGGCACGGGCAGCCCGAGCAGTCGGCCGAGCACTGGTACCCCGTCGATGCCCAAGGCCACCGCGCTGCCCGGCACCAGCATGTCGCCGATCCGCCCGATCAGCGGCGTCCCCGCCACCGGTTTCGGTCCCACCTCTACCGGCACGCCGAGCACCACCACCGCGGGTGCGGGCAGTGGTTTCATGGGTGCTCCCGGTGCCGCAGGTGGTCAGCGCAACGACGACGAGCACTCGCGGAATGTGCAGCCGTACCAAAGTGCCACCGGTAACGACGATCTCACCGGTCCGCTCGGTGAATCCACGCCGGATGTGATCGGTGCGACGCACTCGGATGAGATCATCGGCTCCGACTACGAGCAGGATCAGTTCTAGGAACGGATCGTTCGGGGTAGCCCGGCTCGAGCAGGGAAGGTTTGCTCGAGCCGGGCTCTTTGCCGTTCTGGGTGCTTGGCTGGAGTTGCTGTGCTGCGCGGGAATCGGTGGGTGGCGGTGCCGCTATGCCCCGCTCGGCGGGGCCGGGCGTGGGTCAGGGGCCGGGGACGAAGGCGTCGAGTAGTTTTCGGTAGAGGTCGGCGAAGCGCTTGCGGGCGGATTGTTGATCCGGGGACAGGCCTTCGGTGGAACCGGGGGCGTAGACGATCAAGTGCGCGTCTGCTTCGGGAGGCTGTGGCATGAGGTCGATGATCTGACTGCCCTGGTCGGTGATGGTGGGCATGCCGAAATCGAGATCGGCGAGAGCTCTGGTCTCGGCGAGGGCGGCGGCCAGGTCCTCGGGCGGGATATGGCCGTTGACCTTCTGCGGGGGCGTGTCCGGGTTTCGTTCCGCGGCAACGGCGTCGAGGGTTTTCACAGCGCGTCCGTCACCGGAGACCTCCAGTTGCGGGCGCAGATCGACACGGGTCTGCCAGCCGTTCGGAATGGTGGTGAGGGTGAGCAGCGCCAGCGGAGTGGAGACGGGACCGTGCGCCGCCGGCTGATCGGGCGGGTCGGCTGCCGCGGTCCCGGTGCTGATCGCGAGCGTCAGCAGGGCGACCAGCAGTGCGGCTTTCGTTCGTCGCATAGTTCGCAACCTCCGTATCGATGAAAACGCTCCGCTGACATCGCACAGGGATGTCAGCGGAGCGTCAAATCCGCGCGTGGCGAATGCCGTTGGCGTGTTGGGCAATCCGACCGGTCAGCGCAGTGCCGGCGGGTTGTCCACACTCGGCGCGGAGTAGGTGTCGCAAGCCTTGACCTGGCCGGTTTTGTACCCGGTGAGGAACCACTTCTGCCGCTGCTCCGACGACCCGTGCGTCCACGCCTCCGGATTCACCCGTCCCCGGGACGCCTGCTGGATCCGGTCGTCACCGACGGCCGACGCGGCCGAGAGCGCGTCGCGGATGTCGTTGTCCGACAGCGGCTTCAGGAATGGCTGATTGCTGCCCGGTGCCGGAGTCTTGTCCGCGAAGTGCGCCCAGAGACCGGCGTAGCAGTCGGCCTGCAGTTCGGTGCGCACGGCGGCGGAGTTCGCGCCCTGCGGATCCCTTTGGGCGCGGTCGATATCGCCGAGCTGGTTCTGGATGTGATGGCCGATCTCGTGCGCCACCACATATTCCTGGGCGAGCGGTCCGCCGCTGGCACCGAAGCGGTCGACGAGCTCCTGGAAGAAGCTGACGTCGAAGTAGGCGGACTGGTCTGCTGGGCAGTAGAACGGGCCGACCGCGCTGGTCGCATTGCCGCATCCGGTGCTGATGGCACCGGAGAACATCCGGACCTTCGGCTCCACGTAACGCTGGCCGGTCTGCTTCGGCAGTTCGGGTGCCCACACCGAGTCCAGACTCTGGATGGTGAGCGCGACCCGGCAGTCGACGTATTTGTTCGCGCTCGCTCCGTCTGTGCAGTGTTCCGGCAAGCCACCGGGCGCCGGTGCCACCTGGGAGTCCTGGGCGCCGGTGAGATCGCCGATCAGCGAACCCGGATCGCCGCCGAGCAGCAGTGCCAGCACCAGCACGATCAGCCCGCCTGCTCCACCCCCCAGCGCGATTTTGCCGCCCCTGCCCGGTCCGCCACCTACCGAAACCCGATCGGGGTCGATCTGCATGCCCTCGTTGAAGGTCATCGTCGTCGCTCTCTGTGTTGTCGCCTGCACGGGCGCCGCGTGGTCTAAAGCTTGACACAGGCGGGGCGAGGTCTGTTTCCACCCGGCGGACGTGTTTCGCTACGAGCACGGGATGCCACGTTCCGGGCGATTCAACCGGTGAGCGGCGCAGCGGAATCGACGCGGCGGCCGGATCGAGCGGGAACGGCGGACGCACGCCGTCGCGACTGAGGTGAACAGCATGGATATCGGTTTCCGGCTCAGCGGCCGGGCTGGCTACGATGACTACCGCACCTGGCCATTGCCTGCCGGTGCGAAGTCGTCGAAAGGAACCTTGTGCTGCGCACCCACTTGGCTGGTTCGCTGCGAAGCGAGCATGCCGGTCAGACCGTGACCCTCACCGGATGGGTGGCCAGGCGGCGTGACCACGGTGGCGTGATCTTCATCGATCTGCGCGACGCGTCGGGTGTGTCGCAGGCGGTGTTCCGCGAGGGCGAACCGGCCGAGCAGGCCCACCGGCTGCGTGCCGAATACTGCGTGCGCGTCACCGGCGTGGTGGAGCTGCGCCCGGACGGCAACGAGAACCCGGAGCTGCCGACCGGCACCATCGAGGTGAACGTCACCGAGCTCGAGGTGCTCAACGAGAGCGCGCCGCTGCCGTTCCAGCTGGACGAGCAGCCCGGCGAAGAAGCCCGGCTGAAGTATCGCTACCTGGACCTGCGCCGCGAAGGCCCAGCGCACGCGATCCGGCTGCGGTCCAAGGCGAACGCCGCCGCCCGCGCGGTGCTGGCGAACCACGAGTTCGTCGAGGTCGAGACGCCGACGCTGACCCGCTCCACCCCGGAGGGCGCCCGCGACTTCCTGGTGCCCGCGCGCCTGCAGCCCGGCAGCTTCTACGCGCTGCCGCAGAGCCCGCAGCTGTTCAAGCAGTTGCTCATGGTCGGCGGCATCGAGCGCTACTACCAGATCGCGCGCTGCTACCGCGACGAAGACTTCCGCGCCGACCGCCAGCCCGAGTTCACTCAGCTCGACATCGAGATGAGCTTCGTGCGCCAGGAGGATGTGATCCTGCTCGCCGAGCAGATCTTGGTCGGGCTGTGGAAGCTGATCGGCTACGACATCCCCACCCCGATTCCGCACATGACCTACGCGGAAGCCATGCGGCGCTTCGGTTCCGACAAGCCGGATCTGCGTTTCGGCATCGAGATCACCGAGTGCGCCGAGTACTTCAAGGACACGCCGTTCCGGGTGTTCCAGGCGCCGTACGTCGGCGCGGTCGTGATGCCGGGTGGTGCGAGCCAGCCGCGGCGTCAGCTCGATGCCTGGCAGGAGTGGGCCAAGCAGCGCGGCGCCAAGGGTCTGGCGTATGTGCTGATCAACGAGGACGGCACGCTCGGCGGCCCGGTCGCCAAGAACCTGAGCGACGCCGAGCGCGACGGGCTGGCCAAGCACGTCGGCGCGGTGCCCGGCGACTGCGTGTTCTTCGCGGCAGGCCCGGCCAAGGCGCAGCGCGCGCTGCTCGGTGCGGCGCGTGGCGAGATCGCCCGCAAGGTCGGGCTGATCGACGAGAACGCGTGGGCGTTCGTGTGGATCGTGGACGCGCCGATGTTCGAGCCCGCCGCCGAGGCCACCGCGAGTGGCGATGTGGCACTGGGACATTCGGCCTGGACGGCGGTGCACCACGCGTTCACCTCGCCGAAGCCGGAGTCTGTCGACACCTTCGACACCGACCCCGGTTCCGCGCTCGCCTACGCCTACGACATCGTCTGCAACGGCAACGAGATCGGCGGCGGCAGCATCCGTATCCACCGCCGCGATGTGCAGGAGCGCGTCTTCAAGGTGATGGGTATCAGCCAGGAGGAGGCGCAGGAGAAGTTCGGATTCCTGTTGGACGCGTTCGCGTTCGGCGCACCGCCGCACGGCGGCATCGCGTTCGGCTGGGACCGCATCGTCGCGCTGCTCGCCGGGCTCGACTCGATCCGTGAGGTGATCGCGTTCCCGAAGACCGGCGGCGGCGTCGACCCGCTCACCGACGCGCCCGCACCGATCACCGAGCAGCAGCGCAAGGAGGCGGGGCTGGACGCCAAGCCCGCGTCCAAGGGCGACAAGGCCGACGCGAAGGCGGACAAGCCCGCCGAATAACGGTGGGAACGGTACCTTCTGGACAGTTTCGATCCGTCGACCCGCCGGGCGACGCTGACCACGAGGGGATCCGTTGCTGCACCTGCGCATGATCTGCCCGTCGGACACCACCGACAAGGTGCTGGCCGTGCTCGCCGCGAACCCAGGGGCCACCCATGTGACCCTGGCTCGCGGCGTCGCGGTGGAACCCGCCGGCGACCTGATCCAGGCCGACGTCGCGCGCGAGGCCGCCAACGAGGTGCTGGCCGAGCTGACCGCGCTCGGCATCTGTGAATCCGGCGGCATCACCCTCGGGCCGGTCGAGACCGTGCTGTCGGAAGCAGGGGACCGGGCTGTCAAGGCGGCGCCGGGCGATCCGACCGACGCGGTGGTGTGGGAAGAACTGCTCGCGCAGACGAAAGAGGAGTCGACGCTCAACTCCACCTTCATCGCCTTCCTCACCATCGCCTGCCTGCTTGCCGCGGTAGGTGTGGCCACCGATTCTCCGGTGACCATCGTGGGGGCGATGGTGGTCGGGCCGGAGTTCGGTCCGCTGGCGGCGTTCGCGGTCGGCATGGTGCGCAGGGATTTTCGGCTTGCGCGCCGATCCGCGATCGCGTTGGCTATCGGGTTTCCGGTAGCGATGGTGATCACGCTGTTCGCGACGTTGCTGTGGGAACAGTTCGGGTGGATCGAGCTGGACAGTGTGGCGAGTCTGCCCAACGTCGACTTCATCTATGAGGTGGGACCGTTCTCCCTGGTCGTCGCGTTGCTGGCCGGTGCGGCGGGGATGCTGTCGCTGGTCACGTCGAAATCGGCGGCGCTGATCGGGGTGTTCATCTCGGTGACGACCGTGCCCGCAGCCGGATTCGCCGTTCTCGCAGCCACTTTGGGGAGTGGAATGTGGCGTTCATGTCCGCGGGACAGCTCGCGGTGAACCTGGCGGGCATCGTCACGGCTGGGGTGATCGTGCTCGAACTCCGGCCGCGTGCGGGTAACGAGTCCGGTCCGTTGGGGCGCTTCAAGCGGTGGATCGGTATGCGCTCGTTGGTTGAGAAGTAGCACTACAGTCCCTTTTCTGTAAGCCGCACCCAGTACAGGCTGTGCGACTTACAGAAAGGGTGTGCAGCTGGCATCGACGTGTGGCCGGTCAGAGAGGGGAGACGGTGCCTCCGGTCAGGGTGCGGTAGGCGTAGGTGACTGCCATGACTGCCACAGGTCCTGCGACGAGTAAACCGAGGCCGCACAGTAGAACACCGACGAAGGTGACGAACAGGACGGAAAGGGCGAGCAGAAGTACCGGCCAGATGTTGGTCACCACCAGCGTGGCGCTGGACTTGATCGCCTCGAATGGCCCCTCGTTCTGGTCGACGACGAAGTGCAGGGAGAACATGCACAGGATGCCGGCGATCAGTCCGGGCACGAGGCAGAGCGCTGCACCGATGACGGTCAGCAGGAACGCCAGCAGGGCGGTGATCAGCACATTGCCCGCGTTCACGAAACGGAAGTACGAACCGAAATGCGGTTTGTAGCCGTCGGTTTCATAGAGTGCGCCGCGCACCATGGCGGCCTGCAGCAGCCAGACTGCGGCGAGTACCGCGAGGAAGATCAGTAGTACCGGCAGCAACGTCGTGGGGTCGGTGAGCTGCACGACGAGCACGAAGCCGAGGTAGATGACCAGCCCGCATGCGATCACTCCCATCCACGGCCCTGGATTCGAGCGGAACCGTTCCCAGCCGTAGCTGAGTGCCTGTCCCACATCGAGGGTGCCGGGGTTGGAAGCGGCGGCCTGCTGGTAGCCGTAGGTGGGTGGTGTTCCCTGCGGGGGCAGCATGCCCGGTTGTTGCATGCCGCCTTGTGGTGGCGCACCGTAGGACGGCACGTTCCCTTGTGGCGGCATCGATCCCGGTGGCATGGTGCCTTGCTGCGGCATCGATCCGGGCGGCATGTTTCCCTGTTGCGGTGATCCCGACGGCACGTTGCCGGGTGGCGGCATCGATCCGGGCGGCATCGTTCCCTGTTGCGGCACGGAACCCGCCGGCATGTTCCCTTGGGGCGGCATCGATCCCGGCGGCACGTTCCCCTGCGAGGGCATTGCTCCTTGCGGCCCCGTACCCGGAGGCATCCCCGAGGGTGCCGCCCCGGTCCCCGGCGGACCGTAACTCGGCTGCGCCGTTTGCTCAGCGTGTGCTGATTGCTGTGGCGGTGCTACCGGCGGCGGTGGCTCGACGGGTTCGCTGCCGTACTGCGCGGCACCCGGACCGTCGAACTGCGGGTACCCGGCCGCCCCCGCCATCTCGTGCTTGCCGTGCTCGGTGCTCGTGCCCGGCGGCTGCGGTGGGTGACTCTCGTGCTGGCCCTGTTGCGCCGCGTGGCGTTCGTCGTCTCCGTGCTCGGGAGGGTCGCCAGCTGATGCGTGGGGCGGGGGAGGCGGTGTGCCGGTCATGCCATAGACCTTTCCACTCAACTGGTTTGCGGTGTGGCGCAGAGCAGTTGACGATGAGAAAACCTGACGGGTGCAATCGTGTCAAGCAACGGGCGCCCGTCCCGTAACCTCGAGAGAGACACGCCGAACGACGCGGAAAGGTTGTGTATCCGCTCGCTAGAAGTGACCTGATGCGAGTAACTTGAAGGGCGATGACCGCACTATTGGCCGAACGCGCCGCCGAAGTCGTGTCCGCAGCGCAACAGTTGCTCACAAAGCGAATGGGTGCTCCGGTAAAGCTGAGCGATCCGATCGAACTCAGCGGTAGTGGTAGAACGACGGTTCTCCGTGTGCGTGTAGCGGAAAACCCCTACTCGCTGCCGCGAACCCTCATCGTCAAACAAGTTCGCGGACACTCGCAGGACCGCACCACGGGTGGTCTCGCGCCCGGAGTCGCCAGCATCGACTCCGCGTTCCTCCGTGAAGCGGTCTCGTACCAGTTCACCACCGCCCTGAGCCGGGAACAGCGACCGGGCGCGTACCTGATCGCGCATAGTTTGCCTGAGCGTTTGCTGATCCTCAGTGACCTCGGCGAGAATTCGCTGCTTACTCAGATGTTGCGGTCCGGCGCCGAACCGGCGACCAGGAACGGGATGATGGCGTTCGCGCAGGCGCTCGGCCGCATGCACGCCGCCACCGTCGGCCGCGAAGCCGATTTCGTCGCCCTGCTGCGCCGCGTCGACGTGGTGCATCGCGTGGACGGCATTGCCCAGCAGGCCGAATCCGCGATCGCCGAGGTGCCCGGACTGCTGCAGCGCGAACTCGGCATCGAGGTGCCCGGCGAGATCGCCGAACGAATCGTGCGCGGCAACCGACTGTTCTCCGCCGGGCGATTCCGCGCGTTCAGTCCGTCGGATCTGTGCCCCGACAACGTGATTCTCAACGAGGAAGGCGCCCGCTTCCTCGACTACGAGTGGGGCGGGTTCCGCGACGCCACCCTCGATATCGCCTACGCGCTGGTGTCGTTCCCCGGCTGCCTCTGCGACTTCGAACTGTCCAGGGAACGCGCCAGGCAGATGGTCGAGGCCTGGCGTTCCGAAGTGGTCGGCGTGTGGCCTGCGCTGGCCGACGACGAGCTGATGTCCGAGCGCATCCTCGAAGCTCGCCTCATCTGGGTCTGGTTGTCCACCTACTGGTTCCTCCCCGCAGACCACGCCCGCATCGCGGCCGCGCGTGAACACGGCATGTCCGTGCCGCGCTCGGAAGCGCTGATCAACCGCTGGGCCGCGTTGGCCGAAGACGCGCGCTGCACCGGAGACGACATCGTCGGCGACTTCGCCGAGGACGTCTCAGCGATGCTGGAAGAGCGCTGGTCCGAGTAGCTGGAACGTACCCACCGTTCCGTACCGCCGACTTGACGTGGATTCCGCGCTCTTGACTGACGTTGCAGCTTGCGTCAAGAGTGCGGAACTTACGTCAAGTGAGATGACTTGGGCTTTGGGTCGAAACCTTCGATCGTTTGCGCCGCGGCTGTCGGGCTAGTGGCACGTGACGGCCGGCCTGTCACGGTTTGCCACCCCGTCCGCTCGGCGGGTGGTACCTGTAGGCGGTGCCAGGAGTTGCAGCGTCAGTGAATTGGCTTGGCGCCGCAGATAATCCCGCGGGCCGCCCCGAAAGTTGCGCTATCGACGGGCCGATAATAAATGGCACAATGGGCGTGAGTCCGACATCAAGCGTCGGGAGTTACCGAGGGGGCCATCATGGGTTACCTGCTATCAGCGATCGCCGTGCTGGCCATCCTTGCCGCCGCACTCGCCATCCTGGTCATCCGCCGCCGCAACGCGGACCGCCACGACCCTGGAAACCCCCTGACCCGGGCCCAACAGGCAGGCACCCAGCTGAGCGGACAGTTCCCCGGTGGTGGCCGAAACCGTCGGCGCGGCAAGCGGGGTTCCCGCGGCTGGGCCGCCGGCGGCGCGGGCATCGGCATCGGTGGTGGCTGCAGTGGCGGCGACAGCGGTGGTGGCGGCTGCGGCGGCGGCGGTGGTGGAGGGGGCGGCGGCGAGTAGCGTCGCACCTGCCACCAGCGGCCGGGGCGGATACTTTGCCGCGCAACCGTACGGCGCCGTCAACGCGGTGTCGTCCTACCAACGACCCACCCCGCATCGTCCTTTGATCTGTGCTCGGACAGAAACGAAACGTTCCGGCCTTTCCTGCGTAGCCGGTCGGCTCGCCGTGCGGACGTTCAGCTCGCCGGCGTAGACCGTGGTTCGAGGCGTCCGCCGGATCGGACGGCGAGCGAAGTTCCGTGGCGCACAGCGGAGTTCGGGTCGGTTACGTCGATGAGGTAGAACCAGTCCATCTGGGTCTGGTCTTGGGTTACCTCCAGTACGCCGTAGCCGTGGGAATCCAGTTCGGCGTAGTGCAGGTGGCGGTTGACGCTTCTGATCGAATCCGCGATGGGGGCCGAGTTGAGCTTCAGCAGGTCGCCGATGCTGGTGGAGGTGACCGAGGGGATGACGAATTCGGTGCCTGCGGTGGCGCCTGCCGGGTAGTTGGCGGCGTCGACGGGGAGGTCGGCGGCCCAGGAGGTGTGGATGTCGCCGGTCAGGAACACGACATCGGAGATCTGCTGGTCGGTGATCGCGCGGAACAGATGCCTGCGGTCGGCAGTGTAGCCGTCCCATTGGTCGCCGTTGACGGTGAGGCCGGACTGCGGGAGGCCGAGGGTGCTGGTGATGGCGGCGGTGGTGGCCGGTTCGAGCGGCGGGAAGACGAGTGGGGCGATCATCACCGAATTGCCGACCAGCTTCCAGCGCACCGGAGCCGACGCCAAACCGGCGGTGAGCCAGTCCATTTGGGCCTTGCCGGTGATGGTGCGCGCGGGGTTGTCCGCCTCGCGCCAGCCCGCGCCGGGCTTCGCCTCTTGGTCGCGATAGCTGCGCAGGTCCAGCATGGACAGCTCGGCGAGCGTGCCGAAACGGAGCCTGCGGTAGATCTGCACCTCCGCGCCGGACCCCTGCGCACGCACCGGCATCCATTCCAGATAGGCCTGTGCGGACGCGGCCCGGCGGTCCTGCCAGTTGCCCTGGGTTGCCGGGTTGTGGTTGTTGGCGCCGCCGGACCACGAGTTGTCGGCGGATTCGTGGTCGTCCCAAGTGCAGATGAACGGCTGGCGGGCGTGCAGCTCCAGCAGATCGGGATCGGTCTTGTACTGCGCGTGGCGGATTCGATAGTCGGCCAGGGTGACGATCTCGTTCGCCGGGTCGTGCGGCCGCACCGTGCCGTTGCGGCCGCCGTACTTGCCGCGGCCGTACTCGTAGATGTAGTCGCCGAGGTGCACGATGGCGTCGAGGTCGGTGCGGGCGGCGAGATGCCGGTAGGCGCCGAAGTATCCGGCCTCCCAGTTCGCGCAGGACACGATCCCGAAGCGGAGGCGCTCCGGCGAATCGCCGAGTGCAGGCGCGGTCCGGGTGCGGCCGATCGGGGAGGTTTCGCCGAGGGCAGTGAACCGGTAGAAGTACTCGCGGCCGGGCGCGAGACCCGCGGCATCGACCTTCACGGTGTGATCGGAAGCCGCTGCGGCCGTGACGTTCCCGGACGCCGTGACGGTACCGAACCCCTCGTCCTCGGCGATTTCCCAACGCACACTTGCCGATTCGCCCACACCCGAGCCGGGAATCGCATCCTCGGACACGGTGACACGGGTCCAGAGGATCACGCCGTTCGGCAACGGATCACCAGAGGCGACCCCGTGCCGGAACACCGCACTCGCCGCCCGTGCCGGAGCCGCGCTCAGCACCGCCGCCGCGGTAGCAGCCGCGCCACCTTTGAGCAGGGTGCGCCGCGCGAACGGCCCGAACGGAGAATCTGAAACGACCGTGTTTTCAGCCACGAGTATTGATCACATCCGATGCACGGGCGACACGCAAATCGGCTCGCCGCACACTGCCCAGATCGCCGAAAGGAACATGACGATGGGCCCCAGGCGTGTCGCCACCGCCATGTCCCTGTCGGGGCGGCCTCGTTCGGGACACAGTGGCGCGGGGGTCGCCAGTTGACGGTGCGGTTGACACCTGGTCGGTTGCCGGCACTCTCGTGGTGGCCAGAGGGGCATGGTGGTGGCCGACGCGGCGGGGGTGCAGCGCGTTCGGTCTTGTCGGTGTACCTCGGTAACGTTGCCGGATGTGACCGATGGCTTGTTCGACGTGCCCGGCGACGGTGTGCCTGCAGAGCACAGCATCGACAATGTGGTTCGTCGTGATTCCGGGGCGCCGCTTGCGGTGCGGATGCGGCCTGCGTCGTTGGACGAGGTGGTCGGGCAGCAGCATTTGCTCGGGCCTGGGTCGCCGTTGCGGCGGTTGGTGGAGGGGTCGGGAGCGGCGTCGGTGCTGCTGTACGGCCCGCCCGGCACGGGTAAGACGACGTTGGCGTCGCTGATTTCGCATTCGACCGGTCGCCGGTTCGAGGCGCTGTCCGCCTTGTCGGCGGGGGTGAAGGAAGTGCGGGCGGTGATCGATGTCGCGCGGCGCAGACTGTCGGCGGGCGAGCAGACCGTTCTGTTCATCGATGAAGTGCATCGCTTCTCGAAAACGCAGCAGGACGCGCTGCTCGCCGCGGTGGAGAACCGGATCGTGCTGCTCGTCGGGGCGACCACGGAGAATCCGTCGTTCTCGGTGGTGTCGCCGCTGCTGTCCCGCTCGCTGGTGCTGCAACTGCAATCGCTCACCGAGGACGACATTCGTCAGGTACTCCTGCGGGCGATCCACGACAAACGCGGACTGGACGACCAGTACACGGTGTCGGACGAGGCGCTCGACCACATCGTCCGCATCGCCGGCGGCGACGCACGCCGCGCGCTCACCGCGCTGGAAGCCTCGGCCGAATCCTCGCTCGACGGCACCGTCGGCGTCGAACTCGTCGAGGCCAGCGTGGACAAGGCCGCCGTCCGCTACGACCGGGCAGGCGACCAGCACTACGACGTGATCAGCGCCTTCATCAAGTCCATCCGTGGCTCCGACGTCGACGCCGCACTGCACTACCTGGCACGGATGCTCACGGCGGGTGAGGATCCGCGTTTCATCGCGCGCAGGCTGATGATCCATGCCAGCGAGGACATCGGCATGGCCGACCCGACCGCCCTGCAAACCGCCACCGCAGCCGCACAGGTCGTCCAGCTGGTCGGTCTGCCGGAAGCCCGCCTCGCCTTGGCGCAGGCCACGATTCACCTGGCCAGCGCGCCCAAATCCGGTGCGGTGATCGCCGCGCTCGGCGCCGCCATGGCCGACGTGGCCGCGGGCAAAGCGGGTGCAGTCCCGCCGCACCTGCGCGACGGCCACTACGCGGGTGCCGCGAAACTCGGCAACGCCCAGGGCTACAAATACCCGCACGACAACCGGGACGGCGTGCTCGCCCAGCAGTACCCGCCGGACGAGCTGGTCGGCGTCGACTACTACCAACCCACCGACCACGGCAACGAACGCGAGGTCGGCCCGAGGGTGGACAAGCTGCGCCGGATCATCCGCGGAAAGTAGGCGAATCGCCGCAAGGTTGCCGGGTGGCCCACAGCACCCGACTCGATGAAAAACCACGTGCACGGCACCGGTAGGCTGGATATCTGTGCAGACCCACGAGATTCGACGGCGCTTCCTGGACCATTTCGTCCGTGCCGGCCATACCGAGGTGCCGAGTGCCTCGCTGATCTTGGCCGACCCGAACCTGCTGTTCGTCAACGCAGGCATGGTCCAGTTCAAGCCGTACTTCCTGGGCCAGGAGGCTCCGCCGTACCCGCGCGCGACGAGCGTGCAGAAGTGTGTGCGCACCGGTGACATCGAAGAGGTCGGCGTCACCACGCGGCACAACACCTTCTTCCAGATGGCGGGCAACTTCTCCTTCGGTGACTACTTCAAGGAAGAGGCGATCCGCCTCGCCTGGGAGTTGATCAGCAAGTCGCAGGAGGACGGCGGTTTCGGCTTCGATCCCGAGCGGATCTGGGTGACCGCGTACGAATCCGACCCGGAGGCGGCCGAGATCTGGCGCCGCGTCGCGGGCATTCCCGAGGAGCGGATCCAGTTCCGCGACGGCAAGGACAACTACTGGGACATGGGCGTGCCCGGTCCCGGCGGGCCGTGCTCGGAGATCTACTTCGATCGCGGACCCGAGTACGGTCGCGACGGCGGCCCGGTCGCCGACGAGGACCGCTACCTCGAGATCTGGAATCTCGTGTTCATGCAGGACGTTCGCGGTGAGCTGAGCCCGAAGGAAGGCCATCCGCCGATCGGTTCGCTGCCGAAGAAGAACATCGACACCGGCATGGGCGTCGAGCGTGTCGCCATGCTGTTGCAGGGCGTCGAGAACGTCTACGAGACCGACCTGCTGCGCCCGATCATCGACAAGGCCGAGGAGCTCACCGGTCGCTCCTACGGCGTCGAGCACGAGAACGATCGCCGCTTCCGGGTGATCGCCGACCACACCCGTTCCAGCGCCATGCTCATCGCCGACGGCGTGAACCCGGGCAACGACGGACGCGGCTACGTCCTGCGCAGGCTGCTGCGCCGGATCGTGCGCTCGGCGCGACTGCTCGGCGCGGAAAAGCCGGTGATGGCGGAGTTCATGAAGGTCGTCAGCGACCTGATGGCGCCGTCGTACCCCGAGCTGGCCACCGATTTCCAGCGCATCGAGACCGTCGCCGTCGGCGAGGAGACCGCCTTCCTCA
Source organism: Nocardia sp. CS682 (assembly GCF_004634405.1). NCBI lineage: Bacteria > Bacillati > Actinomycetota > Actinomycetes > Mycobacteriales > Nocardiaceae > Nocardia > Nocardia sp. CS682. The sequence continues at coordinate 1,715,328 of NZ_CP029710.1, read as the reverse complement.
AGACGTTGAACACCGGCTCCGCGCTGTTCGACAACACCGCGAGCGCGGTGCAGTCCAAGGGCGGCAACACGATTCCCGGATCGGACGCCTTCAAGCTGCACGACACCTACGGCTTCCCGATCGAGCTGACGCTGGAGATGGCGGCCGAGGCCGGGCTGACGGTGGACGAGAACGGTTTCCGTGAGCTGATGGCCCAGCAGGTGGCCAACGCCAAGGAAGACGCGCGCAAACGCAAGCACGGCCACGCCGACCTGACCGTCTACAAGGAGCTGGTCGACCGCGGCGCCACCGAGTTCACCGGCTTCGACGAGCTGACCTCCGAGGCGAACGTGCTCGCCCTGATCGCCGACGGCGTGCGGGTACCCGTGGCCTCGGCGGGCCAGGACGTCGAGGTGATCCTCGATCGCAGCCCGCTCTATGCCGAGGCCGGCGGCCAGATCGCCGACCGCGGCTCCATCACGGCCTCGGGTGTGAAACTGCGCGTCAACGACGTGCAGAAGATCGCCAAGAAGCTGTGGGTGCACAAGACCACCGTCGAGCAGGGGCAGATCACCGAGGGCGATGTCGTTCTCGCGCAGGCGGATCCGGCGTGGCGTCGCGGCGCCACCCAGGGCCACTCCGGCACGCACATGGTGCATGCCGCGCTGCGGCAGATCCTCGGCCCGAACGCGGTGCAGGCGGGTTCGCTGAACAAGCCGGGCTACCTGCGGTTCGACTTCAACTGGCAGGGGCAGCTCTCCGAGAGCCAGAAGGCCGATATCGAGGCCGTGTCCAACGACGCGGTCGGCGCGGACTTCCCGGTCAACACCTTCGTGACCGACCTGACCAAGGCCAAGCAGATGGGCGCGATGGCGCTGTTCGGCGAGAACTACGGCGACGAGGTGCGCGTGGTGGAGATCGGCGGCCCGTTCTCGATGGAGCTGTGCGGTGGTACGCACGTGCAGCATTCCTCGCAGATCGGCCCGATCACCGTGCTCGGCGAGTCCTCGGTCGGGTCCGGTATCCGCCGCGTGGAGGCGTTCGTCGGCCTCGACTCCTACAAGTACCTGGCCAAGGAGCGCGCGCTGCTGGCCGGTGTGGCGTCCTCGCTGAAGGTGCCCTCGGAAGAGGTGCCCGCGCGGGTCGAGCAACTGGTGGAGCGGCTCAAGGTGGCCGAGAAGGAACTCGAACGCACCAAGATGGCCGCTGTGCTGTCGTCGGTGGGCAAGTTCGTCGAGGAGGCCGAGCGGATCGGTGCCGTGCTGCTGGTCGCCGTCGCGGCGCCCGAGGGTGTCGCCGCCGGTGATCTGCGCACGCTGGCCACCGACATCCGCGGTCGGTTCGGCACGGTGCCCGCCGTGGTGGTGCTGCTAGGCAACGCCGACGGCAAGGTGCCGTTCGTGGTGACCGTCAACAAGGGCGCTCAGGACCTCGGCTTCAAGGCAGGCGACCTGGTCGCCGCCTTCGGCCCGAGCATCGCCGGGCGCGGTGGTGGGAAGCCGGAGATGGCGCAGGGCGCCGGATCCGACCCGTCGGGGATTCCCGCCGGCCTTGCCGCGGTCCGCGCTCGGGTGGCCGAACTGGCCGGGTGATGGCTTCGCCGAGCGATTCCGAGGGGGGTGGCGGTCGGGCACGTGACGTGGCCGACCCCGACCATCCCGAGAGGTCGGCGCCGCACGGCGCCGACCGGCCCCATCCAGCCACCGACCCGGGTCGCGGTCGGCGGATCGCCGTCGATGTCGGCAGTGTCCGTATCGGCGTCGCGTCGAGCGACCCCGACGGTGTCCTTGCCACGCCCGTGGAGACCGTGCCGCGCGCGAAGCCGAACAAGCGCTCGGCCGCGCCCGCACCCGATATAGCCAGAATTGCTGAAATTGTGCGGGAGTACGAGGCCGTCGAAGTGATCGTGGGTCTGCCCCGAACATTACGCGGGGAGAAGGGCACTGCCGCTACCATTGCCACCGCATTCGCCGATCAGTTGCGGGCCGCCGTGTCGCCGGTGCCTATACGACTTTCCGACGAACGTTTGACTACGGTGTCAGCTGCACGTGCATTGCGGGACAGTGGAGTTCGCGCGCGTGGCCAGCGGCAAGTGATCGATCAGGCGGCGGCCGTCTCGATCCTGCAAGGATGGTTGGACGAACGGAGTGCGGTGTTGAGGTCGGTTGAAGCGGTGCGGCACGCGTCGTCCGAGGACGACGCATGACGGATCGATGGGCACGGGCCGAGGAACGGTACCGGCAGCGCGAAGCTGATCGGCGTTACCGGCGTGACGACCGAGCCTGGGGCGGGCAGAACAGCAGAGACACGCGCGGCAAAACGAACCGGGTGGTCGGCCGGGAGCAGGGCGACTGGGACGACTACGAGGACGACACCACCGTCATCCCGCGCTACACCGACGACATGGATCCGCCCGAGCCCGCGCCACGCCCGCGGGCCGAGGCGGAGCGCCCGCCGCGTAAGCGCGTCGGCCGCCGGGAAGCGGCTCGGCACGAGGACGACGAGCCGGAGGAGGGTGGCCGGCGGTCGCGCAGCGCGCAGCGCGGCAAACGCTCCCGTGCGGCCTCGCGTAAAGCGCAGGAGCGCAAGCGGCGCAGGCGCACCATGTGGCTGTTCGCCGGTGTGTTCGTGCTGCTGTTCGCCGGTGCCGCGGTGTTCGCGGGCATGAAGCTGATCGAGAAGCTCGGTCCGCCTGAGGATTTCGCCGGACCGGTCGGGCCGTTGGTCGTGGTGCAGGTACACGACGGCGACACCTCGCAGCAGATCGCGGCCAGCATGAAGGAGAAGGGCATCGTCGCCAGCACCGGCGCGTTCATCGAAGCGGCCGTGCGCAATACGAACATGAACTCGGTGCAGCCGGGCTTCTACGCGATCCCGAGCCGCAGTCCCGCCGTGCAGGCGGTGTCGGCGTTGACCGGTAAGCAGGCCCGGGTCGGCAACCTGGTCATCCCCGAGGGGCGGCTGCTGCACGACCAGTTCGAGGTGGGCTCCGGCAGGCGCACCGACGGCATCTACCGCATGATGGCCGAGGCCAGCTGCATCGGCACCGGCACGAACCAGAAGTGCGCGACCTACGAAGAACTCCAGGCCGCCGGTTCGAGCGTCGACCTGGCCGCGCTCGGCGTGCCCGCCTGGGCCGCGCAGGGCGTGCAGAACTGCCCCGACCGGACCAGGCAGCTGGAAGGCCTGATTGCCGCGGGCACTTTGGATTTCGACCCGAGCGGCACGCCGGTGGAGATGCTGCGGCAGGTCGTGACGGCCAGCGCCAAGGCCTATGAATCCACCGGCCTGTTGCAGTCCGGCGGTGAGACCAAGCTGACGCCGTACCAGACGCTGATCGCCGCTTCGCTCGTCGAACGTGAGGCCAAGCCGCAGGACATGGGCAAGGTCGCGCGGGTGATCGTCAACCGGCTGCGGGTTCCGCAGATGCTGCAGTTCGACTCGACGGTGAACTACGCGCTCGACCGCACCGAGGTGCAGACCACCGACGCGGACCGCGCCCAGGAAACACCGTGGAACACCTACGCGATGTCCGGCCTGCCCGCGACGCCGATCGCCGCGCCCTCGCTGAACGCGTTGCGCGCCATGGAGAACCCGGAACCCGGGCCGTGGTTGTACTTCGTGACGGTCGACAAGCAGGGCACCACCCTGTTCACCGACGACTACACCCAGCATCAGCGCTACATCCGCCAGGCCCAGGCGAGCGGAATCCTCGACAGTGGTCGCTGAACGCAAAGCGGCTGTGCTGGGCAAGCCCATCGCGCACTCCCGTTCGCCGCAGTTGCATCTGGCCGCGTACCGCGCGCTCGGGCTCGACTGGAGCTACGAACGCATCGAGTGCACGGCCGAGCAGTTGCCCGGACTGGTCGATGGGCTCGGGGCCGAATGGGTCGGGCTGTCGGTGACCATGCCCGGTAAAGAAGCCGCGCTGGCCTATGCCGCCGAGCGCACCGAGCGGGCGGTGCTGGTCGGGTCGGCCAACACGCTCGTCCGGCGTGACGGTGGGTGGCTGGCCGACTGCACCGATGTGGACGGTGTGCTCGGGGCGTTGCGCGGCGGTGGGGTTGCCGGTTTGGACGAGGCCGTGGTGCTCGGTGCCGGTGGTACCGCGCGGCCTGCGCTGCTCGCGTTGTCCGAACTCGGTGCGAAGACGGTGACCGTGATCGCGCGGGATGCCGGGCGGGCAAGCAGCGCGTTGGATCTCGCGGAGCGGCTCGGCATGAACGCGGCGGTGACGGCGTTCGATCCGGACGCGCTCGTCGGACTGTGCGAGCGGGCGAGCGTGGTGGTGAGCACGATTCCGGCCGAGGCTGCTGCGGTCGTTGCCGAGGCGGTGGCGAAGGCGCCGGTGGTGCTCGACGCGATTTACAACCCATGGCCTACGCCGCTGGCCGAGGCGGTTACGCGGGCTGGGCATACGGTGGTCAGTGGGTTGCAGATGCTGCTGAATCAGGCTTATGGGCAAGTCGAGTTGTTCACTGGCCGTCCGGCTCCGCGCGCGGAAATGGCTGCGGCGCTGGAGAGTTCGGCTTGACGCGGCTAGGCATCCGTCGACTGGAACATGCCGCGGTGTAGGCGGGTTCGGCCTGAGTTGCCTGCTCTAGGCGTGTGTCGGTCGGAATTCGCCGCGACGTTGGAGAATCGGCCTGATCTGGCTGGTGTAGGCGTGCGTCGGCTGGAAGTAGCCGCCGGCGCGCCGGTACGCTCGGCGGAAATCACCGCCCCTGCACCGCCGCCGACGTGGTGACACGCACCGTCGCGCTCCACGGTGTGGATCTGGGGGATCATCCTGCGCGGTCCCATGGCTACCCAGGCGGGAATGGTATGCGGCCGGGAGCGCGTGCTCGTGTGCGGTCGGCGAGTGGCGACGTAGTTCTGCTGCTGGAGTCGGGTCGGTCGACGCTGTCGTCGGTAGGAGGACACTCGGTCAGAAACTGATACCGGTTCTAGTTTGGTTCGGCGATGGGCAGGGTTATGGTGGTGCGCATGAATGCTTGGGTGTTGCGGGCCATCGTGCTCGGCGCGCTGGTCGTTTTCCTGCGCGCCGCGCTCGGGTTCGCGATGGTGAACTGGCCGACCCACGGAATGTGGATGCGGATGTTCGGCCTGTTCCTGCTCGTCGCGGTCGTCCTGTACTGGGGATTGCTGGACGGACGCAAGGACCGGTCGGCCGAGCCCGATCCCGAACGCGGCACCGACCTCACCCTGCTCTGGCTGAAAGCCGCAGTGGCGGGCGGTGTCGGCAGCGGTCTCGGCGCATGGCTCCTCGACTGGCTGCCCAAGTTCGACCTCGGCGACAACGGCCTCCTCTTCGAGCTCACCGCCGGCTCCGCCTTCATCGTCCTGCTCATCTTCATCCCCGCCCTCATCGGCGTCGGCCTCGGCCGCATCCTCGCGGACCGCGCCCGCAACAAACAGTCCACCCCCGCACCCACCCCAGTCTGACCCCCGGCGCGAATTTGCTCGCCCTTGCACGTTCTTGGCTGACCGGCGTGCCACCCCCACGCCAGCGCGACTTCCGCCCGCCCGTCCGGTGCTCGGCTCGCGCAGTGCCCGCTCGACCAATATCTGGGCCTGCCTGATCTGCGCGCGCCCGGCCTGCGTTTGGGCTCACCTGCGCGCCCGGCTCGGCTTGCGCCGGAGTGATCCGCGTCCGGCCCGGCAGTGCCGTGCTCGGCTCGCGCCGCGCCCGCCGGCCCGCGTTCGAAGCCGACCTGCGCGCCCGCCTCGGCTTGGCCGGTCTCAGTCGCGTCCGGCTTGCGCCGCGCCCGCCCGGCCTGATCGGGCACCCGAGCGTGCCCTGCTTCTGCCGTACCTGTGCCAGCCCGCCGGTCCCGCGCCCGTCCGGACCCGCAGCCCGCATGACCGGAAGCCTCAGCTAGCCGCCGGTGCTCTTGTGGTCAGCGACCGCCACTGCCGTCATTTGCACTGCCATGGTGACAAGGCTGTCAGCTTTGGACCGTGGCACTGCCAACCTGCTGCACGGCGGCCTCGATGCTGCCCGGATCGCCGGTATTCTCTTGCTGTCCAATGAATTTCAACGGGAGGGGACATTGGCATGTTGGTTCGAATTGGGGTTGCTGCGGCGATGGCGCTCGCTGCGTCCACGGTCGTGTTTGCCGGAGAGGCGGCCGCGAAGGGCGGCCGCTGCGCGTCGGATCAGCCGAGGTGGAACTATGTGTGCGTAGAGGCGGCGTCGGACGTTGCGTGGGCAACTTGCGAGAAGGACGCGCCGAACTGGGCTCGCTATTGGGTGTGCGCCGCGCGTACCGATGGTAGTAACCGGTACGACCTTTGGATCCCGAACCCCCGCTGACCCCGCCCTCAGCGAGTAGCCCGCTTACGCGAGGTACAGGAACGTTTACCGTCCGCCTCGTGCCGCTGATGTCTGTGACTGGCTCATCGCACTCAGCCAGAGGTTCGCGGCAAACAGAACGGCGCACCCCGTAGGAGTGCGCCGCTTCTGCTGTGCGAGTGCGGGTTACAGGAGGATGCCGGTGCTCGGGGTGCCTTCGCGGGCGATGGCGGAGTAGGCGGCGGCGAGGAGGGTGGGGTCGGGGCCTTCCAGGCGGCCGGGCTTGGCGAGGCCGTCGAGGACGACGAAGCGCAGGACGCCCGAGCGGGTTTTTTTGTCGGTTTGCATGGTGTCGAGGAGTTGGGGCAGGGCGTCGGCGTCGTAGGTGGTCGGCAGGCCGACGCTTTCCAGGACGGCGCGGTGGCGGTCGGCGGTGGCGTCGTCGAGACGGCCTGCGAGACGGCCGAGTTCGGCGGCGAAGACCAGGCCGACAGAGACAGCCGCGCCGTGCCGCCAGCGGTAGCGCTCGCGGCGCTCGATCGCGTGGCCGAGGGTGTGGCCGTAGTTGAGGATCTCGCGGAGGCTGGCCTCCTTGAGGTCGGCGGCGACCACGTCGGCCTTCACCTGGATCGCGCGCCGGATCAGTTCGGGGAGTACGTCACCGGTGGGGTCGAGGGCGGCCTCGGGGTCGCGCTCCACCAGGTCGAGGATGACCGGGTCGGCGATGAAACCGGCCTTGATGATCTCGGCCATGCCCGCCACGATCTCGTTGCGCGGCACGGTTTCCAGGGTGGCCAGGTCGACGAGCACGGCGGCTGGTTCGTGGAAGCAGCCGACCAAGTTCTTGCCCGCTTCGGTGTTGATGCCGGTCTTGCCGCCGACGGCCGCGTCGACCATGGCCAGCAGCGTGGTCGGCACGTGCACGATCTGCACGCCGCGCATCCAGGTGGCGGCCACGAAGCCGGCCAGGTCGGTTGCGGCACCGCCGCCGAGGCTCACCACGACATCGTTGCGGGTCAGGCCGATCCGTCCGAGCACCTCCCAGCAGAAGCCCGCGACGGCGAGTTCCTTGCCCGCCTCGGCGTCCGGGATCTCGATGCGGTGGGCGTCGATGCCGGTGTCGGCCAACGCCTTGCGCACCGCCTCGGCGGTCTCGGCGAGCGGCGGCTGATGGAAGATCGCCACCGACCGCACGCCTTTCGTCGCGCCGTTGACCGCCTCGACGAGCTCACCGAGCAGCCCACGGCCGATGATCACCGGGTACGGGTCCGCGGTACGAACTTCGAGACGATTCGGCTCACTCACGTCTGCTGCTCCGATTCTGTTGATGCTTCCTGGTGTTTGCGCGCGCGAACGCGAGCCCGCCGCGCTCGGGCTCGTCTGGCCCGCCCGCTCGACGACTTGCCTTGGCCGGAATCCTCCGTGCCGTTCGACGGTGCTGTCGCGTCGGCCTCCGCCGCGGCCGACCGGCGAGCGCGCCAGCCTCTTCCAGTCGAGCCGGAAGACTTCGCCACTGCGGTTTCGTCGGCGGTGGACGGGCCGTTCGCAACCGAGCTGTTCGCTGCGGACTCCGCGGCCGGGGCGTCCGCGCCCGACGTCGCCGACTCGCTACCACCTCGCCGCGTGCGCCAGCTCCGTCCCGCGTTCCCAACGGACGTCTCCGCCGAAGCGGACGTCTCCTGCTCGCCGGATCCGTCCGCGGCCTCCCGTGCGGCGGCCGCCCGGCGCGCGGCGGCACGTGCCCGTGCGCGGCGCCGGGCCCGAGATCGACTGCTGCCCTGCGGCGTTGCGGTGGCTTCGGCGGTGGTCGCCGGAGTCGTGGTGTCGGTGAGGTCCGAACAGTCGGCGTCCGCGCCGGTGTCCGAGACGACCGGCTCGAAACCGAGTTTGGCGAGCACCATCTTGACGACGCGCCCCGGGCTGCGGCCGTCGGTGCGCACCCGGACGGTGGCGACCTCGCGGTAGAGCGGGCGCCGCTTGCGCATCAGCTCGCGGTACTTGGCGGCGGGGTCGGCCCCGTTGAGCAGCGGCCGATTGGTGCTCGCCCCGGTGCGGCGGAGTCCTTCGCCGACACTGATTTCCAGGTAGACGACGGTGCGGTTGCGCAGCAGCGCCCTGGTGTCCTTGGACAGCACGGCTCCGCCACCGAGCGAGACGACGCCGCGCTCGGCAAGGATGGCGCGGCGCACCACCCGTTCTTCGATCCGGCGGAACTCGGGTTCGCCGTCGGTGGCGAAGATCTCCGGAATGGTGCGGCCGGTCTCGCGTTCGATGCCCGCGTCGGTGTCGTACAGCTCGACGCCGAGTTCCTTGGCGAGCTTGCGGCCGATCGTCGTTTTCCCCGCGCCCGGCGGTCCGACCAGCACCACGCGCGGCGCGCGCGGATCGGTCTGCACGATCATGGCGTGCTGGTGTCAGCGGGCGCGTTGTGCGGGCGGGCGCTGATCCGCTTGACGTAGCTGGTGATGTTCTCCAGGGTCTCGCCGAGCGAGTCGCCGCCGAACTTCTCCAGCGCGGCCTGCGCGACGACCAGCGCGACCATGGACTCCGCGACGACGCCGGCGGCGGGCACGGCGCACACGTCCGAGCGCTGGTGGATGGCGACGGCTTCCTCGCCGGTGGTCATGTCGACGGTGGCCAGGGCGCGCGGCACGGTGGAGATCGGCTTCATCGCGGCGCGCACGCGCAGCGCTTCGCCGTTGGTCATGCCGCCTTCCAGGCCGCCGGCCCGGTTGGTCGAGCGCAGCACGCCGTCGCTGCCGGGACGCATCTCGTCGTGCGCCTGGCTGCCGCGCCTGCGCGCGGTCTCGAAACCGTCGCCGACCTCGACACCCTTGATCGCCTGAATGCCCATCAGTGCGGCGGCGAGCCGCGAATCGAGCCGGTTCTCGCCGCTGGTGAACGAGCCGAGTCCGACCGGAAGTCCCTCGACGACCACCTCGACGACGCCACCGAGGGTGTCGCCGTCCTTCTTCGCCGCCTCGATCTCGGCGATCATCGCGGCCTCGGCGTCCTTGTCGAACGCGCGCACCGGGCTCTCGTCGATGGCGGCGAGGTCGGCGGCGGACGGGATGACGCCCGTGGTGTTCTGGGCGGTGCCGATCGAGACGACGTGCGAGATCACCTCGACGCCGAAGGCCTGCCGCAGGAAGTTCCGCGCCACGGTGCCCGCCGCGACGCGCGCCGCGGTTTCCCGGGCGCTGGCGCGTTCCAGCACGTTGCGTGCGTCGTCGAAGTCGTACTTGAGCATGCCGGAGTAGTCGGCGTGGCCGGGGCGCGGCCGGGTGAGCGGGGCGTTGCGGGCCAGTTCGGCGAGCTCGTCCGGGTCGACCGGGTCGGCGGACATGACCGTCGTCCACTTGGGCCACTCGGAGTTGGCGATCTCTATGGCGACCGGTCCGCCCATGGTGCGGCCGTGCCGGACACCGCCGACGACGGTCACCTTGTCGGCCTCGAACTTCATCCTGGCGCCGCGGCCGTACCCGAGCCTGCGGCGCGCCAACTGCGCGGAGATCTCGTCGGACGTGACCTCGACACCGGCCACCATCCCCTCGAGGATGGTGACGAGAGCGGGACCGTGGGATTCTCCGGCAGTTATCCAGCGCAACACGTGCTCCATCTTCCCATGTCGGCGCGCCCGCTCCGGCACGCGGCCCGCAGTGATGACGGGCACGTTCCGCGCACCCACCGCGATACGCATCATCCGGCGCTCGCGGTAGCCAGCGCACACACGGTGGCTATACACATGGCGGGCCCGTGCGGCACCGCGATTCGACTGGGCCTGTCGCGGCTCCACTCGGCGATCGGACCGGCGCTCGATGGGCTCGACCGAGCCCACCTCGATGACGATCGATCGGTGGGGTCGCGGGTTCGGCGGGAGGAATCGCTGGGTTGACGAATCCGGCACCGGAAGACCACGGCAATCCCCGCGCACGCGGTGAGCAACGGCGCGGCCACCGCCGCCTGAACCCACACTTCCCCACCACCGAGCGCCGCCGCCGCACCCAACCCGACGGCAAGCTTCACATCTCCGGCACCGAAAGCCGCGGGTAGCGCCAGGTGCACCAGCAGATACGGCACCGCGAGCAGCACGGCACCCAGTAACGCGGCTGTGTATTGATCTGTGGACAAGGCATAACCGAACACCGCGACCGCACCCCATCCGGTCAGCGAATTCGGCAATCTTCGCTGCCGAAAATCGATGACGCTCAACACAACACACCACGCGAGGAGGGCGGCGAAGGCAACATTCGGCATGCCGTCCACTCTCGTCCGATCGCGGCGCGTGACAACCCCACTCGACCCGAATGTGGATAGCTTTCCGGCATGTGGACAACGATCGATCCCCATGCCGCCCGGTTCGTAACTCGGCGAGTACCAACGGCATCCGCGATCGCAAGCATGATCTTCCGCACGAGGTCAGCGCACTCGCGGCGGCCCGAGCACGTGTTGTATGCGGGCGATACGGCGGGTCGGCGGTAGCTTTGAACCATGTGTGCTGATCACGTGGGCCAGGCGCCCGACTACGCCGCGCGGCGTGGCGCGCTGCGGAGCCTGCTGGTGGAGAACGGAGTCGACGCTCTGCTGGTCACCGATCTGGTGAACCTCAGATACCTGACGGGGTTCACCGGATCCAACGCGGCGTTGCTCGTGCACTCCTGGGATATGCGCAATGCCGAAGAGCGCACGGTGATCGGCACCGACGGCCGCTATCGCACCCAGGTCGCCGAGCAGGTCCCGGATCTGCGCGCCGAGATCGCCAGGGCGACCGCCCGCCGGATCCTCGAGCTGGCCGGGGAGTGGCAGCTCGGCCGCGTCGGCTACGAGAGCCACATCGTCACCGTCGAGCAACATCGCGGCTTCGTCGAGCAACGCACCGGCCTGGACTTCGTCCCCACACCCGGCCTGGTCGAGCAGTTGCGCATGGTGAAGGACGCCTACGAGGTGGCCCAGCTCCGGGCGGCCTGCGCGGTGGGCGACGCCGGACTCGCCACGCTGCTGGAACGCGGCCTGCTGCGCCCCGGCCGGACCGAACGACAGGTGGCCAGGGACCTTGAGTGGGCCATGTACGAGCACGGCGCCGACGCGGTGTCGTTCGAGACCATCGTCGCGACCGGCGTGAATTCGGCTGTCCCGCATCATCGGCCGACCGAGGCGGTGCTGGCCGCCGGTGATTTCGTCAAACTCGATTTCGGCGCCACGGTCGGCGGCTACCACTCGGACATGACCCGCACCTTCGTGCTCGGCACCCCCAGCGACTGGCAACGCGAGGTGTATGAGCTGGTCGAAGCCTCGCAGCGGGCCGGGCGAGAGGCGCTGCGACCCGGCGTGAAGGTCGCCGACGTGGACGCGGCGTCGCGCGCGGTGATCGAGGCGGCCGGACACGGCAAGCTGTTCGTGCACGGCCTCGGGCACGGGGTGGGATTGCAGATCCACGAAGCGCCGGGCATCGCGAAAAACGGAACCGGTACACTTCTTGCTGGCGTGGCGGTGACCGTCGAACCCGGTGTGTACTTTCCCGGCCGCGGCGGGGTCCGGATCGAGGACACGCTCGTGGTGCGCGAAGGGGGCCCGGAGTTGCTCACCAACACCAGCAAAGACCTGACCGTCGTCGATTGACGTCGGTCGACCACCATGTTGTTTACGAATTAGGAGATCCGAGGACAGTGGCGGACACCAGCGACTTCAAGAACGGCCTTGTGCTGAAGATCGACGGTCAGCTCCAGCAGATCGTCGAATTCCAGCACGTCAAGCCGGGCAAGGGTCCCGCGTTCGTGCGGACCAAGCTGAAGAACGTGCTGTCCGGCAAGGTCGTCGACAAGACCTTCAACGCGGGCGTCAAGGTGGAGACCGCGACGGTCGACCGCCGCGACATGACCTACCTGTACCACGACGGTTCGGACTACGTCTTCATGGACGGCGACACCTTCGACCAGATCTCCATCGCCGAGGCGACCATCGGCCCCGGTGCGCGCTTCCTGCTGGAGAACATGACCGTGCAGGTCGCCACGCACGAGGGCGCGCCGCTGTACGTCGAGCTCCCGGTCACCGTCGAGCTCGAGGTCCAGCACACCGACATCGGCCTGCAGGGCGACCGCTCCACCGGCGGCACCAAGCCCGCCACGCTGGAGACCGGCGCCGAGGTACAGGTCCCGCTGTTCATCAATACCGGCGACAAGCTGCGCATCGACTCGCGTGATGGCAGCTACCTCGGCCGAGTCAACGCCTGATCGCCCCCCGCGGTGGGAGCGTCAGGCCCGGAGGCGGTAGCGATGCGTAACCACGCAGGGCCCGCTCCGACCGCCATGGATACAGCGACTGGGATAATGGTGACTGTGGCTGAACAGCCGTTGGACAAAAAGTCGTTCAAGAAGCTCGGCACGCGGCACAAAGCCCGCCGCCGGGCCGTGGATCTGCTCTTCGAGGCAGAGGCGCGCGACGTCGACCCGGCCGACCTGCTCGACGAGCGGGTCGAGCTGGCCGCCCGCGACCAGGCGGTCGCGCCGGTGCACGCCTACACGCACACGCTGGTCGAGGGCGTCGCCGACGACCTCGATCGGGTGGACGGCACCATCGAGTCCTACCTGAAGGACTGGGAGCTGTCCCGGCTGCCCGCCGTCGACCGCGCCATCCTGCGGATCGCGGTGTGGGAGTTGTTCCACGCCAACGATGTTCCGCCGGTCGTCGCGGTGGACGAGGCGGTCGAGCTGGCCAAGGAGCTGTCCACCGACGACTCTCCGTCGTTCGTGAACGGCGTGCTCGGCCAGGTCGTGCTGGTCGCGCCGCAGGTGCGTGCCGCGGCGGCCGCCACCCGCGCGCCGCGTCCCGAGGCCGAGGCGTGAAGAAGTACCTGGTCCTGGCGATGCGCACGCCGCGCTTCGACCCGGCCGTGATCGAGCCGCACAAGCTCTTCCTGAAGCAGCTGAGCGAGCGCGGTCAACTGGTGGAGAGCGCGCGCTTCACCGACGGCACCGGTGGGGCGTACTTCATCACCGCCGAAAACCTCGACGCCGCAACGGAACTCGCGTTCGCCGATCCGGTGCACACCACCGGCTCCTCGACAGTGACCGTGCACGAATGGGAACCCACCACCCCCAACTAACGCCCAGCCGCACATTTTCTGACTGAGCGCATACCGAATCGCGTGCGATTCCCTATGCGGGACATCGGAAAGCGTGCGGCTGTCGCTTTTTGCGCGCCGACCGACGCGTGACCCTTGCGCTCCCGCCGGGGGTGTACGGGACCGGCGGGAGCGGGATGCCGAAGCATCCGGGCCTGCTGCCGCCGAGTGCTCGGCGACCGGTTCCCATCCTGTTTCCTCAACCGCACTCGAGGTCAAGGGGACCGGATGTGGGCTGGACCACGCTGCGCCGGCAGGAAAGCCTTGTGCCTGCGCACTCGTGAGCCTGCCAAGTGTTGGCTCGCACGACTTCCGCTTTCTTTCGCGGCGGGTCGACGGCTGCCTCTATCCTGGGGGAATAGAGGGGAGGGCCGCATGGGGCGGTTGCTGATCTGGTTGCGTAACAACGTCGACGGTGTGGTCGCGTTGGTGCTCGCCGTGGTGGTCGGCCTGCTCGCGGTCCTCGACGTGATCAGCGTGGACAACGTCAACGCGGCGGTGCTCCTGGTACTCGCGTTGCTGGCGACCACCCTGCTGCGCGATCGGCACCTGTCGGCTCAGGCTGTGCGCGACGCGAATTCGGTGCAGCTGCTCTACGGTCCGGAGATCGGACACGCGCACACGCTCGCCCGGCGCGGCACCGAGCAGTGGATCTTCAAGGGCGGCACCGGAACCTACATCCGCGCGGTGACGCTGCGCGAGTGCGTGGAGAACGCCCGGCGCGAACAACGCCCGCTGCGTGTGCAATTGGAGATTCTCGACCCGACCAACGAAGCGCTGTGCAAGACCTACGCCCAGTTCCGTTCGTCGCTTTCGCCCGAGGCCGACCGCACGGGCGAGTCGTGGACCACCGAACGCACCCGCAAGGAAGCCTTCGCCACCGTGCTGGCCGCCTGCTGGTACCGCCAGCGGTTCACCTTCTTGACCATCGACGTCGGCTTGTCGACGGTGATGACGACGTTCCGCTGGGATCTGTCGTCCAGCTGCGTGATCGTCACCCAGGACAATCCGAACACGCCCGCGCTGATGTTCGAGCGGGACAAACCGTATTACCGTGATTTCAACCGCGAACTGGTCGCCAGCTTCAAGCAGACCCGGCAGGTCGCGCTGAGCCGTAGCGAGGAACTGCCGCTGTCCGACGAGCCGACCGTCGACCAGGTCCGCAGCCTGTTCCAGCTGCTCTCGCTGGAACTCCCGGCCGCTTTCACCGATCGCGACGTCGCCGACATCGTGCGCCGCGCGCTCCAGCCGAGGAACCCGTATTAGTGAACGAATATGCCCGCGTCCGCACGTTGATCGGTTCCGATGCCACCGGCGCCGCGGTGCGTCGCTGGGCCCGCGACGTGCTCGCGGGTGTAATCGACGGTAGCTCGGAGCTGACCGCGGTCCGGCACCCGTTGGGGTTCTTGTGTTTTCCCGCGTGGCGCGGCGGCGGTCTCGGTATCTGCGTGCACGTCTGGACCGAGGGCGTGCGCGACGACTCGACCACCTCCAAGGTGCACGCGCACAGCTGGGACCTGCTCAGCACCGTGCTGTACGGCACCGTCGGCAACGAGATCATCGAGATAGACAGTGTGCCGGCCCGTCCCACGCATCGACTGTTCGAGATCCAGAGCACCGCCGACGGTGACCTGGTGCGGGCGACACCGCGGCTGGTCAGCTACCGGACCCGCTCCCGCGAATACTTCCACTCGGGCGAGGTATACACCCTGCCGAACGGCGCGTTCCACGTGTCCGATGTGCACGGCGAGGCGGCGACGGTTGTGCTCGGCGAGGACAATCGGGACCGGCCGGACCTGTCGCTCGGTACGATCGCCACCAGCGACCACTGGGTGCACCGCACGCTGTGCACGCCCACCGAGACCCGGCGCGCTGCGCAAACCGTGCTGGCCCACCTGCGGGATCAGCCGCTACCGAAGCAACTGGAGAACCGATGCGAGCGGGCGACGTAATGAACCAGGTACTCCCGGACACCTTGCTCGACGTCGCGGCCGAGGTGGCCGTCACGGCGGCGGTCGAGGCGGGCCACGCGATCCGGGCCGGGCTGCTCGGCGCGCTGACCGTGCACACCAAGGACGCGACCGGCGACGTGGTCACCGACCTGGATCTGCGCGCGGAGCAGATCATCCTGGGCCATCTGCGGCGCGTCTTCCCCGACCATCGCATCCTCGCCGAAGAGTCCGGCGTCCTCGACAGCACCGACGACACCTGGTGCTGGGTTGTCGACCCGCTGGACGGCACCAACAACATCACCATCGGCCTACCGGTCTGCACGGTGGGTATCGCGCTGTGCCACAACGGAACACCGGTCCTCGGTGTGGTGCACGAGCCGATCGCCGACCACACCTGGACCGCCGTCCGCGGCCGCGGCGCCTTCGGCCCGAACGGCCCGCTATGGCATCCAGCGCATCGTCCCGCAGCCGCCCCGGTGCTCGCGTGGCTCCAGGGCTACCCGGTCACCCGCGCCGACCCGACCGCCCGCGCTCTGCGCCTCACCCTGGAGTCGGCATCCCGCCGCCTGATCCAACTCTGGTCCCCGCTGCTGTGCTGGGTCATGTTGAGCAACGGTGACATCGACGGTTTCGTCGGCTACCGCGCGGGCCTGGTCGACCTCCCCGCCGGCGCCCTGCTCGCCCGCGAATCCGGCATGCACCTCACGGACTTCCACGGCATCACCCTCGACGAGCGCCTCGAATTACCCGTCGGCGAAGTGGATTTCATCGCAGGCAGCGCCGAGATGATCCCCGAACTGACGCTGCTGGTGAAGTCCGCGGCAGCGGTCACCGTCACCGGTTTACCCGACTAGCCGAAGACGAGCAGGGCCGCGACGGCGCCGGTGGTGCCGACGACGGCGAGCCCGAGTCCGGTCAGCACGAAACGCAGCATGGGTACTCGAACGTTGTGGGTGCGGCAGAATTCCAGGCAGAGCAGCGTTGCCAGCGAGGCCCAGGGGGTGACGATCGGGCCGATGTTGGTGCCGATGAGCAAGGCCAGCAGTTGGTTGTGGTTCTCCGGCGGTACGACCGCTTCGCCCGCGGTGTAGGCGGGCAGATTGTTGGCGATGTTCGACAGCGTCGCGCCCGCGCCCGCCGCGCGGAAGGCACCGGCCGCGCCCGAGTCCGACCCGATCAACGTGTGCATCAGATCGGAGAGGCCGAGGCGCCCGAGGGTGGGCACCACCAGGAACAGGCCGACGACGAAAACCAGTAGCCGCCAAGGGAACAGCGCCCAGCGCAGCGACGAGCGGTCGAAGACGGCGAAGGCGAGTACCGCGATGGCGGCGGCGATGGTCGCGGCGATGCCGATGCGATGGCCGACGAACGGGATAGCGACGATGAACAGCAGGCAGGCACCCGCCGTGGTGTACATCAGCACCCGTTCCTTCGCGTTCACCGGGCGGATCGGCGCGGGCGGCAGGTAGCGGTCGTTGTCGCGGCGTCCACGCCGCCAGTACCACACCCAGAGGCACAGCATCGTCGCCGTCAGCGAAACCAGCTGGGGCGCCCACATTTTCGCGGCGAACTCGGTCGCCGTCAGCGCGACCCGGTCGGCGGCGAGCAGATTGGTCAGATTGGAGACCGGCAGCAGCAGGCTGGCCGTATTGGCGAGCCAGATGGTGGTCATCGCCAGTGGGAGCGGTGGTATGCGGGCAGGCGCGGCCAGCGCGAGCATGACCGGGGTGATCAGTACGGCCGTCGTATCGAGGTTCAACAGCGTCGTGGTGGCGGCGGCGAACAGCACGCACAGCACGAACAGTGCCGGATAGTAGCCCCGCCCGAGAATGGCCAGCCGGTGCGCGATCACGTCGAACACCTTGGCCTGCCGGGTGAGTTCGGCCAGCACGATCACGCTGCCGAGAAACAGCAGCAGCGGCCCGATCCGGCGCATGTTGTCCGCGGCCTCTTCGCGCGGCAACAGCCCGGTGAGCACGCACAACAGCCCGGCGAGCAGCAGCCCGACCCGGACCCAGTCCAGCACGCTCAAACCCCAGTGCAGGCGTTCGGCCGCCGCCGCGGCGCTCACCGGAGGGTTCCGTTCGGAGGAGTCGACCTGTTCGGGCACAACTGCCATGCTATTGGCCTGGGCCATACTGGGTGCGTGACACAGCAGGGTGGGCGGGCACGGGACTTCTTCATCAGCTATTCCCCGGCGGACGAGCGATGGGCGACGTGGCTGGCCTGGCAGTTGGAGAGCGCCGGATATCGCACCCTGATCCAGGCCTGGGACTTCGTGCCGGGCACCAACTTCATCGACTTCATGGACCGCGGCGTGCGCGATTCGACCGTCGTGCTCGCGGTGCTCTCCGAGAACTACCTCCAATCGCGTTACGGGACAATGGAATGGCAGGCCGCGTTCCGCACCGACCCCGGCAAGCTGCTGCCGATCCGCGTCGCCGACTGCGTGCTGGAGGGGCTGCTCGCCACCATCACCTACATCGATCTGGTGGGTGTGCCGACCGACGAGGAAGCCCGCCGCATCCTGCTGGAGCGGGTGCGGCACCTGCTCGCCGGCCGGGGGAAGCCGCACATCGAACCTCGGTTCCCGAACGAACTGGGCGTCGGCGCGCTACCGGACCGCTACGGCGAGGAGGACCCGGCCGGTACCGTCGAGTCCCCGATGAGCAGGCGTACTCCCGTTGCGGCCCCGGCCTTTCCAGGTGGCAAGCACCGGGACGAGCACCGTTCCGGAGTCAGCGTGCTGCACGTGGCGGGT
Source organism: Nocardia sp. CS682 (assembly GCF_004634405.1). Taxonomy (NCBI): domain Bacteria; kingdom Bacillati; phylum Actinomycetota; class Actinomycetes; order Mycobacteriales; family Nocardiaceae; genus Nocardia; species Nocardia sp. CS682. Next base: position 1,697,221 of record NZ_CP029710.1, on the reverse strand, counting down.
CCCCGCTTCGGTCGTGGCCTGTTCGCGTCCGACGAGCCGAGCACCGCCCGCGAACTCCAGTCGCGCATCTATGCGAACGTCACCCAGCTGGTTGGTCAGGGCGTGCCGAAACCCGACCTGATCGTGGTGACCGGCGATGTGACCGAATCCGGCCGCCCGCGCGAGGTCGACGAGGCCCTCACCTTCCTGACCGGGTTGCGCGTGCTGCTCGGACTCGAACCGGACCGGCTGATCGTGGTGCCGGGTAATCACGATGTCTCCAAGGTGGCCTGCCACGCCTATTTCCTGAATTGTGAAGCGCGCGACCGTAAACCGCAGCCGCCGTACTTTCCGAAACTCGAGCAGTACGCGCGGTTGTTCGCCGAGTTGTACCAGGGCCTGGACCATCTGGTGTTCGATGTCGGCCAGCCGTGGACGCTGTTCCCGATCCCCGAATTGCGGGTGGTGGTCGCGGGTTTGAACTCGACCATGGCGGCGACGCACCTGCCCGACGACGACTACGGGAGCATCGGCGAACCGCAGGCGGCCTGGTTCGCCGAGCGCCTGCGGCAGTTCGAGGAGAGCGGCTGGCTCCGCCTCGGCGTGGTCCGGCACGACCCGCTGCCCGGCCCGGCCGCCTCGCCCCGCGATCCCGCGCTGCTGCGCGACGCGGACACCCTGTCGCGGTTGCTCGGCGGCCGACTGAACCTCCTGCTGCACGGCCCGGGTCCCGGTGGGCCGCACCTGGATCGGCTGGACGGCAGGCTGCCCGTCATTCCCGGGGCCGCGGCAGGCCGCGATGAGATCATCCAGCTGACCCACGAGGGCCTCGCCCGTTTCTCCGCGACCGCAAAGGATCCCGCGGAACCCACCGCCCGCCTGGCCGAGCCGTGGACGAATGCCGTTGCGGCACTGGCCTCGGACGCACCGGCCGAGCTCACCGGTCCGGACGAGCTCACCGAGCCCGCCGCCCTGGAGGCCCCCGCCGTGCTCGACCCGCACGGGCGGCTGCTGGAACGGGTGGTCGAGGTATGCGAAACCCGGTATCCGGAAGCCAAGATCCGCCGCGTCGAGACCGACCCGCCGCACCTGCTGCTCACCCATCAGCGCGACGAGGTCACCGCGCAGTGGCGCGTCGGCGTGCACGTCGGCGACATGACCAGGCGGGTGGTCGAGGAATTTCTCGGCCACGACCCGGAATACGGCTCCGAGCTCGTCTATCGCGGTGCGCCGCCGCCGCGTTCGCTGCGCGACGAAGCGGCCAGCCATGGCCTGCGGGTGCGCAGCTTCACCGAATTCCAGGGCCTGCTCGATCTGGACGAATACCTGGCCAAGCAGGTGGAGCGGTTGCGCACCGACCGCCGCTATCCGCCGGATCTCTATGTGCCGCAACGTTTCCGGCTGCTGGAGCACGGCGAACAACCGGTGCACGACGATCTCGTCGCCGAACTGCTGCGCCTGGTCGCCGTCGATCACGGCCGATTCGTCCTGGTGCTCGGCGATTTCGGTCGCGGCAAGACCTTCGCGCTGCACGAGGTGGCCCGCCGCATCACCGAGACGATGCCCGCGCTGATCCCGATCCTGATCGACCTGCGCACCCTCGACAAAACGCATTCGGTGGACGCGTTGGTCGCCGCGCATCTGGCCAACCACGGCGAGGACCGGATCGACCTGAAAGCGTTGCGCTACATGCTCCGTGAGGGCCGGGTGGTGCTGCTGTTCGACGGCTTCGACGAACTCGTCACCCGGATCAGCTACGAGTTCGCCGCCGACCATCTGGAGACGCTGCTGCAAGCCGCCGTCGGCAAGGCGAAGATCATTGTGGCCAGCCGCACTCAGCATTTCGAGTCCCGCGCGCAGGTGCTGACGGCGCTTGGGGAGCGGGTCGGGCTGCTCCAGGACCGGCAGATCCTCAGCATCGAGGAGTTCGCGCCCGCGCAGGTACATGCCTTCCTCACCAACCGTTACGGCGGCGACGTGCCGCGCGCCGACGCCAGGATGCGGCTGATCACCGGCATCCAAGACCTGCTCGGCCTGGCCCAGAACCCGCGCATGCTCAGCTTCATCGCCGATCTGGACGAGCGGCGGTTGCGGGCCGCGGCGGGCGCCCAGCAGACCGTCGGCGCGGCCGGGCTGTATCGCGAGATCCTCGAATCCTGGTTGTCCTACGAGGCCGATCGCACCGCCGCGACGGCGGGTTCGCTGCCCGGTCTCGGCCTGCACGAATTGTGGCTCGCCGTCACCGAATTCGCGTTGCGCATCTGGGAGACCGGCGAGCCGTACCTGCGGCTGGCCGAATTGACCGAGGTGGCACAGCATTTGGTGGAGATGACCGGCGCCAACCGGATGTCGGTGCAGCAGTCCACGCACGCCATCGGGTCCGGCAGCCTGCTGGTGCGGACCGAGGACAACCTGTTCGGCTTCATCCACTCGTCGGTGCCGGAATGGCTGGTGGCCAACCACATCGCCGAACAGTTCGCCGCGGGTGTCGCCGCACCGCCGCAGCTCGGGCACGCGCCGCTGTCCCAGCTGTCCATCGACTTCCTGTGCGACCTGGCCGATATCCGGTTCGCGCGCACCTGGGCCGACGGCGTGCTCGACGACCCGGCCGCCGACGAGGTCTCGCGCACCAACGCGATCCGGCTGACCACCCGGCTGCGCACCGCGCCCACCGCCGACCTGCGCGGCGCGGTGCTGGCCGGCGAGGACCTGTCCTATCGCGACATGCAGCAGGTCGATCTGACCGGCGCGGATCTGTCCGGCGCCCGGCTGGTCGGGGTGAATCTGGACCGGGCGATCCTGCGTGGTGCCCGGCTGGTCGGTGCCCGCCTGGACGAGGCGAGCCTGGTCGGCGCAGACCTCACCGACGCCGATTTGACCAGGGCGCGGCTGGCCCGCGCGGACCTGACCGGGTCGCGCGCGCCGGGTAGTCGCTGGAACCGCGCGGCACTGCTCGATGTCGTCGGCACCCCGGCGGGCACCGATCTGCGCGGCGCCGCCCTGGTGCCCGGCTCGGAGGCCAGGACCGAATTCGCCCCAGCGTCGATCGGTGTCCGGCACGGATTCCATGCCAGGCACGGCCGGTTGCCGCAGCCGGTCGCCTACAGCCCGGACGGCGGCACCCTGGCCATCGGCAGCGATGACGGCGGCGTGCTGATCTGCGACTCCGAGACCGGGCTGCCGCTGCGCACGCTCCAGGGCCATCGCAATCGCTCGTTCGCGGTCGCCTACACCGAGACCGTGCTGATCAGCGGGTCCAGCGACGGCACCGTCGGGCTCTGGGAGGTGACGACCGGCGAGCTGCGCCGAATCCTGCACGGCCACAGCCAATGGCCGTGGCCGGTCATGCTGAGCCGTGCGGGTGATCTGCTGGCCACCGGCGATGCCGAGGGCATGCTGCGGCTGTGGTCGTTGCCCGGCGGTGACCTGCGGCACGAGTGCGTTCCCGCGGACGGCAGCCGGGAATTGATCTACAGCTTGGCTTTTCACGACGGTGTGGTCGCCGCCGCGTATCGCGACGGTGTGGTGCGGCTGTGGGACGCCGAAACCGGCCGGGAGCGCGGCACATTCGTCGGCGCGCCGGGTTCGGTGTTCCGGATCGCGTTCAACCCGGCGGGCGATCTGCTCGCGGTCGGCGATGTCCGTGGCCTGGTCGCCCTCTGGGATCCGGTGCGCTGCACCTTGGTTCGTGAGCTGCCCGGCCACACCGGACGGGTGTACACGCTGGCCTTCCATCCCCGGTTGCCGCTGCTGGCCAGCGGGGATACCGATGGTGGACTGCGCCTCTGGGATGTCGAGACCGGTCAGGTGCGGCACGCGCCGTCCGACCACAACGCGGCCATCTACTGGGTGGTCTTCGATCCGACCGGCGACCTGCTGGCCGCCGGCGACAGCGCGGGTCTGCTCACGCTGCGCGACAGCGCGACCGCCGAACTGCGGCACCGGATCACCGCGCACACCGGCTCGATCTGGCCGTTCGCCTTCCGGCCGGACGGCGGGCAGCTCGCGGTCACCGACGACCAATTCACCACGCGGCTCTGGGATCCCGTGACGGGCGGCTCCAGGCACGTGCTCACCGGGCACGGCAGGCAGGTCCGGTCGGTGACGTTCAACGCGGACGGCACGCTGCTCGCGGCGGGCGGCAACGACGGCGTGGTGCGGCTGTGGGATCCGGTGACGGCCAAGCAGATCCGGCGCCTGGTCGGCAGCGAGGACCGGCTGATCACCTTCGAAACGGCGCTGTTCAGTCCGGTGCAGCCGCAGCAGCTCGCGGTGGTCGGCAACGACGGGCGGTTGAGCCTGCTCAATCTCGACACCGGTCTGTTCCAGCGGCACATCAATGTCGAGGCCGCGCCGGTCTGGGCGATCGCCTTCGATCCCACCGATCAGTACGTGGCCACCGCGAACGACGACGACACGGTGATCATCTGGTCCCGGACCACCGGCGCGCTGCACATGGTGTGCTCACAGCACCACGGGCGGGTGCGGTCCATCGCCTTCGACGCCGAGGGCGCCACCATGGCCACCGGCTGCGACGATGCGGTGGTGCGGCTGTGGGATGTCGAATCCGGCAGGCTGCTGCGCGAGTTGCACGGGCACCGCGATCGGGTCTACGCGGTCGTCCTGCACGGTAACCGCGTGGCCAGCGTTTCCTGGGACAGGACGGTCCGCATCTGGGACGCCGACTCCGGGGCCTGCCTGCACGAGCTCACCCGGCACACCGGCCGCGTGTGGGCGGCGGCGGTCGACCCGCAGAGCGGCATCCTGGCCACCGGCGGCGAAGATCTGGTGGTTCGCCTGTGGGACATGGCAACCGGGCGTCACCTGCACACCATGGAGGGACACAAGCGGCAGGTGTGGTCGCTGGCCTTCCACCCGTCCGGGCGGCTGCTGGCCAGTGGTGGCGACGACGGCAACACGATTCTGTGGACCGTCCCCGGCGGCGACTATCCGGATCCGGAGACGGCGCCGACCATTCGCGCGGAACTGCTCGGACTGTCCGAGGGGTGGGCGGCGCTCGCCCCCGACGGGCGGTACAAGTTCGAGGGCAATACCGCGGGTCAGTTCTGGCATGTGATCGGCATGGCGCGGTTCGAATCCGGGGAGCTGGATCCGTATCTGCCCGAGGTCGGGCAGATACCGCTGGACGCGCCGTTCTGAGTCAGGCGACGCCGCGCGCCAGATTGTCCCCGGCGCCGCGCAGGAACGGATTGCTGTCGCGCAGTGCCTTTTCGATGATCACCTGGACGTCGGCGTCGTCGTAATCGTTGGGGATGTCCAGGCCGAGAACCGCGAACAGCGTCCGTACCTCCGCGACCGTCGGCTCCTGATCGAGCGGTACCCGCGGCGCCCGTTCGATGGGCACGCGGCGGCATTCGTGGAAGCTGGTCTGCAACTCGGTGCGCCATGAGTCGTAATAGGGCTGGCCGCGTTGCACGATCATCGCCGGAAAGCGCGGTCCGCGTTGGGTGACGATCAGATAGCGCGAGGACATGTCCCAGCGAAACATCGACACGCTCGAGGTGAGCGCGATCTCGATATCGAGGAATTGGCGCAGCCGCTGTTTGTACCAGCAGACCGCGAGAATCGTTGCGTACAACTCGATTTGGGTGCCCTTGCCGGTCCAGGTGAGCGCGTCGTCGTTCTCGCCTTCGGCCAGCGTCCGATACAGGGCCGCATAGCGTTGGCAGACATCGAGATCGGTGGGATCGAGAATCTCGATGCGCGCGTGGAAATCCCGGCCGTCGTGATGAGCCTGTTTGAGGCAGTCCGGCAGCGTCACCACGCGTGTGTGCGCGCCGGTGCCGCCTTTGAACGTCCAGCGTTCGGTGCCTTGCCGCGCCTTGGCGAGGGCCTCCGAGACCTCGGTGCCGACGGCGAAGCGCACGGCGGCCAGGTCGTCGAGCGTGCGCTGGGTTCGTTCGAGCACGCCTTCGACGGGTGTCAGGGTGGCGACCCGCTCATGCAGATCGCGCAAAGTGCCTGCGACCTCGGTGATCGTCTGCCGGATTTCCGCGTTCACCGATTCCTGGCGCCACCGGTCCCGCAGCATCGCATAGGCGACCACACCGAGCGTGAGCGGAATGACCTTGCTGACCAGATCGGTGGGAATCACGTCGACGAGGCCTAATACGCTCATGGTCACGGCTAGCGCCACCGCGACCACGCTTTCCGCATTGGATTTGATCCACTCGAGATCGGTTCGCAGCTGCGCTGAAAAACGCCCCATCTGCGCTCTCTTTCCACCCCGCGGGCCCCGACAGACGACCTCAGAGTAAACGTCTGCCAGTCGCTATGCCCGGCGATTCGCCCAGCGGCACAACGGATAAACCCGACAGACCAGTCCTGTTCCGCCCTGCATGACCGATCGGCTCCGACACGGAGATAGAGTTAATGTTGCATCATCGCAACAGTGAGGAGATCGGACATGGCCGACACGAACGCAACGGCAGCGGCCGAACTGGCGGCACTCCGCGCTCGTCGCTGTACCCCCGAGCAGGCCTCGGCGTTCTTCGACAGCCTGCCCGCGGTGCCGGTCGCCGAGATCACCACCGGACGCTGGCAGGGCGACGAGCTGGATACCGGGCATCCGTTCGCCGGTGTGCTGGTCGCGTCGGGGTGGTACGGCAAGCAGTTCGACGACGCGGATACCGTGCATCCGCTGCTGTTCGCCGCCGACGGCGTGGTGTTTCCGGTGGATCCGCGGCGGGTGCCGCTCGGTCTCGCGGGACGCGTGCCGATGGCGGGCGTGCGGGCCGGGAAGAAAATGCTCGGCTACCTACGGTTCGCCTTCCAAACGCACCGGCCGACAGCGCGTTTGCGTGATGTGGAGTATCGCGGCGTGCTCAGTGCGGCGATGATCTACGACCACCTGCCGATCATCGATCACTTCCGGCGGGTCGACGCGCACACGCTGCTCGGTGTGATGGATATGCGCGGGTTGGCCGAGCCGTACTTCTTCATCCTGCGGCAGGAGTCCACCTCCTGAACCGGGACGACTGAGTTTCGATCCGCGACAGCGCATCTCGGCCCGGCGCGCAGCCACAGGCAGTAGCATTTCCAGCACAGGCGATACCTTGCGGCACCGACCGAGGAGGGACAGTCGATGGAACACACGACCTGCCTGGTGGTCGGCGGGGGACCGGCCGGGATGATCCTCGGACTGCTGCTCGCGCGGGCCGGCGTCGAGGTGACCGTGCTGGAGAAGCACAAGGACTTCCTGCGTGACTTCCGCGGCGACACCGTGCATCCCACCACCCTCGACCTGCTCGACGAGCTCGGGCTCGGTGCGGAGTTCGCGAAACTGCCGTCGCGCAAACTGGAACAGATACAGCTGGCCACCGCCTCCGGATTGCAGACCTTCGCCTCGCTGCGGGATCTGCCCGGCAAGCACAAGTACATCGCCATGGTGCCGCAGTGGGACCTGCTCGACCTGCTGGCGCGCGCCGCCCAACAGGAGCCGAGTTTCCGGCTGCGAATGAATACCGAAGCGACCGAACTGATCTGGTCGGACGGCAAGGTCGCCGGCGTCGGTTATCGGACCACCGACGGCGCTACCGGGGAGATCCGCGCCGACCTCACTGTCGCCTGTGACGGGCGCGGTTCGGTGCTCCGCGTTGCTGCGGGCCTGGCGTCGCGGAATTGGCCGACCCCGATGGACGTGTGGTGGTTCCGCTTGCCGCGCACCGAGATCGACCCCGCGGGCGCGGTACCGATCGTCACCGCGCATCGTGCCGCGGTCCTGCTCGACCGCGGCGACTACTGGCAGTGCGCCACCCTTATCGCCAAGGGCACCGACGCGGTGGCGCGACGCGGGCCGGTCGAGGAGATCATGCGCACCATGGCCGACGCGGTGCCCTGGTTGAAGGACCGGGTCGACGCGCTCACCAGCTGGGACGAGGTGAAGCTGCTCGACGTCCAGCTCGACCGGCTGACCACCTGGTACACCGGGGGACTGCTGTTCATCGGCGATGCCGCGCACGCCATGTCCCCGGTCGGTGGCGTCGGCATCAACCTGGCCGTCCAGGACGCCGTCGCGGCCGCGAGAATCCTTGCCGCGCCGCTGCTCTCGAAATCCGTCAGCACCCGCGACCTGGCCAAGGTGCAGCGCCGCCGCACCCTGCCGACCGTGGTAACCCAAGGCATGCAGCGGGTTCTGCACGCACGGGTGCTCCGCCCGGCGCTCCAGGGCGGCATCAATATCGCCAACGCCCCGCAAGCCCCGCTGCCGGTTCGCGTGCTGCGCCGAATCCCCGTGGTGCGCAGCATCCCACCATTCCTGGTAGCCCGCGGCGTCCTGCCCGAGCACGCCCCCGACTTCGCCCGCCGCACCGCCGGCTGACCTGCTGCGCAGGTCTCCGCCGCGACAGTTGGACTCGTGCGCGCGAAATTGCGCAGGTCCGCCAGCCGGTGCGCGGCGTGGTCTGGACGGCGCTGCTCTTTGCACCTGGCTGGTTGCGGTATGGCGTTGGCAATGTCGTGTCCGCCGAGATGTGTTGCGCGGCAGGGCCGTCCTCCCGGTTACGAGTCGTGGCCCGGGCGGAGGATGATCCTGCCCAGGGGTGTGCGGTCCTCGATGAGCTGGTGAGCCCGTGCTGCTTGGTCCAGCGGCAGCACTGTTTCGACCAGCGGATCCAGATCTCCTGCGGCGGCGAGGTCCAGGGTCGCGGTGTGGGCGGCGGCGACGCGGGCCAGCCAGGCGGGACCCGCGCAACCGGTGAGGGTCAGGCCGCGGGTGATCAGGTCGGCGGCGGCCAGCTGGGCGGGGGCGCCGGAGAGCCAGCCGTAGCTGAGCATGCGGCCGTGCAGCGGCGTCATGAGGTCGAGGAGGTCGTGGGCGGTGCTGCCGCCGATCGAGTCGAAGACCACGTCGAGCGTTGCGCCGCCGAGGATTTCGCGCAGTTGAGCCGGCCATTCGGGATCGTTGTGATCGATCACCTCGTCCGCGCCGAGCTTGCGTGCCTGTTCGATCTTCGCCGGTCCGCCCGCCGTGGCGATGATGCGCGCGCCGCCGTACCCCTTGGCGAGCTGGGTGAGGTAGCTGCCGATACCTGTTGCGGCGGCTTCGATCAGCACCGTTTCGGTGCCGGTGAGCCGGGCCGTTTCCAACAGTGGCAGCGCCACCGACCCGCTCATCAGCACCGCCGCCGCGTCCACCGAGGACAGGCCGTCCGGGATAAATGTCACGGAACCGGCTGGGGCGCTGACGAATTCGGCATAGGCACCGAAGCCCATGGTGGCCACTGTCACGCGACGGCCGATCAGTGCGGGATCCACGTCCGTGCCCACCTCGATCACCACGCCGGCGGCTTGGAAACCGAAGACCAGCGGCGGCTCGACACCGAGCGGGAACTCCCCGGAGCGCAGCTTGGTCTCCGGGAACAGGACCGGGATGGCCTCGGCGCGGATCACGACCTCGTCCGCACCGGCCTGCGGCGGCGCAACCTCCTCGAGGACCAATACCTCGGGTCCGCCGGTCCCCGTCATTACGATTGCCTTCATCGCGAACTCCATAAGTTGACTATCGGTCCAGTTACTTCGCAACGATATGGACCGACGGTCAAGTTTGTCAATGAAAGCAGGTGTGATGACCGACGGGCGTCCGAAGGAACGGGCCGACGCCGCGCGCAATCGGCGTGCGATTCTCGACGCGACGACCGCGCTGCTGGCCGAACACGGCGCCGAGGCGATCACCATGGACCGGGTCGCCGCCGCGGCCGGGGTGGGGAAGGGCACCATCTTTCATCGCTTCGGCAATCGCGCGGGACTGCTGCACGAGATGGTCGCCGAGAGCGCGCTCACCTTGATGGACGCCATCACCAGCGGGCCGCCACCCCTGGGGCCCGGCGCACCGGCCGACGCGCGACTGCTCGCCTATTTCGACGCGATGACACGCCTGGTGATCGAGAACTCGGAGTTGATGGTCGCCTATCGCACGGTGCCGCCACACCCGCGCACCGGCGAGTTCCACGCGTTCTGGGACAACCACATCACCGCGCTACTGAGCCAAGCCCGCCCCGATGTCGATGCCCAAGTGGTCGGCAGGTTGCTGCTCGCCACCATCGGCGGTGAACTGGTGCCGACCATGGTCCGCTCCGGTGAGACCGACCGGCTGCTCGGCGCCGTGCGCGAACTGGTCGAATCGGTGCTGCGTCGACCCTGAAACATGTCGACTCTGAAACATGTTGTACGCCTAGAACATTGCGGCAATCATCGCGATCGGCAGATTGATGATCCCGTGCACCAGGAACAGCAACCAGGGATTCCGGTACCGCGACCACAGGTAGCCGAGGAAGAGGCCGTAGCTGCCGACGTGGACGAAGGTGGCGGCGAGGTCGATGCCGAAACCGTTGCCGCCGTGGATTTTTACGTGCCAGGCGGCGAATGTCAGCGAGGAGACGACGATCGCGGGCCAGCGTCCGAGCGTGGCTTCCAGCCTGGTCTGCAACCAGACCCGGTAGAAGATCTCCTCCAGCACCGCGTTCAGGAAGAACACTCCGACTACCGCGATGAGATCCGGTGGCGCACCGGTGTAGGGCCGTCCGAACAGCGTGAACAAGGCCAGGAAGGTCACCACCGCGGGCATCGGGCGCAGCCATCGGCCCTGTGTGTCGACCCGATACCATTCGTGCCCCGCGACCAACCGGAACAGCAGCGGAATGGTCACCAGCAGAAGCAGTTTCAAGCAGACGAACCACAGGTCGCCGCCGGGGGAGAGGTAAAAGGCGACCGCGAAACCGAGCCCGAGCGCGAGCAGCCACCACGCCTGCCGTTCGACCGCACGCGGATCGGCGGTCGGAAAGAGGACGTCGTCGCGTCGCTTCGGCGGCACCAGCCAGGCGACCGCCAGCCCGCCGGCCACCGTCAGGACGGCAATCCACAGCGCCACGGTGTCGTCGGAGGTGGCCGAGACACGCATCATCGTGTGTCCCGTCGCGATCAGCGTCACCACCGCGGCCAGGTACACCAAGACTCCCGCTGTCAGCAGGAGGCCACCGGTCCTTCGAAGTCGCATGCGCCTCACGATGCCATCGGCGCTCTACAAGGCCGACCCGGCGGACCGGATGTCATCCGAAAGTACTAGGCGTCGACGTCACTCGGGAGCGAGGATGGCGTCGAAACGTTCGTCCGCGCTGTCGAGTTGGCCGAGGATGTGCTGCTTCACCTCGTCGTCCAGGGGTGTGTCCGCTCGGGTGACGAGGTCGCGGTAGATGGCGGTCAGTGGACGGTATTTGGCTGCGAGCTTGTGCATGGCGGGCTCGGTCGCATACAGAATGCCCACCCCGTTGTCGGTGAAGTCGGAGAGCTTGATGATCCTGGCCCACGGGGCCTGCTCGAGATTGGCGGCGACGTGTTCGCGGTATTGGAGGTGCCGGTCGATCGACGGGTCCGGTTCGGGATTGGTGACGGCCGCGACCAGCTCGGCCACCCGCTCGCCGAAGCGGTCGGCGAGTTCGGCGAGGGCCGCCGCGGTGGCCGGACCCGGTCGGTCGCCGGCCAGTTCCACGGGGTGATCCTCGACGGCATCGTGCAGCAGGCCCGCGGCGACCAGATCGCCGTCGCGCACCCGGTAGTGGCTGATGATCCGGATGGCCACGCGCAGTAGATGATTGAGATACGGTTCGCGTCCGTAGCGGTCGTCGCGGTGGAGTTCGGTGGCCAGGTCGAGCGCGTCGGTGAGCCGGTCGGCGTCCGGCAGGTCCGCGATCTCCAGCAGTAATCGTTCGCGCAGCCCGGCCTCGCCGTAGACCTCGCTGATCGTGTGCAGCGGCATCACGGCCAAGACCCCCGCCCCAGGATTGCTCATGCTGTCAATCTAACGGCGCACCGCGCTGGGCGTCGCGGTAAAAATCCGTTGCCGCCGCCGGTAGAGCCGTGGTGTCCTGAATGGAACGCGAGGCAGGAACCGGAGGTACACGTGGCCGCGCAAGACAAGCGGCCGCGACATCGTTCGGCCACCGACGAGATGTTGAAGCTGCACCGGCGCACGATGGTGCTCGACGGACGGGTGTACACCGTCGTCAGCCTGCGCCCCGGCACCGATTTCCGCTTCGCCACCAATCGTTTTCACGACACCTGGCATGTGCTGACCGACTGGCGCGGTGCGCGGGTGCTTGCGCGGCTGGCGTGGGGGCTGGCGTATCAGCGGCGGCCGGGCACCCTGGTCGTGCTCGATCCGGCGCAGCTGGACTCGAATCCGTTCGACGGTGCGCCGTCGGATCCGATCGTGTTCGTGCCGTCCGAGCTGACCGTCTTCACCAGGGCGGCGGCGGTGGCGTTGCGGCGCCGGTTGCCGTTCCGCGAACGGTCCGAAGGCACCGTGCGCTGGCAGACCTTCGGATTGAACGGGGCGGTCGCGGAGGAGCTGGCGTGGCGTGCCAAGGACGTCAGCGAACGATTCGACCACTACCTGCCGCAGCCCACCGGTTGGCTGCGGGTGGATCGGATCGGCGGCTTGGTCACCCTTTTCGGCGCGGCCGACCAATTGCGTGCGCTGGCGCAATCTCTCGCCACTCTGGGCACCTATGCCTATTACGGCATGGACTATCACTATCTGGATTACCCGGAGTGCAACGGTGAAGTGCAGATCTTTCGGGACTACCGCAGCCGCGTGACCACCGCCCGTCGCGCCCGCAGCGACGTCCTCGGGCCCGACCACCATGGACCCATCACCGAGGATGACGAACGCGCCATCTGGTGCCACGCCGCCGCCCTGCGTCGTAACCGACTTCCGCGCCTCCCCGAACCCGCACCGAACTAGGCGCAGCGCCGCACCCCTCGGTGCTGTTGCGGCGCTGCGCCGTTGGGGGAGGTGGTTATTCGGCCTTGGGGATCAGGGTGTTCTGCCTGGCCGCTGTCCACCAGCGCCCGTCCTCTTTGACCAGGACGTAGAGCGCGATCATCGCGTGGTCGATATCGATCAGTTCGCCGTCGGCCGTGGTCGCCCGCGCCACCTTGTGGGCGATCGCCACGTCGGGGCGCAGGAAGGTGATGTCGGTGACCTCGTAGCGGACGTACTGGTCCTTCAGGAAACCGGCCAGCCCACGACGATTCGCTTCGAGCAGCGCGTCGCGTCCGGTCATCAGGGCGCCCACCGCATTGACGACGGCGGCGTTCGCGGTGAAGTCGGCGGTCATCAATTCGGCGTCGTTGGTGTTGTATGCGGTCTCGACATTGCCGATGATCTGCTCGATGGCCGCGATATCGGCGGTGTGGTCGACGGTCGTGTCGCTGACCAGGGGCGGTTGAAAGGTCTCCGTGCTCATGGGATCAGGCTCCAACCTCAACATTGGTTCATGTCAAGGCTTGCCGCGTGCACCGTCTTCAGCGCACGCCGCGGGTGCGGAACTGGATGCTGATCCGCGGACCGGTCGGCTTCCGTGTTTTCGGCACGGCGTGCTCCCAGGTGCGCTGGCAGGAGCCGCCCATCACCAGTAGATCGCCGTGCCCCACCTGGTATCGGATGCTCTCGCCGCCGCCGCGCGGGCGCAGCAGCAGTGCGCGCGGCGCACCGATCGACACGATCGCCACCATGGTGTCCTGGGTCGCGCCGCGGCCGAAGTTGTCGCCGTGCCAGGCGACGCTGTCCTGCCCGTCGCGGTAGTAACACAGCCCGGCCGTGCGGAACGGCTCGCCGAGTTCGCGCCGATAGTGCTCGCTCAACGCCTGCCGCGCGTCCGCCAGCGCCGGATCGGGCAGTGGCTCATGTTCCTCGTAGAACTTCAGCAACCGCGGCACATCCACCACGCGGTCGTACATCGGCCGCCGTTCGGCCTTCCATGGCACATCGTCGACCAGCCGGTCGAACAGCGCGTCGGCGCCCGACAGCCACCCGGGCAGCATGTCCACCCAGGCGCCGTGGTCCAGCACCGTGCGCCGCGCGGCGCGCAGCGACCCGAATTCGGTATCACCGAACCCGTCGAGCAGTGATCCCTGCAGCGGTGTCGACATGTCAGCGAATCTACCCGTAATCGAACATATGTGCTAGCGCTAATCGGACGTGGCGATCCCGATATTCGGGCGCAGTCGTACGCCATTGGCTTAACTGGCGGAGCCAGTAGACACGAAGGGGAGCGGACGATGAGCGGAGCTGGACCGGAAGCGCCGATGGCGGGGGTCGCGATGACCGCGGTAGGGGTCGCGGTCATCCGGGTGCGGGAATCGGATCGGCCGGACCGGCTGTACGACGATCCGCTGGCCCGGGATTTCGTCGCGGCCGCGCGCCGCGGCTTCACCGAGACCGAGGACGGCGCGCAGCGGTGGACGCAGCTGGAAGCGCTGGCCGGCACCTCGAACTCTCCGCTCCGGCAAGCCGTTTCGACGTCCTCCGATTCGCGGTCGACGAAAACCCCGCCCAGTACCGCGAACTCCGTCGGCTGGTCCGCGCCGGGCACGACAGCGAGGACCGGCTCGCGGGCTTGGGTCCCGACGCCGAGGAATGGCTAGCGGACCGCGGCTGGCACACCACCTTCCGCAGCTGGGGCGAGCTCGTCGCACCGCTCGACCGACCGGTGGACAACCCAGGGGTCGGCTTGATCATCGCGGTGCGCGCATGATCGTGCGTGGCCCCGCTCACAGCCTGGCCGTGGCACCGCTCACACCGCGCTATACCTGGTGAAAGCCTGGTTTCGGCCGCTGTTACGCTGCTTGCCGTAAGACATCCTTTAACGGACCGTCCGGTGAGGCGGGGAAGGAGGTCGGCATGGCCGTGCCCGAACGGGCCGCCAAGTCCGGCGCTGCCGAGTCATCGCAGCGACACACCCCCGAGGGGGTGGAGGCGGGGCGGGAGCTGTTGTCGGCTTCCGATGTGAGCCGGACCATCGCGCGCATCGCGCATCAGATCATCGAGAAGACCGCGCTGGACGCGGGCGAGCAAGGCGCGCCACGCGTCGTGCTGATCGGCATCCCCACCCGGGGCACCTCGCTGGCCGCGCGGCTCACCGACAAGATCGAGGAGTTCTCCGGCGTCCGCCCGGCCCTCGGCTCGCTCGACATCACCCTCTACCGCGACGATCTGCGCACCCGGCCGCACCGGCCGCTGGAGCGCACCTCGGTCCCGGAGGGCGGCATCGAAGACGCGCTGGTCGTGCTGATCGACGACGTCCTCTTCTCCGGCCGCACCGTGCGCTCCGCCCTGGACGGGCTGCGCGACCTCGGCCGCCCGCGCGCCGTGCAGCTCGCGGTGCTCATCGACCGCGGCCACCGCGAACTTCCCATCCGGGCCGACTACGTGGGCAAGAACGTGCCCACCTCGCGCTCCGAAGACATCTCGGTCCTGCTCACCGAACACGACGGCCGCGACGGCGTTTACCTGCGCCAGGAGGCCGAAGCGTGAGCGAGCGAACCATCAACACAGCGGCCCCGTGCCGAACGACGGAACCGAGCGTCAGCGAGGTGCAGTCGTGAGGCACCTTTTGACCGTCGGCGATTTGGATCGCGCCACCGCGACGGAGTTGCTGGACGAGGCCGAACGTTTCGAGCAGGCGCTGCTCGGCCGCGAGGTGCACAAACTGCCGACCCTGCGCGGACGCACCGTGATGACGGTGTTCTACGAGAACTCCACCCGCACCAGGGTGTCGTTCGAGGTCGCGGGCAAGTGGATGAGCGCCGACGTGATCAACGTCAGCGCAAGCAGCTCCTCGGTCTCCAAGGGCGAATCCTTGCGCGACACCGCGCTCACCCTGCACGCCGCGGGCGCCGACGCGCTGATCGTGCGGCATCCGGCTTCCGGTGCGGCACACCAGATCGCGCGCTGGATGGACGCCTGGGCGGTGCAGTCCGGCCGCACCTCCGGCCCGGCCATCATCAACGCGGGCGACGGCACGCACGAGCACCCCACCCAGGCGCTGCTCGACGCGCTGACCCTGCGGCAGCGGCTCGGCGATATCGAGGGCAAGCGGGTCGTCATCGTCGGTGACATCCTGCACAGCCGGGTGGCCCGCTCGAACGTTTTCCTGCTGGCGACCCTCGGTGCGGAGGTGGTGCTGGTCGCGCCGCGCACCCTGCTGCCGGTCGGCGTGGACGCCTGGCCCGCCAGGATCGCGCACTCGCTGGACGCCGAATTGCCCGGCGCCGACGCGGTTCTCATGCTGCGGGTGCAGGCCGAGCGGATGAACGGCGGCTTCTTCCCGTCGGCCCGCGAATACTCGATCAATTACGGACTGTCCGAACGCAGGCTGGCACTGCTGGACGAGCATGCGACGGTCCTGCATCCCGGCCCGATGCTGCGCGGCATGGAAATCGCCTCGCCGGTAGCCGATTCGGCGCAGGCCGCGATCTTGCAACAGGTGACGAACGGAGTACACATGCGCATGGCCGTCCTGTTCCGGCTGCTGGTCGGTACGCAGGAGGCGGTGGCATGAGCGAGCTTTTGATCAAGGGCGCCTTGGTTTACGGCGAGGGTGAGCCGGTCGACGTACTGGTCGCCGACGGTGTGATCCGGGAGATCGGCGCCGATCTCGCCGCAGGCGACGACGTGGACATCATCGACGCCCGCGGCCAGATCCTGCTGCCCGGCTTCGTCGATCTGCACACGCACCTGCGCGAGCCCGGCCGCGAGGACACCGAAACCATCGAATCCGGTTCCGCCGCAGCCGCGTTGGGTGGCTACACGGCGGTGTTCGCGATGGCCAACACCAATCCGGTGGCCGACTCGGTGGTCGTCACCGACCACGTGTGGCGGCGCGGGCAAGAGGTCGGCCTGGTCGACGTGTACCCGGTGGGCGCGGTCACCGTCGGCCTCGAAGGCAAGCAGCTCGCCGAGATGGGCACCATGGCAGCCGGTGTCGGCGCGGTGCGGATGTTCTCCGACGACGGCCACTGCGTCTACGACCCGCTGCTCATGCGCCGCGCGCTGGAGTACGCGAACACCCTCGGCGTGCTGATCGCTCAGCACGCGGAGGAGCCGCGGCTCACCGTCGGCGCGATCGCGCACGAGGGCCCCACCGCGGCCCGGCTCGGCCTGGCCGGTTGGCCGCGCGCCGCCGAGGAGTCGATCGTGGCGCGCGACGCGCTGCTGGCCCGCGATGCCGGTGCGCGCGTACACATCTGCCACGCCTCCACCGCGGGCACCGTCGAGCTGGTGAAATGGGCCAAGGCGCAAGGCATCTCGATCACCGCCGAGGTCACCCCGCACCACCTGCTGCTCGACGACTCGCGCCTGGAGACCTACGACGCGGTCAACAAGGTCAACCCGCCGCTGCGCGAGGCCTCCGACGCCGCCGCGCTGCGCCAGGCGCTGGCCGACGGCGTCATCGACTGTGTCGCCACCGACCACGCCCCGCACGCCGAGCAGGACAAGTGCTGCGAGTTCGCCGCCGCCCGCCCCGGCATGCTCGGCCTGGAGACCGCGCTGTCGATCATCGTGCAGACCATGGTGCAGCCCGGCCTGCTGGACTGGCGCGGGGTCGCCAGGGTGATGAGCGAGCAGCCCGCCGCGATCGTCGGGCTCGACGAGCACGGCAGGCCGATCGAGGTCGGTGAGCCGGCGAACCTGACGCTGGTCGATCCCGAGGCCAGCTGGACGGTGCGCGCGAAGGAGCTCGCCAGCATCTCGAACAACACACCGTTCGAGGACATGACGTTCCCGGCCCGAGTGACAACGACGTTGCTCAGGGGCCGGGTGACCGCCCGCGAGGGCAAGGCGGTGGGTAACCCCGCGGTGCGAGCGACGGGCCCGGAGGCGGTAGCGAAGCGTGACCACGCAGGGCACCGGGAGCGCCGCCGATCGGATACAGGAGGTCCGTAAGTGGAACGAACACTGTGGGTAATCGGGCTTGCCGCGCTGTTCGCCCTGTGCATCTGGCTGATGTATCGGGGCTGGCAGAACCGGGCCGCGCGCCAGGTGAGCAGCATCGGCGAACTGCCCGCCGTGCCCGCCGACCTGGGCGCCCAGCTGCTCGAGCCGACCACCGGCCTGTATCTCGGCAGCACCATGGCGCCCAGCTGGCAGGACCGGATCGCGGTGGGCGACTTGGGTTTCCGGGCCACGGCCGAACTCACCCGGTTCGAACGAGGAATTCTGCTCGAGCGTGACGGCGCGACGGTGATCTGGATCCCGCAGGAATCCATCACCGCGGTGCGCACCGAGCGCGGGCATGCGGGCAAAGTGATGACAGAAGATGGTGTGCTGGTAGTTCGCTGGAAGCTGCCCACCGGAACCGAGATAGATACCGGTTTCCGCGGTGACGACAAGTCGGTGTACCCGGCTTGGACGCGTGGCCTGCAGGCGGACCAGACCAGCACGACGACGGGAGACGACGAATGACCGCAGTATCGCGCAGCGATTCCATGGGGGGTGGAGGTCGGGCGACGGGATGGGCGACGCAACAAGACGCAGCTCTGGTGCTGGAGGACGGCCGGGTATTCCGCGGCTCGGCCTACGGCGCCGTGGGCGAGACGCTCGGTGAGGCGGTGTTCTGCACCGCGATGACCGGGTACCAAGAGACCCTCACCGACCCCAGCTACCACCGCCAGATCGTGGTCGCCGCGGCACCGCAGATCGGCAACACCGGCTGGAACGACGAGGACGACGAGTCCGGCAAGATCTGGGTGGCCGGCTACGTGGTCCGCGACCCCGCCCGCCGCGCCTCCAACTGGCGCGCCACCACCACGCTGCCCGAGGCGATGCAACGCCAGGACATCGTCGGCATCGCGGGCATCGACACCCGCGCCCTGGTGCGGCACCTGCGCACCCGCGGCTCGATGAAGGCGGGCATCTTCTCCGGCGCCGCCCTGGCTGACACCGATGAACTGCTCGGCCGGGTCAACGGCCAGCCGTCCATGCTCGGCGCCGACCTGGCCGAGGAGGTGAGCACCGACTCGGTGTACACCATCGAGCCGACCGGCGATCCCCGATTCACCGTGGTCGCAGTCGATCTCGGCATCAAGACCAATACCCCGCGAATGTTCGCCGAGCGCGGCATGCGGGTGCACGTGGTGCCGTCGAACGCCTCGATCGAGCAGATCCTCGACCTGAAGCCGAACGGGGTCTTCCTCTCCAACGGCCCCGGCGACCCGGCCACCCAGGACGGCGCGGTCGCGCTGACCAGGAGCGTGCTGGAGCGCGGCGTGCCGCTGTTC
Organism: Nocardia sp. CS682; assembly: GCF_004634405.1. NCBI lineage: Bacteria > Bacillati > Actinomycetota > Actinomycetes > Mycobacteriales > Nocardiaceae > Nocardia > Nocardia sp. CS682. The sequence goes on along the minus strand of NZ_CP029710.1, from coordinate 1,678,162 downwards.
GGCATCTGCTTCGGCAACCAGATTCTCGGCCGCGCGCTCGGCCGCGACACCTACAAGATGAAGTTCGGCCACCGCGGCATCAATATCCCGGTGATCGAGCACGGGACCGGTCGCATCGCGATCACCGCGCAGAACCACGGCTTCGCGCTGGAAGGCGAGCAGGGCGAACAGTTCGACACCCCGTTCGGCCGCGCCGAGGTCAGCCATGTCTGCGCCAACGACGGCACCGTCGAGGGTGTGCGCCTGATCGACGGCCGCGCGTTCTCGGTGCAGTACCACCCGGAGGCCGCCGCCGGACCCCACGACGCTGCTTATCTCTTCGACCGCTTCGCCGGTCTCATGGAAGGGGCCTGATGCCACGCCGCACCGATCTGAAGCACATCCTGGTGATCGGCTCCGGGCCGATCGTCATCGGCCAGGCCTGCGAGTTCGACTACTCCGGCACCCAGGCGTGCCGGGTGCTGCGGGCCGAGGGCCTGCGGGTTTCACTGGTGAACTCCAACCCGGCGACCATCATGACCGACCCTGAGTTCGCCGACGCGACCTACGTGGAGCCGATCACGCCGGAGTTCGTCGAGAAGGTCATCGCCAAGGAGCGCCCCGACGCGATCCTGGCCACCCTCGGCGGCCAGACCGCGCTGAACACCGCGGTCGCGCTGCATGAGAACGGCGTGCTGGAGAAGTACAACGTCGAGATGATCGGCGCCGACTTCGACGCCATCCAGCGCGGTGAGGACCGGCAGAAGTTCAAGGACATCGTCGCCAAGGTCGGCGGCGAAAGTGCCCGCTCCCGTGTGTGTTACACGATGGACGAGGTGCGCGAGACGGTCGCCGAGCTGGGATTCCCGGTGGTGGTGCGGCCTTCGTTCACCATGGGCGGGCTCGGCTCCGGAATGGCCTACAACGACGAGGATCTCGATCGCATCGCCGGCGGCGGCCTGGCCGCCTCGCCGACGGCGAACGTGCTGATCGAGGAATCCATTCTGGGCTGGAAGGAATTCGAGCTCGAGCTGATGCGCGACAGCCGCGACAACGTCGTGGTGGTCTGCTCCATCGAGAACGTCGACCCGATGGGCGTGCACACCGGCGACTCGATGACCGTGGCCCCGGCCATGACGCTCACCGACCGCGAGTACCAGAAGATGCGCGACCTCGGCATCGCGATCCTGCGCGAGGTCGGCGTGGACACCGGCGGCTGCAACATCCAGTTCGCGGTGGACCCGGCCGACGGCCGCCTGATCGTCATCGAGATGAACCCGCGCGTCTCGCGCTCGTCCGCATTGGCTTCCAAGGCAACGGGTTTCCCGATCGCCAAGATCGCCGCCAAGCTGGCCATCGGCTACACCCTCGACGAGATCGTCAACGACATCACCAAGGAGACCCCGGCCTGCTTCGAGCCGACCCTGGACTACGTGGTCGTCAAGGCGCCGCGGTTCGCGTTCGAGAAGTTCCCGGGCGCCGACCCGACGCTGACCACCACCATGAAGTCGGTCGGCGAGGCAATGTCGTTGGGCCGCAACTTCGCCGAGGCGCTCGGCAAGGTGCTGCGCTCGCTGGAGACCAAGGCCGCAGGCTTCTGGACTCAGGACGACGGCAAATGGACTGACGTCGAAGCGATCCTGGAAGACCTGCGCACGCCGATCGAGGGCCGCATCTACCAGGTCGAGCGGGCGCTGCGACTCGGCGCGAGCATCGAAGACGTCGCTGCCGCTTCGGGTGTCGACCCGTGGTTCGTCGCCGAGGTCGCCGGTCTGGTGGAGCTGCGCCAGGAGATCATGGACGCGCCGGTGCTCGACGAGACCTTGCTGCGCCGGGCCAAGCACTACGGCCTGTCCGACGGTCAGATCGCCGCGCTGCGCCCGGAGTTGGCGGGGGAGACCGGCGTTCGTGCGCTGCGGCATCGGCTCGGGGTCCGTCCGGTCTTCAAGACCGTCGACACCTGCGCCGCCGAGTTCGAGGCCAAGACGCCGTACCACTACTCGACCTACGAGCTCGATCCCGCTGCGGAGTCCGAGGTGGCGCCGCAGCGCGAGCGCGACAAGGTGATCATCCTCGGCTCCGGCCCGAACCGGATCGGCCAGGGCATCGAGTTCGACTACTCGTGCGTGCACGCGGCGCAGACGCTGTCGCAGGCCGGGTACGAGACCGTCATGGTCAACTGCAACCCGGAGACCGTCTCCACCGACTACGACACCGCCGACCGGCTCTACTTCGAGCCGCTCACCTTCGAGGACGTGCTCGAGGTGTACCACGCGGAAACCGAGTCGGGGCATGTCACGGGCGTGATCGTGCAGCTGGGCGGGCAGACGCCGCTCGGGCTCGCGCAGCGGCTCACCGACGCAGGCGTCCCGGTGGTCGGCACCAGCGCCGCCGCCATCGACCTGGCCGAGGACCGTGGTGAATTCGGCGACGTGCTGGTCGCGGCCGGGCTGCCCGCGCCGAAGTACGGCACGGCGACCACCTTCGCGCAGGCCAAGAAGATCGCCGCGAGCATCGGCTACCCGGTGCTGGTTCGCCCGTCCTACGTGCTCGGCGGGCGCGGCATGGAGATCGTCTACGACGAGAACTCCTTGGAGGGCTACATCTCTCGGGCCACCGAGCTCAGCCCCGAGCATCCGGTGCTGGTCGACCGGTTCCTCGAAGACGCCATCGAGATCGACGTCGACGCACTGTGCGACGGCGAAGAGGTCTACCTCGGCGGTGTGATGGAACACATCGAAGAGGCGGGCATCCACTCCGGTGACTCCGCCTGCGCGCTGCCCCCGATCACCCTGGGCCGCAGCGACATCGAGGCGGTGCGCCGCTCGACGGTCGCGCTGGCCAAGGGCATCGGCGTCAAGGGCCTGCTGAACGTGCAGTACGCGCTCAAGGACGACGTGCTCTACGTGCTCGAGGCGAATCCCCGGGCCAGCCGCACGGTTCCGTTCGTGTCCAAGGCCACCGCGGTGCCGCTGGCCAAGGCGGCCGCGCGGATCGCGCTGGGCGCCACCATCGCCGAGCTGCGCAAGGAAGGCATGCTGCCCGGCGAGGGCGACGGCGGGCACGTTCCGCTCGACGCGCCGGTGGCGGTGAAGGAGGCCGTGCTGCCGTTCCACCGGTTCCGCAAGGCCGATGGCACCGGCGTGGATTCGCTGCTCTCCCCGGAGATGAAGTCCACCGGCGAGGTGATGGGCATCGACGCCGACTTCGGCACGGCGTTCGCCAAGAGCCAGACCGCCGCCTACGGCTCGCTGCCCACCGAGGGCACCGTGTTCGTCTCGATCGCGAACCGGGACAAGCGCGCCATGGTGTTCCCGGTCAAGCGCCTCAACGACCTCGGGTTCCGCATCCTGGCCACCGAGGGAACGGCCGAGATGTTGCGCCGCAACGGCATTCCGTGCGAGCGGGTGCGCAAGCACTCGGACCCGGAGACTGTGGGCGCCGACACCGACGTGCCGCAGCCGACCATCGTAGAGATGATCAGGGACGGCGAGATCGACATGGTGTTCAACACCCCTTACGGCAACTCCGGCCCGCGCGTGGACGGCTACGAAATCCGCAGCGCCGCGGTCGGTGTGAACATCCCGTGCATCACCACCGTGCAGGGCGCGGCCGCCGCGGTGCAGGGCATCGAGGCGAGCATCAACGGCGGGATCGGGGTGCGTTCGCTGCAGGAACTGCATTCGGTGCTGCGTGGCTGAGCCCGACTCGACACGAACAGCACAGGACGGAGTGGGTGTGGTGCAGACCTTCGGTGACCGATTGCAGCACGCCATGGGGCAATTCGGGCCCGTGTGCGTCGGCATCGATCCGCACCCCGGCCTGCTGGAGTCGTGGGGCCTCGCCGCCGATGCGGACGGACTGGAGCAGTTCGCGGAGATCTGCGTCGAAGCCTTCGACGGCTGCGTCGCGCTGGTGAAGCCGCAGGTCGCGTTCTTCGAGACCTACGGCTCCGCCGGAATCGCGGTGCTGGAGCGCACGATCGAGGTGCTGCGGGCCTCGGGCACGCTGGTGCTCGCCGACGCCAAGCGCGGCGACATCGGCTCCACCATGGACGCCTACGCGCAGGCCTGGCTCGCCGACGGCCCGCTCGGGTCGGATGCGGTGACGGTCTCGCCCTACCTCGGATTCGGCTCGCTGGCACCGGCTTTGGACCTGGCCGCGGCCAACGGCCGCGGCGTCTTCGTGCTCGCCGCCACCTCGAATCCCGAAGGGGCGCAGGTACAGCGGGTCGTCGCGGGGGACGGCCGCACCATCGCCCAGACGATGGTCGACGAGGCCGCCGCGCGTAACGAGGGCGCCGAATTCGGCTCCGTCGGCGTCGTGATCGGCGCGACGCTGACCGAGGCGCCGGACCTGTCCGAGCTCAACGGGCCGATCCTGATGCCGGGTGTCGGCGCGCAGGGCGGCGGCCCGGAAACCATCCGCGACCTGGTCTCGGAGGGGATGCTGGCGGCCGCGGTGCCTGCCGTCTCGCGGGAGGTGTTGCGCGACGGGCCGTCGGTTCCGGCCTTGCGCGCCAGATTGAACGAACTGCAGGACGCGTTCGCGTTCCTGCGGAAATAACCCACGAGACCGGCGCATCCGCGCCGGTCTCGCTGCTTTTCCGGGCTCATGTGCACGTGTGCATACGGCCCGTAGCGGGGCCTGTGTGCCCCGCTACGCCCGTTTCCCGGCCCGATGGTGCCCGGATGAGCTGACGGGCCTGGATCGGCCCAGCGGGGCGATCTCCCGACGTACCTCTCGACAACTCGGCGGGGCAGATCGACAATCGATCGTCGCCGCGGTTGTGCCGAATCGGTCATTCGACCTGTCTGTGGCCCACGACACGCTGACGGACAACGCGACACGCGGGCATTTTCGAGAAAGTTCCTGGTCGGCTGGGCGCAGGTTTGCTGGCGACGCATGTCACGTCATAGCAACCCTTCCGCTAACCTGTGTCAATCGTGAAAACCCCCTGCTGACGAGGCATTTCGTGATTTCGGCGGTACGATCTGCGCAGCGACAGAGGAACGGTGCGGAACGTGCTGCTCTCGCGTCTACGGCATCCGGAATCATGCGCTGACCTGGGGGGTGGGTTCGCAATCGGCGGAGGTCGTGGGTACGGTCGCTGAGACTGCCGGGTTACCGGCAGGAGTTGATGCAATGAACGATGAGACGGAGGAACCGTGGCCCTTCCCCAGCTGACTGACGAGCAGCGCGCCGCTGCTTTGGAGAAGGCGGCTGCCGCTCGCCGCGCTCGGGCGGAGCTCAAGGAGCGCCTGAAGCGAGGCGGCACCAACCTGAAGCAGGTCCTCACCGATGCCGAATCCGATGAGATTCTCGGCAAGATGAAGGTGTCGGCGCTGCTGGAGGCCTTGCCGAAGGTGGGCAAGGTCAAGGCAGCGGAAATCATGAGCGAACTGGAGATCGCCCCCACCCGGCGTCTGCGCGGACTCGGCGATCGGCAGCGCAAGGCGCTGCTCGCCCGGTTCGACTTCGACGCCTGATAACGAGGGTGGTCGAACAAACGCGGAAGGGTCGGCTGGTTGTACTGGTCGGCCCCTCGGCCGTCGGAAAGTCGACCGTGGTCCGTTGTGTCCGCGAGCGACTGCCGCACCTGATCTTCAGTGTGTCGGCAACGACTCGGGCCCCTAGGCCCGGGGAGGTCGACGGTCTCGACTATCGATTCGTGTCCAGGGAAGAGTTCGACGCCATGATCGCGGCGGGCGAACTACTCGAGTGGGCGGATATACACGGTGGTTTGCAACGTTCGGGCACCCCGGCCGCGCCGGTACGGGCCGCCCTCGCGGAGGGTCTGCCCGTACTGGTCGAGGTCGACCTCGAAGGCGCACGCGCGGTACGCAAGGCTATTCCCGAAGCCACGCTCGCCTTCCTCGCCCCGCCCAGCTGGGAGGAGTTGGTATCCCGGCTCACGTCGCGCGGCACCGAATCACCCGAGGTGATCGAGCGCAGGCTGGAAACCGCCAGGACCGAATTGGCGGCCTGTGACGAGTTCGACATCGTCATCGTGAACGACGAGGTGACCACCGCCTGTGAGCAGTTGGTATCGTTGTTCGTTAGCACAAATTCGAGTTCGTAACCCTTCCAACGCGCAGGAGCCCCCCTAGTGAGCAGTACGGACATCAAGACCGTTCCCGCATACGACACTCCGATCGGCCTGACCAACCCCCCGATCGATGAGCTGCTGGAGCGCACGTCGTCCAAGTACGCCCTGGTCATCTACGCAGCCAAGCGGGCGCGTCAGATCAACGACTACTACAACCAGCTCGGCGACGGCATCCTCGAATACGTCGGCCCGCTGGTCGAGCCCGGCCTGCAGGAGAAGCCCCTCTCGGTCGCGATGCGCGAGATCCACTCCGACCTGCTCGAGCACGTCGAAGGCGAGTAGCCGGGCTGCTCGCAGTGAATTCAACTAGGCCGGAGGCGTAGTGACCACACGGATCGTCGTCGGCGTCGGCGGAGGGATCGCCGCGTACAAGGCCTGCGCGCTTGTCCGGCGGTTCACCGAGACCGGGCACAAGGTCAGGGTGATCCCCACCGAGTCGGCGCTGCAGTTCGTCGGCAAGGCAACCTTCGAAGCGCTCTCCGGTAATCCGGTGCACACCGATGTGTTCACCGATGTGCCGGAGGTGCCGCACGTTCGGCTGGGCCAGGAGGCGGACCTCGTGGTCATCGCCCCGGCGACCGCCGACCTGATGGCGCGCGCGGCCGCCGGTCGCGCCGACGACCTGCTCACCGCCACGCTGCTGACGGCCCGATGTCCGATCGTGTTCGCGCCCGCGATGCACACCGAGATGTGGGAGCATCCGGCGACCGTCGCCAATGTCACGACGCTGCGCGCACACGGCGCGATCGTCATGGAACCCGCGGCGGGCAGGCTCACCGGCGCCGACACCGGCCCGGGCAGGCTGCCCGAGCCGGAGGAGATCTTCGGGCTCACCACGCTGCTGCTCGAACGCGCCGACGCCATCCCGCGCGACCTCGAAGGCCGCCGGGTGGTCATCACCGCGGGCGGCACCAGGGAACCGCTGGATCCGGTGCGCTTCCTCGGCAACCGCAGCTCGGGCAAGCAGGGCTATGCCCTGGCCAGGGTCGCGGCCCAGCGCGGCGCGCACGTCACGCTGATCGCGGGCAACACGATCGAGATGGCCGCGCCCGCGGCCGTCGATCTGGTGCACATCACCACCGCCGAACAGCTCAAGACCGCGGTCGACAAGCACGCCGTCGGCGCGGACGCGGTGATCATGGCGGCGGCGGTGGCCGACTTCCGGCCCACCGATGTGGCCGCGGCCAAGATCAAGAAGGGCGCCGGCGAGCCCGACGTCATCGCGCTGACCAAGACCGACGACATTCTCGCCGGTCTGGTGCAGGCGCGCCGCGAAGGGCATCTGCCCGGCACCGCGATCGTCGGATTCGCCGCCGAGACCGGTGACGAGCACGGCGATGTGCTCACCTACGCGCGCGCCAAACTGGCCCGCAAGGGCTGTGACCTGCTGGTGGTCAACGCGGTCGGCGAGGGCAAAGCGTTCGAGGTCGACACCAACAACGGCTGGCTGCTCGGTGCGGACGGTACCGAACAGTCGCTCGACCACGGGTCGAAGGCGCTGCTCGCCAGCCGGGTGCTCGACGCGCTCGGGCCATTGTTGCGCTGAAATCAATTGCAAGACTGGATAATGATCCGAGTGGCAGGCCATCGGCACCGTGGTGCCCGGGGGTCCGGGCGACGAACTGTCTGAGATAGAGGTATCTCGGCGCTCGGAACGTCAGTGGTTTGCCATAGTCTGAGATGAAGGGTTGCGGGGTGACGGCATCGCGTTACTGTCGCAAACCAGAGGAATACCCGTTGAGGGAGAGGGAAGAACTGTGCGCACGTCCGGCAGCCGGCTATTCACCAGTGAGTCCGTGACCGAAGGTCACCCGGACAAGATCTGTGACGCCATCAGCGATTCCATTCTCGACGCGTTGCTTGCGGAAGACCCGCGCAGCCGGGTCGCGGTGGAAACTCTTGTAACCACAGGCCAGGTGCACGTCGCCGGTGAGGTCACCACCTCCGCCTACGCCGATATTCCCCGTATCGTCCGGGAAAAGGTGCTGGAGATCGGATACGACTCCTCGGCAAAGGGTTTCGACGGCAACTCCTGTGGTGTGAACATCGCGATCGGCGCGCAGTCGCCCGACATCGCCCAGGGTGTGGACACCTCGCACGAGGCGCGTGTCGGCGGGTCCGACGACGAGATCGAGAAGCAGGGCGCGGGCGATCAGGGCCTGATGTTCGGCTACGCGACCACCGACACCCCCGAACTCATGCCGCTGCCCATCGCGCTCGCGCACCGGCTCTCCCGCAGGCTCACCGAGGTTCGCAAGTCGGGCGTGCTGCCCTACCTGCGGCCCGACGGCAAGACCCAGGTCACCATCGAATACGACGGCGACCGGCCGGTTCGGCTCGATACCGTCGTCATCTCCACCCAGCACGCCGCGGACATCGACCTGGACAACCTGCTCGCCCCCGACATCCGGGAAAAGGTCGTCGAGGCCGTGATCGCCGACCTCGAGCTGCCCTCGCTGGACACCTCGAACATCCGGCTGCTGGTCAACCCGACCGGCAAGTTCGTGCTCGGCGGCCCGATGGGTGACGCAGGCCTGACCGGCCGCAAGATCATCGTCGACACCTACGGTGGCATGGCCCGGCACGGCGGCGGCGCCTTCTCCGGCAAGGACCCGTCGAAGGTGGACCGCTCGGCCGCGTACGCCATGCGCTGGGTCGCCAAGAACGTCGTCGCGGCAGGCCTGTCCGATCGGGTCGAGGTGCAGGTGGCCTACGCCATCGGCAAGTCCGCCCCCGTCGGCCTGTTCGTGGAGACCTTCGGCACCGAGAAGGTCGACCCGGCCCGCATCTCGGCGGCCATCTCCGAGGTCTTCGACCTGCGCCCCGGCGCGATCATCCGCGACCTGGACCTGCTGCGCCCGATCTACGCGCCGACCGCCGCGTACGGCCACTTCGGCCGCACCGACGTCGACCTGCCCTGGGAGCACACGGACAGGGCGGATAAATTGCGCGCAGCCGTCGGCCTGTAGGCCAGCGCCAGCCGAGTGAACAAACCCGCGGCGGAAACCCCCGCCATCCCGGGGGTACCGCCAGCGGGCCCCGCAGCCGTGGAGCACCCGATCGCTCGGGTGCTCCCGTTGCTGTCTCCGGCGCATTTGGACCGGGACTTCGACTATCTGGTGCCGCCTGAGCTGGATGCCCTTGCGCAGCCGGGTGTTCGGGTGCGCGTGCGGTTTGCGGGGCGGCTGGTCGACGGGTACCTGTTGGAGCGTCGCACGCACAGTGATCACGGTGGGAAGCTGGTCGCGCTGGAGCGGGTCGTTTCCGGCGAACGTGTGCTGACGCCTGAGATTTTGCAGTTGGCTACCGCGGTGGCTGCCCGGTATGCGGGTACGCGCGCCGACGTGTTGCGGTTGGCGATTCCGCCGAGGCATGCGCGCACGGAAACCGGTGGGGCGAAGAAGAAGTCTGCCGAAGTTGATGCGGTGCAAGAGGATTCGTCGGCTGCGAAGAAGGTTGGGAAGCGGCGCGGTGGATCTGCTGCGAGTGCCCCGCTGAAGGTGAAGTCGGCGTCGGACGTGGGGGCCGCCGATACGGCTGGGGTCGAGGCTGATTCAGTAGCGGATGGACCGGCGGTGGATTCGAGTGCCTCAGCTGGAGCTTCGGGGGCGGTGAGCTCTGTTGCCGCGCAACATGTCTCGACTACGCCAGTAGGCGCTAATGAGCCAGAACAGTCATCGGAATCGGCGTCCTCGACCACCGCTTCCGATCGAACCGAAACCGATTCCGTCGCGCTCGATACGGAGTCCCTCGCTGGTTCCGCAACGGCCGCGGCCGATCCTGTAGCGACGCAAGATGTCTCGCTCGTGCCGCCCGACGCCGGTGATGTCGCACCGTCGGCGCAGTCGTCCTCCGAGCTGGCGCCGACTGCGAATTCTGCTGGTGGCGTGGCTGATTCGATGCCTGGTGATCGTGTGGTCGACGAGAGCAGCTCGGCCGACGCCGCATCGGAGAGGGCTGAGTCCGCAGGGACGCAAGAAGATCCGTCCGTGTCGTCGGGCAACGATGCTGCGGCAAGGCTGCCGGAATCGACCGCCGCGAATGCCGAGGAAACAGCGGCGGATTCGGCGGCCGACCCGAGCCGAACGTCACGCACGGCCGGCGACAGTGACGAGCCTGTGTCTGGGTCGGCGACAGGGCAGGCCGACCAGGAGGTCACCGTCGACCACGGCCCGTGGGGGCGGTATATCCACGGCCCGGCGTTCATGACCGCACTGGAGCAAGGCAAAGGACCGCGGGCGGCATGGCAGGCGTTGCCGGGGGAGGACTGGCCGCGCCGCTTGGCGGAATTGGCCGCCGCGGTGATCGGGCACGGGCGTAGCGCGATTCTGATGGTGCCGGATCAGCGGGATCTGGATCGGGTGCTGGCGGAATGCACTCGGCTGATGGGGGATTCGGCGGTCGGCTTGTCCGCCGGCCTCGGACCGGCCGCGCGGTATCGGCGCTGGCTCGCGGTGCTGCGGGGGACGGCGCAGGTGGTGGTCGGTACCCGCAGCGCGGTGTTCGCGCCCGCGAAAAACCTCGGACTGATCGCGATCTGGGACGACGGCGACGACACCTACGCCGAGCCACGGTCGCCGTATCCGCACGCGCGCGAGGTGGCGATGCTGCGCTCGCACGAGACGGGGGCGGCGTTCGTCGCGGCCGGTTTCGCGCGGACCGCGGAGATCCAGGCGGTCGTCGAGTCCGGCTGGGCGCACGATCTGGTCGCCGACCGGATGGTGGTGCGGGACGCGGCGCCGCGGATCAGCGTGCCCGGCGATACCGATATCGCGCTGGAGCGGGATCCGGTCGCGCGTGCTGTCCGCATCCCCGGCGTGGCCTACGCCGCCGCGCGGTCGGCGCTGAAGGAAGGCGCAGGCGTGCTGGTGCAGGTGCCGCGGCGCGGGTACGTCCCCTCGCTCGCCTGTGCGAAATGCCGGACCCCGGCCAGGTGCCGGCACTGCAACGGACCGCTCGCACTCCCGGATGGTCGTGCGCGGCACAGTGATTCGCAGGGCGATGCCGCACACAGCCCCAATTGTCGCTGGTGCGGCATCACCGAGGCCGCCTTCCGCTGCGCGTCCTGTGGCTCGCGCGCGTTGCGTGCCGTGGTGATCGGCGCGCAACGCACCGCGGAAGAACTCGGCCGGGCGTTCCCCGGTGTGCCGATTCGCGGATCGGGCGGCGGTGCGATGCTCGATACGGTGGAACCCGGTCCGCAGGTCGTGGTCGCGACCGTCGGCGCCGAGCCGGTACTGCCCGGTGGCTACGGCGTCGCGCTGCTGCTCGACAGCTGGGCACTGCTCGGACGCGCGGACCTCCGGGCGTCCGAAGATACGTTGCGCCGCTGGATGACCGCCGCGACCCTGGTCCGGTCGCGCGGTCAGGTCATCGTGATGGGCGACCCCGGCATCCCCACCGTGCAGGCCCTGGTCCGCTGGGACCCGGTCGGTCACGCGCGGGTCGAGCTGGCTTCCCGCGCCGAGGTCGGCTTCCCGCCCGCGGTACGGATGGCCGCCGTCGACGGCACCGCCGAATCCATCAACGAATTGCTCACCGCCACAGACCTTCCGGCCGACGTCGACGTCCTCGGCCCGGTCCCACTACCGGACGGCGCGCGCAAGCCCTTCTCCTCCGGCGACTCACCCACCGAAGTCGAACGCATTCTGCTGCGCGTCGACCGCAAGTCGGGCGCGGCGCTGGCGCGTGCGCTCACCGCCGCTCAAGCGATCCGCAGTACGCATCGGTCGGATGCGCCGCTGCGGGTGCAGATCGATCCGGTCGACATCGGCTGATCGCGGCATCGCTCTCAGCAGCAGACTCGACTCTCGATTTTCGGTCATGGTCCGGAAAGTGCGCCACAAATTCGTGCGGCAGCGGCGACGATGAGCTGTCGGCCGCGGGTGGCGCATGGCGGCGGCAAACGAGTAGACCCGCCCCCATGTGCCCCTCCCATGCTCGGGCCGAATGTCTGTGGGGCAGGGGCGGCAGACGTCGAGTAGACCCGCCGCCAGGTCCCACTCGACGTTCGGGATGGGTGTGCGGGGAACCACCACGCCCGAATCCGCCACGGTCTGCGGCGAGTTCGCAGGCAGTTGAGGGGAACACGTCGCGCATCGTGATTGAGTGGACCGATGACGACCCCTCCGCTCCGCCGCACCTCAGCGACCGTGTGCTTTGTGCTCGTCGCTCTCGGCTCCGCGGCCTGCACCGCCGACGACACGAACCCGGCGAAGTCGATCCTGACCCTGTCCGTCTCCCCGCAAGCGCCGGGCTCGGCCGGGACGCGCATCGCCCTCACCTGCGAGCCCACCGGCGGCGAGCATCCCGCCGCGGACGCGGCCTGTGCCGCGCTGACTGCGGCCGACGGCGACTTCGACAAGCTCGCGGGCGATCCCACCGCCGTCTGCGTTCAGGTCTACGAGCCGGTCACAGCCATCGCCACCGGCACCTGGCGGGGCAGGTCGGTCACCTGGGAGAAAACGTTCGGCAACAAGTGTGAACTGAGCGCCCGCACCACGCCCGTCTTCTAGCCCTCGGCGGTGCGCAGCGCCTCGATCTCCCGCTCGACCGCGGCGAGCAACTCGACCGGGCAGCCCCAATAGTCGTAGATGCCGCCGCGGTCCCGGTTGCTGCCGCAGACGATGAACACCCCGGTGCCGAGTGCGCGTTTGAGGTGGCCCGCCAGCCAGCCGACGAAGCCGCTGTTGTCCAGCCCCGCGGGGAAGTGGAACGAGAACAGGCCGAACTTCTCCACCTCGGCACCCTCGGCCTCGGCGAACGGGACGAGCGCGCTCCAGCTCTGCGCGTCACGGACCACGGCGAGCGTCCGGGGCGTCAACTGCGGCGGCTCGGCCAATGGGCTTTCCCGGAAACACCACACCCCGTCGTGCACGTCGAGGTCCGCTTCCGCGATGACCCGCCGAAGTCGTTGGGCCGTTTGGGCTTCGGTCTCGATGCTGATATCCACCACCAGCCAACCGTAGCAACGGTCTCGCGTGATTATTCTTTAACTGGCCGATCAGTTAATGATAAGATCGGGCTATGGCCAGGACTGTCGATCCGAATCGTGTCGCCGAACGCCGGCACGCCATCACGCTGGCCGCCGCCGAGCAGTTCGCCACGCACGGCTACGAACGCACCACCGCCACACAGATCGCCCGCGCCGCCGGACTGAGTTCGGGCAGCGTCTTCTACTACTTCAAGGACAAGGCCGCCGTCTTCCGCTCGATCTTCGAGCTGTCGATTCCGTTGCACACCGCGGTGATCGCCCGCCATATCGACCGAACAGATTGTCTCGCAGCCATTCTCGACATCGTCGACGCGCTGGCCGCCGAAGCTCTGGACCCGGCGGCACCCGGGCTGATGGTGGAGCTGCTGCGCCGCCTCGGTCAGGACGCGGAGCTGACCAAGGTTGTCGCGGAGGACGCGCGACTGAGTGCCGAGGCGCTCGGTGCGCTGATCGAGCGCGGCGTCCGCACCGGGCAGCTCGACCCGGGCTTCGAACCCATAGAGACCGCGCGCTGGATTCTCGCCGTCATCGACGGCGCCTTCCTCAACGCCGACCCCGACCACCCGCGTGACCCGCGCCCGCTGGTGCGCGCGACCGTATCCCGGCTGTTGCGGCCGACCGAAACGGAGCACCCATGACCACCACCTCCACACCGACTGTGCTGCGCTTCTCCTCGATGTGGCGCTGGCTGTTCGTGATCGGCGGACTCGCCGTCGGCTGCGGCCTCGGCTTCGCCGTGCCGCCGGTCGGGCGCTGGGCGATCGGTGTCGGCCTGGATCCCGGTCCGCTCCAGGTCGCGATGGCGGTGCCGCCGGCATGGCTGGTGCCTGCCGCAACGTGCCTCGGAATCGGCGCGGGCCTGGTGCTTTTCGAGATCGGCCGCAAGGAGAGCCTGACCCTCACCGTCGCCGACGACCACGTCGAATTGGTCAAAGAGGGTCGCGCGCAATACGTGCCGCGCAAACACGTCGCCGCCGTGTTCCGTGAGGACGCCGACCTGGTGCTCACCGATCACACCAAGCGCCCGCTCGCAGTGTTCCGCGCAAATACCCTGCGCCGCAACGATATCGAGAACGCATTCCGCAGTCATGGCTATCCATGGCTGGCGCAGAACGACCCCTTCGGCGCGGAATACATTCGCTGGGTCGACGGCCGACCCGAGACCGGGAAGGCCGCCGACGCCGTTCTTCGGGCTCGTCGGCGCGCCCTGGCCGACGAGAAGCCGCTCGCTGTCGAGGAACTCGACGAGGAACTGCTCGAGCTCGGCATCGCTGTCCGAGACCGTCAGGGGGAACAGCACATTCGAGTGTTCGGCCAGTCGGAATAGGAGACCTCGTCCAGTGACCAGGCGAACCGTGCCCGGTGGTCCGGCGAACCGTGCCCGGTGGTCCGGCGAACCGTGCCTGGTGGTCAGGCGAGCTTCGCCGGGTGGCCAGGCGGCAGTGCCCAGTGTCCGGGCGAGCCTCGCCCGGTGGTCAGGCGGCCGTGCCCGGTGGTCCGGCGAACCGTGCCTGGTGGTCAGGCGAGCTTCGCCGGGTGGCCAGGCGGCAGTACCCAGTGCCCAGGCGAACCTCGCCCGGTGGCCTGGCGAACCTCGCCCGGTGGCCTGGCGAGCCTCGCCCGGTAATCGGGCGGCCGTGTCGGGTGGCTAGGCGGCCGTGCACGGTAATCAGGCGAACACGTCTCGATTACGTTCGGCCCATTCGGCAAACGTCGTGGGCGCCCGGCCCAGCACTCGCCGCACGTCCTGGCTGATCTCCTGCTCGGCGGCGGTCGGTTCCCCCAGAATCGACAGCGTGTGCTCGACCACCGGCCCGGGCATGAACTGCGACATGCCCGTATACGCCTGCGCCCGAGTCAATTCCACGAATCGCACCGGCGCGTGCAGCGCGGCGCCGATGGCCGCCGCCTGCTCCTGCGGTGTGCTCAGCTCGGGCCCGGTCAGGGTGTAGGCCTGCCCGGCGTGCCCGTCCTCGGTCAACGCCGCGGCCGCGACCGCCGCGATATCGGCGGGGTCGATGGACGGCAAGCCGACCGCACCGAAGGGTGCCGCGACGGTCCGTTCGGCCCGCACGGATTCCGCCCACGCGTACGTATTGCTGTAGAAACCCGCTGGCCGCAAGAGGGTCCATTCCAGCCCGGATCGCCGGATGGCCTCCTCGAAGGCGATCAACCGCGCGTAGCCCTCGGCATCACTCCTGGTGGCAACACCCTGCGACGACACGAACACCACCCGCCGCACACCACCGGCTGCCGCGACCTTCAGCAGCAGTTCCGGATCCGGCCCGCTCACCAGTTGCTCACCGGTGATGAGCAGGAACAGCGCCTCGGCACCTGCGACGGCAGGGGTGAGGCTGTCCGGATCGCCCAGGTCGGCGCGCACCGAGCGCACACCGCGTGGCAGCGCGACGTCCCCACCGCCTCGCGAAACGGCAGTGACCTGTTGGCCCGCCGCGGCGAGGGTTCGCACGAGGTGTGCGCCGATGTTTCCGGTTGCTCCGGTAACCACGATCATCATGTACTCCGATTGAGTTAGTTGACTGACTAAAACGAACGTAATCGACGAACGCCCAGCTTGTCTATAGTGAGTTATGTGACTAACTCAGCAGCCGGTGAACGCCCGAAGGGTGGTAAACGCGAGCGGCTCGGCGCTGCCGCGGCCCGCGTGTTCCACGAGCAAGGGGTCGAGAAGACCACCATCGCCGACATCGCCCACGCCGCGGATGTACCGGTCGGCAACGTCTACTACTACTTCAAAACCAAGGATCAGCTGGTCCGCGCCGCGATCGGCGCCCACGACCAAACGCTGAACGATCTGATCGCGATGCTCGAGCAGCTGCCGACGCCGCAGGACCGGCTCAAGGCGCTGATCGGCGGCTGGGTCGACGAACGCGAGACGGCAGCCCGGTTCGGCTGCCCATCGGGCACCCTCGCCGCCGAACTGGACAAGCGCGCCGACGGTCTGGACCGCGAGCTTGCCGGTGTCATGCGGCAGCTGGTCGACTGGGTCGAGACGCAGTTCGCGGCCATGGGTCGCGCCGATGCCGCGGAGCTCGCCGTCGCGCTGATCGCCGCCTATCAGGGAATCTCGTTGCTTACCAACACCTTCCGTGATCCCGAACTCATGGTGACGGAGGGGGAGAGGTTGGTGCGCTGGATCGACTCGCTGGCTTCCTGAGCCCTTGATGTCACGGGAATGCGGCACCAGACTCTTGCGTTCGATGCATTGACGATATATCGTCGACAATATGAAACGAACACGAGAGCCTGAGGAGGCTTACATGGAACACCAAGGACATCGAGAATTCGGCCGACGTGGCCCCCGGCAGCGCCCGGGCGGCGAGGATTTCGACCCCCGCCAGCGGTTCCGCCGCGGCGGACGACACGGGCACGGACCCGACTTCGGACCGGGCTTCGGCCCAGGATTCGGGCCCGGTTTCGGACCGCACTTCGGTCGCGGACGTGGCCGCGGCGGACGTGGCCGGCGCGGTGACGTGCGGGCGGCGGTGCTGCTGCTGCTCACCGAGCGGCCGATGCACGGTTATGAACTCATCCAGCAGATCCGCGAACGCAGCGACGACATCTGGCGTCCGAGCCCGGGGTCCATCTACCCCGCGCTGGCCCAGCTGGAAGACGAGGGCCTGGTCCTCATCGAGAAGATCGCCGGGCGCAAGACGGCTCAGCTGACCGAGGCGGGCACCGCGTACGTCACCGAGCACCGCGACGACATCGGCGACCCGTGGGCCGACGTCAAGGAGGACGTCGGCGCGCAGGCCATCGACCTGCGCGAACTCGTCGGCCAGCTGATGGGCGCGGTCGCACAGGTCGCGGCGGCGGGCACCCCGGCGCAGGCGGCCCGTGCGGCGGAGCTGCTCACCGAGACCAGAAAGTCGCTTTACCGAATTCTGGCCGAAGACGAGACCCCCGAAAAGTAACGGGGTGTGAAACACCGCGTCAGACTGCACATTTGGGGCGGTTTCGGTAGATCATTGTGAGATGCGACAGTTTCGGGGTTTGTGGGTTTGGGGATTTTCACACTTGGGTAAGGCGGTGTTGGCCGCCGCGCTGGTTGCCGTAGCGATACTCGGCACCGGGGTGGCGCAGGCCGAGCCGTCCGGCTACCGGCCGCCCGAGGTCCCCACCCAGCCCGGTCCGCCGCAGACCGATCACCTGGGCGCGGCCCGCTACCTGAAGACCCACGACAACGTGGTCCCGTTGGGCACCAACAACTTCGGCTGTAAGCCGACCGCTGCCCACCCGCGCCCCGTCGTCCTCGCACACGGTACCGACTCCAGCGCGTACTCGGACTACTCGGCCATCGCGCCGCAACTCGCCGCTGCCGGATTCTGCGTCTTCGCGCTCAACTACGGCGGCACCCCGGGGGCCGAAAGCTACGGCACCGAGGACGTGGTGCTCAGCTCGCACCAGATCGGCGCGTTCGTCGACCAGGTGCTCGCGGCCACCGGTGCGAGCCAGGTCGACCTGGTCGGATTCTCCCAGGGCGCCACGGTCACCCGCTTCTACATCAACAAGCTCGGCGGTGCGCCGAAGGTCGGCCAGTGGGTCGGGCTGGCGTCGCCGAGCTACGGCGGCGTGATGTACGGACTGGTGCCCGTCGTGGATGCGGTGCCGGGCGGCATGATGGCGTTCGCCAGGGTGACCTCGCTCGCCGCGGTGCAGCAGGCGCAGGGCTCGCCGATCATGGTCGAGCTCAACGCGGGCGGTGACACCGTACCCGGCCCGAAGTACACGACCATCGGCAGCAAGGTCGACGAGATGATCCAGCCGAACAGCAATATCGCGCTGCGCGGTCCCGGCGCGGTGAACATCTCGCTGCAGGACCGCTGCGCGATCGACCTGACCGGACACTTCCACATGGTGTACGACCCGTTCGTGCAGCAACTGCTGCTGAACGTGCTCGACCCGAGCACCCCGGCGCCGGTCTGCAGTCCGGTGATGTTGGGCACCGGCATTCCCGAGGTGATCATCGCCGGAAACTCCTGACCAGGGCGGCCGGGCGGGGGACAGTTCACCCCGCCCGACCGCAATGGAGTTCTACCAGCTTCGGGCTGGTGGATCGGGGACATTCGGTCGTCTCACTAGAATGAGACGACCGTGTTCGTCCGCCTCCGGGAGTTTGCCGTGACCATTCAGTCAGTTCGCCTGTTCGGCGATCCCATCCTGCGTGCGCGCGCGGCGGAGGTCACCGTATTCGACCGGGAACTGCAGCAGCTGGTGACCGACCTGACCGACACCATGCACGACGATGGTGGCGTCGGCATGGCCGCACCGCAGATCGGAGTGGGGTTGCGTGTTTTCGTGTACGACACTCATGACGCCGCGGGCCATCTGGTGAACCCGCGGTGGGAAGTCGTCGGCGACGAAGAGCAGGTCGGGCCGGAGGGCTGCCTATCGATTCCGGGGGTGCGCTACGACACCCGGCGCGCGCTGCGGGTCCGGGCGACCGGCGTCGACATGCACGGCGCGCCGGTCGAATTCACCGCGGACGGGCTGCTGGCCCGCTGCGTGCAGCACGAGACCGACCACCTCGACGGGGTGCTGTTCATCGATCGGCTCGACCCGGCGGCGCGTAAGGATGCGATGCGGACCATTCGCGAATCCGACTGGTTCAGCGCGGGCGTCACCGTGCGCCCGTCGCGGTCGATGAGCGGAACGGGCCAGGCCGGTCCGTTCGGACGGGGTCGCTGATGCGCATCGTCTTCGCGGGCACGCCGGAACCGGCCGTGCCGTCGCTGCGGCGCTTGATCGAATCCGAGCGGCACGAGGTGATCGCCGTGGTGACCAGGCCGGACGCGGTAGCCGGGCGCGGGCGCAAGGTCACCAGGTCGCCGGTCGGGTCGCTGGCCGACGAGCACGGTATCCCGGTGCTGACACCGCGTCGTCCGTCCGAACCGGAGTTCATCGAACAGCTCACCGCGCTCGCGCCCGACTGCTGCCCGGTCGTGGCCTATGGTGCGCTGCTGCCGCAGCAGGTGCTCGACATCCCCCGATTCGGCTGGATCAACCTGCACTTCTCGCTGCTGCCCGCGTGGCGTGGCGCGGCGCCGGTGCAGGCTGCGATCGATGCCGGTGACGAGTTCACCGGCGCGTCCACCTTCCAGATCGAAGCCGGGCTCGACACCGGCCCGGTGTTCGGCACGGTGACCGAGAAGATCGCCGTCACCGACACCGCGGGCACCCTGCTCGACCGGCTCGCCGTGAGCGGCGCCACGTTGCTCGAAGCGACCCTCGACGGCGTGGAAGACGGGACCCTGCAAGCGGTTCCGCAGTCCAACGAGGGAATCTCGCACGCGCCCAAGATCACAGCCGAGGCCGCGCACATCCGCTGGGATCTGCCCGCGTTGGCCATCGCCCGCCGCATTCGCGCGGTCACCCCCGCGCCCGGCGCGTGGACGGAGGTCGACGGCAATCGCCTGAAGCTCGGTCCGGTCGAAATGGTGGAGGAAGAACTGCCGCTGCGGGCTATCGAGGTGCGCAAGTCCGGTGTCTATGTCGGCACCGCGACTACGGCGCTTCGGTTGAATCAGGTTCAGCCCCAAGGCAAACGCATGATGGCGGCCCTCGACTGGGCCCGCGGCGCGCGATTGCAGCCCGGTGCGGTGGTCGAGTGACGATCCTCGATCGTCCGGGAACCTCGGTGCGGTGGAAGGCGGTCGGTGGTGACGGCGCGCCCCTGCTGCGGCGCGCCTGTGCCGCCGGGGACTTCGATGGAGCGCAATTCATCGATCGCCCGAACAACCAGAGCCTGCGCTACCCCAATTACGGTGCCGCCGTAGTCGGCGTCGCCGGCACAACCCCGGCATGGCCGAAGACGGCCCGCGACCTTCATTTCCGTGGCGATGCGCCGCGACCTCAACGAGAGCGGTGGAGCATGACAGCACGGTGCAAGATCTCGCTAACCGGCCGAGGTGTCGAAGCCGGCTTCGGGCAGGACGCTGTAGGTTTCGCGGAGAGCGAGGCGGCCGGTTTCGTGCGAGGCGGGTCAACTGGTTTCGCACGGGGCGGCGTGGGCGCATTCGCGCAGGGCGCAGCGGTTGAATTCGCGCAGGGCGCAGCGGTTGAATTCGCGCAGGGCGCGGTGATCGCATGACACCTCCGGAGCGCAAGCGCGGCAACGAGTCTCGTGATTCCGGCCGGCCGCGTAATGATCGGTCGGGCGGTGCTGAATCCGCGCGGGGTGGCTCGGCTCCACGCGGTGCACGCGCGGCCGACGGATCGACAGGCCGATCGGGCGCTGCGCGAGGTGCGGGATCGGCGAAAGGTGGCGCGGGGACAGGCGCGGCTCGGTCGGCACCCGGTCGTGGTGGGCAGTCGACCCAGAGTGGTTCGCGCTCAGCTGATCAAGGAGGACGTTCGGCTGGATCGGCGAAACGTGGTGGCGGACCGAAGGATCGGGGATCGAGCACGGGCGGGCGTCCGGGTGAGACCGCTGATGCTCCTCGGCTCGTCGCGCGCGACGTATTGCGGGCCGTGCGGGAACGCGACGCGTACGCGAATCTCGTACTGCCGGGACTGCTTCGGGAGCGGCGGATCACCGGCCGCGACGCGGCGTTGGCCACCGAGCTCACTTACGGTGCGTGCCGGTCGCGTGGGCTGCTCGACGCGGTGATCGAGGCGGGCGCCGGTCGGCCGATCGCGGAGATCGACGGACCGCTGCTGGATGTGTTGCGGCTCGGCGTGTATCAGCTGCTGCGAACCCGCATCGGGGCGCACGCGGCGGTGGACACCTCGGTGGCGCTCGCGCGCAGTGAATTCGGCGCGGGTAAGGCCGGTTTCGTGAACGCGGTGCTGCGGCGCGCCGGGGAGAAGACGGTCGAGGAATGGGTGGCGCAGCTCGCACCCGCGGATCCGGTGGGCCGCTTGGCCTTCGAGTTCGCGCATCCGGTGTGGATCGCGCAGGCCTTCGCGGACGCGCTCGGCGCACGGGCGGGGGAGCTGCGCGACGCGCTGGCCGCCGATGACGCCCGGCCTGCGGTGCATCTCGTCGCCCGTCCTGGTGAAATCACCGCCGAGGAATTGGCGCTCGTCACCGGCGGCGAAGAAGGCCGTTGGTCGCCCTACGCGGTCTATCTGGACGGCGGCGATCCCGGAAAACTGGAGCCGGTGCGGGAGGGCATGGCCGGGGTGCAGGACGAGGGCAGTCAGCTCGTCGCCCTGGCGCTGACCCGCGCCCCGCTGAACGGCCCGGACGGCGGCCGCTGGCTGGACCTTTGCGCCGGCCCGGGCGGTAAGGCCGCCTTGCTCGGTGCCCTCGCCGCGATCGACGGCTTCCGCGTCGACGCGGTCGAGCCCGCCGAGCACCGCGCCGAACTCGTCCGCAAGTCCGTGCACGGCCTGCCCGTCGACGTCCACGTCACCGACGGCCGCGACAGCGGACTGACCCCTGGCTACGACCGCATCCTGGTGGACGCACCATGCACCGGCCTCGGCGCACTGCGCCGCCGACCCGAGGCCCGCTGGCGCCGCACCCCCGCCGACGTCGCCGAACTGGTCACCCTGCAGCGCGAATTGCTCACCTCCGCATGGGATCTGCTCCGCCCCGGCGGCGTCCTGCTGTACTCCACCTGCTCACCGCACTTGTCGGAAACGGTCGTCGTGGTAGCCGACGCGGTCCGCCGCCTGGGCGCCGAACAACTCGACACCCGCCCTCTCCTCCCCGGCGTAGACGACCTCGGCGACGGCCCGACCGCCCAACTCTGGCCGCACCGCCACGGCACCGACGCAATGTTCATGGCCGCTCTCCGCAAACCCTGACCTGCAGGATCGAGGGGGAACTGGTGTCGGCGGCTTCTCGCGATTCGCCAACATCAGTTCCCCATGATCACTCGTCCAGCTCGGGGTTCGCCCATCCCGCCGATTCCATTCGTCCAATCCCTGGCCCGGCGCGTCGGGCAGACTGACGTTCATGGCACTGACGTGGCAAGACGTGGTCGCCCTCGCGACCGAACTCCCCGGCGTCGAAGAGTCGACCTGGTGGAACAGTCCAGCCTTGAAGGTCGGCGGCAAGGGCTTCGGCCGGTTACGCGTCGACGCCGAGGGTGGGTTGGCTCTGGTGTGTGATCCCGCCGAGAAGGAGGCGCTGCTGGCCTCCGGCGATCCGGCGTTCTACACCACCCCGCACTACGACGGACACCCGTTCATCCTCATCGATCTCGAACGCGTCGACCGCGAACAGCTTCGCGAAATGCTGGACGACGCGTGGTGGCTCACCGCTCCGCCGAAAGTGCGCAAGCAGCGAGCGTCCGCCAAGGGGTGAGCCCGTTACTCCCGGCTCGACTGCTCCCGAAGCCGCGCAAGGGTTTTCGCGAGGATGCGCGAGACGTGCATCTGCGAGATGCCCATCTGCTGGGCGATCTGGGTCTGCGTCATCGATTCGAAGAACCGCATGGTGAGGATCCGGCGTTCCCGCTCGGGCAGCCCGGCCAGCAGCGGACGGATCGCGACGTACTCCTCCACCCGGTCGAATTGGGACTCTTCCTCACCGAGGGTGTCCAGCAGGGAGGCATCGGTGTCGCGGCCGAGGGTGGCCGCGTCGATGGAGCTCGGCTGGTAGGCGTTGCCCGCGATGACGGCCTGGGTCACCTCGTCCGGGTCCACGTCGAGTTCGGCGGCGATCTCCTTGGCCGTCGGTGACCGGCCGAGCCGCTGGGAGAGCGCGTCGATCGCCGCGCCGATCCGCAGATGCGTCTCCTTGACCCGCCGCGGCACGCGCATGGCCCAGGTGTTGTCGCGGAAGTAACGACGCACCTCGCCCATGATCGTCGGCACCGCGAAGGACAAGAAGTTCGAGCCACGCTCGACGTCGAACCGGTCGACGGCGTGCACCAAACCGACCCGCGCCACCTGGGTGAGGTCGTCGAACGGTTCACCGCGCCCGCTGAACTTGCGCGCGATGTGATCGGCGAGCGGGATGCAGCGACTGATCAGTTCGGCCCGGATCGCGCTGTGCCGTGCGGTTCCCGGCTTGCTCGCACCGAGCTGTTCGAAGAGCAGCCCGACGTCGTCGTAGCCGGCGACCGTCCGTACCGCTTCGATGGTTTCGCTTTCCTCGACGGCATCCTCGGTGCTGACATCGTCCGCGTCCTCGGCGGCGCTCTCCGCGTCGTCGGCCTTCTCGGTGGCGGGATCCGGCTTGTCGGTAACGGTGTCGGCGTTGTCGTCGCGATCGGAGTCGAACACGGTGTCCTCGTCCGCCACTACGCTTTCCCCCGGACCCGACGGAACTCGACCGTCGTCGGATATCCGGAAACCGTCGAATCGTACGAATCCTGTGTCGCCTGTACCTCATCGGTGAGGGTGCGCAGTACATGCCAGCCGAAGCTGCGCTGATCGGGTAAACCCGCCTTGGCCGCGATTCCGCTGACGCGGACCAGCAACTCGGTCTCGCCCACGGTGAATCGACAGTTCAGGCTGGTGTCGGGTCCGGCGACGGCGATCAGCGTCGAGCAGACCTCGTCGACGGCCAGCCGGATGTCGGCCACCTCGTCCAGCGTGAAATCGCTTAGTAGGACGAGAGTTTCGGCGAGCCCACGAACGATGGGCAGCTGTGTGACCGATGCGGCCACCCGAATCTCCACCGGGGTGCTGTACAGCCCCTGTTCCGCCGAAATGTTGATCACCCTATGCAGGCTACCCACTCGCGCGCTGGACAACCCACACTACCGATAGACTGCGACGTTGTGTCCACCCCGACTTACGCGCGCCCGGCCGCTCCGATGATCGCCCCTTCCATCCTGTCCGCCGACTTCGCCCACCTCGCGGACGAGGCACAGGCGGTCGCGGGAGCCGACTGGCTACACGTCGACGTGATGGACGCGCATTTCGTGCCGAACCTGACACTCGGCCTGCCTGTCGTGGAGAGCCTGCTGAAGGCGACCGACATCCCCCTCGACTGCCACCTGATGATCGAGGACCCGGGCCGTTGGGCGCCGCCGTACGCCGAGGCGGGCGCGCACAATGTGACCTTCCATGCCGAGGCTACCGACGATCCGATCGCGGTGGCCCGCGATATCCGCGCGGCGGGTGCCAAGGCCGGACTCTCGGTGAAGCCGAACACGCCGATCGAGCCGTACCTGGAGATTCTGCGCTCGTTCGACACCCTGCTGGTGATGAGCGTCGAGCCGGGCTTCGGCGGACAGTCGTTCATCGCCGACGTGCTGGAGAAGGCGCGCACGGTGCGCAGGCTGGTGGACGCGGGCGAGCTGCGACTGCTGGTGGAGATCGACGGTGGGATCAACACCGACACGATCGAAGCCGCGGCGGAGGCGGGTATCGATTGCTTCGTCGCCGGGTCCGCGGTGTACAACACGGCCGATCCCAAGGCGGCCGTCGAGTCGCTGCGCAGGCAAGCCGCCGTGGTGCGCGCCGGCTTAGCAGCGGATCACTGACTGCGCGGGATTTGCGCAACCTGCGTGCGGGTGGCGGCGATCGTCCCGTTGCGCGGCGACCAGGTACACGAGGTCTGACTTCGCCGTGATTCACTGACAGCGCGCGGCTGTTATGGGCAACGTCTACCCGCGTCGTTCGATCGCCACCTTCTGCCGCGGCTGGGGAACCTAGCCGCGGCCGGGGAAGCGCGGTCTGGCCCGCACCGCGAATCTGCTGAAGCCTGTTGCAGGCAATGTTCGAGCGCGTCACTTCGATCGTTCCGTTGAGCGGCGGTCGGGTACGCGATCTGACGCGCGCCGCGAATCGCTTGCAGCGCGCGGGTTTGCGGGCAACGTGCTATCTCGTCGTCGCGCTCTCACCCCTAGCGCGGTACAGAGGTGCGCGCGGTTTATCCCGGCGAATTCGCTTGCAGCGCGCGGGTTTGCGGGCAACGTGCTATCTCGTCGTCGCGCTTCCACCCCTAGCGCGGTACAGAGGTGCGCGCGGTTTATCCCGGCGAATTCGCTTACAGTGCGCGGGTTTTGCAGGCGCCGATGGCGCGGGTCGCCTCGATCACCGCGTTGAGCGGGGGGCGGGTGGTGGCGGTTGCGGGGGAGCGGATCCAGGTGCGGTAGCCGGTGTGCTCGTCGTCGGGCGAGGGGAGCACGATCTGGCTGCCGGTGCAGGCCACCGTCGCGTACAGCCGGAACAGCTCGGCGGAGACCGCGGCGGTCAGGGTGTCCGGCCGGTACGGTCCGGTCAGGAAGGTCCAGCGCTGGGCGCGGGGGTGATCGAGGACCGGCCCCGCGATGGCGGCCTGCTCGAGCCGCTGCTGCACCCGCTCGCCGAGATCGGCGGGCATGGTGATGGCACCGTAGTGAGTGCCGATATGCAACAGGATGCGTCGCGAGGTGGGATCGATCGAGGCGGGCAGGTGCAATTCGCGCTGGTACTGCACGCAGCGAACTTCCAGCGTCGAATCGAGAAGAGTGGTCACGCCGCGCCCCCAACTGTGTCGAACTTGATTAGGCCCACTGTGGTTTTCTTACTTCCGTGAGTGGTGGACAATCCTTCGGTCGAACTTCCTGGCGGCATCACGTGCTTCACCAGGTCTAACGGCTCCTCGTCGAACTGTTCGGTGAACGATAGGAATCGGCTACATAACAATATTGCTGCTATTTCGGTCACGGCGCAAGCAAATGTTAAAAGTGAGCGGCAACTGGGTACGAGCAGTGCTCGTGGGTTTGCCGGAAGTGTGCAAAACACAAACTGGCGGTATCCATATCGCGGCTCATTAATCATTGTCGACCTGAAAAAGTCGAAATATCCGCATCATCGAATTGAATTCGACATAAATTCTTTATTGATCGTTTGCCTACGCGCATGTCCCCTGGCTGTTGGTCTGCTTCCTTCGGCGGTTGCCGGGACACGGTCTGCTGGCTCTTTGAGCGGAACCGTGCTGTCGGCTACGACCAGCCGTCGTTAAGCTGAGCCAAGGGCATCGACCGGCGGGAATACCCGTCGCGGCCGGGCTGTTCCGCAACCGGGGACAACGACAGGGAGTCATGGCATGTTCACAGGCATCGTCGAGGAGCTGGGCGAGATCGTCGCCACCGAGCGGTTGGCCGACGCCGCCCGGCTGACGATCCGGGGCGAGCTGGTGACCTCCGATGCCGGGCACGGTGATTCGATCGCGGTGAACGGCGTGTGTTTGACCGTCGTCGAGGTGGTGGGCGGCGATTCGTTCACCGTCGACGTGATGCAGGAGACGCTGGATCGCTCCAGCATCGGCAAGCTGGACACCGGATCGAAGGTCAACCTGGAACGGGCCGCCGCACTGAACAGCAGGCTCGGCGGCCACCTCGTGCAGGGCCACGTCGACGGCACCGGCACCGTGCTCTCCCGCACCCCCTCGGAGAACTGGGACGTGGTGCGCATCTCGCTGCCCGACAAGATCGCCCGCTACGTGGTGGAGAAGGGCTCGATCACCGTCGACGGCATCTCCCTGACCGTCTCCGGCCTCGGCGTCGCCGACGAGCCCGCGGAGGCGGGCAGCGGCGACTGGTTCGAGGTCTCGCTCATCCCCACCACCCTTGCCCTGACAAATCTCGGCTTTGCCACCGTCGGCACCACCGTCAATCTGGAGGTGGACGTCATCGCGAAGTACGTGGAGCGCCTGCAGCAGCGCGGGTGAACGGCCGGGCGGTCATCATCCGCGAGCGACGCCGTAGTGTAGGGGCGGACCTAATTCGAGATGGAGCACAACAGACGTGACCAGGTTCGACACCATCGAGCGCGCAGTCGCCGACATCGCCGCCGGTAAGGCCGTAGTCGTCGTCGACGACGAGGACCGCGAGAACGAGGGCGACCTCATCTTCGCGGCGGAGAAGGCCACCCCGGAGCTGGTGGCCTTCATGATTCGCTACACCTCCGGTTACATCTGTGTGCCGCTGACGGGTGACGACTGCGATCGGCTGGGCCTGCCGCCGATGTACGCGATGAATCAGGACAAGCACGGCACCGCCTACACCGTGTCGGTCGACGCCCGCGAGGGCATCACGACCGGCATCTCGGGTGCCGACCGCGCCACCACCATGCGACTGCTCGCCTCCGACGAGGCGAAGGCCGACGACTTCACCCGCCCCGGCCATGTGGTGCCGTTGCGCGCGAAGGACGGCGGCGTGCTGCGCAGGCCGGGACACACCGAAGCCGCGGTCGACCTGTCCCGGATGGCCGGACTGCGTCCCGCGGGCGTGATCTGCGAGATCGTCAGCCAGAAGGACGAGGGCCACATGGCCCGCACCGAGGAACTGCGCGTCTTCGCCGACGAGCACAACCTCGCCCTCATCTCCATCGCCGACATGATCGCCTGGCGGCGCAAGCACGAGAAGCACGTGGTGCGCGTCGCCGAGGCGCGGATCCCCACGGCGCACGGCGAATTCATGGCCGTCGGTTACCAGAGCATCTACGACGAGGTCGAGCATGTCGCGCTGGTGCGCGGCGATCTCGCCGACGGCGAGGACGTGCTGGTGCGGGTGCACTCCGAGTGCCTCACCGGCGATGTGTTCGGTTCGCTGCGTTGCGACTGTGGTCCGCAACTGGATGCCGCGCTGGAAATGGTGGCCCAGGAAGGCCGCGGCGTGGTGCTGTACATGCGCGGGCACGAGGGCCGCGGCATCGGGCTGATGCACAAGCTGCAGGCCTACCAGTTGCAGGACTCCGGCCACGACACGGTCGACGCGAACCTGGAGCTCGGGCTGCCCGCCGACGCCCGCGACTACGGCACCGGCGCCCAGATCCTGGTGGACCTCGGAATTCGGTCGATGCGACTGCTCACCAACAACCCGGCCAAGCGCGTCGGCCTGGACGGCTACGGCCTGCGGATCACCGACCGGGTGCCGATGCCGTTGCGCGCCAACGCCGAGAACCTGCGCTACCTGCGGACCAAGCGCGACCGGATGGGCCACGACCTGATCGGGCTCGACGACATCGATCTGGGCGAGACCGCCCGCTAATTCACGGAGAGGCAGACATCGATGAGCGGTACCGGCGTACCGACTTTCGCGCTCGCGGATGCCAAGGATCTGAAACTCGGCATCGTCGCGTCGCGCTGGCACACCACCATCTGCGACACCCTGCTGGCGAACGCCGAGCAGGTGGCCAAAGACGCCGGCGTCCTGCACGTCACGGTGGTGCGTTGCGCGGGCGCGATGGAACTGCCGGTGGTGGCCCAGGAGCTGGCGCGCACGCATGACGCGGTGGTCGCGCTCGGTGTGGTGATCCAGGGTGGCACACCGCATTTCGAGTACGTCTGCGATGCGGTCACCGCCGGGCTCACCCGGGTGTCGCTGGACGCGGGCACGCCCGTCGCGAACGGGGTGCTCACCACGAACAACGAGGAGCAGGCGCTGGATCGGGCCGGTCTGCCCGGGTCGGCCGAGAACAAGGGTGAGCAGGCGTGTGCCGCGGCACTCGATGCCGCGCTGACGCTGCGTTCCCTGCGGCAGTCCGCGTAGTGGGTGCGGTCGGGCTCCACCGCGTAGTCGTCCGCTGTGGTTCGGCAGCGGTTCCCGGTATCGGATCGGCGGCTGTCGCGGGCGTTTTGCAGTTCCATGCCGCGCGCAGTGTCGCAGGGGTAGGTGCGGGTCACTGATGCCGGTCTCTCGCATTTTCCGAAGGAACGCTGAACCCGCCGCAGGACAGGGCGATACGTCCGAGTGGGAGCTCGAGATCCGTCCCCGCCGAGCCGTGCGCAACGCGCGAATCGTCGCCGTCGTGATCGCCGCCGCCTTCCTCGCGGGCGGTATCTGGCTGCGCACCGGTTCGACCGGCGTGAACTTCCGCGTCGTCGATCAGATTGCCATGATCGGCATCGGCTTGGTCATCGCCGCCGCGGTCCTGCTGCTCACCCGGCCGCGGGTGCGGGTCGGCGCCGCCGGCGTCTCGGTGCGAAACATCCTCGGCGACAACGACTTCTCTTGGGACACCGTCCGCGGCGTCACTTTCCCCGACCGAAAAGCCTGGGCCCGACTCGAACTCGTCAACGACGACTACGTCCCCATGCTGGCCATCCGCTCCAACGACAAGGAGCGTGCCGCCGAAGCAATGGAGCAGCTTCGCGAACTGGGTGTGAAGTACACAGCCGAGCCGAAGTGATCGGTGACGCTCCGATTGCGCCGCCCGGTATCGAGGTTCAGCGGGATAGCAGCATCGGATAGACGATGGGCCCGTGGTCGATGGATAGCTCGCCCTGCCGCTTGAAGCCGAAGCGTTCGAAGAACGGGCAGGCCGCACGGGAATTGGAGATCAGGAAGCAGGGCTCGGTCGAGCCGGCCAGCCGCTGCTCGATCAGGGACGACGCGAAGCCCTGACGCCGACAATTCGGGTGGGTACCGACGGCGGCGAGATACAGGTGGGGTGTATCGGGCCGGACGTCTTCGATCTGGCGGGAAGCCGCAAGTGCCCGGGGGAGACTGCCCTTCAACGCCCGGAACAGGGTGAACGGTTTCGCGATCGAGGAGATAACCCCCGGAGGTTCCCACAGTGCGACGCTGACGATGGTCCCGTCCGCGTCGCACGCCGCATCGACCATGCCCGTATCGGCGCGCGAGGCAATACGCGAATCCCAGAACGCCGGCAGCGCATGCCGCCGCAACCCAGGTCGCGGCCAGAAGTAAGTCATCAGCGGATCCTCGGCGAAAGCCTCCGCGAGGACGAACGCACCGGTCTGCATAACTGCAGGTTAACCGCCAACCGCGGTGCTACCACGAGATAAACCCCCGACACGCGCGACGAGGACGGCGTCGAGCCGGCCCCGTCGGCGGCGGGATGACGACTCAGCGGGTATCGCCGAGGACCGCTCCCTCGCGGCGCGGGTCGGCGCCGCCGATCCAGCCGTCGCCGTCGCGTTGGAGTGCGCTGAGGCCGCTGGATTGCGGCGCGACCGTGACCTGGTGGCCTAGTTCGCGGAGGCGGATGACCAGGGCGTCGTTGTTGCCGTTGTCGGCGGTGTTGATGCTCGGGTGTTCGCCGCCGACGCCGGTGGACGGGGTGTTGCCTGCGCCGAACGACAGGGCGGAGACGGCCTGTTGCGGGTCGAGGTCCCAATCCAGCATGCCGATCAGGGTTTTCACGACGAACTGGATGATCACCGAGCCGCCGGGGGAGCCGGCGAGGTGGGTGAGGGCGCCGCGCGTGCCGTCGGGTGCCTTGTCGAAGACGAGGGTGGGCGCCATCGAGCTGCGCGGGCGCTTGTTGGGCTGGATCCGGTTGGCGACCGGTGCGCCGTCGGTGCCGAGCGGGTCGGCGGAGAAGTCGGTGAGCTGGTTGTTCAGCACGAAACCGTTGACCAGGTGGAATGAGCCGAACGCGGACTCCACCGTGGTGGTCATGGCCGCGGCGTTGCCGTACTTGTCGACCACCGAGATGTGGCTGGTGCCGTGCTCGGGCGGCTGCGCGCCGACACCGAGCGGGACGGGCCCGAAGTCGCCGGGCTGTGCGGTGCCCATGCTGCGGCCGCGGTCGATCAATGCGGAGCGCTGCTTCAGGTAGTTCTTGTCCACCAGGGTCTGCGGCGAATTGCCCGGCAGCGGAATGAAGTCCGAGTCGGCCACGTACTTGTTGCGGTCCGCGTAGGCGAGGCGTTCGGCCTCGGCGATCAGATGGACCGCGTCGGCCTTCGGCTTGCCGCCGTTGCGAGCGTCGGAACCGGAACCGAGGTTGTCCGGCGGCAGCGCGGCGAGGTCGAAGTTCTCCAGAATGCCGAGGGTGGCGGCGACGGTGCTGCCGCCCGACGACGGGTTCGGCATGCCGCAGATCTCGTGCGCGCGATAGGTGGTGCACAGCGCGGTGCGCTTCTTCGCCTGGTAGTTCGCCAGGTCGGCGGTGGTCATCAGGCTCGGGGTGCGGCCGCCGGACGCGGAGGTGGCCGCGTCCACGATGTCGGCCGCGATGGCGCCGGTGTAGAAGGCTTGGGCGCCCTCGGTGGCGACCGCGCCCAGCGTCTTCGCCATCGCGGGGTTGGTCAACATGGTGTCCGCGGGCTTGGGCGTGCCGTCGGGATTCAGGAAGTACGCCTTCGCTGCCTCGTCGAGGGCGAGATCCTTGGCGGACTCCGCGATCTGCCCGGCGAAGCGCGGGCTGATCGGGAACCCGCGATCGGCGAGATCGATGGCCGGGTCGAACAATTCCCGCCATCCGGTCTTGCCGTGGTCGCGGTGCGCCATCTCCAGCATCCGCAAAACCCCTGGCACGCCGATGGATCGGCCGCTGGCGCGCGTGTTCGGTTTCGGCTCGGACCGATCGGTGTCGCTGACCCAGCGCAGGTAGTTCTCGGTGGCCGCCGCAGGCGCGACCTCTCGCCCGTCATAGGCGTCCACGGTCTTGGTGGTGGCGTCGTAGTACATCAGGAACGCGCCGCCGCCGATGCCGGAGGCCTGCGGTTCCACCAGGCCGAGCACCGTTTGCGCGGCGATGAGCGCGTCCGCGGCCGTGCCACCCTCGCGCAGCACGCCACACGCGGCCTTCGTGGCCACCGGGTTCGCCGTCGCCACCGCATACGTCTTGGTGCGCACCGCCGTCATCCCCGACCGGTATCCGGTGGAGATCTCCGGGTTGGTGCTGATGTCCTGGGTCTTGCCGCCGGTGGCGCCTGCCGAGGTCGCGGCCACCGGTGTCCCGTTCGGCACCGTGTCGCAGACGGCTCCGGCTTTGTCCTCGTCGGACGAACAAGCCGTGACCGTCCCGAGGGCGAGCAGCACCACTGCCGCCACACCCGTCCACGTTCCTCGCGCGCGCCTCATGGGGGGACTCTAACGCTCGGCACCGAGACCGGGGGAGAGTTTGTCCGACCAAGACCGGGAGAGTCCGGCGATACCAGTGCCGGAAGGAAGTCGGCGCATCGAAGAGATTCTGCCCGGCACAACCAGGCGGGCGTGCGGACGACGAACTCGGTTGCGCGCCACCACATATCCGCCCGTCACCCTCGTGACCTGCGACGAAGCCGAGCGCGGCGGACCGGTCGGTAGGCTGATCCGGTGACCATCGAAGCGGTGCTCTTCGACTATTCCGGAACCTTGTTTCGACTGGAGGAGGACGAATCCTGGGGTGCGGACCTGGTCGCGGCCGACGGCCGCCCCTTCGATGTGCACGAGAAGGCCGAGATCCTGCGCAGGATGACCGCACCGGTCGGCCAGCTGGTGCGTTTCGACGCCGACGGCCAGCACGCCTGGGACAACCGTGACCTGGACCCAAAGCTGCACCGGCGGGCCTACCTGGAGGTCCTGCGCAAGTCCGGGGTACCGACCGACGAGCAAGCCGCCGTCCTCTACGGCCGCCTGATCGATCCGATGTCCTGGACGCCCTACCCCGACGTCGCCGAAGCGCTGACGTCGCTTGCGGCACAAGGCATTCAAGTCGGCGTGGTGAGCAACATCGCGTTCGACATCCGCCCCGCCTTCACCAGCCGGAACTGGGATCGCTACATCGACGCCTTCGCCCTCTCCTTCGAGATCGGCGCGGTGAAACCCGATCCCCGAATTTTCGCCGGCACCCTCGACAAACTCGGCGTCGACCCCGACGCCGCGCTGATGGTCGGTGACAGCGCCGAGGCAGACGGCGGCGCGGCCGCTCTCGGCTGCCGATTTGCCCTGGTAGACCCGCTGCCCACCGCCGAACGCCCGTCCGGTCTGCTCGACGCATTGCACCAGCACGGACTGTCCTGATCGACCGGCGCGCCCGCAATCAACACGGCATCATTTCCGGATAACCCCCGCCGCGCCCGAGTTGTCCGACTCTCTCCGGTGCTCTAGCGTCCTGCTGGCGCACCCGTCGATACGGGTCGAGAGTGTTGATCGGGAGTGGGGAGCGCCGTGGGCGCGGACTTTTCGGACGAGGATTTAGCGGTCGCCGAGAAATTATGGGCGCTGACCGAGCTGCCCGAGACCGTCAGAGAAGCACGGGAAGCCGCCTGGGGGTTGGCAGGATTCGGACTGGCCTATCCGGTGATCATGGGTGTGACGCGCAGCGCCGAGGCCGCGGGCGGCGCGGCCATCCAGTTCCTGTTCAGTTGGCTGTTGGGCCTCGTCGCCTGGGGATTTATCCGGGGTGCGAGCGGCGTGCGGGTGCTGGCGATCATCTTGGCGCTCGCGCAGGCGGTGGTCGGCTGGCGAACCCAACCCAACGACATTCCGTTCGAGCAGTGGATTGTGGCGGTGCTCTTTTCCCTCGGCACGTCGAGCGCCGTCGTCTACCAGCTGTGCCGCGCCGAAGCCAAGGAGTGGTTCGGCGCCGACGTATGACGTGCGCCCGCAACCCGGCCGCCGAACCCGCTGTCCAGGAGTGTGTTTCGGCGAAAAACACCCAGTCGATCCGGGGTGCGATCCCGCACGAGAACCGAACTCGGATCGCCTTGCCGAGCTTGTCGGACGTGCTCGATAGGCTTGATGGGTGGCAGATCCAGCGACGTACCGGCCCAAGCCGGGCACGATTCCCGTCGAACCAGGGGTGTACAAGTTCCGGGACGCATATCGGCAGGTCATCTACGTCGGCAAGGCCAAGAGCCTGCGCAGCAGGCTGAACTCCTACTTCGCCGACGTCGCGTCGCTGCATCCGCGCACGCGGCAGATGGTCACCACGGCCGCGAGCGTCGAGTGGACCGTGGTCTCCACCGAGGTGGAGGCACTGCAGCTCGAATACAACTGGATCAAGGAATTCGACCCCCGGTTCAACGTGCGATACCGGGACGACAAGTCGTATCCGGTGCTCGCGGTGACGCTGAACGAGGAGTTTCCGCGCCTGTTCGTCTACCGCGGCGCGCGCAAGAAGGGCGTGCGGTACTTCGGCCCCTACGCGCACGCCTGGGCGATCCGGGAAACCCTGGACCTGCTGCTGCGGGTGTTCCCCGCGCGCACCTGCTCCAACGGAGTGTTCAAGCGGCACAACCAGATCGGCAGGCCCTGCCTGCTCGGCTATATCGACAAGTGTTCGGCGCCGTGCATCGGCCGGGTCAGCGCCGCCGAGCACCGCCAGATCGTGGAGGATTTCTGCGACTTCCTGGCCGGGCGCACCGACCGCATGGTGCGCCAGCTCGAACGCCGCATGCAGGACGCCGCCGAGGACCTCGACTTCGAGAACGCCGCCCGCCTGCGCGACGACGTGCAGGCGCTGCGCCGCGCGCTGGAGAAGCAGGCCGTGGTGCTCGGCACCGGCACCGATGCCGACGTGATCGCCTTCGCCACCGACGAGCTGGAGGCGGCGGTGCAGATCTTCCACGTCCGCGACGGCCGGGTCCGTGGTCAGCGCGGCTGGGTGGTCGACAAATCCGGCGACGTCCTCGACGTGGTGCGGTCAAGCCCGGAGGAGGCAGCCGGCGTAACCACGGAGGGCTCCGAATCACATCGCGATGAGCCCGACTCCCCGGAGGCGGGCAGCGAACTGGCCGTGCTGGTCGAGCAGTTCCTCACCCAGTTCTACGGCGAGCAGGTCGCGGTGGCGGAACTGGGCGAGGCCGAGCAGCCCGCGACCGTGGTGCCCAGGGAGGTGCTGGTCCCCGAACTCCCGGCCGACGCGGAGCAGTTGCAGGAGTGGCTGTCGAACCTGCGCGGCTCGGCCGTGCAGCTGCGGGTGCCGCAGCGCGGCGACAAGAAGGCCCTCGCCGAGACCGTGCAGCGCAACGCGATGGAGGCCTTGCAGCAGCACAAGCTCAAGCGCGCGGGCGACCTGACGTCGAGATCGGCTGCGCTGCAAGCCATCCAGGACGCCCTCGAACTGGACAGCGCCCCGCTGCGGATCGAGTGCGTGGACATCAGCCACGTGCAGGGCACCGATGTGGTCGCCTCGCTGGTGGTGTTCGAGGACGGCCTGGCCCGCAAGTCCGAATACCGGCACTACACCATCAAGGAGGCCGCGGGCGACGGCCGCTCCGACGACGTCGGCAGCATCAGGGAGGTGACCCGGCGGCGCTTCTACAAGCTGCAGAAAGAGCGCGAGCTGATGGTGAACGAGGACCTGGCGGAGGTCGAAGCCCTCGACGACACCGCCGAACTCGTGTCCCGCCCCGGCATCGACCCGCAGACCGGCCGCCCGCGTAAATTCGCCTACCCGCCCAACCTCTACGTCGTCGACGGCGGCGCACCCCAGGTCGCGGCCGCGGCCGAGGTGCTCGACGAACTCGGCATCACCGATGTCGCGGTCATCGGCCTGGCCAAACGCCTCGAAGAGGTGTGGGTGCCGGGGGAGAGCGACCCGGTGATCATGCCGCGCAACAGCGAGGCCTTGTTCCTGTTGCAGCGGATCCGCGACGAGGCGCATCGGTTCGCCATCACCTTCCACCGCAGCAAACGCTCCCGCCGGATGACCGCATCCGCGCTGGACTCGGTGCCCGGGCTCGGGACGGCGCGCCGAACCGCGCTGGTTACCCATTTCGGTTCCGTCGCCAAACTCAAGCAGGCCACGGTGGAGGAGATCACCGAGGTCCCCGGCATCGGAGTGGCCACCGCCAAGGCCGTGCTCGCGGCGCTTCAGGAGGGCTGAGGACCATCGGAAACATCGGCTTTGCTCCGATACACCTATATTCTCGGTACCGTTCCAACACATGTTTGTGCGCGAGCGTCAGCGAGCAGCCAGGGATATACCGCGTGCGGGCACCCGACGGAACCGAGCGGCGGGGCGGTGGAGTCGCTAGCCTTCCACGTGCACCACGGAAGGTGATCGCGCATGTCTGCGCCCGATACCGGAACCGGTGCGGGATGATTCGAGAGGTACCCAGAGAGCGAGCGCAGCGAGTGAACCGACAACACAGCGTGCGACGGCGCACGGCGGAGCCGAGCGCCCGCGAGGTGCAGTCGTGTGACGGATCCGGTAGGACATGACACGCGTCGAAGCGAACAACACTGCGGGTGATCCGCGACAGACCGAGGGGCGGGCCGGCCCCTCGAGCGCTGTCGCAGCGGCGAACCCGCAGGTCGAAGTCGTCATCGTGACCGGACTATCCGGCGCGGGCCGCGGCACCGCCGCCCGCGTACTCGAGGATCTCGGCTGGTACGTCACCGACAACCTGCCGCCGGAGCTGATCGGCCGGATGGTCGAACTCGGTGCCTCCGCCGACCCGCCGATCCGCAGTCTGGCCCTGGTGATGGACGTGCGCAGCAGGTTCTTCACCGGCGACCTCTCGGTGGTCACCGAGCAGTTGCGCAAACTCGGCATCGAAACCAGGGTGCTGTTTCTCGAAGCCTCCGACGATGTCCTGATCCGGCGTTTCGGTTTCGCTCGCCGCCGCCATCCCCTGCAAAGCGAGAGCAAAGACGGCACGCTCTCGTCGGGCATCGCCGCCGAACGCATCCGGCTCTCGGCCGTGAAAACCGCGGCGGACCTGGTCATCGACACCACCGAACTGTCCATCCACCAGCTGCACCGCAAGTTGGAAGAGGCCTTCGGCGACGGTGCACCCAGTGCATTGCAGCTGACCGTGCAATCCTTCGGCTTCAAGCATGGGGTTCCACTGGACGCCGACATGGTGTTGGATGTGCGTTTTCTACCTAATCCACATTGGATACCGGAATTGCGGGAACACACTGGTCAGGAATCAGTGGTGAGCGAGTACGTGTTGTCGCGTCCCGGCGCGGCCGACTATCTGCGTACCTGCCACCACCTGGTCGAGCTGACCATGAACGGTTACCGCCAAGAGGGGAAGCGATACATGACGGTGGCAGTGGGCTGCACCGGAGGCAGGCACCGCAGCGTGGCGATAGCCGAGGCTCTCGGCGAACTGATGAGCGAGGGCACCGGCGGGAGCGAGGGCCCCGCCGACGTGGTGCGCGTCGTGCATCGTGATCTGGGGCGCGAATGAGTGCGCGCGAGCCGAGTGTCAGCGAGGCGCCGGCATGACGGGGTGGGAATCCGACCCGAATATCGTCGCGCTGGGCGGCGGGCACGGCCTGTACGCGACGTTGACCGCCGTCCGGCGGCTGACCAGAAAGATCTGCGCGGTCGTCACCGTCGCGGACGACGGCGGCTCGTCCGGTCGCCTACGCGCCGAGCTGGGCGTGCTACCGCCCGGTGACCTACGGATGGCGCTAGCCGCGTTGGCCGCGGACTCCGACGGAATCTGGACCAAGACCGTGCAACACCGCTTCGGCGGCACCGGCGCACTGGCCGGCCACTCGGTCGGCAACCTCATCCTGGCCGGCCTCACCGAGGTGCTCGGCGACCCGGTCGCCGCGCTCGACGAACTCGCGAAGATGTTGCGCATCACCGGACGGGTGCTGCCGATGTCGCCCATCGCGCTCGATATCGAAGCGGATGTGGCTGGGTTGGAAGCGGATCCGCGCGTCAGCCGCTGCATCCGCGGCCAGGTCGCCATCGCGACCACCCCAGGAAAAGTCCGGCGGGTGCGGTTGATTCCGTCCGATCCACCCGCCAGCCAGGAGGCCACCTCGGCCATCGAGCACGCCGACGTCGTCGTGCTCGGACCGGGCTCCTGGTTTACCAGCGTCATCCCCCATGTGCTCGTCCCCGAACTACGAGAGGCGCTGGTGTACACCCGAGCGAGAAAAGTTCTCGTGCTGAACCTGGCCGCCGAGCCCGGCGAAACGGCGGGTTTCTCCGCCGAACGGCACCTGCATGTATTGTCCCAGCACGCACCGGAATTCGTGGTCGACGAAGTTTTGGTCGATTCGGGGTCGGTGCCCGAGGGTCGCGAAAGAGAACATGTGGCGAGAGCTGCCGAACAGTTGCGGGCACGGGTAACCTTCTCCGATGTCGCCGAAGCGGGAACGGACCGGCATCACCCCGGAAAGCTTGCCGCCGCACTGGATCAACTGATCCGGCAACCTCGGCCACAAATGGCAGGGCTTCGAGTCGAGGGACGGCACATGGGTCAGGATGTGCGTTCCGGGTTGGGTGGAAAGGAGCGCGTCTCGTGGCGATGACAGCCGATGTGAAAGACGAGCTGAGCAGGCTCACGGTGTCGCAAGTCAGTTCCCGCAAGGCGGAACTGTCCGCGCTGCTGCGCTTTGCGGGCGGCCTGCACATCGTCGGCGGGCGGGTGATCGTCGAGGCCGAGGTGGACATGGGTTCCATCGCACGCAGGCTGCGCCGGGAGATCTTCGAGCTATACGGCTACGGCTCCGATGTGCACGTGCTCGGCGCGGGCGGTCTGCGCAAGACCTCCCGCTACGTGGTGCGCGTGTCCAAGGAGGGCGAGGCGCTGGCCCGGCAGACCGGGCTGCTCGATGTGCGTGGTCGTCCGGTACGCGGCCTGCCCGCGCAGGTGGTCGGCGGCAGCATCGCCGATGCCGAAGCAGCTTGGCGCGGAGCGTTTCTCGCGCACGGTTCGCTCACCGAACCCGGTCGCTCGTCCGCGCTGGAGGTCAGCTGCCCGGGTCCGGAGGCGGCGCTCGCGCTCGTCGGCGCGGCCCGCAGGCTCGGCATCACCGCCAAGGCGCGCGAGGTGCGCGGCACCGACCGGGTCGTGGTGCGCGACGGCGAGGCCATCGGCGCGCTGCTCACCAGGATGGGTGCGCACGGCACCCGGATCGTCTGGGAGGAGCGGAGGCTGCGCCGCGAGGTGCGGGCTACCGCCAACCGGCTGGCCAACTTCGACGACGCCAACCTGCGCCGCTCGGCCAGGGCCGCGGTCGCCGCGGCCGCGCGGGTGGAGCGTGCGCTGGAGATCCTCAGCGACGACGTGCCCGACCATCTCGCCGCCGCGGGCAAACTGCGCGTGCAGCATCGGCAGGCCTCGCTGGAGGAGCTCGGCCAGCTGGCCGACCCGCCGATGACGAAAGACGCTGTGGCGGGCCGGATTCGGCGCTTGCTGTCGATGGCGGACCGGCGGGCCAAGGAGCTCGGCATCCCGGACACGGAGTCCGCTGTCACGGCCGAATTGCTCGACGAGGCCTGATTCGGGAGTTTGTCATCCGGCCGGTCGCCCCCGTTGGGTGACCGGCCGGATGATCTCGCTAACGGGCTGGGTCGCGATATGAGCCGGAGTCCGACCCGAAGTGTCGGCGATCAACCCGAACAACGCACACGTGTGCGGGAACGGGAACCGGGTAACCCCGGTGACGTCAGAATGACCGGTGTGTCGGAATGCCAGGACTCTTGACGATGTTCCTGCGCTGGTCGGCGCGCCGGACTGTGAGGAAACAGACCAGTCGGTGATTGATTTCCCTGGTTACCGTAGTGAAGTGGTGACTCGGGAACGTTCGCACCCTGGTGGCCTGATGACCGCGTCGAGATCGCCAGTTCACAACGGACAGGTGCATGTCGGTGGGGTTACAGGCGGGCACTACTGTTACTAGACATCGGAATGATCCGCTTGAAAGCTGAGGAGCGATAACGTGACTGTCCGGGTAGGCATCAACGGCTTCGGTCGTATCGGACGTAACTTCTTCCGGGCGGTGGAGGCGCAGAAGGCGCTGGGCACCACCGACATCGAGATCGTCGCGGTCAACGACCTCACCGACAACGCGACTCTCGCGACCCTGCTCAAGTACGACTCGATCCTCGGCCGCCTGCCGCAGGATGTCTCGCTCGACGGCGACGACACCATCGTGGTCGGTGACCAGCGGATCAAGGCGCTGGCCATCAAGGAGGGCCCGGCGGCGCTGCCGTGGGGCGACCTGGGCGTCGACGTGGTGGTCGAGTCCACCGGCATCTTCACCGATGCCACCAAGGCGAAGGGTCACCTCGCCGCGGGCGCCAAGAAGGTCATCATCTCCGCGCCCGCCAAGGGCGAGGATCTGACGGTCGTCATGGGCGTCAACGACGACAAGTACGACGGCAGCCAGAACATCATCTCCAACGCCTCGTGCACCACCAACTGCCTCGGCCCGCTGGCGAAGGTGCTGAACGACAGCTTCGGCATCGAGCGCGGTCTGATGACCACCATCCACGCCTACACGCAGGACCAGAACCTGCAGGACGGCCCGCACAGCGACCTGCGTCGCGCCCGCGCGGCCGCGCTGAACATCGTGCCGACCGGCACCGGTGCGGCCAAGGCCATCGGCCTGGTGCTCCCGGAGTTGCAGGGCAAGCTGGACGGCTACGCGCTGCGCGTGCCGGTTCCGACGGGCTCGGTCACCGACCTCACCGTCACCCTGCGCAAGTCGGCCTCGATCGACGACATCAACGCCGCCTACAAGGCCGCCGCCGAGGGACCGCTGAAGGGCATCCTGAAGTACAACGTCGACCCGATCGTGTCGAGCGACATCGTCACCGACCCGCACTCGTGCATCTACGACGCGCCGCTGATCAAGGTCATCGATGATCAGGTCAAGGTCGTCGGCTGGTACGACAACGAGTGGGGCTACTCCAATCGTGTCGCCGACCTCATCGGCCTCGTCGGCAAGTCGCTCTGAGGCCATGACAGTCAAAACTCTCGAGGATCTGCTGAACGAGGGTGTCGAAGGTCGGGGCGTCCTGGTGCGCTCCGACCTGAACGTCCCCCTCGACGACAACGGTCAGATCACCGATCCCGGTCGCATCATCGCCTCGGTGCCGACGCTGAAGGCGCTGGTCGAGGCCGGCGCGAAGGTGGTCGTCACCGCGCACCTCGGCCGTCCGAAAGGTGAGCCGGACCCGAAGCTCTCGCTGGCGCCGGTCGCCGCGAAGCTCGCCGAAGAGCTGGGCCGCAATGTCCAGCTCGCTGGTGACGTGGTCGGCGGAGACGCGCTTGCGCGCTCCGAGGGGCTGACCGACGGCGATGTGCTCCTGCTGGAGAACATCCGCTTCGATCCGCGCGAGACCAGCAAGGACGACGCGCAGCGGGCCAAGCTCGCCGCCGCGTTGGTCGAGCTGGTCGGCGACGACGGCGCGTTCGTCTCCGACGGTTTCGGTGTGGTGCACCGCAAGCAGGCGTCGGTGTACGACGTGGCGAAGCTGCTGCCGCATTACGCGGGCAAGCTGGTCGCGGCCGAGGTCGAGGTGCTCGCCAAGCTGACGCAGGACACCGAGCGGCCGTACGCGGTCGTGCTCGGCGGTTCCAAGGTCTCCGACAAGCTCGCGGTGATCGAGGCGCTCGCGCCGAAGGTCGACACGCTGGTCATCGGCGGCGGCATGTGCTTCACCTTCCTTGCCGCACAGGGGCTTTCGGTCGGCAGCTCGCTGCTGCAGGAAGAGATGATCGAGACCTGCAAGGGCCTGCTCGACCAGTACGCGGACGTCATTCACCTGCCGCGCGACATCGTGGCGGCGAGCAAGTTCGCCGCCGACGCCGACTCGAAGGTCGTGCCCGCGCACGAGATTCCGGACGGCTGGATGGGTCTGGACATCGGACCCGAATCCACCGATCGGTTCGCGGCGCTGCTGACCGAGGCGAAGACGGTGTTCTGGAACGGCCCGATGGGCGTGTTCGAGTTCGAGAACTTCGCGGCCGGTACCCGCGGCGTGGCCGAGGCCATCGTCACGGCCACCGGTAAGGGTGCGTTCACCGTCGTCGGCGGCGGCGATTCGGCCGCGGCCGTGCGTGCGCTCGGGCTGCCCGATGACGGTTTCTCGCATATCTCCACCGGCGGCGGCGCGTCGCTGGAATACCTGGAGGGCAAGGAACTTCCGGGCATCGCAGTGCTGGAAGATTGAGGAGTGCTGTGACGAAGTCCTATGCCAGGAAGCCGCTCATCGCGGGCAACTGGAAGCTGAACCTCAACCACCTCGAGGCGATCGCGCTGGTGC
This sequence comes from Nocardia sp. CS682, assembly GCF_004634405.1. NCBI lineage: Bacteria > Bacillati > Actinomycetota > Actinomycetes > Mycobacteriales > Nocardiaceae > Nocardia > Nocardia sp. CS682. The sequence goes on along the minus strand of NZ_CP029710.1, from coordinate 1,636,520 downwards.
AGAAGATCGCTTTCGCGTTGCCGGAGAAGTACTTCGCCAAGGTGGACGTCGCGGTGCTGCCGCCGTTCACCGATCTGCGCAGTGTGCAGACGCTGGTGGAGGGCGACAAGCTGCTGCTCACCTATGGCGCGCAAGACGTTTCGATGCACGACTCGGGCGCCTACACCGGTGAGATCAGCGGTGCCATGCTGGCCAAGCTTGGCTGCACCTTCGTGGCGGTCGGCCACTCGGAGCGGCGGCAGTACCACCACGAGGACGACGCCACCGTGCTCGCCAAGGCCAAGCAGGCGCTCAAGCACGGGCTCACGCCGATCGTCTGCATCGGCGAGGGCCTGAACGTCCGCGAGGCGAAGACGCACGTCGAGTACAACCTCGAGCAGCTGCGTGGTTCGCTGAAAGGCCTGACGGCGGAGGAGATCTCGAAGGTCGTCATCGCCTACGAGCCGGTCTGGGCCATCGGCACCGGCAAGGTCGCCACCCCCGCCGACGCGCAGGAAGTCTGCGGCGCGATCCGTGCGGAACTGGCCGTGCTGGCCTCCCCGGAGGTCGCCGCGGGCGTGCGCGTGCTCTACGGCGGCTCGGTCAACGCCAAGAACGTCGGCGAGCTCGTCGGTCAGACCGATATCGACGGCGCGTTGGTCGGCGGTGCTTCGCTCAAGGGTGACGAGTTCGCCACCCTGTCGGCGATTGCCGCGGGCGGTCCACTGCCGTAACCGTTTTCACGCAGGGGAGCCGGGCATCGCGAGAGCGCTGCCCGGCTCTTCTTCGTTGTGTGCGAACCAGTCTGTGTCCCAGCTCGGCACCGCGCCGACGGTGCACCGATCTATCCGGAGGACGGGCTCATCGGTTGCTGAACTACTCCGCGTGCAGGGTGAGTCCGTTGCCGTTGGCATTGCGGAGGGTGAGCACGTCGGCGTCGACGGTCGCGGTTGTCTTGCCGTCCAACACTTTCAGCACCGCCTGCTCGACCTCCATCACCTCGGGCGAGCACAGCATCTTCGTGGTACCGACCTGGAAGGTGAGCTCGGTGTCGGGACCCGTTGCGCGACCGGTCATCCGGTTGCAGCCCGCACTGCCGGAGACGCTGCCGTCCTCGGCGATGGTGAGCGTGGGCTTCACCTCATCGATTGTCTGGGAACGCATTTGGGCGTCGGGGGTGATGAGGGCGGTGACGATCCAGGTGGTGCCCTTGATCGGCTTGTCCGGCTTGGCGACCTTCTTGTCCAGCAGGTGCACCGTGAGGTTGTCGTTTTTCACGGTGAGTTTCGCGCCGTCGAGTTGCCAGGTGGGATCGGAATTCAGTAGGCCGCTGAGCCATTCGTCGGCGCCTTCCCGATCGCCGGGACAGGCCATCAGGGTGCTCGCCAGGCCGGACACGTGCAGCTTGTGGTCGTCGAGCGCGACCACGCCGGAGTGCGAGTTGCAGCCCGCGTCCGCGGCGATCCGGTCGTCTTTGAAGGTGAGCGTCAGCGGTCCGCCGCCGGGAATCGGCGCACCCGCCACCTCGGTGGAGAGAAAGGTGCGGCCGACCAGACCGGACTCGGCCGGCTTGGAGTCGGAGTCGCCGCTCGAGCAGGCTGTGACTGCGAGCAGTGCCAGGGCAACGATCGGGCCGAACCGCACGAAATTAGCCGCCATGACGGCGATGGTACCGATATCGTGCGGTTCGGCCGGGTTTTCGGCAGGTCAGACCGGCATGCCGAGAGCCGACGCGAGGGTCTGGCCGAGGGCGTTGACGACCGCGGCGAACGCGCCGGGATCCAGGATCTGCAACGGCACGTCGCGGTTGCTGCAACCCTGCGGCGCGGGCACACCGTTGAGCCGATCGTTGAGCCACATCACGGCCGAGCCCGCGCCGGAGACGGCGGCGATACCGTGCTCGCTGATGATCTCCCTGGTGTAGGCGACCTGGGCGTTCGGGTCCTTGCAGTAGGTGTCGTACAGCTTGTTGACCGCGTTGATCGGCATCGCCTCGTCCAGCGGCGCCTCGTAGATGTAGAGCGGGAACGGGGGAGTGCCGCGCCGGCCCAGGGTCATCTCGTCCAGCAGCGGCTGCAGTTCGGGTGCGGTCATCGGATCGCCGCCGGGGTAGTTGAACAGGCCCTTGATGTTCACGAAGGGGAAGCCCGCGAATTGCAAAGCGACGCACTGACCTTCGTGCACGACCCGCACCGCCTTGCCGAGCGGGTTCATGTACTGATCGATGAACCGGTTCAGCACCGGGTATTCCCGTGCGACACCGAACAACCCGCCGAGTACCGCGCCACCGAAGGTCGACGTGCCGTTGTTGTAGTCGAGGGACATCCGCAGATCAGCCAGCAGGCCACCGACCGCCGAACCCACGATGTTGAGCTCCGGTGCGTAGGTGGGTTGCAGCTCGGCCGCGTGCGCGGTCGGGATGGCGCCGCCCGAATAGCCCCACAGTGCGGTCCGCGTGGCCGCGCCGGGCAGGCCCGCCTGGTCGAAGTTCTCGGCGGCCCGGATCGAATCCAGGGTGATCCGAGCACCGAGTGGTCCGGCCGCGTAGGCCGCGTTCGGGCCCTGGTGATCGGGCACCACGACCGCGTGGCCGAGTTGCAGCATGGCCTGGACCTCGATGAACTCCGCGGAGATCACCGGGTTCGTCGGATTGGGCAGCGAACCCATCTGCAGTACATAGGACGGTGCGCAGTTGATCGACAACGAGTCCTCGGCGAACTGGAAGGCGACCAAATTCCGATCCGGGGTGGGGGACGGGCGGTGCGGCACGATGACGGTGGCGACCGCCGCGATCGGTTCGCCGCGGGTGTTGGTGCTGCGGAAGGACAACTGCCAGGCCCGCACATTGAGAGGGATCAGGAAGAAATTCGCGAGGTTGACCTGCCTGGCCGCCAGGATCTCGCCGGGCTGTGCTGCGGCGACCTTGCCTGCATCGGGGTTGTAGAAACCCGGATCGAGGTACGGCGGAGCCGGTGGCAAGGGGAAGGGTAGCGGCGGTGCGACCGCCACCGGCTCGGCCTGCGCGACGCCGGCCATCGCGGGGCAGACCGCGACGGTCAAGCCCGCGGTCAGGACCAGGCAAACGTGCGCGACCACCCTCTTGGTGCCCGTGGCGGTGCCCATCTTCATTTGGAACTCCTCGACATAACGCAGCGCTGCGCGCCGGCTCTCGGGCAAAAAAGAGAGCGACTGTTTCCTAACTGGCGGGTCGACTGTAGAGGGCGGTTCGACGCTGTGTCAACGATCACGCTGACCCGATGACTGGGGTTGTCGGACCGGCCGGGCAGGATGGGTAATCATGACCGGGAGCGCCGAAATATCGCGTCCACGCCGGACGCAGCAGCAACGCCGCGCCGCCACCGTCGCCAAGCTGATCGACGCGACCATCGCCGCGATCGGCGAGGTGGGCTATCAGCGCACCACCGTGCAGGAGATCTGCGGGCGCGCCGGGCTGTCCGTCGGGGCGATGTTCCGGCAGTTCGACAGCAGGCTCGACCTGATCGCGCGCACCGCCGAGGAGATAGTCACGCGGCAGACCGCGGCGTTCACCGAGGTGATGGAACAGCTTGGTGATCAAGCGAATTCGCTCGATACGGCGTTGCGATTCCTGCAGGCGGCGCAGTCGGATAACATCACCCACGCGCTGCGCGAGATCTACCTCGCGGCCCGCTCGGACGCCGAGCTGCGGGCCAGGATCGCGCCGACGGTGGAGAGCTACTACGACGAGATCGTGGCCGCGGTCGAGCGCACCGGGGTGCTTGGCCGGTATCCGCAGCGACTGCGTGAGCCGATGTTCTTCCTTGCGCTGCATCTGTTCTCGGGTCAGGCGGTGGTGCGCGGGGTGTACCAGCGCCCCGAACTCGACGAAGCGGTCCTGCGGCTGATCGAGGACATGATGCAGACCTACGCCGACGCGGTCGACGAGTAGGTCCACCGGATGAGGCTGTGGACGCTACAGGCGCCCGAGGTGGTGGCCGCCGTGCGGGCGAACGGCTCGTATCGTGCGAGCTGGGAGCTCATCTCGCCGAACCTGCGCCCGGGCTTCGAGATCATCGCTGCCGAAATGGCAAGGCGCGGAATCGATTGCGAGGATGCGCCGCCGGTGTGGTGCTGGCCCGGCCGTGGTCTGCGTAGGTCCGCTATCCGTCGCACTGCCAATTCGCTGCTGGGAGATCATGAGTGGGCGCACGGTCGGTGGTTGCTGAAGCTCGACGTGCCGGATGAGCTGACGCTCGCCACCTCATACGCCGTGTGGAACGACTATCTCGGCTACACCTGCGGGTTCCTCGACGGTCCCGAACAGATGGACTGGACCGGCCGGCTGACCTCGAAGTGGGATGAGCTCCAGGTGACCATCCCCGAGTTGCGTCGCGAGTGGATCGTTCGAGCCAGGCCCTATCCGCCGGACGCCGAAATCGCCGCCCGGATCGCCGCCGATCCGCTGCTGCGCGAGTTCGGGAAATAACCCGAGCGACACGGTGCGCCGCCGGGCATTAGGATCGGCCGCGTGCACCGATGCTTTCCGATCACACCGCCGCCCGCCTCCTGAGCGAGGTGTAGCAGTCAGCGCGCCACCTGGATAGGTGAGTGCGTCTCTTCGGCATTCGTTGTGCACCTCGCTTCCGCGACCCCATCCCTCTCTGTCGCAGGAGCGCGAATCCTTCATGTCCATATCTCTGTCCACGACCGGCCGTTCCGGACTGGTCTTCCTTGTCGGCGCCGGAATGCTGTGGGGCACCGGCGGTTTGCTCGGCACACTGCTCGGTCGGGCCACCGGGCTGTCGCCCGTCGCCGTGGCCACCTGCCGACTTGCCGTCGGCGGGCTGCTGCTCGTTGCCCTACTCGTTCTGACCCGACGCCCGTGGCCGCGAAATCTGCTGGCCTGGCGCAGAATCGGCGCGGTTGCCGCTCTCGCCGCGACCTTCCAAGCGTGCTATTTCGGGGCGGTCGCGGCATCATCGGTCAGCGTCGCCACCCTGATCACCATCGGTGCGTCGCCGGTGGTGGTGGCGCTGCTGGAGCAGGTCACCGGCCGCCGTGCCGTGGATCGCAGGCGCGCGGTGACGATCGGGCTCGCGCTCGCCGGTTTGGCACTGCTGGTCGGGGTGCCGTCCGATGACTTGGACGCCGCCGGGTTGCTCGCCGGCGCCGCCCTCGCCGTCGCGGCGGCCGGTGCGTTCGCTGCGGTCACCGTGATCAGCGCTCGGCCGATACCGGGGCTGGATGCGATGACCACCACCGGTCTCGGATTCACCGGCGGCGCAGTACTACTCATGCCCTTGGCGTTGACCACCGGTATCACCTTCGAGCCGAACGCAGGCAGTCTTGTTCTGCTCGCGGCCCTCGGACTCGTACCGACCGCGGTCGCCTACACGCTGTACTTCCGCGGCTTGCCCGACGCGGGCCCCGGTACCGCCGCGGTCCTCGCCCTGCTCGAACCACTCACCGGTGCGATCCTCGCGGCGATAGTCCTCGGTGAGCGATTGACGCCGCTGGGCATGATGGGCGGCGCGCTACTGACAGTCGCCCTTCTTCTCGCGGCCAACGAGTCACGGGCCAGCGACGGGGTGTAGCCGGAAATGTGGGAACGGCCCATTTCGTGAGCGCATGGGCAACTTGCCGGATGTCGGCGGACTTACCCGTGGCTGCACGGCCGCCTGGCAGCCCCGCGCAAATCGCGGCGGGGCGTACGCCGAGGTTGCTTGCTTTCGCCTGCGCACGGGTAGTCCGCAGTGCGCCTGCGCAAGCAGCAACGAGATCGGCGCAACCGCCGAGGTCACTTCGACAGCACCCGGTCTGGCGTGACTACCTCGAGCGGCGGGTGAGCCTAAGCTTCGGTAAGTGATCACTGCCGCCAACGCCACTGTCTCTACCTGGGCACCCCTGCGGTCGAAGGTGTATCGCGCCCTCTGGATCGCGCAATTGGTGTCCAACCTGGGCACCTGGATGCAGACCGTCGGCGCGCAGTGGATTCTGGTGGACGAGCCGAATGCCGCGGTCCTGGTCTCGTTCGTGCAGACGGCGATCACGCTGCCGGTGATGCTGCTGGCTATTCCGTCCGGCGTGATCGCCGATCTGGTCGATCGGCGCAGGCTGTTGCTCGGTGCGCAGTCGACCATGGCGATCCTCGCGACGGTGCTCGCGGTATCCACGGCGACCGGGCACACCACCCCGGCCGTGCTGCTCACGCTGCTGTTCTTGCTCGGCTGCGGTCAGGCGCTCACCGGTCCGGCGTGGCAGGCGATCCAGCCGGAACTGGTTCCGCGCGAACAGATTCCGTCGGCGGCCGCGCTCGGCAGCATGAGCATCAATATCGGGCGGGCGGTGGGGCCCGCGATCGCCGGCGTGCTGGTCTCGCTGTCCGGGCCGACGCTGGTGTTCGCGCTCAACGCGGTGTCGTTCATCGGCATCGTCGTGGTGCTCGGAGTATGGCGCAGGCCGGCCACGGATCGGCAGCTGCCGAGCGAACGCCCGCTGGCGGCGTTGCAGGCCGGGACGCGGTTCATCAAGGCGGCGCCAGCGATCCGGCGGGTGCTGCTGCGCTCGATCCTGTTCATCGCCCCGGCCAGCGCGCTGTGGGCGCTGCTGCCGGTGATCGCGCGGGACGAGCTCGGGCTGTCCTCGTCCGGCTATGGCTTGATGCTCGCCGCGCTCGGCGTCGGCGCGGTGCTCGGTGCCGTCGGCCTGTCGCGACTGCGCCTGCTGCTCACACCGACCCAGCGGTTGAGCACGGCCGCCGTGCTGTTCGGCGTCGCGACGGCGGCCGCGGCGGTGCTGCACGTGGTGTCGGTCGTGCTGGTGTTGCTGGTGTTCGCGGGTTTCGCCTGGCTGCTGGCGATGTCCACGATGAACTCGACCATGCAGTTGCTGCTACCCGCGTGGGTCAGGGCGCGCGGATTGTCGGTTTATCTGCTGGTGTTCATGGGTGGGCAGGCCATCGGCTCGCTGGTCTGGGGTGTGGTCGCCGGTGCGGCCGGGCCGGTCAAGGCTCTGCTGATCGCCGCGGCACTGCTCGCGCTGTGCGCGGTGAGTACGGTCTGGCTGCCGATCAGTCACAACGCCGAGAACCTCGATCAGACTCCCTCGGCGTTCTGGCCGGAACCGCAGCTCGTCGTCGAACCCGACCCCGCCGACGGCCCGGTCATGGTGTTGCGCACCTACGACGTCCCGCCGGAGAACGTCGCGGAGTTCATGAGCGCCATGGCGTTCGTCGGCCGGTCCCGGCAACGCACCGGCGCGATGGAGTGGCGGCTCTACCGCGACGTCGGCGTGCTGGACCGCTATGTCGAGGCGTTCGTCGTGCGCTCCTGGGCCGAACACATGCACCAGCATCAGGTCAGACTCACCGCTCAGGACCAGATCCGCGAGCAGGAGGCGTCGAAATACACCATCGGCGAGGACGAGGTGACCCACCTGGTCGCGATCCTGCCACTTTAGGATCGACGTTTCCGAGTGCCTGATTCGGTGGGATTCAATCGTCCGCATACACTGTCGGGCATGCGGATGTTCCTCGATATCCTCCTGATCATCACCAGCTTGCTGCTGGTGCTGCTGGTGCTGCTGCACCGCGCCAAGGGTGGAGGTCTGTCCAGCCTGTTCGGCGGTGGTGTGCAGTCCAGCCTCTCCGGCTCGACCGTTGTGGAGAAGAACCTCGACCGAATCACCATTTTCACCGGCCTCGTCTGGGTCATCGCCATCCTCGGCATCGGCTTGGAGATCAAGTTCGCCTGATCAGGCGCGTCACCATACCGGCCGCGATCGTCGCAGCCGCCAGCACCAGGGCGGCGATGACGAACGCGGCCGGATAGCTGTCGCCGATCACCGGCGCCACCACCAACGGACCGAGCATCTGCCCCGCACCATAAACGGCGGTGAGCGGCGCCGCCGCGCCACCATCGGACAACTCTGCGCCGATCCGCATCGCCAGCATCACTATGCCGAGGAACGTCGCGCCGAACAGTGCCGCCGCGAGCACGGCGGGCCACACGGCGCTCGAGACGGCGGGCAGCAACGCCGAAACGCATTGCGCCACTAGGGCGATCGGCATGGCGATGGCCGGCGCCCAGCGCCGCGCCGCGACACCCCACAGCACCGTAGCGGGCACTGCGGCCACGCCCACCACCACCCAGATCGCCGAGCCGACCACCGGCCCGCGCTGGTCACTGACCGCGGCGACGAGGAACGTGCCGATCACGATGTAGCCGACACCTTCGAGGAAATAGGCGACGAGCAGCGCCCGCCATGCGCCCCGCGACCGGATGGTGGCCTTGCCCGCACGCCGGCCCGGCTGGATATCGAGCCGCAATGCGGGTGCGAGCAACGCCGCGGTCAGTACGGCGGAGACCAACCACATGCTCTGCCAACCCAGGAACGGCCGCACCACCAAAACCAGCACCCCGGTGAGCGCGATACCGAATCCGATTCCGCCGAAGGCGATTCCGGCCGCATCCCGGCTGCTGCCCGGCCGGGCGGCCACTCCGGCGCACGCGACGAAGACGACGGCGCTGGTGACGCCGGCGATCAGGCGCAGCGCGGCGGGAAACAGCGTCGGCGCGGGCACGGCCATCAAGACCTCGCTGATGATCAGCAGGGCGGCGGAGAGGCGGAAAGTGTTGCGGCTGTTCAGTTCCGGCCAGCGGGTGAGCAGGATGGCGCCGAGGAGGTAGCCCGCGTAGTTGGCGGTCGCGATCACCGCGCCGTCGTGGGTGCTGATCTGGTGCGCGTCCACCATGATCGGCAGTAGCGGCGTGTAGACGAAGCGGCCGACGCCCATCGCGGCGGCCAATCCGGCGGCGGCCGCGAAGGCGGGGGCGAGACCGCTGCGCGGTGGGTGGGTGCGAGTAACGGTCACTCCAGCGACCGTACGGTCCGTTCCGGCGTCTGTTAAATGCTTTCTATGCACCATGTATACGCTTGATGCATGGACGAACGTGCGCGGCAGGACGGGACCGTTCCGACGGCCGCGAGCGATCGAGGTGGGGATAGCCCTACCCAGATCGAGCTGCGGCATCTGCGCGCGTATGTCGCGCTGTGCGAGGAGTCGAACTACACGCGTGCCGCGGCCCGCCTGCACCTCAGCCAACCCGCGCTGACCAGGACCATCCAGCAGTTGGAGCGGCACATCGAGTGCAGGCTGATCGAACGCACCTCCCGTCGCTTCGCTCTGACCGACGAGGGCACCGAACTGCTGACGCACGCCCGGCGGATCCTCGCCGACGTCGACACGGTCGCCGCGCAACTGCGCTCGCGGGCCGCCATCGAGGTGGGCTTCGCCTGGCTGCTACCCACCAGTTGGCTCGCCGCCACCCGCCGCCGCTACGAGGCGCTCGGCGGGCGCATCACGCTGCACCGCGTCGACGATCCGCTGGCCGCCCTCGAAGCCAGATCCATCGATATCGCCATATACCGCAGGGAAACTCGGCTGCCGAGCCATCTCGAGTCCCGGGTGATCGCGACCGAGCAGCGGATGCTCGCCGTCGCCGCGAACTCGCCACTGGCCGACGCGACCGACCTGCGCTGGGCCGACCTCGCCGGCTATCCGCTCGTGGTGAACGTGGTCTCCGGGACCACGCATGCGGGTTCATGGGAGCAGGGCGATCCGGACCGGCCGATCATCACCTGCCGGAACTTCGACGAATGGATCGAACTCGTCGCGGCGAACCGCGGCATCGGCGGCGTCCCCGCGCTGGCCCGCAGCCGCGCACCACACCCCGGCGTTGTCTACCTGGACATTCCGGACGCACCACCGTCGCACGTGTACCTCGCATGGCACGCCAAGCCCGCGCCCTCGCGCGCGGTGCAACGGTTCTTGGGTGTTGCTTGAGCGTTGTCGGTGAGGGGGAACTGGTGTTGGCGGCTCCCGGCTGTTACCTGCATCAGTTCCCCATGATCGTCCGTCCAACTGGAGGGCGCGCCCGCCGAGGTCGGTGAACGCAGGCGTCGGCGAGACCGACCCGGCGGAGTCGGCCCAATGGGTGTGCCCCGGTGGTGGCCTTTCGGTCCTGCGCCGGCACCAGTTCCTCGATCATCCCGAGATCAGTCCGCGCGAGGTATGCGTCCGTCGACGTCGGTGAAACCGTAGGCGTCGGCGAGATCGGCTACCCGCCAGGCTGATCCGGTACGGGAGCGGCGGTCAGGATCGGTGGCGAGTGCGACGACCGCGCGCCCGGGGAACCGCGGGGTCTCGGCCTCGGCGAGATCGTAAGTGCCTTCGCCCGGCAGCGTGACCAACCGCTGGCCCTGTGCGTCGGCCGGAACCATTTGCAGCAGTTCGGTATCCACGATGCCCGGCCACAGTGAGACGACGGTGACGTCGGTGTCGGCCAGGTTGTGCGCCATATCTGCGGTGAGCCGGTCCAGTGCGGTTTTCGCGACGCCGTACACCGCGTTGTGCAGGTACCGCTGGGCACCCGGCGAGGAGATATTGACGATCAACCCGCCGGATTCGATCAGTAGCGGTGCCGCGAAAGCGCTTGCCACGTAATGCGATCGGACGCCGATGTCGAAGGTCTCGTCCCACGCTTTCGGCGGTACCTCCCAGAACGGCTTGCCGAGCCAGCGCGCCGCGGCGGGGGAGTTGTACACGTTGTTCACCAGCACATCGAGGCGCTGGTGTGCGGCGCCGATCTGCTGGAACAGCCGCTGTACCGCGTCGTCGTCGTGGTGATCGCAGACGAACGGAACGCCGACCCCGCCCGCCGCATCGATGGCGGCAGCGGTCTCCTGCACGGTGCCGGGCAGGCGCCCCGGGGTGGCCGAGCGCCCGGTGACGTACACCGTCGCACCCGCCGCACCGAGTTCCAGTGCGATGCCCTTGCCGATGCCGCGACTCGCGCCGGTGACGACCGCGATCTTGCCGCTGAGTGCCTCAGGTATTCCGTTCACGACTTCAGGACACTACCGTGAAACGAGAACACGTTCTAGATTTTGGAGGCCGCAGTGGAGATCACGCATCGGTTCATCACGACCAAGGGCGTCCGGATGCACGTCGCCGAGCAGGGCGCGGGATATCCGGTGATCTTCTGCCACGGCTTTCCGCACACCTGGTTCATCTGGCACAACCAGCTGGCAGCGGTTGCCGCGGCCGGGTATCGCGCCATCGCGCCGGATCTGCGCGGGTACGGGCAGACCGACGTGCCCGCGGACGTCGAGTCGTACACGAACGAAGCCGTCATCGGCGATCTACTCGCCCTGCTCGACGACATCGGCGCCGAGCAGGCGGTGTTCGTCGGCTTGGATTTCGGCGCGGCCCTGGTGTGGGAGTTGGCATTACGCGCGCCCGAACGGGTGCGCGGCGTCATCGTCCTGAACAATCCCTTCGCACCACGCCCGCCCCGGTCGCCGTCCCAACTGTGGGCAAAGGCGGCCGCGCGACACTTCCTGCATCTGGACTACTTTCAAAAGCCGGGCGTGGCCGACGCCGAATTGGCTGCGCGTCCAAGGGAATTCCTGACCAACGTCTACTACTCGCTCAGCGCCGACTACCACTACCTCGACACCTGGCACTTCCCGGCCGAGGGCACCGGCTACCTCGATGTGCTGCCGACCGCACCGCCGCTGCCGTGGCGCTGGCTCACCGAGGCCGAATTCGACACCCTGGCGCAGGATTTCGAGCGCACCGGCTTCACCGGCGGCCTGAACTGGTACCGCGCCCTGGACCGCAACTGGGAACTCACCGCCGCCTACGCCGGCGCGTCCGTCACCGTCCCCGCCTACTTCATGTACGGCGACCGCGACCCCGACATGGAGGGCTTCAGCGGCCGCGACCCACTCACCACGCTACGCACCTACGTCCCGGACCTGCGCGCGGTGACGAAGATCGCCGACGCGGGTCACCTCGTGCAACTGGAGCGCGCGTCCGAGGTCGACACCTTGATCACCGCCCACTTGCGCGAACTCGTCCCGAACTCATCCGACGTGCCCGCGTAACCGCGGTCGATGTCGTCGGCCATCCAACCGGCCGTCTCCAGGTTCTCGACGTCCTCGTCGGGGAGAAACGGCTGGGCGCTCTCGGAAACAGCTTCGAACGAGCCGAAGCCCAGTGCGTTGAAACCGGCCTGATCGGCGTCTACTCGATTGCCCGTGCCGACAGGCGCGACGCCGGGTGCCACTTCACCGCCGACCGCGGCTTGATGACCGGATGCAGGTAGCGTAACTCGTGGCACCGCCGTCGTGACTGATGCGAGACGCCGACGACCCCTTTCGGACTGCCGCCGCGACGGCGGCAAAGCACTGACCTACCGTTCAGCTCGTCAACCGCTGGCCCCGGATCGCGTGGACGGAACAGTTCTGGTGCGGTGCTGAACGCGGTCGGCGCAGCGGCCAGCGGGCCGGCGTCGTCGGGAGCGGCGTGGATCGCGGAGACGGGCAGTGAACTTCCGCAATCGCTCCGAGGCGGCCAACTCGAGGCGCTATTTACGCGCCCGATTTGATCGGGGCGATTGTCGTGACCGGCGGAGCGCCGTACGCCTTGTTGCTGGCTGCCACGGCCGCATCCTCTGCCTCGGCAGCGGCATTGGCGCGCTCGACGTCATCAGGGGCGTTGCTGGCGTCTTCGGCCTTGGCGTTGGCGGCCTTGGCGGCTGTGACGACGGCTCTGGCGGCGGCTACGGTGGCGTCAGCGGCGTCCTTGGCGATGGCGATGACGAGGGCCTTGTCGGCGGCCTTCACGGCGACCCCGGCGGCATATTCGGCGTATGCGGCGGCGTACGTGGCGGCGTCGTTTCCGTCCTTGGCGGCCTCGGCGGCGGCGTCCTTGCCGGCGTAGGTGACGGCGAGGTCCGCCAGGGTATTCAGGTCGTCGTTGGCACCGTAGGTTTTGGTGGTGGCTTCGGCGGCGGCTGTGGCGCGGGCGGCGGCGCTCGCCGCGCGGGCTTGGCCCTGTTTGATCAGCTCCTGTGTCGGTGCCTCGGCGCTGACAGCATGGATACCGGGGACGGTGTCGGTGGAGTTTTGGGCGACAGTCGCACCGGCACCGGTCATGAGCATGGCAGTACAGGCGATGGTAAGGAATGCGGATCGCAGTACAAGCATGTGTCCTCCATCGGTGAGCAGGATTCTTGCTGGAACCAACGAGACGAGCTGTGTGGCAACCGCCAGACACACCATGACCGCCATCACAATAGATCAGGCAGAGGATGCTGCCGCGGATCCAACCAGACGGTTGAAGGTATTACTTCCACGTATTCGATCCTGCGGACGTGCTGGATGGTGGGAAGTGGACACCTATCTTCGAGTCCCGGCGGTGGGTGGGTTGTCCGCGGCCATGCCTGGGTGTACCCAACAGTCGATGGAAAGGTCGAGCTGGTGCGTGGCGTGCCGGTCTGCGCTTGTTGCTGGGGCGACAATGCCATCCAGAACCATCGTCACAACAAACAACTGTCGATGACTTCGATGGCGGCCGAGCGTTTGTGCGGGTCCATGCCGATGATTACTCCCACAGCTATCCTTCCGTCGAAACGAATAGGTGTTCGTGCGGTAAGGCACCGCTGCTTCGAGCCAGGGCACGCCCCTTTCCAGCCACACCCCGCACGGCACCCGGTGGGACGCAAGCCATTAGAGAGCCACACCAATGACGCAGGTGGGCAGTCGGTTAGAGAGCCTCTTACCGGGCACCTGGACCCGATCCTGGCCGGGAACGAGCCCTGACGCGAATGCTAAGTAGCCGCTTATTGCTCGTCTCGGAGTCCTTGACCCGGCGCGACGAATCCACCCGGTGAATTGCCGAGGATCTCGTGAACCCCGGCCCGGCACTCTGCTGCCCACGTGAAGATAGTTTTGTTCACGCCGAGTTCCGGCCGGGTCGGCCAGCTCGCACCCATCCAAACCGTGCGCAGTCTCGAATCCTGTTCGGCTCTTCCGACAAGTTCGAAAACCGTCCGCGAGGTCCGCGGCCGGCTGGCCTGTCCATGGATCCCTAGGAGACGACGACATGCGCATGGAAACGACCGTATGCAGGGCCGCACTCGCGGCGCTGGGGTTGGGCAGCACGCTGACCATTCTCATCGCCGGTGCTCCGACCGGCGCGGTTCCCTTCGGTGATGCGGCCCCGATGGATCCGCCATCAGCGTCCGCTGAGGCGATCAGCGACCAACCGGACTGGGTGATCGACCCCAAGGTGAAGACGGTAGACGCCTTCAACAAAGGTAAATGGGGAAAGCTGAGCGGGAAAGTCGCAAGCGCCGCGTGCGACAACGCTAAAAAGTTCACCGACTCGGGAATATCGCAATGGTGGGACACCTTCGATATTTCACCTCTCGCCTTCAGGCAGTCGCCCACCAAAGCGGCGATAGCCCGCGTCTTCAACCCCAACAGCAATTTTGCACCGCCGGTCGGCTCCAGCGATGCGGACCTCAAGCGGCACGCACTGGACAAGTTCTGCCACTCGGACGAAGTGCGACGAGAATTCCTCAACGCTTTGAAGACATTTTCCGAGCGTTATGGCGAGAAGCTCAAGCCGGGCATGGACACCGACTATGCCCTTGTCCAGTTCGATATCAAGAAGACACAGATGCAGGAAGCTCTGCTCATCAAGGAAGGCTTCCTCGGGAAGAATGAGGACGACGGGCTGTAAACGCGAACGCCGGTGATCGCTCGGTCGAGTTCGCTGCGGGCCGCAGAGCCTCCGATACCGACGTGTTCGGTGGCGTCTGCGGCGAGCTCGGCACCTACCCGGTCAACCGATCTCCGGACAGCTATCCCCAAACGACGTGCGTGGTAGTAGGCAGCTTTGGCGGTCCAGACGCCGTGGTGGACAACCGGTGACGGGCCGGCCAGCAACCACTCGAACCGCGCGGGTCCGCGATACACGCAGCCGCTAGACCTGGCCGAGTCCGCGGCGAAACCACTCCGGCATGGCTCGAGCCGACCGCGGAAACCATCTGTTCTCGGTCGCGAAGTGCTCAGCCGTCGGGGGAGTCGAGAAGGGGGGCATCAGATCTCGGTTGTATTGAATGGTGAAGTGGCTGGGCGGATCCAGAATGTACTCGAACTCGTGCCAGGACCCGCTGTCTTGGATGTACATTCCTTTTCTCAGTTGCTGAAATTTCCGCCAGACTTCGGGCGGGAAAGACCAGGCTCGCACCGTTCCATCGGGCATCCGCACTCCGCTATCGGATTCCGCGTGCGTACCGATCATCCTGGCGCGCACCACAAGCCGAGTCCAACCGGTGGGCAGCGTGGGGAGTACTTCGCTCGTGATGTCGGTGAGCTTGTCATGCTGCTCGACCGGGTCGAGCGTCGGCCAGTTCGGCATCTAGTCGAATCCTCCTGCGGGAATGCGCCGTTGCGAGCGAAGATCAGACTGCCCGCCCCCATCGCCCGTCGCAACTCGATGCCTCCGTTCGAAAGCCCGGCGCACTCGAGGACGGGATTCGGCCGTTTGCCAGTACCGGGCCCCCGCAACGACATCCGTAGAGTCATCCCATGGCATTGCAGCTCCGTATCTACCCCGCCCCGCCGTTGCAGCTGACCCCGGACTGCACGATCCACACCGGCATTGTGCAGCTCGCCATGTCCGGCAGATTCCTCCAGTCGCTGCGCGGGCAACCGGATGAGTTCGGCGTGTTCCTCCCCGATGCCGCGCCGCTGCTCGACGGCGCAACCGAGCCCAATCTGTGGGCCGAAGCGTTTGTCGCGAGCACTGTTTCGGCTCCGGCCAGCGGTTTTCCGTCCGGCGTCGACCACGTGCGTGCTACCTATTTGGCCGATCCACGCGAGGGTGGCACCACGCGGCGGCTGCACCTCGGTGGCGCAGCGCATATCGCCAAGGGGATCACTCTCAGCTATCGCGTCACCGTGCAGACCGCGTAGCGTCAAACGCCTTCCGTCGGTGCGGCGTTCGTGTCGGTGGGTGCCGCTAATGTTCGATCATGAGTTACAGCCTGAGCGTTTACGTCGTCGAACTGGATAGGGTCAGAGCCGCGATCGGCTCGCGGGACGACAAGCTCCGGCGCATGATCGGCGGCCGGTTCAAAGCCCAGTTGGCGCACGCCGACGACTGGTTCGCCGAGGAGATCGCGAACGGCGCCCCGGCGCGCTACGACGCGGTGCGCGCCGTCATCGACGGCGGCCCGTTCGACGAGGTGTACGGCTTCCAGTACGCCTACGCCTACCAAACGATCTGCCAGTTCTACGGCAGGTTCCTCGACAACCGGTACTTCTCGCCGTTCCGTGGCAGCTGGCTGGAGCAGGTCGACGAGGGTCTCGCCGAATTGGGCATCAAGGCGATCAGCCTCGCCGACTTCGTCTACCACGCGCTGCCCGCCGCCCTACCCCAGCCCGACGAGCTACCCGGCTACGGCGAATGGACGCCGGAGCAGTGCGCGGAAGCCCTGGTGCAATGGGAATCGACCGCGCCGAAACAGCGCGAGGACGTCGACCACGAGGTGCTCGCCGCGATCGAATCGTGCATGGAATGGATCCGCGAGGCGCAGGCGCGACCGGGCTGGGGGATCGCCGGATTCTTCCTCTGACGGTGGGCGAAGCCGTGACTCAACGGTATTCGTCGGCCAGCTTCGGGTAGTCGGCCCACTGCGGCAGCGGTTGGTAGTCGAGGTACGCGGTGAGCCGATCCAGCAGGTACTGCCAGCGGGGGCCGATCGCGCTCGCCTCCGCCGGGCTCACGTGGCGGCGGATCAGCTCGACATTGGTGACCACGCCGACCTGGGTCATCCGAACCTCGAGCAGACAGCCGTCGACGTGCACGACCAATTCGTGCGGGGCTTGGCAATGATCGACGCGCACCGCGACGGGTCGCGACACCGGTCCGTCCATCGGTTCGATGGTCAGATTGCCGTGGCCGCCCGACACCGTGCCCAGCCAGCGCGCCAACTGCGCGCGATCGGTCGCCGCCGACCACACGTCGAGCACCGGTTTGCGGAAGGAACGCAGATAGTGCAGGAGCACCAGATCGCCGTCCGCCGCGCGATCGTGCTCCGGCCGAACCTCACCGAGCATGGACATCATGGTTATCGCCGTGCCCTTCGCCGCTGGTTGTCGTCGTCACCGCCACTGTATTTCCAGTATTCCCCCGTCGAATCCGAATCGCTGGGATACCGGTGCGGCGCGCCTCGGCTGGGTGGTCTGCGAAGTTTGCGCCGACGCGGCCTGCGGACGGCGGCGGTGTGACCGCTGTGTGACGAAGTGGTGCGCTCGCGATCACCGAGGGCGCATCGGCAAACCACCAGCATGATTGAAAAATAAAGTAGCGCAATACAATACAACTACTGCGCAATTTCATGACAGCGCAGGTATGTGCGTTCTGCCGAGATGCGGAACTGCTTGGTGGTCTGTACATTTGGTGCAGCCCGAACGCTGCAGGGGGTCGGGACCAGCCAGCATGCCTTCTTGGTGAACGTGAGTGCGGAAGTACGGAACTTGTCACAGTCATTGAACGCGCCGGAAGGCGAGCGTCGGGAACCGCTGTTTCGACGTCTGCGCATACCTCTGCTAGCGCTGTTGACCTGCGCCGCCGTCACCTCGGTTGTCGTGGTGGTCGCGGTGTATTACGCGCCGACCGACTTCCGCATCCCGCTGACCATCGGCGCCGTCGCGGCGGCTATCGCGTTGTGCGCCACGGTAACCGCGGCGGCGCACTATCGCGGTGCGGCGATCCGCGCCCGCCAGGCCGCCGCGGCGGTCACCGCCGAGGCGTCGGCCAGGATGGCGGCCGCGAGCGAGGCCACCAACCTGCACGCGTGGGAAGCGAAGAACAGCGACAGCCGCCGGTCCGCCGCGATGGCCGCGTTCGCCGGCGCGGCGGGCCGCATGCAGGCGATGACCACCAGCATGCTCGCCGAGCTGCGCGAAATGGAGCATCGGCACGCCGACCCGAAGGTGCTCGCCGACCTGCTGCACCTGGACCACCGCACCGCGCAGGCAGGCCGCCTCGCCGACAGCATCGCCGTCCTCAGCGGCGCCCGCTCCGGCCGGCGCTGGGCCAAACCCATTGCCATGGAGTCGATCCTGCGTGGCGCGATGGGGCGTGTCTCGGGCTACCAGCGGGTCCGTCTACGGGCTATCGCCGAAATCGCCATCGCCGGGCACGCGGCCGAAGGTGTGATGCATACGCTGGCCGAACTGCTCGACAACGCGTGTAATTTCTCCCCGCCGACCACCGAGGTGCACGTCTACGCTGCGGAGGTGCCCGCGGGGGTGGTGCTCACCATCGAGGACAGCGGACTGGTGATGAGCGAATCGGCCTTGCGCCGCGCCGAACAGACCGTGTCGAACGGGCCGGATGGGCGCGGACAGCGGGCCTCGGACCTGTCGTCGTTGAGTGGCACGCGGTTGGGGCTCGCCGTCGTCGGGCACCTCGCGCGTAAGCACGGCCTCACCGTGTCCTTCCGGCCCTCCGCCATCGGTGGCACGGCCGTCGTCGTGGTGGTGCCGCGGGATCTCACTGCGCGCGTCGACCGTTCGCAACCGTCCGCGCTCGGCACCATTCCCGCGATACCCACCGCTACGCTGCCGAGTGCGACGTCGCAGCTCACCGCGTTGTCGCAGCCGAAACCGGCGTCGGCCGCGCGAGTCGCGGCGCTGCCGGACCCCGCAGCCGTGCACCCGGCCGGCGCGAACCCCGCTGCGGCCGCGAACTTCACCGCTGCGGCGAGCTCTGTCGGCGCGGACCCCGCCACTGCCGCTGCCGGAAACTCGGTGAGTGCCGCGAGCCCTGCGGGCGCCGCGGACTCTCTGTCCGGCGCGAACTTTGCTGCCGGCCCGAGCCTTGCGGATGCCGTGAACTCTGCGGGTGGCACGAGCCCCGCAGGTACTGGAAACTCCGCGGCTGGCGGGAACTCCGAGTTCGGCGCGACCCCTGCGGGCACCGGAAACGTTGCGTCGGTCGGAAACCCCACGGCTGACCTGAACTTCGCGGCTGCCGCGAACTCTGCGGCTGGTGCGACTCCCACCTCCGCTCCCAATTCTTCGGCTCCAACGAACTCCACCGCGTGGAATACCTCGGCCACCCCGAATCCCACGCCCGCTCCGGACCTCTCGCCCACCGTCGAGCACACCAGCATGGGCTTACCCAAGCGCCGCCGCGGCAGCACCCTCGCCGCCGTCCACCCCGCCGGACTCTCGCTACCCACGCATGATGCGCCCGCCGCGGCCACCCCGCCGGTGTCGACGCCCGCGTCCTTCGGTGCGTTCCAGCGCGCGGTGTCCGGTCGGGACACCGATACCTCCGCTGCCGCAACACCTTCCCCGTCCCCTACCGTTGCCGTGGAGAATGATCGATGACAACGTCTGTGCCGTCGCAACTCAGCTGGCTGTTGGAGCAACTGCTCGCCCGCACCCCCGGCGCCCGCCACGCGCTGCTGCTCTCCGGTGACGGTCTCAAGATCTGCCACACGCCGGAATTGAACATGGACAAGGCGGACCAACTAGCGGCCATCTCGGCGGGCATCCAAAGTCTTTCGCACGGTGCGTCGGTCGAGTTCGGTGACGGCAGAGGCGGTGTGCGCCAGTCGATGACGGAGTTCTACGGCGGCATCCTGTTCATCGTCGAGGCGGGTCTCGCGGCGCACATCGCGGTCGTGGCCGGTGAGGACGCGGACGCGGGCCTGGTCGGGCACAACATGCGGGAGCTGGTCGAACAGCTGAGTCACCATCTCGCGTCCGCACCGCGCGTCGGGGGAGCGAGCGTGTCGTGAAAAGGCCAGGCCGCGACGACGACCCCGACCGGCTTTACACACTGACCGGGGGACGCAGCAAACCGGACTCCGACAGTTTCGACCTGGTCACCCTGGTGGTCAGCGAGTGCGCGCCGACGCAGGGCATGCAGTCCGAACACGTTGCCATCCTGGACATGTGCCGCGCGCCGACCGCGGTCGTCGAGATCGCCGCCGAGCTGCGCATCCCGTTCGGCATCGCCACCATCCTGCTGTCGGACCTGCTGCACGCAGGCAAGATCACCGTCCGGCATCCCGACGTCGGCCCGGCTGCGCCGTGGAATTCGGTGCCCGACTCCACCACCCTCGAGAAGGTGCTCGTTGGACTCCGCAACCTTTGACGCTCGGCCCGCCCGCGCCGACGCCCCACTGAACAGCGCGACCCGCCAGGGGCTGAAGATCGTCATCGTCGGCGGCTTCGGCGTCGGCAAGACCACCATGGTCCGCGCGGTCAGCGAGATCCGCCCGCTCGATACCGAGGCGACGATGACCAACGCGGGCGTCGGGATCGACGACCCGACCGGCGCCCCCGGCAAATCCACGACCACGGTCGCCTTCGACTTCGGGCGCATCACCATCGACGCCGAGAACGTGCTGTACCTGTTCGGCGCCCCTGGGCAGGAACGGTTCTTCTTCCTCTGGGACCGGTTGTTCGCCGGTGCGCTCGGCGCGATCGTGCTCGTCGACCAGCGCCGAATTGCCGACTCGTGGTACGCCATCGACCGGCTGGAAGCCCAGCGCACCCGATTCGTGGTGGCGTGCAACAACTTCGGCGGACCGTCTCAACTCGCCGAGGTGCGCGACGCCCTCGACCTGGATCCGCATGTGCCGCTGGTGGATTGCGACGCCAGGTCGCGCGAGTCCAGCAAGCGCGTGCTGATCAGCCTGGTCGAGCACATCTATGCCGACGCCCGAGCGGAGACCGCATCATGACCACTTCGAGTGCCGCCGCGGCGGCCACCGGCGGCTGCCCGGTCCACCCGGAGACCGGCGCCGTGCCGCTGAGCGGTCCGCGCTTCCACACCGACCCGCAGCACCTCTACCGCGAGATGCGCCGCGAGCACGGACCCGTCGTGTCCGTCGAACTGCCGGGTGGTGTCCCGTCCTGGCTGGTCATCGGGTATCGGGAGCTGCATCAGGTCACCAGCGATCCGGAGTTGTTCCCGCGCGATGTCAGCCTGTGGAACCAGTGGCCCAACATCCCCGAGGACTGGCCGCTGCTGCCGATGGTCGGGCAGCCGCGGCCGTCGATCTACTTCACCGCGGGCGCCGAGCATCGCAGGCATGTGGCGATGGTCGAGCCCGCGCTGGAATCGGTCGATCCGTTCGAATTGCGCCGCACCTGTGAGGAATTGGCGGACCGGCTGATCGACGGCTTCTGCGGGCGTGGCGAGGCCGATCTGGTCGCCGAGTTCGCGGTGCCGATGCCGGTGCTCGCGCTCGCCTGGGCACTCGGCTTTCCCGACGAGGACGGCGCGCGGTTGGCGTGGAGCATGAAGGCGCTCGCCGACGGTGGTGCCGACGCGCAGGCGGCGTACGGGCGCTTCTACGAGCAGATGCAGCAGGTGCTCGCCGCGAAGAAGGCCCGGCCGGGCAACGACCTGGTGTCGCGGATGCTCGCACACCCGGCGCAGTTCAGCGACGAGGAGTACGTGCAGGACCTGATGGCGGTCACCGCCGCCGCGCACCTGCCGACCGCCGACTGGATCGGGAACTCGGTGCGGCTCATGCTCACCGACGACCGGTTCGCCGCGGCCCTCGGCGGTGGGCGGCGCAGCGTCGGCGAGGCGATGAACGAGGTGCTGTGGGAAGACACTCCCACCCAGATCCTCGCCGGTCGGTGGGCGGCGCGCGATACGCGGTTGGCCGACAAGGTGATTCGGGCGGGTGACATGCTGCTGCTCGGACTCGCGGCCGCCAACGCCGACCCGCATGTGCGTCAGCATCTCGTCGACGGCGTCGAACCCGCGCACGCGGGCAACAGCGCGCACTTCGCGTTCAGCTACGGCGAGTACCGGTGCCCGTTCCCGGCTCAGCAACTGGCCGAGATCATCGCGCGCACCAGCATCGAGGTGCTCCTCGACCGACTGCCCGACATCGATCTCATGGTTCCCGCGCAGAACCTGGTCCGGCGCCCGTCGGCGTTCCTGCGCGGCATGACTTCTTTGCCGGTTCGTTTCACCCCAGTTCGTGCAGTCGGAGGTCCCCAGTGACAGAAACATGCCCCTTTGCCATCGATCCGATGGTCGGTGACCTCGCCGGCGAGACTGCCTACCTGCGTGCCGCGGGTCCGCTCACCCGCATCGAACTGCTCGGCGTGCCCGCCTGGACCGTCACCGAGCATGCGGTGGCCAGGCAACTGCTCGTCGACCCGCGGCTGATCAAGGACATCAACGGCTGGTCGCTGTGGAACTCCGGTGTGGTGACGCGGCAGTGGCCGCTGATCGGCATGATCGACGCGGGACGTTCCATGTTCACCGTGGACGGTGCCGAGCATCGCAGGCTGCGGATCAAGACAACGCAGGCTTTGTCGCCGCGTCGACTAGCGGACATTCGTCCCGTTATCGAGCGACTAACCGGCGAGCTTCTGGACGATCTCAGTGCTGCGGGTGATTCCGTGGTGGACCTCAAAGAGGCCTTCGCCTACCCGCTGCCGATGCGCGTCATCAGTGAGCTGATGGGCGTGGACCGCGCCGACCATCCCACGCTGCTCACCTGGTACAAAGCGTTCTTCTCGCTGCTCACCCCGCAGGACGAGCGGTTGCGCGTGATCGACGAGATGGACCGGTACTACACCGATCTGGTGCGCAAGAAGACCGCCGACCCCACCGACGACCTCACCAGCGCCCTCATCCTGGCCACCGACGGCGGCGAGCCGCTGACCGAAGAAGAAGTGGTCGGCAACCTGAAGGCGCTCGTCGCCGCCGGTCACGAAACCACCGTCGGCCTCATCCTCAACGCCGTGCGCGCCCTGCTCACCCGGCCCGAACAACTCGACAAGGTTCGCTCCGGCGACATCGAGTGGAAGCAGGCCGTCGAGGAAACCCTGCGCTGGGACAGCCCGGTCACCCACCTGCTGATGCGCTTCGCCACCGAAGACATCACCATCGGCGACACCGTGATCGAGAAGGGTGAGGGTGTGGTCATGTCCTACCGTGCTATCGGCCGGGACACCGCCGTGCACGGCGAAGACTCCGACGAGTTCGACCTCACCCGCACCACCTCGCACCGCCACCTCACCTTCGGCCACGGCCCGCACATCTGCCCCGGCGCCGCCCTCTCCCGCCTCGAAGCAGGCATCGCCCTGCCCGCCCTCTTCGACCGCTTCCCCGATCTGCGCCTCGCCGTCCCGGTCGAGGAAATCCGCAACCTTCCCGTACTCACCCAGAACGACCTGGCGGCGTTTCCCGTTCATCTCGGCTGATTCCGCATAGGGATGCCGAGTAGTGGCGCGCCTCGATCAGTCGAGGCGCGCTTTCCCGCCGCGTAGCTTGCGGTCCGCTGCATTGCGAACCCGTCGTGTTCTGCCCTGCTCCGCCAGCAGGGCCAGCGCATCGGCCTCGGTGATCAGATCGAGCGCCTTGCGCTGGAACCAGTCGCTGGCAGCGACAACGTCCTCGGGAATCCAGTTGTGGCCCAGCATGATCGACTTCAGCAGGATCCATTCCCGTAGCCGACGAGCGAGGAAGTTGTGGTCGGCGATCAGTTCGGACATGGTGGTCGCCCACTGGTCGAAGTGGCTGCCGTCGAGTCGGATCAGGTGGGGCGCACGACTATCGAAGTGGCCGGATACGGCGGCCTCGGCCATGACCTTGTCCGGATCGCGTAAGACGATGGCGACCAGCTCGGGTTCTGCCTTGTCGGCTACGGCGGCCAAGTCTTGCTGGTATTGCCAGTAGCGCCGGTGTTCCGCCGGAACAGCTTCCTCATCGGTGCCGACCATGATGTCTACTGTGCCAAGAGTTTTCCGGCGGCGGTCTCTATTTTGGCTTCGTCGAGCAGGACGGTGTCGGCGGCGGGGCCGAGGGGGATGAAGGTGTCTTCGCTGGTGACCCTGGCGATGTGGCCGTCGAAGCCTGCGTCGATGAGGGCGGCGCAGACGGATTCGGAGACGCCGCCGCTGTGGCGGGTTTCGTCGGCGATGAGGACGCGGCCGGTGGCGCGGGCGTGTCGGAGCAGGTCGTCGAGGGGGAGGGGGGAGAGCCAGCGCAGGTCGAGGACGCGGGGGCGGATGCCGCGGTCGGCCAGGCGGCGGGCTACCCGCAGGCTCATGGGGACGCCGTTGGCGAAGGTGACGATGGTGAGGTCGGTGCCGTCGCCGTAGACGCGGGCGCGGCCGATCTCGACGTGGTCGGTGTCGGAAGGCGTTGCGAGCCAAGCGCTGTCGCCGGGTTCGTGCAGGTCGCGGGTGTGGTAGAGGGCGATGGGTTCGAGGTAGATGCAGACGCGGCCGTCTACTCGGGCGGCGGAGACGCAGGTGCGCAGGAGGGCGGCGGCGTCGTCGGCGCGCGCGGGGGAGGCGATGACGAGCCCGGGGATGTCGCGCAACGCGGCGATGGAGTTGTCGTTGTGGAAGTGGCCGCCGAAACCCTTCTGGTAGGCGTAGCCGGCGATGCGGACCACCATCGGATTGTGGTAGCGCCCATGGGAAAAGAAGGACAGGGTGGCGGCCTCGCCGCGCAGTTGGTCGGCGGCATTGTGCACGTAGGCCAGGTACTGGATCTCGGGGATCGGCACGAAACCGGCGAGCGCGGTGCCCAGGGCGGTGCCGAGAACGCTCTGTTCGTCGAGCAAGGTGTCGAAGACGCGCCGCTTGCCGAACTGCTTCTGCAGACCTTTGGTCACGCCGTACACGCCACCCTTGCGGCCGACGTCCTCGCCGAAGACGAGCACGTCCCGATCGCGGGCGAGCAGGCTTGCCAGTGTGCGGTTGATCGCCTGCCCGAGCGTCAACGAATCATCGCTGCCTGCAACGGGGTTCGGGCCCACGATGGCGGGTGCCACACGAGGTGTGCTGGCGGCTGGGGCCGTCGCGTCCGGCGAGGTGTCCGCCTGCGGTGCGCCGGCGGGTGAACTGTGTGCTTGCGCCTCGCTCGCCGGGGTCGCGGCGAGCTGGCCGGTGCGCAGGACATCGGCGCGTACCAACGCCGGGTGCGATGGTGCGAGCGGCGCGATCACCGCGGTCGCCGAGGTCAATTTCGGTTCGCGCCAGACGAGTTCGGCCGTGGTGGCGACGCGGTGGGCGATGTCGTCGTAGCGTTCGAGCACCTCGGCGGGTGTCGCTACACCCGCGGCGACCAACAGGCGGGCGGTCGCGGTCACCGGGTCGCGGAGTAGGTCGGCGGCGATGTCGGCGGGTCTGCGGTAGGCGGCTTCCACGTCGGAACCGGCGTGGCCGAGCAGACGGACTGTGCGCATGTGCAGGAACGCGGGCTTGCGGTGTTCGCGGACCCACGCTGCGGCCGCGATCGACGTGGTCAGTGCGTCGACGGGATCGCAGCCGTCGGCGCCGAAGTACTCCAGTCCGGGGCGGGCGCCGTACGCCTGCTGGATCCAATCCGCGGGAGTGGGGACGCTGATCCCGATGCCGTTGTCCTCGCACAGGAACAGGATCGGCAGCGCAACACCCTGGCGGGCAGTATGAATCGCCGCATTGATCGCGCCCGCCGCGGTGGAATGGTTGGCGGAGGCGTCGCCGAAGCTGCACAGCACCACCGCATCCGACGGCCACTCGCTCGAAACACCCAGTCGCGCGGCACGATCGATCGCGAACGCGAGACCGACCGCGCGGGGGAGATGCGAGGCGATGGTCGAGGTCTGCGGAATGATGGCGGCGGGCTTGCTGCCGAAAACCTTGTGCCGTCCACCGGATATCGGATCCGCCGCCGCGGCCACGACACCGAGCAGCACGTCGCGGATCGGGTCGAGACCAGGCACCTGCCGGGCGCGCTGCACGAAGAACGCGCCGGACCGGTAGTGCAGCAGCGCGGGATCGCTGACCCGCAACGCCACCCCGAGCGCCGCATTACCCTCGTGCCCCGACGACCCGATGCTGTAGTACCCCCGCTTGCTCGCCCCCAACTGCCGGGCCGCGAGATCCAACTGCCTGCTCGTCGCCTGCGCCTCGAACAGCTCCAGCAGCGTCGCACCGCTGATCCCGGGCGCGATGTCCGCCGCCGCACGCTCCAGCGCCGGTGTCAGCGCACCGACCGCCGCCCGAAACCGATCATCGAGAACCTTGCCCGGGCTGGATCCCGGGTTCGCTGCCCGCTCACTCACCGCCCCACCTTATCGGCAAACCCGATGATTATGCGCACCATATCCAGTTCGGCCGAATAAGTTCCGGCCAAACCCTCGGTCAACCGGACATGAACCCCCGTCCGCCTGATTCAGCGACCAGCATTCCGCAGGGACGCGATGAACCACGCACCAGGTGCAGGCCGCCACCAAGTCCCGCCCAACAATGCCCTGCGTGGCTGGCGGCACCCTGCTGCGCGTGGAACGTGGAGATGGGGGCGACGCTCAGTCCGGCAACTGCAACGCTGACGCCGCGTCTTGGTCGAGCAACCACGTGGTGGATTCGAGCCCGACCGCCCCTGCGGCGGGAATGTCGACCGGGTCGGCGCCGGAGATTGCCTCCGCAACCGCGTCTGCCTTGGCCGCCCCACCGACGACCAGCACCACGTGTCGGGTGCGGCGGATGGCGGGGATGGTGAGGGTGACGCGGACCGGGGGCGGTTTCGGCGAATCCGTTACGGCGACAACGAGTTCGTGTTCCTCGCGGACCGCGTCGGTGTGCGGGAACAGCGAATTGATGTGTCCCTCGCCGCCCATGCCGAGCAGGTGCAGGTCGAAGGAGCCGTGTTCGGCCAGGTAGGCGTGCACGGCGGCGGAATATTCGGCGGCGGCCTCGATCGGGTCGGGGTATTCACCGTCGGACGCGGCTACCGGGTGTACTCGCGCCGGGTCGACCGGGACGTGATCGAGTAAAGCCTGGCGCGCCTGGAGGTCGTTGCGTTCGGCGTCGCCCGCGGGCACGAAACGCTCATCGCCCCAGAAGAAGTCGACGTTGGACCAGTCGATGTCACCGGGGGACTTGCGGACCAGTTCGAGCAGTCCGATGCCGGTGCCGCCGCCGGTCAGCACGACCGACGCGGTGCCGCGTTCTTCCTGCGCGGCGGCGACGACCTCGACGAACCGGGCCGCCGCGGCGGCGATCAGCGAGTCGGTATCGATGTGGACTTCTACTGTGTCGCTGGCGGATTCACTCATAGGTCACCTTCTCGATTCCGGCGAGGGCCTCGGCATAGATCTCGTCGGCGTCCAGCCTGCGCAGCTCTTCGGCGAGGCAGTCGCGAGTTTCTCTGCGGGCCAGCGCGATTCGCTGGTCGGGGTCACCGGTGCGGGTCAGCGTCGCGGTGCGCCCGGTCTGCGGACGTTCGATGGTGACCGACACCGACGGCCGGTGCAGCTCCACCCGCAGCGCCCCGGAGCGGCGGATCACCGGGCAGCCGAGGCGGCCTGCGAGCCACCCGGCCAACGTGTCCAGGGCCGGTTCGTCGCGCAAACCGGACACCAGCACCGATTCCACCGGCTCGAAGGGCGGTTCGTCCAGCGCGGCGGCCAGCAAGGCACGCCAGTAGGTGATCCGGCTCCACGCCAGATCGGTGTCGCCTGCCGCGTAGGAACCGAGCCGCTTCTTGATCGCGGCCTGCGGGTCGGCGGCGTAGGTGGCGTCGGTGATGCGGCGAGTCGCCAAGCGGCCCACCGAATCCTTGGACGGGAACTCGGGCGCGCCGCGCGGCCACCAGGCCACCACGGGGGTGTCCGGCAGCAGGAACGGGATGACGACGCTGCTCTCGTGGTTGATCAGCTCGCCCTGCAACCGCAGCACGATCACCTCGGCCGCGCCCGCGTCCCCGCCGACCCGGATCTGAGCGTCGAGCCGGGTCTCGGCGTCGCGGTCGCCGCGCGCCAAAACGACCACCCGGCAAGGGTGTTCGCGGCTGGCATCGTTGGCGGCGTCGATCGCGTCCTCGGCCTCGGAGCTGTCCAGCGTGCAGACCACCAGGGTGAGCACCCGCATCATGGTGATCACGCCGTTGCTCTCGCGCAGCTGCACGATGCGCTTGGTGACCTCGCCGGTCGTGGTGTGCGGAATGTCGATGATCACGGCCGCCGCCATTCGCGCCCGGTGCGGGCGAGCATCTCGTCGGCCGAGGAGGGACCCCAGGTGCCCGCCTCGTATGGTTCGGGTTTGCCTTCGGTGGCCCAGTGCTCGAGCACCGGATCGAGGATGCCCCAGGACAATTCGACCTCCGCGTTCACCGGGAACAGCGACGGCACCCCGAGCAGCACGTCGAGGATCAGGCGTTCGTAGGCCTCGGGGAGGACTCGGTGAACGCCTCGCCGTAGCTGAAATCCATGTTGACGTCGCGCACTTCCATGCTCGACCCTGGCACTTTCGAGCCGAACCTGGTGGTGATGCCCTCGTCCGGCTGCACCCGGATGACCAGCGCGTTCTGCCCGAGATCCTCGGTCATGGTCTGGTCGAACGGCAGGTGCGGCGCCCGCTTGAACATCACCGCGATCTCGGTGACCCTGCGGCCGAGCCGTTTTCCGGTGCGCAGATAGAACGGCACCCCGGCCCAGCGGCGGGTGTCGACCTCGAGCGTGATCGCGGCGTAGGTCTCGGTGCGCGACTCCGGGTCGAAGCCCTCCTCGTTGAGCAGGCCGACCACCTGCTCGCCGCCCTGCCAGCCGTCGGCGTACTGTCCGCGCGCGGTGGTCTCGTCCAGCGGCTCGACCAGCTTGGTGGCCGAGAGCACCTTGATCTTCTCGGCCTGTAACTGCTTGGGCTGAAAGCTGATCGGCTCTTCCATCGCGGTGAGCGCGAGCAGCTGCAGCAGATGGTTCTGGATCACGTCGCGGGCCGCGCCGATGCCGTCGTAATAGCCTGCGCGACCGCCCAACCCGATGTCCTCGGCCATGGTGATCTGCACGTGGTCGACGTAGTTGGCGTTCCAGATCGGGTCGTAGAGCTGGTTGGCGAAGCGTAACGCCAGGATGTTCTGCACCGTCTCTTTGCCGAGGTAGTGGTCGATCCGGAAGACGGTCTCCTCCGGAAACACACCGTTGACCAGCGCGTTGAGCTCTTGGGCGCTTTCCAGATCGTGGCCGAACGGCTTCTCGATCACCACCCGCCGCCACGGCTTACGGCCCGCGGCGTCGGTATTGTCCGGTTGCGCGAGTCCGTGTTCGGACAGCTGGTTGAGCACCACCGGGAACATGTTCGGCGGAATCGACAGATAGAAGGCGTGATTGCCGCCGGTGCCGCGCTCCTTGTCCAGCGCCGCCAGGGTCTCGGCGAGGGTGGCGAAGGCCTTGTCGTCGTCGAAACTGCCCTGCACGAACCGGATTCCCTCGGCCAGGTGGTCCCAGACCTCCTGCCGGAAGGGCGTGCGCGCGTGCGTCTTCACCGAATCGAGCACGACCTTCGCGAAGTCCTCGTCCGCGTAATCGCGGCGGGCGAAGCCGACCAGCGCGAAGCCCGGGGGCAGCAGCCCCCGGTTCGCGAGGTCGTAGATGGCCGGCATCAACTTCTTCCGGGACAGGTCGCCGGTGACACCGAAGATCACCATGCTGCACGGGCCCGCGATGCGCGGGACCCGCTTGTCCCGCTCGTCGCGCAGCGGGTTCTGCCAGGTCGGGTTCTTGGGGCCGGCCATCGGTGTCAGTTGTTCCCGGCCGCTTTGGACAGCTCCTCCGTCGTGGCGGACATCAGTTCCGCCCACGACTTCTCGAACTTGTCCACGCCTTCGCGCTCGAGCACCTGGAACACGTCGTCGAGGTCGACGCCGACGGCCGAGAGCTTGTCGAAGACCTCCTGCGCGGCCGCGGCGGTGCCGCTGACCGTGTCGCCGCGGATCTCGGCGTGGTCGGCGACGGCCTCCAGTGTTTTCTCCGGCAACGTGTTCACCGTGTTCGGCGCGACCAGCTCGGTGACGTACATGACGTCGGAGTAGTCCGGGTTCTTCACGCCGGTCGAAGCCCACAGCGGCCGTTGCCGATTCGCGCCCGCGGCGGCGAGGTGGTTGTAGGTGGAGGTGTGCTTGCCGCCGTCGAACACGTCCTGGTATTCGGCGTAGGCCAAGCGGGCGTTGGCGATTCCGGCCTGCCCGCGCAGCGCGAGGGCCTCGTCGGAGCCGATCGCCTCGAGCCGCTTGTCGATCTCGCTGTCCACCCGGGACACGAAGAACGAAGCGACCGAATGGATCTTGCCGAGGTCGTGGCCCGCGGTCTTGGCGCTGCGCAGCCCGTCGAGGTAGGCGCCCATCACCGCGCGGTAGCGCGCGACGGAGAAGATCAGCGTCACGTTCACGCTGATGCCCTCGGCGATCACCCGGGTGATCGCGGGCAGGCCCGCCTCGGTGGCCGGGATCTTGATGAACAGGTTGGGCCGGTCCACCGTCTTCCACAGGTCGATGGCCTGCGCGATGGTCTTGTCCGCGTCGAAGGCGAAGCGGGGGTCGACCTCGATGGAGACGCGGCCGTCCACCCCGTTGGACGCCTCGAACACGCCTGCGAAGACATCACAGGCGGAGCGCACGTCGTCGGTGGTGATGGTGCGGATCGCGGCGTCGGCATCCGCGCCTTGGGCGGCAAGCTCTTTGAGCTGTCCGTCGTAAGCGTGGCCCTTGCTCAGCGCACCCTGGAAGATGGTCGGGTTGGTGGTCACCCCGACGACGCTGCGGGTCTCGATCAGCTCGGCGAGGTTGCCGGACTGGATGCGGTCGCGCGACAGGTCGTCGAGCCACACCGAGACGCCGGCCGCGGACAGGGCGGCGGTATTCGCGTTCTGTGTCATGAGCGCTTATCCCTTCACGTTTTCGACGGCGCCGCTGTTCTCGAAGGTGGTGAGCGCGGCGGCAACCACGGCTTCGGTGGTGATTCCGAACTCGCGGAACAGGGTCTTGTAGTCGGCGGACGCACCGAAGTGCTCGATCGAGACGATCTGGCCCGCGTCACCGGCGAACCGGTGCCACGGCATCGCGATACCGGCCTCGACCACCACGCGCGCGGTGACCGTCGGGGGCAGCACCTCGTTGCGGTAGACCTGGTCCTGCGCGTCGAACCACTCCACGCACGGCATCGACACCACCCGGGTACCGATGCCACGCTCCTCCAGGCTAATCCGCGCGCCGACGGCGAGCTGGAGCTCCGAGCCGGTAGCGATGAGGATCACCTGCGGGGTGTCGGTGGAGGATTCGGCCAGGATGTAGCCGCCTTTCTTGACGCCCTCGTAGCTGGTGCCCTCCTGGATCGGCAGATCCTGGCGGGTCAGCGCGAGCGCCGACGGTCCGTCCTGGTGCGGCATCTCCGAGACCGAGAAGTGCGAGGTGTGCTCGCTGCTGTCGCGCTCGAGGATGGTGCGCCAGGCGTAGGTGGTCTCGTTGGCGTCGCCGGGGCGGACCACGTTCAGACCGGGGATGGCGCGCAGCGCGGCGAGGTGCTCGATCGGCTGATGCGTCGGGCCGTCCTCACCGAGGCCGATGGAGTCGTGCGTCCACACGTAGATGGCGGGCACGCGCATCAGCGCGGCCAGGCGCACCGCGGGGCGCATGTAGTCGCTGAACACCAGGAAGGTGCCGCCGTACGGGCGGGTCGGGCCGTGCAGCGCGATGCCGTTGAGGATCGCGCCCATGGCGTGCTCGCGCACCCCGAAGTGCAGCGTGCGGCCGTACGGGTTGGCCTTCCACATGCCGG
Organism: Nocardia sp. CS682; assembly: GCF_004634405.1. Lineage (NCBI taxonomy): Bacteria > Bacillati > Actinomycetota > Actinomycetes > Mycobacteriales > Nocardiaceae > Nocardia > Nocardia sp. CS682. The sequence continues at coordinate 1,605,105 of NZ_CP029710.1, read as the reverse complement.
TCGAGATCGACTCGGGGCCGAAGCTCGCCTCACCGGACATGGTGGTGTTGTTGGACTCGGCGAGGTCGGCCGAGCCGCCCCACAGCTCCGGCAGCACCGGCGCCAGCGCGGCGAGCACCTTGCCGGAGGCCTTGCGGGTGGCGACGCCCTTGGGGTCCGGCTCGTAGCTCGGCAGGTTCTCGGCCCAGCCCTGCGGCAGGTCGCGCTTGGCGAGCCGGTCGAACAGGGCCTTGTTGTCCGGGTTGGCCTGCGCCCACGCGTCGAACTGCTGCTGCCACTGCGCGTGCGCCTGCTTGCCGCGATCGATGGCCTTGCGGGTGTGCGCGATCACCGCGTCGTCCACCTCGAAGGTCTGCTCGGGGTCGAAGCCGAGGATCTTCTTGGTGGCGGCCACCTCGTCCGCGCCGAGGGCGGCACCGTGCGCGGCGCCGGTGTTCATCTTGTTGGGCGCCGGGTAGCCGATGATGGTGCGCAGCACGATGATCGACGGCTTGCCGGTCTCCGCCTTGGCGGCCGCCAGCGCCGACTCGATGGCGACGACGTCCTCGCCACCCTCGACGACCTGGACGTGCCAGCCGTAGGCCTCGTAGCGCTTGGCGACGTCCTCGTCGAAGGCGATGGTGGTGTCGTCCTCGATGGAGATCTTGTTGTCGTCGTAGATCAGCACGAGGTTGCCGAGCTGCTGGGTGCCCGCGAGCGAGGAGGCCTCGGAGGTGACGCCCTCCTCCATGTCACCGTCGGAGGCGATCACGTAGATGAAGTGGTCGAACGGGCTGGTGCCCGGCGCGGCGTTCGGATCGAACAGGCCGCGCTCGCGGCGGGCGGCCATCGCCATGCCGACCGCGGAGGCCAGGCCCTGGCCGAGCGGCCCGGTGGTGATCTCGACGCCGTCGGTGTGCCGGAACTCGGGGTGGCCCGGGGTGAGCGAGCCCCACTTGCGCAGGTTCTTCAGATCGTCCAGTTCCAGGCCGAAACCGGCCAGGTAGAGCTGGATGTACTGGGTGATGCTGGAGTGACCGCAGGACAGCACGAACCGGTCCCGGCCGACCCAGCTCGGGTCGCTCGGGTCGATCCGCATGGTCCGCTGGTAGAGGGAGTACGCCAGCGGCGCCAGGCTCATCGCGGTGCCAGGGTGTCCGTTGCCGGCGTTCTGCACCGCGTCTGCGGCGAGCACCCGGATCGTGTCGACGGCCTTGGTGTCCAGATCCGTCCAGTCGTCCGGGTGATTCGGCTGAGTGAGGGCGCGGATGTCGTCTGTGACTGACACGACCGAGGTTCTCCTGACATTGGTTTCGTCGACGGCGGCTTTACTGGCGGCGATGAACGCACGGCAGCGGCGCGTGCATACCGGGTGTGTACCCAACCACCCTAGATGTGCCCATTGAGCGGGGTGCGGGGAACCCTGTCTTTGTTTGCCCCGCGAACGGCGCTCGAAACCGCGTGCGGCCGGGGTTCTCCGGACCCGTGGCGCGCCGTCGGCTGGGTCACATTCCCAATGTTGTTGCGTGGGGCTATGCGAGGAGCACGCTCGGTGGGGTCTACCATCCTCTGTAGTAGTAGCCGCGCCGCACGGCTGAAGAGGCGCCGAGGCGGGCGAAGGTCCAGCTCTCGCGCATCCAGCTCAGCGGGACCGAGCGTGCTGCTTGGTCCATGCCGGATGCGATGCACAGCGTGCGAGGAGAAACAGTGCGGATTGGGCAACAGCCGGGTGGCAATGGCGCGCACGGCTCCGCTCCGACGGCGCTGGCGGACCGGTTCGCCGGGCCAGGGCTGCCGTCCCGACTACTGCGACGAGTGCTCGCGTATATCGCGCTCACCAAGCCGCGGGTCATCGAATTGCTGCTCGTCGCGACGATTCCGACGATGCTGCTCGCCGATCGCGGGCACATCGACATCCGCCTCATCCTGGTCACCCTTTTCGGTGGCTGGATGGGCGCGGCCAGCGCGAACACGCTGAACTGTGTCGCCGACGCCGATATCGACAAGGTGATGAAGCGGACCGCGAAGCGCCCGCTGGCCAGGGAGGCAGTGCCGACCTCGCACGCCTTCGTGTTCGGTGTGGTGCTCGGCCTCGGCTCGTTCGCCTGGCTGTGGTGGCAGGCGAACCTGCTCAGCGGTGTCCTGGTGGTCGCGACGATCCTGTTCTACGTCTTCGTCTACACCCTCGGTCTCAAGCGCCGCACCTCGCAGAACGTGGTGTGGGGCGGCGCCGCGGGCTGCATGCCCGCCCTGGTCGGCTGGTCCGCGGCGACCGGCGGCATCGGCTGGCCCGCCGTCGTGCTGTTCGCTGTCATCTTCTTCTGGACACCGCCGCACACCTGGGCGCTGGCCATGCGCTACAAGGAGGACTACCGCGCGGCGGGCGTGCCGATGCTGCCCGTGGTGGCCACCGAGCAGGCGGTGACCAAGCAGATCGTCATCTACACCTGGCTCACCGTGCTCGCCACCTTGGCGCTGGTCCCCGCGACCGGCGTGGTCTACGCGGCCGTGGCGCTGGTGGCCGGAGCGTGGTTCCTGCTCATGGCGCACCAGCTGTACTCCGGCGTGCGGCGCGGCGAATCGGTGAAGCCGCTGCGACTGTTCCTGCAGTCGAACAACTATCTCGCCGTGGTGTTCTGCGGTCTCGCGGTCGATTCCGTGCTGGGCTGGGACACCGTCGGTAGCTTCCTCTGATCCACCTTCAGTCGCGTCGGGCCAGGTAGCCGTCGGGCCGGATCTCGACTCGGGCTCCGTCGACCGCGTGGTACGCGGCGAAGGCATGGCCTTCGACATCGATGACGTGCCGCCCGGCCGCCGTGGTGCCGGGCCGGACGACCGCGTAGGCCTCGGTGCCGGTGGGGAGTTCGCCGGTTTCGCCGAAGCACAGCAGCGTCGCGTGCGGGCCACGGAACAGGTCGAACAGGCGAATCGGATTGCCTGCCATGTCCTTCAGCGGAGCGTCGGGGGCGCGGTCGCCCGCGACGAGTGGGCCGAGGTCGGCCGGGTCGCGGTAGCTGATGTCCAACTGCTGGGTTTCCGGGCCGCGCCGCATCGCGTCCTCGGCGCCGTCGACCAGCTTGTCCAGCAGTGCGGAACTGATACCGAGGACGCGGGCGGCGACCGTCCTGCGCTCGGATTCATAACTGTCCAGCAGTGATTCGTCACCGTGCACGGCGGCGGCCAGTTTCCAGCCGAGGTTGTACGCGTCCTGGATGCCGGTGTTCATGCCCTGTCCGCCGGTCGGCGGATGCACGTGCGCGGCGTCACCGGCGAGGAAGACACGCCCGTCCCGGAACCGTTCGGCCAGGCGGATATTCGGCCGCCACACCGTCACCCAGGTGAGCTCGGACAGCGTGATGTCGGTGCGGCCGGAGTAGCGGTCGAGGTACTCCTGCAGCACCGCGAGGGTCGGCTCGGCATCGCCGGTCAGCGGCGCGGCGAACTGGAACTGGCGCCCACCGGGCAAGGGGGACATGGCGATCCCCTCCATCGGCCGGTCCGCACCGGCGAACCAGTAGCCGAAGGCATGGTCGAGGGCGTCGGCCCGGACATCGCCGAGCAGCATCCGCAGTGACTCGTCGGTGCTGCCCTCGAACGCGATACCGAGCGTCTTGCGCACCGTGCTGCGGCCACCGTCGGCGCCGACCAGGTAGGCGGCGCGCACAGTCTCCTCGGCACTCCCGTGTGTCAGGGTCGCGGTGACGCCGGTCGCGTCCTGGGCGAACGTGCGCAGCGTCGTGCCGAGTTCGACCCGAACACCGAAGTCCGCGAGCCGTTCACGCAGGATCGCCTCGGTCCCGGCCTGCCCGAGCACCCAGCCATTCGGGTAGGGGACCGCGGGCGTCGGCTCGATCGGGTCCCACATCCGGTGCTCGCCGACGAACTCGCCACCGAGGTAAGCCAGCATGACCGGCCCGGTTGCGCCCGCAGCCAGCACCGCGTCGAGCACGCCGAGGTCGTCGAACACCTCGAGGGTGCGGGGTTGGATGCCGTCACCGCGGGAGCCCGCGAAGAACTCGGTGGCCTGATCGATGATCCGGACCGGGATGTTCCGGCGGGCCAGGTCGAGGGCGAGGGTCAACCCGGTGGGTCCGGCGCCTGCGATGAGTACCTGGTCGTGCACGTTTCACTCCTGAATTAGAATTCAATGAATACTGATTCAGTATTGAAGTTGGTACCTTGCCTGTCAAGGAGGTGGGTGCGGGTGTCGATGAGTCGCAAAGAGAAGTCGGCCGAAACCGAGCACGCGCTGAAGGCGGCTGCCCTGCGCCTATTCGCCGAGCGCGGCTACCTGAACACCAAGATCGTCGACATCACCACGGCGGCGGGTCGTGCGGCCGGGTCGTTCTACAACCATTTCGCGGGCAAGGAAGAGCTACTCCAGGCGCTGCTGGACGACGTCGCGGCGGCCGGTGACGTGACGGCGGAGGGGCCGGACCACAACCCGGACTTCACCGATCCGGCGGCGATCCGCTTCCATGTGGAGCAGTACTGGATATCGGCGCGCCAGCACTGGGCCGTGTACCGATCCATCCAGCAGGCGGCGCTGGTCAACGACGAATTCGCCAGGCAGGCCGGGCAGTTCGCGATTCAGCAGCGCCGCGACATCGTCAACCATCTGGACGGTTTCGGTCCGGATGGGCCCACGCTGCCGAGCACGCCCGACGCCAGCCTGGCGATGATGTTCCTGCTCGCCGCCGGCACGGTGCAGGCGGTCGAGGAGGGCACGGTCGAGTTGACCGACAAGCAGGCCGTCGACGGCCTGACGCGCTTCATCTACCGCGGCCTGACCGGCCGCGATTACTGAACCGGGCTAGGAACCGGGCAGCAGGACGATGGAGCCGGTGGTCTTGCGCGCCTCGAGATCGCGGTGCGCCTGCTCGGCCTCGGCGAGCGGGTAGGTCGCGCCGATCCGGATCCGCAGCGTGCCGTTGTCGACGGCGTTGAGGATGTCCGTTGCGCGCCACAGCAGTTCGGCACGGTCGCGGGTGTAGTGGGCCAGCGTCGGGCGGGTGACGAACAGCGAGCCGGAGCCGGCGAGGCGCTGGAGGTCGAACGGGGGGACTGCGCCGCTGGCACCGCCGAAGAGTGCGAGCATGCCGCGGACCCGCAGCGACGCGAGGCTGGCCTCGAAGGTGGCCGCGCCGACACCGTCGTACACCGCGGCCACGCCCACGCCGTCGGTGAGCGCGCGCACCTGGTCGGCGAGGTCGTCGCCGTAGCGCAGCACCTCGGCGGCACCGGCCTCGCGGGAGAGTTTCTCCTTCGCATCGGTGGACACCGTGGTGATCACCCGGGCACCGCGGGCCGCGGCGAGCTGGGTCAGCACCAGACCGACACCGCCCGCGCCCGCGTGCACCAGCACCGACTCGCCCGGCTGCGGGGTGTAGATCGATTCGAGCAGGTAGTGCGCGGTCATGCCCTGCAGTAGCGCGGAAGCGGCCACCTTCGGGTCGACCTCGCCGGGCACCTTGACGGCCACCGCGGCGTTCACCGCGACCCGCTCGGCGTAGCTGCCGGGTCCGGCCGCCCACGCGACGCGGTCGCCGGCGGCGAACTCGGTGACGTTCGCGCCGACCTCGGCCACCACACCGGAGCCCTCGGCGCCGGGCACGTAGGGCACGTCCTGTGGATAGCGGCCGGTGCGGATGTAGGTGTCGATGAAGTTGATGCCGATGGCCTGGATGTCGACGAGCAGCTGATCGGGTCCGATCTGCGGGTCCGGCACCTCGACGTACTCCAGGACTTCGGGACCACCGTGTTCGGACACCTGAATCGCACGCATGAGATCTGTTCTACACCTTCACGGTGGGCAGGCCGGACCCGGCGGTGGCGGACAATTCCGGCAGGGGGACTGGACCGTTTGCTACTGGCCGGTAAACTCCGTGCCATGAGTGCTGATGTCGCCACGGCCCCGGTGAAGTTGTCGGGCGCCCTCGTGGAGTCCGTCAAGGGTTTCGTCGCCGATCACGAGGGTTCGGCCACGGCCGTGCTGCAGCCGCTCGGCCGCGCCGGTGTCCGAGTGACGCTGGTCGGTGCCGACGGCATCCTCGGCGACCGGGTCGTCACCGATATGGCCACGGCGAAGGAACTCGTCGCCACCATCGAGGGTCTCACCGAGGCCGATGAGTGGGACCGGGAACTGACCTCGATCGTCACCCCGCGCAAGTCGCACTGGGCCCAGATGGCCGGTTGGGTGGCCAAACAGAAGCGATTCCCCAAGGCGCGCAACGAGAACTGAGTGATGCGCATGGCGCGGCTGTTCGGCCGCATCGGTGCAGTACTGCTCGCCGGGTGGACAGTCCTTGTGGCCCCGGCGATTCCGGCGAGCGCAGAGCAGGGCAACGCGCTGCGGGTGTGCACGCCCGGCGACTATCCGCCGTACTCGATCGCCGAGGGTGCGGGCGAATATCGCGGCGTCGACATCGAACTGGCGCGCGGCTTCGCCGACTTGCTCCGCAGGCCGATCCAGTTCGTCCCGGTCACCTGGGCGACCCTGAAGACGGATTTCGCTGAGCGACACTGCGATATCGCGGTCGGTGGCATCTCCGATCAGCCCGCGCGCAGGGCCTTTGCCGACTTCTCGATCACGTACGGCACCGACGGCAAGACGCCGATCACCCGTCGCGCCAGTGGCGCCGACTTCTCGACGATCGAGCAGATCAACCGCCCCGAGGTGCGGGTGATCGCGAATCGCGGTGGTACGAACGAGGAGTTCGCGCGTAAGAACTTCCCCGATGCCCAACTCACCCTCTGGCCGGAGAATCTCACCATCTTCGACGAGGTCGAACAGGGCCGGGCCGACGTCTTCGTCACCGACGCCGTCGAGGGCCGCTACCGCGTCCGCCAGCACCCGGGCCTCCAGGTCTTGCACCCGGACAAGCCTTTCGACTCGTTCGGCAAGGTGCTGCTGATCCGCAAGGACGACCCGGTGCTGTCCACGCTGCTCAACGGGTACTTGACCACCCAGCTTGCGACCGGCACCGTGGACCGCCTGTTCGGCCAATGGATCGGACCTGACGCGACGGTCCCGGTCGGCTAGTCCGACGGTCTAGTGGTGGCCACCCAGTCGAGGTAGCGGTCCATCCAGCTGTCGCAGGGTAGGCCGCGCGACTCCATCGCGAAACCGTGGCCACCTCGAGCGTAGACGTGCAGCTCCGCGGCGTGGCCCGCGGCTTGCCAGGCCTGGTAGCGGGCCAGGTTCCCCGGGACGACGTTCTCGTCGGGGTCGTCGCCGGCCAGGGCGAGAAACAGCGGAGGCGCGTCGGCCGGGACGGTGTATTCGTGCCAGGCGGGGGCGTACAGCGCGGCGACGTGGTCGGGGCGGCTCTGCTGGTCGTAATCTGTTGCGGCACTGAAGGCTAGTTGCCCGCCCGCGGACGAACCGAGGATGCCGACGTGCCGGGGATCGACCTGCCAGGTGGCGGCGTGCTCGCGGACGAACTGGACCGCTCGGCGTGCATCGGTGGCCGCCGGGTAGGACTGGGCCTCGATATCGGCCATGGTGTAGTCGGTGGCCCAGTGTCGAATGAAGTCTTCGTCGCGAGGCGTCGAGGGGAGCAGGCGGTAGCGCAGCACGAAAGCGGTGCAGCCTTGTGCGGCAAGGGAATCGGCGACATCGGTGCCGGTGCCTCGGGTGAGTGTGATGAAACTGCCGCCGGGACAGACGATGACGGCGGTTCCGGTCGCGCGCGCTGGATCCGGGCGGTGGACGGTCAGTGCGGGTTCGGTGACGTTGCGGACAAGGGTGACCGCCTTGCCGTCCTGCAAGCCGGGGACGGTGGTCACCTGGCCATATGGCGACGGCTCGCGCGGACTGGAACCCGGCCACAGCGGGATGATGTCTTCGGATGTCGTTGTGCTCATGCGGGTTCCGTTTCAGCTGGTGGCGAGGGTCACCGTGCCTGCGTCACCGTCGACGGTCACCGGCACGCCGTCGGTCAGCCGTTCGGTGGCCACGCCGGTGCCCAGCACGGCGGGAATGTGATACTCGCGGGCCACGATCGAACTGTGGCTCAGCGGTCCGCCGACGTCGGTGACGACCGCGGACGCCAAGGCGAACAGCGGCGTCCAGGCCGGTGTGGTGATCTTGGCGACCAGCACGTCGCCGGGGCGGAGGCGGCTGAAATCGCCGGGGCCGTCGATGATTCGCGCGGGCGCCGTGACGCGGCCAGGACTGCCGGGCACGCCCTTGACCACCGCGCCGGAATCCTGGTCGCCGCCCGCGGGCAGCAGCTTCGAGAAGTCGAGGCCGAAGAGCTTCGCGCCGCCGGCGACCGGTAACGCATGCGGCGGGGTGACCATCCGCTGCGCCGCCGCGCTCGCCCTGCGCTCGGCCACGACGGCGCGTGAATCCTTCGGTGGACGAGCATTATCCAGTGCGTGCGCCGCATCCTGTAGTTCGTCGAGGCGCAACCAGAAGACGTCGTCGTCCGTGCCGAGTGCGCCTGCGGCCACGAGACGTCGACCGAGCTCGTGCAGCAGGCGACGCACGGTCGGCCAGCCGAGGCCGACATCCGCGAGGCCGTCCTCGCGCAACGGGCTCATGGTTTGTGCCCAGCGCAGCAAACGCAGTGTCAGCCAGCGCCGTACGCCCGGCCGCCTCGCCTGGAGGGCGCGCATCGCCTGCTCCCGCTTCAGCTGTGCGTTGCGCTGACGGTCGTGCGGATCGTGCGCCGCCGGGGTACCGAAGAATGCGAGCGTCTGCAACAGCGGTGCCGGATCGTCGACGGGCAGTGGTGCGGCGAAGTCGAGGTCGTAGACGGTATCGCCGTAGGTCGCCAGGTGGTCGGCGAACCGGCTCAGGAACTCGTGCCACGCCGGGTTCCCACTACTTACGCCCTTGTCGTGCAGGAGCGCGAGAAGGTCTGTGCCCGACAGGTTCTCGACTCGATCGGCGAGTCCCGGCTGTGTATGGATCCAGCGAGCCAGTTCGTAGAGCGACTTCTCCGCACGCAACGGCTTGCTGTCGAAGCCGAGTAGGAAGGTCAACGCGGCCGGGTCGTCGCGCCGCTTCATCGTCTTGTACGCCGCCGAGAACAGGCCCTCGCTGATGTACGTCGCGGGCAGCACACCCCCTTGCAACGTGAGGTAGTAATGCGCCGCCTCCTCGACGATCGCCCTGGCGGCTTCCAGCAACTCGGTGGCGGATGCCTGGGCCGGATTCAGCCGGTTCTGCTCCGCGGTGACCTCGGTATACCGTGTGTGTCCCGCTCGCCACCGCTGTGGCGCGGTGCGTAGCGCACGCGGCAAGGTCGACGCGAGAAATCGCGGCTGCGCCAACAACATTCGAGCGAGCATCCCCGGGGTGTAGGTGATGTCGTAGTAGCCATACCCGTTGATCACCACCAGCGGATTGTCGAAGTAGGGCAGCCCGAGGTCGTGATACCGATCCTTGGTGGCCTTGCCGAACGCGGGCAGCCCCAGCGTGGCGAACAGCGGCGACAGTGGCTCCGGCAGCAGTTCCAGCACGCTGGCCCGCATGTACTTACCCTTGCGGTCGGGCAGCTCCCATTCGGCCGGCGGTTCGGGTGCGTCGGGCAGCACCGTGATCGGCCGTGCCTGCACGATGAACAGCTCGCCCGCGTGCACCGCCCACTCGATATCCATCGGCCGGCCGTACAGCTCCTCGATCCGCACGGCGAGCTCGGTCAGCTCGGCGGCTCGACCGGAATCGAGCACCCGTGCGTTCCGTTGCTCCTCGGGTACCGCGACGTCCTCGGTGCCCGCTGCCGTGCGCACGGTCATCGAGCGCTTGTCGCTGATGTCCTCGCGCAGGATCTGCCCGTCGGACTTCGCGACGAGAAGTGTGTCGGGCGTGACGTTTCCGCTGACGATGGCCTCGCCGAGACCCCAGGCCGCGTTGATCATCACCCGGTCCCGTGCACCGGTCAGCGGGTCGGCGGTGAACAGCACGCCGGCGGCGTCGGCGGGAACGAGCTCCTGCACGACGACCGCCAAGCTCACCTCGTCGGACTCGATGCCTTGGCGGGCGCGATAATCGATGGCCCGCGCGGTCCACAGCGACGCCCAGCAGCGTTGTACCGCGGCCAGAACCTGGTCGGTGCCACGGATATTGAGGTAGGTCTCCTGTTGCCCGGCGAAGGACAACTCCGGCAGATCCTCCGCGGTGGCCGAGGAACGCACCGCTACCGCCACCTCGTCCCCGAGCTGGGCGTAGGCGATGCGGACGGCTGCCGTGATCTCTTCCGGCACCGGCTGTTCGGCGAACAGTCCGGCGACCTCCGCCGCGGCGGCTTCGATGGAAGCGGGCCGATCCGGGTCGGCCGCGGCGACCGCCCGAAGAATCTTCTCGTGCAGCTTCGCGCGGTCGACGAAGTGCCGGTAAGCGGCCGTGGTGACGTGAAACCCCGGTGGCACCGGAAGTTTCGCCGCAGCCATGCGGGCGAGTGAAGCGCCCTTACCGCCGGCCACCTCCAATGTGGCCCGGGTGTCGTCCAGGTCGAGGACGAGCGGATCGCTGGTGGTCATCGGATTTTCCTTCCTATCGGCCGGGCTCGGCGCCGAAATTCGCGCGGGCGCGCGCCAGCTCATCGAGCAGCAGCGCTTTGCCACGGGCGAGGTCGGCGCCCTCGGGCGGGGTCAGCGCCCGTTCGAGCAGGTCGGCCAGTGTGCTGAGCAGTTCATCGGAGGACGGCTGGTCCGGATCGGCGGGTTCGGCCCGATCCGATGGCAAGGTGCGCCGGATGGCGGGGGTCAACGCGTCGAGAATGAAAGCGGCCGTGCGGATGTCGACGTCGGAGCGGACCGTGCCCGCCTCCTGCATGGCGAGCAGGAAGTCGCCGGTGCCGAGTTTGGGCAGCCGGGCGAAGACGTTGCCCGGCTTGCGCAGGTACTTGCCCAGGATGTCTTCGTCGCGCGCGACGACCGCTGCGGCGAGCGGCAGCCGGGTGAGCGTGTGCACCATCGCCCGGTAGACGCTGGCCACGCTGCCCGCCTGCGGGTCCGCCTCCAGCTGTGCCCGCCACGTGTCCGCGTACCGGCTCAGCTCGCGTCGCACCGTCGCCTCGACGAGCTCGTCTTTCGACTTGAACTGCAGATACACCAAACCCCGGTGCAGGGCGACGGCATCGGCGACGTCGCCCATCGTCAGCTTGTTGTAGCCGATCCGGCACAGCAGGTCGGCGGCCGCATCGAGGATGGCCTGCTCGCGTTCGAACTCGTTGACGCTCATCGTTTTGTCACCTTGACATATTTTGAGAAGTTGTCAAAAACGACCGTACGCCCGCCACGGGCCCGCGTCAACGGGTGCCGAGCGTCGGCTTACGAATTGCGTAAAGATCCGTGCGGCAAGGGATTCAGCAGGGCACGGGCTTACTCAATACTCCCCGCGCACCAGGTTCTGCGGCTCTTCACCAGCCACGAAGCGGGCGATCTCCGCGCGGACCACGGCGTAGCCGCGTTCGTAACTGCCGGTGCTGTTCCCGCCGACGTGCGGGGTGAGTAGGAGATTCGGGGCGGTCCAGAGTGGGTGGCCCGGTGGCAGGGGCTCGGGATCGGTGACGTCCAGTGCCGCACGGAGTCGGCCCGATTGCAGCTCGGCCAGCAGGGCATCGGTCCGGACGATCGGCCCGCGGGCGATGTTGACGAGAATGGCGTTGTCGTCCATCGCGGCGAGGAAGGCGGCGTCGACCATGCCGGTGGTGCGAGTGGTGACCGGGACAGTCAGCACGACGACGTCTTTTCCGGGGAGCAAGTCGGGTAGTTCATCGACACTGTGCACCCCGTCGCGGGCCCGAGTGCCGACCAGCGTCACCTCGGTGTCGAAGCCGTCGAGCCTGCGGACGAGTTCGGCGGCCAGATCGCCGGCGCCGATCACCAGAATCCGCTTGCCGACCAATGTTCCGGTCTGATGGAAGGTCCACTGCTGGGCGCGCTGGGCGTCGACGAAGCCGCCGAGCTCGCGATAGATGTGCAGCAGCGCGGCCATTACCCATTCGGCCGAGCTGCCGCCGTGCGCACCGCGCCCGGTGGACAGGCGTACGCCATCGGGTAACCGGCTGATCCAGCCCTCGGCGCCCGCGGTCATCATCTGCACCAGCCGCAGCTTGGGCAGCCGGGTCAGGTCGACGGTGTCGGCGCGGGAAAGGAACTTGGGCACCAGTACTTCCGCGTGTTCGGCGCCGTCGGGCAGTGGCTCGCCCGCTTCGTAGCGCAACGGCTGTATGCCGTCGATTCCGGACAGGACCTCGAAGCCGTAGTCATCCGGCACCAGAACAATGACCGCCATGCTGGCCAGGTTAGCGGTCCCGGCCGGGCACGCATCCGCCTGGACTTTTTCCGGTCTGCCGCAGCGCGGAAGCGCAATCATCCGCTCGGAGCCGTACTGTCTGGGTCAGTTGAGCGAATCGAGCCAATTCGCCGCAGAGTGACATATCAGTCGGTTAAATTGAGCCCGGTCGGGGGTGGAGCCGGCGGAATCGAGGTAGTGGTGGTCGACAGGGTCGCTCGGGTGTCCGAGCCACTGGTGCGGTGGGGATTCGAGCTGGTCCTGACGAGTCTGCGGACCTTCGGCCGGACCCTTCAGCTCGCCGTCGCCGCGTTCAGCTATCTCGTGAGCGACATCCTGAAGCTGCGCCATCCGTGGCGGGACACAGTGCACCAGGGCTGGTTCATCGTCAGCGTCACCGCGATTCCCGCGGTGCTGGTGGCGATTCCGTTCGGCGTGATCGTCTCGGTGCAGGTCGGCAGCCTGACCCAGCAGGTCGGCGCGACCTCGGTGGCCGGCGCGGCGGGCGGGCTCGGCGTCATCCGGCAAGGCGCGCCGATGGTGACCGCGCTGCTGCTCGGCGGCGCGGCCGGGTCGGCCATCGCGTCGGATCTGGGCGCGCGCACCATTCGCGAGGAGGTAGACGCGCTGCGCACCATGGGCATCGACCCGGTGCGGCGGCTGGTCGCCCCGCGGCTGGCGGCCATGATCGTGCTGACGCCGCTGCTGTGCCTGCTCGTCATCTTCATGGGTGTGTTCACCGGATACGTGGTGGCGGTCGGGTTCCAAGGGGTGACGCCGGGCAGCTACCTGTCCTCGTTCGCCGCCTTCGCGACCATGGCCGATCTCGCGGTGGCGATCGGCAAGTCGGTCATCTTCGGGGTGATCGTGCTGATCGTCGCGTGCCAGCGCGGGCTCGAAGCGACGCACGGGCCCAAGGGCGTCGCCAACGCGGTCAACGCCGCGGTGGTGATCGGGGTGATCGCCGCTTTCGGCGTGAATCTCGTAATCACTCAGCTGGTTTCGATGTTCCTGCCGCAGAAGGTGGGCTGATGACTGAAATACCGGCCCAGTATCGGCCGTTCGGCCGTGCCGGTCGCCTCGTCGAGCGCGGCACGCGCGGACCGCTGACGCTGTTCGAATCGCTGGGCCACCAGCTGACTTTCGTGGTCCAGGTGCTCGCCGCGATACCGCACACACTGCGCGCGTACCGCCGTCAGACCATGTTGACGCTCACCGACATCACCTGGGGCAGCGGCAATATCATCGTCGGCGGCGGCACGGTGGCGGTGCTGATCTTCCTCGGCGTCGCGGTCGGCGGCTCGATCGGCGTGGAGGGTTTCACCGCGCTGAACATGGTCGGCATGGGGCCGCTGACCGGCTTCGTCTCCGCCTACGCCAACACCAGGGAGATGGCGCCGATGGTCGCCGCGATCGGGTTCGCGGCCCAGGCGGGCTGCCGGATGACCGCCGAGATCGGCGCGATGCGCATCTCCGAGGAGATCGACGCACTGGAAGCCATTGGTATCCGGCCGATTCCGTTCGTGGTGACCACCAGGGTGATCGCGGGCATGATCACCATCGTCCCGCTCTACCTGCTGACGCTGATCCTCAGCTACCTGTCGTGCGCGGTGGTGGTGAACGTGTTGCACGGTCAGTCCTCGGGCACCTATTACCACTACTTCGACGCTTTCCTGCAACCCGGCGACGTGGTCGCATCACTGATCAAGGCGACGGTGTTCGTGGTGATGATCATCCTGATCCATGGCTACCAAGGGTTTTACGCGACCGGCGGGCCGGAGGGCGTCGGGCGGGCCTCCGGCCGGGCGATCCGCGCGAGCCTGGTGCTGGTGGTGGTCGCGGACATGATCATGACGATCGTCTTCTGGGGGCTCGATGTCGGAATCAAGATTTCGGGGTGACTGATGCCGATATTCGTTGATCTCTCAGGCCGGGCCGCCGGGCGGTGGATGCTGCGGCTACGTGGGCTGGTCGTCGCCGCCGTCATTCTGGTGGTCGCGGTGCTCACCACGCAGTACGCGCAGGGAAAATTCGCGGACCGGTTCACCCTCACCATCGACGCGGCCACCCTCGGTGAGGGTCTCGCGCCGGGCGCGGAGGTGAAGTTCCGCGGCTTCGCGATCGGCACGGTGCGCACGGTGCAGACCGTCGACTACGGGCACCAGCGCATCGAGCTGGCGCTGGATCGGCACCAGGCCGGTGCACTGACCGACGATGTGTCGGCGCGGTTCACCTCGTCGAACATCTTCGGCTCCAGCGCCATCGAATTGGTGAACACCGGCAAGGGCGGGCGGTTGCCGGAGAACACCACGCTGTTCATCGGCGCCAACGCCTCCAACGCGACCGTGTCGAGTGTGTTCCGCCGGGCGGCGCGGCTGACCCAGGTGCTCGACTCCGACACCGTGCGGGCGCTGTTCGATCTGCTGCTGGACAACACCGCCTCGATGGGTCCGGCGGTGCGGTCGTTCTTCGCCACCGCCCGGGTGCTGGCCATGAATCAGCGTGCGCCGCTGGGGCATTACCTGGATATCGGCGCCGACGTCGGCGCGGGCGTCGCGCAGACCACCTCGCCGGTGGTCGATGTGATCCTCGGCGTGCTCGACAACAGCGAGTACTTCGGCAGCCTCGAAAACCGCGAGCGGACAAAGCATTCGCTGTCCGGCCTGGACACCGAACTGCTGTTGCCGGTCACCGATCTGCTGCGCAGGAACAACCCGGATCTGGCCGTCACGATCGGCGGTGTGCTGGATCTGGTGGTGCCGATCAGCGCGTCGATCGGCACGGTCGCGCCCGCGTACCACCGGCTGCCCGCCTTGCTCGCCCGGATCGACAGCGCGTTCCCGGTGGTCGACGGCCGGGTGCAGCTGCAGCTGGAGGTGATCGTGAAAAACATGCCCTACCTCGCCGATTCGATCATCGGGGTGCCGCGATGAACAGTGTGACCGCCGCGGCGGTGAAGCTCGGGGTGTTCGTCGCGATCGTCGCGATGTGCTCGGCTTTCATTGTGGCCGCGCTGAATACGCCGGTGCCCGACGACAAGGTCTCCTATGACGCTGTGTTCACCGATATCTCGGGGCTGTACGCCGGGGATGTGGTGCGCATGTCGGGCGTGGCGGTCGGGAAGGTCGACAGCGTCGAGCTGGACGGCCAGCACGCACGCGTCCGGTTCACCGTGGACCGCCAGCGTCCCCTCTACGACAACACCGAAGCCGCTGTGCGCTACCAGGATCTGATCGGGCAACGCTACATCGAGGTGATGAACGCGAAATCCGGCGGCCTGCGCCTCGCACCCGGGGGCACTATTCCGGTGCAGCGAACCATCCCGAGTTTCGATGTATCCACCCTGTTCAACGGCTTCAAGCCGCTGTTCGACACGCTGGACACCGCACAGCTCAACCAGTTCGGCACGAACATCCTGCGGGTGTTGCAGGGCGACGGCAGCGGCATCGGTCCCGCGCTGGCCGATCTCGACCGGCTCACCAAGCATGCCAAGAGCAGCGAGGCGGTGGTGGTGCTGCTGATCAACAACCTCGGCGCGATCTCCCGCTCGATCGGCGGAAAGTCCGCGGCGGTAGGCGATCTCGTCAAGCAGCTCAATGGCGTGCTCAACCAGTTCGGCAGCCGGACCGCGATGATCGTCAACGCGGTCGAACAGGCGAATCGCACGCTGGTGCCGCTCATTCCGCTGCTCGAGGAACTGCAAGGCGCCTACGACGACAGCTACCTGCCGTTGGACGGGCTGTTGCGCAGGTTGCTGCCGCAGACCGATCAGCTGGTCGAGATCCTGTCGCTGGTGCCGTCGTTGATCGCCGGGCTCAACCAGAACGTCCCCGCGAGCGGCACCGCGAAGACGTACTCCTGCGCCGGAGGCGAGCTCGGGCTACCGGGCATCGGCGATGTCGTGCTCGGCAATCAGAAGCTGGTGGTGTGCAAATGACCGGTGCGGCAAAGCAACTCATCGGACTGCCGTTGCGGCTGTTCGGCGAGGTCGAACAGTTGCGTGCGGAGAAGTCGGACTCCTGGTCGCAGCTGCGGTGGGGGATAGCCGGTGTGCTGGTGAGCGTGCTCGGTTTACTCGCCGCCGCGGTGCTGTACGTGGTGCCCTTCGGCGAGCAGTCCTATACGGCGGACTTCCGTAACTCGGGCGGCGCCCGCACCGGCGACGAGGTGCGGATCGCGGGCATCAAAGTGGGCCAGGTCCGCTCGGTGGAGCTGGTCGGTGACCACGTGGAGGTGCGCTTCG
This sequence comes from Nocardia sp. CS682, assembly GCF_004634405.1. NCBI lineage: Bacteria > Bacillati > Actinomycetota > Actinomycetes > Mycobacteriales > Nocardiaceae > Nocardia > Nocardia sp. CS682. Next base: position 1,588,633 of record NZ_CP029710.1, on the reverse strand, counting down.
GCGTTGACCGCGAGGTCCGGGTCGGTGACGCCTCGTCGGTGGCGGTGAAGATGCTGACGCCGATCGGCGGGCACTACCTGTCGCTCGCTCCGCAGGGGGAGCGAGCGCTGGGTAGCAAGCACATTCCGCCGGAACGGACCACCACCCCGTTCGAACTGACCGACATCATCGACGTCGCCACTCCGGTGCTCAGCCAGGTCGACGGAACCACCTTGCGCAGCACCATCGCCGAGGTGAACGCGGCGTTGGCCGGTCAGCCCGACGCGGTGCGCTCGATCATCGGCAACTTCAACGACCTGACCGGCGTGCTGGCCGAGCGGTCGACCCAGCTGGACTCCGCGGTCCGGGTATCCGACGAATACATCGGCGCGATCGCGACCGACCGGGCGGTGCTCGCCGACTTCGTCCGCGAGCTCGGTGGCGTCGCCGTGGTGCTCGGTCAGCGCAGGGGCGAGGTCGTCCAGGTCTTCGAGCTGTTGAAGCGGTTCTTCGCGGTGCTGCACCGGCCGGTCATGGCCTACGGCGACTCGATCGAACCGTCGGTCGCCGAATTCGAGGAGCTGTTCAACAAACTCGTGCAGGATCCCGGCCGGCTCGACACGGTCATCGCGGGGATCAAGGACTTCATCGGGAAGATCTCCGCGATGCTCGGCGTCGACGGCGTGACCATCGACCAGTCCGCCAGCGTGATACGCGGTCCGGCACTGTGCATTCCGTTCGAGGGGAGGGCGTGCTGATGCGTGCGTGGGTAAGAGCGGGCGTGGTCCTCGGCGCACTGTTGGTCACCGTCGCGGTGGTCGTCGGCGTGAGCGGCGCGTCCTGGCTCGATCGGGTACAGCCTGCCGAGCAGCGTCTGTGTGCCGAATTCACCGATACCGTAGGGCTTTACGAGGGCAACAGCGTCACGATGCTGGGTGTCGAGGTCGGCACCGTCTCCGGCATCGAAGCACTCGGCGACCGGATGCGAGTGACCATGACGATCGATGGCAAGCTGACGCTGCCCGCCGATGTCGAAGCCGTCACCATGTCGAGCTCCATCGTCACCGACCGGCGCGTCGAGCTGACCAAGACCTACACCGGCGGCCCGAAATTCGATACCGCACACTGTGTTCCGCTGGCACGCACCAAGACACCGGTCGGCATCAGCGAGGCGCTCGACGCACTCGGCAAGCTGTCCGGTGACCTGCTCGGCGCGCAGCAGTCACCGACACCGGGCGCGCCGTCGGACACGCTGCTCGACGACACCCTCACCGGCGCGGTCCGCACGCTCGACGGCACCGGCCCACAGTGGAATTCCCTGCTGCAGCGCCTGTCCCAGGTGATCGGCGATCCGGCCGACCGGGACGTGGTGATCCGCAAGCTCGTCGACAATCTCGACCTGCTCACCACGATGTTCATCACCAACTGGCCGGATATGCAAGCGCTGCTGGACAACCTGAACAACGGCATCGATCTGGTCCACGGCTTCTCCGCGGAACTGTCCAGGGCGGTGGATCTCGCGCTCGAGTTCCTGCCGGTGATCGCCCGCAATGTCGGCAAGTACGACCAGCAGTCCTTCGAATTCCTGGATCGGATCGTGCCGGAGGTACACCGCTACGCGGTGCTGGCGGGCAGCATCGTGGATCTGCTGGTGCAGTTGCCGCCGCTGGCCGGTCGGCTGGCCCAGGTGTACGACCCGGCCACGGGTGTGGTGCGGGTGAATTACCGTCCGCCGCACTACGAGTCGGCCGACGGTAGCCAGCCCGGACTGGTCCGGGTGATTCTCGGCTCGCTGGGGGCGCCATGAAGCGGCTGATTCCGGTGCTCGCAGCGGTGGTCCTGGTGCTGACCGGCTGTGGCGTGCGCGCGACCGACGTACCGATTCCCGGCACGTATCTGGCGGGCGACACCTTCTCGATCCGCATCGAATTCGGCTCGGTGCTCAACCTGCCGGATCGGGCCAAGATCATCGCCGAGGGGGTCGAGGTCGGCATGCTCGACCGGATCGAGCTGATCGGGGACACCGCAGTCGCCACGGTGGACCTGAAAGCCGATGTGCGACTGCCCAAGTCGACCACCGCGGAACTGCGGCAGAGCACCATCCTCGGCGACATCCACATCGCCTTGCAGGCGCCGTCGAACGCCGGTCCGCCGTTCCTGGTGAACGGTGATGTCATCCCGCGCAGCCGCACGGTGCTTGCCGCCAATGTGGAGGACATCCTGCGGGCGATGTCGAACATCGTCACCGGCGGCCGCTTCGGTGAGATGCAGGAGCTCGTCGCCAGCGTCAACGCCGCCTTCCCGACCGACCCGGCGGATCTGTCCCGCATCCTGGCCGGTGGCCGGAGCGCGCTGCACGACCTCGCCACGCACACCAGCGAACTCGACCGGATCCTGGCCGCCGCCGCCACCGTGACGACCACGCTGGAGGCGAACAGGGACAATGTCGACCGCACCCTCACCCTCGGGCCCGGCCGCGCCGCCGGTCTGTCGGAGGTGCTGTTCGGCCTGGTCCAGCTGATCATCGACGGCGGCGAATTGGCGACCTACGTAGGCGATCTCGCGCTGCCGCTGCGTGGCGACCTGCACGACATCATCAGCATCCTGGCACCGGCGGCCCGCACCATCGGCAGTGCCGACACCACGGTGCCGATGAACGTCGCCGCGATGAACCGGCTCTTGCGCGACAAGCTGATCCCGTTCTTCAGTGCGCCGCCCAACATTCGGGTGCAGCGGGTGACGCCCGAGGCGGTCGCCGCCGACGCCTCGGCCCGCTCGGACGAGATGATCCAGGTGCTCCGGTCGATAGGAATGGTCCGATGAAGCTTTCCGGTCCGGTCTCGCTGGTGCTGCTGCTCGTGATGACCGTGGTGTGCGCGGCGTACATGGCCGTCGGGGTGCTCGACATCGATCCGCGGCGCAGCACGAATACCGTGACGGTGCTGATGGATTCGTCCGGCGGCCTGATGCAGACCTCCCAGGTCGACCTGCGCGGCATGCGGATCGGCAAGGTGCGCGCCATCACCGCCACCGGCACCGGGCTCGCGGTGCGGATCGAGCTGGACGCGAAGTACCGGGTGCCGCTCGGCAGCGAGGTGCACGTCAGCAATCTGTCGGCGGCGGGTGAGCAGTTCATGGACTTCCGCCCGACCGGCACGGCGGGCCCGTACCTCACCGACGGCAGCGTCGTGCCCGCCCATCAGGTGCGCATCGCGACGACGGTCAGCGAGGCGCTGGCCAAGCTGGATGTGCTGAACGCGCAGATCGATCCGGTGAAGATCGAACAACTCGCCGCCATTCTGTCGCAGGGGTATGCGGGCCGGGAGCCGGAGATCGCCAACCTCACCCGGACGCTGACCATGACGGCGCAGCTGCTGCACGACAAGCGCGACGCCATCACCCGGCTGTATCTGAACGGGCAGGACCTCGCGCAGAACTTCGACGGCTACGGGCCGGTGATCGGCGGCTGGGCCGACGATTTCACCGAGCTGCTGCCCGAGGTGGTGCACCTGATCGAGGCGTTCCGCGGCTATTCCTATGCGGGCGAACATGTCTGGGACGAGCCACTGGGGCCGCTGGTGCACAAGATCGATCAGTACCTCACGGTGCTCGGACCGGACCTGGCGCACATCGCCACCGCGTTGCGGCCGTCCACGAGTGTGCTGAAACCCGTTCGGGTGGACGCCGGTTCGATCATCGACCTGTTGTCGGCGACTTTCCCGGAGCACGGGACCGCCCGAATCACGCTCGACGTTCCGAAGTAGAGAGTTGAGGCCATCATGACCACGCCCGATCCTGCGGCCGAGACCGGCACCGAAGTGACAGCGGCAACAGACACGCCGAAAGTGCAGCAGCGCAACACTATCGGCTACTTATTCGGCGGCCTGACGGTACTGCTCACGGTGCTCGGCATCGTGCTCGGCCTGTCCTGGCAGTCGGCCGCCGACGACCTCAGCGCGCTGCGGCAGCAGAACGCCGACCGCGCCAAGGCCGCCGAGGTGGCGCAAGACTACACGCTGCGCTCGCTCACCTACGACCACAAGAATCTGCCCGCGTTCTTCGACGGCGTGCAGCGCGGCACCTCCGACGCGCTGCGCAAGCGCTACGACGAGGTGCACGACACGCTGGCCAAGATCATGACCGAGGCGCAGGTGGTCGCCACCGGGCAGGTGCTGGGCACCACGGTGGACACCCAGGGCAACGACCAGTACTCGGTGACGGTGCTTGCCACCCAGAAGACGCAGAACATCCAGCAGCCGACGCCGGCCACGGTGCCCAATCTGCTGGTGGTGACCGTGGCCAAGAACGGCGGCGACTGGCAGGTGGTGGACTACGGCCCGAAGGGCGAGGCGCCGGGGCGTTGATAAGCTGACGCGCTATTTGTCCCGGTTCCGTCGAGAGGGAGTGCTGTGCCGGACCAGGCCCGCCGCGGTCGGCCGCCGCTTGCCGGTCTGCCGGAACGGCGCAGACAGCAGATCATCGAATCGGCCTACGCCGTGTTCGCCGAACGCGGGTACGAGGCGACGGCGATCTCCGATGTGGCCGCGCATGCAGGCATCGGGCAGGGCACGGTGTACCGGTACTTCGCGAGTAAACGCGAAATCCTGGATCACGTGGTCGATTTCGGGGTCGAGAAGCTCGTCGAGGTGTTGCAGCCGCACACCCTGCTGAGCCGCCCGAGCTCGGCCGCGGAGATGCTCGCCGGTGTCCGGGCGGCTATCGAGCGGTTGTACGCGATGCTGGAGCACGACCCGAACTTCGTTCGCCTGGTGCTCGTCGAGGCAAGCGCCATCGACAAAGAGCTCAGCGACCGACTGCTCGGTCTGGAGCTGCTCGTCAGTACCTTTGTGGCGCAAGAACTTCGGCGCGGTGTCGCGGCGGGTTGGATCCGGGCCGACATCGACGTCGAGGTGACCGCGCACACTACACTCACCCTGGTGGTGCCCGGGGTGTTGCAGGAGATGCGTGGCGACAACACGCCACAGGCGCGGGAACGCGCCACCGCCGGTGTGCTCACCGTGCTCGAGAAAGCCTTGCGGCCGCGTGCTCCCGTCGCGGACGGGCCCGCTCGGTGAATGCCGCCGATCGCAGCGCCAAACGCCGCGCCGAGCTCGTTTTCGCCGCGTATGAGCTGTTCGTCGACAAGGGGTATCGCAACGTTGTCGTCGCCGACATCGTGGCCAGGGCCGGCGTGAGTCACGGCACCTTCTACAACTACTTCACCAACAAGCGCGACGTGCTCGACGCCGTCATCGACCACTACTTCGCGTTGATCCGCGAGCGGGTCTTCGGCCGGGCGGTGACCGGACAGCGTCCGCAGACGCTCGACGAATTCTGCGCGCTGTTCGGTCGCGTCGTCGATCACTCCTACCAATTGGTCGCGGACGAACCGGGTTTGGTGTCTTTCATCCTGTTGGAGGCGACCTCGATCGACGATCAGGTGGCGGAGCGTTCGATCCGGAACCTGACCGTGTACGGCGACGAGGCCACCTCCCGGCTCAAGAAGGGGATGGCGCTCGGGTATCTGGATCCGGAGCTCGACCCGCGGTTGACCGGGGAGATTCTGCTGTCGATTCTGTTGTCCGCCTTGTTGTCCGCGATTCGGGCCGGCGCCGACGGGCTGGACCAGGAACGCGTCCGCAACGACCTCGTGGGGTTCGTTCGGGCGGTGCTCGAACCCTGAAAGCGCTTTTACCGGCGGCCGAAGCGTGCGATCGCCTCGAGAATCGTCGTCATCATCTCGGGGCTGCCGGTGTGGCCGGACTCGTCGATGACGTGCAGTTCGGCGTCGGGCCAGGCCTGCGCCAACTGCCAAGCTGTTTGCAGCGGGCTGCCGAGATCCAGCCGTCCGTGGATCAGTACGCCGGGGATGCCCGCGAGCTTGTGAGCGTCGGCGAGGAGTTGTCCATCCGGCAGCCACGCGTCATTGGCGAAGTAATGCGTGCATATCCGGACGAAGGCGAGTAGCGCCGCGTCGGGTTTGTTGCTGTATTGGCCGGGGTTGCCGAGGGTTTCGTGCGCGATGACGGCGTCCTCCCACGCGCACCAGTTACGGGCCGCCGCCGCACGTGCCGCCGGATCGGGGTTGCTCATCAAACGGCTGTAGGCGGCAACGAGATTCCCGTCGCGCTCGGATTCCGGCAGCGCGTCGCGGAACGCCTCCCACGGGCCCGGCAGAAATCGGGCGACACCTCGGTAGAGCCATTCGGTCTCCTCCGGCCGGGTCATCGTGACCCCGACCAGGACGATCTCGGAGACCCGCTCGGGAAACCGTTCGGCGTAGGCGAGAATCAGCGTCGACCCCCAGGACCCGCCGTACAGCAGCCACTTCTCGATACCGAGGTGCACCCGCAGCCGCTCCATATCAGCGATCAGGTGCTCGGTGGTGTTGTGCGCCATATCGACTGCCGGATCCGAGGCATGCGGCAGACTCTCGCCGCAGCCGCGCTGGTCGAACAGCACGATGCGATAGATCGCGGGATCGAAGTTCTTCCGCGAACCCCGGCGACCCCCGCTCCCCGGCCCGCCGTGCACCACCAAAGCGGGCTTACCGTCGGGATTACCGCTGGTCTCCCAGTAGATCCGATTCCCGTCCCCGACATCGAGCAGCCCGTGCGCATACGGCTCGATCTCAGGAAATGGCTGCGCCACAACACGTTCCATCTTGCTGACACCCATCGGTAACCCCTCCTCGACGACCGACCCCCTCCGAGCGTAGCCATCCCGAGCCGACCACGATCAACGGGACATAAGGGCGGCTACACTCGAACTCTGCCGCCGTGTCCCGTTGGTGCGGTGGGCCCGCCTTCTGCTCAGCCGCACGCCCGCTATGCGGCGTGCGCGGAGCCCGAGGAGGCTTGGCCTTCAGCAGCCGGTCAGGCGGGTTGGGCTGCGGGGGTGGTGGTTTTGATTGTTTCCCTGGTGCGCAGGGAGGCCCACAGAGCGGCAGTGGCGGCTACGCAGGCGGCGGCTCCGCCTACGTGGATGACGACGAGGGCTGCGGGAACGTCGGTGAAGTATTGGACGACGCCGACCAAGGCCTGCGAGCAGACGATGACGAGCAGCACGAGTACGCGTTTACGGACCGGTGGGGTGATGCCGACCGCGAACAGGCCGAATGCCAAGCCGACCAGCAGCGCCAGGTAGCCGACGAGCAGCTGGGAATGCAGGTGCACCAGGGTGACGATCTCCACCTCCAGGCGCGCGACCGGACGCTCGATGCTCTTGTCGCCCGCGTGCGGTCCGGCGGCAGTCACCAGGGTTCCGGCGATCAGCACGCCACTCATCGCGACAGCGCTGAGGCCGGTCAGCCAGCGCAGGGGAGCGGGCGCGCGCACGACCTCGATGCCGTCGTCGGGTTCGTTGATCTTCGCGTAGAGCACCACGGCCAGCCAGACCATGAGCATCGACGCCAGCAGGTGCACGGCGACGGTCCACCAGAGCAGGCCGGTGCGCACGGTGATACCGCCGATGATGCCTTGCAGCAGCGTGCCGCCGGGCATCAGCCACGCGTAGAGCAGGACGTCGTTGCGGCGCCGGGCGCGGGTCACGGCGAGCACGATCAGGGCCGCGCACAGCGAGACGACGAAGGTGAGCAGGCGGTTGCCGAACTCGACGGTCTGGTGCAGCACCGGCACCTCGGAGACGCCGATCGGGGTGAAGCTGCCGGGGAAGCATTGCGGCCAGGTCGGGCAGCCGAGGCCGGAGGCGGTGACCCGGACGACGGCCCCGGTGACCGCGATGCCCGCCTGCGAGAGGATCACCGCGATAGCGATCATGCGCTGCACTCGCAGCGAGGGCAGCGGCAGCTTGTCGACGAGTCGCAGAAAGGCGCGATACAGCACGTCACGATGGTAGAGCACGGTCAACTACACGCTGTCGTTGGTACGGTTCGGCGAGTGCGCGGCGGTGCGACGGCGATGCGCGAGCTGCCGTACGCATTTCGGAAGCTGGTGGGGTGTCAGCGGTGCCGGGATGGCAAGCGCAGGTCGGAAGCCGCTGGGTGTCGTCGTGCCGGGATCGTCGCGTAGTTCAGCAGCTTCGCGGCGCAGTTCGAGCGGGTCTACTGGAACCGGAAGTAGCGGGCGGCGAGGATGCCGGAGACCGCGCCCCACGCGGCCAGTACAGCGATGCCGAACCAGTCGACAGTGTTGCGCATCGCATCCTCCAGACCGACCGCGAGCGCGCCCGAGGGCACCAGGCGGGCAAGCACGTTCACCGCGGCGGGCAGATCGTCCGAGGCGAACACGATGCTGGCGATGCCGAGCATGACGAACCACAGGATGTTCGCCAGTGCCAGCACGACTTCCGCCTTCAAGGTGCCACCGAGCAGCAGGCCCATCGCCGCGAAAGTGGCGGTGCCGAGCGCGATCACGAGCGCGCCGAGCGCCAGCCCGGCCGGCTCGGGCCGCCAGCCCAGTGCGAAACCGATGGCGCCGAGCAGGATTGCTTGCAGCACAACGACGATGAGCACCGCCGCGCTCTTGCCCGCGATGATGCCCCAGCGGGGGAGCGCGGTGGCGCCGAGCCGCTTCAGCGCGCCGTAGCGGCGGTCGAAACCGACGGCGATGGCCTGCCCGGTGAACGCGGTCGACATGACCGCCACCATCATCACCGCGGGCACGATCTTGTCCACCCGGTCGTCGCCGAGATCGCCGAACGGCAACAGGCTCAGGCCGACCAGCAGCGTGATCGGGATGAACATGGTGAGCAGCAGCTGTTCGCCGTTGCGCAGCAACAGGATCAGTTCGAGCCGCGTCTGCGCGATCATCATCGCGGCGCGCGAGCTCGGCCGTGGGTCGGGGGCGAAGGTGCCCGGGGTGAAGCGGTTGGCGGTCAGGTCGGGCTGAGTCATCCGCGTAGATCCCGTCCGGTGAGTTCCAGGAAGACGTCTTCGAGCCTGCGCTGATCGATCCGGATATCGGTGGCCAGCACGTTCACTCGCGCACACCACGCGGTCACCGTGGCCAGCACCTGCGGATTGATCTCGCCCTCGACCAGATACGTGCCCGGCGTGGTCTCCCGTGGCGAGAAACCTTCCGGTAGCGCCGATTTCAGCAGCTCCAGATCGAGTTTCGGTGGGGCACAGAAGCGTAGCTGCCCGGCGGCGCCGTGCGCGGTCACCTCGGCGGGCGTGCCGGAGGCGACGATCCGGCCGTGATCGATGATCACCAGCTGGTCGGCGAGCTGCTCGGCCTCGTCCATCAGGTGCGTGGTGAGCACCACGGTCACGCCGTCGCGGCGCAACGCGTCGATCAGCTCCCACACGATGAGCCGCGCCTGCGCATCCAGCCCGGCGGTTGGTTCGTCCAGGAACACGATCTCCGGCTTGCCGACCAGCGCACACGCCAGCGCGAGCCGCTGCTGCTGGCCACCGGAGAGCCTGCGGTACGGCGTGCTGCGGTTGTCCTGCAGCCCGAGCGTGCGCAGCAACCAGTCCGGATCCAGCGGATCGGCGGAGTAGGCGGCGACCAGATCGAGCATCTCGCCCGCCTTCGCGCCCGGATACGCGCCGCCGCCCTGCAACATGACCCCGATGCGCGGCCGCAGCCGATCGGAGTCGGCGATCGGATCCAGACCGAGCACCCGCACCGACCCGGCGTCGGGAGTCACGAACCCCTCGCACATTTCGACCGTGGTGGTTTTGCCCGCCCCGTTCGGACCGAGCAGCGCGAGCACCTGCGCTCGTTCGACATCGAAGCTCAAACCGTCGACCGCCGTGGTCTCGTCGTAGCGCTTGACGACACCCTCGACGCGAACGGCAAGTCCGGTTGGGGTCACGGCTGCGCCTCGCTGACGCTCGGCTCCGCCGTGCCCCGAGGGCCTGCGCCGATGGTTCGCTCGCTTCGCTCGCTCACGATGTCACACCGTAAGAGGTAGCCACCTGTGACGGAGCCGACACCCCCTCCTGGCCACGCCACGGCAGTTTGTTACGGGTGATCACGATGAACAGCACGGCGACGATCACGGTGGCGATGGCGGCGCCGACGATCTGGAAGACCTCCAGGTCGGCGCCGCGCGGCATCAGGATGACGCTGACGATCGCCGAGAACGTCACGGCGGGAACGCGGAAGATGGGCCGGGTGGCCCAGGCGGCCAGCGGCACGATTGCCCACAGCAGGTACCAGGGTTGGACCACCGGGAACAGCAGCACGATGGCGCCCAATGCGACACCGAGCGCGCCGACCGCGTGCAGCCGGCCGATGCCGGTCGCGACGAGCATGCGCAGGGCGAGGAATCCGGCGACCACCGCGGCGATCGGCCGGGTGATGCTGAGCAGTGCGGTGGTGTGGTCGCCGAGGCCGAGCAGCACACCGCCGAATCCGGTGATGATGCCGAGCACGGTCGGCACCGACATCCAGCTGCGCACCGCGTTGGCGACGTTCAGGGTGTGGATCCATCCGAAGCCGAGTCCGCTCACCGAACCGATGAAAAGCGTTGTGCTGAGCGCGATCGCGCCGAGTAGCGCGGCGGACACGGCGACGGTGCGCAGGCTGAACCCCCACCGGCGGGCCAACGCCATGCCGACGAAACCGAGAGCGATGATCGAGGTGAGTTTGACCGCCGACGACAGCGATATGAGGATCGCCCCGCCGATCAACCAGGCGTAGGCCCGTCCGTCGAACGGATGGATGTCCTCGATGGCGCGCAGGCACAGCTCCATGCCCGCCAGCATCAGGCCGAGCATCAGTGCGTCGTTGTGCACGCCACCGACCAGATGGAACAGCACCAGCGGGTTGGCCGCGCCGAGCCACAGCGCGCTGACCGGCGCGACCCCGCAGCGCTGGGACAATCGCGGCAGCGCCCACACGATCAGCGCGACGCCCGCGATCGCGAGTGCGCGATGCACCCAGACGCCGAGAATGATGTTGTCGCCGGTGAGTTCGGCTATACCGCGACCTATCCATAGGAACAGCGGACCGTAGGGCGCCGGTGTTTTCTGCCAGATGGTCGGCACGTTGTTGGTCAGCACGTTGTCGATGCCGAGCCCGTCGACCGGCCCCTCCTGATAGGGGTCGATGCCGCGGGCGGCGATCTCGCTCTGCGCCAGATAGGAATACACGTCATTGCTGAACAGCGGCGGCGCGACGCTGAGCGGAATGATCCAGACCAGCAGCGTGCGGTCGAGCTGGGAGCGGCTGAGCCGGTGGCGTGGCGCGCCGCCGAAGCCGCCGACGGCGAACCGGCCGAGCAGCAGCCAGGCGAGCACCACCACGACGGTGCCGGTCATGCACATGGCGAGCGAGCCGGTGTGCGCGCGGGCGAAGATGCCGAGCACCCGGACGCCCGAGGTCGGGTTCTGGTGCACCGGCTGCGCGCCGATGCCGAGCGCGCTGATCGCCATCAGCACCGTCCCGGTCGCGCCCATCAGCCGGATCCGGTCGAGCTGGACCAGCTCTTTGCGATCGAGCCCGGGCACCTCGGATTCGTCCTGGTGCAGGACCGCGATCGTGTGATCGGCGGCCGGCGCGTCCAACCCGAGTGCTCGGCGCCCGAATGCCAGTGTTCTGCGCCGCGCGCCCTCCAGTACCGCCACGAGACGAAGCGTAGTGTGCGCGCCCCGGCACAGTCCTGTCACAGCCCGGGACGGGCCTGCTCGTTCCGATCGGAAGCGTCGCCGACCGAGGCACAATCGGACATATGGTTTCGGAGTCCAGGCGGCGGATCGAGCTCGCCGCGTGCGGGCTGCTCGCACAGCACGGGTATCACGGGTTCGGTCTCAAGGCGTTGAGCGAGGCGGCGGGCTTGCCGTATGGCTCTATCTACCACCACTTTCCGGGTGGCAAGGAGGAGATCGCGGTAGCCGCCATCACCGGAACGGGCACGGCGGCCGGGCGGATGATCCGGCAGGCGCCGACCGACGTCTTCGCCACCACGGCAACCCTGTTCGACTTCATGGTCGGCAAATTGGCGGGCTCGGAGTGGGATGACGGCTGCCCGATCGGCACGCCCGCGCTGGACGGTGCCAGCGATGTCGAGGCGATTCGCGCCGCCTGCGCGACGGCGTTCGACGCGATGGAGCAGGCGTTCGCAGGCATGCTCGCCGAATTGGGGCTGTCCGCTCAGGACGCGGGGGAGCTGGCCACGACGGTGGTCGCCGCGTACGAGGGCGCGACCATGCTGGCCAGGGTGCGGCGCTCGGACGCACCGCTGCGCACGGTCGCGGTGGCGATGGAACGGCTGATCCGGGTGACGTTCACCGAAGCGGGGCTGCCGAAGATGGCCACGGGTTCGACGGGTACGGGCTCGTCGGATATCGACGCGGGCATGCCCGCGGTGGAGTCCGCGCAACCCGACGTCGACGCGAGCGTGGTGGCCGCGGCCGCGGCGTCGACCGAAAATATTCCGGAAGTTGTTGCCGAGCAACAAAATCCCGCGTCGAGCATTGACTAGAAAGAACGTTCTATCGACACTGGAGGGATGCAGCGCCTGATGTTGACCGGTCCCGGCGAGCTGCGCTGGGAAGAGCACCCGGAACCCGTGCTCACGCATCCGGATCAGGCGCTGGTCCGCCCGATCGCCCTGGCCACCTGCGATATTGATCCGGCCGTACTGCGTGGCACCTTCCCGCTGCCGGGTCCGTACCCGTTCGGGCACGAAGGGGTCGCCGAGGTGGTCGCGATCGGGGACGACGTGCGTGCCGTCGCGGTCGGCGATCGAGTGGTGGTGCCGTTCCAAATCTCTTGCGGCACCTGCGCTGCCTGCCTGCGCGGGCGCACCGGCAACTGCACGAGCCATCCGCCGCTGTCCACCTTCGGTCTCGGCCCGCTCGGCGGGCTGGACTGGGGTGGGCTCTGGGCCGATCTCACACTGATCCCGCATGCGGACGCCATGCTCGTTCCGCTGCTGCCTGGTGTCGATCCGGTCGCCGTCGCCAGTGCCAGCGACAACATCCCCGACGGTTACCGGGCCGTCGGCCCGCAGCTCGCCGACCATCCCGGGGCCGAGGTGCTGGTCATCGGTGGTCCCGCGGCGCCATCCATCGGGCTGTACGCCGCGGGACTGGCGGTCGCGCTGCACGCTTCCCGGGTCGTTTACCTGGACAACTCCATCGAGCGGCTGGAGATCGCGAAGTCGTTGGGGGCCGAGGCGATCGAAGGCCCGCGCGATGCCCGTGTCGGCCGGTTCCCGATCACGGTCGAATCCGCCGGCGGTGCCAAGGCGTTGCGGGCAGCGATCGACGCCACCACCTACGACGGCTGGTGCACCAGCGTCAGCGTCCAGCTGACCGACGTATCGCTGCCTGTTTTCGACATGTACTCGCGCTGCTGCACATTCCACACCGGTCGCGCGCACGCGCGTCCCGTCATCCCCGAGGTGCTGGAGCTGGTCGCGGCGGGGCGGTTCGATCCGTCGCTGGTTACTACCCGGACAGCAAACTGGGACGAGGCGGTGGCGGCTCTGGTGGAGACGCCGATGAAGCTCGTCGCGGTCCGCTGAAGGGCTCGGCGGGGTAGTCGGATCGACATATGTGATGTAACGCACTGAACCGAATGCGTGCCGAGAAGATCATCGGAGCATCCGTCGCGCGGGTGATCGGGCCGTGCCGGGCGAACTGCTCGCATGTGGTGGCGTCTGTGGAGTGCGCGTTGATATCGCAGGTCAGAGCCACTATTCGCGGGAGTGTGAAGACTGAGCTTAAATATGGGCCTGCGGTGAGCCCGATTCGCAACACCCGTCTCGCTCTCCGGCACCCCGTATCGGCGGTCTACGCAGGTCACGAGGCCCGAGAACTCAGGGCACCCTTATTAGATTTCGGGAACGAATTCCGCCACACTGATGTTGTGAAAACCGTGGGTTTGCGGAGCGAAGACGAAAGGGCTGGTCGAAAGGCCGGTACCGGGTCGGCTGCTGCGTCCACGACCGTCGCGGAGGGGCACACCCGCGCGGCCATCGTTCAGCTGCTGCTGGCGGAGGGCCCGATCACCGCGACGGCCATCGGAACGACGCTGGGGCTCGCCCCGGCCGGTGTGCGGCGCCACCTCGACGCCCTGATCGACTCCGGTCAGGCTCGGGCCAGCCGGTCCGCGCCCTGGCAGCAGAAGGGTCGCGGCCGTCCCGCCAAGCAGTACCAGCTCACCGCCGCGGGTCGTGGCCAACTGGGTCACGCCTACGACGACCTGGCAGGCGCGGCGATCCGCCAGCTCGGCGAGATCGGCGGCGAACAGGCCATCACCGAGTTCGCCAGGAAACGGGCCAGGACTATCGTGGCCGGGATCGCACCGGTCGAGGAGCACACCCCGCAGCGCACCGAGGCCAAGGCCGAGGAGATCGCGGACGCGTTCACCGACGCCGGTTTCGCCGCCTCCACCCGCAAGGTGGGCACCGGCGTGCAGATCTGCCAGCATCACTGCCCGGTCGCGCACGTCGCGGAGGAATTCCCGCAGCTGTGCGAGGCGGAACTCGAGGCGTTCCGTGACCTGCTCGGCACCCATGTGCAGCGCCTGGCCACCATCGCCAACGGCGACTGCGCGTGCACCACGCACGTGCCGCTGCTCGTCCTACCGATCACCAAGAAAACTTCACCAGAAACCGCTGCACAGCCCGCAGCACTTCGAACGAACGACTCCGGAAGGAGTGCCGAATGACGACAACCACCGACCAGGTGCAGCCGCTCACTCAGGAAGAGACCATCGCGTCACTGGGTAAATACGGCTACGGCTGGGCCGATTCGGATGTGGCCGGAGCCAGCGCGCAACGAGGCCTGTCCGAGGCGGTTGTCCGCGACATCTCGGCCAAGAAGAGTGAGCCGGACTGGATGCTCGACATCCGCCTCAAGGCCCTGCGCATCTTCGATCGCAAGCCCATGCCGAACTGGGGCTCCAACCTCGACGGCATCGACTTCGACAACATCAAGTACTTCGTGCGCTCCAGCGAGAAGCAGGCAGCCACCTGGGACGACCTGCCCGAGGACATCAAGAACACCTACGACAAGCTCGGCATCCCAGAGGCGGAGAAGCAGCGCCTGGTCTCCGGTGTCGCCGCGCAGTACGAGTCCGAGGTCGTCTACCACTCCATCCGTGAGGATCTGGAGAAGCAGGGCGTCATCTTCCTCGACACCGACACGGCGTTGAAGGAGCACCCGGAGATCTTCCAGCAGTACTTCGGCTCGGTGATCCCCGCGGGCGACAACAAGTTCTCCGCGCTGAACACCGCCGTGTGGTCGGGTGGCTCGTTCATCTACGTGCCGCCGGGCGTGCACGTCGACATCCCGCTGCAGGCCTACTTCCGGATCAACACCGAGAACATGGGCCAGTTCGAGCGGACCCTGATCATCGTCGACGAGAACGCCTACGTGCACTACGTCGAGGGCTGCACCGCGCCGATCTACAAGTCCGACTCGCTGCACTCCGCGGTCGTCGAGATCATCGTGAAGAAGGGCGGCCGCTGCCGCTACACCACCATCCAGAACTGGTCGAACAACGTCTACAACCTGGTCACCAAGCGGGCCAAGGCGGAGGCGGGCGCGACCATGGAGTGGGTCGACGGCAACATCGGCTCCAAGGTCACCATGAAGTACCCGGCGGTCTGGATGACCGGCGAGTACGCCCGTGGCGAGGTGCTCTCGGTGGCGTTCGCCGGCGAGGGCCAGCACCAGGACACCGGCGCGAAGATGCTGCACCTGGCGCCGCACACCTCCTCGAACATCATCAGCAAGTCGGTGGCGCGCGGCGGTGGCCGGGCCTCCTACCGCGGCCTGGTTCAGGTGAACAAGGGCGCGTACGGCTCCAAGTCGACCGTGAAATGCGATGCGCTGCTTGTCGATACGATCAGCCGCTCGGACACCTACCCCTACGTCGACATCCGCGAGGACGACGTGACGATGGGTCACGAGGCGACCGTCTCGAAGGTCTCCGAGGACCAGCTGTTCTACCTGATGAGCCGCGGCATGACCGAGGACGAGGCGATGGCCATGGTGGTCCGCGGCTTCGTCGAGCCCATCGCCAAGGAACTGCCGATGGAATACGCGTTGGAACTGAACCGGCTCATCGAGCTGCAGATGGAAGGAGCCGTCGGCTGATGGCGACAGGTGTCATTGGCGCGGTCGAGGGCGAGAACCCCTCGAAGCCGATTCAGAACCCCGGTGCGGGCGCCGCGATCAACAAGGGCGAGGTGTTCACCTCGTTCGATGTGAACGCCTTCGAGATCCCGTCCGGCCGGGACGAGGAGTGGCGGTTCACGCCGCTGCGGCGTCTGCGCGGTCTGCACGACGGTTCCGCTGTGCGTGATGGGCAGGCCACGGTAGAGGTCAGCTCGGTCGATGGCATCCAGGTGGAGACCGTCGGCCGCGACGACGCGCGCCTCGGTACCGCGGGCACGCCCGCGGATCGTGTTGCGGCGCAGGCGTACTCGGGCTTCGAGTCGGCCACCGTGGTGTCGGTGGGCGCGGAGACCGAGGTCGCCGAGCCGGTCGTCGTCACCGTCACCGGCCCCGGCGAGGGCAAGACCGCCTACGGCCACCTGCAGATCCGGCTCGGCAACTTCGCCGCCGCCACCGTGGTCATCGACCAGCGCGGCAGCGGAACCTACGCCGAGAACGTCGAATTCGTGCTCGGTGACAGCGCGAAGCTCACCGTCGTCGCGGTGCAGGACTGGGCCGACGACACGGTGAACGCCACCGCGCACCACGCGCTGCTCGGCCGCGACGCCACGCTGCGGCACATCGCCGTCACCCTCGGCGGCGACCTGGTTCGCCTCACCGGAACCGTCCGCTACGCGGGCCCCGGCGGCGACGCCGAACTGCTCGGACTCTATTTCGCCGACGCCGGCCAGCACTTCGAGCAGCGACTGCTGGTCGACCACTCGCAGCCGAACTGCAAGTCGAATGTGCTGTACAAGGGTGCGCTGCAAGGCGATCCGGACTCCCCGAAGGGTGACGCGCGGACCGTGTGGGTCGGCGATGTGCTGATCCGCGCCGCCGCCGAAGGCACCGACACCTTCGAGGTGAACCGCAACCTGGTGCTCACCGACGGCGCCCGTGCCGACTCGGTGCCGAACCTGGAGATCGAGACCGGCGAGATCGCCGGCGCCGGACATGCCTCGGCGACCGGACGTTTCGACGACGAGCAGCTGTTCTACCTGCGTGCCCGTGGCATCCCGGAGGACGTGGCGCGACGCCTGGTGGTGCGCGGCTTCTTCCAGGAGATCATCCAGAAGATCGCGGTCCCGGAGATCCGGGAGCGGCTGGAGTCGGCCATCGAGGCCGAGCTCGCCGCTGTCGGCGTCTGAACCAATCACTTACCCCTGCAAAGGAACTCGAATTCGATGACCACCCTGGAGATCAAGGACCTGCACGTCGAGGTCGCCAACCCGGACGAGTCCGGCGAGCCCATCAAGATCCTGAAGGGCGTGAACCTCACCATCAAGTCCGGTGAGACGCACGCCATCATGGGCCCCAACGGCTCCGGCAAGTCGACCCTGTCGTACGCGATCGCCGGTCACCCCAAGTACACGGTGACCTCCGGCTCGATCACCCTCGACGGCGAGGACGTCCTCGCGATGTCGGTCGACGAGCGTGCGCGCGCGGGCCTGTTCCTGGCCATGCAGTACCCGGTCGAGGTCCCCGGCGTCTCCACCTCCAACTTCCTGCGGACCGCCGCCACCGCCGTGCGCGGCGAGGCGCCCAAGCTGCGGCACTGGGTCAAGGAGGTCAAGGAGTCGATGGCCGAGCTGGAGATCGACCCGGCCTTCGCCGAGCGCAACGTCAACGAGGGCTTCTCCGGCGGCGAGAAGAAGCGGCACGAGATCCTGCAGCTCGGCCTGCTCAAGCCGAAGATCGCCATCCTGGACGAGACCGACTCCGGCCTGGACGTCGACGCGCTGCGCATCGTCTCCGAGGGCGTGAACCGCTACAAGGAGCGCGAGAACGGTGGCGTGCTGCTGATCACGCACTACACCCGCATCCTGCGCTACATCCAGCCGGAGTTCGTGCACGTCTTCGTGGCAGGCCGCATCGTCGCCGAGGGCGGCTCGGAGCTGGCCGACGAACTCGACGCCAACGGTTACGTCCGCTTCACTCAGTCTGCGACCGCAGGAGCCTGACTATGACCGCCACGGTCCCCGCACTCGACGTGGCCCGCATCCGGGCCGACTTCCCGATCCTGAGCCGCACGGTTCGGGACGGGAAACCGTTGGTGTACCTGGACTCCGGCGCCACCTCGCAGCGACCGCTCGCCGTGCTCGACGCGGAACGTGAGTTCCTGACCACGCACAACTCGGCGGTGCACCGCGGCGCGCATCAGCTCGCCGAGGAGGCGACCGACGCCTACGAGGACGCGCGCGCCGTCATCGGCCGGTTCGTCGGGGTGGACGCCGACGAGATCGTGTTCACCAAGAACGCGACCGAGTCGCTGAACCTGGTGACCTACTCGTTCGCCGACGACCGGTTCCCGTACCACGTGGGACCGGGCGACGAGATCGTCATAACCGAGCTCGAACACCACGCGAATCTCGTTCCGTGGCAAGAGCTTGCGCGTCGCACCGGCGCGACCCTCAAGTGGTACGGCGTGACCGACGACGGCCGGATCGACCTCGATTCGCTCGAATTGTCGCCCGCCACAAAGGTTGTCGCGTTCACCCACCAGTCCAACGTGACCGGTGCCATCACCGATGTCGCCGAAATGGTGCGCCGCGCCAAGGCGGTCGGCGCGCTGACCGTGCTCGACGCCTGCCAGTCGGTGCCGCACATGCCGGTGGACTTCCGCGCGCTCGGCGTCGATTTCGCCGCGTTCTCCGGACACAAGATGTTCGGTCCGTCCGGTGTCGGCGTGCTGTACGGCCGTCGCGCGATTCTCGCGCAGACCCCGCCGTTCATCACCGGTGGCTCGATGATCGAGACCGTCACCATGGAGGGCAGCACCTACGCCGCCCCGCCGCAGCGGTTCGAGGCGGGCGTGCCGATGACCTCGCAGGTGGTCGGGCTCGGTGCCGCGGTGCGGTATCTCGAAGCGCTCGGCATGCAGGCCGTCGCGGACCACGAACACGCGTTGGTCGAGGCCGCGCTGACCGGTCTGGGTGCGATCGACGGCGTGCGGATCGTCGGGCCCACCAACAACGTCGACCGCGGTGGTGCGGTGTCGTTCGTGGTGGACGGCATCCACGCCCATGATGTCGGGCAGATTCTCGATGACGAAGGTGTCGCGGTGCGGGTCGGCCACCACTGCGCGTGGCCGCTGATGCGCCGGTTGGGCGTGCCCGCCACCGCCCGCGCCTCGTTCGCCGCCTACAACACCCTCGACGAGGTCGACGCACTGGTCGCGGCCGTGCGGAAGGCTCAGAGCTTCTTCGGAGTTGCATAAGACATGCGCATGGAGCAGATGTACCAGGAAGTAATCCTGGACCACTACAAGCACCCGCACCACCGCGGGCTGCGGGAGCCGTTCGGTGCCGAAGTGCACCACGTGAACCCGACCTGCGGCGACGAGGTCACCCTGCGCGTCCAGCTCGACGACAAGGGTGACATCGCCGACGTCTCCTACGACGGCCAGGGCTGCTCGATCAGCCAGGCCGCCACCTCGGTCCTCACCGACCAGGTGATCGGCCTGCCCGTGCAGCAGGCACTGAAGGTGGTCGACTCCTACAACGAGATGATCTCCAGCCGCGGCACCATCGAGGGTGACGAGGACATGATCGGCGACGGCATCGCCTTCGTCGGCGTCTCCAAATACCCCGCGCGGGTGAAGTGCGCATTGCTCGGGTGGATGGCGTTCAAAGACGCGGTGGTCCGGATAACCTCGGCAGAAGAGGCAAAGCGTTCAATGGGAAACGGGGACCAGCCATGACAGAAACACCGGCAACCGAGACAGCCGAACAGGTCGAGCTGTCCGCCGAAGACATCAAGCGCCTGGAGGACCTCGAGGAGGCGATGCGCGACGTCGTCGACCCCGAACTCGGCATCAATGTCGTCGACCTCGGCCTGGTCTACGGCCTGTCCGTGCAGGACGAGGTCGCCATCCTCGACATGACCCTCACCTCCGCCGCCTGCCCCCTCACCGACGTCATCGAAGACCAATCCCGCAACGCGCTGGTCCGCAGCGGGCTCGTCGATGATCTCAAGATCAACTGGGTGTGGATGCCGCCGTGGGGGCCGGACAAGATCACCGAAGATGGTCGCGAACAGCTTCGCGCCCTCGGGTTCACCGTCTGACCGCACGCACTACGAACGGCCGCCGATCGAGGCGCCCTTGGTAACAGGGGTCGTCATCGAGGCGGCCGTTTTCGTTATTGCCGATGCTATATTTTGATCGCCCTCGGTGAGGCATCTGCGTGCCAATTCTGTTGATGCGTACGGCCTCCGACAATGTCTTGCCGCCTGGTGGCCGCGGCCGCGTTACGACTGCACGATCATGTGGTCGGGCACCAAGCCGTTCAACCATGCTGCCGCAATCTTCCGTGCCACGGCTCGATAAAGCATGTCCTCCGAACCGCTTTCAAGGATGATCGTCTCCGCCGCTTTGTCCAGCAGCAAAGTCCGCTGCACGCCCTCGACATCGGTGTATCCATACCGGACCTGCCCGCTGTCTTCGCCCAGCTTCTGAATCTCCGCGTAGAGCGCCATCATTCGTCCCTTCGCGTGTGCGGATTGCAGTCGGCCGTCGGATGGTGGGGCGAGACCGATTTAATCCGCTCCTCGTCATCGGCGAACCCACAGCAAGACCTGTCAGATCGTGCTCTGACCCTGCACTCCGTTCGCCTCGTCGTATTCCGCGAGCCATGTGTTGGTCACCAAGCGCAGTCGCACCATTAGCAACAGATCCGTCAACAGCAGAGTGGTCTCTTCACCACTCCATCGGATCTCGGGAATCACGTCCGCGATCCGCGCGCTCGGCTCGCCCAGTGTTGCTGTCAGCGCGGTAGTCATACGGGCGAACGCATCATGCACCCCCGCCCGACCGGCAGCGTCATCGGCGGCGAGGGTGGTCACCGCGACCTCAATGCGTTCCGCCTCGCCATCGCGGCCCATGACATCGCAGGTGCCGGGCCCGAGTCCGGAGTCGAACCGGACCCAATCAGGAGACTTGAAAATCGGATCCTGCCAGCCGAATACCACCAACAACCGCATGAGGTTGTCCATCCGCCACGACCAGACCAGCGATCGCAGCTTGTCAGCGACATCAACTAGCTCTGCGTCACCCAATTCGCGCCACCCGGCCGCCGAGCTGCCACCACTCACATCGAGATCGGTCATTGTCAATTCTCCTGTCTGACAGATCCGATGAGCGGCAGGTCGATTTCGCGGTTGCCGTCGCGGTCGTTCCACGCCTGGTATACCAACTTCTTCGGGTCCAATATCCCGTAGGCGTCCCGCAGCCCTGTCGCGATCCTCGCCGCGAGTCGTTGGTAGCCATCCGAGTTCGCTGGCCAAGGCAGTTCGTACCACCAGTTGTTGCAGTGGTCGGCATCTGGTTCCTGCCAGCCCGCCTCGGCAATCAACCTCCTGCCGGCATCACCCGCTCGCACGTCCGGTTCCAACCAGCTGTCACCGACTAGTTCGGCCCAGATCATGTTGTCGAGCTGACGGAACTGCGCAAACCGCCGCCGATCGTTCCGATGCTCCACCTCGCCGATGATCACTACGGCACCGGCAGGCAACGTGGCCAGATGCTCAGTGAGGCCGTCGGCGAACTCTGCCCAACTGGTCATATCCTTCCCCGTTCCTGCAGTTCCACAGTTGCATCATGGAGTGCCAGCCACGCGTTGGTCACCAGGAACAGTCGAACTGTTGTTGGCAAGCTCACCAGTTGTAGGGTCGTTTCTTCACCAGCCCATCGAATCTCAGGAATTTCACCTGGAAGTTGACTCGAAGGTTCGCCCAGCGCATCGGTAAGTGCCGAAGCCAGTCGGGAGAACGAGTCGCGCAGCAACGCTCGACCTGTGGCATCTCTGGTTGCTCTCGCGGTTACGGCCACCTCGATCACCTCCGCCCGCCCGTCACGACCCTGGACGCCGCCGCTCGCCATCCCGAAACCGACATCAAGGATGGCGGACCGTGGCTCGAGACTTTGTACCTGCCAGCCGAACTCGCATCAACGTGGTCGAGCGGGACCTGGTCTACGGCCTGTCGGTCGCGAACAGCTCCGCGCCCTCGGGTTCACCGTCTGACCGCACCGCGCTACGAAAGGCCGCTTCGATGGCCCTGGAGGCAGGGCCATCGAAGCGGCCGTTTTGTCACCGGCGGACCGAGCTCCGTTATGTCGGGCTGTGCCCCAATCCTGTTACGATCCAAGCCAGTTCGCTGAGCAGAGGGGTCGGGGGTTTGTTAAAAGCTGACATAGACCAGATCCGTGCCATGGCAGACAAACTGGCGCGAGTGGGCACGGAGATCGACGATATCGACGTCCGTACCGGGGCCGCGGGATTGAATGCGGCCCTGCCTGGATCTGACATTCCACGCGCCATCGAATTGGCGGCCGAGTTCGTCGAGGGCGCGTACCTGCGCGTCGCCGAACGGATGCGCGACGTCGCGAACAAATCCACGGACGCGGCCAATAATCTCCAGGTCAGCGACACCCAATTCGCCGACCTGCTGCACGGCATGGATGTGCACCGTGCTTAGCCCCGGCGAGGTCGAACGATGGGATCTCGGCGCACTCACGGCGTGGGTCACCCAGCTCGGTCAGTCGCGGACACTCATGATGGAGCGGCTGGATTTCGCCCGCCGCCACTTCGACGAAGTCCGCCAGGACTGGCAGGGCGTCGCTTACGACGCCGCGTACAACCGGGTCGGTCAGGACCACGAGCAGGGCAAGAAGCTCGGATACGAGATCGATGAGCTGATCGATATCGCGACCAACGGTGCCGGCACGATAGCGGCGTATCACGCCACCCTGCTGGCGCGGTTGAACGATGCGCGAGCAGCCCAGTTGATTGTCGACGATGCCTGGAAGGTGCTGGACAAAGAAGGCGTCGAAGCCGATGTCATTCGCGCACACCAGGAATCCCTCAACGGCGCGTTCTTCCCGTTCCGCGACGCCGTCGAGAACCTGGCCAAGCAGGTCGGCGACCAAGCACTGGAAATCCGGTCGGCCGGCGACCTGCTCGGCTCGAGTCTCGACGTCGCCGATGCAGACAACCAGGCCTCCCGTTTCGGTCGTCAAGACGGCAAGGCATTGTCGGAAGCGGCCCGCACCAGGGACATGGCGCTGCTCGACCAGATCGCCGGCGATATGCCCGAACACGTACTCAGCCCCGAGGAATTGCGGCGACTGGCTGCCGGTGAAGAGGTCAGCACAGTTCCCGCCAGCGTGCAGGACTACTACAAGGCGCTGTATCAGGAAGCGGGCAAGGACGGCATCCTCGCGTTGAACGAACGCCTCGCAGCCCGCGAACAAGCCGGCGACCCCGTGGCGGCGCTGAAGCGCGACAACCTCGCCAACTCGCTGATGGTGGTGTCGAACGAGCGCGTCGGCTCCGGCGACAAGAAGGGTTCTTACGCCAATCTTCCCGACGGTCTACGTGAGCTGATCTCCGGTCGTTTCGAGGAGCGCGACGACATGGTGATCGACGGACAGCTGCCGGTCCGTGATCAGATGCTCCAACAAGCCGCTCTTGCGGAACTGCTGACCCAAGCCAACCCCGGCTACGAGCCCGGCCAGACCATGGGGATCGAACTGGGTAGGCAGAGCGCCAGCCTCGCCGAGTACGTCGAATACGGCAACAGGGACTGGAACGGTTATCCACCGGGTTTCAACCAAGGCGATCTCGACAAGGTGGAGAACGCCAGTCGGCAGTTCCTCGAAACGAGCACGCGCAACACTGAATCCAGTTATGCACTACTGACGGGGAAGGATCCCATTACCGGGCAGGACATTCCAGCTGATCTGTCCTTCGGGGCAGGGGATGATCGCTATAACCCGGAGCCCTTTGATCGGGACAAGTTCACGGCGTCGATCTTCCGGCATGAGTGGGCTGATGACGGCAAGACCGCTGCGGGACTGTATGAGTGGATCGCGGAGGGTACGGATAAGCCGGGGCAGGATGGGGTGCTGGCCAAGCAAGCGTTGGCGGAGTTGCCTAATGTGTTCGCGCCGGAGGAGCAAGACGATTCGGGTGCGAAGCTGAAGGAGGGGGAGAGCAGTACGATCTTCGAGGAGAATGCAAAGGCATTCGTCACCAACCCGAAGCTCGCTGATGGGCTATCGCATGTTCTGGCTAATAACATGGAGACTTTCCTTAACCCGAATGCGACGCAAACGAGGATTGTTGACGATCCCATGGTGCCAGGGATCCAGCACAACGTCGCCCTGCGGGGGCTGGAGGCTGACCGGCTCCTGTTCCTGGCCAGCCAATCCGAGAGTAGCAGGTTCAATCTCGAGTTTGCCCGACAGGCGTACGAAGCCGATATGTTGAACCGTGCAGTCACTGAAGGTGCGGCGGACCCGAAGCAATGGCTGGAGAAGAATGCTTCTCATCTCGCTACTTTGGACGGGCGAATCAGCTACGCCTCGGTAAATGCGCTCATATTTCAGGCAGAGAAGACAAATGAGGAGTTGTTCAACGCGAAGCAAGACACATATGAGATGCGACAGAAAGTCGGCGATATCGTCAAATCGCTGACGTTGGACAACTTGGAGGTTCCCGGTCGGACGCCGATCAGTGTCGTCGGTAACCAAGTCCTCGAGGTCGCCAAGGACGCGGGATATGACGCCGCCATGGAGAAGTTCAACCCTGAGCCGGAAAGGGAGTATCCCAGGTATCCCCAAGACGGCAAGGAGACTGCCGAAGCCCATCAACAGATCACTCAACAGTTGCTCGACACGTTGCATGCTAACGGGCGACTGCCGGAAGAGTTTGTCGGGCCAGATGGCAAGCCTTACGACGCTACTTTGTTCATCGGCACTCCGGCAGAGGCAAAGTTCAATCAGCTTCTCAGTGAACGAAATCTGCTCGGCTACCCGGAAGATTATGCCAGCAAACATGCTTTTGCATCTTTTGTGGGCACAGTTAAGCGACCCGGAGATATGAACTATCTGTTGACCGGCGAACTTCCGGAGCCTCCGAAGTGAAGGCCATGCTGCGTGCGATGGCTTGCGCCGCTTTGCTGTGTGCACCTCTGGTCAGCTGCACGAGCGAGAAGGCGCCGGCCGATACCAGTTCGACGAAGTACCTGTTCGAGGAAGTGTTCAACCCGTGTCGCGAGATGCCTCCCGCGTTCTTGGCGAATAATCATCTCGACAGTAAGCCGGAGTTCGGCGACAATATGGTCGACGGTTACGTGTATTGGGGATGCTTTTACCGCGGCCAGGATTACGACCTCGGCATTTTGGTCACCAACTCGCCGCTGAGTCAAGTCTCTCGGCTGGAACCGCATACACTGCAATCGGTTCAAATCGCCGGACGCGCTGCGAGGATTCAATCTCTACCGCTAGAGAAGAGATTCTGTCTCTTGTATATCGAAATGACAGGTGGGACGTTGACGCTCGATCTTGCGCCCAGGTCTGCGATCGAGGCGTGCCCAACGGTCACCACCCTCGCTGAAGAGCTTGTACCACTCCTCCCGCCGGGCGTCTGAGGTCGGCGACTCAGACCACTTCTCCCACAACAAATGTCGGCGTCGGCCCGCCCGCGTCGCTTTCTGGCGTGAACTCTCGTCGACGCCCAGCGTTGTATGAACAGGTCAAATGGTTGTCGCTCATGATCAACTAGCGACCGTTTGACTCGCGGCGATGGAACCTCGGCAAGCAGGTTGCGGACCATGGCCTGCTGCCCGACCGAGCATGGCCCTGATGGGTTCCGTGAAGAGGTGTGGGTGGTGGAGGACGTCGAGGGCGGTTGCGTAGAAGACCGTCCAGCCCTGGGTGGTGAGACTATTGTGGCGGGCGGTGTCTCGTGCGGCTGCATGTAGGCCGGAATGCCAGGTGGCGCTGTCGTAT
This sequence comes from Nocardia sp. CS682, assembly GCF_004634405.1. NCBI lineage: Bacteria > Bacillati > Actinomycetota > Actinomycetes > Mycobacteriales > Nocardiaceae > Nocardia > Nocardia sp. CS682. The sequence continues at coordinate 1,562,783 of NZ_CP029710.1, read as the reverse complement.
TCCAGACCTACTCGGAATTTTCGCCAACCCAGATCCACGCGCCGAAGTCCGCTGGGAGTCGAAACCTCTACTTGCGGCTCCGGGTACGGCAAGCCGGCGTCGATGCATCGCAGCCGTGTCCGTGACTCCATCGGGGACTCGGCCCGCCCGTCCGCAAGTTCGATCAGCTCGACCGCCTGCCGAAGGCCGCGGCGTCCGCGGTGACGCGTGACTTCTTCGTCCATTGCCCGTCGTGAAAATTCCAGCGGGTGGCTCACGCGTCCAGACGAAGGTCTTGCCCGGAGTGTGGCGTCCAGCGTCGCCAATGCGTCCAAACGATTGAGCGTCCGCGTCAGATCGACCGCGGTTCGCACCGGACTGGTCGTCAACGTGCCCTTGACCAACTCCAGGTCCACGGAGTCGACCCGATCCTCGTGCACCACCGGCTGTTTCGGCCGAGACCGCTGCCTCCCGACCACGTGTCGCTGCACTGTCGATTACGGAAAAGCCATGCAACTCGGCGGCCGTGTCGTATCCGGCGATGAGGGTCGGCAACCCCATTGACAGGCGCGCCGCTTCGACACGGAGCTGCGCCACCGGCGACGTGGCGGCCTCTCGATAGACGCCATGAAAGACCCGCACCCACTCACCGCGCAACACCCGAGCCCGCAGCTCCGCCCGCGTGTACTCGCCCAAAACCTGCGCCGCGGTAAATACCCCGACCTGCCCGTCCCGCAACCCTTTCAACTGTGCCCGCATGCACCTCAGCATCACCCAACGCAGCACCCACGCCGTCGCTCCACCAGCCGAAACAGCTTCCTTGTGCACAACGCACCCGCTGGGGATACGAACCGAGCAGAGTCGTATGGTCGTTGGCCGAGATCTCTCGGCGACCATATGACTCTGCTCGATCGGGCGCTGACCGCGACACCGCCGGTGCGGCCCTGACCAGCACTTCGCACGGGTGGTGCTTCGCGAGGAGGTAGTTGGTGGTCGTTGCGGGTGGTTGTTGGCGGGCGGTAGGGTTTGGGCAGGTCGCGGGGGAGTCCAGATTGTCCAGGCTCAACTGGGACGTTCCAGTGGTGAACTCTGGTTTGGGAAGGGTGCGATGACTAGCAGGGGGAATGTTGGCCGCGCTGTGGGGCTTGCTGTTGGCGTTGTGATGGTGCTTGGGGGTTGTCAGGACAGTTCGAATGGCACTCCTACCAGTGCTGGTGCTACGAGTACATCGGTCGGCGCCGGTACGTCGGCACAGACGTCGCCTGCCAAGGACACTGCCCCCTGGGATCCTTGCTCCCTCTCGTCGGATGCTTTGCGAGCGACCGGGATGGACCCGGACAGCAAGAAGACGGGTGCCGCGGGAGTCGAGTTCGACGGATGGAAAGTATGCCGTTGGCGTGCGCAGGCGGGGTGGTACAGCCTCGGCATCCTGAGCGGACCTCCGTCGTTGAAAGATGTACGGGCGCGGCAGGATTTCAACGAGTTCAAGTCCATGACAGTTGGAAATCGGCCTGCGCTGCAGTTTGGACGAGCGGGGGATCCGGAACACCTTAGCTGCACTGTTGCTGTTGAGGTTCCCGGAGGAACTGTCGCTTTCGACGCGCTCGGTCGGTATAGCGAACCGCGTCAAGAGGAGCCCTGCACCGTGGCCGTAAGGCATGCCACTGATCTGGCCAAGTATTTGCCATAGTTGCTAGGGGGAACCATGACTGAGAGCTCATCACACTGGCAGGGCCTGCTGAACTCCGCTAACGCGGGCGAGCTAGTCCTGGATCCTGCTGTTGGTAACGGGCTGGCACAGGACTGTGACCGGAACCTGGCGAACCTCGAGAGCATCCTGGAGATGACACAAGATGTCGGTTATGTCACCGGATTTGGTGGATTCCCTTCTGGTGAGGTGCTACAAGCGAAGTTCACGCTGAAGGGCTCGACTGGGGAGGATTCGATCCAGAACCGGATCAAAGAGCACATCAACGAAGTGATGCTCATGAAGCAAGTCTTCGCCAAAGCCATCGAGAACTACCACTCCGTCGACCAATCCAACGCCGCCAACCTCGCCGGAATCGACTTTCCCTCATGACCTACGACGAGTATCGAGCCAGAATCATTGCCGCGCAGGAGCAGTGGAACAAGGACCGTGCGGCCATCTATACGGTCACGAACATCGGTAACGAGCAGTTCAACGGCGGGTTCGAGCCGCCCAAGATCACGAACGAGGATCTCGCGCTGTTCGAGACGCTGCCGCTGGAGGATTTGGTTCAGCGGGTGGCGGCGATGAAGCCGGGCAACGTTCTGCAGGCTGCTGAGGCGTGGTCCAAGATTGGTACTGCGTTTCGGGATACCACCGAGACGTTCAATGCGAGCGTGCAGCGGACCATCGCCGGTGGGTGGTCGGGGCAGGCGGCGAGCAAGGCCGCTGAGGCGGTGCAGAAGTACAGTGCGGGCGCGGGGGAGCTCACTACCGCAGCGCATCTGCTGTATTTGAAGCTCACCGAGATGTACACCGGCCTTCATCAAACGCAGACGCTGATGCCCGGGGTCACCGAGGCGCCGGATCCCAAAGGTAAGACCCTTCCGCAGGACGGCGTCATGAAGGCGGGCGACTATTCCGCCGAGGAAGCCAGGGAAGAGGCCAAGCGGATTCTGCAGTCGGTGTATTGGCAGGTGGCGAATCAGACTGATCACGGTGTGCCGATCATTCCGCCCGCGCCGACCCTGGTGAACAACTCGCAGGGGCCGGTCACGCCGTCGTCCGGTCCGATGCCTTCCGGACCGCAGGGAACGGATTCCAATGGCGACCCCAGCGCAGCGCCGGACAAGGCAACGAGCGGTCAGCCGAGCAACCAACCTTCCGAAGCCGGTGACCCGACGCCGGGTACGCAACCGGCCGGGGTGAATCCGGAGCCGACGACACCGGCTTCGACGACACCGGCTTCGACGACCTCTCCTGCGGCGAATCCCGCTACGCCGCAGGCGAATCCGACTACGCAGGCGCCCACCGGTACGAATCCCACGACGAACATGCCGGGCACCACGACCCCGTCGCCGACCGGTACGGGGACGCCGACCTCGCCGACGCGCCCGAGTCCAGGTTCGCCCGGCACGACCTCGGGTCGCCCCACGGGAGTGCCCGGCACCCCCGCTGCGCAGCCGAATCCAGGACGCAGCATCCCCGGCGTACCGCAGCAGCCCGGCGTTACCCCGGCGGCCGCCGCCGCGTCCAACACGAGCAGTGCGCGGCCGGGGACGGCGGGAGCACCGGGTGGTATGGCGCCGGGTGCGGCGGGTCAGCGTAAGGACGAGGAGCAGACCTCCGGCACCAAGGACTATCTGATCACCAGGGAAAATGGTGAGGAGGTCACCGGTTTGGACTCGCTTCCGAAGGCGGTCCCGCCGGTAATCGGTGGTGACGGTGGTTAATTGGCGCTTCAGCGGTCTCGAGTTCCAGCTGCTGTTGTCCGCCTATGGCCGGGACCGGCTGCCTTACCCGCTGCAATTCCGCCCGGACGCGATTGATTTCGATGATCTCGTGCGGCAGCGGGAAGCCGCCGTCGACGCGCTGCTCGGCAGGCATTCGCTCGAGCTGGAACGTGCGCTGGGGGTGTTGCTCGAGCCGGAGGTGCGGATCGAGTCGAAGGGATTCGACGGTCCCGATCTGGCGCGTACCTTACGTTTTCACGCCGCGATCAACGGTTCGGCAGCGACCACCCTCACGCAGCTTCCTGGGCGAGCCGCTGACACCGGGTCCGATGTCATCATGAGGTACGGCCCGGCAAGCGGCGCCGCTGCGCTGCTCGTCGCCGCGCTGCCGGATACGTCGGCGGGCACCGCCGCGCCGATCGAAGTGCGCCGGGCCGAGGTGGCGGCGGATCGGGACCGGACGATGCGGTCGTCGGCTCGACTCGGCCTTACCGAGCAGCTTGATCGCCTGTTCAAGCGCGAGCGCCTCGGGCTCGGGGAGATCACGGTGTCGCCGGGGGCCGCCGTCGACTCGCGTCCGACGTTCGGTCGCGCCTTCTGGTGGATGGACTACCCGGACGGCCGCTACTACGTCAAAACGGGCGATCCGATCGTTGCCCGCCCGATGGACGGCAACGCCATGGCGGCGGAGATCAATCAACTGGCCGCTCTCACACTGCGTTACTACCGCGAAGACCGTGAGCACGACGAATCATTGCGGCAGTCACGGTAGTTGGAACGCCTGAGGGTACGGAACAGTCATCCGTAGAACGAATGGCAATAGTGCGCTGGGCGGCGAGGTCGACAACCACGTGCTGCGGTCCTGCGATCCCCAAGGGACGCAACGACATACTGGACACCGAGCCTGTGCTCGGCGATGATCAGCGTCGCGTCAACTTTCTCGAAACGGGGATTATCGTGTCACTTCTGAATAGGGCTGCGCTGGGTGCGGTGCTGACATCCGCCGCAGCGCTCACCGTGGCGGGCTCGGCGCAAGCTGCGGGCAATTACTATGGGACGCTGGCTGTCTCGCCGGGGGCCGGCAAGGTTGTCGAGGCGGTCGACCATCCGAGCCGGGTGGCGGCGGATGCGGCGGCGATCAGGGATTGCGCGGTGTGGGACTGCAAGATCATGGTGCGGTTCGTGAATGGTTGTGCGGCGGTGGCGCGGGGAGCCGATGGGCAGTTCGCGGCCGACTCCGCGCCGACGCGGGCGGAGGCGGAGCGGTTGGCTATCGCCCAGCTCGGTGACAGTGCGCCGCCGTTTCCTGATCTCGGTAGCGCTTCGCCGCGGGCGGCGAGCATCGCGCTGTCCTCGTGTACGAAGAACGCGAGCTGACGTTCGTCACGCCCGTTGGCCGTTCCCGAGGATTTCATTTCGAATGACTCTGTGGGCCTGGGTATTTCAGCCGCCCACAGGTAGTCAAATATTTGGACATATCGGATGCGATGCCGCATGCTCTGAGCCGAAACTATTTCTTCTCGGGGAGGATCATGATGTTTCTATCGGGCAAGGCTGCCCTCGGCCTGTTCGCGGCCGCGGCTTTCGTCGCGGCGACTGCGGGATCGGCCACCGCCGAGCCCGGCTCCGACGGCTCGTTCTACGGGTCGAAGGCGATCTCGGTGACTTCGGGAGGCGCGTCGGTCTCGACGGCTTGGGATTACCCGAACTGGGCGGAAGCCGACGCGGCCGCGCTGGCGGACTGCCGCGAGGACGGCGCGACGAACTGCACGATCATCGTGCGATTCGTCAACGGATGCGGTGCCATCGCCGAGCGCGACGGCCGCTACCTCGGCGGCACGGGCGCCACCCGGGCCGAGGCGGAGCGGGCGGCCATTGCCGCATTCGGCCCGCCGCCACTGAATTTCGGCAGTTCGGCACCGAACACCGCGCGGATCGCCGGCACCACCCACTGCACCGCGAACGCCGAATAACCCCGCCGCTGAGTGTCCGGACGAATCTCCGGACACTCAGCGAGCTGTTCAGCGCCGCAGAGCTTTTCGGGCCAACCAGTTGCCGGCGAACTGGATGCCCTGCACCCCCGCGATGATGACCAGGGTCGCCACCAGGGTGACCTGCCAATCGAATCGCTGATAGCCGTAGACCAACGCGAAATCGCCGAGCCCGCCGCCACCGACGGTGCCCGCCATCGCCGACATGTCGACGATCCCGATCACCACGAAGGTGTAGCCGAGGATCAGCGGTCCGAGCGCCTCGGGGATCAACAGCGTCAAGATGATTCGCAGCGGCCCGGCGCCGACCGCCCTGGCCGCCTCGATCACACCGGGGTCGACCGTAACCAGGTTCTGCTCCACGATCCTGGCGATAGCGAACGACGCCGCGACGACCATCACGAACGCCGCGGCCTCGGTGCCGATGGTGGTGCCGACCACCTGCAACGTCACCGGTCCGAGCGCCGCGAGCAGGATGATGAACGGGATCGGCCGCACCACGTTCACTACCACGTTGAGCAGCACGTTGATCGGCGCGTTCGCCAGCAGCCCACCCTTACGGGTGGTGTAAAGCATGGTGCCGAGGAAGAGCCCGATCAGTCCGCCGATCACGAACGCCACCAGCACCAGATAGATGGTGGTGCCGATCGCCTCGTTCAGGACCGGCCGGAGTTTGTCCCAATCCGTCTGCATCGGTACTCCTTTCAGTCCGTAGGGGTCTTTTCGAGCAGATCGAGCTCGTCGATCACCTTGTCGACCGCCTCGTCGTCCCCGTGCAGCACCAGCGTGACGCTGCCGAATGTCTTGTCCTGCAACGTGCTCACGCCGCCGTACACCACCTCGAATCGCACGTCGGCCAATGCCGCAGTAGCCAAGGCCTGGCCGATACCGCGCCGGTCGTCGATATCGACCGTGACGAGCCTGCCGCCGTGCAGCTCACCGAGCCTGCGCAGTTCGTCCTCGGACGGCCGGTTGTGCAGCACCGTAGCCACGAACGACTGCGTCGGCGCCGCCTGCGGGGTCGCGAAAACCTCGAAGGTGCTGGCGAGTTCGACGATCCGGCCCTCGGCGAGCACGGCGACCCGGTCGGCCACCGCGCGGATGACATCCATCTCGTGGGTGATCACCACAATGGTGACGCCGAGCTCCCGGTTGATCTTCTTCAGCAGCCGCAGCACCTCACCGGTGGTCTCCGGATCCAGTGCCGAGGTCGACTCGTCCGCGAGCAACAGCGACGGCGAAGTCGCCAGGGCGCGGGCAATTCCGACCCGCTGTTTCTGCCCACCGGAGAGCTGGTCGGGGTAGCTGCGGGCCTTGTCGGACAATCCGACGAACTCCAGCAGTTCCGCGACCCGCGCCTTGCGTTCGGCCCGCTTCCAGCCCGCGACCTTGAGCGGATACTCGATATTGCCTGCGGCCGTGCGGGATCGGAACAGGTTGAACTGCTGGAACACCATGCCGATGTCGCGGCGCAGCCGCCGCACCTCGCGCTCCCGCACCCCGGTGATGGGGGTGCCGGAGATCTCGATGGTGCCGCTGGTCGGCTTCTCCAGCGCGTTGATCAACCGGACCAGGGTGCTCTTGCCCGCGCCGGAATAGCCGATCACGCCGAAGATCTCGCCCTGCTCGATCCGCAGATCGATATCGTCGAGCGCGACCTGAGCATCCGCGCCTTTGCCGAAAACCTTGGTGACCGAACGAAACTCGACGGCGGGCGGATTGCTCACTTGCCGTCGCGGATGGACTGCTGCACCCGCTGCAGAATCTGTTCCAGCTCGGGACCGGTGCGCCGCACCTCGACGGCGGTGCCCTTGGTCACCTCGTGGTGCGCCTGCTGCACCTCGGGGTCGTGCCAGAGCTCGACCAACTGCAGCAGCTTCGGGTTGTTCTTGTCCTCGGCCCTGGTCACCAGCGCGTTGATGTACGGCTCGGCCGCCGGATTCTTCGGATCATCCTTGTACAGCGCTGAATTGGGGTCGATGCCGGAGCGCTCGAGGAAAGTATTGTTGACGATCGAGCCGTCCACCGAGGCGAGCGACAGCGCGGTCTGCGCGGCATCGACGGTCGTCACCTTGACCTTGGACGCACCCTTGTCGATGTCGGCCGGGGTGGGGGAGTTGGTGGTCGAGGAGAGCTTCAGCAGGCCGGCCGCCTGCAATACGAACAGGGCCCGCGCCTGATTGGTGGGGTCGTTCGGGATCGCGATCTCCGCGCCCTGCGGCAGATCCGCGAGGGTCTTGTGCTTCTTCGAATACAGGCCCAGCGGCACGATGTAGGTGGACCCGATCGGCGTCAGAGTGTCGCTGTTCGCGACGTTGTAGGCACCGAGAAACTGCAGGTGCTGGAACAGATTCACATCGATCTGCTTCTGCGCGAGCGCGAGATTCGGCTGCTGGTAATCGGAGAAGTTGGTGATCTTCAGCGTGATGCCCTTGTCCTTGGCCCGCTGCTCGAAGACGTCCCAGGCTTTGTCCTTGTCGGTGGTGCCGATCCGCACTACCGTGTCGGAGGAGGCCTTGTCGTCAGAACCGCACGCCGTAAGGGTGAGGGCCGCGGTGGCTACCAGGACCGGGATCGCCAGTACCCGATGGAATTTCACTCGTGCTCCCGAAATGCTTGTCGCGATATGAACCCGGTAATCCAAGCGATCCGGCAGCGGGGGAGACAACGGTTTGAATTGTGGTGAGCGAAACCATTTCACAGCATCGGTGGACCATCTAGTTTGCTCGCAATGCGCTTGAAGCACCGACTACTGCTGATCCCGATCCTGTCCGCCTTGGCCGTCGCCTCGGTTTCCTGTGGCGCCGAACACCGCGACGACGTGATTCGCATAGGTGTGAACGACGTCGCACTGCCGCATTGGGACGTGTACAAGAAGAAGGCCGCCGAGCAGGGCATCACCGTCGAGTACGTCAACTTCACCGATTACAACCAGCCCAACCCCGCACTGGCGCAACGCCGGATCGATCTCAACAAGTTTCAGCACGTGCGGTACCTGGCCAACTACAACGCCCGCAACAACGACACCTTGGTGCCGATCGGGGCGACCGAGATCTTCCCGTTGGCCCTGTACTCGCGAAAGCACAAGTCGGTGGCCGACATTCCGCAGGGCGGTCAGATCACCCTGAGTAACAACCCGGCCAACCAGGTCCGCCCGCTGCTGTCCCTGGCCGCAGCCGGCCTGATCGTGTTGCGGGGCAACGCAGGATGGGACTCGAAGCTGGAAGACGTGGACACCTCGGCGTCGAAGGTGCAGCTGACCCCCATCGACCCGACGTTGACCGCGCAGTCCCTCAGCAGCGTCGACGCCGCCTTCGTCGACGACACCTTCGCCAGGCCCGCCGGTTTGACGAAGAACGAGACGATCTACACCGACGACCCGGAGCGCCCGGAACTGAAGCAGTACATCAACATCTTCGCCGCGCGCAGCGCCGACAAGGACAACCCGACGCTGCTGCAACTGGCTCGGCTGTACCACGATCCGGAGGTCGAGGCGGCGGTGCGCGCGGAGACCGGGTACGAAGGGATCTTCAAGAATAACGATCCGGCGGATCTGCAGGCCGCTGCGGCGGAATTGGAAGCCAAGTTTCGCAGGTAGTTCCAGTTGCGAACGTTCCTAAAAGTCGCGAGATCGGCGATTCGCGGGCGTGTCGCTCAAATGCGTTGTTTGGCCCCGATTTCCGAGTGGTTTTCTGTCGGTACTCGGCCCTACACTGGGGCTTCCATTCGAGACGACAGGGGGCTCTACATGACAGTGACATTGCCAGCAGTGGAGGTACGTGTGTCCAACCTGGAAAGCAAGTACAGACTGCTGGACGAGGACCGGCTCGCGTACGAGGACGCCATTTACAAGACGAAGAGGAAGGTGAAGAAGACTCATCGTCGGGTCGAGGAGATCCAGCGAGAAGTTCGCGAACTGCGGGGAGAATTCCGGACATCGCAGTCGGACATACGCTCCATTCGTCGAGATGCTGGTGCGTTCCAGAAGGAAATGGAAACGTTCCGCGAGAAGACGGGAACATTCCAGCGGGAAGTCCGAGAGGAGTTCACGACTGTCAGGCGCGAGGTCTCGAGTCTGAAAGGAGACGTATTTGCTTTGAAACCAGTCGTCCTCGACACCCAGAGGCAGGTGGCGGGCCTCGAACGCGACGTGTCGGGGTTGAAGCAGGACGTGTCGGGATTGAAGCGCGGCGTCGACGCAATCATCACCTACCTCGGGATCCCGATCCCCGAGGATGCGGCTCAGCCGTAGCCGAAACCCCTGCATGACGCGTCCACACCGGCAATGATGCCCGGTGTGGACGAGCAGAGTTATATGCGGACGCGGTTGGGCCTGCACGCGGCGGCGGAGTTGTTGATCGCAGGACCGCAGTATCGGCAGTACGGAACGATCCGGCTACGCGCGGTACACCACGGCTTCGGCGGCGTGCAGTGGCCGGTGTCGGTCATCGGCGCCGAGTTGGTGTGGGCGGAGGGGCGGGCGCCGCTTCGCGGGACCTACCGGGACGTCGCGAAGCTGGCCGGATTCGAGCCGGAGGCCCCGAAGGAGCTGTACAAGGACACCACGGGGGTAGATCCCGACAGCGTGCTGGACATCGATCCCGCGACCGCACGGCAGATCAGTGATTGGTTCGCCTTGGGGGACAAGGCATTGCGATGTCTGGCCCCGGATATCACACCGGTGCTGTGGCCGGAACACTTCGATCTGTCCAGCTCCGTCGGCGAGGTGAACTACGGCGTCTCACCAGGCGATGCGAGCCACCCGGCGCCCTACGCCTATGTCGGTCCGTGGAACCCGCGCACCGGAGAATTCTGGAACGCCTCGTTCGGCGCGTTACGCGAGCGCGCGGAAGTCGACACCGCGGCGAAATTGCTGGCGTTCTTCGAACAAGGCCGGGCTGCGGCGGGCTGACCTGTCAGGACCCGTTCGTGCCAACCCGTTCGCCCTCCTGGGCAAGCGCGTGAAGATAGTCGGAAGTCACCGTGTCGGAAGGGAAATAGGCCTCCACCGCGATCTCATCGAGGGTGATGTCGAACGCGGCACCAAAGGTGGTGATCGTGTTGAAGAAACACAATTCGGCGCCGCCGTGCCGAATCCGAATCGGCAGCGCGACTTCCGCCGGATCGATCGGGACCGTCTCGCCCGCAGGATAGTACGAGCTCAATTCGTCGTACAGGGCGCGTAGTTCGGCGTCACCGGTCTGCCCGGCCTGGCGAGCCAGCCGCGGCAGTAGGAACCTGCGCACCTGGTCCAAGTTGCATAGTCGCCGCGCGAAACCGTTGGGATGCAGCCCGATCCGCATCATATTGATCGGCGCACGCAGCAGTATCGGATCCACCCCGTCGAAGAAGACACGGGTGGCCGTGTTCGCGAACAACAGATTCCACCGCCGGTCGACCGCCAACGCGGGAAATGGCTCGTGCACATCGAGCACCCGCCGCACAGCGTCGCGCGCCCGGGCCAACTCGGGATCGTCCGGCGACCGATGCCGGTAAACCGGCGCGTGCCCGGCCGCGACCAACAGCCGGTTGCGTTCACGCAGTGGAACATTCAAATGCTCGGCGAACCGTTCGACCATCACCGCGCTGGGTACGGTCCGCCCGGTCTCGACGAAACTCACGTGCCGGGACGAGATGTCGGCCTGAACGGACAGTTCGAGCTGACTCAGCCCGTGCTGCAGCCGCCACTCGCGCAGCAGCTCACCGACCGGACGATGCTCCTGATCCACCCGCCCAGTATCGCCACCCGAGCGACCGGCAGCCATTACATCCCTGGTAATCGACAGCCCGCCACCGCGACTGCCACGGTGGCCGCATGACAAACGACCTCGCCACCCGCAACAAGAACCTCGTCCTGCACGGTCTCGCGCAGTTCGCCGACGGCAACCTCGACGGCATGCGTGCGCTGCTGCACGAAGACTTCCGTGCGCATGCCCCTGGAAACCCTTCCGGCAGAGACGCTTTCCTGGAGTTCACCGCCAACTCACCGATCGCCGGGGCCCGGCTCGACATCAAGCGGGTGATCGCCGACGACGACTACGTGGCCGTGCACTACCACCTGATTCCGCAGGACGACCCGCGCGGCGCGGCCGTGGTCGACATCTGGCGACTGGTCGACGGCATGATCACCGAGCACTGGCATGCGCTGCAGCCGGTGCCGGACGAGGACCAGATCCCCAACGGCATGTTCTGAGAAAACGCTAGCGCGCCATCCGGTTGTCCCCGGCCAGCCGGCCTCTGCGAATGAGTGCGCGCTTGGTGCCGGGGGCGATCGCGGCGGGAGTGAGCTGGGAGTCCGGATCGGGATCGTTGGGGTTCGGCCGGACGAACAGCGTCACCGTGGCGGCAGGGGTGAATCCGCTGCGGGTCATCAGTGCCGTCGAGGCGGTGTTGCGGTCTTCCACATCGGTGACGATGCGCCGCGCACCGCGCGCGAACAACGCCTCCGAGCACACGTCGACCAGCCGCCGGGCGATGCCGTGGCCCTGCATGTCCGGCGCGACGGCGATCCATTCGAGATAGGCCCAGTCGTCGCGGTTCTCGAATTCCATGGACCCGAGCACGAAACCGACCACGCGGTCCGAATCGAGCGCGACCCAGCAGGCGTTGTCGGGGCTGTCGAGGTGTTCGGCCACCGAGGTCAGCGACCACGAGGTGTACGGCTTGGCGGTGACGTCGAAGACTTCGTGACCGAGATCGAGGACCTGGCGCAGGTGGCCGAGACCCATCGGGACGATCACAACGGCAGAATCCATGCCGACAGTTTGCCAGCCGGAAGCCGTCGTACCCTTAGGCCCCCTTGCGCGCCGCGGTCTTCTTGGCCGCCTTCTTCGCAGGCTTCGCGGTGCTCTTCGCAGCCGTCTTCTTGGCCGGGGTCTTCTTGGCTGCCGCCTTCTTGGCCGGCTTGGCCTTGCCGTTGTCGTCGCCGCTGCCCGCCGCGCGTCGGCCACTGGCCTCCAGGCTGCGCTGCAGCGCGGCGACCAGGTCGACCACCTCGGCGTCCATCTCCGCGGGGGCGGCCTCCGGTTGCTCGGGCACTTTGCCGGTGCCGCTGGCGATGGCCTCGTCGAGCAGCCGTTTGAGCTCGATCTGGTACTCGTCGGTGAACTGATCCGGGTCGAAATCGTCGGACATGGTCTCGACCAGCGTCTCGGCCATCTTGATCTCTTGCGGCTTCGGTTCGGCGACCCCGTCCAGGGATTCGAACTCGACCTCGCGCACCTCGTCGGGCCACAGCAGCGTCTGCAGCACCAGCATGCCGTCGCGCACCCGCAGCGCCGCGAGCCTGGTCTTCTGCCGCAGCGTGAAGTGCACCAACGCCGTGCGGTCGATGCGGTCCAGCGTCGTCGCCAGCAGCACATAGGCCTTGGGCGTGCTGGAATCGGGCTCGAGGTAGTAGCTCTTGTCGAACAGGATCGGGTCGATCTGCTCGTTCGGGACGAACTGCAGCACCGGGATCTCGTGCTTCTCGGCGGCCGGCAGTTTGGCGAAGTCCTCGTCGGTCAGAATGACCTTGTCGCCATCGGGCGATTCATACGCCTTATCGATGTCGGCGTACTGCACGGACTTGCCGCACACCGTGCAGACCCGGTCGTATTTGATCCGACCACCATCCTTGGCGTGCACCTGATGGAATCGGATGTCGTGGTCCTCGGTCGCGGTATAGACCTTGACCGGGACATTCACCAGCCCGAACGCGATCGAGCCCTTCCAGATCGACCTCACTGCTGAATCCCCTCGACGCGGGTGCCTCGTCCGCGGGGCCGCTGCGGCAGCGGCTCGGGACGGTTGAGTGCTGGACGGTAAGGCCCACTCATTCCTCCATGATGGCGGAACGCATTCGAATAGGCGAGCGAATCGGCATCCCGAGTGTCGCGGCCGCGACGCGCCGACGCTGTGTCGGCGGTAGCCCGACGAACAGCGTCCGCATGGCGCTGACCATGCCATTCAGGTCGGTACGGCCCGAGAGATACGCGCGTTGCGCGGCAGTCGGCAGGCCGAAGAACGCGTCGAAAAAAACCGGGAGGTCGGTCGGCGGCAATGTGAGCAACGCCCGCAAACCGGCGGCCCGCAGTCGATACACGGCCCGGGCCGACACGGGCCAGACCGCCGCTCCCGCCGCGACGGCGTCAGCCGCCGCGAGGGAGGCGGCCACGCTGTATCCGGTAGCCGGATGCGCGAAGCCGCCGGCCGCGCCGAAGGTGTGTCGCCCCGGCTTGCCGCCTTCGACCGGGAACCGAACTCGCTCCACCCGCTCGGCGCCGGTGAGTTCGATGCCGCGGGAACGCAATCGGTGCACCAGCCGCTCGCGCAGCACGGCGCCGTCGAGCGCAGGCCGACCGGCCAGGCAGGTTTCCTCCAGCAGCATCTCGCCGCCGCCGAGCGGCACCGCATACAGAAACGACCGCGGCGCGTCCTCGGGCGCGCCGTTGTCCGTACGCCAGTCCATGAACAGCGGTGCGAGTCCCGCGCACCGCCGCGCATCGAGCACGAGCCCGTAGGCCGTCTGCTCGGCCAACGCGGGGGAGCGGGCAATGCCGCGCGCATCGATGACCCGTTGCGCCCTCAGCAGCCGGCCAGAGGCCAGTGCCACCGTGCCTGCGGTGAGCTCCACCGCGCGATCCGCGACGACCTCGGCTCCGGTCAGCTCGAGAGACTCCCACAACCGGTGCGTATCGAGCACGGCGTAGGCCCGCTCGATGCGATGCGCCTGAGTTCCCCACGCCGTCGGCCGCTCGACCGTCGCCGCGATGGCCGTCGGCCGGAGCCACCCGGGCAACTCGTCCGCCCACGCCGCGTAGGTCGCCGTCCACCGCCGATCCGGTGCGGGATCGACCACGGTGACCGACAGCCCACGGGCCAGGCAACGATGCGCCAGCGCCCGGCCGGCCGGGCCGAGTCCGCAAACGACGACATCCGCCGTCACGTCGCTGCCCTCGACATGTGCAGGCTCACCGTCCTCGGCGCTCCGGCCCGCTCAGATGCCGCCGGTGGACAGCAAGCCGCCGTCCACCCGCACGGTCTCCCCGGTGATCCACGCCGCCTCGTCCGAGACCAGGAACCCGATCAGCCGTGCCACATCCTCCGGCGTGCCGAGCCGCTTCATCGGGTAGACGCTCGCCGCCCGCTCCTCGTCCTCGGCGTACAGCGCGTCGGCGAACTTCGTCTTGATCACACCCGGTGCGACCGCGTTCACCCGGATCTTCGGCCCGAGCTGCCAGGCGAGTTCGTCGGTGAGCCGGATCAGCGCAGCCTTCGACGCCCCGTACGCGGCGATGACGCCGGACGAGCGGATGCCCGCGACGCTGGCGACATTGACCACCGCGCCGCCGTGCTCGCCCATCCACGCCTTGAACGCCTGCTGGATGTAGCCGAGCGCCGCGACGACGTTCACATCGAAGATCTTGCGCACCGCGTCCAGGTCGGCCTCCATCAGCGACCCGAAGACGGGGTTGATGCCGGTGTTGTTGATCAGGATGTCGACCGAACCGAACTCGGCCATCAGCCGGTCGATGGCGGCCGCGCGGTCTTCGGGATGTCCGGAGTTGCCTGCCAGCGCCACGACTTCACCCTGGTGGCCGAGGGCCCGCAGTTCGGCGGCGGTCTCGTCCAGCGGATCCTGCTTGCGCGCGGTGATCAGCACGTTCGCGCCGCGGCTCAGCAGCTCCGCCGCGACGGCCTTACCGATACCCCGACTTGCCCCGCTCACCAGAGCGCTCTTGCCCAACAGATCGTTACTCATGCCACGGCAGGTTACTCGGCGGTTCAGTTACGGCCGTCACACCCGAGTCGCCGCGGGTAAGAGCGGTGTCCGAACCCAGGTAAAATCGGTGGTTCTTGTGCGTATCGGCGTCGCACAATCGAGTACTTACCGCCCAGCACCACTGATCCGCGAGGAGAAATCTGTGATCACCGCGACCGACCTGGAGGTCCGGGCCGGAGTCCGCACCCTGCTGTCGGCCCCCGGACCGGCCCTGCGGGTGCAGTCCGGCGACCGGATCGGACTGGTCGGGCGCAACGGTGCTGGCAAGACCACCACGCTGCGCATCCTGGCGGGCGAGGGCGAGCCGTATGCCGGAAAGATCTTGCGCTCCAGCGATATCGGCTACCTGCCGCAGGATCCGAAGGAGGGCAACCTCGACATTCTCGCCCGCGACCGGGTGCTCTCGGCCCGCGGCCTGGACACACTGATCCGCGACATGGAGAAGCAGCAGGCGCTGATGGCCGAGGTGGCCGACGAGGCCGAACGCGACAAGGCGGTCCGCAAGTACGGCCGCCTGGAGGAGCGTTTCTCCGCGCTCGGCGGCTATGTCGCCGAGAGCGACGCCGCCCGCATCTGCAACAGCCTCGGCCTGCCCGATCGGGTGCTCGCGCAGGCGCTGCGCACCCTGTCCGGCGGTCAGCGTCGTCGAATCGAGTTGGCGCGCATCCTGTTCGCCGCCTCCGACGGCAGCGGCGGGCGCTCCGACACCATCCTGCTGCTGGACGAGCCGACCAACCACCTCGACGCCGACTCGATCACCTGGCTGCGCGGTTTCCTGCAGAACCACGACGGCGGCCTGATCGTGATCAGCCACGACGTGGAACTGCTCGGCGACGTGGTGAACAAGGTGTGGTTCCTGGACGCGGTGCGCGGCGAGGCCGACGTCTACAACATGAGCTGGCAGAAGTACCTCGATGCCCGCGCCACCGACGAACAGCGCCGTCGTCGCGAACGCGCCAATGCCGAGAAGAAGGCGAGCGCGCTGCGCGTGCAGGCCGCCAAGCTCGGTGCCAAGGCCACGAAAGCCACTGCGGCACAGAACATGGCCAAGCGCGCCGACCGGTTGATCGCCGAGCTGGACGACGTGCGCGTCGCCGACAAGGTGGCCAGGATCAAGTTCCCCGAACCCGCCCCGTGCGGCAAGACGCCGTTGATGGCGGAGAACCTGACCAAGGTCTACGGCTCGCTGGAGATCTTCACCGGCGTCGATCTCGCCATCGACCGCGGCAGCCGGGTCGTGGTGCTCGGCCTCAACGGTGCGGGCAAGACCACGCTGCTGCGCATGCTCGCCGGGGTCGAGCAGCCGACCGCGGGCAATCTGGTGCCCGGCCACGGCCTCAAGGTCGGCTACTTCGCGCAGGAGCACGACACCCTCGACGACCAGGCCACCGTGTGGGAGAACATCCGTCACGCCGCGCCGGACGCGGGCGAGCAGAACCTGCGCAGCCTGCTCGGCGCGTTCATGTTCACCGGTCCCCAGTTGGATCAGCCGGCGGGCACGCTCTCCGGTGGTGAGAAGACCCGTCTCGCGCTGGCCGGACTGGTCTCCTCGGCCGCCAACGTGCTGCTGCTCGACGAACCGACCAACAACCTGGATCCGGTATCGCGCGAGCAAGTACTCGACGCGCTGCGCACTTACGCGGGCGCGGTCGTCCTGGTGACCCACGACCCGGGCGCCGCGGAAGCCCTGTCGCCGGAGCGCGTGATCTTGCTACCGGACGGTACGGAAGACCATTGGTCCGCCGAATATTTGGAACTTATTCAGCTTGCGTGACTTTCATCACAAGAATCCGTTGATCACGGACCCTCGAGTGCTTAGCCTGGAAAGAGCTGCTCGGCGACTCGGAGGAAGCCATGAGCGACAGGCCAACGCAAGTCAAAGCCACCCTGGGTAAGGGAACACGCGTCACGGGGAAGTCCCGGGACCGCCTACAGACCCAGTTGAAGAAGCAGTACGAGGCAGGGGCGAGCATTCGCTCGCTGGCGCGAGCGACCGGTCGCTCCTACGGCTTCATCCACAATGTGCTGGTGGAGTCGCATGTGCAGCTCCGCAGCCGCGGCGGTGCGAACCGCCGTAAGAGCCAGTAGCGTCCGCAGCACTCGAAACCGGTTCGGGCGGTATCTTTTTCGACCGAACCGATGAGTTCGTTTGCCCGGACCGTCTGCACCATCGAGGCCACACCTCTCGAAAGGAGCCTCGGGGTGCGGACGATACTGCTGCAGATGATGGTGACGCTGGACGGCTACGCCGCCGGCCCGGACGGTGCGCTGGACTGGATCGAGGTCGACGACCCCGAGCTGGACGCGTACCTCGCCGAGCTGCTCGGTGCGGTGGACGCCCAGATCTTCGGCCACGCCTCCTACGCGCTGCTCGCCCAGTATTGGCCGGGCGCGCAACAGGATCCGGCCACGCCGGGCGACGCGCTGCTGGCACCACTGGTCAACGCGCTGCCGAAGATCGTGCTGTCCACCGAGCCGGACCCGGACCTGCCGTGGCAGCCCGCGCGCCGGATCTCGCCGCCGAGATCGCCGAGCTGAAGGGCGCGCCGGGTAAGCCACTCGTCGTGTTCGCCGGTGCCGCGCAGGAGTTCCTGCGCCTCGACGCGGTGGATGAGCTTCGGCTGCTGGTGTTTCCGGTGCTGCTCGGCGCAGGCCAACGGCTGTTCGATGAGATACCTGCACAGCGGCTACAGCTGGCGGACGTGGTTCCGTTCGCCACCTCGGGTGTGGTGCTGCATGCCCACCCGTCGCCCGACCACCGCCCCTCATCGAATCGCTTCGCGATGCCGCGACCTTCGCCGTCAGTAGCCGCTGACCGAGCCGTCGCCGTCGACGAGCAGGTTGGCGAGGCTGCGGAAAATGGGCAGGCCGGTCTTGATCTCCAGGTACGCGAACTGGCCCTGCGGGTTGACCTCGAGGAAGTAGTACTCGCCGTCGAGGCCGAGCCGAATGTCCAAGACGCCGAAGGACAATCCGAGCGCACCCATCAGCGTGGCGAGCGATTTACTCACCGACGCGGGCAGATGCTCGGGCACGAAATCGACCGAGGTGTCCAGGCGGGAGTCGACCCGGCCGACGCCGGCCTGCGAGTCGATGCGCACCGTCCATTCGACACCGTCCACCCAGACGACCCGCAGATCGCATTCGGCGTCGATGTAATCCTGGAAGGTGGTCGGCGCGGCGCGGATGCTCGCGAGCCTGCCGTAGTCGGCCTCGGTGATGATCCTGGTCTCCGCGAACTCGGCGCGGCTGGTCCCGGTGCGCTTGTAAACGACTGGGCCGGGCCGGGATTCGGCGAAACTGCGGGCCTCGTCCGGATCGTTGGTGATCAGCGTCTCCGGCACCGCGAACCCGGCCCGCAGCGCCGTCTCCAACTGCACGATCTTGCGGGCCGCGGTGCGGTCGGCGCCGGGGTCGTTGATCCAGTTGGCCGGAATGGACCAGAGCATGCCCTGGATGAAGCTGTCGCATTCGGCCTGGCGGAACTCGTCGTCGGTGGCGCGGACCCCGCCGGGCACCTGGCACGGATGCGGGCGGCGCCACCAGACCGAGCGCACGTCGTCGAGTCCGATGAGATGCGAGAGCGAGCGTGCGGTGCCGAGCCGATCCAGCCGGAAACTGCCCGACTCGCGCGGGAAGTCGCGCAGGTCGAGGTGAATCGCGCTGAGCGCGTGATGCTCTCGCAGCGTCGCCGCCATGGCGGTGGCGTGCAGATCGTCGGATTCCGACACTATGAGGACCGAGCTCGCCCGGCGTGCCGTCATGCGCGCACCGCTCAGTCGAGACTGTCGCAGTTGATGCCGTCGTCGCTGGTCGCGAACGACTTGGTCTGACAGTAGGTGTAGGTGGCGCCGTGCGCGCCGGTGAGGTCGGCGATGTTCAGGCGCTCGGCCCAACGCTCGGTGAGCTGACGCAATTCTTCGTCGCCGCGCGCCGGGGAGGGCGTCTCCGGAATGGCCATCGGCCGATCGACCAGATCGATGCGCATCTTGCGGGTGAAATCGGCGGTCGCACCGGCGCGGACGTCCACCACCACCTGGCGGCCGACGCGCACGGCACCGACCTCGCCGGCCGCGCTGACTCTGCCGGTCCGGGGTGCGGTGCCGTCGGGCAATGTCGTGATGCCGTCGGGCACGCAGGACAGTCCGTCGGTCAGCGGCGAATCGAGCACGCGCACGACGTCGGACCGACGGAAAGTCCACGTTCCCTCGGGCACCCGCAGGGTGATATCTCGTTCCGACTCCGCGACCAGCACACCCCGCAGCGGAGCAACGCGGTCACTCTTCGGCGCGGTTCCGGGAAGGCGGAGTGCGTCGGTCATAGCTCATTCTCCGATCTGAATCCGATCTGCTCGCGATTTGCCACGACCCCCGAGCGTGACTTGGATCATAACGCGCAGCTCGGCCGGATCGGATCGGTTCGAGAGATTTCACGGCCGGTGGCAAACCGAATTTCGGACCCGGATGCACTAGCACCGAAAGATTTTCGGTGCTCCGGACATGGTTCAAGCGCAACCGGCGAGCTATTTCCGGATGGAAAAATTGAGCCGTATATTGCTCAGGGTTGGCGGCTGTGCATCCGCACTTGCCGATTCAAAGTCCGAGCAGGTCGGGCCGCTCGGCCAGCTCCGCGAAGCGTTCGCCCGGCGCGGCGACGAGCTTACGGGTGGTGAGGTCGAGCAGGCCGGTAATCGTCGATATCTCGGCTGCGACGGTGCCGTCGAGTTTGCGGATCTCGTGCCGGAAGACAAACGTCTTGCCGGTCAGCCATTCGAAGTCGACCGAAACGGTGACCTCGTCGCCGCCGCGCAGCTCCCGCAGATATTTGATGGTGTTTTCCAGCACGACCGGTCCGACGCCGCTGGCGACGAGCTTTTCCTGCGGTGCGCCCGCCGCCCGCATCAGTTCCCAGCGGGCGTGCTCGGCGTATTGCAGGTAGACGGCCTGGTTCAGGTGGCCTTGGGTGTCGAGTTCGTAACCGCGGACGACGATCGGGACGGAAAAGGTCATCTCCTGCGAACCTCCTGTGCGGCCGGTGTTGTTCCGACCTGCATCGACGGGTTGGTCACAGTCGGATTGTGCACGACGCTCAGCGGCGGTTGGCGTTGCGCTCGGCCCGCCAGTTCGGCGCGTCGACGAAGTGGTTGTCGAATTCCTCCTGCGCGGCGGCGAGATCGGCGAGGGTGGATTCGCCCTTGGCGATGCGGTCCAACAGCCGGAAGTACTCGAAGCGCTGCACGCCGGGTAGCAGCGCGATCATGATGCGCGCCGAGCTGTCGGGCGTGGCGCCGAAGGCGTGCGGCATGAACTTCGGCACCACGATCGAGCCGCCCGCGCCGACCGTGACGATCCGGTCGCCGGCCAGCAGTTGCAGTTCGCCGTCCGCGACGTAGAACAGCTCGTCGGAGCTGGTGTGGTAGTGCGGTGCTGCGCCGTCGGCGCCCGGCTGCATGGTGACTTCGAGGGTGCTCAGCGTGCCGTCGGTGTCGGCGGAGTCGAGGAGGAGCCGCACGGTGACCGCGCCGGTGCTCAGTGCCTCGGCCTCTTGGGGCTGGCGGATGGCGACGTCGGTACGGGGTGTGGTGGCGCTCATCGGATCTCCAGGTAGTTCGTTGCTTGATAATTCGTTACCGAACTATATATCAGCGAATAGAATCCCGTCCATGGTGGAGACGCGACAACTGAATTCGCACGCGCATGGGTGACGCGCACGAGACCGCGCCGGCCTCTGCTCGGAAGGTCGCGACCGGCAAAGGCCGTGACGCGATGGACGACCCCGTCGATGTGATCGTCGCGCAGTGGCGGCGTGAACGACCCGACCTCGAACTCGAGGCCATGGCAATCGTCGGCCGCCTCGGCAGGCTGCTCGTCGTGGCGCAACGGGTGATCGAAGAGGTCTTCACCGCGCACGGCTTGCAGCGCGGCGAATTCGACGTGCTCGCCGCGCTGCGCCGTTCCGGCGCACCGTTCGAACTCAACCCGTCCGTGCTCGCCGACACGCTGATGCTCTCCCGGGCGGGCATGACCGGCCGCCTCGACCGGCTCGAAGCCGCGGGCCTGGTCCGCCGCATCGCCGACCCCGCCGACCGCCGCGCCGTGCGCGTCGCACTGACCGCCGACGGCCGCAAGCTCGTCGACAGGGTCGTCACCGCCCATACCGAGAACGAAACCCGCATGCTGTCGGTGCTTTCCGCGCACGACCGCCGCGAGCTCGACCGCATCGCTCGCGCGCTGCTCGGCAGTCTGGAGCCGGGGGAGTAGTCGCCCGAACCTCGACCGCTCCGCCACCGCCGTCGCTGGCTCACCGGCTGTCGCACCGCACGGCCGCGCGGCACGCACTCCGGCCACCTGCCCGGTGGCGACCGGACGCCCACGACTACACCAACCACGGCGGCGAGTCAAAGATGCCCCGCGACAAAGGTTTTCGTCTACTGTTCTGCCTTCGAGTCGTTAGTCTTTGCGTGAGCGGCTGATCCGCCTGCGCGGTCGGCTGGAGCGAACACACACCGGAAGGTGGACGCGGTGATGCCGGAAATGGATCGCGCGGAATTTCTGTCTTGGCTGGCCCGAGGTGCGGTAGGGGCGGTGGCGAGCGGACTGCTGGCCCAGCCCGCAGCGAGCGCGGACCCCGGCGAATCGGCACCCCTCACGGTGCTTTCCGGAGCGACCGTGATCGATGGCACCGGGTCGCCGCCGCGGCCGGACACGACGATCGTGCTCGCCGGGGACCGGATCCTCGCCGTCGGCCGGTATCCGGACCTGCCGGGGCTGCCCGCCGTGCGGACGGTGGATCTGGCGGGCAAATTCGTCATCCCCGGCCTGTGGGACATGCACACCCATATGGCGCAGGTGGAGCACACCTTTCCGCCACTGCACGTCGTGCACGGCGTCACCGGTATCCGGGAGATGTGGGGCTTCCCCGAGATCCACGACCTGCGGCGGCGTATCGAACAGGGCGCGGTGCTCGGCCCGCGAATCGTCCTGGCGAGCAGTATCATCGACGGGCCGCCCGGCATCTGGCCCGGCTCGACGGTGGTGTCGACCGAGGACGAAGCGCGGGCGGCCGTCCGGCGGAGCAAGCAGGAGGGCGCCGACTTCGTGAAGGTCTACTCGCTGCTGACCCGCGAGACCTTCACCGCCATCGCGGACGAGTCACGCAGGGTCGGCCTGCCTTTCGCCGGTCATGTGCCGCATCGCATCCCGGTGGCCGAGGCCGTCGAGCTCGGGCAGCACACCATCGAGCACCTGTACGGCATGTTGCTGTCCACCTCGTCCCGAACGGCGGAGTTGTACGCGGAAATCGATGCAGGGTCGGTGGATCCGGAGACGCAGCGAGTGGGGCGGGTCCGGATGGAACGCGCGGCGGCCGACACGCACAGTCCCGAGGTCGCCGCGGCGCTGTTCGATCTGATGATCCGGCGCGGCGCCTGGCAATCGCCGACCTTGGTTGTCCTGGAACGCTTGGCGACCGGCGTGGCGCCCGGGCGTCCGGACGACGATCGGTTGCGCTACCTGCCTGAGTTCCTGCGGCTGTTCTGGCAGCAACGGACCGGTCCCGAGCCCGACGCCGCGCAGGTCACCATGCTGCGACGCAACTTCGACTCGCGGCTCGAACTGCTCGGCGCGATGAACGCCGCGGGTGTTGGCATCGTCGCGGGCACCGACGCGGGTAATCCCTTTGTGTTCCCGGGGTTTTCGCTGCACGAGGAGTTGCAACTGCTGGTGCGGGCTGGGCTGTCGCCGATGCAGGCGTTGCAGGCCGCCACCCGTAACGCCGCACGATGTGCCGGACTGGACGCGGTCAGTGGCACCGTCGAGGTGGGCAAGCACGCGGATCTTGTTGTCCTGGACAGTGATCCACTCGCCTCAATCGGCAATACCCGGCGGATCCACGCGGTGGTCTGCCGGGGCCGATATCTGGATCCGGCAGACCGGCAACGCATTCTGCGCGAGGTCGAGGCGGCCGCGCAGTTCGAGTATCCGGCGCTGCCGACCGGTGGTCTGGGATTCGGCTCGTGTTGCGGCTAGGCCCTGTGTCGAAGCCCCATCCAGCCCCCGGATGTCCGGACTTCGACGCAGTGGCATCGGCGTGGTTGCGCATTCGCCGCCGTCCGCAGACGGCGCTCAGTCCCGTCGCCGCACCGACGCTTCGACGAGATCCAGTACCGCAGTGAGGTTTTCGTTCGTGTGCCCGGAAGCGATGCGGGCGATGAGGCCGTCCAGCACCAGGTCGAGGTAACCGAGCAGCACATCGGTGGGGACGTCGTCGCGTAGGGCGCCCGCTGCTTTGCGGCGCTCCAGCCGGGCCAGCGTCGCCGCGGTCAGTTCGGCCGAGCGCTGCGACCAGCCTGCGCGGAATTCGGGATCGGTGCGCAAGCGGCGCGCGATCTCCAAGCGGGTGCCGAGCCAATTGAATTGCTCGGGGTGGGCGAGCATGTCGCGCATGACGCCGACGATGCCCTGGTTGGCCGCCACGTCGGCCATCCGCTCGGCGTCTTCCTGCGCCAGCGCGAGGAACAGTGCGTCCTTGTCCCGGAAGTGGTGGAAGATCGCGCCGCGGGACAGGCCGATCTCTTCTTCGAGGCGGCGCACCGTGGCGCCCTCGTACCCGTATTCGGCAAAGCATCGCCGCGCCCCGTCGAGAATCTGGCTGCGCCGGGCGGCGAGGTGATCATCACTGACTTTGGGCATAGCGGACGTGCTCCTCCAAGAGGTGTGAGAAGTCCGCGCACCGCGAAAACGCGGTGCGCGGACTCTCGACTAACGGCGAGTGCGTGATCAGCCGCGAATCATGTTGCGCAGCACGTACTGCAGGATGCCGCCGTTGCGGTAGTAATCGGCCTCACCGGGGGTGTCGATCCGCACCACCGCGTCGAAGGTGATCTTTTCACCGTTCTCCTTGGTGGCGGTGACCTTCAGGGTCTTCGGAGTCGCACCCTCGTTCAGCTTGGTGATGCCCTCGATGTCGAAGGTCTCGGTGCCGTCCAGCTTCAGCGACGCGGCCGACTCACCGGCCGGGAACTGCAGCGGGATGACGCCCATGCCGATGAGGTTCGAGCGGTGGATGCGCTCGAAGGACTCGGTGATGACGGCCTTCACGCCGAGCAGCGAGGTGCCCTTGGCCGCCCAGTCGCGCGAGGAACCCGAGCCGTACTCCTTGCCGCCGAGCACGACCAGCGGGATGCCCGCGGCCTGGTAGTTCTGCGAGGCGTCGTAGATGAAGGCCTGCGGGCCGCCGTCCTGGGTGAAGTCGCGGGTGTAACCGCCCGAGACGTCGTCGAGGAGCTGGTTGCGCAGCCGGATGTTGGCGAAGGTGCCGCGGATCATCACCTCGTGGTTACCGCGACGCGAGCCGTAGGAGTTGTAGTCCTTGCGCTCGACGCCGTTGGACTCCAGGTACTGCGCGGCCGGGGTGCCCGGCTTGATGTTGCCCGCGGGGGAGATGTGGTCGGTGGTGACCGAATCGCCCAGGTAGGCAAGCACTCGCGCGCCCTTGATGTCGGTGACCGGCTCCGGGTTCTGCGGCATGCCGTCGAAGTACGGGGGCTTGCGCACGTAGGTGGACTGCGGATCCCAGTCGAAGGTCTTGCCCTCGGGGGTCTCCAGCCCGCGCCAGCGCTCGTCGCCCTTGAACACGTCGGCGTAGGACTTGATGAACATGTCCTGGCTGATCGCGGAGCCGATGGTCTCCTCGATCTCCTTCGGCGAAGGCCAGATGTCCTTCAGGAAGACATCGTTGCCGTCGGAGTCCTGACCCAGCGGGTCGGTCTCGAAGTCGAAGTCCATCGTTCCGGCGAGCGCGTAGGCGATGACCAGCGGCGGGGAGGCCAGGTAGTTCATCTTCACGTCGGGGGAGATGCGGCCTTCGAAGTTGCGGTTGCCCGAGAGCACCGCGGTCACCGACAGGTCGTGGTCGTTGATCGCCTTCGACACGGCCTCCGGCAGCGGGCCGGTGTTGCCGATGCAGGTGGCGCAGCCGTAGCCGACCAGGAAGAAGCCGAGCTTCTCCAGGTAGGGCCACAGGCCCGCCTTGTTGTAGTAGTCGTTGACGACCTGCGAACCCGGCGCCATGGAGGTCTTGACCCACGGCTTGGAGGTCAGGCCCTTCTCGACGGCGTTGCGCGCGAGCAGCGCGGCGCCGAGCATGACCGACGGGTTGGAGGTGTTGGTGCAGGAGGTGATCGAGGCGACCACCACGGCGCCGTGGTCGAGCACGAAGTCGCCGTACTCCTCCGAGGACACCTTGACCGGCTTGCTCGGCCTGCCGACGGCGCCGTTCGCGGCGGACGGGACCAGCACCGCGTCGTCGTCGGCGAAGGACAGCACGGCCGGATCGCTGGCCGGGAAGGACTCCTCGATGGCCTCGTCCAGGTGCGTGTGCGGGGTGGCGGCGGCGGGGCTGCCCTCCGCGTCGCTGGTGTAGTTGTGGATGTCCTTGCGGAACGCGGTCTTGGACTCCGACAACAGGATTCGGTCCTGCGGACGCTTCGGGCCCGCGATGGAGGGCACCACGTCGCCCAGGTCGAGCTCCATGTACTCCGAGTACACCGGCTCGTGCTCGGCGTCGTGCCACATGCCCTGTTCCTTGGCGTACGCCTCGACCAGCGCGAGCTGGTCGTCGGTGCGGCCGGTCAGGCGCAGGTAGTCGATGGTCACCTCGTCGATCGGGAAGATCGCTGCGGTGGAACCGAATTCGGGGCTCATGTTGCCGAGGGTGGCGCGGTTGGCCAGCGGCACCTCGGCGACGCCCTTGCCGTAGAACTCGACGAACTTGCCGACGACGCCGTGCTTGCGCAGCATGTCGGTGACGGTGAGCACCACGTCGGTGGCGGTGACGCCGGGCTTGATCTCACCGGTCAGCTTGAAGCCGACGACGCGCGGGATCAGCATGGAGACGGGCTGGCCGAGCATGGCCGCCTCGGCCTCGATACCGCCGACGCCCCAACCCAATACGCCGAGGCCGTTGACCATCGTGGTGTGCGAGTCGGTGCCGACGCAGGTGTCCGGGTAGGCCTGGCCGTTGCGGACCATGACGGTGCGGGCCAGGTGCTCGATGTTGACCTGGTGCACGATGCCGGTGCCCGGGGGGACGACCTTGAAGTCGTCGAACGCGCCCTGGCCCCAGCGCAGGAACTGGTAACGCTCACGGTTGCGGGAGTATTCGATGTCGACGTTGCGCTCGAGCGCGTCGGCGCGGCCGAACACGTCGATGATCACCGAGTGGTCGATGACCATCTCGGCGGGCGCGAGCGGGTTGACCTTGTTCGGGTCGCCGCCGAGGGTGGCCACGGCCTCGCGCATGGTGGCGAGGTCGACGATGCAGGGCACGCCGGTGAAGTCCTGCATGATCACGCGGGCCGGGGTGAACTGGATCTCGATGCTGGGCTCGGCCGACGGATCCCAGTCCGCGATGGCGCGAATGTGATCGGCGGTGATGTTCGCGCCGTCCTCGGTACGGAGCAGGTTCTCCGCGAGGACCTTGAGTGCGTAGGGGAGTTTCTCGGTGCCGGGCACGGCGGAGAGGCGGAAGATCTCGTAGGAGTTGCTTCCGACCTCGAGGGTGCCCTTGGCGCCGAAAGTATCGATACTTGTCGTCACGTCAGCTCCACTCGTCTGTGAGGGTTGGTCGTCGGCGGGGCTGTGCCGGCGACCGAGTCTTTGCAGGTGCTCCAGCGCCGGAGGGCGCCGGTTCCTCGCGCTACGACCTTAACAGTACGCTTGTCCTGTGAGGCGCACGGGGGCGGCTGGGGTACCGGGCGCCACCGCCCACAGCGATCCACGCCGGGGCGCGTCGCGTGCCGTGTGCGCGTGCTCCGACTCTCCGTCGCGTACTGTGCTTTCGGAGCCAGCCGGGTGGCGTTGAGCTCACCTTGCAGTGTTGGATGCACGTCGCTTCGGATGCCGATGCGGCTCGACAGACCGGATGGAAGATGACCGTCTCGCACACCTCGGTTTTCACACCCATGGCCGCCGGCCTGCCGCCGAATATCACCGAGGACACCGTCACCACCATCAATGCCGATCTGGCCGACAACCACGTCGCCACGGTGGACGGCAAGGATCAGACGGAGTTGGCCGCGGTCGCCGCCGACGCGCGGGCGGACGGCATCGCGCTGAGTATCGTGGTCGTTCCCGGTAATCCAGGCCACGATTCGAGCCTACGGGACCTGGCCACCGAGGTCGGCAAGACCCAGCACGGCACCGTGGTGGTGCTGAGCGACGACTGGGTGGGCACCTACAGCGACACCATCTCCCGGGTCCGCCTGGAGTGGGCCGAGGACACCGCGAAGTTCAAGGGCGGCGCGCACTCTGCCGAAGCCGCACGGCTTTTCGTGGACAAGCTGGAGCAGCCGGAGAGCGTGTCGTATACCGCGATCACCGGTGTGTTGCTCGTCGGCACCGCTGCCGTCGTGGCCGGGCTCTATTTCGTGAAGTCGCGTCGGCGTGGCGAACCCGCCACGCCGACGGACGTTTCCGGCGCCGACCCGCGCTAGGGGCCCCTACCGCATAGCCGGTTTCGAACCAGCTACTTTCCCTGACGACCGGTATGTTCTACCGGCTGGAAACCTTTGCCATATCCGGCTAATTCCAGGCAAAGGAAAAATTACCCGCCTGACATTCTGTGGCTGGAGTTCCTTTGGTGACGGAAGTGTCGTACGGTCGTGTAGTTGCTGATGGGGAAGAAGGGTTGTCAGGGGTTATCTGCCGACCATCGCCCGTGTTAGAGCGCTTGCGAGTGTGCGGGCACGGGGCCGCTGGTCCGGTCGATGCTCACGAGCGTTGCCGGAGTCGGGTCCTTGGGAGGTGCGATGCGCAATCACCGCGGGGTGGCCTATCGGCGTCCATTGGGGATCGCTCTGGGGTTGCTGATGACCACCGCCCTGCTACTGGCCGGTCCCGCGGTCGCGGTGCCACCCGCCCCGCCGAACCCGAGTGACGGCGAGATCGCCGATGCCGGAGCACAAGTCGACGCGGGCGTGACCGAGGTCGGTGCGCTGATCAATCAGGTCGCGGTGGTCGACCAGCAGCTGCAACAGCTCGACGGTGAGGTCGCCCGCAAGCGCGAAGAGGTGAACAAGGCCCTCGTCGATCTGCAGAACGCGCGCGACGCCGCCGATGCGGCCGCCGCCTTCGTCGTGCAGACCGAGCGTGAATTGGCAGATGCCGGAACACGAGTCGGCGCGGCTCGGCGCAACTTCGACCAGTTCGCCGCCCAGGCCTATACCCGTCCGGCCGCCGAGTCGATGGTCGTCTACCTAGCCGCGGCCACTCCGGCCGCCGCCCTGGACCAAGCCCAACTACTAGCCCTGGTCTCGAAGAACCAGCAGCAGGTGCTCGACGGCCTACGCCGCGCCCAGATCGACCAGGGCAACAAGAATTCCAGTGCGCGCCAAGCGAAGTCGGCGGCCGACGCGGCCGCCGCAGCCGCCGAGCAGGCCAAGATCGACGCCGAGCACGCCGTCGCCGCCGCCAAGGCCGCGCTGGACCAGCAGACCGTGCAGCGCGACAACCTATTGCGCCAGCGCCAGGATGCGCAGGGCCGCTTGGACTTCGCGCGCCAGCACGTGGCCGGACTGGAAGGCCAGCGCGAGGCCTATCTGACTTGGGACCAACAGCGCAGGGCCGAGGAAGCCGCCGTGCGTGCCGCCGCCGCGGCCGCCGCGGCCCGCGCCGCCGCCGACCAGAACGCCCAGGGGCGCGCCGGACAACTCGGCGAGGGGAAACGCCCGCACACCCAGCTCGAGAATGCACCGCGACCGCGTCAGAGCACCCCGCGTCCGAGCCTGCCGTCCATCGGCGGCTCCGCGGCGATCGAGACGGTGGTCGACCGCGCCATGTCCCAGCTCGGCGTCATCTACGCCTGGGGCGGCGGCGACGAGGACGGTCCGACCCTCGGCATCCGCGACGGCGGCGTCGCCGACAGCCACGGCGACTACAACAAGGTCGGCTTCGACTGCTCCGGTCTGATGATCTATGCCTTTGCCGGAATCGGGGTTTCGCTGCCGCACTACAGCGGCTACCAATACAACATGGGCACCCGGGTCCCGGTGGACCAGCGGGCCCGCGGTGACATGCTGTTCTGGGGCCCCAACGGCAGCCAGCACGTCGCGCTGTATCTCGGGGACGGGCAGATGATCGAGGCGCCGGAATCCGGGTCCGTCGTCCGGGTGACGTCGGTCCGCGAAGGTGGGATCATGCCGTACGCGGTGCGTATCGTCAGCTGACGCAGTTGCGGTGAATCGGACATCGAAAGCTTTGAATTCCCTTCATGTCGGGTCCGGTTGCGGCACATACGGCCATTACCTGGAATAGTTGTGGCAGCACGCACAGGACCAAGGCGAAAGCGGGGATGTTGGTGACTTCGACAGACGGTGTGAGCGGGGCGAATTTGGCGAAAGATGCGCCTGCGTCCCAGCCGAGCACCCTGGAGCGTGACGTCCAGACGCTGGAGAAGGCGATATATGAGGTCAAGCGAGTAATCGTCGGCCAGGATCGGTTGGTCGAACGGCTGCTCGTCGGCGTGCTCGCGCGTGGTCACGTGCTGCTCGAAGGTGTGCCCGGCATCGCGAAGACGCTGGCTGTGGAGACCTTCGCCAAGGTGGTCGGTGGCTCGTTCTCCCGGGTGCAGTTCACCCCGGACCTGGTGCCCACCGACCTCATCGGTACCCGTATCTACCGGCAGGGCCGCGAGGAATTCGACACCGAGCTCGGCCCGGTCGTGGCGAACTTCGTGCTCGCCGACGAGATCAACCGCGCGCCCGCGAAGGTGCAGTCGGCGCTGCTCGAGGTGATGGCCGAGCGGCACGTCTCGATCGGCGGCAAGACCTACCCGATGCCGAACCCGTTCCTGGTGATGGCGACGCAGAACCCGATCGAGAGCGAGGGCGTGTACCCGCTGCCCGAGGCGCAGCGCGACCGCTTCCTGTTCAAGGTCGTCGTCGACTACCCCTCGGTCGAGGAGGAGCGCGAGATCATCTATCGGATGGGTGTCACCCCGCCGGAGGCGACGCGCATCCTGGCCCCGGAGGAGGTCGTCCGGCTGCAGCAGGTCGCGGCCAACACCTTCGTGCATCACGCGCTGGTCGACTACGTGGTCCGGGTGATCGCCGCGACCCGCAAGCCCGCCGACTTCGGCATGCAGGACGTGGCCAGCTGGATCGCCTACGGCGCCTCCCCGCGCGCCAGCCTCGGCATCATCGCCGCGGCCCGCGCCGTCGCGTTGATCCGCGGCCGCGACTACGTGGTGCCCCAGGATGTGGTCGAGGTGATCCCGGACGTGCTGCGGCACCGCCTCGTGCTGTCCTACGACGCGCTGGCCGATGAGATCAGCCCGGAGGAAGTGATCAAGCGGGTGCTGCAGACCGTCGGCATGCCGCAGGTCGCCCCGCAGGCCGTCGCACCCGGTGCCCCCGCCGCGCCCGCCATCGGTGCGCCGCAACAGGTTTCGCAGCAGAACGCGCCGCAGCCCGCTCAGCATCCGCAGCAGCAGAGCGTCCCGCAGCCCGTGCCGCAGCCGCCGAACGGGCAGCAGTCCCAGCCCGCCGGCAACGTTCAGAACAAGTGACCGCGGCGCCGGAACCGTCTTCAGCAGTGCCTAGGTCTCCGCACGCTCCGCCTTCGTTCCACGCGGGCGAGCTGACCGATCCGCGGCTGGCCGCGGCGCTGAAAACGCTCGAGCTCACGGTGCGCCGCAGACTCGACGGCGTGCTGCACGGCGACCACCTCGGCCTGATCCCCGGCCCCGGCTCCGAGCCGGGCGAGGCACGCACGTATCAGCCGGGTGACGATGTGCGGCAGATGGATTGGTCGGTCACCGCCCGCACCACCCATCCGCACGTGCGCCAGACCATCGCCGACCGGGAGCTGGAAACCTGGATGGTCGTCGACCTCTCGGCCAGCCTGGACTTCGGTACCGCGTACTGCCAGAAGCGCGACCTGGCGATCGCCGCCGCGGCCGCCATCACCCACCTCACCAGCGGCGGTGGCAACCGGATCGGCGCCGTCGTCGCGACCGGCGAGGAACTGGTGCGAGTGCCCGCGCGCAGCGGACGGGTGCACGCCCAATCGCTGCTGCGCAGCATCGCGACCACCCCGCACGCCCGCGACGGCGTGCGCGGTGATCTGCGCGGCGGCATCGAATCGCTGCGCCGTCCGCAGCGCAAGCGCGGACTGGCGGTCATCATCAGCGACTTCCTCGGTGACATCGACTGGCAGCGATCGCTGCGCGCCATCTCGGCGCGCCACGACCTGCTCGCGGTGGAGGTGCTCGACCCGCGCGATCTCTCGCTGCCCGACGTCGGCGACGTCGTCCTGCACGACCCGGAGACCGGGCGCACCCGCGAATTCAGCGTGACGCCCACGCTGCGCGCCGATTTCGCGGCCGCCGCGCAGCGGCACCGGGACCAGGTCGAGCAGGCGTTGCGTAGTTGCGGCGCGCCCGTGCTCACCCTGCAGACCGACCGGGACTGGATCGCCGACGTGGTCCGGTTCGTGTCCACCCGGCGCCACAGCTTCGGCGCCCCGACCGGGCGGGTGCCACGCCAGTGAGTATTTCGCATTTCACCGCATCGCTGTGGCTCGGCTTTCTGGCCGTTATCGCGTTGATCGCGCTGGGCTATGTGCTGGTTCAGCGCAGCAAGCACAAGCACATGCTGCAGTTCAGCAACATGGAACTGCTGGAGAAGGTCGCGCCGACGCGACCGAGCCTGCTCCGGCACGTGCCGATCGCGCTCATGGTGATCGGTCTGGTGTTCTTGACGATCGCGGCGGCGGGGCCGACCGCGGTGAAGAAGGTGGCGCGCAACCGGGCGACCGTCATGCTGGTGATGGACGTGTCGCTGTCGATGGAGGCGACCGATGTGCCGCCGAGCCGGATCGAGGTCGCGAAGAAGGCGGGCAAGGAGTTCGTCGACGGCCTGCCGGAGGGCCTCAACATCGGGTTCATCACCTTCGCTGGCACCGCCTCGGTGATGGTGACGCCGACGACCAACCACGAGTCCGTCAAGGCGGCGATCGACAACGTGAAGCTCGCCGAGCGCACGGCCACCGGTGAGGGCATCATCACCGCGCTCAATGCGATCGATACCCTCGCCTCGGTGCTGGGCGGCGCCGCCGAACCGCCGCCTGCTCGGATCGTGCTGATGTCGGACGGCAAGCAGACCGTTCCCGCGTACGAGGACATGGACAATCCGCGGCACGAGTTCGTCGCCGCACGACTGGCCAAGAACAAGAACGTCCCGATCTCGACGATCTCGTACGGCACCAAATGGGGTGTCGTCGAGATTCCGCGCGAAGGCGGCGGCACCGACAAGGTGAAGGTGGAGGTCGACGACGAGGCGATGCGGGAGATCGCGCGGCTGTCCGGCGGCGAGTTCTACTCCGCGTCCACCCTGCAGGAACTGAGCAAGGTCTACGACACCCTCGAACAGCAGATCGGCTTCGAGCTCACCAGGGGCGACGCGAGCAGGCCGTGGTTGCTGCTCGGGCTGCTGATCACGTCCGCAGGTGTGATCATCGGGCTGCTGTACCGCCAGCGTCTGCCGTAAGCGCTCAGTTCCGTTGACGCACGCAGCTTCCGGGCGAAGCTGCTCCCGCGCTGGGATTCACTACGACGTGGTGCCTCAGCTGCTGACCACCTGATCCGTCGACGGTCGGTGTGTTCAGCGATACCCGGTGATGCCGGCACCGTTCCTGGTGTCGGCATCACTCGTCTGTGCGGCCCGGGACGGTGGCCGGGCGGGTCGTAACCGTCTGATCCGACCAGGTAGGTTGTTGCCCATGTCCAACATCACACCGCGGTCCGTCCTGGTGACGGGCGGTAACCGTGGCATCGGTCTCGCAGTCGCACAACGCTTGGTCGCCGACGGTCACAAGGTGGCTGTCACCCATCGCGGATCGGGGGTGCCGGACGGGTTGTTCGGCGTGAAATGCGATGTGACCGACAGTGCTTCGGTCGATGCCGCGTTCACCGAGATCGAGGAGAAGCAGGGTCCGGTCGAGGTGCTCGTCGCCAACGCGGGCATCACCGACGACACGCTGCTGATGCGGATGACCGAGGAGCAGTTCACCAAGGTCATCGACGCGAACCTGACGGGTGCGTTCCGTTGTGCCAAGCGGGCCAACCGGGCGATGCTGCGGGCGCGCTGGGGCCGGATGATCTTCCTCGGCTCGGTGGTCGGCCTCGGCGGCGGCCCCGGCCAGATCAACTACGCCTCGTCCAAGGCCGGTGTCATCGGTCTGGCCCGCTCGATCACCCGTGAGCTCGGTTCGCGCTCCATCACCGCGAATGTCGTCGCGCCCGGCTTCATCGAGACGGATATGACCGCAGACCTGCCGCAGGATCTGCGGGACACCGCCAAAAAGTTCATCCCGCTGCAGCGTCTCGGCCAGCCGGAAGATGTTGCGGCCGTGGTCAGCTTCCTGGCCTCCGAGGACTCCCGCTACGTGTCCGGCGCGATCATCCCGGTCGACGGCGGCATGGGCATGGGCCACTGACCTGACGGCATCGCGGCCTGCGAAACCTCGACGGCCGCAAGCAATCCACACACGACTCCAGGAGAACCGAAAACACATGGGCGGACTGCTCGAAGGCAAGACCATTCTGGTCACCGGCATCATCACCGACTCGTCGATCGCGTTCCACGCGGCCGCCGTCGCGCAGGAGCAGGGCGCGAAGGTGATCATCACCGGCATTCCGGAGCGGCTGCGGCTGATCGACCGGATCGCCAAGCGGCTGCCGCAAGAGGTCCCCCCGGCCATCCCGCTCGACGTCACCAATGAGGAGAACCTCGGCGAGCTGGCGGACAAGGTGCGTGAGCTGGCGCCCGAGGGCATCGACGGCGTGCTGCACTCGATCGCGTTCGCGCCGCGCACCCTGATGGGTCCGGAGGCGCGTCCGTTCCTCGACGGCCCCGGCCCGGACGCGGCCAAGGCCTTCGAGATCTCGGCTTGGAGCTACGCGTCGCTGGCCCGCGCGGTGCTGCCGGTGATGAACGAGCGCGGCTCGATCGTCGGCATGGACTTCGATCCGCGCACGGCGATGCCGTACTACAACTGGATGGGTGTGGCCAAGGCCGCGCTCGAGTCGGTCAACCGGTACGTGGCGCGCGAAGTGGGCGCCGCCAAGAAGATTCGGTCGAACCTGATCGCCGCGGGCCCGATCAAGACGCTGGCCGCCAAGGCCATCGCGGGCACCGCCACCGACGATGCGGCCAAGCTGAACCAGCTCAACGAGTACTGGGACGGCGCGTCGCCGATCGGCTGGGACGTCGACGACCCGACGGTGGTCGCGAAGTCGATCGTCGCGCTGCTGTCGGACTGGCTGCCCGGTACGACCGCGTCGATCATCTACGTCGACGGCGGGGCCAGCCACAACACCTGGTTCCCCGAAGGCATGTCGATCAACTGATCCGCCGAGGAGGCATTGTGGTCCGGGCTGTCGACGCACTTCTGCTGCTGTCCTTCGGTGGCCCGGAACGGCCCGAGGACGTGATGCCGTTCCTGGAGAACGTCACTCGGGGCCGGGGCGTGCCGCGCGAACGTCTCGAAGAGGTCGCCCAGCACTACCTGCACTTCGGCGGTGTCTCGCCGATCAACGCGCTCAACCGGGACATCATCGCGGCGGTCGAGGCCGAATTGGCCACGGCCGGTATCGATCTCCCGGTGTATTTCGGCAATCGCAATTGGGCTCCGATGGTGGAGGACACCGTCGCGCGGATGGCCGCCGACGGTGTCCGCTCCGCTCTGGTGTTCCCCACCTCGGCGTGGGGCGGTTACTCCGGGTGCCTGCAGTACCACGAGGACATCGTCAGGGCGCGTACCGCTTTCGGTGACGGTGCCCCGGATCTGGTCAAGCTGCGCCAGTACTTCGATCACCCGTTGCTGATCGAGGCCTTCGCCGACGCCATTCGCGCTGCGCAGCAAGAACTTCCGGCCGATCGCCGGGACGGCGCGCGGCTGGTCTTCACCGCGCACTCCATTCCGCTGTCCGCCGATACTGCCGCGGGTCCGCCCGCCGACGGTGGTCACCTGTACAGCCGTCAGGTCGCCGAGGCGGCCCGCTTGGCCGCCGCCGCAACCGGTTTCACGGATTACGACGTGGTCTGGCAGTCCAGGTCCGGCCCGCCGCAGGTGCCGTGGCTCGAGCCCGACATCGTCGATCACCTGGACGATCTGGCGGCCAAGAATGTCGAGTCGGTCATCGTCTGTCCGGTCGGCTTCGTCTCCGATCATCTCGAGGTTATCTGGGATCTGGACAACGAGGCGAAGGAGAAAGCCGCCGAACTCGGCATGGCCTTCGCCCGCGCCGCTACTCCCGGCACCGATCCGCGCTTCGCCGCGCTGGTCGTCGAGCTGATCGACGAGCAGCTCAACGACACCGCCGCCCGGCACCTCGGCGAGGTTTCCGGTTTCGGCTGCACGCTGAACGGCGCACCCTGTGCGGTCGGTTGCTGTGCGCCGCAGCGCCGAGTTGTGGTCGAAAGGTAACCCGAATCGGGTTGCGATAGCATGCATTCGCCTTCGGAGAAGCCGAAGCGGGGTGCAAGGAATGAATTCGATGATCTATACCGAAATGTTGACCAACACCGGATTGCTGGATCCGCAGGTGTGGTCCGACCAGAACGTCTGGACGGCCGCCCTGGAAACCAGTGAGGCCAGGCGCCGCGGTAGCCGCGGCAAGGGGGGCGGCTCGTGGGTAGTGGGGCTGGTGTGCCTCGGGCTGGTGGTAGTCGGCATCGGACTCATCATCTGGCTGTCGGCCCGTAAGAAGAACAACCAGAACGGCCAGGGACAGCTTCCGCAGCAGGGCAACGGCGGGCAGCCGTATCCGCCACAGCAGCCGTATGGCGGACAGCAGCAATATCCCGCGCAGCAGCAGTACTCGCCGCAGCAGCAGTATCAGGGACAGCAGCCCTATCCCGGGCAGCAACAGCAGTACCAGCAGCCCTACCCGGGACAGCAGTATCCGCAGCAGCAGCAGCAGCAGCAGCCGTACACGCCGCAGCAGCCGTATCCGGTGCAGCAGCAGTACCCGCCGCAGCAGCCGTATCAGCACTGAGCCGCGTGGGGCGAGGCGAAAGCGTAGTCGTGCAGCGGCTTCCGGCGATCAGAACAGTACGGCGGACAGCTTGGTGTACACACCGGGGAACCCGGGACGCGCGGCACCCTTGCCCCACGAGGTGAGCCCGACCAGGCGGCCGTCCACGAGAAGTGGCCCGCCACTGTCGTATTGACCCGTATCGGCCGCGGTCGAACCGGCGCACAGCATGTCGCGCGGATCGAACGCGGTGCCGTATGCCGCGGCGCAGGCCGCGTCCGGCACGAGCGGGACGGTCGCGGTGCGGAGATGGGTGTTGGAGTCGTCGGCTTCGGACGTGGCGCCCCATCCGAGGATGGTGCCGGAGTTCGATTGGGGGAGGGCGACTTCCAGCACCGGTCCGGGCTGAGGACGGTCGAGGGTGAGGATGGCGAGATCGTTGTGATGAACGGTCTCGCCATCGAAATCGGAGTCGTAGAAGTCGGGGTGCACGCGAATGTCCTTGACGTGCACCGTGGCTCCCTCGGATCCGCGAAGCTCGGTGCGGCCGAAGGTGACGGTGATTGCTTGGGGCACCTGACGGGCAGGTGCGACACAGTGCGCCGCGGTGAGGAGCTGATCCGGCGCGATGAGCGCACCGCCGCAGAACTGTCCGGACGGCCTAGTCAGGAACAGCGGGCTGCCCACGGCCGCGAGCCATGGATAGTCGCTCGCCGCGGTTTCCTTGCCGCCGACGATCGCCGACGCCGGTACCGCGGGCAGCCCGAGGGTGAGCAACGCGGCGACGAGGGCCGCGGCACCGCGACGGGGGAGGTGCATCTCATACCGCCTGCGGAGCGGGGCGGTTCATGGCGTGCTGCGCGCCGCCGCGTGGATGGCGACCAGCCGCGCCGCGCGGATCGCGTCCCACAGCGGGCGAAGCAGCGACTCCTGTGCGCCGATCGCGCTGGCCGAGGTCGGTGAGGACGCCGGTTCCCGTTGCGCCACAGTGAGTATGGCGGCGACGTGATCGGCGGTATCGAGAATCTTCCTGGCGCGCAGCGGAATCGAGTCCGGGTAGTCGTGCCTGGAGTAGTCGGCCAGCTCGGCCTCGATGAGTTCGCGCGGGTCCGAGTCGGCCGAGCCGACCGAGGTGGTGTGCAGCTGGAGCAGGGCGTCGGCGGCGTCGCGAACCGCCTCGCGCATCGCGTATTCGGCCTCGCCGAGCGACATGTCCTGGCCGGGCGCGGGCGGGATCGGCGTGCTGTAGACCGACCACTGGAGCGTGTCCTCGTCGGTCCACTGCGGGATGAGACCGGTGCCGTCGGTGCCGGGCGCCCCGATCAGCAGGCCCTCCTCCGCCTCGATCGCGTCGGCGGCGAAGGCGGTGCCGGTGGGCAGGCCACGCACGTCGCCCGGCACCGGAAGCACCAGTCGCAGCTGGGCGCCGGGCTGGGCCATGCTCTCCCGAATCACCTTGAGCAGCGCCATCATTCCGGTCCCGGGCAGGTTGCCCCTGGACGACCACGGCAGGTCGGTGCGGCCACCGGTGACCGGATCGCCCGCAGCGATGGTGTGCTGGGGCGCCCACGCGTGCAGGGCCTCCAGGACGTCGTCGGGCGCGCTACAGCCGGCCAGCCATGAGCCGGCCCACACCGTCAGCGTGGCACTAGGAGAGCACATAATTATCGAGCATAAAGGGTGACGGTTATTCGCGGGCATTCCCGCGAACGGCATTCCTGAGCAGCGACGCGAGTCACTCGCGCGGACCTGCTATTCCGGTTCGGTGACGAAGTCGATCAGGCGCTCCACCGCCCCGATGAGCGGCGCCTCCAGGTCGCGGAACGACTCGACCGCGCCGTAGACCCGCCGCCACCCCTCCTGCGGGGTGCCCCAGCCCAATCGATCACAAATGCCGGTTTTCCAGTCTTCGCCGCGCGGCACCTGCGGCCAGGCGTCGATCCCGACGGTCGCCGGGCGCACCGCCTGCCAGACATCGATGAACGGATGACCGGTGACCAGTACGTTCGGGCCGAGCCCGGTGGTGAGCTGGGTCTCCTTGGACCCGGTGACCAGGTGGTCGACCAGCACCCCGACCCGGCGGCCCGGTCCCGGCTCGAACTCGGTGAGTCGTTCGGCGAGATTGTCCAAGCCCTCCAAATGCTCCACGACCACGCCTTCGACCCGCAGATCGTGCCCCCACACCCGCTCGACCAGCGCGGCATCGTGCACGCCCTCCACCCAGATCCGGCTGGTCCTGGCGACGCGGGCGCGCAGACCCTCGACCCTGGTGGAGCCGGAGGCCGAGCGCGTCGGCTGCTTCGGCGCGGTGGCGGCCGGTTTGATCAACGTCACCGGCTCGCCGTCGATGAGGAACGCGGCCTCGCGCAGCGCGAACAGCCGCACCGCGCCGCGCGCGTCCTCGAGCTTGACGAACTCACCGTCGTAGCTGCGATCGAAACCCACCACGGCGCCGCAGAATCCGCTGGCCGCGTCCTCGACGACGAGGTCGCGCTCCGCCGTCACCCGCGGGACCACCCGCTTCTTCGCTCGGGAATGTCCGGAGAAGATGTCGCCGCCGTAGCTGTCATGCCCGCTCACCCGCTCGAAGCTAGCACCGCCGCTGGCGATTTCAGTACACCGACGCGGCCGATACATCCACGCGACACGGGTGCGCGATTCGTGATTCACCCGAGATCTGTAGTCGTGTCAGTGCCGCCCGTGATCATCACCGGCGCACTAGAGTGGTGGCGTGGCCGCAATAATTTGGCTGGTCGCGGGCATCTTGCTCGCGGCGGCGGAGATGCTCACCGGGGACCTGACGCTGATCATGCTCGGTACCGCCGCGCTGGGCACCGCGGGTGTCAGCGCGATCGCGGGCACCTCGCTGGTGGTCGATGCCATCGTCTTCGGTGTGCTCACGTTGGTGCTGTTCCTCGGGGTGCGGCCGGTCCTGCGCCGCCGCTTCGGCACCCCGCCGCCGACGCCGACGAACGTGGATGCGCTGCAAGGTAAATCGGCGTTGGTACTGGACGAGGTCGCCGCGCATTCCGGTCAGGTGAAACTGGGCGGGGAAGTGTGGACCGCCCGGCCGATGGACGAGTCCGAGGTGTACGAACCCGGTACGAAGGTGTATGTCATGAGGATCGAAGGCGCGACCGCCATCGTCTGGAAGGGGCCGTAAATGGCTGTACTGATCGTTGCCGCTGTACTCGTGCTTTTGGTCGTGGTGGTGGTCTTCAAGTCGATCGCGCTGGTACCGCAGGCCGAAGCGGCGGTGATCGAGCGGCTCGGCCGGTACTCGCGCACGGTGTCGGGGCAGTTGACCTTCCTGGTCCCGTTCGCCGATCGCATCCGCGCCAAGGTGGATCTGCGCGAGCGGGTGGTGTCGTTCCCGCCGCAGCCGGTGATCACCGAGGACAACCTGACGCTGCTCATCGACACCGTGGTGTATTTCCAGGTCACCAGCCCACAGGCGGCGGTCTACGAGATCAGCAACTACATCGCCGCGGTCGAGCAGCTCACCGTCACCACGCTGCGCAACGTGGTCGGCGGCATGACCCTGGAACAGACGCTGACCTCCCGCGATCAGATCAACGGTCAGCTGCGCGGCGTGCTGGACGAGGCGACCGGACGCTGGGGTCTGCGCGTGGCCCGGGTCGAGCTGAAGAGCATCGACCCGCCCGCGTCCATCCAGGAGTCGATGGAAAAGCAGATGAAGGCCGATCGCGAGAAGCGCGCGATGATCCTCACCGCGGAGGGCACCCGCGAATCGCAGATCAAGATGGCTGAGGGCTCCAAGCAGGCGCAGGTGCTCTCCGCCGAGGGCGCCAAGCAGTCGGCGATCCTGGAGGCCGAAGGTGAACGGCAGAGCCGCATTCTGCGTGCGCAGGGTGAGCGGGCCGCCTCCTACCTGCAGGCACAGGGTCAGGCCAAGGCCATCGAAAAGGTCTTCGCCGCAATCAAGAACGGCAAGCCGACGCCGGAACTGCTTGCCTACCAATACATGCAAACGTTGCCGATGGTCGCGCGCGGCGACGCCAACAAGGTGTGGCTGGTGCCGAGCGATTTCGGCAAGGCCCTCGAAGGCTTCGCCACCAGCTTCGGCGCCAAGGGTGAGGACGGTATCTTCCGCTACGAGCCGCCCGCCTCCGACGGCGAGCCGACCAAGGTGGAGGACGACTCCGACGACGTCGCGGACTGGTTCGACACCGCACCCGACCCCGCCATCGAGCGAGCGGTCCGTGCGGCGGAAGAGACCGCACGCAAGCCCGTGGAAGACCTGATGGCCTCGCCGCCGGTCACGCCGCGCCAGGCGTCGCCGCATCAGTCGGTGATGTCCTCTGCGGAAAAGGCGTACCCGCCGCCGCAGGAAGAACTTCCGCAACAGCAACCGCAGCAGCAGTTGCCGCAGCAACAGCCGCCGCAGCAGGAGTCCCAGCAGCAACCGCCGCAGCAACAACCGCAGCAACAGCAACCGCCGACCTACCGGTCCGACGACCCGCACGGCAGGCCGTGGCAGCCGCCGGAGAACTTCTCCAAGTAGGCAGTATCTCGACATAAGTGGCCGGGGGGTCATGCGAACCAGGCGGGAACTACTGCACGTGGCGCTCGTGGCGCCACTCGCGGCCGCCTGTGCTCCGGACCTGCTCCTCGGCAACCCGGGTGCGGTCCGCATCGGGGTGTCCTGGAGCGGATCCGAGCTGGCGGCGTTCCGGGCGGTGCTCGCCCGCCTCGGCTACGACCGCCGGGTGGACGTCGTTCCGCTCGGCGACGACATCGAGACGGCGTTCACCGCGGGCGGCCGCTCGGCGCCGGACATCGTGATGCTGCCGCAGGCCGGACGGGTGCGGGCGCTGGCCGAACAGCGCAAACTGCGGCCGCTCGCGGAAACGCTGTGGTCCGACGAGCTCGGGTCGCGCTACCCGGACGTGTGGCGGCAGTTGGTGCAGTACAACAGCAAACTGTATGGCGTGCCGTTCAAGGCGGCGGACAAGTCGATGGTCTGGTACAGCCGGCGGCTGGTGGACAAGTACCGCCTCGGTGACCCGACCGGCTGGACCATCATGGACTGGCTGGACCGCATGGAAGTGCTCGCCGAGTCGCCGGTGCGGTTGCTCGCGCTCGGTGCGGCGGACGGCTGGGTGCTCACCGACCTGTTCGAGAACGCGTTGCTCGCCGAGTCGCCGCGGATTTACGACGAGGTGGCGGCCGACGGAAATGGTCGGCCCTGGGAAAGTCCTGCGGTGCGTGCCGCATTCGGTCATCTGGGTGCGT
Source organism: Nocardia sp. CS682 (assembly GCF_004634405.1). Lineage (NCBI taxonomy): Bacteria > Bacillati > Actinomycetota > Actinomycetes > Mycobacteriales > Nocardiaceae > Nocardia > Nocardia sp. CS682. Next base: position 1,521,338 of record NZ_CP029710.1, on the reverse strand, counting down.
TGTGGGGGCATCGACACGCGTTTCCCGGCGGTATCGCCGCCGCATTGACGCGCCAGTTCCCGGACGCGGTGCGCGAGGTGTTCGAGCATCGGCGCGCGGTGATGGTCGTCGTGCCGGACTTCGCCGAACCCATCGTGCGCGCCGCTGTGCGCCGAACCGGTCGCCGTCTAGCGGACGAGGTCGGCGTTGCCGCGTTTCCGGCGGTCGCCCCGGGACAGAATTCGCCGCGCATCGTGGGCGGCGACGTGATGGTGGTGACCGAGTCGGCGACCGAGCGCGCTATGGAAGTGGTTGCGGCGCTCGCCGAACCGTCCGCGCCGCTGCCGTGGATCGAGGAGTATCACGGGTTCATCGCGCCGAACCTGCGTACCACCGCGCGGTATTCGAGCTTCCTCGAGCCCTCGGCGCGCACGTTGAGTACCCGCAGCGCCTTCGACCTGTCCGACCGGATCGGTGCGGTCGGTGGGCGGAACGGGTTGTGGCGCATATTGACCGACTTTCTGATCGCCGTCGGGGACGGGAAGATCGAAGAGCTCGATGGCGCGACCGATCGGGCGATCGCCGCGCTCGATGCGGTGGATCGGCGGCGGTGATGACGGGGCGCTGTGGCGATGGGCTGGCGACTGTGGACGACGCGGCAGCGGCACCGTGGCGCGGCGACGAGGCGGGGTGGTCCGGCGGGGCGGCGGCAGCCAAGTGGGGTCGGCGATGGGCCGACAGGGGTGATGCAGTGATGCCGTGCGGTGGCAGCGGTAGTCGGGGCGTGACGATACGGCGATGTGACGGCGGGGGTGGCGATGACCGATCCGCCTGAGGCGGCGACCGAACGCACTGCCTTCGATCCGCACGGGCTGCTTCTGGAGCTTGCTACCCGGCGGATGCGCGGGCCGCTCGTGGCGGGGAGTCATCCGCGGCGGTGGGTCGGCTGGGTTGCCGGGCTGCCTGCGACCGTGCTGACGGTGTCGCTGGTCGTGGTGCCCGTGGTGTGGACGGTGGTCAGCGCGGTGCGGGCCCGGCCGTTGGTGGTGGCTTCGTGCGCGGTCGTCGCGGTCGGTGCGGTCGGGGTGACACAGCTTGTCAGGAAGCGAGGGGATCAGCGGGACAAGTGGCTTCTGTGGGGGTTGGGGCCGGTGCTGCTGGGGCTGGTCGTCGCGGGGTTGGTGGTGCTGGGCACCGCGCTGGGGCGCGACGGCAGCTGGGCGTATGTGCGCACGTTGGTGTGGGTGCTGTTCGGAGTGGTGCTGATGGTGGTGGCGCTCGGGATCGCTTGGTGGGGAAGGGATTCGCGGTGGCTGTGGTGGCCGCTGATCGTGCCGGTGGGCATCTCCGCGGTGGTGTCCGGTGTCGCCTTCCGGCTGATCTTCCAGTACCTAGGGGATCGGCTCGGCATCGAAAGCGTTGGGGTCTACCGGTTCTGGTTCGCGGCGATGCTGGGTTCGGCGTTCCTGTGGACCTGGTTCGGGTTTGTCACGGGGTTGTTCCGTGCGGGTATTCGCGCCATCGAGTCCGATCCGGCCCGCGCCCGCTACCTGTATCGCGGCGAGAAGGGGACATTGGCGCGGCGGCTCGACGCACAACTGCGTCCGGTGATGCTGATCGTTGGGTTGGCCGTGGGGGTGGCCGCGGCCAGGGTGTTCGATGTGGTGCTGATCGGGGTGCCGGGTTCGATGCAGTACCAAGTCGACAGCGCGACCGTGCACTGGTGGCGGTTGGCCGTCGACTCCGAGATCGAGGCGGGTGTCGCGGCGGCCTACGGTTTACCGCTCGCCGTGCTGGTCGGATTCGTGGCCTGGATGTTGCAGCCCGATGTGCGCACCCAGAAGACGAGCTGGTCGGTGCCGCGGCGGCACGCGGTGGAGGTGGCGCGGCATCCGGCGAAGCCGCTGCGGGTATTGGTGATGCTGGCGGTGTCGGCAGTGGCGTTGCTCCCGATCGTCGCGCTGATCCTGGCGGCGCTGCAGGATCGCAACGGGTGGGGTTTCGGCGCGATCTCCCGGATGTGGCGCGACCCGGCCTTGCTGCGATCACTGGAGACGACCGCGTGGGTGGCCGGGCTGGCCACCGTCATTGTGGTCGCCGCAGGGGTGCCGGTCGCGTATCGGCTTGCGGCACTGCGCCCTAACCGTCCTGCGGCGAACATCGCGGTGGTGTCGCTGGTGGTGCTCTCGGTGCTGCCCGTGCAGAGCTACCTCGGACCGGTCAACACCTTCATCGACACCTACGGTCTCTCCGGCACGCGCATCCCGTTGATCCTGCTGCACGCGGCGGCCGGTCTGCCGATCGCGATCCTGGTCCTGCGCGGCGCACTGCTGGCCGCGCCCGGCACGCCCGCCGCCGATGCTTTGCACGGTCTGGCGGGCCCCGGCACGATCGCCCGGCGCGTGCTGACCACCGCCGGGCCGGCGCTCGGTGCGGTGGCGGTGCTCGAATTCATCCAGGTCTGGAACGATTTCGTGATCGGGCTGTTGATCAGCGGCGCGGGGGCGACGCCGTGGTCGCTGCTGCTCTGGGGCGAGGCGCGTCAATTCAACGAGAACTCGGCACAATTGGCGGCGGGTGCGTTGATGTCGGCCATCCTGCCGGTCGCGTTGCTGCTGGCGACCTGGCGGCGTTGGCTGGTGCCGGGGCTGACCGGGGGAGTGTTGCGATGAGTCACCCCGGCGAGCAGGACCGCGCTTCGTCGGTAGAGCCGAGCGCGCCGAGATCGTCTATCTGGCAGGGTTTTCTGGGGACCGCGTCGGTGGTGGCCTATGCGCTGTTGTTCGAGCTGGCCCGCAATGTAGTGGTGAACTCGCTCGGGGAGAGTCCTGCGGTCGAGGTGGCGGCCGGGACTTTGCGGTGGTTGTCGGTGCTCGTCGTTGTCGCGGCTGCGGTCTATGTGGGCTATCGGTTCGTGCAGCGGTATCGCGAAAAAGTGCGCACGGCACACGAACTCGACATGATCGCTGATCTGGTCGAACCGGGGCCTGAGGTGTCCACGGGGGAAGTCGGGTCGTCGCGTTTGGACTCAGACCCACGCCCGGACCCGGACCGGGACCCGGACATCATTGAAGGGTGGAGGGATGAAGTGGTCGCCGTTTTGCGGGAGCTGCCTGGGAACAAGTTCGAGACAGCCGCGTTGCTTGCCGTATTGACCGCCGCGCTCGACGCACCGGCTCGGCTGCCGTGGGAACAGGACGAGCCGCCACGGACGGCCGCTGTGCTGCTCGGTGACTTACTCCGGGACGGACGCGTGGAAATGGTTGCCGCGCAACGTTATCGTCTACTCGAGGTGCCTGGAGAGCCCCGGAACGAGCACGTGATCGCTAGTCCGCGGTGGGCTGCGGCGTTGACCGCACTCGTGCACTATTACGCCGATCGAGCCACTCGGTGGGCGTTGGCGCTGGATTCGGTGCGCTTCGCCGCCGGGGCAGGCCGCTGGTTCAAAGCCGAAGAGCCGAATCTGTGCAAGCTCGTCAGGGAATGCAAAGCCTTCGATTCGGACATTCCGACCACATTGGTGCCGGAGTTGGTTCGGATCGGGGATGCGCTGGACGGGTGGTATGCGCGAATCGGTGCAGAGACGAGCAGCCGTGAGCTGGCCGCTGTCCTTCGCAACGTGGAAGGAATGAAATCCCTTGTGCTGCAACACGATTTATTCGCGATGCGGGCCGGCGCGCTGAACAGGCGACCGAAGCGTTACCGACCCCGCAACGTGTCCACCAGTCTGGCCGCTCGGTGGGAACATCAAGAGGCACTGCGCAAGTTGGCCGAATGGCGTCGGCGGTCGGATTCACGCCCGCCGACGGATTCCGCCGGCGACCTGGACGCCGTAGTTGCCCACTTGGAGTCCGCCTGGTGGCTCCTCCCGCGAGAAGACGTAGCGGGCGAGGTCTGCGCGCTGATCAACCTAGCCGTCGTGCACATCCGACAAGGCAGGCTCGACGCCGCCCAGGACCGCCTGGAGCTCGCCGAATCACTCACCCGCGACGGCCGCGACCCCGACGGTCGCGCACACATCCGCGAAACCATGGGCATCGTGTGGTGGTCGCGCGGCGAGTACCGCCGCGCCCTGCGCTGCTGGCAACAAGCGCTCACCGCCTACCGCACCTTGGTCGACGACCACGGCACCGCCCGCTGCCTCAAACACCTCGGCTCCGCCATGCTCGTCGCTCCCGGCCACGGCGGTACTCTCCTCCCCGCCGAGCACCTGACCATCACCGAAGTCCGGCGCCAAGCCAGCGGCTGGCTAGCCGAATCACAACGCCTACAACCGAATTCCCTCCACCTCCAGCATTACCTCGGCGAGGCCCGCACACTGCTGACCGACACCGCCGTCCTCACCCACATCGACCACTGGCCCCTCCCCGCCGACGACCACTGACCCCAACCACCTGAGCCCGCCGGTAGGGCAAGTGGGGCTCGCTGCGGTGGGCGGGGGAGCGGGTGCGGTGGCAGACTGCGAGGTATGACGACAACCGAATGGGCCGATGTCGATGGCTACATCGTGGACACTCTGGTGCAGGACGCGGCGACGGCGGCGGCGTTGACGGCGAATGCCGCGGCCGAGTTGCCTGCGATCGATGTGTCGGCGCCGCAGGGGAAGTTCCTGTATCTGCTCGCGCGGACAGCACGGGCGCGGCGGGTGCTGGAGATCGGCACCCTCGGCGGGTACAGCACGATCTGGCTCGCTCGCGCGGTCGGCGAGAAGGGGCAGGTGGTCACGCTCGAGTTCGAGCCGAAGCACGCTGAGGTCGCGCGCAAGAACCTCGACGACGCCGGGGTGGGCGAGCGCGTCGACATCCGCGTCGGCGCGGCGCTGGACAGCCTGCCGGTGCTGGCCGAGGAGAACTCCGATCCGTTCGATCTGGTGTTCATCGACGCCGACAAGGTCAACAACCCGAACTACGTCCAGTGGGCCCTGCGCCTGACCAAGCCGGGCTCGGTGATCATCGTCGACAACGTCGTCCGCCACGGCGGCCTCGTCGACGCCACCTCCGACGACCAGGCCATCCGCGCCAGCCGCGCCACCGTCGAGCTGCTGGCCGCCGAACCGGCACTGGATGCGACGGTCGTGCAGACCGTCGGCAGCAAAGGTTGGGACGGCTTCGCCTACGCAGTGGTGAACGGCGAGCCGACGGACTGAGCGTTGCGCGATCGCGGACGGGCAGATCCCCCTGTCGGCCGCGATCGGTCGCACGGATCGGCAGCCGGGTCGTGGGCATGCGGAATTACGAGCTCGGCTGCCGAATCGCAGGCGGCCGCGTCGCAACGTGGTCCGTGCTTACCGCGCCGCTCGCCCGACGCCAGATCCACTACGGTCAAACCGATCTCGATGATCTCGCTGACCGCACCGGGCGGCGTCTTGCCGTCCCAGCAGGTCGCCTCGACATCGACGACATTGAGCAACCCCGTGTTTCCTCCCACGGGCGTAGAGCGTAGGGAGCGTGCACCGAGACGACCAACAGGTTTACGGGATCAGCACGACCTTGCCGGTCGTACCGCGGTTCTCCAGGGCGTGATGCGCCGCGGCAGCGTCAGCGAGCGGGAATCGGTGGACCGCGGGTCGTAGCCGCCCGGCGGCCGCCTCGGCGATCGCACGGTCCTCGAGGGTGCGAAGGTCACCGCCCGCGCGTTGGAGCATCGGCGGGCCGAGCACGAACTCGGACGTGATGCCGCGGGCGGCCAGCTCATCCGCGGACAGTGGCGGTGTCCCAGCGTCTTTCGGATCTTGACCGGACGCACCGAAGACCAGGTGTTGGCCACCTTTGCCGAGCAGATCGATGGCGGCGCGGGCCGTCTCGCCGCCCACCGAGTCGAACAGCACTGTCGCCGAACGGTCACCGAGGTAGCCGCGGACCTGATCGGGCCAGTCGGCGAGCAGGTAGTCGACCGCGAGGTCCGCTCCATTGCGTTGCACCAGTTCGACTTTCGCGGGACCACCCGCGAGACCGACAACGGTCGCCCCGGCATTCTTCGCGTATTGCACCAGCAGCGTGCCGATGCCACCCGCTGCCGCCGTCACGATGACGATGCTGTCCGCACCGAGCTCGGTGAATTGCAGAATGCCCATGGTCGTGCGACCGGTCCCGATCATCGCGACCGCTTCGGCAGGGTCGAGATTCGCCGGAATCTCGTGCAGCCGAGCAACTTCCGTCACCGCGGACGACGCATACCCGCCGGGCACCATCCCCAGGTGCGCGACCACCTGCTTGCCGATCCAGCCCGCGTCGACCTCGGCGCCGACCGCATCGATCGTCCCGGCGACCTCACGCCCGGGTACTGTCGGCAGCTCCGGCACGGGGTAAGGCCCGGACAGCCCCTTGCGCAACGCGGTGTCGATGAGGTGAACTCCGGCCGCGGCCACGGTGATTCGCACCTGACCCGGCCCCGGATCCGGATCGGGCAGGGTTTCGTAGCGCAGGTTTTCGGCCGGGCCGAAGGCGTGAAGACGGATCGCGTGCACGGTGGCTCCTGTTCGTGATGGTCATCGACCACCGTGCAACATGAAGCTAGGTTCAGGTCAAGTCGGCCCGCCTGCGCGCCTTGGCCTCGAAGCCGTCGCAGAGCGCGGCGAGACCGGCGTAGAGCAGATCTTCCTGCGAGAGGTCATTGATCCCGCTGCCCTCCAGGTCGGCGAGCGCGGGCGGCACCGGATACTGTGATTTTCCTTTCAACATCGTGCGCAATCCATTGTCACCCTCCGGGTTCATCCCCTTGCGCGCCATCAGCGCGGCGCTGATGTGCGGCAGGGTCGCGCCGGAGATGTGATTCCACACGCTGAACGCCATGGTCGTGGCTTCCCTGGTCGAGACGTTGAGCTCGGAAAACCCCTCGACCATCCACGCCAAGCAGGCCAGGCTTTGCGGGCCGAAGCTGTAGCGCGGCGTGGCGAAGGTGAGGAGCACCCACGGATGTTGCTGGTAGAGCGCCCAATCGATCTCGGCGGCGATGCGGACCCGGTCGCGCCAGGTCCACTGCTGTCCCTCGGCGGAGGGGTAGGGATTGCGCCGCGCCACCTCGTCGGTCATCGCCTCGAGAAGTTCGTCCTTGTTCGCGACGTGCCGGTACAGGGACATGGCGCCGACGCCCATCTTGTCGGCGATCCGACGCATGGACAACGCGTCGAGGCCCTCTTCGTCGGCGAGCGTTATGGCGGTGTCGATGATGGCGGCTCGGTTGAGCTTGAGCTCAGTCATCCCATGACTCACTTTCACTTCCGGGGGAGCTTGCGTACACTGTACTCCAGTTGTGCGTACGGCGTACGCGAGATGGAGAGGAATACCTAGGATGACAGACGTTGAGGCGGTGCGGTCCGCGCAGGCGGCGCCCACTGTCGGCTCGCGCCGCGCGTGGTTCGGGCTCGCGGTGTTGCTGCTGCCGGTGCTGCTGGTGTCGATGGACATCTCGGTGCTGTTCCTGGCGATGCCGACCCTCACCGTCGACCTCGACCCGTCGGCCGCCCAGCAGCTGTGGATTCTGGACATCTACGGCTTCCTGATCGCGGGCCTGCTGATCACCATGGGCAACCTCGGCGACCGGATCGGGCGGCGCAACATCCTGCTCGTCGGCGCCACCATCTTCGGTATCGCCTCGGTCGTCGCCGCCTTCGCGCCGAGCGCCGCGGTGCTCATCGTGGCGCGGGCGCTGATGGGTGTCGGTGGTGCGACGCTGCTGCCGTCCAGCCTCGCGCTGATCTCCACTCTGTTCCCGGACGCGCGCGAACGGGCCGCCGCCATCGGCGTGTGGACCGCGTTCTTCGCGGGCGGCTCGGCCGTCGGCCCGATCATCGGCGGCGTGCTGCTGCACCAGTTCTGGTGGGGCTCGGTCTTTCTCATCAACATCCCGGTGCTGCTGATCCTGCTCGCCTTCGGCCCGTTCGTGCTGCCCGAGCACCGCGCGGGCGTGCTCGGACCACTCGACCTGCCGAGCGTCGCGCTGTCCATCGGCGGCATCCTGCCGCTGGTGTATGGAGTCAAGCACGCGGCGGCCAACGGGATCGATGCGGAGTCGATCATCATCGCGCTGCTCGGCGTGCTGATCCTGACCGTGTTCGTGCGCAGGCAGCGCACGCTGGACGAACCGCTGCTCGACCTGCGACTGTTCTCCAGGGCCGGGTTCTCGGTGGCCATCGGGTCCAGTCTCGTCGGCATGATGTCGCTGGCTGCGATGAGCTACCTCACCAGCATCTATCTCCAGTCGGTCACCGGACGCGACCCGCTGGCGGCCGCGCTGCTCGGTATTCCGATGGCGGTCGCGGTCTTCATCTTCTCGATGAGCGGTGCCCGGGTCGGCCATCGCTTCGGCACCCGCAACACCTTCGTGTTCGCGCTGACCGCCTCGGCCGTCGGCAATCTCATGCTGCTGGGCGTCGGCGTGCACGGCGGCCTCGGGTGGTACCTGGCCGGATCCACCATCGCCGGCATCGGTTACGGCCTCGCCTTCACCCTGGTGTCGGACGTGGCGGTGTCCTCGGTCCCCGCCGAACGGGCCGGCTCGGCCGTCGGCATCTCGGAGACCAGCTTCGAGCTCGGCAACGCGCTCGGCCTCGCTCTGCTGGGTTCGCTTGCCGCACTGATCTTCCGCTCCGGCGGCGACTTCGCGGCCACCCTCGGCGAGACCATCCACGAGTCCGGCGACAACGCCGCGCTGATCGAGTCCGCCCGCGAATCCTTCGTCTCCGGAATGCATATCGCGACCGCGGTCGGCGCCACGCTGCTCATCGCGATGGCGATGATCGCGCGATTCGCCTCGCCCGCTCGTGTCAGTTCCAACGCGGGAGCGGCGCACTAGCGAAGGCCGACCTTCGGGTGATCCACCGGAATTCACCGATCCGCCCGCGAACGCCGTCGCATGCGGTAGCCCTGATCCCACGACTGCCGGGATCAGGGCCATCGAACGCGACGGGTTGTGGCGGCGCGATGTGGGCCGTCGCGGCGGCGCCCGCTTGTGCCCTACGATCGCCACCCAAATTGGCGCGCTGCTAATAGAGTCGGAAGCGTGAACGAAACTCCGGCGCAGAGCAACGGGCGGCCGATCGCCGAACGAGTGGCGACGCGGCTGCTGTATCCGACCTCCCGTCCGCGCGCGAAGACGCTGCGCGAGGCCGTCGACGGCAAGGTCGTGCTGGTCACCGGCGCGTCACACGGCATCGGCAAGGCGAGTGCGCGCAAGCTCGGTGCGGCAGGTGCGATCGTGCTGCTGGTCGCCCGGTCCGCCGACGACCTGCGTCAGGTCGCCGCGGAGATCGAGGCCGACGGCGGCACCGCGCACGTCTACCCTGCTGATCTCACCGACATGGATGCGGTGGAGCGGCTGGCTCGTCAGTTCCTGGACGAACACGGTCACATCGATGTGGTGATCAACAATGCGGGCAAGTCGATTCGCCGCTCCATCAGCGACTCCTACGACCGCTTCCACGATTTCACCCGCACCATCGACATCAACTACCTGGGCCCGGTGCGCCTGCTGCTCACCCTGCTGCCGGATATGCGCGAACGCAAACAAGGCCACATCGTCAACATCTCCACCTGGGGTGTGCTCATGCCGCCCGCCCCGCAGTGGGCGGCCTACGGCGCGTCGAAGTCGGCCTTCGACGTGTGGCTGCGTAGCGTCGCCGCGGAAGTCTCCGGCGACGGCGTCACCACCACCTCCATCTACATGCCCCTCGTGCACACCAGAATGAGCGCCCCCACCGACTTCAGCCGCGTCCCCGGCCTCACCGTCGACGAGGCATCGGACCTGGTCTGCCACGCCGTCACCACCCGGCCCCGCGAGATCGCGCCATGGTGGTCGGCCCCGGTCCAAGCCTGGACCAACCTCACCCGCAACCAAGTGCAACGGTTCTTCGAACGCGGCCTGTCTCTCTTGCCCGGAAGCTCGACCCGGACTTAGTCGCTACTCGAACGCGCCCTGTCCCGCCTGTCGGGAAAATCGGGCCGGACTTAGTCGCTTACTCGAATGCGGCCTGTCCCGCCTGTCGGGAAAATCGAGCGGGACCTAGTCGCTACTCGAATGCGATCTGTCCCGCCTGCCCGCGAGCTCGAGCCGGACCTGGCCGTCTTCTCGAACGAGCCTTCCACCGCTGAACTGTGCCCCGCGCAGGCGATTACAGCGGGATCCAGGTCGGCCACCACGGCGGAATGTTGTTCTCGCAGATCGGTGTCGGGTAGTCGCTGCCGTGGAACAACCACAGCGTCGCCCACACGACCAGCACTGCGGCGACGACGGCGGCGAGGGAGGCGAGCGCCGACCGATGACTCACCCTTTGCGTGACCGCATACACAACCCCGGTGACCGTGACCGAGACGACAAAGGTGGCCGGCAAGTAGAGCAACAGGAGGACCATCGCATTGCCGGCACCGCCGACATCGCAGGCACTCCACATGCGGCCGAGCAGTATCACCGTGCCGAGGGCGGCACCCGCACTGGCGATTACGCAGACGGCGGGGCCGGGGTTGCGCATCAGTTCTCGTGCCTGAACTGGGTGAGATCCCTGCCGTCGTTCTCGGCGGCTTCCATCTTGTCGATCGCCTCGGTCACACCTTGGTGGAACTGTTCGGGCGTCATGTTGGGTCCGTATTTGTTGTAGAGGTCGATCCCGGCGCGCATGGTGATCTGGTCTGCCTCGTCGTTCTTACCGACCAGGACGGACTCGCCGAGCGAGGCACCCTTGATCAGGGTCTCGGAGTCGATCCCCGCGGCGCGGCCGACGTATCCGTAGTGGATGTTCGAATAGATATCGTAGTAGACCTTCCGGTCGGTGCCGGGCTGCTTGAAATAGAAGTCGTTCGACGTCTTCAGGTTGAATTTGCTCTGTAGCTGGGGTTTGTGGTCCCACGCTTGTCCCGGCGCGACCTTCACGCCCCACATCGTCAGGGCCGTCATGATGTCGTTGCCGTAGTTGCGGCCGAACTCGTACCACTTCGGCTTGCGCAGCAGCCCCTGGATCATCTTGACGGTGTCGGAATTGATGTTCCGTTTCATCTCGTCGAAGATAAAACGTTCCGCATCGGAGAAGCGTTTTTCGTCGAGCGTCGTCTGGCTGCCGCCGATCGCGTCGAACTCGGTCTTCATCGCCGCGCTGAGTTTCGTCAGATCCTGTTGCAGCCGCTTGTCTTCGGTTTCCACGCTATTGGCGGCGGTGACGATTTGGCGTTCCCATTCGGCTCGGGTCGATTCCAACGCCGGCGTCGGATCGCTGCCTTGCGGCAAGGAGACACCTAGCGTCGACCCCACCGCAAAGCCCGCGGCCTCAGCGGAGGTGATGTATCCGCGCGCCGAGTTCAACGGGGTGCTGACGTCCCAGTAGCCCTGCTCGAGCCGGTCCGCCGAGGCCGTCAGGGTATCGGCCATCGCGTACGCCGTCTTCCGGTCCTTACCGGCCCGGTCCAGCGCCGCCTCGGCGGCCACGCCCTGCCAGTCGGGCGCGGTGACGCTGCCGACGTACCGTTCGAACAGGTTCTCGATTTGCGGGCCGATGCGTTTGAACGCCTGAGCGATATCCCAGATGGGCTGGGCATCATACTTTTCCAGTTGGCTTCTGGTCGGCGTCATTTCGGTTTCTGCCAATCACCGGAGGACTTGGTGAAGGTGGCGGCCAAGGACACCGTGCTGGCCTCCTCGGCCTTCTGGAACTGGACCGTGACCGCGTGCATGAGGTCCCCGATCTCACTGAGCCGACGCGATACCGCGGGCACCAAACTGGTTTGCACATCGAGCGCCATCATGCTTGCCGCGACGACAGATTCCAGCGTCGAGTTCCCGCCGAACGGTAGGAGGACTTGGATCGGGACAGCCTGCAGCGCATCCAAATCGGCTGCCTCACCGCTCAATTTGTGCAGTGTTTTCGACGCGGTCCCCAGTTTTTCCAGATCGACTTTTATCGTCATCGACGATTCCCCATTTCGACACCGGTACGCGCGATGTATATCGTCGCGGCCTGACCTTGCAGAATAATGGACCAGGCAGCCGACCGGAAGATTCGGCCAGCCCCCAATACTTCTGGTGGTCCAGAACCGGACCGGCCAGCCCGGGACACGCCCAGCGACACGCCGGGCATAGGATCCCCCGGTGGGTGAAATCGGTCCGACGAGTCTGGCGACGCTGTTCGCGCTGGCGGATTCGCGATTGCCGATCGGCGGACATGTGCACTCCGGTGGTGTCGAGGAGGCGATAGCGTCCGGCCTGGTGCGTGACGTCGCGACGGTCGAGCTGTACCTGCGCCGCCGGATCAGCACCTCGGGCCTGGTCGCGGCATCGCTGGCGGCCGCGGTGTGCGCGGGCGCGCTGGAACCGCGGCGCGCCGAGGCCGAGGCGGACGCACGAACTCCGTCGCCCGCCGCACGGACGGCGTCGCGCGCGCAGGGCCGCGGCCTGTTGCGCCTGGCCAAACAGCTGTGGCCGCAGGAGGATTGGTCCACGCTCGGCCCGCGCCCACACCTGTCGACCGTCTTCGGCCTGGTCGGCGCCGCCTGCGCGGTGACTCCGCAGGAGACCGCGGGTGTAGTCGTCTATACGACCCTCACCGGTGCCGCGACCGCCGCTCAACGGCTGCTCGCACTGGACCCCGCCGCCATCGCAGGCTGCACCGTCCGCCTCGCCGACCTCTGCGATCGCACCGCGGCCGAAGCTGCCGACGGCCTAGCCTGCCTGTCCGACCCGCTACAGGACGTACTCGCCCAACGCCATTTGCACCGCGACATGCCCCTGTTCGCCAGCTGAATCCCCGAAAGAAGGAGATCGCCCCATGCCACCGCACCTGATCGACGGTGAACCGCACGACCACACCCACGACCGGCCGAAACGCCAGCGCACCCCCGGTGAGGCGCTGCGCATCGGCATCGGCGGTCCGGTCGGCTCCGGCAAGACCGCGCTGGTGGCCGCGCTGTGCAGGCAGCTGCGCGAGGAACTTTCGCTCGCCGTGCTGACCAACGACATCTACACCACCGAGGACGCCGACTTCCTGCGCCGCCACGCGGTGCTGCCGGACGAGCGCATCACCGCGGTGCAGACCGGCGGCTGCCCGCACACCGCCATCCGCGATGACATCACCGCCAATCTCGACGCGATCGACGACCTGATCGCGGCGAACCCGCCGCTGGACCTGATCCTGGTCGAATCCGGCGGCGACAACCTCACCGCCACCTTCTCCTCCGGCCTGATCGACGTGCAGATCTTCGTGGTCGACGTGGCCGGCGGCGACAAGGTGCCGCGCAAAGGCGGTCCCGGCGTGACGTTCTCGGACCTGCTCGTGGTCAACAAGACCGACCTGGCCCCGCTGGTCGGCGCGGATCTCGGCGTGATGGAGCGCGACGCCGCGAAGGTGCGCGAAGGCCGCCCGACCGCGCTGATCTCGCTCACCGACGACCCCGCCGCCACCGCGGTGCTCGGCTGGGTGCGCGAGCAACTGCGCCTCATCGCCGAGCAGGACCGCGAATCCGCAGTTGCGCACTGAAGTACGGATAGTCGCGACCACCGCGGCGCTGCCGGAGATCCACGCGAGCGGCGGGCTGTCGGCCCGCCGCACCGGCCCGCACACCGTGCACCTGATCGGCACGGCGGCGACTCCGCTCGGCGGCGACGAGCTCGACATCACGATCGTGGTCGGTCCCGGCGCGCGGCTCGTCGTGCGCTCGGTCGCCGCCACCATCGCGCTGCCGAGCGCGGCGACACCGTTCTCGGTGGCGCACTGGCACTTCCAGGTCGACAGCGGGGGAGACCTCGACTTCGATCCGGAGCCGACGATCGTGGCGGGCGGCGCGCGCCACCACACGATCAGCTCGGTCCTGCTGGCGCCGGACGCCCGGCTGCGCCTGCGCGAACGAGTACAGATCGGACGTTCCGGTGAAGACACCGGCAGTTGGCGAGGCGACCTCATCGCCGACCTCGGTGATACCCCACTGCTGCGACACCGTCTGGAACTGGGCGCGGGCACAGCCGCCGATGACCAGCTGGCTGCACCGCGCGCATTGGAGAGCGAATTGCGCTACCCCGACGATCGACCGGTGAACACCGCGGGCCTGACCGAGACCCGTCTCCCACTGGCAGCGGGCGGCACTCTGCTTACCCGCACGAGCTCACTCCTCGCCGCTGTCGGCTGATCTGCGCGGTGCAGCGGTCAGCGGCTCGGATGCACCCGCTGCCGCGGACGGTTGCGATGTCCCGGTGCCGCCGAAGTCCTGCTGGAACACCGTGCCCGGGGCGAGGCCGCCGCCTCCTGCCGTCGGGAACGGATCGTTGTATTCCCCGCCGTGCCGCCCGTATCGACGGATTCGCACGTAGCGCGCGATCATCAAGCCGATCGCGGCGAAGAACGGGGCAACGGCGAAGAACACAACCACCCAGCCGCCGGCGTCCATCGCAACTCCCTCACTGATTGCTGTTGTGTTGCGCTGATCTTGTCAGTATGAAGACTCGCCGAAAGCGACGCGCCGAATCAGAAACACGTCCGGGTGGCGAGGGTCACCGAGACGCGTACTCCGCCCACAACGGGACAAAGAGAAAGGGTGGGAACTCGACAGTGTCGTCGGGCTCCCACCCTTATTCGCTAACCGCGGCACGAAGTGGTCAGTCGCCGACGACCCGCGAGGGGGCGTTGAACGCATTGACCGCGCCGACGGCCGCACCGGCCGCCGCACCGATCGCCGCCGCCGGGATGGTGATCACGGCCGCGCCGAAGGTCGCGCCGAGCATCGGGCCCGCCACCACACCGACCGGCACGAACGGCAGCCCGACGACCAGGCCCACCGCACCGCCGACGAGCGCGGAGGTCGCCGCGAACGGGGCACCCGACGCCGCACCGGCCAGCGCGCCCATGGCGGCCGTGCCGACGGTCTGCCCGGCGATCCGGTCGGACCTGCTGCGTTCCATGCCGACCGAGTCGAGGAAGGTGGCCAGGTTGGCCTCGGCGATGGCCGCGTTGTCGTTGATCTGGATGGCCTGTTCCTGGTCGATCCAGTCCGGCGCGTCGACCTGGACGTCGCCGAAGCGGAACTTGCCCGGCGGCGGCGCGATCGGCGGCACCGGCGCCACCGGGACCGGTGCGTGCAGCACACCGACCGGTGCCAGGTACTTCTTGTCCGGCAGCGGCCGCGACCACTGCAGCGAGCTCTTGGTGTTGTCCGGGATGTCCAAGCCCTCATACGGCATGGCGTTCGGCGGTTCGGCCGCAGGCCACTGCGCGGGCTGATCCGGCTGTGCCGTCACATTGGGTTGTGCAGGCTCGGCATTGGCGGTGCCGGTGCCGACCAGTGCGAGGACCAGCGGTACCGCACCGGCCGCGACCATCGAGCCCACCTTTTGCCGCTGCGGGTTGGGGGCTCTGTGCTTGCCTGTGCCCATAGGTAGATCGCCTTTCGTCAGGTCAGAAGAGATGTCACTTTCGACGTCCGACATTCGGATCTGCTGGGCACCTGGATGGGTTCATTTTCGGCCGACTCGTCGGCACTGCCATTGCCGACAAATAGCTACGTGTGGGTTGCGGATGCGCTTCGGAGCGGGGGTCCGGACACTCCGGACACGGCAGGCGGGACAGCTGGACAGACTCGCCCGAAACAGACCGGAGGCGATCTCCGGTCTGTCGGGCAGACCGAAGATCGCCTCCGGTGAAATCAGGCGGTGCGGCTCAGCTCACCCGGCCGTCGATGGCGGCCTTGGCCTTCTCCGCGAGCTTGCGGTTGTCCGCCGGCGGCGCCCCCAGCGCGGCCGCGAGCTCGTCGGCCTCTTCCTCATCGGAGTTGACCTGCTCGAGCGCGAGCCGCGCGAACACCCACTGCTCGGTGGCTGCCATCTGCCCGCGGCTGCGGCCGAGGAAGGTGACGAACCACTGGATGACGGTGACGATCCGGCTGCGGTAACCGATCAGGTAGTACAGGTGCAGCGCCAGCCAGGCCAGCCAGGCGATGAACCCGCTGAACTCCAGCTTGCCCACCTGGCACACGGCGTTGAACCGCGACACCGTCGCCATGCTGCCCTTGTTGAAGTATTTGAACGGCTTACGGTCTTGCGGCGCTTGACCGTTCAGCCCGGCCTTGATGGCCTTGGCCGCGTAGGTGGCGCCCTGGATCGCGCCCTGCGCCTGGCCGGGCACGCCGGGCACCGACATCAGGTCGCCGACCACGAACACGTTCGGATGTCCCTTGATGGTCAGGTCCGGCTCGACCACGACGCGTCCGGCGCGGTCCACCTCGGTGCCGTCGGAGCGTTCGGCGAGCATCTTGCCCAGCGGGCTGGCCTGCACACCGGCCGACCACACCTTGCACGAGGATTCGATGCGGCGGATGGTGCCGTCGGCGTCCTTGACCGTGACGCCCAACGCGTCGATATCGGTGACCATGGCGTTGAGCTGGATCTCGACGCCCATCTTCTCCAGCCGCCGCTTGGCCTTGTTGCCGAGCTTGGGTCCCATCGGGCCGAGCACCGCGCCCGCCCCCTCGAGCAGCACGACGCGGGCATCGCGCGGATCGATGTTGTGGAAGGTGCCTTCGAGAGTGCGGTCGGCGAGTTCGGCGATCTGCCCGGCCAATTCGACACCGGTGGGTCCGGCGCCGACCACCACGAAGGTGAGCAACCGGTCGCGCATCTCCTGGCTGGTGGCCAGCTCCGCACCCTCGAAGGAGCCGAGGATGCGGCCGCGTAGCTCGAGCGCGTCGTCGATGGTCTTCATGCCGGGCGCGTAGGTGGCGAACTGGTTGTTGCCGAAGTACGACTGCTGCGCGCCGGTGGCCACGATCAGGCTGTCGAACGGGGTGACGGTGTTGGAGTTGAGCAGCCGCGAGGTGACCGTCTTGGCTTCGAGGTCGATGTCGATGACATCGCCGAGCAGCACCTGCGCGTTCTTCTGCTTGCGCAGCACCAGCCGGGTGGCGGGCGCGATCTCGCCGACCGAGAGGATGCCGGTGGCCACCTGGTAGAGCAGCGGCTGGAACAGGTGCGAGGTGGTTTTGGAGATCAACGTGACGTCGACGTCGGCCCGCTTGAGGTGTTTGGTGCCGAACAAGCCGCCGAAGCCCGAGCCGATCACCACCACCTGGTGACGACGGTTCTCGGCAGACTGAGTGCTCATCGTCCTACTCCTCGACAGACCTGGGGTTTGTGCCCCCGCGAACGGTTGTGGTCAGGTCCCCACCGTAGTCGGGTCTGTCTCGCCGGTCGCGCCGACATCCCGTTCCGGGCGAGTGGCCTCGCGCATTCGCGCTCGTAAGCGTTCTTGGTTGCGCTGCGATGCCTCGCACTTGCCGGGCAAGCATCGCCCGTGCTCGGTTGCGGCGAACCACCCGAACGAATGCGCAAAAGCGAATACGATAAATGTCTCTTTCAGGGAGGTTTGCCATGGTCGCCGGGGACCGTGCTGTCGGCCGAAAGCCCAGCCTGCGCGGGCGATCCGACGGCAAAGCAGCATCGGAGAACGCCGCGCTGATCGATATACCGCGCGATCATCTGCTCGATCGGGCATTGCACCGGCTACCGGAACGGCGGCAGATCCTCGCGACACCGCCGCAGGGCAGCGAGACGACCGCGGTGCACGGGGACGCCGGACTGCCGTACCTGGGTCGAGTGCTCCAGTACATGCGCTGGGGTCCGGCCGAGATGGTCGGCCGCTATCGCAAATACGGACCGGTCACGGTGAACACCTCGCTCGGCATCGACCGGGTGCTGGTCGCCGGGCCCGAGGCGCTCGACGAGGTGCTCGGCCGACGGCGTCGCGACTTCGGCCAGGGCTGGGACTACTTCATCGGCCCCTTCTTCCGGCGCGGCCTGCTGCTCCTCGAGTTCGAGGAACACAAATTCCACCGCCGGATCATGCAGCAGGCGTTCACCAGGGAGCGCCTGGAAGCGCATCTCGCGGCGCTCACTCCCGTGGTCCGCGCCAGCATCGACCGCTGGGTTCCGCAGGGCGGCAACGCCGAACGGACGGTGCGGCTGTATCCGACCATCAAGGAACTGACCCTCGACATCGCGGGGGAGACGTTCATGGGTGTCGATGTGGGCCCGCAGCGGCGTCAGCTCATCGACGCGTTCATCGACTGCACGCACGCGGGTCTGGCGATCGTCCGGCATCCGGTCCCGGGCGGCAAGTGGCGGTCCGGGCTGCGCGGCCGGAAGGTGCTCGAGGAGTACTTCACCGCGATGCTGCCGGAGAAGCGGCGCTCGGAGTCACCGGACTTCTTCTCCGGACTGTGCCACGCGCGCAGCGAGGACGGCGGCGTGTTCGGGGACGCGGATGTGGTGAACCACATGATCTTTCTGATCATGGCCGCGCACGACACCACCACGACAACGGCCACCGCGGTCGCCTACTACCTGGGCAAACACCCGCAGTGGCAGGAGCGGGTGCGCGCCGAGGTGCTGGCCCTCGACGCCGAAATCGATGGTGCGGCACCGGCTATCGACCAGTTGGAGGGTCTTCGCGACCTGGATCTGGTGGTGAAGGAGAGCTTGCGGCTGATGCCGCCGGTGCCTGGTTTGTCGCGTCGTGCGGTGCGCGACACCGAGATCGCGGGCCACTACATTCCGGCGGGCACCCCGATCGACCTGGCCTATCAGGTCAATCACCTGCTGCCCGAACTGTGGACCCGGCCGGAGCTGTTCGATCCGGAGCGCTTCGGCGAGGCCCGCCGCGAGGACAAGTCGCATCGGCTGGCCTGGCTGCCGTTCGGCGCGGGCGCGCACAAGTGCATCGGCATGCATTTCGGCACGTTCGAGGTGAAGACGGTCATCGCCGCGCTGGTGCGTGCGTACGCGTGGCAGATACCGGGGAATTATCGAATGCCGTGGGGGTTCAACGCGATTCCGGCCCCGAGGGACGGAGCGCCGATGGTGTTGCGTCGACGCTCCGCCTGAAACCGATGGGTGTGTGCAGGGCTCGTTCAGCGCCCCGCGAGCAGCATCTCGGCCACCTTGGTGTCGGTGTCGGCGCCCTCGGTGTAGCCGCCCTGGTCACCGAGTGAGGTCATGATGGCCAGCGTGTAGCGCTCGTTCGGACCGGCGAAGCCGACCGAATTCACCACCCAGCCACCCTGTTCGGCGGACCAGCCGTTCTTCAGGCCCGGCCGCATGTTCGCGCCCGCGCCCCACACGCCCCAGTGCTGGTTGCTGTCCACCGAGCGCATCCGGTCCAGCAGGTAGTTGCGGTCGTCGGGGTGCATGACGGTGAGGATGTGGTCCATCAGCCGGTCCAGGTCGGCGGCGGTGCACTTCTGGAACGACCAGTCCGGGAACAGCGCGGTGTTCGTCGGCTGCGGAACCAGGGTGTTCATGCCGTTGTTGCGGAAGGCGTTGTTGAACGCCATCCGGTCCAGGCCGGCGTACTTGTTCCACAGCCGGTCCGCCGCGCCGTCGTTGGATGTGGCGAGCATCGACTCCATGGTCATGCGATCTTCCGGCGTCAGGTTGATCGCGCCGACCCTGGCCCGGTTCAGCAAATCCTCGGCGATCGCCAGTTTGATCGTGGAGGCGGTCCAGACCGCGTTCTCCGCGTTGGCATTCGCGTAGACGCCGCCGGAGACCCGGTCGCGCACAACATAACCGGTGACGCCGGGGCGGCCGGTCAGGTATTTGTCGACCGCGGCGATCCGGCTGCTCATATCGCAGTCGAAACCGGCCAGGCACGCGCTGGTATGCGCGAGCGGCGCGGCGGCCGCGCTCGGCAGCACGTTCGGCGCACTGGGGATGAGGATCGCCGCAGCGGCGAGGACACAGGCGGATGCGGCCACGCGGGGAACGGTTCGGGTGGCGGGCGAGGGTTGACGCACGAGGGATCACGATCGCACATCCGCGAGCTCGATGCACGTCTTGAGCTCGAATTCGGCGTGTGCTAAAGGTTGTGCGCTTGCGTCCCAGCGGGTTTCGGCCACCACGAACCATTCAGCGGAACGCGGCCTGTAATTCCTCTACCGTGCGCCCGTTGAGGCGGTAGCAGTGCTCGAACGCCTCGGTGTGCTGATCGCGCGGCCAGGAATGTAGGACGACGGTACGGCCGTAGCCTCGCGAGTTGACGAGCTCCCAGCGATCTCCTACGCGGCGGACTGTGAACCCGCCTCGCGGAACCAGGGGAATCACCATCGCAATCATGAACGCGAACCAGCCTTTCGGTGCAGCTCTCTCGTCCTCCCCGGTTCAGCACTGTTGCACATCGAGCCCGCGGATCCGAGCGGACACGGCGTAGGAATGTGTTCTTATGTGGCTCATTTCACTCCAGTCACACAGGTAACAGAAACGAGTCCGTTCGGACCTGCTTCGGGGTGGCACAGTGGAGTCGGAGCGGCTGGGCGTATAAACGTGCACGAAGCCCGAGGCGCCTCGCCACAACCGAGCAATCCGCCAAGCCGCGCACCGCGCAGGTCGACACCGAGCGCCGTCCGATACTCCACCTACCGAGAGGGCGCAGATGCCGCTGCACATCCACCGTGCCGAGCGCGCCGATGTTTTGGCGGACGGGCTGGCCGAACTGCTGGCCACGCCGCTGCCCGACCCGTTCGCGGCGGAGGTGGTCGCGGTGCCCGCGAAGGGCGTGGAGCGGTGGTTGACGCAGCGGTTGTCCGGGGTGCTCGGCGTGTCCGGCGCGGCGGCGTTCGCCCCGTCGTTCGACGCCGCCTCGACCGACGGTGTCGCCGCTAACATCCAGTTTCCTTCGCCGTCCGGACTGGTCGCCACCGCGTCGGCGGCGGCGAGCGGAGTGCGCCCGGAGGACGATCCGTGGGCGGGCGAGCGCGTCGTGTGGACGCTGCTGCGGGTGATCGATGCCGCCCTCGGCGAGCCGTGGTGCGCGGTGCTCGCCCGGCACCTCGGCGCGCGGGACCCGTCCGGGCGCGACCACCGCATCGGGCGCCGCTACGCCACCGCCGCGCACTTGGCCGCGCTGTTCGACAGCTACGCGGCGCAGCGACCGCGGCTCATCACCGAATGGGCCGCCGGGTCCGATACCGACGGCGCGGGCAACCCGGTGCCCGACGATCTGCTGTGGCAGCCGGAGCTGTGGCGGCGGCTGCGCGCGGAGGTGGGTGCGCCGAGTCCGGCCGAGCGTCTCGAGGCGGCGTGCGCGCGGCTGCGCGCGGAGCCTGAACTTGTTCCATTTCCGGCGCGGTTTTCGTTGTTCGGCGCGACCAGGATGTCCACCGATCAACTCGCTGTGCTGTCGGCGTTGGCGGCGACCCGGGAGATCCATCTGTGGCTGCCGCACCCGAGTCCGGTGATGTGGGGCGAGCTGGCCGGGAGTCCGGCCGCCGGTTCGCGTGCCGCGGACCTCAGCGGCAGTGTCGTCGGACACCCGCTGTTGGCCGGGCTCGCCCGTGACGTGCGGGAACTCCAGCAGCGGCTGACCGCGACCTCCGACACCTACTATCCGATCGCGTCGGATGAGCTTGTGCCGGAAGGGGATACGTCCGCGCCGACGCTGCTCGGTGCGTTGCAGGCGGCTATCCGCGACGATCGCTGGCCGCCGGTCGCCGGGTGCGCCGGGGACGGCACGGTGCAGGTGCACGCCTGCCACGGGCCCGCACGCCAGGTCGAGGTGCTGCGGGAATGCCTCCTCGGTTTGTTCGCCGCGGACGAGACCCTGGAGCCAAGGGACGTGCTGGTCATGTGTCCCGAGGTGGAGGCGTACGCGCCGCTGGTGCGCGCGGCGTTCGGGCAGCGGCTGCCGGGATCGACGGAACAGGCGCCGGATTCGGCGCACCCGGCGCACCGCCTGCGGGTCCGGCTCGCCGATCGGGGTCGCGGCATCACGAATCCGTTGCTCGCGGTGATCGGTGTGCTGCTGGAACTGGCCGACGGACGGGTCACCGTGACGCAGGTGCTCGATCTGGCGGCGGCCGAAACGGTCCGGCGGCGTTGCGGTTTCGACGACGACGATATCGAGCGGTTGCGTGAGTGGGCCGCCGAGTCCGGCGCGCGCTGGGGGATCGGGCAGCGCCAGCGGCAGGCGTTCGGGCTCGCCGACTTCGCGCAGAACACGTTGAACGCCGCGGTGGATCGGATCCTGCTCGGCGTCACCGCGGGTGAAACCTCCGAGGACTGGCTGGATCTCGCACTGCCGCTGGACGACGTGGACAGCAACGACGTCGATCTGGCCGGCCGGTTCGCCGAATTCATCGACCGGCTCGCGGTCTGCCTGCGCGATCTGCGCGGCCCGCGCCCAGCCAACGACTGGGCTACGGTGCTCGGCCGCGCGCTGGACCTGCTGACGGACGTGCCGGATTCGCAGGCATGGGTGCGCACCGAGGCCCGCCAGGAGCTGGCCGCCGCCACCGAGCACGCGGGCGATGTGCCGCTGCGGCTCGCCGACGTCGCGGTGCTGCTGCACTCCCGGCTGGCGGCCGCGCCGACCCGCGCCAACTTCCGCACCGGCGAGCTGACCGTGTGCACCATGGTGCCGATGCGTTCGGTACCGCATCGCGTGGTGGTGCTGCTGGGCCTGGACGACGAGGTGTTCCCGCGCACCAGCGGCGTGGACGGTGACGACGTGCTCGCCCGCAATCCGCTACTGGGCGAACGTGATCCGCGCAGCGAGGATCGGCAGCTGCTGCTCGACGCGATGCTCGCGGCACAGGACAAGCTGCTGGTCTTCCACACCGGCGCCGACCCGGTTACCGGCGCGCACCGCCCGCCGGCCATCCCGGTGGCCGAGCTGCTCGACGTGCTGCGGGCGCATGTCGGTGCGGCGGGCATGGACGCGGTGGTGACCCGACATCCGTTGCAGGCCTTCGACCGCCGCAACTTCCGAGCCGATGCCCCGTTCAGTTTCGATACCGTCGCGCTCGCCGGTGCCCTCTCCGCTGGAGAGCCCGCGCAGCCGCGCCCGGCGTTCCTGCCCGAGCCGCTGCCCGCACCCGAACTCACGGATGTGGCACTGGCCGACCTGATCTCGTTCGTCGAGCACCCGATCCGCGCCTTCCTGTGGCAGCGACTCGGTCTGCGCGTCCCCGAACACGAAGAGGACATCGCCGACCGGCTGCCCATCGAACTCGACGGTTTGGCGAAATGGGAACTGGGCGAACGACTCCTGGCCGCTCGCCTCACCGGTGCCGACCCGGCCGGACTCCGGGCCGCCGAATGGCGGCGTGGCACGTTGCCGCCGTTCGGTTTCGGTGCCGCGGTCCTCGACGAGGTCGAGCACACCGTGGACAAACTGGTGCGTGCCGCACAGGGTGACTACGAGGGTGCCCCGCGCGCCGTCGACATCGCGGTGGATCTCGGCAACGGACGCAGGCTCACCGGCACCGTGCCGGAGGTGCGCGGCGAGACCCTGGTCCGCACCACCTTCTCCCGCCTCGCCCCGAAACACCGGATCGCCGCCTGGGTGTCGCTGCTCGCCCTCGCCGTCACCGAGGACCGCACCTGGCGCGCCGTCACCACCGGCCGCGGTCAATTCGGACGTCCCGCATGGCGTTCGGAGATCACCGCGCCGGATATGCCTGCGGCCAGGGGCATCCTGCGCGAACTCGTCGCGCTGCGCGATGCCGGGCTGACCGAGCCGCTGCCGATCGCCCCCGGTGCCACCGCCGCGTACGCCGAACGCCGGTTCCGCGGCGCCGACACCGACGAAGCCATCGTCGCCGCCGAACGCGAATTCAACGGCGGCCCGAACGGACCCGGGCCCTTCGGTGACCACACCGACCGCCACCTGCGCTACGTCTGGGGTCCGGCGCCGCGCCTGGAACACCTGATGGAGCTTCCCGCGCCACCCGGCGAACCGGGGGAGACCACCCGCTTCGGTGCGCTCGCCCGCCGCATGTGGGCGCCGTTGCTGAGCGCCGAGAGTCAGGGGCAACCGTGAAGCTCGGCGGGATGGCGGTGTCCGTCACGCGTGTCGGTGGCACCGAGCGGCCCGTCGGACCGGCAGAATGGCGGTTTCGGCGGGTCGAAAGGCGGGTGTTCGCGTGACCGTGCAAGACACCTCGTTCGTGGTGCCCGAGAGCGACGCGCCCGACAGTTTCGAACCGTACGGCCCGCTGCCCACCGGCACGACCGTGCTGGAGGCGAGCGCGGGAACTGGTAAGACACACGCGATCGTCGGGCTGGCGGTGCGGTATGTGGCCGAGGCCGGCATTGATGTCTCGCAGCTGCTGCTCGTGACGTTCAGTCGCGCGGCCACCCAGGAGTTGCGGGAACGCACGCGGGATCGGTTCGTGGGCGTCGCGGCGGGTCTGGCAGACCCCGAACTCGCGCGTGCGCACGCCGACGAGCTGATTCGGCATCTCGCGCAGGCGGACTCGGACGAGGTGCGGCGTCGGCGGGCCCGATTGCTCGCGGCCCTCTCGGATTTCGACGCGGGCACCATCGCCACCACGCACAGCTTCTGCCAGCGGATGCTGGACGAGCTCGGGCTGGCCGGCGAGCACGATCCCGGTTCGCGGCTGGTCGAGAACGTGGACGAACTGGTCGGCACGGTCGCCGACGACCTCTACCTGAACCGCTACGCCCGCACCGAACCGCCGTTCTCGGTGAAGGAGGCGCACACGCTGGCGCTGGCCGCCGTGCGCGACCGGCACGCGGTGCTGATGCCGAAGGGCGACGGCGCGGCGGGGGAGCGGGTGGCCTTCGCGGCGGCGGTCCGCGCGGAGACCGAACGCCGGAAACGGCTGGCCGGGCTGCGCGACTTCGACGACCTGCTGGTGCTGTTGCACGACGTGCTGGCCGACACCGAGCACGGGCCGCGCGCCTGCCGCCGCATTCGCGAGCGCTATCGGGTCGCGCTGGTCGACGAGTTCCAGGACACCGACCCGCTGCAATGGGACATCCTGCGCCGCTCCTTCCACGGTCACACCACGCTGGTGCTGGTCGGCGATCCGAAGCAGGCCATCTACGCCTTCCGCGGCGCCGAGGTGCTCAGCTACCTGGACGCGGTCGGGCACGCGGACACCCGTAAGGAGCTCACCACCAACTGGCGCAGTGACGCCGGGCTGCTGGCCGCGCTGGACCATCTGCAAGGTGGTGCGGCGTTGGGGCACAAGGAGATCACCGTCTACCCGGTGGCCGCCACTCGGCCGTGGTCGCGACTGTCGGGGCCGGCGGAACTGGTCACGCCGATGCGGATGCGGTGCTTGCCGCGCACTGGTGCGGGGCTGCTGAACAAGTCTGGATTCCCGGCTGTCGGTCGGATGCGCGCGAAGGTCGCCGACGATCTGGCCGCCGATATCGTCCGGCTGCTCGAGTCGGGCACCTCGTTGGCCACTTCGGCCCGCCACGCCGGTCCGGATTCCGTGGCAGGGCCGCATGCCGCAGTCGGCAGGCCGATTGTCGATCCGGCAATGGAGCTGAGCGGTGCGCGGGAGGTGGGTCGATCGTCCGGCGGAGGTAGCCCGTCCGGCGATGCCGGACAGCCGGCTGCCGACGCGCCCCCGGACGCTGTAATGCGCCGGCCGATCAGCCCCGGCGATATCGCGGTGCTGGTGCGGACGCGCTCCCAAATAGATGTCGTGCGTGCGGCTTTGGACCGAGTCGGGGTCGCCTCCGTGCTCGCAGGCGGTACCAGCGTGTTCGCGACCAGCAGTGCCACCGACTGGTTGTGGCTGCTGCGCGCATTGGAGCAGCCGCATCGCGGTGACCGGGTGCGGCTGGCGGCCTGCACACCATTGATCGGCGTCACCGCCGCCGAGATCGACAGCGGCGGTGCGGATCTGGTCGGCCGGGTCAGTTCCCAGCTGCGCGATGCCGCACGGCTGTTCGCCCGCGCCGGGTTCGCCGCGGTCTTCGAAAAGATCTCCGCCGAAGCCGATTTGGCGCAGCGGTTGCTCGCCGTCGAGAACGGGGAGCGGCAGCTGACCGATCTGCGGCACATCGCGCAACTGCTCGATCAGGTTGCGCTCACCGAGTCGCTGGGGTTGACCGCGTTGACCCGCTGGCTGGCCGACCGGGTGCGTGATCCCGCGTCGGGCACCGTGGCTGACCGCAGCCGCAGGCTCGACCGCGATGCCGCGGCCGTGCAGATCGCCACCGTGCACGCCAGCAAGGGCCTCGAATTCCCCATCGTGTACTTGCCGTTCGCCTGGGACAACGCGAAGAACCCGTATCCGGCGACGCTGCTGTTCCACGACGACAACGACATGCGCGTGCTCGACGTCGGTGGGCCGGACGCGTCCGGATACGCCGAACGCAAGCTACGCAGCGAGACCGAGGAGGCCGGTGAGGAACTGCGCCTGCTCTATGTCGCGCTGACCCGTGCCATGTGCCAGGTCGTCGCGTGGTGGGCGCCCGCGATCACCACCGCGGCCTCGCCGCTGCACCGAATGATCCTTGGTCGTCCGGACGGCGGCGACACCGTACCGCCGCGGGCCGCCGTGCCCGCGGATGCCGTTGCGCCGAGCATGCTTTCGGCGTGGGCCGGGGGCGCGGCGCAAGCCATCTCGGTGACGGCCGTCGCCGGAACCGACGATGTCGCGATCCAGCGGGTGCGCACCGAACCGGTCACCGGTGACATCGCCGCCGCCCGCTTCGACCGCAAACTGGACCACCTGTGGCGGCGCACCTCGTACTCGGCGTTGACCGCCTCCGCGCACGGCCCGGTCACGCCCGAGTTGGAGATCGAACCCGAGGACACGCGCGGGCCGGCCGACGAGCCGAGCGCCCCGGTGGTCGCCGAGGTCGAGGAGGTGTTCGCGGGCGCGCCGTCGCTGATGAACTCGCTGCCCTACGGTGCCGAGTTCGGCACTCTGGTGCACGGCGTACTCGAGCTGATCGACACGGACGCACCGGATCTGGCCGCCGAGGTGGATCAGCGTTGCCGCGCGGCAGTCGATGAACTCATGGCCGAAGCCGATCCGGAAGTGCTCAGCACCGCCCTGCTCGCCGTGCTGCGCACTCCGCTCGGTATCGGCTCGCTCGCCGACATCTCCAGCCGAGATCGCTTGAACGAGTTGGAATTCGAGCTACCGCTTGCGGGCGGTGACGCGCCGCGCGCCGAATCGGCGACGCTGCGGCAGATCGCGGACCTGCTGCGCACCCACTTACCAGCCGACGACGACCTTTTCGGCTACGCCGACCACCTGGCGACTCTCGACGACATTCCGTTGCGCGGCTACCTGACCGGCAGTATCGACGCCGTGCTGCGGGTAACCGACGGCGCGGACACCAGATTCGTGATCGTCGACTACAAGACCAACCGCCTCGGCACCGGCGATCTCACCGTCGAGCACTACACGCGCGACCGGATGGCCGCCGAGATGATGCGCTCGCACTACCCGCTGCAGGCTCTGCTGTACGGGGTCGCGTTGCACCGCTACCTGCGCTGGCGGCTGCCCGGCTACGACCCCGCCCGGCACCTCGGGGGCGCGCGCTACCTCTTCGTCCGCGGCATGGTCGGCCCCGAAACCCCCAACGGTCACGGCGTTTTCGACTGGAATCCGCCGGCTGCTCTCATCATCGCGCTGTCGCGCCTGCTGGCCGGCGAGGTCAGCCGATGACCTCGATTCAGTTGGCGCAGCGGGGGACCGGGTTGCTGCGGACGTTCAACGAGGCGGGGGTGCTGTCGGCTGCGGACGTGCATGTCGCGGTTCGGCTGGGGCGGTTGGGCCGTGAGGACACCGAGGCGGTGCTGTTCGCGGCGGCGCTGGCGGTGCGTGCGGTGCGCTCCGGTTCGGTGTGCCTGGAGTTGCACCGGATGCGCGAGATCGGCATCGACGCCGACGAGACCTGGGACACCGGCGAGCGCATCGATCCGGCGACGCTGCCGTGGCCCGAGATCGACGCGGTGGTGGCCGCGCTGCGGGTCAGCCCGCTGGTGACCGGTGGGCCTGCGGGCCCGCTGTGCCCCTTGCGGCTGGTGGAATCGCAGCGCCGCGACGACACCGGCCCGCTGCTCTACCTGGACCGGTACTACCAGCAGGAGCAGACCGTCCGCCGGGTGCTCACCGAGCGGTCCGGGCACCACCCGGTGGTCGACCCGAATATCGTTCGCCGCGAACTGGATCGGCTGTTCGACGCATCGGTCGGCGGCGTCCCCGACCGCCAGCGGCTCGCCGCCGCCCTCGCCGCGACCCACTGGACCACGGTGGTGGCCGGCGGTCCTGGCACCGGCAAGACGCACACCATCGCGCGCATCATCGGCCTGCTCGACGCGCACCGCAAAGCCAATCCCAAACTGCCCGCACTGCGGATCGCGCTGGCCGCGCCGACGGGCAAGGCGGCCGCGCGCCTGCAGGAGGCCGTGCGCGAGCAAGCCGACGAGCTCGGCCTGCCCGACCTCACCGCCGCCACCCTGCACCGCCTGCTCGGCTGGCAGCGTGGCCGCACCACCCGGTTCAAATACCACGAATTCAACCGGCTCCCTTACGACGTGATCGTCGTCGACGAAACCTCCATGGTGTCGCTCACCATGATGAGCAGGCTGTTCGCCGCCCTGCGCCCCGACACCCGGCTGGTGCTCGTCGGCGACCCGGACCAGCTCGCCTCGGTCGACGCGGGCGCGGTGCTGGCCGACCTCGTCGCGGGACCCGTTGCGGGCAAACCGAATCCGATGCTCGACGAGATCCTCGGCGCGGATTCACCGGAATCGGCCGCGCCGGACAGCGATTCGTCGGCGCTGAGCACGCTGGAGCGGACTCGCCTGCGCGGCGGCATCGTTCGACTGACCCGCGGCCGGCGCTTCGGCGGCCGGATCGCCGACCTCGCGGTCGCGGTGCGCGCAGGCGACGCCGACACCGCGCTCGAACTGCTCCGCGGGGGCGGTGACGAACTGTCGCTGAGCGCACCCGACGAGATGGCCGGGGTGCGGGCCGATGTCGTGCGCGCCGCGCGCGAGGTGACCACCGCCGCCCTCGACGGTGATGCCGCAGGTGCGCTCACCGCCCTCGAATCGCACCGGCTGCTGTGCGCGCATCGGCAGGGTCCGTTCGGCGTCGAGCGCTGGGACCGGATGGCCGCCGAGTGGGCGGCCGCCGGGGGCGCGGGCCCGGATTCGCACCTGGCGCCCTGGTATCCCGGCCAGCCGCTGCTGGTCACCGCCAACGACCACGAGGCGCGCATCTACAACGGGGACACCGGCGTCGTCGTGCGGATGCCCGACGGTTCCCTGCGGGCCGCACTGCAACGCGGTAGCGAGCCGTACCTGGTGCACCCGACCCAGTTCCCGGCCGTGGTCACCGTGTTCGCCATGACGATCCACCGCAGCCAGGGCAGCCAGTACGACACCGTCTCGGTGGTCCTGCCGGAACCGGAATCGACGTTGCTGACTCGGGAACTGCTGTACACGGCGATTACCCGCGCCCGCCGCCACGTCCGGGTGATCGGCACCGACGAGTCGATCAGGGCCGGTATCGCACGCCGGGTGCTGCGCGCCAGCGGGTTGTCCCGCCGCGAGGACGGCCGATGACCGGCACATCTCACGTTTCGGGCGGCGTGGCCGTCTACCCAGTGTGAGATTGCCTCCGTTCGAGGAAGTGGTGGCCGAATACGGCCCGATGGTGCTGCGCGTCTGCCGGGCGGTGCTCGGTCCGACCGATGCGGCCGACGCGTGGTCGGAGACGTTCCTGTCCGCCCTGCGCGCGTATCCCGACCTCGACCCGGGGGCGAACATCGAGGCCTGGTTGGTCACCATCGCGCACCGTCGCGCGATCGATGTCGGCCGGGCGCTCACCCGCGCCCCGGTCCCGGCGGAGACGCTGCCCGAACGCCCGGCCACCGACCCCGACCCGGCCGATTACGACCCGCACCTCTGGGCCGCCCTGAAAGCGTTGCCGCCCAAGCAACGCCAGGCGGTCGCCTACCACTACCTGGCAGGCCTGCCACACGCCGAGATCGCCGTGCTGCTCGGCAACTCCACCGATGCCGCCCGCCGCGCCGCCGCCGACGGCCTCAAAACGCTGCGCAAGCTCTACCCGAAGGATGACTCATGATGGCCACCATCGACCGTGGCGACCCGAACGGCCTGTTCGACGGCCTCACCCCCGACCTCGCCCTGCTGGCCGAGCTGCGCCGCCGGTTGGCCGTGGACGCGCAGTCCGCGGGACTGCTCGACGTCGCCTACCGCACCATCGACACTCCTGTCGGCGCGCTGCTGCTCGCGGCGACCCCAGCGGGTCTGGTGCGCGTCGCCTACCCCAACGAGGACCACGACGCAGTCCTCACCACGCTGGCCGAGCGGGTCAGTCCGCGCGTACTCGCCGCACCGGCGCGCCTGGACGCCGCGGCGCGCGAGATCGACGAGTACTTCGCCGGTGCCCGAACGCATTTCGACCTGCCTTTGGATCTGCAACTGACCGGTGGATTCCGCCGGCAGGTGATCGAGCATCTCACCGACATCGGCTATGGGCGTCGCGAAAGCTACGCCGCCGTCGCGGCCGCCGTCGGTAATCCCCGGGCGGTCCGTGCGGTCGGCTCGGCCTGCGCGCACAACCCACTGCCCGTGGTGATTCCGTGCCATCGGGTGGTGCGCAGTGACGGATCGATCGGTCAGTACGTGGGCGGCATCGAGGCCAAGACGACGCTGCTGACGCTGGAGTCGGCATGAGGAAAACCCTTGCCCCGCTGGCTGATCGGGTGGGCGCGCAGTCCTGGCCCACGCTGGTCGACGAACTCGACTTGTCCGGCTGCGCCCAGACCGGCCCGATCCTGACGCCCGACGAATGCGCCGAATTCACCGAAATGTGGGATGACGTCGAGCGATTCCGCTCCACCATCGACATGGCACGCTACCGGTTCGGTCAGGGCACCTACCGATACTTCGCCGATCCGGTACCCGATCCGATCATGACGCTGCGCGCGGCGTTCTATCGAAAGTTGTTGCCGGTGGCCCGTTCCTGGGCCGAACGACTCGGTGATCCGGCGCCGTGGCCGGACGACTTCGCCGACTGGCTCGACGCCTGCCACGCTGCCGGGCAGGTCAAGCCGACGCCGATTCTGTTGCGCTACACCGAAGGTGACTGGAATGCCCTGCACCGTGACCTCTACGGTGACCTGGTGTTCCCGCTGCAAGTGGTGATCGGGCTGGACCGTCCGGGGATCGACCACACCGGTGGTGAGTTCCTGCTGGTCGAGCAGCGGGCGAGGGCGCAGTCCAAGGCCACTGTCACCGTGTTGGAGCAGGGGCACGGTCTGATCTTCACCACGCGCGACCGTCCGACGCCGTCGAGCCGCGGCTGGTCTCGTGCCCCGGTGCGCCACGGTGTCAGCCGGATCCGCGGCGGTATCCGGCACACCCTCGGCCTCGTGCTGCATGACGCCCAGTAGCGGGTACACGCTGCTCGATGCCGACGGCCGCCCGTATCGCAGCCCGACACCGGGCCGGTACGGCGGTCATCGGCGCGGCAGGATCTACGGTCGCCTGGACTGCCCGTCCGCCTTACGCACCTTGGCGCGCGGCGCCTACCGTGCGCATCGCGTCTTCTTCGCCGACGAGTCCACCGCGATCAGCGCGGGCTATCGGCCGTGTGCGGTGTGCCTACCGGAGCCGTATGCCGCGTGGAAAGCCGCGCGAGACAACAACTCTCAGTGATCTCACGTTCGGGGGCCGGCCACCGTCTACTGGGTGACAAGATCGCCGAACAGGGAGTCATCATGCAGATCTCAGCCGCCCGGACAGTGCACGCCACGCCTCTCGGCAACGTCCGGATCGAAGCCGGACCGGTGGGCGTCAGCCGGGTGATCTTCACCGACGACGCTCCGGCCACGCCGACAGCCGAGAACTCGTGTGCGTTGGAATATGTGGTGACGGCGGTCGCTCAGCTCGACGGCTATCTGGCGGGCACCCGCCGCGAGTTCACCGTTCGCACGGATCGGTCCGCGCTGAGCGCCTTCGACCGTCAAGTCCTGGAAACTCTGGAAAGCACCACTCGGTATGGCGACACGACCACCTACGGGGCGCTCGCTCGCGCACTGGACCGTGGCCCCGCGGACGCCCGCAAGGTCGGCGGCGCGTTGTCGCGCAACCCACTGTTGATGCTGATTCCGTGCCATCGGGTCCTCGGCGCGGACGGCGCTCTCACCGGCTATGCGGGTGGACTGCCTGTCAAACGCGCGCTACTGGACCTCGAGTCGGTCGATCTCCTGCTGCCCGTTCCACTGGCCTGAACGGTGGCAGGTGTGCCCCTCCCACCACGTGAGTGGGAGGAGCTCAATCCGGCCTGATCAGATGGCGCGGACGTCCGTGGCCTGCGGACCCTTCTGGCCCTGGCCGACCTCGAACTCCACGCGCTGTCCCTCATCGAGGGACTTGAACCCGGACCCGCCGAGAGCCGAGTAGTGGACGAAGACGTCGGGACCGCCGCCGTCCTGCGCGATGAAGCCGAACCCCTTCTCCGCGTTGAACCACTTGACGACGCCCTGTGTCATATTTTCTCCTCTTACTCGGTGATTGTTCAGTCCACGGAAATCTTGCGAAAAACAAGGACTCGATGGACAGCATTCCATGCGCGCTTGCCGCATGGTTAACGCGGGCGGGCGGATTGTGTGCAAAAGCATTCTCCGCTCACTGTGCTACCGGCTTGCCGCCGACAGCACTAGCGCCGCGCAAGCCTACCTTTTTCTCGCCGATTGTGCGTGGCGCGGCCTGGGCGGCGTGGCAGACAACCAATTTTGTTCGCTCGGCGCGCCGCGGGGCTTCGGTGCTCGTGGCGTGGTCGATCGGGTCGGTGCTGGATCGCGCTGGCCTGGGCGTGCATCGGTCGGGGCGTCGCGGGCGCGGCGGGTGCGCGCTGGGGACGATTCGGACATTTCGGGGCGAAATCCGCCGGTTTAGTGTGATTTGTTCGCTGACGTCCAGCGGGTAGTTCCGTTCGGGCTCGACGTCGACGGTGTGCACGACGACGGAGGGTGTGAGTGAAAATTTGCGGGCTGCAAATTGGTGCGTGCGGCACGCTCGATTGCCGGTGCCGGACTGCCTTATACGCCTGGCACACCTTGGTGTCGAGTTTTTCGAGAATTCTTGGCAGCGAGGGGGCGGGCTGAAATTCGCCATGCGGGGGTCGCCTCGACGAGGGCTGGTCGCTGCGGGTGACGAATCTCCAGCCGCTGGCTGCGCGGCGGGTGGTCATCGCCGTCGAAGCATGCTGGGCATTCGCCGCGGCTGCGCATCTTCCTGAATCAGCCAGTCGTGCAGCTGTTTCCGGGAGCGTTCGCACGCTCGCAGCGACAATGCCTGCCCCGGTACATGATCAGTGTCATCGCAGCTGGTCCGGGGTCTGGCGGGGACATCACACGCCATGTCGACGACCCTGTCAAGACCCGAATCTTGGTCTTCCACTTCGGGTTTTGGGTCGATCGCCCGGCGGTATAACGGGATAGTGGCGGCTTCAAAATATCTGGTTTCGGTTGTCGGTGTGTTGCTGGTTTCGCTGCTGTCCGTCGGCTCGGTAGCGGCGGTGCCGACCGGGGCGCGGCTGGTCGAAGAGGCGTCGCTGGGTGGTTCGGTCTCGCGGATGGATGTCTACTCGCCCTCGATGGATCGGGTGGTGACCAATCGGGTGATTCGGGCGACCGGTGGTCCGGCGCCGACGCTGTACCTGCTCACCGGGATCGGTGGGGGTGTGGACGGCATCTCGTGGTGGGACGACACCGATGTCCGGGAGTTCTTCGCCGACAAGCACGTCAACGTGGTGATGCCGGTGGGTGGTGCGTTCAGCCTGTACACGGACTGGATCGCCGACGATCCGGCGGTCGGGCGCAACCGCTGGCAGACCTATCTCACCCGCGAACTCCCCGGAGTTCTCGACGCGGAGCTGGGCAGTACCGGGCGCAATGCGATCGCGGGGGTGTCGATGAGTGGGGGATCCGCGGTGGACCTCGCGATTCAGGCGCCCGAGGTGTACAGCGCCGTCGCGGCGTACAGCGGGTGCCCCTGGAGTGCGGACGCGGTCGGCGCGGCGATGGTGAACGCGCAGGTGCTGCGCGGCGGCGGCAATACGGCGAACATGTGGGGCGCGCCCGGCAGCGAACTCTGGCGTGCGCACGACGCGTTCGCCAATGCGTCCGCACTCGCCGGGAAGGCGATCTACCTGTCCGCCGCCACCGGCACGCCCGGCGCGATCGACCAGGGCGGACTGGCCTTCCCGCCGCTCGAGGCCATCGCGAGCTCGTGCACGGCGGCTTTCGCGGGCAGGCTCGCGCAGCTCGGTGTGCCCGCGGTACACATCAACCGGCCCGAGGGTGCGCACACCTGGGGGCAGTTCGAAACGGATCTGCACGATTCCTGGCCGCTGCTGGCCGGAGCGCTCGGTGCGTGAAATGTCTGATTTGCCAGGCGGTTTCCGCCGCTAGGGTCTGGCGCCCCTGACTCGGGTCCGTCCGCGGGCTACCGCCGGTGGCAGCGAAGGACCGGTTGCCTGCTTTACGCTGCTCTTCCGGAGATTCGGCAACCGGAGGATGCATGTCGAGTGAGAACGAAACGGTCAGCCGCAAAAGGGATTCGGCCGCCACCAGTGCGGCGATCCTGACCGCGGCGCAGGAATTGTTTGCCGAACGGGGGTACGAGCGCGCGACGGTGCGCGACATCGCGACGCGGGCCGGCGTGAATCAGGCGCTGCTGTTCCGGTATTTCGGCAACAAGGATGAACTGTTCCGGGCCGCGATCGCGGACCAGGGCCGGCGCATGCTCGAGGAGGGGTCGGTCGACGGACTGCTGAGCAGGCTGCTCGCGCGGGCGCTCGAACCGGCCGGATCGGTCGCGCAAGGGCAGTGGTTGCAGGCGGCGCTGCGGTCCAGTGGGCACGACGAGGGGGTATCGGCGATCCGGCGCGAGCTGGGCGACGAGTACGTCCGCGCCTTGTCCACGCTCAGCGACGACCCCGATAGCGAGCTGTATGCCGACCTGCTGCTCGCCTGGTTGCTCGGCATCGGATTGATGCGTTCGGTGCACCGCAGAGAGCCGCTGGCCAGCGCCGACCCGACCACGGTTGCTCGCCATGTGCTGCGCGCCGCGCAGGTGCTCTTGGCCCGGGTGGACGTGAATTTCCCACCGCCGTAACGGAATCCGACCGTTGACGGAGCATTGTGACCTCCCTAACATGGACTCTTGTAAGCACTTGCTTACATCGCTTACCGCGCCAGTCGGCGTCGGCGAAGGGAGCCCCGCATGACCGTGAAAACCGAGGTGCGTCACTACCCTTTCGGTGAACCCGTCCGCCTCGATATGGACCCGCTGTTCGCCAAACTGCGCCGGGAGGAACCGGTTTCCCGCGTGCAGCTGCCCTACGGTGTCGAGGGCTGGCTGGTCACCCGCTACGCGGATGCCAAGCTGGTGCTCGCCGACCCGCGATTCAGTCGCGCCGCCACGGTGGACCGCGAGGACATCCCGCGCACCACACCGCAACCGTCGCGGCAGAATTCGCTGCTCAGCATGGACCCGCCCGAGCACAGCAGGCTGCGCAAGCTGGTCGCCAAGGCGTTCACCAGTCGCAGGGTCGAGCAACTCCGCCCCCGCGCGCAGGAGATCGTGCACGAACGGCTGGCCGCGATCGAATCGGCCGGGCCGGTAGCGGATCTGGTGCAGAGCCTCGCCCTGCCGCTGCCCGTCACCGTGATCTGCGAAATGCTCGGCGTTCCCACCGAGGACCAGCACCGGTTCCGGGATTTCTCCGACACCGTGCTCTCCACCACCGCGCACACCCCGGCCCAGATCGATGCCGCGCGTACGGCTTTGGAGGCCTACCTGGCCGAGTTGGTGGCGCAGCGCAGGGCGCGGCCGACCGACGATCTGCTCGGCGCGCTGGTCGCCGCTCGCGACAACGAGGACCGGCTCACCGAGGACGAACTCGTCAACCTCGGCATCGGCCTGCTCATCGCCGGCCACGAAACGACCGCCAACCAGATCGCCAACTTCACCTACGTCCTGCTCAGCGAACCGCGGCACTGGGAACTGCTCTGTGCCCGTCCGGAACTCGTGCCCGCCGCCATCGAAGAACTCCTGCGCTACGTCCAACTCGGTTCCGGCGGTTCGTTCGCCAGGGTCGCCACCGAGGACGTCCCGCTCGGCGGCGTCACCGTCCGCGCAGGCGAGGCGGTCATCGTCAACACCCAGGCCGCCAACCGCGACGAAGCCATCTTCGACAACTCCGAACAACTCGACCTCACCCGAATGCACAACCCCCACATGGCATTCGGCCACGGCGTCCACCATTGCCTCGGCGCCCAACTGGCCCGCCTGGAACTGCAAGTCGCGATAGGCTCACTGCTGCACCGCTTCCCGACGCTACGCCTGGCCGTCCCGTTCGAGGAAGTACCGTGGAAAACCGGTCTGCTGGTCCGCGGACCCACCGCGCTCCCGGTGACCTGGTAAGGGGAAACGAGTATGGCTGACCAACATTGGCGCATAGAAGTCGACCGAACCACCTGCCTCGGCTCCGGCATGTGCACCGGCCTGGCCCCCGACCACTTCACCCTCGTCGAAGGTCGCTCCAGCCCCATCACCAACCTAGTCCCACCCGACGACCTCCTCATCGATGCCGCCGAATCCTGCCCCATCGAAGCAATCCTTATTCGTGAGGAAGAATCCGGAGCCATCCTCGCCCCCGAACAGTGAGCAGGTCCGACGGCGCTGCCGGATGGGCTCGTTCCCAGCCGGCGGCGTCGGCAATCGCCCGCAGTTCGCCACTTGCGCAGTCGTGGACAAGTCGGCGTCTTACGCTGCGAGTGTGATGGAGATCGGCTCGCGGGCACGAACGCTGCCCGCACCTCCGCTCGCCGTCTGGGAGTCGCTGACGCAGCCGCGACGCCCACGAGGGCGTGCGTGGCTCGAGTTGCTGCCCGACGAGGTCGAACCCAAGGTGCTGGAGGCGGACAAACCCAACAGGGTTGTGTGGTCGTCGCTTTGGCCGAGTCGCCCCGATGACCAGGTGCACTTCGAGCTGACGCCTGCCGAGGGCGGACAGACCCTACTGAGATTTACCCTGCTGACCCCGGCCGAACTCCCGGACCAGAGCAAGACCGGACACTTGCGCCGCCGCCTCAACCACCTACTCTTCGCCGACCTCCGGTTCTCATACGGACAGTGATCGTGATCGTGATCGTGTTCCGCCACGCATCAGCGCGGCGTTGGGTGGATGGCCAGAGTGTTGATGAACAATTTTGTCAGCTGGGTAGGGCTGGGAGGTCGGCGTAGCGGGCGCTCACCGGGGTTGCGGCCGGTTGAAAATGGGTTGGCGTGGGGTGTGGTTGGTCGTAGGGTGGTGGCGTTTACGGAGTGCGTAGGGGTGCTCCGGTCGAGTTCCGAGGTGATGACGTATTCCTTCCCAGGCCGCGTAGCCGTTTTCCGGCACTGACCCCGTGAGCCGCTGACGCGTGCTCCGGGTCTGTCGTGGACGGCTTCTCCCGCGGCCTGGGGCTTTGTCGTACCCGTTTTATTTTCTGTGCGCAGTTGGCGTACGTGGCCCTGGCCTGCCCGTATTTCTTGCCGACTGTCGCAACAGGAGTTTTTGTGTCTTCGGAGACCCTCGGGGCTGTCTCATGATTCGCGTGCTGATCGCCGGCGGACTACGGCTGCCTCGTGAAGCGGTGGCTGCCGTGCTGGCCGGCGAGCCCGGCGTGCAGGTGGTTTCGCAAGTATCGCGGGGGAGCGAGGTGGTGCCGGGTGCACTGCGTACTCGGCCGAATCTGGCGTTGTTGGACGCCGATCTGCCGGGGCTGGATGGGGTTTCGGCTGCGGCGCAGTTGAAATCGGCGGTGCCGGATTGTCGGGTGATCATTGTGACGGGGCCGAGTCGGCCCGATGTGCTGCGGGCGGCGTTGGCGGTTCGGGTGGAGGGGGTGCTGAGTAAGGGGGCGTCGATCGAGGCGTTGACCGACACTGTGCGCAGGGTTGCGCATGGGGATCGGGTGCTGGAGCCGCAGGCGGTTGCCGAAGCCTTGGGCGGGCCCGACAATCCGCTCACTGATCGCGATCTCGATATCCTCCGGCTGGCCGCGCAGGGGCGCACGCCCGCGGAAATCGCTGAGGCACTGCATCTTTCGGCGGGGACGGTTCGCAATAATCTGGCCGCCATCAATCGCAAGGTGGGGGCTCGTAATCGCATCGAGGCGATACGGATTGCGGTTGGCCGGGGATGGATTTGACGTGCATTTTGCACGGAGTGGCGTGCGATCTGCATCGGTCGGCGGTCGGGCAACCCTTGCACGGTTCGCCATCTGCGCTGGTCAGTCGCGTGCGTGCCGTTCGGTCCGCGAATCAAACGCAGCGCACGGCTGGTGCCTTGCCGCCAACAATATCGCTGCGAACAACCCCGATGCCGAGCCGATGGTGACTGCCGTCGGAGAACAGGAGAGATGATGTCTGCTCAATGTGACGTGTGCGGTAAGAAGCCGAGTTTCGGCAAGCGGGTGGCCCGCGCCGGACGCCGTGCGCAACGGCGGTACGTCAAAGGGCGGACGAGTCGCCGGTTCAATCCGAATATTCAGCCGGTGCGGACCGTGCAGAACGGTGCGCCCGTGCGGATGAAGGTGTGTACCTCGTGCATCAAGAAAGGCAGCGTACAGCGGCGCGCATAGTCACAGCGACAGCGGCGCAGCTTGTTTCGGCCCCGGCCCGCCGATTCTTGGTATGGCTGAACGGTGGTCGGCATCCGCAGTACGAGCGAGACGAATTTCTGTGCCACGACTGCGGATTGCCGACCGCGCCCCTCGACGGCCCGGACGAGTGGTACACGGTGCACGACCGCGTGTGGGAATGCGCCGCGGCTTCGTCGGACAACATTCTGTGCATCGGCTGTCTGGAGACTCGGCTCGGACGCCGTTTGCGCCATACCGATTTCGTCGCCGCGGCACTGAACGATCCGAACTACGGACACCACAGCCCTCGACTGCAAAGCCGCCTACGTCCAACGCTCACACACTGAGCCTGCTGGTGGATCGATCGGGAACTGGTGGGGGCAGAGAGCGCCGCACCACCAGTTCCCCACGATCATTTGTCCAGCAACGCCTCTGCCTCGCTGATCGCCCGGATGAGGGATTTCGGTTCAGGCTCGAGCCCGGCGACGATCGCGTCGATACCCCGTAGCCCAGCCCGTTCCAGCAGCCGCTTTTCGTTGGTAACCCATTCACCGCGAGC
The DNA here is from genome assembly GCF_004634405.1 of Nocardia sp. CS682. Taxonomy (NCBI): domain Bacteria; kingdom Bacillati; phylum Actinomycetota; class Actinomycetes; order Mycobacteriales; family Nocardiaceae; genus Nocardia; species Nocardia sp. CS682. Next base: position 1,482,391 of record NZ_CP029710.1, on the reverse strand, counting down.
GGCGAGAGCCGCGTGTGCTGCCTGCATCGCCGCGACGCCGAGAGTCGCTGCTACTTCCGTGGATTGGGCGCGTACGACGTAGTTGTTCTTGGCGTATTGCAGCGTCATCGTGGCTCGATTCCGCCAAATCGGCGGCGCCGCTTCACGAAGGGCGGCAGGGTAGGACGGGCGGGGGAGAGTGCCGTGCAGTACCTGGTTGATGGCGAGTTCAGCGACCACCAGGTAGCTGGGGATACCGGCAAGGTGGAACATCAGGGGCTCCCAATGGAACCGACCTTGCTCGGCCTCGGCTAGTTCATGGTCGACCACGTCGAGGTCGCGATAGTGGACGTCGACTTTGCGCCCATCGATGGTGAACCATGCCCCGCCGTTGAAGACGCCACCACCCCACCCGCTGATCTCGGAAACCTCACCAGGCCAGCCGATTTCACGGAGCGAGGCGGGCTCGAAGCTTCCTCGGTAGTAGACGGCGAGGTCCCAGTCGCTGTCCGCGGCATGGGTGCCCTGCGCGCGAGAACCACCGAGGGTGACGGCGTGGACGCCGGGGAGGGTGGCCAATCGTTCGGTGACGTGTGAAAGGAAGGTCTTGTCGGTCATAGTCGTCCCAGGGGTAAGCGGAGTGATGACGGATACGGGCAGCACCACCGGGCGCTGAACCACAACTGGGGCAGCGTTATTCGGCGGGCGCACTCGGCATCGGTCATCACTCCACGAGTCGGATCGTACCGGGCCGGCGCGATGAACTCGACCGATTTTCCGGGCGGCTACCGCTCTGGTGGTTTGGGCCGGGCGCGCAGGTGTGCACGTTCGCCTTGTTTGCCGAAAAGGCTGAGGAATTCGACGGGTTCGGCGTCGGCGGCACCGAACCAGTGCGGTACCCGGGTGTCGAATTCGGCGGCCTCGCCGGGGGTGAGGATCAGGTCGCGTTCGCCGAGGACGAGCCGCAACTTGCCGTTGAGGACGTAGAGCCATTCGTAGCCCTCGTGCGTCTTCGGCGCGGGTTCGCTGCGGCGGGAGTCGGCCGCGATCACCATCTTGAAGGCTTGGATGCCGCCCGCTCGCCGGGTCAGCGGGAGGATCGTCATGCCGTGGTGGGTGACCGGTCGCAGGTGGATGCGCGGGTCGCCGGTGGCGGGTGCGTCCACGAGTTCGTCGAGGGTGACGCCGTGGGCGCGGGCGAGGGGTAGTAGTTGCTCGAGGGTCGGGCGGCGGCCGCCGGACTCCAGGCGAGACAGCGTGCTGACCGAGATGCCGGTGGCGGCCGAGAGGTCGGCCAGGGTGGTTTCGCGTTGCCTGCGCAGTGCGCGCAGCCGTGGTCCGACCGCGTCGAGTGCCTGATCGAGATCGTCGTCCATGCCGCCATCTTGCCAGATCGGCAACAAAGTTTGCACATATGCCGGGCTCGGTCGCATGGTGGTCGCGGAGGTGGTCGAGATGACTGAACAGCTGAAAGACGGCTATGACGTGGTGGTTGTCGGCGGTGGCGCGGCCGGCCTGAGCGGGGCGCTGATGCTGGGACGGGCACGGCGGTCGGTGGTGGTGATCGACGCGGGCGCGCCGCGCAATACCCCGGCGACCGGCGTGCACGGACTGCTGGCCAGGGAGGGAATGGCGCCGGGCGAGCTGCTGGAACGCGGTCGAGCGGAGGTGCGGGGGTACGGCGGTCAGGTGGTCACCGGTGAAGTCACCGCGGTGGACCGGGTGGACGAGGGATTCGCGGTGACCCTGGCGGACGGCCGGGCGGTCCGCGCCCGGCGACTGCTGGTGACCACCGGCCTGGTCGACGAACTACCGGACGTCCCCGGACTGCGCGAGCGGTGGGGACGGGACGTGCTGCACTGCCCGTACTGTCACGGCTGGGAGGTGCGCGACCGAGCGATCGGCGTCCTCGGCACCGGACCGATGGCGGTGCACCAGGCACTTCTGTTCCGCCAGTGGAGCGCCGACATCACGCTCTTCACGCACACCATGCCGTCGCCTACTCCAGCGGAGGCGGAGCAACTCGCTGCCCGCGGCATCCGGGTGGTGGCAGGCGAAGTGGCAGCCTTGGAGATCGTCGACGACCGATTGGCAGGCGTGCGCATGAGCGACGGCACGGTGGTCGCTCGGGAGGCGGTGACGGTCCAGTCCCGGATGGTGGCGCGCTCGAATTTCCTTGCGGCACTGGGGCTTCAGCCCGCACCGCACCCGTCGGGTATGGGTGAGCACGTCCCGGCGGATGCGACCGGCCGTACCGGTGTACCCGGTGTGTGGGTCGCCGGCAATGTCACCGACTTGTCCGCGCAGGTCGGCGGAGCCGCGGCGGCAGGCGCTTTCGCGGCAGCCCAGATCAACGCCGATCTGGTCACCGAGGACACCCGCCGAGCGGTCGATGCGTACCGAAACCCGTTCTCCCCGGAGAGCGAAGCGGACGTCGGCGAGTTGGTGTCGGCCGAGCGTCGGCACGGACTGTGATCGACGCGCTCACCTGACCCGCGAGATTACCCCTCGGGCAGCGGAATCAGCTCGAGATGCTCAGCCGCCTTCGGTGTGCCGCAAGCACTCCGACCGGACACCAGGTCGACCCCGCCACCGTGCGACACCAGGAACCTGCCACATACGCAGCGCAAATAGCGCACCGCCCCGTGTGCGGAGACGAGCATGGGCGAGGGCCAGGAGCAGGAGGGGCAGGCGGCGGACATGGGAGCTAAGCCTGGGTAGTCACCGAAGGTATTGCAATCTTCTGTGCGGCGTGGCGACCGATCGGTATGAAATTTAGTCCGCAAATAGGACATTCGCGGATGTTCCAGGCGTAACGGGCATTTTTGCTGTGCGCCTGGAACTTCTGCGCCACCGACTCACCGAATCGAGGCCGTTTCCTTCGAGGGCTCGACAGTGGCGGGAATGAGCCGGCGGCGCGGGAAAGGCGTCCACCAATTGGCCGGGCCCATGAGTTCGACCAACGCGGGAACCAGCAGCATGCGGACCAAGGTGGCGTCGATCAGCAACGCGATGATCATGCCGAGTCCGAGAAAACGCATGGGCGTCAACGGAGAAAGAGTGAACGCACCGGTGACGATGATCAGCAGCGTCGCGGCGGCCGTGATGACACGGGCGGTCTTGAGCGTCCCGACGCGGACCGATCCCGAGGTATCGGCCCCCGCCGCATGCGCCTCCACCATGCGGGACAGCAGGAATACCTCGTAGTCGGTGGACAAACCGAAGACGACCGCGATGATCAGCACGAGCATGCCCGCGGCGAGCGGCCCCGGACTGATACCGAGGACACCCGCCAGGTGGCCGTCGTTGAAAATCCAGGTGAGCACGCCGAAGGTGGCGGCAAGACTGAGGAAGGCCATCGCTACGGCCTTGAGCGGCAACACGATCGAGCGGAACGCCGCCGCGAGCAGCAGCACGGTCGCGCTCACCATCGCCAGAATCATCCAGGGCATGGCGCGCACGATGGAGTGCACGCTGTCGACGGTGGCGGCGGTATCGCCACCGATCCGCAGGAATGTACCGTCCGGGGGAGTCAACGCACGGATGTCTTCCACAGTGGCCGAGGCTTTTTCACTGCGGTCGGTGGCCTGGAGGAACGCGTGGAAAACGACGAAATCATCGGCCCGGCCCACCTGGAACACCTGCCGGACACCGTCGACCCGGCCGAGCGCCGTGCTCGCGGCATCCACCGCGGCCGACTGCGGCGGCCCATCGACGCCGTGCAGCACCGCCGTGACACCGCTGCTCGCCGCGGGGAACGTGGCGGTGAGTTCCTCGACGGTGGTGCGCATTTCATTGCCCGCGGGCAACGCGCGGTGGTCGATGTCGCCCAGCTTCGCGCCGGTGAGCGGCACGGCGAGCAGCACAAGGATCGCGCCGACCACGATGGTGACGAGGCCAGGCCTGCGCAGCACCGCGTCCACCACCCGCCCCCAGAACCGCTCGGTGCGATCTTTGCCGCCCGCCTTACCGATTCGAGCACCGAACAGCGCCAACATGGCGGGCAGCACGGTGAGCGAGAGACCTGCGGCGAGCGCGACCGCGGCGATCGCGCCGAACCCCAGCGACCGCAGCACGGCCTGCGGGAACACGAAAGTGCCTGCGAAGGCACAGATCAGCAGGAGCGCCGAGAAGGCGACGGTCCGACCGGCGGTCGCGCAGGTGCGTTCGATGGCGGACTCGATACCGCGCCCACCGGCGAGCTCCTCCCGGAACCGGGTTACCAGGAACAGCCCGTAATCGATCGCCATGCCCAAACCGAGAAGCGATGCGATATTCACCGCGAAGGTGCTCACCTCGGTGAATTCGGTGAGCAGACGAATGGTGCCCATCGCACCGAGCACCGCAAGAACCCCGACCGCCACCGGCAGCGACGCCGCGACCACACCACCGAACACCAGCACCAGGATCAGCAGAGTGAGTGGCAGCGAGAGGGATTCGGCGCGCACCAGATCATGCTGCGATTGACTGTTGATGTGGGTCGCCAATGCGCTGTAACCGGACAACTTGGTGTCGATGCCCGGCACCCGCAGCGCCGCTTCGATATCGGGATAGGCGGTGACCCGTCGATTGTCGTCGCCCGCGAGAAACACCACCGCCAGCGCCTGCCGGTTGTCGGCGGAGCGCAGGAACTGTTTACGCGGCGGCACACTGTTCCAATAGGTTTCGACCGGGCGTTCCAGCAGCGCGGGATCGATCCCGGCGAGCGACTGTCGCACCCGAGGGCCGATGTCGTCGAGCGTCTGGCCGTCGGGCGCGGTGTACAGCGCGACCGCGTCGGGCGTCTGCGGGCCGAAGTGCTCGCGCACCAGCCGATCGACCGCCGCCGATTCGCTGTGCGGGTCATTGAAGCCTGCCGCGCTGACCTTGTCGGCGGTATTCGTCCCCAGCAGCCCGAACAGCAGCATCACTCCGACGACCACGGCGAGGACCGTGCGCGGCCGGGCGATGACGAACCGTGCCCAGCCGGTCATCGCGCCGGTGAATCTTGGGGTGCGAGATCGGCTTCGAGGGTGGCGGCGATCTTGTCGAGCAGTGCTTCCAGTCGCGGCTCGACGCCGGCGCCGTTGCGACAGGACACCGTCAGCTCGAGCCGGCCGCGCGACTCGACGATGCCGAACAGCATCGGCATCGCTCCGCTGTGCTGGGGCAGCACCCGCATCGTGCTTGGGGTCCACCCGGGCACGGCCATCTCGTCCAGATCGACGCTGCCCATGTGAGACACCGTGGCGGACACCATGTTCCGGTTGCACCGGGCCCCTAGCCAGTTGCTCACCCGCAGCACCGTCCGGATGGCGGCGGGCGGAAACTTCGACAGGCCACCGTTGTCGAGCTGGTTCAACTCGGTCTTGCCTTGCAGCCCGGCTCGCATTCGGGCACTGACCGTTTCCCAGCTGTCGCCGGGCGCAACGTCGACGAACAGCGGCAGTGCGAGATTGCCGGTCGAGCGCAGGGCAGGGTCGTGCCTGCGCAGGTCGACCGGCACCATGAAGCGAGACTTCGCACCGGCCTCGGCGGCGAGGATCGCCGAGACTCGCGCGACGATGCCCTTGCCGTTCGCGTGAATGGTGCGGTGCCGCAACAACCATCGCGACGCGCTCGGATCCTGCCGCCCGCGTCCGGTCGCCGCCGGATAGGTCGGCAGCACCAGCGTCTGCTTGCCCGGCGCACCCACCTGCGCCACCAACTCGGCGTCGGAGATCGGATCGGGCGCACCGACCGGCGCCACCCCGCGCAGCGCGCGGAGCACGTCGTCGGCCCACATCCGCATACCCATCCCGTCCATCACTCCGTGGAAGACACGGAATACCAGGGTGGTTTGTTCACCGGTCAGCAGCAGTACCTCGGTGGTCCGCTCCGGCGTCGGCCCGATCGGGCTGTTCAACACCGCATCGTCTTCCAGCGTGGCGTAGTCGAGCGTCCAGCCGGGGACCACCCGAACCTGGGCGGGCACACCGCTGTCCACCCAGTAGTTGCCGTCGCGGACCAGCCGCGCACCGGGATTCGCCGCGGACGCCACGTCTACCGCGCGCTGCACCGCATTCGGGTCCAGGGTGCCGACGCCGTGCACGGCCAGGTGCATCAGGAAGGGCGGCGACACTTCCCTGGTGAAGAAGTACAGGCGCTCGGTGGGCGAGATCTTCCGGCGGAAGACGGTGCCGGTGGGCCCACTCGTCGCCGGACGCACGGAATCGCTGCGCGAAGCTTGGTTCATTGGTGACCTCCGGTGCCGACTGGGTGCTGCGGTTCAGCGCAAATTTCGAGTGAGTTCGACGGCGCCGCCCTGGGTTTCGAGCCACGCGAGGAAGGTGGCCAGCCCGCTGTCCCGGTCGACCACCGGGGCGTAGCCGAAATCGCGAGCGGCGGCGGCTGTGTTGTAGGTCGCGCTGCGCGTCATCAGTGCGACGGCGTAGCGCGACAGCGGCGGCGACCAGCGCGTGGCGACCGCCGGTATGCGCCAGAGGGTTTCGATGACGTTGACCACCGCGTCGATCACCTTGGGGTTGGGCTTGCGGCTCGGTGGTTGATAACCGAGGTCGGTGGCCACGGCGCCGAGGAATTCCCAGACGTTCGTCTTCTCGGCATCGGCGACGAAATACGCCTTGCCGCCCACGGCATCCGAGGCCGCCGCCTTGACGCACGCCTCGACGATGTTGTCGACGTGGCACAGCGACGCGTACACCGTGCGACCGAACGAGATGTCCGGCAGCGTACCGGCGCCGGTCTTACCGAGCAGCCGCACGATCGGGCCGGACCGGTCGCCCGCGCCCCAGATCGCGCGTGGCCGCAGCGCGCAGGTGGTGAATCCTGCGGTGTTGGCGGCCAATACGGCCCTTTCGGCGGCCGCCTTGGTCTCCGAGTACAGGTTCAGGTAGCGCCGCGGGTATGGGACCGACTCGTCGATGTCGAGCTGGTCGCCGCCGTCGTAGTCCATCAGCGCACTCGGACTGGAGATGAAGACGAACCGGGACGCGCCACCGCGGCGCGCCGCGTCCAGCAGGTGTTCGGTCGCGCGGACATTCTCGTTCCAGAACTGTTCGCGGGTGCCGCGCTCGTCGACCCGTGCGGCACTGTGGAACACGATGTCGACGCCGTTGGTGGCGGCCACCAGCGAGGCCGGATCGGTGAGATCGCCGTACACCAGCTGTACCCGGTCGGCGTCGGTGCCGAGATCGGTCAGCTTGCTGGTGCGCCGCACCAGGATCGACACCTCGTGCTCGCCGTCGCGGACCAGCCTGCGCACCAGCGCCCCGCCGAGGAACCCGGAGGCGCCGGTCACCAACACCTTGCTCATGCCTGCGCCTCGCCGGCGCTCGGCTCCGCCATGCCCACATCGGCGCGGTGCCGTCGATTCGCTCGCTGCCGCTCGCTCATTGCGTCTCCTGCGTTCGCCACCAGGTCATTCCGAAGATCTGCGTCAACACGGCCGTCTCGACGGGGGAGCACCCCGAACCCTCGGCCGCCCGCAGCGCGGGCCGGATCTGGGCCGCGTGCACCACGACGCTGAGGAACGCGTCGATCCACCACGCGGCGCGCAGCACCCGGTTCTCGGGCACCCGATCCGCCGCGATCGCCAGCACACCGCCGGCCAGGTACAACCAGCCGAGAATCGGGATCGCCCGCAGCGCCGTTGTTTTCGCACTCATGTGCCCGTTCCGATCTGCTTGGTGGCCCACTGCGCGAGCTGCTCCCGGCCGATCTTGGCGTTGTGCCGGATGTCGACCGGAAAACCGGGATGGATCAGGAAATCCGCGATCGGACGGGTGAGCTCGAACTCCGACCCGCGGGCCCGCAGCGCGGCCCCGACCGCCGCGCCGTCGGCCTCGGGCTGCAATTCGATGCAGAGCACGGGGCGCTGCGCACCGCGCGCGCCGACACCCACCAGCGCCGTCCGGGCAACGCCCGCAACAGTATTGAAGATCTGCTCGACCTGGACGGTGAACATCGGCCCGTCGGCGGTGACCACCCGCTGACTCTTGCGCCCGCAGAACCAGATGCGGCCCTCGTCGTCGATCCAGGCGAGATCGCCGGTGCGATGCCAGATCCGGTCGCCGTCGACGATCTTGCCCTGCCGGTTCGCCTCCGCCGGCCAGTAGTAGTGCGTACTGACATTCGGTCCTGCGACTACCAGTTCGCCGATACCCCGCGAACTTTCGAGGTCGCCGGCCAACTCCTCGACCCGTGCCCAGGTCGGTAGCGGTTCGTCGGTGATGGCAACTACTCTGGCCGCGATCTGGTCCGCCGGACGCCCGATGCAGGTGCCCTCGCCGCGATGCGCCCGATCCACCAGACCGTCGAACAGCTCCCGGGATTCGATGAGCGACATCGGCAAGGCCTCGGTGGACCCGTAGCCGGCGAAGATCTGCACGTCCTCGGCCAGCACCTCGCGCAACCCGGCGATGCACCAGTCGGGTACCGGCGCGCCACCGGAGTAGATGCTGCCCAACGTCTTCAGCTCGATCGGCCGCTGCTCCAGATGGCGCAGCAGTGGAATCAGCAGCGCGGGGGAGGCGAACATCGTCCGTACGCCGAACTTCTCGATCGCATGCGCCACATGTGCCGGGTCGGTCGAACCGACCTTGCTCGGGATCAACGGCGGTAGCACGCAGCGCGATCCGAGCAGCAGATCGAGAATTCCGACCAGCGGCAAGGTGATCAGCGAGGTCTCCGGCGCGATCCGGCCGCGGGCCGTGTGCACCTGCTCGACCATCGATGCCAGATTGCCGTGGGTCAGCTCGACCGCCTTGGCGGGTCCGGTACTGCCGGTGGTGAATCCGATGACCAGCACGTCGTCCGCTGCGCCGGGTACTCGCTCGGGCGCGACACCGGACGGCGTGGTGCCCCAGGCCGCGAGCCGTTCGCCACGCCAGAACCAGCGCTTGCCCACGGTCACCGTGGTCCGCACCTTGCGGAAGCTGCGCCGGAACAGCACCCGCACGGCGTGCGCGGGCGGGATGCCGATGAACGCCTCCGCTTCGACCGCGCGCAGGCAGTGCACCATTTTGCGCAGGCCCATCCCCGGGTCGATCACCACGGGCACGGCGCCGATCTTCAAGAGCCCGAACAGGATCGCGTAGAGCTCCGGACTCGGCAGCACCAGCACGATGGTGCGCGTGCCGGTGCCGACGCCTGCTGCGGTGAGCCGCTCGGCGATCGCCTCGGACCAGTCGTCCAGCTCGCGGTAGGTGACGTGCCGATAGGACGGCAGGTCAGCGGATTTCGCGCCGTCGGGGTAGATGACCGCTTCTCGATCCGGTTCCGTGCGCGCGAACGCCCGGAACCGGTCGATGGCCTGCCAGTAGGTCGCCGAGGTCACGCAGCCGCCCCGGCGAGCACGGGCAGCCGATACAGCACCGCCGCCGCCGACGGGCCCGCGCCCGCCGCGACGAACAGCACGTGCGTGAAGTCCTGCAGGGTGTCCGAGACGACCGCGCGGTCGTAGGCCTGCGGCAGCGACGCCGTGTGCGGGTCGCCGTCGGTCAGGTCCGGCGTGCGCACCGAATCCTGGTCGATGCCGAGGGCGTCCGCGAGCCGGGCCGGGAAGTCCGGGCTCGGTGTCGATGCGATGAGCGCCGTGCCGGCCAGGTCGCTGTGCCCGGCGTCGGCGAGCGCCGCCCGAGCAGCCTCGGTGGCCACGCTCAGCAGCCGGTCCGCGAAGCCGGGTTCCCGGTCCACGGTCATCAGGCCGCGGCCGACGGTGCCCATAGTCGCCGTATCGACGTACGCCTCGACCGCCGGGGTGCCGTCACCGTTCACCGTGTGCACCCGGCCGAAGCCGTCCGGCTCGTCGGTGTGCTCGAGCAGCAGCGCGGCTCCCGAAGTGGCATAGGGGAAGTCGTCGGTGGCCGCCGATCGGGTCATCGACGGGTGACCGTCACCGGCGACGATGAGCACGTGCTCGGCGCTGCCGGTTTGCAGGATGGAGGTGGCGACCTGGACCGCGTTGAGTACGCCGGTCGCGCCGTTCATCAGGTCGAACGAGAACGTCCGCGGATCGTCCTTCGCGTATTCCAGGCCGATGCCCGCCGCCTTCTGGATCAGCGCGGAGACGGCCGGTTCGACGGTGTTGGAGTCACGGAAGACACCGGCGTTGATCAGCACGCCGACCTGGTCGGGGCGGACACCGGCCCGCTCGAGGCTCTGCTTCGCGGCCAGGCCGCTGTTCTGCACACTGCTCTGCGTGTCCCGGCTGATGCCGATGGATTTGATGCGCACGCCCATGGCTGACCTCAGACCTTCAGAGACGAGATGGTGGTGGACAGGAAGCCGGTCACGATGCCGGAGGCGGCGGGAATCATCAGCAGCTTCGAGCCCGCCGGGATGTTCTGGTCGCTGAGCTGATCGTGCAGGACGATGAAATGCGAAGTGGTGGAGGTGTTTCCGTACTTCTCGATGACCCGCAGATCCGGCGGCATCGGGGCGCCGAACTCGCGCTCGCAGATGGCGTTCATCCACGGGATCGCGGCCGCGCCGAACTGGTGATGGATGACGTAATCGAACTTCTCGTCGGCGAAGGTGCGCCCACGCGCCTGGAGGTAGTTGATCTGGCTGTCAGTGCCCAAAAGAAAGCGGTCTTCGTTGTGCATTTTGCGGTTATCGGTGTACAGCGCAACACCCTGGCTCTTGTCGCTCGGCATGCCGAGGCACAGCTCGGAGTACTCCGCTGCGGTCATCATCTCGATGTAGTGGATCTTGTCGTTGTCGTCGACCGCCTCGTCGAGCACGACCGCGGCGCCGGAGTCGCCCACCGACAGCGACGCGAACTGCAGATCGTATTTCTCGGAAATCTCGGCCACCGCGGTGTCGGCGATGGGAGTAATGGCCTCACCGCTCACCACCAGGCCGTTGCGCACCGCGCCGGAGCGGATCATCCGGTCGAGAATGTATGTGCCGGTGAGCATCCCGGCGCAGGCGTTCGACACGTCGAAGGTAATCGCGTTCTTCGCCCCGATAAGGCGGCTTATCGAACCGGCGAAGGACGGCTCCATGTAGATGCGGCTGCCGTGGTTGCTCCGGGTGATCGAGGTGGAGATGATCACGTCGAGCTCGGCTGCTTCGTATCGCGACCTGGACAAACAGTCTTCCGCCGCCTTCACGGCGATCGCGAAGGAGTCCTCGTAGCTGTCCGGGTTCGTGTCGTGCACCCGGCGCTCTTTGACGCCGGTGATTTTCTCGAGATCGAAAGACGGCGGTTCCTTCAACCGGGAGAGCAGCTCCTGGGTGGTAACGATATTCGAAGGCAGATAGGCGCCGATGGATTCGAATCGTGAATGCGACACGCGCGCTCCTGGAAATCGTGGAAAAGAAACGGTTCCGGATCGTCTCTGATCTTCGGTGCGACGGACACTACCCGACGGTAACTACGAATGCCTATGGCTCAAAAGTGGGGGCCGATCACTGTGCATAAGTACATGTTTCGTGAAGTATCACTAACTGGTGACCGACTGGCTAAGGAGCGATGGCGGGGTGGATTCGGGCCGAATAGTGCGGGTTGCCAAGGGTTTCCGGGGCTGGTACGGCGACGCGGAACGGGTCTGTGCATCGCGTCGGTGCCACAGATCGGCTAACAAGTGGCTACCCTCGTGTTCTGCTGGAACTATGGGTGGCGTGCCAGGGCGATGTGAGTGACTTCACTGCGAGTCGTACAGTTGAATACCCCGCTCGGCACACGCTAGGTCGTAAAAGACTCAACTATGTTGCGGCCGAACAGAACCCGCACAGGACAGCATTCGCGGTGATAAAGGGGTGCCCGAGGCGTGGGCGGAGGCACGCCGGAATACTGTCTGGGTCGTTAGGCTTGGCATTCCGCCGACTAGTCGAGGAGATAGCGATGACCACCGCTACTGAGCACGTCGATGTGCTCATTGTCGGAGCCGGACTGTCCGGCATCGGCGCGGCCTATCACTTGCAGCAGGCTTTCCCGCAGCGGACCTACGCGATCCTGGAGAGCCGCGACGCGATCGGCGGCACCTGGGATCTGTTCCGCTATCCCGGAATTCGTTCCGATTCCGACATGTACACCCTGGGCTACCGATTCAAGCCGTGGCTGGGCGACAAGTCGATCGCCGACGGAGATTCCATCCTCGACTACGTGCGCGACACCGCTGCGGAGAACGGCATCGACCGGCACATCCGCTTCGGGCATCGCGTGCTGCGCGCCGAATGGTCCTCGGTGGACAACCGCTGGACCGTGCAGGCCGAACGGACCGACAGTGGCGAGACCGTCGTGCTCACCGCCGGCTTCCTGTTGTCCTGCTCCGGTTATTACGACTACGACGCGGCCTACACCCCGGACTTCCCCGGCGTCGAGCGCTTCGCCGGACCTGTTGTGCACCCGCAGTTCTGGCCCGAAGACCTGGATTACGCGAACAAGAAGGTGGTGCTGATCGGCAGCGGCGCCACCGCGGTCACGCTGGGTCCCACGCTCACCGAGCAGGGCGCGCGCGTGACCATGTTGCAGCGCAGCCCGAGCTACATCGTCTCCCGGCCCGCCCGCGACGCCCTCGCGATGAAGCTGCGCCGCCGGCTGCCGCCACGCGCGGCCTACGCGCTGATCCGAGCCAAGAACGTGGCGCTGGCCACGACGGTTTACCAACTGAGCCAACGCTATCCGGCGTGGGTGCGCGAACGTATCCGCGGCTACCAGGAACGCTGGCTGCCGCCGGGCTACGACATCGACACGCACTTCACCCCGAGCTACAACCCGTGGGATCAGCGACTCTGCTTGGCTCCCAACAACGATTTCTTCCGCGCGATCCGCAAGGGCAAGTTGGACATCGTCACCGATCGGATCGAGACGTTCACCGAGACCGGCGTGCGGCTGGCCTCCGGTGCGACGCTGGACGCCGACCTCGTCGTCACCGCAACAGGATTGAATCTGCTCGCCTTCGGCGGTATCGACCTCGCGGTGGACGGGCGGCCGGTGACCCTGTCCGACAGCATGGCCTACAAGGCGATGATGCTGTCGGACGTGCCGAACTTCGCCTACATCATCGGCTACACCAACGCCTCGTGGACGTTGAAGGCTGATCTGGTGTCGGAGTACCTCGTTCGGTTGCTCCGGCACATGGACGCGCACGGTTACGCGCGTTGCACGCCGGTGCGTGACCCGTCGGTCGGTGCGGAATCGTTGTTCCTCAACTTCAATCCCGGATATGTGCAGCGGGCCGCGAGTCACTTCCCGATCCAGGGCGACCGCGCGCCGTGGCGATTACGGATGAACTATCTGCGCGACATGATCACGTTGCGGCACGGGTCGATCACTGACGACGCGCTGCTTTTCGAGCGGGCGGAGCGAACCGAGCCGGTGGCGGTGCGGGACTGAGTCGGTGGCGGTGCGGGCCCGAAGGTGGTGCGGGAGCGAGCAGGCGCTAGGCCTCGGTGATCACCGAAGACCGGGCCCGCGCAATCTGTTCCAGCACGGTCGCGGCGTGCTCATCGAATCGGGCACGGGAGACCGGGATCTCGCCGTCCAGCCAGGGCCGGTAGAGGTAGGCGAGGGCGCCGAAGATGGCGCTCGCGTTGAGTGCGTTGTCGTACTCGTCCGGTGCGGACCGAGAGTAGTCACCGGCGCCGATCGTCAAGGCGATCGGCGCCGTGAATAAGCCGATGAGTTCGTTCGCCCGCGGCATCAGCACCGGGGTGGCCTGCGATTCGACGAACATGATCCGGCCGCGCCTGCGATCTTCCACCAGATAGTCGGTGAATACGCCGACCAGGTGACGGAACATGGCGTCACGCTCGATCGGCGCCGTGGGTAGCGTGTCGAGTAGTCGGTCGCGGGCGCCGAGCACGACGGTGTCGAGCACGGTGGTGAGCAGCGCGTCCAGGTTCGGGAAGCTCTCGTAGAAGTAGCGTTCGGTCAGCCCGGCCTGCCTGCACACCCCGCGCATCGAGATCTCGGCGGCGCCGACGGTGCCCATCAGTTCGGTGCACGCCTCGATGAGCTGCTCACGGCGTCCGGCGACCCGATCGGCGGGTGACCGTCCGCGCCAGCGGCGCATGCCCGGGATCGACCCGTCGTCTTCGGCGACCATGGCACCATCCTCTCACGCCGCCTTGTAGACATCGGGTGATGTTGACAGCGGCTGATGTCAGCAATAGATTGCCAACATGCCGGGCTGCGGGTCCCAGGCTGTCGGGCTTCGCCGATCAGACACGAGGATGCGAGATGGGCTCCACCGTCTATGCCGATCAGGATGCGGCGCAGCTACTTTCGCGGCCACAGCCGGTGCGGCACACCGGATACGACTGCACGGTCGTCATCGATCGGATGGAGCAGGCGGCCGACGAGGTGGTCAGCGTGCTCCTGGTCGATGCGGAGGGCGGCATGCTGCCCGCGTGGACGCCCGGTGCGCATCTGGACGTGCTCCTGCCGTCGGGGCGCCGGCGGCAGTACTCGCTGACCGGCGATCCGGCCGATCGGCGGCAGTATCGAATTGCCGTGCGCTACCTCGCCGATGGTGGCGGCTCGCGCGAGATCCACGAGCGGTTGCGGGTCGGTGACCGGCTGCCGGTGTGCGGGCCGCGCAACGCCTTCCCGTTGATCGACGCACCGGAGTATCTGTTCGTCGCGGCCGGCATCGGGATCACGCCGATCCTGCCCATGGTCGCGGCGGCGGAGCGGGCCGGAACGCGTTGGCGGCTCAGGTATCTGGGCCGCTCGCGCTCGCGGATGCCGTTCCTGGGCGAGCTGGCGTTGCTGACCGGTGGCGACGTGATCGTCCGCCCGGACGACGAATTCGGCAGGCCGGATCCGCGCATGATCTTCGAGCAGACGCCCACCGGTGCTGCGGTATACGTCTGCGGCCCACCGCCGTTGGCCGAGGCGGCGCGCCAGGTGTTGTCGCTGCACGATCCGACGGCCTCGCTGCACATCGAGCGGTTCCGACCTGCGTATCGCGCGTGCGCGGTACCGAACTCGACCTAGACCTGTGAACTCGGCGATCAACGTCGCTCGCCGAGTTCGCGGGTCAGCTACCCGCTGACCCGCTAGAGCTGAACAACGCCGTCAGTCGCCGCGAACTATCCGGTATTCACGGCGCCGCCGGGAAGATACCCGGCAGCTGCAACGCATACTCGAGATCCGCGCGGGTGCCGAGCGTGGTCAGCAGCACGCGGATCATCGTGAGCCGCGCCGCGGCAACCGTTTCCGCGTCGGGCTCGGCCCCCGGCTCGGTGCCCGCGGAGATGCGGTAGACCACGTACTCGCAAACATGCAGGGCCGCATCGAGATCGAGCGGACTCGGTACGGGGCGGCCGAGCTCGGTGAACGTTTCGCGGACCAGTCTGCGGATATCGTCGAGTGCCCGTTCCCGATACGCCGATACCGGCGAGGCCGGATCGTGCAGCTCGGCGAACAGCGGCCGCAGCATCGCACCGTGGCCACCCGCCCAGTCGAGGTAGGCGTCGATCAGCCGGATGCCGAGCTCGGCGGGTTCGTCGGTGCCGGTCAGCGCCGCCCGAATGCCCTCGACCAGGCCGTCGTTCGAGGTGTTGAGCAGCACGTGCAGCGGCTCGGTCGCGTTGCCGAAGTAGCGGTAGAAGGTCGGCCGGGCCAGCCCGGCCTGCTCGATGATCTGCGCGACGCTCAGCCCGCGCGAGCCGTTGCGGGTGAACACCTCGGCGGTCGCGAGCACGATCCTGGCGCGGACCTCTTCGGCCTGCTCCCGCGTTTGCGGCGGCCGCCCGCGCCGCGTGGTCGCCTCGGTCATCGCAGCACTCCACAGACATGGTGCTGCTTCACAGCGAGCAGCCTGCCGTGTCTGTGTTCCATGACGAAGAGCTTGACACGAGGTGTGGCACGCCTATTAATCTAACACTAGTGTTCAGTTAAAGGCGGATGCGCGCACGGCTCGTCCACCGTCCTATCGAGAGGGCCGACAATGACGACCGCCCCCCAGCTCGCCGCGGCAGACGCGTTGCCATCGTCGCTGGTCCAGTCCCTGCTCGACGGTGCGACCGCGGGCGGTGCACCCTCGGTCGAGGTGTTCGCACCCGCCAGTGGGCAGAAGATCGCCGATTTGCCGCAGTCTTCGGTCGCCGATATCGACCGGGCGTTCGCGACGGCCCGCGCGGTGCAGCAGGAGTGGGCGCGCCGCCCGATCCGGGAGCGGGCCGCGGTGCTGCGCCGCTTCCACGACATCGTGCTCGCCGAGCAGGACACCATCCTCGACATCGTGCAGACCGAGACCGGTAAGTCCCGCGCGCACGCCTTCGACGAGGTCGGCGATGTCGCCGTCAACGCCAGGTACTACGCGCGGGTCGCCGCCAAACTGCTCGCCACCCGCAAGCCGCGCGGCGTGCTGCCGGTGCTCACCCAGGTGGACGTGCGGCACCGGCCCAAGGGTGTGGTCGCGGTGATCTCGCCGTGGAACTACCCCCTCGCGCTGGCCGCCTCCGACGCGCTGCCCGCCCTGGTCGCGGGCAATGCGGTGGTCGCGCGACCGGACAACCAGACCGCGCTCACCGCCCTGTGGGCGATCGACGCCGCCGAGCGGGCCGGCCTGCCGCGCGGGCTGTGGCAGGCGGTACTCGGGCGCGGCTCGGTGATCGGGCACGAGGTGATCGGGCGCGCGGACTACGTCGACTACACCGGTTCCAGCGCGACCGGCCGCACCATCGCCCAGCAGGCGGGGGAGCGGCTCATCGGGTACTCCCTCGAACTCGGCGGCAAGAACCCGTTGGTGGTGCTCGCCGACGCCGACGTATCCAGGGCCGCCAAGATCGCGATCCGCGCCTGCTTCGCCTCGGCGGGGCAGCTGTGCGAGTCGATGGAGCGAATCTATGTGCACGACAAGGTGTATGACCAGTTCGTTGCCGAATTCATCGAGCACGTCAAGGGTATCGAGCTCGGCGGTGGCCTGAACTACGACAGCGACATGGGTTCGCTCACCTTCCCGCGCCAATTGGCCACGGTCCGTGCGCATGTCGAGGACGCGGTGGCCAAGGGCGCCACGGTGCTGGCCGGCGGGCGGGCGCGACCCGATCTCGGTCCGTACTTCTACGAGCCGACGGTGCTGAGCGGCGTGCGGCCCGGCATGACGGTGTACCGCGAGGAGACCTTCGGTCCGGTCGTCTCGATCTACCGGGTCGGCAGCGACGACGAGGCGGTCGAGCAGGCCAACGACACCGCCTACGGTCTCAACGCCAGCGTCTGGACCAAGGACATCGCCCGTGGTCGCGAGGTCGCGGCGCGGATCAACGCCGGCTCGGTGAACGTCAACGAGGGCTTCATCGCGGCCTGGGGCAGCGCCGACGCGCCGTCCGGCGGCCTCGGGATCTCCGGCACCGGGCGCAGGCACGGCGCCGAGGGCCTGCTCAAATACATCGACACCCAGACCATCGCGGTGCAGCGGATGCTGCCGATCGCGCCGCTGCCCGGCATGTCCGAGGAGCTGTGGGCCAAGACCATGACCTTCTACTTCGGCCTGATGAAAACACTGCGCCAGAAGTAACTTTCAGCGACATCGACAGGGATAGGGACGGATGAAACTCGACACGGTTGCGGGCAAGAAGGTTCTCGTCACAGGCGCCGCGATGGGCCTCGGCAAGCTGTTCGCCGAGCGCGCTGTGCGCGAGGGCGCGGCCGCGGTGGTGCTGTGGGACATCAACGAGGTCGCGCTGAAGGAGACCGCCGCCGAGCTCACCGGTCTCGGCGGGACCATCCACCACTTCGTGGTCGACGTGTCCGCGCCCGCGGCCATCACCGAGGCGGCGGAGTCGGTGCGCGCCGAGGTCGGCACCATCGACATCCTGGTCAACAACGCGGGAATCGTCCGGGGCAACAACTACTTCTGGGAGACCGAGAACCGCGCCGACATCGAGAAGACGATGGCGATCAACGCGCACGCCCCCATGTACGTCACCCTCGAATTCCTGCCCGCCATGGTGGCCGGTTCGACGGAGGCCAGGGTGCTGACGATCGCCTCGTCGGCAGGTCTGGTCTCGAATCCGCGGATGAGCGTCTACGCGGCCTCCAAGTGGGCGGCGCTCGGCTGGTCCGACTCGGTGCGCATCGAACTGGAGCAGGCGGGCCACGACCACGTGAAGGTCACCACGGTCTGCCCGACCTACATCAACACCGGAATGTTCGACGGCGCAAAGGGTTTCCTGTTCACGCCGATCCTCGAGCAGGACGCGGTGGTCGACACCTCCTGGCGCGAGATGAAGAACGGCAACCCGCTGGTGATCCTGCCGTGGACCTCGCGACTCAACAAGGCGCTGTCGGGGATCCTGCCGATCAAGCTGCGCGACCTGTTCCTGAACTCCGTCGGCGTCTACCACTCGATGGACGAGTTCACCGGTCGTAAGAAGTAAGCGGCAGCCGTCAGCAATCGTCCAGTAACGCGATGTCCTCGGGCCGGGATGAAGTCAGCACACGCCCGGCCCAGAAGATCGGGCATCGATTCTTGGAGCAGACTATGCGGACCAAGCGCAGCTTGACCTCGATGACGCTCTGCCTGACGGTCAGCACGGTTGCCGCGACGGTGGTCGCCCTGGCAATCCCGGCGAACGCCGCGACCAATGACCCCCTGTTCGGCAAGCAGTGGGGTCTCACCCAGATCAAGGCCACCCAGGCGTGGTCGACCAGTACCGGCGCCGGGGTCGTGATCGCGATCGTCGACTCCGGCGTCGACCTGTACCACCCGGATCTGCAAGGCAAACTCGTCCCCGGTGCCACCTTCACCGGCTGTCCCGACGGGCAGCGGCCGTGTGGCAACGGCGACTGGAAGGGGCCGGACGGCGTCGGCTCGGCCATCGACGTGCACGGCACCCATGTGGCGGGGATCGCGGCCGCGGCGACCGGCAACGGCATCGGTATCGCCGGGGTCGCACCCGACGCGCAGATCATGCCGGTGAAGGTGGTCGAGAATATCGGCACCTATGAGGACATCGGCGAGGGCGTGCGCTGGGCGGTCGATCATGGCGCAGACGTCGTCAACCTGAGCTTGAGCGGGCTGCCCAACGACCAGCTGCTGGCAGTGGTGGGAATCGAAAAGCGGCTCTCCGATGCGATCGCCTACGCGGTGAGCAACGGTGTCGCGGTCGTGGCCGCGTCGGGCAACACCGCCCTTCCGCTGTGCCTGGATCCCGCGTTCACCCGCGACGTGCTCTGCGTGGTAGGCACCGACCGCCAGGAGCTCAAAGGCTGGTACTCACACTTCGGTCTCAAACCGGATCTGAAGATCGTCTCGGCACCGGGTGGTGCGGGCTTGATCAATTGCGATGACAACGTGTGGTCTACGGTCCCGCGCGGGACCGGTACAGGCACCTGCGGTCAGGGCGACTATGACGCGGTCGCCGGTACGTCGATGGCGAGCCCGCACGTCGCGGGCGTCGCAGCGCTGCTGGCCGCGCAGGGACGGAGCGTGCCGGATATCTACAGCGCCATCCTTCGCACCGCGCGTACGCCGTTCGTCCCCGGTCCGCCGCGCGGGGTCTACACCCCGTTGTACGGGTACGGCATCGTCGACGCCGCGGCAGCTGTCGCGGCATAGCGGAGCGTCGGTATCCGCAAGGGAACCCGGACGCTACGCCCCGTCGGCCGGTCGGGTTCCGATGACGACGGTGGCGTAGTGCTCCGCGGATTCGGCGATCCGCCCGGCAAGCCCATGCTCGGTGAGCACCGCGATCGCCGCGGGAGCCTGCTCCTCGCTGGACTCGACCAGCAGATGACCGCCGGGGGCGAGCCAGGATCGGGCGCCTTCGGCAACGCGGCGGAAGATATCCAGCCCGTCGGGCCCGCCGTCGAGGGCGGTGCGCGGTTCGTGATCGCGGGCCTCCGGCGGCATGTGCGCGATCATCTCGGACGGGACGTAAGGGGTGTTGGCGAGCAAGATGTCGATGCAGCCGAGGAGTTCTTCGGGCAGTGGTTCGAAGAGGTCACCCTGATAGACCGGCGCGCCGAGCGGGGTGAGGTTGCGGCGGGCGCAGTCGACCGCGATCGGGTCGATATCGGCGGCGGCCAGCGTCACGGCGGTGTGCTCGGCGGCCAGGAGGGTGGCCAGCGCCAGCCCCAAAGCGCCTGAGCCGCAACACAGATCGACCACGACCGAATGCCGGTGCCGCGATCGGGTCAAGCGGGCGGCCTCCTCCACCAGGAACGCGGTGCGCTGCCGCGGCACGAAAACACCCGGGGCGACCGCGATCCGCAGCCCGTGGAACTCGGCCCAGCCGAGCAGATACTCCAGCGGCGTGCCGTCGACCCGCCGCGCGACCAGGTCGTCGAGGTCCGCGCCGGTTTCCGCGGCGGCGGTGAGCAGGCGGGCCTCGTCCTCGGCGAAAACGCAGCCCGCCGCGCGTAAGGACGCGACCACTTCTTCCGTACTACCTGCTGCCATCACTGGGCCATCCTGCCGCGCCAGGACAGGGCGCAGCCAGCGAATTTCCCCGTGATCTCGCTCGCCCGCCGGGGGTCCGCACCGTCGTGCGGACCCCGGGCCCGGGCGTGCTCAGCGCGAAGTGGCCAATTCGAAGGTGCGCGTGGCGTCGAGATAGATGCCCCGCTGCGACTGCTTGGCCGGTGGTGGCAACTGGGAGACCAGCTGCTCCAGCGAGGTGGTCGCGCCGACCACGGTGGTGCCCGCCACGATGAAGTCGGCGACGGCGCGCCGGATGTGGTTGGGCGAGGTGACGACCACCGCGCTCGTCGCGCCGACATCGCGCAGCAACTTGGTGCTGAACAGGGCGTTCTGCACAGTGGACCCCGCGCGACCCTCCACGTGGATCCGGTTCGGGGGCACGCCGTGGCCGATCAGCCAGCCTGCCATCGCGTCCGCCTCGGTGATGCCGTTCTGCGGGTTGCCGCCGGTCACCACGATGGGGGACAGGGGCGAGGCGATCGATTGCAGCCAGGCCGCGGTCAACCGGTTCACCAGTTCGGGGCGCAGCGCGCCGTCCGGCAGCAGGCCGTAGCCGAGCACGACGATGCCGGTCTGCGGTCCGACCAACGCAGGCAACGGATTCGGCAAGGTGCCGACGGCCGCGCCGATGGCGTTGAGCACGTGGTTGGTGCCCGCCGCCTTGCCGGGGTCGACGGCGTTGAGCCGCGCCATCGCGTCGGCGAGTGCGGGCAGGTCACCCGCGTAGTGCGACCAGATGGCCTGCAGCGACAAGGCGTCGGCGTCGCCGGGGTCGGCGCCGATCAGGGCGCGCAGGTCGGCACGGCCCGCGACGTCGTTGCCGTCGGTGAAGTTGCGCTGGGCGGAGTTGTAGAGGTCGTCGGTCACGTCGGCCTGGGCCGGGGCGCCGGCCAGGCCGGTGAGGGTGATGGCCGCGAACAACGCTGCGGCTAGCTGTTTCGAGTGCCTCGAGATCTTCACTACAGTCGACACCTTTCCGCGAAAATGCTGTGTGATCGGCGAGCTGGACGATCGGCAAGAAACGGGTTGGGCACGTGCTGGCAGTTAGCCATGGGCAAGCAGGGATCACGATACGGCGGGGTGATCTGGAAATCGCGTATTAGCCGGGCGGATTCTGCGGCTTATTTCCGGCATCGGGACAAACCGGGCGAGCTGCGACACCGGACCTAGGCGCAGTGGCGGCGGGCCGCGCGGCCCCGGATAAGGTATGACAGCGTGGATACCGTTTCGCTGACCGGCAAGGAACTCGCCGCCGCCATCAACGCCGACACCAAGCAGCGCGCCGCCGCACGCACCGAGGCGGGCGCCGCGCCGCGCCTGGCCCTGATCGTGGCGACCGACGACCCGGCCAGCGCCTGGTACGTCAACTCGCTGCGTAAGGCCGCCGAGCGTCTCGGAATCGCCTGCGACACCGTGGATCTCGGCGCCGACGCGAGCGCGGACACGATCCGTGCTGAGCTCGCGGCGCGCAGCGCGGACAGCGCGACCGATGCGATCATGCTGCAGACACCGCTGCCCGCAGGTATCTCCCTCGACGACGTGAGCTCCGCGATCGCTGCGACCAAGGACGTCGACGGCGTGAGCCCGCTCTCGCTCGGCCTGCTCGCCTCCGGGCTGGACGGCTTCGTGCCCGCGACCGCCGAGGCGGTGGTCGAGTTGCTGAAGCAGCACGAGATCCCGCTCGAAGGTCGGCATGTCGCGGTCGTCGGCCGCTCGAACATCGTCGGCAAGCCGCTGGCCCAGCTGCTGCTCGCCGAGAACGCCACGGTCACCGTCTGCCACTCGCGGACCGCCGACCTGCCCGCGGTCACCTCGGCCGCCGACATCGTGGTCGCCGCGGCGGGGCGCATCGGCCTGGTCACCGGTAAGCACGTGCGCGAGGGCGCGGTCGTCATCGACGTCGGCACGAACGAGGCAGCCGACGGCGGCATCGTCGGCGATGTCGACGCGGAGTCGGTGCGCGGCAAAGCCGCCGCCCTCAGCCCGGTGCCCGGCGGCATCGGGCCCGTCACCACCGCGCTGCTCATGCGGCACGTCGTCGCCGCCGCGGAGAACGCGAGCAACTGACAGACCGCAGCAGCGCAGGCTTACGGCCGGTCCGGGAACTTCCCGGGCCGGCCGTCGCCGTTTTCTCGACACGTCAGAGAAAGTCTTGTGCGCCGCGTCACAGCATGAGTAGCATGCCACTCATCAAGTGAGACATGTTACTTATTGAGGTGGCATGCCATCACAGCTGACTCTGTGCTGTGGAGGAAAGAGATGGATCGTTCGATTCCCCGGGTCGAGGGGGACGTGCTGCAGGCGAACACAATCCGGAAGATCACCCGCCGGATCGTGCCGTTGCTGATGATCGGCTACATCGTGAGCTACATCGATCGGATCAACGTCAGCTTCGCCAAGTTCGGCATGGAGGAGACGTTCGGCATGACCGCGACCCAGTACGGGTTCGCAGCGGGCATCTTCTTCGTCGGTTATGTCCTGGCGGAGGTGCCGAGCAACATCATCATGAACAAGGTCGGCGCCCGGATCTGGCTCAGCAGAATCCTGGTGACCTGGGGCATCATCGCCACGCTGACGGCGTTCGCGACGAGTGTCGAGATGGTCTACGTGCTGCGCTTCCTGCTCGGCGTCGCGGAGGCGGGCTTCTTCCCCGGCATCCTGGTGTATCTCACCCGCTGGTACCCCAATGCCCAACGCGCCAAGGTGATCTCGACGGTGATGGTGGCCATCCCGGTGGCCAGTGTGCTGGGCAGTCCGCTCAACGGCTGGATACTCGACACCTTCGACGGCGCACTGGGTTTGGACGGCTGGCGCTGGGTGTTCATCGTCGGCGGCCTGCCCGCGGTGCTGCTCGGCGGCGTCTTCTTCGTCGCGCTCACCGAAACACCAAGGGAGGCAAAGTGGCTCAGCGAAGCCGAGCGGACCTGGCTGGTCGAGACACTGGCGGCCGAGAACGCCGAACGTGCGCGCACGGCACCCGCCGGTCATCTGGCGGCGCTGCGGAACAAGCGGGTGCTCGCGCTGTGCCTGGCCTACTTCCTGGTGCTGTGCGGTGCGTACCCGCTGGCCTACTGGATGCCGACGGTGGTCAGGGAGGTCGGTGACGGGCTGAGCAGTACCCAGATCGGCTGGTTGTCGGCGGTGCCGTTCCTGCTGGCCGCCATCGGGATGTACGTCACCGGCCGGCTGGTCCGGGCCGAGGGGTCGTCGCGGCCGGTGCTGGTCGCGCTGGGTATCTCGGTGGTCGCGTTCGCCATCACGGCGTTCGCGCTGGGGTCGCCGCTGCTGGCGTTCGCCGCGATCACGGTGGCCACGATGGCCGCGCAGACCGCGAAACCCCTGTTCTGGTCGGTGCCGACGGCCTATCTGGCGGGCGCGGGCGCGGCCAGCGGTATCGCGTTGATCAATTCGCTCGGCAACGCGGCCGGGTTCGTCAGCCCGTACGCGTTCGGCTGGATCAAGGACTTCTCCGGCGGGCGCACCGGTTTCGCCATCGCCGTGATGATCATGGCCAATGTCGGCGCATTGCTCGTGATCGGTGTGATCGCCGCGCGGTCCAGGCCACGTCGCGCCTCGTCGGTAGCGACTGTCTGAGCGACTATGCTGGGGAATCGCCCGGGGACGGTGTGCCACGGGCGATTTCCCGTTGCTCTCGGTCGTGAAGAGGTGCCTTGTCGCAGGATGCGGTAGACAGCAAGTCCGAGCAGATCGCTGCCGAGATCAGGGACGCGATCCGGCAGGGGCGGCTCGAGCGCGGCATCCTGTATTCGTCCCGTGAGCTGGGCGAGCGGTTCGGGGCCTCGCGGACGCCGGTGCGCGAAGCGCTGTTGAAGCTGGCCGATCTGGGCCTGGTCAAGATCGAACGCAATCGCGGCGCCAGGGTGCTCGGGCAGGACGGGCGCGGCATCGTCGACCTGTGCAGCCTGCGGGTGCTGCTGGAGCCGCCCGCCTGCCGCAGTGCCGCCGCCGTGATGACCAGCCGCGACGACGAAGCCATGCTCGCCGAGTATCGGATCATGGAACGCACCGCTGACGGCGGCGCCGAATACTTCGCCGCCGACGAGCGGTTGCACGAACTGATCCTGGAGGCCAGCGGTAATCGCAGGCTGGCCAAGGTGGTCAACGAGCTGCGGCAGACGCTGGCCCTGGACGGCAGGCACAGCGTGCCGCGGTATCAGACGGTGGACACCGCGCTGAAGGACCACTGGGACATCATCGATGCGCTGCGCAAGCGCGACGGTGTCGGTGCCGAGCGCGCGATGCGCAAACATCTGGTGCGCTCGGGTGATCTGCTCGTCGCACACAGCAGCGACGACAACCGCGGCCTGGTCGCGGAGTGGCGGCGGTGGGTCTCGGTGTCCGTTCCCGAGGGTGACCAAGTCATCTACTAGCAGTCCTGTTCCGAACCTGACCGGTGTCACGCCTAATTGAGTGTTGCATGCTACTCAAGGTGAGTAGTATGTTGCAGACACCAAAGAGGCTGCGTTCGAGCAGCCGGTCCGGCGAAGGGACATTCGGTGAATTCCAACTCGTATGCGACGTCCGTCGCCAGCGGCATCTGGGCGGCGGAGGTCGATCTGGTCGGTTATGTGCCATCGGTGAGCGTGGCACCCGTCATCACGGCGCTGGTCGATACCAGCGGGGGCGCCGCGGGCATCTCCGAGCGGGTGTTCCCGCTCTCCAGGGAAGAGGAGGCGGCCGGGCTGATCGGCGCGCTGCCGCTGACCGGCAAGCTCGGCGCTATCGTCATGCAGGACAACGGTTTCGGTAACGCGTTCACCGCGCTGACCACGTTCAACGTGGCCTACCACCTGCCCATGCTGATCGTGGCGAACACCCGCGGCGGGCTCGGTGAGTACAACTCGATGATTCACACGTTCAGCCAGCACGTGCCACGCGTGCTCGAGCAGTTCGGGATTCCGTTCTTCGAACTCGACCGGCGCAGTGGGCCTGCGGACTGGGCGGCGGTGGTCACCGAGGCGGGGGTGCACGCGCGCATGACATTTCGGCCGGTGGTGGTGCTCGCGCACTTCTGGGCGACCGACGGCAAGGCGGCCTGAACGTGAAACGTATTGATGCACTGCGGATTATCGCCGCACAGACCAGCGACCTGCCGGTGGTGGTGACCTGTGCCGCCTCGAGTAGAGAGCTGGCGGCGGTCGCGGATCGACCGAATCATCTGTATCTGCTCGACGCGATGGGGTTGGCGGGTTCCGTCGCGACCGGCATCGCGCTGGGTATCGCGGACACGGATGTAGCGAAGGTGGTGGCGATCGAGGGTGACGGATCGCTGCTGATGAACCCGAATGTGCTTGCCACCGGCGGCTTTCTGCGGCCGTCGAAGCTGGTGACGGTGTTGCTGGACAACGGGGTGTACGGCGCGACGGCCAATTTACCGACCTACGGTGCACGCATCGATTTAGGGGAGTTGGCCGCTGCGGCGGGTTGGACGGTGCGCCGCGCAGTCGATCCCGAGGAGCTGGCTGCACGATTGACCGAGGTGTTGAGTCTGGATGGCCCGGTTCTTCTGCATGTGCGCATCGCGGTAGGCAACGCCACCGATGTGCCGAAGCTGCTGCAAAATCCGGTGATTCTCGGGCGGCGCTTCCAGGATTGGCTGGCGTCGCGGTCGGCCGAGGAGGTGGTCCGGTGATCACCACGATCAATCCCGCCGACGGAAGTCCCCTCGAGGCCTACGCTTTCACCTCCGACCACCAGTTGTCCGCGCTGCTCGATCGGGCCGTCGCGGCCGCACGTCGCGCGGCCGACGAGCCGATCACCGACCGGGCCGATCGGCTGCGCCTGCTGGCCGCCCGATTGCGGGCCGACTCGCATACGTTCGCGCTACTGATCACCACCGAGATGGGTAAACCGATCGGTCAGGCCATCGCCGAGCTCGAGAAGTGCGCGTTCACCTGCGATTATTACGCCGATCACGTCGCCGAACTCCTTGCGCCGCAGGCGGTCGACGTGTTCCCCGACAGCGGGCAGATCCGAATCCGGCCGCTCGGCGTGCTTTTGGCGATCATGCCGTGGAACTACCCGTTCTGGCAGGTCTTTCGGTCCATGCTGCCCGCCATCGCGATCGGCAACACGGTGCTGCTCAAGCACGCCGACAACGTCACCGGCTGCGCGCTGGCCGTGCAGCGCCTGTTCGACGAGGTGTACGGCACAGGCGTGCTGACCAGCGTGGTGCTGCCGCCGGAGCGGATCGGTGCGCTCATCGATGATCCGCGCATCGCGGCGGTGGCGTTTACCGGCAGCAATCGGGTCGGCGCGATCGTCGGCGCCAGGGCCGGGCAGGCGGTCAAGAAGGTGGTGCTCGAGCTCGGCGGGTCCGATCCGTTCATCGTGCTGTCCGACGCCGAGGTGGCCGACGCGGCGGCGGCAGCGGTGCGCTCCCGGTTCCTCAATGCCGGGCAGAGCTGCATCGCCGCGAAGCGAATCATCGTGGAGCAGAACATTTTTCCCGAGTTCACCGCGGCGATGGTGGCCGAGCTCGGCAAGCTGGTGGTCGGCGATCCGACCCTGCCGGACACCGATATCGGCCCGATGGCCCGCGCCGACCTGCGGGACGAGTTGCGCAGGCAGTTGACCGCGACGGTGGCCGGCGGGGCCGAGGTACTGGTCGGCGGTGCGGGCGATACCGGGCCGGGCGCCTGGTTCACGCCGACCATCGTCGCGGTGCCCGACACGTATTCCGTTGCCTTCCAGGAGGAAACGTTCGGCCCGCTCGGTGCGGTGCTTTCGGTCAATTCGGCGGCCGCGGCGCTGGCCGCCGCCGAGGCCTCGGCGTACGGCCTCAGCTGCTCGATCTGGGGTCGTGACCTCGGCCGGGTCGAGCAGCTGGCGGCCAGGGTCGCGGCGGGATCGGTGTTCGTGAACCGGATCTCCGAATCCGACCCGCGCCTGCCCGTCGGCGGGGTCAAGGCCAGCGGGCACGGCCGGGAGCTGAGCACCTACGGCGCTACGGAATTCGCCAATATCCAGGCGGTACGCACCGCCCCATCCGCGAGGAGCACTCGATGACCATCACTCGAATCTCGGCCCGCGTCGTCGGCATTCCGGTCGACAAGCCGACTCGAATGTCCAACCGCGACTTGACCGATCGGCACTACGTGCTGGTGGAAGTCACCGACGACACCGGTGCGACCGGACTCGGCTACACCTACGCCGGGACCAGCGGCGGCACGCTGACCAAATGCGCGGTCGACGAGGTGCTCGCCCCGGTCTATCTGGGCGCCGACCACAATGACGTGCACGGACTGTGGGGCCGCGCGTATCAGGAGGCGCTGCTCGCCGGCCGTCGCGGCGCGGTGATCCGGGCACTGTCGGCCATCGATATCGCGCTGTGGGACCTGCGCGCGAAACGCGCCGGGCTACCGTTGGCCAGCCTGCTGGGCGGCGCGACGACTCCGCTGCCCGCCTACGCCTCCGGCGGCTACTACCGCCCCGACGAGGGCGAATGGACCGACGCCGTGCGCAAGGAGATCGAATTCAATGCGGGCCAAGGCTTTACCGATCACAAGATCAAGGTCGGCGGCCTGAGCGTGGCCGAGGACGCGCGCCGGGTCGCGGCCGCGATCGAGACGATCGGCGACACCGGTCGGCTCGCCCTCGACGCCAACAACGCCTACCGCTCCGTGCACGAAGCACGCACGGCCATCCAGGCTTTCGAGCGGGCGGCGGGGGACCGGGAGCTGTGGTGGTTCGAGGAACCGCTCGGACCGGACGCCATCGCCGGGCACGGCGAACTCGCCCGGCAGATCCGCACACCGGTCGCCACCGGCGAAATACACCAGACCCGTTGGGAATTCCGGCAGCTCATCGAGGCGGGCGCCGCGCCGATCCTGCAGGCCGACGCCGGAGTGGTCGGCGGCGTCACCGAGTGGCTGCGGGTCGCGCACGCCGCCGACGCCTTCGGCTTACAGATGGCGCCGCACTGGCATCACAACCTGCATGTCCACCTGTGCGGCGCGGTCGCCAACACGCTGGTCGTGGAGTACTTCGCGCTGGAGAAGGGCATCTACAACTTCGAACTGCTGCTCACGCCCGAGACGCGGCTGCGGTACGGGGCCAACCAGGTTCAGGTGCCGTCGCGGCCGGGGCTCGGTATCGAGCTCGACGAGGAAGTCGTCGCCAAGTACGAATTCGCCTGAGCGCCAGGCCTATTGGCCCGGGCTGATGGCGCTGATGAGGGTGCGCCCGCCCTCGGTGGTGGTGGTGACGAGCTGCGGGTTGTAGGTGACCGGCGGGCGTCCCGGCCGGTTCTCGGTCACCACCACCATGTACTGGCCCGCGAACGCGCCAGGGGTGATCGCGACGCAGTAGGTGGTGCCGGCGGGCACGCTGTCGATGCCCCGCTGGATGGCCGCCGCGGGCTCGACCGCCGCGTCCGGGGTGGTCGCGGCGCGGGCCTCCTCGCCGGAACGCGCGACGTAATACGCGTGCTGGAAGGCGAAGATCGCGCCGGGGCCGGAGTCGAAGTTGCCAGGATCGTTGCCCTTGATCCGGTTGCCGACTCGCTCGGCCGTGCACTGGGTGGCCGAGGAAGCGGCCGGCTCGCCGATCCGGGGTGGGTTGGTCGCGGCCGTGGGCGGTTCCGTGTCGCTGCCGCCGAAGAAGAACACGACGGCGGCGGCGGCCAGGGCGGCGACTCCGAGCACGCCGAGCAGTGGCGCCACCCAGCGGCGCGGCGAACGACTCCGCTTGGACCGATCGATCAGCCCACTGAACTCGTCTTCGAAATAATCGGGTTCGTAATCCGGTTCCGGTTCCTGCGCGGGCTGCCGGTCCACCCAATCGGAGTAAGTACCTTGGTACCGGTCATCCGGTGCGTACCGTTGTTCCGGCACACCAGGTTTCATCATTTGCGGCCCCCGCCCATAGTCGTATCCGGGCTGTGAGCCCATCTCCGGTCGATCCATCGCCCCACCTTCGTCAGGTCATATCGCCAGGTTATCCGCACCGTTCCCGAAATGCAGCAACGTGTAGACGCGTATGTCCAGCCGACTTCGCCGTCGCTCCGGGCAGAATACTGCCCGTTTGCTGCCCGAGGGGTACGGCCGGGTGGTATCCGGTCCGGATTGCGCTAGCAGGCGGCGGAATCGAGGGTGGCCAGCAGGTCTCGCAGGGTTTCGCGCTGGTCGGGGGTGAGGGTGGCGAACAGTTCCTCGGCGGCTTCGCGGCGGGCGTCGGCCATCCGGGCGAGGGTGGCCTGGCCGGACGGCGTCAGGGTGACCAGGGTGGCGCGGCGGTTGTCCGGGTCCGGGGCGCGGGTGACCAGGTCGCCGAGGGCGAGGGCGTCGACGACGGTGGTGGCCGAGCGGGGCACGATGCCGAGGCGGTCGGCCAGATCGGTCATCCGCAACGGTTCCCGCTGGTGACCGATGATGCGCAGGGCGCGAGCCTGAGCCGGGGTGAGGCCGAGCGGGGCGAGCTTGCCCACCTGGTTGCGGCGGATGCGTTTGGCCGCGCGCAGGAACAGTTCGGGCAGGTCGGTGTCGGCGGACTCCATGATTCTGAGCATAACTCATTGTTTCGGGAACAATTATGAGTCATGCTCAGTTTCACCACGTAGTTCCCTCGGAAGGAGGCGCCTTTGCCGCCACCACCTCAGCTTCGCCGGATCGTCCGGCTGTTCCGGCCCTACCAGGCCCGGCTGGCCCTAGTGGCCGCCCTCGTTTGTCTCTCCTCGGTCGTCGCACTCGCCTCGCCGTTCATGCTGCGCGCGGTGCTCGACGACGCGCTGCCGCACGGGCGCACCGGACTGCTCACCCTGCTCGCCGCGGGGATGGTCGCGGTCGCCGCGCTCACCAGTGTGTTCGGTGTGTTGCAGACGTATATGTCGACCACCGTCGGACAAGACGTCATGCACGACCTGCGGTCCGCGGTCTACGCGCAGCTGCAACGAATGCCGTTGTCCTTCTTCACCAAAACTCGCACCGGGGAGGTGCAGTCGCGCATCGCCAACGACATCGGCGGCATGCAGTCGACCGTCACCTCCACCGCGACGTCACTGGTCTCGAACTTCACCACGGTGGTCGCGGCGGTGATCGCGATGATCGTGCTCGACTGGCGGCTCACCATGGTGTCGCTGGTCATGCTGCCGTTCTTCGTCTGGATCAGTCGTCGGGTCGGCAGTGAACGCCGCAAGATCACCGGTCAGCGGCAGGAAAAGCTGGCGGGCATGTCGGCGATCGTGGAGGAGTCGCTGTCGGTCAGCGGCATCCTGCTCGGGCGCACGATGGGACGTTCGCCCGCGCTGGTCGACAGTTTCGCGCGGGAATCGCGCGGGCTGGTCGATCTGGAGATCCGCGCGAGCATGGCGGGGCGGTGGCGGCAGTCGACCATCACCATCGTCATGTCGGCGATGCCCGCGGTGATCTACTGGGCGGCGGGGCTCGCCGTCACCACCGGGAAGCCGCTGGTGTCGATCGGCACGCTCGTCGCGTTCACCACGCTGCAGACCACATTGCTGCGGCCGATGGTGCAGTTGTTGTCCACCGGGGTCGAGGTGCAGAGCTCGCTGGCGTTGTTCGGCAGGATCTTCGAGTATTTGGATCTGAAACCCGATATCGAGGAGCCTGTTCGGCCCGTCGCGCTCGGGAAGGTGAGCGGGGCGGTGCGGTTCGAGCATGTCGGGTTCTCGTATGGAGCGGGCAATCGAGATGTGCTGAGCGACATCGACATCACGGTTCCGGCCGGGTCGAGTTTGGCCATCGTCGGTGAAACAGGGTCTGGAAAGACCACTCTCGGTTACCTCGTGGCCCGGCTCTACGACGTCAGCTCTGGGCGGATCACCATCGATGGGAAAGACGTGCGGGACTTGGCTTTCGCTGATCTCGCCGCCGCGGTCGGTGTGGTTTCCCAGGAGACCTACCTGTTCCATGCGACGGTGGCTGACAATCTGCGCTTCGCCAAACCCGATGCGACAGAACAGGAACTGCACGACGCCGCGCGCGCCGCGCAGATCCACGAGCACATCATGAGCCTGCCCGACGGCTACGACACTCTGGTCGGCGAGCGCGGTTACCGGTTCTCCGGTGGGGAGAAGCAGCGACTCGCGGTCGCCCGCGCCGTGCTGCGCAACCCGCCGATCCTGGTGCTGGACGAGGCCACCAGTGCGCTCGATACCCGCACCGAGCTGGAGGTTCAGCAGGCCATCGACGCGCTGTCGGTCGACCGCACCACCATCACCATCGCGCACCGGTTGTCCACCATTCGCGATGCCGATCAGATCGTCGTGCTCGACCATGGGCGGGTGGTCGAACGTGGATCGCATGACGAGTTGATGGAGCTCGATGGTCGTTATGCGGCGTTGGTCTCCCGTGACGACGTGTTGAGTGTGGTGGCTTAGCGGGGTTCGACCTCAGCTCGGACGCAAATGCTCGATGAGGAAGGCGGTCTCGTCGGCGACCACCTTGTCGAAGTCGGGGGAGACGTAGATGTCGAAGTGGCCTGTCGGATACTCGTGCACTTCGACGTTCGGTCCGGCGGCTGCCGCGTAGCGCAGGGTTTGGCGGGCGGGGGCGACGGTGTCGTTCAGGCAGACACCGAGGAACACCGGGACCTCGACCTTGCGCAGGCTGCGGCCGGGGCGGTACAGGGGGAGGGTCAGGCCGAGCCGGGCTGCGGCGGCATTGGGGTGGGTGAAGTTCGGCGGCACCAGGCCGGTGTAGCCGGGGGCCGCGTCCGGTGCGTTCATGAACGCGGTCCGGCCCGGCTCGCCGGTCAGCGGCACGGTGACCGGCGGCCTGCGCAATGCCGCGGCGGCAAGATCCAAGCCTGCGCGCGCGGCGATGGCGAGCAATGGTCGGAACCCGACGGTGGTGGCCGAGGCGAGACCATCGGTGAACGGGCACTGCGAGACCACGGCGGCGACGCGCTTGTCTCGTGCCGCAACGCGCAATACGTGCCCACCGCTGAAAGATGTTCCGAACAAAGCGATTCGAGCCGGATCGATACCGTCGAGCGCGGCGGCGTAGTCGATCGCCGCCGACCAATCGGCGAGCTGGCGGCGAATACTCAACAGCTGCCGCGGTGCACCGTCGCTCCCGCCGAAATGCCGGTAGTCGAACACCACCGCCGCGAATCCGGCGGCCACGAAGCGCTCGGCGAAGGCATCGAGCCGCATCTCCTTGACGGCACCGAGCCCGTGCGCCATCACCACCACGGGAACCGCGCCACTCGCGTTCGCCGGCCGATACAACCACCCGCGAACCGTGCCGCCGTCCGACGGGAATTCGATATCCGAGCGTGGTGCGGTCGTCATCTGTCAACTCCTGCGAGGTCCGTTGAGTGAGACTATATGTCCCAGTCATCAGATCATGTCATGAGCGGCAGCCATCCGTGGGTTGGGTGATGACGGTCCACATAGGTCCTGAGCGTGGTGCGCTGCGCGTCGTTCAGCTTCGGCCAGGCGCGTTCCAGATCTGTCCGATCCTTGGGGCGGGCGTGTTTCACCTTGAAGATGAGGACCAGTTCGGGGTTCAGGTAGCGGATGCCGGCTGCGTCGACCCAGGTGACCTGGTCGAGCGGGGCGACCCACGAGTCGTCGCGCTTGTTGACCCACGCGCCGTCTCGATCGGGGGTGAGGAGTACGTCGAGCAACCAGGGCGACATGGCGTCCCGGCGGAGCCACACTTGCTCTGCGCTGTCCGGCATTTCGGGGAAGCGCTCGTCCAGCGGGCGGATTCCGTCCGGCCCGGCGGACCAGATGTGCAGGTATCCGTCGAGTGCCTTGCGTAGGGCGGGCAGATCGGTGCGGAACATCGCGACGTCGATATCGCTATGTACGCGTGGGGAATCGGTGAACGCATCGATGGCCCAGCCGCCGCAAACCCACCATGGTGCGGTGAACTCGCTCAGCATCGAAGCGACGGCTGTCGGGGTCACCAGCGCCCACGGCCCCCACAGTCGATGGAACTCGGCTTCCTCTGCGTCGCAAGGGGTTTGGCTGCGGAACTCGGGCATTGGTCGTGTCCTCCCACTCGTGACCGGCGCACCGCCGACGATATCTTGCCGGGGCGGTGCGCCGGTCGCGGGTGCGAGGCGTGTTTACCAGTGCAGGGTTACCGGGTCGCCGACGCTGATGGTGTGGTACACCCATTCGGCGTTTTCGGGGGCCAGGTTGATGCAGCCGTGGCTGACGTTCGCGTTGCCCTGATCGCCGACCGACCACGGGGCGGAGTGGATGTAAACGCCACCCCAGGTGAGACGTTCGGCCCATTCACCGTTGATGACATAGCCCTCGGGCGAGCTCAGCGGGATGCCGATGGTCCGGGAATCGAACACGACCGAGCGGGCCTTCTCCAGTACCGGGAAGGTACCCGACGGGGTCCGGAAGCCCGGCTTACCGTAGGAGGCGGGCATCGTCCGCGGTATGCCGCCGACGGTCAGCGTGAACGTGTGATCCGACATGTTGCCGTCACCGAAAACGCCTGCGTTGGTATTGAATTCGGTGCGGGTGTTACCGACGCCGACGGTGATGCGGGAGTTGGCGGGCAGGAACCCGGTGGGCGTCCATACCGCTTCCCGATCGTTGGTCCACGCGAAGGTGCCGCTCAGCGGCTGCGTCGCCCTGATGTCGACCGCGCGCTCTGCGGCGGCGCGGTCGGCGACTGCTGTGCCGAATCGAATGGTCACCGGATGCGCGACACCCACCACTTTGCCGTGCGACGGTCCAATGGATTCCACCGAATTGGTGTGCGGTGTCCCGGCCAGCGTTGCCGTCGCGGGCCCGGACGCGAACGCGCCCAGCGCAACGACCAAGATCGCTAAGAAAAGATGTTGTATTGCGTGCCTCATGGCTCCACCCCTTCGAGATGGTGTGGGTAGGCAGGTTTTCGGTCACCAAGACCGTTCTGGAGTCGTTACCGACCACCATTGCCTTCTCTATGCTGCCTACCCGCGCCATCCCCGAACAAACCAGACGAAACACCCATCGCACGACCGTTCGTGCAGATCACGGGTTCGGCCCGCACGTCCCGTCGATCCGGTGGATTCGCCTGACCGCTCGTGCTCAGCGGGGGGTGAGCTGGCGCAAGCGGGGTTCGAGCTCCTGCTGGAAGAAGTCGATGAAACCGTCGGGGTCCGGCCCGGCGTTCTGCATGACCAGGTGGTCGAACCCTGCGTCGACGAACTGCTGGGCCACCTCGACATAACGGGCGGGGTCGGGCCCGCAGGCGAACTGCTCGAGCACGTCCTCGATGCGCACAGTCTTGGAGGCGGCGTCGAAGTTGACCGGGTTGGGCAGTTCGCTCATCACCTTCCAGCCGGTCAATGCCCAGCGCGTCGTCTCGAGCACGGCCTTGGCGGCGGTCTGCTCGTCGGGCGCCCAGGCCATCGGAACCTCCGCGTAGCGCGGTCCGTTGCCGCCGGCTTCCTGGTAGCGGTCCACGATCTCGGATTTGGGCTCGGTGGCGAACAGTCCGTCGCCGAGTTCGGCGGCGATCCGCGCGGACGGCGGACCGCTGGCGGCGACGGCGATCACCGGCAGCTCATCGGGCAAATCGAAGACTCGCGCGTCCGACAAAGACAGATAGCGCCCGTCGTACGAGCGATAACCACCGCGCCACAGCAGGCGGATGATCTCCAGCGCTTCCCGCAGCATCTCCTGCCGCTTGCGCACGTCGGGGAATTCCCGCGCGACTACGTGCTCGTTCAACCGCTCCCCGGAGCCGACGCCGAGGGTGAACCGGCCATCGGACACCAGCGCCAGCGTCGCCGCGGCCTGCGCGATGATCGCCGGGTGGTAGCGGACGGTCGGGCAGGTCACCCCGGTCGCCAGCCCGATCCGGTCGGTCCGGGCGGCGATCGCGCCCAGCACCGTCCACGCGAACGGTGAATGCCCCTGCACGTCGAGCCAGGGGTGGTAGTGATCACTCATCTCGACGAAGTCGAATCCCGCGGACTCCGCCCGAACCGCTTGGCGCATCAGCTCTTTCGGCCCGAATGCCTCCGCGGCCAGCTTGTATCCGATCTGCACGGCTACCTCCTCGGCTCTGTCGGCTGTCTTCGCCGACATACCCGGCCGTGCGGTACGGAAACGCGTTGTCAGCCGCGAACCGCGTGCACCACGTCGGCGTGCAGGCCGTCGGCGCGCGCGACGATTTCTTCGATGCGCAGCAACACGGCGGCGAACCGATCACCGTCCGCGGCGGGCAGCGAGGCGACGTTGATCTCGATATTGAGCTGCGAACTCGCGGCGGCGGCGCGGCAGGCGTCGGCCGCGGCGCCGATGTCGGTGACCACGTTGGGGTTGCCGATCGGGAACAGCTCGGTGGCCAGCGAGAGCACCTCGTCGGCCTCGTCGACCACGGTCGCGGGCACGCGGGCGGCCTCGATCAGCGCCGCGTTGATGGCCGCGGTGCGGGCGGCCTCCTCTTCCGGCGTGGTCTTCGGCAGCTTGTAGGCGGCGCCGACCGCGGTGAACGCGGCGGCGTCGGCATCGGCGAGGGCGAGTGAACGCGCGCGGGCGGCGTCGGCGGCCTCGATGATCCGGTCGACCACGGGGCGGTTCTCGGCATCCTTGGCGCGGGTGGTGTAGCGCCCGACCATCGCGACGAGCGCGGCACCCTGCGCGGCGTGCAGCGCGGCCACGGCGCCGCCGCCGGGCGCGGGCACCTTGGCGGCCAGCTCGGACAGGTACTGCGCGAGTGTTGCCTCGCCGAACGAGGGCGCAGTTTCCTGGGACGATGTGCTCGGCTGCGACACGGGTCAGAGGCCTTTCAGAGAGCGGCGTGGGCGGGGAGTGCGCGGTCAACGCTACCGGTTGGCCGACGACGTTTGCTGCGGGACCGCCCCGGTACAGCGGTCCGGTGCGGTGCGGGCCCGTAGCCGCCGTTATGTTGAGTGCTATGCGGATCGGATTGAGCATCAACTACTCGGGCGGTTTCAAAGAGGCGGCGGCCGAAGTCGCCGACCTGGAGCGCGCGGGACTGGACATCGTGTTCATCCCGGAGGCGTACTCGTTCGACGCGGTGAGCGCGCTCGGCTACCTGGCGGCCAAGACGACGCGGCTGCAGCTGGCCTCCGGCATCTTGCAGATCTACACCCGCACCCCCAGCCTGACCGCGATGACCGCGGCCGGCCTCGACTTCGTCTCCGACGGCCGGTTCATCCTCGGCCTCGGCGCGTCGGGCCCGCAGGTGATCGAGGGCTTCCACGGCGTGCCCTACGACGCGCCGATCGGGCGCACCAGGGAACTGGTGGAGATCTGCCGCAAGGTGTGGCGCCGTGAGCGCCTCGAATACCACGGGAAGTACTACCAGATCCCGCTGCCCGAGGGGCAGGGCACCGGCCTGGGCAAGTCGCTGAAACTGATCAATCACCCGGTGCGCGAACGCATTCCGGTGCTGCTCGCCTCGATCGGCCCGAAGAACGTCGAGCTGACCGCCGAGATCGCCGAGGGCTGGCAGCCGATCTTCTTCCTGCCGGAGCGGGCCAAGCAGATCTGGGGCGAGTCGCTCGACGCTGGCTTCGCCAAGCGGGACCCGCAGCTCGGCGACCTCGACGTCTACGCGAGCCCTTCGCTGGCCATCGGCGACAACGTCGAGCCGCTGCTGGAGTTCGTCAAGCCGCACCTGGCCCTCTACATCGGCGGCATGGGCGCCAAGGGCAAGAACTTCTATCACACGCTGGCCACCAAGTACGGCTACGGCGCCGAGGCCGACCGCATTCAGGAGCTCTACCTGTCGGGCAAGAAGGAAGAGGCGGCCAAGGCCGTCCCGGATGCGCTGGTCCGCGACACCTCGCTGATCGGACCCGCAGGCTACGTCAAGGAGCGGGTCGCCGCCTTCGCCGAAGCGGGCGTCACCGTCCTCAACGTGGTGCCGATGGCCGCCACCCCGGCCGAGCGCGTCAAGCTGATCGAGCAGCTGCGCGAACTCTGCTGAGCCACCGATGATGTCGGCGGGCAGGGATCGTCGCCCTGCCCGCCGATGTCACAGCCTGCCCAGCACTTGGGTTATAGCCTGCTCGGCACCTGGCCGAGCGAACCGCTCAGCGGTTCTGGAACCCCGCGAGCGCCTCCTGCAGCGTGGAGTGCACGGCGAAGACCTGGTCGAGGTTGGTCATCCGCAGTTGTCTGCTGGTGGCCGGGCCGTCGGCGACGACGGCGATCGCGGTGTCCTTACCCGCACGCTGATGTGTTGCGACAAGCACGGCCATCCCCGCCGAGGCGAGGAAGCTGACTGCGGTCAGATCGATGATCAGGGCCGCGGGCTTGCCGTCGAGGATCGCCTCGATCGAGCTCTCCAGCGCGGGTGCGGTTGCCAGGTCGACCTCGCCGACCACCGTGAGGACCGTCGCACCATCCTGTGAGGCGACGGTGGTGGTCATCGTGTCCGCGAGGGGATACGCGTCTCCGGAAGTGTTGGTCACAACATCACAACACACAAGTAGCGGCGAATTCGCAACCTCGGCGCGTTCATAACGTCAAACACTACCGTAAGGACGCCGGTCGAACCTGTCGTTGTGCCGCTTCGGAATAGAAGCATCGGGGCCGGTCGGCTCAACGGCTGGTCGCCGGACGCGGAATCCGCCACGCCTCGGCCAATCGCGAGGGAAACAGCTGTGTACCGCCGCCGAAGAACTCGCAGAACTTCATGATCAACGGATCCCAGCGCAGCTGATCGATGTGATCGGTGCCGGGATTGATCAGCTCGTCGGCCACATGAGCGCGTAACACCCGTACGGTGTGCGCGGTGGCCCCGGTGTCGACGCCGAACGGTGCGGCGGACACCAGCTCACATTCGAGCTGAATCGGGCATTCGGCGACCCGCGGCGCCGCGACGACCTCGCCGACGACCTCACTGAGCCCGGCGGCCCCGAACTTGTCCGGCTCGTACCGATACCCCTTCTCGACCTTGTGCGGCGTCAGCTCCGGCGCACCGGTCAGCAGCGCGAGCCGGTCCACCGCCTCGACCAGGTCGGCGGACGGCAGATTCAGCACGCACTCCCGCTCGCGTGCCAAATTCCGCGACGTCTGCGACCGGGTACCCATCCCGAGCATGCATTGATCGCCCAGCCACCACGCCGACGACATCGGCGCCAGATTCGCCGTCCCGTCCGGATTCCGGGTTCCGATCAACACCACCGGCGTACCGAAATAGAGAACCTTTAGATCAACAACGCGATGCATGCGCCAACGATGCCGCGCGCCGACCACCCCGTGCTGGCGGCAAAAGGACGCTGCGTTCGCCCAGGGCCTGTCGCAAAGTCCCATCGGGCGTCACCGGGGGCTGGATCGCCACCTGGCCGCGTTGTCGCCGACGCGCACTCGGCCGGACTTTGCGACAGCCCTAAAGGTGGCGGTTGGTACCGCGCAGCGGGTTGGCCACCGGGAAGGTGATGGCGGGCAGGGTTACCGACATGCGGACGCGGGTGCCGGGGCCGGTGTGGTCGATGTCGAGCTCCTCGGTGAGCGCGCGCATCATGTCGATGCCGCGTCCGCGATAGCCGGGATCTGCGGAGCGCGGCTTCCAACTGCCCGCGTCGGTCACGGTGATCACCACCGTCTCGGTGTTGCAGGTGGCGCTCAACTGGACCCGGTTGATGTCGGCGGCGGGGTCGCGCAGGGTCTTGCTGACCCGGCCCATCGACCGATCCGTGCTCGCGGGACGGCCGCTCGGCACGGCACCGTTGCGGTAGGCGTGTTCGATGCTGTTGCTGCACGCCTCGTTCGCGGCGGCGACCAGGTCGGAGGCGAGGTCGTGCGGCACCGCGGCGGCGGCGAGCCAGGCTTTGAGCGTACGGCGCAGTGCCGCAAGCTCATCCGGGTGCGCGGGGACCTCGAGGCGCAGCGGCGCGGGCGGCTGGCGATAGACGACCATGGCGACGTCGTCGTCGTATCCGGCGGCGGGCCGCAGGCGCGAGAGCACCGCGTCGGCCACTTCCCTTGGCAGTTTGGCCGAGGTGTCGGCGAGCACGGCGGCGATCTTGGCGAAGCTGTCGTCGATGTCGATGCCGCGCTGTTCGACGAGCCCGTCGGTGAACAGCACCAGCGTCGACCCCGGCGTCAGCGCGGTGGTCGCCTCCGGGCGGCGCGGCGGATCGAAGGTGGCCAGCGGAACCGAGCGCCCGCCCTCCAGCAACCGGCCGGTCGCTTCGACATCGGCCAGGATCGGCGGCATGTGGCCCGCGCTGCTGTAGCGGACCAGCCCGCGCACCGGATCGAGCACCGCGGCGCACACGGTCGTGCACATCGCCCCCGGGATGCGTCCCGCGACGGTGTCCAGCTCGGCGAGCAGCTGCGCGGGACCGGCGCCACGCAGCAGCAATGCCCTTGCGGCCGTACGCAATTGGCCCATCACCACGGCGGCGGACAAACCACGGCCGACGCAGTCACCGACCACAACACCGATGGTCCCGTCGCGCAACGGCACCACGTCGTACCAGTCCCCGCCGATCTCCAGCGGCGGCAGCGCGGGCTCGTAATGCACCGAGAACCGCGGCGGCAGTTCGATCGGGCCGAGCATGGCCCGCTGGAGTGTCAGTGAGGTCGAGCGTGCCTGGTCGAAGTTGCGCGCCCGCTGCACCGCGAGGCTCAGGTGCCCGATCAGCAGCGAGAACAGCGTCCAGTCGGCGGCGCTGATCGCGCGCGGCGCGGCGAACCGCAACCACAGTGCGGCGTCACCGGTTTCGCCGAGCGGGGCGACGATGCCCTCGGAGCTCTCGGTGCCCTCCGGTATCGCGAACAGGCTGCGGCCGGGTCTGCGTCTGGCCCGTTCCAGCATGGCTCGTGCCCGCGCGTCCAGTTCGGCGTTCTCCGGACCGTTCGCGCCCTCGGCGCCGGAGACGTACACCTCCGGCTCGACGTGTCTGCTCGGCCAGACCGCCACCACCGCGGTCTGCGCGCCCACCGTGCGTCGCACCTCGTCCAGGCCGACGGCGAGCACCTCGACCACGCTCGTCGCCGCGGCCACCGCGGTGGCCAGTCGGGACGCCGCCTGATCGCGGGCCTGCGCGTCGTGCTCGGCGGTGACATCGCGGATGGTGCCGACGAAGATGCGTTCGTTGTTTTCCGGCTTGATCAGCGCGCTGGTGCTCACCGCGAGCCACACGGTGCGGCCGTCGCGATGCCGGATCGGAATGACGAAACGCTGTGCCTCGGTACCGAGATCGGGGTAGCGGCCCGTAGCGACTGCTTGCAGGTCGCTCGAAAGGACCAGCCCGTCCGGCATCGACCACGGATGCGGCAGCGCGAACGGCACATCGGCGGCGCCGTACCCGGTCAGCGCGCCGAACGCCGAGTTGACCTCGACGATGGCGCCGTGCGAGTCGGCGACGAAGAAGCCGTCCTGCAGCGACTCGACCAATGCGGTGCGGAAGGCGTCGCGGCCCGCGAGATCGTCTGCGCGCGAACGCTGTTGCTCATAACGGCCGACCCCGTCGAGGTAGCCGCGGGTCGCGATGTCCAGTGCGGCAAGGGTTTGCAGCAGGAACTCCAGCGCCGACTCGGCCAGTCGCGAGTCGCCGCCGCCGATGCCCGCCGCGTGCTCGGCGGCCTGCACCACCCGGAAGTGGTTCTCGTTGAGATCGAGCAGGCTGATGCCCTCGACCAACGCGCGCCGGCCGAGCTCGTAGCCCTCGGCCAAGGTGCCCTGGCTCGGTGAATCCAGGTGCCGCCGTAGGGCTTTCGCGTACTCGTCGAGGAAATCGGCCAGTGCTGTCATATGGCGCGGCCCCTCATGACGGCAGGCCTTGCGCCGAGCCGCGGTGGCGGGCAGCGAGCACCAACGCGTCGTCGGTGTCCTTGGCGTGCTTGGCCAGGATGTCGGAGGTGATCTCCGCGGTGGACTTCGAGAGATCGATCGCATCGGCGGATTCGCTGACGATGCCGTCGGTGGACATCAGTAGCAGATCGCCGGGGCGTACATGAATGGTCTGCGGTTGCAGATTCTGCGGTAGGCGGTAACCGACGATTCCGGCGGTGAGCAAGATGTTCGCGCGACTGGCGAGCCCTGCGGGAGTCACTGTCAGTACCCGGGACTCGACATTGCCGACGCCGAGCCAGCGTACCGTGTCGCCGGGGTCGAACAGGGCGAGCGAGACCGCGGCACCTCGGGTGTCGGCCATGGCGCGATGACACAGCACCATCAGCACGTCCAGCGGTTCGGCACGGTTCTCGGAGAGCACCTGCGCGGCGCGGTCGGCGGCGTCCGCCGCGGGGGCGCCGTGCCCGAGTCCGTCCAGCACGGCGAAAAGGACGGTGCCGCCGCCGGTGTCGAGGATGAGCCCGCGGTCACCGGAGACGCGTTGGCCGGGCAGCGCGCGACCGGCCACCGCCCACTCGATTCGGCCGATGAACCCGTCGTCATGCACCGTTGGGTACCCACTTCCACATCTCCACCAACGTGCCCTTGCCGGGTGCCGAGTCGACGATGAGCCGGTCCATCAGCCTGCGCGCGCCGGGGAGACCGAGTCCCAGGCCGCGCCCGGTCGAGTAGCCGTCCTCCAGCGCGCGGGGGATGTCGAGGATGCCGGGTCCCTGGTCCTCGGCCTGTACCACCAGGGCCTGCCGACCCTCCCGGTCGTCGACCAGCAGCCGGATCTCGCCGCTGCCTGCGTAACTGGTGATGTTGCGGGCGATTTCGGAGATCGCCGTGGAGATCATGGTGCGGTCTGTCAGTGTGAATCCGAGCTTCGCTGCGAGTTCGCGGCCGGCCTGACGTGCGATCACGATGTCGCCCGACACTCTGACCGCGATCACCAGGTTCTCAGCGGCCACTGTCACGACCATCTCGCTGGCGTGGGCTTGCCGTCTTCTTGTTGAGCCAGGCGAGGCCCTCTTCGAGGTCGAGGGCGGTGTGCATGTCCTCGAACGTGAGCCCGAGTTGCACCATGGCGAAGGCGACTTCCGGCTGCAGCCCGACGATCACCGTTTCGGCGCCGCGCAGCTGCGTCATGTGCGCGATGGTACGCAACGATCTCGCGGCGAAGGAATCCATGATGTCGATCGCGGTGACGTCGACGATGATGCCGTGCGCTCGATACTTGCTGACCTGTTTCATCAGATCGTCTTGTAGACGTTCGGTGTCGGCGTCGGTCAGCGCGGACTGCACCGACGCGATGAGATAGGTGCCCTGTTTGAGAATCGGTACCGGCATCTGCCCGCCCCGATCTAGCGGCCGTCGCGTTCGGTGACCCGCTCGGCGACTCGGGAAACCTCGTAGCCCAGCAGACGTTCCGCTTCTTCGATACCGCCCTGGAGGTCGCCGACCGCGTTCATCTTCGACAGGTCCAGGCCGATGGTGACCAGCGTCAGCGCGATCTCCGAGGACAGGCCGGTGATGATCACGTTCGCGCCCATCAGGCCGGACGCGTCGACGGTCTGCAC
This sequence comes from Nocardia sp. CS682, assembly GCF_004634405.1. Classification (NCBI taxonomy): domain Bacteria; kingdom Bacillati; phylum Actinomycetota; class Actinomycetes; order Mycobacteriales; family Nocardiaceae; genus Nocardia; species Nocardia sp. CS682. The sequence goes on along the minus strand of NZ_CP029710.1, from coordinate 1,439,707 downwards.
CAGGTGGTTGGCCACGGTGGAGTCGATCTGCGGGACACCGGTGATGTCGATGACGACGACCTTGGCGCGGTTGGCCCGGATCGCGCGCAGCAGCTGCTCGGTGAGCTGGCGGGCGCGCTGGCTGTCCAGCACGCCGATGATGGGCAGGATGAGCAGCTGTTCACGCACCTGGAGAACAGGGGTGGACAGCTCGCGGATGGCTTCCTGCTGCTGCCGGATGACGCGCTCGCGCTCCTGCACGAACGAGACGCCCACCGTGTTGGCGATGCGGTTGGCGGCCGGTTCATAGGCGTCGAGCACCGCGTTGAGCAGCTGGAAGTCCGCCTGGTACTTCTCGAACAGCGAGCGGGCGAGCACGTCGCGCAGGAGGAGGACGATGCCGAGGACCTCGTCGGTCTCGACTCCTCTCGGAATGATGCGCTCGGACAAATCGCGAGCGTAGGCCTGCAGCGCCTCGACGCTACCGGTCTCGAGCACCTCGACGTAGTTGTCGTAGACGGAGGTCGCCTCGGAGAAGATCTCCTCCGGGGTCATCGCGGTCAGGAGCTGGGCGTCGGTGATCCGCCGAGCCCACTCTTCGCGCAGGGCGGTGCGATTCTGACGCAGATGCTCGACCAACTGCGGAAGCAGATTGTCGACCGGTCCGCTCAGCGAATCCGCCGAAAGGCTCATGGACACCTCGGACATGAAAACTCCTGCCCCTTTCGACGGTTTGAGTCGGGATGATCGTTCGGTCGTGCGACCGACACCGAGCCTAGTCATACCCCAACCCAGTTGCGGATGAAACCTGCCGGTTGTGCGCGTGCGATTCACGGTGGCGGGGCGAAACCGCGTTCCAGCCCACTCAACGCGGCCTCCAGGTAAACGGTGAGATCCGCGTCGGCGCGGGCCAGCCAGGCGTCGAAGGCGGCGCGGGCGGCGGCCAGGGTGGTGCGGCCGACCGCCAGCGGGATCAGGGCGTTGTCCGGTTCGCCCAGCCTGCGCGCGGCGAAGTCGCTGACCGCGCGTTCCCAGGCGTCGTAGTGCGCGCCCGCGGTGGCGGCCAGGGCCGGGTTGGTGGCGACCAGCTGCATGCGGGTACGTAGCTCGGGCACGTCCTCGGCCCGATACCGATTGGCGTTCACGACAACTCGGCGCACCGCGGTCATCATCGGAACATCGTCGGGCACGGCGGCGAACGCGGTGCGCAGAGCGGTGACTTCGTCATCGAACTGGTACCAGAGCACCTCGGCCTTGGTAGGAAAGTAGCGGAAGAAGGTGCGGCCGCTGATCCCCGCCGCAGCGGCGATCTGCTCGACGGTGGTGTCGTCGAAGCCCTGCTCGGTGAACAGCCGCATGGCGATCAGTTCGAGCTCGCGTTTGGTGGTGCCGCGTGGGCGACCGCGGGTGGTCCTGGCTGTCACGGGTATTGATTATGTCAGTGGCTGACGATAATCTCCGGATATGTTGGAAAGTGTCGCGGACCACAGTTGCGCGACGGCCGACCTCACCTGGCCCGAGGCGGGGGAGCGGGCCGCCGCGGGCGCGATTCTCGCCGTTCCGGTCGGCGCGACCGAACAGCACGGCCCGCACCTGCCGCTGTCCACCGATACCGACATCGCCGCCGCACTGTGTGCCCGCCTTGCCGCGCTGCGACCGGATGTGCTTGTCGCACCGGCGATCCCGTACGGCGCGAGCGGTGAGCACGCGGGCTTTCCCGGCACGCTGTCCATCGGGCAGGCCGCGCTGGAACTGCTCGTCGTCGAGCTGTGCCGTTCGGCGACGGACACTTTCGACCGCATCCTGCTGGTCAACTGGCACGGCGGCAACCTCGAACCGTTGCGGCGCGCGGAGGCCCTCTTGCGCAGCGAATCCCGGGACGTGCGCGTGTATCTGCCGCGCTATGAGGGCGATCTGCACGCGGGCCGCTCGGAAACCGCTGTGCAACTGGCACTTACGCCGGAACGAGTGCGGCTCGACCGCGCCGAACCTGGCGACCGCCGCCCGCTCACCCAGCTCATGCCGTTGCTGCGCGCCGCCGGTGTCCGCGCGGTCAGCGCCAACGGCGTGCTCGGCGACCCGACCGGCGCGAGCGCCGACGAGGGCGCGGCGCTGCTCGACCACCTGACCACCGATCTGCTCCACCGAACCCGGCTGTGGTGGCCGGTAGCTGCCCTGGAAAGGACCGTCCGACCATGAACCCGTGGTTCGAAACCGTTGCCGAAGCGCAGCGGCGTGCGAAGAAGAGACTGCCGAAATCGGTGTACGGCGCGCTGATCGCCGGATCCGAGCGCGGCCAGACCATCGAGGACAACCAGCAGGCGTTCACCGAACTCGGCTTCGCCCCGCACGTCGCAGGCCCGATCGGTACCCGCGACCAGTCGACGACCGTGCTCGGCCAACAGCTTTCGATGCCCGTCATGATCTCGCCCACCGGCGTGCAGGCAGTGCACCCGGACGGCGAGGTGGCCGTCGCACGCGCGGCGGCGGCCCGCGGCATCGCGATGGGGCTCAGCTCCTTCGCCAGCAAGCCGATCGAAGCGGTGATCGCGGCCAACCCGGCGACCTTCTTCCAGATGTACTGGTGCGGCAGCAAAGCCGAGATCCTGCAGCGGATGGACCGGGCGAAGACGGCGGGCGCGGTGGGGCTGATCCTCACCCTGGACTGGTCGTTCTCGCACGGCCGGGACTGGGGCAGCCCGGTCATCCCGGAGAAACTGGACCTGCGCACCATGCTGAAGTTCGCGCCGCAGACGCTGGCTCGGCCGCGCTGGCTCGCCACCTACGCGAAGGCCGGGCACATCCCGGATCTCACCGCGCCGAACATGGCGCTCGGCGACGGCCCCGCGCCGGGGTTCTTCGGCGCCTACGGCGAATGGATGGGCACGCCGCCGCCGGATTGGGCTGACGTGCAATGGATTTGCGAGCAGTGGGCTGGTCCGGTGATGTTGAAGGGCGTCATCCGGGTCGACGACGCGCTGCGTGCGGTCGACGCGGGCGTGGCCGCGATCTCGGTGTCCAACCACGGCGGCAACAACCTCGACGGCACCCCGGCCGCCATTCGAGCACTGCCCGCGGTGGCCGACGCGGTGGGTTCGCAGATCGAGGTGGTGCTCGACGGCGGTATCCGGCGCGGCAGTGATGTGGTGAAGGCGGTGGCGCTCGGCGCTCGCGCGGTGATGATCGGGCGCGGGTACCTGTGGGGTCTGGCCGCCAATGGTCAAGCGGGCGTGGAGAACGTCCTGGACATCCTGCGCGGCGGGATCGACTCGGCGCTGCTCGGTCTGCGCAAAACCAGTGTCGCCGAACTCGATCGCGGTGATGTGGTGGTGCCGGATGGTTTCGAGCGCGCGCTGGGTGTGCCTGCCGCGCCGGTGCGCGCGGTGGCCGCACCCACCTCCGCCTGAGTGGTCAGTTGTCGTTCGCCGGCTGTCGATGATGCGCGAGCAGCGTGTCGTAGATGTCGGCGAGCGCGGCCAGTTGCTGCCGGTCGAGCACGTCGATCATGTGTTTGCGCACGCTGACCACGTGCGCGGGCGCGGCGCCGGTGAGCACCTCCGCACCGCGCGGGGTGAGCCGGGCTGCGGTGCGGCGCGCGTCGTCGGGGATCGGCTCGCGGACCACCAGCCCGCGCTTCTCCATCCGGGTGATCTGATGCGAGAGCCTGCTCTGCGACCATTCCAGCTGCGCGGCCAGGTCGGCGAAGGTGCAGCGGTGGTCCGGGGACTTGCTCAGGAAGGCGAGCACCGAGTATTCGACGTAGGTGAGGTTCGACTCCCGCGTCGAGTCCCGCCCGACCGCCGCCGCGATGAGGTCGCGGGTGCGCACAAAGCCCACCCAGGCGCGCATTTCGACGTCATCGAGCCAATGGGGATCGGTCACGATAGCGCTCCAAACTCTGGCGTGTCATACATTGTCGCGCGTCGTTGTGCGTCGCGCGACGGTTGTTGCGGCGAACGGACGCTTGGACGTCCGATCGTTTTGTGTGAGACGACAGGTAGCACCCCTGGGGTTGAACGTGCAACCTTTTGTGGCAACTGCTAGAGATAAGCCTTGCCTAAGCATCGTGTGACGTTGCGGGGTGGATACGCTCGCTGTGCCTGTGACCAGCCCGGCTGAGCAACAGCCAAGGCCCAGCCCGAAGGAGTGCGTCCCGTGACCGCGCCGGACTTCCGTTATTCAGACCTGTTGCCGATCGGCGCCGACGACACCTCGTACCGGTTGCTCACCACCGAGGGCGTCAGCACGTTCGAGGTCAACGGCCGGACCTTCCTGCAGGTGGAGCCGGAGGCGCTGCGCCTGCTGACCGCCGAGGCGATGCACGACATCAGCCACTACCTGCGGCCGACGCACCTGGCCCAACTGCGCAAGATCATCGACGACCCCGAGTCCAGTGGCAACGACCGCTTCGTCGCGCTGGACCTGCTCAAGAACGTGAACATCTCCGCGGGCGGCATCCTGCCGATGTGCCAGGACACCGGTACGGCGATCGTCATGGGCAAGAAGTCCGAGGGGGTGCTCACCGGCGCTGACGACGCCGAATGGATCAGCCGCGGCGTGTTCGACGCCTACACCAAGCTGAACCTGCGCTACTCGCAGCTCGCCCCGATCACCATGTGGGACGAGAAGAACACCGGCACCAACCTGCCCGCGCAGATCGAGTTGTATTCCACGCCAGGCGATCCCGCGCATCCGATGTACAAGTTCCTGTTCATGGCCAAGGGCGGCGGGTCGGCGAACAAGTCGTTCCTGTACCAGGAGACCAAGGCTGTGCTGAACCCCACGCGCATGCTGGAGTTCCTGGACGAGAAGATCCGCTCGCTCGGCACCGCGGCCTGCCCGCCGTACCACCTGGCGGTCGTGATCGGCGGTACCAGCGCCGAATTCGCCCTGAAGACAGCCAAATACGCCTCGGCGCACTACCTGGACAACCTGCCCACCGAGGGATCGCTTGCCGCGCACGGGTTCCGGGATCTGGAGCTGGAGGAAGAGGTGTTCAAGCTCACCCAATCCTTCGGCATCGGCGCGCAGTTCGGCGGTAAGTACTTCTGCCACGACGTGCGCGTCGTCCGGCTGCCCAGGCACGGCGCCAGCTGCCCGGTGGCCATCGCGGTGTCCTGCTCGGCCGACCGGCAGGCGCTGGCCAAGATCACCCCGGAGGGCGTGTTCCTCGAGCAGCTCGAGCGGGAGCCCGCGCACTACCTGCCGGAGCAGACCGAGTCGATTCTCGGCGGCGACGTGGTGCGGATCGACCTGAACCGGCCGATGTCGGAGATCCGCGCCGAGTTGTCGAAATACCCGGTGAAGACCCGGCTTTCGCTGACCGGTCCGCTGGTGGTGGCCCGCGACATCGCGCACGCGAAGATCAAGGAGCGGCTCGACGCGGGTGAGCCGATGCCGGAGTACCTGCGCGAGATGGCCGTCTACTACGCGGGCCCGGCGAAGACTCCCGAGGGTTACGCGTCCGGCTCGTTCGGGCCGACTACCGCGGGCCGGATGGACTCCTACGTCGACCAATTCCAGGCCGCCGGCGGCTCTTTCGTCATGCTGGCCAAGGGCAACCGCTCCGCCCAGGTGACCAAGGCGTGCCATGAGCACGGCGGTTTCTACCTCGGCTCGATCGGCGGCCCCGCGGCCCGTCTCGCGCTGGACTGCATCAAGTCCGTCGAGGTGCTCGAATACCCCGAGCTCGGCATGGAAGCCGTCTGGAAGATCGAGGTCGAAGACTTCCCCGCCTTCATCGTCGTCGACGACAAGGGCAACGACTTCTTCGCCGAAACCCAGAAGCCCATCGCTCTGCGCGTGCGCACGCGCTCGGCGGAGAAGGTCTGACGAAGGCGGGCGGTCGAGAACGCCCGCCCGCTCAGCCGGTGGCGCGCCGGTAGGCCAGGGTGGCGCGCAGGCGGCCCTGTTTGGGCGGCTGGACGTTGGCGAGGGTGATGTCGCCGCCGTAGTGGGCGAGCACCCGGTGGTCCATCACGAGGCGCCACAGCGGCGGGACGGCGGCGAGCAGGACCATGGTCGCGTAGCCGGCCGGGAGTTGTGGTGCGTGCGCCGAGCTGCGCAGCGTCTGGTATCGGCGTCCCGGATTGGCGTGGTGGTCGCTGTGCCGCTGCAGATGGAACAGGAAGATGTTGGTGACCAGCCGGTCGCTGTTCCAGCTGTCGCGCGGCGAGCACCTGGCGTACTTGCCGTCGCTGCGGCGGGCTCGCAACAAGCCGTAGTGCTCGACGTAGTTCACCGTCTCCAGCAGCCCGATGCCGATCACGGCCTGCAGCGCGAGCCAGGGCAGGATCTGCCAGCCGAACAGCGCGACCAACGTGCCGAACAGCAGCACGCTCATCGCCCACGCCTGCAGGATGTGATTGTCCACGTCCCACCAGCCGCGGCCCTTGCGCGTGAGCCGCTCCCGCTCGAGCTGGATCGCCGACCGGAAACCGCCGCGCACACTGCGCGGCAGGAACTCCCACAGCGACTCACCGAGTCGGGCGCTGGCCGGATCCTCGGGCGTGGCGACCCGCACATGGTGACCACGATTGTGCTCGACGAAGAAATGCCCGTAAGCCGACTGGGCGAGCGCGATTTTCGCCAGCCAGCGCTCCAGGTGCTCGACCCGGTGCCCGAGCTCGTGCGCGGCATTGATACCGATCCCGCTGACGAAGCCGAGCGTCGCGGCCAGACCGAGCTTGTCGACGATCGTGAGCTCCTCGCCCGCCCACAGATAACACGCGATGCCGAGCCCGAACAGCTGGATCGGTAGGAACAGGTAGGTGCACCAGCGGTAATAGCGGTCGCCGGAGAGCAATTCGTAGTCCTCGTCGCGCGGGTTCGCACCGTCCTCGCCGACGACCCAGTCCAGCACCGGGATCGCGATCAACACGATCACCGGGCCGATCCACCAGAACACGGGCGCGCCGGTGTGCAGCACGAGCTGCGAGGGCAGTAGGGCACACGAGGGAGCGATCAGGCCGAGCATCCACAGTGGGCGCTTACGGTCCTGACCTCGGGGTTGTCGGCGGCTGATCGTCCTGCTTCTTTCAGTGAGATTCCGGCGAGGGGCAACCGTAATCTGTTGTGGCTGCTCAGTATCCACTGCGCGATTGTTGCCTGTGATAGCAGAGTCGCCTGGACGCTGGTTCTTGTTACCAATGTGGAGCGAAAGTGTTCCCAATCGTGACAAGGGGGCTGCCCGAGCACCCGGTCCACCCAGGTCAACTCTGGTGCGCGCCGTGGTGGTCGGCTTGCAGCACGAATTGGTAACTCTCGAACAGCACCGACCTGATCCTTTGGCCAACACTGGGAATACTTCCGTGCGAACGGATTCCACGCGTGCTAGACGTGTCACTGTCGAGCGGGTTAGCGACGGCCGAACTATCAAGGGGTCGTGGTGGAAGAGACCGAACGAAACGTACTGGCGCACGGGTGGTGGCACGCCCTGTCCACGGTGTGCCGCATGCCGGTGCCGCCCCATGAGACGCTGCGCCTGCTGGTCAGCCTGGTCGGGGAGATGGCGACGGGACTGCACGCCGATCCGTTCGACGCGAGCGTTGCCGCGGATGCGGGTGCCGCGCTGGTGGCGGCCGGGGTGCTGGGTTCGGAGGTGCCGGTCGCGTCCGCGAAGGTGCTGTACCGGTTGGGTGCGCAGCATTCCGACTGTGGCTACCGGCTCTCCGCGCTGCTCGCGGCGTTCGGCCAGGGTTACGGCGCGGAGCTGCATCGGCAGTTCTTCCTCGAGCGGCAATCGGTCGAACAGGCGCGGGAGGAAGCCCGCCGCGCGGCCGACGACAGATTTCGGGTCGTCTTCGACAATGCGGCGGTCGCGATAGCGATCGTGGATACCGATTTCACCCTGCTCGACGCCAATCGCGGCCTGACCGACATGCTCGGCATGCCGGTCGATGAACTGCGTGGCGCGTCGGTCTACGACTTCGCGCACCCGGACGACCGGGACTACATCCGCACCCTGGTGTACGGGGAACTGGTGCCGAACGGGAAGGGCACCGTGAAGCTGGAACAACGCCTCGTGCGCGCCGACGGCAGCTACGGGTGGGCCGCGTTCGCCATCACCTTCGTCAAGGGCGTGGGCAGGCAGGACGACTATCTGCTCGCGGTGGGGGAGGACGTGACCGAGCAGCATCGGCTGCGCGACGAGCTACATCGGCAGGCTCGGCATGATCTGCTCACCGGCTTGCCGAACCGGCGGCATCTGCTGGAGCGGGTGGAGGCGATGATCGCCACGGCGGACATCGATGCTCGGGTCGGGTTGTGTTTCATCGACATCGACGGATTCAAGGACGTCAACGATCGGTACGGGCACGGGACCGGTGATCAGGTGCTGGCGGCGGTGGCGTCGCGGCTCCAGGAGAGCGTGCTCGATTTCCGGTGTCCGGTCGCGCGCATCGGTGGTGACGAGTTCGTCGCGGTCATTCCGCCGCCGGCCGACCATTCTGAGGTGACCGCCGTGGCGACCAGTCTGCAATCGGCGCTCGTCGATCCGTTCTCCATCGGAGCGCTGCGATTGCGGATGTCGGCCAGTATCGGTGCGGTGCTGATGGCGGTGGTCGGTACTCAGGCCGAGGCCTTGCTCGATGCCGCGGATACCGCGCTTTATCGGGCCAAGGCGGATGGGAAGGATCGCTGGGTGTTGCATACCCTCGAATCGCAGGTGGCGCCGTCGTCCGTTGTCCGGCGATAGCGCTCACGCCATTTCCGGTCGCCATTGTTTCGTGGGCAATAACCGCGTTCGGCGACGCGCTCTGCTCGTCGCGCAGGGGCTGGTCGATACGCAAATCGCGCGCAGCAGAATGTGTTCGGTGTGCATCGCGGCGACGGCGTCGAACGCTTCCAGCGAAACTGTTCGTCGGCTGCGGTATCGCGGTCGGTCAGTGGAGACTCGCGGCACCCGCGTACTGATGACCGGTGGCGTTTGCCGGAACGCGTCGTGGAAATCGTTTCGGCGGTAAGCGATCCCGCCGGAGATTTCGCGGGATACGGCTGGGAATGGGCCCCGATTTCGCGGCACCAACCCTGAGCAAGGGGTGTGAACTGGGCGTTTGATTTTCGGTGAGGCTTTTGTGCGGACATCCCGATGTCACCCCGATCGCCGGGGTGACCTGGCCGTTTCGCGAGGCACCCTTAGCGATGTACATCGTTGGTTCAGGGTGCCGTTTGATCTCAGCTGCCATTGAAGGTCGAGGAGGACAATGAGTACGTCCAGGGTCATCACGACAACACTGCGTCTCTCACAATCCGCCAGTCGCAGGCTGGCCGCACGCGCCGCACGCGAGGGTACTACTTCTACCGCATTGCTAGACCGCCTCATCCGGGAGGGTGTCGATCAGCTCGACCATCCCGGCATTGTTTTCCGCGGGCCGATGAACGATCGCCGCGCCGCGTTGGTCGCGGGCCCCGATGTCTGGGAAGTCGTTGCCCGCCTGCAGGAATTGGATGGGCCGGTAGAGCGGCGCATCGAAGTGTTGAGCGCGAAGTCGAGCCTGCATACCGGCAAGATCAAAATCGCCATTGCCTACGCCCGTGATCACGGCAGCGAAATCATCGAGCGGATCGGGCGCAATCGTGCAGCGGTGGAAGCGATTCGCCACCCGGCGGCCGCACGGGTACCTGTCGTCGAACGGGACCACCTCACGCTGGTCGCTCCGTTGCGCGAGTAATACGACCGAATTGTCCGGTGCGCTAGTCGAATTGTCCGTTGTAGTGGCTGTTCACATCTCTGGGGAGCGAATGTGTACACCGCCGCACCCTGTGCACAACCCGCCCGGTCCGCGGGCGACCACCCAGTGCGTCAGCCCGGGTGCCGTCCGCGGCCTGATCGGGGTCGGCGGCTCCAGTTGGGCGGCAAGCAGATTCGGGGCAACGCCACAACTGTCACGAATCGGACTGGTAGCAACCGCCCGCACACTGTGATCCACAGCACTGGGATAGATTGTGGACAACCGGCGTTCCTTGTGGATGAAGCGTTTGCCACCCAAGGGATTTCGAGTAAGCATGGGCCATGCCTATCGACTATGACTCCTCGTCAACCAACCCATCCCGCCGTTCATCGGTATCGAGCAGTGCGGCAGTACCGCAGCTTTCACTCTCGGCTGGTGGTATGGCCAGTGGTATGGTGAGAAGTATGGCGACACGGAAAATCACCCTCACGGTCGATGAGGCGGTGCTTGCCGATCTCCAGCAGGGCGCCGCCGAAGCCGGGATGCAGCTGTCGCCGTATTTTGCGCGTTGTGCCCACCGGTGGATGCTCTATCAGGACGCCATCCGCTCGGCGGCTCGCGATCGCAGCCTCGGCAGGTATGACGTCGCGGTAGCCGAGGCGGAGCTCGCCGATCAGCACGCGGCCGAAGTCGACGCCGAGACGCGTCGCGGTCCGCGCGCATGAGGCGGGGTGAGGTCTATCAGTTCGAGCGTGACCGGCCGTCGCGGGAAGATGATCCGCGCACGCCCTACCGCGTGATCGTCTCAGCGGACTATCGCCTGCCCGACGAGCGGGTCCGCGTGCTGACCGCTCCCGTGGAGCGCCTGGATCCGCAATCCATGGTCGCGGTTCGGCTCGGCAGTGCCGACCCGATCGCGGGGTGGGTCAGGGTCGACCTGATCTCCAGCACCTATCGGCCATGGTTATCCGGACCGCACGGTGAGCTGAGTGCGGAGACCATGGAGAGTGTGTCGTCCAAGCTGCGCATCGAACTCGATCTCTGAGCGTGGCCGGCGACCGGCGCGGTCGTCGGCGCGGCCCGTTACCATCGCCGGCATGGTGTTGCGGAGTGGTGTGCGGAAACGACTAGGGCTCGGGCTGCCGGTGGCGGTGTTGCCCGCGCTGGTCGCGACGGGATTGATGGCGCCGCAGGCGGGGGCGGAGGAGCGGGTGCCTGCCGACCAGCGCGAGGCGATGGGGTCGGCGGCGGGGACCGAGGGATTGGAACCCGGCCTCGCGGTGGCTTACACACTGGCGGAGAACGAGGCGCACGCACAAGGCGTGCCGTTGTCGATCACGTCCGGTTATCGCACACCCGATGAGCAGCAGCAGTTGTGGGACGACGGCTTGGCGACCTATGGCGGACCCGACGCGGCCCGCCGCTGGGTGCTGCCACCCGAGGAGTCGACCCACGTCTCGGGTCACGCGGTCGACGTCGGCCCGCTCGCCGGAGCACAGTGGTTGGAAGCCAACGGAAACCACTGGGGCCTCTGCCGCATGTACGACAACGAATGGTGGCATTTCGAACTGGCCACCACCCCCGGCCGCCCCTGCCCGCCGATGCGCCCGGACGCCAGTACTCGCTAGCCGCCGAGGCGGGTTACGCCCGCGCGGTGCGTGGGCTGTCAAACTTCGGGGATGAACGATTCGGTGCGGCGCCGTGGGCGCCCGGCCCGGCTGTCGCGGGATGCGATCCTGCTGGTTGCGGAGGAGATCGTGGACTCCGGGGGGATCGATGCGTTGACCATGCGTGCGGTTGCGCAGCGACTGTCCAGTTCGCCGATGGCGATTTATCGGCATGTCCGTGACAAGGATGAGCTGCTACTGCTCTTGCTGGACCGGGTGGCGGCCACGCTGAAGCGGCCCGAATTGCCGGATGATCCTCGGCAGCGGCTGGTGGTGCTGTGGCGGTTTCTGCACGACGAGTTGGCGGCGCATCCGTGGGTGGTGGGGGTGTTGGCGAGCGGCAACCTGGTCGGTCGGTCGATTCTGTGGTTGCTCGAGGAGTTGTTGCAGGCGTTTGTCGCCTGCGGGCTGACCGCGGAGCAGGCGGGCGCTGCCTACCGGGCGGTGTGGCAATACACCGTCGGCGTGCTGACGATCCGAATTGCGATGACGCGCACCGGTTCCGATCCGGATCGCGTGAGCTTCCAGACCGCGATGATCGACGCCGCGGATCCGGGGGAGACCCCGGCGGTCGCCGCGCTCGCCACCGCGTGGCCGCATGCGTGGGACAACTACGATTTCGGGCTCAACGCACTGCTGGACGGGCTGATTCCGCGCTCTTGACAGGCCTCCCGCTTTTTTGTGTACTAATAAACAAAAGAGCGAGGAGGTTGTCATGATCGACGCCGATGTTGTCGTGATCGGTTCGGGCGCAGCGGGTTTGGCGGCTGCACTGGCCGCTGCCGACGGCGGCGCGGAGGTGGTCGTGCTGGAGGCGTCGCCGCGGTGGGGTGGCTCGACCGCGGTCTCCGGTGGACAGGTGTGGGCCCCGGCGAACCATCGGATGGACGAGTCCGACTCCCCCGACGAAGCGCTCACCTACTGCCGTGCCGCCGCACCCGGACGCGACGACGCCATGGTGGAGACCTTCCTGCGAACGGTGCCCGAGGTGGTGCGTTTTCTGGAGGAGCACTCGCCGATCCGCTTCGCCCCGGCTCCGGCCTACCCGGACACCTTCGCCGAGCTGCCCGGCGGCAAGACCGCGCGTCACGTCGAGGTCCGTCCGCTGACCGTGGGCGACCTGGGTGACCTGAACGAACTCGTCTGGCCCGCACCGTTTTTCGCCCCGGTGCTGACCAATCAGGAAGTGCTGGAGCATCACCTGTTCGCCGGTGGCACGCCGCCGATGGAACTGATCGCCCAACGCATGGCCGCCGGGACGGTCACGCTCGGCGCCGGGCTCGTGGTCGGGCTGTTGCACGGTTGCCGCAGGGCGGGCGTGCGCCTGATCCGCGAGTGCCGGGCAACGGAACTGACGCGCGACGAGCACGGCCGGGTCGATGGCGTGCACATCGACCACGCGGACCGCACCGTTCGCGCGAGTCGTGGGGTGGTGCTCGCCAGTGGCGGTTTCGAGCATGACCCGATGCTGCGGACGCAGCTGTTGTCCGGGCCGCTCACGCACCCGGTGACGCCGCCGATCCAGCACGGCGACGCGCTGCGAATGGCCGGACAGGTCGGCGCCACGCTGGCCTATACCGGCGAGTACTGGTCCTGGCCCGCCTGCCAGGCGCCGGATCGGAGCTGGCCCGATCCCGCCGCCACGCCGCAGCCGCAGCTGACCCTGCCGGAACGGTCGCTGCCCCATGTGTTGTGGGTGAACACCGCGGGCCGCCGCTTCGTCAACGAGGCGAGTCACAACTGTGCGAGCGCCTTCGCCGAACTCGACCCCAACACTCACCGACCACGCAACTTGCCCGCCTGGGCCATCGGCGACGCGCGGTTCCGCGCCAAATACTCGGTCGCGGGCATCCCCGCCGGTGCGCCCGCGCCGGACTGGCTGATCCGCGCCGACAGCCTCGCCGAACTCGCCGAGCGCATCGATATCGACCCGGCGGCGTTGGCGCACACCGTCACTCGCTTCAACACGATGGCCGAGGCCGGGCGCGACGACGACTTCCACCGCGGCCGTACCCGATACGAGCACGCGTTCGGCGACCCGACCGCGGCCCATCCGAATCTCGGACCGGTAAGCGAGCCACCGTTTTTCGCGGTTCCCGTGTACCCCGGCGCGGTCGGCACCAAGGGCGGCCCGCGCACCGACAACCGCGCGCGCGTCCTCGACTGGTCCAACCGGCCGATCCCCGGTCTCTACGCCGCGGGCAACGCGGCGGCGGCGGTGTTCGGACCCGGCACCATCGCGGGCGGCCTGACCATCGCCTCCGCGCTCACCTGGGGCTGGCTCGCGGGGCGCGACCTTGTGACGGTGCACTGACCGGCCTGGGTTACTGCTGGCCAGATCATCGCGGCCCTGCTCGAGCTCGGCCACGGCCTGCGCTGACCTGCTGATCTCTCGCCGGGCCGAAGATGTCCTGGCACTGGCACTGGCACTGGCACTGGCACTGGCACTGGCACTGGCACTGGTGTGACCGGTGACCGGCTAGTCGGCGACGGCGTCCACTCGGCCGGAACCGGCAGGTGCCCCTGTCTGCCCGAGCACAGGCCGCGATTCAAAATCTAGCAACGCTAGACAAGCTAGTCACGGAATGTTACCTTTGCTCCAGTTTCTAGCGACGCTAGAATTTGGAAAGGGAAGCCGAAATGCTCATTGTCACCGGCCAGATCATTGCCGTAGTCGCCGTTCTCGCCAATGCCGTGGTCTATGGCACCGACGTCTGCGGGGCGGTGATCATGCGGTCGGTTTACCGCAAGCTCGATGATGCGACCGTGACCGTGAGTGCGGGATGGGGTCACTACTACGGCGACAAGCGCATGCCGGTGGTCGGTGCGGGCGGCATCATCGCCGCGGTGCTCACGCTGCTGATCGCGATGCTGGCCGGGCAGACCGGCGCCGCGGTCGCGGCGGGCATCACGGTGGCGGCGCTGCTGACCTGGCTCGCCCTGTACGTCCGCATCGCCAAGCCCATCAACTCCCAGCAGACCGCCGCCGCGCAGAGCGGCATCATCCCGCCCGATGCCCGTGCGCTGCAGGACAAGTGGGACAGCCTGCTGAAGTACCGGGTCCCCCTGCAGTTCATCGCCGTCGCCGGACTGTGCGCCGCGCTGGTTCTGTTCTGATCCCAAAGCGCTTCCCGCACCCGGCAAACCTCCGGCTGATCGCCGGGCACACCCGATATCGAATCGAGGAGTAACCGAGATGACCTTCACCACCAATGAACAGCAGTTCCTCGCGGAGGCCGGGATCGGACGGCTGGCCACGGTGTCGCCCGACGGCGTGGTGCAGAACAACCCGACCAGCTATCGGGTGAACACCGACGGCACGATCGACATCGGCGGCATGCGGATGCGGGCCAGCCGAAAGTTCTGCAACGTCGAGGCGGGCAGCCGAGTGTCGTTCGTCATCGACCAACAGGTTTCGCTGGACCCCTACGTGATTCGCGGCATCGAGGTCCGCGGCACGGCCGAGGCACTCGACGACGAGGAGCCGCCGTTCCCACCCCAGGAACGCGCCGTCATCCGCATCCATCCCGAACGGATAATCTCCTGGGGCATCGACGGCGGCTCTTTCGACTTCACCAGCCGGACCGCCGAGTAATCGGCCGATTCGCCAGGGCCTGTCGCAATGTCCCATCCGGACTTTGCGACAGGCCTCAGCCGACCGTTGTCAGCTCGATCCCACCTTCGATCGTGGAGTGCACACGGCGGCGGTTGGGGGAGCCGAGGGCGGCGGTGAGGTCGGTGCCGTCGTGTTCGGCGAGCAGGTCGCCGCTGTCCCACACGAGCAGGGTTGCGCTGACGGTGTTCTCGGCGGCGGCGTGCGCGAGGTCGTAGTGGGCGCAGCCGGGGACGTGCGGGTAGGTGATCCACAGGTCGTAGCCGGTCATGAACAGGTCGAGGTCGAATTGCACGCTGAGCCCGAGCAATTCGCTGCGGCCGTTGTCGTCGACACCGGCGAACGCCTCGTCCAGCGCGAGCAGGCGCGGGGCCTGCGGGTCGGCCGAGTCGAGCATGACGTGGGCGGCGGCGAACAGCGGCAGGTGCAGCGAGACGGACTGCTCGCCGCCGGAGAGCGCGCTGTGCCTGGCCACGGTGAGCTTGTCCTCGCTGCCGTCGGCGGAGATGAGGGTGAACGAGAACACCCGCCAGGTGCGGTAATCCAGGGTGGCCGCGAGGATTTCCGGGTAAGAACGCTCCGGGTGTGCCGCCCGCGCCGCCCGGATCTCGGAGGCGAAATGCGCACGGATGGTGGCGAGTTCGTCCGCGCCGAGCGCCGATGCGTCGCGGTCGAGCAGCTTGCACATGGCCCGCGCCGGATCGGAGAGCGTGTCGGCGAGCACCCAGTGCACGCCGATGGTGTTGCCGGAAGACATCCGCCGCTGCTTCATCTCCGCGCCCATCCTGGCGATGAGATCGCGGGCGTCGCTGGTGCGTTCGTAGATCTGCTGGGCCAGCCCGGTCAGCAGCGCGTCCTCCAGGATGCGGCGCTCGGCGTCGGTGAGCAGCAGCTCCTGGTCCTTGCGCGCACTGTCGATGCGGGCGGCGAAGTCGGCGAGCGCCGACATGCCGTCGTCGTCCTGCACCTGCACCACGGTCAACCCGTCCGCGGCGTCCCACTGGAGCCGGTAGTCGCGCCCGGACCCGGCGAGCGCGGCATCGAACTCTTGCAACGCCGCCGTCACCGCGCTGCGGGTGGACTTGCGCGTCGCCTCGCTGGCCCGCACCGAAGCTGTTGCGGTGGTGAGGCTTTCGAAGAGTTCGGCGACCTCGTCCGGCAGCACCTGCGGTTCGACCTCGGGCCCTGCCTGGGAAATCCGGTACAGCAACTGTTCCGGTGTGGACCAGGCGGCCTCGCTGCTCGGCCAGCGGCCCTCGGAGGTGGCGCCGAGCAGTCGGAGCAGATCCGGGCGGGCATACGGGGCAAGGGCTTTCACGTCGGCGAGCACCTCGTTGAGCGCGGTGCCCAGTGATTCGTGCGCGGTCCGATAGGCGGCCTCCGCGTCGCCGATCGCCTCGATCGCTTCGTTGGCGGCCTTGCGCGCGGCCTTCTGCTCGGCCTTGGTCGCCTCGATCTTCGCGCGGGCTCGCTCGAGTTCCTGATCGATGTCGGCGGCGCCCGCACCGAGGGCCTCGCGCAAAGTTTCGAGTTTGCGCAGCTGCTCCTGGTAGCCGGACTTGGCCGCCTCGGCCTCCTCAGCGAACGCCTCGGCCAGGTCCTTGGCCTCGTCGTGGCGGTCGCTGCCCTCGCGCTCGCGCTCGCGTTCCCGCTCGTGTTCGGTGCGCAGCCGCAGCAGCCCGGTGCCGGTGTTCTCGAAATGCCGGATGGCGGCGGCCAAGGCGTCGAGTTCGCGCGGATCGCGCGGGGTCCGGTGTTTCGTCGCGGCCGCGCGCAGCTTCTTCTCGACCGCGGTGGCTTCGGCGACGGCCTGATCGAGATCGCGCTCGGCCTGGGCGGCCGCCTCGGAGCGGGAGCGCATCATGCCCGCCGTCTCGGAGACCGCGCGCAGCGCGGTGGCAACCGCCGTGGCCCGCGGCAACGCCTTGGCGGCGGCCGAGATTCGCGCGAGTTCGGCGTTGGCGTCGGCCTCTTGGTCCTGTGCGGCCCGCAGAGCTTCGTCGGCCGCCTCGAGCGCCGCGGCGAGCTCGGTGAGCCGCAGTTCCCGGCGCCGGGCCCGGGCGGTGGCGCCGATGAACTCGGCGTCGGCCTTGTGATGCCTGCCTACCTGGACACCCTGCCGGAAGCCGCCTGCCGTACTCACCGCGATACCGGTGGTCGGATCACCCTTGCCCTCGTGCAGGGCGATGGAGGCGAGCACATCGGCGACGGCCTGCCTGGGCACCGTCAGCTCACTCGAATCCTCCTCGACGACAAGGACATCGGCGAGGGTGCGGCCCTTCGGCCGTTCCTTGGCGGGCAGCGGGACGAGGAACTGATCCGAATCGTACTTCGCGGGCGGCTCCGCGCAGATCCAGCCGTCGAGCAGGTCCGCGGCGTGCAGCGCGGCCTCGATGCCCGCGGCTGCCTGCGGCGCGACGTCGTCGGCGAAGCGAACCAGCCGCCACAGCGGAGCGCCCGGCCGATCGTCGGTGTCCCTGACCCGCGCGGCGAAAGCCGGTGGCGCGTCGTCGCTTTGCGCGGCGACCCGGTCCCGCTCGGCGGTCAACTCGGCGATCTGCTCGCGCGCGATCACCGCGCGCCCGCGCGCTTCTTGCCGCTCGTTGCGGATCTCGTCGATCAGCGTCTCGGTGCGCTCGGCGAGTACCTCCGCGACCGTCGCCTCCTCGGAACCGGCTTGCGCCAGTGCGGTATCCAAGGCCTCGAACAATCCGTTGCCGAGCGGGGCATACACCTCGCGGTGCTCGTCCCACCACTTACGCAGTGCCGCAGCGGCTTCGGTGCGGGCCAGCACCACCGCCGCCTCGGCGTGCGCGACCTCGGCGGCGGCCGCCTCGCTCAGCTCGCGTGCGCGTTCGGCGAGCCGCTCGGCCCTGGTGCGTTCGGCGGCCGCGGTCTCCATGACCCCGAGGGCCTGCCGCACCGCGCGTACATCGGCATCGCGTTCCTCGGCGTGGCCGCGGACCGTCGCGGTGAGCTGCTCGGCCCGGGCCGTCTCCGACAGTGCCGTCCAGTTGATGCCGGCTTCCTCGGCAGCGGAGCGCAATTCGTCCTCGCCGCGAGCCAGCGCCGCGGCGGCGGTGCGCACGGCGGCGCGTGCCCGTTCGGCCTCCTGCGCCCGCTGGTCGAGGGTCTGGCGCGCCTTGAGGGCCTTGTCCCCGTGCACGCTGGCCGAGGTCTCCAGCCTGCGGACCGCGTCGGCGAGATCGTCGAGCTGCTGCTTGCCCTCGTACGCGCTGGAGCGCTGCAGGTTCTCCCGGTCGCCGAGCGCCTGCTCATAGGCGCGGTCGGCGTCCTCGGCGCGGGTCTCGGCGGTGGCGCGTTCGGCCTCGCGGCGCTCGCGCAGCGCGGTCGCGGCGAACAGCGCGGTGCTCGCGTGGGTGACCGCGTCGAGCCGGGTGCGTAACTGGTCGACGTCCGTCTTGGCCTGCACCGCAAGATATTTGCGGTAGACGTCGACGAAGGCGCGGGTGGCGCTGTCGGCGTGCACCAGCCCCTCCAGGGTGCGGCCGACCTCCTCCATGTCGCTGAACGAGCGGGCCGCGTCCAGGATCAGCTGCTCGTCGAGCGGGCGCAGGCCGTCGGTGAGGGCCTGCGAAAGTCCGCGCGGGTCCAGGTTTTTCGCCAGCTGCGGGCGGCGCAGCGTGAGGATGAGGTTGATCAGCTGGTCGTAGCGCTGCGTGCCGAGCCCGAACATCCTGGCGTCGATGGCATTGCGGTACTCGACGGGACGATCGACGATGGCGTCGGTGCCGATCTGCTCGGCCAGCTGCTTGCGGGTGAACGGCCGGTCGTCCGGTCCGATCAGCGAGAAGTCCACGCCGACCCGGCCGTCGGCCACGAAGTACCAGCGGGTCACCTTGTCCGAGGAGCGGGTGGCCCGCATGCCGATGCCGACGGTCACCGCCTCCGGGTCGTCCCAGTCGCCGCGCGCGAACTCCATCCATACATAGGAGTAGGCCGACTCCTGCTTGCGGTACAACAGGTTCGACTTCATCGTGCGCTCTTCACCGGCGAACGGGTTGAGCCTGCGCGGCTCGATCCGCCCGTCGAGCACGAACGGGAACAGCACCTCGAGCGCCTTGGTCTTGCCGGACCCGTTGGGGCCGCGCAGCACCAATCTGCCGTCGGCGAAGCAGAATTCCTGGTCGCGGTAGTCCCACAGGTTGACGATTCCGGCGCGGGTCGGGATGAACCGCACTCCGCCGTGAATGAGCGACATCGCCTCAGTTCCCTTCCGTGCCAGTGCTGTCGGACCCATAGGTATCGGCCGCGGTGACGAACAGTTCCTCGGTGCGCTTGGTACGCACGGTGACGACGGCGCCGCGATAGCGCGCCAGGGCGGGCAACACCAGCAGCCCGTCCTCGACCGTCTGCACCAGGCGCAGCCGTTCGAGCAGTGCCACCACCTCGGTGGTCAGGCCGGGCACATCGGCCTGCCACTGCGCGGCGAAGGTGGCGCCGTACCGATCGGCGAGCGCCTGCACGGTCTCGCGCACCCACGCCGACTCGATCACCGGATACGTTGTCTCGACCGGATCTTCGGTCGCCTCGTCGGTATCGAACGCCGAATCCGACTGCGCCGAAAAGTCATCGAGCGCGCGCAACTCGGCCAGCGGGGCGAAGACCGTCGATTCCGGGATCGCGCCGTCCAGCTGCACCGCGAGCGCCTCGCCCGGATCCGGTGCGCCGGGCCGCTGTTCGAGCGGATTGTCCAGGTCGAGCACCCGGTCCGCGATCTCACCGGCCAGCAGCAGCCCCACCTGCGCCAACGTTCCGGTGCTCGGGAATCGGATATCGGAGAGCCGCCCGGAGATATCGATCAGCGCGACCCCCTCCGCCCGGCGTTCGGCCCGCAGCCCGGTGAACAGCTCGACATCGGCGACGATCCGATCCTGCCCGAGCACCGGCCGTTCCGCGGGGTCGAGGTCGTCGAGGTACACCACCGGCCGCTCGACCAGCGCCCGGCGCACCCGCCGGGCGAGGTCGGCGGCGGTCGGCGCGTGCGCGGGACCGCTTGCGCCCGCGGCTTCTTCGGTGAGCAGCCCGCGCACGCTGTGCAGATGTTGCAGCGCGCGCGGCGGCCGGAACAGCGCGAACACCACCGGGCGGTCGATGTCGTAGAGCGCTTCGCCCGCCTCCGGATCGCTGGCCCAGCCGCCCGCGTCACCGTCGGCGAGGGTGAGCGCGCCGCGATGGGTCAGCCAGCCGATCGCGTCGACGAAGGCGTCCCGGTCCGCCGCGCGATCGGTGGACAGCTCCAGTCCCTCCACCCGGCCCGCGTACGCGGCGACCTGATCGGCCAACTCCGACAACGTGGTCTGGTCGCCGGCCCGGCCGAGCGCGGCGATGGACAGCGCGAGGTAGGCGTAGCGGCGTCGATCGAACAGGCGGTCGGCGGGCGTGCGGGCGGGCTTGCCCGCGTCCAGCCGGTCGATGATGGGAAACACCCGGGCAGTGGTCTCGGTGACCTCCAACCGGTAGCCGAACAGCTCGGCCAGGTCCTCGCGCAGCTCGGTGGCCCACCGGCGGATCAGCGGCAGCGCGATCCGATCCGGATAGGTCCTGGTCACCAGGTGATTGGCGAGAATCACCCTGGCCGCGCGCTGATAGTTGTCCAGCGCAAGGGAATCGATCTTGCGTCCGTGCATCATCCGCACCACCCCTGGCCGGGCGTCAGGGCCTGTCTCATCGAGCCTCCTTGGCGCCGCGCGGCCGGGTCTTGGTGGTCTGGCGCACCTCGAGCCTGCGATTGTTCAGATGCAGCAACCCGTGCGCGGTCTGCACCACGGTAGAGCCGTCGTGCTCCGACACCGTCAGCGTGACCCCGCTGTCGGATCCGGTGGTCCCGGCGACCCGGCCGCTCACCGGCACCCACGCGGTGGACGCCGCGTCGAGCAGTCGCAACAGCACCTCGGTCTCGCGTTCGTCGAGCACCCGCTCGTGCACGTCGGCGGCGGCCAGCGATTTGGCCGCGTCGGCCCGCGCCCGTTGCGCGTCCAACTGCGCCTCGCGCAACCGCCGAATGCCCGCGTCGTTGCGATGGATTCGCGCGGGCGCGCCGGCCGACGGGGGTCGGCCGGTTTCGGCCAGCGTGCGCGAGATCTCCAAAGGTGGCGCCTCCCACCAGGACCGCTGCGCGGGGATGAGGTCCGCATCCGGATGCTCCATGGCCAGGTGGCGCGGCCTGCCGAGGCCGAACACCGCGTCGAAGAGCGCGTGCGCGCTGTCCGCGCTCGGCGCCGCCGTGAACCAGCCCGCCAGATGCCGCAGCGCCGACTCCCGGCTCACCCCGCCGCGCCGCGTCTCGGTGACCCGGCGCAGCAGCGAGAGCACGGCGGCGATGGCGCTCATCGTCGCCTCGCGCAACCGTTCCGCCTCGGTGGTGCCCGCGTGCTCGCCGGAGCCGGACGCGACGAACCAGGTCCGCAGCCCGTCCCAGCGCGCGTGCCAATCGGCCTGCCGCTCCGCGAAACTCAGCAGCACCCGCTCGTCGCAGCCTGCGGCGCGCTCGATCAGCTCCTCGACACCGGTCTCCTCGATCTCGGCGATCGCGCCCGCCAGCCGCGGCGTGAATCGGGCCAGGTCCAGGCTGAATTCGCGCATGTGCGCGAGCAGTGCGTCCTTGTGCGCCAGAAAGGATTCCGGGGTGATCTCGGTGGTACGCACGAGGTCGCCGAGGGAGAGATAGAAGTGCGCGGCGCGGGCCGCCATATCGGTCAACGCGGCGTCGAGGCGGCGCAGCGTGCGGTAGACCCGCTCGGCGTCGCCCTCGCGATTGGCCGCGGCCAGGGTGTGCAGATCGGCGAGCAACTCCGGCAGCACCAGCCGGGACAGCGATGCCTCGTCGAGCCGGGCGTTCAGCACTCCCGCGACCGCGCGGTAAGCCTGGAACCCGGCCTGGGAGAACTGATAGACGAAGTGCCGGTTCCGGTATTCGGCCAGGGTGGCGGCGCGGGTGCCGTCGTAACTGCGTTCCAGCACACCCCACTGGTGGAGTTGATCGAGCAGCGGGCCGATTTCGGCGGCGGTGAGCCGGGGCGCGTTCGGGCGGGCGCCGCGCTCGGTGGACCAGACGGCGGCGCTGGCGGGACCATCGTCGGACTGAGCCGGGTTGTCGGACTGAGCTGAGGTATCGGACGGCGCCGTGTTGTCGGGCAGTGCTGTGTGATGAGCGGGCGCTGTGTCATCGGACGGCGCTGTGTCATGAGCGGGCCCCGTGTCATGAGAGGGCGCTGTGCGGCCGGATCTACCGGCCGACTTGTCCTCTATATGTTGCTGGCTCTCGACGTCAGGCGCGGGTTCCGATTCGCGCAGGTCGGGGGTGCGCAGGTGGTGTCCGTTGCGTTCGATCCACTCCGCCACATCGTCGGCGTGCAGCAACACCACGTAGGCGGCGCGGGCGCTGTCGAAAGCGCGCAGCACCCACAGATAGTCGGCGCGGCGCTCGGCGGTGGCGAAGGAGAACAGCCGCAGCCGGTCGTCCCATAAGACGGAGGCGATGGCTGAGCCGTCGACGGAGTCGGTCACCGGGAACAGGGTAGTAGCGGGCCGGTCGCCGACAACGCGAACGTACCCAGTTCGGCGTGGCCGTGTCCCGTTTGCCGGATGTTCGCCGTTGAATCGGGCTGTGTCGGTTCGAAACCGATCACTCGGTCGAGAGGGCGCGCAGCTGGTCGAAGTACACGCGGGTGCGCGGATCGCCGGGGTATCGGGCGATGATTTCGCGCGCCGCCTCGCCCGCGATCCACATGAGCGAGGGCAGTGAACGGCGTTTACCCGCGAACGCGCGCAGTCCCTCGTCGACGGCGAGTTCCAGATCGCGGTTGCGCACGGCGACCACCGCGAGGGTGAGATGCGCCTCGGACACCCGCATCGGATTGCGGACCGTGCCGTCGGCTCTGGTCGCGTTGCGGATGACCTCGTTGGCGTAGCTCTCGGCGCGCCGGTCCTCGCCCGCGACGCGGCAGCAGTCCATCGCGTAGAAGTCGAACTTCTGTGGATCGACCACGAAATGGTTGTCCAGATTGATCGGATGGTCGAGTCGCTCCAAAATTGCTCGACCCTCGTCGAGGGCCGTCTCGACCTCGTGCCGGTCGCCGAGTCGCGCCCACGCCTTGGCCCGCTGCGCCGCGAGTTGCACACCGACGCCCAGGTTTCGGCTGGCCTCGAGGGCCTGGTCGACCGCGTCGATCGCACCCCGGTAGTTGCCCTGGGTCAGCGCGAACCAGGCCGCCATTTCCGCGCTCCACCCGGTGATTTCGGCGTTTTCGGCCTCTTGGCCGAGCGAGTACGCCGCGCGTCGGGTCGCCTCGGCGGCGGTGCGTCGGCCGAGGTCGTAGTCCACGCAACCCACCAGCAACGCAACCCATCCCGCGAGCACCAGGATGTCGCGGTGCTGCGCCAAAGTCAGTCGACCGTCCAGCAGTGAGGTAATTCTCCGCAACCACCCGGTGCCCTCGGCGTGCAGCTCGTGCGGATCGGCGTAGGAGTACTCGCAGCAGAGGCGTTCCGCGGTGATGCGGATGGCATCGAGGGTGGCGGGCGAGACGTCCGACATGCGCAGGCGGCCGATGAATTCCAGCGTATCCATGCCCGTTGCCGAGAGCACCTCGTCGTCCCGGTTCGGCCGGGCCTTGGGGAAGAACGCCGCTGTGACGGTGTCGAAAGCGGCGGCGATGATAGGGGCATAGAAATCATCCGGCCGCGACTCGCCCGATTCCCAACGGCGCCAGTTACGCAGCAGTGTACTGTCTGTCGGCAGGTTGTGGGATGACTTGGCGCGCATCACGCGGACGGCATCTGCTTGTGACCACCCCCGCGCATCGCGTTCAGAACGCATCCGGACAGCCCAGACGGGTCGATCGTCTCCAGCGGCCACGTCAGTAGTATCGCACCAGTTAACGCGCGGTGGCCGAGATAGGGCATATAGGTGTCAGTGGGTTGACATCTGCATTCGCAGTTTGGCGTTGTGCATGCTGGACCAAGGGAGCGGAAAGTTTGCCGGACCCATCTTGTTACAGCCAGATGTAATTGCATCTGTCCTTGCAAGGCGCAGTGCCCCACAATGGGGAGATCCACATGAGAACAGCGGTACCCAATCCAACGGAGGTTCGGGTGGAAGCGTTGATCTATGGATACTTGCGTGACGATTTGGCCGACGGCCACAGCGCAGAGCTCGAGGATGCGATGAGCAGCCTCGCCCGCGAGGAAGGGCTCTGCTTCGCCGCAACGTTCCATGAATCGACTTCCGGTGACGGCACGGCGTTTGTCGAGCTGACCCAGGAGCTCAAGCGAGCGGACGCGCACCACGTAGTGGTTCCGTCGCTCGATCACCTTGCCGGCCAGACGATCCCACGGGATATTCTGCTAGCGAAGCTGGCGCGCGAGGCGGCGGCGCAGGTCTGGACCATCGAGACCTGACAGCCACGACGGCACGCCGGACCAGTGGGGTATCGCCCAGCGGGTGGTCCGTCCCGATCGTCGTCGCACTTCCGCGAGCACCCTCGTCGCGGCCACACCGGCTATCAGCGAGGCGAGCAACGCCGCAACATGGTGTTGCCCGAACAGCGGATACACCTGCCAATGCAGCAGATACACGAACAGCGAGCTGTCGGCGAGCACCGCCGCGACGACTGCCAGCAGGGCGGGCACCCGGATCGCGGGCAGCCAGATGAGCAAGAGCAGCCCGGCCATCACCAATCGCTCGCGATCCGGCACGCCGAAATAGCCGGGCACGCAGGCCAACAGGACGGCACTGACCAGCAGTCGCTGCCACGCCGTCGTCGCCTTCGCGGCCGCCCAGCCCATGGCGAAGAACCACACGGCCAGCGGTGAGAACGGCACATCCTTTGCCGGATAGAGACCGAACGGCTGATAGCGCAGCACCAAGGTGAGTGCGAGCAGGCCCATAGCGAACCAGAACGGTTCGCGCCGCTCCAGCGCGTCCACCAGGGGTACCCGCAGCAGCAGCGCGGCGGCCACCATGAAGTAGACCAGCACCTCGATGAACCACAGATGCCCCGCGGTGTCGCTGTCGCGCGGGCCCAGAATCTTGTTGAGCAGCAGCACGTTCTGCCACCCGTAGTAGTCGGTGAACAGCAACGTGATGGCTACCCACGCGGCGGTCGGCACGGCGATCAGCGCGACCGTGCGCAGCACGTGCCGCAACCGTTCGGCACGCGGGGCGGCGGTCACCGCGAAGCGGGCGAAGTTGAATCCGGCCACGCCGAGCAGCACGTGCGCGGCGCCCCACCACACGAACAGGCCGATGTGCGTGCCCGCGATCAGCACGATGGCGGCCGCGCGCAGCAGCGTGCTGGTGTCGACGGTGCGGCCGAACCGCCTGCCGCCGTGCGGGATCCGGTCCAGCTCGGCGACGGTCATGGTCGGCCAGTCGGCCGGGAGCCTGCCGAGCGCGCGTTCCACCCTGGCCGCGGTCGTCACGTAGGTCAGCGAATTGCCGCCGAGGTCGACGAAGGTGCTGTCCGGGTGGATGATCGCCGGGTCGAGGCCGAGCGAGGTCGCGTAGAGCGCGCGGATGCCCCGGTTCTCCGGCGGGGGCGCCGACAACGTGCGAACGGCCGGATAGTCCGGCTTGCCATTGGCCAGTCGCGGCAATTCCTCGACGGCACATACTCGTACGGACGCGGCGGGCAGGCCGGCCAGCTGCGCGGCGGTCTCGGTCGGATCGGTGGCGGGGCTCTCCACGGCGACGACGAGCAGTTCGTCGTCGTCGGTGCAGCAGACGGTGAAACCCGCGGCCGCCAGCCCGGATTCGAGGCGCTGGAGATCGATGCGCAGGCCGAAGATCTTCGCGAACCGGCTGCGGCGGCCGATCACCTGGTAGAGGCCCTCGGGGGTGCGGCGCGCGAGATCGCCGGTGCGCAAAGCGGTTACGGTGCGCCCGAGCGCGAGATCGGCGGGCGACTCGGCGTAACCCAGCATGACGTTGGGTCCGTGATACACCAGTTCGTGCGGCACGGCATCGGTCGGCTGCCCGCCGAGGTCGACCCCGGGCTGATGCCCACCGGTCTCCTCGATCGGTTCCAGGCTGAATTCGCCGCCGGGGATGGGCACCCCGATGCAGTCCGGTCGCTCGGCCGCCAAATCCGGTGGGAGATAGGCCATTCGGGCGGTCGCCTCGGTCTGGCCGTACATCACGAAGAAGTCCCAGCCCGCCTGGGCGCCGAGGCGGGCGTAGTCGCGGACCCGGTCGGGGGCGAGCCTGCCGCCCGCCTGCGTGACATACCGCAGATCGGGCAATGCCATGTGGGCGAAGCCGATTCGGTCCAGCAGGTCGATGGTGTAGGGGACAGCCGCGAAAGACGTTGCGCGATAGGTGCGGAACTCGTCCCAGAACACGTCGTCCAGTACCGACCGCTCGGTGAGCAGCAGGCTCGCGCCGCGCAGCAGATAGCTGTGCACCACCGAGAGTCCGTAGCAGTAGAACATCGGCAGGGTGGTCGCCGCCCGGTCGTCCGGGCCGATGGCCAGGTATTCGGCGATGGCGGCCGCATTGGCCAGGAGGTTCGCCGAGGAGAGCCGGACCAGTTTCGGTGAGCCGGTGGAGCCCGAGGTGCTCAGCAGCAGCGCGAGATCCGGATGCAAGGTGTGCGCGGAGGTCTCGCGCCGGATGTGCGGTCGGCCGTCCGCGATGACCACATCGGGATCGTAGGCACTCAGCAACTCGTCGGTGACTTCCGCGGTGAGCAGCACGACGCAGCCTGCGCTGAGCGCGCCGAGATACCCGACGAGCGAACGCAGATCGTTGCGGGCCGCGAGCGCGACGAGGCGCCGGTTCGGTCCGAGTTCGGTCGCGAAATCCTCGACGAGCGCCGCCAGCTGGGCGTAGGTGACTCGCCGCGCCTCGTCGGTCGCCGTTGCCCGCGCCGCGCCATCCGCCCCGGACGCGCCGGGGCAGAGGACGGCGACCCGCTCGTCGAAACTACGCAGGTGCGCGACGAGCGAGGGAAAGGTCACCCTAAAAAGAATAGGGGGCAGCGGCTTTCCGGCCAACAAGCGGCCCCCTGGTGAACACCAGGCAAACCCAAAATCGTTAGTACTCGGGCGTGTTCAGAGTCCGAAGCTGCCCGGGCCGCGCCTGCGCAGGTACTTCTCGAACTCGGCCGCGATGGCGTCGCCGTCGATCTTGGCCATCGCCTCGTTCACGTCGACCGCCGCGTCGCCGCGTTCCTCCAGGGAGCGCACGTATTCGCTGACCTCGTCGTCGCCCGCGGTCATCTCGTTGACCGCGGTCTCCCATTCCTCGGCCTGCGTGGGCAATTCGCCGAGCGGCACCTCGATGTCGAGCACGTCCTCGACTCGGTGCAGCAGTGCGATGGTGGCCTTCGGGTTCGGCGGCTGCGAAACATAGTGCGGCACGGCGGCCCAGAACGACACCGCGGGCACGCCCGCCTTCACGCACTGATCCTGCAGCACGCCGGTGATGCCGGTCGGTCCCTCGTATCGAGTCTGCTCCAGGTTGAATCGCTCCGCTGCTTCTTTGCTGTAGGCGGACCCGGTGACCGGGACGGGGCGGGTGTGCGGAGTGTCGGCCAGCAGCGCGCCGAGGATGACGACGGTCTGCACGCCGAGCTGTTCGATGAACTCCAGCAGGTCCTCGCAGAAGCTGCGCCAGCGCATATTGGGTTCGATGCCGCGCAGCAGCACGATGTCGCGGTCGCTGCCGGGCGGCGAGCAGACCGAGAGCATGGTGGAGGGCCACTGGATTTCTCTGGTCACGCCGTCCACCTGCCGGACCGTCGGCCGGTTGACCTGGTAGTCGTAGTAGTCCTCGGAGTCGAGTTCGGCTAGCGGCTCGGCGTCCCAGATCAATTCCAGATGCTCTACGGCGCCGCTTGCGGCGTCGCCCGCGTCGTTCCAGCCTTCGAAGGCCGCGACCAGCACCGGTTCCCGCAACGTCGGCAGTTCCGGATCGGGAGTTTCACTGGGGTTCACTCGGTCAGCCTAATGTGTGCGGCGAACTGGCGTGTCGTATGCCGTGGCCGGGCCCGGCGTGTTCGACGGCGCCGGCGACGCAGGTGTGTCCGTGTCCACCCGGCTCGGGGGGTCGGCCTGTCCGACCGGACCATTACGCTGGTCCTCATGTCTGTGTCACTGCCCGCCGAGTTCGACACCACGCTACTCGACACGTTGCGCCGCCGCGTCGTGATCGGGGACGGCGCGATGGGCACGATGTTGCAAGCGGCCGACCTCACGTTGGACGACTTCCTCGGTTTAGAGGGCTGCAACGAAATCCTCAACGACACCCGCCCCGACGTGCTGCGCAGCATCCACCGCGCGTACTTCGAGGCGGGCGCCGACGCCGTGGAGACCAACACCTTCGGCTGCAACCTGCCGAACCTGGCCGACTACGACATCGCGGACCGCATCCGGGATCTGTCCGAGCGCGGCACCCGGCTGGCCCGCGAGGTCGCCGACGAGATGGGGCGGTCCGCCGACGGGACGCCGCGCTACGTGCTCGGTTCGATGGGGCCGGGCACGAAGCTGCCCACCCTCGGCCATGCTCCTTATACCGCGCTGCGTGACGCGTACACCGAATCCGCGCTCGGCATGCTCGAGGGCGGCGCCGACGCCATTCTCATCGAGACCTGCCAGGACCTGCTGCAGGTCAAGGCCGCGGTCACCGGCAGCCGCGAGGCCATGCGACAGCTCGGACGGCGCATTCCGATCATCACCCACGTCACGGTGGAGACCACCGGCACCATGCTGGTCGGCAGCGAGATCGGCGCGGCGCTCACCGCGCTGGAGCCGCTCGGCATCGACATGATCGGCCTGAACTGCGCGACCGGTCCGGCCGAGATGAGCGAGCACCTGCGGCATCTGTCTCGGCACGCGCAGATTCCGGTGTCGGTGATGCCGAACGCGGGCCTGCCGGTGCTCGGCGCGAACGGTGCCGAGTACCCGCTGACTCCCGAGGAGCTGGCGGTCGCGCTCAGCGGCTTCGTCTCCGAGTTCGGGCTCGCGCTGGTCGGCGGCTGCTGCGGCACCACGCCCGAGCACATCCGGCAGGTGACCGAGGCGGTCCGCGAGATCGAGCCGAAGCTGCCGCCGATCGACGCGCGCCGCGCCCCGGCGCACGAGCCCGCCGTGTCCAGCATGTACACGGCGGTGCCGTTCCAGCAGGACGCCTCGATCATGATGATCGGTGAGCGCACGAACGCCAACGGCTCCAAGGCCTTCCGCGAGGCGATGCTGGCCGAGGACTGGCAGAAGTGCCTGGATATCGCCAAGGATCAGACCCGCGACGGCGCGCACATGCTGGATCTGTGTGTGGACTACGTCGGCCGCGACGGCGCCAAGGACATGGTCGCCCTCGCGAGCAGGCTGGCCACCTCCTCGACGCTGCCGATCATGCTCGACTCCACCGAGACCCCGGTGCTCAAGGCGGGTTTGGAGCACCTCGGCGGTCGCTGCGCGGTGAACTCGGTGAACTACGAGGACGGCGACGGGCCGGAATCCCGTTTCCACCAGACCATGCAGCTGGTCGCCGAGCACGGCGCCGCGGTGGTCGCGCTGACCATCGACGAGGAGGGCCAGGCCCGCACCGCCGCCAAGAAGGTGGAGATCGCCGAGCGGCTCATCGCCGACATCACCGGCAACTGGGGGGTGCGGGAGAGCGACATCATCATCGACACCCTCACCTTCACCCTGGGCACCGGCCAGGAGGAGTCGCGCAGGGACGGCATCGAGACCATCGAGGCCATCCGGCTGCTCAAGGAGAAGCACCCCGCGGTGCAGACCACCCTGGGTCTGTCGAACATCTCGTTCGGCCTGAATCCCGCGGCCCGTCAGGTGCTGAACTCGGTGTTCATGCACGAATGCGTGCAGGCCGGGCTGGATTCCGCGATCGTGCACGCGTCGAAGATCCTGCCGATGGCGCGGATTCCGGACGAGCAGCGCGAGACTGCGCTGGACCTGGTGTACGACCGCCGCGGCGAGGACTACGACCCGCTGCAGAAGCTGATGGGGCTGTTCGAGGGCGTGTCCACGTCGTCGTCGCGGGCCTCGCGCGCCGAGGAACTCGCGCAGCTGCCGCTGTTCGAGCGGTTGGCGCGCCGGATCGTGGACGGCGAGCGCAACGGCATGGAGGCCGACCTCGACGAGGCGATGCAGCAGGTGCCGCCGCTGCAGATCATCAACGAGACGCTGCTGTCCGGCATGAAGACCGTCGGCGAGCTGTTCGGCTCCGGTCAGATGCAGCTGCCGTTCGTGTTGCAGTCGGCCGAGGTGATGAAGGCCGCGGTCGCCTACCTGGAGCCGCACATGGAGGCCACCGACGACAGCGGCAAGGGCCGCATCGTGCTGGCCACCGTCAAGGGCGACGTGCACGACATCGGCAAGAACCTGGTCGACATCATCCTGTCCAACAACGGCTACGAGGTGGTGAACCTCGGCATCAAACAGCCGATCGCGACCATCCTCGATGCCGCCGTGGACAAGAAGGCCGACGTCATCGGCATGTCCGGGTTGCTGGTCAAGTCGACCGTGGTGATGAAGGAGAACCTGCAGGAGCTCAACACCAAGGGCGTGGCCGAACAGTTCCCGGTGCTGCTCGGTGGCGCGGCGCTCACCCGCGGTTACGTGGAGAACGACCTGACCGAGGTGTACGAGGGTGACGTGCACTACGCCCGCGACGCCTTCGAGGGTCTGCGGTTGATGGACGACATCATGACCCGCAAGCGCGGCGGCGGCCTCGACCCCGACAGCCCCGAGGCGATCGCGGAGCGCGAGAAGGCGGCCCAGCGCAAGGCCCGCCACGAGCGGTCCAAGCGCATCGCCGAGGAGCGCAAGGCGGTCGAGGTGCCGATCGAGGTGCCCGCGCGCTCCGACGTGGCCGCGGATGTGCCGGTGCCGACCCCGCCGTTCTGGGGCACCCGCGTGGTGAAAGGCCTGGCGCTGCACGAGTATTCGGGGCTGCTCGACGAGCGAGCGCTGTTCCTCGGTCAGTGGGGCCTGCGCGGCCAGCGCGGCGGCGACGGGCCGAGCTACGAGGAATTGGTGGAGACCGAGGGCAAGCCGCGCTTCCGCGCCTGGCTGGACCGGCTGAGCACCGAGAACGTGCTCCAGCATGCCGCCGTGGTGTACGGATACTTCCCCGCGGTGTCCGAGGGTGACGACGTGATCGTGCTCACCGAGCCGAATCCCGGTGCGCCGGAACGGTATCGGTTCACCTTCCCGCGTCAGCAACGGGATCGCTTCCTGTGCATCGCCGACTTCATCCGCTCGCGTGAGCGGGCCGAGGAGACCGGTCAGGTGGACGTGCTGCCGTTCCAGTTGGTCACCATGGGGCAGCCGATCGCCGACTTCGCCAACGAGCTCTTCGCGGCCGACAACTACCGCGACTATCTCGAGGTGCACGGTATCGGCGTGCAGCTCACCGAGGCGCTGGCCGAATACTGGCACCGCCGTATCCGCGAGGAACTGACCCTGGACGGTCACGCGGTCGCCGACTCCGACCCCGCCGACGTCCTGGAGTACTTCAAGCTCGGCTACCGCGGCGCCCGCTACTCGTTCGGGTACGGCGCCTGCCCCGACCTGGACGACCGTGCCAAACTGGTCGACCTCCTGGAAGCCGACCGCATCGGCGTCGTCCTCTCCGAGGAATTACAGCTGCACCCGGAACAGTCCACCGACGCGTTCGTCCTCCTGCACCCCGAGGCGAAGTACTTCAACGCCTGACTTTCACACGCGCACACCTTTTACGTAAGCCGCACACCGTCTATAGCGGGTGTGCGGCCTATGTAATGGGTGGGCGGACTTGGCGAACCCGAATGTCGACCGCCTCGGATGGTCGTTGTCGGCGAAATCGGTTATAACCGTCGTGATCGAATAGTGATCGTGGTCACGGTGTCGCGGAACACTGTTCGCGTCCGGCGAGGGCCTTGGTTACCTGCTCGTATGCCATGATTTGGGCAAATCCCGACGCGCCGAGGGTATTTCGTGTCTCGGCGTGGCGCGGCGCTGACCTGGGGGATTGCTCAGGGAGTCTCGGTGAGGTGGATGTGTGTCGGGTGGGTATGCCATTGTCGGAGGCGTTGCAACTGCATCCGGGGCAGTCGGCGGGTGCGTCGCCATCGCTGCATACGGGTGCAAAGGACTTCGGCGCGTGGCATTTTCGGGATTTTCCCGGCGGTACGCGCCAGTGCAGGACCAGCTCGGCGCGTAAGCAGGAAGGCACAACAGCATGACGGCGGACCGATTGATCGCGGGACGGTATCGACTCACGGATCCGATCGGCACAGGTGCCATGGGCGTTGTGTGGCGGGGGACCGACGTCCGCCTGCGGCGCACGGTCGCGGTGAAGCAGTTGATCCTCGCGCCCGGGCTGTCCCGGACCGCGGCGCTGGAAGCGAAGCTGCGCGCCATGCGCGAGGGCCGGATCGCGGCCCGGCTGCACCATCCGCACGCGATCACCGTCTTCGACGTCGCCGAGGAAGACGGCCAGCCCTGGCTGGTCATGGAATACATGAACGCACCCAGCCTGGCGGCCAAACTCTCCGGCAAGCGGACCCTGCCGCCGGTCGAGGTCGCGCGCATCGGCGCGCAAGCCGCGGCCGCCCTGGCCGCCGCCCACGATGCGGGCATCATGCACCGCGATGTGAAACCGGCGAACCTGCTCGTCGGCGACGACGGCACCGTCAAGCTCACCGACTTCGGCATTTCCCGCGCGGTCGGCGACGTCACCGTCACCGCCACCGGCTTCCTCGCGGGCACCCCCGCCTATCTGGCGCCCGAGGTGGCCCGCGGCGAGAACCCGGAACCCGCCTCCGACGTATTCGCCCTCGGCTCAACGCTTTACGCCGCCGTCGAGGGGCAGCCGCCGTTCGGCGAGAGCGACAATCCCCTCGCCGTCCTGCATGCCGTCGCGCGCGGCCAGGTGCCGCAGCCCGAGCACGCCGGTGCGCTCGGCCCCGTGCTGATGCGGCTGCTCGCGCCGACGATCGACGCGCGCCCGACCATGCGGGAGGCGCAGCAAGCCCTCGAAGCCGTTGCGGAAGGCCGTGATCCGAAGCTCGGCACCCCCTCGCTCACCAAGGCCCTGCCCGCGCCCGGTGCCGACGCGACGACCGTCATCCCGCACCCGGGCGCCGACGGCGCGGGCAGCACCTCGAACGCGAACGACGCCACCTCCATCGTGGCGACCGCCGCGCTGACGAATTCCGCAGCCGCCGAATCCGTTTCCGCCCAAACCCCGATCCCGCCGCGCCCCGGCCCGGCCACCCTGCCCGGCGGCACGAACAACGGACCCTCACGCAATCGCTCCCTCGTTCTGGCGGCGACCGCGTTCGTCGTGGTGCTCGCCGTGATCGGCCTCATCGCCGTGCTCACCAACGACCGCAAGGGTGGCGACACCGCCGCCCCGCCCGCGACCGCGGCCCCCTCCTCGTCCATCGAGAGCCCGCAACCACCCTCCAACGCGGCGGCCCCCGGTCCACAGGAGCCGACGACTCAGGAATCCCCGTCGGCCCCGACCACCCAGCCGAGCCCTACGCCCACCCCGTCCTCGGCCGCACCGTCGCCCACCCCGGCTCCCACGACGGTGCCGCCGCAACCCCCGACCGTCACGGCGACGCCGTTCGGCGCACCCCAGTCCGCCAATGTCGTCCAGTTCGTGCAGGGCTACTACAGCATGCTGCCGGGCAATACCTCCGGTGCTTGGGCGCAGCTGACACCCTCGTATCAGGCCCAGACCGGCGGCTACACCGAGTACTCCCGCTGGTGGGGCACGGTCAGCTCGGTCAGCGTCGGCAAAGTCACCCAGAACGGCGACAATCGCGCGGTCGTCTCGCTGACCTACCGCATGAAGAACGGTGAGACCAGATCCGAGAGCCGGTGGATCCAGGTGGTATCGGACAATGGACGGATGTTGATCTCCGGTTCCGGCGCGTGACGCCCCGACTAGCCGCCGTCCTGTGGGACATGGACGGCACACTGCTGGATTCGGAGAAGCTCTGGGACGTGGCGGTTCGGGAGTTGGCTCGTGAGCATGGGCACGAGATGACCGATGAGTTGCGGCATGCGCTGATCGGGGCGTCGGGGGCGGATGCGCTGCGGATGATCTTCGAGGGGCTCGGGGTGCCGCTGACGGCGGAGGCGTTGCAGGCGGCGGGGGAGTTCCTGGAGTGGCGGGTGACCGAGTTGATGACCGGTCCGATTCCGTGGCGGCCGGGCGCTGAAGACGCGCTGGCGATGGTGCGGGAGGCGGGGCTGGCGTCGGCGTTGGTCACCAATACCCAACGGTCGCTCACCGAGTTCGGGTTGAACACCCTGGGGCGGGACTTCTTCGACGTGTCGGTCTGCGGCGACGAGGTGGCCCTCGGCAAGCCGGAGCCGGACGTGTATCTGCGGGCTGCGCAGCTGCTCGGGGTGGATCCGCGCGACTGTGTCGCCGTGGAGGATTCGCCGACCGGCACGCGCGCCGCACAGGCCGCGGGCTGCGCGGTGATCGTGATCCCGTGTGAGATTCCGGTGCCCGAAGGACCGGGGCGCAGCTTCCGCGACACCATGGTCGGGCTGACGATCGACGACCTCGAACAGGCGCTGAAGCTGCGCGGCTGATCGACCCGAGTTCGACACTCCCGACCGCGCTGCACCGAGAGTTACTGTGCCGCAATGGGAGTGCGCGCAGATAGATATGTGTGACTGCCATCACCGGCAATCTCGCCGAATCTCGGGCGTGTCGGGGGTCCGCTCTACCAGAATGTCGCCATGGCAGCGCTGGGTGTCCTCGACGAGATCGTTGATACCGCACGGTATCCCCTCGCGAATCCGGCGGATGCCGAGCGGCAGGCCGCGGTGCGGCGAGCCAGAGCGGACCTGGCCGCGAACGGCTGCACCGTGCTGCGCGGCTTCATCCGGCCGGAACTGACCGAGACGCTGCGCGCCCAAGGCGAGGCGATGGCGCCGCACGCGTACTACGAGGTCGAGCGGGTGAATGCCTACAACATCCCGCTGGATACCGAACTGCCCGAAGAGCATCCGGGGCGGATCGTGCTGGAGCGCGGCAACGCGTTCGTACCGCGCGACCGCATTCCCGGCGATGCGCTGATCCACCGGCTGTACATCGACACGCGCTTCCAGCGTTTCGTCGCGGACTGCTTCGGCCTGGCCGAACTGCACGAATTCGCCGACCCGCTGGCCGGGCTGTGCCTGAACGTCGTCGCCCCCGGCATGTCGCATCCGTGGCACTTCGACACCAACGAATTCACCGTCAGCATGCTGACCCAGCCCGCGGAGTCGGGCGGAATCTTCGAGTACTGCCCCAACATTCGCACGCCGGCGGCCGAGCACCTCGACGACGTCCGTGCCGTGCTCGACGGCACCGGCGAACGCCTCATCCAGCGGCTCGACCTGCGCCCCGGTGACCTGCAACTGTTCCAGGGTCGCTTCTCGCTGCACCGCGTGTCGCCGGTCGCCGGTGCCGCACAACGGCATTCGGCGATCTTCGCCTACACCGACCGCCCCGGCGTGATCGGCACGGTGGAGCGCACCAGGCAACTCTTCGGCCGGGTGCTACCCGACCATCTGGCCGCCGCGGCCGACGTCGTCCGCGGCGACCGCTTGCTCGACTGAGCCGAACGGCCCGATTCATCCCAGTGATCGGGACACACCGCTCGACCCCGAGAGGAACGACTGTGGCAGTGCCGTTACATACGACCGGGAAAGCCTCCTTCGACGATATCTACGACCGGCCCGATCCACGCGACTACTACGCCCGCATGTCCGACCTCGACTATCGCATTCCGGAGTTGGCGAAACCCGTTTTCCAGCAGCAGATCCGGGAGTTCCGCGCCTCCGCCCGGGTATCCACGCCCACCGTGCTCGACCTCGGCTGCTCCTACGGCGTCAATGCGGCACTGCTGCGCTTCGATACCACCATGCGCGAGCTCGCCGAGCACTACCGCACCGCGGCGGGCGATCGCGCGACCCTCATCGCCCGCGACCGCGCGACGCTCGGCACCAGGGCCTGCCTCACCGATGTCCGCTTCCTCGGCATGGACGCCTCCGCGCCCGCGCTGGCCTACGCACAGGAGAGCGGTCTGCTGCACGACATCGTGCACGCCGATCTGGAGTCCGGCGAGCCGACCGACGAGCAGCGCGAGGTGCTCGCCACCGCCGACCTCATCATCTCCACCGGCTGTATCGGCTACGTCACCGAGAAAACGCTGTCCCGAGTCGCCACCGCGCATCCGCGTCGGCGACCATGGATGGCACACTTCGTGCTGCGCATGTTCGACTTCGCCCCGATCGCCGCGGAACTCGCCGCGCTCGGCTACCGGACCGAGCAGGCGCCCGGTCTGTTCCAGCAGCGCAGGTTCGCCTCCGCGACCGAGCAGACCCAGGTGCTGAACACCCTGTCCGCCAAGGGGATCGACACCACCGATCGGGAAACCGACGGCTGGCTCTACGCCGGGCTCTACCTATCGCGACCGTTGCCCAAGCATCACGCCGACACCGAGGACCAGCATTGACCGAACGCACCTTCGCCGCCGACGACAGCCTGCCCCGGGTGCCCCTGCCCACGCTGGAGGACAGCTGCGGCCGATTCCTGCAGTGGTGCGCGCCGCTGTTGACCGCGGACGAACTCGCCACCACCGAGGCCGCGGTCGCCGACCTGCTGCGCCCCGACGGACCCGGCCGCACGCTGCACGCGGCCCTCGCGGAGTACGACGCCACCCCGGGTGTGGGTAGCTGGCTCGACCTGTTCTGGCCGTCGCGATACCTGGGCCGTCGCGACCGCATCGCCCTGAACGCCAACTTCTTCTTCCTCTTCCGTGACGACACCACGCTGGCCACCTCCACGGCCGCGACCCAGGTCGATCGGGCGGCCGGAATCATCTCCGCCGCAGTCGATTACAAACTCTCGCTGGACGCCGAGGCGATCCCGCCGGTGTTGCAGCGCGGGCAGGCGCTGTCGATGTGGCAGAACAAGTATCTGTTCTCCGAGACCCGCATCCCCGGCGAGACCCAGGACAGCGTCCGGGTGCCTTTCAGCGAGGAGTGGCCGGGCCCGTCCGACGCCAAGCATGTGGTGGTCTTCTTCCGCGGCAGCATCTTCCGGATGGATGTGCTCGGCCCGGACGGTGCGCCGCACTCGCTGGAGGATCTGGCCTGCGGGCTGCGCGAGGTGCTGAAGGCCGGTGCCCGCTCGACCCGAACCGATTCCGCCGTGGGACATCTCACCACCAAGGCGCGCGCCGAATGGGCGGCGAGCAGGCAGGCGTTGCTCGCCGAACCGGCCAACGCCGCGGCGCTGGACACCATCGAGACCGCGCTGTTCTGCGTCTGCCTGGAGGACTTCGCGCCGCGCGACGAGCTGCACGCCTGTGATCAGTTGCTGCACGGCGACAGTGCCAACCGCTGGTTCGACAAGGCGGTGTCGTTCATCGTCTTCGAGGACGGCCAGGCGGGCATCAATGTCGAGCATTGCGGGCTGGACGGCACCACCATCCTGTCCTTCGTGGACGCCATGCTGGAGGTGCCCGCGCCGGAGCACGCCGCCCGATCCGGGGCGCAGGCGCAGGGGTTGCCCGCCGTCGAGCCGATCGATTTCGTACTGGATGCCGCGCAGCGCAACGACATCATCGCCGCCGGGGCCGACTTCGCTCGGTATGCGGCCGAAAATGCCACGCAGACGGTCTCTTTCGAGAATTTCGGGACCACAAGGGCCAAGCAGCTCGGCATCTCGCCGGATGCCTTCGCGCAGTTGAGTTATCAGCTGGCGCATCGGCGCAGCAAGGGCATCACCGGCGCCACTTACGAATCCATCGCCACCCGGCAGTATCGCAACGGCCGCACCGAGGCCATGCGGGTGATCACCCCCGAGATGGTGGCGTTCGTGGATGCCATGCAGGACCCCGCGGTCGACCAGGAAGCCCGGCTCGCCGCCGCACGCACCGCGGCCGCCGCGCACGTCGCCCGCGCCAAGGAGTGTCAGGCGGGAGCCGCGCCCGAACAGCATCTGTGGGAACTGCAGTGGATCCAGCGCCGCCGCGGCGCCGAGCTCGGCGTCACCGAGCCGATTCCGCTCTACGACAGCCCCGGCTGGCTGATCATGCGCGACGACTACCTGAGCACCAGCTCGGCGCCGTCGGTCAATATCCGCTACTTCGGTTTCGGCTCGACCAGTCCCCGCTGCATCGGCGTGGCCTACGTCCTGCTGCCGGACCGCTGGAACCTCTACCTGGCCACCCCGACCACGGTCGCCGACGAGATGCACGCCTTCGCCGACCACCTCCGCACGGCGGTGGCCGACCTGGAGGCCCTGCTCGCGGCGAGCTGAGCCGACGACGATCCGCATCCGGTCACCCGACCGGATGCGGTATCAGGGCTGCGGCGGTCCGTGCTCGAGTACCGGCGTCGGCTGCCCCGGGATCGGCGGTCCAGGTCGCCGCGCCGCGGCTCGCCGAAAGCTGGGACGGGCCGGAGCAACGGTCCCGCACCCCGGTCTGAAACAATGGCTCATCGTGAAGAACTTCGAAACCCTGTTCGCCGAGCTGCAGGATCGTGCGGTCAACCGCCCCGAGGGGTCCGGAACCGTGGCCGCGCTGGACGCCGGCGTGCATAGCCAGGGTAAGAAGGTGCTCGAGGAGGCAGGCGAGGTGTGGCTGGCCGCCGAGCACGAGAGCGACGAGTCGCTCGCCGAGGAGATCTCGCAGCTGCTGTACTGGGTTCAGGTGCTGATGGTGGGTCGTGGATTGAAGCTCGAAGACGTGTACCGACATCTGTGACGGGTGCGTCTTACTCCGTAGTTTCTCCTCCCGAAAGGACTTCCTGCCATGCTGCGCGTCGCAGTCCCCAATAAAGGCGCCCTGTCCGAAGCCGCCACCGCCATCCTGGTCGAGGCCGGCTACCGCAGGCGCACCGATCCGCGCGATCTGACCGTGCTCGACCCGGCCAACCAGGTCGAGTTCTTCTTCCTGCGGCCCAAGGACATCGCCATCTACGTCGGCTCCGGTGAGCTCGACCTCGGCATCACCGGTCGCGATCTGGCGCTCGATTCCGGCGCGCCGGTCAGCGAACGGATCGGTCTCGGCTTCGGCCGCTCCAGCTTCCGTTACGCCGCGCCTGCCGGACGGGCGTGGCAGGTCGAGGACCTCTACGACAAGCGCATCGCGACCTCCTACCCGAACCTGGTGCTCAACGATCTGCAGCGCCGCGGTATCGAGGCCGAGGTGATCCGGCTGGACGGCGCGGTGGAGATCTCCATCCAGCTCGGCGTCGCCGACGCCATCGCCGATGTGGTCGGCTCCGGGCGCACCCTGCGTCAGCACAACCTGGTCGCCTTCGGTGAGTCGCTGTGCGACTCCGAGGGCGTGCTGATCGAACGCAGCGGCTCCGACCAGCAGGAACGGGCCCGCAACCAGCTCATCGCGCGGATCCAGGGTGTCGTGTTCGGCCAGCAGTACATCATGCTGGACTACGACTGCCCGAAGGAGCTGCTCGAGCAGGCGGTCAAGATCACGCCGGGGCTCGAGTCGCCGACGGTGTCCCCGCTGGCCGACGACAACTGGGTTGCGATCCGCGCCATGGTGCCGCGCAAGCAGGGCAACGAGGTGATGGACCAGCTCGCCGAACTCGGCGCAAAAGCCATCCTGGCCTTCGACATTCGCTCCTGCCGGGCCTTCTGAGCCGGATTATCGCCGTCTGCTTTGTCTGGTATGCGTGAATAATTCACGCTGAACGCAACCGGTGCGCCTGATGACCGGGTGTTGCTACCGTGCGGCCTCTCGATGAGGAACGCAAGGAGCACGCCCGTGTCACAGAGATCGCCCGAGCAACGTTCGGGAACCACATTCGCCTGGAACGAGGACTGGCTGGCGGCGATCGTCGGGCTGACGCTGATCGCGTTGGTTCTGGTCGGCGCGATTCCGGATTGGCTGGTGCCGTGATGCCGAATCATGAAGCGCGCGAAGGCAATCCGGCAGAAGGCGGTGTCGCGATCGAGTCGGTTGCCGAAAGCGCCGATGCTTCCGGGTCGGTGAAGTCCGAAACTGCGGCATTGCAAGCAGTTTCGCGTCCGACGGCCGGCGCGATCGTGGCGGGGATCGTGGTCGTCGTCGTGCTCGGCGCGCTGACCCGCTACTTCGATACGCACGTCCCGCAGTGGGCGGCCGACACACCGCTCGAGCGAGTGGCCAAGTCGATCGAGTTCCCGGTGTACGCCATCGCCATCGGCCTGATCGGCAATGTCATCCTCACCAAACTGGCGCTGCGCGACCGGCTTTCGGCCGGCTTCCGGACCGAGTTCTTCATCAAGACCGGCGTGGTGCTGCTCGGCGCCTCCATCAACCTGAAGATCCTGGTGACCGCGGCAGGCCCGTCGATCCTGCAGGCGCTGCTGTTGATCACGGCGGTGTTCGGGTTCACCTGGTGGCTGGGCGGACGGCTCGGGCTCGACGACAAGCTGCGGGCGCTGCTGGCCTCGGCCGTGTCCATCTGCGGCGTCAGCGCGGCCATCGCAGCGGCCGGTGCGGTGCAGGCCAAGCGGGAGCAGATCGCCTACGCAGCGTCGCTGGTGAT
Organism: Nocardia sp. CS682; assembly: GCF_004634405.1. Taxonomy (NCBI): domain Bacteria; kingdom Bacillati; phylum Actinomycetota; class Actinomycetes; order Mycobacteriales; family Nocardiaceae; genus Nocardia; species Nocardia sp. CS682. The sequence continues at coordinate 1,399,229 of NZ_CP029710.1, read as the reverse complement.
CATCTTCGCGCTGCCGTCGATCTTCGTATTGCCCTGGCTCGCCGAGGTTCTCGGGCTGTCCGACGCGGTCGCGGGTGCCTGGATCGGCGGCAATATCGACACCACCGCGGCGGTCGCGGCCTCCGGTGCCATCGCGGGGGAGAAGGCGCTGCAGATCGCCACCATTGTGAAGACCACGCAGAACGCGCTGATCGGGATCGTCGCCATCGCGTTGACCGCGTACTTCACCTTGAAGGTGGAACGCACGGCCGGTGCGGTGCGGCCCTCGGCGCGTCAGTTCTGGGAGCGGTTCCCGAAGTTCGTGCTCGGTTTCATCGCGGCGTCGGTGATCGGCACGCTGTATCTGCAGTCGGTCGACAAGAAGGTCGGTGCCGCGCACATCGCCATCATCAACGATCTGCGCACCTGGTTCCTGATCCTCGCCTTCGTCTCGATCGGGCTGGAGTTCTCGCTGCGCGGGCTGCGCGAGGCGGGCTGGCGGCCGATCGTCGTGTTCGGCTCCGCCGTCGTGGTGAACCTCGCTGTCGGCCTGGGGCTTTCGGTGCTGCTGTTCCGTAACTTCACCCTCTGACCGCAGCCGCGCACGAAATCGCCTGCCGTGCACGAGATGGCGGACAGTCTCGTGCGCGGGATGAAACCCCCGGTGCGGCGGGCCGAGGTCGACAGGCCATCGGCTACTACTCGGCGACGGCGTCCGCCAACGTCTCGTCCGGCGACTCCGTCGTCCCCTCGGTGGGCCAACCCGGGTAGGGCGGTGGTGTCCCACCGAATTCGGGGCAGAGCGGCTTGTAGTCGCAGTACGAGCAGAGCCATCCTCGGTTCGGCTGGAAGTCTCCGGTGCGCCCGGCGTCCAGGATCGCCTCCCACAGCGCGGAGAGCGTGCGTTCGAAGCGCCGCAGTTCCTCCTCGTCGGGTGCGTAGGTGAGGATCTGCTCGTCGGCCAGGTAGATCAGGCGCAGCTGGGTGGGCACGATGCCACGGGTGCGCAGCACGACCAGGGCGTAGAACTTCAGCTGGAACAGCGCCCTGGTCTCCTGGGTGGGGCCGGGGGCGCGGCCGGTCTTGTAGTCGACCACGCGCAGCTGCCCCGTCGGCGCGACGTCGATCCGATCTACGAAGCCGCGCAACAGAACTCCGTCATCGAGCTCGACCTCCACCCGCGCCTCCCTCGACTCGGGATCGAAGCGGGTCGGATCCTCCAGCCGGTAGTATGTCTGCACCAGCGTGCGCACCTCGCCGAGGAAGCCGTCCAGCTCGGCGTCGGTGATCAACTCGGTCACCTCGGGCCACTCGGCCGCCACCCGCGCCCAGGTGGGCACGATCAGGCTCTCGGCCCGCACCGGCTGCCGCTGCGCCGCGGGCAGCCCGTACAGGTCCTCCAGCACCGCGTGCACCACCGTGCCGCGCAGCGCGTTCCTGCTCGGCGGTTCGGGGATCCGGTCGATCGCCCGGAACCGGTACTTCAGCGGGCACTGCTTGAAATCCATTGCCCGCGAAGGCGAGAGCGCGGGCCGCGGCCGGCTCGCCGCCGCACCGGGATCGGACGCCGCAGCGCCGTCGGTAGGGGGCGTGGACGCGGGCGAGCTCATACCTGGCAGGCTATCCGGCGGCACCGACACGCAGGTGCGCGACTATTCGCCAGCACGAACGGAGATTCATGACGGCCAGACGGACCGGTCCCTTCACCCTCGGTGACCGGGTACAGCTGACCGATGCCAAGGGACGCCTGTACACGGTGGTCTTGGAGGAGGGCAAGGAGTTCCACACCCATCGCGGCGGCATCAAGCACGACAGCCTGATCGGCGCCGACGAGGGTTCGGTGGTGAACTCCACCAACGGCACCCCGTATCTGGCCTTGCGCCCGTTGCTGATCGACTACGTGTTGTCGATGCCGCGCGGTGCCGCGGTGATCTACCCGAAGGACGCCGCGCAGATCGTGCACGAGGGCGACATGTTCCCCGGCGCGCGGGTGCTGGAGGCCGGCGCGGGCTCCGGCGCGCTGACGTGTTCGCTGTTGCGCGCCGTCGGGCCGCAGGGCGAGGTGATTTCCTACGAAATTCGCCAGGATCATGCTGACCATGCCATCCGCAACGTCGAAACCTTCTATGGCGAACGTCCGGCTAACTGGTCGCTGACGGTGGGGGACGTCGCCGACTTCGCGGGCGAACCGGTGGATCGGGCGGTGCTCGACATGCTCGCGCCGTGGGATGCGCTGCCCGCGGTATCCAAGGCGCTCGTTCCCGGTGGCGTGCTGATCATCTACGTGGCGACGGTGACGCAGCTGTCGAAAGTCGTGGAGGCGCTGCGCGAACAAGAATGCTGGACCGAACCCCGCTCCTGGGAGTCGATCGTGCGCGGCTGGCATGTGGTCGGCCTCGCGGTGCGCCCCGAACACCGGATGCAGGGCCATACGGCCTTCCTGGTGAGCGCACGCAAGCTTGCCGAGGGCACGGTGACCCCCAAGCCGCAGCGCAGGCCTTCCAAGGGCTGACAGCGCGGCTGACGCGGCCGAGGGTGTCCGCACATCACCCTCGGCCGCCGCCTACGGATCAGGCGGGCACGCAGGGGGCTTGCGCGAAGCCGAGCATCAGGCAGCCGCTCGCGTCCGAGAGCTTCCAGGTACCACCGACGTTCTCCCAGCTGAGGGGCATCGGGGGCACGGCGCCGTGCGGCGAGGTGATGGTCACCTGCGCGGTGGCGATGTTGCCCTGCGTTGTGATATCGGCCACTGCGTAGGTCAGTGTGTACCCTGCCAGGCCTTTGTTCATCTGATCGATGTTCGCCGTGCGCTTTTCGCCGTCGACGATGAGCTTGGTCTTCTCCGCGGTGGGTACGGCGGGATCGGACAATGTGACGAGCACCGCCTGTAGCGTCTCGGGACTCGGCGCCGCCGCGTTCCCGGTCGCCGCGGCGCTGCTCGAGGCCACAACGCTGGAGGAAGAGACTTTGGCATCGGATTTGTTGTCATCAGAACTACAGCCGGCGAGCCCGACGGTAACGGCGAGCGCGGCAGTAGCGGTAGCAACAGAAACGCGGAGAATCCTGGCGGGAAGGAGCATATTCAGCAACCTTTCGGCTCGGTCGGCGAGCGGGCTCACCGAGTGCGGGTTAGGGCAGGCTAACATGGTCGTCCGGCTGTCGATCGCAGCCCAGATGTGATCACGACGAAACCATGTCGGAAAGCGAGAACGGTTCGCGCCCGGTAGCGTTGATAGACCGGGACTGGGAGGAGCAGCACATGAGCCCCATCGAGAATTCGGATTCGGCGGCCTGGAGAGAGCTCGAGGCGGTACGCGCCGAAGCGGCTGCGCTCCGTAGGCAACTCGCCGATTCGCCGGATCGTGCACGGGAATTGGAAGCCCGCATCGATTCGCTGACGATTCGCAACACCAAGCTGATGGACACCCTCAAAGAGGCGCGCCAGCAGCTCATCGCCCTGCGTGAGGAAGTCGATCGGCTCGGCCAGCCACCGAGCGGATACGGAATTCTGATCGGCGTCTACGACGATCAGACCGTAGACGTGTTCACCTCGGGCCGGAAGATGCGGTTGACGTGTTCACCGAACATCGAGACCTCGACCCTCGAATACGGTCAAACCGTCCGCCTCAACGAGGCGCTCACGGTGGTCGAGGCCGGCATCTACGACGCGGTCGGCGAGATCGGCACCCTGCGGGAGATCCTCGACGACGGCCGCCGTGCCCTCGTGGTCGGTCATGCCGACGAGGAGCGGGTGGTCTGGCTGGCGGGTCCGCTGGCCAAGGTCGCCGAGTACGACGACATGGAGGATCCCGACTCCCCGATTCGCAAACTGCGCCCCGGTGACTCCCTCCTGGTCGACACCAAGGCAGGCTTCGCGTTCGAGCGCATCCCCAAGGCCGAGGTCGAAGACCTTGTGCTGGAAGAGGTTCCGGACGTCGACTACACCGATATCGGTGGCCTCGGCAGGCAGATCGAGCAGATCCGCGATGCGGTGGAGCTGCCCTTCCTGCACAAGGATCTGTTCCGCGAGTACGCGCTGCGCCCGCCCAAGGGTGTGCTGCTCTACGGTCCGCCCGGTTGCGGTAAGACGCTCATCGCCAAGGCGGTGGCGAACTCGCTGGCCAAGAAGATCGCCGAGGCACGCGGTGAGGATGCCAAGGAAGCCAAGTCGTTCTTCCTGAACATCAAGGGTCCCGAGCTGCTCAACAAGTTCGTGGGCGAGACCGAGCGCCACATTCGGATCATCTTCCAGCGGGCGCGCGAGAAGGCGTCCGAGGGCACACCGGTGATCGTGTTCTTCGACGAGATGGACTCCATCTTCCGCACCCGTGGTTCAGGCGTGTCCTCCGATGTGGAGACCACGGTCGTGCCGCAGCTGCTGTCGGAGATCGACGGCGTCGAGGGCCTCGAGAACGTCATCGTGATCGGCGCCTCCAACCGCGAGGACATGATCGACCCCGCGATCCTGCGGCCCGGCCGCCTGGACGTGAAGATCAAGATCGAGCGGCCGGACGCGGAGTCGGCACAGGACATCTTCTCGAAGTACCTGACCGAGACGCTGCCCCTGCACGCCGACGATCTCGCCGAGTTCGGCGGCGACAAGGCGCTGTGCGTCCGCGCGATGATCGAACGGGTCGTCGACCGGATGTACGCCGAGAGCGAGGACAACCGCTTCCTGGAGGTCACCTATGCCAACGGTGACAAGGAAGTCCTGTACTTCAAGGACTTCAACTCCGGCGCCATGATCCAGAACATCGTGGACCGCTCCAAGAAGTACGCCATCAAGTCCGTCCTCGACACCGGCAACCCCGGCCTGCGCATCCAGCATCTCTACGATTCGATCCAGGACGAGTTCTCCGAGAACGAGGACCTGCCCAACACCACGAATCCCGATGACTGGGCCCGCATCTCGGGTAAGAAGGGCGAGCGGATCGTCTACATCCGCACGTTGGTCACCGGTAAGAACGCCAGCGCGAGCAGGGCGATCGATACCGAGTCCAATACGGGTCAGTACCTGTAAGTTTCAGTGCCGAAGGCCGCGCTTCCGTTGGGAGCGCGGCCTTTTGGTGTGCCGGGATGAGCGGATTCCGTCGAATGCGCCGCCCGCCGGCAGCCGCAGGTGGGCGTTCGCCGCTCGGCGCTGGTAGTCGACGATCCCCATGAACGGGACATAGCGGCTGTGGGCTCCGCGTGTCGCCGCTACTTTGTCCCGCTGCTCTTGGCGGAATCCGGTTGTCCGGGGCGGGGGAGTGGCGGATTTCGGTGGGGTGGGAGCGCTGGGCCGCCGGAAGGCGGGATCGGGGGCAGACTCGGGGTATGAGTAATGAGATCAACTTGTCGACCGTTGTCGAGACGACCGCGGGGGCGGTGCGGGGTGTTGCCGAGGGGGCGGTGACGGTCTATCGGGGTATTCCGTACGCGCGGGCTGTGCGCTTCGGGCTGCCGGAACCGGTGGCACCGTGGACGGAGGTGCGGGACGCGACCGAATTCGGTCCGGCGGCACCGCAGTTGGCGTCGCGGCTCGAGCGGGTGATGGGGTCGTTCGAGGTGGCACAGGCCGAGGATTGTCTGTCGTTGAACGTGTGGGCGCCGCCGGGGGACGGTCATCCGGTGCTTGTTTTCCTCCATGGCGGCGGATTCTCCAGCGGGGCGGGCAGTCTCGGGTGGTACGACGGGGCCGAGGTGGCGGCGCTGGGGGACGTTGTGGTGGTGACGATCAACTATCGGCTGGGTGCGCTCGGATTCCTTCGGTTGCCGGGGGTGAGTGACGGGAATCTAGGGCTGCGCGATCAGATCGCGGCGCTGACCTGGGTGCGGAACAATATCGCCGCGTTCGGTGGTGATCCGGCGCGGGTGACGGCCTCGGGTCAGTCGGCGGGTGCGATCTCGCTGGTGGCGATGCTGTCCGGGAAGCAGGCGGAGGGGTTGTTCCAGCAGGCCATCTTGCAGAGCCCGCCGCTCGGGATGCTGCCCGCTACGCCGGAAGCGGCGGAGCGGGTCGGTGCGAAGTTGTTGCGAGAGTTGGGGGTCGAAGCGGAGCGGCTCGGCGAGGTGCCGGTGACGGCGTTGCTGGCGGCGCAGTCGGCCGTGGCGAGAGGAGAGGAGGGGCAAGTGGTGCCGCCGTTCCAGTTGGTGGCGGATGGGGAGTTGGTCGCGCCCGATCTGGTGCGTGCGGTGGGTGAGCGCGACTTGCGCATGCTGATGGGCACGACGCGAGATGAGGTGGCGGCGTTCTTCTCCGACGACTGGGACGCGGTTGCGCAGGTCTCCGAGCAGATCTTCGGCGGGCCGACCCGGCAGTTGAGCGAGTCGCTGAATGCGGGCAGCGGTGCGGCCTGGTTGTTCGAGTTCGAGTGGCAGCCTGCGGGCAGTCCGTTTCGTGCGTGCCACTGCCTCGAGCTGCCGTTCGTGCTCGGTAGCGCGGCGGCGTGGCAGGACGCGCCGATGCTGCACGGGGAGCGCCCGCAGTCGCTGGTCGACGAGATGCGTGGCAGCTGGATCGCTTTCGTCAAGGACGGTGAGCCGGGGTGGGAGCGTGGGGTTATCCGGCACTTCGGCTGACCGAGCCCTCGGCTGACCAAGCGTGCTAATATCTGGCCGTGCGGTCAGAAAATAATCAGGACGGCCAGCGGAAGTCGTTCATCGAGGAGGCGCGGCGGCGACAGATCATCGCGTCGGCGGTGGAGGTGATCTCCGAAGTCGGATACGGCAATGCGTCGCTGGCGCGGATCGCCGAGCATGCCGGGATCTCCAAAGGGGTCATCTCCTACCACTTCGCCGGGAAAGACGATCTGATGACGCAGCTGGTCGTCCAGCTGTATCTGTCGGCGGCCGAGTACGTCGGGCCGAAGGTCACGGCGGCGACCGGGCCACGAAACATGTTGCTGGCCTACATCGCATCGAATCTGGACTTCATCGATGCGAACAAGAACTACGTCTCGGCGCTCACCGAGGTGGTGCTGAATCTGCGTGACGCGGACGGCAGGCCGAAGTTCGCCTCGGCCGACGGAGAGCAGGCGATAATCGAGCCGCTGATCGAAGTCATGCGGGAAGGTCAGCGCGCAGGGGAGTTCGGCGATTTCGATCCGGTGGCGATGGCGAAATCCATCCGCGACGCGGTCGACGGCGCGGCCGGGCGGGCGATCAAGGAGCCGAACTTCGACATGGACGGGTTTTCGGCGCATATGTGCCGGTTGTTCGATGTGGCGACACGAAAGGCGGGGGAAGATGACTGACACTACGACAACCTCAGTGCGGCAACTGGATACGCACGAGCAACGGCCGTTCGCGCTCGCCGGGGTAGGTGCCGTCGCGGTCCTCTCGGCGATCGCACTGCTGGCCTCGGCCGGTCGGTACGGATTCTTCGGCGACGAGCTGTACTTCATCTCGGCTGGGCGCAGGCTCTCCTTCGGTTACGCCGATCAGGGTCCGCTGGTGCCCGCGATCGCCCGGCTGATGGATGTGCTCGCGCCGGGATCGCTGGTGGCGCAGCGTATTCCGGCGCTGCTGGTGACGGTGGCGGCGGTGGTCATCAGTGCGCAGATCGCCAGGGAGTTCGGCGGCGGGCACCGTGCCCAGATCCTGACCGCAATCGCCTATGCGAGTTCACCATTCCTGCTGGTGCAGGGAACCCAGTTGGCCACCAACACCGTCGACACCGCGCTCTGGGTGTTGATCAGCTGGTTGCTCGTCCGCTGGGTGCGCACGCGGCGGGACTCGCTGCTGCTGTGGGCGTCGCTGGCCACCGCCCTGGATATGCAGGTCAAATGGTTGATTCCGTTCTTCTGGGTCGCGGTCGCGATCGGCGTGCTCTGCTATGGACCACGCGATCTGCTCCGCCGTCCCGCACTGTGGGCGGGCGCGGCGCTGGTGGTGCTGCTGACGCTGCCGAGCCTGATCTGGCAGGCCGGGCACGGCTGGCCGCAACTGCGGCTCGGCGCGGTGATCGCCGCCGAACAAGCCACCATCGGCGGCCGCTACACCTGGCTGCCGCTGGCCGTCGCCTCCGCAGGCCTGCTCGGCGGCCTGCTGCTGATCTACGGCATCGTGACGCTGTTCCGCTGGGAACCGTTGCGCCAGTATCGGTTCCTGGCTCCGCTGCCGCTGCTGCTTGCCGTGGCCTTCATCGCCACCGACGGCAGGCCGTACTACGCGGCGGGCTGCTACGCCGTGATCTTCGCCGCGGGCGCGGTTCGCTGGACCGAGCAGATGGGTCGCCTGCGCACGATCGTCACCCTCGTGCTGGTCGTCGTATCCGTTGCCCTAGTGGCCTTTACCATGCCGTGGCGACCCGAATCCGATTACACACCGGCCGAGAACGAGGCCCAAGCCGGACTGTCGATCGGCGTGTACGGCAGATTCGGCTGGCCCGAACTCGCCGCCGCCACCGCGACTGCTTACCGATCCCTGCCCGAGGCCGACCGCGCCGCCACGGTCATCATCACCGACTCCTACTGGCAGGCAAGCGCACTCGACGTATTCAGCGCCGAGAACAACCTGCCCGACGTCTACAGCCCCAACCGCGGTTTCGGTTACTTCGGCACCCCGCCCGACTCCGCGACCACCGTCCTCTGGGTCGGTGACGACGCCTCCGACATCCGTCCCCTCTTCGCCTCGGTAACCCCCATCGGCCGCGCCGACACCCCCCTCGGCTTCCCCGGTGCCACCCGCGACGTCACCATCTGGCGCTGCGACGGGCCCCGCGCCCCCTGGTCCCACACCTGGCCCGACCTACTCCGCTTGGACTGAGCGCAGGCGCGGGGTCAACTCAGCCGACGGCTCCAAGCTCCGGCTACCGGCGGCCGTCGGCGAGAAATTCGGTTCGCAGTCGCTGGATCAGGTCGCGGTAGCTTCTGCCGTAGGTGGCGGCGGTGTGCCGGACAGCTTCGAAGGCCACCCTGGTGGCATGCGGCGGAAAACAAGTCGCGGCGGGTTGCTCGTTTCTGCAACCCTTCGAGCATGGTCGACAAGGTGTTCACCGATACCCGGCTCGCCGCGCTGTACGACAGTTTCAGTCCGGAGGACGCACGCGACGACTTCCGGTTCTACTTGCCCCTGGTCATGGCCGCGCCCTCGGTCCTGGATCTGGGCTGTGGAACGGGAGCGCTCCTGCACAGGGCGCGGGTGGACGGCCATACCGGCCGGCTGTGCGGAGTGGATCCCGCGCCGGGCATGCTCGAAGTGGCACGGAAGCAGGACGATATCGAGTGGGTCCTCGGTGACGCGAGCGCGCTGCGCGGCCGGGACGATCGGTTCGATCTGGTGGTGATGACGGGGCACGCGTTCCAAGTGCTGGTCGGTGACGACGAGCTTCGGTCGACGCTGGCCGTGATCGCCGCGACACTGACCGGCACCGGTCGTTTCGTCTTCGAAACCCGCAATCCTCTTGCGCGGGAATGGGAGACGTGGCATCAGCGATACTCGGGCGAAGTTTCGGACGAGACCGGTGCGGTGGTGCGGTGCGTCTGTCACGTCACCGAACCGGTCGACGGTGAGCTCGTCTCCTTCACCCACACCTTCACCAGCGACCGATGGCCCCGGGCCGAGATCAGCTACAGCACGCTCCGATTCCTCGACGCGCCCACCCTCGCGACCTTCCTGTCCGCCGCGGGACTGGTCGTCGCCGAACAGTTCGGCGACTGGGACCGCAGCCCCCTGACCCCGACCAGCCCGGAGATCATCACTGTCGCCTGCCGCGCATGAGGACTTCCGTGTGCGTCTGTTGACTTGTCAGCAAAGTCGACGCCGGGCAGTCCTGGGAAATGCTGTGTGGCAACGAAATTCACGCGGCTGGCGACCTTCCGTCGCGGAAATGCATTCGTAGGACGTTTGGTACTGGATCTTGATAGCATCGGCTCGACGGAGGCGTTCTCACTGTTGAGGGGCACGCGTCGAGTGTCCGGTCGGCGCCTCACGGGAGGTGTATCCGGTTGTCCGGTCACGGTATTGGCGTCGGGCGGTTGCTGACCGCGCTGGTGTGCGTCGGGGTTTTGGTCGGGGGGTGTACGCCGGGCTCGGACACCGATGATCCGGCGAGTACGCAGACGGGGGCGCCAGGGCAGGCGGGGGCCTGGCCGCCGAACACCGGGCGGGGAAAATGCGCGGTGGACAAGGAAACCGACGTGCCGGGGGCGATGCGCGACGGGACGATCTTGCGGGCGGATGTGTATCGCCCTCAGACCAGCGATCCGGTGCCGGTGATTCTGATGCGGACGCAGTACGGGAAATCCTTTGCGCAAGTGAGCTCTTCGCGTTATCAGACGCCGGACTGGTTCGCCTCGCACTGCTATCTGGTGGTGATTCAGGACATTCGCGGCGTCGGGAAGTCGGACGGGACGTTCACCGAGTTCGACAACGACCTGCGCGACGGGTACGACAGCGTCGAGTGGGCGGCCCAATTGCCCGGCACGAACGGCAAAGTGGGCATGTACGGGTCGTCCTACATCGGCGCGACGCAGTGGCTCGCCGCGGTCGAGACGCCGCCGCACCTGGCCGCCATCGTGCCCGCCAACACCTCGTCGGACTACTACGACGGCTGGACCTATGAGGGCGGGCAGTTCCGGCTCGGCTTCGTCGAACCGTGGGCGGTGAGCACGATCGGCCTCGCCGCCGCCGAGCATCGCCGCGACACCGCGGCGATCGAGCAGATCCGCGCGGCCATGGACAATGCCACCCGGTGGATGAATTTCCGTCCATACAAGGACTTTCCGCCGCTGCAGCCGGGCAATCCGGCGGTCGCGCCCTGGTACTTCGACTGGATCCGCAACTCGACCTACAACGACTACTGGAAGAAGTGGAGCATCCGCGAGCGCTACCAGAACGTGAAGGTGCCGGTGCTGAACATGGAAGGCTGGTACGACTCGTTCCTGGCCGGCGGCATCGAGAACTTCACCGGCATGGTCGACAAGGGCGGTACGCCGGAGGCGCGACAGAACCAGCGACTGGTCATCGGCCCGTGGGACCACGTCGGGTGGGGGCGCCCGACCTCGACGATAGCGCCGCTGCTCGATCAGCTCGGACCGGTGGGCAACAGCCCGATCAACGAGCTGATGCTGGCCTGGTACGACCACTTCCTCAAGGGCGTGAACAACGGCGTCGCGGGCAAGCCTCGAGTCGACTACTACGTGATGGGCGCCAACCGGTGGAAGTCGGCGCCGAGCTGGCCGCTGCCGCAAACCCAGTGGAAGACTTACTATTTCAGTGGTGACGGCGAGAACGGCTCGTCCGGCCGCACCGGCAAACTGGTCGAGCAGGCACCGACCGGACCCGCCGAAGGCGACCGCTACCTCTACGACCCGACCGATCCGGCCCCGAGTGTCGGCGGCCATTCCTGCTGCGGTGTCGGCAATACGCCGCAGGGGCCGTTCGACCAGGCCGCGGTGGAGCAGCGGACCGACGTGCTCACCTACGACACCGCCCCGCTCGGCACCGACACCGAGATCACCGGCCCGATCACGGTGAAACTGTGGGCCTCCTCGACCGCGCCCGACACCGATTTCGTTGCGCGCCTGGAGGTTCTCGCTCCGGACGGCTCCGCGGTGAACCTGAACAACGGCATCATCCGCGCCGCCTTCCGCGACTCACTCACCAACCCCACCCCGATCGTGCCGGGCCAGCCCTACGAGTTCACCATCAAGATCTGGCCGACCAGCTATCAATTCAAGGCAGGCGACCGGATCCGCCTCGCCATCTCCAGCAGCGACTACCCCCAGTACGCGCCGAATCCGAACACCGGCGAACCCTTCGGCGAAAGCACCCGCACCGAACTAGCCACCCAAACCATCTTCAAGGACCCCGAACACCCGTCGTCGGTGATCGTCCCGATCATCCCCGCAGGCAACGACGGCGCGACGACCTTCCCGCTCACCCCGCACAAGTAGCGGCCACACGACCCCTGGATATGGCGATGGCGGCGTCCGAGGACGCCGCCATCGCCGAGGGGATATCCCTATCGGGCACCGGCTCCGATTCGATACTCACGGAGGTATCGAGGGCAAGTGATGGACTGTCGGTCCGGTCGCCCCCTGGATCGAAGCAAGGGGGTGTCAGCCCTCCCTACAGACTGCGGGCGAACAGTGTCGAGTCACAGCATCTTTCGGTAGTACACGACACGTTCACGTTCTTCGAAGCCCAGGGCCGCATGCATGTTCTGTCCCTCGGCATTGCTCAGCAAAGCATCTGAGCCGAGTTCGGTGCAGCCGTTCTCGCGACCCCATGTCTCCATCACCTCGCACAGTGCCCGGGCTACTCCGCTTCTGCGGTGGCGGGGGATCACGAAGAGTCCTTCGAGGAACGCAACCGGTGATGTATCACACCCGTTGACGTAGTCGTGGCGCAGTGTGACTTCACCGAAGCCGACTGCGGCGCCGCGCTCGTCGCGTGCGAGAAATGCTGCCGCGTCGCGGGTTCCGTCGTATTGCTCGCCGACCTCGGAGCGATGCTCGACAACAGACCCGTCCGGCCATAGTTGCGCGCGCAGGGCGGCCAACTCGTCCAGATCGTCCGCGCCGCAAGGATGTATCCGCATGCCCGCACGGTATTCCCGGTTGATGGTTGGCTCAACGGATTTTGGTGATGTGGCACTGAAACTGCGGGCTGGGCACGGCACTGCACCCGCTCGCTGATCGGCGGGTCGGAAATCCCGACGGTCGCATACGATTGTGTCGGTGCGAGACGAAGAAGCGATGGCGATCCGCGTCGCGGACGAAGTCGCCAAGATTCCCAGCGGTCAGCTGGTCGAGAGGTTGCGAGGCTACCTCGTTCGCCCGCGCGTCTGCATGCTCGACTGGGACTACGGGGACCGGCATCCCGAATTCCAGGAGCCGCAGTATCCCGGGTTCATCGTGGCCGAGTTTCTCGAGTCCGGGACGGGCATCGCCTACTCCGAGTATGGCTTCGGGCCACCACATGTGTGGGGCCTTGTCGGGCTCGAACACCCTGGATTCGGCATGGATTCGGGTTGGTTCGCGACACTCGAAGCCGCGTTCCGCGATTCGATGGCGTGGAGCGAGCCGCCGCCGCCCGGCTATGAAGTGGACTGAGCCTCGCCCAGCGGAGGTCCTGTCTCTATCAGCGGTCCGTCGACGCTACCGAGACCCGGCGTCACCACCTTCCCGCTCACCCCGCACAGGTAGCGGCGAGTGGCACAGCGGCTCCCGGTCCTGTGCCACTCGGCCCCTGGATACGGTGATGGCGGCGTCCGAGGACGCCGCCATCACCGAGGGGTATTACTTCTTGAAGGTTTCGACCTTGTTGAGGACGACGTCGTCGCGCGGGGTGCCGTCGGGGCCGCCGTCCCGAGTACCGAGGGCGGCGACGGACTGGAGGACGTCCAGGCCGCCGGTGATGCGCCCGAACGGGGTGTAGTTCGGGGGCAGCTGGCTGTCCCGGTAGACCAGGAAGAACTGGCTGCCGTTGGTGTTCGGACCCGCGTTGGCCATGGCGACGGTGCCTGCCCGGTAGGTGGCGCCTGCCAGATTCTCGTCCGCGATCTGGTAGCCGGGGCCGCCGGTGCCGGTGGCCGTCGGGTCACCGCATTGCAGCACGTAGATGCCGTCGGTGGTGATCCGGTGGCACTTGGTGTGGTTGAAGTACTGCTCGTTGGACAGGAAGGCGAACGAGTTGACCGTCTGCGGCGCTGCCGGATCGAGGTCGATCTGGATTGCCCCGCAGGTGGTGTCGAGCGTCGCGGCGTAGCTGGCGCCGGGCTCGGTGGCCGGGCCGGGCGCCGGGTAGGTGCGCGCGGTCACGGCGCCTTCCGCGGGCGCATTGCACTGGGCGGGCTGCTGGGTGCGCACGCTCCAGGTATCGGCCGAAACGCCGCCGGACGCGAACGCCGCGAGCGCTGCGGCGACCGCCGCGACGCCGACGACCCGCAGCACGCCGCGGGGTACCCCGAACCGCCACCCCTGCTTGATGCCTAAATGCCGCCCCTGCACTTCGCTGCTCACCGCTAGGAATCTCCTTCATTCGGATTGCGCACCGGACGATGCCGTGCCGAATCATTCCATCTCCCCGCCGATAGCGTGCCGGGACCGCCTCGATCACTGCGGAATCCGCGTGCCCCCGGGTGCCTTGCATAACCAGCAGGTTCTTCGCGCACCCGATGCATGTCTGTGGGCTATGTGAACGGGCTTCAGGCGCGGCGGATGCGGCGATAGGTGGGGGCGGCGGTGGTGGCGGCCGTGAGTTCGGTGGCGAGCCAATCCAGGTCGCCGTCGGCGAGCGCCGAGACGGTGATGCGGAGGTGGTCGACGGGCGGCTGGTCGCCGACGCTGAACGGCCCGCCGGGCGCCGCCTTGATGCCCGCCGCGGCGAGCGAGATCATGGCGGCGTTCTCGTCGGCGACCGGCAGCCAGAGATTGATGCCGTCCCCGCGCGCGACGGCGACGCCGCGGCGTGCCAGGGCGCGGCGGAGTTCCGTTGAGCGCCTGCGGTATTCGGTACGCGCGGTGGTGACGGCCTGGATCGCCGCCGGGTCGTCGAGCATGCTCAGCAGGACGCGCTGGAGCAGCCTGCTGGTCCAGCCTGCGCCCAGCATGCGGCGTTCGATGACCGGGTCGAGCAGGTCCGCCGGCCCGCCCGCCACGGCCAACCGCAGGTCGGCGCCGTGCGATTTGGAGTACGAGCGAATGTGGACGGTGCGCCGGGGGAGCCGGCTGCCGAGGGAACGCAGTGCGGCGGCGGCGATTCCGGCGGAGTGATCGTCCTCGATGATGAGAGTGCCCGTGTCCCGCAGGATGTCGGCCAGTTCGCGGAGGCGGGCAGCGGTGAGGGAGACCCCGGTGGGGTTCTGCGCGCGCGGTTGCAGAATCAGCGCGGTGGCGCCGTGCACCGCGACAGCGCGCGCGAGTTCGGCGGGCAGCAAACCGGATTCGTCCATGCGGACGGGAACGGGCCGGGCGCCGAGACCGGCGAGCAGGTCGAGAAACGGTGGGAAGCAAGGGTCTTCGACCGCTACCGCGTCGCCGAGCCGGACGTGCGCGGACAGCAGCCGGTCCACGGCGTCCAGCGCGCCGTCGAGGACGGCGAGCCGTTCGGCGCGAAACGGCCAGTCCGCTCGGACTTTCGCGGCCAGCTCGGGCAGCACTGCCTCGCCCAGATAGTCGGCGGCGAGGTCGCTGGCCCCGTCCTTGGTGAGGTCGCGCAGCGCGGCGCCCAGATCGGGCAGCAGTTCCGGGTCAGGGGTGCCACGGGACAGGTCGACGCGGAACGCGCTCAAAGACGGCGGGTGCAGCCGCTGGTAGCGGCCGACTGCGGTACCGGACCCATTGGTGGCGGCGCCGACGAAGGTGCCTGCCCGGCCGCGCGCGACGATCGCACCGGCCGCGGCGAGCGCCCGCCACGCCTGGTTCACGGTCGCGGGCGAGACCTTCAACTCGCGGGCGACTTCACGGACGGTGGGCAGCCGCGAGCCCGGTGTCAACGTCCCCGAACGGATCAGCCTGCTGACGGCCGCCGCGATCCCCGCGGGCGTCCGGTCGGCCAGGTCCGCGATGAACCGCCCCGACCCGTTCGTGGAGGCCGTAACCTCGCCGATTCGCTCGCTCACACCGTCATTCTGCGTCGGGGGCGTCGCCGGAACTACGACCAGGCTCGAGGTTTACGGCTACGAAACTGTTTCCGCAATCTTGTAACACAACCGAATTGGTTCGGAGTGAAGTATAACAAAGCATGGGAATCGTTCGAGCGGCGCTCGTCCAGACCAACTGGACCGGCGACAAAGAGTCCATGATCAAAGCGCATGAGGATTACGCCCGCCAGGCGGCCGCGCAGGGCGCGAAGGTGATCTGCTTCCAGGAGTTGTTCTACGGCCCGTACTTCTGCCAACTGCAGGACGCGAAGTTCTACGAGTACGCGGAGTCGGTGCCGGGCCCGACGACGGAGCGATTCGCCGCGCTGGCAAGGGAATTGGGCATGGTGATGGTCCTGCCCGTGTACGAGCAGGAGCAACCCGGCCTGCTCTACAACACCGCGGCGGTGATCGACGCCGACGGCAGTTATCTCGGCAAATACCGAAAACACCACATTCCGCACGTCAACGGCTTCTGGGAGAAGTTCTACTTCCGGCCGGGCAATCTGGGCTGGCCGGTGTTCGACACCGCGGTCGGGAAGGTCGGCGTCTACATCTGTTACGACCGGCATTTCCCGGAGGGCTGGCGCGCGCTCGGCCTGGCGGGCGCGGAAATCGTGTTCAACCCGTCCGCGACCTCGCGTGGCCTGTCGGGCTACCTGTGGAAGCTGGAGCAGCCGGCCTCCGCGGTGGCCAACGAGTACTACATCGGCGCGATCAACCGGGTCGGCGTCGAGGAGTACGGCGACGACGACTTCTACGGGACCAGCTACTTCGTCGACCCCGAGGGCAAGTTCGTCGGCGAGGTTGCCTCGGATACCGATCCCGAACTGGTGATCCGCGACCTCGATCTGGATCTGATCAAGGTGGTCCGTGACCGGTGGGCCTTCTACCGCGACCGCAGGCCGGACGCCTATGGCCCGCTGGTAGCTCCCTGAGCGCGGGGCGGATTACATGGCACTGACCTTCATCCACGGCGGCACGGTGGTCTCGGCCACCGGATCGCAACTGCTCGATGTGCTGGTGGACGGCGAAACCATTGTCGCGGTCCTGCAACCCGGCGCTACCGCCCTCGGGGCGGACCTGACCACCACTGCCGAGACCGTGATCGACGCGACCGGTAAATACGTGATTCCCGGTGGGGTAGACGGACATACGCACATGCAGATGCCGTTCGGCGGCACCGAGGCGTCCGACACCTTCGAGACCGGAACCCGCGCCGCGGCCTGGGGCGGTACCACGACCATCGTCGATTTCGTGGTGCAGACGCCGGGGGAGCGGTTGCAGGACACGCTCGGCGCATGGCACCAGAAGGCGGCGGGCAAGTGCGCCGTCGACTACGGCTTCCATCAGATCATCGGTGAGGTCAACGACGAATCCCTCAAGGGGATGAGCGAACTCGTCTCCGAGGGCGTGACCAGCTTCAAGCTGTTCATGGCCTACCCGGGTGTCTTCTACTCGACCGACGGTCAGATCCTGCGCGCCATGCAGGCGGCGGGCGATCTGGGCGCGCTGCTGATGATGCACGCGGAGAACGGGATCGCCATCGACGTGCTCGTCGAGCAGGCCATCGCCCGCGGCGACACCGCGCCGTACTTCCACGGCACCAGCCGCCCCTGGCAGATGGAAGAGGAGGCCACGCATCGCGCGATCATGTTGGCGCAGTTGACCGGTGCGCCGCTGTACGTGGTGCACGTGTCGGCGAAGCAGGCGCTGGAACAGATCGCCACCGCACGGGGCAACGGGCAGAACGTCTTCGGCGAAACCTGCCCGCAGTACCTGTACCTGTCGCTCGAAGAACAGTTGGGCGCACCAGGTTTCGAGGGCGCCAAGTGGGTCTGCTCGACGCCGCTGCGGTCCAGGGCCGAGGGGCACCAGGACGAGCTGTGGCGCTACCTGCGCACCGGCGACGTGACCACGGTCAGCACCGACCACTGCCCGTTCTGCATGAAGGACCAGAAGGAAATGGGCATCGGCGATTTCAGCAAGATCCCGAACGGGATCGGCGGCGTCGAGCACCGGATGGACCTGATGTTCCAGGGCGTCAAGAGTGGGCAGATCTCGCTCGAGCGCTGGGTCGAGGTGTGCTGCACCACGCCGGCCCGGATGTTCGGCATGTACCCGCGCAAGGGCGTCATCAGCCCCGGTGCGGACGCCGACATCGTGATCTACGACCCCAACGGCCACACCAGCATCGGGCTCGGCAAGACCCACCACATGAACATGGACTACTCGGCCTATGAGGGCTTCGAGATCGACGGCCACGTCGACACCGTGCTCTCCCGCGGCCGGGTGGTCATCGACCACGGCAGTTACCTGGGCAGCGCCGGGCACGGCCGGTTCGTCAAACGCGCACTGTCGCAGAACCTGATCTGACACCCACAGCTCCCGCACAGCTGTATCCGACTTCGAAACGGAGAGTGCCGCATGGACATCGGTGTGGTGCTGCAATGCACACCCCCCGCCTCCCGGGTGGTCGAACTGGCCAGACAGGCCGAGACGCACGGGTTCTCGCACGTCTGGACGTTCGACTCGCACCTGTTGTGGCAGGAGCCCTACGTCATCTACAGCCAGATCCTGGCCGCCACTCGGAAAGTCGTGGTTGGCCCCATGGTGACCAACCCGGCCACCCGGGACTGGACGGTGACCGCGTCGACCTTCGCCACGCTGAACGACATGTTCGGCAACCGCACCGTCTGCGGCATCGGCCGCGGCGACTCGGCGGTGCGCACGCTCGGCGGCAAGCCAACCACGCTGGCCACGCTGCGCGAAGCCATCGAGGTGATCCGGGAACTCGGCAACGGGCGCAGCGCCCGGGTCGGCGACACCATCGTGCGGTTCCCGTGGGCCGGTGACTCCCGGCTCGAGGTCTGGATGGCCGGATACGGCCCGCGTGCGCTGGATCTCACCGGCGAGGTCGCCGACGGGTTCATCCTGCAACTCGCCGATCCGGACATCACCGCGTGGACCATCGCTCGGGTGCGGGCCGCCGCCGAACGAGCCGGGCGCGACCCCGGGGCGGTGAAAATCTGTGTCGCCGCACCGGCGTACGTCACCGACGGGTCGGATACGGCATTGGCGCACGCTCGTGAACAGTGCCGCTGGTTCGGCGGCATGGTCGGCAACCACGTGGCCGATATCGTGGCGAAATACGGTGCGGGCAGCGATGTTCCGGCCGCGCTGACCGAATACATCGCGGGCAGACAGGGGTACGACTACAACCAGCACGGGCGCGCGGGTAATACGCACGCGGAGTTCGTGCCCGACACCATCGTGGACCGCTTCTGCCTGCTCGGCACACCGGATGATCAACTGGCGCGGCTGCGGGAGCTGGAGAAGCTCGGCGTCGACCAGTTCGCGGTCTATCTGCAGCACGACGCGAAGTCCGCGACGTTGGAGGCGTACGGCGAGTCGGTGTTACCGCGGCTGGCGCATCCCGTCACCGCCACGGAGGTGGTCTGATGGCAGCGGCACACACCGGTGTGGCTGTGCGGGCGCAGCTGTGTGCGGAGCGCAGGTGAGGTTGCGTACGGCACGGGCCGGGTACGCGGTCGCCGTGCTCGTGCTGGTGCTCGGCTGCTGGGAATTGGTGAAACTCGTTGTCCCCGAAGGCGGAGCGAGCATCGGTGATCAGCGGATCCTGCCGCGCACCGGGGACGGGGCGCTGCCGCACGTGTGGTCGGTCGTGACGGTGCTCGGCGAGCGGGACGGTAATGGGACGGTCGGCGTCACCTTGGTGCGGACCGCCGGATTCACCCTCGGCCTGGCGTTGCTCGCACTGTTGATCGGCACCGTCATCGGCGTGCTGCTCGCCGTCGTGATGCAGCGATTCACCTTTGTCGAGCGTGGCTTGCTGCCGTATATTATTGTGTCGCAAACGGTTCCGCTGATCGCGCTGGCTCCGCTGGTCGCCGGGTGGGGCGGCAAGATCGTGATCGCGGGTGAGCCGTGGCGGCCGTGGATGAGTATCGCGGTCATCGCCTCGTACCTGGCGTTCTTCCCGGTGGCGGTCGGCATGTTGCGCGGACTGCAGGCACCGTCGAAGGCGTCGGTCGAACTGCTGCACAGCTATTCGGCCAGCTGGTGGGAGACCCTGCTGCACCTGAGGCTGCCTGCCGCTGTCCCGCACCTGCTGCCCGCCTTGCGGTTGGCCGCCGCCGCCTCGGTGATCGGGGCCGTTGTCGCCGAGATCTCCACCGGCACCGCGGGTGGCATCGGCCGCCAGATCATCGTCTTCTCCCAGCAGGCCACCGGTGACGCCTCCCGGCTCTACGCGGCGGTCCTGGCCGCCGCGCTGCTCGGTGTCGTCGTCACCGCGGTCGTCGGCGTGGCCGAACTGGCGCTGCGTCGCTACAGCAGGCCGGTCGGGGCCGCCCGGCCTGCGGGAGGCGGCCGATGAGGGCCCGTTCGTGCGCTGAGCGGGTCCGGGCCGTCGCCGGGTGCTGCGCGATGCGCAGCGCGGCCCCACCGGGAGCGGCGACCCCGAATTCGCGCTTGGTTACTACCGCCGCCCCCGCGGCAGCTCATCAGGAGGTACCCGTTGACCCGCAAAGGACGACCAGTCGTCGCCACGACCGAAGAGGGGGCGCAGGTTTCGGGTGACGGGCCGCTCGGCGCCGTCGAGCACAGTGCAGTCGAGCGGCCCGGCACTGTGGAGCAGGGCAGTGCCGTCGGGCAGGCCGGCGCGGTGCAGCTGGGCGGTGGGGTCGGGCAGGCCGGCACCGTCGAGCAGGACGGCGCGGGCGAGCCGCCCGGTGCGGTCGGGCAGAGCGGCGCCCGAGCCACCCGCATCGACACCACAGCGACCGCCGAAAGGATTGCCGCAGTCCAACTGAGCGGCGTCGACAAGGTCTACACCGCGGGCTCGGTCACCGCGCTCTCGGATGTGTCCCTCACCGTCGCCCCACGCGAATTCGTCTCCTTGATCGGTCCTTCCGGCTGCGGCAAGTCCACCCTGCTGCGCATCATCGCCGACTTGGAGCAACCGACCGGCGGCACCGTGACGGTGCACGGCAAAACCGCGCGGCAGGCCAGAATCGACCAGGACTACGGCATCGCCTTCCAGCAGTCCGGCCTGCTCGACTGGCGCACCGTGCAGGCCAACGTCGAGTTGCCGCTGGAACTGCACAAGGTGCCCAAGAATGAACGGCGTTCGCGCAGTGCGGAATTGCTGGAGATGGCGGGGCTGACCGAGTTCGCCAAGCGCTATCCGGCCGAGCTGTCCGGCGGCATGCAGCAGCGGGTGGCGATCGTCCGGGCGCTGGCCCCGAAACCCTCGCTGTTGCTGATGGACGAACCGTTCGGCGCGCTCGACGAGATGACCCGCGAGCGGATGCAGGGCGAGCTGCTGCGGATCGCGGGGGAGACCGAGGCGGCCGTGGTCTTCGTGACCCACTCCATCCCGGAGGCGGTGTTCCTGTCCGACCGGGTCGTCGTGATGTCACCGCGCCCGGGCCGCATCACCGAGATCGTGCCGACGGGTGGCTGGGGCAGGCGCGACGCGGCCGAGGCGGGCGACGAAGTCCGTTCCAGCCCAGCCTTCTTCGCGGCGGTGGCCGCCGTGCGCGCGGCGCTGCGTGACGGACACGGCGACGGTGCCGCGGTGGCGGGGCGGGAGCTGCGATGACGTCGTCCTGGAAAATGGCGCTGCCGTGGCGAACGGTGCTGCCGCCGTTGCTGTTCGGCGTGGGCGGTCTAGCGCTGTGGCAGGTGCTGACCGTCGCCGCCGGTGTCCCGTCGTTCCTGCTGCCCGCGCCGACGGCCATCGCGAGTGAATTCACCGAGAACTTCGCCCGCATCGCCGACGCCGCGACGGCAACCGGAACCAACGCCCTGGTCGGGCTGCTGGTGGGTGCGGTGCTCGGCATCGTGGCCGCGATGTTCGCCGTCCGATTCCAGCTGGTCGACGGCCTGCTCAGCCCGCTCGCCGCGGGTGCGGCGGCCGTGCCGATCGTCGCCCTTGCGCCCCTGCTGAATTCGATGTATTCGACCACCACGGACACCCCGCGCCGGATGGTCGTCACCATCGTCGTGTTCTTCCCGATGTTCGTCAGCACGGCCAGGGGCCTGCGCCAGGTTCCGCAGGTCCATACGGATCTGATGACGTCGTACGCGGCGGGCGGCTGGCAGATCACCCGCACCGTGCGACTGCCCGCGGCACTGCCGTACCTGTTCACCGGTCTGCGGATCGCCGCGCCCGGCGCGGTGATCGCGGCCGTCATCGCCGAATACTTCGGCGGTCTGCAGAACGGACTCGGCAGCCGCATCACCTCCGCGGCGGCGAACACCGCCTACCCCAGGGCGTGGGCGTACGTGGCGGGCGCCGTGCTCGTCGGCCTGATCTTCCTGGCCGCCGTCCTACTCCTCGAACTACTCACCCGTAGACCACGCACCACCCTCTGGAGATCTAGATGACGAAGTCCCCCAAGCGATTCCGGGTCGGTCTCGCGCTCACCGCGCTGGCCGCGACCGTGCTGACCGGTTGTAGCACCACCGACAGCGGCTCCACCACCACGGCCGACGGCCTCACCAAGGTGCGCCTGCAACTGCAGTGGTTCAAGCAGGGGCAGTTCGCGGGCTATCTGGCCGCGGTCGATCAGGGCTTCTACAAGGAGCAGGGCTTGTCGGTCGAAATCCTGGACGGCGGAACGGATATCGTCCCGCAGACGGTGCTGGCGCAGGGGCAGGCCGACTACGCCATCGCCTGGGTGCCCAAGGCGCTGGCCTCGCGCGAGGCGGGCGCGGGCATCACCGATGTCGCGCAGATCTTCCAGCGTTCCGGCACCAAGCAGGTGTCGTTCAAGTCCGACAACATCACCGGTCCGGCCGCGCTGCGCGGCAAGACCGTCGGAAACTGGGGCTACGGCAATGAATTCGAGCTGTTCGCGGGCATGACCAAGGCGGGCATCGACCCGGCGAAAGACGTCAAGCTGGTGCAGCAGCAGTTCGACATGAACGCTTTCCTGGCCAAGGACATCACCGCCGCCCAGGCCATGTCCTACAACGAGTATGCCCAGCTGCTGGAGACCAAGAACCCGGCGACCGGAAAGCTCTACACCGCAGACGATTTCGCCACCATCGACTGGAACGACGAAGGCGTCGCCATGCTACAGGACGCCATCTGGGCCAACACCGAGAAGCTGCAGGACGCGAAGTATCAAGAGCAGACCGTGAAATTCATCGCTGCCTCGCTGAAGGGCTGGGTGTTCTGCCGCGACAACCTGGACAAATGCCGGGACATCACCGTCGCCGCTGGCTCCACGCTCGGCGCGACGCACCAGCAGTGGCAGATCAACGAGGTGAACAAGCTGATCTGGCCCGCGCCCGCCGGGATCGGCATGGTCGACCCCGCAGCCTGGGCGCGGACCGTGCAGATCGCCAAGAACACCAAGAACCAAGAGGGCGTCACCGTCCTGAAGAAGGATCCCGACGCGAGCGCTTACACGAGCGAATACGTCACGAAGGCACTGGAATTGCTGAAGTCCGGTGGAGCCGATGTGACCGGAGCGGGTTTCGCCCCGAGCCAGGTCACCCTGACCGAAGGGGGTAAGTGATTTGACCGATCACGTCTTCTATCCGTGGGCCGCGCAGGCCGAGCTGAACCCGCCGATGATCGTCGGCGCCGCCGGCTCGCACTTCTGGGATGACAACGGCAATCGGTACCTCGACTTCTCCTCGCAGCTGGTGAATGTCAATCTCGGACACCAGCATCCGGACATGATCGCCGCGATCATCGCCCAGGCGAAGCGGCTGGCCACCATCTCGCCGACCGTCGGCAACGAGGCCCGCAGCGAACTGGCCAGGCTGATCGTCGAGCGGGCGCCCGGCGAGCTGAACCGCATCCTGTTCACCACCGGCGGCGCGGAAGCGGTGGAACACGCGGTGCGGCTGGCGCGCAGCTTCACCGGACGCACCAAGATGCTGGCCGCTTACCGCTCCTATCACGGTGGTACCGGTGTGGCGATCGGCCTCAGCGGTGAACCGCGCCGCTGGGCCGCCGAGCCGACCAACGTCGACGTGGTGCGCTTCTTCGGCCCGTACCCCTACCGATCGCCCTGGGGCACAAGCACTCCCGAGGAGGAAACGGCGGCGGCGCTGACCCACCTGCGGCAGGTGATCGAGCTGGAGGGTCCGCAGAACATCGCGGGTCTGATCCTGGAGACGGTGGTCGGGACCAACGGCGTGCTGATCCCGCCGCCGGGTTATCTCGCGGGCGTGCGCGCGCTCTGCGACGAGTTCGGCATCGTCTACATCGCCGACGAGGTGATGGTCGGCTTCGGCCGGGTCGGGCAGTGGTTCGCGGTGCAGGCCTTCGATGTCGCCCCCGATATCATCGCCTTCGCCAAGGGCGTGAACTCGGGTTACGTGCCGCTCGGCGGCGTGCTCATCGCCGAGCGGATCGCGCAGCGCTACGACCACACCGTCTATCCCGGCGGCCTCACCTACGCGGGGCACCCGCTGGCCTGTGCGGCGGGAGTCGCCTCGATCGGCATCTACGAGCGCGACGGCATCCTCCACCACGTGCGCTCGGTGGGCGCCGATGTGCTCGGAAAAGGCTTGCGCGAGTTGGCCGCCCGGCATCCGAGCGTCGGGGAGGTGCGCGGGCTCGGGTTCTTCTGGGCGCTCGAGCTGGTGCGTGATCCGGCGGCCAGGACACCGCTGGTCCCGTTCGCCGCCGCCGGTGCCGCCGCCGAGCCGATGGCGAAGGTGACCGCTGCTGCCAAGGCTCGTGGTCTGTGGCCGTTCAGCGTGGGCAATCGTTTCCAGATCGCGCCGCCGCTCACCACGTCGGCGGATGATCTGCGCGTCGGCCTGGAGATCATCGACGAGGTCCTGGAGGTTGCCGACGGCTATGTCAGCTGACCCGAGGTAGCAGGGTGGCGTGAGCGAAGACGCCACCCTGCTGCTACGGACCGATCACCCCACGTCGTCGGGTTGCGCTTCCCGGAACACGGCCAAAGCGGCTGGCTGACTGGTGAAGTCGAGCTTCTCGGCCTGATGAGCGACCTCGCCGTCGGTGGCCAGCGACACCGGAGCCCCCTCGACCTGAACGTTCAGGCGGCCGACGCGCCGATGCACGTAGGTGTCCGAGCGGTTCAGGGTGCCGGTGAAGGTGGCGAAGATCAGCCGCAGCCGCGAAAAGCGAAGGTCCGCACGCAGATACCGGATGTCGAGGGTGCCGTCGCTGAGGCGGGGACGCGACATGGGGATCTGGTCCGCCGGGTCGTACGCACCGTTGCCGACGAACAACATCCAGAGGTCGTTGCGTTCACCGTCGACGACCGCGCGCAGCGGCTCGGCCCGGAACAGCACGCACAGCATGGCGATACCGGCCGCGGGCCACTTGCCGATCCGCCGTTCCCAGCGTTCCCGCAGGCGCACGAAGTCGGGGTAACCGCCGAGGCTTGCGGTGTTGACGAAGGTGCGCTCCTCCCCGTCGTCCAACTTCACCTGAGCGGTGTCGACGAGCATGAGCTGACCCGCATCGAGCGCGGCGAACGTCGTCGCGGGCTCCTCGACGCCGACATCCCGCGCGAAGTGGTTGAGCGTGCCGCCCGCGAACACCGCCAGCGGAAGGCTGTGCCGCACAGCGGCTTCCGCCACAGTCGACACCGTCCCGTCGCCGCCGAGCACGCCCAGGGCCGCGATATCGTCGCGCCGCACCCGCTGGTCGATCTCGGCGTCGAGGTCGATGCCGCCGTCCACCTCGAGCAGCTGCGCCGCGGGCAACCGATTGTGCAGCAGCGCAACCTCTTCGGTACCGTCGCCGGGGCCCGAGGCGGGGTTGACCACGAGCAGCATGCCGCGCCCGTCGGGCAGCGGTTCGGTCCGCTTGGCCGGACCCAGGGCGGCCGGCTCGTCGTCGCGCACCGCCCACCACCGCCGGGTGCCCAGTGCGACGCCGGAGCCCAGCGCCGCACCGACCACCACGTCGGAGGGCCAGTGCACGCCGATGTGCACCCGCGAATAGGCCACCGCGACGGCCAGCGGCGCGAGCACCGCGGCCGTCCCCGGCGACTCGAGCGCCACCGCGGTCGTGAACGCCGCCGCGGAGGCCGCATGGCCGGACGGGAACGAAGAGGAGACGGGTGGCTTGACCAACCGCCGTAGCAGCGGCACCGCCTGCACCGGCGGCCGTCGCCGCGGGAACAGCGGCTTGGCGACACCGTTCGCCAGGCCGCTCGCCATGCCCACCGCGGCAAGGC
Source organism: Nocardia sp. CS682 (assembly GCF_004634405.1). Classification (NCBI taxonomy): domain Bacteria; kingdom Bacillati; phylum Actinomycetota; class Actinomycetes; order Mycobacteriales; family Nocardiaceae; genus Nocardia; species Nocardia sp. CS682. Next base: position 1,373,474 of record NZ_CP029710.1, on the reverse strand, counting down.
CGCGCACCGCACCGCGTCGCTGGGACCGCCCGCCCGCCACGAAGAGTCCGGCGGCTATGGCCATCCAGAGCCGACTGTGGTTGGCGCTCATACTGAGTGACCGCAGGAACTGGTCGGCGGGTGAGGCGCGCCAGTGCGCGGTGCGTTCCACCAGGCGGCGGTCCAGGGCGTTGATCGAGTTCATTCGTTTACGCATCGAGTCGAGCTTATCCAGGTAACAGGCGCTCAAACGGAGTCGCGACGGTGATGTCGGCGTGCCTCGGTACCCTGCCTGCATGACATCTGGGCAGACCGAGATCTGGCACAACCCCCGGTGCACCAAGAGCCGCAACGCCACCGCGTTCCTGGACGAAGCGGGCGTCGAATACTCGGTGCGGCGCTACCTCGACGAGCCGCCGACCGCCGACGAGCTGCGCGACGTGCTGCGCAGGCTCGGCGCCGAGCCGTGGGACATCACCCGCACCGGCGAGCAGATCGCCAAGGATCTCGGCATGTCCGGATGGGGTCGCACCCCGGCCGACCGGGACCGATGGATCGCGGCGCTGGCCGAACATCCGAAGCTGATCCAGCGGCCCATCGTGCTCACCGCGGACGGCGGCGCGGTGGTCGCCCGCGACGATGCAGCGCTGCGCGAACTGGGCTGAACGAGACGGTCCGCGCATCGCGGAGCAGACCCCGGCAAATGGTGTCCCTGCCACCGCGAATCAGGCGGTAGGGTCGGCGAATATGAAGGTACAACTGCGCCATAACCCCGCATCGGCCATTGCGCGGTGCTTCCTCGCGGGCGGCGAGCCGATGCGGGTCGAGAGCGGCGCCATGGTCGCGCACTCGGCGGGAGTCACGTTGGCGGCCAAGGCCGAAGGCGGCATCCTGGCCGGGCTGAAGCGCTCGGTGCTCGCCGGGGAATCGTTCTTCGTCTCGACGTTCACCGCGCCGCAGCAGGGCGGCTGGGTGGACGTGGCGCCCGCACTACCCGGCGACATGCTGAATTTGCAGATCACCCAGGACCGCCCGTTCTTCATCAGCCGCGGCGGCTGGATCGCGAATTCCCATGGCGTGCAAGTGGAAGGCAAGTGGGGCGGCTTCGCCAACCTGTTCGGCGGCGAGGGCGGTTTCGGCCTGCGCGCGCACGGTGAGGGCGAGGTCGTCGTCGGTGTCTTCGGCGCGATCGACGTCATCGACCTGCAGCCGGGGGAGCCGATCACCATCGACACCGGGCATGTGGTGGCCTACGACCTGGCGATGAACTTCACCATCCGGCGTGCGGTGGTCGGGCGCTCCATCCAGTCGCTGAAGTCCGGCGAGGGCTTCGTCTTCGATTTCGTGGGGCCGGGGCGGGTGCTGCTGCAGACGAGGAATCCTGGCGCTTTCGCTGCGTGGGCTAGTTCGGTAGCCTCCTCCGGGTAATCCGGCGCGGCGATCATCGGTGTTCCCCCGGTGTTCAGGCATCGGCCATGTCGGTCGTCGAAGCTCCGGGGCTTCATCGGTATAGCCAAACAAACGGAGAATCCATGGAACTGCTCGAAGTTTTCGCCAACCTGTTCGCCACCGTCCTGTCGCTGGGCAGCGGCAGCGCGTCCTGACCCTGCTCAGGTGAGCAGATCGCCGACGAGTACCCGGGTGTCCGGCACGAACGGCCAGTCCGGGTCAGCCAGGTGGGCGCGCAGTTCCGCGTCGGTCCACCACCAGCCGTCGGCGATCTCCTCGGGCTGGTGGTGGATCGGTCCGTCGTAGCGCAGTTCGTAGGCAAAAAGGTGGCAGCGCATAGGTTTTCCCTGCCACTCGCCATCCCAGGCCACCCGCGCCAGCGGCCGCGGTTCGGTCCCGATCAGCGTGATGCCGAGTTCCTCGGCGAGCTCCCGGACCGCGGTCTCCGCCGGGGATTCCCCCGGCCCGATCACCCCACCCGCCAGACAGTCGTGCATCCCCGCGAACACCATCTTGGTGTCGGTGCGCCGATGCACATAGATCCGCTCGCCGTCGCCGGACCGAACCAGCACACCGGCGCTCGCATGCCAGATCCCCGCGCGGTAGACCTCCGCCCGATCGGCGGCGCCGATCACCTGCCCCGCCGCGTCATAGACGGCGATCATCTCGGACTTCTGCTGGACGCGTTCCGGCTGCGCTGACACCGCCCGAGGGTAACGTGAGGTGGCACGCCGACTCGAGAGAGGACCGCGCCGATGGTGCTACCCCGCGCACTCGCGAAATTCAACCGGCATGCCACCAATCGCGCGGCGGGCCTGTTCGCGGGCCGCGCCCCCGGCTTCGCCCTCGTGCAACACAAAGGCCGAAAGTCCGGGCGCGACTATCGAACCCCGGTCTCGGTGTTCGGGCGCGACGGCGTCTACCGCATCGCCCTGACCTACGGCCGCGACACCGACTGGGTCAAAAACATCACTGCCGCAGGCGGTTTCACGCTACACACCCGTGGCCAGGCGATCGAGCTGACCGACCCGGTGGTGCTGCACGACCCCTCGGTGCGGTGGGCGCCTCTGGTTGTCCGTCAGTGGGTGCAGGCGCTGTCGGCCGAGTACTACCTGGAAGCCAGGCCCGCCCGCGAATAGCGGCTTCGACCCGGATGACCCGATGCAGCAGCTGTCCCGCCGGATGATGGGCGGCGGTTGGCCGACCGTCGCGCGCAACTTCGGCAAGACGCTCGACACGATGTGAGCGGGGTGGGTGCGTCGGCGCACCCACCCCGACGTTCATCGGTGCCGGATGGGTTTGGCACCCGGTTTGGGGGCCGACTGGGCGCGGATCACCGCCGTCCGCTCGGCCTCGGCGGCGGCCTCCGCGTCGAGCCTGCGATAGACGAGGTGCTGTTGGGCGAGGGTGCACGCGTTGTTGGTGACGAAGTACAGCAGGATCGCCACCGGGACCAGCGCGCCGCCGATCAGGGCGAACGCCGGGAAGGCCCACAGGGTGAGCGGGCGCATCATGGGGAGCTGGACGGTGGTGTCCTGCCGGGACAGCGACGCGCGTGCGGTGAAATGCGTTGCGACAGCGGCGATCAGCATCAGCGGGACGGCGACGGCGGCCACCGTTGCCAGGAGGTCGCCGGTGCCGGCCAGGATGGCCGACAGCGGGGCGCCGAAGATCTTCGCTTGAAGGAACGACTGCACATCGGCGGCGCTGAAGACGTAATTGGGCGTCGCGGCGTTCTGCTCCGGTGTCATCGGGGTCGAGATGGACTGAAAGGGCAGATGAGCGAGGGCCCCGGTGCGGTCGAACGAACGCAGCACATGAAACAGGCCGAGGAATGCCAAAAGCTGACCGATGAGCGGAATCAGTGTCGCGAAGCTATTGATGCCGTTGTCTTTATAGAGTTTCTGTATCTCGACGGCCTGTTGCCTGCGATCGGTCGCGTATTTTTGTTTCAAAGCAGCGACCTTTGGCTGCAATTTTTTGACAATGGCTTGGCTGCGCGCTTGTTTGAGAAAGGGCACAAAAAGGACGGCACGCAGGGTGAGCACCAGGAAAATCACCGAAAGCACCCAGGCGAGTGCGCTCGCCGGACCGAAGGCCGCGGCGAAGACGTAGTGCCAGAGCCACAAGATGGCGGACACCGGGTAGTAGACGAAGTCGAGCATGAGAACACCTGACTGTGGGCGTGCGTAGGCGCACGAGAACGGAAGGGGTCGACGGACAACGCCGACGGCACCCCGCATTCGATGCGGAGTGGACGTCAGGCGGTCGCGAACCCTGGCGCTCGTGGGCGCGGACGCCCGGGGGTGTCAGGATTGCTCTGGCGCAGGAAAGAGCCGCGTCGGCGGCGTTGCGCGGACGGCGGCGGGCCGGATCCGACCAGCGGGAGCGGCAGTCGGGCCTGCGTGTGTACCGCGGCGAGCGCGACGAACAGCGAGGCCGCGACGAGGCCGACGGCGGCCACCGAACCCGGCTCGCCCGCCGGAATCACGAACAGCAGCAACGCGGGCAGCACGAATGCGAAAACCGCATACGTCGTCAGCCTGGCCCGCGAGATCATGCTCCGAGCATACTGCCCGTTCTCGCCACCGGTGTGCCGACGGACGAGCAAGCCCTCAAAGGCTGATGTCCCAGTCGATGTCGGGACTCATCATCGACGGCGGCAGCCCGAAGGTGCGCCGGCAGGTGCGAGTGAGGTGGGCGCTGTCGGTGAACCCGGCCGAGGCGGACGCGGTCGTCATGTCCTCGCCGGCCATCACGCCGTTCATCGCGAGGTAGAGCCGCAGCCAGAGGATGTAGCGCCGCAACGGAATACCGACCTGTTCGGTGAACAGATGGGTGAGCCGAGTCGCCGAGATCCCCAGCTGACGTGCCACATCGGAGCCGCGGACCGAGCCGTCCTTGACCATGTCGGGCAGCAGCTGCAACGCTGCGGTCACCACGCCGTGCCGATCGTCGCGGTCGGCTGCCTTGTTGTCGCGCAGCAGATCCGTGAGGATGTCCGACACGTGCCCGGCCAGTCGGCCCTGTCCCGGATCGACGTTGAGACTCTGCACCCAGCCGTGCAGATGGGCCCGCCGATCGGCGGCCGCGCCTGCGACGGTCTCCGGGTCGAGGTAGACCGCGATACCGTGCGCGGCCCCGCCGCAGACCCGGTGTGGCGCGTCGGTGGGCACGATGACATGACTGCCCTCGCGCCGCACCCCGCTGCCGTCCACGACCATGACCGGGGTACACGAGGCCATGATCTGCACGGCGTGATGGGCGTGCAGTTCGGTCGGTAGGACCTCACCTTCGAAAGCCAGGATGCCCGGCCGTAGCAGCGCGGTGCCCCGCCACTGCACTTCGGCGTCCGATGACGTCGTTGATTCGTTGCTGACCAGAGCCTTCATCGTCGGACGCTCCCGGCTTTCACGAGATTTCTCTCGCTGGATCCTGTGCTGAGACTATCGGGTTCGACTACCCGGCAGTCGTACTTTCTCGATGGTTGCGGCCCTGACACGGCCGCGATCCCGCGACTCGACGCCCCCGTTGCCGGGGTCGCCGAGCCTGCGGGTCTAGTCGGGTGGACGCGGTGTGTGGAGCGATCGGTCATACCCGAACCGAGATCGCGGCGGACAGGGTCGCGGCGACCTTGTCGAGGAACTCACCGATCAACGGTCCTGCGGTGGGCGTCGCGGGGAAACGGGTGCGCAGGGCGAGCCCGTCATCGGTGCGGGTGAACCACAGCTGCACGTCGTCCAGCGGTGCACTGCGACTGAGCTGTGCCGGGTTGCGGGGCACCGTGCGGGTCGTGTCGCTGCGCGAACCGCCGGGTAGTCGCCGGTAGTCGGTGTAGGAGACGCTGAACAGATCCTGCCTGGTCCGGCGCAGGTCACTGCCCATTGCGGCGAGGACGCGGTTGGCGGGCACCTGCGCCAACCGCTGCCCAGACCGGACCGCGTCGTCGGCGGCCTGCGCGGTGGCGCAGAAGTCGTGCGCCACCGGCACATGCGCCGGGGCGTTCGACACCAGCCAGCCGAAGGTGTTGTGGTGTCGGGGTTCGCGCCGGGTGTGCACCGGAAACACCAGGTCGACGCCGGTGCGGTCGCCGAGTTCGGCGGCCGCCATGGCGACCGCCGCGAGCAGCGCCGCGAACATCGAATACCCGTCGGCGCGTGACTTGCGGTGCAGCGCGTCGGTGGCCATGGCGCCGAGCAGCAGGCGGACATCGCTGCCGAACGGCGCCACCGACCCGGCGGGCAGGCCGAGGTCGAGCGGGAAGTGCGGCAGGTCGTTGCCCGCCGCGTGCAGGAAGTCGCGCCACGAGCGGATCAACGGCCCGGTCGCCGCCGCCGGAATGGCGGCCTCCCTGGTCGAATAGGACAGGAAGCTGCCCGGCTCGGGCAGCCGGTCGGCGGCCGCGACGGCACCGTCGTGGCCGTCCTCGCAGGCGGCCCGGTACAGCTCATCCAACTCCGCCACCGCGATGGTGATCGACCAGGCGTCACATACCGCGTGGTCGAATCCGCAGACGATGGTGGAGGTTTCGGACCTGCTGACGGCGCCGAGGAAGTACGGCGCGAAGGTGAACGGCGAGCACGCCTGATCGAGCCGGCCGCCGAGGACGGTGCGCAGGTCCTCGGTGGTCGCGGTGTCGACGGCGGGTTGGGGGACGAGGCGGATGTCGCTGTCCACCACCACGTGCACCGAGGCGGGCTTGCCGTCCGCCGGGCGTTCGAAGCTGCAGTGCAGGGCGTCGTGGCGCGGTAGCCACACCGAAAACGCCGTCTGCAAGGCGGATTCGTCGATCGGGCCTGCCACGTCGAAGGCCGCGGCGAGCCAGGTCGTCGGCCCGCCCGAGGCCAGGTGGATCGCCTGATTCGCCGACGGTGGTGTCGCGTCCGGGGTCGGGCCGGGCTCGGCGACCGCGGTCCATTCGAGCAGGGTGCCCGGTGGTGCATTCAGTTGGTCGAGAAAAAGCAACTGCATCATGACCTCGCGAGAGCTGGTGCGGTGACCGCGAAATCGCCGGTCTCGGCGATGGCGCGCAAGGTGGTGCGGATCTGCTCCAGATACTCGGCGGCCGACTTGTGCGCGACCGGGGTGTCCGGATACATCATCGTGACGTGCAGCCGCTCCAGCTCCCTGTTGAACCAGATCGGCGAGGTCTGCCCGATCTTGCTGCGGGATCCGAGACCGTTGATGCCGGAGACGCCGGGCAGCGCGGCCTCCAGCGCCGGACCGGACACCGCCCGCATGTCCAGGTAGGACACCCACGGCCAGTCCGTCGTCGCCGGCAGCGGCGCCCCGGTGAGCTCGGCAGCACGGTCGAGCGCGGCATGGATCGGGACGTTGGACAGCGGCTTGGTCCAGTCCAAGGCGACACCGGCTCGGCCGATCAGATCGGTGAACCGGTGCGCCCCGTCGAGATCGAACGCGATCGGCATCAGGTTGATGAACCAACCCTGCGCGAGCTGGTACTGCGGCTCGCTGCGGGTGCCGACCACATTCATGCCCAGATAGCTTGTCCGGCCCGCGAATTCGAGCTCGGCCAGCGCGACCGCCGCGTACAGCCCCGCGGAGAACGAACCGCCCGCGTTCTTGCACGCCGCGGCGAACGCGTCGATTTCGGCCGCATCGAGCATGTCGACCTTGGTGCCGAAGCTGTCGGCCACCTCACCGGGCGCGAGGCCGAGCTCGATCGGCAGCGGGCGAACCTGATGCGCCTTCTCGGCGAGCAGGCCTGCCAACTGCTCCAACTCCGGCGGCCGTGCGGCGACGGCGGCGCGCTCGGTCCTGGCGAACTCGACGTAGCTGCCGACCGGCGGCAGCACCGGCTCCTGGCCGGTGCTGAACGCCGTGTAGAGCGCGTGGAATTCGTAGGTGGACGTGAGCACCGACATGCCGTCGGTGAACGCGTGGTCGGCGCTGTAGACGATGGTGAAACCGTCCGCACCGTGGTCGATCGCGCAGCAGACGATCGCCGGCCAGCGCGTCGGGTTGGCGTTCGCCTTGAACTTCGCGACCAGGGTGTCGCGCAGCTCGCCGCTGTCGGTGAAGGTGTCGAGGGTGTGGGTTTCCAGGTCGACCGCTGCCGGGTCGAGCAGGTATCTGGTCAGCGCGAACCCGCCGTCGGATTCGTCGATCCGGAACCACGAGCGCAGGGTTTCGTGGCGCTGCAGGAACGCGATGTAGGTCCGGCGCAGTGCCTCCGCGTCGAGCGGGCGCGCGATCGTGAAGCAGAACGAGAGCTCGGAAGCGAGCGGGTCGTTGGTCTGCCTGCGCGCCGACCAGCGGCGGATGTGCGACTCCTGCAGGTAGGTCGCGGGAATGTCGGAGGGCGCGGTGGTTTCGGTGGCGGCCTGGCTTGCCGCCGTGGTGGTGAACTCGAGTAGCACGCCGGGTTTCGGCTGCCAGTGTTCGGTGAGGGTCATCTCTACCATGACAGCGGCGCTCCTTCGATCGGACGGATTCGGGCGTCCCCGTAACGGGTGAACTCGGCGAGCAGATCGCGCATCCGCAGCACATGCCGATGGATGTCGCGGGTCGCCTTGGTGGTGCCGGGATAGCGCATGTTGAGCGTCACGCCGTGCTGCGTGCGGACGAACCAGAAGAAGAACTCGTCGGCCGAGACGTTGCGGCTCCGCAGCCAGCGAGTGTTGGTATCGACCCAGGTCGGGGCCGACTGGGCGCCGCGCACGTCCATGTACGACACCATGAACGAGATGCGCGGCCGGGTGCCGAGCAGCTCGCAGACCCGGCCGAACGGCACCGTCGCCGCGCCACGGGTGCGGCGCAGCTCTTCGCCCGCGGGCTGGATGAGCTCGGCGAGATTGCGCGCCGGACCGCAATCAAGCTGGAACGGCGCGAGCCCGACGAACCAGCCGAGCGTGTCGGCCCACTGCGCTTCGGTGCGCGTGTGCAACGGGATCACCGTGCGGAAATCCCGTCCGGCGCCGAGTTCGGTGGTGGTCACCGCGAACGCGGCGAGCAGGGCCGCGAACAGCCCCTGACCCTGTTCCCTGGCGACCGAGGCCGCCGCGTCGGCCGCGTCGGCGTCGAGCACCTCGACCGACAGATTGCGCTGCGGCACGCGCCGCGACGAGGCCTCCGCGGGACCCGTGAACTCGATCGGCGCCGCGGCGACCTTGCTCAACGTGCCGCAGGGCAGGGTGTTCTCGGTGTTCTCCGGGAAGAACGTCCGCCAGGTCTGCACGGCCGGGTCGTCGGCGGTGGCCGCCGTGGCGCGGACGCGCTCGTCCTGGCAGAAGTCGACATAGCTGCCGGTGTCGCACAGCTGCGCGGACTTGCCCGCGCGGACCGCGTTGTAGAGCGCGTGCAGCTCGCCGCCGGTGGAGACGGTGGAGTAGCCGTCCATGATCGAGTGATCGGCGGCGAACACGACGGTGAAGCTGTCGCGGCCCGCGATGGTCACGGCGACGTAGGAGGGCCAGCGCAGCGGCGAGGTTCCGTCGTCGAGCAACCCGTGTACCAGGCGATATGTCGCCATCGTCGAGGTCGGCGCACCCGCGTCGACCGGTTGGACCCGGATGTCGCCGGGCGGCAAGGTGTATCTGGCCGGCTGGCCGCCCTCGATGGCGACATGCGAGCGCAGACCCTCGTGCCGGTCGATCCAGGCATCGAAGGCGGTACGCCAGGCCTGCGGGTCGAGCGGTCCGTCGATCCGGAACGCGTGCCCGAGCCAGTAGTGGCGCCGATCTCGTATTCGACTGTGTTCCACCGCATCTCGAAGATGATGCTCGTGATTGTAGGAAACGGCGCGAGTATCTCGCGGCCAGTCGGCCCAGTGTGAAGTGGCAGTCGGGAGCCACTCGATCACACGGCCGCTCGGCAACGGATAATCGGCCAGTTCGATGAATTCCATGACACACCTTCAGCTGCCCATCGGCCGTTCCCCATGCGCGGTAAGGGAATTGCCGATCCGAATAGTGACAAGAATTTCGGCCTGCATCCGAGAACTTTGTCCGTACGGTTCCGGGACGTCATCGTCGGACCGGAACGAGACAAACTGTAGAAGAAATTCTTGGTGAATGCGTGGGTGAGCCTGATCACCGATATTTGCCCCGATATCGCGGACAACGGCGTTGCGGGCAGCGCAATGGGGGAGTGCGACGCTGCTGCCAGCGACAATGTTAAACACTCAATGTTCAGGTAGCTGATAGATTGCCGGACAATGTGTCTCAATGCACCTGGAATTCATCCCAGGTTTGCATGATCTTTACAGCTACCAACCCTGAAGGCGGGCTAAACGTAACCTGGGTCACGCCCGGATTGTCCGGTTCAGCCCGCCTCCCCGGTCTGTCTCAGCCGCCGAACGCGGACTCCGGCGCAAGGGGTACGACCAGGCTGGACGGCCGGGCGGCGTCCCGATGGAGCTGCTGGGACGAACCGAGCAAACGCGGCAAATCGGTCGGAATGGGCATGGTCGACGGGAAGGTGCCGCTGGTGATCCGCAGTCGCAGCGCGTGTCCCGGTGCCAATCGGTAGAAGGTGGGGCGGATCTTGATCTCCAGCTTGGTCACCTCGCCGGGAGTCAGTAGCTGTTCCGCGTCCTTGCGGACCACGTGTTCCGGTGCGTAGATGGTGCCATCGGTTGCGCGCCAAGTCTTTTCATCGTTCAGCGTACGCTGGCTGGCCAACTGGGAGCCGCCGGTGATGTTGACCGCCGAACCGTCCGGCGCGACATCGTCGAGCCACACCTGGAAGGCGGCGTCGGTGCTGGTCGAGGACGCGTACAGGGTGACGCTGCTCGGGCCGGCCAGCACGGTCGGCTCGGTCACCGGGTCCATCGTGTAGCGGCGACCGGCCACCGGTTCTTGCACCCACTCCGTGCAGGGGTTGTAGGCATTGAACAGGCGGAACAGGAAGTCGAACAGGCCTGCGCTGTACTGGCCGAGGCTCTGCCGGTTACAGATGGAGTCGATGCCGGTGTAGTCGAGGCGATCCGACGCGTCCTCGATCGTGGGTGGTTGCGCGACGAGGCGATCGCCGTCGAAATACCGCTGCTGCACCGCCGCCTGCTCGAACGGATAACGCGCGGCGCTGACCGCCGTATTGTTCGGGTCGATCACATGAAGTGTTTTGTCTGTTTTGTCTATTCCATTCGGAATGTCCTTGAGCCACCGGTCGAACCAGGCAACTGTGATCATGTCGGTGTCCAGCCGAGAGCCGGGCCCGAAGCCGAGGCCGACGTGGTACCACGGGCCCATCAACAGCTGGAATCGTCCGTCGGGAGTCTGATCCGGCGCCATCGGCGCGAGCTGGTCGCGGCCCGCGGCCAGGTTCTGCAGCTGGGAGTAGTTGCGCCACGGACCTTCCTGGTACAGGTCCCACAGACCGCCGACCTGGTACATGGCGATGCCGTTCTCAACGACCTTGTTCAGGTCCGTCTCGAAGCGACGGTCCTGCCACCACTGACCGTCGTAGGCGAGCGGGCCGCCGCCGTACGCCTCGAGCAGTAGCTTGATCGTGCTGTCCGAGGAGACGACCGCCTGGAGATGGTCGACGAGAGTCTTGATGAACATCTGCGGTGAGACCACCGCGGTCATGAACGGACCGATCAGGCTCAGATACGGCACCAGCACCGAGATGGCGGTGAGCAGGATCGGGCTCATCATGCCGTCGTGGCCGAGCACCTCGTTGAAGATGTTGTTCGGCATGGCCATCGGCACGATCGCTTTCAACGGCGAACCTGGCGCGACGGATTCGGCTGTGCGCAGGGCCGACAGCGCCGGGAACGAGTACCCGAACATGCCGACCTTCCCGTTGGAGCCGGGCAGCTTCGCGGCCCAGTCGACCAGCTGGGCGCCGTCGACGCCGTCCTGCTGGGACGCCGGGTTCCAGGCGCCGGTCGAGCCGCCCGTCCCGCGCACGTCGGCGATCACCTCGATATAGCCGCGCCGCACCAGCATGTCCTGAGCGCTGGTGGCCTGGTTGATGATTCGGCGCGCGTCCTTCAGCTGGTCGGGCAGCGGGATGTGCAGGGTGTCGATCACGCTGGTCACCGCCGCGGCGAGTGCGCTCGATACCGCGCCGTAGGTGGTGAAGTTGACGACGACCGGGAACTCACCCGTGGCGCGCTGACCGGTGGCGGGGTCGGTGGGGTAGCGCACCTCGGTCTGCAACTGGGTGCCGTCCGCGAGCGGAACAATATGTCCCAGTTCGTAAGCGATGCCGTAGCGCTCGGGCGTCGGCTGATAGTCGGCGGGCAGGCCGAAGTTCGCGGGCGCGTTCGGGACCGGGCCTGAAGTAGGCACCGCGTTCGCGGCGGGTGCGAGCTGGATGATCAGACCGACGGCGGTGATGGCGGCGACCGGCACTGAGCGGTGGAAGGCCCGCGCCCGGAATGCAATTCTCAACTACCTGAACCTTTGCTGGCTGGGTCGAAGCCGGGCGGTCGGCTGCCCGTCCGCGGGCCGGTACCGCGGTTCGAGTGCCGAGTCGGGCCAACCGACCCCGGATTGTGTCCGGGGGTGCGGTGGCTACGCCTGACCTCATCGTCGTCCTTCAGCACAACGCATAAACGGGGTGCCGCAACACTGGCAATTCGCTAGAGGTATCGACGAGTCTTTGGGAAAGTGCCTAAAAATGGGAGTTGCGGAGGTAGCGGTCTCGCGGGGTATGGCGCGCCGCAAGCAGGTTACGGACCGTCGGCACCGATTGCGGACACCGCGGAGCTGGCAGACTATGTCGGAGAGTCCGGCACGGCGTCGGAGATTGCGGCGTTCCGCGCGAATTATGGTGCAAACGAAGCGGATTCGAGTCGCCGCGCCAGTCGTGCCGCCGATAGAGTCATGGCGTCGGCCGGGCGGTGCGGGTCGAGGCCGGTCAGTTCATTTACCCGGGAAAGCCGGTAGGTCACCGTATTTCGGTGCACATTGAGCTGCCGGGCCGTCGCCAGCTGGTTGAAGCCGCTGTCGACGAATACCTCGAGGGTTTCGGCGAGCATGGGCTGCGGGTCCAGCGGTGCGAGTACCGCCGCGAGTCCGGGTCGAGCCGCGTCGCTCACCGCGACCGTGTACTCGAACTGTAAATCCTGTCTGCGGCACAGGATTTCGCGCCGGGCGAGGCAGCGGCCCAGTTCGGCGAGTACCCGCGCCTCGGCGTACATCGGTGGGATCGCGTCCTTGGTGCGGGCCGCGCCGACCCCCACCCAATACGGTGGCGGTTCGGCAGGTTCCTGGGCGGGCAGCCGCGAGGTGAGCCCGGACAGGGTGGCCGAGCCGTCGTCACCCGCCTGCAACGGGATCAGCGCGGTCCAGCCGCCCGCGTCCAGCCGGAGGAACACCCCGGGAATCGCCTCCACCCGATGCCGCAGCGCCGATGCAGGCCCGCCGCGGGTGCCGCACAACCGGAACACCGCGACGAGGAAGGCGTCGGCCACCGGGATCACCGGATCGTTCGCCCACTCGACCGGGTCGCGGCCGGTGAGCAGCGCGTCGGCGATGCCGCGCCTGCGTTCCAGCAGCTCCCAGCGCGGGTCGTGCGCGCGCTGGGTGGCCGCGGTGGCGATCCGGGAGGTGACCAGCGTGACGTACTTCAGCAGCGCGAGCGAGGCATCGAAGAGCAGCTCGCGCTCGGCCGGGCTGGCCGAGGCGCGCAACCGCTCCCAGATGAACCCCGCGCCGAATCGGTAGCGCTCCAGCACCTCGGGCAGCGGGGTGCCGTCGCGCAACCGGTCCATCGCGAGCTCGACGAGTTCCCTGGTGTCCTCTTCCGACGGATCCTCGCCGCGGCGCAGGTACTCGAAGAACAGGTCGACGTTGAGTTTGGTGCCTCGGGCGAAGTCGGTCTCCACCATGGATTGCGGCAGCCGTTGGTACGGCGGCAGCGCGGCGTAGAACGCTTCGAGAGTCGACGCGGTCCGCCGATGAAGATCGTCGAACACCCGAGTCCGCGATGGCATCATGCTGGTTCTTCTTCCCGGACTTAAGTCGAGTACAAGGCCTCGATGGTATCTGTGTAGCCGCTGGAAATGGGCTTTCGCTTGAGTTTGCCAGTAGCGGTCAGGTAGTCGCTGCCGTTCTCCCAGACCTCGGGGAGCACGATGTACTTCCTGATCTGCTCGACCCTGGACAGTTTGCTGTTCGCCGCGGCGATGCCCTCGTCGATGGCGGTCAGGATCTGCGGATCCTTCGCGAGCTCGGCGACGGTGCTGCCCGCCAGGTTGTGCCGCTGCGCGTAGGCGGCGGCCAGGTCGGGGTCGAGCATCAGCAGCGCAGTGTTGAACGGCCGCTGTTCACCGATCACCACCACCGTGCCGATCAGCGAGCAGTTGTCGGTGACCGTGTTCTCGATGTTGGCCGGCGACATGTTCTTGCCGGACGCGTTGATGATGAGCTCTTTTTTGCGGTCGATGATCGAGAGGTAGCCGTCGCTGTCGATGCTGCCGATGTCGCCGGTGTGCAGCCAGCCGTCGCTGTCGATCGTCTCCGCGGTCTTCGCCGGGTCGCCCCGGTAGCCGCGCATCACCATCTTGCCGCGCACCAGCACCTCACCGTCGTCGGCGAGCTTGACCTCGGCGCCGGGCAGCGGGGTGCCGACCGTGCCGATCTTGACCCGCTCCGGCGGGTTGAGCGTGGCGCCCGCGGTGCATTCGCTCATGCCGTAGCCCTCGCACAGCGGGATGCCGAGCCCGAGGAAGAACTCGTGCACCTCCGGCGGGATGGCGTTGGAGCCGGTGACCGCGATGCGGACCTGGTCGAGGCCGAGTCCGGTGCGGATCGAGGTGAGCACCAGGCGATCGGCGAGCGCGTACTGGAGCCGATCGAGGGCGCCGAGGGGGCGGGCGTCGGAGGTGGCGCGGGCCTTGTTGCGGCCGACCCCGACCGCCCAGTGGATCAGGCGGCGCTTGACCGGCGACTCGGTGGCGAACCGTTCCTCCAGCGCGCCTTTGACTTTCACCCACACCCGGGGGACCCCGAGGAACACGCTCGGGTGCACCTCGGCCAAAGCCGTTGCCACCTGCTTGAAGTCGGGGACGGTGGTGATCTGGCAGCCCTCGAGCAGGGTCAGGTAGTGCGCGAACCAGCGGTTGGCGGCGTGCGCGTCGGGCAGGTAGGAGATCACCCGGTCGTCGGGGCCGCCACCGCCGAATGTCTCCAGGACACGGGCGTTTTCGATGAAGTTGGTGTGGGTGAGCTCCACGCCCTTCGGCGGGCCGGTGGTGCCTGAGGTATAGACGACGGTGAGCAGATCGTCCGGCTGCACCTTGCGCCAGCTGGTCTCGAAATCGAAACCCTCGGCGGTGCGCTGTTCCAGGTCGGCCAGCGCGAGCGTGCCGTCGGGCGCCTCGTCCACGCAGATCACGTGCTCGACGTGGATGCCCTCGGCGGCGGCCTTGGCGACCGCCTCCAGGATCTTGGGCGCGAACTGGCGCTCGCAGACGACGGCCTTGTTGCGCGCGTTGCCGAACTGGTAGACGAGCAGGTCGACCGGGTTGGTGTTGTACACCGAGAACGGCGTCGCGCCGGTGTGCAGGATGGCGGTGTCGCAGAGGTGGAACTCGGGGCGGTTGGTCAGCATGATCGCGACCGTGTCGCCGGATCCGATGCCCAGCGCGGCGAGGCCCGTCGCGATGGCCTGCACCCGTTCGCCGTACTCGCGCCAGGTGATGGAGACGGCACCGCCGAGGGTGCGCAGCGCGACCGCGTCCGGGTACTTCGCGACGTTTGACTGGAACGCCGCACACAGCGTGTCCGGGCGGGCGGCCGCCGGGACTGTCGATGAAACCAAGAACCTAACCTCTGCTAGCGAAGGGCTGAGGTCATCCCGATCGTCTGGGGGACGCGGATGACCTCATCGTCATCTATCAGCAGAACGCATGAGCGAGTGTGTGCGCTAGCGGCAAACGCGCAGAGTGTGGCGCACGACATTGTGCACTCGACCAAATTTGGGCTCTGCTGCCACTCGTGCGTCGCGGCGCGCTGACCCGGTGGTGAGCCACGCAAGATCAGCAGAGTGGAATGGTCGCTAGTTGATCTTGGGCAACGACCATTCGACTCGCCTCGATGGCGGGTCAGCCGCAGATCGGCCAGGAGCCTGGATGGTCCAGGGGTAGATTCGGCGCCGCCAAGGCGGCCTCGGTGGCGGGCGAGAAGCAGTTATCGCCCGCGCTGCCGAGGCGACCGCCGCCGAAGTCGACCACCGAGCCCGCGCCGAGGGCGCTGTTGCGCTGGCTCAGCACGATGTCGCCACTGAAGCGGGATCGTTCCACCTTGCCGGTGAGCTCGGCCAGATCGCCGACGGTGTGCACCTGTAGGTCGGCGACCGCGGCATCGGTGACGGTGGTGTCGGCGATGTCGAAACTCATGGTCGCCGTCGCGGGTGCGGGGCCGCTGGGGGAGTAGGCATAGATGCCGATGCCGTCGGCGCTGCACTGGCTGAGATGGGCGTTGCGCAGGGTCAGCGCGGTGGTGTTGTCCCGGCCGAAGCTGGCCGAGAACAGGCAGCTGCCGAGATTGCCCGGCACATACGGGTTCAGCAGGGCGGCGACGAAGCTGGAGCGCGACGCGGTGAGGCCGTCGATGGTCATGACGTGGCGGGCGCCCTCGGCGCTCAGATTGAGGTTTTCCACGATATCGCCTGGGACATCGATGAATTCGCTGTTGGTGAGGGTGACTTCGCTGTCGGGGGTGCCGTTGCTGGTGACGAATTCGATTCCGTTGGCCGAGAAATGGCCGCCGCCGTGGCGATAACTGTTGCGGTCGATGGTGATTCGCATACGGGCCCGCTCGGCCGCGTTGACGAAGATCCCCTCGCTGTCGGCGGCCGTGTTGAGCGGGTCGTTGGCCGGCACCGCGATATTGCGCTGGGTGTTGCCGCGCACCGTGGCGGTCAGCGTGGAGGTTCCGGTGCTCTGCATGCCGACGGCGAGGACGGAGAGCTTGGCGAGCCCCTGATTGATGTTCTCGGTCAGGTTGTCGGTGATGGCGGCGGTGACCTGTGCGGTGCCGGCGGTGCGGACGTCGATGCCGTCGCCGCAGGCGGTGTCGCGCACGGTGTTTCGCTCGATGGTCAGCGCACCGGCGCCAGCGTCGGCGTCGATCATGATCCCGGCCCAGCCGTTGTTCAGCGCGACCACGTTCGGCGCGACGGGGAGCGGCGTGCCGAACGGAACACCGAGCATCGGCGGGAAGGGTTGCACCAGGAACCCGTCGTGACAGGCGCGATTGGTGGCGGCGATCGTATTGCCCGCGACGATCGCGGTGCCGACATTTCGGCCGTAGATGCCGCCACGCTGGGCGCCGGTGATGGTGAGGTCGCGGACTTCGGTGTCCGGGGCGAGGCGGACCGCGTCACCGTCGTTCGCGGTGGTCGTGTTGGCCACGGCTGCAACGCTGCCGGGACCTTGACGGCCGAGTAGGCGCTGGCCATGCTTCAGTGCTATACCGCCATCCAGCGGTGGAGTGCCGAGTGGCGCGGCCAGGACGACGATTGTGTCGCCGTCACCAGAGGCCTGCTGGACCGCCTGCAGTGTGTTGAAAGGTGTTGCCTCCATGCCATTTCCGCCTGCTGCGGCGGTGGCGCTCACGTACCAGGTCCGGCCGGGCTCTGCGGACGCGTGCATCGGTGCCGTGCCGACGGTGAGCGCGCAGCAGAGCACACTCGCCGCGGCGAGCTGCGGCGGAGACAGTTTCATCGGGGCCTTCCGGATTGATCTCGACGGTGCCGCGCACCGCCGTGTGGTCCAGCCCACCCCATGACCCGACCGAGTGGTATCGGCAGAATGCCGAACCTGACGGTCGTTCTTTGTGCCGATGCCCGGTGCCGAACCCGCAGGCCGCGGGCGAATCATGGTCCGCCCGAGCGATTCACCTCCGGTGCCGAGTGCGGCGTCGTATGGTGGATTCGGCGCGCCGGACCTGCCGCGACCTCTCGAGCGCGAACGATGGAATGGGCCCGCCTCGCCGATCCGCGGATGCCGCGCGTGCGAGGAGTGAGTCGTGATGAAGCCGACTACCGAGGGAGTACTGGAGTACATCTGCGCGGAGGAAGTCGCCTATGTCGACATCCGATTCTGCGATGTACCCGGTGTGCAGCAGCACTTCTCGATCCCGGCCGTCGCCTTCGGCGAGGACCTGGTGGAGAACGGGATCGCGTTCGACGGTTCGTCGGTGCGCGGGTTCCAGTCCATCCACGAGTCCGACATGTTGCTGATCCCGGATCTGCGGACCGCCCGGCTGGACCCGTTCCGCGCGGCGAAGACGTTGAACATGAACTGCTTTGTGCACGACCCGCACACTCGTGAGGCCTATAGTCGCGATCCACGCAATGTCGCGCGCAAGGCAGAGGAGTATCTGCGGAGCACCGGGATTGCCGACACCGCCTACTTCGGCCCGGAGGCCGAGTTCTACATCTTCGACGCCGTCCGCTACGACACGAAGATGAACGGTGCCTTCTACGAGGTGGATTCGGGGTCGGCGAGCTGGAACACCGGCATGAAGTACAACCCGGACGGCACGCTCAACCGAGGCTACAAGGTGCGCCCCAAGGGCGGCTACTTCCCGGTCGCGCCCTACGACGCCGAGGTCGACCTGCGCGACCGCATGTGCAGCAATTTGCAGAACGCGGGCTTCGAGCTGGAGAAAGGGCATCACGAGGTCGGCACCGCGGGCCAAGCCGAGATCAACTACAAGTTCAACACTTTGCTCGCCGCCGCCGACGATCTACAGCTGTACAAGTACATCATCAAGAACACCGCGTGGGCCGAGGGCAAGACCGTCACCTTCATGCCGAAGCCGCTCTTCGGGGACAACGGTTCCGGCATGCACGTGCACCAATCTCTTTGGCAGAACGGCGATCCGCTGTTCTACGAAGAGGTGGGCTACGCCGGACTGTCCGATCTGGCGCGCCATTACATCGGCGGATTACTGCGGCACGCGCCCTCACTGCTCGCCTTCACCAACCCCACCGTGAACTCCTACAAGCGGCTCGTTCCCGGCTACGAAGCGCCCGTCAACCTCGTCTACAGTCAGCGCAATCGTTCTGCGGCAGTACGCATTCCGGTCACCGGAACCAGTCCGAAGGCCAAGCGGCTCGAGTTCCGCTGCCCCGACTCCTCCGGCAACCCCTACCTCTCCTTCGCCGCCATGCTGATGGCAGGCCTCGACGGCATCCGCCGCAAGATCGAGCCCGCCGCCCCCATCGACAAGGATCTCTACGAACTGAGCCCCGAGGAATCCGCCGAGGTAACTCAGACCCCACCCAGCCTCGCCAGCGTCATCGACCGCCTCGAGGCCGACCACGACTACCTCACCGAAGGCAACGTCTTCACCGACGACCTCCTCGAAACCTGGATCCGCCTCAAGCGCGACACCGAAATAGCCGAGATCAACGTCCGCCCACACCCATTCGAGTTCGAGCTGTACTTCGACGTGTGAGCGCGGAATCCTGGCCACACTGTGCCGCACAACGAATCGTTGCGCTGACACACGTGCGGACGATCGGAGCGTATGCGGCGGTCAGGCGACGTCGACGCCGCGCCAGAAGGCGACGTAGTCCTTGATTTCCGCGGCCTTGGGCTTCGGGTCGGGGTAGTACCAGGCGGCGTCTTCGTTGGTTTGGCCGTCGACGACGACGGTGTAGTAACTGGCGGTGCCCTTCCATGGGCAGAACGTGTGGGTTCGGGAGGGCTGGAAGAACTCGGTGTGCACCGAGTCCGGCGGGAAGTAGTAGTTGCCTTCGACGATGATCGTGTCGTCGCTGCTCGCGAGGACGCGACCCTGCCAGGTTGCCGTTGCCATGGTTCGATTCTGCCCGAATCGCGGGGTCAGATGGTGACGTCGGGTTCGGCGGCCCAGTCGGCGACCGAGTCGAGGATGTCGCCGAGGCGGTGACCGCTCGGGGTGAGGGTGTATTCGACGCGTGGCGGCTTGTCGGGGTAGACGGTGCGGGTGAGCAGGCCGTGGCGTTCGAGGACGTGCAGGCGGTCGGCCAGGGTTTTCGGGCTGATGCCGGGGAGGGCGCGTTGGAGTTCGCCGTAGCGGTGGGTGCCTGCGTGCAAGTGGTAGATGACCAGGGGTGTCCAGCGACTGCCCACCAGGGTGAGTGTGCGGGTGACCGGACACTGTTCGGGCGTCATCGGGGCCTCTACCTGGATACTTCCCATTTCCATAGTATAGGCGAGAAATGTGCGTACTTCCGATAGGGAAGTATCTCGCGCAAACTCGTGGCATGACAACCAAGACGATTGCAGTGCACGGCGCCACCGGGGCGCAGGGGGCGGCGATAAGTGCCAGATTCGCCGCAGCAGGCTGGGCGGTACGACCGCTCAACTCCCGCAATGCCGACCTGTCCGACGTCGATGCGCTGGCTTCGGTGTACACGGGCGCGGATGCGGTCCTCGTTCAACTGCCCCTGCTGTTCGACCCGGTCGTCGCGGGGTATGCCGAGACGATCCTCGCCGCGCTGACCAAAGCCGGGATAGAGCGGGCGGTGTTCAACCCGGCGACGGGATTGCCGCCCGAGGCGATCGGGGTGCCCTTCATCGACGCGCGAGTGCACCTCATGCGGGAACTGCCCGGTGCGGTGGCGTACGGGACGACGATCGGGCCCGCCGGTCGCTATCTGGAAAATCTGTTGCAGCCGTGGTCGATTCGGCGCATCACGCAGGACGGTGAGTTGGTCTATCCGCTACCGGCGGCCGTCCCCGATGAGTGGGTATCACTCGACGACATCGGCGACCGCATAGTCGAGGCGCTGGCCGGCGGGACGGACGGCGGGGTCACCCTGGCGACCGGCCCGACGGCGGTCACCGGTGACGAACTCGCGGCCGCCGTGGGTGCGGCAGTCGGACGTCCGGTGCGCTGGGTGCAGGTGCCGCCCGCCGAATACGGCCGCCTGATGGCTCCGGTCATCGGGGAAACCGCGGCCGAAGCCGTCGCGGGCAGCTACGAGCAGGCTGCCGCGGCACCGCAGCTTCCGCTACCCGCCGAACTGGTGTGGCGGACGACGACCACTCCCGCGCAGTGGGCCGGGCGGCAGGACTGGACGGCATAAACCGTTCCGGCTCAAGTTATTTCGGCAGGCTCGAGCGCGAACGGCGGGTCGCCGACGCCAACGATGCGCAGGTTGCCCCAGGGGTCGCGCTCCTGTAGCCGCCCCGCAGTGGGGAAGCGGCCGGGGAGCGTCAGGAACACCTCGGCGCGACCCGGATCGGGAAGGTCGGCCCCGTCGGTGGCCCGGATGCGTCCATACCAGTGGTATCGGCCATCGATCGGGTCGGCGTGCCCGCTGAGCGTCACCGTCACCGTCAGTAGCGAACCGGGGGAGTCGAGCGTGGCGGGTCCCGAATATTCGTGTGCCGGCTCGCGATCCGCGGCCACGGTGAGGTCGTAGTGGCCGGGGTCCGGGTGACGCATGGTGCGCCAGTAGGACACGCTGGAGCCCGGCCATGCGGCCCGGTTGACACCGTGCTCGTCCAAATACCAGCTCTGGCAACCGCCCGAATTCCACACGGTACCAGCCAGTTTCGCCTGGGTCCGGCGGTTGAACTCGTGCTGGGTTGCGGCCCGCACCTCCATCCGGGTGGTGGAGGTCTTGCGCTGCAACTCGATGCACTGCCGGATATAGCGGGCCTGCGCCTCGATCATGAAGACGATCGACTGGTGCCCGCCGCCGGAGTTCGGGCCGACGATGAGGAACAGGTTGGGGAAACCGTTGACCGCCACACCGAGGAACCCCTCCACTCCGTTACGCCAAGCATGTTGCAGGGTAAGGCCGGCGGCGCCGACGATGTGCTGGTCGGCGAAGCGGTCGGAGATCTTGAAGCCGGTGCCGTAGATGATCGCGTCGAACGGCTTCTCGGCGCCGTCGACGGTGGCCACGCCGGATTCGGTGAGGCCCGCGATGGGCGTGCTCTCCAGCTCGACGTTGTCCCGCTGCAACGCGGGATAGAAGTTGTTGGACACCAGGATTCGCTTACAGCCCAGCCGGTAGTCCGGAGTGAGCCGAGCGCGCAGCTCCGGATCGCGGACCTGGCGGTGCAGGTGGCCGCGGGCGACCGTCTCCACCCGGCGCATCAGCTCCGGGTTCATGAACGCGGGAATCAGCGACTCGTAGCCCCAGTAGATCGCCCAGCGGTAGAGCCGTTGCGCGCCGGGCAGATACCGGAACATCCGGTGTTCGACGGGGGAGAGCGGGCGGTCCGGTTTCGGCACGATCCAGTGCGGGGTGCGCTGGAACACCGTCAGGTGCGCCGCCTCTTTGGCGATCTGTGGCACGAATTGCACCGCGCTGGCTCCGGTGCCGATCACCGCGACCCGCTTGCCGCTCAGGTCGAAGCCGTGGTCCCACTCGGCCGAGTGGAAACTCTTGCCGCGGAAGGTGTCCCGGCCGGGGAAGTCCGGCACCGAGGGTTCGTGCAGCGGTCCGGGCGCCATCACGACCACTCGCGGGTGGAAGTGCCGCCCGTCCGCGAGGCCGACATCCCAGCGATCGGCGGCGTCGTCGAAGTCGAGGGTCACCACCTCGGCATGCAGGCGCAGGTGCCTGCGCAGGTCGTACTTGTCGACGGTGCGGCGCAGATAGTCCAGGATCTCCGGCTGTCGGGCGAACATCCGCGTCCACCGCTTGTTCGGCTCGAAGGAGTACGAATACATCAGCGACATCACGTCGCAACCCGCGCCGGGATAGGTGTTCTCCCGCCAGGTGCCGCCGATCTCGCCGGCCTTCTCCAGCACGACGAAATCGTCGATGCCCGCCTTGCGCAACTCGATGGCCATCCCGATACCACCGAAACCGGCACCGACAATGACGATTTCGGGGTTCTCGATCATGCGAGCAGCCCCTGCCGCCGCCAGATCCACTCGCCGACCGGCCCGATGAGGCCCTGCTTCTGCAGGAAGACACCGAGATTCGCGGCGCCGATGCCGAGCGCCTTCTTGGCGTCCGGATTCTTGGTGGCGATCCGCCTGGCCGCGCGCCCGTCCAAACCGGCGCGGGTGTACATGTGCCGGTTGGTCAGCAGGTAGACGAACAGCGGTGCCGCGATCGCGACACACAGCCTGGTGTAAGCGAGTTCGGCCCGCGACATGGTCGGCACCATGCGGGCCAGCGCGTCCCTGGCGAAGCCGATGTGGCGCGCCTCCTCGGTGACGTGGATGCGCATCGCGCGAGAAACCAAGGGCTGCAACTCCGGATCGTCTAGGGTGCGCCGCTGGATCGCGTCGAAGATCTCCTCGCCGACCAGCGCGCCGACCCAGGTCATCGAGCCGCGCAGGAACAGCGGCAGCACGCCGATCACCAGCCTGCCCGCGCGCCGCGGCCAGTACGGCCGGGCCTCGATGCGGTCGATGAGCTTGCCGAACATCATCATGTGCCTGCACTCGTCACCCATCTCGACGAGGGTGTAATGCGAATGCCTGCTGGTCGGGTCGTCGGCGAGCAACTCGCGCAACAGCAGCCGGTTGAGCAGGTTCTCGAACCAGATGCCGACCGAGAGCACGTTCGCCAGTTCCTGGCGGGACAGTTCGCGCTGTTGCTGCGGCGTCATCGACTCCCACAGCTCGGTGCCGTACAGCGAGACCACCTCCGCGGGGAGGAAGAGTTTGTCCGGATCGAGCGGCGCGTCCCAGTCCATGTCGACCACCGGGTCGTAGGACTTCTTGACCGATCCGGCCAGTAGGCGCTGCGCGAAGGACTCTTGGGGGATCAGTGCGGCTTCGTTGCCCATGACTGCTCTCCAACATGTCGACTAACCGATACAAGCTGTCACACTCAGATTAGTGAGACACTCTGTCGCAGTCAACCGTCGTGCGGGTATCGTGATTCTGTGACCACGACCAGCGGAAACCTCGAGCCTCCCGTCTCCGACGGGCGCGCGACCCGCTGGAACGGGCACAAGGCGCAGCGCCGGGCCGACGTGATCGACGCCGCGATCACCGTCATCGAGGAGCACGGTGTCGAGGTGTCGGTGCAGCAGATCGCCGACCGCCTGAACCTGCCCCGCCCGGTCGTCTACCGGCATTTCGACGGCCGCACCGATCTGGACGAGCAGATCCGCCGCCAGATCCTGGAATCGCTACTGGCGCAGATCATGCCGAAGCTGCACCCCGACGGCACCGTGCGTGATGCCGTCCGCGGCGCCGTCGGCACCTACGTCCGCTGGGTCGAACGCCACCCGAACCTGCACCGCTTCATCGGTGGCGCGGTGCCGCAGGGGGATTCGTCGCTGGCCGGTGCCAAGGACCGGATCGGCGGCCGGCTGGCCGACCTGTTCGCCCTCTGGCTGTCCCGCTTCGGCATCGACCCGGGCCGCGCGCGTCCGATGGCCTTCGGCATCATCGGTTTCGTCGACGGCGTGGTGAACAGCTGGCGCGCCGACCCGAACAGCACCCTCGCCTCCGATCAGGTCGAGGGCATCCTCACCGAATCGGTGCTCGCGCTCTTCGAGGGCAACGCCCGCAGCCTCGGCGTGCCACTGGAACGCGACGTGGTCGTCGGCGATCTACTGGCCCGTCCGGAAGCGTTGCGCGCCGAGTAATTCCGGGCCCAGCGATCGCGGGCGATGTATTTCGACACGAAACCAGCGCCGGGCGAGGATGCCTACGACGCGGCGTGCGTTGACTACGCTCATGCCGGTGTCCGAACCTGTGCCCCTGACGAGGCTGCTCGACGACGCGGGATTGCTGTCGCTCGAGCATCGCCTACATGTCGAGGAACTGCTCGGTCCGCACCGGTGGCAGGCCGATATGGAGGAGCGGCGGCTCGAATTCATCGGCGAAGAACAGACATTCGTGTGCACGAACTTTCACCTGCTCGGCACCGCCGACGCCGACACGTGGCTGTGGGCCTGGGCTAATCCGTGGGGCTTCGCGCCGCCGCTGATCGCGGTCGCGCGCATGGTGCGCGAGTTCGGTTTCCGCTACGGCGTCGCCGAATTGTGCGCCGCGGAAATGCCGGTCGCGCTCGGACGCGCCACACCGGAGCCGCACCAGGTGGCGACCCTGCTGCTGGACGCCGCGAAAGTGATTTCCGGGCATTGGAGTTCGTACTGCGGGGTCACCGACGGCACCTGCGTGGCGTTTCTGGTGGAGCACCCGGCGTTCGAGTTACCGCCGCCCAGCGCGGCGGGCCTCGCGCGCGTACTCGCCCACGGCATCAACGCATTGCCGCTGGTCGACCATCGGCGGGCCACGCAGAGCTACCTGAGCAGGCGGGGGCTGGTCACCGGATTTCTCGAGGGCAATCGATTGCTCGAATTCAGCGGCGCCGGTATGGCGGGGACCATCGAATTCGACGACGCGGGGCGCGTCGCGAACCTCGACGTCGGGGTGGTCATCGACCACATCGAGTTGCCGTCGGCACCGAAAGCGCAGTCCGCCAACTCATTGTGATGGACGCCCGGCCCACGTGGCTCCGCGGGCCGGACATCTCCCCTCCGGATTCGGTCAGGCTTTTCCGCCGGTCAGCACCAGGAAGCTGTGGTGCCAAGCCCATTCGACCGGCCCGCGCTCGAACCAGCGCAACCACAGGTGCGCACCGGTCACGATGATCAGCGAAACCAGCAGGTAGATCCCCACGGTGAACGGCACCCGCGCGTCGGCCGAGACGCGGGCCGCCAGGCCGAAACCCCAGCCGTAGCAAAGGATCGACGCCACCAGGTTCTGCAGGATGTAGCAGCTGAGCGCGGTACGGCCGACCTCGGTGAGCCGTCGGCCCACGAATCCGACGTGTGGCCTGCGCAGATAGAAGTGCGCCACCAGCGCGAGGATGCCCAGCGACACGAAAGGCGCGGTGCCGTAGCGAGTGAAGAGGAACAGGTCACCGCCGCCCGCGACGCCGGCGATCAGGTCGATCGGCGCCGCGACACCGAAACCGATGATCAGCAGCCGTTTACGCAGCGCCGCGCCCTCGGGCCGGAAGACCCCGGCCCGAAACAGCCGGGCGCCTACCAGGAACAGCGCGATCGACATGGCGAACACGAACACCGTCTCCACCCGGAACTCGACCACCTGCTGCACCCGGAACACCACCAGGTCCCAGAACGACCCGTCGGCATAGGGATTCGGGTCCAGCGGTGGGCGTGGCTCGGAGCTCTGCTCCGGCGCGAACATCATGGCCAGCGCGATCAACGTGAGCATGCCGACGTGGATGCCCGCCGCGATGATCAGCCAACGCCGTTGCGCCCGTTCACTTGTCGCGAGGACGTAGGCGACGACCAAACCGGTGATCGCGTACCCCATCAAGACATCGAACTCCGCGATGAACAGGAAGTTCAGCAGGCCGTCCAGGAACAGCAGGCCCGCGCGCACCGGATATTTGCCCGGCCAGCGTCGCCCGCCGCGCTGCGCCGAAGCCTGCTGAATCGCGAGCCCGATGCCGAACATGATGGTGAGCAGCCCGAGGAACTTGCCCTGGGCCAGCTGCTGCAGCACCCGTTCGGCCCAGATCCAGCCGCTCGCGGGTCCGTTCAACTGATCGACGTAGCCGATGAGCCCTTCGGGGTTGGTCATGATCCAGATGTTGGTGCCGAGGGTGCCGAGGATCGCGATACCGCGCAGCACATCCAAGGCGACCAAGCGCGAGCGCCCGGCCGGTGCCTGCGCGGCTGCCGCGCGGTGTCGCCCCGCGTCGGCGTGCGGTGTGGCGAGAGATTCGGTCATGCACCGACTATCGCGCCGACCTGGGGCCGCGAGAATCCTCCGGAAGTACGACGTGCGGGATGAGATCGACCTCCACCGCCGTCGTCCCCGGCCCGGCGCGGGCCGCCGACGGACTTCGCCCGGCGGTGCCCGTTAGGCTCGACCTATGCAGCGCATCATCGGAATCGAGGTCGAGTACGGCATTTCGACCCCAACCGAGCCGTCGGCCAACCCGATCCTCACCTCCACGCAGGCCGTCCTCGCCTACGCCGCCGCCGAGGGTGTGCCGCGCGCGAAACGCACCCGCTGGGACTACGAGGTGGAGTCGCCGCTGCGCGACGCGCGCGGCTTCGACCTGAGCCGGATGAACGGACCGGCGCCCGTGATCGACGCCGACGAGGTCGGCGCGGCGAACATGATCCTCACCAACGGTGCCCGGCT
Organism: Nocardia sp. CS682; assembly: GCF_004634405.1. Taxonomy (NCBI): domain Bacteria; kingdom Bacillati; phylum Actinomycetota; class Actinomycetes; order Mycobacteriales; family Nocardiaceae; genus Nocardia; species Nocardia sp. CS682. Next base: position 1,347,018 of record NZ_CP029710.1, on the reverse strand, counting down.
CTACGTCGACCACGCCCACCCCGAGTACTCCGCGCCCGAGGTCACCGATCCGCTGGACGCGGTCATCTGGGACAAGGCAGGCGAGCGGGTGATGGAGGCCGCCGCACGGCATGCGTCGAGCGTGCCCGGCGCCCCGCGCCTGCAGCTGTACAAGAACAATGTCGACGGCAAGGGCGCCTCCTACGGCACCCACGAGAACTACCTGATGAGCCGCGACACCCCGTTCAACCAGATCATCCTCGGCCTCACCCCGTTCTTCGTGTCCCGCCAGGTGATCACCGGCTCCGGCCGGGTCGGCATCGGGCAGTCCGGCGATACCGCCGGCTTCCAGCTGTCCCAGCGCTCGGATTACATCGAGGTCGAGGTCGGACTGGAGACCACCCTCAAGCGCGGCATCATCAACACCCGCGACGAGCCGCACGCCGACGCGGACAAGTACCGCAGGCTGCACGTCATCATCGGCGACGCCAACCTGGCCGAGATGTCGACCTACCTCAAGGTCGGCACCACCGCGCTGGTGCTCGACCTGATCGAGGCGGGCGAGGACCTCACCGATCTGCAACTGGCCCGCCCGGTCACCGCCGTGCACACGATCAGCCACGACCCGACGCTGCGCGCCACCGTCGCGCTCGCCGACGGACGCGAGCTCACCGGCCTGGCCCTGCAGCGGGTGTACCTGGACCGCGTGATCAAGTTCATGGACCGCACCGGCAACGACGACAAGCGCGTGCAGGACATCATCGACAACTGGGCCATGGTGCTGGATCTGCTCGAGCGCGATCCGATGGAGTGCGCGAGCCTGCTCGACTGGCCGGCCAAGCTGCGCCTGCTCGAGGGCATGCGCCAGCGCGAGGGACTGGGCTGGGCGGCCCCGAAACTGCACCTGATGGATCTGCAGTACTCCGACGTGCGCCTGGACAAGGGCCTGTACAACCGCCTGGTTGCCCGCGGCTCGATGAAACGGCTCGTCACCGAGCAGCAGGTGATGGACGCGATGACCAACCCGCCCACCGACACTCGCGCCTACTTCCGCGGCGAATGCCTGCGCCGGTTCGGCGCCGACATCGCGGCGGCGAGCTGGGATTCGGTGATCTTCGACCTCGGCGGCGATTCGCTGGTCCGCATCCCAACCCTGGAGCCGCGCCGCGGCACAAAGGCGCACGTCGGCAAGCTGCTGGACGGGGTCACCTCGGCCGCCGATCTTGTGGAACAGCTCACAACCTGATCACAGGACCGCTACCGACTCGACGTACATCGGGACGGAATACGACATCGTGTCGGTTCGGCTGGGTAGTGTTGAAGAACGAGCACGGACATTGCTCATGACCGGGGCCGTGCTCAGAATTGAGCTCCGGTCATGATGAGGACAGAGGAGGTCGGCTGCCATGGCACAAGAGCAGACCAAGCGCGCCGGGGGCGGCGACGAGGATGATGGTCCGGAGGGTGCAGACGCCGCCGGTCAGGAGCGCCGCGAAAAGCTGGCGGAGGAGACCGACGACCTGCTCGACGAGATCGATGATGTGCTCGAGGAGAACGCCGAAGACTTCGTCCGTGCGTACGTTCAGAAAGGCGGCCAGTGACAGTAGGTGACCCCTCGCGTCTCCACCTGGGGTACGCCCTCTCGTCCTTCTCCGAATACCTCCGCATGCACGCTCCGGACATGTTGCCCGGCAACAAGTTCGGGATGGTCGACGGCGCGACGTTGAGTGCCACCGGCGCCAAGGACATCGCGCCGCACGGCACCACCATCGTCGCGATCAGCTACCGCGGCGGCGTGCTCATCGCCGGTGACCGGCGGGCCACCCAGGGAAACCTGTTGGCCAGCAGGGACATCGAGAAGGTCTACATCACCGACAGCTACTCCGCGGCCGGCATCGCCGGTACCGCGGGCATGGCCGTCGAGATGGTGCGGATCTTCGCGGTGGAGCTGGAGCACTACGAGAAGCTCGAGGGCGTGTCCCTGACCTTCGACGGCAAGTCCAACAAGCTGTCGAAGATGGTGCGCGAGAACTTGCCCGCCGCCCTGCAGGGGCTGGCGGTGGTTCCGATTTTGGTCGGGTACGACGTCAATGCCACCGACCCGGACCGGGTCGGCCGCATCGTCTCGTACGACGTGGTGGGTGGACGTAGCGAGGAGCGGTTCGGTTACGCCGCGGTGGGATCGGGTTCGGTCTTCGCCAAGGGGTCGCTGAAGAAGCTGTACGCCAAGGGAATTGATCAGGAGCGCGCCTTGCGCATCGCCGTCGAGTCGCTGTTCGACGCGGCCGACGACGACACCGCGACGGGTGGTCCCGATCTGATGCGCGGGATCTATCCGACGGCGATCGTCATCGACGAGGAAGGTGCGGTCGAGGTGACCGAGGACCGCCTCGAAGCGATCGCTCGCGGGATCGTCGCCGATCGCGAGGCTGCCGAAGAAGGGAGGGCCACCGCATGACCGGGTCAGGGCCCGGAGGAGGCAGCGTGCGTAACCACGGAGGGTCCCTCGGGCATGTGAAGAAGGGCACAGCATGACACTGCCGTACTACGCGTCGGCCGAGCAGATCATGCGCGACAAGACCGAGCTCGCGCGCAAGGGCATCGGTCGGGGTCGCAGTGTCGTGGTCCTGGTGTACGACAAGGGTGTGCTGTTCGTCGCGGAGAACCCGTCCGCGACGCTGCACAAGGTGAGTGAGCTCTACGACCGGGTCGGGTTCGCCGCGGTCGGCAAATACAACGAGTTCGAGAACCTGCGCCGCAGCGGAATCCTGCAGGCCGACATTCGCGGTTACCAGTACGACCGCCGCGACGTGACCGGCCGCGCACTGGCCAACGCCTACGCCCAGGTCCTCGGGTCGATCTTCACCGATCAGCTCAAGCCCTACGAGGTGGAGATCTGTGTGGCGGAGGTGGGCTATCCGGAGCAGCCGCCGACGACGGTGCTGTATCGGATCACCTTCGACGGGTCGATCGTGGACGAGCGCGAATACGTGGTCATGGGCGGCACGACCGAGCCGATCCTGACCGCGTTGAAGGCGTCCTACAAGCCGGGTCTCGACCTGGGGGCCGCGATCAAGGTTGCGGTGGAGGCGCTGCAAGCGGGCGTCCCCGAGGGTGCGGAGAAGGAGAAGCGGGTGCTCGGCGTCAGTTCGCTCGAGGTCGCCGCGCTGGAGCAGGCGCGACCGCGACGGGCGTTCCGGCGGGTCACCAATTCCGCGCTGGAGCAGTTGCTGAACCCGGCCAAGAAGGGCAAGGCCAAGGCGGAACCGGCGGAGACTCCCGAAGCCGAGTAACGCCGTTCAGAAGTCCGGGCCCGTGCGATGCCGCCCCAGTGGCAGTCGTCGCACGGGCCCGTTTCATCGTTCTGGTGACCACGCCGCCATGTTGCGTTACGGCTATGCGGCGCAGCGGGTTTCGTCGGCGGCTCGAAAAGCGGGGGTGAAGGCGTCCTCGCGGACCAGGGCGATGGCCGCGTCGACGTCGGGGCTGAGATAGCGGTCGTCATGGAGCACCGGGATGCGCCGACGAACCACCGCATGCACCGCCTCGGTACCCGAACCGAGGCGCAACTCGCCCATACGTTCTCGCATCAAATCGACCGCCTGCGCGCCCATCAGAATCTGGACGCCGAGCACGATATCCAGCCGATCAAGGTTGTCCGCGAGGTTGCGCATCGACGCCATCGCCATCGTGTTGAGATCCTCCTGACCACCCTTCACCGGCCGGGACATGGTGCTCGCGGGATGGGCTCTGACCTGGATCTCGGGTATCAAGGCGGCGGCAACGGTCTGCGCCTGCACCATGCCGGAGTTCAGCCCGATCTCCCCGCCCGCGAGATTCGCGGGCACCCCGTAGCTCCATTTGGGTTCCAGCAGACGGCCGGACAACCCTTCGGACAGGATCGCCAGGTTCGCGATCTGCGCGTTCAACGCGTCGATCTGCGCGCCGATCCGGGTCACCGCCCAGTTGCCGCCCATCACGAATTCGTATCCGCCGCTGTCCTTTTCGAAGATGAGCGGGTTGGAGGTGGAGGCATTGGCCTCGCGCAGGGCGGTGTCGCGCGCTGTCTCCAGGCTGTGTCGCAGCCCGCCGATCACGTGCGGGGTCGAGCGGACCGAGGTGGCGTCCTGGATACGCGGATGCGCATCGCCGGACCGCTCGCGGCCTTGATCGGTCATCCATTCGGTGCCGCACACCATCGAGCGGATGTCCCCGGCTCCGTCGATATCGTGATCGAGGTTGCGCTCGGTATGCGTGCGCTCGTCGAAGGCGCCCTGCTCGGCCCTGGTTGCCTCCAGGAACAGGGCGAAGGCGGCGGCGAAGCCGTGCAGGTCGTGCTCGGCGCGGTCGATCGCCTCGACGAAGCGGGCCGTGACCACGCTGCCGCCGCTGATCAGCGGCAGCGCCTCGCCGGACTCCAGGGTGAACCGCTCCGGCAGGCCCGCCGCGCGAAACGCCATGCTCGCCGCGACCTGCTTGCCACGGAACAGGACGGGATTGTGTTCGCCGATCATGCTCAACCCGGCTGCTGCCATCGGTTGCAGATCGCCGGTGCCCAGCGAGCCGATCTCCGGCATCAGCGGCAGCACGCCTGCCTCGACCATCGACAGCATGCGGTCCACCACCTCCGGGCGCACCCCCATCGCGGCCCTGGCCATCGAGTTGGCGCGCAGCACCAGGGCCAGCCGCACCACGCCCGGCGGCAGCATGGGCCCGACGCCCGCGGCGTGCGAACGCAGCATGCGTCGCTGGAATTCGCGCTGCTGGTCCGGCTCGAGCGGTCGGTCCTTCAGCGGGCCGAGCGCCTGATTCCAGCCGTAGACGCGTTGACCGGCCGCGACGGAATCCAATGCGCCCTGCCGGGTGGTGTTCATCCGCTGCCGGGCCGAGTCGGCCAGCCGAACGGTGAGGTTGTCGTCGCGTAGCACCCGGAGCATGGTCGGCCAGTCGAGGTGTCCGCCGTCGACTGCGATCAGTTCGGTCGGCGGCGAGTCGTCGAATTCGGCGGCTACCACGCCCTGCGAAACGAGCGCGCACATTAGCGTGACGGCCGCCACCCTGATCCATTTTCGCATTCGGCCTACCTTCGTCGTCGATATCGGGACAAACGAACTTCGCTGAAGCGGTAGCCATGACGCTGCGCACCGGCGCATGCCGAGGTCGGGACACACGCAGGAGGATCGAATGGTATCCGCGGCGGCGGCGCGGTGGCTCGTGGATTGCGAAAAGGGTGTCCAAGGTGGTGCGGGACGCTGAATCCGGGCAAACCGGACCGAATCGTTGTGAAGACGTATGCGATCGTGTTGTCCGCAGCCCCACGCGGGCGCATGACATGGCTGTAATGTCGATAGTGTGCAGCGACGAATCATGGGGATCGAGACCGAGTTCGGTGTGACATGCACCTTCCACGGTCACCGTCGGCTGTCCCCCGACGAGGTAGCCCGGTACCTGTTCCGCCGGGTGGTGTCCTGGGGCCGCAGCTCGAACGTGTTCCTCCGCAACGGTGCTCGGCTCTATCTCGATGTCGGGTCCCATCCGGAGTACGCGACTGCCGAATGCGACAGCCTGCACCAATTGGTGACCCACGACCGAGCGGGCGAGCGGGTCCTCGAAGAATTGCTGATCGATGCCGAGCAGCGGCTTGCCGAAGAAGGCATCGGCGGCGATATCTATCTGTTCAAGAACAACACCGATTCCGCGGGCAACTCCTACGGCTGCCACGAGAATTTTCTCGTGGTGCGCGCGGGGAGTTCTCCAGGATTTCCGACGTGCTGTTGCCCTTCCTGGTGACCCGTCAGCTGATCTGCGGCGCGGGCAAAATCCTGCAGACGCCGAAGGCGGCCACGTTCTGCCTGTCCCAGCGTGCCGAGCACATCTGGGAGGGCGTCTCGTCCGCGACCACGCGCTCGCGGCCGATCATCAACACCCGCGACGAGCCGCATGCGGACGCGGAGAAGTACCGCCGCCTGCACGTCATCGTCGGCGACTCGAACATGGCCGAGCCCACCACCATGCTCAAGGTCGGCACGGCCGCCCTGGTGCTGGAGATGATCGAGGCGGGCGTCTCGTTCCGAGACTTCGCCCTGGACAATCCGATTCGTGCCATTCGCGAGGTCAGCCACGATCTGACCGGTCGTCGTCCGGTGCGGCTCGCGGGCGGTCGGCAGGCCAGCGCCCTGGACATCCAGCGCGAGTACTACGCCCGCGCGGTCGAGCACCTGCGCAACCGGGACCGTGACCCGCAGATCGACCAGGTCGTCGACCTGTGGGGCCGCACCCTCGACGCCGTCGAGGCGCAGGACTTCGCCAAGGTGGACACCGAGATCGACTGGGTGATCAAGCGCAAGCTGTTCCAGCGCTACCAGGATCGCTACAGCATGGAGCTGTCCGACCCGAAGATCGCCCAGCTCGACCTGGCCTACCACGACATCAAGCGCGGCCGCGGCGTGTTCGACCTGCTGCAGCGCAAGGGTCTGGCCAAGCGGATCACCGAGGACGAGGCCGTGGACGCCGCGGTCGACACCCCGCCGCAGACCACCAGGGCCAAACTGCGCGGCGACTTCATCACCGCCGCTCAGGAAGCCGGCCGCGACTTCACCGTCGACTGGGTCCACCTGAAGCTCAACGACCAGGCCCAGCGCACGGTCCTGTGCAAGGACCCGTTCCGCTCGGTGGACGAACGCGTGGACCGGCTCATCGCCTCCATGTAGTGACGGGGCGACCGGACCCGAGCAATCGGGTATCGGTCGCCGTCGGACCTTTTCGGCGAATCCCTTACCTGGGTGGATGTCGGTTGCCGTGACTGTGCCTACGGTGGGGGTATGGCAGACACGGAACTTCTCAATGAGCTGCTCGAGGTCGAGCGGCGGGGCTGGGACTCGCTGTGTGACGGCACCGGGGCCGATTTCTACGGGCTGCTGATGACCGGGGATGCGGTGATGGTGCTCGCGCACGGGATGGTGCTGGGGCGTGCGGAAGTCATTGCCGCGCTGAACGATTCACCGCCGTGGCGGACCTACGAAATTCTCGAGCCGCGAGTGGTCGACGGCGGGGTGGACAGCAAGGTGCTCGTCTACACCGGTGTCGCGTATCGCGAGGGTGACACACCGGCCTTCCGCGGGCTGATGTCGAGTGTCTATCTGCGCGCGGGCGGCGAGTGGAAGTTGGTGTTGTATCAGCAGACGCCGATCCCGGACTAACCCTCGGCGAGGTAGCGCTCGACCGTCTCGACCTTCGAGGTCATCCCGTCGGTGACGCCGGGCCGGATGTCGGCCTTGAGCACCAGACTGCAGCGCGGGGCGGCGGCGAGCACCGCGTCGGTGGCCTGCTTCACCACGCCCATCACCTCGTCCCATTCGCCCTCGACGGTGGTGAACATGGCATCGGTGTGGTTCGGCAGCCCGCTGGCGCGCACGACCCGGACGGCCTCGGCCACGGCACGGCCGACATCGACGCCGGTGCCGAGCGGGGTCACTGAGAAAGCGATGATCATGCCCTCGATTCTGCCGCGTGGTGACCTGTGATCGAGGGAATCGCGCGCCGACGCGCACGCGCGGTGCCGGGCAGATTACCCTCTATCGGGTGGCGATATCGAAGGTCGAGCGGCTGATGAATCTGGTCATCGCGCTGCTGTCGACCCGGCAGTTCCTGACCGCGGAGCGGATCCGGGACAGCGTCGCCGGTTACGAGGAGTCCGCCAGCGACGAGGCGTTCAGCCGAATGTTCGAGCGGGACAAGAACGAGCTGCGTGACCTGGGCATACCCCTGGAGATCGGACCGGTCGGCCGGTACACGTCGGTGGAGGGCTACCGGATCAACCGGGACGCCTACGAGCTGCCCGAGATCGACCTGTCCGACGAGGAAGCCGCCGCCGTCGCGGTCGCCGTGCAGATGTGGGAATCGCCGGAACTGGCCGCCGCGGCGGACGGGGCGCTGCTCAAACTGCGTGCCGCCGGCATCCACGTGGAGACCGACGCCGCGGTGGCCTCGGTTCCCGCCGTGCCCGCGCGGACCCGCGGCTCGGAGCCGGTGCTCGGCAAACTGCTCGCGGCGATCGACGCGGGCCAAGCCGTGCGGTTCGAACATCGTGGCGCGATCAACGCGCCCTATCTGATGCGCGACGTGGAGCCCTGGGGTGTGGTGACCCGGCACGGGCGCTGGTATCTCGTCGGCCACGACCGGCAGCGGGACGCGGTCCGCAGCTTCCGGTTGTCCCGGATCGGCGACGACGTGACCGCCTACGGGCCGGAGAACGTCGTGCGCAAACCGGACGATATCGACCTGCGCACGATCGTCGACCGGGTCACCAGCTCGGCGCCGGTCAGTTTCACGGCGACGGTGTGGGTGGCCGAGGGGCGCGGGCGCGAACTCCGTCGGATCGGCCAGGTGACCGGCGAACGCACCATCGGCGGCCGGGTCGGCGCGGTGGTCGAGCTACCGGTTCGGTCTCGCGACTGGATTGCCCGTCTGATCACCGGACTCGGCCCGGATGCGGTCGTGCTCGCGCCGGAGGACCTGCGTACCGATGTGGTCGCGCGGTTGCGCTCGGTTTTCGATCGCACGGAGGTCAGAGCGTGAACCAGCGTCAGCGAGTGAACCGAAGGCACGGCGCGGCGGGGCCTTGGGCCGGCGAGGTGGGGTCGTGAGTTCTTCTAGACTTTCCGTTCGACTTTCGCGACTGCTGAACATGATTCCGTACTTCATCGCGCACCCCGGTATCAGCGCGGCGGAGGCGGCGGCGGATCTGGGCGTGACCACCAAGCAGCTGATGAGCGACCTCAACCAGCTGTGGATGTGCGGCCTGCCCGGCTACGGCCCCGGTGACCTGATCGACCTCTCCTTCTCCGAGGAGAGCATCGAGGTCACCTTCTCCGCGGGCATCGACCGCCCGCTGCGGCTCACCTCCACCGAGGCGACCGCGCTGCTGGTGGCGCTGCGCTCGATCGTGGACATGCCGGGCATGGTCGACCCGACCGCGGCGCACGCCGCCATCGCCAAGATCGAGTCGGCTATCGCAGGCGGCTCCGGCAGCCAGCTCGATGACGCCCGCACCCCGCCGACCGAGGCCCCCGCCGTCGCCACCGTGCGGTCGGCGCTGGCCAGGCAGCGCGCGTTGCGGTTGGTCTACTACTCGGCCAGCCGCGATGTCGTCACCGAACGCGTCGTCGATCCGATCCGGATCGTGCTCGTCGACAACAACAGCTACCTGCAGGCCTGGTGCAGGCAGGCCGAAGGCGTCCGCCTGTTCCGCTTCGACCGGATCGAGGACGCCGTCGAACTGGACGAACCGGCCAGGCCGCCGAGCCACGCCACCGAGGAGTCCGCCGCGCTCGACCTGTTCCAGGACGATCCCGCGGTTCCGTTGGCGCGCTTGCGTATTCACGGCGACTACGCCTGGGTGCTCGATCAATACCCGATGCATCGGCTGGCCGTGCACCCCGACGGCAGCCTGGAGGCGACGATGCGGTTCGCCACGCTGGACTGGATGGCGCGCCTGCTGCTCGGCTTCGGCTCGAGCGTCACCGTGCTCGGGCCGCCGGAATTGGTTGCGGCGGTGCGCGAACGCTCGAATGCCGCGCTGGCCGCCTACGCGGCCGCCGGATTCGAGGAGGTGGGATGAGTACCGGCGCGGCGAGCCGGGTGATGGTGATCGGTGCGGGCAGCATCGGCATCTTCGTCGGCGGCAAGCTGGCCGTGGCGGGCGCCGATGTCACGTTCGTCGGCCGGCCGAGGCTGCTCGACGAGATCACCGCGTCCGGTGTCCGGCTCACCGACCTCGACGGCGGCGACGACACACTGACCCCCGACCGTTTCCGGGTGGCCACCGAACCGGACGACATCGGCTCGGCCGATATCGTGCTGGTCACCGTGAAATCAGCGGCGACCGCGGATGCGGTACGCGAGCTCACCGGCAAGATCCGGCCGGGCACGGTGGTGCTGAGCCTGCAGAACGGCATCGGCAACGACACCGTGATCAGGGAGATCCTGCCCAACTGCGTGGTGCTGGCCGGCATGGTCTTGTTCAACGTGGTGCACCACCCCGGCGGCCGCTTCCATCGCGGCACCGAGGGCGGGCTCGCCGTGCAGGACGATCCGGCGCTGGCACCGTTCCTCGACGTCTTCCAGCAGGCTGGGCTGGCGCTGCGCCGCTACCCGGAACTGCGCTCGGTGCAGTGGGCCAAACTGCTGCTGAACCTGAACAATCCGATCAACGCGCTGTCCGGACGGCCGCTGCGCGAGCAACTCGGCGACCGGAACTATCGGCGCTGTCTGGCGCTGACCCAGCGCGAGGCGCTCACGGTGATGAACAGGGCGCGAATTGCGCCCGCCCGGCTGACACCCGTGCCGCCTGCCTTGATGACCAGGCTGCTGACCGTCCCCGACGGCATTTTCCGGCGTGTCTTCGGCCGGGTACTTGCCATCGATCCGATGGCGCGTTCGTCCATGGCGGACGATCTCGAACTCGGCCGCAAGACCGAAATCTCTTGGCTCTGTGGGGAAATCGTGAGCCTCGGCACGATGGTCGGCCTGCCGACGCCGGTGAATCAGCGGCTGATCGAGTTGATCGTGGCCGCCGAGCAGGGCGACCGGCGCACCTGGACCGGCGCGGAATTGCTCGAACAACTGCGGGCCGCGCAGGCGAGCGCTCGTTGACCGAGCTCGCCCAGCTCCGGTGAACATCGGGCAAACAGGGCATCGTGACTTAGCGCTCCCCAGTGCGCCGAGCGGCCGGACGGTGCGTTCGCGCACGTCACCCTCCGGTAGCATCAGAACCATCACCAGTCTTGGGAGGTAAAAATCATGGGCAGTCTGAGCATCTGGCACTGGCTGATCATTGCGGTCGTTTTCGTGATGTTCTTCGGTGCCAAGCGGATGCCCGACGCGGCCCGCAGCCTGGGTCGGTCGTTGCGCATCTTCAAGAGCGAGGTCAGCCAGATGCAGAACGAGGGCAAGGAGTCGTCCGACGCGCAGGCGCCGGCGCAGCAGCAGCCCGTTCAGCAACTGCCGCAGGCCCAGCCGGTCACCCCGTCGGTCACCCCGCAGCCCCAGGCCGAGCCGAAGACGCTCTGAGCGGGCTGTTCGACCCGGAGTGAGTCGCGGCTCACTCCGGGATCCGTGCGCTGTTGCCGAGCTTCTCAACCCAGGGGCAATCACCCACCATGCGAATCCCGTTCGATCCCCGGCACAGCAAGCGCCGGACCAATCCCGACGGCACCATGTCGTTGGTCGAGCATTTGCAGGAACTGCGCTACCGGTTGCTGGTCTCGATCGCCGCGGTTCTCCTCACCACCGTGCTGGGGTTCATGTGGTACGAGTACGGGTTCCTCGGCATCAAGAGCCTCGGCGATATCCTCCGCGGGCCCTACTGTTCGCTGCCGGACTCCTCGCGCGCCTCGATCAGTCCGGACGGGTCGTGCAAGCTGCTCGCCACCGCCCCGTTCGAGCAGTTCACGCTGCGCCTGAAGGTCGGCATGACGGCGGGCATCGTGCTCGCCGCGCCGATCTGGCTCTACCAGTTGTGGGCGTTCATCACGCCGGGTCTGTATGCGAAGGAACGCAAGTACGCGGTCGGGTTCGTCTCGGCCGGAACGGTGCTTTTCGCGACCGGCGCCGCGTTGGCCTACATCGTGGTCGCGCACGCGTTGAGCTTCCTGCTGACGATCGGTAACAACGTCCAGATCACCGCGCTGAGCGGTTCGCAGTACTTCGGCTTCATCATCCAGCTGCTCGTCATCTTCGGTGTCAGCTTCGAAACCCCGCTGCTGATCATCGGTTTGAACCTCATCGGGGTGCTCACCTACGCCCGGCTCAAGGCGTGGCGGCGCGGAATCACCTTCGGGCTCTTCGTTTTCGCGGCCATCGTCACCCCGCAGGACCCGTTCTCCATGCTGGCGCTCGCGCTCGCGCTGACGGTGCTGTTCGAGGTCGCGATCCAGTTCTCCCGCTTGAACGACATCCGCAAGGCGCGCAAGGAAGCCGACAGCCTGGCCGCGCTGGCCGACGAAGAAGCGTCCACGCTGAGCAGCCCCGATCCGATCGACCCGGCCGATTCGATCATGACACCCCCGGATAAAACCGGGCGCTCGATGTCGGACTACTCCGATACCCTCTGACGGTGACACATCACCGGTCGCATACGGGCGAGCTTGCGAAGTTTTCCACCGAGCTGAAGTTCAGCCTGGATCCTTTCCAGCGCACCGCCTGCGCGGCACTCGAAGAGGGACACAGCGTCCTGGTCTGCGCGCCGACCGGCGCGGGTAAAACCGTGGTCGGCGAGTTCGCCGTGCATCTGGCGCTCGCCGCGGGCGGAAAGTGCTTCTACACCACGCCGATCAAGGCGTTGTCGAACCAGAAGTTCGCCGATCTCACCGAGCGGTACGGCCGCGACAGCGTCGGCCTGCTCACCGGCGACCAGTCGATCAACCCGGGCGCGCCCGTGGTGGTGATGACCACCGAGGTGCTGCGCAACATGCTGTACGCGTCCTCCGACGCGTTGCGCGGGTTGTCGTTCGTGGTGATGGACGAGGTGCACTACCTGGCCGACCGGTTCCGCGGCGCGGTGTGGGAGGAAGTGATCCTGCATTTGCCGCCGGACGTGCGGCTGGTCAGCCTGTCGGCGACGGTCTCCAACGCCGAGGAGTTCGGCGCCTGGATGGAAACCGTGCGCGGTGACACCGCGGTGGTGGTGGACGAGACCAGGCCGGTGCCGCTGTGGCAGCACGTCATGGTCGGGCGGCGGATGTTCGACCTGTTCGACACCGATTCCACCGATCAGAAGGTGCTGGTCGACGGCGACCTGGTCCGGTTCATCAAGCAGCGCGAGGCGGCCGATCGGGCCAACAGCTGGAATGGTCCGCGCAACGGGCGCGGTGGTCCGCGGCGTGACTTCCGTCCGTTGCCGCGGCCGGAGGTGCTCGCGAAGCTGGACGAAGAGGGCCTGCTGCCTGCGATCACCTTCATCTTCAGTCGCGCCGGTTGCGATGGGGCACTGGCCCAGTGCTTGCGTTCCCGGCTCGATTTGAGCCGCGAGGAAGACCGCGAACAGATCGACGACATCATCGAGAAGCACACCGGTGATCTGCCGAAGGCGGACCTGGAGGTGCTGGGGTACTGGGAGTGGCGCGAGGCGCTGCACCGCGGGCTGGCCGCGCACCACGCGGGGATGTTGCCCGCGTTCCGGCATACCGTCGAGGAACTGTTCGTCAAGGGTCTGGTGCGGGCCGTATTCGCCACGGAGACACTGGCTCTCGGCATCAACATGCCCGCGCGCACGGTGGTGCTGGAGCGGCTGGTCAAGTACAACGGTGAGTCGCACGCCGAGCTCACCCCCGGTGAATACACCCAGCTGACCGGTCGCGCCGGGCGTCGTGGCATCGACGTCGAAGGCCACGCGGTGGTGCTGTGGCAGCCGGAGGTCGATACGAGTGCGGTCGCCGGTCTGGCCTCCACCAGGACTTATCCGCTGCGCAGTTCGTTCAAGCCCGGTTACAACATGTCGATCAACTTGATCGACCGGATGGGGGCCGCCGAAGCGCGCACGCTGCTGGAGCGGTCGTTCGCGCAGTTCCAGGCGGACCGCTCGGTGGTCGGACTGGTCCGCGGTATCGAACGCAACGAGTCCGCGCTGCGCAAGCTGCGCGATCAGCTCGGCGGCGCCGACGGTGATTTCCTGGAATACATTTCGCTGCGGGAACGGATCAAGCAGCGGGAGCGGCAGCTCGAGCAGCAGGGTCGGTCCGACCGGCGCGGGGTTGCGGTCGCGGCGCTGACGGCGTTGCGCCGCGGTGACGTGGTGGCGATCCCGTCCGGGCGGCGGGCCGGGCTCGCGGTCATCCTGGAACCCGATGCGACGCCGGGTGACCCGCGGCCGTTGGTGCTCACCGAGGACAAGTGGGCCGGACGGGTGTCGGTGGCCGACTTCCCGGTGCCCGCCGAGGCGTTGGGGCACATGCGGTTGCCGCGCCGTGTCGATCATCGGACCGCACAGGCCCGTCGCGATCTGGCCTCGGCGCTGCGCAGCACCGGCATTTCCGCGCCGGGACGGCCGCGCCGCGGCAAACGCGCGTCGGCGGCCGACGACCGGGAACTGTCCACGTTGCGGCGCAGTCTGCGCGCCCATCCGGCGCATACCCGCGCCGATCGGGAGCAGATGTCGCGCATCGGCGAGCGCTACAACAAGCTGGCCCGGGAAACCGAGACCATGCGCCAGAAAGTTGCCGCAACGACCAACTCACTGGCCCGCACCTTCGATCGGATCCTCGGCCTGCTGGAAGAACGCGGGTTCGTGCACGAATCCGAGGTGACCGGGGACGGTCGCAGGCTGGCCCGGATCTACTCCGAAAGCGACCTGCTGGTCGCCGAATGCCTGCGGCAGGGGCTGTGGCGCGGGCTCGGCCCGGCCGAATTGGCCGGTGTGGTGTCCATTCTGGTGTTCGAATCCCGCCAGGACGGTGGATATCTCGGCGTGACCGGGCCGACGGCACCGATCCGGCGCGCGATCGGCGAGACCATCCGCGTCTGGTCCGAGCTGCGCTCCGACGAGGCGCGGCACAAGCTGCCGCCGACCAGGGAGCCCGATCTGGGTTTCGTCACCGGTGTGCACAAGTGGGCGCGCGGCGACGGGTTGGCCGAGTCGTTGCTCGCCAGCGGTGATCAGGCCACGCCGCTGTCCGCGGGCGATTTCGTGCGCTGGTGCAGGCAGGTGATCGACCTGCTCGACCAGATCCACAACACCGCCGACGACGAGGAGGTCGCCGCGACCGCCGCGAAGGCGGTGCGCGCGATCCGGCGGGGTGTCGTCGCGGTGGACGCCGCGTAGCGGATTCGATTGTGATTTGATTTCTTTCGCGTACCGACCGTGGCGGAGGACTAGAGATATCGGACCGTTCTCACGCGGGGGGCTACCGTGTGTACAACGATGCGAGTGGAGGCAACCAGATGAGCGGCCCGTTTGGACCCAGCGAACCCGGGGAGGGGCGCAACAACGATCCCACCCAGCAGTGGGGTGGACAGCAGGCACCCGGCGGGGCAGGACCCACCCACCAGTGGGGCGGCCAGCCGCAGACTCCGGCCTCGGCCCAGCCGACCCAGCAGTGGGGCGGTGATCAGCCGCCGCCGCAGCAGCCGTGGGGTCAGCCGCCGCAGCAGCCCGGGCAGCAGCAGTGGGGGCAGCAGCCGAACCCGCAGTGGGGTCAGCCCGGCCAGCAGAGCCAGCCCTGGGGCCAGACCCAGCCGCAGGACTGGCAGCAGGGCCAGCCGCAGTGGGGTCAGCAGCAGCCGCAGCCGCAGTGGGGCGGCCAGCAGCAGCCCCCGCCGCAGAGCAAAGGAAAAGGCCTGGTCATCGGCCTGGTCGTGCTCGGTGTCGTGGTCATCGGCGCTATCGTCGCCCTCGTCCTCGTGCTGACCTCCAAGGACAAGCTGGACCAGGCGGCCGTCCAGGACGGCGTCAAGAAGGTGCTGACCGACTCCTACGGCATCCAGGACGTCAGCGACGTGAGTTGCCCGTCCGGTCAGGAAGTCAAGGTCGACGCCACCTTCGACTGCAACCTGAAGGTCAGCGGCGAGGGCAAGAAGGTGACTATCAAGATCACCAAGGAGGACGGAACCTACGAGGTCGGCCGCCCGAACTAGGTCCCGCCCGCTAGTAGCCTCCCGGTCGGCCCGCTTCGGTGGGCCGGCCGTTGGCGTTTTTGCCGGGTGTGGATACCGCCGTTCCGGTTGGGATTTGTGCTCGCTGGAGTGCGTCCACCGGGCACGCATCCTGAGAATCAGTCCAGATCAGCGGTGATCACCATGCGCTGCCAGCACTGTTCACGGAAGTCCCGGGTAGGTCTTCCGTTCACTGGACCGCTCACCCGGGGAGTCCTTGCCCGCCCTACATCGGGTAGGTACACCTGTCCGGCGGCGAAAGCGCTGCGGTAGTGCGGCTTTGGGGGTTAGGCGGTGCGGGCGGCGAGGGCCTTGATGAGGCGGGTGACCGGGCTTTCGGCGTTGTAGGCGGTGGCCAGTTCGCGGAGGCGGTCGAGGTCGGCCGGGGCGGCGGGGAGGGTGTCGGGCCGGGAGAGTTCGACGTCGGCGTCGCAGACCACTCGGACGACCGGCGCCGCTGCTTTCAAATACTCTTCTGCCGCACGGAGTTTGGCGCGGATGCCTTGGGCGAGGTCGGCTTCGGGGTCTTCGACGGCCGCGACCAATGCTTCCAGGGAACCGAATCGGGTGATCAGCATGGACGCGGACTTCTCGCCGATGCCCGCTACGCCGGGGAGGCCGTCCGAGGCGTCGCCGCGCAGGGTGGCGAGGTCGGCGTAGGCGCGGCCCGCGTTCTCCAGCGGCACACCGTATTTCGCGGAAACCTCCGCCGGGCCGTACAGCTCGGCCTTCGCCAATCCGCGTCCCGCGTAGAGCACCCGCACGGGCGGCTGCGGGGTGTCCCGGACGAGTTGCAGCAGATCTCGATCGCCGCTGACGACCACGACCTCGTCGGTGGTCTCGCGGGTGGCCAGGGTGCCGAGCACGTCGTCGGCTTCCAGCCCGTCGGCGCCGCCGGTCGCGATGCCTGCCGCTTCGAGCACCTCGAGGATCATGTCGACCTGCGGTGTCAGCGTGTCCGGTACTACTTCGGCACCGGGCCCCGCGTCGGCGGCGGTGTCGAGCCGGTGCGCCTTGTACGACGGCACCAGTTCCACCCGGAAGGCCGGCCGCCAGTTCAAGTCGAGGCACACCACCAACCGGCTCGGCGCGTGCTTGGTGATCAACGACGCGACCATGTCGGTGAACCCGCGCAACGCGTTGACCGACCGCCCGTCCGGCGCGGTGATCTTCTCGGGGATCGCGTGAAAGGCACGGAACCACAGGCTCGCCCCGTCCAGGAGCAACAGCGGTCCACCGGAAGTCGCAGCAGAAGTCACGCGCTGAGGCTACCTCCCAGCCCCGACAAACCCCGGCGTTCCCACCCGTGACGGGCAACAGCAGTGTCGGTAAGCGCGACCGGTGCGTGCGTGCCTCACGAGCGTTGGCGGTCCGGGAGTATCCCCACTCGATTCGAACGCGTCCCCAACTCGCGGCACCGGAAAGGGAATGAGGCGTGCTCACCTGCTACACCGCCGTTTCGGTGGCCGACGAATTCGAGCAGCTCGGCGTCGTCCTGCTACCCGCACACGCGCTTCCCGGCCGGTCGGCGGCCTCGTGAAGTGCCGATGACGGTTCGGGTGGACGAAGTGGAGCGGGGGAGTTCGGGTTCGCCGGGACGGGCGCGGCAGGTAACGTCGGATGAATGAGCTCGCATACGGATTCCAGGTTCGCGGCGGACATTTACGGTGAGCGGTTGGAGCGGGCGGTGCAGCTGATGCGGGCCGCCCATCTGGACGCCTTGTTGATCACTCCCGGCCCGGATCTGCGGTATCTGATCGGGTCCGCGGCCGAATCGTTCGAACGCCTGACCTGCCTGGTCATCCCCGCCGACGGCGCAACCCCCTCGGTGGTTATCCCCAAGCTGGAACTGGCCTCGCTGGAAGGGTCCGCGGCAGGCGAACTCGGCCTGCGCGTGCTGGACTGGGTCGACGGGACCGATCCGTACGGACTGGTGAAGTCGGCGCTGCACGTCGGCTCCCGGGTGGCCGTCGCCGACGCCATGCCCGCACTGCACCTGATCCCGCTGGCCGCGTCGTTCACCGGCCTGCCCGCCTCCGCCACGCCGGTGCTGCGCGAACTGCGCATGATCAAGGATGTCGCCGAGATCGACGCGCTGCACCGAGCGGGCGCGGCCATCGACCGGGTGCACGCGCGGATGAGCGAATTCCTGCAGGTCGGCCGCACCGAGGCCGAGGTCGGCGCCGATATCTCCGCCGCCATCATCGAGGAAGGGCACACCGCAGCCGCGTTCGTCATCGTCGGCAGCGGCCCGCACGGCGCGGACCCGCACCACGGTGTCTCCGAGCGCCGCATCGAGTCCGGCGACGTGGTGGTCATCGACATCGGCGGCCCGGTCGACCCCGGCTACTACTCCGACTCCACCCGCACCTACGTCCTCGGCGAACCCGACCCCAAGATCGCCGCCCGCTTCGCCGCCCTGGAACGTGCACAAGCCGCCGCCGTCGCCGCCGTCCGCCCCGGCGTCACCGCCGAATCCGTCGACGCCGCTGCACGAAACCTGTTGGTCGAAGCCGGTTTAGGCGACGCCTTCGTGCACCGCACCGGTCACGGCATCGGCCTCTCGGTACACGAGGAGCCCTACATCGTCGCAGGCAACGACCTCGTCCTTCAGCAGGGCATGGCCTTCAGCATCGAGCCCGGCATCTACTTCCGCGGCGACTGGGGCGCGCGGATCGAAGACATCGTCGTGGTCACAGCGGACGGTTGCGAATCCATGAACCAGCGACCCCACGGGTTGACGGTCCTGTAGTCGACGAGTAGCGGGCGGGTCGATTCACTGCCCGTCCGCTGGCGGCACTACGCCGGACGAGTGGTGTCGGGCGTGGGGGCAATCAGGGTGGAGCTGGACAGCACGCGCTCGACCTGGATGGCGATGACCACGCGGGTCGGGTTTACGCGGGGGACTCGGTAGCGGCCGGCGTAGCGTTGCTCCGCCTCGGCGACGGCGTCCGGATCGTCGAGCACCGTTGCCGGGCCTTCGAGCGTGAGCCACCGGCGACCCTCGACCTGGCTGACCGCCGCGTATCCGCCCCGCCGCACATTTCGCACCTTCGCCGACGCACCGTCGGTGATCACCCTGGCGATCCGGGCCTCCGGGTCCCAGGTGAACCCCACCGCCACGACATGCGGCGTCCCGTTGGCCCGCAACGTGGTCAACGTCGCCAGATGCCGCTCGGTGACGAACTCGAGGGCGGCGGGCGAGAGTTCTGCGGTCTGCGTGGGCATAACCAGACCGTAGCGGTGCCGCCAGGGGGACCGCGCACGGGATATAGCTCGATATGTCCCGTTGCGCGGGTGGGTGGGGGTGGAATGACAGACTGGGCGCATGGGAATGCGAGGGATTGCCGAGGGGACGGTGCTGCTGCTCGGCGGGCGCAGCGAGATCGGGCTCGAGGTGGCGCGGCGGCTGGCACCGGGGCAGGTGGTGATCCTCGCGGCTCGGCGCAGCAGCGAGCTGGCGGAGCAGATCGCGGCGTTGACCGACGCCGGGGCGGCGGCCGTGCACTGCGTGGAGTTCGACGCCGACGACACGGCGAACCATCCGGCCTTCCTGGAGAAGCTCACGGCCGAGTACGGGCAGATCGGGGTGGCGGTGGTCGCGTTCGGTGTGCTCGGCGATCAGGCACGGGCCGAACGCGATCCGGCGCACGCGATCGCCGTGGTGCACACCGACTACGTCGCTCAGGTCAGCGTGCTCACCACGCTCGCGAATCTGCTTCGCGCGCAAGGGGAAGGCCAGCTCGTCGTCTTCAGCTCGGTAGCCGGTGTGCGGGTCCGTCGCGCCAACTACGTGTACGGGTCGGCCAAGGCGGGACTCGACGGTTTCGCCAGCGGACTCGCGGATGCCTTGCACGGCACCGGCGTTCACCTGCTGCTGGTGCGCACCGGATTCGTCATCGGCCGGATGACCGAGGGCATGGAACCGGCCCCGTTCTCCAGCACCCCGGACCAGGTGGCCGCCGCCGTGGTCAAGGGACTGCACAAGCGCACAGGCGTCGTCTGGACGCCGCTGATCCTGCGCCCGGTCTTCTTCGCGATGCGCCTTCTGCCCCAAGCGATCTGGCGCCGGATGCCGCGGTGAGCGGGCATCGATGACCGCGACCTGGTCCGGTCCGCCGGTGGTCGTGGCGGGGATCGGCGCCGACGGCTGGGACGGGCTCGGGCGTTCGGCGCGGGAAGCCATCGCCACCGCCGAGGTGCTTTTCGGTTCGTCGCGGCAGCTCGCCCTTGTGCCGGAACAGGATTCGGTAGGGGAGCGGGTGGCGTGGCCGTCACCCCTGGTGCCCGCGCTACCCGGATTGCTCGCGCGGTACGCCGGCTCCCGAATCTGTGTACTGGCCAGCGGCGATCCGATGTTCTACGGCATCGGAGTGACGTTGGCGCGGTTGCTGGGGGCGAACGCGCTTCGGGTCTTGCCGCAGCCGTCGTCGGCGTCGTTGGCGTGCGCACGGCTTGGGTGGGGTCTGGCAGAGACGCCCGTGGTCAGCGTGGTCGGCCGAGCACTGGAGACGGTGCTGGCCGAGCTGGCAGACGGGCGGCGAGTGCTGGTACTCAGCGCCGACGAGGAAACACCGGGACAGCTCGCTGAGCTATTGGGGCGCAACGGATTCGGTGACTCCACGCTGACGGTGCTCGAGCAACTGGGCGGCCAGGCGGAGCGGATAGCGACCGGGATCGCGAAACAGTGGCAGCGGTCCGCCGGTGACCCGCTGAACATCGTGGCCATCGAGTGCGTCGCGGACCCCGCGAATATCCGAGCGACCAGACTGCCCGGCCTGCCGGACGAACTGTTCAGCGGTGATGGGCAACTCACCAAAAACGAAGTGCGCGCTCTAACGCTGACTGCACTGGCACCCGCCCCCGGCGAACTGCTGTGGGATGTCGGCGGCGGATCCGGCAGCATCGCGATCGAATGGTGCCGCACGTATTCCACCTGTCGCGCACTGACTTTCGAACGGCTCGAGCACCGGCGACAGCAGATCGCCGATAACGCTGCCGCCCTGGGCGTACCGTATATCGACGTACGCGGCGAAGTGCTCGAGGAATTGCGCCGGAGCGTCGAATCCACCGTGCCGGACGCCATTTTCATCGGCGGCGGGCTCACCCAGCATGGCCTGTTCGAGACATGCTGGTCGCAGCTGCGACAGGGCGGCAGGCTCGTCGTGAACGCGGTGACCGCCGAATCCGAGTCGCTGCTGCTCAGCTGGGCGGCCAGGTACGGCGGCACATTGCGGAAGTTCCAGATCTACCGCGCGGAGTCGCTGGGATCCTTCACGACCTGGCGCCCGCAGCTCCCGGTCACGCAGTGGTTCGTTGTGAAATCGCACAATGCGGAGTCGTGAATTGAGGTCCGCAAATGAAACGAGTTCTGTCCAGCGGGTAGGGTCGGGGCCGAGATCCGATCATGATCGGAAATCCGGTTCCTGATGGGGAGATAGATGAAATACAAGAAGTTTGCCGCCACCGCACTTTTGGCCATCGCCGCCACCGGCATCGCCGCGGGCACCGCGTATGCCGCGCCGGTACCGCCCGCGGTGCAGGATCAGGCCACTGCCGCGCAGCCCGTCAAGGGCACCGACCAGGGTGTCAGCTACGCGCTGCAGCTGGCCGACGCGGGCAAGTCCGTCGTCACCAGCGTCACCGGCGGTGCGTTCAGCCTGGCCGCCGACAAGCAGTCGGTGACCCTGACCAACGCCGCAGGCGCGGCCGTCACCACCATTCCGCTCACCGCGACCGCCAAGGGCGAGCAGGTGGAGATCGCCGCGGCCATCGCCGACGACGCCAAGCAGCTGACGCTGACCCCGAAGGTCGCGCCGTCCGCGAACGCGCCGGTCGCCGCCGAGTTCATCGGCGCGCAGGAATGGTTCTTCGCCGAACTGCAGCGCGCGTCGCTCGGTGCCGCGGTCGGTGGATTGATCGGCGCCGCTATCGGTTTCCTGTTCTTCGGGGTCGGGATCCTGCCCGGTGCCGTGCTCGGCGCGCTCATCGGTCTCGCCGTCGCGGGCGGGCCGTCGCTGCTGAACGCGGGCATCGCCTACTTCAGCGGCCAGCCCTGAAAACCCTCCTTTTAGGCGGCACCCGGGAAGCCCGGGAACTCGCCCACGTCGCTTCCGGCGAGCAAGGATTCGAGATCGTCTCCTCGCTCGCCGGTCGCGTTCGTGACCCCCTGTTGCCGGTCGGCGAAGTGCGTGTCGGCGGGTTCGGTGGGGTCGAGGGCCTGCGGGACTGGTTGGTGGCCAACGAGATCGACACCGTGGTCGATGCCACTCATCCGTTCGCGGGCGTCATCAGTGTGAATGCCGCTGCGGCTGCGGCCGATCTGGGGCTGCCGCTCGTCCATCTGCGGCGACCCGGCTGGTTACCGCAGGATGGCGACAAGTGGATCCGGGTAGTGGATCTCGCCGCTGCGGCGAAGGCCGTCGGTGAGCTGGGTGAACGCGTCTTTCTGACCATCGGCCGTCAGGGTGTCGGCGCTTTTGCCGGACTGATCGAGTCCTGGTTTCTGATCCGCGCTATCGATCCACCCGAGGGCGCGCTCCCGCCACGGCACGAACTATTGCTCGCCCGTGGCCCTTTCGCCGTCGAGGACGAAACCCGGTTGCTGGTGGACCGGCGCATCGATGTGCTCGTCACCAAGGACAGTGGCGGCGATCAGACGGATGCGAAGTTGGCCGCTGCCCGTGCGGCAGGCTTGCCGGTTGTCATGATCGATCGACCCGCGCTGCCTGAGGGCGCGGTGGTCATGGAAAACGTTGCCCAAGTATGGGATTGGCTCCGGTCAGCGGCCGAGTAGTTCGGGCAGGCGATCGAACCAATCGAGCACCGCGCGTTCGTATCGGATGCCGAAGTCCAGCGTGGCGCGGGCGTAGGGCGGCAGATCGGTCGGGTCCTCGCCGAGATATTTGGTGAGTCGAGTCTGGTGAATCTCCCTGTTGGCGGCGATGATTCGGTCCAGATGCGCGCGGTCGAGATGGTGGCCGAAGGACAGCGTGAGCAATAGTGGGAAGCGGATGTTTTCGCCGCCAGGGTCGCGAGCGATCCACTCCAGGAAGGCCTCCCGTCCCGCGTCGGTGATCAGGTAGGGCGTGCGTTCCCGTGCGCCCGGTTCGCCCTTCTCCACCAGGCCTGCCGCATCCATCGCGGCCAGTTCCCGGTACACCTGGCTCTGCGTGATCGTCCAGAAGTCGCCGATGCGGTCCTGGGCCTTGGCCACCAGGTCCCAGCCCGACATCGGTCCTTCGTGTAGAAATCCGAGCAGCGACGCGGCCGTGGAGTTCAACGGCTTGCGGCTGGTCGCGGTCTTCGTCAACCGACTGCTCCCTTCGCTCTCAACCTTCCATAGTGGAATGTTATACGAACGTGCGCCGGATCGGCGGTGACACTTATTTGCCGGCCAGCTGATCGAGCCTGGCGAGCACCAGCGCCATGCCCTCTTCCAGTCGCGCCTGGCCCAGGCGCAGTTCGACGAGGTCTTCCTCGATCTTTTCGGCGCGCCCCTCGATCCGGTCGATACCGTCGAGCGCCTTCCGGGTGAGAGCCGCGAGCTCGCTGAGGACGTCGCCCTGCTCGTCGAGTGCTTGTTCGCTCGCGGTGGCTCGGGCCTCCAGGGCTCGGGCGCGCAGCGTCAGCTCCGACAGTGTCGCGGCCAAGATCCCTCCATTCGTCGGTGCGTCAGCAGATCTTACGCGTCGGGGGCGGCCGCGTCGCCGCTGCGGGCGTAGCGCCGCGAGGTGTAAACGCGGACCCCCTGGTCGGTTTCCTGGGCTGTAGTGGTCGACGCGCCGATGATCAACAGGGTCCGCATGTCGACCTCGGCCGGGTCGAGATCGCCGAGCGCGACCACCCGCACGGACTCCGTCGGTCCGCCCACATCGCGGCCGAGCACCACGGGCGTGTCGGGCTTGCGATGCTCCAGCAGCAGGTCGCGCATGGCGCCGACCTGCCAGGTGCGCTGCGATGAGGCCGGGTTGTACACCGCGATCGCCATGTCGGCGGCGGCGACCGCGGAAAGCCGTTGGGCGACAACCTCCCACGGCTTGAGGCGATCGGAGAGCGAGATCATCGCGTAGTCGTGCCCGAGCGGCGCACCGACCCGGCTGGCCACCGCGTTGGCCGCGGTGAGTCCGGGGAGCACCCGCACCGGCACATCGCGCCACTGGGGATCCGCGGCTTCCTCCAGTACCGCTGCCGCCATCGCGAAGACCCCGGGGTCGCCCGACGACACCACCGCGACCCGCGCGCCCCGCCGCGCCAGGTCCAACGCCATGGCGGCGCGCTCCGATTCGACGCGATTGTCGCTGGCATGCCTGCGCTGGCCGGGGCGCAGCGGGACTCGGTTCAGGTAGGTGGTGTAACCGACGAGATCTGTTGCGTCGGCGAGGGCTTCGTGTACCTCGGAGGTCGTCCACTCGGCGGCGCCGGGGCCGAGGCCGACGACGACGACCTCGCCGGGGCGGTCGGCCGGATATCCGTGTGGGGCAGCGTCTTCGGCGTGCCCGGTCGATGGGGCGGCGTGAGTGTTCGGTGAGCCTTGCCGTGTCGCAGCGGGTTTCGTGTGGGGGAGCGGGGTGGTCGGTGCCGGTCCGGGGACGAGCGTGATGGAGAAGTAGGGCACATCGGCGTCGGCTACGTCGGCGGCGCGCAGAACACGCTGCCGGGTGCTGCTGGCGCGTTCGACGTAGTAGGCGTCGGTGAGACGACCGGAATCCGAAAGTGCCTGGCGCACATTCGGATAGGTGCGGCCGAGTTTCATGATGGCGGCGGCCTCGGTGTCGCGGAGCCTGCGGGTGAGCTCGTCGACGGGCATGGTGCCGGGCAGGATGGTCAGCACCTGCTCACCCTCGACCAGCGGCGTACCCAACGCCGCCGACGCCGCACTCACCGAGGTGATACCCGGGATGATCTCCGCCTCGAACCGATCGGCCAGCCGCCGGTGCATATGCATGTAGGAGCTGTAGAACAGCGGGTCACCCGCGGCCAGCAACGCGACCGACCGGCCCGCCGCCAAATGCCCAGCGAGCAGTTCTGCGGCCTGCTCATAGAACTCATCGATCGCGCCCTGGTATCCGCCGGGATGGTCGGTGGTCTCGGTCGTCACCGGATAGACGAGATGCTCCTCGAGCTGCCCGGCCCGCATGTACGGCGCCGCAATACCTCTGGAGATGCTGCGCCCATGGCGTGCGCTGTGGAACGCGATCACGTCGGCCTCGGCGATCACCCGCGCCGCCTTGACCGTGACGAGCTCAGGATCGCCGGGGCCGAGCCCTACACCCCACAACTTGCCTGGCGCCGTGTGTGATTCAGCTTCGGTCCCCATTTCGCTCGTCATTCCTGTTCGCTCGCAATCGCATTCAACGCGGATGCGGTGATGGCACTGCCACCGCGTCGACCGCGGACGGTGAGGTATTCGATGTCGCCGAACTCGATCAGCGCGTCCTTGGATTCGGCGGCGCCGATGAAGCCGACGGGAATGCCGATGATGGCGGCGGGCCTCGGTGCGCCCGCGTCGAGCAGGTCGAGCAGGTGGAACAGCGCGGTCGGCGCGTTTCCGATGGCGACGACCGCACCGTCGAGGTGCGCACGCCACAGCTCCAGCGCCGCGGCCGAGCGCGTATTACCCATGCGCGCAGCGAGTTCCGGCACGCGCGGGTCGGTGAGCGTGCAGATCACCGCGTTGTCGGCGGGCAGCCGCTTGCGGGTGACGCCGGACGCGACCATGTTCGCATCACACAGAATCGGCGCCCCCGCTCGCAGCGCGGCCCGAGCCGAAGCCACCACGCCGGGCGAAAACGCCACATCCCCCGCCAGATCCACCTGACCGCACCCGTGGATCATGCGCACCACCACCTGCGCGACCTCCGGCGGGAACCGATCGAGGTCCGCCTCCGCGCGGATCATCGCGAACGAGCGCCGATAGATCTCGGCCCCGTCGGTGAGGTAGCTGGCACGCAAGTCGGACATGGCGTCCACCCTAAGAGGTGGCTTCCCCACCAGGTCGGCGCGGGTAGCCGGGGGTCAGGTGCGGGGACGTTCGAGAATGCGGGACATCACGATGGAGCTGCGGGTGCGCCCGACGCGCGCGTTCTCCCGGATGCGTTCGACGGTCACCTCGATCTCGGCCATGTCGGTGGCCATCACGTGGACGAGCGCGTCGGCCTCGCCCGCGATGGTCCACACACCGACGACCTGTGGAATAGGTTCGAGACTGCGGCGAAGTTCGGCCGGAGAGATGTTGTCGCGGTAGTACACCTCGACGTAAGCCTCGGTCTTCCAGCCCATCGCCGCCGGATTGACCAACGCGGTGAAACCGGTGATCTGTTTGCTCGCGACCATCTTGTCCACGCGCCGCTTCACCGCGGGCGCGGTCAGGCCGACCGCGCTGCCGATTTCCTGGAACGAGGCGCGGGCCTGTCTGAGCAGGTGCTCCAATATCCGCCGATCGATGTCGTCCACGTCACAGCCCTTTCGCTATTGCGCAATTATTCGATGTTCTAGGGCCGAAATGCGCAACGATTCGATGTTCCTGGCGCAATACTAGGCGAATTACGGTCGTGTCAGCCGCAAGATCGCGCCGACCTCCGGGAGACACGTTGACGTCTGTAGCCACCCTCCGCGCCGAGACCACCGTTCGTAAGCCGTCGCCGCGACGGTTTGTCATGTGCCGTCCCGACTACTTCGACGTCACCTACTGCATCAATCCGTGGATGGATCCGGAGGCCCCGGTCGACCGTGCCCTGGCCCTGCTCCAGTGGGAAACCCTGCGCGCCACCTACGAGGAGTACGGCCACAAGGTCGACGTGGTGCCCGGCGTGCCCGGCCTGCCCGACATGGTGTTCGCGGCCAACGGCGGACTCGTCGTCGGCGACCGGGCGATGTCGGCCCGGTTCACCCACGTCCAGCGTGCCGCCGAGGGCCCCGCATACCACAACTGGTTCGCTCAGCACGGCCTCGCCGGACTGGTCGACGCCAAGGAGATCAACGAGGGCGAGGGCGATTTCCTCCTGGTCGGTGACCGCATGCTCGCCGGCATGGGCTTCCGCAGCTCGCTCGCGGCGCATCGGGAAGTGGCGCAGCACTTTTCGCGGCCCGTGCTGTCGCTCGAGCTGGTCGATCCGCGCTTCTACCACCTCGATACCGTGCTGCTGCCGCTCGATGACCACACCATCGCCTACTTCCCGCCCGCCTTCAGCGCGGAAAGCCAGGCGGTGCTCGCCGAGCTGTTCCCCGACGCCATCGTCGCCACGGACGCGGACGCCGAAGTGCTCGGGTTGAACGGTGTCTCCGACGGGTTGAACGTCTTCCTCAGTGACAAGGCCGTCGCGCTCAGCGAAGCGCTGCGTGCCCGCGGCTACAACCCGATCGGCATCGACATGTCCGAGCTGCTCAAGGCCGGCGGCAGCGTCAAGTGCTGCACGTTGGAGATTCACGAGTAGCTCCGAGATCAACGGCGCTGGTGGTGGGCTGCTTTCGAGCGATGCCCCCGCCAGGGCCGTTCGTCATGAAAGACGTGGTTCTGAGCGGGACAGCGGGGTCCTGAGGTGACACTGAGGGGCGAGACCGCACGGCGCTGAAGGCGCGACTGCGCGGTTCAAAGGTGGGATGGCCCTGAGGGTGGGGACTGCGTGCTGTTGAAGGCGGGGCCGTGTAGTGAGGGGGGACCGCGGTCCTGGGGGCGGGACCGCAAGCCCCGGGGCGGACCCAGCGGTCAGGCGATCCGGTAGCCGTTATCGGTGGCGACGATGTCGGTCACCGTGCCGCGTGGGCGGCCACACCGCCGGTCGCAGCCGGACCAGTGTTGGCGGCCCGCAACGGTTACCTCGTCGGCATCGATTACCGGCATGCCTTGGTGCATAGGCTGATTCGACTCAGCGGGAAGAACCCGATCGGACTCGACCGCAGCTGTCACGTCGGCGCGGACGTCGGTGAGCGACTTCGCGCAACCCGGACGACCCGCGCAGGCGCTGACCTGGAGCCAGGGGGAGTTGGCGTCGAAGATGAGGTCCATCGGGGCCAGTACGCGGACAACTTGCTCCGCCGCCCATTCCGCCAGGTCGGTGATGACGAGGCTGCGCCACGGCGTGACGAACACGGGACGCTCGATGGCGGCGATGAATTCGGCGGTGCGGGACGGCAGCGAGCCCAGGCGGACACCGGCGCCGAGGCTGACCAATCCGTCGTCCTGATCCAGCCAGCCGATCGGGACATCCTGAGCCGCACCGAGTTCCAGCCGATCGGCGCCGCGTCGGAGGGCGAGCAGTTCAGCTACCCGCTCGGCACCGTTATCGATCTCGTGCAGCCGCCACCGCCCCGCCGCGCCGCCGCGCAGGTCGAGAAACCCGTGGGCGGCGGCGAGCATGACATCCACCGCGTCGGCAGCCGAGACCCGGATTCCGGTGTCACGCCCCGCCAGCAACAGCGCGAATTCGTCGGTGCCCGTTGCGTGTACGCCGATATCGCCGCCGAGCACGCTGACGTCGCCACGCCCGTCGTCCAGTGTGAACAGCACGCGCCCAGGGAGTTCGGCGAGCCGGGGCGCGGCCAGCAGCCCAGCGTCGAGCGCCGGAACAAGCGTCTGCACGTCCGCAGTACCGCCGATTCGGCCGGACAGCGGCGAAGCGACAATATTGCGCACCCGCTCATGCGTCTGACTGGGCAACAACCCCGCAGCCTCCAGCCGCCCGGTCAGCTCACCAGCATCCCGCACCTGCCGCAGCTGCACATTCCCCCGCGACGTCAGCTCGATATTCCCGTCCCCGAGCTCCCGCGCCGCATCCGCCAGCACCTGCAACTGCCCCGGCTCCACCCGACCACCAGGCAGCCTTACCCGCGCCAGCGGCCCATCGGCCGCCTCGTGCAGCCGCAACACGCCGGGACAGGAATCCGGAACACCTCGAGTCATAGTCCGTCCAGGGTACGTACCCGAGCCGACCGGCCCACCAGGGAGGAGACGCCCCAGCCCACCGCCGCTGCCCAGCCGCGCCAGCCCGCCGAGCCCAACCGGCGTGGCCGAGCGCGTCTGGTGTGGCCGCGCGCGACTGGCGTGGCCCAAGCCGGTAGCGCCGCCTAGCCCGCAAGCGCGGCCCAGCCCGACTGGCGTGGCCCAGCCCGACTGGCGCGGCCCAGTCCGGAAGCGCCGCCCAGCTCGCTAGCGTCGGCCAGCCCGGCTAGCCCGTCACAGTGCATGGGCAGCCGCGTATACGGCCGACCTATAGGTCAGTAACTTGCCCGCACGCTCAGTGTCGTGGGGCGAGCGCGCGCAACATCGCGAAAGAGTCCCCCCAAAGTCACCGGTGAAGGTCGTCGAGCAACTGATCGCGAGGATCGCTAGGGTGTGCCATATGTCCGAAATCTCTACCCTTGCAGACCGACTCGCGATCATCGACGTGATTACCCGGTTGTTCGTCTACACCGATCAGGGACGGTGGGATGATCTTGCCACCGTTGTCTTCACCCCGAAGGTGGACTTCGATGGGGGCTTCGGCGGCCCGGTCGGCGAGCGTGCGGCGGCGGACATCGTCGAGGACTGGCGGGTGGGGCTGGCCGACCTGGACGCGGTCCACCATCAGTCCGGGAACCATCTGATCGAGCTGGCGGGCGATACGGCGACCGTGCATGCCGACGCGATCGCGGTGCACGTGAAGAACTCCGCGACCAACGGCAAGACCCGCACCTTCGTGGGCAGCTACGCCCTAGGCACCGAACGGACTCCGGGTGGCTGGCGCGTCAACCGATTCCACTACCAGCTCAAAGTCGTCGACGGAAACGCCGATTTGACGTAGCCAAAGCGCGTATCGCCTCAGATGTGCGCCGGGGTGCGCTGCGGATCGGGAGCGACCGTGGTCTTCCGCGACCGCCCCGGCGCCCAGACCTCCACGACAACAGCGGCCCCGAACGCCAAATAGCCGAGGGCGAGGCAGGATTGGTGCGCTCGTGCATGAAGGCGCTCTCGGCGAACTCGATCAGCGGCCGAGCTTGCGGTCCGGCCCGTTCGGCAACCTGTAGCGCCGCGGCGAACGAGTTACCGACCGTCCCACGCGCAGGCCGGCCACCGGCACCGAGCACGGCGAGGGCGCGCCCGCCTTGTCGTCGCTGCGGCATCGACTGCTCCAGCAGTACCGCCAGCCGTTCGACGAACTGCTCGACACCCCGGAAGTCCGCGCCGAACTCGGTGAATTCGACCTCGAGCCGGCACTGACCCGACTCGTCGGCCCGACCGTCTTCGCGAAACTGATCGGCATCGAGCACGCCCCCCGGGCCGACTGTGCGCGCATCGTGGACGACTTCCTGGCCGCCCGCGCGGCGAGCTGAGGGCGACCGCCGAGCCGAACCCGGTGGTACGGCAGGTAGCATCTGCCGTGCTCGGCGGGTGACGAGGAAACCGGTGGAAATCCGGTGCGGTCGCGCCACTGTGAATAGCCAGACCCTCTGGGCTCACCCACCCCGCCGGCTCCGCTGGCCGCCGACCCCGGCGGCGAGCAGCAACCGATGGGCGCGTAACCCGAGGAAGGCCGTCACCTGTGATTCTGCTGCTGTCCACGTCCGACACCGATCTGCTGAGCGCCCGCGCGAGCGGCGCCGAGTACCGGTGGGGCAACCCCGCCCGGCTGCTGGTGGACGACCTGCCCGCGCTGCTCGACGGCGCCGATCTGGTGATCGTGCGCATCCTCGGCGGCAAGCGCGCCTGGGAGGACGGCCTCGACGCGATCCGGGCCAGCGGCGTGCCGATGGTGGCGCTGGGCGGCGAGATCGCGCCGGACGCGGAGCTGATGGAGTGCTCGACCGTGCCCGGCGGTGTCGCCGCCGACGCGCACAACTACCTGGCCGCGGGCGGATCGGCGAACCTGCGGCAGCTGCACAACTTCCTGTCCGACACGGTGCTGCTCACCGGCCACGGCTTCGAGCCGCCGGTGCAGCTGCCCAGCTGGGGTGTGCTGGAACGGGATTCGGCCGTCGAGGCCGGTGCCGAGCGGCCCACGGTCGCGGTGATCTATTACCGCGCACAGCATCTCGCCGGGAACACCGGTTACATCGACGCACTCTGCGGTGCGATCGAAGACGCGGGCGCACGCGCCCTGCCGCTCTACTGTGCCTCGTTGCGCACCGCAGAGCCTGAACTACTTGCGACACTGCGACAGGCCGACACCCTGGTGGTCACCGTGCTCGCCGCCGGTGGCACGAAGCCGGCCACCGCCTCGGCGGGCGGTGAGGACGAGGCCTGGGACGTCGGCGCACTCGCCGACCTGGATGTGCCCATCCTGCAAGGCTTGTGCCTGACCAGCGGCCGGGCCCAGTGGGCGGCCAACGACGACGGGCTCTCGCCGCTGGACGTCGCCACCCAGGTCGCCGTCCCCGAGTTCGACGGCCGGATCATCACGGTTCCGTTCTCCTTCAAGGAGTTCGACGCCGACGGCCTGTCCACCTACGTCCCGGACGCCGAACGCGCGGCCAGGGTCGCCGGCATCGCGGTGCGCTATGCGCGGCTGCGGCACATCCCGGCCGAGCGCAGGCGCGTCGCGCTGATGCTGTCCGCCTACCCGACCAAGCACGCCCGCATCGGCAACGCGGTCGGCCTGGACACGCCCGCGAGCGCGATCCGCCTGCTCACCGAGATGCGCAGCGCCGGATACGATCTCGGCGAGCCGGGTGCGGTTCCCGGCCTCGATGAGCAAGACGGCGACGCCCTCATCCACGCTCTCATCGCGGCGGGCGGCCAGGATCCGGACTGGCTCACCGCGGAACAGCTGGAGGGCAACCCGATTCGGATTACCGCGGCGGCGTACACCGCGTGGTTCGACACGCTGCCCGAAGACCTGCGTGAGGCCATCGTCGAGGCGTGGGGCCCGCCGCCCGGCGAGCTCTACGTCGACCGCTCCGCCGACCCGAACGGTGAGATCGTCATCGCCGCCCTGCGTTTCGGCAATGTGGTGCTGATGGTGCAGCCGCCCCGCGGCTTCGGTGAAAACCCGGTCGCCATCTACCACGACCCCGACCTGCCGCCCAGCCACCATTACCTCGCCGCGTACCGGTGGCTCAGTTCCGCCGAGGGTTTCGGCGCCGACGCGATGGTGCACCTCGGCAAGCACGGCAACCTGGAGTGGCTGCCCGGCAAGACCCTGGGCATGTCCGCCTCCTGCGGCACCGACGCCGCCCTCGGCGACCTGCCGCTGATCTACCCGTTCCTCGTCAACGACCCCGGTGAAGGCACCCAGGCCAAGCGGCGCGCGCACGCTACCCTGGTCGATCACCTGATCCCGCCGATGGCCCGCGCCGAAAGCTACGGCGACATCTCCCGTTTGGAGCAGCTGCTCGACGAGCACGCCAATATCTCCACCCTCGACCCGGCCAAACTGCCCGCCATCCGCCAGCAGATCTGGACGTTGATGCGCGCGGCCAAGATGGACCACGACCTCGGCCTCGCCGAACGCCCCGACGAGGACGTCTTCGACGACATGCTGCTGCACGTCGACGGCTGGCTGTGTGAGATCAAGGACGTGCAGATCCGCGACGGCCTGCACATCCTCGGCCAGGCGCCCGCGGGGGAGAGCGAGGTCGACCTGGTGCTGGCCATGCTGCGCGCCCGTCAGCTCTGGGGCGGTGAGCGCAATGTGCCCGGGCTGCGGGAAGCCTTGGGGCTGGACGAATCCGGCACCGAGGCGCGTGGCCGGGTCGACGTGGTGGAGGAGCAGGCGCGCAGCTTGGTCGCCGCGTTGCAGGCCGCCGACTGGTCCGCCGATGCGGTCGACAGGCTGGTCGACGAGTTCGCCGCGTCGCTGCTTACCGGTCCGTCCGCGGATCCGGAGCTCACCGCAGTGCGTTCCGTGCTTCGCTTCGCCGCGGCCGAAGTCGTTCCGCGCCTGCGGCAAACCGGCATCGAGATCGATCGCGTCCTGCACGCCCTCAACGGCGGCTTCATCCCGGCGGGCCCCAGCGGCTCACCCCTGCGCGGCCTGATCAATGTGCTGCCGACCGGTCGCAACTTCTACTCCGTCGACCCGAAGGCCGTCCCGTCCCGGCTGGCCTGGGAAACCGGTCAGGCCATGGCGGATTCGCTGCTGGCGCGGTACCTGGCCGATCACGGCGAATACCCGCGCTCGGTGGGCCTTTCGGTGTGGGGTACCTCGGCCATGCGCACCTCCGGCGACGACATCGCCGAAGTTCTTGCCCTGCTGGGTGTCCGGCCGGTGTGGGACGAGGCGAGCCGCCGCGTCACCACGCTCGAGGTGATCTCGCTCGACGAATTGGCCCGTCCCCGTGTCGATGTGACGGTGCGCATCAGCGGCTTCTTCCGCGACGCCTTCCCGCACGTGCTCGCGCTGCTCGACGACGCGGTGCGGATGGTCGCCGAACTCGACGAGCCCGGGGAGTCGAATTACGTTCGCGCGCATGCCGAAGCCGACCTGGCCGAGCACGGCGATGCCCGCCGCGCCACCACCCGCATCTTCGGTTCCAAGCCGGGCACCTACGGCGCGGGCCTGCTGCAACTGATCGATTCGAAGAGCTGGCGTACCGACGACGACCTTGCACAGGTGTACACCACCTGGGGTGGCTACGCCTACGGCCGCGATCTCGACGGCGCACCCGCCGCCGACGACATGCGCACCGCCTACCGCCGAATCGCGGTGGCGGCCAAGAACACCGACACCCGCGAGCACGACATCGCCGACTCCGACGACTACTTCCAGTTCCACGGCGGCATGGTCGCCACCGTGCGCGCGCTCACCGGCAAGAATCCCGAGGCCTACATCGGCGACAGCACCCGGCCCGACGCGGTGCGCACCCGCACGCTCTCCGAGGAGACCTCGCGGGTGTTCCGGGCTCGCGTGGTGAACCCGCGCTGGCTCGAGGCGATGCGCAGGCACGGGTACAAGGGCGCGTTCGAGATGGCGGCGACCGTCGACTACCTGTTCGGCTACGACGCCACCACCAATGTCGTCGCCGACTGGATGTACGAGAAGCTCGCGGAGAGCTACGTTTTCGATGACGTGAACCGCAAGTTCATGGAGCAGTCCAACCCGTGGGCGCTGCACGGCATTGCCGAGCGGCTGCTGGAAGCCGCCGAACGGGACTTGTGGGAGCACCCGGAGCAGGCGACACTGGATCGACTGCGCCAGGTCTACTTGGAGACCGAAGGGGAATTGGAATAGCGCGAAAATCAACCCCCCAATTACATGGGGAAGCGCGAAATGTGTGATCTTGCAAGGTAATTCAATCTGCCCGTTTCTCTCGACAATCCCGTTGTCGAGAGAGCATGATCGATGGTGTTCCACGGCCGTTTCCGGGAAACGCCAATCGAATCGGCTAGATGATTGGAAAGCCTTATGAATATCAGGAAAATGCTCGCTACCGCAGCGCTCACCGTGGCCGCGACCGGTGTCGCGGCGGCAACCGCACACGGTGAAGTGCAAGTGGCCGACGCGATCAGCGGGGTCGATCGGGGCGTCGCCTACACCGCCGCCGTCGCGCCGGACCGCTCGAACGCGACGGTGACGCTTGCCTCCGGCAAGTTCGTACTGACGCCCGATCAGGGCATCTCCGTGCTGGCGCCGGACGGATCGGTGGTCGCCAACGTGCCGACGACCCTCCATTCGGTGGCGGGTCAGCAGGTGCGGGTCGCGCCGCAAGTCGACGCCAGTGCAACCACTTTGACGTTGACGCCGGTCGGGGCTGCGGTCCCGGAGGCCGGGGCGCCGCAGTTCATCGGTGACGCGGGTACCACCGTCGCCGGTGTGTTGATCGGGTGCGCCATCGGTTTCTTGATCGGCTTGATCTTCGCCATTATCGGTGCCATCCCCGGCTGCATCATCGGTGGAATCATCGGTGGCATCGCGGGTGCCAACCAGCCCTGACGGGAATCGAGAACCCTGACAGCCCAGCCTGTTCGGTCGTTTATGCCGAACCGGCTGGGTTCGCCCGTTTATCGCCTAATTCCGGTACGTAAACGTTTATCGGTGACCGGCCGCCTTGCGGAATCGCTCGGCGGTCGCCAGCAGCTGCTCCGCGAGCTCGGCACCCTCGAGTATCTCGAAATCGACATCGACGGAACCGAGATAGAACGCGAGCATCCGCGGTGAATCCGAACCCGCCCGCACCACACAGTGATCCGGCCCGTCCGGCTCGACGGACACCGCGGGCGGCAGCTGGGCCCGCATCCGCTCGGCGGGCGCGGCCATGCGCACCGTCGCGCGGTAGCGCCAGGTCGCCGCGCCGACCCCGCGTCGAACGCGCTCGGCGATGTCGTCCTCGGACACCTCGCGCGGCGTGAACCGCGGCCCGTTCGGCGTCTTCGGCACGATCCGGTCGACCCGGAAGGTGCGCCAGTCGTCGCGGCCGGGATCCCACGCGACCAGATACCAGCGCCCGCGCCAGTGCACCAGCCGGTGCGGCTCGACATCGCGGCGCGACGGCGCACCCGAATGTGCCGCGTAGTCGAAGCGCAACCGCTCGCTCGCCCGGATCGCGCCGGCCACTGCGGTGAGCACCTCGGCGTCGACGGTGTTCCGGCCGATATCCGGCGCGTGCACGGTGGCCGAGGTCAGTGCCGCCACGCGGGCGCGCAGCCGCGCGGGCAACACCTGCTGCAACTTCGCCAGCGCGCGCACCGAGGTCTCCTCGATGCCGGTGACGGCCCCGTTGGCGGCGGTGGCCAAACCGACCGCGACCGCCACCGCCTCCTCGTCGTCGAGTAGCAGCGGCGGCAGCGCCGAGCCCGCGCCCAATCGGTAGCCGCCCGCGACACCCGGCGTGGCGTGCACCGGATAGCCGAGGGACCGCAGTCGCTCGATGTCGGTGCGCACCGTGCGCGTGGACACCCCGAGTCGCTCGGCGAGCACCGGTCCGGTCCAATCCCGGTGCAGCTGTAGCAGCGACAGCAGGCGAAGTAGCCGCGCGGAGGTCTCCAACATGGGGCGATCATCGCAGGAATCGCGGAAGGCTACCTTCCGCGATCGAGTCGACCAAGTTGTGATCCGATGGCGTCCGCTCAGCCGACCACCGCGTTCATGATGGTCCCCGCACTCGTAGCGACAACGCCGCCGATCATGCCGCCTGCGATCATCTTCGGCGAGTCGAGCGGGCCGCCCTGCCACTTCTCCCAGGCGAATCGTCCACCCGCGAAGGTGATCCCGCAGACCCCGGACAGCAGCACCAGCCAGGTGAGGTAGCGGACCATCTGCAAAATTTTGTCCGAGACCGGCGGCGGTTCCGGGGTCGGATTGCCGATCTGCGCGAGGAGGGCGTCGTGCACAGCGATGATGACCATGAATACGCTCGCTTCGGGGTCGGCGTGACACCTACCGTAGGCGCCACGGGCGCGTTGTCTGGGTGATAGCCATGCTTGTACCGGACAGTATGTGCGGCGCTGATCATTTCGTGGAGCGTACGAAAAAACCTGTCCGAAATGTCCGATCAGTGCTGCGGGTGCACCGCGGTCGATCGGGGCATGTCCGGCGCGTCGGCCTCGGAAAGGTGCGCGAGCAGGAAGGGAACCGCTACCGTTTCGAAACCTTGCGGAACATCCAGCACGGGATGCACATTCACCTCGAAGACCACGCCGCCGTGCTCGGGCACCAGATCGACGCCGCCGAACGATAGCCCGACCGATGCTGTCGCCCGGATCGCGAGCTCGTGCATGCGCCGGGGGAGGGCGTTGAGGGGGAGCACGGTCGAGACGGCGCCCTGCGCCGCGTTGCACGGGGCGTCGGGGTCGGCCTGCACGTGCTCACAGACGCGCAGTACCCGCCGACCCAGTACGACCACTCGATATTGGTGGCGCCGCCCACGCTCGTCGAAGTTCTGTGCGTCGCGGGTGAGCAGCCAACTGGTGCCGGTCTTTCGGTAGAGCTCGCGCGCCGCGTGCAGTTGCGCGTCGTTGGTCGCGTGGAACACATCGCGTCCACCGAAGCCGATCACCGGCCGGGTCCAGACGTCGCGCCCGAGCCGTTCGAAGGCTGCCGAGGCGGCACTGGGAGTGGGATCGTCCAGGACGAGCGACTCCTCCTGCGGGATACCGGCCGCATGGAATCGTTCGACCGTGCGACGTTTGTCGGTCGCGTTTCGCCAGGCCTGCGCGTCGGCACCGAGGCAAGGGATTCCGCTGCGGGCGACGACCGCTTGGAACCGGGTGAGTCGATGCCGATCGATCGGCGGTATCTCGTAGACGACGAGCGCGCCCGGCCGGACTTCGATGCGCTCGGACGGCACCGTCAGCGTCGGCGGCCCGTCGACCCGCAGCGCTCCATCGCCGCCGTCGTAGAAATGTCTCGCGTCCAGCACCAGTGGTGCAGTGTCGGTGACCAATTCGACGGCACGGGCGAGCACGGCGGAGCTGCCCTCGGTGGAACTGTGATCGGTCAGTACGACAATCGGGCCGGTGTTTCTCATTGCGCACCACCGTTCTGAAGTACGGGTGAATCCACAATCGCGACAGCGTTTTTCCGGGTCCGGGCCTGCAGCTCGAATCCGGTTCCGGCGCACGGGTGCGGGTCGACTCGAAGTCGCCGAACTTATCGGTACGTTACCGGACCGAGGTGGGCAGGGTCGGTGAATGCCTTACGGCCACAACAGATTCGCTGGTCGCGACAGTCCGTGCGAATCAGGAACGCGGCGAGCGCGCGACACGGAAGCCTACGTCGTCCAACCGCAGCGAGGGATGGCTGCGGCGGCGCACCGAGGCGCGGCAGCTCCAGTGTTCGTCGAACCAGCCACCGCCGCGCAGCACCCGGTAGGAGCCGTAGATTTCGGCGTCGTAGATGTCCCAGCACCAGTCCCAGGTGTTGCCGAGCATGTCGTACAGGCCCCACGCATTGGGTCGCTTGCCGCCGACGTCGTGCATGTGCTCGGCCGAATTGCCTCGGTACCAAGCGATTTCGTCGAGTTTGCCGTAGCGCGGGCCGGTGCTGCCCGCGCGGCACGCGTGCTCCCATTCGGCCTCGGTCGGCAGGCGGTAGCCGTCGGCGTCGATGTCCCGGTCGATGTTCTCGGCATCGATCCGGTACGCGGGCGTCAGCTCTTCCCGGATCGACCGCGCATTGCAGTACCGCAGCGCATCCCACCACGAGACGCTGACGACGGGCCGTAGGTCGCCGCTGCTCGGTGGCACCCCGGTGACCTGCTCGTACTCCGCCTGGGTGACCGGGACCGTCGCCAGCCGGAACGGCGCGACCTCGACCGGCCAGCTGCGCTGGGTCCGCCGATCCGACAGCGTCACCGTGCCCGCCGGAATAGCAATCAGCACGGTCAGGCTCGCGTCTCGGACAGCGGCTCATCCAGTTCCAGCTCGGGTCGGGCAGGGTCGAGGAACACGAATTTGCGCATGGCCCACCAGCGGAAGACCGTGGCGAGCAGGGTGCCGATGATGGTCGCGCTGACGAAGTCGGCGATGTTCTCCACCAGGATCGAGACGTGCGGCGTGCGGAGCTGGAAGAGGTAGCTCGACACCGCCAGCGGCAGCTGGTTGATCATCATGCCGACGCCGGCCACCAGGAAGAACAGGGCCGCTTCGTGCCGGCGTGCACGTCCGCCTCGCGCGGTGAACGCCCACTCGCTGTTCAATACATAGGAGACCACGGTCGCGATCAGCACGGCGACCACGTTCGCGGTGACCGGCTTGCCCTCCAGCACAGTCCATTTCAGGCCGAAGAAGAGCACCGAGGTGGTCACGAAGGCGATCGCGCCGACGGTCAGGAACTTCAACAACTCGGCGTTGCGGACGAACATGGACAGCATCCGGCTCGGTACCCGAGCGGCGACGATCTGGGCCAGGAACATCGGGACAGGTTATCCGAGCGACCTTTCGGCACCGGCGGGCGGACCATGGCCGCTGGGCGACTCCCCGGCGAATTCTCGAGGGGCGGCGGGTAACGGCGAGCGGAACAGTTCGGGCACGATTACCGGGCGTCGTTGCTATTTCGTTATCTGCGAACGGCTTTCGTGCGGCGATTCGGGTGGAAGCTCGGCGCCGCACTGCTCGTACAGCTGCACGGGCACGCATCTGCCCCGGTCACGCCCGCGCTCGGTGCGCCGAATACCCGCAAGTATGAGAGCCTTCTGTATCGAGGCCGGGGCCCAGAGGAAATCACTCGGACACTGGTCGGCACGACCGCAGGGGCCTCAGCGATGTGCTGAGGCCCCCGCAGTGCGTTTCGGTTAGACGCCGGGCGGCGCCTGCGCCGGCGCGCAAGGGATCTGTCGCGTGGAGTCGGGGTCGAGGGCCTGCAGGGCCAGCGCCGTGACCGTGGGATCGACCGAGACGGAGAGATGACCGGACAAGTTCACCGGGCAGATGTCTTGCAGCACAATGTTCGTCGCGTTCGGCGCGACACGTATGCCGCTGGTGTAAGGCTGCACCTGGATGTCGGTGGTGGTCACGATGTTGGTGTAGTGGACTTCCGGTGCGTAGACGCCGCTGGCTTGCAGCCGATTGATGAAGTCGGATCCGGTCCGCAGCTCAGCGCAGGCGGCGCAGGTGGGATCCAGTGACTGGTACAGATCGCCATGCAGGCCGAGCAACGTCAGCGGTGAGTCCAGGGGGTCGGTGATGGCGGTGCCTGCCCAGATCGGCGCGAGATTGATCGCCTTGTCGACGGCCGCCGCACCATCCAGGTATCGCAGGTATGCCGCGCTGACCAGGGTGCCTTCGGACCAGCTGAGCAGGTCCACGCGATCGGTGTGCGTCGCGGTGCGTACTCGGTCGACGAATCGCTGTAATTCGGAACTGGATTCATCGATGGGTGCGCGACCGCCGATGCCCGCGACGATTCCGCGATCCTGCGGATAGACGCCGTAGGTCAGCGCGTAGACGCAGTATCCTTCGTTCGCCAGCAGCGGAGCGAAAGTCTGCCAACTGTTTTCGCCGTTGCCGCTGAGGCCGTGTACCAGGACGACCGGTGTCGGGTGCGCCGGCGAGGGAACGCAGCCCCAGTCGTTCGCGCCGGGTGGTGCGCCCGGTGGCTCGGTGGTCAAGCTCGCGGTAACCATGGCCGCCAACGAATATGGCACCGGCAGCGGGGCGGCGGACGCGTTGCCGAGAATCAGCGGGATGGTGGCGGCCACCGACGCGGTGATGACCATGAGTCGACACATTGACTGCTTACTTCCTTCGAGTAGCGCTTCGCTGACTGCCGTACCGGCGCTCAGCGGTATTCGACCGGCGCGCCGATCTCGACGATCGCGCCGTTGGGGTCGCGGATCACGGCGATTCGCTGTCCCCACGGGCGGGTCGTCGGCTCCAGGGCGCTGTGCCCGCCCCCGGCGAGTGCGTTCTGGTATGCGTCGTCCACGTCCGCGGTCTCGAGGAACACTCGAAAAGCGTTGGCCGGGCCGGGTTCTGCGAAGTCCTCAATCTTCTTCCAGTGTTCGATGGTGAGATTTGCAGTCGACGGTCCCGGGGACCAGACGCCCTTACCCAGCACGACGAAGGTGCCGTCGGGGTCGGCGAATACCTTGTCGAGTCCGAAAGCCTGCGCGTAGAAGGTCGCTGTCGCGTCCACGTCGTTCACCATCAGGGTCATTCCACCGAAGTGCATGCTTCCTCCTCTTTAGACAACTTTCAGCTATTTGGTAAGAATGATTACCATATAGTAGCTGGAGGAGGATTTCTAGAGTTCTGCACTAGAAAGTTGCGAGGTTTGTGCGGGCAGCCCGCTCTGGGCCTGGTTCACTGGCGTGGCAAGGTGGATATGGCTAATGGTCGGCGAATAGCCTCGATGCACTCCACTGGTATGTAGGTCGGGCGAGCGCTTCCCCGCGCCACCGATCTATTTCGAAGAGATTCTGAAATGCGGAAGCAAGTCTTCCGCAATGCCCGCGAGGGTGGTTTCCATGACCAACACAGACATCCGCCCCTTCCGTATCGACATCCCGCAGGCCGAGCTCGATGAGCTGCGCGACCGGCTGGCGCACGCACGGATCCCGCATCCGGTGCCGGGGACCGAAAACGATTGGCGCCGCGGCATCGCGCCCGCCTACCTGGCGGAGTTGGCACAGTACTGGCGCGACGGCTTCGACTGGCGGGCGCAGGAAGCGAAGCTGAACGCGCACGACCAGTTCACCACCGAGATCGACGGGCAGACAATCCATTTCATTCATGTGCGATCGGCGGAGGCCGGAGCGGTGCCGCTGCTGATCACGCACGGTTACCCGGGATCGGTGGTCGAGTTCCTCGACCTGATCGGGCCGTTGACGGATCCGGTTGGGCACGGCGGTGATTCGGCGGATGCGTTCCATGTGGTGATTCCGTCGCTGCCGGGGTTCGGGTTCTCGACGCCGCTGGCTGCCACCGGTTGGGAGCTGGCGCGGACCACGGAGGCGTTCGCGGAGTTGATGACTCGGCTCGGATACGAGAAATTCGTTGCGCAGGGCGGGGATGTGGGTGCCGGGGTGACCGGGCGGCTGGCCGCTCTCTACCCGGAGCGGGTGATCGCCACGCACGTCAACGGCGATCAAGGTTCGCTCGGGCTCGTCGGTGAGCAGCTGCCGATACCGGACGGCCTGACCGACGAGGAGCTGACGGCGATCCATGCCGCGCAAGCACAATGGGCGGAGCAGAAGGGCTACCTGGTGCTGCAATCGACCCAGCCCAACGCCATCGCCGCAGCCCTGACCGACTCGCCGATCGCGCAATTGTCCTGGATCGCCGAGAAGTTCCAGGTCTGGACCGATCCGGCGCGCCCCGTCGGCGAAGCGGTCGAC
This sequence comes from Nocardia sp. CS682, assembly GCF_004634405.1. Lineage (NCBI taxonomy): Bacteria > Bacillati > Actinomycetota > Actinomycetes > Mycobacteriales > Nocardiaceae > Nocardia > Nocardia sp. CS682. The sequence goes on along the minus strand of NZ_CP029710.1, from coordinate 1,305,702 downwards.
CGCGACGTCCTGCTGACCAATATCAGCATCTACTGGTTCACCCGCAGCGGTGCCTCGGCCGCCCAGTTCCTCTGGGAGACGGCACATTCAGGCATGGGCTGGACGATGCCGTCCGGCGTCCCGCAGGGTATGGCGGTGTTCAACACGAGCCCGCTGATGCGTCGAGTCATGAACCCGGACGGCAACATCGAGCACTTCACCGAGTACGCGGAGGGCGGACATTTCGCGGCGTTGGAACAGCCGAAGCTGTTCCTCGAAGATGTGCGGACGTTCTTCCGCAAGTATCGACGGTGAGTCGTCGGGCGGGGTGCGCGGGTCGGCGCACCCCGCTCGCGTGGGCGTTCGGCGGGCTCGGGTGCGGCGTTCGGCGGGCTCGAGTGCGTACAGCGCCCCAGCGGCGCTCGGCGCCGAAATGCGTCAGCCCGTCGTGGCGGGTCGCGCGTTGGGGCGCTCCGCTGTGGTGGTCGTATCCAGGCATCCGGCGCAGCGATACGTCGCCGCGCGTACGACGGAATTCTGTCTGTGGGCGGATGTCGCGCCGGGTTCGGCGGCCTACCGTATTCGCTATGACATGGAAAGAGCTGGGGGCGAGCAGGTTCGCGCTGCTGACCACCTATAAGAAGGACGGCACGCCGGTGGGGACGCCGGTGTGGGTGGCGCCGGACGGCGATCGGATCGTCGTATGGACCAACTCGAAGACGTGGAAGGTCAAGCGCATCAGACGCAATGCCGACGTGACGTTGCAACAGTCCGACGGGCGTGGTCGTCCGAAAGGCGACGAGGTGCTCGCGGGGACCGCGACGATCCTGGACGCCGAGGGCACTCAACGCGTACGTGACCTGGTCTCCCGCAAGTACGGCGTCATCGGCACGCTGGCCATCAAGTCGCACAAGCTGTTCCGCGGTTCCAATGCCTCCGTCGGACTCGCCATCACCCCGCGGCCCGGCGCGTAGTACCGGACGCATAACCACGGGCGAGCGCGAAGCTCTACCGCCACCACGTCCCGTTGCCCCTCGGGCACTGCGCTCGATGGGGCATCGGGACGGGCTCACTCGCACTTTGCCGCCACCATGTCCCACCGATCATGAACCCGCCCGCGTGCGGGACCCGGTCAGGCGGATTCGGCTAGTCCGGCGGCGCGCCAGGTGTCGGCCAGGTCTTGGAGGGGGAGATCCAGGACGAGGCTCAAGGCGACGACGGTGCCGAAGGCGGGGGAGGGGAGGCGGCCCGTCTCGATCTTGCGGAGGGTTTCCGGTGAAATACCTGCCGCGCGAGCGACTTCGGTGAGGTCGCGATCGGCGCGGGCCGCACGCAGGGCGGTGCCGAGGCGGCGGCCGGCGTCGATTTGAGCCGGAGTCAACGGGAGACGGACCATGTGGACAGGGTAGAGACGGTATTTAAATACCGCAAGGACTCCAATAGGCATGTTCATACGTAGATATGCGCATTCAACGATGTTCTCACCCAAATTAGGGCATCAGTCTTGAGGTGGGGAAGAACGGCAAGGGCAGGGGGGTTGGTATTAAAATACCGAATGCACTAGGGTGGTATTAAAATACCGAGATAGGGGTTTGTTGATGGTGGAGTTGAAGACGCCGGGTGAGATCGAACGCATGCGGGTGACGGGCCAGTTCGTGGCCGAGGTGCTGGGGGAGTTGCGAGACCGCGCCCGTATCGGCGTGAACCTGCTGGAGCTGGAAGCCCACGTGCGCGAGAGGATTCGACAGCGCGGCGCGCAGTCCTGCTACTGGGACTACTCGCCGTCCTTCGGCCGCGGCCCGTTCCGCAATACCGTCTGCCTCTCGGTCAACGATGCTGTGCTGCACGGACTTCCGTTCGATTACACGCTCCGTGACGGCGACGTACTGACCATGGACCTCGCCGTCGGCATCGACGGCTGGGTGGCCGACTCGGCGACCACCATCGTGGTCGGCACGGCCGCCCCGGAAGACCTCCGCCTGATCTGCGCGACGGAGGAGGCCCTCGCCGCCGCGATCGCCGTCGCGCTGCCGGGCAACCGCATCGGCGACATCTCGGCCGCGATCTCCGCCGTCGCGCACGACTACGGCTACCCGGTGAACACCGAGTTCGGCGGCCACGGCCTGGGTCGCACCATGCACGAGGACCCGCACATCCCCAACGCGGGCAAGCCGGGCCGCGGCTACCGCCTGCGCCCCGGCCTCACCATCGCCATCGAACCCTGGTTCGCCCGCACCACCGACCGCATCGTCACCGACCCTGATGGCTGGACCCTGCGCTCCGCCGACGGCTCCCGCACCGCCCACTCCGAACACACCATCGCCATCACCGAAGATGTTCCCAAGGTGCTGACCGCGGCACGGTGAAAGATGAAGGCACGGAACGCCGTCGGTGAGGTGATCGTCGCCCCGACCCCTCGACGGTAGCGCCGCACCTCTGGTCGGCCATCGATGCTCGCCGTGCTGACTCGGTGGATGCTCTGGTGGTCCGCGCACCCAGTGGCCGCTCGCTCGAGTGTGCTCGCTGATGTCGTCCGGCGACTCGACACCCTCGGTGGCCGACGCATTCCGCGTCGACCACCGGCCGATGCGTTTACTCGGCGTCAGCCAGCCACTGCTCCAAGTCGGCCGCGATCTGGAGATGCTCCGCGATCTCGGCACGCTCCTCGTCGGACAACTCCAGTCCCGCTATCTCGCTACGCAATTCGGCCGCCCGCTCCGGATTGCCCATCGCCACAGCGAGTTCGGTGAGCTCTGCCAACGCGTGCGCCTTGTCGAGCGCTGAAGCGGTGGCGGCGAAGCGGCGCAGTCCGGATTCGAGGGTCTTGCGGGCCGCCTCGTCGTCCTCCTTGGAGAATCGCAGGATCCGTGCGTTGTCCAGAACCCGTTGCAGCCCTTGTAGTTCCCGTGATCCGCCGTACTCGAATTCGGGTTCGTCGCGTTGCAGATAGGTGACACTGTTGCCGCCAGGATCGGTGACGGTGAAGCGCGTCTGGCCGACGCGGAACCGGCTGATGCGCGGCACGCCCTTGGCCGGGATACGGCCGAGGTGCTCACGCAGCGCGGCACTGAACTGCTTGTGCAGGGGTGCTACCTCGTCGACCCGGACCAGGCAGCCCGCATCGATGTCCGCCACGCTCCGCGTGTCTCTCGCGTCGCAGTAGAAGTCCAGTCCGTAGCCATTGCGCTCCACCGAGCCGTAGGCGTAGGGCTTGGTCTGCTCGTAGGTCACTTTGTATCCCAGGGCTTGGTAAAACGCGAGCGTCTCGGCCAAGTTGCCACCCCACATCACCGGTACTGCCGTGTCGCCCATGAAAAGCCTCCCACTACCTGCGGTAATCAACTTTGACTACTTAAGGCTAGGGCGGTCGCGGCCTAGAAGTCAAGTTTGACTACTGTAGAAAATCCCTATCTGAAGGAGGTCGCCGATGTCGGCTGTGCGCCTGTTGGTGCTGGGGGTGATGCGCCTGCGTCAGCCCACCTACGGCTACGCCGTGCGGCGTGAACTGCTGTCGTGGCGTGCGGAAACGTGGACGAACGTGAAGCCGGGCTCGATTTACCATGCGCTGAAACAGCTGACCCAAGAAGGCAAGTTGAGCGCCTACGGCACCGAGGGCAGCAGCCAAGGCCCGGGCCGTACGCTGTTCCAGCTGACCGACGAGGGCGAGGCCGAGTTCCGCAAGCTGATGGACGAGGCGTTGGTGAGCATCGACATGGAGGAACTCGGCGCGGGCATCGCGTTCATGGACGCGCTGCCGCGCGCGCACGTCATCGAGAAGCTGCGCGAACAGCGCCGCCGCAGTGAGGAGGTCCGGGTCGCCCTGCTCGAGATGATCCCCGACTTCCCCGGCCGCGGCGAACCGCCGCACGCGACGGACCTGCTCGAACTGTGGAGCAGCGTCTTCGGCAACCTCACGGGCTGGACCGACGGTGTGCTGGCACGCCTCGAAGCAGGCGAGTACCGAATGTCCGAATAGAACGCCTACGCTGCGTTCATGACCAACACGCTCGGAGCCGTCGGCGCATCCGATTACGTTCTGCTGACCACGTTCCGCAAGGACGGCACGCCGGTCGGCACGCCGGTGTGGGCGGTCGCCGACGGCGACAAGCTCTACGTCTGGACGGTCACCGACAGCTGGAAGGTGAAGCGCCTGCGCCGCAACCCCGACGTCACCGTGCAGCCGTGCAACGTCCGCGGCAAGCCGCACGGCGAGGTGGTCACGGGCACCGGGCGCATCCTCGACCAGGCCGGCACCGACCGCGTGCGCAAGCTGCTCATGCGCAAGTACTGGCTGATGGGTCCGATCACCATCCTCGGCAGCAACCTGCGCCGCGGCAAGAAGGGCACCGTCGCCGTCGAGATCACCTTTCCCGGTTGATCGTCAGGTCGCCTGGCTGACCGAGGACATGTGGAAGTCGGGAATCCGCAAGGGCGGCATGGCCGTTCGGGTGAACCAGTCCTTCCACTCGCGCGGCAGCGTGACCTCGGTGGCGCCCGCTTCGGTGACCCGGCGCAGTAGATCCAGCGGACTCTCGTTGAACCGGAAGTTGTTGACCGCGGCCGTCACCGCACCGTTCTCGACGAGGTAGACGCCGTCGCGGGTCAGCCCGGTGAGCAGCAGACTGGCCGGGTCGACCTCGCGGATGTACCAGAGCGTGGTGAGCAGCAGCCCGCGCTCGGTGCGCGCGATCATCTCGTCGAGCGTGGCGCCGGAACCGCCGGTGAGCAGCAGGTTGTCACCGGGAACCGTAGGGGCGGTACCGAATTCGGCGGCGGCGGCGCGGGGGTAGACCAGCGACTGGATGGCGCCCTCGCGCACCCAGTCGACCCGGTCGGCCGGCAGGCCGTTGTCGAACACCGAGACCGCTTGGGACGACGAGGATGTCGCGACGAACGGGCAGTACTCGAGTCCGGTGGCCGTCGGGTCGGAGTACAGCGTCAGCGGAATGTCGGTGAGCCGCTCGCCGATTCGGGTGCCGCCGGCCCGGGAGAACGCGGTGTGGCCCTCGTGCGCGCCGCGACCTTCCATCTCCCAGTTCATATAGATCATCAGATCGGCAACGGCCGAGGGCGGCAGCAGGGTCTCGTAGCGGCCTGCGGGCAGTTCGACCTTGCGCCCGGCCCAGTCCAGTCGCCGGGACAGCTCGGTGAGCAGGCCGGGCACGTCGACATCGGTGAAGTCGGGGGTGCCGACGCCGACCCAGGCGCTGGCGAGATCGCTTCCCGTGCCGCGTTTTCCGTTGATCTCGACCGAACCGGTTGGCTGCACGAAGCGCCGCCGGAGACCGGTCGAGGAACCCAGCCAGATCGTCTGCACGGTGTGGTGGGCGAAGCCGTAGAGGCGGTCGCTGCCGTCGAAACCGGCGGACAGGTCGCGGGCGAGATCGGTGAACACCTCGATGTCGGTGCTACCGGGGGTGGCGGCCCAGTCGTCGGCGGGCACGTCCGAATCCAGCAGCGGCATGGCGTCGCGGGCGGGTTCGGTAGTGCGGGCCGCCGCCTCGCTCTTGCGCACCACCGCTTCGATCTCGGCCGGGTCGACGCTGGTCGAGCCGATGGTGCCGACGCGCGCCGCGCCGGCCGCATCGCGGAAGATCGAGACGACGGACCACCCACGCGACACCGAGGATCCGTTGGTGGTCATCGAGTTTCCGGCCCAGCGCAGCGACGCGTCGTGCGCGTCGGTGACGAGCACGATCGCCTCGTCGGCCTGGGACAGGGCGAGCGCGCGTTCGACGACCTCGCCCGCGGGGATAAGGGTGGTCCGCTCGGTCACTGGCCCGCCTCCGTCCGGGTATTGAGAATGTTGATGCCGCGCACCAGCACCGACGGGCAGCCGTGGCTCACCGCAGCGACCTGGCCGGGTTGGGCCTTACCGCAGTTGGACGCGCCGCCGAGCTGCCAGGTGGACGGTCCGCCGACGGCTTCCATGGCACCCCAGAAGTCGGTGGTGGTGGCCTGGTAGGCGACGTCGCGCAGCTGGCCGTCGAGCTTGCCGTCGCGGATGCGGAAGAAGCGCTGGCCGGTGAACTGGAAGTTGTAGCGCTGCATGTCGATCGACCACGACTTGTCGCCGACGATGTAGATGCCGTTGTCGACCCGGGAGATGAGTTCGGCGGTAGTGGTGTCGTGCTCGGGGTCGGGTTGCAGCGAGACGTTCGCCATCCGCTGGATCGGCACGTGGTGCGCGGAGTCGGCGTAGGAGCAGCCGTTGGAGCGGTCCAGGCCCAGGCGTGGCGCGAAGACCCGGTCCAGCTGGTAGCCGACCAGGATGCCGTCGCGCACCAGGTCCCAGCGTTGCGCGGCGACGCCCTCGTCGTCGTAGCCGATGCTGGCCAGGCCGTGCGCCTCGGTGCGGTCGCCGGTGACATGCATGATCGGCGTGCCGTACTGGAGCGTGCCGAGCTTGTCCGGCGTCGCGAACGAGGTGCCCGCGTAGGCGGCTTCGTAGCCGATGGCCCGGTCGTATTCGGTGGCGTGGCCGATGGATTCGTGGATGGTCAGCCACAGGTTGGTCGGGTCGATCACGAGATCGGTCGGGCCGGGGGTGACCGTGGGCGCCTTCACCTTCTCGGCGAGCCACTCGGGGATGTGCGCGAGTTCGTCGGACCAGTCCCAGGTGCCGTCGGCGCCCGTGACGTACTCCCAGCCGCGACCCACCGGTGCCGCCAGCGTGCGCATGGTCTCGAACACGCCCGCCGAGGAATCGACGGTGGTCGCCTCCAACTGCGGGTGCAGCCGGACTCGCTGCTGGGTGATGGACGAGCCCGCGGTGTCGGCGTAGAAGGTCTGCTCCTTCACCTGCATTACCGACGCGGTGACGTGGTCGACGCCGTCCGCGCTGGACAGGCGGCCCGAATAGTCTTGCAGCAGATCGACCTTGTCGGCCGTCGACACCGTGAACGGGTCCAGGTCGTAGGCCGAGACCCAGCGCACGTTGTCGTAGATCGGCTCGTCGGCGAGCTCGACTCGCTCGCGGTTGAGCGCGCGCAAAGTCGTCGCCACCGTCACCGCGCGCCGGGCCACCTCCACCGCTGTCGCGGGGGTCAGCGCGGCATGGGAGGCGAAGCCCCACGTACCGTCGACGATCACCCGGACCGCCAAGCCGAGCTCGGCATTGTCGGTGATCGACTCGACCCGCCCGTCGCGCAGCCGGATCGACTGGGTGACCAGTCGATGCACCCGCAGGTCGGCATGGTGGGCGCCGGCCGCCTTCGCCGCGGTCAACGCGGCCTCGGCCAGCGCGGCCAGTGGGAGGTCGAGGAACTCGGCGTCCACATCCTTGGAAGTCGCGATGCTCACCCGGTCCAACCTAGTCGGTTCCATCCGAGAGGACTTGCGCCTACCGGGAATACACGCCGTGCGAGTTTGCAGCGCATGCAAACCGGCACGTAATGCACAGTGGCGCAGCGTGAAAGAACGGAGGGTGGGCGGCGGGAACGGCACGCGCGAAACCAGCGCCTACCGCGTCTGCCTCGCGAAATGCCGTACTGTGCCCGCGTGCCGCCATCCGCCCTTCGTGACCGTAAACGCGAACGTACCCGCCGAGCGCTGCTCGAGGCAGCCGTACAGCTGTTCGAGACGAGAGGCTATGAAGAAACTACGGTGGCCGACATCGCTGCGGTAGCCGATGTCGGGACCCGCACCTTCTTCAACTACTTCGCCAGCAAGGAAGAGCTACTTTTCCCGGAGACGGACGAGCGCGTGCGGGCCGCGGTGGCCGCGATCGGCAGCAGGCGGCCGGGGGAGCGCCCGGTCGAGGTGTTGCTACGGGCCCTGCGTGCGGCCGGTGACAACCCCGGCGAGCACCTTGTCGACGATCTGAACGCGCGGATCGCCGCGCTGCGCGCGCAGGTATCGCGCACGGTGCCCTCGGTGAGTGGGCGGGCCGCGCACGCGCAGCTGGTCGCGCAGCGCGAGATCGCCCGTCAGCTACACGTCGCGTTTCCGGCCGAACTGGACGAGGTCGGGGCCGCGGCGCTGGTCGGCGCGGTCGTCGGTGCCGTCTCGGGTGCGCTCACCGTGCTGTTCCAGCAGCCGTTGAACGGCGCGGAGGACGGCGAGCGGCTGCACCGGCGCATCCACGAGACGACCTCGCGGGTGCTCAAGCCGTGGCTCGCCTCCCAGGTCGAAACCCGGGGCTGATCAACCGAACTGCTGCCAGCCCAATCGGATCACCATCCCGACGACCACCACGAGCAGCACGACGCGAACGAACTTCGCGCCGTTGCGCAACGCCATGTGCGAGCCGACGATCGCGCCCGCCACATTGCCGACCGCCATGGCCGCGCCGAGTGCCCACAGGATGTTGCCGGTGGCGCCGAAGAAGATAAGCGCGCCGACGTTGGACCCGCAGTTGATCACCTTCGCCATCGCGGCGGCCCGCACGAACTCGGTGCCGAGCAGGGTGGCGAAGGTGATGATGAGGAAGGTGCCGGTGCCGGGACCGAGCAGGCCGTCGTAGAGGCCGACCAGGCCGGCGGCCAGCGCGATGGTCAGGATGAACTTGCGGCGCGTCGGCGGGTGCGTGGCGAGGGTGACGCCGATCGACGGGCGCAGCGTGACGAACACGGCGACGGCGACGAGCACCACCATCACGATGGGGATGAACAGCTCACGGTCGATCAGCGACACCGCGGCGGCGCCGATAGCTGCGGTGACCGCGGCGATCACGGCCGCGGGCAGTAGCACTCGCCAGCGCAACGGCACTTTCCTGGCGAAGGTCACCACTGAAGCGCCGGTGCCCGCGACCGCCGCCAGCTTGTTGGTGCCGAGCGCGGTCTGCGGTGTGATGGTCGGCGCGACCAGGAACAGCGTCGGCAGGATGATCAGTCCGCCGCCACCGACCACCGCATCCACCCAGCCTGCGGCCGTCGCTGCCGTCAAGAGAACTGCCCAATCACCGATCTGCACGTCCGAGAGCCAACCAGATCGGATATCCAAGACCAGTGAGCAGTCCAGTGCGCGGCTCGGAGAGGGGACCGCCCCGAGCGGAGGTTCCGGCGGCGTGGTGGACTCGGCTCCGGACCGCGTCGCGCGGGGCGGGTGCCAGGCGAAACCGCTCGGTCGACCTAGGCTGAGGGCGTGCGCCGGTTCAGTCTGTGGCTTCGTGGGAAGCCCATCGTTGCGGATTCGATGCTGGCGATTGTCCTGTTGGTGCTCGAGATCCTCGGCGCCGCCAATGCGGAGCACAAGGTCGCCTCGCTCGCCATCGGGTTGTTCTTGCCGGTTCCGGTGGTGTTCCGGCGGGTGTATCCGCGGGCGATGGCGGTGGCGTCGTTGCTGCTGTCGTTCACCGCGAGCGCGGTGCAGTACGTGGTCGGCGACGAAAAGGTCGAGCACATCACGTTGTTCAGCCTCGGCATCATGCTGTACACGCTGGTCGCCTATGTCGGGCGACGCGAGGGGCTGTGGTTTGCGGCGGGCCTGGTCGCGGACACGGTGCTGTCGTACTCGGCCGACATTCTCAAGCCCGCCAGCGACGTCATCTTCACAATCATGTTCTTCGCGTTGTGCTGGACGCTGGCCGAATTCATCGGGGCGCGGCACGCCTACGACACCGAGGTCGCGGCGCGGCTTGCGGTCGCCGACTACGACAAGGAGCGGCGCGCCCACGACGCCGTCTCCGCCGAGCGCACCCGGATCGCGCGGGAACTGCACGACGTGGTCGCACATGCGGTGAGCGTGATCATCGTGCAGGCGGACGGTGCCCGCTACGCCTTGCGCCGCGATCCCGACGCGGCCGAGCAAGCCCTCAGCACGATCGCGAGCACCGGGCGGGAGGCGCTACGCGAATTACGCAGGACCGTCGCGCTTTTGCGCACCGAACACGCGCCCGACCAGTTGCCGCAGCACGGGACCGCAGGGCTGGCGCGGGTGGTCGAGATGATGCGCGGCACCGGTCTGGCCGTGGAACTCGAGCTGACCGGTGAGCTCGACGACATCGCGCCCGAAGTCAGCCTCGGCGTTCATCGCATCGTGCAGGAATCACTCACCAACACGCTGCGGCACGCGGGCCCGCACCCCAAGGCGTGGGTGCAGATCCGCCGCCGCGACACCGACGTGACCATCGACATCAGCGACACCGGCGGCGTCCCGCTCGACGAGCCGTCCATGCGGATCAAAGGCGGCGGCATGGGGTTGGTCGGCATGCGCGAACGCATCGCGGTGCTCGGCGGCACCTTGGAAACCGGCCGTGCCGCCGACGGTGCCTGGCGGGTGCACGCGACCATCCCGCTCGAACCAGGCCTCCCGGAGTAGTTGCGCCACGAAACGGTGCGCGGCCGTGGGCACGTTAGATTGGGGGCGTGCCGATCACCGTTCTCGTTGTGGATGACCAGGAACTCATGCGTATGGGGCTGAAGATGGTGCTCGGTGCGCACCCCGACATCGAGGTGATCGGGGAGGCAGCGAACGGTGCGGCGGCGGTGAGCCGGGCGGCGGAGTTGCGGCCCGATGTGGTGCTGATGGATGTGCGGATGCCCGTGGTGGACGGGGTGACCGCGACCGCGCGGATCGTCGACGCGGGCCACGGCTGCCGGGTGCTGGTGATGACCACCTTCGATCTCGACGAACACGCCCTCGGTGCGCTGCGCGCGGGGGCCAGCGGATTCCTGCTGAAGGACACGCCGCCGGAGGATCTCATCTCCGCCATCCGCAGTGTCGCCGCAGGCGACGCGGTGGTCTCGCCGAAAGTGACCAAGCGCCTGCTGGATCGGCTCATCGCCGAGGACCCGGCGCGAATGCGCGACCCCGGTGTCCTGGAGGTGCTGACCGCGCGCGAACGCGAGGTGCTCGAGCAGATCGCCGCGGGCCGCTCGAATGCCGAAATCGCCGAGCAGCTCTTCCTTTCCGAGGCCACGGTGAAAACTCATGTGGGCCGGGTGCTCACGAAACTCGGTCTACGCGACCGGGTGCAGGCCGTGGTGCTGGCTTATGAGACCGGATTGGTGCGCCCCGGCGGCTGATTCGCCTCGGCATTCCCAACTTCGTAGCAAAACGCACGATGCCCCGACCATTTCGGGCTGTCCCCGGAAGTACTCGAGTGCTGGACTGAACAGTACAAACTTCAGGGGGAAGTCATGGATTCTATTTTCTATTGGAATGCCGTCGCGCTGGAAGCGAATCGAATCAGCCACAGCAACGGCGCCAACGAACAGACGGGCCCGCCGCTCAGTGCGCGGGCGTTGGGCATCGTCCATCTGGCGATGTACGACGGCTACATCGGTGTGCTCGGCGACAGCGCGCAATACCCGCCGTACCTCCCCGATCTACCACCCGCGCCGCCGGGCGCGAACGCCGACGCCGCGGTGGCCGGTGCGGCGCATTCGACGTTGACGTCGTTGTTCCCGAGTCAGCGGACGGTGCTCGATCAGGCGCTGGACGACGCGGGACTGAGCGGCCCCGGCGTCGCCGAAGGACTGGCGTTCGGCCGGCTCGTCGGCGAACGGATCCTGGCCGACCGCGCCGACGACCCCGACGCGAGTGGCACCGGATACCAGCCCTCGCCCGAGCGCTTCCATCACCGGGTGGACCCGTTCAATCCTGGTCAGGGCTTCCACGGCCCGTTCTACGGCGCACGATCCAAGCTGTTCTCCGCGACCGACCGGCACCGGAACGCGCCACCACCCGACGGCGACGGCGCGGAGTACCTCGAGACGCAACGGATCGTCCGAGTCACCGGGATCGCCCCCGACCTGCTGGGCACCCTGCCCTCGTTCCTCATCGAGGGGCTCCCGCCGGACCGTCGGCGCCGCACCGAGGAACGGACGCTGATCGGGCTGTTCTGGGCCTACGACGGAGCGAACGGTATCGGCACACCGCCGCGTCTCTACAACCAGATCGTGCGTACGGTCGCCGAAAACCGGAACAATTCGACGCAGGAGAACGCGCGATTATTCGCGCTGGTCAATGTCGCCATGGCCGACGCGGGAATCCTTTCGTGGGAACAGAAATACCTGCACGACCTGTGGCGCCCCGTGGTCGGTATTCGGGAACACGCACCGGCGATGGGACCAGGCGCCGTCGAAGGCGACAACGGCATCGGCACCGATACCCAGCTGGACTGGTTGCCCATGGGCGCACCGGCGTCGAATTCGACCAATTGGAATTTCACACCGAATTTTCCGGCCTATCCCTCCGGGCACGCGACATTCGGCGCGGCCGCGCTGCACATCACGCGGCGGTTCTACGGCATCGCCGAGGACGACCGGAATCCGGACGATCTCGCCGACGGCCGCACGTTCGTCTCCGACGAGTTGAACGGCGTCACCACCGACAACACCGGCACCGTGCGCCCGCGCCACGTCCGCAGCTTCCCCGAAGGCCTCTGGCAGATGATCGTGGAGAACGGACGCAGCCGGGTCTGGCTCGGCGTGCACTGGGAATTCGATTTCGCGCCGAGGCTGTTCGGGATCGGCGGTCTGGCCCTCGGACTCGACATCGCCAACGACATCTACAACACCGGGATGGGCAAGTCGACGGTCGGCCCGGGCTGAGCCGAACCGGATCTCAGCGGGCTCTCAGGCGGATCCGGGAGAAAAATGGCGCCGCCGGACGTTGCATCCAGTAGATCGTCCGAAAGGATCGCCATGCCCGTCCTGGTATTCGTGCTCTACGTGGTCACCGAGATCGCCGCGCTGGTCGCCGTCGGCCAGTGGCTCGGCGTGATTCCCGCCATCGCGCTGCTGATCGCCGGATCGACGGCGGGCATGCTGCTCGTCGGCGCGCAGGGACGGCGGGTGTTCGAACAGTTCCGCCGGGCGGGGCGCGGCGAGATTGCGCCGGGTACCGCGGTCGCCGACGGCGCGCTCGTCGCGACGGGCGGGGTGCTGATGTTCGTGCCGGGGCTGGTCACCTCGCTGTTCGGCCTGCTGCTGCTGTTGCCGCCGACTCGGATGCTGGTGCGTCCGCTGCTCACCGCGTTCGCCGCGCGCCGGTTCGGCAAGCTGGCGGCCGCGGCCCCGTATCGCGGCGTGGTGATCGACGGCGATCAGGTGGTCGACGGCGTCGTGGTGCAGCAGTGGTACGACGACGGACAAGGCAACGCGCACCGCGCGATTACCAAGTCCTAGTCTCGCGATTACCAACGGGTAGTAAAGGCACGCCAGCGCGCTAGGGATCCGCGCGAAACAGGGCTATGGTGGCGCGATGGCCACCGAGCAACTCACCATCACGGTGAGCGAGGAGCTAGCCGCAGCGGTCAAGAAAGCTGCGGCTGCTGCCGGACAGTCGATCTCCGGATTCACCGCCGCCGCGCTGCGGCTGGAACTGATCGCCATCGAAGCGGGGTGTCGATCCGGCTCGAATCCCGGGCCGTCGCGCTTCGCCGAAGTGATGACGGTGCTGGCGTGCCCCGAGGACACGGTGCCGCACCCCGTACTGAACGGCTGACCTGAACGCCTGAAACAGGCATACGGCAGACTGGTGCCTCGTGAATACCCAGTTGCTGATCGGCGGTCGCTTCTACAGCTCCAGTTCCCCGGACGCGACCGCGATGGCGGTCACCGACGGAACCGTGGTCTGGCTGGGCGCCGAGCAGCCGGGCCGCGCACTGCACCCGGATGCCGAGGTCATCGACCTGGACGGCGCGTTCGTGGCGCCGGCCTTCGTCGATCCGCACGTGCACGTCACCGCGCTGGGACTGAAGCTCACCGGACTGGACCTGTCCGCGGCCCGCTCGCTCGAGCACTGCCTGACACTGCTGAGCGACTTCGCCGCCGCACAGCCCACCGGTGCGATCCTCGGCGACGGCTGGGACGAAACCACCTGGCCGGAGGGGCGTCCGCCCACCATCGCGGAGATCGATAAGGCCGCTGGCGCACGGCCCGTGTACCTGTCCAGGGTGGACGCGCACTCGGCCGTGGTGTCCTCCGCCTTGCTCGACGCCCTGCCTCAGGCCACCGCCGCCGACGGCTTCACCCGCGGCGAACCGGTGCGGGCCACCGCGCACCACCTCGTGCGCACCGCGGTGCTCGCGGAACTCGATCGGGCACAACGGGATCGGGCCAGGACCGCGGCGCTGGACCACGCTGCCGCGCACGGCATCGTCGCGGTGCACGAATGCGGGGGACCGGAGATCGCGGGCCGCACCGACATTCGCGAACTGCTCGGCTTCGAGCACGGCGTGGAAGTGCGGGCGTACTGGGGCGAAGCGGTCGCCAGCACGGACGAGGCTCGCGCGCTGGTCGCCGAACTCGGCGTGCACGCCCTCGGCGGAGATCTGTTCGTGGACGGCTCTTTCGGATCCCACACCGCCTGGCTACGCGACCCCTACACCGACGACCCGGGCACCGGCCGCGCCTATCTCGACGCCGACACCATCACCGCCCACCTGCGCGCCTGCACCGAGGCGGGCATCCAAGCAGGTTTCCACGTGATCGGCGACGCGGCCATGGACGCGATCGTCACCGGATTCGACCGCGTGGTCAGCGAATTCGGCGGCCCCGCCGTCGCCGCGCGCGGCCACCGCGTCGAACACGCCGAACTCCTCGACGCCGATCAGATCGCCAAGCTCGCCTCCTGGGGCGTAATCGCCAGCGTCCAACCGGGATTCGACGCGGCCTGGGGCGGCACCGACGGCATGTACGCCGCCCGCCTCGGTGCCGAACGCGCCGCCGCCCTGAATCCCTTCGCCGCCATGGCCGCCGCGGGCATCTCCCTGGCCATCGGCTCGGACGCGCCCGTCACCGCCATGGACCCGTGGTCGGCCATCCGCGCCGCGGTCAACCACCGCACCCCCGGCCACGCGCTGTCCCCTCGCGCCGCCTTCGCCGCCGCCACCAGGGGCGCCTGGCGCGCGGGCGGCGTCCGCGACGGCATCGCAGGCACCCTCGTCCCGGGAGCTCCCGCCTCGTACGCGGTATGGGACGCCGACGAACTCGTCGTCGCGGCCGCCGCCGACACCGTCCAACGCTGGTCGACCGACCCCAGATCCCGTGTCCCCGGCCTGCCACCCCTCGGCCCGGACGCCCCCCTGCCGAACTGCCTGCGCACCGTGCACCGTGGCGTCGTCATCCATGAGGCGTGAGCGCGCCGTGCTGATTTCGCGGCGGCGAGGCAGGACTCCGTCCCGCGTGCCCGGGACGACATCAGATCATCGAGGTAACGCAGCGGAGTTCGCCGCCGGTGTTCCGCAGCGAAAGGTAACCACCCGTGGTGCGTGAACGACTATCGGCCGCGCTCGACCGGTACCCCGTGCTGTGGCGGTCGGTGTCGGCGATCCTGGCCGGACTGTTGCTGTTCGGCAGCTTTCCGCCCCGACCGTGGTGGTTCCTTGCGCCGCTCGGCATTACGGTGCTCACGCTGACGGTGCGCGGCAGCGGGCGGCTGCGCGGGGGGTTCGGATACGGGCTCTTGGCGGGGTTCGCGTTTTTCGTACCGCTGTTGCCGTGGACCGGGATCTACGTCGGACCACTGCCGTGGCTGGCGCTTTCGACGGTATGCGCGGTGTACATCGGGTTATTCGGGCTGATGGCGCGCCTTTTGGGAAGGATGCCCGGCTGGCCGCTGTGGGTGGCGCTGGCGTGGGCGACCGCGGAGTGGGCGCGGTCCAGCTTTCCGTTCGGCGGATTCCCGTGGGGCCGTTTGGCCTTCGGGCAGGCCGACGGATGGTTGCTGTCACTGGCCTCGCTAGGTGGTGCACCGCTGGTCAGCTTCGCGGTCGCCCTCACCGGAACCGGTGCCGCGGCGCTGATTTCGGCGGTGTGGTCGACGCGGCAGGCGCACCATTCCACGGCTGGTTCGGATGATGCTCGCCCGCAGCCGAATAACGACGCCGCGTCGACCGAAGACGTTTCCGCGCGCAGCTCCGACTTCGAGATCGCGAGCCACGCGCCCGATCAGACCCCGGGGATTGCGGACACACCTCGTGCTCGCACCGCAGTAGTCACTGCAGCAGTCACCATGGTCCTCATGCCGGTCGCCGGCCTGCTCCTCGGCTCCGCACTTCCCGACCCGGACCACGGCGACCGCACCATCACCGTGGCCGCGATCCAGGGCAGCGTCCCGCGCCTCGGACTCGACTTCAACGCCCAACGTCGCGCCGTCCTGGACAACCACGTCCGCCGTACGAAAGAGCTGGCGCGCGCGGTCGAGGCGGGGCAGGCGAAGAAGCCGGATGTGGTGATCTGGCCGGAGAACTCCTCCGATATCGATCCACTGCGCAATGCCGACGCCGCGACGCTGATCACCGAGGCGTCCGAGCAGATCGGCGCGCCGATCCTGGTCGGTGCGGTGTTGGTGAACGGCGATCGCACCACCACCAACTCGGTGATCGTGTGGAACGGCGTGGCGGGCCCGGGGGAGCGGCACGACAAGAAGATCATCCAGCCGTTCGGCGAGTACCTGCCGATGCGCTCGTTCTTCCGGCTGTTCTCCGAATACGCCGACCGCGCCGGATATTTCGTGCCCGGCCACGGCGACGGCGTGGTGCACGCCGCAGGCATCGATATCGGCGTCGCGACCTGTTACGAGGTCGCCTTCGACCGTGCCTTCGAGGACGCGATGCGCGCGGGCGCCCAGCTGCTCACCGTGCCGACGAACAACGCGACCTTCGGCGACAGCGAGATGACCTACCAGCAGCTGGCCATGTCGCGCATCCGCGCGGTGGAGCACGGCCGCGCCCTTGTTGTCGCGGCGACCTCCGGGGTGAGCGCGATCATCGCCGCCGACGGCAGTGTGCGGCAGGAGACCCCGCAGTTCGTGCCCGCCGCCTTGGTCGCCGATCTACCGTTGCGAACCAGCAACACGCTCGCGACTCGGGTCGGTCCGGCACCGGAGGTCGTCTTCGTTGTCCTCACCGCCGCCGCCCTCGTGGCCGCGGTGGTCCGGCGGCGACGGGCCCGCACCGCGGCTGCCCCGCGCGCCGAGATCGGACAACCCGTTTCCTGATCGGCCCGAATCCAGACCGAACACTCGGTATTTTCTGTGGCAGCTGTAGCCATATTGTGATGTAGCGCATGATTCGCCGAAACCGATGGGGTACGCGGCCGTTTTCTTGTCGCGTCACCTATCTTCCTGGCCTTTTTCCGAAGCGCCTGCCCCAATAGCCCGGTTCGCGAGGATGTAGCTAGTCAAAGTCACGGTGTGCCAACGGCGTTGGATGTGAAACAAATCCAACACGGCGGCAATCCGCCCGTTCCGACGCTCCGAATCATCTGTCGTGGATCCCGTCCATGATCGGCGCCTGCGCGCCTGTCGTGCGGCGGTTGCTAGGGGAGTTGCGTCAACAGAGGCAGAACGGAGTGATTGATGAGTTCATTGGCCACGGACCGCGTCGACCAATGTTCATCCGGCGAATTTTCGGCACAACCGTTCGCTTTGTCGCCGGCGCAAACGGCGCTCTGGTACGCGCAGCGCATCCGCCCGGATGTGCCGCTGACCATCGCCCAGTATGTGGAGATCCACGGTGACCTGGATGTCGGGCGGCTGCTCTACGCGATCGAGCGCTTCGGCGCCGAGACTCAGGTCGGCCACGTGCGGCTGCTGGAGATCGATGGCATCCCGCATCAGCGCGTCGACACCACCCGCCGACCCGGCTGGGCCCGGCTGGACCTGCGCGCCGAGGCCGATCCGAAGGCGGCGGCGCTGCGCTGGATGAACGAGCACGCCAGCTCGCCGATCGATCTGGAGCACGATCCGCTCACCACGAATGTGGTGCTGCGGACCGGAGATTCGGACTACATCTGGTACGCCCGTGCCCATCACATCGTGATCGACGGCTACGGCGCGATGAACGCGCTCACCCGCACCGCCGAGATCTACACCGCGGTGGAGAACCACACCGAGCCGGTGGCCTCGCGGGCCACCCCGCTGGTCGAGATGTACGCCGATGAGCTGCGCTACCGCGATTCCAGCCGGTTCCGCGCCGACCGGGACTACTGGCTCGAGCAGTTGGCGGGCGCGGGCGAGCCGATGAGCCTCAGCGGCGCCACCGTCACCGCCGCGACACACGAGGCGGGCAGGCGCACCGCCACCGGTGTGCTCGACGACCGGTGCCAGTCCGCGATGAACGAGGCGACCGCCGCCTTCGGCACCGCCAACTCGGCGCTGTTCGTCGCCGCCCTTGCCACCTATGTGCGGTCGGTGACCGGCAATCCGGATGTGGTGCTGAGTCTGCCGGTCTCCGCGCGCACCACCGTGTCGCTGCGGCGCTCGGCCGGTGTGGTGTCCAATGTGGTGCCGATCCGGCTGAAGTTCACCCCCGACACCACCGTCGCCGACGTGGTGAAGGCCACCGAACTGCAGATCACCGGCGCGCTGAGACATCAGCGCTACCGCCACGACGACATCCGCCGCGACTGCGGCTACTCCCGCGACGCGCGCGGCTTCTTCGGCCCGATGGTCAACATCATGTTGTTCCACAACGAGCTGAAGTTCGGCAGCCTGGTCGGCTCGCTCAACGTGCTGGCCACCGGCCCGGTCGAGGATCTGTCGATCAACCTGTACAACGGTGTCGGCAACCGCATCCACGTCGACTTCGAGGCCAACGCGCGGCTCTACAGCGAGACCGAGGTGGCCACCCACCACGACCGCTAC
Organism: Nocardia sp. CS682; assembly: GCF_004634405.1. Taxonomy (NCBI): domain Bacteria; kingdom Bacillati; phylum Actinomycetota; class Actinomycetes; order Mycobacteriales; family Nocardiaceae; genus Nocardia; species Nocardia sp. CS682. The sequence goes on along the minus strand of NZ_CP029710.1, from coordinate 1,287,186 downwards.
CTCGATTTCCTCACCCGCTTCCTCACCGCCGCGCCGGGCACCCGCGCGGAGACGCTCACCGCGATCACCGCGGCCGAACGCAGCCGAGTCCTCTACGACTGGAACGCCACCGAGACCCCGCCGCACCTCGGCACGCTCGCCAGCCTGTTCGCCGAGCGGGCCGCGAGCTGCCCCGACGCCGTCGCCCTCGAATTCGGCGACGAGACGATCACGTACGCCCAGCTCGACGACCGCGCCAACCGGCTGGCGCGGCTGCTGATCACCCGCGGCGCGGGCCCGGAGACGGTGGTCGCGCTGTGCCTGCGGCGCAGCATCGAACTCGTCGTCGGCATGTACGCGATCGTCAAGTCCGGCGCGGCCTACCTGCCGCTGGACCCCGAGCACCCGGCCGAGCGCATCGAGCAGATCGTGTGCCAGGCCGCACCGGTCTGCGTGCTCACCGCGGACCGCGACGCGCTGACCCTGTCCGTGGGCAGCCTCGCCATCGACGCGGTCGACCTGTCGGGCTTCGACGGTGCCCCGATCACCGACGCGGACCGCATCGTCGCCCTGCGGGCCGACCACCTGGCCTACGTCATCTTCACCTCCGGGTCGACCGGAAAACCCAAGGGCGTCGGCGTGTCCCACGCCGCGATCGTCAACCGGCTGCGCTGGATGCAGCACGAGTACCTGCTCGACCACACCGACGCGGTATTGCAGAAGACCCCGGCCACTTTCGACGTATCGGTGTGGGAGTTCTTCTGGCCCTTGCAGATCGGCGCGCGGCTCGTCGTCGCCGAGCACGACGGGCACCGGGACCCCGGCTATCTGGCCCGGCTCATCACCGAAAAGCACATCACCACAGCGCATTTCGTGCCGTCCATGCTGTCGGTGTTCGTCACCGACACCGATGTGCGCGGTTGCACGGCGCTGCGTCAGGTGTTCTGTAGCGGTGAGGCGCTGCCCGCCGCGACGGTCCGCGACTTCCACGCCGCGCTGCGTTCGCAGACACCGCACGCTGCCGACCCCAGACACCATCCAGCGCTGCACAACCTCTACGGCCCAACGGAAGCCGCGGTCGACGTCACCTACTGGCCCTGCCCGGCCGACCCGGCGAGTGTGCCGATCGGCTCGCCGGTGTGGAACACCCAGACCTACGTGCTGGACGCCCGGCTGCGACCGGTGCCGCCCGGCGTCGTCGGCGAGCTGTACCTGGCCGGCGTGCAGCTGGCCCGCGGCTACCTCGGCCAGCCCCGACTCACCGCCGACCGCTTCGTGGCCAACCCGTTCACCCCGGGCGCCCGCATGTATCGCACCGGCGACCTGGCCCGCTGGCAGCTCTCGGCCGAGCGCCCCGGCGTGCTGGAGTACATGGGCCGCAGCGACTTCCAGGTAAAGATCCGCGGACTGCGTATCGAACTCGGCGAGATCGAGGCGGCGCTGCTCGCCGACGACCGGGTGGCCAGGGCGGTCTGCGTGGCACACACCGGGCGCAACGGCGACGAACTGGTCGCCTACGTCGTCGCGACCCCGGACGCCGAGGAGTATCGCCCGCCGACCCCGTCGGCCAGCGCACCGCATCCGGTGTCCCGGATCGACACGGCCGCGCTGCTGACCGCGCTGCGTCGCACCCTGCCCGCCTACATGGTGCCGTCCGCGCTGATGGAGCTCGACGAGCTGCCGCTCAGCGCCAACGGCAAGATCGACCGCAAGGCGCTGCCCGCCCCCGTGGTCGGCTCGCGCTCGGCAAGCAGGTCCACCGCCGAGCCGCGCACCGAGGTGGAGCGGGTACTCGCGGGCATTTTCGCCGAAGTGCTGGGCACCGACGACTTCGGTGTCGAGGACAGCTTCTTCGACCTCGGCGGCAACTCGCTGATCGCGGCCCGTGCGGTGGCGAGGATCAATGCCGCGCTCGGCACCGGACTCACCATCCGCGACCTGTTCGAGGCTTCGACCATCGCCGCGCTCACCGAGTGCTTCGCCACCCACACCACCGACGTCGCCTCGCCGAAACTTGTTGCGGGCGAACGGCCGGAACGGATTCCGCTGTCGCTGGCCCAACAGCGACTGTGGATCCTGAACCGGTTCGCCGAGCACGCCGCGGCATACAACATGCCGCTGGCCGTCCGGCTCGAGGGCGCGCTCGACGTCGAGGCACTGCGCGCCGCGCTGATCGACGTGATCGAACGGCACGAGAGCCTGCGCACCACCTTCCCGGAGGCTGCGGACGGGCCGTGCCAGCTGATCCACCCGGCCGCCGAGATCCCGCTCACCCTCGACCCGATCGACGCCACCGGCGCCGACGTCGCGGCGCTGGCCACCGAGTTCGCCGGCTACGGTTTCGATCTGCGCATCCAGGCGCCGATCCGGGTGGCGCTCTACACCACCGGGCCGGACCAGTGGGTGTTTCTCCTTGTGCTGCACCACATCTGCGGTGACGGCTGGTCGATCGCGCCGCTGGCCCGTGATCTGATGACCGCGGTCTCGGCGCGCACCGAGGGTGTCGCGCCGCAGTGGACACCGCTGCCGGTGCAGTACGCCGACTTCGCGCTGTGGCAGCGCGAACTGCTCGGCAACGAGGCCGATCCGGCCAGTGCGCTGAGTGCCCAACTGACCCACTGGCGTTCGGCGCTGGCCGGACTGCCGGACCAGCTCGACCTGCCGCTGGACCGCCCGCGCCCGCTGCGCCGCTCCACCACCGGCGCCCGGGTCGAGTTCACCATCGCCCCGGAAATCCGGCGTGCCGCAGGCGAACTCGCGGCTTCCCGCGGCGTGAGCATGTTCATGGTGTTGCATGCCGCGCTGGCGACGCTGCTTTCCCGGCTGTGTGCGAGCACCGACATCGCCATCGGCACGCCGATCGCGGGCCGCTCCGATCCGGCGCTCGACGAGCTGGTCGGTATGTTCGTCAACACGCTGGTGCTGCGCACCGAGGTGGACCCCGCCGCGGGCTTCGACCGCATGCTCGACGTGGTGCGCGAGGCCGACCTCAACGCCTTCGCCAACGCCGACGTGCCGTTCGAGCGGCTGGTCGAGGTCGTGAACCCGGAGCGCTCCGCCGCCAGGCACCCGCTGTTCCAGGTGATGCTGTCCTACGACCGCGCGCCGGACCTGCGCGTCGAGCTGGCCGGCCTGCGCGCCGAGGTGCTGCCCATCGTCTCCGACATCGCCAAGTTCGACCTGCAACTGGTGGTGCACGACGACATCTCCGACGGGCCGCTCACCGCCGAATTCGGCTATGCGACCGACATTTTCGACAAGTCGACGGTCGAGTCCTTCGCCCGCCGCTTCGTCGCCGTGCTCAACACCGTGGTCGCGGCGCCGAGCCTGCCGATCGGCGACCTCACCATCCTGGACCGTCGCGAATTGGCCAACCTGGTGCCGATCGCGGGCTCGCCCGCCGAGCCGTTCAGCACGCTGGCCCAGCTGCTCACCGACACCGCCGAACGACTGCCGGACGCCGTGGCGGTGCGCTACCTCGGCACCGACACCACCTACCGCGAGCTCGACGAGACGTCGAACACGCTGGCGCGCGCCCTGATCGAGCACGGCGCGGGTCCCGAGGTGGTCGTCGCGATCGCGCTGCCGCGCGGGCTGGACGCGATCACCGCGGTGTGGGCCGTCGCGAAAACCGGTGCGGCGTATGTACCGATCGATCCCGGCTACCCCGGCGAGCGGATCGCGCACATGATCAGCGACTCCGGTGCCATGCTCGGCCTGACCGACGCGGAATGCCTTGCGGCCATGCCCGAATGGCCCGCGCCGCGCGGTAAGCACCGCAAGCACTCGGTCGATTGGCTGGTGCTCGGCTCCGCGGAGCTGGCCGAAGAATCGCTGAACTACACCAGCGCGCCGATCACCGACGCCGATCGGCATCTCCCGCTGTGCACGGTGCACCCGGCCTATCTGATCTACACCTCGGGCTCGACCGGCACGCCGAAGGCCGTGGTGATCACCCACGCCGGCCTCGCCTCGTTGGCGAACGAGCAGATGCATCTGTTCGGCGTCTCGGATTCGGCGCGGACACTGCACTTCTCGTCGCCCAGCTTCGACGCGTCGGTGCTGGAGCTGCTGCTCGGGTTCGCCGCGGGCGCGACCATCGTCGTCGCCCCGGCCGACCTCTACGGCGGCACCGAGCTCGCCGCGTTCCTGCGGGCGGAACGGGTGACCCACGCCTTCATCACCCCCGCCGCGCTGGCCACTGTGCCCACCGAGGGTCTCGACGAGCTCGAGGCGGTCATCGTCGGTGGTGAAGCGTGCGCCGAGGAACTGGTGGAGACCTGGTCGGTCGAGCACCGCATGCACAACATGTACGGGCCGTCCGAGGCGACCGTCGCGGCCACCGCGACCGGGCCGCTGGTGCCTGGCCGCCCGGTGCCGCTGGGCAGGCCGATCCGCGGCATGCGGTTGTTCGTGCTGGACGGCCGCCTGCACCCGGTGCCGCCGGGGACGCCGGGCGAGCTGTACCTGTCCGGCCCCGGCTTGGCGCGCGGCTACCACGGCCGCTACAGCCTGACCGCGCAGCGCTTCCCGGCCAACCCGCACGGCAGGCGGGGCGAGCGCATGTATCGCACCGGCGACCTGGTGGTCGTCGAGCCGGGCGGGCAGCTGCGCTTTCTCGGCCGCGCCGACGACCAGATCAAGATCCGCGGCTTCCGCATCGAGTTGCGCGAGATCGACCACGTGCTGCGCGCCCATCCCGGGGTGAGCTTCGCGCTCACCGTGGTGCACACCGACGAGCAGGGGCAGCCTCGGCTCGCGTCGTATGTGACCGCGGACGAGCCGGTGACGGCGGCGGAGGTGATCGAGACCGCGCGTCAGCGGTTGCCCGGATACATGGTGCCCGCCTCGGTCACCGTGCTGGACGAGCTGCCGGTCACCCCGGCGGGCAAGCTGGACCGAAAGGCGTTCCCGGAACCGGTTTTCGCCGCCATCGGCTCCTCCCGTGCGCCGAGCACGGAGCTGGAGTTGCGCGTCGCGGCGGTGTTCGGCGAGATCCTCGGCCGCCCGGTCACCGGCGCCGAGGACAGCTTCTTCGACGTCGGCGGCAACTCGCTGCTGGCCACCAGGCTCGCCGCGGCACTGCATGCGGAGTTCGGCGTCGACCTGCCGGTGCGGGCGATCTTCGAGGCGCCGACCGTCGCAGGCGTCGCCGAGCGGCTCACGGAAGCGCCCCGGACGCAGCGGTTGGCGCTGGCTGTGCAGACCACGCGTCCGGGACGCATTCCATTGTCGCTGCCGCAGCAGCGACTGTGGTTCCTCAATCGATATTCTCCCGAATCGAGCGCATATAACATCGCTTTCGTTATCCGAATCTCCGGCGATCTGGATGTGCCCGCGCTGCGTGCGGCGCTCACCGACCTGGTGGAGCGGCACGAGGTGCTGCGCACGGTGTTCCCGGAGGACAACGGCGGGGCGCAGCAGTCGGTGCTGCCGACCGCTCGCGCGCTGCCGACGGTCGAGCCGATCGACACCGACGACGCGGGCGCGATGGCCGCGTTGCGCACCCTCGCGCACACCGGCTTCGATCTGGTCCGCGACACCCCGCTGCGAACGACGCTGCTGCGCACCGGATCCGAGCGCTACCTGCTCGGCATCGTGGTGCATCACATCGCCGCCGACGGCTGGTCGCTCGGCCCGCTGACCAGGGACCTGGCCGCCGCTTACGTGGCAAGGCACGAGGGCTCCGCCCCCGGCTGGGCGCCACTTCCGGTGCAGTACGCCGACTTCGGGCTGTGGCAGCGCGCCTGCCTCGGCGACGAGAACGACCCGGGCAGCCTCGCGGGCAACCAGCTCGAGTACTGGCGGACCGCGCTGGCCGAGCTGCCCGAGGAACTGCCGCTGCCCTACGACCGGCCGCGTCCGGCGGAACCGACCCAGCAGGCGGGCGCGGTGAAATTCACCGTGCCGGAACCGGTTCAGCATGCCCTCGCCGAACTGGGCAGGGACCAGGGCGTGAGCATGTTCATGGTGCTGCGCTCGGCGCTCGCCGTGCTGCTGCGCGCGGTGACCGGTGGCCGCGACATCGTGATCGGCACCCCGGTCGCGGGCCGCACCGACACCAAACTCGACGAGTTGGTCGGCATGTTCGTCAACACGCTGGTGCTGCGCTCCGATGTCGACCCGGACCGCACGTTCGCCGGCCTGCTGCGCGCCGATCGGGACACCGAGCTGGCCGCGATGGCGCACGCCGACATTCCGTTCGAGCGCATCGTCGAGGAGTTGGGCGGGCAGGCACGCAGTTCCGGGCGGCACCCGCTGTTCCAGGTGGCGCTGAGCGTGCAGGACGGACCCGTCCCGACGCTGGAGTTGCCCGGTCTCGCATTGCGCGCCGAGGAACTCGACATCGCGCTGGCCAAGTTCGACTTGGAACTGCGGGTCGCCCACATCGGCTGTGACGCGGGGCCCGGCGAGCCCGGTCAGGCCTTCGAATTCGTCTACGCCGCAGAGCTGTTCGACGAATCGACGATTCACACGCTGGCCGACCGGTTCCTGCGGGTGCTCGCGGCGGTCACCGCCGATCCGCGCGTCCTGGTGCGCGACATCGACACTCGCACCGAGCGGGAACGGCGCCTGTTCGCCCCGGCGACCGGCGGCGCGACGATGCCGCAGTGCACGCTGCCCGCGTACTTCACGGCGACCGCGCACATGCATCCGCATCGCACCGCCCTGCGGTCGGGCACCACCACGCTGACCTACGCCGAGGTGGACCGCCGCTCGAACCGGTTGGCGCGCGCCCTCATCGCGCGCGACATCGGCTCGGGCGACCGGGTCGCGCTCGGGCTCACCCGCTCGATCGAGTCGGTTCTCACCGTGCTCGCGGTGGTCAAGACCGGCGCCGCGTTCGTGCCGGTCGACCCGACCTACCCGACCGACCGGATCCGGCACATGCTCACCGACGCGGGCTGCTGGGTCGGCGTCACCGTCGCCGCGCATGCCGAGCAGCTGCACGCGGCCGCCTCGGACGGCCCGGTGACCGACTGGGTGCTGCTGGACGATCCCGACTTCGCCGCCGAACTGGACGGCCACGACGACGCGCTGGTCGACGATCTCGACCGGCTGTGCACCATCGAGGTGGACGATCTGGCCTACCTGATCTACACCTCCGGTTCGACCGGAAAGCCCAAGGGCGTCGCGGTCACCCACGCGGGGCTGTCCAATTTCGCGGACGAGCTGCGCGACCGGATGCGGGTCGACCGCGAGTCGCGCACGCTGCACTTCTCCTCGCCCAGCTTCGACGCCGCGGTGCTGGACCTGCTGCTCGCGGTGGGTTCCGGTGCGGCCATGGTGATCTGCCCGCCGGGGATCTACGGCGGCGACGAGCTGGCCGCGCTGCTGGAACGGGAGCGGATCACACACACCTTCCTGACCCCGGCCGCGCTGTCCACCATCGACCGGGACCGCTGGCCGCTGCCGCAGCTGCGTGCGCTGATGGTCGGCGGGGAGGCATGCTCGCCCGATCTGGTGGCGCGCTGGGCGCCGGGGCGGGCCATGTTCAACGGTTACGGGCCGACCGAGACGACGGTCGTCGCGAGCATCGCGGCGCTGACCGCCGATCGGCCCGTCACCATCGGGACGCTGGTCCGCGGGGCGCGGGCGCTGGTCCTCGACGAGCGGCTGCGTCCGGTGCCGGTGGGCGTGCCCGGCGACCTGTACCTCGGTGGGTACGGCGTGGCCCGTGGTTACTTCGACCGATTCGGGCTCACCGCACTGCGCTTCGTCGCGGACCCGTTCGGCCCGGCCGGCGCCCGGATGTACCGCACCGGCGACGTCGTGCGCTGGAACAACGCGGGCGAGCTCTGCTATCTCGGCCGCAGCGACCATCAGGTGAAGGTGCGCGGTTTCCGTATCGAGCTCGGCGAGATCACCGCCGCGCTCGGCGAGCATCCCGGCGTGCGGTTCGCGCACACCGAGGTGCGGCAGATCGCGGGCGTGGATCGGATCGTGTCGTTCGTGCAGCCTTCCGACGAGCACTCAGGTGTGGATGTGGAGGCGGTGCGCGCCCATGTGGGCGCGCTGTTGCCGTCGCACATGGTGCCCGCGAGTATCACTGTGCTGGAACAGATCCCGCTGACCCCGGTGGGCAAGCTGGATACCGCCGCGCTGCCCGAACCCCGGCTCGTCGCGGACCTCGCGTCGCGCGCGCCGGAGACCGCATCGGAGCTGCTGGTCGCCGAGGTGATGGCGGAGCTGGTGGGCGTCGACGCGGTGCACGCCGACGACAGCTTCTTCGACATCGGCGGAAACTCGCTGCTGGCAACGCAACTCGTCGCCCGGTTGGCCGCCGCGACGAATATCCGGCTCGAGGTGCGCACCGTTTTTGCCGCGCCACGGGTGGCGGCGCTCGCGGCGCTGCTCGACTCGGGCCCCGGTGGCGCGGAGGCGCGCCCGGCCTTGGCGCGTCGCCATCGCCCGGAGCGGATTCCGTTGTCGGCGGCGCAGCGTCGGCTGTGGTTCCTCAACAGGTTCAACGGTTCCGGCGAGGCGGCCGAGCAGACGGCGGGCGCGTACAACGTGCCGGTCGTGCTGCGGATGAACGGCAAGCTCGACGTGGACGCACTGGTCATGGCGCTGCACGCGGTGCAGGCCAGGCACGAGACGCTGCGCACCGTGTTCCCCGAGACCAACGGCGAACCGGCCCAGCAGGTGCTCGACCTGGCGGCCGCCGCGATCACGCTGTTCGTCGCGACGGTTACCCCGGGCGAGGTCGACGATGCCGTACGTCGTTTCGCCGCACCGGGATTCGACCTGGCGGGCATGGTGCCGATGCGGGCCGCGTTGATCTCGGTGTCGCCCTACGGTGACACCGGCGTGCAGAACCCGGCCGAGGTGTCCGACGAGCACGTGCTCGTGCTGGTGGTGCATCACATCGCGATGGACGGCTGGTCGCTCGAGCCGTTGGCGCTCGACGTGGCGACCGCTTACCGAGCTGCCTGTGCGGGCCGGACGCCCGAGTGGGCCGAGCTCACGGTGCAGTACGCGGATTACACACTGTGGCAACAGGATGCGCTCGGTGCCGAGCACGATCCCGGCTCGGTGCTGAGCCGCCAGCTCGACTACTGGCGGCGCACCCTGGACGGCAGCCCCGAGCTGCTCACCGTGCCCGCGGACCGGCGGCGCCCACCGGTGCCGTCCTACCGCGGCGGGCTGGTCGAATGCGCGGTCGACGCGGACCTGCACCGGGCCCTGCGGACGGTGGCGACCAGCAACAACGTCAGCATGTTCATGGTGCTGCACGCCGCGCTCGCGGTGCTGCTGCACCGGATGACCGCCAGCGACGACATCACCGTCGGCACGCCCATCGCCGGGCGCGGGCACCCCGCGCTGGACGGGCTGATCGGCATGTTCGTCAACACGCTGGTGCTGCGCACCCGGATCGATCCGGACGCCAGGTTCACCGATCTGCTGCACACCGTCCGCGACACCGACCTCGACGCGTTCGCGCACGCCGACGTGCCGTTCGAGCGGCTGGTCGAGGTGCTCAATCCGGCCCGGTCCCAGGCGCATCACCCGCTGTTCCAGGTGATGCTCTCGGTGCAGAACCAGCCCGTACGCGGGCTCGACCTGCCCGATCTGCGGATCGAGGCGGCCGATGTGGACACCGGTATCGCCAAGTTCGACCTGCAGTTCACGCTCACCGAAACACAGACGCCGGAACGGGATCCGGCGGGCATCACGCTGTCGGTGAACTACGCGAGCGATCTGTTCGACGAGCAGACCGCGTTGCGGCTCGGCAAGCGGCTCACCAGGCTGCTCGCCGCCGTCGCCGCGAATCCGACCACCGCCGTCGGTGATCTGGAGCTGCTGGATCCCGCCGAATGGTCCGGGCTCGCCCCGGTCCGCGGCGCGGAGCCGGACCGGCCGATCACCTTCCCCGAGGTGTTCGAGGCGGCGGTGAACGTCGACCGCAAGGCGATCGCGTTGCGCGCCGAGGACACTCAGGTGAGCTACGACGCGCTCGATCGATGGACGAACCGGTTGGCCCGGGTGCTCATCCGGCAGGGTGTCGGGCCGGAAACACTGGTGGCGCTGGGTATTCCACGGTCGGTCGAGTCGGTGGCCACCGTGCTCGCGGTGACCAAGGCCGGTGCCGCGTTCGTGCCCGTCGACCCGCTGTACCCGGCACACCGGATCGAGCACATGCTGTCGGACTCCGGTGCGCGACTGGGTATCACGCTCGGTGACTACCGGGACGAGTTGCCCGACGGGGTGGCGTGGATCGTGCTGGACGACGCGCACTTCCGCGGGGTCGTACTCGACACCTCGGATGCGCCGATCACCGCGGCGGAGCGCACTGCGCCGCTGCGGGTGGACAATCCGGCGTACGTGATCTACACGTCCGGTTCCACCGGCACCCCGAAGGGTGTGGTGGTCACCCACGGTGGGCTGTCCAACTTCGCCGCCGAGACCGCGCAGCGGTTCGAGGTCCAACCCGGTTGCCGCGTATTGCATTTCGCGACGCCGAGCTTCGACGCGGCGATGCTGGATCTGCTGTTCGCGCTCGGCGGCGCGGCCACGCTGGTGATCACGCCGCCCGGTGTGGTCGGCGGCGTAGACCTGGCCAGGGTGTTCATCGAGGAGGCGATCACTCACGCGTTCATCACCACCTCGGCGCTGGGCACGGTGGACCCGACCGGGGTCACCTCGCTGCGGCACGTGCTGGTCGGCGGCGAGGCGCTGCCGCCGGACCTGGTGACGCGGTGGGCGCCGAACCGCAACCTGTACAACGTGTACGGGCCCACCGAGACGACCATCGTCACGGTGATCGGGCAGCCATTGACGCCGGGTGGGCCGATCACCATCGGCGGTCCGATCCGCGGGGTCAATGCGACCATCCTGGATACCCGCCTGCATCCGGCGCCGGTCGGTGTCACCGGTGAGCTGCATCTGGCCGGTGCCGCGCTGGCACGTGGCTACCTGAATCGTCCGGGGCTCACGGCGCAGCGGTTCGTCGCGAATCCGTATGGCAAGCCGGGGGAGCGGATGTATCGGACCGGCGATCTCGTGCGCTGGTGCGCCGGGCAGGCCTCGCTGTCGGCGGGGCGCAGCACGGGCTCGGGCCGGGAGATCGAGTACGTCGGCCGCACCGATCATCAGGTCAAGATCCGCGGTTTCCGGATCGAACTCGGCGAGATCGACGCGGCGCTGGCGCGGCACGGTGCGGTGGAGTTTGCCACCACCATCGGGCATCGCACGCCTGCGGGTACCACGGCGCTGGTGTCGTATGTCAAGGCGCGCAACGGTATCGAGGTGACGGCGGCCGAGCTCACCGAACACGTCGCGGGGCTGGTGCCGAATTACATGGTGCCGCAGTCGATCATGCTGCTCGACGAGGTACCGCTCAGCCCGGTCGGCAAGCTGGACCGGAAAGCGTTGCCGGAACCGGTGTTCACCGCCGCCGAGGGGTACCGGGCACCAGCCACGCCGACGGAGGTCGCGCTGTGTGCGGCGTTCGCGGCGGTGCTCGGTTTGGAAGTGGTCGGCGCCGACGACGGATTCTTCGAGCTCGGCGGCAACTCGCTGCTGGCCACCAAAGTTGTTGCGCAAGTGCGGGCGAACGGCCTGGATCTGCCGGTGCAGCTGATGTTCGGCGAGGCGACTCCGGCGGTCATCGCCGCGCGTCTCGACGGTTCGGGTGCCGGTATCGCGGCGGCCCTCGGCCCGGTGTTGCCGATCCGGCCGACCGGTGCCGCGGCACCACTGTTCTGCATCCATCCGGCGATCGGGCTGGCCTGGTGTTACTCGGGGCTGCTCGCGCACCTCGGGCCGGACCGTCCGGTGTACGGGTTGCAGGCGCCGCACGTCGCGGGCGAGGACGGCTTCGCCTCGATCGCCGAAGCCGCCGGACAGTATGTGGCACATATCAAGTCGATCCAGCCGACCGGGCCCTACCACCTGCTCGGCTGGTCGCTCGGCGGCCTCATCGCGCACGAGGTGGCGGTGCGGTTGCAGGAGTCCGGTGACCAGGTCGCGCTGCTGTCGATGATGGACAGCTACCGGCTCTCCGACGCCTGGCTCGAACACGCGATCCCCAGCGTGGCCGAGATCATCGAGGAGTTCGGCAGCGATCAGCTCGACACACCGATCGATCCGGCGATGAACCTGCGCGACGCGGCGGAGCTGCTGCGCACGCGGCCGGGACCGTTCGCGGCGCTCACCGTCGAGCACCTCGAACGGCTCTACGCCGGCTACACCAACGGCACCCTGCTCGCGCACAGCTTCCGGCCCCGCGTCTTCGACGGCGACCTGCTGTTCTTCACCGCCGCCGCGGACGAGATCAACCGGGCCGACCCGGAGCGCCGCGCTCTCGCCTGGCAGCCGTTCGTCACCGGCGACATCCACGACCACGAACTCCCGTGCAGGCACTCGGCGATGACCGCACCCGAATCGCTCGCCGCGATCGGCCCGGTGCTGCGGCGCCGGCTGGACGGCGAGCCCGAGCACCCGTCCGCCAACGGGTTGCATCCGGTCAACGGGGACGCGAAACGGGGCAAGAACGGCTCACGATCCGAGAAACCTGCCATCGGGATCCGAAAGAAGGAGAAGCAAAGGTGAGTAGACCGGACTGGATGGTGGGGGAGTTGCTGGTGGAGGGGGAGTCGTGAGCGAGCGTCAGCGAGTGAGCCGAGGACACGGCGCGTCCAGTCGCACGACGGCGCCGAGCGCAAGCGAGGTGGAGTCGTGAGTCTGGCGGTCGAAGTGCTCGGTCTGGTCAAGAGCTACGGCAAGATTCGGGTGCTGGACAACATCGATCTGCAGATTCCGGCGGGCACGGTGATGGGTCTGCTCGGGCCGAACGGTGCGGGTAAGACGACCACGGTCCGCATCGTCACCACGCTGCTGCGCCCGGACAACGGGTCGGTGCGGGTGGCCGGGGTGGACGTGCTGCGCAATCCGGGTGCGGCACGGCGGCGGATCGGGTTGTCCGGCCAGTACGCCGCGGTCGACGCGAATCTGTCCGGGTACGAGAACCTGCGCATGGTCGCGCGGCTCTACGGCATGTCGCACAATGCGGCCACCAGCCGCGCCCAGGAACTGTTGAGCGCGTTCGGGTTGGACCATGCCGCGCACCGCCGGGCAGGCACCTACTCCGGTGGTATGGCGCGGCGACTCGACCTGGCCGGCGCGCTCGTCGCCCGGCCCGCGGTGGTGGTGCTCGACGAACCGACCACCGGACTCGATCCGCGCGGCAGGCTCGACATGTGGCGCGTCATCGGCGATCTCGTCGACGACGGCACCACCGTGCTGCTCACCACCCAGTACCTGGAAGAGGCCGATCTGCTCGCGGACCGGATCACCGTCATCGACCGCGGGCGGGTGATCGCGCGCGGTTCCGCGGACGAGTTGAAGATGTCCATCGGCGGCGACCGGCTCACCGTCACCCTCGCCGCAGGACAGGACGTCAAGCCCGCCTTGGCCGTGCTCGCGCAGGTCGGCATCGGCGAGCCCAGCCACGAGGCGGGCACCGACGAGGCGTCGATCGTGGTCGGCGACGGCTCGCGCACCATGGTCGAGGCGCTGCGCAGGCTCGACGACGCGGGCGTGTGCGTGGTGGACGCCAACGTGCACCGCCCCAGCCTGGACGACGTATTCCTTTCTCTCACCGGCACGCCGGCCCGCGACGGGGCCGACCGCCAGCCAGAAACCGATGACGTACAAGAGGAGATTCTGTCGTGACTGCGGTGGTCGATACCCCGAAAATGCCAGCCGTGCAGCTCGATTCGGGGCCGCGGCTGCGGATCTTCCGGGACAGCGCGATCGTCGCCTACCGCAATCTGCTGACCATCCTGCGGGTGCCGACGTTGCTGGTGACCGCGACGATCCAGCCGCTGATGTTCGTGTTCCTGTTCGCCTATATCTTCGGGGCATCGCTGGGCGGCAGTCAGTACCGCGAGTTCCTGCTCGCCGGAATCTTCACGCAGACAGTCGCTTTCAACGCGGCGTTCACCACCGTCGGGCTGGCCGGTGACTTGCAGAAGGGCATCATCGATCGGATGCGGACGCTGCCGATGTCGCGGCTGGCCGTGCTGATGGGGCGCACGCTGTCCGACCTGGTCGTCAATGTGCTCAGCGTCGCGGTGATGGTCGGCTGCGGTTACGTGGTCGGCTGGCGGATCAACGGCGGAATCGCCGACGCCGCACTCGCTTTCGGGGTGATCCTGCTGTTCGCCTTCGCCATGTCCTGGGTCGGCGCGCTCACCGGCCTGCTGTCACCCACCGTCGAAGTAGCGCAGAGCGCAGGCCTGATCTGGCTGTTCCCCCTGTCTTTCATCTCCTCGGCCTTCATCTCCGCCGAGACCCTCCCCGGTCCGCTGCGCACGATCGCGGAATGGAACCCGATCACCGCGGTCTCAGCCGCAGGCCGCAAACTCTTCGACAACGACGCACCCCCCACCTTCGCCCCCGCTACCGGTTGGGCCGCGGATCATTGCGTCGGCTACGCCATCGGCTGCTCCGTCGCCATCCTGGCGGTAGCGGTGCCGTTGGCGCTGCTCCGCTACCGGAAGGTGGCCAGTCGCTGAGCCCGGATCGCCCGGTAGATCGTCTCCCGCGCCCTCGCGCCCTCGGGTGTCGGGCTGGTCGCCCAGAAGGGGAGGCGGGACACGTGAGTGAGCACGCCATGACGCCCCACTCGAGGCTGAGCCGATCGACCAGCGGGACATGGGGGCGGGAAAACGCGAGGAAGCCCGCCGTGATGTCCCACTCGGCACGCAGCTGCTCGCCCAGCGGGACATAGCGGCGGTGAGCCAGCGCACTGCGGCCCGTTGGTCATGAATGGAGTGCCGCAGGGTATGCGAAAGGCCGCCTTCATCTTTCGATGTAGGCGGCCTTTTCGACTAACTACCTCCGGCCGGGCGGCAAGACCGCCCGGCCGGAGAGCGGAAACCTGCCGGCCCGCGGGTGACCCGGCGGAACCTAAACCCGGCGGCGAGTCTTCAGCAGATCGAGGCGCTCCTTCAGCAGCTCCTCCAGCTCTTCCTTACTGCGCCGTTCCAGCAGCATGTCCCAGTGGGTGCGCGGCGGCTTGACCTTCTTCGTCTCGACGGTGGTGCCTTCGATCAGCATGCCTTCCTGACCGTTGCGGCACAGCCACGTCGGGGGGATCTCGGCGTCGTCGGCGAACGGGACGTCGAATTCTTCCCCGTTGTCGGTGCGGTATCGGGCGATCCGACGCGGAGCCAGGTCGTGGTCGCGATCGGTCTCGTAGCTCACCGCTCCGAGCCGACTGCCCCGGAGTACGCGATCTGCCATGGTGTGCCTCTCCCTGTGTGCTCGAGTCTTGTTGCTGCGACCGTACGAGCGTCTGGTGCTCGCTGGACCTTATGTGCAACGAACGGGCCTGCGCCGATAGTTCCCGACGGGCCACGGAACCGTTCCATTGTAGTGCCATCGGCGTGCCGACCTCGCCACGCCCGCCATCCGGCGGTTCAAGGGGGTCGTTGAGCGGCTGAGGGCGGTCGAAGCATTAAGGTTCTGCGTCATGTCGAGCCGCTTGTTGTCCTGCCTGACTTGCCGCTAGGGGGTGTGTTCCATCTCTGATCGTCGTCACTCTCGCCAACTGTCCTGCCTGTGGTGTGGGCGAGAGATCGTGGAGTCGGAGGCCGGGCGTCGCCGCCGGTACTGCCGCCAGTCCTGTCGTCAACGTGCCTACGAACACCGCAACAGCCTCAAGGGCACGGGCATCCCCGACGATTCCGTCGTCCTGAGCGCCCAAGAGGCCGCCGACCTGGCCGATCGCTGGTTCGCCGCCCGCTGCGCCGCCGAAGACGTCGCCATCGCCATCGAAGAGAACGCCAGCCCCGAAGAACTGGCAACCCTCGGCAAAACCCTCCTCGAACTAACCCGCGACGCCGAACGCCTGCGCTGACCTGCGGCGGTATGTCTGGACTCGCCCGCGACGCGACACCCACGTCGACCGGACCCGCATCGCTGACTTGACGAAGGTTCCGTGCTCCTGACTGCGGTTGCAGCATGCGTCGAGAACGCGGAACCTACGTCAGGAGGGGATGGCTCGGTTTTCGGTCGAACCGGCGGTCGGCTGGATCCGCGTGCGGGAGTTCGCGGTGGTTGCCAACGGCGGAATTAGTGGGAGCGGCATGGTGTCGGTGTCCGCGGCGGGATCGGCTGACTCGGGATGCGTGCGCGCTCGCCGGTAGACGGCGCCGAGGAGCAGGGCCACTCCCGCAGTCAGTCCGGTAACGGAAGCCAGGGTGGTGGCGTCCGGGTGGATAAGGGACTGGGCGCGCATTGCCTGTGTGAACACAATGGCGAGGAGGCCGGTGTAGCCGAGGGCGAGCACGCCGACCACTGCTGCTCTGGTGCGTTCGGCGCGCAGCCAGGGGTAGCGAGGGGCGAGCCAGGCCAGCACGATGACGGTGAGCAGCAGGATCTGGATGCCGTGCAGGCCGACGAAGTGCGGGACGCGGAGGTCGCCGCCGATGGTGCTCCAGTTGGTGATCGGCATGCCGGGTGCGGCGTCGCGGGGGGAGAGGTCGCGGCTGGCGGGGTCGATGACGGTGTGGCCGGAGATCAGTTCGATCACTCTGCCGTTGGTGTCACGCACGAGTTGCTTGCCGGTGTATCCCATCAGATAGCCCATGGCCATGCCGGCGACGGCGAGGGCAAGCCCGAAGTGAATCGCGCGGGCGGTCGGCCGGTCCACCAGGCGCTGCCACGCCAGGATCACCACGATGACCAGGTTCGCGAGGAAAAGCCCCGGCACGCCGGACATGAAGATGCGCTGACCGATCTCGTTGACGGGATCGGTGTCGAAGTTGTTGAAATGACTGAACGTTCCGCGCGCCGCCTGCACGGCGATGAAGCCGACATCGAGGACGCCGGTCACCGCGAACGTCGTGCCCAGCCACCACGTCGCGCGACTTCCCTTGTGCGGCAACGACAGCAACCACGCCAGGGTGAGACCGTAGAGGGCGAAAGCGAAACCGAACTTCAACGGCTTCAACCACACCGACTCGCTGAGCAGCACGCGATCGTCGACGAGCAATCCCACCAGCGAGGTGACGGTCAGCGCGGTCATGACCAGCGCCATCCAGGTCAGCGGCCGATGCAGGCGGGCAACGGAACCGGTGCGGTGGCGATGCCGCACCTGCGCCGACCGGTCGGCGAGCGCGGCGGAATGTGATGTGGGCATTCCCCGAAGGTAGGGATCGACACCCTCGGAAGACGTCCCGCCGCAGCATTATTCGCGTCTAGTACCGGGGTATTGAGATGGGTGACAACCCCCGGTGCCATGGGATGAGCGTGCCGCGGGACGGGCGGCACCCCCTCAGCCATCGCTGCTGCGGTGGGACGTTTCGTTGTCCGGCGGCCCATCGTTCGCGCGGCCGCCGTCTCGGGGCCGGAGTCGTCGACCACTCGCACAGCGGAGCATTCGGTGGTCGCGGCGGCAGGCCACCATCGTGGCCCGCTGGGCAACCCGCCTGCTCACCACTCCTGCGGCAAGCCGAGTCCGAGGCCGGACGCTTCTCCGCGCCGAACTCAGATGGCGGGCAGGCTGGTGTCGGGGAACGAGTGGTGTTCGTGCGCCACGATCCACCGCTCGTTTTCCTTGCGCAGGCCGAGGGTGAGGCGGAGCCGTCGACCCGGGTTCTTGGCGAAGTCCTCGGCTGTCCCGCACAGCAGCAGGGCGTGGGCGAACGCGACGTCCGCGCCCGCCGTGACGTCCAAGGAGACGATCTCGAACGTCGCCCCCTGCGCCTGCCACTCGAAGAAGCCGGGCCAGGCCGCCTGGTAGGCGTCGATGCCGCGCAGACCTTCGTCCGGCGGCGGCACATCGAACATGACGATGTCGGGGGCGTGATCGGCGAGAACGGCGGCCAGGTCGCCCGCGTGCACGGCGGCAGCCCACCGCTCGATCAGAACCCGGATCGTCTTCTCGTCGTCCGACATCGTTTCATCGTCCCTTCATACGGCGCCTCACCAGTACGTTCGGCATGCAGTGAGCCTGCCGAAAAGACGCATGGGGCGCAATGGATTCCGTGTCTTATGTGAGATATCCCGACCTGTACAGGCCGGTTTCCGCTGCTACAGCCGGTGCCGAAGTCACATCCGGGTGCCGGATCACAGTCCGGCAGCGATGTCGTCCCGATGATCAGCCCCGAACGCCGCCTGAAGGCAACGGAGGAGACCCTGGGCGCCGCGATCGCCGTCGCATCTGTCCGGACTACGGCACCGGCCCTACCGCACGGCAACCGGGGCGAGCGTCGAGCGTTTGCGCCCGTATCCGAGGTAGACCGCGACGCCGACCAGCACCCACACCGCGAACCGCACCCAGGTCAACCCGTCCAGCGTGGTCGCCAGCAACACACACCCGACCAGCGCCAGCACCGGAACCACCGGCACGAACGGGGTGCGGAACGGCCGCTCCCGCTCGGGCTCCGCCTTCCGCAACACCAGCACCCCGATGCACACCACCGCGAATGCGGACAGCGCACCGATGTTCACCAGCTCCACCACGACGTCGATGGGCAGCAGCCCGGCGATCGCCGCACACACCGTGCCGAGCAGCAGCGTCAGCCGCACGGGCGTGGACCGCTTGCCGGTCTGCGCCAACCCGAAGGGCAGCAACCGATCTCGGCACATCGCGAAACCCAGCCGCACCTGCGCATACACGATCATCAGCAGACCCTTGGTCAACGCGATGATCGAGGCGATCACGATGACATTGCCGATCCAGCCGATCTTCAACCCGTCGAACGCGGTAGCGATCGGTGCCCCGTTGTTCAGCGTCGCGAACGGCGCCATACCGGTGAGCACGGCGCTTACCAGGGCATAGAGCACGGTCGCGATGAGCACAGTGCCGATGATGGCGAACGGTATATCCCGGCGCGGGTTGCGCGCCTCCTCCGCCGAGGCGGCGACGACGTCGAAGCCGAGGAACGCGAAGAACGCGATCGCCGCACCGCCGATGATGCCGCTGACGCCGAACGGCGCGAACGGCGTCCAGTTCTGCACGTCGATATGCGGGGCACCGACCGCGACCACCAGCACCAGCACGCCGATCGTCACGCCGACCAGCACCTTGGTGATCCGCGCGGTCAGCGACACCTCGCCGACCAGCACCGCGACGATCGCACCGATGATCAGCATCGCGGGCAGGTTCACGATCCCGCCCTCGGTCGGCCCCGCCGCGATGGCCTTCGGAATGGTGATGCCGAACAACGAATCCAGCGCCGACACCGTGGTCCCGGACCAGCCGATCGCCACCGCGGCCCCGGCGATCACGAACTCCAGCAACAGATTCCAGCCGACCAGGAACGCGGGCCCCTCGCCGAGCGTGGCGTACGTATAGGTGTAAGCACTGCCGGACACCGGCACCATCGCCGCCAGCTCGCTGTAGCAGAGCGCGACCAGCACACACACGGTTCCGGCCAGCACGAACGACAGCACGATCGACGGCCCGGCTTTCTCCGCGGCGGCCACACCGGTGATCACGAAGATGCCCGCGCCGACAATGGTGCCGACACCCATCGCCGTGAGGTCGATGCGGCCGAGCCTGCGCGCCAGCGTGGGCGCTCCCTCGGACATCGCGGTGTCGGGCAAACGGCGGCGCCATCGCTGAGCGGCTGGGGTGGTCATGACTCCCTTACGAACTCGTCCAGAGGTCCCGCCTGAGCGCCGAACCGACAGACCATTCTCGTAGGAGTGCGTGCGCCGCCGTCAACTGGGGGTCTGCTACCTGCGCAAACGCACCCTCATCGGTTCCCCGCCCACCGAATCGGATGCGAAACCGTGTGCGGGAATCAGTGGGTGTGCGGTGTCAGACGAGCGACTGGATCGCCCGACGCCACACCACCGCGAAACGCGTGGGAACGGAGCGCGTCAGCTGCTGGACGACGCCGCGAACGGCGTCGCAACCGGCGCGGCGGCCGGCCGAGACGGATGCGTCCACAATCCCTTGCGCTCGAGAATCGGCAGCACCCCCTCGCCGAACCAGTACGCCTCCTCCAGATGCGGATACCCGGACAGGATGAAGTGACTGATCCCGAGCTTCGAGTACTCGATCAGCCGCTCGGCAACCTCGGCGTGCGAGCCGACCAGCGCGGTGCCCGCCCCGCCACGCACCAGCCCGACACCCGCCCACAGGTTGGGTGCGATCTCCAGCCGATCGGTGGCGCCCCCGTGCAACTCGGACATGCGCCGCTGCCCCTCGGACTCGCTGCGCGCCAAGCTCGCCTGCACCCGCTCGATATCGGCCGGATCGATGCCTTGCAGCAGCCGATCCGCCTCGGCCCACGCCTCTTCCGAGGTGTCGCGGCTGATCACGTGGATGCGCAGACCGTAGTCGAGGATGCGCCCCTGATCGACGGCCAGCCGCCGGATCCACTCCAGCTTCCTGCTCACCGCGAGCAGCGGTTCACCCCAGGTGAGATAGGTGTCGGCGTAGCGGGCCGCGACCGGACCGGCCGGCGCGGAGGAGCCACCGAAGAACACCGGCGGAATGGGATCGGGCCGGTTACTGAGCAATGCGTCGCGGACGTGAATGTGCTCGCCCTCGAAGGTGATCGGCTCGGGCGAGCGCCACAGCTCGCGCACCACGTGCAGGAACTCGCCGGTGCGGGTGTAGCGCTGCTCCTTGTCCAGGAAGTCGCCGTAGGCCTGCTGCTCGTGCGGCTCGCCGCCGGTCACCACGTTCAGCAGCAGCCTGCCCTGCGAATGCCGCTGGAAGGTACCCGCCATCTGCGCGGCCAGCGTCGGGCTGACCAGGCCGGGGCGCAGCGCGACCAGGAACTTCAGCGTCTCGGTGGTGTCCACCATCATCGCCGTGGTGAGCCAGGCGTCCTCGCACCAGGCGCCGGTCGGGGTGAGAACGGCCTCGAAGCCGTTGTCCTCGGCGGCGGCCCCGATCTGGTTCAGGTAGCGCAGCGTCGCGGGGCGGTCGCCGGACATGAAGGTGCCGTGCCCGCCGGCGACGAGGCCGCGCGAATCGCCGTAGGTGGGCAGGAACCAATGGAACGACAAACTCATGGAGCCAACTCCTCAGGAAGCGGGGAACAGGTCGTTGAAGCGGGTGTCGGTGTAGTCGGCGATGTTCACCTTGCGCGGGATCAGCCCGGCGTCGGCGAACGCGTCGGCCACGCCCTGCTCGGCGGCGATGGCGGCGGCGTCGAGCGGATGGTCTTGGTACGGGCCACGTTTCACGACGGTGAGCGCGACGTCGTAGGGCAGGCCGGTGAGTTCGGCGTAGGTCTTCGCCCACTGCTCGGGGTGCGTGTTGACCCAGGCGTGCGCCCGAGCGATGCGGGCGAGCAGGTCACGCAGCGCGGCGGCGGTCGCCTTACTGCCCAGTGCTTTGTCACCGGCGACGTAGAAGGCGTCACCGGTCACATAACCGTTGCCGCTCACCAGGATTCGTGCATTGGCCTGCTGCTCGGCTTGGGCGGTGTACGGATCCCAGATGGCCCACGCGTCCACCCGGCCGGTGGTCAGCGCGGCCAGTGCATCCGGCGGCTGTAGGTACTGCGGCTCGATCTGGTCCCATTTGATGCCTGCTTTGCTCAGCACCGCGAGCAGGTGGGCGTGCGCCGAGCTGCCTTTGGTGACGGCAATCTTCTTGCCGCGCAATTCTTCCGGACTGCGCAAGGGCGAATCCTTGGGCACCACGATGCCCTGACCGTCCTTGCCGGCCTGGTACGCGCTGACAATCTTGATCGCTGATTTGGCCGCCGCGGCGAAGATCGGCGGGGCATTGCCGACGCCGCCGATATCGACCGCACCGGAGTTGATCGCTTCCAGCATCGGCGGGCCCGCCTGATACTGCGACCAGGTGATCTTGTAGGGCGTCGCCACCTCGCCTGCCGCAGTGAGCAAGGCTTGCAACCCGGTGCCCTTCTGATCGCCCGCGCGCACCGTCACCTGGGACAGGTCGACCGAACCGTCCGGACGCACCGCCGCGTCGCCGGACTTGTCGGACCCGCAGGCCGTGCCGACCGTGACGACCAGTGCGAGAGTCGTTGCGAGCAGCAGCCTTCTGGCTTTCATTCGGTTCCTTCCGGTGCAACGCCGAGTTCGGCGAGCAAAGTTTCGCGCAGGGAGAGCAGGTGCGGGTGATCGCTGCGGCGCGGACGCGGCAGCTCGATGCGGGATTCGTGGGCGATGCGGCCATCGCCGAGCACCAGCACCCGGTCGGCCAGGCGCAGCGCCTCGTCCACGTCGTGGGTGACCAGCAGGACACCGGGGCGGCGGCGCTGCCACAGGTCGATGACCAGGCGATGGATGGTGATTCGGGTCAGTGCGTCGAGGGCGCTGAAGGGTTCGTCGAGCAGCAGCAGATCCGGCTCGCGGACCAAGGCCCGAGCCAGGCTGGCCCGTTGCGCCTCACCGCCGGACAGCGTCAGGGGCCAGGCATCGGCGCGCTCGGCCAGGCCGACCTCGGCCAGTGCGGCGCGGGCCGCAGCCTTGGGATCCGGGTGCCGCAAACCGAGAAACAGGTTGGCCAGCACCCGTTTCCACGGCACCAGGCGCGGTTCCTGAAAGGCGACGGCAATGGTGCCGTGCGTGGTCAGCTCGCCCCGAACGCCTCGATCGAGACCGGCCAGCGCGCGCAGCAGGGTGGACTTTCCCGAGCCGCTGCGGCCGAGCAAAGCGACGAATTCGCCTGGGGCGATGTCGAGATCGAGACCGTCGAGCACGCGGCGGCCGTCGAAATCGCGCACGAGCCCACGCACCCGGGCCACCGGCGGCTCGGATACCACCGGCTCGGCGGTGATCACTGCCCCAAGAACCCGCGTCGCCATGCCAGCGCCTTCCTCTCGATCAGTCGGACAAACGCGTCGGTCAGCAGGCCGAGCACGCAGTACACCAGCAGGCCGACGACGATGACGTCGGTGCGCAGGAATTCGCGGGCGTCGTTGATCAGAAAACCAAGTCCCGCATCGGCATTGACCTGTTCGGCGACGATCAACGCCAGCCAGGCGATACCCAGCGACTGGCGCAATCCGACCAGGGTCTGCGGCAGCGCCCCCGGCAGCACGATGTGCCCGAGCAGCGCGAGCCGGCCGAGCTGCTGCACCTCGGCCAGCTCGGCCAGTTTGCCGTCCACCCCGCGGATACCGGCGAAGGTGTTGAGGTACAACGGGATTGCCGCGCCGAACGCGACCAGCACCACCTTCGGTAGCTCACCGATGCCGAACCACAGGATCAGCAACGGGATCAGCCCGTAGAACGGCACCGTGCGCAGCATCTGCATCGGCGGATCGACCACGTACTCGCCGACCGTGCTCAAACCGGCCAGTACGGCCAGGCCGATCCCCAGCACGGCTCCGATCACGAATCCGGTCGCCGCGCGGCCGAGCGATACCGTGATCGCTTCCTGCAACGTCCCGTCCCGCAGCAGTTCCCAGGTGGTTTCCGCGATGGTGACCGGCGACGCGAGCAACCGCTCCGGCAGCACGCCGGTGGCGCTGGCAACCTGCCATGCGACTACGAGGACCAGCGGGCTGACGGCCCGCAGCCAGGTCTTGCGCGGCCGCCAGCGAGCCGCCGACCGAACCCGAATCGGTGTCGGCTCCAAGACAATTGATGACACGCGACACCTCGGGTAGGGGACAGGGACGCGGATCGCCGCTGAGCGCGCCGCAGTTATCCATGCTGTGCGCGCCGCGGGGCGGAGTCACCGGTTGAAACCAACCCGGTTTTAATTGGGCCGCCCCTCGTCAGCGTGTTCCCAGCAACCGCTACTAGACGTAACCTGAAATAACACGTAACCTCGACAAGGAGCTCTCGGTCGAAGGTGACCGAGGCGTGACCAGACGAAACGAGATCCTCAATGACGCGGCATGTCGACGTACTGATCATCGGCGCGGGCCTCTCGGGCATCGGCATGGCCTGCCACCTCACCCGTGAGCAGACCGGACGCAGCTACGCCATCTTGGAGCGCCGCACCGCCATCGGCGGCACCTGGGACCTGTTCCGGTACCCCGGCATCCGGTCCGACTCGGACATGTTCACCTTCGGCTACGGCTTCCGCCCGTGGATCGGCACCAAGGTGCTCGCCGACGGTCCGCACATCCGCCAGTACGTCGAGGACACCGCCGTCGAATACGGCGTCGAAGAGCACATCCACTTCGGGCGCAAGGTGACCACCGCCCGCTGGTCCAGCGAGGCAGGCATCTGGACCGTCGAGGCGCTGAACGAGCAGACCGGCGACGTCGAGACCTTCACCAGCAACTTCCTGGTCGGTTGCACCGGCTACTACGACTACGACAACGGTTACCGGCCCGAGTTCCCCGGCGAGGCGGACTTCGGCGGGCAGATCGTGCACCCGCAACACTGGCCCGAGGACCTCGACTACCGCGGCAAGCGCGTCGTCGTCATCGGCAGCGGTGCCACCGCGATCACCCTCGTGCCCGCGATGAGCGGCGACGCAGCGCACGTCACCATGTTGCAGCGGTCGCCCACCTACATCACCGCGCTGCCCGCCGACGACCCCGTCGCCGTCGGCATGAAGCTGGCCCGGGTGCCCGCGAAGATCGCCTACCGGGCGGGCCGGGCGCGCAATATCGCCTTGCAGCGCGCCAGTTTCCAGCTGTCTCGCACCAATCCCGCGGCATCCCGCAAGCTGCTGCTCGCCGCGGTGCGGCTGCAGCTCGGGCCGAACATCGACATGCGGCACTTCACGCCGTCCTACAACCCGTGGGACCAGCGGCTGTGCGTCGTGCCCAGCGGTGACCTGTTCAAGGTGCTGCGCAGCGGTAAGGCGTCCATCGTCACCGACCGCATCGAGACCTTCACCGAGACCGGTATCCGGCTCGCCTCCGGCGAAGAACTGCCCGCCGACATCGTGATCAGCGCGACCGGGCTGCGCGTGCAGATGCTCGGCGGCACCACCCTCGAGGTGGACGGCGAACCCGTCGTCACGCGCGACCGCGTCGTCTACAAGGGTGCGCTGCTCGACGGGGTGCCCAACGCACTCATGGTCCTCGGGTACACCAACGCGTCCTGGACGCTGAAGGCAGACCTTGCCGCCGAGTACTTCTGCCGGGTTCTCAACCACATGAAGGCGCACGGTTACACGCGGATGGTCGCGGTGGCCGAAGAAGGCGACCGCTCGCCCGACTCGGTCATGGGTGGCGCGCTGACCTCCGGCTACATCCAGCGCGGTGACGCGGTGATGCCGCGTCAAGGTGTTCGCGGCCCTTGGCAGGTCATCAATAACTACTTCCGCGATCGCAAGATGCTCCGTAAGGGCCCGATCGAAGACGGTGTTCTCACCTTCTCCCGCAGCGCGAGCTCCGCTGGGGATGCCTCTGAAGGACGTCCGTTGGAAGCGACCCGCACCGCCTGAACCTCGGTCGAGCTGCCGCGCTGCGGTAGCGGCCCACGCCGGGCCGGCGGTGGGGAGTCTCCGGTGTCGTTGTGTGCGAAGCCTGTAGACGCCATTCGGGCCTCCGAGCGTGCGTCCGACGTGCGCCAGCACTGAGCATCGAACTGACTGGTCCTCCGGGCGGAAGAAAATATCTTCCGAAATCGGGGAACCGATCCGCCGGGTCGGCCGTCAAACCCTGTGACAAACAAGTTTCGGACCGGGGAGTGTCCGAAGCTGCGTTGCAGCTGTTCGCAGCTCAGAACACAGGGGGAGCAAGTCATGAACCTTTTCCACACGGGCGATCCGGCCGCGCATGGGCGCCTTCGCGGCCGCTCTGCCGGCCCCATTCGATCACTGCTCTTTGCAGTCGCATCGATGATCCTGATGATCACCGGTGTGCAGGCCGCTGGAGCCGCACAGGCGGATTACCAGCCGTGCACCAACTATCGAGTCACGACCAACTGGGGCAGGGTCGAGGTCGACACCAGGCCGGCCGGAACGGACTACATCGGCAACATCGCGTGGGCCATGTTCATCAACGACATCTCCCACGTACCAGGCAGATACGACTACCAGATACTGGTGAACGGCTCGCCGCTGAAAACCGAGACGATCCACAAGGACGACAACCTGCACTTCACGATTCCTCGGTATCAGGGCGGAAACTATGTGTACGACTCCGGCGACGAGATCCAGGTGATCGCTTCGCACGCTGCCGGGAAACACCTGTACGTGACCCCCATCAACCGTTGCACCGTCCCCTATTCGGGAGGATAGCTCCATGGATCAGGAAACATCGAGGCGCGGCGCCGACTTGCTGGCGGCTGATATCGAGTCGGCTCTGGGCTTCGAGGTACACATCGACGAAACGATCCCTGAGCACCTCCTTCGGCAACCTTCTCCACCGGAATGGTGGATCGAGTTCACTATTCCGGCCTTGAACGTCCTGGTCGGCTGTACGCCGAGTGAGCCGACCCCCAGTGGTGTGGCGTGTGAACTCGCGCAGCGCATCCACGACGATGTCCTGACCCGCAGCGGAAAGATCTGGCCCGCCGACGGTACGGGTGGGGACCAGCCGTTGCTCCCGACTTTGAACGGGTGGCAGGGGCCGAGTGGCTCGGTACCGTACGGGCAGGTCGAGGCGGCGAAGGAGCCCGATCCGAGTCTGGACGGGGTGGTTCGATGGTGGCTGCCGCACAGCTATGACGGCCTCATCGCCAGCACCTCCGGTGACGACGTGTGGTTCTCGCGCTGGCAGTACGAGGGCGACGACCAACGGATCACGCCGGGGATGCCGGTGACGTGGCTCATCGGGCAAGGGCGACACGGGAAGTACCGCAAGGCAAGCGAAGTCCGGCCGGTTCAGGAGTAATCGATACCACCGCCCCGCCGACACTGCCGAGCGGGGGGGGCGGTGGCCGGCTCTACCCCGGGCATGTCCCGTTCGGTGCCGGCTTGGGGCTGGGGGAGACTGGCGGGATGCGCGTGGTGGTGGTTAATCGGGGGGAGGTGGCGGTTCGGGTTCTGCGGGCTGCTCGGGAGCGGGGGTATGCGACTGTGGCGGTGTGTACTGCTGCGGAGCGGGAAGCGCTGCATGTTCGGTTGGCGGATGAGGTGGTGCGGCTGCCGGGGGAGGGTGCTGGGGCGTACCTCGATGTGCAGGCTGTGGTGGCGGCGGCCCAGGTGGGTGGGGTTGGGGCGTTGGTGCATCCGGGGTATGGGTTTCTCAGTGAGAGTGCGGAGTTGGCGGCTGCTTGTGCGGCGGCGGGGCTGGTTTTCGTGGGGCCGGGGGCGGAGGTGTTGCGGACGTTCGGGGACAAGGTCGCGGCGCGGGCGGCGGCGGAGCGGGCTGGTGTGCCGGTGTTGGCGGCGACCTCGGCGGGGGCGGGGGCGGCGGAGATCGCGGAGCTGCTGGTCGCGCATCCGGAGGGGGTGATGGTGAAGGCGGCTGCTGGGGGTGGTGGGCGCGGGATGCGGGTGGTGCGGGACCCGAGGGTGCTGGGGGAGGCGTATGAGCGGTGTCGGGCGGAGGCATTGGCGGGGTTCGGGGACGACGCGGTGTATGGGGAAGCGTTGGTGGCCGATGCGCGGCATATCGAGGTGCAGGTGGTGGCCGATGGGGTGCGGGCGGTGGCTGTCGGGGACCGGGATTGCAGCGTGCAGCGGCGGCAGCAGAAGTTGATCGAGGTGGCGCCTGCGCCGAATCTGGCTGCGGTGCTGCGGGAACGACTGCACGGTGATGCGGTGCGGTTGGCCGAATCGGTGGGGTGTCGCGGGGTGATCACCGTCGAGTTCCTGGTGCGTGGTGCGGATGCGTGGTTCCTCGAGGTGAATCCGCGACTGCAAGTGGAGCACACGGTCACCGAGGAGGTGACGGGGGTGGATCTCGTGGCGCTGCAACTGGATCTGGCGCAGGGGCGCAGTCTCGATGATCTCGAGGTGCTCATTGAGGGTCCGCGTGGGTACGCCGTGCAAGCGCGGGTGAATGCCGAAAACGTCACTGCGGGTGGCGATGTGCTTCCGAGCACCGGCACCGTGGCCCAGTTCGCCGCGCCGACCGGGGTGGGTGTTCGGGTCGACACGGCCGCTTACGCCGGTATGCGGCAAGGGGCACAGTTCGATTCGTTGCTGGCGAAGGTGATCGCGCGTGGTCCGTCGTACTCGGCTGCGCTGCGACGCTGTTCGGACGCGTTGGCCGAAACCGTGGTCATCGGTGTCGATACGAATGTGGCGCTGCTGCGAGCGGTGTTGGACGAGCTCGCCGGTGGAGTCACCGTATCGACTGCATGGTTCGAAGACAATCTGAACGAGCTCTCCGCTCGGGCAATCGATTACACGCCTGCGGTACCTATCGAACCCGGCGTCGTTTCGGTCGTCGCGGACTCTGTTGTCCTGCAAGACGACGAACAGACCTTGCGTTCACCGATGGGCGGCACCGTGGTCAGCTTGGTCGAACCGGGCACCGTCGTCGCGGCGGGCGCCGAGGTCGTCGTGCTGGAAGCGATGAAGATGCAGCACGTGCTGCGCGCCGAGCAACCGCTACGCATCCGACGGCACATCGCCGAACCGGGTACGACGGTGGACCCCCATGCGCCCCTGTTGGTCTGGGCCGAAGCCGACCACGATGGGTCTGTCACCGACATCGCGACGGTCGACCTCGACGCGATCCGCCCGGATCTGGCCGAGGTGCGCGACCGCCACCGCATCACCCTCGATGAGTCCCGCCCCGAGGCGGTCGCCAAACGCCACCGGCTCGGCCGACGCACCGCCCGCGACAACATCACCGACCTCGTCGACCAGGACAGCTTCGTCGAATACGGCGCACTCGCGGTCGCCGCGCAACGCCTGCGCCGCAGCCCGGAAGACCTGATCGCGAACACCCCCGCCGACGGCCTGATCGGTGGCGTCGCGACCATCAACGCCGACCGGTTCGGCGCCGACCGCACCCGGGTAGTCGTTATGTCCTACGACTACACCGTGCTGGCAGGTACCCAGGGCATGCGCAACCACGCCAAGACCGACCGCATGCTCGAACTAGCCCGCGCGCAACACCTTCCGGTGGTCTTCTTCACCGAGGGCGGTGGCGGTCGCCCCGGCGACACCGACTACGGCGGCATCTCGGGCCTCGACGTCACCACCTTCCGTGCGATGGGTGCGCTGTCGGGCCGAGTTCCGTTGCTGGGCATCGTGTCCGGCCGCTGCTTCGCGGGCAACGCCGCTCTGCTCGGCATGTGCGACGTGGTGATCGCCACCCCCGACGCGAACATCGGCATGGGCGGCCCGGCCATGATCGAAGGCGGCGGCCTCGGCGTCTACGCACCCGAGGACATCGGCCCGATCGAGGTTCAGCGCCGCAACGGTGTCGTGCACCTCGTCGCCGCCGACGAAGCCGAAGCTGTCCGCGTCGCCCAGCGATATCTGGCGTACTTTCAAGGGCCGGTTGATGATTGGACCGCTCCGGACCCGCGCCTGTCCCGCCACGTGGTGCCGGAGAACCGATTACACGCCTTCGACATCCGGGCGGCCATCGAAGCCATCGCCGACCTCGACTCCATCCTCGAGCTGCGCCGCGACTGGGCCGTCGGCATCGTTACCGCCCTGATCCGCGTCGAGGGTCGCCCCTACGGCCTGATCGCCAACAATTGCCACCACCTCGGCGGTGCCATCGACGCCCCCGCCGCCGACAAACTCAGCAGCTTCCTGCGCCTGTGCGACGCCAACGACCTACCGATCGTCTCCCTCTGCGACACACCGGGTTTCATGGTCGGCCCCGAAGCCGAGAAAGACGCCACCGTCACCAAATTCAGCCGTCTGTTCATCGACGCGGCCGCGCTGTCGGTCCCGTGGGGCACCGTCGTCTTGCGCAAGGGCTACGGCCTCGGCGCCCAAGCCATGGCCGCAGGCTCCTTCCGCGCACCCCACTTCGTCATCGCCTGGCCCACCGGCGAAATCGGTGGCATGGGCCTGGAAGGCGCGGTCCGCCTCGGCTTCGCCAAAGAGCTCGCCGCCATCGAAGACCCGGTCAAACGTCAGGAAGCCTTCGACAACCTAGTCGGCCTCGCCTACGCCAGCGGCAAGGCATTGACCGCCGCCACCGTCCTCGAACTGGACGACGTAATCGACCCTGCCGATACCCGCCGCTGGATCCGCACCCTCCGCTAGCGCACCCGCAACGAAGCCCACCCACACTCCGCAGTTAGGCGAGGGCGGATTCGAGGGCGTCGACGAGGTTGCGGGCGCGTAGGTCGAGAGCGTTTTCGATGATGTTGTTGGTGACGTAGGCGAAGGAGAGGGAGCGTTCGGGGTCGGCGTAGCCGAGGGACCCGCCGCGGCCGGGGTGGCCGAACGAATTCGGTCCGCCCAGGGGGAGATCGGCGATCGGGAGCATGAATCCGTTGGCATAGCGGTCCGGCAGCATGATCACCCGATCGATGCCGCTGGTCTGCTCGCGGATGGCGGCGTCGAGGGTGTCCGCGGTCAGCAGCCGGTGCCCGTCGACCTCGCCGACCAACGCGGCGTACAGCCGCGCCAGCCCGCGCGCGGTGCCGATGCCGTTGCTCGCGGGAATCTCCGCGGCGTGCACGGCGGGGGAGTTGAAGTCGATGTCGGGCGGGTCGGTGATCTGAAAGGCCCGGTTCGCCAAGGATTCCGGGTCGCGCATTGCCGCGACCATCGGCCGGAACTGCTCCGGCACCAGCTCGTCCGGCAGTGCCGTCAGATCCGGTTTCGGCGCGAACACCAACCGGCTGACCCGATGGTGTTCGGCGGCGGGCAATCCGATGAAGAACTCGATATCGAGGGGCCCCGCGATGTCCTCGGCGAGGAACTGCCCGACGGTGCGCCCGGTAATGCGCCGGATCACCTCACCGACGAGCCACCCGAAGGTCCGGCCGTGGTAGCCGTGGTCGGTGCCTGGCACCCAGTTCGGCGCTTGCGCGGCCAGCGCGTCCACCATCGGTGTCCAGGCCAGCGCGTCGGCGAGCGGCACCGGCTTGTCGATCGCGGCGAGACCGGCCTGATGCGTCAGCAACCAGCGCACCGGAATCTCACCCTTGCCCGCCGCCGCGAACTCCGGCCAGTATCGGGCCACCGGTGCGTCCAAGTCGAGCTGACCGCGCTGGACCAGCAGATGGGCCGCGGCCGCCACCACCCCTTTGGTGGCCGAGTAGACCAGTTGCAGAGTGTCGCGCTCCCACGGCCGGCCGGTGTCAGGGTCGGCCAGCCCACCCCACAGGTCGACCACCGGCTTTCCGTCCCGATACACGCACACGGCCGCCCCGACCTCGCCCTGATCAGCGAAGTTCGCCGCGAACGCGTCCCGAACCGCCGTGTACCCCGGAGCAACAGTTCCGTCGATGCGCATGCAGCCCAGCATGTCACGGGCACCGGTCGGCCGGGACCGGTGCGGCTGTGCCCGCACACCCCGGTCGCGACGGCAACCGAGTGAGCCTGGCGGCGCTGCCGACCTGAGGGTGCGCCTCATCATCCGCACCGAAGGGGCGTCGCGTCGAGGCACCGGACCAATGCCTGCCAGCGCCGCATGCGGTGGTCTCGCTGCGTGTGGCAAGAATGAACCTGTCGGTGCCGGACGGAATACTCGACCGTTGTCGCACCACCAACCGCACCGGAGGAACCGCATGCCGCACCAGCTCGAAGACCTGCCCTACGCGCGCCACCTCGCGGTATGGGAGGGCGATCTCGAGCCGGAAGGGGACTACGACTGCGTGCATCTGGACGGCGGCGAGTTCGACGATGTCGAGGTGCAGAACGCCCGCTTCAGCGAGTCGGCCTTCACGTCGGTGGCGTTCACCCGGGGCAGCATGCGGCACACCAGGTTCGCCGACGTGTGGCTGCGCAATGTGCGCTGGGTCGGCACCGAGCTCGCCGACACCAGTTGGCTGGACGGCGAAGTGCTCGCGGGCGCCATGTCCGGTGTGGATCTGGCGGGTTCGAGCCTGCGCCGAGTGCGTTTCGAGGGCTGCAAATTCGACTCGGTCAATTTCCGCACCGCGAAACTGCGCGACGTGTCGTTCGTCGAATGTGTGCTGCGTGACTGCGATTTCGGTGACGCCGTGCTCACCAACGTCACCTTCCCCGGATCCACCCTGGAAAGCCTCGTAGTAAATCGAGTCAAGCTGACCAGGGTCGATCTGCGCGGCGCCCGCGCGCTGGACATCATCGACGGCCTCGACTCCCTGCGCGGCGCAACCATCGACAACGGCCAATTGATGGAACTGGCCCCCGCCTTCGCCCGCCACCTCGGCGTCGTGGTCCGAGATTCCTGAACGTCCTGCCGAACCGGGACGCCGCGCGGCTGGCCGTCGTGCGGCTCCGGCGAATGCAGCGGGAGCCGCACCGCAGAGCTTCTTCCGCGACGCCTACCGCTGCGTCGTCGTGCGATCCTTCGACGCCCCGGAGTCGGGACGGAATGCGTTGTGCCAGTCGGCCCTACGTGCCAGACCCGGTACGGGCAACCGTCGCGGCCACACCGTCCAACACCACCTCGAGTCCGAAGTCGAAATCATCCTGACTCGGGTCGGGCGTCGACGGCGGCGGCGCCGATTCGAACAGTCCGGAGCCGAAGAGTTCGGCCGCGTCCGGGAAGCGCTCCGGCTCGACCAGCCGCGCCATGTGCCGCCCATAGTCGCGGTTGACCTGCGTCTCATCGAGACCTGTTGCGCGCCTGCCTTGTTCGAGCTGCTGCGCCAGCAGATCGGCCTGCCGCACGTACCCGCTGACCACCATCACCACCCCGACCTTCGCTCCGGCGTCGAGTCCGGTGGGCCGCAACGCGCGTAAACCCGCGTCCATCCAACCGATGGCACCAGGCCCGCTCGGCGGCCCCGAGATCGGCAGCTGGGTGAGCCAGGGCCGCCGCCGGTGCACCGACCACAGGGCAACGGCCCACTCGTGTAGCGCTGGCCGCCAATCATTCTGCGGCGCAGGAAAATCCGGGGCCGGGCCGGTCGCGGCATCGGCCATCAGGACGAACAGCTCCTCCTTCGACCCGATATGCCGATAGAGCGACATCGGTGTGACACCGAGCCTCTCGGCGATCTTCGGCAGCGTCGCACCCGATAACCCGTCCCGGTCCGCCAGCTCCACCGCGGTGCGCACGACCTGATCGACATCGAGCCCCGCCGGCCTGCCGAGTTTCGGCCCGGTAGGCAGCCGCCACAGGCGGACCAGCTCGTCCGGCGGGGTGTCGTCGATCATGGTGCGTTTCGCCTCCTCAGCGCTTGTGCTCGAACGGCGGGAACATTAGCATGCGCCTTATAGTATAAGAGATATACTAACCGGGGAAGAGGGTCTCATGAACAGCACCGTCATCCAGCGCACCACCGGCACGGCGGGCCTGATCGCCACACTCCTGACACTGGTCGAACTACCGCTCTATTTCGTCTACGGCGGCCCGCCACCGGACTGGAACATCCTCACCCGCAGCATGTTCGGACTCATCGGCAGCGCGCTGCTCGTCGTGTTCATGGCCGGTCTCCCGCACCTGCTGAAGGCGCACGGCCCGGCCTACGCCTGGCTCGGCTCGCTCAGTGCGGTCGCCGGACTGATGTGGCTCACGGTCACCTCGATCTCCACCTGCCTCGAAGTCGGCGCCGCCATCGCCGCCCCCGACCCCATCGACCCCACCATCGCCGTCACCGGCACCTACCTCCTCTACGGTTCGCTGTCGAAGCTGCTGATCGCCTTGTTCCTGATCGCCTTCGGTACCGCCATCGCAGGCACCGCGCTGCTCCCACGCTGGACGGCGTGGTCGGCCTTCGGCTTGGCCGCAATCCACTTGGCCTTCGTCCCCTCGATGCACTTCGGGAACAACCCCGCCGACTTCTACGCGGCCAACGGCTGGGGCACCACCGCCACCACGGGCGGCCTGACCATCCTTTGGCTGCTCGCGGTAAGCGTCGCCCTCCTGCGTGCGCCAGCCATCCGGACCACCTGAACATCCACCGCCGACGTACGCCCCATGGGCGACATCGAGATCCGCGACGGCACAGCCCGCTACCGCCCGATCGGCAACCGATGGAGCCGAGTCATCCCACCACCTGATCGGCTCTCGCGCACCGGCACCACCACGGGTCCGCGCGGCGCGCGCTCAGCGGATTCGCCTTGATGTGGTACCACCAGGCCGGGTACTTGTTACCCCGATGCAGTGGCCCAGGGGAGTCGTGTGCCGCTTGCCGCACCAAGCGAAGCTGAGCCGACGAGCATGTCAACCCGCGCGGGGTCGGTGGAAGCTCAACGCGGAGAGATCATCTCGGACAGACTTTCTCTTATGAGTGCTGATGGCGTAGATATCACGGCCCTGCTGGACAACCTGTGTGTCGAACTGGGTTTCTGTCTGCCGTTGGACGAACGGAGTAAATTGCGCGCATCGTCGCCTACGGACGTCGACTCGTTTACCGATGCTGTCTTTGTCGGCGAGGGCATGGACCCATACGAGGACAAGTCTCTTCGTGAGCTGGTCCGCCAGAAGGTGATGCGCGCGTTCCAACATAGATAGGGCGAGCTCACGGTACGCGAAGCGCGAAACCGACGCACATCGAACGCACCATAGGGCCGTGGTGCGGGTGACTGGACAGTCCGCGCGCACTCATACCGATGACCGCGAGTCGTTCCAGTTCGAGAACGGCGTGCTCTCCCGTATGTCCACGCGGCCGCGCTGCTTCGCTGTCGTTACGAGCGATAGCGTTGTTCGTGCTTACGATGAGGATGAACGACCGAGCGGCGAGGGTGCTCGGTGTGCGGGACGGCTTCGGTGGCCTGGACCCGGCGGAGGGTTTGGCGTCCGGCTTGCGGACGTGGGTGGACGGCGGGATCGAATGCCGCGGTGAGGTGGTGTGCTGGGCCCCGGCTCCCGCGGACGCTGATGACGCACCGGGGCGTTTGTTCGATCTCGTCGCCTGGGAACAATTTCATAATGACGTCCACCTGGGGAGTTTTGTGCCAGTGGACGATGCGTACGCCGGTGGGCCGCTCATCGGTGTCGACGCGCAGCGAATCCTGCTTCGACAAGGGATCGCCCTGGCTCGGGAGGTCGGGCGGCTGGCCGGTGAACTGAGCACGCCGATTCCGCTGCGATGCATCATTGCGACCACCGAAACCAACGGCAAGTTCAGGTTTTATCGGATCCGGCCCGATGACGACTGGAGCTGGCTGTTCGAGAACCTCGACCACGGCCGAGGCTTTGTGGTGGTCATCGACTTCCTTCCCCGGTCGCACGACAGGTTCCAGAGCGCGCACATTGCCGCGCCGCAACGGGCGGCGCTGTTCGACCTTGTCGAGCTTCTCGCACCCGACGTCGAGAAGGCTCGTGGCAGATTGAAGGACGTTCTCGAGAATGCGTCGTGGTCGGCGTTCGATCCGGAAGACGCGCTGATCGAGGCTTTGTTCGACAGCGTCGACAGTGGCTTGGCCTACTTCGATCGCGTGATCGCCGGTCCCGATGAGATTCGCAGCCACCTAGAGCAGTTGTCCACCTGTCCGGAAGGGTTGACCTGGGACTGGTACGACGGCGATACCAAGTCCGGTAAGACCGAGACTGCTCTCCGGAACTACCTGCGGTTGTTGGCCGATCAAAGCCGTGTGGTCGGTACGGCGTTGATCGGCGTCTTCGCCGGTGAGCGTGGACTGGCGCTGGGTTTTCTGTCTTCGGACAAGCTGGAGCGGTTTATCGAGCTCGCCGCGGCGGCCGAAGCGGAGATCATCATCTACGGCGCGGTTGAGCCGGACGTGGACTGAACCAGTTCCCATCGGGCGTCGCAGGTCTCGCGCACCTCGATCAGTTTGTCGTTTTGCCCATCAGAGCGGCTCGGCATTGATAGATTTCGCCGAGTCGTCGGGGTATGGCGAATTCGATGAGGAATGCGAGTACATGTTCGACCGGGATTTTCGCCGCAGCACCGACGGTGTTCGGGTGCTGATCGGGCTCGCCGAGGAACGCGGGATGTCCGGTGCGGACTGTCTGTCCGGGGCGCGGCTGTCGCCTGCGGATACCGAGTGTACGGCGCAGCAGGAACTGCTTGCGGTGCGCACGCTGCTCGCCCGTTGCGGCGCCGAGCCGGGGCTGGGGGCCGAAGCCGGTGGGCGGGCCGACATTCCGCCGTACAGCCCATGGGGCCTGGCGCTGCTCAGCAGCCGCACGTTGCGCGACGCGATCGATGTGGCGGCCAGCTACCTCGACCGCGCCTCGGTCTCCGGCAGGCTCACCGTCGAGGAAACGGCGGGCTCGCTCCGCCTGCGCTTCGATGATTCCGAAAGCACACCGGATGTGCGTGCTTTTTTGGCCGAACGAATCCTGGCCGGTATCAAGACAATCGGCAGCACCGCGGGCCGCACCGAAATTGCGCCGACACGAGTCGAATTCCGGCACCGCGCGCCGACGGACAACAGTAGGTATCGCGAGATCTTCGCCGTGGCTCCGATTTTCGGCGCGGAAACCAATGCGATGTCATTCGACGGCCGCGCGCTCGACCAGGCCGTGCCTGCCACCGACGAGCGGGCGCGCAACACCTGCGCGCAATTCTGCCGTGACCTGCTGGACCGACATCACGCCCGAACCGGCGTCGCGGGCACCGTGCGCGAGCTACTGGTCCGCAACCCCGGCGATATCCCGGATCAGATCGCGGTCGCCAACGAATTGTTCATGAGCCCGCGCACCCTGTCGCGGCGGCTCAACGAGGAGCAGACCTCGTTCCGCGCGTTGCTCGACGAGGTCCGGCAGCTGCTGTCGGAACAACTGCTCGGCCACACCGATCTGACCACCGAACAGGTCGCCGCCCGCCTCGGCTATGCGGAAGCCGCATCCTTCATCCGCGCGTTCCGGCGCTGGAAAGGGTGTCCGCCACAGGAATTCCGGCTGCACGGCGGCCGCGCACCCGGACCGACGCGCGCGCCCGTCCCGGTCGGCGCCCGCTAGGCGAACTCCCACCGAGCCTCCGTCTACCGGGTCCGACCGGTTCGCGCAGAGTTCCAAGTGGAACGACCGAGCTCGCCCGGTGTGTTGGCCACGGCAGAAGCGCTGGATGCTGCAAGTATGCTGGCATGTCGATCAGCGCTCCCGTTGCGCCGAGTGTCCCGAAGACGATCCGCCAGGCCACGGTATTGGCCGTCTGCTGCACCGCCGTCGTGATGGCGAATGTGGACACCACCGCAGTCAACGTCGCGCTACCCGCGATCGGTCGCGGGCTGGACGGTTCGGTGGCGGGTGCGCAGTGGGTGGTCGCCGCCTACACGTTGACCTTGGCCTGCTTGCTGACGCTGTCCGGCTCGCTGGCCGACCGGATCGGCAGAAGGACCATCTTCCAAATCGGGCTTGCGATATTCGCTATGAGTTCGCTGGCATGTAGTCTCGCACCCTCGATCGGCTGGCTCGTCGCGTTCCGGGTAATGCAGGCGGTCGGCGGGTCGATGCTGACGCCGGTAGCGATGGCGATCATTTCGGCCGTGTTCACCGAGCCGGGGCAGCGGGTGCGGGCGATCGGGATCTGGAGCGGATCGGTCGGGATCGGCATGGCGGCAGGCCCGGTCATCGGCGGCTTACTGGTCGAGACGATCGGCTGGGAAGCGGTGTTCTGGATCAACGTGCCGATCGCGGTGGCGGCGCTGGCGCTCACCTTCCTGGTGGTCCCGCAGTCGAAATCGGAGCGGCCGCGCGCACTCGATCCGGTCGGGCAGCTGCTGGTGATCGGCGTGCTCGGGCTGCTGGTGTTCGCGATTATCGAAGGGCCGCACCGAGGTTGGCTCGCGCCGGAGACGCTGGGCAGCTTCGCGGGCTCGGCGGTGTGCCTCGCCGCGCTGCTGCGGTACGCGCCGCGCCACCCGCACCCGCTGATCGATCTGCGGGTGTTCCGTTCGGCCCCGTTCACCGGCGCGTTCGTGATCGCGATCCTCGCGTTCGCCGCGATGGGTGGCTTCCTGTTCCTGAATACGTTCTACCTCCAGGAGATTCGGCACGACTCGCCGCTGGTGGCCGGGCTGGCGCTGGTGCCGATGGCGGCCGCGATGTTCGTCTTCGGACCGATGTCCGGCCGGATCGTGGCCGGCCGCGGCGCCCGCAGCGCGCTGAGCACGGGCGCGGTGGTGGCGACCGCCGCCGCGGCCGTCCTGACGCTGACCTTCGACGGCAG
Source organism: Nocardia sp. CS682 (assembly GCF_004634405.1). Lineage (NCBI taxonomy): Bacteria > Bacillati > Actinomycetota > Actinomycetes > Mycobacteriales > Nocardiaceae > Nocardia > Nocardia sp. CS682. Next base: position 1,249,239 of record NZ_CP029710.1, on the reverse strand, counting down.
CGCAAACCTGTTGCTGCTCATCGGTTACGCGATGTTCGGCGCGGGGATCGGCCTGATCTACACGCCCATCACGGCGACTGCCGTGGCAGGCCTGCCACCCGCGCAGGCCGGCGTCGCGGCCAGCTTGGCGAGCACCTCGCGCCAGATCGGTCAGTCGCTCGGCGTTGCCGTCATCGGTTCGCTGATCGCCAGCCATCCCGGGGCCCTGACCTCGGCCGCGGCCTTCCGGCTGCCCGCCCATCTCGGCTGGCTCACCATCACCGGTCTGTGCGCCGCCGCGCTGGTGGCCGCCCGAATCAGTACCGCGCCCAAGGCGGTTCGCGCGCGCTTCTGAAACCCCGATTGTCCACTACCTGGGCAATCGGTCGGCACACCGAATCCTGCTCCCGTACTATCGCGATCGGATACACCGGCCGGGGAGATGTAAGGAGGACGGTGTGGGACCTCGCATCCGCAACGGGACCCTGTGGTTGCGACGCTTCGCCGGAACGACGCCGGGGGTGGTCGCGGTTGTTGTCGTCGTTTCCGTGGTGCTGTGCCTGCTCGCCGGTTTCGCGTCCGCGAGCCAGCTGAGTGGTAAGAGCGAGCGCCGTGACGTCGCGCTCGAACGCACCGAGCCGCTCGCGTTCGCCGCTCAGCGGCTGTACGTGGCGCTGTCGGCCGCCGACGCCTCGGCGGCCACCGCCTTCCTGGCGCCCGGCGTCGAAGGACCGGCGCTGCGCAAGCAGTATCAGCAGTCGCTCGCCGATGCCGCCGCCGCGCTGTCGGAGGCCACCGCAGGCGTTTCCGACGAGGAGACCAGGCAGATCGTGGCCCGCATCGCCGCCGATCTGCCCGCCTACACCGGCCTGGTCGAGACGGCGCGAGCGAACAACCGGCAAGGTTTTCCGGTGGGCTCGTCCTATCTGCGCGCGGCCTCGGAGGTGATGCAGAAGTCCCTGCTGCCCAACGCCGAACGGCTCACCGCCAGCCGGTTCGCCGCCGTCCACGAGGACCAGAAGGCCATCGCCGCGCTGCCGTGGGTGAGCATCGTGCTGATCGCGCTGGTGCTGCTCACCTGCGTGGTGGGGTCGTGGATCCTGTTGCAGCGCACCAACCGGATGGCCAATCTCGGCGTGCTGGCCGCGGCGGGCGCGGCGGCACTGGCGTTGCTGTGGGTGGTCGTCGCGACGAGCGTGGCGGCCGACGTCATGGACACCGGCGCGCAGGATCGCTTCGAAACCCTGGCGAAGGCGCGCATCTCGGCCCAGCAGGCCCGCACCGAGGAGACGCTGCAACTGATCACCCGCGGCGACATCGCGGCGGGCGAAGAGAACTACAACAAGCACGCCACCGAGCTGCGCGATCGGATCGGCGCTGTCGTCGGCCCGGAGTCCGTTGCCGCGCAAGAGCTCACCAAGTGGACCGCCGGGCACCGCGCGCAGATCGCCGCGTACCAGGCGGCGAACTACCCGGCGGCGCTCGAGCAGGCGATCGGTACCGGCCCCGCCTCGTCGGCCACCCAGTTCGCCGCGCTGGACCGTTCGCTCAACGACAACCTGACGCAGGCCCGCCGCGACCTGCGCGACGGACTGCGGACCGCGGGCACCGCGCTATTCCTCAGTCCGTTCGGCACACTCGGGTTGCTGGTGCTGGCCGCGGCCGCCGTGGTGGCCGGGGTGTGGCCGCGGCTGAAGGAGTTCCTGTGAGGACACGCTTGTTGCTCGCCGCGCTACTGGCCGGGGCGAGCGTACTGACGACCGGTTGCGGATCGGGCGAGCTGCCCGCGCCGAGCACGCTCGACGCGGTGGATCCGCTGCCCGCGGGCGCCGCGGAGATCACCACCCCGCCGCAGGCCGAGGGCGACGGCGGCTGTGATACGGAGGCGACCCTGCGGCCCGGCCCGCTGCCGAGACCCGGTGCGATGCCCGCTGGTTCGGCGATGGCAGAGATCGTGGCGAACCAGCGGCTGCGGGTCGGCGTCGACCAGAACACCTACCTGTTCGGTTTCCGTAATCCGGGTACCGGCGAACTAGAGGGCTTCGACATCGACATCGCGCGCGAGATCGCCCGCGCGCTGTTCGGTGACCCGACGAAGATCGAGCTGCGCTCGGTGACGGCGGCAGAACGCATCCCCGCGCTGCGCGACAAGCAGGTCGACATGATCGTGCGTACCTTCTCGGCGACCTGTGAGCGGCGCAAGGAGGTCGACTTCTCGGCCGTCTATTACCGTGCGGCGCAACGCATCCTGGCGCCGCGGGACTCCGACATCAAGTCCGGCGACGACCTCGGTGGCAAGCGCGTCTGCGTGGCCCGCGGCACCACCGCGCCCGCTCCACTGTTCACGCTGGCGAAGCGGCCGACCGTCATCGGCGTGACCAACTGGACCGACTGCCTCGTCGCGCTGCAACAAGGCCAGGTGGATGCGATCAGCGGTGACGACCCGATCCTGTTCGGCCTGGTCGCCCAGGACCGCAACCTCGAGGTGGTCGGCTCGCCGATCGGCAACGGCGCCTACGCCGTCGGCGTGCCCAAGGGCAGCGACGAGCTGGTCCGCTTCGTCAACGGCGTGCTCGACCGGATGCGGACCGACGGCACGTGGCAGCGGATCTCCGCGGCTCGGCTCGGCTCCCTCGGCCAGGTCCAGGAGCCGCCCGAGCCGCGGTACGTGGGATGAGCCAGACCATCATGCCGCTACTCACCGTGCCCGAGATCGATCGTGAATTAGCCCGGCGCGCAACAGAAGTCGACGCGATCGTGGCCACCCTGCTGGAGCTCGACAAGCATCCGGGACTCACCCTGGTGCGGCGCTATCCGCCGTCCGGGGTGACCGAGGCGCGCTGGCTGCCGGTCCGCGACGCCCTCGCGCTGATGTGGGAGGACTTCGGCCGGATGCGCGCCATCCTGGATTCGGCACGCGCGGTGCGCGGTACGCGCGCCAAGCTGGACGACGGTCAGCGCGCGGAGCTGACCGAGCTGCTGCACGGACGCCCCTACGAGGTGTCGCGGACGCCGATCCCGCTGGCCGAACGCTCACTGACCGGTCCGAGCGAACACGTGTTGTTCGTCGGCCTCGCCGATACCCTCGAACGCATGCGGGCGACGTTCCCGGTAATTGCCGAATTTCTCGACGCGGTGGACAAGGTGAACACCCGCGTCATGTCGGGCCTCGCGCCGCTACAGAAGAGTTTGGACCAGGCCGGAGCGGTGACGCCGGAGCTGCGTGCCATCGCCGACGGCATCGCCGATCTGCTGAGCTGTTCGGCCACCGATCCGCTCGCCCTGACCACCGCCGAAATCGACGCCCGCATCGCCGAACTCGCCGCGGCCATGCGCCGGGAGGCGGCGGTGCTCGCCGAACTCGGTGCGATGGTGTCGAACTGGCCCGGCGCGATCGCGGCTGCGCGCACAAAGCTGGACGCCTTGCAGGCCACGTGCGAGCGGGCCGCCGCGGCGAAAGCGAAGGTCGAGCACTCCATCGTGTCGGGTCCGCTGCCGGTGCCCACCGACAATGTCGGTCTGCTGCGCGCGCAACTGGATGCCCTCGCGGCCCAGACCGGTGCGGCGGCTGCCCTTTTGGCACTAGGTCGCCGCATCGATAGCGCGAGCGAGAGCGCAGCCACCGCGGAGAACCTGGCTCAGGGGCTGCTGGACAGGCGCGGCGAACTGCGCGGCAGACTGGCCGCCTATCAGGCCAAGGCGGCCCGCCTCGGCGTCAGCGAGGACCGTGATCTGCTCGCCTCCCAGCAGATCGCGGCCGGGCTGCTCGCCCGCACCCCGTGCGACCTGGCGGCGGCTACCCGCGCCGTGGCCGACTATCAGCAACTCATCGCGGAGAAATCGGGGAGGGGAACATGAGTATCTGCACGGAGCCCGGCTGTTCGGGCACGATCGAGGACGGCTACTGCGCCGTGTGCGGGACCGCCCCGGCGGAGGCGACGACGGTACGGTCGGAATCGTCGGCGGCGGAGGTGACTACGGCGGCCGCCAGAGACCGGCGGTGCACCGAACCTGGTTGTGGCGGAACGATTGTCGACGGTTACTGCGAGGTATGCGGGACGGCTCCGGCGGAGGCGACCACCGTCGAGGCGGCGCCGCCGGCCGCCGAGGCGATCACGGCTGAAGCGGCACCGCCGGCTGCCGAGGTGACCAGGGTCGAGGCGGTATCCTCGCCTGCGGAGGCTACGACAGCGGCTGCGGCGCACCGGGGCTGCACCGAACCTGGTTGTGGCGGAACGATTGTCGACGGTTACTGTGAGGTGTGCGGCACCGCGCCCGCGACGGTCGAGGTGGTGTCCGGTAGTGCGCGCAGCAGCCGGAGCGGTTCGCGCTCGGTGCGCACCGGCCGCTCGTCGTCGAAGTCGAGCCGCCGCGGGCGGCTGGGCGCGGGCATGGTCGAGGTGCCCCGGGTGCCGCGCATCGACCCGGCCACCGCGATCATGGCCGACCCGAAAGTGCCGGAGAACAAGCGGTTCTGCGGCAAATGCGAGAAGCCGGTCGGCCGGGGGCGCGCCGGAAAACCCGGCCGCACCTCGGGCTTCTGCGCCAACTGCGGCACCCGATTCTCCTTCGATCCCAAGCTCGTCAAGGGTGATCTGGTCGCCGGGCAGTACGAGGTCGCGGGATGTCTGGCGCACGGTGGGCTCGGCTGGATCTACCTGGCGATCGACCGCAACGTCAGCGACCGCTGGGTGGTGCTGAAGGGGCTGCTCAACGCGGGCGACACGGACGCGCTGCTGGCCGCGATGGCGGAGAAGCGCTTCCTCGCCGAGGTGGAACATCCGAGCATCGTCAAGATCCACAACTTCGTCGAGCATGCCGGGTCGGACGGGGTGCCGGTCGGCTACATCGTGATGGAGTACGTCGGCGGCACCTCGCTCAAGCAGATCCTGCGCCGCCACCGCGACACCGCCGGGGGCTTCCTACCGCCGGCCCAGGCGATCGCCTACGTGCTGGAGATGCTGCCCGCGCTCGGCTATCTGCACTCGCTCGGCCTCGCCTACTGTGATTTCAAGCCGGACAACGTGATGCAGACCGACGAGCAGCTCAAGCTCATCGACCTCGGCGCCGTGATCGCCATGGACGATCAGGACAGCCCCATCTACGGCACGATCGGCTACCAGGCGCCCGAGATCGCCGAGACCGGGCCGACCGTCGCCACCGAGGTCTATACGGTCGGGCGCACGCTGGCCGTGCTGCTGCTGAATGTGCCGCAGCAGGGCGGTCATTTCGGCGCGCTGCCGGGCCCGGACACCGAACCGCTGCTGGCTACCTACGATTCGCTGCACCGATTCCTGCTGCGCGCCACCGACGACGACCCCGACGCGCGGTTCGCCTCGATGGAGGAGGTGACCGATCAGCTGACCGGGGTGCTGCGCGAGGTCCTGTCCGTCGACGACGGGGTGCCGCGTCCCGGCATGTCGACCTACTTCGGACCGCCGCGCGGCGTCTTCGGTGTCGACGCTCCGGTGCGCGCGACGAATATTGTTGCCGCGCTGCCTGTTCCGCTGGTCGACCCGACCGACAGCGCGGCCGCGCTGCTCGCCACCACGACCGGTACCACCCCGGCGGAGCTGGAGCGCGCGTTCGAGGCCGGGCTGCGCTCGGTCGTCACCGGCAGTGCCGCGTCGACCGAGATTCCGTTGCGGCTCATCCGGGCCGCGCTGGAGGTGGGCGACACCGCCGAGGCGGAGCTGCGCCTGGGGGAGGCGGCCACGACACTGCCCGGGGACTGGCGACTTGCCTGGTATCGCGGCGAAAGCCGTTTGCTCGCCGGTGATTTCGCGGCGGCGACGGCCGAGTTCGACGCGGTGTACGCGGCGCTGCCCGGTGAAGCCGCGCCGAAACTGGCACTGGCGGCGGTCGCGGAGCTGGCCGGTCAGCAGGCCCCTGATACCAATGGTTTCGATGCCGCGCAGGAAAAACGCAGGGCGGCCCGGTATTACGAGACCGTGTGGCGCACTGATCGCACCTACCTCAGCGCGGCATTCGGTCTGGCGAGGCTGCGCGCGGCGGCCGGTGACCGCGACGGCGCGGTCACCGTGCTCGATCAGGTCGACGCGGGTTCTTCGCTGTTCACCGAGGCGAGAATCGCTGCGGTGGAGACGATCCTGAACGGAAGGCCGGCTGCCGAGCTGACCGAGCCGATCCTGCGCGACGCGGGCGAACGGGTGGCCCGGCTACGGCTGGACTCCAAACGCCGTGCCGCGCAGGTGCGTTTACGCGTGCTGACCGCCGCGCTGGACTGGCTGCGCGCCGGCCGCGTGCCGGAACGACCCGATCCGTTGCTCGGCGCCGCGCTGGATCAAGGCGGTGTGCGCACCGGATTGGAGCGTTGTTATCGGGACTTGGCCCGGGAAACCGACGACATGTGGGAGCGATTCGCGTTGGTAGAGCAGGCGAACACCGTGCGGCCGAGGACCAGGCTGTGAGCGCCGAGGTAGGGGTGCGCTGCCCGGGGTGCACCGCCGAGGTGCAGCCGCAGGATCGCTTCTGCGAGAACTGCGGACAGGAGCTGGGCGGCACGCGTATCGCGCTGCCGAACCACGAACCCGGTGCGACGACCGCCTGTACGGGCTGCGGCGGCGTGGACTACGACGCCGATGGTTACTGCACGGGCTGCGGCCAATTGCGCGGCATGCCGGACCGATTCGACGCGGACCTCGGCGCCGTCGCGGTGGTCACCGATCGCGGCATCGCCCACGCGCGCAACGAGGATGCCGTCGCGGCGGCCGTCCTGAACGGCACCGATGGCGTGCCGAACGCGGTGGTGATCACGGTCGCCGACGGCGTATCGACCTCCGAGGATCCCCAGGTCGCCTCGGGCGCGGCGGCCAGGGCAGGTGTCGATGCCGGTCGCACGGCGCTGCTGGACGGACTGTCCGCGACGGACGCGGCGATGGCGGGACTCGCGGCGGCCGCCCAGGCGGTACGCGATATCGCGACGACCGATAGGCACGCACCGTCGTGCACGTATGTGTCGGCTGTCGTGCGGACCGATGCCGCGGGCACCGAGATCACCGTCGCGAATGTTGGTGACAGCAGGGCCTATTGGCTGCACGCCGACGCACCCGACGGCCCGGACAATCCGCCGTCGCAGCGGTTGACCGTGGACGACTCGTGGGCACAGGCGCTGGTCGACGCGGGTGCGCTGGACGAGCGGGCCGCAATGAACGATCCGCGGGCACACACCCTGATCCGCTGGCTCGGCGCGGACAGCCCGCCGAAACCGTGGGCCGACAACTGCATCCAGACCTTGCGCACCACCGGACCGGGTGTATTGCTGCTGTGCAGCGACGGCCTCTGGAACTACCTCTCCGACGCGACCGCGCTGGCGGAGGTGGCCACCGCGACCGCCCCGGCCGTCGCCGCGCGCGAACTGGTCGAGTTCGCGCTGCGCTGCGGTGGCAGCGACAACATCACCGTCGCGATCGTCCCCGTTCCGTGGTCCGTGAAGCCAGGAGAAGTACAGTGAGTTCCGTTGCAGGCAATGGTATTTCGGTAGCCGTCGATCAGAACGAGTACCTGGCCGACGGTGTCGGCACGGTCGACGCCGTGGTGACCGTGGAGACCGCGGCCGAGCTGGTGGTGGCCGCCGCGCCGCAGGAACGGCTGGAGGTCCTCATCCTCGACTGCTCCGGCTCGATGGCCACCGGTCGCAAATTCCCCGGTGCCCGCCAGGCCGCCCTCGCCGCGCTCGAGGTGATGGCCGACGGCACCAGGTTCGCGATCGTCGAGGGCACCGCGATGGCGCGGCTGATCTACCCCACCGAAGTGCCGTCCATACCCGCGAATCGGGAGTCCAGGGCGGCGGCGCGGCGCGCGCTCGACAAGCTCAAGCCCGGCGGCGGCACCGCGATGGGCACCTGGCTCGGGCTGACCCGGCAGCTGGCCAAGAAGCATCCCGGGGCCATGGTGCACGCCATCCTGCTCACCGACGGCAAGAACGAGCACGAGGAACCGGCGGCGCTCGCCGCGGAGATCAAGCAGTCCGAAGGCGTGTTCACCTGCGACTGCCGCGGCGTCGGAACCGATTGGCGGGTAGACGAATTGCGCGCCATCGCCGCCGCACTGCACGGCACCGTCGACATCGTCGCCGACCCGGCCAAGCTGGCCGAGGACTTCGCCGCGATGATGCGGGGCTCGATGGCGAAGGCGATTCCGGAACTGACCCTGCGGATCTGGACCCCGGCCGGCGCGAAGGTGCGGTTCGTCAAGCAGGTCGCCCCGGCCATCCAGGACCTCACCGCGCGACGGGTGGACACCGCGGCACAGGTAGGGGAGTACCCGCTCGGCGCGTGGGGTGCCGAAGATCGCGACTATCACGTGCAGGTCGAGGTGGAGCCCGCCGCGCCCGGCCGGGAGAAGCTCGCCGCGCGGGTGAGCGTGGTCAGCGGCGACGAGGTGCTCGGGCAGGGGCTGGTGAAGGCGGTGTGGACCACCGACACCGAGCTGTCGACCCGAATCAGCAGGAGGGTCGCGCATTACACCGGGCAGGCCGAGTTGGCGCAGGTGGTGCAGGAGGGATTGGCCGCGCGCAAGAGCGGCGACGCCGATACCGCCACGGCCAAACTGCGGCGCGCGGTCCAGCTCGCGGCAGAGTCGGGCAACGAGAGCACGGCGAAGCTGTTGCGCGGTGTGGTCGAGGTCGACGAGCGCAGCGGGACCGTACGATTGCGGGCCAGCGTCGAGGCCGCCGACGAGATGGCCCTGGACGCGCGCTCGACGAAGACGGCCAGGGTACGGAAGGAGGGGGAGTGATTGCCAGCTGTCCCGACGGCCACCAGTCGGTCGCGACGGACTACTGCGATGTGTGTGGCGCGCCGATGGGAGCGGCCGCGCCGACTGCCGCGGTCGAGCCGGTCGCGTTGTGCCCGTCCTGTGGGGCGCCGAGCGCCGGCCGCTTCTGTGAAGTGTGCGGGCATGATTCGGCCCTGCCCGCCCCGGTAGTGCGGCCTGAGCCGGCTGCCCAGCCGGAGTCGGCGGTGCCGCCGGAGTCGGTGACTCGGCCGGAGTCGGCGGCTCAAACCGAACCTGCCGTGCCGGATACCGCGATGGTTGCACCCGAATCAACGCCTGCCGGCTCGACGGTCTCCTGGGTGGCGACCATTTCGGCGGATCGCGAATTCTACGATCGGGTGATCGCGCGCAAGGGGCCGGATGCCGATCAGGTCGGCTTTCCGCCGTTTTATCCGGAACGCCGAATCATCCTGCGCGGCATGGACATCGCGATCGGCAAGCGTAGCGTCTCGCAGGGGCTCACCCCCGATATCGACCTCGGTATCGCACCCGCCGATGTGGGTGTTTCGCGGGCGCACGCGGTGATCCACATCGACGGTGACGCGCTCACCGTCACCGATCTCGGTTCCACCAACGGCACCAGCATCAACGGCAGTGACGACCTCATTCCCGCGAAAGTGCCGGTGTCGCTGCGCAACGGCGACCGTATTCATGTGGGCGGCTGGACGACCATCATGTTCACCCGCGAGCAGATCTGAACCCGCTTGACCGCCAGCCTCTTTGCGTCTGGGACAGCATGACGGGATTTGTAGACAACGTTGTTCATTTGCGCCTATCGTCGTGAGTTATGACGAAGTTCGGCGGCAAGAGCTGCCTGATCACCGGGGCGGCAAGCGGTCTGGGCCGCAGTACCGCCCTTGCCGTCGCGGCCAAGGGTGCCTCGCTGATCCTGACCGACATCGACGCCGAAGGGCTGCAACAGACCGCGACGTTGGCGCGTGCGGAGGGTGCGACGGTGCACCTCGCGGCCACCGCCGACGTCAGCGTGCACGACGAGGTGGTCGCGCTGGCGGCCAGGGCGCATGACGAGGTGGCCAGCGTCGACATCGTCATGAACGTGGCGGGCATCGCGACCTGGGGGACCGTGGACCGGCTGACCCACGCTCAGTGGCGACGGACCATCGATATCGATCTGATGGGCCCGATCCACATCATCGAGGAGTTTCTGCCGCCGATGATCGCGGCGGGCCGCGGCGGCCACCTGGTGAACGTGTCCTCGGCCGCCGGCTTGTTCGGGCTGCCGTGGCACGCGCCGTACAGCGCGGGAAAATTCGGGTTGCGCGGCGTCTCGGAGGTGCTGCGGTTCGATCTGCGTCAGCACGGCATCGGGGTGAGCCTGGTCTGTCCCGGGGCGATGGCGACGCCGATGGCCGACCGCGTGGATATCGCGGGCGTGGACCGGACCGGCGAGGCGGTGCAGCGGGCGATGGGCCTGTTCCTGCGGCACGCGGTGACGCCGGAGGCCGCGGCGCGTTCGATCGTGCGCGGTGTCGAGCGCAACACCTACCTGGTCTACACCTCGAACGACATTCGCCTCGGGCACTGGGCGCAGCGGTATTTCCCGCCCTCCTACAACCTCGCGATGCGCGGGTTGAACTGGGCGATGAGTCGCTATATCGATCAACCGGCCACGAAGACCATCGTGCGCTGACGCCGAGAGGACCCAAGTATGGCCGAGCCGCTGTCCACCCCCGCGGCGCCGGTGCCGCCGAATCATCGGTTCGATATCGGGCCCGTCCGGTATCCGAAGTTGTTCGGCGCCACCACCGTTCCCATTCCGATGTCGGACGGGGCCATCCTTACCGCCGATATCCTGCGGCCCGGTGACGGGGCAGGGCCCGCCAGGGAGCCGCTGCCCGCCATCGTCAACTTCACCCCGTACAACAAGATGCTCAACCGGCACGGCATGCGCTGGAACGACACGTTGCGCGCTGTCGGCCGCCGGGTGGGTTCCTCGGATCGGCGGCGGTTCACCGCGCGCGACGTACTGCACACGCCCGCGGGCGGCATCCTGGAACCGTTCGTGATCAACCGAACGGCGGTCCGCCGCGGCTATGTCGGGCTGATGATCGACGTGCGTGGCACCGGCACCTCGACGGGAACCTGGGATTTCTTCCAGCCGCGTGAACAGCAGGACTATCTGGAAGCCATTGCGTGGGTGCGCGAACAGCCTTGGTGCAACGGCGAATTCGCGGTAACCGGTATTTCGTACGGCGCCATCGCCGCATTGATCACGGCGGGCTTGCGACCGGAGGGCCTGCGCGCCGTGTTCGCCATCGAGGCGGGGGAGGACCCGATGCGCGAGCTCGGTCTGACCGGTGGCGTGCCGACGCCGGGGATGCTGCTGTGGATCCTCGCCGTCACCGGTTCGAAATGGCTACCGTCGGTACCAGGCCTGCTGCGCGCGGGGATGACCGGTCAGTTCCTGCGTGACCGGATCGCGGACCCAGCGGGTTGGGTGCGGCACGCGATCGAAATCGGGCTCACCGAGCGACATCCCGACAGCTTCCTCAATCCGATGTGGGCGGGCAAGCTGGCGCGCTTCGCGGACATCACGGCACCGACCTGGATCCACGGTGGTTGGCACGACGTCTACAACCGCTCGAACTTCCGGATGTTCGATCGAATCCCGTTGTCCGGCGGGGCAAAACAGGTCGTGGTCGACGACTCCTACCATCTCACCGTCGGCTCGGGGTTGGGTGCGCCCGACAGCCCGCAGGCGATCGACGAGCTGCAATGCGCCTGGTTCGACCGGTGGGTCAAGGACATCGACAACGGCATCGACCGCTACGGCCCGGTTACGGTGCGCAGGCAGGGCGACGGCCGGTGGCTGCGGCACCCGGTGTTCCCTGATCCCGCGGCCACGCGGCAACGGCTCTACTTGAACGCCGAGATCAGCGGCGCGGCAGCGCATGCCGGTACCGACGCGGGCCTGTCCTCGACGCCCACCGATACCGGATCGCGACTACCGCTGCCCACCGGGCGAATTCGGATGGCGTCCAACAACACCGGCGTCATGAGCATGGGCGTGACACTGTTGTTCGGGCGCAGGTTCGGCACCGACGACCGGCATGCCGAGGCGGGCGCTGTCGCGTTCACCAGTGCGCCGTTCACCACGGACACCGTCTTGTCCGGCCCGATGAACCTGCACCTGAACGTGGAAGTCGAAGGGGCGGACGCATTCTGGTCGGTGACCGTGTGCGACGTCGAGCCGGACGGCGCCTCGGTGCCGCTCACCCGTGGCGCGTTGCTGTCCAGTCTGCGAGCGATCGACGCCGCAGCCAGTGAGTACGTCGACGGCGAGCTGTTGTTCCCGCTGCATACGCTCACCGCCGAGTCCGCGCTGCCGGTGCCGCCCGGCGTGCCGTTCGTCGTCGACATCGAGATCAACCCGACCGAAGCGCTGGTGCGGGCGGGCCATCGACTACGGGTTGCGGTGAGCCGCAGCAGCTTTCCTCGGCACCTGATCCCGCCGTGGCTGCGACGCACCATCACCGGCCAGGCCATCGTGCTCGACCCCGAGCAGCCGAGCTACCTCACCTTCCGCGCGGCACCTGCCGACTGACACGCAGACGATCGGTCTCCCCGCAACAACTTTCGCCTGTGGCATTCGGCACGGTTCGCCGGGATTGTCCCGTTGGCGTACTTCGCTACTATGTACTACAAACCGTAGTAGCGGAGGGGAAGTCATGGGCAAGTTGCAGGGCAAAGTGGCCCTGGTCACCGGTTCCAGCCGTGGTATCGGACGCGGCATCGCCTGCCGTCTCGCGCGGGACGGCGCGCTGGTCGCGGTGCACTATTCGACCAACGAGGGGGCAGGCAAGGAGACCGTCCGGCTGATCGAGGCGGCGGGCGGTCACGCTTTTCTGGTGCGCGCCGAACTCGGTGCGCCGGAGGCGATCTCGGAGTTGTTCGCGCAGCTGGAACCGGAACTGCTCACCCGCACCGGCACCGTGCGGCTGGACATCCTGGTGAACAACGCGGCGCACGCCGGCTTCACCGGCACGATGCCCGAGGACGTCACGCCGGAGATGTTCGATCGGCACATCGCGGTCAACACCAAGGCGCCGTTCTATCTCACCCTGCGCGCACTGAGCTCGATGACCTCCGGTGGCCGGATCATCAACATCTCCTCCGGCATGACCAGGACCTCGCTGCCGTCGCAGATCTGCTACGCGATGAGCAAGGGCGCCATGGAACAGATCACCTTGCAACTGGCCCTGCACATCGCGCCCCGCGGCATCACCATCAACACGGTCGCCCCGGGCGTCACCAACAACGGTGATCCGGTCTTCGACGACCCGGACACCGTCGCCGAGATGTCCGCCTGGTCGGCCTTCAACCGGGTCGGCGAGGTATCCGACATCGCCGACGTGGTGGCCTTCGTCGCGTCCGAGGACGCCCGCTGGATCACCGGTTCCTACATCGACGCCTCCGGCGGCACCCTGCTCTGACCGCCCTACCGCAGGGTGGCGTGTTCGGGCCAGCCGTACAGGCCGAAGTGTTCGTTGTTGCGGAACATGTCCAGCCCGGCGCGGGTGCTGAGAATGGTGTCGTCCGGGATGTCGTCGACGTCGAACCAGCGCAGCTCCGAACAGCGCTCGGGTTCGCGGTTCCAGGGTTCGCCGGACCAGGTATCGGCCTGGAAGATGAACACGATCAACGCTTGACCGGGCGGGGATTGGATGTGCATCGAGGCGACCATCCGGACGTGCTCGCGCGCCACCTGCACCCCGATCTCCTCCTCGGCCTCCCGGATGACCGCAGTGAGCACATCCTCGCCGGCATCGAGCCGCCCGCCGGGAGCGTTCCATTCCCCGTCGCCGAACTCGGTGTTGCGCCGCCGCGCGAGCAGCACACGTTCACCCTTGGTCAGCAACAACTGCACTCCGATGACACTGCGGAAGATCGTCAACTGGCCTCCTGGTCGAGTTCGGGCAAGCGTACTATCCGCCCTCTCACCCGATACTCACTCGCATCCAGTGCAATTATGATCAGCATGACACCTTCGGTCTTCCTCATTACTGGCATTCAGGCGGCGGGGAAGTCGACTGTGGCGCAGGCGTTAGCCGAGCGACTGCCGCGGTCGGCGCATGTACGAGGTGACACTTTCCGAAGGTTCATCGTCGGTGGCCGGGACGAAATGAGCAGGGAGCCTTCGCAGGAGGCGCTGCGGCAGCTCTGTCTGCGGCATCGGCTCGCGGCGAATGCCGCCGACGCCTACGCGGAGGCCGGCTTCACCGCGGTGTTGCAGGACACCGTGCTCGGAGAGTTGTTGCAGTACACCATCGATCAGATCGAGACGCGCCCGTTGTACGTGGTGGTGCTCGCGCCGCGGCCGTACGCCGTCGCCGCCCGGGAAGCCGCGCGGGGCAAGCAAGCGTATGGCACGTTCAGCGTTGCCGACCTGGACGCGGCCTTGCGGCAGACCACCCCGCGCATCGGATTGTGGCTGGACACTTCCGATCTCACCGTCGAGCAGACCGTCGACCAGATTTTGACCCGCGCGGAACCGCTGCCGCAGTAACCCGCGCGGGCCTCCCCGCCGTTCAGTGGTGCTGTGCCACCGGACGATCGGTCAACGGGATTCAGCCGGTGGATCTGCTGCAGCGCCCTGAGCCGACCGTGTCAGCGTGACCACGTCTCCCACGCTAACCGTCGCAGGGCGGATCGGGCCGCGTAGCGTGCCCGATAGGCAAGAATTTGCTATGCCCGATCAGGGTTTCAGGACGGCCGTGGCGGGCTCAGTGGGGCAAGCGGCTTGGTAGCGGGCCCTTCGAGCACGGTGCCGTCGGGGGCGAACCGGGAACCGTGCAGCGGGCAGTCCCAGGAGCGCTCGGCGTCGTTCCAGCGGACGATCCCGTAGAGGTGCGGGCAGACGGCGGACAGCTCGGTGGTGGTGCCGTCGACCGTGCAGGTGGCGGTGGGGCGCAGGCCGTGCCGTTCGACGGTGCCGCAGCCCTCGGCCGGGACCTGATCGGACGAGTGGGTGGTCACGCGCAGCCAGCCGGTCGTGAGTTGTTGCGCGACAGCGCTGTTCGCGAGGGCGGCGGACGGTAGCGCCTTGACCTCGTTCGGCCGCCAACTGGCCAGCGCATCGGCCCAGTGCGGTGACTTGCCGGTGATCCGACCGGCCAGCGCCAAGGCGGCGGCGACGCCGTTGGTGAGGCCCCACTTCGCATATCCGGTGCCGAGCAGGATGTTCTCCCGACCGGGCAACAGCGGCCCGACATAGGGCAGTTCGCCGACCGGCGAGTAGTCCTGGGCCGACCACTCCTGCATGGGTTGCGCGGTGGGGAACCAGGTCCGCGTCCAGCTGAGCAGATCGTCGACCTTCGCGCGCTCGGACTTCGTGCGTCCGACGGGATGACCATTGCCGCCGACCAGCAGCACGTCCCCGTCCGGCGTCGGCGCGTACCGGAGGGAGCGAGTGGGTTGCCCCGCGCTGATGTACATCTCGCGCGGGATCGGTTCGGTCAGCCGGAACGCGGCCAAGTAGGAACGCTGTGCGGTGAGCCTGGCGAAGAACCCGCCGCGATCGAGTATCGGTGTGCCCGTCGCCAGCACGACGGTGCGCGCACCCAGATCGCCGTGTTCGGTCTCCACGGTGAGCTCGCCGTTGCGGCCGCTGTGCACGCCGCGCACGGAGGTCGACTCGTAGATCGGCGCCGCATGCGACTCGACCTGGGCCGCGAGTGCGGCGAGGACGGCCATCGGATCGGCTTGGGCCTGGTCGGCCAGCCGTACCGCACCGTAGTTGGGGAAGGGTACGTCGAGCTCGTCGACGAGCTCGGTGGGTAACCCGGCCTCCTGCGTCGCGTCGAATTCCGCACGCACCTTGCCGATTTCGTCTTCGGACTGCGCGTAAGTGAGTGCCGCCTGATGTTGCACGGCGACGCCGTGCTCCGCGCAGAACCGCAGCAACCATTGCTGCCCTTCGCGATTCGCCGCCACATAGTCACGCAGGGTGCCCACGGAGTGGCGCTTTCGGATCTGCTGTGCCCGGGTGCCCTGCAGCAGGCTGATCTTGCCGGTGGTGGCGCCGGTGGTGCCCGCGCCGACCCGCTTGCCCTCCACGACGGCCACTTGCACGCCACTCTCGGCGAGCAGCAGCGCGGTCACCAGCCCGGTGAGACCGCCGCCGATCACGACGGTGTCGAAGCGTGATCCTGGCGTCAATCGCAACCGCGCTGGTACTTCGGCGTCGTTCAACCATAGTGGCGTCATAGTCCCGGCATAACCGGTCCGCGACCGGGCAAACCCGAGCTCGATGTCTGAAAACTGGCTAGATAACCGCGCGGCGGTCGGTTTCTTTCCTTACGATCATCCCATGAATGTGCGTGCGCGGGAGTTCGGACTGCAATTCCCTGGAGCCACTGGGGAATTGAACGCTATCACCGACGTGCCCGGGGTCGAGGTGGGTTACACCACCCTCATTCGCGGCGAGGACGTGCGCACCGGCGTCACGGCGATCCTGCCGCGCGGTCGCGAGCGGGTCTTCACCCCGTGCGCCGCGGGCTGGTATTCGCTCAACGGCAACGGCGAGATGACCGGAACCGTCTGGCTCACCGAGACGGGTTCGCTGGCGCTGCCCATCCTGATCACCAACACCCACGCCGTCGGCACCTGCCACCGGGGGATCATCGACTGGCTGGTCGAGGCGTTTCCGGAACTACCCGACGACTGGTCGCTGCCGGTCGTCGCCGAAACATGGGACGGCTACCTCAACGACATCAACGGCGCGCACGTCACGTCGGCCGATGCCATGGCGGCCATCGAGACCGCAGCGGGTGGGCCGATCGCCGAGGGTAGCGTCGGCGGCGGCACCGGAATGAACTGCTACGGATTCAAGGGCGGCAGCGGCACCGCGTCGCGCCGCGTCGGTTACGGCAAGGACACCTACACCGTGGGCGCCTTCGTCCAAGCGAATTTCGGTGCCCGCAAGGAACTTACGATCCGTGGCGTGCCGCTGGGCGAGGCGCTGGCCGAGGACGATCCGCTGGGTGCGTGGGCCGCCCCGGCGGGGTCCGGCTCGGTCATCGTCGTCGTCGCGACCGACGCGCCGCTGCTGCCGGGCCAGCTGACCGCGATGTCGCGCCGGGTGCCGCTCGGTCTCGCCCGCACCGGCACCACCGGCTCGCACTTCTCCGGTGATATCTTTCTCACCTTCTCCACCGCCAACGAGGGCGCGCTCACCAGTGCCTTCCCCAATGGCGAAAGTCGGTATGAACAGCTGACATTCATCCCATGGGGTCAGCTCAATCCGTTCTACGACGCGATCGTCCAGGCCGTCGAGGAAGCTGTCGTGAACGTGCTGTTCGCCGGCGAGACGATGGTCGGCCGGGACGGCCATCGCTCGCCGGCGCTGCCGGTGGACACGGTGCTGAAGTTGCTCACCACGAAATAGCGGTGTCCTGCATCAACTCTGCCTCGGTGGCCTCGTGCACCGCGAGCCAGCGGACGAACTCCTCGAACGACTCCTTGCGCTCCGGGCCCGCCGTGGACAGCATCTCCTCTAACAGCTCGCGCATCCGATTGTGTTGCAGAACAAGCAGTTCCACAACGTTTCTATGATGGCGCGATGTCATGTCCTCGCCTCGTTCGTGCCTGTGTGCTTACTTCGGGACCAGAATGCCGGTCAGGTCGGCCTTCTTGATCGGGGTATCCGGATTCGCCTGAGCCGTGCACATCAACTTGATCGCCGCGATCGACGCGTCCACGGTCTGATCCTGCGTGGACGGCGCCTCGCCGCCGCGTTCCTGCTCGAGGAACTTGGTGACGGTGATCCGCTGCTTGTCCGGATCCTGCGCGGTGAACTCGTTGCACGGCGTATCGCCGCCCTTGTTGACGAGTTTCTCCGGCTCGTCACCGCAGCCGCCCACGAAGAACGCCGTGGCCAGCGCGAACACGCAGAGCGAGGTGGTGGTTCTGGTCATCATCAGCCTCCGAATCCGGCGAGCGCGCCTGCGAGATCAGACGTGTCGAGTACCTCGAGCGCCTGCTGGCGCACGTCGGGGCAGTGCTGGGTGGTGATCTTGTCGATGACGCCGCGGTCCTTCAGCACGGTGTCGTTCAGCCCGCCGTTGCGGGCCGCCCAGTTGTGCACGGTGCCGTTGAAGGCCACTCGGCCCAGCGCCGCACCCTCGGTGCGCCACTTGTCGATATCCGGGCGCATCATGTCGCACAGCTGCTTTGCCGCCGCGTCGGAGACTTGATCGTCCGGGTCGGGCACCTGTGCCGTGGTCGACGGCATGGTCAGCATGACCGTGTTGTCGGGGGTGGCGGGGGCCGCCGGATCCTTGTTGTCGTCCGAACACGCGGCGAGCAACGGGGCCGCGGCGAGCGCACCGGAGAGCAGCAGTGCGCGCAGCATCGGCCGATGGCGATGTCGGGTCATGTTTTCTCCTCTGGCGATGGCCGCCGCGGTCGGCGGCGTCACGGTGCGCAATACCCGGGCCCGATTTGCCCAATCAATGGCCGGCCTGGTCGGTGAGGCCGAGGCCCTCCTTGTTCTTGAGGCGGCGGTGCTCGAGCACGATTACGAGCACGCCGATCACCACGCAGGCCACCGTGGCGATGGCACCGATGATCGCCCAACCCTCGAAGCCGTATCCGGCGGCGGTCAGCGTCAACCCGAGGCCGACCAGTCCGAGCGCGACCAGGATGATGCCCGGCCAGTTGCGGGCGTCCTCGATGGATTCACCGACGTGGGCGCGTGAGGTCCTGGTGTAATCCGGGAAATTGTCGTCGGGACGTCCGTGGTGCTCGGCACCGCCGTGACCCGTGGTCGTTTCGTCCGGTCCGGGAAGCATAGGGGGTCCTTTCTGGTCCAACCACCATCAAAGGGGGCATTCGAACGCATACCCGGACGAACAGGGCTCAATCGGCGGCGCGAAGCACCTGCTCGGTCGCGGAGACGATCGCGAAGTCCGGGATGGCGTCGAGACCGTACCGGCCGCACGGCACGGACTGATCGCCGAGCACCACGGTCGGCACGCCGTAAGGGGCCCAGCGGCGCGCCGGGACAACCGGCGCGAACAAGGAAACGACCGGCGTGGCCACGGCGGCGGCCAGCGGCGCGGCACCGGTGTTCGGGGCGACCACCGCGTTGGCATCGCGCAGCACGGCGGCCAGACCGGCCAGATCCGTGGCGCCGCCGAGATCACGGGCATGCCCGTCGGCGACGGCATCGGTGAGTGCCCGCTCGGCCGGGCTGCCGGTCACCACCACGCGATGCCCCGCGTCGACCAGCGCCGCGGCCACCTGCCTGCTGCGCGTCGCCGACATCCGGCGAGAGGGTTCGGCGGCACCCGGATGCAGCACCACATAGCCTGGGCCACCGGTCAATTCGTCGACCTCGGGCAGATCGTCGCGGACCCGCAGCCGGTGACCGGCGGGCGGATAGCCTGCCGCGACAGCCAGCGACAAGGCCCGAATCTGCTCCGGCATATCGTCTTTCACCCGATGCCGGACATCGAGCAGCGAACCGGCCTCGTCGGTGGTGATCGCGCTGATCCGCGGCACACCCGCCATCCGCAGGATCAGCGCGAGCGGCAGCGGCGACTGGTGCTGGGAGGTACTGATGATCGCCTCGTCCGGCGCGAGCATGCGCAGGCATTCGATCAGGGCGCGCACGGACGCGTGGGTCAGCGGCGGCGGATCGGCGTCGAGCCAGGGGGCCTCGAACTGGAGTACCCGGTCGATGCCCGGCAGTAGTGCGGCGGCCGAGCTGCCGCGCGGGCCCGCGAGAAAGGTCACGGTGTCGGCGACCCGGGCGACCGCGCGCACGGCGGGTCCGGCGAGCAGGACATCACCGGCGCTGTCCAGCCGCGCCACCAGGACGTGGCCGGTCATCGCGTCCGCAACGTCGGGTGCGCGGCGGTGCACTCGGCGAGCGCCGCGTCCCAGCGGTCGAGGAACTGGTCGATGCCGAAATTGGCCTGCGCCCAATGCCGTGCGGCCTTGCCGGTCAGCTCGGCGAACACCGGTTCGTGCAGGAACTGCCTGATCGCCTCGGCGAGAATGTCCGGCTCGGTGGAGACCACGCCCGCGTCGGCGGGGATCGACGCGGAGGCCTCGGTCGTGCCGAGCGCGACGATCGGCATCCCGAGGTACATCGCCTCGATCACCGACAAGCCCAGCGACGTCCAGCGCGGCGTGTGCACGAACACGCGGCGGCGGGCCAGCTCGGCATGGAGCCGGTCCTGGATGAAATCGCCTGCACCACATACCCGTTCGGACGGCACCTGGAGCGCGTTGGGCAGGTCTTCGGTGCCGGTGCCGTACACGTCGATCGGCGCGGCCAGCGAGAGCGGGGCGAGCAGGTCGGTGCCGGTGATCCGCCAGCGCGGGATCGGATCGTTGATAATTGTTGCGGCCCTGGGTAGTTCGCCCGTGTACAGCAGGCCGGGGTCGCGCACACCGTGCGGGATGACGGTGGTGGGGCAGCGGCCGTTGTCCCACATCAGCCGGTTGAAGGGGGTGACGTGGACCAGCGGTATATCGGTGCGGTCGGCCAGCGGATGCCGGGTGAGCGCCGCGTGCTCACGCGGGGTTTCGTGCTCGACGTAGACCGCGGGCAGATCGGTGCCGGGTGATCTGCCCAACCATTGCGCCACCAGATCGAGTTCTCCGGGGCGTTGCAGCACAACGACATCGATGTTCTCGCCTGCGAGATCGGCCGGTGCGATGTCGCGGGCGCTGGGCCAGGGGCGACCGCACAGCCCGCGCGCCCATTCGCTTCCCGGCGCGCCGTCGCGACCGTCATACGGTACGAGGTACCGATGCTTGCCCTGGACAAACGAGTTCAGCCAGGGGCCGTGCACATGCCAGACAAGAACGTTCAGCGGTTCGGCCGCCCCGTTCGTTTGAGTCGTCGGAGCTTCCATATGGCTCGGGTGCCCGCGTCAGGGGTTCCGAAACGCCCACTCTTCATCGACTGCCGACGAGTTGACCGGCGGGGGTCGCGTTATCGAACGCCCGGATGATCGGGACGGCTTGCACTCGGCCTGGTACTTCCACGGCCGGCTGGTTAATTTTCGGCAGACCGGGTACCTCTAACCTGCGGAAACAGCCCGTGGACAGCTGGGACGGGGTGAGTAGGAGATGACCGGTGATGGACGCTACCGGAGAGTCGAGCAAGCGCGGGCCGTCCGTGCCGAACAGTGATACCGACTGGAATCGCACCGTCCGTGGCGAGACCGAAACCGAACGGCTGGACCGCAATTGGAGCAACCTCATCCAGGAGCTGCGGGTGGTGCAGACCGGCGTCCAGTTCCTGATATCGGCTCTGCTCATCGTGCCGTTCCAGCCGTCCTTCGCGACACTGTCGCACGGGCTGCGGGTGCTCTACCTGGTGACATTGTTCGCGGCGATCGGGGCGACGGTGTTCCTGGTCGCGCCGGTCTCCTGGCATCGAATCCTGTTTCGGCGCCACCGGCTCGGCAATGTGGTCGCTGCGGCGCACCGCTGCGCGATGGCAGGCGTCGGCCTGCTCGGCGTCGCGCTGATCGGGGCGACGGTGCTGGTGGTCGCCATGGTCACCGGGACGGCCGACGCGGTGGTCGCGGGTGTGGTCGTCGCGGCGCTGTTCCTGGTCGCGTGGTTGATCGCGCCGCTGTTCTGGCGCAGAGCCAGCAGGCCCGACGACGAAGCGGGCTGACGGCATTCAGTGGGCCGAGACGACTTCGCCGGCGTGCGCGGGCGCTGCCCGGTGGTAGGCGGTCAGCGTTTCGAGGGCGACCTGATCCCAGGCGTAGCGACTCGCGGCGCGCTGGTATCCGGCCGCACCCCAGGTGTCACGGAGGGTCCGGTCTTCGAGCAGCTGGCGGACCGCCCTGGCCACAGTGAGCGGATCCGGCGGTGCGACAAGCCTGCCGGTGACCCCGTCGACGACGGTGTCGAGCTGACCGCCGACCGCGGTGGCCACCACCGGTTTCCGGCAGGCCATCGCCTCCAGCGCCACCATGCCGAACGGTTCGTACCACGGGGTGCTCAGCACCACGTCGGCGGACCGATACCAGCGGGGCAGCTCGCTGCGGCGGAGCTGGCCGAGCATCCGAAGCCGGTCCTGCACACCGTATTCCATCGCGAGTCTGCGCAGTCGCCTGCCCTCGCTGTCGTCATCGATGTCGTCGCCGACCGGTCCGCCCGCGATCACGAGTTCGGTGTCCGGCAGCTCCGGTAGTGCTTTGATCGCGACGTCGAATCCCTTGCGCGGCACCAGCCGGCCGACCGAGAGCACGCGGTGCATGCGGTGGCGCTGCCCGCGTTCGGCGGCCGGGCCCTCCGGGGTGAAGGCCGACAGGTCCACGCCGCTCGGCACGACCGAGATGCGGAACCGCGGGATGCCCATCCTGGTCAGCTCCAGCACCTCGTCCGAGCAGGTCGCCACGATATGGGCTGCGCGCCCGGCGATCAGGCGCTCGAAACGGATGCGCGAGCGCGGGCTGGTGTCGGCCAGGCCCTGATGGCGGCGCCGTACGGTGCCGAGTGCGTGGAAGGTGACCACCACCGGAATCCCGTGGGCGCGTGCGGCCAATTCCGCGGCGAGGCCGGACATCCAGAAGTGGGCGTGCACGATGTCAGGGGTGTCCAGGCCCCACTGTCGCTGCAGGAAGGTGCCGAAATCACCGAGGTGCGGCAGACTTTGGTCTCTCGGCAGTGGTTCGGCCGGGCCGGCGTTCACATGTACGACGCGGTAGCCCGCGTCGGTGACCAACTCCGGCAAGAGATTCGGAGCATCGCGGCGGGTGTAAACGGTGACCTCGTGTCCGCGCCGCGCGTAGGCCGCCGCCAATTCCGCGACATGGATATGCTGGCCGGTCACCGCGGTGGCACTGAGGGGGCTGGCGTTCTCGGAAACCATGGCAATTTTCACGATGTGCTCCGTTCTCACCACGACGGGCACAAGGCGGCGCTGCGCGGTGCCCGCGACCAGGCATCGCGTGACATGTGTGGAATTCGGCTATGTCACAGATATGCCCGTCGGCGCGCGAACGAAACCCTTGACCCCGCTGAGTGATACGCGACGGAGTCAGATCATCGACACAATGATGCCGAGTGCCGCCGCGGTGAACAGGACGACCAGCATGATCGTCACGACGATCGCGACGACGCTGGTGCCGGGGAAGTGATGGCTGGTCGACGGCTCGGGAGCGGACAGGCCGGAGGTCTGCGCGGTCTCCGGCGGCGTGGAGCCCGGCGCTACGCCGCCGCCGCGCTCCAGATCGGGGGTGGTTGCCGGGTCGGGGTCCATGGCGGCCATCACGTGCCTACTTCCCGTCGTTGCCCGGCGATTCCGGGGCGTTCGGTCGGCGGCCTTTCGATTTACGCGACATGACTACGGCGCCGACGAGCACCGCGATTCCGATGATCACCAGTATTTCCATATGCAGGGCCTACCCGCTCGGCACACCGTCAATCCGGGTAGTTTGCCCGTTCGTATTGCGGGCAGACGATCATCAAGAGATTCGCCGCGGGCCGCGCATCCGTGCCCGCGCGGAGCTGCGGTGGTGCCTGAATTTGTGACATCGGCAACGGACCGTGCGACACTAGAGGAAGGTTGAGACTACAGCCGACCCCGGTTCGACGCCTGGCGCACCACACCCGCCGAAATCCGGTCGATGGGATCGTCGCGACGGCCTATTCGCAATGTTGCGACAGTTGCTCGCCCCTTCTCTTTCCTCGACCGGACGTGCTGCGTGGAGCTGGAATTCCCCCCTTATACGGGAGGTTCAGTTATGTCCGTTAGTTCCGCTCTGCATTCGTACGCAGAGGGCGTGCACCGGAATGGTTCGGGGCCGAGCCACGACAATCACTCCTGGGCGCAGCGCGTCGACCGTCGCCACGAATGCGTGGTGGTCCGCGCCGAAGGCGAATTGGACGCGGCGGCCTGCCCCCAGTTCTTCGCCACCGTCGAACAGGCCGTTCGTTCCAACTGCCACGTCGTGGTGATCGATCTACGCGCAGCGAGGTTCCTGAGCCTGCGGGCCGCGAGCACCCTCGGCTCGGTCCGGCAGCGCGCCGCCTGCGAAGGCACCGATGTCCGCATCGTCGCCGGTCGGCATGCGATCGAGCGGTCGCTCGAGGTCTCCGGCGTCCGGCCGCTGTTCAATCACTATTCGTCGATGCGCGCCGCACTGGACGCGTGAGGAACGACCGACGCAGGAGCAGCGCCGATTCCGGCGTGGCGACGCCGGATCTGTTCGCGTGGCGTACGCCGACGACGGATACTTGCGCTGTGACTGAAATGGGGCCGGTGCAGCCGGAGGATTCTTTGGCGCTGGACCGGGTGATCGGCTTGGGGACACCGCAGAGTGTCGGTAGTTTTCGTTTCTGGTTCGCCGATCAGCGCTGGGAATGGTCGGACGAGGTCGCCGCGATGCACGGCTATTCGCCGGGCACCGTGGTACCGACTACCGATTTGCTGCTGACCCATAAACACCCCGACGATCGCGCCCAGGTAGCCAACGCACTGGCGAAATCCATCGAGCACGGCGAACCGTTCTCCAGCAGGCACCGGATCATCGACACCGCGGGCGAGATCCACCACATCATCGTCGTCGCCGACCACCTCTTCGACGACGGCGACCAGGTCGCGGGCACCGCCGGGTACTACATCGACGTGACCGACACCCTCGAGCACCATCGGCAGGAAGCACTCGACGACGCGCTGCCCGAACTGTGGGCCTCCCGTGCGGTGATCGAACAGGCCAAGGGCGCGGTGATGCTGGTCTACGGCGTCAGCTCCGAGCAGGCGTTCCGGGTGCTCAGCTGGCGCTCGCAGGAGACCAACATCAAGCTTCGCACCTTGGCTTCGCGCCTCGTCGCCGACCTCGCCACGCTCACCGGCGCGACCGCGGGATTGCGCACCCGATTCGACCATCTCCTGCTGACCGCACACGACCGCATCAACGCCGACTGAGCCTGCGCGCACGTTTCGGGTGCGCCGCGGCGGGTACGACGGAAGCGATGAGGAGCGCTGCGGCCTCGAAGTTGTTGCCTGTCGCGGCGCTGGGTGCGGGCGGCCCGGAATAACTCGGATGGGCGGTTACCGACGGCACCGGGTTCGGCTGCGAGAGCAAGGTGGTGATGGGCATGGGGGAATCGACTTCCCGATCCTCAACGGAAACAACAACGGTCGGCGTCCGAATCCCCGCGCAGCTGGAACAGTTGACGATGTTGCGCGCGCTCGCCGAGACCGTCGCCCTCATCGCCGACTTCGCTCTCGACGAGGTCACCGACATTCGCCTCGCGCTCGATGAGGTCGCCACCTCCCTGATCCTGGACGCGGTGCCCGGATCCACCTTGGACTGCGAATTCACCTATGACAGCAAGCAAATGTTCGTCCATGTCGCCTCGGTGGCCACCTCGGAGTCGGTGGTGGGGCAGGCGGGGTTCGGCTGGCACATCGTGCGCACGCTGACCCATTCGATCGCCGCCGCGCAAGCGCCGTTCGACGGCGTCCTATCCGGGTATCCCACTGTGGTCGACTTCAGTTGGATACGAGGGGCATCGGATGGCGGGTGAATCGAGATCACGCGGCGACAGCTACGACAACATCGAGCCGCTGTTCGAGAAGATCGCCGCACTGGACGAAGGGGACCCGCGTCGCGAGACGATGCGCGAAGAACTGATCGGCCGCTGCCTACCGCTCGCCGAGCACATCGCGCGTAAATTCGCCGGGCGCGGTGAGAATTTCGACGATCTGCTGCAGGTCGCCCGGCTCGGCCTGGTGCAGGCGACGGACCGGTTCGACGTCACCCGCGGCTCGTCATTTCTGGCCTTCGCGGTGCCCACCATCATGGGCGAGGTGCGCAGGCATTTCCGGGACAACACCTGGGCGGTGCGAGTACCGCGGCGCACCAAGGAGATTCAACTCAGCATCGGCGCCACCGTGGAGGCGCTGTCGCAGCGGCTCGGCCGGATACCGCGCGCCCGCGAGATCGCCGACGAGCTGGACGTCGACATCGTCGAGGTCACCCAGGCGCTGATCGCCGGCAACGCCTACCAGTCCTCGTCCATCGACGCGGTGGCAGGCGACGATATCGAGAACGCGCCGTTGCCGCTGCTGGAAAGCCTTGGCGCGGAAGAGCCCTCCTACCATCTGGTGGAGGACTACCTCGCCGTGCGGCCGCTGATCGAAGAGCTGCCCGAGCGGGAGCGTCAGGTGCTGATCATGCGGTTCTTCGAGTCCAAGACGCAGTCGCAGATCGCGGACGTGCTCGGGGTCTCCCAGATGCACGTCTCGCGGATTCTGTCGAAAACCCTGAATCAGCTGCGCGATCAGGCATTACGCGACTGATCGCCGAATTGTCCCGGCTCAGAGAGGGTTCGGCGGGACCGGGTCGGTCGGTGGTGGTACCGGGTCGGTCGGCGGGAACGGCGAACCGGGGTCCGGGACCGGCGGGAGCGGATCGGGGCGGCCGGGGTCCGGCGGGGCGGGCGCCGGGTCGGGACCGGGGACCGGTGGTACCGGGTCCGGCGGCGCGGGTGCCGGATCAGGGCCGGGCACCGGCGGAACCGGATCCGGGTTCGGGTTCGGGCGCGGTGGCACCGGGTCGGGGTTCGGGTTCGGGCTCGGCGGTACCGGATCAGGATTGGGCGTCGGGGGTACGGGACTGGGATCGGGAGACACGGGACTGGTCATCTGTATTCCTCCTTCGTTCGGCGTTACCCAGCCGGGTCCGGCTGAATCAACCGCGATCGCCACCTCGTTGCTGGTGACTCGGCTCACAGACGCGCTGTCGGTCAGTGCATTTCGGGCCGGATGTGCCCGGTTCGACAGTGGAGTGCGCTACAGCCGGTTTGCCCGAAGCCGAGGTCGGGTACGTGAAAGGGAGCCGGACATACGATGCCGATGGCTCAGGGAGCTCGTTTATGAACGAACACCGACTAGGCACCCGGATTCCGTACGCCGGATCGGGGAGCTCGAGGTCGCCGAAATACTCGCAGGAAATCCAGTCGCCCGAGCGGATGGATCGCATGCGCTTCGGAAATGTGGAGCGCACACGCGTCACCAGAAACCACGACATCATCCGGCAGTGGGCCGAGCGGCGCGGTGCGCGCCCGGCCACCATGCCGGGTAGTGAGGACAACGGTCAGCTCAGGGTGCTGCGCTTCGATTTTCCCGGGTACGGCGGAGCGGTGCTGCGGCCGGTGAATTGGGACGAATGGTTCGCGACCTTCGACGAGCGACACCTGCATTTTCGCTATCAGGATCGTCGCGCGGACGGGACACCGAGCAATTTCAACCGCCTGGAACGCCCGACTCGCGAGGATCGCTGAGTTCGGGCCGACAAGCAGATATTGCCCCCGATACACCCTTGCGGTGATACGGGTGAATAGCTGGTAGCGGGAATGTGTCGGGAGTCACGTAACGGTTGCGTAACGGCGCGATTCCGACCATGGTGGATAACTAGTCAGACGCTGATCAACTGGCCCGAAGGGGTCACGGCAGCGTGAGTCGCACCGTCCCCGGTGGGGCTCGATGGCTACTGATCGAGCGTCCAGTCGACGTTTACCGAACGGTCTGTTCGGGTACTCGCAAGGTCGGCAAGGTGGCTCGAACAGCGGAATGTCGCGTCGGTCTGGGGATGCGAATTTCCGCACCAGCCGACGCGTGTCCGCGTGTCTGCAAAGGATTGGGTATTTGAGCGCGAACCTGATGATCGTTGAAGACGACGACAGGGTCCGTGGGGCGCTTCGGCTCGCCATGGAGGACGAAGGCTACGACGTCGAAGAGGCCGAGGAGGCCGAGGACGCGCTCACCCATCTGCGCAGCAACGGTGTGCCCGATGTCATGATCGTCGACCTGATGCTCGGCGGCATGGACGGTTTCGACTGCATCCGCGAGATCAGACGCGAGCACGACGTGCCGATCATCGTGGTCAGTGCCCGCGACGATACCCACGATGTGGTGGCCGCGCTGGAGGCCGGCGCCGACGATTTCGTGACGAAACCTTTTGAGATCAAAGAGATCACCGCGCGCATGCGCGCGGTCCGCCGCCGGGCTCGGCCCACCGTCGAGCGGGAGGCACCACAGGAGATGGTGCTCGACGCCGACCCGGATGCCCCGCTGGTGCTCGCGCAGGACGGCGGCGTGGTCCGCCGCGGCGACGAGGAGATCCGGTTGACGCTCACCGAGTTCCGGCTGCTGTGTGAGCTGGCCGAGGCGCCGGGCCGGGTGCTCAGCCGCACCGTGTTGCTCGAAAGAGTCTGGGACCAAGGATTTTTCGGCGACGAGCGGATCGTCGACGTGCATATGCGCAGGCTGCGCACCAAGATCGAACGGGACCCGTCCGATCCGCGCATCGTGGTGACCGTGCGCGGGCTCGGCTACCGCCTCGATGTCCAGCGCTGAGCGCTGGTTCGATCCGAAACGCTGGAGTCTGCGCGGTCGGGTGACGGCCATGTTCGCGGCGATCACCGCGCTCATGTCGCTGGTGCTCGTCGTGTCGGTGTTCACCATCAGCCGCAGCTATCTGCAGCACGCGCAGTCCGGTGTCACCGATCTGGAGTCGAATCTGGACTTGCTGCGCAACGTGCTGATCGGCTGTGCCGTGGTGGTGACGCTGATCGGCGCGGCGGTCGGCTGGTGGGCGAGCAGGCGGGTGCTGACGCCGCTGCACGAGCTGGCGGGCACCGCGGCCAGGATCGCCTCCGGTGATCTGGATCTGCGACTGTCCACCAACCGCGACCAGGATCTGGCCATCACGGTGGAGTCGTTCAACAGCATGGTCGACTCGCTACAGCGGCGTATCGAGCGCGAGCATCGGCTGTTCGGCGATGTCAGCCACGAACTGCGCACGCCGTTGACCACGCTGACCGCCAGTGTCGACGTGCTCAACCGGCACCGCACGGATCTACCGGAACGGTCGCAACGCGCGCTCGGTCTGGTCAGCGACGAGGTCGACCATCTGCGGCGGCTGCTCGACGACCTGCTGGCCTTGGCGCGGGTCGAGGCGGGCATGCACCGCGGCGATATGGAGCCGCTGTCGGTGCGCGATCTGCTGACGCACACGCTGGCCGAGCGGCGGTACCCGGCGGACTTGCTGACGATCGACGAGGACGTCGTGGTGCGCGGCCGCAAACTCGAGTTGGAGCGGGCGGTCGGCAATCTACTGCGCAACGCCGATCTGCACGGCGGTGGCGTCGTCGCGGTCCGCGCCGATCGCACGGGCCGGGACGCGGTGATCGTGGTGGACGACGCGGGCCCCGGGGTGCCGCCGCCGGACCGGGTGCGCATCTTCGAACGTTTCGCGACCGCGCGCAGTGGACGCCGTTCGGCGACCGGGACCGGCATCGGGCTCGCGCTGGTGTCCGAGACCGTCACCAAGCACGGTGGCCAGGTCGAATGCACCGACCGGCCGGGTGGCGGCGCCCGGTTCGTCGTCACCGTGCCGGGGATCGACGCAATCGAGTCGTAACACAACCGTAATGAAGTCGACCAGGCCACCTCAAAGTTGGTTCGTAAGCCTGGATAAGTACTGCGGACCCGACCAGGGAGTTGTATGACACTGCCAACGTTGAACACCGCGGAGCTCGAACGCATCCGTGTCGAACAGGCCGCGGCCGCACTCGGCTCCGCACCGGCGCGCAAGCAGACCGGTCCGGCCGTGGTGCTGCGCGCGCCGCGCGTCGCCGACGGCGCCCAGCTGTGGCGGATCGCGAAGGATTCGGCCGTGCTCGATACCAATTCGAGCTACGCCTACGTGCTGTGGTGTCGCGATTTCGCGACCACCTCGGTCGTGGCCGAGGTGAACGGCCGCGTCGTCGGTTTCGTGATCGGCTACGTGCGGCCGCAGGCGCCGGACACGGTGTTCGTCTGGCAGGTGGCCGTCGACCGAGCCCAGCAGGGCAAGGGGACCGGCGCACAACTTCTGCACGCCTTGCTCAACAATGTTGCCGCCCAGGGAGTTTCGAAGCTGGAAACCACCATCTCGCCGGACAACGCCGCATCGATCGCCTTGTTCAGCTCGGTGGCACGGCGCCGCGACGCCCGAATCACCAAGCGCCCCTTGTTCGACGCGGGTGTCTTCCCGGACAGCCACGCGCCCGAGGATCTCTATCTCATCGCACCGACCGCTCGCACAACGCAGGAGGACCACCGATGATCAACGCTGACACGAGCATTTTCGAAAGTCTGGAATCCAATGTCCGCGGCTACTGCCGCAACTGGCCGACCGTGTTCACCAAGGCCAAGGGCAGCTGGTTACGCGACGAAGACGGCAACGACTATCTCGACTTCTTCGCCGGCGCGGGCGCGCTGAACTACGGCCACAACAACGACGTGCTCAAGCAGCCGCTGCTGGACTACATCGCGGGCGACGGCATCACGCACGGCCTCGACATGTCCACCTCGGCCAAGCGGGACCTGCTGGTCACCCTGCGCGACACCGTCTTCGCGCCCCGTGGCCTGGACTACAAGGTGCAGTTCCCCGGGCCGACCGGCGCCAACGCCGTCGAGGCCGCGCTCAAGCTGGCCCGCAAGATCACCGGTCGCGAGACCGTCGTCAGCTTCACCAACGCCTTCCACGGCATGACCTTGGGCGCGCTGTCGGTCACCGGCAACGCGGCCAAGCGCGCGGGTGCCGGTGTGCCGCTGGTGCACGCGGCGCACATGCCCTATGACGGCTACTTCGACGGCACCACCGCCGACTTCCAGTGGATGGAAAAGGTTTTGGACGACACCTCGTCCGGCTTCGACCGTCCCGCCGCGGTGATCGTCGAGACGGTGCAGGGTGAGGGCGGCGTCAATGTCGCACGCGCCGAATGGCTTCGGCACCTGGCCGGGCTGTGCGCGGCCCGCGAGATCCTGCTGATCGTCGACGACGTGCAGATGGGCTGCGGCCGCACCGGCCCGTTCTTCTCCTTCGAGCTGGCCGGGATCACCCCGGACATCGTCACGCTGTCCAAGTCGATCGGCGGCTACGGCCTGCCGATGGCGCTGGTGCTGTTCAAGTCCGAGCTCGACCAGTGGTCGCCGGGCGAGCACAACGGCACCTTCCGCGGTAACAACCCGGCGTTCGTCACGGCGGGAGTCGCGTTGCGGCACTACTGGTCCGACGGCACGCTGCAGGCCTCGACGCTGGCCAAGGGCGAGCGGGTCGCCCGGACGCTGACCGAGCTGGCCGACAACGTGCCCGGCCTGTCGACGCGCGGTCGCGGCCTGGTGCACGGCGTGGTGTTCGACGACGCCTCGCAGGCGAGCAAGGTCTGCCAGGTCGCCTTCGAGCGCGGCCTGCTGGTGGAGACCTCCGGCTCCACCGACGAGGTGGTGAAGTTGTTGCCGCCGTTGACGATTACCGATCAGGAGCTCGACCACGGCCTCGGCATCCTGACCGGCGCCGTCGACACCGTCTGCAGTGGCGTGGGGGCGATCGCATGATCGTGCGCAGCACCGCGGAGATCACCGGCACCGATCGCGATGTGGCAGGGGAGGGTTGGCGCAGCAAGCGCATCATCCTCGGCGGCGACGGCGTCGGGTTCTCCTTCCACGAGACCACCATCGATGCGGGTACCACGCACGAGTTCCACTACCGCTACCACGTGGAAGCGGTGTGGCTGATCGAGGGCACCGGCACGCTCACCGACCTCGACAACAACGTCACCTACGTGCTGGAGCCCGGCTCGATGTACCTGCTCGACGAGCACGAACGGCACCGGCTCGAGGCGACGACGAAGATGCGCATGATGTGCGTGTTCAATCCTCCGGTCACCGGGCAGGAGGTCCACGACAGTACCGGCGCTTACCCGCTGGTGGCCGCGACGATCGGGGGATAGGCAGTAATGGTATTGCAGCACACTGAAACTCGGCCCGTGATCGACCGAGTCGATCGGTACCCGACTCGACTGAGCACGCCCGCCACCCATCTGGACCGTAAGGATCCGACGGTGTGGGGCCGGGTCGAGAGCCCGGAGCTGGCGAACTTCGACGCCGACGGTTTCGCCAGCATCGACGAACTGCTCACGCCCACCGAGGTGGCCGACTTCAGCGCCGAGATCGGCCGTCTCGCAGGCGATCCGGCGTTGCGCGGGGACGAGCGGGTGATCGTGGAGAAGTCGTCGAACCGGGTGCGGTCGGTCTTCGAGGTGCACCGCCTCAGCGCGGCGATCGCCGACCTGGCGCGTGAGTCCCGCGTCGCCGGGCTGGCCAGGCAGATCCTCGGCTCCGAGGTCTACATCCATCAGAGCCGGGTCAACTACATGCCCGGTTTCCGCGGTGCGGGCTTCTACTGGCACTCCGACTTCGAGACCTGGCATGCGGAAGACGGCATGCCCGTGCCGCGGGCGGTGAGCCTGTCCATCGCGCTGACCGACAACTACCCGATCAACGGCAGCCTGATGGTGATGCCCGGCTCGCACCGGACGTTCGTGCCCTGTCTGGGCAGCACGCCCGCCGAGCACTATCGGGAGTCGTTGCAGGAGCAGGAGATCGGGGTGCCCGCCCAGTCCGATATCACCACGCTGGCGAACACCTACGGCATCAGCCAGTTCACCGGCCGGGCCGGGTCCGCGCTGCTGTTCGACTCGAACCTGATGCACGGCTCGTCGAACAACATCACGCCGTTCCCGCGGTCGAACATCTTCCTGGTGTTCAACAGCGTGGAGAACACGCTGGTGGAGCCGTTCGCGGCGCCGGCGCCCCGGCCGGGCTACATCGGCAGTCGCGACTTCACGCCGCTGCCTGCCTGATTCGTCGCCGGAAGGCGCCCTTCGGTCCTCCTTGCCGGGCCGAAGGGCGCCTTCGCGTCGGTGGGGCTGCATCGCCCGAAGTGCGCCTTCGGGCGGGCCCAGCGCTCGCCGCGCGCCCCGCACCCATCGGCGGTACGATCCTGTCGGCCCTCCGCTGCTGCCGCCTAACGCAGCCGGATTCGGCCCCGGTCCCCGGCGAGCCAGCCAACTGTTCTTCCGGCGTGTGCAATGTCCTGGACAACACGGCCGGGTTGGTGTTCGCCACAAGATCACTCAGTGCCCCGAAGCCGTGTGAGCGGGGTAGCGGACCGCGCGCAGCGCCGTTCGCCTTTGTGCGCGTGGTCATCTCGGTTCGATGCCCGATCGTGGCTGGTCCGGAAGCATTTTTGCGGTCTTTGTGCAGAGTGCTGTCACCTGTAGGCAGTTCGCACAAAAGTGGGCATCTGACCAATTTCCGGGCAAATGGGCGGCAATCGGCGAAGCACTTGACCTAATTGTTACCGCTGGGTACAACTACGTGACCATGCCGACGCATACCGCTCGGTCGGCCCATGAAGAAATGCAACGCAGTTGGTAACGGACGTCATCACTATCGATGCGGAGTTCTCGGCCGCACGCAAAGCCCTGTGGGACTTTTTCATGGACCCGCAGACCTATACCCGGATGTTCCAAGGAATCGGAGATTGTGAGCGCGCGGAAACCTCGGACTCGCACCCTGTCCTGCTGATCCGGGCCTGGCACGACGGCACCGAACTGAGCGTGCCCGCGATACGGCTGGTGATCGGCAAAGAGCTGGAAACTTTCGAGCTACAGTGCCCCGGCCTGGGCAGTTTCGCCGCGATCCGGCTACGCGGCGAGCAGGAGCAGACCAGGGTCACCATCACCTACTTCGGCGCGGGCCGGATCCATCCGTGGATCGCCGCGCAGGACAACGCCGACGTGATCGCCTGGACCATGGCCGGACTCGACCGGATGACCGACGCCATCCTCGGCACACCCTCGTCGGTGCTGGTCAACGGTGAGGAGTCGGCGGCGAAACAGCAGGTCGGCACGCTGAAACAGATGGTGTCGACCGGTGTCGTGCGCACTTATCGGCCCGACCGCGCGCTCAAACAGGTGGGCGGGCTTGCCAAATGGGGATTTACCCTGGCGGGCGGTTACGCGGCCGCCGCCGGGCACTCGCCGCATCGCCTCGCCGTCGTGGACGACGTGTCCGCTTACACGTTCGGTCAAATGCACGCGCGCACGCACAAACTCGCTTCCGCGCTGAGCATGCTCGGCATCGGCGCGCGCGACAAAGTAGGGCTACTGTCCCGCAATCGCGTGGCAATGGTCGAGTGCATGGTCGCCACCGGCAAACTCGGCGTGGACACGGTGCTGCTGAACACCGGACTGTCGGCCAGGCAGATCGAGGATGTCGCCGACCGGCACGGGCTGTCCGCGATCTTCCTCGACGACGAGTACGACGCGCTGACCAAGTATGTGGCGGCCGGCGTACCGCGCTTCGCCACCGGTCAGCGCAGCGCGTTCGAGCGCTACACGGTCGACGATCTGATCGCCCTCGACGCACCGACCTTTGCCCGGCCGCCGCATCCCGGCCGGCTGATCGTGCTCACCTCCGGCACCAGCGGCACACCCAAGAGCGCACAACGCCCGCAGCCCAAGGGTTTCGGCACGGTCGCGGCGCTGCTGTCGCGGATTCCGATGCGGATGGACGAGACCATGCTCATCCCCGCGCCGCTGTTCCACACCTGGGGGTTGGCAGCCTTGCAGATCAGCACCCCGATCCGCGCGACCGTGGTGCTGCCGGAGCGGTTCGACGCCGAGGACTGTCTGCGACTGATCCAGGAGCACCGCGTCACCGCCCTCATCGTGGTGCCGGTGATGGTGAACCGAATCCTGGACCTGCCCGCGCACATTCGGGATCGATACGACACCTCGAGCCTGCGGGTGGTCGCGAGTTGTGGTGCGCCCCTTGCCGGTCCGACGGTGCTGAAGTTCATGGACACCTTCGGCGACGTGCTCTACAACGTCTACGGCTCGACCGAGGTGTCCTGGGCGACCATCGCCGATCCGGCGGATCTGCGCGCGGCGCCGACCACCGCGGGCCGCCCGCCGCTGGGCACGAAACTCGCTGTGCTGGACAAGGATCTGCGTCCGGTGCCGCGCGGCGTGACCGGTCGCATCTTCGTGCTCAACCACATGCTGTTCGACGGCTACACCGATGCCACACCACCCACCGAGTGGGGCGGCCTGCTCGACACCGGCGACCTGGGTTACCTCGACGCCGACGGGCTGCTGTTCGTGGCGGGCCGGGACGACGAGATGATCATCTCCGGTGGTGAGAACGTCTTCCCGCGACCGGTCGAGGAGGCGCTGTCGCATCTGCCACAGGTGAGCGAGGTGGCGGTGGTCGGCGTGCCGGACAGGGAGTACGGCCAGCGGCTCGCCGCGTTCGTGGTGACCCGGGAGGGCTTCGGGCTGGACCGGGACATGGTCCGCAATTACATACGTCATCGGCTCAGCCGGTTCTCCGTGCCGCGCGACGTGACCTTCTTGGAGGCACTGCCACGCAACGCGACCGGAAAGATTCTGAAGCGCACGCTGATTCAGCCGAGCTGAGCATGTGCCCAGCTCGGCTGACGTCGTCAGTTCAACCGGCGAATCGCGTCGGGGGTGAGCTCGGCGATCGCCGGATATCCGTCGACCGCCATCAGCAGGTCCGCCTCGGCGAGCAGGGCGCGCAGCACGTGCACGATGCCCTGGACTCCACCCAGTGCCAGCCCGTAGCAGTACGGGCGGCCGATGCCGACTGCGGTCGCGCCGAGGGCCAGCGCCTTGACAATGTCGGCGCCGGAACGGATTCCGGAGTCGAACAGCACCGGCAGGCCATCGGCGGCGGCCACCACCTCGGGCAGATGCTCGATCGCCGGGATGCCGCCGTTGGCCTGCCTGCCACCGTGATTGGAACAGTAGAGGCCGTCCACGCCCGCGTCCTTGGCGCGGCGGGCATCGTCGGGGTGGCAGATTCCCTTGAGTACCAACGGAAGATCGGTCAGCGAACGAAGCCAGGCCAGGTCGTCCCAGGTGATCGGGTTGCCGAACTGCGAAACCCAGGTCAGCGTCGCGGTTTTCGGGTCCTCCTCCGGAGTTTTCGCGAGCATGCCGCGAAACACCGGATCGCTGAAGTAGTTCGCCAGGCAGTGACTGCGCAGCTGGGGGAAGTTCGAGGTGCTCAGGTCGCGGGGGCGCCAGCCGGGTACCCACGTATCCAGGGTCACCACAATGGCTTTGAAGCCCGCGGCTTCGGCGCGGCTCACCAGGCTCTGCGCCAGGTCGCGATCGTTCGGGGTGTAGAGCTGGAACATACCGGGGGTGTCGCCGAATTCGGCGGCCACGTCTTCGAGCGGATCGACCGTCAGGGTGGAGGCCATCATCGGGACGCCGGTGCGGGCGGCAGCCCTGGCGGTCGCCAGGTCGCCGTGGCCGTCCTGCGCGCAGAGGCCGATCACGCCGACCGGGGCCAGGAAGATCGGGGACGGCAGCTTCATCCCGAACAGGTCCACCGAGAGGTCGCGGTCCCTGGTCGCGCGGAGCATGCGGGGGATCAGGCCCAGCTTCTCGAACGCCGTCGCGTTGGTGCGCTGGGTGAGCTCGTCGCCCGCACCGCCGGCCACGTAGGACCAGATTCCCGGCGGCAGCGCGGCCTGGGCCCGCGCTTCGAGGTCCGCGTAGGTCATCGGCAGGTCGGGCAGGACACCGCCGAGGCCCTGGAAGTAGATCTCGTACTGGTAGTCACCGAAGTTGCCGGTCACGGCACTCCCTTCCTCGTTTGATACACGAATGTATCCGATACATTTGTGTAGCGGAATGTTTACCCGGTCAATGTCCGGAAGAGAATCAGCCAGCGGTCGGGGTCGACCAGTCCGACCGGTGCGTTCTCCGGCAGATCCGCCGCTGCGCAGGCCGCCCGGACCGCCCGCGCCGGGAACTGCCTGCGCAGCGACGTCGCCAGCGAGCCGCCAACGCCCGAGAAACCGAGTTCCACCATCCGCCGGTACTCGGCGCGCGCCGAGCTCGGCAGCAGTGGGCGCGGCCTGCGGCGCAGGTGCAGGACCGCGGTGTCGACGCTCGGTACCGGATGGAAGCTGTGCCGTCCGATGCGTGCGCCCAATTCCATTGCGACGGTGGGCCAATGGGCGACGGTGAGCTTGGTCCACCGGCCGTAGTCGCCGGAATGCTTACGGGCGAACTCGCATTGGGTGAGCAAGGTGGCCGAGGTGAGCCGCCGGGCCGCCAGGCACCAGCGCAGCACGTCGGTGGTGACCGCGAAGGGCACATTGGCGACCACCGCGAACGGCTCGTCCGGTGCGTGCACCGCACGAAAATCGGTGTGGAACAGCCTTATTCGATCGTCGGCAGCGTAGCGCCTGCGCAGCCGCTCGGCGTAGTAGGCGTCCTTCTCATAGGCGCGAATCCGGCCTGCCGTGTTGAGCAGCTGCCTGGTCAGCATGCCGTCGCCGGGGCCGATCTCGAGCACGAGATCGGCGTCGGTGACGCCGGACGAGCGCACGATCAACCGGGCGGCCCCGGCGTCGACGAGGAAGTTCTGGGACAAACGTTTCCGGGTGCCGACCCGGGTATCGCGGGCGCGCGGCAGCGAACGATGACGGGACATGGGTATCCTCCGAACGGAGTGGTCGAATCAGAAAAAGTGATTCGCCCGGACCCATGCCAGCGCACAGAAAATCCGGCGGTCATCGACCGCCGGCGCACATCCCGATCAGAACAGTCGGGACAACGCAGCGTCACGGTGCACTGGCAGAGCCCAGGCCTCCGTGCGCAGCCGGATGTAGTACGCGCTGATCGCGTACCCGCCGTTCATCGCCGAACCGTTCATGCCCGCAAGATATCGCACCCCCGCGCGGACCCGCGACCGGTTTTTCGCCGCGGGTTACGCCGTTTCGAGCAGGCTGCGCCGCAAGGCGGCGACCACGTCTTCGTCGACGCCGAGCCGCTCCGTCGTATACCCGCGCACCGAACCGTGCTCGGCGGCCAATGCGGCCAGGAACAACCGCATCACCTCCGCGGGCGCCCGCCCGTATCCGGGCCAGGTCAGCTCCTTGTCGGGATACGCCGCCCGCCAGTCGGCGATGAGACGGTCGGTAGCCAGCTCGGTCCGGGCGAAGTCCTCGATGATCTGCGCATCGGGCACGCCGAGCAGGTTCAGGACGAGGGCCGCGAGCAGCCCGGTCCGGTCCTTGCCGGACGCGCAGTGGAAGACCGCCGGGCCGTCCGCCTTCGCAAGCACCTCGATGGCCCGGCGCAGTTCCTCGACACCGTCCGCGGCGACCTCCAGGAACCGCTCGGCGAGGTACGGTCCCACCTCGATGTCCGGCCCGAGCGCCGCCTGATCGTACGGGCGATGCTCGATGCTGAGATTGTGGTAGACGAGCGACTCGTGCTGCGGGACTCGGCCTCTCGCGTCGATCTCCCAGGGGTAGCGCAGGTCGATGACGGTCGTGATGCCCAGCTCGAGGAAGCGCGCCCAGTCCTGGTCGCGCAGCTTGCTCAGCGAGTCGGCGCGGAACAGCCGTCCCCAGCGCACCATGTGTCCGTCCGTCGGGTAGCCGCCCAGATCGCGGAAGTTGTGTAGTCGCTCGAAGTCGATGTGTCCGTTCACTCCAGGAACTCTATGTTCGCCGCCCACAACGACCTTCGCGGATATTCGGCAGGCAGGAAGGGGCGACCATAGGGCACACTATGATCATGCACCTGCGTTCGGTGGGCGACCTGGTCGAGGCGACAGCTGCGGGCGAGAAGGTGGACTATCTGATGTTCTGGGGGCATCAGCCGGAGCGCAGCGGCCGGATCGGGCCCAGCTGTTTGAGTCAGTGGTGGCCTGCGTCGTTCGTGCTGGACGGGGCGGAGTTCCGGTCGGCCGAGCACTACATGATGTGGGGTAAGGCGCGACTATTCGGCGACGTGGACAATGCCGAACGGGTGTTGGCGGCGCCGACGCCGAAAGCGGCGAAAGCGCTCGGGCGCGAGGTCCGCGGCTTCGACAGCCGCGTGTGGAGCGCGCACCGGTACGAGATCGTGGTGCGCGGGAACGTCGCGAAGTTCGGGCAGCACGCCGAACTGGCGGAGTACCTGCTCGGGACGGGGGACCGGGTGCTGGTGGAAGCCAGTCCGGTGGACCGGATCTGGGGGATCGGGCTGGGCGCCGACGATCCACGGGCCGAGGATCCCGTGCAGTGGCAAGGGTTGAACCTGCTCGGCTTCGCGCTGATGGACGCCCGCGCGGAACTGCGTGGGGGTCAGCCGACCGACTGATCGGCGTTGGCGACGCGCTCCTCGTCCGCGCGGGCCCGCCAGACGCGGGCTTCGGCGTAGTCGCCTTGCCGGTCCAGGAGTTCGGCGAGACCCGCCATCGCGCGCGGTTCGCGTCCTTCCGCGGCCTCGCGCCACCAGCGTTGCGCGTCGGCCAGGTCGCCGCGGCGGAAGTGGACCACGCCGAGGTCGTAGGCGGCGCCCGCGTGACCGGCGTCGGCGGCTTGCTCCCACAGCCCGCAGGCCTGGTCTTCCTCGCCGCGGCTGTACATGGCGACGCCGAGGTCGTAGAGGGCGGTCCGATAGCTCGCGCCTGTGTCCGGCGCCGGGGTCTCGTCGGCCGGTGCGCCGGAGCGCATGGGGCGGGTGGGGGCCGATTGGACGCCGGGGCCGTACTGGGCGTCCGAGCCGAGCGGCGGCATCGGAGCAGACTGGGAATCGGCGTGCGGGTTCGGCGGCGGCTGTGCGACACCGGAATACGCGGGACTCGGCGCTGCGGGGGTGTTCGCGGCGAAGCCGTTGGCCGGGTTGTGCGTGCCCGGCTGCGCGGCTGGCGAGTTGGTGTGCGCTGTGGAACTGCCGCCTGGGTTGTGCTGGGCTGGTGGTGTGGTCGGCGGGTAGGTGTTCGGTGCGAAGCCGCTGCCTGGGTTGTTTGGGGCCGGTTGCGCGGCTGGCGAGTTGGTATGCGCTGTGGAACTGCCGCCGGGGTTGGATTGGGCTGGTGGTTTGGTGTTCGGTGCGAAGCCGTTGGCCGGGTTGTGTTGGGCCGGTTGCGCGGCCGGCGAGTTGATGTGCGCTGTGGAACTGCCGCCTGGGTTGTGTTGGGTTGGTGGTTTGGTGTTCGGTGCGAATCCGTTGGCCGGGTTGTGCTGAGCCGGTGGTGTGGCTGGTGGGTGGGTGTTCGATGTGAAGCCGCCGCCCGGGTTGTGCTGGGCTGGCTGTGTGGTCGGCGGGTGGTTGCTCGCCGCGATGTCGCCGCCTGGGTTGTGCTGGGCTGGCTGTGTGGTCGGCGGGTGGTTGCTCGCCGCGAAGTCACTGCTCGGGTTGTGTGGGGCGGGCTGCACGGCCGGTGAGTGGGTGTGCGCTGTGAAGCCGCCGCTGGGGTTGTGTTGGGCTGGTGGTGTGGTCGGCGAGGTGGTGTTCGGTGCGAAGCCGCCACCTGAGTTGTGCTGGGCCGGTTGCGCGGCCGGCGGGTGGTTGTTCGCCGCGATGTCGCCGCCGGGGATGTGGTGCGTGTTCTGCTGCGCAGCCGCCGGGTGCGCGCCGGTCGATATCGGCGGTAGGTTCGGCGCACGCATCGGATGGGTGGGTTGGGCATCCACCGTGGGTTCCGAGATTGCCGGCGCGGTCTGCACCTCGACGACGAGGTTGGCGAAGTTGGCGGGTCCCTCGCCGATGCTGCACCACAGCACGACGCGGCCGTCCGGGGTGTTCTCCACGACGATGCCGTAATTGCCGACCCAGGACTTCTGCTCGCCGAATCCGTCCACCCAGACGGGTGTCAGCGTCACCAGGGTGCCGGGGGCGGTGCCGATGATGTCGAAGCTGATGCCGCCGACCAGGGCATCGGACCAGACATCGACCCCGTTGAGGCGGCGCCCGTTCAGGCCGACGTAGCCGTCGACGACCGACAGCCCTATGCCGAGGCCACGCAGCCCGGCCGGGGGCGCGGCGGACAGCAGCGTCACGGTGACCGCCGTCGGGTCCGGCCCGACCTGCTCGGTGTACATCGGATAGACCTCGCTGCCACGCAGCACGATCGGTTCCGCGCTCTGGTATCGGGCGGCGAGCGGCCGATCATCGGGCGAATTCCGAGCGGCCCATGACGAATACGGCTCGTTCACGTGATGCCCGCCTTTCCGCCGAATGCGTCGTGCCGTCCCTGCGCTGTGCGGCGGGATATACCGTACTCGCCGAAGCCGGGAATGGCGCAGCAATCATGCGGCCCCTTGACGCGACCGCGGCGGTGCTCAGGCGGAGCGGGCGACGATGCGCTCCAGCGCGGCGAGATCCTGCTCCAGCATGCGGAACAGCCAGTACACGCCGATGAAGGCGAGGGCGCTGCCAACGCACAGCACCCGCAGCGCCACGATGACCGCCGGAATATCCTCGGCCGGAATGAATGTCGCGCCCGCGACGCCGAGCAGCGGAACGGCGGCGGCGATGGCGAGGAAGTAGGTGCTGCGGCGGTCGAGCCGGCGTAGCGCGCGTGCGTCCTGCGCGCCGAGTCCGCCGTGGCGCAGGAACATCGGGTACAGCGAGCGCACCGCGTAGAAGTTCACCATGAAGTACGGATACGCCATGGCGATGGCACCGCACACGATCTGCGTGATGAAGAAGTGCAGGTACGACTCGGGCGTGATGTGGTTGCCGGAGACCTGCACGGACACCGGCACCGCGACGCCCGCGATGACCCACAGCGCGAAGCAGGTCAGCACGTTTCGCTTGCCCAGTTGCAGGGTGTCGCCGCGTGCGCGGGCGAGGGTCTGCGCGTCGTAGGACTTGCCGTTGCGCAGTCCGCGCGAGATCGACCACAGGTTCGCGAGCAGCACGTTGGTGACCACGAAGCCGATCAGGAAGCACAGCCCGTAGGTGGTCACCGCGATCTGGTCGAAGCGATGCTGGGCCTGCTCGTCCAGCTTGCTGATGATGAGGGTCCGGTTGTGGTTGTAGCTGTACCAGATCGCGAGCGCGTTCGGCACCGCGATGGCGAGCGCCATGATCGGGTGCATCAGCTTGCGTGCCCGCAAACGCCAACTGGCGGGCGGCGGGTCGACGAGATCGCGGGCTCGGGCGTCGAGGCAGACCTCCAACTGCTGGGCCATGTCCGCCCCGCAGGGCCACCGGTTGTCCGGCTCCGGATCGAGCGCACGCACCAGGGCGCGCTCCAGCGCTGCCGGACAATCGGGTGGAAGATCCTGGTAGGGCAGCGCTTTCGGACTGCCGGAGCGACGCTCCAGCATGCCGTCCAGTGCCGTGCGGTCGCCGCCGGTCACCGAGTCGTCGTCGAACGGCTTTCGGCCGGTGAGCAATTCCCACAGCACCACGGCGAGCGCGTACAGGTCGCTGCGGGTGTCGAGATCCTCGGCTGTACCCGGGCGGTCCGGATGTAGCGCCGCGAGTTGTTCGGGTGACATATAGGCGAGCGAGCCACCGAAGTAGGCGACCGGGCTGTCGCCCGAAACATTACCGCTGAAGCTGATATTGAAGTCGGCGAGCTTGGGAATGCCGTCCGCGGTGAGCAATACGTTCGCCGGTTTGATATCGCGGTGCAGCACACCGGCATTGCCCGCGTAGTCGAGCGCTTCGGCCAGCCGCCGCCCCAGCCAGGCGATGGTTTCCGGCCAAGACAGCTGGGCCAGCCGTGCCCGCAGCGGCGATTCGCTCGGCC
Organism: Nocardia sp. CS682; assembly: GCF_004634405.1. Taxonomy (NCBI): domain Bacteria; kingdom Bacillati; phylum Actinomycetota; class Actinomycetes; order Mycobacteriales; family Nocardiaceae; genus Nocardia; species Nocardia sp. CS682. Next base: position 1,207,040 of record NZ_CP029710.1, on the reverse strand, counting down.
TGATCTCGCCTTTGCCCGCCAGCACCGAGTCGATGACGTCGAGCAGCAGCCGCCCGTCCCGGTGTTCCGGCGGGGTCACCCGAACCCGCTCCAGCACGGTGAACAGGGTCCCGCCCGGCACGTACTGCATGTACAGCAGCCGCAGCTTGCGGTGCTCCAGCACGCGCTGATCGAAGACCCGGACGATGTAGTCGTGATCCAGCTGGGCCAGCGTCTGCGGCTCGGTGCCCTTGTCGCGGGAGATCTTCACGGCGACAAGCCGCTGCATCGACCGCTGGCGCGCTAGGAATACCCGCGCGAAGGCACCGCGGCCGAGTCCGGTCATCAGATCGAAGTCGTCGATCTGCTGCCCGGCGTCGATATCGTCGAGATCGACCGGCTCGGCGGCCGACATCATCGTGGTGCGGTAGTCGTCGGTCGCGAGCATTTCCGAAAGTTGCTCGGCTTGTTCGGGATATGCCGCGGTGTACTCGGTGACCTGCACCGAGGTGCCTGACCGCCGCCGGACGTGGAACTCCTCGTAGATGAGATCCGGCGGCAGCGGCCAGGTTCGCAATTCCGGTAGATCCTCGACATAATCGGCCAGGCGTTTCGGCGCCGTGCCGCGTCCCCATCGATGGACCAGATCGACCTTGATCAACTCGATCAACGACACCCGCCGGATACCGGGGGAGTCGGGGAGGTAGGCCCGCAGGTCCGGTGGCTCATCGCCGGCTCGCCACGCCTCGGTGAACTGCGCCACCACCTCCGCGACACCGTTGCCGCGCGAGTTCACGGGCGAACGGTCCGATGCGACCGTCGCCCCCGGAACCGGCGGGGCGGGGTGCGCCATCTGCGCATCGTATCCCCGCCGACGCGCGGATGCCGGAAGTTCGCCGGGTCGGCGCTCAGCCGTCGGCCTGGATCTGGGGAAAAGCCCATCGTGCGTAGGTGTTTTCGGGACGGACGGTGATAACGTCGCAGACCTCGACCAGTGGTTCGGCGGCGCCGTCCAGGTGCTCGAGGGTCGGTGTTATCAGTGCTTCGGCATCGTGGCGCCGGACGATGTCGCGGAGCTGGCCGAGTCGGTCGGCGGTGTCCGCGCCGAAGACCACATTCTCGATGAGTTCGTAGCCGAGTCTTTTAGCGAGACTGCGGATTTGAGTCTCGTCCCAGGTTTGCTGCGCACCCGAGATATCGTGCCGCACATAACCGAGTGCGGCTGGTTGTGTCGTCATCACCACCCTCCTTGTCGTGGAAGCCACCCCTGGCGCCGTGGATAGCCTCATCGGTAAGCCCCGAGCTTCCTCAAACTTAACTGCTGTTCGGTAGGGGCGGTAGGGCTCGGCAAACGATTGGGGAACTTTTTGGCCCAAGTTCCAGAGGGGAACGTTCATATGGTGCTGTCGGGCACCATGATATGTTGCCCGGCAGCGGGATTCGTCGACTTTATGCAAGCGTCGCGCATGAATGTCTACTTGAAAACGACATCGGTAGGCAGGTCCACAACTGGCGTGGGCAACATGGAAAGTTCCTGGATTTGCGCCGGGGCGCTCGACTGCCGGTGTCGAGAGGGTTGCCGTGACGACATAACGGAGTCCGGCCAGGTTGTCAGCCAGCTCGATGTATCTGTAACCGACGGTTACAGATACTTTTGGGGGGATTCGGCGGGTACGGCGGAGTGTTCACGCGGACCGACCGCACATGATGCTACCTGCTGCGGCGATCGGGCGCTACGGGGACCTGCGGCAAACGCCGATCGGCGAGATATGGGCCGGTGGGGTGACGCCGAGGTGGCCCGGCTGGCGATTGCATGGCCTGGACGACGAGCCCGGGTAGGTTCGCGATTACGGCGTGGAACCGACCAAGCGCTTGCTACGCTCCCGGCATGATCTCCACGGCGGTGTGGGGCACCGGCAATGTCGGCCGGGCGGCCATTCGAGCCGTCGAGGCCCATCCGGCGCTGACCCTCACGAATGTGCTCGTCCACAATCCGGACAAGGTCGGGCGCGACGCGGGGGAGCTGAGCGGTCTCGACTATCAGTTGGGCGTCGCGGCCACCGATGACATCGACGCGGTGCTGGCGACGAAACCGCGCGCAGTCGTGTACGCCGCGTCCGGCGACATCCGCCCCGACGACGCGCTCGCCGACATCGTGCGGGCGATCCGCGCGGGCGCCATAGTCGTGACGCCCGCCCTGTACGCCCTCTACGACCCGCGCAACGCGCCGGCGGAGATCCGCGATCCGGTGCTCGCGGCGATCGCCGAGGGCGGCGGCTCGCTGTTCGTCTCGGGTGTGGACCCCGGTTGGGGCAACGATGTGCTGCCCCTGTTGCTCAGCGGCCTCGGCGGCACCATCGACGTGCTGCGTTGCCAGGAGATCTTCGACTACTCGACCTACGACCAGCCGGACTCGGTGCGCTACCTCGTCGGTATGGGCCAGCCGATGGACTATCAGCCGCCCATGCTCGCGCCGACGGTACCGACCATGGTGTGGGGCGGCCAGATTCGGCTGATGGCGCGGGCACTCGGCGTCGAACTCGACGAGATCCGCGAGACCCTGGATCGGCAACCGCTCGAAGCCACGATCACCACCGTGTCGATGGGGGAGTTCGCGGCGGGCACGCAAGGTGCGGTGCGCTTCGAGGTGCAGGGCATCGTCGCGGGCGAGCCGCGGATCGTCATCGAACACGTCACCCGGATCCATCCGTCCTGCGCGCCGGACTGGCCCGCGCCCGCCGACGGCGACGGCGCGCACCGGGTGATCATCGAGGGTCGCCCGCGCATCGAGGTCACCATCGAGGCGACCGACGAGAACGGCAACCGTTCCGCGGGCGGAAACGCCACTGCCGTAGGGCGTTTGGTGAGCGCCATCGATTGGCTCGCCGCGGCCGAACCCGGACTCTACGACGCGCTCGATATTCCACTGCGTCCGGCAGTCGGCAAACTCGGAAGGGAAAATCCATGATCATCGATGTCCCCGAGGGCAAGGACCCGATCGGTTACGTCTGGGGCGAAATGGTGCCCGGTATCGGGGTAGCCGCCGCCCAGTTCTCGATGGCGGTGTATTCGCACAGCACGCTCGGTCTCCGCGAATTCGAGGCCGCCCGGCTGCGGATCGCGCAAATCAACGGCTGTATCTTCTGCCAGGACTGGCGCACCGAACGCGACGGCGCCAAGGTGGAGCCGGAATTCGCCGACGCGGTCACCGAGTGGCGCACCACCGAGGCTTTCGACGAACGCACCCGGCTCGCCGCCGAGTACGCCGAGCGTTACGCCCTGGACCACCACGGTATCGATGACGAGTTCTGGACCCGCATGCTCGTGGAGTACACCCAGGTGGAAGTGGTGGAACTCAGCATGAGCATCGGTTCCTGGCTGGCCTTCGGCCGTTTGAATCGCGTGCTCGGTCTGGACACCGCCTGCGTGCTGCCGGGACATTCGGCCGCATAGCCGAAACCGCTCACTCGGTCCGCTCGGGCGGCGGGGCAACCACTTTCCGGAAGTTACGGTTTCGGTACCCAGGCAGGTTGACCGTCGACGAGTCCCGCCTCGAACAACTCCGGCGCGTCGACGACGGCCTGCAGGTGATCGTGTGCCTCCTCGCGCGACAGCGTCGCGGGGTAGCGGATGTATTCGAGGGTCGCGGCGATCTCGGCTTCGAATCGATGACGGAACTCGACGTCACCGGCGTAGGTGAGCGCGATGCGTCCGCGCCAGTCGATGTGATGGCTGCCGTCTGGGCGGCGGGTAAAAGACACCTCTTGGTCGGCGACGGAATCGTGGCCGAGCAGGTAGATATTGAACGCGAGAAATTCGAGCTGATCGATATCGACGAGGGGGAGCGGATCGGCCGTCAGGCGTTGCGGCGTCAACGATTTCAAATGGAATGGACTACCCGGCGTGGCGGCGAGAAATCCGGTGCCGTCGTCCTCACCCCAGTAGGTGGACGACAGCGTGCAACTCCGGTAGTTGCGCCACACTTGCGGCGACGACCAATCCGTGCCGTCCGCAGCACTTTCCGGTGCTGCTTCGGCACCGTACTCGGCCGACCGCAGGTGCAGGTCGAACCATAAATTGCCGTTCTCGTCGATCCGCCCGGACCACACGAACTCGTCGATCGCGTGTCCGGCGGGCCACGGGTTTCCCGGAAACACAATCCGACCTACGGTCGCATTGTCTTCCGGGTCGATCCTTTCCATACTGTCGAACCTAGCGACCGGCACCGACAAGCCGCGAATCAGTAGCCGCTCCGAGCCGTTCATTCAGGCGTTGACCGCCGTTTCGTCGCCGGCCTCCGGCGCGTCCTCGACCGTGCGCCGGGGTCCGGTGAACCAGGTGCGCGCCGAAAGCGCCCACCAGATGCCGATGGCGCCGACGACACCGAGCAACGCGATCGGGGCGTAATTGACCGTGTTCCAGGTGAAATCGCTGTGCCAGGGGTAGCCCCGGTCGTCCATCGGCAGGATGAACAGGAAACTGATCAGGGCGATCCAGGCCAGCGCGACGATACCGATCGGGCGGTACCAGCGGCCGAGTCGCCAAGGGCCGGTGCGGAATCGGGAACCGTGCACCTGGCGCAGCAGAATCGGTATGCCGTAGGCGATGTAGAGGCCGATGGTGGCTACCGAGGTGGCGGCCGCGTAGGCGGTCGGCGCGTTCTCGGCGGGCACCAGCATCGAGGGAATCAGCAGCACGAACGCGAAGACCGAGATGAACAGCACCGCGTTGACCGGCACCTTCCTGGCCGAAAGCTTCGACCAGAGCGCCGATCCCGGCACCGCGCCGTCGCGGGCGAACGCGAACAGCATCCGGGAGGCCGAGGTGACCGACGCGTAGCCGCAGAACAACTGCGCGATCGCGGCGATGATGAGCAGCAGCCCGGACCAGAACGAGCTGAGCGAGTTCTCCAGGATGTAGATCACCGGGTAGCCGCTGTTCTTGGTCGGATCCAGCGCATCGTCCAGATTCGGGATCGCGAAGGTCACCGCCATGATGAGCAGATAGCCGGCGATCGCGGACACCACGATGGTGTTGATGATGCCCTTGGCCGCCATCCGCGAGGCGTCGTGGGTTTCCTCGGACATGTGCGCCGACGCGTCATAACCGGTGAACGTGTACTGCGCGTGCAACAGACCGAGCAGGAAGCTGAACGCCACCCCGCCGAACCCGACACCGCTGTTGTCGATGGTCTCGGTGAACACGAAGTCGACGCTCTGATGGTTCTCGGCGCCGAAGGCGAGCACCAGCACGAAGATCGCCACACCGCCGACGTGCCACCACGCGGAGATATTGTTGATCACCGCGGACAGATGCGGGCCGATCGCGTTCAACACCGCGTGCAGCAGCAGGATCACCGAGAAGACCAGGAAGATCGCGGTGCGGTCGGTGCCGATTTCGATGCCGATCACATTGAGCACCGCGGTCGTGAAGATCGCCGCCCCGTAATCGATGGCCGCGGTCACCGCGATCTGACCGATCAGGTTGAACCAGCCGGTGAACCAGCCCCAGACCGGCCCGCCGAGCTGCGACGCCCACCAGTACAGGCCGCCGGAGGTGGGGTAGGCGGAGGCCAATTCGGCCATCGCCATGCCGACGAACAGCACCATGATCGAGACCAGCGGCCAGCCCCAGGCCATGGTGATCGGGCCGCCGTTGGCCAAACCGATTCCGTAACTGGCCAATCCGCCGGTCAGGATGGAGACGATGGTGAAACTGATGGCGAAGTTCGAGAATCCGGACCACGATCGGGCCAATTCCTGTTTGTAGCCGAGTTCGGCGAGCCGACGTTCATCATCGGACGGAGACGGTTGTTCGCTCATAGACAGCTCCCGGATGTAAACGCTGCCCTCACACAGCGTTTGCCAGAAGATCAGTGTGGAGTAAACCCGAGTCAACCGCATGGCAACCGGAATACCGCGCACAAATCGCGGCGACCCCCTCCGCTCGGCGACGGGCGGTCGGCCGTAGCGTGAGCCGTATGGAGCGACTGGTGGTCATCGGTGGTGACGCGGCCGGGATGTCGGCGGCCTCGCAGGCACGCAGGCTGAAGGGCGCGAGCGACCTGGAGATCGTGGTATTCGAGCGCGGCCGGTTCGCCTCGTACTCCGCGTGCGGCATCCCGTACTGGGTCGGCGGCGACGTGCGCGAGCGGGACGCACTGATCGCCCGCACCCCCGAGGAGCATCGCGCCCGCGACATCGATGTGCGGATGCGCACCGAGGTCACCGAGATCGACGTCGCGGGCGGCCGGGTGCGTGCCCGCGACCTCGACGCAGGCACCGAATCCTGGACGGACTACGACAAACTCGTCATCGCCACCGGCGCCCGCCCGATCCGGCCGCCGCTGCCCGGCATCGACGCGGCAAGCGTGCACGGCGTGCAGACCCTCGACGACGGGCAGGCGCTGATCGACACGCTCGAACACACCGAGGGCAAGCGCGCGGTGGTCGTCGGCGCCGGTTATATCGGGGTGGAGATGGCGGAGGCGCTGATCAAGCGCGGTTACGACGTCACGATGGTCCAGCGCGGCCCCCAGCCGATGTCGACGATGGACCCGGACATGGGTGCCCTGGTCCGAGATGCCATGTGCGGCATGGGTATCGAGGTGGTCAGTAATGCCGAGGTGACCGAGATCCGGACGGACGAGCATGGCCGGGTCGGCGCCGTGGTCGCCGACGGCGTCGAATACCCCGCGGATGTGGTGGTGCTCGGCATCGGCGTGCAGCCGGACACCGCGCTGGCGCGCGCGGCGGGTCTGCCCCTAGGTGAATACGGCGGGTTGCTCACCGACTTGGCCATGCGGGTGCGCGGTCACGAAAACATCTGGGCCGGTGGCGATTGCGTCGAGGTGCTCGACCTGGTGTCCGGTCGCGAACGCCATATCGCGCTCGGCACGCACGCCAACAAACACGGCCAGATCATCGGCGCCGGTGTCGGCGGGAGCTACGCGACCTTCCCCGGCGTCGTCGGCACCGCGGTCAGCAAGGTCTGCGACCTGGAGGTCGCGCGAACCGGCCTGCGGGAGAAGGACGCTCGGGCCTCGGGCCTGCAGTTCGTCACGGTCACCGTCGAATCGACCAGTCGCGCGGGCTATTACCCGGATGCCGCATCGATGACGGTGAAGATGCTCGCCGAGCGGCGCACCGGCCGGCTGCTCGGCGTGCAGATCGTCGGCCGTGAGGGCGCGGGCAAGCGCGTCGACATCGCTGCCGTCGCACTCACCGCGCGGATGACGGTCGAACAGATGACCGCCCTCGATCTCGGCTACGCGCCGCCGTTCTCGCCGGTGTGGGACCCCGTCCTGGTGGCCGCCCGCAAGGCGGTCAGCGCGGTGCGCGAGCGCGGATAGCGCTCACGCCGCGCTGCGGTACACCGCGAGCACCGGAATCACCCGCGACGTCTTGGCCTGGTACTCGGCGAAGCCCGGCATGATCTCGACCATCCTGGCGTAGAGCTCGTCGCGCTCGGCGCCCGAGACGACCTCGGCTTTCGCCGCGTACCGCTCGGTGCCGATCTCGACCGTGAGGTCGGGATTCGCGCGCAAGTTGTAATACCACGCCGGGTGCTTGTCGTTGCCGCCGTTGGAGGCGATGAGCACGACCCGGTCGCCGTCGGGCAGGTAGACCAGCGGGTTGGTGATGCGCCGCCCGGACTTGGCGCCGGTGGTGGTGATCAGCACCATCGCCGCGCCCTCGAACATGCCGCCGACCTTGCCCGCGTTGGCGCGGAACTCATCGATCACCTGCTGGTTGAAGCTCTTCGGTTCGAAGTCGGGGCTGTGGGGATCGGACACGTCATTGCCTCCAGTGGTTGCGTTTTCAGGGGCAGCAACCATGAAGTGAGCGGCGAAATTCCGCGGGCGGTCAGTAGTCGGCGAACAGCTCCAGCAGTTCGGGCTTGCCGAACATCAACGCGGCGTCGCGGGCGGAGGGGGTGCCCTGGTCCGGGTCGGCCCCGGATTCGAGGAGCAAGCGCGCGATCTCGTTCTCGCCCTTGAAGACCGCGCCTGCCAACGGGGTCTGCCCCTTGTCGTTGGCCTTGGTCGGGTCGGCGTCGCGGTCGAGCAGCGCGGCGACCGCATCGCGATGACCGTGGTAGGTGGCGAGCATGAGCAGGGTGTCGCCCGCCTCGTTGGTCAGATCCGCGGGCACCCCCGCGTCCAGGTAGGTGGCCAGCGCGGCGGCGTCGCCCTGGCGCGCGAAGTCGAACACCTTGGTGGCCAGCTCGATGAGTTCGGGGTCCATGTCAGCGTCCATCCGCCATTCCTACCAGGCCCCGGTGACTCACTTCGAGGTCGTGCGCTTCCCCATCTCGGCCCGCACCTTCTTCAGATCGTCGACGAAGGCCGCATAGGCCTCGGCGCGGTCCGGCGCGCGCAGCACCGCCGAGGGGTGCACGGTCGCGATCGCCCGGTAGTCGGGCCGCGAAACAACCTCGCCGCGTTGCTGACTCACCTTGAACGCCGGATCGATCACCGCCTGCGCGGCGACCGCACCAAGACACACCACCAGTCGCGGGCGGATGAGCGCCAGTTCGGCGTTGATCCAGGCCGAGCAGGCGACGATCTCGGTACGGCCGGGCGTTTTGTGGATCCGCCGCTTGCCCCGCTCGACGAACTTGAAGTGCTTGACGGCGTTGGTGAGATAAACGGTGTCCCGGTCGATGCCTGCCTCGTCGAGCGCTTTGTCGAGCAGGTGTCCGGCGGGGCCGACGAACGGGTGTCCCTGCCGATCCTCTTGATCGCCGGGCTGCTCGCCGACCACCACCACCGACGCGTCCGGGGGACCCTCGCCGAAGACGATCTGCGTCGCGTTCCGGTAGAGGTCACACCCTCGGCATCGGCAGGACGCTTCTTGCAGGGTCGACAGGTCCGCGGTGTCGGGAACGAACTCGGCGGCACCCGGGGCCTTCATCACGCCTCCTGAGACTCGCGCGAATAGGGCGGATACGCCTCGGCGCGCAGCAGTCCGGCCAGATGCGCGGCATTGCGGGCGACCGCGGCGGTCGTGCTTTCGACGGACTCCGGGACCTGGTACAGGTCCTTGTAATCGACCGTGCCCATCGCCTGCCCGTTCCAATAGGTGCCGCCCTGCGCGGGAATGGTGAACCCGATGTCGTTCAGCGCCTGGAACAGATCCGCGATGATCTTGTGCGCCCCGTCCTCGTTGCCGACCACGGCGGCGATGCCGATCTTGCCGACCATGCTCGGCCTGCCCGCGTCGTCGGTCTCCGACAGCTCCGCGTCCAGCCGCTCCAGCACGCGCTGCGCCACCGAGGACATGTGCCCGACCCAGGTCGGCGTCGCCATCAGCACGATGTCGGCGGCGGCGATCATCTCGCGCAACGTCGGCCACGCGTCGCCGTCGCCCTCGTCGGCGGTCACGCCCGGCCGCACGTCGTAGTCGACCACCCGCACTACGCGGCCGCCCACCCCGTGTCGCTCCAGCTCGTCCATCACCTGCCCGGCCAGCAGCTCCGTACTCGACGATTCGGGTGATTTCTTCAAACTGCACACCAGCGCTACGGCCGTCAACGCGGTCATCGGGTCGACCTCCTTCGGTTGGGGGACTGGTGTCGACGTACCCGTTTCGGTTGCGCTCACTCCATCGGCCGCCGAAGGCCCTCCCACCTGGTGTACCGGAGGCGATAGGTCGGTATAGTCGCCGCGGATGAGTAGTGTCGCCACCCACGTTGAGCCGGAAGCCAAGAATCGTCGACTCGGCGTCGCGATGTGGCTGGCACCGGTGCTCTGTATCGCGTTCTCCGCGTTCTGTCTGCTGCTGCCGACCTGGCCGTTCGACAAGATCACCGGCGGGTTCATCGACCTGCAGGTCTATCGCCTCGGGGTGGACGCGCTACGGCACGGCAACGACATGTACGGACAGCTGCCGCAGACCACCATCGGCGCCGGACTGCCGTTCATCTATCCGCCGTTCGCCGCGCTGGCACTGAGCCCGTTCGCGCTGCTGCCGTGGACCGCGGCCGCGTTCACCTTCTTCGTCTCCTCGGTGGCCGCGCTGGGGCTGACCCTGTACCTGGTCGCGCGGCGGGTGTGGCCCGGCGAAGACCAGCGCAAGCTGGTGCTGATGGTGACCGGGTGCGCGACGCCGCTGGCCCTGCTGCTGGAGCCGGTGCATTCGACGCTGGGCTTCGGCCAGGTGAATCTGCTGCTGATGGCGTTGGTCGCGGCCGACTGCCTCGCGATCAAACCGCGCTGGCGGCGCGGCATGCTGATCGGCATCGCCGCGGCCATCAAGCTGACCCCGGCGGCGTTCGTGCTGTATTTCCTGGTGCGCAAGGACTACAAGTCGGCGGCGACGGCCGCGGCGACCGGCGCGGCCGCGACGCTGATCGGCTTCGCCGTGCTGCCGCGCGACTCGGTGAAGTACTGGTTCGGCGGTATGGGCAATGTGTCCGGGTTGAGCGGGTCGGCATTCCATACCAATCAGTCGATTCAAGCGGTGCTGGCCCGATTGCAGGTGCCCGAGCCCGCGTTCACCGCGCTGTGGCTGATCCTCGGCGCCGCGCTGCTGGTGCTCGTGGTCGCGGCCATGCGGCGCGCGGTCGATTTCCCGCCGCTCGCGCTGGCCATCAACGCGGTGTTCACCCTGCTGCTCTCGCCGATCTCCTGGTCGCACCACTGGGTGTGGATCGCCCCGGCATTGCTGGCCAGCATCGGTTACGCCACCCGGCTGCCACGTCGCCAGGCGATCGGCTGGTCGGTGACCATCGCCGTCATCACCGCGGTTTTCGTGTACGGGCCGCAGAACTGGTTGCCCGACGGCGAACATCGTGAAACGCAATGGACGCCATGGCAACACATCATCGGCAACACCTATGTGTGGTTCAGCGTGCTGCTCGTCGCGCTGTATTTCGTCTCGGGTCGCCGGGCCGCGCGGGCGCCTGAGCCGGCCCCCGCACTGGTGCCCCAACACTGAATTCCGACTGTCGCAAAGTCCCCGTCCGGCGCCTTCAGCCGGACTTTGCGGCAGGCCCCAATGTTTGCTGCCGAGATCCCCGGGTAGGGCCGTCAGTGACGGCAACCCAGCCGTCGCCGACAAAGTACTCGAGGCAAGGAGGGATTGCATGGCAGCCCAACGTGGTTTCGCCGCCATGGATCCGGAGCAGCAGCGCAAGATCGCCAGCCAGGGTGGCAAGGCGAGTAGCGGCAGCTTCGACAACGACCCCAAGCGCGCCAGCGAGGCGGGCAAGAAGGGTGCGGCGGCCCAACCGGTCGCGGCCAAACGTCTCGGCGGCGAACGCAGCCACCTGAACCGATAGCACGACAACAGCCGATGGGCGAGGCGACTGCCTCGCCCATCGGCCGTCCCCAGCCGAGGAATCTCCGATGCGCCTACGCCGCAGCACTGTGTACGGGCCCGGCCTGACCCGAGTCGGGCGCGGCCGTGGTTTCTCCTATGCCACGACCGACGGCGAAGCGGTGACCGACGCGGAAACCCTCGACCGCATCAAAGCCCTGGTCATCCCGCCCGCGTGGCGCAAGGTGTGGATCTGCCCGCACGCCAACGGTCACGTCCAGGCGGTGGGCATCGACGCGGCCGGTCGGCGGCAGTATCTGTACCACGAGCAGTGGCGCAGGGAGCGCGACGAGGAGAAGTTCGATCGGGTGCTCGAACTCGCCGCCCGGCTGCCCGAGGTGCGGCGGCAGGTCAGGGCGGATCTGGGGGAGCGGGGGCTGAGCAAGCATCGCGCCGAGGCGGTGGCGATCGATCTGCTGGACCGCGGCGTGTTCCGAGTGGGTGGCGAGGAGTACGCGGAGGAGAACGGGACCCGCGGGGTGGCCACGCTGCTGCGCGAGCAGGTGCGGCTCTCCGGTGCCGAGATGCTGTTCGACTACCCGGCCAAGGGTGGTATCCGGCGGCGGGTGCGGATCAGGGAACCGTTGGTGGCCAACGCCATTCGGGCCATGCGGCGTTGTCCGGCCGAGTCGTCTCGGTTGCTCGTCTATCGGAACGGGACCGGTTATCGCGAACTGCACGCCGACGACGTCAATCTGCGGTTCAAGGAACTCGCCTGCTGCGAATGCAGCGCCAAGGACTTACGCACCTGGCAGGCAACGGTATTGGCGGCCGCGGACTTCGCGTCGGCCGAGCGGCCCGAGTCCAAACGTGGTCGTAGAGCGGTGGAGAAGAAGGTGATGGAGGACGTCGCGGCGGCCCTGGGGAACACGCCGACGGTCGCGCGTAACTCCTACGTCGACCCGCGGGTGGTGACCGCCTGGGAGAACGGATCGACCATTGCCGCGGCGTTGCGTCGTGCGCGGCGCGCCGATTCCGACGACGAGCGGCGGGAGTTGGTCGATCGGGCGGTGATTCGGCTGTTGCGCAAGGCGAAGTGATTCCGTCGTTCGGTGCGACGCAAGTGTCGTGCAAGGGCGGCGCAATCGACGCGCGGCACCGTCGGATCCATGGACGAGACATACGACGTGGTGATCGCGGGCGCCGGGCCCGTGGGATTGATGCTGGCCTGCGAACTTCGGCTCGCGGGGGTGGATGTGCTGGTGGTCGAGCGGCTCGACGAGATCGATCCGACGATGAAGGCGGGTGGGATCAATGTTCCTACCGCACAGGCGCTCTACCGGCGTGGGTTGCTGCCGGAAATCGTCGCCGAAAGCGCGCGGATGCGCGACCAGATGGCGAGATTTCTGACGGCAGGCGATGGGCCGGCCGATGAGCCGATAACGCCGCCGTTTCTCGGGCATTTCGCGGGCATCATGATCGGGGCCGACCTTGTCGACTTCGATCATTCCTCGTTCGCGGATCTCGGCCCGGCCGCCGAGGTCTACCTGGTGCCGCAGCAGAGCATCGAGGCACTCCTCGGGCGACGTGCTGCCGAGTTGGGTGCCATCGTGCGGCGCGGTGTCGAGCTCACCGATTTCGACGACGACGGCGGTGGGGTCACGGTTCGGCTCGGCGCCAACACTGTCCGCGCCGGCTGGCTGGTCGGTTGTGATGGTGGGCGCAGCACGGTGCGCAAGCTGGCGGGCTTCGACTTTCCCGGCCTCGACCCGGAGCTGACCGGGCATCAGGCCATCGTCGAGATGACCGGGGCCGAAGCGCTGAATCCGGGTTGGACAACGACCGACACCGGGATCTATGTGCACGGCCCGGTACCGGGCCGGATCCTCACCGTGGAGCTCGACGGTCCACCCGCCGACCGCAACGCGCCGATCACCGCGGCGGAGTTGCAGGCGAGTCTGCGCAACGTGTCCGGTGTTCCGGTGGAGATCACCGCCGTGCACTCGGCCACCCGGTTCACCGACAACACCCGTCAGGTCACCGAATACCGCAAGGGCCGGGTGCTGCTGGCAGGCGATGCGGCACACGTGCATTCACCGTTCGGCGGGCAGGGACTCAACCTCGGCATCGGCGACGCGGTGAACCTCGGCTGGAAGCTGGCCGCGGTGGTGCGCGGCTGGGCGCGGCCGGACCTGCTCGACACCTACACCACCGAACGGCATCCGATCGGGGCGTGGGTGCTCGACTGGACCCGGGCTCAGGTGGCGCTGATGCGCACCGACCTGCGCAGCAGGAAACTGCGGGAGGTGATGACCGAACTGCTGGCGACCCGCGACGCGGCGACTGTCATCTTCAAGAAGATCTCCGGCGTGCTGCACCGCTACGACCTCGGTGGCGGGCACGAGCGCGTCGGTGCGGCGGTACCGGACTTCGAGTTGTCGGACGGGACCCGGCTCGGCACGCACTTCGCCGATGGTGCCGCGGTTCTGTTCGATCTGGCTGATTCCGCGGAACTGCGTGCGGCGGTGGCACCTTGGGCGCCGCGGGTGCGAGTGGCCACGGCGAAGGCGGTTGAGCCGGGGGAGTTGACCGGGATGCTGGTTCGTCCCGATGGATTTGTGGCATGGGCGGCCGATGGCGGGAGTCTGGATGGGCTCGAGGCGGCGCTGGCTCGGTGGTTCGGCGCAGGGGGGTAGTACCGGAGGTGGCATCGTCGCAGAGGCCGGAACCCCATGCCCCAGAAGGGGTTCCGGCCCCATCGACTACTTTGCTTCGTTGAGTTTCTCCACGCTAGCAGCACTTCGAGTCGGCCGACAGTCCCGACGTGTGTTCAGAATTCGGCAGGCGCTTTGCGTTCATGCCAGCTCCAGATGGGGGCCGATATGGATGGCGCGGTACACCTCGTTGCGGAGCGCGTTGGCCTCCTCGTCGGTGAGCGTGCGCGCCAGGGGCCGGAGGGTCAGCCGCACAACGGCGTTCGTCTGCCCGGGCACGATGCCGAGTCTGTCCCCGGCCTTTTCGGAGAGCTCGGCCCATGGTGTCCGGGCGGTGACGAGCACCGACTCGATGTCGTCGACCCGATCGTGCAGCACCTTTCGCACGGTGTCGCCGAGGGTTTCGTCGTCGGTGTCGTCGGCGATCACCACCGACAGGTCGCGGCGGATCGGTGGCAGCGCGGAGACCGGCCGCCACGGGGACAAATCTTGCAGCTGGTCGGCGATGCGCGGGTGCTCGGATCGAAGGTAGCGGATATCGGGTATTCCCTTGCACAGCATGAGGGCTCGGTCCAAACCGAGGCCGAGCGCGGTGCCGGACCAGCGGGCGGGATCGAGCCCCGCGCCGGCCAGCACATGGTCGGCGATGAGCCCGCATTCGGCGAGTTCCAGCCACTCCGTGCCGAGGCGCACGTCCACCTGTCTGCCGAGGGCGGTGTACGGGTGCCGGGCCGGCGTGGTGCGCCACTCGGCACCCGGTAGCACCGCCTCCACCAGGTGCGCGACCATCTCGCGCACGTGGTGATCGCCGGTGTCCGGGCTCGATCGGAGCCGCCACAGATCGACCTGATGGGGTTCACCCACATGGATTCGGTCGACGACGTCCCTGCGATAGACCACGCCGGGCACCACGATGAGGTCGTCGACGTCACCCGACACCTCGGCGTAGCGCCGCAATGTCGCGGGGATGTCGGCGGTGGTGTGACTCCGCAGCATGGTGGTCGGGCTGACGTATCGGGTGTAGCGCGCGTCGCGGGTGACGTCGGCCGGGTCGTAGCCGAGCTTGTCGTAGTTGTCGACGACGGCGACGAGCGGCGAGTTGCGCACGACGCGGACCCTCGACGCCCACGCATCGGCCAGCGCGTGCACCAGCGCGTCCAGCAGCGCCTGCATGGCGTGCGGTCCCTGCGTGACATCGCTGAGGTCGCGCACGGTCAGCGCGCGCGACAGATCGAGTGGAGTGAGATAGGCAGGCATGAGTAATTCCTTTGGTAGCCAGTCGGATTCGGTGAAACCCCCGAACCGGCGACGGCCACAGGAACTACGTGCGCGAACGCACGCGGCAGACCCCGTGGCCGACTGACGGCCCGGGGCGCAGAAATCGCCTGCACGCGTTCATGGATTCAGCTTAAGGGACTGCCCGGTCACTCGGAAGCTGTCGACAAGCGCTGGGCGACATCGGGCAGCCGCCCGACCATCGCGATGGTGAAATCGGCGAGCAGGTCGATCAGGCCCGCGCGGTCGACATCCAGGCCGCCGTCGAGCCAGACCAGGACGAGTTCGGCGGCGCCGCCGGTGATCAGCTGGGAGGTCGCGGTGACGGCGGTGTCGTGGCCTGCGGGGAGGTCGAGCACGAGGCGGGTCTGTTCGATGATGACGTCGGCGACGCGGCGCATGCCGTCGAAGCGGCTGCGCATCAAGACCTCGTTTCCGTAGGCCTGGGCGAAGACGACCTGGGCCCGGCGTGGGTCGTCGGTGAGTTCGATGATGAGGGCGGCGACGCCGGCGCGGATCTTGTCCGCAGGCGACCCCTTGGTGGTGGCGACGGCGGCGCGGGCGGTGTCGAGAGCGGCGTCCTGGATTTCCAGGAGTAGTTCGGCGGCGACGGCGTCCAGATCGGGGAACGCCTCGTAGAAGAAGCGGGGTCCGACCCGGGCCTGTTCGCAGAGGCCACGCACGGTCAGTGCGGACAGGCCCTGGGTGCCGACGATGTCGAGAGCGGTGTCGAGTAGCCGCCTGCGCCGATCCTCCCGGCGCTCGGCGGTGGAGGTGCCACGGTAGGTGCCGCTGAATACTCGGGTCACCGACGAAGCCTTGCACAAGATAAGTCGGGAAACAACTGTGTACGGAAACGTGTGTTTCCGATATGGTCGAGGAGTCGCAGCGTCGCGAAGGGACGGCCGTCATGAGTCTTCTGATTTCTCCTAAGGTCACCGAGGTGCAAGGGGATGTCCGCCGCCTGCGGGCGCGCGTTGCGAAACACGCGCAGACGTGGGGCGCGCGCGTCGCCGGTCGGTACCCGTCGGTCGAGCGGCCGCTGGCCGAACCGCCACCGGGGAGCGGATTGCGCCCGATGCCAGGCGATTTCGGCGCTCCGGGGATCGGGTACACGCTGCACGCGCTGAGCGACCCGATCGGGTTGACGCGCAAGCGATTTCAGCAGTACGGACCGGTGAACTGGATGGGCGTGCTCGGCCGCGAGATGGTCGGTGTGAGCAGTCCGGCCGCCATCGAGGCGGTGCTGATGGATCGGAACAAGGTCTTCTCGGCGCAACGTGGCTGGGAGTTCTTGATCGGCCCGTTCTTTCGGGGTGGTCTGCTGCTGCGGGACTTCGACGAGCATCTGTTCCACCGCCGGATCATGCAGCAGGCGTTCACCCGGCCCCGGCTGGTCGGTTACCTGGACCTGACCACTCCACGCATCACCCGCGGCGTCGCCGAGTGGCGGCCGGGCCCGCACTTCCCGGTCTTCGACGCGATCAAGCAGATCCTGCTCGCGCAAGCTACCGAGGTCTTCGCCGGTGCCGAGCTCGGCCCCGAAAGTGTGGTGCTGGAACGGGCTTTCGAGGACGCCGTACACGGCGCGACCGCGCTCATCCGCACCAATGTGCCCGGCGGGGTGTGGTCGCGCGGGGTGCGCGGACGGCGCATCCTCGGCGAGTACTTCCGGCGCGAGCTACCCGCCAAGCGGGCGGGCGAGGGGAACGACCTGTTCAGCGTGCTGTGTCACGCCGAGACCGAGGAGGGTCACGCGTTCTCGGACGAGGAGGTGATCGAGCACATGATCTTCGTGATGATGGCCGCGCACGACACCAGTACGATCGCCGCGTCCATGCTCGCCTACGAACTCGCCCGCCACCCGCAGTGGCAGGAGCGGTTGCGCGAGGAGTCCAGGGCGCTCGGCAAGCCCGCCCTCGACTACGGCGATCTCGACCGGCTACCCGGCCTGGACCTGGCGTTCAAGGAAACGCTGCGCATGTATTCGCCGGTGGCGCAGCAGATTCGCGAAACCATCGCCGACACCGACATTCTCGGCTACTACGTGCCGAAGAGCACGCTCGTCATGGTCGGCGCCTACCCGATGATGCGCACCGACGACTACTGGGCCGACCCCGACGTGTTCGACCCGGAGCGGTTCGCCGCCGACCGCCGCGAGGACAAATCGCACCGGCTGGCCTGGGCCCCGTTCGGCGGCGGCGCGCACAAATGCATCGGCCTGTACTTCGGCGGCATGACCGTCAAAGCCGTGCTGCACCAGATGTTGCTGCAATACCGCTGGTCGGTGCGTCCGGACTACCAGGTGCCGCTCGTCGCGGGCACCGGACCGATGCCCGCCGACGGTCTGCCCCTTCGGCTGGAACGGCTGCGGTGATGCGCGTCGACGCCGACCGCACCCGCTGCGAGGGGCACGGCATGTGTGAGGCGCTGGCGCCCAACCTGTTCCGCGTCGGCGACGACGGCATCGTCACCCCCCTTGCCGACACCATCGACGAAACCACCCACGACCTCGTCCAGCTGGTAATCGACAGCTGCCCGGTCGAAGCCTTGCGCCGCACCTGACCGCACGCCGCACCTTTTCCCGGGACCTGCACTGATTGCGGGCGGCCGAAGCAGGTGCGGATTTCAAGAAGGAAGGGTGCGGGTCTTCCGCGCGGAAACCGCTGGGCGTGCTGCGATCCCAGTGGGTGACATCGAAGCGTGATCAAGAGTTTGGAACCTCGGCGGCGAGGCATTACCTGTCCGAATACGACAGGCTCGGCGAGGAGGTCCAGGTGTCGTCTGGAGTACTGATCACGGTGATCGTTCTGGTGGTACTGGCGGCGGCGGTCATCGCCCTGGTGGCGTGGCCGATGGTGCGCAGGCAGCGGCTACGCAGCCGTTTCGGCCCGGAGTACGACCGGACG
This sequence comes from Nocardia sp. CS682, assembly GCF_004634405.1. Classification (NCBI taxonomy): domain Bacteria; kingdom Bacillati; phylum Actinomycetota; class Actinomycetes; order Mycobacteriales; family Nocardiaceae; genus Nocardia; species Nocardia sp. CS682. Next base: position 1,188,902 of record NZ_CP029710.1, on the reverse strand, counting down.
GTCGAGGAACACGACGACCGGCGTGCGGCCGAACGCGAACTGGCCGAACGCGAACGCAGGCACGCCGAGCTCGAACTGCGCGCGCTGACCCCGGAGCAGAAGCAGCTCTACACCGCGCAGTGGGTCGAGGTGCAGGAGCGGTTCATCGACGACCCGGTCGAGGCGTTGCAGTCCGCCGATCGGTTGCTGACCACGGTGATGGCCCAACGTGGTTATCCCACTGAGAATTTCGATCAGCAGGTTGCCGACCTGTCCGTGGAGCATGCGCAAGCGCTCGGCCACTACCGCACTGCGCACGAGATCGCCACCAGGGCCACCGGTTCCGAGGTGTCCACCGAGGACCGGCGCACCGCCATCGTGCACTACCGGGACCTGTTCCAGGACTTGCTGAATGGCGCCACCGACGACAACAAGCCCGAGCACGACAAGGCCAACAAGTCCGAGCACGACAAGAAAGCGCTGTCATGAGCACCGAATACGAACGCACCGCGCATTCCGACCGTTCCGCGACGCCGAGCGCGGATATCCCGATGAGCGAGCAGGAGGCACGGTCTTCGTCCTGGCAGGAAGGTCGCGAAAACGATTGGGCCGCAGGCGAGTCGGGTAGCCGTTCCGCCGAAGGCACGACGGATGCGACCGATGCCGGACATGCGAGCACGACAGCCGATGACGCCGAACGTGCGCGCACGACCGACGTGGACGTCGAACCGGAGCACGTGCGCACCACGGAATACGACGCGGACCAATCCCGCACGGCCGATTACGACGCTGCGACGACCGAGACGGGCACGGCAGACACCGACACTGCGCACCAGAGCGCGTCGGACTACGACACTGCGCACTCGCGCGTGGCGGATCGCGATGCCGACACCACACAGGCGGGTACGGCGGATTACGACACCGCGCACCAGAGCGCAGCGGATCACGACGCGCGAAGTGCCCCTGCGGCAACCGACGCCGATCAGGCCCCCGTGACAAGCGCCGCCGAAACCGCACAGCCGACCACCCCGGACGAGACGACCACCGCAGGAAATGCTGCTGGGCAGGGGATTTCACTCGACAACGTCGGCACCCCGCTCTTCGCCGACACCGACCTCGATCGCCTCCGCACCCAATGGCGCGAGGTGCAGGGCGCCTTCGTCGACAGCCCCCGCGACGCCGTCACCCAGGCGGACAAGATCGTCGCGGACATCATCTACCAGCTGACCACCGCCTACGCCGAACGCAAGCGCGTCCTCGAGGAACACTGCTCCGGCCTGCAAGACGGTGATACCGAGGAGTTGCGGCAGGCCTTGCGCGGCTATCGCGGCTTCTTCCGCAGGCTCCTGGTGATCGAGTCGTGATCTAACGGAAAGCGTTGCCCATGAATTGGTTTCGATTGCCGACCGACCGGATCGACCAGGTGACCGACTGGGTCGCCGAGCAGGTGAACGCGCGCGTGCCCGCGCCCGACCCGGCCGACCGGGATCCCGAGTTCATCATCGACACGGTGGGTCCGGGCTGGTGGTTCGCGCGGCTGTACTTCCGTGCGGAGGTCCGGGGCCTGAACCGGATTCCGGAGGACGGCCCGGTCCTGTTGGTCGGCAATCATTCCGGGGGCAACGTGTCGCCCGAGGTCTTGGTCGCCACCTTGGCGTTCGTGCGGCGGTTCGGTCCGCATCGCCCGTTCTTCCAGTTGGCGCACGACATGGTGATGGCCTATCCGGTCATCGGTACGTTGTTGCGCCGCTTCGGCACGGTAGGCGCGGACCCGAACAGCGCACGGCAGGTGTTGCGCGACGGCGCGGCGGTGCTCGTCTATCCCGGCGGTGACTGGGAGGTGCACCGGCCGACCTGGAAAGAAGACGAGATCGACTTCGCCGGCCGGACCGGCTTTCTCCGCTTGGCCTGGGAGGAGAAGGTGCCCATCGTGCCGATGGTCAACATCGGTGCTCAGCAGACCGCGCTGATGCTGTCGCGCGGGGATCGGCTGGCCAAGCTGCTGCGCCTGGATCGGATGTTGCGGCTGAAGGTATTTCCCATCTCGATCGCCCTCCCGTGGGGACTCAATATCGGTGACCTCGCCGGGCACATCCCGTTGCCGAGCAAGGTCACCGTCGAGTTCCTCGAGCCGATCGATCTGCACGCCGAACTGGGCCCGGAACTGGATGTCGACGCGGCCTACGAGCTCGTCACCGGCGTCATGCAGGACGCACTGTGCGAGCTCTCGGCCGAACGTAGGCTACCGATTGTCGGTTGATATCGGCTGGGCCGCAGCGCATTCAGCTCCCGCCCGGCACCGCCTGTGCGAGGAACATGTAGCTCTTCTCCTCGACCCGGCGCGCGATGCGCCACTGCCCGTCGACCCGCGCGAACGTGTCGAGGTACCAGAGCCCGCACAGCATGAGGCTGGGCGGACCGTCGCCGCCGGACAGCATCATCGGGTTGTGACACATGGTCCGCCCGGTGGCGGTGTCGCCGTCGAGGGTGATCGAGGAGTTGCTGATCAGGTGTTGAAAGGCGGGAAAATTCGGCAACATGGCGGCGAGGAACTTCTTGGTCGCCGCCACGTCGCCGGCCGGTCCGCCCATCGCGGTGTAGTCGATATGGGCGTCCTCGGTGAAGATGTCGTCGAGCAGGTCCCACTGTCCGGTGTCGACCGCGTGGGAATACCGGACCATCAGGTCCTGGATCTCCAGGCGGTCCGAAATCTCTGGTAGGGACAGCATGATGCCTCCGAATCGCGCCGACTTTCTTGGCGCTATGCCACCAGGCGCGAGTCCGGGAATCAAGAGCCGGAACTTCGAAGCCGTCTCGGTGGCGGAGGCGAGAAGGGTCAAGCCTTGTGCGGCAGGATGTTCAGTACGAGTACAAGCCCGGCCGCGATGCTGGCGCATGCGAGGACCGTGGTCACAGCAGACTGCGTGAGCGTAGCGATGCCGATCGAAAAGGCAAGGCACAGAGCGAATGCCAGTACCGCGGTCCCCGGCTCCACGCCGGCGATCCGGGCGGGTCGGTGATCCGTCGATGTCATACTTCTGTTAGTACCCAGCGCTGCCCGTTACGAAACCGTGACTGTTGATTCTGTGCTTCGATCGCTGCTCAGGTGGGGTTGCCGGCGCGGCGCCCCGGCGCGAAAAACGGACGAGACGGACATCACACGCGCAGCCGCGCGTTGACAGACTTAGGTATCGCTAACTTAAGCTCTCGTCCCGTGACCTCCGTCGACACCACCCGCACGGCCGCGTTGTCGCGCCGCATCCCGATGCTGATGCTCGGGTTTGCCGCGTTGCTGCTGTGCGTCGTGTTGAGCCTGGCGCTCGGTGCCCGCTCGGTGCCGATCGGCACCGTCGTGCAGGCTCTGCTCGGCGATGCGGAGGGCCGCGACGCCATGGTGGTCACCGGTATGCGATTGCCGCGCACCCTGGTGGGGCTGGCGGTGGGCGCCGCGCTCGGCCTCGCCGGCGCGCTCGTGCAAGGCATCACCCGCAACCCACTCGCCGCGCCGACCACCCTCGGCATCAACGCCGGCGCCGGGCTAGCCGTGGTGACCGCCATCTACGCGCTGCGATTGACCCGTCCCATCGAGTACCTGGGCTTCGCGTTCGCGGGCGCGGCGGCCGCCGCGCTGTTCACGCTGACGCTCGGGCGCCGGGCCGGCGACCTCGATCCCGTTCGGCTGGTCCTCGGCGGCACCGTTCTGCAACTGGTGCTCGTCTCGTGGACCTCCGCCGTGCTGCTGTTCAGCGAACGCACCCTGGACGAGGCGCGGTTCTGGCTGGCCGGATCGATCGCCGAACGCGACCTCGACGTGCTGGTGCCGATGCTGCCGACGCTGATTATCGGCGCGGTGATCGGCCTGGTGATCGCACCCGCGCTCAATACTCTCGCCCTCGGTGACGAAGCCGCGGCGGCGTTGGGCATGCCGGTGGGGCGCATCCGGCTGGCCGGGATGGTCGCGGTGGTGTTGCTCGCCGGCTCCGCGGTGGCCGTGGCGGGGCCGATCGCGTTCATCGGACTGGCCGCGCCGCACCTGGTTCGGCTGGTGCTCGGCGGCGACCACCGGGTGCTCGTGCCCGGCTGCCTGATCGCGGGCCCGCTGCTGCTCCTCGCCGCCGACATCCTCGGCAGGCTCGTCGCCCGGCCTTCGGAGCTGGAGGTCGGCATCGTCACCGCGTTCCTCGGTGCGCCGCTGCTCGCCGTGCTCGCTCGACGGGTTGGCCGATGATCGACACTCCACCGCCGCGCAACGGCGGAACACTAGTGCGCCCCAAGCGCTCCGCTGATCCGGTTGGTGCGGCGTCGCTGCGGCATGGTCGAACACCATGGCGTTCCGGCGCGAATGTCCTGGTGCGGCAGCGCAGGCGCGCGATCCTGATCGGCGCGGTGTGCGCGGTGGCGATCGCCGTGCTGTCGACCGTGGCGCTCAGCGTCGGCGAGGTCGAGATGTCGGCGGCGACGGCGTTGCGCGCCGTGTTCGGCTTCGGCGACCAGGGCGAGGTCTACGTCGTCCAGGAGTTCCGTGCGCCACGGCTGGCCGCCGCGCTGCTCGCGGGCGCGGGCCTGGCCACCGCGGGTGCCGTGCTTCAGCGGCTGTTCCGTAACCCGCTCGCCTCGCCGGACGTCATGGGTGTCACCGGTGGCGCGTCCTTCGGGTCGGTGCTCGTGCTCGCCCTCGGCGCGAGCCAGTCGTTCATCCCGCTCGGTGCGCTCGGCGGCGGGATGCTCGCCGCGCTGCTGCTCGGCATCCTGGGCTGGCGGTCCGGGTTGCCGGTAACGCGGCTGGTGCTGGTCGGGCTGGCGGTGCAGGCGGGATTGGCCGCGGCCGTGAATCTGATGGTGGTGCGTTTTCCGCTGGAGCTCGCCGGGTCTGCCGTGCAGTGGACCACCGGTTCGCTCTACGGACGCACCTGGCCGGAGATCCAGGCTGCCGCGGTGGCCTGCGTGCTGGTGCTGGCCCTGCTGTATCTGCAATACCGCACGCTGTCGGTGCTCGATCTCGGCGACGAGTCGGCGGGCACGCTCGGTGTCCGGGTGTCGCATTCCCGTTTGGCCTTGCTGGGCACCACCATCGCGCTCGCCGCGCTGGCCGCCGCCCTCACCGGCCCGATTGCTTTTGTGGCGCTGGCGGTTCCGCACCTCGTGCGGCGGCTCGCCGGTCCGCCCACCGCCGTCACGCTCGCCGTCACCGGTCTGGCCGGTGCGACGTTGCTGCTCGTCTGCGACTTGATCGTGCAGCATGCGTTGCCGATCGAGGGGTTGCCCGTCGGCGTGGTCACCGCGACCGTCGGCGCTCCCTGGTTGCTCATCCTGATGCTCCGTGAGAGCGCGCCCGTCTCCAGGAGGACCGCATGAGTGACACACCGGACGACGTGGCCGCCCGCAACGAATTGGCCGCGCAGGCAGTCGATCTGCGGTACGGCGACCGCGTCGTGATCGACGGGCTCGACCTGGTGCTGCCCGGCGACTCGGTCACCGCCATCGTCGGCCCGAACGCCTGCGGCAAGTCCACACTGCTGCGCGGACTCACCCGGCTGCTGCGCCCGACGGGCGGCACGGTCACCCTCGACGGCGCCGACATCCATCGAATGTCCGCCCGCGCGTTGGCCTTACGGATGGGCCTGTTGCCGCAGCAGCCGATCACGCCGGAGTCCATCACGGTCGAGGCGCTGGTGCGGCTCGGTCGCTATCCGCACCAGCGGTTGCTGCGGCCGTGGTCGGTCACCGACCAGTCGGCCGTCGAGGACGCGTTGCGGCGCACCGGCACCGCCGATCTGCGCGAACAACAGGTCGACCGGCTCTCCGGCGGCCAACGGCAGCGAGCCTGGATCGCGCTGGCACTGGCCCAGGACACCGACCTGCTGCTGCTCGACGAGCCGACCACCTTTCTCGACCTGCGCCACCAACTCGACGTGCTCGACCTCGTTGCCGACCTGCACGCCGAGGCCGGGCGCACCGTCGTCATGGTGCTGCACGATCTCGGCCAGGCCGCCCGCTACGCCGACCACCTCGTGGTGCTGCACGAGGGCCGCCTCGCCGCGGCCGGGCCACCCGCCGAGGTGCTGGACGCCGAACTCGTCCGCACCGTCTTCGGGGTCGATGCCCTGGTGATACCCGACCCGGAAACCGGGACCCCGCTGGTGGTTCCGCGCAGCAGGGCCGCCCGACTGTCCGCCGCCGCTCCCGTCTGAGCGGACTACCCCCAGCGTCGCCTCGCTCGAGCTGATGCACCACCCACTCCCAGAGATGAGGGACTGCTCATGTCCACCCGACTCCGCGGCCGCCGACTCGGCCGCATCGGCATCGCGACACTTGTTGCGGCGGTAGGCCTGTCCTGCCTCGCGGCCTGTGGCAACAACTCCGCCGATACGGATTCCGCTGCCTCCCCGGCCGATTCGGCCAGCTTCCCGCGCACCCTGGACACCCTGATGGGCCAGGTGACCATTCCGCGGGTGCCCAAGCGTGTGGTGGTGCTCGACACCGCCGAGCTGGACTCGGTCACCCTGCTCGGCATCAAGCCGGTGGGCGCCGTTGTCCCGCATACCAAGACGCGGGGCGGGTTCCCGGAATACTTGGCGGGCAAGGTCGATGGGGTGACCGACGTCGGCCCGCTGCTCGAGCCGAACCTCGAGCGGATCGCGTCGCTGAAGCCCGATCTGATCCTGTCCTCGAAGGTCCGCCACGACAAGATCTACGACAAGCTCAGCGGCATCGCGCCGACGGTGTTCACCGAAACCACCGGTGGCCCTTGGAAAGCCAACCTCGCGGTGCACGGCAAGGCGCTCGGCCTCGAGCAGCAGGCCGCCGACGCGTTGAAGGGTTACGAGGATCGGGCCCGCGCGCTCGGCGACGCCATCAAGGCCAAGAACAACGGCGTGCTGCCCACCGTCTCGGTGGTCCGCTTCCTGGCCGGCCCGACCCGGCTGTACCAGAGCAACTCCTTCAGCGGCGTGGTGCTGGCCGACATCGGCCTGCCGCGACCGGAGTCGCAGATCTCCACCGACCCGAAGAAGATCATGAAGGACGTCAGCCCCGAGCAGATCGATCAGGCCGACGCCGACCTGATCTTCGTCGCCACCATCGACGACCCGGGCAAGACCGAAAAGGGCGCCGTCACCACCAGCCCCGTCTGGCGTGACCTGCGCGCCGTCAAGAACGGCAAGGCCATCGACGTGCTGGACGAGACCTGGATGTCGGGCATCGGCGTGCAGGCCGCCGATCAGATGCTCACCGACGTCGCCAAGGCCACCGGCGTCCAGTAGCGCGCCACGCCCGAACGGGACATGACCAGCTCGGTCATGTCCCGTTCGGCGTATCCAGGTACCGGTCAGCTACCTGGGTGGGGCGCAGATTCGGCTGGTGCAAGTGGAGTACGGAAGTACTCGCGACCTGTTCGGCGCGGCGTCGAAGGATGAGGGGGCGCGGAAAACCGCGCGGTAGTTACCAAGAGCATGGAGTTCGCTCATGGCCGAAAGATTCACCCTTCCGCCTCCGGGATTTCTGCGCACCGAGATCATCGATCTCGGCCCCGTCATCGACCCGAAGTTTTCCGACGCGCGCGACTGGAGCGAACTGCTCCCGCCGGTGCAGACCACCCCGGTGTATTCCGAGGCGCGGGATCTGCGATCGACCGACGAAGCGGCGGCGGTCGCACCCGAGGTGGCGCTGAGCCAGGCGGGCGTCAACGACCTGCTCGACGGCAAGCGGTACGAGATCATCAGCGTCGGAACCCGATTCCTGGACCGGGACACCGAGTATCCGGTGGTCGTCATCTACAACTACTCCGACGATGTCGTCATCGAGGCGATCGTCGACGTGACCACCCGGTCGCTCATCGAGCTGCACGAGACGCTGACCCAGCCCGCCATGTCCGAGGTCGAGGAAGCTCGCGCCATCGAATTGGTGCGCCGGGACGGCCGGCTCGCCGAGCACGGAATCGACGTCGACACCGGTGCCGGACTGATCGTCGAGGACGTGAACTTTCACAGTTCGCGTTATCGGCATCGGCTCGTGGACCTGCGGTTCGGGCCCGCGGATCGGCGGGTGCCCACCGCCTTCGCGATCGTGGATCTCAGTGCGGAAGACGTGGCCGAGGTCGGTTTGATTCCTGGGGGTAGGTCATGAGTGAGCGCAGCGAACGAATCATGTGCCAGTGTGCGCTGCACATGCCGGAACCGAGCGCCAGCGAGGTGGAGGCATGAGTAGCTCAGGGACAGTTAGTTGGCCGCCCGAGGCTCCGGTCTGGCGGTTCTACTGGGAGGTCCTCGACGGCAAGAGCGAAGCCATCGCTTTCCGCGACGTCTTCTACAAAGGCATCAAGGTGCTGCACCGGGCCAGCCTGCCGATGATCCGCGTGCAATACGACGGCGGCGCGGGCGGACCGTACAAGGACCCACTCAGCAGCGGCAATATGCAACGGCCCGTAGCGGTCTACGAGGGCAGCGCTCCCGACCACCGTTTCCTGGTGGTGGAGAGCTATCACGTCATCGGTCGCTATCGCCTGCTGAACCGGTGGATCTTCCGCAGCGACGGCATCATCCTGCCGCAGCTCTACAGCGCCGGTCTGCAACATCCGGCCAACCATCGCCACCACACCTACTGGCGATTCGACTGGGACATCGACGGTGCCGCGAACAATCTCGCACTGCAACACGCATTGACGAGCCAGGATTGGGGTTACGGTCCCGGCTGGATCCCGCGGAAGAACGAGCTGTCCTCGATTCACATCGGCGACAATCGTTGGGCGGTCATCAAGAAGGGCACCGGCCGCGGGTTCCTCATCGACAAGGGACCGTTCGACGGTGCCAGCGACTGGTTCTCCCGGCTCGACGTCGCGATCACCGCCTACCACGGGCCGGAAGATCTCGGTGGTGCACTCGGCAACGCGAACGACGACGAGATCTGGCGGCACGTCAACGGTGAGAACACCGACGGTCAGGACATCGTCATGTGGTACGTCGCGCACCTCTATCACGAGGCGCACGACGGCGGCGATGAATGGCACGTCTGCGGGCCGATTCTGCGGCAGTTCGGTTACTGATCGGCGGGCTACGCGCCCCGGCTACCGGCCGGGGCGCGTATTCGCCTGTCCGCTTCCACCGAGTGTCAGACGGGCCGGCCGTCGCGTAGTCGCGTGACGGCGGTGACGATCGCCATCGATTGGATCGTGACCAGGCGGTGCACCGGGATCGAGCGCCCGGGGGCGTTGGTTTCGATGTCGGTGCACCACTTTTCGAAGATCGCGGTGAACCGAGCGCGTTCCGCGGCGCAGCCCTCGCGGTGCGGTTCGCTGTCGAGCAGGCGCAGCAGCATGCCGCCCGCACGCAGGCGGGCGACGCCGACCCACACGTACTCCTCGATGAAGACCTCGCCGCGGGTGGCGATGCGCGACTCGGTGGCGCAGCGTTTGGCAATGGCGTTGCCGCGCAGGGCACGCACCGTGTCGGTCAGTGCCCGCCCGAACGGCGACCGACCGGAGACCCGCTCGAGCACGCCGCTCACGATCTCGGCAATCTCCTCGTAAGCGGTTGCGGTGGAATGCAGCACGTTCGCCAGGGAGCGTCCGCTCGGAGCGTCGTCGGTGACCCGCGAGTCGACCCACATCGGCAACTCGCACACCAGCAGCGCGGTCCCGTGGGCCGCCGCATAATCACGAATGCCGCCGCCGTACATCATCGCCAGCGGCTCGACGCCCTCGGCGGCCAAGGTCTCGGCGATCCGCTGGAACGACGGCAGCTCGAACACCCCCGGAGCCCAGGTGCGCGCGCCGGGCACGTCGGGTGGCCCCTGGTAAATCGGCACACCCGCCGCGGTCAGCTGGTCGGTGAGCGCGGACCAGTAGTCGCGATCGCCGCCGGTGGCGTAGAAGAACCCGCCGCCGAAATCGGCGTTGTGCAGCGAAACGATCAGCGCGGGACGGGTCTGATCGATCAAGCCCATCAGCGCCAGCGTCTCCGGGAGCGGCGCACCGACCGCGGTGCCGAGCCAGCTGGTCGGAAAGCACCACTCCGGCTGCTCGGCCGCGGGTGGACGGTAGAAACCGCGCGCGACGCCGGATCTGGTGCGCGCACCGGCGAACCACCCTTCGTTCAGCCGGGTGCCGTCGGGATCGAGACACAGCAGGAAATGCCAGGTAGCGCCGAGGGTTTGCGCGTCATCCCCGGTCAGCCTGCCGAGCAGGTGGCGGATCGTCGCCATGCCGATCGGCTCGTTCGGATGCGGATTCCCGATGATCACCACTTGCGCTGCGCCCGCGCCGACCCGCACCGTCCGGATCGGATCGCCCGCACGCGATCTGCCGATCTCGGTGACCGTCACCCGATCCGGCAGCGCGCCGGCGAGTTTGTCGACGTATTCGTTCAATTCGTGCACCGTCGGAAACGTGTCGATCCGCTCGACCACGCCGACGATTTCGCTGACCTCGTCCACCGCCGAATAACCTCATCCTCCGCCCTCATCAATAGTGGCCGCGGTCGGCGTCGAATGGGTCAGTTTGCCGTCAGCGGAACGGGTTGCGCACAATTGCTATCCGTTCTTAACATCCGATGACCGAATGAATGGGCGGCTAGCGGGGCACGCCGAACGAGGGCGGCGCGTCGGCCGCGGCGGTACCGAACCGTGCGTCCGGCTCGGCGCCCATGGTGAAGTCGAGGCGGCCGCCGGACAGCGCGAACGATTCGGGTAGCCAAGCCTTCGTGGTGTCCGCGCCGTTGACCCGCAATGCCCGGATGTACGGTGCGGCATCGGTGGCCTCGGGCGCGCTGATGGTGATCCGCTCGCCGGACGAGCGGCGGATCTCGGCGTTCGTGAAGGCCGGTCCGTGCACGAAAAGCTCAGCGCGGCCGGGGATTACGGGGTAGAGGCCGAGCGAGGCCCAGACGTACCAGGCCGACATGGTGCCGAGATCGTCGTTGCCCGCCAGGCCGTTCGGCGTCGGGCTGAACAGTTCGCTGCGGGCGCGCCGGACGACCTCCTGGGTCCGGTAGGGGAGTCCGGCCCAGGCGTACAGCCACGGCGTTTGCAGCGTCGGCTCGTTGCCGAGGTAGGCGAAGGGGGCGTGCGGGCCCGCGTTCAGCTGGCTGAAGAAGGTGTCCAGCCGTCCGGCCGCCTCGGCGTTGCCGCCCATCATGTCGAAGAGGGCGCGGACATCGTGGAAGGTCATCCAATGGTATTGCGCACCATTGCCTTCCACGTAACCGTCGGTGCCTGCCGGGTCGAAGAAGGGATTGAAGATGCCTTCGGCGGACCGGGGTTGCAGCCATTTCGTAAAGGGGTTGTACAGGTGCTGCCAGCCATGGGAGCTGCGCAGAAACTTGTCGTGCACGTTGCGTTCACCGAGCCGGTGCGCCAACTGGGCGATGCCGAAGTCGGCGATGTTGTACTCGAGGGTGTCCGACACCTGACCTGGCACCCAGCCGAGCCGTTGGTAATGCTCGTTGGCGGGACGTTCGGTGTAACCGGACTTCTCGCCGATGCGTTCGGCGCCCGCGACCATCGACGCGAGTGCCGCCTCGGCGTCGAAGTCGCGTGCCCCGAAGGCGTAGGTGCTGGCGATGATCGAGTGGTACGGGTCGCCGTTCATCACGCCGGTGACGGTGTTCTGATGCGACCAGCGGTCCCACACGTCGCCGAGGACGTGCGCGTTGTCGTACATCGACTGGGCGATGTCGGCGGCGACATCGGGTGCGAGCCAGGCGAGCAGCTGGGTTTCACTGCGGTAGATGTCCCAGCCGGAGAAGGTGGCGTAGTAGTGGTGTCCGGGGCGCACCCGGTGTGTCCGGCCGTCGAAGCCGGTGTAGCTGCCGTCGACGTCGTCGAAGATGTACGGCTGCAGGAACACGTGGTAGAGCGCGGAGTAGAAGGTGCGCAAACGATCCTGGTCGCCGCCGGTCACCTGAATCTGATCGAGCCTGCGCCGCCACGCCTCGCGCGCGTCCACCCGGACGGTGTCGAAGTCCTTCGGGCCGATCTCGGCGCTGAGATTGGCGCGGGCACCGTCGAGGCTGACATAGGACAGGCCGGTGCGCATCTGCACCGGCTGAGCCGAATCGAATTGCAAAAAAAGACCGGTGCCGAGGCCGTTGCTCGCGATCTCGCCGGATTTCGTGCGCCGGGTCGGTGCCGCACCACGGGTGGTGGTCGTGCCCGGCTTGATGACGTTGTCCTGCCAGCTGCCCGAGGCGGTGAATGGGCGGTCGAAGGTGGCGTGGAAGTAGACCCGGTAGCGGCCGCGTGAGCCGCAGAAACCGCCGGTGAGTGCCCAGCCGGAGACGGTGTCTCCGTCGATGGCGATCTCGGCGTCGTCGACTCCGTTCACCGAGCCGGTGACGTCGAGCAGCAGCGTGCCCGGCTTGTCCTTCGGGAAGGTGAAGCGGGCGACACCGGCCCTGGTCGACGCGGTCAGTTCCGTTTGCACGCCGCTGTCGGTGGTGACCCGGTAGTAGCCCGGACTGGCCTGCTCGTTGGCGTGATCGAAGGTTTGCAGGTAACCGGCGCCGTCGACGGCCGGTGACCGGCCGATGATGCCGGAGATCGGCAGCACCGGAAAGTCTTGCGCGCCAGTACAACCGGGGCCGGAGATATGCGTCATCGAGAACCCGTAGAGGCGGTTGTCCTCGTATTTGTAGCCACCACCCGCGGTGCGCACCGTGTCCGGGCTCCACTGCATCATGCCGAACGGTGCGACCGCGCCGGGGAAGGTCATGCCCGCGCCGCCGCCGTGGCCGAAATCGGGTCCGCCGTCCTGCGTTCCGACGAACGGGTTCACGTACCTGCTGGAATCGGCCGCGGTCTCGGCATGGGCGGCAACGGGAATGAAGGGGAGCAACAAGGGAACAACGATGCCGGCAAGACGGCGACGCGACATACCTCTCCTCGGCGAGCTGGCGACAACGTTGCCTCTGTGCCGGTCCATCCTGGCATCGGATTGTTCGCCGGAACGATCGACACGCCGCTGATCTGCGCATTCGTTGTTTGCCGGTGGCGGTGGGCGGTGCGTGCGGGTTTCGAGACCGTGCGGCCGGTTACGCAGCAGCAGTACAAGATCGAGCCGGAGCGCGGGCTGGATCGCGACGGCGGGAGGTATCGATCATGGGTGTGGGGGAACTGCTGGCGTTGGCTTCGGCGGTGTGCTTCGGCACGACGCACTTTCTCAGCGCGTTGCTTTCTCGTCGCGCTGATGCCACGGCGGTGGCGTTGTATGCGCAGCTCGGCGGGAGTGTGTTGATTCTGGCTGCGGTCCCGTTGGTCGCGGCGCCGCACGTTACGGCGGCGGCGTTGGCGTGGGGGGCGTTGTCCGGGATCGGGACCGGGCTCGGGGTCACGTTCCTTTATCGCGGGGTCAGTGGGGGACGGTTGAGTGTCGTGGTGCCGTTGAGTGACGTCGGTGCGTTGATGCTGCCGGTGATGGTGGGTGTGTTGTTGTTGGGGGAGCGGCCATCGTTGCTGAGCTGGGCTGGGATCGCCGCCGCCGGGCCGGCGATGTGGTTGGTCTCCCGGTCGTGCGACGACGATGATCGCCTCAGTGGCGGCAGCGTCGACGGGCTGATCGCGGGGGCCGGGTTCGCTTTGCAATTCATCGCGTTGGCCCGGATCGACTCGGCGGCCGGGTTGTGGCCGCTGGTCGTCAGCCGGTTCGCCTCGGTGGTGGCGATCGTGCCGCTCGCGGTGGGTGTGCACGCACCGCTGCGGATGCGTCCGCGGCTGCTGCTCGGGGCGGTCGGTACCGGGGCGCTCGGTACGGCGGGGGTCGTGCTCTATACCTGGGCCACGTGGCAGCAGCTGCTCGCGATCGCCGTGGTGCTGGCGGCGCTTTATCCCGTCATTCCAGTTGTGCTCGGGCTCACGGTGTTACGGGAGCGCGTGACCCGAACGCAGGTGGTCGGGCTGGTTTTGGCGGCTGCCTCCATTGCGGGCATCGCGCTCGCTTGAGTCAGCTCGCGAGATGGATTGCGTTGTCGTGCAGAGTATCCCGCAGGTCGGCGAGGGTGAGAATTTCGTGGATCCAGGTGGGTGCGGTGAGGGTTCTGTTGAGGACCGCCCGCACGACGGCGGCGGTGACCACGGCGGTGGCCAGGGATTGGCCACGGCCTGCCGCCCAGCGGGCCGAGCCGTCCGAGGCGCGGGCGAGCACCACCCAGCGGTCGCTGCCCGGCATGTGTTTCGGCGCAAGCGAACTCAATGCGGGTGCGCGGGTGAGCAGGGCGAGACCTGCGGTGGCCGAGCGGGAGTCGAGACGTAGGTAGGTGCGGACCGGGACCCCGAATTCTCGAGTGAGGCGGTGCTGGTCGGCAAAGTCGGCGCGCAGGGCTGCGGCGGGTTTGTAGCCGGACTCTTTCGGTGTCTCGAAACGGGTTGGCTTGGTGAAGTTTCGGATGCTGGTGCCGTCGGGGTCGGGGAAGTGCTTGCCGAGTAGGCCGTAGGTCCAGGCGGTTGCGGCGGGGCCGTGCTTTTCGCCGGATCCGAGGCCGGTCATGATGTCGACCGGGCCGCGATGGTTTGCCAGGGTTTCCACGGCGAGCAGGGTGGTCAGGCCCGGGGCCAAACCGACCCCGACGACGACCGGGCCTGCGACCTTCTCCAGGCTCTGCACGTATTCACTGGTGGCAGAGATATCCAGGAACGGGATGCCGCGATCGGCGCATATCTCGGCCAGTCGGATGTCCTCGGAGCCTGCGCAATTGACCACTGCGGCAACGTCGTTCAATGCAGCACTGAAGCTGTCGGGAGCGGACAGGTCGAGTACCACGTCCGCTCGGGCCGGATCTCGGCCTGCGGCCAGTGCTGTTAGGCCCTGCGCTCGCAGTAAGCGCACGACGTGTGCGCCGACCGCTCCGTAGCCGCCCAGTACCAGCACGTTCATCGAAAGACCTCCGAAAGTCGTTGCACCGTGAGGTCGTGGACCAGGCGCGCAATGCCACTGTAGTGAATCTTGCGCCGCGGCTTCGGGAAGCCTGCGAGGATGCGTGCGGATGGCAGGCTCGGCGGAATCGGGGCGTTGGTCACTACGACGCCCCGATTCGCTGATCGATCTGGCTGGTCAGAGCAGCCAGGGATTGGCCGCGCACACCGGGGTCGGGTGAGCGACCGGGTCGAGCGCGCGCAGCGCGATGGAGACGGCGCGGGGGGAGTAGAGCATCGAGTTGTGGTCGGAGATGTCCTGGACGCAACCGTCCTGCAGGAGGACATCATCGACCGTCGAACCCGGGCCCGCGGCCAGGTAGGTGCGGGTGAACGGGCTGGACACCTCGTCGTAGCGGTCGGCGACGATGGTGTATTCCACGCCGGACATCGTGTCGCCGCCATCGTTGAGCTTGGTGAGCACCGGCGATCCGATGAGCTGCTGGATACCCGCGTGGCCGATCAGCGCCTCGGTCGGCGTCGAAAGGTCAAGTCCCATCGTATTTTTGAAGACCCCGAGGAGATTGCCGAGACCGCTCAGTGTGGTGCCGTGGTTGGTGGCGCCGTAGGTGATGAGCTTGCGCACCTTGTTCGCCGCGGGATCGGCCTCGTTCGCGCCACCCTCGAACTTCAGGTACTGGCGTGCCACTACGCCGCCCTGGGAGTGCCCGATCATGTCGACCTGTCCCGTGCCGGAGGCGGCGAGAACCCGATCGACGAAGACGGCGAGCTGTTTCGCGGAGTCCTCGATGTACCCGGTGGCACCGATGGTGGGTTGGTTGAGCCCGGCGCCCGCGACGTTCGCGCGGCCATAGTTGAAGGTGAAAACGCAGTACCCTGCCTTGGCCAGTTGCGGAGACATGTAGGAATACGCGCCGAAGGCGCTGGCCCATGTTCCGTGCACCAGCACGACCGGACGCGGATGCGCGGCATCAGGCTTGCACGCCCAGTCGTTGGACCCCTGCGGCGCGACGTCCGGATTGACGAGCCCGTAGGCGAAAGCAGCCGCCTCGTCGGTCAGCACCGGCCCGTAACCGACCGTGTCGGAGGAGTGAGTTTCCGAGTCCGGCCCCGGATCCCCCACGGCCACGGCGGCATTGAGCCCTAACCCGACTATCGCGGCTGCCATGATCGCCGCGGCACTGCGCGACGAACGAAGGATGCTTCTCATTTGCTGGTCCCTATGGAGAGGTGTGCTGCGGCACAGACGTATGAAAGGTGATGGCGATGCGGAACGAAAACTGGTCGTACGACCAGTAGTGGGAAGAGTAGAGCGAATTCGCCAGAAATTAGCCGTGACTACTTTCACGCGGTCTCAGACCGCCTCGACCGCTGACCCCGCCCGGCCGGTAGACACGCGAATCCCCACCGACCCCCGCCCCCTTTCCTCACCGGCAATTCACCCAACGTTTCAGCAGTTCAGCACTGTCGAACGCAAGTTATTGCGCGCGGCAGACGGCTGGCACCGTCCACTCTCCCCGGCCGCACACCCTTCGTGTGAACCGCACACCCGGTATAGCGGGTGTGCAGCTCACAGAAAGGGTGTGCGGCTCTCCGTTCGAACCGGAGGAGTCAACTGGCGCGCGGGTGGATTGGCCGGACGCCGGCGAGTGCGCGCAACGCGTCCGCGCGGGAGATGGGTTGGTCGTCGGCGAGGGCGGCGAGTTCGACGGCGAGCCAGTCGCGGATGAGTTCGCTCATGGAGATGCCGCGGGCCTGGGCTTCGGCCTTGATGGATTGGTCCATGTCGAGGGGGAGGCGCAGGGAGCGCACCACCATGATGTCCTCGCCGGGCGTCATCGGCGGCGGCACGTCGGCATCGCGTACCGGTGCGTCATCGAAGACGAGGCTGTCCATCAACTCGTCCACGCCCTGCGGGGTGGCCGGAAAGTCGTTGTCGCCCATCACTGGTTCTCCTGTTCCCACTTTTCGAACTCGGCCACCTGCTCCGGGCTCATCGGTCGGGCGGCGACGATCTGCCATTGCCAAGGTTCGGCTTGGCGCAGGCCCACGATCAGCGGTCGGCCCGCGGCCGTGCGGCCCCAGATCGTGAGCATCTCGATGCCCGTACTGCCGCGACCGCGGCGTGGCCATCGTCGCTGCTTGGTCAGCACCTGCATCACCTCGTTCGGAGAGATCCCGATGAGCATGTCCAACGCCCAATCAGGCCACTCGAAACCCACACTCCGCATAATACGCGTGTATTACGCCTGGTGGCTATAGGTACTGACCCGGCGCGTCCCGCCGCGAAATGCAGCTGCGTCCTGATTCGCCGTGCTGGTAGAAGTAGTCCGTGATCTACGTCGACCTTCCGCTGACCGAGGACATCCGAGCCGCCGTTGCCGCCGAATGGGGATACAAGGGTGACGGCGAGCGATTGCATGGCGGTGAGGAGTCCGCGGCCTACCGCGTCGGCGATGTGGTGGTGCGGATCGGCGCATTGGATCGCGACCCGGCCGAGGTCGAATGGTGCAACAGCATTGCGGTCGCCACCGCCCGCACGGTGCCCGAGGCGGTGGCGCCGTTGCCGCGCGCGGACGGGTCGACGGTGCAGGTGGTGGCGGGCCGCCCGATCACCGTGTGGCCACTGATCGAGGGGCAGTGGGCCAGCAGCGAGGATCCGGTGCAGTTCGCCGAGGCGGCCCGGCTCTTGGCGCGCGTGCATCGCGCATTGGCAGACCATCGACCGCCGCCGCGACCCAAGCGGTCGTTCCTCGAGATCGGGCTCGATGGTGCGCCGTCCCCGGAACTGCTGGATCCTGACCTGGACCGGTGGCTCGCCGAGTTCAGCAGAACCGCCCGCCCGCAACCCCTGCACGGCGACTACTACGAGGGCAATCTGCTGGCTCTGGACGGTCATGTCACCGCTGTGCTCGACTGGGATGAGGCACTGGTCGCCCCGCCGGAGGTCGAACTCGCTTCCGCCGCATTGGAATTCGCCGATGTACTGGGGCGTGACCTCGCCGACGCACGCGAGTTCGTCGACAATTACCACGCTGAAGGCGGGACAGCCGGGCAGCTGGACGATTTGGCGCTCGCGCAACTGATGCGGCACCGATTGCGCAGGGAGGCAGTCTATTTCGGCATTGCGGTCGCGCGCGGTGTCGAGCACGACGAGGACGATCTCGAGTACCATCGAAAGCGTATGGATACGTTTCATCTCCTTCGACCGTGAATCGAACGGACCGCGATACGAGGATCACTGAAAACTCCAACATTCAACGGCTATTGCCGTATCCGGAGGACCGGCCGCCAATTATGTAGCGGCGGGGCAATTTACCTGTTTTCCCCACTTCGGCTGGGGAGCTGCGGGCGGGTTTGAACGACTTACAGTGAGTTCCATCCGATCCCGGAGCACTGTGAGGCACCAAATGTACAAAAAAGCAACAATCCTCGGCGCAGCAATATTCGCGCTTGCTATTCCGCTGGCGGGTTCGCCGGCTTCCGGAGCGCCTGCCCCCGGTTGGGACATGCCGACGCCCCCCGACAAGATTGTCATCGACGTGGTGACCGTCAATGGCACCGGCTGCCCACAGGGAACCGCGGCGGTCGCGGTATCGCCCGACAACACCGCCTTCACCGTCACCTACAGTGCGTACACCGCGCAGGTGGGCGTGGGGTCGAACCCGACCGACTTCCGCAAGAACTGCCAGATCAACCTGAATGTCCATGTCCCACAAGGCTTCACCTACGGGATCGCGCAGGCCGACTACCGTGGCTTCGCCCACTTGGAGAAGGGCGCGACGGCACTGGAACGGGCCAGGTATTACTTCCAGGGCAACTCGCCGACAGAATTTGTCGACCACACGTTCAAGGGTGGCATGAACGACGACTGGCAGGTGACCGACAAGACCGAGGTCGGCGCGATCGTCTACAAGCCGTGTGGCGAATTCCGCAATTTCAATATCAACACCCAATTGCGGGTGGATGCCGGCACGTCGGACCCGAAAAAGACCACCAGTTTCATCACCATGGATTCTGTCGACGGAGCCATCAACACCACGTATCACTTCGCGTGGAAGAAATGCTGATACGTCGACAATAGCGAACCTCGCTTAGCGCCGCTCAGTCGCGCGACACCTCTTCGAAATGGAACCAGGCCTCTATCCGTGCCTCATGCGCGGATAGAGGTCTGTTCTATGCCCGAAATACGTCCCACCTTTTCTCGGCCTCCCGTAGCGGCGACCCGGTGTCCGCGCGAAGATAGTGGGATGGAACTGATCGGCGGCATCGAGAAGCGAGACATCCACATCGTCGACTACGACCCCGCCTGGTCACAGCGCTTCGCCACAGAGCACGCGCGCATCGCCCGCGCACTCGGCGCCACCGCCCGCCGCATCGACCACATCGGCTCGACCTCGGTGCCCGGGCTCGCCGCCAAGCCGATCGTCGATATCGACCTGTGCGTGCCCGACGTCGAGGACGAAGGGGCGTATCTTCCCCCCTTGCTGGCCGCGGGTTATCAGCTTCGGGTCCGCGAGCCCGGCCACCGCATGGTCCGAACCCCGCAGCGCGACGTCCACGTCCATATCGTCACCGTCGGCAGTGACTGGGAACACCGCCAACTCCTGTTCCGCGACTGGTTGCGGCACGACAGCCGTGATCGCATCGCCTACGAGCAACTCAAAAGGCGACTCGCGCAGCAGAACTGGGCCGATATGAACGACTATGCCGACGCCAAGGGGCCATTGATCGCCGAAATCATTCAGCGGGCGCAGGCGTGGGCCGAGTCGATCGACTGGACTCCTGAGGAGCCCGCGTCGCCGACGCTGGGCGACAAGTGACCGGGCGAGAGCGCCGTTCGACTGCCCGACGCAATCAGGCCGGCGCCCCGGTAAGCGGCAGTCGCTAACTCTGGTGCGGCTGAGCGGTCCTTTCGAGGAGGAACAGGGCGAGCGTCGCTAGCTTGACGTGCGGGCGGGGATGGGTAGGTGGTTGGGGCGGTGGGCGGTCGGGGGAACATCCGGGCGGGTTTGCCACGGAAGGGGACCGTTGAGCGGCCGGTATTCGACGCCGAGGGCCTCTAGGCGGGGGAGGTGATGGTCGCGCAGCCGAGGCAGGAATTCGGTGTAGCTGCGGGCCGGTGGACTCCACGCGAGTTCGGCGATCGCGCAGAGGCGCGGGAAGGCGGCGTAGTCGACTCGCCGCACCGTATCGAGGTGCTCGCTCCACAGCTGAGCTTGCATACCGAGGACTTGCGGTCCGTCGAGCGGCGGCTCGTAGCCGTACACGTCCTCCAGGGTGCGCAGGTAGCCCACGGGGATCGGTTCATCGGGGTGATCGGACTGCCGGTGGTCGAGGTAGAGGTGGTCCTCCGGGCACAGCACCACCTCGTGGCCCGCTGCGACCGCGCGAGTGGCCGCGGCATCGTCACGCCAGGCGCCGATCACCATGGGCGGCAACGTACCTGCGTCGAGCACCTCGTCCCAGCCCAGCGCCCGGCGGCCGCGGGAAGCGAGATAGGTGGCGAGGTCGGCTACGAGACGGGCGTGCGCCGGTGTCGCGCCCGGAACCTCGTCGCCGCCGATTCCTATGACGGGCGATGGGAACACGGACAGCACATGATCGAGGACCCGGCGGAAGAAGTCGAGTGTGTGCGCTGTGGGATCGAGCAGCGAGGTGCTGATGCCCCAGGAAGTCCATACCTCCCAGGCCGTTTCGGGTTCGGGTCCGAGCTCGGGGTAGGCGGCGATCGCGGCTCGGGCATGGCCCGGCACGTCGATCTCCGGCACCACGGTGATCGAGCGTCCGGCCGCGTACGCGACGATCTCGCGTAGGTCGTCGCTGGTGTAGAAGCCACCGTGCGGTCGGCCGTCACGCTCCGGACCGTCATGCCGACCGACCATCGATCCCGTTCGCCACGAACCGATTTCGGTCAGCTTCGGGAACTCGGGGACCTCGATGCGCCAGCCCTGATCGTCGGTCAGATGCAGGTGCAGCACATTGAGTTTGTGCACGGCGAGCAGGTCGATGAACCGCAGGACCTCTGCTTTCGTGCGGAAATTGCGGGCGACATCGAGCAGGCAACCGCGCCAACGGAACCGCGGATGATCCTCGATCACCCCGCACGGCACAGTGTGCCCCTCGGCGTCGATCACCGCGGCCCGGAACGCATCCGGGCCCGCGAGTTGACGCAGCGTCTGCTGCGCGTGGTTGCGGCCAGCATCATCGGCGACGGTGAGCGTGATGCCGCCGGTCGCGATCTCCAGCCGGTACCCCTCCGGCGGCAGGCCGGTATCGGTGCGCACGTCGAGCTCCGACGGCCATGCGCAGATGCCGGCTTGCGGGATCGCCGAGACTGGCCGGGGGAGCAGCGTGTCGAAACCTGGCATGTCAGCCCTTCACCGCCCCGCCGAGCCCGGAGACCAGCTTGCGCTGCACGAGCACGAACAGCACCAGCGCCGGAATCGTCATCAGCGTCGAGGCCGCCATCACCGCGCCCCAATCGGTGTCCTCCGGTTTGAAGAACACCAGGATTGCCTGTGGCAGCGTCTGATTCTCGGTTTTGGAGATGATGAACGTCTTGGCGAACAGGAAGTCGTTCCACGCGTGGATGAACGACAGCACACTGACCGACACCAGCCCGGGCGCCACCAGCGGCAGCAGGATCTGCCAGGCGAACCGAAGCCGGCTCGCCCCATCGAGTTTCGCCGCCTCCTCCAGCTCGACCGGCACCGCCGCGACGAAGCCGCGCAGCAGCCAGATGGCCAGCGGCAAACTGAATACCAGATCCACCAGCATGATCGAGCCGAGTTCGTTGAGCCCCAAGGCCGGAACCGTACCGCCGACCGAACGCATCAGGAAGAACAGCGGAATCGTCAACGCTTCCACGGGAACCATCTGCGCTACCAGGATCATCACCAGCAGCAACGTTCGCCCGCGAAACCGGAAGCGGGTCAACGCCACCGCGGACAGGAACGACAACAGCAGCGAAAGAAACACCACGACAACGGCGATCAGCAAGCTGTTGAGGAAGAACCGTCCGAAACCGTTCATCGACAGCACCCGGGTGAAACTGTCCAGGCTGGGCGCCAAGGTCCACGGCCTCGGGTCGGCGGACTGGATCTCACCCGGCGGCTTGAGGGCGGACAAGGCCATCCAATACAGCGGGAAGGCGACGAATCCGGCGATCACCACCGCGACCACCTCGGCGACAAGCCGTCCGGGCTTGCGCGGAGTGCGCGGCATCGTTTTCACTGCCATGGGGTGCTCCTGCGCTGGGACCGGACGTAGAGCCCGGTGATCGACAACAGCAACAGCGTCATCAGGACTCCGATCGCTGAGCCGAGCCCGTATTCCTGCCCGGCGAAGGCCTTTTGGTAGGCGTAGACATTGAGCACCAGGTTGCGCCCGGCGACACCGCCGCCATTGGTCATGACATAGATCTGGGTGAACACCTTGAAGTCCCAGATGATCGACTGGATCGTCGCGATCAGCAGCAATGGCTTCAGTATCGGGAGGATCACCGAGCGAGCCGCCCGCCACGTCGACGCGCCGTCCAGCGCCGCGGCCTCCAGCACCTCCTCCGGGATCGCCTTGATGCCCGCGTACATGGTCACCATGACGAACGGGAACGAACACCAGATCACCTCGGCGGCAACCAGTCCGAACGCGCTGAGCGTGCCGAAGGTCCACGAGTGCCCGTCCATCGACCGGAACCCGAGACCGGACAGCGCTTCGTTGACGATGCCGAAGTCGGCATCGAACAGGAACAGCCAGACGTAAGACCCGGCCATGGCCGGCGTCGCCCACGCGCCGAGCGCCGCGAGGAACAGGATCATCCGCGGCACCGCCCGGATGCGCGTCGCCAGGACGGCCAGTGCCGTGCCGACCACCAGCCCGCCGACCACGCACACCCCACCGAACACGAAGGTGTTGGCCAGCACGAGCCAGAACTGGCTGTCCGAGAGCAGTTCTCGGTAATTGCCCAGCCCGATGAACTCCAGCGGTGCGGCACCGGTGGCCTGCGCCTGCCCGTAGTCGTAGAACGAGATCAGGATGATCTGATAGATCGGGTAGATCAGCACGGCGGCGAGCAGTAGCCCCGCGGGCGCAAGGTAGAGCCACGCGGTGAGCGTGTCCCGCCTGACGCGACGCCGTTTCGCCGGTGGTCGCGGCGCGGGAGTGATGATCGGTATTTCCTGGATTGCCATGTGCGCCTACCTGAATGCCTTGTTCATCGCGGCGGCCGCCGCGTTCAACGCCGCCGAGGGTTCCTTGGCCCCGGTGGCGATCTGCTGCACCGCGGTCGGCAGCAGGTTCTGGCTGTCGATCGTCGACCACGCCGGTGTGCTCGGCACGAACTTCGTTCCCGCGCGCAGCGTTTCGACGAACGGCGCGAGGAAGGGATCGTTCGCCGCCAGCTGCCGCTGCACACTGGTCAGCGTCGGAAGGTTCCCCATCGCCCGGTACATCTTCTCCTGATACTTTGCGCTGCCGAGCAATTGGACGAAGTCGACGGCCAGGCCGCGCCGCATGCTCGCGCGGAAGACGCCGAGCAGGTTCCCGCCCGCGAAGGCCGGTGCGACCGAGCCCGGTTCGGTGCCTGGCAGCGGGATCACCGCGTACTTGTCCTTGGACGCACCCTGATCCATGGCCTTGCGGCTGAAGTCGCCGCCGATCGTCATCGCGGCCTTGCCGCCCGCGAAGGCCTGCACGCTCTGGGTTCCGGTGAAGTCCGCGCACTGCGCGGGCGGGCAGATGTCGTCTTTGATCAGCTCCGCGTAGCGGGTGACCCCCTCCTTCGCCCGGTCGGCGTTGAGCGTGGCGTTCCACATCGTGCCGTCGTTCTCGGCGATCTCGCCGCCGTGCGCCCAGAGGAACGGCAGCATGGCGTAGGTGTACTTGCCGCCCACCGAAATGCCGTACAAATCAGGGCGTTTCGCGCGGACCTGGCGTGCGGTGTCGGCGAGTTCGGCCAGCGTCGTCGGCGGTCGCAGACCCAGTTCGGTGAAGATGTCGGTGCGGTAGTACAGCGCGCGAATGCCGGTGTACCAGGGCAGCCCGTAGACCTTCCCGCCGGATTTCGCGGTCTCCAGGACGGACGGGTCGATGTCCTTGCCCTCCGGCCACGCCGCGAGATCGGCGCTGAGATCGGCGAAAGCGCCGGTGACGGCGTACCCGGCGAGGTCGGTGTTGCCGAACTCGGCGAGATCGGGCGCGCTGGCCGGGTCGTTGAAGGCGCCCGCGAACTTCTCGGCGCGCGCGGCCACCGGCACCCACTGCACGTCGACGTCGACATTCGGCCGCGTCGCCTCGAACTCCGCGATCGCCTCGTTGACCACCGCTTCCTTCGGCGCGCGGTTCGCCTCGTCGAACAGCCAGACCCGGACGGTGCCGGTCTTCTCGTCACCACCCGAGCCCGCCGGGCCGGACTGCACCGGCGCGCACCCGGCGAGCAGGAACAGTGCGGCTCCGAGCGTCAGTGCGCGTCGCACGGCCCCGCCTGACCGGAATTCACGGTGCAGCATCAATCTTCGGTCCATTCATTCGTTGCATATAGTGCAACATGTATTGCGTTGCGTGCCACAATGTTTAGCACCAAGCTGGGTCACATTCAATAGGCGAATGTGACGCGCATCGCAGTGGTAACTCCCCGCGGAAGTTTGCCTCCGGTAAACCGGCTGGGGTCTATCGTCGGTAGTGGCCGAGTTGCCGCGCGGGAGGAGAGCCGACACTGCTGACCGTGATCGGGGCACCGTTCAACTCCGCCGGCGCCACCGGCGGAGTGGCGAACGCGCCTGCCGAGTTGCGAGAAGCCGGACTCCTCGGCGCATTACGAACTCGCCGGTCCGACGTCCGCGATCTCGGTGACGTCGATGTCGGTACGCCCCGGCCGACGCGTGACCCGGCGAGCGCCCTGATTTCCCTGGAATCCCTCACCGCCACAACCAATTCCATCCGGACCGCGGTGATCGAAAGCGTTGCGGCGGGGGAGTTCCCGCTGGTGCTCGGCGGTGACTGCCCTGTCCTGCTCGGCGCTCTGCGCGGTGTCCAGGACGCACTCGGTGACGTCGCACTGGTCTTCGTCGACGGACATGAGGACGCGTGGCCGCCGGATCGCAGCACCACCGGCGAAGCTGCCGACTGCGAACTCGGCCTGATGCTGGCGCCCGCCGACCTACCGCCCGAGTTGACAGCTCAGCTGCCCACCCTAGACCCCACCCGCGTCGTCGCCCTCGGCCCCCGCGACGCCGCAGAATTGCAGGCCGCCGACGTGCCGTCGCTTGCCTCCACCATCGCACTGCTCACCGACCGCGAGCTGCGCGGAAAAGCCGCCGTTCCCACGGAAATCGCCGTCGGTCGTTTCCGCCGCCGCGGCTTCCCGTGGTGGTTGCACGTCGACTTGGACGTGCTGTCCACCGCGGCGATGCCTGCCGTGGACTACCCGCAACCCGGCGGCCTGGACTGGTCGGACCTCGCCGCCATAACCCACGCTGCCATCCACCCGGTTGTGTCGGAATGACATTGACGATCTACAACCCCGACCTCGACACGGACGGCCTGCAAGCCCAACGCATTGTCGGCTACCTTGCGGATGCGCTGGCTGAAACCCCGGAAGTGGCCTGAGACAAGCACATTCGCGTTTCCGGTAACGGATCGAGCTTCGGTGCCGATCATCGGCATGTGCTCGTTTACTGGCGACCGATCCTCGGTGGATCGGCGGCCCTGCTGCTCGTAATCCTCGCGCTATGGCTGATGCCCACGGCCGAGCATCCGGTACCCGCAACCGATCAGCATGTGCGGACGTTGCCCCACATCCCGTCACCCACCGGTGAAAACCCTTCTACCGCAACAGTTCAGCCCGATTCCCGGCGCCAATAGGCGTCACGCGTTCACGGGATGGATCCGATCCGCGCCGATCCGGTCGATGCGGTCCCGGCCCCAGGTGCCGAGCGGTTCGAGCGCGCGGTTGAGTGCGGTACCCAATTCGGTGAGCTGGTATTCCACCCGCGGCGGCACCTCGCGATAGACCTCCCGCGACACGATCCCGTCCTCCTCCAGCTCGCGCAGCTGCTGAATCAGCATCTTCTCCGAGACGCCCGGCAGCCCCCGGCGCAACTCGCCGAAGCGGCGGATCCCATGCGTCTCCAGCTCCCACAGGATCAGCGCCTTCCACTTGCCGCCGATCACATCCATCGCCGCGTCGATGCCGCAGAAGTATGGTCCGGATCTCTTTTCGCCCATCGTCCGACCTCGCTACCTGTTCACACACCCATGGGTAAGTACCGGACTAAATAGTAGGTACTTGTCGCCGTAGCGGGCAAAGAGCAGCCTTGGTTCCAGCGCGCTGACCACCGTTTCACACACTTGCCAAGGAGTTGACCCCGCAATGGCGGAGACCACGAACACCCCCGTGACCATCCTCGGACTCGGCGCGATGGGCCAGGCGCTGGCCGCAACCCTGCTGAAAGCCGGCCACCCGACCACCGTGTGGAACCGTACCCCCGGCAAGGACGCCGACCTCATCGCCGCCGGCGCCAACGGCACCACCTCCGTCGCCGAAGCCGTCCAGGCCGACGGCCCGATCATCGCCGTCCTCTTCGACCACGCCTCCGTGCACGCCACCCTCGACCCCGTCGCTGACCAGCTGTCCGGCAAACAGGTCATCAACCTGACCAGCACCGCCCCCGAGGAAGCCAGGGAACTCGCCGCCTGGGCCGCCGCACACGGCATCGACTACCTCGACGGCGGCATCATGGCAATCCCGCCCATGATCGGCGAGCCCGGCGCCTCCATCCTCTACAGCGGTTCCCAGGCCCTCTTCGACCAGCACCGCGCAACCCTCGAATTGCTCGCCGCCGCAGAATATTTCGGCGACGACGCCGGCTTGGCCTCCACCTACGACTTCGCCCTGCTCGCCAACATGTACGCCATGTTCGGCGGCTTCATGCACGGCGCCGCCATGATGCGCTCCGTAGGCGTCTCCGCCAGCGCCTTCGCCGAACGAGCCATGCCCTGGGTGACCGCCATGGCCCAGATGCTCCCCGCCTACGGCGAAATCATCGACAGCGGCGACTACACCACCCCCACCCAATCCCTCGCCTTCCACAAAGCCGCCATCGACGCCATCAACCGCGCCACCCGCGACGCAGGCGTCGCCGTCGACTTCGTCGCCCCCATCAAAAACCTCATCGACCGCCAGGTCGCCGACGGCCACGGAGCTATGGAGTTCGCCAGAACCATCGAAGAACTCCTCTGACGGGACCGGGCTCCCGACTCGCACCCCGGGAGCCCACCAACCCCCGATAAAACGCATGGTCAGCCCGCGATTTGGTCCACGCCGCCACATCCTATAATCTTGCTGAGCACCACCGGTCCGGGTGGCGGAATGGCAGACGCGCTAGCTTGAGGTGCTAGTGCCCTTTAACGGGCGTGGGGGTTCAAGTCCCCCTCCGGACACACGTGTTAACCACCGGGATACCGGCACTGACCACAGCAAGCTGTTGGCGGTGCCGGTATTTTATTTCCACGTGCAAGGCTTCGTAGAGTGTGGCTTGATCTTCAGGTGCGCCAGCTGACAGCACCGCTCGGATGTCGCCTAGCGAGTCGAGTTCGCTGACGGTCATCTGTCTGATGGTGGGGATGGTGTCCAATTCGGCTTGGGCTATTGCTCTTTCGGCTTGCGCTTGGTTCATCGGTTCGATGAGTGCTTGGACGTCGACGCCGGCTTCGATCGCGGTCTGATAGCGCCGGAGTTTCGTCTCAGCCGTGTTGAGTCGTTGGCGAACGAGCTGGCGTTGGAGTTCGCCGTCGGTGTCGGCCTGGGCGGCGATCAAGGTTGCGATGGTCTCGGCGCGGTGGCGTCGGTCGAAGACGGTGGCGATCCAGTTATTTACCGGCACGATGAGTCGTGACTCGGCGAGGTTCACCGTTTTGGGGTGGCTCTCGAGGGCTGGGCTGCTGGGGGCGAGAGTGCTTGCCCTGCATCGGTACCAGACGGAGTTGTCCTTGATTCCGCCTTCTAATCTTGCGATCGCAGTCGCCGCAGCGGATTCGGCTGCGGAATCGATACAGTTGGCGGCCGGTAACCCTGGTGCGTTCGAGCTTGGCGCGTCGTTGCAGTCCGCCGTCTCCGCGTGCCCGGCGTGCGAGTTGGACTTGGGTATAGGTCTCGACGCTGATGATCGCGGGATGGGCGGGTTCGCGCGAGCGGATCACGCGGTCGTTGCTCGATCTGCGGAACCGGACGACTTTGCCCGCCGCTACGTCGTCGCGGTCGAGGCGAACGGCGCTTCATGTACTTCGAGGAACGAAGTTCGCTCTGGACATGCACCGCGGGCGGGTATCGCGTGGTGCTCGGCCCCGAGGTCGACGCGGTTCAGGGGCTTTGGCGGAGGGGGTTGTTGATGAGCCTTCCCGTTTCGTCTACCTCCGAGCGTGTTTCGGTGAGGCGAGGGTCGCTGGCGCCGAGGAGGTCGGCCGCTTGCTTGGACAGGATGAGTCCACGTTTGCGGCCGCGGGGTATGGCGAAGTCGTCGTGGCCTGGTTCGCCGTTGATGAGGATGCCGTAGAACTCGGGGATCTGGATGGTTTCGGGACCCTGCGCTTCGGGGGCGGGCACTCTGGTGCCCGGAACCAGTCGGAAACCGGGCATCGCGCCGGCGGCCAGTGCCCGGCCAATGGTGCGGCTGCCGCGTATACCCCGGATTGCGAGGTGAAGAATTCGCTGCGGACCGGAAAGGCGGATTCTAGGTATGTGGAGGTGGTTTCTGGCGTGTCCGCGCGTCACTAAGCGTGAATTGTCCCAGGTCGGCGGGAACTTCCGGATGTAGCGTGAAGTACTTCATTCGTCTTGCTCCTTGCCTATGGTTTCGATGTTTGTCACGTCGGCCTCCGCGATTTCCGATCCTAGGGCGTCGGTATCTACCTTCGGCTGCGATCGGAATCGGGACGGGGATCTGTGGTCGGCCGGGCCCAGGTACGGGATATGGAAAAGGAGGGTCACCGGGCTCGCGTCGCGGAGGCGATGGTGCGCGCCCAGGTGTAGGGCTGGGGGTTCGGTGTAGGCGCTGGTGCCGTTTTGGCGCTGCAACGTGATGGGAACTGTGGCGAGTCGGATTAATCATCAGATCCGGATCGTGTTGGGCGACGGCGTGTGGGGAAGGTGGTTTCGGCTAGCGCGGCCACTTAATTTCGGCTGGGGTATGCGGGTCGCTGCGGGTGGAGCGCGCACTGACGCCACCTCGAACCTGTTGGCCCAGTTGATTTCCCCAGTTCGTGATCGGTGACAGAAACGGGATGGTGTGGGACGCTGATTTCACGTCAGCAATCAACTGGCAATCAGATCTATGGGGGCAGGGGTGGGACGTTCATTGATAGCTATGTCTTGGCGGGGTCGGGTATGCCGTCGAATTTCGTTGCATGCCGGTGTGACTGGTGTGGCGGCGCTGTTGATCGTGGCAGCCGCGCAACTGGCTGCCGCAGACCCAACATCGAGTCCATCGCCACATATCCCGACAACCACAGCGCCGAGCACCCCGTCGGCATCGCCCCCATCGCAGCCCAGCAGAACAGCACCACCGACAACCAGTACTGTGCAATCGTCTTCGCCCACGACGTCGGTATCTCCGAAACCGGCCGTACCCTCGACGTCGAGTACACCGCCGTCTGGTCCTGCGTGTGCTCCGGGTGCTCGCTCGAAAGCGCCGGAGAAATGGGAGCCGACCCGCAACCCCCAGCCGAGTGTGGTGGCGGGCCGGATGCGTTCGGATTGTCAGGAGATCCCGGGCGGGTTCAGCAAGGAGCAGGCCGACAAGGCCGAGACGATGGAAGCCGCGGCGGCGGCCCGCCCGCAGCAGCGCACGGCCGCGGAAGGGTGTCAGGTGTATTGGCCCGCACCGTATGAGGTGTGTGGTGCGATTCGGGACAAGTACAACGAGCTGGGTGGGCCGAACAGCTTCCTGCTGTTCCCGACCTCCAACGAGCTCACCAACCCCGACGGCGTCGGCAAACGCTCGACCTTCCAGAACGGCCCGATCTACTGGTCACCGGCCGGCGGTGCGCACCCGGTGGCCAATCATTTCTTCGCCGCCTGGCAGCGCAATGGCTGGGAAGGCGGTGTTCTCGGCTATCCGACCTCCGATGAACTCGTCAATCCCGACAACATCGGGCGCCGGCAATATTTTCAGGGCGGCACCATCTACTGGAAACTCAACGAGGCCTACTACGTCGCCGGCACGATCCGGGACAAGTGGGGCGAAACCGGTTGGGAGACAGGCTGGCTGGGCTATCCGACTTCGGACGAGACCAAGACTGCGGACGGGGTCGGTCGGTTCAACCGGTTCGACAAGGGTGTCATCTATTGGTCACCGAATACTGGCGCTCACCCGGTCGCGGGCCTCATCCAGGTCGAATGGGGCAGCGAGCAGTACGAGGCCGGCATGTACGGCTACCCGACCTCTGATGAACGCTCAGCGGGCGGGTCCAGCCGCGAGCAGGATTTCCAGAACGGCCGCATTCGAGTGCCCACCCCGGTGAACGGGGGAAGCGGACCTGACGAGGATGCGATCACGGGCCCCGTAGGTCCTGGCGGAAACGACTACACCGGGCCTTCAGGAGTCAACCGCACTGGTTCCGGAGCGCGACCAGGAACCACATTGAACGAGCATTGCCGCAAGCAAACCGAATTCCCCACTTCCGACGGCACCCTCTACGGATGCGCCAGCGCCGCCTACCTCTATAACAGTGGCGTCGATACTCGCTCGGCACCGCCAACGTTGAGTCCACCGATCAGCCTCCAGCCGGGATGCGACGCCGACTACCAGAAAAAGCGGTCCGACTACCTGGCCGGACGGACGAACAATTTAGCGATCTGGACTTTTGACCGGCTCTACGCGTGTGCCGTGAACCCGATCGGGGCGGTGATCCGTACTGACCAGGGCAAGGTCACCGCCTATGTAAACGGTAAATTGGAACAGGAACTGATCACGCACTACGACTCGCCGAAATCTCAGTACCGAGTCCGATTCAGTGTTGAAAAGATCGTCGGGGTATTCACATTGACTGCCAACGCTCCCTGCACCGGCGGACCATGCCCTGTCACGGTGTATGACTCGATGGTGTCCGAACCGCTGTCCGACGGTGCGCAACCCTTCGCCTTCTACGAGTTCGGTCCGGATTCGGTGAACCCGAACCAGAGGATCGATCTCATCATGGGGTTGAACCTGGCCTTCGCCTCACCCGGTGCCCGCGAGAAGACCCCGGGCGACCTCGAAATCAAAATCACGTCACCTTATATGCGGTGCGACAACGACACCGCCGTCCCCGGCGCCGCAGGGCTTCCCTCGCAGGGATGCGTCTTCGCCGACCGTATCCCGACGTTGGATTTCGCTTCCGACAACAGACTCGCCCCCATCGCCAATCACGTCAAACGGGCCCAACAGTCCGGGCTGCCGGGTGCCGGAAAGCTTTACTACACAGGCCCTTTGACCCGGATGACAGACGAAAACCAGCGGCAACGAAACGGTGCCCGGGCTTGCCCCTCCGGCCGCTACTCAGTGCCTGACCACAGCTGTGACGAGTACCCGTTCCGGTCGACATACCAGGGTGCTGCTCAACCACCCAACGCTGTCCTGCCACCGAACGGCCGAACGTTCCCTGGTTGCCAGATAAACGACACTCCCCGCGTCGATCCGTCACGTACTGGGCCCAACGGTTACAGCGTGTGTATGGTCCCCACCACTCCCGAGGACGCCAACAACCTTCAGGCAATCGCAATCCGTGAGTTCTACTATAAGAACCGCGTGCGCGACGGCGACAAGTTCTACGTTCGCGCCGACACCGGGCAGTGACCTGGCTAGGGTGGGGATCTCGATGAAGCCTTACCAGGAGGTTGGCCATGGAGCGTACCGACATCGTCGATCATGCCGATGGCTTCTTCTTCTTGACCGACGATCACCTCGATGATCAGTTGCGGACCATCTCCCAGAAGACCGGGCCGAGGTTTCGGCCCGGTGAGGGGGCGCTGCAAATCCATGTGGCCGGTGATGGGATGGCGCGTGTGACCGTTGACGTCAGTGACACGGGATTCCCTGCGATCCCAGTCGGGCGTGAGCTGATCGATGAGTGCATCTACACCACCGCCCTTGGCGCGCAACGAGTCCGGCACAGCTGGTTGGAGGAGGCCCAAGGTCAGCTGGATGATCCCGTGACCCCGTCGGGCCCGGCACGTGTGCACGTGCGAATGTATAAAATTCCTGGCCCGCACGAGCCTGTGACCTCGGGTATCGAGGTCACTGAACACGTGCTGTTGCATATCTGGAACGAGGCCTTATGACGTTCGAGGTGTGGGGGCATCTGTACAGAGATCAAGCTGCCGGGACCAGGACCAGGAACAGGAAGGCCAGAAAGCGGGGGTCATCCCTATCTTCGAAGAATTCTGGGAACCGCTCCAGCGCCTCCGGTGCGGGACCAGGCTCGTCGAGGTGGGTCACTCGAAATCCGGTGTCGAAGAAGGTCTTGAACATCGTCGACAGGGACCGGTCCCAAAACGTCAGGTCGGCGTCCTGCCCTGCCATGTCCGTCACGTGCCGGGGCCGGGTGGCGAAGTAGTTCGTCATGCTGCCTGCCTGGACGGCGGTGAACCACATGACAAGCGGATGCTCCACAGACAGGATCAGGCGGCCTCCGGGCTTCAGCACCCGTCGGATCTCCGTCAGCGGGGAATGCCAGTCCTCGAGATAGTGGAGCGTCAGAGAGCACACGACATCGTCGAAGGTGGAGTCGTCGAACGGCAACGGGTCAGCCAGATCTGCGACGTACAGCTCTGTGGCGCTTCCGACGCGGTCGCGGGCGATGTCGATGAGCGCCTTGCTGCCGTCGATGCCGACGGCCGTAGCTCCACCCTCGATCAAGTCGACGAGCGTTGGACCGGAGCCACACCCCACGTCCAGCACATGCTTACCGGAGACGTCACCGAGCAGATCACGGATCGCAGGCCTGTTGTAATACTCGTTGAGCAGACTGGTCGCGTTCTCCGCAGCGTAAGCCTCCGCGATCGGATCGTAGGCCGCAGCACGGCCAGAGCCGGCTGCGTTGCAGACCGCTGCCTACCTCTAACAGCTGCTAACGTCGGGTGGATGCGGTAATAGTCGCGACCCTTAGCAGGCCTCAGGTCGCTCTCGAGCGATCCTTTCGGGTGCGACGCCGAGGGCGAGCGATAAGGCTCGGGCGGCGCTTCGCGCAGATCGCAGACTCCAGCGATGCACGCTCGCCTGCGGCATCCGTACCCAATGACGACATCTGTTGGCGTAACCGGCAAGCCAGCCCAACCCGACGTCACGGGAGCCTAATATTGTTCCCGACCATCGAGCTTCCCAACGCAAGGTCCGTGGTGTGACGAGGCGGGCGCAGCGGTGACCACGGCCTGACCGCGCGAAACACCCGCCCGCCGCGGTGCCCGCCCGGTACTGTTGTGCTGGCAGTTCGGCCTCCGCGGGAGAAGTGTTGGCCAGGGTATTCATCAGTCACGCGAGCGTGGACCGCGAGTGGGCCAGTGAGATTCGCGGCTGGCTGGTCGCCGACGGGCACGAGGTCTTCCTGGATCTGCACCCGGTCGACGGGTTGATCGTCGGTGAGGAGTGGGAGCGCGAACTCTATCGACGGCTGCGGTGGGCCGATGCCGTCGTCTGTGTTGTCACCGGGGCTTATCTGGCGTCGGTCTGGTGTGCGGCCGAGGTCGGGATCGCGAAGGCCAACGGCAGCATGCTGCTGGCGGTGCGGGTCGAGGCCGAGGTCGTTCATCCGCTGCTGAAATCGCTGCAACAGTCGAATGCCGCGGCCGAACCCGCGGTGGCCAGGCAGAAGCTCGCGGTCGCGCTGCGCAGGCTCGACGCGGGCGGCGGCCTCGGCTGGTCCGACGACCGATCGCCCTATCCGGGGCTCGATGCCTTCGACACCGGCCGGCATCGGGTGTTCTTCGGCCGCGGTCGCGAGACCGCGGAGATCGCCGAGTTGTTGCGTAAACCGGCCGCCCGCGCCGAGCCGGCGATCCTGCTCGTCATCGGACCATCGGGGTGCGGGAAATCCTCGCTGGTGCGGGCGGGCGTCATTCCGCGCATCGCCGGGGAACCGCTCTGGTCGCCGCTCGAACCGATCGTTCCCGGCACCGACCCGGTGGGTGCGCTGGCGCGCTCCCTCGCGTCCGCCAGACGACGCGTGGGATTGGATCGGGAAACGGTATTCCAGCGAGATCGCCTGATCGGCAATGGCTTTCGCGATGTGGCCGATGAAATCCTGCTGGCCGAGCAGGCCGGCGCCGACCGCAAGCTGCTGCTGGTGATCGACCAGTTCGAGGAGTTGCTGCGGCGCACCGCCTGGCGGGAACGCGCCGAATTCGTCGACTTGCTCCTCCCCGCCATCGGCGGGCCGGTGCAGGTCCTGGCGACGTTGCGTCCGGAATTCCTGGAACCGCTCGGCGCCGATGTCGCGCTGTCGCGCATCCCGACGCGCACCCATCCGGTGCTGCCGTTGCGGAACGAGGCATTGCGTGCGGTCATCGAGGGACCGGCCAGGGTGGCGGGCCTGACCATCGAAGATGGCCTGGTCGAGGCGCTGCTGGCGGACACCGGCACCGGCGACGCCCTCCCACTGCTCGCATTCACCCTCGAACAGCTCGCGTTCGGACTCCGGCGTGGCGACCAGCTCTCACGTCAGCGCTACACCGAAATAGGCGGTGTCCGAGGCGCATTGGCCCGGCAGGCGGAGACCGCGCTGGCCGAGGCGCACACGGCGACCGGGCTTTCGCGCGACGAGATCATCACGATGCTGCTGCGCTTGGTCACCGTCGACGAGCACGGCGTCCCGACCCGCGACCGGGTTCCGCGCACGGGTTTCACCGAGTCCGCGCAGCAGGCGATCGACGCCTTCGTCACCCACCGCCTGCTGGCCACCGCCGAGGAGGATGGGCAGATCGTCGTGTCTCCCGCACACGAAGCGTTCCTGCGGAACTGGGCGCCGTTGCGCGACGCCATCTCCCGCGAGGGCGACTCGCTGCGGGCGCGGCGAGCCGTCGAGATCGCTGCGACCGAATGGGCGAACGACGACCATAAACCGCAGCGGCTATGGGAACGTGACAGGCTCGCGGTGGCGATGAAGGACACGGGCGCACGCCTGCGACTGATGCCACAGCCACAACTGCGGCAGTGGCCGCCCCGGCTACGCCGACTCAGCACCACCCGCGTCGAAACAAGTTCGCGGGCAAAGGAATTCCTCGAACGCAGCTACCGACGGGATCGGTTTCGACGCGGCCGGGCGACCGTTGCGCTGTCGGCGCTGCTGTGTGCGGCACTGGTGGCCGCGGTCATCGCGATCGTGCAACAGCGGCAGGCGGTGGCGCGACAGCACACCGCGGTGGCGCGGCAATTGCTGGCGCAGGCGGATCAACTGCGCGACCTCGACCCGCGAATGGCGATCCGGCTCGGTCTGGTGGCCGATCGGCTCGATCCCGGCAACGAGACGCGGCAGTGGTTGATCAACATGCTGTCCACGACTCGGTACGCGGGCACCCTCGATGGACCCCCGAACAGCGTGTCACGGCTGGCATTCTCGCCGGACGGGCGGACGATCGCGGTACAACAGTCGGGCGGAACTGTCGCTCTGTGGGGTTTGTCCGACTCCGGTCGCGCACAGCAGCTGGGCGAACCGCTCACCGACGTCAGCGACATCACCGATATCGCCTTCACCCCCGACGGCAAGACTCTGCTCACCGGAGCCGCCCAAGACTTGAACGCCAGGTACGTGCGTTCGGGGCTGGCTCCCTCCGTCGAAGCCAAGCACAATCCGTCCAGCGTGGACGGCCTGATCCAGTGGGACATCACCGATCCGGCCCGCCCACACATCAAAGCGCGGTCAATCCTGGATATTTGGGAGAAGCTGCGGTTTCAGTTCGCGCCGGTGCCGATGCTGGCCATCGGTTACGCCGATAAGCAGCCGACCCAGTTATGGGACCTGAACGACCCCGAGCATCCGGTGCCTGCGGCTACGATATCGCCGCCGGAGGCTGAGGTCGACAGCGCCGAATTTTCGCCGGACGGAAGGCTTCTGGCGATCGCGACACGCGGCACCATCACGATATGGGACGTCTCGGATCGGCATGCGCCGCGGTCGATCAGCCGACTGACGACGACGGGGCAGGGGCTTACCCAGGATCTCGTGTTCTCACCGGATGGCCGGCAACTGGCTGCGTCGGTCTTTCCGAGGGGGCTCACGCGCTGGGACATCACCGACCCGGCCCGTCCGCGCCTGCACCCGAACTCCGGCCCGAACATCAATAGCGGCTGGTCCGAGCTGGCGTTCGGACCCACGGGCAACGACCTCGCCATCGCGCCCGGGAGCGGCAACGGGGTCGGGCTATACGAAATCCCCGCTGACGAAAACACCGCTCGCCTGCGGGCGCGGCTGGTCGGCGGTGCCACCGCGGCAACCGCAATCGCGTTCTCGGCGAAGGGGATTCTCGCGATCGGCGGACGAGACGGGCGGACGACGTTGTGGACGATCGACGCGCACACGCAACCTCAGCCGGTGGGCCGACCGTTCTCCGGCGAAGTCGACCAGGTTGCCGGTGCCTGCGGCGTCGCGACGAGCGGTGACCTCATCGCGGTAGGCGGCAAGAATGGGAAGGTCGATCTCTGGGAGACCGGACAGCGCGACGGACCGGTGCACACCGTATCCTTCGACGCTGAGCATCTCGACTACGACAATAATGTTCGAATCAGCTGCGTCGCACTGTCATCCGACGGTAAGACCTTGGCGACGGGCAGTCCGGACCGCACCGTGTCACTGTGGGATGTCGGTGATCGTCGCCACCCTCGGCGGCTCGGCCCTCCGCTGACCGGACTCGCCGGGATCGTGACCACCCTCGCGTTCTCACCTGACGGCACTCGACTCGCCGCAGGCAGTTATCAGAACTCGCTGGTGTGGAGTATCGAGCAGCGCGAGGCACCGAAGCGACTCGGCCGCGGCGTCCACGGCGGACCGATGGCACAGGTCTCCTTCACCGCCGACGGCCGCCTGCACGGAGTGGGCTGGGTACACCGGACGCTGACCATCTGGGACCTGACCGATTCCGATCAACCGGTACCGCTCGGCGGAATACCGCTCGAACTGAGCACTCAGATCGCGTATTCACCAGCCGCCGGCGTGCTGGTGGTCATCAAGCACGGCGCCGGACAGTTCTGGGATGTGTCGGACCCGGCACACGCGAAGCCGGTCGGCAATGCCGTGCTCTCTGATCTCGGCCGCGACTTCCGCGCCCGATTCGATTCGACCGGAACGATTCTCGCCACTTTCGGCAGCGATCAGGTCCAGATGTGGCTGGTCACCGACCCCGCTCATCCGACGCAGATAGGTGAACCCCGCAATGTCGGGGCCAGAGAAATCATGGCCGCCGCCTTCACTGCCGATTCGAGCCGGCTGGTCACCGGTCACGAAGGGGGCGCGGCAGTCGCATGGGATCTGCACCGGCTCCACGAACTTCGCCGCAAACCAGCCGAAATCGGCTGCACGACAGTAGGGTCGAGCCTCTCTCCGGAGGGGTGGCGACAATACATTCAAGAACTTCCGTACCGCGACACCTGCTGATAGCAGGCGGTCATCCCACCGGCGAAAGACGAACGACCCGGGACGGTCCGTTGCCGGTGTAGTAGATGGTGTCTGCCGCGTCCACCGTAATGCCTTCGACCTCACCGAGATCGGTATACGGCAGCCGTTGCGGTGTCACCGCCTGCGGCGCGAGCCGCCAGAGCGTGGCGGTCCTCGTCGACTTCAATTCGCCGCTCTCGGAACTGAATTCCAGCGCGTTGTCCGCGAGTATCCGATTGCCCCGATGATCGATCGTGATCGCGTCGACGAACTGCAGGCTCGGGACCGGGGTCGGCACCGCGGGCGCCTTTCCACCGCGGAAGGTCAGCAGTGACGTACCGGGCCCCGGGTCCGGGTCCGAAACGAGAACGACGAGATCGCCGTCGTCGGATGCCGCGATGGCAGGGCGCAGATGCTCGACGGTCGCCAGGACCTCGAAGGAATCTGCACCCACGGGTAGCTTCAACACCCGGGATCGGTCGATGTCGGTGACGAAGACGGTGCCCGAATGGTCTACCGCCACACCGATTTCGAGCGATGGTCCGGTGTCCGTCGGGTCAGGCAGCGGAAGGGCCGTGATCACCTTCCGGTCCGCCGAGATCCTCAGTACTCGCCTGGTTGTGTACTCGCCGACATACAACTCGTCGGCCGGGCCCAACGCGACCGCAAAGGGACTCTTCAGCCCTGGAACCGGAAGTCGTTCGGGACGGTAACCCCCGGCCGGCAATCGCTGCACATACTCTGCCTCCGGCACATACACATCCCCGTTCCTGCCCACCACGAGACCGCCCGGCCCCGTCACCAGCATTGGCAGATCCGTCTGTACCTGCCAACCAGTGCCCCGCTCCACCTTCGGCGCGCTCGGCCACCAGACCCACCCGGCGATCAGCACTGCGGTAATCGCGGCCACGCCGATCACCCACCGGACCGACAGCCTCGCCTGCATACGCCGATTATCCAAGCGCACGTGTCTGTTCGCGCCAGATCGCCGCAACGCCCCCGCCTGCCGTCACGTCCGTGCTTATATGGTCTGTGTCAGAAGTGGGCGGATCGGTGGACGAGAACGACCCGGTGTGGGTTCGGCTGAACGAGCAGCTGCGCTGGTACAGCACGAAAGGCGCACTGGCGCAACGCATGTATAGGCGAGTCAAGTTCGGGCAGATCGCGGTCGGCGCCGCGGTTCCGGTGGTCGCCGCGCTCTCCGCGCCCGCCGGGCTGACCGCCTCGATCGCGGCGCTCGTGGTGATCGCCGAAGGCGCCCAGCAGCTGTTCCAGTGGCACACGAATTGGTTACGTTATCGAGGGACGGCGGAAGCGCTGAAGCGAGAGAAGTACCTCTTCCTCGCCGACAGCGGGCCGTACGCATCGGCCGATCGGCGGGCGGTGCTGATCGAACGCGTGGAATCCATACTCGGTAACGAGAACACCGGCTGGCTCTCCGAACACGAGAGGCGCCCAGAGACGGCAGGCTGACGTTTTCACGGTCGAGGCCGAGCACCTCGGTGAGCAGGTCGAAGCGGTAGCACACGGCCCGCGCCGTGTCGCCGGTGGCGACCATCTCTTCCCAGCGATTACCCAGCGCGGGCAGGAGTTCGAAGCCGGGATCGCCCGCGAGCGGCTTCGGATCGATGGCCAGCCACGGTTCCCGCTCGGCCGCGAGAATGTTGTCGAAATGCAGGTCCCAGTGCAGCAACCGGTCGCCGGGTTCATCGATCAGCTCGGCGACGGCGGATGCGCAGGTGCGAATCAGTTGCCGCTCGGCCGGGTCGGGCAACGCCGCCACGGTTCGGGGCACTTGATCGAGCATGGCGGCGGCGATGTCGGCCAGTTGCCGCAGCCCGGCTGGTGCGGGAGCCGCGACCAAGCGGGCCAGTAGCTCGGCGAGTATCCGCAGTGCGGCGCGGTCGTCGGTCATCGAAGACAGTGGTCGGGCTGCATCCAGCCGTTCCAGTAGCAGCGTGCCGGTGTCCGGATCGTGGTCGAGCAGGCGCACCGCGCCGTCGCCGTTCCAGCCGCGCAGGCCGAGCGGCTCGCCCACGTTCTCCTCGTTGACCGGCTGTAGTTTCAACGCGGCGGGCGTACCGTCCGCCTGGATCACCGGCAGCACCAGTGACACCATGCCGTGCCGTGCCGGACCGTCCAGGCGCAACGCCCAGCGGTCGAGGGGGCCCGCGGCCAGGCCGGGCAACGCCGCGATCCACGCACGACCGGACGCACCGTCGTGTGCACTGTGTGACGCCGCCAAGGCGGCGGGGACGTCGATGCGGATCGACGTGCTCATCGTCAAATCTCCTTCGTGGATTCCGAATGTGGACACGAAGGAGGTGAGGCGATGCCCGGCTGCCGGGCGGTGGTCAACGCATACCGGCCACCTTAGTCGACCATGATCAGTGTGCCGGAGCCTGTCGGTGCTCGGCCGACGCGTTCAGAGCCAGCCGAGAGTTCGCCCGCGCGAACGGCTTCGGGCGCGGGTGGTGCTGCCGGTCTCGAGGACTGCCACGGTTCCATCGACTCGCAGGTTCGAGCGCTTGTGTTTCAGCAGCCCGCTCCACAATCGAGGTCGAGCCGTCGTAACCGTCGGCGCACAGCA
The DNA here is from genome assembly GCF_004634405.1 of Nocardia sp. CS682. NCBI lineage: Bacteria > Bacillati > Actinomycetota > Actinomycetes > Mycobacteriales > Nocardiaceae > Nocardia > Nocardia sp. CS682. Next base: position 1,148,854 of record NZ_CP029710.1, on the reverse strand, counting down.
TGGCGGCGATCTTGTGCCCCGAAAAGTAGGGGGCATGGCGACTGGGTGACATCATCTCGGGCATGATCAATCGCAGACTTCCCGTGCTCGCGCTCTTCGCGTTGTCCGCCGCCGCGGTGGTGCTCCCGTCGAACACCGCCGGCGCGGTCCCCGGCCTCGACGCACCGGTGATCGAAGAGACCTTCTCGGTACCGGGCACCGTCTCGGCGAAGTTCCGCAACCCGAATACCGAAGGGGTGTGCTGGATTTTCAACAACAAGACCGGTGAGATCTTCGGCGGCAACAACCCCACCTCCTTCGCCATCCCGGACGGCAAAATGGTCCAGACCTCGCTGGGCAACCTCCCGGCGGGCGAAGAGATCCACGTGCGCGGCGCCTGCGCCTACGAGCGCCCCATCGGCAGCCACGACAACGTGACCGTCACCGATGTCATCGTCGTCAAGGTCGTCGACAAGCCGAGCACCGGCAGCTTCGGCTGAATCGTCCGAGAAGCGAGACAGGACCGCTAGGCGCGGATCTCTGTCAAGTCCAACTGATATCGCTGCAGGATCATGAGCCGTCCGGCAACACTTGGGTATGGAGCTTTTGGTGTTGGCGGTCCCTGTTGGCCTGGTCGGCGTGGGACTCTTCGCGATCTGCGTCAGCGCCCTCGAGAAGGGCTGCGCCAGAGGCCGTCCGAACCTTCCCCCTCAGAGCCGACCGCGCGCGAGCTCGCCGAGCCTGGGCGGGACTGCCGATGTCCCGTATCTGATTATCCGGCAGCTGAGGAATCGCTGGTAAGCCCTTACCGATCGGTGGCGGCCTGTTGCAGCGCATGATGGGTTGATGACGCGAAACGATGACGAGGGGGTTGGCGGGGCACGCGAGCTTCGGGTGCTCGCCTTCAATACGTGGCACAGCGGTGGCAAGGTCGCGCACGGTACCCAGCTGATCGCCGATCTCATCGTCGAGACCGGGGCTTCGATCGCGCTGCTGTCGGAGGCGACCACCGCCACCATGGATGTCGCGGCCGAATTGGCGCGGCGTGGGTACGACTTCACTGCGGTCAGCTCGCATGACACGGGCATTCTGACGGTGTTTCCGATCGAGGACAGCGCCGACCTGCAGTGGATGGTCAAGGCGCGGTTGAACATTGACGGTAAACGGCTCACCGTCTACTCGTCGCATCTGGAGTTTCGCTGGTATGCCGCCAACCTGCCCCGCGGCTACGGTCCCGGGGTTCCGGCGCCGGATGAGTTCGCCGAGTACAACTTCGACAAGATGCCGGGCGGCCCGGTGACGGACCCGGCCGTGATCCATCGCGTGAACGCGGCCTCCGGCCGCCCCGACGTCATCAGCGCGTTTCTCGCGGACGCGAAAACCGAGATCGGCCAAGGGGCTTCGGTCATCATGGGTGGCGACCTGAACGAGCCGTCCGTGCTGGATTGGACGCCTGCCACCGCGCACATGTTCGACCACAACGGTGTCGTACTGCCGTGGGAGTCCACGCGGCGTCTGCACCAAGCCGGATTCATCGATGCCTACCGATCGATGTACCCCGACCCGGCCACCCACCCCGGACTCACCTGGCCGTCGGACAACGCCGAGGTGGACGTCGCCGAACTCGCCTGGGCGCCGGAGGCCGACGAGCGCGACCGCGTCGACTTCGTCTTCGCCACCGGGGCCGCGCTGAGGCTGACTTCCGTCGGCCTCGTCGGCCCTCGCGGTTCGATCGTGCGCGGCACCCGGCAGCAGGAAATCACCCAGGACAACTTCGCCGCGTCGCCACCGCGGTGGTGCAGCGACCACAAAGGCATACTCGCGGTATACGTGCTCGCCGACTAGGCCGCGGCCGGTAGGACCGCGCCTTCGCGCTCTGCTGCTTTATCGACCGTGAAGTCGCGGACCAGCAGGAAGAACGGGATCGCGGTGGCGATGCCCACCGAGAACGTCAGCACGAACGAGGCGGCCCACCAGCGCAGGATGCCGAGCCGCCGCGCTTCCGCGAACGCCCACGCGTGGAAGCCGAGCACCACGAAGCCGAGGTCCACCATCGCGAACCGGCCCGGCACCGTCTTGTAGATGTCGCCGACGAAGAAATCGAGCACCGACTTCGGCCCATTGCGCTGCACATAGGGCACCGCGATCGAATTCTGCGTGATGAACGCGGCGATGAGCGTCGCGATGAGGGTGGGGCGTCGCCAGGACTGGCCCGTGGTGCGGTCGGACATGGAGCAATCTCCTTCGCCGGTGAACCGATCGGTCCATACGGACCGTAGTAGACCGCTCGGTCTATGGCAACCCTTTGTTCGGACAGTCCGGTGATGCGCGGAATCGGCGGGCGAGTTCTTGTCGGCGTCAGTGTCGATACGATGCGGAATCGCAGATTTCGATATTTGTCCAGCCCATAGTTTTTGGCGTAAGAGTTCATCGCATTTCAACCGATGCTGCCATTAGGCTGTTTCTGTCTTGGTTGTCTATCTGAGGGCGTTGTGATGCGTGGGTATAAATGGTTGGACAAGGAGATGGCGAAGCTGGATCCGCACACCGAGTACCATGAAATTGTCCGGCTTTTCGGGCAGTATCGACTCGGTGAAATGTTCTTGAACATCGGTTATGCGTTGAACTTCATGGACGTGACGATGCCGCCGCACGGCGGGGACGCGCTGGCATTCGGGCGGAAATCGATCGATCGGCCACAGCGACGGTTCGAGGACAGTATGTATTTCTTCTGGACCTGGTACCTCTATCCGCCGGACAGTGCAGAGGTGCGCGAGTCCGTGCGCCGGTTGAACCGGATCCATGCCGGAGTCGCGCGGCGTCTACCAGGCGCTTTCGCGCACAACGAGGACTACGTGCAGGGGATGTGCCTGCTCGCGGTCGTGCCGCACCGGTTGCAGCGGTACATCGGTCTGCCCGGTTTCGACGAGCGGTTGCGGATCGCCTTTCACCTGTGGGCTCGTGATATCTGTGCGCAGCTCACGTCGGAGGGCGACGTTCCGGTGGTGGATTTTCCGGCGGATTTCGAATCGCTCGCCGATTTCGCGGATGACTACGATGCCCGCGACTGGGAGCGTACGGATAACGGTCACCAGGTGAGCGAGGCGTTCATTCGGCAATTCTGCGATCGCTGGTTTCCCGGCCGCTGGCAGCCGATCGGCCGGGCCATCATGCTGAGCGTTGTTCCGGTCAATGTCCGGCGCGTGATGCAATTGGACGATCCGCACCCACTCGGCGAACTCGCGGTCAAAATAGGGCTGCGATCCTATTTTTTGGTACAGCGGCTACTGCCGGATCCGCGCACGCCGATTCAGCGGCGGCGCATCGGCCGAAAGGACAGCCCGACCTTGCGCAAACTCAAGACCACCGGCGGGCTGTCCATCACCCGCACTAACCGAACGCCACCGGCAGCTGATAAGGACCGCGAAATGTCGGCATGATCGAGCGTTTGACCTTGCCCTCGACCGCGAGTCGAGGGCAAGGGACCCGCTCGAGGAAGGCCTGCACCGAGATGTCGTGCGCGAGCTTGCCGAGTTGAGCGCCGAGGCAGTAGTGGATACCACGGCCGAAGGTGAGATGGGTGACGTCCTCGCGGTCCAGGTCGAGCCGGTCGGGATCGATGAACCGGTCCGGATCCCGGTGCGCGGCACCGATCCAGATGAAGATCTCGGCGCCGACCGGCAATTCGTGCCCGCCGAGTTCCATCGGCTCGATGACGCGGCGCTTGGTCAGCTGGATCGAGGCATCGAAACGCATCAGTTCCGGCGAGAACGCGGGCACCAGTTCGGGTTCGGCGCGCAGCCGCTCGTACAGCTCGGGTGCACGCAGCAGATGCATGATCGTGTTGCCGATCTGGTGCGCGGTGCTGATCTGGCCCGCGGTGAGCAGAAACGCCAGGTTCGCGTGCAGTTCCCGTTCGTCGCTGAACTCGGGGGTGGTGTAGGCGTCGGCGAGGATCTGCATCATGTCGTCGTAGCCCGCGCCATCGCGGCGCTCATCGATCTGGCCGCGGAAGAACTCCAGGTAGTCGTGCACCCCGCGGAGCAGTTTCGGCTGGGTCTTCTGTACGACCGGTCCATCGTCGATGAGCATGCCGAGGCTGAACATCCACGGCAGGTAGTTCAGTTTCTTCGGAATCCCGAGCACTCCGCCGAGACTCGTTGCGGGCATGGCGAATCCGAAGTCCGCCATCGCGTCCATCTGGCCGCTGCCACCGACGAGCGCGCGGTCGAGCAACCGATCCGCGGTCTTGTGCCGCACCCTCGGTCAGCCTGGCGAACATCGCGTCGAGCCCGGTGCGGGCGCGCGTGGCCTCGTAGATCGACACCCCGCCGCGGACCAGGATGCGCAGCACCGCGGGCGCGTCGGTCGCGCTCAGGTCGACCCGGACACCCTCCGGCACGAGCAGGCTCGGTATCCGGTTCTCCCGCAGCAGGGCAACGGCTTTCGTGCCGTCGGTGGTGGAGACGATGAGCGAGGGGCCGCCCGCCTCCAGCAACTCGCCCATCTCGCCCTGCGCCACCAGGGTGCCGTTGTGCAACACCGCGACGTGGGTGCAGGTGGCCTCTACCTCGGCGAGCAGATGCGAGGACACCACCACGGTAACGCCCTCGGCGTGCAGCTCCGCGATGATCTTGCGGACCTCCCTGATGCCCGCCGGATCGAGGCCGTTGGTCGGTTCGTCGAGGATCACCAGCCGCCGGGGCGCCAGCAGCGCGGCCGCGAGCCCGAGACGCTGCTTCATCCCGAGTGAATAGCCGCGGTAGCGCCGATCGGCGGCCGGACCGAGGCCGACTCGCGCCAGCGCGGCCGTCACCGCGCTCGGGATCTCCGCGGTGGTCAGTCCCGGTTCGGCGGCGCCCAGCCTGCGCAGGTTTTCCCGCCCGGACAGGAACGGGTGAAAGCCCGGCCCCTCGACGAGCGCGCCGACCTCGGGCAGCGCGGCGGACGCGGCCTCGGGCATCCGGTGCCCGAGCAGTTCCACCTCGCCCGAGGTCGGCCTGCCCAGTCCGAGCAGCATGCGCAGGGTGGTCGTCTTGCCGGACCCGTTCGGCCCGAGCATGCCGAGCACCGAGCCCTCCGGCACCCGCAGGTCCACCTGGTCCACCGCGACCGTGCCGCGATACACCTTGCGTAATCCGTTGGTACGGGCCGCGAACGGGCCGGTGAGGCCTGCGTTCGGCAGCCGGTCGCCGGCGATGGTCGCGAGCGTCATTTCCCCTCCAGCGCCTCATAGTCATTGGTGAAATTGGGAATCGAGTCGATGAGTTCGGTCATCCAGGGTTCGGCGGGCACCGGGTTCGGGCCGACGATGCGCAGCGAGGACATGACGGTGAGCAGCATGCCGTTGGCGAGGAAAGCGCGAACCTCCGCTGGTGACGAGTTGGTGAGGTCTCTGATGAGTCGATAGATCCGGCCGTAGCGCTCCCGGACCACCGCGCCGATCTCCGGATCGGAACTGGCCGCGAAGCCGTGCAGCAGCATGGCCATCAGCTCCCGCTCGGCCAGCATCATCCGGTCGTAGGCGGGCGCGAGATCGCTCAGTTCGGTACCGGCGTCGCGGAAGATCTGCTCGACCCGGTCCGCCGCCCGCTCGACCCCCGCGATGAAAAGCCGCTGTTTGGAGCCGAAGAGCCTGATCACATAGGGCTGCGAGACGCTGGCCAGCCGCGCGACGTCGTCGGTCGTCGTGCCCGCGTAGCCCGCGATCGAGAACGCGCCGATGGCGGCGGTCACCAGCTGTTCGGTGCGCTCGGCGGCGGTCAGCCGTTTGGTCATCGAGCCTCCTGATCGACACTCCGTTGACATGTTATCAGTCGATAGCTACTTTACTTAGTTATCAGCGGATCACAACTACGAAAGTTGCTTCATGGCTGCGCTGGAAACCCCCACGAATACGACGCGAACTGACACGCCCGAAACCGGACATCGCCCGCTCGCCGCCGTCCTCGCCGCGGTCAGCATCCCGCTGTTCATGGTCACGTTGGACAATCTGGTCGTCACGACGGCCCTGCCGGTGATCAAGACCGAGCTGAACGCCTCGCTCGGCGACCTGCAATGGTTCGTCAACGCCTACACCCTGCCCTTCGCCGCACTGCTGCTCACCGCGTCCTCGCTGGGCGACCGGTTCGGCCGGAAGCGCCTCTTCCTGCTCGGCATCGCGGTCTTCACGGTGGCCTCGGCCGCCTGCGGTCTGGCCACCGAGCCGTGGATGCTGATCACCGCGCGAGCGCTCCAGGGCGTGGCGGGAGCGGCCGTGATGCCGCTGTCGCTGACCCTGCTCAGTGACGCCATCCCGGCCAGGCAACGTGACGCCGCGGTGGGCATCTGGGGCGGGCTGAGCGGTCTCGGCATCGCGGTCGGCCCCGTCGTCGGCGGCGCCGTCGCGAACGGTCTGGACTGGACCTGGATCTTCTGGCTGAACGTGCCAGTCGGCCTGCTCGCGCTGCCGCTGGCCGCGTACGTGCTGCGCGAATCACGCGGCGGCGCGGCCAAATTGGACCCGCTCGGCCTGGTACTCGCGACCGCCGCGGTGTTCGCCCTGATCTGGGGCATCATCCACGGTTCGGACCACGGCTGGACCCAGACCACGGTGCTGGTCTCGCTCACCCTCGGCGTGCTGCTGCTGATCGCCTTCGTGCTGGCCGAGAGCCGGGCCGAGGCGCCGATGCTGCCGCTGCGGCTGTTCCGATCACGCGGTTTCACGGTGGTGAACATCGTCGCGTTCGTGTTCTCCTTCGGCGCGTTCGGCGCGGTGTTCCTGCTGGCCCAGTTCTTCCAGATCGTGCAGGGACTCAGCCCGCTGGACGCGGGGCTGCGGACGCTGCCGTGGACGGCGGCGCCGATGGTGGTCGCGCCGCTGTCCGGATTCCTGGTGAGCAAGTTCGGCTCGCGCATCCTGATCGTGACCGGCATGGCGCTGCTCGCGATCGGGCTCGGCTGGATCGCGCTGACCAACGAGGCGGATATCGCGTACTCGGCCATGGTCATTCCGTTCGTCCTGGCCGGCCTGGGCACCGGCTTGACGTTCTCCCCGATGAGCATGATGGCGCTGGCCAGCGTGCCCGAGGGAGACCAGGGGATCGCCTCCGGTTCCTATAACACCGTCCGCGAGTTCGGCGTCGCCTTCGGTGTCGCCGTGCTGGCTTCGGTGTTCGCCAGTTTCGGCGGTTATGCCTCGTTCGTGGCCGGCCTGGTGCCCGCGGTCGCGGTCGGCGCCGTCGTGGTGGCCGTCGGTTTCGTGCTCGCCCTGTTCCTGCCGAAGGGCCGCAACCAGCACTGACCCGACGCCGATGGGCCTGTTCCCGTTGGGGGACAGGCCCATTGCGCGTTCCCGAGCAGCACTTCATGCGCCAGGGGGAGGGCGCGATCGTCAACATCTCCTCGGTGATGAGCGAGCGCGGCTGGGTCGGCCAGGCCAACTACGCCGCGTCCAAGGGCGCGATCAATGCGTTCACCCGTTGTGCCGCCGTCGAATTCGCCCGATTCGGTATCCGAGTCAACGCTGTGCTGCCAGGTTTCACCCCGACCGATCTGGTAGCAGAGCTGGTCGACAAGGGGACCAAAGGCATCAAGAAGCAGGTTCCGCTGCGCGGGTTCGCCCGCGTCGAGGACATCGCGGGCGTGGTCGTCCATCTGGCGGGCCCCGACGCCGCGTACACCACCGGCGCCACCATCTCCGTCGACGGCGGCGCAGGGGCCCAATTGGGTCTGGGCAGACCCGAATGGTGAGCGGCGGCAGGTATTTCCCACTCGACCTGCGCTGAGACCGCGCGGACACAGAGGAGCACGACAATGACGCAGAGTACCGAAATCGATGCCGATATCCGCGACGCGGTGGTCGAGATCGTCGCCGGAGTCCTGGAACTCGAAACCGCGGAGATTTCCTGGAACGGCGACTTCCGCGCGGACTACGACGCGGATTCGTTGCAGGGCATCCAGATCCTGGCCGCGCTGGAACGCCGGTTCGGCATCATCATCAGCCCGGAGCGCCTGCCCGAGATGGTGACCCTCGCCAGTACCTACGCGCTCGTGCTGGAGGCGCTGGCGGAGGCGGGCGGCGGGAACGGTGCCCGGTGAGACGGGTGGTGGTCACCGGGCTCGGCATCGCCGGCAGCATCGGTGTCGGCGCGGCGGAGTTCGCCGAAGCCCTGCGGGCCGGTCGATCCGGCGCGCATCCGATCACCGCCTTCTCGACCGAGGGTTTCGAGCACACCAACGCCTGTGAAGTGCTGGATTATCCAGCCGGACAATGGATTCGCGAGCTCGACCCGGCGGACCTGGGCCGGGCCACCCGGTTCGCCGTCGGTTGTGCCCGAATGGCCTTGGAGGATGCCGGAATTCCGGTGGCCGAGGCCCGCCTGCTGCGGTCGATCATGGTGGGGATGGTCACCGCCTCGGTGAGCGTGCAACCGAGCTCCCTGGCGATATCCACCGACATCCGGCTGGACCGGTGACGGCGGGCGGCCCCGGGGTCGACCAACAATATCGAGCTGTATCACCGATACGACTCCCCGTTCTTCTCCGGCGACACCACGATATTCTGTGCCGGAGGGTCGGAAAGTTCTGGAGATCAGTTGTGTTTTCGACCCGTTGACGAAATCGGAGCCGGACAGATTCATCGAGAATACGATCGATGCCGCGTTGGCAGAATTCTATCAATATGGCGGGCGCCCGAATTTTGGTGATCCTGCTTCCATCCCCTGGGCCAGTTCGTCCGATGAACTTGACGAAGAAGGGGTCGAGCGGTTCCGGAAGCAGTTTCCGGGTGTGATCGATTAGGCCGTGCTTTGAAAGTCTTGTCAACTGTGACCACTGGTTGATGGCGGCGCCTCTGACGCGTCTGTTCTTGACCGGTGACGGCTACTTCTTCAGGCCGTCCAGGGCCTGCCTGGCTTGGTTTCTGGCGATGGTGCCGAGCTCATTCAGGTTTACCGGGGGCTCGCCGTGCTGGCGCAGGATGGGGATTCGTACTCGCACCGAAACATTGCTGTCCTGCACGGCTACGACGTAGTCGGTTCCTGTTGTGTGGCTGGAATCCGATACCGCGGTGTGCCAGTAGCCCTGGGTGCCGATGCCGGTGATGTCGCCGAAGTCCGATCCAGATCCGTTGGTGTCCTTGTGTTTCCATTGGTTGTAGGCCGGGTCGGCTCCGGCCGCGGTGAACTCGACGCTGAGGTCGATGGCCGCTTGATTCCAGTGGGCGCCGTCGCCGGCGAGGCTTTTGTAGCTGAATTGGCATGACAGACGTCCGGGGGAATGGGCGCTCGGTACGGTTTCGTGATGGTAGGGCGCTTGGTCCGGGGTGGACGACCACTTGTGCAGCGGGGTGGGGTCGACCAGGTCGCACGCATTGGAGATCCCATTCATCGAATAGATTCCCGGTGCAGGTTCTGGGCGTGGAGTCGTAGTCATGGATGACGTCGCCGGCGCACTCGAGGAGGCCGCCGCAGCGGGGGACTGATTGTCGCCGTCGCCGTCCACGATGAGGATGCCGATCACCACACCAGCACCCAGTGCTACGACAAGCCCGACGGCAGCGGCAGCGACCATAACTGGCTTACCGGGGGAAGGATGCTGCGGTGCGAGAGGCTGGGGTGGTGGCGGAGCGGTCATCGGAGCTGTCCTCACGGGTTTGTTCGAGGCGATGGCTTCTATTTTTGTCGCAGTCCGTCGAGCACTTTGCGGGCTTGGGACCTCGCGACCGTATCGAGGTCGTCCCTGTCTACTGCCGGGGATTCTTTTTCCCGTGAGAGGTCGATGGTGACCTGCACCGCGACGTCGCCGTCCCATACGCACACAACGTATTCGGCGTCCACGATGCCACCGAAGTTGTCGGCTTCGAACTGCCAGTAGCCCTGGGTGCCGACTCCGGTGAACTCCCCGGACGTCACCACCGATCCGTCGTCGGCCAGGTCGGCGGTGGTGCGTTTCCAATTGTCGTACTTGCGCGCAGCCGAACCGTCGGTGACATCGGCTCGGACGCTGATCTCGGCGGTATTCATCGGAAATTTGTCACCGGCCGAATTGCCGTAGTAGACACTGCAGCGCAGGACACCGAATTTGCCGGACTGCGAAGTTTTCTCGTGTTCGGGATCGAGTCGCGGTGCGGACGCCCACTTGGTCAATGGCGTCGGATCGACCAGGTCGCATGCGTTGGTGATGGCGCTCATCGAATAGGCGCTCGATCCCTGTGGGGCAGCGGGCGAGGCGTCGGTGGGGATGCCGACGCTGTCTCGGCCCCTGGCGACGAAACCGATTGCGACGCCGATCAACAGCATCACCACTAGTCCGGCGACTCCGGCGACGATCAGCAGCGGTGTGCCGCGGCCGGCCGATTGCGACGGATATGGCTGTGGTTGTGGCGGTGGCCAATGCCCCTGACCGCCATGCTGGTACTGGCCGGCGGCTGTAGCCGACACACGAGAATGGACACTCGAATCCGGGGCCGCCCAGCCATCTGGCGGTGGATCCGGTTGTCGCGCAGCGGAATCAGTGTTGCCCGCGCTCCGCTCATCGCTCGATTCGCGCGGCGGATCAGTCATGTCTACAACCCCTCCGGGGCTTGGACGGGGGGCCGCCCCCGCCAAGTCGTGAACTCAGCCACAGATTCTAACCACTCGGTCTTACCGCCAGAGATGAGAAGAGCAAGCGCTCGTGGGTACCGGATTGTGCGGCAATGTCCTGCGCCACAACATCTTCGCGCGCCCCGGAGTGTGCTCGACGGCGTTAGTGTCGGTGGATGGATCATGACCTCGTACTCGACTACCTGCGGCGGATCGGAGTCGAGGCCTCGGTTCGCCCCGACCTCGACGCCCTGCGCGACCTCCAGCGGCGGCATCTCGAGACGGTGCCGTTCGAGAATCTCAGCATTCATCTCGGCGAACGCATCGTGCTCGACGAGAAGCTGTTGGTGGACAAGATCGTGCGACGGCGGCGCGGCGGGTTCTGCTACGAGTTGAACGGGGCGTTCGGCGCCCTGCTATCGGCCCTCGGGTTCCCGGTGACGTTGCTGGCCTCCGGTGTGTACGACGGCGGGCACGTCCGGCCGCCGTTCGACCATCTCGTGCTGCGCGTGGACCTGGACCGGCCGTGGTTGGTGGACGTGGGATTCGGCCGAAACGCTTGGTATCCGCTGAGTTTGGACAGCATCGACGACCAACCCGATCCGGCAGGCGTGTTCCGGGTCGTCCCGGTCGAGGACGGCAGCGGCGACCTCGACCTGCTCTGCGATGGCGAGCGGCGGTACCGGATCGAGGCCCGGCCCCGCCGACTGATCGACTTCGAGCCGTTCTGCTGGTATCACCAGACGTCGCCGGATTCGCACTTCACCGGCAAGCTGGTGTGCTCGCGACCCACTCCCACCGGCCGCATCACTCTCAATGACCACACCCTCACCCGCACCGAGAACGGCGAGCGCACCGAACAGACCCTGACCGACGAGGCGGCCCTGGCCGCCTACCGCGATCTGTTCGGTATCGCGTTGAGCCACCTGCCCGCCGTCGCGAAGCGGCGGTAGCTGGTTGCGCTGCCGACGGAGGCCGGGACCTCGGCTGATCGAACCAGCGGAAGCAGGTCCTGCCACGTGGCTGAACTTCCGTTGTCGCGGGTCGGCAGAACGTACCGCTCACGCACGCGTCGCCGAGGCAGCGGAGCCGCGGTGCGCAACTATGTCGAGGAGCCGGTCGACGAGACGTGCCGCTTCGGCGTCGGTCATCGGTTCAGTGAACAAGGCGTGGAAGTACAGGGGCGCCACGACCAGCTCGACCAGGTCGGCCAGCGTGGGGACCGGCTCGCCACGCTGTTCCGCGCGATCGAGCATCGCCTGTAGTTGACGCTCGCGTTCGGCGAAGGCCGGCGAGCGTCGACGTTGTTGTCCCGGCCGGATTTCCATGACCACGGCTCGAAGGATCAGCGGGACATTTCCGTTCCGCAATGACGTCGCGACCGCGGCGGCGTAGAAGTGCAGATCGTCGTGCAGAGAACCGGTGTCGGGAAGCGACGCGGTGGTGGCCGACCACTCGTTCACCACGTCATGCAGTAGGGCTGACATCGTTCCCCACCGCCGGTAGATCGTCGCCTGGTGCACCCCGGACGCCGTGGCGACCAATGGAACGCTCAGCTCTTCCCACGGATGTGTCTCGAGCAGCTTGAGCACTGCTGCGTGGACTGCGGCGCGCACGCGCGCGGACCGTCCACCGGGCCGCTGCATGGTTGGTCGGTCGTCCATACCCAGATCATAACGCGAGATTTCTTGCATTAGTGCTGGGCTCTGCGTATCGTCACTAACACGAGGATTTTCGCGTTACAGTTCGGAGGGCATCATGCAGCGACAGATCTTCACGTTCGTCGGCCACTACCTCGAGATGGTGCTGGCGATGTTCATCGGCATGGGTCTTCTTGCGCTGCTATGGATGCTGATCTGGCCCGGCCTGCACGACCAGCCGGTGGCGAGCACCCTGGTAATGGCAGCCGATATGACGATCGGCATGGCCGGGTGGATGGCGATACGGGGGCACAGCCGACGGATGATCGTCGAGATGTCCGCGGCGATGGTCGCGCCATTCGTGGTGCTGCTGGTGCCGCTCGTGGTCGGCGCCATCACGGCCGACACCCTCATGACGGTCGGACACGTGCTGATGTTCGGCACGATGCTCGCCGCCATGCTCCTGCGCCTCCCGGACTACACGCACCGGCACGGGACCGATGTGCAGCCGGATCGGGTCGAGAACGTCGCGACGCCATGACGCCCGCGGACCTGAGAACGAAGAAGGCACCCATGAATCCGTCAACGACCGCGGCCGCCGGTCTCGCCCATGCCAAGCGGCCGGTGTCGAGTTACTGGCCGGCCGCGTTGGGGTTGGCAGCCGCGACCTTCCAGATCGTGACCGGGGTGGCGACCGATGCAGTGGCGATCACGATCACGGTCGCGGCCTGCTGTTATCTGGCCGCGGCTGCACTCGGCCGACCCTGGATCGCCTGGGCCGGTATCCCGGCGGGCTCGGTCGCGGTAGTGCTCAGCGAGATCGCTGGTATCGCCTGGTGGCAGGGCTTGGCGGCGTTCGCAGTCGTGTTGGTCGTGGCCGGGGTGTTGCGGCGGGCACCGGCCCGTCCCTTCACCGCGCAGATCCTGGCGTTGGTGGGGTTCGGTGGACTGGCCGTGGCCGCAGTGCTGGTCAGCCCACGCTTGGGCCTCGCCATTGCCGGCACCGCCCTGGCCGGCCACGCCGCGTGGGACTACGTGCACTGGCGGCGCAACGCGGTAGTCCCACGTTCCCTGACCGAATTCTGCTTCGTGCTCGACATCCCCTTCGGAGTCGCTGCCATCGTCATGGCCATCACCGGATGATTGCCACACCGCTCCCGAAACCACACCTGGCGGGCATCGCGGCCAACCCGCGTGCACTGCATCCGTAGGGCCGGACCCACGCCAACCCGCCACAGCCGAACGAAAGACCTGTCAGGAGCTGCGCCTACATCGGCGTGATCGCCCGGACGACGAGCATGCGCTGCGGGCTCGGGCAGATCAGGTTGTCCCAAGGCAGCCAGAGCGATTCGGTGTTGTCGGGCGGGTAGACGCGCAGGGTGTTGGTGCGCAGGGCCGCGCATTCGTTGATCTGCTTGGGATAGGAGATGAACTCGAATTGCGCCGCACCGCCCGGTGCGAGCGTGACCGGCGCAGGCTTGGGTGCTTGCGGGCCCTGGTCCCGCACGGCGGGCTCGCCTACCGGCTCACCGGTGGGGCCGTTGGTTTGCGAGATACCCGGGAACCCTTGCAGGACACAGGTTCGTGAGCTGGAGTTGATGAACCTCAGGAACCAGGTCCCGCCTACCGGGCCGCCGACGCCCTTGTCCAGGCGGAGCTGGGCGGTCACGCACTTCGGGGGCGCGGTGTCGGCGGGCGTCGTCGGGTCTGTGACAACGGTTCTGGTCGCGGGCGCGGCGGTGGTCTCGGGGACGCTGCCGACGGGCTCACTCGTGCGGCCGGGTTGGGTAGTCTGCCCGGTTTGTGCTGAAGGCAGCGGGGTTCGGGTGGGCAGCGCACCTGGTGTCGAGTTCTGGTCGCAACCGCTGGCGGTGATGACGACGCCCGCCGCGAAGCCGGCGACGATCAGGGGCTTGATCCGCATGAGATTCCTTCGAGTTCGATATTGCGACCGTTCGGTATACAAGCTGCACATCGAGGTGTGTGCCGGTTCCCGTTACTTGATGCGTCGGTGGAAGATCTGGGTAATCCGCTGCCAGTCAACGCAATTCGCCGCAGTGCTGTTCGATACTGCCTGCTCCGGACACCTTCGGGCAAAGTGTTAACACCGAGTGGATTTACTTTTGCCCCAGGAAGTGGGGGCCGTTCGCGGATGAGCTACGGGGTCTCGGTGGTTCGAGACAATAGGCCGCGGTCCAGGGCGACGACGACGGCGTGGGTGCGGTCATTGACGTCGAGTTTGGCGAAAATGCGTAGTAGGTGGGTTTTTACAGTGGCTTCGGCGATGGTGAGGCGTTGGCCGATTTCCGGGTTGGAGAGGCCATCTGCCACTGCGCGGAGGACGTCGATTTCGCGGGGGCTCAGGGTGATCGGGGCGGGGCGGCGGATGCGGGCTACCAGGCGTTCGGCGACCAGGGGAGCCAGGACTGTGCGGCCTCGGGATGCGGCGTGGATGGCCGCGACGAGTTGGTCGCGGGTGGTGTCTTTGAGGAGGTAGCCGATGGCTCCGGCTTCGACGGCGCGTTCGATATCGGAGTCGGTGTCGTAGGTGGTGAGGATCAGTACGCGAGTTGTGGTGCGGGTGGTGATTTCTCGGGTGGCTGCTACACCGTCCAGGATCGGCATTCGTAGATCGAGCAGCGCCACATCGGGTTTCAGACGCTCGACCAGTGCGATCGCTTCGCTGCCGTCCGCCGCTTCGCCGATGATGTCGATGGACGGTTCGGCGGCCAGCAGGGCCGCGATTCCGGCGCGCATGACGACGTGGTCGTCGGCGAGGATCAGGCGGAGGCGTTCGGCCATGTCAGTTCCGATCGTTCGGCGGTAGGGATGCGAAGATGCGGGTGCCCTCGCCGGGTGCACTCGTCACGGTGAGTTCGCCGCCGAGTTCGGTGAGGCGGTTGCGCATACCTTCGAGGCCGAATCCGCGGGCTTCGTGCGGGGTGAAGCCGATTCCGTCATCGGTGATTTCGAGTTCCACGTCGAACGGACCGCGAGTCAGGACGACGGTCACCGTGCTGGCCGCCGCGTGTTTGCGCACATTCGCCAGCGATTCCTGAGTGCAGCGCAGCAGCGCGATCCGGGTGGGCTGGTCGCAGTCGATGTCAGCCAACTCCGCATGCACGGTCAGCCCCGTGTCCTCGGCACACCGATCCAGGATCCGCCGCAGCAACTGTGCGATCCGCCCGGTCGCGCCATCGGCCGACGGCGCTGCGCCGACGAGAACTCTCGCCTCCGTGAGGTTCTCGCGGGCCGTGCGCTCGATCGACAGCAACTGTTTGGCGCTGGTCACCGGATCGGACTCCATACCGGACCGAGCCGCCGCCGCCAGCACGATGATGGACGCGAAGCCTTGGGCGAGCGTGTCGTGGATTTCCCGCGCGAGCCGTTCGCGCTCCTCGGCCGCGCCGTGGCGTTGGTGCGCCGCGGCCAGTTCCGATTGCGTACGTTCCAGCTCGATGCCGAGCAGGTGGGCGCGTTCGTCACCCCGTTTGATCACACGGTCCATCCACAGTCCGAAGAGCACGCCGCCGACCAGGCCGATCAGCGTGAAAACGGCATTGCCCGGCGAGAATCGCGTCCCCGCGACCGTCCCGATCAGCGTGGCCACCGCGCCCGCGCCGAGGTAGCCGATCGCCTGCCGCGGGGTCGCGGTGTAGAGCCAGAACATCGGCAGCGACACGATGAAGAACGCCGCGCCGCCCTCGAGCAGGATTGCCGTCGCACCGAGCACCAGGACGAGCAGGCCGAGGAACTCGCTCGACCGCACCCGGGGATTGCCGGGAAACGACAGCAGTATCAGGTAACTCACGGCGAGCACGGCCACCAGCGCCCACGTCCCGTACTTGACGACGCCGATGCGGTCGTGCACCGCGACCAGCGGCGGGCACAGACCGAACAGCATCCAGCACCCGATGTAGCACCGCCGCAGTAGCCGGAACCGGTCGTCGGTGCGCGGCCGTTGGGTCATTTCTCTGAGCCTACTTTCACCGGCACGTGGCCCGCGGTGGCGCCGGCCGGGCGTACCGGCCACCAGGTTCGATCACCCAGTAGGAGCAGCAGCGCGGGCAGAATCACGATCCTGATGACGAAGGCGTCGAGCAGCACGGCCGCCGCGAGCGCGAAGCCCATCTGCTTCATCTCCATGATGTGCAGCGGAACGAAACTGGCGAACACCGTCACCATGACGAACGCGGCGCTGGTGACCACGCCCGCCGATCCGCCGACACCGTCGAGCACGGCCCGGCGGGTCGGTGCACCGTTGTCTACGGCTTCCTTGATCCGGCTCAGCACGAAGACCTGATAATCCATCGACAGGCCGAACAGGATGACGAAGAGCAGCAACGGGACTCGGGATCCGATCGTGCCGGTGGAATCGAAATCGAGCAGGCGCTCGGCCCAGGTGTGCTGAAAAACCGAGGTCAGCAGGCCGAGCGAGGCACCGGCCGAGAGCAGGTTCAGCACCACACCGACCAGGCCGAGGACAATGGAACGGAATGCCGCGGCGGTCAGCGCGAAGGTCACCAGTAGCAACCCCGCGATGACCAGCGGCAGTTTTTGCCTCTGATGCTCCGGATAGTCCGCGTAGCGGGCTACGTCGCCGGTTACCGCGTAGTCGATGTTCGGGAGTACGCCGATCGTGGCGGGAACGTAGTCCGCGCGAACTCGTTCGAGTGACCGCAGCGCCGCGTCGTCGCTGACGTGATGCGGGACAGGCAGTTCCAACAGAGTGACCCGGCCGTCGGCCGAGGTGCGCGGCTCGTCGGGCCGCATCATCGCCGGATCGTCCGCGGCCCGCTCGGCCAGCGCGCGCAGCGCGTTGGTGACGTCGTTCGCCCGTGCCGGGTCCGCCGCCACCACGACCTGGTGCATCGACTTCAGCTCCGGGAAGGCGGCATTCAGTCGGTCGAAGGTCTGCATGGCCGGGATGGTGCGCGGATGGGTCTCGCGCCCCATATCGGTCAGCTCGAGGCCGAGGACCGGAACGGTCAGCGCGAGCATGGCGAGAACCGAGACAGTCAGTGCGGCAGCGGGCTTCGCCGAGATCTTGCGCAGCACGAACCCGGTGAACCGCCCGCGCGACGAGGTGCGGCGGACCGGTGCGGCATGCCCAGCCGCTCGGCGCTCGGCCCGGCGCTCGGCCCGATCGGTGAGTACCGTCAGCAGTGCGGGCAACGCGGTCAGCGAGCTGGCCACCGAGACCAGGGTCACCAGGATCGCGGCGGTCGCAATAGAGGAGAAGATGACGTCGTCGACGAGGTACAGGGTCGCGGTGGAGGCCGCGACGGCGAGCCCGGACACCACAACGGCCCGGCCCGAAGTCGCCGCCGCCAGGTCCACCACCGCCCGCGAATCCAGCGGTGCGCCGGGGCGATCGCGCTCCTCCCGTGCACGCTTCAGGTAGAACAGCGTGTAGTCGACGCCGACCGCCAGCCCGATGAGCAGGATGATATTGGTGCCGACTCCATTGTCCGGGAACAGATGTGAAGCGGGCATCGCCAACCCGATGGCGGCGACGATAGAAGATACGGCCAGCAGCAACGGCACCAGCGCCAGCGCCAACGACCGGAAGACCACCAGCAGCGTGAGCAAGGTGACGGGCACCGCGATCATCTCGGTACGCGCCAGATCCCGGCCACGCAACGCGTCGACCCCACTACCGACCGAGGGGCCACCCGTCTCTTCGATCAGCAGCCCAGGATTCGCTCGCGCCACCTCCTCGGTCTGTGCCCGCAACGCCCCTACATGCTTATCGCCATCGAGCTCGGCACCCACCATGGTCACATCGACCCGCAACGCCGTCCTATCGGCCGAATACACCGGCGCAGCAACAGAATCGACCTCCGGCAGCGCCCGCATCCGATCGGCGATCTCCCGTGCGACGCTCTCGGCGGCCGCAGCCAACCGCATCCCGTCGTCGGTGATCAGCACCCGCTCCACTGCCCGCTGCTGCAATCCCCCTGAGGTTGCTATCGCCTCCCCGCGCCCCGCCTCACCGATCCAGAAATCCTCGGTAGCCGCGGGTTTCCCACCGATCCCCACTCCGATCCCGAGGCACAGCGCCACGAAGACAAACCATCCGGCAATGGCGAGCCACGGCCGCCGCGCACTCCAACCAGCTATGGCTACCAAGCGATTTCGCATGCCCCGAATACTGCTGGGTCACCTGTCGTCGCCGACAGCCTCGATCGGTCGAACTCGGTGTCCACCGATCGGTGGACACCAGCGGGTGCGGCCGCGCATGTCGGCGGTCGTCCGCGTGGGTTCAGCGCGGCACGGTCACCGGGTCGGTGCAGCTGTCGGGGAGGTCGACGAACGAACAGGCGGCAGGCGGCCGCGTGGGTCGATAGTCGCCCGGTACTCCGCCGGACGCGGTGATGGCGCGGTAGGCGGCGACAGCGTCGGTGGGCTTGCGAGTGAGGGTGGGGTCGGTGACGACATCGACGGTGTAGAGGCCGAAGCGCAGTGCGTAGCTGCCCCACGCGAAGCTGTCGGTGAGTGTCCAGTAGGTGTAGCCGATCACGTTGATGCCGTCGGCGTGCGCGCGTTGCAACCAGTAGACGGTGTCGCGCAGGTGGTCGGCGCGGCTATACCCGTCTTCTCGCAGGCCGTTCCGCGTCACCATCCCGTTTTCCACCACGTACACCGGTTTGCCGGGAAATCTGTGTGCGCAATAGTGCAGCGCGTAGTACATCGATTCCGGCTGTACCGCGTGCGTCAACGGATTGTTCAGGTCTTGCGGGGCGAGCAACGTGTGCTCTGCCAGCTGTGGCACCGTGTCCAGGGAGAAGCTGAGGTAGGTACCGAGACCGACGAAATCCAAGCGGTCGATGACCTTGTCCACTATCAGGCTCTCGGTAGCATCCGCGATCGTGCCCGCCGCGAGATTGATCGACATCGTCACCTGCGCACTGGGCTGCGCCAGGTGTATGTAGTCGTAGATGGCGTTGTGCACGTCGGCGAGTCGCAACGCCATCGCCGAGATGCCGGTGGCCGGTAGCGTGTCACGCGACTCGAACTTCAGGTAGGCACCCGGGTTGGCCACCGTGATCCACAGCGGGTCTCGGGGTGCGTAGCGGTCCACCACTTTGCGGGCGTTGTCCAGCCACGTCTCGACAATGCCCGGATCGCCCCAACCGCCACGCTCGGCGATCCACACCGGATACACCCAGTGGTCGAGGGTGAGCATCGGGCGGATTCCGTTGGCCGCCATGGCATCCAGCACCCGGTCGTAGAATTCGAAACCGGCCTCGTCCCATTCGCCGGGCCTGGGCTGCAACCGCGCCCACTCGATGCTGATGCCGTACACCCCGACGCCGAGGTCTGCGGCCAGCGCGATATCAGCTGTGTACCGAGTGTAGAAGTCCACGCAATCGGGGAATCGGGCGAGTGCGGTGTGTTCGGTGAACAGCCGTCGCTGGTGACTGTCGGGTGTGTGACCTTCCGTCTGAAACCCGGAACCTGCGACGCCCCAGCAAAATTCGCGACCCAGTGGCGGCAGATCGATGGGCGGCGCCGGCCGGCCGGCAGCGGTTGCGGATCGGCCGATGACGGCGCCGGCGAGACCGGCCACCGCGAGACCGAACGCGGTGCGCCGGGTGAATCGGCTCATGGTGTCTGCACTTTCGAACAAGCGATCACGGGCATAGCCTTGGCAGCCTGCGTCCCGGCAAGTAGGTACTGAGGTCGGTGGCGATGGTGTTGGCGGTGAGGGTGCAGATGCGGTTGGCGGCGTGCTCGGGCTCGAGGTCCCAGAGCCGAAGTGCGCCTTGGCCGCCGGTGCCGATGAGGTAGTTGGCTTTTGGGTGAAAAGCGACATGCCACCGGCCTGAGCCCGGTGGGATGAGGGACGGGCCGTAGGGGCGGGGGTGTTCGGGATCTGTGAAGGTCCACAGCCGGACGGTGGAGTCGGTGCCTGCGGTAGCCAGGCGGCGGCCATCGGGACTGATGTCCACCGAGGAGACAGCGCTTCTGCTGGCCGCCAGTGGATCTCCCAGCGGCCGAATGGTTCCCGGGTCGGTGATGTCGAAGACGCGGGCGGTGCCTGCGTCCCAACCGGCGACGACGGTGCGGTGGTCGGGGCTGACCGCGAGACCGAAGCCGTCGCCCAGCCAGTCGGCGACGGTGGTGCCGATCGGCCCGGTGGAGTGCTGCAGCGACAGCGGTGTGTCCCATACGTTGAGTTTGTCGGCGAGTGTGGCACCGATCTTGCCGTCGCGGCTGGCGGCGAATCGGAATCCCGTGCGCAACAGTCGACCCGATGACGGTACGACGATCGCCGCGCTGCGCTGCACCGGCCGGTCGGGGTCGGCGTAGTCCCAGACCATCAATGTCGCGACCGGTCCTCGGGAGAGGGTGACCAGTATCTGCTGGTCGAGGGCGAACACCACACCCGCGGCTTCCGGAAAACGGTGTGTCGCACGGGGTTTGCCTGGGTCGGAGATGTCGAGGAGGGTGATCACCCCGTTGATCGATAGTGCTGTGAACCGGCCGTCGAAACTGACGACGGGGTAGCTGGTGCCCGACAAACCTGTGATTCCGGTGACGTTGTCGACGGTGCCGCGTAGCTGCGGTGCCGCGGGGTCGTGGATGTCCCAGATGCGGGCGGCGGCGCCGTGGGCAGTGGTAATCATCCGGGTACCGTCGGCGCTGACCGCCGGGGGATGGATCTGCCCGGCCTGCCCTGCCGGGGTGGTGCTCGGCAGCGACCATTGCTGCACGGTGCCGCCGACCATGGCGATCGTGAAGTAGCGTCCGTCGGGGCTGAAGGCTGCGCCGGCCGGGATAGTGGAGCATCGCCGGTTGCCGGATGCGGCGAGGCAGTTTGCGGCAGCGGCCAGCGGCGGTCCTAAGGGGGTGGGGTGAGCGAGGTCGGCGAGGTTCCACAGTTGGGTGCCGAAAGATGTGACGGTCGCAAGAGTCCGGCTGTCCGGGCTGAGAACGGTGGTGACCAGGTCGTACGCGGAGGGGAAGGAGAAGCCTGCGGCGGCAGGGTTCGGATGGTGGGGGTCTTCGACGTTCACGAACCGAATTTCGGCGTCGCTGCCTGGTGGCTGCGACGGCCACCGGCCGGCGGCAACCAGTAGCGGCGTGCCGGCGGAGAAATCCAGGGCCATTCGTCCGTCGACGACTTGCGCGACCTGTGTTCCCGTACGGGTGCTCGGTGGTGCGTCGAGGTCCCACAGCCGAGCGGTGAGCGTCTTGCCGAACGAGCCTTGCGCCGTTGCGCTTGCCGTCCCCAGCGTTTTGTCACTACTGCTGAATCCCAGCGCGTAGACGGTTTCACCGACGGCCAGCGAGGGCGAGCGGGGTTTGGCTGTCTGTGGGTCGGTGATATCCCACAGCGTGACCTGGTGGTCGTTGGCGATGGCGACAGTGCGGCCGTCACGCGAGACCGCCAGGCTGGTGATCGGGGACCCGGTGTCGACGACGTGTAGCAAGCGGGGCCGTTCGGGGGTGGACAGGTCGTAGATTCGCGCTGAGTGATCTGCGCCGCCCGCGATCAGTGTCGATCCACGCCCATCGAGACTGGTGATTGTGCTGGTGTGGTCGGTGATCGTTGCCGTCAGAGCGGTGGTGGCCGGGTCGCGCACTCGGATGACATGATCGTCGCCCGCGGTGACGAGCAGACCGTTGTCGAGGTAGACGAGTCTGGTGACCTCGCCATCGTGGTCGGCGAAGGTGCGTGCCACCGGCAGGTTCTGGCTCGCGACAAGGCGTGCGGCGGCATCGGGACTACCAGGGCGCAGTCGCTGTGCGAGGAGGCTGAGCTCGGCGGACAGTGTCGGTTCGCTGTTCTGCAGGCGGTCGGCCTCGCTCAGCACGGTGGTGAAAAAGACCTCGTCGCGCTCTCTGCTGGTGAGGTCGGCACGGACGACGCTGGTCAGCGCGGCGACCAGCAAGACGACCACCGTCGCCGCGAGCCCGGCCTGCGTGGCGACGCGCCTGCGGCGCTGGCGGATGCCTGCCATGAGGAAATCGCCGGTCTGCCCGGTCGGTCTCGGTTGATGTTCCCGGGCCTGCGCCAGGCGTGAGCCGCGATACAGCAGGGCTCGATTGCGTTGCGAGGCGGCCCATTCCGCAGCGTCGGCGGCGACCCGCTGGCGGAGGAGATGGCCTTCACGATCGGCGTCGATCCATTTCCGCAACTCCGGCCATGCCTCGATCACCACTTCATGGGTGAGGATCGCGGTATCGGCGTCGAGGGTGATCAGCCGTGCCTGGGCAAGGGTTTCCAGCGCCGTCGCCGCGGCGTCGGGGTTGCTGGTATGTGCGAGCAGATCAGCGCGGGCCACCCGGCGCCGGGTATCGCGCGTGTCGTGGCCGACGGTGACCAGCTGCAGCAGCATGTCTTTGGCCGCTGCCCGTTGGGAGTCATCGAGTTTCTGCCACGCGGTGTCCGCGGTATGGGCCACGGAACCGGCGACACCGCCCGCGGCCCGGTAACCGGCAACGGACAGCTTGCGTCCCTTACGACGCTGCCAGGCTGCCTCCATGACATGGGACAGCAGCGGCAGCGCACCTGAACTGTCACCATCGGTGAAGCCACCCAGCCCGCTGAATTCGGTCAGGATCAGTTCCACCAGGCCCGGTTCCAGCTTCAGTTCCGCCCTGGCTGCCGGTTTGGTGATCGCATCGGTCAGTTCATCGCTGCTCATCGCGGAGAGCAGGAAAGGGCGCCGCGTGATGGCGTCGGCCAGCACGGGGTAGTCCAGGCAGGGGGCGAAGAAGTCGGCCCGCACCGCGATGACCACCGTGCCACCCTGATCCGCGCAGCGCGGCAACCGGTCGATGAACGTCCCGCGGGCGTCGTCGCCGAGTGCCGCGGTGAACAGTTCCTCGAACTGGTCGACGACCATCAGGCGCCGACCGCGACGATCCGACGGGATCTCGATCGCGGCGGGGCCCGACTCCGGTGTGCTGGTGGTGGTCGTCCATTCGGGCCCGAGAGCGGGGATCAGCCCCGCGGCGAGTAGCGACGACTTGCCCGCGCCGGAGGCGCCGAACACCACGATGGTCCCGCCACCGGCCCGGTCGGTCGACCGGACGAGCGCCACCAGGTCATCGGTCGCGCGTTCGCGGCCGAAAAACCGCTCGGCGTCGCCCGGAAAGTACGGTGCCAGGCCTTGATACGGGCAATGGAGGTCCTCCGGAGGTTTCCACGCAGTGGCGTCGGACCACAGGCGTTGCCAATCCCGTAAGTTGAGAAGTCCTGCGGGAGGGAGCCCTTGGGCGTGCTTCGCCAGGTCGATCAGCGTCAGCAGCGCCGGTCGGAGCACTTCCCACCGGGCCGGGATCGCACCGGCGCGCCAATCGCTGAGCCGCTGGGTCGTGACCGTCCCGGCATGGCCCCTGGCTGCCTCCTCACGCTGGTTGGCCGTGCGTGCCACCCGATCGAGGACCGGATTCCCCGCGCATTCCCAGAGTCTGTTGAACTGTCGGGTGAATACCTTGCGAGGTGAACTACCGACTCCCTGATCCGATGGTGTATCAACCATTGGCCGCACATCGACTTTGCCAGCGCCATAAGCGATCTCCGGACATCAACGTCTCAACTCCCCGGTTTCGACATCTTCCCCTGCGGCACAACCACATCGACGATACCTCCGGCGGGCGCTGCACGGCACGCGCCACCGCGCCGACCAGGGTCGGCTCCCGGACCGGGAAACGCGAAAACATGCTGCTACCAGCAACTTCGACCGTCTGTTCACGGGGAGCGATCGTCCCGTAGCTGCCGCTGCGCCAGGCTTTCTTCAGGACCTCACCGACCCACGAAGCAGCTCGGAGAGGTTCCGTAGGAACGTCTGGAGGTGGGGGGCTCCGGAGGGGAGAGCCTCCCGCTTCCAGACGGGACAGTGCGGGCAATGACCTGGTCCGCGTCGAGGAGTAGGAATGCTGCGGGTAGCTGCCTGGGGTCGAGCATGCCGATCATTGCCCTCGCTCACCGCGGCTGGAGTGCGATCTCGGGAGCCAGGTGCCGTGGAATCCGTTGGGTACGCGTACCGGGAGGCGAACCTCGGCGAGCGGGCCGCTGCTCGAGTCGGTGGCGTCGAGGATGATCAGCGAGCTGATGTCGCTGGTGCGGTCGTGGACGAAGGTCAGCAGGTAACCGTCGTCGTCACCGGCGCTGTTGGTGCGTGGCACGAATACTACTTCGCCGCAGGTCTTTCCGGCGGGCAGCCGGATTGTCTGGCGGGTACCGCCGAGCGTGAAGTCGTATTTGTAGATCTGTGAGTGCGGTGGTTGTGCATCCAAGGAGAAGCTCGTCACGTATCCGAATCGGTGGGGTAGTCCGACGTCGGCGTCGGCGACGCGCGGGTACTCGATATCGGCGTCGTCGAGGGGCTCTTCGGTGACTGCGCCTGTCTCGAGGTGCAGGGTCCATCGGTGCAACCTCGGAAGTCCGCCGCCGACATCGCCGGGCCCGTCGCGCCACAGGGTCCGCACGCGGCAGCCGATGACGGTGATCGTGTTTCCCGCGTCGAACGCGTTCATCGTGTGCCACATGAAGCAGGGTTCGACGTCGAACCAGCGCACGTGCCCGCCTTGTCGAGGCATGAGACCGAAACGGGCTCCGTGCGTGTCGTCCCACCGCCACGGCAGCCCGGCGGCAGCGGTGGCCAGGTCGAAGACGACAGGCAGGTCCAGGAAGATCACCGATGACGCGGTGATCGCGAAGTCGTGCATCAGGGTGGCCCGCGGAACGGGAATTTGCTGTGCTTGCAACAACTTTCCAGATGCCGAGGCCCGGTAGTAGGTCAGAAATGGTGGACGCTGCCTGGTCCCGAAGAACAACAGTTCTCCTGTTGTCGGGCAGATCTTGGGGTGGGCGGTCATCGGTGTGTCCAGCGCATCGCAGAAGGTGAACGGTCCCACAGTGTCGAGTTCGGGGGTGATCTCGTAGGGGAAGCCGCCCTCCTCGAGTGCCAGCAATCGGCCGGCGTGCGACACGACGTGGGTGTTCGCCGTCGTGACCCGGAAATCCATTGTGCCGCTGTTGGAGTCGAAGGCCAGCTCGTACCGTGACTTTCCTGGATTCGCCCACAACGGAGTTCGCACATATCTGTTGCGATACCAGACCGCCCGACCCTGCTCGAGTGACACCGCATGCACCATGCCGTCCCCGGCGAAATAGTGCGGCGACGTTCCCGTGCGCGGATTCGGGCCATTGCGCAGGAATACACCGTCGAGGTCGCGGGGGATCGCGCCGATCACCTCGGCCGGTACCGCGGTCACCTCGTCCGTCACCGGGGCGTTGTTGCCCGCCAGATGCAAAGGTCCCTCGGTCTGTGTCAAGGCTGTCCTCCTGCCGCGTGCCCAGGACGCCCAGGATGCAGCGACAATTCGCCCGGAAACAGTCTTGTTCTTCCCGAGTCCGTCAGCCGGTCGGAATATGCGCAGGTCGCAGCGCTGCAACATCTCTGCGCCGCACTATCGGCACGGTGGATGGTCCTGGCACGCACGCTGCCCGAAACGTGCGGACCACCGGGCACAGGTCCTGCGGAGCGCACGCGGATCCGCCGAGCGACGGCGTAAGGGGAGAACGTTCGACGGCGGGGGTGAGTCGGCGAGCGAAATACCTTGCAGGACTGCGCGCTAGCGTTCGGCGAGTTCGTTCGCCGGCGTCGTCGCGGAGGTGTTCGCCCTCGTCATCGATGTGGCAGGGCAGACTTTTTGCTCGATCGAGCCCCATTCGAGTAAGTGTTCGATGAACTTCCACGAAACCTTTTGCGCTGCGTTGCCACCGGCAGCTCGTCTGACCGCCCTTACCGGTAGCCGGGCTGATCGACGGCCGTAACAACGCCCAGCGCATCCAGCAGTAGCAGGGTTGGCGATCAACGGATGAGTTCGAATCCAGCTACCATCAACAGGTTCCGGTCGGAACCAGGTAAGTCGCGCTCGGCTGAGGGGGGAGCTTCGGGTGGGCCGCTACATCTCGAATGTCGCATGCGACGACACGTCCAGGCGTCTTACCGCCGCCGTGGAATTCGACACGTTCGTCCTGAATGCCCCATTTTCCCGCGCCGACGACCGTACCCTGGATCTGTTGGGAGAGGTGGGTGATGACTAGACGGCACCGACCATTAGGGCCCGCGGGCGGGCCGCATCCGAGGCCGAGGCGGGCATGCCCGGTCGAACATCTTCCTCCGCACCGAGTTCTGGGCCGGCGATGACCACATCCGATGGCGTCCAACGTTTCAGGTGGTGATCGTCCGGTTCGGCTGAGTGGGGCTATTTCGGTGATCCCGCACAACGTTTATTGAAAACGCCGAAATGCGTTCTCCTGGTTGAAAACTCAACAGTGAGCGCTCTACAATGATGGCCATGTGAATCCGGTCTGGCCGCAACCATTTCCCGAGTACGTGATCCGCTGTAGCAGCTGGATCGGAACATCGAGTTCGCAGTGCTGCAAGCGAATTCGATGATCAGGTGAACGAAACCTTACGAGAAGGCATGCGGCTCAGTGAACTTTGACAGGTGATCGTTCCGGCTCCCTTGTGCCGGTTCCTGGCGGTGTCCGCATAGCTGTGCGGTAACGCCGGTTCTGGAACGTCGTAGCTCGGCGGCGATGGCCCAGGTATGCCCGACGGTGGATGAACGACCGCTGGGATCGGATGAAGTAGGAGGCGGTAATGGTCATGCAAATGCTCCGGGATAGTGGATCGCTAGCTGGGCTTATTCGGCACGGAGACCGAGAGTTCCACCAACAGTTGCAGCGGATTCTGCGCAACCCGGACTTCGCCGTCACGGAACGGCAGAGCCAGGAACAGCGGCGGCAGAACGCATATGATCAACTTCGGGACCTGGTCAAGGGGATCGGCAGCACCCGTGCTGTGGCGACCGACCTTCCTGAACTGTTCGCGGTGTTCGATTGGTCGGCGGTGCTGGCGACGGATCTGATCCCGCTGATCTCCGGCCACTACAACCTGGCCTCCGGCAGTCTGGCCACCTTGACCGATGCCGACGCCGCCGCACCGTATCTGCAGGATCTGGATGACGCGTCCAGCATCGGTGTGATGCTGCTGACCGAGTACGGGTGCGGCTCCAACATCGGCTTCATGCAGACCACCGCGACGTGGGACGGCACCGGGTTCGTGCTGAACACGCCGAACCCGCGGGCGCGGAAATTCATGCCCAGCGTCGGCATCCCGGTCGCTCGGGTCTGTGTCATCGGTGCGCGGTTCATCGACGCGGCCGGCGTCGATCAGGGCGTGCATCTGTTCACAGCGCGACTACGCGACGCCAACGGCGAACCGTGTGCGGGTGTGCGGATCACCCAGCTCGACCATCAGCCGCTGGTCATCATGGACAACTCGGTGATCAGCTTCGATGGTCTGCGGGTCGAGCGCAGTGCCTGGTTGAGCAATGACCTGGCTACCATCGATGAGCGAGGCGTGCTCACGTGGCGTGATGAGAACAGCCGGCGTCGGGGGTTCTCCTCGGCGATCAGCCAACTAACTGTCGGACGTTTGGCGCTCTCGTCCTGCTTGAACGCCACGGCCCGCGCGGCGCTGTACATCGCGCTCCGTTACGCCGCCAAACGAGTGGTGCCGTTGACCGCGGTCGACAGCCCGTTGATGTTCGATATTCCGCACGTACGCGACACCTTGCTCACCGATCTGGCCGGCACCGTTGCCCGGACCGTCTACGGCAATGCGATCAAAACCACCCTCGCCGGTAGCGATCTCACTGATCGCGACACGGTGGTGTCGGTCATGCTGGCCAAGCACTTCATCCAGCTGCACGCGCTGGAAACGGTCACGCACTGCCGGATCAAGATGGGTGCGCAAGGCATGTTCAGTGCCAACCGCGTCGCCGACTACCTCGGCGTCTGTCACGCCGCCATCACCGGTGAAGGCGACTGTCACGTCCTGGGTTCCGTGGCCGGTCGGGTACTGGCCAGGCAACTGGCCGGTACGTTGCCCCCTGCGGTCCGAGTGCACGACCCCGCCGACCCCGACGACCGCGTGCGTTTGCTCAGGGCGCGCACCCTGACGATCGCACAGGAGGCGCAGCGGCATCTGGCGACACCGGCGCTCGAGGACCGGCTGGCGGTCATTCCCGAAGCACTCGACCTCGCTGAGGCGTACTGCACCGAAGCGGCGTTGCGGCTGCTCGACGAACAGGCCGGTCATTCTGAAATAGCGGCCGTCCGTGATGTTTTCGCGTTGCATCACATGTTGGAGCAGGCCACGTGGTACCTCACGCACGGACTGCTCGACATCGCCGCGGTCGAGGCTACTAAACAACAACTCCGATACGCTATCGACAGTCTGGCCGACAACCTGTCTGCCGTGCTTGACGCGTTCGAGTTCGACGACGAGATCCTCGGGGCGCCGGTGCTGTCCGATGATCTGCCCGCCGCGTGGGACTCGCGCTGCGAGAGCTCCCAACGACACTGATCCTGCCATCCACCAGGACACTTGGTGCGGCTGCGGCGCCCCGGTGCGGGCGCCGCAGCCACATCCACGCGGCGAGGTATGTCCGAATCTGCTACGGTGTCGGATCTCGTTGACAGGTAACAAGATAGCGATGATGTTACTCGCGCGTCGCGGGTACGATGCTGGGCGAAACCGACACCAAGGAGACGGCAGTGCATCCGCAGCACACGCTTCATGGCTCCACCCCCGCCTCGACCCCGTCGATCGAGTTCGCGGGGCCCCGAATCTCGATTTGCAGCGAAGAATTCGCGGCCGATCCGCACGGGTTCTACCGCCGGATGCGTAAGGACTACGGACCCTTGGTCCCGGTCGAGATGTGGCCAGGGGTTCCCGCAACCCTGGTTATCAAATATCGCACCGCCGTCCGAATTCTCAACGACTCCGAGCATTTTCCCGCCGATCCGAGGATCTGGCAGAAGACCGCGCCCGCCGATATCCCGATCATGCCGATGATCGAATACCGGCCCAACGCGATACGTACCAGCGGTGCGGAGCATGCCCGATACCGCCATGCTTTGAACGACGCCCTGGCCGGCATGGACCTCAACTTCCTGCGGTCCATTGTCGAGAGATCCGCTGTCCCGATCATCAATACGTTTTGCCGGGAAGGGAATGCCGACGTATTGAGCCAGTACGTACTCCCGCTGATCTTTTCGGTTTTCTGTGAGGTCCTCGGCTGCCCGCCGGATATCGGCGAGCGCGTCGCGAAGGCCAGTGCGGCGATGTTCGACGGTGTAGACACCGAAACGGTGAACGCGATCATGGGCTCCGCGTTGCTCGACCTCACCGCGTTGAAGCGCGCGCAACCCGCGGATGACGTCACCACGAGGCTGGTCCAGCATTCCGCCGGATTGTCCGACGAGGAGATGGTGCATCAGCTGGTCCTGCTGTTCGCGGCCGGTGTCGAACCGCCGCTGAACCTCGTGGCCAATACCCTGCTGTTGATGCTGACCGACTCCCGGTTCACCACCGTCGACAACGGCCAGCCGCTCTCGACCAGGACCGCTCTCGACGAGCGGCTGGCCACCGACCCGCCCATGGCGAACTACTGCATCACCTATCCTCGCCAGCCGGTCATCATCGAAGGCGTGTGGCTGCCCGCGAATCAGCCGGTCATCGTGAGTATGGCCGCCTGCAACACAGATCCGGAGATGAATACCGGAGAATTTCTGGACAACGGCTGGAATCTGGCGTTCAGCACGGGCCCGCACGCCTGTCCCGCGCACGCTCGGCCGTACGGCCTGCTGCTCGCCCAGGAGGTCATCGATCAACTGCTGGACGTACTCCCGGAGTTGACGTTGGCGGTCGCCAAAGAGGAGCTCGTGTGGCGCCCCGGCCCCTTCCATCGAGCATTGACCGCGTTGCCGGTGGTGTTTCCGCCTACCGCGCCGTTGCCGTCGCTGTGAAGGTGGTCGCCCGGAGTAGTTGAAAGCCGCTGGACAGAAACGGCTTTCGCGGTAGACCGACTCGCTGAGCCGCCCGGCGCCGGCTCAGCGAACCTCCCCATAGCGTCTCAGCCGAGGTTCAGTGGCGGGGACGGCGGAAACCGCACTGGCAGAGCAGCCAGCGCACGGTGGAAACCGCCTGTGCGCCAATGCAACTGGGCTTCGGGTACGGCTAACCGGACCTCCGGGAGCGCATCGAGCAACTGGTCGAGCGCTTCCTGAGCGATGACCATCGCCACCGACTGGGCCGGGCACGAATGCGCGCCCGCGCCCCAGGACAGATGCGAGCGATTGCCCGTGCGGTCACCGTCCGCTGCGGCGGGATCGGCGTTGCACGCGGCCAGGCTGATGAGCACCGGTTGATCCACCGGCAGCCAGGTGTTTCCGATGATCTGCGGTTGCCGCGGATAGCTGAAGCACGAATTCGCTACCGGCGGATCGGTGAAGAGCACCTCATCGATGGCGTCCCGGATGGACAACGCGCCACCGAGGAGTTCGCCCCCGAACCGATCATCGCTTGCGAGCAGCAGTACGGTGTTCGCGATCAGATTCCAGGTCGGTTCGGTGCCCGTCACATACAGCGTGGCCACCTGATCGATCAGCGCCTTCTCGTTCTCAGCCGCGCCGTGCTGGAGCAGCCAGGAGGTGACGTCCGTGCCCGGCTCGACCTGCTTCGCGGCCACCGCCTCCGCGATCGCCGCGGTCAACATCTCATCGCCCCGTTGCGCGGACGCCGCGTCGGCGGCGTTGCGCAACGCGATCAGCGCCGAGAACGCCCTGCGGCCGTTCTCAGGCCCGAACCCCAGCACCTCGTGGACCACCTCGACGGTCAGCGGAATGGCGTACTGGTTGAGCAGGTCAGCCGAGCCGGCCTCGCAGAAGCTGTCGATCCGCCTCGACGCGATGCGTTCGACCGTGGCACGCAGCGCGTACAGATCGACCTGGTTCAGGCAATCCGTGGTGGCACTGCGGTTTCGCGCGTACTCCGGATCGGTGGTCCGCGGCGCGCCGGGTCGCCACCCCATGGTGGGCAGCACCGGACAACTCGCAGTGCGATCGGACTGCGATTCCCGCGGGTCGGCCGGAAAATGCAGGGGGTCGCTCAAAATCTGCAACGCTTCCCGGTAGCCGATAATCAACGTCGCAGGGATCCCGGGCGCCAGTTCCAACGGAACCAGTGGGCCGTGATGGTCGCGCATGGCTTGATAGGCGCTGTGTGGATCCGCCGCGAATTCCGGCGTGTGGAGCGTCACTTGCGAGACTCGTCGGAGCGAGGCACCGCAGGCGGATCACCTAGCGGGCAAGGGTGCTCGGTCGTCGATCGTGCCGGAGCAGACGACATGGCCATGACAGTTACTCCTCGGAAAATATCGACTGACGTAGATCTGCACAGCAGCAAGGTTGTTCACGCCTCGACTACCCGACGCTGGGCCGGCATGACAGCAGAGACAGGGTCAGCGCACAGATAGCAGGCGAAACCGCAGGAAGTTCAGGGATCGATCTGTTCGGCGTGACCGTGACACGTTCGCCTCCCTGCTCGTTCGCCCATGTCCGCTCGGCGCGCAAAGAAAACCGACCGGTACATCCAAATATGTTCGACTACAGCATGTTTCGATGGAGCGCGTCCGAGCATACTAATCTCGAGCAGCGTCCGCAGCCCGAATCGTCGGTGGGTTCTCCTGAGGCACCGGTGCGCCCCTGCCGTTGGCGCCGCGATCCGCCAATGGCAGGGATCGGACGAGTGGCGCAGCGTGTTGCCGCGACCAGCAGCGGCGGCCGCGCGTCTGGCCGGCCGTGCCGATGGCTCGGTCGGCACCGGTGCTCGCGAGGGTGCAGGAAGCTAATTTTGGGGTCCGAAGAAGGTCGAAACATGGACCCAATTCGCGTGGGGGCTCTGTTGTGTGCGGTGTCCTAGCCTCGGGAGACAAGAGAGTCCGGCGACGAGGCGGGACCGGCCGGTGGGCTACCCTTCGCATTCGCAAGGTGCTGCGCCGCCATGAACTCCGTGGAAGGTTCCGCCATGCCGAAAATCAAGGCCACGATGTCGAGCTTCCAGATCCCCACGGCCCCTGGGGCACTGCCGATTGTCGGACACATTCTGCCCTTGGCGCGAGATCCATGGCGGTTTCTCAATTCGCTGCCCGCATACGGTGATGTGGTGCGAATCCGCATCGGACCCATGCAGGCTGTGGTGGTGTGCGACCCGGCGCTGACTCGTCAGGTGTTGCTCGAAGATCACCTCTACGACAAGGGCGGCCCGATCTTCGAGCGGGATCGAGAGGTGGTCGGCGATGGCGTGGCTACGTGTCCGCATAGCCGTCACCGACGGCAGCGACGGCTGGTACAATCTGCCTTCCACCCCGACCGGCTTCCCGGATACGCGCAGGCGATGACCGAACAGATCACTACGGTGATCGACTCGTGGTACGCCGGACAAGTTTTCGACGTCTACGCCGAGATGACAAAAATCACGGCCAGGATAGCGATCGCCACCATGTTCGCCGGTTCACTGACGCCCACGGTGCTCGAGCAGATCCTCGCCGATCTCCCGGTCGTCGTCGACGGCGTCTATCGCCAGGCGCTGATGCCCGAGGCGCTGACCCGCGTACCGATTCCCAGTAATCGCCGCTTCTATCGGGCGCGGGACCGGATGCGTCACGCCCTGGCCGAGCTCATCGCCGACCACGGCTCCGCCGGCGCCGACCAGGGCGACGTGCTGTCGGCGCTGGTGACCGCCGAGAACCCATCCCTCGACTCGGGCGACGGCCAAAGTCTGTCCGACACCGAGATCGTCGACCAGGCCATCACGTTCTTCATAGCGGGGGCGGAGACCACCGCAACCGCGCTGGCCTGGGCGTTGCACTTCGTTGCCATGCACCCGAATATCGAGCGGCGGCTACGAACGGAGGTCGATGCGGTCCACACTGGGAGAACAGCCGCCTATGCCGACCTCCCGCAACTGGAGTTGACCGGCCGGGTCATCTCCGAAACCCTGCGGATACGTCCGCCCGCGTGGTTCCTCACCCGCGTCACCACCAGCGAGACCCACCTCGGCAAGTACACCCTGCCCGCCGGTACCACTGTCGCGTACAGTCCGTACCTGATCCAGCACCGACCCAACCTGTTCACCGAACCCGAGCGCTTCAACCCTGACCGATTCGATCGTGTCTACGGCAGCGGACGACGCTACGAGGATTTTCTGACGTTCGGCCACGGTGCACGAATCTGCATAGGCGACCGGTTCGGAGTGATCGAAGCCACCCTCGCCCTCGCATCGATCACTGCCCGGGCGCGGCTGGAACCCGTTCCCGGCCGGCCCGTCCGGCCGGCACTGGCCCTCATCGAGCGGCCGGACCGAGCACTCATGCGAGTGGCGACTGTTCGGTAACGGCTCTGGCTGCTGGTCGGTGGGGCAGAGTTGGTGGAAGTGGCTGGGCGACCGGGTTTTTCGGGTGGCCGCAGCCCCCGGGCGGACGACGCGGCGTGGGTGTCTGGCGCCGCATCGGAATCTTGGGGTCAAGTCACCTCGGGTGCGCGGGACTTTCCGAGACCGATGCGATCTCTTGCCGCGGGGGGCAAACGACGCGGATCGGCTGCCGGCCATCCTTGCGGTGCCGGGCCCAGCTCGGCAAGCTGGGTGAGTTGTTTTTCGCACCAGGGGGACAAGCGGGTGAACTCTGTCGGCCGTGGCGTCGAGGTGAGGTCGCTCCACGGGACCCATCGGGTCTCGTGAACTTCGGCTGGATTGTATTTCTCGCGCCCGTCGACCTCGACCCGGTAGACCGGGCACAATTCGTACTCGACAACTCCGTTCGGCATTTTCGCCCGATATCGAAAGGCTGGCAGGATCACGTCGATGCTGGTCGGCGTCAGGCCCAACTCGGTCTGCAAGCGACGTCGTATCGCAGCGGTCATGGACTCTCCCGGCGCTGGATGTCCACAGCAGCTGTTGGTCCACACACCCGGCCACGTCTTCTTCGTGAACGCCCGGCGAGTAACCAGCACCTGGTCATCACGGTCGAACACGTAGGTCGAGAATGCGAGATGCAGTGGTGTGTCGCTGGCGTGGACGATTGCTTTGTCGGCCGTGCCGATCGCGTTGCCTACTTCGTCCAGCAGCACCACCAGCTCCGATACAGGAGCCGATGGCGCACAATCCGATGGGTTCACGATGAACTCTCTTTCTGTGCTGTTCCACGCCCCCGACGCGATGTGGCTGAGCGCATCTCATAGATCCGCCGATGGCCGGAGTGGCCGACGAGCCGATAAGCCCCACTGTTCTCTTCAGAGGTGAACTGGTCGGATCCGTCCGGCCGGATCTGACGCTCGTGGAGTTCCCGGTACCGCTTGTACGGAATCGTTCGCCTGCGTTCGATGGCTGCCCGGTTGGCTGCGGTTCGTAGCTGGCTTCGGTATCCGGGAACCACCGTGGCGGCGAAATATTCGGCGACACAGCCGGAGCCGTAGCTGATGAAGGCGATGGGCTGATCGGTGAGATCCTCGGCATGGTCGAGCAGCGATATCAGCCCCACGTACATGGACGCGGTGTAGCTGTTGCCGATGACCCGGTTGTAGGTGAGTGTGTGCTCGATGGCGGCGTGAATATCGTCTTCTGCCGAAGCGGCGTTGTTGAGCTGTACGAGATGACGGTGAGCTTTGTAAGCCATTTTCGTGAACGGCTGGTGGTAGCAGAAGGCTCGGAACTCCGAGAGTTCACGACCGCCTTGTTTGCGATAATCCGTCCATGCCATCTCGATGGCCTTGAGGTAGGCAGCTACCGAGTATTGCCCGTCGACGATGGCGGTACTGCGGTAGGTGGGACGCCAGAAGTCCATAAGGTCTTCGGAATAGATCCCGGAGACCGGCTCCATACGCAGGATGGCCGGGTCCGCACTGATCAGCATGGCGACCGCCGCCGCACCCTGCGTTACCTCGGCGGCGGAGTCGATCTCGTAGCGGGCGATATCGGTGACGATCACCAGCACACGCCGATTCGGTTCCGCGGCAACGAGTCCCGCCGCGAATTGCAGTGCCGCCGTGCCCGCGTAGCAGGCCTGCTTCAGTTCGACGACCCGAGCTGTGCTGGGCAGTCCGATCAGCCGGTGCAGGTATAGGGCGGCTGCCTTGGATTCGTCGACCCCGCTCTCGGTGGCCAGCAACACCGTGCTGAGATTGTCGACGCCATGGCGCTCGATTATCGGTGCTGCGGCGGCCGCCGCCATGGTCACGATGTCCTCGTCGCCGGCTGGAAAGCTCATGCTCTCCTGCCCGAGTCCGACGGTGAACTTCTCGGCCGGCTGGCCCCGGCGATCGGCGAGAACCGCCAGGTCCAAGACGTAGTGGGTAGTCGCCATCGAAAGGTCGTGGATGCCGATAGCAGGTGTGGTCATAGTTACTCCGATTCTTGTGCTGCTGCGTCCCGTTCGAGTCGCAGATGGGCTCGCATCAGTTCGCCGCGATTGGTTTGTGCGGCCATGAGCGACAGCTCACCGCACAGGACGGTGGCTGCGGCGATCGCAGCCAAGCGCCGCGCATCAGCCCCAGGCTCGTGCTGTCCTCGGCAACCGAGCCGGGCCAGGTTCTCTTCGGCGAAGTCGAGATTCTTGCCGTTGCCGACCGTTCCGATGATGAGGTTGGGAACGGTGCAGGAGAAGTAGAGGTCGCCGTCTCGATCCTGCGCATAGGTGATGCCTTGGGAGCCTTCTATGATATTTGCTGCGTCCTGACCGGTTGCCAGATAGAGGGCAAGCAGCATGTTGGCGTAATGTGCGTTGGCGGAACGAATTCCGCCGGCCAGTATGGTGCCGATGAGATTCTTACGGGTGTTCAGTTCAACGATTCTTTCCGCGGTGGTATGCAGCCGGCGACCGACCACCTCCCGTGGGACGAGTATCTCGGTGACGACGTTCTTTCCGCGGCCGAGGATTCCGTTTACCGCAGTGGCCTTCTTGTCGGAACAGTAGTTACCCGAAATAGATTCGTACCGGACCGTTGGGGCGATCTCGAGAATGTGGTCGATCAGGCGGTCACAGGCATGGGTGACCATGTTGTGCCCGGCCGCGTCCCCAGTACTGAACTCGAATCGCACGAACAGCAGCTTGCCGACGATTTGGCAGTGCAGGTCTACGAGTTTGCAGTACCTGCTACCGATTGCCGCGACGGCCTGCAACTGCGGGAATCGGGAGCGCAGCAGCTCGGTGGTGGAAAGAGCGGTGCCGGCATTGTCGGCGTCGAGCAGAATCGAACGCGCCATGCGCTCGTCGACCAACGTTGCGACAATCCCCGTCGTCGTCGCCGTGGAGATACGAGCCCCGCGCTGTACCGATGGCCACAGGGGGGATTCGAAGGTCGCCAGTGGTACCTCGACGTCCTCGTTGAGGGTATTCCCGGTGATTCGAATCGGCCCGAGCCATCGCATCGGTATCGCTGCGTAGGTTTGCTCGCCGATCTGTACATCCGTCATGAAGACTCCCGTGTTGCCGGATAGGTCTGCACCGGTATCGAGCGAATCCCGGCTCGACTCCACCGGTTACGCATGAGTTCGATCTCGGGTTTCGCGCCGCGCTCGATCACGGCGATGCCGCAGTCTCCGCCTCCGGCGCCGGAGGGCTTCGCCGCGGCTCCGAGTTCCTCGCCCACCGCGCACAGTCTGCTCAGGGCGGGGGTCATGATCCCGAGGGCGATCGCGTCGTCCAGGCCGCACAGGATTCGGCGTGACCGGCGAACCTGATGTTTCACCTCGACCACGTCGCCGACCTCGAGTGCGGAGATCAGCCGATTGACGCTATCGGTGCTTTCCTCGAGGAATCTTTCGAAATAACCTGTGGAATATTGTCTTTCAGTGAATTGTGCGACCAACTCGCCGCTGGCCGCCGGTTCCCCGGTCCAGCCGACCTCGAGGTGCAGGGTCGTCGGGGTGGCGAGGTGACGGATCGACAAGCCGGGCCAGTCACTGTGCAGCAGAAGATCTATGGCGCCCCTGGTCGATAACGCCCGCAGGCGATGCCGGTCGGGGGAGGCATAGGCAATCCACCCTCCCCAGGTGCTCGCCGCGACGTCGCCGCCGGAGCATCGCGGATCGACCGCGACGGTTGCCAGCATCGCCAGCCGGAATCGATCCATCGGACTGGTGCTCAAGCGGTAGAACTCGGCGAACGCGGCGACCACTGCCACGGTAACTGCCGCACTGGATCCCAATCCGAACTTGCGCCCGTCGGCATCGGCGAAATCACCGGTATGGATCTCGAGCTGAAACGGCCGGGTGCGGCCGCCCCGCTCGATGAGCAGATGTTCCACGATCGTGATCGCCGCCAGCACATACGCGAGCGACGCGCGCACGGCGGCATCAGCGTGCGGCAAGCTCATCGCGTTGCCGACCCGCTCGCATCGAAACACAGACTTGCCCAACAGGTCCGAACGAATCGACAGGCCACGGTCGGAGTCGGCGACTGTCGCGATCGCCTGGCGGTCGACCGCCATGAGCACTGCGGGGTGACCGGGCTCAACGACGGCGTACTCACCCGCCACGAAGAGTTTGCCCGGTGCGCGACAGGTGATCATGGGATGTCACCATTCACCGATACCCCCGGCCCGGGGTACGCGATATGCACGGCAACGACTCCCGCCACAGCACTGACGGCGGCCGACACCTGGTCGGCATCGTTGCGGGCGCACAGGGCTACAACATTGGGCCCGGCATCAATCGTGGCGTAGGCGGGGACGCCTTCGGACCGCAGCTGCTGAATCCGGTCCAACACCGCAATCGAGTGCGGCGAGAGATATCGGATCGTCGGGTGTGCCATGAGCATGGCCGCGTGCATACCCAGCGCATTTCGCTCGGTGATCTCCCCGACACGGGTCAGATCGCCGCGGGCTATCGCCTGCTGCATGTGGGCGAGATCGCCTGTGCAGCAGGCTATCCAGGGTAAGTAGAACGGCGACGTCGCCGCTGTGATCCGCATCGCTTCCCTGCTCGAGACAGCCTTCGGTCGCGCATCGACCACACAGACCACCAATGCCGGATCCAGCGCCGTGGCCTCGATCGGTTCAGCGTATGAACTGCGGTCGCCCTCTTCTCCCGCACCGCTTCCGGCGCGCCATTGCACGATTCCGCCGAAGATCGAGCGGCACGCGGACCCGGAACCGCGTCTGGCCAACCGCGACAACGCGCGTGCATCCATCCGCCACCCGTAGGCGGCGGCCGCGGCGGCGGCGAGTGCGGCGAATCCGCTTGCCGATGACGCCAGGCCGACTCCGGTCGCACCCGAGTTGGTGGAGTCCACCACCGCACCGTGCGAGCTGCCCGTCGACATCCGAACCAGGTCGAGAAAGCGCGTCACCCGTTCGTGGGTCGCACTGTCCGCGTACCGACCATTGAGGATGACCACATCCGGTCTCTTCGATGCGACGATCGACACCGATGTTGTGGTGGGGAAGATACTCAGCGTCATCGAGATACTTCCGCTCACCGGGAGTATCAGCGACTCGTCCCGCTTGCCCCAGTACTTGATCAGCGCCATATTGGGGTAGGCGACGGCGGTGGCTGATCTCATCGTGCGGTCCCGCCGATCCCGACCGTCCAGGTCCGCACGGCCCCGGCGGCCATCAACGCATCGGCTACCTTTTCCGCGGCGTTCCCATTCTCGGCCAGCGCGAGAACGCAGCCGCCCAGTCCGCCACCGGTGAGTTTGGCGCCCAGCGCCCCGGCCTCCCGGGCTGCGCGCACAAGGTGCTCGATCTCGGGGGAACTGACGCCCAACCTGTCCAGCATCAGGTGGAAGTCGTTGAGTCGGCTCCCCAGGGCTTTCGCGTCACCGGTGCGCAGATCCGCCGCCGCCGCGGCGATGATCACCGCCGCTCGTGTCAGCAGTCGCGGTGCCGCCGAGTCTGTCTCGAGCCGCCGCCGCACCAGTTCGACGGCCTGCTTCGTGCTGCCGACGATTCCGGTGTCGGCGACAACCAGCACCGCCTCCAGCGTGGTCACGATCGGTCGTG
Organism: Nocardia sp. CS682; assembly: GCF_004634405.1. NCBI lineage: Bacteria > Bacillati > Actinomycetota > Actinomycetes > Mycobacteriales > Nocardiaceae > Nocardia > Nocardia sp. CS682. Next base: position 1,109,789 of record NZ_CP029710.1, on the reverse strand, counting down.
CCGTCCCCGCCTCGAACCAGATCGGCCGCGCGGAGATCACCGCGGAGGCGTCCACGCCGCTGGCCCGGCCGTGCGTCACCTGTTCACCGCGTTGCACCAGCCGATACAGCGTGGTCGCCTCGATGCCACTGCCATTCATATCTGTCACGGCACGGACGCATGCTGCGGTGCACGCGGCGCTGGCGCCCAGCCCCCGCTGCACCGGAATGGTGCACCACAGAGCCAGTTCGACACCCTCTCTCGGCAGTTCGCGCTCGCTCAACGCGGCTTCCACGGCCGCGCGAAAATCCGATCCCTGCTCGGCGGGGTTGCCGGCAGCGATCCGGAACCGGTAGGACGCGCCCGGTTCCGGTGCGCAGGTGCCGACTCCGAACCCGAAGCCGGTGCCCGCCCGTGCGCGGGCTGTCGCGGTCAACGCCGGTAGCGGTACCGCGATCGCCGGCGAACCATAGACGACCGTATGCTCGCCTAGCAGAATCGCTTTGCCGTGTGCCCGTCCGGTGCCGACCGCGGGCTCCTCGATGCCCATGACCGTCACCGATTCCGGTTCGATACGACGTGCGCCAACGCGGCCAGTTCACGCGTTTTCGCGCCATCGGGCAGTGCGGTCAACGCCGACCGCACCCGTTGGTCGGCCAAGGTCTCGACCGTGCGGAGACCACCGGCCTGCTCGATCAGCCTCGTTGCCCGTGCGATGTCCTCGCTCGTCATGGGCGAGGGTGAGTCGTACATCTCGGCCAACCGTGCCCCCGCATCGGTGTTCGACGTCAGTGCCGCGACGACGGGCAGGCTCAGCTTGTGTCGCGCGAGATCGCTGCCGACCGGCTTGCCGGTCACGGCCGGGTCGCCCCATATTCCGAGCTTGTCGTCGATGAATTGGAACGCCAGCCCCAGCTCGCGGCCGAATCGCTCCATTGCCGAGACGGTGATCCGACGGGATTCCGTATATAACGCGCCGAGCGCACACGAACATCCCATCAGCGCACCGGTCTTGGCCATGGCCATGCGGATGTACTGGTCGACGCCGATACTCCCGCGAGTCTCGAAGTCACAGTCCTCCTGCTGGCCTCGACTCAGCTCGACCACTGCTCCCGTCAAGCGTGTGACAGCCTCCCACTTACGGGTCTGGGCCACTAGCTGAATCGCTGTGCTGTGCATGGCATCCCCGAGCAGCACCGCACTCGGCTTCCCCCAGACCCGCCATACGGTGGGCCGCCCCCTTCGCAAGGTATCGCCGTCGATCACGTCGTCGTGGAGCAGACTGAACTCGTGAATCAGTTCGACGGCTGCCGCAGCACTACCGATATCCGCGGACGCCCCGCCACAGGCCGTCGCGGTGGCCAATACCAATGCCGGTCGAAGGTATTTGCCGGCGGAGTCCGGAGTCGGCTCCCCGTCGGCGTCCCACCAACCCGCGTGATATCCGGCCATAAGCGGAAACGGGTCCGGCATCGCCATTACGGTCTCGCGCAGGACAGGCTCGCTGGCGACTCTCGCCCTGGCGAGTATCCGGTCGATGGCACTGTCACTGGTGCCGGGCGGAGCTTGCGCAGGCTGCATCATCAATCTCCTAGACCCGCAGATGAATCGAGTGCGGTCTTCCTGTGTCGGTCGGCCCCCGTTGCGTCCACGCTATTCCGCCGTGCGTTCTGGTGGACCAAACTATAAGGCGACCGACAACAGTCAGATCGAGCTATCCAAATCGCTGGTGGCCGTCCCCGCCCAACAGTCGTTTTATGTTGTATCCAAATTTTATTGGCCCCCGGACCCCATGCGCGGCAACGAGTTTTTGCCCCAAGCATTGTGGGTCGGCCCGCTCCGCTCTTTCCTATCCTGAGTGAAATGCCGGATTCAGCCGGATCGTCGAGCCTGGGAGCGAACGTGGTAACCCTTCCGCACACACAAGCCGTGAACAGTACCTATCAACAAACGGTCGCCAACTACTGGAACGCCGAGAAGAACCCGGTCAACTTGCGGTTGGGCGACGTCGACGGCCTCTATCATCATCACTACGGGATCGGGGAGGTGGATTGGTCAGTCTTGGACGCACCGGCCGACGTGCGGGACGAGCGGATCATCGAGGAGTTGCACCGGCTGGAAACCGCCCAGGCCGACTATCTGCTCGACCACCTCGGCGACGTGGGCGCGCAAGACCGACTGCTCGACAGCGGATCCGGCCGTGGTGGCTGTAGTTTCCTGGCGAACCAGCGCTTCGGTTGCACGATGGATGGCATCTCGATCTCCCAGTCTCAGGTCGACTTCGCCAACGAGCAAGCCCGCAACCGTGGAGTCGCGGACAAGGTGCAGTTTCATCTGAAGAACATGTTGGAGACCGGTTTCGAAACGGGCGCTTTCCGGGGGATCTGGAACAACGAAAGCACCATGTATGTGGACCTCTCGCTGTTGTTCTCCGAGTACCAGCGCCTGCTGAAGCGTGGTGGCAGATATGTCTGCATCACCGGGTGCTACAACGACGTCTACGGCCTGCCGTCGAAAGCGGTGAGCACGATCAACGCTCACTACATCTGCGACATCCACCCGCGCAGTGCCTATTTCAAAGAACTGGCGGCGCATCGCATGGTGCCGGTAGCCGTGGTCGACCTCACGGCCGCGACCATCCCGTACTGGGAACTGCGCGCGCAATCGTCGGTGACCACCGGTATCGAGCAAGTATTCCTGGACGCGTACAAGGGCGGGAGTTTCCAGTATTTGCTCATCGCCGCCGATCGAATTTGAAAGGTACAGGAACAGAGGAGTCAGCCGTGACCGCATGTCACAACGCCGAGCCGTTTCGACCGCTGCCCTACGTGTATCGGGAATGGGGAGACGGGTCATATCCGCCGCTGTACCTCCCTGCCACCGTTCGAGTGGACGAGGAGTTGGCCGCGGAGGTCGATGACCGCTTACTGGCGTGGGCTGACGATATCGGGATACACGCTGACCGCCTGGACAAGTTCCGCGAGGATGGGTTCGGGCGGCTGGCGATGCTCACCCACCCCGATGCGGACGATCCTGATCTGCTGCTCATCGCCGCACAGCTGAACGCGGCGTGGTGGACCTGTGACGACTATTACGCCGACGAAACAGTTCTGGGTGCCGAGCCGATGCTGCTACCGCCGCGGCTGGCACTGGTCATGTCCGCCATGGACGCACCGCCGGCCGCCGGAGGCTACACCCGCCAGTTGGACGACGCGATCAACGCCGAACCGGTCCTGCTCGCCCTGAAGTCCGCGGCGGACCATCTGCGATGCCATGCGACACCGTCCCAGGTGATGCGAACCTGCCTGACGACCTTCCAGATGTATGTCAGCTGGAATGCCTACGCCGCGTGGCGGTATCACCGAGCGTCCCCGCCGATGTGGCGGTACTTGGCCGCCCGTCAGCACGATAGTTTCTATACCTCGATGGTCCTGATCGACGTCGTGGCCGGTTACGAACTCGACGGAAACCTCTTCTATGACCGGCGATTCCACCGTGCCCTCATGCAGGCCGGGACGGCGGCGGTCTTGGTCAACGACTTGCACTCGGCCGCAAAGGAATCCGCGGACGAGCTACCGGACTCGAATGCGGTGTTGATCATCGCGCAGGAGCAGGATGTCGCACTGGCACAGGCCTACGAGCGCGTCGTCACGCTGCACAACGAGTTCGTCGAAGCGTTCGAGCAGAGCTGCCACGAACTCTCCGACATCGCCTCGCCGGAACTGCAGCGGTACCTGCGCGGCACGCAGGCGTGGATGGCAGGCGGTCTCGAGTGGCACAGCTGGGCCGGACGCTATCGCGAGCGAACCGATGCCGACCTGACAGGGAAACTCATCTCGCCGTAACAACGGCAAAAGCGGCTTTCGACGATCAATCCCTGTCACGGTGCCGACGGCGCAGCGGTGATGCCGAATCTCAGCGATTCGACGAGGCGACCTCCCACGCCGCCTCGATCATCCGGAACATCTCGTCCAACGCGGCGTCCGGGTCGGCGGCCGCGCGGGCCAGCGCGTACGCGTCGATCACGAACCTCGCGATCGCCTGGCAGTGCGTGGTAGTCGGTGGCAGGTCGAGGTCGGCGGCGATGGCGGTGGCCAGCGAGTCCGCATAGCGCAACCGCATCGACGCCTCGTACTGCCGCAGCGTGGGCGATCGGTCGATCATTTCCCAGAGCGGGGCGGCTTCGCCGGATGCGCAGTGCCGCACGATGGCTTGGATTTCGCGGTGCAGTGCGGGCATAAGGGGTTCATCGGGGGAGCGGTCGGTGACTGCCAGTGTGAGGCGTCGGTCGAAGTTCTCTTCCTGCTCGAAGACCAGGGCCTCTTTCGAGGCGAAATGGGAGAAGAGGGTGGTGACGGCTACGTCGGCTTCGGTGGCGACATCGCGGATGCCTACCGCGTCGTAGCCGCGTTCCAGGAAAAGCCGCAGGGCGGTATCGGCGATCTTCTGGCGGGTCGCGGCCTTCTTACGCTCGCGACGTCCGACGGTCGGCGCTGTCATCAGCCGATGCTATCAGGTGCGAATCGGTAACTGATCCAAATCACTAACCGTTGCAAAACACTAACAGGTAGCGTTATGTTCGATGCATGAAAGCAGTGCGCTTCGCCGAGTACGGCGGCCCGGATGTCCTGGAACTGGTAGACGTGGCCGAACCCCACCCAGGTCCTGGCCAGATACGAATCGCCGTGCGTGCCGCAGGCGTGAATCCCCACGATTGGCGGGTCCGCGCGGGCCAGTTCCAGCGGATCAACCCGATCGAGCTGCCCGCCGGCCTCGGACAAGACGCCTCCGGAGTGGTGGACGAGATCGGCATCGGAGTCAGCGGCATCGCGATCGGCGACTCCGTACTAGGCCGCGGATCGAACACCTACGCCGAGTTCGCCGTCCTCACCTCCTGGACTCGGCTACCCGAGGGGTTGACCTTCGCCGAAGCGGCCGGATACCCGTCGGTGGTCGAGACCGCACTGCGGATCCTCCGCCTCGTCGACATCCGGCCCGGCCAGACGCTGCTGGTCAGCGGCGCGGCCGGCGGGGTCGGATCGGCGGTGTTGCAGATCGCCCGCGACCGCGGCATCGCGGTGATCGGCACCGCCGGCCCCGCGAACCAGGACTACGTGCGCAGCCTCGGCGCCCACGCCACCACCTACGGCCCGGGCTGGGTCGAGCGGGTACGTGCGCTCGGCCGGGTCGATGCCGCGCTGGACCTCAACGGGGCGGGCGTGATTCGTGGACTGCTCGACCTGACCGGCGACCCGGACAAGGTGATCACCATCGCCGACCTCGAGGCCCCCATGCTCGGCATCCGCTTCGCCGGCACCGGCGGCAACATGCCCGCGGCACTCGCCGAAGCCGTCGACCTCATCACCCGCGGCAAACTCTGCATACCGGTCGCGCAGTCCTACCCGCTCACCGATGCCGCCGCCGCGCACGCGGACAGCCAGGCCGGACACACTCGCGGACGCCGAGTCCTGCTCGTCTGAGCCGAATCACGCAGTCGCGCAGCCGGATTCAGCGTGGATTCGCAGCGTCGATGCCTGAGCCTGCCACGCACCCCATGGTCGACCACTGAGGAGACCATCGCGTTCCGACCTCGCATAGACGCCGACGTCCAGATGGACACCAGGTGCGGCATCACCCTCACCGGCAAGTTCTACCGGCCAGCAGACGATGTCGGCTGGCCGGTCCTGCTGTACCGCAACCCTGCGACCGGCAAGGACCTCTACCGAGGTTTTCGGGATCGTCGCTGACCCGCTGTGGCTCGTCGGACAGGGGGTTCGCGGAATCGTCCAAGGCGCCCGCGCGGCAGGTTCGACTTCGTCGCCGTCAGCGAGACCGAGGCTGCCCGGCTGACCATCTGGTGCTGACCGGCCGCCGCCGCCAGTGTGTGCCCGACCGGCCGGTCGGCCGGACCGCTTTCGCCGGTAGGTCGGACTGCGCCGCTGCCGCCGCCCCGTCCTGTCAATAGTGCTAGTCTTATTAGCATCATGTTGTGGCATATTGATCAGGCCTCCAGGGTGTCGCTGCAAGACCAGATCGCGGCGTGCGTCCGGCGTGCGGTTACCGCCGGGGAGTTGGTGGTCAACGAACAGCTCCCGCCCGCAACGGAATTGGCGCACGCGCTGTCGGTCGATCGCAATACTGTGCTGGCGGCGTATCGGCGCCTACGGGAGGAAGGGGTCGTGGATTTCCGGCGCGGGCGTGGCGTGCGGGTCACCGCGGCTGCTCCTACCTCGGCGCCGGTGGAGCAGGCCGTGCGCCAGCTGATCGAGTCCGCACGCGCGAATGGTTACAGCAAGGCCGAGGTGCTCGGCATGATCGAGGAGTTGATGTGACGCCCGCCGCGACGGTCTACATCTGCCGCGTCACCGAGTGGCGGATGTTGTGGCTTAACACCTTCGTCCTGTTTTCCTGCCCTTTCGGTTCTGATAGGTCCTATCCTTGGAGGTTTCTGCCTCTCGCGGCCGTGATCGTCGCGCTGGTCGAGGTGATTGCGCAGGCCAGCCTGCGCGTTAGCGCGGGGCTTGGCGGGCTGACAGTGAATTTTGCGCTGCGTTTGACCTTGACCAGTGGCCGAACGGTCACCGTCTCGATGCCGGAACCCGCAGCCGCGCTGGTGGCGATGGGCTTCACACCATGAGCCTCGGCCAGGTTGTAGATCATTTGAAACCAAGTCAGCACCGTCGGTGAACCGGGTCGGCACCTGCGGGTTTCGCCATCCATCGGTCAAATCAGTGAGCCGATGTCCTGAGTGACGATCTTGTCGAGGGCGCGTTCGGCGACGGCGGCGATGGTCATGGAGGGGTTGCAGGCGGCGGTGTTGCCGGGCATCAGGGCGCCGTCGAGGACGTAGAGGCCGGGGTGGCCGTGGACTCGGCCTTCCAGGTCGCAGACCGCGCCCATGCTTGCGCCGCCGAGTGGGTGCCAGGTGGTGGGGAAGAGGGTGTTGGTGTCGATGAGCGTGCTGTCGGGGCCGGCGATTTTGTGTACTGCGGGGCCGATGTGGTGGTGCTGGATGTGGTTGTCGCCGTTGGCGGGCCAGCGCAGGATGGCGTCGTCGCGGCCGGGGTCGTAGGTGAAGGTGCCGCGGCTTTCGCTGACGCCGTAGCCGACCAGCATGGTGCTGCGGGGGTCGAGGGAGAGCGGGGGGATGGAGGCTTGGATGACGGTGTGGGCGGTGTTCGGGTCGGTCCAGTTGAGACTGCCGAAGACTACCGGGCCGCCTTGTGGCGCACCGAATTCCGCGGAGGGGTCGGTCCAGACGTAGATGCGGTCGGCGTTGGAGCCCCAGTTCTGGCCGAGGGCGTCGGGTAGGTCGGGGATCAGGCCCTTGCCGCCTGCTCGCAGCAATAGTCGGGTGGTGTTCAGGCTGCCGGCGGCCATGATCAGGGCGCCGGTGGTCAAAATCTTGTGTTCGACCACGGTGCCGGTGGTGTCGAGTCGTTGCACATGGACTTTCCAGCGTCCGTCGGCGGCCCGCTCGACATCGGTTACCTCGTGCAGGGATTCGACCCGCGCCAGGCCGGTGGCTTCGGCGGCGGCGATGTAGGTGACGTCGACCGAGTGTTTGCCGCCGTTGTTGACGCCCATGGCTCCGTCGCCGTTGATGTAGGACGGCTTCATTTCTCCGCGCAGCTCGGCGAGAGCGAAATCCCAGTCGATGGGCATGGGAATCTTCGACAGCGGCAGCCCCGCGTTGCGGACTCGGTCGGCGAATACCCTTGCAGCCCGGTAATTCTCGGAGGCGATCAGTTCATCGGGTGCTTCGGCCAGGCCTAGCACCTTCGCGACCCTCGGGTAGTGCACTCGGTTCATCAGCGCCCAATCCAGCTCCTGCGGGAAATGGGTATTGAACACCGCCTCGGCGGGTTGCAACGACATCCCTTGATAGACAAGGGAACCGCCGCCGACGCCGGCCGCGCACAGTGCGGTCATGTTCTCGCCGGGCACCGCCTCCACCAGGCCGGTGTAGGGGTCGAACACCATCGGCCGCCCGAAAACGTTGGGGCTGGAGCGATACCAGAGGAACCGCTTGTCCGGGGCAAGCGCCCGAGGGAACGTTTCGGAGTTCGGCCCGGTCGGCCAGCGCAGCCCGCGCTCGAGCACGGTCACGGGCACGCCCGCCTGGGTCAGCCGCAGCGCGCTGACGCCGCCACCGAAGCCGGAGCCGACGATCACTACCCGGTGGTCCTCGTGGGTGAGCGGTATGTGGTTCACCTGGGCGGCGGCGTGCGGCGCCCGGACCATGGCGGCGGCGCCGGTCGCGGCGAGACCGGTCAGCAGTGACCGGCGCGAAATCGCTGTCATAACAAAGCTTTCGGTGGTAGTCGTCGGTCGAAACCGAGCGCTGAACCTCTACCCGGAGCGGATGAGGGCATGGCGAGGCATGAGCCGTTGATGGTGGCGTCGAGACCGAGAGTTGAATTTCTACCCGGAGCGGATCAGGGCATGGTTAGGCACGAGCCGTTGCTGGCGGCTCGGGAGTCGGTCAGCGCTGATTCAGCAGCGGCGCACGATGATTCAGTCGATGGTGCAGCCGGCGACCGGTTTGCCGGCGAGGCGATCGAGCAGATAGGTGATCGCGTTGTCCGGCCCGAATCCATCGATCATTTCGGGCCCGAAATGGTTGGGGATGGTGGCGCCGGAGAAGATCGGGGGCAGGTTGTTGGTGCGGAAGGTGACGGTGCCGCCCTTGGCGCACCAGTCTTCGGCGAGCCTGCGGGCCTGGTTGTAGGGGACGGTGTCGTCGTTGAGCCCGCTGGTGATCAGCACCGGGGTGGTGGGCGCGACGCTGCCCGCGCGGAGTTCGGCGAGCGCCGGGGCGGCCTCGGGGATGTCGTGCAGATGCTCGATGAGTGGGCGGCCGTCGATGGTCAGCGAGCTGGTTTTCAGGAACGGCTGCTTGACGATCACGTCGCCGATGCACTCGGTGCTGAGGGTGTTCAGCATGTCGCGCCCCGCGGGGCTGGTGACCCGGCCGACCGCTGCGTTCAGCTCGGGGTAGCGGGCGAGCAGGCCGTTGATCGCGAATCCGATTGCGCCGCCGATCAATGCGCCGTCGATGCGCTCGAGGACGGCCGTCAGGTCGGCGACGGGTCCGCCAGCCCAGGTCCCTTTGAGGTTCAGCTCGGGTGCGTACGAGGGGAGCAGTTCCGCGGCGCCCGCGGTGGCGCCGCCGCCTTGGGAGTAACCCCAGAAGACGAGCGGCGTTTCGGGTCCCACGCCGCCGAGGTTGTTGGCGGCGCGGGCGCCGTCGAGGATCGCGTGCCCGCCTTCGATGCGATTGGCGAAGGTGTGCATTCCCGGCGTGCCGAGTCCGATGTAGTCGGTGACCAGGACGCGGGCGCCGAGTGCACTCCAGACCGCAGAGGAGGGCAGTTCTTGGTTGGCCGAAAGGGAGACCGACGGGTCGGCGGACAGAGTCACGCCGCTGGCGAAGGCCACCGACATGGCGCAGTGGTCGGCTTGACCCGCGGTGCCGGGACCGATGACGACGGTGGGGCGCGGCCCCGCGCCGCGCCATGGGCCCGACGCCTCGACGTAGGTTCCGGTGATCGCGGTCGGCGTGCCGTCCTGAAGCCGGCTCGCATACATGACGTGCTGTGCCTTGACCGGCCAGCCTGCCGCGGTGGGCGGAGTTGCGAGGATAGTCATGGGCTCGGCCTTGATGATCGCGCCCGGGGTGGCCGGAATCTGCGCGGGCGGTGTGTAGAACGCGCTCACCGGGGCGGCTGCCGCCTGCTGTGTAGTGATGCCGACTCCGCCGATGGCGACGGCGCACGCCACCGCCACCGCACCCGCTGCCACCCGTGCCGCTCCAGTCAGTGCCTTTGCCCGCGTGCGCAACCCGTGCTGCTCGTACATGTGATGACTCTCCGCTTCCTGCCCGGCATCGTCGCCGCCCTGAACTGAGTCGCGATAGCAATGACGTACGACTCGGGTCACAGCGGCGCGCTGCCCGGAACAGTAACACGGTTACTGTCGGTGTGGAACCGCCGGAACCTGTTGACGCTCACGCCGAATCGGCGCCGCCCCGGCCTTCGGTGGCGGACACACCGTTGGTTTCGCTGCCGGGTTGCGGACTCGGCAGGAAGGGTGCCGCGAGAGCCGGATTCACGCTCCAGCGGGGTGCGTTTTTACCGGGAGCGGGACCGGTCGCCGCTGCGGCCTCTGCGCTGTTATCGCTGGTCAGGCGACGAACAGTGCGTTCGAGAATAGGCAAGATCTCGGTGATTTCGAGACTGCCGTCGGCATACCGCCCGATCAGCGCGTAGGCCATATTGGCCAGGATCAACGCGACGTCTTCGAGGTAAGAGGGATCGGCGCGCTCGAACAACGGTGAGGCGACCGGCAGAATCGCGTTGATGCCTTGATTGTCGAGCCGGTGTCCATTTTCGGTGGCTCTGGCCCGGTGGTAGGCCTCGAGCATCCGCGGATTGCGTTCCCACGGTTCGAAGACGTACCCCAGGACGCGCATCAATCCGTCGTACAGACTTTCGTGCGCGGGCGGCTGCTCCATGCCCGCGTAGCTGTTGGTCGCCATCCAACGCTCGACGGCGGCGATCATCAACGCGTCGCGATCAGGGAAATATTTGTAGACGGTGGCAAGGGAGACGTGCGCGCGACGGGCGACCTCCCTGAGCTGAACGGCGTCGTACCCATCGGATTCCAGCAACTCGAGTACTACATCGATGATGGCCTGCGCCGTGGAAATCGCCTTTGCTGCCACTCGCTTACGGTAGCGCCGGATCGGAGCTGCTTACCACTTCGGCCCGGCGGGTCGCCGGTACCCTCCTGTGCGGCGGCCTCGGCGCGCTGAGTTCGCGCGTGCCGCATAAGGTTCGGCGCGGGTACCGATCAGGCCCGGCGCTCACGGCCGGCGTAGTGGTTCTCGGCGTACCACTCGCCGCGGCCTGCGGGCAGCAGGTCGAGGACGTTCCACACCGGGGACAGCAGATCGATGCCGCGTTGGGTGTCGTCGTGGAAATTCGCGGGCAGCGTGTAGAAGTGCCGTACCCGGTCGTCCTCGGTGGTGAAGACGCTGATCATCGGTCGCTGTTCTCCGTTGGGCCGCTCGGCGTTCAGGTCGGCGTTGAAGGTCGTGTCGTGGCTGGAGAGGATGCGCAGCCCGTCCCAGCCGCGCCGCAATGCCCACCCGCGCAGCTTCGGCAGCGGCGCCTTGGCGATGACGGCGAAGCTGGTGCGCTGGCCGAGATGATGGGCGACGCCCTGGAATCCGTCGACCCACAGCGAGCACATCGGGCAGGCTTCGTCGTCGTCCGGATGGAACATCAAGTGGTAGACGACCAGAGTTTCGTGCTGCCCGAACAGCTCTCGCAGTTTCGTGGTCCGGATCGGTTCAGGCTGGCCGAGGTCGGCCGGGCCCTCGGCGAAGGAGTAGTCGTCGACGAGGAGCCCCGGGGGTACTCGTCGGCGCGCGGCGGCCACGTCCTCGATCTGATCGCGCAGTGTGCGTTCGGCTTTCGCCAGTTCGATACGGGCCGCGATGTACTCCTCGCTCGCGCCCTCAGGCCACATCGGCTCCATCGCCGCGGCATTCACTTCGCCCATGACGGGTTGATCTCCTTTGGTTTCGGATAGTGAACCTGCCGCTGGTCACGGTAGAGCACGGGCGTCAAGTGCGCGAGAGAACCGCGAACTCGGGGTTGCCTCCGCCATGTTCACAGTTACTATAGGTTTATATACCTACCTGCACGGTGGTGAGGAGCGCGGCATGTTCGAGAGGTTCACCGACCGCGCGAGGCGTGTCGTTGTCCTGGCCCAGGAAGAGGCCCGGATGCTCAACCACAACTACATCGGTACCGAGCACATCCTGCTGGGGCTGATTCATGAGGGTGAGGGTGTCGCGGCGAAGTCGCTGGAGTCGCTCGGTATTTCGTTGGAGGGCGTGCGTAGCCAGGTGGAGGAGATCATCGGGCAGGGCCAGCAGGCTCCGTCGGGTCATATTCCGTTCACCCCGCGGGCCAAGAAGGTGCTGGAGCTGAGTCTGCGCGAGGCGTTGCAGCTGGGCCATAACTACATCGGTACCGAGCACATCCTGCTGGGTCTCATCCGTGAGGGTGAGGGTGTGGCCGCGCAGGTGCTGGTCAAGCTGGGTGCTGATTTGAACCGGGTGCGTCAGCAGGTCATCCAGTTGTTGTCGGGGTATCAGGGCAAGGAGCCGGTGGAGTCGGGTTCGCGTGGTGAGGCGGGTACTCCGTCGACCTCGCTGGTGCTCGATCAGTTCGGCCGGAATCTGACCCAGGCCGCGCTGGAGGGCAAGCTGGATCCGGTGATCGGGCGCTCGAAGGAGATCGAGCGGGTGATGCAGGTGCTGAGCCGGCGCACCAAGAACAACCCGGTGCTGATCGGTGAGCCCGGGGTGGGTAAGACCGCCGTGGTCGAGGGCCTCGCGCAGGCGATTGTCAATGGTGAGGTCCCCGAGACGCTCAAGGACAAGCAGCTCTACACCCTGGATCTGGGGTCGCTGGTCGCGGGTAGTCGTTACCGTGGTGATTTCGAGGAGCGTCTGAAGAAGGTCCTCAAGGAGATCAATACTCGCGGTGACATCATTTTGTTCATCGATGAGCTGCACACTCTGGTGGGTGCGGGTGCCGCCGAGGGTGCGATCGACGCGGCCTCGATTTTGAAGCCGAAGCTGGCTCGTGGTGAGTTGCAGACCATCGGCGCGACGACTTTGGATGAGTACCGTAAGTACATCGAGAAGGACGCGGCGTTGGAGCGCCGGTTCCAGCCGGTGCAGGTCGGTGAGCCGACGGTCGAGCACACCATCAACATTTTGAAGGGTCTGCGGGATCGTTACGAGGCTCATCATCGGGTCTCGATCACCGATGGCGCGTTGGTGGCGGCGGCGACGTTGGCTGACCGGTATATCAATGATCGGTTCTTGCCGGACAAGGCGATCGATTTGATCGACGAGGCGGGTGCGCGGATGCGGATCCGCCGGATGACCGCTCCGCCGGATCTGCGTGAGTTCGATGACAAGATCGCTGATGCGCGCCGGGAGAAGGAGAGCGCGATCGATGCGCAGGACTTCGAGAAGGCCGCGCGGTTGCGGGACAAGGAAAAGCAGCTCGTCGCCAAGCGTGCCGAGCGGGAGAAGCAGTGGCGTTCCGGTGATCTGGACGTGGTGGCCGAGGTCGATGATGAGCAGATCGCGGAGGTGCTGGCCAACTGGACCGGTATCCCGGTGTTCAAGCTGACCGAGGAGGAGACCACCCGGTTGTTGCGGATGGAGGATGAGCTGCACAAGCGGATCATCGGCCAGGAGGACGCGGTCAAGGCCGTGTCCAAGGCGATCCGCCGCACGCGTGCGGGGTTGAAGGATCCCAAGCGTCCGTCGGGGTCGTTCATCTTCGCCGGGCCTTCGGGTGTGGGTAAGACCGAGCTGGCCAAGTCGCTGGCGAACTTCTTGTTCGGTGATGATGACGCGCTGATCCAGATCGACATGGGCGAGTTCCATGACCGGTTCACCGCGTCGCGGTTGTTCGGTGCTCCGCCCGGCTATGTCGGGTATGAGGAGGGCGGGCAGCTGACCGAGAAGGTGCGGCGTAAGCCGTTCTCGGTGGTGCTCTTCGACGAGATCGAGAAGGCCCATCAGGAGATCTACAACACCCTGTTGCAGGTCCTCGAGGACGGTCGTCTCACCGACGGCCAGGGCCGGACCGTGGATTTCAAGAACACGGTGCTGATCTTCACCTCCAACCTCGGTACCTCGGATATCTCCAAGGCGGTCGGGCTCGGGTTCACCCAGTCCAACATTCAGGGTTCGAACTACGAGCGGATGAAGCTCAAGGTCAACGACGAGCTGAAGAAGCATTTCCGGCCCGAGTTCCTCAACCGGATCGACGATGTCATCGTCTTCCACCAGCTGACCACCGATCAGATCGTGCAGATGGTGGATTTGATGATCGGCCGGGTCGGGGTCCAGTTGAAGAACAAGGACATGTCGATGGAGCTGTCCGAGCAAGGCAAAGCCTTGCTGGCCAAGCGTGGCTTCGACCCCGTGCTCGGTGCCCGGCCCCTGCGCCGGACCATCCAACGCGAGATCGAAGACCAGCTCTCGGAGAAGATCCTCTTCGGCGAGATCGGCCCCGGCCAAACCGTCTACGTCGACGTCGAAGGCTGGGACGGAGTCGAGGATCCCGACGGTGCGGAAACGGCGACCTTCGTATTCCGAGTCAAAAGCCAGGAGAAGTCACTGACCTGATTCCGCCGGAAGCCGCCGCGCAACATGAAACGTGTTGCGCGGCTTCGGCATGCCATTTATCGGTGCGAATTCGGCGAGATCGGAAATTAATCTTGATACTTCCCCGTTTTGGTAGGGCTCGTATCATTGCCCAGATCAGTTCAAAAACATATAGTTAAAGGCATCGTTCCAACTAGTTCCACAGACGCTGGAGGTGTCTGGATTGAGCGCCATCAAAGAGACGTACGAATCACTGAACTTAGAACCGAAGCCGATCCGTCCGCATATCCTCGCCGCCGCGACCGTGGCATTCGGTGAGGATTACTACGCGGCACGCAAGGAGACGATCAACCTCTCCGGCTTCGTTCAACTCAACAAGTGGCCGATGCCCGGGTTCGAGCATCGCGTCGACGAAAGGGGTTACGCGGAGTTCGAGACCGAGCTGATCTCGGCCCCCGAGGTCGGTATCAAGGGCTACAGCTACGAGCTGGACGACCGCATCCAGGTGCTGTCGAACCCGTTCCTGCCCAACACCGGTCACGTACGGCAGATCACGCCGGGCAAGAACTTCCCCGCGGAGTTCAACATTCGCCGGTTCGGCATCCTGGAGTCCAGCACGCTGCGGCTGGCACACCGCAACGTGATCGACATCTACGGTGTCGTCGACCATATCCCGCCGTTCAAGAAGCCACTGACCGGCCCGTATCTCGGCAAGCCGCGCGGTGACGGTCCGTTCGACGTGATCGTGGGGCCCAACGTGGTCCGCGGTACCACCCTGCCCGAGGCCTGGTACCCCGCCAACGACGAGAACGAGCCGGTGGGCATCACGCCGAGCATGTTCTTCATGCCCAGCGCCGGGCCGTGCATCTCCATGCTGGTCGACCCGTCGATGATCATGCAGGTGTCGTTGGAGGGCCAAGCCAAACTGGAGGTGGGCGGCAAGGAGGTGACCGTCGACCTGGCCGGCGACTACAAGCACGCGGCGGGCACGGAGATCCTGCTGTTCGGACCGGAGAAGCACGACGAGGGCTCCGGTGTGCTGGCACAGATCTCGCGCGTCGCGATCTCCGGCCACTGCGCCGAGCTCGGCGGACGTGTGATGCTCAGAGTGAGTTTCCCGCGCGTGTCCGGTGGCACCCTCGGCGAAGGCAGCGAAGACAGCCTGAGCCGCATCCGCTACCCGAGCGAGCTGCACATCGACACCGAGTTCGAGCTGGTCACCCCCGAGGTGACGCTGTACGCGACGAACCCGGTGCACGTGTTCGGCAAGCTGTCGAGCATGGAGGCCACCGGGACCGAGCTGCAGATGAACGGCACGGATACCGCGCTGGTCACCACGGCGGACGAGGTCAAGGCCAGGCTGACGGGTATCAATCTGGTCATGCGTGATTCGTTTGTCGGCGAGCACGCCGCCGTCAACGTGTAGGTGGGCTCTTCCGAGCGGTCGTCGCTTGACGCCGGCCGCTCGGGCGAGTTCCCTAGAGTTATCAATAGCGAAAGCTCGGCCCTGCTGGTCCCTTGCCTCATTGCGTGGGAGGGACCAGCACCCACGACCGGAGGCAGGCATTGTGGATCCGCTGATCCTTCTCATGCATCAGGTGATGCTCTCCGACCGGCCGAGGATGAACGCTTACGATCAGGCGCTCGCGCAGGCCGTCGAGCCCGGCTCGATCGTGATCGATGTGGGCGCAGGCACTTTGGCGCTCTCACTACTGGCGCTGAAACACGGTGCCGATCACGTGTACGCGATCGAGGCGGACCCGGATGTGGCGGCGGTGGCCGAACGCATCATCGTGACCAACGATCTCAAAGACCAGCTCACCCTGATCCAGGGTGACGCGCGCGCGGTCCGGTTACCGCGCAAGGCCGACGTCATCGTCTCGGAGATGATGGGCAATCTCGGCCCGGAAGAGAACATGATGCGGGTGCTGGACAGTGTCGCTCGCAAAAACCTGAAGCCGGACGGCCGGATCATCCCGCGCGAGCTGACCACCACGCTGGCCGCGATCGAATTCGACGACGAAGGCTGGGGGATGTGGGGACAGGATTTTCACGGCTTCCGGCTGGACGCCGTGCAGGAGTTCGCCGAGCCACACGCCCAGTTGCACTTCTTCCAGCGGGAACCGCGGCTGCTCAGCGATGCCGTGCCACTCACGGACCGCGTGACCCTGCCCATCGGCCGGCCCGGAAACCTGCACGCCATCATGGGGTTCTTCACCGCCGACCTCATCGATGGCGTCACCCTGTCGAATTTTCCTTCCTATCTCGGATGTAACTGGGCAGTGTGGATCTGGCCGCTGCGGCACACCCCGGTGACCGGTGGCGACGCCGTCCGGGCGACGGTGCACCGACCGTCCGGCTCCGCGCGATCCCGGGTGGTCACCGACTGGCGGCTGGACTGCACTATTGCTCGGGGAGGGGAGGGGTGATGCCGATCTCTGTCGGAACTGTGCGCGACATCCCCGTGCGGGCGCTGAAGCTGTGCGGATTGACCTGGTCGGGGGATCTGCTCTGGTTCTCCGAAGGTGTGCTCAACCAGATCATCGCGATCGACCCGGCGACGGGCGACGTCCAACACCGAATCCCCTGCGCGGCAGTTCGTTCCGATCTCACCACGATGGGTGGCCAGTTGATCCAAGTCGTCGGTGACGACCGCGTGTTGCGCGTGATCGACCCGGCGACCGGGGATACGGTCACCGAATTACCGAATCCCCGTCCTGGCGAAGGGTTGTCCGGACTCGAGGCGGCCCAGCACGGCGTGTGGCTCGGCTACGAGAATCGAAAGTCGATCGATCTGCGCACGGCCGACGGGCTCAGGCTGGTTGACACCATTCCCGTGCACGCACCACCCGCCGGCGTCACCGTCTCCGACGACTACCTCGCCTACGCCGACTACCACGGCGCCATGATCAACCTCGTCGACCTCGAGACGCGTCGGGAGGTCGCTTCGTACAATGTCGCCGGAAATCCGACCGGACTGACCTGGGACGGCAGCCGGATCTGGTACTGCGACCACACCACCTTGCAACTGCGCGCGATCATGGTGCCCGGCATCAGCGCCCAATAGCCGGTGCCGCTGTCGTCGCGTTCAGCTCGCGCTGAAGGTCGGAGGGCAGCAACGGTTTCCGGAGCAGGCTCAGATAGCGTTCGGCGACAGGCTGATTCGCCGGTTTCGCGTCCAACCACGCGCCGACGAGCCGCGCTCCCTCGATGTAGGTGACCGTGTACGCCCGCCACAGCGGGTCGGTCAGGAAGCTCACCATGTGCTGGGCTCGGTCGCGCGGAAGCAGCAGCCACCGTTGGAGATAGTCGGTGACATCGTCGACATCGGCCCCGCGGTCGTGCAGCATGATCGCCGCGTCCTGGCGAGCAGGCAACAGCCGCTGAACCAGCGTCCGCACCCGCTCGACGAGCGCGCCGTCGCTGGATATCCCCTCTGCGGCAAGGATTCTCGCCGTCCATTCGCCCCATCCCGAGCCGAGTACGGCCACGTGCGCGAGTTCGGCCGTACCCTCCGAGATCAGGCATTGCGGCGTGTTCACCAGCGAGATGAGCTGTTCGGCGTGTCCGTGCTCGCGCACGAGGCTTGCCTCCTTGAGGCAATGATCGGTGTGGTGGCCGGGATACGACTCGTGGGTCACGAGGATCGGCAGGGCCGCGATCGCGCGCCCGGCCTCGTCGTTGAGCGCGACCTCGGAGCGGAATCCGCCCAGATACCGGTTGAAGGCGTTCCAGGGCTTGCCGTGCACCACCTCGTAATCGACGCGCTCGCCGGCCGGCAAGCCGAACAGCGGTTGTGCGAGCACGCGCAGTTCGTCGGACACAGCTTGTACGGCTCGCTGCAAGCGGTCCGGTGGAATGCGATTGCGCTCGTAGTACGCGTCGAGCCGCTCCTGCAAGCCTCCGCTGCCCGGTAGCAACTCGGCGATCGCCTTGTGCGCGTTCGCATAGCACTCGGGATCACCGATGGTGATGTCGACGTCGAAGTACTGACGAATCTCGTCCAGGAAGGGTGTGTCTTTGCCGGACAGCCGTTTTGCCACACACTCCAGCGCCGTGAGTTGCGCGGACAGATACCGCTGCCGCGCGTCGGGCAGACCCGAGTCGGGGAGTTCGGCCCGCAGCCTGGCCGCCTGCCGAGCCAGCTCGGTGGGATTGGCGGGCGGTTCCTCGGTGACGCGAGCCGAGAGCCGGGGATCGCCGAACCAGCAGTCCACGAAACCGTCGATCAGTTTGCCCAGGCGCAGCCCCAACAGCAGATACTCGCGGACCACCGGCTCGTAGGACGGCTGGTCGTTATCGGGGGCGCTCATTCGCCGGTATCGAGCCAGAGGTTGGACAGGTCGAACCAGCGATCGATGGTGGGCATGGCGATCGCGTTGCGCACTCGGGCACCTCGGATATGGGGGATGGTCGGTGCGTGCACCAGGATCGGCACGATGGCCGCGTCCCGCATCACCTGCAGATCCACCGCATGCCACGCCGCGTGCGCGTCGGCCGGATCGGTTGCCGTGAGCGCCTGCTCGATCATGCGGTCGACCTCGGGGTTGCTGTAGCACCCATAGTTTCCGGTGCCGCGAACTTCGTTGGTCTGCAACATCGGTTGCAGGAAGGCGCGCCCGTTGTTGCCGAACCAATCCGGTGTCCACGCCGGGGTCGACATGTCCCAGGCGCCTGCCCGCGCATTGGCCGGATCCCGGAGGAAGGGGTAGAAGTCGGCGTGCCCCAGCGCGATCGAACGCAGTGTGATGCCGATCTTCGCGAGGTCGGTGGCCAGTGCGTCGGCGACTTCGGGGTTGGCGTCCACATCGCGATGCGCGACCGTCAACGTCAGCCCGTCCGGATAACCTGCGGCGGTGAGGAGCTCACGCGCCTTCGCCGGATCACCTCGATCGCCCGGTGTCGCATAGAGATCGAAGTCCTCGTAGCCGTAATTGCCCGGTGGAATGGCGGAGTGGGCGGGCCACATCACCGTACCGACGCTCAACTTGTCGAAGATGTCGACCATTGTCGTTTTATCGATCGCGTAGGAGATTGCCTGGCGCACTGCGACTTTGCCCATGGCGCCGTCGGCGTTCGGGCTGACCGTGTTGAACACGACGTAGGGATTCAACGCGTAGCCGAGGTTGTTACCCGGGTCGGTGGGATTCTCGTCGTAGGTTTCGGTGACCGGGGACGCCCAGGACAGGTCCGCGTGCCCGGCTCTGATCCGCTGCCCGACTTGCTCCGGTGTCGCCTTCTCCATGATGACCTCGACACCGTCCAGATACTGATGCCGCACCGGGTCGGTGTCCTGGCGCCACACCGGATTTCGTGCCATGCGCAGTTCCGCGCCGTGGTGGTAGTGGGTCAGCCGGTAAGGCCCCAGCGACCGGACGTTTCGACGGAACTCGGGACTGTCGGGGACGAAGTCGTCGTATTCCGCGGGCGCCGGTGACGCGAACATCATCGAGATGATGTGAATGAAGTCCAGTGCAGGCCGGATCAACTCGAACACCAGGGTCCGATCGTCGACCGCGGTGATCCCCGGGATATCGCGGGAGTTCTGGAACCGCGCCAGCTCGGCCGGCGTCGGATTCCGTTGGGGCACAGCGGCGGCGTAGTCGTCGCAGTATTCGGCTACGCCCTTGATGGTGCTGGTGTAGTAGTGGATCGCGCCGGCTCGGAGCACCGGGTTGCACATGCGTTTGAACCCACGGACGAAGTCCGCTGCGGTCACCTCGCGCGGCGGGGTGGTGTCCCAGCGGACCCCTGGGCGCAGGCGGACGGTATAGGTCAGATGGTCGCGACTGAGACCGCCGTTGTCGATCGTCGGGATCTCCAGTGCGACATCGGGTACCGGCGTCACTTGGCTCCAGTCGCGTAGGTGCGCCACCGGGCGATAGGTGAACAGCTGGCGGGTGAACAGTCTGATGATCTGCCCGGACAGCATGTAATAGGAGCTCGCTGGGTCGACATGGTCCATGCTTCCCGGCCCGTACAGGCGCAAGGTGCCGCCGTACCGTGGCTGATCACCGCTCATTGCCGACCTCCTGGTTCGGACCGTGCCGAAAGACCCTCTAGATCACTATATGTAATAGAAGTATACTTTGGGGCGGATGCGGAAAGGTGGTGTGGCAGTGCGGGAAACAACGACTCGAACTGCTAGCTCTCCCGAGCAGCGGGCGCCCCGGCGCGGCGGCACGCTCACCCTGGTCGGGGCCGGCGACGTCGACTATCTCGACCCCGCGCTGGCGTACCACACGGCTACCCGCGGCATCGTCCGTGGCTACACGCGGCAGCTGGTCGGCTACGCCGCGAGCCGCAACCGCGCGGAAGCCGGAAAGATCGTCGCGGACCTGGCTACCGAGGTGCCGACCGTGGCGAACGGCCGGATCAGCGCGGACGGCACGCTGTACCGGTTCACTCTCGCCGAAGACCTGCGTTGGCACACCCCGTGGGGCATCCGCCCGCTGGTCGCCGGCGATGTCGTCCGCGGGATCAAGCGACTGGCCCACCCACTCGCGAGCAGTCCCGGCCTGGCCTACTACCTGAGCACGATCGACGGCATGACCGAGTTCCGGGACGCGATGGCGGACGCGCCACGCGACACCCTCGCGGAAGCTATGGAGCACAACGATATTCGCGGTGTGCGCGCGCAAGGGGACCGGGAGATCTGGTTCACCACTAGGTATCCCACCTCCGACTTCCTGAATATGCTCGCCTTGCCGTTCGCCACGCCGGCACCGGTCGAGTACCTGAATTTCGTCCCCGGCAGCCCGGAGTTCAACCGCGTCCTTGCCTCGAACGGCCCGTACCGGGTGGTGAATTACGTTCCGGGAGAACGGATCCTGCTCGAGCGCAACCCGGCATGGGAACCGAAGTCCGATCCCCTGCGAGCCGCCTATGTGGACACCATCGTCGTTCGCGAGGGGATGGCCGAGCGTGCGGCCCACGACCTGGTTGCCACCGGTGCGGCCGAGATGCTGTGGGACATCCAACCGCTCACCGAGGAACTGCCGCCGCTGCTGCACACTCAGGACCCACGGTTGGAGGTGTACCCCGCCGGACTGTTCAGTCCCTATCTGGTGGTCAATTTCGCGAGCCCCGTCATGGCCCGTCGAGAGGTTCGAGTAGCCCTGCAGTACGCGGTGGACAAGGCGGCGGTATCGCGCGTATGGGGCGGTCCGAAATTGAACGACATCGCCGACCAGATCCTGCCCCCGTTGTGCACCGCGCACCGCGAGTTTCGTCCGTACGGAACAGAAGGCGGCCGCGGCGATCCGGAGCTGGCCGGCAAATTACTCGCCGACGCCGGCTACCCGGACGGGCTCACGCTGCGGTTGGTCTTCCGCGACCGCGACATCCACCCCGAGACGGCTGAGGTGGTCAAGGCGGCGCTGGCCCGGGCCGGTATCCGCGTCGAGCTGGTCGGCGTCTCGATCAACGAGCTCTTCTCGGACTACTTCGCCACCTCGGTCACGCAGAAGAGTTGGGACATCGCCCTTACCGGCTGGGAACCGGACTGGTACGGCAACAACGCAAGAACTTATCTGCAACCCCTGTTCGACAGCCGGGGTGTGGGCGAGCACGGTGACTGGGGTGCCAACTTCGGCCGCTATCGCAGTGCGAAGATCAACGAGTTGCTCGGCGCCGCACTCGCTTCGGCCGACGAAGCACGAGCAGGCGAACTGTTCCGCCGGATGGAGGCCGAGGTGCTGCACGACGCCGCTGTGGTGCCCATCCTCTTCGCACACCAGTACTGGTTCCACGCAACGACCGTGCGGAACTGGCTGCCTTATCCAGTCCTCAACGGCGATCTGACCAACCTGTGGCTCGACAGGAAGTGACCCCTCACATGCTCGAATGACCCACAACGACACCCATCCACCGTTACGGTGAATCCGAACCACTACCGAAAGAGTTATCGATTCCCCTTCACCGAACAGGAGACACCATGGTTGCGCCGCAGCCGATCCAACCCCCGTCCGTGAACCTCGGCATGCTCATCCGCCGTTCGCCGCACGACGTCTTCGAGGCCCTGGCTGACCCGTCGATCACGTCCAAATTCTGGTACACGAAGAGCAGTGGCCGGATGGCTGAGGGTGCCGAACTCACCTGGGAATGGGAAATGTACGGCGTGGCGCGCACGATTCGGGTTCAGAA
The DNA here is from genome assembly GCF_004634405.1 of Nocardia sp. CS682. Taxonomy (NCBI): domain Bacteria; kingdom Bacillati; phylum Actinomycetota; class Actinomycetes; order Mycobacteriales; family Nocardiaceae; genus Nocardia; species Nocardia sp. CS682. The sequence continues at coordinate 1,087,459 of NZ_CP029710.1, read as the reverse complement.
GTTCGATCCCGACAGCAGTATCCAATTCACTTGGGACAATTACAATCCCGACCAGCCGACCACCGTCGAATTCTCGTTCACACCGTATGAGAACGACTCCACGTATCTGCATATCACCGAGAGCGGATACGGCGGCGATCTGCAAGCCCAGATCGACGGCGTCCGGGACTCGACGGCCGGATTCGCCTACCTGGTAGCCGCTTTGAAAGCGGCCCTCGAACACGACGTCACCCTTCGGCTGGTGCTGGACGAGAATCCACCGAACCTGCAGCGGTAATTCGCAGGTGCGGTAGTACGGGTAGCGGGTGACGTCGTGATGCGGTCGAGGCCGTGGTGCCGGGGCCATATCGACTCGGGGCCGGGTAGCCGACCACGATCAGCTATAGCAGCATTGAAGTGCAGAAGGATGAACATCATGGAATTCACCTACACGACACGCATTGCGACGACACCCGAGCAGCTCTGGGCAGCATTGACCGAACCGGAATTCACCCGCCGATATTGGTTCGGCGTCGGAATGCAATCCGATTGGCGAGTGGGGTCGCCGGTGAAATGGCAGAACATGCCGGAGGAGGAATTCCAGGATCTGGGTCAGGTCGTGCTGGCAGCAGACCCGCCTCGGCTGCTTTCCTATAGTTGGCACCTGCTGCAGCCTGCGCACGCCCAGCTCTTCGGCTGGACGGACGAGGAATTCGCCGAGTACGCCAAGGAACCGCGCACCAAGGTCACCTTCGAACTCGAACCCGACGGTGACGGCAAGGTCCGGCTGCGGGTGACCCACGACGGCTTCGAGCCGGGCAGCGTCATGTATCGGGCGATCAGCGGCCAACTCGAAGGCAGCGGCGGCTGGCCGGGGCTGATGAACAATCTCAAGGCTCTGCTGGAAACCGGAACGGTTCTCGCCACCGTGCCATCGGCCGCCCATACCGCGCGCGGCGACGAATAGCTCGCGCGGCCCGATTCAGAAAGTGGCGAACCGATGACCACTATTGCTCGACAGCCGGCGATTACTCCCGGCGGTATGCCGCTACTCGGCCACGGGCTCGAGATGAAACGACGCCCCGGTGAACTGCTGCTCTCCTTGCAGTCCGGCGATCCGGTGACCATGATCCGGCTCGGCCGCAGGCCGATGTACGTGATCAACGACGCCGACCTGATGCGGCAGGTCATGCGCGCACCGGAGATATTCGCCAGGGGCGGCCCGATCACCGAACGGTTCCGCGTGATGTTCGGTAACGGTCTCGGGATCTCGGACGGCGATTTCCATCGGCGCCAGCGCCGCCTGCTCCAGCCGGCGTTCCATCGCAAGCGGATCGTGCATTACTCCGCGCTGATCAGCGGATTGACCGTGGCGGCGATGGCGGCCTGGTCCGAGGGGGAGACCCTTCGGGTCGAGCGGGAGATGGACGAACTCGCCCTGGCCAACGTGACCCAGGTGATCTTCGCGCCGGGTACCGCGCTGGACCAGCGTCGATTCATGGACGCCACCGGAGCCGTGCTCGGCGGGCTGTTCCGGAAGATGACCGACACCACCGGCCTGCTGACGAAGCTGCCGACCCCGGCGAATCGGCGATATCGGGAGTCGGAGGAGTATCTGCGGCGGACCATTCACGAGACGATCCGGGCGGGCCGGGCCGATGGTGTCGACCGCGGTGATCTCTTGTCGATGATGCTGCTCGCCCGTGACGACGACGGCACGCCGAGCATGAGCGATCAGCAGATACACGACGAGGTGCTGACCTTCTTCATCGCAGGCAGCAACACCATCAGCAATACCCTAGCGTGGGCCTTCCACGAGATCGCCACCCATCCGGAGGTCGAGCAGCGGCTGCACGAGGAAGTGGACCGGGTGCTCGCCGGCCGGGCCGCCGAATACGACGACGTCGCTCAGCTGGAATACACCCGCCGGGTGCTCACCGAAACGCTGCGCCTGCGCACCCAAGGCTTCTTCCAGACCAGAACGACGACGCGGGATACCGAACTCGGCGGCTACCGCATACCGGCCGACGAGGTGGTGCTGTACAGCTTCTACGCGCTCAACCACAATCCCGAGATCTTTGCCGACCCGAAGGTATTCGATCCCGACCGCTGGTTGCCCGAGCGCGTAACCGGCGCCCAGCGCAACGCGTTCATGCCGTTCGGGGCCGGCGTCCACGGCTGCATCGGTGAGTCGTTCTCCTGGGCCGAGTTGATTATCGTGCTCGCGACGATTGCCGCGCGCTGGCGGCTGGTTTCCGTGCCAGGACATCAGCCCAAGCCGAAACCGGCTGTCACGATGCCGGTGGACGCACTGCCGATGACGGTGCACCGCAGGGGCGTCGCGCCGGCCTAGGCCTTACAGCGAAGTCCCATCCAGCCCTCCTGCGGCTGGATGGGACTTCGCTGTAAAACCTAGCGGCTACAGTTCGCCGGCAATATGATTTCCCCGCGCGGCCGGGTCGTCGCTCAAATAGAATTCCCGGGAGGCCTGAATGTATTCATCCGTGGTGACGTAACCGTCGCCGTCGGCGTCCAATAGGGAGAATACCTTGCTCGTCTCCTGCTCGGACATTCCGCCTTTGAGCTGAGCCGCCATCATTTCCGGCATGGAAATTCGCCCGTCCTGGTCCTTGTCCGCGGCCGCGAACACCGCCATGCTGAACGGTATCGCCGACGATTCGACGAATTGCCGGAATTCCGGATGATCGCCCCACGCCAGCCATTCGTCGACGGTTACCTTCTTTGCTCCGTCGGCGTCCACCGACCCGGGCATATCCCGGAACATTCGATGGGCTTGTCGATGAATTCGGTTCCACTCCGCCGATCGCGGTGGGAGATCGTATGTGTCGCACCACATCTGGGCCAGCGCCGTGACATCCAGTTCGTCCATGACGCCGTCCTGGTCGACATCGTATGCGCCGAACAACTTTCGGAGTTTACTTATTCTCAGTGCACTGGTCATCGCGTTATCTCCGTGTATTCGAACCGGATGCTGGAGTGCTGCCGATACTCGATCAGCTACCAAATGCTATCATCTTATATATCTATCTGACTACAGGAGGCTGGAGTGACGATCCCAGAGTCCGGAAATCGCTGCGATGTAGTGATCGTCGGCGGTGGCGCGGCGGGCTTGAGCGCCGCGCTGATGCTCGCCCGTGCGCGATACACGGTGGTTGTCGTGGACAACGGCGAGCCGCGCAACGCCACCGCCACGCACATGCACGGGTTCCTGACTCGGGACGGCATGCCGCCGGGGGACTTACTGGTGGCGGGCCGCGCCGAGGTACGGCAGTACGGCGTCGAGTTCGTCACCGGCGTGGCGACGGCGGTGTCGGCGTCGGGCGACGGTGTCAGGGTGGAGGTCGTCGATTCCGGGACCATTCACGGACGCCGCCTGCTCGTCGCGACCGGCCTCACCGATGATCTGCCCGAGCTCCCTGGACTCGCCGAGCGGTGGGGTCGGGATGTGCTGAACTGTCCCTTCTGTCACGGCTGGGAGGTACGCGATCAGATCATCGGCGTGCTGTCCACCACCCCGATGTCCATGCACCAGGCCATGCTGTTCCGGCAGTGGTCGGCGCAGCTCCGTTTCCTGCCGCACACCGGGCCGACGCTGACCGACAGCGAGGTCGAGGAGCTCACCGCTCGCGATATCGCGATCATCCCTGGTGAGGTGGCGGAGCTACAGATCGCCAATGATCGCTTGACCGGTGTTCGGATGCGTACCGGTGAGGTCGTCGAGCTGCAGGCGCTCGTGTGCGGGCCGCGCTTCTCCGCGCGCGGTGACCTGCTCGCCCCGCTCGGGCTGACCCCGACCGCGCACCCGAGCGGGATCGGCGACTACATCGCCACCGACGCCACCGGCCGCACCGCGGTGCCGGGTGTCTGGGCTACGGGAAACGTCGCCGATCCGGCCAAGCAGCTGATCGGAGCCGCGGCGATGGGTGCCGAGGTGGCGGCCGCGATGATCGACGATCTGATCTCGGAAGAGGTGCGCGGCGCCGTCGACGCCCGGCGGGCAGCCTCCGGCTCGAGGCAGTAGCAGACTCCGTAGTTGGCAGGCCCGGCGCCGACGGCTTCAGCCACCGGCGCCGAGCTGTGCTCACGGAGCCGGTGCGAACGCCCGCCGGCGCTCGATAACGACGGAAACGAGTGCGGTGGCCAGCGCGAGCAGCGCGATGATCACGCCGACCCAGATGACATCGGCGATCGCCGCGCGAGAAATGACGACGCCGCCGATCGCCGGACCGATCGCGTTGCCGATATTGAAGGCGGACATGACAATTGCGACGGCAAGGGTCGGCGCCGCCACCGCGAAACCGATCACGCGCGAGCTGAGCGCGGCGGTCATCGAGAACGCGCACACGCCGAGGATGGTGATCGCGGCGGCCGCCGCGATCCCGTGGTGCACGACGGCCCGCAACACCAGCAGCATGACGATCATCGCCACCAGACTGCCGAGGACGTTCTTCATGGCGTTCAGCTGTGCCAGCCGGCCACCGACGGTGTTGCCGACGAACAACCCGATACCGAACAGGAACAGCACGATCGGCACCTGGTGCACGCTGATCCCGCTGGCCTCGATGAGGAGCGGCTGGACGTAGGCGTACACGCTGAACAGTGCCGTCTCGAACAGCACGATGGTGGCGAGGGCGACGAAGACCCGAACCTGGACCAGTGACCGCAGTTCGCGGGCGACCAGCGTGCCCAGCCCGACCTCGGGGCCGTGGTCGCGCGGCAACCTGGGTACGAACAATGCGACGAGTACGGCGCCGATGGCGCTCATCACGCCGATCAGCACGAAGATGACCTGCCAGCTGAACAGCGCACCGACCAGGCTGCCGAGCGGTACGCCCGCCACATTCGCCAGCGTCATGCCGCCGAGGATCACCGCGATCGCCTGCGGCATCCGCCCGGGTCCGGCGAGCGCGACGGCCATCACCTGGGCCACGGTCAGCGCGGTCGCGCAGGCCATGGCCGCGATCAACCGCATGGTGAACATGAGACCGAAGACCGGGATCACCGTCAGTAGATCAGCGACGCAGAAGACAGTGACGGCGACCAGGAGCACGGTCTTGCGGTCCCGTCCGAGGGTCAGGACGGCCATCAAGGGGGCGCCGATCAGCATGCCGAGAGCGAACGCCGTGATGAGCTGGCCGACCTGGGGCACGGAGACCCCGAGTGAGCCGGCGATCTGATCGACCAGCCCGGACACGATGAATTCCGAAGTGCCCAGGGCGAATACGCTGGCCCCGAGGACGTACACGCCGATCGGTAGGCGTTTGGAGGTGCGGGGTTCCCCGGTGGTGTGATCTTCCTGCGTAGTCGCTTTGAGCAGCCGCCGTCGGATCTCGGACACGCCCGATCACACTCCTTTTCATATAGTTGTGCCCACGACCTTACGGCTTTCGGCACACGATGAGGTAGTAACCGATCTTTTCGCGACAGAGTTCGAACATTGTCGTGATGCCGGATTCGAAGTTATGGATCCGGTCTTTGCCGTAGGCCGCGACCAAGTCGGCCCGTTGTGCTGCGAATCGGGTCAAGAATGCGTCATAGAATGGGCGCGCGTTGGCGCTGCAATCGAGTTCCTCGATCACCTCGAATCCGGCCGCGACGGCCGGTGCCACGGCCGCACCCATGCTGGTCGGCGGGTCCGGCACGGTGTTCGCCCGGAGTACTTCCCGTTGGGCCGGCGTCACGTCCGCGATCAAGGGGTATTCCGAGTAGATGAAGCGGCTGCCCGGCCGGAGCACTCGAAATATCTCGCCGAGCCATTTGTTTTTATCCGGCGAGTTGGGCACCGAATCGAAGGCGATGGCGGCGTCGAACTCGTCGTTCGGAAAGGGGAGTGCGGCGGCGTCGGCCCAGGTGATGGCGATTTTTTCGGACAGGCCTGCGCGCGCGACACTGTCGGTCGCTTCCTGGACTTCCCAGCCGCTCACTGTGATGCCGGTGACCGATATGCCGAGTCGCCCGGCCAGCTGAATGGCCGGTTCGGCCACGCCGCAACCCACATCGAGGAGATGCTGGCCGGGGTGCAGGGGTAGTCGTTCGGCGATCATCCGCGTGAGCCTGGTCATGGCCTCGAGGAATGGCGTGTCGTCCTGGTCGTCGTCCCAGTAGCCGAGGTGCAGGTTGCCGCCGACGACCTGCACCAGTTCACCGACACCGTCGTAGTACTCGCCGACCTCATCGGTTGTGTCGCTTGATTTCTCGGCCATGATGATCTCCGCGTCTCTTGCCGGACCGCTGTTCGATTGAGGCCGCAGGGTTCGGTCGACTCCGCGAAGGAGGCCCAGCCCGCCGTGTGGTGCCTACGGATTAAATACTACCGTAATCTATAGTTAGTCGTGATCTATAGCAGTGGATTGCCGCAGCGCGTGAGCGAATTCGTGCGGACCACTGACTGCACTGAGAGCGCACTTCACGCCTGCGTGGCGACCCGGGACGAGTCCGTATTCCCGAGGGCTAGTCGGCTGCTCGACCACGGCCTGCCGGGAAACGGGCAGGCGGCCTGCGAATCTCGTGGCGCTGGTCGGTCCGAAGCTACTCGGCGTTGGCTTTGAGGACGTCCAACTGCATTTTCCAGCCGCCCTTGTTTTCCTCGGCCCGCTTCGCCCGCTCATCGTCGGGCAGGGCCAGTGCGGCAAAGCCGCTCTCGATCACCCGCACGCGGGTACCGCCGTCGCGCTCGGCGAGCCGGAACTCCACCAGTGTGGAGTTGCCGTCGCCGGGCATCGCGCCGGGGAACGCGGACGCCCACCGATAGGAGATGTAGTCCTGCGGCTGCACCGTATCGACCCGGACGGGGAACCGGCCGTACTTCGGGTCCTCGATCACTTCGAAATCGCCTTCGCGCCTACGGCTTTGGCCGGATCTGTCACCGTCGCCGACCCACCAGCCCGGATCGGTCACCAGCTCCCACACCCGTGCGACGGGTGCATTGATGTCCACCTCGTGCTCGATCTTGTCGGCTGTGATCATCGGGAATCTCCTCTCCGGGCGGCAATACTGTGTGCGGCAGAATGTTCGCTGTGGCGATGGAGTGCAGTCCTAAGGTAGCGCGTTCGGTGCTCTGCCGACGTCGAATCGGTCTCGACGGCAGATCTGTGCTCAATGTCCTAGCGTCGGAGGGCTTTTGCGATGCCGACCGACTTCGCACGGGCGAGAACCGAGCAGGTTGTTCGTATCCTTGTGATGTCGACGGAGACAGCATGCTGCGCGGGGGCCGACGTCATGACGGGACGACAACCCCCGTGCAGGTCTCGGATCTCGTGGCCGGTGCGACCTCTTACAGACGGCCTGCCAATTGAGCCCCTGCGGCTTGGAGGTTATCGCTGCCGAAGAATTCACGAAGCGCCGCGTCGTGCTCGTCGGTAGTGATGTATCCGTCGCCGTCGCCGTCGAGCGCTTGAAACATCTTCAACGCGTCGACCTGGCTGACACCGGAGATCGACTGCAAGGTCATCCACTCGCTCAATGACACGTTGCCGTCACCGTCGACATCGCCGAGTTCGAAGGTGAGCTGAGCCAGTGGAATCGCGACCTCGTCGACGAAACGGGGATCTTCGTGCGCGGCGATCCATTCCTCGGTGTTGATTACCTTGTCGCCGTTGGCATCCGCGTGCCCCTGCAGGTCCTGCCACAGTCGGTTGGCTCGCTTGATGGTGCTCCGCCATTTGTCGGAGCCGGGTGGAATGTGGAATGCGTCGCACCACCTGTTGATCAACGCGTCGATATCCGACTGATCGATCTTGCCGTCTCTATCGGCATCGTAGCGCTCGAAGTGCTTCGCGAATTTCTGCTGCTGGGCTTTCGTGACCATGGGATTCCCTATCTCATCCAGTCTGCCAGTGTGCGGACCTCTACTATCCCTACTTTACTGCCGGGTCGGCGGCTCTTCAAGAGGTAATTATAGTTTAGTGAAGTTAGTTCGGGCGGCTGTGTCATCGAATGTGAAGCGCGAGCATGTCCGAACGTCGCGAGGGAATGAACGCGGCCGTCGGCGGTGGCCGCCAGGGTGCGCGGAGGCAGGTGTGCCCGGCACAAGGCTGCGGCAGCGACCTCGCCGGAGGCCTGCTGGAACAAGTCGGTACGTGGATGCGCGGCCGGCCGCTGCTGCGAAAGGTGAATAAACGCTGGGTGTTTGCGAGAGTCTTCCTACCATCGAGCAAGCATGAAGACGACCGAAAGCACTGCCGTCACCACTCCGATCGTCAGTTTCACGAATACTTCGACGAAGAATGCCTTCGTCGCTTCGCCGATGAGATGTCGCGCCGGTAAACCTACGTCCGCGGCGCGTTCGATGGCCAACGACCTGATGGTTTCGATTCGCCAACCCAACGTCGACAACGCCACCGCCGACACGAATGCCGCGAGCGCGCACAGCAGCAGCGATCGCTGATTCGGCGGAGCGGGAACCGATCCGTAGGCCTCGGTGAAGGCATTCGCCGCCAATGACAGCACTACGGCACTGGCCAGGTAGAAGGCGCCCGGGTGGACCGAGCCGAGGCTGGTGCTGATCTTACGAATCATCGAGTACCCTCGCCGATTCTGCCTCGAACAATTCCACTTCACGCGCCAGCTCGCCCAGCGCAACCACGTCGCACCTGGCCTTCGCCGCCGCCTCCAGTTCGATGAGTTTCTCGGCTCGCCGGGTCAATGCCGTGCGGCTGTTCGCCGTGGGGTCGCGGCGCTTGGTGCCGCTACCGCTACGGAGTTGTTCCGAGAGTTGCTGTAGTCCATTGATGCGACGGCGCAATTCGGTCTGCGCGGCGAGCGAAATGGAGGCGACCTCGTTTCGGGCCATTTCCCGACGTTGCCGATCAGAGCCGGCGAGCAGGTCACTCACCGTGTCGATCAGATCGGTGGTTCCGTAGCCCTCTCTGTCGACGTCGCCTTTGATGACAATGTCGCCGACGCCGTACCGGAGCAGGATATTCTTGGCGATCGCGCCTTTCAAGCGAGAGCCCGTCACGACAGCGCGTGGTAAATCGGGCCGGTTGCGAAGGATATAGGACAAGACTTCGTAACCGGAGTAATCGTCCTCATCCGTGAGGTTGAGATCGATCAGTGCGCAGTCCACCTCGGGATGCTGAAGTTCATCGATCGCCGCATCGACCCTGGTCACGTGGCGTACCTCATGACCACGGAGTACGCGCTGCACCGCCCGAGCAAATTTGAGATTGTCCTCGAGTAACAATACGATCGCCATCTACGCCCTCCTGCAAATAGGCAGAACGACCAGAAGAGTGGCGCCGGGCGCGCGTTCGACGTCGACTGTGATCTGGCCGCCAAGGTCTGTAACAATTTCTCGTGCTCGGGCCAAGCCGAGCCCACGACCTTCGCCTTTCTTCGAAAACCCTAGTTGGAAAACACCGGCGACATCCTCGGGCTTGATACCCGGGCCTTCATCCGACACGGCGATGGAGACGGACCTGCCGGATACCGACGCGCTCACCTGCACGCGCCCTTTGCAGTCCATTGCTTCGATGGCGTTGTAGAGCAAATTCTCGAACAGTGCCGTGACATCACCCTTGACGCCACGGACGAGAACGCCGGCTATGTCATCGAGATCGAGTTCGATGATGCTGTCCGGAAACTCCAGTCCGAGCCGATTTCGCAGTGCGGTCAGTACGCCGCGCACGCTGATGCGGGCCACCTTCTGGGCGCGATGAAGTTCGGCAGGCGCGCGGGCCAATTCGGTGCAGCCTTCGGTGATATCGTCGATCCACTGCTCGAGCTCGCCATCCAATTTCACGCCGCGCAGCTCTAGCTCCTCGCGTATCGCATGAACGTCACGCAGAATCGGATCCACTGCTTTGCGTATTCGATGGGCGAAGTCGCCGTTGAGTCGTAGTCGAGTCGCCTCCGCCCTCGACTCGGCGGCCTCCTCCCGCCGCCTGCGAACTTCGGCTGCGAGTCGTGCGCTCGCCAGCACGGCCGATGACAGGACGGGTAGCGCGTCGCGCTCGAGTTGGGTGAACGTATGCGGGGCAGGCACCCGGATCAAATGCAGTCCCAGGAACACGCCTTCGGCGTGCAGTGGAATCATGCCCACCGTGTCGAGCGGCCCTTGGTGGGTGCCGAAAAGCTGCTTGAGCAGTCGGTGCGGGCGGGACCTCGAATCATGCAGGATCGGCTTGGTGCTCGCTCCGAACCACTCCAGCGCGCGGCCGATGTCCAAGCCGGGCGGAACTCGCCAGCCGGTGCTACGAAATACCTCACTGAACTGCTCGCCCCGGCCTGCGAGCCACACACTCGATTCGGCCTGCGCATTGATCGCTTGACGAACGAGCTCAACGCCCAAGGCGAGAGCGGAGCGCTCGTCCTCGCCGGTACCCGACAACGTCAGTGCGCCCACCAGCCGGCGCAGTTGTTCCGAGAGATCCTCGCGCGCTGCGCTTTCGCTGATATGGATCGCTTCTTCGCGGGTTTTGGTGAGCCACACCGCGTCCTCTAGGGAAACGTCGGTTACCTCGATGCCGGTCTCGGCAAGGAGATGTGAATTCGTGGACTTGTCGAAGAGTGGAAAACGAATCGTGAGTAGCAATCGCTGTGAGCCGGAGAGTACGACATCGTCTACCAGGTTCCGAACCACCGTGCCGGTTCGTACAATGTTGTCGTGATCTGCTATTGCCTGGTCGCGTTCGAGTTTGTTCGTCAACAGGTTGACATAGCTCTCGCCGATGGCTTCGTCACCTGAATAGCCGTACAGTCGCTCGGCACCACGAGTCCACAGCCTGATGGCGTAGTTGGCTTCCGGACCCGCCGCCGCCCACATGGATACCGAGGGGTCGGCCGCCATCGCGGTGAGGAGACGCGCGTCGTGCTCATCCACTTCTTCTGTCCTTCACATCCACTTTTCGACGGCGTCCGCTCTGCCGGTCGGTGGGACGGTCAGCTCCGTCGGGGGCGGGTCGAGCCGCACGGTGGTCAGGTCGACCGTGAGACCGTGTGCGGGCAGCATGGCGGCGGCGCGAACGCGGCGGCCACCCCATTCCCGGGTGGTGGGGACCTGGAACAGCAGCGGCACGATCGGGGCGTCGGCCAATGCGACGCGTTCGGTCGTACGCCACGCGGCATCGGCCGATTCGCGGTCCGCTGCGGCGAGTGCCCGTTCGATCAGCGCGTCCACTTCGGGATTGCGGTAGCGGCCGAAGTTCGCGGGGGAGCCGGATTGCAGCAGCGGTTGCAGGAAGACGCGACCGTTGTTGTACAGCCAGGCCGGTGACCACGAGGCGAGCGCGATATCCCATTCGCCGGACTCCGCCCGTGCCGGGTCGGCCAGGAGATCCAGATACTCCGATGCGCCGAATTCGACTGGCTCGACGGTGATTCCGGCCTCGGCCAGGTCGGCGGCGTATAGATGGGCGACCAGGCGGGCGCGCTCGGTCGCCGGATGGATCGCGGTGATCCGCAGCTCGCCCGGGTGGCCCGCGGCGGCCAGCATTGCCGCGCAGGTGGCAGGGTCGCCGCGATAGTCCGGCGTCGAGTAGGGGTGGAGGTCCTGGTGGCCGTCGTTGTTCGGCGGGACGACCGAGCCTGCGATGCGGATGATCGGATCGTCGCCCAGCACGGCGATCTCCACCGCGATGGCGGCCTTGTCGATCGCGTGGGCGATCGCCTGGCGCACCGGTACCTTCCGCAATGCGCCCGCGGCGTTGGGGCTGCGGGTGTTGAACACCAGGTAGGGGTCGAGCGCGAAGCCGAGATGGTGTTCGACCGGCGTTGCCGGATCGGCGATTCGGGCGCCCCACGCCAGATCCGCACGGTCCGTTCGGATTCGGTGCGCCACCTCGTCGGCGGTGACCTGTTCGGAGATGACTTCGACGCCTTCGACGTGCTGACGCCGCACGAGGTCGGTCTCCGCGCGCCACACCGGGTTTCGGGCCAGGCGTAGTTCCCGGCCGGGGGTGAAATCGGTGGGCCGGTACGGGCCGTTCGACCTTATGTTGCGGCACAGCTCGACGCTGCCCGGCACGAACAGGTCGTACTCGACCGGCGCGGGTGATGCGCAGGGCAACGCCAGCATGTTGATGAAATCCAATGCGGGCCGTACCAATTCGAAGACTATTGTCTCGTCGTCGAGCACCAGCAGGCCCGGAATGTCATGGGAGTTCTGGTATTCGGCCAATTCGGGCCCGGTCGGCACGGCACCGGCGAACGCGGCGGCATAGTCGTCACAGAACTGTGCCATTCCCCTGATGGTGTCGGTGAAACAGGACAGCAACCCACTGCGGCGCAGTGGATTACCCATCCGCTTGAAGCCGCGCACCACGTCTTGGGTGGTGACCGGACGCTCGGGGTCGCTGTCCCAGTACACGCCGGGACGCAGATGGACCACATAGCTCGTATGGCTCGCACCAGTTCCGGCGTTGTACATGGATGGAACCGCGGTCGCCAGATCGGGTGTCGGTGCCACGGTCTGCCAATTGCGCAGGTCGGACTGCGTTCGATAGGTGAACAGCTGCCGGGCGAACAACCGCACGACCCGGTCGATCGGAAACCTCGGGCAGCACACCGGATCCAATTGGTCGAGCACACCGGGCCCGTACAGGCGCAGGATCGTCGGATCGGTCATGACATCTCTGCGGCGAGCCGGGCCATGATGTCAACGGCATTCGCGATCTCGTCGTGGTCGTTGAAGATGTGGGTCGTGATGCGTGACGCGTAGTGCTGGTGTGGCGATCCGGTGACGTCGAACTCGGTCCACCTGGTGAAGAGCCGGTACTCGCGCTGCAGCCGCATGGTGTACTCGTGCACCTTTTTGACATTCCACGCGTCTTCCGGCCCGCGGAACGGATGAAAGGCGATCAACGGCGACTGCAGTGTGGGATCCGCACCGGGGGAGTACATCGAATCCCGTCCGAAACGCTCAGCGACGAGGTCGCGCGCGTAGTCGGCGAGCAGCATGATCCTTCGCTCGATCCGATCCCGGCCGATCTCGTCCCACATCTCGCAGGCCGTGGCGAGCGCGGCCCCGCGGGCGATGCTGGCACTGCCCGCGCTCTGCACGTAGTCGGCGATGTTGTCGCTCTCGATCGAGGTTCGTGTCCGGGGCGGCGGGCTGCCCTTCATCGGGTACCAGGTGGAGATGATCGGCCAGAATGTGGGCAGTGGCAGCGGATTGTGTTCCGGATGAATCTTGTTGCGCACGTATAGCAATCCGGTGCCCAGTGGGCCGCACTGGAACTTGGACCCGGAGCAGGAGATGAAATCCGCGCCGATCGCCCGCATGTCGAGATCGAGCATGCCGGGTAGCAGCGCGCCGTCGATCACCGTGATCAGGCCGTGCCGGTGCGCGAGTTCGCACAGTGCGCGCATCGGCAGTTTGGTGCCGGTGAACAGCGTGATCCCCGCGAAGGCAAGCACTTTCGTGCGCGGGGTGATCGCCGCCTCGAACAGCTCGATGATCTGCTCGGCGTGCACGTCGTACCCGGTGGGGAGGGTGATCGTGGTGAGCTTGATGCCGAAACGGTTGCGTAGCAGGTTGAAATTGGACAGCACGGAGTAGCACTCGTGCGTGGTGGTGAGGACCTCGTCGCCGGCGTGCAGATCCAGGCCGTGGATGACCCGCGCGACGCCCTCGGTCGCATTGTGGGTGATCACCATCTCGTCCGGATCGACCCCGTAGGCCTTGGCGATGGTGGCTCGGTGGTCCGGGTACATGCCCGGCGGATAGACATCGCCGAGACCGCCGGCCCACTGCCTGGTCACCCGGTCCACCGTCTCGAGCACGGCGTGCGGCATTGCGCCGACGGTGCCGGTGTTGAGGTGGATGGCGCCGGGGTCCAGCGCGAACAGCCCGCGGATCTCGGACCACTCCGCGGTGCGCAGGTTCGGCGAGCGCTCGGCGATCATCGTCGCTGCTCCGTGCGCTGGGATGGGATCGACGGCGCCGTTCATGGGAACCTCTTCCACGATGGGCTCGGCAGGTTGAGCCGTTCACCTCCGTCGCCGGTCCGCCCGGTCGGCCGACCTTCGGCTGGCCATCGCCTCCGCGCGTGTCCGACGTTCAACTAGCTATATGTTACATAAGTTTTCTCTAGAATTTGCCGCTCTTGGCTTTTGCGGACCATGGCCTCTGGAAGCCACCCGCGCCCATGTGGGCTCCGTTTGTGCCCGAACGGGAAGACTGTTCACTTGGCCTCGCCTAGGTTGCTTCAAAAAGCTATGGTTGATCTCGTGGAGGGCTTCCGGAGCCGAAGTCGGCCTCGTGGCGCGCCGTCAGCTCGATGCCTGGCGGAGCCGAGCGCCGGCACAGTGGTGCCGCGATGAGCGGCGACGAGGGTGTGGCGGCATTCCTCGCGGCGCTGCCGAAAGTGGAATTGCATGTGCACCTGTTGGGTTCGGCGGCGGTGGACACGATAGCCGAATTGGCCGCAGGTCGACCGGATGTCGGGGTGCCTGCCGACCCGGCCGAGCTACGCCGGTACTACCGCTTCACCGATTTCGCGCATTTCATCGAGGTGTACACCGCGGTCAACAGGTTGGTCACCAGCGGTCCTGCGATGGTGCGGCTGGTGACCGGCCTCGGCGACCAGCTGGCGCTGGACAACGTGCGATATGCCGAGGTGACCGTTACGCCACTGTCGCATCTGCGGAGGGGTATCGCCGCCGCCGAACTCGCTGAGGCGCTGTCGATCGGTCGTCGTCTCGTTGCCGAACGCCATCGCATCCACTTGAATTGGATCTTCGATGTGTCGGCCGACGACGGTATCGCCGGCGCCTTCGCCACCCTGGACTGGATTCTTCGCTACCAGCCAGACGGAGCGGTCGGGTTCGGACTGGGCGGCCCGGAACTCGGTGCGCCGCGCCGGCTGTTCCGCACCGCGTTCGAAAAGGCAAGGGCCCATGGGCTGCACGCCGTTCCGCATGCGGGGGAGACCTCCGATGCCGGTGAAATCTTGTCTGCCGCCCGCGATCTGGGCGCGGTGCGGATCGGGCACGGTATTCGGGCGGTGACCGAACCCGGGGTGCTCGCCTACCTGGCGGATCGGAGTATCACCCTCGAGGTCTGCCCATCGTCGAACGTCCGCACCGGTGCGGTGCGCGCGTTCGACGCGCATCCGCTGCCCGCGTTACTCGCCGCCGGTGTCCCGATCACGCTCGGCTCCGACGATCCCGCGATGTTCGGTACCACGCTGACCCGCGAATACCAGCTGTGCCACGACCGGCTCGGCATTTCCGTTGCCACGCTTGTCGATTCGGTGTCCGCGGGGATCGATGCGGCCTTCTGTCCGGCACCGGTGGCCAGGGAGATTCGCCGTGACCTCGCGCACGCGCGCCAGCGGTTCGATCGACCGCAGAGAACAGGGGGATGAGACCATGCGAGCACGATTCGCGCTCACGCTGCGGGCGGTGCGCGTCACCGGCACCGTCGTCGCGGTAGGCGTCCCGGCGCTGGTCGGTGGTTCGATTCGCCGGTTGCGCCACGGCCCCGCAGCTGGTCGGCGGCATATCTATCATCGGCTGGTCGCGCTGTTGATGCTGCTCGGACCGACCTTCGTCAAGGCGGGACAGGTACTCGGTACCCGCCGCGATCTGCTGCCGCCTGCGCTGTGTGACGAACTGTCGCTCTTGCAGGATTCGGTCGCGCCACTGAATGCGGCGCAGACCGCGGTCGCGTTGGCCGAGGCGTACGGCACCGAGGTGGATGACGTGTTCGCCTCGGTCGATCCGCGGCCGGTCGCGTCCGGCAGTGTGGCGTCGGTGTATCGGGCGCGGTTGCGCTCGGGGCCGGATGTCGCGGTCAAACTGCGCAGGCCCGGTATCGAACGGACCATGTCCGAGGATCTCGCGCTGATCCGGGGCGGGTCGGCATTCGTCGCGCGGCTGCCGGTTTTTCGCGGCGTTCCGGTCGAGGAGGTCGTCGCGAATATGGCGGGCGCGATCCTCGGGCAGCTCGACTTCGAACGGGAGGCCGACAATCTGCGGCGGTTGCGAAAGAACCTCTCCGAGGTGCCGCGGGTCTGGGTGCCGAAGGTCTACCCGGAGGCTTGTCGGCCGCGGTGCATCGTGATGGAGTTCATCCCTGATCTGGCGGTGGGCACGGCCGATCAGTGTTCGCCGGTCACCCGTCGGCGCTTCGCGGCGTCCGGGATGGCGGCGATGTATCAAATGCTGTTCGTAGACGGATTCGTGCACTGCGACATGCATCCCGGCAATCTCTACTTCACGCGCGGCGCCCAGGTCGTGGTCCTGGACGCGGGTTTCAGCGTCCAGCTCTCCGACCGGCTACGCCGCCTGTTCGCCGAATTCTTCATGAACATGGCGATCGGACGCGGGCGCCATGCCGCCGAGATCGTCATCCGGAGCGCGGCCAGGGTCGCCGAGGACGCCGATCTCGACGGGTTCACGGTGCGGATGGCGGATCTCGTCGAGCGCAGCCACGGCCAGCCCGCCAGTGAGTTCAGCCTGATCGCCTTCGCCATGGAGATTTTCGACCTGCAGCGCCGCTTCGGCATTCACGCCGCACCCGAGCTGATCTTCCCGCTGTTGTCGTTGCTGGTGATCGAGGGGACCATCCGGGAACTCGATCCGAACATGGATTTCCAGGAGGCGGCCAAGCCGCAGCTCATGCGCGGCCTGTTCGGTACCGACGGCGGCCGTCCTACCCTCGGTTGACCAGCACCGAGTCGAGTTCGACGGCGCGAAGCGCGCGGGCGGGGAAGTCGCAGTACCAGAGGTGGCGGCCGTCCCAGGTCATGCCGGTCGGGTGGCCGGGGACGCGGAACGAGCCGACCTCCGCACCGGTCTGCGCGTCCAGCGCTCGCACCATCGAATCGCCGAAGTCGCCGTGCAGCACCACGCCATCGACGTAGGTGAGGCCCGAGGGGGACTCGCCGCCCACCGGGTATTCGCGTTCGATCTCCATGGTCGCGTAGTTCCGCAGCTGCACCACGGTCGGGCCGCGCAGGCACATCCATAGCCCCTCCGGGCCGAATTCGATCCCGGTCAGCCTGCCACTAGCGGGCAGCACCGCCTTCTCGCCCTCGGATTTCCCGGTTTTCGGGTCGATGAGCAGCAGCCGTTTGGGGCGCCCGCCGACCTGGACCAGCCGCGTGCCGTCGTAGGCGAGGTCGGCACGGACGCGGGCGCAGCGCCATGAGCGAGTGACCGTCCCGTCGGACGGGTCGATGGCGAAGATCGTCCCCGCGTCCTGGTCCGAATGCCACAGCATCGAGCCGTCCCAGGTGAGCCCGCACAGGTAGGCGGTGGGCGCGGGCAGCGTCTTGGCGATGGGTGCGGATTCGCAGTAGGTCATCTCGGCCTCTCCCGACCTGGCGGCGATCTAACTTCAAGAATATATTGTGAACTAGAGGTGATGCTGATGGAAGCCGATCTGGCCGATCTTGCGCAGGCGTACGTCGATCGCCACCGGCCTTCGGGCGGATACCGGATCGCCGCATCGGCAACAAGCACGCTCGACTGGGACGAGGACTACTGCCGCCGGGTGGCCGCGTATTTCGAGCAAGCCCCTCGGCTGGCCTACGACACTGCCCTTGCGCAGCGCTACGACCGGTTCAAGCGGGAGAACCTGCAGCAGTACCGGCTGGTTGTCGATGCGGGGATCGTGGTGCGACCCTGGCTGGCCGCGGGGCAGCCCTACCGGCGCTCGGCCGAGCTGCGCGCGTCCGTTCGGAAATACGGTGAGCTGTATGTATATCTGACGAGCTCCGGCCACGGACCGGTGCCCGACAAGGAGTTTCACCCGATGCTGGAACCGTCCGGCATCGTGGTCGACGGCGTCGAGTTCAGCCACAACGACGTGTTCCGGGTCGTGCACGACGTCTTCGGGCATGTGCTGTCCGGGCGCGGATTCTCCGCGCGCGGCGAGTTCGGAGCCGCGTTCTGTCACATGGGGATGTACTCCGCGGACGTTCATCCGGTGCTGTTCACCGAGCAGATCGCCCAGATCTGCTGGTTCTTCTTCGGCCCGTGCGCGCACCAGCGCCGCTACCCGCCCCAGAAGGTGTTCGAGTTCCCCGGTCACTATCTCGCCGAGTTCCGGAAACTGTTCAAACTCTAGGCAAATTAACTTCATTTAGATATGGTGATCTTATGACTGATCTGGTGAGTAACGGGAAGATCAGCACTTCGACACTGGGGGAGTCGGTCCGGCAGGACTTTCCCATCCTGGGGCGGCGCTTCGGCCCGAATCCGTTGGTGTACCTCGACAATGCGGCCACCTCGCAGAAGCCGCGCGCCGTGCTCGACGCGCTCGTGAATTACTACTGCGACGTCAACAGCAATATCGGCAGGGGCTACTACCAACTCAGCATGGCGGCCACCGACGCGTATGAAGCGGCACGCGACAACATCCGACGCGCGATCAACGCCGAGCACGCCGACGAAGTGGTTTTCACCCCCGGCACGACCGCGGCCGTCAACCTCCTCGCCGATACCTTCGGTCGCTCCGCCGTGGCAGCCGGCGACCAGGTCGTCGTCACCGGGATGGAGCACAACTCCAACATGCTGCCGTGGCGGCGGCTGTGCGAGACCACCGGCGCCGAGCTCGTCGTCGTTCCGGTCGGCGCCGACGGGCGAGTAGCGATCGACCGGTTCGCCGCAGCGCTCGGACCTCGGGTGCGGCTCGCCGCCGTCGCGCACGTGTCCAACGTGCTCGGCACGGTCAACCCGGTCCGGGAAATGATCGGCGCGGCGCATCGGCATGGAATTCCGGTGCTGGTCGACGGCGCCCAGGCGGTACCGCACCGGCCGGTGGACGTCCGCGCCCTCGACGCCGACTTCTACTGCTTCTCCGGCCACAAGATCTACGGTCCGATGGGCATCGGCGTGCTGTACGGCAAGCGAGAGTTGCTGTCCCGGCTCGCGCCGTATCAAGTGGGTGGCGGCACCGTGAAAGGCGTGACCCTCGACGAGCCCGTCGCCTACGTTCCGGTGCCAGCCCGGCTCGAAGCGGGCACGCCGCACATCGCCGGAGCAATCGGACTGGCCGCGGCGTTCGATTATGTCGAGAATCTCGGGTGGGACGCCATCCAGCGCCACGACGACCTTCTGGTGTACACCGCTATCGAAGCGCTGGAAAGCATTCCGCGAGTTCGTATTCTCGGTGACCCGGCGGCCCAGCCGAGCGGGATCGTCTCGTTCGTCGTCGACGGCATCCACCCCTACGACGTCGGCGGCCACCTGGATCGGCACGGTGTCGCGGTGCGCAGCGGGGTGCACTGTGCCAACGTCTTCATCGACACCTTCGGCGAAGTCGGCACGGTTCGCCTGTCGTTCGCGGTGTACAACACCGAAGCCGAGATCGATCTGGTCCGGCGCGCACTCACAACCGTGCAGCCCGGTTTCTGGACTGCGGAGCATCCCACCGAACGGTTTCTGGCGACCGATCCGTCCACCCAGAACCAGCATTGACGGGACAGGTGCGTCATGACGACTGCCGAATTCGATCCGGTGAGCTTCAAACGGACCCAACGCGCCACCTGGAATGCGATCAGCGCAGGCTGGGTGTCCTGCTCGGATGACTTCGAAACAGGCGGCGCACCGGTGACCGCACGGTTGCTCGAACTCGCCGGCGTGCGGCCGGGTCATCGGGTGCTCGACGTCGGCACCGGCACCGGGGAACCGGCGCTGTCCGCCGCCGCCGTCGTCGGCGCGACCGGCGCGGTCACCGGGATCGACCTCGCCCCGGACATGATCTCCCAGGCCCGGGATCGGGCCCGCGGGGTGGACAACGTCGAATTCGCGGTCGGTGACGTCGAATCGCTGTACTTCCCCGCCGCGTCGTTCGACGTCGTGCTCAGCCGATGGGGCTTGATGTTCGCGGTCGATCACGTCGAGATGTTCCGGACGCTGGCGCGGGTGCTGGTGCCCGGCGGCACGCTCGCCGCCGCCGTATGGGCCACTCCAGGGTCGGCGGCGCCGATGATGTCCCTCGGCTTCCAGGTGATCGCAGGCCGGCTCGAACTACCACCCCCGCCACCGGGGGCGCCGGGGCCGTTCAGCATGGGCGACCCGGCGGAGGTCGGCGCCGAGTTGACCAAGGCCGGTTTCCGCGAGGTCGAGGTGACCTCGTTCCGGGTGCCGTTCGTGCTCGAATCCCCGGAGCGCTTCATCGAATTCAACAAGGTGGTCGTTCCGCCCGGCCTGAAGACCATGCTGCGGGAGAAGTTCGGCAGCGCCGACGATCCGGATACCTGGGCGGCAGTGGGCAAGGCCGTCGAGCCCTATCGCATGTCCGGTGGCGAGGTTGCCCTGCCGAGCAAGGCCTTGCTGCTGCGGGCCGTCGCGCCGATCGGCTGATCGCCATGCGCTTCGACACCAGGCTCGTGCACAGCGGGCAGCGGCCGTCGCCCGGCACCGGTGACGTCGTGCCGCCGATCCACGTCGCCACCACCTACGACCGCTTCGCGCAGGAACCGTTGCGCCTCTTCTACTCCCGTGGCGAGAATCCGACCAGAGAAGCGTTGGAAGAATGCCTGGCTTCGCTGGAGGACGCGCGATTCTGCGTTGCCTTCTCCTCGGGGCAGGCGGCCGCGACCACGATGTTGTCCGTCCTGACGCCCGGGCAGCGAGTGGTCTCCTCCGATGACGTGTACGGCGGTACCTACGCGTTGTTCGCGACCTTGGGTCGCTTCGGAATTCAGGTCGACTACGCGGATCTGACCGACCCGGCCGAGGCTCGGCGTGCGCTGGCAACCGAC
The DNA here is from genome assembly GCF_004634405.1 of Nocardia sp. CS682. Classification (NCBI taxonomy): domain Bacteria; kingdom Bacillati; phylum Actinomycetota; class Actinomycetes; order Mycobacteriales; family Nocardiaceae; genus Nocardia; species Nocardia sp. CS682. Next base: position 1,066,802 of record NZ_CP029710.1, on the reverse strand, counting down.
ACCGCGATGGTGTGGGTGGAAACGCCGAGCAACCCGTTGCTGAAAATCACGGATGTGGCCGAGGTCAGCCGATTGGCCCATGCCCGGGGTGCAGTGGTGGTCGTCGACAACACGTTCGCGAGCCCGGCGCTGCAACGCCCCCTGGCGCTGGGCGCGGATGTAAGCCTTTACAGCACAACCAAATTCATTGCGGGCCACGCCGACGTGCTCGGTGGTGCGCTGGTGTGCGACGACGAGGCGTCGCATGCCGGTTTCGTCGAACATCGGACGGTGACCGGTGGCGTACCCGGCGGCCTGGACTGCTACCTGGTGCATCGGGGCGTGAAAACACTGTCCTTGCGCGTGGCTCGCCAGACCGCAACCGCACGCTCGATCGCCGAGGAGTTGTGCGAACGTCCTGCGGTTACCGAGGTCTGCTACCCAGGTCTGCCGTCGCATCCCCAGCATCGCCTGGCCGGCCGGCAGATGTCGGGACCGGGCTCGATCATCAGTTTCCGCTACCGCGGCGATCCCGAGAAGCTGATGGCGCGAACGCAGCTGTTCGCCTGCGCGGTGAGCCTCGGCGGCGTGCGATCGCTGATCGAGTGCCCGGCTCTGATGACGCACCGGCCGATACCGCGTGCGGTCCGGCACGCGGCCGGCATCACCGACGACCTGATCCGGCTTTCGATCGGGATCGAGGATCCGGCCGATCTGCTCGAAGATCTGACGACTGCGCTGGAAGGTGACTCATGACGAATTCTGCTGCTGCCCAAGGAGTCCGGCTGCTCGACGGTGGTAACGCGAGTGAGCTACAACGCGCGGGGTTGCCGGTGCGCCCGCCGTGGTGGACGTCCGCGGCCCTGCTCACGGACGCCAACCGGCGGGTGCTGCAGTCGGTGCACGAGGCGTATCTCGCGGCAGGCGCCCAGGTCATCACGGCGAACACCTTCCGGGCAAACCTGCGTGCCCTGAGTCGGACCAGGCTCGATGACGCGGGCCGGGCGTGGATCGTGCATGCCGCCGTGGGGGTGGCCCAGGCCGCCCGGAAACAGGCCGGTGTGCTCGATGTGCCGATCGCCGGCTCGATCGGACCCGTCGAAGACTGTTATCGACCGGATCTGGTGCCGCCCGACGAGGAACTGCGCGCCGAGCACGGCTGGCTGGTGCGCGAGCTTTCGCGGGCCGGTGTGGACCTGTTCCTGATCGAGACGATGAATACCATTCGAGAAGCCAGGATCGCGCTGGCGCAGGTGCTTTCCGCGGGCGGGCGGGCCTGGGTGTCGTTCGTCTGCGCCGATGATGCGACGCTGCTGTCCGGGGAGCCGCTGACCGGTGCGGTACACGCGGTGTCGCGCGACGGTGCCGAGGCCGTTCTCGTCAACTGCACCTCGCCGCACGGAACGGAAGTTGCGCTGAAGGCGCTGTGCCGCGGCCGGTCGGGGCTGATCGGCGCCTATCCGAATATCGAGGACCGGACCGGCCTACCGGCCTACGAACACGTCGATCGCGCCGTGCCGTCGGGGTTTGCCCCCGACGAGTTCGCGGAACTGATCGCGCGGTGGTGCGCCGACTACGGCCTGGACATCATCGGCGGGTGCTGCGGCACCTCTCCCGACCACCTGGCGGCAGCGAAACGGTTGTTGAGTACGGCTGTCACGACGTGAGATTGGGCCGGATGCATAGTTGTTCGCCGCGTGGCGTAGCGCAGATTACTATATATTAAGATATTCTTACCGCCGAGATGTGCTGCGGGCTGTCGGGCGACGGTGGATCGGCATGCCGGCGGCCGGGGCAGAGCGGCTCGGACAGGCTCCGGCCGCATCGGCTGCTTCCCCTCGGCCCCCAGCGTCGAGGTGTTATTTCCGGATGGCATGAGTTCCCGTGCAGCAGGCTGTGGCCGGTCCTGTGTCACCGGTGTCACACCGTTAGCTCGGAAGGTACTGACTGGCGGGTAGGTCGGCCGCAGCTACCGAAGGGAAAATTTAACGTACTATCAATGTCACTAGTAAGTTGTAGTGACCCGAGATCCGAGGTGCTCACATGGGAACGAAGCGCTACGCGCAGATGTGTGCAGTCGCGGCTGCGCTCGACCTCGTCGGTGAGCGCTGGACCCTGCTGATCATCCGCGATCTCATGACCGGTCCGAAGCGATACAACCAGCTACTCGAAGAGACGCTGGTCGGCATCGGACCGAACTTGCTTGCGGCGCGGTTGCAGATGCTCACCGAACACGGAGTAATCCAGCGTGAGTCCGTATCCGGTGACGGCCGTGGCGTCCAATATCGACTCACGGCCAGCGGTGAAGCGCTCCGACCGGTGATCATCGGGTTGGCGTCGTGGGGTTTGTCGCACATCTCCTCCTACGAGCAGGACGGACTCGTCCGTTCCGAGTGGGGACGCTTGGCGCTGGAGGCGATGATCACCGTCGGTCCGCCGCCCGAGGTCGACGAGTCGTACGAGTTCCGGATCGGCGACGAAGTGTTCCATGTGCTGTGTGAGAACGGCACCGCTCGCGTGGTCGACGGATCTCCGGATGACCCGGCCCTCGTTGTCACCGCCGACCCGGAGACGTTCATCCGGATCGGCACCGAGCAGCTCGGCATCCTCGACGCGATGCTGTCGGGCAACCTGACGGTCAGCGGTGATTCGACCTCGTTGTCGCGCTGCCTCCGGCTGCTCGACCTCGAGCTCACGTCGACGACGCAGGCAGCCGCCGAGGCGCACGCCGACGTCAGCTGATTCGACCATGGCTCAGTCGGCGCGACGCCCGGCGAGAACACGCGCGTCGTTGCCCAGGTGGTGGGGTTCGGCGTAGGGCTCGAGTGCGCGCCGCAGACTCTCGGGTACCCGGGTCGGCTCGACCCGAGTTCCGTTGCCGCGCATACAGGCCACTCGCTGCCGACCACGGGCCACCAGGTGTTCGGTCCCCGTCCGGTCGTCGACGTCGAGGTAGGCGAAGGCGAATTCGATCTGGGTCTGGGTGAGGTCGACCAGGGTCATCCGAATGGTGAGGCGTTGGAACGCGGTCAGTTCGGCGAAGTACTCACACTCGCACTTGATGGTGAAAAGCTTGAGGTCCCGGTTGATTTCGTCGAGCACATCGGGCGCGTGCTCCACCAGGAACATCTCCCGGCAGCGGCCCTGCCAGCGGAAGTAGTTCACGAAATAGACGTTGCCGACCAGGTTGGTTTCCTCGAAGCCGACGATGTGGGAAATCTCGTAAGAGCGCACGTATCAACCTTTCTCGGTCACCGAGAACACCACCGGCTGCTGCGGTGTCGGTGACGCCAGGGTGGTGCTGAAGGACCAGACGAGGTCGGTACCGTGCCGCAGGGCCAGCCAGCCGTCGGCCGCGGAACGGTTGTCCAGGGTGAGTCGTGGCCTGGTGACGGTGCCGCCGAGTTTCGTCACCGCTTCGCGTGCGCTCCAGACCCGAGTCGCGGCGGTGGCGAACGACTCGCCGGTGGCCCGGCAGCACATCTGCGCGAGCGCGACACCCGAATTGCCAAGCAGGCCGGTCCATTGCGCCTGCGTGCGCTCCTGTACCGGTTCGATGTCACAGCCGAGCGGGCATGCGGCGACCACGGCGACGGTGAGACCGGCACCATGCGAGAAACTCGCGTGCCCCTCCGGTATCTCCGGCCGCCCGTCGGGTCGGTGCCGGATGACCACCGCGCGCCCGAGCGCGGCGGCCAGCGCGCGTCGGGTGGCTTCGCGGCGGCCCGACATCCGTGGGTTGGTGTCGTCGTCGGCGCTCGGCAGCTGCACACGTTCGCGCACGATCGCCAACTGCACCGGCGCAGCGAGCAGGGTATCGAGTCGCCGCTGCAGGTACGGACCGAGCAACTCGGGTATCCACCCGGACGGTGAGGCGATCGGTGCGACCGCGGAAAGTTCGAGAGCTTCCCAGATCGCGACGACCGCGCCGTTCTCGTCGCGCACGATGACGTCGTAGATGTACGTCGATTGTTCGTGGGACCGTTCGCGCGCGGTCAGAACGACTGTCCGGACGTCGGGCGCTATCGGTAGGGACAGCACGCGTGCGACTTTCGACGGCAGCAGTGTCGAGTCGGGCACGCAGACCTGGATGGCGTGCATGAATGCGTCGCGGGCCGCCGGGTCGGCCAGCACCAGCGATTGCGGCAACATCGGGGAGAACCAGCGCTGGTCGCCTACCCGAATTCGGGCGACGCATTGTCGGGCGGCGAGCTGATGATAATCCTCGACGGACCGAAAGATCGGCCCGTGGAACATGATTCGGTCGTAGAAGTCGGTGTCGACCGCCATGCCGAGGCCGGACGTTGTCGTGGCGGCAGTGTGCGCGAACTCGGCCAGTCGCTGGAGTGGTTCGGTCACCGACGTCGATATCGCGAGAGCCGCGCCGTCGGCCGTCAGGTCATCGTGTCGGCAGACGCCGCGGAAATGGTCGATCTGAAATGCCGTGGTGTTCGACCGAATCGCCACCCGGACGGTGTCGCCCGATCTGAGGGCGGCCACCCGGATCGTCGTGCCGCCCGCTGGTGCCGCGATGATCGGCCGGAGGAATTCGAGATCGTGCAACTGCACCGGGCGCTGTGCGCCGAACAACGCGGTGGCGGCTTGCGCCATGGCCTCCATCCCCATCACGGCGGGGAACAACGCGTCGCGGGAGAATTGGTGATCGGCGAGATAAGGGTCGGTCGCCGTCGAAATGTCGGCGTCGGCGAGCAATTCGATCCCCGGGACATGCAGGCGCGGACGTTCTAGAAACCGCAGCAGCGGAAGTTCGACCTCGTCGAAGCGGATCGTGGGCAAGCCGCCGGTCCTACCGATCGCTACCACACTGGTCGGGCAGGCCGGGGTGCGGAGCAGATCCAGCATGAGTTCGACACCCACGTCCGTCGGAATCGGCTCGATCCCCTCGCGGACAAGCGAATCCAGCACGCCGAGCCGTTCGCCCATCCCGGTGCCTGCCCAGACCGACCATTCGATGGTGAGGCACCGGCAGGCCGGCTGTTCGCCGGCGAGGGTATCGATGGCGCAGCGCAGCCAGTCGTTGGCGATCGCGTAATGCCCCTCACCGCGCAGCCCGGCCCGGCCGATGATGCTGCCGAAGCCGACGACCAGACGAAGCTCGGCAGGCCGCAGCGAGTCGAGTAGGTTGCGTAGGCCGTCGACCTTGGGCGCGATAGTTCGCGCCACGTGGTCACCGGTCAATGAACCGATCGCCGCGGGGGTGTTGATGCCGGCGCCATGCAGGATGCCGGTGATCGGACCGAGGTCCCGACGGATCGTGGCGATCGTGTCGGCGATCTGGTTCAGGTCGGTCACGTCGGCGGTGAAATAGTGTGCGGCGATCCCGGATTCGCGGAGCCGAGTCATGTTCGTGGCGATATCGGGATCGTCGGCGGGGCTTCGAGCGATGAGCGCAAGCGCGCATCCGGTCTGCTTCGCAAGCGCGACAGCGCATTCGATGGTGATGCCACGAACCCCGCCGGTGACAGCGACCACGTCACTCGCGCCGAGTGGCAGATCGGCCCGGACCAGCGGCAGCTCGCGAAGTATCGGTTCGGTCCGGTTGCCTGCCTTGTCGTAGTGGACTTCCCGGAAGGTGGTGGTCGCGGCGATATCGGCGCACGCCAGCCGTGCGACATGCTCGGGCGCCAGCTCAGGGGACATATGGACAACAGTCGTCCGAACGGCGGGGGCCTCCAGATGCACCGTCTTGGCCAGGGCGGCCGCATCTCGGCCGTCGTCGACAACGACCAGGCGCGACCCGGTGTCGATCGCTGATCGGGCCGCGGAAAGCATACGGTCGATGGCGATTTCGACCGGTTCGGCCGCACCGAGCTTCAGGAGCACACCGTCGCCGAGGCCGGCGGTGTCGAGCCGGTGCCGGATGGCCGCGGCGAACCGATCGTCCTGCGGTGCGAACACCCGCCACCGTCCCGGCTCGTCGCCGCGGTCGGTGGCCGACGGCACGGCGGAGGCGGCAAGGTCGATGGTGAACGGTCGCACCCAGATATCGACGCCGGTCAGCTCGTCGGCCTGCTTCGCCGGTGCCTCGTTGCGCGCCGTATGCGCGAGGTCGTCGATCGCCTCGGCGAGCTGCGCGATCGTCGCGGTGGCAACGTTGGTGGTCGGTTCCGGTATTTCGGCACCAAGCAGCGCGAGCGCATCCGCGACCAGTTGGGTGATGGTGATGCTGCTCAAATGCAGATCGTCGAGCGGGTGGATCTCGGGGGTGATCTCCTCGATGGGGAGTTCGACGCGCTCGGCGATCAGTCGCTGCAACGTCGGCAAGGACGAGGTGTCGTCGTCCGCCCATGCCGGGTCGGGTTGATCGGCAACGGCCGGCTGCGCTGTTCCGGGCTCGATGGACTGCGCCTGGGGGAGGAACGAGTCGTTCGGTGCTTGCTCGCAAGGGCTTTCGAGGAAAACGAACTGCTTGTCGAGCGAGATCGTCCGGTTGAAGCGTTCAGCGGCGAATCCGTCCAGGTCGGGGCGGGCGCCGAGGACGTAGCAGGCGGCGAGGGTGCGCAGGATCCCGGCGACGGAGTCACCGTCGGTTTCCATTGCGACAGTGGGTATTCCAGGGCACACATCAGCGGCGAGCGCCGACAGCGTCGAACCCGGCCCCACCTCGACGAGCAGATCGCAGGTCTGCGCGAGCTGCGACAACGCGGCGGCGAACTGGACCGGTGCGTGCACCTGGCGCTCCAGCAGATCGGCGACGGCGCAGCCGGGCTCCAGCGGGCTGGCGGTGACGGTCGAGAACAAACCGGCCCGTTTGACCTTGCCGAGGTCGATCTCGTCGAGGTAGCGGCGGAAGGCGTGGGCTGCGGGCGCGACCAACGGTGAGTGGAACGCATGCGAAACCGGCAGTGTCCGGCAGCGCATTTCGGCTGCGCGCGCGCTCACCAGCACCGCGTCGACGGCGTCGCTCGGCCCCGCGACCACTGTGTGTTTCGGACTGTTGTATCCGGCGATCACCACGGGGCTGCCGTTCAGCAAGGCCGCCACCTGATCGGCGCCCGCGAAGATCGTCGCCATGGCGCCCCGCTCAGCCACGGCGGCGGTCTGCATAGCCTTGCCGCGAAACGCCGCTGTGTGTACGAGCTCGGTTTCGTCGAACACGCCCGCCCAGTAGAGAGCGGTCAATTCCCCCAGGCTGTGCCCGACGCAGCCGACGACGTTCATGCCGACGGAATCGAGCAGTCGCAAGCCGGCGAGCGAGGCCGTCACGATGCGCGGCTGCGCCTCCTCGGTGGCCGTACCTTCGGCGTGCACGCCCACCTGCTGGTACAGGTCGGCGATCACGGCGAAGCGGCGAGCGGGTGCGCCCCCGTCGCCGTGCCCGGGGGCGCCCTGCCCGGGAAACATCAGTCCGATACGCGGAGCGGATCCGATTCCGGCACTGAGGAATTGGCCGGAGCCCGGAGCGAACCGGTGCCGTTCACCGGCGGCAAGGACGTCGGCCAGTTCGGTCAACCGGTCAGCGGCCTGTCGTTGGCCGGTGGCGACCACCGCCGCTTTGATCGGTAGCCGGGCGTCGATCCGGATCAGCTCGGCGGCGAGATCGCCGAGTTCGGCGAACGAACACCGCGCGGCGAGTGCGGCGACCCTGCGAAGCTCGGCTGCCAGCTCGAGGGGTGTGGTCGCCGACATCACGAACAGTTCCGCATCCTGCGCGCTGCGTGCCAGGCGGGTACTGGCCGCGCGCGACAGCGGGCGCGGTGGCAGTCGGCTCTCCAGCACGACATGGGCGTTGCTGCCGCCGAAACCCAGCGACGAGATGCCTGCCCGCCGGGGAGGGTTCGGGTCGGGTGCGGCGATGGCCGGTGTCGTGGTGTCTTCGCTGAGGTCCGGCCATTCGAATGCGCTGTCGGGGAGCCGAAGTCGATTCTCGACGTCGCCGAGGACCGGATGGGGCCGGTCGGTACCGGTGATCGGTGGAATGGTGCCGTGGTGCACGGCGAGGGTGGTCTTGATCAGGGCCGCAATGCCGGCCGCCGCCTTCGTATGACCGATGTTGCCTTTGATCGATCCGATCGCCACCGGTGGCCTGCCCGTACTCCGGGCGGCGACGGCCGTATTGAATACCTCGAGCTCGGTTCGGTCACCCACCACGGTGCCGGCGCCGTGGCCCTCGAGATAGTCGACGGTGTCCACCCCGAACCCCGCCATCCGGTACGCGCGTTCGATCGCCCGCAGGTGGCCGTTGTGTTCGGGCCGGGTGATGCCACCACGACCGTCCGAGGAGATACCCCAGCCTGCGATCGTCGCGTATATCCGTGCGCCCCGGGCGATCGCGTCCTCCTCGCGCAGCAGCACGAGGATCCCGCAGCCCTCACCCGGCCAGAAGCCGTTCGAACGCTGGTCGTACACACGCATTTCCGACGTCGACAGGGCGCCGGTCTTCGCGAAGCCGACCAGTTCGAACGGATCGATGGATATGTCGACGCCACCGACGACCGCGGCGTCGAGGTGACCGGCGAGCATGGCGTCACCAGCCTGTGCGATCGACAAGAGCGACGACGAGCAGGCGCCGTCGACGGTGAAACCGCCACCGCCGAAATCGAAGTGGTTGCAGATCCGCCCGGCGATCGTGTTCGCCAGGCCGCCGGCCAAACTGTCCTCGGTGATCGCTGGGAACGGTGCCTTGTAGTCCGCCTCGTATTCGTCGAGAAAGGCGGCGATCTGCGCCGCGGGCCAGCCTTTGCGGTGCAGTGCGCCGGCCAGGGTGCGACGCACATATGGCCACCGCAGCCGCATGCCCGAAGCGCGGGTCATATCGCCGGTGAGCGTGTTACCGAGGATGACGCCGGTGCGCTTTCGGTCCAAGCCTTCGCCCGCCGGAAAGCCTGCGTCGTCGAGCGCCGCGGCCGCGGTGTCCAAGGCGAGCCAGTGGACGATGTCGGTGGACCGAAAAGTGTTGGCGGCGACGCGATGTCTGGCCCGATTGAAGGTCCAGCCTTCGATGACCGCCGCATGGGTCGCGTAATGGCGGTCCGCCGCCGCGGGATCACTCGCGTAGTAGTCGGCCGCGTTCAACCTGGTCGGTGGGATCGGTCGGAATGCGCGCCTGCGGGCCAGGACGTTGTCCCACAGCTGAGCCGGCGTCGCGGCGTCGGGAAATCGGCACGCCATACCGACGATCGCTAGTCGAACCATCGGTCATGCTCGCTGAATAGTGGGACCGGGGGACAACACCGGCACCCGGTCGGTGCCTTGGCGTTCCGCGGCACGGGCTTTGGCAGCCTTCGTCCAGGAGGCGACCCAGGCGTAGCTGCCCCGGATCGCGCAGACGATCGTGACGGCGAAGAACAATGTGTAGACGACGTTGAAGACCATCAGCAGCCCGTAAACGGTGGCGGCCGATGCGCCGAACATGAATTGGGCGCGGGCCGGGAATGGCGTCGTGCCGGGGTCGGTGATCATGTAGTTGGTGAACAGGATGAATGCGGTGCCGGTCATCGTGCCGAGCGCGGCGACCAGGGCGACGTCGAACAGTCCGTGCCGGACGACGGCCTGGATCACGAACCCACCGAGCCAGCCGATGATCAGCGGCACCCGGCGGACCAGGGTTGCGTTGATCACCGTGCCCGCGACGAGCAGGACCAGCGGGACCGCTATCCGGAACATCGTGTTGATGTTCTCGCCGAATTCGTAGGGCGGCGCGATGCTGATCCAGGTGCTGAAGCACAGCAGCGCCACCGTTATCCCGAAGTTGGACGGGTTCATGAAATGGCGCATCCGCCCGGCGAACGGGGCTTGGAACACATACTTGCTGGTGATCGCCACCGCTACGGCGAACAGGACCGGCCAGAATTGATTATTGGCGTAGAGCAGCATGTTCACCGCCAAGGCGGTGATGTGGGCGGGTAGGAGGAACTCGTACACACCGCGGGCGCCGCGACCCAGGAATCGCGGTGCGGTGTTACGCGCCCAGGCGGCGATCAGCTCGAAAGTCAGGTCGATCGTGTAGGCCGACAAAACTGCCAGAATCGGCCATAGCGGCGGCTGTTCGAAGCCGAGGATGGTGTAGCCGACGATATTGAGCACGGTGAGCGAGAGGGCGAAATTTCGTAGGGCCAGATATCGCACGTCTCTTTTGACCGGTTCGGTGGTCGGAGCGGCACCGTTGGTGGTGGGCGGTACGACCGCGGTCGCACCGTTGCCGCGCGGTGGTGCGGATGGCCGATCGCGAAGGCTGAGTTTACGGTTGAGCAGAGTCATGGTTTCGTGATCCCCTCGGCGATCTCGGTGGCCGTGTCGGTCAGCATCAGCGCGTGCGTGCCGGGCGCGAGCTGGAGTGTCTGGTGATGACGGGCACCGGCGGTGTCGAGCCACTCGATATCGGCCGCGACCGGGGTGCTGGCGGCGCCGAGTCCGAAGTGCACGTCGAAACTGCGTTTGCCGCTGTGCCCGCTGCCGCCGTCGAGTTGGCTGCGTGTGGTCCGGCCGTCGGCGGTACGCACCGTGACGACCGCGTTGTAAGCAGGCTGTCCGGCGACCGTCGCGGGCGTATCGGTGCCAGGCTGCGCCGGTCGATACAGCCGCAATGTCAACGAGTTGCCCAGGGCCGGTGATTGATTCGCGAAGAACGCGGGCGGCCCCCACTGGCGGGCGACCGCGAAATCCAGGGTGCCGGTGCCGGTGGTGTCGCCGATGGCGACCCCGCGCGTCGGGATCGGCGCGTTGGTGCCGACCTGATCGGTGATGTCGACGTACTTGCCATTGCTACCCTTGGCGAACAGCGCCATCGGGTGCCCGCCCGCGATGTCATCGCCGGGGGCGACTCGCGGCCACATCCCCGGGTCGTGCAGCACGACGTCGTTGGTGGTCGCAAGCTCCTGCAGCCAAGCCCATCGGTTGCCGCCGTCGCCCTGGACGAACCCGGAAGTCTGCAGTACGTCGAGGGTTCCGGAGTTGCGCAGATCGGCGGCTTTCATGTCCCAGCCCCAGCCAGTCCAGGCCAGTCCGAGCTGTTGGGCCTGTTGCGAGAACGGCGCGTGTCCGGCAGCGAGTTCGCGACGCATCTCGTCGGGCGTACTCGTGTTGTTGCGCCAGACGAAGTTGCTTTCCTGGATGCCCCACGGGGTGGTGATATTGCTGACCAGCATGTCGAATTTTCCGCGATCGTACATATCGACGAAATCGACACCCATACCTTTGAACGAATCGTGGCCGAGCACGAACGATTTCGGGTCGGTCCAGGTTCGATTGCCCGTAGCCGTGCTGAATCGGATAGTGCCCGGCGTCGACTGGTTGTACAGCAGATGATCGCGGCCGAAGTCGTTGCCGACATAGAGCTCGGGCAGCAGATCGCCGGTCAGGTCACCCGATCCGAGCGACAGGGTCCAGCCGGTGCTCTCGCCGAACGGGATCGCGCCCTTCTGCTCGACGTATTCCGGGCGCCCGGCGGAGTCGTTGCCGTTCCATCGAAATACTCGCTCGCCCGCGGCGTTCTTCGCATTCGACATCGAGTCGTTCATGACGACGTCGGGACGCCCGTTCGGGTCGAGGACACCGGAGTTCGGGAAATAGTTCCCGAAGACGATGTCCGGATGGCCGTCACCGTCGAAGTCGGCGATCGACACGGCATTGGTGTTCCACTGTTCGCCGTGGTACTGATCGCGCGTGGTCCCCGACGGGATCACCTCGGTCGGTACATATTTCGGCGCCGGATCGGTGGCATCGGCCCGGTGCAGGAACATGATCGGTGTTCGTCCCCAGTAGTAGACGAGTAGATCCATGCCACCGTCGCCGTTGAAATCGCCGGGGGCGCAACCCATCGGCGCCATCGTCGAATCCATCGGGATCGGGTCCGGGCGGAGCACGAATGGCGTGAAGCGGTCGGCCTGAGGTGCGGTCGGGGTGTGGGTCACGATCACCGAGTCGGTTCGGGTGTCGACGATGCACATGCCGTCGGATCGCCCGTGCCCGACCAGGTCGTTGACGGCGATCGAGGCACCGACCGAGGAGATCCACGAGCGAATGCGCTGATAGGACGGGTTCACCTCGCGCACGGATTTCATCGGCAGCTGGTCGTATCCGGGAGGCATGGCGATCGCCATGGATTCGAGCTTGTAGTCCTGCGCCACGGTGTCCGGATCGTCGGTGGCGACCTGTGCTTGCGCGACGAGGAATGCCGATGCCAGCAGCACCACCGCGGCGATCGCAGGCGCCAGGGCTCTTATACGAGCGTTCATGATTCGGCCTTTGCGGTTGTTTCCGTGGCTGCGGAAGCGGTCGGGTCGGGAGGCTCGGCGGTCAAGCACCGTTGTCGAATCCGCTGTCGCCAGACCTCGTAACCCGCCAGGCCGTCGATCGTGGGCTCCGCGGGCCGGGTGTCGATCGCGATCCTGGATGCGTCATCGACGGGCCTGCCGGTGAAAACTCTTACGGCGGTCTCGGTATTCGGCTGCACGATGCGCGCGCGGGCACGCGCTTCGGCGGCAAAGGTTGCACCCTGGCCGAGCTCTTCGCGATAGGCCGATGCCTGCTCGCGCAGCGTGGCGAGCTCGTCGGCGGTGGCGCCGCCCGCGTAGGTGGCCGCCAGGCCGAGGCCGGCGAACAGGTCCGGACGTCGGTCCGCCGCGAACGCGTCGATCATCGTGCATGCGGTTACCGGATCGGCGCCTGCGACGAACCACATCGCGCGCCCGATCCCCTGATCGATCGCGTGCGGCACATAGTTCGGGTGCCGGACCGACACGACGGGCGGGTTCGGATCCACATACTGCTGTTTCACGTAGCGATCGGTATGGAAATAGGCCTGGTGAAACCCGTAGCCGTCCAAGGCGAGCCAAACCAGCACCGGATCGGTCGCGCCGGTGAGCGCCGCTCGGTGCAGTGGCCGCGGGAGCCGGGCCAGTGCCCAGCCGACGCCGACGTAGATCATATAGAGGTGTTCGTCTGCCGCGGCGATGAAGTCGGCGACGTGATGGCGGTGGCCGATCGGCAGCGCGTCCCGGATCGCCATTGCCATCGCAGCGCCTTCGAACGCGAAACCTCTTCGCTTACTTTCTAATTCGGATAACAGCGCCGCAGTCTCCGCTGCCGTGGCACGCTCGGCGCCGACTCCGAATCCTTCGAGGAACGTCGCGCCGGGCAGCTCCAGACACGCTGCGGCGTAGGGATTACGGGCAGGGAAGCCGCGAACCTGCAACGAGGCCTGTCGCGCGTCCGGCGTCAAGATCTTCCGGCGGAGCCCACCCAGAGTGAAGACCATCTGAAGCCCTCCTTCGCAGAACCTGTACTCAAGGTTCCCATCCGGTCGCGTCTGGGGCTTCTTCCTCGTTGCTCAATCTATAAAACGGAAGTATTCTACCGACCAGTTGCATAACATGAATCATGGTGGCGAACTGAGCCACCGTCGGGCACTCCGTTCGCCTGCCTCGCTGCATCGGGGCCATGGGGCTTGCGTCGGGGCTACGGGTTAAGGGGGTACTCGGAAGTAATGCAACCGCCACTGCGGATTCGACGGCTGCGCTTGCCGAGCGTTCATCCCGCAGTTGAGGGGCCACCGGCATTTTCGTAATGGCGCGCGGCCTTTGCGGCGACACCTGAATGGTTCGACCTCGGTGCCAGAGGCGGCCGGTCAGTTCCACCATCAGCGGCAGCGGCCACTTTTCCTCGCACTAGCAAAGGCGCTATTTCGTAGCTATCTCGCAGCCGAACAGCTGCGATAGGCTCACTTCTGCTGTCACCGGCTCAGGCATCCTGGATTGTTATGAGTTTGGGAGAGTTCGTGTCCGACCATATTGCTGACAGCATCAAGTACATGTGGGAAAACTGCGGGCAACAGGTTACCTTGGATGACCTCGCCGACGTCGCACAATGCAGCAAGTTTTACTTCGTCAGACGGTTTCGCGCGGAAACCGGCTGGTCACCCGCCCGTTTCCTCGCCGCAATCCGTCTGGCACGAAGCAAGAAGTTATTGGCCTCCACGTCGATGAGAGTGTCCGACATCTCCTATGCCGTCGGGTATCTCAGTTACGGCACGTTCACGTCGCGGTTCACCGAGGCGGTCGGACTGAGTCCGTCCCAGTATCGTCGCTACGTTCGCGGCGAGCAGGTTCCGTTGCGATGGTCCGAGCAGCATGACTGCGGCCGGGAGCCCAGCATGCCGTTATTGTGCGGCAAGCTGTCTGACCCGGAGGGGGCGGCAGTGCGTCGAAGGTACATGAGCATATTCCCCGCCGCCAATCCGCTGACATCGGCCGCCGCGTTGCTGATTGTCGCAAACCAGGGGGCTTTCAGTTTGAACTGCGTACCACCCGGGAAATGGATCGCTCGCGCGATCGCGGTCTCGACCGTTCGCGACGACAGAAATCGTCGAGTAACCCGAGATGTCCGCACGGGAATCTGTGAGTTCCGACTCCGGAAAAACGATCGACTCGAAATCGGTATCACCTTGACCGAACGCACGATTCGGACCGCGCCCTTTTTGCTGGCACTGCCGCAGCTTTGAATATCAAACCTTTACCGACGTGATTCGGCAAGATCGTGAGCTCGCGACCGTTCGGCCCGGTCAGCACCGCCTCGATCGACTCAGCCATGCCGACACGCTATGACTACCGGCGTATCGCGCCGCTTTCGGTTCCTCGACCGTGGGGCTGTCGCGCCACGCCGCCGCTGTTACTTGTCGTGCCGCTGCCGTTTGGTACGCGGGTTCCGCTTTCAATTCGCCCGCTGTCCCTACGGTAAAGAACGGAGATATCTGTGTGTAGCCAAAGACATTTCGACTCATCGATCGAGCAATCCGAGGAAGGACCGCACCCGGCGCCTATTCGGCGGCGTACCCGTGCCTTCTGGTTCGGGCTCGCCGCAACAACTTTGGGCACCGCGCTGCACTTTCCGATGTACTGGGAGTCCAGGCACATGGGTTATCACATGGCGGACATGCCCATGGATGCGTCGATGATCGTAGGAATGGCGCTGATCGTCGTCGGCCTCGTCGTCACCGCCTATGGACTCGTTCCTGTTGGGGCACAGCGTGATCAGGTGGCAAACCTGCGGGTGCGCGCGCTCGACGACGCTCCGATCAATCGCGTGCATGTGATTCTGCTGCTCGTGATGGCCGCGGCGATCACCATCGATGTGATGAAGCCGACCACGCTGGCGTTCGTCGTGCCCGGCGTCGCCAAGGAATACGGCCTGAAGACCGCGACCAATCCTGGTGGTGGCCTACCGGCTGCACTGCTGCCCCTGGCAGGTATCACCGGCACGGTGATCGGCTCGTTCATCTGGGGTTGGCTCAGCGACAGAATCGGTCGCAAGGCGGCGATTCTGCTGGCCGGGGTGTTCTTCGTGGCTACTTCGGTGTGTGGTGCGATGCCGAGTTTCGAGCTGAATCTGCTGATGTGCCTGATCATGGGCATCAGCGCGGGCGGCATGCTGCCGATCGCGTTCACCCTGCTCGCGGAGACGATTCCGGCGCGGCATCGCGGCTGGCTGATGGTGCTGATCGGTGGTGACATCGCGGGCGCCTACATCATCACCAGTTGGCTGTCGGCCACCGTCGGCGACAGCTACGGCTGGCGGGTGATGTGGCTGATCGGGTTCCCGACCGGCTTGCTGACCATTCTGCTCACCCGATGGATCCCGGAGTCGCCGCGCTTCCTGCTGGCGCTGGGCCGCCGCCGGGAGGCGGAGCAGGTGCTGCGTGTCTACAACGCGTCGATCACCGAGGTCGAAAAGTCCGAGCTGACAATCGAATCCGGTGTCAAGGGGGGATACCGCCGGCTCGTGCAGGCGCCGTTCGGCGGGATCACCACTGTCCTGGTGCTGGTCGGTCTCGGTGTCGGCCTGGTCGTCTACGGTTTTCAGCTCTGGCTGCCGACCAACCTGCGCCAACTCGGGTACAGCGGCGTCTCGGCCGATCAGATCCTGCGCGACTCCGCGCTTATCGGCTTCCCCCTCAATTTCCTGGTCGCCTACTGCTATCACCGCTCCTCGAAATGGACGATGGTGATACTCAGTGCACTACTTGCGGTTTCGCTGTTCGGCTTCGTCGCGCTCGGAGATCGCATCGCGGACAACAAGATTCTGCTGTACGCGCTGCTCATCCCGCCGATCTGGGGCGCGAGCTCGGTGGTGGCGGTACTCGTCGCCTATGGCGCCGAGGTGTACCCGACGCGAATACGTTCCCGCGGCACCGGTTTGGCGGCAGGCATGAGCAAGGCAGGCGGCATCATCGTGCTCGCGCTCGTGGTACTCGCCGTTGCGGCACCATCGATTTCGATGACCGCGCTCATCAGCGCCGTCCCGATGACCATCGCGGCGGCGGCAGGCATCGCCTTCCTGGTCGAGACGCGCCGCCGCTCGCTGGAGGAGATCACCGCCGAGGAACTACGTGCTATCGCCTGACGCGCTACGGGTAGACGTGCAGCCAGCCGACCTTCAGCAGCCATGTTGCGACGCCGCAGAGCGCGACGTAGACGATCAGCCAGGGGAGCGCCGAGAGGTACCTTCTCATTCTGTCTCCCGTTCCGACGGTGAGCCAGCTCTGGTTCGACGAATCTGTCAGCTCAGGTACCGGGCGCCGCCGCGGTACCCTCGTGGAGCCATATACGTTGCGGCACCGCTGGATTGGACCTCTGCCGAGCACAGAACGTCGCGATGCCGATCAGGATAACAAGGGAGAACCGAGCTCACTCCGGATTCGACTTGCCCGGGTCCAGTTGCGCTGCACACGGTGCAGACCGAGATCGCCGAGCTGAACGCGAACCGCCGGGGCCACCCGGGGTCCGCTGAGCCGACCATGCACGTTGCGCGAGAGCGGTTCGCATCGGAGAGTGGTGGTTGGTGCGGGAGAGCGTCCGGTGTGGCCGAAGGTGCCGCCCCCACTGTGGTTTCGAATCCAGGAGGAAGCGTGTGACAGCCTCGGCTCGGCTACACATCAGCGAAGAATTCCCGGCGATGCTGGACCGGATCGACGCGCTCGGCGAGTCCATCGAAGCGGACGCGGAGGCAGCCGACCAACTCGGCAGGCTCACCGCGGACGTCGCGAAGTCGTTGCTGGACACGGGGATCGTCCGGGCGGGTCTGCCGGAGAATCTCGGCGGGTATGAATTCTCCCCGCGTCAGTTGATTCGCACGATCGAGCGGCTCAGCTACCACGACGCCGCGGCCGGTTGGACGATGATGGCGCTGCAGATGATCACCGGCACCACGGCGGCCTATCTCGGCGCCGCTGCCGCCGCTGAGCTGTTCCCCGATGTCGCGAGCGGTGATCACGCCTTGCTGTCCGGCCATGGCACCCGGCCCGGCCGGGCTGTCCCGGTGGACGGCGGCTACCTGGTCAGTGGGGAATGGCAGTTCGCCTCCGGTATGGCGCTGGCCACGCACATCCACAGTGCGATCCAGGTCGAGGGCACCGGCGAGCCCCGGATTCTGGCGATGCCCAAATCGCAGGTGCAGCTCGTCGACAACTGGGACGTGCTCGGACTCCGTGCGACCAGCAGCATCGACTATCGCTGCATCGATGTCTATGTCCCGCAGACGCACACCTACCGCGCGACCACGATGGACCCCGCCAACGGCGGCGCGCTCTATCGCATCGGCATAGTGAACATGTCCGCGATCGTGCACACCGGCTGGGCACTCGGCGTCGGCCGCCGGCTGCTCGACGAATTGAAGCTCTACGCGTCGAAGAAGTCGGGCACGTTCCACGCCGCCGTCGACACCGCACAGTTCCACGCCGAGTACGCGACCGCCGAAGCCGCGTTGCGCGCGGCCCGCGCGTGGGTGCTGCAAGCCTGGCAAGAGAATGAAGAAACGCTCGCCGCAGGTGAATTGCTGAGCACCGACCAGGAGACGCTGATCCGGCTGGTACTCAACCACACCACGTGGACCGTGCACGACGTCGGCCGAACGGTACACCGCTGGGCCGCGACAACCGCGATCCGGCGCGGCCCGATCGACCGGTTCCTCCGCGATCTCGCCACCGGCGCCCAGCACATCACCTCAGGCCCGATAGTCCTGCAGAATTGCGGAAAGTGGCTCAGCGGTGCACAACCCGAAGCGCACTGGGAGTTCCTGGACCTGGTCGATTGATCACCGCGGAGGAGCGGCGCGTGGCCATCATGTTGTTGGGAACCTTCGACACCAAGGGGGAGGAGTACGCGTACGTCCGTGACTTGATCGTCGAGCGCGGCAAGGAGGTCGTTCTGGTCGACGCCGGTGTCTTGGGGACCTCGTCCCTGGTCGCCGACGTGGACTCGTCGGCTGTCGCTGCCGCGGCGGGCGCCGATCTGGCAGAGCTCAGGCGCCGACGTGACCGTGGTGTCGCCCTCGAGGTGATGGCGGCCGGCGCCGCTATCGTCGCCGAGCAGCTGCACGCGCAGGGTCGGCTCAGTTCTGTGCTCGCGCTCGGTGGCAGCGGAGGTTCCTCGATTGCCGCGACGGTCATGCAAGCGTTGCCCGTCGGCCTGCCGAAGCTGCTGGTCTCGACAATGGCCGGTGGGGATGTCTCGCCGTATGTCGGGACGACCGACATGACGTTGATGTACAGCGTCGTCGACGTGGCGGGGATCAATTCGATCTCGCGTCAGGTGCTGGGTAACGCCGCGGCGGCGATCGCGGGAATGGCCGACGCGTACGCGAGTAGACGATCGAATCCTGCTGGGGCACAGGACAAGCCGCTTGTCGCCGCCACCATGTTCGGCGTCACCACCCCCGCCGTGGATACCGCGCGCGGCCGGTTGGCGGAACTGGGGTACGAGGTGCTGGTGTTCCACGCCACCGGCTCCGGCGGTCGCACCATGGAAAATTTAGCCGCTGACGGGCACTTCGCCGGTGTCCTCGACCTCACCACCACGGAGATCGCCGACGAGGTCGTCGGCGGGGTGTTGTCCGCCGGGCCTGATCGGCTCACCGCGGCGGCAAAGGCGGGCATTCCACAGGTCGTCAGCCTCGGTGCCTTGGACATGGTGAATTTCGGGCCGAAGGACACCGTGCCGGAGCGGTTCCGCGAGCGAAACTTGCTCGTCCACAACGAGACAGTCACGTTGATGCGCACGAGTGCCGTCGAAGCGGCCCGGATCGGTGCTGTGCTCGGCCGGAAGCTGGCGGCGGCCACCGGACCCACCGCGTTGTTCGTCCCCCGCGGCGGACTGTCCGCGGTCGACGTGGACGGCGGACCATTCTGGGATCGTGCGGCGGACGCGGCGTGTATCGACTCGGTACTCGACGCGGTGGCCGGAACCCGCGTCGAGGTGATCGACAGCGACCAGGACATCAACAGCACGGCGTTCGCGACGGCGGCCGCCGAGCATCTGCACCGACTCATCAGGAGCGCACATCGTGAACCGTGAACAAGCTCTCGCCGGATTTCGCAGCCAACTCGATGCCGGTCAGCCACTCATCGGTGCGGGCGCGGGCACCGGACTGTCGGCCAAGTCCGCGGAGATGGGCGGCGCCGACCTCATCATCATCTACAACTCGGGACGGTTCAGGATGGCCGGTCGTGGCTCCCTCGCTGGCCTGATGCCCTATGGCGATGCCAACGCCATAGTGATGGAGATGGCCGCCGAGGTTCTGCCGATCGTCAAGCAGACCGCTGTCCTCGCCGGTGTCTGCGGCACCGATCCGTTCCGGCAGATGCCGCGGTTTCTCGATGAGATCCGCGCCATCGGGTTCACCGGTGTCCAGAACTTTCCCACCGTCGGTCTGATCGACGGCGTCTTCCGTGCGAATCTCGAGGAGACCGGTATGGGGTTCGATCTCGAAATCGAGCTGATCCAGTTGGCAGCCGAGCGCGAGTTGCTCACTGCGCCATATGTGTTCGATGTGGAGCAGGCTACTGCGATGGCGCAGGCGGGCGCGGATATTATCGTGCCGCATATGGGATTGACGACGAAGGGCAGCATCGGCGCGACAACGGCGATCACGCTCGAAGAGGCGGTGGTGCGGGTGCAGGAGATACGGGATGCGGCTGCGGCGGTCGACCCCGGCATCCACGTGTTGTGTCACGGCGGCCCGATCGCCGAACCCGGCGACGTACGCTACATTCTCGAGCGCACCCACGGTGTCGCGGGATTCTTCGGTGCGTCATCGATGGAGCGACTGCCCACCGAACGTGCCATCTCCGACCAGCTGCGCGCCTTCAAAGAAATCCCCACCGATCGCTGAGTCTCGGAAAATTCCGCGAAGCTGGACGAAGGAGAATCTTATGCACCGCGATCCGAACGCTGTGGCAACAATGGTTTTCGGCTGGGGATCGATCAAATGGCATGTCACGCCCGACATCATCGACGGTGCGTCGTCCACGCTCGGCGAGGTGGTGATCAACCCGAACAAGGGCCATGACCGCCACGACCATCCCGACTCCGATGAAATCCTCTATGTCGTGGACGGCGAGGGACGCCAAACTGTCGGTGACAGCGACGAATTCGCTATCAAGGCCGGCGACGCGGTGTGGATTCCGCGCGGCACCTTGCACTCCACACACAACACCGGCTGGCGCCCCCTTCGACTGGTGGCAACCTACACCCCCGGTGGCGCAGAGGCCGCCCTTCGTGGTCTGCCGGATTTCGTCGAGCTGGCACCGGGGGAGTTCCCGACGTGGGGACAAGACACGTAACTGGTTCCTCGGGATGGACAGACACAGCAGCCCGAGTCCAGCGAGCGATCCCGGCGTTCAACCGAGTTCGGCCTGCCGTCTCCGATGATCGAGCCAGTTGAACAGCCGCCCGCCATCGCGACCGAGCTCCTGCCCCCGGTCGTCCGGGCCTGCAATGAAGCCGTCGAGCGAGATCGACATGAAGGGGCGGATCGGTGGGATGGGCTGCGGGATGTCTGGGTTCATGTCCATTGAGACCTATGCGGGATCGACAAACTCATCGCTGTCGAACCTGGCGCCCTAGGTTCCGATCGGTTCGCGCATCAGTCGAGGGGCGCGGGCGGTCGTCGGGTGCGAAACGCCCTGCGGGGAAGCGGCGTCGCGCGACTGTCGTGCCCATGGTTGCATGTGGGGGCGCAGGACGAGGTGGAGGATCATGGGATACGACTGCACATTGCATCTGGTTGACGAGGACGCGATCCGGGAGCAGTTCGTTCCCCGGCTGCTCGGGAGTTCCACCGAGCCGACAGCGTTGGATCGAGTGCATCCAGGTGCTGAGAACCTTTGGCGGCAGGTGCGGGAGCTGATGCTCGGCGCGGACGCGCGGGCCGCGGCAGAGGCCGTGTCTGTTGCGGCGGTGATGTTCAGCGCTTCGATGCTGCCGTACCGGTATGAGCGAGGTTTGGCGCTGAGTCTGGCGTTCGAGGCGGGGCGGGTGTTCCCGGACGCGGTGTTCATGCCGAAGGCCGAGTACGCGCCGGACGGGCTGTTCACCGAAGTTGTTGCGGCGCATCCGCAACTCGGTAGGCAATTTTCGTCGGGATGGTTCAGTGGGAACTATTCGACGGGCCTGTATGTGCCCGCCGAACATGTGGCCGAGGTACTGGAGTGGGTGCAAGAGCAGCTCGTGCCCTTGTCGAAAGGCGAGCGGCGAAAGTACCGGGGGATCGTGGCGACGCTGCGGGCGGCGGTCGACCGCAAGCTGGGGTATTGGGAGGCAACCGATCTCGCGGTGCCCGCGGCGGGTGAGTTTCCGGGCGATCCGGAGCTGATGTGGGCGCAGTACCTGGGCAACGACGGAACTCCGGCCGCCGCGGTGGAGACCGCGGCGGCCTCGCCGATCGCGAGCGTGCTCGATGACATCGTCGACGGATTCCTGCTGTCGCACAGCGACGGCAGGAATCCGCGGGTGGAGTTGTGGGATCTCGAGGTCTGGCCGCCGCGTTTGTCGTTGCAGCGCAACGAATTCTGGGTAGCGGCGGCGAGGACGCCGACCGGCGGATGGCTCGCGATGTCGACCGCCGACACGAAGGCGCGCCCGCGCGTGTTCGGGCCGATTCTGGTGGACGGGGCGGAGGATGCGCCGAAAGTTCTGCCGGCCAAGGGTCCGGGAGAAGCCGATCTCTACGCGCACGAGTGCTATTTCCTCGGCGCGCGTCCCGTGGTGTTGCACGAGGTGAAGAGGCACCTGCTGAGATTCGGCGGCCTGAATGTCGGTGACCCGCTGCCTGGTCCACTGTGGCTCGGGGAATCCGGTGGGTGGGAGCAGATTCCCGGCATTCCGGCTGCCGCCGTGGTGAAGAGTGTGCTCGGCGACGCCGCGCTGCCGATGACCGGAGGCGCACGGCTGGCGGACGGCAGCACCGTATTGATCTGGGACGGAAACGGTTACGAGCTCGATGCGGCGGGCACCGGCTGCGTCCGCGCCTTCGAGATGGGCGCCGAGCGTTCGCACGTCGAGTTCACCTCGGTGCCCGCAGGGGACGACGGATTCTTCTACTTGTCCAATCGCGACCTGTACGAAATCCATCGCGGTGGTACCCCGATCCGGCATGTCGAGGCGTGGACGAATGTGATGGCCGTGCGTCCGGGGCCGGACGGCGGACTGCTGTTGAAGTTCGGTGACAACGATGAGGGTGACGTCGGGGTCCTCTACTTCCCGGAAAACGGCACCTACATTTCGCTGCCGCCGGAGATGTTCGACGACAGGTCCAGCTACTCGGCCCTGTACTGGAGCGCGGCGGCCGATCGAATCGTCGTGGTCGGCGGTGGTTTTGTCGCCGTTGCGGTGGAAAGTGTTCTGGCGCAGCAGAGATCGGCGGTGCCGGAGTAGTTCCGATTCTCGGTTCCGGCAACTCGCCGATCGCGCGGTTGATAATTGCCGTGATGATCCGGCCGCGCTATTTCCCTGGTGGTTTCAGACTGGCCTTGACTCGAATTAACGAGACCTTACGCAACTCGACCGTTCCGTTACCGGTCTTTACCCTTCGGTACTGATCGGTAGGTGGATCAAGGTGGCTTCAACACTGATCAAACGAGTACGGAGAATGGTGAGCACCTCCGTCGATTCGCCAAAGCCTCAGTGGGAGAAGCAGTGTCGATGAACGCAGGGTCGAAGATGTGGAACAGGGTGCGAGAGCACGTTGGTCGGTCACGAGCCGTGCTGGGTGCGGTGTGCGTGGGGGTTGTTGTCGCGGGCAGTGCGATGGCAGGCCCGGCGACCGCCGAACCGGACGAGCCGGCGACGGGGACCGTCGAGTCGCCGAACTGGCGTTGGCCGGTGAACTTGCGGTCCGGTCCGAGCCTGCGGAGCTCGAAGGCTGGCCGAGTTCGCCACGGTGAGCGTGTGACGATCGTCTGCACCACTCGTGGCGACCGGGTGAAGGGCGCTTGGGGTGCGACCGACGTGTGGGACCGGCTCGACAGCGGTCGGTGGATCAGCGACGCTTTCGTCGACACCGGAACCGACGAGCCCGCGGCACCCGACTGCGCGGGCGGCGATCCCGAGCCGTCGAAACCGGACGTGCCGACGAAACCGGAGGAGCCCACCAAGCCGGACGAGCCGACGAAACCGTCCCCGGGCGAGGGGCAGGGCGCGACCGCGTGGGAGAAGCAGGTCCTCGACCTCACCAATGCCGAGCGAAGCAAAAAGGGTTGTCAGCCGCTACGTCTGGACGAACGGTTGACCCGCGCCGCGCGCCTGCACAACCAAGAGATGCGAGACCGCAGGTATTTCGACCACATCAGTCCCGACCCGGGGCACCGCTACCCCGAGCACCGAGCGAAGGCGCAGGGTTATCAGGCGGAGGTCACGGAAATCATCGCCCTGGGGGCGAGTTCGCCCAAGGAGGCGATGCAGGGCTGGATGAGTAGCTCGGGTCACCGCGCGGAACTGCTCAACTGCTCCTGGAAGTCGGTCGGTGTCGGTGCGCTGCCCGGCACCGGGCGCGGAGGTTCCTTGCTCGACACGGGGCCGTGGTGGACCCAGATGTTCGGGGCCCGCTGAGCGCTGCGGGCGCGCCACACGGATCGAAGCGACGAACACGCGGTTCGCACCGGACCACGCGGGATGCGGCTTCGGAAATGCAGCTGCGCCCACTCGGTCGACCGTGTCAGGATCGGCCCGGTGAATCGTGATCAGATATCCAGATTGGCCCATGCGGATCATCCGATTGCCGCCCCGGTCGACGACGATTCGGTGCGCCAACTGCTGCGACACGGCATTCGGCGCGGTGATGAGCGCGTGCTGGACCTCGGCTGCGGCGGCGGCGAGTGGCTACTACGGGCCTTGACCATGTTTCCGCAGCTGCGAGCCGAGGGAGTCGATGTCTCCGAAACCGCACTGGCACATGCCCGTCAGCGCGCGAGCATGCTCGGCGTCGAAGCCCGGCTGACCCTCCATCGCGCGGACGCCGCGGATCTCGCTGCTTCGCACGGATTCGACCTCGTGCTCAGTGTCGGAGCCGCCCATGCATTCGGCGGCCTGTTGCCCACCCTCGCAGCAGCACGTAAGCACCTGGCACCTGGCGGGCGGGTACTGATCGGTGACGGATTCTGGGCAAGTGAGCCGTCCGCCGAGGCGGTAGCGATGCTGGGCGATTTCGCAGACCTGCCGACCACGGTGGAGCGCGTCACCGCCGCCGGCTGGACTTCCGTGTACGGGCACATCAGCACCCGCCACGAACTCGACGACTACGAATGGGCGTGGACGGGAACGCTTGCCGGCTGGGCCCTGGACCACCCCGCCGATCCGGGCAGCTCCCAAGCCCTCGACGCCGCCACCACCCACCGCGAAGAATGGCTGCGCGTCTATCGAGACGTGTTCGGTTTCCTCTGCCTCGTGCTGCGCCGCAGTCCCGATTAAACCGGTTCCACGGATGTTGGCGGTGCAGTCGAAAGTTCAGCTGCCCGCCTGGTTCGCAGAAGCCGAGGGCTGCGGCGCTTCCTGGATTCCGTTGTGCGGGCTCGCCACTGTGGGATCAGACCATGGGCGAGAGCGCGCTCCACGGCGGCACCGGCAGTAACACGGGCCGTGACCGCATGTGCCCAAGCCCCGACAGGCGGCGAAGGTGTAGCGCCACGGGGTTTGATGGTCGCCTACATCTTGGCGTAGCGAGCCATGGCGAAGCTGTAGAGGCCGTAGGTGATGATGCCGGAGCCGGCGATGATGAGCAGGGCCACGCCATATGGTTGTGCGCCAAGGGTTTTGAACGCGCCGTCGAGGCCTGCGGCCTGGTCCGGCTCGGGCCGGGTTGCCGCGAGGACCACCAGCACCCCGACCGCGGCGATAGCCAGTCCTTTCGCGATGTAGCCGATCATGCCCAACCGGCGCACCAGGTTGCTGGTGTGGCCCTCGAGGTCGGTCAGGAACTTCTGGCCGGCTCCTTTGTACACGTGGTAGCCGCCGATAGCGATGATGATCAAACCGCCCGCGACGAGGGCGATGGTGCCTACGGTGCTGCGCATCAAGTGTGCGGTGAGTCCGGCGCTCTCGCTGCCGCTGGGTTTGCCGCTGCCGCGGGCGAACCCGAATGCGGAGAAGGCGAACGCGAAATAGACCACCGCCAGGGAGAACGCCTTCACTCGATCGATCGCCTCGGATTTCTTGCTGTCGGCGTCGGGTCGTGACGAGCTGCCGAGTGCGGCTTCGGCGAGCCGCCACAGTGCCATCACCAGGAATGCGGCGGTGCCCACCCACAGGGCGATGGTGCCGCCCGGCTTGGCGGCCAGTTCGGTCATGGCGCCGGATTGGTCGGCGGTGCCGCCCGCGCCGCCGACGGCGATACGGATTGCGATGTAGCCGATGATCAGGTGGACGATGCCGCTGACGATGAAACCCGTGCGCGCGAATCGCTCGAAGATACTGTTCTGAGCAATGCGGCCCGCGGTGGAGGACGAGTTGTCGTACCCCTTGGACTGGCTGCTGTTGGCCATTGCGCCTGCTTGCTCCCCGCTCGAGCTGGACGTCGGGCAGATACCCGGTCGTGCGGTATCGAAACAACGAACGCTCGCATAAGTGATTCGCGGGCCCGATTTACGCAGTCCAGGTTGCACAGCCCATCGCCGACTCCGATCATGTGAACCTGCGCGGTGGTCGAGGCTACGCCGGAGACTGGCAACACACCCCGAGCCCGAAAAACGTTCCGCGGCAGTCGGTGAGGGCAGGCGAGTGCTCACACCAGCCGCCACGGCCAGTGCGTGTGGTTCGGCGACGAACAGGGCCTGCTGATCGCCGCCGACGACAACCGCCCTCATTCGGCTCGACCGTCGAACTCGTTTGTCCCGCATTGTGAACCCGACTGTGGATCGATACGGCGGAGGTCGGCATCGAGTCGGTCACCATGCACGGCGGCGTGAATGTTCTGGGGGAGTGCACGTCGGATCGCGGCGCACCTGTCGGTATCGGTACCTACCGCACGGCTTTCGCTCGTCCGCACATTGCGGGGAGTGGTTGACTCGGTGGTCGAGGACGTTGTGTGGAAAGTGGAGGAAATGATCAGTCGAGAAGCTCGTGTCGTCGCGGCCGCGTTGATGGCTGGTGCGGTCGCGAAGGGTCGCGGGTTCGCGCCGCCTGCAGTCGTCGAAGAGTATGCGGCGCTGCAAACTTCGATCATTTCCCGCGAACCCCATCTGACACTGTCGGAGCTTGCGCGGTGGGAAGCCTCGCCGAATGCAGCGCACGACAGCGCGGGCTTGGCCGACATGTTCGAGGACACGGCCAGCTTGGACGAGCACAGGGATCTCGTGCGCCGGGCCGAGGGTCTGTTCGCGACCACGCAACAGTTGTTGGCCCAGCGTGCCGAGGCCGAGGGCGATGCAGGCCTCATGTGTCTGCTCGGCGGACTCTTCGATGATGTGCGCAAACTCGATCGGGCCGAGGACTGGTACACGGCGGCAGCCGAACTCGGCAATACCGCAGCAATGCTGGAGCTTGCCAGATTGCTCAACGAAATGCATCGGACCGACGAGGCACCGGAATGGGAGGAGCGAGCTGCCGTGCTCGGCGACACCAGCGCGCTGATCACTTTATCGAGACGGTTGCGAGACGACCCAGACCGCTGGGCCGAGGTCGTGGCACCGACCCGGCAGTCCGCCGCGGCGGGCAACGCGCTGGCCATGGTCTCGCTCGCCTATGTGGCAGAGGACCGTGGTGCGATCGACGAGGCTGAGATGTGGTACCAGAATGCCAGCTACGTCGATGCGGACCTAACGCGCTTCCTCCACCAATTCTATTTCGGCAACGGCATGTTCATGAGCGACGAATACACACAGAAAGCGGCCGAAGCCGGTGACCCGAGGGCGATGAGCTTCCACGCTTCTTCGCTGCATTCGGCGGGCGAGGCCGGCGCGGCCGAGCAGTGGTATCGACGTGCCATCGCCGCCGGCGACAAGTTGGCGACGATCGGCCTGGCCAACCTCCTCGTCAGCGAGGACAGGGCGACCGAAGCCGAGGATTGGTGTCGCAAGGCAGCCGATAGCGGGTACATGCTCGCCGCACTCCACATGGGGTCACTACTGCGCGAGCGCGGCGCGGACTCCGAGGCTGGATACTGGTACCGCCTAGCCGCGGACGCGGGCTATCTCGCCGCGAAGGATTCGCTCGCGGAACTCGATCGGCATCACTGAGTGAAGCGGCCACGTCGCGGTAGTCGTTGGGCCAGAGCCGTTGCGGCTCAAAGCATCCTGCGGTTGAGCGATCGATGATCAGACCACCGAGGTGGGGCGGGGAGATCTTAGGATGGCGCATGGGCCCGCGATGCGGGCGTCGTAGAGATCGATGAGGAGCCGGTTGTGTCGGACACGTTTGTCGTTGCTGCTCGAATTCCCATGGGGCAGGCGGCATTCCAGCAGTGGTTGGCGACACCTGCGCCGGGTCCGGCGGCCATCGAGAATTACGGTGCGATGTATGACGGGTGGTTCTGGGACGGGAAGGCACCGGATTGGCGGCAGGCCGAGGAGGGGATAACGCCTCGGGAGTATTTCGCCGACTGTTTCGGGGAGGATACCGGTGGCCTGACGTATGTGCTGAGGTATCGAGAGGGGGCGCTCGAGGCGTATCTGATGCACTTCGGGTTCTGTGAGTCGAACATCTATACCGCACTGGTGCTGCTGGCCGCGGCAGGGCTGGTGAGCTCGGCGCCGAGCGTGGTGTTGTTCTGGGCCGAGACCAGCGGGTCGATGTTCGCGGCCGATGCGGACGGATGGCTGGCGACCCTGTCGGTGGGTGTCGACGGAGCGCGGTTCGTCGCCGATATCGATCTCACGGCGACGATCGCGGCATTACGGCCGGCCGAGGCGAGCTACTTCGATCTGCTCGGCCGGTTGGCCGAGGTGGAGGAATCGGTTGGCGGCGAGGGCGCGCCGACTTTCGCCGCGATCACTCGCGATCCACGGTATGTGGATGCTGCGGTCCTCGCCGAAAGCTGAGTGGGGCACGGCGTTTGCGCACCGGTCAGCCGGCTGCCGGTGCGTCGGAGCGGTGTGCGGGGGCGGCGAGCAGCTGGTCCAGGTGGACACTGGACCAGCCACACAACCCGTGGATGGTCTGCACAAGTTCTTCCCCTGCCGCGGTGAGGGTGTAGTCGACCCGCGGATTGGCGGTGTGGTGATCGTATCGGCTTACCAGACCGTGGTTTTCGAGTTCGCGCAGCGTCTGGGTGAGCATCTTGTAGCTGATGCCCTCGACGGCGCGGTGCAACTCGCGGAAGCGGTGCCGGCCCGCACCTATTTCCTCGAGCACACGCAGACCCCACTTCGTCGACACCGCGACGAATACCCGCCACGCGACATCTCGCCCGAGTTGCTCCGCATCGCCCATCGACAACCACTGCTCACCTTCAAGTGCGTACTGCCGCTACCGGCAACTCCACCGTAGCTTTGCCGACGTGCAGATATTGAAGACCTACGCCCGCCTGTTCGTAGCCGATCTCGACGCCGCGCTGCCGACCTACGAGAAACTCGTAGGCACCTCCGCCGATCTCCGATTCGCCTTCGAGCAAGCCGAAATCGCCGCGATCGGTGACTTCCTGCTCATCGCGGGCGCACCCGAGCACACCCACCGATACCGCGGCACGATCGGCCCGGTGGTCGTCGACGACCTCGACCAGTTGATCGCCGAACTCACCGCATCCGCAGCCACCATCATCGGCGGTCCCCTCCATAGCGAAACCGGACGATTCGTCTACCTGCGCCACGCCGACGGGGCAGAAGTCGAATACGTGCAATGGTCGCCACAGGTGCGGGACCGAGTACTCGGCTGAGTAGCTCGACGCACTGGCCGAGATCGAGGGCGACGAGTCGGTCGACCCGCTGCCTGACGATCCCGGCGCCGGTGGCCCGCTCTGAAGTGGCATCTCGTCAGGGTTCGAGGTCGACCACGCCTTTACCGCTGTGGAACTCGAACGGGACGGAGACCTGGTCGTGCGCGATCAGCCAGGTGTGGTCGATCTTTCGCATGCCGAACGTGGCCCGGACCCACATTCCGGTCGTCGTCGCCCCGTTCTTCAGTGTGCCGTGCAGGCGTGCGAAGGCGTGACCGAACGCCGCGTCACCGCCCACGGTGAACGTGAGGTCGCGGATCTCGTAGTCCACTGTTTCGAAGAGCAGAAACACTTTCGCCCAGTTCTCGAGTTTGGCCGCGATCCCGACATGCTGGAGCGGCGGTTCGACATCGAAGGACACCACGTCGGTCGTGTATTGCCGTTGCACGCCTTCGAGATCCTTCGCGCGCAGCGCTTCGACCAGCTTGTCGATTTGCCGGCGAAGCTCTACATCATCGAGTTCAGCGTTGGACTGAAAGTTGCTGGGAATCGTCATATCGGCGCCTCAGGAATCGACGAGCGTGGTTTCGGTGTCCGCGCGCAGTGGCGCGAGCGCGGTACTCCAGGAGACGACTTGGTCGAGCATGGTGCTCAGTGCAGCGTGGTGGTGGTCGCGCGGTGTGAAGGTGGTGTAATTCTCGAAATCGGTGAGCACCGAAATCTCCACGGGGCGGCTCACATCGGCCATTCCCAGCGTGCTGCACACCATCCGCAGCTGCACCACTGCGCGAGCACCGCCGCTGACGCCGTAGGAGACGAAGCCGACCGCCTTGTCGGCCCATTCCCTGCACAGGTGGTCGATGGCGTTCTTCAACACTCCCGGCACGCCGCCGTTGTACTCCGGGGTCACTACGACGAAGCCGTCGAATGGGGTGATCCGCTCGGCCCATTCGCGGGTGTGCGCATGTATCGAAGGTCCGTGCATCGGCGGCATGGGCTCGTCCAGATGCGGTAGGGGATGGTCGCGCAGATCGATCAGTTCGAATTCGGCGTCGCCGCGCTGCGCTGCGGTATTCAGGACCCACTGGGCGACCTGCGCACCCCTACGGTTGGGCCGGGTGCTGCCGAGGATGATGCCGATACTGCTCATGGCCGGAACTCCTGGTTCGTTGAAGATGTCATGACCTTCCGACGACACAGCCGTCCGGAATGTCAGGCAGCCTCACAAATCGGCTCGCTGATTCGTCGATTCGGTGAGAGCGCACAGACCGAAGGAGCCGTCCATGACCGACCCGCACCTGCCCGAGGTGATCAAGGAGCGCCGTCAGCTGATCAATGTCGCCTATCGGCTGCTCGGCTCCGTGACCGAGGCCGAGGATGTGGTGCAGGAGACCTACGCGCGCTGGTACGCCCTCGCCGAGCGGCAGCGGGCGGAAGTGGCGGCGCCGGGAGCGTGGTTGACCACGGTCGCAAGCCGCATCTGCCTCGACCTGCTCGGCTCCGCCCGTGCCAGGCGGGAAAGCTATGTGGGCGAATGGATTCCGGAGCCGATACCCGCCCGGTCCGAATCGAGCAGTGGTCGCGCCTGCGTCGATCCGGCCGACCGGGTCACCCTCGACGAGTCGATCAGCATGGCCTTCCTCGTCGTACTGGATTCCATGACGCCGGCCGAGCGGGTGTCGTTCGTGTTGCACGACGTCTTCCGCTACTCCTTCGCCGAGGTCGCCGACATCGTCGGGCGCTCCCCGGCGGCCTGCCGCCAGCTCGCCTCCAGCGCCCGCCGCCGCATCGACACCTCGCGAAGTCCATCGGCCACCGAGCGTGCCGGGGTGGTGCGAGAGTTCAAAAGATCTTGGGAGACAAAGGATATCGAGGCTCTGATCGGCTTGCTCGACCCGCAGGCGATCGCCACCGCCGACGGCGGCGGCCTGGCACTCGCCTTCCGCGACCCGATCAACGGCGGCGACCAGATCGCCCACGCGTTCATGGAAATCGCCACCCACGGCCCCGCCGTCACCCTGCTGGAGCGAACGGTCAACGGCCAGCCCGGTCTCGTGGCTCAACTCGACGACACCATCGTCTCGGTCTACGCCTTCGACATCACCCACGACCGAATCAGTCGCATCTGGGCGATTCGGAACCCGGAGAAGTTGCGTTCGTGGACAGCCTCCTGAACCGACGATCGCACGAACCTGATACGTCTTCCAGTGAAACCGGCGGCTGTCAGGCAGGTCTCATGGTCGCCATGGTGCGCTCGGTCTCCCAGAAGGCGCGCACGGCGAGGATCTTGCCCGCCTCGTCGACTTTGTAGATGAACACGCCCTCGGAGTCGATCACTTGGCCGCCGGCGTGGCTGCGGACCTTGCCGGTGTAGGCGACTTCATTCCCGCAGGCGAACGAGTCCTCGAACAGGAACTCGATCGACTCGTTGTGCGCGATGGCCTTGTCCCAGAACGCCGAGATGGCGTCGCGGCCCCGGTGCCCCGCACCTTCCGAGTCGAAATGCGAAGGGCCGACCGGATCTTCGACGAGGGCGTCCACGGCGAACGGGTCCAGCCAGGTGTTCTTGTCGCCTGCTCGGACTGCGGCATGCAAGGCTTGGCTGGCGGTGCGCGCCGGATGGGTTGCGGTGGTCAAGGTGTCCTCCTGCTGTTAGGCGCCTCATGGATGGGTGACCTGGTGGTCGATCATGAAGCGGCAGTGCGTTCGGTTGTGCCACCACTGTGCTGGCTGTGCGGATTACCCGCGTCGGTAGTTTTCGCCTATTCCCACTGCCGACTTACCAAGACAGTGCCGCGCAAGAGCGACGCCAGAACACTCAGCGACCATCGTTGCATGCCCGAAACCTCTAGGAACGAACTATGACTCGACAGCCGGAACGATTGCGCCGCAATGTAAATCGACTCAACAAGCTCGTCACCCTGCTTCAGAAGCGGGGCGTCGCCTTCTCGGACATGCACATCCTCACAGTCGTCGGCCGGCGCACCGGTGAATTGCGAGAGGTGCCGGTCTCGGTGCTCCGGCTCGCTGGCGCGCGCTATATCTTCCAGGCGTATCCGAAGTCGGCCTGGGTAGCCAACGTTCGGGCCTCACCGACGGTCACGCTGGCCCGTGGCCGACGCTCCTCAGCAGTACGAATGGTGGAACTCCCTGTGGAAGAACGCCGTTCGCTGCTACGCGACCATGTCGCGAACAGCCCGGCAAAGCTCGACGAATGGTTCGTCAAGACCGGCCTGGTCGAAGAAGCCACACCAGACGGGCTGGCCGCCGTAGCCGAGCGCATCGCGATCTTCCGCGTCGAGCCCACCTGACCAAAATCCCCGAAGTCGGTTACGTGGGCCACGATCGACACTGCCAGAATCTGCCGTCCCACTCGACAAGAAACGGCACGGCGTGCGGCAGGGGGCGGCCCCACACCCGAGCCCCGAGACCGCAGAGCTGCGCCAACGTCACACTCAGACTTGCCACATGACCAACGAGCACGACGGACTCACCATCATGTGCCCGCCTGATCTGCTCCAAAGCGGTAGTCATCCGGGCCACTACCTGTGATCCGGATTCACCATCGGCTACTCGTCGCTCGAGCTCCAGGTCGACTATCCACCGCCGCAACACTTCTGCGGTCTGCCGCCGGACGCCGGGATCGGTCGTTGCCTCCGCCGCACCGATCCCGACCTCGACCAACTCGGGTAACGCCACGATATCGATGCTGCGGCCCTCGAGCAGTGCGGCGGCGGTTTGCCGAGTACGCAACGCAGTGCTGCAGTAGACGCCGGTAATCGGCTCGTCAACTAGAGCGCGGGCTGCCACCGCGGCCTGGCGAAAACCGCGGGATGTCAACGGCGACAGCGGCACAGCTCCGGACACACCCGCGATGACATTCTCCGATTCGGCGTGACGCAGGCACCACACCCGTACAAAACCACTCACGAAGCAATCCTGCACTTCGAGCGATGCCGCCGAAGTCGGCCCAGTAGCCGGCTTCCGCGAGGACAGGGGCATACCATCGGATCCGTCCAGCGATCGACTATGTGCGGAGAAATCTCTTGACCGGCAATCACCTTCGTTGCGGGGTCTACCTACCACCGTTCGGCCCGTTCGGCGATCCGCGCAGTCTAGTCGATCTGGCGGTCCGTGCCGAAGCAGCAGGTTGGGACGGCGTATTTCTCTGGGATCACCTACTGGGCGAGGCCATGCCCATCGCTGATCCCTGGACAACCCTGGGCGCAATCGCCCAAGCCACCAACCGGATTCGAATCGGCACCACAGTCACGCCTCTCGCGCGGCGCCGCCCCTGGGTCGTTGCACGTCACGCGGCCACACTGAGCAACCTGTCGAACGGACGATTCATCCTGGGCACCGGCCTCGGCTCGGACGAGTCCGGTGACTTCAGCCGCTTCGGCGAACCCGGCGACTTGCGAACCCGATCCGCCATGTTCGACGAGGGACTCGACATAGTCCGCGGAGTGTGGTCCGGACAGACCTACCAGCACAACGGCTCGCACTACGAGGTCCGTCTCGAGGCAACAACACCAGAACCACACCACATCCCGATCTGGGTGGCGAGCTCGACCAACAACCCGAAGGTGATCCGCCGAGCCGCCCGCCGCAACGGGATCTTCCCCAACCCGGAAGATCACACACTTACTCCGGACGAACTGGCCGGTATCGTCGCCGCGGTGGACAGCGCCGGCCGCTCGACCGAACGCGAATTCGATGTCGTCGTTGCCGGCAATGCCAGCCCAGCGTGGAACGAGCCGACCAAAGTCGACGTTGCCGGACTTGCCGAAGCGGGCATGACGTGGTGGATGGAATCGCTCATCCATTACGACCCGTTGGAGTTGTCGCTCGAGATCGTGGACGCCGGACCGCCTCAGATCCGGTCTGCCACGCCATACTGATTCGGTGAAAGATGAAGCCGCACCGAGGATCTCGTGGATCGTCGATTTTCCGAGTTACGGACCATCCCAGGATTCACTAGCGCGCGTCATCGACGCTGACGGCGGGCGTGATGAGGCAGAGAACTCCTATTACGAAGTCTTTGCGGATCCCAGTTATGTTCGACGCGAGGCCGCTGAGCGCCGATTCCGCGGTCAGTACTTTCGGAGACTTCGCCGATTGACCAACCGCGATCGCGTTCTCCGGCGGGGAGCTACCCGTCCGGAATGAGGCACCTCGATACCCGATAATGCGTGTTTGTGAAGGTCATCCTGTCTGTGCCGCGGACCGAGGATGCGGCGGCGTTGCGGCTACGCCCATGGCGGTTGGACGACCTGCCAGCTCTGGTTGCCGCACATCGTGATCCGGGTTTGCGTCGCTGGCTTGCCAGCCACTTGGTCGACGAAACCGATGCCCGGAACTGGGTGGACGCTCAGGTTGACGGCTGGATTGACGGCACACGGTTCAGTTTCGCTGTGGTGAGCGCCGACGACGATCACTCGCCCGTCGGCCATGTAGTGGTGAAAATGACCACGGCCGGGGTAGCCGAGGTCGGGTATTGGACCGCAGCCCACGCCCGCGGTCGAGGCATCGCTGCCCGTGCCGTCGAGACCGTGTCCCGGTGGGCCCTTGCTGAACAGAACATGGTCCGACTGAATCAGTTGGAGCTGCTCCACGCAAAGGACAACCATGCCTCCTGCCGGGTGGCGAACAAGTGCGGATATACCTTGCAGGACCTGCTCCCCGCCGCGCCACCCACTTTCCCTGGCGATGGGCATCGACATGTGCGTAGAGCAGGTGAGAACCCGATCTGACAGGCGCATCAACCGCTTCCAACGACCACGTGTGATCTTTGCGGACCAGACCCGCTGCGATGTGGGACATTCGCTGCCACCGAGTCTCGAGCAGTCCTATTCGCGCGTCAGCCAAACCAGGTGGTTGCTGCATACTTCGGGGATGAGCGCGACACAGTTCGTGGAGATCGATGGTCGAGGCTTCTGGGCTGTGGACGACGCGCTCGGCGTGTGGTTCGCTTATCTGGTCGACCAGATAGGGGAGGAGCCGCGCGCTGACGATCCCTGGCTCGCCGACCTTTGCGACCAGTGGCGTCGCGCCGCCGCAATCAGCGATTTCGGCACCACGATCGACTTCGACACCCGACAACAGCGAGACGAGGTCCGCGGATTCGCCCGGGCTGCCCGCGACGCCGCAGTAGCAGCGGGTGATGTAAGCACAGATCAGTTGTGCCAGTGGCTGATTCTGGACGACATCGCGGTATCGGACGGTCATGCTCGTCGGCCCGGTGGCGTCCAACTCAACCGTATTCTCGAGGTCGCTGACGGATTCATCGCGCTGCTGGACGGCTGTTTGCCGCCTGATCCTCCCTCCGGCTGGTGGTTCGTCGGAACCGGCGAAGGAATGCGAGAACTCAGGCGCCGGTGAGAGCAACTGTCGCCAGGCGGGATCTGCGCGACTGGTAGGGATAGATCGATCGAGTTGTGGTGTTGGGGTGGATGTGTGGCCGGAGCATTTGAGTGTGGGCGCAGTGCGGTTCGCACGGCCTACGGCGCGGTTCGACGACGTGGTGGCGTTCTATCGGGATGATCTCGGGCTGGCCGTGCTGGCGCAGTGGCGTGATCACGACGGATACGACGGGATCGTGTTCGGGCTGCCCGATGCCGGGGTGCAGTTGGAGATCACCCAGCACGGGACACCGCCGGCGATACCGCCGCCGCATCCGGAGAATCAGTTGGTGCTGTATTTGCGGGGCGAACAGGCGCTGCGGACTGCGGTGGATCGGCTGGGCGGGCGTGGGCATCGTCCGGTCGTGCCTGCCAATCCGTATTGGTCGCGGCGCGGTGCGGTGCTGTTCGAGGATCCGGACGGGTGGCTTGTGGTGCTGACGCCGTGGGTGTTCGGCGGAGATTCGGCAGCCGGGTAGGCAGTGCGGCGGGTCCGCAGTTCAAGCATTGTTCCGTTGATCGACTTCTCGAAACGAAATGCACACCAACCTGATTCGGTAAACTGACTGTACCGTGTTCCACTCCTTTCGAACCTCGGCTTACCGCAGGCGATTACACTGCGACACCGACTGATGGGGTGACGGCACTACCGGCCGCACTGGCGCTCTGCCGGGCTGGATTCAATCCGTGTTGGAGGTGCTTTGTGGACCGTCGAAATTTCTTGCGGGTGAGCGTGATCGGCGGAGGCGGCGTGGCGCTCGGTGGGGCGGCATGGCTCGAGGCCTTCAGCGCGGGCGCCGTTTCCGGTGAGTCGCCGTATGGACCGCTGTCGAAGACGCCCGACGCCAACGGGGTGTTCCTGCCTGCGGGTTTCACCAGCCGGATCGTTGCCCGTTCGGGGCAGCGGGTGGCCGGATCGAACTACACCTGGCATCCCGCGCCGGACGGCGGCGCCTGTTTCGCCGACGGCTCGGGGTGGATCTATGTATCCAACAGCGAGGTCGACCGTACCGGCGGTGTCGGCGCGATCGTCTTCGGTGCGGATGGCGCTATCGTCGGCGCGCATCGCACACTGTCGGGTACCAGCCGCAACTGCGCTGGTGGCGCCACGCCGTGGAACACCTGGCTGTCCTGCGAAGAGGTGGACAAGGGTGCGGTTTTCGAAACCGACCCGTGGGGTCGCAACACCGGTACCCGGAGACCGGCGATGGGACTGTTCACACACGAGGCCTGCGCGGCGGACCCGGATCGCAAGGTCATCTATATGACCGAGGACCGCCGCGACGGCTGCTTCTACCGATTCGTCCCGACTTCCTGGGGCGATCTGGCGAGCGGCAAACTCGAGGTGCTCGTCGAGTCCTCGGGAAAACTCAGCTGGAAACCGGTCCCGGACCCGTCGGCGCAATCCAGGCCGACGCGGCAACAGGTGCGCGGAGCGAAGGTCTTCAACGGTGGTGAAGGCTGTTATTACGCGGGCGGCACGTGCTGGTTCACCACCAAGGGCGACAACAGGGTCTGGGCGTATGACGCTGCAGGCAACCAGCTTTCGATCACCTACGAGCCCGGAAACGGTGCACCACTGTCCGGAGTGGACAACGTCACCGGGGCGTCGAACAACGACCTGTTCATCGCCGAGGACGGCGGTGACATGCAGATCTGCCTGATCGCTGCTGACGTCGTCGCACCGTTCCTGCAAATCGCCAACTCGAGCGGGTCGGAGATCGCAGGCCCGGCCTTCAACCCGGCCGGCGACCGACTGTATTTCTCCTCGCAGCGCGGCACCTCGGGTTCGAGTAGCGGCGGCATCACCTACGAGGTGACCGGTCCCTTCCGTCGCTGAGAAACGTGACAGGTTAGATCATTTGAATGACTTCCGGCGCTGCGTTGTGGCGTGACAGGCTTGGGCGGTAATGCTGGGTGGCCCCAACGCCGACCGAGATTCCTCGGTGATCGCCCAGCCGATGTCTCGGCACCGACCGGGGATGCCTTGCGGCACTTGGCCTTCGGTTACGACAGTACTGCCCGGTTGCCGATGGTGCCGGGTCTGAATGCGGGCAACGGCTGGGTGTTGCGGCCTGGCCGCGGCGATCCCGGCGCCGCCGATGTCGAAGGGATTTTGTTCCATGGTCAATCAGCCGCCGCAGTATCCGCACGGCCCGCAACCGTATCTTCATGGCCCGCAACCGTATCTTCATGGCCCGCAACAGACTCCGGCGTGGGTGGCCCAGCCGCGCCCGCCGATGCCACCGAAGAAGAAGCCGTTGTCGGCGTGGGTGTGGATCGCGGCCATCATCGGCGGACTGCTGGTGGTCGGGATGATCGGTAGCGCGGCGGATGGGAATTCCGGAGACCGCGCCGCGCGGGTCACCACCTCGGCTGCGGCGCCGGTTGCGGTAGCGGATTTGAGTTCCGCGCCGTTGGCCAAAAGAGCGACGACGGTGGCACCAGTTGCCGATATCGCGATTCCTGATGTTGTCGGTAAGAACGGTGCCATCGCCGACGACATCTTGGAGACGGCGGGTTTCACCAAGGTTAGATATGCCTCGGCCACCCCGGGGATCAGTCTTGTTGTGATGCTGGCGAATTGGACCGTGGTATCGGTGGAGCCCGGAGCGGGTACGGTCGTGGGTTCGGATTCGGTTGTCGTGCTCACGATGACCAAGAAGAACAGTTGACCCGGCGGCGACAGAAACAGCTCGTGCGCACAACAGCCGGGCCGTCGAGCTGAGCGTGGAGAAGCAGCGGCCGGAGGTCCACCCTCCGGAGGGCATCGGAGCCGGATGCACCCGGGATCACTCAAACTGGCTCGAGCAGCGCCGATAGTTTGGCGACACGTCCGGCGGGGTCGAACTCGAAATGCAGGTAGCGGTTGTTAACTTCGTACCTGTCGAAGTTCGGTCCAGCGCGCTCCGGTTGTCCCAGCAAAGCCGTTACTTCGGACCGAGTTGCGTTGGGGGACAAGCCTTCCAGTAAGGCGCCCGGCCGGGGATATGGCCGGTAGGTCTCGTCCGCGCTGTCCGGCAGGGTCCGCACTATCGCCGACACGAGCACCTCGTCTTCGAAAAGCAGCTCTGTCCCCGCTCGGCGGAAGAGGTAATACGTCGACTGCACGTCGCCCCAGTCGAAGTCCTCGACCTCCATTTCAGGACCGAGGAGCACGATCACGTCGAGAATCCGGTTGTCTCCCTTGCGAAGTCCGAGAACGTTCAGCATCGCGGCCAC
This sequence comes from Nocardia sp. CS682, assembly GCF_004634405.1. Taxonomy (NCBI): domain Bacteria; kingdom Bacillati; phylum Actinomycetota; class Actinomycetes; order Mycobacteriales; family Nocardiaceae; genus Nocardia; species Nocardia sp. CS682. Next base: position 1,028,106 of record NZ_CP029710.1, on the reverse strand, counting down.
CTCACCCGTGACGATCGACATATCGCTTCCTCCGACTCGGCTCGCGCGGCTACGCAAAAAGTACTGCACGCCAACGTTGTAGCCGACGCTCGAGCCATCCGTCTCGACGACAATCAGTCGTCGAGTTCGGCACGGAACCAGTCCGGACGCGCATCGGGTGAACCGCCCGCTCGGCGCGGCACCTCCTGGTACGTCGTCCGCCGCGGTGGGGTGATCCGCCGAGGTACTTCGGAGCGGCCGGGTTGTCAGCTTCTGGCGCTAATTCGATACCACGCATGCGCTGAAACGTGGCCGAGCACCCGGCGTCGACATGGCCGGACCCAGCGGGGTTCGATCGCCGCGCCGTGATGGACCACCGGGTGTTGCCAGCCGGTGGCTCAGCAGGCCCACCGGTCAATTAGGGTAGGCAAACCGTATTGTTCTAAATCGAAGGTGACCGACACAGATGGATCGCGCCCGAACCAGGACGCTCCCGCTCGCAACGGGGCTGGTGCTGCTACTGGCAGTACTCGCGTTCGCAGTGGTGCTGAGCATCAGCGTCGGCTCGCGCGCTTTGACCTTCACGACCGTGCTCGACGCCTTGCTCCGCTACAACCCGACCGATGTCGATCACGCCGTCGTGCGCGATCTGCGGCTGCCGCGCACTGCGATCGGGGTGCTGGTCGGTGTCGCGCTGGGGCTGGCCGGATCGATCATCCAGGGAGCGACGCGAAACCCGCTCGCCGATCCCGGGCTGCTGGGTGTCAACGCAGGCGCAGCCTTGTTCGTCGTGCTCGGGATCAGTGTGCTCGGGGTGACCTCGGTGACCGGCTACGTGTGGTTCGGCTTCGCGGGTGCCGCGGTCGCGGGTGCGGTCGTGTATCTCGTCAGCTCGCTCGGCCGCGACGGCGCCACGCCGATGAAACTCGCGCTCGCCGGAGCTGCGGTCACCGCCGCGTTGCAGTCGGTGACCAGCGGGTTGCTGCTCACCGACACCACCACCTTCGATCAATACCGTTTCTGGCAGGTGGGGTCGCTCGCCGAGCGCGATCTGCCGACCGTTGGACAGGCGGTGCCGTTTCTCGCGGTCGGCGTCCTGCTCGCGGCGATGTCAGCGCGAATGTTGAACGCGCTGGCGCTCGGCACCGACGTGGCCCGCGCGCTGGGCCAGAATGTGCCGGTCGCCCGCGGTGTGGCGGCGCTTGCGGTGGTCGTGCTGTGCGGCGCGGCGACGGCCATCGCCGGACCCATCGCCTTCGTCGGCCTGATGGTCCCGCACGCGGCCAGGTTGATCACCGGTCCCGATCACCGGTGGTTGCTGCCGTATTCCGCGGTGATCGCCTCGATTCTGCTGCTGGTCGCGGATGTGGTCGGCCGCGTCATCGCTCGACCCGCCGAGGTACAGGTCGGTGTCGTGACCGCGGTTCTCGGCGGGCCGTTGCTCGTCATGCTGGTGCGACGCCGGAAGCTGGTGCAGGCGTGACCATCGATGTCGCCTCGCTGGCTGCCGTCACCCATGCTCGACGCAGTGGCGCCACTCGCGCGCGACTGGTAGCGCTCGCCTTACTCCTGGCGCTGGTTGTGGTTTTCGCGCTGTCGCTCACCGTCGGCTCGTATTCGGTTCCGCTGAGCGATATTCCGGGCATTCTGCTCGGTGGTGGCGGCGGGCAGGACGCGTTCGTGGTCAGGCAGCTGCGGTTGCCGCGAGCGGTCGCGGCCACGCTGGTCGGGATCGCGTTCGGTATCGGCGGCACGCTGTTTCAGCGCTTGTTACGAAACCCGCTGGCCAGCCCGGATGTGATCGGGATTTCCCAAGGTGCGAGCGCGGCGGCCGTCGCCGGTCTGATCGTCTTCGGACTGTCCGGCACGGCGTTGTCGCTGGCCGCCTTCGTCGGCGCGGTCGTCACGGGCGCGGTCATCTACAGCCTCGCGCGTCGCGGCGGAGTGAACGGTTTTCGTCTCGTGCTGATCGGTGTTGGTGTCGGTGCGGTGCTGACCAGCATCGTGTCGTACCTCATGACGTGGGCCGATGTCGCGCTCGCCCAACAGGCGCTGGTCTGGATGATCGGCAATCTCAATGGCCGGAGCTGGCACGCGGTCATGCCGCTGGCGATCGCTCTCGTGGTGCTGGTGCCCGCCGCCGCGCTGCTCGCCCCCGCGCTCAACGGACTGCAACTCGGTGACGACGTCGCGGCCGGCCTGGGCCTGCGGGTCGAGCGCACGCGGCTGCTGTTGCTGCTGATTGCCACCGCCAGTGTGGCTTTCGCTACCGCGGTCGCCGGTCCCATCGCGTTCGTCGCCTTCGTGGCGAACCCGATCGCCACCCGGCTGACCGGCGGTGGTCGCACAGCATTGGTGCCGGCCGCGCTCACCGGCGCGCTGGTCACGCTGCTCGCCGATTTCGTCGCGCAGCATCTACTCGGCAACCCGCTGCCGGTCGGGGTGGTCACCGGCGCGGTCGGCGCGCCGTATCTGCTGTGGCTGCTCGCCGCGGCCAACCGGGCCGGGCGAGTCTGAAAGGGATGTGGTGACACCAACTCTGCACACCGAGAACCTGCGGCTCGGCTATGGACCGGTGACGATCGTGAACGACCTCACCGTGCGCATCCCCGGGGGCCTGGTGACGATGATCGTCGGCACCAACGCATGCGGGAAATCGACGTTGCTGCGCGGCCTGGCACGGCTGCTCGCGCCCACCCACGGTGCGGTCTACTTGGGCGGCGCGCCGATCTCCTCGCTGCGCAGCAAGGATGTCGCGCGGGAGTTGGGACTGCTGCCTCAATCCCCGGTCGCGCCCGAGGGTATTACCGTCGCGGATCTGGTCGGTCGCGGTCGCTATCCACACCAGGGCATGTTCCGCCGCTGGACACCCGAGGACGACGCGGCGGTCGCGCGCGCCCTGCAAGTCACCGACACCGTCGAACTGGCGTCGCGCTCGGTCGACGAATTGTCCGGCGGCCAGCGCCAGCGGGTGTGGATCGCCATGGCGCTGGCCCAGCGCACCCCGATCATGCTGCTGGACGAGCCGACCACCTTCCTCGATATCTCCCATCAGGTGGAGGTGCTGGACCTGCTCGCGGATCTCAACACCACCGACGGCACCACCGTGGTGATCGTGATGCACGACCTCAACCTGGCCGCCCGCTACGGCGATCACCTCATCGCCATGAAAGCCGGCGAGATCGCCTGCGAGGGCGCGCCCTCCGACATCCTCACCGCGGAATTGGTCGAGGACGTCTTCGGCATTCCATCGCAGATCATCCCGGACCCCGTGTCCGGCACCCCGATGGTCGTTCCCATCGGACGACATCGTTCCGGCAGGGCCGCCGTGCCCGCCACCCGGTCCTAGGAAAGGAATCACACAATGGTCCGATGGACAAAGGCGGTGGTCGCCGTTGCCGCCGCCGCGCTGCTCGCCGCATGCGGCACCGATCCCGCCACCACCCCCGCCAGCGCGGGCGATACCGGTCACGGTGACAAGAACGTCGCCACCGGTGGAGCACTGTTCGCCACCGCCGATACCGAGACCGCCAAGCTCAAAGCGGACGTCGGGCCGGGCGTGTTTCCGCGCACGGTCACGCAGGCCATGGGGCAGACCCGCATCGAGAAAAAGCCCGAGCGGGTAGTCGTTCTCGACTCCGGCGAGCTGGACGACGTCCTCGCGCTGGGCGTGACACCGGTCGGCATGGCCACCACCGCCGGACAGCAGGGGGTGCCGTCGTATCTGGCCGACCGCGTGCAGAACATCGCGACGGTCGGCCCGACCAACACGCTCGACCTCGAGAAGATCGCATCATTGAAGCCAGATCTGATCCTGGGCAGCAAGTTACGCGTCAACGACCTGTATCCCCAGCTCTCGGCCATCGCGCCCACCGTATTCTCCATCCGGCCGGGCTTCCCGTGGAAGGAGAATTTCCTGCTGGTCGGCGCCGCACTCGGCGCGGAGGAACAGGCCACCAAGCTGCTCAACGACTATCAAACCAAAGCCAATCAGGTGAAGGCCAAATTGACTGGCGCGCCGACGATTTCGCTCGTGCGCTTCATGAGCGGCAACATCCGGCTCTACGGCAAGAAGTCCTTCATCGGCGTCATCCTCGCCGATGTCGGCCTGCCGAGACCGGCGAATCAGAACGTCGACGAGCTGGCGGTGGAAATCTCGAAGGAGAACATCGACCAGGCCGCCGGCGACTGGATCTTCTACGCGAGTTACGGCTCGGCGGTCTCGCCCGATCAGAAAGCGGTGACCGAGGGCCCGATTTGGCGGAACATGAGCGCGGTCAAGGCCGGGCATGCCATCGCGGTCGACGACGAGGTGTGGTTTCTCGGGCTCGGTCCGATCGGGGCGATGCGGGTGCTCGATGATCTCGGCAAGTTCCTGGGCTGAGCGTCGCTGACGGGTGCATTCGAGGTACGCCGAAACCCTTTGCAGAGGAAGGGTTTCGGCTCTTCTCGCTCGCGGGCCCGACCGGCGTCGCTCAACAAGCAGCGCGCGGCGGCGCGGACACCGCAGCTTCGGTCACGTCGATGTCCCGCTGCTTGTTCGACGCACGGAAACACGATTCAGGGTCATAACTGTCCAACATGCGCCGGTAGGTGCGAGCAGACGCCGGCCACGGGTTGGTGACGCGCCCGCTGGGATGCCGGTACCAGCTGGACGCGGGCGGCCATACCGTCGTGGCGATCGCCCGCTCCAACCACTGCTGGTAGTTCTGCATTGCCGCCTCGGTGACCTCGATTGCGGCAGCGTCGATCCGATCACGCCAGCGCAGGCAGTTCACTATGTACTGCATCTGGAGCTCTTTCATCGCAGGATTGCTGCCTGCGCTGTTGAAGCTGTTCGGGCCGGCGAGCAGAAACAGATTCGGGAACCCCGGGATCGCGATTCCCAGGAAAGCGCTCGCGCCGTCGGCCCACTGCGCTGCCAGCTCGACTCCGCGACGGCCGCGCACTCGCATCGGCACCAGGAATTCCGGAGCCTTGAAGCCGGTGGCATAAACGACAGCGTCGGCCTTGTGTTGTGCACCGTCGGTGGTCTCGAGTCCTTCCGCTGTCATCTTGGCGATCGGAGCGGTGACGAGCTCGACATTCGGATATGTCAGTGTCGGGTAGTACTCGCTGTCGAGGACGATGCGTTTGCCGCCGATCCGATAGTCCGGTGTCAGGGCCGCGCGCAGGGCCGGGTCCGAGATCGTGTGCCGCAGATACCAGCGCGCAAGCCATTCGACCGGTCGCGCCGACCAGCCGCGCCACATCACCGGGGCGAGCACGGTATCGGCACCGTAATGCAGTGCGCGCCGGTACAAGTGGTGCCCGCCCGGTAGTGCCAAGACCGCCCGGGCGAGACGTCCGAAATCCTTCGACGGTTTCGGTAGCACCCAATGGGCGGTTCGTTGGAAGACACGCACATGGGCAGCGGTCGCGGCCAAGGTGGGCAGAATCTGGGCCGCACTCGATCCCGTGCCGATCACCGCGACATCGAGACCGCGCAGATCATGTCGGTGATCCCACCGCGCGGTGTGGAACGCCGGACCGGCGAAGTCGGCTCCGCCGGGAAACTCCGGCAGATGCGGGCGATGAAGTTGCCCGACCGCGAAGATCACCACATCGGCCACCATGCGCAGCCCAGCCGCGGTGATCACCTCCCAGTAACCCTGAGCTTCCAGATAGGTGGCCTCACTGACCGGGCAACCCACCCGAAGATGCGGTAGCAAACCCTCATCGGCGGCGACCCTGCTCAGGTAATTCAAAATCTGTTCCTGTCCCGGATAACGAATGTGCCGATCGCGGTAGGGAGCGAAGGAGAACGAATATAAATGAGACGGGACATCGCAATTGCAGCCCGGGTAGATATTGTCCCGCCAGACGCCGCCGACCTCGTCGGCCTTCTCCAGGATCAGGAAATCGTCGATACCGGCTCGCTTGAGCGCAACCCCCATCCCGATCCCTCCGAACCCCGCCCCCACCACAATCGCCGTGTAATGCACTGCAGCACCACGCCTTTCATCAGGGATACGCGCAAGCAACGCGCATCCACAGCACCGGGAAACAATGAAGGTTTCGGCGGGCGGAGACGTTCGCCCACCGACGGATTATCGAGACGTGCCACGGAGGCTATTGCCGGTAATCGGCGCGCCACCTCCGCTGTCGATAGTTTCTTACCACACTTCCGTTCGGAATTTTGTCCACCTCGCACGGGTGGGTCGTATATCAATTGACACGTTTAATAGGAACGGGGTCACCACCCGAGCAGTTATTGAGAAGCTGATGCGCCTGTTACCGCCGAGGTCCCGGGCGAGCCCATGATTCCGCCGTCGGCGCACTCGTCAGCCGCGTCCGGCATAGAGCCGGACGAGCGCGCCGCTACAGCAGCAGGTGCACTTGTCCGCCGCAGTCCCCGCGCCCCGCACGCCGATCGCGGTTGGCCTATCGGTGTTCGATGACCGTGGGCAGGGGAGTGGCGGTTCCGGCTGCCGTGGTCGGGAAACAGGGCGAGGTTCCAGCCAGCGAGAGCCTGTCTCGATCGCTGTCATTGTCGGCTTCGGCGTTGGCGAAGCGGCATGTACGCAGCAACCGTTGATCAGCGTGGCAACGTGGCCGAATCCAGCAATTGGAGTTGTCGGCGCCGGCGAAAATTGACAACCACCAGGACCGCCGCGATGGTGATGAGCGTGACCGCTCCGACGACTCGCAGAATCAGGGCGCCCGAGTAGAAACCGAGCGCCACCGCTGCCACCCCCGCTACGGCGCCGCAGACGCCGGATCCGACAATCGCGATGCTGGTCCGCCGCAGTTCGCGCTCGATCATGGAATGCAGCCACTGGAGGTTGACGCCGGTAGGGCTCTGCCCGCGCACGATGTGCTCGAATCCGATTCTGTTGTCCAGCGATCCGAACTCGCTGGTGCGTCGTTGGTCGTTGAGGTAGGCGCCGCCTCCGACCCCGAGCCCGCCGCCGATTGCTCCGGCGACCGCATACGGTGGGCCGAGGGTGGCGATGAGGACATAGATCGCCGTGCCGCCGCACAGAGCGGTGAGCAGGATGTAGATCGGTGCGGCGACCGTGGTCGCGCCGATTACGGCGCGGGAGGGTTGCAGTTGTCGAACTTCCATTGGCCCTCCTCGACGGTCCACCAGCGTGGTGTCTCGTTGGCTGGGTCTTGCTCGTGGCCTGCTTCGTATAGTTGGGCTTGGGCGCGGTGGACACCGCGGCTGGGGTCCTCGGCGGTGACGACAAGGACTCGCAGGCTATCTGGTCCCGGGTGGGGTTTGTCGGCGAACTCGGTGGCGATAGCTCGAGCGTATTCGTCGTAACCGATCGCCTGGCGGCAAGCGTCGGACCGCATGTCGTAGGCGTCGCGGTAGCGCCCTTCGTAAATCGCTACCCGCATGGACTTGACCCGAAGTTGCAGGTCGTCGGCGGTGACGGCTGAGGTCGTGGTGGACGAGCTCGGGCCCGAACCCGGCTCCGACGGAGTGCCGCATCCGGTCAGCCCGATCAAAGCGGCTGCGGCCACCGTGGCCACGGTGCACGCTCGCTGTCTTGTTGTCACCAGCTGACCTCCGTTGGACCAGGAATGGCGTGATAGATGCTGTGCTCGCCGCGTCATGCCAAGCACGCTCCGGTGCACGGCTTGTCCGGCCGCTGCGGCGGACTCGGCTGGGTCCGTGGCGGGTCGACGGGGATGGCGGTTGGCGCTGCTGTCGGGGTGGCAGGTACGGGCGGCGCTGGTTGAGGTGTGTAGGGCGGCGCGGTGGGCGCAGCACTTCCGCCGCCGTTTCCATCACCACGACCGTTGCCGTTGCCGTTGTCGCCACCATTACCGTTTTGGCCAGTGGGTGTCGTGGAGGGTCTGAGCTCACTGGGTGCCGGGATTGCGGTGCCCTTGATGACGTGGTTGAGCTGGACACTGACCTCCGGCCCGAGGATGCCGTATTTCACCGTGATCGTGTAGTAGTCGTCGGCCTCAGGCGCCATCAACCGCATCACCCCAGCCATGACAGCGCCGCAGACAAACGAAATATAAGGACCTACAACGGGAATGGCCGCGCAGGCCACGCCCGCAGCACCAGCCTCGAAGGCCGTGGCGGCACTGTACAGCGCTTGCGACTGGGTCGGGGTCAGATCGTATTTCTGCCTATGAAGCGGCGGGAGGTCGAGCATGCACGAGATCGGATTCAACAGACACACACCATCGGACACCGGCTGGGCAGCGCTGGGGCCGGAATCCGGTCGCCGTCCCACACTGGTGGTCGGCAACGGAAGCGCCGCAGAGCCGGGAGCGGCTGTCGGCGGCGGTGATGCCGGCCGTGGTTGCGGTACCTGCTGCTCGGGTATCGGGACGATCGGTGCGCCGTTTCCGGGACCGACCGGTGGTGGCGTGAGTGCACCCGCGCGAGACCCGCCACCGGTGCCGGGCTGGCTCTGTGCCCAGGTCGGCAGCGGCGGTTGAGAGGGGGCGGGCGGTTGGGAGGGTTCGGGAACATCGACACACGGCCAGCCCGGATGCATCTGCTGCCACTGCTCACACGGAATATAAGGTCCTGCCGACGCGGGTGGGGCGGCGGGATCGACGGTGGTGAGCACGGCCGAAACCATCAGCAGCGACCCTGTCGTGGCGAGGGCGGCACCGGTGCGCCGCCAGCGTCCTCGGCGGCTCATGGTCGCCTGGCATATCGAACGCCCGCGCTCCTGAATGCGTTTGGCAGGCACGGTCTTTGCGCTGCTCATAGGTACACCGGGTCGCCGTAGACGGTGACGGAGTTGTCCGCGGCGGGCGTGGAGATCCGTGCGGTGGCGTAGGAGCGCAGACTCACCGGGCCCATGCAGGAGTCGATTTTGACCTGGACTTGCTCGGCGGTGATCGACGCGCGCGGCCCGGCCAGGGGTTTGGTGCCGAAGTCGATGGTGGCGATGGATCCCGGTTTGAGGGTGGTGGAGATGTTCGGTGACACCGACGCGCTCGCACCGAGGCTGACGCTGGGGGGCCAGCTGATGTTGAGTGAGGCGTTCGGGCCGACCGAGAACCCCATGCCGAGGGTGAGACCCGTGGAGACATCGACTTGGCAGCCGATCTGATACCCCAACGCCAGCGAGCCTGCCGAGACCGGCGCAGTTCCCGCCCCGGTGATTTCGGCGATCGCTTTGAGGCTGACAAAGCCCTCGCGGGTGAACATCGTCGAGGCCAGATTCGGATACCGATCCAGATTCTCTTCCGTCTTGGTTACCGCGAGAGTCCACCCGTCATCGGTGACAGTTTCCCGATGCTTGTCGGCCACTGGATCCGCACCGGCAACGCCGGCAGCCCACATCCCGGCCAGCAGCACGGTACTGCTCGCCGCGACGCTCGCCACGGCTCGCACAATTCTCCCCATCAGTCCCACCCCTTCCAAAACCAACTGGCAAACTTGTAGCTATCTTGCATGGCAGTCATTTCCGGCGGTGCTATATGTGAGCACTGCCACTCTTGGTGGCCGGTTCGGGATTGGATCGGGTGCGACGGACGATTGACATGAAAAGGGCTCTGGCCCTGTGGACTACGAAGGGACCGATAGTCGCCGGTGGATCGGGAACTGAGGTGCGCGTGTTCGAACCGTTACCGACCGCGATCTCGGATACAGAATCGCGGGTCGACTCCTCGATGAAATCCCGCTGATCGGCGAGGTGGGGCGGCAGAATGTCGACCATGCGGACATTTGCCCGATTGTTGCAGAGCGTGGTCGCCGGAGTGCTGCTCGTGGCAGTCGGGCAGGGCGTCGCGGCTACCCCCGCGCAGAGCGAGGTGTTCTGGCCGCAACTGCCGCAGGGCCAGGTGTCCTGGCCGCAGTTGCCGTGGACGAGTGCGGAGCCGGACGGCGTGCAGGCGTCGGCGGCGGCGCTGGCGGAGGGGATCGCCGGTACGGTGCTGTGGTCGCGGCAACCGAATACGGTCGTCCCGATAGCCAGCATCACCAAAGTGATGACGGCACTGGTGGTGGTCAACGCCGGTGACCTCGAACGGACGATCACCGTGCCGCACGAAAGCATCGCCTACTGCGTCAGGCACGACGGAAGCACCGCAGGCCTTGCCCCCGGCGAGGTGCTCACCGCACGCCAGCTGCTCTACGCGATGATGCTGCCGTCGGGCTGTGACGCCACCTACGCGCTGGCCGAGGCTTTCGGGCCCGGCCAGGACGGTTTCATCACCAAGATGAACGACACAGCGCGTCAAATGGGCCTGGCGGGAACGCATTTCACCGACCCCAGTGGTCTTCCCGTCCCGAACGACGACTCCAATTCCTCCACGCCGGCGGACTTGGTGACCCTGGGCCTGCGCGCGATGAGCCAACCGGTGTTCCGTGACATCGTCGGGACGCACAGCTATCACCTGCCCGCCGGCCCCGGCAACCGCGAGCACCACTGGCACACCACGAACCTGCTGCTGGGCGACTATCCCGGCGCGGTCGGCATCAAGACCGGGTACACCGACGCTGCGGGAACGTGCCTGCTGTTCCAGACGGTCCGGGCCGGAATACCGCTGATCGGTGTGGTGCTGCACAGCTCGACCCACGGCGCCGTCGCCGCGAAGGACGACGCTGAGCGCATGCTGGACTGGTTCTACGGCCCGATCCTCAGCGCGCTGCCGATCGGTTAGCGGTCAGCGGCACCATCAGTCTTCTCGCGGTAGCGCGCGTGCTCTGAGCTGAGCCGCCGTTCTACTGATGATGCGGGAGTCGCTTCGCCGTCGCCTACAAGCGCCTACATGGCGAGCACCCGAGCCGAACCCTGCACACCTTGACAATCGGTCAGCAGAGTCGTCTTGCCGTAGAAAATCGGCGTTGCCGCAGCGGTGGGGCCGCCGGAGCCGGGCCAGAGCCAGGTTTCCTGGGTGGTTTCATGGGTAGCCAGTCGTTATCTTTGGCCTACGGCGAGCGGAGGAAGCCGGAATGAGAACGCCCGCGTGGCCGATCCCGAGCGGTGATGAGCAGGGCGTGGAGTTCGATCTCGACGTCACGCCGGACTGGCGGATTCGGGATGCGGTACGGACGCTGCTCGCACCTGATACCAGTGTCGTCGTCGAGGACGCGGTCCTGGTCACCGATGAGATGGTGGCCAACGCCCGTGAGCACGCCCGTCCGCCCTGGCGCTGCCGCCTCACGTTTGCTGCGGGCTCGGGTCGGCTGCGGATCGAGGTCGACGACAGCGGACCGGGGGACCCGCATATGCGCGAACCGGACCTGACGGGTGGGCGCGGGATGATTCTGCTCGACCGCCTAGCCCTCGCCTGGGGAGTCGTGCACCATCAGCGATTCAAGACGGTGTGGGCTGAGCTTCCGCTCGATCGCCCCCGGCTTTCGCCGGTGGCCCCGGCGCCATCGCCCGATCCGACGGACCCGGGGTCAGGCGGCTAGAGGTCGTCTCGACAGGTCCGAGTCACGCGGCGAGGGCGTCTTCCACGCTGTGGTAGAGGGCCAAAAAGCGCTCCAGACCTGAGATTTCGAGGGGACGGATCACCGGGCGGTTGGCGTCGACGACGATCCGCAGCGGCTCCTGACGGTTTTCAGCTTCCCTGCTGGTCGCGGCGAGAGTCGTCAAGCCCGCGCCCCCCAGGAATCGCACATCGGTCAGATCGAGCACACAGAACGCGGCACGGGTGCGATCCAGCCCGTCCCGGACCGCGGTCGCCAGCTGCGCAGCCGTCTCGGTGCCGACCTCACCCCGTACCGCGACCACCGCAACTTCACCGACCATCCGATGCTCGACCCGCAACGGCGACAACTCCTGCTCACGCTCAGTCACCTGGGCACTATAGAGCCACCGTCGGCGCGCAACCCGAACTTTGCCTACGCCGCGCTCGGTCTATCCGACCACCCTCATCTGCTCCGGCGGTCGCGCAGAATCAGCCATGCGACCAGGGCCGCGATAACTACCGCGATTGCGGCGGCGAGCGGCACTCGCCTGCTGTTTGCCACGGCCGCGAGCTGGACGGCCCGTTCCTGGGCGACTCCGGTCACCCCGGTCGCTTTCGCTCGGGCGGTTTCGGCGGTTTCCCGCAGTCTGCCCTCCACCCTTCCTCGAACATCGAACTTGTCGGTCAGTTCCGCGATGGTCTGGCCCAATTCCTCGCGGGTCAGATCGCGGTCGGCCCGCAGCAGTTCCGTCTCGGGTGACTCGGCGGACGGGTTCCTCTTATCGTTCATCGCTGTTGTCCGTTCTCGATCGCCGGGAAGCGGCTCGTACAAGACCGAAATGGCCCGCTTCGCGATTCCCAAACCCGACGACTCGCGGGTCTCGCCGGCACGGCGCGATGCCGCCCGGTGCTGTGGCCGCGGTGTGGTCAGCGGGGGTTCACCACGGGCCGCCAGCCGCCGTCGTACTCGGCTGCGAATCGACCCGATGGTGCGTGACTGCCCGCGACGGCGAGCGCAGCGGCGGTCCGGACCGCGGTCTGCTCGATATCGGTGAAATTGAGTTGAACGTGGGTGACGTGGACAACCAGGTTCGACACGTCGACGCCGATTCGGGAGAGCAGACCGAGCCCGTCCTCGGCCCCGCGCAGCGCCGCGTCGACGAGTTCTCGGTCGAACCGCGGTTGGATCGAGCTGGTATCGGCGGGATCGACGGCCCAAACAGCTTGGCTTCGAGCGGGTTTCGTTGCTCTGCCCACCGCAACGGTTACCTGTCCGAAGTAGCCGACCCCGCCCTTCTGGCGCTGTAGCCGGTAGTGCCCGCGCTTGCTCGGGAGCTCGACCGGATCGGTCATGACTTCCAGTCGACGAATCGACTTGGTAGATAGTCGGATTCGATGGCTGCCGGGAGCTTCTGATCATGTGCCAGCGCGGCGAGTGCCAGCAGCGGCCACGCGATACGAGACCGCGGCGGGTTGCGCAACGCGTCGGCGAGCTCCTGGCTGATGTCCTTCTTGGCGGCGAGCCGCTCGATGATCCGGATACGTGGAAGCCATGCCGAATCTGCCGGTGCCTCGGCCAGCCGCTCCAGCGCGGGCGGGAGTAGTTGGGCGACAGCGGCTTTGACGTCCTTGTTGCGTGGCCAGCGGGCCCGCTGTAGCAGCGCCGAAAGGGCGGCGGCGTAGGCGTAGGGCACGCGCAGCTCCGCGGCATCGGCCGGTGTCCACAGGTTCGGGTGATACATAGTGTGGAACTGGCTGCGCAGATAGAAGTCACGCGGACCGTTGCGGCAGATCAGGGCCAGTTCGAACGCTTCGATCCACTCGTGCACCGATGGTGTGCCGAGCTCTTCGTCGCGGCCCGTTGTCACCGACATGCGTAGCAGCGGCAGGTCACACCGCGCCGTATCCGAGGTGTGCCGTAGCCGCGCGCCGAAATACGAGCTGGTCGCGTTCGACAAGGTCAACACGGCGGGCCGTGCGTGCCGGTGCGTCATTGCCGGGTCCTCGGCCGCCATCGCTTCGAGGTAGTTCCACAATGCCTCGATCAGGCTCGGCAGTCCCGCCGCGCCGACCCGATCCGTCGCTCCCGCAGCACGATCCAGCTCGTCGTACAACGCGGTCAGGGTGACACTGTCGGTGTGTGGTGGGGGAGCGGCACTCATGCGACCAACATAGTGGGTGGAGATGCGCCACCGATCCGGCAATCGATGCAGCTCCCGGTGCCGAACCCAAATGAGTTGTCGCACAGGGGAATGACCTCGATGCCTGCTTCTTGGGGCGAGGTGGCGGGTACGCTCGAACATATTTAGTTCAATACCTGAATTAACTCTAGGATCGATATGGTTACGCCAACTCCTGCCGACAAGTTCTCCTTCGGATTGTGGACAGTGGGGTGGCAGGGGAGGGATCCGTTCGGCGACGCCACCCGACCGGAACTGGACGCGGTCGACGCGGTGCATCGACTCGCGGAGCTGGGCGCCTACGGTCTGAGCTTCCACGACGACGATCTGATCCCGTTCGGCGCGTCCGCCACCGAACGAGATCGCCGCATCGCGCGACTGCGGACCGCGCTGGCCGAGACCGGGCTCGTAGTGCCGATGGTGACCACCAATCTGTTCACCCATCCGGTGTTCAAAGACGGCGGGTTCACCAGCAACGATCGGCAAGTGCGCCGGTTCGCGATGCGCAAGGTTCTGCGGAATGTGGAGCTGGCGGCTGAGCTGGGCGCGCGAACCTATGTGCTGTGGGGCGGGCGCGAAGGCGCGGAGTACGACAGCGCCAAGGACGTACGCGCGGCGTTGGACCGCTACCGCGAAAGTCTCGATGTGCTCACCGGATTCGTGCGAGACCGCGGCTACGACCTCCGGTTCGCGATCGAGCCCAAGCCCAACGAGCCACGCGGCGACATCCTGCTGCCGACCGTCGGGCATGCGCTGGCGTTCATCACCACGCTCGCTCATCCGGCGTTGGTCGGGGTCAATCCCGAAGTGGGGCATGAACAGATGGCCGGCTTGAACTTCGCGCACGGCGTCGCGCAAGCGCTGTGGCACGGCAAGCTGTTCCACATCGACCTCAACGGCCAGCGCGGCGTCAAATACGACCAGGATCTGGTTTTCGGGCACGGCGATCTGATGAACGCCTTCGCCTTGGTCGATCTGCTGGAGAACGGCGGACCGGACGGCGCGCCCGCTTACGACGGGCCAAGGCATTTCGACTACAAGCCGTCACGAACCGAAGACCTTGCAGGAGTGTGGGAGTCGGCCGCTGCGAACATGCGGACGTATCTGCTGTTGCGCGAGCGCGCCCGCGCCTTCCGCGCGGATCCCGATGTGCGCGAAGCCTTGGCGACCGCAGGCGTCGATGAGCTGCGTACCCCGACGCTGGCGGCGGGGGAGACCTACGCCGATCTGCTGGCCGATGCGGAGTCGGCGAAGTTCGACGCCGACCGCGCCGGGGAGCGCGGATACGGTTTCGTCCGGTTGAATCAGCTGGCGCTCGAACATCTTATCGGCGCGCGGTGAGCGCCGAGGGACAGTGGTGCCAGTTCCGCGAGCGATGACGCGGCCGTCCAGCCCCGTGCACCTGCGACAGGTGCGGACGGGGAACTTCCAGGCGGTGCTGCTGGAGATGTTGGACGGCCCGGCGTCGCGGGCCGAACTCGCCCAGCGCACCGGCCTCAC
The DNA here is from genome assembly GCF_004634405.1 of Nocardia sp. CS682. Taxonomy (NCBI): domain Bacteria; kingdom Bacillati; phylum Actinomycetota; class Actinomycetes; order Mycobacteriales; family Nocardiaceae; genus Nocardia; species Nocardia sp. CS682. The sequence goes on along the minus strand of NZ_CP029710.1, from coordinate 1,013,062 downwards.
CAAAGCCACCGTCGCCAGCCTCGTGGAACCCCTACTGCAGCAACAGATTCTCGCCGAAGGCGTCGTGGTGAACACCGGACATGGCCGGCCGTCCCGCCCACTACACTTCGCCGCCGCAGGACCCGTAGCGATCGGCGCGGAAATCAACGTACGGCACCTCGCAGTCACTGCGCAGCGGCTGGACGGCTCGACCGAATTCGAACAGCGAATCGAGGTGAACAATCGCCACGCTGCCGCAGCTGACATCGTGCCCCGGCTCGCCGGCCTGATTCGCACCGCGATCGCCGCATGCGGCCGGGACCCACTCGGAATCGGGCTCGCCGTACCCGGCATCGTCCAGGACGGAGTTGTCGTGCATACCCCGAACATGCCGGGCCTCAACGGAATTCGACCGGGCGATCAGCTCGCGGTTGGTCTCGGGCGACCGGCGGCGAACGTAGCGGTGGACAACGAAGCCAATCTCGCCGCCCTCGCCCACGTGTGGCCACACCGGCTGTCCGGGAACGACTTCGTCTATGTCTCCGGCGATGTCGGCATCGGCGCCGGAATAGTCATCGGCGGAGCCATGTTTCGCGGCCGAAGCGGTTTCGCCGGCGAACTGGGCCACGTCACCATCGCCCGCCCCGGCCGCCCCTGCCCCTGCGGCAGCCACGGCTGCGTGGAGCAATACGCCGGACTCCACGCCATTCTGCGGACCGCGGGCAAGCGCGACCTCGCCGCGCTCCTACACGCCCTGGACCAGGGTGACACCCGCGCCCTCACCGCCGTAGCGAACGCAGGCGCGGCCCTCGGCGCCGCCCTCGCCTCGCTGATCAACATCTGCGACATCGCGACCGTAGTCCTCGGTGGCAGCTACGCAGCATTGTTCGATCACCTCGCACCTGGCGTCCGCACCGAACTCGGCACCGGCGTACTCGCCGCCGCCCGCCGCCCCACCCAGCTCACCGTCTCGGCATTCGGCAGCGCCGCCGTCACCCGCGGTGCAGCCGCCCTGATCACCCGCCGCTGCTGCCTCGAACCGAACCTCTTGCTGCCGCCGAGCCGCCTAGCCGTGGCAGATGAGCGGCGATAGCCTCCGCATCCATAAGCCCACGAGGTGCCACTCACCGCCACTGGATCGCCGGCGACCATCGCCAATTGAAGAACTCCAGCGAGAAGGTCCCCGGTTTGGGCGGGGTCGGGCAGGTGACGGTGAAAGTTCCGTTGCGTGGAATATCGACTCGGGTTTCGCCGAGGTAGTTGGACTTCCAGCTGTGGGTCGCGTCGGTCGCGTTCCAGCAGCGCACTGCCCGAGATCCGGCCCCTGCCGCGTCGACGACGGTCACGGTAACGGTCTTGGCGTCGGATTGGGCGATCGTTACGGGCTCACGAGGCGGGGGCGCTGGGGCGGGTGCCGGACCCGGCCTGCCGGGGAGCTCCGCAGGAGCCGGGCCAGGACGATTGGCCGCCGGCGCCGGGTGGATGATTCTGGTGGCCTGGACGCCGGCCCAGGTTGCGAAGTCCTTGGATCCTTCGAAAGCATGCCCGAGATAGCGCCGGTGCATCTCCTGGTTGTCTTTCGGCTTCAGCTTGCCGTCCTGCCCGACGAGGTCTTCACCGTCACATACCGGGTCGCCGTACACGCAGATCGACACCACCGGATCGTCGGCATGGAAGGCTGCGCGCTGCCCGAGACCGCCCCCGATCCGCCAATGGTCTTGATCCTGGGTAAGTTTGCCGTGGCTGTAGATCGCTTCCGTTGTTCGCGGCGACGGTCCGTTGTACGCGGGTTCAGCGATGAGAACGACCGCTGCGATGCGGGCGCGATCGACCGGCCCGTTGCCGTGGAACACCGACTGGGCGAGATCACCCATGATGTGACCGCCTTGCGAATAGCCGACCAGGACGAACTTCGCCGAACGGCATTCCGTCGCTTGCTTTTTCAGCTCCTCGTACGCGCGCGAATAGCCGGTGTCCTTGCTTATCCGGTAGGCCGAGATGTCGTAGGTCAGTTTCGCATTGACCGCACCGAACGCCTGGAGGCCCGTCGCGGGATAGTTGATCGGAGTCACCACCAGCGGGCCGAGTTTGTCGGCAATCGGCGCGACAGCGGCAGCGACCTCCGCCCCCAACCGGGCTACCAGCGAGCTCCTGTCGACACCAGGCGGCGGCGCGTGTGCCGGCCCCTGATTGGTTCCCGCAGCACCGATTACGACTGGGGATAGGCAATTGTCGTCCGCCGACGCCACACCCGGACCTACCACGACCAATGAGGTGAGCATTGTGACGGAAACCGTCCAACGACGGAGCCGCTTCGCTCCGGTCGCACACCGTTTCAACGGGACTCTCATGAGATCCCTTCCTAGCGACCAGCGTCAGCGACTCGTCACGGTTCTGCGGCCTGTCGATCGCCGCATCCGGAGCATCGGGCCGCCGATACCTTCAGCCAATCTGACTGCACAACAAAGCTATCGCTATGGGCAGGTGCGCTCTATCGGTCGATCGGCGGACACCGGGCGTTCGCACCAACTGGCCGCATCTGGGGAATTCGACGCTGGTCACTGACAGCCCGGCCCCGTACCTTCGCGATATCGGGCAGGCACTCGGTGCCTGCTGTTAATGGATTGGGGTGGGTTCATTGGCGTTGTCTCAGCAACTTTCGGAAAAAATGTCGAGGTCGCGGCACGGGCTGGTGCGTGCCGCGTCGATCGCAATGGTGGTCGGCGCTCTGACAGCGGGCGGGCTCGTGGTCGCTCAGGCTCAACCGAGCCCGGTGCCGTCCCCTTCCACAACGACGTCGACCGCTCCACCAACACCCGCACCATCCCGCCCTCCGGCATCGAGCACTCCTATACCAGCGCCGCGCGCTACCTCCAGCACAGCACCCTCGTCAACAAACCCGCCGACGTCCTCAGCAACTACGACGTCGTGCGCGCCGGGCACGAAGTCGAAGCCTGTCTCCTGGGCTCCCACGCGGAACCCGCGTGCCACGATCGAGCCGGGCAAGATGCGTTCGGACTGCGAACAGATTCCGAAGGGGTTCAGTAAGGCCGACGCAGATAAGGCCGAGACCATGGAGGCCGCAGCGGCGGCGCGCCCGCATACCCGGTCAACCGCCAACCCCGGCTGCCAGGTGTACTGGCCGGCTCCGTATGAGGTGTGTGGCGCGATCCGCGACAAGTACAACGAACTCGGCGGCCCGAACAGCTTCCTCTTGTTCCCGACCAGCAACGAACTATCCAACCCAGATGGCGTCGGCAAACGCTCTACCTTCCAGAACGGGCCCATATATTGGTCGCCGACCGGTGGCGCGCACCCGGTGGTCAACCACTTCTTCGCTGCCTGGCAGCGCAACGGCTGGGAAGGCGGGCCGCTCGGATATCCCACTTCTGATGAGGTCGTCAACCCCGACAACATCGGCCGCCGACAGTACTTCCAGGGCGGCATCATTTATTGGAAACTGAACGAGGCCTACTACGTGGCCGGTGCGATCCGGGACAAATGGGGCGAAACCGGTTGGGAGGGCGGATGGCTCGGCTACCCGAGCTCCGACGAGACCAAACTGCCCGACGGACAAGGACGAATGAACCGCTTCGAGCGCGGTGTCATCTACTGGTCGCCCCGCACCGGGCCCCATCCGGTCGCCGGGGTGATCCTCGAGAAGTGGGCGAAGGCAGGCTACGAGCGCAGCAGTCTGGGATATCCGACGGGAGATCAGACCAGCCGCGACAACAACGTCACCGTCGAACAGCAGTTCCAGGGTGGACTCCTCACGGCGCCGGGCCCTGCCGCGTCCGAATTGGCGTATCTGAATCCCGGCACGACCGGCGAACAGCAGATCGCGGCTGCCCAGCGCTGGGCTCAACAGATCGCCGCGCCTGTCATCGACGTGCTGGTCGAGGCGCTACGGCGAGCTCGGCAATATACAGAGGTCAAGAGCCCCGACAGCCCCTCTCCCGATGACTATGAAAATCTGCCGGATGCACGAGGCAAGGGCGACATCTTCTACGCTGATTCCAGCCCTGACCTTGTGGTGATCAATAAGCTGGTCAACCACGGACACAACGGGATCTACGTGTCGACGACGAACACGATCGAGGCGGCGCAAGGCAAGGGGGTACATGAAGTCGACAACCGCACCGCGACCAACGGCGGTCGACGACAAGTGCGAAAGCCGCAACTGGGCTGGATCGAAACCTCTGATGCGATCCGTACCTCCGCAGTGGCTTTCGTCCGCTCGAAGCTCGGGAAGTCCTACAACAACAACTTCGCCTTCAACCGCAATATTCAGGACGAGCAGTACAACTGTTCCCAGATCGTATGGGCCGCCTACATGCACGCATCCAATGGCGACATCGATATGAAAGACAGTTTTCCGAACCCTACGCCGTCTGTGTACCCCAAGGAACTCTTCACATCCGGATGGGTCCGCAAGTACTATCCGTGACTTCAGCGACGCTTCAACGAGAAGATGAGGAACTCCTAGCGCATGGTCGAAGCCAGGGCCCGGCGAGCGGCGAGTGCATGTGCCGCCGTGTTGATCGGGATGACCGTCTCGTGCTCCGACCAACCCGACTACCCCGGCGACGACCTGCGCAGGCTGCCCGCGGCGGCCGCCGGGGCCGTGGTCGTCGGACCGCTTGCCATGGAATCTGTTGGGCAGGAAGACCGTTCGCTGCTGTTCGTCTTCGGTGCGGACGGCAAGGTGATCGGGCGGGACCTCGGTGCGGCGGTCAGCAACAATCGGGTGCTCGCGGCGGGCGATCGTCTCGTCACCTCGTTCGCGGACTCGGTCGCGGCAATATCCGAGGATGCGAGCGAGCAGTTCGGTATCGACCGGGAATCGATAGTCCAATCAGCGGCGATCCAGCCGGAAGGCGGAGCGTCGACGATCTGGTACAACACCGGAATCGTCAACGGAGAGTACGTCAACCGTTTCGCCTCGATCGGTGCCGACAATTCGGTGCGCGCCGGAAAGGTCGCAGGAATCGTCGGAACCTCCTCGTACTGTGGAAAATCCAACTTCGCGGTCGTCCGGCAATCCGTCGTCGGCGGCGAGAATGCGACGAAGAACTGGCTTTACGAACTGGGACAAGACAACACACCGGTCGCCCGCGGGCAGTGGGACTACGACCCGGAGTTCCGCCCGGTCACCTCGACCTCCCCGTGCACGGCGGACGGATCCGAGATAGTCGCGCTGTACGCCTCGGAGCAGACCGTAACCGGCGGCGGCACTACCGGACTGACGTTGGTGAAGTTCCGCACCGCCGACGGCACGCGCACCGAAACAGCACTGACGATGCCCGGCTACACCTGGGAGACGCATCGCAGTTCACTGGCGGTGCTGAAAGACAAGCTCTACTGGGTCACCAGGGACGGTGACGTGCTCTCCGTGCCACTCGACGGGTCGAACACGGTGACGAAGGAGTGGACGGTGCACGGACCACAGGACAAGGTCGCGCTATCCGTACGCGGGCAAACGATCTCGGCCATCAGCTATCGAGAGAACGCCGAATTCTCGCAATACGACCTGGCATCCGGACGCAAATCTCTCGGCCCGATCGCGCTGGCATGGCTCGACGACATCCAAGGAAGCAAGACCGAGAGTGGTGGCAACATCTACTCTATCGCCGACATGACGGGTCTCGAATAGCGACCTGAGGGAGTACGAGTCGATGGCCTGCGTCTGGTGATGTGGCAGAGCGCGGGCGCCGCGTCCGAACGCGAGAGTTCGCTGCTGGTCAACTCGCGGCGAGGATTACCGCGCCGAGCATGGCCAAGCCGAAAGCGGTCAGGACGGTAAGCGGCAGCGCGCGGGTCAGCCCTGGCCCGAGGGAGCGTGCGATGAAGAAGCCGGCACCGGCGCCGAGTGCGGCGAGCGCGAGCCCCTCGCCTTTGACGAGGTAGTACACCGATGCCATTGCCGCGTTGCCGAACTCTTCGATGCCGCGCGCATCGTCACCGAACGGGATCGGAAACCGGTAGACGAGCCCGAGCAGGGCCGCGGCAAGGGGAGCGGTCAGTACGGCGGTGATCAAACCCCACACTGCCACCGCACACAGCGCGGGCACGGTCGTTCGACGTTCTTCGATCTGCATGCTTGCCCACTCTCTGGTCTCCGTAGGTGAATCGTAGAGTTCGCTGATCTGTCGTGAGGTTTTCGACTGGGGAGGCAGGGCGGGGAAGTCGCATCCTCGACGGAGACGGACGCGAGGGCGGCAACGCCGATCACCATGCATTACCGCAGGTGGCGATGCTTTCGAGACGCGATCACCAAGTTTGTCATGTCATTTGGCTATAAAAGCCCGGCTCGGTGAGTGAAAACATACACCAGGCAATCTCTTTACTCATGCTTTACCATGGGCGCTGCAAGCAGGTTCCATCGATCGAAGGGAAGCGCCATGAACGATCTGATCAAGACCCTCGCTCAAGATGCCAACTGGGAGAAGTGGGTCGACGTCAACTCGGACTCCGGAGCCAAGGACGGCTGCATTTCCAAGGCGGGCTGCATCTCCTAGCGGCAGGCCGTGGGCCGAGCTGGTTGCTCGGCTCGGCCCTGGCTGCCCGGACACCATGACCGCCACTCGTATCACGCGCCCGCTTCCGCACGAGTTCGTCGAGGCGACCCGCGACATTCCGTTCTATCAAGAATGGGCTGCGGCGAACTCCTTCCCGATCATCACGAAATCCGACCTCGCCGAGACTTTTCCGGATTCGTTCCTGACCCCACAGGTCCGTTCCGCGCTGGAATCCGGTGCGGCGCAATATGTCTGGTCTACCGGTACCAACCATGCCCGGATGCCGCTCATCCGGCCCCCGCTTTTCTTGCTGAAGACCTATTACGCGGTGTGGCGCGACCATCCGGAGATCGGCGACACGTTTGCCGCCGGGGTGCCCCGAGTATCGGTCACCACGCGGTTGGCGACCGATCATGTGGCGCGGGTCAACGAACCCAAGGGTGGTGAGCCTGCGGATCTCCCGCGGCGGTGGCTCGATGACCGGACCGTGTATGTCAATCAGGAGCTGGATCCGGCCTGCTGGTCGACGGAGTCCATCGATCGGATGGTCGAAGAGATCGATGCGGTTCGCGCCGAAAAAGGCAGCGGCCGTTACCATCTCGACTGTTCGTCGTATCACGCCGCGTACCTGCTGCGTGCGGCGGGCGACCGGTTCCCGCACCCGGTCAGCGCGATTCACGGTTATGAATTCACGCCCCGCAACGTCCGCCGTTTCCTTGCCGAACGGCTCGGTTGCCCGGTCGTCGAGCTCTTCGGAAGCACCGAGCTCGGTTATCTGTACTACGGCGATACGCAGGGCCGATACCACCCGTACCTGGTCGACATGGAGGTCGAGCTGCAGCCGATCCCCGGCAGTCGCGGTATTCACAGCCTAGTTGTGTCGAGCATCCGCAACCCGTTCATGCCGTTGCTCCGGTACAACACCGGCGACTGTGTGCACACCTGCGACGGATCATCCGACCCGCGGCAGATCGTGCGTTTCTGCGGTCGCGAGAAGGAACTTCTGGTCACCGACACCGCTATCACCTCGCAGGCGGAGCTCGACGATGTCATCGCCGACATCGGTCCGCAGGTGTTCGTCTACCAGCTGCGCGTCGACGGTTCGCAGGCGCAGCTGGCCTACACCACCTTCGACGGCGCGCCACTCGACCGTGCGTCCGCTGACGAGCTGGCAACTGCGGCGAGCGGATTGACCGGCGCGACGGTTGTCGTCGTGCACCGTAACCACATTCCGATCGGCAAGTCCGGCAAGTACGCCTGGCTTGTCCGCTGAAGGAGCATGCCGATGACCGAACAAGAGATTCTCGGCGACCTGTACGAGGAGACGGTTCGCTATGTGCGGGAGCACAATCGGGTCGACGAGCCCACCGCCCGCATCCAGGTCCGCGAGGCGGTGCGTTATCTGACGCTCGTGTCGGCGCACCGCGACGAGCTCAGCGGTCTGTTCCTGCCCGTCGAGCAGGCGATCGACGAGGTGTGGCACTACCTCATCCTGCAGACCCGCGAGTACGCCGACCTGTGCGAAAACCGGCTCCCCGGCGGCTATTTCATCCATCACCGGTCGATCTCCTACGGTGACTACGGTCGGCAGCAGCCCTCGCGTGAGGTCATGATCGAGCAGTTCCTGCGCTGGATTCCGCTGTACTGCAGCAGGTTCGGCGAGTTCGATGCCGAGGGCGGTAAGTGGTGGACCATGGTGCGTTTCCTGAACGAGCACATGGGTCACAGCCTGCGGGAGATCTCGTCGCTACAGCCGGTCGACGCGTCCGGCAGCTGATCGAAGGCTTGCGATGATCACTACGGCCGCCAGCAGCACCTGAACCACCAGCACCGTCACCATCGCCGTCTGGTGCCCGGACGCCTGAACGACCACCCCGAACACCGTCCCGAGAACTGCTGCGCCCGTGGCGATGGAGACCTGCTGTGCGGTGAGCAGCACACCGCCACCCATCCCGGCCAGCGCGGCGGGCACGAGTGAGAGCATGTGTGCGTTCATCGAACCGAGCGTGATGCCCTGCCCGGTCCCGATCAGCAGCATCGCCACACATATCAGCGGCCCGTTCGCCGCGGTCACGCCGACTGCCATGCCTGCCAACCCGACGCCCTGTACCGCCGCCCCCAACGCGATCGCCCGGACACCGAGCCGACCACGTATCCGCGGCACCGCGAACGACGAAACCAGAAATCCCAGCGCCATCGGCGCGGTCAGCAATCCGGCGACGACAAGCGAATGCCCCAGCCCTTCCTGCAATGTTTGCGGCAGCGCATAAAGGAATCCGCCAGCACCCGCGAAGAACGGCAACATCAGGGCCAGCGCCCACCGGAGGTCGGGATTGCCGAACATGCCCTGCGGCACCACGGCCGCCTTACCCGCGGCCGCACATCGACGCTGATGGGCGAGCCAGGCCCAGCCGATGGCAACCGTGGCCACCGCGAGGGCGATAGTTCCCGCACCGAGGATGGTCGACATCGACAGTGTCAGTAAGAAAGAGAGCACCGTCAGCGACAACAGTGCCGCGCCGCGCCCATCGATATATTGACCGACATTCGGCTCGGTATCCGGAACCAAGCGAGGCAAGAGCAGCAATGCGATGATCCCGACAGGAATGTTGATCAGGAACAACCACCGCCACGCGCCACCACCTCCCGCGAGCTCGAGCAGCGCACTGCCTCCGATGAGACCGACCAGCGCGGAAATTCCACTCATGGACGAGTACCAGCTGATCGCCCGTTCCCGGCGCGCGCCGGCATGGGCGGTTACCAATCCCAGCACCTGAGGCATCACGAACGCCGCCGTGGCGCCCTGCAGTATTCGGCTGCCCACCAGCACTTCGAAACTCGGTGCCCAGCCACAGAGCGCCGAGGTGAGCAGGAACCCCGCCACCGAGACCCACAGCACCCTGCGACGTCCGAAGCGGTCACCGACCCGTCCACCGACAATCAGCAGCGAGCCGAACGCCGCGATATAGCCGACCAGCACCAGACTCAGCAGCGCCGATCCTTGCTCGATGCCGAAGTCCCGCCGGATACCCGGTAGCGCCACACCCGCGATGAAGGTGTCCATCATCGGCACGAACGCGCAGGCAAGGATCAGCAGAATTCCCGAAGTGCGCAATACTCGTTCGTCGTTTTTGCGCCCGGAGAACGAACCGGCCTGAAAATTCAGGTTGCGCAACACGTGCGAGTATCTGCCCACCACGCGCCGAACGCTACCCGCAGCCGCAAGACAGCGCCGACAGTCCCCGGCCCGCCGCAGAGCAGCGGGCTTTGTCGACCGGTCACGCGAGGAGGGGTCACTTCCGGGGGTGAAATTCGACTGGCACCGTCGAGCGGCCGCAGGCTGCCCCGTCCCACCGGAGAACGGCATGGATGCCTGCGTTCGGGTTTGCGCATCTTTTGCGCGAAGCGGGGTACGACCACCATGTGTCCCGACCATCCGATCAAGCCAACCGGCGCAGCCGCACGATGGCTGCGGACCCGGACACCGTGCTGAACACCGCCGCGGCTCCCGCCCGGGCCGGCGCATGGCTACCGATCACACAGTCGGCCGGAGACGCGGCAGAGCATTACGAGATCAGGCTGAGTGCGAATGTCAACTGAGTGAGCATCAGAGCCCGCGACGCGGGGGAGGTCGAGATGAACGCTGCGGACACCTTGCCTGCGGATGAATTGGCCGCGGCGTTCGCCAGGGCGTCCGGCTTGCTGTTGTCGACCCATACCGTGCAGACGGCCCTGCAGCTGATCACTTCGCTTGCGGCGCTGACCATTCCCGGCACGACAGGGTCGGGTGTCACGCTGCTGGACCAGCAGGGTGAACGGGTCACTGCCGCGGCCACCGACACCACGGTCGAGCAGGCCGACGCAGCGCAGTATCGGCTCGGCGAAGGGCCGTGCCTGGCGGCATGGGCGGAGCGGCGCGTCGTGCGGATCGATGATCTGCACACCGACGACCGTTGGCCGCGGTGGGCGGCGACGGCGGCGCAGCTGGGGCTGCGTTCCTCGCTCAGTGCTCCGCTCGTGGCCGGCAAGACGGCGCTGGGGGCTTTGAAAGTCTATGCGGCACAACCGAACAGCTATGGCCCCGACCACGAGCATTGGCTCACTCTGTTCGCCACCCAGGCCGCCATTCTTCTGGCGAACGTGCGTACCGCCCAGGACGTCGAGCACGCCAGCGAATTGCTGAAGAAGAGCCTGCGCGGCCGAGAGGTGGTGGCCTTGGCCAAGGGCATCATCATGGCAAGCGACGGCGTCGACGAGCGCGGCGCGTTCCTGAAACTCGCCGACTGGGCGCACGAACACCGAACCACGTTGCAGCGCAGTGCGGCACGCCTCGTCAGTTCGACCGTGCGACGGCGCCGGTGATGCCATGAAACAAGACGACGCCGACCGCCAACAGCGCAGTATCGCCATCGCACTGCAACGCGCGAGACTCAGCCCGGAGGAACTGTGGTTGCGGTACTTCACCCTCGGCGGCGATGCGGGGATGGCGGAGGTGGACGCCTATCTGAACGGCCGCGGCTCGCTACCGCCGCTGCAACGAGATGTCCTTGCACACACCGTGAACGAGCGGCTCGACGTGTTGAGTTGGTCGTATCGCGCGTCCTATTCCCGGCCGGTGCGGGAGGGCAGGCCGCGCGGTCCGATGCTGCGTGCGTTGGTGTCGCTGCTCGAGTCCGCCGAACTGGCTCCACCGGATCGGTTGCCCGCCTTGGTCGACGCGGCCGGGCAGGTGCTCGACGTCGAGATCACGATGTATCTGATCGACTACGACCAGCGGTTCCTGCGCCCCGCCGACGCTGCCGACCCCTGTGATGGCGCGCTGGACGTGGACACCACGCTCGGGGGCCGCGCCTTCCGGGAGGTTCGCGTCCTGCCACAGGACATACCGCTGCCCAAGCTGTGGATTCCGCTGCTCGACGGCGTGGAACGGTTGGGCGTGCTCGAGGTGCGGGTCGGGGACGTCGACGACTGCTACGATCCCGCCTTGCGCGCCCAATGCCGGTGGCTGGCCTCGCTGGCCGGGCATCTGGCAACCGCGATGACGGCGTACGGCGACGCCCTGGATCGGGTCAGGAAGCCGACGGACCGCACGATCGGCAGCGAACTGATCTGGTCGCTGCTGCCGCCGTTGACCGCGGGCGTGGACAACTTCGTGGTCTCCGCGATCGTCGAACCGCGCCGCAGTAACAGCGGCGACGCCTTCGACTACGACCTCAGCGAGACGACCGCCCGGTTACTCGTCGTGGACGCCGTCGGACATGATCTGCGCAGTGGTCTGATCGCGGCCACCGTGTTGTCCGCCTATCGCAGCGCCAGGCACGCGGGCCACGGCCTCTACGAGCAAGCCCAGGTGATCGACCGGGCGATCCGAGACCACTTTCGTGCCGGGACATTCGCGACCGGTGTGCTCGCCGAGGTGGACCTCGCTACCGGGCGGGTTCGCTACATCAACGCAGGTCACCCCGCGCCGCTGATCATGCGGTCGGGCAAGGTCGTCAAACCCCTTGCGGCGGGCCGACGCCCACCATTCGGCCTCGGGCACGGCGAGTTGGTGGTCGGCGAAGAGTGGTTGCAGCCCGACGACTGGATCGTCCTCTACACCGACGGTATTACCGAGGCGCGCAACAGCAGTGGGGAATTCTTCGGCGAGGGGCGCCTGGTCGACCTTCTGCGGCGGGAGGCGGCCGCCGGACATCCGCCGCCGGAAACCGCGCGCAGGCTTATCCACGCGGTGCTCGCTCATCAAGAGAACATGCTCCAAGACGACGCCACCGTTCTGCTCGCCCGCTGGGACAACCACCGCAGCAGGATCCTGCGTCCGCCGTCGCGACCGGGTCGATCGGCGGATGAAGACCACGACTGAACTTGCATTCCGGAAAGGCAACTGCCACAGTGCATTCGGGGAAGGCGCCGGTGCGGTTCGACGTCGCGATCGAGAGTCATGTGCCGAAGGCGCGGTCGAGCTGATGGTCGAGGGCGGCCAGGGCGGTTTCGGCATCGATCCCGCCGACCATCAGGCGCATCATCAATCCGTCGGTGAGCGATAGCAGGATGTCGGCTTCCCGGTCGGCGTCGGACATCGAATGGCTTGCGGGGCGGGCATTGCCGATCTGCTCGGCGACGAACCCGTGCAGCGAACGGGTGCCCTGACGCAGCAGCTCGGCCATCTGCGGTTCCACCACCGCGCGGGCGAAAAAGGCCACCCACATCGGCATTTCGGCTTTGGCGTGGTCGCCGATCGGCATCATCTCGATCAGGAGCGCACGCACGAGCGAGCGAGCGTCCGGCGGTTGCGGCAGGGCCGAAACGGCCTGGGTGACACGGTGTTCGACGCCCTCGCTGATCGTGCCGAAGGCGAACAGCAGCATCTCGTCCTTGGTCTTGAAGTAGTGCTGCACCCGGCCCATCGACACACCTGCTTCGGCGGCGACGTGACGCAGGCTGACGCCTTCGAGTCCGTGCGTCGCCGCCAATCGGCACACCGCAGCGGCGATCTGCCGGCGGCGCTCCTGATGGTCCACCTGTTTCGGCACGGTCACTGCCCCCTTTCGCAATGCGCATGCATTGCCATAACTCACCGCGTTCGGTTACGATGCAACTGCATTGTAAAGAGTACATGGCCGACTCCCGGGTCGGCCGAGGGGAGGCACCGACATGGCATCCGATCCGGAAATGGTGAAAGCGGTGATCACCGCAGGGGCGTTCATCGGCGGCGGATTGATGATGGGCGGCGGTGCGGCCGGCGCCTGCCTGGGCGACGGCTTCGCCGGTGGCCAGCTACTCGCCGGAATCACCAGGCAGCCCGAGGCCCAAAGTCGCCTCATGACACCATTTCTCATCACCGTCGGCCTGGTAGAGGGCACCTACTTCATCAACCTGGCGTTCATGGCGCTGATCGTTTTCGCCACACCGGGCACGTAGCCGCAACCCGGGTTTGCCACCGAGACTGCTGCCAGCAGCACTCACGAAGGATCATGATCACGGTTCGCGCCGCGAAACGTGGAAGGCATTCAGCCGTGTCGACTATCCGAAATGAGCTGTCGCCATTTCGCTTCCAGCTCGTCGGCCGGCACCATCGGCGTGCATTCCTGGTCGAGCAGGGACAGCAGCTCCCGGCTTGCGGGAATCGGGATTCCGCCGGCCTCGCGAAGGATGCCCATCAGCTCGATCTTATGGCCGTTGAACTCACCCGTAGATTTCAAGTAGGACAACAGATTGTCCCACGTCGTGCCGCTTTCTATGAGACGGCGAACCTCGGGGTAGACGACGCTCTGCTTGCGGTCTTCGGTCTCGAAGTCGTCAGGAAACCTGTAGGTGACAATCCAGTACTCGTATTCTTCCCGTGACGTCGCACAGACTTGCCTGCCGTCGAGCGACATCGCAATGAACTCCGGCTGGTTCGTAAGGATCGCAATCCGAGATGGCAGCCTTTCGCCTACCGTGTCCCTGACGCAGAGCCAGCCCCCGCGGCTGCTGCCCGGTCCGGGTAGTACGAGGAGAAACTTGCCGGTGTCTGTGTAGAGCGACACAGCGTCGGCTTCGGCTTTCCACAGCGTGTCCAGTTCGCCGGGCGCCTCGCCTGATCGGTAGGGGACTGCGTGCTTCGGCTTCACTTCCCCGCCGTTCACCGCCTGCATCGCCTGTCGAGGCGAAGGGACGCTTGCTGTTTCATCGGTGCAGGCATGAAGGCCGATTGCCGCCAGCGACTCGCGCAGCTCTGCGGGCGGGGCATTGAGAGTGTTCATTCTCCATGCCTTTCGGGGGAGGCCGGTGTGGTCCACCTCTTCAGTGGCGGAAGTGATGGTCGTCGCGCCGGCGGTCAGCCGCTGTAACGGTCGTACGCTTCGAACTCACCGAAATCATCTCGGAGCCAGCCCAGATCGCGCCAGGTCCCCGAGCCGTCCAGGGGACCTTCGTAGACGATTTCCAGATAACTGCCTGGCTGGTCGTCGAGCCGCAGGCGGCGACCTCGGCTGTACAGGAACAGCGAGACGCTGACGCGCGGCTGTCCGTCGGTGTAATGCATACCGAGCACTCCCTCCCAAGTCACCTGGAAGGATGGACTGGACGGCTCAGGACCTCGCAGGAGACAGGAGAATGCATCCTCCATTTCGCCCGAGTCGACCACGTTCACCTGCTCGCCGAGATGAGTGGCGAGACTGTCGGCGAGGGCGTTGATCGCCGGCAACCACCGGCCGGCCGCCGACTCTTCCTCTAGGCCATCGTCGACCGTCACTGCCAGTCGTTCCTTTCCCAGCTCTCCCGGTTGGGAAACACGACTTCGTGGGCACCGTTATTGGTGCGGATCTCCACGTAATGCGGGTTGCCCGCCCAGTTATCCACTTTGACCCCCTTCGGATTCGGGACTCTCCTGTCGATCAAACCATATGCCGTGATGACGGAGTTCTTGTTACCCGCTTCGGTGATTACCACGGAACCCCTATTGGGGTCTCTGGAACCTTCCCGGTAGTAGACGTCGACCTCGCGGGTGTAGGGCTGACCGGTGATGAAATTCTCGCCATGGTAGGTCCCGGAGAAGATCCGATCCGGGTTGTTGAGGATGGATGCCTGAACCTGGGGGGTGACGCGATGTTTCGAATACGCGTGGCCTTCGTTGCCCCCTGGATATGGGGCAGGCGCACGTTCGAGCTCTCCTGGAGTGACCTGTCGATGGAAGTTGTCAAACCGCTCACACGCACTCGGTGTCAGACCGAGCGGGTCGATGAATCTGAGCGGGTTGGTGGTGTAGGCGTAGGGGTTTGGTGCGGGAGTCAGGCCGAGTGGGTCGGACGTGAGGTACTGACCGGTGTCCGGGTTGTAGTACCGGAACATGTTGTAGTGCAGCCCGGTTTCGGGGTCATGGATCTGCCCTGGGAACCGTAGCGGCGAGCTTGTTTTCCCGCGCCAGTTGGTCCGGCCCCAGAGGTCGGCACTGGCGGTGGCCGCGGGCTCGGCGGTGCCGGGATCTATCAGTTCGGTAGGAGTGCCGACGAGGTCGGTGATGATCGCGTAGAACTCGCGGTCGATCGTGGCCTCGTCGGTGGTCTGGGTGAGCGGTGTGTGGGAGCCGGGCTGGTAGTGCCAGCGCATGGTGCCGGCGCTGGTGGCCTGCTCGACGAGATGAATGCCGTCCCAGTGGTAGTCGATGCGTTCGAGGACGGTGCCGTCGTGGGCGAGGTGCTGTTTGGTGGTGCGGCGGCCGAGGGCGTCGTAGGTGTAGTGCCACCACTGGGCGTCCGGGGTCCAGACGTCGGTGAGTTCATCGAAGGCGTTGTAGCGGTAGTGCCAGACGTCGGGTTTACGCGAGAGGCGGACCGTGGTCTTCCGAATCAGCCGACCGGCGGGGTCGTAGTGGTAGCGCGTTCGACCGTCGCGGATGAGGAGGTTGTCGCGGTATTCGCGGCGACCGTCGTCGGCCGGGAGGGGTGGTGCGGCAGCGGGCGACGAAGCTGGCGGGGTGCTGGATAGGGTCGAGTTGGTGATATTGCTGAGGGCGTCGTAGGCGTAGCGCTCGGTGGGGGCGCCGTTGGTGGCGATGCTGGTGATACGACCGGCGGCGTCGAGGCTGTAGTCGCGCTCCAGGAGGTCGTGCTGCGCGCGGTCGATGGTGTGTGTGGTGAGGTAACCGTCTGCGCGATAAGAGAATTCGTCGCGACGGAGTCGGTACGGGGCAGGCCGGGCGGACAAGCCGGAGCCGAGAGACAGGGCTCGGGCGGGGAAAGCGGTCACCTCTTGGTGGGTCACCTGACCCCGCGCGGTGATACCGCGGGTCACCGCCAGTTCGCCGACCCGCCAGCTGGTCAGTCGGCCGAGCGGATCGTAGTCGAAGGTGATGTCGTGGTCGTCGGCGCTGAGATGGTCCAGGCGACCGGCGACATCGTGGTGCCAAGTGGCCACGGCGCCGGAGGGCGTGGTCCGGCGAATCCGGTGGCCGCGCTGATCATGCTCGAACAGCATCGGCTGTCGGGTGTCGACCTGCTCGGATGCCACGCTTCCGACTGCAGTGTAGGCGAACTCGAGGGAGTGCGTACGGTCCGCTCCGATGCCGTTAACCGCGCTCAGGGCACGCCCCGCCGGATCGTAGGTGTAGCGGATCCACGCGTCATCGGCGGCGATCTCGGTGACTCGACCGAGTATGTCGTAGCGGTGGT
Source organism: Nocardia sp. CS682 (assembly GCF_004634405.1). NCBI lineage: Bacteria > Bacillati > Actinomycetota > Actinomycetes > Mycobacteriales > Nocardiaceae > Nocardia > Nocardia sp. CS682. The sequence goes on along the minus strand of NZ_CP029710.1, from coordinate 996,414 downwards.
GGCGAGTTGTGCCGGTGGCCGGCGTGACCGCGCCGATTCGTCCGGCTCGGTCGTAGGTGTATCGGGTTGTCGCCCCGGCGTAGTCCGTCTCGGCGATAATCCTTCCGGCACTGTCGTATTCGTAGGTCCAGCTTTGACCGATGGGATTGTGCACGGCGGTGATCCGGCGTTCGGAGTCCCAGGTGTATCTGGTGATCGAGCCGTCGGGGTCGATGCGGGAGTGCAGAAGATCGAAATCGCCGTAGGACAGCTGGGTGACACCACCCGCGCGGTCGGTGTGCGTGCGGATGTTGCCTTCGCCGTCGTAGGTCCACGATTCGGTGTGACCGTCGGGATCGATTCTGCGGAGCAGATTTCCGGTCGGCGACCAGTCGTACCGAGTTACTGCGCCGAGCGGATCGGTGATGTGGGTCGGTCGGCCTGCGGAGTCACGTCGGATGCGGGTCACCGCGCCGTCGGGCTGGGTGATTTGTATCAGAAGACCGGCTGCGTCCACCTGCATGGTGGTGCGGGCACCGTTGGATTCGACGATGGTGGCCAAGGCGCCGTTTGGGTGGTAGGTGAACTCGGTACGATTTTCGGCGGGGTCGATGACGGCGGCGAGGTCGCCGTCGGTCGTCCATTCGCGACGCGAGACGGAACCGTCGGGGAAGGTTATCTTGCTGGCCCGGTGGCGCCAGACGTATTCGATCTCGGTCGAATTTCCGTCGGGGCGAATGACTTCCGTTCGGTCGCCCGCGTCGTTGTATACGTAACGGGTGGTTGCTCCGTCGGGCTCGGTGATGGTCAGCGGCCTGCGGTCGGCGTTGTAGTCGATGTGGGTGCGGGCGCCGACCGGGTCGATGAGGTCACGCAGTTGTAGTTCGCGGTCGAAGCCGTGGGTGGTGGTGGCGCCGAGGGAGTCGGTGACGGTGGTGAGGCGGCCGGAGCCGTCGGGGAGTTGCAGGTAGTCGTAGTCGCAGTTGAGGATTCCGGCGGTGCCGCGTTGGAAGACGACGCGGCCGGATTCGTCGTAGGTGTTGACCATTTGGTTGCCGTTGGAGTCGGTCCACGACGTCATCCGGTGTTCGGCATCGTAGGTGTAGCGGGTTGCTGCTCCGTCGGCGTTGATCACTGCGGTCAGATCCGCGTCTGCGTAGATGAATTCCATTACCGGCGTGGCGAACTCGCCGAGGTCGGGATCGTCGGTGATCAGGGAGAGGCCGGTGATACGCGCACGATCCGAGTGGATCTGGACGCGATATCCGCCGGAGTGCGTTACCTCGGTCGGTACACCGTCGGCGTCGTAGTGGAAGCGGATGCGGTTGTGGTGTCGGTCGGTGATGGCGGAGACCGCATAGTTGCCGAACTTGGCTTCGATGCCGTCCAGCCCGAGTTCGGGGGCGAAGTGCCAGATCACCTCTCGCCGTTGATCTCTCACGCGGTAGCCGCCGGCATCCGTGCGGGTCAGCGACCATTGCTGACCCTCGTTGAGCGGGTGCACCGGGACGCCGACCTCGGCGTGCGGGTAGGCGAGCATCATCGCGTTCTCGCCGATGAAGGTGACGCCTGCTTCCTCGACGACGATGCGCGCGTCCAACGTGCTGGACCATGACGGGCTGAACCAGCGACCGAACCGGTAGTTCGAATGGTGTGCCCGCTGCAGGGTCAGCGGCAGGACGCCGGGGAGGTGGAGATCTGTTTCGGGGAGCAGGAATTCGCCGGTGCTGATGTCGACCGGGTCGGTGGAACAGGTCTTCTGCTCCGGGGTTCGGTCGGCTTCCGGGCCGGAATCGCGGGCGTGCTCGTGGGCATTGCGGTCGGCGTCGGCGCGATCCTGTGCCGTGGGGTGGTCGGGATCGCGGTCGCGGTCCGGTTGACGGTCGTTGTCCGGTTCACGGTCGCGATCCGATTGGCGATCGCGGTCAGGTTCGCGGTCGCGGTCGGGATCACGGTCGCGGTCCGGCTTGCGGTCGGGTTCGCGATCGGGCTGGCGGTCGCGGTCGGGATCACGGTCACGGTCACGGTCCGGCGTACGGTCGGGTTCGCGGTCGCGGTCTGGCTGGCGGTCCCGGTCCGGTTCTCGATCGCGATCCGGGTGACGATCCCGCGGCGGGTCCTCCGGGCTGCGCGGACGGTCGTTGCCGTCGCTGCGATCCGGTGACCGGTCCGGATCATGATGGGGTGTACGCGGTTTCGTGTCACCGTCCGGCCGTCGGTCGGCAGGATCCGTATCCCGCCTCGGTGCATCCGGATCGGTTCGCATCGGCGGGTCGGTATGGGTGCGCTGCGGGGTGTGGTCTGGCGTCGGCCGCGCGTGCACTGGCGAACTGGGTTGCGAGCGCGCGGCAGGGGACGACTGCGGATCGGCGCGGCCCGCCGGTACCGGATCGCGGTGCGGCCGCGCGACCGGCGCTTCGGGATGGGGGCGCGTCGCGGGTGTGGGGTCCGGATTCGCGCGTGGTGCGGGCGACCGATCGGGCTGCGGACGAGGCGCAGGTTCGGGACGGGCCGGGGCGTCGCTGTGTGGACGTGCCGGATCGGGCTGCGGACGCGTTCCCGAGGGGGAGTCCGCTTGTGTGCGCGGTTGCGGTGTCGGGCTATCCGCATGGGGTGTCGCGCCCGGGTGCCATGCGGGGCCAGGGGTTGGTGTGGTACTCGAATCCGGCGTTGCGGCTGGGCGGGCGTCAGGTGTGGGGTCTGTGCGGGCCGGCGACGTCCCATCGGGATCAGCATGTGCCGCAGGTGGCCTGTCGGCGGAGGTGGTCGGCGTCGTGTCTGGTCGGGTGTCCGGCGTGTGGTCTGCGTCGGTACGAACCGGCGGCGCATCGGACTTCGCCTGCGGAGACGGTGTCGGGTCGACTTCGGTGCGTGGGTTGGGTGTGGAGTCGACTTCGGTGCGTGGGTTGGGTGTGGAGTCGATCTCGGTGCGTGGGTTGGGTGTGGAGTCGATCTCGGTGCGCGGGTTCGGCGTCGAATCAACCTCGGTGCGTGGGGACGGCGCAGTGTTGTCCACTGTCGAAGCTGGGCGCACCTCCTCGGGGCGCGGATCGATCCGCGTCGGTCCGGGATCCGGGTCCGGCCCTGGCCGGGTGGTAGGCGACGGATCGGGGTCCGTACGCGGCGGAGGTGCGGTGTCCGTCTCCGGTCGTTGGGTGGGCGCAGGTTCAGGGGAGGGATCGGGGCGGGCGGTCGGCGCGGGATCGGCATGCGTGGTCGGCGACGGCGTGGGGTCGGTGTGCGTGGCAGGCGTCGGATCCGGGTCTGCCTGCCGGGTCGGTGCCGGGTCCGCCTGCCGGGTCGGTGCCGGGTCGGGGGAGTTGTTCGCCGGACTGGACGACGACGGCTCCGAGCGCTGGGTGCTGGGCGGTTCGGAGGTCGAGTTGTTGCCACCGGTGTTCTCCGCCCGCGGGGCAGGCGACTCGGGTCGGCTGCTCGCCTGGACCGGGTTGTTCTCGGGACTGTGCCCGGGGTCGACCTGAGCGGGGCCTGGCCGCTGGGTGGTGTCCATCGACGCATGCGACGGCGTCCCGAACTGGTTTCCCGGATCCGGGCTGGACGTCGAGTTCGGCGTGTGCGTGGACGTGTTGGGCAGCCGCCCGAGGTCACCGAGATTGTCGGCACCGCGCGCGAGCCGACCGGCGTCTGTCGCCTTCCGCAGCGCGCTCAGCGCGACCTTGGCGCTGCCGCCACCGCCGGTCGCCGCGGTGAGCAGCGCGTCACCGGTCAACGCGCCGATGAATTCGAATGGGTTCTTTCTGGCGTCGGACAGTATCGCCTTGACCGTCGCGCCCGGATCAGCCACTGCGACAACCAGTCCCGTGCCGAGATTGGACAGGCCGGTCGCGTACTCGGCCGGATGCGTCAGGTTGTAGATGTCGGTCGGGTTGACCTGGCGCGCGAACTGTACGAGCCCGGTGAGACTGGTGAGCAGGCCTGAGGTGAAGTTCAACGCCCCGTGTTCGAGCACCCCGCCCATATCCGAGATATTGGCGATCCAGCGGTCGGTGAACGGTGGTTCCTTGGGCGCCTTGTCGGTAGCGGCGGCGAAGGCGCTCACCGCGATGGAGGCACCGTTGTCGCGCTGAGTTCGCGCGCCGCGCAATATCTCTCGCGCGTCGTTGCGCATGCTGGTCCAGGTATCGACCAGTGTGGTCTGCGCCTGCTGCTCCCCGGTGAGCGAGTTCCACCAGTTCTTCTGCCTGCGTTCCTCCGCGTCGGCGGCCTTCCACTTATCGATGGCGTCGGCCGCTTTGTCCTGCGCGGTTTTCACCTCGTTGTGCCAGGCCTCCATGGCCTTGGCCGCCGAGGTGAACGCGTCCGCGGCGTCGAACCACAGTTTCGGCTGCTTGTCGTAGATCGCGTTGAACGCGTCCGCGCCTTGGCCGGACCAATCGGCGGCGTCGATCTGTTTGAGCGCCTGGCCGGTGGATTCGATGGCAGTGGCCATCTTCTGCAATGTCTCTGCGGTGGAACTGATTTCGGACGGCTCGCCGCGGACGAGTTCTTTGGGATCCTCGGTCTCGCCGAGTTCTTCCTCGTCGACGGCGCCGCCGGTGCCCGAGGCGATATTGTCTCCGAGGTCGTCCAACCCTTCGGCGAGGCCGTCCAGGCCCACATATTTCGCGCCATCGGACAGGACGTCCAAACCGTCGTCGATGACCTGCCCGGCACCTTCGACGACCTTTTCGACGCCCTTCTCGATCGCATCGCCGATATCGTTGACGACATCCCAGAGTCCCAAAGCTACTTGCCCTCTGCATCCTTCATGATTTTCGCGGCCTGCTCCGACGCACCGGTGTTCCAGCCGGGTGTCTGACCGGTGAGCAGACTGCCGGTGACGGGGGAAATGTTGGCGAAGGCCTGCGGGCCGACCGCTTCGATCACCTTGAAGTTCGTCTGGATCGTCTTGTTCGCTTTCTCGAACGACTGCATGCTGTAGTCCGCGTTGCGAATATGGTTGAAGGAGTTGTCGGCGAACGTATCTCCCCACGACCGCTTGGTGATTTGTTCATCGGTCAGGTGCGGGTTGCCCGCCAGATGCGTCCACATCTTCTTGAGCATGCCCTCGGCTTTGGCGTCCATCTCGTGATACCGACCGGCCGCCAAACCCAGCGTCTTGGCGATCGAGTTTCCTGCCTGCACCAGTGCTCGCACGCCCCAGGACCACCGTTCGGTGAACTCCTCGAACGTCTTCTGGACCGTGTGCTTGCCCGCCTCCATCGTCGACAGGGTCAGCAGCGAGAACCCGCGCCCCATGTTGCCGGTTTCGCCGATGCCCATACTCGACAGCTCACCGATGGTCGCTTGGATCCCTTTAGCGGCTTGCTGCAATACCGCAGGGTCGAGCTTTACCTGCTGCGTCACGACGCCCCCTCGATTCGGTTGTTACTCGGTTACTTCGGGCGGAAATGCCATCGGGGTCGACCCGATGATGTCGACCGCGACGCCGGTGGGCTGGTCTCTCGACTCGGCGTAGTCGAGCAGCCGCCAGCCCGACAGCGTGTGATATCGATACTCACGCTCGGCCTCGATGCCGCCCTCGGTCAGGTAGCCGCGCGTCATCATGAATCGGGCGTACTCCTCGATGCTGGTGAATGCACACAGCCAATCGATGCCGCCCAGGTGCGAAATAGTGACGCGCTCCTCGTCGGTCACCGGCACGAACAGCGCCGCCTGACGAAATGCGGCCTGCAAGGCGTCAGGCTGACCGAAACCGGCATAGAACGCGTGGATTTCACTGCGCAGAGTATCCCGGCCGTCGGTATCGGACATCCCCCGAACCTTCCCTGTGTGCACTGTCCGCTGAACGAGCTCATCAAAGTGTAAACATGCCCGCCAGCACACCGTCTACGCCAAGTGTTTGCTATTGCGCCCGCAGTTTCCGTGGTGCACCCGGTCTGAGCTGGGGCGCAATATCTGTTGACAGGTTGTGGCAATTTTCGGGCATCGGCTGATGCCAATGGAACTGGGGGCACCGACGTCCCCGTTTCCGATCAGGTCAACCGGGCTGCCAGCCGCTTCGCGTTCATGTAGGCGATCGCCTCGATGGAGATCATCGGGTTGACGCCGGAGGCGGTGGGGAAGCAGGAGCCGTCGGCGACGACGATATTGGCGACCTCCCAGGTGGCGCCGTCGGGATCGGTGGCCGAGAGCCGCGGCGAGCCGCCCATGCGGGCCGAGCCCATGATGTGCAGGGCGCCCATCGCGCATTGCCCGGGCCCGTAGCCCGCGTCGCGGCAGGAGGCGGCGAACTCGGCGTGCGAGCCGCGGCGGCCTGGTTCGTAGGCCACGCCGGTTTGATGGCCGGAGAAGATGCGGCGTGCGCCCGCTGCCTCCAGAATGCTTGCGGCGCCTTCGATTCCGGTGTGCAGGTGGGCGGCGTCGTAGGTCGAGAGGCGGTAGTTGACGATCGGTTCGCCGGATTTGTCGACGGTGACGGTGCCCGAGTCACGGTCGCGAGTGATGACGCCGATCGGGGTGGTGCGGGCGAAGTCGAGCAGCGTGCTGCGGTGCGCGTCCGCGCCGCGCCAGCCCATGAAGCCGATGGCCAGCCCGGGATGAACCGGACCCGTCTCGTAGATGACGCCGTAGCCGTTGCCGTCGAGATCCGCGTGCTGACGGCAGATGCGCCCCTGAAGCGCGCCCTCCCAGCCGCGCAGCTCCTCGTCGAAGACGCCGAACACCGCGGCGGCCGGATGCAGGCGCAGGTGGCGGCCGATGTTCTCGTTGCGCAGACCGGATCGGCGCAGCAGCGCTGGAGTCTGCACCGCGCCCGCCGCGACCACGACGGCGCGGGCTCGCACCTCGATCTGAGCTCCGGATTGGGTGATCGCCGAAACACTCTCGGCACGACCGTTTTTCACCTCGATGCGACGGACGTTCGCGTCGATGACCAGTCGAGCGCCTGCCGTGGCCGCATCGGCGAGCCAGGTCTTGGTAGCCGACTGCTTGGCACCGAGACGGCAGCCGTAACCACAGCTGCCGCATTCGGTTCCGGCATCGCAAGCCTCGGAGACGTTGCGCGGCAACGCGTCTACTTCCCAGCCGAGTCCGTGCGCTCCGCGCTCCAGGACGGCGTCGCGGGCCGACAGCGGCGAGCGGGTGTCGGTGACGGCGAGTCTGCGGCCTACCGCCGCGAGGGCCTCGCCGAACTCGGCCTCGGCGAACTGTGCCGCACCGAGTTCGGCCCATTCCGCGCGGACGTCATCGGGGGTGGGCAGTGACGTGCTCCAGTTGACCACGGTGCCCCCGCCCAGACAGGTTCCGGCGACCAGGGTGATCTGTCCCTCGGATGAACTGGCGCCGGGGGCGTAGAGCTGTTCTAGGGCGGCAAGTTCGCCCGCGCCGAAATGCTTGTCGTCGTAATAGTTTCCGCGTTCGAGCACGATCACGTCGAGACCGGCCTCGGCCAGCACGGCCGCCGCGGTGCCGCCGCCCGCGCCCGAGCCGACGATCACGACATCGCAGGTGAGCGTGGTGTGCTCGGCATACCGTGTCGGTGCCAGTGTCGGTTGTGGTGCAGTGCTGAGTGGGCCGGTCGGTGCCGGGTAGCCGATCTCCTTCCACAGCGGGTTGGTGCCGGTGGGGCCGGGAGTCACGTTGTAGGACAACAGCGCCGCCTGCTTCAGCGCTTGGAAGAGCGCGCGCACGGGCGCCAACCGTGAATCGCCGAGGCGCAGCAGCGCCCGCTCCCGCTCCGATTGTGACAACGTGGAGAACCGGCGCGGGCCCGCGCCGAGGAGCAATCCGGCGAGGCGAGAATCCCACCACCCCAGCAGCATTGCCAGCTGCTTGCGATCGGCCTCGCGCGGGCTGCGGCTCAACAGCCGGAATACGGTGTCGACCGCGCCGAGCTCGCTCGCCGGCGGCAAGGTCGATCCGTCGCCGGGAACGAAGGTATCGCAGATCATGCTCAGCGCTGCCCGCTGCGCGGCCGAAGGCTCCATGTGAAACTCCCCTTTTCCAGTGGCGGTCGAGTAAATCATGGCGGCCCGACTTGGCGCACTGGTTGGGATGAAGATGCAGGTGGGAGCGTCGCAAGGGTGGAATGGCAATTCACTTGCTGGGTCGGACCCGAGTCGATCTGAGCTCGCGAGGACGGGTTGACGCAGAAAACCGAGGCGTGGGTCGAAAGGCGCCACGCCTCAGTCATCTCGGCTCGGTCAGCGGACGGTGCCTGCGGCGGGAGAGGCGCCGTAGTTGGTGAGCCGGCCGCCGGTGTTCACCCGGACGCCGTTTCGTTCGGCATAGCCTGCGTAGGCCCTGCTGCCTTCGTAGAAGGTCCAGCCGCCGAGGGTTTTGCCGTTCACCGCGACCGCGCCACCGTTGGTGTTGTACAGCGACATGTGCACATGCGCGCCGCTGGCGCTACCGCCACACGGCAGTTGGGTGCCGATCCTGCCGAGGTAGGTGCCTGCTGCGATTTGGGTACCGTCCTGGGCGTTGATCAGGTTCGTCATGTGGTAGTAGGTGGTGGTGTAGCCGTTGTCGTGCACGAGTTTGACTTCCGCGCTGTTGGCGCGCACGCAGGTCTTGTAGACCCGGCCTGCGCGCGGGGCCAGTACTCGCCCGTCGCCGCCGTTGAAATCGATCGAGTTGAAGGGGCGGCTGTTACCGCTGTAGCCGTGCGGTCCGCCGCCCATGTACCAGCTGTCACCCTGCCGCCAGGGCAACGCCAGTCCGGTGTTGATGGCGCGGGTCTGCGGTGCGGTGAAGGCCTGCTTTTCGCCGCTGCTCACCACGGACTCGGGCGCGCGCTGGACCATGCTGCGGAACTCGGCGGTCCCTTCCAGCGCCACCCTCCATTTGTCGCCGCTGCGTTCGGCGACATACAACGAGGAGGTCGGCGCCTCGTCGGCGTTTCCGACAGGGATCGTCGCGGCGCCGAAGGCCCAGTTGCCCTGTTCGCGCATGTGGTCGATCACCGGTGCCGGTGTTCGCGCGCGATCGGACTTTTTCTGTTCGAGCAGGGTGGTGGTGACGGCTTCGTCCAATCCCGGTGGTGCGGCGGTGACCTGGGCGGTGGTCAGCGGCAGGAACATCGCCATCGCGATGCTCAGTGTCAGAGTTATGCTGCGGGTAAGCCGCCTGGTGGATCTGCGTTTGCTGAATTCCATTGTCTTGTAGTCTTTCTGGAGGGTGCTTCGGGCGGTGGGGAATGATGTTGTGCCGACCTGCAATTCGCGAATCCGAGCTGCTTGTGTGGATGCCACGTAAGCCCTGTGCTCGGGCGAATATGCCCGGTCGTGGACATACCTCACTGTAAATCTCCGTACGGGTTCGAAGCTCCCCAATAGAAGTGGGGAGTATTCCGAAACGGCACGGCTGCTATAGGATTCGCGCACGTTTCAATGATTGTGGTGAGGCGCGTAGCCATTCGTTTGTGTCTGCGGCCGTGCGCTTTGCGCGTGTGGAGCCGAATTTCGCGTGTTTCGGAAGCGGTATGACGCCCAATCCGACAGGGGCGCTGTTACCGAACGAGTGCGCCGGCCTGACGATCGCAAATCCTGACGTAGCACTGCGCTGCCGCCTGGTACTCCAGCCGTAGATCGTGATCGACGGCTGGAGTACTGGGTACGATCGAGCAGTGGTCTACGAAACGTGGTTCTGGGGGAACTTTCGGGTGGCGGCCGCGGACCCACCAGTTCCACCGGACCCCGATCGTCCGTACTCGAATCTCAGCATTGTTTCGGGCGGGCCACCGGTAGCCCACGCCGTGGCCGCTGGAAACAGCCGACCCGAGTGCGGTGCCGTTGAGCAGGTTCTTCCCCATGGGTTCCCTTGGCCCCATCCGATTCCCGAGCACTGGGTGCGCTGTTCGGCCTGCCTCAACCTGCATCCTCTCTAGATTTTGGTCCCGACCAGGCGGTGACCCGGTCGGGAGCGGTTCCGTGCGGGTGGTGAGGCCGCAGCGCTCGTCCTCGCTCCCGTCGGACCTGTGCCTAACGCTGTTCATGTCCGCGAACAAAGTTGGAGGAGTCTGGTGAACGTGGCCACCGAGATCGTCCCTGGAATTCGGTTGTGCTGCAACACTTCTCCGGAAACCACGATCGATGCCCTGCGCCGCTGGGTCCAGCCCGTCGAGAGCTGAGATCGGACGAGGTCGTCGCAGGCCGACGGCAGGACTTGCGTCTGCTGTGCTGGCGCCGCTCCTCCGGTCAGGAGCGGAACCTCTGGGTCAATTCGGTGGCGCCAATGATCGCGCGGGCACAATGATGGCGATATGAGACCCGCGGTCGGCGCCGCTCTGCTGCGATGCGACGAGTGCGGCGGATACGAATACGGCGGCGCCCCCGACTGCCGTCGATGTCGGCACCTCGTCGACGACATCATCGAGGAGGAGTGGCATCACTTCTTCGATCAGTGGCAGGGCGAAGACGAACACGACGTCGCCCGGCTGATAGCCGCCGAACCCGACCGGCACGACTGGCGAATCGTCGACGCCGCACTCGACCGTATCGTCTGCGACGAGTGCGGCACCCGCCTGAGCCGCGGTCCGATGAACTGCTCCGCCTGCAACCTCGCACATGGATTCCGCTACGCCGCAATCGAATCCGACCGCCCAGGCGTCCCACGAGGCAACGAACACGCCATCCGCGTGAACGTCTCGGTAGTCCGCAGGCCACAGATGACATCGGCCCAAGAACTACTGGCCCGCCGCCTCTTCCTCCCAGCCCTCCTGGTCGGCTTCCTGCCCACCACCGCACAAGCCCAACGCATCAGCACACTGATCAAATCCGACCCCACCCCACAACAAGCCTGCGCCTTGGTAGACGACTGGTTCCGCAATCAACCGAAGTCGTGAATGCACGGCCGCCGTGTCAGCCCCGCCCGAAAGAGTTGAGATCGACCCCAGACCACCACCCTGACCTCGGTATGTGTGCACGTTCGCTTGTAGCCTCTGAGATGCGCGGCTGGACAAGCGATCAGGGGGAACTGAGGTAACTCGCCTCTCGGCCGATGCCAGCATCAGTTCCCCTTGATCGACCGACCAACGCAAGTCGGTGCCGAGGGCGCGTGATCGCACGGTGCGGGTAGCGGTATGAGTGTGGTCGGCTCGTGTAGGTATCGAACGTCGGCGTGGGGCGTGTCATTTGGTGTGTGACTTGCGGGGGGATGGGAGTGAGTTTGCCGAAAAGCTGAATGCAACGAGGCCGGATCTGGTACAACATCGCCGATGGTGGCTGCCAGCGGTGGGCGGGTCCGCACGCGGATCTTGCCGGGTCGGCCGTGTCGATGGTTGTGGGTCGCGAGGTAGTGGACTCGGGCGGCGAGTCCGGTCCAGCCGCGGGCAGTGTTGATTGATGGTGCGTTAAGCTCTCGGAACTTGAGGTTGCTCCTCCGTTTACGGCTGTGTCTGCAAGAGGTGGATAGCGGGCGTCGGGGGAGTCGTTCGCATGCACAGCGGGCCGCGAAGGTGCTGTACGGGCCCTGAACTCAGCACTACCCGGTACCTCTAGGAGAACCCAGTCGTGTCCGTATACCTCTATCGGTGGGGCAAATTCGCCTTCCGCCGCAAGTGGATCGTTCTGCCGGTGTGGCTCGTGCTGCTCGGTGCGCTCGGCACCGCCAGCGGAATGCTGAGTACAGCCATGAGCGACGAGTTCAGCATGCCGTCGCTGCCGTCGGAACGCGCCACGCAGATCTTGGACAAGCAGTTCCCTGGCATGTCCGATCAGTTCAGCATCGACGCCGTCAGCGGTACCTACGTCATCAAGGCGCCCGACGGTACCAAGCTGACGGACAAGAAGAACAGCGCCGCCATCGATGCGCTGATCGCCGGCTTGACGGCGCTGTCGGTAGCGGACCACAAACTTGTCGCCGAGAAAGACGCGGCCGCGCTGAAGAATCCGGTCGCCGCGACCGAGGCGATGGGCTGCCTGAAAAGCGCCGACCCGGCCGTGTGCGCCGGCGCCCCGCTCAATGTGCTGAGCGCGGACGCACCAGCGACCGTCGCTGTGCTGTCGGTGCAGTTCGACATCGCTTCGTCGATGGACATCACCGACGAAGAACGCAGCGCCGCTTACGACGTGGCGAACCCGGCCCGCGAGCAAGGCTTGATCGTCGAGCTCGGCGGGGCCATCGAGCAGCAGCAGGAGCAGCCAAGCGGCCAGGCCGAGATGATCGGCATGGGTGTGGCGCTGGTCGTCATGGTGATCGCCTTCGGCGCCGTCGTGGCAGCGTTCGTGCCGATCATCACCGCCGTCGTCGGCCTGGGCGCCGCCATGTTGCTGATCTCGCTGAGCACCTCGATCATCGAGGTCCCGAGCTTCACGACGTTCCTGGCATCGATGATCGGTATCGCGCTGAGCATCGACTACGCACTGTTCATCGTCTCGCGCTACAAGCATGAACTGCGGGTCGCGGCCAATCCCGAAGAGGCGGCGGGCATTTCGGTCGGCACCGCCGGGTCCGCGGTGGTGTTCGCCGGTCTCACGGTCATCGTCGCCCTGGGTGCGCTGAGCATCGTCGGCGTGAACTTCCTGACCTTCATGGGCCTGGGTGGCGCGATCGCAGCCTTGTTCGCCGTGCTCACCGCCATCACCCTGATGCCTGCGCTGCTCGGCGCCTTCGGCCGCTTCCTGTTCAAGCCGAAGCTCCCGCTGGTCGCCCGGCACGATCCGGAGGACGACACCTCCGTCACCAACGGGATGCGGGTGGGCCGGTTGATCGGTAGGCGGCCATGGATCGCGCTGACCATCGCGGTGGCCGCCCTGGCCGCACTGTCCATTCCGGCGCTCGGGTTGCAGTTGGGTCTGCCGGGTGAGGACAGTTTCCCGCCCGAATCCACGGTCCGCCAGGCCTACGACATCCGGACCCAGGGCTTCGGCGAAGGCAGCAACGGCGTCCTGACCGTGGCCGCCGACCTGGAAAACGTGCCGGAAAGCGCGCGCGCAACCGCCGTCACCGCGCTGCGCGACCGGCTGGCCGAGTTCCCGGCGATGGATTACGTCACCACGCCGCAGTTCAGTGCGAACAAGCTCGGTGTGATGCTCAGCGGTGTCCCGAAATCCGGTCCGAACAATCAGGACACCAAGGATCTGGTGCGCGACGCCCGCGCCGCCGAAGGCGCACTGACCGAGCAGTACGGCATCGAGTACGGCATCACCGGCACCACCGCTATTTACGCCGACATGGACCACGTCCTGCTCGGCAAGATCATTCCCTACCTGGCGATCGTGGCGGGTGCGGCCTTCGTACTGTTGATCCTGGTGTTCCGGTCCATCCTGGTTCCGTTCACCGCGGCTCTGGGCTTCCTGCTCTCGATGGCGGCCACCTTCGGCGCGACCGTATTGATCTTTCAGGAGGGCGCCTTCGGCCTGATCGCCGATCCGCAGCCGATCGTCAGCTTCTTGCCGATCATGTTGATCGGCTTGGTATTCGGACTCGCGATGGACTACCAGGTGTTCCTGGTGACCCGCATGCGCGAGGAGTACGTGCAGGGCCAGTCGCCGAGGTACGCCATGATCTCCGGCTACCACCACGGCGCCCGGGTGGTCACCTCGGCGGCGATCATCATGATCTCGGTGTTCGGTTCGTTCCTGCTGGAATCCGACGCCACCGCCAAGTCCATGGGCTTCGCCTTGGCCTGCGGTGTCGCCATCGACGCCTTCGTGGTGCGCATGGTGCTGGTCCCGGCGCTGCTGGTGATCATGGGCAAGGCGTCCTGGTGGATGCCGCGGTGGCTCGACCGCCTGCTGCCGGACATCGATGTGGAGGGGGCGAAGCTGCGCGAACTGCGCTCCGCTCGAACCGATCCCGTACCCGAACCCCCGCGCGAGTCGGTGTTCGGACCGATCGTCGCTGCGGACGCCGAGCAGGTGGAGTCGGTGCGGGTGGGGGAGGAGATCTGGGAACCTGCCGCGCCGGCCACAGTCGAACCGGAGCCGGTGCCGGTCACAGCAGCCCACGAACCCACGAACAGTTCTGGGGCGCAACGATTGTCGGGCGTCACGACCGAAAAGTTCGTCGCCTCGACAAGCCGCAGGACGATCGGCGGCTGCATTCGCCGCGACGATGGGCACCCGGTGCCGGACGCAGCGTTGACGCTCATCGACCAACGCGGACAACAGGTTTCGCGCAGCACCGGCGACAGCCACGGTAATTACCACATCGAACCGCCCACCCCGGGCAGCTACGTCCTGATCGTCTCGGCGAACGGGCATCAACCGGCCGCGGTGAACGTCACCGCGTCGGGCTGGGCTGCGCAGCACGTCGACGTCACGCTGCAAGGGGCCGGTGAGTTGTCGGGTGTGGTGCGCACCGCCGCGCGCGAGCCGGTGTCGGATGCCACGGTCACCGTGACCGACCTGGCCGGCGAGGTGGTCGGATGTGCCAAGACCGCCGCGGACGGCGCTTATGCCTGTAAGGGCGTGCTGGCGGGAACCTACACGCTGGTGGCGGTGGCCGCCCGGATGCGGCCCACCGCAACGACATTGACCGTGCCCGACAGTGGCCGGTTGCGTTTCGATGTCGAGCTGGCGCCGATGGCGATGCTGTGGGGAACGGTGCGGGCCGGCGACCGGGCGGTGTGCGACGCCCGGGTGACCGTGCTCGACTGGTCCGGTACGGCCGTCGGCACCGCCCATACCGACGAGAACGGCCGGTACGCGGTGACCGACCTGCCCGAGGGTGAATACACCGTGCTGACTCGGGGTTATCCGTTGGTGACCGGACGCGTGACCATTACCGGCAGCCGAGTCGACCACGATGTCCGGCTGGGGTTCGACGTCGATGAGTACGTGAATCAGCTGTGACCCCGGCACTTCTCGCGCAGGACGCCGGATTGGGTACCCCGCAGGCCGGTACCGTGCTGGCCGACGGACATCAGGCTGGTCAGCCTACGTCCCGCTGCGACAAGATCTCGACGTATCCGTCCGTGCCGTTCACCCGGATGCGCTGCCCGTCGCGGATCAGCTCGGTGGCATGCTCCACGCCGACGACGGCGGGCAGACCGTACTCGCGGGCGATCACCGCGCCGTGCGTCATCAGTCCGCCGACTTCGGTCACCAGCCCCTTGATGGCGACGAACAGCGGGGTCCAACTCGGATCGGTGTAGGCGGTGACCAGGATGTCGCCCGCGGCGAGATCGGCCCGCGCGATGTCGGACAGGACGCGGGCGCGTCCCTCGATCGTCCCGGCGGACACCGGCATACCCGGCAGAGCAGCTGATGGTAGGTCCGCGCGCCGATACGCACCGGTGAGGGCCGCTCCGTCGGAGGTCAGCACGCGCGGCGCAGTGAGGGCCTGAAACGCGCGGAACTCGTCTTTGCGCTGGTCGATGAGTTCGGCACTCGCGCGCCGGGTGCGGACCACCTCGCGGAGCTCGTCGAATCTCAGGTAGAAGATGTCATCGGGCGCACGAAGAACACCGGCCGAAACCAGACGTTCGGCCTCACGCAATAAGGCCTGCTTGTAGACGAAGTAGCGGCTGATCATGCCGTACTTGGGATACTCCCGATAGCCGGAGAACGTCCGGACGCGGTCGATCATCCGCTCGGTCTCTGCCGCCTTCTGCGCGCCATCCGGCAAGGCGCGCAGGCGTTTCAGGAGTTGCTCCTTCTTCTGCTCGGCGTCACGCAACCCCGTCTCGAAGCGTTGCCTGCCCGCGCCCGGCCCGAAGTTCTTGATATTGCCGAGAATCGTCGGCACGAGGGTGACGGGGCTTTCGCTCCACCGCGGTCTGGTGATGTCGATCTCGCCGGCACAACGCATGCCGTACTTGTCGAGAAAGTTCTCGATCGCGGCTCGTGCCGCGCGGCCGCCGGGGTATTCGGACATCTCGTCCAGGAAACCGTCCTGCGCGTGTTGCAGGTAGGCCACCACTTCGGGATGCGGGCGGATGACATCGGCGACGTCCAGCAGTGCCAGGCCCATCTCCGATGTCACGTTTCCGGGAACCGACTGGGTGAGCGCATCGGCCGCGTTCTTCTCGCCCAGCCATTCCCGCAGTCGATCGTTGAGCCACTCTGCGGCGTCCATCGCGGCGGTGATCACCTGTAAACCGAGCGGGGTGAACAGGACTCGGCGCAGCTCCTGGATATCGGCTTGGATGAAGTCGAGCAGCGCCGGTCCGGACTGGGTCCGGATGTCGTGTTTCAGAGCGGTGAGGGACGCCTCGCTGTCTGCGATCAGTTCGGTGACGATGTCGGGATCGGTCTCGATGGCCGAGGGGGTGGCCTGAGGCGGCGGTGCTTGGGCTGAATCTTCCTCCGGCACTTGGCGAACGAAGTCACGGTCGATCACGGCTTGCAGCGCGTCCCCGATCAGTGGGTCGGACTTGCCGAGTGCCGCGACCAAGCCGGCGCTGGTTGTCGGCGACGATAGCGCTTTGGTGACATCCACGAACAACCGGCCGCCCGCGTCCCGCATGGGCGCCCGGCTGGTGAGCTGCCACAGTGAGATGCCCAGGGGCTTCATCGCGTCGGTCATCATCTGCTGGTGGCCGACCGATACGTAGACGCGATTCTCCTCGTCCGCGGCCACCGGAATCGGGAACAGGGTGGTGATCGGCCTGCTCTGCACTATGCGGATATCCGCGCCGTCCAGACACCATTCGATGTCCTGCGGGCTGCCGAAATGCGCTTCGATGCGGCGGCCCAGTTGGGCGAGCCGCAGCACCTCGGCATCGGAGAGCACGGGTTCGTTGCGGTGTTCCTCGGCGATCTCCCGCACCTGCGTTCCGCCTGTCGGCGCAGGCTCGACAGCGAGTTTCTTGGTGGCGATCGTGCAGCTGATGATGGCGTCGTCGCGAACCTGGTAGACGTCGGCGTTGACGAGCCCGGACACGAGGGCCTCGCCCAGGCCGAAGCCTGCATCGATGGAAACGACGGTCCGGTCGGAGGTGAGTGGGTCGGCGGTGACCAGGATGCCCGAAGCGCGCGGGAACACCATCCGTTGCACGACCACCGCCATGCGAATTGCTTTGTTGCCGAGATTGTTTCGCAGACGGTAAGTGACTGCCCGCTCGGTGAACAGCGAGCCCCAGCAGCGGCTGACGTGTTCGAGAATCGCAGCGGATCCCACGATATTGAGATAGGTGTCCTGCTGGCCCGCGAAGGACGCAGTAGGCAGATCCTCGGCTGTCGCGCTGGAACGGACGGCGTAGGCGCCTTCCGCGCCCAGCCGGGCGTGTGCGCCGATGATCTCTGCCGCGACATCCTCGGGAACGGTGAGTTCTTCGATCGCACATCGGATCTGCGCGCTCAGCACGCGAATCGCTTCCTGATCGTGCGGTTCGAGGCGCGACAGCTCATCGATCCGGTCCGCGATCGACGGCGCGCCCGCCATGGTCCGCGCGAAGGCGTCCGTGGATACACAGAAGCCGTCCGGCACCTCGACGCCGTCGATCCGCGCGAGCTCACCGAGGTTCGCACCCTTGCCTCCGACGATCGCGATCTGTGTCCGGTCGATCTCCCCGAAGCCGAGCACATAGGCCATCCCGCTGCTCCTCACCTGGTGGTTTCGCATATCGCGAGCGATTATGGACTACAAATCGGCGTCTCATGAGGACCCGGGATCGTGTATAAAATAGAAGGGGGAAGGGGATGATGCCGCCGGTTGCGTCGGTACCTGCTGCGCCGGCCTGATCTGTCGTGGAGGCCCAGGTTCGTAGTAGGCGCCGTCCGGGCAAAGCCGTTGATGGTGCAGTTGTCGCTGCGGGGCTGTGGTTTTCATGGATACGGCCTTCTCTTACGGACCCGCCACGTGGTGGAATTTAAGCCCAGCTTCACTTCATCAATCGCCGAACTAATTATCCCGCCTCGATTGGAATTCAGCACTGCATGACACTGTAGAAACTGTTACGTTCGTTACCCAAGGAAAGGAGTATGGGTGACTCGCAACACTACGGTGCGTGAACAGGGCCGCCGGTATGCGCCGCGCCGGAATCGTCGGATCGGAAACGTCATTGCCGCGGTCTTACTCGCCGGCTTCGCGATGAACACAACGAGTCCGGCCGCGGTCGCCGCGCCGAATCATTGTGAAACGAACGCTTGGGAATCGATAACCTCCACCATTCCGGAGGCGCGGCTCACCGATTCGATGCGACAGCAGATCCGCAAGGGACCCGACGTCGGGGGATCGTGGGATCTGAGCTCGACCGACGGGTTCGTCATCTGGGCGATGGCGCCCCGGCTGGGCGGGCCGTCGCTGCTGCCGAAGGAAGTCGCCGACGGCGCGCTGCCGCTGGCGAAATATGGCTTCGCCACCAGGTATTCGAACACACCCGTCGGTCCCTACAACGAGATCACCGGGATGCTCTCCTACGCGCGCCTGCGCAACCCCGGCATGTTCGCGCACTCGCCGTTCATGGTGGTGGACAGTCCGGAGACCGCGAAGAACGGACGCAACAACTGGGGCTTCCCGAAGTCGCTGGCCGACTTCGTCGGCACCCCGCGCATCGGGGAAACGCTCACCGCCAGTGGTGAAGGCTGGTCGGTGTCGGTGTCCTCGAAGCCACTGCTCTTCGATATTCATATGACCCTCCCCGAATTCCTCGGTTATATCCAGATGCCGGAGCAGATATCGTTCGAACAGCCCTCGCCCGCGTGCGGCACGAAGAAGATGCGCAGTCTACGTCTCGGTGGGATGTCGGGGTCGGTGCAAGTTGCCCTGATCACCGTGAAAACGGAAGGCAGTGACGAACTGCGTGCGTTGCTGCCGAGCGGTGTATATCCGGGCGGATACATCACTTTCGATCATCTGGGTTTCGACAAGCCCGGTATGAACTAGTAAATCCCGCAGGACTGATCGGGCGGCAGCGGTGCGTCGCCTGATCAGTCATGCCCAGCAGTGTCTTCCCAGGAGAGGCTCGAATTTCGATGCACCGATCATCGTTGACCCGCCGTACCCTGCTGACCCGTGGTGCGGCGATTGCCGCCGCGACATGGAGTGCCCCACTACTGCTCCCGGCGCGGGCGCGGGCCCAGTCGCGTACACACCACGACGCGATCGTGATCGGTAGCGGCTTCGGCGGGGCGATCGCGGCGTATCGGCTGGCGACGGCAGGTGTCGATGTCCGCACCCTCGAGCGCGGCCGCGCCTGGTGCCAGAGCGACGACGCGATCGTCTTCGACTCCGCCCTGGACTACCGCGACCCCCGCTGGTTGTGGGAGCCGAAGGTGACCAGAACATCCGGCCTGATGCAGCCCTACCTCGCGGGCTCGGTCGGGATCGCGACCACGGCATGTGTCGGCGGCGGGTCCATCATCTACGCGGGCGCCACGGTGCCGCCGGTCCGCCGGTATTTCGAGAAGATCTTTCCGGCGGCACTGAGTTACGACGAACTCGAAACGGTGTACTGGCCGCGGGTTCTCGCGCGTTTGGACGCGACGCACGCGCCCGCCGACCTCCTCGGCAGCGCACCCTTCGCGCACGTACGGTCGGCCGACGCGCAGCTGGCGCGTGCGGGAATGGTGACCGAGCCGGTGCGGTCCACGTTCGACTGGGACATCGTGCGACAGGTATTCGATCGCCCGGGTGGGTCGCGGACCGTCGACGCGGCGGGGTGCTCCTGGAACAGGAACTCCGCGAAGAAATCTGTGACTCGAAACTATCTTCGCTGGGCCGCAGATCGTCCCAATTGGAGTCTGCTGCCGCTGCGGGACGTGCAGAACATCGCGCACGAGAACGGTAAATTCGTCATCGATGTCGCGGTGATCGACGAGGCCGGCGGCAGCGAAACCTACACCTGTCACCATCTATTCGTCGCTGCCGGTTCCGTCGGAACCACACGTCTGCTGCTCCGGTCGCGGGCGCGCGGCGGCCTGCCCGACCTCAACGAGCACCTCGGCACGATGGTCGGCGACAACGGCGACCAAGTGACCTGGCGCGTCGCCGACGAACTTGCCGCAGCAGGCCCACAAGCGAGCGCGATCGTCACCTCGGCCATGGTCGACGACGAACCCGACCACCCGCCGATCCGAGTCGAGTCGATCGGTCTGCCCGGACCTCCCGGCGAAGCGCCGATCCTTGCCCAGTTGTCGACCACCGCGGACTGGGAGAACCGAGCCTCCTGGACCATGCAAGGCTCCGAACCGACACTGTCGTTCGCACCGGACAGTTGGCGCGATTCCCTGTCCGCCGCGCTCCGCGTGCACGAGCGGGTCGGCGCGTCCGCAAGCGCACTGTCCCGCGCCGGCGGAGCCCCTTTCGTCCCCGGAATGTCGCTCACCGCGCACCCGCTCGGCGGCGTGCCGATCGGGCGAGCAACGGATATCGACGGACGCGTGATCGGCTACCCGAACCTGTACGTCATCGACGGCTCACTGATCCCGGGCAACTGCGCAGCCGCCAATCCGTCACTCACGATCGCCGGAATCGCGGAACGAGTAATGGATCGAGTGATCGCCGACGTCGTCCGGTGAGTGCCGGGCATCGACGCGAGCCCCACGATGGTTCGCCGCCGGTCACCGCCCAGCCTCGGTGCGGATCAGGTCGTACACATACGATCGGTCGCCCTTGCGGCTCACCCACACGCCCTCGGGCGGGAGATCACCTCGCCCAGGGTCGTCCAGCGGGCGGCTGGAGACCGCACCGGACGCTGAGCACACCACCCAGCCGAAGTCCGGCAACCGTCGACACCAAATATCGAGGTCGATACGTTTGTACGACGGGAAACCATGAGCCTCGCCGTCACAGACGAACGCATAGGTCATCCCGTCGACACGCCGCACGAACTTCATATCCGGGCCCTCAAGTGACAGCCCACACGCTGGATGGAATGTTGCCTACGTAGCGGGATGTCTTCTGCCGCTGTCTCTTTCATCGTCGGTCCTCGATTGTGTATCGGAAGTGGCGGCGGACGATCGTGACGGTCGACTCCGAATCGGGTGATGAGGGCTCCGGCCGAGCGATCGGGGTGGCGGTGATGGTCAGCTGGGCTGGGTCGATCGGATGCATCTGTGCCAGCGCGATATTCAACTCGTCCCTCGCGGAAGGGCCGCCGTAGCTGCGAAGTCCGTCGCCGCCGATCAGTACGAGGCTGTGCTGGTCCGCGTCCAGTAGGCCGAAGGAGATGTCGACCGGGTCGGCGAGGGTGAAGACCTGGATTGCGCGGGGGTCGTGCAGGGCGAGGGTGGCGAACCAGTGTTCGGGCAGGGTGGGTATGGGTTCGGTGCTCGGGGTGGTTGCGAGGAGCGTGCGAAGGGTGTCCAGACGCTCGGCGGACAATCCCTCGCAGGTGGCGAATTGGGTGTCGGTGATACTGCGGTAGCTGTCCGGGCCTGCGTGCTCGCCGCGTAAGCGCAGGAACGCGCAGTGCACCGCGGAGCGGCCGACGAGTACGCCGTCGGTTTTGCTGAACCGCACCGAGAGTTCGATGCCCGGGCGCAGCCACAGCGGGGCGACCAGGGTGCCGCCTTCGCGGAGTTGGTCGAGCCAGCGTGGTGACAGGTCGAAAACGCCTACGGTGGCGATGATTCGGTCGAACGGGGCCGCGGCCCGCAGTCCGTCCCACCCGTCGCCGACGTGCACGTCGACCGGTAAGCCGAGTTCTCGCAGACGCGTCTCGGCGGCGGCGGCGAGGGACGGATCGATCTCGACGCTGTATACCCGGCCGTCGGCGCCGACGAGGTGGTGCAACAGTGCGGCGTTATAGCCACTGGCCGTGCCGATCTCGAGTATCCGATCGCCCGGTTCGGCGGCCAGTTGGTCGAGCATGGCAGCCACCATCGTCGGCTGGCTGGCGGTGCTGAGGGGGAACCCGTCGTCGCCGACGGCCAAGGTCACCGGCTTGTCCGCATAAGCGAGCTCGACGGGGATCTCTGTGGGCAGGAAATCCTCGCGCGGTACCGCGGCCAGTGCGGCGCCGATAGCGTTGGGCAGCCCGGCGACGGTCCGTTGTAACTCGGCGACCATGCCCGCACGCGCAGCCGCGGACGACATCTCTCGGTTCACGCCATAACCCCTTTCCATGCTTGCCGCAACGGTCTCAGGTGAGGTCACGGTAGCCGCCACGCCACCGTCTCACCACGCTCACGCTCCGAACCCAGCGCTTGTCTCGCAAGGGCCCCGGTCGAATATCTCACCGTACCTGCCGAAACCGTGAAATATGCTGCACTGTAGCCGTTTGCATATCCGTTCGAGGAAAGTCGCACCGGATAGCACTCAACGCAACACAGTACACAAGTTCCACTTGGAACTTTGCAAAGAACAACTCGCCGACATGAACGTTTGCCGTAGGTTATCCCTTGGTAGGCAACCACTTTCGACCATTGCCGACAAGATCTATCCCCAGTACGATGAAGCTGCCGACCAGCCTGGAGCTCCGGCACGGGGAGTAATCGAAGTATGTTCGAGCTCTGCGCTTTTGGGGATTCGCACTGCGCCGGTCGGCTCGCTCGATACCAGAAGGGAGGGTCGCAATCATGGAAAAGATGCTGTGGGAGAAGCCGCGTGTGCGGGAACTGCCGGTCGCCGAACTCGAAAGTATGGCGGAACTGGACGTTGCCTTTGCCGTGATCACGCTGTGCACGGACTTCAACTGAGGCGTGTCGCCAGGCGCGCCCTGGCGAGCTGAAATCTGTGATCGGGCCCGGCCGATTCAGGCCGGGTCCATCACGTGCCTGCACCATTCACAACCGGCGTCGGGGGATTTGTTGAGCATTTCTTCGCGCGAGAACCCAACCAAATACGTAGTGCGCTCCCCGTATGTCACGGTGTACCTGTCGGATTCCGACATGATCGCGGTGGCAGGAACCAGCGGCAGGCGACATCGGTTGAGCGAAGCGGCACGGCAGGTCCTGCTCGCGGCCAGCGTGCCCGCCACCCCGGACAAGCTGGCCGAAACGGGTGGAACAAGTCTGGACGTGGTGCTGGCGCTCGTCGCCGCGGAACTGTTGATCGACGCGGACCGGCTGCCGGATCGCTCGTGGTGGGACCCGCACGAGCTGGTGATCCAACGGATGCGCAGTGCGGGCCGCAAACGGCCGACGCTGCAGGCCGAGGAGATGCCGTCACCGCGCAAACCACTGCGGGACGAGGTTGTGACGCTGCCGAAGACCGCTCTCGACGCCGATCGCGCATTCTTCGCAGACGTGCTGTCGCGCCGTCGGTCCTGCCGCCGATTCGCCGACCAACCCCTCGACCTGGCGACGCTGGGAGCATTCCTGCACAGGTCGCTGTCGGTGCAGCACAGCGCCGAATCGTATGGCAGCGGGGTCAACTGGCGGCCGACCCCGTCCGGCGGCGGCAGGCATCCACTGGAGGTCTACCTCTGGCCGGTCCAGGTCACCGATCTCGCACCGGCCATCTATCGATATGACCCCTTCGAATCGGTGTTGTGCAGGCACAGCGACGTGGATGCATGGTTCGCCCGAATGCCCGAACTGCTTCGGCAGCAAAGCGACCTGCTCGAAGGCGATCCCGCCGTGGTGCTCCTGATGACCGCGGTGGCCGGCCGGACCATGTGGAAATACGAGAACAACGGCCTGAGTATCATTTACCAGGATCTCGGCGCGCTCTATCAGACGTGGTACCTGGTCGCGACGGCGCTCGGCTTGGGCGGTTGCGTACTCAACGGCGGCAACGAGCTCGTCAACGCGCGAATGCTCGGCTTGGACCCGCTGGTCGAGTGCCATGTCGGCGGATTCCTGCTCGGCATCCCACGCGACGACCGCTACCAGGACCCGCTGTCCGAGCTGTTGACCACCCGGGAAAAGCCGTGACCGCCCTCCGCTACCGCCGTCTCGCGGCCCGCTGGCTAGCCGGCCCACGCATCCGCGCCGTCAGCAGCCAGGAAACCCACCGAGCGCTGCGCAGGCAGTGGGACGCCGGCGCGGTTCGCGAACATCGCGACGCTCTCCTGGCCGAGGTGGTGGCTGCCGCACGGCACACGGCCTACTATCCGCGCGCCTTCGGCGACGCCGCGCTGGCCGAACTCGCCCACGCGCACGAGTTGCCCCGGCTTGCCGTGCTGCCCCGAAACACGCTGCGCGCGAACGCTGCCCACCTGGTCAATACGGCGATACCCGCGCAGGATGTCGATGTCACGTTCACCTCCGGCACCAACGGCGCGGCCAGCCATGTGGTGCGGCCCCGCGCCTCGCTGCATCGTCGCGCGATCTGTGAGCGCCGGTGGTACCACGAGCTCGGCCTGCCATGGGTATTCGAATTGACCTGCGCGACACCATGGGCGGGGCAGGGCCGCGACAACACCACGGTGCGCGATCCCCGAGTCGGCTATCGCGAAGAAGGCCTCGATGCTGTGCTCGACCGGCTCGGCAGGGGCCGTTCGGTGGGGGAGTTGCTCCTGGTGAGCCCCGACATGCTGCCGACAATGGCGCAACGCGTGACCGACTGGGGCGACATCACGGCGGTGGCCTCGTCTTTCGAAGTACTGCGGCCAGAGCGCCTGCGCGACTGGCCATCCGGGGCGCCGCCGCTGGTCGAGATGTACTGTGCCGCCGAAATCTGCGTGCCGCTGGCGTTCTCGTTCCCTGGGTGCCGAGGAATGCACGTCAACGCGGACCACCTGTATGTGGAGATCGTCGACGACGACGGGACGCCACAGGACTACCACCGGGCCGGGCATGTGGTGGTCACCGATCTGGTCAACACCGCAATGCCGTTGCTGCGCTATCTGATCGGCGACGCCGGAGTGCTGCGGCCACCGTCGGCGTGCGGTTGCGGGCGGATGCTGCCGCTGGTGGAAGTGTTCGGTCGCCTGCCGAATATCAACCACGCCATCGGCGGAGTACCGGCCGGGAACCTATTAGATGCGGTCGCGGCGGTCTCCGAGCACGGGTTCGTGCTCGAACAGCGCGACGAGACAACAACTGTGGTGCATCTGGACCCACGCGATCAGGCGGAACGTGCGGCGAAGGCGGTGCGGTCCGAACTCCCCGAGCTCGCGGTACACGCTCAATTGTTGGCAGGACCGCTCGCAAACTTGGCACGTCCGGGCGGTCGTGTACTCGCGGCAACACCGCGACATCCCTACCGCGTCGACGCGACGGCGTCGATACCGCCCCGCATCCACGCCTTGCGTGAACCACCCGAATCGACCGGCGCGGTGGCCCGTTCCCCGCGCAGCATTGCCCGGCGACTGCTGCGCGACCGTTATCAAGCCACGGGGACCACCACCGACATCCCGATCCTGGATGCTTCCCGCAGCATGTATCCGCTGTTCGACACCGCCACCCGAGTCACCGTCGCCTGGGGCAAGCTGGACCCGGCGACCGCGATCGGCACCATCGCGCTAGTGGAGCTCCCGCAGGACATTCTTGCCGCGCACCGGGTCGCCGACTGGCGTATCCGAGATGGCACCCCGGAAATATTGCAGTGCGCGGACAATTACGACCGGCACAACCCCTTCTCCGCGTTCTGGGTGCCGCTGGATTCCGTACTCGGCACCGTGACCGCGGCAACGACTACGTACCGCGCCGGCCCGACCACCGTGTCCCTCACCGGCGGCCTCACCCAACGGACCGGTCGAATCGTCGCTGCGGCAGACCGCTGGCTGATCTCGTCCCAGCAACGGCGTAGGCCGCTGCCTGTAGTACTCGCCGCCACGATCGCCCAGCGACTCGTTTTCCGCGCTACAAACGCTCTACTTCGGTTGCGCGGCAAGGTATCTCATCGACTCCGAAAGTGAGATCACGACCATGACGACAAGCACCCGATACCTGCCTGACCCGACGATCACAGCCCAGGACCTGGGCGACCGCATCCTGCTCGCCCCGCTCAACGGCGCCTACCTGGTGCTGGAGGGAAGCGCCGCCACCCTCTGGCGACTGCTCGACCAACCCCGTTCGGCAACGGAATTGGCCGACGAATGTGCTCGGCGATACTCCGGAGTTCCCGACCGCATCCGCACCGACATCGCCGACACCTTGCAGGAGTGGACCGAGCGCGGCCTGCTGCGCCCTGACACCTCGAATCCGCAATCAGTCGAGACGCCGAGGGAGACCGCGTGAGTGAGCGCCGGCGCGCCGAGGAACTCCTGCGCCTGCGCGTCTTCGGCAGCCCAGACCAGTTGGCCAGGGTCGAGCCGGCACTGAATGCCGCCTTCACCCAGTGGAGCTCGATCTGGCAACCACCCTCCGAGATCGATATCCGGTACTTCCACAGTCGCCCCGAACTGCACGGCCATGTCCTCCTACTCGGCCAGTCCGACCTCGGGCCGAACCAACCACCCATGCAAGTCGCAGGCTGCGCGGTCGATCCCGACGCCGCCGCCACCTCATGCGTCGGCGAACTGGTCGAACGCCATCTCGGCCGAGCATGGATCAATCCCGCCCCCAAGCACGCAACAGCCGCGAGCTTCGCACCGGAGGATGCGTTTCCGGTCGCCGATTACCTTGGCGCACCGGTCTTTCCGGATCGCTGGCCATATCCACGCTTCACCGCCGACCGACCCCTGACCTGGACGCAGGCACGCTGTTACCCGGACGGTGACCCGATCTGGGTGCCCGAGTCACTGGTCGGCCTCGGCGCGCCCGCCCCGGCGGAACGCCTCGGCGAGGTCACCACCGTCGGACTCGCGGCCGGGTCGAGCTACCGGCAGGCCGCCGTCCACGCCCTCTCCGAAATGCTGGAGCGGGCAACCGTCATGGATTATTGGCAGACCCACCGTCCGTTCGAATTACTCACCGGCGCTGCAATAGTCGACCGCACCGACTTCCTGGCCACCGACAAAATGCTGGGCTGGCACACGCAGCTGCTGCAAGCGCGGTCGGCCGCAGGCACCGGCGTGGTCATCGCGCTGACCCGGCACACCGAGATCCCCGCCTTCGGAATCGGATTGAGCGCGCATCCCGACCCTGCCGAACGCCTGCGGCACGCCCTCGCCGAAGCCCTCCAGGTCCGGCTCCTCGCCAGCCTCCAGCAGGGCCACACCACCGACACGCTGACCAGCTTCCAAGACCATCTCACCTACTACTGTCACCCGCGACGCTTCGCCGAACTCGACACCCTGGTCGGTCCGCCCACCGACGAAGTGATCGAGCAGCCCACCGAGGACGACGCCCAACTGGCAGGACGGCTCACCGACGCCGGATCCCGAGTGGTAGCAATGGAACTCGCTGGCGAAACAGCCGACGGACCGGCCGTCGTTCGCGTACGGGCCACCCGACTCCCGCACATGGAAGTCCGGGAGAGCTGCGCCTGCCTGCCCGCACCGGCCCTGACCACGGCCGCGGCACCAGGCCCCTACCGACCCCACCCTTACCCGTGAACATCTGGCGTCCATACCTTCGAGCGCTCCCGACCGACCGGGCCGGTAGCGTGCACGCGTGACCTCACCGATCTCGGCGACCCCCATCGTCGCGATAGCGAGCGGAAAAGGCGGTGTCGGTAAATCCAGCGTCGCATTGACCTTGGCACGGGCCCTCACCGACGGTGGTGTCCGCGTCGGCCTGGTCGACGCCGACCTCTCCGGCCCCGACATTCCCCGGATGGTCGGCTTACGCCGCGATGTCCCGACCGCATCGCTGCGCGTCGCCGACTTCGGCCCGCACCGCACCGATCTCGAAGCGATCGAGGTCGACGGGATCGAGATCGTCTCCGCCGGATTCATGATGGCGGGCACGCAAGCCTTCACCGCGGGCGAGGGCATCGCCGACATGCTGCTCGCCCGGCTGATCACCCGTACTCGCTGGAACCGCCGCGAGATTCTGATCGTCGATCTGCCACCCGGAACCACCGGCGTCGGACACGCCCTGCGGATCGCCGGGCGCCTCGCTGTCATCCTTGTCGTCACACCCGCCGAGGTGTCGCACCTCGACAGCCATCGACTCACCACCGTGCTGAACCATTTGAAAGTGCCGGTGCTCGGTGGTGTCGAGAATATGGCGTACCTCAGCTGTCCCGACTGCACGCACCAGATCGAGCTGCATCCGCCGACACCGGCCGATCGCACCATCTGGCACCGCGGCATCAGCAAGCTCGCCAGTCTGCCTTACCGGCCGGGCAGCCTACCGACCATCGCGGACCTCGCACCGGTCACCACCGCCGTTCGCGACTACCTCGCTCGCGACAACTGATCGACAGTCCCCGTTGGCATTTCAGCGCGGGCGGTAACCTTGCCATGATCTGGACGGCGTTCGTTCACCGGCTGGATCCCGGGCGGCACCGAGATGTTCGCTGTCTCGGCGGGCGGCCGAGTTCGCCGAGGCCGCTGACTCAGTGCCCCGCAGCGGTGAGCTGATAATCCGCCTCGAGCAACATCCACCCGCTCAGCTGTACCGAGAGGTCACGGCTGAAGTTCGCCGACGAAGCGGCGGATGAAGGCATCAGCTGGGGAAAGACTCCCGAATGCTCGGGCACCGTGACCGGTCGGCCCCAGTCCACACCGAACAGCGGTAGCCCGTCCACCTCGGCGCGGTGTTCCCAGGCCGCTCGTGCGGAGGTGTGCACGATCTTCGCGGCCGTGCTATCGCCCAGTGCCAGTGCGGCTTCCGCGAGAAATCTGGCGAGGATGCCCATGAACAACCCGGAGTCGTCCCCGCCCGCCGGGGCGATGACCCCGGCGTGGGTGAGCCCGGTCTCGGCGGCGGCAACAAGGGCAGCCGCGCGCTCGCGATGCTCCGATTCCCGGGTGCGCACTGCCAGTTCGGTTTCCAGCCCGATGGCCACGCCCTGGTTGTAGGTGAGGACCGTGCGCTCTACCCGTCCGCCGGGCTCGTGGACGCCGTCGAGGATCAGGCCGGTGTCGGTGTCGAGCAGCCGGGTGTGCAGGAAGCCGGCCAGTTGCCGGGCCCGCGACAGTTCACCCAACCGGGCCATCGCGAGGCCGGTCGGACCGATCGCGGGAGTGTTGTAGTACTTGTCGCCGGACCGCCAGGGCACCGCGCCGACATCCGGGTTCCAGCCGTCGATCAACTCGGCGGTCAAGTCGCCGACCGCGTCGCCGAACCGGACGCCGAGCAATCGGTCCGCGCGTTCGAGGGCCAGCACCAGCCACGCCATATCGTCGTAGTACCGGTTGGTCCAGCCGGTGAGGTTGCGGGTACGGATTCCGCGGGCAAGAGCAACGACTCGGGCGACGCGTTCGGGGGTGCGTGCGCGGTACGCGGCGTCCACCGCGCAGTCGACCAGGTGGGCCTGCCACCAGTAACACCACTTCACGAACGACTCGTCCAGCAGCGACGACGGCCAGACGAGCGCGCCGAGCCGCACCTGTGGCTGGCCCCACACCGTGCGCACGTGCCGTTGCACCAGCGCCTGCTCCGCCAGGTCCGCCCGCTTCGCGGGGTCCTCGGGCCCGGCGGAACTCGCCCGCGTGATCGTCACCGCCGCCGTCGGTTGCGCCATGGGGGTGAGCGCGATCGAGGCGCCGGCCGCCATCAGCACTCGGCGTCGGCTGATCCCCGTGTTCCGGCGATCCATTCGCGCGGACTCCCTCTTGTGAAAACGAGCAGTTTGAGCCGAAACCGTGCAGTTAGATGCTATCTCGGAACTATCGGTACGGCGCGGCGTCGACCACTCGCCGGTGGACTAACGGCGCAGCGTGGCGATGATCTGCCGGGCCTGGTCCTGTGCGCCGAGCTCGTTCGGGTGAATGGGGGCGGCCAAATCGGTGGGGACGGGCCCTTCGAGCCATTTCGTGCCCGGCGCCTGGCAGATGTCGTGGCCGATGCTGCTGGTGTAGGTGTCCACATAGGTGGCGCCGTGCCTGGTTGCCTGCTCGCGGAGGACTTGGTTGAGCAGCTTCGTCTTCTCCCGCAGGAATGGCACGTCGCCGTCGGAGATCGGGACGATCGGCCAGCAGCCGTTGCCGGTTTCGGGCAGCTGCACCGGATAGCCGATCAGCAGCACCTCGGCCTTCGGCGAGCGCCGGTGGACGCCGTCCAGTACCGCGCCGACTTTGGGGCCGACCGCGCGGATCTGCTCGGCCAGCGTGTCGACGCCGTTTCTGGTGTAGAAGTCTTTGCACGGGGAGCCGTGCGGCACCGATGCGCCCCGCACCGCACAGTTGAAGACGGCCTCGAACGCAGGCACATCGTTACCGCCGATGCCGACGGTGACCAGCGCGGTGTCCCGCTTCAGCGCCTCGAATTGCGGCGGATTGCCGGTGGGCGATTGGGTGTCGGTCATGGCCTTGGTCGTCGCGCCGATGCAGCTGACATCGGTGAAGGATCCGGGCTTGATCGTGGCGGCGACCAGGCGGGGATAGTTACGGTCGGCTCGGCCACAGCGGGGCTCGACCACGGGTAAGAACGCGCCCGCGGTGTAGGAATCACCGAGCGCGACGTAGGACGGGTACGCGGGCGGAGGTGCCGCCGAGGCGACCGGCGCGGCGACGGTGCCCGCGACGAGGGTGGTCAGGATGGCCGTGAAAATCGGTCGCTTGTACATCGGAATTCTCCTGTGCATTTCGGTGCGAAGTGTTGTCGGCCCGTGCGATCGGCCGGACTGGGACACTCATTCAATGGTGTCCCATGTCACACTAGGATCGATGACGTCTCGACCGCCAGAGTCCCCAATTCCCCAGTTGACCTCGGTCGATGCGGTGTTGCGAGCCGCCGTGGAAATGTTCCTGCGAGACGGGTGGATCGACGCCAGGGCGCTGGCCGCCGCGGCCGGAATCGGGCGGTCCACGTTGTATCGGCGCTACGGCGACCGCACTCGCATACTCGGCGAAGTCATCTGGGTGATCGCTACCGCGGGATTCGAGGACATCCGGCGGGAGTGCGGTGGGCAAGGTGCGGCCGGAGTCGCCGAGATAGTCCGGCGCAGTCTGCATTTGGCCGCAGGCTATCCGGCGATGCGGACATTCGTCGCGCAGCACACCGACACCGCATTGAAGGTCTTGACCTCCCGCGACGGTGTCATCCAACGACGGTTCGTGGCCTCCATCGCGCAAGTCATCCGCGAGGACGTCGGCGAGCCCGACGACATCGACGCCCACACCCTCGCCTACGCCATCGTGCGGATCGGCGAGTCCTTCTACTTCCGTGAACTGATCACCGGCGAACCCGACGACATCGATGCCGCGGCGGCGGTGATTCGGCGACTTCTCGAATAGGTGGGTTAACGGGATGCGTTGTCGCGCTGCCGGATCCATCGAGCGGGATGGGCGGACTCGACTCGGGGAGTCCGGCAGCGATGAGTTTCGCCGAGGTATCCGGTCTGTATTGGTATATCCGACCAATCGCGCTCGAGGAGAACCACATGGCCGCCACCTACACTTTCGACGTTTTCACCAGCCTCGACGGCTTCGGCTCTTGCGGCGCTGACGGCGACTGGGGCGGCTACTGGGGCAAGCAAGGTCCTGAGCTGCTCGAACATCGCCTTGCGGTGTATGGCGCGGAGCAGCGAATGGTGTTCGGTGCCAACACCTATCGGCAATTCGTGGAAATGCTGGCCACGAGTTCGGCGGACTCCGAAGTGTTCGACCCATGGGTCACTCGGATGTGGAACCTGCCGGCCACGGTGGTATCGCGCACGCTGGAAGGACCGCTGGACCGGCCGGACACGACGGTGATCAGTGATGATGCGGTCGACGTTGTCGCCCGGCTCAAGGAGGAATCCACGGTGCCGTTGCGCTCGCACGGCAGCCTGTCGATGAACCGGGCGCTGATGGCCGCCGGCCTGGTCGACCGTGTGCACGTGACGGTCTTTCCGGTGATCACCGGTCGGACGGGAACGGACCCGATTTTCCAGGGCGCGGCCGACTTCGATCTGGAGTTGCTCGAGAGTCGAACGCTCGACGGGCGCACTCAAGAGCTTATCTACCGGCCCACGTTGCATATCTGAGTCGATATATCGGACTGAGGATTACGTCAATGCCGTCAGTGACTACGGAGAATTGTTGCTGATCGGCGTCGTTGCGAATCGGCAACGGAAACAACGAAATCGCTGGGGCGTCGCTATCGGTCGAATTATGGCCGCGTCCCGGGGAAGCCGTCATGCCCAAGGTTGTGGGGGATTGCGAACCGGGTTGCTCTGCGGGCAGCTGGGGTGTGAACGAATCCTGTTGGGGCGCAGCGAAACTTACGGCAGCGTCGGGTGCGCCGAGTGTTGACGTTGCGACAACTCGTGCGGTCCGCACTGTAGGGGTGTTGCTCGCGACTGTTCTGTTGTAGCCCCAAAGATGTTGGACAGCAAAGGAATCAGTCCATCGTAGGTGTCGTGTGTGGAGCGGATGCCCCTGTGCAAGGTGGCTTGCGCAGGTCTAACACCCTTGTTGGGCATAGTGGTTGACAAGCGCGGCTCGGCCTGGCAACTTGGCGTGCGCCGGTCGTTTGTATCGCCTGAGCGACCATCGGCTCGGGGAGGACAAGCTGTGGAACTCGGAAGTCTCCGTCATTATCCAGCCGTCGCCGAACATCCTAACGTCGGCATGGCTGATAAATGCCTGTCCCATCGTGCACATAAAAGGGGTATCGGCCGCGCAATGCGGTCGAACTTTTTTCAGTTGGAAACGATCAGAGTGATGAATGTGCCGACCCGGCCGTCTCGTCCGGCCACGGGTGGTCCATGACCGTCACCACGGCTTCGGCAACTTTCGGCAGCACACGCGACGGCCCGCCCGGCATCGTCATCGCTCAGGGGGCCGCTGCTGTGGCCGCAACTATGGATCCGCAGGGGGATTCTCAATGAGCAACGAAATGAATGCTGGTTCGTCCACAGACAGAACCCGTTCGGTGCTGGACACAATCCAGGGACTGCCGCACTGCTCGAACATCGTCGACCTCCCGATCTCCGCGGTGTTACCGGCGGAAGCGCCGCCGCGAACAGCGGGAGTGAACACCGGCCACATACGCATACTTGCCGACTCGGCGACCGCACTGCCACCGATCGTCGTGCATCGAGCAACGATGCAGGTCGTCGACGGCTGGCATCGGCTGCGCGCGGCCGAGCTGCGCGGCGACACGAGCATCGCGGCGGTGCTCTTCGACGGCGGCCTCGCCGAAGCGTTCGTGCTGGCGGTGAAACTCAATGCGGCACACGGCTTGCCGTTGTCGCTGGCCGATCGGAAGGCGGCCGCGCTGCGCATCCTGCAGTCGTATCCGGACTGGTCCGACCGGTCGATCGGCGTCATCACCGGGATCTCGCACAAAACCGTCGGCGCGATCCGTACTCGGTCGACTGGGAAATCTACCCAGTCGACCGGCCGGATTGCGCGCAACGGTGTGCTGCACCGGTCGGCCGGGCGGCAGGGGCGCCAGCGAGCCGCCGAACTGTTCGCGCTCGACCCGACCGCATCGACGCGGAAGGTGGCCTCGGCGGCGGGCATCTCGGTGACCACCGCCAAGGATGTTCGAAAACGGTTGCGGGATGGGACGCAGTTGGTTTCCGCCTGCGAATCTTCCGGTGTGACGGCCGCACCCGTGCCGGTGCCCACACCCGCGCCCGCACCGGTGCGTGCGCGTCGCGGGAACGTTCGGGCGGCCCCGTCGCAGCCGGTCAGCACCGCTGACGCGCTTCAGCGACTGCGCAAAGACCCCTCCATACGGTTCAGTGAATCAGGGCGAAAGCTGTTGCGCCGGTTGGAGACTCCGTTCGACGACGGCGTCGACTGGAAATCTGTGGTCGGCAGCCTCCCGAACCACTGCACCCGAACCATCGCCGAGCTCGCCCGGCAACGCTCCAGGGAGTGGCAACGGTTGGCGCACCTGCTCGACGAACGGTCGGCCGGCTGAAGTCGACCCGTCCGTTCTGTTGCCACCGCTCGGCTCGTCGATGAGAATTAATGACAGCGGCCATTGGGGGACTGATCGTGCTGGGACCCTCGGATTATTTTCCCGTTCATGTGGCGATGAACAGCGTGCGGCATGCAATGGCGGCAGATATTTCGATGGCTGCCGAATTACCAATCAGATCAGGGGGGCTCATGCCTGTCCAACCACAACCCATTCGAAGATGGGATCTGATAGCCGGTCGGTCTGAGGTGGCCCGTTCGGAAATACTCGGAGCGGTCGCTCGATGAAGTACACGCGCTATTGTCGTTCGTTTCTTTCCACGCCCGCGTTGGCCGAGGGGCGCTACTCTTCGGGGCACCAGGCGGGCGCCGATATGTGCGTCGTCGACCTGGAAGACTCTGTCCCACCGTGGGATAAAGAGCAGGCGCGGCACCAAGCGGAGAAGTTCTTCGCCGCTCCTACCGCGTCGGCCACCCGGTGCGGGGTGCGCATCAATGCGGTGACCGAACCGGATGGCCTGCGGGACCTGCTTGCCATTCAGGAGTATGTCGTCAAGCCGGCCGTGGTGGTCATCCCCAAGGTCGAGTCGGCCCGTGATGTCGAGATCGTGGCGAAGGTGCTCGGTCCGGTATGCCCTGACCTCGAACTGTTCGCAGTGGTGGAGACGCCACGCGGCCTCGAGAACGTCGCCTCGATCGCGGCCGGGTCGCGCCGGCTACGGGCGCTGATCTTCGGCGCCGCCGACTACTCGTTCGAAGTCGGCGCGCGCCTGTCCTGGGATTACCTGGTGCATGCCCGCGGCTGCGTGGTGAACGCGGCCCGCGCGGCGGAGATCGAAGTTGTCGACGCTCCGGTGTTCGATATCAACGACATCGGTGGTCTGCGCGAGGAGAGCGCGCGGGCTCAAGCCCTTGGATTCAGCGGCAAGATCGCGATACATCCGCGGCAGATACCGGTTATCAATGAGGTTTTCTCGCCTGACGCAGGCACGTTGGAAAAAGCGAAGCGGATCGTCAGCGCGGGCCTGTCGACCAATCGTCGGATCGCCGTCGTCGACGGCGTGATGATGGGGCTGCCGTTCTTCGAAGCGTCGCGGCGCCTGGTCGAGGACTTTGGAAACGCCGATGAGTCGTCGGTGTCGGCAACTTTTGAGGAGCGATAAATGAGCACTGGTGTCCATGTCGAGCCGAATGTCCTGGGTCCTCGGCGTTATCGAAACAGCGAGAAGATGCTGCAACAGTCCGATCCGGCGTGGCGAGCGGCGGCCGAGGCCGGGCTGATCAGCGTGCACGTCGACGCCGAGTCGAACAACCGCCTCGTCGTGCAGGAGACCGGGCACGAGTTCGTGAGTATGTGCTCGAGCGCGTACCTCGGCCTGAACTTTCACCCGAAAGTTATTCAAGGAGCCATCGATTCGCTCGAGGTGGCCAAGGCCACCGGGTTGATGGTGTCGAACGCGCGGATCCGGCACAACCTGCTGGCTCGGCTCGAAGCAGACCTCGGCGAGTTGTTCGGCGCCGACATATTGACCGGAGTCTCCTGCAGCGTCCTGTCCTTCGGCATTCTGCCGTTGCTGGCCTCGGGGCACCTGACGGGGGACGGCCCCCGGGTGATGGTGTTCGACCGCCACAGCCACTTCTCCATGGCCTATGTGAAGCCGATCTGCGCCGACGAGAGTCTGGTGCTGACCAGTCCGCACAACGACCTGGACTACTTGGAGGACATCTGCCGCAAATATCCGCGGGTCGCCTATATCGCCGACGGGGCCTACTCGATGGGTGGTGCGGCCGCATTGGAAGGGCTGGTCGAACTTCAGGACAAATACGGGCTGTTTCTCTACCTGGACGACGCGCATTCGCTGTCTATCGTCGGCAAGCGCGGTGAGGGATTCGCCCGGTCGCGCCTGGAGATGAACCCCCTGACGCTCATCGTGTCGACGCTGCACAAGGCGTTCGGCACGGCAGGCGGGGTCGCGATGCTCGGCCGCCCCGAGTGGTTCGGGTTCTTGCAGCGGCACGCGGGTCCGGTGGGCTGGTCGCAGAATATGGAGATACCGATCGTGGGCGCCTCGCTGGCGAGTGCCGCGCTGCATCGCACACCCGAGCTCGGTGAACTGCAACGTACGCTGCAGAGCAACATCGACTACTTCGACGAACTGCTGCCCACCACGTTCGCGGGTAACGGCCTGCCGATCCGCGTGGTCCGGGTCGGTGAGGCAGACAGAGCGGTCGAACTGTCGAAAGAGCTGTACCGGCGCGGCTACTACAGTTCCGCGGTGTTCTTCCCGATCGTCCCGAAGGGCGAGGCCGGCCTGCGCGTGATGATCCGCGCGGACATCAGCCGGGAACAGATCGCCGACTTCGTCAGCCACGTCAAAGAATTGACCGGAACGCCGTGACGGCTCGACAGCCTGGAGGCACCATGGACAAACTCGGATTCAGCGGATACCGGCAGGTCGGTGCCCAGCGTTACCGGGAGACACTCGGGTTCCGTTACGAGCAGTTCACCGTGGGGGATGTGTTCGAGCATCGGCCGGGTCGCACCGTCACCGAGATGGACAACGTCCTGATGAGCATGCTCAGCATGAACACCTCGCCGCTGCACATCGACGCGGCCTATTGTGAACACACGCGATGGGGTCGGCCGTTGGTGTCCAGCCTCGTGACGCTCAGCATCGTGGGTGGCATGGCAGCCCGCAGTACCAGCGGACAAGCTATCGCCAACCTCGGCTGGGACAACATCCGGTTGACCGAGCCCGTGTTCGCGGGCGACACGCTGTACGCCGACAGTGAGATCACCGGAAAACGATTGTCCAACAGTCGACCCGGCGACGGTATCGTCACCTGCCGCACCAGGGGGGTGAAGTCGACCGGCGAGGTGGTGCTCACGTTCGAACGTAGTTTCCTGGTGCCGACCCAGGCCACCGGGATCGACGAAAAGACAGGGTACTGAGAACCATTCGACATTTCGCGTGGCCGCTGTCTGTCAGCGGCCACGCGAAATGTCGGCGAGGTGCTGTGGGATCAGTGGGCGTACAGGAAACTCTGCCCACTGAAAGAGGTTTCGCTGTGTGCCGCGCAGGACGGACGCTTGGGAGGGCATAGATGAACGAGGCTGTCGAGTCACCGGAGTTGGCCAACACTCCGTCGAGGCCAGTTGGTGACCGTATGCAGCCGATGACCGAGGCGGAGGTAGCCGCTGCGGTCGATCTCCCCGCGCTGGTGGCCGAGCTGGGGGAGTCGTTGCGGGCGGGGCAGCGTCACCAGGCGGTGACGCCGATAAAGTTCGTGAACAAGCGCATGGAGCCTTACAGCGTGTTCGGTGCTATGCCGTCGATCAGCACTGCGCACGGTCTGTTCATCACGAAGGTCGCCGCACTGGTGAAGCTGCCCGGCACGAGGACCATCAATGCTGTCGTCGTCGCATTCGACACCGCTACCGGTGATCTGCTCGCCGTGCTGGACGGTGCGGCGCTGACGGATATCAAGTGTGCGGCGGTCACGGCGCTGGTGACCGACCACTGTGCGATCGGCGACGCGCGCAGGCTCGGCGTGGTGGGTGCGGGAGTCCTTGCCCTACAACAGATCCGCGGTGTCGCCACGGTGCGCGACATGGAGGTCGTCACCGTGTATGGCAGGCACGAAGGCCGCACCGATGCCTTCGCCGACCGGGCGCGGGCGTTGCTTCCCCGCGCCACCGAGGTCCGGGTGGCGCGGGACTTGCGTGCGGCGGTGGAGGGGCAGGACGTCGTCTGTACCGCCACCACGTCGAGCGAGCCGCTACTGGGCGGGTTCGATCTCCGCGCGCCCGTGCACGTCAACTGTATGGGCGCACATACGCCGCGGTCGCGGGAGGTCAGCACTGAACAACTCGCCGGCAGCGTGGTGATCGTCGAGGACAGGGAGAGTGCCGTCGCCGAGTCCGGCGAGTTGCACAGCGCCGCGCTGGAGTTGGAGGACATGCTCGGTGCCGGAGCCGATTTGCGTGCGCAGCGAACGATTTTCAGCTCGAACGGTCATTCCTTTCTCGACCTCGTGGCGACCGCCCATGTGCTGTCGTCGGCGAAGCGCCGATGACCGGAACTGTCATCGCGCCGGTACGTCGGTCGCGCCTGCTGCTGGCTGTGTTGCTGCTGGCGATGATCGTGGCGCCGATGGCGCAGACGGCCGTCATGCCGATGTTGCCCGCTCTGGCGGGCGAATTCGGCGTATCCGCCTCCGCGGTCAGTTGGGTGATGACCGCGAATCTGCTCGCGGCGGCGGTGGGGACACCGTTGTTCGGCAGGTTGGGCGATCTGCGCGGACGCAAGCTGGTGCTGATTTTGTGCCTGTCGGTCGCGGCAGTCGGTGCACTGCTGGCGGCACTCAGCGATTCTTACGGGCTGTTGATTGCGGCGAGGGTGCTTCAGGGCGCGGGAGCCGGGGTGCTGCCGCCTGCGATCAGCGTGATCCGGGCCGAGTTGCCGCCGAAGCGGGTGGCGAGTGGGCTCGCGCTGGTCAGCGTCAGCACGGGAGTCGGCGCCGCGTTCGGCATTCTTGCCAGCGGGGTGCTGATGGTGCGGTGGAATTACCAGTCCGTGTTCTGGCTGCTGCTGATCCTCAGCCTGCTCGCGCTGGTTGCGGTCGTGTGGGGTCTGCCTGCCGACCGAGTCCCCGGCACCGAGCGTGGCGCGGATCCGTGGGGAGCACTCACGCTGGCCTTGTGGTTGCTGGCGCTACTCATCGCGATCAGCCAGGGCAACACATGGGGCTGGACGGACTGGGTGGTGCCCGGCTTGCTCTGCGCGGCAATGGTATTCGTGGTCGTGTGGTGTGTGGTGGAGCGGCGGGTCAGATTCCCGGTGATCGACATGACGCTGCTCACGATGCGTCCGGTCGCGTTCGGCAATGCCGCCGCCGCGCTGAGCGCCTTCGGCATGTACGGCTCGTTCATCGCCATCAGCAGCCTCGCGCAGACGCCGAGGGAATCCGGTTTCACCACAACGGCATTGGGCGCGGGCCTGATGCTGCTGCCGAGCGCCGCGGGGAACCTGCTCGCGGGCATGACCGGTGGCGTGCTACTGAACAGGTTCGGATCCCGTCCGACACTGGTGCTCGGCGGCATACTCAGCGCGGCCGGAGTGGCTCTCCTCGTCATCAAGCAGAACACAGAACTCGACCTCTACCTGGCCAGTGCCCTGTTCGGCATCGGCACCGGATTCGCCTTCACCGCGATCCGCGCCTACATCAACGATGCCGTGCCGCTCGACCAGCTGGGCGCTGCCAACGGAATGAACGTGGTGTTCCGCACCATCGGCGCCGCCGCGGGCAGCGCCGTCACCGGTGCCGTGCTCAGCAGCGATCAGGTGCTGGGCACCCACTGGCCGACCCAAGCGGCCCACGAAACCGCCTTCCTCATCGCAACCGGAACCTTCCTCGCGACCGCGATACTTCCATTCCTGATATTGAAACCCCGACGGTGAGCTGATCGGACGCCAGTGGTCGGGTCAGGGAAGGGGATACTGGATTACGCGTACCAGCAGCATGATTGGGCACTCCGGCAGCGTGCTGCCCTCCACCCACAATTGGGTGCATTCAGTGTGCTGGGTGTGCTCGACGGGGGTGTTGTAACCGGTGTGCTCGAGCGCTATGACGATTCCGCCGATGGTCAGTGCGAGCGCCGCCGTCGCACCGATCAGTGGCCGCAACAATGTGAGTGGTCGCTGCGAGGTGAGCCTGGTGCACCGCGCTCGCGTCAGTTGCCATCGCTGCCATAAGCGCCGCATCGGCGATAGTCCACTTTTGTCCATCCCACTGTCCTGCCCTCGCCTGTGGGATGAATCGCGATGGGGAACAACATGTTACGTAGCGACACGCCGAGGGCTGGCGACGGCTCGATTCGATGTCGGCAGCGGTTCGGCATACGCTGCGGCGAGTGATCAGCGGGTCAATGGTTGCGGCAGCTCGGTGAGCGTGGTGTTGCTCCGGCGGATCAACGGGGCCAGCGTGCGCTGGACGATGAAGTACTCGGCGACAAGCACGTTGCCCAGGAGTGATGCCCAGGCGCTGGCGGTGTAGATATCTCGGTGCTCCAGCGACGGAATGATTTTCGCCAACTGCGTACCGGTCAGCAGGTAGAGACGTAGCGTCACGGCGGCGAAGGTGAGTGCGTAGTTGCGGATCATCCAGATCCGGTGCAACTGCACCTCGCCACGCCGGATCGTTCGATAGGCCTGTGCGGCCGAGTACAACCACGCGACCACCAGCAGGTAAAAGGCGACCTGCAATGGGAAGCCGCTCGGCGTCACTGCCGCGGCGTACGACGCTGCGGCCGCGGCGGCCACGACTGACACCAGATACACCCGGCCTGCCATCCGGTGCCACTGCGGAAATCGAGTTCGCAACTGCGGCAAGAACTGCCACGGTCCGATGATCAATGCCAGGCCGGCCGGGGCCGCATGCACCACCAGGCTCACGTAATACCCAGGGATGGTTTTGTCGATCGGCACGGCCGAACCGCCGGTCAGGTACGGCGTTACGAAGAAGACGGCGATATAGATCGCCAGCACGGCCAGAAGGCTCCACAGAAACCACCACCAGCGCCGGCGGACGGTCCGTGACATGACTGCGGACATGGGAGAATCTCCAATACTGAGAGAGAAATGCAGCAGTCCGCCGGGGTCAGTTGCCCTGCGCTGCAATAGAAACCGTCTGCCATTCGTTCCACGTGGCAAGCCGGGACTCGTATTCCTCGGTCACGATCCGCAGCGCTTCGTCTCCCAGCAGCAGGCGCAGCGGCGGCTTATCGGCGTCGACCAGGGCCAGGATGGCGTCGCGGGTCGCGCTGGGGATGCCGAAGCGCTGCGCCGCGTAATCGGGGTCGGCGCGAACTGGGTCGTACGCCGGATTCTCGGTAGCGAATGTCGTCAACGTGAATCCGGTGTCGTAGGTGGCGGGTTCGAGCAGGGTGACGTGAATGCCGAAGCCGGCGACCTCGGCGGCCAAGGACTGCGACAACCCCTCCAAAGCCCACTTCGACGCGTTGTACGCTCCGACATTCGGCGATGCCACAATTCCCCAGAGGCTGGAAACCTGGATGATATGGCCGCTGCCCTGCGCCCGCAGCACCGGCAGCGCCGCCTGGGTAACCCACAGCGAGCCAAGGAGATTGGTCTCCAACTCCGCCCGGATCTGGTGCTCGGTGAGCTCTTCGACCATGCCGAACTGCATGAACCCGGCATTGTTCAGCACTACATCGAGCCGCCCGAAATGCCGCGCGGTCTGCTCGACCGCCGCGAAATCAGCGGCCCGGTCGGTCACCTCCAGTGACAACGGCAGGAACGTTTCTGGGAATGCGGCGGATAGATCGGCCAGTGCGGCGATGTCGCGAGCCGTTCCGGCCACCCGATCGCCCCGTTCCAACGCGGCACAGGCCCACTCCCGTCCCAGCCCTCTCGACACCCCGGTAATCAACCACACCTTGCTCACGTGACCTGCCTCTATTCGTCCGACACAGTTGGGTTAACGCCCGTAAGGCTACGCCTGTAAGTCGAATCGAGGCAAGAGCTAACAGCTGTAAGTTTGTCGATGCAATGTGACAGCGCTGTCTGCGCTGCTCGGCTGAGCGTTCGCGAATCCGAGAACTGTCAGGCGTCCGTCGCCGACGGCGAGACCTCAGTAGCGGTAACCGCCCGCTTCGGCGGGAACACCGTGCTGAGAATTCGGTTGTCCCCGTGTAGATTTCCCGCGTCGAGGGCCTGGTCGATCGTGAGCCCGCCTGCCGCGAGCCCGACGACGACCTCCGGCGCCGCGGTGAAGACCGTATCCGGCTGCTGACCGGGCGAGGCGGTCGCGCTGGGCCCGTCCTCGTCGATGCGCAGGACCATGCGGAATCCGTCCGTCTCGATGCCGAGCTCCACCGCCGGCGTCGCGGTGATTCCGCGCAGCAGGGCGGGCAGGGCAAGTGCCAGCCAGCGCGGCTGGAACGAATCGTCGTTGCGCCCTGTCATCAGCAGCGGCGCGCCCCATCTGCCGAGCGCCTCCATGGGCTCTCGGAGGCTCGCACCCCACGGCGTCAAGGCGTAGCGAACTCCTGAGTCGCCGAGTTGCCGCTGCAGGATGCCGTTCGACTCCAGCGTCCGTAGCCGCTCTGCCAGGAGGTTGGTCGCGATCCCCGCGAGTGAGTTCTTCAGCTCGGTGTAGCGCATCGGGCCGGGGAGCAGCTCGCGCACGATCAGCAAGGTCCAGCGCTCGCCCACGATGTCGAGGGCGCGCGCGAGGGCGCAGAACTGCCCGTAGGAACGGGGATTCTTCGGTTCGTGCTTGACTTCATCCATCATGGTTGATTATATCAACTGCAAGGATGGACCTCGAGCAGAGGAGATCCGCATCAGCTGACCGGCCGTCGTGGTGTCTGGCTGAAATCGGTACTGGGGACACCTGATTCGAGGAATTTTCATCTGAGAAAGAGCACCTTGTGATGACACGCGCGGTGGTGAGTTCGTCCGTCCTGTCGACCAGGCGCGGCAAGTTGAGTCTGGCGCTGCTGTGTTCGATCGGTTTCCTGGATTTCATGGATGCGGTGATCGTGAATGTGGCGTTGCCGTCGATGCAGCACCAGCTCGGCTTCTCCGAGCCGGGCTTGCAGTGGGTGGCGACTGGTTATCTGCTGACCTACGGCGGCTTCATGTTGCTGGGTGGGCGCGCGGCGGATTTGGTCGGGCGTCGGCGGGTGCTCGTCGCCGGTGTGGTGGTGTTTGCCCTGGCGTCCCTGGTCGGCGGGTTCGCTACCACCGCAGAACTGCTGGTCGGCGCTCGTATTGTTCAGGGCGCGGGTGCGGCGTTGATGATGCCTGCGGCGTTGTCGCTGGTGACGACCTCGTTCAAGGAGGGAACGGATCGGCATCGGGCGCTGGGGGTCTGGGGTGGCATGATCGGGGCGGCCTCTGCGAGCGGGGTGTTGCTCGGTGGGGTGCTGACCGAGTATTTCGGTTGGCGTTCGGTGCTTTTGATCAACCCGATCATCTGTGTGTTGCTGCTGGTCGCGATCTATGGATTGTTGCCTGATGACCGGCGCAGTGCCTCGCGGGCGAGTTTCGATTTGCCGGGTGCGGT
The DNA here is from genome assembly GCF_004634405.1 of Nocardia sp. CS682. Taxonomy (NCBI): domain Bacteria; kingdom Bacillati; phylum Actinomycetota; class Actinomycetes; order Mycobacteriales; family Nocardiaceae; genus Nocardia; species Nocardia sp. CS682. The sequence goes on along the minus strand of NZ_CP029710.1, from coordinate 953,753 downwards.
TCTCGGTACCGGGGGCATGCTGCTGCTGGTGTATGCCATCGGTGAAGCGCCGCATGCGGGGTGGGACTCGCTGAGCACGATCGCTCGTTTCGCGGGTGCGGTGCTGCTGCTGATCGCGTTCGTGGTGAACGAGCACCGTCGGCCGAACCCGTTGATGCCGTTGTCGATTTTCCGGGTTCGTGGGCTCGCGGCCGCTGATGCAACGCAGTTGATCGCGATCGCGGGGTTCATGTCGATGTTCTTTTTCCTGAGTCTCTATATGCAGAACGTGCTGGGGTATTCGGCGCTGCGGACCGGGATCGTGTATCTGCCGGTCACGATGGGTATCGGGGTCGGTGCGCTGGTCTCGACGAAGTTGATTCCGATGGTGGGGACGCGGCCGTTGATCGTGGGTGGGTCGGTGGTCGCCTCGATCGGTGTGTTCTTGTTGTCGGGTTTGCCGGTCGACGGGGACTACGTTACCGATCTGCTGCCCGGGATGATGGTGATGTCGGTGGGTCTCGGCTTCGTCATGGTGTCGGTCACCAACGCGGCCAATGCTGGTGTACCGGCGGACAAGTCGGGGTTGGCGGCGTCGTTGTTGAACAGTTCCCAGCAACTCGGTGGCGCGTTCGGTCTGGCGGTGCTGACCACGGTGGCGACCTCGTATACCGCTGATCTGCTTGCTACCGGTACGGCGCCGTCGGAGGCGCTGGCCTCGGGGTTCAGTCGTGCTCTGCTGGCCAGCAGCATCGCCATCCTCGTCGCGGCGGCGATCGGCCTGCGTACCTACAACACCCGCAGCAACGACGCACCCATGTGACCATGCCTGTCGGAGGTCGGCCGCACCGAAATACGGTTAGCCGGGCGGAAGCCGAGCACTATGGTTGCCCGCGCGAAAACCGTTGATTTCTACCCTCATCGCATTACTGCATGGCGAATTGCGCACTGCGCGAACCGAACCGCTGCGGTGGCGGAGTTGAGATCGCGCCGAACCTAACCGGGCCGGACTTCGGTCGAGCGGCCGGAGCATTCCGTCCGTAGGCGGTTTTCGCCGGTGCACCCAACTGTCGAGTGGGGGCTTCGGCACTGTCGAAGACGCTCGGCCGCAAGTAAAATGGCTGCCATATACGGCGCGCAAGGAGGGGCTATGTCACCCGGTCTGCGAAATCAGAAGCACGGGCGGCGCCGGTCCGCCCGAGTCGTCCGAGCCGCCATCGTTCTCGCGGCGCTCACTACCCTCGCCGCACCCCAGGCTGTTGCGCAGCCATACCCGATCTACGGGGCGATCCGAGTCGAATACGACGAGGCCGGTGGTTTCGCGTTCTTCGGCAACGCGATCAACCCGGAGTCCGATGCCGCACGCGGCGGCCGTTGGCAAGCGTTCGAGAAGGACAGCTCGATCTATTGGCATCCGCTGGTCTCCGGCGGTCACGCCAATCAGATCGGCGGTGCGATTCGCGCCAAATGGGGCGAACTCGGCTGGGAGAACGGTGCTTTGCGCTATCCCACCAGCAGAGAGCTGCCAACTCGTAAACCCGGTCGTTTCGGCCACTTCGAGGGCGGCACGATCCACTGGTCCTGGGCGACTGGTGCGCACAACACCTGGGGAGCGATCCGCGACAAGTGGGCCACCCTGTCCTGGGAGGACGGCAGACTCGGCTTCCCGGTCGTAGACGAGTTCCGCGCCAAGAACAACGGCGCCGGACAGCATTTCGAGGGCGGTTCGATCTACTGGTCCATCGACACCGGCGCCCGCGTGGTAGCCGGGCCGATCAGAGACATCTGGGCGGGCCAGAACTGGGAGAACGGTCGCTACGGCTACCCGATCAGCGACGAATACGACTACAACGCCGGCCGCGCCCAGGACTTCCAGGGTGGGCGTATCGAGTGGCGTCCCCGCTGATCGAGTCGGAGCATCAGCCGCGGATCTCCGCGTCGCCACTGCGCGCCAGGGGTTTTCGCGGGGACTGGCCGGACGTGTGAGTTGCCGTCCCGGCTCGAGCCGAGCTATGCCTCGGCGTCGCCATCGCGCAGCGAGTGGATCATGCTTCGCAGGATCCGGAACGCGGCGGACTGCTCGGTCTCGGTCAGGCCGGCCAGCATTCTGAGCTCGACGGACCGGACGGCCGCGCTCGCCTTCTCCAGCTTCCGTCGGCCGCGGGGCGTGAGCCGCGTGGGAAGCACTTTCCCGACGGGTGCCTGCGCAGGCCTGGTCACGTGGCCCTCGCGTTCCAGGGCCTGGAGCAGCACGTTCATCGACTGACGCGTCACGAATGCGCCCCGCGCGAGCTCGGAGTTCGACAGGCCCGGTCGTTGCGCCAGCAGTTCGAGGCAGGAGTAGTGCGTCACGCTCATCCCGAGCGGCCGCAGCGCGTCCTCCATGGCAGCGCGCAGCGCGCTCGACGCCTCTTTCATCAGATAGCCCAGTGATTTGTCCAGGTCGACGCCGTCTTGACTCATGTCAGTATTCTGACATACATTGATCCGTGTCAGAAGACTGACACGCAAAGAAGGAGTAACACCATGCCCGCCACCGGCCCCGACTTCATCTCGCTACAAGCGCGCGACCTCGACACTTCACAGGCGTTCTACGAGCAGTACCTCGGCCTTGTCCGCTCGCCAGCCGGACCGCCGCACGCCGTCGTCTTCGAGACGAAGCCGATCACCTTCGCGCTCCGCGAGGTCGTTCCCGGGACTGACCTCGACTCGGTTGCCCAGCCCGGTATCGGTGCCGCGATCTGGCTGCACGCCACCGGCGTCCAAGACATTCACGATGCTCTCGTCGCCGATGGCCACCCCATCGTCGCCGCGCCGATCGATGGCCCCTTCGGCCGGACATTCACCTTCGCCGACCCCGACGGCTACCGGATCACGCTGCACGATCGCACCTGATCGGCCGCTGGCCGAACCATTTATGCCTCTTGTGCATATGTCTGCGCGTCGAGGGTAGGCGGTACTAGCAGCTACTTCGATGAATGGAGGCTCTGATGAACGTCGCAGAGAGAGATTCCGCAGACCGCGGTCCGGCGCTCAGAATCCCGCGTAGCCGGGGAGCCCTCGGCGGGCTCGCGGTCTTACTCCTGGGAGTCTGGGGTGCGCTGATTCCGTTCCTCGGACCGTACTTCGATTTCGCGTTCACGCCGGATGACGCCTGGGTGTGGACCTCGGCGCGTGGCTGGCTCGAGGTGCTTCCCGGCATCACCGCGATCGTAGGCGGTTTGCTGATGCTGGCGAGTCGCAATCGTCTCGTCGCCGGCTTCGGTGGTTGGCTGGCCGCGGCGGCGGGCCTGTGGTTCATCGTCGGACCGTTCCTGACGGACCTGCTGAACATCGGCGCACTCGGCGATCCGGTCGCGACATCCGACCTGAAACGCGCTGTCCTGCAACTGACCTTCTTCTACGGCCTCGGTGCACTGATCTTGTTCTTCGCCGCGACCTCGCTGGGCCGGCTGTCTGTGCGGAGCGCACGCGATATCGCCTTCGCGCGACGCGAGGTCGATGCCAAGACCGCCGCTCGAACGGACACCCGGGGCGCCATAGTCGAGCGGCCGGAGCCGGTGGACACCACCGAACGGCCCGTCTACGGCACCCAACCCCAACTGCACAAGCCGGGGCTGGGCGGCGGACACGCTTAACCTGCGGTCCGGACTCAACCGAGCACGGAAGCCGAAATCCCTGGTAAGCCCGAGATTTCGGCTTTCGGCATTTCGCACCATCCGGGCACGCCGGGCCAGCTGATGCACTTCTCGTCAGCTGCATCCGTATAGCTACGGTTGCGGAGCTACGAGAACGTAGCTAAGGTTCCGGTATGCCCGAGATCGAAGAGCGCCCTGGACGCCGCCGCTCCCTCGCCGATGTCCTGAATGCCTGCCGGACAGCGGTAATCGCCGAGGTAGCGGAGACCGGACTGGGGCGGCTGTCGATCGAAGGGATCTCCCGGCGAGCCGGGGTGGCGAAGACCTCGATCTATCGGCATTGGCCGTCGATCGAGGAACTCCTGCTCGACGCACTCGACCACGCCCATCCCGTCGAGACGGTCGCCCTTGACGGCGGCGGTCTGCGCTCGGATCTGCTGCGCTCGCTCGAACAGCTGGTCGGCTGGCTCGCCGGACCCAGCGCCGCGGCCGTCGCGTCGATCCTCGCCGAACGGCAGCGTCGACCCGAACTCGTCGAAGCCCTCTACACCCGAGTATTCGACACTCACGGAAACCGATTCACCCGCACCGTGATCGAGCACTACGCCGAACGCGGTGACATCGACGCGCGGCTGGTCACGCCGATCGTCGTCGACATCGGCGAAGCGCTCGTGATCAAGCATCAGATCGACACCGGGAAGCTGCCCGATGCGCACACTCTTGCCGCGATTGTCGACCAGGCGATCCTGCCTGCCCTCGGCTTCGCGCGCACGTCAGAAGAAGGAAACACTGAATGACCACCATCAACCCCGTGGCACCGCCCGCCACGGTGCAGGTGAACTGGGAAGAGACGATCGGCACCTCCCGGACGACCCTCACCACCCACCTGTGGACGGCGCCCCCGCTGCGCCGCGAATCCCCGATCCACGACAAAGCATTCGACGCCCTGCGCGAGCTGCGAGTCGATTTCGCGCGCTTCCTGCCCTGGTTCAGCCACCCGCGGGTCGCGGTGGCCGAGCTCACCTCGCCGACCGCCACCGAAACGTCGTGGAACTTCGAGCTGCTCGACCCCTTCGTGGAAGACTTCGTCGCGGCCTCGGAGGGCAGGCCCATCGTCGCCGATTTCGCCACGATCCCGACCTGGATGTTCGTCACACCGGAGTCCGTGGAAATTGCCGAGGATCCCGACGAAATCCACTGGCACTACGAGCAGGGCGCCGAGTTGCGCGACCCCACCTGCGGTGAAGTCGCCGACTACTTCTATCGGCTCGCCAGCTGGTACATCGCAGGTGGTTTCACCGACGAGCTGGGCACGCGACACGAGTCGGGCCACCGCTACCGCTTCGCCTACTGGGAGGTGCTCTGCGAACCCGATATCGGCCACCGCCTCTCGCCGGAGACCTACACCAAGCTCTACGACGCCGTCGTCACGCGCCTGGCCCCGCTGGACCCGGACATGAAATTCATCGGACTCTCCCTGAGTCACGTCCACCACCAGCCCGAATACTTCTGGCATTTCCTCGATTCGGCCAACCACGCCGACGGCGTCCGGATCGACGCGTTCTCCTATCACTTCTATGCCCAACCCGAGATCGCCAATCCCTTTGGGCCAGCAGGAAACGCGCCCAGTGCACACTGGCGCGACATCTTCTTCGCCCAAGCCGACGCCTTCCTCGACCAGGTCCGCTTCATCGACTCCATCCGCAGGCGCCTGGCGCCCGATACCCCGACATTCATCAACGAATTGGGCACCTACCCGGCCGACGTGATGAATCCGGCGCCCGAAATCCCCGACACGTACTGGGCGTTGAGCGCCTCGGTCCAGTCGTACCTGTGGTGCAAGCTCGTCGAACTCGGTATCGACCTGGTCGGCATCTCCGAGTTCATGGACTATCCCGGCATGATCCCCGGCGTCAGCCTCCTCGACTGGGAAACCGGCGCCCCGAACGCCCGCTACCACGCGCTGGCACTGCTACTAGGGCACTTCGCTGAGGGGGATGCGCTGGCGGCCACCACAACTGGCGTGTTCCCGGACCCCCGCATCCATGCCCAAGCATTCGTCACCGCTACCGGCCGCCGCAAACTCCTCCTGGTCAACAAGACCGACGAACCGGTCACCGTGGTTGTCCCCGAGGTAGGCGGGGGAGCCGACATCGAACAGGTCGGTGCCGAGCGGCATCGAACGGTCTTGGCGGACAACTCCGCCGTACTCGAGGCCTACGCGACCTCTGTCGTTTCCTACTGAACCCACACCGCACTACTGCGTGGGTAGTCGCACCGTGACGCAGAGACCGCCGGCGGGGCGCGGGGTGAGGGTGAGGGTTCCGGCGTGTGCTCTGGTGATACTTTTTACGATTGCCAGTCCGAGGCCGACACCCGCATGGTCGGTGCGGATCCGTTGGGTGCCGCGCTGAAACGGCTCGACCAGCGTGGAAACCGCGTGGGGGGTGAGCTTTTCGCCGGTGTTCGCCACAGTGAGCACCGCGGTCTCGGGGTGCGCGCTGGTGGTGATCCATACGGTGCCCTGTCCGGACACATTGTGGACGATCGCGTTGTGCACCAGATTCGTCGTCAGCTGCAACAAGAGGGCGGGGGAGCCGAAGGCGCTGGCCATGTCACCAGAGGTCAGTAGGGTGACGCCGTGTTTTTCCGCGAGGGGAAGCAGTGTCTCGGTCGCTTCTTCCGCGAGGAGCGACAGATCGACCGGTTCGCGGGCGAAGGACCGCTGATCGGCGCGGCTGAGCACGAGCAAGGCTTCGGTGAGGTTGATCGCTCGGGTGTTGACCGCGTGCAGCAGGGCCAGTAGTTCGCCGGTGTCGCGATCCGGATCGTTGCGGGCCACGTCGAGCAGGGTTTGGATGATCGCCAGCGGAGTGCGCAGTTCGTGGGAGGCATTGGCGGCGAATCGCTGCTGTTCGGCGACGTGAGCTTCGAGCCGCGCGAGCATGGTGTCGAAGGCGTCGGCGAGTTCGCGGAACTCGTCCTGGCGGCCGGGAAGCCGGATCCGGTGGGAGAGTGAGCCATCCGCGGCCGTGCGGGTGGCCTCGGTGATGCGGGTCAGCGGGGCGAGCATGCGGCCTGCGAGCAGCCACCCGCCAAGGAGGCCGAATATCAGCAGGAAGGCCAGTACGAGGGCCATGAACGGAGCGAAGGCGCGCAGCAGGACCGAGCGGTTGATCCAGAAGTCGCCGGTGGCGTCGAGCCAGCCGTCAGGCATGAGGTAGAGGTAGAAGACCAATCCGGCCGCAAGCACCAAGGTACCTGCGAGCATGAGGAATCCGGCGTAGCTGAGGGTGAGTTTGAGCCGGACGCTCAGACCCGGGGCTCTATCCACGGACACCTACTGCCGGCTCGGTGTCGATGCGGTACCCGACGCCGGCCACGGTGGCGATGATCCAGGGTTCGCCGAGGCGTTTGCGCAGCGCGGAGACCGTGATGCGCACGGCGTTGGTGAACGGGTCTGCGTTCTCGTCCCACGCTCGTTCCAGCAGCTCCTCGGCGCTGACGACCCCGCCTTCGGCAGCGACGAGGACTTCGAGCACCGCGAATTGTTTCCTGGTCAGCGCGACGTAGCGGCCGTCGCGGAAAACCTCCCGGCGGAACGGATCCAACCGCAGGCCCGCGAGCTCCCGCACGGGTGGTCTGTTGTGGGCGCGCCTGCGGTCCAGTGCTCTGAGCCGGAGTATTAGTTCACGCAGGTCGAAGGGCTTGGTGAGGTAGTCGTCGGCGCCGAGCGCGAAACCGGTCGCCTTGTCGTCGAGCCGGTCGGCCGCGGTGAGCATCAGGATCGGCATGCCGCTGCCGGAGGCGACGATGCGTTCGGCGATCTCGTCGCCGGAGGGACCGGGAATGTCGCGGTCGAGGACGGCGATGTCGTAGGCGTTGATGTCCAGCAGCTCCAGCGCGGTGTCGCCGTCACCGGCGATGTCCGCGGCGATCGCCTCGAGCCGCAGGCCATCGCGGATGGCTGCGGCCAGCAGGGGTTCGTCCTCGACGATCAATACGCGCATAGGTTCTCGATTCTCCCAGTCGGGCAATATCGCCGGCGTATCGAAAATCGCATACGGGCCGGCAACGCCACGCTGTCTTGACTGACGGCATGAACAACCGCAAACCAGCACGCACGGCATCTCGCCGGGTCCGCGCGACCATCCTCGCCGGTCTTGTCGTCGTCAGCGCGGCGCCCGTCGGTGTCCTCGTCTACCAGTCGTTGAACTCCCTGTCGACCTCCGCCGCATGGTCTTTCGACCTTCCGTTCGGCGACCGCCACGGCCCACCCGGTGCGGTGCGCCCGCACCTACCGCGGTACGACGGTGTGTCCGAACCCGGCGGGACCGTCGCGGAGGGCGCTGTCCCGGACGGCCTGACCGTCTTCGAGGACGATATCCCGTCCGTGGCCAACCTCGACCCCGACTTGCTCGCTGCCCTGCGCAGCGCCGCCAGGGATGCCTCGGACGACGGAGTCGAGTTCGTCGTCAACAGTGGCTGGCGTTCGCCGGAATACCAGGAACGCCTGCTGCGCGAGGCGGTCGCCAAGTACGGCTCGGAAAAGGAAGCCGCCCGTTGGGTGGCCGCTCCCGAGACGTCCGCGCACGTGTCGGGGGAGGCTGTCGATATCGGGCCCACTGCGGCCGCGGCGTGGTTGTCCAGGCACGGCGCCGAGTACGGGCTGTGTCAGATCTACACCAATGAACCCTGGCATTACGAACTTCGCCCCGAAGCCACCGTGCAGGGCTGTCCGCCCCGATATGCCGACCCCACCCAGGACCCCAGGATGCACCAGTGAGCAGCACCGTCACCGCCCGTACCGGCGCCGACACCACCTCGGCCCCGGCCGGCTGGCCGCCGCTGACGCGGATCGCGTTCCGATTCTGTGTCGTCTACTTCGGTCTGTACGGCTTGCTCCTCACCATGATCCCGTTCGCACTGCTCGGCCCCCTGAGTCGCTCGCTGCACGGATTCATCGGACCGTGGGGGGTGACCTCGCTGCTGAACCCCGTCACCGGTTGGGTGGGCAGCACTCTCTTCGGGGTCGACGCGGTGCTGCGCCAGGATTCCGGAGCCGGCGACCAGACGGCGGTCTGGGTACAGGTCTTCTGTGTCCTGGTCGTTGCGGTGGCGGCCACCATGGTGTGGACGGTCCTCGACCGTCGTTCCTGCTACCCGCGCCTGCTGGCTTGGTTCACCCTTTTCCTCCGGGTCTGTCTGGGTGTGCAGATGGTGGGGTTCGGCTTCGCCAAGTTGATCCCCACACAGATGCCCGCGCCCACGCTGGCGCAGCTGTTGCAGCCGTACGGCGATCTGAGCCCGGCCTCGGTGCTGTGGTTGCAGGTCGGCAGCTCCTATCCGTATGAAATGGCGCTCGGCGCAGTGGAAGTCGTGGCCGGGCTGCTGTTGTTCGTGCCGAGGACCGCGGTGCTGGGTGCCGTGACGAGTCTGGTGAGCACGGCGCAGATCCTCCTGCTGAACATGACGTTCGATATACCGGAGAAGCTGCTCGCCGGGCACCTGCTGCTGATCAGCCTGGTTTTACTGGCCCCGTACCTGCGGCGCCTGGTCGATGTGTTCGTGCTGCAACGCAGGTGCGAGCCGTTGACACAGCCCGTGCTGTTCGCCGAGGACCGGAAGAACCGCATCGCTGCCTGGATTCAGGTGACCCTCGGCATCTGGATCGCGCTGGGTAGCGGCTACGACCGCTGGGTGGTGTGGCAGGAACAGTACGGCGCCGCCAGCCCCAAGTCCGAGCTGTACGGAATTTGGGACGTGCAGGAATTCACACTCGACGGGCAGCTGGTGCCGCCGCTGACGATCGACGAAAAGCGTTGGCAGCGTCTTGTTTTCGACGACCCCGCGCAAGCCACTTATCAGCGGATGAACGGTGAACTGGTGCCCGCGCATGCCAACTTCCGGCCGAACGGAGAGCTGGAACTCGCCACGATCGACGGAAAGGCTGAGCCGCAGCCACCGTTCGCGACGCTGACCAGCGAGCGACCCACGCCGGACCGGCTGGTGTTGCGCGGGAGGCTGCATGACCAGACAGTGGTGATCACCCTGGAACGCATGGACCTGAACAGCTTCACCTTGCGCAGCCGCGGATTCCACTGGGTGCAGGACTACCCGTACTTCCGCTAGCCGAGTACGAAGCAGCACACAGTCTTTCAGCGAAGTCGCCCCCGCCGGGGTATGAACGGTCCGGACCACTACCGGCACGCAGTGGCGCCGGCCACGATGCGATACTCGATGCCGCTCGGCCGCATTCGGACATTGGTGATCCGCGACGGGTCACCGGTCGGCGTTTCCCGGTCGCCGATCAGGAAGCGGTTCGCGGATTGGCCGATGATCCAGATCGGTTGCTCGCGACCGTTGTCGATGAGGCAGGCGGCGTACCGGGTGCCGCCCGCGGTGACGGATTGCTGCTGCACGATCAGCTCCGCCGGTCTGCCCGCTTCGACCATGGCGCTCAACATTCCGACGGTCGCGCACATGAGTAGTAACAGCGCGAAGGCCGAGCGCCACACCGGGGTGATTCGTGGCGAGAACAGCCAGTAGATCGCGATCAACGCCCCCGATCCGAGCGCGGCCATGATGAATCCGCGTGCGTTGACAATGACATCGTGCCAACCGATTTCGAAGGCGAATGCCGGATAGCCGAGCGGTTGGTAGAAGAAATAGGACGGCAAGCGCACCATGGCCCCGCCGACGCCCGCCAGCAGCACCGAGGCGGCCGTCCGCCGGACGAGGAGTCGGGAGCCCGAACGTTGACGTGGGCGCACCGCATCGATGACCAGAATCCAGGCCAGTAGCAGGCCGACGGTCAGCAGCGTCGCGGCAATCAACCGCGAGCTGAACCAGATCGTCTGTACCGAAAGGAAAAGCAGCGCCCCCGCGCCCGCCATCGCGATCATCCGCAGCACGAGAGTGCCTGTTGTCCAGCACATTCGGATGGCATTGTGGCGTTGCGCGCCGATCAACCGCGCGACATCGGTTCGGTTGGCGTTCGCCCAGCGCTCCGCTTGCCAGCGCGAATAGCCCTGGGGCAGTGCGGCGTCCGCTCGATGCACGGCGACCCGCGTGAACAGGTTCAGTGCGCCGAGAACGAGCAGCAGCACAGTCGAGATGGCGATAAGACCCACTGCGGGCTCCGGGCCGGTCGGCCGGTCGGGGAACCGGTCGGCGACGGCCACTCCGGCCGCCACGCCGAGACCGCCGCTGGCGGCGAGCAGCCCGAATCGGACCCAGGTATAGCGCGCGGATTCGTCGGCGATGACGCGAATAGTCAGCTGGCGCAACGATTGTGGTGTTACTCGCCGGTATACCCGAGCGATGACTCGGGCGCCCTGTTCGAGACGATCGTACCAGAAGGCCGGTATCCGAGTCAGCCGCTCCAGCAGGGTGCTCGGCGGGTGGGCAGGTGGCGGCTGTTGCTCCTGGACAAGGGGAGTGGCCGGTGGAGTCGAGATCTCGGCGAGCGCGTCGACCCGCTTGCCATCGTGCTCGAGCGGTGCGGGTCGGTGCGTGAAACGAAGGCCCGCATAGCGGATGCGCTCCAGTGAGGCCCTGTCGATCGCGGCCCGGGAATGCGTATCGACGATATGCGTGTGGACGTGGCGTACCACTTCCTCAATAGTGCTGCTGGACAACGAACCTCGGATATCGCGCACATAGGTGTCGCTGTCGGCATGTGCCACCGCGGACCAGCCGCCCGCGACGAGCGCGTCACGTGCCCGCCGACGATCTTCGGCGGAGCCGGAAATATCGATTCGGCAACGAACCCGCGCCAGGAATACCCCGATCAGGTACTGACCGCGGTAGGACGAGAAATTCCGAATCGCATTGACGCCCAACACTTGCCCCTATTGCTCGCTCAATTCGACGAGTTGACCGCAGGATACCGTCGGCGGGTCGCGCCTCCGGTGCTGGTTGGATGCCCGATTCGTACCGGTCGCACTACGATTCGAGGTATTCGACCGGTGCGGTCACGATCCCGACCGGTCGGCATGTGAATAATCGACTTGATTATCCATTGGAGATTGCGTCGCATGGGTTTTCGGGCATCGGGTACCCGCCGGGCATATCCCCACCCTAGAAAGGTGTTTTCAATGGCTAATCGGCTTACTCGCTTTGCTTTATCCATGGCGGTCGCCGGGGCGGCGGCGGTTGCGGCGACCGGGCAGGCGGCGGCAGCGCCCGCCAGCGTGTCGATCAACGGCAACATGCAAGTGCTTGGCATGAACGTCCTGCATATCGAGGCGCAGGGGCAGGGGGATGGGCCCGCGACCGGAACCTATCTGGCCGTTGGTCAACTCGGGAATATGCCGCTGCCGGTGAAGGTCACCGGCCCGGTCACGTGCCTGACGGTCGTCGGCAACACTGTGTCACTGGTCTACCCGATCAGTACGGCCCAACCCGTGATGGTGTTCGCGCCCGACGCGATGGCCATCCAGATCACCGTCACCAAAGGTCAAGGCGGCCAGCCGAACATGATCGGCTACGGCCTGCCGATGCCGACGAACATGCTCCGCACCTGCAACCCGGGTCCCACCCCGATGGTCTTCGACGGCACGATCGACATCCGCTAGCCCTAACCGAACTGCACCGGACCGTATCTCGACATCACAGTGGCGCGCGCCGGGGTACGGTCCTCCGCGATGGTCGCTCGTTGCCCGGTCGGCAGCCCGGTCATATCCAACGCGCCGCGTCATCGGCACGATGTGATCGCGAAATTGCCGAAAATTTGCCATCGCACGAATTGTGGCGGCTTGTGATACTTCGGGAAACTCGCGGCGAACAGTTGGTCGGTTCGTTATGCTCGATTCCGCTATGACCTGTCTCGCTCCCTAGTGGAAGGCGATCGGAATCATGAGCAATGAGACTATGAATGATGCCGCTTCGAGCAGGCTCCGTACGCGGTTCGACCTGCTGGATGCCAATGGGAACGGCGTGCTGGAGGAGTCGGATTTCCAGTTGCTGGCCGAACGTATCATCACCGGTCTCGGCGAACCGCCGACCTCGGCGAAGGCGCGGGCACTGGTGGCTTCTCATCAAGGATATTGGGAAGGTCTGTCGGCCCACGCCGATACCAACGGCGATGGCGTAGTAAGCATCGAGGAGTACCTCGCCGCGGTCACCGACCCTTCAGCGGACACGTCGTACATTCGACCGTATGCCGAGGCGGTCGTCGCGATGTGTGACCGCAATGACGACGGCATGATCGACCGTGCCGAGTACACCGATTACATGCGGGTGGTGGGGTTCGACGCCGACAAAGCCGCTGCGATGTTCGCGAAGCTCGACACTGCGGGTGTCGGCGAAATCCCCGCGACGGAGTGGGTCGAGGTGATCTGCCGGTACTACACCAGCTCCGCGCAGGACCCGGTGGCCGACCTGCTCACCAACGCTTGAACACCCCGGTCGCCGTAGCCACCGCGACCACGAGGAAGCCGTTCGACGTACTCGGCTTCGGCGCGATCGTGTTCGCGGTGGGCAATGCGTTCCAGTCCGCGCATTTCTTCGCCAGTGCCTTCGGGATGTCTCCGGTGGCGTATCGAGGGCCGGAGACGGGGTGCCCGGATGAGTGCTCGTATGTACTGCGTTCGGGCACAGCCTGTTTCGTGGTTACCGGCGCGACCCGAGCGGGCACGGAACTGGGCGAGTTCGTTCAACAGCATGGCGACGGGGTGGTCGACGTCGGTCTGGAGGTGTCCGACGTCGGTGCCGCCTACCACCACGCGCTGGCCCAGGGTGCGCGCGGGCTGGTCGAGCCGCACCAGGTCGGCGATGCGGATGGGACGGTGATGCTCGCGTCGATCGCGGCATACGGGCAGGTCCGGCACACCTTCGTCGACCGGTCCCGCTATCGAGGCGTTCATCTCCCGGGCTACGCGGCAGCGACGTTCGCGATGTCCGGCGCTGCGGTCCCGTATTTTCATGCGGTCGATCACTGCGTGGCCGCCGTGGAGGCAGGCCGCATGGACGAATGGGTGGACTTCTACCGGCGGGTCCTCGGCTTCGCCACAATGGCGGAGTTCGTCGACGGGGAGATCTCCACGAAGTACTCGGCACTGCGCTCCCGAGTCGTCGCCGACCCGCGGCGGCAAGTGAAGTTCCCGGTGGTCGAGCCCGCGGAGTCCGCCCGCAACAGTCAGGTCGATGAGTTCCTTCAGTTCTACGGTTGCCCAGGAGTGCAACACGTCGCGCTGGCCACCGACGACATACTGGCTGCGATCGATGGCATGCGCGCAGGTGGTGTGGAGTTCCTGCCGACACCGGACACCTACTACGACGACCCGGAACTGCTCGACCGCTTGGGGCCTATCACCACACCGGTCGCCGAACTCGCCCGGCGCGGCGCATTGGTGGACCGCGACGAACACGGCCACCTCCTGCAGATCCTCACCCGCCCGCCACTGGACCGGCCGACCGGATTCTTCGAACTCATCGAACGGCATGGCTCGCAGGGTTTCGGTGTCGGCAATTTCGCCGCGCTGTTCCAGGCGATCGAACGCGAACAGGACCGCCGCGGAAACCTATGAACGCGGCGTCCGCAGCCAGGACGGCGAAGTGGTCGCAGGCGGCGGGCGGCTTCGGTGTCTATATGTCGAGTACCTTGCCCGGGTTGAGCAGGTTGCCGGGGTCGAGGGTGCGTTTGATGGCGATCATGAGGTCGACGGCGGCACCGTGTTCGTCGCGCAGGTACTTCTTCTTGGTGAGGCCGATGCCGTGTTCGCCGGTCGCGGTGCCGCCTACCGACAGGGTGTGGCGGACCAGGGTGTCGGAGAACTGTTGTACCGCATCATGGTTCAGGTCGGTGTAGGGGACGATGGTGTGCACGTTGCCGTCGCCGATGTGTCCGGCGACGCTGACCGCCAGGCCGAGTTCGTCGCCGAGCCGGGTGGCAGTGTCAACCGCTGCGGCGATCTGCGAGTAGGGGACGGCGGTGTCGGTCACCATGAAGCGGCTGCCGGGGTGGCGCGCCTTGAGCGCGAAGAAGAGGTTGTGCCGGTCTTCCCAGAGTGCGTGCCGTTCGGTGTGGGAGCGTGCGGCAGTGATATCGATGGCTTTGTGCGCCTTGGCGATCCGCTGGACCTCTTGCTCTTCGGCAATGGCCGCGGGCTCCGACGACGATTCGATATCGATGAACAGTGCCGGTGTCTCGGCGTAGTGGGCGGCGCCATGAAACGCGTTGAGCGCGGCCATGCCGGGGGCATCGACGAGTTCGAGTCTGCTCACCGGCAGTGCGGCACCGAGCATCTCGACGGCCGCGTCGACCGCCGCAGCCACGGTGGGGAACGAAACGCGCAGCGAGCGTAGGCATTCCGGGATCGGATGCAGCCGGACCGTGAGTTCGGTGATGATGCCGAGCGTTCCGGCCGAGCCGACTATCAAATCCTTCAGGTCGTAGCCGCTCGACGATTTGCGAACCGCGCGACCGAGCCGCGCCACCGAGCCGTCGGCGAGTACCACCTGCAACGCAAGGACATTCGCGTGCATGCCGCCGTAGCGGACAGTGGTGGTACCGCTGGCATTGGTCGCCGCCATGCCACCCAGCGAAGCGTCGGCCCCCGGATCCACCGTGAACTGCAACCCCGATTCCACCGTGGCCGCGTTCAGATGGGTGCGGGTGACCCCGGGTTGCACCGTCGCGGTGAAGTCGGTGGGGGAGACGTCCAGGATCGAATTCGACTGCGACAGGTCGACGATGAGCTCGTTTCCCTGCGCGAGCAGGTGACCTTCCAGACTGGTTCCGGCGCCCCGGCAGATGAGCGGTGTCCCCGTGCCGCGCGCCCACCGGACCGTCGCGGCCACCTCGTCGACATCGGCCGGGTACACGACGCCGCGCGGTCGTTGCCCGGCCCGGCCGGTCTCATCGATCGTGTACTGGTCGAGAATCGCTGGGCGAGTGTCGATCTCGAGGGGCGGGCCGTCGAACGCGGTGGTCATTGCGGAACCGACATCGTGCGCACCATGCTCCTCCATCCGGGCCGCCCTCGCTCGACCCCGTGTTCGCATGGTAGATCTCGCGCGTCGGCCGCCGCTGGCGATCGGCGTCGCGGAACCGAACCTCTGTGTCGATGGAGCCGAGCTCGATGGGGCCCGTCAGAGGTGGCCGGCTGATATCAGGGCACGTCAAGCACGGTCGCGGGGACACCGTAGGGCAGGAACCGAACGCGACGATTTTCGTCGGTATTGTCGCGATGCGCCCGCAAGGCCTCGAGCTCGCTCGGGAACACCTGCTCGACCCTGGCCTCGCCGGCGTCGTCGACGCGGTAGATGACCCACACCCCGCTGCCGGTCTCGCCGGTGGTCTCGTCTTCCGGCTTCGGCGGCCGCGCGCGCTCCGGCTGCACGAACTGACCGAACAGCGACGCCAGCGTATTCACGCCGGTGCGGTCGACCTTGCCGAGGAAGTCCCGGATCTCGATCCCCGCCTCCCGCAACGCGCGTTCGAGGTCTTCCGGACCGATCCCAAAAGGTCTGTCAGGTGCCATCACATTGCTCCTCGAGACGGATTCGTCGCTTCGCCTTCAGTGTCCTCGCGTAACCGCGATTT
This sequence comes from Nocardia sp. CS682, assembly GCF_004634405.1. Taxonomy (NCBI): domain Bacteria; kingdom Bacillati; phylum Actinomycetota; class Actinomycetes; order Mycobacteriales; family Nocardiaceae; genus Nocardia; species Nocardia sp. CS682. Next base: position 937,586 of record NZ_CP029710.1, on the reverse strand, counting down.
CGCCACGACGGGATTGTTCCACCATTGCCGCGGCGCGGATGTTCTATCCGGTACGCGACCGAGGATCTCGACATCGGTGGCGTCCACATCGCCAAGGGCGAGGCGATCCTTGCGTCCTATGCCGCGGCGGGCCGCGACCCCGAGGTGCACGGGCCCACCGCCGACGATTTCGAGGTGCACCGCCGCACCAAGGATCAACACCTCGCCTTCGGTCACGGCACCCACCACTGCCTCGGTGCGCCACTGGCCAGGCTGGAGGGGCAGATCGCGCTGCCTGCGCTGTTCGCTCGTTTCCCGGAGCTGCGGCTGGCCGTCGAGCCCGCCGAGGTGGTGCCGCTGAGCAGCTTCATCTCCAATGGGCACGCGCGATTGCCTGTCTATCTCGCCGGCTGAATAGGGCTCGATTCACGTTCGGCAATTTCTCGGTGCCGCCGATAGGCAGTTTTGAGAAAAGTGCATGAAGACATGTTCGACCCGTTGTGTTACTGCACATATGCGCGGTCGGTAATGAGAATGCCGACTTATCACCATTGAGCTCCGCTTCAATAAGGCAGCACACCGCCGTAGTGGACGCTTGACCAATTCGGCGAACGACACAATGATGACGGCTGGTTGGCTTGCGCGGCAACGTAAACCGGGCACGGAGCAGCGGAAAACAGACCTCACAAATCGCCGAACGGGAAGGTGATATCTAAAAAGATCCGACGATTCGGCATCGGGCCGAACGGTGATCCGGGCAACAGTAGAATTTAGTGTTACCCCAGGTTTGACTAACCGTCGTCTCCAGTAGATACTGCTTGCGCAAGCCGGAGTAACAACTCGACGGCGGCTCCGTCGAGGACTCGCTATTCGAATTCATAGGATGAACGGCGCGCAAAAGAATTCGAATGGACCGTGGCTGTGGATTGCCGATGGCTCGACGCGAAGGTTGCCGATGTCTGAAAACCCTATATTCAGTTCCACCGCGATCACGCTGCGACAGTTCGACTACTTCGTGCACGCGGTGGAACTGGGTTCGCTGTCCGCGGCGGCGCGGCGGTTCGGCATCACGCCGTCGGCGATGTCGCAGCAGATCGATGTGCTGGAGACCTCGTTGGGCCGCAACGTGTTCGATCCACAGTCGCGCCGATCCAGGCTCACCGATTTCGGCAGGGCGTTCTTCGTCCAGGCCGCCAAAGTCGTCGAATCCGCCCGGCAGGCCATGGCCATGGGGGAGTCGTTCGGCGACGGGGTGATGACCGTCGGCACCACGCCGACCATCGCGCAGAAGCTGTTGCCGCCGCTGGTCTACCGGATGCGCCACGAACGCAATCTCGACAGCGTCGAGGTCAGGGCGTTCACCGATCTCCGTGAGCTCGACGCAACGTTGGAAGAGGGCGGCCTCGATCTCGCCGTCGGACCGCTCGGGCAGGCCGGCTCACGCCTCGTGCACTGCTTCGGCGAGGAAGAGCTCGTCGTGGTGTGCCACCCCAGCCAGCGCGGCAGCTTCGACGGCTCGTGGAAACAACTGGTCGAGGCGCCGTGGATCCGCTGCGGCGCGAACTCCGATCTCACCGACACGCTGTTGCGCGAGGGGGCCCGCGCGGGTGTTCCGATCCGATTCGCGGTCCGCGCACCCGATGTGTCCACCGCGTTGAGCATGGTGGAGTACGGCGTCGGCATCGCACTGGTGCCGAGGATGGCGCTGCACGGTTCGGCCAGACTGCTGTCGGTCATCCGGTTGTCCCGTCCGGTCCGGCGCGAGCTGGCAGTCCACGCACGAGACAAGTCACCTCAGGTCGTGAAGTTCCTCGAGGTCATCAGCGACCCGGAACTCATCCGAAAGTTCGGCGTCGCAGGCCTATTGGCAGCACGGACTTCCGATCGTGAAGCGCCGCAACACCGCCCGGCCACGCCGATCGGTCCGCTGCCCACCTGACGTACGGGCGCGCTCTTCTACTGCGGGAGAAGAGCTTTCACAGTGCGCGAGACGTCGATTCTGCCCCGTGGGCGTGCTTCCGACTGGTAGTTTCAGGCTACGGTGGGGGGAGGCGCAGATGAGTGCAGAGCTCGAAGTGCAGACGCTGGAGCACACGAACCCGGAAAGCACACGGACCAACCTTGCTCGCCGCCGCGTTCGAACGACGATCTGGGCGTTGGTGGCGATCGTCGCGGTGACGGTCAGCTCCGGGTGCGGTCTCACCGTGCAGAAGCTGCCATTGCCCATGCCGGGTGTATCCGGCGAAACCTACACGGTGCACGCCATATTCGAGGACGCACTGAGCCTGGCGGATCAGGCGAAGGTGCGGATCGGCGGCTCGAATGTCGGTGTGGTGACCAAGATCAGCACCAAGAACTTCCGGGCGATCGTGGACCTGACCATCAGTACGGACGTCGATCTACCCGAGGGCAGCACGGCCGAACTGCGCCAGGACACCCCGCTCGGCGAGATGTTCGTCGCGGTGTCCACGCCGCCCCCCAGGCCGGGTGCGCCGCTGCTCCGCGACGGCGCCACCCTCGGCCTCGACAGGACGTCCTCGGCCGCGTCCGCCGAACAGCTGCTGATCTCGATCTCCTTGCTGTTCAACGGCGGTGGTGTGGCCGCACTCGCCGAGCTGGCCTCGGAGCTGGACGCGGTCGTGGGCGGTCGTGGCGGCCAGTTGTCCCACCTGATCGCCGAAATGACCGGTGTGGTCCGCAGTTTGAACGACAACAGCGCCCGAGTGGATGCGGTGCTCGCCGAGTTCGGCACGCTGGCAGGCAGCATCGAGGTCCGGCACGCCGAGCTGGGCCGGGTGGCGGGCGCGCTGCCCGAGCTGCTCGGCACACTCGCCGAGAACAACAGAGCCATCGGCGATTTGCTGACAAAGGTATCGGCGACCAGCGCGGCGCTCGGCGATTACGCCGAAACCTCCGGTCAGCACCTCGCCGACCTGCTCGACAACACCCGCCGGTTGATGGGCGAGCTGGCCGCGGCCGGCGACGATCTCGCTACGATGCTCGACCTTGTGCACACGCTGCGCCTCAAACTCGACACGGCCGTCCGCGGCAAGAGTATCGGCATCTTCTTCACCGTGACCGCGCTGGACGTCAGCGTGCTGACCGATCCCCATGGTCAGTTGCTACCGGATATGCGGGACTTCGTCGGCAGCCTGATCCAGGTGCTGCAACTCGTGCAGTCCCGGGTGCAGGGCGGCCACCGCTGATCTGCGTGGGGACGTCCTATCCTCGTCCTCGCCAGCCCGCTGGATCGACTCCCCCGGGGATGGGCTCGACCGGCTCGTAAGGCGCGCGGGTGAACACGTAGCTCACGAGTTCCAGCCGCTGTGCCACGCCGTCGGGGCCACGCACCACCTCCATGCGTTCACCGGCGTAGTACCCGTCGAGTCCGGTCCAGGAGCCGTCGGCCTCGGCCCGGAACCGCGACTCCCGCCCGCCGTGCGCGAGGGCTTTGAGGGAAAGCAGACCATCGGCCCGCAGGTGCAGCGCGATCGAGGCGCTGCCCCAGTACCAGGTTCCGGTGAGCGCCAACAGTTTCGGGTCCACATCGGGCGCGGGCAACCACTCCTCGGGCAGGTTCGGTTCGTGCTCGGCCAGGATGTCCAGCATCGCACCGGCCAGCTTGCCGCGGATGCCACCGTAGGTGGTGTTGGACAAGAACAACACCCCGGTGCGGTCCTTCGGATCGGCCCAGGCCTCGGCGATGAAGCCGGGCATGGCTCCGGTGTGCCCGGCCAGCCGACGGCCGTCGCGGCGCTGCAACTGCAGGCCGAGCCCGTAGCCCGCGTCCCACCGGTCGCCGTCGGTGACGATGGCGGGCTCGCGCATCTCCGCCAGCGTGTCGGCGGCGAGCACGTCGCCGGTGTCGCCGCCGAGGAACGCCGCCCAGCGGGCCAGGTCGGACACCGTGGACCACAGCTGACCCGCCGCGCCCATCGCCCCGTGGTCGTGCGACGGCTCCGGCAACACGACGTCGGCCCAGGGATGCACCGCCCAGCCGGTGGCGTGCGGGGCGGCGGGTGACACGGTGGTGCGGCCCATGCCCAGCGGGACGAGCACCTCGGCGCGCAACGCCTCGAACCAGCTCCGGCCGCGCAGTTGGGCGACCAACTCGCCGAGCGCGGCGAAACCGACATTGGAATAGTGGAATCGGCGGCCCGCCCGATGCAACAGTGCTTTGCTGCCGGGGCCGCCGTTCATGCTCTCGGCGAGATCGGCCCAATCCCCGCCCTCGGTGCGCTCCCACCAGTCGCCGGGGGACTCCGCGCGCAGGCCCGCGGTGTGCGAGAGCAGTTGGGCGACAGTGCGATCTCCGAGCGGCGCGCCGGGCACGTGCTTGGTCAGCGGATCGGCCAGATCGAGCTTGCCCTCGTCGCGCAACCGCAGCACCATGGTGGCCACCATCGACTTGGTGATCGAGCCGATGCGGTACTGCGTATCGACGGTCGGGCGAGTTCCGTCGACCCGGCCCCTGGCCCCCGACCACACCAGCTCGCCGTCGCGCACCACGGCGGCGATCAGCGAGGGCACCCGGTACTCCGCTTGCTCGACGGCGACCCGGTGCAACAACGCTCGCTCGGTCGATGGCAACAGCATCCTGCGACTTCCCTTCACTTGGACGGATCGGCGGTTCCCGCGACCGGCAGCGCACCGTCGGCCGCCGACCTGTTCCGCTGGGTCAGCCAATCATGTTCGAGCACGCCCAGTTCGGTGCGGGGTGGTTCGTGGTAGCACCATTCGCGGCCGATCCGGTGCCAGTTGCCGCTGGCGCGGAGCTTGCCGAGCAGGGCGAGGGTGCCGTACTCCACCCGGCGCGCGAAAGCGTGTTCGGCGGGCGCGTATTCGCGCCTCCAGCGGTCGAAGTAGCCGCGGCGCGGGTCAACGAAGGTGAGCACGGCGTGCGCGGCGGCATCCTCGGCGACCCGGATCTCGGCGTCGGTGAGCAGCCAGCCGGAGACCTCGTGCACCAGGCGCAGGCAGTCCTCCGCGCTGGCCAGCGAATCCTGTTCCAGTACACCGTATTCCACCAGCAGCGCGCGCAGGTCGGCGCCGCGGTACTCGGTTGCGGCCCGTACACAGTCCAATTCGAAGTCGACTGCGGCCTCGTCCATGTGCTTGAACAGGCCGAAGTCGAGGAAGGCGACCTTGCCGTCGGCGGCGAGCAGGATGTTGCCCGGGTGCGGATCGCCGGAGAAGCAGTGTTCCCGCGCCATGGTGCCCAGGTAGAAGCGGTGCAGGATCTCGCCGACGCGGTCACGCTCCGGATCGGGCAGTGCGACGATCTCGTCGAAACTCAGACCCTCCACCAGTTCGGTGACGAGCACCCGTGCCGTGCACAGCTCGGTCACCACCTCGGGAATGCGGATGAACGGATGGTCACGGTAGATATCCGCGACGAGCCGGTGGTGCTCGGCTTCGGCGCGATAGTCGGTCTCGTCGGCGAAATGCGTGGTGAGCTCGCGGAACAGCGCGTGGTCGGCGATCGCGGGCGCGACCGTGCGCAGCATCCGCATGACCAGGCTCAGGTTCTTCAGATCGGCCCGGACCGCGACGTCGATGCCCGGGTACTGCACCTTGACCGCCACCGCGCGGCCGTCGGTGAGCCGCGCGCGGTAGACCTGGCCGATCGAGGCCGCGCCGATCGGCTCGGACTCGAACTCGGCGAACACCTCGCCGATCGGGCGGGCGTAGTCGGCCTCGATGACCGTGCGCATCCGCGCGAACGGCAACTGCGGGGCCTGGTCGTAGAGGGCGGCGAGCTTGCGCTGGAATCGCTCGCGCTGGGCAGCGGGCAGGGTCTCGATGCCGAACGCGGCCAGCAGATCGAACATCGACAGCAGCTGGCCGGCCTTCATGGCCAGCCCTTTCATGCTGCCGAGCACGGTGACGATGTCCTCGGCCGCGTCGGCGAGGGCGCGTTCGGTGCGTGCGATCCGCTCCGCGTCGGTGTCACCGACCATCGACAGCTTGACGCCGGCGCCGCGAACCGCCTGTCCGGCAACGAGTTTGCCGAACACGGCGCCGCGCCGCACCCGTGAGGTGGGTATCTGCTCCGCCATCGAACGCCCTTCCGCAGGGATCGGCCGAGATTAGCAGACGCCTGCGTCGACTAATTCGCCGCTGGCTCGGCGCCGCGCAGGCCGGGGGTGAGCACGGCCAGCACGGTGTCGGTGTACCTGCGCCGGTCCAGCTCGCCGCCGCCTTGCAGCGTGCGCATCACCGGGGGAATGGTCAGCGCCATCAGCATCCACGCGACATCGGTGGTGTTCACGTCGGCGCGCAGGACACCGGCGTCGACGGCGCGGGACAGGAAGCGCTCGACCGCGGCCGCGAGTATGCCGCCGAGCCCGATCAGCCGGGTGTTGAGTTCGTCGTCGATGCCGGGCAGTTCGAACAGCATGGCCTGCATCAGGGCCGGGTCGGACTCGGCGATCCGGCACATCCGGTCCACGGCGCCGGACCAGGTCTGGACCAGCCGGTCGACGGTCATCTCGGATTCGATCGAGGCGGGCTCGAACACGTCGTCCGCGATCTCGGTGAGGATCCGATCGAGGCCGTAGTCGACCACCTCGTCGAGAATGGCCCGCTTGCTGTCGAAGTAGCGGTAGAAGGTGCCGTAGCCGATGCCGACCGCCGCGGTGATGTCCGCGGTCGACGCCGCGGCGTAGCCCTTCGTGGTGAACACGTGGTAGGCGGCGGCGATCAGCTCGCGCCTGCGTCGCTCGGTGTTCTGTTCGTCGCGCGGCCTGCCCGGCCCGCGGCCGCGCTTGGCTGCTTCGGTCATCCAGCACATCGTATGCCCTGGCGGCGGACCAACTCTTGCGCTTCTGTCTGAGACAGTTTACTTTTAGTGACATCAGCGTCGGTTAATTGATCGCTGCTCGATCGGCTGTTCCGGCCGAGGACGACACAGGAGTCGCGGCATGATTCATTTCCCCTTGTTCGCCAGGGCACGACGAGGTTGCCGATCATGACCGTGACGGTGGTGACCGGGGCCGGTAGCGGGATCGGCCGGGCAACCGCCGTGCGGTTCGCGAAGCGCGGCGCGACGATAATCGTCGCCGACATCGACGAACGCGGTGGCAAGGAAACGGCCGGGCTGGTCCGTGCGGCGGGCGGGCAGGCCGAGTACTACCCGCTCGACGTGGCCGACGCCGCCGACCTGGCGGTGTTCGCCGCGCAGGTGTCGCAGACACACGGCGTCCCGGATGTGGTGGTCAACAACGCAGGCATCTTGATCTCGGGCGGCTTCCTCGAGCAGACCGGTGACGACTGGCGGCGCATGATCGCCGTCAACATGATGGGTCCGCTGCTGGGTTCGCGGCTGTTCGTGCAGCAGATGGCCGAGGCGGGCAAGCGCGGCGCCATCGTCAACATCTGCTCGGTCGGCGCCTTTCTGCCCAGTCCGCTGGCGCCGTCGTACGTGACCGCGAAAGCCGGTGCGTGGCTGGGCACGCAGGCGCTACGAGCCGAATTCGCCGGCCGCGGTATCCGAGTGAGTGCGGTGTGTCCCGGGCTGATCGATACGCAGCTGTCCGCCAACGGAACCCGGGCGGGCACGGACGAGCGGCACGGCGCCGAGTGGGCCGCGAAACTCGCGCGCGGGCAGCGGATCTTCGGCCGCTCCCCGGACCGGGTCGCCGCGGCGGTCGAGCGGGCGGTGCGCTGGAACCTCGCCACCGTGCCGGTCGGCCTCGAAGCCTGGGCCGGTTGGTATCTGGCGCGCCTGTCGCCGGGGCTCATCCGCGGAATCGTCGGACTGGCCCGAATGCCGTTGGCGGAGCGCGCGGTTCAGTTGTCGGATCGAGTGCTGGGTGGGCGGCGATGAGAACAGCGATCGTCACCGGCGGTGGCGCGGGCATCGGGCGCGAGACCGCACTGCTGCTCGCGGATACCGGATATCGAGTGGTAGTGGCCGATATCGACGAGCGCACCGCGCAGTCGGTGGCCGATGAGATCGTCGCCGCCGGTGGGCGCGGTCATCCTTACCGGCTGGATGTTGCGAGCGAAGCGCAATGGGACACGTTGGCCGAGTGGGTGCGCGGCGAGTACGGGCCTGCGCACGTCTTGGTGAACAACGCGGGAGTCATGGATACCGGCGGGTTCTACGAAACCAGTGCGGCACAGTGGCAGCGCACCGTCGACATCGATCTGATGAGCGTGATCTACGGGTCGCGGGTGTTCGCCCGGCAGATGATCGATGCCGATATCGACGGGCACATCGTCAACGTGTCCTCCGGGGCGGCGTTCTTCCCGGCCAAGTACATCCCCGCCTACGCGGCGGCCAAGGCCGCGGTGCTGATGGCCAGCCAGGCGCTGCGGGTGGAGTTGCGGCCCAAGGGGATCGGCGTCACGGCCATCTGTCCCGGCGCCATCCGGACCGACCTGCTCGCCCACGGTGAGCGCGCGGGCCTCGACGCCGATCAGCAGGCGGCCTGGCGCGCGGACATCGGCCGGGTACAGGGCCTGTCGTTTGCCGGGCCGGACAAGGTCGCGCGCGCCATCGAGCGCGCGATCCGCCGGAATCGGGCGATTGTGCCGGTAAATCCCGAGGCCTGGCTCGGCTACGGACTGTTCCGCCTGTCGCCCGGCCTGATCCGCACGGTGGGCAGCATCGGGTCCTTCGATCTGGCCGACAAGCTGCTACCCCGCATTCAGCCGTTGCTGAACCGAATCACGAAGTGAGACAGCCATGAAAGAGACAGCACAGCCGCGCTACGAGGTCGCCGTCATCGGCGCGGGCCCGGGCGGCATCGCGGCCGGGGTGAAACTGCGCAAGGCGGGCATCGACGACTTCATCGTGCTGGAGCGCTCCGACGAGGTCGGTGGCAGCTGGCACGAGAACCACTACCCCGGTCTGGGCGTGGACATTCCGGCCCTGGCCTACCAGTACTCCTTCGCCCGCAAGGCGAGCTGGAGCCGGGTGTTTCCGCTGGGGCCGGAGGTCAAGCAGTATCACGTCGAGGTCGCGAACCGGTTCGGGGTGCGCGAGCGGGTGCGCTTCGGCGCCGAGGTCGATCGCGAAGAGTGGGACGACTCCGGGTACTGGAAACTGCGCCTGACGGACGGGTCGGTGGTGACGGCGCGCTTCGTGATCAGCGCGGTCGGTGCCTTCGTCCGCCCCAAGGACGAGGTCGGCATCCCCGGTACCCGGTCGTTCAAGGGGAAGGTCCTGCGCCCCAGCGATTGGGATCACGACTACGACCTGTCCGGCAAGACGGTCGGCATCATCGGCACGGGTGCCAGTGCGGTGCAGATCATTCCGTCCATCGCGCCCGTGGTCGGGCAGCTGACCGTCTTCCAGCGCACGCCGGTGTGGTCGCTGCCCAAGCCGGACTTCCGGATTCCCCCTGCGCTGCAACGGGTTCTGGGTGTGCCCGGTCTCCAGCCGATGCTGCACGGCGGTGCGTTGGTGGTGGTCGATCTGGCGCTGCGCGCCATCGTCGGCCTGCCCGGCGGCGTGGTGCATCCGGTGATGGACCGCTTCGACGCCGTCTGCCAGGCGCTGTACCGGCGCTACCTGGCGCGCGTGATCACCGACCCGACCACGCGAGCGGCGCTGACCCCGAACTTCGGTCTGGTGGCCAAGCGCCCGACCCTGTCCAACAGCTATCTGCGGGCCTACAACCGGGACAATGTCGCGCTGGTGACCACGCCGATCGAGAAGATCACGCAGACCGGGGTTCGCACCGACGACAAGGCGCTGCACCGGTTCGACGCGCTCATCCTGGCCACCGGCTACGAAGTGTTCTCCGACCCGGAGACCTATCGACCGGGAACAGTGCTGGGCCGCAACGGTTTCGACCTGGCCAAGTTCTACAACGAAGAAGGTCTACAGGCCTACCAGAGCGTCTCGGTGCATGGTCTGCCGAACCGGTGGACGCTGGTCGGCCCGTATTCGTGGACCGGTTCGGGCTGGCACGCCTTCGTGGAGATGACCGCCGACCATGCGGTGCGCGCCATCGGCGAGGCGCGCCGTCGCGGTGCGGTGTGGTGTGAGGTGCGCAAGGAAGCGGCCGACGCCTACCACCGCGAGATCCACCGCAGGGGCGAGTCGCTGCGCTACTACCTGGCCGACCTCAACGGTCATGTCCCGACCTACTACCGGAACTCGCAGGGCGACAGCACCTATGTCCGGCCCTCGGGGTTCTTCGAGGCGCGCCGGGGCAGCCGTCGCTTCCCGCTCGACGACTACCGTTACCAAATGCCTGCGCTGGCGGGAGCGTCGGCATGACCGCCGCGCCGCTCGCCCTGACCACGACCCGCGACGGCGTGCACGTCGAGTTCGCCAGCCGGGCCAGCTTGCGGCTGCGCCTGGCGCACGCGCTGCTGCGCGGCACGCTGCGGCCCGCCGTCGACATCCTCTGCGTCTTCGCTGAGTCGGCCGCGCTGCGCGGCACCCGCGCGTTCCGGATAGCCAATCTGGCCGACCTGCTGGCGATCCCGTTGCGGCCTGCTCGCGGCACCAAGCGCCGAGCCGTCCTGTTCCCGGACTTCCGCGCCGAATGGCTCTGGCACCGCGACCATCTCGGTCCCGACGACACCGAACAGGGTGCGGCGATCCTGTACTTCCATGGCGGCGGGTTCCTGGCCGGTGGCCTGCACAGTCATCGCAGGCTCGCCGCTCGGATCGCCCGCTCGGCCGGCGTCGCGCTGCTGAACGTGGACTATCGGCAGCTGCCCAAGGGGCATATCACCGACACCGTCGACGACGCGATCACCGCCTATCGTCACCTGCTGAGCAGCGGGTTCGCCGCCGAACGCATTGTCTTCGCCGGTGATTCGGCGGGCGGCGGCATCGCCTTCGCCGCCGCGCTCGCCACCCGGACCTCGGCGCTGCCCATGCCCGCGGCCATCGCGGCGATCGCGCCGTTCGCCGATCTCGACCCGGACATCCGGCGGGGGCATCCGAACGATCGGCGTGACGCGCTGCTGTCGGCGCGGGCACTCGCCGTGCCTGCTTTGCTCGGCTTCGCCCGCGAGGGCGTGCTCGACCCGGCCTGGTCGCCGGTGAACCACGACTTCGCCGGCCTGCCACCGACGTTGATCCAGGTGAGCAATCTCGAAGTGCTGCTGCCGGATTCGGAGGCGCTCGCCCGCCGCTGCGCCCAAGCCGGTGTGCCGCACACCTTGCAGATCTGGGACAACGCCATCCATGTCTTCCACGCGGGCGCGGACCTGCTGCCGGACGCGCGCGCGGCCATCGCCGAGATCGGTGCGTTCCTGCGCCGCGTGCTCGACGCGTCGACCGCGAGCCGGGCCACCGACCAGACCACCGCGGCATGACCCGCCGCACGACCACGGGTAGGTTTCCATGAGCTCCACCAGCATTCCCGAGCACGACGTGCTCGTGATCGGCGCGGGATTCGGCGGTATCGGCACCGGGGCGGCGCTGCGCCGCGCCGGTATCGAAAACTTCCTGATCATCGACAAATGGCACCGCGTCGGCGGTACCTGGAACGCCAACACCTACCCCGGTGTGGCCGTGGATGTTCCGTCGCCGATCTACAACTTCTCCTTCCAGCAGCGCTCGCGCTGGTCCCGATTCTTCGCCCCCGGCAACGAGATCCAGCGTTATGCCGAGGAAGTGGTGGACCGGCAGGGTTTGCGCGGCAAGCTCCGGCTCGGGTGCGGTGCGGCCGAGGCGCGGTTCGACGAGACGGCCGACCTGTGGCGGGTGCGGACCACCGACGGCGCCGAGATCACCGCACGCTTCCTGGTCAGCGCGGTCGGCGCGCTCGAACAGCCGAAACCGCCGGCGATTCCGGGCATCGGCGATTACGCGGGTACCCTCATGCACACCGCGCGCTGGGACCACTCCTACGACTATCGCGGCAAACGCGTCGCGGTGATCGGCACCGGAGCCACTGCCCTGCAGGTGATTCCGCAGTTGGCCGCGCAGGCCGAGCAGCTGACCGTGTTCCAGCGCACCGCAATCTGGGTGGCCCCCAAGCCGGACTTCCCGTTGGGCAGGCTGAGCCACCGGGTACTCGACTTGCCGCCCGCCCAGCAGGCCGTTCGGTTGATCGGGAATGTCGCCGTCAACGCCTTCCTCGGTGTCGGGCTCGCGCTGTCGGACTATCCGCGCCTCACCTCCGCGGTGCTCGGCGCGGGCGAAGTGGCGTTGAAGGCCTATCTGTTCACCCAGGTCCGCGATCGCACGCTACGGCGCGCCCTCACGCCCACCTATCGGCTCGGCTGCAAGCGGCCGTCGATCTCCAACAACTACTTCAAGACCTATACCAGGCCGCACGTCGACCTGGTCACCACGGCGATCGAGCGGTTCACCGAGCGCGGCGTCGTCACCGAGGACGCCGTGCATCGCGAGTTCGATCTGGTGGTGACGGCCACCGGGTTCCAGGTGATGGACCGTGGCGCGACCCCGCCGTACCCCGTGTATGGCTGCGGCGAAACAGAATTGGGCGAGTTCTGGGACACGAACAGGTATCAGGCCTACGAGGGTGTGTCCGTGCCCGGGTTCCCCAATATGTTCCACATCTTCGGGCCCTACGGTTACGCCCCGGGTTCGGTGATCCCGCTCATCGAAGCCACGGCGGCACACAGCGCACGGGTCATCGGTGAGGCGTTGCGCAGGGGAGCCACCCGCGCGGAGATCCGCCGGGAACCGCACGACGAGTACTTCACCCGAATGTATGCCCGGAACAAGAACACCTACCTGTTCAAGCAGGGCTGCGCGGAGTCACGCACCTACTACATCAACTACCAGGGCGACGGTCCGGCCTTCCGGGCCACCACTCAGCTCGGAATGTACTGGAGCAACCGGCATTTCCCGCTGGACCACTACCGGTACACGACCACCAGGCCGGTCGACGCGGATGCCGCGCCCCGGCACGCCGTCGCCCGCTGAGCACCCTTACACGAATCGGAGACGATCTTGAGTATCACCTCGTTCCTACACAAGCAGTATCCCGCGGTACAGCCCGTCGACGATTCCGTCTTCGACACCGCCGCACTGGTTTTCACCGTCGAAGGGGTCTTCGACGCACCGCGATGGGCAGTGTGGACCGCCCTGGACGACGAGCACGCGTGGCGGTGGCTGCCGATTCCGCGTACCGGCGTGCGGTACGACTCGCCCGCTCGCGGCGTTGGCGTGATCCGCGAGATGGGTTCGGTCTTCGCGCCGCTGCGGGTCCTGTGGGTGGAACGCGAGCGGTTCTGGCGTTACGAACCGAACCGCCGCATCACCTTCGGCGTGGTGAGCGCCACCTGGCTGCAGTATCTGCTCGTCCGCCAGTACGCCGAGAACATGACCTTCGACGACGTCGGTGCCGATCAGACCAAGGTGGCGTGGACAGTCGCGGTCACCCCGCGCCTGCCGCTGCGCTTCGCGACCTGGTTCCCACCGCTCTGGCGGACGGCTTATCGAATCGCCGGACTGGGACCGCTGTTTCGCCGTCGGGTCGCCGAAGTCGTGCGCACCGGTCAGCCGCCGCGCGACATCGCCACCAACGGCCGGACCGCGGACCGACCGAGTGCCCATCGTGCCGAGGAGGGTGTCCAGTGACCGAAACGAACGGTATCGCCGCGCAATTCGTGGACGCGGTGCAGACGCCCCAGTACGAGGTCGTCGCGATCGGCGCGGGCATCGGCGGCATCTGTGCCGGGGTGAAGCTGCAGGAGATCGGGATCGACAACTTCCTGATCGTGGACCGGATCGGCGGGCTCGGTGGCACCTGGTACAGCCACAGCTACCCCGACGCGGGCTGCGACATCCCCAGTACGACTTATCAATTCTCCTTCGCGCGTAAACCGGACTGGGACCGGTTCTTCGCCAAACGCGACCAGATCTTGCAGTATCTCGAGGAGGTCGCCGCCGAGCACGACCTACCGCGCCGAATGCGCTTCCACACCACCATCGTTCGCGAAGAATGGGACGACGACCATGCGCTGTGGCGGTTGCACACCGACACCGGCGAGGTGATCACCGCGCGCTTCGTGATCAGTGCGGTCGGCGCCTACATCAATCCGAAGACCGAGCCGAACATCCCCGGATTGGGCGACTACACCGGGGTTTCCATGCACCCGGCCCACTGGAATCACGACTTCGATTTCACCGGCAAGCGGGTGGCCATCATCGGCGTCGGTGCCAGCACCATGCAGATCGCGCCGAAGCTCGCCGCGCAGGTCGCCCGGCTCGACATCTATCAACGCACGCCGCAGGTGTACCTGCCGAAGCCGGACTTCGTCCTGCGCCCGTGGATGCAACGGCTACTCGCCCTGCCCGGCGGATCCGCTGCCGTCAACGGGATCGCCCAGACGGTCATCGACACGATGTTGCGCATCGCGGTCTTCACGCCCGCGCCGCTGTGGAAAATGGGCGCCCGCCTGGTCGACGCCGTCGGACGCGCAGCCTACGCGGGGTGGCTGCGAATCAAGGTGAAGGACAAGGAGACCCGCCGCGTGCTGCGGCCCGGCTTCGGGATCGTGTGCATCCGCGGCGGTGCGGGCGGCGACTACCTGCCGACGCTCAACCGCGACAATGTCGAGCTGATCACCGCGGGCATCGCCGAGATCCAGCCGAACGGCATCCGCAGCGCGGACGGCGTCGAGCGGGAGATCGACGCGCTGGTGCTGGCCACCGGCTACGAGGTGTTCTCCGACCCGGAGAGCTACAAACCCGGAACCGTCATCGGCCGAGACGGATTCGACCTCGGCGTCTTCTACAACACCGAGGAGCTGAAGGCGTACTACAGCACCTCCGTCGCCGGCGTCCCGAACCGCTTCATCATGATCGGCCCCTACTCCTGGACCGGCACCGCGTTCCACTACTTCGTGGAGAACGCCATGCGCCACATCGCCACCGTCATCGACGAGACCCGGCGGCGCGGCGCCACCACGGTGGAGGTGCGGCCCGAAGCGCAGGAGCGGTTCCATCAGGAGATGCTGCGTAGCGGCCGGAATCTGTCGTACTACCTGGAAACCCGCTGCGAGGGGTCGAACAGCTACTTCGTCAACTCCCAAGGCAAGTCGCCGTATATCCGTCCGTGGTCGTTGCTGAAGACCTACCGCAAGGCCGTCCGTTTCGACCGTGACGACTACAGCTACCGCCATGCCGTCCGGTACGACGACCCGATCGACACCTCGCCGGTCGAGCTGGCCGACGCCGAACTCGGGTAGCCCGACCGCGCTCCTCCGCCCGCCCAACGGCTGGGCGGAGGAGCGCTGATGGATACTGACCGCATGGCTCTCGTAGACCCACCCGCGGTGCCCGCCGAGGTGCGTCCGTACCTGGCAGAGCTCGTGCGGCGGGCGCACAAGACCTGCGGGCCGCGGCTGCGCAGCGCCTTCGCGGTCGGATCCATCGCGCTGGCGGATTACCGCCACGGGCGCAGCGACATCGACGTGATCCTGGTGGTCGACCCTTCGCTGCCCGGATCTGCGCTACGCGAACTGGCCGAAGTGCTCGCGCACCCTGCCTTGCCGTGTCCTGCGGCCGGGCTCGAATTGGTCGTCTACGACGCCACTTTCGCCGCCCAGCCGTCCGCCGCAGCGGGGTATCTGCTCGATCTCAATACCGGTCCGCTGCTGTCGAATCGGGCCGGCTTCGATCCGACGCAATCACCGGACTTTTGGTATGTCATCGATCGGTCGATCGCCTATCAGTCGGGCTGTCTCCTCTACGGCAGCCCGGTGCGGCAGGTGCTCGCACCACCCGCACCGCGCGACCTTTTCGCCGCGCTGCTCGCCTCGGTCCGCGAGCACGCCACGGGGGCGGGGCACCTGAGCGACAACCAGGTGCTCAACGGCTGCCGCTCGGTGGCGTTCTGCCGTACCGGCCGATGGCTGGCTAAAAGCGCGGCCGCCCAGCTGATCATGGAATCCGAGGCGGACTTCCGGGTCCTCATCGAGGCCGCATTGCGCAGCTTTCAGCGCCCCCGCACCGCAGCACTGACGCTACCCACCGCCGACGTGCAGACGTTCCTGGCATGGGTGCGCGGACAGGTCGAAAAGGCCGCGACCGAAAGATGATTCAGCCGAGTGCTTACGGCTGGGTCGACCGCGGAACGCCTACACCACCGAGGAAAGAGCGAATCGCGTTGTCCGCGACCGCATGTGAGGGCGCGGTGCCGCGCTGGGCCGCTTCGGCGGCGAGGAAGATGTGCGCGTTGTAGACCCCGTCGATCCACTCTGTCGGTAACTCGGGGTCGAGCGTGCCCTCGGCCTGCGCGGCGGCGATGAGCGTCCGCACGCTCGCATCGTTCGCATCGCCCCAGTGCGGGTTGCCCGCGAAGCGGCGTGGGTCCGCGAAGAGGAAGACCACGCGGTCGCTGACTTCGATGAGGGACCGCAACAGGTAGATCAGATGGTCGAGCGGGGCGCGGGTCCCATCGTTCGCCGCTGTGGCCACGGCATCGACCACCTGCAACGAATCGATGAGGACGGCATCGACGAGATCTTGCCGTTCCGGGAAGTAGCGGTGCAGGGTGCTCCGGCTGACGTCGGCACGATCGGCGATGTCGGTGAGCGAGGCGGAAAAGTCGCGCGTCCACGCCGCGAGCGCGGCGGTCATGATGGCGGTCCGAGTGCGGCCCCGAGCGCCGCTGGACGGAGCGTGTGTCGCGTCGGCGTGCCCGCGGCTGACCATGGCCGAACAGTAGCACCCCCAAGGAATCGATGGGACGAATGCGGTTGTTAATGAGACAGTAGTGTCCTATTTTGGAGTAAGCCTGTACTGGACAGGCGCCCGACCGCCGGCCGAGGTCAGCCGGATCACGAGAGGCCGTCCGATGAAGCCACGTCTCGCTGCCGGAAGCTGCGCGCTCGTCGCGGTGCTGATCGCAGTCCTGCTCACCGCGTGTGCGCAGGACCGAGCCGACCCGGCGGTAGTGCATACGACGGGTGGCGTTGTTCGCGGCACGGTGCACTCCGGCCATCGTCTCTTTCAGGGGATTCCGTTCGCGCAGCCCCCTGTCGACGAATTGCGTTGGCAGCCACCGCGACCCGCACCGGCCTGGACGGGGGAGCGAGACGCGACCACGCCAGGCTCGTTGTGCATGCAGAATCCGGCCGATCCGTCCGAGGGACCGCAATCCGAGGACTGCCTCTACCTCAACGTCACTACGCCGGCAGCGAAACCCACCCGTCCGCGACCGGTAATGGTGTGGTTGCACGGCGGCGGTTTCTATCAGGGCAACGCGGCCGAGTACGGCGCGGCCCGGCTGGCGAGCCAGGGTGACGTGGTCGTGGTGACCGCCAACTATCGCCTCGGCGTCTTCGGCTTCCTGCGCCTACCCGGCATGGCCGACGGCGGCACGTTCGGACTCCAGGACCAGCAACTCGCCCTGCGCTGGGCCGCGGCCAACGCGGCGGCATTCGGCGGCGATCCCGGCAATATCACCCTGTTCGGCGAGTCGGCCGGCGCGATGAGCACCTGCGTGCAGCTCACTTCGCCCGGTGCGACCGGTCTGTTCCACAAGGCCATCATGCAGAGCGGGACTTGCATGTCGGAGTGGCCGCCCTACGCCGCCGACGGAACCGGCAGCACCGCGTTCGATACTCCGGCATACGCCGAACAGCAGGGTCGCGTATTGTCCGAGAGCGTCGGCTGCCCGCCGGAGGGCGCCGACCTCACCTGCCTCCGGCGTGCCCTGGCCGACCGATTGCTGGCGGGCCAGACACAGTTCAGCCCCAGCTACGGCAACGCACTGCTACCCGAACACCCGGCAATCGCGTTGCGCGAGGGCCGATTCGCGCGCATGCCGATCATCCTGGGCAACAATCGCGACGAGGCACGCGTGTCGGTCGTCGGTACGGTGCCGTCACCATTGACCGCGGCCGAATACCGGCGAGTGCTCGACGCCGACTTCGGCAGCCACGCCGCCGCCGTGGCCGCCGCCTATCCCGCGCAGTCCGGCGACAACGCGAACACGCTGGCCCAGCTCAACACCGATCGCACGTGGGCGTACCCGACCAGGAACGCACGCGACGCCCTGGCCCGGTCGGCCACCGTCTTCGCCTACGAGTTCGCCGACCCGGCGCCACCGCAGTTCACGGACCTGCCCGCCGCAGCATTTCCGTACGGCGCCTACCACGGCTCCGAATTGGCTTACCTGTTCGACCTGCCCGGTCTGGCGCGCGGCCTCGATGACGCGCAACGCGAGCTCGCCGATGCGATGATCGACTACTGGTCGGCGTTCGCGCACGGCGGTGTGCCCGCTGTCCCGAACCGGCCCGCGTGGGCACCGGTCGCGGGGGAGCGGCCGTTCGTCCAGTCGCTGGCCCCCGGGCCGGGCGGGATCGGACCCACCGACTTCGACGCCGGACACCACATCGACTTCTGGAATCGCCTCGAACACCGGTGACGCAATCCGGTGCTCCGAACCGCCAACGGCCCTATCGGGAAGGTGCTCGATGAATGAGGAAAAAGAACTCGCGCCCAACACAACTCGGTCGCGGTGGGGCAAGCGGCGACTGCTGACGATCACCGCCGGAGTGCTCACGCTCGGCTTGGTGGCCTGGCTCGCGGTCCGCGACACCTCCCCGGTCGGCCACTTCACTTCCGCGGCGGGCCACGACCGATTCTTCGACGCTTACACGCGTGCGATGCGCGACTTGCCTGCACCGAACGCGACACTCGATCTGCGGACCGACTACGGCGTGGTCCGGGTGTACCGCTTCGACGGCGCCGACCCGACCGCGCCCCCACTGGTGCTGCTGCCCGGACGCGCCGCCGCCACCCCGATGTGGGCGGACAACCTGCCGACGCTGACCAAGCTGCGCACCGTCTACGCCATCGACCTGCTCGGTGAACCCGGCGCGAGCATCCAGACCCGCCCGATCGAGCACGATGACGACCAAGCGCGCTGGCTGCACCAGGCCCTGCGGCAGTTGCCCGAGAAACAGCTGTACCTGCTCGGGGTCTCGATCGGCGGCTGGACGGCCACCAATCTCGCCATCCGGCAACCGGACAAGATTGCCGGCGTCATCCTGCTGGATCCGGCGATGACGTTCGCGGGCATGCCCTTTCGCACGATCATCCGGTCGATACCGGCCTCCGTGCGCTGGTCCCCGAAGAGCTGGCGCGACGACTTCAACAGCTGGACCGCGGGCGGCGCGCCGGTCGAGGATGTCCCCGTCGCGGACATGATCGAGGCCGGCATGCAGACCTACGCGCTGCACCTGCCCGCGCCGACGGAGTTCTCCGATGACCAGCTGAAGAGCCTGAAGATGCCCATCCTGGTCTTGCTGGCGGGCCGGTCGGTGATGCACGACAGCGCGGCGGCGGCTCGGCGGGCCGAGTCCGTGCTCGCCGACGCCACCGTGCGGGTCTACCCGGACGCCTCACACGCGATCAACGGTGAGTATCCCGACGAGATCGCCTCCGCCACAGCCGCATTCCTCGAGCGAGCGCGCTGACAGCGCGAAAAGGCCCGGAACCAGGGCGGTTCCGGGCCTTTGGCGTCAGCCCGCGAGATCCCCTTTCACGTCAGCCCGCGAGATCCAGATCGGACAGCTTCGGACTCCCCCTACCGACACGTTCGCAGGACAGTCCCGCGAGGTGCAGGACCAGCGGGTCCAGGTGATTGCGGGCGTCGATCACCGAGCGGCCGACCAGCAAGCCCGCCATCCGCTTCCAGTCCAGGTCGCGGAACTCGGGCCATTCGGTGAGCACCATGATCGCGGCCGAACCGTGTGCCGCGTGGTACGCGGTCTCCATGACCCGCAGGCCATCGGTGCTGCCCGGTACCGCTTTCCGGACGCTGGGGTCGTAAGCGCGTAAGTCCGCGCCCTCGGCGACCAGCCGCTGCGCGATCGCCAACGCCGGCGAATCCCGCAGATCATCGGTGCCCGCCTTGAACGTCAACCCCAGCATGCCGATTCGGACCCCCGCCAAGCCGCCGCCGACCGCATGGCGAACCTTGTCCACCACCAGCTCGTGCTGCCGGGTATTGGTGTCGATGGCGGCCCGCAGCAGCGGGAACTCACAACCGACGGTCTGCGCCGACCGCAACAGCGCCACCGTGTCCTTGGGCAGGCAGGACCCGCCCCACCCCGGCCCGGGGCGCAGGAATTCCTTGCCGATCCGCTGGTCGTACCCCATGCCCGTGGTCACGTCGCTGATGTCCGCGCCGAGATACTCGCACAACTCGGCGATGGCGTTCACATAGGACAGGCGAGTGGCCAGGTAGCAGTTGGCCGCGTACTTGATCATCTCCGCGCTCGCCGATCCGGTCAGCAGAACCGGCGCGTCGAGCCGCCGGTACAGTGCGGCAACACGTTCGGCGGAGTCCGGATCGTCGGCACCGACCACGATCCGATCGGGATTCAGGAAGTCGTAGATCGCGGACCCTTCCCGGAGGAACTCCGGGTTGGACACGACCGTGACATCCTCGCGGCCGATCAGATCGTTGATCCGCACCGCGGTACCCACCGGCACCGTCGACTTGTTCACCACGACACAACCGGGCAGCAGCTGGTGCCGCAACTCCGCCACGACGGACTCGAGCGTGCTCAGATTCGCCGCTCCATCGCGCCCCATCGGTGTCGGGACACACAGGATGACGAACTCGGCCTCGGCGACCGCCGCGCCGGCGCCGAGCACGAAATTCAGTCGCCCGGCGGCCAATCCGTCCACGACGAGCTCGCACATGCCCGGTTCCGCGATGGTGGATTCACCGCCGGACAATGTCTTCACCTTCGCCGGATCGACATCCGCGCAGATCACTCGATGGCCAAGCGAAGCCAGGCACACCGCCGTCGTCAGTCCGACGTAGCCGGCGCCGACCACGGCGACAGTTGTATTGAACACAGCATTCATCTCCTTGTACTTCTCACCTCCCAGCACCGAGCAGTGAACGAGTGACACGCGGGGCATGCGGGCAGAGAAAATCTCACGAACTAAGGGGTAAAGCGGAGTACGGACGGGCGAGCTCAGAGCGGAATGGCTCGAATGCCCTTGAACGGAGCCTCTTTTCCGAGATAGTCGACGGTTTCGAACAAACCGACCGCGTCCATCGGGAATCGGGCACCGGCCTCGGCGGCGAAGATGCACGGCTGGATCGTCTTGCGTTCCGAGGCGCCGGAGCCACCGCTCTTGCGAATGTGCTTGTGCGTGTGGATCAGGATCGGCATGAACCCGCCGCCGAGGAACGAACCGTTCTGCAGGATGGCACCGCCGACGCAGTCGATCACCAAACCCTTGCCGAGAATGGAATCGCGACCCTGGTAGTAGTAGGACGGTGTCGCGAGGGTGCCGTGTTCGACGTGGAAGACACCGGCCGAGAGGCCGATGATCGAGCGGCCGCTGATCCGCAGCACGGATTTGTAGAAGTCCACCAGGATCGGTCGGACCTTGGCGTCGGGCAGTTTGAACTCCGGGCACAGCAGGACGATGCGCATCAGCTCCGCGAGGGTGATCCCGGCGCCGTCCGGACCGGGAAACTCCTGGTCCCAGGGCACCAGGTAGTCCGACGGGGCGATCATGGTCGTGCCCGCATCTTCCACGATCAGCCGTTCCGCGTCCGACGTCGCGGCCGGCACCCGGGTGTGCCCGAGCACCCGCCCGGCGAGCAGGTACCGGCTCTCCAGAGTCTTGGCCTTGCTCGCGGTGATCAGCAGGTCGATCCGCGCCTCGGCGGTGTCCGGAATGGTGAACAGGTGATCGATGCCGTCGGTCGGCACGTTGATCTTCGCCTCGAGACTGCGCGCGGGCAGCGGCTCGTAGGAGTCCACGACCTCCTGGAATGCGCCGGCGAACTCGCCGAGCCCGAGCCGAACCAGTTCCTCGGCAGCGTGCGCTCGATAGTCGTAGGGGATGGACATCGAGGTCGACAGCACGACGCCGGCCAGCAGGGCCCGGTGCCGATCGTCGTCCAGCGACTCCGCGGCCAGTTCCAGCGACAGATACGCCGACCGTTCGCCGGGCCGGTGCACCCAGCTCACGGTGTAGGGGTGTTCGAATCGGCAAGCCTGCGCGAACAAGTCGTACGCGGACTCCTCGGATTTGATCTCGGTCGCGATCCGTGTGCGGGCCGACTCCACATCCGTGACCTCGGGCAGCATGTCGGGGGCAACGCGCAGCAGTGTCGAAACTTCCTCGAAGGTTTGCATGGTGAATCTCTTTCAATCGTGCGAATTGATCGCGTTTTCTAAACTTTTATGAACTGACCGCCGAGGTCTGCCATGAACTGATGCTCCGGCAGCCGCAGCGGGGGAGTGGATACCGCAGTGCGGCACAATAGATCCAACTGGATGAGCAGCGCCTCCTTGAAATGGTTTCCGGAGACCGTGAACCGATGCTGCGACGCGGCATCGCGGATATGGACGGCGTGTTCGTTCTTGTAGTCGACCGCCACGCCGTAATGCGGTTCGAATACCAGGGTCACGTGTCTGCCGGAGGCGAACTCCACGTCCGCGAAGCGGTAGCGCAACTCGTCGCCGTAGGGGATCAGTGCACGCTGGATGTGGTCCTTCGCGACATCTCCGGAGAAGGCGAAACCGGCCAGGTCCGCGAACCCGATCACGCCTTTGGACGAGGCGTAGATTTCGACCTCGGGCAAACCCGGTATCGACGTGCACACCCGCATCTCCGGTGTCACCGAGATCGGTACCGTGCGCAGGTAGGTCTGATACTGGTCGGCCGGCAGGACCGAACGCAGAATGCTCAGCATGTGGAAGAACTCGTAACCTGGCTCGCCGTACTCGGTGTCGACGAACCTGCCGTTCGCGACGTCGCGCTCCCGGTTCTTGGTGAACTCGATCGTGATCTTCCTGATCTCATCCGATGCGCGGAACCGCCGCACCGACTCGGTGAAGCGCCGTACCGCCGCGCTGTAGGCGTAGACGTCGTTGACGACGATCCGCGCGCGCGGATACCGCCGGACCAGGCGCGTCAGATCGGCGAATTCCGTTGGGTAGCATGCCGGCTTCTCGAGCAGAATGCGGGCGTCCCGTTGGTAACTCAGTACCTCGCCGAGTACCGGCAGATGCGTGGCGGTCGGCGTGGCGACGACCCACGCCGCCACCTCCGCCGGGTCGGGTACCAGCGCCAATCGGTCGAAGTTCGCCGCAGCCTTCTGGTCGACGGTGCTGACCTGGTGACCCGCCTGCGCGAAGTACGCGGCGTGCCGTGCGCCGATCATTCCGGCGCCGATGACAACGATGCGCATGTCAGGCCGCCCTGGCGCGAAGCGCGTACTCGGCGGCGTGCGTTCCGGCCGCACGGCCGAGCACCGCACCGGCCATTAGCCCGGTGCCCGCTGGATAGCCTTGGTCATACAGTCCGCCGACGATTACGCCGGCCGCATACAGTCCGTCGATCGGCTCGCCACCGCCGCGAACCTCGGCGTTTTCCGTCACCGAGAGCCCGCCGTAGGTGAAGGTCAATCCGGAGACCACCGGAACAAAAAGGAACGGCGGCGCGTCGAGATGGGTGACCGCTTGCGGGTCACTGTTCAGGCGTTTCACCTCATCGAGCAGCTGGCCGCCGTCGATGCCGAGTTGCCGGGCGCCGTCCTCCAGGGTCGGGGTGATGATGGACGCGGGGTCGCTGAAATAGCTGTCCGGCAGCAGCCCGGCATTGATGACCTTGCTGTCGAAGATCTGGTAGGCGATCTTGCCCGGCTGGTCCATGATCTTCTGCCCGAGCGTGACGTAGGCCAGATTGCTGTATTCGGCGCACTCGTCGAAGAATCGGCGTCCGGATCGGTTGACGACGATGCCGTGCGGAAAGGCGTAGCGCGTCAGCTCATGCGACCTCGACATCTGCCCTGGCAACAGGTAACTCGGCAGCCCGATGCCTTGCGGCGTCGTGTGACATTTTCGCCAGTTGCCCGCGGTATCCGCGCCGACCGCGATGGCCGCCGCCAGCGGAAGTCCGTCGTTGAACGGCACGCCGCGCAGTTTCACCTCTCGCCACGGATCACCGAGGTGGTGTCCGCGCATCTGCGCGTTTCCCTCGAATCCGCCGGAGGCGAGGATCAGCGCATCGCAGACGACGGGGAACGCCGGGCCGGAACCATGCAGGCGGTACTTCCCGCCGACCGGCTCGATGCCGGTCACCGGACTGTCGTAGCAGACGACACCGCCGAGACGTTCGTACTGCTCGAAGTTGCGTTCTTGCATGGCTTGCCCGCCGCCATCGAAAACCACGGGTACGTCGCCGGGCAGCGGATTCTTCCTCGGTACCCACCGCTGGCCGAGGCCGTGCAGCCAAGTAATGGCGTTGTTGGCGCGGTGAATAATGGACTCGATGAGCGCGGCATCGACTTGGCTGCCGGAGACGCGGAGCCAGTCGTCGAGATAGTCGTCCTCGGTGTATTCGCGCCGCCCGGCCAGCAGGTCATCCACGCGGCGGTCGTCCGGCTCGCCGAGCAGGGTGGCGATGTAGGACCGGTCGTGCCAGGGGAATCGCACACTCTTCGTCAAGGCGCTGTTTCCGCCGCGCAGTTCTTTCGGCGCCGACTCGAGTACGGCGACCGAATTCACGCCGGCCTGCAACGCTGCTATTCCCGCACAGAGACCCGCATTGCCTGCCCCGACAACAACGACCTGCCATTCAGGTGGCATACTTTTCTGGGCATTCATTCAGGACCCTCCTTTAGGTGAATTCCCCTGGGGCAGTAGGCGGCATCGCCGAATAGCCCGTAAGCGCCGTGAGACGCACGTCTTCTGCTCGAGTGGGGATGGGCTGTTGCTCGCGGACCGCAATGTGCGCGGGCGGGCCCATCGTGGGTGAACCGATGACCGGGGTGGATATCCGTGGTCCAGCGGGCGCGGTTCCGTCGGGGAGTTCGAGATCCCTCCGACATCCGAGCTCCGGCGGGGCGGATGGCAGCGGCGTTTGGTCGTTTCAGTCTTGCGGCGGGCGCTGCGGCCCGACAAGCGTTCGCGCTGTTCAGGCCGTGTTCGGGACACATCGGGCATGTTCGTGAACGTGCTCGAACATCCATCGGCCGCCTCGGCTTGCCCCGGCTACCAGCACCGACGCCCGGTTCCGGCAGCCGCGGTTCCGGCGTTGCACACCCCTTGTCCGAATCCGGGCGTGAACGAACGTTCGGCCCGGCTCTGGCCGCTCGTACTCGACAAGTACGTGTGAAAAACGGTGCCGGACAACGCTATGTAGGTAGCCCCGAATGGGGGGTCTTGGAAACACAAGTGGTGCACTGAATTTGAGCAACAGCAAGTACCTGCTACTAGGCACTTCAGTGCAATCTGTTGTGCTCCAATCGGTTCGGGACGTTAGAGACGGTCGAAGTTGGGTATACCGATTCGAAAAACTTCTGCCATGCTGGAGGCTATGGAGCGCGAGGAGGGGGAACCCGCCCTATCGTCGACCTACCTACCCGAGCCGGAAGGGGTCGGTTCTCCCACGGAGTTCATCACCGCATTGCGGCTGTTGAAGGCATGGTCGGGGTTGGCTTACCGGCAATTGGAGGGCAAGGCCGCGGCGTCCGGCGATGTGCTTCCGTCCAGCACGATCGCGACCACGCTGGGGCGCGACACCTTGCCCAGGGAACGATTCGTCATCGCGTTCACCCACGCCTGTGGCTTGGACGACGACCAGGTGAAGAAGTGGCTCGATGCCCGCAGGCGGATCGCGGTGCTGGATCAGTCGCAGCAGGTCAGGGCAGTCGCCGAGAGTGTTCCCGCCGACGAGCCGGACTCGGTCGTAGCGACCTCGGAAGACCGGCCGGGACGGCGTCTTTCGCGCTGGTGGCAGTTCGTCAACCTCGCGGTGGCCGTGGTACTCGGCGTCGCGGTCACCCTGAGTGTGCAGGATCTCGTGTTGCACAACCGCGACGACACGGTGCCCACGGCGAGTCAGCCGGTGGCGGGCTTGGCGCTCGCCGATGTGGGGAGTTGGGTACGCATCCAACCTGCCCGTACGCCGGAACTGTGCCTGGCCGAGGGGCGCGACCGTACTCAGCGTTATCCGACCGCCATTGCGGCCCAGCGCCCCTGCACGCAGTCGTCGCCGCGCGTCTACCTCGACCCGATCGACGAGGGCGTGGTGCAAATCCAGTGGCACCACGCGAAATACGGCATCGGCTGTCTCACCGTCCTGGTCGAGGGGCCGGGCGACAATTTGCTGGAGCCACGGGACGACTGCGCCGACGACAACCCCGCCCAGCAGTTCCGGATAGAGCCGACGGGTCCGACGACCGCGGCACGCTTTCGCATCCGCACTACCGCCACCAACCACTGCCTGGCGCTACGTGACCAGGACACCGTCGACGGCGCGGAGATCGTGCAGGGCAGATGTTCCGGCGCCCGAGACCAGGAATTCCTGATCCACCTGATTCCGCCCGCATAGCCGAGCGGTTGCGGTAGCCGGACTGAAACCCGGCCTCGCGCAGCGGATTACGGCTGCACACCGGCGCGCCAGCGCGCCGTCTCCCGCCCGATCTCGGTGACCGGCGGCTCGTCGTAGAGCCATTCCCTGGCGATCCGGTGCCAGTTGTTGGTGATCTCTAATTGGCCGAGCGCGGCGAAGGTGAACAGGTCGGACCGGCGAGAGAACACATGCTCGGGGGGTAGTCGCTGCTGTCGCATACCGCGGAATTCCCCGGCCCTCGGGTCGACGGCGAGAATCAAAGCGCCAGTGGCGAGTTCGGGCGTGATGGTGATCTCCTCGTCGACCAGATGCCAGCCGGCGGCCGCCCACACATACTCCAGGCATTCCTGCGCGGTGACACCCGACTGCGGGTCGACGATGCCGCGCTGGACCCACATGTCGTACAGATCGTCGCCGCGGTACTCGCCCGCGGCCCGCAGGCACGCCCGCTCCAGCTCGACGTGCACCGGGTCCATGCTGTGGTATAGCCCGAAATCCACGAAACCGAGCTTGCCGTCCGCCGCGAGCATGACATTGCCTGGATGCGGATCACCGCAGAACTCGAAGTCCGCGAAGAGCGAACTTATGTAGAAACGATAGATCAGCTCGCCGATCCGATTGCGTTCCGCGTCCGGCAGCACCCTGATCCGTTGGTACGGTTCACCTTCGAGAAACTCGGTCACCAAAACATGTGGCCCGCAATATTCTTCGATGCTGTCCGGGACCGTGACGAACGGATGGTCCCGGTAGCGCCCGGCAACCCGGTGCTGGGTCCGCGCCTCGCGCACGTAGTCGAGCTCGCTGCCGATGTTGCGCGCGATCTCGTCGAGCACGTCGGTGTCGGCCGCGCTCGGCAACATGGACTTCCACAGCCTGCTGAACGTCGCCAGATTGCGCATGTCCGCTTCGACGGCGTCGTCCACACCCGGATATTTGACCTTGACCGCGACCGCGCGCCCGTCGTGCAGCCGGGCCCGATACACCTGACCGATCGATGCCGCGGCGATCGGCGTCTCGTCGAAGTCGGCGAACACGCGCGCCATCGGCCCGAGATCGTCCTCGATCACCGTCCGCATAGCCGGGAACGCCACGGTCGGTGCTTGATCGCGCAGCTCGGCAAGCTTGACCCGGAACATTTCCCGGTGCGCTTCCGGCAGCAGGTCCACGTCGAGCACCGACAGCATCTGGCCCAGCTTCATCGCCGCGCCCTTCAATCCGCCCAGCACGGTGACGAGTTGTTGCGCCGCTTGCAAAGTCGACCGTTCGGCGAGCACCTGCCGCGCCTGTTCGGTGCGCCCGATCATCGACAACCGCGTGCCCATCCCGCGCAGCGCCTGGCCCGCCGCCAATCGGCCGAGCTTGCTCCCGCGCGCGAGACGACCTTTCGGCACCCGATCGCCCACTGTCGTACCTCCATCGGCCTACCGGCCGCTCGTCGCGGTGGCATCACTCTCGCACATTCGGCGCCCGGACTAAACTGAGCAAAGCTCATTTCGAAGGAGTACGCGATGCCGCCGAAAGCTGTGGGTCAGCGCCGCCGTCCCACGCAGGAACGGGCCAAGGCGACCCGCGAGCACATCCTGGACACCGCCGCGCAGCTGTTCGGCGAACGCGGCATCGCCAATACCTCGACCAACCGGATCGCGGCGGCGGCCGGGGTGAGCATCGGCACGGTCTACCGGTATTTCGCCGACCGCTCGGTCATGGTCGAAGAACTGCTGCGGCGCCTGCTGGAGAACATCGAACAACGGTTCTCCCAGCGGGTATTCGGCCTCGGCGAGAAGCCGAGCGTCGAGGTGATCACCGGGATCCTGGAGGTCATCGCCGACGAGCTGGTGGAGAACGCCCAGCTGGTGCGGGCACTGGTCGCGGGCGTGCAGTTCTACAGCAGCGGGATCCCCGAATTCGAACCACGGCTGCGGCTGCTGGTGAAGGTGATGGTGATCCAAATGCTCGGTCCCGGCGACGATCACGAGTACGACGTGATGACCTTCGTCATCATCAACACCGGCTTCGCGGCGGTGCTGCGGGCGACGGCGCTGGAGGTGGACAGCGCGGCGCGGGCGGAGGCGCTGCAGATGACGGCACGGATGATCGCGGCGTGGGTCGACGTGGAGACCCGAGCGGTGCGCGCCAAAAAGTGAGCACCTCGCTATCTACTGCCGAGGTCGTCGGTACGCGGGCCGGGTGTTGATTCGGTATCTCACCTGGTGAGCGGGCCAGAATGCCTTCGGCGACGAGCGCCGAAAGAGGAGTAGAAGGTGAGCCCGCGCTCGGTTTACCGTTGCTTCCACATAGCAAGAGCCCGATAACAGCGAAGTTCTCGGCCGTGGCAGACGCTCAGTTGCTTGCCGACGGCCCCCGTCGCTGCGGTTCACGGCAGACAAGGAGGCCACCGGTGACGATCGAAAGTCTCGACCGACCCGAGCTCGGTGTGCTCGAGCGACAGATTTCCGCGACGGCGCGCGATCTCGATGAACTGACCCGCGCGGTGCTCGACCACGTCGCGGCGTCCGGGCCGTTGCCCGCGGCCGCGCTGCACGGCGAGGTCAAGGTCGTGGTCCGGATCTGCCTCGGCTGGCTGATCCAGCGGTTGAACGGGCACCCGGTGCGCGCCGCGACCGACGGGCTCGAAGCCGCGGCGGCAGGCTGTGCCCGTGCCGGTGTTCCCGTCGATACGGTGCTGCACGCCGTCAACGTGGGCTGCAAGATGGGACTGGACCTGATCGCGCGTTCCGGTCCGGCGGACACCCTCGGCGTCGTCACCGGCATGGGCCGGGTCGTCGAACTGTCCAAGCTGGTGACCGCCGCCGTGTGCAAAGCCTATGTGCGCGAACACAAAGCCGACGCGGTCGAACACCACACGGCCACACACAACTTGACCTCGGTGCTGCTCGGCGGTCAGCCGATTCCACCCGAAATGCGTTTCGCCGCCGAGTATTTCGTGCTCGCCATCGCACTGCCCGCGCACCCCGACGAAAGCCGTCCCGGTCTCGACCGTCAGGTAGTCGCGCGGCGCAAATTGCGCCGCCTGCAATCAGCGCTCGCGACGCTGCTCGGTGGCGAGGCGCTGTCGCTGCTGTCCGTCGACGGCGGAACCGTGCTCGTGCCGACTACCGCGCGGACCGACGCCGAACTCGATGGCCTGGTACAGGCTTTGGCCGAGGCGGCGTGCGTGCCGATCACTGCCACCGTGGTGACCGCCCGCCCCGACCAGGTGTCCACCGCGGCGCGTCAAGCCCACGAACTCCTCGATACGGCGCAACGCATGGGACTGGAGCCCGGTGTGCACCGCTTCGCCGAATTGGCGCTGCAACACCAACTCAGCCGCCCCGGTGTCGCCCGCGACCTGCTCGGCAACCACCTCGCGCCGCTGGACGACCACCCCGAATTGCGCGAGACCTTGCAGATCTACATCGAGACCGACCTGAGCAGGCTGCGGTCGGCCGAACGCCTCGGCATCCACCCGAACACCGTCGACTACCGCCTCCGCCGCATCGGCGAGCTCACCGGTTTCGACCCGGCCCGAGCCAGCGGAGTGTGGTACCTGCGTTCGGCATTGGTCGCCCGGATGGGTGCCGCGCACGGTCGGCGGCGTTCGCAATAGCTCGGTCGCGCCGACTCGGTGTGGGGGCCAACGGGTTACGTTGACCCCCGATCGAGTTCAGTGGGCTATTGCAAGGTTTGGATAGTTCCGGCGGAGCGCTGAGCTTCGTAGTAGGTACCGCCGGGGTAGTAATCGGCGGTTGTCGAGCCGGTGACGAAGTCGCCCGCCCACGCGGTGGCTAGCGTTTGCAGGGCCGAGACGTTCTTCGCCTGCGGTGTGCCGCAAGCGATCTTGTCCGGGCCGGGTGCGCTCGAGGCCTCCACATCGATATGTGATCCGGTGGTGAGCCGGACCCCCAGGAAAGGCCGGGAGATCTGCCCGAGTAATTCCTTCGTTCCGTTACCGTCGCGGTTGCAGCTGTACGGGGGAGCGGAGATGGCCAGGATCGGCAACGAAGTATTACTCAGGTGATTGAGCGAACTGCTGAGGTTGTTGCCGACGAAACTCTTCGCGGGGTCGAACAGAATGAGCCCGCGGACTGCGGCGAAAGCGGCCGCATAATCCGACCGCAGCACCTGGGTGACATACGGTACGGCCTCACCGGCCGCGGAATGCCCGGCGAACACCATGGCCTTCGGGAGCGCCAGATCGGGCCGCCCCGCCTTCTTCTTCGCGTCGGCGAAGCTGCGGCCGAGTTTGTCGCCGGGGTCGGCGGCCTTGCCGAACAGATCGGCCACGTTGTGCAGGAAATTGGTGTTGTTGCCCAGGTTTTCCAGCGTGCAGCCGAAGATGTTGGCGGTGGGCAGGGTCGGGGCGAAGACCAGAAAGCCTTGCGCGGCAAACTTTCTCGCGGTCTCGTCGACCGCGTCGTTGGAACTGGCGAAGCCATGCTGCAACCAGAGCAGTGCCTTGGGGGCACCTGCGGGGAAGTACCAGTCGCTGCTCTGGCGCAGCATGGTGAATGCGCAACGGACTTCGACGGTATTTTCCACCTTGGCCGCGGCCGATTCGGCGCGTGCGGTGGGAATGGTGAATGCGGTGGCGGCGGCGATCAGGCCGATGGCGACCAGCAGACGTTGGATGATAGCCAACGTGACTCCTGTGTTTCACTGTGAGAAACGGTGTTTCGTGTCTCGGAAGATAAATTTGGGGCCGCCGACCCCGCTGGGTCAAGGGCGCGGACCGAAAGGAGTTGGTCCGTTGTCCATTTCGGTTCGGCGCGGAATCGTTCCTCCTTGGCCACCGTCGATCGGCGCGCCGCTGGTCCGGGCCTCGAACAACGCTGAGGGGCAACGGCATTGCGGGCCGAACAGACGCCGGGATTCTGGCTAGGGGGCTGGACGACAGGCTGGTCGAATCAGCCGTTCTGCCGCCGCGCGACGGCGTCGAGCCAGTCGCCGATCATGTCGGCGGTTTCGGCGATCAGGAGATCGCGGTTGAGATCCGGGGTGGGGCCGAGTGCGAACCGCAAGCAGGCGGCCAGTCCGGCGTTGACCATCACGAAAGCTCTGACCTCGAGTTCTTGCGGTGGTGTCGGGCCGAGTCGGTGTAGCAGATAAGCCCTGGTGAGCAGGAGTAGGCGGCGTTCGAGGTCGGGCAGGCCGACGCCGTGCGCGGTGGTGTCGGCGGCGAGTGCCCGGACCAGGCCCTCTCGTTCGGACACCACATCCAGCACCGCGGTGAGGCTGTTCGCCACCGCCTCGCGCGGCGTGACGGTCACGCCGGTCACCACGGTTTCGGCGAAGCGCTCCTCCAATTCGGTGAGCAGCTCGGCGCGGAGCACCTCGATGATGGCGTTCTTGTCGGCGAAATAGCGGTAGAGCGATCCGATGCTGATGCCCGCTTGCGCGGCGATGTGATTGGTCGACGTCTCGGCAATGCCGCGTTCGGCAAAAAGCTGAGCAGCGCTGGCCACGATGTGGTCGCGGGTTTCCCGGGAACGCGCTTGCTGTGGCCGTTTTCGCTGATCAGAGCGGTCGTTCGTAGCCATCGGGCGGCCGTCGCAAACTGGAGTAGAAGGTGAGCATTTACTCAACTTACAGTCTATTCATGACGATCGACGCCGAACGGGCCCCCGCGGAGTTCCGATACTGGGCCCGCATCACCGATCCGCGCGTACAGCGGATGCGTCGGCTGATCCGGCGCGTCGCACGATTCGATCCGCAACCGGACGCGGAGCTGGTCCGGAATTTCGCCGCCGCCTACTATCAGGCCGACCCTGTCGCCGAGGCCTTCGTCGACGAGGTGTACCTGGGCGATCTCGGCCCCAAGGCCGGCCGGGCAATGCTCGATCAAGCCCTCACTCACGGCATCGACGCGGTTCCCGACGCACCGCGCTCGCTGATTCGCCTGTTCGAGGAGTTCGACACCGCGCCACCCTGGTTGGACCAAGACCTGGTGGACCTCGGCGCCCGAGTCTTCCGCCGTTGGGGCACATCGGTATTCAGCTTCGCCACGACGAGCACCCTCGAAATGTACTCGGAGAGCTCTATCGCCAAACCGCTGTCCTACACCGGCGGCTACGCCGGCGAACGCGCCCACAAGCGGCAGCTCGAAACCGTCCGATTCTGGATCGACGTCTCCGACGCAGGCGGCCTGGCACCCGGCGCCCGAGGACGCCAGACCGCGATGCGAGTACGGATCATGCACGTGTTCATCCGGCGCAAACTGATGCAACGCCCCGAATGGGACCTCGATGCCTGGGGTGTGCCGATCAGCGTCGGCGACGCAACCCTCACGCTGATGGCAGGCAGCGTCGTACCCGGCCTGGCGCTCTGGAGCCTGGGCTACCAGACCACCATCCGCGAGATCGAAGCGACCATGCACTTCTGGCGCTACGTCGGCCACCTCCTCGGCGTCCAACCCGACTGGTACCCCACCGATTTCAAGGAGGGCGCCCAGCTGATGTTCGCCGCGATGGTCAAGCGTGCCAACACCGCAGGCACCGACGGCGCCGAACTGGTGGAGTCCTACCTCCCCGCCTTCGCCCCGAAACCCGGCACCCCCTGGCGCAAACGCCTCCGCGACGAAATCAACTACCGCATCCAAATCGGCTACACCGCCGTCTGGCTACCTCCGGCCACGTACGCCAAACACGCGATGCCCCAACGCTTCCCATGGATCCTCCACCCCATCGCCCAAGCCCCCCTGATCTTCGCCTGGGAAACCCTGCGCCGCACGATCCCCGGAGTGGACAACCTCACCGACCAGGTCCAGTGCCGACGGCGCGAGGCGTGGTATCGCCACGAGGTCGGGGATCGGCACGCGGAGTTCCGTCCGATCGAGGAATTTCGCCGCTGAAAGTCTGGCGCAGAAGAGTTTCGAAGAACTGCCCATCGGCTTGGTGGGGAACCGATGTCGACGCTACGCGCCGTAGCCGCCGACCTGTCAACCAGTAATATGCGGTTAGGTGGTGTCCCTGGATGCTGCTACTCAGCTCGTGCGTCTGGGGTGCCGCCCGGCAGGTCGGCCAGTGCAACGTACGGTTCGGCAGTCGAAGTGGCCGTTGATTCTCACGAATACTGTTGTGCAGCAATGTGTTCATGACGTTACAAACGGTCGTGCTCGCAAAGGATGATCGATCACAGCGGATGCGGCAAAACCCGAGAGTGGTTGCGGTCCAACGCAGTCTGCTGTTATACAGGAACTGGCTACCTGTAAACGCTACTTAGACGGTATGAGCGAACTTGTGTCGTACGGAGTGACATGCCCGACAACGACAGTGTCTGCGGTGACGGTCCTGTAGTAGCGCCTGTTCGTGACAGCGAAACGTGCGACGAGGTGCGGACGCTACGGCACGGGGCGTTCTGGATCGGCGTGCCGGGACTGTTGACCCTGGCGGTTGTCTATGGGTACGGCCGTTACGGATATGGGCTGTTCTTGCCTCAGCTACAACGCGAATTCGGCGGTAGTGCAGGTGTTTTAGGGGCGATATCCAGCGGCGGCTATGTCGCCGAACTGCTCGTGCTCGTTGTCGTCGCGCGGATGTCCGGCCGCTGCAGTTCCCGCGTTCCGGTCGTGATCGGCGGATTGAGTGCGAGCGTCGGCATGGCACTGATGGCGATAGCGCACAGCATCACGGTGCTGGCAATCGGGGTCGCCCTCGCGGGGACCGCACCAGGCTGGGTGTGGGCTCCGTACTCCGACGCCGTGGCGGCAGCTACTCGTCCCGGTGCACGCCGGCACGCTCTCTCGATGATCAGCGCCGGCACCACCTTCGGAGTGATGGTCGCCGGGCCCGCCGTACTACTGGTCTCCGATTCGGGATGGCGAGCCATCTGGTTGGCAGCCGCCTGTTTCGCGATGTTGGTCACCGCGTGGAACTTTCGTGTGCTGCCCAAGTCGGCGCATCGAATCTCGCTGGACGACACTTCCGGGAGCCCGCCTTGGAGAGGGCTGTTGCGCAGTAGACAACACCGCCGACTACTGACCGCGGCATTCTCTGTCGGCCTCGTTGGTGCGGTCTACTGGTCCTATGGCGGCATCATGGTGGCTGGTGCACACGCCACAGCAAGCGTCAGTGCCCCGTTGTTCTGGAGCCTGATCGGCGTCGCCGGGGTGATCGGCACCGGCACCGGCGCGCTCGTCGCGAAATGGGGCATGCCAACAGTATTTGTCGCCGCTCAAGTATCTACCTTACTGTCCTGCGGCATACTCGCAATTGGCCGCCCGTCGGTTGTCCTTTTCGTTGCGGCGGCCGCGCTCTACGGTTCGGGTTTTATGGTCGCGGGCACCTTGGTGTCGTTGTGGAGTGCCCAGTTGTTTCCCGACCGGCCGACGGCCGGACTCAGCGTGGTCATCATCGCGCTCACGGTCGGTGCCGCGGCCGGACCCGCGGCCTTCGGAGTGCTCGTGGACTTGTTCGACCTCGAGATCGTGTTCGCCGTATTGTCGATAGCGGCAGCGGCGACATTGTGGGTACGTCCGCGCCGAATGGATGTCGATGTCGGGCGTGACCCACTCGATCCGCAGGCGCGACAACCGTGAGCGAATCTTGCAGGAGTGTTCCGATGGAACTGGAACGAGTTGGGGGAAAGCTGTGTTTGGACTTCGCGAACACTGTCGGACCTCGCTACTCGCGGCCGGGCAAGGAGCCGGAAGAATTTCTGCAGAACAGCGGGGACTTCGTGCGCTGGTGCGTGGAGTCCAGCATCATCGCTGCGGGCAGCGTGACCGCGCTCGAGCGTGACGTGACCGACGAATCCGCCGGTCACGTCACGTATTCGTACTGCATCGAGATTCGCGAAGCGATCTATCGGGTCTTCTCGGCTATTGCCGCGTCACACGAACCTCATCCCGGCGACGTTTCGGCCATCTTGTCGAGTTACGCAGCGCTGCTCGATGATGCCGTGCTGCGTGTCGAGCCGGACCGTGCCACGCTGACCTGGCCCGGCATCACTGCCGGAGCGACGCTCGGGCCGATCGTGCTGTCGGCGGTGGATCTACTGCGTGAGGGCTCTTTCGACCGTATACGGCAATGCCCGGGGCACGAGGGTTCCTGTGGCTGGCTCTTCTATGACACCTCGAAGAACAATTCGCGGCGGTGGTGCAGCATGTCGATGTGCGGCGCACACTACAAATCTCATCGTCAGAACGCGCGTAAAAGCACCGCGAGGGTTTAGCCGGCATCCGCACTCACTTCGAACCCGAATCGGTCATGACTGGCTTCACGCCGGGTTCGACCACTGGCATCGTAAGTGGGGGCGGTGTTGCGGATCGGTTCAGTGCCCACAGGGCGGTGGCGCAGGCGGCGCCGATGAGGGTGAGGGTGGCCCAGATCAGTGACGGGTAGCCGGATTTGGTGAGGTGGTCGAAGACGGCGCCGGTGGTGAGGTTGCCTAGGAGGATGCCGATTCCGACGATGGTGTTGTAGAAGCCGTAGTGGGTGGCGACGAGGCGGTTGCGGGCGAGGGTGACGACGGTGTCCATCTCGCAGGGGAATACGGCGGCGGTGGCTAGTGCCAAGAGTGCGGCGCAGGTGAGTAGGGCAGTGGTGGCAACCGGGGTGCCGCCGGGGATGGTGGCGTTGGGGGCGAGGAACAGGGGGAGGAAGGCGGTCGACATGAGGGCCATGCCGAGCACCAGGCCGCGGCCTGAGCCGCCGCGGCGGGCGAGCCATCTGGTCATCGGGAGTTGTCCGGCGATGGCGACGATGCTGCTGACCGCGAAGATCGCCGCGACCAGTCCGGTGTCGGAAGCGCCTGGGCCGACTACGATTCCGGCTTGCAGCGGCAGGGCGAGGTACACCTGGAAAGACAGCACGTAGCAGCCGACCATGACGACCGAGAACAACAGGAACGGCCGATTGCGCACCACCAGACGCCAATTGGCGAGCACCGAATCGCGCACGCCGGCGCGGTCGGTGTCGCGGGTGGTCGGCAACCAGCGCAGCTGCACCACCGTGAGGACGGCGAACACGATCGCGGCCACTCCGGCGGTGGCGCGGAAATCCCACGCCGTCAATGCCAGTCCGACCAGTGGGCCCGCGAGGATGCCCGCCTGATAGAAGATGTTGAACATGGCGAAGGCCGCTACTCGGCGTTCGTCGCCGGCGTCGGCGGCCAGGTAGGCGCGCACGGCGGGGTTGAAGAGAGCGCCCGCGAATCCGGTGGCCGCTACCGCGATCAGTACGGCGGGCAAGGTGTCGGCAAGCGCGAGCAACGCGAAACTTGCTGTGCGCAAAGCGCATCCGGCGACGATGAGCGGCTTGTAGCCGAATCGGTCGGCCAGCGTGCCGCCGACCAGAAACATGCCCTGCTGGGTGAAGTTCCGCACGCCGAGCACGAGACCGACTGTCCAGGCGGCCATCCCGAGCCCGCTGGACAGGTGCGAGGCGAGGTAGGGCATCAGCATGTAGAAGCCGAGATTGATGCCGAACTGGTTGACCATCAGCACCTGGCTCGGCCGGTCGAATACGGCCCAGCGCCGCCACAACCCGCTCATCGCGACACCGCCGCGGTCGGTGCGACGACCGTGGTGCAGCGGGTCCAGTGCCGTACCACCTGCTCGCGCGGGTCGCCGACCACGTCGGGCTCGGTCGGCACCGGCAGGTCGAAGAATCCGTGTTCGGTGCAGTAGTCGTCGTTGTAGACGGTGTCGGTGTAGCGGTGCGGTCCGTCCGGGAACACCGCGGCGATCCGGGTGCCCACCGGCTGGGTGCGCGCCAGCCACCCCGCGACCAGCGCCACCGCGCCGACGCTCCACCCCCCGCTGCAATAGTGCGTTGCGGCCAAAGTCCGTGCTGCCCAGACCGCTTCGTGTGGAGCTACCCAGTGCACTTCGGCGAAGGCCGGATAGTCCACGTTCGCGGGATGAATGCTGGAGCCGAGCCCGCGCATCAGCCGGGCCGCAGCGGGTTGCCCGAAGATGGTCGAACCGATCGTGTCGACCCCGATCAGCCGAAGGTCGGGCTGGAAGCGGCGCAGCACCCGCGCCACCCCGGCCGAGTGGCCGCCGGTGCCGACCGAGCACACCAGCACATCGATGTGCCCGAGTTGGGTGAGCAACTCCAGCGCCAGCGATTGGTAGCCGTCGACATTGTCCGGATTGTTGTACTGGTCGGGACACCAGGAACCGGGATACGTGGCCAGCAGCTGCGCCACTCGATCGCGACGCGCCTGCTGCCAGCCGCCGATCGCGCAGGGTTCGGTGACCAGGTCGACGGTCGCGCCGTAGGCGGTCAGCATCCGCCGCAGCATGGGCTCCATGCCCGGGTCGGTCACCAGGGTGACCGGATGGCGATGCGCGATACCGGCCAGCGCCAGACCCAAACCAAGGGTGCCACTGGTGGATTCGATGATTCGCGCACCTGGTCGCAGGGTGCCGCGGGCCACCGCGCGTTCGACCATGTGCAGCGCGGGACGGTCCTTCATCCCGCCCGGATTGCGACCCTCGAGTTTGGCCCAGAACCCCTGGCCATCCAGGGCGAACGGCTCTCCGATCCAGAGCACCGGGGTGTCCCCGACGAGCGTCGCCGGGCGGCGGCGCGCCTGTTCCTGGGCGTGGAGATGATCGGCGGACAAGACGACACGATCGACAACGGCACTGCACATGCGTGAACTCCTAGCATCGAATCGGCATCCGAGATGCCGGGTGAATATCGGACGAACCCGCGCGTCGGCCCGCCGTTATCCGGTGGCCGACCGGGTGCCCGTCAGCACCGATCGATACAGAGATCTCGCAAAATGCCACGGCCGTCCGGCGCGGCGATCCGCCACGGCCCCCAGCCGGCGAATCTTGGCCGTCGGCTCGTATCCGCTTGTGCGTCAACACTATCGAGGTCTGCGGTGGTCGTGCCGACCTCGTGCTCGGCTTCGCGCTGCGGCGTCCTGGCCAGACAACCCTGCTCGTGGCCTTCGGTGGCCGGATCCGCATGGGTGGTCGCGCCGAGCGACTTCTCCGCGGCGACGAGGGTGGGCACCGGCTCGGCCGTCCCGGAAACGCCGGGCAGCCCCAGCACGCACATGAACAGCGCGTGGGCGAGCAACAGTGCGGCAGCGGCGAGCGCGACGGCGATGCCACGCCTGCGTGGTGCCTCGACTCGCACTGTCACGAAAATCACGATAGCGGAAAACAACGCCGTACCAAGGTCGGTGGCTCCCCAGTTGCTGCCGTTTCACGAAACGTTCGGCGAGCCGTCACCTCCAGCGCACCAACCCCATCTGTACAAGATTGCTGGCGAATGAATCGTAGGGGTGCGGCGTTGCCACTCGGCATACGGAACGGTCTCTATGATCGGTCGAGTGACATGGGTGGGTGTTGATGTCGTGGCCGACAATCTCGCTGCACGCGGGTCGTCGGGGTGTGCGTTCGAGAATGTCGACCTGGAGGTCGCGGCCGGCCGGTTGGCGGTGTTGGTCGGGTCGGCCGGTTCGGGCCGCACGTCGCTGCTGTGGGCGTTGTCGGGGCGGATGCGGCTGGTCACGGGTCGCCTCGTCGTCGGCGGTCACCGCTACGACGAAGACCCCGGCGCGATTCAGGATGCGGTGGCGATCGCGCGGCTCGATCCCGGCTGTGTGCTCGATCCGTGGCTGCGGGTCGAGGAGGTGATCGCCGAGCGTGCCCTCATCGGCGGACCACAGTTCACCGAGTCGGCATTGGCGGCGACCTTCGCCACGATGGGAGCGGCCGCACCCGCCGGGCAGCGGCTGGTGGGGGAGCTGGCGCCGGGTGAAGAATTGGTGCTCGCGGTGGCCTTGGCGGCCGCTCAGCAGCCGGGGGCCGTGGTGGTCGACGACGTGGGCGCGGGCTGCACCAGCAGCGAAGCACGGTGGGTCTGGGAGTGTCTGCGGGAGTTGACTTTTCACGGCTGCACCGTCATTGCCGCCGCCACCGCGCCGCCGCCGTTCGACGACATCACCGTGCTCACCCTGACCCCGCCGCACCCGACCGGCGCGCGGGCCGCCGACC
Organism: Nocardia sp. CS682; assembly: GCF_004634405.1. Classification (NCBI taxonomy): domain Bacteria; kingdom Bacillati; phylum Actinomycetota; class Actinomycetes; order Mycobacteriales; family Nocardiaceae; genus Nocardia; species Nocardia sp. CS682. Next base: position 898,356 of record NZ_CP029710.1, on the reverse strand, counting down.
GATCCGACCTCCAGGAGAACGCGTGAAGGCACTACGGCTGGCGCTGCTCGAGTTCCGGCGATTCCGCGGTCCGCTGCTGCGCAAGCTCGTGCCGATCGGGCTCGCGCTGATACCGCTGCTCTACGGCTCGCTGTATCTGTGGTCGAACTGGGATCCCTACGGCAAAACCGATCAGATCCCGGTCGCCGTCGTCATCGAGGACCGGCCGGTCACCGCGAACGGGCAGGTCGTCGACGCGGGCAAACAGTTCGAGCAACAGTTGCGCGCGACCCCGAAGTTCCAGTGGCACTTCGTCGATCGGCGCGCCGCGGAGGATGGACTCGTCCACGGGCGCTTCTACTTCACCATCACCGTCCCGCCGGACTTCAGCCGGAAACTGATCAGCGCCGAGAAACCGATTCCGGAACGGGCCACCCTCGGCATCACGCTCAACGACGCCAACAATTTCATCGTCGGCGTGGTCGCCGACGTGGCACGCTCCGAGCTGCAGAACCAGGTGAACAGCGCCGCCCACGCGGCCTACGCCAAGGCCATCTACGGCGACCTCACGCTGGTGAAACAGCAGCTCGAGGTCGCGGCAACCGGCGTGCACGCGCTGGTGGACTCGTCGGTGCTCGCCCAGCAGGGCACGGCAGCGCTGGCCGCCGGACTGGACGGGTCGACCGCCGGGACGGCTCAGATCTCCGACGGGGTCGCGCGACTCGCGCAGGCGAGCAACGAGGTCGACACCGCGGTGACCCAACTCGTCGACACCGGCACGGCGACCCTGCCGACGGCCGCCGGGGCACTGTCCAACGCGACCGGTGCCGCCGCGCAATCGCTCGAACTGGTCAGGGGCGGTGCCGATCTGGTGCGTCAGCAAGCCGACCAGGGCAGTGCCGACCTGCGCCAGCTGGCGGTCGCGCACCCCGAACTGCTGCTCGACCCGACGTTCCGTCAGGCGCTCGACCACGTGCAGGCCGTCGGCTCGACCGCGGGTAACGTCGCCGACACCGCCCGGCAGGCCCACGACGCCGCGGCGCAGGCCAGCGACCAGGCCGGTCAGCTGGCGGGCAGTGTCGACATCGTGCGGCAGAATCTGCGCGCCGCCGCGGCACCGTTGCACGCCCTGACCGCAGGCGCCTCGACCGTGTCCGGTGGCGCCATCCAGATCACCAACAGCCTCGCGTCCCTGCAGGCGAGTAGTCGGACCTTGCAGACCGGTGCGGACCAATTGCATTCCGGGGCAACCAAAGTCGCCGACACCGTCGACTCCGCGTTGGTGAAGATTCCGGATACCAGCCCCGAGCAGACCGCGGCCGCGGCGGATGTACTCGGCTCGCCGGTGGGTATCGTCAGCCACAATCTCAACCCGGCCGGGTTGTATGGGCGTGGTCTCACACCGTTCTTCTTCGCGATCGCGCTGTGGGTGTTGGGGCTGCTGGCTTATCTGTTCATCCAACCGCTCAACCAACGTGCGGTGGCGAGCCGGATCAGTCCGTGGACCGTGGCGGTCGCCGGGTGGCTGCCGGTGGCGGGTATCGCTGTCGCGGGCGGTCTCATCCTCTACGGGGTGGTCCAGGTGGGGCTGCGGCTCGACCCGGTACGTCCGATACAGACGGCGGGGTTGATGATCCTCGCGGCGGCGGCCTTCGTGGCGATCGATCACTTCCTGCGCGTCGCGTTCGGTGTTGTCGGAGAAGCGCTCTCGCTGGTTCTGCTGATCTTGCAGCTGACCTCTTGCGGCGGTCTGTATCCGATCGAGACAACGCCTGCGCCGTTCCGGATCATTCATCCGTTCCTGCCGATGACCTACCTGGTCGATGGGCTACGGGTCACGATTTCCGGTGGGCTCACCGGTAATCTGGTGCGGGACTGTGTGGTCCTGCTTGCGTTCTTGCTCGGCTCCCTCGCCTGCACCGCCTTCGTGGTGCGCCGGCAGCGGGTCTGGACGATCAACCGCCTGCACCCCGCCGTCGAGGTCTGAGTGGCGGTCAGGCCGGACTCCCTTGCGGTGCAGAAGAAGTCCGGCCTGCTGCGTGCTCGCGTTCTTGCCGACTAGAAGGGGCCGCCGCCGTCGAATCCGCCGCCGACGCTTGCTAGATCGCCGAATCCGCCGCCGAAGAGATCTCCGCCGCCGGATTGGTTTCGCCGGCCACCGCCGAACCAGTCGAAGTCGTCACCGCCGCCGGTGCTGAACAGGTCACCACCGCTGCTGAACAGGTCGCCGGTGTTGAACATGTCACCGCTGTCGCCACCGCTGAACATGTCTCCACTGTCGCCACCGCTGAACATGTCACCGACATCGCTGAACATGTCTCCGCCGGTGTTGAACATGTCTCCGCCGGTGTTGAACATGCCGCTGTCGCCGCCATCGCTGAACATGCCGCTGTCGCCGCCATCGCTGAACATGCCGCCGCCGTCGGCGGCATCATTGGTCCAGCTGTCGAGCCAGTCGAATCCGTCACCACCGTCGCCGTCGCCGAACGGGTCACCGCCGTCGCCGCTGTCGTCACCGTAGGGGCTGCTGCTGTCGCCGCTGTCGTCGCCGAACGGGTTGCTGCCGTCGCCGCCGTCATCGCCGAACGGATTGCTGCCGTCGCTGCTGTCGCCGCTGTCGTCGCCGAACGGGTTACTGTCGTCGCCGTACGGGTTCCCGCCATCGGAGGCATTGTCGTCGCCGCCGGACGGATCGGACCCGTCACCGGGCTGGCTCGACTGATCATCCCCGCTGTCTTGCCCCGGCTGACTCGGCGTTGGTTTGGGACGCTGGCTGTTCGGGCTACCCGGTTTGGTGCTGTCGCCAGGTTTTGTCTGGTCGTTCGGCTTGTTGGGCTTGGTCGGGTCGCTCGAATTGCCAGGCTTCCCCGACTTATACATGCTGTTCAGCTGATTGATCTCATTTTTGCTCAGCGGAGTCGGGCCATTGTTGCACCGGTTGACCGAGCTGGCCATGATGCTACAGCCGCTGTCATTGTGATCGAGGCCGATAGAGTGGAGTAATTCGTGCGCGGCGACCTCGGTGCGGTCGGCGGGATCGTAATTGCGTGTCTTCGGGTCGAGTTTCACGAACGGGCCGTTGTCCCACCCGCCGAGCCCGGCCACGTCGCCCTGGAAATGTTCGTTGCTGATGTCGATGGCGCCGTTGCCCGTTCCGGGTTTCAACACGAAGTTCAGGCCCGGCGTCGAGTTCAGGTGTTTGACGGCGTTCTCGATGCCCGCGTCTTTGATCTTGTTGTTGTAGTGGATGATTGCCTTGCCGTCGGAGTCATAGCCCTGGATCTTCGCTCGGAAGCCGAAGCTTGGCGCCTGAGCCGCCGCGGTGGCGGTGGTGGTCAGGCTGAGCGCGGCGGGCCCGATCAGGGTGCCCGCGACCAGTGCAGCGAATAGCCGGGGTGTGGCATTCGTGGGTGACTTCTTGGCGCGATGTTTTCCGCGGTAGTGGCGACGGTTGGCAGCGGGCGGCATAGCGCGGAGACCTCCGATGAGTGCTAAAGGTGGGATTTCTGCCGAGCCCGAATAGCGGCTGATGCCGGAACTATTATCAGCCGCGAATCATGAAGAGCGCGTTATGTGCTCGTGATCGGCACGGACGACTGTACCGAGGGAACGGCGAAAGAGCACAGTATGTAAGGGAGGTCTTAGCTGGTGAAGATATATCTACGGAGCAGTTAAGCCTGTATTGCAGGATTTGTTAGTTCGATTGTGGCCCAGTGCTTTCGGGCTACCGGGTGTCGAGCGCACGGGCCAGCTGCGGCCAGGAGTTGCGCAGGTCGGCTTCGAACAGACCCCAGGTGTGCGACCCCGTCCGGCGGTCGACATGGACGGCGGGCACACCGAGCGCAGCGAGTCTGCCCGCGAAGGCGGCGGTGCACCTGCTCGCGATGGCCTCGACCGGCGGCATGGGCAGACCGCTCCGGTCGATCACGCCGGGGATACCGGACGCGGCCGAGAGGTAGATGGTTTTGCCTGCGAGCGCGCCCGCCCGCGCGAACGCGTCATGCGTGCGCCACCCGTCCGAGCCCGGCGCACCCCACATGTTCACCGGGTTGCCACCGCCGCGCAGCACCTGCGCGCTGACCATCGCCATTCCGAATACGTCTGCGGACCACGGACAACCGCTGTACGCCGCGACGGCGCGGTAGAGGTGCGGCGCCTGGATCGCGAGATCGATCGCCGAGCCCCCGCTCATCGACACCCCGGCGATCGCGTTCCGGCCGGTGGTGTGCAGGTAGGCATCGACGATCGCGGGAAGTTCGCGGGTGAGGTAGGTCTGCCAGCGGGCGCGACCGATTATCGGATCGTCGGCACGCCAATCGGTGTACATGCTGAACGCCCCGCCGATCGGCAGCACCACATTGACGTTCTTATCGGCGAAGAATTCCCGGACCTCGGTGTTGTGCCACCACGAGATACCGTCCTCGCCGCCACCGATGCCGGTGAGCAGGTACAGCGTCGGCGCCGGGCCATCGGCCGCCCGGATCACATGATTGCTGACGACCTGATCCATCGACGGTGAGTAGACGTCGATGCGGGTGACGGCCCGGGTGACCGGCGTTTCGCTGATCACGCGGACCTCGGCGGGAGCCGCGGTGGCGGGCGCCGACAGCGCGGTCACCGCGACTGCGGTCACCAGCAAGCTGACGAGTGCCAACCAACACCGTGAATTCGCCATCCCCTCGGTTATACCGCCGCACGAATCGCCGGTCGGCGCCGAACACGCGCGCCACGTAACAGTGTTATCGATCGGCTATGCATTGCTTGACACTCGGTGATCCGGACCTTCGACCGGGTATGCCGAGAGAAATAGGCCTTCTCCACAAAGTGAGGTGCCGCGCGATGCTCGAGACAGAACACATCGCAAAGTTCATCGAGGACGGATTCGTGCACGTACCCGGCTCGTTTTCTCGCGCGCTCGCTGAGCGCTGTGTCGAGATCATGTGGCCGGGCACCGGATGTGCTCCGCATGATCGGACCACCTGGACAAAGCCGCTCGTCCGCTTGCCCGAATACAGTGACGAGCCATTCCGCACCGCCATCCGGATGCCCGGTCTGGAAAAAGCTTTCGACCAGCTGGTCGGCCCCGGTCGGTGGCGGCGCAGGTCCGGTATCGGCCCCATCCCGGCCCGTTTTCCGCACACCGAGTCCCCGGGCGACGACTACTGGCACTTCGAGGGCAGCTACTTCCCGGAAGGCTGGAAAGGCCACTCGTTCACCAACTACCGTTCCCGTGGCTGCGCGTTGCTCATGCTGTTCTTGTTCACCGATGTCGCCGAGTCCGACGCACCGACCCGGCTCCGCGTCGGCTCCCACCGGGCCGTGCCCGGCCGGCTGCGCCGCTACGGAGACGAGGGCATCGATGCCACCCGCATCGACGAGACCGGCGTACTCGAGGCCACCGCCGACTTGCCGGTCGCGTACGCCACCGGCAGCGCGGGCGATGCCTACCTGTGTCACCCGTTCCTGATCCACGCCGCCCAGCCCCATCACGGCGACACGCCTCGCTTCATGGCAACACCCACCCTGGAACCCACCGCCCCGCTGGAATTGGATCGGGCCGACGGCACCTACTCGCCTGTCGAGGCGGCCATTCGGGTGGGGCTCGGTATGCAGGAAAGCGAAAACCGTTGCAGGGGAGCGCTACCCGGAGGTAGGCGATAGTTCGATGGTGTCCCGGGCGGCGGTGACGGTGCGGCGGACGTAGTCGGGATGGGTAAGGGGCACTTCGAGGAGCGCTGCGGGCACGTCCAGGAGCTCGAGGACCTCGGCATGCAGGTCGGCACCGTCGATCACCAAGCGCGCCAGGACCATCGCGTGCGTCGCGGAGAACAGACTGTTGCCGATCCAGTACTTCGCCGGCCAGGACGTCGGTCACCCATGCCGTGCGCGTGTGTAGCGGACCCGCGTCTACGCGATCGATAGTCAATTCTCCAGTGCTCCCGATGTAGGTCGTGCCCGGCGCATCGCGGCCGGGTGATGGATCTAGATCAGTCGTGGAGTCCAGTACACGTGGCTGCCGGGCGCGAGACTATGCGGAGAATTGCCGAGGATCGATGCGATCTTGCGGTGCGCCGCAGACCGAAGGTGACCGTGCCGCAGGAGTTTCCGGCTCGATCAGGCGGCGATGCGCACCCCCGTCAGCCGTCCTCGGCGAGAATTCGCAACGTTTCGCCGAGCTTTGCGGCGAGGTGCTCGAGTTGGTCCGGCGTAATGCTCTTGCCGAAGGCCGCGGTATCGAGAAGCTGGCGCCGGACTTCGTCGATCTGCGCCTGCGCGAACGCGATTCGGGAGAGTTCGAGCGACGGGGGAGTGGGTCTCATCGAGGGATCCGTTCTGTCGGTGCGTGCTGTTCACAACTGCTGGTTGGGTATTGGGGCGTGTCGTTTGTTGGACACCGGGCCGTGAATCGAGTCGAATCAACCTCGTGTCGGGTCTGGATTGCGAGCTCGTATTGCGGGATATGCCATGCCATCGGTGCGGTGACGCCTTGTTCTGCGCGGTGCGAGTGCCGCATTCGTTTTTGCGCGCCGACGGTACCGAGGTGGGCGGGACCCGCACGGTAGGACTTTGCGCCGACTGTGACAAAGAGAATCCGGCGGCCCGAGCGCTCATCGACTATTTCGCGGGGTGTGGCGAGGCGGCGAGTGCGCCCGAGGCGGCGACGCTGCTCGGGGACTGGCTGCGCGAGGTCCTGCCCGCGCGGATCGACGACGCTCAGCTGGCGATGCTCCAGACCGACGGCACCGTCCGCACCTGACGGTCGACGCGGGCGGTGCCGAAATGCTCTGTCATGTCAGCACTTTGACGCCGCGCACCGCCCGCAGTTCACCGAGCAGGGCCGAGCTGACCGTCACCGGGTAATTGTCGACCGCGAGCGTGGTGCGCCGGTCGCGGTAGCACAGCACGAGGCGCACCGGGGTCCCGCCGCGGTGGGAACGCAGCGCCGATTTCAATTCAAGAACACTGTCGCGACGGGTGGACTCTGCGTTGATTTCCAGCATCAGTGGCGGCGCGTGCTCGCCACGTTCCACGGAACTGATATCGAGCGGAGCTAGATGGGTGCCGAAGATGCCCATTCTGTCCTCCCGCCAATTCACTCGGCCTTCCACTGCCACAACGGCGTCCACGACCAGGTCGGTGGTGAACAAGTTGTAACTCTTCGGAAAGAACAGTACTTCGACCGAGGCATCCAAGTCCTCGATGACCGCGATCGCCCAGCTTTCACCCTTTTTGTTGACCCGGCGTTCCAGGGCGGAGATCATGCCCGAAATCACGATCGTTCCCTCCCGTGGCGCGTTGGCCAGGACATGGGCGATCGGCTTCGGTGCCGCCTTGCGGAGAATGTGATTCGTGCCGTCGAGTGGATGCCCGGAGACATAGAGCCCCAACATTTCTCGCTCCAGCCCGAGCAAGGTCTTGCGCGGCCACTCCTCGCCGTCGAATTTCAAATGACTCAGCGGTGAGGAGTGGCTGGACGTCTCCTCGGCGCCACTCTCGACGCCGAACAAATCGAACTGCCCCATCGCCTCTTGCCGCTTGAGTCCGGTGACCGCATCAACCGCTTCCTCGTGCACGTCGATGAGCGCCTTGCGCGGATGATCGAACGAGTCGAACGCGCCGGCCTTGATGAGCGACTCCAGCACGCGCTTGTTGCAGCAGACCAGCTCCGACTTCTCGATGAAATCGGCGAACGAGGTGTACTTGCCCTTTGTGGTGCGGGTCTTGATGATCGACTCGACCACATTGGCCCCGACGTTGCGGATACCGCCGAGCCCGAACCTGATGTCGGTGCCCACGGCGGAGAACCGCAGCGACGACTCGTTGACATCCGGCGCAAGCACTTTTAGTCCGAGCTGGCGGCACTCGGCCAGGTAGATCGCCGACTTGTCCTTGTTGTCGGCCACCGAAGTGAGCAGGGCCGCCATGTATTCGGCCTGATAGTTGGCCTTGAGGTAGGCGGTCCAGTAGCCGACCAGCGCGTACCCCGCCGCGTGCGACTTGTTGAACGCGTACCCGGCGAACGGCAGCACGGTGTCCCACAGGGCCTGCACCGCTTCGTCGGAGAACCCGTTCTCGCGCATACCCGCGCGGAAGCCCTCGAACTCCTTCTCCAGGACCTCGAGCTTCTTCTTGCCCATCGCCCGGCGCAGCACGTCGGCGCGGCCCATCGAGAAGCCTGCCACCCGCTGGGCGATCTGCATGATCTGTTCCTGGTACACGACCAGGCCATAGGTCTCGGCGAGGATGTCGCGCAGCGGCTCGGCCAGTTCCTCGTGGATCGGCTCGATCGCCTGCCTGGCATTCTTGCGGTCGGCGTAATTGTTGTGCGTGTTCATCGCCATCGGCCCCGGCCGATACAGCGCGTTGACGGCGATGATGTCCTCGAACCCGGTGGGGCCCAACCGCCGAAGCAGTTCGCGCATCGCGTTGCCATCGAGCTGGAAGACGCCGAGGCTGTCACCGCGACCGAGCAGCTCGTAGGTCTTCGGATCGTCGGTGCCGAGCGAGTCGAGGTCGACCGTCTCGCCGCGGTTGGCCTCGATGTTCTCGATCGCATCGCCGATCACAGTGAGGTTGCGCAGGCCGAGGAAGTCCATCTTGAGCAGGCCGATGGCCTCACAGGACGGGTAGTCCCAGCCGGTGATCATCGAGCCGTCCTCGCGCCGCCACAGCGGGATGACGTTCGCCAGCGGCTCCGAGGACATGATCACCGCGCAGGCGTGCACGCCCGCATTGCGGATCAGGCCCTCCAAGCCGCGCGCCGTCTCGAAGATGGTGGCGACGTCTTTGTCGGTCTCGATCAGCGAACGGACCTCGGCCGCTTCGGGATAACGCTCGTGCTTGGGGTCGACGATGCCCGACAGCGGGATATCCTTCGCGGCGACTGGCGGCGGCAGCGCCTTGGAGATCCGGTCGGCGATGGCGAAACCCGGCTGGCCGAAGTGGACTCGCGCGGAGTCCTTGATCGCCGCCTTCGTTTTGATCTTGCCGAAGGTGATCACCTGAGCGATGCGGTCGCTGCCGTATTTCTCCGTCGCGTAGCGCACCATCTCACCGCGGCGGCGATCGTCGAAGTCCATATCGATATCGGGCATCGACATGCGCTCGGGATTGAGGAATCGCTCGAACAGCAGACCGTGGTGGATGGGATCCAGATTGGTGATGCCCATCGCATACGACACCAGCGATCCGGCCGCCGAGCCACGCCCCGGGCCGACCCGAATGCCTTGCTGGCGTGCGTAATTCATCAGGTCGGCGGTGATGAGGAAGTAGGCGGGAAACCCCTTCTGCACGATGATGTCGATCTCGAACTCGGCGCGGCGCAGGTACTCCTCCGGCACGCCGCCGGGCAGTCGCCAGGCGAGGCCGCGCATGACCTCCGCGCGGAACCACGAGGTCACGTCGTAGCCCTCGGGCGCTTCGTAGATCGGCATCCGGTCGGTGTGCTCCCACACCTCGGCGTAGGACTCGACCCGTTCGGCGATCAGCAGGGTGTTGTCGGCCGCGCCGGGCACCTGGGCATCCCAGTACGCTCGCATCTCGTCGGCCGACTGCAGGTAGTAACCGTCGCCGTCGAACTTGAACCGCGTCGGATCGCTGAGTGTCTTCCCCGCCTGGACACACAGCAGCGCGGCATGCGCCTCGGACTGATCCTTGGTGACGTAGTGCGAGTCGTTGGTGGCCAACGGCGGAATGCCCAGTTTGGCGCTGATCTCGAGCAGTCCGTCGCGGACCGACCGCTCGATGGGTAGGCCGTGGTCCATCAGTTCGACGAAGAAGTTCTCCTTGCCGAAGATGTCGCGGTAGTCGGCGGCCGCCTGGATCGCCTCGGCGTGCTGGCCGAGCCGCAGCCGGGTCTGCACCTCGCCGGACGGGCAGCCGGTGGTGGCGATGATGCCCTCGGCATGCCCGGCGACCAGCTCCCGGTCCATCCGCGGCTTGCGGTAGTAGCCCTCGATGCTGGCCAGCGAGGACAGCTTGAACAGGTTGCGCAACCCGCGCGCGTCGCGCGCGAGCATCGTCATGTGCGTATAGGCGCCACCACCGGAGACATCGCCGCCGACGCCCTCCCCGTTCGACCCGCGCTGATTCGCCTGCCCCCAGAACACCGGCTTCTTGTGGAACCGGCTGCCCGGGGCCAGATACGCCTCGATGCCGATGATCGGCTTGATACCCATCTTCGTGGCGACCTGATAGAACTCGTCGGCCCCGAACATGTTGCCGTGGTCGGTCATCCCCACCGCGGTCATCCCGAGCCGCCCGGCCTCCTCGAACAGCGGCTTGATCTTCGCCGCACCGTCCAGCATCGAGTACTCGGTGTGAACATGCAGGTGAACGAACGAGGACAACGGACGCCTCCAGATGGACTCAGACTCGGGAAAGGTTTATTCGAGCCGAGCGGGCGATCTTGGGTCAAACAATCGACACGCACCCTGCGACAACCAGTGGTTGTCTTGGCTGGCCCTGCGTCGCAAGCTATTCCGGCCGAGGACCGGATACACAGAGCAAGGACTGCGCGATGGTGTCGATGACGGCGTTCCGGTGCGCGGTCAGGTAGAAATGTCCGCCCGTGAAGACCGTGGTCTCGCAGCTCGCGGTGGTGTGGCGCGCCCAGTCGCTCGCCTCTGCGACCGTGGTTTTGGCGTCGTCGTCCCCGACCAGCACGGTGATCGGAGCTCGAACGGTGGCCCTCGGCGCGCACCGGTAGGTCTCGATCGCCCGGTAGTCGCTGCGGATCGCGGGCAGGATCATGCGCAGCACCTCCTCGTCCCCGAGTAACGCAGTGTCGGTGCCGCTGAGCTCCCGGATCTCCGCGACGAGCGCGTCGTCGCCCCGGGTGTGCACGTTCTCGTCGCGATACCGGGAGGGCGCCCGACGGCCGGAGGCGAAGAGCATGGCCAGCACGATGCCGTCCCGCTCCTCGAACAGCCGGGCGACCTCGAAGGCCAGGATCGCGCCCATGCTGTGGCCGAAGAAGGCCATCGGAAGGGCGGCCCACGGTTTCAGCGCGGCGTAGATCTGTTCGGCGAGTGCGCCGATGTCATCGATACACGGGTCGAGGCGACGATCTTGCCGCCCCGGGTATTGGACGGAGAGCACCTCCACCGCGCCCGAACCAGACAGCGCGGCGGACACGGGGAAGAAGAAGCTCGCCGAGCCACCGGCGTGCGGAAAGCAGATCAACCGGATCGCCGCGGCGGGCACGGGATGGGGCCTTCGGATCCAGCGGGCGTTGTCCACGATAGGTTCCGGCATGTGCTGGTACTCCTGTGATCTCTCGGTCGAAAACCCCGCTCCGCCAGCCGAATCGGCCAGCGGAGCGGGTTGGCTGCGGTCAGTAGCGGCGTTCGCCGTCGCCGCTCAGCGGCGACCACCACTGGGTGTAGTTCGTGGTGCCGTCGCCGAAGATCCCGCCTGCGCCCTCGACCACCTTGCCGTCCTGCCACTTGAGCATCTGCACGCCGGAGATATCGAGCACGTCGAACGGGGAGGTACTGCCCTCCGGTGCGCCCTTGCGCACGGCGTGAATCCGGTTGGCGTCGATCGAATAGCCGTCCTCGTTGTTGATGAGCAGCGTGACGGGCTGCATGCTCCACGTGCCGCCGGAGGCCTCCAGCATGCCCTGCACATAGGACATGAAGTCATCGATGCCGACGCGCCAACCCGCCTGCGCGTGGCTGCCCGGCGCCAGGAAGCGCAGGTCCTCCGACCAGTACAGCGCGGTCTTCTCACGGTCTCCTGAGCTGACCGCCTGGTAGGCGGCGGCGACCAGTTCGGGGGTGATCTCGGTCATTTCGTCCTCTCTTGTTCGGTTGTTACCGGCAGTGCGGCGAGCCACGAATCCACCGCCAGCGCGGCGTCTTCGGCGTGCTCACCCACGATCGTGAAGTGGTCGCCCGCGACCGCCAGGTCGGCGTCGCAGAGCTTCCAGGACGGTCCCCAATCGGCCTCGGCCAGTGGCGTTCCGTCGGTATCGGGCAGCGCGTCGGCGGCGCGCAGGAACAGCGTCGGTGCTTCGATGCGGCGCGGCTCCCAGGCGCCGAACACCTCGAAATAGCCACCCATCGCGGTGAGTGACACGTGATCCATCGACACCAATTCGCTGCGCCGCCCGAACAATCCGTGTGTGAACGCCCGGCTCAGCCGCGGATTCATCTCCAGGGGTAGATAGGTGTCGATGAGCACCACCGCGGCCGGTGGCGTATCGGTCTGCTCCAGGTGGGCGGCGACCTCGTGCGCGATCCAGCCGCCCGACGAGTAGCCGAGCAGGACGTACGGCTCGCCCGCCGCGTGCGCGAGCACCGCCTGCGCCTGCGCCTCGGCGAGCGCCGCCACCGTGCTCGGCAGCCGTTCGCCGGCACCGAATCCCGGCTCGGGCAAGACAATGGTGTCGCGGCGGTCCCGCAGCGTCGCGGCGAACCGCGCGTACTGGTGCGCACCGGACATCGCCACCACCGCGGGAAAACAGATCAACCGGGGCCGCTGTGGTCCACGGGCCAGCGGTACCGGGTTCGGCCACCGGTCGAGTTCGTCCGGTCCGTGGAACACCGGCCGCAGCCGCGCCGCGACCCGCGCCAGCTCCATGCCCGCGTCGATCCGGTCCTCGACGCACGCGAGGCGGAAGAGGGCGCCGAGCGTGTCGTCCGCCGCGGCGGCAGGCGGCGCGGCCGTTTGTGCCAATTCGTCGGACAGGAATCGGATCAGCGCAGGCGGCGTCGGGTGGTCGAAAACCAGGCTCGCGGGCAGTCGCAGGCCGGTCGCGCGTTCGAGCCGGTTGCGCAGATCTACCGCGGTCAACGAGTCGAAGCCGAGCTCGGTGAACGCCCGCCCCTCGTCGAGCACCTCCGGTGCGGAGTGACCGAGCACTGCGGCCACCTCGCGCCGGGCCAGCTCGAGCAGCGCCTCTTCGCGTTGTTCGCCGGACAATTCGGCGAGCCGGGTGGCCAGATCGTGCTCCGGCGCCGCGGCGGTATCGGTCCGAGTTGGCCGGACCAGGCCGTGCCAGATCGGGGGCAGCGGCTCGCGGGCCGCCGTGGCCCGCAGCGCCGCGGTATCCGCGTGCACCGGCACGAGCAGGGCTTCCGGCCGGGTCAGCGCCGCGTCGAACAGCGCGAGACCCGCCTCGGTGCGCAAGGGCACGAGCCCGCCGCGTACGAGCCTGCGTCGTTCGGTCGCCATGCCGTCTTCGCTGTCCCATGGACCCCAGGCCAGCGATACCGCCGGGAGCCCGTTCGAGACACGGTGCGCGGCGAGTGCGTCGAGGAAGGCGTTACCCGCCGCGTACGCCGCCTGCCCGGCCGAGCCGAGGATGCCTGCCACCGAGGAGAAGAGAACGAAGGCCGCGGTAGCACCGCAGAATTCGTGGAGGTACCACGCCGCGTCCACCTTCGGGCGCAGCACCCGGGCCAGTTGTTCGGCGGTGAGCGACTCGACCACGCCATCGTCGAGCACACCGGCGGCGTGGATCACCGCGTGCACCGAGCGTCCCGCCAGCAGGGCGGCGACCTGGTCGCGCTCGGCGACATCGCAGGCAGCCACCTCGACCCGGGCACCGGCCGCCGCCAATTCCGCACGCAGCGCGTCCATCGCGCCGCCTCGGCTGACCAGCAGCAGATCGCGCACGCCGTGCGCGGCGACGAGGTGGCGGGTCAGCAACTGCCCGAGGGCCCCGGATGCACCGGTCACCAGGACGGTGCCGCCGCTCAAATCGACCGGGGTCGAGGCGGATCCGGTGAGCTGAGCGAGCCGGGGGACGTGCACGCCGCCGTCGCGGAGGGCCGCCTCCGGTTCGCCGGACGCTAGCGCGGCAGCGAACTGCCGCCAGCCCGGCGTTCGCGCACTCGACGCGATATCGAGGGTCAGCACCCGGCCGGGGTGCTCGGCGTGGGTCGCACGCAGCAGACCGGTGAGCGCGGCCATGATCGGGTTCGTCGCGGCGTCGCGGGTCACCAGAACCAGGCGGCTGGCGGCGAAGCGCTGGTCGGCCAGCCACCTCTGCAGGACCGTCAGCACGCGGGTGGTCAGCTGGGTGGTTGCCGAGGGCAGATCGCCGCCGGGTTCGGCAGGCGCGAAGTACACCGCGTCCGGCACGGCGCCGGAAGTCGTTGCCGCCGAGCCCAGTTCCGCCAGATCGGCATACCGCTCCACCTGGCCGCCGCTGCCCCCCAGCATCGAGATCAACCACTGGTCGTCGTCCAGCACGGCCCACCACGCCGGGGCCGTGGCCTGCTTCGTCGGCAACTCCGGCCAGCGCAGTCCGAGCAGCGATCGGGGGGTCTCGGGCCGCGCGTGGTCAATCGCCGCGGGGCGCAGGGTGAGTGCGGCAACGCTGCCGACCTCGTGGCCGTCGAGATCCCAGAGGCGCAGTTCCACTGTGTCGTTGCCGGCCTGCCGGAGGCGCACCCGCAATGCGGTGTGGCCGACGGATGCGACTTGTACACCGCGCCAGGCGAACGGCAAACTCGGGGCGGCGTCGGCGGCCGCGACGAACTCGCCGAGTCCGATGGCGTGCAATGCCGCGTCCAGCAACGCGGGGTGCACGAGGTGGCCGGTCGCGGTAATACCCTCCGGCAGTGCCACCTCGGCGAAGACCGCCTCGGCGGTGCGCCACGCGGCACGCAGGCCGCGGAACGCGGGGCCGTAGTGCAAGCCGTTGTCCGCCAGCCGATCGTAGATTCCCGCGAGGTCCAGTCGCTGTGCGTCCTGCGGCGGCCATGGCGGCACGGCCACCTCGGTCCGCGGCACACCCGATTCGGTGAGGACCGCGGTAGCGTGGCGCCGCCAGGTGTGCTCGGTGCCGGACTCACGGCTGTGCACGCGTGCGGTTCTGCGGCCGGCGTCGTCCGGCGCGAGGGTTACCCGAATGTCGAGCGGCACACCGGCGTCGAGCACGAGCGGTGTCTCCAGGATCAGGTCGTCGAGCTCGCCGAGACCGCATGCCGAGCCCGCGTGCAGGATGAGATCGACCTGCGCTGTGCCGGGTAGCACGACCTGTTCGCCGACCGCGTGATCCGCGAGCCAGGAGTGTGTGTCGAGACCGATGCGCCCGCAGAACATCAGCGCATCCGACTCCGGATCGGCGACGACCGCGGTCAACATGGCGTGGTCGGCGTGGTCGACACCGGCTGCCGCGAGATCCGCCGGACCGGAGACGCGATGGTCGAGCCAGTAACGTTCGTGCTGGAAGGGGTAGGTCGGCAGCGGTGTGGCGCGTGCACCGGTGTCGGCGAAGTAGTTGGGCCAGTTCGGGTTCGCGCCGCGGGTGATGAGGTGGGCGAGGGCCGCGGTGAGGGCGTGCGGTTCCGAGCGTCCGGTGCGCACGCTGAGGCTCGGCACGGCTCCGGCGGGCAGGTGGGCGATGAGCGATGGCTCAGGACCTATTTCCAGATAGGTGCCTGCGGCGATGGTGGTGATGGCGTCGGCGAAGCGGACGGTGTTGCGGGCATGGCGGATCCAGTGCTCCGGGTCGGTGAGGGTGGCTGCGTCGACGGGCTTGCCGGTGACGGTGGAGACCACCGGGAGGACGGGCGGGGAAAACGTGAGGCTCGCGAGGGTGTCGCGGAATTGGTCGAGGATGGGGTCCATCAAGGGAGAGTGGAAGGCGTGTGAGACGCGTAGCCACTTGGCCCGATGTCCGGCGAGCCGATCGACGATGCCGGTGAGTACGGTGCGATCGCCGGACAGGACAACGGATTCGGCGCCGTTGACGGCGGCGATGCCGACTGTATCGCGATGGTTGTCCAGGTAGGGCAGCACGTCGGCTTCGGCCGCGGCCACGGCGACCATGGCGCCGCCTTCGGGTAGCGATTGCATGAGCCTGCCCCGGGCGGTGATCAGCGTGGCGGCGTCGGCGAGGGTGAGGACACCCGCGATGTGCGCGGCGGTGATCTCGCCGATGGAGTGGCCGGTGAGCGTGGTCGGCGCGATGCCCCAGTGTTCCCAGAGCCGATAGAGGGCCACTTGCAGGGCGAACAGTGCTGGTTGCGCGAGGCAGGTTCGGTCGAGCACTTCGGCGTCGGTGCCGAAGACGATCTCGCGCAACGATTCCGGGAGATGCCGGTCGAGCTCCGCGCAGGCCGCATCGAAAGTCGCGGCGTAGACAGGGTAGGTGTCGTAGAGCTCGCGGCCCATGCCGAGGCGTTGGGTGCCCTGCCCGGAGAACACCATGGCCAGACCGCTCGGGGACACTCGGCCGACGGTGACATCCGGATGCGAGCCACCCCGCGCGAACGCCAGCAGAGCCTGCCCGCCCTGCACCGGATCGTTGGCTACCACCACCGCCCGTTCGTCCAACGCGGCGCGGCCAACGGCCAGCGAGTAGCCGACGTCGGCGAGGGTGCCGTCGTCGAGAGCGTCCGCGAGCCGAGCCGCCTGGGCGCGCAACGCCGTCGGCGTGTGCGCAGACAGCACCAGCGGTACGACGGGCACGGTGCGCGCGCCGTCGGATTCGGTGTCGGACACCGGCGCTTGTTCGAGAATGATGTGGGCGTTGGTGCCGCTGATGCCGAACGACGAGACGGCGGCGCGGCGCGGTCGGTCGCTGTCGGGCCAGGCCTGGTTTTCGGTGAGTAGAGCGACCGCGCCCGCGGTCCAGTCGACTTCGGGTGTGGGTTGGTCGATGTGCAGGGTGCGGGGCAGGGTGCCGTGGCGCATGGCCATGATCATTTTGATGATGCCTGCGGCGCCTGCGGCGGCTTGGGTGTGGCCGATGTTGGATTTGATCGAGCCGAGCCAGAGGGGTTGGTCGCGGTCTTGTCCGTAGGTGGCCAGTAGTGCTTGGGCTTCGATGGGGTCGCCGAGTCGTGTTCCGGTGCCGTGCGCTTCGACGGCGTCCACCTCTGCGGGGCGGAGTCCCGCACTTGCCAGCGCTTGGCGGATCACGCGTTGCTGGGATGGGCCGTTGGGTGCGGTGAGGCCATTGGACGCACCGTCCTGATTGACCGCCGAACCACGGACGACGGCAAGCACCTGGTGTCCGTGGCGGCGGGCGTCGGAGAGCCGTTCGAGCAAGAGCAGGCCGACGCCTTCGCCCCAGCCGGTGCCGTCGGCGGTGCTGGAGAACGCTTTACAGCGTCCGTCGGGTGCGAGTCCGCCCTGTCGGCTGAACTCGGTGAAGGTGGTCGGCGTCGCCATCACGGTGACGCCGCCGGCCAGGGCCATGGTGCACTCGCCGGTGCGCAACGCCTGCGCGGCCAGATGCAGCGCGACCAGCGATGAGGAGCATGCGGTGTCGATGGTGACGGCGGGGCCTTCGAGTCCGAAGGTGTAGGAGATACGGCCGGAGGCGACGCTGCCCGCGCTGCCGTTGCCCAGATATCCGGCAACCTCCTCCGGGGCTCGGTCGAAACGCGCAGCGTAGTCGTTGTACATGACGCCGGTGAAGACGCCGGTCTTGCTGCCGCGCAACGACATCGGGTCGATGCCTGCGCGTTCGATGGTCTCCCAGGTGGTTTCGAGCAGCAGTCGCTGCTGCGGGTCCATCGCGAGCGCCTCGCGCGGCGAGATGCCGAAGAGTGCGGCGTCGAATTCGGCTGCCTCGTGCAGGAATCCGCCTTCCCCGGTGGCGGAGCCGCCGGGACCGTAGATGCTCGCCTCGTCCCAGCCGCGATCGGTGGGGAACGCGGTGACCGCGTCCTTACCGTCGGACACCAACCGCCACAGCTGCTCCGGGCTGCCGATGCCGCCGGGATACCGGCACGCCATGCCGACGATGACGATCGGATCGTTATGGGCAGCAACGGCGATGACCGGGGTGGCGTCGAGTCCGGCCGTGCCGAGCAGCTCGCCACGGAGGTGTTCGACCAGCGCGGCCGCGTTGGGGTGATCGAAGATCAGGGTGGCCGGAAGGTCGAGTCCGGTCACCGCGTTCAGGCCGTTGCGGAACTCGACGGCGGTGAGCGAGTCGAAGCCCAGGTCGTGAAAGGCACGCGTGGGGGCGATCGCGGACGGGTCGGCATGGCCTAGCACGGCCGCCGCGCGTTCGCTGACCAGGGTGTGCAGGGCGGTGTCGCCATCCGCCGGAGACATCCGGCGCAAACGCTCGCGGAACGAATCCGTCTCGCCCGCAGCGGCTCTGCGCGGCGCCGTGGACACGAGAGCACGCAGCAGCGGGGGTACCGATCCGGTGGCGGCGGCGAGCGCGTGCGGGTCGAGATGCATCGGTATCGCCACGCTGGCGTCCGCGGTCAGCGCCGCGTCGAACAGCCGCAGCCCCTCTTGCTCGGCCAGTGCCCGCATACCCCGCCGTGTGGTGGCGGTGTGCGCCATGCCGGTGTTCCAGAGTCCCCAGGCGATGCTGGTGGTGGGGTGTCCGGTGGTGGTGCGGTGGTGGGCGAGGGCGTCGAGGTAGGCGTTGGCTGCGGCGTAGTTGGCTTGGCCGGGGGAGCCGAGTGTTGCTGCGGCGGAGGAGAACAGGATGAGGGTGGTGTTGTGGTGTCGGGTGAGTTGGTGGAGGTGCCAGGCGGCGGTGGCTTTGGGGGCGAAGCTTCGGTGTAGGTGCTCGGGAGTCTGATTGGTGAGGACGGCGTCGTCGAGGACGCCCGCGCAGTGCACGATTGCGGCGAGTTCGCGTCCGTGCAAGACGGCGGTGAGTTCGGCACGGTCGGCGACATCGGCGGCGACTGCGGCCACTGTTGCTCCGGTAGCGGTCAATTCCGCGAGCAGTGCCGCGGGAATCGGGCGGCGCGCCGCGAGCACGAGGTCGCGCACGCCGTGCGTGTGCACGAGGTGGCGAGCCAGCAGGCCGCCCAGTGCTCCGGTGGCGCCGGTGATCAGCACCGTGCCCGCCGTCCAGTCCGGCCCTGCGGTGATACCGGCCTGCGCGCGTACCAGCCGGGGCGCATACATCGCGCCGCGCCGGACCGCGATCTGGTTTTCCCCGGCTGCCACCGCGGCGATGACCCGCTCGTGCCATGCGGAGTCGGGGTCGTCGACGTCCACCAGCACGAACCGTTCGGGATGCTCGGACTGTGCCGACCTGGTCAGACCCCATACCGCCGCATTCGCGAGCGCCGTGGGCACATCGGCTGGCTCGTCGTCGTGGAGCAACTGCGAGCCGGTGGTGACCACCGCGAGGCGGGTGGCCGGGGCGTGGTCGTCGGTCAACCAGTCCTGCAGGAGCGAGAGTACCTGTGCGGCAGCGTCTTCGGCGGCACCGGTGGCCGCGCGCACCGGTAGGAAGACCACCTCCGATGCCGCGGTGGGTGCTGAGTCCGGCAGCGGCATCCAGGCGGTCCGGAACAGCGAGCGGTGGAGCTGATCCGTCGCCGCCGACCGGGGTAGTGGCCGCAGTGTGAGCTGTTCGATGTCGAGCACCGGCCGATCCGCGGCATCGGTGAGCAGCAACGAGACAGCGCCTCGCCCGGCCGGGGCGATGCGCACCCGCAGGTGCCGGGCGTTGACGGCGTGCAGCGTGATGCCGCGCCAGGCGAACGGTACGACGGGAGTGTCGGCCTCGTCGAGGAACTCACCGAGGCCGATGGGGTGCAGTGCGGCGTCGAGCAGCGCCGGGTGCACCGCGAAGCGGTCCGCGTCCTCGTGCTGCGCCTCGTCCAACTCGACCTCGGCGAAGACCTCGTCGCCGCGCCGCCACATCCGGCGCACGCCCTGGAAGGCTGGGCCGTAGTGCAGGTCCGGTCGATCGCCGTAGAGCGCATCGATATTCACCGGTGTCGCCTCGGCGGGCGGCCATGCGGCGTGGTCCGCGCGGGGCCGAGCGACCTCGGCGGTGAGCCGTCCTTCGGCATGTTTGGTCCACGGCTCGTCCGGGGTGGCGTCGGCGGCGCGGGAGAAGACGGTGACGGTGCGCCCGGTGGTGTGTGGCTCGTCGACGAGGATCTGGAGCTGGACCTCGGTGTCCCTGGGCAGGACCAGGGGCGCGCCGAGGGTGAGCTCGGCCAGGTGCGGATAGTTGAGGTGTTGCCCGGCCTGCAGCGCGAACTCGACGAACGCGGTGCCGGGCAGCAGTACGTCACCGTGCACGGTGTGGTCCGCCAGCCACGGGTGGGTGCGCGGGGACAGCGTGCCGGTGAGCAGGGCGCGATCGCCGTCGGCGAGGCCGACCGCGGTATCGAACAGCGGGTGGGCCGAGTGCCCCACGGCCTCGGCCGATTCGAGCCAGTAGCGCGCGTGCTGGAAGGGATAGGTCGGTAGCGGCACGTCCTGTGCGCCGCTGTCGGCGAAGTAGTGGTGCCAGTTCGCGTTCAGTCCGCAGGTGACCAAGCGGGCAAGGGCGGCAGCGAGCGCGCGTGGTTCCGGTTGGCCTGCGCGCATGCTGGAGACGGCTCCGGCGGGCAGGTGGGGGATCAGCGCGCTGCCGGGGCCGATCTCCAGGTACGCGGCCGGGTCGCGGGTGGCGATGGTGGCAACGGCATCGGTGAAGCGGACGGTGTTGCGGGCGTGGCGGATCCAGTGCTCGGGATCGGTGAGAGTATGGTGGTCGACCGGCTGGCCGGTGACGGTGGAGACCAGCGCGATGGTCGGTGCGTGGAGATTCAGACCGGCGATGACGTCGCGGAATCGGTCGAGGATGGGGTCCATCAACGGGGAGTGGAAGGCGTGGGAGACGCGCAACCACTTGGTCCGGTGCCCGTCGAGTCGGCCGACTATTTCGGTGAGTGCGGCCTTGTCTCCGGACAGGACAAGGGAGTCCGGCCGGTTGACGGCGGCGATGCCGACCCGGTCTTCGTACCCGCGCAGCTGCGCGCGGATGTCGTCCTCGGCGGTGTCGATGGCGACCATCGCGCCGCCCTCGGGCAGCGATTGCATCAGTGCGCCGCGGTGGACGACGAGGGTGGCTGCGTCGGCGAGAGTGAGTACGCCCGCGGCATGCGCGGCGGCGATCTCCCCGACGGAGTGCCCGGCCAGCACGGCGGGCGCGACACCCCAGTGTTCCCAGAGCCGCCACTGCGCGACGTGCAGGGCGAACAGTGCGGGCTGGGCGTACTGCGTGCGGTCGAGGAGCTCGGCATCGTCGCCGAAGACGATCTCGCGCAACGGTTTCGGCAGGTGTCGGTTCAGCTCCGCACAGGCGGCGTCGAAGGCTTCGGCGTAGACGGGGTACTGGTCGTAGAGTTCGCGCCCCATGCCGAGGCGTTGGGTGCCCTGCCCGGAGAACACCACGGCCACACCGCCCTTGGCCGCGCGGCCGGTGACCGCCGCCGCGGGGTGCTCGCCCGCGGCCAGGGCACGCAGGGTCTGCCGGTACTCCTCACTCTCGCCGCACAGGATGACGGCGCGTTCCTCGAACGGAGCACGGGTGGTCGCGAGCGAGTAGCCGATATCGAGCGGGTCGGCGTCGCCCACCTGGTCGGCCAGCCGGGCCGCGTACGCGCGCAGCGCCTCCGGTGTTTTGGCCGACAGCAGCCACGGCACGACCGGCGGGTGAGTCCGGTTGTCCGCGAGCAACTCCTGCTCCGGTGCCTGTTCCAGGATCACGTGGGCGTTGGTCCCGCTGAAGCCGAACGAGGACACCCCGGCTCGGCGGGTGCCGCCGCGCTCGTCCCAGGCGACGGGTTCGGTCAGCAGTTCGACCGCACCGGAGTCCCAGTCGATTTCGCTGCTGGGCGCCTCGACGTGCAGCGTTCGCGGCAGAGTGGCGTGCCGCATGGCGAGCACCATCTTGATCACGCCGGCGATGCCCGCCGCGGCCTGGGTGTGGCCGATATTGGACTTGATGGAGCCCAGTCGCAGCGGGTGCTCGCGATCCTGCCCATAGGTGGCAAGCAGGGCCTGGGCCTCGATCGGGTCGCCGAGCCGGGTTCCGGTGCCGTGCGCCTCGACCGCGTCGACCTGATCGGCGCGCAACCCGGCATCGATCAGGGCATCCCGGATAACGCGCTGCTGCGACGGCCCGTTCGGCGCGGTGAGGCCGTTGGACCGGCCGTCCTGATTCACCGCCGTGCCGCGCACCACCGCCAGGATCGGATGACGGTTGCGGACGGCGTCGGAGAGCCGCTCGACCACGAGCACGCCCGCACCCTCGGCCCAGCCGGTGCCATCGGCGTTGTCGGAGAACGACTTACAGCGGCCGTCCGAGGCCAGGCCCTGCTGTCTGCTGAAATCGATGAACGGCGCCGGGCTCGCCATCACGGTGACGCCGCCGACCAGGGCGAGCGAGCATTCCGCACGCCGCAGCGCCTGGCCGGCCAGGTGCAGTGCCACCAGCGACGACGAGCAGGCGGTGTCGATCGTGATCGCGGGGCCCTCCAACCCGAGCGTGTACGCCAGCCTGCCGGAGGCGATGCTGCCTGAGTTGCCGGTACCGAGGAAGCCCTCGACCACGGCCGGGATCCGCGCCAGGCGCGAGGCGTAGTCGTGGTACATGACACCGACGAAGACGCCGGTGCGGCTGCCGCGCAGCGCGCCGGGCACGATGCGCGCGCGTTCCACCGCCTCCCACGCGGTTTCCAGCAGCAGTCGCTGCTGCGGGTCCATGGCGAGCGCCTCCCGCGGGGAGATGCCGAAGAACTCCGCGTCGAACTTCGCCGCGTCGTAAAGGAATCCGCCCTGCAGGGTGTCGACGCTGCCCGATTCGCCGGGTCGTGCGTTACGCAGCCCGTCGATGTCCCAGCCCCGGTCGTCGGGGAACCCGCCGATCGCATCCCGCCCGGACTCCACCAACTGCCACAGCTGTTCCGGCGTGGTCACCCCGCCCGGATACCGGCATGCCATACCGACGATGGCCAGCGGTTCGCGGCTGCTCTCCTCGGCGTCGCGCAGCCGCTGGCGGGTGTCGCGCAGCTCGGCGGTGAGCCGCTTGAGGTACTGAAGGGTCTTTTCCTCGTTCACGTCACGTCACTCTCGTCAGGACAGGCCGAGCTCGTCGTCGATGATGTCGAAGACCTCGTCCAGGTTTGCGTTGGCCAATACGTCGCCGTTGCCGTTGCCGGTCGCGGTGTTCTCCCGTGCGTCGAGCAGGGACCGCAGCCTGCTACGCACCCTGGCCGCGTGCTGCGGCTCGAGATCCGCGAGATCGGCTGCCAGCCGGTCGATCTCGGCGAAAATTGATTCCGGCGTTGCCGATGCGCCGGACAGCAACGCGCCGAGCAGGTGTTCGAGCAGCGCGGCGGGGCTGGGGTAGTCGAAGACCAGCGTTGCGGGCAGGCGCAACCCCGTCGCCGTGTCCAGCGCACCGCGCAGTTCGACGGCCATCAGCGAGTCGAAGCCGAGATCGGTGAAGGGCCGGTCCAGCTCGATCGCCTCGGCCGAGCCGTGCCCGAGCACCGCAGCGACGCGACCGCGGATCAGCTGTTCGATCCGCTGGCGTTGCTCGGGTGCGGGCAGCCCGCGCAGGGTGTCGGCCAGCGCATGGCGCGGCGCGGCCGACGCGCTGGCCGCGCGGGCCGGCCTCGGGACCAGATCGCGCAGGACCACCGGGAGATGCCCGTCCATCGCGCGGCGGCGCAGCACCGCCCGGTTCACCGGCAGCGGCACGACGACCGGTTCGGCACCGGCCACGGCCGCGTCGAAGAGCGCGAGTCCGTCCGCTTCGGTGATCGGCGCGAGACCGGTGGCCGCGAGCCGCCGCCGATCGGAGGCGCTCAGCCTGCTCGCCATGCCGGTGTTCCAGAGTCCCCAGGCGATGCTGGTGGTGGGGTGTCCGGTGGTGGTGCGGTGGTGGGCGAGGGCGTCGAGGTAGGCGTTGGCTGCGGCGTAGTTGGCTTGGCCGGGGGAGCCGAGTGTTGCTGCGGCGGAGGAGAACAGGATGAGGGTGGTGTTGTGGTGTCGGGTGAGTTGGTGGAGGTGCCAGGCGGCGGTGGCTTTGGGGGCGAAGCTTCGGTGCAGGTGCCCCGGCGTCTGGTGTTCGATCGTCGCGTCGTCCAGCGCACCCGCGCCGTGCACGACGGCGAGCGGGCGGTCCCGCGGGATCGTGTCGAGCGCGGCGGCGATCTGCCGCGGATCGGTGAGATCGCAGGCGAACTGGGTGACGGTGGCGCCCTCTGGTTCCGGTGCGTTGCCGCCCCGGCTGAGCAGCACCATCTCGCGGACACCGTGTACGTCGACGAGGTGCTGCGCGAGGAGGGTGCCCAATGCCCCGGACGCACCGGTGATCAGGACGGTGCCCGAGCTCCAGTCCGGGCCCGCCGATGCGATGGCGGGCGCGGAGACGAGGCGGGGAACGTGAATCCGGCCGCCGCGCAGCGCCATTTGCGTTTCGTCCGAAGACAACGCGTGCGGCAGCGCGGCCCACGATCGCTCGTCGTCATCGATGTCCACCAGCAGCAGGCGACCCGGTCGCTCGACCTGCGCCGTGCGGACCAGGCCCCACACCGCCGCCCCGGCGGGCGCGGGCTCGCCGTCCACCGCCACCGCGTTGGCGGTCACGACCACGAGCGTGCGATCGTCGGCGAAGGACTGGATCGTGTGCAGTACCTCGGTCACCGCGGTCAGCGCGGCGTCGGGGTGTGGGTCGTCGCCGTGGTCGGTGCGCAGCAGCACGTGCGTGGCGTCCGCGGGGCCGTGTTCGTCACCGAGGTCAATGAAAACGGCGGTCGCCCTCGGTGTTTCGAGCGGACGCCAGGCCGGAAGGAACATCGACCGACCGGCGCCGGCGAACTGCTCCGGCGCGATCTTGCGCATGGTGAGGCGCTCGATCTCGGCGATGGGCCTGCCCGTGGCATCGGCGACCAGCAGCGCGACCGCGTCCTCACCTTTGGGCGACAGGCGGGCCCGCGACACCGGCGAGCCAGCGGCGTGCACGGTCACGCCGGACCACGAGAACGGCAGGCGCGCTTGGCCGTCCTCACCGAACATCCGGCCGACGCCGACGCCGTGCAGTACCGCGTCCAGCAGCGCCGGGTGCAGGTCGAAGCCGTCCGCGCGGTGGCCCTCGTTCGGCGGGAACGCCACCTCGACGGCCACGTCCTCACCGATCCGCCACGCGGACCGCAGGCCCTGGAACAGCGGCCCGTAATCGACGCCGGCCGCGGCGAATCGAGCGTAGACGTCCTCGACCGGCAGTGCGACCGCACCCGCGGGTGGCCAGGTCTGCAGCGACCACGACGGTTCGGCGACGGGCGCGGCATCCACGATGCCGGTGGCATGCGGCTGCCACGGCTCGCCGGGTGCGTCGAGCCTGGAGTGGATGGTGACGCCGCGGCGGCCGTCGCCGTCCGGTTCGGCCACCGCGATCTGCACGTCGACGGCGCCGGTTTCCGGCAGCGTCAACGGGTTCTCCAGGGTGAGCTCCCGGAGGCCGCGTAGTCCGGCCGCCTGCACGGCCTGCAGCACGAGCTCCACGAACCCGGTGCCGGGAAACACGACCGTGCCCGCGATGTTGTGGTCGGCCAGCCAAGGCTGGGCGGCCAGGGACAACCGAGCGGTGAGCAGCACACCGCCGGTATTGGCGAGTTCCAGGCGCGCGGCGAGCAGCGGATGATCGGAGTCGGCCCGACTCGGTGCGGCGGTGGCGTCCGGCCAATAGCGGGTGCGCTGGAAGGCGTAGGTGGGCAAGGCAACTCGGCGTGCTCCGGTATCGGCGAGGTAGCCGTGCCAGTCGGGGTCGATCCCGCCCGTGACGAGCCGCGCGATGGCGACGGTGATCGCCTCGATGTCGCCCTGTTTGCGGTGCAAGGACGGGATCGCCGTACCGGGCAGGTGCGGGATCAGCGCGGCATCCGGCCCGATCTCGAGGTAGACCGAGGCCGCGGTGCGCGCCATCGCCTCGGCGAAGCGCACGGTGCCGCGGGCGTGCCGGACCCAGTAGCCGGGATCGGCCAAAGTCGCCGCGTCGACCGGGCCGCCGGTCACGGTGGAGACGAACGGCACTGCCGGAGCCGAGTACGTCAGCTGCGCGACGACGTCGCGGAACTCGTCGAGGATCGGCTCCATCAGCGGTGAATGGAAGGCGTGTGAGACGCGTAGCCAATGCGTGCGCCGCCCGGGCAGGCGGTTGGTGATCGTGCTCAGTGCGTCGTGCGCACCCGATAGGACAAGCGAATTCGGGCCGTTGACCGCGGCGAGGCCGACCTCGTCGGCGAATTCGTCGAGCAGCGGCCGGATCTCGTGTTCGGTGGTCTCGACGGCGACCATCGCACCGCCCGCGGGCAGGGACTGCATGAGCCTGCCGCGGGCGCTGACGAGGGTAGCCGCATCGGCAAGACTGAGGACGCCCGCGGCATGTGCCGCCGCGATCTCACCGATCGAGTGCCCGGCTACCGACGTGGGGGTGACGCCCCAGCTTTCCCACAGCCGGTAGAGAGCGACCTGTACGGCGAACAGTGCGGGTTGGGTGTACTGCGTGCGGTCCAACAGTCCCGCGTTGTCCCCGAACACCGCGTCGCGCAACGGATGTGGCAGCTCGACCGCGGCGCAGGCCGCATCGAAGGCCGCAGCGTACACGGGATAGGTGTCGTACAGTTCGCGCCCCATGCCGAGGCGCTGAGAGCCTTGGCCCGAGAACACCATCGCCACGCCGTCGCCCGTGCCGCTACCGGTGAGCACCCCCGCCGGGACCTCTCCGGCTGCCAACGCGGCCAACGCGCGCCTGCGATCGTCGAGATTGCGGCCGAGCACTACCGCCCGGTGTTCGAACGAATGACGGGTGGTGGCGAGCGAGTAGGCGATATCCAGCATCGAGGCGTCGGAGTCGAGCCCACGCGCCAGCTGGTCAGCCTGCGCACGCAGCGCGACCTCATCCCGCCCGGACAGCACCCACGGCACCGGGGCCGGTGTGGGTCGTGGTGCGTCGGATTCGGCTGGGGCCGGGGCTTGTTCGAGGATGATGTGGGCGTTGGTGCCGCTGACGCCGAATGCGGACACGCCTGCCCGGCGGGGCCGGTCGACCGTAGGCCAGGCGTGGTTTTCGGTGAGTAGCGCGACTTTCCCGGTGCCCCAGTCGACTTCGGGTGTGGGTTGGTCGATGTGCAGGGTGCGGGGCAGGGTGCCGTGGCGCATGGCCATGATCATTTTGATGATGCCTGCGGCGCCTGCGGCGGCTTGGGTGTGGCCGATGTTGGATTTGATCGAGCCGAGCCAGAGGGGTTGGTCGCGGTCTTGTCCGTAGGTGGCCAGTAGTGCTTGGGCTTCGATGGGGTCGCCGAGTCGTGTTCCGGTGCCGTGCGCTTCGACGGCGTCGATATCGGCGGGTGTCAGCCCCGCGTTGGTCAGTGCTTGGCGGATGACTTGTTGCTGAGCGAGGCCGTTGGGTGCGGTGAGCCCGTTGGAGGCACCGTCCTGGTTGACCGCTGAGCCGCGCAGGATCGCCAGCACGGGATGCCCGTTGCGTCGTGCGTCGGCGAGACGCTCGACGAGGAGCAGGCCGACGCCTTCCGCCCAGCCGGTGCCGTCGGCGTTGCTGGAGAACGCTTTACAGCGTCCGTCGGGTGCGAGTCCGCCCTGTCGGCTGAACTCGGTGAAGGTGGTGGGGGTCGGCATCACGGTGACGCCGCCGGCCAGGGCCATGGTGCATTCACCGTTGCGTAGGGCCTGTGCGGCCAGATGCAGTGCGACCAGCGATGAGGAGCATGCGGTGTCGATGGTGAGCGCGGGGCCTTCGAGTCCGAAGGTGTAGGAGATACGTCCCGACGCCACACTGGTGGTGTTGCCGGTGAGTAGATACCCCTCGGTGCCGTTGGCGCCGTTCTGCAGCAACGAGACGTAGTCCTGGCTGTTTCCGCCGACGAACACGCCGGTCTTGCTGCCGCGCAACGACATCGGGTCGATGCCTGCGCGTTCGAAGGTCTCCCAGGTGGTTTCGAGCAGCAGTCGCTGCTGCGGGTCCATCGCGAGCGCCTCGCGCGGCGAGATCCCGAAGAACGCCGCATCGAAATCCGCTGCCCCGTCCAGGAAGCCACCGCAGGTGGCGGTGCTGCTGCCGTGCGCGCCGTCCGCGGATTCCAGCAGCGCGCCGAGGTCCCACCCGCGGTCGGTCGGGAATTCGGAGACGGCGTCGCGGCCCGCCAGCGTCAGCTCCCACAGCTCCTCCGGCCCGCGAACGCCGCCGGGAAAGCGACAGCCGAGTGCGACGATGGCCAGCGGCTCGTCCGACTCCGTGACTGTCGTCGTCACGACATCGGTCGGCGACTCCTCGGCGAAGAGCGAGCTGAGATGCGCGGCAAGCCGGGCCGGGTTCGGATGATCGAAGACCGTGGTGGCGGGGAGGGTGACGCCGAGCGAGGCGGCGAGGCGGTCGCGCAGCTCCACGGCGGTCAGCGAGTCGAATCCGAGGTCACGGAACGCCCGGTCCAGCTCGACCTCGCCGCGGTCGGTGTGCCCGAGCACGGCCGCCACTTCCGTACTGACGAGCTCGTGCAGGTGCGTTCGTCGTGCCGCGCTGTCGAGGGCGGAGAGTGGATGCCGGGCAGCGCTTTCGGACACCTGCCGCGTGTCGAGCAGTGCGCGGGTCGCGGGCAGATCGGACAGCAGAGCGCTTGGCCGGGCGGAGACGAACAGCGGCAGGAAATCCGCCCAGTGCACGTCCGCGACGGTCGAGCAGGGCTCGTCGTCGCGGACCGCCTGCTCCAGCGCCGCGATCGCGAGATCGGGCGACAGCGGGAGCACACCGCGGCGGCGCATGTGCTCGCCGGACTTGCCCTCGGCCATGCCGCCCTCGGCCCACGGGCCCCAGGCCACCGAGGTCGCGACGAGCCCGCGATCGCGGCGGTGCCGCGCGAGCGCGTCGAGATAGGCGTTGGCGGCGCCGTAGGCGGCCTGTCCGCCGGTGCCCCACACGCCGGACACCGAGGAGAACAGGACGAAAGCGTCCAGCTTGCGGTCACCGGTCAGTGCGTCGAGATGGGCCGCGCCCGCCGTCTTGCCCCGCACGATCTCGGCGAACTCGTCGATCCCGAGGTCGGACAGGGGCGTCAGCTGGCCGGCACCGGCGGTGTGCACCACAGCGGTCAACGGGGTGTGATCCGGCACGGCCGCAAGCAGTTCCGCGACCGCCGTTCGGTCGGCCACGTCGCACGCCCTGATGGTCACCGTCGCGCCGAGAGCGGACAGTTCGGCCGTCAATTCGGCCGCACCCGGTGCCGCGGGGCCGCGGCGGCTGACGAGCAGTAGCTGCTCGGCCCCGCGGCGGGCCAGCAGGCGGGCGACGTGCGCGCCGAGTGCGCCGGTGCCGCCGGTGATCAGGATGGTGCCGCGCGGCTGCCACGGTGCGACCTCGGGCGCGGGCTGCGGTGCGTGGATGAGCCGCGCAGCGAACACCCCCGATGCCCGCAGCGCAAGCTGGTCCTCGCCCGCGGGATAGGCCAGCAGCGCGGGCAGTCGGGTCAGCGTGTGCTCGTCGAGGGTCGGGGGTAGATCGATGAGCCCGCCCCAGCCCTGCGGCCACTCCAGCGCGACGGCGCGCCCCATGCCCCAGAATTGGCTCTGTGTGGGCGAGTGCAGCCGCTCGGAGCGGCCGATCGCGGCAGCGCCGCGGGTCAGGCACCACAGCGGTGCGCTGAACTCGGTGCGCTGCAACGCTTGCACCAGGTCAACGGTCGCGGTGAGCCCGCGCGAGAGCGTCGGATGCCGCTGGTCGGGTTCCTCGTCGAAGGCGAGCAGCGACAATACCCCCGCGAGCCCCGAGCCGTCGCCGAGGTCACCGGCCTGCCCGATCCGCACCTGCGCGCCTGCGGCACGCAAGGCGGCGAGCACGGCGCGCACGTCCGCGTCGTCGTGCCCGGCCTCGGGTACCACGACGCCCCAGGTGCCCGAGAGCTCCTGCGCGGCGGTGCTGAGCGGGGTCCAGGTGACGCGGTAGCGCCAGGAATCCACCACGGACTGTTGGTGTCTGCGGCGGCGCCAGCCCGCGAGCACGGGCAACGCGGCCGCCAGCGTCTCGCGGTCGTCGCTGGCCAGTTCCCGCGCCAGCGCAGGCAGATCGGACCGTTCGATCGCACCCCAGAATCGGGACTCGGCGGCGTCCGGCTGCACCGCCGCATCGTGCGACTGCTCGTCCTGCTCGAGCCAATAGTGCTTGCGCTGGAAGGGGTAGGTCGGCAGGAGCGCGGTCTGTGCGCCGGTGTCGGCGAAGTAGTTGTGCCAGTTCGGGTTCGCGCCGCGGGCGAGCAGCCGGGCGAGGGCCGTGGCGAGTGCGGGTGGTTCTGGTTGCTCGGCACGCAGGCTTGCCACGGCTCCGGCCGGGAGGTGCGGGAGCAACGAGCGGGTGGGTCCGATCTCCAGGTGGGTGGCCGGTGCGCGGGTAGCGATGGCGGTGATGGCGTCGGCGAAGCGGACGGTGTTGCGGGCGTGACGGATCCAGTGTTCCGGGTCGGTGAGCGTGGTCGCCTCGACGGGCTTGCCGGTGACGGTGGAGATCATCGGGAGGACGGGTGCGCGGAAATCCAGTCCGACGAGGGCGCTGCGGAATTGGTCGAGGATGGGGTCCATCAAGGGGGAGTGGAAGGCGTGTGAGACGCGTAGCCACTTGGGCCGGTGTCCGTCGAGCTTGCCGACGATCTCGGTGAGCGCCGCGTGATCTCCCGACAGCACAAGGGAATTCGGGTTGTTGATGGCGGCGATGCCGACGCGATCCTCGTATCCGCGTAGGCGGGGGAGAACGTCCTGCTCGGTGGTGTCGATGGCGACCATCGCGCCGCCATTGGGGAGCGACTGCATCAATCTGCCGCGGTGGGCGATGAGGGTGGCGGCGTCGGGGAGGGTGAGGACGCCTGCGATGTGTGCGGCGGTGATCTCGCCGATGGAGTGCCCGGCGAGCACCGCCGGGGCGATGCCCCAGTGTTCCCAGAGCCGGTAGAGGGCGACCTGTAGGGCGAACAGTGCTGGTTGGGCGTGCTGGGTCTGGTCGAGCAGCGCGGGGTCATCACCGAAGACGATGTCGCGCAGGGGTTTTGTGAGGTGCCGGTCGAGTTCGGCGCAGACGGTGTCGAAGGCGTCGGCATAAACGGGGTAGGCGTCGTAGAGTTCGCGGCCCATGCCGAGGCGTTGGGTGCCTTGGCCGGAGAACACCATAGCCACCCCGCCCTCGGCGGCGCGACCGGTGACCACCCCCGGTGCGGCCGGTCCGTTCGCGAACGATCGCAGCATGTGCGCGCGTTCGGCCGCATCGCCATCGACGAGCACCAACCGCTCATCCAGTGCGGCACGCGTAGTCGCGAGGGAGTATCCGAGGTCGAGCACGTCGGTCTCGTCGCCGATCCGATCGGCGACCCGGCTCGCCAGGGCGGACAGCGCCGCCTTGTCCCGTGCCGACAGCACCCACGGCACTATCGGTGGCGGCGCCTGCGTGGTGTGCACGGGCGTCGGCTCCGGCGCCTGTTCGAGGATCACATGCGCGTTGGTGCCACTGACACCGAATGCGGAGACCCCCGCTCGACGGGGTCGGTCGCGGCCGGGCCACTGCTGATCCTCGGCGAGCAGCGAAACCGCGCCCGCGGTCCAATCGACGTGCGGGGTGGGTTCATCGACGTGCAGGGTGCGCGGCAGGACGCCGTGCCGCATAGCCATGACCATCTTGATGACACCTGCGGCGCCCGCGGCGGATTGGGTGTGCCCGATGTTCGACTTGATCGTGCCGAGCCACAGCGGCTCGTCGCGGTCCTGACCGTAGGTGGCCAGCAGTGCCTGAGCCTCGATGGGATCGCCCAGACGCGTCCCGGTGCCGTGCGCCTCGACGGCGTCGACCTCCACCGGCCGCAGCCCCGCGTTCGCCAGCGCTTGGCGGATGACGCGCTGCTGTGCGGGACCGTTGGGTGCGCTGAGGCCGTTGGACGCGCCATCCTGGTTGACCGCCGAACCCCGCAGCACGGCGAGCACGGGATGGCCGTTGCGCCGGGCGTCGGACAACCGTTCCAGCAGAACGACTCCGGCGCCCTCGCCCCAGCCGGTCCCGTCCGCGGCCGCCGCGAAGGCCTTGCAGCGTCCGTCCGCGGCCAGGCCACGCTGGCGGCTGAACTCGACGAAAGCCGCAGGCGTTGACATCACCGTTACGCCGCCCGCGAGGGCCAGCGAACACTCCCCGGCCCGCAACGACTGCGCCGCCAGATGCAGCGCCACCAGCGACGACGAACAGGCGGTGTCGATGGTGACCGCGGGCCCCTCGAGGCCGAAGGTGTAGGAGACGCGGCCGGAGACAACAGCCGTCGCCGTACCCGTGATCAGATAGCCCTCCGCGTTCTGCGCGGCGCCACCGGTGCCGTAGTGCGAGGTGGCAGCGCCGATGAACACACCGGTTCGGCTCTCCCGTAAGCCATCCACCGCGATGCCTGCCCGCTCGAACGCCTCCCACGCGGTCTCCAGCAGGAGCCGTTGCTGCGGATCCATCGCGATCGCTTCCCGCGGCGAGATGCCGAAGAGCGCGGCATCGAACTCCGCGGCGGGAATGAAGGCGCCTTCGCGGGCATAGGTGGTGCCCGGCCTGGACAGGTCCGGGTCGTAGATGCCCCCGACATCCCAGCCGCGGTCGGCGGGGAACTCCGTGACCGCGTCGCCGCCGCGAGTCACCAGGTCCCACAACGCCTCCGGCGAATCGACGGCACCGGGGAACCGGCAGCTCATCGCGACGATCACCACCGGATCGTCGTCCCAGGCCGCCGCCTCGACCGCCGGTGTGGTCTCGGCGAGGTCACCGGACAGTTCCCGCGCCAGGTGCGTTGCCAGCGCGGCCGGTGACGGATGATCGAAGACCAAGGTGGCGGGCAGCGCCAGTCCGGTCGCGGTCCGCAGACGGTTGCGCAACTGGACCGCGGTGAGCGAGTCGACACCGAGGTCCCGGAACGCGACCCGTGCGGACACCGCGTCGGGCGTGGCGTGCCCGAGCACGGTGGCCGCCTCCGTGCGCACGAGGTCCAGCAGGACCCGGTGACGTTCGGCGGCGGCGAGCCCGGCCAACCGCTGCCGCGCACCGTTGTCCGGCGAATTCGCGGCGGCAGTGCGCGGTTCGTCCAGCGCGGACCGCGCCTCGGCGAGGTCGTCGATCAGCGGGCGGCGGCGCGCCGCGCTCAGCACCGGTGCGAAGGTGCCCCATTCGATGTTCGCGACGGTGACGGTGGTGTCGTCCCCGTCGAGTGCCCGCCGCAGCGCTTCGACGGCGAGTTCGGGTGCCATGGCGGGTAAACCATTGCGGCGCAACGCCTCTTCGGCCCCGCCCTGGGCGGCCATGCCGTCGCCGCCCCAGGTTCCCCAGGCCACGGCCAAGGCATGCAGCCCACGGTCGCGGCGGGCCTGTGCCAGCGCGTCCAGGTAGGCGTTGGCGGCGGCGTAGGCCCCTTGCCCGCTGCCGCCCCACACGCCTGCGCCCGAGGAGAACAGCACGAACGCGTCCAGCGGGATGTCGGCGAACGCGTCGTCGAGGTTGCGGGCGCCGCGTGCCTTGGCCGCCCAAGCCTGGGCCAGCAGCGTGTGGTCGGTGTCGCGCAGCGACGCGGTGGTGCCGACGCCCGCGGTGTGGAACACGGCGGTGATCGGGGTGCCCAACCCGCTGCGCAGTTCGTCCAATGCGGCGCGGTCGGCGACGTCACACGCCTCGACGTCCACGCGAATGCCGGGCGCGAGTTCGGCGAGTTCGGCCCGCAACTCGCGGGCGCCGGGAGCGTCGATACCGCGCCGGCTGGTGAGCACGAGGTGCCGCACCCCTGCCTGGGCCAGCCAGCGTGCGACGTGGCCGCCGAGTGCGCCGGTTCCGCCGGTGACGAGCGCAGTGCCCGAGGTGGTCCAGGAGCGTTCGGTGACCCCGGCGGCGGCGCGGGTCAGCCGCCGGGCGAAGACACCCGAGGCGCGCACGGCGAGTTGGTCCTCGTCCCAGCCGCCCGCCAGGATGGTCGCGAACCTGGTCGCGGCCCGGTCGTCGACCTGCGCGGGCAGGTCGACGAGACCGCCCCACCAGCGCGGGAATTCGAGACCGGCCACCTGGCCGAGGCCCCAGACCGCCGCCTGATCCGGAGCGCGGAGGCGGTCCGCGCGTCCGAGGGAGACTGCGCCGGACGTCACGCACCACAGCGCGCCCGCCAGGTCGGTGTCCGCGCAGGCTTGCAGCAACGCGAGGGTCGCGGCGGCCGGATCGGCGTCGAACGCGAGAAACGAGAGCACCTGGCGCGGTTGGTGCTCGGTGAGCAGCCCGGTGATCGCGTCGTGTGAAAGCGTGCTGTCGAACGGGATTCGGATGACGTCGGGCAGTGCGGTCAGCGCGGCCGAGACCGCGGGATGGGCGGTGTGAGCGGCCGAGACGAAGGCGAGAACTCGCCCGCTCGCCGCCGCCGTGCGCGCCGCAGGAAGTGGCCGCCAGGTGATCTGGTAGCGCCACCGGTCGACGGTCTCGCGGGTGGCGCGGCTACGCCGCCAATCCGACAGCAGCGGCAGCGCGGGCCGCAGCACGTCGCGCGAGTCCTGATCGCCGACTGCCAACATCGCCGCCAGCGCCTCGAGATCCTCGTGCTCGACCGCATGCCAGAATTGCGCGTCCGCGGTATCTTCGGCCACCACGGCGCGGGCCGGTGCGTCGAGCCAGTAGCGCGTGCGCTGGAAGGCATAGGTGGGCAGGGGGATTCGACGTGCGCCGCCGAACTGTGCGGTCCAGTCGACGTCGATCCCGTTGGTCCATGCCTCGGCCGCCGCGGCGTGTACCCGGGTCTGCGCGCCGTCGTTGCGGTGCAGGGTGCCGATCGCGACCACCGTGTCGGCGGACTCCTGGATGGCCGCGGTGAGTACGGGGTGTGGGCTCGGTTCGATGAAGGTGGTGTGGGTCGGCAGCAGGGACTCGACCACGGGGTGGAACAGGACGGTCTGGCGGAGGTTGCGGAACCAGTAGTCGGCGGTGAGTTCGGTGCCGTCGAGGCGGGTGCCGGTGACGGTGGAGTGAAAGGGGATGCGCCCGCTGCTCGGGTCGACCGGTGCGAGCGCCGAGGTCAACTCGGCGCGCAGGGCGTCGACGTGCGCCGAGTGCGAGGCGTAGTCGACCGGGATGCGGCGGGTACGGACGTCTTGTGTTTCCAGTGCGGCCAGGAGGTTTTCGAGTGCGTGGGCGGAGCCGCTGACGACCGTGGACTGCGCCCCGTTGCGGGCGGCGATGCCGAGGTCGGGGTGCCCGGCGAGGAGGTGCTCGACGTCCTTGGCGGGTAGCGCGATGGCGGCCATGCCGCCGTGTCCGGCGAGGCGTTCGCCGATGATCTTGCTGCGCAGGGCGACGATGCGGGCGGCGTCGTCGAGGGTGAGGATGCCTGCGACGGTGGCGGCGGCGATCTCGCCTTGGGAGTGGCCGATGACGGCCGACGGCTCGATGCCGAGCGTGCGCCACACCTCGGTGAGGGCGACCATGATGGCCCACAGGGCGGGCTGTACTACGTCGACGCGGTCCAATGCGGAATGGTCGGTGCGCAGCACCTCGGTGAGTGACCAGTCGACGAATGGTGCGAGCGCGTGTTCGCAGCGGGTGATGGATTCGGCGAAAACCGGTGAGCTGTCCAGGAGTTCGGCGCCCATGCCGGCCCATTGCGAGCCCTGGCCGGGGAAGACGAACACGATCTTGCCCGGCGTATCGACGGTGCCCTCGACGACTGCGGGGTGCGGGTTCCCGTCTGCCAGCGCCTGCATCCCGGCGAGTAGGGCTGCGCGGTCCTCGCCGACGACGACCGCTCGGTGAGCTAACACCGCGCGCCCGGAAGCCAACGACCAGCCGACGTCGACCGGGTCGCGATCCGGTTCGGCGAGGGGCATCAGCCGGCGGGCCTGCGCGCGCAGGCCCGCTTGGGTGGTGGCCGACAGCGGCCACGGTACAGACGTCGGTGCCGGACGTGCTGCGGCTTCGGGCGCGGCGTCCGCACCGACCCCGGCCTGTTCGAGGATGACGTGGGCGTTGGTGCCGCTGATGCCGAAGGACGACACGCCTGCGCGGCGCGGTCGATCGTTGTCGGGCCAGGGTTGGTGCTCGGTGAGCAGCGCGACTTTCCCGGTGCCCCAGTCGACTTCGGGGGTGGGCTGATCGATGTGCAGGGTGCGGGGCAGAACACCGTGGCGCATGCTCATGATCATTTTGATGACACCGGCGACACCGGCGGCCGCCTGGGTATGGCCGATATTCGATTTGACCGAGCCCAACCAGAGCGGGTGCGTGCGGTCCGCGGCGTAGGTGGCGAGCAGTGCCTGGGCCTCGATGGGATCGCCGAGGCGTGTTCCGGTGCCGTGTGCTTCGACGGCGTCCACGTCGGCCGGTCGCAGTCCGGCGTTGCTGAGGGCCTGTCGGATAACCCGTTGCTGGGCAGGGCCATTGGGTGCGGTGAGGCCGTTGGAGGCACCGTCCTGGTTGACCGCGGAACCGCGCAGGACCGCAAGCACCGGATGACCGTTGCGCTGGGCGTCGGAGAGCCGTTCGAGCAAGAGCAGGCCGATACCCTCGCCCCAGCCGGTGCCGTCGGCGGTGGCGGCGAAGGCTTTGCACCGGCCGTCGGGGGACAACCCGCCCTGCCTGCTGAACTCCACAAACGTTCGCGGCGTGGACATCACGGTCACCCCGCCGGCCAGGGCCATGGTGCACTCGCCGGTGCGCAACGCCTGCGCGGCCAGATGCAGCGCGACCAGCGATGAGGAGCATGCGGTGTCGATGGTGACGGCGGGGCCTTCGAGTCCGAAGGTGTAGGAGATACGGCCGGAGGCGATACTGCCCGCACTTCCGTTACCGAGGTGCCCGGACACTTCCTCCGGAACCCGTTCGAAACGGCCCGCGTAGTCGTTGTACATGACGCCGGTGAAGACACCGGTCTTGCTGCCGCGCAACGACATCGGGTCCAGGCCCGCGCGTTCGAAGGTCTCCCACGAGGTCTCCAGCAGCAGTCGCTGCTGCGGGTCCATCGCGAGCGCCTCGCGCGGCGAGATCCCGAACGGGGCCGGGTCGAAATCGGCGGCCTCGTGCAGGAAGCCCCCCGCACGCACGCCGGACGCGCCCGGCGCGTCCGGGTCTGCGGCGAACAGTTCGTCGAGCGGCCAGCCGCGATCCTGCGGGAACGCCGAAATGGCGTCGCCACCGGAGGACACCAGGCTCCACAGTGCTTCCGGGCTGTCGACACCGCCGGGGAAGCGACACGCCATCGCCACGACCGCGATGGGCTCGCGGTCCCGGTTCTCGACCTCCGACAGCCGTTCCCTGGTCTGTTGGAGATCAGCGGTGACCCGCTTGAGATAGCTGAAGAGCTTTTCGTCCTGCGCCATGCGCACAACCGCCTGTCGATTCGAACGGATTTCGGTACGGGACTGCGTCAGAGGTTGCGGTCGATGAACTCCATCAACTCCTCCGGCGTGGTGGTGTCGGCAAGGTCGATGCCATGGCTGCCGTTGCCGTTGCCGTTGCCGTTGCCGTTGCCGGCGCCGCGCCCGTGCCAGGTCGTGAGCAGGCTCGTGAGCCTTTCGCTGACCTGTTCGTGGTCGGCCGCCGTCTCGGCCTGCAGCAGCACGGCCAGCCGATCCAGCTCCGCGAGCAGCGTGTCGGTGGCTCCGGGCAGCTCGCCGTCGAGGAACGCGGCGAGTGCCTCCGGTGACGGATAGTCGAACGCGAGGGAGGCGGGCAGCGGCAGACCGGTGCGGGCGGTGAGCCGGTTGCGCAACTCGACCGCGGTGAGCGAATCGAAGCCCAGATCGGTGAAGCTCCGGCGAGCATCGAGCGCGGCGGGCGAGGCGTGGCCGAGCGTCGCGGCGACCTCGGTACGCACCGCGTCGAGCAGCACACTGCGGCGCTCCTCGCCGCCGAGTCCGGTGATCCGGTCCCGCAGCGAGTCCGCCTCTCGCGCAGTGGCTTCGAGCTCCGGCGCGGCAGCGGGGACCAATCCACGCAACACGGCGGGCACCTCGGCCGCGTCCCGCAGCGCCGCACGATTCAGTAGCAGCGGAACGACGAGCGCCGCCTCGGATCCGAGGGCCTCGTCGAACATCGCCAAGCCCTGTTCTGCTCGGATCGCTACCACACCCGTGCGGGCCAGGCGGCGACGATCGGCCTCGTCCAGTTCGCCCGCCATCCCTGCCGTGGCATCCCACAGGCCCCACGCCAGCGAGAGCGCGGGCTGCCCCTGCTCCCTTCTGGTCTCGGCGAGTGCGTCCAGAAACGCGTTCGCGGCAGCGTAATTCGCCTGCCCTGCCGAACCGAGTACGCCGGCGGCGGACGAGAACAGCACGAAGGCCGAGAGACCCATTTCACGGGTGAGCTCGTGCAGATGCCAGGCCGCGTCGGCTTTCGGCGCGAACACAGTACGCAGGCGCTCGCCCGATTGACCGGCCAGCGTGGCGTCGTCGACCAGGCCCGCGCAGTGCACGACCGCGGACAGCGGCCACTGCTCGGGCAGCTCGACCAACAGCCGTGCCAGCGCCGCCCGGTCGGCGACGTCGCACGCCGCGAAGGCCACCTCGGCGCCGAGCGCACTTAATCGAGCGGCCAAACCGTCGGCACCGGGGGCGTCGCCGCCGCGGCGGCTGACCAGCAGCAGCCTGCGAACCCCGTGCGAGCGAACCAGATGCTCGGCGACCAGGCCGCCCAGCGCGCCGCTCGCACCGGTTACCAGCACCGTGCCGTCCCAGGAGACGGCCTCGGCGGCTGGCGGCGCGTGGCGGACCAGCCGCGGCGCATACGCCTGGTGACCGCGCAGCGCGAGCTGCGCCGCACCGGAGGCCGCGGCGGCTGCCAGTCGCGAGGCGTCGCCGTCGGTGTCCACCAGCACCAGTCGGCCGGGGTGCTCGACCTGGGCCGAGCGCACCAGCCCCCACACCGCGGCAGCGGGCAGGCGGCGATCCGGATCGCCGGACCGGAGGCCCTCGGTCACCACGAGCAACCGGGAAGCGGTGCTGGATTGCCGCGCGAGCCAATCCTGCACCGAACGCAGTACCTGTTCGGCTGTGCGCCGGGCCGATTCGGCGAGATCGCCTCGATCCGACGGTCGCACAACGACTTCGAGCACCGTGTCCCCGGGGGGTAGCTCCGTCGCCACCGGCAGCGCGACCGGCTGCCAGTCCAGCCGCAGCGAAGCGGCCCGCGCCGAGCGCGCCAGATCGGCGGAGACCGGCCGCCCGACCAGCGACGCGACCGAGACGAGTGCAGCGCCGGACGCGTCGGCCAGGTCGAGCGAGACCTCGTCCGGCCCGCGGCGAACGAGCCTGACCAGCAGCTCACTACCCGCACGACCGTGCAGTTGCACACCCGACCACTGGAACGGCAGGTTCGCCTGCGCGCCCGCGTCCACCGCGGTGGCGTGCAGCGCGGCATCGAACAGGGCCGGATGTATCGCGAAACCCTCGGTCGCATAGTCGGATCGGATCGAGGCGAACATCTCCTCGCCGCTGCGCCATACCGCACGCAGCCCCCGGAACGCCGGACCGTAGCCGATGCCGATCTCGTCCATCCGCGCGTAGAAGTCGGCGATGTCGACCTGCGTCGCGTCCGCGGGCGGCCAGCGTACCGGCTCGACGGGGCGCTCGTCGGCCGCCGCGGCCAACACGCCGTCGCAGTGCCGCGTCCACGGATCATCGGGCTCGGCGCCCTCCGGCCGGGAGAACACCGCGACCGCCCGGCAGCCTGCCGCGGGCTCGTCGACCTCGACGCGGATCTGCACACCCTCGGTCTCGGTGAGTACCAGGGGGACACCGGTGACGAGCTCCGCCAGCCGCGGGTAGCCGCTGTGGCGTCCCGCGTGCAGCGCCAGATCGACGAACGCCGTGCCAGGGAACAGCACCGCGCCGTGCACGGTGTGGTCGGCCAGCCACGGCTGGGACGGTAGCGATACCCGGCCGGTGAACAGCATCCGATCCGACGACGCAGCGGTCACCGCCGCCTTGAGGATCGGATGGTCCGCGCTGTCTAGCCCCGCCGTGCCCAGATCGATCGACCCGGCGGGCTGGTTGTCGAGCCAGAGGTGCGTGCGCTGGAACGGGTAGGTCGGCAACGGTGTCGGACGGGGGTTCGTTCCGGCGAAGTAGGCGTGCCAGTCCAGACCGACACCGCTGACGACCAGGTGCGCGAGCGCGGTGGCGAGTGCCGCTGGTTCGGGCCGATCGTGCCGCAGCGAGGCGACCGCGGTGCCGGTGACATGTGCGATCAGCGTTGCGGTTGGGCCGATCTCCACATGCACCGCAGGGGCGAAGGCCGCCATCGCGGTCACCGCGTCGGCAAAGCGCACCGCCTGCCGTGCATGCCGGACCCAGTGCTCGGGATCGGCGAGGGTGGTGTCCTCGATCGGCGCTCCCGTGACGGTCGAGACCATGGGGAGCTGCGGTGCCGAGAACGTCAAATCCGCGACGGCGCTGCGGAACTCGTCGAGGATGGGTTCCATCAGCGGGGAGTGGAAGGCATGCGAGACGCGCAGCCACTTGGTCCGATGCCCGTCGAGGCGCGGGCCGATCTCGGTGAGGGCGGCGCGATCACCGGACAGCACCAGGGAATTCGGGCTGTTGATGGCCGCGATGCCGATTCGATCCCGGTATCCGTCCAACAGTGGCAGGACATCGCGCTCGGCGATCTCGACGGCCACCATCGCCCCGCCTTCGGGCAGCGACTGCATCAACCGGCCGCGGACCGCGATGAGAGTGGCCGCGTCGGCGAGGTCGAGCACCCCCGCGACGTGCGCGGCGGCGACCTCGCCGATGGAGTGCCCGGCGACGACGGCGGGCGTGACGCCCCACGATGTCCACAACCGGTAGAGGGCGACCTGCAGCGCGAACAGGGCAGGCTGGGCGTACCCGGTCTGGCTCAACAGATCGGGGTCGGCACCGAAGACGATGTCCCGCAGGGGTTTCGGCAGCTGCGCGTCGAGATGTGCACACACCTCGTCGAACGCTTGTGTGTACACCGGGTAGGCCTCGTAGAGTGCCCGCCCCATGCCGAGCCGCTGGGAACCCTGACCGGAGAACATCATCGCCACCGTGCCCTCGGTGACACGTCCGGTGATCACGGACGGGTGCGTCGTCCCTTCGGCGAGCGCGCGCAGCGCCGCCGTTCGGTCGGTCTCGTCGGAGACGAGGACGATCGCGCGGTCCTCCAGCGCCGCCCGAGTGGTGGCCAGCGACCAGCCGACATCGAGGATCGAGTCGGCGTCGGACAGGTCGTCCGACAGTCGAATCGCCTGGGCCCGCAACGCGGCTGGGCCGCGAGCGGACAGCAGCCACGGTACGACCGGCAGCGCACGCGGTTCGTCGAGTTCGGTGTCGACCGCCGGTGCCTGTTCGAGGATGACGTGGGCGTTGGTGCCGCTGACGCCGAACGCGGAGACACCGACCCGGCGCGGTCGTGCGACAGCTGGCCAGGGCTGGTTTTCGGTGAGGAGCGCGACTTTGCCGGTGTCCCAGTCGACTTCGGGTGTGGGTTGGTCGATGTGCAGGGTGCGGGGGAGGATGCCGTGGCGCATACTCATGATCATTTTGATGACACCGGCGGCGCCTGCGGCGGCTTGGGTGTGGCCGATGTTGGATTTGACCGAACCCAGCCAGAGGGGTTGATCCCGTTCTTGCCCGTAGGTGGCCAGCAGTGCTTGGGCTTCGATGGGGTCGCCGAGTCGTGTTCCGGTGCCGTGGGCTTCGACGGCGTCGATATCGGCCGGGCGCAAGCCCGCGTTGGCCAGTGCTTGGCGGATGACGCGTTGCTGGGACGGTCCGTTGGGTGCGGTGAGGCCATTGGACGCGCCGTCCTGGTTGACCGAGGAGCCGCGCAGGATCGCCAGCACCGGATGACCGTTGCGCCGGGCGTCGGAAAGACGTTCCAGCAGCAGCAGACCGGCGCCTTCGCCCCAGCCGGTGCCATCGGCGGTGGCGGCGAAGGCCTTGCACCGACCGTCCTGCGCCAGCCCGCCCTGCCTGCTGAACTCCACGAACGGGGCGGGCGTCGCCATGATCGTGACGCCACCGGCCAGCGCCATCGAGCATTCACCCGAGCGCAGCGCCTGCGCCGCGAGGTGCACCGCGACCAGCGAGGACGAGCACGCGGTGTCGACGGTGACCGCTGGCCCCTCCAGGCCGAAGACATAAGCCACCCGCCCGGAGGCGACGCTGCCCGCGCTGCCGTTGATCAGATAGCCCTCGACATCGGCGGGCACGTCGGTGAGCCGCGCGCCGTAATCGTGGTACATCACGCCGGCGAAGACGCCGGTCTTGCTGCCGCGCAACGACATCGGGTCGATGCCCGCGCGTTCGAACAGCTCCCAGGAGGTTTCCAGCAGCAACCGCTGCTGCGGGTCCATCGCGAGCGCCTCGCGCGGGGAGATGCCGAACAGGTCCGGATCGAACTCGGCCGCGTCGTAGAGGAACGCGCCCTCGCGCGGCGCGCCCGGATCCCAGCCGCGGTCCGCGGGCATGGCCGATACGGCGTCGCCCGCGGCGGAGATGAACTGCCAGTACGCTTCCGGTGTGCTGGCACCGCCGGGGAACCGGCAGCTCATCGCGACGACGACCACCGGGTCGTCCGCGTGCTGCCCGGCGTGCGCCGGTGCCGGTGCCGGGTCCACGCGTCCGTACAGTGCCTGCTCGATGTGCTCGGCGAGCGCGGTCGGGTTCGGATGGTCGAAGACGATGGTGGCGGGCAGGCGCAGACCGGTCGCGGTGTTGAGCCGGTTGCGCAACTCGACCGCGGCGAGCGAGTCGAAGCCGAGGTCGCGGAACGCGCGCGCCGACGGCACCGCCTCGGGGGTGCCGTGCCCGAGAACCGCTGCGGCGCGGGCACGGACGAGGTCGAGCAGTGCACCCGCCCGGCGGTCGGCGGGGATGTCGGCCAGCGGGTCGGCGTCGTCGTCCTGGCGGGCCGCGGCGCGGCGCACCGGCACGCGGACCAGATCGCGCAGCAGCGGTGGGATCGCGCCGCCCGCCGCGATGAGCGCCGCGGCCTCTACCCGAAGCGGAACCAGCGCGGCGTCTTCGTGTTCGCCACGCCACGCCGCGTCGAACAGCGTGAGGGCGGACTCCGTGCGCATCGCACCGATACCGAGTCCGGCCAGGCGGCGCAGGTCCGCGTCGGTCAGCCCGGAGGTCAGCGCGCTGCGTTCGTCCCACAACCCCCACGCCAGCGCTACCGCGG
This sequence comes from Nocardia sp. CS682, assembly GCF_004634405.1. Classification (NCBI taxonomy): domain Bacteria; kingdom Bacillati; phylum Actinomycetota; class Actinomycetes; order Mycobacteriales; family Nocardiaceae; genus Nocardia; species Nocardia sp. CS682. The sequence goes on along the minus strand of NZ_CP029710.1, from coordinate 855,458 downwards.
GCACACCGCGCTGCCTGCGGTAGCGGGCGAGGGCGTCGAGGAATGCGTTCGCCGCCGCGTATCCGGCCTGCCCGGCGGAGCCGAGCACGCCTGCGGCCGAGGAGAACAGGACCAAGCGGCGCACGTCGTGCCGCTCGGTCAGTTCGTGCAGGTGCACCGCGGCGTCGACCTTCGGCCGCAGCACCGTGTCGAGCTGCTCCGGGGTGAGCGACTCGACGACACCGTCCGCGAGCGTCCCCGCGGTGTGTACCACGGCGGTCACCGGATGAGTGGTCTGTAAGGCCTCGAACAGTCTGGTCAGCTCCTGCCGGTCGGCGACGTCGCACGCGACGATCTCCGCCTGCGCACCGGCGGCCCGCAGCTCGGCGAGCAGCTCGGTGGCGCCGTCCGCGCGTGGACCCTGCCTGCTGACGAGCACCAGGCGGCGGACACCGTGTTTGTCGATCAACTGCCGGGCCACCAGCCTGCCGAGAGTTCCGGTGCCGCCGGTGATCAGGACGGTGCCATCGGGATCGATAAGCGCGGCGGGCGCGGTGGCCTCACTCGCGGGAACCAGCCGGGGGAATCGGGGACGGCCATGGCGCACCGCGATCTGCGGCTCGCCGCCGGCCACCGCGAGGGGCAGCCGCTGGTACGAGTCCTCGGCGTCGTCCAGGTCGGCGAGGACGAATCGGCCGGGATGCTCGGTCTGCGCCGACGCGACCAGACCCCAGACGGTTGCGAACCGGGTGGCCGCTGGGTCGTCCGGCAGGACTCGCACCGCGTGCCGGGTGACCAGCACGAGCTGCGAATCGTCGAACAGCGGTTCGGCGAGCCAGTGCCGCAGCAGTTCCGACACCCGCAGCGCCTCGTCGCGTGCGATCGCGGCCGACGGCTCGGTGCGCTCGTCGGGGCGCAGGTCGAGGCGGGCGAACACCAGGCTGGGTAGCTCGGCGTCGTCCTCGTCGAATGCCGCGGCCAGCGCGGCGAGTTCGGCCGCGTCCGACACCTCGACGTGCGAGACGATGTCCGCGGGCACCACCGAGGCAGGCGTGAACACGCTCCATTCGACGCGCAAGAGTGTGTCGGTGCGTCCGGCGCCGAGCCGGGTGAGTCCGGCGAGGTCCACCGGCCGCAGCACCAGCGCCTCGGCCTCGGCGATCAGCACGCCCGCGGTGTCGGTGATCGACAGCCTGGCCTCGGTCCCAGATACCGTGTGCAGGTGCACGAACGCCGCTGTAGCACCGGTCGTGTGCACGCTGAAGTTGCGCCACTCGAACGGCAACACCGAGGGGGCGCCCTCGCGCAGCGGAGTCGCGAGCAGCACGGTCTGCGTGGCTGCGTCGAGCAGCGCCGGATGCAGGGTGAACCGTTCGGCGGCCGCATGTTGCGCTGCGGGCAACGCTATCTCGGCGAATACGTCACGGCCGCTACGCCATACGGCCCGCAACCCCTGGAACGCCGGACCGTAGGAGTAGCCGTGTCCGGCGAAGCGTTCGTACACGGTGTCGATCGGCAGCGGTTCGGCGCCTGGGGCGGGCCGGGCTGTGGAGGTGGCCGCGGCCGGGCGGCCCGAGCGGGTGAGTGTGCCGCTGGCGTGCAGCGTCCACGCGTCCCCTGCGAGCACGTCCTCCGGCCTGGCGTGCACGCTGACCGTGTGGCGGCCGTCGCCGGTCGAGGCGACCCGCACGCGCAGTTGGCTCGCGCCGCGCTCGGGCACCACCAGCGGGGTGGTGAGCGTGAGCTCCTCGACGAGGTCGCAGCCGACCTCATCGCCCGCGCGCACCGCCAGCTCCAGCACCGCCGTACCCGGCAGCAGGAGCACACCCCCGACGGCGTGATCGGCGAGCCACGGGTGGGTGTCGAGCGAGATCCGGCCGGTGAGCAGAACTTCCCGCCCATCCGGTTGGTCGACGCGCGCTGAGAGCAGCGGATGGTTCAGCGGCGTCTGCCCGGCCGCCGCGAGATTCGCAGCGCCGGTGGCCGACTCTTCCATCCAGTAGCGGGTGTGCTGGAAAGGGTAGGTGGGCAATGGGATCGCTCGTGCGCCGGGCAGCTGTGCGGCCCAGTCGACAGCGATGCCGGTGGTCCACGCCGTCGCCGCGGCGGTGAGCAACCGGGGGAGGCCGCCGTCGGCACGGCGCAGCGTCCCGATCGCGGTGACCGCAGGCCCGGATTCCGCGAGAGCCGGAACCAGCACGGGATGCGGGCTCGGCTCGATGAATACGGTGCGGTGCTCGGCGACCAGGGTCTCGACCGTGGGGTGGAACAGCACCGGCTGCCGGAGGTTGCGGAACCAGTAGTCGGCGGTGAGTTCGGTGCCGTCGAGCGGGGTGGCGGTGACAGTGGAGTAGAAGGTGATGTCCCCGGCGCGCGGACGCACCGGTGCCAGCGCCACTTCGAGCTCGGCGCGGATGATTTCGACGCCGGGCGTATGGGAGGCGTAGTCCACCGGGATGCGGCGCAGCCGGACCTCGCGCTGTTCGAGGGTTGTCAGGAGCTGCTCCAGCTGCTGCCGCGGTCCGGCGACCACGGTGGATTGCGGTCCGTTGTGGGCGGCGATGTCCAGGCCGGGATGGTCGGTGAGGAGGTGCTCGACGTCCTCGGCGGGCAGGGCGATGGAGGCCATGCCGCCGTGTCCGGCGAGGCGTTCGCCGATGATCTTGCTGCGCAGGGCGACGATGCGGGCGGCGTCGTCGAGGGTGAGGATGCCTGCGACGGTGGCGGCGGCGATCTCGCCTTGGGAGTGGCCGATGACGGCCGACGGCTCGATGCCGAGCGTGCGCCACACCTCGGTGAGGGCGACCATGATGGCCCACAGGGCGGGCTGTACTACGTCGACGCGGTCCAATGCGGAATGGTCGGTGCGCAGCACCTCGGTGAGTGACCAGTCGACGAATGGTGCGAGTGCGTGTTCGCAGCGGGTGATGGATTCGGCGAAAACCGGTGAGCTGTCCAGGAGTTCGGCGCCCATGCCGGCCCATTGCGAGCCCTGGCCGGGGAAGACGAAGACGATCTTGCCCGCGGCGTCGGCCGTGCCTTCGACGACGTTCTCGGCCGGTGTTCCGTTGGCGAGCGCGGTCAACCCGGCGAGCAGCTGCTCGCGGTCCTCGCCCACGATCACCGCGCGCTGGTCGAGCACGGCGCGGGTGGTGGCCAGCGACCACCCGATGTCGGCCGGGTCCCGGTCGGCGACGGCCAGCAAGCGCCGCGCCTGCTCACGCAGTGCCGCAGCAGTTTTCGCGGAGAGCACCCAGGGCACCGCGACGGGCTCGGGGCGTGGGGTCGCCGGCTCGTCCGTGACGGGCGGCTCTTCGAGGACGACGTGCGCGTTGGTGCCGCTGACGCCGAAGGAGGAGACCGCCGCGCGGCGCGGGCGCCCGTGGCCAGGCCACGCCTGATCCTCGGTCAACAGCCGGACCTGCCCGGCAGCCCAGTCGATCTCGGGGGCGGGCTCGTCGACGTGCAGTGTGCGCGGCAGGACGCCGTGCCGCATGGCCATGATCATTTTGATAATGCCCGCGGCACCGGCGGCGGCCTGGGTGTGGCCGATATTGGATTTGACCGAGCCGAGCCACAGCGGTTGCGTGCGGTCGCGCCCGTAGGCCGCCTGCAACGCGTGCGCCTCGATGGGGTCGCCCAGTCGCGTTCCGGTGCCATGGGCTTCGACGGCATCCACGTCGTCGGGCCGCAGCCCGGCGTTGGCCAGTGCCTGGCGGATGACGCGTTGCTGGGCTGGGCCGTTCGGCGCGGTGAGCCCGTTGGAGGCGCCGTCCTGGTTCACCGCGGACCCGCGTACCACGGCGAGTACCGGCAGCCCGCGGCGCCGGGCCTCGGACAGGCGCGCCACCAGCAGCAGTCCCACGCCCTCGGCGGCGCCGAATCCGTCGGCGTCGCCGGCGAACGCCTTGCACCGGCCATCGGGCGAAAGCCCTTGCTGGCGGCTGAATTCGGTGAACATATGCGGCGTGGACATGATGGCGATGCCGCCGGCCAGCGCGGTGGCGCATTCACCGCGCCGTACCGCCTCGGCGGCGAGGTGCAGTGCCACCAGCGAGGACGAGCACGCCGTGTCGATGGTGACGGCCGGGCCCTCCAGCCCGAAGGTGTAGGAGATGCGGCCCGAGGCGACACTGGGGGTCGCCCCGGTCAGCAGATAACCCGCCAGCTCCTGCGGCGGCTCAGCCAGCCTGGTCTGGTAGTCGTGATAGCTCATGCCGACGAATACGCCGGTATCGCTGCCGTGCAACGACATCGGATCGAGGCCCGCGCGTTCGAAGGCTTCCCAGGCGGTCTCCAGCAGTATCCGCTGCTGTGGATCCATCGCCAGCGCCTCGCGCGGCGAGATCCCGAACAGTGCCGCATCGAAGTCCGCCGCGTCGTGCAGGAATCCACCGCGTCCCGTCACCGAGGTGCCCGGCCCGCCGGGCACCTCGGGGAGCAACCGTGCGAGGTCCCAGCCGCGGTCGGTGGGGAGGTCGCCGATCGCGTCGCCGCCGTCGGCGACCAGTCGCCACAGACCCTCCGGCGAGTCGATCCCGCCCGGATAGCGGCATGCCGCCCCGACGATCACCACCGGGTCCTCGTCGCCCGCCGCCGCGAGCGCGGCAGGTGCCTCGGTCTCGTCCGCGCCGACGAGCACGGACTCGAGATAGCGGGCGACCGCGCCTGCCGTCGGGTAGTCGAACACCAGGCCCGAGGGCAGCCGCACGTCGGCCTCGGCGCCGAGCCGGTTGCGCAATTCCACGCCGGTGAGCGAGTCGAATCCCAGTTCCTGGAACGGCTTTTCGGCCTCGACGTTGTGCGGGTCGGCATGCCCCAGCACGGCGGCGATTTGTGCAAGGACCACCTCGAGCACCGCCGCCGACCGCTGCTTCGGTGGCAATGCGCGCACCCGCGCGGCCAGCCCGGAGCCGGCCTCGTCGTCCCGGCCGCCTGCACCCGCGTCCAGTTGCGCGCGGACCTCGGGCAGCGCCTCGATCAGCGGCCGCCTGCGTGCCTCGGTGTAGGCGAGGAAGAAACGGTCCCACCGGACATCGGCCACCATGACGGTCGCCGGGTCCGCGGCGGTGCCGCCGATGAGCAGCGCCAGCGCGTGGTCGGGTGCCAGCGGCGGCACACCGTGGCGGCGCAACCGGTCCTCGACGCCGCCGACCGCGGCCATGCCGTCGCCCGCCCACGGGCCCCACGCGTAGGAGGTGGCGGGCAGGCCGAGGCCCCTGCGGTGTTCGGCGAGTGCGTCCAGATAGGCGTTGCCTGGCGCGTAGCCGCCCTGCCCCGGAATGCCGAGCACGCCGGAGATCGAAGAGAACAGGACGAATTCGGCCAACTCCAGGCCCGCGGTGAGTTCGTGCAGGTGTCGCGCGCCCTCGGCCTTCACCCGCAGCACTCGGTCGAGCTGGTCGACGGTGAGGGAGTCGACCACCGCGTCGTCGAGCAGGCCTGCGGCGTGGACGACCGAGGTCACCGGGAACCGGTCGAGCAGCTGTGCCACCGCGTCCCGGTCGCCCACGTCGCACGCCACGATGCTGACTTCGGCACCGAGGGAACGCAATTCGGCGGCCAGCTCCTCCGCGCCCGGTGCCTGCGGGCCGCGGCGACCGGCGAGCACGAGATGGCGCACGCCCTCGACGGCGAATCGTCGAGCGACGTGTGCGCCGAGCGCACCGGTGCCACCGGTGATGAGCACCGTGTCTCGTGCCACGGGCGAGGCTGTGCTGGGTGCGGCCGTGGCGTGCACCAAACGCCGTGCGAAAATCCCGGATTCACGAATGGCGACTTGATCCTCGGTGCGCTGGGCCAGCACCGCGAGCAGCCGCTCGATCGCCCGATCATCGGGCGCGGCGGTGACGTCGACGAGCCCGCCCCAGCGCTCAGGCTGCTCCAGCGCGACGACTCGCCCGAGCCCCCACACCTGGCTCTGCGCGGGATTACGCAGGCCGTCGGTCCGGTGCACCGTGACCGCACCCGATGTCAGGATCCACAGCGGCGCTTCGAATCCGGCATCGGCGAGCGCGTGGACCACCGTCAGTGTCGCCGCAGTGCCCGCCGAAACGGCGGCGCTGCCCGGATTCGGCGTCTCGTCGAGTGCAAAGAGGGACAGCACGCCGTCCACCTGCTGCGGAAGAAGCTCGCGCAGTGCAGCGCGATCCGTTGCGCCCGGCCGCAACTCGACGACCTGTGCGCCGCCCGCGCGCAGCGCCGCCCGCACCGCCGGTGCCCAGGCGGGTTCGTGCGCGGCGGACGGGGCGAGCACGAGCCACGTACCGGCCGGTGCCCCACCGGCGATCGTGGTTGCCGGTGTCCACTGGACCGTGTACCGCAGGGCGTCGAGGTCCCCACGCGCGCGGCGTGCTTCGCGCCAGCGTGCCAGCGCGGGCGTCGCCTGGGCGAGCCAGTCGGGCCGGTTCTCGGGCAGACCGAGCATCGTCGCGACCGTGTCGGTGTCGTCGGACTCAACCGCCGCCCAGAACCCGGTGTCGTCGGATTCGGCGGCCGCCGGTTGCACCGCACTGTCGAGCCAGTAGCGACTGCGCTGGAAGGGGTAGGTGGGCAAGGGGATTCGGCGGGCCGCGGGGAACTGCGCGGGCCAGTCGACGGGGGCGCCGTGCGCCCAGAGGTGTGCGGCGGCGGCGAGCAGGTCGACGCGGGAACCTTGGTCACGGCGCAGCGTGCCGACGGTGCTGACGGCAGTGTCGACCGCGTCCGCGGTGTCCTGGATGGCCGCGGTGAGTACGGGGTGTGGGCTCGGTTCGATGAAGGTGGTGTGGGTCGGCAGCAGGGACTCGACCACGGGGTGGAACAGGACGGTCTGGCGGAGGTTGCGGAACCAGTAGTCGGCGGTGAGTTCGGTGCCGTCGAGGCGGGTGCCGGTGACGGTGGAGTAGAACGCGATGCGGCTCTGTCGCGGGGCGATCTGCGCGAGTGCCGCGTCCAGCGCGGCGCGGATGCTGTCGACATGTGCGGTGTGCGAGGCATAGTCGACGGGGATGCGGCGCACCCGGATCGCGCGTTGTTCGAGGACCGAGAGCAGTTCTGCCAGCGGCTGCTGCGCTCCGGCGACCACGGTGGATTGCGGTCCGTTGTGGGCGGCGATGTCCAGGCCGGGATGGTCGGTGAGGAGGTGCTCGACGTCCTTGGCGGGCAGGGCGATGGAGGCCATGCCGCCGTGTCCGGCGAGGCGTTCGCCGATGATCTTGCTGCGCAGGGCGACGATGCGGGCGGCGTCGTCGAGGGTGAGGATGCCTGCGACGGTGGCGGCGGCGATCTCGCCTTGGGAGTGGCCGATGACGGCCGACGGCTCGATGCCGAGCGTGCGCCACACCTCGGTGAGGGCGACCATGATGGCCCACAGGGCGGGCTGTACTACGTCGACGCGGTCCAATGCGGAATGGTCGGTGCGCAGCACCTCGGTGAGTGACCAGTCGACGAATGGTGCGAGCGCGTGTTCGCAGCGGGTGATGGATTCGGCGAAAACCGGTGAGCTGTCCAGGAGTTCGGCGCCCATGCCGGCCCATTGCGAACCCTGGCCGGGGAAAACGAACACCACATCGCGCACCGTCCGCGCCGCACCGCGAACGAGCTCTGGATGCGGCCGCCCCGCGCCGAGCGCGTCCAGCGCCGCGGCGCGCTCGGTGGTGTTCGCGCCGAAAACGGCAGCGCGCCATCCGAATACCGAGCGCGCGGTGGCGAGCGTGGCACCGACCGCGACCGGATCGGGCGTATCCTGCTCGCGCAGATAAACACTCAGCTGCCGCGCCTGGGCACGCAGCGCAGTCTCGTCGACGGCCGACAGCAGCCACGGCGCGGCGAGCTCGTGATCGGTCGCACCGTCGCGTGGTTCGGTCGTCGGAGCCTCGACGGGCGGCTGTTCCAATACCACGTGGGCGTTGGTGCCGCTGATGCCGAAGGACGAGACCCCGGCGCGTCGTGGCCTCCGGTGTTCGGGCCAGGGCTGCTGCTCGGCCAGCAGTCGGACCGCGCCCGCGGACCAGTCGACGTGGGTGGTCGGCGCATCGATGTGCAGTGTGCGCGGCAGCACGCCATGCCGCATGGCCATGACCATCTTGATCACGCCCGCGACACCGGCCGCGGCCTGACTGTGGCCGATATTGGACTTGATCGAGCCGAGCCACAGCGGTTGCGCGCGGTCCGTGCCGTAGGTGGCGAGCAGCGCTTGGGCCTCGATCGGGTCGCCGAGTCGCGTCCCGGTGCCGTGCGCTTCGACGGCGTCCACGTCCGCGGGGCGCAGCCCGGCCGAGGCGAGGGCCTGGCGGATAACCCGTTGCTGGGACGGGCCATTGGGCGCGGTGAGGCCGTTGGAGGCGCCGTCCTGATTGATCGCCGAGCCGCGCACTATCGCGAGCACCGGATGGTTGTTGCGCCGGGCGTCGGAGAGGCGTTCGACTAGAAGCAGACCGACGCCCTCGGCCCAGCCGGTGCCGTCGGCGCTGTCGGCGAACGCCTTACAGCGACCGTCCGGCGACAACCCGCCCTGCCTGCTGAACTCGACGAAGATACCGGGGGAGCTCATGACGGTCACGCCGCCGGCCAACGCCATCGAGCATTCACCGCGCCGCACCGCCTCCGCGGCGAGGTGCAGGGCGACCAGCGACGACGAACACGCCGTGTCGACGGTGACGGCGGGACCCTCCAGCCCGAGCGCGTAGGCCACCCGGCCCGAGGCCACGCTGCCGGTGGTGCCGGTCAGCCGGTAGCCATCGGTACCGTCGGACGGTTCGTGCAAGCGCGGACCGTAATCCTGGGCCATCGCACCGATGAACACCCCGGTGTGGCTGCCGCGCAGCGTCTGCGGGTCGATGCCGGTGCGTTCCAGTGCCTCCCAGGCGGTTTCCAGCAGCAGCCGCTGCTGTGGGTCCATGGCGAGCGCCTCGCGCGGGGAGATGCCGAAGAACGCCGCGTCGAATTCGGCCGCATCGTAGAGGAATCCGCCCCGAGAGGTCACCGAGGCGCCCACGCCGTCGAGATCCCAGCCGCGGTCCGCGGGGAAGGCGCCGATCACGTCCCGCTCGGTGGCGACCAGCCGCCACAGTTCCTCCGGCGAGGACACCCCGCCCGGGTAGCGGCAGGCCATGCCGACGATCACCACCGGATCGTCGTCGTCGGCCACCGCGCGGGCCTGCGCGACCGGGGCAGCGGCGGACGTGCCCCGCACCCGTTCCTCCAGATGGACGGCCAGGGCCAGAGGTGTCGGATAGTCGAAGACCGCGGTCGGCGGCAGGGCGACCCCGGTCGCCCTGGCCAGGTCGGCGCACAGCGTCGCCCCGACGATCGAGGTCAGCCCCTGCGACCGGAACGGTGCCGTGTCCTCGACCGCGCCGGGAGCGTCGAAGCCCAACGCCACCGCGGTGTGCCTGCGCACCATGTCGAGCAGCACATCACGCAGGTGCTCGGTGCCCGCCTCGCGCAGGCGCAGTGCCAGCGCCGACATGTCCTGCGCCACTGCGGCGTCGAGGGTGTCGAACCAGTGATGCGTGCGTTGGAAGGGGTAGGTGGGCAACGGTACTCGGCGCGTGCCGGTGCCGAGCACCGTGGTCCAGTCGATCGCGACCCCGGCGTTCCAGGCCTCGGCGGCCGAGTTCAGTAGCCGGGTGCGGCTGCCCTCGTCGCGCCGCAGGGTGCCGATCGCCGCGACCGGCACCGCGGCCGCCTCGGCCGTTTCCTGAACGCGGACCGTGAGCACCGCATGCGGGCTCGGTTCGATGAACGTCGCGTGCCGTCGCAGCAACGCCGTCACGACGGGTTCGAACAGGACCGGCTCGCGCAGGTTGCGGCACCAGTACGCCGCGGTCAACTCGGTGCCGTCGAGGGCGCCGCCGGTGACGGTGGAGTGGAAGGCGATCTCCCCGGCCCGAGGCGTGATCGGCCCGAGGGCGTCGAGCAATTCATCGGTGACGGCGTCGACGTAGGCCGAGTGCGAGGCGTAGTCGACGGGCACTCGCCGCACCCGGACCGCGCGGTTCTCCAGCAGCTCGAGCAGTCGTTCGAGTGGTTCGGACGGGCCGCTGACCACGACCGACCTCGGCCCGTTGAGCGCCGCGAGGCCGACCTCGGGGTAATCGCCGAGAACCGAGCGCAGCTCGTCGGCGGACAGCGCGACCGTCGCCATGCCGCCCCGGCCCGCGAGGTGCGTGGCGATGATCCGGCTGCGCAACGCGACCACGCGCGCCCCGTCGGAAAGCGAGAGGATTCCCGCCACACACGCGGCGGCGATCTCACCCTGCGAGTGACCGACGACCGCTGCCGGGCGCACCCCGAGCGATCGCCACACGTCCGACAACGCGATCATTACCGCCCACAGCGCGGGCTGCACCACGTCGACCCGGTCCAGCGAGGCGGCGGGCCCGACGCCACGCAGCACTTCGGTGAGTGACCAGTCCACGAACGGCGAAAGGGCGTTCGCACACCGATCTATCGATGCGGCGAATACTGTTGAGGAGTCGAGTAATTCGGCCGCCATGCCGACCCACTGCGAGCCCTGACCTGGAAAGACGAACACCGGGTCGACCGTGCCGACCACCCGGCCGAGCGACACCGAGGCGGCAGGCTCGCTCGACGCGACCGCGGCGAGCCCGTCGAGCGCCGCGTCGACGGCGTCGCGATGGGGCGCGAGCACCACGGCGCGGTGCTCGAATCGTGAACGGGCGGTGATCAACGACCGGCCCACGTCGAGCAGGTCCGAACCGTGCTCCAGCGCGGCGGCGAGCCCGGAAGCCTGCGCGCGTAAGGCTGCCGCACTGGCGGCCGAAAGTACCAGCGGCACCGGCGTCGGCGCGGCGGCCGAGTCGTCGGCCCGGCGCACCTGCACCGGCGGTGGCGCGGAAACCGCGACGTGGCAGTTGGTTCCGCCGACGCCGAAGGAGCTCACCCCGAACACTGCCGCCGTGTCCGGCATCGGCTCGGTGGCCGTCTGGACGCGCAGATTCAGCGCATCGAGCGGGATCGCCGGGTTGGGTGTGCGGAAATCCGCGGTGGGGACCAGTGTTCCGGCGCGCACGCAAAGCGCGGCCTTGATGAAACCGGCGATTCCCGCTGCGGCCTCGAGGTGGCCGATATTCGATTTGATGGACCCGACCCGCAGCGGGTCGCCCGCCTCGCGCGCCGCACCGATCACCGCGCCCAGCGCGGCGGCCTCGACCGGGTCACCGGCCGCGGTGCCGGTGCCGTGCAGCTCGAGGTTGCCCACCGTGGCGGGGTCGATCTCCGCGAGCCGGTAGGCGGCCCGGATCGCCGCGGCCTGCCCCTCGACGGTCGGCGTCGAAAGGTGATCGCCGCCACCGTCATTGGTCACGGCGCTGCCACGGATGACACAGTAGATGTCGTCGCCGTCGGCCAGCGCCGCGGCCAGCGGCTTCAGCACGACGGCACCGCCGCCCTCACCCTGGGCGAAACCATTGGCGCGCGCGTCGAATACGTGGCAGCGGCCGTCCGGGGACAGCGCCCCGATCCGGTGCGCGGCGATGGCGTGGTGCGGGGTGAGCCGCAGGTTGACGCCGCCGGCGATGGCGATGGAGCACTCGTCGCGGCGCAGGCTCGCCGCGGCGAGGTGGACGGCGACCAGCGATGAGGCCTGCCCGGCATCGACGATGAGGCTTGGGCCCTTCGCCTGCAGGAAGTACGACACCCGATTGGCCACGATGGAGCGCTGGGACCCGGTGAAGGTGTACGGGGTGATCGTGTCGGCGCCCCGGCCGCGCACGAGGGTGGTGTAGTCGTCCCCGGCCACCCCGACGAACACACCGGCCCTGGTGCCTGCTACCGATCGATCCGGAATCCCGGCGTCCTCCAGCGCTTCCCAGCTCAGCTCCAGCATCAGCCGCTGCTGCGGGTCCATCATCGCGGCCTCCGCCGGTGACACCCGGAAGAAGTCGGCATCGAACCCAGCCACGTCGTCGAGGAAGGCGCCGCGCCGGATGATGTCGGCCTCGGCCTCGGACACACCCGCCAGTGCGTCGGGTGCCCAGCGTCCGTCCGGGACCGGTGTCTCGACGGCGGTTCCGGACGTCAGCAGCGACCACAAGGCGTCCGGGCTCGCCGCGCCGGGAAACCGGCAAGCGATTCCGACCACAGCGATGTCACCGTCGATAGGCAGCGGCATCTACTTCCCCCTTCGTGGGTTCGTGTCGACTCGGAGACCGATCGTGTCGTCTCGCGTCGGCGGCGCGGCGGCGTAATTCGAATGAAGAATTACGCCGCCGTGGCGAAAGCGGAGGCTCGACGCGATGTTTCGCATCGAACGTCGATCACCGATTGAGCGGTGTCGGCGGACCGGCGAGAGTTGTCTCTTTCTAATAATTTCTACTGAATACGGACCCGTCGGTAAAGTGGACCTTCGTACACGCAAATCAGGCTGTGTACAAAAGTTCAGTTACCCTGTCCCAAAGTCCAATTGGCGGGAATTCCGACGGGCGTCGGTCACTGCAGCAGACGAGACCGCAGGGCGGCACCGAAGTCGCCGTATGGGTAGCCGCTCGGGCACGGGTCGCTGGCCTCGGTCAACCGCGCGACTTCATCGTCATCGAGGGTGAGATCGCGGGCGGCCAGGTTGCTAGCCACCTGTTCGCTGTTGCGGGCGCCGAGCACCACGCAGCTGACACCGGGCCGGGCGGCGACCCAGGCCAGGGCGACGACGGCGGGCGTCACGTTCCTCGTGACGGCGATATCGTGCAGGATCTTCAACACCTCCCAGGTGCGATCCCGCGCGACGTGCGTGCTGTAGAGGGCCGCGACGTAGTTGTCGTGCATCATCCCGCGGTCGAGGTGCTCGCCGAAGCGGGAGCCCTCGGGCCTGGTGTGCGCGGAGTACTTGCCGGTGAGCAACCCGCCGGAGAGCGGAGACCAGGCCAACAAGCCGAGGTCGTTGGCCAGGCCCGCCGCGATGATCTCCCATTCGACCTCGCGGCACAGCAGGCTGTACTGCGCCTGGTACACCACCGGTCCGATCAGGCCGAGCGCCTTCGCCAGGTCGACGGCCTTCTGTAGCTGCCACCCGGTGAAGTTGGACACCCCGATGTACTGGATCTTGCCTTGGCGCACAGCGCTGTCCAGGAAGGTCAGCGTCTCCTCCAACGGCGTCAGCGGATCCCACGCGTGCACCTGGTAGAGCGGTATGGAGTCGACGCCGAGCTTGGTGAGCGAGGTGTCCAGCGCCCGGGTCAGATTGTGTCTGGTGTTGCCCCATTCGTTCATCGCGGCGCTGGTGGTGTATCCGCCGCCCTTGGTCGCGATCAGGACGCGTCCGCGGATCTCGGCGGGTTGCTTGCTGAACCAGCGGCCGACGATCTCCTCGGCCCGCCCGCCGGTGTAGCCGTCCGCGGTGTCCACCAGCAGCCCGCCGGAGTCGACGAAAACATCCAGCGCGCGGCCCGCTTCGGCCTCGTCGGTGGAGTCGCCGAAGGTCGCGGTGCCGAGCGCGAACACCGATGTGCCGACGCCACTGGCTCCGAGTAGTACGTGCTTCATCTATTGCCACCTCGCTGGCCTGTGGTCCCGAGCAAACGTTTTCATCCTCGCCCAAATGTGCCGCACAGTTGAATTGAACTTTCGTACAGGAACGGCCCGAAATGCACAAAGGTTCAATTCCCACCCGGGTTTCGGTGCGGTACTAACGAATTGATGTGCAGCGCACCTTCCACGGGATCCGAGGATGAGAATGTCCGATAAAGTGCCGGAAGTCGACTACGATCACCATTCGGCCGAGTACGCCCGTGATCCATGGGCCGCAAACATTGCCTTGAATCGCCGAACGCCGGTGGCCTACAGCAAGAACCACGGTGGTTTCTGGTTGGTGACCGGCTACCAGCAGGTGTCGCAGGTCGCGCACCAGCCGCAGTTGTTCTCCTCGGCGCACGAACTGCCCAACACACCGGGCCGGCCGCAGGGGACCGTCGTGCCCGCCTCCTCGTTCCGCGGGTTACCGCTCGAGCTCGACCCACCCGAATTCCTGGAGTGGCGTAAGGCGTTGGCCGCCTTCTTCTCGCCGCAGGCGGCACGGCGGCTGCGTCCCCGCATCCAGCAGTTCGCCACGTGGTGTGTGGATCAGCACATCGAGAGCGGCGAGATCGATCTCGTCCTGGATCTGGCGAACCCGGTGCCCGCGCTGGTCACGCTCGACCTCGTCGGGTTGCCGATGGATGACTGGCGGTTGTACGCCGACGTCGTGCACGCGTTGGTCTACACGCCCCCTGGCACACCGGAATTCGCGCGGGTCGAGGCGGGCTTCGCGCAGCTCATCGAGACCGTGCGGGAGCTGATTCCGCAGCGGCGCGCCGACCCCGGTGACGACCTGCTCAGCTTCTTGACCCAGCTCGAGATCGACGGCGCCAAGATCTCCGACGAGGACATCGTCGCGGTGTGCAACGCGGTCATCCCCGGCGGGGTCGACACCACGACGGCGCTGCTGGCCTCCACCCTGGACTATCTGGAGCACAACCGGGCAGCGCGGCAGCGGCTGATCGACGCGCCGGAGTCGATTCCGGCGACGTGCGACGAGTTCCTGCGCTATTACACCCCGGTAATGGGCGTCGGTCGCACCGCGACGGTGGACACCGAACTCGACGGCTGTCCGGTCGGCAAGGGCGAGCGGGTCCTGTTGTCCTGGGCCGCAGCGAATCTCGACGAACAGGTCTTCCCGAACCCCGACGTCATCGACCTGGATCGGGACGCCCGCAAGCAGGCCGCGTTCGGCATCGGCATTCACCGGTGCATCGGACGGCACATCGCCCGAATGGATTTCGAGGTCGTCATCGGTGAGGTGTTGCGGCGGATGCCCGACTACCACATCACCGCGGCCGAGAAGTATCCGACCGTCGGGCAGATCAACGGGTTCGTGCGCATGCCTGCACGTTTCACGCCGGGATCCCGGGTCGGCGCGCAAGTCGCCGGCGTAGCCGCACTACCGACGCTGTCGCACTGACCCGAGACGAGGAGAACCATGAATCAGCAGCAGCGAACGCTGCGCCTCGGCGCCTGTATCGATGGCCCCGGCGGCCACATCGCGGCCTGGCGAGACCCGCAGACCCCCGCGGACGCGCAACTGGACTTCGCGTTCCATCGGCGCAACGCTCAGGCACTCGAACGTGCCGTGTTCGACGCCATTTTCGTCGCGGATGTCGTCGCGCTGTGGGGCACGGATGTGCAGCACCTCAGTCGGACCGCCCGCAACGAACACTTCGAGCCGCTGGCCCTGCTCTCGGCCTACGCCGCGACGACCGAGCGCATCGGCCTGGTCGCGACCGCGACCACCACCTACAACGAACCCTACGATCTGGCAAGGAAATTCGCGTCCCTCGATCACCTCAGCGGTGGCCGGGCGGGCTGGAACGTGGTGACCTCGGCCGCGCCGTGGGAATCGCGCAACTTCGGCTTCCCCGAACACATGGAGCACGATCTGCGCTACGCGCGCGCGGACGAGTTCATCGCGGTGACGAACCGGCTGTGGACCTCGGGCGCCGAGCCGATCGAGCACAGCGGACAGTTCTTCAGCGTCCCCGGTCCGCTCAACGTGGCTCCCTCGCCACAGGGTCGCCCGGTGATCTTCCAGGCGGGTGCGTCGCCGGTCGGCCGCGCGTTCGCGGCCAGGCACGGCGAGGTGATCTTCACTCGGCATACCCGGCTGTCCGACGCCCAGGAGTTCTACGCCGACTTGAAGGCGCGCGCTGCCGGAAACGGCCGCAGCCCCGGCAACATCCAGATCTGGCCCGGACTGCAGCCGATCGTCGCGAGCACGCAGGCCGAGGCCGAGGATCGGCTGCGGCAGTTGCAGGAACTGATGCCCGACATCGTCGCGCTGCGCGCGCTGCAAGCCCAGTTGGGTGAGGTGGACCTGACCGAGTATCCGCTGGACGGCCCCGTGCCGGACCTTCCCGTCACGAACAACTCGCGCAGCACCGCCCAGCGCTGGATCGACCTCGCGCGCCGAGAGAACCTGACCCTGCGCCAGCTGTCGGTGCGCACGGCCGGAGACATCGTCGCGGGCACCCCCGAACAACTCGCCGACCATATGGAGACCATGTTCACTCAGGGCGCGGCGGACGGATTCCTCATCGACTTCCCTTCGCTGCCGAGTTCATTGGACGATTTCGTCGAGCACGTCGTGCCGGAGCTGCGCAGGCGGAAACTGCTGCGCGAGTCTTATGTCGACGGCACGCTACGCGACAATCTCGGCCTCACCGAGTCGGCGCTGGCAGGTACGCGATGACCCTCGTGCTCTTCGCGCAGTTGACCACCGCGGGCAGCGGCGGCGGCGACGGTCGTGCGACCTTCGCCCACGTCTGCGAGTGGGCGCGCGCCGCGCAGCGCGCGGGGATCGACGCCCTGCTCTTCGACGACAGCCAAGAAGTCCAGCCTGCGGGTCAAGGGGCCTTCGAGGCAGGCACCCTTACCGCCGCACTGGCCGCCGCGACGGACGGCATCGGCTTGGTGCCGTCGATCTCGACCGACCACCTCGCGCCGTATCACGTGGCCCGGCTACTCGCAACCATCGACTACCTGAGCGGCGGTCGCGCGGGCTGGGAAATGGCCGCGAACGGAGCGGGGCTGGCCAGGGCCGAGGAGTTCGCCGAGGTCGTCTGCGGTCTGTGGGACAGCTTCGCCGACGACGCGTTCCTGCGCGACCGCGAGTCCGGCGTCTACTTCCGGCCTGAGCGGCTGCGCTCGCTCGACCACAAGGGCGAGCACTTCGATGTGGCGGGGCCGCTGAACATAGCCCGCCCGCCGCAGGGACATCCGGTGCTGGTGCGCCGTGCCGACAGCCCCGAGGCCGCCGCGCTCGCGGGCCGGGTATCCGACATCGCTGTCGTGCCGATCGATCGGGCCGACGAAGTGCGCGAGATCGCGGACGCGGTAATCGAATCGGCGCACGCGGCTGGTCGCCGGCGCGGCGACGTGCTGATCCTGCTGGAGCGCTCGACGGCCACGCCCGTCGAGCACCTGATCCGATTGGCCGGGTCCGGTGTCGTCAACGGCTTCAGTGTGGTTGCCGCGCAGCATGATTCGGCGGAAAGGGCGTATGCCGACATGCTGGAGATCGCCGGCGCCGTGCGCCGCCGCTCACCGGCGGCGTCGGACGCGACATTGCGGGCGCGGCTCGGTTTGCGCCGTCCCCTCGGTACATGGAGCGCGGCGTGAGGACTGCTCGACCACCACAGACAGGAGCTGATCACCGATGAGCGCATATCCGAATCTCCGCGACAAGGTCGCCGTGGTCACCGGCGGAGCTTCCGGGATCGGTAAGGGCATCGCCGAGCAACTTATCGCCGAGGGGATGCAGGTGATCATCGCCGACATCGAGCGCGAGGTACTAGCGCAGACCGCGGCCGAGATCGGTGCGGTCGGCATCCATACCGACGTCAGCGATGTGGACAGCGTGCGGACGCTGGCCAAGGCGGCCATTGATCGGTTCGGCACCGTGCACGTCGTCTGCAACAACGCGGGCGTCGGGCCGATCGGCCGGATCGCCGACCTCACGATCGAGGACTGGCAGTGGATGCTCGGTGTCAATCTCTTCGGCGTCATCCACGGGGTGCAGACCTTTCTGCCGATCTTGCAGGCCAACGCGGACGGCGGCCACATCGTGAACACCGCATCGATTTTCGGGTTGTTCGCCCAGCCGCCGTTGGCGGCCTACGCCGTCAGCAAGTACGGGGTGGTCGCGCTCACCGAGGCGCTGGCCGGCGAGCTCGAGCAGGACGGATCGAAGGTCGGCACGACCGTATTGTGTTCGGCGACCGTGCAAACCAACGTTGCCACCAGTACCCGCAACCGGCCGCAGCGCTACGCGGCCGGGGGATTGAGCGACTTCGAGATGACCGAGGAGGAGTACCGGGCACAGCGCTGGCTGACACCCGACGAGGTCGGCAAGATCGTGGTCGGTGCGGTCAAGCGGGGTGACCTGTACGCCGTCACCCATGCCGAGTGGTACGCCCCGATCGAGCAACGGCACCGGGACATCGCCGCCGCCTTCGACCGGGCCGCCGCATACGGCCCGACGGTCGACTCGGCGAAATAGCACGAGCAAGAGGGCGCGGCTTCCGACTGGAAGCCGCGCCCTCTTGCTATGTGGGTAAAAAATCACCGGGTCGCTGTGGGCAGCGACCCGGTGATCATCGACTGTCAGCCACGAGTGGCGGTGATGAAGAGATAACCGTTTTCCGGCGTGGCCGCCGCGCGGCGCATGAAGCCGGTGAACTCGTCGAGTTCCTGCTCCGTCGCGTGCACCAAGAATTCGGCGCGCTTCTTTTCGACGGCGTCGGCGAGCACGATTCCCGTGCGATTGACCTTGTCGGTGATATCGGTGATCTCGACATCGATGAAACCGTTCGCGGCGAGCTGCTCGCGATACTCCTCGGCGGTGCCGAGCGAGTGGATCTTGTAGGTGGTGCGGATGTGGTCGAGGACGACCTTCCCCTCGGGGCTGACCGGGCCGCGCTCCACGACATCGGCGATCGCCAGTCGTGCGCCGGGGCGCAACACCCGGGCCGCCTCGGCCAGCACCCGACCGCGGTCGGGCATGT
Source organism: Nocardia sp. CS682 (assembly GCF_004634405.1). NCBI lineage: Bacteria > Bacillati > Actinomycetota > Actinomycetes > Mycobacteriales > Nocardiaceae > Nocardia > Nocardia sp. CS682. The sequence goes on along the minus strand of NZ_CP029710.1, from coordinate 836,946 downwards.
GCAGCATCGACTCCAGGGCCCATGCGGCGTCGAAGGAATCGTCGGGGAACGGCATGTTCATCGCGTCGGCCAACCGGAACTCGGCGCGATCGGCGATGCCGAGCTCGGCGACCCGAGCCTGCCCCTGCTCGGCCTGCACCCGGCTGATCGTGATGCCGACGACGGACACGTCCCGCGCGTTGGCCAAGCGCAGCGTCGGATTGCCGTTGCCGCAGCCGATATCGAGCACGCGTTGACCGGGCTGGGCGTTGAGGCCCGCGATCATCAGATCGGTCAGCCGATCGGTCGCCACCTCGATGGGGCTGTCCTCGTCGGTGTCGTTTTCCCAGTAGCCGTAGTGGAGATTGGCGCCCCACAGCTCATCGAGTTTGCCTTCCAGACTGAACTTGTCGGTTCCGTCGTAGAAGCTGGCCACATCGTCGGTGCTGACTGTCATCGGTGACTTCCCGTTCGGTTGCGGATTTTCAGAGGTCTTCTCGAAGTGCCAAGGCGGCATTGGGGCAGAGCCGGACGACCCGGCGCACGGTCTCGACGCGCGCGGGGTCGGGCTCGGGCTCGGCGACGACAACCCGGCCGTCGTCGCCGGAGTCGAAGATGTCGGGGGCCGCGCGTAGGCAGTGCCCCGCGCCGATGCAGCGGTCCTGGTCCGCGATGATGCGCATGCGGCGCTACCAGGTCACCGGGAACTCGTCCAGGCCGAAGATCGCGGCATCGTATTTGAACGAGAGGTCGTCGACCTCCGCGTTCAGCCGCAGCGTGTCGACCCGCCGGAACAGCGTCTCGTAGGCGGTCTCCAGCCAGGCTCGGGCCAGATTCTGGCCGATGCACTGATGGACGCCGTACCCGAAAGCCAGGTGATTGCCGGAGCCGCGATGGATGTCGAACTCGCCGGCCCGGACGAAGGCCCGTTCGTCGTGGTTGGCCGAGGCGCACAGCGCGAACACCGCGTCGCCCGCCCGGATGACCTGATCGCCGACCGCGATATCCCCGACGGCGATGCGGCCGAAGGTCGGCCCGTCCGCGACCGAGTGGTACCGCAGCAGTTCGTCTACCGCGTTCGGCCACAGTGCTGGGTCGGCGCGCAGCTCGGCGAGCTGCGCGGGGTGCCGCAGCAGGGTGAGGGTGCCGAGCATGATCATGTTCGAGGTCGTCTCGTGCGCGGCGATCAGCAGCTGCAAGACCATGCCGACGGCCGCGTTATGGGTGATCTCGCCCGTCGCGACGCGCTGGAGGACCAGTCGGCCGATGAGGTTGTCGCCGGGTTCCCGCTCGGCCCGGGTGATGGCGGCGTCGACGTAGGCGCGCAGCTCCGCGACCGGGGCCAGCATGTCCTCGGACGCCTCGATTTTGCGGGTCCGCACCCGGGACTGGAAGAAACTGTGGTCCTCGTAGGGAACACCGAGCAGCTGACAGATGCCGAGCGAGGCGACCGGCAGCGCGAACGCCTCGGCCAGGTCGGCCGGGGGACCGTCGGCGAGCATGACGTCCAGTAGCTCGTCGATCATCGCCTGCACGCCCGGCCGCAGCGCCTTGATGCGCTTGAAGCTGAATTCGGGGATCAGCATTCGCCGGTAGACGTCGTGCTCGGGCGAGTCCATGTTGAAGAACTCGCCCTCGAACAATTGATAGCGCTCGGCATCCGGGTCCGAGGTCAGCTCGGGAAACCCGGGCCGGGTGATGTCGGTACTGATCAGTGGACTGGCCAGTACCTGCTGCACCTCGGCGTATCGCGTCACCACCCACGCGGGCTGCCCATTGGGTAGCCGCACGCGGGCGAGTGGCCCCGCCTCCCGCAGCTCGGCGTATTCCGCCGCAGGCGCGAACGGACATTGACGTCGCATCGGAAAGCTGCGTATCGCAGCCTGATTCTCGCCGAGCGCCGTCACTGCGCTGTCTCTGGTAACTCTGCAACCGCTGTCGACATATTCGCAGTCTCGCGCACATCGATCTCGCGTTTGAAGTGAACCTTTGTACATTAAACCTTTGTGCGATGGACGAAGGTTCACTTTACGCCGGGCCCACGGCGCGTTTAGAAATAGTTTGTTAATGCCCAGGATTGACGGGAGAATTGGCGTGACCGAGACGAGTAGCCAGACGCGATCGGCCGTGGTCGACCAGCGATATGTCACGCAGTTCCGGGAAGACGGTTTCACGCACATTCCGAATGTGCTCACCCCGGAGGAAGTAGCAACCTACCGGGCGGCGGCGCTGGCGGAGATCGAGCGCAGCGGCGTGGTGGCAGGCATGGGCATGAAGGTCGGTGTGACGGCGGTCCGGATCACCAAAGACGCCTTCCGGAACAACGAGGTGCTGCGCGGCCTGGCCCGTCATCCGCGGGTCGGCGCGATCGCCGAGCAGCTGTCCGGCATCTCGTTGCGGGTATGGGGCGGTGAGACATTGGTGAAGTCGCCGGGCGATGCGGCGCCCACCACCTGGCACGATGATCTGACGCTCGCGCCGTTGGAGGGGCGGTTGCTGCTGAACGCCTGGATCGCCTTGGTCGACGTGCCGGTCGAGCGCGGCTGCATGACTTTCATCCCCGGCTCGCACCGGCGGCCGGAACCCTTCCGCGCTCCGCTGACCGCGGCGCAGGAGAATCCCGAATCCTATTTGTTCGACACCTATCCCGGCCTCACCTGGGATCGGCGCGTCACCGTCCCGCTGCGCGCGGGCGACGCCACGTTCCACCAGTGGCGGACCGGACATACGGCGGGCGGCAACACCTCCGACGCCGACCGTGTCGCATTCATCACCACCTACACCGACGCGGAGGCGACCTACCGGCCGCACCCGGGGCACCAGTGGGCAGACCTGGAGGCCGGGCAGCTGCCGCCCGACGATATCTACCCGCGGGTCGCCGATTTCGCGTGAGCACAACGATTTTCGAGGGAGAGCAGTGCAGCACGCGGTCGTGACCGGGGCGACGAACGGGATCGGCGAGGCGATCGCACGTCGCCTCGCCGGCCCGGACCGGATGGTAACGCTGGTGGGGCGCAGCGACTCTCGGCTCTTGGCGGCTCGCGCCCGGATCGAGGCGGCCGTACCCGGCGCCGAACTCCGCCTGGAGCGGGCCGATCTGGCGGAGCTGGGCCAGGTGCGCGACCTCGCGGACCGGCTCTCGGCCGGGCCACCGCCGGATGTCGTCGTCAGCAACGCCGCCGTGGTGACCTCGGTGGACCGCATGACCTCCGACGGCCTGCCGAGGATGCTGACCATCAATTACCTGGCGCCGTATCTGCTGCTGCGTAGGTTGGCCACGGTGCTGGAGCAGGCCAGATTGATCGTCATCGGCTCCGACCCGGTGCTGCTCGCGCACGAGCCGGTCGATCTGGACGACATCGTCTGCGCCGACACCGAACGTCTCGGCGCGCACACCGGTCTGTGGCCTTATTACGTGTATGCGCGCAGCAAGAACATGAAGACGATGTTCGCCTACGCGCTGGCGCGGCGCTTGGCCGGGACCGGCGTCACGATCAACGTCTGCCACCCCGGCACGATCGCCGGTACGGGCCTGGGCGGGGAAGCGCCTGGGCTCGGCCCGATCATCATGCAGGCCTACAGCGACGGGATTCTGCCCCAGCCCGGCCCGCAACCCGGCGTCGGGGAGTGGGAGCACGGCCGCTCCGATCCCGCGGCGCTGCCCGGCCCCGACGTCGGTGCGCGGATCCCGGTATGGCTGGCCACCTCGCCCGAGGTGGCGGGCGTGTCCGGCCGCTTCTACGTGGACCGCACTCCGGTCGAGACCGCGTCGCACACTACCGACCCGCAGCGCTGCGACCGACTGTGGCGGGAGAGCGCGGCCCTGGTCGGTCTCGCGCCGTGAAACAGGCCGTCGCTCAAGCGGATCGGCCCCACAGCCCCTCGCGCAGTTCGGCCGGCGGGAGCCAGTGTCGTGCAGGGTCGAACGGTTCGAAGTCGGCGGTGATATGCCGGATGAGTCGAGGCAGCGCGGGATGCCGGTTACGTCGGTGCCACAGCATGGAGTGCGGGTAGCCGGGTGTCGGCTCGATGATCGGAATCCGGCTGATGTCGGGATGCCAAGGCACGCGCAATCGTTCGCCAGAGAACATGTAAAGGTCCGATGATTCGGCGATCTCGTCGAGCATGTGGTCCAGGCCGAAGTTCGGACCTCCGGTATCGATGGTCAGCCCGAAGTCAGCGGTGAGATCGTCGTAGTACTGCGCCCATTCGCTGCCCGGCTCGTTGCCGGGCATCCGGGCGACGGAGTGGGCGAGATCGACGAGCCGGACCTGACGCCGGTCGGCGAGGCGGTGCCCGGGGCCGACCAGGATGTGCAGGGGTTCGAGATACGCCGGTATGTGGTCGATCTCGGGGTCGAGCGCGCCGACCACCCGCGCGAACGCGACATCGATCGTGCCGTTGACGAGGGCGGAGCGACCACTGCGCAGCCCGGGGGAGGTCACGATGTCGATCTCCACGTCGGGATGGGTCTCGTGGAACGTCCGAACCAGTTCGGTGGCCGCGAGGCGGGTACCGAGCACGTCCACCCGCAGCGGCCTGCTGCGTCCCCGCAGCGAGGCGGTGGCCTGATCGGCCAGGGCGATGAGAGACCGGGCATGGGGCAGGAACGCGGCGCCGTCCTCGGTCAGGCCGCTGCCGTGCCGTGAGCGCTGGAACAGCGTCGTACCAAGCGCGGCTTCCAGTTTCGCGATTCGCTTGGAGACCGCTTGCTGTGTCAGTCCCAGCTGGTCCGCGGCCTCGCCGAAGTGCTGGTGGTCGGCGATGACGACGAAGGCTCGGACCGCGCCGAGGTCCAGTTCCAACCCTGCTCCTTTCACAACGGCTTGGTGTCGGACGGCCTGGTCGGTTGTTGGACTTGGGCCGTCCGATCGGGTCCAATGGGTAGAACCGGGACGACAGTACAAGAAGAGGTGGGCGCGGCCGAAACTGGTCTCGGCCGGTCGTCGGCGAGGAGGCGCGGATTCTACATTCGGCTGGAATGGACTGCCACTGTGGTCGAGGAACGGTACCTCGACGGCTGCAGTACACCTGTTCAGGGCTCTCGCATGGGTGAGAGATGTTGGTGGATAACAACTTCGGAGTCGCGGGCTTCGCAGCGGTCATAGAGATTCAATGACCATGTGGCGCAACATATTCAGGTCGGTGGATGTCGAGGAGTCATGGTGTTCGAGCATGAAGCCTGTTGGGGCAGAAGCCTTGTCGGCGATCCGCTCTTCCAGTTGGAACAACCTTCGATACTCGATTAGTATCGCCGTTAGGTAGGATGTTTCCGGTGTGATCGACAGCGAGCAAGGGGGTCCACGAGTCGGGAGTCGAGGACGGCTAATTGTATATTTCTGCGGGCACATTGAATTTCTGCTGCCACTGAGCACTTTGTAGAGCCTCTGTTGGGGTCAGCTGTCACCGCAGGAGAAATGATAGCGCGTTTCTCTTGGATAACGCGGAAGTCGGGGCGGGTAGATGAACCCGCGGCAGCCAGGGGAGAGTTTTGATGTCTGAAGAGCTCGAGCAGGAAACACTGGTTCGGGAAGATTGTTCGATCGAGGTCGCTCCTCCGACATGGCACGATGAGACTGCGCGTGCGGCACTACTGTCGTCTCGGGAGATCCAAGTATTCCGGCTACTCGGAAACGGCAGGTCCAACCGAGCCATCGCCGGTCAGTTACAGATCACCGAACGCACGGTGAAGGCGCATGTAGCGCGCATCATGGCGAAGGTGGGCGTCGAATCGAGACTGCAGGCGGGCTTGGTCTCCTACGCCTATCAGCTCGCTCAACAGGGGCGCGACACCTGCCATGCAGTGGGGCGGCGCTGTGGGTGCGCCTATACGTCGAATATGCCGAGCCATCTCGGATCAGCGGTCTGCTGAACGCGATTCACCGCAGCGCGGTGGTATCCCGTCGGCCGGGCCACCACCGCACCGCGGTGTCATGTCACGCCGACTGCTCGCGTACTTCGGTCGTCGCGTCGGCGACCAGGGCTGCAATGCAGTTCGCATTGCGGAAATTTCGCACATTGACGCTGGATTGTGGTATGTCGCAGCCGAACTCGGTGCGGATGAAGCTGATCAGCTCCATCGTGTTCACCGAGTTGAGGATGCCCCAGTCGAGAAGCGGGGTCACACCGTCCAGATCGCTGGCCGGATCATTATCGAGAAACCGTTCCCGAATGAAGTCCAGCAGTCGGTTGGTCAGTTCGGCCTGTGTCATGTTGTTGTACTCCTTGTGCTTCCGGTGCGGATACCTGCTTGTGCCCGGGGGGCCGCTGCGAGCAGAGCGGCGCGGTCGGTCTTTCCGGTCCGAGTTCGCGGCAGCGACGGCACGAGGTACACCTCGTCCGGGACCATGTAGCGCGGCAGAGTCGCGGCACTGTGCCGCTTGATTTCCAGGACGCTGAGCCGCTGCTCGGGATGCGCCACCACGAATGCGGTGAGACGGCCATCGATACCGGTGCCGCGCACCGCCGCAACGACTTCGGCCACGGCGGGGTGCGCGGCGAGCGCGGCCTCCACCTCACCGAGCTCGACGCGATGGCCGCGGACCTTGAGCAGCTGGTCCCGGCGGCCGAGATAGTCGAAGGAGCCGTCATCGAGCACCCGCACGATGTCGCCCGTGCGGTAGGCGCCGTGCTGCGGCTCCTGTCCCCAGTAGCCCAGCATCACCGTCGGGCCCTCGACGATCAGCTCGCCGTCCTCGCCGCGCTCGGCCACCGTTCCATCGGGCCGCTCGGCCCAGACCTTGTCGCCACAGGTGGCCTGCCCGATCGGCACCGGGCGGTCGCGCAGCAGATCGTCGGCGCTCACCTCGTGACCGGTGCACACATTGGTTTCGGTCGGCCCGTACAGGTTCAGCAGCCGCGCACCGGTCCAGGACCGCAGGTCGCGTACCTGCCCGATGGGGAACGGCTCACCCGCGAAGAGCACGGCGCGCAATGACGGCGGGGCCGGGGTGTCGAGCATTCCACCGTCGCGCATCATCAGGGTGAGCACCGAGGGAACCGAGTACCAGACGGTGATCTGCTGGTCGTGCAAGAACTCGGCGAGTTGTACCGGGGCATAGGCGAGTTCGGCGGGGATCAGATGAACCGAGGCTCCGACGGCGAACGCCGCATAGAGGTCGAGCACGGAGAGGTCGAAGGTCAGTGGTGCATGGTTGGCGAACCTGTCGTTCGGCCCGGCCGCGAGCATGGTGACGGCCCAGTCCACGAAGGCGCGGGCATTGCCGTGGCTGATGCACACCCCCTTCGGCGCACCCGTCGAGCCGGATGTGTAGAGGATGTAGGCCAGCTCGGTGGGGGCGGTGTCGACCGCGGTGTCGATCGTGCCGTCGGGTGCGAGCAACTGGGCCGAAAGATCGAGCCATGCGGCGCCCGTAGGGAGATTCGGGACCGGTGGGCGCGTGCTGCACACCACCGCCGCGCCGCAGTCGCCGGCGAGCGCCGCCACCCGGCTCGGCGGGGTCGCGCCGTCGGCGGGCACATAGGCCGCGCCGAGCCGCAGGGCCGCGAGCATCGCGGCAATGGCGGTGGGGGACTTGTCTTCCCAGACAATCACCCGATCGCCACGACCGACGCCCAGGTGTGCCAGCGCGCGGGCCAGCCCGGCCGTAGTCCGGTCGAGTTCCGCGTAGGTCATCGCACCCAGCGGTCCGGCGACGGCCAGTCGATCCGGATATCGGACAGCCGTGTCGAGGAATCCATCGAGCAGGTTCACAAGCCCATCTCCCGTGCGATGATGTCGCGCTGAATCTCGGTGGTCCCGGAGAACAATCGCGCGGGCACCGAGTCCCGCAGGTATCGCTCGACGTCGCCCGAGACGACGTAGCCCTGCGCACCGAAGATTTGGATGGCGTCGAGACTGTTGGCCACCGCTGCCTCGGATACCGCGACCTTGGACAGCGCGGCAGCGGCGGTCTGCTCTGCGGCACCCTGGTCGATCAGCCAGCAGGCCCGATACATCAGCAGTCGGGCGCTTTCCAGTCGCTGCTTCATCATCGCGATGCGATGCGATACCGCCTGGAATCTGGCGATGGGCTTGCCGAACTGGCGCCTGCGGCGGGCATGCGCGACGCAGCGTTCGAGCTGATCGTCCATCATGCCGATATAGGTGGCGAACAGACAGGCGCGTTCCCAGGTCATGGCGTGGGCGAAGATTGCCGACCCCTGCCCTTCGCCGCCTAGCAGATACTCCTCGGACACGTGGCAGTCCTGGAATCCCACCCGCCCCGCCTGACAGCCTTCCAGCCCCATCTTGCGGATCGGATCGCCGAGTCGGACGCCGGTGTGGCCTGCGGGCACCACGAATGCCGAGATGCCGAGGAATCCGCCGTCCGGGGCCGTGGTCGCGTAAGTGACGAGCACATCGGCGGCGGGCCCGTTGCTGACGAACGATTTCTCCCCGTTGATGACGTAGGAGTCGCCGATGCGGTGTGCGGACACGGAAAGCCGACTGGTATCCGAACCCGCCTCATCTTCGGTAATGGCGTTGGCCGCCACCAGATCTCCGGCGGCGAGGCCGGGCAGCAACTCGCGGCGCAGGCGTTCGGACCCGAAATCTCGAATGGCCACGGCGCCGGCGAGGAGATGAGCGGACACCCCGAAGACGAGTCCGGTATCGGGACAGCCACGACCGAAGGCCGCCAGCGACAGCGCCGTGTCGAACGCGCCGAGACCGCCGCCGCCGTAATCAGCCGGGATGCACAACCCGGTGAGCCCGAGGGCTGCGGCCGTTTTCCACTTGTCCGCCGCAGACACGGCGTCGTCTGCCAGCCGATTCCGCGTCTCGCCGAGGACCGCCTCGTATCGCTCCAGCTGTGCGGCAGTCAGCGCAAAATCCATCTGTGTCCTCGCAACGAATTATCGGAACTGGCGTCCGGAATGGGCTTCGGAAGAACGGCGACAAAGCGGGCGGCCGCGTATTTCGACTCGGGCAGTGGACTTCCGCTGATGTCGACCCCCTTGCAGTCTTGCGCAATGGAGATCTTGTACTCAATTGGACTTTCGGACATGAACCTTCGGTCTAGTGCGTTGGTTCACTTCAATCTGTGGTGTCGAAAGTCTAAAAATAGCGGGAGTGATCCATGAGCGTCGCCTACCGTGCGAGCTCTGAACGGAAGCGGGTGTGTTCATCGTGGGTAATATATTTCTCGCCGGAGTCGGCTGTGTGCTGCCGTCTGCCGTGCCTGCCGCCGAGGCGCTGGCGGCAGGCATCTGGACGAAACGCGACGCCATCGATACCGAACAACTCGCGGTCACTGTTGCGCAGGACAACCAGTACTCGCCCGACCTCGCGGTAGCGGCGGCACGCCTGGCACTCGGGCAGGCCGGGCACTCCCCGGCGAACATCGCTCTCGCGCTGCACTGCATGATGCTCACACCGGGCGGCCGACTCTGGCACGGTGCGCCCTATGTGCACCGACAGCTCGGTGCACCGACGGGCCGGTGCCTGGCCAGTGATCTCGACGCCGGATGCGACGGCATGCTTGTCGCCCTGGAACTCGCGTGCGCGTATCTCGAAGCCCGCGACGAGGACGCTCTCGCACTCATCACCGCGGGCGATTGCTGGCGCGAGCACGAGGTCGATCGTTGGCGTACATCGAACAATCCATTCGGTGACGGCGCCGCGGCTGCGGTTGTCTCGCGGGCGGGGGGTTTCGCGCGAATCGCGGGTATCGCGTCGTTCAGCGATCCTGAATTGGAGCCCATCGGACGGGGTATGGACCCGTTCTCGCCCGAGCGGGAAAAGCTTACCGGCCCGGTATATCTGCGTACGCGACACGAAGAGATCGTGGACGGCGAGCGCATTTGGAAGGCGGTCGCCGACGACGTCCGCGGGGCTGTTACCTCGGCAACCGGCCAGGCCGGTATCAGCTTGTCCGACATCGACTATGTGGTGTGTCCCTTTCTGGGGAAACAGTTGACGACGATGCAATTTCTCGATCCACTATCCCTCGATCTGACTATCACCCCATGGGAATTCTCGCGCCGCGTGGGACATATCGGCCCGGCGGATCCGATGGCGGGTTTGGACCATCTCATCAACACCGAGCGGGTCGGCTGGCGGTACATCCTCTTGCTGGCGCACGGGCTCGGCGGAACAACCACCGCGGTCGTCCTCGAATCCACCGGGTCCGGCCGCTGAGCGGTCGGCAGCGGCGAAGGGCTGCAGCATCCTTCGGGCAACACCTACTTTCTCGCGCATAGATCATTTGGCGACGGCAGCTGTATTCCCCACTCGTCATCTGGGGTTTCACCCAGCCGATGCCGCGGCTTAATCTCCGCCCATCGGGAATTAATCCGTCCCTTTGGAGGAGCCGATATGTCCCGTATTTTTCGTCGTTCGTGTCGGCGGGTTCGGCGTGGGCCGGGCTCGGCGGTTCGGCGGCGACCGGCCGACTCGATTCAGGTGCCCGGGGCCTCGTGCCGGGCGGCGTCCTGGGTGCGGGCGCGGCGGGCAGCGGGACAGGCGAAGTCCGCGTCGGGGACTGCGAACAACGTCGCGCCGCGCACTGCGGTGGCCGGCGGTTGTGCGAGAGACAAGGGAAGTCCATGAGCAGAGTACGCAATATTCTGGCATCTTTGACCGCGGTGACGGTGTGCGGTTTTTCGACGCTGGCCCTCAATCCGGCGACGGCGAGCGGCCAGGATGATTCGCCCTACTACTGGGAAGTTCCGGTGCCGACCCAGGCGCAGAAGGACATCATCGAGCAGGCTGGGATCGAAATGGTTCCGGCGGGTCCGGGGCAGGTGACGATCGCCGCGGACGAGGCGACCGCCAAGGCGCTGCGCGAACGCGGACTCAATCCGAAAAAGGGTGCGCCGGTTTACAAGTCGTTACCGCAGGAGCGAAAAGCCCCGGACCCGACGTATTACGGCGGTTATCACACCGCGGCGGACCTGCTCAAGCACGCCTCGGACGTGGCGGCCAAATACCCGGGCATCGCTCAGGTGCACGACATCGGGAAGAGCTGGAAGGCCGAACGAGGCACCGGCGGGCACACCATGAAGGTCATCTGCCTGACCGGAATCGCGAAGAAGGCCACCGATCAGGAGAAGGCCACGGCGAAGACGACGCTCGCGCCGAACGGCTGCGCGATGTCGCCCACCGCCTCGACCAAGCCGCGCTTCCTGCTGACCGCGCAGATCCACGCCCGCGAGCTGGCGACCGGCGAACTGGCCTGGAAGTGGATCGACTACCTCGCCAACGGCTACGGCACCGACAGCACGGCGACCTCGATCCTGGACACCACCGAGATCTGGGTGGTCCCGGTGACCAACCCGGACGGGGTCGACGTGACGGCCAGCGGCGGGAACCGGCCGAAGATGCAGCGTAAGAACGTCAACAACACCCAGACACCCGCGTCCTGCTCGGTCGTCGACGGGTCCGGCAACGGTCCGGGCGTCGATCTGAACCGCAATTTCACCGTCCGCTGGGGTGGCGCTTCGCGGAACGCCTGCTCGCAGACGTTCCAGGGTCCGCGCGCCGCCTCCGAACCGGAAACCCAAGCGGTACAGCGGCTTTACTCGAGCCTGTTCACCAATCAGCGCCCCGCGGGCAGCCGGGATGTCCCGGATACCGCCAAGGGAATCGTGATTGATCTGCATGCTTATGGTAATTACGGGATCATTCCGAGCGCCGCCACCACGAAAAATGCCGGCCAGTTGCGAGCATTGGCCAAGAAGATCGTTCCCGGGTTCATCGTCGGCACCTCCGAAGAGACCGTCGGATACTCGACCACCGGGACGACCGACGATCAGGCACACGGCGCATTGGGGCTGGCCTCCCTCACGATCGAAATCGGCCCGAACAATTCGTCGGCCTGTGGCGGCTTCATGCCCCGCTACTCCTGCGTGAACGACACCTTCTGGCCGCAGATCAAGCGGGCGTTCACCACCGCGGCGCAGTCCGCGGGCGCACCGTACAAGCAAACGCAACCGAGCCCCGCCGACAACCAAACACAGCAGAGTCCGGCAGGTAACTGATTCCATTCCGCGCGCCGACCTGGTCCCTGGTGGCCGGGTCGGCGCGCGGCTGCGCGTGCCAGGAACGGTGACGTTGGTAACTGGACAGATTCTTCCGAATGTAAACCTGATAGCTTGTGCTGGCCATGCTTGCGCCACGCGGGCGATCGCTGTCCGGTAGTCGAATTCCGGTCATGATCTCACCGCCGATGTAAGGGCGGTATCGCAATGACCAACAACCGCTTGTCATTTCGGTCCCGGTGGCAATACCGGGTCGATTACCACTGGGTGGTCGATTTTCTCGAATACCATTCCGTACTCGGCCGGATAAAGGTCATGATCGGCGCGGGTGGTCTGCTGATGCTGGTGAACGCCACGCTGATGGCCATCTCGCCCGCCGGTGTGCACGGCAGGGCCGGTATCGCGGTGACCATGCTGTCCGCCGTTATCGGCGGCTTGTGGGCGGTGCGCTGGTGGGCGCTGCCGTGGCCGCGCGAGTCCGAATCGCTGGCCTGGATCGCCGTCATCGACGTCGTCACCACCGCCGACAGCATGCTCGTCCAGGATCGTGTGCTGGGCGCCCTCGGGGTCATCATGCTGGTCGCGACGGGCACCTATGTGGCGGTCTTCCACAGTCCGCGGATCCTGGCCCTGAGCCTCGGCTGGTCGTTGCTGTCGATCCTGGTGCTGTCGGCGACGATGGTGCTCGGCACCGGACGCTGGCGCGGTGATATCGCGCTCGGCATCGCGGTCGTGGTGGCCAATCTTGCGGTGATCGGTGTGGTGCTGCCGACCGTGCAGCTCTCGCACTGGCTGCTGCGGATGGACGCGCTATCCGATCCGCTCACCAGACTGCTGAACCGGCGCGGCCTGGACTCGCACTGGTCGGAGCGCGCCGGATGGGCCGGGCGCCCAACGGGTTACGCGATCGCGCTGGACCTGGACCGGTTCAAAACCGTGAACGATACGTTCGGCCATCCGTTCGGCGACGAGGTCTTGCAGCGGACCGCGGATCGGCTGCGATCGGTGGCCGATTCCGATGCCCTCATCGCGCGCACCGGTGGCGAGGAGTTCGCGGTGGTCGGCTGGGTGCGTGAGGTCCCCGCCGCCGTGGTCGCCGAGCGGCTGCGTGCCGCGATCGCGACGATGCCCGGCCTGCCGATCACCATCACCGCCAGCGTCGGCGCCGCAGTGTTCACGGCGTCCCGGACAAGCGAGCTGCCGCCGCATCAGCACGTCCTGCGCGCCGCTGATGCGGCGATGTATCGAGCAAAGCGACTGGGCGGCAACACTGTTGTCCTCGCCGAGGTAGGTCCGCCCGCTGAAGAGCCGGAGCCGAGCTGCTTCGTGCGGGCCGGCGCCGAGGTTTCCAGGCTTACTCGACCGCGACACGAGCAGCACCGCCGATCCTGACCTCGTACGGTCTACCCACGAGGAATGGATACAGCGATGACAGCAGCGTCCGACAACGTCAGGCCCGCGGCCGCGGTCGACAACGGTCGTGCCGGACCACCCGACGCCGCCGAGGTGGCGCAACTGAACGACCTGCTCGATCATGTCCGAGCCAACGCGCTGCGCCTGCAAGCCGACTTCGGTGTCCCGCCGAGCGTGCTGCGCATCCGCGCAGGGGAGGTCACGGTCGAGGCCGAGTGGCCGCAAGCCGCCGCGCCGGACCTGGGTGTCGCTGCGCACCAGCATGTTTCGAGCTCTATTGCGGGCGAAGGAGCGGTGGCGGTGGACGCGCGCCATCTCGTGCGCGCCCCTTCAGTCGGTGTGTTCTACCGGGCTCCCAAACCCGGCGCCGCGCCGTTCGTAGCCGTCGGCGACCATGTCGAGCCGAACACTCAGGTGGCGATCGTCGAAGTAATGAAGCTGATGATCCCGGTGCACGCCGGTGTCGCCGGACGGGTGGCGGAGGTGCTGGGCCCGGAGGGCGGTCCGGTCGAGTTCGACGAGCCGTTGTTCGCTGTCGAACCGGATGCGGCCACCGCCTGAACACTTCGTTCAGGCGGTGGCCGCCGGGGAGCTCAGGCAGGCACGATGGCGACGACGCGAGTCCAGCCCGCGCCTGCCCCGCCCACCGGTATCGGGAAACACGCGATCGTGAACCCGGTAGCGGTGGGCAGTTCTTCGAGATGTGCCAGCTTCTCCAGTTGCAGATATTCGCGTTGCCGCCCATAGATGTGGGCGGGCCACAGCGCGCGGGGGTCGCGGCTACGGCGGTACTCGTCGATCATCTGCCGCATCGGCCGGTCGAGACCCCACGCGTCGATGCCGATGACCCGAATGCCTTGCTCCACCAGGAATTGCGTGCCTTCGCCGCTGAGGCCCGGATAGTGGTCCAGGTAGGCCGCCGTACCCCAGAACCGGTCGGCACCGGTCCACAACAGCACGATCTCGCCTGGGGCCAGCACGTGGTCGATGCTGTCGAGCGCACCCGCCAGGTCCGCCGGGGTGATCGCCTCGCCCGCGGGCACGGCCCGCAGGTCCAGGCGAACGCCGGGACCGTAGCACCACTCGAGCGGCACCTGATCGATGCTCCGGGCCGGCTGCCCCGCACAGAGCGGACCGTAGTGCAGCGGTGCGTCCATGTGGGTTCCGGTGTGCGTGGTGAGCGTGACGGTCTCATTGGAGATCGCCATCCCGTCCGGAAAGTCCTCGGGCGCAAGGCCGAGCACGGTCGCGCCGCTGCGATGATCGAGCAGATCGATCTTCACCGGCGTCGCCTCGCTGGGCGCGTCCCGGACCACCACGCTCAGATCGATCAGCCGAGTCATGCTGCGGTCCCGGCCAATTCCGCGGTGATCCGCTCCGCCTCCGTCTTGACCGCGGCCAGATCGGCGACGCTGTTGCGCTCGACCGCGGCCTGCAACATCTCGTCGGCCTCGGCGTAGGTGTACTTCCCGGCGACCTTGCCGTCGACGGGTTCGCGCGCCACGAAGTCGTGGGTCAGCACCAGTTGGGTGCGGTCGTCGTCCAGCGGCAGCGCCCGCCACTCGCCGCCCATGTGCCCCATCAGCGGCGCCTTCTCCAACTGCTGGTAGGCGATGACGTGCCGGTCGGCGTCGAGGTCGCGGCGGGAGACCCACGACTGGTTCGCTCCGCTCACCTCGACGACGAGCCGGGCGATCTGGTGCGTCGGCGACTCCTCCAGGATGGTGACCTGCTGGGTCGGCGGGAAGATTTTGGCGTAGCCCTCGACATCGGCCAGGACGCCCCAGACGACGTCGACCGGTGCCTCGACGGTGACTGTGTGCTCGGTGTGGTGCATGGTGGCTCCGTTCGTCGGTGTGCGGCGGGCGAGGAGATCCTCGTGGTTGGCGTAGGCGGCGTCGTAGGTGATCTTCGAGCGCCACTGGGAGATGAAGCCGTGGACGTGCGGCAGTTCGGAGAAGGTCCGCAGGTCCGCGATGGTCCGGCAGGAGAACTGCGCGATGGCGTCGGCGGTGACGCCCTGTGCGCCGTCGTCGACGGGCAGCCGAATGTGTGGGCCGTGGCCGAATTGTTCGATCAGGTCCGAACTTTCGGCGAGCGCGCGTAGTCCGGTGAAGAACTGGTCGCGGTCCTGTTCGCTGACCGAGTTCGCGAAACGGTAGATGATTGTGTGGATTATCAAGCGAGCCTCCGCTGGTCGAGTGCTGTCACGCTCGATCGTGCGCGGGCGGACTCGAGGTTCACTCGTACGTGGGTGGAAGCGGCGCGGCAGGCAGCGGCCCGGCCGGTCGACCACCACAACCCCTCACGCGCTGCGTACGGAGCGCTCCGTACGCAGCGCCGCGGTGGTCGGCCGGTCGAGGTGCCATCGGTCCTGCCGCACCGAACGCCGACGGTAGTCCCGCCGATACGCACCAATGGGTGCCTAACGACTTGGCAGGCTGAGATTCATGACGACGCCAGCCGATTCCCGGTACACCTCGTCCCAGGCCGCTGTCGCGGGCCGTTGCCCGCCGCGGCTGGTGGCCCCCCTGTTCGGCAACTCCTGGCTGACGGTCACGGCGTACGCGCTGCGCGACGGGCCGATGCGCACGGGACAGTTGCGCCGCAGGATCGGCGGCATCAGTCAGAAGATGCTCACCCAGACGCTGCGGCGGATGGAAGACATGGCCCTGGTCGAACGCCGGCGTTATCCGGAAGCCCCGCCGCGCGTCGAGTATCAGCTCACCGAGGCGGGGAAGGACTTGTTGCTTCCCGTTTTCGCGTTGGGTGCGTGGGCGCACCGCCACGGTGATGCGGTGCGCTCCGCGATGGCCGAACATCCCGCCGGGCGGTAAAGCCCGGCGGGATCGCTGTTAATAAGCCACCCGGTCCTCGGTCAGCAGTTCCTGCTGAATCGACTGGAGTTCCGAGGTCGGCCGCACACCCAATTCCGCGTCGAGTACCTGCCACAGATCGCGATACGCCGCCAGCGCCTCCGCCCGCCGCCCGCACTTGTGCAGCACCTTTATCAATTGGGCATGCAGATTTTCGTTGAGCGGATTCTCGGCCACCAGTAACCGAAGTTGCGGAATAAGTCCTCGGTAATTGCCTGTCCGCTGCTTGATTTCGATGTCTAGTTCGAGCGCCGTGAGTCGTACTTCTTTCAGATAGGTGACGTAGGCGTCGAGTACCTGGCCCTTCGGAATGCCGACCAGAAACGGCCCGCGCCACAATTTGCGGGTCACCTCCAAATGATCGATGACCGATTCCACATCACCGAGTGCGTACGCTTTTGTGGCCTTGTCGACGTGCGCGATGTATGCCCGCACGTCGACCGACTCGTCGGCCACCTCGATCGCGTACCCGGACGGCCTGGTGACCAGGATGTCCTTGCCGCCGGACAGCGCCGCGAACATCTTGCGGGCGTGGTAGACGTAGGTTTGCAGGGTGGTGAGCGCGCTGCGGGGCATGTCCTCGCCCCAGAGTTCCTCGATCAAGGAATCCACGCTCACCGTCTCGCCGTTCTGAATCAACAACAAGCCGAGTAGTTGGCTTATTTTCGATTGTGTCAACAGGATCGGCCCTTCGTCGGCGACGATTTCGAACTGGCCGAGCAGCTTGAACCTCATTTTCCATTCCCCCCCGGGGTGTCGGACATGCGTCAAGACGGTCAACGTCGCACTGGTCGTAGCTGACCGTTGAATGTGTTCGAACCAAGAGTACGTCGCGCCCCGGCCGCGACGGCTCCGAATGCTGACACCGGGTCGACAGAGGAATTATCGCTCGATTCAACCCGAATCGTGTCGCTCGAATGCTATCGCGACTATTCTCGGCACCCCAAGCCCAGACTTCTGTGGTCGGCACCTATGGGTGCTCAACGATAGCCTGAGTTTCACATTGCGATTCGGTCACATAATACCTATCGTCCGAAAGGCTCATGTCCTATTTATCTGATTCGTCAACGCAAACCGTGCCGCAATGCGGCAATCTGGTCGCGCACCATGCGTTGCGACACGGCGGCATGCGCGAGTCCGATCGACGCGTGGAAGGTACCGAGATAGTGCACGATCTCGGTTTTCACGCCGGCCTGAATCAAGCGGTGCGCGAAGGAAATTCCCTCGTCGCGCAGCGGGTCGTACTCGCAGACCCCGATGAACGCGGGCGGCAACCCGGAAAGGTCCGCGGCCCGCGCCGGTGCCGCGTACTCCGACGGCAGGCCGGCGCCGAGGTAGTGCCGCCAGCACAGCGTGAGCGCGGTGCGGTCGAGCATCGGCGTGTCCGCGAAGGACCGCGCGGAGACGGTGGCGAGGCGGTCGTCGAGCTGCGGAAACAGCAGGTACAGGAACGCGATTCGGGGGCCGTGCCGGTCGCGCGCGAGCAGCGCGACCCCCGCGGCCAGCCCGCCGCCCGCGCTGAAGCCGCCGACACCGATCCGGTGTGGTTCCACCCCTAGTTCCACTGCCCGGTCTGCGGTCCATTCCAGGGCCGCGTAACAGTCGTGTAGGCCGGCCGGGAACGGATGCTCCGGCGCGAGCCGGTACTCGGGCGACACCACGACCGCGCCGACCTGATCGGCGATCCGGGACGCGAAGGTCTGCGCGGTATCCAGATCTCCGGTCACGAAGCCACCCCAGTGCGGAAATATCAAGGCAGGCAGGGGTTCCGGCCGATCTACCGGGCGATAGATCCGCACGGTCACCGGTCCGGCGCCGGGTGGGCCCGGTATCGGCCGGTCCACGATCGTCACCCGGGACGCGGCCTCGTAGGCGGGCTGACGAGCCATCACCGCGCGCAGGGCGGCGCGGGCGGCTACCGGATCCGAGTAGTCGAGCGGTCGCAGCCGCGGCACGAACGGTGCCAGTTCCGGGTCGAAATCGTAAGTCACCGGCCTACTCCCGTCATTCGTCGCCACCGCAGCAGCCGCCGCCCGGCCCGGCCGGACGCGGCGGGCGCCACCGCATGCAGGGTCAGCCGATCGTCGGCCAGCTCGATGTCGCGGTGTTGCCGCGTCCCGATCAGATAGTCGTGCGAGCTGACCAACACCCGGTGGATCACCTGCCTGCCGGACAGCTCCCAGGTGCCCGCGTAGCCCATGAAGCCGTGGCCGGTGCCCGGCGAGCGCATCATGTTCACCGACATGTGGCCGTCGGCGGCGTAGAAGAGCAGGCCGCACGGGTCGGCGCCGAGCGGACCCTCGTGCACGCCGCCGTCGTCGTCGATACTGCGATAGGCCTCCAGCCACCAGGTACCGATGAGGTCGTCCGCGCGCATCCGCCTCACCCGCCGACCGAGGACGACGTCATCAGGATTTCGTCGACCAGCGCGGTGGTGTGCGTCGCCGACCGGAATCGCTCGTGGTCGAGCACCTCGGCGAGGAACGCCGCGGTGGTGCGCAGGTGTGGACCCGACATCCGGAATTCGTCCAGCGCGCAACGCATTCGGGCGATCGCGCCGTCGCGGTGCGGCGCCCACACGATCAACTTGGCGAGCAAGGAGTCGTAACTGGCCGGCACCACGTACCCCGGATAGACGTGGGTATCGACGCGCACGAAAGGGCCACCGGGCGGCACGAATTCGGTGATGGCGCCCGGCGCCGGGGCGAACCCGTGCGCGGGATCCTCGGCGTTGATCCGGCATTCGATGGCGCAGCCGGTGGGCACCACATCGGCCTGGGACAGGCCGAGCACGCCGCCAGAGGCGATGTCGAGCTGGGCGGCGACCAGATCGATGCCGGTGACCATCTCGGTCACCGGATGCTCGACCTGAATCCGGCAGTTGACCTCCATGAAGTAGTAGTTGCCGTCGGGCGCGAGCAGGAATTCGAAGGTGCCCGCGCCGACATAGCCCGCGGCCAGCGCCCCGTCCACCGCGGCGCGGCCCATCCGCTCCGCCAACCCGGTCGGCAGCTCGGGCGCCGGGCTTTCCTCGATCAGCTTCTGGTGTCTGCGCTGTACGGTGCAGTCGCGCTCGCCGAGGTACACGCCGTTGCCGTAGCTGTCGCAGAGCACCTGCACCTCCACGTGCCGGGTCTGCGGCAGGTATCGCTCCACGTAGACGCGGCCGTCCCCGAACAAGGCCTGGGCGACCGCCTGCGTGCGATGGAAGGCCTCGTCGAAGTGCTCGCCGTGCTCGACCACGGTCATGCCGCGCCCGCCACCGCCGGCGGACGCCTTGATGATGACCGGAAACCCGATGCGCGCGGCCAACTGCCGGGCCGACGCGTGATCCAGCGGCTCGATGCTGCCCGGCAGCAACGGAATTCCCACATCCGTCATCAACGCCCGCGCGGAGGACTTGTCGCCGAGCTTGTCCATCACCGACGCGGGCGGGCCGATCAGCGTGATGCCGAGCGACTCGCAGGCCTCGGCGAAATCCGCTGACTCGGACAGGAATCCGTAGCCGGGATGGATCGCGTCGGCGCCGGTCTGCTCGGCCGCCTGCAGCACGGCGGCGGCATTGAGATAGCTGCGGCCCGGGGGAGCGGGCCCGATCTGGACCGCCTCGTCGGCGAGACGGACCACCGATGACTCACGATCCGCGGTCGAATGCACCGCGACCGTGGCGACTCCGAGCTCGCGGCAGGCTCGGGCGACCCGCACCGCGATCTCTCCGCGATTGGCGATCAGTACCTTGGTGAACATTTCCTACCTCCGCCGGGCCCAGTCTTCGATGTCGGCCAGCTCCGTCTCGACCGCGACCGAGGCGCCGAAGCCGCGGAAGCGGGCCCGTCGTGCCAGCCGCAGCTGTGTCGGTGCCAGTGCGCCCAACTCGTTCAGCGCGGCGGTCAGTGCGGACCGGAGGGTTTCGGCGGCCCGGAGCGGGTCCGCGCCGACACCGCCGTCCGGCTCCGGCAACACACCGTCGACCACGCCGAGCCGCAGCAGTTCCCGCGCGTTGAGGCGCAACGCCTGTGCCGCCGCGGTGACGGCCGTGTCGTCCTTCCAGACGATGGCCGCGCACCCCTCGGGACTGATCACCGAGTACACGGCGTCGGAGAACATCAGCACGCGATTCGCGACCGCCAAGGCCAGCGCGCCGCCGCTGCCGCCCTCGCCGATGATGACGGCCACCACCGGCACCGACAGCGTGGCCATCAGCCGCAGGTTCTCCGCGATGGCCACCGCCTGGCCGCGCTCCTCGGCGTCGGCGCCGGGGTAGGCGCCCGGCGTATCGATGAGGGTCACGATCGGTACGCCGAGCTTGTCGGCCATGCGCATCAGTCGTGCCGCCTTGCGATAGCCGGCCGGGGAGGCCATGCCGAAGTTGCGCGCGGCCAATTCTGTTGGAGTGTGGCCTTTCTGGGTGGCCAGCACCATGACCGGCAGTCCGTCCAGGAGTGCCGTTCCGCCGATCAAGGCCGGGCACTCGCCGGAGATCCGGTCCCCGTGCAGCTCGCGGAAACCTTCGAAGGCATACCCGAGATAGTCCAGCGCGGTGGGTCGATCGAGTGAGCGCGCCTTGCGCACCTGGTCCCACGGATAGGCATGGGGCAGCTGATCCGGGTCGGTGACTATGGCGGACGAACGCTCGGAGCGCCGGGCAGGGAGCCGGGGTCTGTCACCGGAGCCGTTCAGTCGCAACAGGTTTCCCAGTTCGGCGCGCAATTGTGCTCTGGGCACGATCATGTCGATGAAGCCGCGCTCCAGCAGGAACTCGGCGGTCTGGAAGTCCGCCGGAAGCCGTTGCCGGATGGTCTGTTCGATGACCCGCCGTCCGGCGAACCCGAGGCGGGCGCCGGGCTCCGCGATGATGACGTCCCCGAGTGTCGCGAAGGAGGCCGCCACGCCGCCGAAGGTCGGATCCGCGATCAGCGAGACGCACAGCACGCCCGCCCGATCGAGGTCGCTCAGGGCGGCGCTCGTCTTCGCCATCTGCATCAGCGACAGCGCGCCCTCCTGCATCCGTGCGCCGCCCGAGGAGCTGACCAGCAGCAGCGGAATGCGTTCGGCCAGCGCGGTTTCGATGGCCAAGGTGATCAATTCACCGACGGCGGTGCCGAGGCTGCCGCCGAGAAACCGGAAGTCCATCACCGCCGCGATCACCGGTTGGTCGTCGATGGTCAGGCGCGCGCAGAGCACCGCCTCCGCCATCCCGGTCTGCGCCTGGGCCCGGGACAACCGCTGCCAGTAGGGCACCGTGTCGACGAAGCCGAGCGGGTCGGTATTGGTCATCTCGAACGGCAGCAACGTGAATCGGCCGTCGTCGGCCAGCTGCGTCAGCCGCTCGCGAGCGGTGACCGGCAGATGCGCGGCACACTCGGGGCACACATGGAGGTTGCGGCGCAACCGCCTGCCGTAGATCGGTGTCTTGCAGGCGCGGCACAGCACCCACTCGACGTCGGCCGCCGGATCAGGTTCGGCGACAGCGGGGTTCAGGACAGTTTCGGTCATCGTGATTCCTCAGGGTTGTCGATCACCTGATGGGAGAAGGCGATCGCGGCCGACTCGACCTGCAACGCCTGATGCCCGGCCACCGAGTTGATGTCGCGCCAGAAGCGCTGTACCGGATGACCCGAGGCCTGGCCGCTGGTGCCGACCGCGCGCAGCAGCCGGTTGGCGACGCCGACGAGCATGTCGGTCGCCACCGCCACGTCGCGCCAGTTCCGCATGGTGTCGTAGGTCGTGATCGGTGGGGCGTCGGCGGTCGCCGCCGCGCGACCGAGCAGCAGTTCGGCCGCCTCGATCTCGGCGGCGGCGCGGGCCAGCGTGACGTCGTGGGTGGTGCGGTTGAACGTCGGCATGCCGGGCAGGGCCGGCTTCGGCTGGTTCGCGGCGGCGCGGATCTTCGGGGTGACGTGGTCGAGCCAGCCCTGCAGCGCGCCCTTCGCCGCACCGAGCACGGGGTCGGCGAACATCATGGTGGTGGCCTGCATGGGGACCGAATGACACGGCGCGGCAGAGTCGTTCGCGCGCCCGGCGAACAGCTCGGCGCGCCCGATGGTGCGCGCCTCGGGGACGAAGACATCCTCGACGATCACCATATTGCTGCCGGTCGCCGCCATCCCCATGTTGCGCCAGGTGTCCACGGTCCGCATCGCGGCGCGGGGCACGGCGAGCACCCTGGGCTCCGGCTCGCCCTCGCGCGGCACCAGCGCCGTGAGCATGCCCCAATCGGCGTAGTCGATCGCGCTCACGAACGGCCAGTTGCCCGACAGTCGATAACCGCCGGGGACGGGTTCGGCGGTGCCGGAGGGCGACAATGCCGCTACCAGTAGCGCATCCGGTCCGTCGGCCCAGATCTCCCGGTATCCCGCGGTGGGCAGGTGCGCCGCCATCCGCGAGGTGTGTGCGGCCAGCGAGGCGCACCATGCGGTCGCGGTGCAGCCGGTGCCCAGCGTGGCGACCGCCCGGCCGAGCTCGGCGAAGGTGCCCATTGTGCCGCCGCACTCGGCGGGCACGAAGTGCCGCGGAAAGCCCGCGACGACAAAGGATTTCACCACGTCGGGAGCCAAGCGCCGATTCGCCTCGGCGGTCGTGGCTTCGGCGGCCGCCACGGCCGCGACGTCGTGCGCCGCCGACAGCAACAAGGTGGGGCTGTTCTCGGACTCGGACATGAATTCTCCTCGGCTCAGGGGTTGTTCGGTGGGCGTCGGTCCCGGTTCGCACCGACACCGACCGGCACATCGGAGACCACGGTCGCAGCGGCGAGTCGAGATCCGCTCGATGCCCGCTGGGGCACCCGGCACCAGCCGGATTCGACCGGAATCCGAGCGGGCACCGCGACGCTGAGCGTCATGAATCCGGCGATCACCGCGGCCGACGACGAGTTGCGTGCGTTTCTCGACCATGCGGAACTTCCAGCGATGCTGATGACCGTTGCCCACCTCACCGGCGACCTGTCCGTGCTGCGCGACGACCTGCGCGCACCGGGCTGGCTGTTCGCGCCGCAGGGTGGCCTGACCGACGCCCAGCAGGCGCAAGCCCGAGCGGTGGCCTTCGCGGCGTTACGGCGGCTGCGCGACGAGGGACCGCCCGCGGCACCGCCCGACCGGGCCCTGCTGCGGGCGATCACTACCTGGGCCATGGGCTCAGACACCTCGGAACTCATCGGACTGCTCAGCGAGGAGATCGCGCTACCCGAGCACGACCCGAAGGCGCCGCGCTGGACCGCTGCCGGCGCTGCCGGCCCGTTCAGCGTGGCGATCGTCGGCGCGGGTTTCAGCGGATTGCTCGCCGCGTACCGGCTCGCCCAGGCCGGCGTCGACTTCGTGATCTACGAGAAGAATCCCGAGGTCGGCGGCACCTGGTTCGAGAACTCCTACCCCGGCTGCCGCACCGACGTGGCCAGCCACCTGTACAACTATTCGTTTGCGCCCAAAGCTGATTGGCCCGAACACTTCTGCACGCGGGACGTGGTGCTGAACTACCTGCGCGACTTCGCCACCCAGCACGGCCTCACCGAGCACATCCGGTTCGCCACCGAGGTTCGCGACATGGCCTGGGACGACCGGGAAATGGTCTGGCAGCTGACCACAGGCGGTCCCGACGGCGACGAGTCCGTCCGGCACAACGCGGTGATCAGCGCCGTCGGCCAGCTCAATCGCCCGCGACTGCCGGACATCCCTGGCCGCGACGAATTCGCCGGACCGGCTTTCCATTCGGCGTCCTGGGATCATTCGGTGGACCTCACCGGCGCGCGGGTCGCGGTGATCGGCACCGGGGCGAGCGCCTATCAGCTGGTGCCCGCGCTCGCCGGCACGCCCGCGGAAATCACTGTGTTCCAGCGCAATCCGCCGTGGCTGCGGCCGACCCCGCACTATCACGACGCGCTGTCCGAAGGCGCGCAGTGGCTCTTCGCGCAGGTGCCGTATTACTTGCAGTGGTACCGCTTCTGGCTGTTCGCCCCGGGTCTGCGGGGGATTCTGGAGGGTTGGATCGTCGACGAGGACTATCCGCCGAGCGAGCACGCGGTGTCGGCGCGGAACGAGGAGTTGCGTGCGTCGTTGCTGCAATCGATGCAGGCTCAGCTCGACGATGCGCCCGAACTGCGGGACAAGGTGATCCCGAGGTATCCGGTCGGCGCCAAAAGAGTGCTGCGCGACAACGGTCGATGGTTGGCGACACTGAAACGACCCGATGTGCGGCTCGTGTGCGACCCGATCGAGCGGATCAGCTGCGCCGGAGTGGTCGCGAACGGCACCGAGTTCGAAGCCGATGTCATCATCTATGCCACCGGTTTTCGTGCGTCGGAGTTCCTGCTGCCGATGCGGGTCACCGGTCAGAGCGGGGTCGACCTGCACGAGATGTGGAACGGCCAGTCGCGGGCGTATCTCGGGATCACCGTGCCGCAGTTCCCGAATCTGTTCTGCCTGTACGGGCCGAACACCAATCTGGTCGGCCAGGGCGGCAGCATCGTGTACTTCTCCGAATGCGGCACGACCTACATCCTCGACGCGATCCGCTTGCTGCTGGCGAACGGCAAACGCGCGCTGACGGTCCGCAAAGACGTGCACGACGCCTACAACGCTCGGGTCGACAACGGCAATCGCAATCGCGCCTGGCAGCGGACGACAGTGGGCGGCTGGTACAACGAGAACGGCCGCTCGGCGGTCAACTGGCCGTTCACCGCCCGCGAATACTGGGCGCGCACCAAGCGGGTGAATCCGGCGGATTACGATCTCTGCTGATCGCAACCCGCCGGAACACCCATGTGGCCTAGTCGGGCAAGCGGATCGAGAAAGAATGCCGGAAAACGTCATTGGGGTCCCACGTGCACTTGGCGCGCTGCAACCGGTCGTAGTTGTCGCCGAACATGAAGGTCGGCCAGGCGACACCGGACTGGTTGTACCGGTCATCGAAGATATCCGGGTCCGGCGAGTTGATCTGGCAGCCTTCGTAGCGATCACCGGGCACCGGATATCCGCCGGTCGACGCGAACGTCTGACCGTAGATATCCCGGACCCAGTTGATGTGCATGTCGTCGTCGGCGGCCTCGGTCCAGTAGGCCTGGAACCAGGCGAAGAAGGCCGAATTCCGTTGGAAAACCGGCGTTTCCGTTGAACTGAACGAGTTGACCTTGCCGCCGGCGATCGCGCCGAGCTGCAGCACCGCCGCGCCGGGCGGCGGGGCCTGGTAGTCGGAGCGGGTCATGTTCCGGTAGATCGCCGCGATCTGCTCGTCGGTGAAGTTCTCCCGGAAGTAGGCCGCTTTGACCGTGCTGCGCAGCGTCGCGTTGGTCATCACCGTCGGATTGCTCGTGTCGACCGTCTCGGTGGAGGCCCACCAGCCCAGCCTGCGGCGGGGGAACGGGCCGGTGATGCCGGTGCCCGCGGTGACGGTAGCGAGGTAGTCGTCGAGCAGCTTCTCCGCACCGGGCACGGTGGCGTCGACCTGGGTGAGCATCCCGATGCCGCCGCCGGACACATGCCCCACGAAGATCATGCCCGCCAACTCCCGGCCGGGGGAGTCCGGATGCTTGTTGTCCACATGCCATTGCCCGTGATTGCGGAGCAGATTCGAGAACTTCTCCTCGTCCAGTACCGCCCACGGAATGAACTGCGTGTGGATGAGAACTTCCGTAGGTGGTTGGGGCAGTTGCATCTCCGGATCGTCGCCGAAGGCGTCGCGCGAACGGAACCAGAACCGGGTGATCACGCCGAAGCTGCCACCGCCGCCGCCCGAACACGCCCACCAGAGATCGTTCAGCGCGCCGGTGTCGTCGCGGCAGGCGACCACCGCCCTGGCGCAGCCGTCGGCGTCGACCACGACGATCTCGACCGCCTCGATCAGATCACTGACATTGCCGTGCAGGCGGGACAGCAGCCCGTGCCCGCCGCCGGTCGCGTGACCGGCGATACCGGTCGACGGACATACGCCGCCGGGCAGCGTGACACCCCAACCGCGGAACAGCGTTTCATAGATTTCCATGAGCAACGCGCCACTCTCGATCGCGAAAGCGCAGCGGTCCCGGTCGTAATAGATGGCGTTCATCTGCGACATGTCGAGAATGATCTCGGCTGCGGAGTGGTAAACGAGATCCCCATACGAATGGCCGCCGCCGCGAATGGATATTCTTTTGCCGGAGTCGACCGCCTCCTGTACAGCCCGCACGACCTGCTCGGTGTTACCGACCAGCCAGACCGATTCCGGTGCGGCGACGAACCTTCTGTTCCATCCGACGACCATTTGTGGATAACGTTTGCTGTCGGGCGTGATGATCACCGGCCCGAATTCCGTTGCAGTCGACGTAATTTCCTGCACAGCACCCTCCCGTAATGCTCGCATAAAACATCCGGCGCCCGGCCGATCGGTCGCGGACGCCAAGGCACAGAAAAGAAATCCATCCCCTTGCGGTGAGGTTATCGCCAGGCCGGGCGGGCGGACAATCGCTCGAAGGTACGGGTTCGGCTACTCGACCGGCTAGTTCTGCCTGCTGCGCGTAAGTGTGAGGATGGGAGGGCGAACAGGTTCGAACGTCGGCAAGGGAGGGCCATGCAATCGAACAGCACGACCGTGGTGGGGGCAGACGCGTTGACGCAGCAGAAGACGCTGGTCAGCGATTTCATCCGGCTGTTCTACAACGAGAAGAACTTCGACCGCGCCGCCGAACTGCTCAGACCGGATTTCGTCAACCATCATCCGGGCGTGGGAGTGGGGCGGCAGCGCACCGTGGATACCTTCCGCAAAGAGGTCGGTGATCCGTTTCCGGAGTTCACCTTGACGATTCGGCGGATGGTGGCCGAGGACGACCACGTATGGACGCACGGCCTGGTGCAGCTCGAGCCGGACG
The DNA here is from genome assembly GCF_004634405.1 of Nocardia sp. CS682. Classification (NCBI taxonomy): domain Bacteria; kingdom Bacillati; phylum Actinomycetota; class Actinomycetes; order Mycobacteriales; family Nocardiaceae; genus Nocardia; species Nocardia sp. CS682. The sequence continues at coordinate 809,862 of NZ_CP029710.1, read as the reverse complement.
GCCCCGTCGCGATCGTGGTCGACATCTGGCGCATCGAGGACGGTTTGCTGGCCGAGAAATGGGACGTGCATCAGGGGGTGCCGGAGGGCTCCAGCGTCGCGGAGATGTTGTCGGACTGGCCGTCATGATCTAGGCAACGCCGCGGTCGGAAAGCCCAGCGATCGGGCGATGGCCGCGGCCTCACCGCGCGAACCCGCGTTGAGCTTCTTCAGGATCCGCGCCACGTGAAATTTCACCGTGTGCTCGCTGATGTGCAGGTCGTCGGCGATCGCACGATTGCGGTGCCCGAGCACGAGGTGGCGCAGCACGTCGACTTCGCGCGGATTCAGCGTGCTGCGCAGGTCGGAGCGCGGTATCTCGCGGACCAGCAGCGGCAGCCGGATGGTGACGGTGGCGCCCCAGCCGGGCACCGCGTCGAGCTCGAGCGACCCACCGAGCACGGCCACCCGATCGGTGACCCGGTGCGGGGTGAACGACTCGACGGTGAGCGTGCCCGGCCCGTCGTCGCGGATCGTCATCAGGAGTTCGGTGTCGGCCAGCTCCCAGCACACCCGGATCCGGCTGATCCCGTCCTGCGCGAGCATCGACAGGACGCAGCCGCGCGCGACCGTCCGCGCGATCTCGGTGACATGCGAGGGAATGTGGCGCTGGCCGCCGTCGAACGCCGAGTATTCGAGGGTGACGGCGCCGTAGTGCGAGAGCATGCCGAGCATGTCCGACAGCCGGGTATAGGCCCGGTCGGCCCGCTCCTCGCCGAGGATGTCGGCGACGCGGTCGACGTCGTCGACCGAGCGGTGCCTGATGATCGCGGAGACCGCGATGTCGACGGCCGTCCGGCGGGCCGTCGCGTCGTCGAGGTCCCGGGCCCGCAGGGCGGCCAGCAGCGTGGACAGGGTGGCGGCGTGCTCGTCGGCGAGGTCGGCGATCGCGCGGACCCGATCGCCGCCGGCGAGTAGCCCCGAGGATTCGACGGGGGCGACGGTCTGGATCAAGTCGCGGATGCGTGCCGTGGTCAGGTCCCACAGCTGCTGCACCGTTTCAGTGGTCGCCGCGGGTGGCTCGACGTCGCCATCGGTGACGACCGCGAGCAACGCGCCCGCGGAGTTGGGCGGGGACGCCGCGAAGGCGAGCACGTCGCGCGGCGCACCGGCCAGCACCGCGCGCCCGAACCTCGGCGTGCCGACATCGACTTCCCGTGCCAGCGCCGACATTTCGGTCGTGCTGACGCACTCGGTGAGCTCGGCGTCGCCCGTCGCCCACAGCGGCGATTTCGGGCAGTCGCCGGTGAGCATGATCAGCGCGCGATGGTCGATCAGCTCCAGGAGAATCTTCGACAGGGTGGCCAGAATTCCGCTGAGTGGCGAACGCATCAATTCGTTCGCCGATGCCAAGGCCCTTGCCGAATTTCCCCAAGCCCCGCCTTCCATATGCCCGAGAATACGTCGCCCGGCCACGGGTGTCGCCGGTATCACCGAGCCGCGACCGAGCTGTGCTCGACCAGGACTCGAGCCGGGCCGCCCAGCATTACTCCAGACATCAACCCTGGAGAGAGGTCGTGTTGAGCAAGATGACCATGATCACCGAGCCCGTTGGTTCCGCGCGATGACCCCCCGCGTGGTGATTACCGGAATAGGGGTCCGTGCCCCTGGCGGCAACGGCATCAAGGAATTCTGGAACCTGCTGACCGAAGGTCGCACGGCTACCCGGCGAATTTCCTTCTTCGACCCGTCGCCCTACCGCTCCCAGGTCGCCGCCGAGGCGGATTTCGACCCGGTGTGGGAAGGCTTGAGCCAGCGCGAGATCCGCCGGATGGACCGGGCCACCCAGTTCGCGACGGTGTGTGCGCGTGACGCGGTGGCGGCCAGCGGGCTGAACTTCGAGTCGATCGACCCGCATCGGGTCGGGGTCACCCTCGGCAGCGCGGTGGCCGCGGCGACCAGCCTGGAGCGCGAGTATCTCGTGCTGTCCGACTCCGGCCGGAACTGGCTGGTCGACTACGAGTGGCTGTCCCCGCACATGTTCGACTACCTGGCGCCCAGCGTCATGCCCGCGGAGGTGGCTTGGACGGTCGGGGCGGAGGGGCCGGTGTCGCTGGTCTCCAACGGATGCACCTCCGGGCTGGACTCGGTGGGTCATGCCTGCCAGTTGATCCGCGAGGGCAGCGCCGACGTCATGCTCGCCGGCGCCACGGACACCCCGATCACACCGATCGTCGTGGCGTGCTTCGACGCGATCAAGGCGACGACGACCAATAACGACGATCCCGAGCACGCGTCGCGTCCATTCGACCGCTCCCGCAACGGTTTCGTGCTCGCGGAAGGGGCGGCGATGTTCGTGCTGGAGCGCTACGAGCACGCCCGGCGCCGGGGCGCGCACATCTATGCCGAGATCAGCGGGTACGCCAGCCGATGCAACGCCTACCACATGACCGGGCTGAAGACCGACGGTCGTGAGATGGCCGAGGCCATCCGCGCTGCCTTGGACGAGGCGCACATCGACGGCACCGCCATCGATTACATCAACGCGCACGGTTCCGGCACCAAGCAGAACGACCGGCACGAGACGGCGGCCGTCAAGCGCGCGCTGGGCGAGCACGCCTATCGGACCCCGGTCAGCTCGATCAAGTCGATGGTCGGGCATTCGCTGGGTGCGATCGGTTCGGTGGAGATTGCCGCGTCCGCGCTCGCGCTCGAGTACGGGGTGGTGCCGCCCACGGCGAACCTGCATGAGGCCGATCCCGAATGCGACCTCGACTACGTGCCGCGCGTCGCGCGCGAACTCGACGTGCGGACCGTGCTCACGGTGGGCAGCGGGTTCGGCGGCTTCCAGAGCGCGATGGTGCTGCGCCGCCCGGAAGGAACGACTCGATGAGCACCGGCAACCCCGTGGTGACGGGCATCGGCGTGGTCGCGCCGAACGGCGTTGGGCTCGAACAGTTCTGGGACGCGACATTGCGTGGTATCAGCGGGATCGATCGGCTGACCCGGTTCGACGTGGCGCGCTATCCGGTGCGACTGGCGGGCGAGATCACCGGCTTCGACGCCGCGGATCACCTGCCCGACCGGTTGCTGCCGCAAACCGACATCTCGACCCGGCTGGCACTCGTCGCGGCCGACTTGGCCATCGCGGACGCCGAGCTGAAGTCCGGCGAGCTGGTCGACTACGACATGGGCGTGGTCACCGCGAACGCTTGCGGCGGTTTCGAATTCACCCACCGGGAGTTCCAGAAGCTGTGGTCGCAGGGGCCGCAGACGGTGAGCGTCTACGAGTCGTTCGCGTGGTTCTACGCGGTCAATACCGGGCAGATCTCGATCCGCAACGGTATGCGCGGCGCGAGCAGCGCCCTGGTCGCGGAGCAGGCCGGCGGGCTCGACGCCATCGGCCACGCACGGCGGACCATCCGGCGCGGGACGCCGTGCGTGGTGACCGGCGGCGTCGACTCTGCGCTCGATCCATGGGGCTGGGTTTCCCAGATCGCCGGCGGGCGTCTCAGCGACGCGACCGATCCAGCACGTGCGTATCTGCCATTCGATTGCGCGGCACAGGGTTTCGTGCCGGGGGAGGGCGGAGCCATCTTGATGCTGGAGGATCCCGACGCGGCCAGGGCGCGTGGCGCGAACCACGCGTACGGCGAGATCGCCGGGTACGCATCGACTTTCGATCCGCCGCCCGGTTCGCCGCGGCCGCCCGGCCTGCAACGCGCGGCCGAGCTGGCGCTCGCCGACGCGGGTATCACGCCCGCCGAGGTGGACGTCGTTTTCGCCGACGCGGTGGCTCTTGCGGATGCCGACCGTGCCGAGGCAGCGGCCATCGGCAACATCTTCGGCCCACGGGGTGTGCCGGTGACGGCGCCGAAAACGCTGACCGGACGGCTGTATTCGGGCGGTGGGCCGCTCGATGTCGCCGCGGCGCTGCTCGCCATCCGGGACGGCGTGCTCCCGCATACGACGGGCACGTACGACGTGCCCGACGACTACCAGCTCGATCTGGTGCGGCAGGTGCCGCGACCGGCTCGGGTCTCGACCGCCCTAGTACTCGCCCGCGGCCTGTGGGGATTCAACTCGGCCGTGGTCGTACGGCAGGCGAGCGGCTGGCCCGCCCGTCCCGCCGTGTCCGAACACCATGCACAATCAGAGGAGACATCATGCGCAAGATCATGACCATCGACGACCTGCGACGCATCCTGATCGCCAGCGCGGGCGAACCGGACCGGCCCGTGTCCGACACCGAATTCGCGGACACCCTTTTCGAGGATCTCGGCTACGAATCGCTGGCGCTGATGGAGTCCGCGGCCCGGATCGAGCGGGAGTTCGGTGTCGGCGTGCCCGACGATCGGCTCATCGACCTGCGCACGCCGGGTGAGTTCATCGCGCTCGTCAACGAGGCCGCCTCGGACGCGGCGTAGGCGGCAGTCTTCATGCCTGCCACCGCCGATACGGCCGTGCTCTTCCGCGATGTGATGGCGCGCTATCCGAGCGGCGTCACGATCGTCACCACGACCGACGGGCCGCGACCGGTCGGCTTCACGGCCAGCTCGTTCTGTTCGGTCTCCGCGCAGCCACCGCTCGTGCTCGTCTGCCTGGCGCGGAAAGCGAACTGCTACCCCGTCTTCGCGCACGCCGACCGGTTCGCGGTGAGCATCCTGGCCACCGGCCAGGGTGCGCTCGCGAGCCGGTTCGCCAGCAAGAACGGCGACAAGTTCGGCGCGGGCGGTTTCGTGCCGACCGCGCGCGGCGGGCTGGTGGTCGCCGACTGCGTCGCGGCGCTGGAGTGCACGGTCCACGACCGGCGACCGGCCGGCGATCACCTGATCATGGTCGGTGCGGTGGAACAGCTTTGCGCCCCGAGCGAGCTACCGCCCGCGGTCTACTGCGACCGCAGGTTCGCCGAACTGGTGTAGCGCGAGGGGTCGGGGCGGTCGTTCAGCTGCGTTGCCCGGTAAGTCGTTCTACTCTCAAAGAGAGTACGCAAGAGCATTTTACGAGCTCGAGGGGAACGATGTCCGACCCTGTTGCGCCGCCCCGAACCGATCAAGCCCCCGCCTACCCGAGTGACCGGACCTGTCCTTATCAGCTACCAGAGCAGTATTCCCGACTCCGGGACGGCGACGACTCGCTGCGCCGGGTGACCCTCTTCGACGGCCGCCCGGCCTGGGTGGTCACCAAGCACGAGACCGCCCGCGTGCTGCTCGGCGACCCGCGGCTTTCCTCGGATCGGTCGCATCCGAATTTCCCCGCGGTGTCGCCGCGCTTCCAGCTGTTCCGGAACCGCCCGCGGATGTTCATCGCCCTCGATCCACCGGAACACACCGTCAAGCGGCGGATGCTGATCAGCGAGTTCACGGTGAAGCGGATCAAGCGGATGCGGGCCGACATCGAGCGCATCGTGCATGGTTGCGTCGATGATCTGCTCGCCGCAGGACCGCCCGCCGACCTCGTCGGCCGGTTCGCGCTGCCGGTGCCGTCTCTGGTGATCTGCCGACTGCTCGGGGTGCCGTACGCGGACCACGAATTGTTCCGGGACGCGAGCGGGCGGATCGTGCACGGGACCACCGCGGCGGAGGCGATCGGCGCGCGGGCGGAAGTCGAGACCTATCTGGACGGGCTGATCACCAGGTTGCAGAAAGAACCGGGTACCGGGCTGCTGTCCGCGCTGGCCGCCGAGCAACTGGCGCACGGCGGTATCGATCGGGCAGAACTGGTCGCGACCGCGATGTTGCTGCTGGTCGCAGGCCACGAGACGACGGCATCGATGATCGCGCTTTCGGTGATCACCCTGCTGGCCCACCCCGATCAGCACGCCGCCCTGCGCGCGGACCCCAGCCTCATTCCGGGTGCGGTCGAAGAACTGCTGCGCTACCTGGCCATCGCCGACGTCGGCGGCGGTCGATTCGCGACGGCCGACATCGAGATCGACGGCCACCTGATCAGGGCGGGCGACGGCGTGATCGTCAGCAATGCCATCGCCAACCGCGACGGCTCGGTCTTCGCCGATCCGGACACCTTCGACGTGCACCGATCGGCCCGCCACCACCTCTCGTTCGGCTACGGCGTACACCAGTGCCTCGGCCAGAACCTGGCCCGGCTGGAACTCGAGATAGCCCTCGCGGCGCTGTTCGAACGCATCCCGACGTTGCGCGTAGCCGTGCCCGTGGCACAGCTGATCCTGCGACCAGGCTCGACAATTCAAGGCGTGAACGAACTTCCGGTCACCTGGTGACCGACGCAGGCCCGAAAGGAGACCCCATGCGCATCACCGCCGACCGAGCCGTCTGCATCGGCGCAGGACTGTGCGCACTCACCGCCCCCGCCGTCTTCGACCAAGGGGACGACGACGGCCTGGTCGAAGTGCTCGACCCCGCCGCCATCGACGACCCCGCGGTCCGCGAGGCGGTCGACCTCTGCCCCTCCGGTGCACTAGCGTTGACGGAGTAGTCCCTCCGGCGGATGTGCTGACCCTCGGTCTGGGGGCTTGCGAGGGCGGCACTCGCTGGCAATATTGAAAAGTATGATTTTCGAATATTTCTGGTGTTCGGGTAGGGCGGGGGCCCGATGATCCGCACGGCGATTCGGTGGCTGCTCGCCGTCGGACTCGCGTCGTGTGCATTGTCTGTCGCGGGGCCGGTGGCGCGTGGCGAGCCCGGGGATTTGGTTGCGACACAGCGCTTTCCAGCCGAGTGGGGCGATGGCTACATCGTCACGTATCGCACCGAAGGCTCCGATGGTGGTCCGGCACTCGCTCGTGGCCTGGTGATGGTGCCGTCGGGGCCCGCGCCCGCGGGTGGCTGGCCGATGATCTCCTTCGATCACGGGGCGGGCGGGCTCGGCCCGACCTGTGGTGCTTCGGCTTCGGCCACTATGCCGGTGGATGTACTGTACTTCCGCAGGCTCAATTCCCTTGGCTACGCCGTTGTTTCCACCGACTACCTCGGGTTGAGCCCGGTCGCCGAGCAGGTGCACCCGTATCTGCATGCCCGCACCGAGGCCACCGCCACCATCGATATCGTCCGTGCCGCACGAGAATTCACCGATTCCGTCGGGAAGAGCTGGGCGGTGTTCGGGGTGTCGCAGGGCGGTCACGCGGCGTTGGCCACCGCCCGCCTGGCCTCGACGTACGCGCCCGAACTCGATTTCCGCGGCACTGCGGCATTGGCGCCGGGATCTCAGCTCGAGTACCTGTTTCCGCTGGCCGGACCGTACATTCCCCGTTCACCGCTGCTGGACAGTTCGATAGCGGGCGCGTCGGTGCTGCTCATTGCCTTCCTTGCCGGAATGTGGGCCACCCACCCGAGTTTCGACCTGACCCCCTACCTGACCCGCGCCGGTGCCCAGGTGCTGAGCGAGCTGCGAACCGCATGCCAGGACCGGTGGCCGGCGATCATCGGTGGGCGCGGGCTCGGCGAGCTGCTGGCGCGCCCGCTGTTCGAGGAGCCTGCCCGCCGCGCCATCGGCGACTACGTCGGGATACCGGCCGACGGATACCGCCAGCCGATCTTCCTCGGGCACGGCACTCGTGACGTCGCGGTGCCGCCGCTGCTGACCCAGGCCTTGGCGAACGAATTCGCGCTAGCCGGAACGGAATACGAGTACCGCACCTTCGACACCGATCATGAGGGGATCATGGGCCCCGGATTCGACGCCGGGGTGGAATTCTTGCAGCGGATACTCCCGACCGGGCGGTAGCGACCGGTGCGGCGTCAAGGCAGCGGGGCGGACCAGCGCAGCACGGTGCCGCCGCCGGGGTTGTTGTCGATGCTGAAGGTGCCGCCTGCTTGTTCGGCGCGGGCGGCGAGGTTGGCCAGGCCGCTGCGGCGGGTGCTGTCGGCGGGGACGCCGGTGCCGTCGTCGGTGATCTCGATGGTGACGTCGTCGCGGATCTTGAGTTCGACCGCGACGGTGGTGGCGGAGGCGTGCCGGACGACGTTGCTGACCGCTTCGCGCAGGACGGCTTCGACGTCGTCGGACAGGGGTGGGGCGAGGACGGTGACCGGGCCGGCCAGGCGGACGGTGGTGCGCAGGCCGGTGTCGGCGGTCATGTCGACGATGATGCCGTGCAAGTGTTTTCGGTATTTCGAGGAGTCGGCGGTGGTGTTGCTCTGCAGGTCGAAGATCGAGTGCCGGATATCCTGCACGATCGCTTGCACGTCGTCGATCGTCTCGGCGAGACGTGATTTGACCTCGGGCATCCGCGCGCGTTGCATCGTGCCTTGCAACGACAGACCGACGGCGAAGAGGCGTTGGATGACGTGGTCGTGCAGGCCGCGGGCGATGCGGTCGCGGTCGGAGAGCACGTCGAGTTCGCGGCGTTGGCGTTGGTTGTCCGACAGTTGCAGGGCGAGTGCGGCTTGGTCGGCGATGGCGGCCATCATCGACTGCGCCGCCGTGTCCAGCGGCGGCGCATCGGTGGGCCGCAAGGTGGTGAGCACGCCGATGACCGACTGGCCCGCGCGCAACGGAAGGACGAGCGCCGGACCGAAGGTGGCGGCGGCGTCGAACATGGCGGTGTAGGCGAGCTTGTCGACCGCGACGGTATGCCCGTCCCGGAACGCGGCGCCGGAATGCGAGCCCTCGACCGGGATTCGTTGTCCGAGCAACACTTCCGCGCCGGCGCCCGCGGCGGCGACCACCACCAACTCGGCCACCTCGTCCTGCGGAATGTCCGGGTCCTCGGGCAGGGCGAGGAAGGTGCACAACGACTCGGTGAGCGTCAACGCGCGGTCGGCGACCAACGTCAGGACTTCGTTCGGCTCGCCGCCCGCCAGCAGTTCGGTGGCCACATCGCGGGTCGCCTCCAGCCACTGCTGCCGCTGCCGGGACTGCTCGTAGAGGCGGGCGTTCTCGATGGCGATACCCGCGGCCGCGGCCAGCGCCTGCACGACGACCTCGTCGTCCTCGGTGAACTCTTGACCACCGGCCTTCTCGGTGAGGTAGAGATTGCCGAAGACCTCGTCGCGGACCTGGACCGGGACGCCGAGGAAGGTGCTCATCGGCGGATGGTGCGCGGGGAACCCCACCGAGGAAGGATGATCCGAAAGGTTCGTTAGCCGAATGGGTTTGGGCTGTTGGATCAGCACACCGAGGACGCCGTGGCCCCGGGGCAGATCGCCGATCATCACGCGGGTCCGGTCGTCGATGCCCTCGTAGACGAACTCCGACAGCTGCAAGCTGGCCTTGTCGGTTTCGCGGACGCCGAGCGCGCCGTAGCCGGCGTCGACCAGTTCGATGGCGGTGTGCACGATCGAGCGCAGGGTGTTGTCGAGGTCGAGTCCGGCGGTGATCACCAGCATCGCCTCGATGAGGCGGTCCATGCGGTCGCGGACGTCGACGATCTGGGCGATCCGGTCCTGGACTTCGACCAGCAGCTCGCGCAGCCGTAGCTGCGACAGCGTTTCGGTCACCGGCGTTCGGCCGGCTGCGGCAGGCGGCTCGCGGTCCATGCCCTGGATTCTTTCACGCTCGGACGTTTCGGGTTCCTCCCGCCGGATCTGGGGCCGGCGGGCCGGTCTTGGCCTCGGCTTCGAGGTCGGCTCGAGACCGATGAGGTTGCCGACGCCGTGAGGTCTGCGCGCCGGGCGATCGGCGTCGGAAGTCCTACGGGCAAAGGCCGTCTTCCTCTTACCCGGGCCGATACGCCGGTGCGACGGTGGGGCGACAGGAGACGGAGGCACGCGACATGGATTACGGATTGCCCGACAGCACCACCCTCGAGACCGCATTGGCACTCGCGGCGCGAGCGCCGTCGGTAGTTGACACCCAGCCGTGGCGCTGGCAGATCGGCAGCCGTTCCATCCACCTCTACCTCGATCCGGCCTGGGCGGCCGATCCCGAGCAGCGTGAGCCGGTGCTGAGTTGCGGTGCGTCCCTACACCATTTACGAGTCGCGCTCGCGGCGCTCGGCTGGTCCGCGGTGGTCCGTCGACTACCGAACCCCGCCCAGCCCAACCACCTGGCGTCGGTGCGGCTGCTGCGCCATCGCCCGACGCCGGTGGAGATCGCACTGAGCGCGGCCATTTCGCGCAGGCACACCGACCACCGGCACTTCACCTCCTTACCGATCCCGCCCGGTTGTTTAGGCCTGGTGACCGAACGCGCCACCGCCCTGGGTGCCCTCGTGCGCCGAGCCACCGATCCGGCCCGGGAACAGGTGATCGACCCGAGCTACCGAACACCCGATCCCGACTTCGCCGAGCTGCTTGTCATCGGCACAACCGCCGACGACCGAACCTCCCGGCTGCGCGCAGGCGAGGCCCTGAGCGCAGTCCTGCTGACCGCCACCAACATCGGCCTCGCCACCTCCCTGCTCACCCGACCCCTCGAGACCTCGGAGCTGCGCCGCACCGTCCGCGCAGGCGTGCTCGACGGCACCGCGCACCCGCAGGCCGTCGTCCGCATCGGCTGGGCACCGACCGGCACCGGATCGCCGGAGCCGACTCTCGAGGACGCGCGAAGCTGGGCTTGCCGCAGTCACCCGGGTCCCTGCTGAATGTGCTGGGAAGCAGCACGGCGTCGGCATGAGCGCGATTCCACCCAGGAGGATCACGGCCCGCCGCCTTCGACACTGCGCCCGACGGGTTCCACTACGGGGTGGCCGCGGCGGCGGTCGACGCGGGGGACCGCGTGGTGGTGATCGAACAGCGCGGCCGAGCGGGCACTCAGGAGGTGGCAGACGCCGGCGGGCGTACGGGCGTCGACGCGACACAGGGCGAGGGACCTCCGGTAGTTGATCCCCCATCGTCCTGCGGAGGGCACAATGCTGAGACAGTGCTGGCACGTTTTCTGCCGGGTCTCCGGCAATTCGATGGCTACCAGCGGGCGTGGCTCAGGTCCGACCTGGTCGCTGGTATCACCGTGGCCGCGTATCTCGTTCCGCAGGTGATGGCGTACGCGACTGTCGCGGGGTTGCCGCCGGTGGTGGGGTTGTGGGCGGTGCTCGGGCCGCTGGCCGTGTATGCGCTGCTGGCTACTTCGCGGCAGCTGTCGGTGGGGCCCGAGTCCACGACCGCGTTGCTAACTGCGGTCGCGCTGGCTCCGCTGGCGCTCGGCGATCCCGAGCGGTATGCCGCGCTCGCGGCGGTGCTGGCGTTGCTGGTCGGCGGGGTGTGTCTGCTCGCGGCGGTCGCGCGGTTGGGGGTGCTGGCGGATCTGCTGTCCAGGCCGGTGCTGATCGGGTATCTGGCGGGCACGGCGGGGATGATGATCGCCAGTCAGCTCGGGCGGGTCAGCGGGGTTCCGGTGAGCGGGGAATCCATTGTCGCGCAGCTGCGTTCGTTCGTGACCCAGCTGGACCAGTGGCACTGGCCGACCAGCGTGCTCGCGGCGGCGGTGTTGAGCGGGCTGTTGGTGCTGGCCTGGCGTGCGCCGCGGGTGCCGGGCCCACTGCTGGCGGTGCTGCTCGCCACCGGTGTGGTGGCGGTTTTCTCGTTGCAGCGCTACGGCATTCGGGTCGTCGGGACGATCCCTGCGGGCATCCCGGTACCCGGCCTGTCCGGGGTCGCGGTGGCCGATGTGGCGGCGCTTATTCTGCCGGCTGTCGGCATTGCGGTAGTCGGCTTCTCCGACAATGCGCTCACCGCAAGGGCCTTCGCCGTACGCAACGGCTATCGCGTCGAGGCGAACACCGAGCTGGCCGCGCTCGGAGCGACCAATGTGGCGGCCGGGGTGCTACACGGGTTCCCGGTGAGTTGCAGCGGCAGCCGGACCACGATCGCGGATGCGATGGGCGCGCGCACGCAGCTGTATTCCGTTGTCGCGCTAGGTAGTGTGCTCGCGGTGCTGCTCGGTGCGCGCGACGTCCTCGCGGCGTTCCCGTCGGCGGCGTTGGGCGCCTTGGTCATCTACGCGGCGTTGCGGCTGATCGATGTGGCCGAGTTCCGGCGGATCGCCCGATTCCGGCGCAGCGAGCTGGTTCTCGCGCTGGGCACCGTCGCGGCCGTGCTGGCCCTCGGCGTGCTCTACGGCGTGCTGGTGGCGATCGCGCTGTCGACTCTTGACCTGCTGCGGCGCATCGCCCGCGCCCACGATGCCGTCCTCGGCTTCGTGCCGGGATTGGCGGGCATGCACGACATCGACGACTATCCAGGCGCGAAACCCGTTCCGGGACTGGTGATCTACCGCTACGACGCCCCCCTGTGCTTCGCCAACGCCGAGGACCTGCACCGCGGGGCGCTCGCGGCGGTCGACTGGTGGACCGAGCACGGCGGCGAGCCGGTGCGCTGGTTCGTGCTCAACGTCGAAGCCAACGTGGAGGTCGACCTCACCGCCCTCGACGCCGTCGAACAGCTCCGGGCCGACCTGGCCGCGCGGGACATCGTCTTCGCGATGGCCAGGGTGAAGCGGGATCTGCGCGACGACCTGGACGCCTTCGGGTTGACCGCCGCGATCGGGGAACACCACCTCTATCCGACTCTGCCCACGGCGGTAGCCGCCTACGAGGCGGACCGCGAGAAGCGGTCGCCCGATGGGTGACCTTGTTCTCCGCCGGTGACAGCGCGATGCTCGAAGTCGATGGCGGACCCTCCGAAAGGACAGACCATGGCAGCCGAAAGTCCCTCGAACGCAACACGAGAACCGACGATTCTGGTCGCTGTCGACGGGTCGGCGAGCTCGTATCAGGCGGCGGCGTGGGCGGCGGTCGAAGCCGTACTGCACAACTGCCGACTGCACCTGCTCACCTCGATGGCGATCCGGCCTGGGTACGGGCCGGGGCTGGGGTTGGGGGAGACGGATCTGGAATGGTTGCGTGTCGACGGGGAGCGAGTCCTGACCGAGGCCAGCAGGGTGGCCCGCACGGCGGCGCCGGGTGCGGCGGCGCGCATCACCAGTGAGGTGTCGTTCGAGTTGGTGATCCCGATGTTGATCGAGCGTTCGGCGCGGGTGCGGATGCTGGTGGTCGGTAGCCGGGGGATGGGTGCGTTCCAGCGTGGGTTGTTGGGTTCGGTCAGTACCGCTACCACTCATCATGCGCATTGTCCGGTCGCGGTCATCCACGGGAGTGCGGCGATCGATGCCGTGTCGGCGACTCAGCCGGTGCTGGTGGGTGTGGATGGCACCGATAACAGTGTGGGTGCGGTGGAGCTTGCGTTCGAGGAGGCGTCGCGTCGGAAGGTGGGGCTGACCGCGTTGCATGCCTGGAGTGACACCAGTGGTTTCGATCTGCCGGTCGCGGGCTGGGATGGCGCGCAGCAGTCCGCGGAGGCGGTGCTCGCGGAGAGCCTGGCGGGTTACGCGGATCGTTATCCCGATGTCGCGGTGCGCCGAATCGTGGTGGCGGATCGGCCTGTTCGATCGTTGCTCGACGAATCGTCGAACGCCCAACTGGTTGTCGTCGGCAGCCACGGTCGCGGGGGATTCACCAGCATGGTTTTGGGCTCGACCAGCAACGCACTGCTGCACTCGGTCGAGGTGCCGATGATCGTCGTGCGCGAACGCTGACCGCACCGCCGGGCGCGGGGTCGAGAACACTCGGCCCCGCGCTTTTGCTGTCCGTCGAAGTCTTGACAACTCTTCTCGGTAAGCGAAGACTTACGGTTCGTAGACACTTACCAAGCAGGAGATGAATGGGGTGCGCTCGCAGATCGAATGCGGCGCACGATTGTGGAGCGCCTGGCCGAGAAGCCGCAGGCGGTCGGTGAGCTCGCGCGGGAGTTGCCGATCAGCCGCCCTGCTGTTTCCCAGCATTTGAAGGTGCTCAAAGATGCGGGGCTGGTGCTGGATCGGGCCGTCGGTACGCGCCGGATCTACCAGTTGAATCCGGACGGGATGAACGCGCTGCGTGCGCAACTCGACCGGTTCTGGAGTCGAGCCCTCGCGACGTATCAACAGGTAGTCGAGGAAGATCAGGAGAAGTCATGACCCAGACCGAAGTCGAACCGGTGCAGTTGCAGATCGTCGTCAACGCACCATTGGAGCGTGCGTTCGCGCTGTTCACCGAGCGCTTCGACGCGATAAAGCCGCGCGAGCACAATCTGCTGGCGGTCCCGATCGCCGAGACGGTGTTCGAACCGCGAGTCGGCGGGCACATCTATGACCGAGGCGAGGACGGCAGCGTATGCCGATGGGCACGGGTGCTGGCCTACGAGCCGCCGAACCGGGTGGTGTTCAGCTGGGATATCAACGGGCGCTGGGAGATCGAGACCGACCCGGACAAGACCAGCGAGGTGGAGGTCCGGTTCACCGCCGAAAGTGCGGACCGTACCCGCGTCGAGCTCGAACACCGGCATATCGAACGCCACGGTGACGGGTGGACGGCGGTGCGCGCCGGCGTCGACGGCGAGGGTGGCTGGCCACACTACTTGCAGCGGTACCTCGAGGCGGTCGACCAGGATGCTCGAGGCTGATCGACTACGCCGGGGTACCGACCACTCTCGTGCCTGCATTCGGCGCGGGCGTTGTCGGTGCGAGCGGGCCGCGGCATGGGCGGAGTGCCGCGGCCCGCTCGATCAGCGTGCCGGGCGCCGCTCCGTGCGGTCAGGGTCCTTGGTCCCTGGGCGACCGAACCAAGGTCTCCGAAAGCGGGCGGCACGTTCATCCACGTCGGGTGGTGAACACGTCGGTCAGTGGGCGTCGCGGGGTCGGGGGCGGTTCGTGGTCATCCGGTGCCGTGCCGATGCGAACGACGACCTGCGGCAGGCCGTCATAGGCGGTGAGGCCGGCCAGTAGGCGGCGGCCGGCGGGTACTTCGGTGATGTGGGTGAGGGCGCAGGTGTTCAGCCCGGCGGCCGTGCACTCGAGAAGCAGCACCGACAGCGCTTCTCCCGTGTGCAGCCACTGCATCGCGGAGTCGTCGGTCGAGCTGAGCACGACGAGTCGGGCGCGGTCCTCGATCTCGGCACGGCGCATCGAATGCGGCACCGGCGGAAACGCCCGGCCGACGCCCACCCGGGCGAAGTCGGCGTCGGAGACCATGGACGTCGGTGGGATGCCCTCCGGCATCTCACGATGTCCGGTCCACCATTGCAGTTCGGCCTGGTATTGCATGTCGTAACGGCGTAGCGCGGCCGACTGCTCCGAAGCGGTCGACAGCCGTGCTCGCGCGCTCTCGTCGAGCACGTCGAGCTCGATCTCATGCGGCGACACCAGCTTTCGCAAGGTGTGCACGATGTCGTCCCAACGTTGCGGCTCGAGCATCGGGAGCCGATCGGTGTAGCGGCGGTCGATCGCGTCGGTGCGGGCGCGGATCCCGTCGGGCGGGTCAGGCCACGGCCGGAACTCGACGGTCGCCAGATGCTGCGGCTGAGCCGGGTCGGGCAGGCGCACCGTGTCGGTGTGCCAGTGATAGGCGGCGAAGGCGCTGCGCAGGTGGTGCAGCCCGGCGCCGCAGCTGATCAGCTGCTGGCGCCCACGGGGATCGGTCGCCAGTAGCTGGCGGTCGGTGTCGGTGTAGAGGCGCAGTCGGGTTCCGTCGAACACCCAGCGCCACGGCTGCGTGTTGTGCACCGACGGCGCACGGCAAGCCAGTCGCATTGCCGCCAGCATCGTCGGGTGGTCCGGCACCACGGGGTCTTTGTCGGTCATATCGCGAGTTTCGTCCGGGTGCATGCACCACCGATATGGCCTTTGCGCAGCTGATCCGGGGACCTCCGGCCTCAGTTCTGGCGCGCGGCCGGCAGGGTCTTTGTGAGGCAATCAGACCCTACGGCCTCGGGACCTTCGGCCCTGCCCGCCCGCTGCGCGCGGTGGTGACATGGGAGCCGCCGGAAGCCGGTCGAGGGCATTCCGCCGCATTCATCGAAGCGAAGGGTAGGGAACACAGTTGCCGCGCGATCTGACACAACGCGAAATCCTGACCGACCTCGAACCGATGGCCGAGGACTGCGTGCACCGGCACCTGTCGATGACCAAGGACTGGCAGCCGCACGACTACGTGCCGTGGGACGAGGGCCGCAATTTCGCCGAGCTTGGTGGGACCGACTGGGCGGCAGGGCAATCGCGGCTCAGCGAGGTCGCCAAGGCCGCGATGGTGACGAACCTGCTCACCGAGGACAACCTGCCCTCCTACCACCGCGAGATCGCCGAGAACTTCTCCCGCGACGGCGCCTGGGGCACCTGGGTCGGCCGCTGGACGGCGGAGGAGATGCGGCACAGCACCGTGATCCGGGACTACCTGGTGGTGACTCGCGGCGTAGACCCGGTCGCGCTCGAGCAAGCCCGAATGATCCACATGACCAACGGTTTCGCCTCCGGCGCCACCGCGGCCGACGTCGCCAGCGGCGCGGGTTTCCTGCATTCCGTTGCCTATGTGAGCTTTCAGGAACTCGCCACCAGGGTCACCCACCGCAACACCAGCCGGGTCTGCAACGACCCGGTCGCCGACCGGATGTTGCAGCGCATCGCCGCCGACGAGAACCTGCACATGATCTTCTACCGCACCATCTGCGGCGCCGCCCTCGACCTGGTGCCGGACCAGGCGATCGAGGCCATCGACGCGATCGTGCAGAACTTCCAGATGCCCGGCGCGGGCATGCCGAACTTCCGGCGCAACGGCGTGCTGATGGCCAAACACGGCGTCTACGACCTGCGTCAGCACCTGGAGGACGTGCTCTGGCCGGTGCTGCGGCAATGGAACATCTTCGGCCGCACCGACTTCACCGCCCGCGGCGAACAGGTCCGCGAGCGCCTCGCCACCTACCTCGACGACCTGGCGACGGTGAAGATCCCGAAATTCGAAGAGCAGCGCGACCGTTCGCTGGCCCGCGAGCGCGCCCGAGCCTGAGTGACGCTCGGTCTGGTCTGGCACTGGGGGAGCCCGCCGTGATCGTTGAGCAAAACTACACCCCGCGTTGCTGAGTTGTCGCTTGTTGCCCTGGTCGGCCTCGGTGAAGATCATGGTGCGCCATTCGGCGTCCGTGACGTAGGTCACGGGTCGGGTGCGGTTAATTCTGTGGCGAGCCGCTGTCTTTATGGGTGTGCGCGCAGGACATCGCCGCGGTAACCAGTTGCTAGGAAGGGCAAGACTTTGGAGACGATCACCACGCCTGGGGGAATCGAGCTGGCCTTCGATCGTGTCGTCGGCGGTGACGCCGGAACGGTCATTCTGATCGGCGGAGCATTCAGCTACCGCACATTCCCCAAAATGGTGGAGCTGGCCGAGAAATTGGCCGAGCGTTATGGGTTGACGGTGGTGAATTACGACCGGCGTGGCCGGGGCGACAGCACCGATTCGCCCGGTGTGTACGACGTGGTGAACGAGATCGACGATCTGGCCGCGCTGATCGAGGCGGTCGGCGGCAAAGCCGCGGTGTTCGGCTGGTCCTCAGGGGCCGGTTTGGCGCTGTCGGCGGCGGCCTCGGGGCGCGTATCGGGCATCACGAAGGTGGTCGCGTTCGAGCCGCCGTTCGTGACCAACTCCGAAAACTTCGTGCCACCAGCGGATCTCGCTGACCGGCTGCACGCGATGATCGCCGCGGACCGGCGACCCGAGGTGGTGCGGTACTACATGACCAAGGGGATGGGCATGCCTGCCGTCATGGCCGCGGTCATGCGCTTCACTCCGTTCTGGAAGCACCTGCTGGCCACCGCCCCGGCCACCGCGCACGACTGGGCGATCATGGGCCGCTTCATGCGTGGCGAGGCATTGCGTCCGGCGGACTGGGCCGGCGTCGACGTGCCCACGTTGGTAATTTCCGGTGGCAAGAGTGGTGCGTTGTTGCGCACCGCCGCGCGCGCCATTACCGAAGTGCTGCCCAATGCGCGGCACGTGGAGGTGGCGAAGTTGACCCACAACCCGAATATCGAACTCCTGGTTCAGGCCTCGGGCGAATTCCTCGTCGGTGCGAGCCGATTCGTGGCCTGACTCGGCGGCCCGTTTTCCACACCACACCTATTTTCGACGGAGCTTCGTCATGCCCAAAAACACCCCCGGACTTTTCTTTTCGCGCAACGGCGTCGCGCGCTCGTTTGCCGCCGTGACCGCAGCGGCCTTATCGGCCATGCTGGTGACCGGCTGCGACAGCGCCGAGGCCACCGACAGCGCCGCCACGTCGGCGGTCCGCCCCGCGGCGACCGACCAAGCGTCCGCCGATGGCAACGGCCGCTACGCTGCGGTCAACGGCGGCAGGCTCTACTACGAAACCCATGGCACCGGTCAACCGTTGATCCTGTTGCACGGCGGCCTCGGCACCGGCGAATCCACCTTCGGCGCGATGATTCCCGAGTTGGCCAAGACCCGCCGGGTCATCGCGGTGGACATGCAGGCGCACGGCCACACTCCCGACTTCGCGCGGCCGTTGTCCTACGAGGCGCTGGCCGATGATGTCGCGGCCCTCATCAACCATCTGCAACTCGGCAAAGCCGACCTGCTCGGCTACTCGCTCGGCGGCGGCGTCGCCCTCCAGGTGGCTGCCCGCACCCCGGACCTGGTCGACCGGTTGGTCATCGCCTCGGCGCCCTTCCGCTCCGACGGCTGGGTGCCCGAGACCCGCGCGGGCATGGCCGCCATGAATCCGGATGCGCTGCGCGAAACCCCGTTGTTCCAGCTCTACAGCGGCGTCGCGCCGGACCCTGCGGGCTGGCACGATCTGGTCACCAAGACCAGGGACCTGCTCACCAAGGACTACGACTGGACGCCTCAGTTGGCGCAGGTCCGAGCACCCGCGCTCGTCCTGACCGCCGAGTCCGATGCCCTGTACCGCGACCACGCCGCCGACATGGTCGTCAGGCTCAATGCCGGTAAGGCCGTTTCTCGGCTCGAAATCGTGCCAGGCACAACGCATTACGACATCATGTACCGAGCCGATCTGTTGCTGTCGCTGATCGGCACGTTCCTCGACACCACTCGATAACCGCCCACCTCAGCGAGCCGCGACCGACACTTCGGTCGCGGCTCTGCTGTTTCGCATGGCCGGTCACCCCAGCACGGCCGCCTCGGCGATGGTCTCGAGGAAGGGGTGCACGAGTGGGTTCTTGCCCGCGACCGGCCACATCAGGCCGTAGTCGATCGTCGCCGCGTCGTGGAAGGGGACGAAGACCACGCCCGGTCTGGAATGGAACTGCGCGGCGCGCAACGAGACGGTGCTGACGCCGACCCCCTGGCTGACGTGCACGAGCACCTCGGGCCAGAAGTTCGTCGCGGGCCCCTGCGGAATCGGGCGCCCGAGCGGCGTGTGCCGCGGGAAGTAGCGGTCCATCCAGTAGCTCGGGATGAGTTCGTCGGCGAGGGTGACCAGCGTGGCGTTGGCAAGATCCTCCATCGACACCGATTTCCGCGTCGCGAACGGATGATCCTCGGGGACCATGAGCGCGCGTGGTTCGGCGAACATGACCGGCCCGGTCTTGATGTCCGGCTCGGCGATCGGGAACTCGGTCAGCTGGAGATCGACTGCGCCCGAACGCATCCGGCCGAGCGGGTCGATGAGCTGGATCTCCTCGATGTCGACCACCGTGTCCGGGTAGCGCAGGCGAAACATCTCCGACGCCTTGACGATCAGGTTCCCGCACCAGGGCGCGGAGAACCCGACCGTGATGGCCCGTTGGGCGCTGTTGCCCTTGCTCGCCGCGGTGACGCTGGCCGATATCTGGTCGTAGGCCGGGCGCAGCTCGTCGCGCAGCTGCTTGCCGAGTGGCGTGAGAGTTACTGTGCGGCTGTTGCGTTCGAACAGCGGTGCGCCGATGCGGCGTTCCAGCTTGCGAATCGTCTGACTGATCCGGCTTGTCGTCACATGTAGACGTTCAGCGGTCCTGCCGAAATGTAATTCGTCGGCGAGCGTGAGGAAGGCCTCCAGCTCGAGGCGTTCCAGCATGCGTGTTTCCTCGTATCGTTGAGCGAGGCTCAACGTAGCATGTTCGATTCGACCCTTGCGCTCCGTGCTGCGACATGGAACTGTGCGCTGGCGTCGGGTCCGAAACGGCCAGCCGATCGGCGGTGATCGGCAAGCTGTCGGCAGTGCATTCCGGACTTTCGGGGGGAGGTGGTGGGTCGAGGGCGTGCGTAGCGTAAATCGGCGTGGATATGGCCTTTTCGAGAATGCGTGTTCGTAAAATTGGGCTGCTCTCGGGCGTTTTCGCATTGGTTCTTGGTGGGTGCGCGGTGTCGGCTGCGGACAGTTTTGTCGCCGACATTCGGGCCGACAGTAATCGGGACGGTGTTGTCGACGGGAACGATGTGGGCGGTCGGATCGAGAAGGGTAAGTGGACAGCGGAGTACGGCGCTGTTTTGTTGCCGAATATCGGTGATGTGGTGCGGCGGTGCCCGTCGAGTGGCAGCCAGGTTTCCGACGATGAGCTCGCGGGCTGTCACGATGCGGCCGATGATGTGGCGCGCGCACCTGATTATCTGGCGCCGATGGTGACCATGCCGCTCGGTAGGGCCGCCGAGGGGGCGACCGGGCGGGTTGCGGCGGTGGGGGTCGGTGCCGAGAAGATCCGGATATTCGTGAAACGTGCGCAGGCGTGGGTAATGCTGGGGCCGGGCGCGGCCCTGACCGAATCCGAACTGCGGCATGGCGCGACCCTCGGGATCGATTCGCGCGATGTCGTGCGTGATCGGGCGGTGTGGGATGGGTCTGTCACCGTTCGCTTCACGGTCCAGCGCGGTGACCGGACGGTCACCGATGAGGTCGCCCTTCGGGTGGCGCCGGTTGTCCTTCATCACCATAACCAGAGCGTGGAGACACTGCTGGTATCCGAGAGCGGTGACGACGAAAGCCATGCCCGGTTCGTCGGCGAATTGGCTTCGGCGGCGCGCGCAAGTGGATTGAGTGCGCCACTGGTACGGCTGAATACCACCGACACCTGGGGTCAGGACTTTCTGGAGTTCGGCTATGTGTCGATGCCGGGCCGGGGCGGTAAGAGTATTTCGATCCGCATCGCGATCCGTTCCCCGCAACCCGAGCGGGAAGGCGGCCGTGCGGTTTTCGACCTCAGGGGTCCCGGTGTGGGAGCGATTCAACTCGGCGGAGTGGGTAGCGACCATGTGGACGGGTTCGGAAATGTCGAGACGATACCGCCGCACACGCACGCCGGACGAGAGTTTCCGGCAGGCCGGGTGATCATCGGCACCGGAAACGTGGACAACCCGGCCGCGACAAGTGTAGAACTGCAAAAGTTCTTCAACGCCCAGCAGATTCAGCCGCCGGTGATTCTGGACGCCTCCTGGCTGATCGTCGGGCACGTCGACGAATTCGTTCAGTTCTTGCCGACGGCCTCCGGTCGCGGGTGGCGGCCCGCGGTCACCGATCCTCGGCGCGGTCTCCAGATCCTGCGCGATCAGCAACGAGCGGGGCATGGCAGCGTGCCGGCGTTCTCCCGCCCTGGTGTCTCCGAGCAAACCATCGACGACATCCTGGCGGACCAGAAATTTGTCGCAGACAACGAACGCGCGGCGCAGAAGATCGAAGCGAACGTCGCGCGACTGCACCAGGAGGCCGGGCTGAAACCCGAGGAGTTCGTGCGCATTCCAGGTCTCTACAAAGGCGGCGACATACCGGAAGCACCGGACGCGCTGACGAGCTTCTACCCGGGCGCGGTCAACGGCGTGCTGATGAACGCGACGAACTACATCTCGGCGCGGCAGTGGGGCCCGATCGTCGACGGACGGGACGTGTTCGAAGCCGCGGTGACCGAGGCGTACCGGTCGGCCGGAGTCTCGGTGCACTACGTGGACGAGTGGGAAGCGCTGCACCTGGGTGGTGGCGAGATCCACTGCGGCACGAACGTCATCCGGCAGCTCGGCAGTCCGCCGATTAGGTGAAAACTACCGACGCGAACATTGCCCTGCTCTCGTGACGATTGGTGCATGGCAAGACGACAGTACCTACCCATCCTGACCATCGATCCGTCATGAGCCTGCGCGACCCAGCCGATCGGCCGGAAGGAACAGCTTGTCGGGGGATAGGCCCGAATACGCACCGCCACTTAACGTCAGAGCCCGGTGATCAGCCGCACGGACTGCCCTCCGTTGTCGCTGTCGGGTGGCACGGCCGATCACCGCACAGGTCCGCCGGTCTCGGTAATCGCTCGCCAGGCACCAATCCCTCGAACCTGGCCCGAGGCCGGCGGACCGATTCCCGCCCAGCGACCGCACCGCCCGCATGGCCATACCACCCCTGGAGACGTAATGCTCACCGCAGACCGGGAACTCGTGTCGTTGCGCACCTCGGCGATACTGCCGATCGTGTTCTTCCTCCCGCCGCTCGTCAGCTTCGCGGTCGCGCCGGGAGCCGTCTGGGCCGAGTATCCGGGCATCCTGTTCCATCTCGCGATTCTCGTGCTGATCGCGCGGCTGGACGCCCCGGAATGGGCCAGGGCAGCGGGTTACGGCTGGATCGTCATCGATGTGGTCACCGGCGTCCTGGTGATCAACGAGGTACCCGAGGACATCACCTGGCCGATCCGGCTGGGCGGGCACGTTCTCGCCGGTGTGTGGATGATCGCGGCGTCGCTGCTCGCAGAATCGAAGGCGGTGCGGGTCGTCGGGGTGGTCGTCGGCAGCTGGCTCGCGCTGTACAGCTTCGGCAGCCACTACCTGCCCCGGCCGTTCCTGTATCCCGCCAGCATCCTTACGGTCGTCTGGCTGGGGCTGCTCGCCGCGTTTTACCGGCCCGTCCGACGGGTCGAAACTACCGCTCGGTGAAGTGTGCCAGCGTGTTGACGACTCGCTCCGCGATATCGGCCGGCCACGGAAAAGAGGGTGCGGCGGCCTGCTGGTGGGCGAGCCCGTGCAGGCCGAGCCAGAGCGCGACCGCGTCCGCGGTGGGGTCGTCGCTGGTGGCGTCGCCGGCGGTGACGCAGTCGGCGAGGCCATCGGCGAGCAGTTGCATGCTCGTCTGACCGAGGGTGGCCACGTCGGCCGCGCTCACCGAGGACTCGTCCAGATCGGGCACCCACAGTCCGCCGAACATGGTGCGGTAGCGCCCCGGACGGTCACGCGCGAAATCCAGATAGCCGTAACAGACGGCCAGCAATCGCTCGCGCGGCGTCTTGTCCGCCGCATCCCTGGCGGTGCGCAATCGCTCGTCCAGCTCGGCGAAGGCGTTCTGCACCACGGCCAGCATGATGGCCGGCTGGTCGGGGAAGTGGCGGTAGATCGACGGGGCCGCGATCCCGGCGCGGCGCGCGACCGAACGCAAGGTGATTGCGCTTTCCTCGCCGGTTTCGTCGAGCAGTGCGACCGCGGCCGTCACGATCTCGTCGCGCAATCGAGCGCCCTCGCCGCGGGGGTTGCGTGTGCGGACAGGGGGCGCGACCTCGTTCGTTCCCATGCCGTCAGCTTACATCACAAAACTTACAGCCGTTATCTCTTGCGCAAAGTGAGTTTACAGCCGTAGCCTTACAGTCGTTAGCTCAATCGATCCGGAATGGACACCTCATGGAAAACAACACCGTCACCACTACCGTCACCGCGGTCGTCCTGCCGGGCAAGGTCGAGCCCGACGGCTTGCAGGTCACCCGCCGCGGCCTCGCCGCGCCCGCCGCCGGCCAGGTCGTGCTCGGCATGGAGGCGACGGGTGTCTCGTTCGCCGAGCAGCAGATGCGCCGCGGCAAGTACTTCGACCAGCCGCCGTTCCCGTTCGTGCCCGGCTACGACGTGGTCGGCACCGTCACCGCGACCGGCCCCGGCGTGGACACCGCGCTGATCGGACGCCGGTTCGCCGCGGTCACCAAGGTCGGCGCCTGGGCCGGCGCCCTGCTGGTCGACGCCGCTGATCTGGTGGCGGTGCCGGACGGCGTGACCCCGGCCGCCGCCGAGACCGTGGTGGTCAACGGCCTCACGGCCTGGCAGTTGCTGCACCGTTCGGCCGAAGTGCGTTCCGGCGCAACGATTGTCGTGCTCGGCGCCAACGGCGGCGTCGGCTCCACGCTCGTGCAACTGGCCCGCCATGCCGGGATCACGGTGATCGGCACGGCTTCCCCGCGGCATCACGCGGCCCTGCTCGAGCAGGGCGTGCGCCCGGTGGACTACCGCGACCCCGAAATGTATCGCCGGATAAGGGAACTCGCGCCCGACGGCGTCGACGCGGTGTTCGACCACGTCGGCGGTGCGGGGGTGGTCGAGTCGTGGCGGCTGCTGCGCCGCGGCGGAACGCTGGTCTCCTACGGCACCGCGTCGACGAAAGACGTGGACGGCAATTCGCAGCTGCCGGTGCTGAAGTTGTTCCCGCGGTTGCTGATGTGGAACCTGCTGCCCAACGGCAAGAGCGCGCGCTTCTACAACCTGTGGGCGGGCCAGCGTCGCCGCGATGCCTTCCGTAGCCGGCTGCGCGAAGACCTCACCCAGGTGCTGCGGCTGCTCGCCGACGGTGTGCTGACCCCGCAGATCGCCGCGGAATTCCCGCTCTCCGAGGCAAGTTCGGCCTTGGCGCTGGCGGAGTCGCGCACCGTCGCGGGCAAGGTCGTCATCGTGCCGGACACCCGCCACTCCTGAATCCCACCTTTCCACTTCGTGCGCACCCGCACCGATACCTCGAAGGCTCCAGCCATGACCACCTATGTCGCCACCTCGATCCCCACCATCCCGGCCGTCACCCGCAGCGGTGACGTCGACAACCGCGCCACCTACATCAGCTTCGGACTCGCCTACGTCCTCGGCCACGGTGCCGCCGCGCTCTCCCGCGGCGACAGCCCACTGGTCGCCCTGCCCGGCTGGTTGCCGATGACGCTGCTTGGTCTCGGTTTCCTGATCGGCACCGTGTGCGCCACCCGCGCCGCCCTGCACGCCCAGCGCGGCGCCGACAAATCCGAGGTGCTCGGCGGAAAACTGCTCGGCCTGTCCTGGGGTGTGGGTTTCGGGGCGCTGATCCTGGCCATCACCGGCCTCTCGTCCACGCTGGCCGTGCCCGAACTGCAGACCTTCCTCTGGCCCGCCGGTTCCGGCCTCGTCGTCGGCCTGCTCTACCTCGGCGAAGGCGCCGCGCGCCGCAACGTGCTGCACTACGGCCTCGGCGGCTGGCTCGCACTGATCTCGACCGCCGCACTGTTTTTCAGCGTCCCCGGCTTCTTCGGAATCCTCGCGGTCGCGGGTGGCGGCGGCTACGCGGTGGCCACCGTTCTCGAGTTCCGCCGTCGCGGCCTCCGCTGACCACCACCCGCCAACCCCCGGCACCTGTCCGGGGGTTGAGCCATGTAGTCAGCCGATCAGGCGGGAGCCGACCCCTCGCTCAGCCGAGCCAAGTCGGCGACCAGCCGCTCGGTCAGCGGCATCGCCACCGTGTGCTGCCGCGCGATACGCAACAGCGCCCCGCCGATCGCATCGAGCTCGAGCGGCCGTCCGGCCTCGGCGTCGCGTTGCATCGAGGACTTGGCTTCCGGCGGAAAGGCGTCGTAGAACCGCAGTGCCGCATCGACATCGGCGGGCACACCGGCCGCGCGGCTGAGTGCGGCAACCTCCGCGACCAGGTCGACCAGCTCCGCGCGGTGCACGGTCCGCATCTCCCCGACGGGACACTTGTGATGCGTTGTCATCAGGGCGAACGGCGCGAGGAAGAACAGCTTTCCCCACAGCATGGCGGCTTCGTCGTCGCGTGTCGTCGCGCGCACGCCCGCGCCATCGAGCACCGCGACCAGCTCGTCGAGCCGCTCGGATGGCGTTGTCGCACTCGCCAGATCGATCTCGACGAACGGGCTGCCGTGCTCGACGATCCCCGGCGCGACCCGCGTCGACGCCACCCGAATCACGCCGGGCACCACCAATTCCGGGCGATACCGCCCGCGCAGCGCCGCCGGATGCTCGATCCCGTTGAGCAGCGGTACCACCAAGCCGTCGCCGAGCGCGGCGGGGGACACCCGGTCGAGGGCCGCGCCGAGGACGTTCTGCTTGACCGTCACCAGGCACACGTCGACCGGCTCGCGCAACTCGGTGTCCGCCTCGGCCTGCACGGTGAAATCACCGAACATCCCACTGCGCACCTGCATTCCGTGCTCCCGCACGGCACGCACGGTTTCCGCACCGCCGAGGAACGTCACCCGATGCCCGGCCCGCGCGAGCAACGCACCCACCAGCCCACCGACTCCGCCCGGGCCCAGTACTGCCACAGACCTCGGTCGCCCTGTATTCATCGCGTCCTTTCGTTGGTAGCGGGGAACCAGATGTCCTCGGCGGCCAGATCCGCGATCCGGTACTTGCC
Source organism: Nocardia sp. CS682 (assembly GCF_004634405.1). Taxonomy (NCBI): domain Bacteria; kingdom Bacillati; phylum Actinomycetota; class Actinomycetes; order Mycobacteriales; family Nocardiaceae; genus Nocardia; species Nocardia sp. CS682. The sequence goes on along the minus strand of NZ_CP029710.1, from coordinate 783,806 downwards.
GAGCGCGCTGATCAGGAGCCGCAGCTCCAGCTCGAACGCGACCAACAGGTTCGTCAGTCCATGATCGGCATTCTCGTCGGCGGCCACCAGCGCCGCTCGGCCGAGTCCGACGGCGGAGGCGCCGAGAGCCAGGCACTTCACCACTCTGGTTCCCTCCCAGCACCTTCCGGACACCAGCAGGCTGTTTCCGTGCCGGTCGCGGTCGGCGACCCTGCGTAAGCATTCGGCCAACGGCAGGCCGACGTGCTCGAGAAACCCGTGCGGCGCCCAGCCGGTGCCTGCTTCCGCGCCGTCGACGGTCACCGCATCGGCGCCCGCCGCCCAGGCGACCTCGGCCGCGTCGCCCACATCCCGGGCCGGCGGCAGCTTCACCCAGATGCGGCAGCGCGGATAGTTGTTGCGCATCAACCGAATCTGCTGGCGCAGGATCTCCGGGGTGAAGGTGCCCGGGGTGGCCGAGCGCAGCAACGGTGCCGCCGCGCCGTCGTAGATATCCAGCATGTCGTACTGCGCCGACAGGTGTGCGGCCCGATCGGGCGGGAGCAGGGTCATGCCGCCGAGACCGGGCTTGGCACCTTGGCCCACCTTCAATTCGAAGGCCAGGCGACCACTGGTCAGCAGCTGCTCGCTCGCCGGATCGCTGTACACCAGGTTCCACACCTCGGCGTCGGCGTCCTCGGTGCTCTGCTGGACGATCACCCCGCCGGTGTCCTCGGCGGCCATCTTGGTGTATTCGGTGAGCCGACGCAGCAGCGAGCTCTGCTCCTCGTCCGCCATCCGCCCGTAGCCGGACACCGGCACGATGTTCTCGCCGATCACCATCGGCACGCCAGCGGCACCGGCTTGCCCGGCCACCGCGACACCTAGATCGCCGTCGGCCACGGCGGTGGACCCGAACGCCGAAACATACACCGGCAGAGTCGATCGCAGGCCGCCGATAGTGGTGGTCAGATCGACGTCACCGGCCAGCGGCTCCCTGCCGAGGTCGAACATCATCTCCGCGCGCAGCGGTACGAACACGGGCGGGACCAGCCGCGCGTGGTCGATCGCGTCCAGGGAGTCCGGTGCGGCTGTCGGTTGCCCCTGCCCGAACAGAGTGGAGCCGTACTGCGCGTTGTCGGGGAACACCGAACCCGCCGCCGTCCGCGCTCGCGCCCGCACCTCGCGCTCGGGGAATCCGGGAGCCGACAACACACTCATGGCCGGAGCTCCCCCGGAATCTTGGGGTAGGCGCTGGCCTGCCAGACCGCGTCCAAGCCGCCGAGGAAGCGGGTGAACCGCTCGACGCCGAGGCCGAAACCCGCACTGGGCGAGAGGCCGTCGCGGGCCAGGGTGAGGTACCACTCGTATTTGGCCGGGTTCTCACCGGTTTCCCGCATGCGGGTGAGCAGGGTGCGGTAGTCCGATTCACGGGCGCTGCCGCTCATCATCTCGCCGAAGCCGCCGGGGAAGATCAGGTCGAAATTGCGCAGTGTGCCCGGCTCGTCGGGGTTCTCGCTGTCGTAGAAGCCGCGCGAACCCTTCGGATAGTCGGTGATGAAGAACGGGCGGGTGGCGGCGGCGGAGATGATTTCCTCACCCTGCCAGTCGATCTCGGTGTGCTCGCGCTGGTCGTGGCCGAGGTCGCGCAGCTGCGCCACCGTCGCCGAGTGCCGCCGGCGGTCATAGGGACCCGCGAGCACCTGCTTCAGCTGTTCGAGATCGCGGTCCAGGATCTCCAGCTCGCGCTGGGCATTGCTCAAGACGTGCTCCACGGCGTATTTCGTCAGCCGCTCGGCCACGTCCATGGCGTCTTCGCGCGAGCCGTTCGCGATCTCCACATCGAGCTGATGAAACTCCGCGAGGTGCCGATGCGTCACCGCGGTCTCCAGCGGCTCGAGCCGCACGTTGGGCGCCACGTGGAAGATCTTGTCGAAGGCGAGCAGCGAGGCCTGCTTGTAGAGGATGCCGCTGGTCATCAGCTTGTAGCGGTGGCCGTAGTAGTCGATGTCGACCTGTTTCGCGCCGCGCGCCCCCGGGTCGGTCACCGGACCGATGATGGGCGGCAGCAGCTCGGTGAATCCCTCTGCGGTCAGAAATTCGCGCGCGGCGGACAGGAATCGGGCCTGCACCGTCAATGCCGCGACGGTTCGTTTCGACGTGAGATGCGCACGCGGTAGTGGGGGCGCGGATACAGTCGGTTCAGTCACTTCAGGCAAAGTTCGATCCGTTCAATAGTCGTGCGAGAGTGGTCGAATTCCGTGGCGCGGATATTCGCCATCGGAGATATCTGACAAGCCGATTGTGGTGCCCGATATTCGACGATTCCTCGTATGCAATTGGTCTACTATCGACTAACGTATCTATCCACGTTAACTGTTCTCGCGTGATCGACGCGAATACGCGGTAACTGGTGGGAAACTATTGCTTGACGGCCTTCGTCGAACCCCCCTAACCTGTCGAACTGTCCTGCTAACGCACTGGTAGCGGCCCTATTCTCCCTCGTTCCGGCGAGGTCGTCCACCCCCCGAATGGGGGGTATTCCGGTTGTGAAGATCGTTTAGGAGTGCTGTTCGAGCCGTCCGAGAAGGGCCGCCGAACTAATGTGTTAACGGTGCGGTGCAGGCAGCTTATACCCCTTTGACAGCGGCGGGAAGTCGATGTAACTTTGCCTTAACAGGGCAGGGGGAGTTGGACGGGGTGCGACTTTCCATTGATGCTGAGAATCTTCTACTGTCTCCGTCGCGATAACTGGAAGTGAATCCCGAGATAATGAACTACGACCGTACGAACTTCGCACCGGTGTCTCATTCTCGAGTCGAGCCCGGAGAGCTGAGGTTCCACTGGTGCGCGCCGCTGGACAGTGGTCAGCAGAAGGCCACCGAGAAGTATCGAGTCGGCGAACTCGACTTCGACGGGATGGTGGACTTCTGCCAGGAGGCCGACGCGCTCGGCGTCGACTCCTTGCTGATGGGCATCGCCGACTACATGCCCGACCCGCTGCCGATGATCGGCGCGCTGGTCCGGGAGACCGAGAACGTCACCTTCATCCTGGCCTACCGGCCGGGCCTGTTGTCGCCGACTCTGTTCACCCAGGTCGTCAACACGATCTCGTGGATGTCCGATGGGCGCATCGCGTTGAACCTGGTCGCAGGCATCTCGCCGGCGGAGCAGGCGGGCTACGGCGATTTCGTCGCCCATGACGGCCGGTACGCCCGCACCCAGGAATTCCTCGACATCTGCCACCGGTTCTGGGGCGGCGAGAAGCCGCTGTCCTACGCGGGCGACCACTACGTCATCAAAGAGGCCGCGCTCGGCCTGGGCTACAAGGGCGGCGGCCGGCCCGAGATCTACCTGAGCGGCGCGTCGGAGATCGCGCAGGAGACCGCCGCCATGTACGGCGACTGCTGGCTGCGCTACGGCGATACGCCCGAGGGCATGGGCGCCGCGGCGCGACCGGTCCTCGACAAGGGCACCAGGGTCGGCACCCGAATGCATGTGCTGGCCAGGGAAACTCGCGCGCAGGCGCTCGCCGATCTCGCCGCCATGCAGGAGAACCCCGATGAAAAGCATCGCGAATGGGTCGCGCAGATTGTCGCCGCGTCCGACTCCGAGGCCGTGAAAACCTCCTTCCGGCTCGCCGAGCAGGCCGCCGACGACTGGCTGTCGCCGATGATCTACTCCGGCTTCGTGCCCTACCGCGGCGGGCCCGCGCTGTGCGTGGTCGGCAGCTACCAGGAGGTGGCCGACTACCTCTACCAGTACAAGGCGGCCGGGATCAGCGAGTTCATCTTCTCTGGTTGGCCGACCCGCGACGAGATGCGCATCTTCTACACCCATGTCCTGCCCCTCATCCGTGAACGCGAGAGACGGCTGGGATGAAGCAGCGGGCGGTGGCTCGGCGCCGGGGGAAGGAAGTCAGCGAAGCCGACGGGGTGGATAAGCCCAGCGGGACGGCGGTCGGCGGGTCCGACGGGCTGAACAAGCTCAGCGTCCTGTTCGCCACCGGCGTTCTGCTCGGACTGGTCGCTGAGCAAGTGGTGCTGTTCGCGGTGCCGCTATTGATCTTTCACGACACCAAGCAGGTCTCCACCCTCGGCTTCGCGTTCGCGCTCGAGTGGCTGCCCGCCCTCATCGCCTACCCGTTCGCAGGCATGCTCGCCGACCGAGACGGCGGCGCCAGGCTGTTCACCCGCGTCGCGACGATGCGCGCGCTGATCCTGGTCGCCGTCGTGCTGGTCTGCCTCGTCCGGCCCGGCTGGCTGGTGCCCGCCTTGATGACCGGTGGCGCGTGTCTTTCGGTGTGTGTCGCGCCCATCCGGATGTCGATCGAGCGGATGGTGCCGCAGCTGGCCCGCGACTCCCAGATCGCCACGGTGCAGTCGCTGGTGCAGAACATGGAGTTGCTCGCCATGGCGCTCGGGCCCGCGCTCGCGATCGTGGGCGCGGCTTTGCTCGGCAAGCTGCCACTGCTGCTGGTCGCCGCGGCCGCGTTCGGCATCAGCGCGTTGACCTGGCTGCCACTGCCACGGCCCCAGGTGCGGGCCGCCGTCGGGTGGGTGGCCCGGGAAGTGCTCGCGGAGTTGGCCACCGGATGGCGACTCATGGTGCAGATCCGCCCGGTCTTGCTGCTCGGCATCCTCAACTTCACCATCAACCTGGTGGTCGGCGTGCTGATCGTCTCGAACGCAGCCCTGGTCACCGACGTTTTCAAAGCACCCGACTCGGCCTACGGTCTGCTGAACGCGGCCGTCGGGGTCACCGGGCTGCTGAACCTCCTGCTGATGCCCGCGCTGCTCCGTCGCGTCGGTGTCGGGCCCATCGGGGTGACGGGATTCTGGCTGATGTGCGCCGCGTTCCTGATAGCCGCTCTCGCACCGTCCTATTGGGTCTACGCCCCAGCCTTTGTCGCGATGCTCGTCGGCGACGCGCTCTACAACATCTACAACCGCACCCAGCGGGTGAAGGTGATCCCGATCGAGCATCTCGGCAAGGTGATGGGGCCGTTCTATCTGCTCAACCTGTTGTCCTATCCGATCGCGGGCCTGCTGATCGGTGGTCTGGGCGCCACCATCGGCCCGCAACGGCTCGCGCTGTGGCTGGGCATCATGCTCTGCCTGTTCGGCGCGGTTTTCCTGCCGTTGACGATGGCCAGTTTCCGAAAAGCGTTGCTGGCCCGCGAGAACGCTAACGTTGAGGTCGTGACATGAACGTTCGTTTCCGGTGCGTGCTGAGCACCGTGGAGTCCGATTCCCATCTCTGGAATCTGGTGTACCTGCAGAAGCTGCTCGAGGAGAACGGTGCCTCGGTGCACAACCTCGGGCCGTGTACGCCGGTCGAGAGCGTGGCCGACGCCATCCGCGCGGACCGGCCCGACCTGCTGGTCGTGTCCAGCGTCAACGGCCACGGTTTCCACGGCGCGCAGGTGCTGCTGTCCGGTCTGCGCGAGCGCGGACTCGAGGTGCCGTGCGCCATCGGCGGCAAACTGACCACCGCGGTCTCCGACGACGACCGGGTCCGCCGCGAACTGCTCGACCTGGGCTACACCGACGTATTCCTCGGCGACGACGCCATCGCGCGCTTCCGCGGTTTCCTGCGTTTCGGTCTCGCCCAAGGGTTTTCGGCCTGGCGCGCGGACCCGGCGCTGATCACGCCGTGGGACAGCGAGAACTCCGCGACCCGAAAGGTGTCCTGATGCATATCGTCATCGTCAATCGGTGGCCGCGTTTCTTCGACGGGACCCGCTGGGACAACGAGCTCACCCGCTACGAGGAGTTCATCGACCACGACGCCAACCAGGTGAGCTACGTGGTGGACGGTCCCGGGGCCGAGGGCGTGCTCGCCGATCCGGCGAAGATCGCCTGCCAGGTACGCGTCGAGGACGTCAACGACGTCGCGGCCCTCGGCGCGGCCGTCCTGGAGATCACCGAGCGGGTCGGACCGGTGGACGAGCTGATCGCCCTGTCGGAGTTCACCCTGGAGATCGCGGCCAAGGTCCGTGAGGATCTCGGCATTCCCGGACCGACCCGCACGGAGGTCGCCGTCTACCGCGACAAGGTTCGGATGAAGCAGGTGCTGGACGAGGCGGGAATTCGGGTGCCGCGCTTCGATTCCTGCGTGAGCGCCGAGCAGGTGCGCGCGTTCGCGGCGTCCTGCGGCTATCCGCTCATTCTCAAGCCGGTCGCCGCGGCCGCCAGCATCGGTGTGCGCCGGGTCGACAACGCCGCGGAGCTGGACGCCGCGCTGGCGACCCTCGATCTCGGCGACTACGAGATCGAGGAATTCATCGCGGGGCAGATCTACCACGTGGATGGCTTCGTCGATGACGATTCCCGCATCACGTTCCAGGCGACGTCTCGCTACATCAACGACTGTCTGTCCTTCACGCATGGTGCGCCGCTCGGCTCGGTGTTGCTGAGCCCGTCGCCACGGCGGACGCTGATCGAGGACTTCTCTCAGCAGATCGTCACGGCACTCGGCTTGCGCCGCTTGCCATTTCACCTCGAGGTGTTTATCACCCCGGCCGGCGATCCGGTATTCCTGGAGATCGGCGGCCGAGTGGGCGGCGCCGAAGTTCCGCACCTGATCTACCGGGTCTTCGGCGTCAACCTGTACGAGATGTTCCTGCGGGTGCTGTCCGGCGGGCCGGTCCCGCCGGTGCCCGACCTCATCGACTCCTCCGGCGGTTGGCTGATCATGCCCAAGTCCGCCGCGCGGGCCGAGCGGGTGCTGCGGGTCGCCTCCATGCGCGACCAGGTGCCGATCGTCTGGCGCGAGCTGCTGCCCGAACCCGGGCAGGTGCTGGCGCCGGGCGGCGCGTACGACGCGCTGCACCGTGGGCGCTTCATTCTGCTGCACGAGGATGAGCACGTCGTCGAGGCCGGCATCCGAAAGATCATCGAGAACTTCGACTTCGAGGCGGAATCGCTGTGAACAGTGCACATGATGCCAACGACGACCGGGCGCGCTACGAGCAGCTGATCGGCTTCCTCACCGAGGAAGAGCGACTAGGGGTGGCGGCCGTCGGCGACAAGTTGATCGAAGCCGCGGGCGGTCGCCACAAGCTCGCCGACTACAAGGTCATGGTGGCCTACGGTGGCGGCAAGGACAGCACCTACGTCGTCGCTTTTGTGCGTGCCGTGCAATTACGTCTGCAACTCGCGCACGGCAGCACCTTCCTGATGCGGGTCGCGAACATGCGGCACGCCGGTGTGGTCGGCGCGGTGATGGAGAACATCGATCGGGTGTATTCGGCGCTGGGCCTGCTGGACGACGAGCGCGCCGAGCTGCTCACCATTGACCACACCGAGATTCGCCGTTTCCGAGTCGATCTGCCGCTGCCGGAGAAGCTGGTGGCCATCAACCGGCTCGACGTGCTGATGAACGGGCACCGCTCCGCAGGCGACGGCCGCCCCACTTTCTGCAACAGCTGCAATCTTGCGGTCGCTGACTTCTACGGGCGCGCCGCCTGGTGGCGCGGCGGCGTCGACGCGATCATGACCGGCGACTCCCGCCGGGAACAGGCCCTCTACGCCGCGTGGATTCTGCGGCTGGCCAAGGGCATCGGCATCGACGTGCAGCGCAAGGGCATGACCTTCCAGGATCTGCTCGCCGCGCTGCGCGGCGTCGGCGACGCCTACTTCCGCGAGTTGTTCGGCGACGACCGGCACGAGCCCGCCGAACGCGAGGTCGCGGTGGGGGACCGCTCGGTGCAGCCCACCTTCGTCTCCATCTACGACCTGGTGAGCTACCGGGTGCACGACCACTGGGATCTGATCGTCGATTTTCTCGGCTTCCGCTTCGACGACCTGGCGTTCAGCTTCACCGAATCCGACTGCGCCAATCCGACACTGATGGCACATTTGCGTGGACTGCGCGTCGAGTACGTGGAGGGGCGCACCTATGCGGCGGGCATCACGGAGTACCTGGAGTTCGCCGAGACGATGATGCGCCGGAAGGAAATGCCGGACCGGCTCATCGATCTCGCCCTGGCCCGCTACGACTCGCCGGACAAGATCGCCGAACGGCGCGCGGTGGCAAGTGCCTACGCCGAGAACGCCTTCGGGCTGAACGAGGACGCGTTGGTCGCGATGGTGTTCTCGCCGTTCACCGACAAGGGCGCGCGGCTGCCTGCCTTCATCGAACGCTGCCACCCCGAGTGGCGCGACGAGATCCCGGCCTTGCACGCCGCGCTGCTCGCCGAGGAGGGCAGCGACCACGCCGCCGCCTGGCTGGCGGAGGTGTCCGGGCTGTCCATCACGCACCTGCGCACGCTCTATCGCAGCTCACTGGTCGACTTCGCGGCCGGGGACACCGTGATGGCCAGGGTGCGGGCCGGTGATCCGCACAAATCTCAGGTGCACACCGTCGACGCGCAGTCGGGACTGCCCACGCTCGAACTGATCTCGGGCCGGTGACGTGGCAGGGTTTTTCGACAGTTTTGTGGCCGACCGTGCCGATGCGGGGCAGTTGGTCGTCCAGCCCCGCATGGGTTTCGGCAGCCTCGCGGCGATGCGGGCCGGTCTCGCGCGCGTTGCGCACCTGGATTTTCCGGTGATCGGCACCATCACGCTCGACAGTTACACCCGCGTCGGCGATTACCGGACGCCGCTGGAACGCCTCGCCGTCGGGGAGGAGTTGAACGGGTACCCGCTGGTCTCCCATTCGGTCGAGGACACGAAGAAGGTGCTCGCCGGCTTGTACGGGCCGACGTTTCCGGTGCAGGCGCGCCACGGCACCGCCCTGCCGTTGCGCGTCTTCCAGCGATTGGTCGAGGTCGGTCTGGACGCGACCGAAGGCGGCCCGGTCTCGTACTGCCTGCCCTACAGCAGGTTGCCGCTGCGCGACGCGGTCGATGCCTGGTCGGAGAGCACACGGTTTCTCGCGGGCGAGACCGAGTTCGGGCACATCGAGAGTTTCGGCGGGTGCATGCTCGGCCAGCTGTGCCCGCCGTCCCTGCTGGTGGCGCTGGCCGTGCTGGAGGGGTGCTTCTTTCGCCAGCACGGCCTGCGCTATATGTCGCTCAGTTATGCGCAAGGCACGCTGGCTGAACAGGATCGCGGCGCGCTGCGTGCCCTGCGGACCCTCGCCGCCGCCTACCTCGGCGACGTGACCTGGCACGTCGTGTTCTACACGTACATGGGCCTTTTCCCGAGGACCGCCGACGGCGCGACGCGGCTCATCCGCGATAGCGCCCGCCTGGCCATGGCGACGGGCTGCGAACGAATGATCGTGAAAACGGTGTCCGAGGCCTGGCAGATTCCCTCCGTCGCCGAAAACGTTGCGGCGCTGCGTATCGCGGCGGAGGAGGCCGCGGGGCCGCTCGACCCGGCGTCCCCGGCCGAGGCGGACTATTACACCGAGGTGCACGACGAGGCGCGCATCCTCGTCGACACGGTGCTCGACCTCGATGCCGACGTAGGGAAGGCGCTGCTGAAGGCCTTCGCCACCGGCCTGCTCGACGTGCCCTTCTGCCTGCACACCGACAACCTCGGTGCCACCACCTGCGTCATCGACGAGCAGGGCGCGCTGCGCTGGGGGTCGCTGGGCCGGCTTCCCTTGCCCGCCAGTGCCGGTCGCGACGATCTCGCCCGGCTCGGCTCCGACCAGCTCTACGGGATGCTCGACCACGTCGCGAACAGCTATGACAGCAGGCTGGTCCCGTGACTACCCCGAGGGGATCTTCGATGTCCGAAGCCGATTCGCCCACCGTCGTACTGGTGGACGCGTTCTCCACCGGAGCGCTGCTGGCCCGCCAGGCGCGGCAGCACTACCGCCTGATCCACGTCCGGTCCCGCGCCAACCTGTCCGCGACCTTCGCCGCAAGCCTGCCCGCCGAGTTGTTCGACGCGGACCTCTCCTACGCCGACCAGGCCGACGACGTGCTGCACCGACTGGCCGAACTGGCACCGGTCGCGGTGATCGCGGCCAGCGAGTTCGGCGTCGAGGTGGCCGACGAGATCGCGGCGAAACTGGCGTTGCGCGGCAACGATCCGGCGCTGTCGTATGTGCGGCGCGACAAGTTCCACATGGTGGAGGCGGTGGCCGCCGCAGGCCTGCGCACGGCACGGCAGCGGCGCGGCACCGATGCGGCGGCGCTGCTGGACTGGCGGCGCGAGGCAGGTCTCGGACGCACCGTGGTGAAACCGCTCGACAGCGCAGGCTCCGACGACGTGTTCATCAGTGACTCCGAAGCCGAAATCCGCGCCGCCGTCCACGCCATCATCGGCAAGACCAATCTCATGCTGCGCACCAATGCCGCTGTGCTGGCACAGGAATACCTCGTCGGCGACGAGTACATTGTCAACTCGGTCAGCCGTGACGGCAGGCACTGGTTCACCGACGCATGGATCAGCCACAAGGTGACCGTCCGCGACAACCGCAGGATCTACGACTACGAAGACCTCCTGTCCCCGGCGGACCCCCGCTGCACCGAGATCCTCGACTACGTCTCGGGCGTCCTCGACGCCCTGGGCATCGCGAACGGCCCCGCCCACACCGAACTCATCTACACCGCAGCAGGTCCCGTGCTGTTGGAGACCGGCGCCCGCATCTCCGGCCTGGCCAACCCGCCCGCCCTCGACCGCTGCACCGGGGTGAACCAGGTCGGCCTGACCATGGACTGCTATCTCGGCGAAGGCCGAGCCCTGGCCGCCCAGCCCCCGGTCTACACCCGCCATGAACATGCCCGCTGCGTCAATCTCATTGCCCACCGCGAACTCCCGCTACCGGCCCAGCTCCTCCGAGCCGAACTCGAACAACTTCCCGCCATCGAAAGCATCCGCTTCCGCATCGCCGACCAAGCAACCACCAGACCCACCGTCGACCTCAACTCCTCCCCGGGCGTCGTCTTCCTCGTACACCAGGACCCCGCCGAGATAGACCGCTCCTACCTGAAACTTCGCCGGCTGGAGCATGATCTGCTGTAGTCACCAGTGGCACTGTCGAATTCCCAAGCACCTCAGGTGATTACATGAGGCCCGCCGAGCGGGGACGGTAGCGGCGCCTCGCCGGAGTGGGGGCCGGTGAGGAGTTGTTTGATGATCTTGCCGGTTTCGCCGCGGGGGAGGGAGGTGAGGAAGGTGACGTCGCGGGGGACGGAGAAGCGGCTGAGGCGGTGGCGGATGTAGGAGCGGATCATGTCCGAATCCAGGCCGGAGTCTTCGCGTTTCACGACGAAGGCGGCGAGGCGCTGGCCGAATTCCTCGTCGGGGACGCCGACCACGGCGACCTCGCTGACCTGGGGGAGGTGGGCGAGGGCCTCCTCGACGGGGCGGGGGAAGACGTTCTCGCCGCCGGAGATGATCATCTCGTCGTCGCGGCCCGCGATGAACAGGCGCCCGGCGACGTCGAGATAGCCGAGGTCGCCGGTGTCTAGCATGCCGTCGGACTCGGCGGGGGGCGCCGAACTCACGTATCCGTCGAACAGCATGTGGTTGCCGACGTAGATGTTTCCGGTGACGCCGATCGGCACCGGGCGCCGATCGGGGCCGAGCACCGCGACTCTGGTGCCCAGCGGCGGCTTGCCCGCGGTGGTCGGGGCGGCCCGCAGGTCGTCGGGGGTGGCGATGGTGGCCCAGGAGACTTCGGTGGAACCGTAGACGTTGTACAGGATGTCACCGTAGACGTCCATGAAGCGCAGCACCGTCGCACCGGCCAGCGGGGCGCCGCAGCTGACGACCGCGCGCAGGCTCGACGTGTCGTAGCGGGCCCGCACGGCGGGCGGCAGATCGAGGATGCGGTTCACCATGGTCGGCACGACGATCATGCTGGCGACGCGGTGTTCGGCGACGAGCCGCAGACATTCCTCGGCGTCGAATCGCTCCGGCAGCACCACCGTCGCGCGCAGTGGCGTACTGATCTGGAGGCCGGCCAGCCCCCAGGTGTGGAACAGCGGAGCGGGGATGAGCATCGGCTGTTCCATGGGCAGCGGAATCCGCGACAGCAGCGCGGCGATGGTGGCGAAGCCCTTGGGTTCGGGGCGGCGCGCGCCTTTCGGGGTGCCGCTGGTGCCGGAGGTCAGCACGATCAACCGGCCCGGCCGGGTCGGGCGATGAAAATCCCGCTCGCCCTGCGCGATCAGATCCTCGATAGTCTGCCGGTGCGGCACCGGCGGGTGGCCGTCGATGTTGATGCGCGGCAGGTCGGTGTGCAGGTAGCAGACCAGCTGCTCGAGCTCGCCGTCGACGAACAGCGCGGCGATCCGGTGCCGTTGCACGATGTCCTCGATCTGCCGACCGGACAGCCCGACATTCAACAGCGCCACGTCGACGCCGAGTTTGCCTGCGGCGACCATGCATTCGACCATGCCGACGTGGTTGCGCGAGAGCAGCCCAACGGTGTCACCGAAGCCGAGGTCGAGCCGGGCCATCGCACCGGCCAGTGCGCTTGTCCGGGCGTGCATCTCGGCGAAGGTGCGGGTGCCGGATCCGTCGATCAGGGCGATCCGGTCCGGCTCGTAGGCGGCGGCCGCCGCGTAGCCACCGGCCAAGTTGAAGCCCCACTTCGCCAGGGACCGAGCCTGTTTCACGCCGATCGCGAGATTCGTGGTGCGCCCGACGCCGACGGTGACCATCTGTTTGGCCACGCTGACCTGCCTGCGCAGCGGAGCATTCTCGGCATTGATCACCGTCGAGGTCCGTGCGCCACGGATGACATCGACCGCCCGCCGCAGCCCGCTCTTCACCCACGCCACCACGGCCGCGTTGGACTGCTCGGCGATGTGCGGATGCCACCGCCCCGGTGCGAACACGGTGACCGCGACCTTGGTGCGCTCCTCGTCACCGCGCAGCTGCACCGACACGAAGCTGCCGGTCCCCGGGCACTGCAATTCGAAGCTCTCGTACCAGCGCCACACGGTCAGCCGCAGCTGATGCGTGCGGATACCGGACTCGGCGGTGCCGATGCGCACCTGCGCGATCCGGCTGTCCGGTCCGGTCTCCACCAGCTCGCAGGCGCCGATGCCCGCGAACAACCGTGGGTAGGTCTGCGGTTCGAGCAGCAGATCCCACAGCGCTTTACGGGCGACCGCGAAGTCGGCGCTCACATCGATGACGTCGGTTACCAACTCACGCACTTCTCGTCGGCCGGTTCGAACAACTCGGGGCCGGCGGGTGCCCCTCGATTCGCCGGTCACCCGTGCGGCCGATGCGTCAGCGAACCGGCAACCTGCAATCGACCCCAGTATGGGACGCGATGACGATGTTGCCCACCATTTACCGCTACATTGTGCGCCGCACCCATCGGGAGTCGACCTCGATGTGAACTCGCCCAATGCGCAACGGTTCCCGACCGGGTGCGACTAGGCGAGAATCAGGCCTCGGCGACCTTGACGATCACCTCCAACAGGTCGTTCAACGTCTGCCGATCGGTCGTCGGTGACATGAGCGCGGCGCGCAAATAGGGGCGGCCACCCAGCGCGAAGGACGAGAGATAGAACCGGCCGTCCTGGATGAGCCGGGACCGCAATTCGAGTTGCCGGTCGCCCCACGGCTCATAGCGGAAGCAGAGGATATTGCTCTGCGGCTGGTACGGCGCGGTGAAATCGGCCCGCTCCTGAATGAGCTCCCACAAATCGGTGGCGAGGCCGTATTGCCGCTCGACATAAGAGCGCAGAGAGGCTTCACCGCGATAGGCGAGCGTCAGCAAGATCTTGAGACCGAGTGGCGCCTTGGAGGTTTCGAAGGTGTACTGCCCGGGGTCCACGTCTTCGGCTTCGGGGCGATAGAGATAACTCGCGTCCTGCTTGAACATGGTGTCGAGATAACGCTTTTCGCGGAACAGCACCCCGGTGCACAGCGCCGAGGTCCGCAGCATCTTGTGCCCGTCCCACACCGTCGAGTCCGCACGCTCGATGCCGGCCAGCAGGCCGCGGTGGCGCGGCGAGATCAGCGCGGCGGCGCCGTGCGCGCCGTCCACGTGGAACCACAGGCCGTTGGCCTCGCAGAACTGCGCCACCTCGGCGATCGGGTCGTACAGGCCCGTCCCGGTGGCGCAGCCGTTGGCCACCACGGCCACCGGACGCTTACCCTGGGCGCGCACCTCGGCGAGCGCGGGCTCGAGCTCAGCCGGATCGATGCGGCCCAGCGCGTCGGTGCGCAGCGGATAGACGCCGCGTTCGCCCAGCCCCATGACGGCGGCCGCCTTGCGCACGGAGTAGTGACTGGTCGCCGGGGCGAAAATGACGAGATCGCCCGGGTTTCCGTCCCGCCACGCGGTGGCGTCGGCGTGCGAACGGGCGGCGAGCAGAGCGGTCAGGTTGCCCAGCGTGCCGCCGTTGGTGATCGCCCCGAGGCCGGTCGCGCCCCAGCCGACGTGGTCCAGCATCCACCGGCACACCGCCCGGTCCACCGCCGCGGCGGCGGGCGCGAGTTCGTACACGAGGGGAATGTTGTTGGTCATCGCCTGGAGGAGATCGGCGACCACTCCTGGGGTATCCGACGGCGCGATCTGATGCGCCATGTACCCGGGGTGATGATGGCTGGCCGAGATGTCGCTGTAGGTGCTGACGAACGACAGCAACTCGGGCAGCGTCATCCCCCCTTCCTCGATCCACCGGCGCAGCTCCAGCCGCTTGGCGACCGTATCGATATCGGCCGAGGAGACGACCTCGCCCGCTCCGGTCCTGGCCGTTTCGATATGGGCGGCAAGGGTTTCGAGGACCGCCGTCCCTACTTCTCGCACATCGTCGACCAAATCGACATGAGACATGATGGATCCTCTCTGGACTATCTCGGGAAGCTCGCCTGGCCCACGTCGGCGAGCGCGCCTCGATCAGCGCGCGGCCGTACCCACCGGGTCGTGGTCGCCGTCGATGTTGCGCATCATGATTCGGTCGATATCGACCTCGGGCACCTGGAAGTCGTGGATCAGGAACTCCTCCATCAGCAGCACGCTGAGCAAGTGCACGTAAGCGTCACCGAACGGGTACGGCACCCGGGGAGCCTCCGACGCGCGCACCTGGTCGACGAGCCGGTCCACCGCCTCGGGCACCAGGAACCCGACCCGGCGAATGGCGTTGGGGGACAGGATGTCCGAGACCCAGTCGGTGCCGTCGGGCAGTAGCGCCTCGGCGCCGGGTAGTCGCATCCCGAACTTCGGCCGGTTGACGATCCCGTGCGGCAGCCGGTCGGCATAGGCCTCACGCAGAATGTGTTTCGCCCGTGCGCCGTTCAGCTTCCACTCGATCGGCAACGAGGCCGCGTACTCGACGACGTTGGAGTCCATGAAGGGGTACCGGCCCTCGACGCCGAACCCGGTTCCGGCGCGGTCGCCAAGGCAGGTCATGCCGTAGCCGATCAGGAAGGTGTGCATGTCCACCAGCATCGATCGGTCGATGGCCGGTCGCTGATCGAAGTCGGGGAAGTCGGCGCGCAGCCGGCCGAGCAGCACGGCGTGGTCGTCGAAGACGTCGCCCGACGCATCGATGAGCTGGTCGACGGGTTCGGTTTCGAAGCGCCGCAGATGAGCCCCGAGGGTGAAGTCGCGGTCGGATCGATCCGCGTAGAACCGAAGGATCGCAGCGGCATTGGTGGCATCGCTGTAGCGCATGTCGTTCAGCGCCAGCTCCAGCTCCTCGGCCGCGCCCGCGAATGATCCACCGCGCAGGCAACGTTCGAGAATCATCGCCTCTTTGGCCACGTCGTATCCGGCGAAGAGCTCGTCGGAACCTTCGCCGCCGAGGATGACGCGCACCCCGGCCAGCCCCACCTGCTCGGCCATCACGCCGTAGGCCACCGGAGCGGTGAAGTGCAGCGGCTGCTCACACTGCCGCACGACATGCGGGAACCGCTCACGGACCTGTGCGCGCGTCACCGGTATCCGAGTGTGCTTGCTGCCCAACCGATCCACCATCGCCTGCTGGTACGGCGACTCGTCCACCGGACTGTCGGCGGCGTCGATGGAGAACGTGGTGAGCGGCTCATCGATCAGGTCGTTCATGACGGAGGAGACGACCGCGGAGTCGATGCCGCCGCTGATGTAGGTGCCCAGCGGGTAGTCCGTGCGCAGGCGCAGCCGGATCGACTCCCGGATCACCTCCCGCAGTCCGATCTTCGCCTCTTCGAAGGACTTCGGGGCCGGGACGGCATTCTGCTGCGCGATGCCGTGGTAGTACTTCGTCAGCTCGGGGCGGCCGTCGCGGACGGTCAGTATGTGCCCCGGCGGGATCGCGTCGATGCCGGTGAAACAGGTCTCGCCGGGAACGGGGCTCCAGTACCGCATCGCGCGCCGCACCTTGTCCGCGGCGAGCTCGCGCGGCACCTCGGGGAACGCGAACAGTCCTTTGACCTCGGAGGCGAAGTAGAAGGTGCCGTTTTGCTCGGTGTAGAACATGGGGCGCTCGCCGAAGCGGTCGCGGCCGAGGATCAGCTGCCGTTCCCATTTGTCGTAGAAGACGAACCCGAATTGGCCGTTCAGGCGCAGCAATGCGTCCTGTCCCCAGTAGGCCAGGGAATGCAGCAGCACTTCGGTATCGGAGTTCGTCTTGAACTGCACTCCATAGCTTTCCAGTTCGCTGCGCAGCTCGATGTAGTTGAACACCTCGCCGTTGAAGCCGGCGATGTAGCGATTGTCCGGCGTCACCATGGGCTGCTGGCCGAGCCTCGGGTCGATGACCGAGAGGCGGACCGTGCCGAGGGTGAAGGAGGAACTGTCGTACAGGCCCACTTCGTCCGGGCCGCGATGGGCGATCGCCCGAATGCCCCGCCGTACCAGATCCAGTCGCTGGTCTTTGCGTAATCCGCTGTCAATGAATCCGACCACACCACACACGGGTCTATCTCCTATTTCCTCGAGAATTACGGAGCATCGCCGACTACACCGAATCCAGATACCGGGCGCGCTCCCAATCGGTCACTTCTCGCTGCCCCGCCGCCGCCTCGCTGCGCGCCACGCGGCACAGGTTCTCCACGGTCGACGCGCCGAGTGCCCGCCGGGCGAACTCGCTCTCGCCGAACAGGTTCGCGGCCGCCCAGATGTTCGTCGGCAGGGGCGGATACTCCTGCGATACATAGGAATTCGCGGCAGGCGGTGGCGGTTTCAGGTCTTCGGTGACGCCGGCCAAGCCCGCGGTGAGCTGGGCGGCGGCGAGCAGGTAGGGGTTGGCGTCGGCGGCGGCGATGCGCGTCTCCACCCGGGTGCCACCGGCGTCGCGGACCAGGACGCGCACCGCGGCGCACCTGTTGTCCAAACCCCAGGAGAGGTTCGTCGGCGCGAACGAGTGGTCGGCGACGCGTTTGTAGCCATTGGGCGTGGGGACGGACACGAGCTGCAGCTCGGCGGCGTACTTGAGGAGCCCGGCCACATAATTGTGACCGATGCTGCTCAGCGTGCCCGCGTCCCAGAACGCATTGTCTTTCTCCTTGCGCCACATGCTCTGATGGATGTGCAGGCCGCTGCCGGAGAGGTCGCCGAACGGCTTCGCCATGAAGGTTGCCCGGAATCCGTGCCGGGGTGCCAGTTGCTTCACCGCATAGCGGAAGAAGAGCAGTCCGTCCGCCGCGGTGAGCGGGTCGGACGGGGTGAGGTTGATCTCGACCTGACCCGGCGCGTACTCGGCCCCGCACGCCTCGACCTCGACATCGGCGCTGAGCAGCGTCTGGCAGACATCGTCGAGAAACGGCTCCAGGTAATGATTGTCGTGCAAACTGTAGACCGGGTTCCGATCGCCGCGCGAGCGCAGCGTCTCCGCGTCAAGGGCGTAGAACTCGCTCTCCATGGCGATGTAGGGCGAGAGACCGGCCTGCTCGAGCTCGGCGACGGCGCGGCGGAGTACGTCGCGCGGCGCTACCGTGGCGAGCTTGCCGGCCGCATCGACCACGTCACAGAAGACCAGGGCGGTCCGCTGCTTCCACGGCACGAGTCGCAGCGTCGCCACATCGGGGCGCAGGAAGATATCGGGATAACCATTGGACCAGCTGTATTCATCGGTCTCGATGACCTCCATCTGGTAATCCCAGGCCAATACCGCCGAGGACAAACCGACCCCACCCGAAAGCCCACTGGTCAAAAACGTTTCGACCGGGATTCTCTTCCCGCGGATAGCGCCTGTCATATCCGGCGTGGCGAGCTCGACCATCGTGATCGAATGCTCTTTCAGGAATTGCTCTACCGCTTCCATATCGATCCTCTCACCCCCCGGCGGCGCGACCCCCCTGACCACTTCACAAGCGGGTGGACTCAGGTGACCTCGGCGATCGGATCGGCCCGGCCCGGGACTTCGCCACGTCCCCGGCGGACACGCGAGACAGCCGACGCGCAGCGCCCCGCCGCACTGGCCGACCCGGAACCAGCTTGGCGCGCAACGTATCTGCACTGCACCGCGTCGACATCTCGTGCGACTCCCGCGGGTGCGCGACCCGTTCCAGCATCAGTTTTCGACCGGCATCGTCGCGCATCGGCTCAGTCTGGCAGAGCCACTCGAGATCCGGCATGCCCCGGATGGGGGGTTGAAATCCGGACGGCAACCCCTGATCTTGGAGAAAACGAGATAGCATCCAGATCTCCCTCAAAGTCACCCATTTCGTGTGGGAATATGGGAAGCGAAAACCGTGACCGAAGTTTCAACCCGTGTCGGCACCGTCGCCGACCCGATGCGCGCGCCCGGGCCCACCGGCTTGGACGCGTTCCGGGCAATGGCGCAAATCCGCAACGATCCCTGCCTGGCCTTCCAGAGCCTCGTCGAGCAGTACGGCGATGTCGTCCGAATAGACATCTCGGGCGGGCAATTCTTTATCGTCAACGATCCCGAGCTCGTCGAAACCGTCTTCGTGGGACGGCAGAGCAACTACGTCAAAACCCTCAATGCCAAAGTGGCGGCAATGGCATTGGGCAATGGGCTGCTGACCAACGAGGGTGACTCCTGGACCCGGCAGCGCCGGATCATGCAACCGCTGTTCGCCCGTCGTCAGCTGGATCGTTTCGCCGAGTACATGATCACCGCGGCGGAGCGTTCGTTGCAGCGCTGGGAAACCCGTCCCGATGGGGATCACCTCGACGTCTCCGTCGCCATGAACGCCTTGACGCTCGATGTGACCGCACCCGCGCTCTTCGGTAGCGACCTGTCCGAGGACGCCGCACACGTGCACGAGGCGCTCGTCGAAATCCTGCGCTGCGTCGGCAAAGCCATGACCTCGTTGCTGACCTGGTTGCCCGCCCGGCTGCCGGGCGTCACGCCCGATATGGCGCTGCGGTTGCAGGCCCCGCGCTGGCGCAAGCTGGACGCGGCGGTCGCGGTGCTCGACAACGTCGTCGCCCGGCTCATCCGGGAACGACAGGCGAACCCGCAGGAAGACCGGCACGACCTGCTCGGCCTGCTGCTCGACGCGCGCGACGAGAAGGGTGCGGCGGCGATGAGCCCGCGCCAGGTCCGCGACGAGCTGGTGACCTTCTTGCTGGTCGGGCACGACACCACGGCCTACTCGCTGGCCTGGACCTTGATGCTGCTGTCCAACAATCCCGAGGCGCGCGAACGGCTCATCGCCGAGGTCGACACCGTACTCGGCGACCGCCGCCCCACCCCGGCCGACCTCGACCAGTTGCCGTGGACCTCGGCCGTCATCGAAGAGGCGATGCGCCTGTATCCGCCGTCCTGGCTGATCGAACGGCAAGCCGCCGCCGACGATGTGCTTGGCGGCTACGCCATCCCCGCCGGGGCGACCGTGTACGTGGCGTCCTACCTGCTGCATCACGACCCGAAATCCTGGCCCAACCCGGAAGGTTTCGACCCGCGCCGGTTCCTGCCGGAGAACAAGCAGTTCGTCTATCCCGCCACCGGTACCGGGAGCCCACAACCCCGTTCCCGCTATGCGTATCTGCCCTTCGGTGCGGGCCACCGCCAATGCATCGGACTGGGTTTCGCGCGCATTCAAGCCAAACTCATCCTCGCCATGCTCACCCAGAGCTACACCTTCGACCTCGCGGCAGGGGCGCGGATCGTCCCCGAGCACACGCTGACCTTGCGGCCGCGCGACGGACTTCCCATGGTCTTGCGGCGTAGAACCCGCACCGAGTCGGTGTAGGCCGATCATCGCGCTTGCCCCCTCGCTGGCGCGTCGACGGTGCGAACCGGTAGTGCGCTACCTCAGCTATTGAGGTAGCGCACTACTCATGTGCGCGCTTGCACAACGGAGGATGCTTGGAGCTGCCGAGAAATCTCGCCGGCAGTGAGTGTCTTTCGGCAGGCAAGGAGTGCGCCATGAACATTCGGCGAACCATAATTCTGGCCGCGGCGGCGGTCGCATTGTCGGCCTGCGGTACCTCGATACCCGATCGGGAGCCGGGCAATACGACGACTCAGCGGACATCGGAGAGAGCGACGGTCCCCGGAGCCCCCGGACGCCCGGAAAAGACCGATGCGGGGAAAGTCCCGGGCGCGCCCATTCGCATTCCGGCATTCACCGAACTCCAAGGACTTCCGCTCGTCACCGTCCGTGACTTGGCCGAGACGAGGATCGCGAAAGAATGCGACGACTGCGTGCGCATCGCTACCGCCGTGGACAGCACCGCCACTCAGTACAGCGTGTGCCAGTACGTCTCCTTCCGTGGCGGGCAAGCGGACCCGACACCGAACGAAGAGTCGCCGAACGGGTCGGTCATCCTGACTCGGGGCTCGACCCTGACGCTGATCACCGGTCCGAGCGCCCCGCAGCAACTTCCCTGTGGCACCGAGGGATACCTGCCGAAGACGTCGGTGACCGACGATCCCGACCCGACCACCGGGACCACGCCGACTACTGCGCGCCCGACCAGCAAGCCCCGTGTCACACCCACCAGCTGAGGAGCGACCGACAACACCGGCGGGGTCGGTGTTCGACGGATTCACGCAGGTTGCGAAGTCCGTCGGACAGGTGGTCGCGCCGACAACGCTGCTGACGGCCCTTCTCTTCTACTTCGGCTGGGCCCACGTCTACTGGTTCTTCCACTACTTCGGCGTCGACTCGACCACGCTGAATCCGAGCACTCGCGAATATCTGATGCGCACGGTCGACACGCTTTTCGTGCCGCTGATCGTGATCGGTCTGCTCAGCATGGCTGTGCTGTGGGGTCACGCCGCTCTGCCGAACTCGGTGCGCGAACGCCGGCCCGCGTGGTGGGTCAACGCGGTGATCGCGGTGCTGGCGCTGGCTGTTCTGCTCAACGGGGTCTCGCGGGTATTCGTGGTGACACCGCTCAACGACGGGCTCTGTGTCGCACCGGTCTCGATCATCATCGGGGTGCTGGTGCTGTGGGCCTTGGTAGTGCAGCGCCGCAACAGGTTACGCGCTCAGCTGCCGGAGGACGCGCCGCCGCGGTCAACGGCGGCGGCGGTGTCCGAATGGGCCATCCTGTTCACCGTGGTCGGTATCAGTCTGTTCTGGATCGCCGCCGACTACTCCGTAGCGGTCGGCCAGACCCGGGCCGGGGAGTGGGCCGCCCAGTTGCCGACCAGCCCGCAGGTCGTCATCTACAGCGAAAAGGACCTGCACCTTTCTCGATCGGACGTCCAAATGACGCCCTGCCACACCGACCCGACGGCCGGTTCCGCCTACCGATTCCGCTATGACGGCTTGGTCCCACTGACCCGCATCGGCGACCACTACGTGCTGGTACCCCGAACCTGGACTCCCGGCAACGGCGCTGCCATCGTCCTACCCGCAGCACCCCCGGGCGCGATCCGCTTCGAGTTCCGCCTCGCCGGTGATTCTCCGCCCCCGACCTGCTGAGCCGAGCAGGGCATCCGCCGTCCCCCATAGTCCCATTCGGCAGCAACGCGTTTCGCTTGCTACCATCCGGACCGGACAGAATCTGACGAGGGGCTTTACAACCGTCTGTGCGGTGACCCGGGCCCCGGATTCTGTAGGTTGGTCCGCACCAGTGACTTTCGACATTCCGAATATCGATGAGGTTCGAACGCTCGACCCGAGCATCGACACGTTGCCCGGCCGCTGTGTCCCGTACTACCTGGCCGCCGGTGAAGGTGTTCGATACGAACTCGGCGGTCAGCTGATCACGGTGATCGCCAGGCCGCAGGACACCGGCGGGCAGTTCGGTGCCGCATATGTGTACGGCGGCAAGGGAACCGAAACACCATTCATGTCGCACGAACAGGAGCATCGCTTCCTGTACGTCACCGACGGGCAGCTGCAAATATGGCTGCCGGAGGAAACCCACGTCCTCGTTCCCGGGGCGTCGGTCGCCGTGCCGCCAGGGACGCCGTACGCCTACCGCATGCTCGCGCACCGCACCCGGTTCCTCAGTTGGCTCACCGTGGGCAACGGGCATCGGTGGGCGCAAGCCGCCGGTCGCGAGACCGCATCGCACGTCTTCGACGTCACCGCGGACAGGTCGATCTCGCCGGGGCGGCAGTCCGAACTCGCCGGCCGATTCGGCGTTCGGATCCACGATCTGGAGAAACATCAGCTGCCGCCGCTGACCGGTACGGCGCTCCCCACCGGCGAATCACCGTACGTCCTCGACGTGGGCGAGGGTGACCGCTGGGCTGGCATGGGCCAGCTCAACACCTATCTGGCTCGCGCCGCCAACACCGGTGGCGCCTATTTCGCACTGCACACCATCGGCGGCAAGAGCCCCTACATCCCGCGGCACTTCCACCGCGCGCACACCGAGAACTTCCTCTGCGTCGAGGGGCGAATCCTGTTGCACGCAAACGGAAAAGAGCTCCTGCTGACCAAGGGCGACTTCGTGCACGCACCTGCGGGAACCGTGCACAGCTTCGCCTTCGACAGCCACCACACCCAAATGCTCGGTCTGCTGACCACCGGGGTGTTCGAGAAGTTCTTCGAGTACATGAACGAACCGACCTCGGCCTACGTGCACACCGACAGCGGGGACATGTCGTTCCCCGCGGCGGGTTACGCGCGAGCGCAAGCGGAGCTGGATCTCGAGGTCGTCGGCCCGCCGCCGGTCCGCGGTGCGGTCGGGTGATGCGCGCGGGTCAGTCCCGTACTCGGCGGAATGCGTCCCTGATCTCGGAGACCAGCAGGGCCGGCTGTTCCATGCCGGGGAAGTGGCCGCCGCGATCGAGTTCGTGCCAGCTGTGCAGGTCGAGGTAGCGGCGTTCGGCCCAGCGGCGGGCGGTGGGCCACGGATCGGCGGGGAACACCGAGCAGGCGGTCGGGGTGGTCACCGGTTGCGCGTTCTCCGCCGCTGCCGTACGCGGCACCCAGCGCAGGGCTTCCCAGTACCAGCGGGCGCTCGCCGCGCCGGTGCCGGTCAGCCAGTACAGCGCGATGTTGTCGATCTGCTGCGAAAGGCTGACGCCGCCACCGGTTTCGGGGCGAGTGTCGGCGTAGGCGGTGAACTTTTCGCCGAGCCACGCGGCCAGCCCGGCGGGGGAGTCGAGTAGCGAGTAGCCGAGGGTTTGTGGTCGGGTGCCGCACGGTGAAGCGCTCGACAGGCGGCACTATCGCCTCGTCCAGAAGGTATCGGTCACACCCCAACCGTAGGATCGGACCACCGCCGACCCAACGCTCATGATTGCCGCATACCGGTCGAGAATTGCGATCCGGCGGGCCGCCGTGTAACCGCACGATGGACCGGTCGGCCCGGGTAGCCGTGCGGTCACGCTGATTCCATTGGGGCGCAAGTATTCTCGCAGGGCCTCGGCGAACGATGTTGGCGGTAGTGTGCCCCGGAATCGACCGGGTATGCGGTAGTGGGGGAACCGGAATCGAGAGCATGCGGCGCGTGTCGCCGGCGACGCTCTCGATCTCGCACCGCAGCGGCCCACCGGGCACCGACCACGGAAGGAAGAGGATTATGGCTACTCCCGCTCCGCTACCAGAAGATCGCGCAGGCGCACCGCTCCGTGCGGTGGTGACCGGCTCCGACTCCGGCATCGGCGCGGCGATCGCTGTCGCGCTGGCCGGCGGCGGCGTCGATGTCGGCATCACGTATCACTCCGACGCGCAGGGTGCCGAACGCACCGCGGCGCAGGTGCGCGAGCTGGGCGCCACCGCGGCGGTCCGGCATCTCGACTTGGGCGATCTGCCGACCGCGGCCGCGGTGGTCGACGAACTGGCCGAGGAGTTGGGCGGCATCGATGTGCTGGTGAACTGCGCGGGCACCGGCACCGCGCAACGGGCCATGGACATGGACTTCGATACCTGGCGCCACGTGCTCTCGGTCGATCTCGACGGTGCGTTCCTCTGTTCGCAGCATGCCGCCCGTCGCATGATCGAGGCGGGCCGAGGCGGCCGGATCATCAACATCACCAGCGTGCACGAGCACGCGCCCCGGGTCGGTGCGGCGCCGTACTGCGCCGCCAAGGCGGGCCTCGGCGCACTGACCAAGGTGCTCGCCCTGGAACTGGCCGAACATGCCATCACGGTGAATTCGGTTGCCCCCGGCGAGATCTCCACGCCGATGACCGGCCAGGGAGATGTCGACCCGCGCACCGAATCCCGCCCGGGCATCCCGCTGAGCCGTCCCGGCCACGCGAAGGAAGTAGCCGCCGTGGTGGCCTTCCTGGCGACACCCGCAGCCGGGTATGTCACCGGCGCATCGTATGTGGTCGACGGCGGACTGCTGCTCATGGGACCGCAGGCGGGCACCATCCTGACCGACGAGAAGTGGCGCTCGCCGTAGCCCGCCGATCCCGCCGCGAACAGCGGCGTGCGCACAGCCACATCAACCGCACCGCCGGAGCGGACCAGGGGATCATCCGTGGTGGTCATCAGGTCGATCGGTCGCCGCTGACGAGCCGTACGGTGTTGCCTACCAAGATCTTTCGGGAAAATGTCGCCCCAGCGATGTTTCGGCAACGGGGAGCCGGGCATCCGCCAGATGAGCCCACCCCGAGGCTCGAACGTCGATCGGAAAGGAGAAACGCAATGGCAGACTCCAACAACCCGGGACAGTTCGGCAACCGGGCAGATACCGAGCAGCAGGCCAGCAAGGGCGGCCAGGCCAGCACCGGTAGCTTCGGCGACAAGAACAGCGCCGACCCTTCGGCGGCCGGTAGGAAGGGCGCCGAGGCGCAGCCGACCGAGGCCAAGGCCAAGGGCGGCCAGCACAGCGGCGCGAACCGCTGATCGACCCACAGCTCCTGCCCTGATACGCCCGCAGCCCCTGCTGAGCACTGCTCAGCAGGGGCTGGCTGCTGTCATGGCCACGGGCTTGCTCGCGGGGCAGCGCACCCCGGCGGGCAGGTCAGGCCGGCAGTCGTCGTTCAGCGGCCGCCTCGATCGATGGGTAAGCGGGGAACAGCAGGAAGGCGCCGGTCACGTCCAGCGCCCGCTGCACAGCCGGATGGTGAAAGACCAGCCGTAGGTCGAGGCCACGGGGTGCGGCGCGATGCTTGATCTCGACCAGTTCGCACGCGACGCTGAGCGAGAGGAACTCGACACTACGCAGGTCGAGAATCACCGATCCTTCGTCCAAGGAGCCGAGCGCTCTGGCAATCTTTTGGCGCAGGACGGGTATGTGGGACGCATCCAGATCTCCGTCGGCGGTGACCACAGCGGTGTCGGAACTACTGACGCGGCGGCGATTCACCATAGTGGAGAGGGGCGGCAGCTCGTCGGCTACTGCGACGGGTTTCGGCTCGGCCATGGTATCTGTCATCACTAACCCCTTGCGTCCGAGGCTTGCACTAACGACTCGTCCCGACGGCGGGCGTCCACGTGGGCAGGTGATGCATGAACACACCGCCGCACGGCAGGCGACCCGCGCAGGGGACGCTACGGCTGGCTGTTCAACCGCTTCCGGTCTACCACGACTGCTCGACGCTGTCTACAGCCCGAGACGTTTGGAAACGTCGCCCATGCTCGGCCGCTACCAGGAGACAGCGAACCGGGTGTGTTTCTCGCTGCGGCGTCCGATCAGAACGCCGGGGTGACCGCGGGGGCCACCTTCGGTGGGTCCAGTTCGTAGATGGCGTAGGCGGCGCGCAGTACCGGCTGAGCGACATTGCGTACCCGGATACCGCCCGGTGTCGTGCCGCGTTCGGAGCCCGCGTGCGCGTGACCGTGCAGTGCCAAATCGGCGCCGTTGTTGTCGATCGCTTCGCCGAGCAGGTAGGAACCGAGGAATGGGTAGATCTCCCTAGGTTCGCCGTGCAGGGTGTCGCTGACGGGGGAGTAGTGGGTGAGCGCGACGGTGACGTCGGTGGACAATCCGGCCAGGGCCTCGGCCAGCGAATCCGCCAGTGCGACGGTGTGACAGGAGAAGTCGCGCATCTGGCGCTCGCCGAAGATGCTCGCGCACTTGCCCGCGAAGCCGCCGCCGAACCCTTTGGTCCCGGCGACGCCGAGCGTCCGGCCGGAGATGGTATAGGTGGCGGCGGTACCTTCGAGCACGGTGACGCCGTGATCGACCAGCAGCTTGGTGATGTCTACCTCGGCCTCGCTGTGATAGTCGTGGTTACCGAGGACCGCGACCACCGGCACGCCGAGATCGGCGAACTCGGCGGCGACCACCTTCGCCTCCTCTACGGTCCCGTGGCGCGTCAGGTCACCCGCGAGCAGCAGTATGTCGGCGTGCTCGGGTAGCTCACGCAACGTGGGCCGCCACAGCCCGTGTGAGTCGACGCCGAGATGTACATCGCCTACGGCGGCTATGCGCATGCGGCTCAACCCCTTCCGCTATCCGTCGACCCGAGCGCC
This sequence comes from Nocardia sp. CS682, assembly GCF_004634405.1. Classification (NCBI taxonomy): domain Bacteria; kingdom Bacillati; phylum Actinomycetota; class Actinomycetes; order Mycobacteriales; family Nocardiaceae; genus Nocardia; species Nocardia sp. CS682. The sequence continues at coordinate 757,224 of NZ_CP029710.1, read as the reverse complement.
TCGCTGTCGGCCGGTGCGCCGGGACGGGTGACGTGCACGTCGTTGTGGATCCGCGCTTGCGGAAGCTGTTCGCGCACTATCGTTTCCAGCTGTTGTTTGCGTTCCTCGGTGCTCACCTCGCCGCCGAGGACCACCACGTCGCCGCGAATGGTCACCCCGATGCCCAGTTCCGCGGTGCGCGGATCCTCGGCCAGGGCTCGGCGCAGATGCGCGACAAGGTATTGCGGCTGCTCCATCTATTTCACCTTTCCGGTGTCGGTGATACCGAGATCGTCGAGCAGCCCGAGAAACGCGCGCGCATAGGGTGATTCCTCGGTCTGGCGCCGCGCCTCCGCCCAGTCGACCTGTTCGCGCAGGTCGCGCGCGATGTGCAGCAGCGGCGCGAAGTCGAGGCGGTGCGCGTCGAAGACCAGTAGCTTGTCCACCATGAGATCGGTGCCGCTGACCACCGGCGCGGAGGTGGGCCCGATGCGCATCGGCGTTGCGCGGTCGAGCAATTCGTCGGTGACGTCCCGGTAATTGGGCCGGTAGATCACGTCGATCAGGACGTCGCCGTCGTAGACCTTGCGCAGCCAGTCCTCAGGTGGATCGCAGACCCGCAACCCGGCCTCGGCCAGTGTGCGCATCGCTTTCGCGCAGTCCTCGGGTTTGACGAAGATATCGACATCGTGCTGCGAGGCGGGCCCGCCGCGTGCGTACACCGCGCAACCACCGGCCACCGCGAACTTGATGTCCGCCTCGGCCAGCGCGTTGACGGCACGGGTCAACGAATGCAGCAATTGATCGATCGTGGCGACCATGATCGGGCAATACCCGGTTACCAGTCGACTATTCGGCGGAATCGAGCGCGCGGGCTTCGCCGGACAACAGCTCAGGCAGCAGCGTCGCACCCGCGGTGGCCGCGACGGCCGACCCGGTCGCGATCGTCCAGCCGAACGGCCCCAACGGCGTGCATCCGAAGTAGGTGCACAGCCCGGGTGTCATGACCACCGCACCGAGAACGCCCGCGCTCGCGGCCGTGGTCAGCCACACCAGAGGACTGCGGTACCCCGAGACGAGGGTCTGCCCCAGCTGGGTGCCGATGAGCGCGACCAGCCCGATGGTCGCGGCCCGGCGTTCGGTGCCGGTGTAGCGGCCGAGCGTCCACGCGACGGAGGCGCCGGTGGCCGTGGCGATGCCGCGGGTGGCGATGGTCCGGGTCAGGTCGTTGCCGAGTTCGGCGCGCGGAATCTCGCTGAGTTGCGCCGACCGCTCGCGGACCGCCGCAGCGCTGTCGGCCGGATCGATGCCGCGATCGTCCGGCGACAGCGCAAGGGCCAGCGCCGGGAACATGTCGGTGAGCATGTTCACCAGGAGGAACTGACGGGTGCCGAGAGGGCCCCGGCCGCCGACCGCGGTGCCGAACAGGGTGAATGCGACCTCGCCCGCGTTACCGCCGACCAGCACGCCGACGGCATCGGTGATCCGCCGCCACATGCCGCGGCCCTCGACCAGCGCATGCAGGATCGCGATCGGATCCGGGTCGGTCAGCACCAGGTCGGCGGCGTTGCGCGCGGCGGTGGATCCCTGTGCGGCCAAACCGATTCCGATGTCGGCGCTGCGGATCGCGGCGGCATCGTTGCCGCCGTCGCCGGTCATGCCGACGACGTGACCGTTGCGGCGCAGCGCGGTGACGATGCGCACCTTCTGCTCCGGATTCACCCGGGCGAACACCGTGCTGCGCTCGATCAACTCCGCTTGCTCGCGGTCGTCGCAGCGATCCAGATCGGCGCCGGTGACGACGGTGTCGACGGCGATGCCCAGCTGGCGCGCCGCCGCGGCGGCGGTCACCGGATGGTCGCCGGTGATCATCCGGACACTGATGTTGTTGTCCTGCAAGGCGGTGATCAGCGGCAGCGTCTGCGGGCGCGGGGTGTCGGCGATGCCGAGGAAGCCGAGCAACGTGAGTTCGCCGACCGCACCCGCCACATCGTCGGGCTCGGAGGTGAGATCGCGGCGGGCCACGGCCAGCACGCGCAGGCCCTGTTCGGCCAGATCACGCACGGTCGTCTCGGCGCGCGCACGCAATTCGTCGGACAGGGCAATGGTGTCGCCGTTGCGCACCTTGGTGCAGCGCGGCAGCACGATCTCGGGCGCGCCCTTGACGACCAACCGCAGCCGGCGCGCGGTGTTGCCCAGCGCGGCGGCGTACCCGCGATTCGAGTCGAAGGGGATCGCTTCGATCGGGTGCCAGCGCCCGTCGTCGAGGATCTCGGCGGCTTCGAGCACCGCGCGATCAGTGGCATGGGTGACCGGTCCCTCGTTCGGGTCGGGGCAGGCTCGCGCGGCCGCGCGCAACAGCCTGCGTGCCTCCTCGGCGTCGGCGCCGGGCTCCCATTGCTGGTGCAGGTCGGCGAGTTTGGTCAACCGCAGCCGACCTTCGGTCAGGGTGCCGGTCTTGTCGAAACACAGCGTGTCGACCCGGCCGAGCGCCTCGACCGTGCGGCTCGCCCGGACCAGCACGCCGTAGCGGGACAGCCGCCGCGTGGCCGCGAGTTGCGCGACCGTGGCGACCAGCGGTAGCCCCTCCGGTACCGCCGCGACCGCGACGGCCACCCCGTCGGCGATGGCGGCGCGCAACGCCCGGCCGCGCAGGCCGCCCAAGACGCTCACGATCGCCCCGCCGGTCAGCGTCAGCGGCAACGCGCGATCGGTCAGTTGGCGCAATTGTGCTTGCACACCGCCCTTTTCGGGCGGCACCGCACCGGCGGTGGCCCGCCCGACCTGGGTGTCGGCGCCGACCGCGACCACGACGGCCCGCCCGCGGCCGTTCACGACGGTGCTGCCCTCGTAGATCATGCAGGCGCGGTCACTGGGCCCAGCACCGGGCGTTGCCGACAGCTGCTTCTCCACCGTGACCGATTCACCGGTCAGCCCGGATTCGTCCAGCTCGAGATCGTCGACATCGACCAGCCGCGCGTCGGCGGGCACCACCTCACCGGGGCGGACGGCGATGACGTCGCCGACCGCGAGCAGGTCGGCGGGCAAGGTTGTTTCGGCGGCGTCGGGCTTGTCCACGTCGGCACGGTCGATGACCTGCGCCGTGAGGCTCTCCCGGTCGAGCAGCGTGTGCAGGGCCGACTCGGCGCGCTGGCGCTGCCTGGCCGAGACGACCGCGTTCACGGTGAGGACCGAGGACAGCAGGATCGCATCGGACGGGGAGCCCAGAATGGCGGTAGCGGCGGCGCCGACGCCGAGGATCGGGGTCAACGGGTCGGCCAGTTCGGTGCGCAGATGGCGCAGGAACGAGGTGGTGCGCGTCAATCCGCCGAACCAGGTGTCCTGCTCGGACGGTTCCGACGTGGCACGCTCGGTCGAGGCAGGCGGCTGCGGTAGGCGAGCGAGCACCTCCTCGGGTTGCAGTGCGTGCCAAGGCAACAGCACCGAGGGCGAGGGCGGCGCCGGTGCGCGCATCGTGCGGAACCCGGCCAGTGAGCCGTTCAGCAGGCCCGCGAAATGGGCCGCGGCCATCGGTGATATCTGGGCTCGCCGGGACGGTGACACGGCGAGCAGCAATCCGCCGAGCGCGGCCGCCGAGAGCGCGAGGGACCGGCCCTGTGCGCTGACGTGACGGGCCGGTTCGATCGCCGCCAATACTCGTTCGACCTGGCTCAGTTCGCGGCACAGCGCGTCCGCGGTCCAGGGCGCCCGTTTGCGGTTGTGCCCGGTGCCGAGCAGGCCGATGGCCACATCGGACCAGGCGAGTGCCTTGTAGGCGTGGGCGCTGACCGTGGCGACCACGTGGCCGTCGCGCTGCAAGTCGTGCACGAGTTTGCTCAGCGAGGTGGCGGGGGAGACGAATTCGTCTACGCGGGAACGCAATTCACCGGCATCGGCGCTCGCGGCGAGGGTGACGCGCAGGCCTGCCTTGCGCGCTGTGGTCAGCAGCGAGTGGGCTCGCGGGTCGAGTTCACGGCCGATGAGGACCCGGCCCACCGTGCGGTCGCCGGCGCGCAGTTCACGCCGGGCCGGACGGATCGTCGCGCCCCGATCCGGATTTCCGCTGTCGGGGAGCACCAGTCGCAGCTCGTTCTTGCGCGCGGCGCCGTTCCCTTCGGACGTAGCGGGTTCGGCCGAGGACTCCGGGGGCGACCAGAGCAGCCGCTGGGCCGCACTCCAGACGTCGGCGGTCGACCATTCGGCGTCGGTGGACTCGGCATCGAGCACGACCCGACGCGGCGTGAGCAAGGCTTCGCCGTCCACGACGAGGGCGGTGAGGCGGTCGAGACGCCGCCACGCGGTGGGGTCCAGCGTCAGCACGCCGGCGCGGGCCAGCAGCGTGGTGAGGGTCGCGGCGTAGGCCTCGCGGCAGGCGCGTGCGGCCTTGGGGGCTCCGAGCGCGAGCGCGTTGACGGCATCGCCGGCATTGCCGAGGGTGGCAATGGCGGTGGCGCCCAGCACCATTGCCGATCCCGTCTCGTCGGCGACTCGCTCCAGCGGGCCGGGCGGCAGTTCGGCGGGGCGGGTGTAGCGCGGCAGCGGCTGTGCGACGCCGGGGTTGTCGTGGTGCAGGAGCTGCGGTTCCCAACCGCGCCAGCTGACCCGTCGCGCGACGGCCTCGGTCAGCAGCAGGGACCGTTGCGCCGCGTCGAGGAGCAGTGTGGGGATCCCGTCGGTCGCGTTCTCGCCGAGCGCGGTGCCGAGCGCCGAGACGAGGGTCAGGGCCAGATCGGTGCGCGCCCGCCCCAGCCGTTGCTCCAGTTGGTCGCGGACCCGCGGCTGTGTCTCGGCGATCGAGGCGAGTGCTCGCGCCGCGCGCAGGGGCGGACGCAGTGGTGGCGCCACCCCGGCCAACGAGATCGCGACGGCGCACAGATCGCCTGCGACCTGAATTGCCGCCGCTATCACCGGTTCTCGGTCACCCGGGTAGTCGAAATCGCTGTCCCAGCCCTGCTCGTCGACCTCGGTATCCTGCTCGATCCGGTCCACCGTCGCGAGCAGTTCCGGCAGATCCGCCGCGCCGCGGGCCAGGGTGGCGACCACCCGTCCGGTCACCGCGTTCACCTGCCACCAGCGCACGCCGCCGAGGCTCTCCAGACGCCGCTCCAGTGCGCGGGCGACGGTGGCGCTGCTGCCGCCTGCCAGGCCGCGGACCTCGATGGTCGCGCGCCTGCCGTGCATGGCGACGCGTCGCCGGGTGCGTTTCAGATGCGGGTCGACCAAAGCCGCCACGTCGTCGCGCAACTGACCAGGCTCGGGCACATCGAGGAGTTGCCCGGCCTCGGCCGCTTTACCGGCCACCGTCTCGATGGCCTGCAACGGTGCGGCGGCGAGCTGGGTGGCCGCGCCGATGGCCAGTAACCCGCCGCGGCGGACGGCTCCGGTCACCGCCGCCGCAGGCGCCTCGATCCACCAGGCAGGTCGCAGATGACGTGTCGATAGGCCCATAACGGGCAGCTACCCCGCAGGTAGCCAGGTAAACAAGGTCGGAGTTGCGCTCGCGGAGAACAAGTTCGGTGGATGCACCGGCGCTCGCGTGTGGAGCAGTTTCTCGGTCGGCATACGGGGTAACGCCGGGGCATGACCTCATCGAGTGACGGCCGGACTGCCCGGCTGGGTTTGCCGGACACGATCACGGTCGCGCTGTTCGATCTCGACGGGGTCCTCACCGATACCGCGTCGGTGCACCGGCGGGCGTGGACCACGGTCTTCGACGAATACCTCGCGCAGCGTTGTGGACCGGGCTTCGTGCCGTTCACCGAGGACGACTATCTGCGTTATGTCGACGGCCGCCCGCGCGCCGACGGCGTCCGCGAGTTCCTGCGGTCCCGGGATATCACCCTGCCGGAGGGCGATCCGGCGGACGAGCCGGGAGATGCGACGGTGCACGCGCTCGGCAATCGTAAGAACAGCGTGCTGCTTGCGCTGATCGAGCACGAAGGCGTCAAGGTTTACCCCAGTTCGGTCGACTATGTGGCCGCGGTCCGCGAGGCCGGGCTGAAGGTAGCCGTGGTGACCGCATCCGCCAATGCCGTTGCGGTGCTGGAGGTCACGGGCATCGCCCGCTGCGTCGACGAGCGGGTCGACGGCAACGACGTCACCAGGCTCGGGCTGCGCGGGAAGCCCGCACCCGACGGATTCCTCGAAGCCGCCGCGCGATTGCACGTAAAGCCCGAGCAGGCAGCGGTTTTCGAGGACGCGGTGGCAGGCGTGGCGGCGGGCCACGCGGGCGACTTCGGGTTCGTCGTCGGTGTCGACCGCGTCGGCGACGGCAGGCACGGGCCGGAATTGACGGCGGCGGGCGCCGATGTCGTCGTCCGCGATCTGGCGGAGCTGAAGGAGTAGCGAAATGGCTGCGGACTGTCGCGGTTTCGAGGTGGACCCATGGCAATTGCGGTGGTGCGGGCTGGATGTGGACGCGCTGCGGCGGACCGAGTCGATCTTCGCCTTGTCGAACGGTCACCTCGGTCTGCGCGGCACCCTGGAGGAGGGGGAGCCGGTCGGTGAACCGGGCACCTACCTGAACGGGTTCTACGAGAAGCGCCAATTGCCTTATGCCGAAGTGGGTTACGGATACCCGCAGCAGGGGCAGACGGTGGTGAACGTCACCGACGGAAAGATCATCCGGCTGCTCGTCGGCGACGAGCCGATGGACATGCGCTACGGCCATGCCCGGGAGCACGAGCGGGTGCTGGATTTTCGCTCCGGAACATTGCGCCGCAGCACGGTGTGGACCTCGCCCACCGGTCAATCGGTGCGGATCCGTTCGGAGCGCCTCGTCTCGTTCACGGAGCGGGCGCTGGCCGCCATCCGCTATGAGGTCGAGCCGCTCGACGAGGATCTGGATCTGGTGATCCAATCGGATCTGCTCGCCAACGAGCCGGTCGTGGCGCGCCAGGGTGATCCCCGGTTCGCGGCGGCGCTGGATCGCCCGCTGGTGGCCGACTTCGCGGCCGCACGGGATTTCCACGCGATACTCGCCCATCACACCCGGCAATCCGGGCTGCGGATGGCCGCGGGGATGGATCACGAGCTGGCGGTGCAGGCCACGCCACGGTGCTCGGTGCACACCGAGGACGATCTGGCCCGGCTGACGATCGCGGTCGACGTCGCGCGGGGCGACACGGTGTGCGTGACCAAGTATTTCGCCTACGGCTGGTCCAGCCAGCGTTCGATCCCCGCGCTGCGCGCCCAGGTCGAAGCGGCGTTGGCGGCGGGGCTGGAGACAGGCTGGGACGACCTGCTGACGCGCCAACACGCCTATCTCGATGATTTCTGGGCCAGCGCGGATATCGAGCTCGACGGTGATCCCGAAATGCAGCAGGCCGTTCGCTTCGCACTGTTCCATGTGCTGCAGGCGGGGGCCCGTGGCGAGACCCGCGCGATACCGGCGAAGGGGTTGACCGGCCCCGGCTACGACGGTCATTCCTTCTGGGACACAGAAACTTTCGTGCTTCCCGTGCTCACCCATACGGTGCCCGCAGCGGCGGGTGACGCCCTGCGCTGGCGGCATTCGACGCTCGAGCCGGCCCGGCAGCGGGCCCGTGAACTCGGGCAGTCGGGGGCGATGTTCCCGTGGCGATCGATCAATGGCGAAGAGGGCTCGGGCTATTGGCCGACCGGCACCGCGGCGGTCCATGTGAACGCCGATATTGCCGACGCGACCATCCGCTATCTCGCCGCGACCGGAGACGAGCAGTTCGACCGGGACTGCGGGGTAGAGCTTTTGGTGGAGACCGCTAGGTTATGGGCGGTCCTGGGGCATCGGGATTCGGCCGGGAACTTCCGGATCGACGGTGTCACCGGGCCCGACGAATACTCCGCGCTGGCCGACAACAACATCTATACGAATCTGATGGCCCAGCGGAACTTGCGCGGCGCGGTGGCCGCGTGCGAGCGGCAGCCCGAGGTGGCACAGCGGCTCGGGGTCACCGAGAGCGAGATCGGCCGCTGGCGGGACTGCGCCGCGAAAGCCGCCATGCCGTACAACGACGAGCTCGAGGTGCACGAGCAGTCGGAGAATTTCACCCACTACATGCGCTGGAACTTCGCGGATACCCCCGCCGAGCGGTACCCGCTGCTGCTGCACTATCCGTACTTCGATCTGAACCGTAAGCAGGTGGTCAAGCAGGCCGACCTGACCCTGGCGATGTACCTGTGCCCGGACGAGTTCACGCCGGAGCAGAAACTACGGAACTTCGACTACTACGAAGCACTGACGGTCCGCGACTCTTCCCTCTCGGCCTGCGTCCAGGCGATCATGGCGGCGGAAGTCGGTCACCTGTCGCTGGCCTTCGACTATTTCGTCGAATCCGCGCTGACCGATCTGCACGATCTGCACCACAATGTGGCGACCGGATTGCATATCGCCTCGCTGGCCGGCACCTGGAGTTGCTGCGTCGCGGGTTTCGGCGGCATGCGCGAATGCAATGGCGAAGTGCGTTTCGCCCCACGCCTGCCCGAAAACCTCGACCGCCTCGCCTTCCGAATCCTGTGGCGCGGCAGCCGAATATCGGTCGCCATCACCCGCGACGCGGCGACGTACTCCCTGCTGTCCGGTGACTCCTTCACCTTCCGTCACCATGGCCAGCGGCACACGCTGGACGGGACACCGCTGGAATTGGGTATACCGGACCTGCCGAATGTCTCGAAGCCCGAACCACCGGCCGGCCGGGCCCCATACCGCCGGGATTAGATTCGACCGCGCCCGCCGCTGCGCCACAACTTAACCCGCATGGATCCCAGCGGGGAGTCAGAGCTCGTGTTCGGGGGCTCCCGGATTGCACAGTGCTGCGACGGTGTCCGGATAGCCGACGGCAGGGCGCCACGGCTCGAGGTTCCAGCTCGGCTTGTCCGGCATGGCGATTCGCGCCCAGTCCCAGTGGCAGAGGAACTGATCGCGCATGCCGGGGGTATCGGTATCGCCGGCCTGGTGTAGTACTTCCTGCCAGGCGCGTTCCTCGGCCGGCGGGAAAGGGTCCTGGCGTCCGGCGACGGTCGGGTAGATCATCAGCCGTGTGCTGTCGGCACCGTGGGTCCAGACGACGTGGTCGATGAGCGGGCGATCGAGAAACGGATCGAAGTTCTCCGCGCTGGATCCCGTCGAAATGGGCGCGGCGGACAGCGTTTTCGAGAGGGGCGGCTGCTCTTCGGCGGATAACGCCGGGGTGGCTCCCGCCGGTCCGGCGGCCGTGGTGAGGGCCACCAGCATGGCTACGGTGCCGGTGGTGCGGATCGCAGATCTTCGCATCGCAGTGAATCTTTCGCGGCGGGTCAGCCGTTGGCGGCCGGGTGCAGGGCCTCGGTGATTGCTTTGGCGGATTGTGCGACAAGGGGGTCGTCGGCGGGGGCGTTTTCCTCGGTGTTGATCGACAGCACGGTGATCACGATCGGCGCGTCGCTGTTGGGCGGCCAGGTCACCGCGGCGTCGTTGGTGAGGCCGTAGTCGCCGCCGCCGGTCTTGTCTCCGGTCTTCCAGTCCTGCGGCAGTCCGGCGCGGATCCGGTTCAGGCCGGTGGTGCTGCGCAGGAGCCATTCGATCAGCTGCTCGCGCTCCGGCGCGGGCAGCGCGTCGCCGGAGACCAGCGCGCGGTAGTCCGCGGCGAGCGCGGCGGGCGTGGTGGAGTTGTGCTCGGGGTTGGTGTCGCCGCTGTTGCTCAGTGGCTCCCAGTCGTCGAGGCTGGTGGCCGTATCGCCCAGCGTGCGAACGAACTTCGTGATGGCGGTGGGTCCGCCGAGCAGTTTCAGCAGCTCGTTGGTCGCGGTGTTGTCGCTCTTCTCGATGGCCGCGGCGGCCAGCTCACGCACCGTCATGCCGGTGCCGACGCGCGTCTCGGTCACCGGCGAGTACTTCACCAGATCGTCGGCGGTGAAATTGATGACGGTGTCGAAATAACCGTCGGCCAGTGGATGCTCGCGGAGCAGTGCGGCCACCGCCAGCGTCTTGAAGGTCGAGCCGATCGGAAACCGCTCGTTCTCCCGGTAACCCAGAAAGACGCCCGTCTTCGTATCGACGGCGAAGGCGCCGACTCGGGCGTGGTGCGCGGATTCGAGATCCCGCACCTGAGCGGTCGCCCGCGCGGCGGTGGCGGCATCGGGCACCCGGGTGGGTGCGGTCGTGGGTTCCGGCACAGAGCACGCGCCGACCAGTGCGGCTGCCGTGATCGCGACGGTCAGAACACCGATTCTGGACTTTGCTGTCATGACTGCTCTCCTCTGCAATGGCTGACAAGCGGGGTGCGACGGAGCATGGCATTCGCTCATTCATGCAGTCCAAGGCTCTAAAGCGTCGATTGATGCCGAACTGGCATACTGGCTCGTCGTGGATATGGTCGAAGCCTGCCGAGCGTTCGTGGTGGTCGGCGAGTACGGCAGTTTCACCGACGGTGCCGCGGTGGCGCGTATCCCGCAGTCGGTGGCCAGCAGGCGCGTCGCGGCCTTGGAGCGGCGTTTCGGCGCTCGACTGTTCAACCGGTCCACCCGCGCGGTCACCTTGACCTCGTTCGGCCGTGAGGTGCTGCCCTCGGCCAAGCGCCTGGTCGAACTCGCCGACACCCTGGACCACAACGCCGAACGCGCCAAACTGCGGCCCTTTCGGATGGCGGTGCCCACGATCTGCAGCCCGCTGCAGCTGGCACGGTTGATCGCCGCCGGGCGGCGCAACGGACTGAATCTGGACCTGCACGCGGCCGATCCCGGGGAGCGCGCGGAGTTGCTGCGCACGATGGAGGTGCGGGCGGCCCTGGTCGCGATCCCGCCTGGGGAGGGCAGTTGGCGGGTGCCGCTCGGCCTGGCCGGTGGCGGCGCGCGGAAAAGCCGGGCGCTGTATGTGGAGTCGTTGCGGCCGAGCCGCGCCGACCGGGACGCCCGCAGGCGCCGCATCTGGGTGCAACCCGAAGACGATGTACCGCACATTCGTGACCCGCTCACCCGGCTCGGCGCCGCGGTGGGCTTGCAGCCCGCGCAGGTGCTGGTGGCGAACTCGTTCGCCGCCGCGGCGGCGGACGCGCTCGCCTCGACCGATCTGCTGCTCTGCTCAGCGAGTCAGGCCGGTGAACTCGGCCTGCATTGGCTGCCGATCGGTGAACTCGCCCAGCTGGCCCGGGGCTACCGGCTCGTCACCGGGCTGAGCGAGGACACGCAGCGAACCCAGTTGCTGCCCGCCGCCGAGATCGGTCACTGCCTCGGCGAACCGGACGCCGATGGTTGCGAGTGTTGACCCAACAGACAGGATGTGGACGTGGGAGTGGCTGAGATTCTGCGGGCGGCGCGCGAGGACTTGGACAGCGCGGGGTTACGCGGTTCCTTCTTGGTGCGCGACCTCGACACCGGCGACGAACTCGGTATCGACCCCGACACGGAGTACCCGTCCGCATCCCTGGTCAAAGTTCCGCTCGCGGTCGCCACGCTCGAACGCGTCGCCCGCGGCGAACTCGATCCGACGACGCCGATCGTGGTGCAGCCGGGCCGCGTGACGGCGCCCGGCCCGGTCGGCATCACCAAATTCCGGCATCCCGCCACCATCGCGCTGGCAGACCTGCTGTACCTCACCCTGTCGATCAGCGACAACGCCGCCGCAGACGCACTGTTCGGGCTCACACCACCGGAGGCCGTGACCGCCGAGCTGGCTCGACTCGGCATCGAGGGCATCTCCGTGCGTCACCTCTTGCGGGAACTCACCCGCACACCCACCGAAATGCTCGACCCCGCGCACGCCCACCTGGCGCACACCCTCGCGATCACCGCCACCACGGCCGGCCACGGACACCCGGTCCCGCAACTCGACATCAGCCGAGCCAACACCGGCTCAGCCCGCGCCTTCGTCGAACTGCTGCAGAAGATCTGGCGCCCCAGCCGCATCCGGCCCGAGGCCGCGGCGCAGGTCCGCCGACTCATGGGGGAGAACATGCTGCGCAACCGGCTGGCCCCCGACTTCGGCTGCGACGCGTCCCGATGGTCTTCCAAGACCGGCACCTTGATCAACCTCCGCCACGAAATCGGCGTTGTCGAACACGCCGACGGCCAAGCCTTCGCCGTCGCCGCCCTCACCGAATCCACCGTCTCCGCCACCGCCCAACCCGCCGCGGAAGCGGTGATGGCCGGCGTCGCCAGGCTGCTCCGCGACGAACTGCGACGGATGTAGCACCCCCGGACCGCAGGCAGTGGCGGTGGGAAGTGGGACGCCCGTGAGAGTTTCGTGCGATGCTCGGACCATGACGTGGTCGGTTCTCGGTGGTTTCGTATTTGCGGTGGCACTTGCGGCGATGGTGCCCGGACCCACTACCGCGCTGGTGATTCGGCGCAGCGCGCTGGGTGGCGCGCGGGCAGCGGTGCCGATCATCGGCGGCATGCAGGTCGGGTTGTATGCGTGGATCGCGGCTTCGGCGTTCGGGCTTTCCGCGCTGGTGGCGGCCAGTGATGTTGCGTACGTGGTGATTCGGGTAATCGGTGCGGCGGTGCTGATCTATCTCGGTGTGCAGGCTTGGCGGGCGGCGCGCAATCCGTCCGGCGAGGCGCTGGTCGACGAGGATGCGGTGGGGGCGAAGCCCTGGCGGGCCGCGGGAATCGGCATGCTGACGAACTTGACCAACCCCAAGGTGGCGGTGTTCGCCTTCGCGTTCTATCCGCAATTCGTTGCGCCGGAGGCGAATATCCTCGCCACCACCCTGCTGCTCGGCCTGCTCCATCTCGTCATCGACGCCACCTGGTTCCTCACGGTCGCCCTCTTCGTCGGCCGCGCACGCGCGTTCTTCGCCGAAACCAGGGTGCGCCAGTGGCTCGAGCGCATCACCGGCACCGTGCTGGTTGCGCTCGGCGTCCGCCTCGCCGTCAGCGAGGTCTAGCGGTCAACTGCGGGTATGTGGGGGTGGGGGCTCCGCATAGAGTGATGCGGTGGCTGTTGTCGTAGGTGTCGTCGTCGTGCTGGTGGTTTTCGGCGGGCTGCACTGGTATCTGTGGCGGCGGCTCGTGCGGGATACGACAGTGCGCGGATCGATCGGGCGCCGGGTGGGCACCGGGATGATCATTGCGGGGCCGGTGTTGCTGATCGGCGCGTTCGTAGCCGAATCGGCCGGGATTCCGTTCCTGCTCATCCAGATCGTCGCCTGGCCCGGGTACATGTGGGGCGCGCTGTTCGTCTATCTCGTGTTGTGGCTGCTGGTGAGTGAACTGGTGCGGCCGCTGGTCCGGCGGTGGATCACCCGCTCGGACAGTTCCGCGACCAAGGCGCCGGAAGATGTGCTGATTCCCGCGACCGGGGGAGCGGACACCACACCCCGCGATGAACCGGCAGCGCCGGTTTCGCGGCGGCTGTTCGTTTCTCGCGCGGTGGGCGGTGCGGCGGCGCTGGCGGCGGTGAGCACCGTCGGTTACGGCACGCACAGTGTGCTGTCCGGTCCGCAGGTGAAACGCCTGACGATCCCGCTCGCGAATCTGCCGCGCGCCGCACACGGCTTCCGGATCGCCGTGGTCAGCGATATCCACCTCGGGCCGATTCTCGGCCGGGGGTTCGCGGAGCGGGTGGTCGAGACGATCAACGGTACCCAGCCGGATCTCATTGCCATCGTTGGTGATCTGGTCGACGGCAGTGTCGAACATCTGCGCTCGGCGGTGGAACCACTGGCCCGGTTACGCGCGCGCCACGGCGCCTATTTCGTCACCGGCAACCACGAATACTTCTCCGGCGCGGAGCAGTGGATGGAGCACGTGCAGGAACTCGGACTGCATCTATTGGCGAACAGTCGCACGGAACTGCCGTATTTCGATCTCGCCGGTGTCAACGACATTCAGGGCAAACGCATCGGGCAGGGCCCGGATTTCACTGCGGCACTAGGTAACCGCGATCTCGGGCGCACCGCGGTGCTGCTCGCGCATCAGCCGGTACAGATCCACGACGCCGTCGAGTTCGGCGTCGATCTGCAACTGTCCGGCCACACCCACGGCGGGCAGGTCTGGCCGGGCAATTTCCTTGCGGAGCTGGCCAATCCGACCGTCGCCGGATTGGAGCGCTACGGCGACACGCAGCTCTACGTCACCCGTGGGGCAGGCGCGTGGGGACCGCCGGTCCGGGTGGGCGCGCCCTCCGACATCACCGTCGTGGAGCTCGCCTCGAAACAGGCCTGACTCCTGCGTCAGGAGTCGAGCAGATACTGAGCGACGATGTAACCGGAGTTGCCCGAAACCCCCGCACCGGGCCAGGTTCCCGCGCCGAGCACGTACAGATTGGGAACGAAGGTGCGGTGCCCCGGCGCCGCCGCGATGGGCCGCAGCGCGAAGCTCTGCGCGAGATCCTGCGCGCCGCCGTAGGGGTCGCCGGGGCCGCTGTTGGGGTTGAACGCGGCCAGGGTGGCGGGAGTGATGATCGCCCGGGTGAGGATCGTTGCGGTCAGTCCCGGGATATGGCGTTCGACCACCTCCAGCACCCGGTCGGCGTAGCGGTTCACCACCTCGTCGTTCCAAGTGCCGTCGGTGGCGATCACCCCCGCGGCATCACCGCGCGGACGGGTCGGCACATCGGTCACCTGGATCCGCAGCACGCTGGTACCCGCGGGCGCGCGCGTCGCGTCATGCGCGGTCGGCGAGTCGATGGTCATCGTCGGCCACGCGGGCAACAGCCCGGCCCGCGCCTGGGCGACGTGCAACGACAGCCCGTCGAGTGAATCGGTGAGGAACGGTTGCCCGATACGCTCGAAACGCTTGTCCGCCCAGGGAATCGGCGCGCAGGTTGCGAGGTGCAGCTGGAAAAGCCCGGTGCCGTACCGGTATCGCCGGGCCTGCGCCAGAATGTGCTCGGGCACTTGTGTTTCCGCCAGCAGCCACTCGTAGAGCTGGTCCGGGTTCACCGAGGCGACGACGCTGTTCCTGGCCCGATACGCGCTACCGTCGGACAATTGGACACCCACCGCGCGCCCGTCGGCCACCCGGATCCGGGTGACGGTAGCGCCGGTCTGGATGACACCGCCGTGCTCGGTGACGACGCCGGCGAGCGCCTCGGCCAGTTTGCCGATGCCGCCCTGCGGAATCGGCATGCCGCCACCGGTGAAGCCGAGCGGGAAGATGGTGGTCCAGAACGCGCCGCCCGCGTCGTCGGGCCCGTGGCTCACGTGCGCCGGCCATGAGCCGAAAAGGCTGCGCATGGCGGGAGATTCGATCTCCGACACGGCCGAGCGCGCACTGTCCAGCGCCAGTTCGGCCACCTCGGACCAGCCTTTACCGTCGCGCACCAACTGAGCGAGCGTGGCACGGGCCGCGTCGGAGGTCAGATCCTGACCCATCAGACCGAACGCCGCACCGGTCGACGGTCCCAGGGCGGAGATGATCTCGGCGACCGCCGAACTGTCGCCTGGATGCAGCCGGTCGGCCTCCTCGGCCAGTGCGACAGGGTCGCGCGGGAACACCGCGGTGGTGCCGTCTTCCAGTGAAACCCCGGTCGGAAACTCGGGTTGCACAATCTCCAGACCTTGCTTCTGGAGATCCGGGCCGAGGTCGCGCCACGCCGGACCACTCGTGAACAGGGGCACCGCGGAGGAGAATGGATCGTAGATCACCCCCGGCGCCAATTCCGCGCTGCGAACGAATCCGCCGACCCGATCGTTGCGATCGATGACGAGGACCTCGTGTCCGGCTCGGCTCAGATAGGCCGCCGCGACCAGCGCGTTGTGGCCGCCGCCGACGAAGATGTGGTCGAAATTCTGCATGCCGTCAGTCGACCAGCCCGTCGTGGCGGCGTCGATAGCTCTTGTCACTGAACGGACCGGGACTTTCCGGTATCGGCGGGCGGCTTGGTGGCGGCCACGATCTCGAACGGCCCGGGCAGCACCTCGACGTCGTGGAAACCGATCTCGCCGAGCATGCCGCGGTAGTCGGCCACCTCGCGCAGCATGCTGGTGCAACTGTCGACACCGATCAGGAAATAGGACCAGAAGAATTGGCGGGCGAGCCGTTCGGCGTCGCGGAATTCCTCACAGATGAGCACCCGCCCGCCCGGCGGGAGCGCCTGATACGCCTTGGCCAACAGTGCACGCGCCTGCGGTCGCTGCCAGTCGTGCAGTACTCGGACGAAGGACAGGATGTCGTATCCGGTGGGTAGCGGTTCGGCGAGAAAGTCGCCACCGACGAACCCGAGACGGTCGCCGCAGCCCGACTCCGTGCGCGTTCGGTCCACCAGGGTGCGCACCGCAGGCAGGTTGTAGACGTCTGCCCGCAGTGTCGGGTTGTCCCGCAGCAGGCGCGCGGCCAGCGTGCCGTCACCGCCGCCGACATCCAGCAAACGCGTTCCGCCACTCCACAACTCGGCGTGCATCCGAAATGTTTCGGCGATCGGGCCGATCCCGGCGGCCATACTGTGTTCGAAACCGGCGACCTGTTCGGCGCTGTCGAGCGGCCAGGTGAAAGCCGTCGGCGGCATGCTGAGCTCGCCGCGGAGCACGTCGGGGAGTTTGCCGTGCAGCGTGCGCCACGGGTAACTGTCTCGGTCCCGTTCGAGCGAGTCCGGGCCGAGCACACCGGATACCGCATCGCGCACACCTTTGATCGCGTGATACTCGGTGTCGCGCAGCACATCCGACGAAATTCGCGTGACGAGGCCGAGGCATTCGAGACAGTCGAGCAGTTTGTACAGGCGCACCGGCACCACCCCGAATCGGTCACCCAGTTCGCCCAAGCGAGCAGGCCCGGCGTCCAGCGCATCGAGGATGCCGATTTCCCATGCGGTCCGCACGACGTCAATGGCCTTGTCGCCGTTGAACAGCAGACTCATCAACGCACGAGGCGAGAACGCGATCTCGCTCATCCGCGCAAGGCCTTTCGTTCCGCAACGAGCGCATCCATGAATGCGTCCACCTCGTCGACGGTGTTGTAGATGTGCGGCGCCACCCGCAGCCCCTCGCGCCAGCTGCACACCATGGCGCGCTCGGCCAGCCGTTTCTTCACCGCCTCGTCGCCGGGAAAGTGCAGGCAGACAACCCCACCGCGCTGATCGGTCGGGTATGGCGTGCGCACCGGGATCCCCGCGTCCACCGCACGGGCCATGATGCGATCGGTACACCGCAGCGAATGCGCGCGGATCGCCGGCACACCCACCTCCGCCAGCAGATCGAGGCCGACCCGAGACATCATGGCGGTCAACGGAATCGGTGTGCCTCCGGCGAGCCGCCGCGCATCCGGAGCCCAGTCTTCGGCAGGCCGGAAAGTCAGCGGATCGCGACCGGCGAACCAACCGGTGGCCGCCGGACGCAGCGTCGGCAGCAAATCCGCCCGCGCGTAGAGAAATGCCGTGTGCGCCCCGCACAGCCATTTGCCCGCACCGCCGAGGACGAAATCGATATCGATCGCCCGCAGGTTCAGCGGAACCACTCCCGCCGTCTGAAAGGCGTCCGCGATGACGAGCGCGCCCATCCGATGTGCCTGCGCGACAATGCGTTCGAGATCGAGAACAGCCCCGGTGGTGTAGCTGCCGTGCGCCACACAGACCAGTAAAGTCCGCTCGTCGATCGCCGACACGACCGCATCGGTGTCGAACTCCACCACCACCCGCTCGGCGCCGTACCTGGCGAAGCCTTGCCACAGGAACGGCACGGTGGGGAATTCGCGGTCGGTGCTGACCACTCTGGTGCGTTCGCCGCGGAAGTCGAAACAGGTGGCGAGCCTGCCGAGCAGCGTGGTCAGGTTGGTGTCGGTGACCACCGTTCCTGCTGGGGCACCGAGGAATTCGGCCAATGCGCGCAG
This sequence comes from Nocardia sp. CS682, assembly GCF_004634405.1. Taxonomy (NCBI): domain Bacteria; kingdom Bacillati; phylum Actinomycetota; class Actinomycetes; order Mycobacteriales; family Nocardiaceae; genus Nocardia; species Nocardia sp. CS682. The sequence goes on along the minus strand of NZ_CP029710.1, from coordinate 739,521 downwards.
ATAGTCATCCAGTTCGTCCAGCCAGCCGCCCCATGCGTCGTCGCGCCACGTGCGCATCGTCTCCCAGTAGCGACCGAGCACCTGCTCCACGCCGCGCGGCAGCGCACCGGTCGAGTTGCTGTTCAGGTAGATGCAGCTCTCGAGCACCGGGAATTCGGCACGCAGCGAGGCGATCCGCGACTCCTCGTTCATCGGGCCGTCGACCTGCGCGCCGCGCCCGGCGCGTAACCGCCCTCGCGCCGCCAGTTTTCGGTCAGCTCACCCCTGACCTGCCACAGCGCGCGAAACAGTGGTTTGGTCATCCGGCCCGTCAGCACCCTGGTCGGCACGCCGTCCAGGGCATTGACCCCTTGTCCGACGCCGATCGTCCGGCGCACCAGCATGAAGTGGGCGACGAGCCACAGCTGGAAACGCTCATCGAAGTCGACCAGCAACTCGCAGAGGCGTTTGAGATCGGGCTGCGCCCCGGCGGCGTACACCTCCGCGAGCTCGACGCTGCGGCGGCCGAGCAGCCGATCCAACACTGCCGCAACATGTTCGGCTGCGGTGAGCACCGCGTTGTAGCCCGGCGACTCCTGGCCGCTGCCCTTGCCGAGGCTGCGCCGGATGACCTGATAGGTATCGGGCGTCATGGTCTCGAGCACCCGTATCTCCCGCGCAAGGCATTCGGCGATCCGATTCGCCCGGTCCAGCCGCGCGGCCGCCGCCCACAGCGCGTCCCGGTCCACCTCCTCGACGACCCCGGCGAGCTCGTGCGCCAGCAGCTTGAGCCAGACCTCCTGGGCCTGGTGCACGATCTGGAACATGAGCTCGTCGGAGTCGGTGAGCTCGTCGACCGCCGTCTGCAACGACAGCAACTCGGGCGTGCGGAGATAGACCTCGTAGTCGGTGGTGCCGTCGCCGACCCAGGCCTTCAAGACCGTATTGAAGATCGGCTTCGACAGCGTTTCACGCAGTTGGTCCGCCGCGGTGTTTCCCTGCATCGTGGACAAGGCGTTGCCTCCCTGGCGACTCATCGCCGTTGGTTGTTCGCAACGGTTGTCACCCCAACGCCGGTATCCAGCGACCGCCAACCGAAATAGTCGGGGCCACCGTGGCATACCGGCGTCGGCGGAGGCATCGTTTCGGTCCGGCCAGCGGATCAGCGCAGACCGAGCAGTTCGGGCCTGCTGGCCCGAGTGCGCAAGCTCGCGGCCGGGTCGTCGACCAGGCGCCGCGTGCGCAGGTCGAGCAGCGCACTGACACTGCTGATCTCGGCGACGAGCGTCCCGTCCGGCTTGCGCAGGACATGCTCGACACGGTGCGTCTTGCCCGTACCCCAGACGAACGCACACGACACGTCGACCTCGTCGTCACCGCGCAGTTCGTGGTGATACCGCAGGGTGGTTTCGAGATTGATCGGGCCGAGCCCGTCGGCAAGCAGCTTGTCGGGGGACAGCCCCGCCGCCTGCGCGCAGGCGAAGCGAGATTGATCCGCGTACTGCATGTAAACGGTGTGCGCGACATGATGCTGGGTGTCGAGCTCGTAACTGCGGACAGCGAATCGGATGGTGAACGGCTCGGTGGTCATGGTTGCCTCCTCGGCATTGCGATGGATAGGGACTGGTGACCGCAGGTGGTCAAGCGGCGTACATGGCGGCGATGAGGTCGGCGTGCTCGGCGTGCACGACCGGACGTTTGACCTTGCCGGTCGATGTCAGCTCCCCGCTCCGGTCGGTCCACGGCGTCGGCAGCACTCGCCACGCCTTGACCTGCTGGAATGTGGCGAGGCGGGCGTTGGCCGCCGCGACCGCCGACTGCACTTCCGCCAGCACCACCGGATGCTCGGCCAGTTCGGCCGGGTTGCCGGCGAGACCGCGCGCCGCCGCCCACGCCTGGACCACTTCGCTCGCCAGGGTGAGCACGGCGACCAGATGCGGTCGCCGATCGCCGAAGACCACAGCCTGCCCGATGAGCGGGTGTTCCTTGAGCAGGTTCTCCACCGCGGCGGGCGCGATGTTCTTGCCGTTGGTGGTGATGATGATTTCTTTCTTCCGGCCGACCAGCGACAGGAAGCCATCGGAATCCAGCACGCCGAGGTCGCCCGTGTGCAGCCAGCCGTCGCTGTCCACCAGTTCGGCTGTCTCGGTGGGTAAGCCGAAGTAGCCCGGGGTGCGCGCCGCGCCGCGGACCTGGATCTCGCCGTCGGGAGCGAGGCGGAGTTCGATACCCGGCAATGCGCGACCGACCGTCCCCAGTTTGAAGGCGACGGGGTTGTTGCCGGTGACCGCGCCGGTCATCTCCGTCATTCCGTAGACGTCGAGAATGAGCAGCCCGAGTCCCGCGAAGAAACGCGAAACCTCCACCGGCAGTGGGGCACCGGCGCTCATCGTGTACAGCACCCGGTCGAGCCCGAGCTGTTCGCGCAGCCCCGCGAGCACCGCCGCGTCGGCCGCCGCGAACTTCTCGGCCGTCGCCGTGGTCGGCGACCGTCCGTACTGGCGACTCGCCACGTAGGCGCGCCCGGCCCGCATCGCCTCGGCGATGGTCGCGGTCTCGCCCTCCCGCGCGAATCGCGCCTGGACGACGGCCATCATGTGTTCCCAATCCCGGGGTACGCCACGGAAGATGTGCGGGCGGGCCGCACGCAATACGGCGGGCAACTGGGCGAGGTCGGCGCAGAAATGGGTGTGCGAACCGCGCACCACCGGCATGTACAGGTTGAACATCCGGGTGGACACGGCCGTGAACGGGATATGGGACACCTCGGTGCTGCGCGCCGCGGACGCGGCCGCCGACGAGACGGCCTCCTGGTAGAGCGCCATTCGATGGGTGATGATCACGCCCTTCGGATTACCGGTGGTCCCCGAGGTGTAGAGCAGGGTGAGCGTACTTTCGGGAGTCAGTGCCTGCCAACGCTTGTCGATCGGTGCGGCCGCCAGCCGCTGCTGCCCGATGCGCAAAAGCTCAGTCCAGCTGAGGAATTGATCACCTGGTGGACAGGCCGCCGCGTCGACCACGATCACCGTGCGCAGTTCCGGCAGGTCGGCCAGTACCGGCAGCCAGCGGTCGAGCTGTTCCCGGCCATCGAGTACGGCAAACGTCGCGCCGCAATCCCTTGCGACATAGGCGATCTGGTCGGCCACGAGGCCATCGTGAACGGTGCTCGGTACCGCACCGGCGTGCACCGCGCCGAGGTCGGCGAGGACGTGCTCGGTGCGGTTACCCATCGCCAGGACCACCACGTCATCGGGGGCCATCCCCAACTCGGCAAACCCTGCGGCAACCTCGAGCACTCGCTGCCGCGTCTCGCCCCACGTCATGGTCGACCCGTGCTGGGTGAACGCGGGCAACTCGCCATGGTGGCGTGCCGTGTCCGCGAGGGCATCGCAGATCGTCCGGCCCGCGATCGCTCGTTCGAACTCCGCCCGTTCCGTCGCCGCCTGCGCGCCGCCGACCACCGGGCTACTCAACAACTTCATGAGTGAGAACCCTGCGCAGCCCACGACGGGGATACCAAGAGTCTCGCGACACTGGTGTTGGCAACACCTGGCAACCGATTGCTCGATGATGGATCATGGGCCGGTGCCTGTGACCGCCCCTTCCGCCCGCCGTACCGAGCTCGCGGCCTTCCTGCGTAGTCGCAGGGACCGCGTCACGCCCGCCGATGTCGGCATGCCGCCCGGATTGCGGCGCCGGACACCGGGTTTGCGACGGGAAGAGGTCGCCCTGCTCTCCGGAATCGGCGTCACCTGGTACACCTGGCTGGAACAGGGCAGGCCGATCAACGTCAGCGGCCGGGTGCTCGACGCGATCGCCGACACCCTCCAGCTCAGCGACCCCGAACGCGACCACCTGTACCACCTGGCCGACGTGCCGATCGCCGCGGTCGCCACCAGCGCCGCCCGGATCACGCCCACCGTGCAGGCGATTCTCGACAGCATGTCCGGTTTTCCGGCCGCGGCGCTCAACAGCCGCTGGGATCTGCTCGGCTGGAACACCCCGTGTGCGGCGTTGTGGCCGCGGCTGACCGCGCCGGACAGCTCCCGCAACGTGCTGTGGGAGCTGTTCACCACCCCGGAGTGCTGCCGCCGCTTCGTGAACCGGGATACCGGCTTGCCGCACATGGTGGCCTCGTTCCGGGCCGCGTTCGGACAACACCTCGAAGACCCGTCGTGGACCGAACTGATCCGTCGGCTCGCGGCGGCCAGCCCCGAGTTCGCACGCCTGTGGGCCACTCACGATGTCGCGACACCACCCAGCGCGGTCATGACCTACCGGCACGCCGCAATCGGCGACCTCTCGTTCTCACTGACCCGCCTCGACCTCACGGCAACCCCCGAGACCCTCATCACCGTGTGGACCCCGGCCGACGAGGAGAGCAAGCACCGAATGGACTGGCTACTCGCACACCCCGGCGCCCCCTCGGTCGACCACACGCACTGAGACCCCAACACCGCACCCTCTCGGGTTCCGCACTGGCTATGGGTCCCGAAGCCGGTGCGGGTCCCGGGAGAGTGCGGGATCCGAGAGAGTGCGGGATCCGACGGGAACCTCGGTGGTATCCGAGTGGCGTGCGCACCGCGGGCGCCCGTAGCGGTTAGGGTGGACGTGCCCATGCGGACGTGGCGGCGTCCCTGGGTGAACGGGGAAGTGGCCCGCCCGGCCGGAACGCGAGTTCCAGCCGGGCGGGCCACACACCGGATCCGCGCACGGCCCGCGCGTCAACCGAGATCATCTGGGTATTGGACGAAGATGGCCCTCGCACTGAAACGGGCGGTGAGCACACCGCTGCTGTATTTCTTCATTCTCGGCGACATTCTCGGGGCCGGCGTCTACGTGCTGGTCGGTGCGGTGGCCGGCGAATCGGGCGGTGCGATCTGGCTGCCGTTGCTCACCGCGCTCCTGCTCGCCACCCTCACCGCCGGTTCCTACGCCGAGCTGGTCACCAAGTTTCCGCGCGCGGGCGGTTCGGCGCACTACGTGACCACCGCTTTCGGGCCCGCCGCCGGATCGTTCGTCGGATTCTGCATGCTCGCCGCCGGGCTGGTCTCGGTGGGCGCGCTGGCCAGGGCGTTCGCGGGGGACTATCTGCAAGCGCTGATCTCGCTGCCGTCGATGGCGGTCGTGGTGGTGTTCCTGGCCGCGCTGGCCGCACTCAATATTCGCGGGATCAAGGAGTCGTTGCGCGCCAACGTGGCGGCGACGCTGGTCGAGCTCGGCGGTCTGGTACTGGTCATCGGCCTCGGTGCCTGGATCATCGCGCGTGGCGACGCCGACCTGGATCGGCTCACCCAGGTCGGCACCGCTGACCACGGTGCGGTCGGTGCGGTACTGGCCGGCACGGTGCTGGCGTTCTACTCGTTCGTCGGATTCGAGACGTCGGTGAATCTGGCCGAGGAGGTGAAGAACCCGCGAAAGTCTTATCCCGCAGCACTATTCGCGGCGCTGCTCACCGCGGGCGTGGTGTACGTATTGATCGGCATCGTGGCCGGCGCGAGTGTGCCGACGGAGCAACTGACGCAGTCCAGCGGACCGCTGCTGGAGGTCGTCCGCGCGGCGGGTGACATACCGGACTGGGTGTTCAGCCTGATCGCGCTGGTCGCGGTCGCCAACGGTGCGCTGCTCACCGGCATCATGTCGTCCCGGTTGGCCTACGGCATGGCGCGTGACGGGTTGCTGCCGCCGGTGCTGAGCCGGATCTTGGCAGGCCGCCGCACCCCATGGGTCGCGATTCTGGCGACGACCGCCGTGTCGCTGGTCCTCGCATTGACCGGTGAAGTCGATTCGCTGGCAGCGACATTGGTGCTGCTGCTCCTGATCGTCTTCTCCTCGGTCAACGCGGCGGTGCTGGTGCTACGGAACACTGAGGGCGAGGCGGATCATTTCCGGATCCCGACCGTCATACCGTGGCTGGCACTGGCCTCGTGCCTGTTCCTGTTCACCCGGATCGAGGGCGAGGTCTGGGTACGCGGTCTGATCCTGGTCGGCGTCGGCGTACTGCTCGCCGCTGTCAACGCGGCCCGTGCCCGCCGGGGCGATCTGGTGCTACAAGGTCAGGACAGCTAGGCCCTGTGTCGAAGTCCCATCCGGCGCCTCCGGGTGCCGGATTTCGATACAGGGGCCTAGGCCACGGCGCCGAATTCGGTGGGGGCAGTTGGCAAAACCGCGTTCTACCCTGCCGTCGGAGGGCGGGCAGAGACTCCGAGCGAATGGCTCAACTCGCGCGACGAGTGCGCTTGCGATGACTGGTATCGCACAGCGGATAGTTCTTCGACCGCTTGCACAGACACAGCGCCACCTGGAAGCGATCGCAGTCGATTCGAGTGCCGTCGGCGGTGACGATCTCCACCGGCCCTTCGATCAACGCCGGACCGTCCTCGGTGAAAGTTATTCGCCGCCGGTCACTTTCGGGTCCTGTCGGCACGGATCACCACCAATTCCTCGTCCTGCTGCCCCGGTTGGATCAATCCTTCGTCGACGAGGTGATCGCTGCATTGCCGCATCACGGGTCCGAACGGGATCGTCGTGCGCGCGACCGCCGCGGCTTTCAACCCGCCGCGCCGCAGTTGCGTGATGGTCAGATCCGGGTCGGCGACCATGGAGTGCACGATCAACGCAGTACCGTTGGGGGCCAGCAGATTCGGGGTCGCCGCGCAGAGCCGGTCCAGGAACGACCGGCCGTCCTGCCCGGCAAACCAGGCCCGCGCCCGGCCACGCGGCGGCGGTCCCTGCCGGGCAGGAACATACGGGGGATTGGCGAGCAGCACATCGAATTGGCGGTCCCGCAGCATCGCTTCGAAATCCCCGCGCAACACCTCGACGTCGATGCCGCGCAGCCGGCAGTTGAGCCAGGTGGACATGCTCGCCCTACGGGAGATGTCGACCGCGGTCACCGTGGCGGCACCCGCCAAGCCGGCGTGCACGGCCAGCGCGCCGGTTCCGCTACAGATATCGACCACGCGCCCGCCACGGGGGAGTGCGGCATCGGCCAGCGCGGCGGCCAGCAACCATGTGTCTGTCTGCGGTCGGTAAACACCAGGGGTGCGTATCAACATCACCTTCGGGCAATGCCCGTCCGCGTCGAGATCAATCATGATCACCTAGGGGTTCGCGCAGCGAAGTACGGTCCGCGCGCCAGCACCCGAGCACATGGTCGGCGAACCGGTCTTCGAGCATGTTGGTCACCTGGATCCCCAGCACCACGGACTCGCGCAACTCGGGCTCGCGATCCAGCAGATCGGTGATCGCTTCGCGCAGCACCTGCTCGTGTACCGCGTCGGCCTCGACGTGTTCGTTGTAGAACAGCGCACAGGCCGGATCGGAATCCCACCGCCCCAGCGCCTCCGCCATCCGGCGCGAGCCGGGCGGGGAGGTGATCTCCACGGTCGCGAAATGCCCCACGAGCGCGCCGCGCAGGGCCCGATGCAGGCCGAACAGCGACATCATGTCGACCAGCGCGAGCATCGGCGCGGGCACGATGTCGAGGTAATGCAGGTAGTCCGGATTCAATCCGGCACCGGCCAGCAGGTCGGCGTAGAGCTTGGCGTGCACGCGTTCGCCGCGCCCGCCGCCGAACTCGTCGAACTCGACCGCGACCAGCGACGCTTTGGCCTGTCCACGCAGCCGGGGAATCACCCACGCGTACGGATCGGCTTCCTTGTGGTGGTAGATCGAGCGGTGCACGAAGTACTCGCGCAACTGCCACGGCGCACCCTCGTCCCGCAGAAACGCGCTGACCCCCGTCTCCTCGACCGGAGTCACCAGCAGCTGCTCGAGTTCGGCGTCCAGATCGGTCCCGCCGGGCACGTCCGCCCGCAACGCGCGCAGATAGTGCTGCTCCATGGTCGCGCGCAGGGCGAGCAGCCCCGGATCCCACTCCCAGCCGTCGTCGACCGCCTGGTAACCGTAGTAATGCAGTTCGTAGCAGGTATGCAGGGCGAGCTGGAAGTCCTCGCCGTACGGGTCGACCTCGGGCAACGTCGGGACAGCACTGCCGGGAGCGCCCGAGAGCACATCGATGATCCCGGCGGACAGCTCACCGCGTGGCGCGGGCAAGGCGCCGACCTCGGTGTGGTGAGAGGTAGTCATGATCCCCAGATACCCCTGATCCAGCATTCGACGCGCAACTTCGCGCGTCGGCGACATCGGCCTCGTCACATATCTGCCGTGACGCCCGGCGAACCGCCGGTCAGGAGTGGTTTGTGGCTCCGGCGCTGGGCATACCGCTAGTGCTTGCAGGCTCGGGGTGGTCGCCCAGCGGTTCAGCGACGTTTCAGTGATCCGTGCGGCCCTTCGCGGCGGCGGCGGAAGCTTCGTCGATCCCGCCGCGGTGGCCGGGATCAGCAGGTGGTCATCGCGTCGCGGACCATCGTGAGGTGATGTTGAACGGTCGGCGCGGCGTCGCGAGCCAGCCTGGTGACTCGCTCGTCGGTGCCCAGCTCCAGCTGACGAGCTCCGGCCTGCAACGCCTGGACATGGAAGCGCTCCTGCATGCGCAGCCAGGACAGGTCGAAGTCGCGTCCGATCCGCATCCCGGTATCCCACATCTGCTGGGATTGTTCGGCGTTCGGCGTCAAGGGCAGTGCCACGCCGTTGGGTAGCGCGACCGCGGCGCCCATGGCGTCGAGCCGGGTGTGGTCGACGACCAGCATGGCGCCGATCGCGCGCACCGCCGGACACTCGCCCGCCAGCGCGGCGCGGCTGCCGGAGATCATCTCCGACATGTGCGACTGATGCGAAGCCACCAGGTAGGTGCTGTCCTGGTCGGACAGCGCCACCGGGTCGGCGGGTTGCGCGGAGCCGACCCCGACGGTGCCGAATCCTACTGTCGCCGCGCCGAATCCGAGGACTGCGGCCACGGCGGTGGTTCGGAGCGCGCGGTGTAGAGATCTCATTGTTCTTCTCCTTGATCGACGAGCTTCTTGCGGCTCGGGTGCCCGCTCAGGACTCAGGTATGCGACGTCACCACTGCGCGTCGACCAGCCCCGGAGCCGGGCGAATCCCCAGCACCAGGGCCCGGATTTCGCACCCGACGCGGACACGCCGCGTGAATAGCCCGATGTGGTTTGCGGTCTCGGCCGCCGGGTAGGCGTTCGACGACGCGCACCGTCGCCACTGACGGCCGGATGTCGTGGCGCCGGTCGCTCCCTCACCACGGTGGCCGGTGCCGTCGAACACCGGCCGCCGCTGCGCCGCGGCGAATATCAAGCAGCCGAACCTGATTCACCGAAGGTCTCGAAGGAGTCCAGATGAGTTACATCGATAAAGCCAAGGAACAGTTGACGGATCTGGTGGGCAAGGTCATCGACTCCGGCAGCGGCGGTGGCGGTGGCGGTGGCGGCACGCAGACGGTCACCATCGGCCGCCCGCGGGCCGAGGTCGAACAGTTCTGGCGCGATCCCGACAAGTTGTCGCGGGTCCTCGGTGACCTCGCCGAGGTCCGTGCGACGGGGCCGACGAGCTACGAATGGATCCTGCACCGCCCGGACGAGGAGCCGGTCACCTGGGATACCAGGCTGGAGACGGAGGAGAACGGCCTGCGTTTCGTGCGTGCCACCGGGAACGGCGACCCGTCCGAGGCGGCGGAGATCCGAGTGACGTTCCGGGACGCGCCGCGCAATCTCGGCACGGAGGTGACCCTGCGGGTGAAGTCGCCGGTACCCGACTTACTCACCGGCGCAGCAACATTCAAGGCGCTCTACCGGGCCCGTGCACTGATGCAGACCGGTGAGCTGCCCACCCTTGCCCACAATCCGAGCGCGCGTGCGGCCGCGCACTGACCTGGGAGACGACAATGCGTGCACTCTGTTGGAACGGCGTGAACGAACTGGCGGTCGAAACCGTCGACGATCCGTCCTTACTCAATCCACACGACGTCATCGTGCGGGTCGGGCTGACCACCACCTGTGGTTCGGACCTGCATTTCATCGACGGCTATCTGCCCGGCATGCGCGAAGGCGACGTGTTCGGGCACGAGTTCATGGGCGAGATCGTCGAGGTGGGCGGCGAGGTCACCGCGCGCAAAGTCGGTGACCGCGTGGTGGTTCCGTCGTTCATCGGCTGCGGGTCGTGCTGGTTCTGCGAGCACGAACTGTGGTCGTCGTGCGACACCACGAACCCGAACGCCGAATTGCAGCAGCCGATCCTCGGGTATCCGACCGGCGGAATCTACGGTTACACCCACCCGTTCGGCGGTTACCAGGGGTCCCACGCGCAGTACGTGCGTGTGCCGTTCGGCGACGTCAACTGTTTCACCATCCCCGAAGGCATCACCGACGAGCAGGCCCTGTTCCTCTCCGACGCCGTGCCGACCGGACTGATGGGTGCGGACTTCTGTGACATCGCACCCGGCGACACGGTCGCCGTGTGGGGTAGCGGTGGTGTCGGCCTCATGGCCGGGCACACCGCCCGCCTGCTCGGCGCGGGCCAGGTCATCGTCGTCGATCGGTACCCGGAGCGACTGGCGTTGGCGCGCAAGCAGTTCGGTGCCGAGACCATCGACTACACCGCGGTGGACAGTGTGCCGGAGGCGATCCGGGAAATGACCGGCGGCCGCGGCCCGGACGCCTGCATCGAGGCCGTCGGGATGGAAGCGCACGGCACTGGATTACAGCAGATCTACGACCGCGCAAAGCAATTGCTACGGCTGGAAACCGACCGCGCGACCCCGTTACGCGAGGCGATCATCGCCTGCCGCAAGGGCGGTATCGTGTCGGTGCTCGGCGTCTACGGCGTGACCGACAAGTTCCCGATGGGTGTGGTCACCAACAAGGGTCTGACGATCCGGTCCTCGCAGCAGCACGGTCAGCGCTACGTGCCACGGATGTTCGACTACATCCAGCGGGGCGACCTCGATCCGTCCTATCTGATCACCCACGACATGCCACTGGAGGACGCGGTGCGCGGCTACGACATCTTCAAGAACAAACGGGAAGGCTGCATCCGGGCGGTCTTCCGCCCATGACCGAGAATCAGCGCCGCCTGGGCGGTTACACGGCGACGATGACGCTCTACGCGATCATCGTCGCCGCAGTCGCACTGTTGGGCAGGGTGACCGATCGGCAACTCCCGCGCGCCATGACCGCGCGGGACCTGATCACCACCGCCGCTGCCGCACACAAACTTTCCCGCACGGTGACCAAAGCCGCCGTCACCAGACCCGTGCGGGCCCCGTTCACCGAGGAGACCGACACCGGCGGCCCCGGCGAAGTAATGGAGCAGCCGAAGAGCGACGCGGGCCTGCAGCACAGCTTCGGCGAATTACTGAGCTGCCCATTCTGTTTCGACGTCTGGGCGGTCACCGCCCTCACCATCGGCCACGTCTTCGCGCCCCGGGCAACCCGCCTGGTGGCCGACGGCATGGCGGCGCTGGCCGGCGCCGACTTCCTGCACCTCGCCTACGCCAAAGCCCAACAGCTGGCCGAAGGTTAGGTCCCACTGTGCGGGCTCGGTGATCGGCGAGCCCGCACAGCAGGACCTTCACCGGCCGGTCATCGCGCCGGTGTCGAAGGCGCGGTCGATGAGCTCGGCGACGTCGATGCGGCTCGACGCGAAAATCGTGTTTACGCAATGGGTTCAGCGGTAGATGCGTCGGGAAGGGGATTACGTCGGCGGCCGGAGGCCCGACATGTATCGTCATACCGACCATTTGCAATTCGACGTCGAACCGGAGAAGCCGGACCCGGTGTACGCGCGGAAACTACAGGAGCTCATCGGCGGTGCCTTCGGTGAGATGACGGTGACCATGCCGCGCTCGACCGAGATGGGCACCCAGGCGGGTTTGATCGGCAAGATCAAGGACACGTTGGATCCCCACAAGCCTTGGCGGGCAAAGTTTAACCGACGGTGTTTTCTTACTGACACGGTCGAAGGCACCGGCGTGTGCCGGTGCCTTCGAGCCATGGAAATCGTGCCGGTGCCTCGCACGGCCGGAGTGCAGTCCAGCTCGCGATGCGTTCCGGCGGCACACCTTTCGGGTTACTTGCCGTACTCAGCACCCCTTGCCCACACGCGGTGTTCCGGCAGCAGCGCGGCGATCGCATCGAAGGCCGCGGCGACGGTCTTGGTGGCCGCGACGCCGGCCGAGCTGTCCGGGATACCGGCGGCGCGAAGGGCATCCGCCCCGTCGGGGGTGTAGGCGATCCCCTTGAGGTGGCGATGCGCCTCCTGGAGGAGCAGGGTGAGTCGTACGTCGTCCGCGGTGCTCGCGATGACGAGTGCGTCGAGCTCGATGGAGCGGACGGTGTCGAGGGTGCGCGACACCGTCACTTGCGTTCCGCCCCTTTCGAGTTCGCCGCCGTGCGGCGCGATCACCAGCGGGGTCATCGACTGCCCCGAGATGGTGGCGACGGTGGCGGCCAGGTCCTTCAGGTCGGTCGACTCGTCGGCGAAGATACCGATGATCCGGCCGTCGGTGGGCCACTTGCCGCCGAGTTGGGAGAGTGCGGGCGACACCGCCACCTTGACCTTCTTGGCTGCCTTGCCCGCCGGAAGCGGCAAGCCGAGACCCGCGGCGACGGTTTGGGCGAGTTGCTCATCGATCTGCCGCAGCACCGTCACGGCGCGCTGTTTGATCGCTTTCTCGTAGCACTTGCCCAGCTCGAAGGTGTACGCCTTGGCGACGTGTGCCTGCTCGACCGGCGAGAGGCTGGCGTAGAACAGCCGGGCCGAGCTGAAGTGGTCATCGAAACTCTTCGGCGCCTCGCGCACTTTCTTGCCCGCGACCGCCTCCGGGTACTCGATCAGCGCGGCGTCTTTGTTCCCGGCCAGGAAGGGGCAACCGCCGTCGAGGCTGTTCGGACGGTAGGGCGCGACGCCGGAGTGCACTGCGGTCTGGTGCATTCCGTCGCGGAACATGTCGTTGGTCCCGACGTGCGGCCGGTTGATCGGCAGCTGCGCGAAGTTGGGTCCGCCGAGGCGCGAGATCTGGGTATCGAGGTAGGAGAACAGGCGGCCCTGCAACAGCGGATCGTCGGTGTGGTCGATGCCGCGCACCAGATGGCCGGGGTGGAAGGCCACCTGCTCGGTCTGCGCGAAGTAGTTCGTCGGGTTGGCGTTGAGCGTCATCGTGCCGATGACCTGCACGGGCGCCAGCTCTTCCGGAACGAGCTTGGTTGGGTCGAGCAGATCGATGCCTTCGAAGGTCTGGTCCTCGGTGTCGGGGAACACCTGCACGCCGAGGTCCCACTGCGGGAAGGCGCCGGCTTCGATGGCATCGGCCAGATCGCGACGGTGCATGTCCGGGTCGACGCCCGCGGCGATCTGCGCCTCTTCCCAAAGCAGCGAGTGCACACCGAGTTTCGGCTTCCAGTGGAACTTCACCAGGACGGTCTTGCCGCGCGCGTTGATCAGCCGGAAGGTGTGCACCCCGAAGCCCTCCATCATCCGATAGGAGCGCGGGATGCCACGGTCGGACATGTTCCACAGGGTGTGCGCGGTGGCCTCGGTGTGCAGCGTGACGAAATCCCAGAAGGTGTCGTGCGCGCTCTGGGCCTGGGGGATCTCCCGATCCGGGTGCGGCTTTCCCGCGTGGATGATGTCGGGGAATTTGATGCCGTCCTGGATGAAGAACACCGGGATGTTGTTGCCGACCAGGTCGAACACGCCCTCATCGGTGTAGAACTTGGTGGCGAAGCCGCGGGTGTCGCGCACCGTGTCGGCCGAACCGCGCGAACCGAGCACGGTGGAGAAGCGCACGAAAACCGGCGTCTCCTTACCCTTCTCGAACAGCGACGCGCAGCAGATCTTCTCCGCCGCGCCGTTGGCCGCGAACACCCCGTGCGCGGCCGCGCCGCGGGCATGCACGACGCGCTCGGGGATGCGCTCGTGATCGAAGTGGGTGATCTTCTCGCGGAGGTGGTGGTCTTGCAGCAGCACCGGCCCGCGCGGACCCGCCTTCAGCGAGTGGTCGGTATCGGTCAAGCGTGCGCCCTGCGCGGTCGTCAGGTAGGCGCCCTGCTGCGCCATCGCCTCGACGGGTGCCGCCACGGGCGCCCCGGTCGGGGTACTCGGCCTGGGGGCCGCCTGGTCCGGTTTGGGCGGCAGCGGTTCGTGCGGCTGCGTCGGCTCGGCCACCGTGGGGGCGGTGACGGCCGGAGCTCCGGGCACGACTGGCGGCGTTTTCGACTTCGGACGACGGCTGGATCCGGGCATTCGACGCACCTCCTGGGGCGAGCGGGCACAAAGGTCTCTCGCGAGCGGCTATGCCCAGCTGTCCCCGAAGCAAACAGTCCTGGTCGGATGGGTCTGCGGTGCGGCGCTCAGTTGGCGGGCAGGATCGTCGCGGCCGGTGCCGCGGCGACGGCGGGTGCGGCGGTGACGGCTTCGGCGGTGGTCGCGGGGTAGTAATCGGCCGTTTTGGTGCCCGCGATGAAGTCGTCGGACCAGCCGCGGGCGAGCACTTGCAGCACCGACGTGTTCGCCACGTCCGGGGTGCCGCACAGGAGGTTGCCCATCGAATCCGAGCTGGTGCCCTCGGCGTCGGTGTGCAGGCCGTTACCGAGCCGGATGCCGAGGAACGGGCGGTTCAGGCGGTGCTGTACGGCGTCGGTGCCGCTGCCGAGGTTGTTGCACAGCGACGGTTGCGCGGCGATGGTGAGGATCGGCAGATCGGTGGGGTCGAGGTCGGCCAGCGCTCGGTCGGTGTTGTCGCCGAGGAAGGACTTCACCGGGTCCAGCAGTACCAACCCGCGCAGCCGGTGCCAAGTGTCCGGGTAGGCGACGTGCAGACGGTGCGCGACGAACTCGACCGCTTCCGCGCCCGCGGAGTGCCCGACGAAGACGAAGTCGCGCGGCAGTGGCGGGGGGAGCCGGCCCGCGTCGGCAGCCGCAGCCGCGAGGCTTCGCGACAGTGCGCCCTCCGGGTCTGCCGCGGTGCCGAACAGGCGCGCGACACTGTCGAGGAAGCGGGTGTTGTCCCCGAGATTCTGCAGTGTGCATCCGGCCAGATCGATGAAGGGCAGTGCGGGTGCGAAGACGAGGTAGCCGCCCGCGGCGAAGGTGGTGGCCAACTGCGCGACATTGCTGTGCGTGCGGGCGAAGCCGTGCTGGATCCAGACCATGCCCTTCGGGACGCCGGTCGGCAGATACCAGTCGACGCCCTGATGCAATGTGGTTGCGGCGCAGGGAATATCGACGACACCGGGCAGCCTGGACAGGTCGGCGGCGGTGGCCGGTGCGGCGGCGGTGAGACAGGCGACGATGGCGGCAGCGGCGGCGAGTGCCGGACCTCGAAAATTCATGGCGACTCCAACGGCGATGCCCAGGGTGTTTCCCTTGATGGAATGGCGTTTCTTAGCCGTTGGTGTTCATTAGCACCTAGATCGGGATGACTGTCAAGCGGTGGAATGGCTTTGGGTGGGCTTGAAACAATGCAGGAAGACGCTGGTGCCGCTCCGTTTGTGTTTCCTTGTGGGAAACTATGTTTCGAATCGTTGACCTGATGTGTGGCGGCTGGTTACTGTGATTCGGTGCTCGACTCCGGCCGTGGTCCTGGTGTTCGGCCTACCCGAGCCGCGCGGGTGCGATCCGCGCTGTACGTGCCCGGCAACCGGCCCGAACTGTTCGACAAGGCGCTGGCGGGCCCGGCGGACGTGATCCTGCTCGACCTGGAAGACGCTGTGCCGCTGGCCGACAAGGACTCGGCGCGCGCGGCGGTCTCCGGCTGGTTGCGTGAGGTCGCCCTTGCCGGGCGACAGCTCTGGGTCCGTGTCAATTCTGGAGTTGCCGGGCACGATGATCTGGCGGCAGTAGCACTGCCCGCGGTGTCGGCGGTCTGCCTGGCGAAAACCGAGTCGGCGGAGCAGGTCCGGGCCGCGGCCGAGGTGCTGGGGAAGTACGAACCGCGGCCGGGTGCGATCCGAATCTGCCCGCTGCTGGAGAGTGCGGCGGCCGTGCTCGACGCCCGTGCGATCGCCGCCGGCCCACGGGTGGCGCGACTCCAGCTCGGCGAGGCAGACCTGCGGGCGGAGCTCGGTATCGAGCCGAGCGCCGACGACCGCGAGCTGCTGGCGGTGCGCACTCAGGTGGTCTTGGCCAGTGCGGCAGCGGGTATCGCGGCGCCGCTGGGTCCGGTCAGCACCGACTTCCGGGACCCACAGCAGTTACGCGAATCCACACGGGCATTGGCGCGCATGGGCTTTCGTGGCCGCGCATGCATCCATCCGGCGCAGCTCCCGGTGGTCAACGAGGTATTCACGCCTGCCGCGGAAGAGCTCGACCGCGCGCGAGCGCTGGTGGACCGCTTCGACGCCGCGGCGGGCGGGGTCGTGCTCGACGAAGCGGGCAGAATGGTGGATCTGGCCGTCATCCGCCAGGCCCGTCGCCTGCTGGAAGGCTGAAGTACATGACATATGCACGCGAAGTCCTATTCGGCGCCTCCGGTGGCCGGATCCGGCCGGACTTCGACACACGGCTCATGGATTCCGCGTGATCGTCTCAGGCATCTTCCTACTGCTCGCGGTCGGGCATCTCGCCCTCGCACTGATCGGTGTATCGCAGATCCGCGCCGGTGTTTCGCGGATGTTCTTGCTGCCCACGGTGTTGTGTACGGCACTGTGCTACGACAACGCTGTGCTCGCCTTGGGGAGCATGCTGGGTGAAGGGCGCCCCCTCGAGCTGCTGAGCGTGCCGCGCTTCGTCATGCACGCGATCCTTACCCCTTTGCTCGTGCTCTGGGCGCGCGCCGCGATGGATAGGGCGGACATCCCGGTAGCGCGTCGTCGCGGCGTTCAGGCCGGCGCGGTCGCTCTCGCCGTCATGCTTATCGCGATCGGGAGTCTGCACGTCCGCCAGCTCGACCTGCGCCCCCGGTGGTGGGCGGGTGCACTGCGTTATACGGACGTCGCAGGCTCTGCTGCGACGGCACTGCCCGCGATCATCGCCGGCTTGGTCGTGCTCGCGGCCGGCATAGCCCTGTGGCGCCGACATCGCTACCGCCTGCTCTTCGCAACGGCAGCGGTCATGACGCTGGTCGCCGGAGCCGCGCCCGTCATCCCGTTGCTCGGCAACGCAGGCGAGCTCGTCCTCTCGGCGGGCTTGCTTGGCACCGCAGGCTGGCTCCGGCGGCGTGACGCGGACCGCTCAATGGTCCCGCAGTAGCGAGCCCGCGCCCTCGATCCGGTCCCGGATACCGTTGTCGCGCAGCGCCATCCACCAGGTCGCGGCATTGATGGCGATCACCGGTTTGCTCAACCAGCGCTCGGCCTCGTCGGCCAGGCGCACCATGGACAAATTGGTGCCGCACTGGACGAGGGCATCGACGTCGTCGCTGTCCACCTCGAGCAGCGCGGCCCGCAGGTCGCTCTCCGGGACATGGGCGATGGATACCGCGGTGGGGCACCGCAATCCCTTGATCGAGGCCACCTCGAACCCCAGCTCGCCGAAGAACCGGATTACGTTCGCATCACCGATCGGTTGATACGGCGTCACCACGCCGATCCGCTTCGCGCCGTTCAGCGTCAGCGCGCGCCGGCACGCCTCGGCGCCCGTGGCGACCTGGAGTCCGGTCGCCTCCTCGATCTGCCGCACGAACTGCTGGTTGCCTGCCACACCGCCCCAGAACGTCTCGGCCGACATGCCCATCACCATGTAATCCGGCTCGCACGTCAGCACCCGCGCGCAGGTCGCGTCCATTTCGGCGCGGATCTGCTCGAGCAATCGGTCCATCCCCGCATCGTCACCCATGCTCTGGTCCCGGATATGGATGCGACCGAAATGCGCGGTGACCCCGGGCACCCCCATGCGCGCGAAATCCGGCTCCACCACGGTATTCGTTGACGGGGCGAGCACCCCGAACTTGCGCCGCCAGCCCAAAACGTCAGGCATAGAACATCTCCCAATCGCTACGATTCCTCGTGCTCATTCGGCGAACAGGTCGCGCCGCCGGAACGGTGCGGCGGCGAAGCGGCCGAGCACCTTCGGTGTGGTGAGCCAGCGGACATGCGCGCCGTTGCGCGGGTGCGCGACAGCGCGTTCGGCCAGCCACGGTGCCACGGTATCGACCCGATCGGCGAGGATGTTGAAAATTCTGCGCGCCTTCGCCAATTCGCCGGGATCGGCGTAGCCGTGCGTCAGCAGGTCGGTGACGACCATGCCGGGGCTCAGTAGACCGACACAGACACCGGTGGGCACCTCCTTGGCCAGTGCTTCGGTCAGATAGGTGAGTGCTCGCTTGCTCGCACCGTAGACCGACAGTCCGGCTACCGTGCGGCCGTCGCTGCCGAGACCCTCCATATTCCACACGTACCCGCCGCCCGCGTCCGCCATGCCCGCGATCGCGACGGCGGAGCCGTTGAGCGCACCGATCAGGTTGGTGTCGACCACCTTCCGGACATCCTCGGCGGGCAGCTCCCACATCGGCATTCGGGTGTGCGTGATACCCGCGTTGTTGATCCAGACATCGATCCGGCCGAAGCGGGCGACCGCGGCATCCCAGAGCGCTTGCAGCTGAGCGCGATCGGTGACGTCGGCGGCCAGCAGCAGTGCGGCATCGGAGAGCTCGGACCGCAGCTCGTCGATCCGTTCGGTATCGGTGCCGCACAACGCGACTCGATGCCCCCGGTCGAGCAATGCCCTGGCCAGGCCGAGCCCGAGGCCACGGGTGCCGCCGGTGACCACGACGGTTTTGCTCGCAGGCGCGCTCATGAACGCACCAGCACGCCGTGCAGCACAGCGCTGAGGCTGTTGTGTTCGAACAGTTCGTAGACCACGGCGAGCTCGGTACCCGCGCCCATCCCCGGTTCGGCATCCAGCATGAATTCGCGTCCGTTGAGTTTGCCGCCGTCGGACAGGTGCAGTACCGGATAGTTGGCCCGGCCGTAGGCCGTCGCGTTGCCCCAGGCGCCGGGCCCCTCGTGGAACGAGCGGACGCCGTCGCGGCGCACCGTCGCCTCGAAGGTGCGGTCGAGCGCGCCGCTCCAGGTGACGCGGTGCTCGGCGGTGAGCAAGCTCAGCGGCGTCACCTCGAGGACGATCCGCACCGTGCCGCGGTGCTGCTGGTCGGCGCCCCACAGCTCGCAGTCACCGGCGTAGCGGCAATCGTCTTTGGTGGGCAGCACGAAAGGGGTAGCTCCACAACGTGTCTCGTGTTCGATGAGGTCGTCCCGCAGCGCGGGGTCGCGGGTGTAGACGCCATTGAACACACCGATCATCGCAGGCCCCTGGTACAGCACCGAGGAGTACACCTGCGTATCACCGAGGGTCTGGCTCCAGGTGTTCAAACCCACCTGCCAGCCGGGTCCGTAGTAGTGCGCGTCGACGAAGCCGCCGTACGGCCTGCCCGCACCGTAGAAGTCGGGGCCGGTGTAGAGCCGATCGTTGTCGGAGTCGACCACCCCGAAGGCGAACGGCGCGCCGAGGGCGAACCGCCCCGCGAGCTCGCCGCCGCCGGTGAGCCCGCCGTCCATGTAGTAAGTCGTTGTCCCGTCGGCGAAGACCGACGAGCGGCGGATGTCCTCGAAACCACGCCAGACCCCGTCGGCGGCGAACAGCGACGGCCTGCCGACCCATTCGCCGGCGATCCGCTGCTGCCACTGGCTCGGCGCCGCGGCGGCGGTCATCCGAGCAACTCCGCCCGCACCCGCTCGGCCTGCTCGTCGCCGAGCAAGCCGGCCACCTGCGCCCACACCAGGTCCACCTCGGGGCTGAACAGGTTCGCGCGGTTAGCGCGGTCGCGGGCCGCGGTATCACCGGTGACCGCGGGAACTCCCTTGTCCACCAGGCTGAGCCAGTGCTGGAGATAGGCCTCGACGGTGGCATCCAATGCCTGGAAGGCGGATTCGGTGGCTCGGCACACGACCATCCACGGCGACATCATCGCCCGCTGCCGCGGTCCGATCGCGGCCGCCGATACCCCGTCGAGCTGCCATGCCGCCTCCAGTAGCGGGGTGAGCGGCAGGTATGCGGCATCGAGGTAGGCGAGATGCACCGCGAGGTCGGCACGGGGGATGAGATCGAGGTGCATGGCGTGATAGTGAGTGGACCGCACCGAGTCCAGGGTGAAGTGCGGAATTGCCGAATCCGCCGGGGTGAACGCGAAGATCATATGGCTGTCCAAGCCGATGGCCGGGACAACCAGATCGACGGTGACGACCTTGTCGATCGGGCCACCGCGCAATACGCGCAACCTGCCGACCGGGTCGGGCGACATGGAACTGGTCAGCGCGATGTCGTCGGCGGTAGTGAGTTCGAGGGTGGTGCTCAGCGTCCGCAAGGTGCGTTCGCTGAGCTCGGTGGGCAGGCTCATCGCGGTGTTCCTCCGTTGCGGGCCTTGTGCACCCAGGCCTGATCGAGTTCGGGATTGTCCCGCCGAGCGGGCGAGGCGATGACGGTGGCGGTGCGGCGCGGACCGTCGCCGGTGATGATGTCGTCGGCACCGAGCCACCAGCCGTCCTTGATCAACTGGGCCCGTCTGCGCCGGTACGCGATTTGCAGGGCGTCGCTGCGCACATGCAATTCGTCGGCGAGGTCGAACGGCAGCAGTTCGGGGCGCTGCGCCTCGACCACCGGTTTGTCCTGCAGCAGAATGTCCTTGATTCTTCTGCGGGTGTCGGCGTCGGCCCAGCGGCCGGTGAAGAAGTTCCGGTAGCCGAGGATCTTGATCAGCGTACGGTTCTGCGACAGCGGGATATTGAAGTCGTAGAGCAGCAGATCGCCGATGGGCAGCCGGATGTGCAGCTTCACCAGGTTGGGCAGGTACCAGCCGTTGGTCACCGTGACGAACTCCGGGCGCGGCTTGTTCCTGGACAGCACACCCCAGAGTCCGCTCGGTGGTGGCGGACTGAGCTGGATGTCGGCCTCCGCGGACCAGTCATCCTTGCGGACAGTGAAATTCGGGATCTCGGGCTTGTCCGGATTGCCGAACCTGGTGCCGTGCACGAACGGCGTGTGCGAGGCGTCGACGACGTTTTCGAAGGTGCGCTCGTAGTTCGCCTCGACCTCCATCTCGAACTGCACCATCCGGAAGGCCGGATCGTCGTGCACCGGGATGTCCGGGATCGGCGGGCGCTGGTGCTCGGGCAGGTCGCCGAGGAAGGCCCAGACCATGCCGTAACGCTCCTGCGTCGGGTAGGCGTCGACCCTGGCCTTCTTCGGAATGAGCCGATCCGCGGCATTCGCCGGTATCCGTACGCAGGCGCCCTCGGCGTCGTACTGCCAGCCGTGGTACGGACAGGCGATACAGTCGCCGGTGACGGTGCCCATCGACAGCGCGCCACCGCGGTGCACGCACAGGTCCGACAGGCACACCGCCGTGCCCGCGGTGGTGCGGTACAGCACGAAGTCCTGGCCGAGGCAGGTGACCTTTTTCGGTGTTCGGCCGACCTGGTCGGCGAATTCCAGGGCGTACCAGAAGTTTTTCAACATTGTTCGTGCTCCGCTAGGTGGGGCCGCAGCACCTGCGCCGCGACGTAGTCGGCGAGTTCGGTTCGGGCCGTTGCCGAATCGTGCAGGTGCGCGTGCAGGAAACTGGACGTGAGCCGGGCGAACGGTGCCAGCGCGTCCACGTCGCCCGGTCCGTCCAGGAAGGCCCGCGCCGCGGTCGGATCGGCGTCGGCGATCCCGAAGTGGTTGGCCTCCGGGACGACCGCGAGCAGATGCTCACCCGGCGGTAGTGCTTCGGCGAAGGTCCGGGCCACCGGGTCGGGCCGGTCGTCGCCGTCCTCGCCGTACCGGTCGGCGCTGCCGTTGATGACTCCGTCGTTGGTGCCGACGCCGAGCAACACCGGGCAGTTGACCTGTGCGGGCAGCACGGTGCCCGCGGGCCAGCCGAGCATGGTCGCCACCATCGTGTGCGCGCCCCACGCGAAAACCGCACCGACCGAAGGGAAGAAGCGCGCCGACTGGAGCGCGACAGTCCCGCCCGCGGAATGCCCGCCGAGTGCGATGCAGTCCAGATCGAGTGCACCGCGCAACGGGCCTTCGCTGTTCAACTCGGTGAGCGCGTCGAGGATGGCGCCGATGGTCGGACAGGTCGGGCGGGTGCCGTAGGCGTCGGGCCTGGCCGCGTCCAGGTCGACCCCGACCGTCAATCCGCGTAGTCCGCCGAACAATTCGGCGACCCGATCGAAAGTCACCACCACGAAACCGGTCTCGGCGAGTGCGGTGGCGAAGCGGCGATAGGAATCCTGGCCGACATTGACCCCGGAGAGAAAGACCACCACCGGATATGGCGCGGCCGCCGGATCGAGCGCGAAGACGCCGGTCAGCCGCTCGTGGTCGGAGCCGGTGGCGATCGCGGGGTAGTAGACCTTCAAATGCGCGGTATCGAAGGGTGCGTCGCCCGGGGTGCGCGCCGACCACCAGAGCGAACGGACGATGCTCATGACCGCGCCTCGCGGACACTCAGCGATGCTGCACCGGTCGGCCTTTGCAGCACGCGGTCGCCACCCCAGAGGCCACGTACCAGGCGCTGGGTGAGCTCGGCCCCGAACATGCGCTCGCCCATCACATTCGCGGGATCGCGTTCGGCGATATTGCGGCGCACCGCCAGGTCACGTGCCGCCAGGGCGGCCTGCTCGTCGGCGGGCACCGGCGCGGCGGCGTCGACCCAGCCGAGCCACTGCTCGACCCGCGCGCCGAGCAGCGCGGCGACGGTCTCCCGATTGGCCCGATGCGGCGGGAAGGAGTAGCAGTACGCGGTGGGCGACAGGCTGCCACGGATGAAACCCGTGCGGCTGGTGAACCAGGTGAAATCGGGGTGCTCTTCCTTGAACGCCAACCACGGTGCGTCGTTCTCGGCGTAGTAGCTGTCGAAGTAGTCACCGTCGCCGACCAGATCGCCACGCGGCACCGCGTCGACGTAGAACCAGCCCTCCGGCCACAGCAGCAAAGCGATGCCCAGGTGCGGGACCCTGACCTGCGGACCGAGCCACACGGTGAGGTGCAGATTGACGAAACCTGTTGCGGGGTCGCCGATCCAGGAATGCACCAGCCAGTCGATCTCGGGCCCGGTGTAGGCGGCCAGGCTGCCGGACGGGCCGGTGGCCGGGTCGCCGTAGCTGTCCAGCTCGTCGGTCGACGGATCTCTGGTGAGGTCGAACCGTTCGGCGATCCGAGACTTCAGCCCGCTCAACAGGTCTCGCCACTCCTGAAAGGTCTCGGTGACGTCCGTCCTGGCCGTCTCATCGACCAACTGCTCGACATGTCGGACTGTTTCACTCATCGTCGCTCCGGGTTCTGTCGTCACTGTGCTTCTGTCGTCATGGCGTCGAGCGGGTGCCGCGGACGCCCGTCCACCAGGTCGGTGCCCCGGGATACGGCGCGGTTCACGGCCTGCGCGGGCCGCACGGTCGCGCGCACGCTCGGCGCGCCGGGTGGGGCTTCGGTCACGATGGGGTGGCTGATTACGCCGGTGAACGGCCCGCTCCACGCGGTCCACAAGGTGAAATCGGGGCTCAGCGCGTAGATCGCGCCGACGAGTCCGCCGCGCTCGTCGCTGCCCGCGGCGACGATGTTCATCCTGTTCTCCGCGGCACGCTCGGCCAGGCCGAGGGGCAATTCCCATGGCTCGGTAGGTGAGTACGGCACCGCGACGACGTCCACGTCCTGAATCGCGGCCAGCCGGAAGCTCTCCGGGAACAGCGCGTCGTCACCCACCACGAGTGCCATTCGCCCCCAGGACAACTGGAAAACCGCCAGTGCACTGCCCTGCCGGGTCAGCCACGGATGACGGTTCGTCGGGTGCAGCTGCGGCTGGCAGCCGACCACGCCGTCGGCGTCGACCAGCACGCCGTGATGCGCGCCGCCGGTCCGTACGCTGAGCACCGCGTGTGCGGTCGTACCACGCAGTGCCCGGACGAGTTCCGGGACCGGCACCGCCGCGAGGTCGGGGAGCACGATGAGGTCTACGCCGTCGGCCGCTAGCTCGGCGACCAGCCCGGTGTCGGCGATCGCGAGCGCGGCCGACAGCGTCGGCGACCCGGCCGGTGCACGCCGGCCGAGTGGTGCGCTCGTCAGCGGGGCGTAGAGCTCGGGCCTGCGTGCGGCGAGGATGTCGGTGCCGTCGGGCCTGCGTTTGTCGTCGGCCAGCGGCACGTCGATATCGGCGACCACGATCGCCTCGCCGGTGACGGGCGCCATCGCGACCAGCCTGCCGTCCGGGCCGACGATCTGGCTTTCGCCCGCGCCGTGCAGGCGATCCGGCGGCACGCCGAGCCGGGCGGCGATGTGCGGCAGCTGCTCGGCGGGCAACAGGGGCCCGACCTTGTTCGCGGCGACCACCCACACCTTGTTCTCGGCGGCGCGCACCGGTATGTGCAGGCTCGCCTCGTCGATGGCGAACGAGTTGAGGCTGTTGAGCAATAGCTGTGCGCCGCGCAGCGCCAGCGACCGGGTGACTTCGTTGATGACGCCTTCCATGCAGGCGTACATGCCGATGCGGCCCAAAGGCGTAGCTATCACCGGTGATTCAACCGTGCCCGCGTCGAGATAGTCGTTCTCGGCGCCCATCAGGATCTGCTTGTCGGACTCGCCGAGCAGTGCACCGTCCGGCCCGAAGAGCAGGCCGGTGCCGGTGGTGCGGCCGTCGGCCCGGGCCAGCGTGACGCCGATCTTCACGTAGCAGCGGTGCCGCCGCGCCCGCTCGGCGACGGCGGTGAGGAAGGTGTCGCCGAGCGTGCAGGCCATTCGGCGCGCATGCGCCCGATCGTCGTACCAAGATAGATGGTTACAGAATTCGGGCAGCACAACGAGTTCCGCCGCCGCGTCGGCGGCCTGGTCGATCATCCGGAGGCAGGCGTCGAGGTTGACCGCGACGTCGGTTCCCGCAGCGAGTTGTGCGGCCGCGACTCGGGTCATGGACTCGGACCCTTTCGTTCATTGCGTTTCGTAGGACGAAACGCGGTTTCCATCTTGTTCCGATTCTGTACCCCGGCAAAGGATCTGTCCAGGGGTGGCGAGACATTCGCCTTGACACTGTCCGACGTCGCGGGCACGATATGGCAATCGTGAAACTGCGTTTCCCTCAGTGGAACGCGAGTGGAGGTTACGGATGACGAGGCATCGCCCATCCCCCGGTAATGCGGACAGCGGGCACCCGTCACGGACTCCGATCGGCCACGCCAACCACCCTCGATACGGCGCGAGTGTTACCGCGGCAGTGCTCTGCGCGGTCGCGGCGGGGCCGGTGGCGGGTGGACAGTTGGTGCTGCTCGGCAAGCCCTTCGGTGGTGTGCTCGGGGTGCCCGGGGCGGTGGTCGGCTATCTGGTGCTCACCGCCGGGGTGCTCGGTCTGCTCGCTGCGGCGCTGTGTCTGTGGCGAGTGCGGCTTTCTCTCGATATGGCAAGTGCGAGTGGGAGTCTCGCGGGTATCGCGGTAGTCGTAGCGGGTGTCGTCGATACCGTCGCGGTGTTCACGATCGCGGTGCTCGTCGCGGGTGCGGCGACGGGTCCGCTGCTCCTGGCAGGTCGTGCCCTCGTGGCCGAGCTCGGTCGCGGAAACTTCGTCCTCCTCCATGCGGCGGGAGCGGGGGGAGTAGCCGTCGCCGCATGGCTGAGTGGTCACTACTACGAGGAGCCCGGCACGGGCGTCCTCATCGCGGGCGCGCTGACCACCGTCCTCGGCGTGGCCGCCGGACTGGCCGGGCTTCGTGGCGCAGGCGGGTCGCCTGCTGTCCGAGTCGGACAGCAGGCCGTCCCTCCTCGCTCGGTCTTGATCGGTTATGTCGCAATAGGACTCGCGGTCGGCGGTACCGTGCTGCCCGCGCTGCATCTATTGCTGTTCCGGTGGAATGAATTCGGCGCCGAGCAATTCACCTGGCTCGCTGTCGCTGTCGCGCCGGCCGTGGCCATCCTCGCGCTGCCCGGACGTCGGCCCGCCGCCGTCCCCGTGCTGTTGATCCTGGCGGCGGGCGGGGCGGTGCTCGTGGTGACCGCGCCGGGGCCGGTGACGTTGACGATCGGGCTGGCGGTGACGTTGGCAGCCGCTGCCCGCGCGATGACCGCGCTCGACGAACTGGTCTGGGAGACCGCGCCGCACGCCATCGGTGTTTGCGCACTCGTTGTGGCGACCGCGGGGTTGGCGGGCCTGGGTCTGGTCGACCTGCTGGGCCGGCTCATCGGCACGGGGTCGGCGCTGACTGTTCTCGGTATGTGCGTACTGATTGCGGCGTGGCTGTCCGGCCGACCTGACCAACGCCTGCTCCCCGGCACGCGCGGATCGTCCAGCGAAAGAGGTGCGCCATGAGGAGTTTCGGTACGACGGCTCGGGTGGCGGTGACGCTGGCGCTCAGTGGCTGGCTACTCGCCTCTCCGGCGGCGGCGTTCGCGGACGAACCCGCGGCAATCCAGGTCGACGCAGCGTCCGAGCTGACCGACGGCCAGCGAATCACACTGAGCGGCAGTGGCTTTCGTGCTGGCCTTGCCGCCGTCGCCGTGGGCATGTGCAAAGCGGGCTTCAGCAACGGACTGAAGGACTGCGACTTGTCCGGGGGTGCGACGTTCGTCAATATCGGCGCGGACGGCACCTTCGGCCCGCTGACCTTGACCGCGCACCCCCGATTCCACGAGATCGACTGCACCCAGCAGCAGTGTGTGATCGCGGCCGCGCCCCTACCCGGCACCGAACCGCCTGCCGTCATCGCGGCGAATTCCGCCGCGGTGCCGATAACTTTCGCGGGCGCGCGGGCGCCGACCGCCACGGCACCCGTCCCTGCCGCGGCCGCGCGCTCGGACACCGACATCGAAGGGCCGTCCACCGTGCTGTGGGCGGCCACCGCCGGCCTGCTCGTGCTCGTCGCCGGTTTCGCCCTCGCCGATCGGCGGCGACTGTGAAATCCATCAGGAGGAAAATGTGAAGCTCATCGGTACCCGGCCCGGGACAAACGGCATATTCGGTAGACCACGTCTTGTGGCGCTGGCCGCGCTCACCACGGTCGGGCTGCTCGGCGGCGTGCCGACCGCGCTGGCCGCGCCGGCTCTCCAGGTGAGCCAGTCCACGGGACTCGCCGTGGGGCAGACGGTCACGGTGACCCTGGACGGCCTGCCCGCGAATATGGCGGCGGTCGCGGTCGGCCAATGCAAACCGCGGATCGCGGGTCCGGGTGACTGCAATCTCACCGGTTCGATGATGGGTGCCGCTGATGGGCAGGGCAGTTGGCAACCCACCGGGGACAAACGGGCCATCACGCTCGTCGGTGCGGTCGGTGGCACCGACTGCACCGCGGCACCGGGTGCCTGCACGATCAGTGTCACCAGCCTGACCAACGCGACGGAGATCATCGCCTCGGTGCCGTTGACCTTCGGCCCGCCTGCGGAGACTCCGAAACCCACTGCTGCCGACAGTGATTCAGCCGAGAGCGATGACTCCGACAGCAACACTCCCGTCATGGCGGGGATCGGTATCGCCGCGGCGGTGCTCATCGCGGCCGCCGTGGTGCTCGTGGCCCGCCGCCGTCGCAACTGATCGCACGAATGATCCGGGGCGTACACGAGTCGTCCCGGATCATCGGTCGCGATCGGGCCGGGACCGGTGGCGTGTGCTTGCCTGAGGGCGCATGCGCGGCGCACAGTGGCGGCGGGGATCTGCCAGTCTGTCGTGAAAGCCGGTATCGACAGGGCTCCGGGGATGCGCCGGGAAGGCACTGGCCGGTTACCGTGAAATCTGCTATCGGTGGGGCTCCGCGGACGCGCCCGGATAAGCACCGGCGGGTAGACCGGCGCCACCCGCGCGGAAGGCGCCTGGTGCGTGCGTGACGGTCGGCTGAACGTACTCGCACAGACCTTCTTGTGCGTACTCCCGGCCGAAGCCACTGTTCTTGGTCCCGCCGAACGGGGCACGCAGCGACATGCCGGTGCGGTTGTGCGTATTGACGAAGGTGAAGCCCGCTTCGATGCGGGCGGCGACGGCGAAGGCGCGGTCCTCGTCGGCCGACCAGACCGACGCGGCCAGGCCGAGCTCGGAATCGTTGGCGCGCACGAGGACCTCGGCCTCGTCGCGGTAGGTGAGGATCGGCACCGCCGGGCCGAACTGCTCCGTGCGGACCAGATCCGCGTCGTCGGGCACCCGGAGCGCGAGTATCGGATCGAGGAAATATCCCGCACCCGTCGGCGCGCAGGCGAGCGGGACGATCAGCGCACCGAGGTCCCTGGCGTCGGTGACCAGCCCGCGCACCCGTTCGGCGGCTGCCCGGGTAACTACCGGCCCCATGGTGACGGTTTCATCGAGCGGATCACCGACGAGCAGGATCCGTTGCGCGGCAGCTATATACGACTCGACGAACTCGGCGAGCCGAGTCTCGGGCACGTAGAGCCGCTTCGCGGCCATGCACACCTGTCCGGCCGTGGCGAACGAGGCGAGCACCAGACGCTCGAAATCCGCTGGGGTCAAGGCGAAGTCGTCCAGGAAAATGGCCGGGTCGTTACCGCCGAGCTCCAGCAGCACCGGCGTTATCGCCGCACCCGCCGCCGCCGCGATGGCGCGTCCGGCCTGCGCACCGCCGGTGAAGGCGACCTTGCGCACCAGCGGATGGGCGATCAGCGCGTGCACCGTATCCGGGCCACCGTGGATCACCGTGGTGGCGGGCAGCAATTCGGCGGCAGCGGTAAGGGCGAGTGGTGCCAGCGGGGAGGGTTTGAGCACCACCGCATTACCTGCGGCGAGGGCGGGACCGAGCTTGAGCATCGACAGCATGATCGGCGCGTTCCACGGCGTGATCGCGGCGACCACGCCGAAAGGCCGTGGCGACACGATGACTCGGCCTTGCGCGTCGTCGGTGGTCCGGGCACTGAGCACCTCCACCGCGTGCGCCCGTACCCAGCGTAAATAGGTTGCGGCGAAACCGATCTCACCGCGGCAATCGGTGACGGGTTTACCGGTCTCGCGCGCTAGCAAGGTCGCTAACTCGGCAGTGCGGGCATCGAGGGCGTCGGCGGCACGGCCGAGCGCGGCCAGTCGAGCCTCCAGCGGTTGCTGCGACCATTCGCGAAACGCCGAGTGCGCCTTGCCGACCACAGCGTCGACCGCGTCGGGCTGCGTCGCGGTCACCGTTCCCACGATCTCCTGCGGCCGCGCCGGGTTCTCGCGTTCGATCCTCACGGCCGGATCTCCAGTGAGTCGAGCAAACAGGCCCGCCGCAGATAGGTGCGGGCCGCGACCGGGTCGGCGGCCAGTTCACGCAACTGCTCGCGGTGGCTCGCCGCCGCGCCGCGGAGCCGGTTCCAGTTGTCGTGGCTGGTGCGTTGCACGTGGTCCACGGCGACGCGATGACGGTGCGCTGCAACCTCGTCCAGCCGCGCGTCGGGTCCGCCGTCGATGACATCGGCCAGTGCGGACGCGAGTTGAACGGCATCGTGGATGCCGCTGTTCATGCCCAGCCCGCCGAGTGGATTGTTGACATGGGCGGCATCGCCGATCAGCAGCACCCGGCCGTGCCGGAACCGGTCGGCGACCCGCTGATGTACCCGATACAGCGTGGCGTGCGCGATCCGCCACGGCCTGCCGAGGTCGGCGACGGCCGCCAAACGATCGGGCAGCCTGCGCAATTCGTCCTCGTCGTCGCTGTCCGCGGGTGTCGGCAGCAGCACTCGCCAATGCTCCGGTGTGCGCAGCAGCACCAGCCATTCGTCGGGATCGAAGACGTAGTTGATCGGTGCGATACCGGGCAGCACCTCGGCCAGATTTTCCTCGACCGACGCGACCAGGAAGCGTTCCGGATAGGTGCTGCCACCGAATGCGACACCGAGACCGTGTCGGACGGCGGAGTGCGCACCATCGGCACCGATAACCCAGTTCGCACGCACCGGACCCTTGGCCGTGCGCAGCACCACGGCATCGTCGGTGCTCAGTAAGCCGTCGACGCGGTAACCGAACCGTACGTCGCCACCGAGGGCATCGAGCAGCAGCGGAGTGAGTTTGCTCTGCTCGCATTGCACCCGGAACGGGAACGGGGTGTCCTCGGCCAGCACGGCGAGATCCAGGGTGGCGATCTCGCCGCCGCCACGCTCGCGGTACTGGAAGGTCGACGCGACAATGCCGCGGTGCAGCAGCGCATCCAGGACGCCGAGGTCGCGCAGCATCTCCAGGGTCGGCGGGTGAAAGGTGGACGCGCGCGACTCGGTGGCCAGCTCCGCGCCCTGCTCCAGCACGGTCACCGCGATCCCGCGGCGCGCCAGGGTCAGCGCGGCGGTCAGCCCGACCGGCCCGGCACCGACCACGACTACCGTTGGCGTGCTCATGACGTGTGCAGGGCGAAGCGCCCTTCGACGCCGACGACGCGCGCGCCGGTGAAGAAGCGCAGCGTCTCCGCGGTGCCCTCCTCGCCGAGGCCGGACAGCCCCCACGCGGGCCGTGGCGTCATCAGGTGCAGGCTCATGATCGAGGAGCCGTTCACCTTCACCTCGCCCGCCCGGATCTGCCGGGCGACGCCGAGCGCCTGTTGCTCGTCGGCGCCGCAGACATAGCCCTCGAGACCGTAGGGCACGGCGTTGGCCAGCGCTACCGCCTCCTCGATCCCGCGGTAGGTGGTGACACCGGCCACCGGGCCGAACACCTCGTCGCGCAGGTCGCCGTCGAGCAGCGTTGGGGCGAAGTAGTTTCCGTCCTCCGGCAGGACACCGAAGCTCTGCGAGCCGCGTGCGTCGAGCGAAGAGCGCAGCTGCTGAACGTGTTTCGAGTGCACCAGCGGGCCGAACTCGGTCAGCGGATCCATCGGCGGCCCGACCCGCAGCGCCGCGAGTCGTTTGCCGATGCCGTCGAGCAGCTCGTCGGCCCGGTCCGCCGGGAGGATCAATCTGCCAAGCGCCCGGCACCACTGGCCGTTCAACGTGGTCAGTAGTTCGGCGGCCATCCGGGTCGCGGCGTCGGGATCGGCGTCGGGCAACACTACGAGCGGATTGTTGCCGCCCAGCTCGAGCTGGCACGGGCGGAACATCGCAGCCGACGCTGTGGCGACCGAACGACCGCCGGCCAGCCCGCCGGTGAACGAGACCGCTGTGATCCGGGACGCGGCGACCAATTGCGCACCGACTTTCGCACCGCCCTGCACGAGCTGGAACATGCCCGCGGGCACGTGCTCGGCGACCACCTCGGCCAGCACCATCGAGCTGTAGGGCGCGAGCTCGCTGACCTTCAGGATCACCGGACAGCCCGCGGCGAGCGCGTTGGCCACCTTGTGCGCGGCCATGGGGGCCGGCGCATTCCACGGGACCAGGCACAGCGCCGGTCCCAGCGGCAGCCGAAGCACCTCGACGCCGTCCTGCTCCTGGCGCAATGCGCCGGACCGGATCTGCTCGGCCGCGAGCCGGAACGAACCCGACACGATCGGCCCCAGCAGGGTCGTCTGCGCGATCGGGACGCCGGTCGCGCGGGCATCCAATTCCGCGATCCAGGGCAGCCGTGCTTCCAGGTCGGTGGCGATGGCGTCCAGCACGGCGGGTTCGATTCGGCCGGAGGCGGTTTCGGCGACCGCAAGCCCACGCTCGACTCGGTCGGTTGCGGTGGCGACGGCCCTGGCCACCGGCGCTCCGGTGGCCGGATCCTCCAGCGCGACACCGAGATCCACCGACGGTGTGCCCCATTCGCCGTCGATCAGGTCGGCGACGGCGGGTAGTTCGGTGCTCACCGGCCCGCCTCGGCCGGTGCGGTGGCGAACAACTCGTTCGCCTTGGCGTCGGTGACGATGCGGGCCACCTCGAGCATGCCGCGCTCGGCCGGGAAGGTCATCACCAGGCCCATCGCCAGATCGCGCAGCGCACGCCCCGCCACCCCGCTCATCGCGGCGGCCGAGGTGCCGCCCGCCTTGAAGGCGCCGAGTGCCACCTGGAAACAGGCCTCGGTCACCGCACCCTTGCCGAGGCGCCATTGGGTGAACACCTCCTGCTTCGGTTTGAACGGCGGCTCGGCGGTCTCCACCGCGAGTTGGTAGCGCAACCAGAGGTACGCGGTCTGCAACTGCCGGGTCATCTCGCCGATGAGCACCTGGTGCACCGGGGAGGACGCGATCGGATCGCCGGTGTCGGCGAAGGTCTTCGTGGTCGCGGTAGCCAGCATCTCGTCGTAGACGTTCTGCGCGCAGCCGGTGTAGACCGCCGCGATGGCGAGTTGGTTGCCGACGAAACTGCCTCTGCTCATGCTGAGCATCTTGGTGAACGCGCCGGGCACGGCCAAGGCCTCGTCCTGCGGAATGAACACCTCGTCGAGCCGGATGCCGTTGTTGGCGGTCGCGCGCATGCCGAGGCCGTCCCAGGGGGCGCGCACGTGTACGCCGGGTGCGTCACGGGGGACGAAGAAGGTCGCCAGTCCCTCTGCGGTGTCGTAGCCCTCGATTTTGGCGGAGGTGAGGTAGTAGTCGGCCACGCCGGTCGCGCAGCCGAACGACTTCTCGCCCTGCAGGATCCAGCCGCCGTCGACCTTGCGGGCGGTGGTGGCGATGGTGATGTTCGCGGCGGCGGTCTTGATCGCCTCGGAGGCGAAATTGGCCAGCCAGCAGCCGTCGGCCATCCGGGTGAGCAGCTTTTCGGCGAAGGCCCGGACGACGGGAATCTCGTCGTCGGCGAACAGTCCGGCGTCGATCGCCTCCAGCGGCAGCAGGCCGCGCGAGGCGCTGGTGTTGTGGAAGAAGTAGGCCAGCGCGGTGGACGGGCAGGCGGTGCCCATGGCGAAGGTGGCCGCGGCCAGATCGCGCAGCGTGCCGCCGAGTCCGCCGAACTTCTCCGGCACCACCAACCCGAGCAGTCCGGCGTCGCGGAGCAGGTCGACGTGGGTGGGCGGGAAGGCGCCGAGCCGGTCGGCTTCCTCGGCGGCGGCACGCAGCGCGGGCAACACGGCGTCGACCCGTTGTGCGCGTTCGCGTTCGGCGTCGGTCATATCTTCGACGAGTCGTGCACCGATCATCGGACCATCCTCTAGCGGTCTGTATTGCTGTTTCGATAGTCGAAACATTGTTACGCACACGGTAACGCCGCGCCTCGGCGGCACGCAAGCCGTGATGGGGATGGTGTTTCCCATCGGGAAATCCACCGCCTACACTCGAGGCGTGTCCGAAACCGAATCCGACAACCAGAGCCGGTCGATCGCGGCGGTCGAACGCGCCATGGATGTGCTGTTGCTGTTCGGCCGCAGCGGCAGGTCCGACCTCGGCGTCACCGAGATCGCCACCGAGCTCGGCATCACCAAGGCCGCAGTGCATCGCATCCTCACCGCACTGCGCAATCGCGACCTGATCGCCCTCGAACCCAGCACGCGCCGTTACGCGCTCGGCCACGCCGCCATCGCGCTCGGTCGGGCTTACCTGGCGCGCACCGATCTTCGGGTGATGGCCGCGCCGGAACTGCGCAGGCTGGCGTCGGTGACCGGCGAGACCGCGACACTGTCGATCCGGCGCGGCGACAC
Organism: Nocardia sp. CS682; assembly: GCF_004634405.1. Lineage (NCBI taxonomy): Bacteria > Bacillati > Actinomycetota > Actinomycetes > Mycobacteriales > Nocardiaceae > Nocardia > Nocardia sp. CS682. The sequence goes on along the minus strand of NZ_CP029710.1, from coordinate 706,217 downwards.
CCGGATGTACGTGGATCAGGTTGTGCCGGACCAGGAATTGCGGATGGAGGTCGCGCTCGGGGTGCCGTACCCGCTCTACGCGGGCAGCTCCTCCAAGGTGATCCTGGCGATGCTGCGCAAGGAGGAGATCGACGAGTACCTGAGCAGGCACGAGCTCACCGCCTTCACCGACGCGACGATCACCTCCGTTCGCAAACTACGCACCGAACTGAACGCCACGAAGAAGCGCGGCTACGCGATCTCGATGGGGGAGCGCCAGATCGGTGCCGCGTCCCTCGCCGCGCCGATCCTCGACCACGACGGTGGCGTGGTGGCCGCGATCAGCGTGTGCGGGCCGCTCTCGCGGTTCCAGCCGCGGATGGACGAGTACGTGCCGATGCTGCTCAAGGCGGCCGGCGCGGTCTCCGCTCAGCTCGGCTACACGCCGTAACCACCGCTCAGAGGGCGGCACCGGGTTTGAACACGCCCAGTGCCGCCGCGGCGAGCACGCTGCCCCAGATCAGCCACACGTACGGCAGACAACCGTCGACGCTGCGGCGCAAGGTGCGCTCGACGGATTCGCTGGAGCCGGTGGTCATCAGTGTGCCGAAGGCAGGCCCGAAGGGGCGCAACGTCATTCGGATGCCGAGCCCGGCCGCGATGGCGAGCGTGTAGAGCAGGATCTTGCCGCCGAGCCAGCGTGGATCGGTGGTGACACCGAACGGCTCGTGCACGAGCAGGGCATAGACGCCTGCCCCGGTCATCCCTGTGATGACCGCGAACCGCAGGCAGAGATCGGCTCGGCGCACTGCGGCGAGTTGGCCGTGTGTGCGGTGGGCGAGCACGGTGAGCGTCAACCACACGGCGGCGAAGAGCCACACCGCCACGACGAACCACCAAGGGAACAAATCGATTCCGAACGCGCTGGCACCGTGCGGCTCCAGCGCCATCAGTGTGACGCCACTGGGTAGGAACAGCACCAGGCAGATCTTCGGTGCGAGATCCAGACCGCTCATGATGGACAGTGCGGTCGCGCGAGCGGGTGGGGTGAGTGCGGGGTTGATGACGAACCGGCTGGAATAGAAGACGCCGAGATCGCCGCCGAGCCAGCAGACGAACAGCACCAGGTGCAGCATGATCCACCAGCCGTGCGGGTGTGCGCCCATAGGAATCCTCTTGTCGGCTAAGCGAGTTCCGCGCCGGAGGCGGTCTCGGGAAGGTCGTGGAGGCTGCTGTCCGCTGAGCGCAATACGGCCAGCGCCGCGGTGCGGCTCAATACGTCGGCGTACTTGATGTCCAGGTCGAGCAGATTGGCCTCGTGTAAGGCGGTATTGCGATCTCCACAGGCCTCGGCGACGACCAGCGGGCGGAAACCGTGCTGGAGCGCGTCGGTCGCGGAGGCGCGCACGCACCCGCTGGTGGTGAGGCCGACGATGACGAGGGTGTCGATGCGGCGCGCGGCCAGGAGCGCGGCCAGTGGGGTGGCGTGGAAGGCGCTGGCGTACTGCTTGGTGATCACCAAGTCGCCGGGGACCGGTGCGGGATCGTCCAGAAAGTCGCCGAGTGGATTGCCCGCCTCGAATACCCGCAACACCGGCACCTTTCGGCGGAACAGTCCGCCGTCGGGGCCACCGGGCTCGAAGCGCACCCGGGTGAAGATCACCGGAAGGCCGGATTGCCTTGCCTGAGCGACGATTTCGGCGGCCGCACGCACTGCGTCGGCCACCGGCGCGTACAGCGGCGAGTCCTCGGTGACGTAGGCGGCGCAGATGTCGATCACCAGCACGGCGGGGGAGTCGCCCGCACCGAGGCGCGCGCTGTAGCCGGAGCGGCGGTACTCGCCGGATCGCTCGGTCACCCGGCGGCTTTCAGATGATGCCATCGGCGGTGAGCTGTTCGATCGTGTCCGGGTCGAGGCCGAGCAGGTCGCCGTAGATGTCCTGGTTGTGCTCGCCGAGCGCGGGCCCGGGATGGCGTACGGCGCCGGGCGTCTCGCTCAGCTTCGGAAAGACGTTCTGCATCGGTAGCTCGCCGAACTCCGGATGTGCCAGTCGCACAATGGCTTCGCGGGCCGCGAAGTGCGGATCGGCGAACATGTCGCGCGCGGTGAAGATGCGGCCCGCGGGGACGCCCGCCGCGTGCAGCCGGTCGAGCAGGTCGCCGGTCTCGATGGTCGCCGTCCAGCCGGCGATCAGTTCGTCCAGCTCGGCCATCCGTGCGCCACGGGCGGTATGGGTGGCATACCTTTCGTCGGTGGCCAGTTCGGGGCGGCCCATGGCCTCGGCGAGACGGGCGAACACGGTGTCCTGGTTGGCGGCGACCAGAATCATTTCGCCGCCCGCGGTGGGATAGACGTTGCTGGGGGCGACATTCGGCAGCACCGGTCCGGTGCGTTCACGCTGGTATCCGGTCACCGCCCACTCCGGCAGGAGCGACTCCATCATCGCCAGCACCGCCTCGTAGATGGCCGAATCGACCATTTGGCCGCGCCCGGTGTTCGCGCGGTGGTGCACCGCGGCGAGGGTGCCGATGGTGGCGAATACCGCGGCGAGCGAGTCACCGAGGGAGATGCCGGTTCTGGCCGGGGCGTGCTCGGGATCGCCGGTGACATAGCGAATACCGCCCATGGCCTCGCCGATCGAGCCGTATCCGGCCCGCGGCGCGTACGGGCCGGTCTGGCCGTAACCGGTGACCCGGGTCATGATCAGTTCCGGATGGTGCTCGCGCAGCCGGTCGAACCCGAGGTTCCAGCGCTCCATGGTGCCGGGCCGGAAGTTCTCGATGACGATGTCCGCACGGTCGATGAGCTGGCGCGCGAGCCGTTGCCCGGCCTCGTCGCGGAGGTTGCAGGTCACCGACTTCTTGTTCCTGGCGACCACCGGCCACCACAGCGATTTGCCCTGCGACTGTTCCCGGCCCCATTGCCGCATCGGGTCGCCGGTGCCCGGCGCTTCCAGCTTGATCACCTCGGCGCCGAGATCGCCGAGCAGCTGACCGCAGAACGGCCCGGCGAGCAGTTGCCCCATCTCGACCACCCGCAGATCGGCAAGCGGCCCTGTCGATTTCGTCGCCTCGACTGCCATGTGGCGGGTCTCCATCCTGTTGCACCCCGGAGCTTCGAATTGGATACAATGTATCCCTCAGTGGAACATGGCCGCAAGGCGAGTTGGAGGATCTGTGAACGTCACGCTGGTCGAGGTCGCCCCCAGGGACGGCTTGCAGAACGAGCCGGAAATTCTCGCCGTCGACGACAAGGTCGAGCTGGTTCGGCGCAGCGTCGATGCGGGATTGCGGCGGATCGAGGCGGTGAGCTTCGTGAATCCGCGCCGGGTGCCACAAATGGCGGATGCGGAGGCGGTCATGGCCGGGGTGCCGCGAATCGATGGTGTGTCGTATGCGGGGCTGGTATTCAACGATCGCGGTTTGGATCGCGCGCTGGCGGCTGGTGTCGACGAGATCAATGTTGTTGTCGTGGCGACGGATTCGTTCAGTCAGCGCAATCAGGGGTGTTCGACTGCGGAAGGTGTCGAACGGTGGGCGAAGCTGGCGACCAGGGCGCGGGAGGCCGGGTTGCTGCGCACGGTGACAATCGCGGCTGCGTTCGGCTGCCCGTTCGAGGGGGAAGTGTCCGAATCGACTGTGCTGGAACTGATTCGCCGCGTCGCCGAGGCGGGGCCGGACGAGATCGCGCTGGCCGACACCATCGGTGTCGGTACACCGGATCGGGTACGCGCGCTGGCGGCCGGTGCGGCGTCGATCGCGCCGGAGGTCGATCTGCGTTGTCATTTCCACAACACCCGAAACACCGGCTACGCCAATGCCGTCGCGGCGTTGGCGGCGGGTGTCCGAGTGCTGGATGCCAGCACCGGTGGCATCGGCGGATGCCCGTTCGCGCCGGCCGCGACCGGCAATATCGCCACCGAGGACCTGCTGTACACCTTGGATCGGATGGGGGTCGAGACCGGTGTGCGGATCGAGCCGGTCATCGAAACCGGATCATGGCTCGGCGACGTGCTCGGTAAGCCGGTGCCTGCCTTGCTCGGCCGGGCAGGCCTGTTCCCGGCCCCGTCACTTCCTCAGCAGTGACATCAGCTCGTCGAGGTCTCGGTAATCGGCGAGGCTGAACACCACCTTGCTGATCCGGTCCGCGCGATCCGCCGACAGCGTGTGCTCGGTGTTCAGGCGGAACTTGGTGGCGAGCTCGTCCTCGGACAGTGGATTGCCCGGCCCGCCCCGGTTCATCTCGACCCGCTCGGTGCGGACGCTGCCGTCGCGCAGCCACGCGGTGAGCACGGCGGGGAACTGGTGCGGGAAAACGGCGTCGGAGCGTGCGTCCGCGACACAGGTGACGCGGGCGGCGAGGGCAAGCCGCTGCGCGTCGGCGGCCGCGGTGTCGGTGAAGTCTTCGTGGAAAACGCCGAGACCGCCACCACCGAGCAGTGCGGCAGCGACGGTGTAGGGACCGGAGAAGGCGGCGTGGTAGCCGGACTGCGGGCGGATCTTCGCCGCGTGTGGCTCACCGATGGTGCGCAGCACCGCCGTTGGTGCGCCGAGCTCGAGGCGAACGATATCGGCGGCGGTGATGCCGTCGGCCCGCAGGCGTAGCGCCGCGTCGATCCCGGCGTGGGTGAAGTGGTTACAGGGGTAGGGCTTGAAGACCACCTTCGGCAACTCCCAGTGCTCGCCCAGGCCGTCGAGGATCGCGGCCGGATCGCACTGATCACCGCAGAACGCTTGGAGTAGACCGAATCTGCCCTCGAAGACGGTCGGTGGTCCGGTCAGTCCGGCGCGGGCGAGACCGGCCGCGGTGACGGCGGCGTGCGCGGCCCAGCCGCAGTGCACCCGCTTCACGGTGCCGCCGGTACGGTTGGCTTCCAACAGGCCCGAACCCATGCTCGCCGCGATAGCGACCGCATGCGCGATGGTATCGGCGTCGGCTCCGGCGAGCATGGCGGCGGCCGCCGCGCCACCGAGGGCGCCGCAGATGGCGGTCGCGTGCAACCCGCGCTCGAAGAAGATCGAATTGCCCAGCGCCGCATCGTAACCCGCCATGCCGACGCGCACCGCCAGCTCGATCCCGACCGCGACGGCGTCGAGTAGTGCAGCACCGCCGGCGTTCTGGGCTTCGGCGGCGGCGAGGGCGGCCGGGACCACCGTCGCCGAGGGATGCAAGACCGACGGCAGGTGGGTGTCGTCGAAATCCAATGCGTGCGCGAGGGTTCCGCCGAGTAGTGCCGCACTGGCGGCAGGCCACCGGCCCGGCAGCCCGAGAGCCGTAGCTTGCGGCGTGCCGCCCCATTCCGCGACGACGGTGCGCACCGCTTGCACGGCGGGCGCGTCGAGTGCGGCGAGGCTGTTGCCGAGTGCGTCGAGCACCCGCTGGGCGGCGTTCGCGCGCAACGCGGGACCGACGCCGCGGTCGCGGGCGGACACGGCGAAGGCGGCGAGTCGCTGCACGATGGTTGCTTCGTTCATCGGCTGACCGCCGCGAGCGGACGGATGGGGGAGCCGGTGCCGCCCACAATGCGTAAGGGCGCGAGCAGGAAAGTGAACTCACCGGGCCCGCTCGCCGCGAGCTCTTCCAGTGCGAGATGCTCCATGATGTAGATGCCGGATTCGACCAGCAGCACCCGGTGCACGGGGAGCACGCGGTGACCGGCGCCGGGCGGAATACATTCGTACGCGGTGGTATCCGAGCCGGTCGCCGTGACTGCGCGCGCGGCGAGCCACTGCGCCGCGGCGACACCGACTCCTGGGACGCCGGTTTCCTTGCCCAGGTAGGCGTCCGGTTCGCCGAACAGTCGCGACCATCCGCTGCGGATCAGCACGACATCACCGGCCGCGACCTCGATTCGCGCCTGCCGGGCCGCCGTCTCGAGGTCGGCCACCGTGATCTCGTACCCACCCGGGAGCGTGTCGGTTTCGTGTGCGGCGGCGATGTCGAGCAGCACGCCGCGGCACAGCAATCCGGGAAGGTGCTCGGCGCCGTGGGTGGTGAACCGGCCGCCACGCTGGGCCTCGTGTGCGTCGACACCGCCGTGCAGTGCGCCGTGCTGGCTGACGTGGCTGAGCGCGTCGATGTGGGTGCCGACATGCCCGCCGGTCACGATGATCTCGTTGGCGGCCGAGCCGCCGTCCGGACGCACCAGGTCACCGTGTCTGCGCGCCAGCGTCATCCGGAAGCCGGGGTGGTTCGGCGAGCACGGCATGCCGGTGAAGAACGGCTGGCCCAATTCGATCAGCCGGACGCCGCCACGCACCGCCGCGAGCAGCGGATCAACGATTGTCGGCCGGTGAGCGGCCCGTGGATGCGTCATCGGATCACCCCGGCGGCGCGGAGCTCGGCCCGCTCGTTCTCGTCGACGTCGTAGCGCGCCAGCACCTCGTCGGTGTGTGCACCCAAAGGTGGGCCGGTCCACCGTATCTCGCCGGGTGTCTCGGAAAGCCGGAACAAAATATTCTGCATACGCACGGTGCCGAGCTCCGCGTCCGGTAGTGCGATGATCGAACCGAGCGCCCGGTACTGCGGATCCTCGAGCACGTCGGCTGCGGTGTAGATCGGAGCCACTGCGGCCTCGGCTTTCTCGAAGGCGCGCACCACCTCCTCGGTGCTGTGCCTGCTGATCCAGCCACCCACCGCCGCATCGAGTTCGTCGGCGTGCCTTGCTCGTTCTGCGCCGGAGGCGAACCACGGCTGATCGATGAGATCGGGGCGGCCGACCAGCCAGAGCACTCGCTCGGCGACGGACTGTGCGCTGGTGGAGACCGCGACCCAGCCGCCGTCGGCGGTGCGATAGGTGTTGCGGGGTGCGTTGTTCGAGGATCGGTTGCCCATGCGCGGCTGTAACTCGCCCAGCTGATCGTAGGCGATGATCTGCGGTCCGAGCAGCGTCAGGATCGGTTCGATGATGGCCAGGTCGACCTGTTGGCCGGTGCCGTCTCGTTCCCGGGCGCGCAACGCCGTCATGATCGCGAATGCTGTTGTCAGTGCGGCGATTCCGTCGGCGAGGCCGAACGGTGGCAGGGTTGGCGGGCCGTCCGCCTCGCCTGTTACGGCGGCGAATCCGCTCATCGCCTCGGCCAAGGTGCCGAAGCCGGGACGCCGTGCGTACGGCCCGATCTGGCCGAAGCCGGTGACCCTGGCCAGCACCAACCGTGGGTTCAGTGCACGGAGTTCGGGATAGCCGAGGCCCCAGCGTTCCAGGGTGCCGGGGCGGAAGTTCTCGATCACCACGTCCGCCTCGGCGACCATCCGCCGGAAGATCTCTTGGCCCTGCGGCGCACCGAGATACAGCGTCACCGACTTCTTGCCGCGCCCCAGCATCTTCCACCACAGGCCGACGCCGTCGCGCTGGGCGCCGTGGCTGCGCACCGGATCACCCTTCGGGTGCTCGACTTTGATGACGTCGGCGCCGAAGTCGGCGAGCAGCGTGCCCGCCAGGGGACCGGCGAACAGTGTGGCCACGTCGAGCACTCGGATTCCGGCCAGCGGTTGCGTCATCGCCAACTCCTTAGTGCCGCGACGCGTTTCGCTCAGCGAAACACTGATACGGGATCGCGGCATTGACTACCAGCGCATGCTACTGCGATGATCGCCGAAATGGTAACTGCGTTTCGCGTAGAGAAACTGGAGGGCTGCCGTGCCCGCGACCGAACTGCTGATCCGCAACGCCCGTGTGGTCCGTCCGGGCGACCCCGCGTCGGACGATCCCGCACTCGCCGACATCGCCGTTGCCGACGGCCGGATCGTTGCGATCGGGCCCGGCCTGCCGGGCGGTGACCAGACGCGCATCGTCGACGCGGACGGGCTGCTCGCATTCCCCGGTGTGGTCGACGCGCATCAGCACTGGGGCATCTACCGCGATCTCGCCGACGACACCGCGAGCGAAAGCCGTGCTTGCGCACAGGGCGGGGTCACCACCTCGCTGACCTATATGCGTACCGGCCGCTACTACCTCAACCGCGGTGGACCGTATCGGGAGTTCGTGCCCGAGGTCCTCGACCGGATGGCCGGGCGGTCCCACGTGGACTACGGCCTGCACCTCGCACCGATGACCGCCGAGCACATCGACGAAATTCCGTACCTGGTCAAGGAATTCGGCGTCACGTCGTTCAAGATCTTCATGTTCTACGGCGGCCACGGCCTGCACGGCCGATCCTCGGATCAGTCCTCGTTCCTGATGATCCCGCCGGACGAACGCTACGACCTCGCCCACTTCGAGTTCGTGATGCGCGGCATCGAGCGGGCCCGTGCGCAGACGGGTGAGCCGCTGTCGCTGTCGCTGCACTGCGAAACCGCCGAGATCATGGCCGCCTACACCGCGCTGGTCGAGCAGGACGGTACGCAAACCGGCCTGCGCGCCTACAGCGCCTCGCGCCCCGCCCATTCCGAAGGTCTGGCGATCACCATGGCGTCCTACCTCGCGCACGAAACGGGCCTGGCCGACATCAACCTGCTGCACCTGTCCTCCGCGAAGGCCGTCGCGGCCGCACTGACGATGGCGCAGGCCTTCCCGCACGTGAACTTCCGCCGCGAGGTCACCATCGGGCACCTGCTCGCCGACGTCGACACCGCACACGGCATCGGCGGCAAGGTGAACCCGCCGTTGCGCGAACGCGCCGACGTCGAGGCGCTGTGGCAGCACCTCCTGAGAGGCGACATCGATTGGGTGGTCAGCGATCACGCATGCTGCCGCGATGAAGCCAAATTCGGCGCCGACCGTGACGACGTCTTCCTCGCCAAATCCGGCTTCGGCGGCGCCGAGTACCTCTTACCCGGCTTGATCGGCGAAGGCCGCAAACGCGGCCTCTCCCTGCACCGCATCGCCGAGCTGACCGCCGCCAACCCCGCCCGCCGTTACGGCCTGACCCGCAAGGGGACTCTGGCCGAAGGCTACGACGCCGACATCGTGCTGGTAGATCCCGCCGCCCACTGGACCGTCCGCGCCACAGACTCCGAGTCCGCCCAGGAATACACCCCGTTCGAAGGCTTCGACATGACCGCCAAGGTCACCGACGTCTTCTTGCGCGGCACCCACATCGTCCGCGACGGCAAGGTGCAAAACACCCCCCACGGCCACTACCTCCACCGCCGTTCATGATCAACGGGACATCGGGGCGGGCGTACTCGCACGTTGCCGCCCCCATATCCCGGTTGATCATGAAGCTGCCGGAGGGCTACTGGTAGGTGGGGGTCGGCCACTGGCCGATGGAGCGGGAGCGGACGGGTTCGACGGGGCGGGGGGAGAGGCTGTGCGGGATGTCTGGACCCCAGTTGGTGGGGTCGCCGGTGATTTCGATCTTGGCGTTGTTTGTGTACCAGTCGACCAAGTCGGCGTCGGAGCGGACGATCCAGGTGCAGCCTTGCTCTGCGTCGGCGGTGAAGTCGCCGTGGCGGATGAGGGCGGGGCGCCAGAAATAGGTGCCGGGCCACATCTTTCCGAAGTTGTAGTCGAATCCGCCTGCTAAGCAGTAGGCCTCTTCGCTGCACGGGTGATGGGCCAGGGGTTCCTCGCGCCAGCCGGGCTTGGCCTTGATGAGGCGGGTGTAGAAGCCGGTTTCCGCGTCGCGGTGCAGGAGCTTGATGTAGAGCCCGGGGACGGGTGTGCCGCCCAGGTCGAAACGCATTGGGCTGCCGTCTTTTACATCGATCCACGGCATCGCTGCGGTATCGAGCACCACCAACTTCTGGTCTGCGCGGACGAAGTCGCGATCGGTGTCGGCCGGCTCGAATCCCCAGTCGCCGCCTTCGCGGAACAGCAGGATCTCGGTGCCCGCGGCGACGGACAGTGGTGGTGTCCGAACACCTTTGGGCGCAGACCAGAAACCTTCGGCCCCGAGCTCGGTCTCGCCGACGGTCACCTGACCGGACAGGACGAACCATTCGGTATCGGCGCTGTGCACCCCGGCGGGGCGGGACCAGTCGCTGAGGAAACGGACTTTCAGCGAGGCCGAACCGTCCTCCTCGTCGTAGCTGAGGTTGCGCTGTTCGGCGCTGCCGGTGGCGTGCTGGAACTCGGCGAGGTGCGGGATCAGATCGCGGTCGTCGATGAGTTCGACATGTGGACGCATGGGTCCTCCTGGGGCGAGCAGTAATTCCGCTACAGAATGTACTGCTTATCAATAAGCAAAACAAGATGTATCGTTTATTGTGTGAACAAGCCAGGACGCCCCGCCGGCCCCGCCGCCGACACCGAAGAGATCGTGCTGACCGCCGCCTTGGGCCTGCTGCTGACCGAGGGCGGTACCGCGTTGACGCCGCAGCGGCTGCACACCGTCACCGGCGTGGCGCGCACCACGATCTACCGGCACTGGCCGACCCCGAGGGACTTCCTCGCCGCCCTCATCTCCGTCGCCCCGCATCCGGCGGCGCAGCCGACCGGTGACCCGGTGGCGGACCTGCACGCGGAGGTAGATCTGCTCTGTGATCGCCTGCGCGACAAGCCCGTTGCGGCCTTCCTGCGCGCGCTGGTGACCGCCGCGTCCACCGATCCGGAGTGCGTCCCCTTGCGCCAGCGGTATGTGCTGGACCTTTTCGCCCCCGTGCAGCGGTCGATCCGCGCGCTCGGTGTCGCTGCCGAAGCCGACATCGAGGAGGCGGCAACGGCGATCGTCTCGCCGCTGCTCGTGGACGCGCTGCTGCTGGACCGGACCGCCGACCGGCGGCGAGCCCACCGCGCCGTCGACGACGTGCTGACCCGGATCGCCGACCCTATTCGCTGACAAAACCGCTGCCCGCCAAGGAAGTACGCAGATGACCAATGCCGTCGGCCCGCGCGCCGTCTTCGGGGTGATCGTGCCGAGCACGAACACCGTTGTCGAACACGACTATTGGCGCGCCGCGCTACCCGGCATCGCCTACCGCGCCGGATCGATGTACATCCCGAACCCGGTGATGGGCAACGACGAGGACTTTCAAGCGCTGCTCGGACAGATCCGCGCCTCCATCGACACCGCGGTGCGCGATGTCCTCACCGCCGAACCCGATCGAATGGTCATGGGCATGTCCGCCGAGACGTTCTGGGGTGGTGTCGCGGGCAACGCGGCCTTCGAGCAGCGCCTGCGCGACCGCACCGGACTGCCCGTGACCACCGGCGCGAGTTCCTGCCGGGCCGCGCTGCACGCACTGGGCTGCCGTCGGATCGCGGTCTTCTCGCCGTATCAGCCGATCGCCGACATCGAGGTCGGCCGGTTCTTCACCGAGGCCGGTTTCGACGTCGCCGCGATCACCGGCCTGCGTTGTCCCACCGCACCGGACATCGCCCGCGTCGACGCCGACCGAATACGCGAGGCGGTCGCGTCGATCGACGGGCCCGACGTCGAGGCCATCGTTCAGGTCGGCACCAACCTGTCCTTCGTCGCCCAGGCCGAGCAGCTCGAACACGAACTCGGCAAGCCGGTCGTCGCCATCAACGCCGCCACCCTGTGGCACGCGCTGCGTGAGCACGGCTTCGACGACCGTGTCGAGGGTGCCGGACAGCTACTGCGCGAGCACTGAACGCATCCGGCCGGACATCGGCGCAGGCCTAGCCGGCGGATGCTACCAGTGCGTTCCACGTCTGGGTCGCCGGGTCATACGCGACGTGTCCCGAGGCGGCAAAACTTTCGAGCCACCCCAGCATCGGCCACCGCCCCCACCGGCGATGAAAGACCTTGGCATTACTGAGAATATCGGTGAGATGTTCGATCGGCGGATCCGGCACGGGATGGTGCTGGTGGTAGGCGTCGGCACCGCCGGCCCACCGCAGCCGGGCGCCGATGGCGGCAGCCTTGTATGCGAAGTCGGTGTCTTCGCCTCCATAACCCCGGTAACGCGTGCAGAAGCCGCCGATGCGTCGCCAGGTATCGGCGGTGAGCGCGAACGACAGGGACCAGAACAGGTCGAAGTCGCTGCTGTCGACGTGGGTGCCCGCGGGCGGGTCCGGGCGCGCGGGGTGCGGATCGCGGTGCCGGTAGGACGAACCGATCGACGGAGCGGGGCGCCTCGATCAGCCTGCGCTGCACGACATGGGGATGACGCAGAACGTGCGGCCTTCGGCCCCACTGCTTTTCGATCTCCGCGGCCGCGCCCGGTGTCAGCGTGATCAAGGCGTCGGCGGCGGGGATCAGCACATCCAGTTGTGCTCGATGCCCCTGTGGATCGGGCTGGTGCGGATTGCGCAGATCGTGCGCGGTGTAGACCAGCGGCTTGCCGTGCTCACGGAGCTCGCCCACGATGTCGGTGAGCACCTCGGGCTCGACCGCGTCGAAGCCGAAATGGACATGGAAGACGTCGAACTGGTGCTGGTGACGGCGAATCCACTGCGGGTCGAGCATGACCGGCGGCCACCAGCCACCCGGCACGGTGCGCCCGTCAGCGGGCCGCGGATCCGGCAACCGCACCACCCCGTCGGCCTGATCGACGGGAGACAGGTGCCGGACGTAGACATGGGATGCGGGCACCGAGGCGATGCGCAGCGTGCGGCTCGGTGCGGCGAGCGGCGCACTGCCGGTGACGGTCCGCGTCATCTCGGCTGCTGTCCTGGCGTTGCGGGTGCGTTTCCCGCGGGGCGAATCAGTCGACTACCTCGCGCGATCTGCATGCCGTACCCAACCTTTCCGGATGATCATGGACCAAGTTCTCCGGTCCCACCCGGGCCGTTGAGCCGTAAACCCGGCCTGCTTCGCCGCCGCGTACCCTGCGAGGTCGACCCGTCCGGTCGCCACGTTTTCGCGGAAGCCGGTGCCGTCGCCTCGGTGGGAACCAAGACTAGAGTTGAGGTAGCAGAGGGGAGTGCACCGTGGAGCACGCATCCGACAACGACCCGCCGCGCCGTGGCGCCGGGCGGGAGCGCTCCGAACCCGGTGGCCGGGCCCGGTTCACCGTCGATAGCGGCTCCCTGTTCACCGGCATCGGCACCTTGTGTGCGACCGCGGTGCGGCTGACGGGGGTGGACGGGGCCGCGGTGGCGGTGCTGAGCTCGACCTCGCAGGCCAGGGAACTCGTCTACGCCACCGACGCCACCGCTCAGCAGATAGACGAATTGCAGTTCGTCATCGGTGAGGGACCGTGCCTGGACTCCTATCGGCACGCGGGCGTCGAACTCTGGGCCGACCTAAGCGACGACGCCGCGGCCGAGCGCTGGCCCGCTTTCATCCCGGACGCGCTGGCCATCGGAGTGCGCGCCGCCTTCGCGTTCCCGCTTCTCGGTAGCCGGCTGCCGATCGGTGTGCTCGAGCTGTACCGCAGCACGGTCGGCGAGTTGGATGCCGGAGCGCAGGAGTCGGCGACGGCCTGCGCCGCCGCCGTAGCGGGCACGCTGTCCGCGAATTGGGCTGTGCGCGTACATAAGGCGGGCGGAGTCGAGCAAGCCATCGAGCTGAGCGAACTCGAAGAGCGCGTGGAGACCGAGGACGAGTTCTCCCGCACCGAGGTCTACATCGCTGCGGGCATGGTGGCGGTGCAACTGGCCGTGCCCTCCGACGAGGGGCTGGATCGGTTGCGCGCCTACGCCTATGCGCAGCGACGCTCCATCGCGGCCGTGGCGGCCGATATCGTCGCTCGTCGACTGTCCTTGCGGGGCGACCGCGACCGGATCGAAGGTGAGCAGTGATGGACACTGTGCGGACGCGGCTGGCCGTCGCGGAGCTGACCGCGGCGCTGGCCACCGATTCGATGTGCCCACCGTGCTGTACTCGATAGCCAGGCATGCCGATGAATGCTTCGACGCGTTCTCCGCTGTGGTGGTCCTGCTCGATGACCGGAACAGCATGGCGGAGAAAACGATCCACATCGTCGCGGAAGCACTGCGGGAAGATCGCTCGGCGGATCCGCGGCTGCACGCGATCGGCCCCGGCTATACCAGCGCTTGCGACGGGGCGGTGACGATGATCTCGGATCTGCGCGCGCCCGACGACACCCGGTGGCCCCGCTACCGTGAGCACGCGGTCGCCGCCGGTATGCGGGCGGTCCGCGCGTACCCGGTGCGGTGTTCGACCGCCTCGCTCGGTTCGTTGATCGTGCACACCGACGACCCTTGGGGAACCGAGCGACCCAACGAATTCGGTCAGGTCCTAGCCGATCTGACCGGGATCGCTCTGTCGCTCGGCAGTGTCGACGGCCGCCGGGCCAGCACCAGGGAGACCGCGGAAGCCGTACTGGACGGCACCAAGGTGATCGCCGTCGCGCTCGGCATCCTGGTCGAGCAGCTCGACCTCGATGTCGAGCAGGCGCGTGTCAGTTTGGTTCGGCTGGCTCGGTTGCACGGCGTGTCACCTACCGAACAGGCGCGGGCCGTCATCGCCGGGCAGGATGCCTATCCCGCTGATCCAGCCCAGTCCGGTGCGCTACATCCACCTTTGGGTCTGGCGCCGCCGAGGCGTATCGACGGCTGAACCCGGTCTTGGCCGGCGAAAGAGGCTCCCCGCCTTGATCTCTTGCCATTTCTTGATCGTGGTGCTAAAAGAAATCTATGTCATGGAACATAGGTTATCTAGGCGACGTTGTACAGAAAGAGTTAGATGTGCCCGCGTGGGGCACGGCGAAAGGGCGTGCGGTATAGGCTCGTAAGGGGTGTTCAATGATGGCCGACCATGATCTGGTATCCGACGACCTCGCGACGGGCTTGAAGGAATTGACCCGGACGCTGGTCGCCGCGTGCGATATCGAGCAGGCGTGGGACGAGGTCGCCGCCATCGCCGCACGAATGGTGCCCGAGCAGTCGATGACCGGTGTCACGCTGCGCATTGGTGGCCACGTCCGCCTGGTGGCCGCCAGCGACAAGACCGTCGCGCGGATCGAGGAAGCTCAGCACCGTAGCGGGTGCGGCCCTGGTCTGGAGGCGCTCGATACCGCTGCGCCGGTGTCGGTTCCCGATATCGGCGCCGAACGGCGCTGGGCGGAGTGCCGTGCGGAAATGCTGGCCGAGGGCATCCGGTCGCTGCACTGCGAGCCGCTGATCACGGACGGCGCCCCGACCGTCGCGCTGAATTTCTATTCGAAGACCCCGTACGCGTTCGACCACAGGGCCCGCCAACTGATCACGATCATCGCCGCGGTCGTCGCCGCGGTCGTCGCCGCAGCGACCGCGGCCGCGCGGCAGGCGGAGTTGAGTGAGCAGCTGCGGGCCGCGCTGGCCTCGCGGTCGGTGATCGATCAGGCGTTGGGCATCATCATGGGTCGTGAGCGCTGCACCCGGTCGGGCGCCGTGGCGATCCTGCGCGATGTCTCGCAACGGCGCAATACCAAGCTGGCGGTCGTGGCCGTCGAAGTCATTCGCAGCTGTACCGGCGCCGATCCTGAAGACCTGCATTTCAACGAACCCGGCCGCTCGCCCGTGCCGCCGGGTAAACGGACAGGCTCACAGCATCCCCGGTGAGAACTATTGCCACGCCTCGACGCTACCGCGGTAGCGTCGAGGCGCAGGCCCCTCCGCCGACGTCCTGTCCCGTTTGCTGTGCACGAAACCGGCGGTGCCCCTACAGCTTTCATGAGCTACTCAAGGCGTGTCGTGCTGGGTGTCTTCGTTGTCGGCCGCCCCGTCGGGCCCCGGCTGCAGCAATGCCTGCATGTCTTCACCTCCTTACCCTCGTCGGAGTGTGGATCAGGTATCGCTTCGCAGCCTTCCGGCGGTAGCCAGGTGGCCCCGGCGTGGCTGGGCGGGCCCGCGCGACCGCCACCCCTACCCGGGCGGGGGACGTACACTTCACGCCGTCGCGCCTGCAGCACGTCGGCTACCTCGTGGGCGACCACGACACCGCCGCCACCGAGGCCGAGCAGTATCGGGTTTATGCCGCGGCTGCTGCGCGAGTTGGCGGCCTGCCGCGCGACGATCGAGAAAAGACATAGTGCTCCCAAGTCCGGTGCTGCAAGGGGGTAAGCCACTCTTCGGGACTTGGAGACAGCACCGAATCTACGCCGCGCGACCAGATGGACAAACATGTTTCACAACATTTGCCAATGGCACCGCAAAGCTGGGCCTGATATCCCGATATCGGGGCGCGCCGCCGCATTCGGGCAGGTGAACAGTGACCCGCAGCCCGACTGTCCGGTATGCCGGTTGGGTCGGCTGATCGTTTGCCAGCAGGTGCGTCGCGTCGGTCGATGGCGCCGGTCACGCGGCAACCGCTACGCCGGAGGTTTGCGCCCAATACTTCAGGCGCGCAAATAAATCCAGGCCGGCCCCTGGAAGGGGCCGGCCTGGATAGGTCGATAGATCAGGCGAGATCGAAGCGATCGTTGTCGACCACCTTGACCCACGCGGCGACGAAGTCGTTCACGAACTTCGCCTCGGCGTCCTGCTGGGCGTACACCTCGGCGACCGCACGCAGCACCGAATGTGCCCCGAAGACAAGGTCATTGGCGGTGGCGGTCCACTTGGTCCGGCCGGAGGACCGGTCGACGCCCACGTAGACGTTCTCCGCCGAATCCGAGGCCTTCCACTCGGTGTTCTGGTCGAGCAGGTTGACGAAGAAGTCGGTCGTCAGCACGCCCGGCCGCTCGGTGAACACGCCGTGCTCGGTGCCGCCATAGTTGGCACCCAGCGCGCGCAGACCGCCGATCAGCACCGTCAGTTCCGGCGCGGTCACGTCGAGCATGTACGCGCGATCGAGCAGCAGACGCTCCAGCGGCGCCTTCTCGCCCGCCCGCACGTAGTTGCGGAAACCGTCGGCGCGCGGTTCGAGCACCGCGAACGACTCCACATCGGTGCTCTCCTGCGACGCATCCGTCCGGCCCGGCGCGAACGGCACCGTGACGTCGTGACCGGCGTCCTTGGCGGCCTTCTCGACCGCCGCGGAACCGGCGAGCACGATCAGGTCGGCCAGCGAGACCTTCTTGCCGCCGGTCGCCGAACCGTTGAAGTCCTGCTGGATCTGCTCGAGCACCGGCAGCACCTTGGCCAGCTCGGCGGGCTCGTTGACCTCCCAGTTCTTCTGCGGCTCCAGCCGAATCCGGGCACCGTTGGCGCCGCCGCGCTTGTCGGTGCTGCGGAAACTCGCCGCCGACGCCCACGCGGTCTTCACCAGCTGCGCGACCGAGAGCCCGGACTCGAGGACTTTGCTCTTGAGCGCCGCGATGTCCTGCTCATCGATCAGCTCGTGATCGACGTCGGGCACCGGGTCCTGCCAGATCTGCGGCTCGGGCACCCACGGTCCGAGGTAGCGGCTGACCGGTCCCATGTCGCGGTGCAGCAGTTTGTACCAGGCCTTGGCGAAGGCCTCGGCCAGCTCCTCGGGATGCTCCAGCCAGCGGCTGGTGATCTCCCGGTAGATCGGGTCCTCGCGCAGGGCCAGATCCGAGGTCAGCATGGTGGGCTTGCGGGCGGGTCCGTCGAACGGATCCGGGATGCTGGCCTCGGCGTCCTTCGCCGTCCACTGCCACGCACCGGCGGGGCTCTTGGTCAGCTCCCACTCGTGGCCGTAGAGGTTCTGCAGGAAGCCGTTGCTCCACCTGGTCGGGGTCGAGGTCCAGACGACCTCCAGCCCGCTGGTGATGGCGTCGCCTGCCTTGCCGCTGCCGTGGGCGCTCTTCCAGCCAAGGCCCTGCTGCTCGAGCGGGGCGGCTTCGGGCTCGGGGCCGACCAGGTCGGCGTTGCCCGCACCGTGCGTCTTGCCGAAGCTGTGCCCGCCGACGATCAGCGCGGCGGTCTCCTCGTCGTTCATTGCCATGCGGCCGAACGTCTCTCGGATGTCGCGCGCCGAGGCCACCGGATCCGGCTGGCCGTTGGGGCCCTCCGGGTTCACGTAGATCAGACCCATCTGCACGGCGCCGAGCGGGCCCGACAGCTCACGGTCGCCGCTGTAGCGCTCGTCGCCGAGCCAGGTGTCTTCCGGACCCCAGAACACCTCTTCGGGCTCCCAGACGTCGGCGCGGCCGAAGCCGAAGCCGAAGGTCTGGAACCCCATCGACTCCAGGGCCACGTTGCCGGCGAACACCAGCAGGTCGGCCCAGGAGATCTTGCTGCCGTACTTCTGCTTGACCGGCCAGAGCAGGCGGCGCGCCTTGTCCAGGTTCGCGTTGTCGGGCCAGCTGTTCAGCGGCGCGAAGCGCTGGGCGCCCTGCCCGCCGCCGCCGCGGCCGTCGGCGATGCGGTAGGTGCCCGCCGCGTGCCAGCTCATCCGGATGAACAGGCCGCCGTAGTGGCCGTAGTCGGCCGGCCACCAGTCCTGCGAATTGGTCATCACCGCGGCGACGTCGGCTTTCAGCGCGTCGACGTCGAGCTTCTTGAACTCTTCGGGGTAGTCGAAGTCCGCGCCCAGCGGGTTGGACTTGGATGAGTGGGCGTGCAGCACCGACACATCGATCTGCTCCGGCCACCAGTCGCTGTTGGTGTGCGGGCGGCCCTCCTTGACGGTCGGCGACGGGATCGCCGGATTCTCACTCTCGCTTGCGCTTCGGGTCTCAGAGTCCGGAGTGGGCGGGCGGCTTTCGGATGACACAGAATTCCTTCCTGATCGAGTTATCTGGGCTGTGGTCAGGGGTGGGCGGTCGGTGCCGCCGAGCAGTCGGGGCACAGACCCCAGTAGATGACCTCGGCCTCGTCGATCGAGAAGCCGTGGTCGTCGGACGCGGTCAAACACGGTGCCTCGCCGACGGCGCAGTCGACATCGGCGATGGCCCCGCAGTTCCGGCACACCACGTGGTGGTGGTTGTCGCCGACCCGCGTCTCGTACCGCGACACCGAGCGCGACGGTTGGATGCAGCGGAGCAGGCCTGCGGCGGTGAGCGTGTGCAACGAGTCGTACACCGCCTGGTGCGAAACCGTCGCCAGCCGGGACCGCACGGCACGGATGATCGAGTCCGTGTCGGCGTGTGGATGCTCGTGCACCGCGCTCAGCACCGCGACGCGGGGAGCTGTCACGCGCAGCGAGACTTCCCGCAACATCTGCTGGAACTCTGTGGCCGTCGTCACGTCGGAGAGTCTTGTCCCTTTTCTGGAATGAGTCAAGCATTTGTTTCGCGATCGAGGACAGGCGGATTGGGGCGGCCGATACCGGGTACGCGCCGAATGTCAGTCGTTCGTCGGATCGGTCGGAGGTTATTGCTGTGTCGGAGCAGGGAAGCGGACCCCGCGAGGGTGTCGAAGGTGTCGTCGAGGACGTGAAGGGCAAGGCCAAGGAGGCGGCCGGCGTCGTCACCGGAGACGAGAATCTGAAGGGCGAGGGCCAGGCGCAACAGGACAAGGCCGAGTCCGAACGCGAAGCCGCGGCCAAGGAAGCGGCCGCGGAGAAGGCGCGCGCCGAGGCCAAGGTCGACGAGGCGCGGCAAGCGAGCCACCAGCACGACGGTCAATAGCGGGTACGCGCACACAAGTGGCTGGTAGGCAGGCGAATCCGCCTGCCTACCAGCATTTTTCGGGTGCCCTCGGGTCGAGGCGGTAATGCTCGGCGGCGCACTGTTTGCCGGGTCGCTCGGCGGGCATCTTCCCGAGCATGGAAACTCCAGCGACGGTCGGTGTCGAAGAGGAATTCTTGTTGGCCGACCCGGACACCGGCGCCCCCGTCCCGAAGAACATCGAAGTGGCCCGCACCGCCGAGGACGTCGGGGTGGAGTTGCAGTTGGAACTGACCAGTTGTCAGGTCGAAACCAGCACGGGGGTGCACTCGGACACCGCAGCACTGCTGAAGGAGCTCGGCAAACTGCGGCGTGACGTCGCGGCATGCGCCGAACGCAACGGTGCCCGACTGCTCGCCGTCGCGGTTCCACCTACCGTGCCCGACCAGTACCCGATCACCGAAACACCCCGCTATCAGCGCATCGCGCGGGAATTCGGGATGATCGCCCGTGAGCAGGGCCTGTCCGGTTGCCACGTCCATGTGGCGGTTCCGGATCGGGAAGTCGCCGTGCAGGTCAGCAACCACCTGCGGCCCTGGTTGCCGGTCTATCTGGCAATGACTGCCAATTCGTCGATCTATCGCGGCTCGGAAACCGGGTATGCCAGCTGGCGCAGCATCCTGTGGCGGCGGTGGCCGAGCGCGGGTCCGCCGCCGTACTTCGACTCGCTCGACGACTACGAGAGCATGGTCGACATGATGCTGTCCAGCGGCAGCATCATGGATCGAAAGATGGTCTATTGGGACGTTCGACCGTCGGAATCCTTTCCGACCGTTGAAGTTCGGGTGAGCGACGTCCCCGCAACGGTCGCCGAAACCGCGCTGCTAGCAACCCTTGTCCGCGCCACCGTGCTGACCGCGCTGGCCGCGATCGAGCAGGGTCGCCCCGCTCCTGACGTGCCTGCGGAGGTACTGCGCGCCGCCTACTGGAACGCCGCGCGCTCCGGCCTCGACGGGGAGGGCCTCGACCCGCTGACCCGCCGCGTCGCACCCGTCCGCACATTGATCGCCGGGTTGGTCGACCACACCCGATCCGCCCTCGACGAACTCGGCGCCTATCCGTTCGTCGCCGACACACTCGGCGAGTTGTCGCAGCGCGGCAACGGCGCCCGCCGCCAGCTCCGCGCCCTGCGCACCCGCGGCGAAATCACCGATGTCACAGCCGAACTCGCGACCGCGACGTTGGAGGGCTGCCAATGAGGGTGGCACAGGGCGCACCGGCCCGCCGACCCAGAGTGTTTGGGCAGGGCGAGGCCGGTTACCACCCAGTAGAGGCGGATGCGTCCGGCTCATCCACGGATCGAATCAACCGACCCCGCGACCGCGATGCACCAGCGCATCCGATCGCCACGCAGACGGGAGAATTCATGACCCACCAGGACGTTATCGCGCAGCTGAAGCAGGACATCACCACGGCCGAGGACGCCGACGACAAGGCGACCGCCGATCGGCTCCGCGCCGAACTGGCGGAGGCCCAGCGCGCGGCCGGTGGGGGCCAGGAGAGTCGATCATGATGGTGTCGATAACCGAGGTCTAGTCATGGCTTTCGATCTGACCCCGACGGCGGCCCAGCACGATCTGGCCAAGCGGGCACACGAGTTCGCGCAGGACTGCATCAGGCCGGTCGCGCAGCATTACGACCAGGCTCAGGAGTTCCCGTGGCCGGTCCTCGAAGAGGCCGCCGAGCGGGGGTTCTACAGCCCGCTGTTCTATCGCGACCTCATCGGTGACCCGACCGGTTTGTCGCTGCCGATGTTCATGGAGGAACTGTTCTGGGGCTGCGCGGGCATCGGGTTGGCGATCGTGATGCCCGCGCTGGCCTTGTCGGCCATCGGCCAGGCCGCCACACCGGAGCAGATGTTGCAGTGGGCCCCTGAATGTTTCGGCACGCCAGGCGATTTGAAGCTCGCCGCGCTCGCCATCTCCGAACCGGAGGGCGGCAGCGATGTGCGCAACCTGCGCACCAGGGCGGTCCGTGACGGGGACGACTGGATCATCGACGGCCACAAGATGTGGATCGGCAACGGCGGCATCGCCGACGTGCACGTGGTGAACGCGGTGGTAGACCAGGAACTCGGCCATCGCGGGCAGGCACTCTTCGTAGTGCCGGGCGGCACACCGGGTTTGGAGCTGGTTCGCAAGCTGGACAAACTGGGTTGCCGCGCCTCGCACACGGCGGAATTGAAGTTCGACAACGTGCGCGTGCCCGCCGACAATTTGCTCGGCGGCCTCGACAAGCTCGAGCACGCACTGGCCAAGCGGCGCGAAGCGGCTCGCGACGGCGCCCGGTCCGGTTCGGTTACGCTGGGTACCTTCGAGCAGACCCGCCCGATGGTGGCCGCACAGGCGCTCGGAATCGCCAGGGCCGCTTTGGAATACATGACCACCTACGCGAACCGGCGCGAGGCGTTCGGCGCGCCGATCATCGACAATCAAGGCGTCTCGTTCCCCATCGCTGACCTGGCCACCCAGATCGATGCCGCGCGGTTGCTCACCTGGCGAGCGTCCTGGATGGCGGCCAACGGGGTGCCCTTCGAGCGCGGTGAAGGATCGATGGCGAAACTGGCGGCCAGCGAGGTCGCCGTCAAAGCCACCGAACGCGCCATCCAAACCATGGGCGGCTGGGGGTACATCACCGACCATCCGGTGGAGAAGTGGTACCGAGATGCCAAGCTGTACACCATCTTCGAGGGCACCAGCGAGATCCAGCGCATCGTTATCTCGCACGCGCTCGGCGCGGTCGACGGCAGGCCGCCACTGCACGTCGACCTCGAGCCCTCGGGCGGGCCGCTGAACAAGGTGTTCGGCCGCGGCACCGAGGTGCGCGGCCGAGCGGCGGCCTCGGCGCTGAACATGCGCGATCACGTCCCGGGGCCGATCCTGAAGGCCGCGCTCAAGATCCTGCGCCCGCCCCGCTGAATAGGTGAACACCGTTTGATATTCGCGGAACCGGGAATCGCGAAGTCACATCCCGCCCGACGACCGGAGGTCCTAGCTCATGGCAGTGTCGCGCACCCGCCCGAACGAACCCGCTCTCATCGACAATGTCCCCGGCGTGCTCTTGACGCTGCTGTTGCTGATCGTGCTCGGCGCCCTCGTCCTCAACTACACCCTTACCGCCGCGATCCCGTACTGAGGCGCTCAGTCCAGGCAGAATTCGTTCCCCTCGGGGTCGGTCATCACGATGTGGCCCGCCCCCAGCGGCGGCTCGGGGTCGTGGCGCTGAACTCGCTTCGCGCCCAGCGCGACCAGCCGATCGCTCGCGGCCTCCAGCGCCGCCATCCGCTCCTCGCCCTGCAACCCGGGTGCCGCGCGAACGTCGAGATGGACGCGGTTCTTGGCAACCTTGTCCTCCGGCACCTGCTGGAAAAACACGCGCGGGCCCTGCCCGTCCGGATCCTCGATGGCCGATCGCGTATTGCGCTGCTCCGGCGGCACCCCGATCCGTGCGAGGAACTCGTCCCACGCGGCCAGCGGGTCGGCGCCGCTCGGCAGCTCGACCCCGGGCGGGCCCGGATGGACGTAGCCGAGCGCGTCGCGCCAGAAGGTCGACAGTGCTCGCGGGTCGTGCGCGTCGAAGGTGATCTGGATCTGGCGGCTCATCGGGTTGCTCCGTTCGTGGGTCGGTTCTGGTTCCAGACGAAGGTGTCTGCCTCCACCCGACTATCCTGACACCCCTAGCGGACAGCATCGGTCCGCTATTGCGGACAGGCTGGGGGAGTGCGGATGGCAGGCGGTGACGAGCGGGGCACGACCGAGCGGGTGCTGACCCTGCTCGGCCTGCTGCAACAACGTCCGGTGTGGACCGGTCCCGAACTCGCCGAGCGGCTCGGCGTCACGCCGCGCACGGTCCGGCGCGATGTCGAACGGCTGCGTGCGCTCGGCTATCCGGTGCACGCCAGCCACGGTGTCGGCGGCGGTTACCAACTCGGTCCGGGACAGGACCTGCCGCCACTGCTGCTCGACGACGAAGAAGCCATCGCCACCGCGGTCTCGCTGCTCGTCGGTGCGGGCGGCGCGGTCACCGGCGCGGGCGATGCCGCACTGCGGGCGCTGACCAAGCTCGATCGGGTGCTGCCCGCCCGGCTACGACACGAGGTACGTGCGCTGGCCGGCGCGGTGGAGTCGTTCGACATCGGTTATCCGCGAGTCGATTCCGAGGCGCTGATGGTGCTGGCCCGAGCCTGCCGCGACGAGGTCGAGGCGGGCTTCGACTATCCGTCCGGAGACCGGACGCGACGGCGACGAGTCGAGCCCTATCGGCTGGTCGCCTCGGACCGGCGCTGGTATCTGCTCGCCTACGACCTCGACCGGGACGACTGGCGCACCTTCCGCGTCGACCGGATCACCGACGTAGCCGCCCGCACCTGGCGTTTTCGGCCGCGCGCCATGCCGGATGCGGCGAGCTACGTGCAGGAAGGCGTGGCAAGCCGGGCGTACCCACACCAGGCCCGCTTTCTGGTGCATGCCGCAGCCGACACCGTGCGCGCGCAAGTTCCGGCGGCGGCGGCCGTGGTCCACCCCCGCGACGACGGATACTGCGAGCTGATCAGCGGGGCCGCCAGCCTCGACGTCGTGCTCATGCACGTGCTCCTGCTCGGTCACGACTTCGAGGTACTCGACCCGCCGGAGCTGGCCGCACGCTGCCACACTTTCGCGCAGCGATTGCACGCGGCCGGTGCGGCATCGGCGCCGTTGCCGGACCCGGCGCAGTCTTGAGCCGGGGATCAGCGGCTCAGCGCAGACCGATCGATGCCGATCGGGCTCGTCACAACAGCTTGCCCGGATTCGCGGCCACTGCCCGGCGCAGCGTGGGTCGATCGGCTCGGTAAGCCGCCACCACCGACGCCAGCTCGTGCGGACTTGCCCCGTGCATGATCACCGAGTGACAGCCGAGATCGAACTCCCGCGCGATCTTGCGCACACACTGCTCCGGCGTCCCGTACGCGGCCGAGTCGAGCCATTCGTCGGGGATGAGGGCGTCGAGTTGCTCGAGTACCTCGACGGAGGCGGACGCATCGATGGGTCCCGCGGCTGCGGCGTCCAGGTAGAGCTGTGTGGTGCGGATCCGCTCCCAGAC
The DNA here is from genome assembly GCF_004634405.1 of Nocardia sp. CS682. Lineage (NCBI taxonomy): Bacteria > Bacillati > Actinomycetota > Actinomycetes > Mycobacteriales > Nocardiaceae > Nocardia > Nocardia sp. CS682. The sequence continues at coordinate 681,847 of NZ_CP029710.1, read as the reverse complement.
CCGGGGATCCCAGCCGTTGGCGGAGATGAGCACGTCGGCGTAGGCCTGTAGGTAGGTGGCCAGCCGGCCCGTCCGCCGCCGCAGCTGGTCCTCTTCGGAGAGCGCGTCGCTCGCCGTCGCCAAGCAGGACCAGATCCGCACGCTGTCCGGGTCCTTGCCTGCCCGTTCGGCGCCGCGGCGCACCGCCGCAACGGATTTCGCGGTGGCCTCGTCGGAGAAGAAGGTGTGCAGGACGACGAAGTCGCCGATCTCGCCCGCGAGCTCGAGGGTCTTCGGGCCGACCGCGACGAAGCCGATCGGGGGCGCGTCGGCGAGTCCGTTCTGGTGGTACAGGACCGGCCACGAACCGGCGGGACCTCGGTGATCGATGATGGTCTCGCCGGCCCAGAGGCGGCGCAGAATTCCGACGAAGTCGCGCAGTTGTGCGCCGGTGACCGCGGGCAGGCCGATCGCCTTCCAGTTCGCCGCCATGCCGCGGCCGAAGGCCATGGCGTATCGCCCCTCGCTGATGGCCTGCATCGTCGAACCGATGGTCGCGGTGACCATCGGGTGCCGGGTGTGATGATTCGTGGCCGCCGCCGCGATGCCCAGGGTGGTCGTGCACCCGGCGACGCCACCGGACAGCACCGCGGAGTCCTTGACGGTCATCCGTTCACCGATCATGCACGCGCCGAGACCGATCTCCTCTGCCGTGCGTGCCTCCGGAAAGAGCACCCGAGCGTCGGCGGGGTGGCGGGTAATGCAGTAGTAGGCCAGTTCGTTCAGTTGCTCGATCACGAGAATGCTGCTCCCACAAGAATTTCGGCACGATGGATGGCGACGGCGTCGATCAGGCGCCGACTTCGGCGAGCAGCTGTTCGACGAGCGAGCGGTGATGGAACAACGTCTCGATGTTGTCCGGGCGCGCTATCTCGCCGAAGTGGACCTGCCGTCCGCCCGAGCGCATGAAGACGACGCAGTAGTTGAGGGCGGCGTACAGCGTGTACCAGGTGAGGTCGCCGACCTGCACGCCCGAGTACTCGCGGTAGGTCGCGAGCACTTCCTCCGTGCGCAGAAAGTCCGGCATTCCGGGCAAGCCGAAGGTGTTGGCGATCGTCTGAAAAACGCGATGCGCGAACACCAGCCAGGCCAGGTCCAGCTCGCGGGGGCCGATCGTCGACAGTTCCCAGTCGAGCACCGCGACGGGCTCGAAGTCGCGGTACATGCAGTTGCCGATCCGGGCGTCGCCCCAGGAGAGGACGGCCTCGGCGGCCGCGGTCTCGGGCAGATTCGCGGTGAGCCACACCAGGATCCGCTCCGCCAGCGGCGACCGCCCGGAGTCGCGGGCCGCGAACTCGTACCAACTCCTGGCGCGATTCAGGGTTCGTTCGAGCGGGCTCGCGCCGGGGTGGCGCGGGTCGAGAAAGGCGAAGGCGCTCGGCGCATCCGGGATGGCGTGCAATGCGGCGAGCGTCTGGATCGTGCGACGCTGGAGCCGCTGCTGCTGCTCGGGGGTTGCGTCGAAAAGCCAGTTGTCGCCGAAGGTGTAGGGCATGACGTCCGGCGGCACCACCCCGTCGACGCGGTCCATCAGCAGGAAGGGCGTGCCGAGCACCTCGCCGGTCGGTTCGATGAACCGCACGCGCGGAACAGGGACGTCGCTGGCTTCGGCCACGATGCGCATGACGTCGAATTGATCCTGCATGGCGTAGTGCTCGAGGACGGGGAAGTCGCCGGGGGCGGGCACCATTCGAGCGATCAGGTCGGTGACCTGTGCGACGCCGGCCTCGGTCCAGCTCAGCTGGAGCACCAGCGTCTCCGCCGACATGCCGTTGCTGTCGATGCCGGACCGCAAGGCGACCTTCGGATCGGCGGGCACCGGCAGCCGGCCGGCGAGCCACTCGGTGAGACGCGGGATCAGCGTGCTCGTCTCGCGGCTGCTGCGTTGCAGCCGCATGCCCGGCTCGGCCGGTGGTGTTGACATTGGTCGCCCCTGACAAGATCGCGAACTGTTGAGGCCAACCTTCGGCCTGCCCGATCGCGAGTGTCAACAAGCGTTCTCGATGAATGGGACCTGGTGCAGGCGGGCCGCGATCGACTCGACCGGACCCGGCCTGCACTCAGTGCGTCGGCATGAGCGCTATCGGCGACGGCGCCAGTTCCACGAACGCGCCCCGGTACCGACGCCGGCTAGGTGCAGTGCGACGAGCAGCAGTCCGAGGGTGGTGAGGGTGCCTGCGGTGATTTCGTCACCGAGGCTGGCATCGGTCAGATCGAACAGCAAAGCGAGCCCGAACGCGACAGCGGCGGCAATGGCCATCATGGTGAACCTCCTGTAGTGCCACGGAATTACCCGCTGTTCGTCCGCGCAACCATTGCCGTTGCGGAATTCTCGAAGAACTTCTTAACGACATTAAGAACGACACTGCGGACAATTCATGATTCGAGAATTTGATTTAACGTGGTCGGCGGATCGCCCAGCCGAAGAGACCGTGTGCAGGAGTCAGTGATGCGTTCGCCCAAGCGCTATGTGGTCACCACGCTGGTGACCGTCGGCGTTGCCGTTGGTTCGTCCGGTGTCACCGCGGTGGCACACGCCGAACCAACTACGTGCGCAGCAACATTCAACCTGTTCATCCCCGGCACCTGGGAGACCGACGAGGATGCCGACCCGGCGCGGCCCATCGGCATGCTCGCGCCGATCGCGGAGGCCATCCAGCGCCAGCAGGGGCCGAGGTCCGAGATCTACTTCACGCCATACATGGCTCGCGCTTTCGACAACGGCTACACCTACGCCGACAGCAAGAACACCGCGCTGGAGAATGCCACCGCGGCGCTGCGGGATTACGGAACCCGCTGCCCGACAGCACGATTCACCATCAACGGGTACAGTCAGGGTGCCGACGCCGCGGGCGATCTGGCCGCCGCCATCGGCAACGATCGCGGTCCGGTGCCCGCCGATCGCGTCCTGGCCGTCGGCCTGCTCGCCGACCCTGGTGCGGGCACACCGGGCGAGATCGTCGTCGGGCCGGGAACAGCGGGCACGGGCATCGCCGACCCGCGGCCGCAAGGCATGGGCAAACTTTCCGGCCGGGTCACTTCGATCTGCGATCCGAAAGACCTGTACTGCTCGATCCAGAAGAGCGCCAATCCACTGCTCGGCGCGTTGGGCTCGATCCTGAGCAAGGCACTCAGCGGTGGTGCGCCGCCACCGGACGCGAATTTCCCGATCGGCGCCGCGCTGACCTCGGACTTCTCCAAGGCGGACCTGCCAGGACTGGCGAGCGCCGTGGCCGGGCTGACCGCAGGCCTCGCTGCCCCCTCGGGGGTCGATCTGGCCCAGGTCCGCGGCAGTGCGGAAAAGTTGCTGGACACCCTCAACCCCCTTGTGGACCTGATCGATTCCGGCGCGGCCAACCCCGCTGCCACGGCCCAGCTGGTCGCCGCGCCGACCGGTACCGCCGAGCGCGACGCGGGGAGGTGCTGACTCAGCTCGACCAGTCAGACCTGTCGGGCGCCGTCGCGGCCATGACCACGATCGCCGACACCGCGACCGAACTACTGGACAACGGCGTCGGCACGCTCCGGCCGAATTCCCCCAAGGCCCGCTCGCTGCGTGCCGCGGCCAAGTCGGTCCGGCGTGAGGTCGCGCCGCTGGCCGCCACCTCGCCCGAAACCCTCGGCGCCGCAACAAGAGTCCTCTCGCTGCTCAAACCCACGGTGCTGGTCGATCAGGCGCTCGACGTCGCCGCCGACGTCACCACGTTCGACTTCCCCCGGATTCTCGACAACCTCATGCTGCTGCCGCAGAAGATCGTCGCGATGGACGCCGAGGGCGCCAACGAGGTCGCCGCCGAGCTGAACGACCAGCTGCAGCCCGTGCTGAAACTCGTTGGGACCGTTGACCTGAAGTGGATCTCGCAGGTGCTGTCGGTGATCCCGGACGCGCAGGGCTTCACCGAGGTCGCGGCGCAGGTCACCTCGATCCTGTCCAACTTCGACATCACCCGGCTGGTGCAGATCATCGGCCGGATCCAGGACGTCGCATGGTCGGTGCTGCAGAAGCTCGTGCCGCCGCCGGGGCAGGCACCCGACCTGGCCGGCGCGGGCGTCGCCCTGTCCGGCCTGCTACCGATCGGCGCCGACTTGGCCGCGGCCACAGTCGATCTGCTGACCGGCAAGGCGCAACAGACCCCGCCGGTGGTGCTGGGCAGGCGGGCCGACACTCCGGCCAAATCCATCGCCGAGCCGGGTCCTGACCTCGACGACCTGACCGGCCCGCTCACCCGGATCACGACCTTTCACGACATCAACCTGGTCAACCTCATCGTCGACGGCCTCAGCGCCGCGAACTTTGTCGCGTCCGGCGCGCACGTCAACTACGGATCCCTGGTTGTCGACGGCGCCGGTCGTAACGCCGTTCAGTGGCTCGGTGACTGGATGAACCAGCGGATCGGCCACGTCAAATGACACCCGAAAGTGGCTGCCGGACTGCGGGTTACCCGCTGCGCCGGCTATCCGACGACCTGACCCGGCTGTCTGCTCTCGAACGCGCCCGGCGCGAATCGCTGTGCGCCGACCGATGTTCGGCGCTCCGCGCTGCGATCGGTCGCGTGCAACAGGGACTTCGCGGGCTGCCAGAAGCGCAGCAGGGTCTGTTCGTCGGGGACGTCGGCCCCACGGGCGGTCGGTTCGCCCGCCGGTTCGCCGCTGTTGTCGCTCAGCCGTTGAGCCGCCAGCACCAGCTCGGCGACCATCCGAATGTTCTCCTGGTCGTCCTCGATGACGCTGGTCTCGATCAGCTCGTCGACCGCGGTCGGCAGCGGCAGCACGTAGCGGGCGACGATCTCTGCCGCGTCGTGGATCTCCATCCGCCGGCGGTGCAGTCGCTCCTGGGGCGAAACGTTCCAGTTGTCGGCCCATTTCAGCTGGAAGACGACCTGCGGCGCGGCGGCGGTCAGGTCCCGCCAGAGCGGATACACCCGGCGCGCGGCGCGCGATTCCCGGTCCAGGCGCAGCAGTTGCACGACGGCCTGCACCGAGGACGGCAGGAACACCATGATCAGCGCGCTGAAGAAGAACAGCCCCGGCTCGCCCGTGGCGAATCCCTCGGCCACCATGTTGTACGCGTTGTCGGTGAACGCGCTGCCCGCTCCGGCGGCGTCCAACGCCACCGAGACCGCGATGAGGCAGGCGGGCAGCGAGCTGGCGATACCGAAGATGACCAGGGCGGCCACCGTGAGCCGTTCCCGCAGCGTGGTCGTCCGCCACATTGTGCCCCTGGTTTTCAGCACGTAGTAGTAGGTCGAAACAATAACGGGCAGAGCGGAATACAGCCCGATGTAAACGCCGTAGCGCCAACCGCCGTACTCGGCGATGGACGACATCCCGTTGGCCCGGGCCGGCGCGCTCAGCAGCAGGAAGGCCAGGCCGATCGCGACCGACGTGCCGATCACGACCTTGAACTGGATCCGGTATCGCACCGGCCCGTTCTCGTGCAGCAGTGCCATGCCGAGTCCGCAGGCCCACGCCGTGACGGTCAGCCAATGCCAGGTGTCGAACACGGTGGGCAGGCCGCCGGGGACGAGCCGGGAGATCGGGCGCGCGAACAGCGGCTCACGCAGGATGGCCGCTGCCGCGTCGAAGCCCAACAGGATGTTGATCATGCGGCCGAACACCGAGGTGTGCAGGGTCAGTGAGAGCCGGATCAGGGCGATGACCACGATGAACAACGTCGCTGAGACGGTGACTCCCGCGGGTAGGTGGTCGTGCGGCCACATGCGTCACAACTCCTTCAACATCGGGTCGCGACGTGGTCCGACGGTCCTGGCACGGAAGCCGATCAGGGTCGCCAACAGTTCGGCTTCGTACTCTTCGATGGAGGCGTAACTCGATACTCCGCGCGCCGCGCGGACCGTGGTGAGGTCGATGTCGTGATTCAGCGCCACCCCGCTCGTCAGTGTCGACCATTCCACCGCGGAGATCGACGTGTCCTGTCCGTGGTCGAGCAACATATGGCTGACCTCATGCAAAGTTACGTGCAGTTCTACCGCCGGGTCGGCGGATTGCCGAAGAAAGATCACGTCGTAGTCCTTGCACGCCAACCACAGTCCGCACAAGCCGACCGGCGCGGTCGTCGGCAGGAGTAACCGCACGATCCGCCGCCCGCGCATGCGCTCGACGCACGCGATGAACTCCTCGATGGTCCAGTCCGCAGGCAGTTCGAGCCGGTCGACCACCGCTTGCAGGCGGGCGCGGGTGGAGATCTTTCCTCTAGGTTTCCAGGTGAGGGCGGCGACTTTGCGCCGGATCAGTTTCAACATCGCACCTGCCTCCTCGTCCGAGTGAGGCGGCGCGCGTCGGTGATGTCCGGCTCGTCGGCATAACCGCTGGTCCGAGCTGCTACGCCCGCGTCGAGGCCGGTGGAATCGAGAGCATATCCAATCACGACTTCCTCCCCCGAGCACCTGTGGAGATCTGATCTTGCTCACCGCGCGAACAGCGGCATCGTTGCCGCCGGCGCGGTGTCGTTCGCCGAAGTCATCCAGTTCAACGGTTCGTTGAGGCCATCGGTTCAACGGGGGCACGACGTTATCCATTGTTCCGAATTGTCTTCAGGGGCCGGCATGTCGACACGCGTCGACTCGTCGTCATCGGCTTGCCGGGCTCGCCTATACCCTACCTGGCGCTGCGGTCCTGGGTAGGGGGTGTTTTTGGGACACGAATCGCGAACTATGCGTGTGACCTGCATGGATACCGGCGGACGGCCGTGCAAGATCGAACATAGGGGGAGGCGGGAATTTTGTTCCCCGCGGCTGCGCTCGCCCGCGCGCAGCAGTTTCGGCGACGGCACCAACGCCCGGATGATCACAAGGGCGAACAGTACCCGTTCGCATGTCGAAAGATCCTGCTGTCGAACATGTTTCGGCGGACCCCGTGCCACATCGATGGCAGCGGAGCCTGGCCAGGGCTTATCCGACGCATAGGCGCCGCGGTACGTGCGTCCGCGGCCGGCTTCTTCGCAGGTTTACGTCTCCGGGGTGTCGTCTCGCTCGGATTCGTGCCCCGGATGTCCGGGGTCGGCGGTATTTTGCAGCGCCTGAAGCAGCCGATCGATCGCGGTCTTCGGGAAGACCAGCTGATACCCCTCGGTGTGGCTGCGTGCGCGCTTCAATTCGATGCCGAGCCGGTCGAGCTCGGTGACGAGATCGACGACCGACCGATGTTTGCGGGCCAGATTCTGCAGTGCGCTGACGCCGCTCTCGACGTCGTCGTCCACCGCTGGTGCGGCGGGCGGCTCGTCGGCGGGCGGCACGAGCGTGCCGCCGTGATACAGCGCCGCGGTCGCACTCCCGGCCGGCAAACCCAGGGCTTCGAGTGCTCGGTTGTACTTCGCCTCCGTGGTGGCGCTTATCGTGTCGACCTGCCCGCTTTCGATCCGGGACTGAACATTCCGCGTAGGACCTCCCAGGTCATGGATGAGCTGGTGTGTTACCAGGTCATCAGGAAGATTTCGCTGCCGGAACGCTTTCAGCTGCCGTCCGAACCGCTGTCCAGCCGACTCGACTTTATTACGCTTCACGGTCTCGCTGGCGCCCAATTCGTCGCCCATGGGAAGCATCGTACCACTTGTTTGCGCAGAGCTGGTCATCATGCACACCTGCCGCCGCGCGGGTCGGTCTCGGTGCGCCGCAAGAGTAAGACCGTGCCCTTACGGCACGACTGGGCACCGAATACCGTCCACGGCGATGCGCATCGGCGGCTATGCGACGCACACGGATGCACACGGATGTATTGACATGAGTGGTTGTGGTCGTTAAATTCTGTCCATGAGTGCGGATCTGGGCACTTGACGTGAGGTGGGCACCGATCATGTGGACGTTCAGCGCGACGAGAACTACTCCCGATGACCTGATGCCTGCCTGCGCCGACCAGTCCAACCGCCTCATCGACCACGACGCGTCGCATGCTCGGCGTCTCATCAGCTCGAGCCGACCATCGCACGATTGTGGATCGCGTGCTCACTTTGTTGTATTGAGTTCGGCCAACGATGTCGGTGCCGCTGCTTGCCGCAGCCGACGGGATATGGCCGGCACGGGGTTCGGCAACGGCCGGGAATGCGAAACCGCCCGGTCGGCGACCGAAAGCCATTCGAATGGCGACCATCTCGTTGCAACAGTCATGTTCTTCGAGGGGGGAACATGACCGATGGTGATCAATCAAGCCTGTCCGATATCGCCTCGCACACGGGATCGATGCCGCCGTCGCGCGCATCGCCACCGCCCAGCGGGTGGTCGATATAAATCCTGATCGGCTCGCGGGCAACAAATGGCGTTGCCCGCGATGTCGATAGTTGTGTGGTTACAAAACGAAGGTAATGCGATGGAATCTGTGCACAGCTCCTCGATCGAGGCCGAGTCGACCGCGCACGAGGGCATAGCCGTCGTGGGAATCGGTTGCCGGTTTCCAGGACAAATTTCCGATGTGAGCGACTTCTGGCAACTGCTGCTCGACGAGCGGGATGCGGTCCGAGAGGTCCCGGAGGACCGGTGGTCCGGCGCTGCCTTCTACGACCGCGATGCGGCAAGGCCCGGTCATCTGCGCACGCGATCGGGTGGATACCTCGACGACGTCAGTTCGTTCGACGCCCAATTCTTCGGCATCACACCGCACGAGGCCGCGCGGATAGACCCGCAGCAGCGCCTCTTCCTCGAGACGACCTGGGAAGCACTGCAGGACGCGGGCATCGTCCCGGAGAACCTGGCGGGCACCAAGACCGCTGTCTACGCGGGCGTCTCGGGCCACGACTACGGCATCATCCAGCTCAACCCGGAGAACCGTTACCTCATCGGTGGCCACACGATGACCGGTGTCACGAACTGCATCGTGGCCAACCGCGTCTCCTACCTGCTCGACCTGCGCGGACCCAGCATGACGGTGGACACCGCGTGCTCGTCCTCGCTCATCGCAATCCACCTGGCCTGCCGCAGCATTCGCACCGGTGAGGCGACGATGGCCATCGTCGGCGGCGTCAGCACGCTGCTCATCCCCGAGGCGACCATCGGCTTCAGCCAGGGCACCTTCCTCTCGCCGGAGGGCCGGTCCAAGTCGTTCAGCGAGAACGCCGACGGCTACGTGCGCAGTGAGGGCTCGGGCACGATCGTGCTGAAGCCGCTGTCCGCGGCTATCGCCGACGGCGACCGGATCTACTCGGTGATCCGCGGCAGCGCGACGAACCAGGACGGCCGCACCAACGGCATCTCCGTGCCGAGCGAAGAAGCGCAGGCGCAGATGATCGAGGACGCCTGCCGCGACGCAGGCGTCGCGCCCGCCGACATCAGCTATGTCGAGGCGCACGGCACCGGCACCTCCGTCGGCGACCCGATCGAGGCCCGCGCGCTCGGCAAGGCCCTGGCGCCCGGGCGTAATGGCAACGGCCCCTGCATCGTCGGCGCGGTGAAGTCGAACCTCGGCCACCTCGAGTCCGCGGCCGGTATCGCAGGCGTCATCAAGGCGTGTCTGGTGCTGTCCAACGGTGAGATTCCCGCGAACCTGCATGCGGAGGTGCCGAACACCTCGATCCCGTTCGAGGAATTGGGTCTGCAACTGGCTCAGTCCCGGCAGGCGTGGCCGAACGGGCGTCCGCGCCTGGCCGGTGTGAACTCCTTCGGGTTCGGTGGATCGAATGCCCACGTGATCCTGGAAGGCCCGCCGGAAGGCGTGGCGAAGGAGAACACGGACGCGGCAAACGCCAACGCGGACACGATGACCGAGCGTTCGGCGACCGAAACGGCCGAGCCGGTGCTGTTCGCGCTCAGCGCGAAGACCAAGGACGCGCTGCGCGCCTACGCCGACAGCTACGCCGACTTCCTGGCCGAGCCCACCACGAAGCTGTCCGCCATCGCGGCCACCCAGGCGAAGACGCGGGCGCACTACGACCACCGGCTCGCCATGGTGTGTTCGTCCACCGACGAGCTACGCGACGCGCTGCGTGAGGTAGCGCGCGGCGCGGCGCCGGAGGTGCTGCGCACCGGCGTGAAGGCGCCGACCACCTCGAACATCGCTTTCGTGTTCTCCGGCCAGGGCCCGCAGTGGTGGGGCATGGCGCGCGAGCTGCTCGCCACCGACGCGGTGTTCCGCCAGACCGTCGAACGGGTCGATGCCGAGCTGAGCAAGCACGCCGACTGGAGCGTCATCGAGGAGCTCGGTCGTGACGAGGCCGACAGCCGCATCGGCGAAACCTTCATCGCCCAGCCCGCCGTGTTCGCGGTGCAGCTCGGTTTGGCCGCCGTGTGGCAGAGCTGGGGCATCGTCCCCGCGGCCGTGGTCGGGCACAGCATCGGTGAAGTCGCCGCCGCCTGTGTGTCCGGGGCGTTGTCGTTCGAGGACGCGGTGCGAGTCATCTTCCACCGGAGCCGGGTACAGCAGCAGGCCTCCGGCAAGGGCAAGATGCTCGCGGTCGGCCTGACGCACAGCGAGGTGGAGGAGCGGGTCGCCGGCTATCGCGGGCGGGTCGCCATCGCGGCGCTCAACGGCCCGCAGTCGGTGGCGCTGGCCGGTGATCCGGACGCGCTCGAGGAGATCGAACGCGAGCTGAGCGCCGAGAAGATCTTCTGCCGCATGCTCCAGGTCAGCGTCGCCTTCCACAGCCATCACATGGATCCGCTGCAGGACGAGCTGATCTCGTCGCTAACCGGTCTCACCTCCGGCCCGGCGACCATCCCGATGTACTCCACGGTCTCCGCGGACATCGTGCCGACCGGTGGACTCGATGCCGAGTACTGGTGGCACAACGTGCGCGAGCCCGTGCGGTTCGCGCCGACCATCGATCGCCTGATCGAGGACGAGCACCTGGCATTCGTGGAGCTGGGCCCGCACCCGATTCACGCGACCGCCATCTCGGAGCTGCTCGCGCAGCGCAACGCCGAGGGCATCGCCGTCGCCTCGCTGCATCGCAAGCAGAGCGATCGCGTCACCCTGCTGTCCTCGCTGGCCTCGTTGTATGCCGCCGGGTTCGACCCGGCGTGGGGCGCCCTGTTCGACGGGGCCGGCGAGCGGGTCCCGGTGCCGTTCTACCCGTGGCAGCGCGAAACCTATTGGGTGGAAACGCCTTCGGCCCGCGAGCGGCGCTTCCCGTCGCTGGCCCATCCGCTGGTCGGTGAGCAGGGCCGGGTCGCGGACGAGCCGGACAAGCACGTGTGGGAACTGGTGCTGGACCCGGCTGTGTACCCCTGGCTCGACGACCACCGGGTGCAGGGCCCCATCGTCTTCCCCGGCGCCGCCTATCTGGACATGGTCCTCGGGTGTGCGGAAGACGCCTTCGGCCCCGGCCTGTACTCGCTCGAGGACGTCGAGTTCCGCCGCGCGCTGTTCGTCTTCGACGACCGCCCGGCCCCCGTCGTCCAGGTCGTGCTGACCCAGTCGATGCACTACTCGGTGTACAGCCGTCAGGACGGTGACAAGGACTGGACCCTGCATTCGGTCGGCACGCTGCGCCGCGGCGCGCCCGCCACCGAACTGCCGGTGCCGTTCGCCGAGCTCGAGGCGGAGTGCCCGCTCGAGATCGAACCCGCGAAGGTCTTCGCCAAGCTGCGCAACAACGGCCTGATGCTCGGCCCGACGTTCAAAGCGATCACCAAACTCGGGTACGCCGAGCTCAAGTCGCTCGGCCGGATCGACACCCCGGCGGCCCTCGAAGACGAGGCGCCCCGGCACGCGATCCATCCGGCGGTGCTCGACTCGTGCTTCCAGTCGCTGTCCATCTCGATGGGCAACGACCCGAACAACGAGGACAAGACGCTCTACCTGCCGGTCGAGGTGAAGCGGCTCAGCTTCTACGCCAAGGCCACCGGCCGGGTCTACTGCTACGGGCGTGCGCAGGTCAGCGACGACATTGCGTACTGCCACGGTGATCTGTGGATCGTCAACGAAGACGGAACGCTCGTAGCGGAACTCGAAGGCTTCCGCGGTAAGTCGATCACCACGACCACCGAGGACAGCGACGCGCTGCTGCAGTGGCTCTACGAGTTCCGCTGGCATCAGGCGCCGGTGCGCACCAAGACTCGCCTGCCCGCCGCGCTGCCCTCGGTCGAGGCGCTCGACACCGCCGTCGAGCCGCTGGTCGACGAGCTGCGGTACTGGTCGGTCAACCGCGAGTACCACGCGGGGACCGAAGCGGTGATGGACCGGCTCTGCATCGGGTACGTGACCGAGGCCTTCTACGAGCTCGGCATGGACCTCACCGCGGGCCGGCGCTTCACCCTCACCGAGCTCGCGGCCGAGATGGGCGTGCACGACAAGCACCACCGCTACCTCGCGCGCCTGCTGGAACTGCTGTCCCAGCACGGGATCACCGAAAAAGACGGTGACGCATGGCAACTGCTGATCGTGCCCGAGCGGTTCGACACCGCTGCCGAGCTCGCCCGGCTGAAGGACGAGCATTCCGAGTGCGAGCCCGAATTGGCCGTGCTCGGCCGCTGTGGCACGGACGTGGCGGCGGTGCTGCGCGATGACGTGAATCCGATCGAGTTGATCTTCCCCGAGGACGAGTTCCAGTCGGTCGCCGACCTGTACGGTCCGTCGTTCTCGTTCGGCAAGGCCAATCGCATCGTCAGCCAGGTCGTCGCCGGGTGCGTGGCCGCGCTGCCGAGCGACCGGCCGATCCGGGTGCTCGAGATCGGCGCAGGCACGGGCGGCACCACCCCGTACGTCCTTTCCGAGCTGCCGCCGGAGCGTGCGGAGTACGTGTACTCCGACATCACGCAGCTGTTCCTGGGTAAAGCGCGGCATCGGTTCAGCGAGTACGACTTCATCGACTACCGGGTCCTCGACATCGAACACGACATCGAGGGCCAGGGTTTCGACCCGCACTACTACGACATCGTGGTGGCCTCGAATGTCGTGCACGCCACCGCCAGCCTGACCGCCACCCTGGAGAACGTGCAGCGCCTGCTGACCTCGCAGGGTCTGCTGCTGGTCGTCGAGGCGACGGTGCCGCCGCACTGGGTCGACCTGACCTTCGGCATGACCGAGGGCTGGTGGAAGTTCAGCGACCACGACGTACGGCCCGACTACCCGCTGATGCGGGAGGCGAAGTGGCGGGAGTTCCTGCCCAGCATCGGCTTCGAGGGCGTGCAGATCTTCTCCGATATGGCGACACCGGAGGAGACCGGCAACGCGGTGATCCTGGCGCGCACCCAGAGCATCGACCTCGAGCCGCACCAGCCGCGCATCGATCAGGCGCCCTGGGTCGTGCTCGCGGACGCGGACGGTGTCGGCGAACGCTACACCGCGCTGCTCGGCGAGGCAGGTTCGTCCGGCGTGATCGTCACCCGCGGTGCCGAATTCGAGCAGGTCGACGCCCGCAGCTTCCGGGCACGCCCCACCAGCAGCGCGGATCTACAGCGCGTGCTGGAGCAGGTGCGAGCCGACGCGGGCGACGTGGCCGGCGTGCTGCACCTGTGGAACCTGGATTTCGCGGGGACAGAGCTGACCACCGAACTGCTGTCCGCGGTGGAGAGCGACGGCGCCTACAGCGTGATCGCGGCGGCCCAGGCCGTCGAGGAGCTGGACTGGGTGCAGGCCCCGCGGTTGTGGGTGGCCACCTCGGGCGCGCACGTGCTGGATCGAGCGGAACGTGTTGCGCTGAGCCAGGTGCCGAGCTGGGGCATCCTGCGGGTGACGTTGAGCGAGCACAGCAGTCTGCGTGCGAAGATCTTCGACTTCGATCCGGCCGCGTCCGCCGAGCAGCGGGCCACGCAGCTCTTCGATGAACTGCTGCACGTGGACGCGGCGGACGAGGAGATCGCCTTCCGCGGCGAGACCCGGTTCGTCGACCGCCTCGAGCATGTCTCGCTCGCCGAGTTCGAGGCCTCGGTCGCGACCCCGGCGAAGGTGTCGGACGAGACCCCGTTCGCGCTGGCGGTGCCCGCTGAGCCGGGGGTCGAGCAGCTGCGCTACGAAAGGCAGGAGCTGCCTGCGCTTTCCAGCGGCGAGATCGCCATCCGGCCACTGGCCACCGGCCTGAACTTCCGCGACATCATGCTGACGCTCGGCCTGCTCTCTGCGGGTGCGACCTACGGCGGGTTCTACGACAACAACCTGGGCGTGGAGTGCGCCGGCATCGTCACCGAGGTCGGACCCGACGTGACCGGACTGGCGGTGGGCGATCGCGTGGTCGCCTTCGCCCGCGGCTGCTTCGGCAACCTGGTGGTCGCCGATGCCCGGCGGGTATACCCGGCACCGGCGAGCCTGTCGGATGTCGAGGCCGCGACGCTGCCGATGGCGTATCTCACCGCGTGGTATGCGCTGGTGGAGGTGGGCAGGCTGCGCGCGAGCGACCGGGTGCTGGTGCACGCGGCCGCCGGCGGCGTCGGCCTGGCCGCGGTGCACATCGCGCAGTCGTTCGGCGCGACGGTCGTCGCCACCGCGGGCAGCGAGGAGAAGCGGGACTACCTGCGCTCCTTGGGCATCGAGGATGTCTTCGACTCTCGGTCGCTCGACTTCGCCCAGGAGATCCGGCAGCGCTACGACGGCGTCGACATCGTGCTCAATTCGCTGCAGGGCGAGACGATTCCGAAGAGCCTCGAGCTGCTCCGCCCCCGCGGCCGCTTCCTCGAGATCGGCAAAAAGGACATCTACGACAACTACAAGCTGGGTCTGAAGCCGTTCGGCAACAACCTGAGCTACTCGGCGATCGACATCGACCGGCTGCTCGGCGAGGACCCGGCGCTGTGCCGCGAGGCGATGACCAAGGTCATCGAGGCGGTCAACGCAGGCACCCTGCCCGCGTTGCCGCACACCGATTTCGACGCGACCGAGGTGGCCGCCGCCTTCCGGTACATGGTCACCGCCAAGCAGATCGGCAAGATCGTCGTCGAGTACCAGCCCGACACCGAACTGCTGGTGCACCCGACGTCCAACGGCGCGGAGACCTTCGACGCCGACGGCACGTACCTGATCACCGGTGGCTACAGCGGTTTCGGTCTGCGCACCGCCGAGTGGCTGGTCGAGAAGGGCGTCCGCACCGTAGTGCTGGTCGGCCGCCGCGGCCAGATCGACGAGGAGAACGCGGCACCGATCGAGGCGATGCGGGCCCAGGGCGTCAACGTGGTGCTCGAACGGGCCGACGTGTCCATCGAGGCCGAGGTCGAGGGTCTGCTCGAGCGGATCGCACCGCTGCCGCCGCTGCGTGGGATCTACCACGCCGCAATGGTTCTCGCCGACGGACCGCTGGCGGGCATGACCGAGGAGCAGTTCCTGCGCACCGTGCAACCCAAGGTCGACGGCGCGTGGCATCTGCACAATCACACCCGCGACCTCGAGCTCGACGCGTTCGTCATGTACTCGTCGATGAGCTGGAACGTCGGCACCCCCGGCCAGGCGAACTACGCGGCGGCCAACGGGTTCCTGGAAGCCCTTGCCACGCACCGTCGTGAGCTCGGACTGCCTGCCCTGACCATCAACTGGGGCGCCCTCGCCGAGGTCGGGTTCGTCGCACGCAACAAGCTCGACACGCTGGCCCGGCTCGGCTGGACGCCGATCCTGCCGGACCACGCACTCGAGTTCGTCGGCCGGTGCCTGGCCCAAGGCGTCACCAGCACCAGCGTTTTCGGGGTCAACTGGGCGAAGATGAACCAGGTCATGCCGATCATCCGGAGCTCGCCGCGGCTGGCCCATCTGGCCATCGCCGACACCGTCGGCACCGCGAGCACCGGCGGCACCGAGGGCCTGCGCGCCGAACTGCTCGAACTGGATGAGGACGCACGCCAGCCCCGGCTGGTGGAGGCCTTGTCGCAGCAGATCTCGCGGATCTTCGACATGCCGATCGACCGTCTCGCGCACGACGTCGCGCTGACCGACCTCGGGATGGACTCGCTGATGGCGGGTCAGATCCGCAACGCGCTGGCCAAGCACCTCGATATCGACTTCCCGACCATGGGCCTGATGCGCGGACCGACGCTCATCGAGCTGTCGAACGAGGTCCTCGCGCAGGTCTTCGGTGAGGCGACCGGTGTGCTGCCTGCCGTGGCGGAAAACGCAGGCCCGCAACGCTGGATCCACACGGTGAAGGGCCGGTCCAGCACCGCCTCGCTGCGGGTGTTCGCTCTGCCGTTCGTCGGTGGTGGCGCCTCGGTCTTCACGCCGTGGCCGAACTTCCTGCCGGACACCGTCGAGGTGGTGGGTATCCAGTACCCGGGCCGCGAGGATCGGGTCAACGAGGTCCCGATCGACGCCATGCCCGAGTTCATCGAGGAACTGGCCGACGCCATGTTGCCGCACCTGGATCGCACCTTCGCGATCTACGGGCACAGCATGGGCAGCCTGCTGGCCTACGAGCTCACCAAGTATCTCGAGCAGAACTACGCCGAGGTCCCGCTGAAGCTGATCATCGGCGGCTGGCCCTCACCCGCCCTGGTGGAAAGCTACGTGCGGAACCTGAAGCACATCCGCGACGGCTTCGACATGGATCGGGAATCCGACAGCCGGGTGCTGCAAGTGTTGCGCGACAACGAGCTGCTCACCATTCCGGTCGAGGACGAGGCCTCGGTGAAGCCGATGATGCCCGCGGTGCGGGCGGACCTGAAGATGCTGGGCGACTACCGCTTCGAACACGGTGTCGCGTTGCGGGCGCCGATCACGGTGCTGCGCGGTGCCGAGGACCACCTGTTCGAGGCCGACCAGCTGCAGGGCTGGGAGAAGTTGACCAGCGGCCGGTTCGAACTGAAGACCGTGCCCGGCGGCCACCTGTTCATCCAGAACCCGAGTGCCCAGGTGATGCGGACGATCGCCGACGAACTGTCCGCCGACGACGCCTTCCCGTCCTTCACCAGCCTTTTCGAAGAGCGCTGACCAGCTCGAACGGAGTAGAACCATGAAACCGATCGAACGTTACGACGTGGTGGTATGCGGCGGCGGCCTGGCGGGATTGACCCTGTCGCGCCAGCTGAAGCGGACCATGCCCGACCTGACGGTGCTGGTCCTGGAACGGACCACGGGAGACATCCCGGACGGCGCCTACAAAGTCGGTGAGGCGACCGTCGAAGGCGGCGCGCACTACTTCACCGAAAAGCTCGGCCTCACCGGGTATTTCAACAAGCAGCACCTGCACAAGCTCGGGCTGCGCCTGTTCTTCGGCGATCAGCACGGCCCCTTCGAGAACCGGCCCGAGATCGGGGCGCGACGGTTCCCGCGGGTGCCGTCCTATCAGGTCGACCGCGGCATCTTCGAGCGGGATCTGCGCCGCGGCGCCAAGGATCTCGGCATAGATCTGATCGAGCAGGCCAAGGTGACCGAGATCGACCTGGCCGAGGGCGAGGACGATCACGTGGTCACCTATGAGGTGGCCGGCGAGGGGGAGCGTTCGGTGCGCACGCGCTTCGTCGCCGACGCCTCGGGTCGCGGAAAGCTGTTGCAGCGCAAGCTCGGCCTGAGTGCGCCGAGTCCGCACAAGATCAACGCGGCTTGGTGGCGCCTGCGCGGCGAATACGACGTCGAGGTGATGGCGGACGCGAAGAACCCGAGCTGGTATCCGAAAACCCAAGAGCGCCGGTGGTTCTCCACCAATCACCTGATGGGCACCGGGTACTGGGTGTGGATGATCCCGCTGGCCTCCGGCAACACCAGCATCGGCATCGTGACCGACGAGCGCATCCATCCGTTCAAGACGTACTCGACGGAGACGAAAGCGAAGCAGTGGATCGCCGAGCACGAGCCGGCGCTGGCGAAGTTCACCGAGAACGCCGAGCTGCTCGACTTCCTGGTGCTGCGCAACGCGAGTTACGCCTCGACGCAGGTCTTTTCGCACAATCGCTGGGCCTGCGTCGGTGAGGCGGCGGTCTTCCTGGACGCGTTCTACAGTCCGGGCTCGGATTACATCGCCTACACCAACACCATCACGACGCGGATGATCGAACTCGACCGCAAGCGTGCGCTGACCCCCGACGTCGCGCAGACCTACAACCGCTTGCTGCTCGAGGATCTGTGGCCGAACTACCTGCAGATGTACAACGACAACTACCAGATCTTCGGGCACGCTCCCGCGATGTTCACCAAGGTCATGTGGGATACGTCGTTCTACTGGGCGCTGCCCTCGCAGATGTTGTTCCGTGACTTGCTCACCAGCACCGACGCGGCGGCGGAGTTCCACCCCATCGCCCAGCGGTTCCTCGGCATCCAGACCCGCATGCAGGCGAATCTGCGTGCGTTCGCCGCACAGGCGCCGCAGCCGGACAAGTACCTGTTCGTCGAGTACAGCAAGGTACCCATCTGCGCCCAGCTGCACCTGGATCTGCTCACCGACAAGACGCCCGAACAGACCTTCCGCGATATGCGCGGCAATGTCGACCGGTTGGAAGCGTGGGCGGACTCGTTCGAGCAGGAGATCGCCGCGAAGGTGGATCTGCCTGCGCGGCCGGCCGAGCCGGCCCTGCAGGCATCCGTCCAGTAACGCGTTCGTCCGACAACACCGCGGAGGCGGGAATTTGACGCAATTCGAGGGCCGGGTCGCGATTGTCACCGGTGGCAGTCGCGATATCGGTAAGGCGCTGGGCCCGGCGAACTACTTTGCCGCTATGGCGGCAAGCGGTTCGCCGAGCGTGTCGAAACCATGGGAGGGCGCGTAGCGTGCGAGTTGCTCAATTCGCGAACACGAGGTCACTGTGTCGCTGACCCACCGCATCCGGTCCTACGGAATCCTCACGCGGGCCCTGCTCGAAGGGGCAGGCTCGCATCGAACACTGGCACTCGAGTTCGAGCGCCGCAGCGGGCAGCCGGGTCAGGCGGCGCGTCCCTTCCTGCTCTACGGGGATCAGCAGTTCGATTACGCGCAGGCCAATCGCCTCGTCAATCGGATCGCCCACGCGTATCGGGCCAACGGCCTGCGCAAGGGCGACGTGCTCGCGCTGCTGATGGAGAACCGCCCCGAGTTCGTCTGGCATTACCTGGCGGCCGGAAAGCTCGGCGTCGTGGTGGCTTTCGTCAATACGCGGGCCAGGGGAGACGGGCTCGTGCACGCACTCACGGTGTGCGGGGCGAGCCACGTGATCGTCGGTTCGGAGTGCCTGGCCGCGTTCCTCGCGGTGCGCGACCGGGTGCCCGACGAGCTGCTCGACCGCTGCCGGGTGGACGAGGATGTGAAGGCACCCGCTTCCGACGCAACGGATCTGGCCCGATTCGAGCCGAGCGCGACGTCGGACGATCCGGCGGAGACCACCCAGCACACCCTCGGCGACACCGGCGCGTACATCTTCACCAGCGGCACGACCGGGCTGCCCAAGGCCGCGGTGATGAGCTACACCCGCTTGACGACCGTCGGACGGGTCACCGGCGCGCTGGCCTGGCGGCTCGAACCCGGCGACATCGTCTACAACTGTCTACCGCTGTTCCACACCAACGCCCTGGTGATCGCCCTGTCGGCTGTCCTCACGCACGGATCCACCTTGGCGCTCGGCCGCCGGTTCTCGGCAGGCACGTTCTGGCACGACATCCACCGTTTCGAAGCGACGGGCTTCAACTACATCGGCGAGATGTGCCGATACCTGGTCAACACCCCGCCCGACGACCGCGACCGCGGCCATCGGGTCCGGGTGATGGTCGGACAAGGGTTGCAGTCCGATGTCTGGGCGGCGATGCAGGAGCGGTTCGAGATTCCGCGGATCGTCGAGATGTACGCGTCCACCGAGGGCAATATCGCCACCATCAACCTGGCAGGCACGGTCGGGTCGGTCGGCAAGCTGCGCCTCGGCGGCAAGCTGGCGAAGTGGGACTTCGAACAGGACGACTTCGTCCGCGACAACGGGCGCCTGGTCGAGTGCGGGCCCGGCGACACCGGCGTGCTGCTGGGGCCGATTCGCAAGCGCACCCCGTTCGGCGGCTACCGGGACGAAAAGGCCACCCGCGCAAAGGTTGTCACGAACGCCTTCCACGAGGGCGACGCGTTGTTCAACACCGGCGACGTGTTCCGGATCGACGCCAAGAAGAATCTGTTCTTCGTCGACCGGCTGGGTGACACCTTCCGCTACAAGGGCGAGAACGTGTCGACCACCGAGGTGCAGGAGCAACTCGTGCGGTTCCCGGACATCGCCGCCGCCAGCGTGTACGGCGTGCCGATCCCGGGCCGCGAGGGGCGGGCCGGAATGGCGGCGATCGTGCTCGCCGACGGTGCGCGGTTCGACGGCGCGGCGCTCGCCGCGTACCTCGATGAGGCGTTGCCTGCTTACGCACAGCCGATCTTCATTCGGGTGTGCGCGTCGCTGGAAACGACGGCGACCATGAAGCTGGCCAAACTCGCTTTGCAGCGTGCGGGTTTCGCGCCCCGCGACGGGGAGGCCATCTACGTGCGCGACGCGGGGGACCGTGTCTACGAGGAGCTCTCGCAGGAGCGTTACGAAGCACTTCGCAGGGGACATCAGGGGGATCGAACCCAGGAAAGAACCGAGGTGCCATGACTGTAGAAGGAACCTTCGACGCGGCGGACGCACCCGCCGCCGAGCCGATCGTGGTCCGGACGTCGGGGACCGGGCCGCCGGTTGTGCTGGTGCACGGCGGCATGCCCGCCCCGATGACCTGGGCCGCGCAGCAGGAACTGGACGCGGCGTGGTCGCTGATCGTGCCGAACCGGCGCGGCTTCATGCCGAGCCCGGCCGCGCCGTCGCAGGACTTCCTCGCCGACGCAGACGATTTGGTGGAACTCATCACCGACGTGCCCGGCGGCGTGCACCTCGTCGGCTTCTCCTACGGCGGTCTCGGCGCGTACCTCGCGGCCGAGCGCCTGCCGCACCTGGTTCGCTCGCTGACCCTGATCGAGGCGCCGCTGTGGAACGCGGCGCCGGAGGACGAAGCCGTGCGGGAGCTGGCGGACCTGGCCGACCGCTTCGCCGCCAGCCCGGACGACGTCGCGGCCGAGGACGAGTTCCTCGCGCTGGCCGGGGTGAATCAGGAAATGCTGGCCGGGGTGGGCGACGACGTGCGCCAGGCGATCGAGCTGGGGCGCAAGCTGCGTTCCCCCTGGGAGGTCAAGCCCCGGTTCGAGGCGATCACCGACGCGGGCATCCCGGCGCTGGTGTGCTCGGGCGAGCACAATCCCGCGCTCGAGCGGCTGTGCGATGCCCTCGCCACACACCTTGGCGCACAACGGGTCCGGTTGCCCGGAGCCGAACATGCCGTGCAACACGCGCCTGGATTCAACACGATATTGGCAACATTTCTGACAGCCGCGGAACAGAGCCGCGGCAATGGAGCAGGAGGCACCAATGAGCGATGAGGCGACGATCCACGGACACGACAAGGTCCTGGAACATACCATCGAGTTGTTTCGCAGCTTTACCCCGCCCGGCGTCACCCTCCAGCTGCCACCGCCTTCGGCGAAGGAAATGGACATGCAGTTCGAGGAGTACGTGCCCGGTCAGTCGCTGACCGCGACGGTGGTGGCGCCCCCGGCGTATGCGAATGCGGTGGGAATCCTGCAGGGCGGCTTCATCTCCGCGATGTTCGACAACCTCATCGGTCCGCTCAGCTACCTGACCGCACGGGGTCCGACGACGTCGCTGGAGCTCGGCACGCACTTCATGCGCACGGTGGTCACCGGCGAACGGCTGAAAGTGACTGCCACCGTGCGGAAGCCGGGACGATCGGTCATCTATCTCGCTGCGGACGCGCACAACAAGGACGACAAGCTGGTGGCCACTGCGGTGTCCACCGTGCAGGTGCTAGCGATGCCGAAGTAGTAACCGAGTGCCCACCTTCGCAAGCGAAGGTGGGCACATCTTTCCCCCTCAGCGAGGATTTACGATGCCCTCTCTACTCGAAGTCACGACGCAGTTCTTTTTGCAGGTCGCGGTCATTCTCGTGGCCTGCCGCCTGCTCTGGCCGCTGTTCCGGCGGCTGGGTCAGGTCCAGGTGGTGGCGATCATGGCCGCCGGCTTCGTCTTGGGGCCATCGGTTTTGGGCGCGATCTGGCCGGCCGCGCAGGAATGGCTTTTCCCCACGACATTGGCGGTAGGTGCGGAGACGATCACTCATCCGAACCTGACCGCCATCTATGTCGTCGGCCAGCTCGGTCTCGTGCTGTACATGTTTCTGGTCGGTGCCTCGTTCAAGCTCGATATTCTCCGGTCGCATCTGGGCAAGGCAGGCGCCACGTCCGCCGCGGGCATCGGCGTTCCGCTGCTGCTCGGCGGCGCGCTCGGCGCGTGGATGGTGAGCCAGGGCGACTACTTCACCAGCAAGGTCGGTACCTGGCAAGGCGGGTTGTTCGTCGCGGCGGCGGTGGCCATCACGGCGTTTCCGATGCTGGCCTGGATCATCTACGACTCGGGTCTGCTGAACACCCGGCTCGGCACGATGTCGCTGTCGTGTGCGGCGGTCGACGACGCCTGCGCCTGGGTGCTGCTGGCAACGGTGATCGCCACCACCAAGGACAGCATGTCCGGTGCCGCGCTCGCGTTGGGTGGCGGCCTGGCCTATTTGATCTTCATGATCGTGGTCGGACGCCGCTTGCTGTTGCGGCTGAACACGTGGGTGCCGCGCTCGGGCGATCGCGAACACAGCGGTGGTCTCGCCGTCGGCCCGCTCACCGTCGTTCTGCTGGTCGTTCTGCTGGCGAGCTGGTTCACCGATTACGTCGGAATCTACTCCGTCTTCGGCGCTTTCGTGGCGGGCACGGTGATGCCGCGTGGCCAATTGCTCGACACCATTCGTGAGCGTTTCGAACCCCTGGTCGCTTACCTGCTGTTGCCTGCCTTCTTCATCTACTCGGGGCTCAACACCGAACTCAGCCTGATCTTCGAGCCGAAAGTGCTGCTTGTCGCGGTCATCGTGATGGTCGTGTCCTTCGCGGGCAAGTTCGGCGCCATCGGCCTGGTGGCGCGCTGGCAGGGGATGGGCTGGCGGGAAGCGGGCGCGATGGGCGCGCTCGCCAACGCACGCGGCTTGATGGAGCTGATTCTGCTCAACATCGGTCTGGGCGCGGGCCTGATCACCGGTCAGCTCTACACGATCCTCGCCTTGATGACGATGGTCACGACCTTCGTGGCCACGCCGGTGATGCGGATGTTCGAACGCAGCGGCTGGAAGGAAGGTGTCGTTTTCGGACCCACCGGCGAAGAACCAGTCCCCTCGGAAGAACCCCGAACGCCGGCGAAACTGATCGACGTCTCCCGCCCACCTGTGGCTGACGGTCCGCCATGACGCTCGGGTTCAGATCAGATCAGGAAAACCAGCTGCACAACGGTCGTCGCCGCCGGGTCGGGATAGGCACGCCCGCCGTGGTCCAGGAGCGGACCCTGCTGGTCGCCTCCGACTTTCCGTTCGCCCGAACGGATTTCGAGGACGCGGTCGCGGTGCACGACGGTTTCGCACTGGCGGGTACCTGCGCTTGGCGCGAGGTGGTGGACCGGACCGCGCGCTGGCGCCCCGACGTGGTGCTGCTCGATGCCTCGGTGTCGCGCCTGGCCGGGCTCGCCCCGACGGTGACCCGGCTGCGGGAACTGCCGCATTCGCCGATGATCACGCTGCTGGTGGAGCACGGCGCCGCCAAGGCGGATGTGGACCTGGTCGACGCGGTCGTGGCGATGGAACACGGCGCGGACGAGGTGCTCAAGGTGCTGGAGGTGCTGATCTCGGGGACGGTGCTGGCGATGGCACCGCAGCAGAGCCGGGTGCACGCCGGGGTCACGATGGATTACGAAGTGCGGCAGCGTCTTTCCACGCTGACCAAGCGGGAGCGGGAGATTCTGCGGCTGGTCGTCGACGGACTGTCCAACCGGGAGGTCGGGTCCCGGCTGTTCATCAGCCCGGAAACGGTGAAGGAGTACGTCAGCCGGATCCTCGCGAAGCTCGAGGTGACCAGCCGAATCGAGGCGGCGGTGGCGGCCGTCCGCGCGGAGTTCGACAATGGCGACTGGTAGCCGATCGATGCGATCGCTACTGGCTCGCCTGCGCGAACGAGCGGATGGTGTCGGCCACCGCGGCCAGCGCCATCAGGCGCACCAGGTCGACGTCGGCCGCGACGGAACCCGTTGCGGCGGTGATGAATCCGTCGCCGTCGAAGCGGCCGTGCGGCGGGGTGAGGGCGCGCGACAATCCGTCGTGCGCGCCTTGCGCGACGATGTGACAGCCGATCTTGTCCAGCCGGGCGTTGGTGAGCACGACGCCGATCGTCGTATGCATCCGCGCGGCGGGATCGACCAGGCCGCCGAGTTGGGTGACCGAGTCCATGGCGATCTCGGCGAGGCCGTCGTCGATGTCGCCGAACGCGTTGACCACGCACAGCGCACCGACCACGAGCTCGTTCCAGCGTCGTTCGGTGTAGGCGAGGCCGCCGGGCTTGCGGTCGACCGGTCCGCGCCAGTGTGCGGTGTAGGCACCCGCGCCCGCGCCGATGCGACCGGCGAGCACCTGCTCGCCGGTGGTGGCACAGGCCGCGGTGTATCCGTGCTCGGCCGTCGGCCGCGCCTTCGGGTCGCCCGCGCTCAGATCGAACAGGGCGAGCGCGGGCACGATCGGCACCTTGCCGCCGGGAGTCGGTATGCCACGCCCGATTTCCTCGAGGTAGCGCATGACGCCGTCGGCGGATGCGAGACCGAAGGCCGAACCGCCGGTCAGCACGACCGCGTCGATGCACGGCACGGTTTTGTCCGGGGCGAGCACGTCCAATTCCCGGCTGGCCGGCGCACCGCCGCGCACCTCGCAGGACGCGACCGTGCCTTCGGGGAGAATGACGACAGTGCAGCCGGTTTCGCCGAGCGGATCGGTCCAATGGCCGACCCGAATCTCCGGAATGCCTATCGTCATACCCACCTCGGCTCAGGAATTCTCGTTCGCGATCACGACGAAGAAGTCGTCGGTAGTCGTGGGGAAGCCCATTTTGTGCACATCGGTCGGCAATGGCTGATAGTCGAACAATTGCCGCTCGTTGTATGCAAACAACTCCGCCCCGGTCCTTCCGGAAGAATATATCGTGACGCTCTTGGTCCACGCTACTTGGCTCGGATCGGTCACTGGTCGAAGTGCGACATTTTTGTATCGGTCCGCGTCGTCGGTGTCGCGATAGGGCGGCCGAACGGCGGAATGGCGGTTGGCGAGCCAACTTTCGTCCGAGTAATCGGGGGCGTCGGCGTCGGTACCCGTGAAAACGGACACCCACGGACCCCACGAAGGCAGGTTTTCCATCGGGGCAGGCACACCGTCGGCTCGGCTTTGCAGATGTTTGCCGAATTCGTCATCGGCCGCGGCGCCGGTTTCGGTCAGCACGTGCGGGCGGTCGGCCGCCAGCGACGTGGCGGCCACGGTATCGCGGCCGTCGAACGTGACCACGAACGCATTATTCGAGTCGGCTATCACCAGGTGGAATCCGGGCATCCGCCGGGCGCCGTCCAAAGCTGGCAGCAAGCGCGACTCCACCAGCTGAACGGCGTCGCGCGCCGAATCGGCCGTCACGCAATCCAGCGGAAGCCCGCTGGCCGAGACGAATTCGTCCCCGGTCGCGGTATCGGCGAAAATCCGGCAATAGACGCCGGTGCCGCGGTGGAAAGCGAGCCACGATCCGCCATCGATATCGAGGCCGCCGACGACCTCGGCCGGCACCGGGGTACTCGCGTCACCGATCGTGAATACCCGGTCGCGCAGTCCGGGGTTCGCGAACCAGTGCGGTCCATACGAAAAGCGGTGTTCCAGCCCGAGTTTGCGGGCCGCTTCGTAACCGTGCGGGCGATGTATCGACTGGTCACGGGACTCGATCGCGACGAATCTCCCGTTTCGGCTGTCGAGGAGGAACAGGCAGGTGCTCATGGTATTTCCGTCTCACGTCTCGTTAGGTCAGGGTCAACGAAATGTTGTCGATCAGCCTGGTGCTGCCGACGTGCGCCGCGACCAATAGGCGGGCGGGGCCCGAAGTGGGCGCGGGTCCGAGCTCGGTGTCCCGCAATTCGAGATACTCGACCTCGACTCGGGCCTGGGCGTCGAGGATCGTGCGGGCAGCGGCGAGCACGGCCTCGGCTCCCGAACCGCCCGCCCGTGCACCCGCCTGCAATGCCGCGGGCAGTGCGACGGCGGCTTGCCGCTCGGCCGGATCGAGATACCGATTGCGGGAGGACAGTGCCAGCCCGTCCGCCTCGCGCACGGTCGGGACGCCGACGATCCGAATGCCGAAGTTCAGGTCCCGGACCATCTGCTGGATCAATATCAGCTGCTGGTAGTCCTTTTCGCCGAAGTACGCGACGGTCGGCCCCGCGATCTGCAAGAGCTTCGCCACCACGGTCAGCATCCCGCCGAAGAGCGCGGGCCGGGTGGCGCCGCAGAGTTCGGCGCCGAGCGGGCCCGGCAGCACGGTGGTCCGGCGGCCGTCCGGATACATGTCCGCGGGGGAGGGTGCGAAGACCAAGGGCACGCCGGCTTCGCGGAGCAGTGCGAGATCGGCCTCCAGCGTTCGTGGATAGCGGTCTAGATCCTCGTTTGCCCCGAATTGTAATGGGTTGACAAAGATCGAAACAATGACCTCGGATTTGCTTTCCTGCGCTTGTTCGACCAAAGCGAGATGGCCGTCGTGCAGTGCTCCCATTGTGGGCACGAGAGCGACATCTCGACCGCTCGCGCGCAGCTCGCGAGATACCTCGGACATGGTTATCGGATCATGATGAACGGTCAATGCGCCATCTGCATAATTGCTGACGCGCGGTCTCTCCAACGATTCTCCCCTCCTGCTTGTTTCGAACGCCCTCGGTCGGTGCGACGGAGGTATGGGTGAACCACTTCGACCGTACCTGAACCGTGCCGATAACGCAGCTGTATAACACACCCTGATTGGTTTGTTGATGAATCATTATTCGGTCTTCCGGACAGCTCGAAAACTGTTGCAGCGCATGCGCGGACCGTGCTAGTGTTTGCAAACGGAACAAAAAACTATCGGCGGCCCAGGGGAGGGCCAGGCGGCCCGGCTGTCTCCTCGCGGGAATTAGGCGGGTACTAATGGTCACTCCAGTCAATACTAATGTCGGTGCATCGGTGTACGACAATGTCGCCGATCTCGATCCGGCCGAAATCGAATTTCTCCAGTGGCGAGCGCTGAGCGCAGGCGAGGGTGCCGAGTTCTACGACAGCGTCCTGGCCGACGATGCCGTGCTGGCGGTGCCGTCCCCGCATGCGTCGCTCTCGCGGCAGATCGCGCTGAACGCGGTCGCCGGAGCGCCTGCGATCGAGACGTACCAGATACTCGAATTCCACGAGCGCCCATTAGGCGCCGACGCGCACATAGTTTTCTATGAGATGTATCAGAAACGCGTGGGCCTGGACGGTATATACGCCGCTATTTCTACGGTGTATATCAAGCGCGACGATCGCTGGCTGATGCAGTATCACCAACAAACTCCGCTGCGCAGGGAATCAGGCAAGGGAGTTCAATCATGAGTCACAAATTCGACGTTCTGATATTGGGCTCGGCACTTTCCGGTAGCTCGCTGTCACTGTGTCTCCAGGCCTCGGGTCTGAGCACCTGCATGGTCGATCCAAAACCGCATCCGAAATTTGCCATCGGTGAATCGACCATTCCGAACACCTCGAAGCTCTACAAACTGATGAGCATCAAATACGGCGTGCCCGAGCTGGCTGTGCTCTCGTCGTTCGACAATCTCATCGGGTCGGTCGGCACCTGCGGCATGAAGAACAACTTCGGCTTCGTTTATCACGAGCCGGGCACCATCGCGCAGAAAGTGCATCAGTTCCCGCTGTCCGAAATCGTGGAAACCGAGTCGCACCTGTTCCGGCAGGATGTCGACCACTGGCTCGCGCTGCGCGCCCGCGATTACGGCGCCGTGCTATTGGAAGGGGTCGCCACCCGCAAGCTGGATATCACCGACGCGGGTGTGCACTTCGAAGGCGACGACGGGACCCGGATCACCGCCGAGTACGTCGTCGACGCGGGCGGCCGCAATTCACCGCTGGCGGCGCAACTGGGACTGCGCACCACCGAGGGGCTGCGCGCCTGGTCGAAGTCCATCTTCACGCATATGAGCGGCGTTCTCCCGTTCGACGACATCACCGAAGTCCACGGCCCGCGGCAGTGGCACACCGGCACGCTGCATCACGTCTTCGACGGCGGCTGGATGTGGGTGATCCCGTTCGACAACACCGAGAAATCATCCAATCCGCTGTGCAGCGTCGGCATCGTCTGGCGCATCGATGACGGCGACGAGAAGCCGCACCCGAACCCTGAGCAGGCTTTCGCCGATTTCCTGGAGACGTATCCGGAGATCGGCAAGCAGTTCGCGCACGCGCGCAACGAGCGCGAATGGGTGAGCGCGGGCCGGTTGCAATACTCGTCGAAACAAACGGTCGGCGACCGGTGGTGCCTCACCTCCAACGCCGCGGGCTTCATCGACCCGCTGTTCTCCCGCGGCATGCAGAACACCGCGGTCGTGGTGGATCGGCTGGCCGAGCGGCTCATCGAACAATTCGAGGGCGGCTTCACGCCGCGCACGTTCGACGACATCGAACAGATGCAGGCCAGCCTGATCGAGGAGAACGATTTCATCGTCGGCAACGCCTTCCGTTCCTTCACCGACTACCGGCTCTGGAACGCCTGGTTCCGGGTCTGGCAGGTCAATCAGGTGACGGGCACCATGCGCACCGAAGCCAGATTGCGCCAGGTCGCCGACCAAGCCGCGGCCCGCGCCGCCGGGCAGGGTGCGCTACCGAAGCCCGCGTCGGCGCCGGGCGCCGGGCTGGACGGTTTCATCGACGCGTTCTACCAGAAGTCCGATCAGATCATGGAGTCCTACTGGCGCAAGGACATCAGCCTCGAAGCGGCGGTCGCGGAGTTCGGCACGCTGTTCGCCGATGTCGACTTCGTCCCACCGTCGTTCGGCCTGACCGATATGTCGCAGCCGTACTTCGACATCGACATGGACAAGGTGGCCAGCGCGATCGAGTGGGCACGCACCGCTCGGCCCGGCATTCGCGAGCTCTATCTCGGCGGCCTGCCCGCCTCGGAGAGTTAGGTGGATATGAAGGGGGTAGCCATCTCGTCCTACAGCGACCGGGTAGCGGCGGCCGTCTCCGGTTCGCTGAACGGACTGCTCCGATTCGACCGCTCCATGGTGACGTCGCTGGACGGCCTCGAACACGACGAGGCCGAGCAGCCGATCGTCGTCATGCTGCGCGCCTACCTGTATCTGCTCGGCGGCGTCCGGCCGCCGGTGGAGGTGGTCGACGCGCTGCGCAAGATCGACGCCGGCTCGCTGTCCGCCTTGGAAGCCGCCCACCTCGACGCGATCCGGCACCTGCTGCACGGCGCGTACGGAGCGGCCGGCGATACCCTGCTCGACATTTCCCGGCAGTTCCCGACCGACGAATTGGCCTTGGCCGCAGGGCATCAGGTCGATTTCCTGACCGGTGCGACGGAGACGCTGCTGTCGCGCCTGTCCAGCAGTCCGCTGTTGACCGAGGGTGCAACCGAAACCTACCCGTACCTGCTGGCGATGCTCGCCTTCGCCTACGGCGAGAACCACGAGTTCGCCAAGGCGTACGAGGCGGGTAGCCGAGCGCTGTCACTGGCCCCGCAGGACAACCCGTGGGCGGTACACGCCTGCGCGCACGCGCTGTTCGAGAGTCGCGACCACGGCGCCGTGTCGGAGCTGCTGTCGGCCACCCGCGGCCGGTGGAACTCGGAAAGTTGCCTGCTGCGTACGCATCTCAGCTGGCATCACGCCTTGAACTCGATGGCCGAGTCCGACCACGACGCGCTGACCGGCCTCACCGGCGATGTCACCGCCGTGCTGGCCACCGAGTGCTCAGCCATGCAATTCTGCGATGCGGTCTCCTTGCTGTGGCGATTGCGGCTGGCGGGCATTGTCGGGCCGGACGATTTCGCCGCGGTCGCGGACAAGGCACTGGATATCCGCAGTGCGTCGAACTCGGCCTTCGTCGACCTGCACGTGCTGCTGGCGGTCATCGGCGCCGATCGGCACGAGCTGGCCATGCGGCTGGCGCAAGAAATAGGTGCGGACGCCACGGATATGGCGGCGCACCTGACCGGAACCCGCCGCACCGCGGTCGGCGTGGCCGAGAGTTTCCTCTATTACTGCCAATCGAACCCGGAACAAGCAGTGCGACGCTTGATTTCGGTGCTGCCCGCCGTGGTGGGTATGGGCGGCAGCATGGTGCAACGCGATCTCGCGCTGGAACTTCTGGTCACCTGCACGCACGGCCGAGGATTGGATGTGACCGTCCCGGCCGGAGTCGGCATCGATAGACGTCCACTGGTGACGTATCTCCGCTCGTGAAGGGAATGATCGACATGGATACCGATTCGTATCCCCTCTGCACCGACCTCATCACCGGCCCGGCTGCCTGGAAGAGCAGCGACTTCACCGATCCGGCCCAGTGGACGACGCCGCTGACCTCCGACGATATCGGCGAACTGTTCGCAGCGCTGGAACACGCCCGGCAGACGGGCAAAGAGCTCGGTAGCATTACCCGCGAAGACTTTCCGCTCGACCAGCTCGCGCAGAAGCTGAAAGCCGTTTCTCACGAACTCACTTCGCAGAGCGGCCTGGCCGTGCTGAGCGGTTTTCCCATCGGCTCCGATATCCCGCGCGCCGATATAGAGCTCATGTATTGGGGCCTGTGTGCCCATCTCGGGCCCGCGGTGACACAGAACGCGCGCGGCGAAATCATGGTGCCGGTCAAGAACTATGGCAATGGTGGACTGTTGAACGCGGCGACCCGTGGTTACCAGACCAACGAGGCGCTGCCGTTCCACACCGACAGTTCCGACATCGTCGGCCTGCTGTGCCTGCAATCCGCGGGCGAGGGTGGATTGAGCAGTATCACCAGCTCGATGACCATTCACAATGAGCTGCTGCGCAATCATCGGGAACTGCTCGGCCTGTACTACGCCGGATTCTATTACGACCGGCGCGACGAGCAGCTCGACGGTGAGGTGCCGTACTACCGCAATGCCGTCTTCGCCTGGCACGAGGGCAGGCTCACCTGTCGCTATTATGTGCGGCACTTCATCGAGTCCGCGCACGAGCGATTCGATCTGGAGCTTTCCCCGGTGGAACGATTGGCGCTCAAAACGTTCGAGGAGATCGCCGACCGGCCGGAAAACAAGATCACCATGCGGATCAATCCCGGCGATATCCAGTTCTTGAACAACAATGTCGTGGTGCACGCCCGTACCGCATTCGTCGACGCCGATGAGATCAACCGTGAACTACTGCGTGTCTGGCTGAACCCGTTCGACGCGCCGACCCCGCCGCCGGGGCATGCGGCGTTCCGAGAAGGTATGCCGCAGAAGCAGATTCGCTGACCGACGACGACACGCGTGGTATGGCTTGCTCGTTCAGCTTCCGAAAGAGGTCCGTAGTGCTAAATTCTAGTCTCGCCACTGGATTCCAGTTTCGCAATATTGCTGTTCGCACCGTGGGGAGCGTAATTTGAGGCGCGTACGTCCGATTGCTGTTGTTGCGCTGGCCCTGGTGGTCGCGCTGTCGAGTGCCTGCGGGACCGGCGGTGAGGTCGGCCCCGACGGGACCGATGCGAGCCAGTCGACCCAGGCCGCGACGCCACCGGACGATCAGCTGAACCTGAACGGCACGGTGAACGTCCGATTCGCCCTGGAACCGGCGAGCCTGAACACCTTCACCCAGTCCGGTGTCGCACTCGACCAGGTGCTGATCGACAACGTCTACCAGGGCTTGGTCTCGGTCGACACCAACGCCAAGGATCAGCTCGTGCCGTCGCTGGCCACCTCGTGGGAACAGTCGCCCGACGGCCTGACCTACACCTTCCGCCTGGTGCAGAACGCGAAGTTCCACGACGGCTCGCCGTTGACGTCGGCGGACGTCGTGTGGTCGTTGCAGCAGGTGATCGCGCCGGGCTCGAAGTCGTTGCGCGCGCAGGACTTCACCGCCGTGGCCGAGGTGTCCGCGCCCGACCCGGCCACCGTGTCGATCCGGTTGAAGCAGCGCGACACCACCCTGCTGTGGAACCTGGCCCATCGCGGCGGCATCGTCTACAAGAGCGGTACCGACTTCGCCACCCTCGACGGTGCGGAGAACGGCTCCGGGCCGTTCCGGGTGACGCAGTGGAACCGCGGCTCCACCCTCACCCTCTCGCGGTGGGACGACTACCGCGGGCCCGCGCCGAAGGTGGCAAAGGTGGTGTTCCACTACATCATCGAGCCAAACACCGCGAACAACGCCGAACTGACCGGGCAGATCGATATCCTGACCGCGTCCGATCCCACACTGCTGCAAGCGTTCCGCGGGCAGGAGGACAAGTTCAGCGTGCTGCGCGGGACCAGCACCGACGAGTACACCCTCGCGTTCAACGAGGCCAATCCGGTGCTGGCGAATCCTGATGTGCGCCATGCCATTCGGCAGGCGCTGGACAAGGACGCCATCATCAAGACGTTCGGCGCGGGTATCCGCATCGGCGGCCCGGTGCCGCCGCAGGATCCCTGGTACGAGGACCTGACCTCGCTGGACCAGTACAACCCGGAGAACGCGCGCAAGCTGCTCGCCGCCGCCGGCTACGGCAACGGTCTGCAACTGACCGTGGAGTACCCGAACCACTACATCCCCGCGCTGAGCGACATCCTCGTGTCCAACCTCAAGGACGTCGGCATCACGCTGAACGTCCGGGTGGTGGAGTTCCAGACCTGGCTGTCGAAGGTGTACAAGAACCATGATTACGAGCTGAGCGTCGTGATCCACGCCGAAGCCCGCGACATCGGCAACTATGCCCGCCCTGGCTACTACTTCAACTACGACAACAAGCAGGTGCAGCAGTGGTACCGCGACGCGCTGTCCGCGGAGACCGAAGACGCACGTAACGACCTGCTGCGCAAGATGACTCGGCAGATCGCCGAGGACGCGCCGTGTGACTGGCTGTTCCTCGTCGAGCTGAACACGGTGGTGCGCAAGGGCATCTACGGCGTCCCCCAGCACGAGACCAACAACCGGTTCCCGCTGAGCAAGCTCGCGGTCGCCAAGTGACGGAGGTGTTTTGCTCTGGTATCTGATCCGGCGAGCCGGGCTGCTCCTGCTGTCGCTCGCGGTGGCGAGCGTGCTCATCTTCGCGATGCTGCGCTTGCTGCCCGGCGACGTCGCGGCCACCGTCGCGGGCATCCAGGCGACGCCGGAGCAGATCGCCGCCCTGCGCGCCGACCTCGGCCTGAATCGGTCGCTGCCCGAACAGTATCTGTCCTGGATCGGCGGGGTCTTCCACGGTGACTTCGGGCATTCCCAGCTGAACGGCACCTCGGTGGGGGCCGAGCTGGGCGAGAAGCTCGCCGTCACCGCGCCGCTGATCATCGGATCGCTGCTGATCGCCCTTGGGCTCGCGGTGCCGCTCGGCACCTGGGCCGCGGTCCGGCATCGCACCAAGAC
The DNA here is from genome assembly GCF_004634405.1 of Nocardia sp. CS682. Classification (NCBI taxonomy): domain Bacteria; kingdom Bacillati; phylum Actinomycetota; class Actinomycetes; order Mycobacteriales; family Nocardiaceae; genus Nocardia; species Nocardia sp. CS682. The sequence continues at coordinate 648,479 of NZ_CP029710.1, read as the reverse complement.
CGGCGAGGCGGCCAACGCGCTGTCCCAGCTCGGGACCGCGGTGCCGGGTCTGTGGCTGGCGATGCTGCTGATCCTGGTCTTCGCGGTGGAGCTGCAAGTGCTTCCGGCACAGGGCTTTCCGGTCAACCGGTGGGAGCAGCCCGACGAGGCGGTGCGCAGCCTGATCCTGCCGTGTGTGACGCTCGGCCTGTCCGAAGGCGCGGTGCTGTTCCGCTTCGCGCGCTCGGCCATCCTGGGGGTGCTGTACTCGGAGTATCTGCGCACCGCGCGCGCCAAGGGCATGACCCGGACGCAGGCGTTGGTGCGGCACGGTTTCCGCAATGCCGCGCCTTCGGTGGTCTCGATCCTCGGGTTGCAGTTCGCGGTCCTGATCGTCGGGGCCGTGGTGATCGAGCGGGTGTTCACGCTGCCGGGTGTGGGCAGCATGCTGCTGTCGGACGTGGCGAACCGGGATCTGGTGAAGGTCCAGGGCGAGGTGCTGTTGATCGTCTCCGCGGTGCTGGTACTGGGCTTCGTCGTCGATATCGTGCACCGGCTCATCGACCCCCGGCTGGAGGCCAGGCTGTGATCCACGCCGTCAACCGGCCCAAATGGGCGCGCAGGCGCCGCGCCCTGCAGGTGATGGGCGCCGCGCTGATCCGAAGGCCCAGCGGGGTTTTCGGGCTGATCATGGTGGGCACGCTGGTGATTGCCAGCCTGGTGTCGCTGTTCTGGACGCCCTATGATCCGCAAGCCACCAACCCCGGCCGGGCCTGGTTGCTGCCGCTCAGCAACGGCCATCTGCTCGGTACCGACCGGGTCGGGCACGACGTCTTCAGCCAGGTGCTGGCCGGTGCGTGGCAGACCCTCGCGGTGGCCCTGGTGGTCGCGGCGATCGCCGGCGTGCTCGGGCTGATCCTGGCGCTGGCCACTCAGCTGACCCCGCACCTGGTCGGCTCGGTGGTGGTGCAGCTGATCGACATCATGATCGCGTTCCCCGCGCTGTTGCTGGCAATGGTGCTGGCGGCGGTCTACGGCGGCTCGATGATGACGGTGGCGGTCGCCATCGGCATCAGCTCGGGCGTCGCGGTGGCCCGGGTCGCGCGGGCCGAGGTCGCCCGGGTGCTGACCAGTGATTTCGTGCTCGCCGCGCGGGCGTCCGGCGCGTCCACCGCTCGGATCGTGCGCAAACATCTGCTGCCCGCCATCGCGCCGACGCTGATCGTGCAGCTGTCCTGGGTGATGGCCTTAGCGGTGCTCGCCGAGGCGGCCCTGACCTACTTGGGTTACGGCAGTTCACCGTCCGCGCCGTCGTGGGGCGGCATCCTGCGTGCGCAACAGGACTACATCAAGGTGCGGCCACTGCTGGTGGTGTGGCCGGGCTTGGCGGTGGCGCTCACCGTGCTCGGCTTCAATCTGCTCGGTGACGCGCTGCGCAGCGTCACCGATCCGCGGCTGCGCAAGGGGGTGCCGGTGCGATGACGCTACTGAAGGTGACCGACCTGACGGTCGAGATCGGCGAGCAGGTCCTGCTCGACCGGGTCGACCTGGCCATGGACGCCGGTGCGCGCCTCGGCCTGATCGGCGTCTCCGGATCCGGGAAATCCCTGCTCGCACTGGCGATCATGGGCCTGCTGCCGGAGGAGGCGCGGGTGCGCGGCAGCATCACCCTGGACGGCGTCGAATTGATCGGCCGCAGCGACCGGCAGCTGTCGAAGGTCCGCGGCAGCCGGATGGCCATGGTGTTCCAGGAACCGCTGTCGGCGCTGAATCCGCTGATGCGGGTGGGCAGGCAGATCGCGGAACCGCTGCGGCTGCACCAGGGGATGGGTCGTCGGCAGGCCCAGGCCGCGGCGACCGAACTGGCGGCCCGGGTGGGGCTGCCGGATCCCGCGCATACCGTGCGCGCCTTTCCGCATCAGCTCTCCGGTGGGCAGCGGCAGCGGGTCGGCATCGCGATGGCACTGGCCGCCCGGCCCGCGCTGTTGATCGCCGACGAGCCGACGACGGCGCTGGATGTCACGGTGCAGGCCGAAATCCTGGCGCTGCTCCAGGATTTGGTGTCCGAGGACGGTTCGGCGCTGCTGTTCGTCACGCACGATCTCGCGGTGCTCGCGCAGATGACGCAGCGCGTGGTGGTGCTGGGTCAGGGGCGCGTCCTCGAGGACGGCGACCTGGGGGAGATCCTGCGCGGGTCGACCCATCCCTACTTGCAGACCTTGTTGGAGCTGGCGCGGGCCTCCTCGTTCCGCCGTGGCTCCGGCGCGACGCGCCTGGGCGTCGACAGCGACTCGGCGGAGGTTGTGTCGTGATCCTGCTCGAGGCCGAGGGATTGAGCCGGTCGTTCCGGTTGCCGCGCACCAGCCTGTTGCACCGCGCACCGCAGCGGCACGCGGTGCGCGACGTCGACCTGACGCTCGCGGAGGGCAGCCATCTCGGCATCGTCGGCGAATCCGGTTCCGGCAAGTCGACTTTGCTGCGTCTGCTGCTCGCCCTGGACCGACCCGATCAAGGCGTGGTCCGGTATCAGGGCAAACCGGTGACCGGTCGCGATCTGGCCTGGTTCCGCAGGGAAGTCCAAGTGGTGCTGCAGGATCCGTTGAGTTCGCTGGATCCGCGGATGATCGTCGGCGACTCCATCGCCGAACCCCTGGAATGCCTGCGGATACCGGGCAACCACGACTACCGGGTGGCCGAGCTGCTGGTGGCGGTCGGGCTGGAACCCGATGCGTCGGCGCGTTATCCGCACGAATTCTCCGGCGGCCAGCGCCAGCGCATCGCGATCGCCCGTGCGCTCGCGCCGAATCCGAAGGTGCTCGTCGGCGACGAACCGTTCTCCGCGCTGGACGCGCCGACCCGCGCCCAGATCATCGAGCTGCTGCGCGATCTGGTGCAGCGATTCGGGCTGTCGCTGATCCTGGTGTCCCATGACGTGGGCGTCGTGCAGCAGCTGTGCGATCAGCTGCTGGTGATGAAAAACGGAGCCATCGTCGAGCGCGGCGCCGCGGCGACGGTGCTGGAGAATCCCCAGCACCCTTACACGCAAGCCCTGCTCGACGCGGTCCCCATGCTGCCGTTCTGAGCCGAAAACTGTTCTGCTGTCAGTTGTCCAACGCGGTGACCACGAGACGTGCGCCGCGCGCGGGCACGTTGGTGATGTTGCGGACGCGTCCGCGCTCGGGTGCACCGGGCAGCGCGAGCTGGTAGCGGGTCAGCACCGCCCGCAGCACCACGGCGCCCTCCATCAGCGAGAAGCCCGCGCCGATGCAGCGGCGGACCCCACCGCCGAACGGCAGCCAAGTATTCGGCGCGACCGTGCCTTCCAGAAAGCGCTCGGGCCGGAAGCGTTCCGGCGCAGGGTGATTGGCCGGATTCTGGTGGGCGAGCACGATCGACGTCGACACCCGGGTGCCCCGCGGCAGCGCGACGCCGCCGATCGTCATGTCCTTGGTGAGCTGGCGCTGCACCCGGCCGATCACCATCCGGTGGCGCAGTGCCTCTTTCACCACCGCCTCCAGATACTTGTCGTCCCCGTCGCGGGCGGCCTGCCTGGCCCGATCCTGAATCTCCGGGGCAGCGGCCAATTCGTGCAGCGCCCAGGACAGCGCCGACGCGGTGGTCTCATGGCCGGCCAGCAGCAGCGTGACGAGTTGGTCGCGCAGTTCCGCATCGCTGAGCGGTGCCGTGCCGGGATCGTCGCCGGAGCCGACGGCGAGCAGCCGGGACAACACATCGGCGTGCTGATCGATCTCCGGATGGGCTCGGCGGCGGGCGATTTCGGCATAGAGCAGCTCGTCGACCGCGGTGAGCGCGTCGCGCATCCGCCGCCACGGCCCGAAGCGCCGCAGCAGCGGCCACTTCCAGCCGAGCAGTACCACCGGGCTCATGTCGGTGATCCGGCGCAGCTGCGGGGTCAGTTCGGCCCTGCGCTGCTCGTCGGCCACACCGAAGACCACCTGCGTGATCACATCGAGCGTCAAATCCTCCATCCGGCTGAGGATGTGCTCGGTCGAACCGGCGGTCCACCGCTCCACCTGGGTCTTGGCGATGTCCTCGACCAGGGCACGGTAGCCGTTGAGGGCCGCGCCGGCGAAGGCGGGCATCAGCAGCCTGCGGGCGCGTGCGTGCTCGCTGTCGTCGGTGAGCAGCACCGAGTGCTCGCCCATGATCATCGACAGCTCCCGGTACGCCTCGCCCGCATGCAGATCCGCCGGACCGGCGGTGAAGATCTCCTTGATGTGGTCGGGCCGGGAGAACACCACGATGCGCTCCGGATACGGCGGCAGCAGCCGCACGGTGAAGACATCACCGAAGCGGCGCGCCTGAGCGCCGAGGAACTGGGCGTGCCGCTTGGTGTGCAGCACGGTCTGTAGCAGCCGCGGTAACCGTGGGGCCGGTGGGTATGTGCCGGTCATGGGGTGGTCCTTTCCGCCGGGTCGTGCTGGAGCCGCTGCGCCGCCGTCGCGCGCCGCGCCAGGCCCTCGATGACGAGGAAGGCGACCGCGCTGAGTGCCGCGGCGGCGATGGGGAGCGCGAAGGGGCTGAACAGGGACAGCGTCACGCCACCGGCGATGCTGCCGAGGGTGACGCCCAAATAGGTCGACGAGGAGTTGAGTGCCAGTACCTGGGTCGCCGAATCCGGTGCGGCGTCGAGCAGCATCGTCTGCATTGCGGGCGCGTTCCAGTAGAGCGCCAGCGACCACACCAGCGTCAGCGCCACCAGCACCGGCATCGGGATGGGCGCGAACATCGTCAGGATCGAGAAGACGACCATGGTGCCCAGGAACAGGCCGAACCCGATGCGCAGCGCGGCCGACGCGCCCTTCTTGTCCACGAAGATGCCGCCGACCACCGAGCCGATCAGGCCCGCGATGCCGGCCACCGCGAACAGCAGACCGCGTTGGCGCAGTGAGGTATTCGAGAAGTCGGCCGCGAACGGCCCGAAATAGGTGAACATCATCAGCGCGCCGCCGAGCAGGATGGTGTTGCCCAGCAGAACGGTGAGCACCGGCCTGCTGGACAGAGCCGTGAGATGCGTTCGGGCCGAAACTATTTCGCCCGGCGCACGCAGATACTTACGGACACCGAACAGCAGCGCCATCGACAGCACGCTCAGCCCCGCGAAGACGACGAAGTTGCCGCGCCATCCGAAGACACTGGCGATCAGCGTGCCGAAGGGCACCCCGAGCGCGAGGGCGCCGACGATGCCGGAGGACACGATGCCGATGTAGGCGCTGCGCTTCTCCGGCGGCGCCAGCGTCGGCGCGAGCGCGAACATGGCGGGCAGACAGGCGGCGGCGGCGCCGGCGGCCAGCACCCGCAGCACCATCAGCACCCAGAACGTATCGACGAGGGCGGACAGCAGATTCGCGAGGGTGAAGACGATCGAGGCGATGACGAAAACGCTGAGCCTGGTGCGCCGCGCCGACGCGAACGCGATCAGCGGCGCGCCGATCACCAGCACCAGCGAGTAGGCCGAAACCAGCTGGCCCGCTGTGGATTCCGAGACACCGAGGTCGGCGGCCAGTTCGGGGAGCACGCCCGCGATCATGTAATCGTCGGTGTAGAAGACGAATACGGCGAAGGTGATCGCTATCAACCAGAACGGCATCGGGCCTCCAGTGGGACGAGTGGTCAAGGAATGAGGTAGTCCACGGCGATCTGCTGCGGGTCGATGCGCAGCGACTGCTGCCTCATTGTCGATCGATCGAAGGTTCCGGTGGCGTAGATCGCCGCCCAGTCCCGGTGATACAGCGGATCGCCATCCCACGGCCGCCATGCGGTGTGCGGCGTCAGCGTGACGCGGCCCTTGTCGATCCAGGGCCGCAGCAACTCGGCCCGGTCGTCGGTTTCGACGTCGCTGGTGAGCCGCCCGGAACCGTCGGCCAGCCAGCGCAGCAGCGCGTCGCAGTCGACCGGGGACGAGCGCGCCGGGTTGATCAGATGCCCATCGAGGCGCAGCCTGCGCAGCAGCGCGTCGTCCACGAAGTTCACCACCTCCGGTATGCCGGGCAGCGCGACGACCATCAGGTGCGCGAATCGGTTCGGCAGGTGCTCGAGCGGGGTGGCCGCCACACTGCCGAACGGATGCGCGGTCCGGCACCGCGGCCGGACAACGGTCACCCTTGCGCCGAGCCCGGCCAAGGTTTCCGCGATGGTGCGGCCGAACGCGCCGTAGCCGACCACGAGTGCGTTGCGCCGGTGAAAAGGCTTGGGCGCGTCGTCGATCGGCTCCTCGGCGCAGTGCAGGACGTGCTGGGTGATGACGTACTCCGACAGCGACGGCGCGTAGGCCCTGGCGCTTCTGGTCACCAAGTTGTTGCGCGCGAGCGTCGGGATGTGCGGATAGTTCGGCCCGGACGACACCAGGTGCACCCAGGAACCTCTGGTCATGGCGGAGGTTTCGGCGAGCTCGTCGTCGGTGAGGTCGTGCGCCGCGAGGGCGACCATCCGGTGGCCGAGCGGGGTGCCCGGCGCCACCGGCTCGACCCGCACCGGGTGGGCCCGTAGCGCACCGGCCACGGTGACCGGATCGGTCGAGGTCCCCATGCAGTAGAGCGTCGACGGGTCGACGGTGACGGCGCGCATCAGCTGGTCAACGCCAGCGGAGCCCGGATATGTCCGTGTAGGACAATGGAATCCCGCCATTGGCGGCCCGGTAGCAGTCTGGCGTTCGGATAGGCGGACAGGAAGCTGCCGACCGCCACCTGCCCCTGGACCTTCGCCAAGGACGCGCCGAGACAGCGGTGCACGCCGGTGGAGAAGCTCATGCTCGTCCGGGTGGCGACGTTGGCCACGTCGAGCCTGCCCGGGTTCGGGTAGGCGCGGGTGTCGTAGTTGATCGCGCCGACCCAGATCAGCGCCCCGGTGCCCGGGGCGACGACCCGATCGCCGATCTTGGTCTCCACCCGCGCGGTGCGGTGCGTCAGCTGGATGGGGGAGTCGTAGCGCAGCAGTTCCTCGAACCAAGGGTCGGTCAGTCGGCCGTCGGCGAGCACTTCGGTGCCCAGGCCGTGTTCCAGCACGGTGACAATGGAGTTCGCGATGAAGCTGACGGTGGTTTCGAAGCCGGCCGCGAAGACGAAGCCCACCAGGGTGAGCATCTCCCCGAAGGTGAGCTCGTCCGCGAGGTGCATCCGCACGCAGTCCTTCAGGAAGCCGTCCTGGAGCTGGTCGGGATCCTTCTTGCAGTCCGCGACGAAGGCGGTGAACTTGCGCGCCTCGGTCATGCCGCGCCGGTACTCCGGAAAGGTGATGCCGACGTCGAGCAGTTTGGCCCCGTGCCCGCCGAGCGAGTCGAGCATGTCGTCGCCGAGATCGGGGATGCCGAGGAAGTCGGAGATGACCCGGATGGGGATCTTGCGGGCGAAATCGGCGACCAGGTCGATGGTGTCGCGGCCGTCGAGCTCGGCGAGCACCGTCTCGGTGTGCTCGGTGATGACGTCGATCGATCCGGTCACCGCGCGATGGGTGAACATCGGGAAGACCAGTTTTCGCAACCGGGTGTGCTCGGGCGGGTCCATGAAGACCAGGGCGGGAGCGTCGAGGGCGATGGGCACCGACCGCTGGGTCAGCCACCGGTAGAACCCGGCGGTCGGCGGCAGCGCCACGGGCTGGTCCGCGGACCAGTCGTTGCTCCGCAGGATCTCTTCGCTTTCCTCGTAACCGGTCACCACCAGCCCGGCGGCGCTGTCGTGCACGCCGGCGTCCGCACCGATCTTCGTCAGGATCGCCCGGTAGGGATCGCCCTTCTCCGGTGGCCGGAGAAAGAGCCTGCCGACGTCGTTCTCGGCGCCGAGCATCGAGTCGGGCAGCAGCCGCAGCGGACCGTGTAGCAGGAACCAGCGAATCGGATCAGTGACCACCGAGCTCACGGAGGACAACGTCGACACCCCCTTGGCGTTTCATTGCGGCGTAGAAGTTTTCGCGTTCGAAGCGGAACAGCGCGGCTTGCTTGTGCGGTAGATCGATCTCGCCGAGTTCGTGGCCGTCCACGATCTTGCACACATTCCGGTCCAGCGTGCGGACCAGCTGATTGGAGGCGGTCGGATCCGAGATGACGCCGGTGCAGTCGGGGTAGGTCTCGAAGACACCGGCGATGAGCGCGACCCAGAACGGCAGGGCGTACCCGAAATAGTCGGGCTCGCCGATGCAGCCGTGCATGCCCATGTCGCGGTCCGGCGTGTCGTAGTAGTCGGCGACCACGTCGAGCGCGACGCGGTACAGCTCGACGTAGCCGCCGCGTCGGCCGTCCTGCCCGACGAGGAAGGGCCGAGTCTTGTTGTCGGAGAACTGGAACTCGATCTCGGCCTGCCAGCCGTCGCGGTCCCAGTCCTTGTGCATCGCGAACTGCACGTGTGGCTGCGCCATCCAGTGCACCACCTGATCGATCTCGGCGGCGGTGGCCGGGGTGACCGGCGTGAGCTCCCACGGTGGCGGGAGCGTCGGCACCTGCCATTCCTGAAAGGCGAAGTCGGTCAGCGGTTTCCCGTAGCGCCGGGACCGATCGATGGGCTGTCGCTTACTCGCCACTCATTGCACCTCGTTCGCGACCGCCAGCAGTTCGAGTGCGGCCAGCACGGCTTCGGTGCGGCCGGTGAGCCGGGCCCGTCCGCCCAGGGCTATCCGGTCGAAGGTCGCCTCGACGCCGAGGTGTCCGATACGGTCGGCCCCGGCGACCGGGCGGCCGACGTGCCACAGCCACCCGCCCGAGACCTCGGGATCCACCTTCGGCTCGGACCAGTCGAGCCCCGCCTGGATCCGGAGGTTGAGCAGCTCCAGGTCGATGCCGGTGATCACCCTGGATTGGAACGGGACCTCGCCGCCGGACGCCCGCGCGCACACCTCGCTGACCACGACATCTTCGAAAGTGTCACCGCTGGAGAGGTATTCGACATGGGCGGTGAAGATTCCGTCGAGGCCGAGCGCCGTGCAGGTCCGCACGGCAAGCTCGGCCAGCCGCGCCTCCGTCGCCGGGGCGACGCGCGCGGAACCCGAGGGGCCGCCCTTGGTGAGGTCCAGCAGCGAACGGATGTAGAGGCCCGAAAACAGGTGTGTCACAGTGCCGTTCGCGATGAGCACCTCGGAGTGGAACTGCGGGCCTTCGAGCAGCCGTTCGACCGTGCCGTCGCCGAGCGCGGCGGTGTCGACGTTGTCGAACCGTTCGATCCGGATCCCGCGCAGGTTGGCCTCTGCGGCCGGCTTGACGATGACCAGCTCGTCGTCGTCGAATCCGGTGCAGCCGCCCGCCTTTTCGACGCTGCCGCCGGTCACGATCAGCGTCTCCGGCACCGGGATGCCCGCGGCCTCCAACGTCCGGCGCATGACCCCCTTGTGCCGGTAGTTCTCCAGGGAACCGACGGGAATCGGGGAGCTCAGGCCGAACTCATCGCACAGCTGCGCGGCCAGGCCGAGCAGGTACTCGTCATTGGTGACGATCGCGGTGGTCCCGGCGGGGATCAGCGACCGCCACTCGTCGATCTCGGCGATGCGTTCGTCGCCGAGCCCCTCCAGTGCTACATCGGCATCGCGGACCAGGGGCACCTCCCCGGTCCGGAGTATCCGCAGTTCGGCGCCGGACGCCGTGACGGCGGAACCGAACTCGGTCAACCCGACACTGCCGAGCGACTGCTTCGCCTGCAACAGCACCACCGTTGCGCGATCACCTGATGACAACACGCCTCCAAGCCTCGAGGTGCTGGTCGACGCGCTGGCAACCGGTGACGACGGAGTCCGGATCGCGCGCCAGCGATATACGGATCAGATCGGTGCCGAGGTGCGGCTGCGCCCAGTAGAAAAGCTCGCCGGGCAGCACGTGCACGCCGACCTCGCCCAGCTCAGCGTACAACGCGCTGGCCGCGACGCCTTCGGGAAGCCGGAAGGTGTCGACCGAGATCCGGGAGTCCGGGTAGGCCGGTGTCAGCTTGATGTTGTTGCGCGCCAAGCGCCGATTGCTCTGAATACCGTCGCGCAGTAGGTCGTAGCCGCCGTGCACGCCGTCGTCGGCGAACAATTCGATCACCCGCAGGATGAACGGCGACGCCGAAAGCATGTGGTCGGAGTACATCCGGGCCAAGGGGAGCGGATTGCCGACGTTCCAGTTCAGGAACCCCGCCTTCAATTCCTGTAGGGGCCAGAGCTTTCCGGTGTCCTCGATGATCACCCAGTCGAGATCGTAGCGCGCGAGCACGGCGTACATGTCGTACTGCGCTCGCAGATCCTGTGCCCGGAAACAAGAGTCGATCACGAGCACGGTGTCGCGGTCGGCGCAGGCGGCCGCGATCCGGTGCAACCGGTCCTCGTCGATCACGGTGCCGGTCGGATTGTTCGGCGAGACGGTGAACAGCACCCCGTGCGCGGGCGGCAGGTGTTCCAACGGCCCGGTCGCCAACTCGGCTTCGGCGACCGACCGAATGTTCAGCCCGTGGCCGGCCAGCAGATCGTGCAGGTTGTCGAAGGTCGGCTCGACCATCACCACCGGCCGGTCGGCGAGCCGGATCGCCTTGCCGATCATGTCGATGGCGGTCGAGGAGGAATAGCAGCTGCGGAAGTCGACGTTGTCGGCGAGCGCGCCGTGCTGGCCGATCGAGGACAGGAACGCGGTGCGCGAACTCTTCTCCACCACGTCGACCGGCAGCTTGCGCGTCTGCGCGAAGACCTCCGCGAAGCCGGCGACGATCTCGGTTTGGCTGGGCGACAGCGACATTCGCGGGTGCCCGTCGGACAGGTTGACACCGTCGACGAGCGCCCTGACTTCCAGGTCGGTGATGTTATCGGGCATGCAGACGACCATCCTGTTGCGTCGTGGTCCGCCGGGCGGCAGCGGCGAGGGTCATGATTTCGAAGATCACCGCGACACCGAGGTGTGCGGTGATATCGGCGGTGTCGTACGGCGGCGAGATCTCGACCAGCGACACGGTGCGAATGTCGGGCAGGTCGAGTTCGCGCAGCAGCCGCAACGCGAAAGCCGACGAAGGCCCGCCGACTTCCGGCGTCCCGGTACCCGGCGCGCACGAGGGATCGACGAAGTCGATATCGAAGGTCAGCGCGACCGGATTGGTACCGACCTTGTCGCGGACGATCCGGCCGAGTTCCCGGCAGCCGAGCTCGATCGCCTCGTCGCTGTGGATCACGGTGAAGCCGAGCCCGTCGTCGGCCAGGTCTTCCCGTGGCACGCTGCCGCGCATGCCGATCTGGATGCTGGTCGTCGGATCGATCAAACCCTCTTCGGCCGCCCGGCGATACACCGTGCCGTGAAAGTGCTTTACCCCGAAGTAGTCATCGAGCACGTCCCGGTGCGCGTCGAGCTGCACGAGCGACAGCGGCCCGTGTTTCTTTGCGGCCGCGCGTAATTCGGCGATCGCGAGGCTGTGGTCGCCGCCGACGAGGATCGGCAGCGCGCCGATACCGTGCACGGCGTCGACGCTCTTCTCGATCAGCTCGAGCGTTTGCAGGTGGTAGCCGGGCACGATGTGCACGTCGCCGCCGTCGACGACGGTGAGCAGATCGGTGATGACCAGGCCGCGTTCCCGGCTGCCCAGCCGGGCGAGCGTGCTCGCCGAGCGGACGGCCTCGGGTCCGAAGCGCGCGCCGCTGCGGTAGCCGGTGGCGCCGTCGATGGGCACGCCGAGAATGACGGCGTCGACACCGTCGTTCTCGGTCAGCTCCCGCACCGGCCGGTAGGGGAGCCGGAAGAAGGTCCGCGGTCCCGAACTCAGCCGGGAGACCGCCTGGCTGTCGGTGTAATCAGTCATGCTTCGGTTTCCTTGGACCGCAACAGCATTGCGGTCACGATCCCGGTTTCGTCGAGGCCGGGGGTGTCGACATCCTCCACGACCACCTCGAGGCCCTCGCTGGCGTACAGGTCCGCCCAGTACTGCTTGGGTGCCAGTCGCTGGTCGGTGAACGGGTGCAGCAGGAAGTAGTGGTTGTAGTAGTTGGTGCGGTGCGGGTCCTTCATCTTTTCCGCATCGTCCCAGCAGTAATCGATGTCGATGACCAGGAGTTCGAGGCCGGGGTTGTTGTCGAACAGCGTCCGGAGGAACTTCCGCACCCCGGCTTCGCCGTCCTGGCCCAGGATTTCGTGGATGACGAAGCTGATGATGCCGAAGTCGTAGTGGGATTCGGTCTGCTCGAGATGGCCGATCGCATCCGCATTGACGATGTCGATCCGGTCGGCATGCGCGGACCCGGACACGAACTCTGTCGCGGCCGCGGCGCCCTCGGGACTCGGCTCGATGCCGGTCAGCCGCATCTGCGTGTACTTGTCGGCCAGGGTGGTCAAGAAGATGCCACTGCCGCAGCCGAGATCGATGCCGCTGCGATAGCTCTTGCCGCGCTGGTCGAGTACCCGGTACATGAGCGGGATGGCGTCGTGCACGCTGATCGCGCAGCTGCCGACGCCGACCATGCGGCCGTCGCGCGGTACTGCGGCGGGCGAGGTGAAGCCCTGCCCGATCTCCAAGAAGGTACGGCCGTAGCCGCCGATCATCATCTGGTACCAGCCGCGGGCTTCCCAGATCTGCACGAGCTTGTCGGTCGCCCGATCATTGTCGGTGTAGCCGGCCGTGCGCAGGAACAGTTGCAGTGCCTCGACGCGCTCGGGTGTGGTGATGACCGATTCCAGCGCCTTGCGGGCCGAAATTCCATTGACCACAATTTGTTCCAGGATGCCGTGCTCGATCAAGTTGTACAGCACTGCCGACTGCACGTATCCGCTGAACGGCTCCAGCGCTTCGATCAGGCGGTTCCGGGTAAGCATGGTGTTCATACCTCTCTTTCGGGACTTTCTCCGCCTGTCAGCCAGCGGCGAGCCGATCGGGATCGCCGACGAAAGCAAGCTCGTATTTGTTCTGCCGATAGCCGTACGCCCCCGAGGAAAGGTTCGTGAACAACGTCCAGTCGGACAGCTGTGGCGCGGCGGGGACCAGGCCGTGCTGGGTGGTTCTGCCGGGTTTGGGGCAGATGAGATCGAGTCCGGCGATCTGCGCGAGCAGGGTAGAAGCGCCCTCGATGCGCTCGGTGAAATTGCCGATGCCCTGCAGCAGCATGGTGCGGTCGGCGGCCCAGAAACCGTAGCGATCGTCGAATGCCGCCGACTCGATCGCGGCGGTGAAATCACGCTGAGTGCTCGCGGCGAACCGACGAAGCTTCGCCAGGATCACGCCGGGTTCTTTGGCGGAGGTCTGCCCGCCGTCGAGCACCCGCTCGGCCAGCGTGTAATACATCTCGGCCTTGGCCGCCATCCGCCCCAGCGCCTGGATCCAGGCGGGGTGGGTCATGCCGGTCCTGGCGCGCAACGTATTGCACTGCGCCACCGAACCATCGATGAACACATGGGAGTTGGGGACGAACGCGTGGTCCAGCTCGATGATCGCGTCTTGTTCGTCGAGCGCGTCGATCGATTCGTCCGGAATCTCGTGCGCGGCACGGAAGCCGGCCCTGGAGTGCACCGTCACGCCGGCGCTGTCGGGCGTGATCGCGACGCACAGCGCGGTGTAGTCCTCGGCCTGGGTGAGCATCCGGTAGGGGTAGATCAGCAGCACGTCGGCGTACATCGCCAGGGTGGCCAGCTGTTTGAAGCCGCTCAGGTAGATACCGTCGGCGTCGCGGGCCACCACCTTGAGCAGCCGATCCTCGGCGATCCGCCCGCGTTCGGAGATGTCGGAGATCGCATGCGTGAGAATCGAATTCTCGGCCCGGCACTGCCGGTGGAACTCGCGCAACTGTTCCGCGCCGTCGCCGAAGTGGTCCGCGTTGGCGGCCCAGGCGGACACGATGCCGGCCAGGAAGTCGGGGCTGCGCCCGAGCAGGCCGCCGCTGTGCGTCGCGAACCGGCGCAACTGCCCCGCGTACTCCAGAAACTGTTCGTGTGTTTCCGGTGGTGTCCAAATGCAGTCCCAGAATAATTTCAATTCCGGATTGGTGCGCAGGCCGTCCAGGGTTTTGGCGAATGGGGTACTCATCCGGTCGGCGAAAGCGACCGAATGATTTTCGGCCGAGCGGCTGATCTGCTGAGTTTCCAATGGACGTCCTTGCCTTTAGATCTAATGCACAGCCCCACCGTTCACAAGGCGGACAACCCGTAGCCTGCCCCCGCACTTCAAGATAGTCGACCGGTCGGTGGGTAACCATTTTATGCCCATGTGACGCTTCTCACATCGTACCATTTCGTGATCCCTCATCAAATGAGAGCCGTGGCCATCTTGTCGGCATTGATCAGGCAATATGTAAACCCCCCGATCGGGGGGATTCGAATTCGCCGATAGCCCCCTTTTCGGGGGGTTGCGGATTCTCTGCAGTTGACGAGAATGAAGCGTGGCCGGGTATGAAACATCCTGTGCCGCAATGGTCTCGCATCTCTGTGCCCGGTGGTGGAATATGCTGGAAACAGCGTTGCGAGGGGGTTGTGTCGGTGCTAGATTCGGGGCCACCAGGGGCTGAGCTCTCCCTGTTTCGGGTATTCGGTGAAAGCTCTCGAATAATGAGAACAATTCAGGCCATGACCCCGATGTCCGAAGGGCGGTATTGGTGGAGACGAATCGGGTCGGGTCCGCTGCCTTCGATCGAACGGCGATCGAGGAATGGGTGGCAGCGAAGATAAGCCAGATCATCGGAGCGGATCCGCAGGCGATCGACCGGACCACCACTTTCGCCGCCTACGGGTTGACGTCGTCGGACGCGGTCGGCCTCTCGGGTGAACTGGAGGAATGGCTCGGGTGCAAACTCCCCGAGACCCTGCTGTACGAGCATCCGACGCTGGAGACATTGAGCGCGGCACTGGTCGGCGAGACTGCCGCTACCGACATCAGCGCGGACATCGCCGAATCGGACCTGCTCGACCAGGAGCCCGCTGCCGACGATGGCACCGTGTGCATCGCGGGCATGGCGTGTCGATTCCCCGGTGGTGCGAACTCACCACAGTTGTTCTGGCGCAACCTGGCCGACGGCATCGACACCGCCACCGACGTGCCGTCCCAGCGCTGGGACGCGCAGCGCTACTTCGATCCCGATCCGTACGCTCCCGGAACGGCCTACACGACGCGCGGCGCCTTCGTGGACGACCTCGCCGGCTTCGACGCCCGGTTCTTCGGCATCTCGCCCCGCGAGGCATTGCGGATGGATCCGCAACAGCGGATGCTGCTGGAGACCGTGTGGGCGGCGTTCGAGGATGCCGCCCTCCCGGCCGACCAGCTCCGGGGTACGCGCACCGGCGTATTCGTCGGCATGATGGCGGACAGTCGCTACGGCAACGTGCTGATCGATCACGGCGGCCGGGCGGAACTCGACGACCCGTATCTGGGTCTGGGCAGCGCGTCCAGCGTGATGGCCGGTCGGCTGTCCTACCTGCTCGATCTGCACGGGCCGAGCCTGGTCGTCGACACGGCCTGCTCGTCGTCACTGGTCGCATTGCACCTGGCGGTCAACAGCATTCGCAACGGCGAGTGCGATCGCGCGGTCGTGGCGGGGGTCAGCGCGACCGTGCACCCCGACACCTTCCTGCAGGCCTGCAAGATGCGAATGCTCGCCGTCGACGGCCGCTGTAAAACCTTCGACGCCGCGGCCGACGGGTTCCTGCTCGGCGAGGGCTGTGGCGCGGTCGTCGTCGAACGGCTCGCCGACGCCCGCGCCCGCGGGCATCAGGTGCTGGCGGTGGTGCGCGGGTCGGCGGTCAACCAGGACGGCATGAGCAACGGACTGACCGCGCCCAACCGCGCGGCACAGGTCGCCGTGATTCGCGCGGCGCATCGAAGTGCCGGAGTCAGCGCCGAGCACATCGACTATGTCGAGGCGCACGGCTCCGGGACCCAGCTCGGCGACGCGATCGAGATCGGCGCGCTGACTGAGGTTTTCGGTACCGCCCGGCCGGACGACCAGCCACTGTATGTGGGCGCGGTGAAGACCAATATCGGGCATCTGACCGGCGCGGCCGGGATAGCCGGATTGATCAAAACCGTGCTGGCGCTGAATCGTCGCACGATTCCGCGGAATCTGCATCTGCGCGAGCCGAATCCGGCGATCGACTGGGCCGCGAGCCCGGTTCGCCTGCCGTACGAGAACATTCGCTGGCCGCACGCGGACCTGCGCACACCCACCGCCGGTATCAGTTCGTTCGGCTGGTCGGGTACCAATGCCCACGTGGTGCTGACCGCCCCGCCGGTCGCCGCGGTCGAGCCGGAATCCGCCGACGACCAGCGCTGGCACATCCTGCCGCTGTCGGGGCGCTCGCCCGAGACGCTGACCGCCACTGCGCACGCCGTAGCGGAGTACCTGCGCAGCAACCCCCGACTCGCGCCGGCGGCGGTGGCCGCTACCTTGCAGACCGGGCGCAGCCCCATGCCGTGCCGCACGGCCATCGCCTTCCGGACCCTGCTCGCCGCCGCCGAGGCACTCGACGAGGTCGGGCGCCGGGTACCGGTGCAGACGGCGCCGTCCGGCAGGCAGCCGACCGTGCGATTCGTGTTGCCGGGCACCGGCGATCAGTTCCCCGGCATGGGACGCGACCTCTACCGCACGCAACCGGCATTCCGCGCGGCGATCGACCACTGTGCCGAGGTGGCGGCCGAATCGCTGGGCATGGACCTGCGCACCGCCCTGTACCCGGACGCGGCACCGGCGGCGGCGGACCCCTTCGCCGCCCTCCGGCGCGACACCGAAGTCGGCCCCGGCGAGCTGGTTACCCGCATCGACCTGGCCCACGCGGTCATCTTCGCGTTGAACTACGCGGCAGCGAGACTGTGGCAGAGCTATGGCATCGAACCGAGCGGCCTGCTCGGCTACAGCCTCGGCGAGTACTCCGCCGCCTGTCTCGCAGGCGTATTCGACGTCGAGGCCGCGCTACCACTGGTCGTGCGACGTGCCCAGCTAGTCGCGGCGGCCGAACCCGGTGCCATGCTGACCGTGGCGACCTCCGAGGACCGCATCGCCGAGTTCCTCGGCCCGGACCTGTCCTGCGCCGCGGTCAACAGCCCCACCACGGTGGTGATCGCCGGTGCCGAAGCCGCGATCGCCGCGCTCGAACAGCGCCTCGAAGCCGCCGAGATCGCCGCGCGCCGGGTGCCGACGACCCGGGCCATGCATTCCCACCTGCTGAATCCCTTGCGCGAGCGGTTGGTCGAGTTGTTCGACGGAGTCGAGCTGCGCGCTCCGCGAATTCCGTTCGTGTCCAACCTGACCGGGGGCTGGATCCGGGACGACCAAGCGCGCGACCCGCAGTACTGGGCCGAGCACATGTGCGCGACGGTCTCGTTCGCCGACGGCGTGGATACCCTGGCAGGCTCGGACCCGTGCGTGCTGGTCGATCTCGGCGCCGGTCACCTCGCCAGCCTGGCCAGCCAGACGCTGATGCAGACCGGTGGCACTGCGGCGCTGCCCACGCTGCGGGGCTCCTCGGTGCGCGAGCCGGACCGGATGATCGTCGCCCGCACGCTCGGCCGGCTGTGGGCCGCGGGGGTGGACGTGGACTGGGCCCGCGCCGGCTCGGCCGGACCCACGCTGTCGTTGCCGACGTATTCGTTTCAGCACGAACAGTTTTGGCCCGCGACCGAACAAGGTACCGTGCCGACTCGGTCTGTCGCGGCGACCGATACGGCGGCCACGGAGGTCCTCGAACCCCAGTGGGTCACGGTGCCCGCCTCCGGTGCCGCGGACCGGCACGGCCCTTACCTGGTCTTCACCGACCCCGAAACATGCAGCGCCGAGCTGGCCGGGTACCTGGCGAAGGCGCTCGACGGTGCCGACTGGGTAACCGTCGGGCCCGGAACCGGATTCGAGGCGACCGCCGCCGACGAATACCGCATCCGGCCCGGCGAGCGGGCGGACTACGCCGAACTGGTCACGGCACTCGAAGAACGAAACCTGCTGCCGCGCACCGTAGTCCACTTGTGGTCGGTGAACGGTAAGAGCGCCGACCCAGGAAACGCCGACAGCGTGACCGCGCATCGCCGCCTCGGTTACGACAGTCTGCTGGCGCTGGCCGGACAGCTCGGTCGCCGCTGCGTCGACGGCTGCCGCGTCCTGGTGGTCACCGACCATGCCCAGCTGGTCGACGCCGAGGACGACCTGCATCCCGGAAAAACGACGGTGGCAGGCCCCGCGTTGACCACGAGTCAGGAATACCCCGGCCTGGCGGTACGCACATTCGACGTGGTCACCCCCGTCGACGACGCGGACGGCTCGTGGGACGAGCTCACCGCCGCTGTGCTCACCGAAATGCAGTGGCCGGGAGATGATTCCGCGATCGCCCGGCGCGGCAGGCGACGCTTGGTGAAACGCTTCAGACCCCTCACCCTCGACGCACCAGCGCCTTACGTGCGCGACGGCGGCGTCTATGTGATCACCGGCGGCACGGGAAGCATCGGCCTCCAGGCGGCGGCGCACCTGGCCGCCGCAGCCGCAGGCGTCAAACTGGTGCTGCTGGCCAGGACACCATTGCCGGACCTGGACGGCGCGGAATCCGTTGCGCAGCTGGACGATAAGTCGCGCGCCCGAGCGACAGCGGTTCGTGCGCTGGCCGACGCCGGTGCCGAGGTGCAGGTACTGACCTGCGATATCGGTGACCGCGATGCCACCATCGCCGCAATCGCCGAGGTCCGCAACCGCTTCGGCGCGATCGATGGCGTGATCCATGCCGCGGGCGTGCTGTCGCCGGACGCGTTCACCACCATCGAGGACACGTCGCCGGAGGTCAGCGCCGCGCATTTCCGCGCCAAGATCGATGGCACGCTCGCGCTGGCGGACGCACTGCGCGGCGAGCGTCCGGATTTCGTCGTCCTGCTGTCCTCGATGTCGGCGGTCCTCGGTGGCATCGGTTTCACCGCCTATGCGGCCGCCAACGCTTTCCAGGACCAGTTCGTCGCGATCCGCGGCCTGCCCGGCGGATCCGCGTGGCGTTCCGCGTGCTGGGACACCTGGCAGGACACGGTCCATTCCGGCGAAACCCCCGGTGTCGCAGACTCACTGGACAAATATTCGTTCGCCGCCTCGGACGCCCTCGCCGTGCTGGACCGGCTCATCACGGGCGGCCCGCGCCGCGCGGTCGTCTCCGCCGGGCGGCTGCCCGAGCGCCTCGCGGCCTGGGTCGGCGGCAACGACCCGCTCGCGGAATCCGCCACTTCGCCGAAACCGGGCTCAGCGGAGCCCAGCACGGCACCGCCCGGCCGAACCATCGAGGACTACCAACGCCGCCTCGCGGAACTCTGGCAGGAGGCGCTGGGCGTCGACCACGTCGGCCTGCACGAGAACTTCTTCGAGTCCGGCGGCAATTCGCTGGTCGGTCTGCAACTGATCAACTCGATCAAGAAACAGTTCCGCGCGGTCATCCCGACCGTGGCGCTGTTCGAAGCGCCGACGATCGCCGATATGGCCGATTACCTGCTCACGGCGACCGCGCCCGAAAGGAAGTCACGGACATGAAACTTGTCGGAGTCGTCGGGGCAGGCGTGATGGGCTCGGGCCTCGCGCAAGCCCTTGCGGCGCATGGATACTCCGTGGTGCTGGTGGACCGTGCCCAGGCCCAGCTGGACCGGGCGGCGGACGAGGTCGTCCGGTACGCCCGTACCGGGCGCCTGTTCGGCCACGACACCGAGAAGTACGGCGACCTGACCCAGCGGGTGAGCTACACGACCGAGCTCGGCGACCTCGGCGCCGCGGAGTTCGTCATCGAGAACATCACCGAGAACTGGTCGCTCAAGGCCGAGATCTACCCGCGATTGGACGAGATCTGCCCGCCTGAAACAATTTTCGCGGCCAACACGTCGTGCATCCCGATCACCAAGATCGCCGGGGCCACCAAGCGCCCCGATCGGGTGCTCGGCATGCACTTCATGAACCCGGTGCCGATGAAGTCCACCGTCGAGGTGATCCGCGGCTGGCACACCTGCGACGACACCATCGCCACCGCGATGGAGCTGCTCGACGGCCTGGAGAAGCGGGGCATCGTCGTCAACGACATGCCGGGCTTCGTCTCCAATCGGGTACTGATGCTGATGGTCAACGAGGCGATCTTCTTGCTCCAGGACGGTGTGGCAGGGGCTGCCGAGGTCGACGAGATCTTTCGGTCCTGCTTCGGGCACGCGTCGGGTCCGCTGGAGACCGCGGATCTCATCGGGCTCGACACCATCCTGTACAGCATCGAGGGCCTCCAGGAGTTCTACGGAGACAGCAAGTATCGGCCGTGTCCGCTGCTCCGCAAGATGGTCGACGCCGGACTACACGGCCGGAAAACCGGTCAGGGCTTCTTCTCGTACTCGTGAGAGACCCCGAACCCTTTGCCCCCGTTACCGACAGGACGCAGTTATGTTCTCCGATGCCCGTTCCGAAATCCGTGAATTCGTCGCCAAGCGATTCCCCGACGGCCGGCTCGAAGACGATCACGACATCTTCGAAAGCGGCTTCGTCAACTCGCTTTTCGCGATGGAACTGGTGATGTTCATCGAGCAGCACCTCGGCGACCGCATCCCCAACGACGAGCTGATGCTGGACAACTTCCGGACGGTGAACGTGATGACCGACCTGGTCGGCAGGCTCAACGGTGGTGGCGCGGCCACCGAGGTCGCGTGATGCCGGTGCAGGCGGCGTCCGGCGTCGGCGCGTGGTCGCGGGCCGAGATCGCCGCGTTCGTGGACAAGGTGGTCGCACCGCGGGCCGCCGAGTTCGATCAGGCGGCCCGGATCGACCCGAGCATCATCCCCGAGTTCGCCGCACGGGGCCTGTGGGGTGCGGTGCTGTCGGAGACGGATGGCGGCACCGGTGCGGGCATGACCACCCTCGCCGAAGTGCACGAGGAGGTGGGCCGCGGCTGTTCGTCCATGCGCAGCCTGCTGACGGTGCACTCGATGGCGCTGTACGCGCTGGACCGCTGGGGGACCGATACGGCCAAGCAGCGGTGGAAGGCCGACCTGGTCGCCGGGAACGCGCTCGGCGCGTTCTGCCTCACCGAGCCCGAGGCGGGCAGCGACTTCGCCGCGCTGCAGGCCTCGGCCCGGCGCACCGATGACGGGTGGGTGCTCGACGGCCACAAGCTCTGGGTCACCGGTGGCCAGCTCGCCGACGTGCTGCTCGTCTTCGCGCGCACCGCGGTGGGCCCGGCCGCCTTCCTGGTGGAGGCGGCGAACCCCGGCATCAGCCGAATCCCGGTGCGCGACATCACCGGAACCCGCGGCAGCCAGGTCGCCGAGATCGTCTTCGACAACTGCGAAGTCGGTGCCGACGCACTCATCGGACCCGAGGGCATGGGGTTGGCCATCGCGACCGGCGTGCTCGATATCGGACGCTTCAGTGTCGCCGCCGGATGCGTCGGCATCCTGCAAGCGTGCCTGAATGCCTGTGTCAGTTACGCGAACTCGCGCCACCAGGGCGGCGCGCTGCTGCGCGAACACCAACTCGTGCAGCAGATGATCGCCACCATCGCCACCAACACCCGGGCGGCCCGGCTACTGGTCTGGCAGGCCGCGCGGCTCAAGGACACCGGCAGCCCGGACACCATCATGGCGACCTGCATCGCCAAACAGTTCGCCGCCACCGCGGCGGCGGCCGCGGCCAACGACGCGGTCCAATTGCACGGCGCGCGTGGCTGTACCGACGAATATCCGGTCGGGCGCTACTTACGCGATGCCAAGGTCATGGAGATCATTGAGGGCAGCACGCAGCTGCAACACATACTCATCGCCGCCGACGCGTGCCGAAATCAGGCGCGCGTCATCCCCATCGACTGAGGCACGACCGGAACCGCGCAGAGGCTAAGGAAATTCGATGAACTCCGATGTCGGTAAGCGTCCCCGCCAGATCAAGTGCGTGGTCTGGGATCTGGACCACACCCTGTGGGACGGTGTCCTGCTGGAGAACGCCACGGTCACCGATCTCAAGCCGGGGATCCGGGAAACCATTGCCACGCTGGACGAGCGCGGGATCCTGCATTCGGTCGCCAGCCGCAACGATCCGGAGATCGCGCTGGCCAAGCTCGCCGAGCTGGGGATCGCCGAGTACTTCCTTTACCCGCAGATCGGGTGGGACAACAAGTCCGCCTCGGTCGCGGCGATCGCCGAGCGGCTCAATATCGGGATCGACACGCTCGCCTTCGTCGACGATCAAGAGCTCGAGCGCGATGAGGTCCGGTTCGCCCATCCCGAGGTGCTCTGCATCGACGCCGTGGACGCGATGTCCCTGGTGGACCGGCCGGAATTCCAGCCGAAGCACGTGAGCGCCGACTCGCGGATGCGCCGCCACATGTACCGGGCGAGCATCGAGCGGACCACCGCGGAGGAACGGTTCTCCGGCACCAATGAGCAGTTCCTCGCCACCCTCGGTATGCGTTTCGCGATCAGTCCGGCCCGCGCCACCGACATCGGCCGGGCCGAGGAACTCGTCGTCCGGACCAATCAGCTGAACTCGACGGGAATCATGTACTCGGCGGAAGAACTTGCCGCCCTTGCCGAATCCGACGATCACCTGCTGTTGATGGCCGAACTGGAGGACAAGTACGGGACCTACGGGCAGATCGGTCTCGCGCTGGTGGAGCGTGGTGCCACGCAGTGGCGGCTCAAGCTGCTGCTCATGTCGTGCCGGGTGATCTCGCGCGGCGTCGGGACGGTGCTGCTCAACCATGTGGTGCGGCTGGCCCAGGCCGAGGGCGCGCGGCTGGTCGCCGAATTCGTGCCCACCGATCGGAACCGGATCATGTACATCACTTACCGATTCGCCAATTTCGAGGAGATCGGCGAGGAGGACGGCGTTACGCTGCTGGGCGCTTCGACGACACCGCCACCGCCCCCGCCGGACTATCTGACGGTAGAGACGGCCTCCACGGCGGCCCGGCTATGAACGCGCCCACCATCGATACCCGCAAATGGATGCCGTACCCGCCGATCGGCGGCGCGGCGACGACCCTGTATTGCCTGCCGCACGCCGGGGCGGGGGCCTCGACCTACCTGCCGTGGCGCAAACAGCTGCACCCCGATATCGACGTGGTGCCGCTCCAGCCACCGGGGCGCGAAATGCGCATGCGGGACGAGCCTTTCGAGCACCTGACGCCGCTGCTGGACGACTTGCTCGCGGCGATGGAGGGTGCGTGGCGGGCGCCGTTCGTGCTGTTCGGGCACAGCTTGGGCGCGCTCATCGCCTACGAGCTGGCGCGGCGGCTCTGCGCGGGGGCAGGGCCGCGTCCGGCGCGGCTGATCGTGTCCGGACGTCGTGGGCCGCAACATCCTTCGCGGCTGCCGTGGATCCGTTTCGCCTCCGACGAGATGCTGCTGGATATCGTGCGGATGCTCGGCGGTACCCCGGCGGAGGTGCTCGCCGACGAACAGATGCGGCAGTCGGTCCTCACGCTGACCCGGGCCGATCTCGGCGTCGACCAGACGTATGTGTATCGGCCGGACCCGCCCCTCGATATCCCGATCACCGTGTTGAGCGGCAGCGCCGATCCGCACGTGAACGCGACCGAGCTCGAGCAGTGGAACGAGTGCGGCTCGGCCGGGGTCGACATCCGGATGGTGCCCGGCGGGCACTTCTTCCCGATCTCGCACCGCGACGCCGCACTGCGCCACGTCCGGGACTGCGTGGTGGGGTCGCCATGATCGGCGGCACCGCGCTGCGGCGGAGGATCGGGTCCGACGAGGTCGAACTGTGGTGGGTGCGGCTGACGGGTGCGCATTCCGCCGAGGATCGCCGGGTGTTGTCCGCCGGGGAGTTCGTGCGCAGCACCCGGTTCGACACCGCCGAGTTCACGGCCGACTTCATTCGTACCCGGGCCGCGCTACGGCGGGTGCTTTCGGCCTATACGGGCAGTCTCCCCGAGGACCTCGTCTTCGCTACCGGACGCCACGGGAAGCCGGAATTGGCCGACAGTGCAACGGCATTCAATCTCACTCACACCCACGGGCTCGCGGTCGTCGCGGTGGCAGGGTCGGGATCGATCGGCGTCGACGTCGAGTCGGTCGACACCGATTTCGACCTGGACGGGCTGGCGCCACGGGTGCTCACAGCGCGCGAAGCCGCCAGGGTAGGCACCGATCGGCGGCGATTTCTGCACCACTGGGTTGCTAAAGAGAGCTACCTGAAGTGGTTGGGTAGCGGACTGACGGTGTCGCCCGACGCGATCGAGTTGCGCGCCGATCCGCGCGGACGCGCCATCATCGCGGCCGTCGATGGTGAGCTGCCGACGGCGTACGTCCAGCATTTCGGCCTGAACTCGTGGCACGCCGGTGCCTTCGTCGGCGACCACCCCGAACCTCGTTTCACGCTGCGCCCGGCCGAATCGGTCTGTGTTGCAGCGAATCTCCGTCGCCGGACCTCAGGAGTGCAAGCATGACAACCAATTCCCCGGTCGAACCGGCCACCCTCGTCGAGCTGCTGACCATGCGCGCCGCCGCCACGCCGGACGAGGTGCGTTTCCATCACCTCGGCGACGGTGACGAGGTCACCGCGACACTGACTTTGCCGGAGCTCGACGGCAGCGCCCGTGCCGTCGCCGCGCATCTGGCGGGGATCACCCAGCCGGGGGAGCGGGCGCTGCTGCTCTATGCCCCTGGCCTGGAATTCGTTGTCGCGTACTACGGGTGCCTCTATGCCGGTGTCGTCGCGGTGCCGGTGGCGCCGCCGCAGCCGAACAAGCTGGCGGACAGCCTGGCGCGCCTGGCCGCCATCACCGCCAATTCCGGTGCGCGCCTGCTGCTCACCGGCGCCGAGATCGAGCCGCTGCTGACCCCGGTGCTGGCCGAGGCCGACGGGTTCGCGGGGCTGCGCACGGTGGTCACCGATCGTATCGATCTCGCCGAGGCGGATGGGTACCACGATCCCGGCGTCACGGCGGACAGCGTTGCGCACCTGCAGTATTCGTCCGGATCGACCGGGGAACCGAAGGGTGTCGTGCTCACGCACCACAACGTCCTCGCCAACCTGCGGCTGGTCACCGATGAGATCGGCGCCGGGGTCGGGGTGGCTTGGTTGCCGACCTTCCACGACATGGGTCTGCTGAGCATGGTCACCTATCCGGTGTACAGCGGCTCCACCGTTATCAGTATGTCCCCTTGGCATTTGTGCAGCGGCCCGCGCGCTGGATCGCGGCGATGTCCCGGTTCGGGGCCACCCACACCGTCGCCCCCAACTTCTCCTTCGGGCTCGCCGTGCGGCGGGTGCCTGCCGAGCAGGTCGCCAACTACGATCTGTCACCGCTGCGGGTAGCACTCTGCGGTGCGGAGCCCGTGCGCGCGGACACCATGGCCACCTTCGCAGACCACTTCCGTGCGGCGGGCTTCGACGCGCACAGCCTCTTCCCGTGCTACGGCCTCGCCGAGGCGACGCTGCTGGTAACCGGCGGCCCGGCCGGCAGCGGACTCACCACGGTCGAGGTGGACCCGACCGCGCTCGCCAAGGGGCGGGTCGAGCCGGTGTCCAGCGGTGGCCGCAGGCTGGTGGCCAGTGGTCAGCTGAATGACGCCTACGAACTCGTCCTCGCCGATACCGAGACGCTGACGCCGCTGCCGGAAGGTCAGGTCGGCGAGATCTGCCTGCGCGGCGACAGCATCGGAAAGGGGTACTGGGACGCACCGGAGGCGGTAGCCGCCACCTTCGCCGCCACCGTCACCGGTCGCACCGGGCACTTCCTGCGCACGGGTGATCTCGGCTTCGTGCACGAGGGGCAGCTGTACGTCACCGGACGCAGCAAGGACCTCATCATCGTGGACGGCTACAACCACTACCCGTCCGATATCGAGGCCTCCGCGATGTACTCGCATCCGGCACTGCGCCCCGACCGCTGCGTGGCGTTCCAAGTGCTCGACAGTGACGAACCCGCTCTGGTCGTGGTCGCCGAGATGAATCGAGGCGAGAACCCCGACGCCACCGCCAAGTCAGCGATCGTCACGGCCGTGCGTCGAGCGGTCGGTGAGCATCACGGACTGCGGCTCAACGACGTGGTGCTGGTGACGACCGGCTCGGTACCGCTGACCTCCAGTGGCAAGATCCGCCGCTACGCGGTCCGCGAGCAGTATCGAGACGGTGCGCTGACCGTGCTGCCCTGATTCCCGTTCGTGGCCGCCGCGACTTCCGGTCGGGGCTGTTTCACCTGTGCCGGACAGGGAACGCAGTACCGATGAAGGACGAGTTGGAACGCGAAAGTAAATGGGACGTCGACCCGGCCTGCACGCTGCCGGCGCTCGATGATCTCGTCCCCGACAGCCGGGTCGAGAAAACAGAGGTCGAGCTGACGAGCACGTACTTCGACACCGCGGACCACGACCTGCTGGCCCAGAACGTCACCTTGCGCCGCCGTACCGGGGCCGACGAGTCCGGCTGGCAGTTGAAGGTCCCGCAGGCGGACGGCCGCGTCGAACTGACCGCCGCGCTGTCCGACGAACTGCCGCGTGAACTCGCCGAGCTGGTCACCGGCGTCGCACTGGGTAAGGAACTGGCCCCGGTCACCACGATTCATACCGTGCGCACACGGCATCGCGTCTTCGGCGCGGACGACGAACTGATCGTCGAGGTCGATGACGACACGGTGCACACGACGCCCGCCGAGCCGGACGCGGGCTCCCTCGACTGGCGCGAGATCGAGATCGAACTCGGCCCGCAAACCGACACCACCCCAACAGTTTTGGTGGATCGGCTCGTCGCGGCGGGCGCACGGCCGTCGACGTATCCGTCCAAACTGTCTCGTGTGCTGCCCGCGCGGCCCGGCCCGGAGCTCAGCACCGATGCCGAACGCGCGATCCACGACTACATCACTGCCCAGATCGACACGATCTTCGCCGGCGACATCGCGCTGCGCCGCGGCGAGAACCCGATCCACGACACCCGGGTCGCGTCCCGGCGCCTGCGCAGCACGCTGCGGGTATTCGGCAAGCTGCTGGACCGCTCGGCGATCGCCGACATCGAGGACGAGCTGAAGTGGTTCGCAGGCCTGCTCGGCGAGGTACGCGACTGCCAGGTGCAACGCCGCCACCTCGCCGACAAGATCAGCGAACTGCCCCTCGAACTCGTGCTCGGCCCGGTCGCCACGCGTATCGATACCACTCTGTTGAGTAAGCAGCTCACCAGTCGTAAGGAGCTCGCTGAGGCCATGAACTCCCCGCGTTACCTGAAACTCCTTGCGACGCTGCGTGAATGGAAGTCGAATCCGCCACTCGGCCTGCGGATCAAGGGCCGAAAGCTGGTCCAGCGCGCCGACCGCGCCGCCCGCAAGGCCGATCGCCGCCTCGCGGTCGCTCTCCAGGATCAGCGCGACGAATCCCTGCACCGCGCCCGCAAGGCCGCCAAACGCGCTCGTTACGCCGCCGAGCTGCACGAACCGGTCCGCGACCGCGCTCAGGCGAAGTCGAACATCAAGCATTACAAGCAAATCCAACGCGTGCTCGGTGACCACAACGACAGTGTCGTGTCCGCCGCCTTCCTCTGGCGCATCGCGACCACAGCCGGAACCGCGGCCGGCGAGAACGGCTTCACGTTCGGCCTGTTGTACGCCAACGAGAAGCACGCGGCCGCCGACGCACGAGAGAAGATCGCCGAAATAGCCGCAGCCAGATAACCGCTGCCCCTTCGAATATCTTGTGGTGCTTCAGGGCTCGCGGGGAGCAGGGATGTCGAGAAGGCCGAGGAAGGCACTGGCGGCCGGAGTGCGAGTGGCGGTGTTCCAGATGACATATTCGACTCGGGTAGGCGCGTCGGCGATTTCGATCGTGACGACGTCGGTGAGACGGGGAGTGTAAGCCGCGGGCAGCATGGCGATGGCCAGGCCGGGGGCGACCAGTCGGGTGATGTAGTCGGCGGTGGTTACCTCGAACGCGACGTCGCGGATGAGGCCGGCCGCGGCAAAGGCCTGGTCGGATTGGCTGCGGCCCGCGGTGCCGGCCGGCAGGTCCACGAAGACTTCGGTGGCGAGCCTGCGCAAATCGGCGGTGGGTTCGGCGGCTAGTGGGTGGTCGGGGGCGACGACGGCCACCAGCCGGTCGCGGGCCAGTTCGTGCACCGCGACGCCGTGCGGGCGTGCGGTGGTCGGCAGTCCGAGGAAGGCGACGTCGAGCGTGCCGTGCTCGACCTGGTCGATCAGGTCATCGCTGGCGCCGACCCGCAAACTGATGCGCACGTGTGGGTAGCGCGCGCGGAAGTCGCGCAGGGCCTCCGGAATATCGACCGCGGCGACGGTAGGGATCAGACCGACCGCGAGGCGGCCGCGGATCTCACCGACGGCCGCGGCCACCTCGGCGGCCGCCCGGTCGGCGGCGTCCAGGCATTGGCGGGCGGCGGGCAGGAACGCCGCTCCGGCCGGGGTCAGCCGCACCCGGCGGCTGGTGCGCTCGAACAGTCGCGCACCGAGTTCCTTTTCCAGCCGGGCGATTTGATGGCTGAGCGCCGACTGCACCACCATGCACCGCTCCGCGGCCCGGGTGAAGCTGTTCGTCTCGGCGACGGCGAGGACGTAACGCATCTGCTGGAGCTCCATGGATCAATCTTGACCGGTGATCAATCGGATGACAAACATGCATTGGACTCATGGATCGTCGTCCAGCCAGACTGACCGTATGAAAAGTGCAGCAGCGCAGGAGGTTCTGAGATGAGGCGGATGCTCGGCATAGCGGTGGCACTGGCCTGCGTCGGGACGCTCGCACCCGCGCATGAGGCGACCGCCCGAGAACCGTTGTTTCCCACCACGATCGACCTACCGGCGGGGTTCCGGCCGGAGGGCATCGCCATCGGGCAGTGGCCGGTGGCCTATATCGGATCGATGGCGGACGGCGCCATCTATCGAGCCGACCTGGTGACCGGACAGGGTGCCGTGCTGAGTCCCGGACCGGGTACGCAGGCCCTCGGCCTCCAACTCGACGACCGCGGCAGGCTTTTCGTCGCAGGCGGCACCGGGGGTGACGTCCGCATAGTGGACGCCGCTACCGGCGCGGTGCTGGCACGTTACCAATTCGGCACGCCGCCGGATACTTTCGTCAACGACGTGGTGCTGACGCCCTCAGGCGCGTGGTTCACCGACTCGCGCGCACCGGTGCTCTACCACCTGCCGATCGGCCCGGACGGCGCCTTGCCGTCACCGGATGCGGTGGTGCGCGTCCCGCTGACCGGCGATATCGCCTATGTCCCAGGAGAATTCAACGCCAACGGCATCGTGCGCACTCCGGACGGCACGGCCCTGATCGTCGTGCAGTCGGTGACCGGCCACCTGTTCCGGGCCGACCCGGCGTCCGGCGACACCCGGCGCGTGGATCTCGGCGCCGAGTCGGTACCGCACGGCGACGGACTGCTCCTGCGCGGCAACAGCCTGCTGGTCGTGCAGAACAGGCAGAATGCGATCGCCGTCATCGACCTCGACCCCGCCGGAACCACCGGCACGGTCCAGCGGCGACTGACCGACCCACGCTTCGACGTGCCCGCCACCGTCGCGGCGTTCGGCGACCGCCTCTATCTGCCGAACGCCCGCTTCGACACGCCACCGGAGCCGACCACGCCGTACACCGCCGTCGCGGTCGGCGACCCCTGGTAGCGGGCGGCGCTACCCGGTCGTCTTCAGCTGACCGGAGTACGCGTCGACCTGCACCTCGTAGTCGTCATCGGTGGCGCCGGGCTGCTGGACATCGAACTCGTACTGCGCAGAGTTGTCCTTGCCCTCGATCTTCCACTTCTCGATCGGGCCCGAGCGGGCCTTCGAGGCGGTGGCCATCGCGTCGTTCAGCGGGACCGCCCGGTCGTAGTCGACGGCCTTGCGGGTGCGTTCGGTGCCGCGTTCGTCCGCGTCCAGGTTCTCCTTGTGCTCGGAGATGACCGCGCCGGAATCGGCGGCGAGCTGAATGGTGTATTTCTCCGTATCGGAGAGCATCTCCACCTTGTACACGTAGGTATTCCGGGTGTTGACGCCCTCGCGCTCCAGTTCGAGCTTCGACAGCGTGCCGTCGAAGTTCTTCTTCGCGGTGTTGAGGGCGTCGGTGGGGCTCACCGGGAACGAGTGGTGCGCCAGATCGACCTGCGCCGAGTCCGGCGCGCCGGACGCCGTCGAGCTGCCGATCACCGACACCGCGGTGGTGGGATCGGCCGAGTCCTGTCCTGAGTCGTCACCGCACGACGCTGCTGCTATCGCCGCAGCAACCACGATCGGCGTGATCAGTACCGCTTTCATCGCTATTCCTCCCTGCTCGAACAAGCCAACTTCGGAATGCGCGCAGCAATCGTCGGCGACGCCGCGACAGGGCCGGTATGCCCCGGGTATGCGGGCGCTAAACAATCGGGCCGAACGCGAGCGGCCCGGTCTGCGGCCGAGCAGCGCGCCGGGTGCTTATCCGACAAGCGTTGATATTCATATCAGCGTTCGACCGATGATGAGGCGGCCGTTCCGGCGTTATTCTGACCTCAATTGATCATGCCCGGTGGGCGGGTGGCTCCCTCGGTGAGCCGCATATTCATATCGAGTGCAGCGAGGAGCGTGCCGATGTCGACCGGTGTAGCTCCGGGGGACTCGCGAGACGCACGGCAGGAAATTCCGGCCATATTTTCCGGTAATGAACGGGTACGCGAAATATTGGCCGAGCGGGTCGTCGCCGGGTCGCCGAACATGGTGCTGGCCAGCACCTATGTGCCGCCCGATGGGGCAGTGGCGGCGTATCTGCTACATCGGCTGCTCAGCCGAGGCGATAACACCGGCGTCGCATGGCATTCGGTGTTCGTGAATTCCGGCGTCGAGGCACTGGGCACGGTCGTGAAGTACTTGCGCAACAGGCACAATCGCGCGGGAAGCCCGGGCTCGTGCCGAATTCTGGTACTGGATCCGACCGGCACCGCGCGCTACGCGTTCGGGCACGCGGTCCCGGGCCTGCCCGAGCTCGTCGCCGACGGCATGGCGATCGTCGGCACCGTCGATGAGTTTCTGCACCGGATCGACCCGGGCTGGTCAGCATACGTAGTGGTCGTAGACGGTCTCGCGGGGGACGGGCTGGCACCGGTGCGTAGCGCGATCGAGGTCGCGCGTGCGCGCGGTGCCGCGGTGGCGTGGGGCCTGCTCGGCGCCGCGACCGCCCTGGAAACCCTGCGCGGCTCGGTGGCCGCCGCCGACCTGGTGTTCCTGGGTGAGGTGGTCGTTGACAATGAGATGCCCTGCGGCACTGTGTCGCTCACCCGCGAGATGTTCGCGCTCTGGAACAACACGATGGACAGCATCGCGCACGTGTCGACCTTCGGCGGCAATGGCCTCGCAATGCACATGCTGTGCGAGACACTGACGCGCTGGCGGCCGACGGACCGGCACGAACGCGCGGCGATACACCGCATGCGGCACAACAGATTCACCCGCAGTGCCCGCCTGCGCATGCACAGCAACACCTGGCAAACCCGGTCGATCGATCTGGCGGCCATCAACATGACCTTCGACCGCGCCGAGGGCGTCAGGTACCGGCACGGCACGCGCACCTACACCGACCTCGCTTCCGGCACCGGCCCCGCGTTCCGCGGGCACAACGTGCAGTCGCCCGAGGTGATCCGAACAGCGGGCACGGCGGGCGACGAAACATCAAGGCTGGAAGCCGCATTGGCACGCTTCACCGGCTTGCCGATCATGCTGCCCGCGGTGAGCGGGCAGAGCGCGGTCGACAACGCGGTGCTCGCCGCGCTGTGCTGCAAGCCCGGCCGCGCGACCGTACTCACCTGTCGTGGCAACTATTCCGGCAAGGGCCCCATCTCGCTGGCGTTGAGCAGGACGAGTTCGTTCTTCCGGGATCGCGATCAGCACGCCTTCAGCCCGTACCCAGTCGGGGTGATCGAGGTCGATCTCGCGGACATCGACGGACTGCGGCAGGCACTGCGGCGCACCGACATCGCCTTGGTCTGGCTGGAACTCGTGCAAGGCTACGACTGTGTCGAGATACCGGGAGAGGTACTCGACGAGATCGAACAACGGCGCGCGACAGCAGGATTCCTGGTCGGTGTCGATGAGGTCTTCACCGGCTTCTGGCGCGGCGATATCGACAACTTCCTGACCTGTACCGGTCGGGGCTTCCGCCCGGACCTGGTGGCGCTGTCCAAGGCCCTCAGCGACGCACTCGTCCCGATCGGCGCGGCGCTGACCTCGGCCGAAGTCTTCGCGCAGATGTCGCGCGCGGCACCGGATATGACGCACTGGCTGCGCACGCACTACCGCAACGACATGGCGGCCGGGCTGGCCCGCGCCGCGCTCGAAGCGGCCGAGCACGACCGGCGCGGGGCGGCCGATATCGCGGCGGCCATGGACGCCATGCTGCGCCGAGCGGCGCGATCACCGCTGTTCGCGGGCTATCGGCGGGTCGGCTTGCTCGGCAGGCTGGTGCTGTCGCCGCGCGCGATCGGCGCGCGGCCGCGCCCGTCGGTGCAGAACTATGCCGAGGCGGTCGTCGCCCGGTTGATCGGAAAGCGCTGCGGCGCAATTACTTTGCAGATGCGGTTCGCGCCGAGCACGGCGGGCGACGGTGCGCCGGAACTGATCGCCGCCATGGCCGAGGTCGGTGCGTTTCTGGAGCGGCTGCCGCGCTGGACGGTGGATCGCACCACCCTGGGCTCATTACTCGGCACGGCGGGTCGCGAAATTGCGGCCACGGTACTGCGCGTGCGTGAGACGTACGGCGATCGAAAGGACACGACGCTCGATTGAGAATTGCATCATCGGGGCTTCGATAAATCGGCAATGTGCACATCGAGAATTGTTGAATTGCACAGTGCGGGTTCGGCTGAAACAATGCGGTAATCAAACAATAAGTGCTACCCTGGTGAACATTCGCTGGGACTGATGGGAGCGTGAAATGTCTTGTCACGCAATGGGACCAATCCAGCGGAATGTCGTGCACAGCAACTTCCCGGCGCGATCACCGGACCTGTTACCGCACCGCCGCCCGGTGCGGTGAGCGAATGTCGTGGATCGGGCATGACGGCGCACAGACCGGTGACAATTCGCCTGGTGGTCTGTGCGGACAGTGCCCTGATGCGGTCGGGTCTGCGCGTCCAACTCGATCGTGAGCCAGATATCGATGTCGTCGACGACGTGGCCGGTGGGCACAGTCTGCTCGGCGCCATCAAAGCGCACGCACCCGATGTCGTATTGCTCGTCGGCGCGGTCGAGGGAAAACACCGCCTCGCCGAAATCGTCGCGGCCGCGAAGGTCATCATGGTGATGACCGAGGAGGACGTGGCTCGCGCCGTCAAACTGGTTCGGGCGGGCGTACGCGCCTTACTGTCGTCGGGCTGCTCGCCGTTCGAATTGCTCTGTGCCATCCGGGTGGTCGCGGTGGGCAATCGACTGGTGGTTCCGCCCCAGATCATCGGTGGCCTCGATCATGTGGTGGCCTCCAGCGTCAGCCGTAACCTCGATATCCAGGTGGCCGGGAGCCTGACCCGGCGCGAGGCCGAGGTCCTCGGCCTGCTCGCGCACGGCCGCTCCAACGCCGAAATCGCCCGTCAGCTTTCGGTTTCGGCGACCACCGTGCGCAGTCACGTGCATCACGTGCTGCAAAAACTGGCGGTGGCGACGCGCGGACAGGCCGTCGCGGTGGCCTACGAGACCGGATTGATCGCGCTGCTCGACGACAGCACGGGCAACGGCAGAGTTCTGGCACCACAGCAGGTCAACGGGTGGCCCCGAGGTCGTCAGTGGCCCATCCCGAGCCCGCCGTCCACCGGGATCACCGCGCCGGTGATGTAGCCCGCGTCGTCGCCGGCGAGAAAGGCCACCACCCGCGCGATCTCGTCGGCACCGGCGATCCGCCCGAGCGGGATCTTCCTGGTGACCTCGGCTCGCCACTGCGGCGTCAGCGCGGCCGTCATATCGGTGTCCACGAAGCCGGGAGCGACCACGTTGACGGTGATGTTGCGGGCGCCGAGTTCGCGCACGAGCGAGCGCGCCAGGCCGATCATGCCCGCCTTGGACGCGGCGTAGTTCGTCTGACCCGCCGAGCCGAGCAGCGCCGTCACCGAGGACACCAGGATGATCCGGCCGCGACGCTGCCGGATCATGGTGCGGGCAGCCCGGTTGATCACCCGGAACGTGCCGACCAGGTTGGTGTCGACCACGGCGGCGAACTCGTCCTCGGTCATCGCCGCCAGCAGAATGTCCCTGGTGATGCCCGCGTTCGCGACGAGGACGTCGACCGGCCCGAGTTCCTGTTCGATGGTGGTGAACGCCGTGTCGACCTGCCGTGCGTCGGTGACATCACAAGGCACACCGAACAATCCGTCGGGTGGCGTACCCTTGCGGACGGTCACGGCCACCGGTTTGCCGGTGCGTGCGAGCTCGCGGGCGATGGCGAGTCCGATACCGCGATTGCCGCCGGTGACGAAGGCGGAGTGGTTCATCAGCGCACCTCCCTGGCGGCTCAATCGGAGCGTTCGCGAATGATCGCGGCGAGGTCGAGGCCATGAACGGCACGCAGTCCCGGTAGCAGCGACACGGTCGCGACAGCCAGGATCGCGAGCGCCGCGACACCCAGCGTGCTCGGCCGGACGACCAGCTCCAGCTGGAACTGATCGTTGGAATAAGTGGACAGGAAGCTGTGGCCGCCGAGTACGCCGAGCACCAGACCCGGCGCGATACCGAGCAGCGTCATCAGCAGGTTCTCTCCGGTGATCAGCCGTGCCAGCATCCCCGGTGGCATGCCGCCCGCCCGCAGCACGCCGACCTCGCGGCGCCGCTCGACGATATTGATCGACATCGTGGTGAAGATGATCGCGAAGGCCAGCACCCCGCCCAGCCCGAGCATCACCCCGATGAACACGAAGAAGAATCCGGCGTACCGATCGATCAGCCGGTTCAGCGCGTCCAGATCCTCGTACGCTGCGATACCTGCGCGGCCGGACAATTCGCGCCGGATCTGCTCGGGATCGGCGCCCGGCGCCAGTCGCAGCAGCGCCGAGTCGACCGGCACCGGCGCCCCTGCCAGCGCGTCGAGTTGTTCGATGGACAGGTAGGCGAAGGCGCCGATCGGTTCATCGAGTACCCCGGCGATCGGTACCCGAACATCCTGCACGCCGGGCACTTTCACTGCGACGGTGTCGCCGGGGCCGACTCGCAGTAGGTGCCGGACCCCTTTGCCGATGAGGATGCCGTCGTCGGACAGGGAGGCTGGGGAGCCGGGTACGGGTCGGAGCCCGTGCATCGTGGTGTCGCGGGGCAATGCGATGAGCGCGGTCGAATACGTATCACCGTCTGCGGTGAGGATGATCGGCAGCCGCACCATGGGTTCGGCGGCCACCACACCCTCGGCGCCGGTCAACTCGGTCAGCTTGCGCTGATCGACCGGGCCGGTGAAATCGACTCGCGCGTCGGCGGTTTGCACCTGACGGAACGACACGTCCAACGCAGCGGCCATGGTGTCGAGCATCGTCCACGAGGTGAGTACGACCAGCAGTGACAGGGCGGTGCCGAGCACGGTGCTCCAGGTCCGCCGCGGACTGCGGCCGATATTGCGCAGCACCAGTAGCCAGCGTGCGGGCAGCCGTCGGAGTACCGGAAAAAGGCGCTCGGGCAGGCTGATTCGGCCAGGACCGAGCGGCGCGGACCCGCGCATCGCGGTGGCGGGCGGCGTACGAAACGCGAGCACGGCGGGTGCCAGTGCGCCGAGCGCGCCCGCCGCGATGCCGAAGACCAGCCCACCGAGAATGGTGATCGGCAGAACTTCGACGACCGCCGCCGATTCCGGCAGGCCGATCGCCCGGAGATAGACCCGGCTCAGTGCGCCGGATCCGGCCAGCCCGAGCATGATTCCGCCGAGCGACCCGGTCGACCCCGCCACGATGCCGAATTGCAGGTAATGCCAGAGGATCGTCCGTCGGTCCATCCCGCCTGCCAGCAGCACGCCGATCACCGGACGCTCGGCCTGGACCCGCCGGTTCAACAGGACATAGGCCACCAGTCCGGCGACGCTGAGGAACAGCAGCGGGAACAGATAGGCGAGTTCACCGAAGGCGTCGATATCCATGCGCAACAACCAGTTCGACGGCTGTTCGGCGCGGCTCAGCACTTCCGTCGCGCCGAGGCTGCTCGCCATGCTCCGAATCCGGTCGAGCGAAGCCGGGCTCGGTGTTCCGGTGAAGCGGATCAGGACTTGTTCGGTCACGCCGGTGGCCGGCATCGGCTCGGTCGCGAAGATCACCCCGAAGTTGTCGGGCACGGGGAACATCTCTTGGCGGCTGCGCGCGGGCCAGAGGTACTCCGCCGAGGACGCCACACCCGCTACCGAAACCTCGCGCCAGCCATGCGTCCCGAGCATCGACAGCGTTGCGCCGGTTGCTAATCCGAAGTGCCCGGCCATGTGGTGTTCGACCAGCACTTCGTTCGCCGTCGGATAGTGGCCGGACAGTATCGTCGGCGCGTTGACGGTGGGCGGCCGATCCGCAGGCAGGCCGATGATCCGGCCGCGCAGCTTGTCCGCGCCGACCCGCAGCGGCAGTTCGGCCTGCCTGCGCACGACGACGTCCGCGATGCCCGGCAGGGTGCGTGCGCCGGAGGCTATGGCCGCCGAATCGCCACCGGTGACCCAGACGTGGGCGAATCGCTCCGCCTCGAACGTCCCGTCGTAGGAGGCCGTCAGGTTCCGGTACGCGCCATAGGACGCGGTGAACAGCGCCACCCCCAGCACGATGATGGTCACCTGCGCGGCGAATTGGGACCACTGGGTACGGATGTCGCGCAAGAGTTTACGGCGCAGCGTCGGATGCCGATTCACCACGAGACCTCGCTCGCGGGCGTCGGCGCGTCCTGGCGCACGGCGGCCACGATATGACCGGAGCGCATGCGCAGCACCCGGTCGGCGATGGCGGTGATGGCCTGGTTGTGCGTGACGAGCACGACGGCATGCCGGTCGCGCTGGCACAGATCTTGCAGGAGGGTGAGCACGCTGCGCCCGGTGTCCAGATCCAGTGCGCCGGTGGGCTCGTCGCACAGCAGCAGTCGCGGCCGATTCACCAGCGCCCGCGCGATCGCCACCCGCTGCTGCTGGCCGCCCGACAGCTGGGCCGGGAAGCGGTCCGCACACTCGGCCAGTCCGACCTGCGCGAGTACCTCGCCGACCCGGCGCCGGACCGAACCGCCGGTCAATTCGGCCAGTACCGCGATGTTTTCGTAGGCGGTGAGAGTCGGCACGAGGTTGAAGAACTGGTAGACGAAGCTGAGCGATTCCCGGCGCAGCGCCGACACCCCGTTGGCATCGAGGCCGGCGAGTGAACGCCCGTCGATGCTGATCTCTCCCGTGGTCGGCGCTTCGATGCCGCCGAGCACGTTCAGGAGGGTGGTCTTACCCGATCCCGAAGGGCCGAGGACCACGAGCAGTTCACCGGCGGCGATGGTCAAGTCGAACTCCGCGAGCGCGTGCACGGCGGTGTCGCCGCAACCGAAGGTCTTCGACACGCCCCGCAGCACAGCGAGTGTCGGCGCGACCGGAATCGTCGTCGCGCGGTGCTCGCGGCCGGCGTGGAACATCGCTCAGCCGGGCCGTTTGGTCGCGTACACCCGGACCTGCCCGAGTCTGCCCGCCGCGCCCTGGTCCGCGAGCGTCTCGAAAAAGGCGAGCCCGTCGTCGAAGAGCTTGTCGCCGAGCACTTCTCGCCCTTGCGGCGCGAAGAGTCGATACGACTCGGCCCACCGCCGGTTGATCGCGACGAACATCGCTGTGCTGTCGTGGATATCGATGTCGGCGAAGCCCGCGTGCGCCAGCAGCCGCCGGTATCCGGACGGCGTCTGCGGGAACAGGCGGCCGTAGACGGATAGAGCGCGCAACGTATCCGCATCGCGCGGGAGCGGGCCGGTCAATACCTCGTCGGTGAAGACCAGGCGGCCACCGGGTTTCAGCACTCTCGCGCATTCGGCGACGACCCGATGCCGATCCGGCACGATGACGAGGCTGTCCACGCTCACCACCGCGTCGAATGTCGCGGTGGGATAAGGCAGGTCGCGGGCGTCGCCGTGTTCGAACCGGATCGGCGGATCGAGTTCGGCCGCGCTGTGCCGCGCGATATCGATCGCGGGCGCGGAGTAGTCGAGGCCGGTCATCGCACAGCCGGTGGTCGCGGCCAGATAGCGGGCGATGCCGCCGGTGCCGCAACACAGATCGAGGCCGGCCTTTCCTGGCGCGAGCGCGGTGGCACGGGTCAACTCGCGCAGCTGGGTTCCGGTGGTCCAGCTCAGCTGGCCGAGATAGCCGCCCCAGTCCCGCCAGAGGTAGGCCATCATGGCCTGACCGGCCGGGGTGAGGGTGATCTGACGAT
Organism: Nocardia sp. CS682; assembly: GCF_004634405.1. Taxonomy (NCBI): domain Bacteria; kingdom Bacillati; phylum Actinomycetota; class Actinomycetes; order Mycobacteriales; family Nocardiaceae; genus Nocardia; species Nocardia sp. CS682. The sequence goes on along the minus strand of NZ_CP029710.1, from coordinate 610,289 downwards.
GCGTCAGGTCGTAGATTTCCCGGGTTTCCTCGATCACGGTGCGCACGGGAGCGTCTCCTACTTGTTGGTTATCCGGACGTCAGCGAGGCGCCGCCGTCGACCACGATGGTCTGGCCGCGGATCCAGCCCGCGTCGTCGGTGCAGAGGAACGCGACCACCTTGGCGAGGTCCTCGGGCCGCCCGATCCGCCGCATCGGAGCGGCCTCGGCCACCTGCCGCATCCACTCCGGTGCGCCCGCCAGTGCGCGCACCGACTCGGTCTCGATGAGCCCACCGCAGACGGTGTTGACGTTGACCCCGGGCGCGAGCTCGACGGCCAGGTACCGGCCCATCGACTCGATCGCCGCCTTGCACACGCCGAGACCGCCGTAGCTGGGTAGATAGCGACGGCCGCCCATGCTCGACAACAGCACGATCGCGCCGCGGCCCCCCGGCATGAGCTCATAGGCCGCCCGGCAGCCGAACAACGCCGCGGTGACATTCGTGTCGAGGGTGTAGCGCCAGTGCGGGGTCTCCAGCGCGAACAACGGCTTCATGATGGCCGACGCGGCATTGTTGACGTAGAAGTCCAACCCGCCCCACTGGTCGGCCACCTCGCCGAAAAGCCGCTTCAGCTGGTCGCTTTCGCCCACGTCGACCCGCAGCGCGAGTGCACGCCTGCCTTTACGTTCGATCTCCGTGACCACCTCGCGCGCGGCGGAGCGCCGACGCCAGTAGGTCAGGATCACGTCCGAGCCGCGGTCGGCGAACTCCAGCGCGATGGCTCGGCCGATGCCCCGGGAACCGCCCGTGACCAGGACGGTGCGTCCGGCCAGATCCGCTGTCATGCACCCCACCTCTCTTCTTTTCGTGGTGCGCCGAGCACCAGCGCGGCGACCTCAGGGCCGTCCACGTTCCGGCTGAGCGTGACCGCGTATCGCGCGTCGAGTGCGCACGGCCGGTCCGCGACGACGTCGACCCTGCGGGCGGCAGTGTCGACCTTGTCCAGGTTGAGCGTCGGCGGGATGACGCCGTCGCGCACGCTCAGACAGGCGAAGGCCACCTCAGCGACATCGGTGGCCGGGCCCATGTGACCGGTGGCGGGCTTGGTGCCGGTGAGCCGCACCCGCCGGTGGCGCGCCAGGGTTTCCGCGATGCCGTGTAACTCGGAGCGATCGCCGTCCGCGGTGGCGTCGCCGTGCCCGTACACATAGCCGACCTGGCCGGCATCGATGTCGGCGTCGGTGATGGCGCGCGCGATCGCGCCGCGCACGCCGCTGCCGCCGGGATCGGGGGACAGCGGCTTGCCTCGATCGGTGGCCGCCCCGAAACCGACGACCTCGGCCAGCACGTGCGCGTCGTTGGCCCTGGCCAGGTCGAGTTCGGCGAGGACGAGCGCGGCGGCCCCCTCGGCGCAGATGTATCCGTCGCGGAACCGGTCGTAGGGCCGGACCGAGCGCACTCCGTTCACGCAGGACGAGGTCAACCCGAACTCGCGCAGCGCCAGGCGCGCGAATTCGTCGGCGCCCGCATCGGTTCCGCCGCAGACCGCGACGTCCACGCGCCCGTCGCGCACGGCGCGGAAGGCCCGGCCGACCGCGCACAGACCCATGGCCGAGCCATCGACCAATGTGCTGTTGGCGCCGCAGATCTCGTGCCGGATGGTGATCTGGCACAGTGCCGCGTTGGGCAGCCCGGACAGCAGGAAGTCGGGTTTCGCCCGGCGCAGCGCCGCATGGCCGAGTTGGGCGTAATCGAGACTGCCGTCGGTTCGACGGGCGGTGGCCAGAACTGGGGCGAACCGTTCGAGATAGTTCTGCTCGTCCTCGTTTTCGTTGGAGCCGATGTAGATTCCGCGTCGCGGTGCCGCCGCAGCGCGGAAGACCGGACCCGCGTCGGCGACCGCCAGGTCGGCCGCGAACACGCCGAGCCGCGATGCTCTGGTCAGTCGCTTGAGATGCTTGCGATCGGCCGACCCGACGGGATGCACGGCATCGTCGACAGCGCCGAAATATCCGAGCTGCGCGGCACTGTCGCTGTCTCGCCGCCGTAATCCGGTCTCGGCGGCCAGAATTCGCTGCCACTGCACGCGATAGTCGGCACCGAGACAGGACAGGATCCCCGCACCGACGACTACGACGCGGCGCTTCATTTCCCGCGCACCTTCGAACCGTTCAGCCGCAGCACTTGATAATGCCGACGGGTATGTTCGGGATCCTCGAACTCTGCGAGCGGGTAGCTGCGGCAACGGAAGGTAGCGGTGGCGATCTTGCGTCCGTGCGCCTGCGCGGTACCGCGAAAATCGAGTTCCCTTGCCGGGAAGGCTGGCCCACCGCCGTCGAGGTGGTCCACTTCGACGGTCAGCCGATCGCCCGGCACGGCGAAGTCGATGAACTTGCTGTGCTGCACCGCGCTCAGCACGACGGTGGTGCGGAAGCCGCTGCCGGTGATCACCAGCCAGCGCGCCAGCTGCGTCATCGCCTCCAACACCAGCACGCCGGGCAGAATCGGCTGCTGGGGAAAGTGATCGGCGAAGTAGTCCTCGCTCATCGCGGCATTCTTCACGCCGACGGCGCGGCGTCCGTCGTCCAATTCGGTGATCGCGTCGACCATGAGGAACCGCACGGATACTCCTATCCCACTCCGCCGACCAGGATGGCCTGCCCATTGAGGTACGCACTCTCTCGTGCGCCGAGAAAGACCGCCATATCGGCGACATCGTCCGGTGCTATCGGTCGTGGCATCGCCGCGCGCCGGGCGAGATAACCCGCGACCGCGCGGATGTCGACCTCGAAGCCGCCGAAGTACTCCCGGCTGACGCCGCTGTCGGCCAGCGTCGGGCAGATCGCGTTGACGCAGATGCCGCGCCTGCCGACCTCCTGCGCGACGCTGCGGGTGAAGCCGATCACCGCCGCCTTCGCCGTCGCGTACGCGACTTCGTCGGCGCCGCCGGTCAATCCGAGGGCCGAGGCGACATTGACGATCCGGCCGGCGCGGCGCGGCAGCATCCGGCGTACCGCCTGCCTGGTGCAGTAGAAGACAGTGTCGAGATTGACCCGCAGCATCCGGTGCCAGTCGGTGTCGGTGTGGAAGACCAGCGGCGAGCGTAGTGCGCTGCCCGCGTTGTTGATCAGTACATCGATTCGGCCGTACGTGTCATCGGCATGCTCGAATAGTTTGCTCACTTCGGCGGGCTCGGTAAGGTCGGCGGCGAACGCGGTAACCGGCACGGCGGCAACGGCTTCGACCGCCTTCACCGTCGCCCGCAGTCGGGTCTCGTCGAGATCGGTGAGCACAAGCGACGCGCCTTCCTCGGCGTACCGGGTGGCGATGGCCGTCCCGAAGACGCCCGCCGCCCCGGTCACCATGGCCACGGAGTCAGCAAGTCGGTTCATGTGCGCACTCCTTCGGTCCCCGCGAGTAGCACGTAGGCGACGGCATAGTCGCCGTCGTGACTCAATGACAGTGCGGCACCGGTGATGCCGAGCCGCCGTGCGCGCGTCAACAGGCGGTTGTGCAGCAGTAGCTGTGGTGCGCCGGTCGACCGGCAGACCTCGATATCGCGGAGGCGCCTGGTCGCTGGTGGCAGGCCGAGCCCGACGTGCAGCGCCTTCAACGTGGCTTCCTTGGCGCTGAACCGAGCGGCGAAATGCGGTGCCGGATCGCGGAATGCGGCGCAGTAGGCAATCTCCGCGGGCCGGAACACTCGCTCGGCGAACCTGTTTCCCCCGGCGAGCATCGCGCGCACCCTGGCGACCGCGGCGATATCGACGCCGACCGTCATAGCCGCCGCGCCCGAGATCGCAGGCAGCAGAACGGATGCCGGGGTGGCCGTCATGGCCGTCGCTCCATGTCGGGTGCGGCACCGGACCTGCCCGCACCGACAGGCGACTCGTAAAGACGTTCGACGGCTTGCCGATAGGCCAGGTTGAGTCCGATGACGGCCCGTTTCTTCGCCGCGGGCTGCGGGCCGGGCAGTGGGTCGGTACCGACGTAGCGACGCAACCGCTGGCGGGTCACCGCACGGGAATAGGTAGTGGTGTAGAGGTATTCGAGGCCGTCCACCAGTTGTCCCACGGTCATCGCGACCGGCGCGACGCAGGCACGCAGGTGCGAGGGTCCGCCGGGGCCGGGGTCGAGCATGCGCCCTTCGCGCAGATGTTCCTGGTACAGCGGCACTCCCGGCCCACTGCCGAGCGGATTGAAATGGCAGATCTCTATTTCGTTCTCGACAACGAACTCCAGGGTTCGTTCGAACACATCCGGTGTGTCGCCCGCGAAACCGAACACGAACGAGCCGATCACCCCGATCCCCGCATCGTGCAGCCGAGCGATGAGCTTGCGGTAGTCGGTCGGCCTGCTCCAGCTCTTGTCCGACGAGATCAGATTCTGCGGCCGCACCGATTCCAGGCCGATGAACACGAGCATGCAGCCCGCGCGCCCGGCAGCTTGCGCCAAGGACTCGCGCTGCGCGATGGTGATCGTCGCCTGACTGCCCCACAGCACCCGCAGCGGTTCCAGCTCAGTGAACAGTGTGCGCGCATAGCGCGGGTTCCCGACGATGTTGATATCGGAGAACTGCACGAAATCGCCGGTGCGCGCCTCGATCTGGGCGAGCACCCGGTCGATCGGCCGGGTGCGGAACACCTCGTGATGGAACCGGGTCTCGATGCAGAAATTGCACGAGAACGGACACCCCCTGGTGGCCTCGACCGGGAAAACGTAGTCGTGCGGCGGCAGGTGCTCGGGACCGTACTGCGGCAGCGTCGCCAAATCGACCGGCCCGCCGAGATAGCAGGGCCGCAGCCGGCCGCGGACCGCGTCCGCGAGCACCTGCGGCCACACCTGCTCGACCTCGCCGCGGATGATCGAGGAGACGTTGATCCGCTCCGCCTCGGGGGCGTAGCTGGGGAAGTAACCATCGATGACGACCGGCGTGCCCAGTTCGCCGAAACCGTGCGCCAATTCGGCGGTCCGGCGTTCACCGAAGAACTTCGACGTGACGGCCACCAGGTCGACATCGGCAAAAGCAGCGAAATCGGTGATGGGCGTGGCATTCTCGTCGACCACCGTCACCTGGTGCTCGGCCGCGGTCATGGCCGCGCGGTAGCCGAGGTTGACCGGAACCGGGTTGAGCATGCGGTTGCCGTAGATCACGCTCTTGTCCCGCACGTCGGGGTTCACGAACAACACGTGCATATGCGCCGATCCCATCCTCAGACTGGTGCCGTCGAGTCGTCGTCGGCGCGGCGCACCACCAGGCTGCCGTTCTGTCCGCCGAGGCCGAACGAGTTGGTCAGTGCCACTTCCACCGGCAGCCGCCGCGCCTCGCCGGGCACATAGTCGAGATCGCATTCGGCGTCGCGATGGCGATAGTTCACCGTGGGCGGCACGGTGGCGGTGCGCACGCTCAGCACGGTGCTGATGAACTCCACGGCACCGCATGCGGCGATGAGGTGCCCCGTCATCGATTTGTTCGCGGTGACCGTGAGTTGTGGTGCGGCGCTGCCGAAGACCTGTTTGATAGCGATGGTTTCCACCCGGTCGTTGAGGACGGTCGCGGTGCCGTGGGCGTTGACCAGCCCGACCCGGTCCGGGCGCACGTGCGCGTCGGCCAGGGCCGCGCGCATCGCCAGCGCGGCGCCCGCACCCTCGGGATGCGGTTCGGTGAACCGGTGCGCATCGAGGGATCGGCCGAACCCGGCGACCTCCGCGTACCACGGCGCGGACCGGCGGCGGGCGTGCGCCTCGGTTTCCAGCACGACCATGCCCGCCCCCTCGCCGACCACGAAACCTGTTCGGGTCGCGTCGAAAGGTCTGCCGGTCCGGCCCGGCAGGTTGTCGGTGGACGGTGCGCCGAGCGCGACGAGCCCGGCCATGCCGAGCGGGTTGATCATGGAATCCATTGCGCCGCACAGCACTACATCGAGACCGCCCCGCCGGAGCAGGCGGAACGCGGTACCGATGGCGTGCGCGCCCGCCGCGCAAGCCGAGGTGATCACCGTGGTCGGCCCGGTGATCCCGAGATGCTCGGCAAGCAGCCCGATCACCAAGTCCTGCGGATCGCGGATCAGCGATACCGGATCGATCGTCGACCGGTCCGCCAGGGGAGTGGGCAGCCGGAACCGGCCGTCGTCGTCGAGATGTCCGGCGATGTCGGCCATTCGGACGAGGCCGAGTCCCGCGCCGATCACCAGGCCGACCCGGTCGGCCGCGATCGGCGGGCTTGTCCGGGTCAAGCCGCTGTCGGCCCAGGCCATGGCGCAGGCCGCGAGCGCGAAACGGGCCTGCCGGTCGGCACGGAGCTCGGCGGGGAACGGACCGTCCCAGTAGTCATGGACCTCGAAATCGCTGACCTCGGCGGCGATCCGGGTCGGCAGCGCAGAGGCATCGAAAAGGGTGATCGGTGCCTCACCCGAGGTCCCCGCGACCAGGTTGTCCCAGAATCGGCGGTAGCCGAGCCCGATCGGCGTCACCGCGCCGAGCCCGGTCACCACCACCCGGTTCACCGGTTCACCGGCCTGGTCGGTACCGCACGAACCCGGTCGAGCGGCCAGCCGGAGTAGTACCGGAACCGGTTTTCCTCCGCCGCCACCTCGGCTGGGTCGTGGATGTCCTGCAACACGTAGTTCAGCCGCGCGATCCGCGCCACGAGCGCGGCATCGTCGTACGCGGTGCAGCTGAGCTGCGCCCAGCGTTTGCTCAGGCCGAGCATGCGGGCCTCGACCCGCATCGCGCGCCCCGGCGGCAGCTCGCCGACGATCTCCGCCCGATCGATGAGGCACAGAAAGGCCGACACGGTGAAGTCGGTGCTGAAATGGACCAGCCAGCCCGCGACCTGGGCCATCGACTCCAGCAGCAGCGAACCGCTGAGCAGCCTGCGGCCCGCGTAGCCATCGCCCAGATGGTCCTCGGTGAGCGACACATGCTTCACCGCGACCATGGATTCGCCCTTGGTCGCCTCGAGCACGCGGTCGTAGAGCAGGAATCGCATCAGGCCCCCTTCGCCTCGAACGCGCCGAAGACGACGCACTCGCTCTGTCCGCGGAACCCGGCACCGAGGCATGCGACGGCGTCTCCGGTACTGATGCGTCGCGGACCGCCGCGTACCAGGTCGAGGCTCGAATCCGGTTCGGGATGACGAAGATTGGCGATCGCGGGTAGGTACCGTTCGACCAGGCTGTGCACCGCGAAAACGCTGTGCAGCGGCAGCGCGGCGGCCAGCAGATGACCGGTGGCGCCCTTGGTGGACGTCACGGGGCAATTGGCGGCGTGGCTGCCGAGAACCGCGCTGATCGCGGCCGCCTCCACCGCGTCGCCGGACGGCAGCCCGGGCGCGTCGGCGTACACAGCGGCGAGCCGGTCCGGCGTCACCTCGGCATCGTCGAGGGCCGCGGCGAGCGACTGTTCGATCGCCTCGTGGGGTGGGTGCGGTTCCCCGCCGGGCGGAACACCCACGGCGGCAGCGTGACCGAGCACCTCGGCGAGAATGTGCGCCCCTCTGTCCCTGGCGTGCGTGAGTGTCTCCAGTACCAGCACGGCCGCGCCCTCGCCGGGCACGGTCCCGGTGCGGTCCCGATCGAACGGCCTGCACGATCCCGCGGCTGGATCAGTGGTCTGCGCGACGATGCCGAGGTAGAGAAAGCGTTGCAGCGCCGAAAGATTCAGCCGGGGACTGACCCCGCCGGCGAGCATGACCTGCGCGTCGCCTTCTTGCAGCATGCGCAGCGCCGCACCGATGGCTTGACCGCCCGCCTCGCCGAACGGGCTGAACGAGGCGTTCGGCCCGTGCAGCCCGTACTGCATGGCGATCTGGCAGAGCGTGGCATTGTTGAGCATCACGATCGAGACCATGGGGGAGATGGCGCGCCAGCCGGTCCGGCAGAACCGTTCGATGTCGAAGCCGATCGGATCGTGCAGCGAGCGCCGCGCGGCGAGCTCCAGGTCGGCGATGTCGTAGTCGATCATGGTGACCCCGAGCGTGATTCCGGTCGCGTCGGCATCCACGTTGCCCCGATGGATCTTCGCCGACGTCATGGCCTGCCCGGTCGCGGCGAAGGCCATGTGCGTGTGCAGCCGCATGGCGCGGGCGGCCTTGCGATCGCTGATCCAGTCGAGCGGGTCGATCCCGTGCACCCGCCCGGCGGCCAGCGGCCGGTCGGCGCTCTCGCCCAGGTCGATGTCCTCGGCGAGACCGTGCAGCGCGCCGACGCCGGATGCCCCGCGTAGCAGCGCGTTCCACTGGGTGCGCGGCTCGTTGCCGAGCGCCGACACCGCACCGACCCCGGTGACCACCACGCGTTCACCCATGACCGTTGCCGTCCGCTCGGCCGGGCCACTGGCGCAGCACGATGCTCGCGTTCTGTCCGCCGAACCCGAACGAGTTGCTCATCGCGACCCGAACCTGCTGCGCGCGACTAATATTCGGCACGTAGTCCAGATCACAGTCCGGGTCCGGGAATTCGTAGTTGATGGTCGGCGGCACCAGCCCGGTACGGAGCACGTGCAGGCAGGTGACGCATTCGATGGCGCCTGCGGCGGCGATCGAGTGGCCGATCATCGACTTCTGCGAGCTGATCGGAATCGAGGTGGCCCGGTCGCCGAAAACCTTGTGCACCGCTCGGGTTTCGGCGCGATCGTTGATCAGCGTCGAGGTGCCGTGTGCGCTGATGTAGTCGATGTCCTCGGCCCGGAGCCCGCCGTCGATGAGGGCGCCCGACATCGCCAGTACGGCGCCCTCACCGTGCGGCGGGCTGTCGGTGATGCGGTAGGCATCGCAGGATGCGCCGTACCCCGCCACCTCGGCCAGCGGTTCGGCACCGCGCCGCAGCGCGTGCTCGAGCTCCTCCAGCATGACGAAGGCGGCGCCCTCGCCCATCACGAAGCCGCATCGCCTGCGGTCGAACGGACGGCTCGCCGCAGCCGGCCGGTCGTTGAACCGGGTTGCCAGCGCGGTGAGCAGGTCGAACGACGAGATACCGAGGAAAGTGAGCAGCGAATCGCAGCCACCCGCCAGCACCGCGTCGGCGTCGCCCTCCCGGATCCAGAGCGTGGCCTCGCCGATCGCCTGGGTACCCGAGGCACAGGTCGCCGACACCGTCATGGTCGGCCCGGCCGCGCCGCAGACATTCGCCAGCGCGGCGGCCGCGGCGTTCTTGCGCATGCTGTGGCGTTGCGCGGCAAGCAGGCCGATGAACTCGCGCCCGGGACCCGTTGTGCCGGAGGTGAATTCCCTGCTCCGGAGCAAGCCGTCCAGTGCGTCGATGTCGTACATCTGACCGGAGGTCCCGACACACACCCCGAACCGCTCGGCAGGCGTATCGGTCAGCCGGGCCCGGTGTTTCGTGGCGGTACCCGCGGCCAGCCCGAGCTGTACCGCACGCGGCGCTGTTCTCGCCAACTCCTCGGCACCGGTCAGGTAGCCTGCCGACTCCGCCGCGGCGAGAAATCCGTCACCGACCTCGGCCCCGACCTGGGAGCCGAGGCCGGAAGCGTCGAATCGGGCGATGGTGCGAACTCCGGAGCGACCGTCGACGAAGCCGCGGAAGGTCGTCTCGGCATCCCAGCCGAGCGGCGTCACCATCTCCGCCGCGGTGATGACCACCCGTCGCGTCTGCGCCTCGCCGAGCATCGGTCACTCCGCGACGGCGCTGGCCGGTGCGGGTGCGCTCGCCTGGGCGGTCGCGGCTTCGGCTTCCGCCGCTTGCGCGCGGCTCTGCTCGACCAGTCGCGCGACCTCGTCGAGTTCCCGGATCTCCTCGAACCACTGCTGGTTCAGTTCGTCTCCGGGTACCGCGGTGAGTTCGGTTGCGCAACTGTCGCATTCGGCATGGAACTCGCCGTCCGCATTGCGCACGAAGGTTCGGCCGCCGCCACAGACCTGGCACTTCTCCGGAATGGTATCGAGCAGCCGCTGGCACAGCCCACTCCAGGTCCGCACGGTCCACAGCGCGGCGACGTCCTCGACCCGCATCCCGGGCTCGACCTTGCTCAGGTCGACGCCGAGCAGCCGTTCCCGGACCAGGTAGGCGCCCAGCGGGGTCAGCCTGCGCAGCGTGTCGACCGCGGCGCCCGCGCCGAACACGTCCTCGGCCTGTTCGTTGAGGTCGTCGCGCGGCACGGAGATGGGCAGGAATTGTTCGAGCCGGAACGTGATGTCCAGGAAGTCGATCGATTCCGCGCCGAGCTCCGGGATCAGCAGTTTGTCCGACGTCACCTCGTCCGGCTCGACGGCGAGCGCCAGCGCGACCGCGCTCCGGACGATATCGGAGAGTTCCTCCGAACTCAGCATGGATCCCACGGCGTTCCTCCTCGGATCGGTGTACATGGGTGGGTTGCTCTGTGCGGTAACGGGTTCAGCCTTTGGCGGTGAGGCGGGTATAGCGGGCGAAGACGCCGTCGAGGCGTCGATAGAGCTCGTCGACCTCCTCGGTGGTGATGGTGAGCGGCGGGACGATGCCGATGGTGCCGCCGAGCCCCTCCGCGCCCTGACTGCCGATGATCAGTCCGCTCAGCGCGAGGCGATCCTCGATCACCTGCCACTGCTGTTGCGGGATAGGCTCTTTGGTGGCGCGGTCCTTGACGAGCTCGATGCCCATCAGCAGTCCCGCGCCGCGAATGTCGCCGACGATCGCGTGCTCGCGCAGATTCTCGAACTTGTCGAAGAGGTACTTGCCGGTCTGGCGCACCTGGTCGACGATGCCGTCGCGCTCCATGATGTCGAGGGTGGCCAGCGCCGACGCGCAGCACAGCGGGTTGCCATTGGTCGTGCTCCCGGTGGCGATGAAACCGTCTACTGCCGAGAGGAATTCGCGGTACACAGCGTCATGCACGACGACCGCTCCGAACGGCAGGTAGCCGCTGTTGATGCCCTTGGACAGCGCCATGAAATCCGGTCGCACACCGAAGTAGTCGGCGCCGAACCACTCGCCGAGCCTGCCGAAACCGGTGATCACCTCGTCGTAGGCGAGCAGGATGTCGTTGCTGTCGCAGATCTCGCGCAGCCGCTCATGATATTCGCGCGTCGGTACGATGGCACCGCCGACGCCGAGCGCGGGTTCGACGAGCACGCCGGCGATGTTCGCGGCACCCAGCCGCTCGACCATCGTCGCGACGGCATCGGCACACGCGAGCGAGCACGTTCCGGCGCAACCAGATTCGCAGCGATACGCGTATGGCGTCGGCGCGTGGTGGAAGCCCGGCGCCAGTGGCTCGAACTGTTTCCGGAACCGGCGGAATGCGGAGCCGGTGGCACTCAGCGCGCCGTAGGTGACGCCGTGATAAGCCCGGTCCAGGGCGATCACCCCGAGTTTCGTGGTGTCCTCGCCGAAACGCAGCCGCTGGTACTGGCGCATCATCTTGAGGATGGTTTCGTTGGCCTCGGAGCCGGTGGTCGCGTAGAAGACGGTGTTCATGCCCTCCGGGGTCACCCTGGCGAGTCGGCGGGCGTACTCGTCGGCGGCCGGATGGGTGGCGCGCTCGATGGGGAAGTACAGCAGCTTGCCCGCCTGCTCGCGGATCGCCGCGATGATCTCCGGGTGCGCGCCGCCGAGGCTCAAATTGCACAGTCCGCCGAATGCGTTGAGGTACCTGTTGCCTTCGGTGTCCACCACCCACACGCCCTCGGCCGAGGCGATACTGATGCCGCGCCTGCGGAAGCCGCGCATGTTGGTGAATCCGTGCCAGAAGGTCGAATCTGGCTCCGACGCAGTATGATTCGACATGACACTCCTTGCGTCGGCACTGCGGAAGCTGACCGGGGGTGGAAGATGTTCCGAGAGAACCCATCCGTCTGAGACGACGATATCCTTGGGTACGGCCCTGTTTCCTCGGCCGAATGGTCACTCCTGTCTCAACGCTTGATGGAGGTCGCCGCGGCGCTCCGCTGAGCATCGAGAGGTGCCGCCGGGGCGGCGGACAGGGTTGCGAGGTCCCATCCGGCGCGGCGGCAGCGCAGTCCCGCCTCGGTGGCTTCGGCGGCGATTGTCCGCATATCCAGGGCCGACCACTGCTGGGTGCTCACCGACTCGCGCACGGTCTGCCCGTCCCGTAGCACCCGGCACGTCGTGATCAATTCGATCCGTCCCTGGCCCTCCACCGGGCGAGAGGCAAGCCAGATCTCATGTTGTCGCGCACCGAATCTCGCGACGCCCACTCGAATCGGCCGGACCGGGCGATCCGCGGGAAACGGCGCTGCATCCACCACCGCGCAGCAGTCGGGCGCGAGACGATCTGCGAGAAGGCGCCACAGCTGTCGCCGCTCGTCCGGCGCGAAGTAGCCGAGCACGCCGCACGCGACCACGCCACCGAGCCGGTCGGGCAGGGTCGTGTCCGCGAGGGTGGTCGCTTGGATGGTCACTCGTCGCGCGAGGGCTGGATTCGCCAGTACTCGACTGGCGAGCGCGGCGCGCATAGCGGGCGAGGGTTCGATCGCGAGGATCGGGACTTCGGTGAGTGCGGCACCGACGATCTCGACCACGAGCCCGGTGCCCGCGCCGATATCCACGATCGGCGAATTCGTCTGTGTCGCAGCGGCCAACGCCTGGATCAACGCGCTGGTTCGCGGCTTCCAGTAGGGGCGACCGGCGATATCGTAGAACTCCGCCGCGGTGCCGTAGCCGTCGGCCATGCCGGCTCACCGCCCGCCGACGGGTGCCGAGCCTACCCGCAGGCGATGCTCGAGAATCTGTTGCATATTGCGCAGTTCCAGCACGTCGCAGGCGTGGAAGAGCGGCCAGAACGACCCGGGCCAGACGCGGCCGCGCCGGGGTGACAAATGCGGGTACGGGTTCTTGGCGTAGTACGGATGGCGCCAGATCGTCCACGACACCAGCGCTCCGCTGCGGTTCTGCACCCGGCGGGCGGACAGGACGCGGCCGCAGAACACCATCCACAGATCGTCGCCCTGGTCGAACGCCGATTCGTAGTCGACGGTCCCGACCTCGGCATTGCCGTGGATGCGCAGATGGATCTTGGTGGCCGGGTCCGTCGCGTCCTCGCCCACGTACCGGCCATCGGGACCGTCGGGCCGGAAACTGCGCATGCTGTAGGTGAATTCCTCGACGCTGCGGATATCGAGCAGGTAGTCGTAGAGCACCTCGGGCGGGCAGTCGACGTGCTGATGCACCGTGTACACGTCGTCGTCGGCGCGGCCGCGCAGCTGTTTGGTCAGCGCGAGCAACTGCGCGGTGGCGTCGGTGCGCGAGACCGTCTCGCACCGGAAGAGTCCGGGGATATCGTCCAGCTGCGTCGTTGTCATGGGGGCTCCCTCGGCTTGGTGCGTTTCAGATCGGGCTGTTGTTCCAGCGGTCGAGCTCGCGGCAGATGACCGGTGTCGGGAAGTAGCGCAGTCCCAGGTCGCGGCAGTGCCGGGCGATCGGCGATTGCAGCATCATGAACTCGCCGAACACCCTGGCCCGGTGCTGTTCGGCATCGACGCGAGGCATGCGGCGCCGGGCGAAGCGGGTCAACGCGATGTCGATGTGTGCGGTGTCGACGCGCACCAGTTCGTCGTCGAGCACCGCCGCCGACTCCATCGCCAGCGACGCGCCGATTCCCGTGGTCGGCACCAGTCCGGCGGCGGCGTCCCCGAGCAGCACGATCCGGCCCCTGATCCACTGGGGGACGGTGACTTCCACCAGATCCAGCCAGTCGACGCGATCGGCGTCGGGCAGGGTGCGCAGAATCCAGCCTTCGTCGGTGCGGCGCGGGTCGCTCGGTGGCCACTGCCCGGTGCCCGCCGAGGGGTTCGCGCCGCCGAACGAGCCGGCGATCGCCACGAAGCAGGCAACCCGATCCTGGGTCGGATACGCGGACATGATCCGCCGCAGCCCCCACGTTTCGTGCAGTTCGCCCGGTGGGGTGACGCCGCGCTGGGCCCACCACCACCAGAGCCGCCAGCCGAACCGATGTTCGGCGGTGTCGAGTTCGGCTTGCTCCCTGGTACGCGAGCGCAGACCGTCCGCACCGACGACCAGGTCGAAATCGCGTTCTCTGCCGTCGTCGAACCGGACCCGCACGGTGGACCCGATCTGGCGCATCCGCTGCACCTCGGTCTCCAGATCGACCGGGGTGCCGCCGTTCGCCGACTCGAGCACGGCAAGCAGCTCGGCGCGCGGGGTGACGCGCGGCAACCCGTTGCGCGCCTCGAGGCGCTCCAGATCGAAGGTGCGCAGGACCTCGCCGTGCCGATCGTGCACGACATAGCGCCACAGCGGCACGCTGGTGTCGATGAAGGAGTTCCACAGACCGAGGCCGTGCAGGACGCGACTGCCGGTCGGCCACAGTGTGATCGCCGTTCCAGCGCGGCCGTAGCTACCGATGGTGTCGATCACGGTGGGGCGCAGCCCGCGCTGGCGCAGCCGGGCCGCGAGGGTGAGCCCGGCGATCCCGCCGCCGACGATCAGGATTCGCACCGAAGGGCTCCCCGCGGCGCCGAAAGCAGCGCTGCGGCAGCGCTTTCGCCGGAGCGGCAGCAGGCCTCGAGCGAGGTGCCGAGTAGATAGTCACCCGCCAGTGCGACACGGGGGAGTGCGGCGGCTGCCGCGGTGAGCGCGTCCAGGAAGTCGCTGTAGTGCGGTAGGTAGGCGCAGTAGGCCTGCGGCCAATGCTGCACCGCCGCGGCTGTTCTCGGTTGTCGCGCGGTGCCGAGGTGCGTGCGCAGCTGTTGTTCGGCGTCGGTGACCAGGTCCAAGACCTCGGTTTCGGTGGGATCGGTCAATCGGCCGTCTCTGCCCGAGAAGGTGTATCGGACAATGTTTCTCGTTTCCTTGCCGTAGCTTCCCGCGTTACTGCACGGCTGACCGTCGAGTGCGATGGCGCGGACATCGGCGGCGAAGACGTTGTGCACGTATCGCACGACCGCGACGGTGGCCGGGAAGTACCGCACCGAGTGCAGCAGGTCGGACAGCGGTGCGAGTAGCGGTGCAGCGGCGTAGGCGGGCGTGCCGACGACGACGGCGTCATACCGCGCTTGTCTCGGCCGACCGGCCGCGTCGGCGAGGTCGAGAACTACGCCGTCATCGCCCTGCGTGATGCGGGTAACCGTTGTGCGGAAATGGATTTCGACGAACGCGGTGATACGGGTGAGCAAGGTGGACAGCCCGACCGTCGGCTGCTCGAACTTGTCGAGCAGCATCCCCATATTGGTGGGAAAGTTGCCGTAATATGCCTCGTCCGGCTCCGCGCCGTTCATGCGAACTGTGATCGGCCGCAAGAAGTTGGCGGTGGTGCGCTTGCCGAAATGCTCGGACAGCGGCCGATCGTCGTGGCGGCCGAGCTTCCTGGCGAGATCGGAGCCGAGGAACCGGGCCGAGTCCGCCGACCGCACTTTTCGGGCGAGGCCGTCGAGGGTGCTGAGATCCCGCCAGTCGCACATGCGCAGAATGCCGTGCAGCGTCTCGGCCCGGTTGTCGCTGTCCAGACTGACGAGCCTGCCCGCGACCAGTCGCGAGGTATTGATGCCGAAGGGTTCGTAGCCGGTGCCGCCGAGCGAGTCGAGCATGGCCCGAAATCGCGAGTAGGCGCGCCCGATGTTCTTGCCGCCGAGCAGTACCTCGCCGCCGTCCAGGTCGGCGAAGCCGAGGCGGCCACCGATCCGATCCGCGCGTTCCAGTATCTCGACGGTGCGGCCCGCACGGTGCAGCGCCAGGGCGGCGGCGATACCGGAGACCCCGGCCCCGACCACCGCGACTCGTTCCGGTGTCCTCACCTGGTGCCCCCGTCAGCCGGAGCCGGATTGGTCGAGCACCTCGAGGGTGATGCCGCCCAGCGACTCACCCGCCTGTTCGAAGGTGACGTGCACCCGGTGCCGCAGACTCGGGCCCGGATCGCCGGAGCCGACGATCTCGGCACGGCAGCCGGTGACCAGATCTGGTTCACAGAAATTGCCGAAGTCGACTTCGCAGCCGACGATCAGGCACCGGCGTGGATCGGTGCCCCGATGCTCGGACAGCGTCGCGAGACTTGCCTGTCTGCCCGCCTCGAGCATCAACATGCCGGGAACATGATCCATCGGATGGTCGAAGAACACCGGATGGGTCTGGTCGACGACCAGCAGGAATGTCGTGGTGCCGTCCTCGGTCGCGATGCCGTTGGCGAGCAATACATTTCGAGTTTGGCCTCGGCCGACTCGGTCCGGTGCGAGCATCGCCGACGGGTCGACCGGGCGCGCCGGTTCCGGGCCGCGGGCCAGGGTCTTCTGCCGTGCCCGCTCGCGAATGTATTCGTAGTAGTGCAGCGGCAACGGCAGCCATCGCCCGCCGGCCCGCCCGCATTCGTGGCCGTCGACGATGATGCTCACCGGGTGCTGCGCGAGTCGCTCGGAGGTGCGCGCATTGACGATGGTCAGCACGCGCGCGGGCGCGGGCCCGGCCCGTAATCGTTCGGGCGCGAATACCTCGATCCGCATGTCGCGGAAGACCAGGAACTGGTTGTCCGGCACATGGACGAACCGGTGCGCCACGTACTCGGTCACCTGCCGGGTGACCTCCATGATCGCGATCGTGTCCTGATGATCGGGGTTGCCGCCGTCGTTGAACAGCATGTGACTGCGGGGAAGCATGGCCGCGACGGCCCATTCGCGTTTGCCGATGGCCGCACCGTCGGTGAGGAACACCTCGTTCACCGCGGCACGATGCACCAGCGCGCGCGGCACCGTCTGCTCGAAGCTCAACGCCGCCAGTGCGGCTCGGGTGTCCTCCGGCGCGGGGCGGGTGGTCACTGCTGTTTCGTCCACGGTTTCCTCTCGTCGAGGCGCTGTCCGTGCCGCGGCCGGTGTCGCACACCGGGCTTCGCGATTCGAGCTACCGCGAGCGTATCGACGTGACCTGCCCGGATCATCGTGCGTTCGATGAAGCGATCTCAACGTCTGACCGAATACCGGTGCCGCAGCGGCCGATACGCTCGTGCTGTGCTCGATACCCGGTCCGCAGGCTGTGCGGTGATCTTTCCCGGCCAGGGTGCGCAGCGGCCCGCCATGGGCGAGCGGTGGCGCGACACGGCGCAGTGGCGGATCGTCGGTGAAGTGTCCGAATGGACCGGCTACGACATTGCCGAGCTGGTATTGCGGGCGGGCGAACAGCGTTTGCGGAGCACCGATTCGGCGCAATTGTCGATATTCACGATGTCGTTGATGGCGCTGGACTATCTGATCGAGCACCGCATGATCGGCCGGGTGCACGCGTGCGCGGGGCACAGTCTCGGGGAGTACACGGCGTTGGTGGCGGCGGGCGCGATATCGGCGCGCGCCGGTGCGCGGTTGGTCGCGGCGCGTGGTGCGGCGATGCGGACGGCCACCGGGCAGCGGCCGGGGACGATGGCGGCGATTCTCGGGGCGAGCGGTGCGGTCGTCGAAGAGTTCGCCGCCGCAGCGCGTTCCGAAGGTGCGCAGGTGTGGGTGGCCAACGTGAACGGCCCGCGGCAGGTCGTGGTGTCCGGCACGGTCGATGGAGTCGAGGCGGTAGCGCGGGCGGCGCGGGAGTCCCGGCTCAAGGTCGTGCGGATCGGCGTCGACGGGGCATTTCATACCCCGCTCATGGCAACCGCGGCACCGCAGCTGCGTGCGGCCTTGGACAGCGTCGAATTCCGCGCGACCGGCACGGCGGTGGTCGCGAATGTGGATGCGGGGCTGTATACCGCCGCGCGGTGGCGCGAGCTGGCCGAGCGGCAACTCACCGCGCCGGTGCGCTGGACCGACGTGATCCAGACGCTCACTCGATTAGGGTGTGCGCGGCTGGTGGAGGTCGGGCCGAGCCGGGTGCTGGCGAAATCCATCGGCCGAGGCGAGTCGGCGCTGACCGTACGGTATTTCGGTTATCCGGGAGAGCTCGGACCGTGAGCTCGAGGTTGCGGATTCCAGCGCGTGATCTCCGAGATCACCAGGTTCTCGGGCATCGCGCGCAGTAGGACGTTGCGCACCGCGGTGCCGAACCCGGTGCGGCGCAGCATCACCGGGATGAGCCACCGCGATCGGTTCTGCACCGCGTCGACCCGGGTGCGGCGCCGTTGCACATAGTGCCGCAATGCATCGGGTGCCCGCGCCGCATCCACCTTCGAGAGTTCCTCGGCCAGCACGAGAGCCGACTCCATCGCCATCGATGCCCCGACCCCTGCCGTCGGCAGAAACGCGGCGGCCGCGTCGCCGAGCAACGCCACCCGGCCGTACTGCCAGTGTGGCATTCGCAGATCGTCGAGGTCGAAGGCGCCGATCTCGTCGATGTCGGCGAGTGCGTCGATCATCCAATTCATCGGGCCCGCAACGCCGTCGAGGCGGTCGCGGAGCTGCTTCGGGGTCGCCGGGGCGCCCGACGCCGGGAGCGCTGCCGCGCAGCCGACCGGCCCGGTGGTCGGGTTGTAGCCGAAATACCGTGCCTTGCCCCAGAACTCGTGCGACTCGTCCGTGGCGACACCTGCACCCGACGTCCACCAGGTCCACAGCCGCAACTCGGTGCGGTGCATGGGCACGTCGCCCGCAACGAGTCTGCGCACGCCCGAGTCGATGCCGTCGGCCCCGACCACCACGTCGTATTCGGCGGTCGCACCGTCATCGAAGGTCACGACGACGAGGTGGTCGTCCTGCTCGATGGCGGCCACGGTGCGTGCCATGTGCACCTCGGTGCCTCCGCCATAGGAGCCGAGCAACTCGATCAGTTCGGACCGTTTGAGCGCGCGCGGGACAGCGTCGCCGAGGCGGCCGCGGAAGTCGAAGGTTCGCAGTGCGCGGCCGCCGTCGACGTGCGTCGAGTACGTGTTGATTGGCACGGTGCGCTCGTCGAACCGTCGACCCAGTTCGAGATGGTTCATGACCAGCCGGCCCATCGGCCACAGCGTGATCACATATCCGACGTCGCCGTACCGGGCGACCCGTTCCACGACCGTCGGTTCGATCCCGTTGCGCCGCAACGCCGCCGCAAGGGTAAGGCCAGCAATACCGCCGCCGACAACCAGCACCCGCGGCGCGCTCACGGGGACTTCCCGGGCGAACCGTCGCTGCTCCTACCGGAATGCGCTCTGGTCACTGACGAAACCTTCCGCCGGCACTGACCGCGAGTCTATTTCCGTCGACGCGATTCGATCATCGGCCGAACGTTGATCCTGAGCAACGCGGGGTGCGGTTCGTTGAGTACGGCTCAGCTACCGGTGTAGGTCGGTAGTGCGCGTGTGCGTGGCTGGCAACAACAACTTGTTCAGCAGGTAGGCCGCGGCGGCGATCAGTAGCGCGGCATCGAGGTAGTGGCAGGCCATCGCACCCAGATAGGTCGGGCCGCCCCAGGCGTTGACAGTGAAGTTCGGGTCCAGCCCGGCGAGGATCTGCACACCGATCCGGAACGGGCAGTAGACCAGCACGACCATGGCCGGGACGGCGAGCAGGATGCGCAGTAGAGCGCTTGGGCGGTGCGGGATCGCACGCAGCGTGTGCGCGAGCCGTCGCACAGCTGTGGTGCCGAGCGGAGCGGGCAACAGCTGGATCGTTGCCTCAACGCCGCGCCTGCGCAGGATGACGGTGCAGACGGCGGCGGCCAGCGCGAACAGCATGAGGTGCGGCAACCACGCGGACGTGCCATCGACGTACGTCGCGAGCTCAGGGGAACGGTTGAGGTAGATCGTGCCGCCGAACACGATGCCCGCGGCCAGGGAGGTGGTCGCGATCGCGACCAGCGGACGGGAGAACTGCCTTCGGCGGCCGTCGGAGGAGGCGACGCGTTCGGTGTATGTGCTCATGCCCCAACTCTGACCCGCTGACCTGCACGTTGTCGTCAGCCGCCGGCCGCGAACTCGCTACCCACCATCGGCGGACGCCGGCGGTCCCCTGCGACTTGCGGATGACCCGAACCGGCGACCTCGGAGCGATGTTTCCGCAGCGTCCGCCGGTTAACGTCAGCGCTATGGCGATTACTTCCCTGCCGCACCCGGACACCCGACCGGCACCGTGGCATCAGCGGCTCACCGCACGCCTGCACCGCAGCGATCCCGGGCCCGATTGGGTCGACCTCGGCATCGCGGTGGTCTGCTTCGCGGCGTTCACGCTGCCCGTGCTGATCGGGGCGACCAGCGGGCACGGCTCGCCGCTGGCCATCGCCGCCCTCGGTGCCGCCGTGGTCGCGCCGCTGATCGTCCGCCGTCGCCGGCCGCTGGCGGTGCTCGTCGCGGTGACGGTCGTGCTGTGCCTCGCCGCCGTGCTGGGTGTGCGGTTCACGCCGTGGGTGAGCAATGCCGGTCCCGCCTTCGGTGTCGCGGTTCTCACGCTGGCCGACCGGTGGTCGCGGCGCGAGTCAGTGCTCGCCACCGTTGGGGCACTCGTCGCTATCTACATCACCGCGATGGTCGCCGCGCCGCTGCATCCGGACCAGGATCAGAACTTCGTCGAGCTGTTCATCGCGATCCCAGCCTGGCTGGCCGGTGACATGCTGCGAACCCGTCGCGACTATCGGAACAGTCTTGCCGCGCAACAACTTCGGCAGGCCGAAGAAGAGGAGCGCCGGATCCGGGCCGAGGAACGGTTACGGGTGTCGCGCGACGTGCACGACCTGATCTCGCACACCTTGAGCATGGTCGCCGTCCGTTCCGGGGTGGCGCGCCTGCTGATCGACGAGCAACCGGGCGAGGCGCGGGAGGCGCTGAGCACCATCGAGACGGCCAGCCGCTCGGCGTTGCGGGAGCTGCGGCGAGTGCTGGCGCAGATCCGGGAGCCGGGGCCACAGGACGAGCCGGGGGAGCCGGGACTCGCCGAGATAGCGACCCTCGTCGAAGGACTGCGCCACAACGGTCTGACCGTGGAGTACGACGTCGTCGGTGCGCCCGTCCGTTATCCAGCCTTGTTGGCGACGACCGTCTACCGCATCGTGCAGGAGGCCCTGACCAACGTCGTCAAACACGCGCAGACCGACCGCGCGCGGATCGAGATCCGGCATGCGCCGCGCGAGCTGACCGTGTCCATCGCCGATGATGGACCGGTGACGCACTCAGTCGGACAGCCGGTGGTCAGCGAAGGTAGTGGTCTCGGGCTCGTCGGGATGCAGGAGCGGGTATCGCTGTTCGGCGGCCGGCTCGACGCCGGGCCACGACCCGAGGGCGGCTTCGCCGTCACCGCGCGTTTCCCCCTCGAGACGGACGACCATGTCTGAAGACGCGTCCGGCAGCGCGATCCTGGTCCTGATCGCCGACGACGAAGCCCTGGTCCGGGCGGGGTTCCGGGTGCTGGTCGACTCCGCCCCGGATCTCACCGTCGTCGGCGAGGCGAGCAACGGCGGCGAGGCGGTGCGGCTCACTCGTCAGCTGCGACCCGATGTCGTCCTGATGGACATTCGAATGCCGATCATGGACGGTCTCGAGGCGATGCGGCATATCGCCGCGGGGGAGACCCAGGGTCCGCATGTGTTGATCGTGACCACCTTCGATCAGGACGAGCACGTCTTCCAGGCGCTGCGCAGCGGCGCGAGCGGCTTCCTCCTCAAAGACTCACCGCCCGAAGAACTTCTGCACGCGATCCGGGTGGTCGCCAACGGTGACGCCTTGCTGACGCCGAGCGTCACCCGCCGGATGATCAGCACGTTCGCCCGCCAACCCGTGGCACCGGCCGCGCCGCCGGAGGTCTTGGCTGCGCTGACCGACCGCGAACGCCAGGTTTTCGAACACGTCGCGGCGGGGCTTTCCAACGCTGAGATCGCAAGCACCCTCCATCTCAGCGTCGCCACCGTCAAAACGCATGTCGGACGCCTGCTCACCAAGTTGGCCGTGCGCGACCGCGCTCAACTGGTCGTCCTGGCCTACGAAACCGGAATCGTGGTGCCGGGCAACCGCTGACCGGGGGATGCTCACCGTTCGCTGTTGTGCCCGCACGCGGACGCGGGTAGTTTTGCAGGAGGTTCAGACACGAGCCGATGGTGGCCCCACACCTCGATCGGCTCGCGGCGACGCGGCCGAGCCCGGCGCGGGCTACCACCGAATCACGCTGGGTGGCAGATCCGTTCGGCGCTGACCCGGAGCGTTGCGCATGACGAAACAGCTAAGCCCTCGCCAGCCTCGAATGTCTCGACGACTGCTGTCGCATTGCCACCCACCGGCGAGCATCAGCGAATACTCGCAGGGACAGCTGCGAATCCGCGGCAACACCACGCCGCGGGGCGTCCGCGTGCTCGCCATCGTCGGCGAGCTCGACCTGGCCACCGCGCCGCTGCTGGAACTGGCACTGGACGACAGCCAGCACGCGTCGGCTGTGGTCGCGGACATGAGCAAAGTCGCCTTCCTCGGCTTCGCCGGCGTCGACGTGCTCATCCGCGCTGCCGCCCGCGCCGACAGCCGCCTACGCCGGTTCGCCGTCGTGGCATCGACCCGCCCGACCCAGCGGGCCCTCAGCTTGACCGACGCGTACGACCACGTATCCTGTTATGCCCGTATGGATCTCGCGATGCGGGCTGTCGCGGAATAGTGACGCGGTGGCCACCCTCCGCTCCCGTTGCGAGCAGGTGGTGGCCGAATTTTGTGTCCGGTGCCGCCGCTCTTCGGCGGGTGTGTTGCGATGGTTGATATGACCTCGGGTGCAGTGGAATCGTCATCGGCGGATGGTGTGCGGGCGTTCGACGGGCTGGCCACGGCGTGGTCGCGGGGGATGGGCCTGCGGGTGCCGGTGGTGAACGCGCCGATGGGGGGAGTGGCGGGCGGACGATTCGCGGCGGCGGTGACGGCCGCGGGCGGGCTCGGGATGATCGGGATGGGGAGCACCGGGTCGGCGCGGGCGCTGGAGCGGGAGCTGCGCGAGCTGGGCGACGTGCGCGGTCCGTTCGGGATCGGGGTGGTGGATTGGGTCGTCGGTGCGGAACCGGAGTTGCTCGAGGCCGCCATGGCGGCCTCGCCTGCGTTGATCTCGGTGAGTTTCGGTCGGGACCTGTCCTGGGTGGAGCGGGTACGGGAGGCCGGAATACACACGGCCACACAGGTATACACCGTCGACGAGGCGCGTCGGGCCGAGGATGCGGGCATCGATGTCGTGGTGGCGCGCGGCGCGGAGGGCGGCGGCCACGGTGCGCCGGAGATGGCGACCCTGCCGTTGCTGGACGCGGTGGTCGGCGCGGTATCGGTCCCGGTCCTGGCCGCGGGCGGTATCGGCTCGCCGGCGAGTCTCGCGGGCGTGCTCGCCGCGGGTGCCGCCGGAGCGTGGGTGGGTACCCGTTTGGCCGCGTGTTCGGAGTCGTTGCTGGCCGATGGCGCGCGCCGGGCGATGGTCGCCGCCGAGGGCACCGACACGATGCTGACGCGGGTCTTCGACGTCGGCATGGAATGGCCTTGGCCGACAAGGTTTCCCGCCAGGGTGCTGCGCAACGAGTTCGCGAACCGGTGGACCGGTCGGGAGCAGCGGCTGTCCGACGACGAGCAGGCCAAGCAGGCCCTCGCCGCCGCGATGAGCGCGGACGACCCACGGATCGCTCCGGTCGATGCCGGGGAAGCCGTCGGGATGGTTGCCCGGGTCGAACCGGTGGGCGCGGCGATCGAGAATCTCTGCGCCGGTGCCGCACGATTGCTCGAAGGGCGCACGCCGCGTCGGTGATCACCCGCCCGAGTTACCGTCCTCGATACCGGCTCTCGATGTGTTAACAAATGTAAATCGCCGGAGAACCCACGGTTTCCGAATGATCACCGGAACGGCGGCGAAACACCCGTACCGTGCGGTATTTCCGCTGGATTCCGGGTTTTCACGCAGGTGGGGCTGTTACGGGAGACAACGCGCGCCCGGCCTCCGATGACCACGACATTGCCGCGGCCTCACCGCGCACAATGCGCTGCGGCGGGGTGTGAGGAAACTGTTTGGACGCACGTCCCCGCGTCCTTACAGTCGGAGCACCAGCCCGATTTTCACAGCTCGAAGGGGGCGTCGTGGCACAATCACGGACCGACCGACCATCCGCCGACGCCGGCGACGCACTCCTGCGATTGGGCAAGTATTTTCACCGCGGCGAGATTTCGGCGGACCAGCGCACGCTGCACAAAACTGGTGGCCGCGGCGCCGACGAGTTCTATCGCGACCGCTGGTCGCACGACAAAGTGGTGCGTTCTACCCACGGTGTGAACTGCACGGGATCGTGCTCCTGGAAGATTTATGTCAAAGACGGTGTGATCACCTGGGAATCGCAGCAAACCGACTATCCCTCGGTCGGCGCGGACAAACCGGAGTATGAGCCGAGAGGTTGCCCGCGCGGCGCCTCGTTCTCCTGGTACACCTATTCGCCCGCCCGCGTGCGCTACCCGTACGTGCGCGGGGTGCTGCTGGAGATGTACCGCGAGGCCAAGTCCCGGCTCAAGGACCCGGTCCTCGCGTGGGGTGAGATCGTCGAGGACGCCGCGAAAGCCAAGCGCTACAAGTCATCTCGCGGCAAGGGCGGTTTCGTGCGCGCCGAGTGGTGGGAAGCCGCCGAAATCGCGGCAGCGGCGCACGTCTACACGATCAAGCAGTACGGCCCGGACCGGGTGGCGGGCTTCTCGCCGATTCCCGCCATGTCGATGGTCAGCCATGCCGTCGGCGCGCGGTTCATCTCGCTGCTCGGCGGCTCGATGCTGTCGTTCTACGACTGGTACGCCGACCTGCCGGTTGCCTCACCGCAGGTGTTCGGCGACCAGACCGACGTCCCCGAGTCGGCGGACTGGTTCGACGCGGGCTACCTCATCATGTGGGGCTCGAATGTGCCGGTGACCAGGACACCGGACGCGCACTACATGACCGAGGCGCGCTACCGCGGGCAGAAGGTCGTGGTGGTTTCGCCCGACTACGCCGACAACACCAAGTTCGCCGACGAATGGGTGGCGGCGCGGCCGGGAACCGATGCGGCCCTTGCCATGTCGATGGGGCACGTGATGCTCAAGGAGTTCTTCGTCGACCGGACGACGGACCGCTTCACCGACTACGTCAAGCGCTACACCGATCTGCCGTTCCTGATCACCCTCGACGAGCGCGACGGCGCGCACGTGCCCGGAAAGTTCCTCACCGCAGCTGATTTGGCGGCCGCCGGTACGGTTGCGCAGGGGGCAACCGAACCGCGCACTCCCGGCGCGGAGGGCGACGAGTTCCGCACGGTGCTGCTGGACGCGGACGCGAATCCGGTGGTGCCCAACGGATCCCTCGGCGACCGGTTCGGCGCCTCGGGTACCGGACGGTGGAACCTCGACCTGGCGGACATCGATCCGCTGCTGACGCTGCACGGCCGTACCGACGATGCTGCGGCCGTGCGGTTTCCCCGCTTCGACACCGATGTGCCCGGTGTGCTCACCCGCGGCGTGCCGACGATAGTTGTTGCAGGCAAACGGGTTACCACGGTGTTCGACCTGTTGCTGGCGCAGTACGGTGTCGGCCGCGACGGCCTGCCCGGCAACTGGCCGACCGGCTACGACGATGCGTCCGAGCCGTACACCCCGGCCTGGCAGGAGGCCATCACCGGCGTCCCCGCCGCGCAGGCGACACGCATCGCGCGTGAATTCGCGGACAACGCCGACCGTTCCGGCGGCCGCTCGATGATCCTGATGGGCGCGGGCACCAACCACTGGTTCCACTCCGACCAGATCTATCGCGCGTTCTTCACGCTGACCCTGCTTACCGGCTGCCAGGGCGTCAACGGCGGCGGCTGGGCCCATTACGTCGGCCAGGAGAAGTGCCGTCCGGTGACCGGCTGGTCCACCCTGGCGTTCGCCGCGGACTGGCAACGCCCGCCGCGGCAGATGCAGGGCACCGTCTTCTGGTACCTCACCAACGACCAGTGGCGCTACGACCCGTTCACCGCAGAAACCTTCGCCTCGCCGTTGAACGAGGGCCGGTTTGCCGGCCGCACCGCCGCCGACAATATCGCGCTGGCCAGCAGGCTCGGCTGGATGCCGAGCTACCCGACGTTCGACCGCAATCCGCTGGACCTGGCGGACGAGGCCGAGCAGGCAGGCAAGTCGGCGCCCGAGCACATCGTGGACGAGCTGAAGTCCGGCGACCTGCGCTTCGCCTGCGAGGACCCGGACGCGCCGGAGAACTTTCCGCGGTGCCTGACGGTCTGGCGGGCGAACCTGCTCGGCTCCTCCGGCAAGGGCAACGAGTACTTCCACAAGCACCTGCTCGGCGCGGACTCGAATCTGCAAACCACCGACGTCACCGGTGTCCGCCCGCAGGAGCTGGTCTGGCGCGACCAGGCGCCGACCGGAAAACTGGATCTGCTGCTCTCGCTGGATTTCCGGATGACCAGCACCACGCTGTTCTCCGATATCGTGCTGCCCGCCGCGACCTGGTACGAGAAGCACGACCTGTCCTCCACCGACATGCACCCGTTCGTGCACGCCTTCTCCCCGGCGATTTCGCCGCCGTGGGAGGCCAAGACCGACTTCGACGCGTTCCATCGGATCGCGCGCGGGTTCTCCTGGATGGCGGAGAAGCACCTCGGCGTCCGCAAAGACATCGTCGCGGTGCCGCTGCAACACGATTCGCCCGACGCCATGGCGCAGGCGGGCGGCCGGGTCCTGGACTGGAAAGCCGGTGAGTGCGAGCCGATTCCGGGCAAGACCATGCCGAAACTGGTCATGGTGGAACGCGACTACCCGAAGATCGCGGAGAAGATGGCGGCCCTCGGCCCGCTGATCGACACCCTCGGCCTGACGACCAAGGGCGTGACCACCTACCCCGACGAGGAAGTGAAGTACCTCGCGGCGACCAACGGCACCGTGGTTTCCGGTGTGGCACAGGGGCGGCCGTCGCTGGCCAAGGACACCCACGCCGCCGAGGCGATCCTCGCGCTGTCCGGCACCACCAACGGCAGGCTAGCGGTACAGGGCTTCGAGGCACTGGAGCGGCGCACCGGTACCGAGCTGGCCGACCTGGCCGCCGAACACGAGGGCAAGCGAATCACCTTCGCCGACACCCAGGCTCGGCCCGTCCCGGTCATCACCTCGCCGGAGTGGTCCGGCAGCGAGACCGGCGGGCGGCGGTACTCGCCGTTCACCATCAACACCGAACGGTTGAAGCCGTGGCACACCCTCACCGGCCGCCAGCACTTCTACCTGGACCACGACTGGATGCTGGAACTCGGTGAGCAGCTGCCGATCTTCCGGCCGCCGCTGGACATGACCGCGTTGTTCAGCGAGCCCGATGTGGGCGCGGTGACCGAAAAGGGCGTGACAGTCCGGTATCTGACGCCGCACTCGAAGTGGTCGATCCACTCGGCGTACCAGGACAACCTGCACATGCTGACGTTGTCGCGCGGCGGCCAGTCGATCTGGATGTCGGAGAAGGACGCCGCGAAAATCGGTGTCGCCGACAACGATTGGATCGAGGCGGTGAACCGCAACGGTGTCGTCGTCGCACGGGCCATCGTGTCGCACCGGATGCCGGAGGGCACCGTGTTCATGTATCACGCGCAGGACCGAGCGGTGGACGTGCCGCGCATCGAGGATCGGCCGGAGGTCAACGACGCCCGCGGCAAACGCGGCGGCATCCACAACGCGCTGACCCGGATCATGATCAAACCCTCACACCTCATCGGCGGCTACGCGCAGCAGTCCTTCGCGCTGAACTACCACGGCCCCACCGGAAACCAGCGCGACGAGGTAACGACTATTCGCCGCCGCTCGCAGGAAGTGGAGTACTGACATGGCCCGACGAGGTACCGACGCTCTGTCCGATGGCCGCTCGCAGGAAGTGGAGTACTGACATGGCCCGACGAGGTACCGACGCTCTGTTCGATGGCCGCTCGCAGGAAGTGGAGTACTGACATGGCCCGACGAGGTACCGACGCTCTGTTCGATGGCCGCTCGCAGGAAGTGGAGTACTGACATGCGCGTCATGGCCCAGCTCGCCATGGTGATGAACCTGGACAAATGCATCGGCTGTCACACCTGCAGCGTCACCTGCAAGCAGGCGTGGACCAACCGCGGCGGCACCGAGTACATGTGGTTCAACAATGTGGAAACCCGTCCGGGACAGGGGTATCCGCGCCAGTATCAGGACCAGGAGAAGTGGAAGGGCGGCTGGCAGCTCAACCGCCGCGGCAAGCTCACCCTGAAATCCGGCTCCCGGATGAAGCGGCTGCTCAACATCTTCGCCAACCCGGACCTGCCCACGGTGGCGGACTACTACGAGCCGTGGAGCTACGACTACGACAACCTGTTGTCGTCCCCGGCGATGGACACCACCCCGGTCGCGCGCCCGAAATCGCTGATCACCGGCGAGGACACGAAGATCACCTGGGGCGCCAACTGGGACGACGACCTCGGCTCCGGCCCGGAACAGGTGGGCAAGGACCCCCTGCTGTCCCGGCTGTCCGATCAGGTGAAGCTGGAGTTCGAGCAGACCTTCATGTTCTACCTGCCGCGGATCTGCGAGCACTGCCTGAACCCCTCGTGCGCGGCGTCGTGCCCGTCCGGCGCGATCTACAAGCGCGCCGAGGACGGCATCGTGCTCGTCGACCAGGACAAGTGCCGCGGCTGGCGCCAGTGCGTCACCGGCTGCCCGTACAAGAAGATCTACTTCAACCACAAGACGGGCAAGGCAGAGAAGTGCACCTTCTGCTACCCGCGGGTGGAGGTCGGTATCCCGACGGTCTGCTCAGAGACCTGTGTCGGCCGCCTGCGCTACATCGGCGTGATGCTCTACGACGCCGACAAGGTTCTGGAGGCGGCCTCGGTCACCGAGGACAAGGACCTGTACCCGTCGCAGTTGGGCGTGTTCCTCAACCCACACGACCCACGGGTAATCGCTGAGGCGGAGCGGGCCGGTATCTCACCGGAATGGATTCAGGCGGCACAGGATTCGCCGATCTACAAGCTGATCGTCGACTACCAGATCGCCTTGCCGCTGCATCCGGAGTACCGCACCATGCCGATGGTCTGGTACGTGCCGCCGCTGTCGCCGGTGGTGGATGTGCTGTCGGAGACCGGCCACGACGGCGAGGACGCACGGAACCTGTTCGGCGCGATCGACGCGCTGCGGATCCCGGTGGAGTATCTGGCCGAGTTGTTCACGGCGGGTGACGTCGGACCGGTGCGCGCCGCGTTGCAGCGGTTGGCGGGGATGCGGGCGTTCATGCGGTCGGTGAACCTCGGCGAAGAACCGGATCCGGCGATCGCCCCCTCGGTGCGGCTGGAGCCGGAGGAGATCGAGGCGATGTACCGGCTGCTGGCGATCGCGAAATACGAACACCGGTACGTGATTCCGTCGGGTGCGGGGTCGGAGGCGCATCAGCTGGACGCGTTGGCCACCGGGTGCAGCCTGGACAACGACGGCGGGCCGGGGATGACGGCGTTCGACACGATGGTGGAGAAGTTCCACCTGACCGACACCAATGGTGCTGCGCCGGAAGAGAAGTCGAACCGGGTCAACCTGCTCAACTGGGATGGGCAGAGCACCAACGGCTTGCTGCCCTCGCCTCCCAACGGTAAGGCCCCGAGCAACGGCGCGGCGCTGGACGGCGCGTCCGACGACGGTGTGGCAGCCGATGGAAGCAATGGCGCCGTACCCGACGGCGTGCCGCCCGTAGCCACGACTACCGGAGCACCCCAGTGAGCGCGCGCGTCCCGAATTCGAGCGAGGGTCCGTCATGTCGCTGCTGAAGGTGCGCCGCAGGCCCGAGCCGGCGGTGCCGATGGCCGAACGCGACCGGCGCGTGGTGTGGCGGATCGCCGCGCTGCTGCTCGACTACCCGAGCGAGCAACTCCTCGCGATGACCGACGACCTGGTCAGCGCCGCAGCGCAATTGCCGGAGCCGGTGCGGGAGCACCTGATCCAATTCCTCACCCACCTGCGCGCGAGCGCACCGCTGGACCTGGCGACGCGCTACGTCGAGACCTTCGACATGCGCCGCCGCTCCAGCATGCACCTGACCTTCTACGCCTACGGCGACACCCGCAAGCGGGGGATGGCGCTGCTCCGGTTCAAACACGCCTACCGGCACGCGGGTGTCGAGCTCGGTGACGAGGAGCTGCCCGACCACCTGCCGGTGCTGCTGGAGTTCGCCGCGACGGTCGATCCGATCGGCGGTGAACGGCTGCTCGGCGAGCACGTGCCGGTTATCGAACTGCTCCGGCTCTCGTTGGCCGACAACAGGTCTCCCTACGCCGCCGTGCTGGCGGCGGTGGTCGCCACACTGCCGCCGCCGACCACTGCGGACCGGCGCCGCATCGCCGAGCTGGCCGCGCAGGGACCACCGGAGGAAGAAGTGGGACTCGAACCGTTCGCCATGGATCCCACCATGTTCGCGCAAGGAGAAGGCCGCCGATGACCAGCACCCTGTGGTTGACCCTGCCGTATGTGGCATTCACCTCGTTCGTCCTTGGCCACCTGTGGCGGTACCGGAACGACCAATTCGGTTGGACCACCCGCTCTTCCCAGGTCTACGAGAGCCGCCTGCTGCGCCTGGGCAGTCCGCTGTTCCACTTCGGCATGCTCGGGGTGATCGGCGGTCACGTGATGGGCGTCCTGATACCCGAGTCGTGGACCGCCGCGGTCGGGATCTCCAAGCACGCCTATCACCTGGTCGCGGTGTCGGCGGGTTCGGTGGCGGGCGCGGCGGTGCTGGCCGGTGTCGGCATCCTGCTCTATCGCCGGTTCACCGTGCCCGCGGTCCGCAAGGCCACCACCGCCAACGACAAACTGATGTACGCGCTGCTGGCCGCCGCCTTGATCACCGGCCTGCTCAATACCTGGGGGAGCAACCTGCTCTGGGGTACCTACAACTATCGCGAAACCGTATCCCCGTGGTTCCGTAGTCTTTTCACGCCGAATCCCGAGCCCGGCCTGATGGTCGGTACGCCGTGGACCTTCCAGGCGCACGGCTTGGTCGTGCTCACCCTGATCGGCATCTGGCCCTACACCCGCCTGGTCCACATGTTCAGCGCGCCCCTCGGCTACCTGACGCGCCCCTACATCGTCTACCGCCGCAAGGAATCCAACGCCCCCGACACCCGCCGCTACGCTCGCGCGTGGGACGCACCTGTCACCCCGGAACACTGGCGTTGATCCGCGCTCCGCGAGTAGCACTTCCACGCACCTGAAACGCCGCCGTGGCACGTGGGATTGTTCTGCGCGGGGGTGCCCAGGCGGTAGTCCAGCGACTCGATCTCGTGCGCGTCGAGGTAGCGGATTCCACCCCGGAGGGTGGTCGCCGACCGCGTCGAGCGGGCATGTGCTTGGGTGAACGCGTGCGGAAACGGACCTGGCTCAGCATCGGCAGCGGTCTTGTACTGGCGATCCTGTGGGGTGAGTGGGAGAACTGGCGCGCGTCGCGCAGGGTGGTCGGGTCCGTCGCGGGTGACTCCGAGGCCGTGGTCGTGCTCGGGTATCGCGACGCCGGAACGCGCGCCAACCTGATGAATCGGTGGCGGGTGCGGGCGGGGCTGCGGTCCATCGATCCGGCCGCCACCCGGACTCGGCTGGTGCTGTGCGGCGGGGCCTGCGCCGGCTCGCATACCGAGGCGGCGCTGATGGCGCGCTATGCCACCGAAAGCGGTGGGTATCGCGGGGAGCTCGTGTTGGAGGAGTCGAGCCGAAGTACGTGGGAGAACATCGCTTTCGCGATTCCCTACCTCGAGGACGTCGAGCGGATCAAGATCGTCTCGTTGCCGTTCCACGCCGAGAAGGCCCGGCGCTATCTGCGCAAGCAGCGCCCAGACCTGGCCGACCGCCTGGTGCGCGGCAGCGAGTATCGGTTCGGCGACCTGCTGCCGTTCACGCCGCTGCTCGCCGTGTACTGGCGGCTGAAGGATGCCCGCGACGTCCCATGACGCTCGGCTGAATCAGCCTGTGCGCCACAGGTAATCGCCGATCAGCGCCGACCGGATCCGGAGAGCTCGAAGGCGTCGGCCTTGGGTTCGCGGGTCGCGCGCCAGTAACTCGTGCCGGTGCCCGGCCAGGACTGCCGATTGCGGCCGGTGTGATCGAGGAACCAGCTGTGGCACCCGCCGGACACCCACACGGATTTGTCGAGTTTGCCGTGCAGCCAGGTGTTGAACTCGCGCTGCACCTCGTCGCGCACCTCGAGCCGCGTCGAACCCCGGTCCTCCATCATGCGCAGGCATTTCACGATGTAACGCACCTGGGATTCGATCAGGAACAGGATGGATTGCGCGCCGCCACCGGAATTCGGGCCCATGATCATGAAGAAGTTCGGGAAACCCGCCACCGTCATGCCGTAGTAGGCCTGCATGCCGTCGCGCCAGGCCTGCTGAATGGTGAGCCCGTCCCGGCCGACGATGTGCTCGTCGGCGCAGCGGTTGCCGGTGGCGAAGCCGGTGCCGAGAACGACCACGTCGGCCTCGTGCAGTGCGCCGTCGGCCGTGCGGATTCCGGCTTCGGTGAATTCCTCGATGCCCTCGGTGATCAGGCTGACGTCCGGACGTTGTAATGCCGGATAGAAGTCACTGGAGAACAGGATGCGTTTGCAGCCGAAGGTGTAGGACGGGGTGAGCTTCGCGCGCAGCTCCGGGTCGGGCACCTGCTTCTTCAGCTGGTGCAACGACATCCATTTGAGCAGGGTGTTCAAACGGGGATGGAAATATCCGGCCACCGGAGCCTCGTGCAGCCAGAAGGCGGCATTGCGGTAGATCTTCATCGCGCCGGGGAAGGCCTTGAACAGGCGCTGCTCCAGGGTGCTGACCGGGCGGTCCAGCTTCGGCAGCACCCAGTGCGGGGTGCGCTGGAAGACCTCGACATGTGCTGCGGTATCGGCGATTTGGGGTACCAGCTGGACGCCGCTGGAGCCGGTGCCGATCACCGCCACTCGTTTGCCGGTCAGGTCTACCGAATGGTCCCACTGGGCCGAATGGAACACCGGGCCCTTGAAGGTGTCGCGCCCCTTGAACTCCGGAATATTCGGGACGTGGAGTGCGCCGTGCGCGGCGACCACGGCACGCGGCCGATACTCGTCACCATCGGCGGTGCGCACCACCCACCGGTCGCTGGTGGCGTCGAATTCGTAAGACACGGCTTCGGATTGGAATCGGATATACGGTTCGAGCTCGTAATCCTTGACCACCCGCCGGATGTAATCGAGTATCTCCGGCTGCGGGGCGTACATCCGGGTCCAGTCGGTATTGGGCGCGAACGAGTACGAATACATCATCGACATGATGTCGCAACCGCAACCGGGATAAGTGTTTTCCCGCCACACGCCCCCGACCCCGTCGGCCTTCTCCAGGATGACGAAATTCCGCTCGCCCGCCTCCAGCAGCTTGATCGCCATTCCCACACCGGCCAACCCGGTACCCACGATGAGAACGTTCGGATCCTGCCCGCTCACCTGATCCATAGACGCCATGTTTTCCCTTCACTGCACCTAGACGGGAAGGTTAGCGTTTCGAGAACCCCCCGGTACACCCCCCGAGCAGGTGGACTTTCCGCCGGTTACCCGGAGCCCGCCAGGGCTGGCCTCAGCAAGCCGACACCCTTTCCATAACCCGCACACCGTCTCTACCTGGTGTGCGGGTTACGAAAAGGGTGTGCGCTGCGGCGAGTCAGGCGGGGTGGTTGGAGATTGAGACGACGGAGTTGTCTACGCGGACCTCGTACACCGGCAGTCGTGCCGAGTCGTCGTCGAGGCAATGCCCGTCGATCAGCGAGTACGCCTGCTTCAGTAGCGGTGAGATGACGACAGGGGTGCCGTTGCGGTCACCGACGAGCCCGCGGGAGATCACGGCCGCGCGGGCGATGGGGTCGATATTGCCGACGGCGGCGAGGGTGTCGTCCGACAGGCGGAACAGGGCGGCTTGGGCTGCGGTCTCGCCGCTGCCCAGCAGCACTGCTACGCCGCGACCGGGGATCAACCGGTCGATGCCGCATGCCCGGGTCCACCTGGTGCCGAGAATCGCAGCGCTGCTGAGGGTTTCGACGGTCGTCATCGGGAGCTGCTCGCCGCGGCCTCGGCCTCCAGCACGAAGGTCTCCGCCTCGACCACCACGTCGGCCTCGGTGCGGTTGCTTGGCCTGCGCAGGAAGACGGCCCAGACCACCACGGCACAGGCGACATAAAAGCCCATGAAGACCCAAAATGCGGTGGTGGCCGACTGGGTGGACGCGTAGGACGAGCGCAGCATCAGGTTGATGCCGACGCCGCCGAGCGCACCGATCGCGCCTACGAAACCGATGAGCGCGCCGGAGGTGTTGCGTGCCCACGCGGCCTGCTCGTCCCGAGAAACGTTGAGGCTCTTGGACTTCGCGTCGAACACCGACGGGATGATCTTGGTGACGGACCCGTTGCCGATGCCGGACAGAATGAACAGTGCGATGAAGCCCGCGATGAGTGTCACCATCGCCGCGCCGCTCGGCACCCCGCCGTTGCGATCACCGAGCGTGCTCGCCACCACGACGGCCACCGCGGCCACCATCATCGCGCCGAAGACATACAGGGTGACCTTGCCGCCGCCGATCCGGTCGGCCCACTTGCCGCCGTACGGGCGGGCCAGCGACCCGAGCAACGGGCCGATGAACGCTATCTGCGCCGCGTGCAATGCGGCCTGCGCCGCGCTGTCACCGCCGGCCTTGAAACTGATCTGCAGCACCTGACCGAAGGCGAAGCTGTAGCCGATGAACGAGCCGAACGTGCCGATGTAGAGGAACGCGATCGCCCAGGACTGCGGCACCTTCAGCGCCGCGACCATGTCCGCCAGGTCAGCCTTCTGGTTGCGCAGATTGTCCATGTAGACGGCGGCGCCGAGCGCGGCGAGCGCCACCAGGACGAGATAGATCGCGCAGATCAGCGACGCGTAGCCGTTGCCGAGGGTGGCGATGATCAGTAGGCCGAGCAGCTGGATCGCCGGAACGCCGATATTGCCGCCGCCCGCGTTGAGCCCGAGCGCCCAGCCCTTGAGCCGCTGCGGGTAGAACGCATTGATATTGGTCATCGACGAGGCGAAGTTGCCGCCGCCGAAGCCGGCGAAAGCGGCCACCACCAGGAACGTCGTGTACGAGGTGCCCGGCTGATTGATGAAATACAGCGTGAGCAGCGTCGGGATCAGCAGCAGGAATGCACTGAAGATGGTCCAGTTGCGGCCGCCGAACTTCGCGGTGGCCACGGTGTACGGAATGCGCAGGATCGCGCCGACCAGGGTCGGCACGGCGACGAGAAAGAACTTGCCAGCGGGATCGATGCCGTAGGTCTCGGTGGGCATGAACAGCACCATCACCGACCAGATCGACCACACCGAGAAGCCGACATGCTCGGCGAATACAGACCAGATCAGATTCCGCTTGGCTACGTCCTTACCGCCGGCTTCCCAGGCCACCACATCTTCGGCATCCCAGTTCTCGATGTCACGGTTACGCGTCAGCGTGCTCAACTCAGGCCTCCCACAATCGGTTGTCTCCGACGGTAGGCAGCGGGTATTGCCGACATGATTCGTGGAATGACCAGGAGATCAACGGTTGCTCACGGAGCGCTGAGTGGCCGCGTGATGCCGGGTGCCGCTCGCGCGGTTCCAGCCGGTCAGTCGGCGCGAGGCCGGAGCACGTCCTCGAAGAGGGCATCCACCAGATCCTGGGGATAGGTGAGCCCGTCAGTGCGCGGAAAACTAGGGGCCCGACGACGGCGTCGATATTGGCGTAGGTCCCGACCGAGATGTTCACCGAGGTGATGGTCACCAACGCCCTGAGCCCGCTGCGCGCCGTCGAGACCCTCCGCGACCTCGTCGTCCCTGGCGGAACCGTCGCGATCATGTCCTCCGAGCAGGGCAGCATCTCGCAGAACACCGAAGACGGCTACGAGCTCTACAAGGCGAGCAAGGCCGCTCTCAACCAATTCATGCGTAGCTACGCCACCCGCCATGCTGACGACAGCCACACCAAACTGCTGATCGACCCCGGTCACAACCGAACCGAACTCGGTGGCCCCGACGCCCCGCTCGCGCCGGCGGAGAGCATTCCTGCTGTTGTCGACGTCCTCGAAGCCCAGTCCGGAGACCCGGCCTGCAGTTCCTGGATCGCCACGGCAAAACCGTTCCCTGGTAACGCTTAATGCCGACGGGCACCCGCTGCCTGCCTCGAGATAGGTTATCGACGCTGTCACGCGCAGGGTGGGCACGGCATAGAACTTGGGGGATTGCGATGTTTCGACGGTTGGCATTGATCGCTCTACTGATGGTGACCGCGGTTGCCTGCCAGGAGAACGCGGCGAACCCGCCGGAGCCCCCGGTCGCGACCGGGCCGGAGGCGGAGATGTTGGCGCGGTTGCGCACCACCGACATCTGCGCACTGCTGCCGCGCGCGGAGCTGGCGAAACTCGGCCCGGTCACGGCCGTCGGCACCGATCAGTTGTACGGGTGCAGAGCCAAATTCGGCACCGACCGCAACACCGGGACCGAGGTGGATTGGCTGGTGCGTGCGGTCGATCAAACCGGGCCGGACCAGGGAGCCACCGTCACCATCGACGGCATGACCGTGAACCTGCTCGGTGACAACGATGTCCGCTCGCCGGAAGAGGTCATGAGTGCGTCGACCCGCACCTGCACCGCCTATGCACAGCTGCCGACCGGCGGCTCCATGTCCCTGATGGTCACGATCCCACCGGGAGTCGAACCATGCCCGGCCGCACAATCCCTCGTCACCGTCGCGCTGGCCGAGTGGAAACGCCATCCGCGCGTAGGTGATTCGCCGGACACGGTGCGAACGGCGGTCACCGGCAAGGATCCGTGCGCGGTACTGGCGAAGTTGCCGGATGCGATCCGCGGCGATTCCGAATGGGTCGATCGCTGCTGGTTCAGACTCGACGGCGACGCGATCTATGTCGGCTACGGGCACTCGGCCGACCGCGAGTTCAAGAACTACGAGCGCGTGGAAGTCGCTGGGCAGCACGCATACTGGACATCCAACCAAGCCAATGGCAGCTACCGGATTCGCGTCGGCCAAACCTTCGATCCCGTCGCCGACAACTCCGACTACGCGAGCGTGCCCGCCGTGACGATCAACGGCCGCGACCGAGCAACCCTCGAAAAGGTCACCGCCGCAGTCCTGGAAGTGCTACCAGCAGTGAAATGACCAGGGCCCGAACGACATCGAGCAACCGACACGACCTGGACGACTCTCGGGCCGGGAAGGGCGGCGTCGGACCATGGCAGACGACCTGACTGTAACTCGGTTGCTGGTGATACCCGCAGCCGAGCTACACGAACGATTCTCCCGATCGTCCGGTCCGGGCGGCCAGCACGTCAACACCACCGACAGCCGAGTAGAGCTATCGTTCGACCTCGCCAACTCACCCTCGGTACCGGAGTGGCTGCGCCCCCGAATGCTCGATTGCCTGTCCACCCGCCTGGTCGACGGCGTGCTCACGATCGCCGCATCGGAGCACCGCGCACAGCTACAGAACCGCGCCGCCGCCCGCGACCGCCTGGCCGCATTACTGCGTGAAGCCGCCGCCCCACCACCAGTTCGCCGCGCCACCAAGCCCTCACGCGGAGCAAAAGAACGCCGCATCGCCGCCAAGAAGCGGCGCGGCATCACCAAACGCAACCGCCGCGCGTCCCCCGACGACTAGTTCGAACAGGCCCTTCCCGCTTCGAGATCCAGAGGCGGCGACAGGCCTCCGTGGACCTCACGGCACGGCGTCGCTAGCCGCGGCGTCGAAACGCGCTGCGATCATCCTGACCAAGGCACGTACCGATACGGCAGAACTGCTCGACGCCTTGAAAACGGTTGCCGCCAATAAGAATTGATGGGTGCGGCGTACCCTCGGGTGGTATGACCGAACCGAAACGGAGGCGCGTCAGGGTCGAGACGAGTCAGAAGCGGGTACGGGTCTACCTCGGCGGGCACCTGGTGGCCGATTCGACCCGGCCGGTGCTGGTTTGGCAGACCCCGCACTACCCGGTCTAATATCTGCCGGTCGCCGACCTGTGCGTGAAACCACACAGGTTTCCCGCCACTCGAAAGAAAACAAATGGAACGCCGAAAACTATTGCACGGCATCATAACTGGAGTCGATAAGGACGGTTCTCCCGATGCCTGCAACCATCTACTGCTATCGCACGGCAACGGCTCAGCCACCCGACTTTCCCGATCAGGCGGTCCCCGGTGACTGCCGGATCGATGCGACTCCAGCGAATACACGGTTCGTCAGATGTGGACGTTCGCGACCGCGCTGTAGGCGGCATTCGAGTGTGCACGACTCCTACAGCGCGAGGCGCTCAATTGCGTGAGCGGGGCTCGATGGGCCTGGGTATTGTTGCGGTGCCGCCGACTCGGACTCGTGGGCCGCGCGGTCCGGGGCGAGTAGTGGCTGTGATGGTGGATGGTTGGTCGAGCGAGTCGCCCATGTCGACATCCAGTGCGGAGAAGCCGTGATCGGCGAGATGTGCTGCCAGGCAGGCGGTGCTGTTGGCGTTGGCGATGTCTTCTGGCACACCGATCCCTGGGGCGAACATCCGAGCCGCGGCGTGTCCGTCCGGGGTCGGTGTGCTGTAGACGTAGCAGCCCAGCAGTCCCAGCTGGTCGCACGCGTCGCGTAGCCGGGCCATGTCCGGTGCCAGGCCGCTCAGGATTGCGCGGTCGGGAACTTGTACGAGCATTCGGGGCCGACCGACCGAAGCGATACGGCATGGTGCGCACGCCTCGGCGGGATCGATGCCCACGGCGGTCAGCACCGGCTCGCTCTCTGCCATGGTGGGCGTGCTCAGCTCAACGGGTCCGGGATCGAAAAATGCCTCGTATCGGGTGCCGTCGCCGGTGGCCCGACCGCGAAAAGTGCGGCCGCCGGACCGCAGCACGGCCTCGTACTCCTGCATCTGCGCACGGTGGGCCAGAACCGCCAGTGCAGCGACGGTGCCGTGTCCACAGGCCGGCAGTTCGCCTGCGGCAGTGAAGAAGCGCAATGAGACAGCCGCGCGGCCGGGCCGGACAAACACACCGTGCGATGCGCCAACCACACCGGGTAATGCACAGCGCTCGGCGTCGCTCAGCGTTGGCTTCTCATCGGCCACCACGGTCGGACTTCCACCCTGTCCTGCACGTTGGCAGACGTGGACGAGCAGCATCTCCGGCCCCATGAAACCAAAAGACTAACAAAGGGTTTCATCAACTCCCGGCCGTAGAGTGTGAAATAGCAAGCGTCTATCGACAGCCTGTCGTCCCCTTGAACGCACTCAGCTCGGCGGCTGCCGGCGCTCGAGCGCCGACGACGGTCAAATCCATCGCGACCCGCAGCCCCACGGCCACCAACACCGTGCCTGTGAATCGTTCCAGCGGCAGCCGTACGCGCGGGCGCTGCAACGCCCGGCCGAGCGCGCGCCGACCAGTTGCGCAGGACCAAGACGTTTGGCGACCTTCATGCCTCGGCAGGGTTCTGCTCTTGCGTCTGCGCCCAGGTGGTCGCCCATTCGTCGAGCGGTCGGAGGGCATGAATGAGTGCTTCCCCCAGCGGAGTGAGCTCGTAGCCATCGGCGGAGGGGGCGATGATCCCGCTTGATGTGAGTTCGCGAAGCCGTTGGTAGAGGACACTGGAGGACAGGCTGCCGCATCGTGTCAGCAGCGTGCGCGCACCGAGCGGACCCGCGCGCAGTTCCCAGAGAATTCGCAGTGCCCACCGACGGCCGAAGAGGTCCAGCGCGGCCATGATCGGACGGCCGGTAGTCGATCCACGAACCGGTGTTCCGGGGCGCGGTGTCGGCATGATCCTCCTTGCGTTTCGTTTTTCGAAACATTAACATCCGTCCGGTGTTTCTAATTCCGAAACAGCCTCGACGGGAGTGCCTACACCATCGCGGCGCTGGTCGGCATCGGCGCCATAGCGATCACGACGTTGATAAGCCTCGCACTCGCCGTCGGCGCTTGTGCGAGACCAACCCGTAAGTCAGATCTACTCGTTCCAACACTGGAGGTTCCATGCCCAAGGGCTACTGGGTCAGCGTCTACCCCACCATCGAGGACCCCGAGAGGCTTGATACCTACAACGAACTGGCCGGTCTAGCCGTCGCGGGCGCGGGCGGGCGGGTGCTCGCCGGCATCGGCAGCCGGGTCGACGCACACGAAGCCGGAATCGCCGAGCGCGTGGTCCTGATCGAGTTCGACAGCTTCGAACAGGCGGTCGCCGCACGCGCGAGCGCGGCCTACCAGAAGGCGTTGGCCGAACTCCCCGACGGCTTCGAGCGCGACTTCCGCATCGTCGAAGGCATCGACTGACCAGGGTCCAGTCGGATCTCACTGAAGATCGGCGAGTTTCCCCGCTCCACGGACTCGACCACCGTCCCGTCCGGCAACCACCGCGTCGCGCCGTCGCACGCGGAAGTATCGGACTCCTGCGGTTGGGGTTGCCCGGTGCTGATCACGACGGTCAACCGCGATTCGTGTCGAACCGCTGCTGTCGCTGCTTTCCGAACCGCCGCTGCTCACCTGGGCAGTGCACATCCGGCTGCTGCAGGCCTGCCGCAACTCGGGTTTGCAACCGCCTGCCGCTGACGCCTTGCGGACCGTCGACAACCTGCATGTAGCGACCGCCCTCGCCGATCTCACTGACCGGTAACCCGCCTCGCAGCATCGGAAATATGCCTTGCCCGCCAGCCGATTCGGACGCTAGGCCGGTGATCGTTCATGCCGGTAGGTGGTTGGGGGAGTTGGGGACTGGGATTTGGAATTGCCAGGGGCCGGGGAGGGTGGGGTGGGCGGCGGCTTGGGTGTGTAGGTGCAGGTAGTCCGTGCGGGGGAGGTCGATGGCGCCGAGGGAGGTGAGGTGGGGGGAGGTGATCTGGCAGTCGATGAGGGGGAAGTTCCAGGCGGCTAGTTGGGTGCAGAGCCAGTACAGCGCGATCTTGGAGGTGTCACGGGCGCGGGAGAACATGGACTCGCCGGCGAAGGAGCGGCCGCATGCGACGCCGTAGAGGCCGCCGACCAGGTCGCCGTTGCGCCATACCTCGACCGAGTGCGCATGGCCGAGCTGGTGCAGTCGCTGGTAGGCGGCGAGCATGTCGGGGCCGATCCAGGTTCCAGCCTCGCTGTCCCGCGGTTGCGCGCAGTTCGACATCACCTCGGCGAAGGCGCGATCCATGGTTACCGCGTAGTCGGTGTTGGCGACGGATCGGCGATAGGACTTGCTTACTCGCAGGTCGGTCGGCACGAGGATGCTGCGCGGGTCCGGGCAGTACCAGTGGATCGTTTCGCCGGGGTTGTACCAGGGAAAGATGCCCGCGGAATAGGCGCTCAACAGCCGCTCCGGCGACAGGTCCCCGCCGAAAGCGACCAGTCCGGACGGATCGGCGAGCTCGACAGGCGGGAAAGGCTGGTCTGGATCGACCAGATACATCCGCATCAGGTCGGTAGCGTCGGTCACCGGACAGAGATTACCGACCTGCCGCAGGCTGCGGCGACGCCTATTTCCGGGGAAACGGCCGGTGGCTGAGGCTTCGATGCACCATCTCGGTGAGGGTGACGATGTCGAAGACGGGGAGGCCGAGGCGGTCTTGGATGGCGTGGCTGTAGGGGGCCAGGTCGGTGCATTCGATGACGAGTGCGCCCATGTCAGGGTTGGCCGAGGCCAGTTGCTCGATCTCGGTGAGTACCTCGATTCCGAGGCGCTCGACGTCGAGTGTCGTCCGGCGTCCTTCCAGGATGACCTCGCGAAACTCGGGCTGGGCGGCCATCCCGGCGACGCAGATCGGTGCCGACTCACCGCCGATCGCCGCCAGATGACGCCGGGTGAGCGACTCCTTCTTGGCAACCAGCAGGCCGACTTTGCGATTCGCAGCGAGCATGCGGTGCACCATCGGTAACTGGATGAGGCTCGAGCTGTACAGCGGAATCCCCACGGCGTCGGCCAGCTGCTGCTGGAAGATGACGAGGAAACCGCATCCGCTGGTAATCGCCGCCACACCACGGGATTCGAGTTCCTTGGCGGCGATGATGAACGGCTCCAGCAGGGTCGGATCGGCCTCGGTCACCATCCGCTGCGGTGTCGCGCCCTGCACCACCTGGTAGACGACC
This sequence comes from Nocardia sp. CS682, assembly GCF_004634405.1. NCBI lineage: Bacteria > Bacillati > Actinomycetota > Actinomycetes > Mycobacteriales > Nocardiaceae > Nocardia > Nocardia sp. CS682. The sequence goes on along the minus strand of NZ_CP029710.1, from coordinate 568,403 downwards.
GGGAAGTCGAAGGTCGTCGGATTGCGGATGTGCCCCGGGATCTTGGTGAACGCGGTGTCGAGGCAGAGGACGCCGATTGCTTGCTCGCCCTTGGTATTCGGTTGGTGGGCCACGGTTATCGCCTTGTCGATTCGGTGCTGCCGAACCGATCCGGCCGCAGCGGGGCCGGCTCGGTGATCGGTTGTTCGCCCGCCAGGATGTGGCTGATGAGCTCGCCACCGGCGGGCGCGAGCCCCATCCCGATGTGGCCGTAGCCGACCGCGACCAGCAGGTTGCGCAGCCCGGTGCGCCCGATCAGTGGCAGTCCGTCCGGCGTGCACGGACGCAAACCGCTCCAGGTTTCGCGGGTCTGCGTTTCTTCCAACTCGGGCAGGTATTCGCGGACGGTCCGCAGCATCCCTTGGACACGCCGGTCGGAGATGTTGTTGTTCATCCCGGTGAGCTCGAGCCTGCCGCCGATGCGCAGCCGGTCACCCAGCGGAACCATCGCCACCCGGCCCTCGCTCAGCAACACCGGCCTGCTGGGACCGCTCGGCGGCATGTCCATGGTGACGCTGTATCCCTTGATCGGTTGCAGCGTCAGCCCGATCCCCGCCAGCCGAGCACACTCGGTCGACCATGCACCCGCCGCGACGACCACGTCACGGGGGCGAAGATCCCCGCGGTTCGTATGCAGCCCTACGACTTTCCGAGCTCGGACCTCGAGACCGAGCACGTCGGTGCGCTCGCAGATCTCGATGCCCATCTCGCGCAGCAGCCGACCGAATTCGATCACGAACTCCGGTACGCGCAGATAGGCCCCCTCCGGGTTGTACAGCGCCCCATGAATGGCGAAACGGGTCTTCGGCTCGAGCTCGTCGAGTTCCCCCGGTCCGAGGATCCGCAGCGGTACTCCGCTCGCGACGGTCCGTGCCACCGATCGACTCGCAGCCGCGAACCCTTCTGCGGTCCGATAGGTCAGCACTATGCCGGGCGACTCGAAAGTGGCAGCGATGCTTGGTGATTCACACAGTCCGAGCAGTATCTCGAGGCTGCGCTTCTTCATCCCGACCAGCGCCCGAAAACCGGCCGCCGCAGCCGGCGCCGAGCAGGCCCGCCCGAAATGCCCGAGCCAGCGCAGCAATTCGCCGTCCAGTCGCGGCTTGACGTAGAACGCGGCATCCGGACTCAACATCCCGAGCGTGCGCAGCGACCGCATGCCTGGCTCGGCCAGCGGCGCGGCACCGTGGGTGCCGACGAAACCGGTGTTCCCGTACGAACACGACTGCGGCCCACCGAGCTCCCCGCGCTCCAGCACAGTCACCGAGGCCCCGCTGCGGCGCAGCTGATAAGCACAGAACAAACCGGCGACCCCGCCGCCGACAACCACCACATCCGGGTCGCTGCGCACGGGAGCCGCCCCCTCACTCGTCACGAACCCGACCTACACGGTGACGACGAAGAAGTTGGTGGGTAGGTTCACCACGACCCGCTCGTAGATCTCCGCCATGACCGCCGCACCGGGTTCGCTGAAGGTGCCCGGCGGCGGCTCGGCGAATCGGATCACCGACCGTCCCGCGTCGAACAGCTGTGCGCCGTGGCCGAAGTCGCCCACCAGGGCGGTGCCCGGCTCGACCAGGCGGGTGCGGACGATGAACATGCCGTTCTGCTCGAGATCGTCCATCAGCGTTCCGGTGCCCATGGCGCGGTAGTAGTCGACCGGGTTGATGATCATGCCGTCGGCGGTGCCACCCATCTGCTCGACCTCGTTGCAGGCGCGCAGGATCGTCGAGGCGAACGGCCCGGGGGAGGTCATCCGTTCGATCCCCGGCATGTTCAGCAGGCCGCCCTCGCCGCTGATGATCGTGTGGTTCTCGGCGGTACAGAGCCGGACGATCAGCCGGTAGTTGATGAAGGATTCGAACGTCTCCGGGTCCTCCCACAGCTGCGGCGGCACCTGCACCCAGGCCGTAGTGGTGAGCAGTTCGGGGATCGGCGACTTGTGGAACCGGCTGGCCAGTTCGCGGCGCACGTCGGCGCCGTCGATCGGGGCGTCGTCCGCGCCGGGTGCGCTCTCGTGCCAGTAGAACTCGCGCGGATCACGCGATAGATCAACGGCTTTGAGCATATTGCGCGCCGGGTAGCGCGGTTTGCGACGCGAGCTGGTCAGCGAGTCGGTGATGGTCACGTCGTACTCGACGGCGGCGTCGAGGCCGTCTTTCGCGCAGGCCTCGACGAACATCCGCCCCGGCGAAGGCTCTTTCTTCCGGTCCGCGACAACCTGCGCCAGCGTCTCTTTGACGCCTTCGGTCTTCAGCATGTGTGATTCCTTCCGTGTCATCGGCAACGGTGCCGAGAGCAGTGCTGTCACTCCGGTTTCGCGGTGGCCTGCCAGGGCAGATGGGCCGCGGACGGTCCGAGCACGCTCGCACCACCATCGACCAGCTGCACCGTGCCGGTGAGGTAGGAGGCCCGCACACTCACCAGAAAGGTGGCCACGGCGGCCATTTCCGCAGGCCGGGCGATCCGCCCCACCGCCGTGTGCCTGCCCATCGCCTCGAACTGCGCTTCGCTCGGTCCCTCGGTAGAGCGTTGTGCCACAACACGTTCCAGCAGGGGAGTGCGGGTTGCGCTGGGCGCGAGCACATTGACGGTGACGCCGTCCCGGCCGACCTCGGCGGCCAGCGACTGAGCGAATCGGACGAGGGCCGTGCGGGTTACGCCGGACATGGCCAGGCCGCTGATGGGGACGCTCGCCGTCTCCGAGGCCACGAAAAGCATTCGGCCCCAACCGGCGTCCCGGAGATGGGGCAGCGCGCCGAGCGCCACATCGACCGCCGGGATCAGCACCGCGTCGACCGCGGCCCGATAATCCGCTGTCGCGAAGGCAGTCGCGTGGCCGGTCGGCGGCGTGCCGCCACTGATGACGACGATGTGCAGTCCGCCGAATTCGGCGGCGACCTCGTCGATCCAGCGGCGGGTCGCCGCGCTGTCGGTGATGTCCACGCTCGTGGCATGCACCCGGGCACGCGCCACCTCTTTGGCGGCACGCTCGGCCGCCGCGAGCCGCCCGGCGTCGCGCGCGCCGATCGCTACGTGGGCACCCTCGGCGGCCAGTTCCTGTACGATCGCCAAGCCGATCCCACTGGATCCGCCTGTCACCAGCGCGACCTTGTTCTCCAGCCCCAGGTCCACTCGGCTAGCCCTTTCCCATCGAGTCCGCGGCGCCGAACTCGTAGCCGTATCGGCGCGACAGTGGCCACGACAGTGCCGCGACCGTTCTCCTGGCCGATTTCGACAGCCCCCGCCGCCAGGAGTCGTCGGTCGGACGCACTACGGTTTCGCCGATCTTGAAACGATCCGGATTCCCGGTAACCGTGTGATTGGTATGCAATTCGACCGTTCGATCGGTGACCGGGTTGACCGCGGGATCGGTCGCGCACAGCCGCAGCAGGCGGTCGATCGTGCCCGCCGGATCCGCGATGAAGTCCTCGTACCGCAGGAACATGGACCGTTCCGGATAGCGCCGGGTGATCGCATGCGTGGCGAGATTGAAGCCGGTCCAGTACCCGGTGCTCTTGCCCGGTGCCATGGCATACACGTAATCCTTTGGCCTGCTCCAGGATTGGGCCACCGCACGCGGGTCACGGACCAGATGGACGTAATACGGGGTGATCCCGTCGAGGTGTGCCAGCAACGCCGCTTCACCGGGAATCTTCGTGGTATCCACGATCACCCGTGCCTCGCTGCGTTCCGCGACGGCCCGGTAAACCTGGGTCATCAGCGCCGCATGCGCACGGATCTGCTCGTTGTGCAGTCCACGACCGAGCACCCGCCAGGTGTGCCGGGTCCGGACGCTGCCGAGTTGCCGCCGGATCACCGCGTCGGCGTGCTCCACCAGGGTGGTCCCCGCAGGTTGCCCGATCGGCAGGATCGTCGACCAGAACGGGCAGTTGACCAGTTTGCGTCCGCAGCCGCATTCCTCGTTCACCCCGCGACCCGCCGCGTTCTTCCAGAGGAAGTGCAGCTCGCCGACGTGGAAGAAGCCCGGAATCTCATTGAGGATGTTGCCGATAATGGTGCTGCCGTTGCGGCACCAGCCGGTAATGCACAGGACCTTCACTGTGTTCGTCACCTGTCGACCGCCTTCTCCGTGGTCACCGCTTGCCGGATTGCCATGGCCAGCGCCGAGGCCGCCAGCGCGCAGCCCGCGCCGACCACGAAGACGGCCGGGTAGCCGAACCCGGTGGCGATCGCGCCGGTCACCGGCCCCCACACGAACAACCCCAGATCCCAGAACGAGGTGTAAGCGCCGAGCGCGGCCCCCTGTTTGGCGCTGTCGGTGTTGTTCATGACCATCAACGCCAACGACGGGTGCAGCAGCGAGAATCCGACACCCATCACCACGGCCCCCAGCACCGCCACCGCAAGATTCGGCGCCCACGCGATGATCAGCAATCCGGCCGCTTCGCCGAGCCCGCACCACGCAGCGACTCGCCGCGGCCCGTACTTGTCCGGCAGGTGCCCGATGAACAAGCGGGTGCCCGCGTACACCGCGCTGAAGGTGCTCAAAACGACTACGCCCGAGTCGATTCCGCGCACTTGCAGCCCGTGGATGACGAACGCGGCCAGGCCGACGTAGCCCGCTGCCCCCAGCGCAAGGCCGAGACCGGGCAACACGGCGGGCCGCAGCAGCAGCCCGCGCCCGCTGGTCGGCGTGGCGTGCGGTTGCGGCGCAACGAGGCTGATCAGCACGAGACCGATGAGCGGTGCGACGGAGCAGAAGCTCCACACCGCGGTGATGCCGAAGTGCCGGATGGCCGCGCCGAGCGCGGTGCCCAGCGAGATACCGCCCCACATGGCAACGCCGTAGAGCCCGATCACCTGCCCGCGACGGTGGTGCGGCGCGAGCGTGACGGTCCAGACCGCACCTGCGGTGAACAGCGCGGCCTCACCGACGCCGAGCAGCAGGCGCACCATGATCAGTCCGACCAGGCCTAGCGGCAGGAAGTAGAGCAGGCCGCCCGCCGCGATGGCGAGCGCACCGAACTGCATGACGTTGCGGTGTCCGTGCCGATCGGCCAGGCCGCCGAAGATCGGACGGGTGAGCAGCGCGGTGAGCGCGGTGGACGTGACCGCGAGGCCCACCGCGAGATCACCCGCGCCGAACTCGTCCCTGACGTGCGCGGGCAGCACCGGAATCGCCGCGGCCAGGCCGAGGTAGCCGCAGAACAGCCCGCCGAACACTCCGGCCAGTGCGAGCCGGGGGAACGCCCCGGTGTCCGAGGATGTTGTCATCGCCGGCCGGCCCAGGTGGAACTGGAACCTTCTTCGTTGTCGAGGGTTTCGGCGGCGGTCAGCGCGCCCGCGACCTTGCGCACCGCGGCGACCAGGTGGTCACAGTCCGCCTGCGACAACGTGGAGGACAGCGGAATGTCCACTGCCCGTTGCAGATACCGTGTCGCGTTCGGCAGCAACTCCTTGATGGCCGCGGTCTCCATCCCGGTGAACATGAACCGCCAGTTCCAGAACGCACGGATATTGCGATCGGCGTCCGAACCGAGGTTGCGCGCCTCGATGCCCTCGTGGCACAGCGCTTGCGCGAACCACTGTGCGCGGCCGTTCGGCACCTGGAAGATGAAAGCCTCGCCGAGATAGGCGCCGGGTGCCACCGGCCGTCGGATCCGGATCCCGGCGACGTCGGCCAATGCGGAGGCCACATAGTCGTAGTTGCGCCGGAACGCGGCCAAGCGCACCGGCAGCCTGCCCAGCTCCGCCCGGAGCAGCGCGGCCCGGATCTCGTCCATCCGGAAGCTGAGCAGCGGCAGGTCCAGATCGGTGGCGATCGGCGGTTCGCCGTCGGGGAAGTGCCGCCGCAGCCGTCCCTCGTAGGCGCCGGAAAGCACGGTGGCACGGGCGAACAGCGCGCTGTCGTCGGTGACCAGGAAACCGCCCTCGCCGCTGTTGAGCGACTTGTCCGACTGGGTGCTGAACGCGCCGGCCAGGCCGAAGGTGCCGAGTTTGCGGCCGTCGAGTTCCGCGCCGAGGGCGGGGACCGCGTCCTCGAAGACCGGCACGTTCATGTCGTCGGCGAAGCGGAGCAGCGCACCCATGTCGCCGGCGAAGCCGCGCATGTGCACCACCATGATGCCCTTGACCTGCGGGGTCCATCGGCTGCGCAGGTCGGCCACGTCCAGGTGCAGGTTCTCGTCGACGTCGACGAGGAAGGGCGTGCAGCCGGCCAGGATGATGGCGCTCGGGGTGGCGGCGAAAGTGAAACCGGGACAGGCGATCAGGCTGCCCGGTGCGATACCCGCGGCCATGATGGCCAAGGCCAGCGCGGTGGTGCCGCTGGAGGTCGCCAGGGCGTGCCGGCAGTCGAAATAGCGGCACAGGTCCGCCTCGAACTTGCCGCATTCGGTTTCGTGCGGCGGGCGATAGTCGTAGCGGAAGTAGAGGTGACTGCGGATCGCGCGCAGCGCGGCTTCCTCGTCATCGGGGTGGACGCAGACCGCCCCTCGGTCGTAGGTCGGCCAGGGGGCCCGGCGAATGGGATTTCCGCCGTCCAAGGCCAGTCGCGAATCGGCGGCTATTCGGGTTCCCGGCAACTGCCGGGCTGCTGCTGAATGGTCGACTTCGTTGTCCGCCATCGTAATTCCCTGCCCAACTCTTAAAACATCGGCGAGCCGCCACCTCATCGCCGGTCGAGCTTTCGCCGAAGCTCGTAGGACGATTCCGAAAACGCTACACCGAAGTTTCAATCTGGATACCCGAAATCGATTGTTCAGCAATGGCATTGGTTGCTGCGACTTCACTGGGATCGTTTTGTCCAGGCAGGTGGAATTCGGGATGGGGGATATGGCACTGATGCGCCAGTGGGCCAAAACAGTCGCGGCCGAACGCGTTTCAGTGCTGAAACTCATTCGGCTGCCGTGTCGCTTTCGCGCCTGGTTATTCCGTCGTCTGCTCGGCGCGCCTGCGCAGCAGGTGGTGTCTGATGGCGACGGCGCCGCCCGCGACGACGACCAGCGCGGCCAGCAGGGGATGGATGTCCTTCGAAAGGCTCTGCGCCGGGTCCGGTCGGAGGGCCCAGATGGCCAGTGGGACAGCGTAAGCCATGGCGAGGGCGGCGGCCCACCAGCGCAGCGGGCGGAGCCGGGCATCGCGCAGGGTGCCGATGAGGACGATGGTGACCGGAACAATGGCCACCATCGCGAACTGACCGACGATGAGGACGGGAACGGCCCACGCCGCGATGAGGACGGGCCGTGCGGCGGGATACGTCTCCAGATCGGGTCGAGGTGTGCTGGTGAACATGGTCTGCTCCTTGATGAATGGGCCGGCAAACGGTCGTGGCTAGGGTCGAACGCCGAGTGTTGCCAGCAGCACGTGCATGTCGGAGTTCACCCAGTACTCGGCGATCCGATCCCGCGCGAGGCGCAGCATGTCCGTGCCGGTGAACCGGACCGCGGTGCCCGAAGGGGCGGTAGCGCCGGGGAATCCGGCGTGATAGGTGCCGACGGCGACCCAGCGGAGCGCGAGGTGGTCGCGCTCGACAATGGGCCCGACCTCGACGCTGAACACGAGTTCGGTGAAGGCGGCTCGGGTCTGCGCGATCCAACCGACCAGGCCGTCCGGTCCGTGGACGGCACTGCCGTCGCCGCCGCCCAGGAGTGCGGCGTGCAAGCGGAAGTCCGGTGTGACGACGTGCTGGGCAAGGGCGTAGTCGCCGTTCCAGAGGGACATCCATCCCGCCAGTAGGTCCCGGTAGGCCGGCGGATCATCGATGGTCGTCGTTCGGGTGTTCTGTTCCACGGCAATGCCTTTCGTACGGTCATGTCCCGGCGAGGGTTTCGAGGTCAGTCCTGATCCGGGATCCAGTGCCCATGGATGCCTGCGGGTACCCGCTGCGGGAGATCGACGGCGGCGACCGGCGCCTTGGTGAGGTCGGAGGCATCGAGCACCAGCAGTTGCGACGCGTCGGCGGCAAGGTCGCTGACGATGGTGAGGAGGTATCCGTCGTCCTCCCCGGTGGCGCCCTCGGCCGGCACGAAGACGGCTTCGCCCGGCATGCGGTCCGGTCCGTGCGCGAACAATTGGCGCTGTCCGGTCAGGGTGTCGAATTTGGCCGTGTGGTAGCCGGTGAGTCCCGCGCCGGGGAAGGCGACGGCGTAGCTGTAGCGGTTGTGCGTTCCGGTGTGGTCGTCGTTGATGGCGGGGAACTCGACCACCAGATCGTCGAGCGCCTCCTCGGTGACCTTGCGGGTGGCCGGGTCGAGGATCCAGCGATGGAAGGTCGTGCCGACGCCGAGGGTGTCGGGGTAGCCCGCGGCACCGACCCACCACTTCCACGATGTTTCCCAGGCCGCACGGTCGAAGCGGGGGCATTCCAGGATGATTCGTCCGCGGTCGTCGACGTAGGAGTTGGCAACGTGCAGGATCGCCCCTTGGCTCTCGACGTCGAACCAGACGACCTCGCCTGGCGCGTGCCGCGGCAGCACGCCGAGGCGGAACGGGACTTGGTCGTGCCAGCGGTACGGGATGCCGGACTGTTCGGCGTGGTCGAAGACGACCGGGGAGCCGAGGAACACGGCGTGCTCGCGGGTGATCGCGAAATCGTGCATCAGCGCCGGGCCCGCACCGTCGATCGGCGTGGACCGGATGATCTCGCCGCGGGCGTCGGCCACGTAATAGATCAGGTAGGGCGGAAAGGGGCTGTAAGAGAAGAAATGTAGTTCGCCGGTCGCCGGGTCCACCTTCGGATGGGCGGTCATCGAGGTGGTCAGCTTGCCACCGAAGTTGTGCACGCCGACCGTCTCCAGCTCACCGGTGACCTCCCAGGGCAGGTTCGCCTCCTGCAATGCGAGGTAGCGCCCGCCGTGGAAGATGATGCTGGTCGCGGCGGCGCTGACGTCGAGTTCGGTGCCGGTGAACGGGACACCGTCCAGGTACGGCGTCCGCACCCAGCGGTTGCGGTACCACTCGGCGCGGCCGCCGGTCAGCCGGATACCGTGCAGCATGCCCGCGCCGCGGAACCAATGCGTAGGTGTGACACCGGGTTTGGGGTTGTGGCCGTTGCGGAAGTAGCGCCCGTTCAACTCCGGTGGCAAGGTGCCGTGCACGGTCAGGTCGAACGAGGTGCGCTCGTCGGCAGTCGGTGCGAAGTGGCCGGTGAGGTAGGGCAGCGGTCGCGTTTGCATGATTGTCAGTTTCGTGACGGGGGACGTTCGCTCGCGTCGGTGATTTCTGCCTATACGTAGGTAGGCGGTACCTATTGCCTGCGTTTGGCATGGGAGGTCGATTCGCGGAAGGATCGGCTCGTGAGCGAGCGTCCGTCAGTGAATCGAAGGCACGTTGTGTGGGAGCGTGCGACGGAGCCGAGCGCTGGCGAGGCGCGGTCGTGAGCTACCTGGTCGGGCGATCCGATGAAACTGCGCGGCTGCTCGCGCTGCTGCACGAGGCGCGGGAGTCCCGTGGCGGGGCATTGCTGCTGCTGGGGGAGCCGGGTATCGGTAAGAGCGCGCTTCTCGACCATATCGCCCAGGCCTCCTCGGGCTTCCTGATCATGCGAGCGTCCGGGGCCGAATTCGAGACGGAACTCCCGTACTCGGCACTGCACCAGCTGTGCGCCCCGGTGCTGGAACACCTCGACGCACTGCCCGCACCCCACCGCACCGCGCTGCGGATCGCGTTCGGCCTGGACACCGGCACCCCGGACCCGTTCCTGGCCGGCGCGGCGGCACTGGGTCTGCTGCTGGAAAACGATCGACCGCTGCTCTGCCTCATCGATGACGCACAGTGGCTGGACCATGCCTCGGCCCGCGCGTTGGCGTTCGTGGCCCGCCGGATCGGCGCCGAACGCGTCGCGATGGTGTTCGCCGCGCGGGCAGACGTGGGTGGGTTGGCGCAGTTACCGCAGGTCGACGTCGAGCGGTTGAGCGAATCCGAGGCGCGCGCGTTGCTGGTGCGCGAGGTACCCGCGTCGCTGGACGAGCGAGTGCGCGACCGCATCCTGGCCGAGGCGCGCGGCAACCCGCTCGCCCTGCTGGAACTGCCGCGGACCGCGGGATTGGCCGGCATGGCCGGGGGATTCGATCTACCCGCGCCGCGCGCCGCCGAACGCAGCTTCCGCGCCCGCCTCGCGACGTTGTCGCCCGAGGTGCGGTTACTGCTGACCGTGGCCGCCGCGGAGCCGGTCGGCGATCCCGGCTTGCTGTGGCCGGCGGCGAAGCTCTTGGGTGTCGAAGGTGCCGCGGCCGAGGATGTTTCGCTGGTCGAGTTCGGCACCCGCGTTCGTTTCATTCATCCGCTGGCCCGCTCGGCGGTGTACCAGGCCGCGACCGCGGCGGAGCGTCGCCGTGCCCACGGTGCGCTCGCCCAGGTGAGCGACCCGGTCGCCGACCCTGACCGGGTGGCCTGGCATCGCGCACTGGCCAGCGCCGGGCCGGACGAGGAAGTGGCGTCCGCGCTGACGCGATCGGCGAAACGGGCGCAGGCGCGCGGCGGAGTCGCCGCCGCGGCGGCGTTCCTGGAACGTGCCGCCGCCTTGACGCTCGACCCGGTCCTGCGGTCCGAGCGGGTGCTGGCCGCGGTCGAGGCCAAGCTGTCGGTCGGGGATTTCGGCGTCGCCGCCGAACTGCTCTCGACCCTGGACTCCGACGATCCGCGCGTCGACCTGCTGCGCGGCCGGATCTCCTTCGCCCGCTTCCGCGGCGGCGACCAGCCGACCGACCATCTGCTCCGCGCCGCCACCCGGCTCGCCGACCACGATCCGATCCGGTCCCGTGAGTGCTACGTGGACGCGATCGAGATGAGCCTGCTGACCGGCGGATTCGACGCGGTGATCAAGGCCGCGCGCACCGCGCCGCCGCCCCCGCAACCACCGGCAGGCGCCGATCACATCCTCGACGGCATGATCGCGCTGACCGTCGAGGGACATCAGGCGGCCGCGAAGCTGCTGCGTCCCATCGTGGCCGACGGTGCCGACGCGGCGTGGGCGCGGTGGCCGACCCTCGGCTTCCTGCTCGCCCTCGAACTGTGGGACATCGACGCCATGCGCGGCATCGCCACCAGGGTCACCGCGTCCGGCCGCGAGGTCGGCTCCTTCCACATGCTGCCGATCGGGTTGGCCATGCTGGCCACGGTCACCGCGTACTCCGGCGACTTCGGCGCCGCGACGGCGATGATCTCCGAGGAGGAGGCGATCGCGGAGGCCACCGGTGCCGCCCCGCTCGTCTATCCGCGAATTCATTTGGCCGCCTTGCGCGGTCGGCGCGCCGAGGCCGAGGAACTGTTCGCCGGCGTCGGCCCGCACATGACCCTCAGCGTGCAGTACGCCACCGCCGTCCTCAATAACAGCCTCGCCGATTACCCCGCGGCGATGCGGGCCGCTGAACGTGCCGTCGCCACCGGCGATCTCGGGCTGGCGGGCCAGGCGCTGCCCGAACTGGTCGAGGCGGCGGTGCGCTGCCACGAACCGGACGTCGCCCGTACCGCGCTCGCGACGCTCACCGAACGCACGGGTGGGCACCCGTTCGGAATCGGAATTCAAACGTACGCAAAAGCTTTGGTCGAGGACGACGAGGACTCCTATCGTCAGGCCGTGTCGCTACTGGATTCCAGCGCCTTCGCCGTCGCGGCCGGCCGTGCCCATCTCGCCTACGGCGAATGGCTGCGGCGCCAAGGTCGCCGCCGCGACGCCAGAACCGAACTGCGGCACGCCCATGAGGTGTTCGCTGCTCTCGGCGCCGAGGCCTTCGCGGCCCGCGCGGCCGGTGAACTCCGTGCCACCGGCGAGCACACTCGCAGCCGCTCCGCCGATGTCTCCGACGCGCTCACCGTGCAGGAAGTGCACATCGCCCGCTTGGTCGCCGAGGGCGCAACCTCCAAAGAAGTAGCAGCCAAACTGTTCCTGAGCCCGCGCACCGTAGATGCCCACCTACGCAACATCTTTCGCAAATTGGGCATCACCTCCCGCCGTCAACTCCGAGATCTCCCCGACCTCCGGTAGCCTCCGCCCCGTCGAAATGCGGCCACGGACGGACCTCCGCCTGTGTCCCGCGCCACCAGCCTGCATCCACCGCGGTCGGCTATGGTCGACTCGCTCTCCTCGACCACTACCCTGCGGCGGATTCCATGCTGATCGAGCTCGTACTTGCGGCGGTTGCCGTACTGGAGGCCATCGGACTGGTGGTGCTGCTCGTGCTGCTGGTGGGCAGCCGCCGCCGGTCCGCGGAGCTGCAACGCCGGCTCGACGACTTGCAGCGCAGGTTCGATGCCAGGCAACTCCTGCGCAATGGTGGCCGGGAAGCGGTGAAGACCGTGTGGGATACCGCTAACCTGTTGCGCAAGAAGGGGTTCCGTGGTGCGGTCCTCACCTCGATCGAGAACCTGGCGGGTTGGGCGCAGGTCGAACGACCGGATCTGGCCGGCCTGACACCGGACGGTCACGTGGTGATCATGTTCTCCGATATCGAAGGCTCCACCGCCCTGAACGAACGCCTCGGCGACCAAGCCTGGGTCAAACTCCTCGACCGGCACGACCGCCTGACCCGCCAGTGCGTCGCCGAACACGGCGGGCACATCGTGAAAAGTCAGGGTGACGGCTTCATGATTGCCTTCGCCGAGCCCGTACAGGCCGTCTGCTGCGCTCTGGACATGCAGGCCGCCCTCCACGACTCCACCAAATCCGGTGGCCGCGTTCGTGTGCGGATCGGCATCCACATGGGCAAGTCCGTCCGTCGCGGCGACGACCTCTTCGGCCGCAACGTAGCCATGGCCGCCCGAGTGGCCGACCAAGCCGATGGCGGCGAAATCCTTGTCAGCACCCCGGTGCACGACGCGATCACCGACCACCCCGACATCACCGTCACCGCCGAACGCCAGGTGGAACTCAAGGGCTTGCACGGCACCCACCACCTCTACACCGTCGAACGCACCCGCACCACGTCGACGGACCGCCGCTCGTAGCAGCTCGCCCGGCATTTGGTAGACATCACCTGACAGCTATGGGGAGGAGCGGTGCCGCAGATGGAGGCTCGTGAGCAAGCTCAGCCGTCGCGCGCGGTAAGTGGGTGGACGGTCGGGCTGGTGTGTGTGGCGATTGTGGCGAGTGGCGTCATCGTCGGTGGGCTGCTGCACGAGCCGGAGCCTGCGTTGACGACCAAGCCGGTGCCCACGGCTACCCCATCCCGGCCGCGAGCCGAGAGCTCCTATGTCACCCCACCTGTTGTGTTCCCGGTAGAGATTCCGGGCTGTGCCGTGGTGGAGCCGCCCACCGAGGGCAACTTGATGGCGTGGGCCAGCTACGGCACGTTCGGTTACGACAATCCGGCGTATCCGTGGTTCTCCGGTCCGAAGGCTGTCGCGATGTCGCAGGCGCTGCGGGACGGGTTGCCGGATGATGTCGAGGTCGCCTTCGCGTCGGACGAGCAGTCGCTGCTGTTTCAGCCCATCCTCGATGATCCGGAGGACGCCGATTCGCCGCCGGGGCCGACGGCTGGACCACCGCGAGTGGCACGCTGCGCCGGGGTGCGGGGGAGGGTGGGCTGATGGTGACGGTCCGGCAGTCCGCAGCACCTGTTCCGCCCTGTGTCGCAGGGGATCTCGATGAGCGGCGTCGGCTCGCCGATGGCACGACGGTCGATGTGCAGGACACCTGGTACGAGATCGATAAGGTTCGCACGCTGTCTCGCACTGCCCACGCGTACTTGCCGGACGGTACCGCGGTCACCACCGCCGCCACCGATCAGAGCTCGGACGGCAACGGGCATTCCGGCACGGTGCCGCTGACGGTCGACGAGCTCGCGGCGCTGGCCACCGCTCCTGGCCTGCGCGTCACGACGCCGGTGCCGCCGGGCACCCCGGACGTGCCCGAAAGCTGTTCCGGTGCAACGGAGACCGGTGGGCTGATCGACGAGGGCGTTATCCGCCGGTTGGACGCGGTGCTGGCGCGCATCCCGCTCGACGGTCTCACGCTCGATCGGCCACTGGGGCAGTTGCGACCGGCGGGCCCCGGCGCGAGCGGGGTGTGCCAAGCGGTTCGGATCACCACGCCCGGGCGGGAGTCGCGGTTGACTGTCGCGATCGCCACGGAACAGCGCCTTCCGGAGGACGCGCCACCCAACCGTGACGGTGACCGCGTGACGACCCGGCGACTCCCGGACGGGACGGTGGTCGAGACCCGGGAGTCACGCTATACGGTGCAGTCGCAAAAGCCGGGGGCGCAGCCCGTACCGGAAACCATGCGCACGGTCGCCGTCACTCGCCCCTCGGGCACCAGGGTCCACGTGTCCTCTACCGCCGCCGACCCGATCGAGCCTTTCCCTTTCGCGCAGCTCGAAGCGATCGCCACCACTCCCGATCTCGAGGTGCGGTGATGGCGCCGATCCCGGGCTTGCGCAATCTGGTGCTGGCCGCTGCCGCTGCGGTAATCACCAGTGCCGGAGCCGTTTACGTCCTGATGCAGTCCGACGACGCCACCCGCAAGATCACCGGCACCGTGGCCGCGGCTCCCGGCCTCGCCTGGTCGGTCGATGCCGCCGCCACCGCCGACGGCGCGTCCCTCGAATTCCGTGATCCGGTCCCGGGCACCGAATACGACATCGGCGGTGCGGGTTTCGTCGACGCGGGCGACACCCTCGTCGCCGTGGTCGGTTCGTCGGACGGTGATATGAGCCTGCGAGATCCGACGATGGTCGGTATCGATGCCGCATCCGGCGCGGTGCGCTGGCGTACCCCCGCCGCCCACCTCGGTGGCTGTGCGCGCGCTCCGCTCGACAACCACCTCGTCTGCTTCACCGGACCGTCCGAGCCGCCCGCTCTCGTCGGCTACGACATCGGCAGCGGAAAGGTCACCCGCACGTCCCTCGAGTGGTCGGTCTTCGCCCTCGCGACCGCCGAGGATCGCCTGTATCTCGCGGAAGGCGATGTCGAGTCCGACGACGTGCGCGTGCATTCCGGCACGCTCGCCGATCCCGACGCCCACTGGACCCGTGCCTTCACCATGGGCACCTCCTGGGAATCCCTGCCCGCCGACGCGCTGGACGTTACGCATGGGCAGGGCCTGTTCGCCCTCGGCGCCGATCTCGCCGGATTCGACCTGCGCACCGGCGCACCCACCTGGACCGCGGAGCTGACCGGGTGTTCCCGTACAACCCAAACGAACCCGGCGCTGGTCGTGCGAGTCCACACCGACTGCACCGGCTACCGGATCACCGGCTCCGACATCCTCGACCGCGCCGGGCGGGTGCTGGCCACCACCGATCACGAAGCCGCCCATAGCCTCTCGATCGACCTGCCGACCGACGACACCGTCCCCGTGCTGCTCGCCGACGGCGCCCGCGACCGCCGCACCGGACAGCTGATGTGGACCAGCCCCGATCTCGTGACCCAGCCGCGTACGCCCCAGAGCGAGTACGGAAACGCCACTTCCGGCTCCGCGATCGCACTGCTCGGCGACGTCGCCCTGCTCCGAGATGACGCCGCGGGCACCACGACCGGGCTGGATATGCGTACCGGGCACCGATTGTGGCAGCTCGTGACCGAGCGTTCCGGCACACCGCACGCGTGGGACGGCGAGGTCGTCGTATTCGCCGACTCCACCGGTCTGTGGGCGATCGACCCGAAATCCGGCGGCACGGTGTGGGACATCCCGTTCCGCGCGGTGACCGAAGTCCCCGACGCCCTCAGCGACGGCGGCCTACTGACTGCTCGCGGCAAGGGTCACTACGGCTACGCCTCCGCACGCACGTTGATCGGCCTGCGCCCACTGGGGCGGTAGACCGACTTCTTTACCTGAGACAGCTCGTCACAGGGAGGTAGTGTGGGCATGTCAGAGCTCGTTCCCGCGCAGCGTGGTTAAGGACCCCCATGCCATCGAATTTCGCTCTCAAGACAATGAACACGGCCCATCGCGCCCTCTTGAAGGTCAGTTGCGGCAAGCTGGGCAACGACTTCAGCGGGATGCCGTCGATCGAACTCGTGACCAACGGGCGCAAGTCCGGGCGGCCGCACGCGGTGATGCTGACCGCGCCGATCGTCGACGGCGATACCTACGTCGTCGTCGCCTCCCGCGGCGGCGACCCGCAACACCCGGCCTGGCTGCACAATGTGCGCGACAACCCGGATGTCCAGGTCTCGGTGCGCAGCGGACCCCGGCAACCGATGACCGCCCGGATCGCCAACGCCGAAGAGCGGGCCGAACTGTGGCCGCGGGTGATCGCCGCACAGAAGGTTTACGCCGGTTATCAGAAGAAGACGACGCGCGAGATCCCGCTGGTCCTGCTGACGCCGAAGCCCGCCTCGGCCAACTGACCACCGAGCGGCTAGTTCGGTCGATTCGCTTTCGCGGCAGAGGGAATGGCATGAGCGAAGCGGGTTCGTACATCATTCGCGGCGGTATCCAGGGGCGCGAACGGTTGCGCGTCTTGGCCGGCGTGCTGGCGCCGCGCACCCGGGCGATGCTCGAGCAGTTACCTGTCCGCCCGGGCGACCGGTGCTGGGACGTCGGTTCCGGCGGCGGCGATGTGACACTGATGATCGCGGATATGGTCGGCCGGGACGGTCGAGTGCTCGGCACCGACCTCGACCCGGCCAAGGTGGCGCTGGCCGAAGCCGAAGCCACCGCTTATCCACAGGTGGAATACCGGGTCGCCGACATCACGGGGGAGCCGCCCGCGGAAGTCTTCGACATCGCGCACGCCCGATTCCTGCTCTCGCACCTGACCGACCCCGCCGCGGCCATCGCTGCCATCGCCAGGACACTTCGGCCGGGCGGCACCCTGGCCGTCGCTGACGTCGACTTCAGCGCACCCCTCTGCTGTCCCGACTCACCCGCATTCCGCGCCTACCACGACCTGTACATTCGCACCGGCCGTCACCGGGGCGCCGATCCGCTGATCGGCCCCCGGCTGCCCGCCCTGCTGCACGCCGCCGGCCTCACCGACATCCACATCCAGGTGAACCAACCCGCCGAACCGGACCCCGCCACCAAACTCGTCCACGTCCTCACCCTCGAGAACATCGCGGACGCCGCGCTCACCGCCGGACTGACCAGCACCGCCGAACTCGACGCGATCCACACCGATCTCCGTGCGGCAGTAGATGATTCATCGATGGTGCTGGCCGCTCCCCGAATGGTCCAGACCTGGGGCCGCACGCCGCGATGACCGCACCGCCCGGCGGTCGAGCGGCATCGAGGGCGGCGCGCACGGCGGAGGCGCAGCAGGTGGCGGCGGCACTGGTGGACCTCGTGAAGGACGCGGCCACCGGCTGAAGAGGCACCGCTTTGCGGACCCTCGGCTTTCGGCAGATGTCGTGTGGATTGTGTGGACAAGTGGTGGGGCGGGCGGTGGCGCGAGCGACTCGAGTAAGACTCACGGGGTGAACGGGACTTGGGAGTTGTGGGGTGGGGTGGTGCTGGCCGCGATCGCCGCGCTACCGGTGGCGGGTGTGGTGGCGTGGTGGCTGGCTCGGCGGCGCGGCTGGCGGGTGGCGCTGTGCGAGGTAGGGATGGTGGTGGGTACCGCGCCGTGGCTGTGGATGATCCTCACGCCCAAGGGATCTGGGCGTTCGTTGAATCTGGTGCCGCTGCGTGACCTGGCCGATCAGCTGACCGACGGAAGGGTGATCGAGCAGTTCGGCGGGAATCTGCTGGTCTTCGCCGCGCTCGGGTTTCTGCTGCCGGTGCGCTTCGCCTGGTTCACTCGCTCGTACCGCGTCCTGCTGGTGGGCGCCTGCGCGTCGATCGTGGTGGAGACAGCGCAGTTCGCGCTGGCCATCGGCCGTCACTCCTCCATCGATGACGTGCTGTTGAACGCGACCGGTGCCTACCTTGCGGCCCAGCTCTCCCGGCATTGGTGGGTGTCGCGCGCTGATCCCGCGTAGCCCGGTCAGGGCCCCTTCGGATCGACCATCGTGGCCATCGCGGCTGTGCGACTCGACGGCGATAGATCGCAGCGGATCAACGCCGCGGCTCTGCGGAACTCGGCCGAATGTGCTTCGGCCGCTTGCGTTGCCGTGGCGGCGAGAAACGTCGAGTCGATGCTCGCGACATGATCGGCGATGCGCCGGGTCTCCGGCAGGCCGAGGCCGGCGGCGATCGTCAGGGCGGTCTTCCAGTGCTTGCGCGCGACCGAGAAGTGCGCAGAGCAATAACTGACCGTGGCGATGGCGTCGTAGGCCAGCATTTCCTCATACGGCGAGCCCGACGCATAGGCGATGTGCAGCGCGCGTTCGTAGTGGGCGAGCGCTTCCCGGTAGTGACCCTGCCTGCGATGGATATCCCCGATACCCAGATACGCGCAGCATTTGAGGATCAGATCATTGCTGCGCTCGGCCCGCGCCAGCGCCACCCGGAAATTTTCCACCGCTGTTTCATACTGCTTCAGCTGACAATAGGTATTGCCGATGCGGATCGAAAAATAGTTGTGGAAAAGGGTATTCGGCGACATCGGCGTCAACGTTTTACGCGCGTCCTCCAGGTGTGCGAGCGCGTCGTCGTATCGGTCGACCCGCATGTCGGCATCGCTGATGCGCATGAGGGCACTGGCGCGCAGGTACGGATCACCGGTTTCGTCGGCGATATCGACGGCTTGCCGCAGATAGTCGACGGCGTCCTCGCAATGCCCCATCCGCTCGTGGACCTGCCCGAGCCCTTGCAGCGCATAGCCTTCCATGTATCTGTTACCGCTGGACCGGGACAACGACAGCGCTTGGTGATACCCCATCAGCGCATCCCGATACCGCGCCAGCCGGAAGTAGACCAGCCCGCTGTGATGCATGGCCCGCGCCGCGTTGGCGTGGTCGCGCATACCGTGCGCCAGCCCGACGGCGTCGTTCAACACCACCAGCGCCTGCTGGCAATGCCGCATCCGCCAGAGCGTGTAGCCCAGATTGACCAGCAAACGACACTCTTCCGCGTGTTGACCGCTGCTGCGCGCCACCTCGACCGCGTCGAAGTGCAAGGTGATCGCGTCGTCGGAGCAGCGCAGGCCCGTCACGTAAGGCCACCAGAGGATTTCGGAGAAGAGCCTGGTGTAGCCGGACCAGCGGGCCTTGGTCGCTTCGCGAGCGATCGCCAGCAAGTTGAGCCGTTCGCTGTGCAACCAGGTCACGCACTCGTGGTGCGTGACGAGCGCGGGCACAGGCGTCGTCGGCCTGGGCAGATCGGCGACGCGGAAGGTGCGGTCGGGCAGTATTTTGGTGCCGACCGCCCACGCGGCATACCGGTAGTAGTCGAACAGCCGGGTCAACGCGGCGTCGCCGTCGAGATCGGACGGCTCGCTCAGTGTCGCTGCGTAATCGCGTACCAAGCTGTGGAATCGATAGCGCTCGGAGACAACCTGCTCCAGCAGGTGAACATCGACGAGCGCCTCCAGGATCTGCTCGGCGGCGTCGATCCCGATATCGGCGAGGGCGGCGGTGGCATAGGTGTCGAAGTCGCGGCCCGGGTGCAGGCCGAGCAGCCGGAACACGCGCTGCTGATCGATCGACAGGTCTTGGAAACTGGCGGTGAGGGCGGCCGCTACGCTGCGAGATCCCGCGGACAGGTGTTCCAGCCGGCTGGGATGTCGGAGCCGCTCGGCCAACCGGTCGATCGGCCAGACCGGTCGCGCGCGCAGCCGTCCGGCCGCGATGCGAATGGCCAGCGGCAGATAACCGCACAACCGGACGGTTTCCTGCACCGCCTCGGGCTCCGCCGCGACGCGCTCGTCATGCACGATGGTGGTGAACAGCGCGGTGGCGTCTTCGCACGAAAACACGTCCAGTGACAGGGTTCTGGAGACCTCCAGGTCAACGAGCCTGCGCCTGCTCGTGATGAGCACCAGGCAGCTCGCTGTGCCAGGCAGCAGCGGTCGCACCTGATCGACGTCGGCGACGTTGTCCAGCACCAGCAGCGCCGAACGGGCGGCGATTCTGGTGCGCCACATGGCGGCTCGCGCGTCCAGATCCGGCGGTATCGACTCGCTCGGCACGCCTACCGCGCGCAACAGCCGGTCCAGCGCGACCATCGGTTCGACGGGCGCGCTCTCGGCGGCGTGCCCGTGCAGGTCGATATAGAGCTGGGCATCGGGAAAGCGGCCGCTGAGCTGGTGCGCCGCGTGAATCGCCAGCGTCGTCTTACCGACACCGGCCATGCCGTCGATGGCCTCGATCAACACGGTCGGGCGGGCTGCTTGCGGCGGTATGTCGGCCAGGAGACGGTCCATCTCGCCGGTGCGGCCGGTGAAGTCCGCGATGTCGCCGGGCAGCTGATTTCGGCTGGGCAACACCTCGGGCTGGAACTCTGTCTTGTCCCCGCCGCCGATCTCGCCCAGTGTGGGGGCGCCCTCGGCAGCCACATTCGCAGCGGGCCGCGCCGCCTCCTGCTCACGCCCGGTGAAATCGGTTGTGCTGTAGCGCGATTCATGCCGACCGGTCGGTGTCGAGACGCCGCCCAGCGGCGGCTCGATCTCGTCGCGCAGAATCCTGCGGTGCAGCTCGCGCAGTTCGCGTCCCGGCTCGATCCCGATCTCGTCGGCGAGATGGCGCTGTGCGTCCTGAAAGACCAGCAGCGCCTCGGCTTGCCGCCCGCAGTGGTAGAGCCCGAGCATGAGCAGCGTTCGAAACCGTTCCTGCAGCGGATAAGAGGTGACCAGCGGGGCGAGCTCGGCGACCGCTTCGGCGTGCTGACCGCGGGCGAGTTTGATCGCGGCGCGGTGCTCGAGCGCGGTCAGGTAGCGCTCCTGCAACCTGCGGCGCTCGGCCTCGATGATGGGGCCCGCCAGGCCGCTGAACGGTTCGCCGCGCCACAGTGCCAACGCGGCATCGGTATGCGTGGCGGCCGCGGCGAGGTCGCTGTCGCGCCGGCATCGCTCGGCGGTAGCGAGGAGCCGGTCGAACGCGACGTGGTCCGACAGCGAGGGGTCGCCGTGTAGCACGTATCCGGTCTCCGCCCACACCAGCGCGGGTTCGGTGGCCTTGCGGCACGGCGCCAAGGCGCGACGCAGCCTACTGACGTAGGTCTGCACACCGTTGCGCGCGTCACCCGGGGGGTGTTCGCCCCACACCCCGTCGATGATCGCGTTCACCGTTACCGGCCGGTTCATCTCCAGCATCAGTGCCGCAAGCACCGCTTGCTGTTTCGCTGGGCCCAGCTCGATTTCACAGTCGTCGCGCCTTGCCGTGAACGAACCGAGCACCCCGTATCTGATCTGCGTGTGCGCCATGGACAAGCCCTCCTGAACCATGTGCTACCAGCGCTGAGCATAGGTGGCGCCGGACTCCTCCGAGGGAGGAACACTGGATAGTTACCACTTTGACCAGTCATTTATGCGCTAGTACAGCGGCAGTTACGCAGCTCGAGACATCCTGATCGAGTGTGCGGCAGCGGGATTCGGGGGAGACGAGTTCATCGGCAGCCGACCAGCTGTCTGGTCAGCAACAGCTCATCTAGTTGTGAGCAAGCGTCCGCTTCCGGGCTTAGTCCCGCGCCGCACCAGTTGAATCGCCGTTTCGCCCTGCTGTCGCAGGCTGCGGACAGGGTTGTCGCGCACGGTGATTCGGGGTGGGTGCCGCACCGGTGGTCAAGCAAGTGGCCCGGTGCGGATTCGTCGACGGGGGCGGCGGCAGTCGACCGGGGACATCGAGTGTCCCCACCTTTGCCAGCGCAGCGAGCTGGGCGCGCGGCGGTGCAGTACGACGATGCACCCGCGGCCCGCCCGCATCGCCGAAAACGATTCCGTTCGGCCAGCAGCGGATCGGTACGGCCCGGCAAAGGTGATAAGCGAGGGAGTTTGTCATGCAATCCGGTAACAAGTCACTGCTGCGCAGTCTGACATCGATTCAGAAAGAACTTTGGCTGGCCCACGAGCTTTCCGATATTCCCAATAATTGCCTGATATATATCGACATCGAGGCCGAGGTGGAACTCGGCCATTTCGTCACCGCGCTGCGGCAGGTGTTCGCGGAATCGGAAGCGCTCACGGTGAACTTCGTCGGTGGCGCCGACGGGCCGATGCAGATCGACCGGGACACCCGCGATTGGATGCCCGCCTATCTCGATCTCACCGAACAGCCCGAGCCGATCTCGGCCGCCTTCGACTACATGTCCCGCGAGCTCGAGCTTGCCTTCGATCTGGAGCTGGACGCGCTTTTGCGCGTCGCACTGCTCAAAGTCGATGCAGGACAATTCTTTTTGTCGATGTGCTTCCACCACATCATCATGGATGGGGTCGGTGTCGCGACCTGGGCGCAGCGGGTGCTGGATGTATACGGCGCCCTGATCGCCGGAATGCCCATCGAGCCTGCCGATTTCGTGCCCGTCGACGAGATCATCGAGAGCGATCGGGCCTACCGTCGCAACCAGCAGGCGATCGATCGGGAGTACTGGCGCGGGCAGATCCCGCCCGGGATCGAGCCGCTGCGACTGCCGGGCAATGCCGCACCGGACGCCAAGCCCGGGCGGATCGGTTGCACACACGGCTTTTCCGGCGCGGAACTCGGCAGGCTGATCGACTCGGCGCAGGCGATCGGCGTGAAGCTGCCCTACCTGTTGATGTCGGTCGCGGCGGCCGCGGTCCAGCGCTACGCGCAGCGCGACGAATTCTGCGTGCAGATGCCGGTCTCCAATCAGAATGCCATCGCCCGGCGCACGCCGTGCCAACTGTCGGATACCGTTCCCCTGCTGGTGAATTCGGGCCGGGACCTCTCGCTGGGGCAACTGTCCCGACGACTCCAGGACAGCATCGCGGGTGCGCGCGACCATCTCCGGTACGGGATGTCGGAGATCCGGCGCGACTTGAAAATGCCTCCCGCACAGGGGAATCCGTTCGGGCCGGTGATCAATGTCATGTCGTTCTTCGGTGCGTTGCGGATGACCGGTGGGACAGCTGATCTGCAGGTCTACTCGGCAGGCAACAGCGGGGATCTGTCCATCGTCCTGCATTACGAAAAGCAGTCGGCCCG
The DNA here is from genome assembly GCF_004634405.1 of Nocardia sp. CS682. Taxonomy (NCBI): domain Bacteria; kingdom Bacillati; phylum Actinomycetota; class Actinomycetes; order Mycobacteriales; family Nocardiaceae; genus Nocardia; species Nocardia sp. CS682. Next base: position 545,477 of record NZ_CP029710.1, on the reverse strand, counting down.
CGGCGGATACCTGCGGATAGAAGGCGACGCGCAGCTCTACACCGAAGACGATCTGCGCGGCTACCTCGACTCGATCGCGCGCTATCTGACGCAGGCGATCACCGACCCGGCGGCGACGATCGGGGCGGTGGATATCCTCGGCGACGATCGGTCGCTGGTAGTCGAGGCGTGGAACGACACCGCGGTGCCGGTCGATCCGGCGGCGACTCTGCTGGGGTTGTTCGATGATCAGGTACGCCGGGCCCCGGACGCGGTGGCCGTGGTGTCCGGGGGTGCGCGGCTGTCGTATCGCGAACTCGATGCGCGGGCGGATCGCGTCGCGCAGACTCTGCTCGTCGCGGGCGTGCGTCCGGACAGCGTGGTGGCAGTGGCCTTGCCGAGGTCGGCGGAGCTGATCGTCGCCATCCTGGCGGTGTCGAAGGCCGGCGGCGCGTATCTGCCGATCGACCCGGGTTATCCGGCCGAACGGTTGGCGTTCGTGCTCGCCGATGCCGCACCGATCGCGGTCCTCACCGACCGCGCCACCTCGAAAGCGCTGCCGCAGCACGAGGTTCCGCGCATCCTGCTCGACGAGGCCGAAGTAGCACGCCATGACATGGTGCGGCCCGCCGCGCCGCTGCCCGGCAATCTCGCGTATCTCATCTACACCTCCGGCTCCACCGGCACGCCGAAGGGCGTGGCCGTCACCCATCGCAATGTGGCCTCGCTGTTCCTGAGTACCGCACCGTGGTGTGAATTCCGGGCCGATGATGTGTGGGCTTGGTGTCATTCGCAGGCCTTCGACTTCTCCGTGTGGGAGATCTGGGGGGCGCTTCTGCACGGTGGCCGGGTCGTCGTCGTGCCGTGGGACGTGGTGCGCACGCCCGCGCAGCTGTGGGATCTGGTCGTCGCCGAGGGCGTGACCATTCTCAATCAGACCCCCTCGGCTTTCCACGCACTGGCTGAAGCCCGGTCGGTGAGCGGCAGCGTCGATTCGGCGCTGCGCATGGTGATCTTCGGCGGGGAAGCGTTGCACCACAGCCATGTACAACCGTGGTACGCGGCCGGCGATGCCGGCCCGGCCCTGGTGAACATGTATGGGATCACCGAGACAACGGTGCATGTCACGAAGCTGGAGCTGCTGGCGGAGCATGGTGCCCGGGGCGAGAGCCCGATCGGGACACCGCTGGGGAACATGCGGGTGTTCGTGCTCGACCCGTGGCTGACGCCGGTTCCGGTGGGGGTGGCCGGTGAACTGTATGTGGCCGGTGCGCAATTGGCGCGAGGCTATCGCGGTCGGCCAGGGTTGACCGCAACGCGGTTCGTCGCCGATCCGTTCGATCGCACCGGTGGCCGGTTGTATCGGACCGGCGATGTGGTGCGCTGGACTCCGGCCGGGGTGCTGGAGTTCGTGGGGCGCGCCGACGATCAGGTCAAGATCCGCGGCTTCCGGGTGGAGCCGGGCGAGGTCGAAGCGGTGCTGGTGCGACATCCTGCGGTGTCGCAGGCCGTGGTGCTGGCCCGCGACACCGGGACCGGCGCCGACAAGCAGCTGATCGGTTATGTGGTCGCCGATCGGAGCAACGGCAACGGCGGCGCGAACGGAGACGCGCTCGACGGGGCACAGGTGCGCCGGTTCGCCGCGGAGCGCCTGCCGGAGTTCCTGGCGCCGACCGTGGTGATGGTGATCGACCGCGTGCCACTGACCCCCAACGGCAAGCTCGATCGGGCCGCGCTGCCCGCCCCGGAGTTCGCCTCCTCGCGGGCCTATCGAGCGCCGGGCAGCGAGCGCGAACGGGTGCTCGCGAGGTTGTTCGGCGAGGTGCTGGGGATCGACCGGGTCGGCGCGGACGACAGCTTCTTCGAGCTGGGCGGTCATTCGTTGTCCGCCACCCGGCTGATCAGCCGGATCCGGGTGGTGCTCGGGGTGGAGGTGCCGATCCGGACGGTGTTCGACGCGCCGACGCCTGCGCAGTTGGTGACCCGGCTCGATGCCGGCGTCACCATGCGCCCGATGCTGCTCGCCCGGCCGCGACCCGCGGTGATTCCGCTGTCGTTCGCGCAGCGGCGACTCTGGTTCATCCACCGGCTGGAGGGGCCGTCGGCCACCTACAACATGCCGCTGGCCGCCCGGGTGACAGGCGCCTTCGATGCGACGGCGTTCGCGGCGGCGGTGCGCGATGTGGTGGCCCGGCACGAGAGCCTGCGCACGGTCTTCGTCGAAACCGACGGCGTCCCAGCCCAACACGTCCGCGAGGCACACGACGTCGAGGTGCCGGTGACCATCGCCGACGTAGCTCCCGATGCGGTGGACGCGGCGGTCGCCGAGGCGGCGCGGTATCCGTTCGAGCTGTCCACGCAGATCCCGATCCGCGCGGGCGCGTTCCGGTACGGGGACGACGAGTGGACGGTGCTGGTGCTGATCCACCACATCGCCAGCGACGGCTGGTCGGCGGCGTCGCTGCTGGACGATCTGTCGACGGCGTACGCGGCGCGCCGGGCAGGGCGGGCACCGGAATGGGAGCCGCTGCCGGTGCAGTACGTCGACTACACGCTGTGGCAGCAGGAACTGCTCGGTTCGCCGGACGATCCCGACAGTGTGCTGGCGCGCCAGTTCGGCTACTGGCGCACCGAACTCGACGGTCTGCCCGAGCAACTGCGATTGCCGACCGACCGGCCGCGGCCGCGGGTGGCCAGCTACCGCGGCGACGTGGTGTTGTTCGACATCGAACCCGAGGTGCGTACCGCGGTGGAGCGGTTGGCGGCCCGCGAGGGCGCGACGGTGTCCATGGTGTGGCAGTCGGCGCTGGCGGTGCTGCTGGCGAAACTCGGTGCCGGCGAGGATATCCCGATCGGCTCGCCGATCGCCGGCCGTACCGATGACGCGCTGGCCGATCTGGTCGGCTTCTTCGTCAACACCTGGGTGTTGCGTGCAAGGGTCTCTCCCGCAGCGTCATTCACCGAGATTCTCGATGGTGTCCGCGCGAAAGCACTGGCGGCCTACGACAATCAGGACGCGCCGTTCGAGTTGCTGGTCGAGCTGCTGAATCCGACTCGCTCGTCGGCGTACCATCCGCTGTTCCAGGTCCTGCTGACGTTGCAGAACAACACGTTGCCCACCCTCCGGCTGCCGGGGTCGCGGGTAACGCCGCACATGCCGGCCACCGACACCTCGCGCTTCGACTTGACCTTCAATATCGGCGACGCCCCGGCCGGTGCCCGCGACAACGGCGCAGGGTGGGACGGATACATCGAATACGCCACCGATCTGTTCGATCGGTCCACGGTCGAGGCCATGGCGGGTCGGCTGGTGCGGATCCTGCGACAGGTGGTGTCGAATCCGGACACCGCGGTGGGGGCGGTCGATGTCCTGGACAGCGACGAACGTGACCTGGTCTTGTACCGGTGGAACGACACCGCTGCCCCGGTCGACCGGGACGCCACCGTGGTCGCGGCGTTCGAGGAGCAGGTCGCGCGCACGCCGGACGCGGTGGCCGTGGCCTGCGGGGACGACGAGATCTCGTATCGGGAACTCGACACGCGGGCAACCGAATTGGCGTGCGTCCTGATTTCGCGCGGGGTAGGCCCCGACACCATCGCCGCCGTGGCGTTGCCCCGGTCGGTGGAGTTGATCGTCGCGTTGCTCGCGGTGTTGAAGGCCGGTGGCGGGTACCTGCCGATCGATCCGACCTATCCCTCGGATCGGCTGGCGTTCATCCTGACCGACGCGGCCCCCGTGGTCGTCGTGACCGATTCCGCCACCGTCGATCTGCTGCCCGAGACGGCGGCACCGCACCTCTACCTGGACACGACCGATGTGGTGGAGGGCGCCACGCTGGATCGAGCCGTCGCGGCGGCGTCGCAGAACCTGGCCTACGTGATCTACACCTCGGGCTCCACCGGAGTTCCGAAAGGTGTTGCCATTACGCACCGCAACGTGGTTGCCTTCGCGACCAAGCACAGTTGGCGCGACGGTGCGCACGCGCGCGTGCTGGTGCATTCATCGGTCGCGTTCGATGCCTCCACCTACGAGATCTGGGTGCCGCTGCTGGGCGGCGGCCGGATAGTCGTCGCGCCGCCGGGCCGCACCGATATCGCGGTGCTGGGACGGCAGTTGGCGGCGCACAAGGTGACCGCGGTATTCCTCACCACTCGGTTGTTCGAGTTGTTCGTCGACCATGGCGCGGACGCACTCGCCGGGCTTCGCGAGGTGTGGGTCGGCGGCGAGGAGATGCCGCCGGAGGTCTTTGCGCGGGCACTGCGACTGTGCCCGCAGACCCGCATCGTGCATGTCTACGGGCCCACCGAGACAACGACCTTCGCGATCCGCCGGCCGTTCCGGCCCGGTGAGCACTTCGATGAGGCCTTGGTGCCGATCGGCGCCCCGTTGGCGAATGTTCGGGCGTTCGTGCTGGATTCGTGGTTGGCGCCCGTCCCGCCAGGGGTGGCGGGTGAGTTGTATGTTGCCGGTGCGCAGTTGGGCCGGGGCTACCACGGCCGGGCCGATCTGACCGCGGCACGGTTCGTCGCCGATCCCTTCGACCCGAACGGTGGCCGGCTGTACCGCACCGGTGATCTGGTGCGCCGGAATCACGGCGGGCAGGTGGAGTTCCTCGGTCGCATCGATGACCAGGTCAAGATCCGCGGCTTCCGGGTCGAACCCGGCGAAGTCGAATCGATACTGGCGCAACATCCTTCGGTGGCGCAGGCGCTGGTGGTGGTACGCGAGGGCGACACCGGTGACAAGCAGCTGATCGGCTATGTGGTCGCCGACCGCACCGGTGACCGCAACGACTTCGTCGGCGCGCAGGTGCGCGACTTCGCCGCCGAACGGCTGCCGGAGTTCATGGTGCCGACGGTGGTGATGGTGATCGATTCGGTGCCGTTGACCGCGAACGGAAAACTGGACCGCGCGGCGCTGCCCGCGCCGGAGTCGGTGTCCTCGGTCCGGTACCGCGCGCCGGGTAGTGCGCGCGAGCGGGTGCTGGCCGAGTTGTTCGGTGCGGTGCTCGGACGCGACCGGGTGGGCGTGGATGACAGCTTCTTCGAGCTGGGCGGCCACTCGCTGCTGGCGACCCGCCTGGCCAGCCGGATTCGGGTGGAGCTCGGCATCGAGGTACCGATCCGGACGGTGTTCGACGCGCCGACGGTGGCGCAGTTGGCGACCCGGCTCGACGCGGGCGTGCAGGTGCGTCCGGCCCTGCTGGCCCGGCCACGGCCGGAGGTGGTTCCGCTCTCGTTCGCCCAGCGGCGACTGTGGTTCATCCACCGGTTGGAGGGGCCGTCGGCCACCTACAACATGGCGCTTGCGGTGCGGTTGCACGGCGTGGACGTGGCGGCGTTGACCGCCGCGATCGGCGATGTGGTCACCCGGCACGAGAGCCTGCGGACGGTCTTCGTCGACGCCGATGGTGTGCCCTCCCAACGGGTTCTGGACGTGGACAGCGTCGAGGTACCGGTCACGGTGGCGGACATGCGGGCCGCCGATCCCGCCGAGACCGACGCGGCGGTGACCTCGGCGGTGCGCTACGGCTTCGATCTGTCGTCGGAGATTCCGTTGCGCGCCACTGTGTTCCGCCGGACGGACGATGCCGCCGTGCTGGTGTTGCTGATCCATCACATCGCCGGTGACGGCTGGTCGTTGACGCCGTTGCTGCGCGATCTGTCCGAGGCATACGCCGCACGAAAGGACCATCAGGCACCGCGGTGGCGGCCGTTGCCGGTGCAGTACGCGGATTACACGCTGTGGCAGCGGGAACTGCTCGGCTCGGCGACCGATCCGGACAGCGTGTTGTCGCAGCAGTTCGAGTATTGGCGCCGGGAACTCGAGGGACTGCCCGAGCAGTTGCGGTTGCCGACCGATCGGCCGCGGCCGCGGGTGGCCAGCTATCGCGGCGACATGGTGCACTTCCAGATCGAGCCGGAGATCCGTGCGGCGGTAGAGCGGTTGGCGGCCCGTGAAGGTGCGACGGTGTCGATGGTGTTGCAGTCGGCGCTGGCCGTGCTGCTGTTCAAACTCGGTGCCGGAGAAGATATTCCGATCGGTGCGCCGATCGCCGGCCGGACCGACGAGGCCCTGGCCGAGCTGGTCGGGTTCTTCGTCAATACCTGGGTGCTGCGGGCGGCCGTCGTCCCGGACGCGTCGTTCACCGAGATCTTGGGTGTGGTGCGGGAAAAGGCGTTGGCCGGTTACGAGAATCAGGATGTTCCGTTCGAGCTGCTGGTGGAGTTGCTGAACCCGGCCCGCTCGGCCGCGCATCATCCGTTGTTCCAGGTGACGTTGGCCTTCCAGAACAACACGCTGCCCGCACTCGAGCTGTCGGGCGTGCGGATCGAGCCCTATCCCGCGGCCACCGCGACCGCGCGGTTCGATCTGTTCTTCAACATCGCCGAAGCCCCCGCCGGTGACCCGTGGAGCGGATTCGTCGAGTATGCGACCGAACTGTTCGACCGGTCGACGGTCGAGGCGATGGCGGCCCGGCTGGTCCGGCTGTTGCGGCAGGTCGGGTCGGATCCCGAAGTCCCAGTGGGCGCCATCGATGTCCTCGACACCGACGAGCGCGAACTGGTGCTGCGCCGGTGGAACGACACCACGGTCGAGGTACCGGCCACCGCCACCCTCACCGAACTGTTCGCCGCGCAGGTCGCCGCGACTCCGGATGCGATCGCGGTCGTCTGCGCGGACGCGAAGCTGACCTACCACGATCTGGACCGGCGCGCCGATCGGCTGGCGCGGGCGTTGATCTCGCGCGGCGTCGGCCCGGACGGTGTGGTCGCGGTGGCGTTGCCCCGGTCCACGAACCTGATCGTGACCCTGCTGGGTGTGCTGAAAGCCGGTGGCGGATATCTGCCGATCGATCCCGCGTATCCCTCGGATCGGCTGGCGTTCGTCCTCGCCGACGCCGCGCCGGTGGTCGTCGTGACCGACTCGGCGACCGCGCACGCGCTGCCACCGACCGCGACGCCACACCTCTATCTGGACTCCATGGAAGCGCTCGACGGTGATCGGGCCGGTCTGGACCGGGTGGTCCCGGTGGGCGCGCACGATCTGGCGTGCGTGATCTACACCTCGGGCTCCACCGGTGTCCCGAAAGGTGTTGGCATCACGCATCATAACGTTGTCAACCTGGTCAACCAGGCGTGGCAGGCGGGTGTCGAGGACCGGGTGCTGGTGCATTCGTCGATCGCCTTCGACGCGTCGACCTATGAGATCTGGCCTGCCCTGTGCGGTGGTGCGACATTGGTCGTCGCCGGTGAGCAGCGCTCGGACCCGGGGGAGATCACGCGGCTGGTGGAGACCTGGTCGGTGACGAAGATGTTCGCCACACCACCGTTGCTGTCGGCGTTGGTCGATCATGTGGAAGCGTTGCCGGACAGTCCTTTCCGGAGTCTGCGGCAGGTCAATACCGGTGCCGATACCTTGACCTCCGGGTTGGTGCGGGCGCTGCGTGGCACCTGCCGCGATCTTCGGGTCGACAACCTTTACGGCCCGACCGAGGCGACCGTCGACGTGACCGCGTATCGGGTGCCCGAGGACGAACCGGGTGCGGTGGTGCCGATCGGGGTGCCGGTAGCGAATTCGCGAGTATTCGTGCTGGATTCGTGGCTGGTGCCGGTGCCGGTGGGGGTTTCGGGCGAGTTGTATGTGGCGGGCGCCCAGCTGGCGCGCGGCTATCACGGGCGGGCCGGACTGACCGCGGCCCGGTTCGTGGCCGACCCGTTCGATCGGACCGGTGGCGGCAGGCTGTATCGCACCGGCGACGTGGTGCGCTGGACCGCGGCGGGAGTGCTGGAGTTCGCGGGCCGGGTCGATGACCAGGTCAAGATTCGTGGCTTCCGGGTCGAACCCGGCGAGGTGGAAACCGTCCTGGCCCAACATCCTTCGGTGGCGCAGGCGGTGGTCGTGGCGCACGACTCCGCGGCCGGAAAGCAGTTGGTCGGGTACGTGGTCGCCGACCACTCGGGGGCCACCGTCGGCGAAGGCGAACTGGTGGGGCAGTGGCGGCGGGTCTACGACGACCTGTACGCCGGCGCCGAGCATGCACCGGACATCGGTGCTGTCGATGGTGCCGAGGTCGGCTTCGTTACCGGTTTCGGCGGCTGGAACAGCAGCTACACCGGGGGCGCGATCCCGGTGGAACAGATGCGCGAATGGCGCGCGACCACCGTCGAGCGTATTCGGGGGCTGCGGCCACGGCGGGTGCTGGAGATCGGGGTGGGGTCGGGCTTGCTGATGTCGCAGCTGGCACCCGACTGCGCCGAATACTGGGCAACCGACTTCTCGTCCGCGACCATCAGCACGCTGCAACGACAGCTGGGTGAACTGAACGAGGAGTGGGTCGACCGTGTCTCGCTGAGCGTGCGCGGCGCCGACGAGACCGAAGGGTTGCCGGAACACTATTTCGACACGGTCGTGTTGAACTCGGTGATCCAGTACTTCCCCAGCCAGAGTTATCTGCGGCGGGTACTCGAACGGGTGCTGCGGGTGCTGGCTCCGGGTGGCGCGGTGTTCATCGGTGACGTCCGGAATCTGGCGCTGCTGGAGGAGTTCACCACCGCCGCGCAGATCGCGCGCAACGGCGGCGACGATCCGGTGGCGGTCGCCGACCGGGTTCGCCGCGACATCTCCGCCGAACAGGAACTGCTGCTGGCGCCGGAGTACTTCCTCGCACTCGGCGAGATCCTCGATATCGGTGCCGTCGACATCGAACTCAAACGCGGATACTCGATGAACGAGTTGACGCGCTACCGGTACGACGTGGTGCTGCATCCGGCTGCGGTGAACCAGCTGTCGGTCGCCGAGGTACCGAAAGTCGCGTTCCGCGACCATGATTCGTTGCAGACACTGCTGCGCGACCAACATCCGGACGGTATCCGGATCACCGGCATCCCGCATGCCGGCCTGGTCGGTGAGGTCGAAGCGACGCATCGGATCAAGGCGGGCCACGCCGGTATCGCTACCGATGCACTCGGTGTCGGCTTCGAAGGGATCCTCGAAACGATCAGCGATCGCGCGGGTGTCGTGCCGGAAGACCTGCATCTGCTCGGCCGTCGACTCGGCTACGCGACCGCGGTCACCTGGTCCGCCCAGCCCGACCGGATGGATGCGGTCTTCGTCGACGCCGCGACCCTCGACGACAGGCCACTGGCCGACGTGTACACCACCGCCGACCCGGTGGGTGATCCGGCGGCGTACGCCAACAACCCGCAGGCGGGTCTGCTGGCCGCCGACGTGCGCCGGTGGGCGAGTGACCGCTTGCCGGAGTTCATGGTGCCCGCGACGGTGATGGTGATCGGGTCGGTGCCGTTGACCTCCAGCGGAAAACTGGATCGCCGGGCGCTGCCGGATCCGGAGTTCGCCTCGTCGGCGGAGTACCGCGCGCCGGACAGCGAGCGCGAACAGGTCTTGGCCGAATTGTTCGCCGAGATCCTGGGTCTCGACCGGGTCGGTGTGGACGACAACTTCTTCACCCTGGGTGGTCACTCGCTGCTGGCTACTCGCCTGGCCAGCCGGATCCGCGCGGTGACGGGGGTCGAGGTCCCGATCCGGACGATCTTCGACGCACCGACGGTGGCGCAGTTGGTGACTCGGCTCGATGCCGATGTGCAGGTGCGTCCGCCGCTGCTGCCCCGGCCACGGCCGGACGTGGTTCCGCTGTCGTTCGCGCAGCGCAGGCTGTGGTTCATCCATCGGCTGGAGGGGCCGTCGGCTACGTACAACATGCCGTTGCCGGTGCGGCTGAGCGGCGTGTTCGACGCGTCGGCCTTCGCGGCCGCGCTCGGTGATGTGGTGGCCCGCCACGAGAGTTTGCGGACGGTTTTCGTCGAGGCTGAGGGGGTGCCGACCCAGCAGGTACTCGCGGCGGACAGCGTCGAGGTGCCGGTCACGGTCGAAGTGGAGACCGTAGAGCCGGCGGAGCTGGACGCGGCCGTGAACGCCGCCGTGCGCTACGCGTTCGATCTGTCGTCGGAGATTCCTATCCGCGCCACCGTGTTCCGATCCGGCGGTGCCGAGTGTGTGCTGGTGCTGCTGGTCCACCACATCGCGGGCGACGGCTGGTCGGCGGCACCGCTGCTGCGGGACCTGGCCACCGCCTACGCCGCGCGCCTCGAACATCGGGCGCCGCGCTGGGCGCCGCTGCCGGTGCAGTACGTGGACTACACGCTGTGGCAGCGAGAATTCCTCGGGTCGCCGGACGATCCCGACAGCGTGCTGTCCCAGCAGTACGAGTACTGGCGTCGTGAGCTCGACGGGTTGCCGGAGCAGCTGCGGTTGCCGACCGACCGGCCGCGGCCGCGGGTGGCCAGCTACCGCGGTGACATGGTGGTCTTCGGTATCGAGCCGCAGATCCGTACCGCGGTGGAGCGGCTGGCGGCCCGCGAGGGCGCGACGGTGTCGATGGTGCTGCAGTCGGCGCTGGCGGTGCTGTTGTTCAAACTCGGCGCCGGAGAGGATATTCCGCTCGGCTCGCCGATCGCCGGCCGGACCGATGAGGCGCTGGCCGACCTGGTCGGGTTCTTCGTCAACACCTGGGTGTTGCGGGCAACTGTCGCTGCGGCAACGTCTTTCGCCGAGGTAGTGGCGCAGGTGCGGTCGAAGGCGTTGGCGGCGTACGAGAATCAGGATGTTCCGTTCGAATTGCTGGTGGAGTTGTTGAATCCGGCCCGCTCGGCGGCGCATCACCCGTTGTTCCAGGTGTCGTTGGCCTTCCAGAACAACGCGCTGCCGACCCTGCGGCTGCCGGGGGTCGGGTTCGAGCCCTATCCCGCGTCCATCGCCGCCTCGCGGTTCGACTTGTTCTTCAACGTCGCCGACGCGCCCGCCGGTGATCCGTGGAGCGGGTTCGTCGAGTATTCGACCGACTTGTTCGACCGGTCCACGGTCGAGGCCATGGTGGCCCGGTTCGTGCGAATACTGGACCGGATCGTGACAGACCCCGGTGGCCCGGTGGGGGCGATCGACGTCCTCGATGCCGAGGAACAAGAGTCGGTGCTGCGGCGGTGGAACGACACCACTGTCGCGGTCGCGGATACCACCATGGTCGGGTTGTTCGAGGCCCAGGTCGCCCGGACACCGGCGGCCACCGCCGTGATCGGCGGCACCGAGATCTCGTATCGGGAACTCGATACCCGAGCCGACAGATTGGCGCGCACCCTGGTCGCGCGCGGCGTACGCCCGGACTCGCTGGTCGCGGTGGCCCTGCCGCGGTCGGTGGAGTTGATCGTGGCGCTGCTGGGGGTGTTGAAGGCCGGTGGCGGTTATCTGCCGATCGATCCCGGCTATCCGTCGGATCGGTTGTCGTTCATCCTTTCCGACGCCGCGCCGGTCGTTGTCGTGACCGACTCGGCTACCGCCCACTTCCTGCCCGGCACGGCAGTCCCGCACCACTATCTGGACGCGCCGGTCAACAACGGCGGCGAACCCGGGGATTCGGCTGGGATCGGTCTGCGGCCACAGCATTTGGCCTATGTGACCTACACCTCCGGTTCCACGGGGGTTCCGAAAGGTGTGGGGATCACCCACCGCAACCTGGTGAACCTGGTTGCCCGAGCCTGGCCGGTCGATCCCGAGGACCGGGTATTGACGCATTCGTCGATCGCTTTCGACGCCACGACCTATGAGATCTGGCCTGCCCTGGCCGGTGGCGCGGCGCTGGTGGTAGCGGAATCCCCGCGTTCGGATCTGGTCGAGCTCACCGGTCTGATCGAGAGTCGTTCGGTGACAAAGATGTTCGCGACGCCGCCGCTGTTGTCGGCGTTGGCCGATCATGTGGATGCCTTGCCCGGCGCACCGCTGCGCAGTTTGCGGCGGGTGATCGCCGGTGGTGCCGAGCTGACAGCGGCCGTCGTGCGCAAGCTGAATGCGAAACACGCTGGTGTGCAGGTGATGAACGGTTACGGGCCTACCGAGACAACCGCGTGCGTGACCGACTACGACGTGCTCGGTGACATCGAAGGTGCGGTGCCGATCGGGCGGCCGTCGGTGAATGTGCGCGTCTTCGTGTTGGATTCGTGGTTGGCGCCGGTGCCGGTGGGCGTCGCGGGGGAGCTGTACGTGGCTGGCACGCAGTTGGCGCGGGGTTACCACGGGCGCGCGGGACTCACCGCGGCCAGGTTCGTCGCCGACCCGTTCGATCCGGTCGGTGGCGGTCGCCTGTATCGCACCGGTGATGTGGTGCGCTGGAACAACTCCGGGCAGTTGGAGTTCGTCGGCCGAGCCGACGATCAGGTCAAGGTCCGCGGCTTCCGGGTGGAACCCGGCGAGGTGGAAACCGCGCTGGAGCAACACCCTTCGGTGTCCCGCGCGGTGGTCGTCGTGCGCGACAGCAGCACCGGTGGACAGCAGCTGGTGGGCTATGTGGTCGCGGACCGATCCGGGCCCGTCGTCGGTGAAGAGGAACTGGTCGGGCAGTGGCGCAAGGTGTACGACGACCTGTACGGCGCTGCGGGCCAGAAAGCCGACAGGTCCGGAAACGGCACCGGGGACAAGGCCCCGGCGGGCTTCGGAATGGATTTCGGCGGCTGGAACAGCAGCTATACCGGGACGTCGATTCCCATCGAGCAGATGCGCGAATGGCGCGAAGCCACGGTCCAGCGCATCCGCGGCCTGGCACCGCGGCGAGTACTCGAGATAGGTGTCGGCTCAGGCTTGTTGTTGTCCCAATTGGCACCGGACTGCGACGAATACTGGGCCTCGGACTTCTCCGCCGCGACCATCGCCACCCTGCAACACCAGTTGGACGAACTCGACGCGCCGTGGACCGAGCGAGTTTCGCTGAGTGTCCGATCCGCGGAGGACATCGCGGGATTGCCGGAAGAGTATTTCGACACGGTGGTCGTGAACTCGGTGGTGCAGTACTTCCCCGGCGAACGGTATCTGCGTCGAGTCCTCGAACAGGTGCTCGGCCTGCTGGCTCCCGGCGGCGCGATATTCGTCGGTGACGTCCGCAATCTGGGTCTGCTGGAGGAGTTCACCACGGCGGTGCAGATCGCCCGTAACGACGGCGACGACCCGGCGGCCATTCGGGAACGCGTGCGCCGCACCGTCTTCGCCGAACAAGAACTGCTGGTCGCGCCGGAATATTTCCACGCGCTGTGCCGGGCCACCGACTTCGAGACCGTCGATATCGAACTCAAACGCGGCTACTCGGTCAACGAGTTGACCCGCTACCGATACGACGTGGTCCTGTACAAGACGCCCACGAAAGCGCTGTCCGTCGCCGAGGTGCCGAGAGTCGAGTTCCGCGACCACGACTGGTTGCGCACCCTGCTGCAAACCCGACACCCGGACGGCATCCGGGTCACCGGGATCCCACACGCCGGGCTGACCGGCCAGATCGAGGCGGTGAACCGAATCCGAACCGGCGAGCCCGTTCCGTCCGCTCCGCGCACCGATCCGCGGGCAGCGGGATTCGAGGGCATCCTCGCCGACCCCGCCGCTCGACGGGAGGCCGGATTGCTGCCCGAAGACCTGCACGTACTCGGCGACCGACTGGGCTACACCACGGCGGTCACCTGGTCGGCGCAGCCGGATCGGATGGACGCGGTGTTCGTCGACGCCGCGACGGCGCAAAGCCGTCCGTTGACCGACGTCTATATGCCGTCGGCAGAAGTAGCTGATCCGACGCCGTACGCCAGCAACCCACAGGACACGCTCCTGCCCGCGGCGGTACGGGAACTGGCCGCCGAGCGGTTGCCGGAATTCATGGTGCCGTCGGTGGTGATGGTGATCGACGATGTGCCGCTGACCGCGAACGGAAAACTCGATCGCGCGGCACTGCCGGACCCGGAGTTCTCGGCTGCGGCGGAGTATCGGGCACCGAGCAGCGAGCGGGAACGGGTGCTCGCCGAATTGTTCGCCGAGATCCTCGGACTCGACCGGGTCGGCGTGGACGACAGCTTCTTCGCGCTCGGTGGGCATTCGTTGCTGGCGACCCGTCTGGCCAGCCGGATTCGGGCGGTGCTCGGCGTCGAAGTCCCGATCCGGGTGATCTTCGACGCCGCGACGGTCGCCGAACTCGACCGCCGATGGCCGGAATTGGCGCCATCGCGCAGACCGGCGCTGCGCAGGATGAATCGAGAGGTGGGTCTGTGATGATTCCGTTGTCGTTCGCCCAGCGCCGGTTGTGGTTCATCCACCGGTTGGAGGGACCCTCGGCCACCTACAACATGCCGTTGACGGTTCGATTGCGCGGCGGGTTCGACGCGCCCGCCTTCGCGGCGGCGATCGGTGACGTGGTGGCCAGGCATGAGAGCCTGCGCACGATCTTCGTCGAAGCCGACGGAGTGCCCGGCCAGCAGGTCCTCGACGAGGACACGGTCGAGGTGCCGGTGCTCATTTCCGAGGTCGAGCCCGCCGCCCTGGATACGGCGGTCACCGAGGCGGCGCGCTACGAGTTCGACCTGGCGACAGAGATTCCCATCCGCGCCAACGTTTTCCGCTGCGGTGTAGACGAATGCGTCGTGGTGTTGTTGATTCACCACATCGCCGGTGACGGCTGGTCGATGACGCCGTTGCTGCGGGACTTGTCGACGGCGTACGCCGCTCGGCGGCAGGGTCGTGCGCCGGGGTGGGAGTCGCTGCCGGTCCAGTACGTGGACTACACACTGTGGCAGCAGGAACTGCTCGGCTCACCGGACGATCCGGACAGCGTGCTGTCCCAGCAGTTCGAGTACTGGCGGCGAGAGCTCGACGGCCTGCCGGAGCAGCTGCGGCTGCCGACCGATCGGCCGCGGCCGCGGGTGGCCAGCTATCGCGGGGACATGCTGGTTTTCGGTATCGATGCGAAGACCAGAGCGGAACTCGAGGAGCTGGCGAGTCGCTCCGGCGCGACCGTGTCCATGGTGTTGCAGTCGGCGCTGGCCGTGTTGCTGTTCAAACTCGGTGCCGGGGAGGATATTCCGATCGGCTCGCCGATCGCCGGCCGCACCGATGACGCGCTGAACGAACTGGTGGGGTTCTTCGTCAACACCTGGGTGCTGCGGACGGCGGTGCAGCCGGCGGCCTCGTTCACTGACATCCTCGGCCAGGTCAGGGCAAAAGCGCTGGCGGCCTACGAGAATCAGGATCTGCCGTTCGAGCTGCTGGTCGAGCTGCTCAATCCGGCCCGCTCGGCGGCCCACCATCCGTTGTTCCAGGTGCTGCTGAGCTTCCAGAACAACACAGCGGCCACCCTCGAGCTGTCGGGGGTCGGGTTCGAGCCGTATGCGCTGCCCGCACTGACCTCACGATTCGACCTGACCTTCAATGTCGGCGACGCCACCAGCGGTGGGCGCAGCAACGGTGTCGCCGGGTGGGACGTGCACGTCGAGTACGCCACCGACCTGTTCGATCGGTCCACGATCGAGGCGATGGCGGCGCGATTGGTACGGATTCTGCGGCAGGTGGTGGCGGACCCGCATGGGCCGGTGGGGTCGGTCGAGGTGCTCGACACCGAGGAACGCGAGCTGGTGCTGCACCGGTGGAACGACACCGCCGTCGACGTGGACCCGGCCGCCACCCTGGCCGGATTGTTTGCGGCACAGGCCGCTCGGACACCAGACGCGACCGCGGTGGTCTGCGGTACGGCAGAGGTGAGCTATCGGGAACTCGACAGCCGCGCGGAACGACTTGCCCGCCTGCTGGTTTCGCACGGTGTGGGTCCGGACACCCTCGTCGCCGTGGCATTGCCGCGTTCGGTGGAGTTGATCGTGGCGTTGCTGGGTGTGGTGAAAGCCGGTGGTGGGTATCTGCCGATCGATCCGGGCTATCCCTCGGATCGGCTGGCGTTCGTCCTCACCGATGCCGCGCCGGTTGTCGTCGTGACCGATCGTGCGACCTCGGATGCCCTGCCACACAATGCGACACCGCACCTGTATATCGATGCACCGGCGGTCGAGGACCGGAGTGGCCGAGATCCGATCCCGGCGCGGCCGCAGAATTTGGCGTATGTCATCTACACCTCCGGCTCCACCGGTGTGCCGAAAGGTGTTGGCATCACCCACCGCAACGTGGTGAACCTGGTCGTGCAGGCCTGGTCGGCGGGTACCGAGGATCGTGTTCTGGTGCATTCGTCGATCGCGTTCGACGCCTCCACCTACGAGATCTGGCCCGCGCTGTGCGGCGGGGCGAGCTTGGTGGTGGCCGGTGAGCGGCGCTCGGATCTGGCGGAGATCACCCGGCTGATCGAGACCCGGTCGGTGACCAAGATGTTCGCCACGCCACCCTTGCTGGCGGCGTTGGTCGAGCACGTCGAATATCTGTCCGACAACCCTTTCCGCAGCCTGACGCAGGTGAATACGGGCGCCGACACGCTCCCGTCCGGGTTGGTGCACGCACTGCGGGACAGCTGGGGAGACATCCGGATCGACAACCTGTACGGCCCGACCGAGGCGACGGTCGACGTGACGTCCTACGAGGTCCCCGCCGACGCGGCGGGTGCGGTGGTGCCGATCGGTGCCCCGGTGGCCAATGCCCGAGTGTTCGTCCTGGATTCGTGGCTGACGCCGGTGCCGGTGGGCGTTGCGGGGGAGTTGTATGTCTCCAGCGCCCAACTGGCGCGCGGCTATCACGGCCGGGCCGGGCTGACCGCTGCACGGTTCGTCGCCGACCCCTTCGATCCCACGGGTGGTCGGCTGTATCGCACCGGTGATGTGGTGCGCTGGAACAACTCCGGGCAGCTGGAGTTCGCGGGCCGGGCCGACGATCAGGTCAAGATCCGTGGCTTCCGCGTGGAACCCGGCGAGGTAGAAACCGTGCTGGCGCAACATCCTTCGGTATCGAACGCGGTGGTGGTGGCGCGCGACACCGGAACCGGCGACAAGCAGCTCATCGGGTACGTGGTTGCCGAGCGGACCGGTTCGGTCGCGGGCAACGGACGCGGGCGGACGAACGGGCGGCCCTGCGGCGCCGAACGCGTGGCCGCCAATCGTCTCGACGGTGCGCAGGTGCGCCGGTTCGCGGCCGAGCGGTTGCCGGACTTCATGGTGCCGTCGGTGGTGATGGTGATCGACAGTGTGCCGTTGACCGCGAACGGGAAGTTGGACCGAGCGGCGTTGCCGGTCCCGGAGCTGCGGTCCTCGGTGCGGTATCGGGCCCCGGGCAGTATCCAGGAACAGATGCTGACCGAGCTGTTCGCCGAGGTCCTCGGCCACGAGCGGGTCGGGCTGGACGACAGCTTCTTCGCGCTGGGCGGTCACTCGCTGCTGGCGACCCGCCTGGCCAGCCGGATCCGGGTGGTGCTCGGCGTCGAGGTCCCGATCCGGACGATATTCGATGCGCCGACGGTGGCGCAGTTGGCAATTCGGCTGGGCGACCGTACCCGGCTGCGGCCGGTGCTGTCGACGCGGCTGCGGCCGGCGGTGCTGCCGTTGTCGTTCGCGCAGCGGCGGTTGTGGTTCATCCACCGGCTGGAAGGGCCGTCGGCCAACTACAACATCCCGGTGGCGGCGCGGTTCCACGGGGTGGATGTGGCGGCGTTGGCCGCCGCGATCGGTGATGTCGTGGCTCGACACGAGAGCCTGCGCACGATCTTTGTGGAGACCGATGGCGTGCCGTCCCAGCGGGTAGTCGACGCCGACGGCCTCGAGGTGCCGGTCACGGTGACCGACCCGGCTCCCGGCGAGGTGGACGCCGCGGTGAGCGCTGCGGCCCGCTACGGGTTCGATCTGTCCGCGCAGATCCCGATCCGGGTCACGGTGGTGCGGTCCGGCGCCGACGAATGCGTTGTCCTGGTGCTGATCCACCACATCGCCGCCGACGGCTGGTCCGCCGCGCCGCTGCTGCGCGATCTGTCGACGGCGTACGCGGCGCGGCGGCAGGGCCGGCGGCCGGAGTGGCAGCCGTTGCCGGTCCAGTACGCGGACTACACGCTGTGGCAGCAGGAACTGCTGGGGTCGCAGACCGATCCGGACAGTGTGCTGTCGCAGCAGTTCGAGTACTGGCGTACCGAACTCGACGGGTTGCCCGAGGAACTGCCCTTGCCGACCGATCGGCCGCGGCCGCGCGTGCCGAGCTACCGCGGCGACGTGGTGAGCTTCGACATCGATCCGGAGATCCGTACCGCCGTGGAGGATCTCGCGCGCCGCGAGGGTGCGACGGTGTCGATGGTGCTGCAATCGGCGTTGTCCGTGCTGCTGTTCAAACATGGTGCCGGGGAGGACATTCCGATCGGGACGCCGATTGCGGGCCGGACCGACGACGCGCTGGCCGAGCTGGTCGGGTTCTTCGTCAACACCTTGGTATTGCGGGCGCCGGTGGTAGCGGGGGCGTCGTTCACCGAGATCCTCGGCCAGGTCAGGTCGAAAGCGTTGGCCGCGTACGAGAATCAGGATGCGCCGTTCGAATTGCTGGTCGAGTTGCTGAAACCGGCTCGCTCAGCGGCGCACCATCCGTTGTTCCAGGTGTCTTTGGCCTTCCAGAACAACGCCTTGCCCACCCTCGAATTGCCGGAGGTGCGGATCGAGTCCTATTCCGCGTTCACCGCGACCGCACGGTTCGACCTGTCGTTCAATATCGCGGACGCGCCCGTCGGTGAGCAGTGGACCGGGCTCGTCGAGTACGCCACCGATCTGTTCGACCGTTCCACCATCGAGGCGATGACGCAGCGGTGGGTGCGGCTGCTGCGGCAGCTGGTGGCGGACCCGGCGGCCGCGGTGGGGTCGATCGACGTGCTCGGCGCCGAGGAACGCGAGCTGGTGTTGCGCCGGTGGAACGACACCACCGCTGAGGTCGTGGACGACACGCTCGTCGGGCTGTTCGAGGCACGGGTCCACGCGGCTCCGGACGCACCGGCCGTCGTCAGCGGGGACACCGAGCTGTCCTATCGAGAGCTCGACAGTCGAACCGACCAGCTTGCGCGCGTGCTCATTTCGCAAGGAATGCGGCCGGACAGCATCGTCGCGGTCGCGCTGCCACGGTCGGCGGAGTTGATCGTGGCGCTGCTGGGTGTGTTGAAGGCCGGTGGTGGGTACCTCCCGCTCGACACGGCCTACCCGCCGGAGCGGTTGGCGTTCGTCCTCACCGATGCCGCGCCGTTCGCTGTCGTGACCGATGCCGCGACCGCAGGGCTGCTGCCCCCGACTGCGACACCGCACCTCTACCTCGACCGGCTCGACCCCGCAGTGTCCGGACCGGTGCCTGCTCGGGTCGGTCCGCTGAACTTGGCGTATATGACCTACACGTCGGGTTCGACCGGCGTCCCCAAAGGTGTTGCCATCACCCACGGTAACGTGCTGAACCTGCTCACCCAGGTGCGTGCGGTGGGTGCCGGGGATCGGGCGCTGACCCACCACTCGCTGGCCTTCGATGCCTCCGCCTATGAGATCTGGCCCGCGCTGGTCGGTGGCGCGGCACTGGTCGTGGCCGAGGAGCCGCGTTCGGACCTCGCGGAGATCACCCGGCTGGTCGAGGCACAATCGGTGACGAAGATGATCGCGACGCCACCGTTGCTGTCCGCCTTGGTCGACTATGTCGAGTCCATGCCCGGCAACCCCCTGCGGACGCTGAGACGGGTCATCGTCGGCGGTGCGGAGCTGCCCGCGAGCGTGGTGCGGAAGTTGCACGCACGCAACGCCGAGGTCGAGGTCGTCAATAGTTACGGGCCGACGGAGACCACGGTCCTGGTGACCGAATGCGCGGCGGGGAGCGAGGTCGGGAGCGTTGTCCCGATCGGCCGCCCGCTGGGCAATGTGCGGGTATACGTGCTGGATTCGTGGTTGTCGCCGGTGCCGGTGGGCGTCACCGGTGAGTTGTATGTGGCCGGTGCGCATCTGGCGCGTGGCTACCACGGTCGAGCTGGGATGACCGCGGCACGGTTTGTGGCGGACCCGTTCGATTCGGCCGGTGGGCGACTGTATCGGACCGGCGATGTGGTGCGCTGGAACAACTCCGGGCAGCTGGAGTTCGCGGGCCGGGCCGACGAACAGGTCAAGATCCGCGGTTTCCGGGTCGAACCCGGCGAGGTCGAAACCGTACTGGCAGAGCATCCTTCGGTGTCGCGAGCGGTGGTCGTGGCAAGCGACGTCGGTGGCGGCAAGCAGTTGGTCGGCTACGTCGTCGCGGATCGATCCGATTCCGGCGCAGTCGAACTCGACGGCGGTGCCGTGCGCGAGTTCGCCGCCGCGCGCCTGCCCGAGTTCATGGTGCCCGTGGTGGTGCTGGTGATCGACGCGGTGCCGTTGACCCAGAACGGGAAACTCGATCGGGCCGCGCTGCCGGATCCCGAATTCACCGCGTCGACGAGGTATCGCGCGCCGCGCAGCACTGAGGAAGGAGTCCTGGCGACGGTGTTCGCCGAGGTGCTCGGTCTCGAGCGAGTAGGGGTGGACGACAGCTTCTTCGAGCTGGGCGGGGACAGTATTCGCTCGATCCAAGTGGTGTCACGGGCGCGCGAAGCCGGGGTGGAGGTCAGCCCGCGTGAGGTGTTCGAGCATCAGACCGCGGCAGCGTTGGCCGCGATAGCCCGCGGACGTGGAGCGACCGGTCCGGTACTGAGCGAGTTGCCCGGTGGCGGCGTGGGCTGGCTACCGTTGTTGCCCGCGGCTCGGTTCGTGCGTGAGCTGGGCGCGGGGTTCGATCGGTTCACCCAGTCGATGCTGCTGGACCTGCCGACGGGTATTGATCGGGCGGGACTGCTGGCGACGTTGTCGGCGGTGATCGATCGCCATGATGTGCTGCGGTCGCGGTTGGTCGACGACGAACGCGGGGCGGGTCTCGAGGTCGGGCCGGTGGGTTCGGTGGATGTGGGCCAGTTGCTGCATCGTGTCGAGCTGGCTGTCCCCGAACAGGATTCGGCGCAGCGGACCGAGATGATCACCGAACAGGTCGATGCGGCCGTGCACCGGCTCGCGCCGCAGGCCGGGGTGATGGTGCAGCTCGTGTGGTTCGATGCGGGACCCGCTCAGAGCGG
Organism: Nocardia sp. CS682; assembly: GCF_004634405.1. Taxonomy (NCBI): domain Bacteria; kingdom Bacillati; phylum Actinomycetota; class Actinomycetes; order Mycobacteriales; family Nocardiaceae; genus Nocardia; species Nocardia sp. CS682. Next base: position 524,610 of record NZ_CP029710.1, on the reverse strand, counting down.
TCAGCTTTCGATCGTGGCGCATCATCTGGTGATCGACGGTGTGTCGTGGCGGATCTTGTTGCCGGACTTGGCCTCCGCGTGGCAGGCGGTGTCGGCGGGAGAGACACCGGTGTTGCCGAGGACGGGAACCTCGGTGCGGCGCTGGGCGCACGGATTGGTCGAGCAGGCGGCCGCGCCACAGCTGACGGAGCAGTTGTCGTGGTGGCGTTCGGTAGTGGACGGCCCGGACCCGATGCTGGGTGCGCGGCCGGTCGATCCGGCAGTCGATGTGATGGCGACCGTGCGGCACGTCGATGTCGAGCTTCCGGTGGCGGTGACCGAGGCGTTGTTGACCACGCTGCCCGCTGTGTTCCACGGCGGTGTGGAGGACGGGTTGTTGGCCGCTTTGGCGGCGACGATCACGCATTGGCGGGATACCAACGGCCGCAGCGACGCCGAGCAGCCGGTGCTGATCCGGTTGGAAGGCCACGGCCGCGAGGAAGACACGGTTCCGGGTGCCGACTTGTCCAGTACGGTCGGCTGGTTCACGAGTGTGTTCCCGGTGCGACTGTCCGCCGCTCGGTCGCCCTGGGCGGAGCTCTGCGCGGGCGGCCCGGCCGCGGGATCCTTGCTGAAGGCGATCAAGGAACAACTGCGTGCGACACCGGACAAGGGCATCGGGTACGGCCTGCTGCGTTACCTCAATCCGGACACCGCCGGTGTGCTGCAACGGTATTCGACCGGCCAGATCGGGTTCAACTACCTCGGTCGGTTCAACGCCGCGGATCTGCTGCCGCAACGACTGCGCGGCGCGGGCTGGACACCGGCGGCGGACGGTGCGGCGGCCAGTGCGGCCCCCGATCCGGCGATGGCCGCGTTGGCGGTACTGGATGTCAACACGATGGTCGTCGATACCAGCGACGGCCCGGTGCTGCGTGCGGTGTTCGCGGCACCGGAGGGAGTGCTCGCCGAGGCTGAGACCGCGAATCTTGCCGAACTGTGGCGCAGTGCGCTGACGGGCCTGGCGCAACATGCCGGAATGCCGGGTGCGGGCGGTTTGACGCCGTCGGACTTGCCGCTGGTCCGGCTGGGGCAGCACGAGATCGAGGTATTAGAGGCGCGGTACCCGGACTTGGCGGATGTGTGGTCATTGACGCCGATGCAGTCGGGCTTGCTGTTCCATCAGGCGCTGGCCGGCTCGGGATTCGACGCGTACCACATGCGGGTGGTGTTCGGGCTCGCCGGACAGGTGGATCCGGAGCGGATGCGCGCGGCGGGACAGGGGTTGCTCGATCGGTATCCGAATCTGCGGGTGGCCTTCGCCCCTGGCCCGCATGGTAAGCCGGTGCAGGCCGTCGTGGCCGACGTCGAATTGCCATGGCGGGTAGTGGATCTGCGTGATCGTGACGAAGCCGAGCGGGATGCGGCGTTGGACCGACTGCTCGTCGAAGATGACCACGCCCATTTCGACATGGCGGTCCCGCCGCTGCTGCGTTTGACGCTGGTGCTGATGAGCGAGCGCCGTGCGGAGTTGGTCATGACCGCCCATCACGTCCTGATGGACGGCTGGTCGCTGCCGCTGATCATCCGAGATCTGTTGCGCCTCTACAGCTCCGACGGTGTGCGTGCTGCCTTGCCGCAGCCAGCCGCTTACCAGGAGTTCTTGAAGTGGCTGGGCGAGCAGGATATCGAAGCAGGCGTGCGGGCGTGGCGCCGCGAGCTCGACGGTGTCCACGAACCCACCTTGCTCGCGAGCAGTGTGCGCGGGACCGATGAGGCAGCCGTCGGTGTCGAGCGGGTCGGGGTGCCGCTGACCGCGGCTGTCGGTACGGCATTGAGCAGGCGGGCGGGCGAACTCGGCGTCACCGTGAACACCGTCGTCCAGGCCGCGTGGGGCATCCTGCTCGCCGCGGCGACCGGACGCCAGGACGTGATCGTCGGCGCCACGGTCTCGGGTCGTCCCGCGGAGATCACGGGCGTTGATTCGATGGTCGGGTTGTTCATCAATACCGTGCCCGTGCGGGTGCGGTTCGGCCCGCGTGACACCCTCGCCGGTCTGCTGACCGAGTTGCAAGGTCGACAGACTGCCCTGCTGGACTATCACCACGTCGGTCTGAGCGATATCCACCAGGCCGTCGGGTTGAACGTCCTGTTCGACACGCTCATCGCGTTCGAGTCGTACCCGGTCGATCACACCGGCCTCGAGGAGGCCACCGACACCAGCGGGATCACGATCAGCGATCTGCGTCCGAACTCGGTGACGCATTACCCGTTGACCGTCATCGCGGGCGCAGCGCCCACCTTGACGCTGTACCTCGACTATCGCTGCGATTCGTTCGACCGCACCGCGGTCGAGGCGATGGCGGACCGGTTGGTGCGGATCTTGCAGCAGGTGGTCGCGGACCCGGCGACACCGGTGGCCGCGATCGATCTCCTGGGCCCGGACGAGCGCGAGCTGGTGTTGCACCGGTGGAACGACACCGCGATCGACATCCCGGACACCACCGTCATCGGGCTGTTCGAGGCGCAGGCCGCTCGGGTTCCGGAGGTCGTCGCCTTGGTCGGCGCGGGTGGCGAAGTGTCGTACCGGGAGCTCGACAGCCGAGCGGATCGCCTTGCGCGAGTGCTGAGTTCGCGCGGTGTGGGTCCGGACTGCCTCGTCGCGGTGGCATTGCCGCGTTCGGTGGAGTTGATCGTGTCGTTGCTGGCGGTGCTGAAGGCCGGTGGCGCGTATCTGCCCATCGATCCGGCCTATCCGTCGGATCGGCTGGCGTTCATTCTTTCCGACGCCGCACCAGTCGTTGTGGTGACCGATCGCGCCACCGCGAGCATTCTGCCGGAAACCGTAGCCCCGCTGCTCTTTCTCGACGCACTCGACGCAGTAGACGTAGCGGACGGAGACGGCCGAGCCGAGGTCCGGCCGCAGAATCTGGCCTACGTGATCTACACGTCGGGCTCGACCGGTGTTCCCAAAGGTGTTGGCGTCACCCACCGTAACGTGGTGAACCACGTCTCGCAGGGCTGGCTGACCGGCCCGGACGAACGCGTGCTTGTCCATTCGTCGATGGCTTTCGACGCTTCGACCTACGAGATGTGGGCAGCCCTGTGCTCGGGCGCCGGACTGGTATTGACGAGCGAGCTGCGTTCGGATCCGGCCGAGATGCTGGACTTGATCGCCTCTTGCGCGGTGACAAGGATGTTCGCGACCCCGGCGCTGCTGGCAGTGTTGCTCGACCACGCAGAGACTTTGCCCGCCAACGCGTTGGCGCGCCTGACCCAGCTGATTGCCGGTGGCGCCGAACTGCCCGCCGCGCTGGTGCACCGGGTGAAGCGGATCGCCGACCGGGTGGCGGTGGTCAACGGCTACGGTCCGACCGAGACCACGGTGTTCGCGACGGTGCACGACGCCGATGACGTATCGGCCGGCTCGGCGCCGATCGGTCGGCCCTTGGCCAATATGCGGGCGTATGTCCTGGATTCGTGGTTGCAGCCGGTGCCGGTCGGGTTCGCGGGTGAGCTGTATGTAGCCGGCGCACAGCTGGCGCGGGGGTATCAGGGCCGAGCCGGGTTGACCTCCGCCCGCTTCGTCGCCGACCCCTTCGATGCGGTTGGTGGCCGGTTGTATCGCACCGGTGACGTGGTCCGATGGACCGCGGCGGGGGTGCTGGAGTTCGTCGGCCGGGTCGACGATCAGGTCAAGATCCGTGGCTTCCGCGTCGAGCCCGGCGAAGTCGAATCGGCGCTGGCACAACATCCTTCGGTGTCGCAAGCGGTGGTGGTCGCCCGCGATACCGAGACCGGCGGCAAGCAGCTGATCGGGTACGTGGTCGCCGACCGCGCCGGGTCGGTCGATGGTGGCCGCCCCGTGCTCGACGGCGGCGCGGCGCGCGATTTCGTGGCCGAACGGCTGCCAGATTTCATGGTGCCGACGGTGGTCATGGTGCTCGACTCGCTGCCGTTGACCGCGAACGGCAAATTGGATCGGCAGGCGCTGCCCGATCCGGAGCTGAGCTCGTCGCGGGCGTACCGGGCACCGGTGTCGGCGGAGGAACAGATCCTGACCACCGTGTTCGCCGAGGTCCTTGGCCTCGAGCGGGTCGGGTTGGACGACAGCTTCTTCGAACTCGGCGGCGACAGTATCCGTTCGATCCAGGTGGTGTCACGGGCCCGCGAGTTGGGCGTGGAGATCAGCCCGCGCGAGGTGTTCGAGCATCAGACGGCGGGCGCGTTGGCGGCGGTCGCCGCAGGACGCGAGATCGCCGGTCCGGTGCTGGCGGAGCTGCCCGGTGGTGGGGTCGGCTGGATGCCGTTGTTGCCGGTCGCTCGGTTCGTCCGAGAACTGGGCGCGGGATTCGACAGTTCCACGCAGTCGATGGTGCTGGATCTGCCGGTCGGTATCGAGCGGGCCGGGCTGGTGGCGACCTTGTCGGCGGTGGTTGATCGCCATGACGTGATGCGGTCACGGTTGGTCGACGACGAGCGCGGGCCGGGTCTCGAGGTGGCGCCGGCGGGTTCGGTGGCCGTCGACGAATTGGTGACCCGGGTACCGGTGGCCGGGGTCGAGGAGATGTCCGAAGCGGTCATGCCCGAGATGGGCGCCGCCGTCGGTCGGTTGGCGCCTGCCGCAGGGGTGATGGTGCAGTTCGTGTGGCTCGACGCAGGCCCCGATCGCGCGGGCTGGTTGGCGATCGTGGCGCACCATCTGGTGGTCGACGGTGTGTCGTGGCGGATTCTGTTGCCGGACTTCGCCGCCGCCTGGCAGGAGGTGTCCGCCGGGGCGACGCCGGTGTTGCCCAAGACCGGAACTTCGATGCGGCGCTGGGCACACGGCTTGGTCGAGCAGGCCGCCCGGCCGGAGCGGGTCGCCGAATTGCCCTGGTGGCGCGCGATTCTCGACGGGCCCGATCCGCTGCTCGGTAGCAGGCCACTGGATCCGTCGATCGATGTCATGGCCGGTGTCGGCCATGCGCAGGTCCGTATTCCGGTGCCGACGACCGAGGTGCTGCTGACCACGCTGCCCACGGCCTTCCACGGCGGGGTCGAGGACGGATTGCTGGCGGCCTTGGCGGTCGCCGTGCACCGCTGGCGCGAGCGCAAGGGTGTCCGCGCCGAATCGGTGTTGATCCGGCTGGAGGGGCACGGCCGCCAGGAGAACATCGTTCCCGGAGCGGATTTGTCGACGACCGTCGGCTGGTTCACCAGCATGTTCCCGGTGCGGTTGACCGCGCCCGCTACGGAGTGGGACGAGCTGCGCACGGGTGGCCCGGCTGCGGGCGCGTTGGTCAAAGCGGTGAAGGAACAGTTGCGGGCGGTGCCGGACAAGGGCATGGGCTACGGCATGCTGCGGTACCTGAATCCGGAGACCGCCGCAGTGCTGCAACAGTATTCGGCCGGGCAGATCGGCTTCAACTACCTCGGCCGTTTCACCTCGACGGACCTGCTGCCGCACCGGCTGCGCGGCGCGGGCTGGACGCCGTCGGTCGATGCCGGGCAGTTGATCACGCCGGTGGATCCGGCGCTGGAATCGATGCCCGCCATGGCGGTGCTGGATGTCAACACGATAGTGCTCGACACCAGCGACGGGCCGGTGCTGCAAGCGATATTCGCCGCGCCGTCGGAAGTGCTGGCAGAGAACGAGATACAGGAGCTGGCGGACCTGTGGCGAGAGGCCGCCGAGGGACTGGCGGCGCATGTGTCGGCCGGTGGGGGCGGCTTGTCTCCCTCGGATGTAGTGGCAAAGGGCTTGGCGCAAGCCGATATCGACGTGTTGGAGCAGCAGTACCCGGACCTGGTGGATGTGTGGCCGTTGACGTCGATGCAGTCGGGTCTGCTGTTCCATCAGGTGTTGGCGGGGTCGGGCTTCGACGCGTACCACATGCAGATCGTGTTCGGGTTGGTCGGCCGGGTGGACCCGCAGCGGATGCGGTCGGCCGGTCAGCGACTGTTGGACCGGTACGCGAACTTGCGGGTGGCGTTTGTGGCCGATCGTCGTGGTGACGCGGTTCAGGTCGTCGTGGACAAGGTGGAGTTGCCGTGGCGTCTGGTGGATTTGGGCGACTCGGTCGAGGATGCGGCGTTGGAGCGGTTGCTGGCCGAAGACCGGGACGCGCATTTCGATGTGGCCGTTCCGCCGTTGCTGCGGTTGACGCTGGTACGGATGGACGCGGATCGGTGGGAGTTGGTACTGACGGCTCACCACGTCCTGGTGGACGGGTGGTCGTTGCCGCTGCTGGTGATGGATCTGTTCCGCCTGTATGACGGATCGGCTGAGCTCCCGCCCGCGTTCGAATACAAAGAGTTTCTGAAGTGGTTGGGGGAGCAGGACTTCGACGAGGGCGTGCGAGCCTGGCGCCGCGAACTCGACGGCGTGCAAGAACCCACCCTGCTCGCCGACAGCGTGGGCGGCACCGAGCACACCGATGGTGCCGAGTTGCCCGAGGTGGCGCGGATCGAGGTGCCGCTGTCGCCGGACACCGCGGCGGCCTTGACTCGGCGGTCGACGGAGCTCGGAACCACCCTCAGCACGGTCGTGCAAGGCGGCTGGGGACTCGTGCTCGCCGCAGCGACAGGCACCCCCGACGTGATAGCGGGCGCCACCGTGTCGGGTCGCCCTCCGGTGATCCCCGGGGTGAATTCGATGGTTGGGTTGTTCATCAACACCGTGCCGGTCCGGGTCCGGTTCGACCCTCGCGGCACCCTGGCCGACCTGCTGAGGGACTTGCAGACCCGGCAGACTGTGCTGCTGGACTATCACCATGTCGGTCTGAGCGATATCCACCAAGCCGTCGGCTTGAACGTCCTGTTCGACACGCTCATCGCGTTCGAGTCCTATCCGGTCGACCACACCGGCATCGGCGAGGTCACCGATACCAGCGGCATCGCCATCAGTGATTCGCGTCCGAACGCACCGACGCACTACCCGCTGACGGTCATCGCGAACACCGCGCCGACGCTGACGCTGCACTTGGAATATCGCCCCGACTCGTTCGATCGGGCCGCGGTGGAAGCGATGGCGGCTCGATTGGTGCGAATTCTCGCGCAGGTGGTGTCGGATCCGGAGGTGCCGGTGCGCGCCATCGATATGCTGGGCGCCGAGGAACGCGAACTCGTGTTGCGTCGGTGGAACGACACCACCGCCTCGTTCGGGCCGGGCCGAACCCTTTTGGGGTTGTTCGAGACTCAGGTATCCCGGACCCCGCAGGCGGTCGCGCTCATCGGCACGGACACCGAAGTGTCGTATCGAGAGCTCGACAGCCGTGCCGATCGCCTTGCCCAAGTGTTGATTTCGCGCGGCGTGGGACCGGATTGCATTGTGGCCGTCGCGGTGCCACGGTCGGTGGCGCTGATCGTGTCGATGCTGGCGGTGCTGAAGGCCGGTGGCGCGTATCTGCCCATCGATCCGGCCTATCCGTCGGATCGGCTGGCGTTCATTCTCTCCGACGCCGCACCGGTGGTCGTGCTGACCGATCGTGCTACCGCAAGCATTTTGCCCGACACGACACCGCTGCTCTACCTCGACAACCTCGAAACACTCGACGTAGTGGGCCGAAACGGTCGACCCGGAATCGGACCGCAGAATTTGGCGTACGTGATCTACACCTCCGGCTCCACCGGTATCCCCAAGGGCGTGGCGATCACGCACGACAACGTGGCGAACCTGGTGTGCCAGAACTGGTCTACCGGCCCCGGCGACCGCGTGCTGATGCATACGTCGGTGTCGTTCGACGTCTCCACCTACGAGATCTGGTCGACGCTGTGTGGCGGTCACGCACTCGTGCTGACCGCCGAGCTGCGCTCGGATCCCGCCGAAATGGTCGAGCTGATCGAGACCCGCGCAGTAACCAGGCTGTTCTCGACGCCGGGCCTGTTGCCGGTGCTGCTCGATCGGGTCGAAGCCCTGCCGGGCAATCCTTTCCGCACGCTGGCGCAGGCCGTCGTCGGTGGTGCCGAGGTGTCCGCCGCGCTGGCACGCCGGTTGCGGGCGGTCGCTCCCGGCGTCGAGGTCGTCAACGGCTACGGGCCGACGGAGGCCACGGTCTTCGCGACGGTGTGCGTCGCCGATACCGCCGCGGCCGGGAACGGCTCCGTGCCGATCGGGCACCCGTTGACCAATGTGCGCGCCTTCGTGCTGGATTCGTGGTTGGCGCCGGTTCCGGTAGGTGTCGCGGGTGAGCTGTATGTAGCCGGAACCCAAACGGCCCGTGGGTACTACGGCCGACCGGGGATGACGGCGGCCCGATTCGTGGCCGACCCCTTCGACACAGCGGGTGGCGGCCGGCTGTACCGCACCGGCGACGTGGTGCGCTGGAACCGTTGCGGACAGTTGGAGTTCCTCGGCCGGGTCGACGATCAGGTCAAGATCCGTGGCTTCCGGATCGAACCCGGCGAGGTCGAAAGCGTGCTGGCCCAGCATCCTTCGGTCTCGCGGGCGGTCGTCGTGGCGCACGACACCGAGACCGGCGGCAAACAGCTGGTCGGCTATGTGGTGCCCGACCGCACGAGCTCGGCTGCGGTCGAGCCGCGGCAGGTGCGCCGATTCGCCGCGGACCTGCTGCCCGAATACATGGTGCCCGCGGCGGTGCTGCTGATCGACTCGGTGCCGCTGACCGTGAGCGGAAAACTCGATCGCAAGGCGCTGCCGACACCGGAGTTCACCTCGTCGGCGCAGTACCGCGCGCCCCGAAGCGACGACGAACGGGTGCTGGCCGAGTTGTTCGGCGAGGTGCTCGGCCGCGACCGCGTTGGCATCGACGACAACTTCTTCGAGTTGGGCGGCCATTCGCTGCTGGCCACCCGGCTGGCCAGCCGGATCCGGGTGGCGCTCGGGATCGAGGTGCCGATCCGGGCGGTCTTCGAGGCGCCGACGGTGGCGCAGTTGGCGACTCGGCTCGATGCCGACGCGCAACTGCGGCCCGCACTGCTGGCCCGCTCGCGGCCGGACGTGGTCCCGACGTCGTACGCCCAGCGGCGACTGTGGTTCATCCACCGGTTGGAAGGGCCGTCGGCGACCTACAACATCCCGGTCGCGGTGCGGATGCGTGGCCTGGAGGTGCCGGTGTTGAGCGCGGCGATCGCCGATGTGATCGCACGGCACGAGAGTCTGCGCACCGTCTTCATCGAAGCGGATGGCATGCCTGCCCAGCAGGTGCTCGACGCGGACTCGGTCGGGGTGCCGGTGGTCGTGACCGACACCGACCCGGCCGAGTTGGATGCGGCGGTGGCCGCGGCCGTGCGCTACGGGTTCGACCTGTCCAGCCAGATCCCGATCCGGGTCACCGTGCTGCGTCCCGGTGCGGACGACTGCGTGGTGGTGCTGCTGATCCACCACATCGCCGGTGACGGCTGGTCGATGGCGCCGCTGCTGCGGGATCTGTCGGTGGCCTACGCGGCCCGGCTGGCGGATCGGGCGCCGGAGTGGGCGCCGCTGCCGGTGCAGTATGTCGATTACACGCTGTGGCAGCGGGAACTGCTCGGCTCGCCGGAAGATCCCGACAGCCTGCTGGTGCGGCAGTTCGAGTACTGGCGTGCGGAACTCGAAGGGCTGCCGGAGCAGTTGCGGTTGCCGACCGACCGGCCGCGCCCACGGGTCGCCAGCTATCGCGGCGACATGGTGCTGTTCGACATCGACGTGGAGACCCGGACCGGGGTGGAGCGGCTGGCGGCGCGCGAAGGTGCCACGGTGTCGATGGTGTTGCAGTCGGCCCTGGCCGTGCTGTTGTTCAAACTCGGTGCCGGAGAAGATATTCCGCTTGGTTCACCGATCGCCGGCCGCACCGATGAGGCGCTGTCGGACCTGGTCGGCTTCTTCGTCAATACCTGGGTGCTGCGCACGCGGCTGGCGCCGGGGGCGGCGTTCACCGAGGTCCTCGGTCAGGTCAGGGCGAAAGCACTGGCCGCGTACGAGAATCAGGACGCACCGTTCGAGTTGCTGGTCGAGTTGCTCAACCCGACCCGCTCGGCGGCCCATCATGCGCTGTTCCAGGTGACGCTGGCGTTCCAGAACAACAGCCTGGCCAACTTGGAACTGCCGGGCGTCGGGTTCGAGCCCTACAACGCGTCGCTGGCCGCCTCGCGCTTCGACCTGTTCTTCAATATCGCCGATACCCCGGCCGGGCTGCCGTGGAACGGGCTCATCGAATACGCGACGGAGCTGTTCGATCGGTCCACGGTCGCGGCGATCGCCGCGCGGTTTGTGCACGTATTGCGTTCGGCCGTAGCTGATCCGGGCATGTCGGTGCGGTCGATCGAGGTACTCGACGCCGACGAGCGCGAAGTGGTGTTGCGGCGGTGGAACGACACCGCGGTCGACATCGACCCCGACCTCACCGTGATCGGTTTGTTCGAGGCCCAGGTCGCTCGGAGTCCGGAGGCGGTCGCGGTGGTCTGCGCGGACACCGAGGTGTCGTATCGAGAACTCGACCAGCGCGCTGAATCCCTTGCTCGGGTGCTGGTTTCGCATGGGGTCGGCTCCGACAGCATTGTCGCGGTCGCGGTCGCGCGGTCGGTGGAGTTGATCGTGGCGTTGCTGGCGGTATGGAAGGCCGGCGGTGGGTACTTGCCGATCGATCCGGCCTACCCGTCGGATCGGTTGGCGTTCATCCTCGCCGATGCCGAGCCGGTCGTAGTCGTCACCGACCGGGGGACCGCGGCCGCCTTGCCCGATGGCCGCACGCCGCGGCTGTATCTGGACGAACCCCTGAACGAAGCGGCTACGACCGACCTCGATCAGGTGGTGCGGCCGCAGAACCTGGCGTACGTGATCTACACCTCCGGTTCGACCGGTATCCCCAAAGGTGTTGGCGTCACGCACCGTAACGTGGTCAATCACGTCTCGCAGGGCTGGCTGACCGGCCCGGCCGAGCGGGTGCTCGTGCATTCCTCGATGGCTTTCGACGCCTCGACCTACGAGATGTGGGCGGCGTTGTGCGCAGGCGGCGGACTGGTCTTGGCGAGTGAATTGCGTTCGGACCCGGGCGAAATGCTCGAGCTGGTCGCCACCCGGTCGGTGACGAGAATATTCGCGACACCGGCGCTGCTGTCGGTGCTGGTGGAGCGCGCCGAAGCAGTGCCCGGCAATGCCTTCGACGGCGTGACCCAGGTGATCGCGGGCGGCGCCGAACTCTCCTCGGCCTTGGCGCGCAGAGTGCGGAACGTGGCTGCCGACATCGAGGTGGTCAATGGTTACGGACCGACCGAAACCACCGTCTTCGCCACAACATGCACTGCCGACGCCGACGCGGAAGGGTCCGTGCCGATCGGGCGGCCGCTGGTCAATATGCGGGCGTATGTCCTGGATTCGGGCTTGCTGCCGGTGCCGGTGGGCGTCGCCGGTGAATTGTATGTGGCGGGTGCGCAGTTGGCGCGCGGCTATCGGGGCCGTGCGGGATTGACCTCGACACGCTTCGTTGCCGACCCGTTCGATCCGACAGGCGGTCGGTTGTATCGCACCGGTGACGTGGTGCGGTGGACGTCGTCGGGCACGCTGGAGTTCGTCGGCCGAGTCGACGATCAGGTCAAGATTCGCGGCTTCCGAGTGGAGCCCGGCGAAGTCGAAACCGTACTGGCGCAGCATCCTTCGGTGTCGCAAGCGGTGGTCGTCGCCCGCGAGACCGACATCGGCGGCACACAGCTGATCGGCTATGTGGTGCCGGATCGGTCCGGACCGGCGGTCGGCGAGGACGAGTTGGTCGGCCAGTGGCGCCGGGTCTACGACGACCTGTACTCCGCGCCCGACGAAGCCGACAGCGGCACGGACGAAGACACCGGCCATGTCCCGTTCGGTTCGGATTTCGGTGGCTGGAACAGCAGCTACACCGGGTCCGCTATTCCCCTGGAACAGATGCGGGAATGGCGGTCGGCCACCGTCGAGCGGATTCTCGGCCTGCGGCCGAAGCGGGTGCTCGAGATCGGCGTGGGATCGGGCTTGCTGCTGTCCCAGGTGGCCCCGGAGTGCGCCGAATACTGGGCCACGGACTTCTCCGCCCCGACCATCACCACGCTGCGCCAGCGGTTGAACGAGCTGCACGAGGACTGGGTCGACCGCGTCGTGCTGAGCGTGCGCGGCGCCGACGACACCACCGGACTGCCGAAGCACCACTTCGACACCGTGGTGTTGAACTCGGTGGTCCAGTACTTCCCCGGCGAAGGATATCTGCGTCGGGTGCTCGAACAGGTCTCGACGCTACTGGCGCCCGGCGGTGCGGTGTTCCTCGGTGACATCCGCAACCTGAGCCTGCTCGAGGAGTTCACGACCGCTGTACAGCTCGCGCGCAACGGCGAGGCGGATCCGGCGACGGTGCGTGATCGGGTGCGTCGAGATATGGCCGCCGAGCAGGAATTGCTGTTGGCGCCGGAGTACTTCGCGGGTGTCTGCCGCGAGGTGAGCGGTTTCGGTGCCGTCGACATTCAGCTCAAGCGCGGGTTCTCGGTCAACGAGCTGACCCGGTATCGATACGACATTGTGCTGCACAAGGATCCGGCGGAACGCCGGTCCGTCGCCGACATCCCGGCAGTCGAGTTCACCGACCTCGGCCAGGTGCGCTCCGTGCTCCGAGCTCGGCAGGGTGCGGGCATCCGGGTCACCGGGATTCCGCACGCCGGGTTGTTCGCCGAAATCGCGGCCACCGAACAGATCCGAGCGGGCCTGCCCGGCACGGCCACACCCGGTGTCGGTTTCGAAGGAGTGCTCGGCTCGGATGACGAACGAGCGGGCGCGTTGCCGGAGGACCTGCATCTGCTGGGGCAGGACTGCGGATACACCACGGCTGTCACCTGGTCGGCGATCGCCGGCCGGATGGACGCGGTCTTCCTCGAAGCCGCCGCCGAGCACCGCCCGCTGACCGATGTGTACCTCACTTCGGACCCTGCGGCGGACCTGGCGAAGTATGCCAACAGCCCGCAGGCGAGCGTGCTGTCGGCCGATGTGCGCCGGTGGGCGGGCGAGCGGCTGCCGGAGTTCATGGTGCCCGCCACGGTCATGGTGCTGGACAGTCTGCCGTTGACGGCGAACGGAAAGCTCGACCGCGGCGCGCTGCCGGACCCGGAACTGTTGTCCACCAGCGAGTATCGGGCCCCGCGCGACGAGCGGGAGCGAATGCTGACGGAGTTGTTCGCCGAGATCCTGGGACTCGACCGAGTCGGGATCGATGACGACTTCTTCGCACTGGGCGGCCATTCACTGCTGGCCACCCGCCTCACCAGTCGACTCCGGGCTGTACTGGGTGTCGACGTCCCGGTCCGGGTGATCTTCGACGCCCCCACCGTCGACAAACTGGCCGCCCGGCTCGACGAAGGTGGCGCCGTCGGAACGGATTTCGATCCGGTGCTGACATTGAAGAGTTCCGGCACGCGCGAACCGCTGTGGTGCCTGCACCCCGGCGGTGGCCTCGGCTGGTTCTACCAGCAACTCGGGCGGCACCTGCCGGACCGGCCGGTATACGCCATTCAATCCCGTGGCCTGGACGGTGGCCCGACCGCGGGTTCGATGGCGGAGATGGTGGCGGACTACATCGAGCGGATACAGACATTCCAGAGCGAGGGCCCCTACTATCTGCTCGGCTGGTCGTACGGCGGCGTGGTCGCGCAGGCGATGGCGGCCGAATTGTCCCGTCGGGGAATGGAAGTCGGCTTCGTTGCTGTGATGGATAGTCAGCCACCGCAAGGGTCGGCCGCCGATTCCGACGTGACCGAGGAGGAGGCCATGGCCGGCGTCAAGGCCTGGGCCGACGACAGATTCGGCGACCAGCTCGACGCTCCGGTCATCCTGGAATTGGTGCAGCGGCTGACGACAGTGCTCGTCAACAACTGCAAACTGTGGGAAGGCTACTCCTCGCCGTTCTACGACGGCGACCTGACGATCTTCGGCGCCACCCTCGATGCGGATGGCAACCGCACCGTCGACGCCAAGACCGAGCTCGAAGAAGCCTGGCGCTCCTACATCGGCGGCCACATCGAAGTCATCGAGATGGACTGTGCGCACGGCGACTTCGACCGCCCCGAAATGATGAGCGTGGTGGGCCGCATCCTGAACACCCTGTTGTAGCTCGGATCAGCGGGGCAGCAGCGTGATTCGGGCGTTGTGCACCGGGCTCAGGCCGGTGTGATAGCGGCGCGGCGGCTCGATCGGGCCGGGAGCCGGTGCGATGCGCCGGTTCTCGAGGACGACACGGAAGAGGATGCGCGCCTCGGCGAGGGCGAACTGGGCGCCCAGGCAGCGGTGCGGGCCCGCGCCGAAGGTGAGCCAGGTGTGGCCGCTGGGCCGCTCGTCGAGGAAGCGCTCGGGACGGAAGGCCATCGGATCCTGGTAGTGCCGCGGTGATTCGTGGATCAGCAGGATCGGGACGATGACGATGGCGCCCTTGGGGATGTGCACCCCGTTGATCACGGTGTCGCGCAACGCCCGTCGGCCGGTGAACGGCGACACCGGGCGCAGCCGCATGGTTTCGGCGACAACGGCGTCGAGGTAGGCATCGAGGCGGGCGCTGTCGCCCGCGTCGATGGCCGCGTCCAGTTCGGCCATGGTCTCGGGATGGCCGGCCAGCATGGCGGCGATCCAGCCGAGGGTGATCGCGGTGGTCTCGTAGGCGCCGAGCAGGATGCCGCGCATGTTGCGGGCCAGCGCGGCGTCGTCGTGCTGGTCCAGTTCGGTGCCGACGTAGCGGGACAGCACGTCTTTCCGGGAGCCCGCGTCGCCGGGCGTGGCGCGCCGGGCCGCGATCTCCTCGATGATGACGGCGTCGACCTCGGCTTGGCGGCGCCGCAGCGGCGGGTAGGGCAGCGTGTATCCGCCGACCAGCGGGGTGATCAGGGTGACCGCGAGGAACCCGCGGCTCTCGATCTCGCCGAACCACGCCTTGACCGCACGCTGGAGCCGGTCTCGGCGGACCGGCGCGACATCACCGAAGACGACGCCGAGCAGCACGCCGATAGCCAGATCGTAACCCGCTGTCAGGAACTCGAACTCCTCGCCGACCGGCCACTTGGGCAGCTCACGTTCGACCACCTCGACCATGAGTTCTTCGTAGGACCGCAGCGCCTTGCTCTGGAACGGCGGAGCGAACAGCTTGCGTTCGCGGCGGTGTTCGTCGCCGTCGAGGAAGATCAGCGTCTGCTTGCCGAACATCTGGTCGTGGCTGGAGAACCGGCTCAGCACCTGGCCGATCGAGAAGTCGTCGTGGTTGGTGAACAGGTCGCGCACGTCGTCCATGTCGTAGGTGACCAGCATGGTCGGAAAGCCCGGCGGCGAGATGACGAACCGTTCGCCGAGCTCCAGCAGCGGGGACTCGTGGGTGCCTGGCCGCATCAATCCGCCGATCTGCCCGAGGTGGCGATTGCGGAGGCGGGGCAGATCGCGCAGCGATACGGAGGTCTGTGGCACTGGGCCATCCTGACCGGTGGTTCGGCTGCGCGCAAACCCGAAATCGGCGCGGCGGCAACGGTGCCCGTGACGTTGCTGCCCCTATTTTTCGGGGCTCCGACCAGTGCGTTGTTGATCTTGTGGAGGTCGGAGACCGGCGTACCGACAGCTATATTGTGGCACTGACAGTCACAACGCACCGTGTGCCACTCCTCGTAGATCAGGGGACCAGGACCGGCCGAATTCAGGCTCCACCGTTAGAGGAAGCAGCTCGTGCACAACACTTTCGTCGACACCCTGTTCGCCCAGGTCGAGAAGCGGCCGACCGATGTGGTGTACCGGTTCCTGGACAGCGGAGACGTCGACGGTGTCGTCCGCGAGATCTCGTACGCGGACCTGGGTACCCGCGCTCGGGCGATCGCGGCCGCGCTGCAAGAGGGGCTTCCGCAGCGGGCGCTGCTGCTGTACCCGGCCGGCCCGGAGTTTGCCGAAGCGTTCTTCGGCTGCCTCGCTGCGGGTGTGGTTGCGGTGCCTGCGCCACTGCCGGAATGGGAGAACCGTTCGCTGCGGCGGCTGCGCCGGATGGTCGCGCACGCCGAGGTCGAGGTGGTGCTTGCGCCGCGGCGGGTGGTCGCGGATTCGGCGGCGCTGTGCGCGGAGATTCCCGAGCTGGCGGGCGTGCGGTGGCTGGCCACTGACGAGACCGCCGATGATCAGGCGGCACAGTGGCGCGAGCCGGAAGTGGGCGCGGAGTCGGTCGCGTTCATTCAGTACACCTCCGGCTCGACCAGCGCGCCGCGCGGCGTCCTGCTCACCCACGAGAACCTGCTGCACAACCAGCGTGCGCTCGTCGCCGGGCTCGGCCACGATCGCGTGCTGGCGGACGGTTGGGACGGTGCGCTTTTCGCCAGCTGGCTGCCGATGTACCACGACATGGGCCTCATCGCGCCGCTGCTGCACACGGTGTATATCGGCGCCGAGTCCGTGCTGATGTCGCCGCTGTATTTCCTGCAGCGGCCCGAGCGGTGGCTGCAAGCGATCAGTACCTATCGCGCGCACACCAGCGGTGGCCCCAACTTCGCTTACGAACTGTGCGTGCGCCGGATCGCGCCGGAACAGATCGAGCGGCTCGATCTCAGTAGCTGGCGAGTAGCGTTCAACGGCTCCGAACCGGTGCGCCCCGCCACGGTGCGGCGGTTCACCGAGACCTTCGGCCGGGCCGGATTCCGCGCCGAATCCCATCAGCCGGTCTACGGGTTGGCCGAGGCGACGCTGATCGTGACCGCGCCGTCCACCACGGCGCCGCCGACGTTCCATGAGGTGACCGGCGACCGCGCACGGGGCGCCGAATTGGTCGGCGTCGGGCCCGCGGCGGCGGGCATGTCGATCGCGATCGTCGATCCCGAGCACGGCATCGAGCGTGCCGAGGGTGTCGAAGGTGAGATCTGGGTCGCCGGAAACAGTGTCGCCGCAGGGTATTTCCGGGACGAGCAGGCCACCGCCGAGGTGTTCGGCGCGACGCTGCCCGGTGATGATCGGCGCTACCTGCGCACGGGGGATCTCGGATTGTGCTCCGGCGGTGAACTGTTCGTCACCGGTCGGCGCAAGGATCTGCTGATCATCGACGGCCGCAATCACTATCCGCAGGACCTCGAATCGACCGTCGAGGCCGCGCACGACGCGGTACGAGCGGGTTGTGTCGCCGCGTTCTCGGTCGATCTCGGGCTCGACGGCGAGCAGCCGGTCGTGGTGGCGGAGGTGCGCGGCGAGGACCTGGCCGAACTCGAGGGCGCGGTGCGCGCCGCGGTGGCGACCGAGCACGGGCTCAATCTCGCTGCGGTGCTGCTGATTCGACCGGGCACCATCTTCAAGACCAGCAGCGGGAAGATCCAGCGTTCGGCCTGCCGGGCGGCGTATCTGTCCGGCGAGCTGCTCGCGCTGCTGGCGGGCGCGGTGCGCTCGCCCGAGGACGAACTGGACTACTACGACCCGGAAGCGGTGACCGAGGAGCCCGCGGCCGTGGTCGAGGACCAGCCGTCCGCCGAGTCGCTGCGCGCCTGGCTGGTGACCGCGATCGCCCGGCACGCGGACCTGGATCCCGAGCGCATCGACATCCATCGGCCGCTGGTCGAATTCGGTTTGGGCTCGGCCGATTTGGTGGAGCTCGTGGTCGATCTGTCGGATTTCGTCGGACGCTTCCTCGACACCAATCTGTTCTTCGATCACCCCACCATCGACGGGGTGGCCACCGTGCTGGCCTCCGTCACGGCGACCGAGCCCGGCACGCCCGAACCCGAGACTGCCGACACGGTCGACGACATCGACGACGCGGACGACGACGCGATCGCGATTCTCTCGATGTCCTGCCGATTCCCTGGCGGCGCGGATTCCCCCGAGGCGTTGTGGCGGCTGCTGGACGGTAACGGCGACGCGATCACCGACATGCCCGCGGGCCGCTGGGACATCGACGGCCTGTACGACCCGGACACCTCCGCGCCCGGCAAGGCGTACACCTTCCGCGGCGGTTACGTCGACGGCATCGATCGCTTCGATGCCGCCTTCTTCGGGATCGGCCCGCGCGAGGCCACGGTGATGGATCCGCAGCAGCGGATGATGTTGCAGCTCAGCTGGGAGGCGATCGAACGGTCCGGGCGCGATCCGCGCAGCTTGCACGGCAGCGCGACCGGTGTCTACCTCGGCGTCTACAGCACCGGCTACCTGGCCGATCCCGCCCCGGAACAGCTGAACGGCCAAGTAGGCACCGGTCTTTCGCCGAGTGTCGCGTCCGGCCGGATCTCCTACACCCTCGGGCTGCACGGACCCGCGGTCACCTTGGACACCGCGTGTTCCTCGTCGATCGTCGCGACGCACCTGGCGATGCAGGCACTGCGCGCGGGCGAGTGCGATCTCGCGTTGGCCGGCGGCGCCACGCTGCTGATGTCACCGACCGCCCACATCGAACTGTGCCGTTTGGGCGTGCTGTCGCCGACGGGACGCAGCGCGCCGTTCTCCGCGGCGGCGGACGGAACGGTGTGGGCCGAGGGTGCCGGTCTGTTGCTGCTGAAGCGGCTCGGTGACGCCCGCCGCGACGGTGACCGGGTACTCGCGGTCATTCGTGGTTCGGCCGTCAATCAGGACGGCCGCAGCCAGGGGCTCAGCGCTCCCAACGGTGCTGCGCAGGAACAGGTGCTGCGCTCGGCGCTGCGGGTGTCGGGGCTGGCGCCGCACGAGATCGACTATGTAGAGGCGCACGGGACCGGTACCGCGCTCGGCGATCCGATCGAGGCGCGGGCGCTGGCCCGGGTGTTCGGGCCGGGTCGCGATCCGGAGCGCCCGCTCGGGCTCGGATCGCTGAAATCCAATGTGGGGCATACGCAGGCGGCGGCCGGTGTCGGCAGCATCATCAAACTGGTGCTCGCGCTACAGCATGAACGCATTCCCGCGACTTTGAACGCGAGTGTGCCGTCACCGCAGGTGGATTGGGCTAATAGCGGGCTGACGGTGCAGGCCGAACCGATGTCGTGGCGACGAGGTGACCGGCCACGTCGCGCCGGGGTGAGCGCCTTCGGGCTCAGCGGAACGAACGCGCATCTGATCTTGGAGGAAGCTCCCGCCGAGCCAGCCCCGATCGCGGCGGCGGACAGTCATGGTGTTGTGCTGCTGCCGATCTCGGCGCGCAGTCAGGCCTCGTTGCAAGGTCAGGCCGAGCGGCTGCTCGACCTGGTCGCCGCCGATCCGGGGCTGGCACCGGGACCGGTGGCGCGCGCACTCGCGTTGCAGCGCACCCAGTTCGAGCGGCGTGCCGTGGCGGTGGCCGCCGATCGGGACGAGATGATCGGCGCGCTGCGCGATCTGGTGGATGGGCGGTCGTCGGCGAATGCCGTCCTCGGCGCCGGGGCGGTGCTCACCAACGCGAAAACCGCGTTCGTCTTTCCCGGGCAGGGCGCACAGTGGGTCGGCATGGCCCGTGACATGCTCGCCGACTCCGCGGCGTTCCGGGCGGAATTCGAGCAGTGCGACAAGGCGTTCGGCGCGCACACCGGCTGGTCGCTGGTCGAGAAATTGACCACCATGACCGCGGCAGACTTCATCGACTTTCCGGTCGTGCAGCCGCTGCTGTTCGCGACCATGGCCGCGCTGGCGGCGAGCTGGCGCGCGGTCGGGGTTACCCCGGACGCGGTGATCGGCCACAGCCAGGGCGAGATCGCCGCTGCCTACTGTGCCGGTGTCCTCGAATTGAGCGATGCCGCACGGATCGTCCTCACGCGCAGTCGCCTGATGCAGGCCATTGCCGAACCCGGGGCGATGGCGATGATCGGCTTGCCCGAGGCCGAGGTCGCCCCGCGGCTGGCGGCCTTCGACGGCCGGGTGTCCATCGCGGCGGTGAATGTGCGGCGTTCGACGATCGTGGCGGGGGAGCAGGCCGCGGTCGAGGAGCTGCTGGCCGAGTTCGCCCGTGCGGGAACCTACACGCGTCTCGGTGCCTCCGGCCCCGGCTTCGCCGGGCACTGCCGGTTGATCGAGTCCATCCGCGATCCGTTCGCCGTCGAGCTGGCCGGTATGACGGCGGATGTGCCGGCGACGCAATGGTATTCGACAGTGACGGGCGAGCCCGTGACAGGCGCACCGATCGGGCCCGAGTACTGGTACCGGAACGCGCGGGAGACCGTGCGCTTCGCGGCCACCATCGAGCGCATGATCGCCGACGGGTACCGATATTTCGTGGAACTGGGTGTGCACCCGTCGCTGGCCGCGGCCGTGCAGACGGTGTCGGAGGAGATCTCCCGCGAGGTGGTGTCCGTTGGCTCACTGGTCCGAGACCAGGACGGGCCGACCTGCCTGGCCAGGGCACAGGCCGCGCTGTATGTCGCAGGCCACGAACTCGATTGGACCAGGCTGGTTCCCGAGCACGGCCGGGTCGAGCTGCCCACCTACGCCTTCGATGAGCGGCGATTCTGGACCGAGGGAGCCAACCGCGACACCTCGTCGCTCGGGCTCGCCGATGCCGCCCACCCTGTGCTTGGTGCCGTGGTGCCGCAGCCTGATTCGGGCGGCGTCAGCCTGACCGGCCGGTTGTCGCGGCAGCAGCAGCCGTGGGTGACCGATCACGCCGGACCGAACGCGGTGCTGCTGCCCGGTGCCGCGTTGGTCGAACTGGCCGTCCGCGCGGGCGACGAGGCAGACGCTCCGGTGCTGCGTGAACTGGTATTGCGGGCGCCGCTGCTGGTGCCCGAGCGTGGCGCCGTGCAGATCCAGACGGTGGTCGGCGGCGCCGACGCCGAGGAACGTCGCACGGTACGCATCTATGCGCGCGACGACAACGATTCGGATGCGCAGTGGTTGCTGCACGCCGATGGCATCGTCGGCGCGGACTTCGAACAGGCTCCGCCCCAGGCGGATTCGGCCGCCTGGCCACCTGTGGACGCGGTGCGCGTCGACGTCGAAGCCTTGTACACCGAGCTGTTCGCGCGCGGCCACCAGTACGGTCCGCTGTTCCGGGCGATGCGGGCGGCATGGCGGCGCGATGACGAGATCTTCGTCGAGGTCGAGCTGGCCGAAGCCGCGCACGGCGACGCCGCGAAGTTCGGCATCCATCCCGTCCTGCTGGACGCCGCGTTGCACGCCACGGCCCTGTTCGCCGCCGACGGCGCACACGCCATGCTGCCGTTCGTGTGGACCGACGTGGCGCTGTGGGCCACGGGTGCCACCGCGCTGCGCGTGCGGCTGACGCGCTCGGGACCCGACACCGTCACCATGGCCGCTACCGATCGGACCGGACGGCCGGTGGTGTCGGTGGGTTCGGTGCTGTTGCGTCCGGTCGCAGCCGCGCAATGGGACGCGGCGTCGATTGCTCCGGCGTTCCGTCGCATGTTCCGGATGGAGTGGTCGGAGCGCGCACTGCCCGTGCCGGACCGGACGCTGACCATAGGCGACTGGGGTTCGGCCGCTTCGGAAGCCGTCGACGCGCTCATTGTGCCGGTGCCCGAAGGGAATTCGCCACGCCAGGTGCACGACACGGCTCAACAGGTACTGGCCGCGCTGCAAACAATCCTGGGCGACAGCCGATTCGAGCAAGCAACGCTGGTCGTGCGCACGCGCGGCGCGGTGGCCCTGCCCGGCGCGGACAGCCCGAATCCGGCCGGTGCGGTCGTGTGGGGGCTGGTGCGCTCGGCGCAGTCGGAGAATCCGGGGCGGATCGTGCTGATCGATTCGACCGACCCCGATATCGACATCCCCGCCCTGCTCGCCACTGGCGAACAGCAATTGGCCGTGCGCGACGGCGTGGCATTCGTGCCGCGACTGGCGCGGCTGCCCGAGAACGCCGCCCGAGCGGCTGATCGAGTGTCACTCGGTGACGGTGCGGTACTCATCACCGGTGCTCCCGGGCGGCTCGGTTCGGCGCTGGCCCGGCACCTGGCCGACACCTACGGCGTGCGAGACCTGGTTCTGGTCAGCCGTCGCGGCATCGATGGACCCGGCGGTGCGGAGTTGCGCGACGACCTGGAAAGGCGCGGGGTCCGTACGCGATTCGCCCGCTGCGACATCGCCGACCGCGCGTCGCTGGCCCAGCTGCTCGACGGTCTGCCACTGGCGGGCGTGATCCACGCGGCCTGCGTGCTCGACGACAGCACCTTAGCCGCGTTGACCCCCGCACAGCTCGACGCCGCACTGCGGCCGAAAGTCGATGCGGCACACCATCTGCACGAGCTGACGGCGGATCGTGAGCTGTCGCTGTTCGTGCTGTTCTCCGCGGCGGGCGGACTGTTCGGCACACCGGGGCAGGCCAACTACGCCGCCGCCAACGCCTACCTGGACGCGCTGGCGCTGCGCCGCCGGGCACTCGGGCTACCCGCGCAGTCGCTCGCCTGGGGCGCGTGGGAGGTCGACATGCACGACCACATGTCGCAGGCCGACATCCGGCGGATCACCCGCGCGGGCATCCGCGCGTTCTCGGTGCCGGAGGGCATGGCGTGCTTCGACGCCGCACTGCGCCTCGATGATCCGATTCTGGTGCCGCTGCTGCTCGATACCGACGTGCTGCGGCGCGGACCGGCCGTTCCGCCGCTGCTGCGCGGCCTCGTCCGACGCGCGCCGCGGCGCGCCGTGGCCGACCATGCGACCGTGGACGTAGCGGCGGGAACGCGCTTCGCCGAACAACTTCGGGCCGTCCCTCGGCCGGCGGCCGTCACCATGGCGATGGCCGCGATGGCGGAGTGGACGGGCCAGGTGCTCGGTCATTCCGGCAGCGAGACGGTCGCGGCCGAGGAGACCTTCCAGAGCCTGGGTCTGGACTCGCTGATGGCCGTCGAACTGCGCAACAAGGTGCGCGAGCACACCGGCGTCACGGTGCCGCTCGGCGCGATGCTCGCGGAGCAGAATCTCACCGAGCTCGCCGAGTATCTCGTCGGAGAAGTGTTGCGGCAGTCCACTTCCGACGGCGCGGGCACCGCGGCCGCCGAGGTGCCCGACGTCGAAACGTTGCCGGTGACCAGGGACATGATGCGGCTGCTGCGGACCGAACAGCTCGGTATCCCGAGCGCCGCGCAGACCGGCGGTGTCGCCGTGCGGGTGGCGGCCCGGGTCACCCGGGCACAGCTGGAACAGGCGCTGGCCCGCCTGGCCCGCCGACATGCCGCGCTGCGCACCACCATTGCGCCGAGCGAGGAGCACGGACGGCAGCTGGAGATCCGCCGCGAGCCCGGCGCCCTGGCCGAGTGGCGCGACCTCGACCACCTGGATGACGCAGTGGTCCAAGAGCATTTCCGTGCGCTGATGGCGCGGCCGTTCGACCTGACCACCGGTCCGCTGTGGCGCTTCGAACTGCTCAACGCCGAATCCGTTGATCAGGTAGTGCTTTTCGGCGCTCATCACAGCATGAGCGATGTGCAGTCGATGCTGCTCGTCGCGGGGGAACTCGCCGCGGAGCTGTCCGGCGCACAACTCGACGACACGGTGACCAACCGGGACATGCACCAGTTGCTTGCCGCCCAGCCGAGCAAGCGAGCGGGCGACGACGCCGCGGTCACCCGCTGGCGCGCGGCCTTCGCCGGAGCGCGCAGGCTCGAGTTGACCTTGGCGCAGCCACGGCCCGCCCAGCGCAGCTACGGTGCCGGATCGGTCGCGCTGGACATGCCCGCCGGCCTGCACGATCGGGTCGCGGACCGCGCCCGCGACCTCGGCATCACGCCCGCCGCGGTCTTCCTCGGAGCGCTGACCGTGCTGTTGTCCCGTCGCCAGCGGGTCGACCGGTTCGCCCTCGCGGTTCCGGTGGATACCCGCATGCACGCCGACGCCACGGACGCCGTCGGATACTTCGGTGTGCCCGTGCCGTTCCCAGCGGCGGTCTCAGCGAATGACCTGGTCACCGATGTGCTGCGCCGTACCGGTGAGCGGCTGCGGACGCTGCTCGCGCCCGGTGCGGGCTTCGCCGACGTGCTCGCCGCACTCGCCACCGAAGGCCTGTACCGGGAGAACGCGCCGCTGATCGAGGTGTATTTCAACTACCTGCGCGCGAATTCGGCGGTCGCACCGGTCGAGGTCGTTCCGGTGAGCACCGGCTACTCCGATCTCGACCTGATGGTCGCGGTGCTGCCGGACACCGGCCAGGTGTGGTTCACCTACAACAGCGACATCATCGACCCGCGCACCTGCACTGAGTTCGGGACGGAATACCTGGCCACGGTCGCGGCGGCGGTCGCTGATCCCGGTGCGCCTGTGCTGCCGGAAACCGTTGCGCAGCAATCGGAGTCAGGTGTACGTGCGGCTCTGGCCGCGACCTTCACGTTGGGCAGACTGCCCGAGCTTATGGTGGCGGCGTCGTCGGACGGCACGGCGATCACCGTCGCGGAAGCGCCTTATCACCATGTGCTGTCCTGTCTGCGCGACCCGTCGGGCGTGTTCGCGCAGCCCTCCACGGCGCTCGGCATCGTGCTGCTGCGGGCCACGGATCTGGAACGCTTCGGCGCGGTATCCGACGATCTGCTCACCGAGCTCGCCGCCGAGTATCCGGCGGCCGTGCGCGAGGTGGCCGAACGCACCCGCAGGCCGCTCATCGTCGGCATCCTGCCGTCGGCGCGCCCGGTGGAACGGTTGCTCGCCTGGGAGCGGCTGGTCGCCGAACGCCTCGGCGATGTTCCCGGCGTCGCGGTGCTGGAGCCGAGCGCGTGGACGCGGCATCATCCGGTGGACCAGCCCTTCGACGACCGGACCGAGATCCTCGCCCATCTGCCCTTCACGCCGGAGTTCCAGGCGGCGGTGGCGCTCACCCTCGTCGCGACCGTCGGCGCGGTGACCGAGCCCGCCCCGAAGGTGATCGCGGTGGACGGCGACGACACGTTGTGGAGCGGGACGGCGGGCGAAATCGGCGCCGCTGCCGTGACTTTCGATGCACCGCGCCGTGCGCTGGCCCGACGGCTGGCCCAGTGGCGCGCGGCAGGCACGCTGCTGGTGCTGGTCAGTAACAATGACGAAGATGTCGTCCAGGCCATCCTGAACCGGCCCGACAGTCCACTGCGCCCCGGGGATTTCGCGGCCGTCTCCACTGGCTGGGACGGCAAGCCGCAGCGGCTGGCGGAGGTCGCGCGCACACTGGGGCTCGGCCTGGACAGCTTCTGCTACCTCGACGACAACCCGGTCGAGGTGGCGCGCATGCGTGCGCAGCTGCCCGAAGTGCTCTCGGTAACGTGCCCGCCCGTCGACGAGGTGGTCGATTTCCTCGCCCGGTTGTGGCCGATGGTGCCGATCGCGGCGACGGCGGAAGACCGGGCCCGAGCCGACTTCTATCGGCAGGAGCAGCAGCGTGACAGTGCCCGCGCCACAGCGGAATTCGCGGATTTCCTCGCGCAGCTGAACCTCGAGGTCGAGCTGGAGCCGATGACCGACGCCACGCTCGGGCGAGCACGCCAGTTGGTGCGACGGACCACGCAGTTCACCCTGTCCGCCGTCACCGTGGCCGATCTGGACCGGTGGCGCGCCGAGGGCGAGGTGTGGACGGCGACGGCGCGGGACCGCTTCGGCGAGTACGGCCTGATCTCGGTGCTCGCACTGCGGGTGGACGCGGACCGCCTGGTGATCAGCGGGTGGCAGCTCAGCTGCCGTGCCCTCGGACGCGGCGTCGAGGAACGACTACTCGGCTGGGCGGCGGACCGGGCCGAGGTGCTCGGCTGCACTACGGTGCAGATCTCGGTCGAGCACACCGAGCGCAACGAACCGGCCCGGCGCTTGCTCGGGCGGCTCGGCGGGAGCGCCGACGAACAGCGACTGGACGTTTCGGTGACACCGGACCGCCTGCGCGAATTCCGCTCCTGGGCGACCAACGATGCGGAGGTGACCCCGTGACCGGCCCGGATGAGCGAACCTCGGTGCGCAACTCGGCTGTCGACCGCCGTCTGCGCGGCGAATCGCTCGAACGGAGCACCGCCGCAATGGATGTCGCCGCCCTGCTGGCACGCACCGGCGCCGCACCGGTGGCGCGGGCACCACGCCCGCCGGCGACAACCACCGCGCGGCAGTGGGATGCCGAGACGCTCGCGGCGGCGATCACCGCCGTAGCGAATCGGTTCACCGAGACGCCGATCGACGCCGACACCGACTTCTTCGACGCGGGCGGCACCTCCCTCGCCGCAGTGGAACTCGTCGCGGCACTGGCTCGTGAGCTCGACATCCATCCGGATCTCGACACCGTGTTCTTCGACGCGCGCCCGCGCAGGCTGGCCAACCGCTGGCTGGCCGACCATCCCGCATCCGGTCCGCGCTCGGACGAGCAGCCCGACACCGACGACCTCGCGCAACTCTTCGCCGACCTCGCGGGCGCCGACCGGCTACCGCTGGTCGCGGCGCCGGAGCGGGTCGCCCCGCGCCGCATCCTGCTGACCGGGGTCACCGGGTTTCTCGGTAGCCACCTGCTGCTGGATCTACTGCGGCACAGCGAAGCACACGTGGTGTGCCTGATCCGGGCCGACGACGATGTCGCCGCCACGCAGCGGTTGGAGCACGCCCTGCGACGCTTCGCACTGCCGTGGTCGCGCGAGGTACTCCGGCGCGTGACACCGCTGGCGGGCGACCTGCGCAGCCCCCGGCTCGGTCTGAGCGACGAACGGTGGGAAACCCTTGCCGCCGAGGTGGATTCGATCGTCAACGCGGGCGCCGCGGTGGACTTCCTGCGCGGCTACCCGTCGCTGCGCCGGACCAACGTGCTCGGCCCGCTGACCCTGGCGGAGCTGGCCTGCACCGGTCGCCCGAAACCGCTGCACCACATCTCCTCCCTGGCCGTGTTCAACGGTGCCGACGCGGTCACGCTGAGCGAGGACGAGCCGACCGCCAATGTCGCCGCGCTGCCCATCGGCTACGACCGATCCAAGTGGGCCGCCGAGGCCGTGCTGCGCCGGGCGGGCGAACACGGCCTCGTGGTGACGATCCTGCGCCCCGGCGGCATCGGCAGCCACCCGGAGACGGGCGCGCACAACCCGCGCGACCTCAACTCCGGAATCACCGCCGCCCTCATGCGTTTTCGCACCGTGCCCGGCTTCCGATATCTCAACGCCGCACCGGTCGACTGGGTGAGCCGGGTGGCGGCGGAGATAGTCGGCACGCCGAGCGCATGGGGCCACACCTATCACCTCACCGGCCCACCCACCTCGCTCGAACAGGTGGTCGCCGAAACCACGCTGGGCGGCCTGGGTATTCGCGTGCAGCACTGGGAGCAGTGGTGCACGGACGTGGTACAGGCGATCGAGGACGGCCCGGTGCCGGAACTGGCATCGCTGGCGCAGGTGCTGCAAAGCCCGGTGGCCCGGACGCAGCTGGCGGCCATGGTGACCGCGCCGTCCGCGTCGGCTGCCCGCACCGACGCCTTCGTGGCGGCCAACGGCCTGCCCGCGCCCGTCGTCCCCGGCCCGGCGGCCCGCGCGAAGATGCTCGCGGCCATGACGGGCCTCGGACCGCAGCCGGGCGAGGATCCCTATCTGCGGTTCCACGAAACACTCACCGGGGCAGTCGGTCCGGTCGATGCCGCCGCCGACCTGCCCTGCGACCTCCGGTTGACGCTGTCCGTGGCGAGCAGCGCCCAGGCGTTCAGTGCGCGCACGCTGGACGTGAAGGGCGAGCTCACGTGCGCCGAGCTACACGAGGGGCCGCTCACGGTCGAGGGCACCGCGACGGTCCGGCCACACGACGGCACTCCGCTGCGGCACGAGGTGCGGCACCCGATCATGCATTACCAACTGACGCTGCGTGATTCGTCCGGCGGCACCTGGTGGCTGGAGGGGTACAAGTTCGCGGCGGCGCGCCGTCGCCTGGTCCGCCAGCTCGGTACTCAGGTGATCGAGATCGGCCGCACGGGGGAGCCCGCGTCGTATGCCGGCGAGGTGGCCGTCCCGATGCACACCTACCTGCCCGATCAAATCGACGGCATCGAGATCGATCCACGGCTGTCCGAACGGCAGCAGCGGCTGGCGAAACTGTTGTGGCTCAGCTGGTTCGGTAGTCAGCTCGGTAAGAGCCTGCTGGAGCCGGTTCTGCGCGTCGGGATCGATCTACTGGATCTGCGCCGTGCCATGCGTAAGGAGCACCGCCGATGACCGGATCAGCCGAACTCGCCCGTGCCGAGGTGATCTCGTTCCGCACTGCCGACGGCGTCGACCTCGAACTGCGCCGCGTCGGGCCCGCCGACGGGCCCGCGGTGCTGCTGGTGCACGGGCACGGTGTGTCGTCGGAGATGTTCGCGCTGCCCGAGATCCGCAATGTCACCGACGTCCTGGCCGACGCGGGCTACCAGTCGTGGCTACTGGACTGGCGCGGCAGCAGCCGCCTGCCGCACAACGCCTCCGGACGGCCCTACACCTTCGACGATGTCGCCCTCTACGACCTCCCGGCGACGGTCGCGCAGATCCGAGCGGAGATCGGCGACCGCCCGCTGTTCGTCGTCGCACACTGCATCGGCGCGCTGGCCTTGTCGCTGAGCATGACCGGCGGCCTGCTGCCCGACCTGGCGGGCGTGGTCGCCCAGGGGGTGTTCCTGACCCCTAAGGTGAGCACCTCGGCGCGGGTGCGGGTGCTGCTCGGCAGCGAGCTGCTCGGCACCCGGGTCGGCCATATCGAATCCGACTTCCGCAAGGTCGGGCTGTGGAACCGGCGCACCCTGCTCTACGCCGCGCTGTCCCGCAAGGGCGACTGCCCCGACCCGACCTGCCGCATGGTGCAGCACGGATGGGGAATGGGCGCCAAGCTCTTCGAACACGACCACCTCGACGCGCGCACCCACGACCGGATCGCCGACCTGTTCGGCCCGATACCGCTGTCCGTGCTGCCGCATCTGCGGCAGATGGAGTTGGCGCACGCGGTGCTGCGCTGGAACGTCGACGACGAGCGGTACGGCGCGCTCCCGGAGAACGCGCTCGATCGAGCCGATCGAATCGACTGTCCGGTGCTGTTGCTGGCGGGCAGTCGTAACGAAGCGTGGCTCGACTCCAACAAGCTGTGCTACGAGGTACTTTCGGCGCGCAATCCCGGAGTCGACGTGCGCTACACCGAGATTCCCTCCTACGGGCACCTCGATACGTTCATCGGCCGTGGCGCGGCGCTGGACGTGTTCGGGCACATCGTCGATTTCCTCGACGAGACGTCAGCTCGGCTGGCGTAATGGCAGGCCTGCGGCTTGATAGATGGCATCGATGACGGTCATGGTCGCGACGGCGTCGCTGGGTCCGGTGGCGATCGGCTCGCCGCGCAGTATCGCGGCGACGAAGGCGTCGAGTTGATAGTCGTAGGAGGGGCGACGCCCGAAGCGCCGCAGCCGCCTGCCGTCCACCGAGCGGACCGACAGCACGTGCCCGAGCTGCGGCAGGATCGGATTGAGCAACCGCATCCGGCCTTGCTCGCCGACGACGGTGGCACTGGCGCTCAGCACGTCCGCAGACCACATCGAGCAGCGGATGCGGCCGGTGTGACCGGACGGGAAGCGCAGCTCGGCGGTCATCGCGCGATCGATCTCGGGTCCGCGCAGCTTCGCCTGCGCCGCAACCACTTCCGGGTTCTCGCCGCCGAGCACGCGGGCCAGGTGCACGGGGTAGCAGCCCGCGTCCATCAGGGCGCCGCCCGCCAGGCGGTAGTCGTAGCGGATGTCGGAGGACTTCGACAGCGGGAAGGAGAAGGCCGCTTCCACGCGCAGCAGCTTGCCCAATTCGCCGGAGGCGATAATCTTTTCGGCGCCGGCGATGAGCGGGTGGTAGCGGTTGTGGAAGGCCTCCATCACCACGACGCCGGAATCGTTGGCCAGCGCCTCGATCTCGCGCGCCTCTGCGGCATTGGCGGTGAACGGCTTCTCGCACAGCACATGTTTCCCGGCCGCGATCGCGGCGCGGGTCCAGCGGCCGTGCAGCCCGTTGGGCAGCGGGATGTAGACCGCGTCGAGATCCGGCGCGTCGACGAGTGCCTGATAACTGTCGTAGACCTGTGCGATGCCGTGCTTGCGGGCAAACCCCTCCGCCCGCGACCGGTCCCGTGCGGCGATCGCCGACACCACGACCTCCGGGTTCCGCCCGGCCGGTGCGATCAGGGCGGCAGGCGCGATGGCGGCCGCGCCGAGGATCCCGATCCGGAGTCCGGGGCGCGTGTCTTCGGTCATGCGCAGACATTAACATCGGCACCGCACCGCAGCCGGGCTGCGCCGACTCCCGCCGATCCCGACCATGTACGCCCAGATCACGAACGAAAGTCGAGAGTATGCGTATCGCGTTGTTGACCGCGGGAACCCGGGGCGACCATCAGCCGTATCTCGCCCTGGCCGACGAATTCCGTTCGCGCGGACACCAGGTGGAGATCACCGCCACCGAGAACTATGCGGAGGTGGTGCGGCGCTCCGGCTTCGAGCCACACGTCATCCCGTTCAACTCCGCCGAGCTGCTGGAGTCACCCGCCGCCAAGCGTGGGCTGTCCTCCGGCAATCCGCTGCCGTTCCTGCAGATCATGCGGGATACGGTCAAGATCATGGCGGGGGAGCGTGGCGAGCGGATGCACGAGGTGCTGTGCGGCGCATGCGAATCGGCCGAGGTGATCGTGTCGTGCGCCTCGACGCTGCCGTGGGCGATGGAGCGGCGGAGAAGACCGGGCAGATGGTGATCGGCGGGCTGCCGTATCCGCTGGAACGCACAGCGGAGTTTCCGTCGTCGTTCACGGTCAAGCGCATGGTGAACTCGCGGCGCGTGCGGTTGGCCAGCTACACGGCCTTCGAACTCGCGTACGGGCTGGCCTACCGCAAGATGGATCGGCGGGTGCGTGAGCTGATGGGGTTGCCGGGCAAGCCGCAGAACCCGTTCCGCCGCATCCGCGCCGACGGTATTCCGTTGGTGCACATGGTGAGTCCGGTGCTGTTGCCGAAGCCGAGTGACTGGCCGGACCGCGCGACCGTCGTCGGTGCGCCGATCCTGCCGTCGCACATGCGCGCGGCGTGGGGTGAGGCGGCGGTCGATCCGGCGCTCACCGAGTGGCTCGACGAGGGCGAGCCGCCCGTCTACTTCTGCATGACCGGTATGCCCATCCTCGATCCCGTCGGCAGCTGCGACCTGATCGACACCGTGTGCCGCAGGCTGGGGGTTCGCGCCCTGGTAACGGTGAAGGGCGACGGCTTCCCCCGGGGCATCGGGTACGGCCGCAGGCTGTTCGTGCTGGACTCATTCGACTACGACCGCATCCTGCCGCGCTGCCGCGCCGTCGTCCACCACGGCGGCAGCGGCAACACCCACGACGTGCTGCGCGCCGGGCTGCCCGCGGTGGTGATCGGCGTGCACAGCGACCAATTCTTCTACGGCTGGCGGATTTCGGCGCTCGGCATCGGGGCGGACTTCCCGTATCCGTCGCTGACCGAGGATCGGTTGCACGACGCGCTGGTTCGGACGTTGACGCCGGAGGCGGCCGAGCGCGCCGCGGAACTCGGGCGCGTGGTGTCCACCGAGAACGGTATTCGTGCCGCTGCTGACGCGGTGGAAAAACTCGCCGTCACGACATCGGCCTGACCCGTGGGCGATTCCCTGCACGTAGCGATCTTCACCGACTTCCACCCGGCCACGCTCGGCGGCGTGCAGACCGCCATGCGGTCGCTGTGCGACGGCCTGCGCGGCCTCGGTCACCGGGTGACCGTATTCTGCGCTCCCGCACCGGGATCGGTGTCGCCCGAGGCCGACACCGTTGTGCTCGAAGCCGTCCCGTTCTCGATGTCGAACGGGTTGCCGCTGGTGCTGCCTACCCGCGCCAACCGGCACTTGATCGATGCCGCGTTCGCCGAGCGCGGCCCGATCGATGTGGTGCACGCGCTGACCACCTACGGCTGCGGGATCCTGGGCGCACGCGCCGCACGCAGACACGGCATCCCGGTTGTGCAGACCATGCAGAGTCGCGACGACACGGTGATCGAAAAATACTCTCCTTCACCGTATCTGGCGGCTTTGACGATGCGGTGGCTGCACGGAGCCTTCGTGCGCTCGCGCAAGCCACCCGTCTATCCCGGAGACGGCCGCATCGCCCGGCTCGCGTGGCGCCCGCTGATCGCACAAGCCCAGGCGGCCGATCGGGTAACCGTGCCGACCCGCCACTTCGCCCGCCGCCTGGCCGCCCGCGGCGTGGACCGGCCGATTCACGTGGTGTCCAACGGGATCGATGACGCTCTGCTCGACCGCATCCGCAGCGTGGGCGCCCCGCCGTCGACCCCGGACGCACCACTGCGTGCCCTGTGGTGCGGCCGCCTGTCCATGGAGAAGCGCCCACTCGAAGCAATCGAGGCGGCCCGCCGAGTCGACGACTGCACCCTCGACATCTACGGCAGCGGCCCCCTCGCCGACCGCGCCCGCACGGCAATCAACGAGGCCGACCTCGGTCACCGCGTCCACCTACACGGCGAAGTCGATCAGTCAGACTGCCTCACCGCCATGCGCACCCACGACGTGCTCCTACTCACCTCCGACTGCGACACCCAGGGCATGGTGCTGCTGGAGGCCGTGGCAATGGGCCTGCCGATCATCTACTGCGACCCCGAACTCTCCGAAACCATCCCCACCGCAGGCGGACTCCGCGCCCCCAACCCTTCGGTATCCGCAATCGCCACCATCCTGCAGTCGCTCGCCCAAGACCGCACCCAACTGCACACGATGCGCGCCGCCCTCACCCCCCACGCCGACGAACCCCGCCAATCCCGCCACCTGGCCGACATCCTCGCGGTCTACGCCGAAGCACGCACCGCGCGGCAACGGCCCACCGCCGGTCGGACCTGATCGATCAGTCGACCGCTTCAGTTGGTGTACGCCCTAGCTTGCGGCGGCCTCTGACATCGGCGTCAACTGAGCCGGCGAGCCACCTCGCCGAGTCCATCGGCGATGGCTTTGCGTTGCGCGGGGGTCAGGACGTCGATCAGTAGTTCGCGGACCAGTGCGACGTGGCCGGGGGCGGCGGCTTCGAGTTTGCGCCGGCCGGCCGGGGTGAGAGTGGCGACGATGCCGCGGGTGTCGTCGGGGGAGGGGGTGCGGCGGACGAAGCCTGCCTTGGCGAGTTGGTCGATCTGGTAGGTGAGGCCGCTCTTGGAGGTGAAGAGGGCTGCGGAGAGCTCGGTCATCCGCAGCTGGTGGCCGGGGGCCTGGGACAATCGGACGAGCACCTCGTACTGGGTGTGTGACAGGTGCGCGTCGTCCTTGAGCTGCTGTTCGATCCGTCGGTTCAGCAGCGCCGTGGCGGCGAGGAACGCCGTCCAGGCCCGCATTTCTTCGTCGTCGAGCCAGCGCGGCTCCGTCATCGCCCACCTCTCATGGTTGTTCAAATTCGAACAATAATCTACCATCGGGCTAGAAGTTCAAATTTGAACTACCTGGAAGGATGGCGAGACGATGCGGATGCCGGTGCTCTACCTGTCGCACGGTGCGCCGCCGCTGGCCGACGACCCCATCTGGCCGAGCCAGCTGGCCGCGTGGTCGGCGGAGTTGCCGAAACCCGAAGCGGTGCTGATGATCTCGGCGCACTGGGAGGACGCACCGCTGACCATCGGCGCGACAAGCACGGTTCCGCTGATCTACGACTTCGGCGGCTTCCCGCGCCACTACTACGAGGTGACCTACCCGGCGCCCGGCGCGCCCGAACTGGCCGATGACGTGCGCAAACTCCTGCGTGGACCCGGCATGTCCGTGCACGACGCACCGGACCGAGGGCTCGACCACGGTGCCTATGTCCCCCTGGTGGAGATGTACCCGGAAGCCGACGTGCCGGTGCTGCAGATGTCGATGCCGACGCTGGACCCGGCGGGCCTGCTGGACATCGGCCGCAAACTCGCCCCGCTGCGCGATCAGGGCGTGCTGATCGTCGGCAGCGGCTTCTTCACACACAACCTGCGCGCACTGACCCAGGACGGCTCCGTGCATCCGGTGATGACGGAGTTCGACGAATGGGGCCACCGCGCGCTGGCCGCCGCGGACCTCGACGAGCTGCTCGACTTCGAACACAAAGCCCCCGCAGCGCAGTTGGCGCATCCACGCACCGAACACTTTGCCCCGCTGTTCGTTTCGCTCGGCGCCGCGTCCGCCGAGCTGGGCACCCAGCGCAGCGTCATCGACGGCTTCTGGCGCGGCCTGGCCAAACGTTCACTCCAATTCGGCTGACCCCCTGTAACCCACCGAAAGGCACCTCGAATGAGTTCCACCGCAACAGCTTCGCCGTCCACCTCGACTGCTCACTTGGAAAAGTCGTCGGGCTATGGCGCGACTCCACACGCCTACGACGCCGGACTGCTCCTGCTGCGCATCGCGGTCGGGCTGACCATGGCCGCGCACGGCGCGCAGAAGCTGTTCGGCATGTTCGGCGGTGGCGGGCTGGACGGGACCGGAAAGTTCTTCACCAGCAAGGGGTATCCGGCCGGTGAGACGATGGCCTTGGTCGCGGGCGTGACCGAAACCTTCGGCGGTCTGGCGCTGGTGGTCGGGCTGCTCACCCCGCTCGCGGGCGCGGCCATCGTCGGCACCATGCTCAATGCCCTTGCGGTGAAGGGAACGGGAGCCTTCTTCGCCCCCAAGGGCATCGAGTACGAGCTGATCCTGGCCGCGGCCGCCGCCGCGCTGACCCTGACCGGTCCCGGTCGATACGCCGTCGACCGCTTCCTGCCCATAGTGCGCTCGCACCGTTTGGTTTACGGCCTGGCCGCGATCGTGCTGGCGCTGCTGGCCGCCGGTGCCGTGCTGCTGGTGCGCAACTGACTCAGGGTTTACCGGGGATGATCGGCGGGACGTAGTCGAACGTCATGCCGAGCAACCACACGAGCAGCAGCACCACCGGTAGGTGGAACATGAACTGCAGGAACGTGAATCCGACGAGGTCGCGCGCCCGCAGCTTCAAGACGGCGAGCAGCGGCAGCATGAAGAACGGATTGATGAGGGTGGGCAGCGCCTCGGCCACGTTGTAGATCTGCACCGTCCAGCCGAGGTTCATCTGCACGTCGGTCGCCGACTGCATCACGTAAGGCGCCTCGACCAGCCATTTTCCGCCACCGGACGGGACGAAGAAGCCCAGCGCGATGGTGTAGACGGCGATCACGATGGCGAAGCTGCCGCCGCCGCCGATGCTGGTGAAGAACTCGGCGAGGTGCTCGGAGACGGTGTGCCCGCCCCGGCCCTTTGCCTTGGTGAGGACGGCGGCCATCGCGGCGTACAGCGGGAACTGGACGAGAATGCCCGCCGTTGCCGGCACAGCGAGGGAGACGGCCTGCAAGAAGTTGCGCGGCGTGCCGTGCAGCACCAAGCCGAGCATGAGGAAGACCAGCAGATAACCGTTGAGGCTGCTGACCACCGTGAGTGCAGGCTTGGAAAAGAACTGCGAGACCAGCCATCCCAACGTCAGCGCGCCGAGCAGGATCGGCAGGATGCGGCTGTACTCGAGCCATTCCCCGGGCCTGCTGCGCGGTGTCGCTTCCGCGGGCTGGTCGTCGAGGTCGACTTCCAGTTCCTCCGCGGTCTTGATGGCCGCGCCCTTCGGCGCCGACACGTGCGCGATCACCACGGTCATCGCCATGATGATCACGCACATCAGCATGGACTGCCAGGTGAAGATCGTGGTTCCGAGGTCGAGCACGCCGGTGATCTTCAGCAGGGCAGGTGGCAACGACGTTGCGGTGGCTTGAAGTTGGGCGGCCGAGGACGACAGGCCCAGTGCCCACACGGCACCCAATCCCATGAACGCCGCGGCGCCGAGGGCGCGGTAGTCGACGCGCAGATCGGTCCGGCGGGCGATGGCGCGGGCGAGCAGGCCGCCGAACACCAAACTGAGCCCCCAATTCAGCAGGGACACCGACATGGCCAGGAATGCCACGAAACCCACTGCGCTGCTCGCGGTCTGCGGAACCGTGGCGAGCCGCTCGATGAGCCGGGCCACCGGTGGCGACGTGGCGACGACGTAGCCGGTGAGCACCACCATGGCCATCTGCAAGGTGAAAGCGGTGAGGTCCCAGAAGCCATCGCCGAAGGCGTTCACCACTGTCGCCGGTGACGAGCCGTTGGCCAGCGCGGCGACGGCGACCACGACAACGCCTAACAGTGCGAAGACATAGGCGTCCGGGAACCACTTCTCCGTCCACTTGGCGAGCGATTGCGCTACTCGCGCTAGGCCCTTTTCGGAGCTGGCTTCTTCTTCGATCGTGGACGTCATTCGGGTGTTCCTCTACTTTCCACACGCCGCCTCGCACGGATGTGACGCACCGCACACAGGCTCGGTTGGACAGTATTGATGGCACCCTCTGCACAGACAAGGGGGAATTGCGCAGGCATCGTCTGCAAAAGTGCAGAAACCGCCAGTGCGCTGGCTTTTCATGTCTGGACGGCTATTTCGTCACCCAATTCATAGCCACCGGTCAGCCGCAGCCGGTCGCCGCTCCAAAAGCGGCCGGGGTCATACCAATTGGGGCTGCGGTCCGACGGCAGCAGCTCCATCGCCTGGTATGTCGTCGCCACGATCTCCGCGCAGTACGCGTTTTCCAGCTCGCGGGCCACCGCCTGACGGCGCTTGCGACGCGGAATGCTTACTCGGCCACGCAGCCAACGTCCGGCGAGACCGGCCGTGGAGGGAAATGGCGTGCCGTCGAGCCGGGCGATGGTGCGCAGCACACTGTCTTCCATCTCGCGGGTGGCCGGCTGATTCAACTGGCGCAACCACGCCTGCTGGCCATAGCGATTCGCCCATACCAGCACCGCATCGCGCAGATTGTGCAGCTGCACGCCGCGGTGCTCGTTGCCCGACCACATGTCCGGCAACGATCGGCCGAGCTCGGCATGCCAGATCAAGGCCGGCAGATCGTCGAGCACCACCGACATGCCGACATGATTCACCGGACTGTTCGTCGTCATCCGGATTGCCCGGTCAGCCGCGGAATGTCCGCGGAACAACCAGATGTCGCCGGTTCTGGTGAGCTCCAGCGCGCGGTCGAGTGTGATGGCCGTACCCGTCATGGCCGTAGCCTATGTGCCATGAGGTGGTGGAAGGCAGTGGGATTGGCGGGTGCGGCCGGTGTGGTCGCCACCGGTGTCGTGGTGGTGCGCGCCGAGCGTCGCCGCCGCGCCTACACGCCGGAGCAGGTTCGCGAGCAGCTGCATGTGCGATTCGCGCAGGCGACGGCGGTGCGGGAAGCCGAGACCGCGCCCGAGGCACCGCAGGCCGCTGCCGGTATCCGTGGTCGGCTCCGGCGGTTGTTTCGGCGCTGACCCAACGCCCGGACTTGTCACGCAGATGTGTCGCTGATCCGTACCTGCGTTCACCCGCTGGTGGTCTGCTCGGACGATCGTGTGGTGGCGGGGGACAAGCTGTTTGCGGAGGCCCGCTGTCGGTGGCCGCTGCTTCGTAGACGACAGTTAGTGCCCAAGGAACACCACTGCTAGCAGGATGCGTAGGCGCCCGTGGTCACAGGAACATCTACCGGCCCGGCGCCGGGATTCGCTGCCGCGTCGAGTGCGGTCGTGGATGCGCCGCCGCCGACCACGCAGGCCTCGGCACCGATGCCGCCGGTGCGGGGCAGCGAGTACGCGGTGCTGATGCGCCGGATACGTCAGGCGGGACTGCTCGACCGGCAGGTGCGCTACTACGCCTGGAAGAGTGCGATCACGGCCGGGGCATTCGTCGCCGGGTGGACGGCGTTCTTCTTCCTCGGCGACTCGTGGTGGCAGCTGGCCGTCGCGGTGTTCCTCGCGGCGGTGTTCGCCCAGCTCGCCTTCCTCGGCCACGATGCCGGGCATCGGCAGATCTTCGCCGGACGGCGGGGCAACTACGTGTTCGGCCTGATCGCAGGCAATCTCGCCACCGGGTTGAGCATCGGCTGGTGGACCAGCAATCACAACCGGCACCACGCGCATCCGAACACCGAGGGCGCCGACCCCGACGTGATGGGAATCCTGGCGCACTCCGGTGACCGCGCGCGCACCGGTAAAGGCCTTCGGCGCCTGATCTTCCGGTACCAGGCTTGGCTGTTCTTTCCGTTGCTCTTGCTCGAGGCGGGCAGCCTGCACTACTCGAGCGTCCGCGCGGTGTTCCGCTGGCCGATCCCGCATCGCGGGTGGGAGGGCGTGCTGCTCGCGGCGCACTTCGCCGGATTCCTCGGAGCGGCGTTCCTGGTGCTGTCGCCGGGCAAGGCGGTGGTGTTCATCCTGGTGCAGCAAGGCCTGTTCGGTTTCTACATGGGCTGCACGTTTGCACCCAACCACAAAGGCATGGCAATGCTGAACGAAGACGATGCCACCGACTTTCTCCGCCGACAGGTGTTGACCTCCCGCAATGTTCGCGGCAGCGCCGTCGTCGATACCGCGCTGGGCGGACTGAACTACCAGATCGAACACCACCTCTTCCCGTCCATGCCCCGGCCCAACCTGCGCCGGGCCCAGCCGATGGTCATCGAATTCTGCGCCGAACTCGGTGTGCCGTACTGCCAGACCAGCCTGCTCGACTCCTACGCACAGGCGCTGCGGCACCTGAATACGGCAGGCCGATTCGCCGACGGGCAACGTAGTCTTTGAACCGCTGGCGTCAGACGGACTTTCTGGGGACACTGTTCCCAGGTACGGGGACGTTCCCGACGACATGACCACCTGAAGAAAGACAGTCATCGGCGCTCGAGCGGACACGGAGCGCCATCGCCGACCGGGCACCCACCCGGCAGTGAACACGGAGTACACGATGGTTTCGCGATGGAAGCACACCGCCGCATGCGCGGCAGCGATGGTCACGGCCGCACTACCGGTCGGCGTCGCATCGACCGCGCACGCCGCACCGCAGGACTGCCCTGACCTGTATGTCGTGGCGATACCCGGTACCTGGGAGACCTCGAATGCCGAGCCCGGCAAGGGAATCCTCGCCGCGGCCGCCGACAACCTGCCCGGCAATGTCCGCACCGATTACGTCGCGTACCCGGCGACCGCGTTCCCGTGGG
Organism: Nocardia sp. CS682; assembly: GCF_004634405.1. Lineage (NCBI taxonomy): Bacteria > Bacillati > Actinomycetota > Actinomycetes > Mycobacteriales > Nocardiaceae > Nocardia > Nocardia sp. CS682. Next base: position 485,845 of record NZ_CP029710.1, on the reverse strand, counting down.
AGGGCGACGTGTACGGTCGCTCCAAGCAGGAAGCCGTCAAGGGTGCGCGCGCCCTGCTCGGCGCGATGGCACAGCGTTGTGACAACACCCGATTCGCGCTGCTCGGCTACAGCCAGGGCGCGGATGCCGCCGGTGACGTCGCCGCGGAGATCGGCACCGGGCTCGGTGTCGTGCCGCCCAACCGCGTCGAGCTGGTCGGACTCGTCTCCGATCCGCGTCGTTCGCCCACCGACACCCTCATCGGCCCGCCCGTCGCGGGCGCCGGCGCCGGCGGTCCGCGCCTCGGCGGCTTCGGCTGGCTCAGCCCGCAGACCTACACCTTCTGTGCCCCAGGCGATCTGTACTGCGCCACCCCCGACGGCGACTTCGCCGCACGCTTCGCCGGCTTCTTCGCGCAGATCTCCAACCCCAACCCCGCCATGTTCGACATTTACCAGCAGCAGGCGAACGAACTCATCGCCGACGCGCTCGCCGCAGGCGGACTCGGGTTGCTTGCCGACCAGCTCAACAATTCGGCCTATGAAGAGCGCAAACGGCAGGTCGACGACTTCCTGAAGTCCGGTATCCACCAGAGCTACCCCGGTTACGCCATCGGCGGGGGAGCCACGCCGCTGACCTGGTTGCGGCAGCGGTTGATCGAGGCGACCCGCAGGTGATTCGAGACCGGTCCGGTGTTGTCACCGGACCGGTTTTCTCGCTGGGTTGAATTACTTGCTGGGCAACTGGTTCCGGTCACGGATGACCGCGCACAGCGCGGCGGCCTCGTCGGGGTCGGTCTCGAAACGATCGAAGCCTTGGGGCACACCGACTCCCGCGAACGACACCGCGCCGCCGGTAGCTCCGGGCACCGGCACACGAACGGCAGCGTGCAGGTCCGCGACACTGGTAGCCTCGATCACTCGAACGGCATTGGCCGCGCGCACGCCACCGCACGCCATCACCTCGATCGCCCCGAAACCCTGCCGCACCAGCTCTTTGATCAACGGTGCACCATCCAGCACGGAGCGCTGCCGCCCCGAAGTCAGCACCCGGGTGAAGCCGAATCCGATCGCGTCGTCCAACGCCCGCTGCGAAGAAGCACTGACATCGATCGCACGGTGCAACGTGACCTCCAAACCTTCCGCCGCCTCCACGAACGCCGCACACGCCGGATCGAGCGCACCCGACGAATCCAGCGCCCCGACCACGACCCCCTCGGCTCCAGCCGCCCGAGCCGCCGCAATATCCCCGACCATCACCGAAACTTCCTCAGCTGCATAGTGAAAGTCACCCGGCCGCGGCCGAACAAGCACGTGCACTGGGATTCCCCATACCACCGCCCGCTCGATCAGCGCCACACTCGGCGTCAACCCCCCATCAGAAAGCCCAGCACACAACTCGACCCGATCCGCCCCCGCCCTCGCAGCAACCCGCACCCCGGCGATCGACTCGACACTGATCTCTATCCGCACCCCAGCGAGTATCCCCGCAAGCGGCACCGACTCGATAGATACCAGCATGGTGGGCGCGGTGTATGCCGCTGATCTGCACACGCGCGGCGGAGCCTGGACCGGTGCCACGATAGGAACGTGACCCTGATAGAGGTAGTGCTCGGCGACATCACCGACGAGACCGTGGATGCCATAGTCACCGCGGCGAACGAATCGCTGCTGGGCGGTGGCGGTGTCGACTGGGCGGTTCACCAGGCGGCCGGGCCGCGACTGGCCCAGGCAGGTGCTGCGATCGCACCGTGCCTGCCGGGCGATGCGATGGCGACACCGGCGTTCGACCTCGAACCACCGGTCAAGTACGTGATCCACACCGTCGGGCCGGTGTGGGATGGCGGGGCCTACGGTGAGGCCGACACGTTGGCGTCGTGCTATCGGCGTTGCCTTCAGGTGGCCGACGAACTGCAGGTCCGGAGTATTGCGTTTCCGGCCGTTGCCACCGGGGTCTACGGGTTTCCGCCCGCTTCGGCCGCGCGGATCGCCGTTGCGACGATCCGGTCCACGCGAACCACCGTTTCCCTGATCCGCCTGGTGGCCTTCGACCAGGCAACCCATGACTTGCTTGTCGAAGCAACCCGAACAGACGATCTGGCGGTGGAAGAGAACCCACACCGATAACCCGGATCACGAGGTGCCGCAACCCAAATCGGCAGGTCGTCGAACCGTCATGGATGCAGACGCGGTGCAGCGGCACCCGCTATTTGCGGCGAAAGAGGTGGTGTTCCAGCCGATGCCGACCATCGTCGCAAAATACGGAGGCGGATGGGGTGGCGCGCGACTAGCGTCGCAGGGATGTTGCCTTGGTCTGCTGAGCTCGCCGGACGTCTCGATGAACATGTCTTCGACAGTGTGTTGCTGCGGGACAATCCGTTGCGGGATCCGCACGAGCGGCCGTTGTGGGTTTATGTGCCACCGGGTTACGAAGAGGCGGGGGATCGGCGGTATCCGACGGTCTATGTGATTCAGGGCTATACCGGGCATGTCCAGATGTGGCGGAATCGGATGGCGTTTCGCCGTCCGTTCACCGAGACCGCCGATGAGGTGTTCGCGACGGGGGAGGCGCCGCCTGCCATCGTGGTGTATGTCGATGCGTGGACTGCCTATGGGGGTAGCCAGTTCGTGGACTCGGTGGGGACGGGGCCGTACCACTCGTACCTGTGCGATGAGATCGTGCCGTGGGTCGATGCGCACTATCGCACGGTCGCCGATAGTGATCACCGCGGCATCATGGGCAAGAGCAGTGGCGGATTCGGCGCGATGATCACGCCGATGCTGCGGCCGGATCTGTTCGGCGCCTTGGCGACGCACGCCGGTGACGCACTCTACGAGTACTGCTACCTGCCGGGCTTCGCGGCCGCGGTGCGTCAGCTTCGCCCGTACGACGGCGATATTCATCGGTGGTGGGCGGAGTTTCAGCAGCGGGTGTCCTTCACCAAGCCCGAAGATCAGGATCTGCTGTTGTTGTACGGGGTTACGGCCTGCTTCACGCCGGGTCCGGACGGACGACCGGAGCTGCCTTTCGATCCGCGCACCGGCGTGCTGAAACCCGATGTCTGGCAACGTTGGCTGGAACGGGACCCGGTCCGCATGGTGCCGAAGTACGCCGAGGCCATGCGCTCGATGCGGGCGATCTGGATCGACGGCGGCACGCAGGACGAGTGGTACCTGGATATCGGTGCCGAGGCCTTCCGGCAGGCATTGCTGGACAACGGAGTGCCGTCGGACATCATCGCCTTCGAACTGTTCGACGCCAAACACGGCGGCATCGACTACCGCTATCCGATGTCGCTGGCGTGGCTGGTCAAACAGCTGGATACGCCGGTCGCTGCGGAAAACCAGTGACCGGCTGAACTATTCGAGCGCGTCGTGCTGGTCGGCGATCACCACGGCGTTGCCGCCCAATTGCTTCGCCCGATACATGGCCGCGTCCGAACTGCGGAACACGATGCGATGGATCGCTGCGGGATGCGGCCCGTAAGTCCGGACGGGTTCGAATTCCGCGGCCCCGACGCTGGCGGTGATGGGGCTCGGCAGGCCGGGCATCGACTCGACCGCATGCCGCAGCCGCTCGGCGACGGCACCGATGGATTCACCGTGCAGGTGGCCGACGACCATGAACTCCTCTCCGCCGGTGCGCACGACGATCGCGTCGGGTCGCGCCGCCGCCCGCAAACAGTCGGCCGTCCGGATGAGCACCTCGTCGCCGAACGAATGCCCGAAGGTGTCGTTGACGGACTTGAACCGATCCAGGTCCAGCGTCACCACATAGACGCCGCCGCGGCTGCGCGGGCCGAAGAACCGGGGCAGGTGCGATTCGAGACCACGCCGGTTCAACAGCCTGGTCAGCGGGTCCGACAGCGCGTCCACCCGCAGCAGCCAGCTACAGAAGTGCACGACCGGCAGCACCACGACGGTCACCGCGAGCACGACGAGCACGACCACCAAGCCGAGCGCGACATCGCCTTTCCCGTGGCCCGTGCCCGGCGGCATGCCGAGAACCATCATCGTCGCCAACACCACGATCGAGACCACGGACCAGCCGACATGCAGTGCCAGCACCTGCGGACCGTGGAAGATGGTGATGTATCCGCCGGTGGTCACCAGCAGCACGCACCCCATCGCGCCGAGCAGGCGATCCTGGATCATCACATTGTTGGCGGTGATGGCGATGTCCACCCCGGCGACCCACAGCAGCGACTCGATCTCGCTCGGCCACGGCAACAACCACCAGCGCAGCGTCCATACCCCGGCGAGCCCGACCACAACGATGGCCTGCATATCGCCGACGGTCCCGGTCTGGCCCGCATGGGAAATCAGCGCCAGCACCGTGATCAACCCGAGGACGATGCCCCCGGACCCGAGCATGGTTTTCAACGGTCCGAGCGCGGAGTGGGATTCGAGCGTGTCGATCAGCCACCGGTAATCGACCCGGTATCGCCACCAGGCGCGCACCATCGCTCGACTGTTGGTCACCGATCCACCGCCTTACGCTGGCAAATCTCCGGTAACTGGAAGTTCGCCAACCAAAGTATCAAAGAAAATGCGGGGTCTACGGAAGCGGTAGATCCGGTCAGGCGTCCTACTGGTTGTCGGCGAGCGGCGCGAACCACCGCGGAATCACGTCCCAGATGAACGAGCTGATGCACTCGGCGGTGGGACCCGACAAGATTTCACCGACGAAGTAGATGCCGTGTCTGCCCTGAATGTCCGCTATGCGGTCGAACCAGCCCGCACGGACCGCGGCCGCACTCGGGTACGCAGGCCATTCGGCGATGGTCTCGGCGACCAACTGCGGGTCGGGGAACAGGAACAGGCTCTCCTTGGCGAGGGACCAGGCTTGCGCGTCCGATATCGAGGTGTCGGAATTGCTGAAGCACACCCAGTACGGGCCTGGGTGCTGCTTGTTGGCCGCGGTGATGCGGTGCCTGGCCTGTTCGGGATCGGTGTCGGTATAGCTGCCGTACGGGTCGATCACCCAGAACCCCAGGGGCTCAGGCGAATCCGGTCGCCGCGGGAAGGCGAGGATCTCCTCCGGCACCCGGATGAGATAGCTGCGCGTCCAGGCCCGCGGACAGTTCCGTTCGGCGAACAGCTCATGGATCTCGCCGGTGCGGAAGATCTCTCGGATCTGGGTGGCGCGCGTGGTCACCACCACCCGCGAGTAGATTGCGCTGCGCGGTGCGCCGTCCACCGTGTAGGTGACCCGAACCCCTTCTGCGGGAACAGGTTCGATTCCGGTTACCCGACTGTTCACCGTGACCGCGAGCCGATGGTCATCGAGCACCTGGCGCAGGAAACTGACGAACCCCTGCGGAAAGCTCACGCTGACCGGTCGGCGTGAACCCATCTGCGCGACCAATGAAGCCGGCATCCGCGCCAGCAGCGCCTGCTTCTCCGAGGGATACAGCGACAGGATCAGCTTTGCCAGCTGCGAGACGTGTCCGCAGATGTGCGCGTTGATGTTGATGATGGTCTCGGCGGGCTGGCGCGGTCGACGCATGTTGGCGTAGATCGCCAAACCCTGCAAGACCTCGCCGACCAGCGGTGCGTGGCGCGCCCGGTACGTCTCCCAGGTCTCGCCGGGAATCCGATCGAACGCCAATCCGCCCGGCCCCGGCGCGGTCCTGTTCCGGATCGCCTGCTCGAGGATGGTCCAGGCCTCGATCAGCTGGTCGACCGCCTGCTCCGGGGTCAGGGTCCGGAACAGCGGAAGGAAATGTGGCGGCACCGCCAGTTGCGGCTTACCGGACTCGGATCTGCCGACGAAATACAGCGCTTCGGGCTGCGTCCGGACCGGATGCCTTCGCATCAACTCGTGGATGGCGGTGCCCGTCATATCCTCGCCGAAGTCCTGCTGGGCGACGAGATGCGCTTGGAAATCATAGATTTCACCCTCGACCTCGACGGTCTGCGCGTAGCCGCCGAGCTCCGAGCTTGCCTCGAGAATATCGATGTTCTCGAACCCGAGTTCGCGCAGTTTCGCCGCCGCCAGAATCCCGCTCTGGCCGGCACCGACAATGCAGACGGGTGCCGCGAGATCCATGAGGACTCCTACGGGTCGACGAACGCGGGGCCGCGCGTGCCCTGAGTATGCGGCACCGAAGTTCCGGGACGGTCCAGTTGGAAAACAGTTCCGCGCGGTCCGGACGGCGGGATGTGCCGACGTCAGGCGCGCGTCGCTCTGGCTACGGCGTCGACCAACCGCTCGATGTCGTGTTCGTTGTTGTACCCGTGCGGGGAGATGCGCAGCCCGCCCGCACGCGCGGACACCGCGATACCCTCCGCCTGTAATTGCTTGGCCAGCAAGGGAATCGGCAGGCCACCGGGATGAACGGCGACGATCCCGGACCGTCCCTCGGATGACCGGTCCGATAAAACGGTCGCGCCGACCGCCGCGAGACCCGAGCACGCCAGCTCGCACAGGCGATCGACATGCGACCAGATCGCCGGGACGCCCGCCGCGTGCAGGAGATCGATCGATGCACCGAGGGCGGCGATACCGGTCACATTCGGCATGCCGCCTTCCAAACGCCGTGCGGTGTCGTCGAATACCAGCTCGAGGTTGTCCCATTCCTCGCGGTGCGCCACCGAATTCCACCCGGGCTCCAGCGGCCGCAGCAACTCCAGTCGCGAGCCCCGCACGTACAGCACGCCGCAACCTTCGGGCCCGAGCAGCCACTTGTGTCCGTCGGCCATCGCGAAATCGACACCCCAGGCGTCCAATTCGGCGGGAATCACGCCGAGCCCCTGGATGACGTCCACGCACAACAAGGCGCCAGCCTCGCGGCACACCCGGCCCAGTTCCGCGAGATCGACCCGCCAGCCGCGGCCGAACTGGACCCAACTGGTGACGACCAGCTTCGGTGGCGGTCCGGCCTGGATCCGGTCTGCGAACGCCGCCGTGGTGAGTTTTCCGCCGGGGCCTTCGGGCTGGACCCGATCCACCCGAACACCCCGATCGGCCAGCGCCAGCCAGGGGTAGAGCGTGGACGGGAATTCCAGATCCGGCACGACCACGCGGTCGCCGGGGGACCAGTCCAGACCGTTGGCGACCATGCCGAGTCCGGTGGTGGTGTTCTTGACGAACGCGATATCGGTCGACGGCACCCCCATCAGTCGTGCGGCCGACGAACGCACCCGTTCGATCTCGGCACTGTGCGCCGGGTAGGTGAACTCACCGTCCAGGGAAACCTCGGTCGCGCGCCGGTGCATCGCGTCGACCGCAGGCTGGGGCAACGGGCTGATTCCGGCGTGATTGAGATAGGACCAGCGGCGCGCGGCCGGGAAGTGTTCGCGGGGAAGGGCAGTGGTGGCGCCGGTCGCGGGCATCGCATTACCTCCGGATCAAGCGGACAGCATGTCCATTTCTGTTACTCGAAGGGTACGACTCAAGCGGGCATCGCGTCCACTTGTTGCGGCGGGTGGGTAATTGTCCGGTTCGGCCGGGTGGCGCGGTGCCGGTGGAAGATCCTTTGGTCTGCGAACGTTATGGTCGATCGTGATCGAAACGACGAGCGTGCCGCTGGTGGGACTGATCGCATGCTGATCGGTTTGATCGCCGCACTACTTGCCTGCGTGGGATATGGGTTGGGGTCGGTCTTGCAGGCGTATGCCGCGCGCCGGTCGGCTGCGGTGGCGCTGGAGTATGGGGTGGGTGGGCAGGTCACCGAGACCGGTGCACCGACCGTTGCCTCCACGGTGGCCGCGGCATTGACGGTGTGGTTCATCGTCGGCAGCGTGCTCGACGTCGTCGGTTTCGCGGGTAACGCGGTGTCTGCACGCTTGATCCCGCTGTTCCTTTCCCAGACCATCATGAGCGCGAACCTGATCGTCACCGCGGTGCTGGGCATCTTCATCCTCGGCATCCGCCTGCACCTGCGCGACTGGCTGGCGATCTGCACGGTGATCCTCGCGCTGGCCGCACTCGGCGGGGCCGCAGGCCACGAAGGTGGTGGCAGCGACAACCCGGTGATGCACTGGGGCGTCCTGATCGGCTCGGTGGTGTTGTTCGCCGGCAGTCAACTGGTGGTGCGCCGCCTCGGCTCCAGGGGCGCAGTGGCCGCGGGCTTGGCCGCCGGAATGCTGTTCGGCGCCTTGGCAATCGCGGTGCGCATCGTGCACGGAATCGACCCGTTGGACATCCCGACCCTGCTCGCCGACCCCGCCGCCTGGACCATCGCGATCGCCGGCATCGGCGGCTTCTACCTGCACACCGTTGCGCTGCAACTGGGTTCGGTGAACGGCGCCACCGCAGCACTGGTGGTCGGTGAGACCGTCATTCCCGGCATCGTCGGCGTACTCGTCCTCGGCGACACCGCGCGCCCCGGCCTCGAATGGCTCGTCGGTGCCGGCTTCGTCCTGGCCATCGGCGGAGCCGTCGCGGTCGCGGTGTTCGGCAATGTATCCCAACTGGAAACTGCGGACGTGTAAATCAGCTCTCCGTCACAGAGGGGCGGTCGGACCTGAATGCCGCGTCGAACGAGGCGCTCGGTGGAGTGATGGCGTTGAGGCGGCGGACGAAGGCGAGGGCTTCGGGGGCGCCTGCGAGACGATCCATGCCCGCGTCTTCCCATTCGATGGAGATCGGTCCGGTGTAGCCGATGGCATTGAGGGCGCGGAAGCAGTCCTCCCACGGCACATCGCCGCGGCCGGTGGACACGAAGTCCCAGCCGCGGCGCAGGTCGGCCCACGGTAGGTGGGAGGACAGGCGGCCGCGGCGGCCGTCGCCGCAGCGGACCTTGGTGTCCTTGCAGTCCACGTGGTAGATGCGGTCGGCGAAGTCCAGGATGAAGGCGACCGGATCGAGGTCCTGCCAGATGAAATGCGAAGGGTCCCAGTTCAACCCGAAGGCAGGGCGGTGATCGATGGCGGCCAGGGTGTGCACGGTGGTCCAGTAGTCGTAGGCGATCTCGCTGGGATGCACCTCGTGTGCAAAGCGGACTCCTTCGGCGTCGAACACGTCGAGGATCGGATGCCACCGCTGCGCGAAGTCTTGGTAGCCGCGTTCGATGGTCTCCGGTGGCACCGGCGGGAACATCGCGAGGGTGTGCCAGATACTCGATCCGGTGAAGCCGACGACCGTGCGCACGCCCAGCCGCGCGGCCGCCCGCGCCGTATCGGCCATTTCGGCGGCCGCGCGCCTGCGCACACCTTCCGGCTCACCGTCGCCCCAGATACGCTGCGGCACAATGGCTCGGTGCCGCTCATCGATCGGATGATCGCAGACCGCCTGACCGACAAGGTGATTGGACAAGGCGAAAACCTGTAGTCCGTGTCGCTCAAGGGTCTTGCGCTTGCGTGCCGAGTAATCGGGATCGGCGAGCGCCTTGTCGACTTCGAAGTGATCGCCCGAGCAGGCGATTTCGAGCCCGTCGTAACCCCATTCCGCCGCGAGCCGACACACCTCCTCGAACGGCAGGTCGGCCCACTGCCCGGTGAACAGCGTGATCGGTCTCATGGTTGTCCTCCTCCGATGACGGTCCAGCGCCCGTCGTCCGCCGCGCTGGCCTCGACCGCCGCGAGTACCCGCTGCACTGCGAGTCCGTCGGCGAAGCCGGGGCTCGGGTCTTTGCCCGCCGCGATCGCGATCACCAGATCGGCCACCTCGTTGGTGAACGTGTGGTCGTATCCGAGCCCGTGCCCGGCGGGCCACCAGGCTCCGGTGTAGGGGTGCTGCGGTTCGGTCACCAGGATGCGGCGGAACCCGGCGGTTTCCGGTTCTTCGGTGTGGTCGTGGAACCACAACTCGTTCATCGACTCCAGGTCGAAGGCCAGGCTGCCGTGGGTGCCGTTGAGCTCCAGGCGAAGCGAGTTCTTGCGCCCGGCCGCCACCCTGGTCGCCTCGAACGACGCCAGGCCGCCGCCGGAGAGCCGCCCGAGGAACAGCGCGGCGTCGTCCACCGTGACCGGACCGCGGCCGCCCCCGTCCGGCAGCGGGCGTTCGGTGACGAACGTGTCCAGCAACGCCGAAACCCCCGTCAGCGTCTCTCCGGTGACGAACTGGGTGGCGTCGATGATGTGCGCGCCGATATCGCCGAGCGCCCCCGACCCGGCGCGCCGTCGATCGAGCCGCCAGGTCAGCGGTGCGCCCGGATCGGCAAGCCAATCCTGCAGATACAGCGCCCGCACATGCCGGACGGTGCCGATTCGCCCCTGCGCCACCAGATTTCGGGCCAGCGCCAGCGCGGGCACCCGCCGATAACTGAACCCGACCATCGACCGGACCCCGCGAGTCGCGGCCTGCTCGGCGGCGGCGGCCATCGACTCCGCCTCGGCGACGGTGTTGGCCATCGGCTTCTCGCACAGCACGTGTTTGCCGGCTTGCAAAGCGGCAATGGCGATTTCGGCATGGCTGTCACCGGGCGTGCAGATATCGATGAGATCGACATCGTCGCGGTCGAGCAACTGTTTCCAGTCGCCCACCGCGCCGGACCAGCCGAGCCGGGCGGCCGCGACCGAGGCCCGATCGGCGTCGCGCCCCGCGAGCACGACGGGCACCGGCCGCCACGGCAGGTCGAAGAACGCGTCCACACTGCGCCAGGCATGCGAATGGGCGCGCCCCATGAAGGCGTGGCCGACCATCCCGATACCGAGCGTGCGGCGGTCTGTCGAGGTCATCTGGCTCCGATCGGTCAGTAGCCGTTCGCTAGGTACTGTTCGGCGTTGTCCTTGGTGACCACCGCGGAGAATGTGGTGATCTTCGCGGGCACATCGTGTTCGGCGAGATCACCGAGGGCCCGGCGCTGCCCGAGCAGCCGGGCGAGCGCGACCGCCGAGGAGGCCATCGCCGGGCTGTAGAGCACAGTGGCTTGCAGCGGCGAGTTGCCCGCCTGGATCTCGCGCATGGCCTGGGCCGAGCCACCACCGCCGACCATGACGAATTCACCGGATCGGTTGGCCTGCTTGATCGCGCCGAGCACGCCGATGCCCTGGTCGTCGTCGTGGTTCCACATCGCGTCGATCTTCTTCGTCGCCTGCAGCATCTGGCTGGCGACCTGCTGACCGCCGGCGGCGGTGAAATCGGTGGATTGCCTTGCCGCGACGCGGAATCCGGCGGCGGTGAGGGCGTCCTGGAAACCTCGGCTGCGCTCCTGGGTGAGCTGGAGATTGTCGATGCCCGCGATCTCCACGATCACCGGATCGGCGATACCCGCGTCCTTCATCTTGCGGACGATGAACGTGCCTGCGTTGACGCCCATGCCGTAGTTGTCGCCACCGATCCAGGTACGGTAGGCCAGCGCCGAGGCGAAGACCCGGTCCAGGTTTATCACCGGAATCCCGGCGGCCATCGCGTTCTTCGCCACCTCGGTGAGCGCGTTGCCGTCGAACGGCAACACCACGAGCACGTCGACCTTCTGGTTGATCATCGACTGCACCTGCTCGATCTGGCGACTGACGTCGTTGGTGCCCTCGGTGACGTTCAGCGTGACGTCGGCGAATTTCTCGGCCTGCGCCCGCGCGTTGCGGGTGACCGCCGCGGTCCAGCCGTGGTCGGCGGCGGGCGCGGAAAACCCCACGCGCACTTGCTTTCCGGCAGCCGAGTTGTCGCCGGTACCACCGGCTACCTGCGTGCTGGCGGTGGTGTCGTTCGAGGTGCACGCGGCGGCGAGGACGCCTGCGCCTGCGGCCAGGCCGGAGAGCAGGATGCCGCGACGGGGGAGCGAGTGTGTGGAGCCCATGATGTTCCTTGGTGAAGAGTTCAGGTGAGGGTGGGGACCGCGCGGGCGCGACCGAAGCGCTGGAACAGCAGGACGGCCACGATGATGGCGCCCTTGCCGATCGCCTGGATGGGTTGTTCGAGGTTGTTGAGGATGAACAGGTCCTCGATCACGGTGAAGACGAGCACGCCGAGGATCGAGCCGGTGATGGTGCCGAAGCCGCCGCTGAGCAGCGTGCCGCCGATGACCACCGCGGCGATCGCGTCCAGCTCGTAGAGCTGACCGTTGGTGCTGGTGCCGGTGGTGGTCTGCGCGGTGAGCATGACGGCGGCGATACCGCAGCACAATCCCGACGCCGCGTAGAGGAGCAGGGTGTGCCTGCGCACGTCGATCCCGGCCAGCCGGGCCGCCTCCGGATTGCCGCCCACCGCCGCGCTGCGTCGGCCGAAGGTGGTGCGCTCCAATACGATCCAGCCGATCGCGACCACCACCACGAACAGGTAGACCAGCAGGGGGATGCCGAGCACCCGGTTCTGCGCGAGGGCGAGCAAGTCGGTGGTGACGAGCTGCGATTGCCGCCCGGAGATCTGCTCGGCCAGCCCGCGCGCGGCCACCATCATGGCCAGCGTGACGATGAACGGTACTAATCGGCCGTAGGCGATGAGCGCCCCGTTCAGCACTCCGCAGCCGAGGCCGACGAGTAGCGCGCACAGCACCATCCCGGCCACGCCGTAGGACTGGGTGGCGGTGGTGGTGCACCAGACCGAGGCCAACGCGATGATCGCGCCGACCGAGAGGTCGATGCCGCCGCCGATGATCACGAACGTCATGCCGACGGTCACCACGCCGATCACCGACGCCAGGGTCAGGATGGTGATCATATTGCCGGTGCTGAGAAAGTCCTCGCCCTTGGTCAAGGCGCCGACGAGCAATAGCGCGATGAGCGCGACGATCAGCGTCAGGTGCTTGCGTAGTTCGCCGCGTCCGGCCTTGCGTCGGCTCGTGGGCGGCGGATCACCGTCCACCGCCGGTGTTTTCGCCTCGGCGCGAACCGTGGGTGTGCTGCGGATGCGTTCGGTCACAGCGCACTCCCTTCCATGATCATGGCGATGATGTCGGGCTCGGTGAGCTCGGCCGCGGCCGCCGCGTGGATGATCTCGCCGTCGCGCAGGACCAGCACCCGGTCGGCCAGCCCGAGCAGTTCGGGCAGGTCGCTGGACACCATCAGCACCGCGACACCCCGTTCGGCGAGCCCACGGACCTGCGCGTACACGTCGGCGCGGGCACCGACATCGACCCCGCGGGTCGGCTCGTCGAGCAGCAGCACCCGGCAGTCCTCCAGCAGCCAGCGGGCCAGTACCGTCTTCTGCTGATTGCCACCGGAGAGGCCACGCACGGGGTAGTTCGGGTCGGCGGGGCGAACGCCGACGCGAGCGAGCACGCCGCCGGTCTCCGCGCGTTCCCTGCGGCGGTCGAACCAGCCGAACCGCGAATAGCGCGGCAGTGACGCGGCAGAGATGTTGCGCCCCACTGATTCCAGCAGAAACAACCCCTGCGATTTGCGCTCCTCGGGCGCCAATCCCATCCCGGCGGCCACCGCCGCGGTCGTGCTGCCCGGCCGGACCCGGTTACCGTCGACCTCGACCAGCCCCGTCGACGCGGGCCGTGCGCCGTAGATCGTTTCCAGCACTTCCGAGCGGCCCGAGCCGACCAAGCCTGCGAGGCCGACGATTTCGCCTGCGCGCACCGCGAACGAGATGTCCCGGAACCGCCCGGCCAGACCGAGTCCGGTCACCCGGAGCACCTCGGCGGCATCCTCGGCATACGAAGGCTGTTGCGCGAGCAGCTTTTCGGCACCATTGCCGCCGGTCATCAGCGCGACGACCTGGTCGGTGCCGGTGGTGCGGGCGGGTAGTCCGGTGGCGACGGTGCGACCGTCCTTCAACACGGTGATCCGGTCGCCGATGGTGCGGATCTCGTCCAGCCGATGCGAGATGTACACGACGGCAACACCGTCGGCGCGCAACTGATCGATGATGCGGAAGAGGTTGGTCACCTCGTCGTTGCCGAGCGCGGCGGAGGGTTCGTCCATCACGATGAGGCGGGCGTCGTAGGACAGTGCCCGCGCCATGCTGACCACCTGCTTGGCCGCCGCGGGCAGGGTGCCGACTATCGTGTCCGGCCGCAGCTCCCCGTGCCCGAGGCGGTCGAGCAGGGCGGTCGCGGCGCGGGCGGTCGACCCGCGGCGGGTGAATCCGGCCCGCGCCTGTTCGTGCCCGAGGAAGATGTTCTCGGCGATGTCGAGGCCGTCGCACAGATCCAATTCCTGGTAGATCGTGGCGATGCCGAGCCGGGTGGCGGCGGCGGGGCCGGACAGTCGCACCGGTGCGCCGAGCCAGTGCAGCTCGCCGGCGTCCGGATGATGCGCTCCGGCAAGCACTTTGATCAGGGTGGACTTGCCCGCGCCGTTCTGGCCGAGCAGGCAGTGCACCTCGCCGGCGCGGACGTCGAGGTCGACGTGGTCGAGGGCGCGCACGCCGGGGAAGTCCTTGACGATGCCCCGCATGGTCAGCACGGTGTTCATGGCCGAGTTCCTTGCCGTGTGGTCAGGCGACGCTGAAGATGTGATCGCTGATGAGCCGCGCCGCGCCGATCACGCCGCCGAGCTCGGCGAGCTCGGAGAGCACGACCGGCAGATTGCCGGTGGCCAGCGGCGACGACCTGCGATAGACCACGCTGCGGATCTCCGCGAGCAGCGGATGGCCGAACCCGGTGAGTCCGCCCGCGATCACCACCAGCCCCGGGTTGAAGAAGCTGACCAACCCGGCCAGCGCGGTCCCGAGATGGGTGCCCGCATCCCGAATCATGGCCACCGCCAACGGGTCTCCCGCTGCGGCGGCGTCGGCCAGGTCGGTCGCGGTGAGTGCGCCCGCGGTGGCGAGGCGGTCGGTCAGGAACGGTGACCGCGCGGCGCGGGCGGTGGCTTCTCTGGCCAACGCGGCGCCACCGGCGTAGGCCTCGAGGCAGCCGCTGTTGCCGCAGGCGCAGACCGGGCCGTCGTCGGTGATCCGCAGGTGGCCGATATCGCCGGCGCTGCCGGACACGCCGCGGTAGATGCCGCCGTCGACGACGATGCCGCAGCCGATCCCGGTGCCAGCCTTGACGAGCAGGAAATCCGCCACCGAATGTGCTGAGCCGGCCTGCATCTCGCCGAGCGCCAAGATGTTCACATCGTTGTCGACCAGCACCGGGCAGCCGAGCTCCTGCGCGATGGCCTCGCGCACCGGAAAGCGGTGCCAGCCCGGCATTATCGGCGGCGCGACCGGCATGCCGTCCCGGAAGCTCACCGGGCCGGGCACGCCGACACCTGCCCCGTGTAGCCGCCCGGACATGCTCGGGTCGGCGCGGAGTTTGCCGAGCAGATCGAGCGCCCGCTCCAGCACCGCGGCCGGACCCTGCCGGATATCACCCGGCTCGGACAGCTGCCCGAGCACGCGCAGCTCCCCGTCGGTCACCGCGACGTCGATGGACGTCGCGCCGATATCGATGGCCGCGAAACGCAGACCCGACGCCAGCATGGCGATCGCCGAACGTCGGCCGCCGCTGGAGGCCGCCAACCCGCCGGCTTCGATCAGCCCGAGCGCGGTGAGCCGATCGAGTTCGACCGCGAGCTTGGACCTGGACAGCTCCATCGGCTGACCGAGTTCCGACCGCGACTGCGGCCCGCGATCCCGCAGCAACCGCAAAATCCGGGCCTGGTGGGCATTTTCAGGTCGTGCCGCGATCCGCATCAGATGCTTCTTTCTCTGCAACTGAGCGAATTCAACCGCACTTCCGCAAGTTCCGGAGGTGCTTTCGGTAAATCGAGACGAAGTTTGTTCTCTGACAGGACAAAGCAGTCGATGCCAGGAGACCAGTGGGACGAACGTGCTGCGTGGCCGACGATCAGCCTGGGGGCGAGGGCGTCTGACCGATCACATCATCGTGGTCGGATCCGCGTCGCGGCGCTCGATCTCGGCTTGCAGCGCGGCCCGCGCGGCGGCGAACGCGGCAGCCCAGCCGTCTGCCGCGGGACGGTCGAACAGGTAGGACAGGTCGACCTCGCCGAATGTCTGCTCGATGAACGCGGTGTCCGCCGCCGACGGCTGCCATTCCGCGACCACGGCGGTCACCTGCTCGGCCCGAATGTTGTGCTCTGCGACCAATTTCTGCCAGGCGCACCGCACCGCGTGGTCGTCCTGCGTCTGCACCATGGCGAGGAAGCCGTCGTCGGGGTCGGGCCCCACCATGAAGACCACGACGCTTTCCGTGGGGCCGGCAACGTTCATCAAGCTCTCCCGATCCGATCCGATCCGACAGGTGGCAGCGCCCACTTCAGCACAGGCGACGGACCGCCCCTGATTTCAGGGGCGACCGGCGAAGGGGAAGATGGACCGATGCCCGGAGAAACGGATCGCAAGGGAAAGGTGGGCCGACCACCGCGGCTGTCGCAGGACGCCATTGTCGTCGCTGCCGATCGACTGCTGCGGACCGAAGGGGCCGACGGCCTCTCGATGCGGCGGTTGGCGAAGGAACTGGGCAGCACGCCGATGGCGCTGTATCACCATGTGCGTGACAAGGACGAACTCCTGCTGCTGCTGTTGGAGTCGCATGCCCGGCATATCCCGCGGCGGGAGTACTCCGATGACCCGCGGGAGCGGCTCCTCGAAGTCGCCTGTGCCCTGTACGAAGGCCTCGCCGAGCGTCCGTGGATCATCGAGGTATTGACCTCCGACCCGCTGTTCGTGCCCTCGGCGATGGGGATGGTCGAGCTGATGGTGGCCGCTGCTGTGGACTGCGGGTGCAGCACCGAGGAAGCCGTCGACGTGTACCGCACCATCTGGTACTACATCGTGGGCGACCTCATCATCCGGGTGAACCGGGAGCGCCGGAAGTCGCGGCTCGAGACGGCTATCGACCCGGCCATGGATCGGCTCGATGCCGAAGAGCTGCCCACGCTCGCCGCGATCGCCGACGAGTGGGGTGAGCTGACCTACCGCGATACGCATCGGAAAGGGCTGGCGGCCATAGTGAACGGGCTCTTGCCGCCACGCTGACCGGAGCCGGGCTCGTCACCACACTACGACCGAGCGCAGCACGTCGCCGTGGTGCATGGCGGCGAAGGCCTTTTCCACCTCGTCGAGTGAGATGCGTTCGGTGACAAAGCGTTCCAGGGGGAGTCGGCCCTGGCGGTAGAGGTCGATCAACATCGGGAAGTCACGCTCGGGCAGGCAGTCGCCGTACCAGGAGGATTTCAACGCGCCGCCGCGCGAGAAGAGGTCGATCAACGGCAGCTCGAGGATCATCTCCGGGGTCGGCACGCCGACCAGCACGACGGTGCCCGCCAGGTCGCGGCCGTAGCAGGCCTGCTTCCAGGTCTCCGGGCGGCCGACGGCGTCGATCACCACATCGGCGCCGAAGCCGTCGGTGAGTTCCTGGATCCGCTCGACCACGTCCTCGGCGCTCGCGTCGATCTCGTGGGTGGCGCCGAACTGCTTGGCCCAGGCGAGTTTTCGTGGATCGCGGTCGACCGCGATGATGGTCGCGGCCCCGGCCAGCCGTGCGCCGGCGATCGCGGCATCGCCGACACCGCCGCAGCCGATCACCGCCACGCTGTCCCCGCGCGAGACATTGCCGGTGTGCATCGCCGCGCCGATGCCCGCCATCACGCCGCAGCCGAGCAGTCCGGCGACGGCCGGGTCGGCGGCGGGATCGACTTTGGTGCACTGTTTTTCGTGGACGAGCGTCTTGTCGGCGAACGCGCCGATGCCCAGAGCCGCGGTGAGCTCGGTGCCGTCGGTGAGCGTCATGCTTCTGCTGGCATTGCTCGTGTCGAAGCAGTACCAGGGACGCCCGCGGCGGCACGCGCGGCATTCGCCGCAGATCGCCCGCCAGTTCAGGATGACGAAATCGCCTACGGACACGTGGGTGACGGATTCCCCGACGATCTCCACGATGCCCGCCGCCTCGTGGCCGAGCAGGAACGGGAATTCGTCGTTGATGCCGCCCTCCCGGTAGTGCAGGTCGGTGTGGCACACCCCGCACGACTGCACGCGTACCACGACGTCGTGCGGTCCGGGATCGGGGATCACCACGTCGACCAGCTCCACCGGGACGCCGATGTGGCGGGCGATGACGCCGCGAACGGTTTCGGGCACAAATCCTCCTACGGGGTGGCGATGGCCGCGGGCCGCCGCTCGATCTGCTTGCGGTACCTGGTGAACAGGCGTGCGTTGTCGATGGCGAAGACGGCGACGGGTACGCCGTCGCGTTCGTAGACTGCGGTGCACGACGGTGTGGACGGGTCGCCGTCGACGAAGCGCAGCACGTCGTCCGGTCGGCGGTAGCCGGCGAATTGGATCATCCGGCCGTACTGGCGTGACCAGAAATAGGTGGACGGAACGGGCTCCGCTGGTGCGCCGGTCAGGGCGGCCGCGACGATCCGGGCCTGCGCGGTGGCGTTCGACCAGTGCTCGCAACGATGGAGTGCGCCGAGCTCATCGTGATAGGAGCGGGCGCAGTCGCCGATGGCGTAGATGTCCGGAACCGTGGTGTGGCAGCGGGAATCCGTGACGAAGCCGTCGCCGATGCGCAGCGGCGAGTCCTGTGCCCATTCGGTGTTGGGGATCGCGCCGATACCGATGATCACGGCATCGGCGGGGAGTAGCGTGCCGTCGGTCAGCCGGACCGCGCTGACGCGGTCGTCGCCCACGAATTCGGCCACGGCGATGCCGGTGCGTAACCGGACGCCGTTGGCCGCGTGCAGATCCGCGCACAGTGCCCCGAGGCGTGGGCCGAAGACACCGGCGAGTGGGTCGGTGGCGAGTTCGACGATGGTCGCCTGCACGCCGAGAGTGGCGGCGGTCGAGGCGATTTCGGCACCGATCAGGCCCGCGCCGACGATCACCACGGCGCGTGCGGTGTGCAAGGAGGCGCGGATCGCGCGCGCGTCATCGATGGTGCGCAGCGTATGGATACCGGAGAGTGTCTGTGCGCCGGGCAATGATCGAGCGCGGGCCCCGGTGGCGAGCACCAGCGATTGCCCGGCGACCACTGTGCCATCGTCCAGAGTCACGCCGGGACCGCTTGCCGCCGAGGTGATTCCGACTGCGCGGCGGCCGAGCAGCCAGCGGGTGCGGGGATCGTCGGCGCCGTCGTCCAGGGCGATATCGACATCGCCGTGCAGGAACTCTTTCGACAGCGGTGGGCGGTCGTAGGGCGGATGTACCTCATCGCCGATGACGGTGATATCGCCGTCGTAGCCATGCGTGCGCAGCCCCCGTACCAGCGAGAACCCGGCCAACGAGGCGCCGACGACGACCACGCTCATGACTGCGCCTCGCTCGGCAGCGTCGTGTGCGTCGTCGACCGCAACGCACTCATGACGCCTCTGTCGAGACCACGACGTCGCCGTCGAGCACCCGCACCGCATAGGTTCGTACCGCGACCTTGGCCGGTGGCCCCGAGACCCGCCCGGTGCGCAGATCGAAACACGATTCGTGCAGCGGGCATTCGACCGTGCAGTTATCCACCCAGCCGTCGGCGAGGGACGCGTCCTGATGGGTGCAGGTGTCGTCGATCGCGAACAAGCCCTCCTCGGTGTGGAATACCGCGATCGGCGTGCCGTGGTCCGGTCGCACGGTGGCGACTTCGCCGACCGGCAGGTCCGCGAGGCGCGCGACGAACAGTTCCGTCCCGGAGGGGGCTGTCTGTTTCGCAAGGGATTCCATAAACCCTCCAAGAGTTGCTCAGAGCGCAACTGATATCGCAATACGCAACAGTGTGCGCCGGTTAACGGCAGCCGTCAACCCCCGAATCGCCCTGTGAACAACAGGTTTCCACCTGTTGACAGCGCGCCTCCGCAGGCGGACTATTTGTTGCGTAATAAGAATTAGTTGCGCTACAAGCAACACCGGAGGCACCCTTTGGCTAACCCGAGAGTTGTCATCATCGGAGCCGGGATAGTCGGGACATCTCTCGCCGACGAAATGACCGCCCGCGGTTGGTCCGATATCACCGTGCTCGATCGGGGACCACTCTTTCGTACCGGCGGATCCACCTCGCACGCACCGGGTTTGGTGTTCCAGACCAACCCGTCCAAGACGATGACCGAGTTCGCCCGGTACACCACCGAAAAGTTCGGCGCGCTCGATCATTCCGGCGGGCGAGCCTTCGACCCGGTCGGCGGCCTGGAGGTGGCGACCACCCCGGACCGCTGGCGCGACCTGCACCGCAAGGCGGGCTGGGCCCAGTCGTGGGGCATCGAGGGGCGCCTGCTGGATGCGTCCGAATGCGCGGCCCGGTATCCACTGCTCGATGTCGATCAGGTTATCGGTGGATTCCACACTCCGGCAGATGGTTTGGCGAACGCGCTGAACGCCGCGGCGGCTCAGGCGCGGGCGGCGGCCGGTCGTGGTGCGCGTTTCCGGCCGAACCAGGAGGTGCTCGGCATCGAGGAGAGCGGTGGCCGAGTCGTCGGTGTGCGGACGGCCGACGGCGTGCTCGCCGCGGATATCGTCGTCTGCGCGGCGGGATTCTGGGGCGCGGAGCTGGCGCGAAAGGTCGGCCTCGTCGTGCCGCTGGTGCCGATGGCCCACCAATACGCCAAGACCGGACCGCTGGCCGCGCTGGCAGACCGCGGCCGGGCCGCAAGCCTGCCGATCCTGCGTCACCAAGATCAAGATTTGTATTTTCGCCAGCACGGCGATCGCATGGGCATCGGCTACTACGGCCACGCCCCGATGCCGGTGGACATGTCCACGCTGACATCGGCGACCGCCGGCGAAGCAATGCCCTCGATGCTGCCCTTCACCGAGGCCGATTTCGTGCCCGCCTGGCGGGAATCGATGAAAGTGCTCCCGGCGCTCGGCGATTCGAAACCGGAAGAAGGTTTCAACGGGATATTTTCCTTTACCCCCGACGGCTTTTCGATCATGGGTGAACACCGTGAACTCGCGGGATTCTGGGTTGCCGAGGCCGTATGGGTCACCCATTCGGCCGGCGTGGCCAAGGCGACGGCGGAATGGATCATCGACGGCGCGCCGGGCACCGACGTGCACGAGTGCGATCTCTATCGTTTCGAGGACGCCGCGCGCAGCGGGGAATTCATCATGCAGACGAGCTCGCAGGCCTTCGTCGAGGTCTACGACATCATCCATCCGCACCAGTATCGGACCGCGCTCCGCGGTCTGCGGACCAGCCCGTTCCACGGTCGCCAGGAGCAACTAGGCGCGTTCTTCTTCGAGGGTGGCGGCTGGGAGCGTCCCGCGTGGTATGAAGTCAATGCTGAACTGGCGCAACGACTTCGCGACGACGGGCTGCCGTTCCCGGAACGCGACGAATGGTCGAGCAAGTTCTGGTCGCCGATCGCCATCGCCGAGGCACACTGGACCAGGGAGCGGGTCGCGATGTTCGATATGACCCCGCTGACCCGATACGAGGTCGCCGGTCCGGGCGCGCTGGACCTCCTGCAACGGCTCACCACGAACAATCTGGACAAGAGCGTCGGCTCGGTGACCTATGCGCTGCTGCTCGACGAGACAGGCGGTATCCGCAGCGATCTCACCGTCGCCCGGCTCGGTCCGCAACGCTTCCAGGTAGGCGCCAACGGTCCGCTGGACTTCGACTGGTTCACCAGGCACCTGCCCGCCGACGGATCGGTGCTGCTGCGCGACATCACCGGCGGCACCTGCTGTATCGGCGTGTGGGGCCCGAACGCGCGAGATCTGGTGCAGCCTTTGTGCTCCGATGATCTGTCGCATGCGGCGTTCAAATACTTCCGGGCCCTGCACACCCACCTCGGCGCCATCCCGGTCACCATGCTGCGCGTCTCCTACGTCGGCGAGCTCGGCTGGGAGATCTACGCGACCGCGGAGTACGGCAACGCGCTGTGGGACCTGCTGTGGGCCGCAGGCGCCGCACACGAGGTCATCGCGGCGGGCCGGATCGCGTTCAACAGCCTGCGCATCGAAAAGGGCTACCGCAGTTGGGGCACCGACATGACCGCCGAGCACCTGCCCGCCGCCGCGGGTCTCGACTTCGCGGTGCGGATGACCAAGCCCGACTTCATCGGCAAGAGCGCCCTGGAACAGGCCGCTCCGCCAGGAAAGCTGCTGCGCAGCATCGTGTTCGAGAATCCCTCGGCGGTCGTCCTCGGCAAAGAACCGGTTTACCTGGACGGCTCGTGCGCGGGATACGTGACCAGCGCGGGCTACTCGACCACCCTCGGCCGCTGCGTCGCCTATGCCTGGCTACCCGCGGCGGTCGCCGTGGGCGACACCGTCGAGGTCGACTATCTCGGCTCCCGCTACCTCGCTTCGGTGCACACCGAGCCGGTGGTGGATCCCGAGATGTCCAGGATCAAGAGGTAGTGACATGACCACGGCCACAACGGGTTACGACGCTATCGTGATCGGCGTCGGCGGCATGGGCAGCGCCGCCGCCTATCACCTCGCGGCCCGCGGTCAGCGGGTGCTCGGGCTGGAGAAGTTCACGCCCGCGCACGACCGAGGCTCCAGCCACGGCGGCTCTCGCATCATCCGGCAGTCCTATTTCGAAGACCCCGCCTACGTTCCGCTGCTGCTGCGTGCCTACGAACTCTGGGAGCAGCTGGCTACCGACGCCGACCGCGAGGTGACTCGACGCACCGGCGGCCTGTATCTCGGCCCACCGGACAGCCTGACGGTCGCGGGCAGTCTGCGAGCGAGTCGCGAATGGTCGCTGCCGCACCAGGTTCTGGAGTCCGCCGAAATCCAGCGGCGTTTCCCGCTTTTCACGCCCGCGCCCGACGACATCGCGGTGTATGAACCCAACGGCGGGTTCGCGCGCCCCGAACTGACCGTGCAAGCCCACATCGACCTGGCGCTGCGGGCCGGCGCGACCCTGTCGTTCGGCGAAGAGGTGCTCCGCTGGGCGGAGACCGATTCCGGCGTGACAGTGACCACGACCAGAGCTACCTACCGCGCGGAACAGCTGGTCGTCTGCCCCGGAGCCTGGGCGCCACAGTTGCTGGCGGACTTCGGCATTCCGATCACCATCGAACGCCAGGTGCTCTACTGGTTCGATCCGATCGGCGGGACCGCCGCGTTCGAAGACCAGCCGATCTACATCGCCGAGGACGAATCCGGCACGCAGATCTACGGCTTTCCCGCCATCGACGGGCCGACCGGCGGGGTCAAGACGGCGTTCTTCCGCAAGGGCATCGTCTGCACACCGGACACCATCGACCGCGTTGTGCACCCACACGAGGTCGAGGAGATGCGCGACCGCGTCGCCGCGTTGGTTCCGGCCGTCTCCGGTCCGTGCGTCCACACGGCGACCTGCATGTACTCCAACACCCCCGACCAGCATTTCGTGATCGCCCGCCATCCCGGCGGCACCCGCGTCACCATCGCCTGCGGCTTCTCCGGCCACGGCTTCAAATTCGTCCCGGTGGTGGGCGAGATCCTGGCCGACCTGGTCATCGACGCGAAGACCGCGCACCCCATCACACTTTTCGACCCGCAAAGGTTGGTGACCAGTGGAAACAACCTCGCATAGCGATTCCGGTGGGGCGACGCATGCGCCACCGGCGCTGATGCCGACCCTGGGCGGCAAGTGGTATGTCGACGACCGCGTCTTCGCGGCCGAACAGGAGCAGCTCTTCGAACGAATGTGGTTCTGCGCCATCAGAACCGGCGATATCGCACAACCTGGACAGTTCAAGCGGGTGCGGGTCGGCCGCGAGAGTGTCCTGATCGTGCGCGGTCGCGACGAGAAGTTGCGCGCGTTCCTGAACATCTGCCGCCACCGCGGCGCGATGCTGTGCACCGAGGACACCGGACAGGTGCGCCGCAACCTGCAATGCCCGTACCACGCGTGGACCTACGCACTCGACGGCACCTTGGTCGCCGCGCCGAACATGGGCGCGCTGAAGGACGCCACCGGCGCGGACATCGATCGGGTCGCCTACGGACTCGTCCCGGTCGCGCTGCGGGAATGGCTCGGCTACGCCTGGGTCTGCCTGGCCGACGAGCCCCCGTCGTTCGAGCACGACGTGATGGGCGCGGTCACCGAACGCCTCGGCGACCCGGCCGCGATCGACGCCTACGAGATCGACACCCTCGAGGTGGGCCGCCGGGTGGTCTACGACGTCGCGGCGAACTGGAAGCTCATCGTGGAGAACTTCATGGAGTGCTACCACTGCGCGACCATCCACCCCGAGCTGACCGAGGTGCTGCCCGAATTCGCCCAGGGCCTGGCCGCACAGGTGTTCGTCGGTCACGGCGCCGAATTCGGACCCGATATCGCCGGATTCACCGTCGACGGTTCGCCGGGTTTCGACCGGCTACCGGGGGTTACTCCCGAACAGGACCGTCGCTACTTCGCGATAACCATCAGGCCGACGGTTTTTGTGAATCTGGTCCCGGATCACATCATTTTTCACCGGATGTTCCCCGTGTCGGCAGACCGCACTATCGTCGAGTGTGATTGGTTGTATACCAAAGATGTGGTCGCGTCGGGACGAGATGTGTCCCGTTCTGTCGAATTGTTCCACCGGGTCAACGAGCAAGACTTCGCGGCATGTGCGCGAACACAACCGACCATGTCCTCCCGCGCCTACCGTAAGGGCGGGGTGCTCGTGCCCGCCGAGCACCACATCGCGGAGTTCCACGAATGGTTGTCCTGTCGGATCGGTGACGTGAGGTGAATGTGATGAATGGCGACCCTGATCTACTCATCGGCGGTCGATGGACGCACGCCGCGGACGGCGGGCTGCGCCAGATCACCGACCCGGCCAACGGCGCGGTCGTGGCCACGGTGGACGAGGCGGCACCACAGGACGCGCGCGACGCCGTCGCCGCCGCACGGGCCGCCTTCGACGAGGGAAGCTGGGCCGCGACGCCGGTTATCGATCGGGTGGCGCTGCTGCTGCGGATCGCGGACCTGCTGGCCCGCGACAAGGAGCGGCTGGCGCGGCTGGAGACGGCGGACACCGGGAAGACGCTGGTGGAGAGCCGGATCGACATCGACGACGTGATCTCGGTGTTCCGCTATTACGCGGGCTTGGTCGGGGTGCAGTCGGACCGACTGGTCGACGTAGGCGATCCGGCGGTGATCAGCCGGGTGGTGCGCGAGCCGATCGGGGTGTGCGTGCTGATCGCGCCGTGGAACTATCCGCTGCTCCAGATGTCGTGGAAGGTCGCGCCCGCGCTGGCGGCGGGCTGCACGATGGTGCTCAAGCCGAGCGAGGTCACGCCGCTGAGCACGATCGAGTTCGCGCGACTCGCCGAAGAGGCGGGTGTTCCCGCCGGGGTGTTGAATCTGGTGCAGGGGAGCGGCGCGGTCCTCGGTACGGCGCTGACCGACAATCCGGAGGTCGATTTCATCTCGTTCACCGGCGGGCTCGCCACCGGCCGGACGATCAGCCGGGTCGCCGCCGAGCACGTCACCAAGGTGGCGGTGGAACTCGGCGGCAAGAACCCGCACATCATCTTCGCCGACGCCGAGTGGAACAGCGCCGTCGACCACGTGCTGACCGGGGTGTTCCTGCACTCCGGGCAGGTCTGCTCGGCGGGCACCCGGTTGATCATCGAGGAGTCCATCGCCGACGACTTCGTCGCGGAACTGGCGACCAGGGCCGAACGGATCAGGGTCGGTCCCGGCCTCGACCCGGCCAGTGAAACCGGCCCGCTGGTCTCCGAGGAACACCGCGCGAAGGTGGAAGCCTATGTCGCGCTGGGCATTTCGGAGGGCGCGAAGCTGGTGACCGGCGGCGCCAGGCCCGACGACCCTGCTCTGCGCGACGGCAGCTTCTACCTGCCGACCATCTTCGACCGCTGCGACCGGTCGATGCGGCTGGTGCAGGAGGAGACTTTCGGCCCGATCCTGACGGTCGAGCGATTCAGCACCGAGGCCGAGGCGATCCGGCTCGGCAACGACACCGAATACGGTCTAGCAGCGGGGGTTCGCACCTCGGATGCGGCCCGTGGCGAGCGGGTGGTGCGCGCGCTGCGCCACGGCACCGTGTGGCTCAACGAATTCGGCTATTACACCGCCGGCGCGGAATGGGGCGGATTCAAGAGATCCGGCAACGGCCGCGAGCTGGGCCCGACCGGATTGGCCGAATACCAAGAAATCAAACACATTTGGCACAACACGGCACCGAAGCCTGCGGAGTGGTTCAAGGGCGTCTGATCGTAGTTTCATTGTCGGCCGGACAGCCCGTACCGGCCATTACCGCGAAAGAGTAACGATGGTAGTCACAGAGCGCGGGGTGCCCGACGGTACCGGCATGGCGGATTTCGGCTACAAGGAATCCCTGGACCGCAGCATCGGAAAATTCGCGAGCTTCGCGGCCGGCGTCAGCTATATCTCCATCCTCACCGGCACATTCCAGCTGTTCTATTTCGGATTCGGCAGCGCCGGACCCGCATATCTGTGGTCCTGGCCGCTCGTTTTCGTCGGACAGTTGGCTGTCGCGCTGTGCTTCATGGAACTCGCGGCGCGCTATCCGGTCGCCGGGTCGGTCTACAACTGGTCGAAGTCGCTGGGCAGCAGAATCGTCGGATGGTCGTCGGGCTGGCTGATGCTGACCGCCTCGATCGTGACGCTGGCCGCCGTGGTGCTCGCGCTCCAGTTGAACTTGCCGCGGCTGTGGACCGGTTTCCAGATCATCGGCGACGGGACCGGCGAGTACGACTACGCCACCAACGCGGTGCTGCTCGGCACCATCATGATCCTGTTCACCACCACGATCAACGCGCTCGGCGTGCGGCTGATGGCGCGGATCAACAGCTCGGGCGTGTTCATCGAGCTCATCGCGGCGGTGCTGATCGTTATCATCCTGGCGGCCAACGCGACTCGTGGTCCGCAGGTGTTCTTCTCGACCCACGGCTACGGCGCGGGGGAGTCCGGCGGCTACCTCGGCGCGTTCCTGGTGGCCTCGCTCGCCTCCGGCTACGTGATGTACGGCTTCGACACCGCGAGTTCGCTGGGTGAGGAGACGGTCGAGCCGCGGCGCACCGCGCCGAAGGCCATTCTGCGCGCCGTGCTGGCCTCGTTCGTCATCGGCGGGGGCATCCTGGCCTTCGCCGTGATGGCGGCGCCCGATCTCGACGACCCGCAGATCGGCAGCTCCAGCGGCGGCCTGCAATACATCGTCGAGCAGGTGATGTGGGGTCCGCTCGGCACGATCTTCCTGTGCTGCATCGTGATCGCGGTGACGGTGTGCTCGCTCGCCGTGCACACGGCCGCCATCCGATTGACCTTCGCGATGGCCAGGGACAACGCGCTGCCGTTCGGCGAGAAGCTCGCCCGGGTACATCCGAAGACCCAGACGCCGGTGATTCCGGCCATCCTCATCGGCGTACTCGCCACGCTCATCCTGGTGGTCAATGTCGGCCAGCCCAAGATCTTCACCGTGCTGACATCGATCGCGATCATCATGATCTACCTGGCCTATTTGATGGTGACCGGGCCGATGCTGAAGAAGCGGCTGCAAGGGCAGTGGCCGCCGAAGGAACTGGCCGAAGGCGGCTACTTCACGATGGGACGGTGGGGCATGCTCGTCAATATCGTCGCGGTGGTGTGGGGTGTCGGCATGGCGCTCAACCTGGCCTGGCCGCGCCCCGGGGTGTACGGCAGTCCCTGGTACAACACCTGGGGCGCGTTCGTCTACATCGGGTTGATCCTCGGTTCCGGCCTGCTGTGGTACGCGGTGAAGGGGCGCAATCGAATCGGCACGCTGGCCTCGCACGCCGCGGAGGTGCGGGCCGATGGCTGACACCGTGTTCGACTACGTAATCGCGGGCGGCGGGACCGCCGGGTGTGTGCTCGCCGCCCGGCTCAGCGAGGATCCGGACGTGTCGGTGTGCCTGCTGGAGGCGGGCCCGTCCGATGTCGGCGATCGCGCGATTCTCGAGCTCACCCGCTGGATGCACCTGCTGGACTCCGGGTACGACTGGGACTACCTGATCGAACCGCAGGAGCGCGGGAACAGCTATCTGCGCCATGCCCGCGCGAAAGTGCTCGGCGGATGTTCCTCGCACAACTCCTGTATCGCGTTCTGGCCGCCCGCGGAAAATCTGGACGAGTGGGCCGCCCTCGGCGCGAAGGGGTGGAGCGCGGCCGAGGTGCTGCCGTACGTCACGCGGCTGGAGACCAACGACGCCCCCGGCGAGCAGCATGGTCGCACCGGACCTGTTCGGCTGCGCGATGTTCCGCCGGTCGACCCGTGCGGCCTGGCGGTGCTCGAAGCGGCGGCGGCGGTCGGTTTGCCGACGGTGCAATTCAACCGGGGTGCCACCGTGCGCAACGGGGCGGGCTGGTTCCAGATCAACGCGGCCGAAGACGGTACGCGCATGTCGACATCGCACGCATACCTGCACCCGGTGCTGAACTCGCGCCCGAATCTGGTGGTGCGCACCGACTGCCGGGTCAGCGAGATCCTCTTCGACGGGGCCCGCGGCGCGACCGGCGTGCGCTACCAACGCCCCGACCTCACCGGCTACGACACCGTCTCGGCGCGGCGCGAGGTCGTCGTCACCGCGGGTGCCATCGATACGCCGAAGTTGTTGATGCTGTCCGGCATCGGGCCCGCCGATCATCTGCGGGAGATCGGCATTCCGGTGCTGGTCGACGCGCCCGGCGTCGGCGCGAATCTGGACGACCATGTGGAAGGACTGGTGTTCTGGGACGCCGCCAAGCCGATGGTGGAGACCTCGACGCAGTGGTGGGAGATCGGCCTGTTCGCCACCACCGACGAAACACTGCGCCTGCCGGACGTGATGATGCATTACGGCAGCGTGCCGTTCGACATGAACACCCTGCGCCACGGCTACCCGACCACCGACAACGGTTTCTGCCTGACCCCCAACGTGACCCAGGGGCGCTCGCGCGGCACCGTCCGGCTACGCACTCGTGACTTCCGGGATCGGCCGAAAGTCGACCCGCGATACTTCACCGATCCGGATGGTCACGACGAAAAGGTCATGCTCGCCGGTATCCGGCTGGCCCGCCGGATCGCCGAGCAGTCGCCGCTGCGCGAGTGGGTCGCCGCGGAACTCGCCCCCGGACCGGACGCGACCACCGACGACGAACTGCTGAGCTATATCCACGCCACCCACAACACCGTCTACCACCCGGCCGCCACCGCGCGGATGGGTGCGCCCGAGGATCCGCTGGCGGTGCTCGATCCGGAGCTGCGGGTGAAGGGGGTGTCGCGGCTGCGGGTGGTCGACGCGTCCGCGATGCCGAAACTGCCCGCGGTGAACCCGAACATCACCGTCATGGCCATGGCCGAGAAGTGCGCGGACCTGATCAGGGGATCAGCCTAGAATGACGGCGTCATGGCGAAACAGGATGGTGAGGACACGGGTCGGGCCGCTGCGGTGCAGTCGGTCGACCGCGCGCTGCTGGTGATGGAGATCATCGCCAAGCTGGGGCAGGCCGGCGTCACGGAGATCGCCGCCGAGCTCGGCGTGCACAAATCTACCGTCTCCCGGTTGGTCGCCGTGCTGGAATCACGCGGTTACGTCGAGCAGCTCTCCGACCGCGGCAAGTACCGGCTCGGGTTCTCCATCGTCCGGCTGGCCGGATCCACCAGCGCGCAGGTCGATCTCGTCGGGCAGAGTCAGGGCGCGTGCAACGCGCTGGCGGCCGAAACCGGCGAGACCACGAATATTGCTGTGCTGGACGGGAATCGGATCATCAATATCGTCGAGGCGGCGGGCACCGGCTCGATCGCCCTGCGGTCCTGGGTCGGGCAGAGCTGCCCGGCGCACGCCACGTCGAGCGGCAAGGTGCTGCTGTCCGGGCTCGCACCGGCGGCGCTGCGCAAGCAGGTCGGCCCGAAGCTGGAGGGCTACACCGCCAACACGCTGACCAAGGTCGCCGACCTGGCCGCCCAGCTGGTGGCGGTGCGCGAGAACGGGTGGGCAAGTGTGCGTGAGGAATTGGAGATCGGGCTGAACGCCGTCGCCGCTCCCGTCTTCGACAGCAACGGCGCGATCGTCGCGGCGCTGAGCGTCTCGGGGCCGTCGTATCGGCTCGGCCCGGACCGCTTCGCGCCGATGGCGGAACTCGCGATAGCGAGCGCCGCGGACATCAGCAGGCGGCTCGGCTACTTCGGCTGACGGGCCGGGCTGGTACGGCCGGGGTTCGCCATTGACAACGCGCGCGGCCGCCGACAATACTGAGTGCCGTATTGCGCAGTTGTTGCGCTATATGCAACAACTGAATATTCGCCGCACACGCAGCGGGAGATCTCCATCCGTTCGATGGAGAGCCGAAGGAGCAACACCTCCCGGGAATCTCTCAGGCCCAGTACCGCTGCGCATCAGGCAACTCTGAAAAGTAGTGCATCGAGGCACTCGCCGACGGGGCAAACGCACAGCGCGTGAATCTCTCAGGCCCTAGGACAGAGCGGGAGGAGCCACACTTACGCGCGCGCACGCGTCGACGAAAGGCTCCCCATGGCAGATCCCGCCGCCGATCTCCGTACCCCACTCGATGTCTCCCTGCGCGAATTCGACCCCGTGGTCGCCGCGATGGTCGATCGGGAGACCGACCGCCAGCAACGCGGGCTGGAGATGATCGCGTCGGAGAACTACGCGCCGCTCGCGGTGATGCAGGCCCAGGGCACCGTGCTGACCAACAAGTACGCCGAGGGCTACCCGGGACGCCGCTACTACGGCGGCTGCGAGCACATCGACGAGATCGAGTCGCTGGCCCTCACGCGGCTGCGCGCACTGTTCGGTGCGGAATACGCGAACGTGCAACCACATTCGGGTGCGCAGGCGAACGCCGCGGTGATGCACGCGCTGCTGCGGCCCGGTGACAGCATCCTCGGCTTGGCGCTGGACCACGGTGGTCACCTCACGCACGGCATGAAGATCAACTTCTCCGGGCGGCTGTACGACGTTGCCGCATACCACGTTCGGGCCGAGGATCAGCTGGTCGACATGGCCGAGGTGGCGCGGCTGGCCGAAGAGCATCAGCCGAAGCTGATCATCGCGGGCTGGTCCGCCTATCCGCGGCAGTTGGACTTCGCCGAATTCCGGCGGATCGCCGATCAGGTCGGCGCCTACCTGATGGTCGATATGGCGCACTTCGCCGGTCTGGTCGCGGCGGGGTTGCATCCCTCGCCGGTGCCGCACGCGCACGTCGTCACCTCGACCACGCACAAGACGCTGGGCGGGCCGCGCGGCGGATTCGTCCTCGCCACACCGGAATTGGGCAAGAAGCTGGATTCGGCGGTGTTCCCCGGCCAGCAGGGCGGACCGCTCGAACATGTGATCGCGGCCAAGGCGGTCGCCTTCAAGATGGCGGCCGAGCCCGCGTTCCGCGAACGGCAGGAGCGGACCCTCGCGGGTGCCCGGCTGCTCGCCGAGCGGCTGCTGACCGAGGATTGCCGGGCGGCCGGTATCGGCGTGGTCAGCGGCGGTACCGACGTGCACCTGGTGCTCGTCGACCTGCGCGAGGCCGCGCTGGACGGTAAACAGGGCGAGGACCTGTTGCAGCGGCTGGGCATCACGGTGAACCGCAACGCCATTCCGTTCGATCCGCGACCGCCGATGATCAGCTCGGGACTACGGATCGGCACACCGGCACTGGCCGCGCGCGGCTTCGATATCGCGGCGTTCACCGAGGTCGCCGACGTCATCGCGACGGCGCTGTGTACCGGCGAGGCCTCGGCGGCGCTGACCAAGCGGGTCGACGCCTTGGCACAGCAGTTCCCGCTGTATGTCGGAATGCGGAACCCGGCGTGACCATCAGCGTTTTCGACCTGTTCCGGGTCGGTGTCGGTCCGTCGAGCTCACACACGGTCGGGCCGATGCGTGCCGCGGCCGCATTCGTGGAGCGATTGAAAGACCTCAGCGTGCTGCACGAGACGGCCGCACTGCGGGTGGAACTGTACGGGTCGCTCGGGGCGACCGGGCGTGGTCACGGCAGTGTCGAGGCGATTGTGGCCGGACTGGCGGGTGCGCAACCCGAGAGCGTCGACCCGGACGCCATGCGCGCCACCGTTGCCACGGCCCGCGCCACCGGGCGGCTGTATCTGGGCGGTGTGCACTCGATCGCGTTCGCCGTGGACGAGGATGTCGAGTTGCTCGGGCTGACGAGGTTGGCCTTCCACACCAATGGCATGCTGTTCGCCGCGCGCGACGCGGCGGGGAGGGTGCTGCTCGAGCGCCGGTATTACTCCGTCGGTGGCGGTTTCGTCCTCGACGAGGACGAGATCGACGGGCGTACGGTCGAGGCGCCGGTCGCCGTGGCCCACCCGTTCCGCTCGGCGGACGAGCTGCTCGCGATCACCGAGGCCACCGGACTGTCCATCAGTGCCGTGGTGCTGGCCAACGAAATGTCTTCGCGCAGTGCGGATCAGGTGCGCTCGGAACTGCTCGACATCTGGGAGGTCATGCAACGCTGTGTGGCGCGCGGCATGTCGACGGGCGGGGTGCTGCCTGGCACGCTGCGGGTGCGGCGGCGTGCGGCGAACCTGTTCGAGCGGCTCGGCGCCGAAGCGGAGGACAACGATCCGCTACGCGCGATGGAGTGGGTGACGCTGTACGCGATGGCGGTCAACGAGGAGAACGCCGCGGGTGGCCGGGTCGTCACCGCGCCGACCAACGGTGCCGCGGGCATCATTCCCGCTGTGCTGCACTACATTCAGCGTTTCGTCACCGGCGCCGACGAGGACAGCGTGGTCGAATTCCTGCTCACCGCAGGCGCGATCGGCCAATTGATGAAGGAGAACGCCTCGATATCCGGTGCCGAGGTGGGCTGCCAGGGTGAGGTCGGTTCGGCCTGCGCGATGGCCGCCGCCGGCCTGGCCGCCGTCCTGGGCGGCACGCCACGCCAGATCGAGAACGCCGCGGAAATCGGCATGGAGCACAACCTCGGTCTCACCTGCGACCCCATCGGCGGGTTGGTGCAGATCCCGTGCATCGAACGCAACGGGATCGCGGCGGTCAAAGCAATCACCGCGGCTCGCATGGCGATCCGCGGTGACGGGATGCATCATGTCTCGCTGGACCAGGTCATCCAGACCATGCGGGCGACCGGGGCGGACATGCTCGACAAGTACAAGGAGACCTCGCGCGGCGGTTTGGCGGTAGCCGTCGTGGAGTGCTGAGGCCCTAGCGTGCCGGGAAGCGGATGACTCGATCGTCGCCGGCCCGGACGGTGCCGCGGCCGTCGGTGTTGGAGGTGCTGAGCCACAGCGCGCCGTCCGGTGCCACCACCGGGGTGCGCAGGCGGCCGTACTTGCTGCGCAGCTGCGCGACCGGCCGGTCCAGCGTGCCGTCGGCGCGCTGGGGGATGGTCCACAGCCGCTGGCCGCGCAGTGCGGCGACGTACAGCGTGTTCGCGGTGATCGCGAGGCCGGAGGGGGAGGCTTCACTGGTCGACCAGGTGACGAGGGGGTTGGTGTAGCGGCCGTTCTGGGTGTCGCCCTTGCCTTCCACCACGGGCCAGCCGTAGTTGCGCTTCGCCTCGATCAGATTGACCTCGTCGTAGGTGTCCTGTCCGAATTCGGTGGCATAGAGCCGGCCGGTGGCGTCCCATGCCAGACCCTGCACGTTGCGGTGGCCGAGGGAGTAGACCGGTGAATTCGGCGTTGGGTTGCCCGGTGCCGGTTTGCCGTCGGGATCCAAGCGGAGAATTTTGCCGTTGGGGCTGGCCGGGTCCTGCGACCTGTTCCGTTGTCCGGCGTCGCCGGTTCCGACATAGAGCATGCCGTCGGGGCCGAAGGCGATGCGGCCGCCATTGTGAATGTTGGCCTTGGCGATTCCGGTGAAGATCGCTTGCGGTTGTCCGTCGAGGCGGAAGCGCACGATCCGGTTATCGCCGCTGTCCGTGAAATAGGCGTAGACGTAACCATTTTCAGCATATTTCGGTGAGACAGCGAGGCCGAGGAGTCCGCCTTCGCCGCGCGCGACCACGCCGGGCACCCGGTACACCTGGGTAGGTGTGGTGCCGGGTGCGATGCGCTTGATCACGCCGGTATCGCGCTCGGCTATCAGGGCGGCGCCGTCCGGGAGGAAGATCAGACCCCATGGCGCGTCGATGTCCCGAGCCACCTCTTGCGGGGCATTGAGGTCCGGGGTGCCTGCCGCGGTGACCGGTCCCGCGAGGGAACTGGGCAGCGCGACGAAAAAACTTGCCATTACAGCGATCACAGCGGTGCCGGCATAATGTGCCGCACTTCGAAGTGTTGAAGTCATAGCTAAGTAGAGCCACATCTCGGCGGTCATCTCGACTGGAGAACGACTGGGGAAGATAACGGGTGTACGGCGTCTTACGCTCATGAAGTCCGAATCTTTCTCGAGCGACAATCGGAGGCATTCGCATGCACGCCAGCGGCCAGAACAGCATTCTCGAGGTAGTCAAGAAGACTTGGCATCGACCCGATTTCGCCTTCTTCGATACCGCCCTCGAAATCACCGCTTACGCGGGCCGTAGTTGATATCCATCCCCGCGGTTACGGAAGGCCGAATGCCAGCAGCACATTGCCCGGCATGCCGGTGGTGATCTGGCGTCCGTAACCGGAGTTGGTGAACAGCATGCCGTTCGCGACGACGGCGCCGTGACCGTTGATGGCGCCGCCGAGGCCAGGCACGCCGTTCACCGTCTTGAACGGTTTCGCGGTGTTGTATTGCCAGAGGATCGCGCCGGTGTCGGCCGAGAAGGCGCGCATCTTGCCGTCCATGCTGCCCTCGTAAACCAGGCCGGGAGTGGTGGTGACGGCGTTCGGCATGGCGAGCTGGCACAGCGGGGACATCGGTACCGGCGGCACATTGATCAGGCAGCCCTCGGTGGGATTCGGGGTGGCCCAGATCATTTCGCCGGTGGCCGGGTTCAGCGCGTACAGCGTGCCGGGTTGCGCCTGGTAGGTGGCGACGTACAGGCGGTTGCCGTCATAGCTGGCGCCCCATTGAATACCTTGCAGCGACTCCGAGCCGGGGGCGGGCAGAATCGGTTTCGGGGTGGACAGCCGGGTCTGCCAGATGATTTCACCGGTGGTGGCGTCGAGCAGGTGGTAGACACCGCTCTTCTGGCCGGCGCCGACGACCAGGCGGTCATTGATCTCGAAGAGGTTCGGGTGCGAACCGAAGTCGAAGTCGTGTCCGGGATCCGGGCAGTTCCCGCCGGGTGGTGGTATCACGCAGCGGCCGTTCCAGGGTGGGTCTCCTGGCGTCATACGTCGAACCCACCGGGCCGTTCCGGTGTCGAGGTCCAACGCGCCGATCGCTTCCGCCCCTTCGGGGTAGCCGCTGTAGGGGTTGCCCGAGGTGTAGTAGAGCGTGCGCGATGGCACGTCGAGAGTCTGCGAGGACCAGACCGGTGCGCCGCTGGGTGCGAAGTTCGGTTTGCCGCCGGTCGGTTGCGGTTGCGGAATCGTGTAGTACTGCCACTGCACGTCGCCGGTCGCGGCGTCGAGCGAGACGACACTGCCGCGGAAGGTGCAGCAGGGGTAGTGGTCGCTGGTGGCCTGGCCCAACTCCTGGCTGGACACGCCGACGTAGATGTGGCCGTCGAACACCAAGGGCGAGCCGGTGATGATGGCGAACGGGTGTGGGTCCAACTGGCGGACCCAGCGCTGCTGTCCGGTCGCCGCGTCGAGGGCCCACATCCTGGCGGAGTTGTCGCCGAAGTAGACCAGGCCGTCCGCGACCGCGGGCCCGTTGCGCAGGCCGAAGGTCGGCAGGTTGCCGCCGAGCGGCGTTTCGGCCTGGAACGACCATCGGGTCGCACCGGTGTCGGCGTCCAACGCGTAGAAGGTGCCGTTGCGGCCACCGACGTAGACGGTGCCGTCCACGACCGCAGGCTGGCTGGACGCGGCGATGGTGTCGGGGAAGGCGAACGCCCACTTCAGTTGTAGCGAGCCCACGGTAGCCGGGGTAATGGCGGTCTCGTGGGGATTGTGCCGAGAACCCTGCAGGTCGTATTGCCACATCGACCAGTCACCCTGGGCGGCGGTGGACTGGCCGAAGCTGGTGCCGGTCACCAGCAGGACAGCGGCGACCACCAGGATGGGCAGGCGCAGATACGAGCCGCGTCGGCGGGGCGTTGCGTGTGTTTTCTTGTGCATGAGGGTGGCTCCTCGCCCGGACTCAGGAGTTTGCTAAGCCATACGAATTACAGGAGCGTCAAGCATGTTACCCACGCCGCTGTGACGTTTCGGACGACCGGCGTGCGCGTTCGGCTATCGGTTCGGTTACGGCACCGAAGGCAATCATGCAGAGACTGCCGAAACCTCTCTACCCCTTATGGGGTGCATTTCCCCAGTTGCTGTGGGGCCATATTTGCTTGCGCTCAGGCGTGTTACGCTCGCGAACCAGAGTGTTCGGCTCGCTGTATTCACGCATCCTTTGACAAGCGGAGGCATTCGTATGCAGGCCATCGTCGAGAACCGCACTACCGAAAAGGTCGAGACGGGCAAGAAGGTATGGCGCCGTCCCGATTTCGCTTTCTTCGATACCGCATTGGAAATTACCGCCTACGCCGGCCGTGACTGACGCGGCGGTGACGCGAAGGGCAAAGGTGTACCGGGATGTCCACGGCCTGTGACACGGAGACTCGCTGGAGCGACGCCGAGTTCCGACAGTCGCTGCACGCGCTCGAGGCTTCGTATTGGGACCGGCATCCGTTCCACGAACGGTTGCACCACGGGCGGCTGGACAAGGACGAGTTGCGGTTGTGGGTGGCGAATCGCTGGTACTACCAGCGCTGCCTGCCGCAGAAGGATGCCGCGATCATCGCCAACTGCCCGCTGCCGGAGGTGCGGCGGGAGTGGTTGCCGCGGATCGTCTATCACGACGGGGCCGACGGCTCGCCGGGCGGCGCGGAGAAGTGGCTGCACCTGGCCGAGGCGGTGGGTCTCGAGCGCGCCGAGGTGGTCTCGGAGCGTCTCGTCTTGCCCGGGGCGCGTTTCGCGGTGGACGCCTATCTCGACTTCGCTCGACGCCGCCCGTGGTTGGAGGCGGTGGCGTCCGGGCTCACCGAGCTGTTCTCGCCCGGGTTGCTGAGCTACCGGCTGGGCCGGATGCGACAGCACTATCCGTGGATCGCGGAGCAGGGTTTCGCGTACTTCACCGCGCGCATCGACATGGTGGAGGCGGAGGGGCGTTCGCTGCTCGACCTGGTGGTCCGGCATGCCGAAACCCGTGCGCAGCAGCAGGCTTGCGTCGATGCGCTCGCCTTCAAATGCGATGTGCTGAGCGCTGTGCTCGATGCACTCGACTATCACACGGGGGCCGGTGATGGCCGAGCTGTCCGATAGAACGCTGCCGCGGCTGCGGCCGGGTGTCCGGCTCACCAGTGATTCGGTGCGTGGTGAATTGGCGCTGCTGCCCGAAGGGGTGGTGGTTCTCAACGACACCGCTGCCGCGGTGCTCGCGCTCTGCGATGGTGCGCACAGCATTGATCGCATTGTGCAGCGGCTCGGCGCGGAGTACGACGGCGTCCGTGCCGAGGACATAGCCGAGCTGTTGGCGCGGCTCGCGCAGCGACGAGTGGTGGCACTGGATGACTGAGACGTCGATCGAGGCACCGCTCGGCATGCTCGTCGAGCTGACGCATCGTTGCCCGCTGCACTGCCCCTACTGCTCGAATCCTGTCGAACTCGTCTCGCGCGCTGAGGAATTGACCTTTGCGCAGTGGCGCGATGTACTCACCGAGGCTCGTGAGCTCGGAGTGGTGCAGATGCATTTTTCCGGTGGTGAGCCGCTGTCGCGGCGGGATCTGCCCGACTTGGTCGCGCATGCAAGGGAACTCGGGGCCTACGTCAACCTGGTGACCAGCGGTGTCGGACTGACCGCCCAGCGGGCGCAACAGCTCGCGGAGCGCGGGGTCGACCATGTTCAGCTCTCGATGCAGGACGCGGATCCGCAGTCCGCCGACCGGATCGCGGGGGCCCGGGTGCACGCGCTGAAACTCGCTGCGGCCGAGGCGATCACGGGTGCAGGACTGCCGCTCACCGTGAACGTCGTGCTGCACCGGGGGAATATCGATCG
Source organism: Nocardia sp. CS682 (assembly GCF_004634405.1). Lineage (NCBI taxonomy): Bacteria > Bacillati > Actinomycetota > Actinomycetes > Mycobacteriales > Nocardiaceae > Nocardia > Nocardia sp. CS682. Next base: position 448,165 of record NZ_CP029710.1, on the reverse strand, counting down.
GGTCGAGCAGATCGTCGATCTTGCCGTCGGTCTCGGCGCGGACCGAATCGAGTTGGCCAACACGCAATACTACGGGTGGGGGCTGCGTAATCGAGCCACGTTGCTGCCCAGCGCGATTCAGCTCGACAACGCGCGACAGGCGATGCAGCGGGCTCGAGCGAAATACGCGGGCGGGCCCGATCTGGTGTATGTGGTCGCGGACTACTTCGCGGACCGGCCGAAGCCGTGCATGGATGGGTGGGGGAGAAGGCAACTGACCGTCACGCCCGAGGGCAATGTACTGCCGTGCCCTGGTGCTTCGGTGATCGCGACCTTGCCGGTAGAGAACGCGCTCGAACGACCGCTGGCCGAGATCTGGTATTTATCGAAGGCGTTCAACGCCTTTCGCGGAACCTCGTGGATGCCCGAACCCTGCCGCTCCTGTCCCGAACGGTTCACCGACTTCGGCGGCTGCCGTTGCCAGGCGTTCCAGTTCACCGGTGACGCGGCGGCGACCGACCCGGTGTGCGGGCTGTCCCCGGATCGGCCGCTCGTCGACGCCGCATTGAGCGAGGCGGCGACGGCTTTCACCATGCGGGCGCAGGCGCCGTGAAGGTGATCCTGCTCGGTACCGCTGCCGGAGGTGGGTTCCCGCAGTGGGACTGCGCCTGTGAGCTCTGCCTGAGTGCCCGTAACGGCGAACTGCCCTCGCGCAGTCAAGAGTGCGTCGCCGTCAGCGGCAACTCGCGAGATTGGTGGCTGCTCAACGCTTCACCCGATATTCGCGCCCAACTGCTCGCCACGCCCGCCCTCCGCCCCGGCCCGGGACCGCGAGAAACCCCCGTGCGCGGCGTGCTCCTCACCGACGCCGAGGTGGACCACACGATGGGGCTGGCCATCCTGCGCGGAGCCGCCGACCTGACCGTCTACGCCAGCCCCGTAGTACTCGACGCGCTCCAGCCGCTGCGCAGCCTGCTCACTCGCTACCGCCCATGGAAGTGGCAGGACAGCACCGTGCCCGGTGTCGAACTCGCCGGCGGGCTCCGCGTCGTCGCGCACCCCATCAGCGCCAAGGCGCCGAAGTACGTCGCGACACCGTCCCCCTCCACCCACTGGGTGACCGCCCTCCGCATCGAAGACCCGGTGACCGGCGGCGTATTCGTATACGCGCCGTGCCTGGCGAATTGGCCTGTCGCCCTGGACGACCTGCTCGCCTCCGCCGACTGCGCACTACTGGACGGCACCTTCTTCAGCGCCCAAGAACTCGGCTCGGCCGTCCACTCCCAAGACCCCGACGCCGGCCAATCCCTCATGGGCCACCTCCCCATAGCCGGGCCCACCGGCTCCCTCACTGCCCTCACCCGCCACCCAGGATTGCGCCGAATCTACACCCACCTCAACAACACCAACCCCCTCCTGGAACCCTCCTCCACCGCTAGCGCTCTGGTGGCGCAAGCGGGTGTGGAGGTCCTACCCGACGGTGCCGAACTCACCGTGTGAGGTGATCGCATGGCACGACGCAGCTGACTACAAGAAGCCCGCGTCCAACGCGGCCACGAACAGCATCAGTATGGATATGAGGATCAGCCACATGCCCGCAAGCAGCGTGCCGGTGAACGTACTGAAGAAGAGAATTGCGCCGAAGAAACACCAGGTGAAGACGGTGAAGGCCAGCACCCCACCGAACTTTCGAATGCCCTTGTCCTGAGCGGAGAGCGTGCCCACCGCGACCCCCGCCCCGACGATGGCCAGGAAAGCGCCCCAGACGAACAAGCCGGCCGCGCCCGGGGCTTGCCCACTTTCGAATGGGTAGACCTGGATGGTCTGGACAATTCCCCAGTCACTGTCGGTGAAGTCAGCCAGCGGCTGTGTCAGAGCTGCCGCCCACAGCGCCGCCGCCAGCCCTACGCACCACCGAAGAAACCGGATGTCGAACTTTATCTCGCGCGGCGTCTCCTCGCCGCTGCCGCCACCAGGAACCGACTCCACAGATGCCCCCGCTCAACGCATGTACGCCACCATTGTTGCCCCGCAGCGCCATTGACGGTGCGAGAACCCCGCCATCAATCGCTGCGCGTCACCGCGGCGGGGAGTGCGAAGTGCTGTGCCCGGCCATGCTCACCACTTACCAGATCGCCGCTGCTGCTCGGCGAAAGGGGCTTTGCTGCGCCAGAATCCATGGATGAGTGAAATCGTTGTTCGCCCAGCCGAAGAGGACGATCTGGACGCGGTGGCACGGCTTCGTTGGCGGTGGGTCACGGAGAAGCGCGGCACGCCGGAGATCACTCGCGAGGAGTTCACGGCGTGGTTCGTGGTTTGGGCAAAGGACAACGATCGCTCGCACCGGTGCTGGGTCGTCGCCGACGATGGGGTCGTCCTCGGTATGGCATGGCTCGCGGTCATCCAGCGCGTACCGACGCCACATAGGCCTGAACGGGCGTCGGGCGATCTGCAATGTGTGTATGTGGTGCCGGAACGTAGGGATACCGGCTTGGGTGGCAGGCTGATTGATGCCGTTCTCGCCGAGGCGAGCCGCCTCGGACTGGAGCGAGTAACGGTGCATTCCAGCGATCGCGCAATCAATGCCTACGCACGCCACGGCTTCACCGTCTCCCCTCGACTGCTCCAGGTCGAGTAGCCGGCTCGCTAGTTCCAAATAGCCGCACTCGTTCCCGGGATCCGCACCGAATGTTCAGAGCGAGTGCGGATCCCGAGAGTAGGGGCGGATTCCGGTGCGGCGGGCTCGGGTGCGGGTGGCGCAGTCGTGGGTGAGGGTGAGGATGTGGTTCAGGAGGCCGGGGCTTACGCCGGCCATGCCGGTGGGGTGGGGGGTGGCGTCGGTGTAGGCGCCGCCTGCCATGCGGTTGTGCAGGGTGCGGAAGGTGACCAGGGCGTTCATGATTCGGATGGCGCCGTCCATGGCGTCGGCGAGTTTGGTGGGGGGTGGGCCGGTGGGGCGGTCGAATTCGCGGACGAGGCGGGTGATCAGGGAGGGGGTGCCTTCGGTGCGCTCGAACAGTCGACGCCATTGGGGGAGAGCGTATTTGACGAGGTCGTGCTGGAAGTAGCGGAGGTCGGCGTCGCCGTGGTCGGCGGACCAGACGAGGCGGTCGATGAGGTAGAGGGGGACGTGTACGGGTGCGGGACCGTAATATTGGCGGTCGGCGATGACCACGTCCGCCATGAAGGGGCGCAGTCGGGCGGCGTAGAAGTCGACCGGGTCGACGTTTCGGTAGACGTCGTTCATCAGCTCCGGCAGGGTCTCCAATTGGTCCGCCGCGGTGTGGCAGATTTCGCCGAAGGCGGTATCACCGGGGTGGATTTCGGCCAATCCGGCGATGGTCGGGGCTATGTCGTCGATGAGAATGGTACCGACTCGGACGGCGTCGATGATGACGTTCTCCTCGCGGTCGCCGAGGAACATCCGCTGACGTTTGCCGCGCGGGTTCCACACGCCGTAATGCAGGACGGTGTCGCGCGGGACCATATCCACCGAGAGCCCCCACGCGAGCAGCGCGTCCGTGCCCTCGGGTGCCGCCTCGAGCGGTTCGACGCCGTGGCGCTGCAATGAGGAGAGCAACATTCCGACATCGCGCATCGCGGCCAGTCGATCGGCGACGTCGGTCAGTTCTATTTCCCGGGCCCGCCACAACAGCTCTCGAAACGAAGTGACGAGTTGCGGCACATCGGCGGCGGCATTCAGTTCGGGCAGCCGCGCCAGCAATGCGTCGGCGGACAAGGGGTCGCGGTGCGCAACGTGCTGGCACGACGCTTCGTCGAGGCGTATTTGCTCGACTCCGCTACTGACTGGCTTGGTGTGTTCGGGCAAGCGTGACCGCTTCTTCAGGGCTGGCATCGGATCCTCTCTTGCTGCTGAGAGTCATCACAACTCACAGGTCGTCGCGCATTCGTGCCGTCACCCCGAACGGTCCGGAGCGACAGTGTGCGCAAGGCAAACAAACATCCCATGATCGCGGGCGGCTGAATTGGGCAAACTTTTGGTAAATGCCGCCTGTTTTTCAAGTGGGGAATCCCCGGATACGCGATGGCTGGTTTCGCTCGAACTGGACGTGTGACCATTAGGCCTGTTGTCGGCCACCGGATCGGGGAAGCCAATGCGAACAATGATGATGAGGGCGGTTGCCGCGGCACGGGCGCGTGCCCGGCAATGCGCGATCGGCGCCGCCGTGGCCGCGATCGCGTGTTCGGTGCTGGTCCCGACTTCGCAAGCCGCCCCGCCGGCACTCGGTCAGATTCAGGTCGAGGGTAGTTATCTCGTCGACGCGCAGGGCCGCAAGGTACTGCTGCACGGAGTCAACAATGTCGACAAGCAAGCGCCTTATGTGGAGCCCGGTGACGGCTTCACCGTGACCGACCAGGACGCGGCACTGCTCGCCCGGCACGGATTCAACACCGTGCGCCTCGGTGTGAGCTTCGCCGGACTGATGCCCACCCGCGGCGTCGTCGACACCGCCTACCTCGAACGCCTCGTCAGAGTGATCGATACCCTTGCCGCGCAAGGCATCTACACGCTGCTCGACAATCACCAGGACGGACTGTCGAAGATCTGGGGCGGCAACGGATTTCCGGAATGGTCGCTGCGTGCGCGCCCGGCCGCCTGGGAACCGAACCCCGGCTTCCCGCTCTACTACCTGATGCCCAGCATGAACCGTGGCTGGGATGAGGTGTGGGACAACAGCAATGGCGTCCTCGATCATCTCGGCACGGCGCTGGCGGCACTGGCCGAGAAGGTCAAGGGACGCACCGGCGTACTCGGTATCGAGCTGATGAACGAACCATGGCCCGGATCGGCGTTCCACACCTGCTTCCCGAACGGCTGCCCCCGCTTCGACGCCAAATATCAAGCGGCCATGCAGAAGCTGACCGATGCGGTACGTGCCCGCAACGCGAACATCCCGGTCTTCTGGGAACCGAACGTCACCTGGAACGAAACCATGCCGACCAACCTGGGCAAGAACCCGCCGATCACCTCACCCGGCATCGTCTTCGCACCGCACGACTACTGCATCCCCAGCCAACTCGCCATCTATCTGGGCCTGCCTGAAGAACTGCGCGGCGTCTGCCCGGTCCAGCAGGACAAAACCTGGGGCAATATCGACTCCTTCACCAAACGAACCGGAATCCCCACGCTGGTAACGGAATTCGGCGACGGCGACGCAACAGTACTGCGCAACACCCTCACCCGCGCCGACGAACGCTTCATCGGCTGGCAAAACTGGCACTACGCGTCCAGCTTCGGCCCCGGCGCCCCCAAACCCGACCCCTTCCTCGGCGACATCGGCCGCGACCTGGTCCGCACGTACCCCCGAGCCACCGCAGGCACCCCCGGCCGCCTCATCTTCGACCCCGCCACCGGCGATTTCGCCTACCGCTACACCCCCCAACCCCGCTCCACCCCCACCGAAATCTACGTCTCCGACCTGCATTACCCCAACGGTTACGAGGCCCGCGCCGACGGCGGCACCATCACCTCGGCCCCCGGGGCGCGAGTAGTCACCGTGCAAGGCAACAGCACCGACCCGGTAACGGTGTACATCAATCGACCCGGATCGGCGGGCGCCAAGATCCCGACCGGGGCGGTCAGCGGCGGCTGATTGCCTCGCGCCGGTCAGCGCGGTGTGCGCGCATCGGTTGGCCAGATTCGGTCGATGAGGCCGTGTCCGACGATGAGCCGCACCGCCTGCCGGGAAATGGTGCGCGGAGTGAATGTGCTCAAGAAATCGGGGAGACGTAGGTCGTTGTAGGAGATCGCGCGAAAGTACTTGTACATCAACGTTGGCATCGAATAGGCAAGTGGTGTCAGTATCACGCCTATGACGATGGCGAGTGTCGGCGTCGAGCGCGGGCTGAGTATTGCGGCGGCGATTGTCGCGGTCACCAGCGTGAACACGGCCGCCACGGTGACGAGAACGTCGGCCAACCAGCGCGAAATCAGGATGGGCAGACCTACTCGGACGGGTAGGGTCGCCCACAGCATGAGGGCGGCCATCGCAATCAGCGCACAAACCCAATAAGGCGCTGCGTGCCAGGGTATTCCCCACATTCTGCCGACCAGCAAGAGGGCGAGTGCGGTCGCGATCAGGAGGGCAGCGTTCCATATCGCATGCGGCTTGGCGCCGTGGTCGAGCCAGTGGTTCCCTCGCCCGTCGAATGCCGAGGTACTGACCGGGATGGTCTGCTGGAGTGGTTCCACAGACGACCGAGTCTGTCTGAGCAGCAGGAGGAGGTGCGGTTTCCGGGCGATCAAGACGTCGGCAAAGAAGATTCGTCTGCCGTACACCATTCGGCTTCGGCTCACGTATGTTCCGCCTTCGAGACACCAGGTCATGGAGACGAAGACGATACCGAGAAAGAAGCAGTAGGCGGCGAGCTCGAGCACGATCGGCCATTCGGTTTCGATGCGCAGGCCGAACGGCGGCGTCCAATCGTCTTGACCGGGCCACACCCAGTTCCAGGGCCATTCCCACTGCCAGGGCAGGTCCCAGTTCCATGGCCATTTCCATTCCCACGCAATGTCTTTGCCGCCTCCGGTGGTCGGCGGCAAGCTGAGGCCGAGGAAGGCGCGCAATGGGTATCCCAGGCCGACCGCCGCGACGACCAGCCAGCCGATGATCGGCGGTCCGTGGCGGCGTGGATCGCACGCATCGAATCGGTTGCGTTCGACGCTGCGAATCCCCTCGTACAACACCGCTATCGCCAAAACCCCTGCCGCCAGGGGGATCACGTGATGGAAGAAGGAGACAAACGGGAGTCCGCACAGGATTACCGTCAGGACAACGCGTGCACCGATTGCCCCCAACGTCGCGTAGGCCGCCACTCGAAGACCCGCCGCCCGGGTCGGGATTCTGCCGCGCTGCGCGGCATTCGGCGACACCTGATCCTCGTCCAGCCCGCGTAGATCATTGAGCTGATATCGCCCCTGGTAAATCAGAATCTCCAGGATGAACCACAGAACGAGCATCCGTGGAACGAAGTAGGGGACCTCGAGCACCGACGGCTGCATCACGATCAGGGTCAGCGTCCCGATCGGAAAGAACAGTGCCTTGCTCAAATCCATCGGCCGGGGCAGCAGCAGATATGACAGCAGCTTCCGCTCACCGGTCGGCGATTGCGCCAGTGGCAGCAGTGGCGTTGCTCGGCGAGCCCTGGTGTCACGCACCAGCTTCAGGAAGTAGGAACGTCCGTTCACGGTGCCGTTACCCGCTTCCACCACCAGCAAGACGATGACGGGTAGATAGACCACCAACATGATGAACTGAAGATAGAACGCATACTGCCGGGCCATGTAGCACAGCAATCCCAGGAAGATGAACTCCAACGACAACATGGCGACGAGCTGCAGGATTCGCGGAATGCGGTAACCATGGCTGAGCGAGTTGAGCTCAGCGATCATTTCCCGGTACATGACCGGCCGCAGCAGCGGATAGCCGGCCATATCGGGCTTGCCCGGCGGCAGCAACTTCGCCAATTCGCGTTCGAGGGCACGGGAATAGAAGCTGCGCACAGTGGCCTGCGAGGCGGTGACTTGCAACATGCAAGCCAGCGCCAACGGAATGAGCGGCACCGCGGCCGCGGCCGCGTCATGGATGTGGTTGGACGGCTCGTTGCCGCTGACGAAGGTGACGAAAGCGCCGAACAAGGCCAGCGTCGTCACCACGCCACCGAAAACGCCGACGAGCTGGTTGTTCAGCTCGCGCTCGTCATCACGGGCGGCGACATAATCGGCGATCAGCGCATCGAAGTAGTTCTGTTCACGATCCACGTTCCGCGCCCATCGTCACCTACCGTCGCAGTCGACTGGGCCGAACGGCTGCAGCGCTACCTGCGTGTACCGCTCAGTGTGGCAATCGCATCCGGTGATCGGTATCCGTTGTTCGCACGACCGAACCGTTCGGCGGGTTGCTCCTGGCGGTGCAGGACATCGAAATTCGAAAGCTGCGTCGGCGAGTAATCCATCGGCGACACAGGGGTTTCGGGGTGGGTACGGTGGGTGGGGTGGGGCTCGGCGATGGGGTCTCATGGGTGGGCGCGGGCGGCGTGGGCGCGGGACGTAGGGAGGGCAGGATGGGCGAGATCGAGGCTCAGGATCAGGTCGAGCTGTTGGGGGCGGATTTTTTCGAGGATCCGCACGTGTATTACCGGCGGTGGCGGGAGCGGGGGCCGGTGCTGCGGGTGCAGTTTCAGCGCGGCGTGTCGCAGTGGCTGGTGATCGGGTATGCGGAGGGGCGGGCTGTGCTCGCCGACCCAAGGATGCACAAGAACCTGGCCGAGGTGATCGAGGTGTTTCGGCAGAAAGACCCTGCGGCGCTGATGGATTCGCCCGTGTTGCCGCTGGTCGCGCACATGCTGAACACTGATCCGCCGGACCATACCCGGCTGCGCAAAATGGTCAACAAGGCCTTCACCGGCCGCCGGGTGGCGGCATTGCGGCCGCGCATCGAGGAGATCACCGCTGCGCTGCTCGATCGAATGGCCGAGCACGACGAGGTCGACCTGCTGGAGGCCTTCGCGGTGCCGCTGCCGGTCACCGTGATCTGCGAGCTGCTCGGGGTGCCGTTCAGCGATCGGGAGTCGTTCCAGCACTGGACGAAGGTGCTGGTCGGGGCGGTCGGCGGGCTGGAAGAACGCAACCGTTGCTCGGCGGAGATGGCGCAATATCTCGCCGCCCTGGTCCAGACCAAGCGCACCGACCCGGGTGAGGACCTGCTCTCCGGACTGGTGCAGATCCGCGACGGCGGTGACCAGTTGACCGAGAACGAATTGATTTCGATGGCGTTCCTGTTGCTCATCGCCGGACACGAAACCACGGTGAACCTCATCGGCAACGGCACATACGCATTGCTGCGCAACGAATCCCAATTTCAGGAACTACGCGCGGATCCGTCCGGCGTGCCCGCCGCGGTGGAGGAGTTCCTCCGCTTCGACAGCCCGGTCGACTGGGCCACCGTGCGCTACACCTCCGAGCCCGTGCAGGTCGGCGACGTCGAAATCCCGGCGGGCGAACTCGTGTACGTCGCCCTGTCGGCCGCGAACCACGACCCGGCCCGCTACCACGACCCCGACCGACTGAACGTCACCGGCGACGCCGGGGGTCACCTGGCCTTCGGCCACGGCATCCACTTCTGCGTCGGCGCCCCCTTGGCCCGCGTCGAAGCCGAAATAGCCTTCACCGCACTGCTGCAACGATTCCCGGACCTCACCCTGGCCCCCGACGCCACCACGCCGACCTGGCAACACAGCCTCCTCATCCGCGGCCTCACCGCCCTGCCTGTCCGGTTGCGCAAGGAGGCGGCGGTCACGACGGGGGAGTGACGGCCAAGTAGACGCTGCTCCAGAGCTGTGCCGCATTGGATTCGGTGACATCGGCTTCGCTGGCACCGAAGGGTGCGACGCGATAGCGGTCATTGTCGAAGCGCCAGCTCCACAGTTCGGAGTTGGCCATCGACTCGGCCGCCTTGATCGCCTCCCAGAGGGTGCGCTGGGCGCGCACCAGCCGGTCTCTGACCGGCTGGGGTAGGTCGGTGCGGTCGAGTTGGCGATCGAGACCGCTGGCCAGCGCGGCCTGCACCCAGGACCAGACCACGGTGCCGTGGTAGTCGTGGTTGGTGAACTGGGATTGCAGGGCGGGGCCGGCGAAGACCGGATTCGCCACGACCAACCCGGCTTCGGTGATCAAGCCGAGTGGGAAGGGGCGGAACATGGCGCTCACCTGCTGGTCGAGGATCTCGGGCGGTGGTGCGCCGAACAGCAGGTCGAACGTGTCGTCGGAGTGCGTGATCGGAATCGGTGCGCCGTCGGCGTCGAGGGCGATAGCGGGGAAGGTGATCGGGTTGTTGTCGAGCGAGGCGAGCGCGTCTCGTGCGGTGACACCGATCTTTCCGGCATAGGAATCGACGGCGGCTCTAGCCTGTTCGGCGTCGCGGGTCACGGTGAACAGTCGCGGTGCCTCGGCCCGCCAGGTTTTCGCGGCCGCGGCGGCGAAGGACAGTTCCAGCCGATCGTCGGCGGTCAAGAAGGGATCGAGCACCCCGCGGTCGAGCAGCCGGGCGGTCGCCTCCAGCGCGGCGGGTGCGAGGATGGCGTTGACGTCATAGGGGTAGCGGCCGCCGCCGAGACCGACTCCGCTGTCCCGCCATTCGCCTGAGTCGCGCCCCGGTTGCAGGGCGATCAGGTTGCCGTATCGAGGCTCGTCCGCGAAGGCCGCCGTGGTCGACGTGACGAGTCGCAGGTTGCGCACCAACGCTTGACCGAGCAACACGGACGAGTTGTCCAGCGGCGCACCTAGATAGGCGGACGCCCGTTCGGCGCCGGTTGGATCGTCGAGCAGATGGGCGGCGGCAACCGGTGCGAGCAGATAGTTCTCATCGACCATGTTGTAGTCGAATATCGGCGCGCCGCTGAGGGATCCGTTCTTGCGCTTGTTCGTGAGCACCGCGTATTCCGACAGGGACTCCTCGTGTGCGACCTGCCCCTCGGGTCCGAGCCGAGTCAGTACGGAGCGAATGCCCGCTTCGATCGCCTCGGGCGCCAGCACCGGCTTCAGCAGCATCATCGAGATCAGGGTGTCGCGGCCGAAATAGGTGTTGAAGCGCCATGAACCGGCGAGAAACTTCTCGCGGTAGCTGAGGAAGGTGAGCGTGTTCTTCGCGCCGTCGAGCTTGCGCTCAGCGCCGTTGAGCAGTTCGGATCCGGACAGCGGCGTCAACGGGGTGTCGCCGGTCGCGGCAGTGACGCGCAGGGCGATCCGGCCGTCGGGCCCGGCGGTGATCGTCGCGTCCGGGGCCACCGAACCGTCGAGAACCTCGAGGCCGAGCTGGTAGCCGGGCGCGCCGTCGAGACGGTCCCGCACCCACGTCACGGTGTTGCCGGCAATGGTCGGCGCGACCACGAGCTCGGTGGGCACGATCGCGTACTGGTCGTAGTCCCGCAGGACACGAACGTTGGACAAGACGGCCTGCTTGGGTATCAACGTAGGCGCGCTGATGGAGGCATCGAACTCGATCCCGTGCCGCGGGCGGCCCTGAGAATCGTTGGACGCCTTCGCCTTCGGCGGTGAGTCCAGCACCCAGTCCGCCGCGGCAGCGATGGGCCCGAACCAGACCCCGGTGCCGCTGTTGCCGGCCGGAAACGCCGCCACGATGCGCGGATTGCGGCCCGAACGCAGCAGCAGATGCGCTGCGGTCTTGTCCTCGCGCAGGAAATAGTTCTGGTTCAGCCCTTCGCGCACCTCGAAGCGGAACGCCGTGTGGCTCGGTGCGGACGCGCACCCGGTGGCGAGGAGCAGCAGCCCGACCACCCACACTGCCGCATACTCGAGGAACGACCCAGTCCGGTGCCCGGTCCGCAGTGCCTTGACGTGGTGCATGACAGAGCCCTTCCGTCCGTGCTCCGGGAGATCCTTTTCCGAACACGCCGAGCCCGCACAGCACTCGGCTGGGACCGTTTCAATGTATCGCCGATCAATGTTCCAGCTGGACGGAATCGGCGTCTCCGGCAGCATGCTGCGGTCCTGGCTTCGGTGACCGAGGCGGCCCGTGATGGAGTGACGGGTATGACGGATGAGAAGCGGACGCCGGGGGCGCTGTCGGGAATTGTGGTCGCTGACTTCGGCAGGATTCTCGCCGCGCCCTATCTGACCATGCTGTTGGCCGATCTGGGTGCCGAGGTCATCAAGGTGGAGCGGCCGGGCGCGGGGGACGACACGCGGGGGTGGGGGCCGCCGTTCGTGGCTGGGCAGGCGACCTATTTTCAGTCGGTGAACCGGAACAAGACGTCGGTCACACTCGATCTGGGCAGCGAAGAGGGGCAGCGCTACGCGCGGGAGCTGGTGCGGCGTGCCGACATCGTGGTCGAGAACTTCCGCCCGGGGACGATGGCGAAGTTCGGCCTGTCGTACGCGGACGTGCAGGAGTTGAATCCGCGGGCTGTCTACTGTTCCCTGTCCGCGTTCGGCGGGGGCAAGGGTGCGGAACTGCCCGGTTACGACCTGCTGGTGCAGGCGGCGGGCGGGCTGATGAGCATCACGGGGCCAGGCGAAGGCGAGCCGACGAAGACCGGTGTGGCAGTGGTCGATGTCCTCGCGGGCCTGCATGCGACGGTGGGAGTCCTTGCGGCACTGCGGCATCGGGACGCGACCGGGCAAGGGCAGCTGGTCGAGGTGAATCTGCTGTCCAGCCTGCTGGCGGGCATGGTGAACCAGAGCACGGCCTACGCGCTGGCCGGCGTGGTGCCGACCATCATGGGCAACCGGCATCCGTCCATCGCGCCGTACGAGGTGTTTCCGACCGCCGACCGGCCGCTCGCCGTGGCGGTGGGCAGCGACGGGCAATTCGGCACGTTGTGCCGGGCGATCGGTGCCGATCACCTGGCCGACGACCCGCGCTTCACCGACAACACCGCACGGGTCGCGCATGTCGAGGTGCTGGCGGCGGCGCTCGGCGAGATCCTGGTGACCCGGCCCGCCGCGGCGTGGGAGGCGCTGCTCACCCCGCTCGGCGTTCCGTGTGGGCCGGTGAACGATATGGCGGGGGCGTTCGCGCTCGCCGATCGGCTCGGGCTCGAACCGCGTATCCCCTCGGGTAGGGCCGATATGCCGCCGTTGGTGACCAATCCGATCACCTTGTCGCGCAACCCGGTTCGCTACACCACCCCGCCACCCGAGCTCGGCTCGGGCACTGATCGCGTCCTGGCCTGGCTGGACGAGAACTGATCGCCGCAGCGCTGATCAGTGCGCGCTGACCGCCACCGGAAGTCGAGCCGCCATGCGTCGCGCCAGCAGAATCACCACGTGGGCGCGCAACATTCCGATCGTGCCCGCGCACTGGTCCGCTCGGGCCATGGCGGCGTAGTCGTGCACGTTTTCCGGGTCGCTCAGCAACTCGTCGAGTTCCATTCCGGCCCTGGCTTGTTCGCGGGTCAGCGCCCGATCGGGCAGCCAGCTGAGCCGCCAGACCGCCCGGCCGTGCTCGGCGACGCGAGACGCACATTCCGGACTGATATCACTGGTGATAGACCACTCGGTGCAGTAAAGCGCCATGTCAAACTCCTTTGGGCCCGGGGCATAAAAGCTCTCCCGAACGAAATTCGCAGCGATAATTCAGTTTTCGGCTTCGCGGCCGGTCCGGTCGGTATCACTGGTTGTAGATCTAGGTCCAAGGTAGAACGTGTCGGCGCAATAGACGACCCTTGGGTCGGTTTCTAAAATCGAGTTCAGGTTGCGTTAACTGGCAGATCACCGCCGATCACGGTCCGATCACGTGCTGATCGCGCTGTATCACGCTCATCCCTGACGGACCCGCGCCAGCCGGGCAGCTGCACCCCGCGTCGATACCGGTCAGTCGTCCCCTACGCAACCCCGGCAAGGTGGGGTCGACGCAGACCTCGCCTCGGGACCGGCGGCTCGACGCGGCGACCCAGCCCCGTAATGCGCTCTCGGCAAGGCGAACTCGCCCGTGTAGCAAGTATCTGTCAATCCCGAACTTTCCCGGCCGATAAACCCTCTTGCGAAACTACCCTGACGACGTCCTGCGAATTTCGGCAGGAATCGATCGACAGCACAAGGATCGTTCGATGGATATCGGGGGAATACGCCGGGCCACACCAGGATTCGTTGATAAGCACCACGGTTCCTCGCCCCGGCGCGCGTGTAGAGATGTGGTCGACCTCGGATGAGTGATGTGATCACACTCAACAGCGATGAGGGCACGACGTCGTTCGTTGGCCGCGGTGCCGAGCTGGGCACAGTGCAGCACCTGCTCGTTGCAGGGCAGCAAGACGTGCTGGCCGTGGTCGGCCCGGGCGGTGTCGGCAAAAGCAGGTTGGTCGCCGAGGCGGTGCGAATGGTCTCGGACCGGTTCCAGTGCGTGCTGCGTTTGGATTTCACGCGCGCGTTCGATCCGGCCCGCGTGTTCGAACCACTGTTCCGCGGCGAGCACCGTAACGATTTCGATATGTTGTTCGTGGACAACGCCGACGCCGGTGTCTATCAGATCTGGTCGTTCGTCAACGATGTGGTCGTGGCGAATCCCGGCCTGCGGGTCGTGGTGACCAGCCGCGAGCCGATGCGGATTCGCGGCGAGAAGATGCTGCGTCTGGGGCCGCTGCCCATTCCCGTCGACGGCCGGAACGACCTGGACGAACTGCGGTGCAACCCGTCCGTGGCATTGTTCACGCAGCGGGCCAGAGCGGTCGACCCGGCCTTCGAACTGACCGAGCGCAACGGCCCGATGGTCGCCGATATCTGCGTGAGTCACGGCGGATTGCCGCTGGCCATCGAGCTGGCGGCCACCCAGCTCGGCACGCTCGGCCTCGCGGCGCCGGCGCAATCAACGGATTTCGGCGCCGACGACCGGACCATTCCGATTCGCCGGAGTATCGCGGGGAAAGCGGATTTCAAGGAAAACCTGGAGCCATTGTCGAGCGTGCTCACCAATCGGGAATACGAGGTCGCCCGTCTGGTGGCCGAGGGGCTGACCAATCATATGATCGGGCGCAGGCTCGGTATTTCGGATCACACGGTGGCCAATCATATGCGGAGCGTCATGCGAAAATTGAACTGCCCGTCCCGGATCCACGTGGCGAGGAGAATATTGTGAGCTCAGCGCGACCGCAGGGTGTGCTGTATCGCCTCGGGGCGTGGTGCGCGCATCATCCCTACCTGGTGTTCGCGATGTGGTTGGCGGTGCTCGTCCTCGGCGGGGTGCTCGCGGTGACCGGCGGCGGCCTCTACCGGCAGTATTCCGACCTACCAGGCACCGAGACGCAGCGAACCGTCGACGTGCTGCGCAAGGATTTCCCGCAGTTGAGCGGGCCGGTGGCCAATCTCGTCTTCGAGGCGCGGCCCGGGGTCTCGGTCGCCGATCCGGCGGTCGCGGATCAGGTGAGCAGGGCGCTGTATGCGGTGGGCGAGCTGCCGAGGGTGGCCTCGGTGGAGAACCCGTTCGCCGGCATCGGTGGCGAGCGCAACGAGCGTGCGGCCGTCGCACACGTGTTCTTCGAAGGCGACCTGGCCGACATTCGGCCGAGCGACCTGGACGAATTGCGCACGGCCACAGCGCCCGTGGACGAGGTCGGGGTGACGGTCCGGCTCGGCGGCATGGTGCCCGGCCTGCTCGACCAGCCGGAGAACTCCTATGTCGAAGTGCTCGGCGTGCTGGTCGCGATCGTGATCCTGTTGCTCGCCTTCGGGTCCTATTTGGCGGCGGTGCTGCCGGTCGTCATCACCTTGCCCGCGTTGGGCGTGGCGATGGCCGCGGTGCAGGTGGCCGCCGCACACGTGGAAGTGAACCCGACCGCGCCCATCATGGTGGCCATGCTCGGGCTCGGTGCGGGCATCGACTACGCGCTGTTCGTGGTGACCCGCTATCGCGAGCAACTGGCCGACGGCGCACCGATCGACCATGCGATTGCGCATGCGGTCGCGACGGCCGGGCGATCGATCCTGTACGCGGGCGGCACCGTCGCGCTGGCGATCAGCGGCGTCTGGCTGTCCGGCGTGCGTTTCATCGGCGTGATCGGCGTGGCTATCGCAGGCGCCGTGCTGATCATGGTCGTCGCGGCGCTGACCTTGCTGCCCGCGGCGCTGTCCGTGCTCGGTGCCCGCATCGACCGCTACCGGCTGCCGTGGGTCCGTCCCGGGGTGTCGACCGCGGGCTGGCAGCGCTGGGGCAGGCAGGTGAACCGGCGCGCGGTGCCGTACGCGCTCGGCTCGATCGCGGTGCTCCTGCTGCTGGCCGCGCCGGTGCTCGACCTGCGATTCTCGGTCATCTCCGACAGCACCGAGCCGGCCCGCAGCGAGACCAGGCAGGCCTACGAGGTGATGGCTCGCGAGTTCGGGCCGGGCTCGGCAACGGTTTTCCTCGTCGCCGCTACGACGAGCGGTCCGGAGGCCGACATCGCCCGGGTGAGCGCCGAACTGAAGCCCGCGCTGCAACGGACACCGGGGGTGGCGGCCGTCGACGGACCGCTGCGCAACGGGGGCACGGCGGTGTTCCGGGTGGTGCCGACCGGCGGCCCGACCGACGCCGCGACCGCGGAGCTGGTGCATCGGCTGCGGGCCGACGCGATCGCCGGCGTGCGAGACCGTAACCCCGCCAGCGAGATCCACCTCGGTGGCGACGTCACCGCGATGATGGACATGGCCGACGTGATCCGCGGCCGGATGCCGCTGGTGGTCGCCGTCGTGGTCGGTGTCGCACTGGTGCTGTTGGTCGCCATGTTCGGATCGGTCGTCGTGCCGCTGAAAGCGGCCGTGATGAATCTGCTGTCCATCGGCGCGTCCTACGGCGTGGTGGTAGCGGTGTTCCAGTGGGGATGGGGCCTGTCGCTGGTGGGACTCGACCGGCCGACGCCGATCATCTTCTTTGTCCCGCTGTTCATGTTCGCCGTGGTCTTCGGGCTCTCGATGGACTACGAGGTGTTCCTGCTGTCGCGGATCAAGGAGGACTACGACCGCTCCGGCGATCCCGACGAGAGCGTCGTCGCGGGCGTCGCGTCGACCGGACGGTTGATCACCAGCGCGGCGCTGATCATGGTGTGCGTCTTCCTCAGCTTTGTGCCCCAACCGAACTCCACGGTGAAGATGATGGCGCTGGCCTTGGCGGTCGCGGTGACGGTGGACGCGACGATCGTCCGGCTCGCACTGGTCCCGGCGCTGATGAAGCTGTTCGGCCACCGCAACTGGTGGCCGGGCAGTCCACCCGCCCACCAGGAGCCGAAGGAACCGGATCAGGTGACGCCGACCCGCGCGTAGAAGTCGCGCAGTTCCCGATCGACCTGGTCCGCGGCGATATAACCGAGGAAGTGCTCACCGCCCGGCACCAGCCGGAACTGTGCTTGCGGCCCGATGAGCTCGGCCATCCGGCGGGCCTCGTCCACCGCGACGATGCGGCTGCGGTCTCCGGTGAGAACCAAGGCCGGACAACGGAGTTCGTCAGGCGCAGGCTGATGCTCGAAGAACATCGGCAGCATGCTGTGCTTGAACAGCTGCGGGAACTGCGGCACATCCTTTGCGCGCCTGCGTAATAGGCTCGGCGATGCACCGGGGCCGCCGAGATAGTGGCCGAGCAGCAGTCGCACCACCGCGGGCGGCACTACCCGCTCCAGCGGACTCCGGTAGAGCAGCGTGGTGATCGCCTGCATCGGCGGCGGCCGCAGCCGGTACCGATCCGGCAGCACGAGCAGTGCCACCGAGGCGCAGCAGTCCGGCTGCTCGGCGGCGAAGCGGTAGCCGACCGCGCCCGCGTCGCTCCAGGTCAGCAGGTGTGCCGAGGACAGTCCGAGGGTGTCGAGCACGCACCGTAGTTCGCGCACCCGGTCGTCCACCGTGACCCGCCGGGTGCGGCTCACCACCGGTTCGTACAGGAAGACCTCGTGATCGACCGCGAGAGCCTCGATCTGCGGTGTGTAGACGAAGTTGAGTTCGGGCAGCAGCGGTACGCACACAATCGGTGCGCCACGGCCGAACCGGGCGAGCGGCCGCGTCACACCATCGGTGCAGCGCAGCGGCCGCGACTCGCTCGCCAGTCGTTCGGTGTCGCGGTCGACCCGGGTCAGCAGGTCGCAGGCGGCTTCGGACATCAGAATTCACCTAACCCGCGACGGTGCCCGCGCGCTGGTGCGCGCCCGGCTGCCGGGGCAGCCAGCGGTTGACCTGCGCGCAGTAGTCTCGATACGGCTGTCCGAAACGGGATTTCAGCTCCCGCTCCTCGTGCAGCACATACAAGTGCATCACCGCAGTGAGCACCACCGCATAGCCGAGATACGTCCACGACTGGAGGGCGAGTCCGATGCCGAACGCCAGCAAGGCATTCGCGATGTACATCGGATTGCGGACGTAACGGTACGGACCTTCGGCCACGAACACGGTCGGCGGATCGATCGGCACCGGCGTGCCGTGGCCGCGCACGGCCAAGTTCAGCGCGCAGGTGTAGTTGAGGGCGAAACCCGCTGCGGTGACCAGGAATCCGCCGATGCGGACCCAGCTGCCGCCATCGAACGTCGCCGGTCCGACCAGCAGGATCACCAGCCACGGCACCAGGGCCAGCCCGGCGAGCAGCACCAGCGCGCCGAGCAGGTGGGTCTTCACCACCGCCCCGGTCATCGCCGGTCCTCCGGTGCTCCTGCGCGGGCGACAGCCGCGCCCGCGAAAACGCCGATCATCATGTTGAACCCTTTCCGGGTGTGCCGCCGGTCAGCGGACGTTGGCGAAGCGTTTGCACAGGGCTTTCTTCAACGGCGCTGTGCGATCGAAAGTTTCGATGAGGCGGCGATTGGCGGAGAGCGCGGTCTGCTGGCTCCCGGCCCTGCCGATCAGATGGGTGCGCCGGAACACCGGCGCCAGTGCCTTACGGCGCTGCTTGGCATATCGGGCGCAGGCTTTGTCGATGGCCGCCGCCCCGTCGGCGTTGGCGAGCGACAGTGCGAGTGCTTCGGCATCCTGGAAGCCGAGGTTCATGCCCTGGCCGCCGGCCGGATGCACCACGTGTGCGGCGTCGCCGAGCGTGACAGCGCCGGGTATCCACCAGTTCTGCCCGATCGATCGGCGCATGTGATAGATACTCGCCTCGCGGAGTTCGAGCTGATCCGGATCGAGCACCCGGCAGATCCGGGTGGCCCACTCGACGAAGTTCGCGCGATTCGGTCGTGCCGGGGCGGTCGTCGAGAACTGGATGCCGATCCGATGTTGGTTGTGCGGCAACGGGATCAGTACGAGGAACCCTTGATCGTCGAGCACGTAGTAGGCGCAGTCCCGGAACTCGGGCAGCGCAGGGACGCACACGTTGAACAGCGAGGTGCCGTACTCGAAGACCGTGGGCTTGCCGAAGTATTTGTCCCGCAAGGTGGATCGGCCACCGTTGGCGACAACCGTGAGGGCGGCGCGGTACTCGCCGGACTGGGTGGCCACGCCGTGCACCCGGCCGTCGTGCACCAGTAGATCGGTGACCCGGGTGCTCGGCACGATCTGCACCAGCCCACTGCGCAGCGCTGCCGCGTGCAACGCCCTGGCGATATCGGCGTGCCGGATCGCGGTGAACCGGTACTGCGGGCCGAGCAGGGTATCGATCTGCATCTCGAACAGCTTCTTGCCGTCGCCGTCGATGATGCGGAATTGCCGCAGGCCCAACGGATCACCATGGTCGATGTCCGCGCCGACACCCCAGCCGCGCAGCAACGAGATACCGTCGTGATGCACCATGTCGCCCCGGTCGATCTCATCGAAGTTGCGACGGCTCTCCAGCACGATGCTCGGACGCCCACGCGCCGCGAGCGCGACCGCCGTCGCCAGCCCCGAGGTGCCGCCGCCGACGACGACCACCGGCTCGGCCGGCATCAGACCACCTCGACAGCCATGGCGCCGAAGGAGAACCCGAGTCCGAAGGCGAGCAGGATCAACCGGGTACCCGGCTTGATCTTGCCCTCGTCGCGGGCGAGCGAGAGATTGATCAGCAGGCTGGACGGGCCCATGTTGCCGTAGTGCACCACCGGCAGCGGCACCGACTGCACGTCCCAGCCGAAGCGCTGCGCGCTCAGCTCCAGCAGCTTGGCGTTGGCCTGGTGGGCCAGGAACAGGTCGACGTCCTCGGGCTTCCAACCCGCTTCCGCCATCACCCGATTGAGCAGGCCGGGCAGCAGCCCGAGCGCCACGGTGGCGAGGCGCTCACCCTGCATCTCGTAGTAGCTGGTCTCGATGCTCACCCCGTCGTCGTGCTGGACGGTGTTACGCACGTCGACGACGCCGAGGCGCCAGTGCCTGGCGTGCGTCTCCCACTGCAGGCCGCGGACAACGCCTTTGAACCCGCCGACCGGGCCGCCGTTGGCCGACAGCACCAATGCGCCTGCGCCGGAGCCGAACAGCCCGGCGGTCTGCGGGTCGGCCTTGTTGATCACCTCGAAGAAGTCGACCGAGGTGGACACGATGGCGCGTTCGCACCGGCCCGCCTGCAACATCAGCATCGCCATCTCCATGACGGCGATCGGTTCGGCGCAGACGCCGTCGATGCCGAGTGTGCGAATCTTGTTGAGGCCCAAGTGAGCTGCCAGCACGATGGGCGCGGGCGGTGCGAAATGGGTTTGGCCCATCTGGATGTGGAACAGCACGGTCTCGGTGCCGATGTCGTCGAAGGCGAGCTGGGCGTCGGCGCAGGCCTTGGTCACCGCGTCGGTGGCCAGGGTGAGCACGTTCTCGTTCTCGGCGGAGACGCGGCGCTCCACGATGCCGGTCCGCTCGACCATCCATTCATCCGGCAGGCCAAGTGATTTGGAGACATCCTGGTTGTCGCTGACCGCCGATCCGATGGAGTGACCCATGCCGGCTACGGTGATGTTCGAGGCCATGGTGACCGCCCTTCCTGACGTTGCGGGCGTGGAATCCAGCGCCCGGTTGTTTGTCGGTAACGCCGGTAGGCGGGACCGAAGGTGGAGTCGAGTGCCGTCGTCTCGTGCCGGATCCACAGCAGCAGAGCGAGGGTGAGCACCGCCGCGTAGCCGAGATAGGTCCACGAGCCGAGGGCCAGTCCGAGGCCGGACACCATCGCGATGGTGCCGGCGTCCATGGGGTTGCGCAGGTAGCGATAGGGCCCGTCGACGACGAGATATCGCGGTGGTGAGGCGGGGCAGGCGGTGCCGCCGCCGCGCATTGCGAACACGAGCACGCAGGCGTAACCGAGCACGAATCCCGCTGTCGCCAGCGCGATCCCGCCGAAGCGCACGATAGGGCCTGGTTCGAAGGCGTAAGCGCCGACCAGGCGGATGACGAGCCAGGGCAGCAGTACGAGCGCCGGCACG
This sequence comes from Nocardia sp. CS682, assembly GCF_004634405.1. NCBI lineage: Bacteria > Bacillati > Actinomycetota > Actinomycetes > Mycobacteriales > Nocardiaceae > Nocardia > Nocardia sp. CS682. The sequence goes on along the minus strand of NZ_CP029710.1, from coordinate 427,381 downwards.
AGCATGGCGACGCCGTAGAGGTGCGCCTTGATCAGCAGGGCCGTCGTCGTCATTCGACAGTCGCGCTTTCCGCCCGGTCGCCGGCCTCGGCGGTGGTGCGGTCGGCCAGGACGGCGGTCGCGCCTTCCGCACGGTCGCCCAGCTCGGCGGTGATGCTGTCCGCGAGCTCACCGGCGGTCAGCTGCCGCCACAGATGCCTGCGTCGCGGCTTGCCGCTGGTGGTCCGGGCGATGGTGCCCTGCTCCACCTGGAGCACGCGCAGCACCACCTGATCACCCGCGAGTTTGCGCACCACGCGAAGGACCTGTTCGGGTGGCAGTTTCAGCCGTTCACACAGCAGCGCGACGGTGGGCGCGCCACGATCGGTGCCGAGCAGCACGGTCACCCGGTTCTTCGGCGCACCCGCCGCCGCGGTGACGGCGGACTCGATGTCCTCGGCAAACAGCGTTCTGCCGTGCACCTTCATGCTGTCGCCCATCCGGCCGACCAGGTAAAGGTCGGTGCCGCAGACGAATCCGGCGTCACCGGTGTGATACCAGTCGTCGTGGAACGGCGCGGTCTCGCGATGCTCGTCCAGGACGGCCCTGGTCACCGACGGCCCGCTGATCGCCACCTCGCCGAGCACGCTGTCGCCGACCGGTGTGCCGTCCTGGCCGAGAATCCGCACCTGCGCGGAGTGCAGTGGTGACCCGCAGCTGGTCAACCACGTCCGCGTGGCGTCGGATTCGGCGACCGGGGCCGGGTCGTCCGCCTCGCCGAGTGTCGCGGTGCCGAGCACCCGGACCGCGGCGCCGAGCTGCAGAGTGGTCGGGTCGACCGCGATCGCCGACGGTATTTCGTCGGTGCCGGAGCCGGTCACCGCAAGTGCCGCCTCGGCGAGGCCGTAGGCGGGCAGCAGTGTGCGCGAATCGAATCCGTGCGGAGCCAGCAGCGCGGCGAATCGGCGCAGCACATCGAACTCGACCCGTTCGGCGCCGATGATCAGGTGCCGCCACGTGGTGAAGTCCATGCCCTGCAAGTCATCCGGGGCGACCTTGCGCAGGATCCAATCCAGTCCGAAGTTCGGTGTCGCGGTGCTCCACACGCCGTCCCGGCCGAAGCATTCGAGCCAGCGCAGCGGCCGCGCGATGAATTGGACCGGTTGCAGCAGCCGCAGATCGAACTGATGCACCAGGGCGGGTAGCAGCAGCCCGACCAGACCCATGTCGTGGTGTAGCGGCAGCCAGGACGCGGCGGTCAGTTCGCCGCTGACATCGAGCCACGAGGTGATCAATCGTTGCTGGGCTTCGACATTCGCGCCGGTCAACAGGACACCGCGGGGTGCGCGGGTGCTGCCGGAGGTGAACTGTAGCAAGGCGTATTCGGCGCGGACGGGAGGAATATGGCCGGGCACCGGTGCGCTGCCGTCGATCGCGAGCACGGGGGCGTCGAGCTCGGCCGCTGCCAGCGCTGCTTTGACGCCCACGTGGAACCGCTGCTCGGCGACCACCACATCGGGGCGGGCCGTCGCGAGGATGCGGCCGAGATAGCCTGCGTAGTCACCACTTACGGTGTGCGTCGGCGGCGCGACCGGGGCCACCGTCGCGCCGATGAGCAGGGTCGCGCAGAACGCGGCGATGCCGGTCTCGGAGGTGTTCATCACCACGCAGACCCGGCCACCGGGCCGTGCGCCCGCCGCCGCGATCTGCTCGGCGCCGCGCAGACAGAGCTCGGCGAGTTCGGCGTAGGAGACGAACCGCCAGCCGTCGGTGTCGTCGGCGAAGCGGACGCCGCGGTCATGCCTGGGCTCGCTGATCCAGTCGACGAGCCGGGAACTGTTGGGGGACACGAGGATTGTTCTACCGACCGGTCAACGGCCCGGACCATGACACGAATTCGCTAGCGATCTCTGGGCATAGGCCGGCGGTCGCGGCGACTGCCAGACTCGTCGGCATCGCTGATGAGGATCGCTCATCCGGTACAGGAAGGGGTTGCCTCTCGTGACGACGCAGGTAAGTCTCGCGTCCCCCATCGACCCGCAGACCGACGGCGGCGCACTGCTCGACGCGGGACTCTACGGTCCGCATGTCGACGAGTTCCGCGCCACCGTTCGTGATCGGATCGATCGGCTGGTGCTGCCGCATCTCGACAGCGCCGAAGCCGCGGGACGGTTTCCGGCCGAGGTGATCCGCGAGCTCGGCGCGACCGGGTTGTTCGCCGAGCGCTGGCACGGCGGCGGCGACACCGGACGCTCGGTCGTGCTGGCCAACGAACTCGGGCGCGCGGGCGCGGGCGGGCTCGCCGTCGGTATCAGCCTGCACCTGGAGACAGTGCTGTCCATGCTGGTCCGCTTCGGCGGCAACGACTATCTGCGGCAGCTGCGCGATCAGGCGATGCGCGGCGAGCTGGTCGGCTGTATCGGGGCGAGCGAGGCGACCGGCGGATCGGATCTGGAGCGGGTCGGCACGATCGCCCAGCGCACCGCCGCAGGCTGGCATATCGAGGGGCGCAAGAAGTTCGTCTCGCTCGGCAGCGTCGCGGATTTCTGCCTGGTGCTGTGCCGGGTGCACCGCGACAACGGCAAACAGGTGGCTCGGCTCGGTGTCGCGGCGGTGCCACGGGACGGCCTGCACGTCGAGCACAGTCACGCGAAGGTCGGCACGCACAGCCTCGACACGGTGCGCGTCGCTGTGTCAGCGGACATTCCGGAAGAAGCGATGCTCGGGCGACCCGGGCTGGGCCTGGCCGTGATCAACTACGGATTGACCATGGAGCGGCTCGGCGCGGCGGCCCAGCTGATCGGCACCTGCGAGCTGGCGCTCGGACTCGCGGTGGCGCACGCGGATCGGCGCAGCCAGTTCGGTGCTCGACTGCGCAAGCATCAGGTCATCGAATACCGGCTCGCCGATCTGGCCGCCCGGATCGAGATCCTGCGCGCCGCCGCGCTGGCCACCGCCGCGGGCTACGGACGCCCCGGCGGACCCGGCGCGCATCAGGTGGCCGGGCTGAAGGTGACCGCGGCACAGACCGCGGAGCAGGTGGTCAGCGAGTGCATGCACATCTTCGGCGGTGCGGGCTATCTACCCGAAGAGACCCCGATGGGCCGGCTGTGGCGCGACGTGCGGCTCGGCCGCATCGGCGCGGGCACCGACGAGATGATGTGGTCCATCCGCGCCGTCGGCCTCACCCCGGACAACGACTCCTACGACCGCCTCGTCCACATCTCGACCTAACCCAGGAAGTGAGCAAATCATGGCTGACCGGACAAAGATCCTCGACGTGCTGGAGAACGCCTACACCTCCGTCACCCGCGTGCCGCGCAAGCTGACCGGCACCGAGTCGCTGCGCGACGACCTCGATGTGAACTCGGTGTCGCTGCTGGAGCTGTTCTCCAAGGTGGAGGAGGAACTCGACATCGTGCTGTTCGAGAACATGGAGCTGCCCGATGTGCAGACCGTGGACGATCTCATCGCATTGATCTCCACCGAGATGGACACGCCCGCGCACTCGTAACAGCGGTGCATCGCAATCCCTTGTCAGGCAAGGGATTGCGACTGACGCCTGTGTGACGTTTCGGCGAAATGTGGTGTCAGCCGGGCAGTTTGCCGAGCAGCCAGCTGCCGACACCTTCCGGGTTCTCGCCGAAGTAGTAGTCGTGGATGGCCTGGAGCAGATCGTCGGTGGTGACGAAGCCGTCGCCGTCGGTGTCGAGCCTGCGGTGATTGTCGCGGGCATCGTCGGCAGGCAGGTGCATGAGCGCCCCTGTCCAGCGGACGTACTCCTCGGCGTTCAGTTTGCCGTCGCCGTCCACGTCGGCGATCGTCATGATCGCCGCGAGGAACGGTCGATAGCCCTGCTCGAAGGATTCCTCGGTCACCAGCAGGCCTTCGGCGAAAGCGTCCTTGTACTCGGCGAGATCGACCGAGCCGTCGATGTTCACATCGCCGGCCGAGGCCAGGCGCCCCCACAGTTGCAGGCTCAGTCGTAGCAACTCTTGTGCGGCAGGCGAATCCGGTTCGTGGCCGAACTCCGCGGCCAACGCGCGTGCCGAGTTCTCGAAGTCGCTGCGCTCGATCCGGCCGTCCCCGTCGAAATCGAACGTCTCGAATCGGCGCGCCAGCTTGCGCGCCAAGAACTCACTGATCTCCATGACCTGCCCATCCATTCGCATCCGGTCGTGACGTCATCGGCACGGTAGTCGGTCGGCCACCACCGGAATTCTCCGCTGATCGCTGTCGCGCCGCGCCACGAATCCTGATAACTACCACAATGCTGCCGCGCCAGCAGCTTCCGCGGCAGCGGTCAGTCCGCCGGGAGAGCCACCGACGATCGGTAGTTCGGGCAGCGCTCCAGTTCGCCGTCGTGCGGGCAGGTGAGCAGCCAATGCAGGTACCGCCGTGCGGTTTCGAGTTCGTGCATGCGGGTGTCGATGGCGGACATGTGCGCGTGGACGGTGGCGCGCCAATCGCCGGTGGTGGAGCGGGCGGCGAGCAAGGTGGCGATCTCATCGAGGCTGAGCAGGCCGGTGGTCTGCCATTGCTTGATCAACGCGATGCGGTAGAGCTGGTCCCGGTCGTAGCAGCGGCGGCCGCCGCGGCGGTGTGCGGTGAGCAGTCCGCGGCGCTCCCAGTAGTGCAGCGTGGACAGGGGGATGTCGAAGTGGTCTACGACGGTGGCGATGGGCGTCAATTGCGGCATTCCGCTAGTTGACCTCAACCCCGGTTGAACAGGCAAGGTAAGCCTAAGTTGCTGATCAACTCGGAGGGTGAGAATTGTCGGACGAGCCGTTTTCCATTACTGAAGCTGCTCTCGCGCTACGTGCGGGGGAGACGAGCAGTGTCGCGCTGGTCGAGTCCGCGATCGCGCGGGCCGATCGGGACGACAGTGAACTGGGTGTCTACCTTTCCCGGTTCGACGAGCAAGCCAGGCGGCAGGCCCGGCGTGCGGACGAGGAGCGGGCGCGTGGTGTCTGCCGCGGCGTGCTGCACGGCATACCCGTCGCGGTGAAGGACACCATCGCGGTGGCCGATGGGGACACGACAGCACAGAGTGTGGTGCACGATCGTGCGTGGGCGGCGGGCCGGGATGCGCCGGCGGTCGCCAGATTGCGGCAGGCCGGGGCGATCATCACCGGCAAGACGACGACGATGGAGTTCGGTTGTGGCGTACCGAATTCCACGGAGCCGTCTCCGCTGCCGCGCAATCCGTGGGATCCGAGCCGCTGGGCAGGTGGGTCCAGTTCCGGAACGGCCGGTGGGATCGCGGCGGGGCTGTTCCTCGGCGGGCTCGGCTCGGATACGGCGGGCAGTATTCGGATGCCCGCGGCGTTCTGTGGGGTCACCGGGTTGATGCCGAGCTTCGGTCGGGTGCCGAAATCTGGTTGTGTGCCACTGGGTTACAGCTTGGATCGGGTCGGCCCGCTGGCTCGGACCGCGGCGGACTGCGCCGCGTTGCTGGCGGTCATCGCCGGTCCGCATCCGAGCGATCCTGATTCTGCGGGCGTGCCTGAGCTGTCGATCGGTGAGTTCGGAGCTGTGGATGCCGATTTGACCGGATTGCGCGTCGGAATAGTGCGTCGCGAGCACTTCCCGGCCGGTGCCGATCCCGAGTTGGCCGGTGTATTCGATTGCGCTGTCGATGTTCTCGTGGCGTGCGGTGCTGAGGTCGAGGAGGTGGTGCTGCCGTATCGGGCGGAGGTCATTGTGGCGACGGTGGTGAGTGCTACCTGCGAAGGGCTCGCGTATCACCGTGCGGTGTTGTCGCGGCGATGGGATGACTATTTCGTGGCCTCTCGGGGATTGCTCGCCAAGGGGGCGCTGGTGTCGGGCGCCGATTACGTTCAGGCGCAACGGGTTCGGCGGGTGGCACAGGCGGCGATCGCTGAACTGTTCGATCGGGTCGATGTGGTGGCCGGTCCGACGGCGGCTGTCGGTGCGCCGCTGTTCGACGAATTGGTCGATGCGGCGGGCTTTCAGGACGACGCTCGGCTGTTCGGGAAGGTGCACACGCCGTACTGGAATGGTCTCGGCAACCCAGTGCTTGCGGTGCCGATGGGGTTCGGTGCGGGTCACCTGCCGTTGTCGTTGCAGATCGCCGGTCCCGCGTTCGGTGAGGCGATGATTTTGCGGGTCGGGGAGGCGTTCCAGTGGCGGACCGCATGGCACCGGCAACTGCCGCCGACCTATCGGACGGTGGCGGCATGAGTGAGCCGTTGGACACTGTTCGGGTGCTGCTGGGTGCGGCCGGACTACCGGCCAGTGCGGCCGAGATGGCAGGTCTCGCAGCAACGTACCCGGAGTATCGCGCTGCCACCGATGCGTTGTATGTCGTGTCTGCTGCGCGATACGTCGACCCCGCACTGCGGTTTTACGCGCAGGCGCGGACAGCGGAGTGGGACCGGTGAGCGCGAACGTGACGGCGGAACGTCAGATTCGTGACCGTCGGCGATGGGCGCCACAACGATGGGTCCTGGCGTTGGCCTGTATCGGATCGTTCTCCGTCATCATCGACGCCACGATCGTGTCGGTCACCCTGCCCGACCTGCGCGCCGACCTCGGGTTCTCACCCGCCGCGCTGCCGTGGGCGGTCAACGCCTACACCCTCGCGTTCGCGGGATGCCTGCTGTTCGGCGGACGCTGCGCAGATGTGTTCGGACGCCGCCGGATCATGCTCGTCGGAATGGGGATCTTCACGGTGGCGCGCGTGGCCGTCGGGCTCGCCGGGTCGCCTGTGTTCCTGTTGGCCGCGCGAGCAGTGCAAGGGGTAGGCGGCGCGCTGTTGATGCCGGTGACCTTGTCCATGCTGACCACCACATTCGTGGAGCCGGCGGCCCGCGCCCGCGCGCTGGCGCTGTGGAGCGCGGTCGGTGCCGCAGGGGCCGCGAGTGGACCGGTGATCGGTGGACTGCTCACCCAGATGGCGGGGTGGCGCTGGGTGTTCTTCGTTCTCGCCCCACTAGGCGTGGTCGGGATGATCGGCGCGATTCTCATACTGCCCCGGCAACTTTCGGGAGCCACCCGATCGCGATTGGACGTGATCGGCGCGCTGCTTGTCACCGCTGGCATCACCGCAGTGGTGCTGGCCATCATGCGCACGGCAGCGGCCGGCTGGACCGACCGCACAGTGCTCGGCCCGCTACTGGCCGGATTCGCCCTGCTCTGCCTTTTCGCCGCCCACCAAACGTACTGGGCCCCAGACCCGATCCTGCCACCCGCCATCTTCGGTCTCCGCGCCGTCCGTAGCGCGAACGCCGTAATGTTCCTGCTGGGTGCGGGCTTCCTCGCCAGCCCAGTACTCCTGTCCCTGTATCTCCAAGACGTGCAAGGCTATTCACCTTTGCTGGCCGGAGTTGGCTACCTACCCGTCGGCGCGGCAATGGTCACCGGATCACGCTCAGCAGGCTGGCTCACCGTCCGCCTCGGATCACGCAACGCCACCATTCTGTGCTGCACCATCGGCGCCGCAGGCCTAGCCTGCACCGCCGCCTGCATCGCACTCGACGCCCCCTACCCCTGGACAGTCCTACTATCCGGCACCATCCTCGGCTACGGCACCGCCGCCGCCTTCACCCCCCTCACCATCGCCGCCACCGACAACGTGCCCCCCGACCGCAGCGGACTAGCCGCCGGCGTCCTCAACACCGTCCGCCAGACCAGCGGCGCAGTAGGCCTAGCGGCCCTGAGCGCCATAGCCCTGGCCGCCGGCTACGCAGCAAGTTTCGCCGCCAGCGCCGCCTGCCTAGCCGCCGCCTCCCTGGTCGCAATGTTCACCATGCCGCGGAGGCGGCCCGGTGAGGGGACGGACACCTTGGTCGGATGATCAGGAGGAATTGAGGCCAGCATCGGTCGAGAGGCCAACTGCACCAGTTCCTCGTGATCGTATGTCCAGCGGAGTATTTCGGCGATCGAGGCTACGGGTGCACCGGGGCGGTGGGGGTGGAGGTGGGGAGGTCTACTTGGGTGGCGATGTTTCCGCGGAGGGGGAGGAAGGTTCCTTGGCGGAGGGATTGTTCGATGTCTTCCAGGGAGTGACCCTTGGTTTCGGGGACGAAGAAGAAGACGAATATCAAGGACAGGAGGTTGAAGAGGGCGTACATGATGAAGGCGGGGCCGAGGCCCAGGGTGTCGATGGTGGTCAGGGCGGTGAGGGTGAGGAAGAGGTTGGAACCCCAGAGGGCTACGGCGTGCAGGCTGGTGGCGCGGTCGCGGATGCTGAGGGGGTAGAGCTCAGAGCCGAGTAGCCAGCCGACGGCTTGCAGGCCTGCGGCGTTGCACGCCATGTAGGCCAGCATGAGAGCGAGGGTGAGGTAGCGGTTGGGGTGGGCGGTGAGGACGAAGAGGAGTCCGAAGCCGAACAGGAACAGGGTGGCGCCGGGGATGAGGGTGAGCATGAGTTGGCGGCGGCCGACGACGTCGACGAGGCGTTCGCCGACGGCGGTGAAGATCAGGTAGACGGCGGCGATGCCGAGGCCGGACCAGACGACGAGTCCGCTGCTGAAACCTGCTGCGCTGCCGAGGATTGTGTGCGAGTAGTAGATCATCATCTCCAGCCCGGAGAGCTGGGTGAAGGCGGCGATGCCGAGTCCTGCGACGAGGGCGGGGCGGGCCCACTTCTGGGTCAGGTTTGCCCACCCGCCGCGGGATTCCTTGTTCTCCTGCTGGGAGATCGCCCAGATCTTCAGGGTTTCGTCGACGGCGGCGGACCGGTTCGGGCGCATCCAGCGCAGCACGACCCTCGCCTTGCCGACGGTGCCGTTCTCGATGAGCCAGCGCGGCGTCTCCGGCAGTTGCAGCATCGCGACGGCCAGCACGATCGCGGGGATGACCGCGATGCCGATCATCCACCGCCAGTCGTCGCTGGCCTCGAAGGTGCCGCCCGCGGCAACGCTGACCAGGTTGGCGAGGAAGATGCCGACACCGATGGCGAGGTTGAAGAAGGTGACCATCGCGCCGCGGCGGTGCGGCGGGGCGAGTTCGGCGATGTAGGTCGGCACGATCTGTGAGCAGGCACCGACCGCGAGGCCGAGGAAGAACCGGCAGATAGTCATCATCCACGCGTCTACCGCCAGCGCACAGGCCACGACCCCCACGGCGAACACGCAGGCGATGATGAAGATGGTTTTCCGTCGGCCCAGCGACTTGGACAGGGACCCGCCGATGAGGGCGCCGACGACGGCACCGGCGAGAATGGCGGCGGTGAGAATCTCCTGCTGGGTGTGGTCGATACCCCACTGCGCGGACATTTTGGGCAGCGCGCCGGAGATGATCCCGGTGTCGTAGCCGTAGAGCATGCCGCCGAGGGCGGCGAACAGCGCCACGATCAGAACATTACGATTGGCGTTCTGTTTTTCGTCCCGCGTCGCTTTCTCGGGCGCGGAAATAACCATCTCGTAGCCATCGAGGTTGCGGCGGCGCAGGCGAGGAATGAAATTCCTGCGTCTGCTTATTGTCGAACGCTCGCTGGGCATACGCCCCAGTCGACCGTGCGCGGTCGACCGGCGCAAACTTAGCGGTCTTATTTGTGAACAGAATTACTTTCACGTTTGGCGTATTGCGTAGTTTCGGAGTATTGCGGCAGTTCTCGCACGTCGGCGAGAACTGCCGCATCGAAACTACGTGGCCGCCTCGACGGGCACCGGCTGGTCGGCCGCCACCGTCTTCTCGGCCCGCCCGGCAGTGAGGACCACCACCAGGACCGCGGCGATCAGGCTGGTTATCGCGATGATCGAAGCCACCCGTCCCGTCGCGTCGCCGGTCGAGACACCGATCTGCCCGAAGACGACGGTCGCCACCGCCGCCCCGATAGCCCCGCCGAGGTTGTGGAACGTCCACGAAGCACCGACAGCGAAACCGGATCGATTCGGCGGCACCGTCGAAATGGCCAGCACGGTCGCGGGTCCCAGCACCAAGGCCCACCCCGCGCCGAATAGCACCAGAGCGACGAACAGGACCGCCAGTAGATTGCCGAAGGCGGACCAGGCGATGCCCGCTCCCGCGAAGGTCAACAACCCGAACCCCCACGGCAGCAACGAATGTGCGCCGAACCGATCAACGAACCGCCCCGCGACCGGCGAGGCGAGCGCGAGCGTGCCACTGACGAGCAGCAGCACGAACCCCGCTTGGCGCACGTCGAAGTCGCGTCCCTGGGTGAGATACGTCGGAATCACCAGCAGCGCAGCGGCATAGAACAGCCCGAGCGAGAAATCCGAGACGATCGCGGCGACGAATCTCCGATTGCCGAACAGTGCCGGGTCGATCAACGGATTCGCCGCCCGCCGCTCCGCGACGATCCCCACCGCGACCGAGACCACCAGGACAACCGCAGCGATGAGGACCCAGGGGGAAAGCCATCCCCGCAGGTCACCCAGGACGAAGATGCCGACGGCCGACACGACGGCGAATGCGACAACGACCTGTCCGGCCCAGTCCGTACCGCCGGTGGTGTCCGGCGGTACCCGGGGACGGCGAAGGCAATTGCGACCAGGGCCGCGAGGCCGAGCGGAATGTTGATCCAGAAGATCGACTGCCAGCCCAGACTGGGCACCAGCAGACCGCCGAGCACCGGACCGATGGCCAACCCCAGGCCGTTCACCGAGTACAGCCAGCCGATGGCCTTGCCTCGATCCCCCGGCGGAAAAAGCGATTCCACCAGCGTCGAGGTACTGGTGTAGAGCACGGCACACGCCGCACCCTGCACGAAGCGCGCGACGAGCAGGATGCCGATCGACGAGGCAGCCGCCGCCCCCGCCGACGCGACCACGAACAGGGCGAGCCCGAACAGCAACACCTTTCGGCGTCCGAGGTGATCGGCGACGCGCCCCGCCGTGACCATGAACATGGACAGCGCCATCAGGAAAACACCGAGGGTCAGTTCGGTATTCGACGTACCGGCCTGCAAGTCGGCCCCGATGGCGGGCAGCGCGGTGGTGACGATGGTGAGGTCGATGCACCCGAGGAACGACGCCACCGCCAGCCCGCCGAACCCGATGACCCGCCGCTTGGCCGGGATCTCGAGCGTCACAGCTGTGCCTCCGCCGCGGCGTTCAGCGCCGACTTGCGCTTCTTGAATCGCAAAGGGAGCCAGGCGACGCGATCCGGATGCTCGGGTTCGACGAACAGTTCCCGCGTGCGCCCCATCGCGGCGGAGATGCGCTGCGGGTAGATGACGAAGTCGAAACCCTCGTGCGCCCACAGCGGCATGATGATCGGGCATTCCTCCAAAAGATATGCGCGGCAGGAGGTCCGGACCGCGTCCTGGTCGACGTCGGGTTCGCGCGCCAGCCGCCGCTCGATGAATCGGTCGATGGTGCTGTCGATGGCATGCCGATACGGCTCGTCGGTCTCGTAGGCGTGCTCGATGGCGTCGTAGAGATCGCCGTACCGGGGATGGGACAGCGCGAAGTCCCAGCGCAGAATGTTTGTCGGGCAGTCGATCTGGTCCAGATAGCTTTGGTTACGGGCGATCCATTGGTCGCCGGCGATGCGCGCACGAGCGTGCCGGTCTCTATCGGTGCCGCCGCTGAGGTTGTGCCGCTGCAAGGTGTCCGCGACGGCGATCGCGCAGCGCCCGAAGTTCGAGCGATTGATCAAATCGATGGTCGCGGCGAGCTTTTCACCCTCGTGATAGTCCGCGCCGACGCTGACCAGCAGAACGGTGGAGCGGCCGTCTGTGGTGATGCCGTCCGAGCGTAGGTCGTAGGCGGCCTTGTGCGACGCCGAGAGCAGCGTAGTCGTGGTCATCAGCTCCACACCTTCAGCGACGCGGCGGGATCGGTGACTCCGATGAAGAGGCCGATGGTGATGCGGGGGCGGTCCTGGGAAGGCGCGACCGCGTGCACCCGGCGCGGATCGATGAAGATCGCATCGCCCACGCGCGGCGTGATGACCAGCGCCGGATCGCCGACCGCGGCACGGTCGATGCCGTATACGCGGTCGCCGGATCGGTCGCGATACTCGCGCTCATCGGGATAGTCGTCCCAGATCTGTAATTCGCCGCCCCGCTCCGGCACGTCCAAATAGACATTCACCGACAGTTGCCGAGTGATCCGAATATCGAAGTCCGACGGCAGGTTGCGGCCCACATTGTCGGTGTGCGGCTCCAGATCCACCCCCGCCAGCTGGTAGCGCGCAACACCGGCGAAGAAGGCCTGCCCATTGCGCCGCAGCAAACTCGCGCCGGCCGGCCAGATCTCGTCGAGCAGTAGCCGCAGGTCGTCCGCGGGATACGAATACGGCGAGGCGATATCGCGCAGCCGATCGATATTGTCGCGCGCCTCGTCGAAGTACCGTCCGCGCCCGGCGTCGGTGCTCGTCTCCGAGAACGCGTGCCCGATCCGCCGGAACTGCGGGTCGGTGGCGAGCGGGCCGTGGTCCTGCCTGCCGACGAAGGCCTTACGCAGGTGGTCGAGCGCGTCCGGCCGGACGAAGCCGGCGAGCCGCACCGCGTGCACGTCGCCGTTCAGCAGTGCGGTCAGTGATTCGTGGTCGAATCCCTGCCTGGTGGTGTCCAGCACGCGGTCTCCGAGAGTTGGCGTGGCCGTGGTCATGTCGTTCCCCTCTGGTTGTCGCTCGATGGACCGGGCACAGGCCCGGGCAGGAGAAGGGAGGGCGTTTCGGACATGAGTCGACCCCCGTCTCTCGAGGGGCTCCAACACACCGACGGAGCCCGCGCTTGCCCGGACCGCATTACGCGGCTCGGCCTGGTCTTGACCCGGGGCACCCCGCCGCGGTTGGAGGGTTGCCGGCCAGCTAGCCGGGGACTTGACGCTGGCACTCTTGACCTGAGGTAAGCGTGCCGCCCGTCAGAAGCGTTGTCACGCTTTAGAATCGCGCTGAGTTATGAATCCGGATGGAAGGAATTCAACCCGGCGGTGCGGGACGTCGCACCAGGTCAACCCCCTAGCAGGCCGAGGCCGCGCAGTTCGAGTGCGGCCAGTCGGCGCACTGTGTCGTCGTCGCCGCGCCGCCAGGCGTCGACCACATCCGGGTCGATCCGGTTCAGTTTGCGCAGCGGCTGATTGGCGAGGGCGCGCAGGGCGAGCAGATCGCGTCCGCCGGGGACGGCGCGCAGGCGGGCTGCTGTTGCGGCCCTGCGCATCCAGCGCACCCGCAACGGAAGCCAGAGGAACAGCACCAGCCCGAGCGGGACGATCAGTAATCCGATGGCGAGGGCCATGGCGAGATCGTTGACCAGGGCCTGCTGGTCGCTGCCTGCCTCCGCCATCGACCGCGCCGCCGCGGCCGCGCGCTCGAACGGGGAGGTGAGATCGTCGCCCACCATCGGTACCCGGCCGACCTTGCGGCCGATGTCACCGAGGCTGTCGGCCATGCCGCCGCCCGCACCTTCCAGCTTCTGGCCGGGCACGCCGAGCTTCTGCACCAGGTCGTGCACCCACAGCGCAGCCATGACCGAGGCGTATACCCAGGCCACTACCAGCAGATCCGTGACCAATTGACGGGCGGCGACGGGAGCCCGATCGGCATAAATCCTCACCCGCTCGGAATTCCCCGGCGGGTCGATCGAAAACAGCACGTTCCCCCGCTCGAGGGCGCGGCAATACCGTTCAGAGAGTCCCTCGGCGCGCCGATCGCCACAGATCGACTTCGCCGTCATCATCGAGCAGCGCGTCGATTTCGGCGAGCTCGTCGGCGCTGAATTCGAGATTGTCGAGGGCGGCGACGTTCTGCTCGAGCTGATCGGTGGTGGACGCACCGATCACCAGTGAGGTGACCCGGTCGTCGCGCAGCGCCCAGGACAGCGCCAGTTGCGCCAGCGTCTGCCCGCGCCGGTCGGCGACCGCGGCGAGCTTGCGCAACCGATCGATCATCGCCGGGGTGAGTAATTCGTTCTGAAACGACTTACCTTGGGCAGCACGAGATTCCGGTGGAATGCCGTCGAGGTACTTCGAGGTGAGCAGCCCCTGTGCGAGCGCGGTGAAGCCGATGACGCCGAACCCTTCCGTACCGGCCGCGTCGAGCAGACCCTCGGTCTCTATCCACCGGTTGAGCATCGAGTACGACGGCTGATGGATAAGCAGGGGAGTGCCGAGTTCCCGCAGCATGGTGGCGATGGTGACCGAATCCTGTGCGGTATACGAAGAAATTCCTACGTAGAGCGCTTTCCCCTGACGGACAGCGGTATTCAGCGCCGCCGCGGTCTCCGCCAGCGGAGTCGTCGGGTCGAACCGGTGCGAATAGAAGATGTCGACATAGTCGAGCCCGAGCCGGGTCAGCGACTGATCGAGTGAGGCGAGCAGATACTTGCGCGACCCGCCGCCCTGCCCGTACGGACCGGGCCACATATCCCAGCCCGCTTTGCTGGAGATGACGAGTTCGTCGCGGTACGGTGCGAGATCCTCGCGCAGAATGCGTCCGGCGTTGATCTCCGCCGCGCCGTACGGTGGCCCGTAATTGTTCGCCAGGTCGAAATGCGTGATGCCCAGATCGAAGGCGCGCAATGCGATTTCGCGCTGGGCGAGGTAGGGGCGGTCGTCCCCGAAGTTGTGCCAGAAGCCGAGCGAGAGCAGTGGCAGATCCAGGCCCGAGCGTCCTGACCGGCGATAACGCATCGCGCCGTCGTACCTGGCCGGTTCGGGAACATATGCCATCGAGATCTCCTCATCAGCTGCACGGACGGTCCCATACTGCCTGACCGGTGTGCGGTGCCGACCCGAGCCCGGCGGATCGGCAATCCGCGAATCCATTCCCCAGTTATTCCTCAGTCGAGTTGCCGGACCAAATGTGGTTCCTTGATGAGGAATTCGACAGACCGAAGCGCGGCCCGCGCCGTCCGGGTCGAAATCGCGAACCACTCGAGGAGCTTTGCCATGCCCTTGTTACGACGCATGTTCGCAATCATGCTCGGCGCGTTGATCATCGTCGCGATGTCGGTCGCGACCGGATCGGCCGCCCCCACCGAAGAACGAGAAGTGTTCTCCCCGGACGGCACCATCGCTCGCGTGGTCCTGCCGGTCCGCCCGGAAGCCCCGGCGCCGCGCTCGGCGGTGCAGGCCGACGTGGTGACGATCCAGCAGACCGGGCCGTCCAGTCAGCGGTTCGATCTGGTGTTCGTCGGCGACGGGTACACCTCGAGCCAGCTGGACATCTACAAGCAGCACGCCGTCAACCGGTGGAACGAGATCGCCCAGGTCGAACCGTTCAAGAGCTACAAGAACTCGTTCAACGTCTGGGCGGTCAACGTGGTGTCTCAGCAGTCCGGCGTCGACAACGATCCACGCGGCACCATGCGGAACACCGCCCTGGACATGACGTTCTGGTGCGGCGGCACCGAGCGGCTGCTGTGTGTGAACGAGACCAAGGCCTTGCAGTACGCCCGGTTGGCGCCCGAGGTCGACCAGGTGGTCGCGCTGGCCAACACCACCAAGTACGGCGGGGCAGGCGGCAAGGTGGCGACGTCGTCCGGCGGCAACGCGCAGTCGGGGCAGATCGTGGTGCACGAGCTCGGGCACTCGGTGGCCGGGCTGGCCGACGAGTACGACTACCCGAACGACCGCTACACCGGGCGCGAGCCGCGCGAGGTGAACGCCTCCACCTACACCAGCGCGCAGATGCAGCAGAACAAGGCCAAGTGGTACGAGTACCTCGGCAAGCAGTCGCCGGACGGTGGCGTGGTCGGCACCTACGAGGGCGCGGTCTACCACAAGCGCGGGGTGTACCGGCCGACGCAGAACTCGTTGATGCGCTCGCTCGGTCGTGAATTCAACCTGATCGGGCTGGACGCGATGAAGGCCGCGATCGAGCGGAAGGCCCCGCCGACCCAGCACTGATTCATCACCGGATGCCCGGCCGCCCCGGCCGGGCACCCGAGGTAATTCCCCTGAGCCAGCAGGTATTTCGAGTCTCGCACGGGAGCACCTCGTGATGAGTTGTGAAGGAGAACGCAATGGCATCCAGACAACATCAGCACCGACGTGACCGGGGCGGGCCGCGCACCCGCGTGGTCGCGGCCCTCGGGTGGACCGTGCTGACCCTGCGACGGTTACCGCGGCTGGCCCTGTTGGTCGTGGCCGCGGCACTGCTCCTGTCCGGCGCGCCCGCGCTGGCCGAACCGACGAACGGCCCGGATGTCAGCGGCGGCGAGGCGCAGCCGACGTTCGACCCGAAGGCGCCGGTCCGGCAGGACCTGTGGGTGCGTGCCCCCGTGGACAGCGACCGGGACGGCAAGGACGACGAGGTGCACGTCCAGGTCGTCCGTCCGGCCGGCGCCACCGGCAAGCTGCCGGTGGTGTACCAGGCGAGCCCGTACTTCTCCGGTGGTAACGACGTCGCCAACCACAATGTCGATGTCGAGCTCTACGTGCCGGACGGCGCGGACGCGCGGCGCATGGCTCCTGCGCCCGGCGAGTTGCGCGCGCGGGTGGCCGAGGACCTGCGGGTGGCGGGCATCACCGTCGCCAACGGCCAGATCACCTGGCAGTACGAGGAATTCTTCCTGGCTCGCGGCTACGCGGTGATGTACGGCGAGTCGCTCGGCACCGGCACCTCCACCGGCTGCCCGACCTCGGGCGCGCGCAACGAGACCATCGGCGCGCGGGCCCCGATCGACTGGCTCAACGGCCGGGCGAAGGCGCGCGACGCGCAAGGTAAAGCCGTAGTGGCCAATTGGGCCAGCGGCAAGGTCGGCATGATGGGTGTGTCCTACAACGGGACACTGCCCAACGCCGTCGCCGCCACCGGCGTGCCCGGGTTGGAAGCGATCGTGCCCATCGCCGCGATCAGCAACTGGTACGACTACTATCGCGCGGCGGGCGCGGTGGTCGCTCCCGGCACCTACCAGGGCGAGGACGCCGACGTGCTGGCCAAGTACGTCTACACCAGGGCCGATCGGAAGATCTGCACACCGGTGATCGACAAGCTCGAAAAGGACCAGGACCGGGTCACCGGTGATTACATCGGCTTCTGGAACGAGCGCAACTACCTCAACGATGTCGGCAAGGTGCGGGCCGCGGTGCTGGCCGTGCACGGTCTCAACGACTTCAACGTCAAGACCAAGCACGTCGCGCAGTGGTACGACGCGCTGAAGAAAGCCGGTGTGCCGCACAAGATCTGGCTGCACCAGTCCGGCCACACCGACCCGATCAGCCTGCGCCGGGACGAGTGGTTGCGCACCGTGAACCGCTGGTTCAGCAAGTACCTGCTCGGCCGGGACAACGGCATCGACCGCGAGCCCAAGGCCACGATCCAGCGCGAGGACAAGTCCTGGGTGAACGAGCCGGAATGGCCCGCACCGGCCACCTCGGCCGCGACCGCGGTGTTCCAACCCGGCGGCCGCAATACCGGCGGACTCGCGACATCCGGACCGGGGCGGGTCACCGAGTCGCTCGACGATGACGCGACGAAGCCGGCCTCGACCCTGGTCGCGGCACCGAGCTCGCCGAACCGGTTGGCGTACTTCTCCAAGCCCACCACGGCTCCGCTGCGGATCAGCGGCACGGTCGACGTCGCCCTCCGGCTGTCCTTCCAGCGTCCGGCGGCCAATGTCACTGCGCTGCTGGTGGATCGCGCTCCCGACGGCAGTTCGAAGATTGTCACGAGGGGTTGGGTGGACCCGCAGAACCGGGACTCGATCGATAAGACCAGCCCGATCACCCCGGGTAAGGAGTATGCGATCAACCTGTCCATGCAACCGCACGACTACGTGCTCGCGCGCGGACACAAGCTGGGTGTGGTGGTGTTGTCCAGTGACAACGAGTACACCCTGCGGCCCAAGCCGGGGCCCGGCTTCGGGATGAACCTGGCCGAAACCAAGGTCTCGTTCCCGGTGGTCGGCGGGCAGGCCGCCCTCAAGGCCGCGATCGGCTGACACCCCGAGATCCGGTCACGCCCGAAAGCCATTGGGCGTGACCGGATCTCCGGTGTCTACTGCTTGGCCGCCACCGCGATCAAATCGCTGACCGCGCCCGGCGCGGAGACGCTGACCGCATGCGAAGCCGAGATCTCGACGGTGTGCGCGGACGCCCGCTCGGCCATGAACCGCTGGGCCTGCACCGGGATGTTCTTGTCCGCGGTGGTGAGCAGGGCGAACGCGGGGATGTTTCGCCAAGCCGCCGCGGTCGCCGGCTCCTGGAGTGCGGCGAGTGCGACGGGCCGCTGGGTCGCCGCCATCAGCTCGGCGGTGTTCGCGGGCACGTCGGCGGCGAACTGGGCCGGGAATTCGTCCTGACGGATATACAGCTCGGTGCCCGAATTACCGTCCGCGAGTGGGTAGTTCGCTGGGCGGGTGGTCGGCCCGAGGGTGGAGCCGGGGAACTTATCGGTCAACTCCAGCGCGCTTTCGCCCTCGGCGGGGATGAAGGCGGCGATATAGACGAGGGCTGTCACGTTCACCTTGCCCGCGGCGGCGACGGTGATGACGCTGCCGCCGTAGGAGTGACCGACCAGGACGCAGGGGCCGTCGATGCCATCGAGGACCGAGCTGATGTAGGCGGCGTCGGTGTCCAGGCCGCGCAGCGGGTTGGCCGCGGCCACGACGGAATGGCCCTGTGCGCGCAGCGTTTCGATGACGCCGTTCCAGCTGGACGAGTCGGCGAACGCACCGTGCACCAGCACGATGGTGGGCGAGGAGGTACTCACGAATCTTCCTTAGGTCCGAAGGAATTGGTCACGCGGGGTGCAGGGCGGCCCGCAGCACGGAAACCGCCTGGGCGACGGCCGCTTTGGCGGCGTTGGTGTCGTGCATCGAATTCACCATGACGAAGTCGTGGATGATGCCCCCGTAGCGCGCCTGAACGACGGGCACGCCCGCGGTGCGCAGCTTGCCCGCGAAGGCCTCGCCCTCGTCGCGCAGCACGTCGTTCTCGGCCGTGATGACCAGCGCGGGCGGCAGGCCCGACAGCTGCTCGGTGCTCGCGCGCAGCGGCGACGCGGTGATCTGGGCGCGGTCCTCGGCGCTGGTGGTGTACTGGTCCCAGAACCACTGCATGCCTTCGCGAGTCAGGAAGTAGCCTTCCGCGAAGCGCTCGTAGGAACCCGTGTCGAAGTTGGCGTCGGTCACCGGGTAGAACAGCACCTGCTGCACGAAGGAGACGTCACCGCGCTCCTTGGCCATCAGCGTGAGGGCGATGGCCATGTTGCCGCCGACCGAATCACCGGCGACGGCAATGCGAGTCGGGTCCAGGGCCTTGTCGGCGCCCTGGGTGCTGACCCACTGGGCGACGCGGTAGGACTGCTCGTTGGCCACCGGGTAGCGGACGTCCGGTGAGCGGTCGTACTCGGGGAAGACGACCGCCGCGTGCGCGCCGACGGCGAGGTCGCGGACCAGCCGGTCGTGGGTGTGCGCGTCACCGAAAACCCAACCGGCGCCGTGGGTGTAGACGATGACGGGCAGGGTTTCGGTGACGCCGCGCGGCCGGACGATCCTGGCCCGCACGGAACCGGTCGGCCCGCCGTCGACGGTGATCCACTCTTCATCGATCTCCGGCTTGTAGATCGGCGCGTCCTGCACCGAGTCCACCGCCTTGCGGCCCTCTTCCGGCGGCAACTGGTAGAGGAACGGGGGCTGGGAGGTCGCGTCGACGAACTCTTGCGCGGCGGGCTCCAGGGAGATTCCGTGTGGGTTACCGGTCATCGTCGTTCCTTTCGATAGAGGTTGGGGTACAGGTGGTTTCGAGAAATCAGGCCAACTCGGCGAGCGCGCCGGTGATGACGGCGGCGACCTCGGCGGGATGGGTCTGCATGACCAGGTGCGGTGCGTCGATCTCGACCACCGAGCGCAGCTCCGCGCGCTGGTAACCGAACCGCTCGACCTCGGGGTTGATGGTGTGGTCGGCGCTGGACACGATGCCCCAGCCCGGCTTGGTCTTCCAGGCCGCCGCGGTCGCAGGCTCGCTGAACGCGATCGCCGAGAGTGGCCGCTGGGAGACCGCGAGCACCTGCGCCCGCGCCTTGTCGAGGCCCGCCGCGAATACCTCGGGGAAGGCGGCGATATCGACCGACACATCGGTGCCCGGCTCGCCGTCGCGGACCGGGTACGGCGCGTAGACGAGGTTGGCGGCCAGGTCGGAGTCCGGGAAGCCGCCCTGCAATTGACCGAGGCTCTCGCCGACTTCGAGGACATAGCCCGAAACGAACACCAGACCGACGACATTGTCGGCGACCCCGGCGACCGTGATCACCGCGCCGCCGTAGGAATGGCCCGCCAGCAGCACCGGTCCCTCGATCTGCTCGACGAACGACTTGATGTAGGCCGCGTCCTCGGACAGGCTGCGGTTGAATACCGGCGGCGCCAGCACCCGGTGACCCTCGGCGAGCAGCCGCTCGGTGACCGGTGCCCAGCTGGCGGCATCGGCGAAAGCGCCGTGCACGAGAACAATGGTTGTCGCGGAAGACATGGAGTTCCTTTCTCGATCACTCGGATCGATGGCGTTGTGCCGCACTCAGTTTCCGCTGAGCAACCTGTCCGGCGCCCCTCCACACCGGCCGCAAAAGCCCCCGATCAGGACACGGCGGCCGTCATCGGCTCGAACGCGGCGGTCGCGCCGGTGGAGCGAAAACGCTGCTGGTACTTGCGCGGTGAGATGCCGAGCCTGGCCACGAACGCGCGCCGCAAGGCCTCGCTGCTGCCATATCCGGCGCTCATCGCGGCCTCGGTGACGCTGTGCCCGGCGTGCAGCAGGTCCCTGGCAACCCCGAAGCGGATGAAGGCGACGTATTCGGCAGGGGAGCGTTCGAGCTCGGCGCGGAACAGCCGCGTCAGGTGCCGGACACTGACCATGGCATGCGCGGCCAGGGTCTGCACGGTGTGCGGAAACGCCGGGTCCGCGCAGACCAAATCGACCACCTTGCGCACCAGCGGACTACGCGGCACGGGTCCGGTCAGCGAGGCCGAGAACTGCGATTGACCGCCCGCGCGCTGCATGTACACCACGAGCAACTGCGCCACTCGCCGGGCGACGTCGGCGCCGTAATCCTCCTCGACCAGCGCCAGCGCGAGGTCGACGCCGGCGGCGACGCCCGCGGAACTGTAGAGATTCCCGTCGCGCACGAAGATGGCATCGGGGTCGACCGCGATCGCGGGGTACTTGCGCGCCAGATCCGCGGCGAACTTCCAGTGCGTGGTCGCGCGCCTGCCGTCGTAGAGGCCCAGTTCGGCGACGACGAACGCGCCGCTGCAAATCGAGGCCAGCCGGCGCGTGTTCCAGGACAGGTGCCGGGCGGCGGCGATCAGCTCGGGGGTGACGAACTTCGCGGGCGGCAGTTCGCTGCCAGGGATCACCACGGTGTCGAAGCGCCCCGCGTCGGCCGCGGCGGCGCTGACCTCGATGCGGGCGCCGATCGAGGTCTGCACGTCCCGGCCGTCGGTGGAGAGCAGGACCACCTCGTAACCGGGCGCGGTCTGGTTGGCCTCCACGAAGACCTCTGCCGGACCGACGAAGTCGAGCATCTTGACGCCGTCGAAGACCAGAATGCCGACCCGTCGACGGGGCGGCGCAGCGAATTTGGGGGCCATGTCAACCATTATTATGGAGCCACGCCTCCAGAACAAGCGGTGTGGGCGACATCGCACAACGGTTGGTACGGTGAGGCCATGGGACGGCCACGACAGTTCGACGAATCGGGCCTGCTCGACGCCGCTACCGAGCTGTTCTGGTCGCAAGGTTTCGATGAGACGTCCGTCGAGGACATCTCCCGCGCGACCGGCGTCGGCAACGGCAGCGTCTACGCCGCCTACGGCAACAAGCAGGGCTTGTTCCTCGCCGCGTTCGAACGCTACTGCGAGCGGCGCGCCCGGTTCGTGCGCGAGGTCGTCGGATCGGCGCCCGGCTCGGCGCGGGCCGCGGTACGCGCGCTGTTCCAGGCGATCATCGACGACTGTGCCGCGCAACCGAACCGGCGCGGGTGCCTGATGATCAACAGCATCGCCCAGCTGAGCGGCCGGATCCCCGAGGTCGCCACCATCGGGGCGAAGACCACCGCGGCGATGGAGCAGGGCGTCGCCGAACGGCTCTCTCCCGCAGTGCGTCTCGGCGACGGCAAGGTCGACGACGCCGTGCTGTCGGCGCACAGTGCGAACATCATCGTCGTGGCGCAGGGGCTGATTCAGTTGAGCCGCTTGGGGACTCCACGCGCACGTCTCGGTGAGATCGCCGATGTCACCAGTGCCGGACTGCCCTCGGCGTGGGCCGATCGGGTGGCCGGCTGACCCACCGCGTTCGGCGCGGACTCGGGTTGGCTACAGCTCGGCGGCTGCGGCCATCAGCAGTTCCCGCGACCGCTGCGGTGTTTCGGCTTGGACGGCGAGCTGATCCATCACCTCGCGGTAGAGGTGCAGATCCTCCCTGCGATCCAGGTAGAGCGCGCTGGTCAGCTGTTCGAGGTAGACGATGTCGGGCAGCTCGGCTTCGGCGAAGCGGAGCATGGTGAACGAACTGCCCGCCGCCGGGTGACCGCCCGCGTGGTAGGGCAGCACCTGGATGGTCACCCGGCGGCTCTCCGACATCGCCACCAGGTGTTCGATCTGCTTGCGCAGCACTGCTTTGCCGCCGATCGGCCGGTGCAGCACGGCCTCGTCCAGCACCGCCCACAGCGCGGGCCCATGCTCGGTGCTGAGAATCTCCTGGCGCTTCCTGCGCAGCTCCACGCGCCGGGAGGCCTCGGCGTTCTGGTGGCCGACCGCGATGACGGCGTGGGTGTAGTCCTCGGTCTGCAACAAGCCCGGAACCAGCTGGCCCTCGAACGTTCTGATCGTCTGCGCGGCGCCCTCCAGTCCGAGATAGGTCTCGAACCAGGACGGCAGCAGGTCGTTGTAGCGGTGCCACCAGCCGGGCTCGTTGGCCTTGCGGGCCAGATCCAGGAACATCTCGCGCTGGTCTTCCTCGGTCACGCCGTAGAGCGTCAGCAGATCGAGGATGTCGCGGTCCTTGTATCCGGTCCGGCCCAGTTCGAGTCGGCTGATCTTGGCGTGCGAGCCACGGATGTGCTCGCCCGCCGCCTCGCGAGTGATGCCACATCCCTCGCGTAACTTGCGCAGCTGTCCACCGACCGCGATGCGTAGCGCCGTTGGGCCGCGCTCCGCAACCCGCGAGTCGATACCCTTGATCCGGACCGGTTCCGCGACCATGACCTCTACTCCGATTCTCGAATGCCATCGGCGAAATCCGCGTACGTTCCCGTGACGAACTTCACCGCGCCACCCCTGATGGTATCGCGCTGGAACGTCATTTCAACCGCACTTGCAGCTGACTATGCAGATGGTGTTGCGGGTCGGCCGCGAATCGCCCAGCGGCGAGGGCGAAGCCGCGCGGTTCAGGCGCCGATCGGCCGGGGATACGCGCTGCGCATCGACAGCCACCTGATGTCGAGGTCTTGCTCGAGGTAGTCCATGCGGTGCTCCCAGAACTCCTTCATGTGTGGCAGCTCGAGGTGGCGATCGAGGTCCGCCTTGGATCGCCACACCTCGTAGAAGATGAAGCTGCCCGGATCGTCGGCGTCCTCGTGGAAGTGATATTCGAGCGCGCCCGGTTCCTCGCGGGTCGGCGCGACGAACGACAGCAGCAACTCTCGCAACTCTGCCGCGCGCTCGGGTTTGGGGCGGGCGAACCCGACGAGCGCGAACGGAACATCCGGGGTAGGTACGATCTCAGTCATACCTACGGACGATAGAGCGTCGCGAGGTACGATGCAATTCGTACCTGACGCGAAAGGTGAGCAGTGCCCGACCACGACGACCAGCCCAGCCCGGCGGAGATGGACCTCGGCGCGATCTTCGCCGCCCTCGCCGACCGGCACCGCCGCGCGGTCGTCCTGGCCCTGCTCGCCGAGCCGGACGGGACCGAACGCCATTGCAGCTCGTTCGAGCTGCCGGTGTCCAAAGCCACACTCACCCACCATTTCCGGACGCTGCGCCAGGCGGGGCTGATCAGGCAGGTCAACCGGGGCAACAGCAATATGGCTCAGCTGCGCCGGGCCGAACTGGAGCAGCGCTTCCCCGGGTTGATGGAGCTGCTGCGTGCCGAAGTGGTGGCAGCTGATCGGGCCACCGACACCGGCTAGGGCTGTCCGGTTCTGCGGTAAGGGACAGCGGCTGGCCGCGAAGTGTTGGCCCGGAGTTGGTGCGGCGGATACGTCCCATCGCGGACACTCGAATCGGCAAGAGAGTCAACATGACTCGGTTCATGGTGCGCAGCGGCGCGGGTGCGCGCCGGGCAGGGTGAACTGCCCGAGGCTACTCGGAAGGATTCGTGTGATGTTCGGTAGAGCAGCGGTGGCGAGCGCGTGTGCGCTGGCCGCGATCTTGCTATCGGTTCCACCCGCCGCCACTGCCTGGGGCGTGCAGGGCCACAACACCACCGGGGCGATCGCCGACCTGCGGTTGACCGCGGCGGCGCGGGACGAGGTCGGCCGCCTGCTCGCGGGCGAGCCCGATCCCACGCTCGCGGGGGTGGCCAACTGGGCCGACGAGGTGCGCGCCAATGATCCCGAGCTGGGCAAGATTTCCGCTCCGTGGCACTACGTCAACATCGGCGAGAACGGCTGCGTCTACGACCCGGCGGTGAACGGCAACAACGGCCAGAACGTCATCGAGGCGTTGCGCAGGCAGACCGCCACGCTTGCCGACCGGAGTCGTCCGGTCGCCGATCGTGGCCAGGCCTTGAAGTTCATCGTCCATTTCGTCGGCGATATCCACCAGCCGATGCACGCGGGATACGCGCGCGACCGCGGCGGAAACGAGATCAAGGTGCAGTATCTCGGCCGCAGCACCAATCTGCACTCGGTGTGGGACAGCCGGATGCTCGACACCCGGCACGCGAGCGACGCCGAGGAATTGCAGCGGCTACTCGCCCTGCCCGCCCCCGATCTGCCGCCGACACAACCGGATACCGACCCGATCCGCTGGGCGGAGGACAGCTGCCGGGTGCTGGAAACCCCGGGTGTCTATCCGGCCTCGTCCACCATCGGTGACGAGTACACCCGTCAGTTCCTGCCGATAGCCGAGACTCGCCTGCGCCGCGCGGGGGAGTTGCTGGGACGTCTGGTCAACGCGGTGCTCGACCCGGCGCCGGGAACCGGCTCGGCGGGCTAGCCGAGGCACGACTGAGCCGGGCCCGTGTTTCCACGGACCCGGCTCGTATGTTGCTGTCGTTTACTGCTTTTCGGTCACGACTGCGAAGAGGTCGTCGTAGACCTTCGGCTTGGCCGGGGGCGGCGTGGCCGAACGGGGCGCGCGCTTGGAATTCGAATCGAAGGTCGCGTCGGTCGGCTTGTACGCGGGCTTGCCCTTATCGGTCAGCCAGGTCTTGAACAACGCGTTCGTGCTGCGGCCGGTGACGGCGTTCGCCAGGTCGATGAAGTCCGAGACCTTGGCATTGCTGTACTGGTACTTGGTCAGCCACTCGCGGATCAACCGGAAGAAGACCTCGTCGTTGTTGATCGCGCTACGCAGCGCCTGGATGGCCAATGCGCCGCGGCTGTACAACTCGGCGGGCAGCACATTGGCGGGCCCGGGATCGGTCAGTACGACATTCCAATCGATCCTGGTCGAGGTGGCGTAGGCGTAGTCGGCGATCTCCGCCGCGGTGCCGGTGCCGTTCTTCTCCGACCACAGGTACTCCATGTAGCTGGCCCAGCCCTCGTTCAGCCAGCCGTCCTTCCAGGTGGCGACGGAGATCGAGTCGCCGAACCACTGATGGGCCATCTCGTGCACGACAACCGAATCATTCTTGCCGCGCCGGAAGAATCCGTCGGTGTAGGTCGGCATCGTCTGGGTTTCCAGGGCGAAGCCACCCATCTTCGCGTCCACCAGGCCGCCGGTGGACTCGAACGGGTACGGGGTGAGCGCGCTGGCGAGCCAGTCGGTGATCTCCGGTGTCCGCTCGATGCTGGCCTTGGCGTTGGCCCGGATCGTCGGGTTGAGGTCGGTCGAGTACGCGGTGAGGTTCGGCCTGGCCGGGGTGCCGCTGTTCTGGCCGCCGCGCTCGTACTTGCCGACCGCTAGGAAAGTGGCGTAGGTCATCTGCGGGTGCTTGCTGAGCCAGTTGTGCCGCTTCCAGCCCGGAATGTTCTGGGTGACACTGGTTTCCACGCCGTTGGAGAACACGTCCATGTCGGCCGGTGCGAGCACCGACACCGCGTAGGTCGCCTTGTCGGTGGGGTGGTCGTTGCTCGGGTACCACCACTCGGCCGAGAACGGCTCGTTGGAGATCAGTGCGCCGTTGGCGTTCTCGACCCAGTTGCGGGCGCCCGCCTGATTCTGCACGCGCGACGGGATGTCGTTGTACGCGACGACGGTGGTGAACTCGGTGCCGGTCGGCAGGTTCACCGGCACGGTCACAGCGAGCTTGTCCTTGCCGAGATTGTATTTGGCGGGCTTGTTCTCGACGAGCACCGACTGGGTCTGCAA
This sequence comes from Nocardia sp. CS682, assembly GCF_004634405.1. NCBI lineage: Bacteria > Bacillati > Actinomycetota > Actinomycetes > Mycobacteriales > Nocardiaceae > Nocardia > Nocardia sp. CS682. The sequence goes on along the minus strand of NZ_CP029710.1, from coordinate 401,047 downwards.
GAGGAAGTCGAAACCGATAGCGGTGCCGGCTTTCAAATCCTGCTTGGCTTTAGCGGTGATCGTTGTGGTCCCGGACAAACGACCCGAGGACGGCTCGAACTTCAGGTCGATACTGTAATTGGAGACATCGTATGCGGCACTGCCGATATTAGGGAAAACGGGATCGCCGATGCCGGGCACTGTTGCCGCGGATGCGGTTCCCATGCTGGCCGCGAGCGCTGCGACCACCAGCAGCGGAACCGCTCGGGCCGCGGCAGTATGCACCAAGGGATAACGTCTCATAAAGCGAACTCCAATGTGTCGGGCACGAGGATTGTTTCGAGCAAACGCCGATATCCCTCCGCGTCCTCGGCCGGGGCATTTCGCTACACAGCGAATCACATCGGAGTGGCCATCTCCACCTGTCTATCAACTGGGGAATTCGATGAGAAGTGCTTGTAATCGGTAAAGGCGCAAAGGATTCTGCGCATTATGACTAGTTGCCGCGAGCGATACCTCTTTCCATTGGTCATCGGAGTCGAGGCATGGCGCAGCGTCAAGTGTCGATGACGGGTGACGCCGCCTGGTGACCGGCGCGGAAACTGTGGCCGCGCCGGTCATTCGGCGGTCAGGCGAAGCTCACCTGAGCGGTGACGGCGAGGGTCGACAGGCCGTTGGTGCGGCACCCCTGGTTCGGTTGCGCACTACGCGCCGCCACCGTGATCGCATCACCGTTCAGCTGACCGGCGGTGACGTTGGCGCTGAACGCGATACCGGTGATCGGGTCCGGGCTGATCCGCCAGGCGAGGGAGCTGTCGCCCCCCGATATCCAGGCGATCGTGCCACTGCCCTTGGCGGTGACCAGCAATCCGCACGGATTGAAGCCGCCTGCGGTGGCCGTAGCATCGCCGGCGGCGGTCAGCTTGCCGGACCGGAGCGCGGTGTACTTTCCGTTGCGGGAAACGCAGTTGGTGAGGTCTCCGCTGATCGACACTTTCGCGCTGCCGCCGGCCCGCAACGGCGGCTCGAGGGTGAGATTCAAAGTCGCGGAACAACTCAGGTCGCCGTCGGCGGCCTGCGCGGGTGCCGCGGGCAGCACGGCGAGCGCCGCTGCGAGCGGCGCTGCCGCGGCCAGCATGGACATGGTTCGGATGCGTCGTCGTACCATTTCGTACTCCTACTGTGTGCTGTTGGCACGGTGTTTCAGGGACGATCCAGCCGCCCCGGCGGAATGCGCTCCACCGCGGGCAGATTCACGATACGATCCCCGCCGCCGCAGCACCCGAAACCGACTGCGCCCCAATGCCTGACGTGCACCGACGCGCAACTGGGGAGATCAGACCGGTACACCGCCGTAGGTCCTGCGGTACTTGGCCTCCAGGAAAGACAGCACACCGAACGCGATCAGGCCCAGCGAGATCAGGATGAGAAGCCATGGACCGAAGGGTTTTCCGACGAAATCACGCAGCACCGCGTCGATACCCTTGGCTTCGGCCGGGTCGTAGTTCAGCGCGGCCACCACCGCGGCGAGGCCGATACTGACGACGATCGCGCCCCGCGCGAGGTAGCCGATGCGGCCGAGCCAGACCGCCGCCTCGCGCGAACCGCGCGTCATCCAGCCCATGCGCAGGTCGTCCACGAACTCGAGGGTCAGGCCGCGGGCCGTCTGCCAGATGCCGAACGCGATGATGGCGAGGCCGATCAGCAGCACGACCACCGTGCCGCCGTCCCAGCTCAGGATGCGGGCGGTGAGATCGCGGGCGATGGCGTCGCTGGGCTTGGGCGTGCGGCCGTGCACCACGTAGCGGAAGGTGCCCAAAAACGCCAAGGCGTAGACGATTCCGGAGACCACGGCATAGAACCGGTGGCCGCCGGAGTACGTCCGCCGCGCACCGGCGACCTGGGTGATCCGCCAGACGACGAGAGCGGCGAAGCCGAACACCAGAACCCACAGCAGCAGATACCCGAACGGTTTGGTCGCGATGGCGGCGAGTGCCCCACCGCCGTCCGGCTCGTGCTCGGCCGTGCCGATCGCCAGCATGAAGCCGATGAGGCCGATGGTGATGTAGGCGATGCCGCGCGCGATGAAACCGAAGCGGGCCGCCGTTTCCAACCCGCCCGAACTCGTGGACCGGCTGCGCCGCCCGTTGCCGGAACGCCGACCCCAGTTCGATCGGCCCCACCTGGACCGCCGGCCGCTGCGCACCGTGCCGACTCGATCGCGGCGCCGGTACCTGTTCGCACTTCGGAAGAAGCTCATGGTTACCTCATTTCTTCACCGCCCGTAATGCCCACTTCGGCACGATTGACACGGCGCACGAGATTTCTTCGGGCGCCGAGATCCCCTGCGGCCCGTGCGAAGTCGGCGTGCCTGGTCGAACGGGGTTGGTGCGCAATGGAGTCCGGGGAGCAACCGGCGGCGCGCCGACCCGACTGGGGATGGCAGCGCGTCACCGCGCGGGCCTGGTCCGAACCGATTGTGACGCAGGACATAAGGCCCCCGACCGTCCCAGGGGGAAAATTGGTCCGACGAATCGCTTACCGTTTAGGGCGTTATGAACTTTTTCGCGACAGTCGTGCACCTGGTCGCCAGGTTGCATGTGGATCTGGGCCGGTTGGCCGCGCAGCTGTGTCGCTGACGCGTGCGCACACCTCACCAGATCCCCTGATTTGTCTTGGATGGTTCCCTTGTCTTCACCTAGTTCGCGCAGCCGTACCCTGAATCCGGTGCGCTGGTCGTTCGGCGTCCAGATCCTGCTCGGCCTGCTGGTCGGTATCGCCGCGGGCTTCATCGCCCGCGCGACCGGCTCCGCCTGGCTCACCAGCACGCTGACCCAGGTCGGCAGCATCTTCGTGCAGCTGCTCAAGCTCGCGGTGCCGCCGCTGGTGTTCACCGCGGTGCTGGTGAGCGTGGCCGGCTTGCGGCACGTCACCAATGCCGCCCGGCTCGCCGGTCGCACCCTGCTGTGGTTCCTGGGGACCGCGCTGATCGCCGTCGCGGTCGGCATCGTGCTCGGCCTCGTCACCAATCCCGGTCGTGGCGTCGACCTTTCGCTGGTCGGTGCGAAGGAGCCCACCTCGAAGGGTGGCTGGACCGACTTCCTCACCGGCATCATCCCGACGAACGTCGTCGGGGCCTTCACCAACGGCAATGTGCTGCAACTGGTGTTCCTGGGCGCGGTGCTCGGCTTCGCCGCGCTGAAACTCGGCGACGCCGCCAAACCCTTTCTGACACTGGCCGAGTCGGTGCTGGAGCTGGTGCAGAAGGCGCTGTGGTGGGTGATCCGGCTCGCGCCGATCGGTACCGCGGGACTGATCGGTAAGGCGATCGCCAGCTACGGCTGGGACCTGCTGCGGCCGCTGGCCACGTTCACCGTCGCGGTGTACGCGGGCTGCCTCATCGTGCTCGTCGTGGTGTACCCGATCCTGCTGCGCACCGTCGGCGGCGTCAGCCCGGTGCGTTTCTACGCCAAGGCTTGGCCCGCACTGGAACTGGCGTTCGTGTCGCGTTCGTCGATCGGCACGATGCCGCTGACCCAGCGGATGGTCACCGAACGGCTCGGTGTGCCCAACGAATACGCGTCGTTCGCGGTGCCGTTCGGCGCGACCACGAAGATGGACGGCTGCGCGGCGGTGTACCCGGCGCTGGCGGCCATCTTCGTCGCGCAGATCACCGGGACGCAGCTCGACCTGCGCGACTATCTGCTGATCGCGTTCGTCTCCGTGGTCGGTTCCGCGGCGACCGCCGGTCTCACCGGTGCCATCGTGATGCTCACCCTCACCCTGTCCACGCTCGGTCTGCCGCTGGCCGGTGCGGGCTTGCTGCTCGCGATCGACCCGATTCTGGACATGATCCGGACCGCGACGAATGTGGCCGGGCAGATGGTGGTGCCGGTGCTGGTGGCGAAGCGGGAGGGCATCCTCGATCAAGAGGTCTTCGATCAGCCGTCGGTGTCGTTGACCGCGCCCGAGACGAAACCGGAGCCCGTGCCCGCGGCGGCCTGATTGAACGAAGTCGCGGCGGGTAGTTCGCAGCGACGACGAAAGGGGTTTCTCATGACACGTGCGAAAGATACCGACGACGACGAGCGCGACGAGCCGAAGGGTGGCCGTCCGGGGCCGAGCGACCAGGGTGGCGAGGGTGGGATGGCGACCCGGGAGGTCGCTCCGGACCTGGCCACGCCCGACGACACGCAGGAACCACCGGACTGATCGGTGCGCTTATCACCGGACTGCCCCAACAATTGACGGCTGAGCGCGGAATGGGTGCTCGGATAATATTGGGGCAGTCCGGAACTTTGTTCCGGTATTCGATCTAGTTCGGTCTCCGGGGGTGATCAATTCATGCGTAGGGCGGTTTATCGAATCGGGGTGGGAGCGGTTGTCGTGGCATCGTTGTTCGGTGGCGCGATGCCGGCCTCGGCCGACGCCGGTCCGGCCGCGACACAGGTCGGCGGTAATCCGACGACCTGGTCGGCGGAGTGCGCGGCAGGCCTGCTCGCCGGGCTCGTCGCGGCGCTGACCACCGGTTCTTCGGCGGCGGTCGGCTGCCCTAGCTGATCGGTTACCAGCTCGGAGGCATGCGCACTCGATCGGTCGCGACGACCGGCCGACGCTCGGGGGAGCGCGCAGTTCAGCACTACAGATAAAACGGGGGGCGGCTGTCATGCGGACATTCGTCCGAAATCACTTTTCGAACCATTCGGAGGGTTCGCATGAAACAGCACGGTATTGACAGCTTCTTCGTGGTCGGCGAGGGAGTGCTCGAATTCGACTGGCAGGGACGCCCGGTCACCCGGCAGCCGTTGACCATCGAGGAACTGCGCCGATTCCGCTTCTCCCGGCTCGGACCGGTCGGTGCGCCGACCGACGAGCCCACCAGGGCGGCGTTGGCCGCCGCGATCACCGCCCGAGTGCCCCAACCGGATTCGGCCGAGCCGCCGATCCCGGCCGGGTTCACCTACCTCGGCCAGTTCGTCGACCACGACCTCACCATGGACCGGACCTCGGCCCAGCTCGGCGAGGACGTCACCGTCGACGAGCTGATGCAAGGGCGTTCTCCCGCACTGGATTTGGACTCCGTGTACGGCCGAGGGCCCGCGGACCCGAACGATCGCGTCTGCTACACCGAGGACGGCGTGACACTGAAGGTCGGCACGACCTCCCCGGCGGACTTTCCGGACGACCGGGTGAAAGTGGAGCTGACGGGCTTCGACCTGCCGCGGTTCGGCGGCGCGGGCGGGACGGCCGCGGACCGGCGCCGCCCGCTGATCCCGGACAACCGCAACGACGAGAACCTCGCGGTCGCGCAGACGCACCTGGCGTTCATCCGCTTTCACAACCGGGTGGTCGAGGAACTGGCCCTCAAGGGTCTGGCCAGGCGACGGTTGTTCAGCGCGGCCCGTGAGCTGGTCGTCCGGCACTACCAGTGGATGCTGGTGCACGACTTCCTGCCGCGGATCGTGGACTCGGCGATCGTCGCCGACGTGTTCCGGCAGGGCAGGCGGTTCTTCGAGGCGCCGGGCGACGGGTATGCGGGACGCGGCCTGCGCCCGACCATGCCGATCGAGTTCTCCGTTGCGGCATACCGCATCGGCCACAGCATGATTCGCGACACTTACCAGTGGAATCGGGTCTTCAACAGCACGGGTCCCGGCGAGATCGCCAGCCTGCTGCAGTTGTTCACGTTCAGCGGCGTCAGCGGTAATTTCCAGGCCGGTTCGCAGATTCCCGATCTCGACAATCCCAATTCGGGCACCGTGGACACCCTGCCGACCAACTGGATCGCGGATTTCCGCAGGCTTTTCGACTTCACCGAGGCGAACCGCCCCGACCTCGCGGCGCCCGCCGAGAGCGGCGGCGGCAACGTGACGAAGCGGGTGGACACGCTGCTGGTGGACCCGCTGGTCAACCTGCCCGCGGGCACGTTCGGCGGCCGCGGCAGCACGGTCCCGAATATCCACCGCAACTTGGCCTTTCGCAATCTCACCCGCGCGCACATGGTTCGCCTCGCCAGCGGGCAGCAGATGGCCGAGTTCTTCGGTGTCGAACCGCTCAGCGCCGAGCAGATCCTGCACGGCAATCAGGGCGCCACACTCGATGCGCTCACCTACGACCAGCGCGCTGCTGTCCTCGCCGCTACACCGCTGTGGTTCTACCTGTTGCGCGAGGCGGAGTTCGGCAACGGCCTGCTCGGGCCGGTCGGCGGCCGGATCGTCGCGGAGGTGTTCCACCGTGCGATCGAGGGCAGCCGCACCTCGATCGTGCGCGATCCGGCCTGGCGCCCCAAGTACGGGCCGGACTCGAATACCTTCCGGATGACCGACCTGCTGCTGTTCGCCTTCGAGGGAAAGGCGGACCTGCTCAACCCACTTGGCGACTAGCGGCGTCGGTGGGGTGGTACGAGCGCGCGATCAGCGCCGAGCGCAGGTACCACAGGCCGGAGGGCTGCGACGGATCGAAGCCGGTCAGCTGACCGATGCGCTTGAGCCGGTAGTCGACGGTGTTGGTGTGCACGTGCAGGGCGCGGGCGGTGCGTTGGCGATTGAGGTTGTTGGCGATGTGCAGCTGCAGCGTCTCCAGCAACTCCGTGTGCTCGTCCAAGGGGGTGAGCACCGCGCCGAGGTATTCGCGGCCGGGACCCGGTCGGGTGAGCTGGTATTCGAGTGCGAGCTCATCGAATCGGTACAGGCCGGTGACGCAGTGCAACCGGTGCACCATGTCGAGCAGTTCGTGGGCTTGATCGACGGCGCCAGGAATCTGGTCGGGCACGGATTCGACCAGGGCGGCGGTGATGCCGACCTGCGCCGCTCGGGACAGGCCCGCGACGAGCTCGTCGAGCTCCTCGTCGCTGTGCTGGCCGGCGGGCAACAGGATGGTTCCGCCATCGATACTGAGCAGTGACAGTGCGTTGCCGCCGCAGCGGGCGGCCAGCTCGGCCTGGGTGCGGCGCAGCTTGCGGCGGGCGACGACCTGGGTGTCCAGGGCCGGGTTGTGCTCGTCGCGGTGGCGTGGAATCGACACGGCCAGCACCACATACGACTCGGCGATGGCGACGCCGCACTCGCGCGCCATGGTCGACGTCGGCCGCCCGCCGAGCAGCGCGGAGGTCAGCGTGTGCACCGCCGTGTGGTGCTCGCTGACGACGGCGCGTAGTTCCCGGAAGTAGGCGCGGGAGATGGCCGAGGTGAGCGTGTGCAGGATCTCGATGTTCGTTTTGGAGCTGTCGACGAAGGTGTCGAAGTCCCTGGCCGTCAGCTTCGAGACGACCAGGTCTACGCCCATCTTGAAGCCGGCGTGGATGGCGTCGTGGATCGCGTCGATCGGAACACCCTCGCGCGCCCAACCGGCGGCGGCCTCCTCGAGCCTCTCCACCTTTTCCGGGATGTTCTGCCCGTCCAGCATGCTGGCGGCGAGCTCCAGACACACGCGGGTGATGGTGGTGATGTCGCCGTAGATCGCCTCGCCGGGCAGCGTCCCGCAGGGCACGACGTTCTCGACGAAGTGGCCGACCATCTGCCGGGACAGGGCTCTGACGTCGCGTAAGGGGGTGGACATGGGTTGCCCGGAGATCGTCAGATTCGGCCGTAGCGGACTGTCGATAGCCATGACAACTCCTTTGTCAGCAATAGCTATGTAGCTGGTTCACACTAACTACGCGGTGGTGGTCGGAGAAGGTTACCGGCGAACTTGTGAGAAGACGCGGGCGTGGCGTCGCGGTCGCTGTGATCGGTCACAGCGGGGCGGGGTGGCGGCAGCTCGGCGGTGCCGCTAATATAAGTCAAAACTTATAGAAGGAGGACGCTATGCCCCTGCTCACCGATCCCGCCGGCATCGCCGGGCTCATGGTTCGCGAGGTCCGCAATGGATCTCGGGACGGCGCGCCGACCAAGATCGCTGTGGCGCGCCGCACCTACGCCACCGATCAGAACGACCTGTGGGACGCGTTGACCAACGCTGAACGGCTGCCGCGCTGGTTCCTGCCGATCAGTGGTGACCTGAAAGTCGGTGGCCATTACCAGCTGGAGGGCAATGCGGGGGGAGTGATCGAGGAGTGCGAGGCGCCGCGTCGGCTCGCCCTGACCTGGGAGATGGGCCCGCAGGTGTCGTGGGTGACGGTCGATCTCGCGCCCGGCGACGAAGGCACGGTGCTGGAATTGGCGCACGAGGCGCCGGTCGATCCCGAGTTCTGGGGGCAGTACGGTCCGGGTGCGGTCGGCGTCGGCTGGGATCTGGCGTTGATGGCGCTGGGTCTGCATCTGTCTAGCGGGGCGGCGGTGGACCCGGCCGAGGGCCTGGCCTTTCCGACGACTCCCGAAGGGATCACGTTCGTGCGGGCGGCAGGCTCGGACTGGGCGAACGCGGCCATCGAGGCAGGCGACGACCCCGCCGCCGCGCGCGAGGCCGCCGAGCGGACGATCACCTTCTACACCGTCGAGCCCGAGGACAACGCGCAGTCCTGATGACCTCTGCTCCCGAAAAAATCTTCGAGGCACTCGGCGACCCCGTGCGCCGCTTCATCCTCGAGCTCGTAGCCACCGGCGAACAGCCGGCGGGCACGGTTGTCGCTGCCGTGCAAGGGTTTACCCGGATCTCGCAGCCCGGCGTCTCACAGCATCTCAAGGTGCTGCGCGACGCCGGGCTGGTGCGCGTCCGCGCGGAAGGTACCCGCCGGGTCTATGCCTTGGACGCCGCCGGTGTCGAGGTGGCCCAGTTGTGGCTGTCGGCATTGACGGATCATCTGGCACAGTTCGCGCAGCCGCTCGACGCCCTCGCCACCGAGGTCGCCCGCGGTCGGCGTGCCCGTCGGGCGGCCGAACCCGGCCGGGACGTCACCGAGCGGGACGCTCGCCAGGCCTGATCAGGCGCTCGACTCGAGCTGGTAGGCGGCGGCTTGCAGGCCGAACAGCTGAGCGTAGGTCCCGTCCTTCGCCATGAGTTCGGTGTGCGTGCCTTCCTCCACAATCCGGCCGTGGTCCAGCACGATGATGCGGTCGGCGTGCCGAATGTTGGCCAGCCGGTGGGTGATGAGGATGGTGGTGCGGTTGGCCGCGCTGCGGCCGTTGCCGCGGCTGAGATGTTGCAGGGACTGGAAGACCGCGTGCTCGGCGCGGGCGTCCATGGCGGCGGTCGGCTCGTCGGCCACCAGGATGGGTGCGTCCCGGTAGAGCCCGCGGGCCACGCTGATCCGCTGCCACTGGCCGCCGGAGAGATCGCGGCCCTTGCTGAATTGCCGGGACAGAACCGTGTGCTCGCCGTAGGGCAGCTCGTCGATGACGACGTCCGCGCCGGATTCCCGTGCCGCCGAGGCGAGTACGAGGCCGTCCGGGTCGGTGCGTTCGATGCGGCCGATGCGGATGTTGTCCCGCGCGGTCATCGGCCAGCGGGCCGGATCCTGCATGACCATCGAGACCTGCCGGTAGATCGACTGCTCGTCGACGGTGGCCAGGTCGATTCCGTCCCAGCAGATCTGGCCTTGTGTCGGCAGGTACAGGCCGGTGATCAGTTTGGCCATGGTGCTCTTGCCGGAGCCGTTCTCGCCGACCAGCGCGATGATCTGGCCGCGGCGGATGGTCAGGTCGACCTCGTGCAGCGCGGGCTCCTGCTGCCCGGGATAGGTGAAAGACGCCGAGCGCAAACTGATCTCGTGCGGGTCGGCAGGGGCGTGGAGCTCCGCCGGTGGGCGGGTGCGCCGCTCGGTCTGGTCGAGCAGGTTGCCGTAGAACTCGAGGTAGAGGGTGTTCTCGTAAAGGCTGTTGACCCCGATCATGGTCTGCGACAACGCGGCCGACGCCATCCGCATCGCCACGACCGCGGTGCCCGCCATGGCCAGAGGTAGCTCGCCGAGGTAGAGCAGCAGGCCGAGCGCGCCGAAGGCGATGCCGGTGCCGATCCCGGCGATCGTGCGCCCCACCAAACGCACCCGTGCCCTGGCCAACTCGACCCGGCTGGTCTCCTCGGTGATCTGCTGACTGATCCGCCGGTACTCGGCGAGCAGCGCCGGGCCCGCCGTACACGCGCGCAGCTCGGCCGCGGTGTCCCGGTCCGACAACAGGTCGCTGGCGATGGCCGTCCGCAGATGTCTGGTCATGATGCGGATATAGGACTGGTAGGACAGCTTCGCGGCCCGCGCCGATGCCCACATCTCCGGGATGACGGCGAACAGCACCAGCGGCGCGAGCAACGGATGCAGCACCGCCGCCGTGCCCACCGCGGCGCAGACGTGGATGAGCGAACCGGCCACGCCGGTGATCGCGTCGACGCAGTGGGCGATGCTGCCCATGCCGCGTTGCAAGCCCTGGCGGATCAGGTCGGCGTATTCGCTGTCCTCGAAGGCGATCAGCTCGACCCGCGCGATCGCGGTGTGCGCCTCGTCCCGCGCTCGCTGTTCGACCCGGGGCTTCAGCAGCGCTTCGGCTGTGGCGGAGCCGCTTTCGAGCAGGGCGCGCGCCGCGAGTGCGGCCACCACCGAGCCGACCGCGGGCAATGCCGCCACCACGCGCTGCGCGGTAGGTCCCTGCGCGAGCAGCATGGTCAGCACGTCGGCGGTGGCGAGCAAGCCGACTGCGGTCGCGAATCCGCCTGCTATGGCCAGGAGTGCGGTGAGCAGAGTCAGACGCCAGGAGGCCTGCCAGGCCAAGCCGGTCACCACTCGTGCGCCTGCGGGTAGCGCCCGTAATGTCCGCCAGATCCCGGCCTCGGCGACCTGCTTGTCCACCGTCATCCAGGTCGGTGTGGTCATCTCGTCGATGCCGACGAGGGGTGGTGCGGTGGTTTCTGCGGCCATCGGGTCCCCTCCTGTGCCTGCCGGCGTACGTCTACAGGCTTGCGCCGATACCGCGGAAATGCACGGGATTATTTGTGGCGGAACGCCGCCTGGCCGAGATAGCGGCTGCCGCAGATGTATTCGCGCGAGTACCAGCCCGGGCCGGTCGTCGGCGGGTCGATCGGTGCCGAAAGGCGTTCTGCGCGAGGCGGTGTGCCCAGTCTGATGTCCAGGTCGAAGTCGTCGAGTTTCATGGTTCCTCCGCTGTCCGGCACAGTCTCGTGCCACCGCTCCAGGCTGGGGGCGTGGCGTGCCCGGACGACAGAGACCGCGTTCCCGACGATGCGGGAAAACGTCCCGGTCGGTCGCGGCAACCTCCTCTAGTTCCCGGGCCTGGCCGTGCCGCACGGTGGGAGTCGTGTAATCCACGCGGCGACGAACGAGCCGATGGGGAAAGGATGAGATGACCACTCCGGTAGACGAATTCGATCTCGATATTCGTCTCGGCGCGGTGCGGGCGGAGGTCCTGACCGACCCGATGGTGCTGCGGACCAACGAGTCCGTCTGCCCCACTGACGACTGTAGTAGTTACCCGATGTGCAAGACCACCGAACGGACTTGCTGAAAGAAGGATGAAATGTCCGCACCTGTTGATGATTTCGACCTCGACATCCGGATCGGCGCGGCGAGCAGGCTGCTCGATCCCGCCATGGCGGCGAGGACCTCGGATTTCGAAACGTGCAACGACTCGCACTGCGCGACCTGCGGGTCGGCCTGCAACACCGAGCATCCGCCGCGGTGCACCAGGTACTGCACGGTCTAGGCGACGAGATGTCCGCTCCGGTAGATGAATTCGATCTGGATATTCGGGTCGGCGAACCACCTGTGCAGTTCGAGGTGGGCATGGGGGTGACCCAGCTCGAGCCGTGCACCGAGGTGGGCTGCCCTACCGCGGCCACCGGCTGTTGCACGCATCGCGTATGCACCGGCAGCCGATATTGCTGATGTGCCGTTGCACCGACTTTCAGAAAGGACACCATCGTCAGTGAAGACGGACCATGCGTCGACGAGCGTCGACCGATGCCGGCGGCCATGGGGCAGCGTGCTGCCCGCCGACCTGGCCATGTCGGCGATCGCCGTTGCCGTGACAGTCGGGGAACGGCTGCGCGACGCGGAATCGGCGCAGCGGCCGAACAACGCCGGGCGTGCCGTGTTGTTCGGCCAGCTGGATCGGTTTCTGCCGGAACAAGATTGGCCAGCCAGCTCACATGCTTGCCTGGCGGCTGCCGCACGGACCGTCGAGCAAGCCGAGCACGGATATCTCGGCTTGTTCGGCGGACTGTGCGAGGTGGCGTTCGCGGCCGATTTTCTGTCCCGCAACGGGACCCGATATCAACGCCTGCTCGCTGAGCTGGACGAGGCGATCGCCGGGTCTGCGGCCGCGCTGGGCGAAACCGTGGCGCACAGACCGGCCGGACTGCCGTTCGCGGCATTCGACGCCATCGCCGGTTTGGCGGGAACCGGTGCTTACCTGTTGTGCCGCAGTGCGGAACCGCGAGCCGAAGCTGCGCTGCGTGCCGTGCTGACCGGGCTGGTCGCGCTCTGCGGCGAGAACAACGGACTGCCCAACTGGCACACCCCGTTCGAGGCGATGATTCCGAACACTCCGATGTCGCGTTCGTTTCCGACCGGTGTGCTCAACTGCGGTCTCGCACATGGGATTCCAGGGCCGCTGGCGGTGCTTGCGCTCGCCGAGGACGCGGGTGTTTCGGTGGCCGGACAACGGGAAGCGATCGCGCGGGTCGCGCGCTGGCTGGTCGCGCACCGATGCGACGACGAGTGGGGACCGAACTGGCCCACCGGCGTAGCACTGCCGGACGCGACCGGATCCACGCCGCCCGCGTACGGACCGACCCACAACGCCTGGTGCTACGGCAGTCCCGGCGTGGCGCGGGCACTGTGGCTGGCCGGGCTTGCGCTGGGGGACGACGCATTGACCGAGATCGCGGTGGCGACCATGGCCGCCGTGTTCCGCCGTCCGGCAGCTGATCGGCGCATCGACGCCTCGTCCGGCCTGTGCCACGGGGTGGCCGGCTTGCTCCAGATCACCCTGCGGTTCGCGCACGACACCGGCGACGCCGTATTCAGCACCGCCGCCGCGGCGCTGACCACCCAGCTGTTGGCGATGTTCGAACCGGAGCGCCGGTTCGGATACCGGGCGCTGGCCGAAAGTGGTCCGGCCACCGACGATCCCAGCCTGCTCGATGGTGCGGCGGGGGTGGCACTCGCCCTGCTTGCCGCGGCGACGGATGTCCCGCCGTCGTGGGATCGCACGTTGCTGCTGGCCTGAGGAAAGGAGACGGCGATGCCGCTGTATCGCCCGTTGGAGTGGCTGGTGGTGCGTGCGCCGCTGTTGCCCATCGAGGAGTATCTGGCGCTCGACGCGACAGCCGACTGGCCGACCGGCACCGCGCCGGGCAGCCTCGTTCCCGCGGATCCCCGCGTGCAACGGGCGCTGGCGGTGGGTGGCGGGGACCTGATGCGCGCCTTGGAACGGCCGGTCGCCGACGCTCGTGCCCGCAAACGACTGGCGGGCAAACTTCAGCGATACCTGATCAGGATGTCGAGCAGGCCGACACCGTTCGGGCTGTTCGCCGGCGTTGGCCTGGCGCGCTGGGGCGAGCGGACCGACCTCGCTGTCGCCGACGTGCCCGCGACCGTGCGCACCAGGCCGGACATGGGTTGGCTGCTCGACTTCGTGCACACGATGGAGCAGCGCGCGGAAATCCGGGCGCGGCTGCGGGTTTTCACGAATCCGGCCGCCTTCTTTCAGGCCGATCGGGTGTTCCTCAGTGAGCGCACACCGATCGGCGACGCCGCCGAGCCCGGCCGGGCGGTGTCGTTGCGGGCCACCACGCCGGTGCGGTTTGCGCTGGAGCGTGCACGAATCCCGTTGCCCTACAGTGACTTGGTCGATGAGCTGACCGATGCGCTCGGCGCGACGACCGAACAGGTGACACGGCTGCTCGACCAGCTGTGCGAGCAGACCCTGTTGCTGACCGACCTGCGGCCACCGCTCACCGTCGCCGACCCGGCCCGGTATGTGGTGCGGCGCTTGGCCGACATCCCCGCGGCCGCTGCCGACGCCGCTGCCGTCGGCGACCTCCTCGAACAGCTCGAGGCCTGGGACGAGCTGGACCACGATCAAGCCGCGGCCGGATATCCGAAACTGGTGGCGCAGGCCCAGGCGGTGCATGCGGTGCCGACACCCAAAGGTCCATTCCAGACGGACCTGGGCTTATCGCTGTCCGGCGGGCTCAGCAGCGCCGTCGCCGCCGAAGCCGCGCATGCCGCGGAATTGATGCTACGGCTCACGTCCTGGCCGACCGGCCTGGCGCATCTGGATCGCTACCGCGACTCGTTCGTCGAACGCTACGGGTCCGAGCGCGAGGTGGGCCTGCTGGAGCTGCTCGACCCGGAGATCGGGCTCGGCCCGCCCGGTCAGTTCGACAACACCACGGCGGACGACAGCCGACGGCAACTGCGTCAGCGTACGCTCACCGACCTGGCACTCGAGGCGATCAGGGACGGTAGGCAGGTGGTCGAGCTCGACGCGGTGACCATCGGCAAGCTCGCATTGCAGCCGATGGATAGTGCGAAAGCGCCCACTTCGCTGGACATTTCGTTGTTCGTCGTCGCCGCGTCGCCCGCGGCCGTGGATGCGGGCGACTTCCAGGTGGTGGTGGGGCCCAACATGGGAGCGGCCGCGGCAGGCCGCGTGCTGGGGCGCTTCGCCGACCTGCTCGGGTGGGAAGCCGATGCCGCACTGCGATCCGCAGCAGCCGCGGAGGCGGCCTGCCGACCCGGCAGGTTGTCCGCCGAGATCACCTATCTGCCGCGACCGGGCCGGTTGGCGAATGTGGCGATCCGGCCGCTGGCGCGGGAATGGGAGCTGGCCTTCGATACGACGCCCGGTGCGCAGGCCGATCGGGTGGTTCCGCTGTCCGAACTGGTCGTCGGCCTGCACGGAAACCGATTCGTGGTGCGGTGGCCGCGCACCGGGCAGGAGATCGTCGCCTGTGCGGGGCACATGCTCAACGCGCAGCTGGCTCCGGCGGTGGTGCGGTTCCTGGACGAGATCAACCGCAACGGTCGTGCCATGCCGACGACCTTCGACTGGGGGACGGCGGCCGGATTTCCTTTCCTGCCGAGGGTTCAGGTCGGCCGAGTGGTGCTGGCCCCGGCCCGATGGCGAGTGAACGCCGACGAACTGGCCACCGACCCGGCGGCTTTCGCTGTCACCTTCGCGGCCTGGCGGAAGCGGTGGGAGCCGCCGCGCCACGTCTTTCTGGCAATGGCGGACCACCGTCTGCTGCTCGATCTCGACTCGCCCGAACAGGTCGAGCAGATCCGCCTCGAAGCCCGCCGAATGCCCGGTGGCAGGCTCTCGTTGGACGAAGCGTTGCCCGCGCCGGATCAGGCGTGGCTGCCCGGCCCCGACGGGCATTACGTCAGCGAGATCGTTGTGCCCGTCGTGCTCGATGGGGTAGAAGCGGCTGCCGAGCCGGTTGGACTGCGGGCCAGCACTATTCGGCCGGCGGTCACCGAACGCCTGCGCCCGCCGGGCAGCAACTGGCTGTTCGCCAAGCTTTACCATGTGCCGACCTTCGAGGAGGACCTGCTCGCGGATCAGCTCCGTACGTTCTGCGCTCAAACGATGGCGGATGGGTCGGCCGACAGCTGGTTCTTTCTGCGCTATGCCGATCCGGACCCGCACCTGCGCATCCGCTGGCACGGTGACCCCGATCGGCTGGCCGACCGGCTGGCGCCTGCACTTCTGCGGTGGGGAAATGGTCTGGTGGCCAAGGGTTTCTGCCGTCGGCTGTGCCTCGACACCTACGACCAGGAGGTGGAGCGCTACGGCGGTCCGACCGGAATGGCGGTCGCTGAAGAGGTGTTCGCCGCCGACAGCGTCGCCGTGCTGGACCTGCTGCAGCTGATCGACCAGCGAACGGTCGAACTGGACCGCACGTTGCTCGGCATCTACACGGTGCACGATCTGGTCGCCGCGCTCGGCCTGGACGCGGCCGAGCAGGCGGATTTCTACCGGCTCGGTGTTCTCGATCGCCGCGCCACCTCTGCGGAGTACCGCAGCCGGCAGCCAGTTCTCAGGTCGCTACTCGGTGATCCGCAATGGCTGTCGGCCCAGCTGGGAGGGGACGCGATCACCGAGGTACTCGCTCGGCGCCGAATCCTGCTACGGGAGTGCGCATCACGCTTCGACGTACTCGCACAGTGCGGTGAACTGAGCCGCTCGCGCCTCGAACTCGCCCGCAGCTTCGTTCACATGCACTGCAATCGGTTGCTCGGTTGCGGACACCCGCCCGAGCAGCAGGTCCTCGGGCTCCTGTGGCGAACCAGCGAGAGTCTGCGCCATGCGCCCGTGCACAACAAGGCAGGTCAGCGTAGTTCCGCCGAATAATGTTGCGGCTCTGCGGCTTACAGGGGTACTCACCGCTGATCCGAGGTAGCGTGATGGCAGTCACAACTGCATAACAGAATCGGACACTGCTATGAACAAGTTGCTGTCGTGGCCCGCCATGCTCTGCTGGCTGACCGTGCTGCTGGAGGGCTACGACCTCGTCGTACTCGGGGCCGTCATTCCCACCCTCATCGATCAACATCACCTCGGATTCACCGCCGCCAGTGCGACTTTCGCCGCGACGATGTCGCTGATTGGTGTGGCCATCGGGGCCACCGGGTCGGGGCCGGTGACCGATCGCTACGGGCGCCGGTGGATGCTGCTCGGCTCGATCGCGTTGTTCTCGCTGTTCACCGCGGTGATACCGCTGGCCGGGTCGGTCGGCGTGTTCGCGACGTTCCGGCTGATCGCCGGGATCGGGCTCGGTGCGTGCATGCCGACCGCGCTGACCTTGATGGCCGAGCATATGCCCGCGTCCCGCCGGGCCTTCGCGAGCACGATCACCATGACCGGATACCACGTCGGAGCGGTATTCGCCGCGCTGCTCGCGCTCCAGCTCGTTCCTCACTGGGAGCCGCTGTTCTACTTGGGCGGCGTGGCGGGGTTCGTGCTGGTGCCGGTGGTCTGGATCAAGCTGCCGGAGTCCGAGGCGTTCCTCGCGGCCAAGGACGCGCCGGTCCGGGTGCGGCCCGCGGTGTTGCTGAAGCCGTTGTATCTGCGTGCGACGCTGGGGGTTTGGGTCGGTTCGTTCATGGGGCTGCTGCTTGTGTACGGGTTGAACACTTGGCTGCCGAAGTTGATGCGTGATGCGGGGTACAACATGTCGACCTCGTTGACGGTGTTGTTGATGTTGAACATCGGCGCGGTGATCGGCCTGCTGACGGCCGGGACACTGGCTGATCGGCGTGGGATCAAACCGACGGTGCTGGTGTGGTTCGGTGCGGCGGCGGTCTTCCTGGCACTGCTCAGTATCAAGATCGCGAGCACGGTGCTGCTCAACGGATTGGTACTGGTCACGGGCGTCTTCGTCTTCTCCGCGCAGGTTCTCATCTACGCCTACGTGACTCAGGCCTATCCGGCCGAAATTCGGGCTACCGCGTTGGGCCTCGCTTCAGGGGTAGGCCGCCTCGGCGCGATCTTCGGGCCAACGATCACCGGCTGGCTAATCGTCGTCGGTTCCGCAAACCCTTGGGGCTTCTACCTTTTCGCGGCGGTCGCCGCGATCGGTCTGCTGGCCATGGCCGCGGTCCCGCGTACCTCCATCGATGGCCTGGGCCCCAGCGAACCCGTCGAACAGGCTCGCTCGGCCGAACGCACGGTGTGACAGCGACCCGAGTCCAGCGGCATCGGCTATTGGCCTGCGGCTATGAGCTCGTGTTTGGCTGTCGGGTGTGAAGTCGAAGAAGATCCGGATCGGTGTCCACCTGCTCGCCTGGAGTGCCACGCTGGCCGGGGTCGCCGGGATCGGATTGCACTTCAACCGGTCGGGGTTGGAGTTGCTGGTCCTGGCGGCTTCGGGTGCGCCCTACCTGATGGCGTGCGCGCTCCTCGGTGCGCTGGCGTTCGCCGCCACGCGGTACTGGATCGGTGCGGCAGTCGCGGCCGTGGTGGTGGCCGGGGCGCTGTGGACGCAGGCTCCGCTCTATGTCGGTGGCTCGGGCGAGGGCGGCGAGCACAATGTGTCGGCGATGCAGGCGAATCTGCTGTTCGACGGGGCGGATCCGCGGACACTGGTGGACGAGGTGCGGGCACGGAACATCACCGTGCTCACGGTCAACGAACTCACCCCTGCGGCGGTCGAGGAGCTGGGCCGGGCCGGGCTCGATCAGGTACTGCCGCACCGATATCTGTCACCGGGACGAACCGCGACCGGGACCGGAATCTGGAGCAGCTACCCGCTGACCGACACCGTCGAGTACGACGGATTCGTGCTGAACCAGATCTCGGCCACGGCAACCATTCCGGACGTCGGCCCGGTCTCGGTGTTCGCCTTCCATCCGGTGCCACCGGTGTACGGCACGCAGGTGTGGGCCGATGAGCTGTCCCGGCTGCGCGAGATTCTCGAGCGGGCACCGGCGAACCGGCCGGCCATCGTCGGCGGGGACTTCAACGCGACCTTCGACCATGCGCAGTACCGCTCGATGTTGTCGGGCCGGTTCAGTGACGCCGCGGAACAGGCGGGTGCAGGCCACTTGGTCACCTACCCGACCGACAAGCGCTTCCCGCCGCTGGTCGGCATCGACCACATCCTGGTCGCAGGCGGTCGCGCGGTCGCGGTGCAGACCGTGGGGTTGCCCGGTGCGGACCATCGCGCTCTGGTCGCGCGGGTTCAACTGCGCGGAGCGTCGTCGAGTACCTGACCCTCGGGGCTGAATTCGCCCACCGGTTAGGCGGTGGCATTCAGCTCGCCACGCCGGACGACCACCACGCCGACCAGAATCAGTGCGCCGCCGAGCAATTGGATGAGCCGCGGCGCCTCGCCGAGCAACGCCCAGGCAAAGATCAGCGCGGCGAGCACCTCGAAGAGGGCAACGAACGAGGCGAGGCGGGAGCCGAGCAGGCGGGTCGCGGCGATGCCGGAGACGTAGGCTAGCGCGGCGGTCACCGTGCCGAGCGCGAGCACCGGCGGCCACCAGGCGATGGTGAAGCTCTGGAACACAACAGGATTCGTGGTCGCATGCAGCGGGACGATGCCGACCGCGCCCGCGGCCAGCAGGCCGAGTCCGCCGATGAGGAGCCCGCCCGCGGCCAGCACGGTGCCCGGCAGCGTGCCGTCGCCCTGCGCGGAGAGCACGAAGTAGCCCGCCGCGCCGACCATGGCGGCCAGCGCCCACGCCAGGCCGACCCAGCTGGTGGTCATGCCGGAACGCAGGTCGATGACCAGGAACAAGCCGGTGATCCCGAGCGCGGCACCGGCGACCGTCGCGGCGCCAGGGCGTTGGCGGTGCCGCAGCCACAGCCAGCCGACCACGGCGATCGGGGCGGTGTATTCGATGAGCAGCGCCACCCCGACTTCCAGGTGCGCGACGGCGTTGAAATACGCGAGCTGGGTACCGGCGACGGCCACCAGGCCGTACGCGGTGATCAGGAATGCGTTGCGGCGCAACAGGTGCCACTCGCCGTGCAGCTGCGCCACTGCGATCGGCAAGAGGACGGCGGCGGCCACCAGTACCCGGATCGCCACCACGGAGGCGGCGCTCCAGCCCGCGTTCATCAAGCCGCGGGCCAGCGGGCCGGAGAGTCCGAACGACGAGGCGGACAGCACCGCGAGGATCAGTCCGGATTTCAGCCGCTGAGCGGCCTTGTCATGAGTCATCGTAGCCATGGGTAATGACGGTATGAGGGCGCATGTAATATGTCAACATGACTTTTGCTCATGACACCGAGGCGGCGCTGGTGGCCGCGGTGGAGCTGGTGAACTCGGCGGAGGAGCCGGACACGCTGACCGAAATCGACCAGCTCGCCGAGTTTTTCGTCAAACACACCTACACCGGCGTGCACGCCGGCGACGCGGCGGAGCTCGCGCAGGTGCGGGCACTGCGTGCGCCGCTGCGCCGGATGCTCACCAGTGATCGCGATACCGCGACCCGGCTGGTGAACGAAACGCTCGCGGAGCATCGAGCGGTGCCGCAGCTCGTCCGGCACGGCGATGTCGATTACCACATTCACGCGGTGCCGTCGGAGGCGCCGCTGCCGGTGCGGATCGCGGTCGAGACCGCGATGGCGATGATCGACCTGATCCGCTCCGACGAGCTGAGTCGGCTGTCGGTCTGTGCGGACAGTACGTGCGAGGGTCTCGTGCTGGACCTGTCGCGCAACCGCTCACGGCGCTATTGCAGCACCACCTGCGGCAACCGCAATGCCGTCGCGGCGTACCGCGCGCGGAAGAAATGATTACGGGCGCACGGGAACGGACCGTCAGGATAGGCCGGTCGTATCGAAATCGGTAGTGTGCCGATCTCACATTGCACGATTTGCTGGACCGTCTTAATGTCGATTAGCACGCCAAGCTGGATGACCAGGGGGATCCCGGGCTGACGCTCGGGTCCGTAGTCGACCAAGGGCGGTATTCATTGACCGGCGATCGATCGATGTTTCGAACATGGTGGCGGGATCCGGTCGATTACCGTGCCCTGGTCGAGACGTTCGAATCGCACGGTGCGCTCGGTCGGTTCAAGTTCATGCTCGGTGCGGGCGGGCTGGTCATGCTGTTGATCGCGGTACTCGCGTCGGTGGCGCAGGGCGACGTCGCCGGGTGGGTCGGGCAGGTGCAAGGCGGCGTCGAGGCGACCGTCGCGGGGGCATGGACTTTGCGGTGGTGGTTTCTGCCGTGGCCACGCGAGCGCGAATCGCTCGCCTGGATCGTGCTTTTCGATCTCGACACCACCGCCAATGATTTGCTGGTGCACGATCGCGTCATCGGAGTATTGGGTGTCGTGCTGCTGACGGCGATGGGTGCGTATGTGACCGTATTCCATGGTCCGCGAATTCTGGCGCTGCACATCGGTTGGACATTGTTGACGAGCATTGTGCTCGCGGCACTGATGGTCAACGGGACACTGGCAGCTGCCGGGCATCCGGACAGCGGACACCGCAAAGAAGATCTCGCCCTCGGCCTCGCGGTCATCCTGGTCATGCTCGTCGTGGTCGGTGTGATGCTGCCGTTCGTGCAGTTCTGCCACTGGCTGCTGCGGGCCGACGCGCTGTCGGACCCGCTCACCGCGCTGCTGAACCGGCGTGGACTCGACGCCCACCTCTCGGCGCACCTCGTGCACTGCCGCGGCGGGTCGGCCTATGTCGCGACCCTGGACATGGACCGGTTCAAAGCCGTCAACGACACCTTCGGCCATCCGTTCGGCGACGAGGTGCTGACGCGGACCGCGCAACGGTTACGCGAAGTGGTCGATGCCGATGCCCTGCTCGCGCGCACTGGTGGCGAGGAGTTCGTGGTCGTCGGGTGCTTACGTGAGGACGCGGCCACCCTCGGTGAGCGGCTGCGCCGGGCGATCGAGACCATGCCGGACCTGCCGGTGCAGATCACCGCCAGCGTCGGCGTCGCGGTCCTCGACGGCGATCCGTACACCGCGAGTACGTTCCGTCGGCTGCTGCGAAGTTCCGACTCGGCGATGTACCGGGCGAAGCGCCGGGGTGGCAACGCCGTGGCGGTCGCCGGTCAGGACCAGTCGCCGAGCAGGCCGCGGCGCAAGGTCGCCGGGGTGCCCGAGATCCTGCCGACGATGACCTGTGATGACGTCGGCGTGTCCAGTGAGTCGCTGAGACCGCCTGTCTAGGAGGGCATTCCGTTCAGTCGATCAGCGCCATCAGTGCTATGAGGCTGTCGGTCACATAGTCTCGGTCGATCTCGGCGGGCTCGACGACCGTGTATTGCGCGAACCCGGTCATCAAGGCATGCACTGCGGGCGCCAGTCGGGCCACCTGCTCGGCGGTCGTCCGCTGGCCGTCGACCTGGTCGATCGGGTGATCGGTGAGCAGCTCCTTCAGCAGGTCGAGATTGCTGGGGACCTGCTCGTCCACGTCCGACATCAGCTGCGGGTCGCGAAGGGTGGCGGCCATCGCCTCCAGTTCGAACGCGAAGTATTCGCGGGCCCGGTTCTCCGCCGCGGCGTCGAGGACCGCGGCCGCGTAGCCGCGCAGCACCTCGGCGAGGGGCAGGTCGGGGTCGGTCAGTGGGCGGAAGGTGTCGTGATACTCCGCGACTATCCGGTGGATCGCGGCGAAGAGCAGCGCTTGTTTGCTGCCGAAGATCGAGTAGATCGCACCCGTGGTCAAGCCTGCGCGGTCGGCGATATCGCCGAGGCGGGCGGACTGGTAGCCGTGGGCGGCGATCTCGGTGATTGCCGCCGTGATCAGGGCTGCCCGGTTGTTCTCCCGGATCTCTGCACGTCGCATGAACTGATGATAATCTGATTATTGAAATAATCAGATTATCGAAAGAGGCACGATGTTCGAACTGGAGCGGCGCGGGCTGTTCGCGCTGGTGGCAGGGCTGGGTGCGGCAGTGGCGGCCGGTTGTGGGCGTGGCGAGGAGGAGTCGGTGCGGGTGGTTGACGAGGTGGCGCGGATCGTCGGTCCGGTCGAACGGATCGACGCGTTTCCGACGGTGGACGAGCTCAACAGGTTCATAGACGAGTTGGTCGCCGCCCACCCCGGCGTGGTCGCCGTCGAGGAGATCGGGCGGTCGCGCGGCGGAGATCCGATCCGCGAGGTCCAGGTGGGGTCGGGGGAGCGGCACCTGATTGTGCTCGGCAACCCGCATCCGAACGAGCCGATCGGAATGGCGACGATCCGGCATCTGCTCGGCAGGTTGGCTCGTGGTGAAGCGGACACGCTCGGCGCCACTTGGCATTTCGTGCCGTGCTTGGATCCGGATGGGACGCGGCTCAACGAGAAGTGGTTTGCCGGACCGCACACCCGGACCGCGGTGGGGCGTGAGTTCTACCGTCCGGCGGGGCCCGAGCAGCCGGAGTGGTGTTTTCCCATCACCTGGCGGGACAGGGAGGTCGGGGTGCCGATGCCGGAGACGCGGGCGCTGATGGCGCTGATCGATCGGACTCGGCCCGCGCTGATCGCGTCGCTGCACAATGGCGACTTCGGTGGTGGCTTCTACTATTGCTCCGGCGGGGACGCCGGTTACTGGTCGGCGCTGGTCCAATTGCTGGACGACGCGGAGGTGCCGCGGCATCAGGGGGAGCCGGACGCGCCCGGTGGGGCACGGTGGGCGGAAGGGGTTTACGAGCTGCCGACGTTCGCGAAGATGGCCGAAGCCTGGCTGGCGGTGGGGGTGGATCCGGTGGCGGGGATCGGCGGCGGAGGCAGCCTGGATTACGCGGCGCCCTACGGAACGGCGGTGCTGGTGTGTGAATTGCCGCTCTGGACAGATCCGCGGATCGACGACCAGACGCCGAGTGACCGGGCATGGAACGACGTAATGCGTTCCACCGCAACGGCGTACCGTGAGATTTCGGCGCTGGTGACCGGAGTGCTCGATGTATTGGGTGACCGATTGACCGGCCGCAGTCCGTTCGAACGTTCGCTGCGGAGTATGGCCTGGGGACTCGGCGAACTGGCCGCGGAGCGGGACGCGGCCGCCGATCAGGACCGCCTCGCAACTCGGGGCGAGATCTTCCTCGAGGAATACTTCTGGGTCGCAACGCAGCGCCTGCGCGCAGGGGGGATGCTGCTGCGGTTGCTCGACGAGGAGGCGCAGCGTGACCCGTCGCTGGCCGGCGAAAGAGCCAGGGTCGGTGCGATATTCGACGGTTGGAGTGCCGACGTCGAGCGCAACGCGCCGGGTGAGGCGGTGCCGCTGGAACGGTTGGTGGCGATTCAGGCGGGCGCCATCGTCACCGCGGCGACCCGGTTACGCGACGGGCTTCCGGTCTGACGCAATGGCCGGGGCGAGTGAGCAGCGTCATGGTGCCGGGTGCGGGGATGCGGCGTAAGTTCGTTAATTAGCGAAATGCCGAAGGGTGGTGAGTGTGCTCGACGAGTGCAAGGCGCTGGCGAACGAGACGCGGTTGCGCGTGCTGGAGTGGCTCAAGGAGCCGGACGTGCATTTCCCCGAGCGCGCGGACGAGACGGCCGAGCTGGGCGTGTGCGTCGGCCTCATCCAGCAGAAGGCGGGGACGTCGGCCTCGACCATGTCGGCGCACCTGGCGATTCTGCAGCGCGCCGGGTTTCTCAGCGCGACCCGGCGCGGGCAGTGGATCTACTACCGCCGCGACGACGCCCGCATCCGCGCCTTCACCGAACAACTGCACCGCGTTCTCTGACCTACGAAAGGCAACCTCCTATGTCGACTGCTCTGTCCATCCTCGACCTGGCGTCGATCGCGCCCGGCCAGTCCGCGCGCGACAGTTTCGACAACAGCGTCGCCTTGGCACGGGCTGCCGAACGGAGCGGTTATCGACGGGTCTGGTACGCCGAACACCACAACATGGGTTCGATCGCGTCCAGTGCCACGAGCGTGCTGATCGGATACGTCGCCGCGCACACCGACACCATCCGGCTCGGCTCCGGCGGCATCATGCTGCCCAACCACTCGCCGCTGGTGATCGCCGAACAGTTCGGCACGCTGGAGACGCTGTTCCCCGGGCGCATCGACCTCGGGCTCGGCCGCGCGCCGGGCAGTGATCAGAAGACCATGCTCGCGCTGCGCCGCAATCCGTCGTCGGCGGACTCGTTCCCACAGGATGTGCTCGAACTCCAGGGTTACCTGACGGGTCGGTCGCGGGTGCCCGGCGTGCAGGCGGTGCCCCGTGCGGAAGGGGTTGTGCCGCTGTACATCCTGGGTTCGTCGCTGTTCGGTGCGCAGCTTGCCGCGCAGCTGGGCCTGCCGTATGCCTTCGCGTCGCACTTCGCGCCGGACGCGTTGCATCAGGCGGTCGCCGTCTACCGCGACAGCTTCCGGCCGTCGGAGCAACTGGCCGAGCCGTATGTGATGGCCGGCGTCAATGTGTTCGCCGCGGACGACACCGACGATGCGGTGGCGCAGAAGACGATCGCCTACCGCGCCAGGGCGCGCATGATGATCAAGCGAGGTGCCGCGGACGTGCGCTACACCGACGAGGAGATCGACGCGTTCCTCGCCTCGCCCAACGGCCGCCAGCTGGCCTCGATGACCCAGTACACCGCCGTCGGCACACCCGGCGAAGTGCGCTCGTACCTCGACGATTTCGCCGCCTCGATCGAGGCCGACGAGCTGATCCTGACCCACCAGGCCACGCAGATCGCGGATCGGGTGCGCTCGGTCGAGCTGACCGGCGCCGCGATGGCCGCGGCGGCACCCGAGCGGGTTATCAGCTGATTCTGCGCGTTCCACCGCCACCGTGCGTTGGAATACCCTGTCCACCAAAGGATATGGTCGAGCGATGCGGACGGCGGAGGCATCTGCCTATGGTGCTCGTGTCTCCGGGAGCGGCGAGTAGGGGAGGGCGCGATGACTACGCACGTAGGTTTCGCCGGACGGACATATGTGGTCACCGGCTCGGCTTCGGGTATCGGCGCCGCGACTGCCGCGCTGCTTCGAGAGCGTGGCGCGAAGGTCATCGGCTGTGATCTCACCGATGCCGAGATTCAGGCCGACCTTTCCTCCCCCGCCGGGCGGCGGGCGCTGGTCGACCAAGTGCAGGAGCACGGTCGGATCGATGCGGTCCTGGCCATCGCCGGAGGCGGCAAAACCGGTCTGCTGGAGACGAACTACTTCGGTGCGGTAGCGACGCTGCAGGGACTTCGGCCGCTGCTGGCGCAGAGCCCCGCACCCCGCGCGCTAGCTGTCTCCTCGACGGCATCGCTGGCGCCGGCCGATGAACGCATTGTGCAGGCGTGCCTCGACGGCGACGAGGCCGCGGCTGTCGGCTATCTCGCAGCCGATCCCTCGGCCGGTGGTGCAACCGGCGGCTACGGGATCGCCAAACGCGCGTTGAATCGATGGGTGCGCAGGGTCGCCCCGACCGCGGAGTGGGCCGGTGCCGGCATCGCCCTCAACGTCGTTGCCCCTGGTGTGGTCGACACACCCGCTGCCGCCTACATCCTCACCGACGAAAACGTTCGCAAAGCTGTGGAAACCGCTGCGCCGCAACCGTTCGGCGGTTTCCCCGGTCGGCCCGAATGGGTCGCCGAGCTCATCTGCTGGCTGACGAGCGCGGACAATTGCTTCGTGACCGGTCAGATCATCTTCGCCGACGGAGGATCGGAAGCGGTGGCGCTCGGCGACCGTCATTGGCGGTGAGGTGACAGGAGCGATGCAGCAGGCGACGTCACGCAGGGGCACCGAGGGGTGGGTGCTCGAGGACGCGGGGCTTGTACTCGACCAGCTGGATGCGGCCGTCGAAGGTGCGGTGCTCGATCATCTCGAGGGCAACGTCGGGATAGCCGTCGTAGATGCGTTCCGCGCCGGTGGCACCGGTGATGACCGGGAACATCACGACCCGGAAGCGATCGACGAGTCCGGCTCGAAGCAGGGACCGGCACAGGCTCAGGCTGCCGATCGTGCTCAGGAGCCCCGAGCCACTCGATTTCATCGCGCGGACCGCCTCGATGGCGTCGTCGCGGACGAGTGTGGCGTTGGCCCAGGTCAGTGGCTCCTCGAGTGAGGATGAGAACACCACCTTGGCCGCCTGCGTGAGCTCGTCGACGGACGCCTCCTCTTCTGGCCTGAACTCGTCTTGGCCATCCGGGACCTCGCCGGCGGCGAAGCCCGACATCAGGCGGTAGGTGTTCGCTCCCATCAGGTAGGTGGCCTTGGGCTGCTCGCCGAGCCATGCGAGGTACTCCGGGCCCTCGAGGCCCCAGAACCCGGGCCACCCCTCTCCCGACGCGTAGCCGTCGAGGGACGTGATGAAGTCGACGAGAAGCTCTGGCATGGCGGTGTCCTTTCCTAGGGTGTCATGAGCTTTGACCGGCCGGGAGCCACAAACTCATCGGTAGGACACGAATAGCTGACTGAATTGGCTGGGCCCTGTTGTGGCCCCAACCAATTCGACGTTACTGCTGACGTTGGCGCTTCCGGGCAGCTTCGGCGGAGCCCTGGATGGCGACGAGCACGAGGACGACGATGAACACCACTATCTCGAGGGTGTTCCAGCCGAACAGTTCTGACGTCGGTGCGGCCTCCGCGATCGCGGCAGGTGGTTTTGCCGCGACGGGCGATCGTGGTGCTGCGGTGGCTGATTCGGGGGTCGCCACGGGTGCGGAGACGGGCAGCACGAATGGTGGATTCGGTATCGGGATCGGGGAGGGGATGAGTAGCGGCAGGGAAGGTGTGGGCGGGGGAGTGACGGTGGACAGTGTGAGGAGGCAGGTCACCACCGCGCTGCCTGCCATCGCACTGCCGACGACCCCACTGCCGAGTGCGGATCCGCTCGAGCCGGAGGCGGGCGGGAGCAGTGCTGACCCGGCCGACCCGACCGCCCACCAGGGTGGGGCCAGGATTCCAGGTCCGATCAGGCCGGAGCCTGCGGCGGATCCGAGGAACAACAGCGCGGCGCCCGCCGCGCTACCGACACACGCGGTGAGCATGCTGCCGGTGTCGACGCCGAGCGCCGCGTTTCCGGCAGCCGCAGGTGTTGCGGTGTCCGCGTCGCCCGGGGTGTCGGCGGCACCGTTGATTCGAAATGCTCCGGCGGCGGCAGGTGTCGGCGGAGGTTCGAGTGCGAGTGGGCCTCCATCGGCGGTTCCGATCGAGACACCTTGCAGAACAGAGCTTCCGGTGGAGGCATCTGCCGG
Source organism: Nocardia sp. CS682 (assembly GCF_004634405.1). Taxonomy (NCBI): domain Bacteria; kingdom Bacillati; phylum Actinomycetota; class Actinomycetes; order Mycobacteriales; family Nocardiaceae; genus Nocardia; species Nocardia sp. CS682. The sequence goes on along the minus strand of NZ_CP029710.1, from coordinate 373,574 downwards.
GGTCGAGCTTCCGGTCGAGTTGTCTGCCGGGGTCGAGCTTCCGGTCGGGATGTCTGGTTGGGCTGTGCCGCCCGCCGGGACGTCTGCCTGTGGAGTGTTTGCGTTCGGGGCACCGCCGTCGGGGACGCCAGGCTGAGCGGCTCCGCCACTGCCGAAGCGTTGCTGCGCTACGTCACCGGCGGGGACGCCCGGCTGGACGACGCCACCGGTCGGGAATTCTGGTTGAGCTGCGGCCCCCAGGGAGCCCACCGGCGGCGCGCCACCAGCCGGTGCGTCCGGCTGCGCCGTACCACCGGTCGAGAAGTCTGGCTGAGCCGCGGCCCCCGGGACGCCTACTGGTGGTGCGCCACCAGCAGATGTGTCCGGCTGGGCTGCAGCACCGGCCGAGAAACCTTGTTGCGCCAGCCATCCTGCGGTCACGTCGGCGACAGGCGGCGGGTCGGGGATGTCGTCGGCGGCGGACCGGCCACCGAAAAGCAGTGCCGCGGGCACGAACGCGCTCACGACGACGAAACCCCTTGCGCCTCTGGTTATCCGCGGCGCGATGCCCGCCGACTGTGGACGGCTCATTCGGCGGTGGTGATCGGGCTGTCGCTGCTGGGCTCGTACTGGGACTGGGCGTAGCGGAACGCGTCGGTCGGCACGCCGAGCACGCCGGAGAACGGCCGCTCGAGGTCGTGGATGGCCAGCAGTGCGGAGCCGATGATGACGCCGAGCAGCGCCGTCATCGCCACGCTGCGCCGGGTGACCAGCATGCCGGTCAGTACCGGGTTCAGCAGCACCAGTACCGCGCCGAAACACAGTGCGATGTAGAGGAATTGAGGGAGGTTACGGACCACGTCGATGGCGCGATCATGGCGGGCCTGGGTCACCCGGTCGATGCCGGTCAGCGCCCGGGTGCGGGCCTCGACGACGGTCGGATCCTCCGACTGGACCGCTATGACAGCGGCGCGCAGCGAGTTGAGCGTCTTCTCGGTGTTGGGGCTGAGCCGTCGCTCGCGCTCCATGAGCGGCCACTCCTCGGTGAGGACCTGATCGGTGTACGCGATGACCTTGTCGTGGATCCGGTCCCGGTCCGCGGCGGGCAGCGCGTGGATGGCCAGGTGGGTGTCGACGAGACCCTTCGACTCGGTGATCGTGTGGTTGTAGGCGTTCTGGTTCTGGTTCCAGCAGGCCACGAAGACGAAGGCGAGCACCGCGGTGAAGATGGTCTTGGCCAGATCGAGCGCGAGGTGGCTGGACGACTCGTCGCTGTTTTGTCGCCAAGATTTGGGACGTATCCGATCCCCGACAACCAATACCGCCACCGCGATCATCGCGGCACAGATAGCGACGAGCAATTCCTGAGCCATCCCACTCCACTTTCCCGGGCAAAGTTCGGTACAACTGATTTCCGAGTGCATGGTTGAGCGGCCGAGGCTACCCCGGCATGGGCATATTAGAACAGCAACCGTCGAAGATTAGCCCTGGTAGACCGCCGAGAGTTGGCGAAGTTACCGAAGTGTGATCATGGAACTAATGGCTGAGCGAATTAACAGCAAATACATGTCCGTCGGCTCGCCATTTCGAGGAAGCACCCGCTTCCAGGCGATCCATAGGCGGCGCAGATCAATCCGAACCGTGAGGTAGCCGTCGGCCTGGGCGGTTTCGTTCATGGTCGACGAGATAAGGGGCTGCTCTTAGTCGCTGTCGCCGATGGTTCGCGCGAGGAAGGGTCCGCACTCGGCGACGAGCGCGGTCGTGTTGTCGGTGCCGCCGCTGCGAAGGGCGTTGTCCACCAAGGCTTCCGCGACGTGGGCGGCTGACTCCCCCTCGGCGAGTAGCGCTTTGATCGCGGCCATGTCGAGGCGCTTGTGCACACCATCGGTGCTCAGCAGCAGCCTGCCGGTACTGGAGCCGGTCCCCGCGTGACCGATGTCGGCGGGCCGGACAGTGCGGACCGAGGTGAGGACCACGTGATCCAGTCGAGGTGCCGGACCGTAACCGCGGGTGCGCCAGAATTCGCCGACGGTGTGATCGGTGGTGATCTGGTGCAGCACCCGTCCGTTCCAGCGATAGGCGCGGCAGTCACCGACCCAGGCGACTTCGCACGGCCCGTCCGGTTGTCCCGCGGACGGTAGTACGGCGATGACGAGGACGCTGTCGGCCTCGGATTGCGGGAACTGCCGCAGTAATTCGCGTTGGGCCGCAAGGATTCCGGCGAACGCCCCGGTGCGTGCACCGACGTGCGCGGCGACGTCCGCCGCGGTGCGCGCCGCCCGAGCCGCGGGCAAATGATCACCGACACCGTCGGCGACGACGAATGCCGTCTTCCCGGTGATCGGATCGATCACGGTGGCCGCGGCGTCGGCGTTGAGGGTGCGGGAACCGCGCCTGCTCAACGACTCCCACGCGGTACCGCTGAGTCGCACGACTTCGGGATCGGGGCCGTCCGTGACAGGTGCCGAGCACATGCCTGACCTCCTCGGACTGCACCCTTGCCGCGTGCCGGTCGGCACTCTTCCAGTAAAGCGCGCTAATCCGTGCAGTCGGCAACAGTTTGCCGTGCAGTTCCTGTGAAGCCCATTACAGTTTGGTCTCTGGGCGCGACGCCGACAACGGAACGGCGAGTTGGGCTTTGACCCTTTCGTAGGTCGGCAGTGTCTCGTAGCGGTGCACGGACTTGTCCCTGACGAACAGCTCATTCGAGATCCGGCGGTAGTCGGCGAGGTCCTCGGTGATCATGACCACGACGTAATCCCACTGTCCCACAACGGAATAACACTGCTGCACGGCCGGTTCGGCGAGCATGCGCTCACAGAACGCCAGGTAGTGGTCGGCGTCGTCTTCGGCCAGTTCGACGAGCACGACGGTGGTCAAACCCATGCCCACCGTGCGCGGATCGATCACGGCGACCTGCGCGGTGATCACCCCGCCGGTGCGCAGCCGGGTGAGTCTGCGCTGGACCGCGCTGGGGGAGAGGCCGACTCGTTCACCGAGCTCGTGCAGCGGCCGCGCCGCATCGACCTGCACCAGCTCGAGCAGTCGGTGATCGATATCGTCCAACGGCAGCACACTCACGCAATAAATTTGCGTGAGAGTGGGAAAATTGTCAATCGCGTCCGGCGGCGTTCCTTCTAGGGTTCAGCTCATGGAAGATGTGGTGGATATCGACGTGCTGCGGCAGCGGGCAGGCATCAAATGGGCGCGCGCGGGGGCGGATGTGCTGCCCGCGTGGATCGCGGACATGGACTTCGCGGTGCCGGATCCGGTGCGCGCGGCGCTGCGGCAGGCGGTGGACGGCGATCTCGGTTACCCCGCGTGGGACGAACGCCCCGATCGAAATCCGTTGCAGGAAGCCTTCGCAGACCGCATGCGTGAGCAGTACGACTTCCGGATCGATCCGGACGACGTGTACGTCTTCACCGAGCTCATCCAGGTGCTGCAGATCGTGCTGCAACTCATGACCAGGCCGGGCGACGCGATCGCCGTGCACACCCCTGCGTACCCGCCGTTCCTGCAAACCATCGAGCTCATGGGGCGACGCCTGGTGCCCATCCCGATGGTGGAGCAGACCGACGGCTGGACCTTCGATATCGACCGGATGGCCGAGGAGATCCGCAGCAACAACTGCCGCGCCTTGATTCTGGTGAACCCGAACAACCCGACGGGCCACGTGTTCGATCGCGAAGAACTCACGGCCATCGCCGAGATCGCCGCCCGCAACGACCTTTTGGTGATCGCCGACGAAATCCACTCCGAGCTCGTACACGAGCGGCACCGACACACCCCGTTCGCCTCGCTCGGACCGGAAATCGCCGCGCGCACAGTCACACTCAACTCCGCGAGTAAAGCCTTCAATCTGGCCGGACTGCGGTGCTGCGTCGCCCACGTCGGCGACGGCCGGGTCCGCGCCGCCTTGGACGCGCAACCGCCGCAGCTGTATGGGCAGGTGAGCGCGCTGAGCGTGCTGGCGACCTGCACCGCATGGCGCGACGGTGCCGCGTGGCTGGCCGCGACGCGCGAGCTGCTGACCGCGAACCGCGACCTCGTCGCCGAGACGTTGCGACCCGAGATCCGTTTCCATCGCCCCGACGCGGGCTACCTGGCCTGGCTCGACTGTCGGGCGCTCGAACTCGACCGAGACCCTGCGGAATTCTTCCTCGAGCACGCGAAGGTCAAACTCCTGTCCGGCCCGGACTTCGGTCCCGGTGGTGCTGGTTTCGCGCGCCTGAACTTCGCGACCTACCGCCCGGTCCTCGCGGATATGCTCGGCCGGATGAACGACGCGGTGCACAAGCACCTCAATCGCTGACGGAAGACGTATGGGCACAGAGCAATTCGGTGATTCGATAGATCGGTTGGATCAGTGAGTGTATGGACCGCACTGGTGTCGTTCGCCGTCGTCGCGGGGTTCCTGACCCTGGTCCCCGGCCTGGACACCGCCCTCGTCCTGCGCTCCGCGATCGTCCGCGGCACGCGCACTGCGTTCGCGACCGCGCTGGGGGTGGGCAGCGGACTGCTGGTGTGGGGCATCGCGACGACGTGCGGCTTGTCGGTCTTGCTGACCACCTCGCAATGGGCGTACACGGTGCTGCGCATCGCCGGTGCGATCTATCTGATCTGGCTGGGCCTCACCAGCTTGGTCGCGCTGCTGCGCTCCGGCGACCTCGATGCCGGTCAGGTCGACGACCGCGCCGTCGCGAGCGGTCTGCTGCGGGCCTGGGCGCGCGGTGCGACGTCGAACCTGCTCAACCCCAAGGTGGGCGTGTTCTACATCGCGATGCTGCCGCAGTTCATCCCGTCGCACGCGCCGCACCTGTTGATGGGCACGGCACTCACCCTGATCCACTTCGTCGAGGGAGTGCTGTGGTCCGCGGTGCTGATCTGCGGCGTCCGGTTCACCAAGTCGTGGCTCGATCGGCCCTCGGTCAAGCGCGGGATGGAGGGCCTCACCGGCTCGGTGCTGGTCGCCCTCGGAGTGAAATTGGCGCTCGACACCCCTTGATCCGTTACCTCCGTGCGACTTACGGCGTTGCGATCACCGTGATGCTGACCCCTGCGGCCGTGCCGATCGGCACCGTACGCTGTGTCGCCCGGCCCAGCGCGGGTACGCCGCGGTGGGAGGGATGGGAAACCGGAGTCCGGACAGGTGGTAGGAAAGGGTACGTGTCCACAACTGTCGAAGGATCGGTCCCCAACAGCAGCTCTCGCGCGGTCGATGAGGTGGTAGACCTGGTCAGCGCGCTGATCCGGTTCGATACCTCGAACACCGGCGACCTGGCCACCACCAAGGGCGAGCGCGAGTGCGCGCAGTGGGTGGCGGAGAAACTGCACCAGGCCGGGTATACGACCGAGTATGTGGAGTCGGGCGCGCCCGGGCGCGGGAATGTGTTCGCGCGGCTGCCCGGCGCGGACTCCAGCCGGGGCGCGCTGATGATGCACGGGCACCTGGACGTGGTGCCCGCCGAGGCGGCCGACTGGAGCGTGCACCCGTTCTCCGGCGCGGTGCGCGACGGCTACGTGTGGGGCCGCGGCGCCATCGACATGAAGGACATGGTCGGGATGATGCTGGCGATCGCCCGGCAGTTCAAGCTCGAGGGCACGGTGCCGCCACGCGATATCGTGTTCGCCTTCCTCGCGGACGAGGAGAACGGCGGCAAGTGGGGCTCGCAGTGGCTGGTGGACAACCGGCCCGACCTGTTCGAGGGGATCACCGAGGCCGTCGGGGAGGTCGGCGGCTTCTCGCTGACGGTGCCGCGCCCGGACGGCACCGAACGCAGGCTGTATCTGGTGGAGACCGCAGAGAAGGGTCTCGGCTGGATGCGGTTGCGCGCCAAGGCCCGTGCGGGACACGGCTCGTTCCTACACGAGGACAACGCGGTCACCATCCTGGCCGCCGCGGTAGCGCGGTTGGGCAAACACACCTTCCCCGTGGTGATGTCGGATTCGGTGAGCGAGTTCCTGGCCGCTGTCGCCGAGGAGACCGGACTGCAGTTCGATCCGGACAGCCCCGACATCGAGGGCCAGCTGGCGAAGCTCGGCACCATCTCCCGCATTATCGGTGCGACGCTGCGTGATACGGCGAACCCGACCATGTTGCAGGCCGGGTACAAGGCGAACGTGATCCCGCAGACCGCGGAGGCGGTCGTCGACTGCCGGGTGGTGCCCGGCAGGCAGGCGGCGTTCGAGCGGGAGGTGGACGAGCTCATCGGCCCGGACGTCGAACGGGAGTGGATCACCAAACTCGACTCCTACGAAACAACTTTCGACGGCCACCTGGTGGACGCGATGAACGACGCGATCCTCGCCCACGACCCGCAGGGCCGTACCGTGCCCTACATGCTCTCGGGCGGCACCGACGCGAAGGCGTTCGCCCGCTTGGGCATTCGCTGCTTCGGCTTCGCGCCGCTGCAGCTGCCGCCGGAACTGGACTTCACCGCGCTGTTCCACGGCGTCGACGAACGAGTTCCGGTGGAGGCGCTCGAATTCGGCACCCGGGTGCTGGAACACTTTTTGCTGAACAGCTGACGAAAGGACAACCCGTGCCCGATTACTCCTACAATCCCTACGACGCGCTCCCGCAGCTGCCGTCGTTCACGCTGACCTCCGACGACGTCACCGACGGTCAGCCGCTCGGCAACGATCAGGTCAGCGGCGTCTTCGGCGCGGGCGGCAAGGACATCTCGCCGCAGCTGTCCTGGTCCGGATTCCCCGAGGAGACAAAGAGTTTCGCGGTCACCGTCTACGACCCGGACGCGCCGACCGCGGCAGGGTTCTGGCACTGGGCGGTGGCCGACATCCCGGTCGGCGTGACCTCGCTGCCGACCGGCGCGGGCAGCGGCGAGGAGGGTGGTGCGCTGCCGACCGGGGCGATCACCTTGCGCAACGACGGCGGGTTCGCCGGCTTCGTCGGCGCGGGACCGCCGCCCGGACACGGCTACCACCGCTACTTCATCGTGGTGCACGCGGTGGACGTGGAGAGCCTCGGCATCGACGAGTCCGCGACGCCCGCGTACCTCGGCTTCAACCTCTTCTCGCACGCCATCGCGCGCGCCACGATAGTGGGCACCTACGAGCAGAAGTAAACGCTGAACGACTGTGGCCCTGAGCGAATGCTCAGGGCCACAGTCGTTATCCGTGCGTCGTCGGCTACTTGACGTTGACGACCTTGTCCGAGGGCTCCTTCGCGTAGAGCGCCTCGATCTCGGCCGCGTACTTGGTGGCGATCGGGGAGCGCTTGAGCGACATCTTCGGGGTCAGCTCGTCGCCGCCCGGCTCCCAGATCCCGCCGATAATGGTGAACCGCTTGATCTGCTCCACCCGGGAGAGCTTCACGTTGCCCGCCTGCACCGCGGCCAGCACCTCGTCGACGATCTCCTTGCGGGTCGCGAGCGTCGCCACATCGGCGTCGGTGGCGTCGAATTCCTTGGCGCGCAAGGCCGCAACGTCCGGGTCGAGCACGATCAGCGCGGCGATGTACGGCTTGGCGTCACCGATCGCGACGACCTGGCCGACCAGCGAGGACACCGCCTTCACCGCGTTCTCGACATTGCTCGGCGCGATGTTCTTGCCCGCCTCGTTGATGATCAGTTCCTTCTTGCGGTCCACGATGCGCAGGTAGCCGTCGGGGTCGAGGGTGCCGACGTCGCCGGTGTGCAGCCAGCCGTCGTCATCGATCGCCTCCGCCGTCTGCTCCGGCATGTTGCGGTAGCCGCGGGTCACGATGGGCCCGCGCACCAGGACCTCACCGTCGGTATCCAGTCGCAGCTCCAGACCGTCGACCGGGCGGCCGACCGAGCCGGGGCGCGGCTTGTCCTTCTCGGTGAAGGTGCCGACGCCGGTGGTCTCCGACATGCCCCACACCTCGCTCATCGGGAAGCCGAGGCCGATGAAGTATTCGAGCGTCTCCGGCGGGATCGGCGCGGCGCCGGAGGCCGGCACGTTCAGCGCGTCCAGGCCCATGGCGTGCCGCAGCTTCGACAGCACCAGCGCCTCGGCGACTTTGTGCTGCACGGCGAGGACGGGGCCGCGGCTGCGACCCGCGAGATCCGCTCGGGCCGCGGCCTTTCCGGTCTCGATGGCCCAGTTGGCGAGCGCCTTCTTCACCCCGCTCGGCTCGGCGGCGAGCTTGCCCTCGATACCAACCTTGATCTTCTGCCACACCCGCGGCACACCGAAGAAGGTGGTCGGACGGGCGTCGGGCAGGGCGGCGGCGACCTCGCGCGGGTCCGGCACGGTGGTCACCTGGACGCCGGTGATCAGGTTGATGGCGTGGCAGGAGATGCGGTCGGCGACGTGCGCGGCGGGCAGGTACGACACCGAACGGTCGTCCAGGCCGACCGGCAGCGGGCCGTTGACCAGGGCGATGATCTGCGCGATCACGTTGCGGTGGGAGACCTCGACGCCCTTGGACGGGCCGGTGGTGCCCGAGGTGTAGATCAGAGTGGCCAGGTCATCCGGCTTCACCGCCCGCCAGGCCGCGTCGAAATCGAAGTCGGCGGCGGGGTTCGCCTCGACCTCGGCGAGGGTGCTGGTGCCGGCCGCCGGGCCGTCGACCAGGATGATGTGCGCGAGTTCGACGCCCGCGCCGGTGACCTTGTCCAGGAAAACCTGTTCGGTCACGACCACTTTGTTCGCCGCATTGGTGAACAAATGGGTGATCTGCTCGGACGAACTCGTGTTGTAGATCGAGAACGGGGTGGCGCCCAGGTGCAGCGCCGCGGTGTCGACCAGATTGAATTCGGGCCGGTTGGTCAGCATGATCCCGACGGTGTCGCCGGGCCCGACACCGAGTCCGGCCAGACCCGCCGCGATGGATTGCACCCGTTCGCCGTACTCCCGCCAGGTGATCTGCTGTGTTCCGCCGACCGTCCGCAACGCCACCTGCTCGGGTCGCAACGTCCGGGTCTCCTGGAACGCCTCCGGAACCGTGTAGACCGTTTTGCCCGATTTGTGCGCATAGCCGATGTCTGTCTTCATATCCCTGTTCCCGATATTCATGCCATGAATCGCGCCTCGCGGCGTCCACACGCGGGCGATTCGAGACCCGATCCTGACACAATGAAATGACGCCTCAGTCAGTTTCTCACGGGTCGGCGCACCAGGAGTGGCGCGGCTCACTTATCGTAGCCAGATCGTCGGCGTAGCAGCTGGTAAATCCGCTAGGTACCGGACATGCGCTCAGGCCATGCGCGGCGGAGCCTGGCTGACGAAGCCCTGGGCTCGGTCGGCCGACCACCGTCGCTTGACCTGCTGCCAGACCCGTGCGCGGACGCCGCGCAGGCTCGGGGCGGTCGGACGATCGTCGTCCTCCCACACGGTGACCGTGTCGAAGTCCGTCTCGCGCAACATGATCGCCGCCGCCCGTGCCGGCTCTGGTCGAGCGCGCCGACGAGCGGCCCAGCGGTCCGAAAATTTCGGCTTGCGCAGCCTCGGTGCCCGAAAGGCGTAGCCGACCAGCGGCATGCTCTGTGACTGCCGGTCCGACGATTCGGTGTCGGACGCGGTCAGTTCTTCGGGGATCAGGTGGCCACGCTTGATCCGCTTGGCCTCCAGGTACTGCCGCACGTCTTCGTTGGGCGGCGAGATGAGCAGCGGCTGCACCTCCACTCGGACCCCGACGTACCGCAGCGGCCGGATCTTTTCCGGGTTGTTGGTGAGCAAGCGCACCGACTCGAGGTCCAGGCGCAGCAGTGCCACGATGGCGAGCAGGTAATCCCGGCTGTCGGGCGCCAGGTCGAGTGCTCGATAGGCGGAGAAGGTGTCGACGCCGGTGTGTTCCTGGACATTCTTGCCGCGAGCTTTGGCCACCAGCCCGGCGCCTCGCCCTTCTTGCTCGAGATAGATCAGGACGCCGCTGCCCTCGGTCTGGATCAGGTCGAGCGATAGGTCGAGTTGTGCGGCGCAGTCGCAATCCTCCGACCCCAGCACGTCGCCGTAGACGCATCGGGAGTGGATGCGGACCAGGCATCCGTCAGCGATGTCACCGGCCACCAGGACGAAGCCGTATTCGGCCCCGCCGGGTAGGTCGTCGACCCGAACCTTCAGCTGGCGGCCCTTGCGGGTCAGTCGATGGACGGTGTCGGTGCGAAACTGCGATCCCGTGGTCAAGGTTTCTCCAAGTGTCTGTCGGAGGACTTCTCGGATGTCGTGGCGCGGGGGAATTGTGCGGCTGATGCAGGGCACATCCACGGTGACAGGGGTACGTTCCACATTGATTCTTACTCCGATTCGATCGTGTCCGCCGCACATTTCAACGGTCCGAACCGCGACGTTCCAGGTGACCGAATGGCGTCCGGTATGTGCGTTCCGGCGCGACATCGGTTGGCTCGTAAGACTTCTGGAGAACGCGGCGAAGCTACCGGGTGGCAAGCATGCCGAGACGGGATGTGTTCTAGATCACATATGCTCTACCAGGTGCGTGCCCAACGCTGCGGGACGGTAAGGGGCGGTTAATGATTCACCATGTCTCAATCAGCGTTTGTCCAGCAATTCTGTACGGTGCTGCTCCTCGGCGATTCGGATGATGCGATCGATCTCGTCGACGAGCTCGTTGTCGCGGTGCAGCAGGAACCCGGACCGAGCGGCCACCATGGCCGCTGTCGCCCAGACGAAGTCTGCCTCGGTGGCGGGCAGGTTCGAGGTGGCGAGCCGGTAAGCCAACGCGGCGGAGAACACAGCGCGCACGGCAGGGCTGTCTTCCAATTCGACCTGGAATCGCGGGACGTGCACATCCACCGTGTCGGAATGCACAGTGGCCTGGAAATTCTCGATCACGCACACCGAGCGGGAGCCGAGCAGCCGAAGTTGCGTGATCGCCTCGTCGACGTTCAGCTGGTGGGTCTGCTGCGCGATGCGTTGGAGTTCGGCCGGCGAACCCACGAGATAGTCGATGACGCTGAGGAACTGGTGTAAGCGCGCCGGAGCTTCCTCCGGCGGTGCCGGGTGCAGAACGACCACCGGGCGATCGGGCAGCGTCCGCACGATCTCCAGCAGCAGTTCGACGATGCTGCCGGGTTGCTCGAAGGTAAGCAGTACGACGCGGGTGGCGGCGAAGGTGGCGCGCGCTGCCGCGGAGTTCAGGTCGTCCGCACCGAGCCGGATCGCGTCTGTCTTACTGACCAGGCTCGTGACACCGTCGTTGGTCACGAGGACGCAGACGACCGGCGTCGGCGTGTTCGGAACAATTCGTACCAGTTCGGTATCGACGTTCTCCGACCGCAGGTATTCGATGATGCGGCGACCCTCGACATCGTCGCCGACTGCCGCGATCAATCGGACATCCAGGCCGAGACGCGCGGTCGCCACCGCGCGATACAGTCCTTTGCCGCCTGGTCGAAACTCGTGCTTCGCGCGCGTCGAGGTGTGTGAGGTGGGGGACAGCGGTATGTGGTCGGTTCGAAACACCAGATCCATGACCGCGTCGCCGATCACCGTGACCACGGGACCTGCTGTGTGCCGGTCGATTCGGGGTCTGTGAAACGCCATCGGCGCGGCGGTATGGACCGCCCCGGCCGTGAGTGCCTTGGCGAGTTCGGTGAAGGCGTGGCGTTCCGGGGTGGTGCGCAGCGATCGTTCGGTCGGCGTCGGCGGTACGTCGGCCGCCCCGACTGCCGCATGCAAGGCCTGCCACTGCTCGACGAGGTAGCTGCGACGTTTGCCGAGCTCGTTGTCGTAGAGTTGGTCGACATCGAGCTCTTGCGCCGACGCACTGTCGAGTAGACGGAGGGTCAGTTCCGCGTCGACGATGATCCGGTCGGTGGCGGGCAACTGTTGCGCCAGCTCTCGGACAACAGAGATCAAGGCCTCCGGCACGTCGCCGCCGAGTTGCCGGTGGCGACGCTGCACCGCAGGCAGCGCGAACAGTGTGCCTGCGTCGATCACGGTGGTCCGCAACCGTTTCGGTGTCAGACCTTGGTGTTTGGAGAGTTGCTGGAGTGCGCTGCGCACGGCGACGACATCCGACTCATGGACGGCCATCGTGGGCCTCCTCCGTCTCGGTTCTCAGCTCCCGGCCGCAGGCGAACCGCTGGTAACCAAACGGTACGTACGGCTGCAATTACCGTCAATGGCATGTCAATCGCCCCTAACTGATGTCAATTGACGTTCGATATTGGCAACTGCCACACTGAACTTGGCGATCGGTCGCCGCACCAGCTGACTGGGAGGTCCCTGGTGATGAAAGTGATTCTGTTGATTCGGCACACCCGCCGGCGTAGTCGGCGCGAGCCCGCCTGCGGCGCGACCGAGTTGGATCCGAACTCCTCGATCGGCTAGGCGGGCCACCTCGTTCGCCTGATTCCGGCTGCTTCGTGCACCAAGGTGCTGGTCCGCATCCATCCGGGCAGGCGGATTCGGTGACGTCATTTCTCGCAGCGATCGTTGTGATGAGCAACGCGCGCACACGGGTTCGATGACCAGCAGCGTCACCCGGCATGGTCGCTGCGCATGGCGGGCGTAGAGTCCGCAGACATCCGAGCGGGTCCGCGGCAGCGCTGGGCCGAACTCGAAAGCGCAGTGCCGCGCGCACTGACCGTGCGGCACCGGCGGATGCTCGACAGGAGACATTCGTGACCATCTACATCACCCACTGGTCGATGACCAGCGACCCGGAGCAATCGATACAGGTTCTCGCCCTGCGGAGGCAGGCATGATCATTCAGACGGCGAACTGGATCGGCAGCACCGTGACCCCGGAATCGGCGTACCGCGCTGTGGCGGACAAGGACTCATGGCGCCTGAGCTGGCTGCCGGACCGTGCGCTCACTCCGGCCCAAGCGCGGGCGGGCATGGAGCTCGACGAACTTCTCAGCGATCCGGATGCGGTGCACGATCGGATGGCACAGGCCCGGGTTGCCGCGTGCGCCGATCATCTCGGCATCCTCCGCGAGCACGCGGTGATCTTGCTGGCCAAGCGAATGGCAGCGCGACTTCGTCGTGATCAAACTGTGCCGCACGACCATTCGGGCGTGTTGTGGGGTCATCGGTGAGGCCCCTGGTCCGGGGATGACGGACGGGAGCAATCCCGCGTACGGCAACCATTCTGGAATGCAGTGGAGGCATCTTCGAGACCCACTCTCCATAGCCTTGAAGCCGGTCGTCATCCCCTGCCGTTCACGATAGGAGGTTTAGGGAGGCGGCGGACCGTCAACTATCGATGGACATCGGCAATTGACCATTGAGAACGGCAAGTGCCACACTGAAATTGGCGATTCGATCGCCCCGCCAGGTACGCGGGAGGGCCTGGTGACGAGCGTGATTCTTCGAACACAGCACCTTCGGCCGAGATTCGACGCACCCCGAAAAGCGGTCGTCATGTCCCGGCGCGGTCTCCTCCACCTCCAGGAGCGAGGCCGTTCGGCGCCACGCGGACTGTCGCGCGCCGACCAACGGGGGACCACCGTGCAGCACCCCAGTCTCCGACTGCACACCGGATGCACGACAGGAGGACGTCGTGACCATTGACGTGACGGCCTGGTCGATGACCAGTGACAGGACACCCGAATCCGCCCATCGGGCAGCGGATTCGAGCATGGAGGTGTGGCAGCTGAGCTGGCTGCCGGACCGGCAATTGACCCGTGACCAGGCACGAGCGGGCATGGAACTCGACGAACTGCTCGGCGACCCGAAGGCGGTGGACGATCCGGCGGCGATGGTTCGGATGACCAACTACGCCAGCGCACTGGGCGTCACGCTGACCGAGGCGGTGGTGCTGCTGGCTCGGCGGATGGCGGCGCGGTTGGCGCCGCCGGCGGAACCGGCGCCGGGCGAGCGGTCCGTGCGACCGCATCAGCACGGGCATGCCATCGATCCGCCGTTCGTCCGCGGCTAGCAGGCGCCGAGCTCAGGCGTTGGCCGCGTACTCCGCACCGATCGCTTCCGCGATGTTCTGATACCCGTTGTCGCGCAAGCGTTGTGCCAGCCCGCGGTGAATCTTGCGCGTCCAGAACGGCCCGCCGTAGATGAACCCGGTGTAACCCTGCAGCAGCGTGGCGCCCGCCCGGATGCGTTCCCACGCTTGGTCGGCGGTCTCGATCCCGCCGACGGAGATGAGCACGAGCCGGTCGCCGACGCGGCGGTAGAGGCGGCGCAGCACGTCGAGCGAGCGGTCGGCGACGGGGGCGCCGGACAGTCCGCCCGCGCCCATGGCGGCGACCTCGGCGGCGGGCGTGCGCAGGCCGTCGCGGCGGATGGTGGTGTTGGTGGCGACGATGCCGGCCAGGCCGAGTTCCACGGCCAGGTCGGCGACGGCGTCGATGTCCTCGTCGGACAGGTCGGGGGCGATCTTCACCAGGACCGGCACCTGGACGCTGTCGAGCACGGCCTGTAGCAGCGGGCGCAGCGACTCCACTGCCTGCAGGTCGCGCAATCCAGGAGTGTTGGGGGAGCTGACATTGACGACGACGAAGTCGGCGAGCGGGCCGAGCAGTGCCGCGCTGATCGCGTAATCGTCTGCGGCGTCGGCGGGTTCGACGATTTTGGTCTTGCCGATGTTCGCGCCGATGGGCACGTCGCCGCGGCGGCGGCGCAGGTGCTCGGCGGCGGCCGCGGCACCGAAGTTGTTGAAGCCCATACGGTTGATCAGCGCGTGGTCGGCAGGCAGCCGGAACAGTCGAGGCGCGGGATTGCCGGGCTGCGCCTGGGCGGTGACGGTGCCGATCTCGGCGAAGCCGAAACCCAGTGGTGCCCAAGCGTCTACCCCGTCGGCGTTCTTGTCGAAGCCGGCGGCCAGGCCGACCGGCGCCGGGAAGTCGACGCCGAACGCGGTGTTGCGCAGGATCGGATCGTCGCCGGCGAAGACGGTGGTCATCAGCCAGCGCGTGGGCGCGAAACGCGCGGCCAGACGCATGACGCCGAAGACCAAGTGGTGGATGCGTTCCGGCGGAACCAGGAACATCAGGCGTAATAACAGGGCGTACATCAGCTCACATTCCCGGTTCCGGCAGGGGTAGTGCGGTTTTTCGGCGGCGCAGCAGCACCCGGCGGCTACCGTCGGTATAGGCCCGCACGCGGGACAGTTCCCAGCCGCCGAACTCGGCCTGGATGGCCAGCCGCATGGACGCGGTCACCCTGGTCACCTCGGGTGGCAGCCGCAGCGGCACGTATTCGTAGTCGTCGCTGGTGGTTTCCCAGCCTGCGGGCAGTGCGCTGCGCCGCGCTCGCTGCTCGCGTGGTGAAGCGGGTTCGTCCTCCGCGCGCGTTGCCCGAGTCATCATTGGCCTCTCTTCCGATCGTCCGCGCGGATCCGCTGCAGACCGCCGTCGGCCGCGGATCCCACGAACATGTCACCGGTGCGCTGATCGATGGTCACCGAATTCGGTTGCCGCACCGTGGGGTAGCGGCCGACCTCTGTCGGAATACCTGTCGACAGATCGAATCCGACGACTTCGTTGCTCTGCGTGCACGTCACCCACACGGTGTCGGACCGCTGATCGTAGGCAAGCGCGTAAGGCGAAGAGTTTACCGGGAACCGCTGGCGCAGGAGGAGAGGTCCGGCGCTGAAGACCAATAGTTCGCCGCCCTCGGTGTCGGTGACGATGATCCTGCCGAACCGGTCGGCGATCATGGTGGTGGCGCCGTCGCCTGCGCGCAGAGCCAAGCCGAGGTTCTTTTTGCCCAGTTCGATCTCGGTGACCGAGGTCTGGCGGCGGTCCAGCACGGCGACGTGGTCCTCGGTGACGGCGAGCGCGTCGGCGGAGGCCAGGCCGTCGACGGTCCGGACGAGCTTGCCTTCGGGGTCGAGGGTGCGGACCTTGCCGTCCGCGGTGCCGACGAGCAGGGTGCCGTCGTCGCGGCGCTGGACCGATCTGGCGTCGCCGTCCACCGGGAGTTCGGTGACGGTGGCGGTGGCGACGTCGACGCGGATGATGCGATCGGGCGCGGGGATCAGCAGTTCGCCCGGTTTGCCCTGGGCGAGGCTCGCGCCGTGCGCGGGCAGTGACACGGTGCGCGGTGTGCCGTTGGGAGTCGCGGGGTCGAAGAGGATGAGCGTGCTGGTTGTTTCGCCGGCCTCCAGCGCGGCGATCTGACCGGTGCTCGCATCGGCGAGTAGCGCGCCGACGGGGTTGGGGAGTCCGACCACTTCGCCGGCCGGACGTGCTGTCGCGGCGGGTGAGACCGCGGCAACGGCCGGCTCTCGGGTGGGGAGGTTGTCACTGTTCGAGCCGGAAGAGCATCCGGCCAGCAGCGCGAGTGTCGTCACGCCGACGAGAGCGGTGGTGACGCGGGAGACTCCCGGGCGTGTCGCCGATCGAACGCCGCCGTTACGGTCGCGGAGCGTAATCACAGAGGTGTCCGCGAACGCCGCCAATCCAACCCAGCCGCGAGGGCGCATCCACCGAACTCCTTCTACCGACGATTCATCGCAACTCCATCATCTGACCATGATGGCGCACCATCGCGGCGTACCGGGGTGGCGGCTGGGGGAGAATGTCGGTGATGCGGGTTACGGTTGAGCTGAAACAGTGTCCAAATCAGGGAGATCCGGTTGATAGCCGACCATACGTCTGGATTTGCCATCGATGACGTAACCGTTGGTCCGTTCGCGCACGGGTTCGGGACCACCGGCGACGGCAGGCCGTACGCGTTTCGCACGGTCCGATCCACCTTGACGCTGGAGATCTACCGGGCCGACCTGGTCAGCGCGGTGCCTGGTCCGGAGGACATCGTCGCGGTCGCCGAGGCCCGGGTCACCGACATCGACCTCGACGACGAACGCAGTGTCGTCGCGTTGGTCCGCGACATGATTCCCGACGCGGTGCCGGTGGACGCGGTCCCGGATCGCGAAGTGACCACCGTGCGCGCGTTGCTGGGACGCATCAGTTCCGTAATTGATGGTATGTAGATGGTGATGCCATACACATATCTCGCCCGCACCGCGCTGACCGCGACCGGCCTGCTGCTGGCGGCCGCCGCCGCGGCATGCAGCACCGGACCGGACGAGGCGGCCGTCGACGCCGCGCGTTCGTCGGCCAACGCGTCGCTGTCCGCGTCCATCACCACGTCCTCCATCGCCGCGCACCCGCCGCTGCCGACGGCCACTCAGCTGGACGCGCAGATCAAACGCGCGCTGGATCCGGGGCTGCCGGACAGCGAACGCACCGACCTCATCGAGGACGGTGACGCGTTCAAGACGGCGATCCCCGACATGTACAAGGCGCTGCAGGACAACCCGCGGGCCGTCTACGGCGTCACCGATCCGGTGTTCGACAACCACGACGGCACGCTCACCGCGACCATGCGCCTGGACAAGGACGGCAGCGGGACCGCGGTGCGCACCACCGTGGTGCATTTCGTGCTGCTCGACGGCAAGTGGAAGATCTCGCGGACCGACCTGTGCGGGATTCTGCGTTCCGCGGACTATCGCACGCCGGCCTGCGGCTGACTGTGTCGGATTTGCGGACTTCGCGCCCTCGCGGCTCGCAGGACGATTCGATGCTGCACTCCGGGCTGCTGGGCTGGGGTCGGTTCGTTTATCGCCACCGGTTTCTCGTGCTCGGCGTGTTCGCGCTGGCGGTGCTTGCGTCCGGGTGGTTCGGTCGCGATCTCACGGACCGGTTGACGCAGGAGGGCTGGTTCGACGAGTCGAGCGAGTCGGTGGCGGCCTCCAAGATCGCGGACGCGACGTTCGGGCGCGACACCGACAGCGATCTCATCCTGCTGTACACCGCGCCGGAGGGGACCACCGTCGACGATCCGGCCGTGCGGTCCGCGGTGACTGGTGCGTTGAGCGGCTTGCTGACGCGGTTTCCCGACAACATCTTGAAGATCGACAGCTATTGGGACAGTCCGTTCGCGGCGAACGCCACCGATGCCACGCGCACCCACGCGTTCGCCAGCGTCGGGCTGCGGGGTGAGGGCACGGCCACCGTCGAGAACTACACCGCGATCAAGGATCACCTGGGTGCGGGCGAGGAAGGCGGCGGACCCGGCGGCACCACGGTGCAGTTGGCCGGTTTGCAGCCGGTGCTGGCGGGGCTGAACACCGGTATGCAGAATGACATCCACCGGGCGGAGATCATCGCGCTGCCGTTGGTGGCGATTCTGCTGTACTTCGTATTCGGCGGGGTGATCGGTGCGTTGCTGCCGGTGTTGATCGGCGGCATGACGATCATGGGCACCGCGGGCATCATGCGGACGCTCACCGGGGTCATCGATGTGAACGTATTCGCCAGCACCGTCATGACTTTGGTGAGTCTCGGGTTGGCGATCGACTACGGGTTGTTCACCGTGACGCGGTTCCGGGAGGAACTTGCCGCAGGGCGCAGTGTGGAAGACGCCACTGCGCGCACCGTCGCGACGGCGGGGCGCACGGTGCTGTTCTCGGCGGCGATCATCGCGGTGAGTCTCGGTGCGCTGTTCATCTTTCCGAACGGGGTGCTGCGTTCGGTGCCCTACGGCGGTATCAGCTCGGTGCTGCTGGCCGCGCTGCTGTCGGTGACCGCGCTGCCCGCGGCGCTGAGCCTCGCGGGGCGGCGGATCGATCTGCTCGGCTGGAAACGGTTCTCCCGCAGTAAGACCGAGGCGCAGATCGACGCGGGGTTCTTCTCGCGACTCGCGCAGTGGTCGATGCGGCGGCCGTGGGCGGTGGCGGTGCCGATCGTGCTCGCGCTGCTCGCACTGAGTATTCCGTTCCGCAACATCGAGTTCGGTGGGATCAGTGAGAAATATCTCGGTGCGGATAATCCGGCCAGGGTGGCGCAGGAGCGGTTCGACGAGCTGTTTCCGAGTTTTCGCACCGAACCGCTGAAACTCGTTGTGCTGGGGGCTGATTCGCAACAGCTCAGCGATATTCGGTTCGAAGCGAGTCGGATCCCCGGGCTCACCGGGCGGTTCGAGCCGTCGGTGGCCACCAAAGACGGCATCAACGTGCTGCAGGCGGGGTTGGCGGACAAGCAGGATTCCGATCGGGTGATCTCGGCGTTGCGGGCGATTCCGGAACCGCCCGGCGTGGACGTGATGGTGGCCGGGGTGCCCGCGTTGGAACGCGACAGTATCAACGGGCTGCTCGAGGGGTTGCCGCTGCTGGTGGCGATTCTGGCGGTGGCGGCGCTGACGTTGATGTATGTGGCGTTTCGGTCGATTGTGTTGGCGGTCAAGGCTGTTGCGATGAGCGCGTTGAGTCTGGTGTCGACGTTGGGGGTGCTCACCTGGGTGTTCGTCGAGGGGCACGGGGCCGAGTTCTTCCACTTCACGCTGGGGCCGTTGATGTTCGCGGTGCTCGCGTTGATCGTGACCGTGGTGTTCGGGTTGTCCACCGACTATGAGGTTTTCCTGCTGTCGCGGGTGGCGGAGGCAAGGGCCGGCGGTGCCGAACCCACTGAGGCGATTCGCTATGGCATTGCCCACACCGGCGGGGTGATCACCTCCGCCGCAGCCATTCTCATCGTCGTCACCGGTGCGTTCGGCTTCTCCGACCTGGTGTTGATGAAGTACATCGCCTACGGGATGATCGCCGCTCTGATCTTGGACGCCACGGTCATCCGGATGTTGCTGACTCCTGCGGTGTTGAAGCTGATCTGGCGATGAGGGGTCCAGTTCGGTCCCGGCTCGCGGGTGCCAACCAGGTCGCGTTGTTGCTGCTGGAGCTGGGAGTTGTTGCCGCAGCGGCGGTGTGGGGCTTTACCATGCCCGGCAGTGTGCTGGTTCGCGTAGTCACCGGACTCATGGCTCCCACCCTGTTCATCCTCATGTGGGCGCTGTTCGGCGCAGGCGCGAACCCCCGCTTCCCGCTCACCGGGAGGTGGCGCCTTGCCCTCGAACTGATTTGGTTCGGGAGTGGTGCGTTGGCTTGGACGAGCGCAACGACCCCACTCGTCGGGGTGACGTTCTTTGCCCTCTGGGTCATCAACGCTGTGTTGCGAGTCCGCTTGCAGGGCAGCTTGATACCCGGCGGCTGAGCCATGCCACGCCGCCCATTCCGGGCGACCGAGAAATCGGAGCGACTGATCGCAGCTCGATCCGCTACTCTCCCGCCATGGCAGAGTGGGTGACGCGTCAGGCCGAGCCTGCGGACGTCGAACCGATCGCGGAGTTGCGTGCCGTGGCGCTGCGGCCGGATCTCGAGCGCCTCGGTCGCTACGACGAGCATCGGGTGCGGCAGCGGCTACGCGACGGGTTCGCCCCGGAGCACACCCTGGTGATCGAAGTCGGCGGGGGCTTCGCGGGCTGCATCGCACTCAGACCGGCCGACGACGGACACTGGCTCGAGCACTTCTACCTGGAGCCGGGACTGCAGCGCCGGGGGATCGGCGCGGACGTCCTGAGCACGATCCTGGCCCGCTGCGACCGAGAGGCCGCCGTTGTCCGGGTGAACGTATTGCAGGGCAGCCCGGCCAAGCGACTTTACGATCGGCACGGGTTCACCGTCACCACCGAAACCCTCGTGGACGTCTTCATGCTGCGCCCGCCAGCCGGCACTGCGCACAACTGAGCCTGCACGCCTTGGTACGTGGTGGCGGCGAAACCCGCCTATGCCCGCCACGTGCGCCATTCGCCGGGGAGATGATCTGTGATCGGCGTGCCCGGAGCGTCGGGGCGTGTGACGGCTGGCTCGGGATGGCTGGGCGGTAACGGCTGGTGTGGCGCAGCCGGGCGGTGCGGCCGGCGTGGCCGGACGGCTGGCAGTACGGGTGCCGCAGGGAGTCAGCGGCGGACGGGAAGGACCAGTTGGGCGCCGGTGACGGGGTGGTTCAGGACCTCGACGGGGTGTTGGTAGACGCGGCTGAGGAGTTCGGTGGTGAGGACCTGGCGGGGTGGGCCGTCGGCGGCGATGCGGCCGGATTCGAGGACTGCCACGCGGTCGGCGTAGGCGGCGGCGATGCCGAGGTCGTGCAGGACGACCACGACGGCGGTGCCGGTTTCGGCGCGGCTGGTGGCCAGGCGGAGGACGGCTTCCTGGTGGCCGAGGTCGAGGGCGGCGGTGGGTTCGTCGAGGAGCAGGGTGCCGGTGTCCTGGGCGAGGACGCGAGCCAGCGCGACGCGGGCGCGTTCACCGCCGGACAGGGTCGGAAAGGACCGGGCGGCAAGGTGTTCCACGTCGGCGGCGGCCATGGCGGCGGCGATCCGCTCCTCGTCGAGTTCGCGTCGTTCGGTGCGTAACCACGGTGCGCGGCCCATCGCGACGACCTCCCGCGCGGTGAACGGGAAACCGACAGTATGGGTTTGGGGGAGCACCGCCCGACGACGCGCCATGTCCAACGGCGACCAGTGCGTCAGCGCGTGCCCCTCGAGCTCGACCGTCCCCTCGCTCGGCGTTAACTCCCCGGCCAGCGCGGCAAGCAGCGTGGACTTGCCCGCACCGTTGGGCCCAACCAGCGCGACCACTTCACCGGCGGCAACATCGAAGTCGACCGCTTCGAGCACCCGCCGCTGCGCACTCTTGTCCCCCCGCCGATCCACACTCACTCCCCGCGCCCGCAAGGTGACCGCCCCCTTCTCCGGCGTGGCAGGCAACTCATGTGTCCTCGCGAACACTTGCCGAACCCCACTCACGCGCCACCTCCGAATCGCCGGGGCGCCAAACTCATTCGTATCGAGGCGCACCGCGTGACCATCGCACACGCGACCGCGCGCATCATGCCCACCCACCGGCGCGAGCCCGCGTGCGGCGCAGCAACCAGAAGAAGAACGGCCCACCGATGAGCGAGGTGAGCATGCCGAGCGGCAGGTCGGCGTTGCGGACCAGGGAGCGGGCGGCGACGTCGGCGGCGAGTAGGACGACGGCACCGAGGATGGCGCTCAACGGGATCAGCACGCGGTGGGCGGGGCCGACGAGCATACGCACCAGGTGCGGGACGATGAGGCCGACGAACAACACGATGCCGGTGAACGCGACGCCCGCGGTGGCGAGGATGGCGACGACCAGAATGACGTTGCGGCGCAGGCGTTCCACGTCGACGCCGAGGTGGCGGGCGGCGGGTTCGCCGAGCGCAAGCAGGTCGAGCCGTGGCGCGATGAGAATCGCGGCGGTGACACCGATGGCGGTGAGGATCGAGACGACGTAAACCGAATCCCACGTCGCGCCGTTCAGGGAACCCAACTGCCAGAACACGATCTGGTCGCGCGCGGCGGGCGTGGCGACGAACAGCAGGAATGCGATCAACCCGCCCGCGAAGGCGTTGATCGCGACGCCGGTGAGCACGAGGGTGACCACCTCGGTGCGCCCGTTGGACCGCGCCAGCAGATACACCAGCAGCGTGGTGGCCAGCCCGGCGACGAACGCGGCGGCGGCCACCGACCACGCCGCGACGAACGCGCCACCGATCACGATCATGGTGCCCGCGCCGACCGCGGCACCGGCGGAGACCCCGATAACACCAGGCTCGGCAAGCGGATTCGCGAACACACCCTGCAACAACCCGCCTGCGGTGGCCAGCGCCGCACCGACCAGCATCGCCATCAGCACCCGGGGGAACCGCACCTCCCACAGCGTCACCTCACCGGCAGGATGCGCGGGCATCGGCCCCCAGTCCAACCCGATCCGGTGCAACACGCTGCCCGCGACCTCGGCAGGCGTGGTCGGAACCTGCCCGATCGCCGCCGAGGCCAGCGCGAGCACGATCAGTCCGACGATCGCGACCGCGAATACCACCGTCGTACGGGAACGTCCGCGCGACTTCGGTGCATCGGGTGTCACCTGCGGTTCGGTCTCGGTGGTTGCCGTTCCGGTCATGCGGGCCGAGCGCCATAGACGGCCTCGCTGAGGGCGGCGATCACCCGGCCGGTGTTGGGGCCGAAGCTCAGCACGACCGAGTCGGACATGTCGACGACGCGCTTGTTGCGACCGGCGGGGGTCTGCGCGATGCCGGGCACCTTCTGCAAACCGTCCACGCCGCCAACGGATTTCAAGCCATCCGACATCACCAGCAGCAGGTCGGGCGCCGCGGCGATCATCGCCTCGCTGGTGATCGTGACGAACGGTTCGGCCAGCGCCGCGCCCGCGTCCTCGGCGCCGAGCGCGGCAATGAGCGAGTCCGCGCCGGACCCGGGCCCGGCGAGCATGGTGATGGCCGTGCTGCGCAGGTAGAGGAACGCGATGGACAGCGGCGGATCCTGCTTGGGCACCGCGGCGGTGGCGGCGGCGATCTCGTCGCGGGTGCGCTGGCCGAGTGCCTTGCCGCGGTCGGGCACGCCGAGCGCGGCGGCGACGGCCTCGATCTGCGGGACCACGCCGTCCATGGTGCGCTCGGGATCGAAGAAGACGACGGTGACACCGGCCGCACGCAACTGCTCGCGCAGCGGCGGCGTGACCGAGACGGTGTCGGTCAGGAAGATCGAAGGACGTTGCGCCAGTAGGCCTTCCACATTGAGCGAACCGTTGCCGCCCGCCACGTTGGGTACGTCATGGATGGCGGGGAAGGCGACGGTGCTGCGGCCGATCAGCTTCGAGCCCATGCCGAGCGCGTAGACGATCTGCGAGAGAGTGCCGTAGCGATCGACGGCGACGATGCGGCTGCTGTCGGTGACGGTGACATCGGCGCCGTCGAACGAGCGCACGGTGACCGGCAGCGTCGGCGTGGGTTCCGGACCGATCGGCACCGGGTCGAGGCTGTTCAGCGTCGCGGTGGCCGGACCGCGCTGTCCGGTGCTCGTCGCGCCGCTGTCGTTGCCACACGCGGCCGAGGCCGCGACCAGGGTCAGCGCGAGCACGGCGAGCACACAGCGCGACCAGCCGGTTCGGACACCGGCGGTCCGCTGCGTTCGGACGGACGGATTTCCGGACGTCACACTCATGAAGGTAAGCCTAAGACGTGCCGCGCGGCAGGACGCATCGGGTCGGCGCCGATCATCCGCGGGATCAGCGCGATGTCTGCAAGGCAGGTGCCGAGTCCCTCACTCCGTGCGCGCACTGACATCGTCCAGTGCGGCCGCGATGGCCCGCGGCAGTTCGAGGGTCTCGGCGGCGAGCACACCGGTGAGCTGCCCGATATCGCGGGCACCGACGATCATGCTCGCGACGCCGGGCCGGTCCCGGATCCAGGCCAGCGCGACGGCCAACGGTGAAGTGCCTAAACCATCAGCGGCCGTGACCAAGGCGTCGACCACGCGGGTCGCGCGCTCGTCCAGACTGCTGCGGATATCGGCCGCGGTCGCCTCGTCCGCGCCGCGCGAATCCGCCGGAACCCCGTCGCGGTACTTGCCGGTGAGAATGCCACCGGCGAGCGGCGCCGAGGCCACCACGCCGACTCCGTGGTGCAGCGCGGCGGGCACGAAATCGGGTTCCGCGTCGCGGGCCAGCAGCGAGTACGGGGTCTGCGCGACGCTGATCGGGGCGATGGCGGCCAAACTCGCCAGCTGCCAGGCATTGAATCCGCGCACTCCCGCATAGCGGACCTTCCCGGTGCGCACCGCCTGGTCGAGGGTGGCCGCGACCTCGTCCAGTGGGGTGCGTGGATCCCACACCGCCACGTTCCAGATGTCGAGATGATCGGTGCCGAACTCGAGCAGCGTCCGGTCGAGCTGACGCAGCAGCGCGCGCCGGGAGTTGTCGATGATGGTGCGGGTGGTCGCGTCCGGCACGGCTGGTCCGGCAGGAGCAGGCGTGACCCGCGGTGCGATACCCGCGCAGCCGCTGAGCACCAGATCGTCGCGGGAGACGAGATCGCCGAGCAACTCGGCCAGGATCCGTTGCGCGCCGCCACCGGCGTACGCGGGGGAGGTGTCGACGAGCGTGCCGCCCGCTTCGACGAATGCCACCAACTGCACCGATGCCTCGTCGGCATCCGTATGCGAACCCCAGGTATGGGTCGCAAGCCCTATCCGGGACACCCGTAGGCCGCTGCGGCCGACCGTCCGCTGTTCCATCACCGTGTCCGCGCAATCGTCACGGCGCCAAGCCTAGAGCGTGCGTGCGCGTCCGGGCGCCTACCCGCACAGTGGCTCGCGCGTCGCGGGACGGGTGAGGGACGGGCGAACCACCGTGCGGGAACGCCGGTTACCGACCCGGCTGCCGAATTCGCTTCCGGCGGGCAGCGGCGACGATGCCTGGGTGGCAGGTCAGAGATGCCTGTGAACCCGCTCTGCGAGGGCGGTGCGGGCATGCCGCCGCGTCCGCGACACTGTACTGTCGCTGCGGGATTGCGCCGGAGCTCACTCGCGTGCGACCCATCTGATGACCAATTGCCCAGGCGGAACAGTTCTTTCGGGCAAGAACACATGGAGGCGGCATGAGACACCAGGAGAGTGCGTGACGGGCGAATCGATGACCTGGGTGCAGGCGCTCGTGCTCGGCCTGGTGCAGGGATTGACGGAGTTCTTGCCGATCTCGTCGTCGGCGCATCTGCGGATCGTGTCGGGGGTGTTCTTCGGCGACGACGCGGGCGCCTCGTTCACCGCCGTCACCCAGCTCGGCACCGAAGCCGCCGTGCTGGTGTATTTCGCCAAGGACATCTGGCGGATCCTGCAGGCCTGGTTCAGCACGGTGCTGCGCAAGCTCACGGTGCGGGAAACGGTTCCGATCACCGATCAGGTGACGACGCGTCTTCCGGTCGTGACGGCGGGGCAGGCCGACCGCTACTTCGAGGACGAGCGGCAGCGCGAGCTGGACTACCGGATCGGCTGGTATGTGATCATCGCCACCATCCCGATCGGCGTGCTCGGATTCTTGTTCAAGGACGTGATCCGTACCGCGGCGCGCAATCTGTGGCTGATCTCGTTCATGCTCATCGCGTTCGCGCTGGTGATCGCGGCGGCCGAGTATTACGGGCGCAAGGCGCGTCCGCTGGAGAAGCTCACCACTCGCGACGGCTTGGTGATGGGTTTCGCCCAGTGCCTCGCGCTGATTCCCGGTGTTTCGCGGTCGGGCGCCACGTCGTCGGCCGGTCTGTTCCTCGGGCTGACTCGTGAAGCGTCCGTACGGTTCTCGTTCCTGCTGGCGATTCCCGCGGTGACCGCCTCGGGGCTGTTCAGTATTCCGGATGCGTTCAAACCCGCTGGTGAGGGGCTCAATGCGAGCGGAGCGCAGCTGATCGTGGCGACGTTGCTCGCGTTCGTGGTCGGGTATGCGTCGGTGGCGTGGTTGCTGAAGTTCGTCGCCAAGCATTCGCTGGACTGGTTTGTCGGCTACCGAATCGTGCTGGGTCTGACCGTTATGGGCCTGCTGGCCACAGGTGTCGTGTCGGCCACGTGATCACCTCTGGTGGAGCCGCCGGTGTCGCCGACCCGGCTCGGTCCGACCCTTGTGGGACTGCCGGCGCCCGGTGGCTCGTCGGCGACATGACTAGGCTGACCGTATGACGGTGATTCTGCTCCGCCACGGAGTCTCCACGTCGAACACCGCCCGCACGCTGGCCGGTCGCAGCACCGGCGTCGAGCTCACCGAGCACGGCGAGGAGCAAGCCAGGGCCGTCGCCGACCGGCTCGCCGGGCTGCCGATCGAACGCATAGTGCACTCTCCGCTGTTGCGCTGTCAGCGAACGGTGGCGCCGCTCGCGGAGAAATTCGGGCTGGAACCGGTGTTCGACGATCGGCTGATCGAGGTCGATTACGGCGAATGGACGGGTCGCCCGATCGCCGAACTGCTCGCCGAACCGCTGTGGAAAGTGGTGCAGCGGCACGCGTCCGGGGCGGTGTTTCCGGGCGGTGAGGGTCTGGCGCAGGTACAGAGCCGGGCGGTCGCCGCGCTGCGCGAGCACGATCGGGCGCTGGCCGAGCAGCACGGGCACGACGCGCTCTGGGTGGCCTGCACCCACGGTGACGTCATCAAATCGGTACTTGCCGACGCATTGGGTATTCACTTGGACGGGTTCCAGCGCATCGTGGTGGAACCCGCGTCGATCAGTGTTGTCCGCTATACCGCCACCGCGCCCTACGTGTGGCGGCTCAACGACACCGGTACCGATTTGTCCGCGCTGTCGAATCAGCAACGCCCCGTTCCGGATTCCCGTTCCGACAAGCCCGACGCCGAGGTCGATACCTCCGGTCCCGTTCCCGGCGGCGAGCTAGGCGGTACCGGGAGTGCGGATAATGGGAATGCGGAGCGCTGAGATTCCTTGTACACGGATAGTTGGCGTTGTATCCCAGCGCCGTGGGTAGTCGATCAGGGTCACGTATCAGGAGGTGCATGTGTCACGCGCAATCCATGTATTTCGCACCCCCGATCGTTTCGTCGCCGGGACCGTCGGTGAGCCGGGCGATCGCGCGTTCTATCTGCAGGCCGTTCAGGAACCGCGGGTCGTCAGCGTGCTGCTGGAGAAGCAGCAGGTAAAGGTGCTCGCCGACCGAATGGGTCTGCTGTTGGACGAGGTGGCCCGTCGCTTCGGCGCCGAGGTGCCGCCGCAGGCCGAGGACATCGGCGATACCGCGCCGCTGGTGACGCCGGTGGACGCGGAGTTCCGGGTCGGCACCATGGGGCTCGGCTGGGACGCCGATGCGAACGCGGTGGTGGTGGAGTTGCTGGCGATCACCGAGACCGAGGTCGACGAGTCGGTGGTGCTCGACGACACCGAGGAGGGGCCGGACGCGGTGCGCGTGTTCCTCACCCCGATTCAGGCGCGCGAGTTCGCGCTGCGGTCCACCAGGGTGATCGCGGCGGGCCGCCCGCCGTGCCCGCTGTGCGGGGAGCCGCTGTCGTCGCGTGGGCACATGTGCGTGCGCACCAACGGGTACAAGCGCGGCGACATCTTCGGTGCCGCCGAGCTAGAGGAGTGATCGGTGACGCGGGCCGGGGAACGGTTCCACAGCGGCGAGCTGACGGTGATCGGGCGGATCAGCACCGCCAGTAACGTGACCGTGGTCTGCGACATCCTCGATGACGGTGAGCCGCCGATCCGGGTGGTCTACAAGCCGGTGCGCGGCGAGCGACCGCTGTGGGACTTTCCCGACGGCACCCTCGCGGGCCGGGAGGTGGCGTCGTATCGGATCTCCGCCGCGCTCGGCTGGGGTGTGATTCCGGAGACGATTCTGCGCGACGGGCCGTACGGGATCGGCATGGTGCAGCGGTGGGTCGACGGGGTGGACAACCACACCGAGCAGGGTGACCGGCTCGACCTGGTCGACCTGTGCCCGCCCGGGGCGGTTCCCGAGGGCTTTCGTGAGGTGCTGCGCGCTCAGGACCCCGCGGGCAACGAGGTGTCGCTGATCCACGCCGATGATCCGCGGTTGCAGCGGATGGCGGTGCTGGATGTGTTGCTGAACAACGCGGACCGCAAAGGCGGGCACGCATTGGAGGGGACGGACGGGCAGGTGTACGGGGTCGACCACGGCATCTGTTTGCACAGTGAGCACAAATTGCGCACGGTGCTGTGGGGGTGGGCGGGGCAACCGCTCAGTGACGCGCTCGTCGAGGACATCACCGCGTTCGCCAAGGAGCTGCCTGGTGCGGTCGCGGACGAGCTCGCCGGGCATATCACCGATGTCGAGATCGAGGCGCTGATCGATCGCACTCAGGAGCTCGTCGATGATCCGGTGATGCCGACTCCCCGGACGTCGCGGCCGATTCCGTGGCCGGCGTTCTGAAACTGGTTGGGCCCGAGTCGGTTCGGGAATGGCAGTGGGTGCGAAGGTGCACTGTGTGCTGAACAGTCGACCCGAGCGATGGCCGCGCTCTGATGGCCGGCACGATCACTGAATCTCGCCATGGCTCCTGTGCGTTGCGCGTTCGGCGGCGGCGAGGCGTTCGTTGGTGCCGCGTGCCGAGCGCAGTCGATTCGGCACTGCGGGCAGGACTGCACGAGGTGCCGAGCGGAGGTGGCTCGGCGTGGAATTCCTCGTTGCTCTCCTACCGCCGGGACGATATCGTCGGCGGTCGACTCGGTGGCGCGCGGTGCCGCACCGAGGCCGGGAGTGGATCTGCCCACAGCATCGGGAGCGCCTCGGCCGACAGCAGATTCTGCGAGAGCGAAACTCTTGACATCCCATGATTTGCTGGAAAACGCAGGTCGGGAGCGGCTGGTCAGCGGCTTGCAAGGGCCGCTGGACCGGGGCGGGGAGCGATGCTCTCGACCACACCTTTACCCTCGAATCATGCAGTCCTGGTCCGATACAGCCCTACCCACCATCCCCGGAGCAGGGCCACCGTTGCGGTTGTACGACACCGCCGACCGTCAGGTGCGGCCGGTGACACCCGGTGCCACCGCCACCATGTACGTCTGCGGGATCACCCCTTACGACGCCACCCATCTCGGTCACGCCGCCACCTACTTGACCTTCGATCTGGTCAACCGGCTCTGGCGAGACGCGGGCCACGAGGTGCACTACGTGCAGAACGTGACCGACGTCGACGACCCGCTGTTCGAACGGGCCGAACGCGACGGCATCGACTGGCGCGATCTGGGCACCCGCGAGATCGAACTGTTCCGCGAGGACATGTCCGCGCTGCGCATCGTGCCGCCGCGCGAGTACGTCGGCGCGATCGAATCCGTCGACGAGGTCGTCGAATTCGTGCAGAAGCTGCTGGCCTCCGGCGCGGCCTACACCGTCGACGACGCCGAGTTCCCCGACATCTACTTCCGCGCCGACGCCACCGAGCAGTTCGGCTACGAATCCGGCTACGACCGCGCCACCATGGAGCGCCTGTTCGCCGAACGCGGTGGCGACCCGGACCGTCCCGGCAAGCGCGACACCATCGACGCGCTGCTCTGGCGCGCCGAGCGTCCCGGTGAACCGTCCTGGCCCGCCCCGTTCGGCGCGGGCCGCCCCGGCTGGCACATCGAGTGTTCGGCCATCGCGCTCAACCGCATCGGCGCCGAGTTCGACATCCAGGGTGGTGGCAGCGACCTCATCTACCCGCACCACGAGTACTCCGCCGCGCACGCCGAGTCGCTCATCGCAGGCCGCCGCTTCGCCCGCCACTATGTGCACGCCGGTCTGATCGGGCTGGACGGCGAGAAGATGTCGAAGTCCAAGGGCAATCTCGTGCTGGTCTCCACGCTGCGCCGCAGCGGGGTGGACCCGGCCGCCATCCGCCTCGGGCTGCTGGCCGGGCACTACCGGCAGGATCGGATGTGGACCGACGCGGTGCTCGAGCAGGCGAAGTCCCGCCTGGACCAGTGGCGTCGCGCGACCGCCCTCACCTCCGGGCCCGCGGCTGCCGACACCATCGCGCGTGTCCGTCAGCATCTGGCCGATGATCTCGATACGCCGAAAGCTCTGGATGCGCTGGACAATTGGGCTCGTCAAGCGTTGGATTACGGTGGGGCGGACGATGATGCTCCGGCGTCGATCAAAGCGGCTGTCGACGCGCTTCTCGGTATAAGCCTGTAGTTTTCCGCGGATCAGTCACCTCGCGGATGCGCGAGGTGACTGGTGAAGTGTGCGGAATGGCAGTCGAGTCTGCGACGCGACGGCGGGCTTTGCGAAGGGGGCGGCAGGATGGGCAATCCGTTCGACAGTGCGGCGATCGCCGAGCGTTATGTGCGCGGGCGGCTTTACTATCATCCGCAGGCGCTGCGGATTGCCCTGCGGCAGTTGGCGATCGATCGAGCAGGTGTCGCGGTGGACGTCGCCTGCGGTACGGGACTGTCGACCCGCGCAGTGCTCGACGTGGCAAGACGGGTCGTAGCCTGCGATGCGTCCGTGGCGATGGTGCGCACCGCCGAACGGAACCCGCGGGCGCAATTCGTCACCGCGGCAGCCGAACAGCTTCCGCTGAAAGACGGCATCGCCGAGTTGGCCACTGTCGCTGCGGCATTCCACTGGTTCGACCCGGCGCAGGTGCTCGCCGAGCTGGCCCGCGTGCTGCGACGCGGCGGTGGGCTCGCCGTCTACAGCGACTACTTCCACGGCCGCCTGGTGGAACGGCCCGCGTTCGCGGAGTGGATGCGCGGCGAGTACATGTCCCGATATCCATCGGTACGCCGCCGGCCGCACTTCGACCCCGACGCCGCCACCGCAGCGGGCTTCGGCCCCACCACCAGCTCCGACCATGAATGGCGAGCTCCGATGACCTGCGAGGCGGCAGCGGCCTATCTCGTGAGCCAAAGCAACACGGCCGCCGCGACCAGCGAGGCGAACCTGCCGGAGCTACAGCACGCGCTCACCGAAGAGATCCGGCCGTTCTTTCCCGAGAACGGTCCTGCCGAGGCCGTGTTCACCCTCCGGGTCTGCACCACGACGTTGCGGCGTTGAGCGAGCTCGCGGGAGACGGAACTGCCGCGATGAGGCATGGTGCGTAGGCGAACGGTTCGCCTGAAATGGTTGCCGGGGGAGACGTTCCGTGATGTGGTACTGCGGTGTGCAACATTCCTGGGCGGGGCTTGATCGGCCGGCGGACAATGCTGGGTGGCGTGTTCGGAGCGGGGGTTCTGCTGGCGGCGGGACGGTTGACCGCCGCTGCTGAACCGGCGGCCCCGAAGACCGTGGCCGCTAGGCAGCGGTTCTTCGGAGTCGACACCGTCGATGCGGCAACGGGTGCGGTGCGCGCCGATCGGGTGGTGCTGGCATGGGTGGGGTGCACCACGTATGCGATGGCCATCGGCGGGTCGGTCTTCCTGCTGGACGCGTGGGTGCCGCGGCTGACCAGCACGGGGTACGTGCCCGCGACACCGCAGGATTTGGCTGACCTCGCACCCGAGGCGATCTTCATCGGGCATGGGCATTTCGATCACGCCGGTGACGCGGGGCGGATCGCGCAGGCGTCCGGCGCGGTGGTCTACGGGACCGCCGATCACGGGGTGAGTATCCGTGCGCAGGTGAGCGATTCGGCGTTCCGGACCGTCGCGCTCGGCGACGCGAATTCGGCACCGGGGGAGCGGCACGACTTCACCGTCGGCGCCGTCGAGGTGACCGCAATCCGGCACGTGCACTCCGCCCCCACCGCACCGGAACGACCAGGCGGCTCGTCCCCGTTCTTCCCGATGCCGGACCTCTGTGCCCTCGTGCAACACCCGCCGACCCTGGGCGGTGTCTTGCAGAACGTGCCCCGGCTGAACGACCCGGAAGGCGGATCCCTCCTCTACCAATTCCGCGTCCCCGGTTTCTCGCTGGTCTGGCACGACTCCACCGGCCCGCTCACTGAGAAAGCCCCGAACGTCTTCGACGTCTTCGCCGCCCTACCCCCGACCGACGTCCAAATCGGCGCAGTCCAAGGCTTCAACCAAATCACCAACGGGCTCCGCGACCCCCGCCGCTACATCGAAGCCATCGCCCCCGCCCTGTTCGTCCCCACCCACCACGACAACTGGCTCCCCGGCATCACCGCAGGCGCCGCCACCTACGACCCACCCCTGCGCGACGAACTGACCCGAATCCCCACCCCCGACCGTCCCGAACTCCGCGCCCTCTACGACCCCACCGACTACATCCGCCCAGAACGCCTGACTTTCCCGCTATGACGTAGCCCCGAACACCTTCCAGCTCCCGTTCGGCGACTGCTCGCTTGCCGGGTGGGACGTGGTGGCGTGAACGTGCGAGTGCTCCCGCCGCGACGTCCCGTTCAGCGACGGCCCTCGCGTGTCCCTGCTCGGGAAGCGGTGGGCTACGTGGTGGATTCGACTGGGACGGTGGGTTCATGGACTCCGGGGAGTAGGTCGGGGGTGTACAGGCGGTCGATGTCGAGGGCGTACTTGGCGGCGATGGGTTTGCGGCGGAGTTTCATGGTGAGGGTGATTTCGTCGCCGCCGGGTTCCCAGAAGGTGGGCAGGACGGTGAAGCGTTTGATCTGTTCTACCCGAGACAGTTTGGTGTTGCCGGCGGCGACACCGCGGGCGATCTCGGCGATCACTCCGGGGTCGGCGGCCAGGGCGGCGGCGGAGGCATCGGGTAAATCGTGTTGGGCGGCATAGGGTTCGGCGGTTTCGGCGTCGATGACGATGAGCGCGGTGTTGAACGGACGCTGATCGCCGACGGTGGCGATGGAGCCGATGAGTGGGGTCGCCGCTTTGATGGCGTTCTCGATGTTGGCCGGGGACATGTTCTTTCCGGCGGAGTTGATGATGAGTTCTTTCTTGCGGTCGACGACGCGTAGGTAGCCGTCGGGGTCCTGGGTGAGGATGTCGCCGGTGTGCAGCCAGCCGTCGGCATCGAGAGCTTCGGCGGTTTTGACCGGCTCTTCGCGGTAGGCGCGCATGATCGACGGGCCGCGGACCAGGAATTCGCCGTCCTCGGCGATGGTGGCCTCGAGGCCGGGTAGCAGCTTGCCGACCGTGCCGAGCCGGGCTTGCTCGGGCGGGCTGACGCTGCCGATGCAGGTCACCTCGGACATGCCCCACACTTCGGAGATGGGGATGCCGAGTCCGTAGAAGAAGCCCAACGTCTCCGCCGGAATCGGGGCGGCACCCGACATCGCCCACTTCACTTGGTCGAGACCGAGTTTCGCGCGCAGCGTGGACAGCACGGCGGCGTCGGCCTTCGCCCACTCGGCGGCCAGCGCGTCATCGACCGGCTCGCCGGTGAGCCCCGCGCCGGCCTTGCGTGCGGCGACGCCGAGCGCCCACTGCAAGCCGGCCCGGGTGGCGTCGTCGGGTTCGTTGGCGACCGCGAATTCCAGTGCGGCCTTGAACTTTTCCCACACGCGGGGGACGGCGCCCCAGATTGTCGGCCTGGCATCGAGCAGTGCGGCGAGCAGTTGGTTGCGGTCGGGCACGACGGTGATCTGGATACCGAACACCTCCTGCAAGTACAACGCGGTGAAGCGGTCGGCCATGTGTGCGGTGGGTAGATACGAGGTTTGGCGGTCGCCGAAGTCGACGGGCAGGACCGAGGCGAAGGCGTGGGCGTCGAACAGCAGATTGGCGTGCGTCAGTTCGACGCCCTTCGGATTGCCGGTGGTCCCGGAGGTGTAGCACAGCGTCACGATGTCGTCCGGCTGCACCGCGCGCCAGCTGGCTTCGAAGTCGAAGTCGCTGCGCCCCAATGACTTCAGTTCGTCAACGCCGATCGTTCCTGGCGGCGTGCCGTCCAGGCAGACGATGGTCTCGATCGGCACCCCGCACGACCGGATCCGGTCCACGTACTGCGCCTCGCAGAAAACCACTCGATTGCCCGCGTTGCCGAACACGTAATTCAGCTGCTCCGGGACGAGTGTGTTGTACACGGAAAACGAGGTCGCCCCGGCGTGCTGCGCGCCCACCTCCAGCGGATAGAACTCGACCCGATTGGCCATCATCAGCGCGACCGTGTCACCGCGGCCGATCCCGAGCGCGCTCAATCCCGCCGCGACTTCCCGCACCTGCGCGGCATAGTCCCGCCAGGTCAAACTCTGCGCACCGCCGATCGACCGGACCGCGACCGCGTCGGGATCGATGGCCGCGACCCGCTGAAAAGCGGCACAGGAGGTGTTCGGTTCGGTCATGGTGCAACCCCGTTCGATCCAGCTGTCTATCTCTCTGAGACGGTAAATGGCGAGAACTGGCACGGGGACGTTTCGAGTGATTTCCGTGCCGACGGGTGAATGCGGCGGGTGGTGCTGCTGCTGAGATGCACGCCGCGAGCTCACCTGGCATCGCCGCGACTTGGTTGCAGCCTCGGAGACGGCGATTCACGTTAGACACCTACCCCGTAGGGGTATATGGTCAGACAGGTCAACCGCACGCCTCGGTTCGTCCCCTCGAGCCGAGCTCTGCGAACGAGGAGTGAGCTACGTGAACCACGACACGCACCGCCGCACCGCAGTTCTCGATGTGCGCGGCGTCCGCTGGGCCAGCCAGGCCAACGTCGTCACCGCCGTCCTCCGCCGCAGACCGGGCGTGCTCGACGTCGCCGCCAACCCCACCGCCCAAACCGCCACCATTTCCTACGACCCCACCCGCACCTCGGTCGCCGAACTCGCAGGCTGGATCCGCGACTGCGGATACCACTGCGCAGGCCGCTCGGTCCCCACCCACACCTGCGACCCGATGATCGAACCGGACGCGCGCGGTGACGTGCGCAGTTCCGCCGGGGCTACGCCTGGCTACGCCGCGCAGCAGGCGAGTGATGGGGACGGCGATCGGGCTGAGCGCGGCGGGCGCACTCGACACGTGGAACGGGATGGGAGCGCTGACCGTGCCGACACCGGCGATCGACGCGGGCAACTGCAGGCTGATCACGGCGATCACGGCGATCACGGCGATCACGGCGATCACGGCGATCACGGCGGACATGGCGGACATGGCGGACATGGCGATCATGCCGGACATGGCGGACATGCCGGAATGTCCATGGCGGACATGGCCGCCGATATGCGAAACAGGTTCGTTGTCGCGGCCGTGTTCTCCGTGCTGGTGATGCTGTGGTCGCCGATGGCTACCGACATGTTCGGGTGGCATCTGCCGGTGCCGTTCGGGGTGCGGCAGGACATTTGGGCGCTGGTGTTGAGTTTGCCGGTGGTCTTCTATTCGTCGGCGATCTTCTTCACCGGCGCGGTGGCGGCGTTGCGTGCGCGGACGTTGGACATGATGGTGTTGGTCGCGGTGGGGATCGGGGCGGGCTGGCTGTATTCGCTGGCGATCACACTGACCGGCGGCGGTGAGGTGTTCTATGAGGCCTCGACGATGCTGGCAACCTTTGTGCTGCTCGGCCATTGGTTCGAGATGCGGGCGCGCGGCGGGGCCAACGACGCCATCCGCGCACTGCTGGATCTCGCGCCGCCCAAGGCGGAGGTGCTCCGCGACGGCGTGCCGGTCGAGGTACCTACCGCCGAGGTGGTGGTCGGTGACCTGCTGCTGGTGCGACCCGGCGCGAAGATCGCCGTCGACGGCGTGGTCGAGGAGGGCGACAGCGAGGTCGACGAGTCGATGGTGACCGGCGAAAGTATGCCGGTCCATAAGGAATCAGGCGCGACGGTAATCGGTGCGTCGTTGAACACGAACGGCACGCTGCGCGTCCGCGCGACCAAGGTCGGCGCCGACACCGCGCTGGCGCAGATCGTGGAACTGGTTCAGCAGGCACAGAATTCGAAGGCACCCGGACAGCAGCTCGCCGATCGCGCGGCATTCTGGTTGGTGCTGGTCGCCTTGTTCGGCGGGGCATTGACGTTCACGGTGTGGCTGCTCGTCGGTGCGTCCTTCGCGAAGGCGATGCTGTTCGCGATCACTGTCGTGGTGATCACCTGCCCCGACGCCCTTGGCCTCGCCACCCCCACCGCGATCATGGTCGGCACCGGCCTCGGCGCGAAACGTGGCGTGCTGTTCAAGAATGCGCTGGCGCTGGAGTCCGCGGCGCGCATCCAAACGGTGGTGATGGACAAGACCGGCACCCTGACCAAGGGCGAGCCCGAAGTCACCGATGTAGTTACCGCCGAAGGATATTCAGCCGAGCGGGTGCTGCGCTTGGTCGCCGCCGTCGAGCGCGAATCCGAACATCCGCTTGCTGCGGCGATCGTCCGGCACGCCGAAAACCGCAGTGTCGCACCGGAGACCGCGAGCAAGTTCGA
Source organism: Nocardia sp. CS682 (assembly GCF_004634405.1). Lineage (NCBI taxonomy): Bacteria > Bacillati > Actinomycetota > Actinomycetes > Mycobacteriales > Nocardiaceae > Nocardia > Nocardia sp. CS682. The sequence continues at coordinate 337,304 of NZ_CP029710.1, read as the reverse complement.
GAATGTTCCGGGTCACGGTGCTGTCGCCGAGGTAGCTGGACATCGGGTAGTGGTCGGAAACCGCCGGTTGTTCGATCGTGAAGGTATCGACATCGGATCGCTCGCCTCGGCACGTGATCGGCTGACGGACTCGGGACATACCGCGGTCCTCGCCGCGATCGACGGCACGGCGAGCGCTGTTATCGCCCTTGCCGACGCACCCCGCGACACCTCCGCGGCCGCGGTCGCGGAGCTGCACGACCTGGGTGTCGAGGTGGTGATGCTGACCGGCGACAATCGCGCGACGGCCGAACGCATCGCCGCCGGCCTCGGTATCGACACCGTGATCGCGGAGGTCCTGCCGAAGGACAAGGCCGCGAAAATCGCTGAGCTGCAACGTGATGGACGCAAAGTCGCGATGGTCGGGGACGGCGTCAACGACGCTCCCGCGTTGGCGGGTGCGGATCTCGGTATCGCTATCGGTGCCGGAACCGATGTCGCCATCGAAACCGCTGACCTGGTCCTGATGCGCTCCGACCCGCTCGATGTACCGACCGCCCTGCGGATCGGCCGGGGCACGCTACGCAAGATGCACCAAAACCTGGCTTGGGCAGTCGGTTACAACACCATCGCGTTGCCCATCGCCGCAGGCGTATTCGTTCCCGCCTTCGGCTTCACGCTGCGGCCCGAGATCGCCGCCATGTCGATGTCGGGTTCCAGCATCATCGTCGCCCTGAATGCGCTGTCGCTCAAACGTCTTCGCCTCCCGGGGCGAGAACCGAGTGCGTCCGCACGCGAGACCACCGAGCTGCACCCCGCGCACCGCTGACAACCGGCGTTCGATCACGGCACCGCGGCGGCCTGACCAGCCGCGCCGGAGCGCCGTGTTCGCGGGCGATCGGTCCCGTCCCTGCGCACTCGATAGGCTGCACGCGCCGGTCGCTATGTGCGGACCGGGCTGCACGAGCAGTTGCTTATGTGCGGACTACTGGGAACGTGTGACCATGCACGGCGCTCGCTATCGCTCACGCCTTCGTGAGTTGCGTTCTTTCCCCAGCCCGCCCTGTACATGTCTGAGACACTGACCTACATTCGATGGCCATGGACACGATTGAGCTCACCGCACCGGATGGACGGCTCGAGGCAATCCTGGCGCGGCCGTCCGGAGACGGGCCGTGGCCTGGGGTTGTCGTAATCCACGATGGGGTGGGGTTCGGTGCGGATTTGCGACGGACCGTGCGCATGCTGGCCGACTACGGATATCTGGTCATCGCGCCCAACTTGTTCTCCCGCGGCCGGGTGCGCTGCATCCGGACGATCTATCGAGCCTTGGTGTTCAGCGGCGACGGCCCGCCGGTGCGTGATGTCCTGGCTGCACGCGACCGGTTGGTCGCCGAACCGGACTGCACCGGTCGCACCGCCGTCGTCGGGTTCTGCATGGGCGGTGGCTTCGCATTGCTGGTCGCGCCGAAGGGTTTCGACGCCGCCGCGCCGTTCTACCCGAGCCTCTACGGCGACTATCGCGCCATGCTCGAGGGCTCGTGCCCGGTGGTCGCCAGCTACGCACAGCGCGACCCGATCCTGATCGGCGCGCCCCGCAAACTGGACGAAGCGTTGACCGAGCTCGGCGTGGAGCACGACATCAAGGTCTATCCGAAGGTGACCCACGCCTTCGCCAACCTCACGCCCGCCGACCCGGTCCTGCGCGTCACCGGCCTGGGCTACAACGAGGATGCGACCCGCGATGCGTGGCAGCGCATCTTCAGCTTTTTCGACACCCACCTCAACGGTGCGGAGAATGCCTGACGCCCAGTCGATCTGTCGAACGCGCCGCCGGCTACTCGCCGCGCCACTGCGGTGGGCGCTTTTCGGCGAACGCACGGGGACCTTCGAGGGCATCCTTGCTGACGAACACCGGACCGGCTTCCGCCACACTCATCTCCCAGATCGGCGTATCCCAGTCCGAGCCGAACTCGTTGACGCGGTGCATGATCCGCTTGGAGGCGCGCACCGACAGTGGTGCGTTCGCGGCGATGGTTTCGGCGAGCCGCAGGGCAGTAGGCAGCACCTGATCGGCGGGCACCACGCGGTTGACCAACCCCCAGTGCGCCGCGCTCGCGGCATCGATCGGCGTGCCCGTCAACGCCATCTCCAGCGCGATCTTCGGTGGCACCGCACGCGGCAACCGCAGCAATCCGCCTGCCGCGGCGACCAATCCGCGCGTCACCTCCGGTAAGCCGAGCGAGGCGTCCTCGCTCATCACCGCGAGGTCGCTGGCCAGCACGATCTCGGTGCCGCCACCGAGCGCGAACCCGTTGACCGCCGCGATCAGCGGCTTGTCCACGAAATGCTGTACCAGTCCGGCGAATCCGTACTCCGGATGCTCCGGATCGTGAATCCCGTTGCCACGCGCCAACTCTTTGAGGTCGGCTCCGGCACAGAAAGCGCGCCCGGCTCCGGTGATCACGCCGACCCGCAGTTCCGGGTCGGCGGCGAGCTCGTCCAGCGCGGCACCTACCGCAGTGGACAACGCGGCATTCACCGCGTTCATCGCCTCGGGGCGATTAAGGGTGATAACGGCGATGTGCCCGTGGCGTTCCAGTGTGGCTGCGGCGGTCAAAGTGCCCTCCTTCAGAAGATCACTCGAACCTACCGGGACAGTGCTGCGGCGCGGGTCGAGATCCCGGTCAGCGGACGGCCGGTGGGACGTATCAGGCTCAGCGCCGACCGGTCGAGATGATGCCATCGTGGGCCCGCAGCGAACTGCCCGCGGAACTCGTGCGGCAACCGAACACAAAGGCGGACCTTTCTGGTGTCGCCGAGTCGAACCCCTTGGCCGGTGCGCTGTGCGGGCCGGCAGGGTGATTGCGTTGACGCAGCGCGGCGGTGCTCGGGAAGCGAGGTGGTGGGTGCCCGGTCGGCGTGGCGCCTGATCGGCGTGACGAGGTGGTGCAGCCTGATCGGCCCGGCGGCACGTGCGGCCGAATCGGTCTGGCGGCGATGACGGGACCGTGCCGGTGCGGTGGAAACGATGCAGCTGTTCGCCGTGGGACCGCCCAGAGTGCTCTGGGACACCGCGGCGCGCGGTAGGTAATGATCTGCTCACGCCGCACCCTCGTGCAAGACTTGGCCCGTGAGTGGGCCGAGCGAAGACATTCAGCACAAGACCAGCAAAGGTCGCGACCAGACCGGCAAGACCAGCGGTAGCCACGCGGTACCGGATCGCGGCGACGTGATCGGGTCCGGCATCATGTGGCTCGCGAAATGGGCGTTGTGCATTGTCGCGATCGCCGCGGGCGCGTGGGTGCTGATGTACGTTTTCGCGAAGCTGTGGGTGGTGCTGCTGCCGGTGGCACTGGCTATCGTCGTCGCGACCGTGCTGTGGCCGCCCACGCGGTGGCTCACAGGGAAAGGCTTGCGGCCGGCTTTGGCGGCGTCCATCACGATGGTCGCGTTCGTCGGCGCGCTGGCCGGCGTGATCGCGCTGATCGTGCCGTCGGTGGTGGACCAGGCGCCGGACCTCGCGGACAAGTCCACCGAGGGTGTCAATCGGGTGCGCGATTGGATGCAGGGACCCCCGCTGCGGATTCGCGACGAGCAACTCGACTCCGCGGTCGACGCGATCGTGTCCCGGTTGCAGTCGAGTGCCGCGCAGATCGCGGGGGGCGTGTTCAGCGGCGTGTCCACCGCGACGTCGGCGATCATCACCCTGTTCCTCGTGCTCGTGCTGAGCTTCTTCTTCGTCAAGGACGGCCCGCGGTTGCTGCCGTGGCTGCACGCCGTGCTCGGCAGCCGGAGCGGCCGTCATGTCGAAGAGGTACTGAATCGGGTGTGGGGCACGCTCGGCGGATTCATCCGGACCCAGGCGCTGGTCAGTTTGATCGATGCGGTGTTCATCGGCGCCGGGCTGGTGATCCTCGGTGTCCCGCTGGCAATGGTGCTCGCGGTGATCACCTTCATCGGTGGCTTCGTCCCGATGGTGGGCGCCTTCGTGGCCGGCGCGCTCGCGGTGCTCGTCGCGCTGGTCGGCAACGGTTTCACGACCGCGTTGATCGTGCTCGGCATCATCATCGCGGTGCAGCAGCTGGAAGGCAATGTGCTGCAACCGGTTCTGCAGAGCCGGAGCATGAAGTTGCACGCGGTGCTCGTGCTGCTCGCGGTCACCGCGGGTGGGTCGATCTACGGCATCGTCGGCGCGTTCCTCGCCGTCCCGGTGGTGGCGGTGATCGCGGTGGTAGTCCGCTACATCGGGGAGCAGATCGATGTGGTCACCGCCGCGCCACCGGAGTCCGACGACGAGGTTCAGCCCGCGACGGAGTAGCTCACTCGGACTGGCGGGCCGCCAGCAGCGCGGTGACCGCGCCGGCGAACATGGTGTTCTTGATAGCGCCGAGGGTGCCGGGATCTTTGCCGCCGAGCGGGGCGAGCAGGGCCAGCGCGGTGTCGGTGATCGCGCCCTCGGCGGCGGTGGCGTCGACGATATCGACTGCGAGAGCGTCGGTTCCGCCGAAGCGCCGGCCCGTCGTCATCGAGGCGACAGCGGTCTTCGGGGTGAGCTTGGCTTGGATGAGCGCGGCCATGCCCTCGGTGAACGGGATGCGGATGTCGACCTCGGGGAAGCAGAAGTAGCCGCGGTCGGCGCGCATGACCCGGTAGTCGTGGGCGATGGCCAGCATGGAGCCCGCGCCGAAGGCGTGACCCGGGAGTGCTGCGACGGTGGGCACCGGCAGGGTGAGCACGCGCGCGAACAGCGCTTGAACTTCACCGACGTACCACTGGCTGCGGTCGCCATTGGCGCCGAGCCAGTCCAGGTCGAGGCCGTTGGAGTAGAACTTGCCGCCTGCGGTGGTGATCAGACCCTGTGCGCCGTCGGCGAGGACGGTGTCGAGTTGGGCGTTGACGGCTTCGATAAATGCTGGCGAGAAACGATTTTCGTCGTCGCCGAGGTTCAGGACGGCGATCTTGTCGTGGTAGCTGAGTGTCGGCATGGGGTTCCTTGTGTTGTGCGGATCGGGACTTGGTGGGACTGCTTTGCTGTCATGGTGGTGGGCCTACATCCAAGACCGCACGCACCGCCGCGCGAAGTTGCCCGCGGGCCAGGGGATTGGCGATCCTGTTGCGGCGCAGCAGGATCGCGGTAGGCAGGTCGACCATGCACACGGTGAGTACGTCGACCGCGCGGCCGTCGCCGCGACCCCACAGATGCCGGGACAGTCGAATCAGTAACTCCACCAACACTTTGTCGGTGTCCGCGAGCTCGGTGGCGATAGCGTCGGGGACGTCACCGAGCAGTTCGTCGCGCTCGACGGTGAGCAGCAGCCGCGACGAGGTCGGGAACTTTTCGGCGAACACCACGGGCGCTTCGGCGGCGGCGATCACCGCATCGATGCCGTCCTGCTGATCCGGTCCGTCCAGCGCGGCGTCGACCAGTTCGGACTGCAAGGCCAAGAAGCGGTGAGCGGCGCGTAACCAGGTGCGGCCGAGCAGCTCCGCGCGCGAACCGAAGGTGTGGTAGATCGCGCCGTTGGATACGCCGGTCGCTGCCGCGACGGCGCGGGTGGTGACCGCGGCCGGGCCTGACCGCACGGCCAGCGACTCCGCGGCATCGAGCACGATGTCGGGGTCGTGGGTGCGGGGGCGAGGCATGCCGGTCACTATAGCAGAGCGCTTGCTCTGTTATCTGGGGTGTGCGTTGATATCCTGTGGCGGCTCTGTGCATCCCTCAAATCAGACCTGCCCTGAACTTGGAGCGAGTGTGTTCACTTCGACCGCTCAAGCTGTGGCCCGACCAGCTTGATTGAGCTGATTCTGGACGGTCCTACGTCCTACGTCGTGCGGTTAAGTGTGACTGTCCTGCCTTTGGGGGTGTAGCGGGTGGTCCAAACGCCGAGATGGCTCGACAGACGTGTTGATGAAGAACTGAGTGCGATCATTTACGACCTGGCTGAGGATGAATGACCAAAACCTCTGTACGATTTCTCGACCCTGGCTAGACTGGGAGACGTCGGGAGCCTCCGCCACGGTGGGGAACCTCCGGCGGCGTGCACGTGCCCGCCTGTACGTAGAGTGAATTATTCGAGTCGGGGAGATAGGGGCCGCATAGGTCGCCTAGTTCGTCGGTGCTGTGCGCGGATCACGGCGGTAGTCCCGTTTGGATCGGGCGAAATCGACCCTTTAGGTCCGCATGTTCGAGCGTAAGCATATCCTTTCTTGATTTCGATCGCTCTGGTGCGTGTCAGGCGAAAACCTCTGTAACGAACCAGGGAATCTACCTTTTGCTTGCACGAGCTGGGAGTGCAAAATGGTTACGGTTCAAATGAAGTCTCAAATTTACACTGCACTCATTCGCGGGGAAGCTGTGTTGGTGACAGGTGCGGGATTTTCGCATGGAGCAGTGGACCGAAATGGTCACCCAATCCCGTTGGGGAGAGAGCTTGCCGAGCAGATTTGGCCCATTGCCTTCGGCAACTCTGCCTTCGATCGAAGTTCTAATCTTGGGGAGGTATTTCGGCTTGCGAACCGAAAGTCTGGAAGGTTGCTGCGTGACCACCTCGAACTAGTTCTTTCCGTTGATGCCGAAAAAGTTCCACGCCGCTACCACGATTGGTTCTCGTTGCCATGGCATCGGATATACACTTTGAATATTGACGACTTGGATCAGGCGGTCGCCAATACGCTCAAGTCGCCTAGGGCGCTTCGTATTCTATCTGCATTTACTTCTACACCCGGCGATGCGGCTTCGCGCGATCATCTTGCGATTGTGCATTTGAACGGGCGGATGGTGGATTTTCCTAACCTCACGTTTGATCCGCCGAGCTATGGCGCCCGCACCAGTCTCCCAGACGCGTGGTATCAGCAGTTTGTGACCGATATAGTCACGCGGCCAACCTTCTTTATCGGAACGGTTCTTGAGGAGCCACCGTTCTGGCACTACCTAAGTCAGCGGGGCTCCAAAGGTGCGACAGCTGAGACCAGACCACGTTCTTGGCTCATTACTAAGAACCTACCAGCTGCCCGTCGCGAGTTACTCTCCGAATTCAACATCTTTCTAGTCGAGCAATATGAAGAAGAATTTTATAGAGAGTTCATTGCTTCAAATGTTGGAGAGCTCAAGCAGGTAGCTAAAGATAGAAGAGCTCGAGAAAATGCTGCCGAGGAATCATATCTTGTGGATGTTGCCGGTGTTATAGCTTTGGGTCCCAAGGGGGATGCCAACTTTCTTCTGGGCCGCGAGCCCACGTGGGGAGATGTGCACGATGGTTTCGCCGCTCAGTTTGACTGGGATGCCGAGGTGATAGAGGATCTGCGGCAAATGAGTGATGGGACGTACATTATTCACGGTGGTTCGGGTACGGGAAAAAGTACGACGATGCTTCGAGCTGCGGCAGTCCTAGCGGCAGATGGGAATCGAGTTCTGTGGGTGTCAAGAGACACGGACAAATCGCCTGGCGAGATCAGATCAAGGATTCTCGATAGGCAGCCCGACTATGTGTTTATTGACAACCTGGACCGGTTCGGCGACTCTGGACCTAGCTTCATGGATTCGCTGATGAATAAGCTCGATACGAGTGTTTTTGTCGGCGCTATGCGTACTCAACGACTCTACAGGCTCGAACTGCCGACAAGGCTGGCAGCGAAATTCAAACCTGCGCCACACCTATCTGACTCGGATGCGATTGGTCTCATAGCCACGCTGGAGAAGGGCAATCGACTGGGTGCATTGCTGCAACTGACGGCATCGGACCGTGTCGATGTAATAACGCGGCGCTCTGGTCGGCAATTGTTGGTGTCGCTCATTGAAGCTACATCAGGGCGCAAATTTCACGACAAGGTCGCCGATGAGTGTCGAAATCTGACCGGAGTGGAGCTTGCCGCCTATGGGGTAGCTTGCTGTGCGGATGCGGCGGATGGCCAATATCTTACAAGCAGCGATATTATGATCGCAATCGGTGCCGCCAACAACGAAGGGGTAAAAGCGGTGCGCGCATTGGCGAGAGATGGCCTATTGACCGATGTTGAGGGAAAATTGAGAGTGCGGCACCGTGTGATTGCCGAATCTGCAGTCAACTACTTCAGATCTGAAGGCAGGTTGCAGGAATGGATGGAACACCTCATTTTTCTGTTTGCTGTCCAGTACACTCCATCCGCAATGACGCGTGGTCGGTACGGGCGCTTGCTGATTCGATTCCTGAATCACGATTTCCTCAAAGAGCAATTGGGCAGTGTAATTGCAGTTCAAACCCTATACGGGTCGGTTGAGGCAATATTAAGTAGCGAGTTCCATTATTGGCTTCAGCGTGGCAGTTTCGAAGTAGAGGTTGGTGATCTAGGCCAGGCCGAAACATTTTTGCTACAGGCGCAAGCCTTGGAGCCTGATGACTTCTTACTCGAAACTGAGTGGTGCTATCTTTTGTTGAAGAGGGCTCTCTGCGCGCCCGAATCGGCCTCATCTGCACCCGATGCCGCGGATGCCCTTCGGCGTCTTGAAGCGCTTATGTTGACGAAATCTGAGCGGTCTCCTCACACGTATCATGTCTACTTAAATTTGGGATTGAAATGGTTGTTGGCCGCCTCCCTGGGGGTGGGTGAAGCTCGCTTGTTGCGAGATAATCTCAGGCGATACGCAGAAATCGCACGACTGCAGTTCCGAAACAGCAGTATGATAAATGACGCTGCCTCACAGGTCGAGCGTAGGTTGATGACCTTTTCACTCGATAGGCAAATCAGCGAATAGTTCCGATGTGGGAAACGGCGCAGTTTAGCGAGGATCGAGTTGGATCTCGATGGCCCCAAGTGAGCTTCTGTCCCTCCAGGCAGCGAGAGTTCGCGGCGCTCGCATTGGTCATCGTGGACTGAAGCAACGATGGGCGGCGGCCGGTCCAGGCGACGTGTTTCTGCGCCGTTGCCGACTCTTCCGGCGGCAACGGCACGGATACGTTTACCGGCTTGATGCCCTCCCGGATCGCTCAGCGAGCTCTATCGAGAAATGCTCCGCAGGCCAATGCATTCATGGATCGAGGGATTCCAACTCGGATCTGCGTCATTTTGAAGGCCGAATGTGACCGACGAGGTCGCAGCCGACGTGTAACGAGCATTGAGTGCAGCATTACTTCTTGGGTTGGGTCGTTACCCGCAGTGTGCTTAGGGCGAGCGCGAGACTTCGCGAACACGAATCTAGGAATACGCAGGAATCCGTTGACTAGAGGGCCCGCGGCGAGGCATGACTGAGCATCTTAACGATGATCATCCCTGTGAGAGGATCAGCAAGAAAGCTCCCCCGAGTTCTGGGGGCGGAGAGAGTCAGGTAGCGGCGGGTCAAATCTTGTTCGCGCGACACTATCGCGGTTGTCTCATGGGTTCTGCGCGGTTGACAGTCGCGGTCGAAAGGCTCCGGTCGTGGAGACCTGCGAAGGTGGGTTGTCTACGCGCACTAGGTATTTCACCAGGTAACAGGTACTTGGGGTCGCTTGAACGGCACGGTAGCGGCTTGGTTATCCTCGTACGAGCCGGCGAGACAATGGGGTACTGTTCGGTCCTCCCACTCCTGCCCGAACGAACAGAACGGCACCCGGCATGTCACGTGTGGTCACCAAGGAGCAGTACTTCGACACCGCTCTGGAGGTGCTCGCCGAATTCGGTTTCAAGGGTCTCAATATCGGTGTGCTGTGCCGACGGCTGGGCGTCACCAGCGGCTCGTTCTATCACCACTTCGGCAGCTGGCAGGGTTTCGTCGACGCGCTGCTCGAGCACTGGGAGAACCGGCAGGTGCTGATCCTGCGCACCCTGAAGTTCAACCAGGGCAACCCCGATGACGACATCCGCGCCATGTCCGACCTCGCCTCCGGCCTGCACCACGCCGCCGAAGCCGCGATCCGCGCCTGGGCCGCCAACGACGAATCGGTGAACCTGGCGCTCAAGCGCGTCGACGAATCGCGCAGGCGCACAGTGCATAAGGCCATCAAGGGCGTGGTCGGCGACGACGATACCTCGGCTGTGGTGACCGGGCTCGGTATGGCAATGCTGATCGGCTACCAGCAGATCGCGGCCGGTGGCGAAGATGTGTCGCTGGACAAGTTGCTCAACGAATACGCGCGCCTGATCTATTCGCACGCCCGCCGCTGAGTACATAGCCCGTTGCGCGTGCGCCCTGCCTGAGTCCCGTTGGTGTGCTGGTCCTGCGGGTTGCGAGTGTCACTCGGCTCGTGCCTCCGCCGGGCGGGCGCGTCTGATCGCGCCGAGCACTCAACCCAACAGCTCGTCCACATAACACCACCGCCATGCCTCCCCGGGTTCCACGCTGCGCATCACCGGATGCCCACTACTGCCGTAATGCGTGGTCGCGTGATTACCGACGGACGAATCACAGCAAGCAATGTGCCCGCAGGACAGGCACATTCGCAGATGAACCCAGCTCATCCCCTCCGCCACGCATTCGGCGCAGACATCCGGGCTCGCCGGGTCCATCACCAGCGGAGCGGCCCGAAGATGTGCGCACGTATCACCAGCCGTAGGCGCGGCGAGCGGTTCGAGACGTTCCTCTTCCGTCTCGTCATACCGGTCGATCATCGACTCCTCGAGGTCGAGCCGAGCCAGCACGTACTGCAGGATCTCGTAGTCGGCGGAGCCCGAATCGCGCACGCGCAGTACGGTTTCCCGTTCCACGCGTAGCATCGCCAGCCGCAGCCGCCGGTATTCCGCTGTCGGAGTGGCCAGCTCGGATTCGGATCGGCCGAGTCGTTCCCACGCCGCGTTGGTCTTCCAGGTGACCCGGTCGCGCAACGAATCGACGACCGAGGCGGGTGTGTCCGGGGTGATCCGCTTGTCGAGCTCGGCGAGCCCCGCCGTCGTCGCCTGCTGAAGCAGGTTCGCCTTCTGTAGCGCCATCTCGGCACGGCTCGGCCCGCGCAGGTGCAGCAACCGCACCAACCACGGCAGCGAAGTACCTTGCAGCAGTAGTGTTCCCGCGACAACGACCAGCGCGAGCAGCTTCAACACCGGCAACTGTGGCGTGTCCTCCGGCAACAGCAGCACCGCGGCCAGCGTGACCACCCCGCGCATCCCCGCCCACGACACCACCGCCGAATGCGTCAACGGAACGCCGCCCGTGGGTCCGATTCGGCGAATCAGCAAGGACCAGGGCAAGACCCACAGCGGTCGCGCCAGCATGGTCGCCAGCAGCACACCGATGGCGGCGACCACCACGGTCCGGTGATCGAGCCCGCTACTCCACGCACCCTCGAGGATCGCGCGCACCTGCAATCCGATGATGACGAATACCGAGCTCTCCAAGATGAATTGGATGGTGCGCCAATTGGTGCGCTCCGCGATCCGCGACGCCGCGCTCTGCCATACCGGCGCACCGTGCCCGAGGATCATGCCGCAGGTGACCACCGCGATCACGCCGGACGCGTGGATCCCTTCGGCGGGCAGGTATGCCGCGAACGGCGCGAGGAACGACAGCGTCGTGTCCAGCACCGGGTCGGTGATCCGACGGCGCAGCAGCGCAAGCAGATACGCCACGACGACGCCCACCGCGGCACCGCCGCCCGCCGCGAGCAGGAAGTCGCCGCCTGCCTGCCACACCGTCACCGTTCCGGCCGACGCGGCGATCGCGGTGCGCAAGGCCACCAGTGCGGTCGCGTCGTTGAACAGCGACTCGTCTTCCAGGATGGTGACGATCTGGCGTGGCATCCCGATCCGCCGGGCCACGGCCGTCGCGGCCACCGCGTCGGGCGGCGCCACCACCGCGCCGAGCGCGACCGCAACCGCGAACGGCACCGGCAGCAACCACCACACCACCGCCGCGACCGCGAAGGTGGTGAACAGCACCAACCCCACCGACAGCGACGCGATGGTGCGCATATTGGCGCGGAAGTCCACCAGCGAAGTCCGGATCGCCGCTGTATAGAGCAGCGGCGGCAGCAATCCGAGCAGGATGATCTCCGGGTCGGGATGGATCTCCGGCACGAACGGCAGATACGACGCCGCGACTCCGGCCAGGGTCAGGACGAGCGGTTCGGATACACCGAACCGGCGGGCCAGCGCCGCCAGCGCCGCCGCCGAGGCAACGAGAACCACCAGGCCGATCGCGACATGCACCGTCGCATTCTCGCAGAGCGCATCTCCGGCAACTCTGCCCGCGGTACATGACACGTCCGCTGTCGACGGATTTCCTGTGCCGGAGGGGTTCAGGGGCCATGCTTGTCGGCGACAAGGAGGTAGGCATGGAGGAGTTTGCGTCCTGGCGGGCGAACGGCAGGCGGTTCACCCACCGCGGCCATCAGATCTTCTATCGCGACGACGGCGGTGGGGCCGACGGCACACTGCTCTGCATCCACGGTTTCCCGACCGCGTCCTGGGACTGGCACCTCGTCTGGCCGGGCCTGTGCGAGCGGTTTGCTCGGGTGCTGGCGCCGGACATGATCGGTTTCGGCTGGTCGGCGAAGCCGCGCAATTATCAATATTCGATCGCCGATCAGGCCGACATTCACGAGAATCTGCTGCGGGAACAGGGCGTGGATCGGGTCCACATCCTGGCTCACGACTACGGGGATACCGTCGCTCAGGAGTTGCTCGCCCGCGATGCCGAGCGCCGCGCCGCGGGGGACGAGTCGCTGGTGATCGAGTCGGTGTGCCTGCTCAACGGTGGATTGTTCCCCGAGACGCACCGGGCGCGGTTGGTGCAGCGGCTGCTGGCGAGTCCGCTCGGACCGGTGTTCAGCTTCCTGGCCAGTGAGCGTGCCTACACCGCGAGCCTGTCCGCGGTCTTCGGCCCCGATACCAAGCCGACGCGCGAAGAGCTGGAGCAGTTCTGGACGTTGTGGTGTGGCAAGCGCGGTAAACGCAACGGCCACAAGCTGATTCGCTATATGGGTGAACGCCGCAAGAATCGCGAGCGCTGGGTCGGCGCCCTCCGTGACACCGTCGTGCCGCTACGCCTCATCGACGGTCTGCTCGACCCGGTCTCCGGGGCGCATATGGCTCGCCGCTACCGCGAACTGATCCCGAATCCCGACGTGATCGAACTGCCGAAGGTCGGGCACTACCCCCAGGTGGAAGCTCCCGCCGACACCCTGTCGGCCTTTCTCGACTTCCATGCCACCCGGGTCGGCCATCGGGCGACGTGAGTTTCGACGGGACATGATGGCGGCATCTCGCGAGTAGGGCCGCCGCGGTGTCCCGTCGACCATGAGTACCGCCTCGGCTGGGGACATCGTCGAGCCGTTATCAGCCGGATCCGTGCGCATCGCGGAGCTGTGTGGTCGGCGCTGCCTGCGATCACTCGACCCATGCCGCGTCACCTTTATGGCACATCCCATAACATGGCGGTATGGCAGGGACACGCCGAGCGCGTAGTGACGGATCCGTACGCCCGCGGCCGGGTGATGCGCGGCGGCGCATGATCGAGGGCGCGGTGGAGTCGTTGCGGGTGCACGGTGCCAGCGCTACGAGTGTGGATCGGGTGCTCAGCAGCACCGGGGCGCCGCGCGGCTCGGTGTATCACCACTTTCCCGGCGGGCGCACGGAGCTGGTCAATGAAGCGGTCGTGACGGCGGGGACCATCATGTCCGAGTTCATCGAGCGGCTGACCAACGACAATGACTCGGTGACGGCGCTCGACCAGTTCGGCGCGATGTGGCGGCGCACCTTGGTCGACAGCGAGTTCCGCGCCGGCTGTCCGATTTTCGCGGTTGCGGTCGAAACCAACGACGACGCACCGGAATTCGCCCGCGCCGCAGCGGAAACCTTCGCTCGCTGGCAAACCTCGCTGGCCGACATGCTTGTCCGCGAAGGGGTTTCGGAAGCGCGCGCCCGCCGCCTCGCCACCCTCACCGTCGCCGCCTTCGAGGGCGCTATCGCGCTGTGCCGAGCCCAGCGCGACATCACACCGCTCGACAACGTCATCGCCGAGCTGCGTGAGCTGCTCCCCACCGCTACCGGCACGGCGGAATCTGGTTCGCAGCAGTAGGTGGTCCACCGCCTCGGCCCCGTCTGGTGACGTGGTCGGTCGTCGACCCGGCTCTAGTGTCAGTCAATCAGGCCGCTACGAGCATCCGAGCGCGAAATGGCCCTCGCGGGTGGCAAGGCCGAGTGAACATCCACCCTGCGTGGTACCCCTTGACACACCTATTATGGTGGACACCATAATCAGAACGGGTTCGGGTGAACCGGGTTTGCGTTGCCGCATTCTCGTGGTCCGGCCGTTGCCATGCGCATCGAAGGAGCCGCCGATGTCCGCCGCCGACCTCCAGCTGGAGACCATCGAACTGGTCCGAGACAGGCGGGTGCTGACGGCGCGGGTCGTCGCGCCACCGCTCAACTTCGCCACTCCCGAATTCGTGCGTGATCTGGATGTGTTGACCGCGGCGGTGGATGCCGACGACACGGTGGGCGCGGTCGTGCTCACCGGCGGGCTGCCCGGCCGGTTCCTCACCCACGCCGACCCGCGCGCGCTGACCGGCATGATCGAACTGCCGCATCCGTTCATCCCCGCGCGAGTTGCCGCGCCGTTCCTGCGGTTCGGTGATGCGGCGATGCGGTTGCCGGGAGCGGCCCGGCTGGCGGAGCGTTTCGGTGGTGGGCTCGGCGCCGGCCTGGTGTGGGGGCATCGGTGGAAGAAGACCACGCTGCGGATGAATCGCTCCGGCGTGGTGTACCTGGCCGCGATCAACGGCCCAGCGCTCGGCGGTGGGCATGAGATCGCGCTGGCGTGTGACCTGCGCTATGCGGCCGACGCCGACCACGTCGAACTCGGACAGATCGAGACCTTGGCCAACCTGATCCCCGGTGGCGGCGGAACTCAGCGGCTGACCCGGCTTCTGGGTGCTGCCAAGGCAATCGAGGTGACTCTCGAAGGCGCACCGCTGTCGGTGCGGGAAGGCTATCGACTCGGTCTGGTGCACCGGCTGGTCCCGGAAGAACAGCTGCTGGCCGAAACCCAAGCGACTGCAGCGAGATTGGCAACTCGCAATCCCGTCGCCGTCGCGGAAGCCAAGCGCGCCATCTACTTCGGCACCGACAAGTCGCTGTCTCGCGGCCTCGACCGTGAGCAAGCCGGGTTCATTTCCGCGGGCACCACAGCCGCGGCCGGCCGCACCACAACGGCCTTCCTCGAGGACCTCGAACGCCTCGGCGACACACCGTTTCTCGCCGATCTCAAACCGTGGCTGGACGGCACCCGCGTGGACCAGGTCAGCAAATGACCGCGGCAGCAACAGGCCGGACCGAGGGTAATGGCAACCGGTCTCACGACGCCAAAACGACGGCATCTCGAGGCGACGCCGCAAACACCGAGTGGCACAAGACCGCCTGCATCCTCTGCGAGAACAACTGCGGCCTGCTGATCCAACTCGACGACCGCCGCTTCGCCAAGATTCGCGGCGACAAAGAACATGTCGCGTCCGCCGGCTACACCTGCAACAAGGCGCTGCGCCTGGACCACTATCAGAACGGTGGTGTCCGCCTCACCGCACCGCTGCGCCGTGAACCCGACGGTAGTTTCACCGAAATCGATTGGGACACGGCCATATCCGAGATCGCCACGCGTCTCGTCGAGGTCAAGAATCGCTACGGCGGCGACAAGATCTTCTACTACGGCGGCGGGGGACAGGGCAACCATCTCGGCGGTGCCTACAGCGGCGCCCTGCGCCGCGCGATCGGCGCCCGCTACCGGTCCAGCGCCTTGGCTCAGGAGAAAACCGGTGAAGGCTGGGTCGACGGGCACCTCACCGGCGGTCACACCACCGGTGACTTCGAGCACGCCGAAGTGTCGGTGTTCCTCGGCAAGAATCCCTGGCAGTCGCACGGCGTCCCGCGGGCCAGAACGGTGTTGCAGCAGATCGCCAAAGACCCGGCTCGCAGCATGATCGTGCTGGACCCGGTGCGCACCGAAACCGCCGATCTCGCCGACGTCCACCTGCAACTTCGTCCGGGCACCGACGCCTGGTGCCTGTCCGCGGTCCTCGCCGTTCTGGTGCAGGACGACCTCGTCGATCATGGTTTCCTCGCCGAACACACCACCGATTCCGAGTCGGTGCTGCGGGAATTCGCCGGAATCGATGTCGCCGCCTATGCCGAAATCTGCGGCGTACCCGAACAGCTCGTACGCGCCGCCGCGCACCGCATCGGAACTGCCGCCAGCGTCGCCACTTATGAAGACCTGGGCGTACAGCAGAGTCCCAACAGCACCCTCATCTCGTATCTGAACAAACTGCTCTGGTTGCTCACCGGGAACTTCGCCAAACCCGGTGCCATGCAGCCACACTCGTGGATGGCACCGCTCGCCGGATACAGCCGCGACATCAAACGCACACCGGTGACGGGTGCGCCGATTCTCGGCGGCATGGTGCCGTGTAACTCCATTGCCGAGGAGATCCTCACCGATCACCCGGACCGTTTCCGCGCGATGATCGTCGAGTCCGCCAATCCCGCCCACTCCCTTGCTGATTCGGCCAAGTTCCGGCAAGCGCTCGACGCGCTCGATCTGGTCGTAGTCTTGGACGTCGCCCTCACCGAAACCGCGCGTCACGCCGACTACGTGCTGCCCGCAGCCAGTCAGTTCGAGAAATGGGAAGCCACCTTCTTCAATCTCGAGTTCCCGCACAACACCTTTCACCTGCGCGCACCGGTGGTCGACCCGCTACCGGGCACGCTGGCCGAGCCGGAGATCTACGCCCGGTTGCTGCGCAGACTCGGCACCGTCGGTGCTGGGAAACTCGCCGTACTACGGACGGCCGCGAAACTCGGTCGCCGACCGTACAAATGGGCGTTCGCCGCGATGCTCGCGGTCGACAAGTCCCTCGCGGGTGTGGCGCCGTATGTGCTGTACGAGACCCTCGGCCCCACCCTGCCCGACGATGCGCGCGCCGCGGCGGTGCTGTGGGGGTTGGCCCAGCGCGTCGCCAAGGTGTACCCCGCCGCCATGCGTCGCGCCGGGCATCGTGACGCCGACGCGCTCTTCGACGCCATCCTCGCAGGCCGCTCCGGGGTCACCTTCACCGTCGACGACTACGCCGACGCCTGGGACTACGTACCGCACCCCGACAAGCGAATTCCGTTGGCAATACCGGAATTACTGCACACACTGCGCGAGCTCGCCAGCACTGCGTCCGTCCACACCAGCGCCGAATTCCCGTTCGTCCTCGCCGCGGGGGAGCGGCGTTCGTTCACCGCCAACACGATCTTCCGCGACAGCACCTGGCGCCATCGCGACCCGAACGGCTCCCTGCGGCTCAACCCCGACGACGCCGCCCACCTCGGCCTCGTCACCGGCGACCGCGCCCGCATCACCACCCGCCGCGGCACCGCCATCTCGACCGTGGAGGTCAACGACCGCATGCAGCGCGGTCACGCGTCGCTGCCCAACGGCCTCGGCCTCGACCTGCCCGATGGCGACGGCACCCAGCGCACCGGCGTCGCCGCCAACGAACTCACCGACGTCACCTGGCGCGACGCCATCGCGGGAACCCCGTGGCACAAGCACGTTCCAGCTCGCATCGAGGCACTTCAGGAGGTCTGAGGGCGTTGCGCCGGGATTCGGCTGCATGCCGGAACGCGGCTGCTGCTGAACCCGACATCGGGTACACGAACGCCCTGGCCGCGTACGTATCACCGTTGATACATACGCGGCCAGGGCGTTCGTTCCTCGCGAGCCCCTCATCGACCCGCGAAGAGCGGCGGACTAAGGCGTGTTGCGCAGGATGTCGACGCCGCGGCTGGCCAACCAGGGCAGCGGGTCGATCGGCTGGCCGCCGGGCAGATGGACTTCGTAGTGCAGGTGCGGGCCGGTGGAGAAGCCGCGGTTGCCGACCGTGGCGATGATGTCGCCCGCGCGGACCTGCTGGCCGACCGTGGCGAGGATATCGTTGACGTGGCCGTAGACGCCGATGGTGCCGTCGTCCTGCTGCACCCGCACCCACATGCCGAAACCGCTGGCCGGTCCGGCCTCGATCACGACGCCGTCGGTGACCGCGGCGATCGGCGTGCCGATCGCGTCGGCCAGGTCGAGGCCCGCGTGCAGCGAGCCCCAGCGCTCGCCGAAGGTGGAGGTCAGGATGCCCGCGATCGGGCGAACGGTCTTGGGGCGGGCCGCTTCGACGGCGAAACGATTCTGCTCCCACACGACGGCCTCCGGCACGATCTGCGGCATCTGCGCCTCACGCGGGGTGAAGGCAGTGAACGCGACCTGCTGTGTGGCGTCGGCGGAGGCGGGGGTTCCGGCGGTCAGGTGGCCGGAGGTGGTGGTCGAGTGCTGATCGGCGGCGGCTAGCACGCCGAGCGAGGCGCTGACGACCGCGGACACGGCCACCGCGCGGGTGGCGGCACGGTGGCGTCGAGTCCGGGTCGCGCCCCGACGAGAAGATAACGGAACGGTCACGGGCATGGAACGAACGTACGGGAGGTTAACGCGAGCTCCGCAATCCTGTGGTTACCGTCACAGGTCGGAAAAGCCCAGTTCGGGTATTACAAGTGTGTAACGCGATCGCGCGCCTCCGATGTTCACCTGGGGGAATTCCGTAGGGCGCCGAGTTGACCAAATGGTCGCTCGGTGATCACACTATTTCAGTGGCGACTAATGGAGTCCGCGCCCTCATGGCGCTGTCCGACCCGACCCGCCGCGCCATCTTCGAGGCGCTGCCGCAGGCTCCGCGCGCGGTCGGCGAACTGGCGGAACTCACCGGGGTGACCAGCTCGGCGGTCTCGCAGCACCTGCGGGTTCTCCGCGAGGCGCGCCTGGTGATGATGCGTCCGGAAGGTAACCGCCGGCTGTACTCGCTCGACCCCCGTGGTCTCGGCGACGCCCGCGACTATCTCGATCAGTTCTGGCCGAGTGCGCTCGCTGCCTACTCGGCGGCGTTGCAGACCGCGCGGACCGACGGCAGAGTTTGAGCGCGATCAATCTGCGCGGCGTGCATCGAGAACCGAGTCTGCCGAGCCGACCGGTGGATGCCGATGATGCGGTTGTGGTGCGGGCCTGCCGACGGTGGGTGGGGCCGTCAGCCGACGCGACGATAAGGAGTGCGGCGGGACTGGGTGGCGGACGCGTTGTTGAGCTGCTTGTCGACCGCGTTGATGACCTCGGTGACACCGATCCGCAGCAGCCCGGGGTCGGGGGTGTCGGCGTACGGGTCGCCGAGCTGACCTGCCCAGAGCACGGCGTGCCGGTTCAGCAGGTGCGGGGGTGGTCCGCCCCAGCGTGGCGGCGTCGGGCCGAACAGCAGCACGGTGCGCGTACCGAAGGCGGTGGCCAGGTGGGCGACCCCGGTGTCGCCGCTGATCACGAGCCCGGCCTCGGCGATCGTCGCGGCCAGTTCGATGAGGTTCTGATCGCCGGCGAGGACTCGGCTGATCGGCAGCCCGGCCCGCGCGGCGATGTTCAGCGCGACTTCCCGTTCGTATTCATCGCCGGTCAGCACCACCTCACGACCGAGCACCAGCAGATGCCGAACGACAGCGGCGAACCGATCGGCCGGCCAGCGCCGCGCAGGCGCACCCGCACCGACGTGTACGACGACGCAGTCGCGGTGGCTCGTGGTCGCCACCGGTGGCACCAGCCCCAGATTGCGCCGGTCGGCGACGATCCCGTCGGATTCGAGCAGGTGGCACCAGCGGTCCACGTGATGCATATCCGTCTGCCACTCGGGGCCGGACAGTTCGGGGAACGCCGGGTTGCGGTAGCTGAGGATCCGGCCCGGGGCCGTCTTCTCCAGCTGCACAATGCTTTCGGTGCTGGGCCCGTGCAGGTTGACGGCGAGCTGCGGGCCGGGCGCGTCCCAGCGCAGACCGCCGATTTCGGCGGTGGGAACCATCGTGTCCACGGACGCGATCAGGTCGACGATCGGCTTCAGCCGGTGCGGCGCGGCGAGTGCGATGTGGTCGTGCGGCCTTGCCCGGCGCAGCGCACGCAGCGCCGGGACCGCAGTGAGTAGATCACCAAGGCCCCGTGCCTGCAGCACGAGTACAACCGCCACCCTCTTCTCCTAGCCACCCGAGACTCACGATTCCCGACCCACCCGCTGCACCACATGGGCGTACACGACCAGAGTCACTTAGGGATTACTACCCGGCCCTGTCAGGCCATAAACCCCGGCGAGTCAGGCGTCACTCATCGCCGCTTTGTCCGCTGGCGCACTAACCTCGTGTCATGACCTCCCGGCTCAACCCGTACCTGACTTTCGGCGACACGGCCCGCGCAGCTCTGGAGTTCTACCGCGACGTGTTCGGCGGCACCCTGACCATCAGCACCTTCAGCGAGTTCAGCGACCAGGAGGCGCCCGGTGCGGACCTGGTCATGCACGGCGTCCTGGAGACCCCGAGCGGCTTCACCTTGATGGCCGCGGACACCCCGCCCGGCATGGAATACACACCGGGAAGCAGCATTTCGATCAGCCTCAGTGGTACGGACTTTGCCGAGTTGCACGGTTATTGGGACCGGCTGTCGGAGGCGGGCACGGTGTCGGTGCCGCTGGAGAAGCAGATGTGGGGGGACGAGTTCGGTTTGTGCCGAGATCGTTTCGGTGTTGCCTGGATGGTGAACATCGTGGCGCCTGCGACAGCGGACTCGGGCGTGTCGAGCACCGACGGGGTGGGCGGTTAGCGGGTCGGATCGGCCGGTGGGCGGGCTGTACGACCGGCAAGTCCACTGAACCGCAGCATTAGGCGAGCAAATATCCAGGAAACCCCGTGACGGGGCATAGCATCGGACTATGACGACAAACAGCGTGCTCGAGGGTCCTTTGCAGTCTCTTGCCCGCAGTGCGTGGCAAACCGTTCTGGTCACCGGCTTACTCTCGGTGATCCTCGGTGTGATCATTCTCGCCTGGCCCGGTGTGACCCTGCTGGCGGCGGGCATCCTTTTCGGAATCTATCTGGTGGTCAGCGGCTTTCTGCAGCTGATGGCCGCGTTCGGCGCACCGAGCAGCACCGGCATTCGCGTGCTCGCCTTCATCAGCGGCGTGCTCTCCATCGCGATCGGCGTCTTCTGCTTCCGTGACGAGCTGACTTCGATTCTGCTGCTTGCCATCTGGATCGGCATCGGGTGGCTGTTCCGCGGTGTGTCCGCGGTGGTGATCGCGATTTCCGAGCCGGACGTGCCGGGTCGCTGGCTGGCCGTCTTCTTCGGCGTGATCACCGTGATCGCCGGCATCGTGCTGATCGCCTGGCCGTTGACCTCGGTGGCCACGTTGGCAGTCGTGGTCGGCGTGTGGTTGATCGTGCTCGGGATCATGGAGGTCATCTTGGCGTTCGGCGTTCGCAAGGATGCCAAGAGGTTCCAGGGAACTGGCATCTGACAGATTCGTTCTCGGCCTGCGGCCGCCGCGTCCACTCGACGCGGCGGCCGTTGTGCGTCCGCGGGGTTGGTTCGGAGGATCTCGCCCGGATGTGCCGGCGAGTGGCTTACGCGGGATGCGAACGACAGCGGTACCGCAGTCGTGTCACGTGACGCCACTGACGACCTCCCCTTCGGTCCCGCTCGGCGAGGGACGAAGGTCCGTTCGGAGGCGCGGGGGACATGGTGGTGGAAAAGTGCGAGTGGCGCCAACCTCATGTCCCGCTAAGTGCGGCAGCAGGGTGCCCGGACGGCCTGCGGTCGGGTCAAGTCGCGGGCCGGCGCTTCCCACCGGCGCGAATAGCAGCGCCTGCTGATTCCGCCCGCGCTCTCCCGACCGACTACGGCTGCTCAGTGGCCGTCAGGATTCGAATAGCGGCTGTCCGATATACCCGCCCGGCGACGGCACCCCCGGCGGGATGACGAACACCGCTGAACCCACCGGTGTAGTCCACACGTTCAAGGCGTCGAACTCTGCGAGTCGTTGCTGGACCGGCAGGAACTGGGTGTCTACGTCGCGTTGGTAGGCGGCGAAGAGAAGTCCGGAGTTCGAGATCGTGCCCGGTGCGGGAGCGTCGTCGTAGTTGTAACCGCGGCGTAGGAAGCGCTCGCCGTCGTGGGTGTGGTGTGCGCGGGCGATGTGGGACGACGGCGGGATGACCGGGATGCCGTTGGCGTCGACGGCGGCGAAATCCGGTTCGTCGAATTCGTCGGTGCCGGTCAGCGGGGCACCGGTGGCGACGGTGCGGCCGACGGTGAGTTCCCTTCCCTCCTGGTCGATTTCGTCCCAGGTGTCCAAGGTCATCGCGATCCGGCGCAGCACGCAGGAGGTGCCGCCGGCGAGCCACGGTTGGGCGGTACCGTCGTCCCACACGAGTCGATCGAAATCGGGGCCGGGCGCGATGTTCACCGTGCCGTCGACTTGGCCCATCAGATTGCGTGGGGTGCGACCGGGGGCGGCGTTGCGGAACCCGCGCTGCACCCAGCGCACGCTGACCAGCGAGGAGACACTCCGGCACAGCACGCGCATCGCATGCGACACGGTGGTCGACTCGTCCGCGCAGACCTGCAGCAGCAGATCGCCGTCGCTCCAGGCGGTTTCGAGACGGTCGATGTCGAACGACGGTAGCGGCCGAAGCCAGGACGGGCGGCGGTGCTCCAGGCCTGCGATGGTGAACACCGCGGGGCCGAGGCCGACCGTGATGGTGAGGCTGGCAGGTCGTTGCGCCAGCTCGGGTTCCGTGTCAGCGAGAGCGGGGTTGCCTTGGGTCAGCCGGGCTGCGTCGGCGGTCCAGATCTTGAGGATGCCGATGATGTCGTCCCTGGTGCCGCCCGGCTTCAGGTCGAACGCGACGAATGCCGCCTGCGCTTGCGGATCGGTCGCGATGCCGGACTGGTGTGGTCCGTAGAACGGTTCGGTCGCCGAAGTCCGGGGCGCCTCGTCGCGGCCGGTGAGCGCGACCGCGCCCCACCCGAGACCCGTCGCGCCCGCCACGGCGGCACCGCCACCGAGCAGGCGTCGACGGTTGAGGCGTCCGGGGTGAGACTCAGCCACCGTGCGCCGGCATCTGCGCGCCGTTCGCGTGATCGGGCGCGTAATTCTCCTGGTTGCCGGAGAAATCGCGGACCTGTGCGGTGAACGTAGTCGTTGACCCGTCCTCGAAGGTGAGGGTGACGGAAGTTTCGGTACCGGTGCGCAGCGGACCGTTGAGACCCATGAACATGATGTGGTCGCCACCCGGGCGCAGCTCGGTCTTACCGTGCGCCGGGATCACGAAACCGCCCGCCTTGGGTCGCATCGTCTTCACACCGGTCGAGTCCGCGACCACCTCGTGCAGTTCGACCTGATTCGACGCCGGGCTCGTCGCCGACACGATCGTGCGCGGCTTGTCGCCCGCATTGCTGAGCTCGCCGAACGCCGCCGACATCCCACCGTCCGCCGCCTTCACCCACTGGTCCGTGACCGTGACCGAGTCGGCGGCCTTGGCTTCCGGCTTGTCGTTGGACGAACAGGCAACCAGGAGTAGTGGGGCTGCCAAAGCTGCTGCTGCGGTGCGCAGTACACGCGCTGTGGGGCGGAGATGGGTGGTCGAGTTCGTTGTGCGGATACGCATGAAAGTCTCCAATTCTTGGGAATGTTTGTCGTGAGCTGCGCGGCAGACAGTGGTGCGTCGACACGCTGCTGGTGTCGGCGAGCGAGCTGTCCGAACCCGTCCTCCGTGCGCTGCGGCGGCCTCGCCTGCCCATGCGGTCGGCGACCACGTGAGCTGCCGTGTGGACTGCGCGCTGTCGTGAGTGCTACGCACCGACCGCGCGGACCACGCCATCGACCGCTCGAGCTGCTGTGCGGACTGCGCGGGCGGTCGTACGAATTACGCGTGAGGCGCTGCACCGCCCGCCGCCACCGACCAGCCCATACCCCGGCTCTTGGTGAGCGCACTCGTGCGGGATGGTGCTGGTGCCCGTGTAGGCGGCCGCACGGGCTGCGTGGCTACCTGTGGACTGCACAGCGGCCGTACGGACTACACACGCGAGCTGTCGGACTGACCGCGAGCTGTCGCACTGACCACGAGCTGTCGCACTGACCGCAAGCCGTTGCGCCACCCGCGAGCCGTTGCACTGACTGCGCGGGTCGCGCACAGAACGGGTGAGCTGCCGCAAACCGACCGCACGGACTGTCATGGTGACCGCCTGGGCTGTCGCGCCGACCGCGCCGCTGTCGCGCCGACCGCGCCGCTGTCGCGCCGACCGCGCCGCTGTCGCAACGACTGCGCGGCTGCCACACCAACTGCGCGACCTACCGCACGAACCGGCCCGTGCTGCCGAGTCGACTGCGTGAGCTTCGCACCAGCAGTGCACGGTTGACGAACCTCGGCCCTACCAGCGCGATATGGCCCACCAGCAGTGTGCGTCGGCCAGGCGAGCTGTGATCAGCGCTGACAGGGCATGCACGTGCCGCGTATTCGCGCGAATCGCATTGTCCAGCAAGCTTTGCGTCGAGTCGGGCCTTGGCGCGAGGAGGATGGGCTCAATGGCTCAGCGGTGGCCCGCGCAAGCCGAATCCAGAGCTGAACAACAATCGTCTAGCCGGGACAAGCGGCCCGATCGGGACGGTGTAGGCGACCGCGAAAGGTACAGCGGGGCGGGTGCTGAGTACGCGGGCAGTACGGTTCGCGGCGGATATCCCGCGCGTGACAGCGATTTCGGCGCCGCGAATGAGCAGCGCGCCCACCGGAATAGCGAGGAGGTGCGCCACGCCCATGATCGCCGTCGTCCCGGCCCCGTGGTGATGACCGGGCGACATCGTCAGGGCGACATGCCCGACCGCCTGCCCGATCGTCAGCAGCGCCATCACTTCGACCAGACCGTGCCGAGTCCGCCGTGCCCCGACTGCCACACCGACCGCCGTGCACGCCGCGATCAACAAGGCGATCGAGGACTGACCCGGAGCGACAACACCCCCACCGAGGGCATGTGCCGCGATGCTCACCGCACCGGACGCGGATCCGACGAACGCACCACGCAATCGCGCTGTTGCCTCCGCCGATGTTCGCACCGCGCCATACTACTTCCGGTCGTAGGTCCGGATCGCACCGGTTTGTGCCAACCCGGTGATGCGTGACAGCCGCCACCCGGCTCGAGCGTTCAGAGCGGCCGGAATCCCGACCCGACGCCGCCGGCCTGATCGATATCGTCGAGCACCATGCCGATCTGGGTCGCCACGGCCGGATCGTGGAACGGCACCGCCGGCGGATGGCACACCATGTCGAACACCGTGACACCCCCCAATTGCACGCCCATGTGTCCGACGTTCATGCCGACCAGTCGATCGCCGATGGTGACGGGTCCGCCGGAATCGCCTGGCTGGGAACAGGATTGGTTCTGGAACCACCACCGATGCGTGTCCCACACGATTCCGCAGTTGTATCCGGAGGTCCGCCCGTTCTTACACACCACATCGCCCTGCTGCGGTGGTGCGCCGATGCCGCCGATCACGGTCGCGGCCACCTGCCGGACCGGCACCACCTTCGTTCGGTCGAACTCGAGCACCGCGTAGTCGTCCTGGTGATCGACTGCCGCGACGGTGCCGACAATCCCCGCGTCCGGCATCCGCTCCGCGCGCACCGACATCCCGATTTCCGCGCAGTGTCCCGCGGTGAGCCCGACCAGGCGATCGGTGTTGTCGTAGCCGATGGTGGTCAGCGTGCATGCCGCGCGTCCGAGCAGAATCCCCGAACCGCCGCCGAGGGATGCCGTAGGCACGGCCGCGGCGACGCCGGGTACGCCGATGACAGTGCAGGTCATGGTGACCGCGAAGAGTGCCAGGTGGATACCGAACCGTCCTAGAGCGACCATTTCGCACCCTTCATTCCGGGGATGTACCAGGTCACGTGCGGGTACTCGGTGGAGCCGATCCGATCCTTTCAGACTGGTCGGTCTCTACGCGGCGTGATAATCGTTCCGTGATCAGATCTTGGGTGAAGCGCAACCACCGCAGTGCTGCTGGTGCGTCTCCTGCCAGATGTCGTCAGTGCTGCCAATGGCGGCCGGGCAGTCGATTGCTCAGTCGACAGGGCACGCACGACTCTTGTGTTGCGTTGATCGAACGCAGCACGTCAGAGGAATTCGTCCAGATGCGCCAGTAATGCTTCCGGTCGCTCCTCGGCGATGAAATGCCCGCACTCAGGAATAGCCGCGCCCCGCACATTTTCGGCATAGTCACGCCAAATCTCCAGGGCCGGAATCTCTTCGAGGAAACTGGTCGCGCCCCAGAGGGCGAGCACCGGCATGGTGAGCAGGTGCCCCGCATCGGTGTTGTCGTGTTCGTTGTCGAGGTCGGCGGCGCGGTAATCATCGAAGCCCGCTCGCAATGCCCCGGGTGTGCTGAAGGCGCGGATGTATTCGTCGATGGCTTCGCCGGGCAGACCGTGCCGGTTGACCGTCCAGGTCTCGAAGAAATAGCGCAGGTATCCGGGGATATCATGGCCGACAAGACGTTCCGGCAGATCCGGCTGCAGATGGAACAACCAGTGGAAGTATCGGCGACCGAGTGCGGCGTCCATCCGGCGCCAGGTCTCCCTGGTGGGAATGATGTCGAGCACCACGAGCTTGCTGACCTGGTCCGGCCGGTCCAGCGCCCAGCGGTGGGCCACCCGCGCGCCGCGGTCGTGCCCGACGACGGCGGCCGAGGTGAATCCCAGCGATTCGATCAGCGCGGCCACGTCGGCGGCCATGCTGCGTTTGTCGTAGCCGGTGGTCGGTTTGTCGGTGTATCCGTAACCGCGCAGGTCGGGGGCGATGACGGTGTGGCGTTCGGCCAGCGCGGGCAGCACCTTGCGCCAGCAGTAGCCGGTCTGCGGCCAGCCGTGCAGCAACACCAGCGCGGGCCCCGAGCCGGCCCGGCGGTAGTGCATGTGAATGCCGTTGACGGTGGCTACCCCGCGGCTGATCTCGACCATACGAGCATTCTCGGTCCGCCGGACATCGGTGGCAGGGGAATCGCGCCAACTGCCGTCGTCGCCTGTTGCGGCAGCGAATGTTGGCATGGCGGACGGACTCCGGTGTTCGCCGTGATCACGACGTCGGCGGGGTGACGGTGGACGTTGCCGGGGTTGTCGACGGGGTGGGCTCTGGGGGATTGGAAGTCGTCACGGGCGGTGCGCTCGACGTGGTGACGGTCGGTGTCTCCGAGGTTGTGACGGGGGCCGGGGTGGGACGTTGCGGTTCGGGGCAGGTGCCGGTTTGTTCGCCGACGGTGTTGATTTCGGCATTGGCGCGCGGGTCGCCGGTGTAGTCGACGCGGTCGGTGCACTCGACGTAGTTGTCGGCGGGTGCCCGTGGTTCGGGGCAGGTACCGGTTTGTTCGCCGACGGTGTTGATTTCGGCGTTCGCGCGCGGGTCGCCGGTGTAGTCGATCCGATCGGTGCACTTGACGTAGTCGGGGGTCGGCCCCTGAGGTGCGGCGGCGACCTGCGGGGGTGCTGTTTGTCCAGGTGGCGGAGCTGATCGGGTGGGCGTGAGCGGCCCGCTGGTCGGCGCCGGTGTCGTCGTGGCACTCGGCAAAGGCGTTCTCGTGGCAGCGGGTTGGTCAACCGACGAACACCCGGCCAGCGCTAGGAGCGTCGCTGCGAGTGCGAATAACAGTGCCGCTGAGTGCTTCTGGGCGGGTAAGTGCGCGAGCCCGGTGCGGGACATGGCTTCTCCTGGTATCCCGATCCGATCGGCGGAACGGCCGCTGGGGTGATGGGCCGGGCAAGGCTGCGCCGCGTGCAGTCGCGTCATCATGTCCCCTCCCGCTGCCGCCTCCAGATGCCGAATCGGCAACCCGCAGAACCCTAATCGCCGGTCGCGACGGACAGCAGACACCAGAATCACGGGGTTGGCGCACCGGCCTCGGTATGCCCCACCTGCGACTACGAATATCGTGACGTCACAACGCGATTGCCGCGCGCACGAGATTGTGGTCGGACAAGCCACCGGAGTCCTCGACCACTACCTCGCGCAACGTCGCATCACGCACGACAACATGATCGATGAACTGCGACTTCGCCCCCGAGGTACGCGGCCGTGTCGGCAGGGCGTCCGACGGCGGATCGGCGATAGTGAACCCCTCGCCGAGGCTCGCCGCGACGGTCTCGCGGTCGACATTGAAATCCCCGAGTAGCACCGCCGCGTATTCCGGTGTGGCGGAAGCCACTTCGGCCAGCCGGGCGAGCTGCTTCACCCGCCGTCGATCGCCGCTGACGTGTGTCGCGATGACCACCGCGCCGCCCGCGCTGATCGCCAGCAGGCCTTTGCCGCCGTCGTCGGCGAAAGACTCGGCGGCGATCTCCCGGCTCGGTCCCTCGACGATGAGCACCAGGTGCTCACTCGGATCGCGTAGCGCACTGGCGTGCCGACGGGCGGTGGGCACCCGCGGATACTGCATGGCGTGGATCGTCCGGTCGGGCAATGCGGCCCGTAGGCTGATCAGTTGGTCACCGCTGACCTCCTGCAAGGCGATGACCTGCTCGGTCCGCGCCGTCACGTGCGCGGTCACCGCGTCGATGCGCGCCGCCTCGTCCGGCCACCGGGTGGAGACGTCCTCGTACCAATTCTCGGCGTGGATGCGGTGGAGAACGTTCCACGTAGCAACGGTGATCACAGGTCGCGATGCTAGGTCACGGCGTTCGAACGCTGTCTGGCGGAGCGGTATCCGTTCGAGTGATGCCTGGTGTACATCGGGGGAGTGCGAGGTCGGTGCGTTGTCGGTCGGGGGAGGTGTTGCGGTGTCGTGGCTTTCGGGGATGTGCTGCCACGTGCGTGAAGGCTGCCAATTATGTCCGAGGCTGCCAATCTGCGTCGCGGGCGTGACACATGCCGACGCGGTCGAGTCGGAGTAAGAAGGATCTTCTCGAGCTGTGCGGGCGCGGATCATCGGCAAAACATAACTATGCATATATTGCGATCTATGCATATGATGGGAGGCATGAGCACAGAGGCGCGAGCAAGCGAACACGGCCATGGTGCCGCGTTGTTGGGGGAGCGGTCGGAACTGATCTTCGCGATCGCCTCCGGCGTGACCTATGCCGGCGGCATGACGGCGAAGTATCTGGTGTCCGCGCCGGAGTGGGTGGCGATCGCGTTGTTCGCGGCGACCTACTTCTTCGGCGGCTACTTCACCATCCGCACCGCGGTATCCACCGTGCGCCGCGGCCGGTTCGAGGTCGACTTCCTGATGCTGGTCGCGGCGGCGGGTGCGGCCATGGTCGGCAAGTGGGCGGAAGGATCAGTACTGCTGTTCCTGTTCAGCCTCGGGCACGCGCTCGAGGAGTATGCGATGGGACGCGCCCAGCGTTCGATCGAGGCACTCGCCGAACTCGCCCCGGCGACCGCGCTCGTGCGTGCTCCCGACGGGGTGGTGCGTGAAGTCGAGGTGAACGACCTCGTGATCGGCGATGTGGTTGTCGTGCTGCCGAATTCGCGGCTCGCCGCGGACGGTGTAGTGGTCGACGGTGTGAGCAGCGTCGACGAGTCGTCGGTGACCGGTGAGAGTATTCCGGTAGAGAAGGCGCCGATCGCCGACGCCGGGGCCGCGTTGGCGAGTGGCACAGCCGTGCCGGAATCGCATCGAGTGTTCGCAGGCACGATGAACGGCGCCGGGGCGATGGACGTCCTGGTGACCAGCCGCGCCGGGGACAGCATGCTCGCCAGGGTCATCACGATGGTGCGCGAGGCCGACACCCAGAAGTCGCCGACGCAGCGGTTCATCGACCGATTCCAACTGTTCTACGTGCCCGTTGTGCTCGCCGGAGTGCTCGGCGTGCTGGCCTTCGGCGTGTTCGCTGCGGCAGAGCCGTTCGCCGACAGCTTCTATCGCGCCATGGTGGTACTGGTCGCGGCCAGCCCCTGTGCGCTGGCGATCGCGACGCCGAGCGCGGTACTCGCCGGAATCGCCCGCGCCGCGCAGGCCGGTGTCCTCGCCAAGGGCGGTGGACCCCTGGAGACCCTCGGCCGGGTGCGGTCGATGGCGTTCGACAAGACCGGCACCCTCACCTGGGGACAGCCGAAGGTCACCGACATCGTCCCGGCCCGTCCGGAACTGCGCGACGAACTGATCAGCACGTTGTTCGCGGTCGAGTCCTACAGCGACCATCCGCTCGCCGGTGCCATCACCCGTGATCTCGCGCTGCTGGTGCCCGCGGGCACCGAACGAACCACGACCTCCGTGAATTCGGTGACCGGACGCGGCATCACCGCCCTGGTCGACGGCCACACCACCGAGGTCGGCAACCGCACCATGTTCTTCGAGTTGGACCCCGAGGGCGTGCCGAGCGAGATCGCCCGGACCGTCGACGAGCTACACGAGCGTGGACGCACCACGATGATCGTCCGGCACGCGGGCGTGTACCTGGGTGTCGTCGGCGTCATGGACATCCCGCGCGCCGAAGCAGCACCGGTGGTCGCTCGACTGCGCGAACTCGGCATCGACGACATCGTCCTCATCTCCGGCGACAACCAGCGCGTCGCCGACGCCGTAGCCGCGGACATGGGTCTGAACGCCGCACACGGCGGACTGCTGCCCGAAGACAAGGTCACCATGATCGGCAAACTCGGCGGTCGCAACGGCACCGCCATGGTCGGTGACGGCGTCAACGACGCCCCCGCCATGGTCAACGCCTCGGTCGGCATCGCCATGGGCGCGAGCGGTTCCGCCGTCGCGCTGGAAACCGCCGACATCGCGCTGATGGTCGACGACATCGGGCGCCTGCCCTTCGCCGTAGCCCTGAGCCGCCGCACCGCCCGCATCATCCGCCAAAACCTGACCTTCTCCCTCCTGATAGTCCTCGCCCTCGTCCCCGCCACCCTCCTCGGCCTCCCCATCGGCCCAGCCGTCTTCATCCACGAAGGCTCCACCCTCCTCGTAGTCGCCAACGCCCTCCGCCTCCTACGCTTCGCCCGCGGCGCCGAGCACGAAGGCATCACCCACGAGCCCCGCCCCTCCACATAAACGCGGATACCGAGCTCCCGTCCGACGTGGTCGCCGAACGGGACTCGGCTGTGTCCATGGGCGAGTGAGCTCACCATCGTGTCCCGTCGCACCCTCGGGGCTGAGTGGTCCGCGACTTCCGTTGGCCGCTTGCTGCAAGCAAGAGGGTGTCGACCCCGGCATAGCGCGCTGGAACCCGAGTCAGCCGCCGTCGTGCCCCGTTCGGGCCGAGCTCGGACGGGACATGACTGCGCGGAACGACGAGTGAACCCGTCGTGATGTCCCCTTGGTGGCCCGCGGTGAGTGGGCTGGGCGTGGAACGGGATATGGGGGCGATAGCTGGCTGGCAGGTAATGCGGACTACTAGGTGGCGGAAACGCGAGACCGTGCAGGGCTGGTAGCAGGGTGTGCCAGCAGTGGGTGCGAGCAACGCGGCGTGGCGGACACGACGACGGTGGCAGGGCATCGTCGTGGCGAGTGGCGAGTGGCGAGTGGGGCGTCGACACGGAATCTCCACATTTGGTGCCGGACCTCTCCACAGGGGGTGGCTAGGGTTCCGAGCATGGAACAGAGCGGAGCGGCCGGGGGACAGGTGGCGCGGCGGATTCTGGTGGTCGACGATGAAGTGACCATCGCGGAGTCGGTGGCGGCGCGGCTGCGGGCCGAAGGGTTCACGGTGGATTTGGCGCACGACGGGCCTGCCGCGGTGGCCGCGGCGTCGTCGCTCGCACCCGATCTGGTGGTGCTGGATGTGATGCTGCCGGGTTTCGACGGGCTCGAGGTGTGTCGACGGATCCAAGCGGAACGTCCGGTGCCGGTGCTGATGTTGACCGCACGTACCGACGAGACCGACCAACTCGTCGGCCTCGGTGTCGGCGCGGATGACTATCTGACCAAACCGTTCTCGCTGCGTGTCCTCACCGCACGGGTGCACGCACTGCTGCGCCGCATGGACCGCGCCGCCGACCGGGACGCCGATACCATCATCGTCGGCGACCTCCGCATCGATGTCGACCAGCGCCGAGTCTGGCGCGCCGACGTCGAAGCCCAGCTCACCCCACTCGAATTCGACCTCCTCGCCCGACTGGCTCGCCGCCCCCGCGTGGTCCTGGCCCGCGAACGTCTTCTCGAGGAAGTCTGGGACTGGGCCGATGCCGCGGGCACCCGAGCGGTCGACAGCCACGTCAAAGCTTTGCGGCGCAAGCTCGGCGCCGACCTGATCCGCACCGTGCACGGCGTGGGGTATGCGCTGGAAGCCCGATGAAGCGCCGCAACGCGACGAAACGATTACCACCCCGCACACGAGAAACCAAGAGGTGTGCATGAACCAGCGAACGACGCGAGGTGCAATGGGGAGTACTCGAGCTCGTGGACCGATGGAATGCCAGTGCTCCCGCACAGCGCTGGAGGCACGATGAGCACGAACCCGGCGGTACCCGACGAGGAGTTCGTACAGGGCGACCTTTCTGCGCAGAACGACAGCGCCCACAGCGCGCACGACCAGTCCGCCGTGCAGAACGACACCTCGTCTCCGGCGAAGGTTTCGGCGCCGAACGTGGGCGCGCAGCGAAGCACAGCATCGGACGACGGTTCGCTCAAACTAGACGGGACGGCCGACATTCACACGGCAGGTGTCGGACGGCGGGGCCGTGCGCGCGGCGAAGCGGATGACGACCACCCCACCGCGAGTGGCCTGAACCGCGGACGCGACGTCGGCCCCGTCCAGCGTCGTACGCTCGTGGACCGATTGCGTGCCATCTCGGACATGGTGGCCGAGGTACTCCCGCGACCGTTGGATCGAGTGCGCTCGATCAAGTTGAAGCTGGCGATTCTGATGCTGTGTGCCGGCGGGATCGCGTTCGGTTACTTTCGATTCAAGATCGGATGGCTGCCGCCGAAGACGACACTCGCCTCGGTGGCAATCGCACTGGTCGCCTCGCAGTTCCTCGCCCACGGCATCACCAGACCACTACGCGAGATGACGGCCGCGGCCAAAACGATGGCACACGGCGACTACACACGGCGGGTGCGGGCGACGTCCCGCGACGAGGTCGGGCAACTGGCCGAAGCGTTCAATCAGATGGCCGCCGATCTGGCCGCCGCCGACCAGCAGCGCCGCGACCTCATCGCGAACGTCTCGCACGAACTCCGTACGCCGATCACTGCGCTGAACGCGCTGCTGGAGAACGTCGTCGACGGCGTCTCCGAGCCGGACCCGAAAACGCTGCGCACCGCCCTCGCGCAGACCGAGCGGCTGAGCCTGCTGGTCTCCGAACTGCTCGACCTGTCCAGCATCGAGGCGGGCGCCTTCCCGCTCGACCGCGAAAGTCTCGACGTCGCACCGCTGTTGGCCGAGGTCGTCGCCGAGGCGGACGTCGCCGCCGCGGCACTCGGCCGTGGCGTGCGATTCACGACCGACGTGCAGCCCAGCACTATACGCGTATTCGCCGACAGTGCACGTTTGCATCAAGTGCTACTCAACCTGCTCGACAACGCCGCCCGGCACGGCCCGGCCGGGGGCGAGGTTCGGGTGACGGCCCGCAGGCAGTCCGGCAAGTTGGTGATCGAGGTAGCCGACGACGGCCCCGGTATCCCACCGGCCGAACGCGCCCGCGTCTTCGACCGTTTCACCCGGGGCGGCCGCACCGACGGCGGTGGCACCGGTCTCGGCCTCGCCATCTCCCGCTGGATCGTCGACCTGCACGGCGGCACCATCGCCGTTGCCGACCCCGGCTCCCGTATCCGCGTGGTCCTACCCGGCCACTGACCCCAGCCCTACCCGCCGACCCGGACCCAGCAGGGCCCGCGGGGCGATCCCGCACACCCACAGAAAGCGAATCATGCCCGATAAACCCGCAGCGCCGATACCGCCGGAAGCGGACAAGTCCGCGGCTTCCCAACCCCGGACCCCGGCACCCGACTCACCGCTGGGAGCGCTACTGACCGCCGACCAGCCGGTGCCCGCAACCCCTACTGGCCCGCAACCCGTTCCCGCGTATCCCGAGTACCCGATACGGCAGGTAGCGCAACCGCCGGCGAAATGGCGCCGCGTCGTCTGCCCGCCCGGCGTCCTGCCTGCGGCCTGTCTCACGGGCTTCGCCGGCGCGATGTTGATTCCGTTGGACCGTCCAGGAATCGGCTGGTTGCTCGCCGGATCGGTGGGCGTCGGCGCGGTGCTCATGGTGGATCGCAACGCGCGCAAGTCAGTGCCTGACTCCGCCGAAGCGCCGGCATCCATCGAAAGCGGCGGAAGCGGAACTGAAGTCGAAGCGGCCGGTCCGTCACAGGGTGTGCAGGCGACATCGTCGGCCGCTGCGTCGAATCCCGGAGGGGAGGATTCGACGCGTGGCGCGCGGGCCGAGAGATCCGACGCGCGAGCCGACCAGAGCTCTGAACCCGGCACGCACAAGGGTTCGGACGGAGCGAAGTCGCAACCCGATGAGCTCAGGAAGTCCACCCGGTCGGGAGCGGCAATCCCGGCAGACGACAGCGATTCGAAACTAGATGCAGCGGTGTCGAAGTCTGGTGTTTCACCGACACGCGCTGCTGGTACTGCCGATCTTGCGGGTGCAGGTGGTGCTGCCGAGGACACCGATGCACGCGTCGCACCGCTGGCTGCGACGGATTCCGCCACTGCTGAGGACGCCACTACTCGGGAGGTGAAATCTGCGGAGACGGAGTCGCCCTCCAGTCAACCCGGCGAGCTGGCCGATGCGAGCTCGCGCACGGCGGTGGGTTCCCGCATCGATGGTGCGAAGTCAGATCCTGTCGATGCCGCCGAACCGGAGGGCACTCGGCAAGAGTCGGCCATCCGTCGCCGACTCGGCGAGCACGGCGCTCGAAACTTCTGGACCGGAATGCTGCTGGCCCTCTTGGCGGTGGGCACTTTCCGCGCGGCGGGCTGGTTGTTCACCCTGTGCGTACTGGCAGCGTGTGTAGCCGGGTCGCTGGCGGTGGTGGGGCGGCGTTCGGTGCATGGTGTCCTCTATGACGTGATCGCTTGGCCGCTCGCGTCGTTGAGCAGTGTGCCGTGGGTGTATGCCGGGGCCAAACAGATGCGTGGCAGTAAGTCGCGGCGGGAGCAGGGGGTTGTGCTGTCGGTGGTGGTGACCATCGCGTTGCTCGCGGTGTTCATCCCGTTGCTCGGTGGCGCCGATGCGACGTTCGCGAAGCTGCTGGAGCCGCTGACACCGGAGATCGCGACGGACCGGGTCGTCCAGAAGATCGTGCTGTTCGTGGTGGTCGGGCTCGCTGCGGTCGGTGCACTGTATGTGCTGGCCGGACCGCCGCAGCCCGCAACGGAATCGGGGAACGAGCCGGTTCGGACGCTGCGCCGCGTGGAGTGGGCACTCCCGGTGAGCGCACTCACCGTCTTGTTCGCGGTGTTCGTCGGCGCGCAGTTCGTGGCGCTGTTCGGTGGCGACGACTACGTGCAGCGCACGGCGGGTCTCACCTACGCCGAGTACGCGCGCACGGGATTCTGGCAGCTGTCGCTGGTCACCATCCTCACCCTCGCGGTGATCCTGGTGGTGCTGCGCTGGGCCGGGCAGGAGTCGGCGGCGGACCGCTTGTGGTTGCGTGTGCTGCTGTCCGCAGTGAGCGTGCTCTCGCTGGTGATCGTCGCCTCCGCCCTCGGGCGCATGTGGACTTATCAGCAGGCGTACGGCTTCACGTTGCTCCGGTTGCTCGTCGAGGTCTGCGAGCTGTGGCTCGGTCTTGTCTATCTGCTGGTGCTCGCCGCAGTGTTCAGCCTGCGCCGGATGTGGTTGCCGCGCGCGGTCATCGGCACCGCCATGGCCACCTTGCTCGCGCTGGCCGTGCTGAATCCGGAGCGACTGATCGCCGACCAGAACATCGACCGCTGGGAACGCGGGAAGCCGCTCGACACCAGCTACCTGTCCGAACTGTCGACCGACATCCTGCCTGCGATCGATCGTCTCCCGGAACCGATGCGCACCCAAGTGCGCGAGCGGGTCCGCGCCCAGCTCGATGCCGACACCTGGCAGAGCTGGAACCTCTCCCGCTCGGACGCCGCTCGCTGACCACGGGCGAATGTGCGCTCGGCGGTTTCCATGAATCGGCTCTCGCGGAGATCGTGCCAGCCTGACACCAGGGCGTGTGCCGAGCTCTGTGACGCCGCGCGCATCGTCACCGAACGGAGTCAGGGCCGCAATTTGGTTCGGCTGCGACGAGCTTCGATCCGATGTCGACGAGCGGGCGGCTCAGCCCTTCCGCTCGTCGCCGGAGAGGAGCATCCGGGGGCGGAGCGGGCGGCTGGTCGGAGCGCGCCTCGGTAGGGGTCGACGTGCACGCGGCCGGGCGGGTGTTTGCGACTCGTAAAGCTAGCTTCCTGCCCCTAGTGCACGCGCGACGGCATCGGCCGGATCGTTCGCTGAAATGCTTGCGTCCAAAGGGTTTCCGTCGGCATCGAGTAGCTGCCAACCGCCGAGTGCGACGACCGGGATGCCGCCGCGATGTCGAGCGAGAGCGAGTTCCGACAGCGTGCCCCACGATCCGCCGATGATGATCACCGCGTCCGCGGACGCCACCAGGATCGCGTTGCGCGCCTCACCCATACCGGTGAACAGCACCGCCGACAATCCGGCGCACACCGCCCCTCGCTCGGTATCCGGCCGCACCCCGATCACGAGCCCGCCCGCACCGGATGCGCCCTCCGCCACCGCGGCCATCACCCCGCCGCCCCCGCCGCACAGCACGGTCACCCCGGCCTCGGCCAGCAACCGACCGACCGTCCGCGCCCACTGCGCCTCGACGTCACTGCATTCCCTCGGTCCACACACCGCGACTTGCCGCACCGGCCACCCTCCTCGAATCCGAGCGGGACAGCACCGAGGGAGTTACTCGATCGTTGCCGCCGCCATGTCCATCCGGCAGCGTATCGACGTGCCGGCGGAGAGTGGGCGGGTCGGCACGGCCATGCCCGGTATCGCATGCGACGGAACCGGCTCGTGACGCGGTAGCTGTTGCGGCGAATCGCGGGTTCGCGCTCCGCCCGACACCGACCGGTGAAGCGCGCCAAGGAAACCGGCAGAGTGGTCTGTAGCTCATTCGACCGGCACGCCGTGCAAAGGTGTGCAATGTTGTTACTGCGCAACGGCATTGAGGGGTGTCCGGCGGCGCTGAGTAGGCACCGGTAAAGGGGGTGCGGCGCAATGATGTCGTCGTCCAACGTCTCCGGGGGGAGTGCCGCCGCGCAGCGCAGGCGGCACACGGCAGCAGAACCGTTGTGGCCGG
This sequence comes from Nocardia sp. CS682, assembly GCF_004634405.1. Lineage (NCBI taxonomy): Bacteria > Bacillati > Actinomycetota > Actinomycetes > Mycobacteriales > Nocardiaceae > Nocardia > Nocardia sp. CS682. Next base: position 300,273 of record NZ_CP029710.1, on the reverse strand, counting down.
GCATGATTCCGCCACCACGACCCCAACGCTGGCACGCACAGCGCAGAGGGCGACCTTTCCTGGTCGGCTCGGCCGCGGTGGTCGGATCGATGGCGGCGGTGGCAGTAGTGCTGGTCTACACGGCGGCCGCGAGCCCGCCGCGACAGTCGGCCACCTATGTGGATCCGGTGCTCGGCGGCGCACCCGCCTGCCAGCCGACCAGGAACGATCAGCTGGTGCGCGGCAACGGAACCGGCTCGACCGCTTCGGGACCCGACGTCATCCTGGCCTTCCAATACGCCTACTACGTGTCCCGATCCGGCACCGACGCCCGAGCCGTGACCACCCCGGACGCGGCCGTCCCCTCGGTCGAAGTGATCAGCGCGGGCATCAACTCCGTCCCCGCGGGCACCCAGCACTGCGTACTGGTCAGCCCCATGGCAGACGGCCGGTTCGACGTGGTCATCACCGAAATCCGCCCCACTGCCGCAATCCGCACCTACCGCCAGTTCGTCACGGTCACAGCCGGTTCGGGACCGGTATCCATCGTGAAGATCGCACCACCCTCCTGACCGACCTGACCGGGACATATGATTCGTCGCAGGATCTGAACGTGGGGGTGCAGGGTGGATTTTCCGATCAGGCAGCGACGCGCGGCACTCGGTCGCAAGCTCCGGGGACGTCTGACGACCGCCGTGACCCTGACAGCTGTCGCGCTGAGCCTGGTGAGTTGCGAGACCGAGCCCGCCCGTCCTCCCGCGCCACCGGACATCGTCTACGGGGCGGCGCGACCGGCGGGTGACAAGCTGGAGGTCACCCTCACCGACAGAGGGGTGCCCACCGTGTGGCCCGATGCATGTACGACGCTGAAAGAGGAGGAGATCAGGGCGATCCTGCCGCAGGCGGCGATGATCCAGCGGACTCCGGAACCGATCAAATTTCTGCCGAGCTTCAAAGTCCGGCCAGACGGGAGTTTCGCGGGCGGCCACTCACTCGATGCGCCACGAGGAAGCTGTGTGTTCGGGTTCGATCTGCCCAGCGAGTACGCCGAGCAGCGGAGCACTTCCGCGATCACGGTAACGCTGACAGCTGTCGGCAGCCCGGAAGCCATTGCCGAGTATTACGACGACCGGGCACGGGAGCACCGCGACTACATCGACTTCGCCGAGGTCGGCGCCGTCTGGGGTGCTGAGGCGTGCTTCCTGAAGATCGAGGGAGCGCACTGCCGCAACGGACGCTTCTACTTCGAGGTAAAGCCGTGGACCACGCGGTGGCGCTTGGGCCAGCAGGAGGGCGAGGACAAGCTGATCTTCTGGCGCGACAAGGTCGTACCGCACCTCGTCACCACCTTGACCGCGCGACTGAGCTGACCTTGGACCGCCCGCCCACCGCTTACGTCGAAACGATCGCCAGCTGCCGCGACTGAGCGACCAAAACCCCGGTGCTGTCCCAGATCTCGAAGTCCTCGTCGTGGAACCCGTCCATCAGATAGTTGGTGGACACCCGACACGCCAGCCAACCGGGTGCGGGACGTTTGCGGATATGAACGGTCAGTTCTATCGTGGCCGACCCGGAGACCCCGAGGTCGAAAACGATCGGCGCGGCGGCGTCGACCAGGCACGCGAGAGCGATCGGATCGGCCGCACGGCCATCGGCCAGCCGCATCCAGAACTCGGCGGCCGTGGTGCCGCCGGGCTCACCGCGCCAGAACCCGGGTACCTCCGGCATCCGGATCTCGACCCTTTCGAAGAGCGACGGCGGCTTGCTCGGATAACTGTCGGCGGGATCGAAGCACTGCTCCGGCGGCGGCAACACCGGCGGTTCACCGCGGATCAGCGTCGGCCCTTCCGCGGCCGCCAGATCGGTGAAAGTGGCCAGCACACGCAGGATTTCGCGGTCATCGCGCAGCAGCGTCGCCTGACCGGTCGCGGTGCGGCGCCCGACCCGGGCGATCTCGGTGGTGATCCGCGCGGGCCCGGGACTGCCTGGGCGCAGGAAATGTGCTGACGCAGACAGCAAATCAGGCTGCGGCAACTCGCGCCGTAGTGCCTGCAAACAGCTGGCAAGCAGATACCCTCCATTCGAAGTGCCGATGAAGGTGGTCCACCGGTCCGACAACGTCAGCCCGAACTCATGCTCCCCAACCGGTTCGCTGGTCGTATCGCGGTCGAATACGAAACCCGCCGTAGTAGTCATCCCACGATCCTGCCTGTCGAACGGGGCTGGGGCGAGCGCGCACTCGATTTTCGCGGCCTTACCGCCCGCTCGAAAACTAGCCAGTCCTTTGCTGGCAGCAGTACGAAGTACTCGGTGAGGACCGATGGATGTGCGCTCCCGGCGAACGGCGAGCGCCCCGGCGAAAGGAGAAACAGATGCAGACAGTTGCCATGGATGCGGGTATCGCTGAGTGCGGGATCGATCCCGGCCCGATGTCGGCCGCGCGGGCTCACCGAGCCATGCAGATCCATTTGGACTGTTCGGTGGACATCTGCCGGGTCCGCCGGCGCGCCCGCAGCACCCTCGTCCAGGACGGTCTGATGGTCCTCGACCCGCGCGCTGACCGTTAGCCGAGAAATCGGCAAGAGATCCGACCCATCCGGGTCACCGACCCAGGCGAATTCCGTTCCGTCCACTCCCAGCACGGCTACCAGCCGTCTCGACGGAAGCGAAAACACGATGACTGCAATGCGACGTTCGGTCGTGGCGGCGATGCTGCTGACCGCGGTAGTGGGTGCCTCGGCCTGTTCGAGCGACAAGTCCGACGACACCGCGGCCCCCTCGACCACCGCCGCGCCGACCATGTCGACCGCCGCGTCCGGCGATCTGGTCGGCGCGGGCTGCAAGACCTACGCTCAGCAGGTGCCGACCGGCGCCGGCTCGGTCAGCGGCATGGCCCAGGACCCGGTCGCCACCGCGGCTTCACACAATCCGTTGCTGACGACGTTGGTCGCCGCGGTGTCCGGTCAGCTCAATCCGCAGGTGAATCTGGTCGACACCCTCAACGGCGGCCAGTTCACCGTGTTCGCCCCGGTCGACGCGGCGTTCGCCAAGATAGACCCGGCGACGCTGAATTCGCTGAAGACCGACTCCGCCACGCTGACCAAGATTCTCACCTATCACGTGGTGCCGGGCCAGGTCGCGCCGGACAAGATCGCGGGCACGCACAAGACGGTCGAGGGCGCGAACGTGACCGTCACCCGCACCGGTGACGACATCAAGGTCGCCGACGCCTCGGTGATCTGCGGCGGCGTGAAGACGGCAAATGCGACGGTATACATGATCGACGCCGTGCTGATGCCGCCCGCCGCGTAGCCTCGCTACGCACTGGTTCGGAATGGTCCCTCCCATCAGGAGTCGAGCTCGACGTGTTGCTGCCGCAGATCCATTCCCTGTTCGCCCCCGCCGTCGATCGACGCGGAGGTGACCATGCCGAATGAACCGAAGCTCACCGCGATCCGCCTGCGCCGCAACACCGGCGCGGGCGGGCCACCGGCGACACCGTCGTGCCCGACCCGGGAGGATCCGGAAGAGGCGGCGCGGACGCGGCGGCTGCTCGAGCTGCTCGATGCGATCGCAACCGGCGACCGCGACGCCTTCACCGAGTTCTACCGCGCGACCAGCCACCGCGTCTTCGGCTTGGCGCTGCGGATCCTGCGCAGTCACGCCGCGGCCGAGGAGATCACCCAGGAGGTGTATCTGCAGGCGTGGTCGCTGGCGACGGGATACGACCGGAAGCTGTCCAGTCCGATGGGCTGGCTGATGATGCTGGCCCATCGGCGGGCGGTGGACCGGGTGCGCCGCGAGCAGTCCGCCGCCAGCCGCGACATCGTCTACGGCCAAGCGAATCTCGGCCGCGACCACGATGTCGTCGCCGAGGAGGTCGGGCAGCTGCTCGACGAGCAGTCGGTGCTCGACTGCCTGGACACGTTGACCGCGATCCAGCGCGAAGCCGTCGGGCTGGCGTACTACAGCGGCCGGACCTACAGCGAGGTCGCCGACCATCTCGAGGTTCCGCTGCCGACGATAAAAAGCCGGATTCGGGACGGCTTGAAGCGGCTCGAGGACTGTTTGACAGGAGGTGAGACCGCATGAGCGGGAAGCGAATCCTGTCCCGGCGCGGTACTTCCGGCTGCGTGGTTCGGGCATGAGCGAGAACGGGCAGCGCGGGAGCGACCTGCTCGACCTGGCCTATCCGTACGCGATGGACGCGGTTGCCGAGCTCGAGCGGCGCAGTATCGAGCATCGGCTTCGCGAAGCCGACCCGGTTACCGTGGATGCCTTTGCCGCGATCGTTTTCGGGGTACGGGAAACGTTGGCGGCGCTGACGGTGCTCGATGCGACGCCGCCGCCGGCGGAGTTGGAGACGACGTTGCTGCGGGCGTTGGATGACGCGGCCGGTCCGTTGGGCGAGCGACGCGATGGATCTCAGCGGTCCGGGGACGCACCTGGTTCACCGGCTGCGGGTGGCGATCGATTCCAGGGGGTGGATGAAGCACCCGGGTTGCCGGGCACGGCTCGCAATTCATTCCGCCAGGGCAATGACGCATCCGGTAGTTCGGGAAGGGGCCGCAATACTTTCCACCGGGCCGACGCAGATGCTGACGCATCGGCTGCCGACCACAAACGGTTCCAGCGGCTGCGCTGGCTGGCGGCGGCGGTCGCGGTGGTCGTGGCGATCGGCGCCGGCGTGGGCGTGCTGGTGAACCGTGCCGGCGACCCGGGCGCACCGGAGTTGACCGCGCAGATGGTGCTCGAGCAGCCCGACGTCACGGTGAAGTCGGTCCCGGTCGCGGGCGGCGGCACCCTCACCGTCCGAACCTCTGCTCGAATGGCCGCTGCCACAGTATCTTTCGAGTCCGTATCGGCACCGTCACCAGGCCGGTCCTATCAGGTCTGGTTGGTGCCACTGGGTGGAAAGGCGCAATCGGCCACTGTGCTGACCGAATTGCCTTCCACCGGTCCCGCTTTGGTGACCCGCTTCGACCCGGTCGACACCTTGGCCGTCACGGTCGAGCCGTCCACCGGTTCCCCGACACCGACCGGAGACATGATCGCGAGCGTGAATCTCGCCTGACCGAGCTGCCGCGCGAGTCGCAGCTCCCCACGAACAACAGGAGCCTGCGATGAAACAGCTTGGGGATCAATCACGTCCGAAACGCGTGCTCAACAGAGAGTCGGCAGCGCTGGCCGGGGTGCTCGCCGCACTCACCGTCCTGGGTGTCGGCCATCTGGCCGCCGCACTCATCGATCCCGCCGCCTCGCCGTTCTACGCGATGGGCGCCTCGGTGGTCGACCATACGCCACATGCGTTGAAGGACGCGGCAATCCGCCGTTTCGGCAGTAACGACAAACTCGCACTGTTCCTGTCGATGGCCGCGGTGATGGTCGTCTTCGCGGCGATCCTCGGTGTGCTGGAACGAAGACGCCCGCTCGGGAGCGTGCTGCTGATCCTGCTCGGCGGTGTCGTCCTCGGAGCCGCACTGCAACGCCCCACAGCGACAATATGGTTCGCGCTACCGACGGTCGTCGGCGTCGTGGCGGGAGTGGTCGTCCTGCGCCTGCTGATCGGCTGTGGCTCGGAGGGGCGCGCTAACGAACCAGTGGCCAGGGCCGCTGTACCGACGAACGACGGGCCGGTAGCGGACGCCGATACGTCGGTGACTGTCGGCGCGGCGGCGAGCGGTGATGTGGCGGCGAACGTCCAGGGAAAAGCTTCGCGGCGTCGATTTCTTCTGTTGTCAGCGGGAGTAGGCGCCGTGGCCGTGGGCGCGGCCGTTGCCGGGCAGTGGATAGGTGCGCGGCTGCGTGATGTGGTGGCCGACCGGGCCGGTTTCGTTGTTCCGCGAGCGGTTCCGGCCGCGCCGCTGGGAGCCGGTGCGCGGCTGGCGGTTCCAGGCCTGACCGACTTCGTGACGCCGAACGATCGCTTCTACCGCGTCGACACCGCCTTGCAATTGCCGGCGCTGACGAGCGGTGATTGGCGGCTGCGCATCCACGGAATGGTAGATCGGCCAATGCAATTGGACTTCGACCAGCTACGACAACGGACGGCGGTCGAGCGGATGATCACCATGACCTGCGTGTCCAACGAAGTCGGCGGCGAGCTGGCAGGCACCGCTGTCTGGACGGGGTACCGGCTGGCGGATCTGCTCGCCGAGGCAGGTGTCCATCCCGAGGCCGACATGCTGCTATCGCGCAGTATCGACGGATTCACCGCGAGTACACCGGTTTCCGCGGTAACCGATGGTCGTGACGCACTGCTGGCGGTCGGTATGAACGGTGAACCGCTGCCGATCGCGCACGGCTACCCCGCCCGGCTGATCGTCCCGGGCCTGTACGGATACGTCTCCGCCACCAAGTGGGTCATCGACCTCGAGCTCACCCGATTCGACCGCGCCGAGGCGTACTGGACCGAACGAGGGTGGGCGGCACAGGCACTCATCAAGACCGCAGCGCGGATCGATGTCCCCGCTGCCTTCGCCACCGTACCTGCCGGCGATGTCACGATCGCCGGAGTCGCCTGGGCCCAGCACCGCGGCATCGACGCCGTCGAAGTCCAGGTCGACGATCAACCATGGCAACCGGCCACCCTCGCCGACGAATACTCCACCGACACCTGGCGCCAATGGACCTGGCGCTGGACCGCCACCCCAGGCGCCCACACCCTGCGTGTCCGGGCCACCGACCGCGACGGCATCACCCAAACCGACCGCCGCACCCCACCCTTCCCCGACGGCTCCACCGGCTGGCACAGCCGCGTGATCACCGTGCGCTGATCCGCCGCGAGCGGGAGGGCGCAACCTGGAAGCCAACCGTTCCGCCAGCCTGGCGTGGGCGCGATCGCCGCCGCCGCGGCGGCCGCCTTGGTCGCCACCGCCGCCCCTGCCGCACTGGGTGGCTGCGCGGCCGGGTTGCGACGTTCCGGAACCGGTGTCGATTACCTGTCAGGTAATCGTCGTGACCCCCGGTGCTTCGTAGGATCGGGGAGTGAACACACAAACGGCCGGTGACCTCCTGCGACATTGGCGACTGGAGCGCAGGCTGAGCCAGCTGGAGCTGGCCGGGCGCTCGGACACGTCGGCGCGGCACCTGAGCTTCATCGAGACCGGTCGCGCCAAACCGAGCCGCGCCATGCTGGTGCATCTGAGCGAGCACCTGGAAATCCCACTGCGCGAACGCAATCGGCTGCTGCTGGCCGCTGGTTACGCACCCGTCTATGCCGAACCCGCCCTCGATGCCCCCGCGATGGACGCGGTCCGCAGCGCGATGAGCCAAATCCTGACCGGCCATCAGCCATATCCCGCGCTCGCCATCGACCATAGCTGGACCATGATCGACGCCAACGCCGGTGTCACCCTGCTGCTCGACGGTATCGACCCCGCGCTGCTGACCCCACCGATCAACGCCCTGCGGTTGAGCCTGCACCCCGACGGTATGGCAGGCCAGATCGTCAATCTCGCGGAGTGGCGCGGCCACCTCTTCGCGCGACTGTCTCGCCAGATCGAGGTCACCGGCTCGCCCGAACTGGTGGAACTGCGCGACGAGCTCCGTGCTTACCCCGGTGGGGAAGTCGACCCGGCGCTGCCCGACCCCGACCAATCCGTGGTGCCGCTGCGCCTGCTGCGCGATGGTCACGAACTGTCCTTCATCAGCATCACCTCGGTCTTCGGCACACCCATGAACGTCACCGTCGCCGAACTGGCCATCGAGTCATTCTTCCCCGCCGACGAGGACACCATGAAGCGCCTCACCGCTGCGACCTCATGACGCTCGCCGACCACCTCGGCGCACTCCTCGACACCCCCGTCCGCGCCGTCACCGATCTCGGGGCCAGTCACGAGTGGACAACACACCGCGCCACCCTCGCCGACGGGCGCGAGGTTTTCGTGAAAGCCGCCGTCGAGCCGACCACTGTCTTCGCCGCCGAAGCAGCCGGGCTGCGCTGGCTCGCTACCGGATCGGCCGACGGACTGCGCGGGTCGGCGCGACCCGACTCAGGCGAGTCGATGCGACAGGCTCATTCACGCGGGCCGACAGGTGGCACCGAAGCAGACACCGCTGTCGGGCACGCCAGCGCGCTACTCCCAGCAGTACTGGCCGCCGACGACCGAATGATCGTGCTGCCCTGGCTCGACGACACCGGCGCCACCCCCGACACCGCAGCCCACCTCGGCCGCGAACTGGCAGCGCTGCACGCGAATACACCGACGAAGTTCGGCGCACCGTGGCCGGGCTGGATCGCCGAACTCCCACTGGACAACACACTCTCCGCAGGCCCCTGGCCCCAGTGGTACGCCGAGCGCCGCCTCGCCCCCTACCTACCCCGCGCCGCCGCCCACCTCGGCCCCGACGGAACCCACCTGCTGGAACAAGTCATCGACCGCATCGAGACCCTGGCAGGCCCACCGGAACCACCCGCCCGCATCCACGGCGACCTCTGGTCCGGCAACATCGTCTGGACCCCCGACCGCGCCGTCCTCATCGACCCCGCCGCCCACGGCGGCCACCGCGAAACCGACCTGGCCGTGCTCGCCCTCTTCGGCGCCCCTCACCTCGACCGAATCCTGAACGCCTACAACGAAACCCACCCACTCGCCGACGGCTGGCGCACCCGCATCCCCCTCCACCAACTCCACCACCTGCTGGTCCACGTAGTCCTCTTCGGCGCGAGCTACCGTGCCCAAACCCTCGCCGCGGCCACCGCCGCCCTACGCGGCTGACACCACCTCATACGCTCAGCTCGTCGACCGCCATGCAGGAAGGACTACCGCCGATCAAGCCACGAGGGCCAGCCCGCAGCGGCGAGCCGGGCGCATCGAGCAGCATGCGGCCGACCCGCTCCTCGGATGAACTACTCCCCGGCAGTTCGACTGAGAAACGTAGTTCCGATCTCCGGGAGCAGTTCAGCATCTCACCGCCTCTCTCGGTGACCTCGCCACAGGTCAGTTGATGTCGAACTCGTTCCCTTCGGGGTCCTTCATCCCGACCGCATAGTGGTCGATTTCTTCCTGGTACATGACGCCAGGTGATGGTGGCGCCGAGGCCTACGAGGCGGTCGGCTTCGGTGTCGACTCGCCTCTTGCGCGTCTGGATCGGGTCTGTCCGGTCGCCGCTGGCGTGGATGTCGATGTGCAGCCGGTTCTTCACGGCCTTCGCGTCCTGGACGACCTGAAACCAGATGTCCGGTCCACCGCCCTGCGGGTCGCTGATCCGGTCCACGCCGCCGGTCGATGCTGCTTCCGGCAGCCCCAGATCACGGTAGTACTCGTCCCACGTGGCGAAACCGGTTGGGGACGGCGCGAATTCATAGCCCAGGTTCGTCACTGTCAACTCACCCTCCATCATGGCCGCCGCACCGATCTCGTGTGTTGCGGCATGTCCGAGATCGCGCAGCTGAAGAACGGGTCCGGTAGGCGGACCGTTAGCTTGCCGCCCGATGATCGTGCCGCTCACCATGAGACCACTGTTCTCGCCGTTGCTCCGGTGGCTAACGCGGCGGGCTGGGAGGGAGAGCTGTCATGTCGATGCCTTTGCAGGGTGTTTCCGGCGACGCCGCGCAGGCCGGCGTCACGGGCAAGAATTCCGCGGGCGGAGCGGGCGTGTGGGGTGAGGGGTCGGCGAGCGGCGGTGAAGGCGTGCACGGTGTCAGCTACGGCAACACCGCGGGCGTCGCCGGCTACAACGAGAGCCCGAACGGTGGCAGCGGCGTATGGGGGCGGGGGGCTGAGTCCGGTGGTGAGGGTGTCACCGGCCATTCCCGCACTGGATACGCCGGCGTAGGCGGCTACAACCACAACCCCAACGGCGGTGTCGGCGTGTGGGGTGAGGGTGCGAAGAGCGGCGGTGAGGGCGTGCACGGTGTCAGCCATGGCAACACCGCAGGCGTTGCCGGCTACAACGAGAGCCCCGGCGGAGGCAGTGGCGTGTGGGGACGCGGTGCTGAATCCGGTGGCGAAGGGGTGACGGGGTATTCCCGTACCGCCCATGCCGGCGTCGGCGGCTACAACCTCAGCAACGGCCCAGGGGTCTGGGGCATCGGAGGACCGCACGGCGGTGAGGGGGTGCACGGTGAAACCCATTCGAATCACGCGGCGGTCGCCGGCTACAACAAGGGGCGCGGCGACGCGGGCTATTTCGAGGGAAACGTGACCGTCAAAGGCAATATCACCGTGACGGGCGATCTGTTCTTGGCCGGCGCCGATTACGCGGAGGCACTGACCTGTGGTGAGCCGGGGATCGCCGCGGGCACGGTGGTAGTCGTCGGCGAGAGCGGCGCGGTGCATCCGTGCCGCCAGGAGTACGACACCGCGGTCGCCGGAATCGTCTCGGGCGCAGGCGGGGTCGCGCCCGCGATCGTGCTCGACCGCCATGCCGACGGCGTGAACATCGCACTGATGGGCAAGGTGTGGTGTGCCGCCGACGCGACGCAGAGCCCCATCCGCCCCGGCGACCTGCTGACCACCTCGACCACCACCGGCCACGCGCGCCGAGTGTCCGACATGAGCCGCGCCCTGGGATCCATCATCGGCAAGGCGCTGACCGCCCTGGACTCCGGCCAAGGCCTCGTCCGCGTTCTCGTCAGCCCGCGATGATCGGCGGCCGTCCGATGGCTTTCGATGACCCGCGCCCGGCCAACGGCCCCAGCCTGCGCGCCTTCCTCCGCGAGCACGGCTTGGCACCCGCTCCGGGACTTCGCTCCCTGGCCCCGGGCGAGCCCATGAGCGTGTGCCAGCTCATGAGCTAGTCGCTGTTGAACAGCTCAACTCGCGGTCCGCGCGATGACCTTTTCGGCGAAACGGGACAGGTTGGCGATCTTCGTGTCGAGCGCTTCGGTGTCCTGTTCGAGGGTGTAGGGGAGACGGAAGCCGACGATGACGTCGGTAACTCCCTTGTCCTCCAGGCGTTTGATGCCGTCGACGGTGAATCCGTCGAGGGAGATCACGTGCACCTCGAAGTCCTTGCGCGTCCCGTATTCGGCACGCAACGCGTCCAGTTCAACCAGCAGCCGGTCTAGTTCGGCGCCATCGCCACCGGCGTGCATCCAGCCGTCACCGCGTTGCGCGGCCCGTCGCAGCGCGGGCTTGCTGTGCCCACCGATGAGGATCGGTACCGGCTCGGTCGGCACCGGAGAGATCTTGATCGGCGGTATGTCGTAGAACTTGCCGTGGAACTCGAAGTACCCGCCCGCGGTCAACCCGCGCACGATGTCGATGCACTCGTCCATCCGTGCACCACGCTTCTCGAACGGCACACCCATGATCTCGAAGTCATCGGGCCACGGGCTGATCCCGACGCCGAGCCCGAACCGGTTGCCGCTCAACGCCGCCACCGACGCGGCCTGCTTGGCCACCAGCACCGGCGGCCGGATCGGCAGTTTCAGCACGAACGGGGTGAACCGCAACGTCGTGGTCACCGCCGCCATCGCCGCACTGAGCACGAACGCCTCCACGAACGGCTTGTCCTCCAGGAATTCCCGGCTCCCATCGGGCGTGTACGGATACTTGGCGTCGGAGTCCCGCGGGTAGGCGATGCTGTCCGCGACCGCCATCGACGAGTACCCGGCCTCCTCGGCGGCCCGGGCCAACGGCACGTAGTACGCCGGGTCCGTCATCGTCTCGGCATAGGTGAAGCGCATATCAGTCGCCTTCCTGACGCCGCGAACGCAGCGCCGTGGGTGCCCGGTGCCCGAAGTACGAGCCTTTCCCGAGGCAGGTTGTACTCACGTCTACTGCCATGGATTCGAGAATCCGTCCGGAATCAAGGTGTCGAACATCGCCTTCATGGCATCGGAGAGCCGCATCAACTCGAAGTACGACCCGATCGGCCCGCCTTCGAGATAGGCGAACTCCATTCCGACGCCGTCGAACTTCCCGCGCGCCACCATCTCGATGCCCGCCGCCCGCGCCTCGTGCAGCGCACCGTCGTAGTCCTCGGGCACCCACCCCGTGTGGTGCAGCCCAGGCCCGAACCGCTCGAGATGCTCGGCATACAAACTGACCCCGCCCCGCGGCTCGATCAGCTCCAACTGCTGCCCACCCGCATACCCCAGCGCGACCGTGATCGTGTAATCGGCAGGCTCGCCACGTAATTCGCACGATGCCGGCCCGAAGTGCACATCCGGAATCGTGAACCAGTGCGCCACCCCGTACCGCTCGGTGAACTCCTGTTGCGCCGCCGCGATATCGCGCACGACCCAGCACAGCTGGAAGATCGGACCCGCCGTGATCATGGATTGCCTTGTGCCGCAAGGCTTCGGCAGACCAGTGTGCCCACCTCTCGCACCCAACCGGCGGCCATCAGGTGCGCTCTATCCATCTCTTCAACTAAACACGTGTGCTTAACCCAGTCAAGGCCAGGGTTTAGTACAGTGCCACTATGCTGATCGCCGATTCGCGCGCGTCACTGCTCGACGCGGGGGAGCGACTCATCGCCGAACGCGGAGTAGAGGTTCCGCTGCGAGAGATCGCCGCAGCCGCGGGCCACCGCAACAACTCCGCGGTGCACTACTACTTCGACTCCCGCCACGGCCTGATCGAAACCATCGTCGAGCGCCGGATGAACTGGCTCGAAGAACGCCGCATGCACCTGCTCGCCACCCACGAGGCCGACGGCACCGCCCACGAAATCAACACCCTGGTCGCCATGCTCGCCGACCCGATCCTCGAGCTCATCACCCACGACGAGGTCACCCACTTCGGACGCTTCCTCGAAGTAGTGCGCGCCCACCCGGTGATCGCCGACCCGCGCCGCCTCGCAGGAACCGACCGCGCCGCCGTGCGCATCATCGCCACCCGCCTCGCCGCCGCCCTACCCCAACTCACCCCACGCAGACGCCGCCAACGTCTCGAAACAATGGCCACCGTCATGTTCGCCCTCATGGCCGACTACGAACGCACCCTCGAAGCAGGCGTACGCACGCCCCACCCCGACGACGCCGCCGAAATCACCGACATGATCGTCGCCATGCTGACGGTGCCCACCCACGACACGAAGGCTGCCAAGCGCCGCCACTGACGCCGTCACCACCGCAGCCGCAGAACGCTGGCCGAACGCGGCAACCGTCGGCTGACGCTGATCTCAACCCCGGCCCAACCGTGGTTCTGGCCCACATTTCATGATCGGCGCAGCGGCAGGCATGCCCGAAGCTATGCCGCTCAGCCGATCTGACGCGACTACGTCGAAGACCAGGCCGACGGTGTCAGGTCGGTGTCAGTCAGACCGGCGACAGTACAAACCGCCCGGGCGGTCTGACCCGGGCGATCACCGGCGGTCTCCATCGCCGAATCTCAGGAGGAAATTTTGACGCGCGAACTGGTCTACACGGGCTTCATGTCGCTGGACGGTGTAGTGGACTCGCCGGGCGGCAAGGAGGAGGGGCACCGCAGCGGCGGTTGGGTGATGGACACCGAGTTCGTTCCCGAGGCTTACTCGCTCAAGGGCGAAGAACTAGCCGACACGACGGCACTGATGTTCGGTCGCCGCAGCTACGAGGCTTTCGCTCCGTTCTGGCGCGACTCCGCCGATCACGCCGCGTACAAGGAACTGCCGAAGTACGTGGTCTCGACCAGCCTCGCCGACGACGCTGCGGTCGAGGGCTGGGGCCCGATCACGATCTTGCGGTCCACCGAGGATATCGCCGAGCTGAAACAGGGCGACGGCGGCGCGATCTTCATCCACGGAAGCGCCGAGCTGGCCCAGCGGCTGGGTGCGGCTGATCTGATCGACCGGTACAACCTGCTGGTATTTCCGGTGCTGCTAGGCGCGGGCAAATACCTGTTCACCCGGTCCGACCGGGACAAACAACAACTGCGCCTACGGGAGTCAGCGACCTACTCCAACGGCGTGGCCAAGCTCGTATACGACGTCGTGCACTGAGCAGCAGCTGCCGTGTGGTACGCCCGACGTACCGCACGGCAGCCCGGACGCGGCAGCCCGGACGCGGCAGCATCACCCACGAGGGGTTACCAGGGCCCGCGTACCCGCTGGGATACGGTCGCTGAGTGGAACTACTAGGAATTCATCACGTGGCGATCATCGCCTCCGACTATGTGCGCTCCAAACGGTTCTACACCGAGACCCTCGGCCTCGCGGTGATCGCCGAGCAGTATCGCGCCACCCGCCGCTCCTACAAGCTCGACCTGGCCATCCCGGGCGGCAGCCGGATCGAACTGTTCTCGTTCCCCGAACCCCCGGACCGCGCAAGCTGGCCGGAGGCCGCGGGACTGCGCCATCTGGCGTTCGCAGTCCGCAACGTCGCCGCGACGCTCGACGAGCTGGCCGCCAAAGGGGTCCGCACCGAGGAACTGCGCGTCGACGAGGTCACCGGACAACGGATGGCGTTCTTCTTCGACCCCGACGACCTGCCCCTGGAACTCTACGAAGTCTGATTCATCCCGCGCGACCGCTTCGCCAATTCCACGGTCGCCGCCCGCAATTCATCGATCGAATCGATCGGCGCCACATAACCGACCCGAGTCCGGGCCACGCCGCGCGGCGTCACCACCCGCAGGTCCAGCCCGTACCGGTCGGCCCGTTCACAGCTGGCCTCGGTCGCGTCCGGATACCCGCCAACGCCTGCGCCATCGCCAGCAACGCCGGCGCGTGATCATCGTTGAGGTGCGCGATAGCACCCGCCGCAACCGGCACGATCGGATCCGGCGTCGTCGCGGCATACTGCTCCGCGGTCGCGGAGTCCATCCGCCCGTACCCGCCGACCCACCGCACCCGTCGCACGCGCAGCACCCACACCGAGAAATCGCTGTAGTCGATGTAATACTTCGCTGCGGGCACCGCCGCCAGATGCGCCGCCCGCGCCGCGTCGGCCTCCGCACCCACCGGCCGCTCCACCACACCGGCCAGCGTGATCCTGGTCCCCGCCAGCGGATCCGCAGGCATATCGGGCGCAACGATCGCGAGACTCGCCCGCGGATCCCCCGCCAGGTTGCGCCCGTGCTCGGCCATCTTGGACACACACAGCACCGGCTGGCCGTCCAGCAGCCCGTACGTCACGAACGACGCCCACGGCGTGCCGTCCTCGCTCAGACTCGCCAGCGTCGCCATATTCGTCGAAGCGGCAACCGTTCTCGCCTCCTCGGCGGCGGACGGCCGGGCCGGATTCGCCACCGGCGCCGTCGGCTGCGGAATCGAGGGAGCGTCGCCGGGGTCACCGTGGTCGAGGGTCATGTCGTCCATCCTCTCCTGCCCGCCCGATCCGCAATACAACGGGTGCGGGGCTTTTTCCAGCGTGCCATGCCGGATCGGCTTGCGTAGTGCGGTCAATGGATTGGATTGACCGCGCGAATCACGCCCGGATAGACCAGACTTGCCGGGTGACCCGATACGCATTCGACGCCGACCACAACGTGATCGTCGCCATCTGGGCGACCGGCCGTGGTGACCTCGCCCAAGCTGTTGCCACCCTGCCGCAGACGGTAACCCATGATCAGGCAACAAATCTGGCGTCGAACCTGACCACGCTGTCGCGGTTCCACTGGCGCGCCTACACCCACCCGGCCAGCGCAGCGGGCGACCCCGACATCCCCAACAGCGAAGCCTGGCGCCGCGCCGAGGAACGCCGGAACTTCAAAGAGGTCGAAGTGGGGATCCGCACCCCCAACCTGCCCTCCGCGGAGGGGCTCGTCGTCTCCTACAGCGGCGTCGTCGAATCCGCGCACCGCGTCGGACGCACCCTCTACGAGATCGACGACCTCACCCTGCGCGACACCATCGTCGCCGAGGTGAGCGCCGAGCAAGCCGCCATCGAATCCGCCGAGCGCGGCGACCTGTCCGGCCGGGCCCGCCAAGCCGTCGAACTGTCCCGCCCTGACGTCTCTCCCGCTCAGGTGCAAGCCGCCGACGACCTGTTACGCGCCGACCCGCTCGGCTCCATCGAACTGTTCACCGAACTCGACCCCGCCTCCGCCTCCGTCGCCGCCGCGCACTGGCTGCTCGCCGCCGCCGAGGTCGCCGGGGAGATGGCCGGCGTGCCGTGCACCGACGTCGTGGTGGAAGCCGACGACATCGAGGCCCTCCAGGTCGAGACGCCCACCCTGGTGCTCGAACGGCTCGACGCGGGGGAGAGCCCCACCGAAGTCGTCGTCGACCTCATCGCCGAAGCGATGGCCGTGCACGAAGGGCGCGTGCCCGCGCCGTGGGCCGTCGTCGGACGCGTCGCCGAAATCGAGGAGCAGGCCCGCAAATTCGAGGTCGACGCCGACACCAGGGAAGCCATGCTCGCCGGCTTCCGCATCAGCCGCCTCGATCCGTCCCGCCCCGCTCTCGACCTCCTCGAAGACCTCCTCGACGGTATCCGCGGCTGCCTGCTCCTCTACGCAGCCCACACCGATGACCCGGACGTGGAAACCCTCTTCACCGCCGACGTCCGCCTAGAAGCGGACGCAGACCCCGAACACCTGCTCTGACGGCAGCTCCACGCCGAAGATGGCCGCCCGATGCCCAGTTCGACACCGGTAGTCCTTCGGCCCGCCCGAAAGACGGCCGACCGGTCCGCCGCTCGACATCGCGGACCCTCGGCCGCTACAGAGACCATTCCTCGAACGGCACACGCTGCACTAGACCATCTACCCGCCGTTCAACTTGCGATCGGCGCCACACCCCGTGCGCGCTCTGGACCGCACGCCGTTCGCACGGCCCGGCAGCACACCCATTCGCGATCCGCAGGCACATTCTGGTGGCGCGGTCGACCTCCGCATGCTCGGTGCGTAACAGGTTGGCCGTCAGCGCGATTGAGCCTATACAGGGCGACGAGGGGACTACGCGATGGACGAACGGCAACGGTGGGGCGGACGGCTGCGGTTGGTGCGTCCACTGCTCGGTACGGCGGCGGCACTGGCGTTGGTCGTCGGGGGCGCGACGGCATTCACCTACCACGCCGAACCCGGCCCCGCGCCGCAGTGGTCGGTGAACAACACCCCGTATACGGTGCCGCTGCCAACGAACCATCAGCCGGACAACGGCATCGACGGATGAGATCGCTGGACTGACACAGCCCTCTGTTCCGGCCGCGACAGCACAGCTTCCCCTGCTCCAGCTAGCCCCTTTAGCTGGAAGAGGCCGGCACCCTTCGGCCTACTCGGCGGCTTCGTCGAGGGCGACAGCGGTTTCGGGATCGGTGCTCAACCACCGCCGCAACCTCTCGTACACCGCATGATGGTTCAGCAGCGAGAAGTGATTGGCAGCGGGCACGTGCAAGCCATTGGCATCCTCGAAACCGATGCGACGAGCCCGGTTCCGCCCCGCGGCACTTGGAGTGAGGACCAGCCCGTCACCGATGATCCGCCCCAGCGGGTGGCGTGGACTGCGGGTGACACAGGCGGTGACGAAGTAGTGATCGGCACCCGCGAGCAGCGGCACCTCCCGGATCGCCCGGCGCGTCAGATCATCGGTATCCGCGTCACGCCAATCCTCGTCCACCAAAGACCCCTGCCGCAGATCACGGATACCCGCACTACGACGCCGCAGCAGATGGCCGAACGGACGAGTCTCGGGCACCCGGACCAACGCGGCAGACGCGTAATGCACGAACTGCTCGAGCGGAGCCCCCAGATGCGGCGACCCGAGACACACCAGATGCCGGACCTTACCCACCCACGCCTTCCCGGACTCGCCCGCATCGAAGCACGCGCCACGGGCAATCAACCCACCCATCGAATGCCCGACCAACGACAGCTGCTCGATCTCCACCGGCCAGTGCGCCACCAGCCGCTCCAGCAAGTCACTCAACTGGCGCGCATTCTCGGAAATGTGCAAGCCGCTGTTGTACCGGATCTGCACCGTGCTGTAGCCGAGATCCTGCTCGATCCCTTCGGCATAGCTCGTGCGCCCGCCGAGCCGCCACGCATGCTCGGTCTCCACCAGACCGTGCAGAAACACCACCACCCGCGAACTGGGCTGCGCGACATGATTCCCGATCTGCTCGGGCGACACCGGATCACCGTCCACGCGCAATGTCATCGGCCCGGCGAGGATGGGCCGAGCCTGCTCCAGATCGTCGCCGATCAAACCCTGTAGCGCACCGAGGAAGCCCGCGCCGAACACGGTCCGTGACGGCACCGCGGCCCCGGGTAGATCCACGGTCCGCTCGGCCAACCGACCGGCGGCAACGGCAGTTCCGCTGACAATCCGATACACCCCGTCGGTGATCGCGTCGTGCACGACCTCCACGGGTGCCGCGGCCGGACCGACCCCGAACCGCACGGCCGCGAAAACCCGCCCGGCGATCGCCCGGTGCACCGACGCGATGCCGTCCACCGCGCCACCGAGCTCGTCGCCCGCCAATCGAGCGAGGGCCCTGACCTCGGCCTTCCGCTGATGGGTCTGCTCACTCATGAGTTCAGTGTACAAGCGTTCACTGAAACCGTCTCGTCGACGGAAGTTCTTGGTGCATCCGCCTGTTCGTAAGGTGATCAGGCAGTGGGTACCCGGGTGACCCCTATCGCCGACTCCGTGAGACTGCCCAGATACAACGCACCGTCCCGCTCCACCACCCCGGTGACCATCGAGAAGTTGGTACCCTCGGTCTGCAAGTCGTGCACGACATTCCCGTCGAAGTCGACCGCCATTACCCAGACCGTCTTCGCAGGCTTCGGCTGCACCCACTCGGGCAGCAACCAAACGACCCGCCGCAGCAAGCCGGGCAGCGGAAGCAGCCGGTCCAGCAACGGGTTCCGCGCGGCAGGCAGCGTGATCCAGACGAGCCCGTCGCTACCGAGGCTCATATTGTCCGGAAACCCGGGAAGGTTCTCCACGAGAAAGTCCCTGGTGCCTGCCTTCGGCCCGGTGAGCCAGTAGCGCGACACCCGATAGCCACCGGTCTCCGCGACGACCACACACGAGCGATCGGGGGCAAGCACCACCCCATTGGCGAAATACAGGTTGTCGAGCAGGGTCTCGACCTTGCCGGACGGATCGCGACGGAACAGCCTGCCGGTCCCGGAGTGCTCGAGCATGTCACCCATGTACTCGGTCAGCGAGAAACGGCTCGTCGACGACGAGAAAAAGATGGTGCCGTCCGCGTCGCGAACCACGTTGCTGGCGAAGGGGAGTGGTGCGCCGTCGATCTCATCCACCAGCACCTGCGGCGTGCCGTCCGGGGTGAGCTCCAGCAGGCCGCGCTCGAAGTCGCAGATCAACAGCGTGCCATCGGGATCGGCGTGCAGGCCGAGCGGGCGACCGCCGGTGTTCGTGAGCTCACGCACGTCCCCGCTGGACGGGTCGACGCTGAGAATTGCCCCGCCATCGATGCCGACGATGAGTCGGCCGTCCGGCCCGAGCACGACGTCTTCGGGCCCGGGGCCTGGCAGTTCGAGGCGACTGAGCTCGGGAAGCGGTGGCGCACTGCGGGTTCGGCGCGCTCGCGGGGGAGCGGGCGGCGGTGTCCAGCGTTGCGGGTGCAGAGTCGAGGTGGGCACGTCTCAGCGTAACGCCGGTTACGAGCTCATCGTTGGAATGGCGGGGTAGGAGAGCAGGTCAGGCCGCGTCTCGGGGAATGGGTAAGGGGCGATCGGCACGAATGTGCAGTGCCGACAGTGCTTTTGGACGTGAAGTGGGCGGCCCGCACTGCAAACAGGCAAACAACATGTTGTTACGTAGATATGCGCATCTAACTATGTAATCTCAACCCAATTCACGTCACGTCCCGCCGTCCTCCCGTCCTAAAGACTGCATGGACAGCAGGGGTCTCGTATCAGGGGAGGGGGAGTCCTCCGCAGAATCCTTGATCAACGGCACATGGCCGTGGCGTTCGTGAGTAGGGGCCACCGTCATGCGCCGTTGATCGTGAAGAGGCGCCTGGACCGAGCTGCTGGAACCAGCCCGCCGGCACGGAGAGCTACGGCTGATGCGTAATCGAGTACCAGAGCACCGCGAGCGTCCCGAGCACGAACAACGGTGACAGCACCCAGGTCTCGACCTTGTTGCCGGTGCGGTCGATGATCGGCACCCGAGTACGGAGCTTGAACGGCCAGAACAGCCGGCAGCCGCGGTCGGTCAGGCAGTCGCCCAGCAGGTGCACCAGCGCGCCGAGGCCGACGGAGAACGGCAGCCACACCGGCTTGTCCGAGATCCAATGATCCATCGCGAAGGTTCCCGCGACCGCGAGCACCACGATGGTGCCCCACGCCTCGACCCCGTCGCCCGGCGGGCAGAGATGCAAGGCCCGCACCGCCAGCGCAAGGAGGAAGAACACGAGCCCGAGCGTGAACCATCGTCCGATCCAGTGCTCGCCGGCCCATGTCCCATAGGAGACCGCGGCGACGAAGGCGAAGGAGTGGGTGGCGTGCCGGTGTCCGCCGGAGATCCACGAGATCAACTTGCAGAGGTTGTAGGAGATGGGGCCGAGCACATGCGCGATCGTTCCGTTCGGGTGATCCGCGTCCGGCAACAGCGCGGCACCCGCCGTCAGAAACACACCGAGCAACAGGTCGACGGGGCCGAGATGCCCTGACACATCCTGGATTGTCGGGTAGGTCAAGATCGCGACCGGCAGCGCCGTTGCCGCCGCCGACCAGGCCAAAGCGCCACTGGTCGCGTGAGAATGTCCAAGCACCGGGTGAAGGTTAGTTCACCTCAGCATCGTTCAGCGAATGCCGGTTCAGTGATCTTGTGCGGGGGGCGAATTGGGGGATGGGCAACCCAGCAGAATTGGGATCGTTTGTGTCGCAGGCTCGGTCGGCTGATGAGGCAGACGTCGTCGGTGGCGGGGCGTACCGTGCGTGTGACGGCAATGGCGGGGGAGCGGACGGAAAGCGCAGGGCGAGTTGGGGTTCAACGGGGGAGCTGAGGCTCAGAGCAGCGAGCCTGGCTCGAGGCTGCGTGTCGGAGCCGGTGAGAGGAGTCCTTCGATGCCATCATCTAGCTAGTAGTAGGCAGTAAAAACATTGCGCTACTTAGACATGCGTATATATGAATATAAACGCTATCCCGTTGTCTCGACCCGCAAGACCCCCCTGTACAACAACAGCACAGACAGGGGAGGGGTGCAGCAGGTTCCCGCTGGAGGTGTCAGCGAACGAGCCGAAAGAACGCCCGAATATCCTCGACAAAAAGCTCCGGCTGCTCGAACGCCGCGAAATGCCCACCGCGCTCCGGCTCACTCCAGTACCGGATATCGGTGAAACGTTTTGCCGCCCAACGCCTGGACGGCCGCTGCAACTCCTTCGGAAACACCGAGCATCCGGTCGGCACGTCCACCGTGCTCGTCACTTCCCCGGAGATCCACTCGTCGACCTGCGCGATGCTCTCCCAATACAGCCGCGCGGCCGACGCGCCGGTGCCCGGAAGCCAGTACATCATCAGATTGTCGAGCAGCTCGTCCTTGGTGAGCGCGTTCTCCGGATGCCCGTCGCAGTCGGTCCACGCCCAGAACTTCTCGATGATCCAGGCACACAGTGCCGCAGGGGAGTCCACGAGTCCGTACCCGGCCGTCTGCGGCCGGGTGGCGTGCATCCGCGAGTACCCGGATTCCCATCGACCCGCTTCCTCGAGCGTGCGCAGCGCGTCCCGTTCCCGGTCGGTGAGGTCGTCGAAGGTGGCCGGATCGGGCGGTGCCAGCGGCGGCAGGAGGTGTATCCCGGCCACATGGTCGGGGTCGAGCTGGGCAAGCCGCGTCGACACGCTCGTGCCCCAATCGCTGCCCGCCGCACCATAACGCCGGTACCCGAGCAGTGCCATCAGCACGGCCCAGGCTGCCGCGATCCGATCGATGCCCCACCCGGGTTCGCTCGGCCGGTCGCTGAACCCGTAGCCGGGCAGCGAGGGGCACACCAGGTGGAAGGCGTCGGCCGGATCGCCGCCGTGTGCGGCCGGATCGGTGAGCGGACCGATCACCTTGCCGAACTCGACGATCGAGCCCGGCCAGCCGTGCGTGAGCAGCAACGGAAGCGCGCCCGGCTCCGGCGATCTGACGTGCAGGAAGTGGATCCCGAGCCCATCGATCTCGGTGCGCACGTTCGGCCACGAGTTCAAGCGCGCCTCGGTGGCCCGCCAGTCGTACTCGTTCGCCCAGTACGCGCACAAGTCCTGCACGTACGCCAGGGGCACCCCTTGCGACCAGTCCTGGACGGTCTCGCGCTCCGGCCACCTGGTGGCCCGCAGCCTGGCCTGTAGGACGGCGAGCTCCTGGTCGGGTACCTGAATACGGAAGGGCTGCAAGGTTCTGTCCTGTCACGGTCGGGCGTGCGGGTCGACGATGCGGTCGAGCGCGTGCAGATCGGAATCGAGGGTATAGAACACGCGCAGTGTGCCGACGAAGGCGAACAGCCCACCGACGCAGAGCCCCACGATCGAGGCGAGCACCGTCTGCTGCTGGGTCGGATGGAGGAACGCCACACCTGCGGCGACGCCGAATAGCGGAACCGAGGCGGCGATGCCGAGATAGATCCGGCTGCGCCGTGCCAGCCGACGCAACTGGCCTGATTCCGACGGTGAGCTGTGCCCCGCGGCGACCAATCCCGGGTAGTACCAGCGCAGTACGAAGAAGGTCACCGGGAAATAGGTATAGACGACCGCGACCGCGGCCGCGACGAAGTGAGAGGCGATCAAGTTGAACAGCAGCCCGGCGGACAGGTCCGCGATGTCGTGCAACTTGGCGAGGAACACCAGCAACGCGAGCGCCCACCCCGTGAACGAGACGGCGGCGATGCGATCGCTACAGGCAAGGGTGTCCGCTCGCGCCTTGGCCAGGGTTTGCTCGTCGTAGTGTTTGCCGTGCCGCAGCCCGTAGGGGACCAGGAAAACGAGCCGGCACCAGTACAGCAGGATCGCGACGCCCACCGGATAACCGACCGCCCCCGCGATCAACCCCAACCTGGTGAGTTGCGCCTGCCCATCGACGCCGAGCTCCATGTCGAGCAGTTTCGTGTTGTGCGCCGACAGATAGAGGACGCCGAGCAGCTGCCCGAGCGCGCTCGACAGGGTCACCACGGGCATCGGCCGCATGCGCAACCGTCCGCGCAGACTGCGCGACGGTGGGTCGACGAGATCGCGGGCGGTCCGGTCCAGGGTGAGTTCGAGGTGCTGGGCGAGATCGGCGCCGCTGGCGTAGCGATCATCGCGGTCGGGGGACAGGCAGGTCAGCAGTGCGTGGCGCAGGATCTGCGGGCAGTCCGGTGGCGCGGTGGCCGCCAGGCGCTCGTCGATCGGCTGACGACGCAGCTCGATCATCCTGGTGAGCGAGGTGTCGGATTCGGCGAGACCGAGCTCGTCGGTGAACGGCAGCCGCCCGGTGAGCAGTTCCCACAGCACCACCGCGAGGGCATACAGGTCGCTGCGGGTATCGAGGTCGGCGGCCGTGGTGGGGATGGTGGGATGGCAGGCCTCGAGCTGTTCGGGGGACATGTAGGCCAGTGAGCCGCCGAAGTAGGCGACCGGGCTCGCTCCTGGAATGTGGGTGCTGAAGCTGATATTGAAGTCGGCGAGCTTGGGGTGTCCGTCGGCGGTGAGCAGGACGTTGGCCGGTTTGATGTCGCGGTGCAGGACGCCTGCGCGATCGGCGTAGTCCAGGGCGGTGGCGAGCCGGCTGCCCAGCCAGGCCACGGTTTCGGACCAGCTCAGCTTGGCCAGGTCGGCGCGGGTGAGCGAGGGTTGCGGGGTCAGTACCCCGCCGGCGGTGACCGCGGCGTCGACCGCGTCGAGCAGCAGTTGGCCGGTGCGCTGCGCGGGCGGGGTACTGCGGGCCAGGCGCAGCACACCGAGCAGGGTGCCGCCGGGCACGTACTGCATGTACATCAGCTTGAGGTGTTGTTCCTCGATTTGGCGCTGGTCGAAGACGCGCACGATGTGCTCGTGGTCCAGTTGGGCGAGGGTCTGTGGTTCGCTGCCGCGGTCACGCGAAACCTTCACTGCGACAAGCCGTTGCATGGACCGCTGCCGTGCGAGGAACACGCGGGCGAACGCGCCTTGGCCGAGGGCGATCAGCAGGTCGAAGTCGTCGATGGTGGCGCCGGGGGCGATGGTGTCGAGGGCGTTGCTGGTCGTCGCGTCGGAGAGCAGCGTGGTGCGGAAGTTCTCGGCGGAGTGGCTGCCGAAGTCGAGCTGGGTGGCCAGCTGCGCCATCTGGGCGGCGAAGTCTTGCTCGTATTCGGTGAGGTCGAGTTCGTCGTCGCCGCGGCGGCTGCGTGCGGTGATCTCCTCGTAGATGAGGTCCGGTGGTAGGGGGGCAGCGTCGAGTTCGGGGAACTGTGCCCGGTACTCGGCGAGGCGTTTGCCGGTGCGGGTCTCGCGCCAGCGGTGCTGCAGGTCTACCTTGATCAGCTCGATGAGGGCCGAGCGTCGTAGCCCGCTCTCGGCTGGTAGATGCGCAGCGAGGTCCGGTGGTTCGTCGGCGTCCTCCCAGGCGCTGTCGAACTCGGCAACCAGTCGCGTCAACGCGGTTTGCGTTGCCGCCACTCGGTCCATCTCCATGTGGCCCACCCGATCAAATGGCTTCCCGAGCCCCCACCCGAGGATAAACGATCACCTGCGCCGGGGCCGCTGAATTATTCGTGACCGCAGGTTTTGGGGGCACGGATGGCGGCGGCCATCATGTGCAACAAAGTGTTGCGCTTAGCGAGACCGTCGATTAACGTCATGCGCAACAAAGTGTTGCGAATCGAAGGAGTCGACATGGAGTACGGACAGATCGAGCGGACGATGTACGTCGAGGCCACACCGGAGGTGGTCTACGAGGTCATCAGCAGCCCTACGCATCTCGCGGAGTGGTGGCCCGACGAGGTGGCCCTGGAGCCGGTTCCCGGGGCGGTCGGCGAACTCGTCTTTGGGGAGCGCGGTACTCCGGACGTGCAGATCGTCCCGATCACGGTCGTCGACGCGCAGCCGCACCGGCTGTTCTCCTTCCGCTGGACCCACCCGGCCGAGGAACCCGCGGGCGTCGGCAATTCCCTGTTCGTCACCTTCGAACTCGCGCCCGCCGGCGACGGCACCTCGGTGCGGATGACCGAAACGGGTTTCCGCGAGATGGGGTGGGAGATCGCCGCGCTCGAAAAGGAGTACAGCGAGCACATCAAGGGGTGGGACTGGTACCTGCCGAGGCTCGTCCAGTGCGCGGAGCGGCTGGTCGCGCGGCGATGAGCGGCGTGGTCGACGATGAGCTGTGGTCCGCGATAGGGGACCCGACCCGGCGCCGCATGCTCGATCTACTCCTCACCGACGGTGCGGGGACCGCCACCAGCCTCAGTGACCGACTACCGGTCACCAGGCAGGCCGTCGCCAGACATCTGGGCGTACTGGACCGGGTCGGGTTGGTACACGGCACACCCGAGGGCCGGGAACGGCGCTACCGGGTCGACGACGCACAACTGGCCCGTGCGGTCGCGCAACTCAATGCCGTCGGATCTACCTGGGACGCCCGGTTGCAGCGCATCAAGCGCATCGCCGAGGCCATTCAACGCAGCAAACAGCAGTAATCGAGAGGGATCGACATGGTGGATATTCTGCACAGGGTCGGGGTCGAGTCGGCGTCGGTGGACGACGTCTATGCGGCCTTGACCTCGATCGAGGGCCTGGCCGGCTGGTGGGCGAGTGACACGACGGGGGATACCAAACCCGGGGGAGTCATCCGGTTCCGGTTCACCGCAGGTGGATTCGACATGAAGGTCATCGACCTGCAGCCCGGCGAGCGGGTGCTCTGGGAGGTGGTCGACGGGCCCGAGGAGTGGATCGGCACCGAAGTGGTGTGGGATCTGAAGGAAGAGGAAGGGTTCACGATCATCCTTTTCCAGCATCGGGGCTGGAAGGAACCGGGTGAGTTCATGCACCACTGCAGCACCAAGTGGGCGATCTACCTGATGAGTTTGAAGCAGTTGGTCGAAACCGGAACGGGTGCGCCCGACCCGCATGACGTGCAGATCAGCAACTGGCACTAGGGGATAGCGGGGGACCCGTCCAGGTCGATGGGTCCCCGTACCTCTCGCTTCGATCGCTCCGGAAAGCTCGCCCGGAATAGATATCTACGGCATACTGACCAAGGCAGCAGACCTTCTGACAGGTCGGGGCCGCGGCGCCGATAGCGGCCCGCATCGCCCACGCTCGGTTCGCAATCCTCGCGGCGAGCGCCTTTCTTTCCCGGTTGTCCCGGACACCGGACTCTTCGTCTCTCTTTCGAGATCGATCGATGCTGCCTTGTGTGAATCAGCCCGCCGACACCGGGCTCAACCATGCCATGAAACGGAGCGAAAGCTTATGAGTACCTTCGGAATTACCGACGGCAGCGAGCGAGCGGTCGTCGAGAACCTGCTCGACCGCAACCGCGCAGCGCTCATCGAGACCGTACGCGGACTGTCCGAGGAGGATGCCCGGCGTCGACTCGTCGCGTCGTTGACGACGCCGATCTCGTTGATCAAGCACGCCGCGGCCGCGGAACGGATCTGGTTCCAACGGTTCTGGGCGGAGCTCGACGAATCCGAGTGCGACGGGTACTCGGGCCGTGACGAGGGCACCTTCGCGGTCGCCGACGGCGAAACGCTGGCGGACGTTATCGCCGAGTATGAGCGCGCTAGCCAACGGTCCCGGGAGATCGCGGCCCGGTTCGAGCTCGATGACACCAAGGACAATCCTCGGGAGGGGAAGGTCAGCATGCGCTGGACGCTGCTCCTGATGATCCAGGAGTTCGCCAGGCATGCTGGGCATGGCGACATACTGCGTGAGCAGATCGAGAAGGGTATACCGGAGCGCCCCAACTCCTGAACGTCGGAGCTCCGGGCTTATCCATAACAGCCGGGGAGCGGGCTAGGGTCGATCACATCTGAGGTAGATGTCGGTTAGTTGACATAATGTTGATTATCGGCACAGAAACGGTGCGGATAAACGGTGGCTGTGCCGTGGCAATGTCGTTGGTATGTGCGAGGTTTCGTTGTCGCTTGCGTCAGTCCGCCCGGACTCCTCCGGACTCCCGTTCGATGCGGCCGGGTGTTGCGCGGGTTGACTCGTGTCGATCTCCCCTTGGTCCAAGTTCTCGCCGATGTAAATATTCCTGTCTGTGCCCGTTTTGAGCGGAATGTATTGAGCGGGTTCCGGATTGGGTACTTGCGACCTCTCCCCTAGGTCCACCGCCCTACCGACGAATCGTCACTGTGACGTTTTGAACGTAGGGCGGTGGACCTATGAAATCTGTTGGAGGTCAGCTCTTCCGGTCAAATTCCGTTGCCGATACCGTAGTAGCCGCCGAGCAGGCGTCGACGCCGCTCGCTGTCCACGTCGGTGTCGGAAATGGTCGACCTGGTCGTCTCGGCATCCTTGTCCGGCTTGTCGCTGTTGTTGCGGAAGATGCTCATGACGTTCCTTCGCCTCGCTGACTTCGTTGTCTACCAGTGTGGTTCGGTCGCGCCTTGTGGCGCATCGGTCGCAGGGATCGTCCGCCTACGCCGCAGCGGGTACTTTTCGCGGTGGTGATCTCAGGGTTCGGGTCCACCTGGCATGCCACCTGTGGGGCCAGATGTTGTCGACTGGCTCTGTTTTCAGATACCAGTGGTCGGTCATGCTGATCCGGTGTTGATTCGCCGGTTGGTTGCGCTGTATGTCGGGTTGTGGTTGTACGGGTTCTCGATGGCTGTGATGGTGCGGGCCGGGCTCGGGTTGGATCCGTGGGATGTGTTCCATCAGGGTGTGGCGCACCATGTCCCGATCAGTTTCGGTGCGGTGACGGCGCTAACCGGAATTGTGGTGCTGCTGGCCTGGATTCCGTTGCGGCAGCGGCCCGGTCTGGGGACGGTGAGCAACGTGGTGGTCATCGCGGTGTCGGTCGATGTCGGGCTGTGGTTGCTGCCCGCTTGGGAGGCGCTGCCGGCGCAGGCGGGTGCGATGGGTGCCGCGGTGGTGCTGAATGCGATTGCGACGGTGTTGTATATCGGTGCCGGGATGGGTCCTGGCCCGCGTGATGGACTGATGACTGGACTGGTGCGCCGGACCGGTGTGTCGGTGTGGGTGGTGCGGACCGTCATCGAGGTGACGGTGCTGTCGACCGGCTGGCTGCTCGGCGGCAGTATCGGGGTCGGCACGCTCGTCTACGCGTTCGGTATCGGTCCGCTGATCCAGCTGATGATCCCGACAGCGAATCGGTACTTGCCCGGCTTTCACACGAAGCCGGCGGATGAGCCCGTCATCGTCCCCGCGTGAACTTCACGATCATGGGGACTTGGTTGTGCCGGCTCCTCGCGAAATGCTGTCACCATGTCCGCATGATCTTGTGCTGGGTTGTGCCTCGAGGTGATGGCCGACTCCCCCGTCGTCCCGGCTGCTGATGGGAACCCTGCCGTAAAACGTCACTGTGACGTTAGTCGGGGTGTGTGCGGGGTCCCTATAGTTCGGTAGATTCCGCGAGTTTCGCTGGTTCGGCGGGATTCGCCGGACGCCACCAGCGCCATGCGCGCCCCATCATCACCAAGACGATCACGATGACGGTATGCAGCGCCCACAACGCCAACCACGGTCGCAGGAATCCGATCTCGTTGTATTGGCCGCGCTCGCCGACGCAGTACAGCGAGTAGTTGGTGCTGCGTCCTTCGGAGTCGTGGAAGGTGTCGGAGACGACGATCGGTTCTGGGTACGGTGCGTCGCAGAACAGTGGTGTGGTCAGCTTCGCTTCGCCGGGCCAGATGGCGATCGGGAGCAGGCAGCCGAGGATGCCGGTGAAACAGAGGATCGCGGCCAGTGTCGCCAGGATTCCCGGGGACCGTCGCGGGGCGGCGTCGCAGAGATGCTCGTCGGTCCGGTCGGATCGGTACTCTTCGCTCATAGCTGCTGCATCCGTAGAAATGTTCCGGCACGGTCGAATTGGGCGACCATCGTGGTGCGCGGTGAGGTGACGTGGACGCTCATGAGAAGGTCGGCGTCGACGCGGCTGATCACGATCGACGAGACGTAGCCGTTCTCCACACCGGTCTGGGTGCGGGCGGTGTCGACGACTTCCTCGAGCCTGAGTAGTCCGGAAACGTCTCGGACGTCGAATGTTTCACTGTCCAGGTCGACGAAGGCCGATACGTGTACCGGTGTGGGGCCGTGCAGGGTCCCGTTGGCGAAGGTGTAGTCGTCCTGTTGATCGGGTCGGCCGGGCACGCGGATACGCACATGGATGGCGCTGTCCTGGATAGCGAAATTGCGGTTCTCCGCGAGGAGGCGGTTGACCTGTGGTGATCGGGCCTGCACGGTGAGGCTGTGTGACTCCGGTGCGGTGAGCAGGATGACGCTCGTGTGGATGTCGGTGGTGCCCAGGCGTTGCCGCAGGGTGTCCATGGCGGCGGCGGGCAGGGCGGAGACGAGTCCGCCGCCGCGGGCCTGGATGGTCTTTTCGAAGTCGGCGCGGTCGACCGCGCCGATGCAGCCGGTGGTGACGGTGATCAGGAGCGCTCCGAGTGCGGCCACGAGGCAGGAGCGACGGTGTGGCATGGGCTGGATCGTATAGTGCTGGGGTGTCGGGAGATCGGTGTCGGTGTGGATGCTAGGTTCACCAGCACTGGGCGCTCGTCCAGTTGGGTCGGGCTGGCTGGTGTGGAGGCATGGTGCGCAAGACGTCGCGAGTGGTGATCGCGTGTGCGGCAATGGGTGTGGTGTTGCCGGTGGGTGGTGCTCCGGTGGCGTCGGCGGCGCCTGGGTTCAGCGAGTATGTCGCGCTGGGTGATTCGTGGGCGGCGGATGCGTCGCTGACCCAGGCGACGGGCGAATTCGCGCCGCTGGGGTGTGCGCAGAGCCGGGGTAGCTATGCCAAGCAGGTGGCGGCCGCGTTGGCGGTCCCGGTGTTCCGGGATGCGACGTGTGGTGGGGCGATGACGGTGAACATGACCGCGCCGCAGCAGGTCCCGTTCGGGGTCAATCCCCCGCAGTTCGATCGGCTCAGCCCCTCGACCGATCTGGTGACCCTCGAAATCGGCGGCAACGATGCCAAATTGGCGGTGACGGTGCAGCAGTGCCTGACCGCCGACCCGGCCGTATCGCCGTGCCTGAACACATTCGTCACCGGCGGCGTCGACCAGATGTCGGTGAACATCGCCGCGGCGGAACGGAGGGTGACCGCGTCGATCGACGGGATCCGCCAGCGCGCACCCCGGGCACGCATCCTGCTGCTGGACTACTTCGAAGGAGTCAGCACCGGCCCCGGCTGCTTCCCCGCCGTGCCGATCTCCGACGCCGACGCGGATTGGTTGGGGCGCAAGCTCATCGAGTTGAACGCGATGCTGGCACGCGTGGCTCAGGCAACCGGGGTCGAGCTGGTCGACACCTACCGCACCAGCTCCGGTCACGACGGCTGTCAGCCGCCCGGTACCCGGTGGGTCGAAGGTCTGGTCCCGTGGTCGAGCAACCCGCCGGGCCCAGCGGTGCCGTTCCATCCCAACCAACTCGGTGCCGACCATCAGGCGCGCAGCGTGCTGGCGGTGCTGGGAAGGTAGTCCCGAAGTCGCTCGGCTGCGTATTCGCTGCGGTGCACAGGACACGCGTCGTACTCAAGTGGGCGACGGTCCGGGAGCAGTCGCGCAACGTTCGAGCAGTCGCTGATTGTCGCGAGGACAGCGGTGATCGGTGACCGTAAAGTTCGGCGCATGGCGTTCCAACTCGAATTGCGACCGACTCCACCGTTGCAGTTGACTCCGGAATGCCTGGTGCACACCGGGATCGCGCGTCTGTTCGTGACCGGCATGCTCGTGCAGGGTTCCGGCGCTCCACCCGAACAGTTCGGTTTCTTCATCCCCACCGCGACACCGTTGCCCGTGACCGCCACCGAACCGCAACTGCTGGCCGAGGCGCACCTGATGACCGGCATCGCTACATCTACCTCGGGCAACTTCCCGTTCGGTGTCGAGCACGTTCAGGCCGCGTATCTGCCGGACCCGCGTGGCGGCACCGATCGCTGGTTGTATCTGAGTGGGGCCGCACACGTCGGGCGCGAGATCCGCCTCGGGTACCGAGTTACCGTGGTGTCGATGTGACCGCTGATCACCTGTGTCGAGGTGTATAGCAGATGCCCGCTATGTAGACCTGCGCGCTTGCGAAGGCCGCACACCTCATGAATGATGCGCCGGTCTCATTGCGGCGCATGGAAGGAAACATCTTGATGCGGACCTTGTATGTCGTCGCGCATCCGGAGTCGACTCATCACGTCGACGGGCTTGTCGGCGGCTGGTACGACTCACCACTCACCCCGGCGGGGTTGCGTGCCGCGACGAAGATCGCGGAGGCACTGCGCGGTGCCATCCCCGAGCAGGACGCGATCGAGGTGTACTCCTCGGATCTGCAACGGGCCGCGCGGACAGCCGACATCATCGGCGAGCAGTTGCGTGTCCGCCCGGTCCTCGATGCCCGGTGGCGGGAGAAGTCCTACGGTGCCGCTGAAGGCAAACCGCAGGAATGGTTGCGGCAGCGGTTCGTCACCCCGCCTGCTGTCGGCGAGCGGCTGCGCCACGACGAGGGCATTGCAGGGTCGGAGACCATGTATGGGTTCGGTGCGCGTGTCTATGCGGCGATGGACGCGGTCCTGTTGAGCGACTGCGCACATCAGGTCGTTGTGACGCACGGCGGCGCGATCACCTTCGCGGTGGCGGCGTGGACGAAGTTGCCGATCGAGTCGCTCGCTTACGCACGGTTCAACGGTCCGTCCGGCAGCATCACCGAACTCCGGGAGGACGACTACTTCCACAACCGTCAGGTCGTCCGGCTCGGCGACACCCGGCACCTCAGCTAGCGGGCGCCGCTGTCGTGGCATTCTGATCGACGGAAGGTTCGGCGGCCGCGCGGGTGACCGTCACCCACGTGTTGTTGACCGCGGCGTTGCCGGAGAAGGTGTCGGTGCGGGACGGGTCGTGCAAAAGGTTGACGTTCGCGCCGGGCAACGCGGCCGCCACCGACCAGCCGACACCGGGCTCTTGGTGCCCCCACCCGTGCGGGATGGCGATGGTGCCCGCGCGGATGTCGTCGCTGACTTCCAGGGGCACCACGATCGCACCGATCGCTGAGGTCACCGTGACGGGTTCACCATCGGTGAGCCCGCGGGCGGCGGCGTCGGCAGAGTGCATCAGCGCGGTGCAGCGGTCCCGTCCTTTCACCATGGCCGGGACGTTGTGCAGCCAGGAGTTGTTGCTGCGCAGGTGCCTGCGGCCGATCAACTTGAGGTCGTAGCCGTCGGCCGGCGTGGTGATCGCCTTTCCGGTCCGGGCGTCGTCGAGCACGGTGCGCGCGGCGGCGAGGAAATCCTCGGGCGCCAGATGCACCTTGCGGTCCTTCGTGCCGAGCAGCGCGCGCAATCGGGGCTGCAACGGGCCAAGGTCGATACCACCGGCGGAGGCACGCGCCTTGGCGACCGACAGCCCTTTGCGTCCGCGTCGCAGCATCCCGTACGGACCGGCAGCCACCCCGGCCGTGGCCAACCGCACGGGACTGAACTGCTCGAACAGCGTGTTGAGCGCGCGCGTGGTGAAGCGCCGGGCCGGTATCGGAACCAGTTCGGTGATCAGTCGCGCCAGGATCTGCCAGTCCTCGAGTCCGTCGGCGGGTGGGTCGAAGACGCGGGCGTCGTAGCGCAGGTTGTTGCGCACACTGAACACCGGGAACAGGATGTTGACGTCCTCGCGTTCGAGCGGGGAGATCGGCGGCAGGATGATGTCGGCATGTCGCGTGGTTTCGTTCACGTACATGTCCACGGCCACATAGAAATCCAGCGAATCCAGGGCCTCACCGAGTCTGCCGCGCTGCGGTGTGGACAGTGCCGGGTTGCCCGCGTAGGTGATCATGGCTCGGATCCGCCCGTCACCTTCGGTGAGGATCTCGTCCGCGAGAACCGCCACCGGCAGTTCGGTGCGGAACGACTTGTAGGTGCCGGAACGGTCCGTCCACGCTCCGTAACCCATCGGCAGATATTTCGCGAACCGGGCCGCGTCGATCGGTGGTGTCGCGAACATCTGCCCACCGACCCGGTCCAGGTTCCCGGTCACCGCGTTGATCGTGTTCACCAGCCAGTGGGTGAGTGTGCCTGTCACCTGCTGGCACACGCCGATCCGCGCGTACAGCACCGCCGACGACGCGGCGGCATGCTCACGGGCGAGGCTCCGGATGGTGTCGGCGTCGACGCCGGCGTGCGGCGCCATCTGCTCCGGCGTCGCCTCGGCGACCAGGGTGCGCAAGTGCTCCCAGCCGGTGCACTGCGCACCGATCGCGTCTTCGTCACACAGGTTTT
This sequence comes from Nocardia sp. CS682, assembly GCF_004634405.1. Classification (NCBI taxonomy): domain Bacteria; kingdom Bacillati; phylum Actinomycetota; class Actinomycetes; order Mycobacteriales; family Nocardiaceae; genus Nocardia; species Nocardia sp. CS682. Next base: position 267,122 of record NZ_CP029710.1, on the reverse strand, counting down.
CGGCGATCAACACGTGCAGCATCGCCAGCAGCAGATACACATCACCGCCCGGGCTCACCGCGACATGCTGATCCGCCAGCCGTGCGGTCTCGGTGCGCCGCGGATCGATGACCACGACCTTCCCGCCGCGGCCCCGCACGTCCTTGATGCGCTGCTTGGCGTTGGGCATGGTGGTGATCGACCCGTTCGATACCGCCGGATTCGCGCCGAGGATTACCAGCCGGTCGGTGCGATCGATATCGATGACCGGCATCAGCACATTCGACCCGAACATCCGCCACGCCACGAACTCCTGCGGGAACTGATCGATCGACGACGCCGAGAAGAAGTTCCGGGTCAGCAGCACCGCGCGCAGCAACGCCCCATAGATCACCGACGAACTGTGTGCCGCCGGATTTCCCAGGTACATGCCGATCGCGCTCGGCCCATACGTGCTGCGCACCGCCCGCAAGCGCTGCCCGATCTCACGGAACGCCTCATCCCAGCCGATCGGCTCGAACCGATCACCGACTCGGCGCACCGGTGTGCGCAACCGATCCGGATCGTGGTGCAGCCCGCCCATCGCCGTGGCCTTCGGGCAGATGTAGCCCTGCGACAGCACGTCCGCCGGATTACCCTCGATCCGCGTCACCTGGGGACCCTCGACGGTAACCAGGATTCCGCAGTGCGCCTCGCACAGCGTGCACTGCCGGGCAATGGTCGTAGCACTCATAGTGTTTCGCCTTCTGCCGGTTCGCTTGCCACAGGCTACCAAGCAAACCGTAGGTACCACTATGTTCGCGGTGCATTGAGCTGGGTTGCGCGGACCCCGACTGCCGTCGAGAAGTTGGCGGTCCACGTCGGCGTGTACTGGCTCGCGGGCACCGGCGCGTCGGCCGACGAGCACGCGCCCGGAGCGCGTATCTGCTCGGCGCCGACGCTCCGAAGAGGACGTGCTCTGGCAGTGCTGCTGGCCCGGCCTTCCTGCTGCGGCCGGACACCCCACCGCCCCGGCGATTCATGACGCGCTCAGCCTCGGGGAGGACCTGGTTCGGCAGAGTCTGCACGACTACACCTGCGGCCGCGTAGGCGCGGGCGCGCGAGGTCCGTCCGGAAAACGCACCGTCGCAGGCCCATTCGGCACTCGGATTGCGCGTGATGCAGACATGCACGCACTGCATTGCGTCGAACCGAACAGCCTTGGCGCGCTTGATAATTCATCGTCTGCACCAGGGGTTCCACGTGAATCAGCCTGACCGCGAACCTTTGCGCGACGGGACAGGACTCATTCGAATGGGTGTCCGCCGGGCGGTGCGACGGTGGTCGGCCCGAGTGCTGGGCAACGCCGAACACTCGGGCCGACCGGAGGTCTGCTCCCCCATCCGAAGCCCTATCAGCAGACGGGTTCCTCGTCGGCTTGTTTCGCCTCGAGGCCGACGGTGCCCTAGTCGAAGGCCGTCTGGCTGTTGATGTAGTTCTCGGGCACGGGGAACCTGATTCGTCGCTGGCATTGCGGGGTGTACCGCCCAGCCGACGCCAGGTGCCCACGCGACGCCGAACAGCGAGACCGCGGTGCGATCCTTCGGCGATGACAGGTCCCCGCCGGACGAATCACCCCGGCCGATAAGGTCGGGTAGTGACGTGGACGGTGGGCTTCGACCTGGATATGACGCTGATCGACTCGCGACCGGGCGTCAGCCGGGCGATCGACACCCTCGCGGCGGAGTTCGACCTCCCGATCCGCGGCACCGATTTCGCCGACCGGCTCGGGCCTCCGCTGGCTACCTTGCTCGTCGAGGTGGGTGCGCCGGAGGAGCTGGTTCCCGCGCTGGTCACCCGCTACCGGGAGCTGTATCCCAGCATCGTGTCCAGCATCCCCGCGATGCCGGGCGCCGACGCCGCGCTGGCCGCGATCGAGGCCCGCGGCGGGCGGGTGCTCGTCGTCACCGGCAAGCACGAACCCTTGGCCCGGTTGCACATCGACGAACTCGGCTGGCGGATCGACCATCTCGCCGGCGACCTCTGGTCCGCGGGCAAAGCCTCGGTGCTGACCCAGCAGCGCGCGAGCATTTTCGTCGGCGACCACATCGGCGACATGCGCGGCGCGCAAGCGGCGGGCGTTCGCGCTGTCGGCGTCCCCACCGGCCCGTGCGACGCCGCGGAACTGCGTGCCGCGGGTGCGGACGTGATCCTCACCGACCTCACCGAATTCCCGCAGTGGCTCGCCGCGGAACTCGGTCCGATCGCCGACGCGGGCTAGCCGAACCAGCGTGGCGCGCAGGGTATTCCGGACACTTGCACCGGCGGTTTCCCGCTCGCTAGCCTGCACACCAGTCGCCCACCCCCGGCGCGCATTCCGAGAGGAGTAACGAACCAATGGACCGTTTCACCGACAGGATCGCCGTGGTGACGGGTGCGGCACAGGGCATCGGCGCGGCGACCGCGCTGCGGCTGGCCATCGAGGGCGCCGCTGTCGCGGTGCTGGATCGCAACACCCCCGACGACACCCTCGAACAGATCACCCGCGCGGGCGGCACCGCACGCGGCTACGTCTGCGATGTCACCGACCGCGACTCCGTGCAGTCGGTGTTCGACCGGATCGCCACCGACCTCGGCGACCCGCACATTCTGGTGAACAACGCGGGCATCACCCGCGACGACCTGTTCTTCCGCCTCGCCGAGGACGACTGGAACGCCGTGCTCGCGGTCAACCTGACCGGCGTCTACCACTGCACCCAGGTCGCGCAGAAGTACATGGTCGCCCAGCGTTACGGCAAGATCGTGTCGCTGTCGAGCCGCTCGGCCCTGGGCAACCGCGGCCAAGCCAACTACGCCGCCGCCAAAGCAGGCATCCAAGGCCTCACCGCCACCCTCGCCCTGGAACTCGGCCCCTACAACATCAACGTCAACGCCGTCGCCCCCGGCTACATCGCCACCGCGATGACCGCCGCCACCGCCGACCGCGTCGGCATGACCCCCGAAGACCACCAGCAATCCGTCGCCGAACGCACCCCACTCGGCCGCGTCGGCCAGCCCGAGGAAGTCGCCGCCGTCATCGCCTTCCTCGCCAGCGACGAAGCCTCCTACGTCAGCGGCCAAACCCTCTACGTCAACGGCGGAGCACGCTGACCAACGGGACCGCAGGGCGGCGCCACTCGCACAATGGCGCCCGCATGGCCCGTTCGGCAGCATCGCGCGGTGCGACCGGGACATGAGGGCGCGGTTCACCACGGGATCGGACCGTGCCGGTCGAAGTAACCGCCGGTGGGTCCCTCGGGCCCGAGCGTGGCCAGCGTGACGATGGCGTCGGTACCTTCGGTGAGCGTCTGATGCCCGGCATGACCGTTGAAATCGGTTGCGGTGTAACCGGGATCGGCGGCGTTGACCCGCATCCCCGGTAGTGCTCGCGCGTACTGCGAGGTGATCATGTTCAGCGCCGACTTGGACGAGGTGTAGGGCAAGTTCAGCAGGGTCGATTCGAGCCTGGCCGGATCGGAGGTGACGGTCAGCGAACCCATCCCGCTCGACACCATCACGATGCGCGGCTGCCTCGCCGCCCGCAGCAACGGCAGGAACGCGTGGGTCACCTCGACGGGTGCGAACACGTTGGTCTCGAAGACCGCACGGAAATCCTCGGCCCGCGTGTCCTCCGGAGCATGGAACGCACCGGAAATACCCGCGTTGTTGATCAGCACATCCAACGCCGAGGTCCGCGCACCCACCGCCTCCACCGCGGCCGCGATCGACGCCGCCGAGGTCACGTCGAGCGGCACGAAATCGACAGTCAACCCGGCCTCGGCGAGCTCGACTGCCGCCCGCTTACCGCGCTCGGCATCGCGCGCACCCAGAAACACCTGCCAGCCCAATTCGCCGAGCCTGCGGACGGTCTCGCGACCCAGCCCCTTGTTCGCTCCGGTCACCAGAGCCGTTGTCGTTGCGTTCATGCACTCAGCCTCGGTGCCCACACCCCACCCCACCAGGGCCGAATTGTCCTGGGACCAGCGGTACCACCCCGCGCCGTGCCCCCTGCGGAATGATCGAGGGATGGACCGCTCCGAACTCGCCGCGCTGCTGCGCCAGGCCCGCACCCGGATACAGCCGCGCGATGTCGGCCTGCCCGCGGGCACGCGCCGCCAGGTACCCGGACTGCGCCGTGAAGAGGTCGCCCAGCTCGCCGGCGTCAGCGTCGACTACGTGGTCCGGCTCGAACAAGGCCGCGGGCCACACCCCTCGACCGCCGTGCTCACCGCCCTGTCCCGGGCCCTGCGACTCGACGACAACGACCGTGACCTGCTGTTCCGCCTCGCCGGATCCGCGCCACCGCAGGCAGGCCGGATCGCCCAGGTCGTAAGACCGAGCGTCCTGCGCCTGCTGGACCGGATGGTGGACCTGCCGACACTGGTCATGTCGGCCAAAGGCGATGTGCTGGCCTGGAATCCGATGGCCGCCGCACTCCTGGGCGACTTCTCCGCCGTGCCGCCCGCCCGCCGCAACATCATCCGGGAATGCTTCCTCGGCACCGAGCCCGGCCGCGTCCGCTTCACCCCCGAGGAACTGCACTCGGTCGGCGCCTACGGTGTCGGCACCCTGCGCAGCGCCAAGGCCCGCTACCCCGACGACCCCGACCTGGACCGCCTGATCACCGAATTACGCACCCACAGCAGCGAGTTCGAACAACTCTGGCACGAACGCCCCTCGGTCCAATGGCGCAGCGCCACCAAAACCATCGACCACCCCGAACTCGGCACCCTGGTCCTGGAGTGCGACACCCTGCTCGTCCCCGACGCCGACCAAACCGTCGTCGTCTACTCCGCCGCCCCCCACACCCCCGCCGCCTCCGCGCTGGACCTGCTCCGCATCACCGGCACCCAGCAATTCACCGACCACACCTGAGTGCCCGTGGCCAGTGCACCTGGCCGATCAGGAGGGGATTCAGCGCTGAAAGGAGGCCCGGCCCACTGGACCGAGCCTCCCGAGGCGGAGCGAACTACTTCTTGTCCGCGACCAACCCGTACTCCTCGAGCATGACCCCGATCTCGGTCGACTCCAGCTTCTTCATCAACTTCCTCCGCAGCACGTCCGGCCCCGGGATATGCAGCTCGTCCCCGTCGCGTAGCCGGCTCGTCGCGGCCAGCAGTTTGCGCACGTCGTAGGTCGAGTTGTAGACCTCCGGCACGCCGCGCTCGATACCGAGCAGCTGATACGACGCCTCCATCGCGGTGCGCACCGAGTATTCGGTGGTGAAGATGCAATCGCGGGTCGTCTCGGCGAACTGGCCGATGAACGCGAAGTTCACCGAGCCCTCCGGGACCACGTCCGGGCGGTCACCGGCTTGGCGCGGCATGAAGAACGCCGTCACGTACGGCATCATCACCGGCACGCATTTGGCCGAATTCGCGGCCAGCTCACCGATTTCGGCTTCCGGCACACCCATGTGGTAGAGCCATTCCTGGGTGATCTCCTCGCCGGTGCATTCGCTCATCGGCTTCTTGACGTAATCGCCGGGCACATCCACGAACAGCGAGTAGACCCAGACGACGATCTGATCCTTGGGCTGCTGCTTGAAATGCGGCTGCCGGTTCACCGTCCAGCTCATCAACCAGCTCGAGTCCTTCACCGTGACGATGCCGCCGGTGACGACCTTCCCGCTGAACGGATCACGCTTACAGATCTTCTGGATATACCTGGGGATGCGCTCGTCGAGCGTGGTGACCGTCGCCGACTCCCATTTGGTCTCCGGAATATGCCCACCGAATACATCGGGATGCCCGAACGAGGGATCTTTGGCCGCGATCCGCCGCCACAGATCCCACGCCGGTGCCGGACCGTCGAGCAGTTTCGCCGGGGTGTGATGGTCGCCGTCATTCGAGTTCTCGGTGAGCGAGCCGATCGTGGTGAACAACAGATCGTTCTCGCCCAACTCGACACTGCCCTCGGTGCCCTCCGAGACCCAGTGGATCTTGGTGGCCTGCTTGCGTTCCCGGGTCAGATGGAAGTCGATATCGGTGATCTCGGTATCGAACCGGAACGTCACGCCCTGATCGAGCAGCCACCGATACAGCGGCAACACCAGCGACTCGTACTGGTTGTATTTGGTGAACTTCAACGCCGAGAAATCGGGCAGACCGCCGATGTGGTGGATGAAGCGATGCAGATACAACTTCATCTCCAGCGCGCTGTGCCACTCCTCGAAGGCGAACATCGTGCGCCAGTACAGCCAGAAGTTGCTCTGCAGGAAGTCCTCGCCGAAGACCTCGTCGATGCGCTTGTTCTCCATCTCCTCCGGCGCGGCGAGGAACACCTTGATCATGTCCTTCTGCGCCTTGTTGCTCAGCGTGAACAGGCCGTCGGTGTGCGCGTCCTGGCCGCGCTTCTCGGTGGCCCGCTGCAACGAGGAGTTGGGGTCGTCCTTGTTCAGCCAATAGAACTCGTCCAGCACGCTGGCCCCGTCGATCTCCATCGAGGGCACCGACCGGAACAGATCCCACAGGCATTCGAAATGGTTCTCCATCTCGCGGCCACCGCGGATCACGAAACCCTTCTTCGGCTCCTTGATGCCGTCGAGCGCGCCACCGGGCAGCTTCAACCGCTCGAACACGGTGATCTTGTCACCCGACATCTGACCGTCCCGGATGAGGAATGCCGCACCCGACAGCGAGGCCAGCCCCGCCCCGACGAACCACGCCGTCTTGTCCTGCACACCCTCGGGCTTGCGTGGTCGGGCAAAGGCCTCGTAATTGCCGCTGCTGTAGTACATGTGACCCCTCTCCTGAAAATGGTTCGGAATTACCTGCCGCGCAAGCGTTCAGGAGTACTTGTAGAAGCCCTCACCGCTGGACTTGCCGAGCTTGCCCTTGTCGATGTAGTTGTCCTTGAGCCACGCCGCGAGCTTCTTCCCGTCGTCGTCGCTGTTGACCAGGATGTTGTAGGGGGTGTTGAGGCCGATGACGTCGATCATCTGGAACGGGCCGAACGGGGCGCCGGTGGCGATACGCCAGGTCTTGTCGACCGCTTCGGGATCGGCATAGCCGCCCGCACTCAGCGCCATCGCGGAGTTCAACAGCGGCACCAGCAGCGAGTTGACCACGTAACCGGCCTTCTCCTTGTGCAACTCGATCGGCACCATGCCGATCGCCTCGGCGAACTCGGCCACCGCACGGAACACCTCCGGATCGGTGTCCTTGGTGCCCATCACCTCGGCGGTGTTGTAGCGCCACACGTCGTTGGCGAAATGCAGTGCGAGGAACCGATCGGGACGCCCGGTGGACTCCTTGAGATCGCTGGGCAGCAGGGTGGAGGAGTTGGTGGCGAAAATGGTGCGGTGCGGGGCCAGTTCGCTGAGCTTCTGGTAGGTCTCCTGCTTGATCTTCACCACTTCGGGCACCGCCTCGATGACCAGGTCGGCGTCCTTGACGGCCTCGGCCAGATCAGCGGTCAGCACAATGGAGTCCGCGGCCTTTTCGGCTTTGCCGTCACCGGCGCCGTCGACCTCGTCGCGGTAGATCGACACCAGCTTGGCGAAACGCTCATTCGCCGCCTTCAGCGCGTCGTCGTTGATGTCATAGGCCGTGACCTCGAATCCACTGAACGCGGTCTGGAATGCGATCTGTGAACCGAGGACCCCGGTGCCGAGAACGGTCACCTTACGGATGCTCATGGTGTTCTCCTTCCTGCCGGGGGCGAGGTTCGCCCCTCGACGTCCACTCACTCGACCGAGGCGAAGTAACCCGCCACGATCTGGGCTATCTGGCCATGCAGGTCACCGGTCGCGTCGCGGCCGGGATGCGCGCCGGTCGACGGCCGGGCCAGGATGAGGTGCAGCACAGCGAATACGCTGCGTCCCGCCAGCAATGCACGGGCGAACAGATCCTTCGCCTCGGCCTCGCGAGCTGTCACACCCGCGGTGAGCCGTTCGGCGATCATCGCCTCCAGCCGGGCGACCAAGGCGAGGCCCTCGGCGCGGTACTGCTCGGTGGGTGCGCCGAACAGCAACTCGCGCTGATACGCCACCGTGTTCTCCACGCGGCGGTCCGCGGCTTCCAGAATGGGGCGCACCATGGCCAGCACCGCGCGCACCGGATCGGCTTCCGAGCGCGACTCCTGTTCGCCCAGCTCGAGTGCTGTGCGGAACTCCTCGTTGTAGACCATCAGCAGCAGCTCGCCCTTGGACGAGGCGTACCGGAACAACGTGCCCGCCGCCACGTCCGCGCGATCGGAGATCTGCTGAGTGGTGACACTGTCGAAACCACGCTCGGCGAACAGTGCGGCCGCGGCCTCGAAAATGCGCGACTGCTTGTCGCGCATATTGCGCACCCGGCGGCCGGTGGCTGCCGCTTCCGGCGTGGTCATCACCGCAACACCTCCAATAATGAGTGGACTCATTTCTGAGCGTACTCCTAGTTATCCAGCGGTCAACCCCTGGACTCCTGCCGAGGTACCCACTCGCCCACCGTTCACCGCTTAGCGCGCGTAAGGAAATCGCACACCCGCGCCCGGCCGCGGCGTTGCCCTCCCCGCGCATCGCCACTGTGTGCGATCGGCGACCGAACGCGCCGCTCACGCGGCAGTGCGTCGCCGTGCCGGCCCCCGGAAGCCGCGCCGCAGTCTGTGCGCACAACGGGACGCCTCGCACAGCGCCCGGCCCGCAGCGCGGTGGCCGCGCCGATGCCTGGGCCGCACCCATCACCGGCGATGGCGTAGACCTATGCCACCCCCTTGGACCGGGCTGCTGTTGCATCAACGCGGCATGCGTGAATTGCCGTGTCGCGCAAGATTTCGCTGCCGCTTTCAGGCGCGGCCCGCCACCTGAATACGCAGTGCGCATACTAGAACCCTTGGGGCCGTTCACAATTGGAAGCCGACGTGCGTTGTGCAATGCGACGATTATCGAGCAGTCCGCCCAGCAGGGCACCGCGACGCCGATACCGTGAAACAAGGCCATTCCGGACTCCGATCACAGGGGGTCACGATGTCGAACGAGGATCGTGCTCTCACGGGTGTCGATCGCCGGGACTTCCTGACGCGGATGGCCTGGTTCATGGCCTGCGCGGGCGCAGGAGCACTGGCGTCAGGCGCCCTCACACCCCCGGTGGCGCGGGCGAGCCCGTTCGCCGCCGTCGACGCCGTGGTACTCGATACCCTGCGCGGAGTTTGCGTGATGGTGTTCCCGGGGCCCGACGAATGGTCCCGCGTGCAGGGCACGCCGCGGCCAGGGCCGGGTCCGATCGAGGTCGGGGGCGGTGAGTTCATGCGCGACCTGTTCGACAACTATTTGGCCGCGGGCGATCAGCTGACCAGACCGCTGGCCCTGGGTTTCGCCCAATCCTTCGATGAGCTCGGCATACCGGCACCCCAACTGCTCGGCGTCACTCCCGAGCAAGGTTGGCGGATCGATCAGGCGCTGGGCTACCGCTACTCCGATCGCGTGCTGCCGCTGTCGGTTCTGCTGACGCTGGCGCTGAACTTCGGTGCACTGCTCGTCGCACCCACCACCCTGGCCGGTCCGCTGGGATCCCCGTTCGCCCGGCTGAGCCTGCACGACAAATGCCGCGTCCTCGAACTGCTCGAACGCCCGATCCCGGCCCTGGTCTCGATCGTCGACCGCGCACTGCCCGGACCGATGCGCGGCACGGGCACCGGATTCCTGCGCTTCGCCGGCGGGCTCATCCTCGAAGCCGCGGCCTTCAGCGTCTACTCCGAAATGGAGATGTTCGACCCGGTCACGCGCACCGTGACCGCGCGGCCACCGGCGTGGGAGATCACCGGGTACCGCCCGGACGGGCTGGTCGAGGGCCATCCCGAACTGATCGGCTATTACCAAGGGCGCAGGGAGGTACCGGCGGATGCGTGATGTCATCGTGATCGGCGCGGGCGGCGGCGGCCCGGTGATCGCCGCCGAGCTGGCCGGGCGTGGACTGGATGTGCTGCTGCTGGAAGGCGGTCCACGCCACGCCGCACCCCGGTCGCAGTGGTCGCACGCGGAGAACGACGCCAACAATCCCAACGATGGTTTTCTGCGCTTCGGTCCGCAGGATCGCCGGAAACCCGGGTGGTTTCGGGAGTGGGCGTCGAACCTCTACGCCTGGCAGCTGTCCGGAGTCGGCGGCACCACCGTCCATTATTTCGGCAACTGCCCCCGCCCGTATCCCGGTGTCTTCCGAGGCTATTCAGGTCCGGACGCCGCAGCTTACGATCGTGAGCACGAATTTCCCTTCAGCTACGCCGAATTCGTGCCCTACCTGGAGTGGGTCGAGGCGACCCTGCCGGTGCAGACCGCGGCCATGGGCACCAAGGAAGCACTCACCTTCCGCGGCTGCGAAAACGCCGGACTCTCCGTACAGACCTCACGCAACACCACCGGCATCGCCTTCCGGCCACAACAGAACGCGATCCTCCAGCCAGGCGGCAACGCCGGCCGCACCGACCGCGCCGAGCTGCTCACCTACCCCGCCGCGACCGGCTGCACATTCTGCGGCCACTGCTTCCAAGGCTGCTACGAACCGATCCACGCGCCCCGCAACCTGGTCGCCAAACGCTCCACCGACAACAGCTACATACCGCTCGGTCTCGCCGCGGACGCGGTACGCCCCGGCGGCAAACCGGTCGAGCTGATCGCGGATTCCTTCGCCACCTCGATCAACTCCCGGCAACGCGGCAACGACGTGGTGGCGACCGGGGTCACCTGGCGCAACAACACCACCGGCGAACAGTTCACCGAAGACGCCACGACGGTGGTGCTGGCCGGCGGCGCGACCGAGAGCCCACGGTTGTGGTTCAACAGCGGCCTGCCCAACCCCAACGACTGGGTGGGCCGCGGCCACACCGACCACTTCCTCGACTGGGTCGTCGGCGCCTTCGACGAATACACCGGCAACTCCAAAGGCGCCAACTCCGCCGCCCGCATCGAGTTCCCCGGCCACGGCGGCATCGAGAACGTCGGCCTGACCCCCGCCATCCAGGCCTTCTCGATGTGCCTGTCCGACAGCGGAGTTCGCGGGGTCTACGACAACGGCCGCGGCCCGGCCGGCCCCTGGGACGGGCGCGCGGGCCGCCTGGTCGGCAACGAACTGCTCGACCTGCTCGCCGGCGGCATCGACCACCTGCTGAACTTCCTGGTCATCACCGACGACCACGTCGAACCCGGCAACCGGATCACCCCCTCGCTGTTCCCCGCCGACGAGAACGGCGCCCCCGCCAAGATCGACGTCGCACGCCGGCAACGCAAACCCCAAACCCTCGCCAACCGAGAGTTCATGGCCTGGCGAGCCGCCGAGATCATGCGCGCCGCCGGCGCCAAACAGGTCTACCGCATGGACTGGGCGCCCCTGCTTCTGCACGTGCACTCCTCGATGCGCATGGGCACCTCCGCCGCGAACTCGGTCCTCGACGCCAACGCCGAGGCCCGCTGGGTCAAACGCCTGTTCATCGCCGACAACTCCGCCCTCCCCAACGCCCTCGGCGGCCCCAACCCCACCCTGTCCACCCAAGCGCTCGCCACCCGCACCGCGGAGAAACTGTTCCAGCTCTACTTCGGCGGCGATCCCTGGGTCGACAAGGAAGCACCCATCGTCACCACCGACCCCCGCATCACCACCCGCCTGGCACAACTGGACCTGTAACCGCCATGGTGTCCCGCCAGTAGCGCGGTTTCATGATCAACGGGACACAGCGGCGGGCTCTTCTCGCACGTTGCCGCCACCATGTCCCGTTGATCATGGACCTCACCGGCGCGCTACGCCTCCTTGTACTTCCGGAGGTACTGCCCCGTCAGCGAGGTCGGATGGTTCAAGAGTTCGGCGGGGGTGCCGGTGAACACCACTTCACCACCCGCCTTGCCGCCGTCGGGACCCAGGTCGATCACCCAGTCCGAGTGCGCCACCACATCGAGGTTGTGTTCGATCACCACCACCGTGTTGCCGCGGTCCACCAGACCATCGAGCAGTGCGAGCAAGGTGTCCACGTCGGACATGTGCAGGCCCGTGGTGGGTTCGTCGAGCACGTAGACCGAGCCGGTGTTCTGCAGCTGGGTGGCGAGTTTGATCCGCTGACGTTCACCACCGGACAAGGTGCTCATGGCCTGGCCGAGACTCAGGTAGTCCAGCCCGACCTCGTTCATGGTGCGCAACTTGGCATTCAGTGCCTTCTCCGAGAAGAACACCAGCGCCTCTTCCGCGGTCAGCTCCAGCACGTCGGCGATCGACTTGCCGCGCAAGGTCAGTGCGAGCACGTCGTCGGAGAAGCGGCGGCCGTCGCAGGCGTCGCAGTGGGTGGTGACCGGATCCATGTAGGCGATCTCGGTGATGATCGCCCCGCGACCCTCACACTGCTTGCACGCTCCCGCGGAATTGAAGCTGAACAGCCCCGGCGACTCCCCGGTCGCCTTGGCGAACAGCTTGCGGATCGGATCCATCAAGCCCAGGTAGGTCGCGGGCGTCGACCGGGAGGAGGCGGCGATGGCCGACTGGTCGACGAAGATCGCCTCGGGGTGTTCGACCACGAACACATCCCGGATCAGGCTGCTCTTGCCGGAGCCGGCCACCCCGGTGATCGAGGTCAGGATGCCGGTCGGGATCCCGACGGTCACATCCTTGAGGTTGTGCAGATCGGCGTGCTCGATCAGCAACTCACCGGTGGCCGCCCGGAAGGTGTCCTTCACGCGGAACGGCCTGCGCAGCCCGGCGCCGGTCGGGGTGTCGGCGGCCCGCAGTTCGGCGAAGCTGCCCTCGAACACCACCTGCCCGCCGTGCAGGCCCGCGCGCGGCCCGACATCGACGACGTGGTCGGCGATCTGGATGACGTCGGGGTCGTGCTCGACCACCAGGACCGTGTTGCCCTTGTCCCGCAACGCCTTCAGCAGATCGTTCAACCGCCCGACGTCGCGCGGATGCAGCCCGACGCTCGGTTCGTCGAAGATGTAGGTCATCCCGATCAACGTGCTCGACAGATGCTTGATCATCTTCAGCCGCTGCCCCTCACCACCGGACAACGTCGAGGTCGGGCGATCCAGGCTCAGATAGCCCAGCCCGATGTCGGCGACCCGCTGCAGCGAGGTCCGGATCGCGGCGGCCAGCCCGACCGCGCCCGGATCGGTGATCTCGTCGAGCACCACCATCAGGTCGGTGATCTGCAAGCCGGCCCAGTCGGCGATATTGCGGCCGTTGATCTTCGTGGCCAGCGCCGCCGCATTGAGCCGGGCGCCGTGACAGGTCGGGCAGATCCCCTCGGTGAGGAACTGCCGCATCTGCTCACGGGTCTTCTCGCTCAACGTCGAGGTGTCGCGTTGCAGCCTGGTGCGGGTGAACTTGGTGGCGATGCCCTCGTAATTGGCCTTCCAGGTGCCCTTGGCGAAGGTCAGCTCCACCTTGCCGCCGGAGCCGTGCAACAGATCCTCGAACTCCTCGGCGGTGTAATCGGCGAGTTTCTTGTCCGGATCGAAGCGCCCAGAATTGCCGTAGAGCTGCCATTCCCCGCCGCCGACCCCGTAGCCGGGCAGCAGGATCGCACCCTCGTTGAGCGACTTGGTCCGATCCAGCAGCCGATCCGGATCCGCGCGCACCGTGATGCCGAGGCCGTCGCAGTCCGGGCACATACCCTGGGGCACGTTGAACGAGTAGTTGTAGACGAAACCCGCTGAGGGCGAACCGAATCGGGCGAACATCGCCCGCACCATCGAGAAGATGTCGGTCATCGTGCCCACCGTCGAGCGCGGGCCGCCACCGACGGGCTGCTGATCAATGATCACCGGCGCGGTCAGGTTCTCCATCGCCTCGGCGTGCGGGCGTTCGTAGCGGGGCAAGAAGTTCAGGATGAACGCGGGGAACGTGGCATAGAGCTGGCGCTGCGACTCCACCGCGATCGTGTCGAACACGATCGAGGACTTGCCGGACCCGGACACTCCGGTGAACACGGTGATCTTGTTCTTGGGGATTTCCAGCGACACGTCGCGCAGATTGTGCTCGCTGGCTCCCACGACCCGGATGACATCGGTGGAAACAGCGGATTCGGCAAAAGGCATACCGACACCTTGCCACCAGGTACCGACATTTTGCGCGGGTGATTGTGACGCAGATCACACTAGATTTTTACTGCGCCCCCTACCCTCGTGGCGTGCGTGACGATCCCTACTGGAACCACAACACCCACTACCACCGCTGGCTGCTGACGCAGATCCCCGCCGATGCCCGCACCGCGCTCGACATCGGTTGCGGCGACGGCCTTCTCGCCACCAAGATCGCTCGCCGCGGCCTGGCCGTGCACGGCGTCGATGTCGACCCCGCCATCCTCGCCACGGTGCCGGCCGCGCCGAACCTCACCGTCGCCAAGGCCGACTTCCTCGACCTCCCAGAGACTTTCGACTTCGTCACCGCCGTCGCGAGCCTGCATCACGTCCCGTTGCAGGACGGCCTCACCGCCCTGCAACGACTCGTCGCCCCCGGCGGCACCCTCGCCGTCGTCGGCCTCTGGAAGTTCGCCCTGCGCACCGACTTCCCGTATCTGGCGCTGCTGCCGGCCATCGTGGCCATCGACACCCTGCACCGGCCGAAACTGGCCGACCCCGACGCCGCGATGCGCGACCCGGACGAGACCTATCGCGAGATCCGCGCCGCCGCCACCGAAATCCTGCCCGGCGCCCGCATCCGCCGCCGCCCGCTGCTGCGCTACACCCTGCTCTGGCACAAACCCGCCCAGGTGACCCCTCGCTAGCGATACTCCGCCGCGATACAGTCGTGGTATGCCATCGTCTCGGGAGCCGAAAACGCGGAAGGTCACCGTCACGCTGCCCGAAGAACTCGTTGCGACGCTCGAGGGCTGGCGCGCGGGTGGCCGCATCGAGTCGGTGTCGGCGTTCGTGTCCGAGGCGGTCCAGGGCCGGATCAGCCGGGCGCAGTCGCTGGCCAAGCTCGAACAAGTCCTCGGTGGCCGCCCGCCCCTGGATCTGATCAACCGCGCCCGCGCCGTGCAGGGTCTACCGCCGTTATCCGAGGAGGAGGCTGGCAGTCCGCACGCCGGCGCCGCGTGATCTCCGCGGCCCTGGGCGGTGTCGTCTTCGACACCGCCGCCGTCATCGGGTTCGCCAACCAAGCCAACTACGCCCAGGCCGTCGTGTGGGCGACCGTGAACGCGGGCAACACCATCGTCGTGCCCGCCACCGTCCTCGGGGTGGCCCGCGCCCACATTCCCGCCGACCGGCTCGACATCCTCGCGGCGCTGCTCGAACTGCCACACACCATCGTCCCGGCCTTCGATCGCGCCGCCGCCGACCACCTCGGTGCCGCGCTCGCGGGCAGCTCCAACGCCGAAGCCCTGCTGCCTGCCGGTCACGCCACCCACGAGGCCATCGCCCGCGACTGGCCCTGTCTCACCGCACGCCCGAAAAAGCTGCGCCAGCTCGATTCCCGCGTCATCATCGACCCGCTGCCCTGACTGACCACCGCGACCGGGGCGCGGACCGCCTTCCAGCAAACATCCAGCCCGCGCCCGGCCGGCTCGGCGGCCATCGCGGAATTGTGTCGGGCACTCCCGCATTCCTGGTCCGTGAGCTATGACCTATGCCACTTCGCGAACGTCGGACGGACGCCATGCTCTCGATGGTTTCCCACTGGTGCCTTGAGCACTGATCGGTGCGTTCTTGCGTGATCACCGCTGGATAGACCACGGTCGGACGGGTGCCGTCGGGCTGCGATGGCACCCACATGCCGGGCCGACACAATGTCGGTTCGCCACCGGTGTCGCTGCCGACAGCGTTGTCGGGGCAGAGCTGAAGTCGCGGCGCCGACCGCGCATTCGGCCGCACCAGGCCACGACACGAAGGAGTCGCAGATATGGCTGAGCAACCCGCCATCGTTCTGGTTCACGGATTCTGGGGCGGTGCGGCCCACTGGGCCAAGGTCATCGTCGAACTGCACCGCCGCGGGTACGCCTCGCTGCACGCGGTGGAGAATCCGCTCACCTCGCTCGCCGAGGACGCCGAGCGGACGCGGAAAATGGTCGCGCAGATCCCGGGCCCGGTACTGCTGGTCGGGCATTCCTACGGCGGGGCGGTGATCACCGAGGCCGGCGACCTGCCGAACGTGGCCGGGTTGGTCTACCTCGCCGCGTTCGCTCCCGACGCGGGGGAAAGCCCCGGCCAGATCAGCCAGGAGCGACCTCCCGCGGCGTTCGACAATATCGCCGCCGATTCCGATGGCTACCTGTGGATCGCGCAGGACAAGTTCGGCGAGAGCTTCGCCCAAGACCTGCCCGAGGACGAAGCACTGGTCATGGCCGTCACCCAGAAAGCACCGCTGGGTTCGACTTTCGCCGACACGGTGTCCGCGCCGGCGTGGAAGCACAAGCCGTCCTGGTATCAGGTCTCCACCGCCGATCGGATGATCCACCCCGACAACGAACGTCGCATGGCGGCGCGAATGAATGCTCGCCAGATCCTCGAACTCGACGCCGGCCACGCCTCCCTGGCCTCCCAGCCCGGCCCGGTCACCGAGTTCATCGACGCCGCCGCCCGCGAGATCACCGCCCTGCGATAACAGGCCCCGCAGCACAGGCGGGTTGCAATGAAAGTTCACCCGAAGAGAGTGGGAATCGCCATGCGCACACTGTTCACCAGAACCACCATCGCCAGCGCTCTGATCGCCGGAGCCGTGATCACCGGTGCCGGAGCGGCCGGGGCCACCCCGGCGCCGCCCTCGCCCCAATGCTCGATCGTCAGCTATCCCCTGGTCCTGCTGATCGAGGCCACCGGCGGAGCCGCCAGTCCCCTACTGCCGCTGGCCAATTCCATCCAAGCCGCAGTCTGCCCATAGCCCGCGGACCGGCGACGGCCGGGCCCTGCGAGTGGACCATCGGCGTCGAAGACAGTCCCGCCCGCGTCGACGAACATCCCAGGTGGACGTGCCGGATCCGGACATGCCCCGCCGGGCTGCTCACCGGCGCGGGGCCGACGTCGGCCGGACCCTCGGTGCCGGCGGCCGATACCGCTGCGGCCAGTGCTGCGAGAGGCACTCGTTCGCGCGCCGCGTTGTGCACGAGGTTTTGCGATCGACGCTTCGGTATCAGAAGGTCAGCACGAGTCGCCCGAGCAACCCGCCTTGCCCGAGGCGCCGATGGGCGTCGGCGGCCTGATCGGCGGGATAGGTGCCGGACACGCGCAGCGCAAGGAGGTGGTCGCCGGCCAGGTCCGACAGGTGTTGGAGCTGGCCGGTGTGGTGGATGTGGTCGGTGATCACCGGGTGGGTGACCCTGATGCGCGTGTCGGCGAGGTCGAGTTCGGCGGTATCGCGCTGCCCGGGATTGCGCAGTACGGCGATCGTGCCGGTGCCGACGAGCGCGGGCAGCGCCTGCTGCTGAAGCAACGCGGCATCGAGGATGGCGTCGACCCCGCGCGGGCGCGCAGCCAGGACCGGGCGGGCGGGATCGGTGGTGTCGCGGTCGACAATGGTGTGCACGCCCAGCCTGCGCAGGGTGCCGATCTCCGCCGCGGCGGCATCGGCGATGACATGAAGTCCCCGCGTTCGCGCGAGCTGCACGGCGAAGCCGCCGACTCCGCCGGCCGCGCCGGTGACCCAGAGCGTTGCGCCCGCAGCCAAATTCAGCGAGTCGAGCGCACCGGTGGCGGTCAGGCCGTTGAGCGGCAAGGTGGCGGCTTCGACCGCACTGGCACCGATGGGGGCGGCCACCACCTGGTCGGCGTCGACAGTCACGTACTCGGCATAGGCGCCACCGGAGGCGCTGAACGGATCGACGATCGCGACGACACTGTCCCCGACCTGCACACGGGTATCGGCGCGAGATCCGACGGCGTCGACGACACCGGCGGCATCCATGCCGGGACGGCGCGGAACAGGGGTGTCGGGGCTGAAATAGGCGTCGTAGTCGCCCGCACGCACCATGAGGTCGTGCGGATTGACCGTGGCCGCGGCGACGCGGACGCGGATCTGGTTCGGCCCGACGCCGGGGACGGGCACCTCGACCGTGTGCAGAACCTCCGGCGGACCGTAGGTGTCGAAGACAATGGCTTTCATCAGGATGCTCCTGACAGGGCTCGGTTCCTTGTACGGCACAGGGGGGATTCGGCGCGCTCACCGGATCGTGGTGACTCCGCCATCGGCGATGAATTCCGCACCGGTGGAGTAGGCGGACTCGTCGGAGGCGAGATAGACCACCAGTGCCGCGATCTCCGCCGGCTCGGCGACCCGGCCGATCGGCCCGATCTGCGGGGCCAACACCTGTTGGGGCACATCGGCGATCATCGGTGTTCGCACGAGTCCGGGATGGATGGTGTTGGCGCGGATCCCGCGCGCGGCCATCTCGGCGGCCACGCTCTTGGTCAACCCGCGGACACCGAACTTCGACGCCGCGTACGCGGCGATTCCCGGACTGCCGACAAGCCCGGCCGTGGAGGAAGTGTTGATGATCGACGACGGCGCGGCACGCGTCAGCTCCTCGAGCGAGGCCTGGATCCCGAGCAGCGTTCCGGTGAGATTGACCGCCAGCACGCGAGTGAACTCGGGCTCGGTGAGCTCCTCGATCGACGCATGCAGCAGGATGCCGGCGTTGTTGACGAGCACATTCAGTGCGCCGAAGGCCGCGATCGTCGCCGAGACCGCCGCGTCCCACTCTGCTCGCGCAGTGACATCGAGGTGCACGAAACGTGCGTGATCGGCACCGAGTTCCCTGGCCAACGCCTGGCCCTCGTTGTCCTTCAGGTCGCCGATCACCACTTTGCCGCCGGCCGCGACGATCGCGCGGGCGTGCGCGGCGCCCAAGCCCTGTGCGCCGCCACTGATCAGCGCCACCTTTCCCGCAAGACGCTCGGTCATAGCATCCACCTCCTGGATATATGCACTTTTAGTGACTTTGTCACCATAAGTAACTAAGCTATGACCAGCAAGAACGCACCTACCAGTGGGTAAGGAACCTGATGGAAACGAATATGGTCTTCGATGGTGCGTCGACACCATCAGAGATGGACGTCACACAGGCAGGCACGCTCGCCCGCGAAGTATTCGTGGACATCGCCAGCAAATGGATGTTGCTCGTCATCAACGTGATCGGCGCGCGCACCGTGCGATTCGGTGTCCTGCTCAACGAGATCGATGGAATCAGCCAGAAGATGCTCACCCAGTCGTTGCGCAGCCTGCAACGAAACGGCATCGTCGAACGCACGGCTTATCCGACCATCCCGCCCCGCGTCGAATACCGCCTGACCCCCGCCGGGGTGAAGCTACGCGACATCGTCAACAACATCTGCGTCTGGACCTACGAGCACCTCGACGAGATCGAAGAAGCCCGGCGATCCCACCCCGCTCCGTAGGCACACCGGGGCCGCTGCCCGCAACCGCGCCGGGCAGCGTCACCGCCCGCTACGTCCGGTTCAGCGCAACAGCTCGATCACCGGCGCGAACTGCTCCATGCTGTGCTCGAGCACGGTGATGTAGCTGAAGCCATAGCGATCCCGGTGCGCGCGAACCCGCTCGGCGATCTCCTCGGGCGTACCGATCAACAACGTCGGCAACTCTTCGGGATGGTCAGCCACATCATCGGGCAACGCGGGACCGAACAACTCCAGCACCGCGGCGCGTTCCTCCGGCGGCACCACCCGCTGGATCAGGATGTTGAACTCCACGCTGTCGGCGCGCTGACCGAGCAGGCCCCGCACGTACTCGACCTTCTCGCCCATCTCGCCGATCCCGGCCAAGTGCAGCGGACCACCGTTCTCCGTCGCCGACGCGCCCGGGAACGCGATGATGTCGGCATGCTCGGCGGCCAGGCGCAGGAGCCGGTTACCCCAGCCCGCGAGCAGCAGCGGCGGCCCGGACGGCTGGGCGGGACGCGGCTGATATTCGGGGTCGGAGAACAGGGTGCGCAGCGTGGTGACCGTGCGGGCCAGGTGGTCGACGCGCTTGCCGCCGCTCTCGAAAGGGATACCCGCGGCCTCGAATTCGGCCTGCACATAGCCCGCGCCCAGGCCGATCTCCACCCGCCCGTCGGTCAACTGATCGGCACCGGCGATATCGCGGGCCAGCAGTACCGGATTGTAGAACGGGGCGTTGAGCACGAAGGTGTTCAACCGCACCCGTTCGGTCGCCTCGGCGGCCAGGATCATCGACGGGAACGGCGCGGGACACCCCAGATGATCGGCCACCCCGATCACGTCGTAACCCAGTTCCTCGGCCCTGCGGCACTTTTCGATCCAGTAACCCCGGGAGTCCGGCGCCACCATGTTGACACCGAACCGGAATGCACGCTGTGCGGTCACACCGTCCTGTCTACCAGCAGGCGGCGCGGGGCACCGCAAGCCCGGCCATCCCGGCGGCGGTCCCCGATCTGCCCTACAGTGGACGCCAGAGATTTGCTGCTCTCCCGCTGATGCTCCGCCACCTGATCCGAGAGGGGTAACCAGATGACTGAGCTAGATCCCGTGGTGCAGGAATTCGTGGACGCACTCAACGCCAACGACCAGGACCGGCTCTTCGCCGCGCTCACCGACGACGCGACCATGTCCGACGACGGCAAGGAACGCAATGTCCGGCAGTGGACCGACTCGGAAGTCTTCGGCAGCAACGGCCACATGCAGGTCGAGTCCATCGGCGACGGCGGCACCGAACTCGTCGCCGACTACACCAACTCCCGCTGGGGCTCCATGCGCACCAGCTGGCGCTTCACCGTCCGCGACGGCAAAGTAGCCCGCTTCGAGACCGGCCAAGCGTGACCGTGCGCCGAGATCCGCACCCTGTCTCGGGATCCGCACTGTGGTGGGGCTCCCGAGATGAGGTCCTCGGTGCGGCCTTGCCCGCGCGGTATCGATCTTGACATCCTGAACCTCGTGTTCGACGCGCCCCGTTACGGAACGGGCTCCCTGGCTGATGTGTTCCCTTCGCTGCTCGCCGGATTCGGCGTGCCCGGCGAGACCGATCGGCTCGGGCTGGGCATTACCGCAGACCGGGTGTGCGTGCTGCTCATCGACGGGCTCGGCGCGCACGCACTGGCGGCCAACCCCGCTGCGGCACCGTTCCTGTCGGGCCTGGCCTCGACCACGCTGACCGCCGGCTTCCCGAGCACCACCGCCACCAGTCTCAGCTCCCTCGGCGTCGGCGTGCCACCCGGCGAACACGGCATCGTCGGCTACCTGCTGCGGGTGCCCGGCCAGGACCGCCTCGTCAACGCGCTGCGCTGGCAGCTGCACGGCGACGGCCAACGAGTCGACCTGCTCCGCGAACTGGTGCCCGAGCAATTCCAGCCCACCGCAACGGTATTCGAACGCGCCGCGGCCCACGGGATCACCGTCACCCAGGTCGCACCGAACTACCAGAACGGTTCCGGACTGACCCGGGCGTCGCTGCGCGGCTGCGAGTTCCGCCCCAACTTCTCCATCGGCGACCTGATCGACGGCATCGGCACCGCGATCCGCGCGGGCAGCCGTTCCCTGGTCTACGCCTACCACGCCGATCTCGACACCACCGGGCACGTGCGCGGACCGTCCTCGGCGGCCTGGCTGCTCGAACTCGCCCACGTCGACCGCCTCGCCGCCGAGATCGCCGAACGGTTGCCGCCCGGGGCCGCGCTGCTCGTCACCGCCGACCACGGCATGGTCGAACTCGACGAACGCATCGACTTCGACAACCACACCGAACTACGCACCGGCGTACAGCAATTGGGTGGCGAACCCCGGGTACGCCATGTGTATACCGAGCCCGGCGCTACCCCCGACGTCGCCGCCGCCTGGCGCGACATCCTCGGCACCGACTTCGCCGTACTGTCGCGCGCCGAAGCCATCGACCGCGGCTGGTTCGGCCCCGTCGTCGCCCCGCACATCGCCGACCGCATCGGTGACCTCGTGGTCGCCGCCCGCGGCACCGGCGGCATCATCCGCAGCGGCGCCGAACCCATTCAATCGATCATGCTCGGCCACCACGGCTCCCTCACCCCCGCCGAACTCGGCGTCCCACTGCTCACGTTCCGCTGCTGAACGAGAGGTGATCCGGGACTGGTGTCGCGGCACCGCGATGACCAGGAACAGACGGCGCCCTGCCGAACCTGCCCCCACCGCGCGACCCGCCGAGCCCAGGCCGAGACACGCGGACGGTCCGTGGCTCTAGGCTGGACGCGATCACGCGGACGGCCGCGCGACGAAGCATCCAGGAGGAGCACATGAACGCCACGCTGTCACGGACCGGACGGACCGGCCTCGCGATCGCGGCGGTCGCGCTGATGCTCGCCGGCTGCACCGACGTCCAGCGCGCCCTCAACCGCGGCGGCGACACCCCGTGCAACGAGTACGTCAAGCAGAACCAGGACGAAAAGCGCATGACGATCACCAAATTCGTCAAGCAGCAGACCAACGACGAGCGCGAACCCGCGGGCACCGTCGTCGACGCGACCATGGTCTCGGTCGACCTGCTGTGCGGCGGCCAGCGCAACGCCGAAACCCCCATCAAGAACGCCGACGTCGCAGGCATTTTCATCAACAAGTGACCCGTTCCGGCAGTCGATGCAACGCCGCATCGACTGCCGATCAGGGGGCCGGGTGTGCGGCCAGCCAGTCGTTGGCACGTTTGCGCGATGCCCGCGACAACCACGCATCCTGAACGACCTCGGACAACTCCCGATAGGTCAGCTCACCGATTCGACTGCCGCGCACCAGCACCGACGGGTGACCGTCGAAATGCGCGGTAGTGAAGAACGGCGAACGCGGATCCTGCACCAGCGCCTGCTTATCCGACTCCGAGGGCACCCAGATCACGATCACATCGCTGTAGCGTTCCCCGGTCTCGGCATCGAACGCATCCGGACGTGGCGTGCGAAAGAACACGAAAGACTTACCGCCGACCTGATACACGGCGTTGCCACTCGGCCCGTCGACCCGTGTCACATACGGCATGGCCGACGCCAGTTCGTGCACGTCGGCGACCCGGGCCCGCCGCGAAACGGTAGCCATCCCAGCAGCATAGCGACGCACCCCGACACCGCCGCGAACGCCGGCCGCGCATACTGTTCGCGGCGAACGCACCCGCCACGCCGAGGCGACACGGCCCCAACCAATGGGGACCGTTCGGTTTGCCGTTAATCCCTCCCGTTCCGGTCGTGCGTACGCCAGAATGAGAGAGCGAATGTGAGCTCACACGACGATGGGGTTTCCCAAGGTGGCACAGTTCCGCACCCTGACCCAACAGCGGGCCGAACTGGAGAAGGAATGGGAGCGCTGGGCTACGGCTCCGAGTATCGCCACGCCCCCGCCCCGAACGACCTTGCTACGCACCGACGTCGCCCGCTCCTGGCAGCGTTCGCTGCACAGCGTCGACCCGTCGGTCACCGTCGCGCCCGGCCTCGACGACATCAGCGACACCTGGGCGCGCTCGCCACTGCGCACCCCGATCACCGAACTGTCGAGTGACCTGCGCGGCATCACCGAGGACGCGGGCTATCTGGCCGTGGTCACCGACGCCGACGGCACCATCATGTGGTCCTGCGGCGACCGCACCCTGCGCAGGCAGGCCGAGAACGTGAACTTCGCCCCCGGCGGCTGCTGGGACGAATCCCACATGGGCACCAACGGGCTCTCCCTCGCGCTGCACGACGACCGCGCCTGCTCGGTGTTCTCCGCCGAACATCTCGTCGCCGCCCTGCACGGCTGGGTCTGCTACTCCGCACCCATCCACGCCCCCGACGGCAGCCAGGTCGGTGTGCTCGACCTGTCCAGCTCCTGGGACCGCTCACATCCGGCCGTGATGACCTCGGTGCGGGCGCTGGTGACCGCCGTGGAAACCATGCTGCGCGTGGCCGAACCCGCGCCGACCCCGGGCGTGCGCCTCGAATGTCTTGGCACCGCACGGCTGATCCGCGACGGCCGCCCGGTCCCGCTGCCGCCGCGCCAGCTCGAGATCCTGGCGCTGCTCGCCCTCGAACCCGACGGCTTCACCCCCGAGCAACTGCACGCCGCCGTCTACGGCGACCGTGCGGTGTCCACGAGCACCCTCAAAGCCGATGTCTCGCACCTGCGCCGCGCCACCGGCGGCGAGATCACCAACCGCCGCTACCTGTTGACCGGGCCGGTCGCCTGCGATGCGGTGGACTTGCTGGCCGCCGTCGCCGCCGGGGACACCACCTCGGCGGTGTGGCTCTACCGCGGCCCGCTGCTGCCCGGCTCGGACACCCCCGGCGTGGTGCAGTGGCGCGCGTATCTCGATGTGGGCGTGCGCAATGCGGTGCTGGCCAGCGACCGCGCCGAACACGCGGTGGCCTTCGGCGAACGCGCACCCGGCGATATCGAGGTGCACGAGCACGCGCTGCGGCTGCTGCCCCTGGACGACGTGCGCCGCGCCGTGGTCGCTGCCCGGTTGCACACCGCGATGCACAGCTGAACCCCTCGTGCGCGAGGTTGACCTGCGCACACCAACCTCGTACCAACCTTCACCGGTCATAGTGGCCCTCTCAGAGTGATTCTGTGAGGAGCGAGTGTCATGATCTATGCCAGACCGGGGTCCGACTCCGGCATCGTCAGCTTCGCCACCCGCTACGACAACTTCATCGACGGCGACTGGGCCCCGCCCATCGAGGGCCGCTACTTCGACAACGCCTCCCCGGTGGACGGCGAAACATTCTGTGCGGTGGCCCGTTCCAGCGCGGCAGACATCGACCTGGCCCTCGAGGCCGCGCATGCCGCCGCCGGCCGGTGGGGCGCCACCTCGCCCGCCCAGCGGGCGACCATTCTCAACAAGATCGCCGACCGGATCGAGCGCAGCCTCGAACCCCTCGCCGTCGCCGAAACCTGGGACAACGGCAAACCGGTCCGCGAATCACTGGCCGCCGACCTACCGTTGGCCGTCGACCACTTCCGCTACTTCGCCGGCGCCATCCGCGCTCAGCAGGGCCGGGTGGCCGAGATCGACAGCGACACCGTCGCTTACCACTTCCACGAGCCGCTCGGCGTGGTCGGCCAGATCATCCCGTGGAACTTCCCGATCCTGATGGCCGCGTGGAAGATCGCACCCGCCTTGGCCGCGGGTAACTGCGTGGTGCTCAAGCCCGCCGAGCAGACCCCGGCCTCGATCCTGCTCGTCATCGAGCTCATCGCGGACCTGCTGCCGCCGGGAGTGCTCAACGTGGTCAACGGTTTCGGGTTCGAGGCCGGAAAGCCGTTGGCTTGCAGCCCGCGGGTGGCGCAGCTGGCCTTCACCGGCGAGACCACCACCGGGCGGCTGATCATGCAGTACGCCAGCGAGAACATCGTCCCGGTCAACCTCGAACTGGGTGGCAAGAGCCCCAATATCTTCCTGCCCGACATCATGGCCGCCGACGACGCGTTGCTGGACAAGGCGATCGAGGGTTTCGTGATGTTCGCGTTCAATCAGGGCGAGGTGTATGCCTGCCCGTCGCGCGCGCTGATCCACTCCTCGATCTACGACGAGTTCCTGGCCCGCTGTGTGGCCCGCACCGAGGCCATCATCGGCGGCGACCCGCTCGACGACACCACCATGATCGGCGCCCAGACCACCAATGAGCAGTGCGAAAAGATCCTGTCCTACATCGACATCGGCAGGGAGGAGGGCGCCCGCGTCCGCACCGGTGGAGAAGCACGCAAGGTCGACGGACTGCCCGGCGGCTGCTACATCCAGCCCACCGTCTTCGAGGGCGACAACACCATGCGGGTTTTCCGGGAGGAGATCTTCGGACCGGTGGTCGCGGTGACCCGGTTCGACACCGTCGAGGAAGCGGTGCGCATCGCCAACGACACCTTCTACGGTCTGAGCGCCGGCGTGTGGACCCGAGACGGCAGCACCGCCTACCGGATGGGCCGCGCCATCAAAGCGGGCCGGGTCTGGACCAACTGCTACAACACTCACCCGGCGCACGCCGCGTTCGGTGGCTACAAGAAATCCGGCATCGGCCGCGAGAACCACAAGATGATGTTGGACCACTATCAGCAGACCAAGAACCTACTGGTCAGCTACTCGCCGACGAAACTGGGGTTCTTCTGATGCAGCAATATCGAACCCATCGGATCGCCATCACCGAACGGGCCCGGACGGTGCTGCGGCAGTTGATCCAACACCACGGAGCCGTGCTGTTCCATCAATCCGACGACGACACCGCACCGATGTGTTTTCCGGTGCGCGAGTTCCGGATCTGCGGCGCCGACGTGCTGCTCGGTCACCTGCCCTGGCACACCGAATTCTGGATGAGCGCCGACCAATACGAGGTGTGGAAGCACACCCACCTGACCGTGGACGTGGTGGACGGGCGCGGCAGCGGCCTGTCGCTGGAGGCGCCCGACGGGGTGCGCTTCGTCATCCGGTCCCGGCTGCTCACCGATCAGGAAGCGGCCCTGTTGCCGCCGCCACGCACCGGCGCCGATCGGCTGACCTAGAGACCACCGGGATACTCCGAGCCCGCACCATCGAACCGGACGATCGCGCGGGGCGGGCCAACCTCCGCACTCGCCGCGCGCGGGCGGACCGGCGCTCCTCGGAGAAAACCGGCGGCGGCGTCCGCCGGGTGGGCGCACGACCACCCGGCGGACGTCGACATCAGCGACCGGGCAGGAACCGCAGGCTGCGCGCGACGGTCATCAGGAACCGCTGCCACTTGTCCTGCGAAACCAGCGGCGGCGCATCCAGATTCAGGAAACGGGTGACCACCACGGTCTGCGGTTCGGTGAACTTGAGCAGCCCGTCGGGGCCGTGCCTGCGCCCGACCCCGGAGATCCCCATGCCGCCCATCGGCGCGGCGGTGCTGCCCCACGCCGGGGCGTAGCCTTCGTCGACGCACACGGTGCCTGCGTGCAGTTGCGCGGCGATGCGCTCGCCCTCGGACTTGCTGGCCGCCCACACGCTGGCGTTGAGGCCGTATTCGGTGTCGTTGGCCAGGCGCACGGCCTCGTCGACGGTGTCGACCGGGTAGATCGAGACCAGCGGGCCGAAGGTCTCGTTGCGCCCGCACTCCATCTCGTCGGTCACCTCGGCGAGCACGGTCGGTTCGAAGAACAGCGGACCCAGATCCGGGCGGGCCTTACCGCCGGCGAGCACCTTCGCGCCCTTGGAGGTGGCGTCGGCGACGTGCTTGGTGACGGTCTCGAGCTGCGCCTCGGAGATCAGCGAGCCGATGTCGGCCGAATAGTCATAGGCCGCACCGAGTTTCGCGGCATTGACGGCGGCGACGAACTTCTCGGTGAACTCCTCGGCGATCGCGCGCTCGACATAGAGCCGTTCGATCGAGATACACAGCTGCCCGGCGTTGGAGAAGCACGCGCGCACCGCGGCCTTGGCGACCTTGTCCAGGTTCGCGCCCTTGGCCACGATCATCGGGTTCTTGCCGCCGAGTTCGGCGGAGAAGCCGATCAGCCTGCGCCCGCACTGCTCGGCCAGGGTGCGCCCGGTCGCCGAGGAGCCGGTGAACATCAGGTAGTCGCAGCCCTCGACGATGGCGGTGCCGACCACGGTGCCCGGGCCGGGCACCACCGCGAGCAGATCGCGCGGCAGGCCCGCGCGGTAGAGCAGCTCGGCGTTGGCCAGCGAGGAGAACGGGGTCTGGCTGTCGGGTTTGACCAGCACCGCGTTGCCCGCGATCAACGCCGGGATCGAGTCGCCGATCGAGAGCAGCATCGGATAGTTCCATGGCGCGACCACACCGACGACGCCCTTGGGCTGGGTGCGCACCGAGGTGCGGTTGAGCACCGGGAACGCACCCGGCACGCTGTGCGGGCTCAGCAGTTTCGCGGCGTTCTTGGCGAAATAGCGGGCCGCGAAGATCAGGCCCATGATCTCTTCCTGCGCCGCCCAGCGCGCCTTGCCGGTCTCGGCCTGCACCACGTCCATCAGGAACTCGCGGTGCTCCACGATCAGCGCCCGATACCGTTCCAGCACCGCGGCGCGGTCGGCGACCGAGCGTGCCGCCCAGCGGGCCTGCGCGGTCCTGGCCTTCTCGAACGCCGCGGCCACGTCCTCGGCGGTGCCCACCGGCACGCTGCCAAGCGGGTGACCGGTGAAGGTCTCGGCAATGGTCTTGCGCGAGCGGTCTTCCGGGCGCTCTATCGCGGCCAGCGCGCTCAGACGGTCGAAGACTGCGGCTTCGGGCGCGGGCATCGTTGCCTCCTACAGGTGTATATCGATGCGATCTTGTGTAACCGAGAGATACACACAATCTACGCCGGACCGGGCCTAGTCAGAAGTCATTGCCCTTCACATCGTGCCCGATCGTCGCCCATTCGGCCCGAAATGTCGCTTATTCGCGGTCGGCGCGGCAAAGTCAATTCCAGTCCCACTCACCGGGACACAACGGACAGGCGGTCCGTTTTGTGGTTTAGGTTGTCCCGATGTTCAGAGCGAGGCTCGGGGTTCGTACGCGGATCCTGGCAATCGCGCTCATTCCGAGCTTGACTCTGCTTGTAGTCGGCGTGGGCGCAGCGGGGTACCTGGTAGCCGAAGGGACGACGGCCCGAGAGTGGGCGGTGCAGAACCAGAAGGCGATCCCGCACACCAGGGAGTTGATGGAGGCGGTCCAGCAGGAACGCCGACTGGCCCTGGCCCAGCTCGCCGGTGACGACACCGTGCCGCCCGCACTGGCCGCCGCGCGGATCCGCCTCGACGGCGCGATGCGCGGGCTGATCGAGATCTCGGCCGGGCTGCGCGCGGTCGACGACTCCAAGATCGGCGACGACGTCGCGGGCTTCAACACCCTGCTCAGCCAGATGACCCAGGTGCGGATGGCCACCGACGCAGGCCAACTGCAACCCTCCGACGCCTACATGTTCTACAACCGGCTGCTCGACGTCATCTCCGTCGGCACCGAAATCGCCGAGCAGACCGCGCCCGACACCGAGATCGGCGTCGCGATCGCCGACGGCATGCGCTTCCTCAACGCCGCCGAGGCGATGGCCCGCAGCAACGCCCTGGGTGTCATGCTCGCCACCAACGACGGCCCCGCCGCCATCCCGATCGAAGAGTTCCTGCGCCAAGTCGGCTTCTACCACACCGAAATCGGGTACCTGGCCAGCGAACAAGGCGCCGCCAGCGCCCAGCACGACCGGCTGCAGAAGCTCACCGGAAGCAACGCCTGGCAGCAGCTGTCGCTGATGGAAACCGCACTCGCGCAACGCTCTCTGGCCGCGCAGGCCAACGCCGCGAACAGCTCGCCGAGCAGTTCGTCGAGCAGCAGCAGTTCCTCCAGCAGCAGCAAACAGCAGCCGCTGCCGATGACCACGACGGAGTGGCAGAACGCCGCCGCCGAAGTGAACCGCACCCTGATCGATGTCTGGATCTCGCAGAACAAGCACGCCCAGGAACTGGCCGAGGACAAGGCCAACACCTCCGCCGCCAACTCGCTCTACGCAGGCGGCGGCGTGCTGGTGGTCAGCATCGCGGCCTTCCTGATCGCGCTGGTGCTGGCCAACCGGATCATCCGCAGGCTCAAGCGGCTGCGCAGGCAGACCTTCGCCATGGCCGACGAACGACTGCCCGAGACCATGCGCAGGCTCAACGAGGGCGAAATCATCGACCCCGCAGCCGAAACGCCGGTCCTGGACTTCGGCCACGACGAGATCGGCCAGGTCGCCCGGGCGTTCCAGCACGCGCACGCCGCCGCCATCGGCGCCGCGGTCGCCGAGGCCCGCACCCGCGAGGGCGTCAAGGCGGTCTTCCTCAATATCGCCCACCGCAGCCAGATCGTGGTGCACCGCCAGCTCGAGATCCTCGACGAAGCCGAACGGCGCCAAGAGGATCCGGCGCTGCTCGACACCCTGTTCCGGCTCGACCACCTGGCCACCCGGGAACGCCGCAACGCCGAGAACCTCACCATCCTCGGCGGCGGCCAGCCAGGCAGGCAGTGGCGCAACCCGGTCCCGCTGATGGACCTGGTACGCAGCTCGGTCGGCGAAACCCTGGACTACGCACGGGTTCGGGTCTCGCGACTGCCCGAGGTGCACGTCGTCGGCACCGTCGTCGCCGACCTCATCCACCTGCTCGCCGAACTCGTCGACAACGCCACCGCCTTCTCCCCGCCGCAGTCGCGCGTCGAGGTCAGCGGCAACGTGGTCGGCAAGGGCGTGGTCACCGAGATCAGCGACCAGGGCATGGGCATGCCCGAGTCCGAACTCACCCGGCTCAACGACATGCTGCGCACCCCACCGGATTTCGGTGTCGCGGCCCTGTCGGCGGACTCGCGCCTCGGGCTGTTCGTGGTCGCCCAGCTCGCCGTGCGCCACGGTGTCACGGTGCGGCTCTCCGAATCCGATTACGGTGGCATCAAAGCGATCGTGCTCATCCCCTCGGTCCTGATCGTCACCGACTCGGTGCCCGCACAGACCCCGGCCGAGCTCACCGACCCCGGCCGGCGACGGCGCATGACGGCCCCGACGCCAGAACCCGTCGAATCCAGCCAGCCCGCAACGGGTGCGGTCGCGACACTGGCGATCGAATCCCCGCCGCCCTACGGCCCACGCCCACACCAGCCCCCCGTGCCGCGCCCCGACGGCGACGGACGCCCCGCCCTGCCCCGCCGGAGCAGGCAAACCAATCTGGCCCCGCAACTGGCCGAACCCGCGCCCGAGCAGCCCGCCGCCCCGGCGCCGCCCGCCCGGTCCGCCGAACAAGCACGCGATCTGATGTCCGCCATCGAGAACGGGACCAGGCAGGGCCGACGCTCCGCTGTGGTCTCGGACGAACAGGAAGGTTAGGAGTGTCCGCTTCTCCTACAGGTGATCTCAATTGGTTGCTCGACGATCTCGTCGACCGGCTGGCCGGGGTGCGCCACGCGGTGGTGCTGTCCACCGACGGACTGTTACTCGGCCGCTCCAGCGCGATGACCCGCGAAGACGCCGAACACTTCGGCGCGATGTCCTCGGCGCTCTACGGGCTCGCGCGCAGCGCGGGCAACCGATTCGACGGCGGCGGGGTCCGCCAGGCCGTCATCGAACTCGACCGGGCCGTGCTGTTCGTCACCTCCGCCGGTGACAACGCATGCCTTGCGCTGCAAGCGATCGAGTCCGCGAACCTGGGCATGGTGGCCTACGAAATGAACCTCACCGTGCAACGTGTCGGCACCTATCTGTCCACCACGCCACGGCGTGATCTCGTCGGACAGGGCGAGTCGAATCTGCCATGACGCACCCGCGTGAGCCCTGGTTCGACGAGGCGGCAGGCCCGCTGGTGCGCCCCTACGCGGTCACCCGCGGGCGCACCAGCGCGGCCGGCCCCGAACTGGACATGCTCACGTCGGTGGTCACCGACGAATCGGCGAGCCCGCTGCGCCGAATGGAACCCGAATACGCCGATATCCTTCGGCTGTGCCGTGTTTCGCAATCGGTGGCCGAAGTGTCGGCACAGTTGCGTTTACCGCTCGCGGTGACGAAGATCCTCGTCGGCGACCTCATCGGCGACGGGCAACTCATATTCCGTGCTCCCGTACCGACGGAAGCCGGGCCCGAAGACCTCAACATATTGCGAGCGGTACTGGATGGAATCCGAAAACTTTGACCCCAGCGGCACGCCGCACCTGGCCGCCTCGGTCAAGATCCTCGTCGCCGGCGGCTTCGGCGTCGGCAAGACGACCATGGTCTCGGCGATCAGCGAGGTCGCGCCGCTGCGCACCGA
Source organism: Nocardia sp. CS682 (assembly GCF_004634405.1). Taxonomy (NCBI): domain Bacteria; kingdom Bacillati; phylum Actinomycetota; class Actinomycetes; order Mycobacteriales; family Nocardiaceae; genus Nocardia; species Nocardia sp. CS682. Next base: position 235,563 of record NZ_CP029710.1, on the reverse strand, counting down.
AGAGCTGATCACCGAGGTCAGCACCGGCGTCGACGATCTGTCCGGCGTGGAATCGAAGACAACGACCACGGTCGCCCTGGACTTCGGCAGGCTCACCATCGACCGAGACCTGGTGCTGTATCTGTTCGGCACGCCGGGACAGGACCGCTTCTGGTTCCTCTGGGACGAACTGGCCCGCGGCGCCCTCGGCGCGGTCGTGCTGGCCGACACCCGCCGCCTCGGCAATTCCTTTGCCGCCGTGGACTTCTTCGAACGGCGCAGGCTGCCGTTCATCGTCGGCGTCAACTGCTTCGACGGGGCACCGGTCTACACCATCGACGAGGTGCGCGACGCGCTCGATCTCGACCCGAGCACGCCGGTACTGCTGTGCGATGCCCGCGACCGCGGCTCGTGCAAGCTGGTCCTGATGACGTTGGTGGAGCACCTCATCGAGCGGGTGCAGCCGTCGGCGGTCACCACCTGAGCGCCCGCCCCGGCCGTCGGAGCTGCCGGGGCGCAAGCCTTTTCACCGGGTCACACCTGGCTCAGCCAGACGAAAAACAGCAGCACACCCAGGGTGCACAGCACCACCGTCACCGGTATCGGCCAGCGGGAGCCCGCCCGGCCGAGCACCGCGCGCGCCAGTCGCACCTGTAGCGCGCCGAGCATGGTCAGCAGCAGCAAACACACCGGCGGCAAGCCAAGACCCAGCAGCGCGTGCACGGCCCACGCACCGGCCAATGTGGGCCCGCCCCAGGAGTTCTCGTAGTCGTCGGAGGCCACCAGCGGGTACAGGACGCCGCGCACCATGGCGAGCACGGCCAGGAACGCCACGAACCAGGTCACCAATCCCAGTGCGCCACTGAGCACCCGGTGCACCGTGGCACGCACTGCCAAACGGTCACGCGGAGTGATGGGTTCGCCGAGCAGTCGCCGAGGAACGCGTAGTCGCGGGGCGACCGGGCCGACCGCTAGGGGAAGCGCCCACAGGGCGTACGCCGCCCCGCGCAGCCAGGCCGGGAACACACTCATATCGCCGACCGTAGCGGGTTGTGCCGGTGGCTCAGCGCAATCGGCCCGCATCCACCAGATCGTCGAACAGCAACTGATCCACCGGCGGCACCAGCGCCCGATCGGCGTAGCTGAACCACGCCATCTCCTCGATCTCGCTACTGGCGGCGAGGGTGCCGCGATAGTCGGCGGTGTAGCAGCTCATCCGCACCACCAGACGTTCCGCTGGTGCGTGCACCGCCTCGTAGGTGCCGACATGCGCGACTGTTTCGGGCAGCAGCGCGACGGTGAGTTCTTCCTCGATCTCGCGCACGAGCGTCTCCAGATCGGTCTCGGTGCCTTCGCGCTTGCCGCCGGGGATGTAGAACACATCCTTGCCGCGCGGGCGCGCACACAGGATCCGCCCGCCCTCGATCCGCACCCATGCGACTGTGTCGATCAGCTGCCCGTCCACCCCCGCACCCTAACCAGTGACGGACCGGGCACTCAGAGCGACACCGGCGAATTGCGTGCGGCACCGCGGCGGTCGGCAGCGCCGCGGTGCCGCGGCTGTGCACCCCCGGCGCCTGGGGCGGCAGTGTACTCCGTTTGGGGCGAGGAAATTCAGTGTCTCCTCCGGGGAGTGCGCCACTATGGTGAACCGATGACGTCGGTCAAACAGATCCAAGTCACTTTCGACTGCGCCGAACCCGAGCGCGTCGCCCGCTTCTGGTCGGAGGTGCTGGGCTACGAGCACCAAGGGACGGCAGCCGTCGATCCCACGGGAGTGGGCCCGCGCCTGTACTTCCAGCGCGTGCCCGAGGGCAAAGTGGTCAAGAACCGGGTGCACCTCGATGTGCGGGTCGGCACCGGGCTCGTAGGGGCGGAGCGCGTGGCCGCCCTGGAGGCCGAGTGCGCACGACTGATTCCGCTCGGCGCGGTACGCCTGCACCTGCTGGAGGCCGATGAGGACAACGAGTCCTGCCTGCTGATGCAGGACATCGAAGGCAACGAGTTCTGTCTGGACTGAATGGACCCCGAGTTCTGGCACGTCCGGTGCCCGGCAGTGACGAAACTGCCGGGCACCGAACGTCTTTCTAGGTCACCGGCTCAGCCGCTGGAAACGACGCACCGCCAGCGGCAGGAACACCGCCGTGAGAATCAGCGGCCACACCGCGCCCATCAGCAGCGCATGCTGCTCGATCCAGGAATCGCCACTACCCGACGGTGAACCGAACAGCTCACGCGTGGCCGCGACCGTCGAGGAGATCGGATTCCACGAGGCGATCACGCCCAGCCAGCTCGGCATCAGCTGCGGCGCAACGAAAATGCTCGAGATCATCGTCAGCGGGAAGGCGACTGCGAACAGCCCGCCCGCCGCCTCCGGATTCGGCACCATCAGACCCAGCCACACCCCGACCCAGATCAGTGCGAACCGCAACCACAGCAACAGCGCGAAAGCCGCCAGCCCACCGAGGATGCCGCCCTCGGGACGCCAGCCGATGACCAGCGCGGTGAGCATCAGGATCGTCAGCTCCGCGCACGCCACGATCAAATCGGTGACACCGCGCCCGGCCACCACCGCCGACGGCGCCATCGGCATCGAACGGAACCGATCGATGACCCCCTTCGTGGCGTCGTGCACCATCACCGTCGCGGTGTTGATGAACCCGAACGCCATCGTCATGACGAACATGCCCGGCATCAGGAAGTCCCGGTAGTCACCGCCGCCCGGCACCGTCATCGCACTGCCGAACACATACCCGTACAACAGCACCGACAGGATCGGGAAACCGAGCTGCCAGGCGATGTTCACCGGCATCCGCTGATAGTGGGTCAGCCCGCGCCGCACCACATTCCAGCTGTCCGCGACCGCCCAGTACGCCCGCGACCGCGACTTCGCCGGGGTGAGATCCATGGTTGTCATCATCAGGCCGCCGCCTCCGTGCTCGTGCGATGTCCGGTCAGGTGCAGGAACACGTCGTCGAGGCTGGGCCTGCGCAAGCCGATGTCCTCGACCGTGATTCGTTCGTCCTGCAAGGTGCGCGCCACCTCGGTGAGCGCACCGACGCGGTCGGCGACGGGTGCGTGCACCCGGCGCAGTACCTCGTCGATGTCGGGTTCGCCGTCACAGACCCGCGCCACCAGCTTGGCCACCGCGGGGAGGTCGACGGCGTCGGCCGCGATCACCTCGATGAGGTCGCCGCCGATCGTGTTCTTCAGCCCGTCCGGGGTGTTGTCGGCGATCGCGCGACCCTGATCGATCACGGTGATCCGGGACGCGAGCTTGTCCGCCTCCTCCAGGTATTGGGTGGTGAGCAGGACCGTGGTGCCGTCGGCGACCAACGCGCGCACCGACTCCCACACCTCGCCTCGGCTGCGTGGATCCAGCCCGGTCGTCGGCTCGTCGAGGAAAAGCACCTCCGGTGCCAGGATCATCGAAGCCGCCAGATCCAGTCGGCGTCGCATGCCGCCGCTGTAATCGCCGACTCCCTTGTCGGCCGCGTCGACGAGGCCGAACTGGGCCAGCAGTTCTTCGGCCCGTTGTCGGGCGCGCTTGCCGCCCAAATGGAAGAGCCTGCCGAACATCTCCAGGTTCTGCCGCCCGGTGAGCACCTCGTCCACCGCCGCGTACTGACCGGTGAGCCCGATGCGGGCGCGGACCGCACGCGGCTCCCGCGCCACATTCAACCCCGCCACGGTGGCGTGGCCCTCATCGAGCCGGATCAGCGTGGACAGGATGCGCACCGCCGTGGTCTTGCCCGCGCCGTTCGGCCCGAGTAGCCCGTGCACCGTGCCGCGGCGCACGGTCAGATCGAAACCGTCCAGGGCGCGTTTGTCCCCGTATCTCTTCCCCAGACCCTCGGCGAAGACCGCGTATTCGTTCACTCAAACCCTCCGATTCGTACCGCACCCGCGAAACTGGGTACGTTGTACCCGATTAAGAGTACAACGTACCCAGTTTCTTGCCAAGCGGCTATTGTTGCCACCATGACGAGCACGGAGACCAGCGGAAGCGGTGACCTCGCACGCACTCTCGATCTGCTGTGGGACTCCGGCCCGCGTCCGAGCCGCGGTCCGAAACCGGGTCTCACGCTCGATCGCATCGTGGAGGCCGCCATCGAGGTGGCCGACAGCGAAGGGCTCACGGCGGTCACCATGCGCCGGGTCGCCACCCAGCTCGGCACCGGCACCATGTCGCTGTACCGCTACCTGCCCGGCAAGGCCGAACTGCTCGACGTGATGCTCGACCGCGTGCAGCAACCCGCCGCCGAACCCGCCCCCGACGGCGGCTGGCGCGGCGCGCTGGAAGCGATGGCGCATCGCGGTCTCGCGCTGTTCCGGCGGCATCCGTGGCTGGTCGAGGTCAACCAGACGCGACCGGTGCTCGGACCCAGTGCGGTCGAGGGAATGGAGTTGTTCCTGACCGCGATTCGGCCGATGGGGCTGCCGGACCGGGAGCTGATCTCGGTGATCATCTTGATCGACGGCTACGTCGGGAGTGCCGCGCGCACCCAGTTGTTCGCGCAAGAAGCCGAGCGCAAGACAGGTCTGACCAATCAGGAATTCTGGGACGCGCAGGCTCCCCGGTTGGAAGTGGCCATGGCCAGTGGTCGCTATCCCATCATGAGTTCCCTCGATGACGACGCCTTCGACGCCACCTTCGACCACTTCGACTTCGGTCTGCAACGCATTCTCGATGGGCTCGAACACTATGTGGCGCAACGCAAGAAGGCGCAGCACGGGAAGGGCGGGGCGCGATAGTTGCGGGGTGCCGAGGTGTGGCACCGCCAGTCCCGCCTGCGTTGCTCGGCCAGTTGGACAGGTTGATACGCCGAATATCTCGGCCGTCGCATCGCCAGGCAGGCCGAATTCGCCTCGGTGGGCGCGAATGTGCCGGCCGTGTTGCGGACTAGCCGGCGTGCACGGTCAGCGCGTCGCGGCCGAGAGCCTGGGCCAGATGTTCGAGTGCCGCATCGAATCCCTTCCCGGGCAACGGCGCACCGTCGAACATCGCCACGGTCACCGTGTCGTCGGCGAGTTCCCACGTACCGGCGATGCGGCCGCCGACGACGACGATCGGTGAGATCCAGCCCGCGGTGCGGCTGACCTTCGCCCGATGATCCCCGGGCAGCAGCACGGTGTCGGCAGTGCCCGGGCCCAGGACGTACTGATCGAAGCCGCCGAGCAGGTGCACCGACTTCGTCGGCTTCGTCGCGGCGAGCTCGTCGAGGTGTTCGCTCAGCAGATAGCCGGAGCGGCCTTCGACCTCGACCTCGGTGACGGTCTCCCCCAGCTCCGAAAACCAGCGGCGCAGCACGGTTTTGCGCACACTGCCGCGGCTGAGCCAGGCATCGAACGCCGCGGGCGTCGCGGGTCCGTAAGCGCCGAGGTAGGCGGTGATCGCCAACGGCGCGGCGGCATCGGGCTCGGGCAGGCCCGGCCAGCCGCCGACCAGCTGTGCCGGATCGGCGAAGGTTATCTTGCTGCCCCGGGCCGGGCCGTGACAGATCGCGCCTTGCCAGGCAAGGGGTTTGAGCAACGCGCCCCAGCCGGAGCGCAGCTGCGCACCGAGCCGATGGAACGCGGGATCGGCGATGACCGCCTCGACCAGTTCCTCGCGCGTGAGTACCGCGCCGTCGAGCACCGCACGCACCCGCTCGGTCAGGGCGGCGACCTCGGCGGGCGACGCGCCGAAGTTGCGCTCCCACACCGGTCGCTCCCAGGTGCGCGCCGACGCAAGCAACGAAAGGTAGGCAGCGGCAAGATCCGGGGTGAGCGCGTGCAACGTACCGCGCATCGCCCACGTCTTGATCAGGGTGCCGTCGTTCAGCGCACCGACCAGCGCACCCGCTTGCGAGGCCGAACCACGCAGCGCTACCGCCAGTTCCGCGGCCGAGGTGACTTGCGCCTGCACGCCACCCAACCGGGCCACGATTTCGGTCAGCTGCGTGGCGGGTGCTGCGAGGTACTGCCTGCGCAGCCGCCACGCGAAAACCTGATCCCAGGTGAGGCGCACAGGTAACTCCTTCAATCTTCAGCCCAACACGGCGCTGCAGAAGGCTACCGTGGCCGCGGCGAACGCCAGTCCGGTCACCGTTGTCGCGATGACACCGAGCAGCGCGGTGCGGGTGGTCGCCCTGCGGATCGGGCTCACCGGATCGACCAGGCGCTCGGCCCTGGCCAGCACGGCGGTGCCCGCGGCGGCCAGCGCGCCCGAGGGGACCGGGCCGGAGACGCCGAGTATCACCAGCAGCCCGCCGAGCAGCGGTGCCGAACCGTGGGTGCGCGCCGCCTTGTCGTCGGCGCACATCTCAAGCAGCCGGGCGATCTCGGCGGCGCCCGCGGTGACCAGGCGCAGACCCGGCAGCGTGGTGGCGATCGCACGCAGTACCGCGGTCAGCGGGGCGTGCCTGCCGGAAAGGTGGGCGTGTTCGTGCGCCAGGACCGCGGCGAGCTGGTCGGGCGCCAACGCCGCGAGCGCGGCGCTGGTGACGACGACGGTGTCGGGCCGGCCCGGCACGCAATAGGCTTGGCGCTCCGGCGAATCCAGCACCAGCGCGGACAGTCCGGGCACCCGGCGCCCGACCAGCCGCAGCGCCTTCGCGTGCTCCTGGGTGCGCTTGCGCATCTCGCGCACCACCGTGACCGCTCGGGCCACCACGGCGATGGTGCAGGTGGCGACCAGCGCGCCGACTGCGAAGGTGGCGGCCTTGGTCGCGCCGGTGCCGTCCTCGTGGATCGGGGTCCACATGATCGCGAAGCAGGCACGCAGCGCGTCGTGCGGATGTCCCCAGTAGGTGGCGAATTCGACGGTGAGCATGGTCGCCGCCGCGGCCCACGAGCCGAGCGCGCCGACGATCGCGACGACCCAGGCGATGATGCCCAGCCGCGGCGCGTTGCCGCGCCGGGTCAACCTGCGCAGCACCGGCGGGCCGATCGTCGCCACGGCGCTGCCGTAGAGCATCAATGCGATCGCCAGGGTCATGGCGCGGCGCTCTCGGTGCCCGGCGGTGCGTCCGGGGTCTTGCGGGTGGTGAGCCTGCGTAGCGCGGCGCGCAAGCCCGCCGATTCCTCGGCGCTGATCCGGTCCACGAAATGGCTCAGCACCAGATCGGAGCGGCCGCCCGCGCCCAGCGCCTCGAGCATGAGCCGGGCGCTGTGTTCCTCGCGGGTCAGCGTCGGCCAGTACCGGTAGGCCTTGCCCGCGCGCTCGCGCGCCAGCCAGCCCTTGCGGTGCAGGTTGTCCATGGTGGACATGACGGTGGTGTAGGCGATGTCGCGCTGCGCGGACAACTCGTCGAATATCTCGCGCACCGTGGTGTCCTCTGCGTCCCGATCCCAGATACGGTCCATGATCACCGCCTCCAGGTCTCCAAATCCGCGCACCGTACCGACTCCCTCATCCAAAACGTGCCGTGCCGTCGGGCCAGCGTACCGGTTCGTCCGAATTGCTACGTAGTCAAACCGTAGATTGCGCGCGTTCTGTTCGATCACCCGGGTTCCGGATGTCGGTTGTCTTGCGTCAAGCCGGTGGCAGGCTGCGATGGCACAGTTTGGTTGCCGCGCCGAGGACTGCGAACGACGAAGCAATGCCGGCTACTGCGCATCGCCAAGCGAGTGTTGACGTCGCGCGGTGAAGGCAAGCCGCTTCTTGGCGGGCGAGGCAGCTCGGCTCGGTCGCGATCAGCGGGTGGTGGTTGCGACCGAGTGCTGAACGAGGATCGCCCGAAGATTGAGGTCAATTTTTCCGGTGCTGGATATGGGGAATTCGAGTTGGCTATGTGCCTCGTCGGAGGAAACGATCACTACGCGTTGTTGCGTGGATTGCGGACTGTTCCCAATCATTACCGTTCCGAGGTCCTGGTCATCGTAGATTCGGAGAGTGTGGTCATCGATCAGTGCGACGGAGACCGGATCGACGCACAGCTCGATGCGAGGGATGGTGGGCAATTCGGTTAGGTAGTCGCGCCCGACGCGTTGCAGGATCGCGAGTTTCGCGATCCTGCGGTGTGTCGTATCGGTGCATTTGGACAAGAATCGGTTGAGTACCTCCACGTCGTATTTTACTAATGCGAATTCACTGGTAGTTTTGGTAATGCTGGCCGGGTGGATCCGGTGCACATAAGTGGGCTCTGGAGCGCGGGTGAAGGGTATGCCGGCGGCAGCGAATCGCAACCAGAGATCCCAATCCTCGGCGTATCGAATCCGGTGATAGCCACCGACATTTTCATAGTCATCGATACTGAATAGGGCTCCGATGCACAGATAGTTTCCGGTAAGAAGATGGATGAGCTGATCAGTTGGTTCCGGTGTGAATTCCACGGTCCGCCGTAGCTCGCCTGCCGGGTTGGAACCGGTGTCGATCAGTGCCAATCGAGTAGTGGCGACAAGCCCTGGGGATTTCAGATAGGTGTCCTTCATTACCGCGATGTGGTTCGGAAGGAACATGTCGTCGGCGTCGAGTTGGGTGATCAGCCGGGACGTGACTGCGGCCATCGCGGTTTGTCGGGCTTGTCCGATACCTACTTGTTGCCGCAGTTGAACGAGGTTCAGGGGGAGGATATTTTTCCATCGGCCCACGATTTCGCAGGAGTTATCGTGTGAGGCGTCGTCGACGACCACGATCTGTTCGGCGGGGACGGTTTGTGCGGCGAGAGAGCCGAGGGCTTGGTCGAGGAACTCGGCGCCGTTGTGGACCGGTATAACGACCGCCACACCACTACGGTCGGTGCGTGGTGCGGTTCTGCGCGAGACCGAACCACGACTGGGCACGGTGGGTTCGGGCGTGGTCTCGGCGGAGGCGTTCGGTGGCACGGTGGCAGATTCGATTGGATCAATGTTGAATTGGTCGCGCATGTCGGGGTCTTCACCGATGACCAGGTTTTCCTGGGTCGCGATGGCCGGAACGCAGCGCAGGGCGCGGTGTGGGAACTGGCCGGCGTAGAAGATGTCGATGGCCTTGTGCTCGGCGATCCATCGACCCATGTCGTTGTCGTTGTCAGGGAGCTCGGCGAGCAACCGCTCGAAGATGTTCCGGTGGTAGGCGACTGCGTGTGTGGTGGTTGTTCCGGTGGCGTCGGCGAGATGTTCACAGTCGTCGAGCAGCTCTGGCGCGTGTCGCCATCGTGGCGCGCAGTGATCGAATCCGCCGAGGTAGAACAGGTCCCATTGCTGGTGGCGCAGTTCACGCAGGCTGCGCCGCAGAATCCACGGGGTACCGGAAAGAAAGACGGCATCGTCCTCGAGGACCAGGACGTTGTCCAAGCCGTCGCGGTGGGCGGCGGCTAGTACTGCACGGTGCGATAGGGCACACCCGACCGCTGGATCGTTGGGCGTCGCTATCGCCGAGACCCGGATTGTTCTTTCGGCGATGTCCAGCGCTTGCAGGCGGTGGGTCAGCCGGGCAAGTCGGTCGGGTCGATCGTCGAGGTTGATGCAGTAGATGGCGTCGAAGTAGGTGAATGGGTTGTTTCGTTCGTTGTGCCAGCGCGCGAGGAACTGCTCCAGTTGTTCGTCACCGCACCGCTGTCGGTAGTGAGCCACCACTGCTTCGGTGGGCAGCCCGAGTTCTTCCCAGCCGATCATGTGGTTGCGGAACCGCTCCCACCTCGAGTGCGGTGCAGAGGGACGATCGGGCCGGTCGAAGCGGTGCGTCCACCGCAGGAAGGGCAAGCACAGCACACGCCGGCCCGCGGCCCGGTACTTGGCGTGCAGATAGCCCTCTTCGCCGCCATGTCCGGTGAAGCGCGGGTTGAACCCCAGCCAGGTTGCTTTGCGGCAGGCGAACAGCCCCATCCCGTGCATGCCGATTTCGAACGGTGCCCCATCGAGGTCGGCGGCCCGGGGGTCTGTCACCACGCTGAACCGCCCGAACATACCCTCGGCCCAGACTGGGTCGCTGTGGGAGGCCAGCCTGATCATGTCTCGGTCGATCAAGGGGCCGTGCAGCAGGTCATCACAGTCGGGGTGGGCATCGATGAAGTCGAGCAACCGCGCCAGTGCCCCCGGCTCCAGGAGCACGTGGCAGTCGATACACAAAACCCACTCGCCCCGGGCCTCCCGGAACAGGCGATCTTTCACCGCCGCCGGACCGCGCAACTCCGGTGCGCTGAGGTAACGCAGCCCGTCGACCGAGGTCGCCAGCGATCGCAATGCCTCCGATACCGGACCGGGCTCCTCGTCGTTGTCGATGACGAGGAGCTCGATCCGATCGGCTACTTCACGGTGATACAGGCTCAGGGCGGTGACCGTGAAATACACCCCGTCATAGTCGTCACGTGTGGCCATTGCGATCGTCAACGCAGGAGACCTGAGAGCTTTCCTGGCTGTGAGATCCGTGGCAAGGTCGATCATGGCAACCATCCATGGAAACTGAAGTAGCCGTCGAGTAGGTCCCGGCCCTCACAGCTGACCTGCTCGATCTCATGCCAGGCGACGGAGGGGAAAAACACGATGGAGTCGTGGCGCGGTGCGATTTCACGGAAACTATCAGCACATCCCGGGCGACCGTCGGCGACAGTCAAGTCGAAAATCCGCAACCCACCCCCGGTGAAGGCGCGGGGACGCCGATACAACTGATAGACAAACGAAACATCGCGATCAGTCACCGCGCCGTCCCAGCCCGCATCCGGGCGCGGTCGACGACCACCCTGTTGGAACATCACGAAGTTGTAGGCCAGAGCGCCGTCGCCGATATCGAATCCGAGCATCGCGCACGCCGTCGGCGCCCACCGCGCGACTGCATCCTCCAGAACCGGTACCCGCAGCCGATCGAACGGCACGCACCACTCAGATTCTCTGCCGCCGTGGTCTGCGGCACCCCGCGATGCCGCAGACCACGCTGCGCAGGTCTCCTGTAACAGCCGATCAGCTATCACACCGCCAAGGACATTGTCGAACCGGCAAAAACCCGCTCCCAGCACCGGCATGCCCGACCGTTCCTCAGGGCAGCTTTGCGGAGAACCGAGCTCCGTCGAATCAATCGAGCCCTGGTCTGCACATGTCATCAGTGACTCCACGTGTCCCTATCAGTACTCTTCCACCTTGACCGAGAGCTTCGTATCCTTGCTCGTCTCCAACATCAAGCTCCCGGTAAAGCTTTGATCATCGCCGCTGCAAGTGGTGGAGTCGGCATACACGTGAATCAAACGGTCGCGTGGAGCATCGTAGTCAAAGCGTCCATTTGCATCCGTAACGGCTATCCGCGCAACTTTGGCCTTAGCGGGTACGGGTACCGCTTTACACTTATTCAGGGCAGTAACCTGCACAGGTTTTCCGACAAGGTTGCTGGACGAATTATCGCTACTATCATCAGGCCAATCATCGAAGAACTGCACCGTGACCACGCCGCTATCAGCGGCGTGTGCGGCTGGTGCCACGATCGCCGATACTCCACTTGCGACACCCGTGGCTCCTGCAACAAGCGACGCGGCACTCATGAGCGCCGCTGCACGGGAACGAAACTCCACAGACGGATCCATTCTCGAAACCCTTCCTCTTCGACCTGCCGATAGGACCAACCCACCCAACGAGACAGAACGCGCGAAGGACACATGGCGACTACATCCAGTCTGTGCCCGACCTAGCCATATTCGTTGCCGCATACCGTTCCGGATGGGACAAATTCTGCAACGCCGTGACCAGCGCCCATGAGCGCTGCACCTCTACAAGCGTGTCGGCCGCCCCCGGACGGTCCATGAGTACGCACCGGCACCGCTACCCAACGGGCAACAACACTCACCTGACGCTGGGCGCGCGTTCTCAAGCCGCTCACTCTTGTACGTAAGCGGCCTTGGGGGTCCGGTCGCCGAGGGCTTGGTGGGGCCTGATCGTGTTGTAGATGATCCGGAACCGGTGCACTTCCATGTCCAAGGCGTCTCCGTCAGCGATCAGGCCACAGTAGAGGTGCTCATATTTCAGGGTGCCGAAAAATCGCTCGATGACACCGTTGGTCTGGGGTGAGCGCGCGCGGGTGCGGACGTGGCGCAGGAATGGATCGGTTCCGGCGAATGCGGTCTTGAACACTTCGCCACGAAAGCATGGCCCGTTGTCGGAGACCACAGCGATCGGGGCCGCTGCAGAACCGATCACCTGCCCATCGGCTCCGATGACCTCGGCCAGGCCGCGATCGGCACGCAGATCATCGAGATTCAGGACGTGCTCGGCTTCGGCGACGGCCAGTCGCAGGCATGCCAGCGCGTCGGCCCCTCGTGCGGTCGGGGTGACGGTGATGGCCAGGCAGTATTTGGTGACGTAGTCGATGATCGCGCAGATCCGCCATATCCGCCACCGGTGGTTACGAACTCGCTGAAATCGGTTTGCCACACCCGATTCCGCACTGTCGGCGGGTCATGGAAGATCTGGCGGCGAAGCATCGCCCATGACTTACGATCGGCACGAAACCCGCGAGGCAGCAACAACCCTCGACGGCGCAAAGCCCGCTCCACCGTCGAGGTCGAGACGTCGTAACCGTCGGCGCGCATCATGGCGGCGATCTTGCGGTGGCCCCACGCCGGCCACTCTTCGGCGTACTTCGCCGTGATCGGCTCGAACCGGTCGACCTGGGGTGCGGGCCGGGGTCGGCGCGCGGGTCCGCGTCGCGCAGCCGAGCACGTCGCCGACGGTAGGTGCGTTCGGGGATGCCTGCCAGGCGGGCGAACCTCGAAACCGGCAAACCTTCTGCCGCTCTCAGGGCTTCGAGGTCGGCGAAGGGACCTTGTCGGTATAGGCGGCACCATGGTGCCAGATCCGCAGCTGCACCGTCGCCTCGGCCAGCGCAAGCTTGAGTTGCTCGTTCTCGATCCGCAACCGGCGTTGCTCCGGCGAGCCTTGCGCACCCGGCGGGCCACTCGGGCGCGGTTCGAGAGCTTTCGCGCCCGCTTCCAAGAACGCCTGCTTCCACTTCGAGACCGCCACCGCCGAGACACCGCGTCGCCGCGCGGCTTCCGACACGCTCATCTCACCATTCAGTACCGATAGCACGATCCGGACCTTGTCCTCGACCGGAATCCTCGACCGCGGTGATCTCGACACGACCATCTCCTTCCTGGCTCATGAGTCTCGAACCGTAAACACGGAGACCCTGCCAAGAATTCTGACGCACAAGACGGTGAGCTATGCGAACATATGTTCGTGTCCGACGCACCCGCCTCCCGCCCGCGGATAGTGGCGCGCGCCGAGTCGTCGATCCTGCATGCCGACCTCGATTCGTTCTACGCGGCGGTCGAGCAACGCGATAACCCGCGGTTGCGGGGCAAGCCGGTCATCGTCGGCGGCGGGGTGGTGCTCGCGGCGAGTTATGAGGCGAAGGCGTTCGGGGTGCGCACGCCGATGAACGGCGGGCAGGCGCGGCGGTTGTGCCCGCACGCGATCGTGGTGCCGCCGCGCATGGCGGCCTACGCGGCGGCGAGCAAAGCGGTGTTCGAGGTCTTCCACGACACCACGCCCGTGGTCGAGGGCATCTCGATCGATGAGGCGTTTCTCGATGTCGGTGGCCTGCGCCGGATCGCGGGTGCGCCGATCGGTATCGCCGAACGGTTACGCGCGCGGGTGCGCGACGAGGTCGGGCTGCCCATCTCGGTGGGCATCGCCCGCACCAAATTCCTGGCCAAGGTCGCCAGCGCCGTCGCCAAACCCGACGGCCTGCGCTTCGTGCCACCCGACGGCGAACTCGAATTCCTGCACCCGCTGCCGATCGAGAGACTATGGGGCGTCGGCGAAGTCACCGCCCGCACCCTGCACGAACACAACATCACCCGGGTCGGACAGCTTGCCGACCTCGGCGAAAGCCCACTGCGCGCCATCCTCGGCCCCGCCGCCGCCCGCCACCTCTACGCCCTGTCCTGGGCCCGCGACCCCCGCCGCGTCGAAACCGGTGTCCGCCGCCGATCCATCGGCGCCCAGCGCGCCCTCGGCCGCGCACCCCACCCACCCGACGAAATCGAGGCCTACCTCCACGGTCTGACCGACCGTCTCGGGCGCCGCCTCCGCGCCGCCGACCGCATCTGCCGAACGGTGGTGCTGCGCATGCGTTTCGACGACTTCACCCGCGCCACCCGCTCGCACACCCTGCCCGAAGCCACCGACCACACCGACACCCTGTTGCAGGCCGCCCTATCCCTGCTGACCGCCGCCACGCCGACCATCGAGGAACGCGGCCTCACCCTGATCGGCCTGTCCCTGACCAACCTCACCGACGCCGACCCCTTCCAACTCCCCCTCCCTTTCGACCCCCGCGCCACCAACACACTCGACGCCACCCTCGACGATCTGCGCCACCGCTTCGGCTCCACCGCCATCACACGCGCCGCACTCTTACGCCGTGGCGAAGGGCTGTCGGTTCCCTTGCTGCCGGACTGATACGACAATGCCGGGCCTGAGGGCCCGACCACCGCAGTCCCGCAAGGATGGACGAGCTGTGAGACGCGTGGCCGGCCGGTGGCTCAGCAGCCTGCCGAATCAGCCTGGCATCCGGCCGACGAAATGAGAACGCGCCGTCGCGGTTTCGCCGCCGGGTGAGATGCACATCGACACGTGTGCATGACTCGGCAAGCTTGGCGGCCTCGAGCTGGTTGGCGAGCCGCCGTGCTACATCCGGCAGCGCGTCGGCGTAGCACGACCGTTCAGCTCCGAGCTGCGAACTTTCGTCTCGCGACTACGAGGCGGACTGGGCTTGGGTGGCTGCCAGGGCTTCCTCTTGGATGCGCGGGAACTGGGCGGCCATCGCTTCGGCCATGGCTTGGGCGGCGGAGAGGGGGCGGATCATGACGGTGAGGCTGTCGATCAGGCCGTTGTCGTCGTAATGCAGGAAGTCGCAGCCGTTGACGGTTTTGCCGTTGACGGTGGCTTCGAAGATCAGGGCGTGGTCGCGGCCGTCGGGGTTGGCGATCTCGCGCACATAGCGGAAGTCCTCGAAGACGCGCAGCACTCCGCGCAGGATGGCGGCGGTGATCGCCTTGCCCGGGTAGGGCTTGAACGCCACCGGGCTGGTGAACACGACATTCTCGGCGAGCACCGCCGCCATCGCATCGGTGTCCCTGGCCTCGACGGCTTCGCGGAACGTAGTCATCCCTGCACCTCGCATATGCAACTCGTTGAATAGGGTTGATCGAGCGTAACCCAGAAGCGGCACCACGAGACGAGTAAGGGGCACCAGCCTGCGAATCAGGGGGCGACCCCCGCGGTATACGGGGTACCGAGGGTGCACGCACTCAGAATGTCCCCGGCTATGCCAACCGACTGCCAGAAAGACATAGATCAGTAGGCACCGACGAACGGCGGATTTATGTTTCAAACGGCACTGGGTGCATCGATGCCATCCACTGCCGATCCGAGCAGTCGGGCACAGTTGGTGTCCGAAGAACGCCGAGATTCCTTGGGGGGAATCATGCGAAAACTGTTTGCACTCATCTGTTTTGGCCTGTTGGCCACTCTCCCACTAGCCCCGGCGACGCATGCCGACGCCGTGGAGATCAAGCCACTCTGCGCGAAATCTGGTGTGTTCAAGGCTGGCGGAAACAAGGATCTGTGCGACATGTACTACAACCACACACTGATCCCAAGGTGTCGGGAACTGAAAAGCCGTCCATGCTACGAGCAGGCGGCTCAGTGGTTGGCGGACTGCTACGTCGGGAAGGCGCAAGTCCCGCTCGATCTCATCGCCTTGGAGATCAGGCGCAATGACTAGACTCGGATCCATGCCCACGGAGAAGCTCGGAGAGCCGATCGCTAGACGTGAACTCCGCAAGGGCGACCAGTTGGTTACTGTCACCTTCGATAAGCCCGAGCAGTCCGCCGATGGTGACTACTCCTGTGCTGTGCGGATCGAGGGCATCGATCCGGAGCCCAGAACGACAGCCATATTCGGCGTCGACTCGGTACACGCCCTGAGCGAGGCACTGACGTTCGCGGGCCGACTGCTCGAGGCCGACGACATGGTGACCTGGAATGGTGAGAGCGATCTGGGCTTCCCGCGAAGCGGGCGGTAGCTCACCCGTGTAGGAATCCCCGGTCGCAGGCCGGGGATCCTGTATCGGCCCGGGTCAGCATGCCTTCGGTACTGGCCAGGCACTCCGGCACCACTGTGCCGGACGGCGCTGCGCAGGCAAGTCGAGTGCGCGATCTACTCCATCTTCACCGGGATCTTCCGCGCAGAACTGGCGGACTCGTTCATCCGGATACGCACGCTGAGGATCCCGTTCGCGTAGGTCGCGGCGATATCGTCGTCCCGCGCCCCGGCGGGCAGCGCGACGGTGCGCGTGAGCGATCCGTAGCGGAATTCGGAGTATCCGCCGACCGAGCGTTCTTCGCTGCGTTCGGCTTTGATCGTCAATCGCCCGTCCTGCACGGTGACCTCGAGGTCCCGATCGGGGTCGATCCCGGGGATTTCGACGCGCACGACGTGGTAGTTGTCTTTATCCGGTGCCTCTTCCACCCGCAGATGACCGCCGGAACCGGATCCGATGAACGGCACGATCTTGCGGCTGACCCCGTCAATTTTATCGCCGTTCAGCGAGATCGTTTGGGGCGCTTGTCCATCAACCGCAAAATCAACGGCGTGAAGATGAGCTGCATGGCCAGGTCCATCTTCCCGCCGGGTACCACGATGCAGTTGGGGCGCGACATGAACGAGTCGTGCAGCATCGACAGCAGGTAGGGGAAGTCGATCACCTTGGGATCGGCGAAGCGGATGACGACGAAGCTCTCGTCGGCGGTGGGAATGCTGCGGGCGATGAACGGGTTCGAGGTGTCCACGGTGGGCACGCGCTGGAAGTTGACGTAGGTGTGGGAGAACTGCGGGCAGATGTATTTCACGTAGTCGGGCATGCGGCGCAGGATCGTGTCGATGACCGCCTCGCTGGAGTAACCGCGTTCGGTCTTGTCGCGGATTACCTTCTGGATCCATTCGAGGTTCACGATCGGCACCACACCGACCAGCAGATCCGCGTACCGCGCGACATTCACCGTGTCGGTCACCGCGGCACCGTGCAGCCCCTCGTAGAACAGCAGATCGCTGCCGGGTGCGAGATCCTCCCACGGCGTGAACGTCCCCGCGGGCTGCCCGTACGGCTTGGCTTCGGAATCGTCGTGCAGATACTTGCGCACCGAACCGACCCCGGTCTCGCCGTAATCGCGGAACAACCGCTCCAATTCCTCGAGCAGATTCGCGTCCTCCCCGAAATGGGAGAAGGTGAGGTCGCGATGCTGCTCGGCCTCGGCCAGCGCCAGTTTCATCTCGTTGCGGTCGTAGCGATGGAACGAATCGCCTTCCACGACAACGGCATTGATGCCTTCTCTACGGAATATCTCCTGAAAGGTTCGCGTGACGCTGGTCGTTCCCGCACCGGATGACCCGGTGATCGCGACGACGGGATGCTTGACCGACATGGCACCTCCTCGATTGCCGGACAACAGATTTCAGTGCGGCGCGGGCCGGAACAGCGAGCGTGTCCCGAACAACGAGCTGTCGAAGACGTGCCCCTCGTCGGGCTCGCTGTGATAGCGCTCGATCCGCTCGACCTCGTTGCGCGACCCGAAGATCAGCGGCACCTGGTGATGCACCTGCTCCGGCGGCACCTCGAGCACCCGCTCACCACCCGTGGTCGCCCACCCACCGGCCTGTTCGACGATGAACGCGATCGGATTGGCGCCGTAGAGCAACGACACCCGACCCGGACGCGCCGGCGGTCGAGTGTCGTGCGGATACAGATAGACCCCGCCCCTGGTCAGAATGTGGAAGGTGTCCGCGACCAGCGACGCCACCCAGCGCATATTGAAGTCGCGCCCGCGCGGTCCCTCCACGCCGTCGAGGCATTCGTGCACATACCTGCGCACCGGTCGCTCCCAGAACCGCTCGTTGGCGGCGTTGATCGCGAATCCCGAGGTGTCCTCGGGAATGCGCATCCGCGGATGGGTGAGCACGAACGCGCCGATCTCCCGGTCCAGGGTGAAACCGTCGACACCGCGGCCGGTGGTGATCACCAGCATGGTCGCGGGCCCGTACAGCGTGAACCCGGCACACACCTGGCGCACGCCCGGTTGCAGGAAATCCTCGGCGGCGGGTGCGCCGTTGTCCCGATCCGGGGACCGCAGCACGCTGAAAATCGTTCCGACGGGCAGATTCACGTCGATATTGGACGAACCGTCCAGCGGATCGAAGGCCAGCAGATACTTGCCGCGCCGATGCGCGTCGGGCACCGGATGAATGGTCGGCATCTGCTCCGACAGCAGCGCCGCCAGATGCCCCGTCCACTGAGTTTCGGCCACCATGATGTCGTTGGCGATGGCATCGAGCTTGCGGTGCACCGTCGGCGGCAGATTGTCCGGCTCAGCGGCGCCCAATGAGCCCACAATGGCGCCCCTCGTCACCTGGTTGGCGATGATCTTCGTGGCGGTTGCCACGACATTCACCAACGCGGAGAACTCACCGGAGGAGCCGGGGTGCCGGTGCTCCTCCTCGATCGTGTAGCGGGTGAGCGTCTTCAATCCCTCTGGCATGGGCGCCTCGATCTCGTCACGCTGGGGCCCGCGCGCTCGGCCCGTCCTGCGGTGCGGTGCTGTCGGTGAACACGCTGCTGCCGTACACATCCTGGTCGGTCAGCGTGATCAGATCGGTCTTGCGCAGCGGCCTGCGCAGCTCTACCAGCCGCTTGGCCTGGCGCAACCGGCAGCGGTCGAGTGCGTTGCGCACGCTGCGCGCGTTGGAGAACCGCGGCCGGGTCATCCGCAGCGCCAGGTATTCGGCGAAGGCGGTATGCGCGGGCTCGTCGAAGCGGAAGTTCTCCCGCGCCACCATGAGATCGGCGATGCCGAGCAGCTCCGCGTGGGTGTAGTCGGCGAACTCCAGATGATGGGCCACCCGCGAGGACAACCCGGGGTTGGCGGAGAAGAACCGCTCCATCCGATCCGGGTAGCCCGCGAAGATCACCACCAGGCTGGCGCGCTCGTTCTCCATCTCCTGCAACAGGATCTCGATGACCTCCTGCCCGTAGTCCCGCTCGTTCTCCGGCCGGAACAGGTAGTAGGCCTCATCGATGAACAGCACCCCGCCGGCCGCCTTGGCCAGCGCCTCCTTGGTCTTCGGCGCGGTGTGGCCGATGAACTGACCGACCAGGTCGTCGCGGGTGACGGTGTGCACCTTGGGTTTCCGGATATAGCCGAGCGCGTGCAGCATCTCGGCCATGCGCAGCGCGACGGTGGTCTTGCCGGTGCCCGGCCCACCGGTGAAGCTCATGTGCATGGTGGGCCGCGACGCACTCAAACCGAACCGCTGCCTGGCCCGGTCGATCAGCAGCAGTGCCGCGATCTCGCGCACCCGGCGCTTGACGTTGGACAGGCCGACGAGTTCGGCGTCGAGCCTGCGCAACGTGTCGTGCACATCGTTGCCCGCGATATCGGTCGACAGATCGAGTACCGCGTCGTCGTCGAGGATCTCGGGCTCGGCCGCCGCCTCGGCAGGCTCGGCCCGCACCGGCCTGCCGTCGCCGATACCGGGACGGTGCAGCCGGAAACCGTTGGCCTCAGCCGCCATACCGCTGTCCCCGGCGGTCGTCGGTGGCGTAGGAGTGCAGGCCGTACTTCTGCTGCCGATCCGGTCCCTCCAGTCGGGTGAGCAGGAAACCCGGCTCGTCGGCCGGGCGCTGCACCAGGAAACTCAGCGCCGTGGTCTGCCTGCCGAAGCGGGCGTCGTAGGCGAGCACCCGGATGTAGTGGTGCGGGAAAGTCGAACGGCAGGCATTGATCTCGGCGAGCACACCGTCGGGTTCGTCCAGATCGAACAGCGGTAGCCCCCACATCTCCCAGTAGGCGTTGCGGGGATGCGGGTCGTCGGTGTATTCGATGGACACCGGCCAGCTGTTGAGCAGCGCGTAGCGCACCTGGGCGGAGATCTCCGCGTCGGTGAACTCCGGCAGGTACGAAAACGTTCCGTGACGCAGGTACATGGCATGGGCTCCAAGGGTTTCAGCGAGTGGCCGTCGGCACCGCGTCGGGCGCGTCGGTGGAGGTGTAGTCGAAGGTGACATCGCCCCAGGTCGCCAGCGCGACGTCGAGCGGACGGCAGATCTCGGCGGCCTTGCGCAACACGTCGGGGCCCTCCTTCAGCAGATCGCGACCCTCGTTGCGGGCCTTGACGACCGCCTCCAACGCCACCCGGTTCGCCTCGGCGCCCGCCGCGATGCCCAGCGGGTGCCCGATCGTGCCGCCACCGAACTGCAGGATCACGTCGTCGCCGAAAAGGTCGAGCAGCTGGTGCATCTGCCCGGCGTGGATGCCGCCGGAGGCCACCGGCATCACTCCCGGCAGGCTCGCCCAGTCCTGGTCGAAGAAGATGCCGTTGCCGAGGTTGGCCGGAATGTGGTTCTCCCGCAACGTGTCATAGAAGCCGCGGGTCGTCGCCGGATCGCCCTCGAGTTTGCCGACCACCGTGCCGGCGTGCAGATGATCGACGCCGATCAGCCTGCACCATTTGGCCAGTACCCGGAAGCTCACGCCGTGCGTCTTCTGCCGGGTGAAGGTGGAGTGCCCGGCCCGGTGCAGATGCAGCAGCAGTCCGTTGCGCCGCGCCCAGTGCGACATCGACTGCATCGCCGTGTAGCCGACGGTGAGGTCGATCATGATGACGACGCTGCCGAGCTCCTTGGCGAACTCGGCCCGCTCGTACATGTCCTCCATCGACGCCGCGGTGACATTCAAGTAGTGGCCCTTGAGTTCGCCCGTCTCGGCCATGGCGCGATTGACGCCTTCCATGGCGAACAGATAGCGGTCCCGCCACCGCATGAACGGCTGGGAGTTGATGTTCTCGTCGTCCTTGGTGAAATCCAGTCCGCCCTTGCACGCCTCATAGATCACCCGGCCGTAATTGCGTGCCGACAGACCGAGTTTCGGCTTCACCGTGGCGCCGAGCAGCGGGCGGCCGTATTTGTTAAGATACTCCCGTTCCATCACCGTGCCGTGCGGTGGACCCTGGAAGGTCTTCACATACGCCACCGGGATCCGCATGTCCTCCAGGCGCAGTGCCAGCAGCGGTTTGAAACCGAAGACATTGCCGATCACCGAGGACGTCAGGTTGGTGATCGAGCCTTCTTCGAAGAGGTCGAGATCGTAAGCGACATAAGCGAAATACTCGCCCGGCCGCCCCGGCACCTCATCGACCCGATAGCACTTGGCCTGATACTTCGAGTGCGCCGTCAAACGGTCGGTCCACACCACGGTCCATGTCGCCGTAGACGATTCGCCCGCGACCGCGGCCGACGCCTCGATCGGATCCACCCCCGGCTGCGGCGTCACCCGGAATACGGCGAGCACATCGGTGTCCGACGGCTGATAGTCCGGCGCGTAATATCCCATCGACGCATACGATTGAACACCCGGATCCCACCGGTCCCGCTCGGTCGCTTCGGCCATCGTTCCTCCTGGCAGTCGGTGCTGCGGGACGCTCACGCCCAGGGATCGGGTTGTGCGCCTTGCGAATTCCAGGATGACGGCCGGGTAGACAACAAACAATTTGATTGTTCCTGCGAAAGCTCAACGGAAAAGTCAGGTTTCGCGCGAACCCGGCAGGGTAAGGAGCACTGCGGGCATCGGAAAACTTCCGGAACCGCCGCGAGTACCCCGGGACGCGCACCGACCCGGGGTACTCGAGCGCGACGCGGAAGGGGAGTCACGCGCCACGGTCGGGTTGACCTCGACATCATCGATGTTTCCACACATCACCGCCGCCGCATCGACGTCAATTCCGTTGGCACCAGAGTCACTGCTACCGTCGGCGGATGGGAGCGGTCAGTGCGGCCAGAATGGAAACATTCCTGGTGGTCGCCCGGCTCAGCAGCATCCGCCGCGCCGCGACCCAGCTGCACATCACCGAGGCCGCCGTCTCCGCCGCCGTCGCCCACATCGAGAAGCAGCTGGGCGCCAAGCTCGTCGCCAAATCCGGGCGCGGCATCGCGCTCACCGAAGCGGGCCGCATCTACGCCGAGTACTGCCGCAGCATCCTGGGTCTGATGAAGGAGGCGCACGCCGCGGTCCAGCAGGCCGAGACCGGGCGACTACGCATCGGGGTGGTGGCCACCGCGGGCGAGTACGTCCTGCTGCGCCCCCTGGCCGCATTCCGCAACCGCTACCCCGACATCGAACTGAGCTTGTCCGTGCATCCGCGCGATGTGCTGTTCCTCGAATTGCAGCACCACGAAACCGATCTCGTCATCGCGGGCCGTCCGCCCCGCAACACCGGTCTGGTCATCCGCGCCCGCAGACCCAGCCATCTCATCGTGGTCGGGGCCGCCGATCAGGACCCGCTGCGCACCACCTGGTTACTGCGTGGGCGCGGCTCGGGTACCCGTGACGCCACCCTCACCCTGCTCGACCAACTCGAAATCAGCCCGCCCACTCTCACACTCGGCAGCCACGGCGCCGTGCTCGCCGCCGCCCGAGAAGGGTTGGGCGTCACCTTGATTCACAGTGACGCCGTCTCCCAGGACCTCGAATCCGGCGTCCTGCGCATACTGCCCGTCACCGGCACACCCATGGACCGTCCATGGCACGCCATCACCACCCGCACCCCGACGCCCACCACGCGGTTGTTCCTCACCCACATCCTGGACCCCGGTGAGGTCGGCGCCGACGCCTTCCACCCCGCGTAATAGCCTCTGGCGCAGCACTTCTGGGTCGACTTGTGACGTGATGTGTACCACAAGGCCGACTGGTCGGTGCTGTGTCAAACTGAGCCGCATGGTTGGCGGAGAAGCACCTATCTCGAACGTGTCGGACACCGCCCGGTGGGTGGCCGCCTACCGGGCCCGCGAAACGGCACGCCCCGATGCGCTGTTCCAGGACCCGCTGGCCGACCGGCTCGCCGGCCCCCAGGGCTACGCCATCGCCGACGCCGCACCGAGCATCATGCGCAACGGCTGGCCGGTGATCGCCCGCACCAAACTCATCGACGACCTCATCACCAAGTCCATCGACGAGGGCTGTGACCGGATCCTGAACCTGGCCGCCGGATTGGACACCCGCCCCTACCGTCTGGCCCTGCCCGCCGACTTCGTCTGGGTCGAAGCCGACCTGCCCGAGATCCTCGAGGAGAAGGAGGCCAGTCTCGCCGGCGAAACCCCGCACTGCGTGCTGATCCGCCGGGCCGTCGACCTCGCCGATCCTGAAGCGAGAGAGAAGTTCCTCGACGAGGCGCTCGGTGCGATCGGCCCGGTCACCTCCCGTGCGAGCAAGGCGCTGGTGCTCACCGAGGGGTTGCTGTTCTACCTCGACGTCGACACGGTCACCGACCTGGTCCGAGCACTGACCAGGCCGGAGGTCGCG
Organism: Nocardia sp. CS682; assembly: GCF_004634405.1. Taxonomy (NCBI): domain Bacteria; kingdom Bacillati; phylum Actinomycetota; class Actinomycetes; order Mycobacteriales; family Nocardiaceae; genus Nocardia; species Nocardia sp. CS682. Next base: position 212,280 of record NZ_CP029710.1, on the reverse strand, counting down.
TGGTGGATGGCCGACACCAACCTCGGCACGCTGCGGATGCGTTCGGAATCCCTGCTGGAGAACGCGCCGATGAAGTTCGAGCCGCCGGGCGGGCTCACCTTCTTCGAAGAACTCGGCTGGCAGCCGCTGGAGGTGGAAGAACTTCTGGTGCACGCGCGCAAATACCGCCGCGCCCCCTGGTTTTTGCGCCCGTTCACCTATCTGCCCGCCCCTGACCTGCGCAAGCCCATGCGCCGTCCATGGTCCGGGGTGATCCGGTTCCGCCAGGAGTAGGCGGCTACGCGGGCTTGCTGAACTCTTCGATCAGCACCGGGTACTGCTCGCCACCGTGTCCGGCCGCGATCGCACGGTCGGCGATGGCCTTGAACAACTTCGGCAGTTCGGCATTGACGCCGAGCGCCTCGCTCTCCTCGATCAGATGCGTCATCGCCCGCACGTCGGTTTCCAAGGCCGACGTCTCGGCGGTGAACGAACCGTTGTCGATCTGCTCGGCATAACCCGGCAGCCAGCCGGCCACCCCGACGGCCATCTGCTGCGCGAACGGCGCATACGTCGCGGCATCGACACCGGCCGTGCGCAGCATCGCCGTGCCCTGCAACCAGGCGTTGAGCACGCTCCACATCATCGCCAGGCCAGCCACGTCGTACAGCGACGCCAGCCCATGATCCGCACCGAGGTAGGAGATCGTGCCCAGCGCTTCGAGTGTCGACCGGTGCGCCGCGAGGTCCGACTCCGGACCGCTGTGCAGAATCACCGCCTCGGCGGTTCCGATCCCCGGCGGCAGGGCCATGATGGCGCCGTCCAAGTAACGGGCGCCGCGTTTCTCGGCCCACCGCACTGCTTCCCGGGCCTGGGTCGAGTCGCCCGAGGTCAGGTTGACCAACATCGTTCCCCCGAGATCGGCCGCGTCCAGCAGCTCGTACACGGCGTCGTAGTCGGTGAGGCAGATGATGGTCAGACCGCTGTTCGCGAGCGCCTCGCCGACCGTCGGCGCCAGCAGCGCCCCCTCGGCCACCAACTTCTCGGCCTTGGCCGCCGTACGGTTCCACACGGTTGTCGGATGCCCCGCCTTCAGGAACGCTCCCGCGAGCGCCTGCCCCATCAGCCCGAGTCCGATGACGGCCACAGATGTTTCGGTTTTCTTGTCCATGGCAGCATCATCAACGTTGATACCGGTATGAAGGTCAAGTGAGGTCGCGATGCGCATCGGGGAACTGAGTCGTCGAACGGGCGTCAACGCCCACCAACTCCGCTACTACGGCGCCCAAGGCCTCCTCGAAGCCGACCGCAACCCCAACGGCTACCGCGAATACGACGAATCCGCCATCCTGCGCGTCAAACAGATCCGCCACCTCCTCGGCGCGGGCCTGTCCTCCGAAGACATCGCCTACCTCCTCCCCTGCGCCGTCGGCGAAAACCCCGAACTCCCCGGCTGCCCCGAACTCCTCACCGCCATGCGCGCCCGCCTCCAACGCCTCGACGACCAGATGACCAAGCTCGCCCAGGCTCGCGCCGCATTGGCCGACTACATCACCGCCGCCGAAGAATCCGGCAGCGAAACCTATCCGCCGTTCGACGGGACCGAGTTGGAGTGCATTCCCGCCTGAACCGGCACAACCAACGTCGAGTGGGCGGGAAGCGACCCGCTGGCCGTGGTGGCCAGCGGGTCGGGTGGGGTGGGGTTACTGCGCTGCGCGTCCCTGGAGGGACTTGACGTTGTTGCCGAAGGTCCAGTTGCGGGAGCCGTCCCAGTTGATGGACCAGGTCATCAGGCCTTTGAGGGCGTTGGCGGAGCCGGTGCCGTAGTGGTTCCAGGCTTGAGATACCAGGGCTGGGGACATGTAGCCGCCGCCTGCGCCGGGTTGGGCGGGCAGGCCGGGGGCTTGTTTGTCGTAGGGAACGGTGATGGTGGTGCCCTGGATGGTGAGACCTTTGGCGAGGCAGTCGGTTTGGGCGATGAAGCCTTGGACGGTGCCGGCCTGGTAGGAGTCGCCTGCGCAGCCGTACATGCTGCCGTTGTAGTACTGCATGTTGAGCCACCAGAGGCGGCCGTTGTCGGCGTACTTCTTGATGATCGGCAGGTAGGCGCCCCAGATGGAGCCGTAGGTGACGCTGCCGCCGGTGACGTAGGCGGTTTCGGGGGCCATGGTGAGGCCGAACCCGGCGGGCATCTGGGCGAGCACGCCGTCGATGATGCGGATCAGGTTGGCCTGGGAAGCCGAGAGGGTCTTGATGTTTCCGCTGCCGACGAGACCGGTTTCCAGGTCGATGTCGATGCCGTCGAAGTTGTACCGCTTGAGGATCGGCACGATGGTCGCGATGAACCGGTCGGCGACCGCACTGGAGCTGAGGTCGATGCCGGCGGCCGCGCCGCCGATCGACATCAAGATGGTGGCGCCGGCGGCTTTGGCCTGGCACATCTCGGCGGGGGTCGCGACCTTGACGGTCGGTTCCATGCCGTCTTCCCAGCGCGCGGTGCCGTTGGACTCGATGACCGGGAACGCCGTGTTGATGACGTTGTAGCCGTGCGCGGCGATCCGGGCGTCAGTGATCGGAATCCAGCCCATGCCCGGGTGCACACCGTTGGCCGCGCCGTCCCAACTCTCCCAATAACCCTGCAGGACTTTACCGCTCGGCTTCGGCTTGGTCGGACAGACATCGGCCGGTGCCGCGGCAACACCCGGCGCGACCGCGACCACCATGGTGCCGATCACCGCCAATACCGCCATCAAATATCTGAGCATTACCGAGCGTTGGCCGAGTCCACGCGAGCCACAGGTGGAGTTCATAACCAAGTAGAAACACACCCCTGCTGATCAACTCCAATGGCGACAACTGGGGAGAGGTTGCCCTATAACAACTGGTTAGCGGGGGCGATTTCGCCGCACTGCCACGCGTGCGGATGTCAAAGCGATTGCGGCGAGGCCGGATACGTCTCCGGCCTCGCCGACGATGACGGGTCGATCAGAGCTGACCGTGCTGGGAGTCGAAGGTGGCGACGCGGCCGCCGAGTTGGATCTGGGCGCCGGGGGTCAGCTTGACCGGGTGGCCGGGGATGGCGCGGGTCCAGTCCTGGTGGCCGGGTTGGCGGATGTGGGTGCCGTTGGTGGAGCCGCCGTCGACGACCGTGACGTCCCAGTCGATGAGGCGAATCTCGGCGTGGGCGCGCGACATGCCACCCGAATGGTCTGCCACGCGGACCGGGCGGGCACCGCGGGCGACCGCTTCCGCGTGCTCGGGTTCGCGGCCCAGGACGCAGTCGTTGTCGAGGACGAACGAGGTGCCGTCGTCGAGCAGCAGCAGGCCGAGTGGTGGACGGATGCCGTCGGTGAGTATGCAGGTCAGCTGATCCATTCGGATACCACAGACCGCGCAGAACGACACCCGCGGATCGTTCAGATGGTCACGCGCGCACTTGAATCCCTTGACCACGACACCACGCGACTCGGCCACGACACCACCGTCGCGGCCGCGGGGCGCCAGCGCCTCGCCGGGCACCACGGTCTCTTCGAGATCGACATCGCGGACCGCAGGGTGGTCCGGAAGGTGCTGAGCCGCACCAGGTTCCGGGCGCACAATGCCGGGTTGCGCACCGCTGTGCGCCGCACTCTCCGGCTGTCCCGCGCCGACCGGCTTGGCCAGCCGCGGCGCACTAGCCGGCGACACCCTCTCGTGCGGCTGCACCGGGCTCACTGCCGGAGAACTTCCGCTGGACTGCTCGGCGACCGCATCCGCCGGAGGGACCTGCGGGCCGCGCGGGACCAGACGTGCCGACCCCGTAGCAGACTCCCGCGACACCGCTGACGCGCCGTACTGCTCCGTCGCGGCATCCGCGACATCGTCCTGTTTCCGCAGATCCGGAACCTGCTGCGGCGCAACACCATGTTGCTGCTCAACACCCGTCGACCCGGAGGCTTCAGTCTCCCGCGCCACCGGCGATGTGCTGTAGTACTCCGTCCCGGCATCCGCGACATCGTCCCGTTTCCAGAGGTCAGGGGCTCGCAGCGACTCGCCACCGGGCACCTCGGCGCTGTGTGGCTCGGCACCGTGTCGCTGCCCGACCCCGGGCTGCTCGTCGAACCCGCGTGGCGCCTGGCCTCCGGTCGGTGTCTCGGCGTTGTGCTGCGGCCGAACCCCGTGCTCCTCGAACCCGGACCGCCGCTGCACACCGAACTCCGCCTGCGCACCGTGCGGCTGGGCAACCCCGGGGTGCTGCTCGACCCCGCGCAGTGGAACCCCCTCCGCACCAGCGGCGAGACCACCGGCACTAAACCACAGCACCACCCCACCACCCGGCGCCGTACCTTCCCCCAACGCGAAAACCCCACGCTCAGGCAACATCTCAGCCACCTGACCCACCTCATCCACGAACAACCCCACCCCGACCCCCGGCGCAGGCGTCACCACCCGGTCGACAGTGAACCCCGCCTCCCGTCCGCGCAAAATCTCCGACCGCTCCGCGCCGGCCAGCACCGCCGTCACCCCACCGTGCAGAAACACCGCGACCCCACCGTCTCCCGGCGTGATCACCCCGAACTCGACCGCGTCCTCATCCCCGTTCTCCAACCCCATCAACCAGTTGGTGGCCAACCGCGCCACCGTCCGCCCGCTGCGCCGCGGCTCGTTGGAGGTCGCCTGCCGCACGATCCCGAGCAACGCCGTCATCGCCCGCGCCGCCACCGAATCCGCGGTCACCGCACCCTCGTCCCGGTGCGCGACCAGCACGACCACACCCCCGCTGCTCGCCACCAGATGACGACCGGGAAGGACCTCGATCTGCCTGCTCACACGAACCTGCCGCCCTGGAATCGCCACCGATGGAACACCACGCGCATCGGTCCGTTCACGATCAGCCAGAACACGATCCAGGTGAGGATGAACTGGATCAGGAACGCGGTCAGCGAGGGACGCAGCGACTCGGGCAGCACGATGGTCGTGTACCGGACGAGCACCCACATGAGCGCCCCCTCGTTGACCATGGTGAGAAAACCGAACAGCGTCGGCCAATCCTTTTCCCAGCGGAACTGTTGCAAGAAATGGTAGAGCAACTCCCACAGCACCCCGACCAGAACGGTGCCGAGCAGGATCGACAGCGTCACCCGGTATGCCTGCCCGAGACTCAGCGATCCCGTCGGCAGCAGCGGGGTGATGATCAGCGCGACGAAAAACCCGATCACGCTCAGCGCGAGCACCCGGGTCTGGATTCGCCCGTTCAATGTCGGCAGCATCAGATCCTCTTGTTCATGACCCAGGCCCACCACTGGCTCGTCGAGCGCAGCGGACCCATTCGCTTGCAGAACCCCAGCGCCGCAAGATCGTCCGCGATCTCCTGCGCGGCGATCTGCAAGCCGAGAAAGGTGTCCACCCCGACGAACGGCCCACCCAGTGTCGCGCTACCGGATGCATAGATGCGCCCGATGCCACTTCGCGTGCCGATCAGTTCGAAGGTGGTGTCCACATCCAGCCGCCCAACCGGATTACGGCCCGCACCAGCGTGATCCAGCAGGTCCGCCAGCAACCGATGCTCACGGATATCGGCTTCGAGCCCGGTGCAGTCGATGATGTAATCGACCGTCGTGTCGAACGGCTGCGTCGGCGGCGGCACCGGCAGTTCCGCGGTGGGGTCCGGGATGATGGTGGCGACCACGCCCTGCCGTCCCGCGGCGGGCCGCGGCGCACGCATCGTCCCGGCCATCACCTGATACCACCCCTGCTTGCGCCCGCGCCGCAACTGCTCCTGCCACAGACGCCGGATCGGCGTATTCGTCCCGGAGATCTCCTGGTACGCCGCCGCCCGCTGCTCACCTTGCAGGGTGCGCATCTTCTGCTTGAGCTGCCCGCCCCACACCGACTTCGGATAGTTGAACCCCTGATACGCCCAGCCGTCGGCACCCTTGCGCCGGTTGAACACATTCTTGCCATGCGACTTCGCGACATAGGTGCGGAACAGATGCAGGATCTGCGTGTTCAACTGCATCCGGTCCCGGTCGTCGATGAGCCGCTGCAACACCCGGCTGGCCACGATCCCGCTACCTCGGATCAGCACCGTTCCCGGCCTGCGCTGCAACGCCTGATACACGTGCTCGTGCGGCTCGTACGCGTTCACCACCCGCGTCGGATCGCGATGCGTCTCCCGGTACTCCTGCAGATCCGGCAGCAGCTTCAATCCCGGATAGCCCACCGCCACATGCACATACGTGCTGCGAAACGCCACCCGCTTGGTCGGCGTCGACCCCGCGGCCGGGGTGAGAATCGTGAAGTATCCCCCACCGTGCCGCTTGCGCACCATGCGAACCTGCCCGCGATGCAACGAGCTCGCATAGCCGATGCGGTGGAACTCCCGCTCCATCCCGACGAACGCCTGCCCCGCCCGCGGTGTGTAGTAGTTCGCGAAGATCGGTTCCACGAACACATTCCACAGCGGTTTGATCGACTTGTCCGCGATCGCCTCCCGCACCGCATAGGACGGAAAGCCCCACATGTTGTCCGGCTCGGACGCCGAATCGCTGCGCAACCGCTCGCCGCGCGGGATCTGTGACACCCGAGTCAGATACTCGTACGACGCCCACGGATGTTCCTGCGGCCCGAGCACCGCCATCGACTGCGCGGGCACCCCGAAGATCCGCAGCGTGTCATAGGTGACGAAGGAGCCGATCCCACTGCCGATCGTCACGAACGGCACATCCACCACCGGAATCCCGGCTCTGTCCAACATTTCATCGGCCCACACGTCGGTATCGACGAGGGCCTGGGTGAGATCTCCCCGCATTTCGGGCACTCTACCGGCCCGTTCTTACCGATGGCTTACGATCCGCCGGCCCCCGGACCCGTGCGTGGTAAACCGCGAGAGGCTCGCACGCCGGTGTGCCACGCACCCGCCGACCTCGGGGATTTTGCGACGCGCGGGATCGGATCTCACCGAACATGCCACGGCGGCCGGGCTTTCGGAAGTAGCATGCGCTCGTGGCTGACTCACTGCGGGTCCTCGTGTACAGCAACGACGCCGATACCCGGCGCCAGGTGATCCTGGCACTGGGCAAACACCCGCACCCGGAACTACCCGAGTTCGACTACCTCGAAGTGGCCACCGGCCCCGTGGTGATCGAGCACATGGACGCGGGCGGCATCGACCTCGCCATCCTCGACGGTGAATCGGCGCCGACCGGCGGGCTCGGCATCGCCAAGCAACTCAAGGACGAAATCGAGCACTGCCCACCGGTGCTCGTGCTCACCGGTCGCCCGGACGACGCCTGGCTGGCCAAGTGGTCGCGCGCGGAGGCCGCGGTCTCGCATCCGATCGACCCGATCCGGCTCACCGAGGCGGTCGTCGGCGTGCTGCGCAACCGCTCGGCAGCCTGACGCCTTACCCTGCGTTGCCGCAGTCATTCATACAGACTGCACATTAATCCCCCGCTGATGGACATGGTCGCCGGAGCCGATCGAGTTCCGGCGCCAATGCGGGTGTAGACGGGCGCGTATCGGCACGGCTATGTCGCGAAAGCCGACCCACCGCAAGTGCGCATCAAGTGCCGAAATCCGCACGGACAACGCCATTTTCGCAGCACAGACTGACCGGTCAACCAACGTCACGTGACAACACCCCGGATTACCCCCGTTTCAGTCATAAATCGACGTCGCGAATTCGATCAAACGCAGCAGTCAAACCTCGAGCACTCAGAGCGATCAGTTGTAGGCTGTGCCCTAGCTCACAGGAGCGCGGGTACCAGCCCTACCCGCCTCGAGCAGGCCATGAGGCGCGTCTGGCCGAGGCGGACAACGACGTCAGCCCGCCTCGGAAGCTGCCGTCCGGCAACGGACGACCCATCCGCGGGCTCCAGCTGGCAAGGAGGGGAAGTGCAGTCGTGAATATCGAGATGCCCACTCTTGTATTAGGCGCGGTCGCTGCGGCGTTCGCGGTGTTCACCATCATCATGGCGGCCCTCGTCGGCCCGAAGCGGTACAACCGAGCCAAGCTCGAGGCGTACGAGTGCGGTATCGAGCCGACACCGCACGCCATCGCGGGCGGTCCGGGAAACGTGACCGGCCAACGCTTTCCGGTGAAGTACTACCTCACCGCCATGCTGTTCATCATCTTCGACATCGAGATCGTGTTCCTCTACCCGTGGGCAGTCCACTTCGATGCGCTCGGTCTCTTCGGTCTCGCCGCGATGGCGTTGTTCATCTTCAACGTCTCCGTGGCCTACGCCTACGAATGGCGGCGCGGTGGGCTCAGCTGGGAGTGATTGCCGCGCAACGTGTTCGGGCGACGAGTGGAAGTGAAGGTTAGTCGGATATGGGGTTAGAGGAAAAGCTGCCCAGCGGTTTTCTGCTGAGCACGGTAGAGGATTTCGCCGGTTATCTGCGTAAGGGCTCGCTGTGGCCCGCCACCTTCGGTCTGGCCTGCTGCGCCATCGAGATGATGGCCACCGGCGCAGGCCGTTTCGACATCGCCCGCTTCGGCATGGAGGCGTTCCGCGCCTCGCCGCGGCAGGCCGACCTGATGATCGTCGCGGGCCGGGTCAGCAACAAGATGGCGCCGGTGCTGCGCCAGGTCTACGACCAGATGACCGAGCCGAAATGGGTGCTCGCCATGGGTGTCTGCGCGTCCTCGGGCGGCATGTTCAACAACTACGCCATCGTGCAGGGCGTGGATCACGTGGTGCCGGTCGACATCTATCTGCCCGGCTGCCCGCCGCGCCCGGAGATGCTGCTGAACGCGATTCTGGCACTGCACGCAAAGATTCAGGAGATGCCACTGGGCGTCAATCGCGAAGAGGCCGTGAAGGCCGCCGAAGCGGCGGCGCTGGCCTCGACCCCGACCATCCGGATGGAGGGTCTGCTGCGATGACGTTCGACTCCCCCGACAACACCACCACCGCGCACGACGAAATCGACGCGGCGGCAACGGCAGGCCCGGAAGGCACACTGCCCAGCGAGGACGATCAGCAGGCGCCCGGCGCCGAGGTGATCGGCGTGCGCCGCGGCATGTTCGGCGTCACCGGCACCGGCGACACCTCCGGCTACGGCGGACTGGTCCGCCCGGTCACCCTGCCCGGCAGCACACCGGCGCCCTACGGCGGCTACTTCGACGAGATCGTCGACGCCTTACGCGGCGCGCTCGACGCGGCGGGCACCCGGCTCGAGACCGTGCTGGAGAAGATCGTCGTGTTCCGCGGCGAACTCACCCTGCACGTGCACCGCGAGCACCTGGTGACCGTCGCTCAGCTGTTGCGTGACCATCCCGCACTGCGTTTCGAGCTGTGCCTGGGCGTCAGCGGCGTGCACTACCCCGAGGACGCGGGCCGCGAACTGCACGCGGTGTATCCGCTCATGTCGATCACGCACAACCGCAGGCTGCGCGTCGAGGTGTCCGCCCCCGACGCCGACCCGCACATCCCCTCGCTGTTCGGGGTGTACCCGACCACCGACTGGCACGAGCGGGAGACCTACGACTTCTTCGGCATCCTCTTCGACGGGCACCCCTCGCTCACTCGAATCCTGATGCCCGACGACTGGAACGGTCACCCCCAGCGCAAGGACTACCCGCTCGGCGGGATCCCGGTCGAGTACAAGGGCGCGCGGATACCGCCGCCCGACGAGCGGAGGGCTTACAACTAATGAACGAGACAGATACCCGGCCCGACGTCGCAGGCGACGCTGGGCCGGAACCGACTGTGGTCACCGTCGCCGGCCAGGACTGGGAAGAGGTCGCCGACTCCCTGCGCGGCGCGGGCGAGGAACGCATCGTCGTCAACATGGGCCCGCAGCACCCGTCCACCCACGGCGTGCTGCGGCTCATCCTCGAGATCGAGGGCGAGACCGTCACCGAGGCGCGCTGCGGCATCGGCTACCTGCACACCGGCATCGAGAAGAACCTGGAGTTCCGCAACTGGACCCAGGGCGTCACCTTCGTCACCCGGATGGACTACCTGTCGCCGTTCTTCAACGAGACGGCGTACTGCCTCGGCGTGGAGAAGCTGCTCGACATCACCGACGCGATCCCGGAGCGGGTCAACATCATTCGGGTGATGCTGATGGAGCTGAACCGCATCTCCTCGCACCTGGTGGCGCTGGCCACCGGCGGCATGGAACTCGGCGCGCTCACCCCGATGCTGTTCGGTTTCCGGGAACGCGAACTGATCCTCGACGTCTTCGAGACCATCACCGGCCTGCGGATGAACCACGCCTACATCCGGCCCGGCGGCCTGGCTCAGGATCTGCCCGACGACGGCGTCAGCAAAGTGCGGGAACTGCTGGACCTGATGCCGAAGCGGCTGCGCGACATGGAGCAGCTGCTCACCTCGAACCCGATCTGGAAGGCCCGCACCCAGGACATCGGCTACCTGAACCTGCAGGGCTGCATGGCCCTCGGGATCACCGGCCCGGTACTGCGCGCCACCGGCCTGCCGCACGACCTGCGTAAGTCGCAGCCGTACTGCGGTTACGAGAACTACGAATTCGACATCCCCACCACCACGGGCGGTGACTGCTACGGCCGCTACGTGATCCGGGTGGACGAGATGAAGGAGTCGCTCAAGATCGTCGAACAGTGCCTGGACAAGTTGCGCCCCGGCCCGGTGATGGTCGACGACAAGAAGATCGCCTGGCCCGCCGACCTGCAACTCGGCCCGGACGGACTCGGCAACTCCGCCAAGCACATCGGCAAGATCATGGGCACGTCCATGGAGGGCCTCATCCACCACTTCAAGCTGGTCACCGAGGGCATCCGGGTGCCGGCCGGTCAGGTGTACACCGCCGTCGAGTCACCGCGCGGCGAGCTCGGGGTGCACATGGTGAGCGACGGCGGCACCCGGCCCTTCCGGGTGCACTACCGCGACCCCTCGTTCACCAATCTGCAAGCGGTAGCGGCGACTTGCGAGGGCGGCATGGTCGCCGACGTGATCGCCGCGGTCGCCAGCATCGACCCGGTCATGGGCGGAGTGGACCGATGAGCGAGCGCGCCATCGCCAGCGAGGAGCAGTCATGAGTATCGACCGCATACCGGCGGACACCGGCACCGCAATCCTGCTCCGGCTCACCACCCGGCCCGAGCCGTATCAGCCGTTCATCCGCGAGCGGCTGGAGCTGGACGCCAAAGAGATCATCGCGCGCTACCCGGAGCCGCGCTCGGCGTTGCTGCCGCTGCTGCACCTGGTGCAGGCCGAGGAGGGCTGCGTCACCGGCACCGGCATCGACTTCTGCGCCGACCAGCTCGGTCTGACCGGCGCCGAGGTCACCGCGGTGGCCACCTTCTACTCGATGTACCGGCGCACCCCGACCGGCGACTACCACGTCGGCGTGTGCACCAACACGCTGTGCGCGGTGATGGGTGGCGACGCCATCCTCGCCACGCTGGAGCGGCATCTCGGGATCGGCCACGGCGACACCACCGCCGACGGGAAGGTCACCCTCGAGCACATCGAGTGCAACGCGGCCTGCGATTTCGCCCCGGTGGTCATGGTCAACTGGGAGTTCTTCGACAACCAGACCCCGGAATCGGCTCGGGCCCTGGTGGATTCGCTGCGCACGGGTCAGCAGGTGACGCCCACGCGCGGCGCACCGCTGTGCACCTTCAAGGAAACCGCGCGCATCCTGGCCGGTTTCCCCGACGAGCGCCCCGGCGTGCTCGACGGCGCCGCGGGCGAGGCCACCCTGGCCGGCCTCCGGGTCGCCCACCAGCAGCAGAATTCCGAAAGTGCAGCGCCGCAACAGAATTCGGAGGGCGCCTGACATGACACTGACTCCCGTACTCACCAGGTACTGGGATGACCCGCAGTCGTGGACGATGGACACCTACCGTCGCCACGACGGCTACCAGGCGCTGCGCAAGGCGCTGTCGATGGAGCCGGACCAGGTCATCCAGACCGTCAAGGATGCGGGCCTGCGCGGCCGCGGCGGCGCGGGCTTCCCCACGGGCATGAAGTGGAGCTTCATCCCGCAGGGCGCGGGCCCGGACGGTGTCAGCAAACCGCACTACATGGTGGTCAATGCCGACGAGTCCGAACCCGGTACCTGCAAAGACATTCCGTTGATGCTGTCGAGCCCGCACGCGCTGATCGAGGGCATCATCATCGGCTCCTACGCCATCCGCGCGGCGCACGCGTTCATCTACCTGCGCGGTGAAGTGGTGCCGGTGCTGCGCAGGCTGCACGCCGCCGTCGCGCAGGCCTACGAGGCGGGCTTCCTCGGCCGCAACATCCTCGGCTCCGGCTACGACCTCGAACTCATCGTGCACGCCGGCGCGGGCGCCTACATCTGCGGTGAGGAAACCGCGCTGCTGGACTCGCTGGAAGGTCGTCGCGGGCAGCCCCGGCTGCGTCCGCCGTTCCCGGCTGTCGCGGGCCTCTACGCCTGCCCGACCGTGGTGAACAACGTGGAATCCATTGCCAGCGTGCCGCCGATCATCCTCAACGGCACCGCCTGGTTCCGCTCGATGGGCACCGAGAAGTCCCCCGGCTTCACGCTGTACTCGCTGTCGGGGCACGTGAAGCGGCCGGGCCAGTACGAGGCTCCGCTCGGCGTCACCCTGCGGGAACTGCTCGGGTACGCCGGTGGCGTCCGCGAGGGGCACACGGTGAAGTTCTGGACACCCGGTGGTTCGTCCACCCCGCTGTTCACCGACGCCCACCTCGACGTGCCGCTCGACTACGAGGGCGTCGCCGCCGCCGGATCCATGTTGGGCACCAAGGCTTTACAGATCTTCGACGACACCACCTGCGTGGTGCGCGCGGTGCTGCGCTGGACCGAGTTCTACATGCACGAATCCTGCGGCAAGTGCACCCCGTGCCGGGAAGGCACGTACTGGCTGGTCCAACTGTTGCAGCGGATCGAATCGGGCCGGGGCACCGAAGCCGACCTGGACAAGTTGCTCGACATCAGCGACACCATCAACGGCAAGTCGTTCTGTGCGCTCGGCGACGGTGCGGCGAGCCCGATCGTCTCGTCGCTGAAGTACTTCCGCGACGAGTACGTCGCTCACCTCGGGCAGGGGTGTCCGTTCGATCCGGCGCGCTCCACCGCGTGGGCCAATGACGACGGCGCGGACGTGCGAGAAACGGAAGGAGCGCAACGATGACCGCATCGCGTAGCGATTCGATGAGGGGTGGCGGTCGGGCGACGGGTGGGCCCGCCACCGTGAATACCAACGCCAGCGGGGTCGTCCCCGCCGATCTGGTCAGCGTCACCATCGATGACACCACGGTCAGCGTGCCCGCGGGCACCCTGGTGATCCGGGCCGCCGAGCTGATCGGCATCCAGATCCCGCGCTTCTGCGACCATCCGCTGCTCGACCCGGTCGGGGCCTGCCGCCAGTGCATCGTCGAGGTCGAAGGCCAGCGCAAGCCGGTCGCGTCGTGCACCATGACCGTCACCGACGGCATGGTGGTGCGCACCCAGCTCACCTCCGCGGTGGCCGACAAGGCGCAAGAGGGTGTGATGGAGCTGCTGCTCATCAACCACCCGCTCGACTGCCCGGTCTGCGACAAGGGCGGTGAATGCCCGCTGCAGAACCAGGCGATGTCCACCGGTCGCGCCGAATCCCGCTTCGAGGGCGAGAAGCGCACCTATCCCAAGCCGATTCCGTTGTCCACCGCGGTGCTGCTGGACCGCGAACGCTGCGTGCTCTGCGCGCGCTGCACCCGCTTCTCCCAGCAGGTCGCCGGTGACCCGTTCATCGAACTGCTGGAACGCGGCGCGCTGCAACAGGTCGGCACCGGACAGGCCGAGCCGCTGGATTCCTACTTCTCCGGCAACACCGTGCAGATCTGCCCGGTCGGCGCGCTGACCGGCACCAGCTACCGGTTCCGCGCCCGCCCGTTCGACCTGGTGTCGAGCCCGAATGTGTGTGAACACTGCGCGTCCGGTTGCGCGCAGCGCACCGACCACCGTCGCGGCAAGGTGCTTCGCCGGTTGGCCGGCGACGATCCGCAGGTCAACGAGGAATGGAACTGCGACAAGGGTCGCTGGGCCTTCGCCTATGCGACCGAACGCGACCGCCTCACCACACCGCTGGTCCGCGGCTGGGACGGCAAACTGGCACCTGCGTCGTGGTCCGAGGCGCTCGCCGCGGCCGCGGAAGGGCTGGCCGCCGCCTTCGGCAGCGCGGGCGTGCTGGTGGGTGGGCGCGTCACCGAAGAGGACGCCTACACCTACGCCAAGTTCGCGCGAATCGCGTTGGGCACCAACGACGTCGACTTCCGGGCCAGGGCACACTCGGCTGAGGAGGCCGACTTCCTCGCCGCGCGCGTGGCGGGCCATGGCATGACGGTCAGCTACGAGAACCTGGAGACCGCGCCGATCGTCCTGCTCGTCGGGTTCGAGCCGGAGGAGGAGTCGCCGATCGTCTACCTGCGGCTGCGCAAGACCGCACGCAAGCGCCGCATGCCGATCTACTCACTCGCCCCGTACTCCTCGCGCGGCCTGGATCGGATGTCGGGCAAGCTGATGCAAGCCATGCCGGGTGCCGAGCCGCATCTGCTGGATGCCATCCGTAACGGCGACACCGCAACGCCCGGCGCCGATCCCACGCAGATCTCCGATGCCGGACGCCTGCTGCGCGAACCGGGCGCAGTGATCATGGTCGGCGAGCGGATGGCAGGCATCCCCGGCGCGCTGTCGGCCGCGGTCCGGCTCGCCGACGAGACCGGTGCCGCGCTGGCCTGGGTACCACGCCGGGCCGGTGAGCGCGGCGCGGTCGAGGCCGGTGCGCTGCCCGGCCTGCTGCCCGGTGGTCGTCCGGTGGTGGATCCCTCGGCCCGCCAACAGGTTCGGATCGTCTGGAACGTGCCGGATCTGCCGGTCACCCCCGGTCGCGATACCGCAGCCATCCTGGAAGCCGCGCCCGGTCTCGGCGCACTGGTGATCGGTGGCGTCGACGTCGCCGACCTGCCGGATCCGCGCGGGGCGCTCGCGGCCATCGATGCCGCACGCTTCGTCGTCAGCCTGGAACAGCGGCACAGCGCGGTCACCGACCGGGCCGACGTCGTGTTCCCGGTCGCCACCGCGATGGAGAAGTCCGGCACCTTCCGCACCTGGGAGGGCAGGCCACGCCCGTTCACCGCCGCACTCGGCGACGACATGGTGCGCCGCCAGCCGGCCCCGCTGTCGGATCAGCGCGTGCTGCAAGCGATCGCCGACGAGATGAAGGTGCGCCTCGGCCTGCCGTCCACCGAAGCGGCCCGGGCCGAACTCGCCGAACTCGGCGCCTGGGACGGTGCCCCCGTCGCAGCGCCCGCACACCGCCCGCACCCGCTGACCCAACCGGGGCCCGGCACCGCGGTGCTGGCCAGCTGGCGCATGCTGCTCGACCTGGGCCGCCTGCAAGAGGGCGAACCCAATCTGGCGGGCATCGCCCGGACCCCGGTGGCCCGGCTGTCCCCCGCGACGGCCGCCGAAATCGGCGCCGCCACCGACGATCACGTGACCGTCGCCAGCGAGCACGGCACCGTCACGCTGCCGCTGGTGATCACCGACCTGCCCGACCGGGTGGTCTGGCTGCCGCAGCACTCGCCGGGCAGCTCGATCGCCGAACAGTTGGCCACCCAGCCCGGCGGCATCGTGCAGCTGCGGCGCGCCGACGACAGGATGAAGGAGCACAGGCATGAGTGATCTCTCCTTGTTCGGTCACGACCCACTCTGGCTCGTGATCGGAAAGTCCCTCGCCATCTTCGTGTTCCTGTTGCTCACCCCGATGATCGCGGTGGTCGCGGAACGAAAGATCGTGGCGCGCATGCAGATGCGCATCGGCCCGAACCGGATCGGCCCGTACGGCATGCTGCAGAGCATCGCCGACGGCGTGAAGATGGCACTCAAGGAAGACATCATTCCGGCCATCGTGGACAAGCCGGTCTTCATCATGGCGCCGATCATCTCGCTGATCCCGGCCGTGATGGCGTTCGCGGTGATCCCGTTCGGCCCCGAGGTTTCGATCTTCGGGCACCAGACCGCGTTGCAGCTCACCGACCTGCCGGTGGCGGTGCTCTACATTCTGGCGATCACCTCGATCGGCGTGTACGGCATCGTGCTCGCCGGCTGGTCGTCGGGTTCCACCTACCCGCTGCTGGGCGGCCTGCGCTCGACCGCGCAGGTGATCTCCTACGAGATCGCGATGGCACTGTGCTTCGCCACCGTGTTCCTGCTGACCGGCACCATGTCCACCTCGGGCATCGTGGCCGCACAGGACGGCACCTGGTACGTCTTCCTGCTGCTGCCGTCGTTCCTGATCTACTGCGTGTCCATGGTCGGCGAGACCAACCGGGCCCCGTTCGATCTCCCCGAGGCCGAGGGTGAGCTGGTCGGCGGCTTCCACACCGAGTACTCCTCGCTGAAGTTCGCCATGTTCATGATGGCCGAATACATCAACATGGCAACGGTTTCCGCGCTCGCCACCACCCTGTTCCTGGGTGGCTGGCACGCGCCGTGGCCGTTGAACATGTGGGACGGCGCGAACAGCGGCTGGTGGCCGGTGCTGTGGTTCACCGCCAAGGTCTGGATGTTCCTGTTCGTGTTCATCTGGCTGCGCGGCACGCTGCCCCGCCTGCGTTACGACCAGTTCATGAACCTCGGCTGGAAGCTGCTCATCCCGGCTTCGCTGCTCTGGGTGATGCTGGTCGCCACCGCCCGCGTGCTGCAGGCCGAGGGCTATGAGATCCAGACGCCGGCGCTGGTCATCGGCGGCCTGCTGGTCTCCGGGCTGATGGTGTGGATGTTCCTGCGGGCCGGACGCAAGGGTGGCGCTGCGCCGCCCGCCGAGCCGGTCCCGGCCGCACCGACCGCGGATTCGGCTGTGTTCCTCGGCTTTCCGACGCCGCCGCTGCCCGACCGTCCCCGCGAGGTGGCCAAGTCGGGACTGTTCGATCCGCTGGCCGGGTTCGCGGTGACCGCGGCGACCATGTTCAAGAAGCCGAACACCGAGTTCTATCCGGAACAGAAGGTACCGACCGCGCCGCGCTACCACGGGCGCCACCAGCTCAACCGGCACCCGGACGGGCTGGAGAAGTGCATCGGCTGCGAGCTGTGCGCCTGGGCCTGCCCCGCCGACGCGATCTACGTCGAAGGCGCGGACAACACCGAGACGGAACGCTTTTCGCCGGGTGAACGGTACGGGCAGGTCTACCAGATCAACTACCTGCGCTGCATCGGCTGCGGATTGTGCATCGAGGCGTGCCCGACGCGCGCGTTGACCATGACCAACGACTACGAGATGACCGACGACAACCGCGCCGGACTCATCTACGAGAAGGACCGGCTGCTGGTGCCGCTGCAACCGGGCATGTCCGCCCCGCCGCACGCCATGTACCCGGGCGCCGACGAAGGCGACTACTACCGCGGCAACGTGCCGGGTAGCGCGCAGGAAGCCAACGGCGGCAACGCAACCGACGCGCCGGAGAGCCCGAAGGAGCCCGCCGCGGTGGGCGTGGAAGGAGGGTCGCGGTGAACTCGCTGATACTGGCCGCCGAGCCACTCACCCGCACCGGGACCGGCGAGGCGGTGAACTTCTGGGTGCTCGCGCCGCTGGCCGTGGTCGGCGCGCTCGGCATGGTGTTCGCCCGCAAGGCCGTGCATTCGGCGATCTGCCTGGCCGCCACCATGATCGTGCTCGCCGTCTTCTACATGGCCCAAGACGCACTGTTCCTCGGCGTCGTGCAGATCGTCGTCTACACCGGCGCGGTCATGATGCTGTTCCTGTTCGTGCTGATGCTGGTCGGTGTCGACTCCGCCGAATCGCTCAAAGAGAACCTGCGCGGGCAGCAGCTCGCCGCTGCGGCGGTCGGTGTCGGCTTCGGCATGCTGCTGATCAGCGGTATCGCCCGGGGCATCCGGGAATCCGAGATCAGCTTCCCGGCAACCGGTTTCGCGGGCCGCGACGTGATCGGCGAACTCGCCGAGCTGATCTTCGTGCGCTACGTGTGGGCCTTCGAGCTCACCGGCGCGCTGCTGATCACCGCGACCATCGGCGCGATGGTGCTCGCGCACCGCGAGCAGTTCGGGCCGAAGATCGGGCAGCGCGAGATGTCGGTGCGCCGGTTCCGCGAGGCAGGCCACCGGGCCACCCCGCTGCCGACGCCGGGCGTCTACGCCAGGCACAACGCGGTCGACATCCCGGCCAGGCTGCCCGACGGCTCCTTCGAGGAACTCTCGGTCAGCACCATCCTGCGGCACCGCCGCACCCGGGCGCTCGCCGAGGCAGCGGTCACCCCGGCCGCAGCCAAGACCCAAGCACCCGGCAACTCGGTCGCGTCCACGACCGACGCACCCGCCGGCTCGGTCGCGACCGAGAACCAGAGCGACGAGGAAGGCAACCGGTGAATCCCCAGAACTACCTGTTCCTGTCCGCCCTGCTGTTCACGATCGGCGCGGCCGGCGTGCTGCTGCGGCGCAACGCCATCGTGGTGTTCATGTGCATCGAGCTGATGCTCAACGCGGTGAACCTCGCATTCGTCACCTTCGCCAGGTTGCACGCGAACCTGGACGGTCAGGTATTCGCGTTCTTCACCATGGTGGTCGCCGCGGCCGAAGTCGTTGTCGGCCTTGCCATCATCATGACCATCTTCCGCGCCCGCCGCTCGACCTCGGTCGACGACGCCAACCTGTTGAAGTTCTGATATGGGTACAGCGACGCTCTGGCTCATGCCCGCCCTGCCGCTCGCAGGTGCGGTATTCCTTCTGCTCACCGGCCGTTTCAGCGACAAGTGGGGGCATCTGCTCGGCACCGCGCTGGCGCTGGCCGCGTTCGTGGTCGCCGGCATCGGCTTCTTCGACATGCTCGGCCGCGACACCGCGCAGCGCGGCATGCACACCGACCTGTTCAGCTGGGTTCCGGTGGCCGGGCTGCAAGCCGACTTCAGCCTCCAACTCGACCAGCTGTCCATGTGTTTCGCGCTGCTGATCACCGGCGTCGGCTCGCTGATCCACATCTACTCCATCGGCTACATGAGCCACGACCCGGGACGGCGCCGATTCTTCGGCTATCTCAACCTGTTCCTGGCGGCCATGCTGCTGCTGGTGCTCGCGAACAACTACCTGGTGCTCTACCTCGGCTGGGAAGGCGTCGGCCTGGCGTCCTACCTGCTCATCGGGTTCTGGTACCACAAGCCCTCGGCGGCCACCGCGGCCAAGAAGGCGTTCGTGGTCAACCGGGTTGGTGACATGGGGCTGGCGATCGCCATGTTCGTCATGTTCGCCACGTTCGGGTCGATCAACTTCACCGACGTGTTCACGGGTGCGCCGCAGGCCGGGGAGGGCACGCTCACCGCAATCGGGTTGTTGCTGCTGCTCGCCGCGTGCGGTAAGTCCGCGCAGGTGCCGCTGCAATCCTGGCTCGGGGACGCGATGGAAGGCCCGACCCCGGTGTCGGCGCTCATCCACGCGGCCACCATGGTTACCGCGGGTGTGTACCTGATCGCGCGGTCCGGTCCGATCTTCGACCTGGCGCCGGACGCACGGCTCGGCGTCGTGCTCGTCGGCGCGGTGACGCTGTTGTTCGGTGCGATCGTCGGCTGCGCCAAGGACGACATCAAGAAGGCGCTCGCCGCCTCGACCATGAGTCAGATCGGTTACATGGTGCTCGCCGCGGGCCTCGGCCCGGCCGGATACGCCTTCGCCATCATGCATCTGCTCACCCACGGGTTCTTCAAGGCCGGACTGTTCCTCGGGGCCGGCTCGGTGATGCACGCGATGGACGACGAGACCGATATGCGCCGCTACGGCGGACTGCGCAAACTACTGCCGATCACGTATGTCACCTTCGGGCTCGGCTACCTCGCCATCATCGGCGTGCCGCCGTTCGCCGGGTTCTTCTCCAAGGACAAGATCATCGAGGTGGCGTTCAACCAGGGCGGCGTCAGCGGTTTGGTGCTCGGCACGGTAACGCTGCTCGGTGCCGGGATCACCGCGTTCTACATGACGCGGGTGATGATCATGACGTTCTTCGGTGAACGCCGCTGGAAGCCCGACACCCATCCGCACGAAGCCCCCGCGGTGATGACCGGGCCGATGATCCTGCTCGCCATCGGATCGGTCACCGCGGGTGCGCTGTTCGCGTTCGGTGCCTCGCTGCAGAACTGGCTCGCGCCGGTCGTCGGCGTGCATCACGGCGAGCATGTCGTCCCGGCGGGTGTCGTCACCGCGCTCGCGCTGACGGTGGTCGCCGTCGGTGTCGGCATCGCCTACTACCAGTACGCGCAGCGCGACATCCCCGAGCACGCACCGGCAACCGTCTCCGCACTGACCGTCGCGGCCCGCAAGGATCTCTACGGTGACGCGGTCAACGAGGCGGCTTTCATGCGCCCGGGCAGCCACCTGACCCGCGCGCTGGTGTTCCTCGACAACCGGGGCATCGACGGGATCGTCAACGGGACGGCCGCGCTGATCGGTGGTCTGTCCGCTCGAATCCGGCGGGTACAGACCGGATTCGTGCGGTCCTATGCCCTGTCCATGTTCACCGGCGCGGCCCTGGTGGCTGCCGCCCTGCTGGCGGTGAGGTTGTGGTGAAGGACTTTCCCTGGTTGACCACGTTGTGGTTGGCGCCTGTCATCGGCGCGGTCGTCGTGCTGGCGCTGCCCGCCGCGCAACGACTGCTCGCGCGCTGGGTCGCGCTGGTGGTATCGATCGCGGTGCTGGCGTTCGCCGTCGTGCTCGCCGTGCGCTTCGAACCCGGTGGCGAGCAGTACCAGTTCGTCGAGGACCACGAGTGGATACCGGCCTTCGGCGCCGGATACACCGTCGGCGTCGACGGGATCGCGCTGGTGCTGGTGCTGCTCACCACCGCGCTGGTGCCGCTGCTGATCCTCGCGGGCTGGCACGACGAGCGCGAGGTCGGCAGCGGGCGGCGGGTGTCGCACACCTATGTCGCGCTGACGCTGCTGGTCGAGGCGATGGTGCTGATCTCCTTCGTCTCGCTCGACATTCTGCTGTTCTACGTGTTCTTCGAAGCCATGCTGATCCCGATGTACTTCCTCATCGGTGGCTTCGGACCGCGGTCGGCGAATGTGGAACTGCGCCAGCAGCGGTCGCGGGCGGCGGTGAAGTTCCTGCTGTACAACCTGTTCGGCGGGCTGATCATGCTGGCCGCGGTGATCGGGTTGTACGTGGTCACCGCCCGCAACGGGCTCGGCGCGGACTCGGCGGGCACCTTCGACTTCCGCACCGTGGTCGCCGCCGCCAACTCCGGACAGCTCGGCGCCGCGCCCGCGGTGCTCAACGCGCTGTTCCTCGGCTTCATGTTCGCCTTCGCGGTAAAGGCGCCGCTGTGGCCGCTGCACACCTGGCTGCCCGACGCCGCCGTCGCCGCGACACCGTCGAGTGCGGTGCTGATGATGGCGGTGGTGGACAAGGTCGGCACCTTCGGCATGCTGCGCTACTGCCTGATGCTGTTCCCCGACGCGTCGAGTACCTATGCGCCGCTGGTGATCACGCTCGCCGTGATCGGCATCATCTACGGTGCGCTGCTGGCCATCGGGCAGACCGACGTGATGCGGTTGATCGCCTACACCTCGATCTCCCACTTCGGCTTCATCATCCTGGGCATCTTCGCGATGACCAGTCAGGGGCAGACGGGTGCCACGCTGTACATGGTCAACCACGGCATCTCCACCGCCGCGCTGTTCCTGATCGCCGGATTCCTGGTGTCGCGCCGCGGTACTCGGCTCATCGCCGACTTCGGCGGGGTGCAGAAGGTGGCGCCGGTACTGGCGGGCAGCTTCTTCATCGCGGGTCTGGCCACTCTCTCGTTGCCCGGGCTCGCGCCGTTCATCAGTGAGTTCCTGGTGCTGGTCGGCACCTTCAGCCGCTACCAGTTCGCGGCGGTCGTCGCGACCGGTGCGCTGGTGCTCGCGGCGCTGTATGTGCTGTGGCTCTACCAGCGGATGATGACCGGCCCGGTCAAGGAGGGCAACGAACACATCTACGACCTGGTGCCCCGCGAGCTCGCGGTGGTGGTGCCGTTGATCGCGGCGCTGCTGTTCTTCGGTGTGTATCCGAAACCGATCCTGGACTTCATCAATCCCGCGGTGAGCCAGACATTGACGACCATCGGCAAACACGATCCCGAGCCCGCGGTGCCCACGCTGCCCGAGGCGGGTAAGGCCGAACATTCCGGAGGTGCCCACAAATGAGTCGCATCAGTGTTCGCGTCGCCATCGCTCTCGTCGTCGCGGGTCTGCTCGCCACGATGATCACTTTCTCGAGGACGGCCTAAGTGACTTCCTTGGACTACGGAACAACCCTCGCCGCAACGATTCCGGCTCCGAGCATCGAATACGGCCTTCTTTCGCCGATGCTGATCGTCCTCGGTGCCGGGGTGATCAGTGTGCTGGTCGAGGCATTCATGGGGCGGCGGTTCCGGTTCGGCACGCAGCTGCTGCTGAGCCTCGCCGGTCTGGTCGCCGCGTTGGTCGCGGTGGTGCTGCTCGCCGGCACCGAGGGCACCGCGATGGTCGGCGCGGTCGCCGTCGACGGGGTCACGCTGTTCCTGCAGGGCACCATTCTGGTGGTGGCGATCCTCGGGGTGCTGTTCATGGCCGAGCGCGGCGCCGAACCGCGCGTCGAGGCGCGCAGCGGTCCCGGCACCTGGAGTGTGGCCGCGGCGACGCTCGGGCGTGGCGTGGATGCCTTTACCCCGCAAGCGTCTTCGGTGCCGGGAAGCGCGATGGAGCGGACCGCGCTGCGGGCCGGGATCGCGACCACCGAGGTGTTCCCGTTGACGCTGCTCGCGGTCGGCGGGCTGCTGTTGTTCCCCGCCTCGAATGATCTGCTCACCATGTTCGTCGCGCTCGAAGTGCTGTCGTTGCCGCTGTATCTGCTGTGCGGGCTGGCCCGGCGCAAGCGGCTGCTGTCCCAGGAAGCGGCGCTGAAGTACTTCCTGCTCGGCGCGTTCTCCTCGGCGTTCTTCCTCTACGGTGTTGCCCTGCTGTACGGGCAGGCGGGCACGGTGCAGCTGGCCGGGATCGCCGATGCCATCGCCGAGCATCCGGACAACGCGATGCTCGCACTGCTCGGTGTCGCGATGCTCGCGGTGGGGCTGCTGTTCAAGATCGGCACGGTGCCGTTCCAGTCGTGGGTGCCCGACGTGTATCAGGGTGCGCCGACACCGATTACGGCGTTCATGGCGGCCGCTACCAAAATCGCGGCAGTCGGTGCGTTGTTGCGGGTGCTGCAAGTCGCGGTGCCCGGACTGCGCGACGACTGGCGTCCGGTGCTCGCCGCCATCGCCATCGCCACCATGGCCGTCGGCGCCGTCATGGCGATCACGCAGACCGACGTCAAGCGGATGCTCGCGTATTCCTCGGTGGCGCATGCCGGTTTCATCCTGACCGGTCTGGTCGCCGCCAACGACAAAGGCGTGTCGGCGATCCTGTTCTACCTGGTGGCCTATGGTCTCGGCACCGTCGGCGCGTTCGCCGTCGTCAGCCTCGTCCGCGACGCCGCAGGCGACGAAGCCACCACCCTGTCCCAATGGGCAGGCCTCGGCCGCCGCTCCCCCTGGCTCGCCAGCGTCTTCGCCTTGTTCCTGCTCTCCTTCGCCGGTCTCCCGCTGACCAGCGGATTCGTCAGCAAGTTCGCCGTTTTCGAAGCTGCGGCCGCAGGCGACGCCTCCTTCCTGGTCATCGTCGGCGTCATCTGCAGCGCAATCGCCGCCTTCTTCTACATCCGGGTCATCGTCCTCATGTTCTTCACCGACCCACCCGCGGACGCGCCCACCGTGGTCGCCCCTTTCCTCACCACCACGGTCGTCACCTTCGGCGCAGGCGCAACCATCATCCTCGGCATCTTCCCGCAGATGGTGCTCGATCTGGCCGACCGGGCGTCGACCTTCGTCCGCTGAGAGTTGTTCTGCGTCTGCCGCATACCTGCTATCAGGTGTGCGGCAGACGCATTCGACGGGTGCCCGCACGGACCTGGACTTCGCTCGCTCGCTGCGCGCACGCTGGGAAAGATGGGGCAACGCCGAACGGCGGGACGGGCGTGAATGCGAAAACCGCTGCCGTATTTCCTCGCCGCGCGGGCGCTGAGCGTCCTCGGCGACCGCGTCACCGACGTGGTATTGCCGCTGGCGGTGCTCGCGGCGTCCGGGTCCGCGATCACGGCGGGCGTCGTCGGCGCGGCAGCCCAGCTGCCGCAGGTGCTGGCAGCACTGCACATCGGTGCCGTGGTGGATCGCCGGGAACGCAAGAGCCTGATGGTGACCGCGGACATCGTCCGTGCAGTCGCGTTCGTCGCTATCGGCGCGGAGGTGCTGCTCGGCGGGGCACGGTGGGTGCCGCTGGTGCTGCTCGCGCTGATAACCGGCGTAGGCGACGCCGTGTTCCATGCGTCGGCGAGCAGCTACCTGCCGAGTCTTGTCGGAGACCGAGACCTCATGCGCGCCAACGGTTTGGTGGAAGGCTCGGACGCCGCGGCGACCCTGACGGGACCGGCTGCGGGTGGCTGGCTGCTGCAGTCGCTGGGGCCGTTGGCGACGTTGATGGTCAACGCGGTGAGCTTCGTGGCGTCGGCCGTGCTGCTGGCGCGGTTGCCGAAGAACGTGCCAGCCCAGGGGGACGCCGAGGGAGACGAGTCCGTGCTGGCCGGGCTGCGGCTGGTGCGGCGGGACCGGGCCCAGACTGTGCTGCTGGCGAGCGCGTGCTACCTGCACCTGCTCGCGGCGGCGGCGATGCTGCCGCTGCTGGTGCATGCCAACGACGAGCTGCGTCTGACGCCGCTCACGACGGGGCTCATCGTGTCGGCGGCGGGGGTCGGCGGCCTGGTGAGCAGCTTGCTGCTTGCCCGGTTCTGCGACGCCGTCCCGTGGCCGCTCCTGTTGACTGCGGTGCTGTCGGTCAACGGTGGCGCGGTCGGCATGCTCGCCCTGTTCGACGCTCCGCTGTGGCTGGCGGCGGCGGTGCTGGTGCTCGACGGCGCGTCAGCGCTCGGGTTCATCGTCGTGTCCACGATGCGGCAGCGCATCACCCCGGATGCGGTGCGCGGCCGAGTGATCGCCGCGAGCACGGCGGTGACGGCCACCGTCCGCATGCTCGCCCTGGCCGGCGCGGGCGCGTTGATCGAGCTGGTCGGCCCGCGCCCGGTACTGCTCGGCCTGGCGACCCTCGCACTGCCGTTCGTTCTGCTGCTCATCCTGTCCGGTTCGGCGGCTAGCCCGGCCGAACCTGCCTCAGCTACGGACCTTCTTCCAGTGCGCCGACGGAGTGCAGGCGGCGTAGCAAAGCCTCGTAGGCGGTGACAGCGGTGAGACCCTCGTTCATTGATTTGTCGAACAAGGCGTCGTCGTTGGTTTGCAGGCTATTTCGACAGTCCTTGCCGGCTTGGGCGGCGGCGATATAGGTCTTCTTCCACTCGTCCTGGGCTATGGCGTCCGGGATCGGTATGAAGGTCGCGGCGTCGTCGGCGTCGCGGACGATGGCGGTACAGATCGGCATGAACACCTCGGAGTCGACCTTCACCGTGGGCTGACCGGCCTGTTCGGCGGCGTTGGCCGCGTCGCCCGCGGCTGTGCCCCACTGTCGAAAGTCTCGGCTGAGCGTGCTGATCCGGTCGTGGCCACCGACCTTCAGCCACGCCCATACCTGTCGCGAGATCATGTCCGGTGTGCGTTGCGGTTCCCGGCCGAGCGTCGCGACGACGGCGGCGGCGTCGATGGCGGAGTCGTCTCGCACGTAGTAGTTGCGCGCGGTGTTGACGCCGAGGACGGCCACCGCTGTGCATGCGGCCGCCACGACAAGCCTGCGGACTACCAGAGATTCGGGCCGTTCCGCGTCGTGCGACGCCGGTGCGGGGCGTCGATTCGTCAGGCGCCGACCACCCTCGGCGAGCACGGCACCGATCAGCGCGCCGATCGCGGCCAAGGTGATGCCGAGGCCCAGCACGAATGGAACCTGTTGCGTGACAACGTGCCATGCCGGATATGGCCGCCACGAACACGCGTATCCCAAGACCCGCATCGGCCCGATGCAGCCATCGACCGACGCGAAGGCGAACAATCCGAGCAGTCCGATCAGGCCGGCACCGCCGGACGCGGCGAGAGCCATCGCCAGCCGGTACCGGACGGTGGTCGCGGAGACGATCATTGCGGTCGCCACCGTCGCAGCCCCCAGGCCTGCCATCAACCACATCGGATAGCCGTACAGCCACGCCGCAGTCAACCTCTGTTCCACCGGTGGCTGGTCGGGATGCAGAGCAAGCAGGACTATCGCGACGGCCGCGCAGCTCAGCGCGCCGCCGAGCACAGCGGCGACGGCTGCGGGCCGCAGCGACACCGGTCGATGTACGGTCATGCCGTCGTCCGGCGCGTCGGTGCGCGCCCGCCGCACCCACCGCGGTGTTCCGGTCCCAGGCTTCCGCACCAAAGCGAGCAGCGGAAACAGCCACAGGACGGTAGCGCCCACCAGCACCAAAGGTCTATTGCCCAGATCCGCGATGACCCAGAACCAAGGCGGGAGGCCGGGCAGCACCAGGTCCAAAGACCGCAGCGGTCCGATCAGGAGCAGGAACGGTCCGCTCATCCAGTATCCGTACCAGGTGCCGAAGACGACCAGGGCGGCCGCCAGGCCGAGAAACTGCACCGGGCGGATCGAACGACCGCGGCAGCCGCGGATCCACAGTTCCGCGGATTGGGTGACCCACCAAGTGAATACCGATCCGGTGATCACGAACAGCAGCAGCAGTTCGGGATCCGGCGGCAACAGCGCCGAGCCTGCCGTGCGGAACGACACCAACTCGCCCACTGCCATGCCGATGCCGAGCCAGACCCCGGCACCCCATCCCGGGGGAACGCGGCGTCCAGTGAGAACGTTGTAGGCGACCGCCCGCCACAGCGCGTAGCCGGCAATGCCGACCACGAGCACGGCAGTCAGCCAGGTCGACACGTCTCTGGTGCCCGCCCAGCCCCAGGACAGGCCGAATGCCTCGACCACGAAAGGCACGGTCACGCTGGTGACCTGAGCGATGACTCCGGTGAGGAACATCGGTAGTGCGGTGGCACCGAACAGGATTCCGGGGTTGCGCAAGGATCGAACGCGTTCCGCCGCGGCGGGATGGGTGCGCCATAGACCGAGGAACCGTTGCCAGGCGGCCGATCTCGGCCGCACCCGTAGTCGCTCGGTCCGCCAGGAAAACGCGGTGTGCCCGGCGAGGTTTGCGGCATCGAGGTCGGCGTAGAACTCGCGATTCCGCAGGATGTCGGCGCGGACCAGATAGGTCAGGGCGACAAGTAGCGCGACCCGGAGCAGGCCGCGCAGCCCCAATTGCCATTCGGCACGCCAGAGCTCGGGATCGGTCGCCAGCGACACCGCTTGTCCGACCAGATGGGGAAGCAGCACGCACAGCAAGAAGGCTCGCCACAGAGCAACCGTGGCGTAGGTGATGTCGACGTCGCGGTTGCGAATGTGCGCGAGTTCGTGCAGCACCACGTCGCGCAGTACGTCCGGACCGGCAGCGCTGCGCGCCACCAAACCGGCATCGAGGCACACCGTGTACCTGCCCAGCCGCCCGAAAACGACCGCACTGACCGTGTCGGTTCGCGGGTCGATCACGAATCCGGGTGTTCTTCGTAGACCGGCGAGGGCTACGAGATCCCGCAGCTGCTGGGCTAACTCGTCGGCCGAGCTCAGATCGATGGGAAGCAGTCGACCACGCCTGCGTCGCCATGTCGGCCACAGCAGATAGATTGCGATCGCTACCCCGACCACTGCCACCGCGCCGACGGGCATCCACGCACCCGGTGCCCGCAATCCATGTGCGACGTCGCAGGATTCGATCCACGCGGCATAGGTGATCGCCTCGACCGGCCGGTACGGCTGCATCGGGTCGTGGCCCACCGCGAGACGGCAGAGCTCGAACCATTCGCCGCCGCGGCTCCGATACCACGACGTGGACATCGATAGCAGATACAGACTGTCCACCGCGATGAAAGCCAGCAACAGTGCGAACCGAATCGCGGTACCAGCGGCGAAGGCCCTGGCCTGGATCGGCGCTACGGGTGTGTCCGAGTCGACGGTGATGCCAATGCCTTTCCCGCGCGGCCGATCATTATCGGCGTTTCGGTGCCTGGGCTGAGCGTTCGATCGCGTGTCAGGGCTCAGCGGGGGGATGGTGGGCGTCGGCGGAATCACCGAGAAGCAGCCGACCGGCTACGCAGTCGGCGATTACTTGCGCGCGGTCGTCGGTCATTCCGCTACGCACAGCGGAATCCATTATCTGCGTCCGTATTTCGGCGATCTGTTCGGGGGTCAGCGGGGGCACGGCCGACGCGGCGCTGGTTCGGCGGAAGAGTCGGCGCAGCCCGAAACGTGCCACCTTGCCGCCGCCGGTGATCGCGTCGTTGGTAAATCGCTTCGCTGCCTCGTTGACCGCCACCCACACCACGGGACTCGCCAGCACCACCATGTCGTCGATGCCGAATCCGAGTAGATCGCGACCATGACTGCGTCGGCTGAGCAATCGCACCACCTGCTCGTCGTCGAGCTGGCGCAGCCGGTCCACCAGGGGTAGCTCCTCGGCAGCTACCTCGGCGATCACCTCGCGGACCACATCCCTGACCAACACAGATCCGTCGGACCGATCGAGACTCTCCGCATTCATTGCCAGTACCCCTCTGACGTGTGAATCACGTACTTCATCATGTCGCACAACGTGACTCGGATGGGGTGGGATGTCGAATGTTCCGCACCGGCCCGCCCCTCCGACGTGTCTTCCGACAGGCAGAATGTGCACCGTGAGTGTGGATCTGGATGTCCTGCGCTGGCTTTCCGAGCATCGGACTCCGACGTTGACGACGATGGCGCGGTGGGCGATGGATATGGGTGCGAGCCCTGCGGTCATGGCCGCGGTCGGGGCGGTGGGGCTGATCGTGGTGGTCGCGAAACGTTGGTGGTGGCAAGGGGCTACGGTCGCAGTCGCGAGTGTGGCGGCGCTGGTGGTCGCCAGTGTGTTCAAGCAGATGGTTCAGCGGGCGCGGCCGTCCGGGGATCTGGCCGTAGTTCAAATCGGTGGATGGGCGATGCCCTCAACTATCGCGGCGATGACGGCGGCCG
The DNA here is from genome assembly GCF_004634405.1 of Nocardia sp. CS682. NCBI lineage: Bacteria > Bacillati > Actinomycetota > Actinomycetes > Mycobacteriales > Nocardiaceae > Nocardia > Nocardia sp. CS682. The sequence goes on along the minus strand of NZ_CP029710.1, from coordinate 183,256 downwards.
TGGTAGTCGCCACATATTTGGTGCTGCCTTGGTCGGCGGGGCAGCGCCGCTGGACGGCCGCCCTGCTCGCGGTGGTGGTCCTGCTGATCGGTGTGGCGATGGTATATCTCGGGGCGCATTGGCCGACCGATGTATTGGTCGGATGGGCTGTGGGGGCGGGCGTGGGCGGGGTGGTCGCGAGCCTGCCTCTCCTCGGCCTCCATGCGGAGACCGGGAACCTTCCTCGGTAACCGCTGTGCGGGGCCACTCAGGCGTGCAGAGAGCGGCCGCCGTCGATGACGAGGCGTTGGCCGGTCACGAAAGAGGCTGACAGCGAGGCGAAGAAGCTGACGGCGGCGGCGATGTCGTCCGGGATTCCCAAGCGGCCGACCGGGATTGTGGCGAGGTAGGCGGCGCGAGTGGCGGCGGAGACGTCGGCGTGGCGTTCGACCGGGACGAAGCCGGGGGCGACGGTGTTGACGGTGATGCCGAAGGGGGCGAGTTCGCGGGCCCAGCTGCGGGTCAGGCCGATCTGAGCGTGTTTGGCGGTGGCGTAGGCGGAGCGGCCGGGAGGTGGGCTGTCGGCTACTTCGGAGTCGATGTGCACGATGCGGCCGTAGCGGCGATCCTGCATGCCGGGGATTATGTGGTGCGCGAGCAGGATCGGGCTCTTCACGAAGAAGTTCAGTTGCGCCAGATGATCGTCCCAGCCGACGTCGGTCAACGGCGCCTCGGGTTGGGGGCCGGTCGCATTCAGGACCAACACGTCGATCGGGCCGAGACCGTCGGTGACCGCGGCGACGAGTTCGCGCACCTGATCCTCATCGGTGACGTCGGCTGGGAACGCTTCGGCGACACCGCCGTTGTCGCGAATAGTCTGCACGACCCCCTGCGCCTTCTCCGCCCCCATACCGTTGACAGCGACAGCCAACCCGTCTGCGGCCAGCCGCTGTGCAATAGCGCTACCCAGCCCGCGCGAGCTCCCGGTCACCAACGCCACCCGTCCCGGCACTGCCATGCATGGGATCATTCCACGTCGCAATCCCCTTTGCGACAGGATGTTTCGGTGCTCGAGCCGCGAAGGGGTGGGGTCCGATGGGGTTTCATGATCGACGGGACAGGCGCCCTGCGGCATCGCCGATAACTCCGCCGTCGTCTCCCGCCCGACGAGAAGTCGGACGGGACATAGCGGCGCAGACGTGCGAGCGGGGCCGCCGTCATGTCCCGTTGATCATGAACACCGTGGTTGCGTGGCCGGGTCAGTGGAGGTAGGAGGCTCCGTTGACGTTGAGGACGGAGCCGGAGGTCCAGGTGGCCTCGGGTGAGGCGAGGTAGCGGACGGCTGAGGCGATTTCGGCGGGGGTGGCCACGCGGCCGAAGGGGCTCTGGGCGCGGACGTCGTCGGTGACGCGGTGGGCGACGCGTTCGGTTGCGACGAAACCGGGGGCGACCGAGGCGACCGCGATGCCGTGGGGAGCCAGTTCGACGGCGAGGGACTGGCCGAGGGCGTGCACGGCGGCTTTGCTGGCGCCGTAGCCGACGTATTCGGGTTCACCGCGGAACGCGCCGCGCGAGCCGATGTTCACGATTCGTCCCTCGATGCCCTCGGCGATCATGTGCCGGGCGACGCAGTAGGACATGTTGGCCGTCCCGAACACGTTGACGTCCATGGTTTCTCGCCATGTCCGCTGCCACTCGGCATAGTCGGTGTCCGCCACGGGATGTGCGATATTGACCGCCGCATTGTTGACGAGCACCTCGACCGCGCCCAGCCCTTCGATTGCCGCGTCGACGATGCCCGCGACGGCATCCGGCGAACCGATGTTCCCGCTGACGAGCACATGCCCCTCGCCCGGCAACCCGCGCAAGGTTTCCGCACCATCGTCCCGGCTCGACGAGTAGTGAACGGCCACTCGATCACCGATCTCCGCGAACGCCAGGGCGATCGCCCGTCCGATCCCCCGCGAGGCCCCGCTTACCAACACACCACGACTCATCCTGTGATCACCATGCCGCAAGCTTGCCATTGCGCCCCTGCGCTCGTCGCCCCATACCCGCCCGAGTGGTGCTGGCTGGTGCGGCCGCAACAGCGCGATCCCGATCGCCGACGCCATCAACAGCATCGGAAACGACGCCGCGGCGACGAGCACCCCATGCCCTGGTTGCCTCCGGACATGGGCCGGGCCAACGCCCCGAGACGGTCCCGAGGATCCTGGCGACGCTCACCGCAATCCTCTCGTCACTGCCATCCTCGGCCGCCTACCGATCCGGCAGCCAAACCATTTGTAGCCCAGAGCTATTCGGCGATCATCGCCCCGGTGTGCAGCGCGATCCCGGACTGCGCGGCGACGTCGGCGTGCAGCAAACCGGCGCCGTCGACCTGATAACTCGGACCCGTGCAAGATCCTCCCGCAACGGCACCGTGCAGCACATCGCAGTAGCTCCCGGCAGGCAGCGAGGTCTGGTAGATGCCTGCGTCGGCCGGAAAGTCCTCACCGTTGAGCACGAGATACCCCGCACTACCCCGCCCGAACGAGATCCTGTTGCCACCGTTGTCGGACCACCCCACCACCGGCTGCCCATGAACTTGCTCATGAAAGCCGACCATGCCGCCGATTCCCGGCCACGCATGCTCACACAACCAACGCCCATCTCCGCACCGCGAATCCATCGCACGCCCGAGCGGATCGGACGGCGGCGGCTCGTCATAGCTGCTGAACGCGTACCCGCTGAGCACCTTCGGCCGCCCGTAGGGCCAGGCGAGCATGAACGCGTTCGCCATCGTGTACCGCTCGCCGTCGGCATAGGTCAGGGTGGAACCGTTGTGCTCGGTGTCGTGGTTGGCCACGAAGACCACGGTGTTGTCGGAGGGCAGCGCCGAGCTGAAGGTACGCAACCAGGCCAGCCGCCCGTGCCGGAAGATCTGGCTCAGGGTTCCGGCGTAGCGCAGGTCCATCACGGCACCGGTGGCGAGATACTCCTCGGGCTGCACACCTTCACCCCAGCCGTAGATGACCTCCTGGTAGACGTAGGCCGGTCGGCTGAGCCGCTGCTCGATCGCCGCGATGTCTTCGGGCGGAATGTATTTGGCCGAGTCGATACGGAACCCGTCGACCCCGAGGGAGAGCAGATCGTTGAGGTAACCGGCGATCCGATCCCGGACGGAGTCGTCACCGGTCGCCAGGTCTGCCCCGTTGAACGATTGGCAGTTGAACACCTGGGAGCGGTCCGCGAGGTTCTCGACGGCATCATGCGGTGTGCCGCAATGGTGGAAGTCGCGCTCGCTGTAGGGCACCGCCGGATACCAGTAATGGCAGTGCGGGGTGAGCGCACTGCCGATGCTGCAGTCGGTCGTCGCGGACATGTTGTTGATGACCGCGTCGACGTACACCTGCACACCCGCTTCGTGGCAGCTGCGCACCATGGCCGCCAACTCGTCGCGCGTACCGAAGCGGCTGTCCAGCTTGTAGGACACCGCGGAGTAGCTCTGCCACCACGGAAAGCCCTTGTCCGGCCAGAGGGAATGCTCCTCCGGGGGCGAGGTCTGCACGGCGCTGTAACCCAGTTTGCCGAGCGTTGCCTGACATTCGTGGCCGATGGACCGCCAGTTCCAGCCGAACATCTGCGCGATCACATCACGCCCGGCAGGCTCCTCTGCCGACGACCGCGCGGGAACCGTGACCCACGTCGTTGCCAACGCAGTGATCAGCGCATATATCCATACGCGGCCCATTGGCCGACTGTATCCGAGCAGCCTTGTCTCGTGTCCCGACGCGCCGGACCAACGTCGGACGGTGCCTCGCCGAACGAGGGTGCCGCCGAGACCGCGAAACGGGCCCCTTGCCGCGCGGGCGCTCCCCCGGCATTCGGTTCGCTCAGCGCTCCCACCCGAGCAGCAGCAGGCGAAGCACGTCCATATTGCGCTGCGCGCCAACGCATTCGACAGCAGCATGCTGTTATATCCGGCTGACACTGTCGTTACGCTCGGTTTCCGAGTCTCGACGGTAGCCCGGCCATCCGGCCGCGGCTCGGACAACGACGACGATCGGTCGTCGTTCTGGATCGGGAGTTTCCATGAGTTCGCCGCGGCTTTGCCGTCGTTGGAATCGGCGGGGTGACCGCGGCCGTCGCGTTGGCATCCCCGCTCGCGAGTATTGCGTCGGCCGAGACTCCGGGCACCGTGCAGGTGGCCGGTTCCGGTGACCCGAGTATGGGGCAGGCGGTTCCGGCGACCCCGGCATGGGGCAGGGCGGAGGCCCTGGCAACCCCGGTACCGGCGGGTCGGGCGAGCCCGGCATGGGCTGAGGTCGAGCGGCTCGCGCGCTCCGCCGCACACGGCGATCGGTGGGGTGGGCCACCGATCGCGACGAGCACCAGCGGGAAGATCGCCATCGAGCAGTCGTCGGTGATGAAAACCGGCGTCGCGGCGGCGACCACAGTGGGAAATGATCCCTGCCAATACGATTCGTACGGGACCGTCGATATCGACAGGCAGGGGTGTGGGGCCATGAGCGAACGTGAACCGACCGACTATCAATCCGGTCCCCTGCGACTGCTGTGGTGGCTGGTCGTCTGCCAGCGCGCCCGCGTCGCGACCGGCGCGGCACTGGGCACGCTGTGGACGGTCGGCCTCGCGCTCCCGCCTTACCTGCTGTCCCGGGCGATCGATGACGGCCTACGCGCGCACGACATGCCGGCGCTGGCGTGGTGGACGCTCGCGATCCTCGGGGCCGGGGTCGCCAACGCGGGACTGGCCGTCGCCCGGCACCGCACGATGACCAAGGTCAGGATGGACGCCTCGTTCCGGATCGCCCGCACCACCGCCAACCACGCCGCGCACCTGGGCGCCACACTGACGCGGCGCACCACGGCGGGTGAGGTCGCGGCGATCGGCATGGGCGACGTGCGGGCGATCGCCTCGTCGCTGACGATCACCGGCCCGGGCGTCGGCGCGGTGATCGCCTACGTGACCGTGGCTGTGCTCCTGTTCTCGCTGTCGCCGCTGCTCGCCCTGGTGATCCTGACCGGCGTTCCGCTGCTCGTGGTCGCGGTCGGCCCGCTGCTCGGCAGACTGTATCGAGTCGGCGGGGATTACCGTGAGCTACAGGGTGTTTCGACCGCGCGGCTGGTCGACATCCTGACGGGGCTGCGCATCCTCAACGGTCTCGGCGGCAAGCAGCACTACATCGACCGTTACCGGCGGGACTCACAGTCCTTGCGGCACAAGGGCTATCGGGTCGGCGCGGTGATGAGCTGGCTGGGCGCGCTCGGCACCGGGTTGCCCGCGCTGTTCCTCGCCGCCGTCACCTGGCTGGCCGCGCGGATGGCCGTCGACGGCACGATCTCGATCGGCGACCTGGTCGCCGTGTACGGCTATGTCGCGATGTTGGTGGTCCCGGTGTCGTCCCTCATCGAAGGCGCCAACATGCTGACCCACGGCATCATCGCGGCCCGCCGGGTGATCCGGCTGCTCGCGGTGACACCGGATCACGTGGATGCGGCGACTGCGGCCGACGCACCGGAACACCCCGAAACCCTGCGGGACCCGGCATCGGGAGTCGAGGTCCGGCCCGGCGCCTTCACCGCGCTCGCGGGTGGGCGACATGGCGATGCCGTCGCCATCGTGGACCGGCTCGGTCGATTCGCGGAGTCGACGGTCGAGTGGGGCGGACGCCGACTGGACGACATCGTGCTGGACCAGGTGCGGGACCGAATCATAGTGGCAGACAACGATGCCGCGCTGTTCACCGGCACGGTCCGGGAGGTCGTCGCGGGACCACGCGAACCGGACGACGGGAAAATCACCGCGGCCGTCCACGCCGCCGCGGCGACAGATGTGCTCGACGCACTGCCTGGCGGACTGGACTCGATGATCACCGCGCAGGGACGCAACCTCTCCGGCGGTCAGCGGCAACGTCTTCGGCTGGCTCGCGCGTTGTACGCCGAACCGCAGATTCTGCTCGCGGTGGAACCCACCTCGGCCGTCGACACACACACCGAGGCGGTTATCGCCACCAGGCTGCGGCTCGCGCGCACCGGCCGGACCACGGTCGTCACGACGACGTCCCCGCTCGTGCTGGAGCAGGCCGACGTCGTCGAATACCTCGTCGACGGGAGGGTGGCTGCGCGCGGCACACATCACGAGTTGCTCACCGGCGAGCCGGGCTATCGCGCCTTGGTATCCCGCGACGCGGACGAGAAGGCGCTGCGATGACCCCCGCGAGTACGAACGCCGCGACCCTGCCCGTCGCGGACCGGGCCGCCGTGCGTCGCGCCGCCTGGCACGAGATCCGTGCGGACCGAACAGGTTTCGCCGTGATGCTGCTCCTGAACGCCCTCGCCGCGGCGGCCGGGCTCGCGGCACCGCGGCTACTCGGCGCCATCGTGGACACGGTCAAGGAATCGACCGGACCGGGCGCGGTTTCCAGGATCGACGAACTCGCGCTGGCGATCGTCGCATTCACCCTCATCCAGTTGGTGCTGACCAGGTTCGCGCTGTACGCGGGCGCACGTTTCGGCGAGGGGGCCGCGGCCCGCATCCGCGAACGCTACCTCGACCGCACCCTCGCACTACCCGCCTCGACCGTCGAACACGTGCCGACCGGTGATCTCGTCACCCGCGGAACCAGCGACGTCGGCAGTGCCGCCACCGCGCTACGCGACGCCGCCCCAGAGGTTTTGGTGGCCACCGTACAGGCCGTGTTCATCATCGCAGCGGTCATGGTGTTGCACCCGCTGCTCGGCGTGTGCGCGTTGACCAGCCTGATCGGCATCGCCGTAGCGTTGCGCTGGTATCTGCGCCGGGCCCGCACCGACTACCTCACCGAGGGTGCCGCCACGGCGGCGCTGGCCGACATCCTCACCACGACCGCCCAGGGTGCGCGCACCATCGAGGCGTTCGGGTTGCACCAGCGCCGCCGTACGCAAACCGATACCGCGATCGCACATTCGCGCCGAACCCGGCTGCGCACCCTGTGGCTGCGATCGGTGCTGTTGCCCTCGATCGATGTCTCGCAGGTGGTCGCGCTGGCCGGCGTGCTGTTCCTCGGCGGCATGCTGGAGCGGGCCGGCGTGGTGAGTCTCGGCACCGTCATCGCGGCCGTACTGTACCTGCGGCAACTGTCCGGGCCGCTGGACACCATCATGATGTGGATCGAACAGCTCCAGCAGAGCAGTGCGTCCTATGCCCGCGTCGAAGGCCTGGCGCAGGCGCCCAGCGACAAACCCCGCAGCGCCGCCGAGCCCGCCGACGACCGAATCGAGGTCGCGGACTGCCATTTCGCCTACACCGGCGACCGGGACGTGCTGCGCGGCGTCACCCTCGACATCGCGGCCGGGGAGAAACTCGCGATCGTCGGACCGTCGGGAGCGGGCAAAACCACCCTCGGCCGACTCCTCGCCGGACTGGAGGAACCACGGTCGGGAACCGTGTCCGTCGGTGGCGTACCGATCGCGGACCTCACACCAGAGTTGTTGCGTCGCCAGGTCGTTCTCGTCACGCAGGAACATCACGTCTTCCAGGACACGTTGCGCGGCAACCTGCGCATCGCAGACCCCACCGCGACCGACGAGCGGATGCGCGACGCACTCACCACCGTCGACGCCCGCTGGGCACCGGAACTTCCCGACGGCCTCGACACCGAACTCGGCGGCGCAGGACACGCCCTCAACGGCGCACAGGCCCAACAGCTCGCCTTGGCCCGGGTAGCGCTGGCCAACCCGCACACACTGATCCTCGACGAAGCAACGGCCCTGCTCGATCCCGCCTCCGCCCGCGCAACCGAGCGCGCCCTGGCCGCGGTCCTGGCGGGCCGCACAGTGATCGCCATCGCCCATCGCCTGCACACCGCGCACGACGCCGACCGCATCGTCGTGATGACCGACGGGGCGATCATCGAGCTGGGCACGCACGACGAACTCGTCGCGGCGGCAGGCATTTACGCCGGATTGTGGCGGTCCTGGCACGGCGACTGAGTGCCCTGTTCGATCTTGGCGAACTGCATGAACTATCGGGCAAACTCCTGAAAAATCTCCCAGTGACGTGGGTCTCGGTCCATGGCAACGTCACTGACCGTGGCAAATGCGGCGCGGCGTCTCGGACAGTCGGTACGGCAGGGTAGGCGGCGCGGCGAGCGCCGAACTGGTTGGGCGGCAACGGCGGTGATGACGGTGGTGGCCGCCGGTCTGGTCCCGCCGGGCCTGGCGGCGGCGGCCGGGGAACCGCCTGCTTCGGTGGCGACGGACCGCCAGGAGCAGCAGGTCGCGACGCGCGACGGAATCGCGGTGTCCTACGTGAGCTTCCGGCTGCCGTTGCCTGCGGGGGTGCCTGCGCATCCGGACGCCTGCGATCGCACCGGGTACCTGCGCTATCGGCCCGTCGGCGGTCCGGAGAACTCGCGCGACGCCGACGCGGTGGTCGTGCAGCAGCAGGGATTGGGCGGTGGCGCAGTCAATTCCGAGGGTGTCGCGGGCAACACGGTGCGTTCGGCGAAATCCCTCGGCCGCAACATCGAGTTCTGGTCGCTGGCGCGGCGCGGCGCCTGCTTGGATGAGACAGCTGGCTTCGACTACGCCTTACAGACCGGGAACTACCTGGACGCGGTCGACTACTACTTCAACGGCAAGCCGATCGACGGGCGCACCTTCCCGGGCTTCAAGCAATCGCAGGACCTGGCCATCCTGGACGCGATCGGCGTCGAGCGGGTGATCAGGGACCAGTACGAGATCATGCTGCACGAGGTGCCGGATCAGGCTGAGCGGCAGCGGAAATACATCTGCACCGGCATTTCGATGGGCGGGATGGTCACCGGGTTCTTCTCGGACTGGGACTTCGACGGCAACCCGGCCACCCAGGCCGACGCCGGTTACAACCAGTGCGCTGCGTTCGCCGCCCAGGACTCGATGGTCTCCTCGGACCCGGCCGCCATCCAGAACACGCCGTTCTTCAGCGACGTCACCAATGCGCTCATGGGCCCGACCAACACCGTGCTCAAGGCCGGATTCGACAGCGGGGTGCTGCCGATGCGCACCCTCGGCCCCGTTCCGGTGATCGGCACCAAGGCGATGATGCTCTACCGCCTGGCCGGGCTCGCCGCACATCTCGCGCCGGACGAGGAGAGCCAATTGCTGGCCCACCTGCACGATCCGGAGGTGGAGACCACGCTCACCACCATGTTCGGCCAGAGCTGGGCGGCGGTCGCGTCCGGCGGCTCGAACGGTGAGGGCACCATCCGCGACTACCGGTTCACCAATACGGCGCTGCTCGGCACGTTCATCGACAACAACTCCGGCAACTTCGCACTGTTGCAGCAGGGTGTCGGCGCCCTCGCGGGCGGTCCGGTGCAGGAGAAGACGTTCCCGAATGGCGGTGGGGCGACCCAGGTTCCGGTGCTGGGCAACTACTTGCGGATGAGCGCGGGCCCGCAGACGCGGGTCGCGCCGACCGACCGGAACGTGCTCTACACGTGGCGCAACTACAACGACGTCGTCGGCGTGCCGTGGACGGCACCGAGCCGGGAGACCTCCGACATCCACGCCGTGGCAAGGCAATTGGGCACCGGTGCACCAACCGCCTACTGGGAGACTTACTTCCCGGCGCGCATGGTCATCGATCTCGGCGCGGGCTTCACCGGCGCCCGCAGCGGCAACATGGTTGACCTGCGCTACCACAACATGAGTCGCACCAAACCGAACTTCATCGCCTACGCGGGTGACAGTGTCGTTCAGTACGGCGTGGGTACCTGGATTCCGACCGGAGCCACCGCCCAGGTGGAGACCCTGCCGGGCTACACCCACATCGATACGATCGGCGCGGCCGCGGTGCAGAACAACGGGAAGCCCGATTACAGCGGCCAATACCTGGCCGAGTTCATCCGGGGACTCACCTAGTAGACGTCACCCCACGGGTGGTGACTCCGGGCGTCTTCGACCCTCATCAGGTCGCCCGGTGAACGTCCTGGACGGCGACGCGGGCAGAGCCGTCGTCCAGGACACCACCTTCAGCCGAGTACTTCGCGCAACCGGATGACGAAAGTGGCTGGGTCGTCGACGAATCCGGTGTGCCCGCCCGGGAACAGGGTGGGCTCGATGTCGATCCGCGCGGCCAGCGCCCGCGTGGTGTGATCACAGAACTGGTCCGTCGAGTCGGCGCCGATCCCGGCAACCAGCCGGACCGGCGTCGCGCGCAGCACTTCGAAATCCGGTTCCCACCAAACGGTTCCGTCGATCTCGTGCAGGAACCAGAAGCACTCGCTGGCCACCTGCGCCGGATCACGGTCGCCGCCGAACATCTCCTCGAGCACCTGCTCGGGCATCTCCATGTTGGCGTTGGCGAAGAACTTGCGCCAAGCGCCCAGTGTGTCACCGCTGGCATAGGTGGCGGCGAGATCTGCTGTGCTCGTTTGCAATCCATTGTCCAGCACGACGTTCAGCGGCGGCTCGTGCGCGATCGCGGTGCTGACGAGTTCCGGGTGCGCCTGCACCAGCGCCAAGGTGGTGACCGCGCCACCGCTGGAACCGAAGACGACGGCGGGGCCCGTGCCGAGGTGGACGAGGATGCGGGCCAGGTCGTCGGCGCGCAGTGCCGGGGTCGAGTCCTGTTCGGGGTCGTCGAGCACGCTGCTCTTGTGTCCGCGCGGGTCCATGGTGAGCACCGTGTGATCGGTGGCCAGCAGGTCGGCGAGCGGGGCGAAAGCGGCGGCGTCCATCGGGGCGCCGACCAGTGCGATCAGCGGTCCGCTGCCACGCACCTCGTAATACAGGCGGGCGCCCGGGACATCGAGGGCGTGGGCTGCGACGGACGACGTCTGGGTCATGGGTTCTCCTCTGCGGGTGCTACGTGCTCACGACTGACGACGGTGCGTGGGTGCGAAACTCATCGGCGACCGCGCGCTTGCTAAGCCTAATAGTCCTAGGTTATAAACTAGGTGTACTAGCTTTAAGGAGGTGTCCAGATGATGGCACGAGCCGGGTTGACCGCCGACCGGGTCACGCGCGCGGCGGCCGACCTCGCCGATGAGATCGGGTTCGAGAAGGTCACGATGTCGGCGTTGGCCAAGAAGTTCGGCGTCAAGGACGCCAGCCTCTACTCCCACGTCAAGAACCTGCAGGAACTCCGAGCACGGGTCGCCATGCTCGCCGCAGCCGAAAAGACCGACCTCATCGCGACCGCCGTCGCGGGCCGCGCGGGCCGTGACGCACTCGCCGCCTTCGCGCACACCTGGCGCGAGTACGCGCTGCGGTATCCGGGCCGCTACGCCGCGACCCAAGCGCCGGTGCCGCCCGGACTGGTCGAGCCGGCCCCCGGCGCAGTGCGCGGCATCGAGCTCACCTACGGCATGCTGCGCGCCTACGGCCTCACCGAACCCGACCTCACCGACGCGGTCCGGTTGCTGCGCAGCACTTTTCACGGCTACGCCGCGCTGGAGGCAACCGGCGGTTTCAGCCACTCCCGCGATACCGCCGCCTCCTGGGAACGCATCATCGACGCACTGCACGTCACGCTCGAGCAGTGGCCGTCCAGCGACGAGAAAGACGAGAAATGAGAACCGGCACCCTGAAAGTCCCTGGCGCCACCCTCTACTACGAGGTACGCGGCGACGGACCCCTGCTTCTATTGCTGCCCGGCAGCGGAGGCGACGCGGCCGTGTTCGACCCGATCGTTGACACCCTGGCCGAGCATTTCACGGTCACCACCCTCGACCCGCGCGGTTACTCACGCAGCACCCTCGACACCGCCGAGCCCGTCGGCGAGCTGGTCGCGACGCAACGCGACGACGCCTACCGACTCCTCGAAACCCTCACTCCCGCAGGTGAAGACGCCTACATCTTCGGCGGAAGCGGCGGCGCGGTCATCGCCCTGGATCTGCTCGTCCACCACCCCGAACGGCTGCGCCTCGTCATCGCCCATGAACCCCCATGCTTCGCGGTACTTCCCGACGCCGCCGAACAGAAGGCGTTCATCGACGAGGTCTACACCCTGTTCCGCACCGAAGGGGTCGCGGCCGCAGGCGCCCGCTTCCTCCAAGGCATCGGCGGCACCATGAAGCCCATGCCCGACCCCGCCGACCTCCCACCCCGCGCCGCCGAAATGCTCCACCGCCTACACGCCAACGCCGCGCCCATGATGGCCAACGAACTCCGCCCCATCACCTCCTACGAACCCAACGAGACTGCCCTCGCCGCCCACACCGACCGGCTCGTCCTCGCCGCAGGACGAGAAACCCGAGGCCAGCTCCCCCACCGCCCAGCCGCCACTCTGGCCGCTCATCTCAACATCCCTCTCACCGAATTCCCCGGCGGACATAGCGGATTCACGGACGAGCCCACCGAATTCGGGCATCGACTTCTGGACCTTCTCCTCACCGCCCGGGTGCCCTAATACTCCAGCCGGACTTGGGGGCCGCGGTATGCGGCGTCATGACAGAACATCCGGGACCGATGAGTTACTGCCGCGAAAGTGGTCTCTTCTTGCGAAACGCAACCGTAGAGGAGACGCCGTGCCGCTTCATGTCCAACGATCACCCGAGCACCTGGTCACCGTCGGCGACGCCGCCCTGTGTGTGACCACCTTCGGGTCTTGGCGGCAGCCGGCGGTGCTGCTGCCGAGCACCTCACGCCTGTTCTGGGAAGACGAGTTCTGCGAGCGCCTCGCCCACGCCGGCCGTTTCGTCCTGCGCTACGACATCCGCGACACCGGCCGATCGACCGCCTACCCCACCGGCTCCCCCGGCTACACCCTCCGCGACTTGGCCTCGGACATCATCGGCCTGCTGGATGTCTTCGAACTTCCCAGAGCGCACCTGGTCGGCTTCTCGGTCGCCGGATGGATCTGTCAACTCGCCGCCCTCGACCACCCCGACCGCGTCTCTGCCCTGACCCTCATCAACACCCGCCCAACGTCCCCCGGCCCGGCAGACCCAGACCTACCCGACCACTCGGACCGGATCAAAGAATTCCTCACCAAAACCCCCGCTCCGAACTGGTCCGACCGAGCAGCAGTGATCGACTACTGCGTCGAACAGGCCCGGATACGCGCAGGCGCAAACGGATTCGACGACCAGGAGGCGCGGCACCAAGCAACCCGAATGGTCGACCGCACCACCAACATAACCTCCAGCCTGCTCAACCTGGCGTACGTCGATACAGGTGACCGCTGGCGCCGACGCCTGACCAACCTCACCGCACCAACCCTCGTCGCCCACGGCACCGACGACCCATTCTTCCCGTACGGCAACGGTGAGGCCATGGCCCGCGAGATCCCCGGCGCCACCCTTCTCCCCCTAAATGGCATCGGCCACGAACTCCCACCCACCACCTGGGATCAACTGCTCACCGCCATGCTGGCACTCCAGCCGAAATCCGTGACCGATGAAGGTGCCGGACGAAGGGCGTCCATCGCGTGAACACGTCGTGTTCGTCAGTGACACAACTGAATTTGCAGTGATCGCCGGGCACGGCATAGTGCGTGATCGCTGGCAACGGTGGTCCGACAGTTCGACCGTTGGCAGGAACGAAACAGCCAAGTCTCGGGTATGCCCGACCCATCCCAGAGCTGCCGGGCACGTATTCTCGACCGTGCCCGGTGCGGTCACCCCCAGTACTCGCCGCGCTTCTTGCGTTCTTCGAGCTGGGCCAGGTATTCGGCTTCTTTCGGGGTGCCGAGTCGGTCCTCCCCGCCGAATTTCTCGGGCAGGTGTTTCTGCTGCTCGGGGGGTATGGCATCGCGCACGCGGTTGAATTCAGCGATGGCTTCCAGCATCCGAGCCTTTTCTTCTTCGCTCAGAGGGTTGTCGTTCTCATCGGGTCCTCTGAATATCGCACCATTGATCTCTGTTGGCATTTCTCTGCCCCTAACTCTTTTCACCCATGACGATGACTGTGCGGCCGTCAATTGTTTTGTTGGAAATAATTTCGAACTGAGTGGGCGATTTGAACAGCACTTCTAGTTCGTCGGGTAGTCCGCCGTTGTGGCCGATGTATTTGCCGTTTTGTGAGAATATCTGGAACTCGACGTTTCGAGTGACTTCGCTCTTCGCCGCGTCGGGCAGGGCCGACGACGAGGTGAACGGCATTTCAAGTTTGTCGCCTCCCTCCTTGTATGCGGCGATCTCCTCCGGGGTCAGTTCGACCCGGCGGGTAACGGGACCTTGGTAGGGCGGCATCTTGTCGAGTGCAGAGTTGACGTCGGCGATCCAGGCTTTTTCGTCGGGGGTGAGTTCGCGACCCTCGCGAATCGCCTTGTTGATGACTGACCCGTCGCTTACATAACGATTCAACGCCGCCTGTTCGGTCGGTGAGAGCTCGATCTTCGCGGTGCCGGGTGGGTGCCGCGTCGGCGGCAGCTCGATCGGGTCCTTCGTCAGCGGTGCGGGCGGGTCGGGCTTGGGTTTGAGCGCGCTGATTCGATCGAGCTCTTGGGAATGGCGGGCAAGGTCTTGGTCGAATTTCACGCCGGCCCGGATATTGCGGGCTTTCTGCCAGTTCTCGATGAGGGTACGCATGGGGCGCGCGTAGCGGGCGCAGATGGCTGCGGCTCCGGCCAAGCCGATCGCGGCACCGGCACCAAATGTGATGAAGGAGGACGCGACCGAGATCGCGGCGGTGATCGCGAGCTCTTGAATGAGCGCGTCACGGACCATCTCCAGTTGCTGCTTGAGTTGGTCGCGCAGGTCGTCTAGGGCGGCGCGGTGATCGCGGCACGACTGGGCCAGATCGCCCATAGCTGTGAGCACCTGCTCCGCAGCAACTTTCAGAGCTCGCAGATCCTCATCGATGAACGCCGCTTCGGGAGCGATGATGTCCTGGAATGCAACAGCTCCTGCTTCGAGGATCCCAGGAAATGCGGCGGCCCCTTCCGAGGTGCGGGCACTATCCCAAGTCAAACCAGCATTCGAGATGGTGGTGGCGTTGCCGTCGGGAATGGTGAGGCCGATCTTTTCGACCAGACCTAGCCCCTCGTCTACCAATCCCTGACCGGGGCCGCCGGCGCTGGGTAGCGGTATTCGGCAACTCAGCACCGGGTACATCGGCTTCGGGGGCTTTGCCGGTGCAGGCCCGGCGTCGATGGTCGCCCCGTGCTCGTCGAGGGCGCGCTGGTAACCCATCTCGTTGAGCACGATGGCGTACGAGTGGGCCGCGGTCGCCACCTTCTCGACCATTTTGAGGATCTCGGTCGCGCGCCGGTCGTAGGAGGCGGCCCACTCCCGGGCATCCGCGTAGCTGCCCGCCATGTCGGTAGCTTTTTGCAGCTCCGGCCAGCGCGCGTCGACGGCGGCCCACCAGGCCGACGCACCCGCGGCGACCTTGGCGGCGGTGTCGTAATAGACCGTGGTGTCGACGTCGAGAACAGTTCCGGTCACTGCGCGACCTGACCGCTGCGGCCCAGCATGGCGAGGTTGGCGGCGGTTCCGCTCTCGTAGGAGGCGTGGGCGGCCGCTGCGGCGGCGCGCATCTTGTCGAGTCCTTCGGTCATGCGGGCTGCGGCGGCGACCCATTCGGCGTGGGCGGTGGCGTGCGCGTCGGCGGCGGCACCGTTCCAGGTCGATTGCACGGTGGCGATGCGCTGGTCCAGTTCGGTCAGGGAGTCGGTGACGAAGGAGTTGAGTGCGGCCACCTTGGCGGTGACGGCGTCCAGGTGTGCGAGGTCGACGCGGTATTGGTCGGTCATAGAACGTTGTCCCCCAACGGGTCTCGGTGCGGAGCGACTGTCAGGGCAGGTTCAGCGAACTTACCGCAGCGGCATTGCCTGCGTCGGTGGCGGCGCTGCGGTCGACGACGACGCCGAGCAGGTCGGCCATGTCGGCGAGAGCTTCGAAGACGTCCAGGGCGCCGCGGTGGACCTCGTCCCACGCGGTGGAGTACGCGGTGGCCGCGGTGCCACGCCAACTCGACTCGAGCGCGGTGACGTCGGCCGAGGCCGATCGCAGACCGTTGATGAGGTTCTGGGCGGTGGTCTGCACGTAGCGGCCGGCGTCGCTGACGTGGTCAGGCACCAGGTTGAAGGTGTTCGGTGCCGCGTTGGCGGCGCTCTCGGTCAACGGTTGCTCCTCAGGGGTTCGGGGCACTCTACGCAAGGTTGGACGTGCCCGGGTCGCCGACGGTTCCATCTGAATCTATCGGTTCGGAAAACCACATCGCGGGCCACCGTTGCACACCTCTCCGAATGCCGGGTTGCTCGGGTTGTCGGCGCTGCGAACGCGTGCACTGCGGCACTGAACTGTGGCGGGTGTCCGATGACAGGCACCTCACCGCTTCGATTTGCGCGCCATTGCTTCGCCCAGAGGTCGGCCCCCGAAGTTATGTGACACTCGTAGCTATGCGCCCGCAAACTCGAACTGCTGACATCTGGCTGCTCTGTTGTCGTCTCAGCGTGGGGCTGATGTTCCTGATCGGTGCGGTCAAGAAGGTCACCGATCTCGACTGGTTCCGCGACGAGTTCGTCGCGCTCGGCGCACCGTTTCCCCACCTCACCGCCCCGGTCACCGCCTGGATCGAGCTCGTCGGCGGCGCCCTGCTCATACTCGGTGCCTGCACCAGAATCGCGGCCGCCGCTCTCGCTGCCACCATGGCCGGCGCGCTGTGGCTGTCGGTGATCCCAGCGATAGGCAAGAACTTCCACACTTTTCCCGACCGCGTCAGCAACTTCTTCTACGCCCCGGAATGGCTGTTGCTGCTCGTCCTCGCGCTGCTGGTCAGCATGGGCGCGGGCCGCGCTTCCGCCGATAGTCGGCGCCACGCATAGTTCGGCGTCAATCCGCCTGTGCCGGAGTTTGTTCCGGCCGCCACCACTGCGGAATCGACAAATAGGTAGCCGCCCGCAGCACCCACTCTACCGGCCCGTACCGGTGCTCACGCAACCACCAGGTACTCAACGCCAGCTGCGCGGCATAGGTAACCAAGGCAATCGCGACGACGCCGAACGGCGGAATCTCGTCGACCAACGCGAGCCCATAACCGGTGTAGATCAGCATGAGCACGATGGATTGCCCGATGTAGTTGGACGCCGCCATCCGCCCAGCTGGCGCAAGGTGCCCGAGCATGGTCGCGGTGCGCGGAGACTGAGTGAGGCAGATGATGCCCGCTATGTAGGCGAACGTCATCAATGGATTGACCAGCTGCTGAATCCCGGCCCACTGGCTGGGCATCGTCATCCAGTTCATCGATCCCGCGAAGGTGCCCAGCGACACCGGCAGACCGACCCCAAGGCCGCCGACCACGACCCATGGTGCCCACCGCCGCAACGTTTCCCGGTCGCTGAACAGCTGCCGTTTCCCTGCCGCCATACCGAGCAGGAACATGCCGAGGCTGGTGATCCCCTGGGTGAACCAGATCAGGCCGATGAATATCGGCGCGAGCCAAATCTGTGTGCCGAGGGTGTCTTCGAGGCTGCCGGTATATCCGTCGTGGATCCGCTGGAAGTCGAACAAACCGGACAGCGCCGCGAGTTTGTCGTCCTCGGCAGGCAGGAAACTCCACCCGCACCACACCACATACAGCACCGCCCCCGTGATCGCGGCGGTGCGCGCCTTCAGCTTCTTCAGCGGGATCAGGATCAGGCACAGGAACGCGTACAAGGTGAGGATTTCACCGATCCACAGCAAGAACACGTGCACCAGCCCGATCACCATCAACGCAAGACACCGGCGCAACAGTCGCGCGTTGGCCGAGACTCCCGCGCGCTGCGCCGCCGCGATCTGCAGGGTGAACGAGTAACCGAACAAGAACGCGAACAGCAGATAGAACCGGCCGGAGAACAAGGCCTCGACCACCGCGTGCACCGTGTGATCGAGGGGACCGTCGAAGCGCGGTCGCGGGTTGTCACTCGTCCCGCCGTACGACCACAGGCTGCTTGCGACGAGGACGTTGGTGATGAGGATGCCGAACAGCGCGAATCCCCGGAGAATGTCGACCTCCGCGATCCGTCGACCCGAGACAGCAGCGGGGAGAACCGATTCGGACATACCAGTGAAGTTAGCCTTCCGAACCGGAACCGCGCGTCCGTCGACGTGCTGACAACCGCGCCGACCTCCAGGGTGCCGCGACTGCGACCTGCGGCGTATTGACAATAGCCACCTGGCGGTCACGCCAAATCCGCGACCTCCAAGTAGATCTGCCGCTCGACGGCGATCTCGGCCAGAAATCCCTGTGCGCCACCGGATGCCGCCGTCGCCGGGAACGCGGCGACGGCCAGCTCCCCGGCGCGCAATCGCATACCGGTGAACTCCCGCTGCCCGAGGATGATCGGCTGTGCCTGCTCGAAAGTCTTCCGGACGACCTCGTCCGCGAGTGGCTCACCGAGCAGGTCGGTCACCGTGCCCGGCACGATCCAGGCCGAAACAATCTGATCGAAGCTCGGCTGACGGGCGATGTGATGCGCCAGATACATCCGGCTCGGCCGACCGAAGCACAGATGCGTGAGCAGTCCGCGACCGCGTTCGCGATCCGGATCGAGTTCGGCGAAGTGGACGACGCGTCGCACGGTGGCGAGTACGTCGCCGGCGATGGCAATGCCATCACGTTCACGTCTGCCCCGGATCAGGCTGCCGCGGAACGACTTGCGCGGGCGCGCACGCCCCGGGTCGAGCTCCGCGATCGGGAAGTCCTCGGGATCGAAGGTGTGAATGCCGGTGTAACCGGACCGCCGATCCGCGCCGAGCGCCCGGCTGCCGCGTTCGTCGAGTGCGACCTCGAGCAGCACCTGGTAGTTGTAGGGCGACTGGAACGTCGGACGGTACGACAGGTAGCAGTCGAGGCCGGTGCCGAAGGCGACCATGCCGTGCGTGCCCGCACCGCCTGCCAGTCCGGGCTGATGATGTCCGGAGGTACGAATGTGGATGGCGCTCACGACCCCGCCTCGATTCGCTCGCTCATGATTGGCTCCTTTCTCCGCACCCTCAGAGTGCCGACCTCCGAGGCCGCTGCCACGAGTGCTCGACTACTCGAATCCGCAGGTAGGGGCTACTCGGTAGGGGCGGGGGCGCACTCCGCTGCGCGATGGCCGATCGCTCTGTGGCATGCGGTGCCAGTCCGCATGCTGCGCCATCGGGGCAGCCGCCCGGAGCGCGGAAGGGCTTCGACTCGTTGTCGGTGCCGGGCTCGTTCGGCTGCGGTTCCGTCGCGGCGCTGAACCAATTGGCCCCGACGTAATCTCGTCCGCACCGAGCAAGCTTGGTACCGTCGCGGATTTGTTCGCACTGCGAGGGGGTTCGCGTGGCTAGGTTGGTCGGCATGCGGAAAGTGAAAGTCGCGCTACGGCAGGTGGTCGTCGGCGTTGCGCTGTCCGGACTGCTCGTCGGCTGCGGTCCGAATTCGGAGCCGTCGAACCCGGACCCGTCGCCCCGTTCGGAGCAACCGCGACGCACCGAGAAGGTGGCGTTCCAGGACGGCTGGCAATCGGTCTTCGTCATGAATCCCGATGGCACCGATGTCGTTCGGATCGGCGAGGGCAACCATCCGAGCTTTTCCCGCGACGGATCGAAGATCGTGGTCGGCGGCACCGCCATCTCGACGATGGATCCGGACGGCAGTAACGTGCGGCGACTCACCGACGGCGGCTACGGCCCCAAGTTCTCCCCCGATGGCTCGCGGATCGCCTTCGCCCGCGGCGGTGCCATCTATGCGATCAATACTGACGGCAGCGACCTGAAGCAGCTCACCGCGCCCCCGGATCCGACAGCCCCGCCCGGCCCCGGCCAAGCCTCGTCGCAGAATCCTGTGTTCTCCCCTGATGGTTCGAAGATTCTGTTCACGAGGACCGGCGCAATCTGGGTGATGGCCGCCGATGGAACACACGCGCGGCAGGTGCTGGCGGATCCGTTCTGGAACTCCGACCCGATCTTCACGCCGGACGGCACGAAGATCGTCTTCACCAGTAACCGGGGTGGGAAGAACCGCTCCGAGATCTACGTGATGCATGCCAATGGCGCCGATGTCCGTCCCCTCACCGATGACGCGACAGTGCACCCGGCGTTCTCGCCGGACGGCTCGAAGATCCTCTACTCCCGCAATCCAGCACCCGAGCCGGGCGCCCAGATCTGGGTGATGAACAGCGACGGCAGCAACGCCCGCCAGCTCACCGATCCGAAACAGACCGCCCAGCACCCGAGTTGGGGCGCGGGCACCGGTCGATGATCCCGATCGCTGGGCATCGGTCAGTAGGGCGCGGCCATGGCTTTCAAATCCGGCAGGTTGCCGATCCGCTGCCTCGCCGGGCGTCCTGGTGCGCTGGTCTGGGCCGATCCGGTGGCCCGCAGCAGCGCACGTATTTCGGCGGGCGTTTTGCGGGAATCGGCTACCGCGCTGATGCCCTGGTAACTCGCGATCGCGCCGGTGACGATCGGTGAGGCACTGGACGTTCCGCTGAAGACGTCGGTATACCAGAGGTCTTCGTCGGAACCGCCCTGCAAGTCGCCGTATCCGGTGGTGGTCACTTCCCTGCCCCAGCCTTGGGCGTCGGCGCGGGACCCGAAGTTGGAGAAGGCCAGTCGGGACCGGCCTGGGCCGTGGTCACGGCCGTGGAAGCCTTGCGGTGGCGCACCCGCTCCGACGACGATCGCACCCGAGTCGGCCGCGCCGCCGCGGAACGGGTTGCGCCACGAGGCGGGAAACCCGGCGGGGCGCCGGTCGTAGAGGGCGGCGTCGAGGTCTTCGGCGCCGTTTCCGGCTGCTTCCACCACGATGACGCCGCGGGCGACGGCGTAGCGGATCGCCGCGAGATCGTCGGGCCACCACTCGATCGCGATGTAGCCCGCTTGGTCCGGGCGGCCCGCATAGTCGAATCGCGGTCCGGGACGGTGCAGTTCGAGCAAGATGACATCGCCTGCACCGAGCGCGTCGGCGGCGGTGCGGATCGCGGCGGCCGAGCCGGGTCCGAAGATCGACACCGCGCGGATGAGCGCGTCGGGTGCGATACCGGTGATGCCGTAGGCGTTCACGTCCCCGCTGATCTCGCCCGCGACCGCGGTGCCGTGGTCGCGCCAGCCCCGATCCGGTGAGGGGTTGCCACCGATCACTCCGCCCTGGCCCATCAGCAGGTCTTCGTGGGTGAACCGCCACGCGCCTTCGATATCGATCACGCGCACCCCCTGGCCGCGTCCGCCGGGCATGGTCCACGCCCACCGCGCGTCGACGCCCTGCGGTGCGGGGTCGAGGTAGCCCTGGCGCGCTTGGAAATTCGGGGTGACCGCCGGTGCGTCATCGACCCGCGCACCCGGTGCACCGTCCGGGGCGATCGGCGGTTCGGCGGGCGGTTTGACGTAGGCCCCGGCGACCTCGTCGTCTTCGCGCAGTCGTGCGGCGACCGCGTCGAGATCCTCGGCGACGCCGTGCACGGAGAAGTACTGGAGATACATCGCGGCAACGGGCTCGTGCGATGTACCCGCGACACGAGCGGGCAGGCGGTTGGCCGGGCCGAAGATCCGCGCAAGCCGACAACCCTCGGGCAGCAGCGTCGTCAATCGCGCCTCGGTGCTCTGACTTTCACGCAAGGCGGCCGAGGTGAGCGCGGTATCCGCCCCGTTGGTGACCACGATCAACTCAGCCGGTGATCGAAGCGGCCGCTGTTGGAATGCCATGGTATTAAGTCAACCCCCTGCACGGGACCGGCACTACCGTAATGCGCTACGCATCGGTCACGAGCGCATGTCGGCATGGGGTGCACGGGGGTTGGGTGAGCACGCGTCGAGGCGAACCGTGCGCGACCGCGATATCCCGGGGCCGGATCACGGCGCGGCGCACAAGCCTTCTGAGGCCTGCCATCGTTCTCGTGGCCGCCCGAACGGCGCGCTGAGCAACTCCGGCTTGACGACGAGTGGCTCGGTGCCGCGCGCCGTCATGCCGCTCGGGCGGACCTGCATCGCAACATCGCGGCGGTGCGCGCGGAATTGCCGATCAGGGAGTCCGGCCGCACCCTATGCGCGCCACCATATTCCGCCGGATCTCCCTGTGCGCAGCGCGTGCACAAGACCAGACTTCGGCTTCGCGTGCACGCAACTGACGATCAGGGATCCAGGCGAACCGCGCGCATCCGCGACACTCCGGTCAGGTCCACCACACCGTGGCGTACCGCAGCCACGCTGAGCACCTCCATGGTCCCGATGAGGATGAGGAACAGTCCGACCACCAAGCCGAGCACATCCACCGAGTCGAAGGGCAGCACACCGACGATGATGCCGAGCAGCATGGTGGCCAGCCCGAACACTTCCTGCCTGCCGCCGCCGATCAGGTTGGTTGCCCAGACGGCGACCGTCGCATGGCAGATGCCGCGAATCGACCACGCCAGCGCGATCCAGAACGACAGCAGCAGTGCCGAATTGCCGCCGTTGAAGCACAGCATGGCGAGCAACAACGACACCACTCCGCTGGCGAAGACGAGCACGCGCAGGGCGGGCGCGATTTTCGCGCCGAACGCGACGACCATCTGCAGTCCGCCGTTAAGCAGCAGGTAGAGGCCGAAAAGCAACTCCGCGGTCGGCAGCGATTTGTGCGGCCATATCGCTATGACCACACCCACGATCATCGAGCAGGCACCGGCAACCACTATCGCTTGCCGGACACCGCCGGCCAGTGGTTCCGTACGCCCTCCGAGCTCGTTTTCGGGCATAGCTACATGATATGGCCGAGCCGTTCCGTTAGCCGCGTGTTTGCTTCCACTCGGTGCGCCGAGTGCCGATCATCGGACGCAGTCGGCACTCTCGCGGGAGCGCTGGACTCGCCGGTCGGTCAGGTCGGCGACCATCCATGCGGGTTGCTAGACCGTTGCCGAATGCTCTTATGATGCGTCCCTGACGATTCGGCAGCTCGAGAGTTCCGGGCCGGGACTTATGGGGCCGACCGACCAGCACTCGCCACCGGCGCGGTATCCAACCACGCCCGGAAAGCATCGAAGCCGGAGGGGCGACCGAGGAAGTCGGCCACCAGATCCGCCGCGTCCCGAGATCCACCGGGAGCGAGAATTCGATCGCGATATCGGTGCGCCACCGTGGGATCGAACAGGTCATCGGCGTCGAAGGCGGAGAACAGATCCTTCGCGATCACCAGACTCCACAAATACGTGTAATACGCAGAGGTGTATCCGGCGAGATGTCCGAACGAAGCCTGAAAATGCGTGCCCGGCAATCCGGGAATCATGCCGTAACGTTCCATGGCCTGCATGACCGCTGCGGTGTGGTCGGCGGGCCGGTCCCGGTGCAGCAGATACGACACTGCGGCGTAGCCGACCTGGGTCTTTATCGTAATTCCCTTACCGAAGTCTTTCGCCGCTCGCATCCGTTCCACCAGGTCGGCGGGGATGCGAGTGCCGGTCTCATCGATGGCGAAGCTGCCCAGAATGTCCGCGTCCCATGCCCATTCCTCGAGCATCTGTGACGGTGCCTCGACGAAGTCCCACTCGGTGGCCACGCCCGAGAACCGTGCCCATTCCTGCCGACCACCGAGCACATGATGAATCAGATGCCCGAATTCGTGGAACAGCGTGACGACGTCTTGGTGTTCCATCAGCCCACGGGGGAAGTTGCACACCAACACTCCCTCGGGCAGCAGCCGGTCGGTGATGCCACCGACGAGATCGAACTGCGCCGCATGCTTGTATTTGCCTGGGCGTGGATGAAGGTCGAGGTAGATCCGGCCGCGCCGTTCACCGTCGGCATAGACGTCATAGGCGGTGACGTCCTCGTGCCAGCGCGGGACGTCGACCGGTCGATACTCCAGGCCGAACAGCCGACCGGTCACCTCGAGCAGGCCGGTGCGTACCCGGGTGAAATCGAAGTATCGGCGTACCTCCGTGGCATCGACATCGAATTGTTCGCGCCGGATCAGCTCCATGTAGTAACCGGTCTCGGAACGGTCGATCGTGTCGGCGGGGTCGTCCTCCCGGCGGCGCGCGAGCAGTGCGTCGACATCGCGGCGGCCCGCAGCATCAGCAGCGGTGGAGATCCGCTCGATGAACTCGGCGATGGCGTTTCCGGTGCCGATCATCTTGACGTCGGCGTCGTAGTCGGGCCAGCTGTCGTAACCGAGGAGCCGGGCCTTCTCGTCCCGCAGGTCGAACATCTCGTGCAGGACAGCGTCGTTGGCCGGCCAACCGCGGTTCTCGAACTCGATCGTGAGGCTGCGGCGGGCATCGGCGTCGCGTGCGTAGACCCGGAACGGGCGGTAGTCCGGATAGTCGGTGGTGACGGTGACGAGTCCATCCTCGGCGGGCGGATGGGCGGCAATGAAATCGGCAGGCAGACCGTCGAGTTGCGCGGCGCTGAGCCGGACCGATCGGACGTCGTCCCGGATGGCGCGGCCGAAGTCCTGGTCCAGCACGGTGAGCCGCTCGGAGATCTCCCGAAGCCTGGTGCGGGTCTTCTCGTCGCGGTCCACGCCGCTGCGGCGGAAGTCGCGCAGCACATGCTCGCGCATGCGCAGGGCGACCTCGTTCAAGCCTGCCGGGTCGGTGGCGGCGACGACGTCGTAGAGCGCACGGTCGAGGTTGCGATCGGTCTTGCTCCGATCGATCTGCTGGACCAGCTCCTCGGCCAGGGTGCGCACATCGGACTCGGGGTGCACCTCGACGAACAATCCGGCGGCCGACTCGGCACCGCGCAGCGCGATGTCCGCGTCGTTCCAGCGGCCGAGCACCGTGGCGGTGTCGCGGGAAGTGCCGTCCTTCAGCTGCTTCAGCGTGTCCGAGGCGGACTGCAATCGCTCGCCGACGTTATCGGCGAGCCAGGCGGACCAGTCAGCGGATGGCAGGGCAAGCGGCTGCGGGTTCATTCCTCGACAGTAATCGCCGTCATCTCGGTCAAGGCAGAGATGGCAGCTGCCGGATCATTGTCGGCAGCCATGACGTTCGTCAACTCGCCACGTGACCGTCGAAGGACAAGAACACGCCGCGTACCGAAGCACCGTCCGGCAACTGCCACGACGCGGTGACGTGACCGGCACCGGCCCGGTCGGACGACTCGTCACCGGGTTGCAGAACCCGGTTCACCCGCACGATCGCAGTGCTGCCGGGTACTTGAGCACCGACCATTATGTCGGTGCGCGACGATCCGTCTTCCGCCACCACCGGCTCCGATTCCAGTGTGGGAACGGCGATGTCGGGGGTGGTCACCGCGACCGATTCGTCCACCGTCGCGCTGGCGTGCTGCGCCTGAGGTTCGACCGTTCCGCCGAGCAGGGCCAGAATCTGCGCCACCACCACCGGATCACGCGTCCCGTCGTAGAGCCACCGTTGCCCGAGCACACCATGCATCGACGTGCCGATCAGCGCGTCCTCCGCGCCGTCGCGCGGTGCGCCGCGATAGGCGAACGGCACCTGGTAGGTGACCGGCTCTTCGCCCGAAGTGTCGGTCACCACCATGAATTCGATCCCGACCTCCCCGTCCGGATCGTCGAGCCGGAAACCCCCGGTCCGCTGCAACACCGGGCGAGCGCTTCCGCGATACCACGACCTCGTCGGCAACCACGCGGCCAACAACTCGACTTTGGTGGGCACCATCGTGGTCTCGTGGATCACGGCCATGCTTCGAGTCCTCCTGCTCCGCCTCGCGGCGCTGTTGTGTCTCGAGTTTATGGGAACGAACCGACCCTGTTCCGTTGAGTCTGCGACGATTTCAGAGCCACCTCACCGACTCCACTCACCCGCGCAGCTGCGTGTTGAGTCGCGCGGCCTGACGCGTGAGATGAACGCGCTCGGGAAGGCTGGTGGCCGTCCCGGCGGCTTCGGTGTAGAGCCGTGCCGCGGTCACCAAATCGCCGTCGCGTTCGTGCAGGTATGCCGCGACCGCAGTGTGTCGAGGCAGGCCGGGGTCGAGCTCCGCCAAGGCGGCCAGCCCCGCCCGCGGTCCGTCGGCCTCGCCCACCGCGACGGCTCGATTGAGGCGGGCCACCGGGTTGTCGGTGAGGCGCAGCAGCTCGTCGTACCACTCGACGATCTGCACCCAGTCGGTCTCCTCGGCGGTTTGGGCGTCGGCGTGCAGCGCCGCGATCGCAGCCTGGGCTTGGAACTCCCCCAAGCGATCCCGGCTGAGCGCGGCTTGGAGGACATCGACACCCTCGGCGATCATGCGGGTGTCCCACAGGCTTCGGTCCTGTTCCGCGAGTGGCACGAGGTTTCCGTCGGAGCGGGTCCGGGCCGGACGCCGGGCGTGGTGCAGCAGCATGAGCGCGAGCAGTCCCGCCACCTCCTCGTGCTTGGTCATGACCGCCAGCTGGCGGGTGAGCCGGATCGCCTCGGCGGCGAGGTCGACATCGCCGGAGTAGCCCTCGTTGAAGACGAGGTAGAGCACGCGCAGCACCGTGCCGACGTCACCGGCGCGGTTCAACCGGACACCCGAGACGGTTCGCTTGGCCCGGCTGATGCGCTGGGCCATGGTGGATTCCGGCACGAGGTAGGCCTGCGCGATCTGTTTCGTGG
The DNA here is from genome assembly GCF_004634405.1 of Nocardia sp. CS682. Classification (NCBI taxonomy): domain Bacteria; kingdom Bacillati; phylum Actinomycetota; class Actinomycetes; order Mycobacteriales; family Nocardiaceae; genus Nocardia; species Nocardia sp. CS682. Next base: position 156,876 of record NZ_CP029710.1, on the reverse strand, counting down.
TCAGCCCGCCGACCGCGCGCAGGGTCAGCGCGACGGCCGACGCGGGCGTCAAAGACGGGTGCGCGCACAGGAAATACAGCTTCAGCGTGTCGTCCGCTGTTTCCGCCGGTCCGGGCGCGGGCTCCTCCTCGAGCAGTTCCTCGCGCCGCCGCCGGGAGGTGTCGGCGCGGGCGGCGTCGAGGAACTTGCGCCAGGCCACGGTGACCAACCAGCCCTTGGGGTCGCGCGGCGGATCGTCCGGCCACCCGCGCACCGCTTCGAGCAATGCTTCCTGCACCGCATCCTCGGCCGCCGCGAAGTCCGCGCCGCGGCGGCCGAGAATGCCGATCACCGCGGGCGTAAGTGCCCGCAGCAGAGCGTCATCCACTGCGCGTCACTCCGTGATGGTCGGCGGCGGGCTCCAGAACGGGCGCACCTCGAGCCACTCTTGCACCGGCTTACCACCCGCACCCGGCGCCGCGGACAACTGACCGGCGAGCTCGATCGCCCGCTCGTAGCTGTCCACGTCGACCACCATCCAGCCGGCGACCAGATCCTTGGTCTCCGCGAACGGGCCGTCGGTAACCGGCGGCCGTCCCTCGCCGTCGTAACGCACGAACGTGCCCTCCGGGGCGATCGCCTGCGAGTCGACGTACTCGCCGGTGCTCTGGAGTCGAGCGGCGAAGTCCTCCATGTACTGCACATGAGCCGTGATCTCGTCCGGTGTCCACTGGTCCATCGGGACGCCGTTGACCGATGCGGGTGCGCCCCGATAGTGCTTGAGGAACAGGTACTTCATGAGGTTCTCCTTGATGTGGTTCGGCCCATTGTGGCCGGTCTGCTTCAGGGACGAAGCCACGGGCGGATTCTCGACATCGCGCCGCGAGATTTTCCGACTCAGGCTTGCTGACGCTCCGCCCGCTGCTGGACCAATTCCTCGATCGGGCTCGGCAGGTTCGTCTCGAAGTCGATCAGCTTCGCCCACGTGGGCGTCACCACGATCCGGACCATGCTGTCGTACAGCGCCCGAACCCCGGCCTCCCATTCGACGCGCTGCTCGGGTGTCATCTGGTAGCCGCCGTTCATTTGCAGGTACTCCTCCGGGATACCGTCGACGACGTCCAGCTCGACCTGACCGCGGATGAGCAACAGTTTCGGTGGATGCACCTCGGTGTCGATCGTCAACGCCACCATCGGGTTCTTGCGCAGGGCCGCCAGTTTCGGGGCGTTCGTGGAGGTGCACATGACGATCTCCGAACCGTTCCAGGTGAACCCGATCGGGATATTGCGGGGTGTGCCGTCCTTGGCCACGTACGCCAGACGGGTGAAGTCGCGAGCCAGCAGCTCTCGGCTGATCGGTCGGTTCAGCACCTCGGTGATCTCGTTCGGTTGCATGGTCGTCCTCTCGGTGTGGTCGGCCGTTCTGGCCGGTGTATCCCTAGGACGGAGCAGGTGACCGGTTCTCGACATCATCGTGCGTGCCGATTATCAGAAGTTTGGCGAAGAGGGGTGCACATGGCGAACGTGCCCTGCCCATAGCGATCTGCGACTTCTGAACACCCGGGACGACTTTCAGCTCGCACAGCTCGGCCGCCGAGTGGAGCCTGACGGTAGCGATGTGCGTCGAACGCCGCAGTGTGCCGCTCCCACGGTGTACACGGAACCCAGGTGCCCACTCTCGAATTCCTCTGTGGCGGCTCGCGCGGCGCCGGCTTCGGACCGATGCCGACTGGCGTTGCCGCCGTTCGATCCTGGCCGCGCACGACTCTGGATCGCCGAGTACGAACTCACGCCCCCGATCGACTGTCCACCGCCGTAACCGTTCCCGGCTTGCGGCGGGTTTCGGCGAGCAGTTCATCGAGCTGGGCCTCGGCGCGCTCGGCGCGGGCCAGTGTTTGGCTGCGTGCTTCGTCCAGTGCCGCGATGCGATGCGCCGCCTCGGTGCGTGCCTTCTCGATGGTGGCAGTTGCTTCGGCGCGGACCGCGGCGAGATCGGCGGCGGCGGTCCGGCGGATCTCGGCCAGCTCGGTACGGGCGGTGTCGAGTTCGGCGCGGACCCTGCGCCACTCCTCGCGAGCCTCGTTGGCCGCTTCGATGCGTTCCATCGTGGCCTGCTCCGCACGCTCGGTGGCCCGTTCGGCGTCGGCGGCGCGCTGGACAGCAAGGTCGCGTTCGGACTGTGCCGCACTGACCTGGGCAGCCGATTCACGTTGCGCATGTGCGATTTCCGTCGCGGCTCGCCGTTCCGCCCGTTCCACCTGTTCAGCGGCTTCCTTGCGAATCCGATCGACTTCCTCGGCAGCCTCGCGCCGCGCAGTGCGCACCTCGGCCTCCGCTTCACTACGCGCCGCGAATACGTCATCGGCGGCCTGCCTGGTGGCACGCTCCACTTCACGCAGCGCATCATCACGGGTGCTGTTGGCGTCGGCAACCAAGGCTTCGGCACGTTCGGCCGCCCCGGCCGCGTCATCGGCGGCGGCCTCGGCGAGCGCACGCGCCTCCTCCGCCTCCCGTCGCGCCTGTTCCGCGGCGACGGTAGCCATTTCGGCCTCGGCAATACGCCGGGCCGCATCCGCTTGCACCGCCTGGACCTGCGCTTCGGCCACGGACGGGTCGCCCAGGGTGGACAGCTCGGCAACAGCGGCATTCAGGGTGTTACCCAGTTGGTCTGCCAGGCCACGGAATTGGATGAGCAGCTCATCCGTACGGAGCCGGGCCGCAGTCACCGGCCCCTGCTGCGTCACAGTGACAGAACCGGCCGGTGCCTCCGACTCCTCCTGCAGCCGTTGACGTTCCCGCCACGCGCGCCATCGTGTGTGATCTGGATGGTCACAGTATTCCGAGGGACGGCCAGGTCCCCCGCCACGCGTGATCGGTCGGGAGCAGCCCGGGTAGTTGCAGACGTTGGACACCGGAGAATCGTAGCGTTGGTTTCGTCACTATTGACGTATTCACACGAAACGAAATATGCCGTGTCGCAGGAAGGTTCATTTACTGACCTCGCCGTACTGACCCCCGATAAGTGAACATTATCGGCGGTCAGACCCGATCGGCATTCCACAGACTCCCCCAAACTGGCTGGTTCTAATACGTTTACGTTTGGTCGCACCCAACGAAACGGAATCGCAACGAAACCCGGCGAAAACTGTGCACCCCTGCACGGGCGTACCACTTCTCAGTTCTGAGGCGTCAACTCTGAGCCGGAGGGGTGTAATCAACCAACTTGGAGAAGGACGCATGCCGCCTGTGCGGCCGCGCGCTCAACTCCTGGCGGATGGATGTTGGTCGGCGGCGGCCGCCGGTCGCTTCCCGATACTGCCGCCGAGTAGCCATCCGGTCGGCGGTGAGCAATGCGGTGGTCACGACTTGACCTACCCAACAATCCAGGGCTGACTACCGGGCGCGCCCGGCGTCGGAAGCCACTATCGAAGTCGCCAAGTGGGGCACGGTCTGCGGTGCGGGGTGCCAGTGGCGAAGGCGGCATTCACAGCGTCCGAGTCGGCGGCGCGTCTGAACCTGGCTGCGCGGGATGACGGCCAACCGGAGCCGCACTATGCGACGCAATCGGTGCGAAGTCATCGAGCCCGTTGAGTCGCGTGTTCTGTACCGCCCGGATCAGCCAGCGCCCCGAGCGTTGTACGAGCACCGCAGTGATGAGACCGCGACGGTCCTCAGCCCCGGCAGCGCCCGGCAAGACGTGACCGGGCCACACCCATTCGGTATGCACCAGCACCGCTCCAGGAGTCAGCGGCTGGATGTCGATGATCGTCTGGCTGTAGTTCTTCTTCTGCGCCAGCACGGATTCGGGTACATCCTCGTGCCCGCGCACATTTTCCTCCCGCGACCGCCACCACACGCCCCGATGCGTGATGAAGTCGCACTCCTCGGTAAACAGCTCGCCCCATTCCCGCATCTCATGCCGAACCCAGAGTTCGGTATAGCGGTCGAAGAGTTCCCGAATCGCCTCGGTGTCATCATGCATGCATGGAAGTCTGAAATATCAACCATAGTTCAGGTCAAGCAAAGTGGTTGAACCCGTCGGGCGCGCCTTGCCTCCGACCTCTGGTGGTCAGAGGGCCTGCTCAATCTGATTCCGAGTCAGGCCAGACCGTGCTGAAAGCTGCGTCGCTCCGGCGCGGGCACTGCCTTTCCAGCAGGGTGTTCTCGGCAGATGATTTTCAGGGGTTCCTCGTGGGCACCCATCGGACGGAAGTGAGCACTCTGACGTGAACGACCAATGTGAAGTCCGCACTACTGCTGGAGTTGTGCGCGGCAGGTGGGAGAACGCTGTGGCGGTCTTCCGGGGCATCCCCTACGCTCAGCCACCGGTTGGGGTGCGGCGGTTTGCGGCTCCTGTTGCGGCGCAGTCGTGGGATGGCGTTAGGGATGCGCTGGAGTTCGGACCGCCGGTGCCGCAGGCGAATTGGGTAGCCGGCGGTGACTGCTTGACCGTCAATGTCTGGTCACCTGACCTCGGTGCCGCCGGGTTGCCGGTGATGGTGTGGATTCATGGCGGCAAGTACCTCGAGGGCACCTCCGGCAACCCGCACCTCGACGGTACGACTCTTGCTCGGTCCGGTGTGGTCGCGGTCAACATGAACTATCGCGTCGGCGCGGAAGGCTTCGCCCGTATCGGTGGTGCTCCCGACAACCGTGGCATTCTCGATCAGGTCGCCGCGCTGCGATGGGTGCAGGACAACGTCGCTGCGTTCGGGGGTGACCCGGGGAACGTCACTGTGTTCGGCCAGTCTGCTGGCGCGGGTTGCATTGCGGCACTGCTGGTTATGCCGATGGCTGCGGGGCTGTTTCGTCGTGCCATCGCGCAGAGTGTCCCGGGCACTTACTTCACACCGAGGCTCGCCGCCGCGATCTCGGCAACGATCGCCGCGGAAGTCGGTGTGCAAGCCACCGTGGACGAGCTGGCTCGTATTTCACCGCGCGCCTTGATCGACGCGACCGACGCGGTCATTCAGAAGATGCCGGAGTACGTCGAATCGTGGGGACCCACGGCGCTGACGCCTACACCGTTTTCGCCCGTCGTCGACGGTGATGTCCTGGCAGCAGCACCATGGCGTGCGCTCGCCGCCGGTGCCGCGCGGGGCATCGATGTGCTCGTGGGGCATACCCGCGACGAATACCGACTGTTCAACGCCCGTCTCGGTAGCGAGGTAACCGATGAGCAGGTGAGCGCCACACTCGAGCTACTCGCGCCTGCCTCGGACAAGGACTACCGAACCGTTTACCTCGAGGCCAGTCCCGGACAGCTGGATGAACTCGTCAACGCCGACTGGCTGTTTCGGATGCCGAGTCTGCATCTTGCGAACGCTCACCACGCGGGAGGTGGGCAAGCCTGGACCTATGAACTCTGCTGGAGCTTCAATCCCGCGCAAGGCGCCTCACACAGCCTCGACAACCTATTGGTGTTCGGCACGCTCAGCCTCGACGAAGTGCGCAGCTACGGTGGGCCGACGGCGGTGGACGAGGCCCACCACATCGGCCACGAGATGCGCGCCGGCTGGCTGAACTTCGCGAGCACCGGCGACCCCGGCTGGGCCCCATACGATCCGGACACCCGGTCAACCCGCGTCTACGCCGCCGAGCCGAGCACAGAGCCTTACCCCGAAGAACGCTCGCGCCAGATCTGGCAGACCCACCGATTCGACGTCCACGATCTGCGTACCGAGTGACACGCACATTCGGCACACCCCCGACGCGCGGTAGGCACTCGATCCCGCGAATTCGACTGCCACGGCGGGACAATGTCATCGGTCTAGAAACAGGGAGCTGATCGATGGAAGAGCGCGCCGCTGTCATTGCGATGCCGGAGTCGGTGCGCACCGAGTTGCGTCGCGGGGTGCGCAGTGTGCTCGTGGACGCGGCCGCGCTGCGGTTGGTGCGGGAGCGGTTCGACGACGATCAGGCGGGTTCGCTACGCCGCTATCTCGAAGCATCGCAATCCGCGAATACGTTGCGCGCCTACCGAACCGACTGGATCGCCTGGTCGGCGTGGTGTCTGGACGAAGGCCGGCAGGCGATGCCTGCGGACCCGCTCGACGTCGCCGTCTACCTGGCCGCCGCGGCCGACGCGCGCCGCGACACCGGGGAGTGGGCGTTCAGCGCGGCGACGCTGGAACGCAAGTCCGCCGCGATTGCCGCCGTGCACGCCGCCAACGGATTGCCCTCCCCCACCCGCTCCGACGTTGTCCGCCTCACTCTGCGCGGCATCCGAAAGACTCGGCGCACACAGCCGAAACGCAAACGCCCCGTGCTGTTGCACACCCTCGACCAGTTGCTGGCCGGGCTACCCGAACCCGGCTGGCCCACCGAACCCGCTCGGCGCCGTGACGCGCTCGTCTTGTTGATCGGGTTCGCGGGCGCGCTGCGACGCAGTGAGGTCGCCGGGCTACGCATCGCCGACGTGGAGGTGCAACTCGATCACGCCACCGGTGAACCGGTCCTGCTGGTGCGACTGCCGTCGACGAAAACCGACCCGACCGGTGTCGCCGAACAACGCGTCGCGCTGCCCCGCGGCCAACGCCCGCGCACCTGCCCCGTCTGCGCGTTCGCCGACTGGGTGCGCCTGCTCGAAATACACACCGCCGCAGGCACATCCGGCCTGCGCGCCCACCTCACGAACGACACCTCAGACCCGGACATCCACCGCTGTCACGGCTTCACCGGAACCGCTCTCGCCGAGCAACCCGACCTACCCTTGTGCCCCACCATAAATCGTCACGGTACGGTCGGCGCCACCCCCATGTCCGGCCGAGCCGTCGCCGAACTGGTCAAACGCTACGCCGCCCGCGCCGGACTGGACCCCGACCTCTTCTCCGGCCACTCCCTACGCGCCGGCTTCGCCACCCAGGCCGCGCTCGGCGGTGCCAGCGACCGCGAGATCATGCGTCAGGGACGCTGGTCCAATCCCCGCACCGTGCACGGATACATCCGCACAGCAAACCCGTTGGAAGACAACGCAGTCACCAAACTCGGCCTCTGAACGTCTACGAAGTATCCTGCGCCCGACTTCGATGAGGTCGCGAAAGCGTCTATCGGCCGCAGATGCGTCGGTACGCCCACGGCACCGACCTCGCTTGGCCGGGAAGCTGACGCGAACTCAGTCGAACAGTTCGTCCGCAGTATCGACCAACACGGCGCGCCGAACCCACGTCTCGAGCTGATCCACGTCAGCACACCTCGACACCCGCGTACGAATTTCGTCGCTGACGGAAATGCCGCGAGCATCCAGCACCGTCAGAACCATGCGGGCCGCCTCACTCGCCCGACCTTCGTCGACATACTTCCGGGCGAAGTCGCTCTGGTACTCGTATCCCGTGGTCATCAGCTCCTCCAGCTGGTGTTGCGCCGACTCAGACAGAGCCTTGTGCACGATGTCATAATACATTTTCGCTCGCTCGTCCTCGGTCTTAACGAGGCCTGCGAGCAGGGCAGCGAGAACTTCACGTGCCTGCGGGCCTTCGGCGTGTGCGATCGCCGACAGCACCGCACGCTCCGGCACCGCAACGGCTTCAGCCGGATCGGTCACCGCGGGCACCTGGCCCGGGCCCAGCACCAGCGGACGCAGGGTCATGCCGGGATGCCCGAGGTCGATCGGTCGCGCCGCCCATTCCGCGACACCGACATCCGGCGCCACCACGAGCAGGAACACCGGGCATTTCAACCGCGCCCGAAGGGTGACGACATAAACCGGCCAGCTCCATTGTCGAGTGCCGTCTCGACGTAGCTGCACCTCGACCGCGATTCCTGCCACCGGGGTACCGGACCCATCGGTCAGCGAGAAGGCCATGTCCCCGCGAAATTCCTTGGGCCCGATGTCGGTGAAATCGCAAGCCTCGGTACGGGTCTGCTGGAAATCGGGTAGGGGCAACCCGAATACCTCATGCAGAAAACCTGCTGCCAGCTCGGGCCGACAGCGGAACAGTTCCACCAACCCCTCGTGGATGTATTTTGGCGGCATGCCCGTGAGATTACGCTGCGCCACCGACACTTTCGACATATTTCGCGCAATGTGCAGTGCTCACAAACATATTCGTCGGTCAGGCTTACCGTGTCCACGACCAGCGTCGCTGCAGCCGTCATAAAGCGTGGCTTTGGAACGTCCGATTCGAGGGTGCAGACCGGAACCGCGCTATTGTGCGCAACCAGTTTCCGGCAAGGGGAACCGTTCATACGGCGTCGCGAGGAGGTCCGTCTACTCCGGACAAGAAAAATGGAAAGGATCTACTCCTTCCCACTCTCAATGTATAGCGCACAGGGGGGCTTGCGGCAAGGCCGGGGTGATGCCGCACAATTGCTCGCCTAGGTCAGAACCCTGTGAATGGAGATTTCGGGTGCGCGTGTGGTGGGCGACGAACAGGTCGCGGGGCGACGAGGGGGCGGTTGTGAAGCTGCGAGGCCGCGACCGAGTGACGGCTGCGACCGTCGCACTTCGCACCGAGGCGGCAGCCGCGACGCTGCTGGGGCCGGTCCGGCAAGGGTCGACGGTGTCGGCATGAACACACGGGAGATGGTCGTAACAGAACAAGAAGTGAAGGGGCACATGCCAACCCACGGGTACGAAGACGAATTGCAGTCCGAGCGCAGCTATGTTGCCGGGCTCTACACGCGGCTCGATGCCGAGCGCGCCCGCGTGAAGGGCAGGTACGCGGCGGCGTTGCGCGGGAACGACGGCACCCCGATGGAACGGGATTTCGAGGTGCGCGCGCTGGCCAAGGAGGCGATGCGGCTGGACGTGGCGGACAACGGGCTGTGTTTCGGTCGATTGGACACGCTCACCGGCGAGCGATCCTACATCGGCCGGATCGGGCTGTTCGACGAGGCGAACGAGTTCGAACCGCTGCTGCTCGATTGGCGGGCCCCGGCGGCGCGTCCGTTCTATGTGGCTACCGCCGCGACACCGGAGAACATGCGTCGCCGGCGCCAGTTCCACACCCGTGGGCGTCGGTTGGTCGATTTCACCGATGAGGTGCTCGGCCGTCCGGAGGGCTCCGAGCGCGGGGACGCGGCGTTGCTCGCGGCGGTCAACGCGCCGCGCGGTGATGGGATGAACGACATCGTGGCGACGATCCAGGCCGAGCAGGACGAGATCATCCGGCTCGACCATCCCGGCGTGCTGGTGATCGAGGGTGGGCCGGGCACGGGAAAGACCGTGGTGGCGCTGCACCGTGTCGCGTATCTGCTCTACACCCAACGTGAGCGGATGGAGCGGCAGGGTGTGCTCGTGGTCGGACCCAATCCGGCGTTTCTGAACCACATCAGCCGCGTGCTGCCGTCGCTGGGCGAGACCAACGTGGTGTTCACCACCACCGGCGACCTCGTGCCCGGCCTGCGCGTCACCGCTGAGGACACGCCGCAGGCGGCTCGCCTCAAAGGTTCACTGCAGATCCTGGACGTGCTCGCGGCGGCGGTCGCCGATCGCCAGCGCCTACCCTGTGAGCCTCAGCTCATCGAGTTGGCGGATGTCACGGTGCGAATCGACGCCGAGATCGCGGGGTGGGCCAGAGAAGAGGCGCGGGCGAGCGGGCGGCCACACAACGAGGCACGCGAGGTGTTCCAGGAAATCCTTACCTGGGCGCTCACCGAACGAGCGATCGCCCGGATCGGCAAGGGCTGGCTGACCCGCTCGGACACCGAAGCATGGGAGCAGTTGCGGGAAGACCTGATCGCGGAGCTCGCCGACAACGCCGCGTTCACGGCCGCACTCGAGGAGTTCTGGCCGATTCTGACACCGGAAACGCTGCTGGCCGAGCTTTATACGTCCGCCGAACGACTACTCGCGGCGGGCGGCGACGAGGCCCTGTTGCGTACCGACGGCACCGCCTGGACGGTCTCGGACGTGCCGCTGCTCGACGAATTGGTCGATCTGCTCGGGCGCGACAAGCCCGTCGACCAGACCGCCGAGCGGGAACGCAAGGAGCAGGCGCAGTATGCCGCCGGCGTGCTGGACCTGATGGTGGGTCGCGAGGACATGATGGACGACGAGGACCACCTGTTCGCCCAAGACCTGCTCTACGCCGAAGACCTGGCGGATCGTTTCCTCGAGCGCGACACTCGGGAACTCGCCGAACGCGCTGCGGCGGATCGGGATTGGACCTACCGGCATGTCGTCGTCGACGAGGCGCAGGAGTTGTCCGAAATGGACTGGCGGGTACTGATGCGACGCTGCCCTGGCAAATCGTTCACCGTGGTCGGCGATCTGGCTCAACGCCGGTCGGCCGCGGGCGCTACCTCGTGGGACGCGATGTTGCAGCCGTATGTGCCCGGCCGGTGGATCTACCGGTCGATGACCGTGAACTACCGCACCCCTGCGGAGATCATGGCCGTTGCCGCTGCGGTACTCGCCGAGTTCGCCCCCGATGTACAGCCGCCGGAGTCGGTGCGCGCGTGTGGAGTCCAGCCGTGGGCGAAGCGGGTGCGCGCTGACGAATTGCCCACTGTCATCGAGGAATTCGTCCGCGAGGAGGCAGGTCGCGAAGGTACCAGCGTGGTGATCGGGCCGCCGGATGTGCCCGGTGCGGTGGCGGCATCGGAGACGAAGGGGTTGGAGTTCGACGCCGTTCTCGTCGTGGAGCCGGAACGGATCCTCGCCGACGGACCGCGCGGTGCGGCCGAGCTCTACGTCGCGTTGACCCGCGCCACCCAGCGCCTCGGCGTGCTGCACCAGGGAGAATTGCCGCAGGCCCTGACCGGACTCGCCGAAACCGGGACTCCCGCCCCGGTCGGGAGCCGACCACAGTAGTTATTGGCGCGACCGTCCCATACTTACCGATTGCTGGATATATGCTGATCTTGTGCAATCAGCGCCGGCGCCGATGCTGGCCGTCTCCGGGCGGCCACCGGCAGACACCGGTCTGTGGGCGATCGAGATGAAGTGGGACGGCATTCGCGCCCTCGGCCGATGGCACGGCGGGCAATGCCGGTTCTACAGTAGGAACACCCGCGATATCAGTGGTTCTTTTCCCGAGTTGACCACTGCTTTTGCTGGTCTCCTCGATGGCATGGACGTGTTGGTCGACGGAGAGATCGTGGCACCCGAGCCGGGCACCGGCGTGCCATCTTTCCGTCGGCTACAGCGCCGGATGCACGTGGTCCGGCCCACCGCCGAACTCTTGCGTGAAGTGCCGGTGCAATACCTCGTTTTCGATTTGCTCGGCGTCAACGGAGAGTCGATCATGGCGCTGCCCTATGCCGAAAGACGCGCCCGACTAGACGAATTGGCGATCGACCTACCCCTCACTCGCACCCCGCCCTACTACGTCGACGTCACTTCGGCCACCATGCTCGAGGTCGCCAGGGACCACGGACTGGAAGGCATCATCTCCAAACGCCTCGACTCCAGTTATCAGCCCGGCCGCCGCTCCCCCGCCTGGATCAAAACCCCGCTACGCAAAACCACCGAGGTGGTCATCGCCGGCTGGCTCCCCGGCAACGGGCGCTACTCCGGCATCTTCGGCTCCATCGTGATGGGTGCCTACGACGCGGCGGGCCGCCTCGTGCACATCGGCAACGTCGGCACCGGCTGGACGATGCGAGACCGCAAGGTCCTCCAGTTCCGCCTCAACGAAATCACCCGCCCCGACACCCCTTTCGACATCCCACCGCCACGCTCCGTCACCGCATCGGCGCACTGGGTCGAACCCGAACTCGTGGCCGACATCGAATACCGCGAGGCCAGCGCCGACGGGCTCCGCCACCCGAGTTGGCGCGGTCTGCGGACCGATAAGGCGCCGCACGAAGCCAAAACGCCGGATCTCGGCTGATATCCACCCGGGTCCGCACGCGGCATCGCCGGTACTGGAATCTCAAGGGGATACCCGATTGGTTAGCGCGAGACCGAGACCCCTGTCCTCGTCGCACGCGTGCGGCGTGAGCGCGTGGCGTGGTTCGATGCTGTCGAGATCCACCCGGACGACGACTCGTCGCGGGGTGCGGCCCGCACCAGCGCTGCCCGGAACTCGGTGGGACTCGTCCCGCGGAGCCGTTTGAAGGCCGCGCTGAAGCCGAAGGTGTCGGAGTAGCCGACCGTGTTCGCCACCTGGGCGACGCTGCGAGCCGGGTCGGCGAGCAGTTCTTCGGCTTCGGCCATGCGCCATTCGGTGAGGTAGGCCAGTGGCGGTTCGCCCATCACTTCGGTGAAGCGCCGAGCGAACAGTGCGCGCGAGACCGCCGCCTCGGCGGCCAGGCTCGCCACGGTCCAGCGGTGGAACGGCCGGTCGTGGATGGCGGTGAGCGCCGGGCCGACGATCGGGTCGGCCATCCCCCGGTACCAGGCGGGCGCGCAATGCTGCTGTTCGGCGAGCCAGGTGCGCAACGTGCAGACCAGTGCCCAGTCCAGCAGCCGGTCCATCAGCGCCTGCGAGCCCGCGCTGAAACGGACTGCGTCGGCGGCGGATTGCTCCAGCCACAAGCACATTTCAGGGTCTTCGTTGATCACCATCACCTGCGGGAGCGCTCGCAACAGCCGTTCGTGGCGTCGCCCCGATGCCCGGTAGGCGCCGACGAGCAGCGAAGTCTCGCCTGGCACACCGGTTGTGGATGGCGTGACGATCAATTCCGATGCCGCGCAACTGGTATCGGCCGGGCCGAATCCGTCCGGCACGAAACAGGACAGCTCGTAGCGCTCGTGCGGACGGTCGAGCGCGTCGGGCGCGTCGGCAAGGTAAAAAGGTTCACCCGCCTGCACGAGCGCGGTGTCGCCGGCGACCAAGCTCGTGCGCGATCCATCAGCGAGCACCAGCGTGCCGTCGCCACGCAGCACCGTCACCATGATCAGGGGCGCACGGTCGGCGAAGCGAATCGTCCACGGCGGGCGCAGCACGGCATGGGCCACGACCGATCCCTCGGCACGAATGCCGCTCAGCAACGAACTCAACGGGTCCACCCTGCCATCGTAGACGAATTCCTATCGAATGAAGATGATCACCCATAGATCGTCCACACGATCCGCGGTTGACTGATGCGACCGGGCCCGACCAGCCCGCACCCGATCGAACAGGAGAACGCACCGTGACCCAGTCCGCCGCCACCATGACCCCCACCGCCGGATCGAGCACCACCGATTCCGCCACACCGGGCGCCACCGCGCTCGTGGTCCTCGGCCACCACCGCTCCGACTCGCTGTCCGCTCATATCGCCGGCCGCGCCGTCGGCCGCCTCGCCGCCGCCGGGTACACGGTCGACTTCCTCGATCTGCAGGCCGAGAACTTCGACCCGCGGATGACCGTCGCAGACCAGCCCGAGTGGGGCAATCGCGACAAGGTCTACTCCCCCACCACCGAGGCGCACATGCGGCGCCTGCTGGCCGCCGAGATCGTGGTCGTGGTGTTCCCGGTCTACTGGCAGAGCGTTCCCGCCCTGCTCAAAGGCTGGATTGATGCCGTTTGGAACTACGGTTTCGCCTACGGCCGCAGCAAGCCGCGCCTAGCAGGCAAGCGCATCCTGTGGCTCGGATTGGCCGGAGCGACAGCCGATGACGCGATCATCCCCGGCATGCAGCGGCTACTGGAAGCCCAGCTCAACGACGGCTTGGCCTACTACAGCGGTTTCGCGGACTCGCGGGTAGGCCTGCTTCCCGATGCCGAGGAGCAGCCCCAAAGTATCGACGCCGAAGGCAATCTCGTGATCGGCGAGGCGATCGACGGGGACGCGCGGACCGCCCACTACGCCGCCTTCGACGCGAAGGCCGATGGCTTCGTCGACGCATTGCTCGCCGCGAGTCACGTCGCCGCCTGAAAGGGGGTTGAAGAACATCCCGCGCACCGATCCGAGCGACGGCCGGACCGAATTTCGCCGGGTAGTGCCGATCTTTCTCGAGGCGGGCCAGAAGTCCGGCCGGGATAGCGTTGGACTCTCCCACCACGGGAGAGTCCAACATAATGGCAGCGCGATTTCTTCGCCGTCCAAGAGTGCGGGCTGTACGTGAGGCCGTTCCCGCTTGGGCAAGCGGAAGCGCCGAGAGAAGAGTGATGATCGCTGCCCAGGAAGGGTGTCCGCATAGCCATGCTGATCGACATTGATGCCCGCGGTATGCGGCATTGTGAGACAACCGCTTTGGGCGTGCTGCTGCGACAGCATGGGCTCGAGCTGTCCGAGCCGATGATGTTCGGTCTCGGCTCCGGACTGTCGTTCATCTACTGGGACAGTAAGAGTATGGGCTTCCCCTTCCTCGGCGGTCGGGTCAAGCCGTTCGAACTCACCAGAAACCTGGCCACCCGGCTCGGGCTGGAGCTCTTGGTCCAGGAGACCAGCTCCCCCCGCAAGGCGTGGGAGAACCTGGTTGATCTCCTCGGCGCCGGCCACCCCGTCGGCCTTCAGCTCGACAGCTACTACTTGGACTACTTCAAGTCGAAGGTGCACTTCGGCGGTCACGTCGTCGCCATGTACGGCTACGACGACCACGACGCCTACCTAGTGGACACCGACCAGCAAGGCGGCGCGGTGTCCACCACGCTGACCAGCCTCGCCCAGGCCAGGGCCGCGCGTGGTCCGATGACCGCCAAGCACCGATCCTTCGCCCTCACTGCTGCGCAGGACCCGCCTTCCCCGCAGAGCCGGATCGTTCCCGCCATCACCGCCTGCGCCGACGCTTTCCTCAACCCGCCCATCGCCAACCTCGGATACCGCGGCATCGAAAAGGCGGGCAAGCTGGTACCCACCTGGTTCGAGCGGACCGACGACCCGCAGCGCGACCTACCGCAAGCCGCCCTCTTGATGGAGCAGGCAGGCACCGGCGGCGCCCTCTTCCGCAACTTCTACCGCGACTTCCTCGCCGAATGCACCCAAACCCTCGCCAACCCCCACCTGCGCAGCGGTCACCGGTTGTACGTCGAGGCGGCGACCGGTTGGACACAAGTCGCCGCACTGATCGCGCAAGCCGGTGAGTCAGGCGATGCGCAATACCTTGCCCGAGCAGGCGCCCTCCTCAGCGACCTCTCCCGGATCGAGCGCGAAGCCATGCAGGCGCTGAGCCGGCTCGAGAGTGAGCTGAAGTAGCTGGTGGTGGCCCCGGATAACTTTGTTGTCCAGCGACACCTGCAGACCGTCGCAGCCACAGCGGCGAAGATTTCGGGGCTTTCCGAGCCTGGGATAGCGGCTGGCGGGCACGACCGCCTGCGGTGCAATACATTCGCGCACACCGCTGATCGCGCACTGGCTGAACAGAGAGCTGGTGTTCCGGGGCGCTCGGCGGCTGCGGAATTGTGGTTTTGCCGTGTGGCAGACTGACTTTCATGGTTTCGGGCGGGATGGATGCGGCGGCTGGGGGATCCTGGAAGCTCGGCGAGTCGACGGTCAATCGGATCGGGCTGGGCGCGATGCGGCTTCCGCAGTACGGTCAGGCGTTCGCAGCGGATGCGGTGCCGCGCGATCGGGGTGACGCTGTTCGGGTGCTGCGTCGGGCGGTCGAGCTCGGGGTGAATCACATTGATACTGCCGCGTTCTACTTTTCCCGATTGCGCTCGGCGAACGAGCTGATCAATCACGCACTGGCTCCGTACCCCGATGAGCTGGTCATCGCCGCGAAAGTCGGGCCGCGCCGCGATCGGTCCGGGAATTGGCTGGAGCCGGCCACACCGGGGCAACTGCGCGGTGAGGTCGAGGAAATCTTCGCCAACTCGGCCGCGATCATCTCGACCTGGTGTATCTGCGGCGGTCCGGCCGCGACTCGATCGCCGAGCATTTCGGTGTGCTGGCCGAGTTGCGCGAGGCCGGGCTGATCCGTCACCTCGGGGTCTCGAATGCCACGCCCGCGGATTTGGCCGAAGCGCAGGCGATCGCCCCGGTGGTGTGCGTACAGAACCCGTACGGGCTGGGCCACCGCGGCGACCAGGACGAGTTCGTCGACGCCTGCGGTGCGCAGGGAATCGCGTTCGTGCCGTTCTTCACCATCGCCGGTACGGGTCGGGAAGCGGGTATTACGCCTGGCGAACACCCGGAAGTCGGTGCGATCGCCCACGCTCACGACGCCACACCAGCGCAGATTCGCCTGGCATGGGCATTGCACCGCGGTCCGCATCTGCTGCTCATCCCCGGCACAGGTGACCCGGACCACCTGATGGACAACGTGGCCGCGGCCGGACTATCGCTCACGCCAGACGAGTTGACCCGGCTCGACGCCGTACACCGAGCCCAACACTAAGGACGAACTCCAAGCGGCAGGCGTGAAATCGACCCAAAACCGCCGGTTGACCGATGACACATCGGGTCGCCCTGTTGGTCGGACGATCAGGAGGAAGTGTGGCTGGCATCGGCCGAGAGGCGAGTGGCATCAGTTCCCCCTGATCGACTGTCCAGCAGCGGATTTCGCAGCGTACATCGGCACATGCTCAGGAGCGCGCATCAACGGATGCCCGGGTCCGCCGAGTTCAGCGCAACGAAGTTCCCCGCATGATGGTGGGCATGACCGATGCGCGACCAGTGTCCGATTTGCTGAACTCCGGCCATTTCGGCAACGACGCGATCAGGGCAGTCGAATCCTTGAACGAGACCGGGCGTGCGGCCGAGTGCCCTCAATTCACCGATCGTCTGGTGGCTGCGCTGCTGGATGGTCTGCGGGCGTTGGACGCTCTCCCCCGCAACGATCCGTTCTGGCGGTCCACCAACGGCATCGCCACCTTGACCAAGGTGCGCAACCATGCCGCACAGCGCCTTCGTGCCGCTCCCGAGGACGGCGCAGCCCGGTGGGTACTGGTCGCAGCGGAGGTCGCTGTGGGCGGCGACGACGGTGGGCTGGCGTGGCTGGGTCCGTTGATCGCGGCCGACGCGGCCCTCGTCGACGATGCCGTCACCATCGCTGACATCCTGGAGAACCTGATCGGATCGGATGCCTCGCAAGCTCTTCGGCTCGCATGCAGCGGGGTCGATCGCGAGCAGCTGAGGCACATTGCCCGCACCGAAGGTAATGCGGCTGCTCAGCGCGTACTGGCTCTGTTCGACGGCGACCGCTGACCGCAATCCGCGGTTGACGCCGGGGGTGTGTTCGGCGGATTCGGCGAGGAAATCGAGATCCTTGGCGTGGTCGTGGTGGGTGTGGGCGCGGAAGACGATGTCGACCCGTTGTCCTTCACTCCGGCCACGGTTGTCCGCGCTCCAGCCGCTGCGGGTGGTCGACGCGCTAGGCGGCGGTGGATGCCATGGGGAACCTCTCCGATCTGATGTTCTGCCAAGGATCGGGGCGCGCGGCGGAATCTCCAGCGAATTGTTCGGCGGCAGTGGCGAATTCGGTGAAGGTCATCGGCCGAAGACGGTGTGTCGGCTGACGTCACCGTCGACCGGCCCGGGTATCCCGAGCCGGTCTGCGGTTTCGTCAGGCAGGTTGGTCCTTGTCCGCGGCGAGCCAGACTTGCATGTTCTCCGGGTTGATCGGAATCGAGATGTGTTCGTGGGTGATCAGCCAGCCGCCGTTCGACCGGTGCAGGCACACCGTCTCGCGGACCCAAATCGACGCTTGCAGACCACCTTTGCGGGTTCCCGAGTCCAGGTGCAGCATGTTGGCGAAGGCGACGTCGCCGCTGGTCCGCACGGTGCGGTCGTGGGTTTGCAAGCTGATACGGCCCTCGTAGCCGTCGAACCAGCGCAGGAAGTTGCGGCGCACCTCGTCGTGCCCGGCGAACCGGAGTGGGGGTACGACGTCGTAGTAGACGATGTCGGGGTCGTAGTGCTCCATGAGTCGATCGATGTTCTTCGACTGCTGTGCCTCAGCACGGTCGGCGAAGAACGCCGCGAGTTCGGAATCGTTGGTAGTCATCGCGTCCTCTGTTCGGGATTCCGACCGGCACCGGTTCGCCGGCGACGGCCGCTGTGGTTCCGCTACTCCGACGACGCCGCCGTCCGGAATGTGAGGCGCGCTGCGGCTGGGCCGACGGCGCAACGCCCATCCAAGAGGTCGCCGCCCAGCGAAATTGCCTCCGCGAGCTGCACATTCGGCCCGAAAATTGCCATAGGCGAAAATTTCCGGAGTCGGCTAGGGTCGGTTTCATCCCAGGGCCCCGGGGTTCGAAATATCGGTCGAACTCGCTGTGGAGGAACAATGTCTGACCATTCCGACGTCGTCGTCATCGGTGGCGGAATACTAGGGTGCACAATGGCGCTGCACCTGATCGAAGCCGGTGCCGGAAGGATCCTTCTGCTGGAACGCGACGGGCTCTTCCAGGGCACCAGCGCAGCTGGCGCCGGATTCCTGGCAAGCTGGACACCATTCGCCGCAGAGCAAGCCGTCACCAGCTACAGCCTGGACTACTACGCCCGGCTGCAAGCCGAAGGCCACGACATCGACCTGCGTCGCAACGGGATCCTGTCGCTGGACGCCCGAGCGTCCTCATTGCAGGAAATCAGGGACAGCAGGGCGGAGTACGGCGAGCAGGCCACCGTCCTGGACGCGGCCGAAGTCGAGGCGCTGACCCACGGCCTGATCGCGGGCAGTGGAATATCCGGTGGATTGTTCGCGCCAGGCGGTGCGCAGGTCTTCGCGCCGAAGGTCGGGGCAGCCCTTGCCGAGCGGCTGCATCGTTACCCGGGAGTGGTCGACGCGCGGCGGCCGGTAACCGCGCTGCGGACCCGCGGCGGTCGCATCGTCGGCGTCGAAACCACCACCGGGACAATTGATTGCGCGGCCGTCGTGGTAGCGGCGGGCGCCTGGAGCAACGAATTGCTCGCTCCCCTCGGCATATTTCTGCCCACCGCACCGCAGATCACCTCACGGATCATCACCGAGAACCTCGACCTGCCCGGCACCCTGCCCGCGCTGTTCCTTTCGGGTCTGATCCCCGAGGATCCCGACGGCGGAACACTATTGTGGGTGCGCCGCCACGACGGCGGCTTGCTGTGGGGCGGCACTTACGACACGTACCCGCGCAACATCCTGCTGGACGCCCCGATGCCGGAACGGCTCGACGAAATCCCTTACGACGGTGTGCGGGAACTGCTGCGAGTGGCCGCACGCGCCGACACCGTCATGCCGGCCCTTGCCCGGCGATCCAGCATCACGGTCGAACACGGCGCACCCTGCTACACCCCTGATTGGCGTGCACTGGTCGGGCCGGTCGCCGCGGTCGAGGGCCTCTATGCCCTGACCGGAGACAACGAAGCCGGGTTCACCCACGGCCCCGGCCATGCCAAGGTTCTCACCGACCTACTCCTGCACGGAACCAGCGAGCTGACCCCCGCCGACGACTGGAGCCCCGACCGTTTCGGCGATCAATACGCCACCGAAACCGCCGTCATCGAGGCCTATCTCGACTACCAGAGGTCGTTTGCCGCCAGGTGAGCTTGTTGCCGTGGGCCTTGCTCGGGCCCACCGCTGGTCGTGGGTGGCGGCGAACGTCCCCGCCGCCCACGCCAGTTCCCGCGCGGTCGCCCTGGCAACATCACATTCCGGACGGCTGTTTCGTCGTAACGATGTGAGCGGAAGCAACAGCGGAAGATCGGCGACACGATGACCACCGATGCGGGGCCGGACGGGCGGCTCGATCCGAGTCTGGACACGATCATGAGCGAGCGTCGGCAGCTGATCAATCTCGCGTATCGGCTCCTCGGTTCGCTTGCCGATGCCGAGGACGTCGTGCAGGAGACCTATGCGCGCTGGTATGCCATGTCCAGGAATCAGCAGCGGGCCATTGCGTCCCCGGGTGCCTGGTTGACGAGAGTCGCGGGCCGCATCTGCTTGGATCTGCTCGGTTCGGCGCGCGTCAGGCGGGAACGCTATGTCGGCGAGTGGGTTCCCGAACCGCTGCCCGACCGCGGTGAGTGGAGCGAGGGCACCGACCCTGCCGACCGGGTCACCCTGGACGAGTCGATCACCATGGCTTTTCTTGTCGTGCTCGAATCGATGACCCCGGCCGAGCGCGTGGCGTTCATCCTGCACGACGTTTTCCGCTACCCGTTCGCGGAAGTGGCCGAGATCGTCGGTCGCAGCCCGGCCGCGTGCCGTCAGCTCGCCACCTCAGCGCGCAGGCGCATCGATGCCGCGCAGCCCGCCGCGGCACCTACCGCCGAGCTGGCGCGCGTCGTCCGAGGGTTCAAGCAGGCGTGGGAAGCCCGGGACATCAACGCCCTCATCGGTTTCCTCGACCCCGCCGCGACGGCCATCGCCGACGGCGGCGGTCAGGTCAACGCTGCACCGCGCCCGATCGAGGGTAGCGAGCAGATCGCCCGCTACCTCGCCGACGTCTCAGGCCGGGTACGCGGTGTGACGATCCTGGAGCGCACGGTCAACGGCCAACCCGGTCTGGTGACCCAGATGAACGGCACCGTTACGGCGGTGGTGGCGTTCGATATCTCGGACAATCGGATCCGACGCATCTGGGCTGTCCGCAATCCCGACAAGCTCCGCCAATGGACGACCGCACAGCTCATTCGATAGTGGCCGGCCGGTGTTGCCACGCAAGCGAACTGCCGAATCGCACCGTCACCCTTCGACCGGCCCGTCGCGGAGTACACCGCGCAGCTGGTCCAGTGTCACGGTGTCCGGCTCGAACTCGGCCAGCCACCAGGTGGCGCCCGCTTTGGCGTAGGGCGCGGGGTCGGCGTTGGCCGGGAGGGGGACGGCGATGTCGAACGGGGTGGTGTTGTGCTGCCGGAGGGCGGTGAGGGTGGTGGCGATGTCGGCGAGTTGGTCGGGGTGCTCGAGGTTGACGGGGAAGAAGCCGTCGTGGCGGGCGGCGCGGCGCAGCGGGCGAAGGTTGCCGGGGAATCCTGCGGCCCATACCGGTACGCCGGGGCGTTGAATGGGAGTGGGCAGGAAGGTGATTCCGTCGACGGTGTAGTGCTCGCTGTGATGGTGCACCGGCTCACCGGACCAGGCAGCGGTGAGGATCTGCAGTGATTCGTCGAGCATCCGGCCGCGGCGCCGGTCGTCGAGTTCTTCGCCGGTGGCCGATAGTTCTTCGGCGAAGCGGTTGCTGCCGAGGCCGACGCCGAGGGTGAGGCGGCCGCCGCTGAGGCGGTCGAGTGTCGCGGTTTCCCTGGCGACCTTGGTGGGTCGGCGGCGGGCAAGGGGTGTGACCATGGGGCCGAACCGGAGGTTTTCGGTGGCGGTGGCGATCGCGGCCAGGGTGATCCACGGGTCGGCCACCTGCCGGACCGGCTCCCGCCAACGCACGTGGTCCCAGACGAACATGCCGTGCCAGCCTGCCTCCTCCGCCTCGGCGGCGAGTCGCGCTACCGCGACCGGGTCGGCGAGATCATCGAAAATCGGTAGCCAGAGTGCCGACTGCAACGTGGTCATCAGAGACCGCCTTTGGTGTGCTGAAGCAGGGCCGGGACGAACACATCCCAGAGCGGCTTCGGTAGGTCGTGCCCGGCGCCTTCCAGGATCAACAGCGTCGCGCCGGGAATCGTGTCGCGCAGCGAATATCCGTGCGGGAGTGGGAAAACCGGATCGTGGTCGCCGTGCACCACCAGAGTCGGCGCCTTGATGGCGGCGAAGTCGCGGGACGCCCCGTCGAAGCTCATCGCGTAGTGGTTGACGAGGGTGGATCCGATGTCGCGAGTGCGGGCCACGTCCCGCTCGACCAGTGCGCGGGTGGCGGATTCGTCGAAGTAGGGTGAGCCGCCCGAGTACAACTTCGCCGAGGCGACAACATAATCCACTACCGCGCGGGAATCAGTGGGGTCCGGGTCGGCAGGGGTGCTGAACTCCTCCGCCGACGGCGGAAGTCCCTCCGCGCCGGTGGAAGTGGAGACGAACGTCAGGGACGCCACCCGGTCGGGGTGGTCTACACCGAGAATGAGCCCGATGCCGCCGGACATCGATCGGCAGACGATGTGTGCACGCTCGATGTGCAGGGCGTCGAGGAGACCGAGTGCGTCCGCGGCCAGGTCGGTATACGCGTAGCCCGGCTGCCCCTTCGGGTAGCTGGTGGATCTACCGGTGTCCCGGTTGTCGTAGCGGATCACGAACCGGTCGCCGCGCGAGATCTGTTCGCACAGTTCGGTTTCCCACCACAGCATCGAGGCGGATGCGCCAT
Source organism: Nocardia sp. CS682 (assembly GCF_004634405.1). Taxonomy (NCBI): domain Bacteria; kingdom Bacillati; phylum Actinomycetota; class Actinomycetes; order Mycobacteriales; family Nocardiaceae; genus Nocardia; species Nocardia sp. CS682. Next base: position 134,917 of record NZ_CP029710.1, on the reverse strand, counting down.
CGATGAGCAGGATCGCCGGGTCGGCGGGATTGCCGAAGGTCTCGAAGCACAGCTCGACCTCGTTGAGCTCGACGAGTTGCTCGCCGTGCGAAAGGGAATCGGTCATGGAGGCAACGCTAGACCGCACGGTCCGTCACCAACAGCGCCAGTTTTCGATCGATCAGCGAGGTGACTCGCCAGCCTGGATTCACGTCCGAGGTGGAACTGCGGCATTTCACCGCGCTCGGCCGCCCAGGCCGACGTGGACTCGTTCGGCCGGGCGATCGTGAGCCAGGGACGTCGCTAGCCGACGAGCGCCGCGGCGTCGTAGGTCGGCTGATAACCGAGCTGCCGACGAGCTTTGCCGGAATCGTAGACGCGGTCGATGGTGGTCGGCAGTGGCCAGCCTTGCTGCTGGAACAAGGCGACGATGTCGGGCGCTCGTTGTTCGAGCAGTGGTCTCGGGTCGTGCCACAACTGCTGGGTGTCGTTGGGGCGGAACACCATTGGCCCGGCAATGTTGAATGCGCCGGTTACCTCAGGGTGTTCAGCGGCCAGTCGGTGGGCGCGGGCAACATCGCGGACGTCGACCCCGCGATAGAGCCGGTGGGCAGCCCGGATAGCAAGCTCCTCCGGGAAGCAGCGGGCGATGCGCAGCACGACTGCGGTGAGCGTCCGATCACCTTCGGCGACAAGCTTTTCCGCGGCGAGCTTGGTTTCGTCATAGATGTCGCGCGGCCGAGGTTCCAGCGTTTCGTCGACCCAGACCGCGCGATCGGCGGGCACCAGTGCGTGGCCGTATACCGAGGTGCTGCTGGTGTAAACCATTCGCCGGACACCACATTCGGACGCCTGCTCGAGCAGCGCGGCGGTGGCGTCCACGTTGACGGCACGGAACTCGTCGTCGCCGACCCGGCCGACGTGCGGAGCGTGCAGCGCAGCGGTGTGCACGACAACCTCGGCCCCCTTCAAGGCGCGTGCTCGAAGTTGCGGGTCGCGCAGATCGCCTCGATGGGTGGTCCACTGGCCGGGAAGAACATCCCAGCCGCGCACCTGCCAACCCGCCGCGTGCATTTCCTGCGCGACGGCAGCTCCCACCACACCGGACGAACCAGTTATCAAAACTACTGCCGACTCCACGGACTCCGACATTACCCGCGTGGACGCCGACCCCGACATACCTGCTGACCGCGCACCTCAGCGGCTGAGGTGGTCAGGCGCACAGGGCTCGGGTGGCGGGGATGACGTCGCTGATCCAGCGGCGGAGTTGGGTGTCGTCAGCGGATTCGGGCCAGTAGACGAAGGTGTCGAAGCCGGTTTCGTTGGCGAAATCGGCGAGGATGCGGGCCCAGCCTGCCGCGTCGGTGCGGATCGGCGCTTCGCCGCGAAGCGTGACCGGGCCTGGAGTTTCGGTGATAGTGCCGACGAGTTGGGCCATCCGGGTGATGTCGGCGGGGTTACGTCCTGCGTCGGTCGCGGCGAGGGAGATGATGTCTTGTGTCGCTTGCCATTTCTCGTACGGCAGGTAATGCGGGATGGGCGCGGCCCAGCCGTCGGCGATCCGTCCGGTGAGTGCGTTGGCCTTCGGGCCGACGCTGCCGAACCAGATGCCGACCGGATGTGCGGGCGCCGGCCCGGACTGCACGCCGTGCACGGTGTAGTGCGTGCCATGGACTTTCGCCTTCGTCCCCGGCAGCCACATGGCGCGGATGATCGCGGTGGCTTCCTCGAGTGCTTGCAGCGCTTCGGGATTCGACCGCACCGGGCCGCCCATGGCGCCGATCGCGGGCCAGAACGCGCCCGCGCCCAAGGCCAGGTCGAATCGGCCCCCGCTGAGCAGATCCAGAGTCGCGGCTTGTTTCCCGAGCATCGCGGGGCCGCGCAACGGCAGGCTCGCCACATCCGGAAACACCCGCAGCCGTTCGGTTTCCGCCAGAATGGTGGCGATCACCGCGAACGTGTCGGCCAGTCCGCCCGAGTACGGATGGTCCTGGATGCCGAGCAGATCCAGGCCTTCCCGGTCCGCCACCTTCGCCATCGCACGCAACTGCGGCAGCTCGGTCACAGTCGGCGCCAACTGAATACCGAATCGTAAATTCACAGTGCGATCATGCCAGCCCGCTCAGCCGTGATTCTCTATGCCTCGGCGGCGCGTCATCCCGGGGTCGGCACAGTGCGGCGACGAGGTAACCGCCGCCTCCGGCGATAGCCAAGACCCAGTACAGGTTTGCTCCGTCGAGCAGTAGCGCGGCCGACGACGTCACCGCAAGCCAGGCACCGAGCGTGTACTGGACGAGATCACGATATGCGGCTCCGCCTGCGAGGTAGATCATTCCGACGACGAGGCCGGACCCGGTCGGCCACAACAGCGTCTGTACCTGCACGTCGTGCAGTGCCGCCTGCAGAGCTGTGATGATGAGAAACAGCGCAGTGAAGCCGATCAACCACGATGCGGCCAGCAAGATGCCGACACCAGCCTCGCGACCGTGGGCACCGCGCTGCGCTCGGACCGCGAACACGCCGGTGACGGCCAGGCCGACCAGCAGTCCGCCGAGGAGAAGAACCGGCGCGACGGCGGAAGGTATCGGCAGACTGGGCTCGTCGCCGTAGGTCAGCGCGAATGCGGTGTAACCGAGCAGCCAGGCGAAACCGAAAGTCAGATACGAGGGTCTGTTATTCGGAACGGTGGCCACTGCGCGTGGATTGTGATGGGACATAGCGGTCCTCCTATGTGGACATAGAAAGTAGAACCCGCCCCGCCGAGACACTCCATGAGCGAGAGTCTCGAACACATAGCCCAGCGTCTCGTTAGTTGACGTTGCGTACCGTCGTCGGACCCGAGATGCTCGCGCGAATCTTCGGCGACCAGGTATCCCGCCCGCCCTGCGGCACCAGTGCGCGGCTTCAGCGTCCGCGCTCACCGGCACATAACGAGGCCCTGTTCAGCTTCGGACGCCGAGTGTGCCGGTCCAGGCTGCAGTGTCCAGGCCCGCGCGACGGGCCAGTGCGAACATGGCGGCGATGTCGTCGTCGGTGCGTGGCCGGGAATCGTCGCCGGGGTAGTGCTGCTCCGTCAACCGCGTCATCGACTCGGCGAAGGAGCGCAGCACGTTCTCCGTGACGGTGCCGCGCTCGGCGGCGTCGAGTAGCTGGTCGCACAGCTCAGGCATGCCGGCGTCGGTGGCGTCGAACTCCAGCCGCTCAGCGATCTCGCCGACCGCACCCTCCCGGGTGGTCAACGACGAGATGCCGCAGTCGAGTCCGTCGTCGGCCAGGTCGTCCGGGTAGGGCGCCCGATGCCAGGCCCCCTCGTCGAACCAGTAGACACAGCCGACCATGTAGTCGTCGATCAGGCCTTGAAGGTAGTGGCGCGGTAGCCATTCCGGGGCGCCGGCCAGCAGGTCGATCGCGGGCTCGTGCGTTTTGACGTTGCTCGATTCGTCTTCGCCGACGAGTACCGCGCGCCCGACGCCGTACCACTTGAACACCCACCAGGTGCAGCCGCAGTCGTCCCAGTGCAAGCCGTCGTCGTCGATCCAGTATCCGTAACGATGGTGCGCGGGCTCGCGCTCCTGGTCCCGGTCGTAGGTCGCGACCGCGACGGCCGCCCACCACGTCCACAGCAGTCGCGCGTCCGGCAGGTCGTCGGGGCGCCCCGGGCGGTGCAGCTTCGCCAAAATTGTTCTCCTGATCCGCGTTTCGGGTGCCAGCATAGGCGGCCGCCGCGACGTCGCGGATCGATGCCACCCGGTGCGGCGGAACGAGCCCGGTTCCCGCTGATCGGCCCGGAGCATCTCACCGACTCGCCGCACCGATTGACCGAGATCGCCGCACTGACGTCCCGGCCGGGTCTAGCCACCTGGGCGCGCGAGCAGCCGCCCTCGAGCGACCTCGGCCGGGTGTCCGACGGGACGCTCGCGCCGACGAATGCGGCCCCGGCTCCCCCGCCCAGCGCCTCGACGGCGCGGGGCCAGATGCAGACAGATCCGGTCTCGCTTGCCCTCCACTGTCGAGCGTTCCAGAGGATCGCCGTCCGGGTGCGTTATTGTCGATCCACAGGGACCCGCCGGCTGCCCCGAGAGCTAGTTTGCCTGGCGTCCAGTGCTGACCTGAAATGCGTTATCAGGGAGGAATTGTGGACATTACCGAGCTGATTCTCGACGACCACCGTGAGCAGCGGCGGCTGTTCGCGATCCTGGAGCAGATCGACCGCACCGAGACCGAGGTGCTTTCCGCGATCTGGGACCGGCTCGCAGCCTTCCTCGAGCTGCACGCGAAGGCCGAGGAGGAGATCTTCTATCCGGAGCTGCTGCAGGTGGGTATCGCGGCCCGGCGCGCGGATCGGGTGGAGGACGAGACGCTCGACGCGATCCACGACCACAACGAGATCAGGGACGCGGTCGCCGAGGTGGCACAGCATCAGGTGGGCACCGATGACTGGTACGCGGCGGTCGCGGCGGCGAATCTGGCCAACAGCGATCACATGGCCGAGGAGGAACGCGAGGGCCTCACCGATTTCCGCAGGCTGGCCGGGCTGTCGCGCCGCCATCGGCTGGCCGTCGCCTTCGCCGCCTACGAGGCGCGCAATTACGCCGGTGTCGAGGCGGTCGACGAGGATCCCGCCGGCTACATCCGCGAGGTCGAGAAGAAACTGCCGACCAAGACCAAGCCGGCAAACGAGAGCGAGCCGTCGACCGAGGACCAGCCGCCGGCCACCGAGAACAAACCGACGCCCTCGAACGGATCGCTGAGTGTCGGCAGCCTGAAGCGCAACTGACCCCCGGCACGCGCCAACCGCCACGTCGCCTCATACCCCACACGGCACAGTCGACCCGCTCCGGGCCCGCTTTCGAGCTGTTGGGAATGCCATACCAATCGGGCCCGAACTGTGACCTGTCCCGCATATGGGGACTGTTATCGCGTTCTTGTGTCTACACCGCTTAACGTCGCCAAGGCACAACAGTTGGTAGGGAAGGTGGCGACAAGCGTGGTTGATACCCAGGCGAAGCTAGATGAACTGGTCAAGATCCTGGCGATCGCTGCGGAACCCGCAGGTGAGGGCGGTATTGCCAAGCGGGAGAAGAAGGGCATTCCGAGCGTCCGGGAGCGGATACACATGCTGCTCGACCCCGGGACGTTCCGCGAGACCAGCGCGTTGGCGCGCCAGCCCGACCAACCGGACGCTCTCTACGGCGATGGACTGGTCACCGGCCGCGGGTTGATCGGCGGCCGTCCGGTGGTGGTGATCGCGCACGACCAGACCGTCTACGGCGGGTCGGTCGGCATCACCTCCGCCCGAAAGTTCATGCGCGCGTTGCAGTTCGCGTTCGACAACGCCTGCCCGGTGGTGACGATCAACGACTCCGGCGGCGCACGGATCCAGGACGCGGTGGGCTCGATCGCGTCGTTCGGTGATATTTCCCGCGTGTTGGAGAAGCTGTCCGGCTATGTGCCGCAGGTGTCGATCATTCTCGGCAAGTGCGCCGCGGGTTCGGTGTACGGGCCGATCAATACCGACGTGCTGATCGGCACCAAGGATTCCTACATGTTCGTGACCGGGCCCGAGGTGATCAAAGCCGTCAACGGTGAGGACATCTCGGCCGAGGACCTCGGTGGCGCACAGGTGCAGGCCAAGCGCGGCACCCTGCATCACGTGGCGGCCACCGAGCAGGAAGCCTACGACTGGGCCCGCCAGTACCTGAGCTATTTCCCGACCAGTTGCCTCGAGCAGCCGCCGATCGTGAATCCGGGTCTGGAGCCGGAGATCACCGCGACCGATCGGGAACTCGACAAGATCATCCCGGATTCCGACCGCACCGGGTACGACATGCACGAGATCCTGCTGCGGATCTTCGACGACGGTGAATTCCACGAGGTGCGTGCGGAATTCGCGCCGAACCTGATCACCGGATTCGCCAGGGTCGACGGTTTTCCGGTCGGTGTGATCGCCAATCAACCGCTGGTGCTCGGTGGCTCCATCGACGCGGCCTGCTCGGACAAGTCGACCTATTTCATCCGGCTCTGCGACGCGTTCAACATTCCGCTGGTCTTCGTCGTCGATACGCCGGGCGTGCTGCCGGGTCTCGATCAGGAAGCCAACGGGGTGATTATTCGCGGTGGCCGGGTGCCGCGCGCGATCATCGAGGCGACGGTGCCGATCATCAATCTGGTGGTGCGTAAGTCCTATGGCGGCGCCTACGGCATGATGGCGGCCCGGCAGGTGGGCGCCGATATCAGTTTCGCCTGGCCGACGGCCCGGATCGCGGTGATCGGCGCCGAGAGCGCGGTCGACCTCATCGGCAAGCGGCAATTGGCGGCGGTGCCTGCGGAGCAGCGGGCGGCCGCGCGCGATTTCATGGTCAACCATTACAACGAGACCATCGCCACCCCGTGGATCGCCGCCGAACGCGGGTACATCGACGCCGTCATCGAGCCGGCCCGCACGCGCCTGGAGATCCGGCATGCGTTGCGCTTGTTGCGCGACAAGCCGCCGGTCAAGCCGGAGTTCAATCCGCGGAAGCATTCGGTCTATCCGATGTGAGCGCTCTCGAAGCGGCACCATGAAGGTGGTTTGACTCGGCCCCTGCTGCGGGGAACTATGGGCGCGGCGGGGGTCCGAGAACGAACGCGGAATGGATCGGCCGGCGATGGACAGTACTGGAGCGGACTTCGCCGCCTCGCGTGGGGTTTTCGCCCTGGATTCGACCGATCCGGGTGCGGTATCGCGCGGTTTCGAGACCTTCCGGCACGGGTGGCAGACACAGGTCGGCGACGGCTTTCCGCTGCCGACCTTCAGCCCGGTGACCACCGGTGATTTCCGGGTCAGAAGCCGCGTCGCGAAGCTGCGCGACGTGGCCGTCACCGATCTCGACAGTGCGTCGGTCATCCGCACGGCAGGTACTCCGTACGGCTACGACGATCAGGTGCGCATTTACGTAGTGCGCCGCGGCATTTGGACTTTGGGTGCGTCGGCCGATCATGACGAATACACCGTCGCGGCCGGGCAGTTCCTGCTGCGGCACGGCCCGCCGTTGCATTTCGGGGCGACGCCGGAGACCACGGTCAGGATTCTCACGCTGCCCTCCGCCGTGCTCGCGCCGCGACTGCGGAACCGGAGCCGCACCGAGGCGGCGGACTCGGCCGAGCTGCGCCTGCTGATGGCGCACACGACCATGGTGCACGCCACCGTGGCGGACCTCGGCCCGGCCGGTGTGCACGCCGCCCACGGCGCCATGCTCGAACTGGCCAGGGCGGTGACGACGGGTCGGTTCGACGACGCGGAGCCGGAGCTGCGGCCCGCGCTCGCTCAGGCGGCGAAGGCCTTGGTGGACAGCCGGCTTGCCGATCCCGAGCTGTCTGCGGCGATGCTGGCCCGTGAACTCCACGTCTCCGTGCGCACTCTGCAACGAGCGTTCACCATGGCCGGCGAGTCGGTGACCGGCTACATCCGCGACCGCAGGTTGGCACAGGCGCGCCTCGCCCTCACTGCCCCGTCCCACCGGCCGACGGTCGCCGAACTCGCCGCGTACTGGCAATTCTCCGACAGCAGCCATTTCATCCGCGCGTTCAAGAAACGCTACGGCCAGACGCCCGCCGAGTGCGCCCGTTCAGCGAGGCCCTAACGACTTGGCGCGCAGTTCACCTCGCGGACCGATCGCCTCGGCCACGCCCAGACAGGTGCCGCCGAGAAAGATGCCGAGCTGGTAATGGACGGAGTCGGCATCGAAAGACTGGACCAGGACGCCGATTTCGTAATTTCCGGGATAGGTGACCTCGCCGACGTAGTCGATGCGATAGGACGACGGTGACAGGTCGGGCACCAGCCCGTCGAGGTCGAGTGCCGCGGCGGTGAATGCCGCGACCGCCTCGTCGTACCAGGTGGCCAGCGCGATGAAATTGACGTGCTGATTGATGTCGACGTCGCTGATCCGGGCACGCAGCGGGGCGAAGTACGCATAGTGGTTGCGCTGCTGGCGTTCGGCATTCGGACGGGTTACCACCGTCTCGCTGGAATCCGGGCCTGCCAGAGCGGTGAGATCGGTGACCAATTCGTCCGGCAGGGCGAGTGGGCCCGCGGTGCCGAACAGCACGACCGTGGCGCTACCACTGCCCACGCGGTGGCCGCCGGCGAACACCGCATGTCCGTAGGTGAACGACGACCGCCCGATCCGACGGATATCGGTGTGCACCTCGATATCGGTGTCCGTGCCGCGGGCGGGGGCGAGTCGTTCGACGCTTTGGCTGACGAAAATGATCTGATAGGGACCGAATGCACCGGCCGCTACCAGTCGTTCGAACCGCGGCAGTTCCAGTCGTATCCGAGCGTCCTCCAGCCAGCGGGCCATCCCTACCGTGCTCACGGTGCCGTCCCGACCCAGATCGCCTTGCCGCACTCGGATATCGGACCTGACCGGAAACGCGCAGTCACTGATGGTTTTCATGAACGGGGACACTAGAAGGAATCCGTGATCCGGGACATCGGCCAGCCGGCTTATGGCGTGGATGTTCCATAGGGTTGACGCGGTTGTTCAAACGGCAGGTTGCCGCTGGGTATCGTCGTGCTGTGCTCGAGACACGGCTCGATCTGGACCGGATTCGTGCGGCCCGCCGCGTGATCGATCCGATCTTTCTGGATACCCCGATGTACCGATGCGATGCGCTGGGGCGTCGGCTCGGCTGCACGGTGAGTATCAAGCTGGAGACGGCGAATCCGGTGCGTAGTTTCAAGGCTCGCGGTACCGAGCTCGTCTCCAGTCTGTTGAGCGAGCAGGAGCGAACGGCGGTGGTTTGTGCCAGCGCGGGCAACCTCGGGCAGGCGCTGGCGTGGTCCGGTCGCCGCCGTGGCTTGCGGGTGACCGTGGTGGCGTCGCGGCGGGCGCCTGCGGCCAAGCTCGATCGGATCCGTGCGCTGGGTGCCGAATTGCTGGTGGTGGACGGCGATTTCGAGATGGCCCGCGAGCAGGCGGTGGGTATCGCGCGATCGCGCGGGATTCGGCTGGTCGAGGACAGTCTGGACGTGGAGACCTGTGAGGGGGCCGCGACGATCGGGCTCGAGGTGGCGGATTCGGCGGACGCGTTCGATGCGGTGCTGATCGCGCTGGGTGGCGGGGCGATGGCCACCGGTATCGGTTACGTCTTGAAGTCCCTCACACCCGGTGTCGAGGTGCTCTGTGTGCAGCCCGCGGGTGCACCGGCGATGACCCGCTCGTGGCATGCGCGGCGGGTGATCACCACCGAGTCGTATGACACCATCGCCGACGGGGTCGCCGGTCGATTCCCCATCCCTGCGGTGTTGGACGACCTCCTCGCGGTGGCGGACGACGCCGTGCTGGTTCAGGAGTCATCGATCATCGCGGGCGTTCGAATGCTGTGGGAGCACACGGGTTTGGTGGTCGAGCCCTCCGCCGCGCTCGGTGTCGCCGCCGTCCTCGAGGATCCGGGCCGTTTCGCCGGGCGTCACGTCGTGACGGTCATCTGCGGTGGCAATGTCGACCTGGATGCTTATCTCGGGTGGATATCGGCGTGATTCGAATTCGCCCTGTCATTCCGGGAGCGCGGCGATGGCGTGGATCTCGATAGCCGAGTCGTAGTGCAACGCACTGGCGCCCGCCACGATACGAGCCGGGCGGTGCGGGCCGAGCCATGCGGCATAGATCGTGTCGAAGGCGGGCCAGTCCGCGAGGTCGGTGACGTGTACCGAGACCGATACCAGCCGGGTCCTGTCGGTACCTGCGGCGGCCAGACACCGGTCGAGGTTGTCGAGGACTTGCCGGGCCTGGACGTCGAAAGGCGCTCCGGCCAAGCTGTTTCCGCCTTCGTCGACCGGCAGCTGGCCGGAGAGGTAGGCGAGCCCGCCGTGCATGGCGACATGCGAGTAGTGCCCGGCCGGTGGTCGCAGATCTGGACTGTTGCGTAGCTGGATGTCGGTCATGTCCGGAGCAGTCCTTTGTTTACTTGGCGTAGTTGTAGACACTGGCGCGGGAAACGCCGAGCAGGTCGGCGATGGTTTGCGCGGAGCCGCTGGATTCGAAGTAGCCGTCGCGGCGAAGTTGTTTGACCAGTTCGCGTTTGGCGTCGACGGGCAGACTCCGCGGGGTGTGTGAGCGGGCCGCGGCGAACGCCTCGATGGTCTCGCGCAGCTCGCGGGAGGTCCGGTCGCGCAGCGTCTCGAGGACCTCGCCGCCGTGCGCTACCTCGGTGGCGACGAGGTTCGCGAGGGTGCGGGTCAGCGGGGACAACGAGGAGACGTCGAGGTTCAGGCACAGCGCCGCGACGTATCGTCCCTGCCTGTTCTTGATGCCGATCGAGGTGCTTTTGACCGGTCGTCCGTCGGGGAATCGGTTGGGGTAGTTCTGGATCACGCTCGGGTAGTCGGGGTCGGCGATGCGCGCCAGTCCGAGCTCGGTAGCCGAATCCCCTACCTGCCTGCCCGACAGGTTGTTCTCGATGGCGCGGATAGCGTGCTGCGGATTGCGCAGGTCGTGGAGCACGACCTCGCACAGTCCGGGAAACATCCGGCCGATCGCGCCCGCGATCTTTTCCGCCTCGGCCAGGAGGTGCTCGTCCTCTTCGGCACGGTCATTGCGGGTCGTATCGTCGTCGGCGCTCATGCACGCGCCCCTTGTCCTTGATTCGCGCGGCCTTCGTCGAAGATGCCTGCCATTTTCTCCGACGACTTGGTCCCGGCGCCGGTGAGGACGACCACGGTGGTCTCGCGCTCGCCGACGGCGCCCTCGGCGATGAAGTGGTCCAGCGCCGCGGCGGCGACGCAGCTGGTGGGTTCGGCGTAGAGGCCGCGCGAGGCGAGCTTGCGCACCGCTTTCCGGATCATCGCCTCGGAGACGGCGACGGCCGCGCCACCGGAGCGGCGGATCGCGGCGACCGCTTCGGGCAGCCGGACCGGATCGGCGATCGCGGCGCCCTCGGCGATGGTGGGAACGCGTGGTTCGCGGCCGGCCGGGTCGAGACCGTTGACCGTGTCGGCGATGGTCGCCCAGTGCTCGGGCTGGCCGACGAACAGGCGGGGCCGGTGCGCGATCTGGCCCGCCGCGAGCAGCTCGCTGAACGCGATGTCACAACCCAGGACGTTGCTGCCGGCGCCGGCGACCAGCACTACGTTGTCGGGAGCCTGGAACCCGAGGTCCTCCCACATCTCGTAGGCCACGGTCTTGGTGCCCTGCAAGAAGAATGGGTGCCAGTTGTGGCTGGCGTACCTGATCTGTTCGGACTGGCGGATCGCCTCCTGCGACACCTCCGCACGGGTGCCCGCGACGAGTTCGATCTGCGCACCATGGGCGCGCACCTGCAGAATTTTCGCGGCCGAGGTCGACTCGGGCACGATGATCTTGGCTCGGATCCCGGCGGCGGCGCTGTAGGCCGCGACCGAGGAGCCGCCGTTGCCGGAGCTGTCCTCGAGCACGTGGTCCGCGCCTTGGCCGAGCAGGTGCGAGACCATCACCGCTACCCCGCGGTCTTTGAAACTCGATGTCGGGTTGAACCATTCGAGTTTGAAGTGCACGCGCCGACCCGACCAGTCCATCGGCACCATCGGGGTGCAGCCCTCGCCGAGGCTCACCCGGTGGCGCGCATCGACCGGGATCGCCGCCTGGTAGCGCCACAGCGACCGTTCCGAGGTGACGATCCGGTCTTTCGTGATACCCGGCAGCGCACTCATCGCCAGTGCGGTGCCGTCGTCACCGCGCCAGCGAGGGTCCGCGATGTCGTAGCGGTGACCGGACCGGTCGTACAGGAATGCGTCGGTGATGGGCGTGTCGGTCACAGTCTCAATCCTTCTTGCCGGTCCAGGAGGTTCTAGACTATCAGTCTAGATTTGTATTCACAGTCTAATCCAGCCGCTGATGCCGCCCAGGAGGCCGTATCAGCGCCGTGACAGCCGTATGTCAGGTCGTTCCGCGACCGTGGTCCTCACAACAGCCACGAAAGGAAAACCTGATGACTAAACCGGTTTCGATCCCGAACGGTCTCCCCACGGCGCGCGACGCCGGCCCCTTCGATCCGCCCAGCGAGATCAGCCGGATGCGCGAGGCCGGCCCGGTCTGTCCGCTGATCTTCCCCGACGGGCACGAGGGCTGGTTCGTCACCGGATACGACGCGGTCCGCCAGCTCATGGCCGATACCCGGTTCAGCTCGCGCCAGGATCTCGGCATCATGCACGTGCCCTACGAGACACCCGGCATGCCCGCTGCCACCGAACCGTCCCCGCAGATTCCGGGTCTGTTCATCGCCATGGACCCGCCGGATCACACCCGGCTGCGGCGCATGCTCACCGGCACCTTCACCGTCCGGCGGATGAAACAGCTCGAAGAGCACATCATCGAGATCGCCGAGCAGCAGTTGGCCGAGATGGCGAAATTGACCCCGCCGGTCGATCTGGTCAAGGAGTTCGCGCTGCCGCTGCCGTCGCTGGTGATCTGCGAAATGCTCGGCGTCCCTTATGCGGACCGGGAGACCTTCCAGGTCAACTCCGCCAAGTTCCTGGTCAAGGACCAGTCGCTGGAGGAGAAGATGGGCGCGTACGGCGCGATGATGGGCTACCTCGCCCAGCTGGTCACGGCCAAACGCGCCGAACCCGGCGACGATATCCTGTCCGACCTGGCCCGCAACGACGAACTCGCCATCGAGGATCTGACCGGCATCGCGTTCCTGCTGCTGCTCGCGGGCCACGAAACTACTGCGAACATGCTGGCGCTGGGCACTTTTGCGCTGCTCGAGCACCCGGACCAGTTGGCCGAACTGCGTGCCGATCCAGAGCTGGTGCCCGATGCCGTCGAGGAACTCCTGCGCTACCTGTCCATCGCTGACATCTTCTATCGCTACGCCACCGAGGACATCGAGCTGTGCGGTGAAACGATCCGCAAGGGATCGACCGTCGTCGTCTCGCTGCTGGCCGCCAATCACGATCCGCAGCGCTTCGACAACCCCGGCACCCTCGACATCCATCGCAAGGCGCGCGGTCACCTGTCCTTCGGACACGGGGTGCACACCTGCCTCGGCCAGCAGCTCGCTCGCATCGAAATGCGTGCCGGCTTCGCCGGGCTGCTCCGGCGCTTCCCGACCCTCGAGCTCGCCATCCCGGCCGACGAGGTGAAACTGCGGACCGACATGAACATCTACGGCGTGCACGAATTGCCGGTCACGTGGACGCAACCGGCCCCGTAAACCCTCGAGCACGAAGGAGATAACGATGACACGGCTTGTCGCGGATCGGGAGCGCTGTATCGGATCGGGCATGTGCGCCCTCATCGCGCCGGAGGTGTTCGACCAAGACGAGGACGACGGGCGGGTGCGGGTGCTGGATCCGAGCCCGCGCGGTGGTCACGCGGCGGTGCGCGACGCGGTGGACGCTTGCCCGGCCAGGGCACTCGACATCGACTCGGACTAGCGGACATCGGCTCGCGCCGCCGGGCCCGACCTCAGGGCCTGGACGCGCCTCAGCGAATCGCCCCAACAATGCGCCGAAAAATGAAGTAGCCCACTACTCGTGTTACCGCCTCCTCCCCGTCCCACGCTTTTTCTGGGGCGGGAAGAGGAGGAACGACATGATGAAATCTCGAGAGCACGACAGCGGGAGGATGTCATGACCGGTATCCCCACGCAGTTCGCGATCGCCGATCTGGTGCTGGAAGCGCGCGAAGCCGCGGGACTGCCCGTCCCAGCGAGTGGCGATCTGCCATTCTTCTATCTGGGTGCGATCGGCGCGAAACTCGGTGACTTTCTGCCCGCGCGAACAGAACTCGGCGCGGGCGAACCGAACAGCCGGGTATTCGCCGCCTGGTTGCCCATTCTCGGCCTGCTCGCCGGAACACCGGCTGTCCCCGGCCTCTACGCGAACCTGTCCACGCTGAGGGAACGGCTCGACTGGTTCAGGGCGCTGACCCAGCAGGCCGACCTCGCGGCGAAGCTGGAACTCGTCACCAATCTCGACAAGATCGAGGAGATGGACGGCATCATCACCGCGATGCGGGCCCAGCTCGCGACGGTGGCGACCCTGGCACCCACGTTCGCGCTGGCCGTCCGCAGCGTCGGTGGCAGTGCTACCACCCCCGCCGACCAGCGGTGGAAGCTCCACCCGACCCGGCAATGGCGCGCTCGGGATACGTTGCACGGCAGCAAGACCGGGCTCTTTCTCACCCAAATCCGCAGGCGCGCCGACGTCAGCGGCGACAGCAGGCTGCGGGCGTATGCGGACGGGATGATGGTCGCCTATGCCGCGCAGGCGTGCGGCAACCCGTTTCTCAACGGCATCGTCGGCGGTCCCCGCCGCAATCATTGGTGGCGTCACCAGTGGCTAGGGAACTATGTCGACACCTGGGTGTGGGGATACGTGGAGAAGCGCCGTAAGATTCGTGCGACCGGGGCCGAGATGGTCTTCAATTCCGGTGGTCTCGTACCGAATCCGACTCTCCCGACCTGGGATAACGTCTGCGGCGCCGAATTGCACCGCCGCATCACGATGGGCGGCATCGATCAGAATTCGGTGTTCGCCGCGATCGGCGCCGGTACCCCGCTGCCACCGCGACTGCCCGCCGCATTGGTCACCCTCTGGTCGGACAGCTACCAAGCCGCCTACGGCACACCGGCTCCCGGCCTCGGCATCAACGCCGGGGGCATTCAAAGCGCGTATTCGCTGACCTGGCTGACCCTGTGGATGTCCACGTCGAGCAGCTTCCTCGGCTGCCATCCGCCGGACCAGATCAACCCGCCCGACAGCTGCGGTCCCCGCCCGGACTGGGTCGCCGTCGACGGTTCGGTGGTGCTGCCCGGCGGCACCGTCATCACACCGCCGAAACCATCGATCGGCAGCGTCTCGGCGCTGGAGACGGCCAGCGCCATTGCCGCGGCGTTGCTCGGCCTGGCCAACTACGCGATCGGCAATATGGCAGGCGGCGCCGCGATGCTGGCCGGTGCAGTCGCACTCCTCGACGACGCCACCCCGCCCGACTGGGACAAGCTCAGCTGCCACGCCGAGTGGTTCGCGGTCTACCTTGCCAACTTCGAGAACGCCCTGCGTGACCTGCTGGTCACCGCGGGATTGATCCCGCCGTATACGACACAGCTGGCGCACAACCCGGTTGCGTTCACGCCGATGGGCGGCGCCCAGGTGGTGCCGCCCACGGCCGCGCTCAACACCTGCCGGAGCAGGTCCGGACTCGAACAGGGGTACCCCCGCTCGGTCTGGTCGCCGGCACCGGCGAATCTGAGCAACTGGACCCAATATCCGACCGAACCGGTCGAGACACCCCGCCAGGTCTCCTATCCGGCGAATGCGGTGTGGCCCTTCCATTTCGTCGACGGCTGGACGTTCACCGCCAACGGCGACGGCACCTACACCTCGACCCAGGTGAACCCCATGGTGCGCCGGAACACCACACCTGCACTGCTCAGCGCCCAGGAATGGCAGGAGCGAGCCGACCAGGCGGTCAACGACGCCAGCCTCGA
This sequence comes from Nocardia sp. CS682, assembly GCF_004634405.1. Taxonomy (NCBI): domain Bacteria; kingdom Bacillati; phylum Actinomycetota; class Actinomycetes; order Mycobacteriales; family Nocardiaceae; genus Nocardia; species Nocardia sp. CS682. The sequence goes on along the minus strand of NZ_CP029710.1, from coordinate 119,479 downwards.
ACGCGGGTTCGGCAACGCCGTCGACAACGCCCTAGCCCTGCTGGCCGCCGACCCGACGATGAACTTCCTGGACTGGGACCTGGACGCGGACCGTGGTATCGGCTGGCCGGCGTGGACCTGGAGTGCGCCCGCGGTGCAGCCCGGCGAGATCGAGCTCGAACCATGACGCTCGAAAAGGACGGTAAGACAATGCAAGAACACGACGACGAGCCTGCCCCGCTGCAACCCGGTGCCAAACTCGTGCTCGGGTACGACTACTCCGACAACGGTGACGGGCGCCCACTCCCCTACGGAACCGTCTTCTACTGCTCACCCTTCATCGCGCTGTCCACCGCCGATCCGGTGACCGGCTGGATACCGCCCGATACCCCGGCAATCCTCACCGCCACGGTCCAGAACCTGTCCGGTTTGGGCGCCGCATTGGGCACGAAGCTGAACTTCTACTACGCCAGACCGAGTCTGGGCGCGCTCACCGACGTTACCTGGATCGGAGAATCGAAGCCGAAATCGCTGCCGCCCGGTGCCGCGGAGATCATGGAGTGCACCACGCCATGGACACCGACGCTGGATTTCGGCACCCATCAGTGCCTGCTCGTGCATGCCGAAAGTCTCGAAGAGAAAGTCGAATTCCCCTGGCGCGCCGATCTCGATCGCCGCGTCGGTCAACGGAATCTGGTCGTCGACCCGCCCGGCACCGCGGGCACCAAGATATTGACGGTCACCAACCCGTTCGCCTTCGACGCGGTGACCTGGCTGGTGCAGCACAGCTGGCGGATCAGCGGCCTCACTCCGCAGGTCACCCATGCCCTGGGGACGACTCTGGCAGACCTGTGCTCCCACGTCGCCGACCCGAAACGCCGTCGCCTGCTGCTCCGGCACGACGTCGAGGTCAGCGTAGGCGAGCCGGTGGGCATCCACTTCGAAGGCTTCGGCAGCGACGAGCCGTTCGAGCTCTTCGACGACCGCACCGTCGAACAGCTGTTGCGGCGCCGCGGCGAGAACTCCGGCGGTCATGTGCTCGCGGAGACGGCGCTCCCGCCGGGGTCGAAGCGCGACACCGTCTTTCACGTGGCGAGCCCGGATGACGGTGCCACGTATGTGCACCAGCTGACCCAGGTGATCGGCGGCATCGAGATCGGGGGTTACACCGTCCTCGCAGTGTCGGACTAACTGCCGAAGTCCCAACGTTGGGGGCAAGAGGAGACAGGGCTCTGCGGCCGCGCTTTCTCGGAGGGCTCTGGCTGTGGTCCGATAGGGCCGGAAGGAGTCATTCGTGGCAGCACCGAAGAAGTACCCCCGACAAGTTGAAGGCGAGGGCGGTCCGCCTGTATCGGGAGCCGGACCCGAAGCCGACGATCCGTAAGTTGGCCGAGCAGCTCGGGGTGCATCACGAGGCGTTGCGGAACTGGATCCGCCAAGCCGAAGCCGACGCCGGCGAACGCGATGACAGGCCGAGCGCCGACATGCTCGCCGAGAACCGCGCGTTGAGAAACGGGTCGCGGAATTGGAGCGGGTCAACGAGCTATTGCGTTCTGCGAGTGCGTATTTCGCCTCGGAGCTAGGCCCGGCCCGGCGGTGATCATGCGGTTCATTCAACAGAACAGCCAGCACCTGGTCGAGCTCCTACTGCGGGTCCTGGGCATCGCGTCCTCGACCTACTACTAATGGAAGAAACGCGCCGCGCAGCCGTCGGATCGCTGGGTCGAAGACGGGAAGCTGCTGGCCGAGATCGTCGACATTCACACCAATTCTGGCGGCACCTACGGGTCGCCGAGAGTGCATGCGATGTTGCGGCGCAGAGGGATTCGCGTCGGCCGCAAACAATGCACGATTCCGTGTGTTCGAGGCGGCCGACGGACGTGGGGTTCGCGACGAACGCTCAGCGGTACGGCCCGGCAGTCGAAGGTAACCGCGGGCCGATCCGACGGCGCTGATGTGACGGTCTGGCTCCGAACGGCAGCGATCAGGCACCGCGTTCCGCGCGCACGAGGAAGCCGTGCGGCGCGCCCGGGGTGTCGCGAGGGAGGTTGGGATGCGGCCAACGGCCGAATCGGGTTCCCACGGTACTCATCAGGGTGACTTCGGGTCGCCAGCCGCGTGTGGTGAGCAGGTCCTCGGGCCGGTCGGTGCCGAATAGCCACGGCGCCTGCATTTTCGCCATGCGGTCGAGTAGGGGGCGCATGGCCGGATGTTCCAGGAACGACTGCCCGACGATATCCATGTGCAGGCGGCTGCCGGGCGCCGACAATGCGGTGACCCGGTCGAGCAGGCGAAGCACGTCGGACTCGGGCAGGTATTGGGTCAGGCCCTCGATCAGCCATTGCGTTGGTGCGTTCGGATCGAAACCGGCGGCGATCAGTGGTCCGGTCCAGTCGCTCGCCAGGTCGAGGCCCACCGGCACTCGGACACATCGGGGCGCTGCGTTGATGAGTTCATCTTTGACCGCGAGCACGGCAGGCCGGTCGAGTTCGAACACGGTGGTGCCTGCCGGAAAATCGAGCCGATAGGCGCGGGAATCCATACCTGCGGCAAGGATGCAGATTTGGAGCGGGCCTGGCGCGGCAAGCATGTCGTCGAAGTATCGCGTCCGCACCACGATGGCCGGATTGTCGCCGAACTCGTCGAGCAGCTCCTGCCCCGCCACTCCCGCGAGGCGGGCCGCGAACGGATCATCGAAGAGGCGGTCCGGACGCGCCGACTCCACGGCGCGCATGCGGGCTGTCAGTCGCCCGGTGAGAGCTACCGGGTCGAGGGTGTCGGTGCCGGTGGAAACTGAGGTCTGGTCATGGTCTGCCATAGTGGGAGTGTCACGCGGAGTTGGCAGATCCGGGATGGACGCACGTCCAATGTGACGGATTCCGAAGATTCAGGGGCAACTTTGGTGGATTCACTCGACAAGCAGTTGGTGCATGCGCTTGCCGTCGATGGTCGCGCGTCGTTCAGCTCGATCGCGGAGGTGCTCGACTGCTCGGACCGCACGATCGCGTACCGATATCGCAAGCTCAGGGCGGCGGGGCTACGAGTGGTCGGTTCCCTCGACGGTCGACGACTCGGCTACGTCGATTGGCTGATCCGCATCAGCTGCGCCCCGGATGCGGCGCTTGCGGTGGCGACCGCGCTGGCGCGCCGCGACGACACATTCTGGGTCCATCTGGCGTCGGGCGGTACGGAAATCGTCTGCATCACGCGGACGCGCGGTGCCGGAGATCAATTGTTGCTGGAAAAGCTCAGTCGCACACCGCGAATCATCGGCGTCACGGCACAGTGCATGCTGCGTGGGGTAGCCGGTGTGGGTGGGTGGCCCGGTCGGCTCGTTGCGTTGAGCCCGGACCAGGTCGCGCGCCTGCGCCCAGTCGAGAGCCCCGGTGGGTCCAATGAACCCGAGCCGGTCGAGTTCACCGATGCGGACTGGTCGCTGATGCAGGCCCTGGCGGTCGACGGCCGGACAGGGTTCCCGGGTCTGGCCGCCGTGACGGGCTGCTCGGCGTCCACCGTGCGGCGGCGATTGGCGCAACTGCGGCAAGACGGAGTGCTCTACTTCGACATCGACCTGGATCCAACCTGGTTCGGCTACCACTGTCACGCGATGTTGTGGCTCACCGTCGCGCCCGCCGAATTGGCCTGCGTCGCAGACACACTCGCCCGGCACGTGGAGATCGCCTACGCTGCGGCCACCACCGGGACCACCAATCTGGTGGCGTTCGCGGTATTCCACGATCTCGACGCGTTGTACGACTATCTGGCCAGGCGCATCGGCGCCCTGGACGGCGTGCTTCGAGTCGAGTCGTCACTCATCGGCCGTCAGGTCAAGCTCGCAGGCGCACACGTCAAGGCCTGACCTGCTCGACTGCGTTGGGGAACAGGCAGATTCAGCAGCCTCGACCTGATCACTTATCGCCCATCCGCTCGCCGCGAGAATGTCGTCCACGGTTTCGTGCGGGACATCCGGATGACGCGGCGAGGGTGCCCAACGCGATCAGCTCCGAATGTGTTGGAGCCATGGGACCTTGGGGTTCCCGTGGAAACGGCGCGGAAGCCAACGGATTTGGCGTAGCCGTAGGTCAGGGCAGGAGATTCCTGGGTCAACCTCTGGTGACTGCCCACGCCTGGTTGCAGATCCGCTGCCGAGCTGCGCGTCGCAGTACCCCGAGACCGGTGAGCTATGTTTCAGACCGAGGCGGTTGCACCCGGTGACGCGCGTTCATGGCTGTTAGCTTCGAGGTATGGAAGCCTCGACACCTCCGGACGGCTCTGGCCGTGCTGCGGCCTACGATCCGATCGCCGAAGTTTACGCTGCGGAGAACGCGACCAGTCTGCTCAACGAGTATTACAACAGGCCTGCGATCCGTGATCTGCTCGGTGACGTCTCCGGTAAGCATGTGCTGGACGTGGGGTGTGGCTCCGGTCCAACGCTCGTCGACTTGATCGAGGGTGGAGCTACGGCCGTCGGCATCGACGGCAGCAAGGCGCTCATCGACATCGCCCGCGGCCGCGTCGGAAGCGCCACAGAGCTGTACGTCGCAGATCTGGCTGACCCGTTGCCGTTCGACGACTCCACCTTCGACGATGTCGTGTGCTCTCTGACGCTCCACTATCTCGAGGACTGGCATTCCCCGCTGACGGAGATCCGACGGGTGCTGAAGCCCGGAGGCCGCCTGATCCTGTCTGTGGAGCATCCGCTTGTCATGTGGTTCACCGCCGTCCAGGCAGGCAACACGACGAACTACTTCGCCACCCGGCCCCGGCACGTGACGGACATGGCAGGGCAGGACGCCGACCTGACGTTTTGGGACCGGTCCCTGTCGACGATGTTCAAGACCTTCTTCGACACCGGATTTCGAGTGACCCACCTCGATGAGCCTGGTCCCGCACCGGAGGCGCTGGAGCGGTTCCCAGAATTCTTCGAAGATAGGGATGACCCCCGCTTTCTGGCCTTCCTGTTCCTGGTCCTGGTCCCGGCAGCTTGATCTCTGTACAGATCCGATCAGTCCGGTCGGTTAACGATCGGCTGACAGTGCTTCTCAACGCACGATAGTGCCGAAGAGCGTGCGTGCATGGCGTCCGCCGACGAGTGTGCAGCATGTCGGTACGGGCAGACACAATGCAGGATATGGAAACCGGTGATGTCAAGGACGCGGCCCAGCCCTTCCCGGCTGTGAACAGATGGCAGGTGGGTTTGACCTGCGCCGCGATCGTCGCGGCCGGCTACCTCGTCGCCTGGCTGGTGCACGAGCCGGAGCCCACAGATCGGGCCGAAAGTTCCTATGTCACTCCGCCGGTCGCGTTTCCGGTGCGGATCCCGGGTTGCGATGTCGTGGAACCTCCGCGGGAAGGGCAAACGTTCGGGATGATGTACTCCGGCACGGATAGTTATGACAATCCGTCCTATCCGTGGTTCTCCGGTCCCAAGGCGGGCGCGATGACGCAGGCGCTGCACGATGGGCTCCCCGGTGATGTCGAGATCGTCTTCGCGCCGGTAACGCGCTCGCTGGTGTTCCAGCCGATCCTCGGCGATGCCACGCAGAACAAGGGATTCGACGGATGGAGCGAGGCACGCGCCACGCTGCTGCGCGCTGACCGAGAGGGCGCGCTGGCGGTGACCGTTCGCCAGTCCACCAAGCCGATTCGACCGTGCGTCGCCGGCGAACTCGACGAACGGCGCCACCTTCCCGACGGCACGATCGTCGACACCCAGGACACCTGGTACGAAATGAAGGGAGTTCGCACCCTTACGCGCGACGCCACCGCTTATCTACCCGACGGATCCGTCGTTCACGCGAACGCCACTGATCACGCCGCCGAGGGCAGCGGCCGTACCCGAGCTGTCCCCTTGTCCATCGATGAACTCGTCGCGCTCGTGACCGACCCCGGACTACGCATCAGCGCGCCGGTCCCGCCCGGAACGCCGCGCCCGCCCGAGGTCTGCCTGCGCTTCTGGAAATCCGGCGCGGTGATCGATCAGGCCCAGGCTCGTCGATGGGACGAGGTGCTGGCCCAGATCCCGCTCGACGGTGTGACCCTGGACCGGCCGCTGGGGGCGCTGCTGCAAGGTGAGAGGGGCGGCGGGGTGTGCCAGGTGGTTCGAGTAACCACGCTCGGTTGGCAATCGCGGTTGGCCGTCGTGATCAGTACCGAGCAACCCCTGCCGCAGGAGCCCGATACTTCCTCCTACGATGGCGCGACGCGGCGGCTACCCGACGGGACTGCGGTCGAGACCCGCGAAGTGCGAAGTGCGGCGCTGTCGTCCACGCCGCGAACTGACCGCACGGTCACCGTCACCCACCCGTCCGGGACACAGATCAAAATCTCCTTCGACGACGCCCCCGCCGAGCTTCTGCCGTTAGCGCTGCTCGAGCAGATCGCCCTGAATCCGGGACTCGACGTGTCGTGATGAGAGCGATCCGTGCTGACTTCAGTCAGTGCGGGTGAGCGATCATGCCGCGTGGCGCGCGTTCCCCGGGTTGTTCGGTGCGTGGCTCGCCGTCGTGATCAGGCTCCGACGCATCGCGGCGGCGACTATGTGTTCCCATTGGGATCGAAGATCTAGCATGACGCGCCTGGCGTGACCTGGGAGCGCACCGAATCACTCGCAAGCCCTGCTCGCCCGAACTCGAAGCTCGGAGGCATTTGTCGTGGTGCGGATTTCACTTGGTATCTCGCGTCGCAAGTTCGTGTGGACTGCTTTTGGCGTCGTCATGCTCGGCGGGGTGGTCACGGCCGGTCCGGCATCTGCGGATTGGCCCGCTGACCAGTCATTCACCATAACCAGCGTCAAAGTCTCCGGTACCTGTTTGAGCGCGGAGGGCGAGCTTGTCGTTCTGAAGAGCTGCTCGGGCCGCATCGAACAGGCTTGGCTGGCGATCGACGGGACGCGAGTGACCCGCGTCCGCAATGTCGCGACCGGACAATGTCTGTTGGCCGAGCTGTTCGATGGCGCGGTGCGGCTGCGGGGCGTCGACTGCGGGCACAGCGGGCTGAGTGATCAGCGTTGGAAGTATCTCAACATAGCGGGGTACACAGACCGGGGAGTGATTCAACGAGAGGCATACAGTCGCGGTACCCCCAGCAGGTGTTGGCAGGCGTTCACCTATGCGGGTGGGCCGAGTGGCACCGGTGCTGTCGGCAGTATCCGAACGGCCACCGACTGCGAGATGATCAAGGGCGACGCGCTCCCGGCCGAGAATCTGTGGATGCTTAAGCCGACTCGCTGAGTCGATACTGCCACTCGATTCGGACATCGGATCGGCCCGCCACGCTGCATGCGCCGAATATCAACGGCCCGAGATCATCTCGGGCCGTTCGCGTCGGTAGAATGCATACTCTTGCCGACTACACGACGTATTCCAGGTGTATCAGTGGCCCATGCCCATGCCGCCGTCGACCGGGATGATGGCACCGCTGATGTAGGCGGCGTCGTCGGAGGCGAGGAAGCTGATGGCCGCGGCGACTTCGTCGGGTCGGCCGATGCGCGCCGCCGGTATCGCCTTCAGAGCGGCCTCGCGCGCGTCGTCGGATACCTCTTGCTGAGTCATGTCGGTATCGATGAACCCCGGAGCGACCACGTTGGCGGTGATGTTTCGTGACCCGATCTCGCGGGTGATCGCGCGAGCCATGCCCACCAATCCAGCCTTGGCGGCCGCGCAGTTCACCTGGCCGGGAATGCCGGACTGGCCGGCGATCGAGCCCAGGAAGATGATGCGCCAGAACCGCGCCCGCAACATTGCTCGGTTGGCTCGCTTGACGCAGCCCCCTGATCGGTCAGTTCCTGGGCGAGACATGGCGCGCGTTCGCGGACCTCCGCAGCTGGCTCCCCTCTCGCGTCAAGACATGATTCGCAGGTCGGGAGTATTCTGGTTATCGGTGAGTCCGGGTTGTGGCTTGTCCGAAGTGCCGGTGTGCGGGGTTGAGCCGGTCGCGCTGGAGTCAAGAGTCGCCCCCGATTGCCCTCCCGGGCTTGCCGTTTCCCGTCGTTGCTGGTCGGCGAGCATGCGCGCGTAGACGATATTGGACAGGCGGCGTTTCAACGCCCGCGTCGCTTCCATCGAGGTCTTGCCCGCAGCTTTGCGGCGGTCGTAATAGGTGCGGCCCGCGCTGGGATTACGCAGCTGAACGATGGCCATGATGTGCAAGACCCGATTGATTTTCCGGTTCCCGGCACGCGATAGCCGATGCCGTTGCTGCTGACCAGAAGAAGCATCCAAGGGGGCGGTGCCGTTCCAGGACGCGAACCGGTTGCGGTCCCGGAATCGGTGCAGGTCACCGACATCGGCAAGCAGCCGGGCGGCCCCAGCGGGTCCGATCCCGTTGAGGTCGGTCAAGGTGGAACCACGTTCGGCGACGAGCTCGCGCAATTCCTTATCCGCGGTCTTGATCTTGCGATCGATGACCTCCAGTTGACCGATCAACTCAACGGTCAGGCGGCGGCGGACCTTGCCTGCGGGATCACGGGGCTTGACGGTCGCGACCAACTTCCGTGCTTGCATCGCGGACAGGAATTTCTTAGCCCCGCCGGGCAGCAATTCCAGCAGCAACCGGTGTAAACGGTTGACGGTGTCGGTGCGGGCGCGGCCGAGTTCGTCGCGTCGGTCGGCGAGCATGCCCAACGCGATCAGTTCCGAATCAGCTTGCACGCGATGCAGATTCGGTGAACGTAAAGCCGCCAACGCTACTGAATGCGCATCGACAGGATCGGTTTTGCGGCCGTTGCCGGTGGCGAATACCCGCACCTGCGCCGAGAGTTTCGCCGGCACATCGACGACGGTTTCACCGTCATGGACCAGGCGGTGGGCGAGGTGGCGGCCGATGCCATTGCATCCCTCGATCGCCCACACCCGATCCGGGTATCGCCTTGCGGCGGTGAGCATTGCGCTGTAGCCGGCGTTGTCGGTGTCATATCGCCCCGTCGCCAGCACCGCTGCCGCGGGGTCGATGATTTCGATCGTGGCTGAGCGTTTGTGCGGGTCCATCCCGATGATGACCTTCACCAGTGCATCCTTCCCGAATCGACGGATGGTGTCCGTGCGGGAAGGCACCGCTACTTCGAGCTGGGCAAACCCCTCTTAAGCCATTCCCTGCACGGTGACCGGTGAGGAGCAAGCCATTTGAGAGCCACACCAATGACGCAGGTGGGCAGCCGATTACCGAGCTTCTCACCGGGCACCTGGACCCGATCCTGGCCGGGATCAAGCCCTAGCGCCAATGCTAAGTAGCCGATTACCGACCGTCAGGTGGTTGCAGTGTGGAACTCGCCGGAATCGCAGGTTTTCAACGGTTTTCTTGGTGGGTCCACCACGCCCCGTTGGACCACATGTAGCCTCGCGCCTGAGGGAGGGGCCTGATGTTGATCGACTTTGTTCCTGACGGGGATCTGTACCCATTCGAGTCGCGTTGGTTCGACTCGTCTGCCGGCCGGGTTCACTACATCGATGAGGGCACGGGGCCGGCTATCTTGTTTTGTCACGGTGCTCCGGCGTGGAGTTTCCTCTACCGCAACATCGTGAAGGACCTGCGCGATCGGTACCGGTGTATCGCCGTCGACTACCTGGGTTTCGGATTGTCCGAGCGCCCTGCGGGTTTCGGCTACACCATCGCCGAGCTCGCCGCGGTCCTCGGTGAGCTGATCGATCACCTGCGACTCGACGGCTTCGTTGTGATGGGACACGATTGGGGCGGACCCATCGGTCTGGGCGCGGTCACCGCGCGCGCGGACCGGGTGCGGGGGATCGTGCTGGGCAACACCGTGTTCTGGCCGATCGAAGCGATGGCTAATCGGGCTTTCAGCGCGATCATGAGCAGCCGTCCGATGCAGCGGCGGATACTGGAACAGAATTTCCTCGTCGAGCGCGTCCTGCTCACGGAGCTGGGGCGCACACTCACCGCGGCCGAGGCCGAGCACTATCGCGCGGTGCAGCCCACTGCCGAGGCCCGGCGCGGACTTGCCATGATGCCCAGACAAATTCGTGCCGCGCGCCCGCTGCTGAACCAACTCGCCCGAGACGTGCCCGTCCTGCTCGGCGACAAGCCGACCCTGCTGGTGTGGGGCATGCGGGACATGGTGTTCCGTCCGAACGACTGCGTCCCGCGGATGCGGGCCGCCTTCACCGATCTCGACGTGGTCGAGCTGCCACACGCCCGGCACTTCATTCAGGAGCATGCGTCGGAGGCGATCACAGCGGCGATCGCACAGCGATTCCCGTAACCGGCTGGGGTCAAAGACATCCCGCCCTGACTCGACAGAGTGCAGGCGGCCCACCTCGGCATGCGGGAACGAACGACGAACCCTGGCAGCGATGGCGTAACGAAGTATCGGTGGTCGCCGCTGCCCGCCGCGCGCTTCCCGGTCTGCAGGTGCCTCGGCGACCGTCGACGGGATGGTAAGGCCGCGTGCGGTTTTGCATACGCTGACGATATGGCCGGGCTTTTAACATCTGCTCTATGCGTGTACCGGTCATTGAGGACGAGCCCTCGAGACGTCCGCTGCCCGGAGGGTCCGTCTTCTCTCGGGTGACGGCCCGACTTCCTGTGCAGCATCGCGGATTCCGATGAGGTGTACCGACTTCCGTCGCGTCGACTCCGTCAGATCGATGCTCCGTTGAGCGATTTACCTGGCACTACGCCGTGCCCAAGCCTGTGGTGCGGTCCAACCGAAGGAGTACCGTTGAACAGAACCAAACTCGCTCTCCTCTTCGTCGCGGTCCTGGGCTCGGTGTCGGCACCGGCGCATGCCGAACCCACGACACCCGGAGCGCTGGGATCTGGATTTCCTCAGGTGTTCAGGCTGTTCCAGCTCAGCGACCCGAACAACCCGGCCTGCGTCTACTACAACCAAGTCGCCGCAGGCCGTGGCGCGGCGGCGGACGCTTCCAACTGCAAATCCGATGCACCGCATTGGTTCCGGCGGGATACCCTGCCCGATTCCGTTCTGTTCCAGCTCGACGACTTCCCCGACAAGTGCCTCATCGGCGATGCCTCGACCTCGCCAGGCGTGGTGATCGTCGGGTCTTGCGACGACCCGCGCGCGGGCTGGGTCGGCGGCGGGAGCACCAACCCGCCCCGATGGGCGTTCGCGCCGAGTTCTGCGCCGCGAATGTACTTGCGCGACAACGGGATAGCGCTGGTCCTGCAGAACACCAAGGCCCCACTCCAGACCCCCGGGTACTACTGGAATCCCCAATAAGCCAAGTGGATAATCGTTGGCCGAGAAGGTATTTGAAGAGACGCCACCCGTGTCGGGCATGTGCGTGAGCAGGGTAGATCAGCCGCCGAGCCGAGTACGGCTCGGCGGGTTGCTTGCCATCCCTGCGCTATTTGCCGCAACGATCGCGACATGGTTCATTGCCGTGCCCGTAGACGGGTTGGCGGTCCGCTTCTACCGATTCGACGCCATCCCCCTCATGGCGGCCCCGATATTCTGGACGATCGCCGCGGTGCTCTGCTTTGCGTGCGACCCTAGGCTTTCTCGGTACCGCAAGTGGGTGTGGAGAACGTTTGTTGCCGTCGTGACGCTGGTGACGATACCGCTATGGATTTTCACGGCGTTCATAGCAGCCTGGTCCGGCGATGACGGCAACGTCAAAAACATCACGCTGAGCTCCGACGGCCGCCACGAAGCGGTCATGGTGCCTCACCACGCCTTCGATTCCGGCTGCCGCGTATGGCTTCGAGAGCGCGGCGGGCTGTTCAGCAGGCAGGCACTGGTGTGGGTCGAGTACGAAGGGCCCTGCCCCGCACAGATATCCTTCATAGGCGATAGCACGATCAGCGTCACCGAGTTGCACGGTGGGAAGACCCTGACGACGACCTTCGACCCCGACCGAACCTCAGTCGCTGCCGTGTTGTACTCGTAGCGAAGCTACTCCTTCTCGATCCGCAATCGCCGCTCCACGGGACCCGGCCGGACCGACGCGTCAGGTGAGCTGGTCCGGTTCAACCTCCTCGGTTCCGCCGGGGCTTTCGTCCCGCGCGGTGATCGCCACCCCGCGCGCTGCTGTGAATCTGTGGCTGTTGGCTATGGCCCACGTTCTGATCGCGGCGCTCTGTTCCGGATTCATGCGCGGCGTCCAGCGGCCATACCGCACGCTTTCCACGCCCATGCTGTGTGCGGGGAGAAGCCGCGAGAGCTGTTCGAACTGGGTCGGTGTCACGAAGGCCAGGTAGTAATCATGCCCGAAAGCCAGCGACGCCAGGATGGTACCGAGGGCAAAGGTGTGCTCACCGATCTCTTCGAGGAACGCTTGGATGTATCCGACGCGATCGTGCTGGGCATGCTCGGCGTCGAAGGCGGCGACCCAATCCCAGGGCAGCGCCGTGGGATAGGAGCTCAGTGATGTCAACTGCTCGCGGACAGACTGGGGATCGGCGGCACGGGAGATGACCGCTATGCCCGCGACCGCGTCTGGAGATTCGGGGTCGCGAACCGATTCGGCGGCGCCAGGGGTGAGGTGAGCCCGTCGTTGCGCCATGATGGCCCGCACGCTGGACTCGAAATCGGGTTGCTGGCGGGCATAGTCATGGGCGTAGGCCGCGACTTGCGAGGTCTGGCGCACTACGCGGTCCGGTTCGGGTGGGGCGGGCCAGAATTGCAGGAGGTACCGGTCCAGCAGTGGCTCATCGTCGAGTCGGACGTCCTTCTCCCGTGCCTGGTCCATGCCTTGGGCGCAGTACCGCACCCGGTAGTCGAGCCCTTCTTTCAAATCCAGGTCCCAGGAGGCCTCGCCTGCCCACTGCACCAGGAAGCTTCGATCCGAGACCGGGTAGAAGGAGACCTCCACGACGTCTTCCCATGCCGGATCCAGCGGTGGAGCCTGGCCGTGCACTTCGACGGTGAAGCCGACGTCGCCGGTGTGCAAACCGGTGCGCAGGAAGAGCTCGCCGGGTACCGCGGCGCCGCACAGTCCTGAGCTCTGCCCGGCGAACGCCTCGTCCATGCGCGAGTTGATGCCTCCGGGGGCACTCTCAACATAGATCTGGCCGTAGGAGACACCGACCTCGCGCTCGAGTCTGAACACCTCTCACACCATCCCCACCGACGAGCGCCCGCCATGGCCCGGCTGCGGCGCCCCAGATGACGAGGGGACGTTCATCTGGGCAGGATCGGCGCCGGCCAGGGCGAGGGGCTCGGCAGAAGCCTGGTGCGGTCTGGTACTTCGGGAACGGATCATGAGCGGCAGCGTAGAGAAACCCACTGACACGGCGGCCCTCAAACCGCGCGGCGGAGGCGGCGCAGATCGGCCACCGCCGTCTCGACCACCGCCTTGGTCACGAAATGTCCGACGGCGGTGACGAAGAAGGTGGCCACGATGAGGATGGGGGCCCAGGACCAACTGAGGGCGAGGACCATGCGTTCGAAGGTGCCGCGGGGTTGGACGACGGGTTCCCAGCTGTTGAGGCGGGTCCAGCGGCCGAGGAAAACGCCTACCGCGCAGAGTAGGTGCAGGCCGAGGGTCATCGGGGCGCGCCAGCGGGTTCGGCCGATGTGGTCGAGGTAGCGGCCGAGTTCGGCCAGCGCGAGGTAGTAGGCGAGGAAGCCGGAGGCGATGAATGTCGCATAGACGGGCAGGACCGTGGTGACCACCGGGCCGTCACCGAGGAAGCGGATGTCGTCGCGGAGGTGCACGAGGTCGGTGACCACATAGGGCGCGTTGGGCAGGAACAGCACGAACAGCACGGCGCCCGCCCACCACAGTGGCGAGCGGGACACCTTCCGATCGCTACGTCTCCACCGAAACACCAACAGCGCCAACACCACTGGCACCCAGGCCAGGATGGTGTTCCAGGCCAGCCAGACGAAATCTCGCCGGACCACATCCAATAGGCCCGGCCCCACCCGATCGAGTACATCCATGGCGCCATCATGGGCGATCGGAGGCGCCGCGGCGGGCTCTCCGAGCCGGAGGCCACCACATCGCTACAGGCTCACCACACCATCTCCACAGTCGCAGCGGGTTCAGCGAGTCAGGAAGGACTGCAATGCGGTGATCAGCGCGGCCGGATTGTCTTCCTGCACATTGTGTCCCGCGTCCGGCACGACGACGAGTTGCCCGTCGGGGATGCGCTCGACCAGACGTTCCGCGGCGGACTGCGGCAGCACTCTGCTGCGACCGCCGCGCGCCAGCAGCACCGGGACCCGGGACAGTTGCGCGGCCAGTCGTTCGAGTGCGGCGAGGATGGCCGGGAAGTCGGGTGGAGTCAGGTCGCCTTTGGGCACCCAGCCGCCGTCGTCGGTGCGGCGGAACAGTGTGCTCATGCGGTAGGTGACGCCCGCGCGATCGGCGCGCGGACTGACCCGCATCGCGGAGTCCACCACCGTGTCGAGTTCCCGGACCGGGCCGAGCCCTAAGATGAATTCCCTTACTCGCCGGGTGCTTTCGAAGTCGGCGCCGGGGGCGACATCGATGAGCGCGACTCGTTCCACCAAATCCGGCCGCGTGTCGGCGATGTGGGCGGCAACCACGCCGCCGAGCGACATGCCGACGAACCGGACTCGCTCGAAACCGAGATGGTCGGCCGCGGCGGCGACGTCGGCCGCCATGGTCTCGATCCGGTAGTCGTCGGACCACTCGCTGTCACCGTGCCCGCGCAGATCCAGCGCGACCAGCCGGACAGCGCCGCGCAGGCCGAGGCAGACGAAGTCCCAGGTATGCGCGGTCAACGCCCCGCCGTGCAGCAGGATGGTCGGGAATCCCGTTCCACCCCAGTCGAATCCGTGCAATCGGCAGCCCGCGCGGGAGAAACGGAAGTCGCGCGGCGGTGTCGGATCGTGGATCGGGACACCCAAGGCCGCCGCTCGCTCGGTCATCGACGGAATCGTGGATTGTCCTCGCACGGCGCCACCTTCCTTACCTTGAGTATCCAAGGTAATGGATACTACCTTGGATACTCAAGGTAATATTTGCGGATGGCCACCCGAGTGCGACGCAAACCCGATGACGCCAAGCGACTGATCCTCGAGGCCGCGGGCAAGCTACTCGCCGCGGGCGGCCCGGCCGCCGTGCAGGTGCGCGCCGTCGCCGCCGAGATCGGGGTCTCCGATGCCGCGGTCAACCACCACTTCGGTACGCGCAACGGACTATTGGAGGCACTGCTGCGTTTCGGCGGCTCCAAGCTGAAGGCCGAACTGCACACGGTCCTCGCCACGTGGACCGACGGACCCATCGAACCCGCCGAGCTGGTGCGCGCACTCGCCGCGCTGTACGCCGACGGGTACGCAGAACTCGCGCTCGCGCTGCACCGCTCCGGCTGGCGCGACGCCGGAAGCGGGCTGCTCGACGAGGTGGTCGACCGGCTGCACAGTCAGGCAGAGCAGCACTGCACCGCGACCGGTCGAATTCCCCCGCCGCGTGAGGCGATTCAGCTGACGATCGCCGCGCTGCATCAAGCTGTCGCGACGGATCCGCTGTTCGGAAACGAATTCCGCAGGAGCGTCGGGCTGGACGCGTCGGCTCGTGAGCGCATGCTCGACTGGTGGACGGAGATCTTGCGCGCGACGGTCGCCGGGACCGAAGGGGCGACGGCGCGCTCGACGAGCTAGGGACAGCCGGTTCCTCAGGAAATCGTTTCGCCGAGATGGACGAGTTCGGTGATGGGGTCGGCGCGAGGCGGCCACAGCTCACGGGGCAGGTGGTGGCCCATGCGCTCGGAGGCTTGCCGCAAGTCCCACCCGCCCGATGCCGACAAAATCACCTCCGTCCGGCATGCGATGCCATCTTGCACGAGCCGCAAACTAGTCGCGACATAGCTTTTCAGCTGGCGATTCTTTCCGGATTCCACGCCGTCGCGGCGCCCTCTGCGGTGCAACCGTCATATCGGCTGCACGCAATGCCGAATTGCACTCGCCGCCAGAAGCTTCGATAGCAGACGACGACGCTCAGGGTGACAGTTCGTAGCGGGTGGCGATTGCGGTGGCACGGTCGCGCAAGGCGGTGCGCAACCATTGTGGGGACAAGGCTTCGGCGTTGGTGGCGAGTTGCCATAGTGCCCATTCGGCGTGGCGGGGGTCTTGAAAGGTTGCTTCGAGTCGTAGCCAGCCGTCGGCTTCGGTTTCTTCGGCGCGGACGGTCAGTGCGGTGTCTACCAGTTCTTCGCGGCGGGCCGGGTTCATGCGTAGTAACACGGTGACTTGGTCGCCGCCGGTTCGGAATTGCGTGCTGCGTTCCTGCCAGGCCTGGGATAGGTCCACGCGGTCCGGTCGCTGGGCGGGTTCGGGGAGTTCTTCGGCGGCGAGGATTCGGGACAGTCGGTAGGTGCGGTCCGCGCCGGACTTGGTGGCCAGTAGATAGCCCTGGCCGCGGACGGTGACCAGGCCGATCGGGTCCACCGTGCGCCAGGTCGGGTCCTGGCCCACGGCCGCGTAGTGGATGCGCAGCTTGTGTCCGGCGAACACCGCGCGCCGGACCTCGGTCACCACGGTGTCGGGCACCTCCTCGGCGACTATGCGGCGCGAGAGCAGATCGGTTTCCGGTTCGATGAGCAATCGCTGGGCCGCGTCGTTGGCGGTGGCCCGATAGCTTTCGGGGAGTGCGTCGACCACCTTGCGCATGGCCGAAGCCAGCGCCGAGCCGAGGCCGAAGGCCTGTGCGCCGCGCCGTGATCCGGCGACCAGTAGGGCGAGTGCCTCGTCGTGATTGAGTCCGGTGAGCTCGGTCTGGAAACCGGGGAGCAGGGCGAATCCGCCGTGCCTGCCGCGTTCGGCGTAGACGGGCACGCCGGCTGCGGACAGCGCCTCGATGTCGCGCAGCACGGTGCGCGTGGACACCTCGAGCTCGCGGGCCAGCGCGGTCGCGGAGAGCCTTCCGTGCTGGCGCAGCAGCAGCACCATCGAGACCAACCGGTCGGCGCGCATGGGCAGAATTATGCCAGGAATACACGACACAGGATGTCGTGATTCGTTGAGAGGCTTAGGAGTATGACAAACAAGAATGTGGCCACTGACCCCAACGACCTGGGCAAGTACTTCATCGAGCGCGCCAACGCGGGCGACGTCGACGGACTGGTGGCGTTGTACGAGCCGAACGCCGTGCTGGCGTTCCCGCCCGGCAACCTCGCGACCGGACATGCGGAGATCCGGAAGGTGTACGAGCAGTTCGTCGCGGCCGCGCCCGTGCTGACGCCGGGTCGGCAGCATCCGGTGCTGATGAGCGACGATCTGGCATTGACGGCATCCACGCTGACCACCGGCGAGGTGGCGGTCGAGATCGCTCGTCGTCAGCCGGACGGGTCGTGGTTGTGGGCGCTCGACCAGCCGGTACTCATGCCGTAGTGGAGCCGGGCGGTGGGCTCGGGCGAGCCCACCGCTGTGGGGCAGGTAGCGGAGCGGCGCCGAGCTGACCGAACTCGTGCTGGGTGTCGCGATCCGAGCGTGCGGCGCCGCGTCGAATGTCAGATATGGGCTGGGCTGACGGCGCCGATGGCGGCGGATTGCCCACGCTTGGTTCGCAATCCACACGGCGAGCGCCTTGCCATCCCGGCGCGGCTTCGCCACCGAGTTGGGCAGGTACTGGATGAAACGAATTGCGACGATCGGGGTCTACGGTTTCACGGCCGCAACCTTCATCGAGCAACTCACCGATGCGGGCGTGGGATTGCTGCTCGATCTGCGCCAGCGCCGCGGCGTTCGGGGCGCCGAGTACTCCTGGGCGAACTCGGCGCGGCTCCAGCAAGCGCTCGCCGCGGCGGACATCGGCTACCGGCATGTGCGGGAGCTGGCACCGACCACCGAGATGCGCCACCTCCAGTACCGCGAGGACGACCGCCAAGGTGTCGGCAAACGCAACCGCGTCACGCTGGCCACCGAGTACGCCGAGCGCTATACCCGGGAGATCCTCGACCCGTTCGACCTCGGCACGCTCGTGGCGGAGCTACCGAGCGGCTCGATGACTGCGCTCTTCTGTGTCGAGCGCGATCCGCAGGCCTGCCATCGCTCGCTCGTGGCCGCCCGCCTGCATGTCGAGCACGGACTGCCGGTCACCCACCTGCACCCGCACTAAACGCTTTTCGCCGCGGTCGCCGCCGACCCCGGTGCCCCGCCGGGTGCGCACCTGGCCACATGCGGCGTGACTGAGGCGGCAACCCTGGTCTGGGGTCGGCGGGACGAGTCGCACGGGCAAACCCCCCACCGGGGCACGCGCAAAGTTGACACCCAGTACGCACGACGCTGCCGGCACACCGTGCCCGCCGGCCAGTACTCACCCTGCCGAGGACAAAACGCGTACGTCCCCGAGCGCGTCGGCGAGCGCGACCAGCGCATTCGAGCATCCGGCGTCGAGTAGGCACGTGGCCAGCTCATCCCCGCGGGTGGTCCCCCGGTTGACGATCACCACTGGCCGACCGGTTTTCGCCGCGTGCCGCACGAACCGCAATCCCGACATCACGGTCAGCGACGACCCCGCGACCAGCAGCGCATCTGCCTCGTCGACGAGTTCGAACGCCGCCGCCACGCGCTCCTTGGGCACGTTCTCCCCGAAGTACACGATGTCGGGCTTGAGCATTCCCCCGCAGCTCGCGCAGTCGACCATCCGGAAACTGTCGGTGTCCGCGACGACCGCATCGGCATCGGGGGCGACTTCCACCCCGTTCGTCGTCGCGCCCTCGGCGAAACCCGGGTTCGCGGTTTCGAGCCGCTCCGCCAACGCCATCCGCGATATCAACGCCTCGCACCGCAGGCACCGCACTCGCGCGTAAGTGCCGTGCAGGTCGATGACCCGCCGGTGTCCGGCTTTGGTGTGCAGCAGATCGACGTTCTGGGTGATCAGCCCGGTGACCACACCCATCCGCTCCAACCGCGCCAGCGCGCGATGCCCCGGATTGGGCCGGGACGCGTCCATCCGCCGCCAGCCGATGTGGTTGCGTGCCCAATACCGCTGCCGGAACACCGGATCGCCGACGAACTGCTGATAGGTCATCGGGTTACGCGGCGGCGAGGCCGGCCCGCGATAGTCGGGGATGCCGCTGTCGGTGGACAAGCCGGCACCGGTGAGCACTACCACCCGGCGACCGGCGAGTACCTCGACCAGCCGCTGGACATCTGGCTCCGACATGTCCGACATCAGTTCAGGGTACGACGGCCCGTTCAGACGCGGCGCATGACCGAGACCACCTTGCCCAGCACAGCGGCCTGATCACCGTCGATGATCTCGTAGGCGGGGTTGCGCGGTTCCAGATACACATGCCCGTTGCGCCGCCGGTACACCTTCACCGTGGCCTCGCCGTCGATCATCGCCGCCACGATCTCCCCCGAGTGCGCCTCGTTCTGCTGGCGCACCACCACGATGTCACCGTCGCAGATCGCGGCGTCGATCATCGAGTCGCCGCGCACCCGCAGCCCGAACACGGTGCCGCGGCCGACGAGCTGGCGCGACATGGTCACCATGTCGTCGGTGTGTTCCTCGGCGAGGATGGGTGTGCCCGCGGCGATGTCGCCGACCACCGGCACGGCCACCGAGTCCTCGTTGGTCTCCCGCGGCGCCGACCCGTTCAGGAACATCCGCACATCGATCGGCCGCGACATCGTCTCGCTGCGCCGCAGGAACCCCTTCTCCTCCAGGCTGTTCAGATGCTTGGACACCGACGACGACGAACGCAACCCCACCGCGTCCCCGAGCTGCCGGGAGTTCGGCGCGTAGCCGTGCCGCACCACCCAGTCCCGGATGGTGGCGAGGATCCGCTGCTGGCGCTCCGGCAGCCGGGAAGTGTCGAGATGCTCGAGGTCGTCGTAGGTCACCGGGGCATCGTAGAGGTCGCCGCCGATCGCACGGCCGCACAGCCCATTCCGGTGGAGTGTCGCGCCCTCAGCCGAGGCCGCGTTCGGATGTGCTTCGCTCGACACAGAATTCGTTGCCCTCGGGATCGCGCAGGGTGACCCAGCCCAGACCGTCGGCGGTGCGGTGATCCTCGAACAGCGTCGCGCCGAGCCCGATGACCCGCTCGACCTCCTCGTCGCGGGTGCGTTCGGTCGGCACCCAATCGAAGTGGATCCGGTTCTTCACCGTTTTGCCCTCCGGGACCCGGATGAACAGCAACCCCGGCACCGGCTCGGGCGCGACCAGCAAAGCCTCGTCGTCGTCTGCTTGGTCCTCGTCGGAGACGGGCCAGCCGGTGACGTCGCTCCAGAACGAGGCGAGCTTGTACGGATCGGCGCAGTCGATGGTCACGTGGCGCAGCAGCATGGCAGCGAGCCTATCGGTGGCCCGAGTGCCGATGCAGCACAATAAAATCGCCGCGCTGTACCGGCCGATGTGCGTCGGCGCGCGCGACGCGTAGCAGGATTGCCGCGTGCACACCTTCGTCCTGGACCGGGTCGGCGCGGTCGCCGACTCGACGCCGCTGCTCGTCGACCTCGACGTCACCATGTCCGGTGGCCGATGCACCGCGGTAGTCGGGCCGAGCGGTACCGGCAAAACCACGCTGTTGCGATTGCTCAACCGTCTCGCCGAACCGAGCAGTGGACGGATTCTGCTCGACGACATCCCGATCACCGAACTCGATGTGCCTGCGCTGCGCCGTCGAGTCGGGTTGGTGCCGCAGCGCCCGGTGCTGCTGGCCGATGTGGTGGCCGACGAGCTGCGGGTAGGGTGCCCGGACTTGTCGACCACGCAGGTCACCGCCCTGTTGGGCAGGGTCGGGTTGCCGGAGTCGTTCGCCGAACGCCGGTGCGTGGAGTTGTCCGGCGGTGAGGCGCAACGGGTGTGCCTGGCCCGCGCGCTGGCCGTCGAACCGGACGTGTTGCTGTTGGACGAGCCCACCTCGGCGTTGGACGCGGTCGCCGCCACCGCCGTGGCCGAGCTGATCCGCGCGCACGCCGACGCGGGTGGCACCGTGGTCCTCGTCAGTCACGACCAAAGTTTCGTGCGGACCGCCGCCGACGACATCCTGATACTCGACGACAAACATCTGGTCCAGGACGATCAGATCGATCGGAACCCGTGATGGCGGAGGGTCTTTCGGTCCCCGACTGGACCGGCGTCTCGGCCTCGCTGCTGCTGGTCGCGCTGGCCGCCTTCATCGCCTACCGCCAGCACCTGAAGCTGACCCGTGAGCTGGTGATCGCCGCGATCCGGGCCGGAGTTCAGCTGGTCGCGGTGGGTGCGATCCTGCTGGTCGTGTTCCGGCACACCGCATTACCCGGTGCGTTCGCGTGGGTGATCCTGATGGTGATCATCGCCGGGCAGGTCGCGGGACGTCGAGGTGCGGGCTTGCCGCAGGCGCGGCGCGCCGCGACGATCGGCGTTGCGGTCGGTGCCACGATCACCCTCGGCGCGCTCGTACTGCTGGGGGTGATCTCCACCGAACCCCGCGTGGTGGTCCCCGTCGGCGGGATGGTCGTCTCCGGCGCGATGCAGGCCACCGGTATCGCGTTGCGGCGGATCCGGGAGGACGCCAGGCAGGCCCGGCCCGCCATCGAAGCCCGATTGTGCCTGGGATTGCCTGCGCGGCAAGCGTTTCTGCCGCATCGGCAGTCCGCGCTGCGCACCGCACTCGTGCCTGCCATCGACTCCACCAAGGTGGTCGGCTTGATCAGCCTGCCCGGCGCGATGACCGGACTCATCCTGGCCGGGGTCGACCCGCTCACCGCGATCCGCTATCAGATCGTGGTCATGTACATGCTGCTCGCGGCCACCGCACTGGCTGCGCTCGCCGCCGCGAGGGTGGCCGAACGCGCGTTGTTCGACGACGCCCAGCGGCTCGTACCCCTCCCCGACTGACCGCAGCCGAGGTTCTAGGACTTGCCGTCGGCGTCGCGTGCATGCCCGGCGGCGCGGAGCGTGGCGAGGGCCGTGGTGACCGTGTGAATCGTCTGATGGTCGAGTACCGCGCCGATGCGCTGTTGGAGTTCACCTTCGAAAACGACGGTGGCACGGTCGAGGACCTGCCGTCCGGTCGGGGTCAGCACGACGAGAGATGATCGGCGGTCGTCAGGGTTCGCGCGGCGTGCGCAGTAGCCGGCCGCCTCGATTCGGTCGACCACTTTGCTGGTGCCGCCGACAGTGATCGAGAACTCCGCGGCGATGTCCTGCACGCGGCTACCGCTGTGTCCGGCCAAAAATCGCAGGATCTCGAACCAGGTCAGCTGGAGATCGCATTCGGTACGCAAGGTCGCGTCGATGGCGTTCCACAGCTCGATCTCGTATCGAATCAGGTTGTCGTACAACGACTTCGAGTCGGTTGTCATCACTATTCCATTGGTCCGTGGTCGTAGCGGACGGCCCCCATCGGGTTGCGAGCACAACGTTAGCAAACTATATTCCATGGAAGCAACTTCCGTGTTTGCGTATTTGCTCGACCACATGGACGCCCTTGCACGGCGAACACCCGCCTCCGCAGCGGCCGGTGCCGGACCCGATTCCCCGCTCGACCAAGGAGGCGCTATGACCAGCGACGACGGCGACCCGGTGCCGACGGGCGCACCGGATCGGGCACGACTCGACGCGCAGCCGCCGGCGATCGAGGTGCACGGCGCGAAGGTCCACAACCTGAAGGACATCGACGTGTCGGTGCCGTTGCGCACGCTGGTTGCGGTGGCGGGCGTGTCGGGGTCGGGCAAGTCGTCGCTGGCTATGGGGGTGCTGTATGCGGAGGGATCGCGCCGCTACCTCGAGGCATTGTCGACTTACACGCGCCGCCGCATGGCGCAGGCGCCACGCGCGGCCGTCGACAGTGTCGAGCACGTGCCCGCGGCGCTGGCGTTGCGCCAGCGGCCGGGTGTGCCCGGGGTGCGCAGCACCTTCGGCACCTCGACCGAGCTGCTCAATGTGCTGCGGCTGATGTTTTCGCGGCTCGGATCCCACTGCTGCCCGAACGGTCACCGCCTCGAACCCACCATCGACGTGGCGCTCGACCTCGAGCTGACCTGCCCGGTGTGCGGAGCAACGTTCTATCCGCCGGGCGCGGAGTCGCTGGCCTTCAACTCCGACGGTGCGTGTCCACGATGCTCGGGGACCGGGGTGGTGCGCGAGGTGGACGAGAACACGCTGGTGCCCGATCCGTCGCGCAGCATCGAACACGGCGCGGTGGCCCCGTGGTCGATGTTCGGATTGACGGTGATGCCGCAGGTGGTCGCCGAGATGGGCGTGCGCACCGATGTCCCGTACGCGGATCTGACCGCCGCCGAACGCGACATCGTCATGCACGGACCCGCCGAGAAACGCAATATCAAGGTCGGCACGAAGAACGGCAAGCTGTTCGAGATGAACTTCACCTACCGCAACGCGGTGCGATCGGTGCAGGAGGCGCTGAACAAGGCCACCAACGAGCGCGGGCTCACCCGGGTCAACAAATTCATCAGCGCCCAGGTCTGCCCCACCTGCCACGGCACCCGGCTCAGCGACAAGGCCCGCGAATCACAGGTGGACGGCATCGATCTCGCCCAGGCCACCACCAAGACCCTCGACGAACTCACCGCGTGGGCACCCACCCTCGAGCCGACCCTGCCCGCGGAAATGCGCCAGATGGCACGCAATCTCGTCGACAAACTCCTCGAGATGGCACGCCGACTGCTCGACCTGGGATTGGGGTACCTCAGCCTGGACCGGGCGAGCTCGACCCTGTCGACCGGTGAGCGCCAACGCGTGCAACTGGCCCGCGCGGTACGCAACCAGACCACCGGGGTGCTGTATGTCCGCGACGAACCTTCCATCGGCCTGCACCCCTCGAACGTGGATGGCCTGCTCGGGGTGATGCGGGACCTACTACGCGACGGCAACTCGGTGATCTGCGTCGACCACGACGTCCAAGTCCTGCGCGAAGCCGACTGGCTCATCGAGATGGGCCCGGGCGCCGGTAGCGAAGGCGGCCGCGTGCTCGCCATCGGCAGCCCCGCCGACCTCGGCACCGACCGGGCCTCGTTGCTCGGCGGATTCCTGAACGGCCGGGAACCGGTGGTCGTGCGGTCGCGCACAGGCGGCGGCGAGATGTTCGATCGCGGTCGTATCCACCTGGCGACCCAGCCCCTGCACACCGTCCATGCGCTGGATGCGGACATCCCGCAGGGGCGGATAACCGCGGTCACCGGCGTCTCCGGCTCCGGCAAAACCACCCTGATCCTGGAAAGCCTGGTCCCCGCACTCGCGGCGCGCATCGCGGGCGACCCGCTGCCCGCCCACGTCAGCACCGTCGACGCACCGGGCATCACCCGCGTCGACATGGTCGACGCCACCCCCATCGGCATCAATGTCCGCTCCACCGTCGCCACCTACAGCGGCGTCCTCGACGATCTGCGCCGCGCCTATGCCGCCACGCCCACCGCTGTCGACCGTGGGCTCACCGCCGCGGACTTCTCCTACAACACCGGCTCGCTGCGCTGCCCCCGCTGCGAAGGCACCGGCCAAGTGTCGCTGGATGTGCAGTTCCTCCCCGATGTCGACATCGACTGCCCCGCCTGCGCGGGCACCCGGTACGCGCCGACCGCACGAGAGATCTTGCGCCCCATCCCCGGCGATGCCGGAATCTCCCTGCCCGACTTGCTCACCCGCACCGTCACCGAGGCCGCCGGGCTCACCGCCGACATCCGCCGGGTCCGCGCGCGGCTGCACACCCTCATCGACCTCGGACTGGGCTATCTCACCCTGGGCGAAGCCACCCCGGCACTGTCCGGCGGCGAAGCACAACGGCTCAAACTCGCCACCGAACTCGGCCGCAACCAGAGCGACACCCTGTTCATCTTCGACGAACCCAGCGTCGGCCTGCACCCGCTCGACATCCGCACCCTGCTTGCGGTTATCGGACGCCTCAACGACAACGGCGCCACCGTCCTCGTCATCGAACACGACCTCGACATGATCGCCAACGCCGACTACATCATCGACATGGGACCCGGCGGCGGTGCCGCCGGCGGACGCATCGTCGCCACCGGAACCCCCGGCGAGATCGCCGAGAACTCCCACAGCATCACCGGCCGCTATCTTGCTGAGCACCTGAAAAGCGCGACCGGGTAAGCCGATAGATCCAGCCGAACTTCACACGTCACCGAATGCGTTGCGCCACTTACCGAATCGTGCGCGGCGGACGATCGACAGCCAGCTCCGGCACCGCACCGGTGTACCGCTCGATCTCGACCAGCGACAACTGCCCGGTGCAGCCTTGACTGAGCTTCGAGGAGGGACGGTCCGCGATCAATACGTTCGGATTGCCGTGGCGGCAGAACGCGGGATCGGCCGGGTCCGGGTCGTACCAGGCGCCGGTGGACAGCTGCGCTACCCCCGGCCGGACCGCGTCGTCGACGATCAGCCCAGCCAGGCAACTGCCGCGCTTGCTGACAATACGAACCACATCGCCGTCGTGCAGGTCACGGGCGGCGGCATCCTCGGGATGCAACCGCACCGGTTCACGACCGGTGACTTTGCTCGATTGGCTGTACGCACCGACATCGAGCTGACTGTGCAGCTTGGCACGCGGCTGGTTGGCCACCAACTGCAACGGGAACTCGGCCGCGGCCGCACCACCCAGCCATTCCTCGGGTTCCAGCCACACCGGATGGCCGGGGCAGTCCGCGTACCCGAAGCCCTCAATGGTCGCCGAGCAGATCTCGATCTTGCCGCTCGGCGTGCTCAGCGGGAACTGGTCCGGGTCGGCCCGGAAGTCCGCGCCCAGGACCTGATTCGGGTCGGGTACCGGCAATTCGAGGTGCTCGCTGGCCCAGAACGTGTCGAAGTCCGGTAGGTCGTGCCCGGCGTGGCGCAGCCGCCATTCCTCGTACAGGTGGCGCAGCCATTCGCCGACGGTGCGGCCCTCGGTGAATTCCTTGCCGACGCCGAGGCGTTCGGCCAGCTCGCCGAAGATGGCGTAGTCGTCGCGCGCGGTGCCATGCGGCTCGGTGAGCGCCTTCATCGCGAAGAACACTCGATCCCCCGCGCCGTAGTCGTCGCGTTCGATGGTCATGGTCGCCGGCAGCACGATGTCCGCGTGCCGCGCGGTCGCCGACCAGAACGGATCGTGCACCACCACGGTCTCGGGCCGGGCGAACGCCGCGCGCAGCCTGGCCAGATTCTGATGGTGGTGGAAGGGATTCCCGCCCGCCCAGTAGACCAGCCGGATATCGGGATACACCAGGTGCTGGCCGTCGTACTCATAGGATTGCCCGGGGTTGAGCAGCATGTCGGCGATTCGCGCGACCGGAATGAACGTGTCGACCCCGTTCGGTCCCTGCGACAGTCGCGGCGGCGCGAACTCCTGGGCAGGCTCGCCCAGACTGGCCGCCGAGCCGTAACCGTGCCCGAACCCGCCACCGGGCAGCCCGATCTGGCCGAGCATCGCCGCGAGCACCACCCCCATCCACAACGGCTGCTCGCCGTACTGCGCACGCTGCAACGACCAGCTGACCGTCACGAAGGTCCGTGCCGCCGCCATCTCGCGCGCGAGCGCCCGGATACGTTCAGCGCTCAGTCCGGTGAGCGACTCGGCCCACTCCGGCGTCTTGACGATCCCGTCCGCCTCGCCCCGCACATACCCGACGAACCGCTCGTAGCCGACGGTGTACTTGTCCAGGAATTCCTTGTCCGCCAAGCCTTCCGCGTCCAATACCTGCGCCAGTGCGAGCATCAACGCCGTATCGGTGCCCGGCCGCGGCGCCAGCCACTCCGCTTCGGCCTCCGCCGGGATGTCGTCGCGCAACGGTGAGATCGATACGAACCGGCAGCCCCGCGCCCGCGCTGCCCCGATCCACCCACGGGTGTTGTGCCGCGACACACCGCCCGGCGACACCGCCGAGTTCTTCGGCGACAACCCGCCGAACGCCACCACCAGCTCCGCGTGCTCGGCGAGCACCGCCTTCGACGTCGCCTGCTCCAGCACGAAACCGAGGTCGCCGATCACATGCGGCAGCAAAACCTGCGACACCCCGAGGCTGTAGCTGTTGACGTGCCGCACATACCCGCCGAGGCAGTTCAGGAACCGATGCACCTGGCTCTGCGCGTGATGGAACCGTCCCGCACTCGCCCACCCGTAGGACCCGCCGAACACCGACTCCGCACCGTACTCGCGGTACACCCGCCCCAGCTCACCGGCGAGCAGATCCAGCGCCCGCTCCCACGACACCGGCACGAACGGCTCATCACCACGTCCTGGAGCGCCGGGCCCGTGCTCCAGCCAACCCTGACGCACATATGGTTGATCGATCCGGGTCGGGTGGTGCTGGGCGGAGGCCACATTCTCGATCAGCCGCATCGGCTCCGGATCCTCGCGCCACGGTCGAACAGCCGTCAGCCGTTCACCGTCGCTGTCGGCCTCGAAAGCGCCCCAGTGCGTCAGATGCGTGGTCACCAAGACACCGTAACCCGACCGTCCGACAAAGTGGCGGCCACGTCTACCGCACCGAAAACACGCGACTTACGGGCGCTGCGAACACTTTTCGCTCAACCACGGTCGAGTCGGGTCAAACGCGGCGCAGCTCGAACATCCGGAACTGACGACCGCCGGAGAGCTCGTACTCCATCTCGTAACCCGGCCAGAACTCGACGGCCAGATCCCACGCGGGTTTGCGATCGACGCCGGTGAGCTCGGTGACGCTGACGGTGAACTGCGCACCCTTGTGCCGCACCGTGGCGGTATCGGCGGCCCGGAGATTCGCCGACCACACCGGATGCTTGGGACTGCCCCAATTGGACCCGAGCACGAGGAAGTTCGCACCGCGCGGCACATACAGCAGCGACGTGGTCCGCGGTATCCCGGTCTTGCGACCCGGCACCGTCACCTCGATCGAGGGCAGGCCGACCACATCCAGCACGCCCATCCGCCCGTCGGTCCAGCGCCGAACGGCGCGCTCCACCGGAATGACGACCGGCGCGGTGCGCATGACCCAGCGCTGTCGGGCCAGCCGTCGAGCGATCGGAGGCAGCGGATTCGACACCATCCTCGAATGGTGACACGTCGCCGTCCCAGCGCCGCATCGGCGGGCCGGACCGAGGGGCAGATCACATCGGGGACGGCGCAAAGCCGTTGACAGACAACGTTCCACGAACGACAAACCGGCCTTGACCCGCGCGTCCACTGCCCGATTTCCATGTAAAACTCTCAGGAAGATCGCTCCGCACCGCCGGTACTTTGGAGAACGCGCACATCGGGCGCGACCACCGGAAGGATGCAGTCTCTTGATGATCGGTGCCCTCAGGCCGCTCCGCACACCGTCGACCTGTCCGCACTTACGAAGAGCCGCCTGATGTTCGCGCACTGGGGAAACTTCGTCCACCGGTTCCGATTCGTCGTCATCGGCCTCATCGGCGCCGCACTGCTCGCGCTCGGCGCGTACGGGTCGGACCTGTCCGGGCATCTCAGCTCCAGCGGCTTGGACGACCCCACCTCCGAATCCGCCGAGGCCGCACGCGTATCCGACGACGCGTACCTGCGCGACCACCGCGCCGACGTCCTCGTGCTCTACACCGCACCGCCGGGCGTATCGCTCGACGATCCCGCGTTCAGCGGCAAGATCGTCGACAACCTCAACAGCCTGCGCCGCGAGCACCCCGACGAAATCCTCGCGATCAACGGCTCGTATTGGCGCACCGAGACCGGCCAGCAGCAACGCAGCGCCTTCGGCCGACCCGAACTCGGCCGCGCCTTCGCCTCCATTGCCATCAAAGGCGACACCGACACCGAAATGGTGAACAACTTCCGGAAAGTGCGCGAAGCCTTCTACATTCCGGGCATCGACGTGCAGGTCGCCGGCCTGCAACCGGTCGCGGGCACGCTTACCGACTCACTCGACGAGGACATCCGTCTCCTGGAAGTCGTCGCCTTCCCAGCGGTCGCAGTCTTGTTGTTCTTCATTTTCGGCGGATTGGTGGCCGCCGCCCTGCCGCTGATCGCCGGCGGGCTCACCGTGCTCGGCGCCAACGGCATCGTCCGGTTCATCACCGAATTCACCGACGTCAACTCCTTCGTCTCCGGCGTCGTCTCGATGATCGGCGTCGGCCTGGCCATCGACTACGGCCTGTTCATCGTGAGCCGATTCCGCGAAGAACTCGCCGAGGGCTACGACACCCAGACCGCGGTACGCCGTGCCGTGATGACCGCAGGCCGCACCGTGGTGTTCTCGGCGACCATGATCATCGTCAGCCTCGGCGGCCTGCTGCTGTTTCCCCAGGGATTCCTGAAATCCATGGCATACGGCTCCATCGCCACGGTCTCCCTCGCCGCACTCACCGCACTCACCGTCCTGCCCGCGATGCTGAGCATCCTCGGCCCACGCGTGGACATGTTCGGTCTCAAACGTTTCGGCAGAACCAAGACCGCCGACGAGGTCGAGAACAGTTTCTGGGGCCGATCCACCCGATGGGTGATGAAGCACCCCAAGCGAATTGCCATCCCGATCGTCCTCGGCCTGCTGCTACTGATCATCCCCGTGAAGAACATCGCCTTCGGCGGCTTCAGCGAAACCTATCTGCCACCGGACAATCCGACGCGGCTCGCACAAGAAGCGTTCGACGACACCTTCCCGCTCCGTAAAGCCGATCCCGTGCAACTCGTGTTCATCTCCGAGGACAAGAACACCCGCGGCATCAGCGATGTGGTGAAGCAGGCGAATCTGGCGCCAGGCCTCGTCACGCCGCCGGCTGCGGACGGCCCCTTCGGCACGCCCTCCCCCTCGACCATCCGCCCCGGCGTCTACAAAACAGAGGCGACCCTCTCGGTCGAAAACGCCAACAAGACCATCGACTACCTGCGCTCGCTCGACGTACCCGACAACGTCACCATGCTCGTCGGCGGCCAGCCCGCCATCCAAAAGGACTCCATCGACGGCCTTTTAGGCCGCATCCCATTCATGATCGCCGTCGTGCTGTTCCTCACGACAATGCTGATGTTCCTCACCTTCGGCTCGCTGATCCTGCCGATCAAGGCCGCGCTGATGAGCGCGCTCGGCCTCGGCACCACCCTCGGCATTCTCACGTGGATATTCGTCGACGGGCACGGCGCCGGGCTGCTCAACTTCACCGCGCAGCCGATCAGCTCGCCGGTCCTGGTGCTGATCATCGCCATCATCTACGGACTGTCCACCGACTACGAGGTATTCCTCCTGTCCCGCATGGTCGAAGCCCGCTCCAAAGGCGCGACCACCACCGAGGCCATTCGCATCGGCACCGCACACACCGGGCGGATCATCACCGCGGCCGCGCTCATCCTGCTCGTCGTCACCGGCGCGTTCGCGTTCTCCAAATTGGTGATGATGCAGTACATCGCCTACGGCATGATCGCCGCCCTCATCATCGACGCGACCATTCTGCGCATGCTCCTGGTGCCCGCCGTGATGAAACTCCTCGGCGACGACTGCTGGTGGGCACCCGCCTGGATGAAACGCATCCAACAGCGCGTCGGGCTCGGCGAACCGGTCCTCGACGACGAACACCCCGCCAACCGCGACATGACCGACCTCGTCGAAACCACGCCCGTCACCGACCCGGTCACCGTGCGGCTCCCCGTCGTCACCGCGGATCAGTCACGCCGCTGAACCCGAATTCGCCCTCAGCGGAATCACTTACGGCATCCGATCGGCGGAATTAGCGTGGGCAGCTCGAAAGGAGGTCGAGCATGAACGCTCCGATCAAGTTCTCCATGACCGCCAACATGATCGACGTAGGGTCCTGGCCGGACTTCGCCAGCGGCTGCGAGCAGGAGGGCTTCGACGCGCTGATGGTGCCCGACCATCCCGGCTCGTTCGCGTCCCCGTTCGTGGCCCTCGCCGCCGCCGCGACGGCCACCGAGACGATCCGGCTCGGGACCAACGTGGTCAATGCCGGGATGTGGGAGCCGTTTCTGCTCGCCGGCGAGGTCGCCACGCTCGATCTCGTGTCGAATGGGCGGGCGCTGTTCGGGATCGGCGCGGGACACACCCCCGCCGAATGGACCATGCAGGGCCGCGAGCATCCGTCGGCGGCGGCACGGGTAGCCAGGATGGTCGAAGTCACCGACACCACGCGGCGGCTGCTCGGCGGTGAGACGGTGACCTTCGCGGGCGAGCACGTCCAACTCCGGGACGCCGTGCTGGCTCGGCCACGTCCGGTGCAGAAGCAGGTACCGGTCCTCGTCGGCGGCAACGGGACCCGCGTGCTCCGGTATGCCGCCGAAACCGCCGATATCGTGGGCTTCTCCGGACTCGGGCGGACCCTGGCCGACGGCCGCAACCATGAGACCCGCTGGGGGCTCGACCAGATCGACGCGCAGGTCGACCTCGTCCGGGACACCGCCGCCGCGGCGGGCCGGACACCCGCGTTCGAGGCGCTGGTGCAGCACGTGGAGATCACCGACGACGCCGAGGCGGCCTGTGCCCGGTTCGCCGAGGATGTGCCGAGCACCAGCGTCGCAGAGTTGCTCAGCGCGCCGTTCGTGTTGATCGGCACTGTGGACGAGTTGGTGGCCGAGTTGCGTGCGCATCAGCAGCGCTGGGGGTTCGAACGATTCGTCATGCGGGCCGCCGCCCGTGCGGCCGGCGCCCAACTCCTTGCCGCACTCTCCTCCTCGGAGTCGTAGCAGTCCGCCCGGCACGGCCCGCTCCACTCCTGGCTGGTGAGTGGGCTGTGTCGGGTGGTTTCGCATTGGTGGATTTGTGGGTTGTTTCTATTGAACCGTTTGTATGCGTAGATGCGCATATCTAAGTAACTATATGGTTTTAATCGACTTCAACCTTCCTGCTTGGATCCGTCCACCCGCCACCGCACTTACGAGATGCGCACTACCTGAGCCGAAGTCGTGGCGTTGCCACCACCTCCCCTACCCCGCAGGAAGAGCCGAGCCCTTACCTCCTCCACTACCCCGCGCGGTACATCAGCTCGACGCACCCCACAGATCCCCCGAAACGGACATACGACCAGTTACGCTGTCCCCCAGGTCCATAGCCCCGGTCATTTCGTTGAACAGGAGCTCGATGCGATCACAGCGTCCTCGCCGCGTCTTCGCCGCCCTCGCGGCGGCCACCGCCGCGCTCCTCGTCGCCGGCACGGCGGTCGCTGCCGCACGCCCGGATCCACCGGCCCAGGTCGCACCGCTCGGCGCCGACTTCCTGTGGGGTGTCGCGGCATCGGGATACCAGGCGGAAGGCCATGCGCCCGACAGCAACTGGTCCCGGTACGTCGCGGCCGGGAAAACCACTGACCCGTACCGTGATTCGATCGACTTCGTCAACCGGTACCGCTCGGACATCGCCCTGGCCGCCCAGCTCGGCGTGCAGGTCTATCGAATCGGCCTGGAGTGGGCGCGAGTACAACCGCGGCCCGGCGAATGGGACGAGGCCGGACTCCGCTTCTACGACAACGTGATCGCCGCGATCATCGAGGCGGGCATGCGGCCGATGCTCACCATCGACCACTGGGTGTATCCGGGCTGGGAGGTCGATCGCGGCGGCTGGCGCAGCCCTGGGATCGTGGCGGACTGGCTCGCCAACGCGCGGCTGCTCGTCGACCGCTACGCCGCGAACGACCCGCTGTGGGTCACCTTCAACGAGCCGATGGTCTACATCGTCAACGAACTACGCAAAGGCGGCCTGTCCCCCACCGACGTGCCGGCCATGCACGACCGAATCGCGCAGGCCCACAACGGCATCTACGACTACATTCACGGCGTGCAGCCGGGCGCGATGGTCACCAGCAACGTCGCCTACATCCCGACCGGCGAGGACGTGATCAACAAGCCGCTCATCGACAAGATCGGCGCGCGCCTCGACTACATCGGCATCGATTACTACTACGGCCTCTCCCCCGAGAGCCTGCTGGCCGGCCCGCCCGACTTCGAAAAGCTCTGGACCCAGCCGCTACAGCCGGAAGGCATCTACTACGCCTTGCAGCACTACGCCCGCCAGTTCCCCGGCAAACCGCTCTACATCGTGGAGAACGGTATGCCGACCGAGAACGGCGCACCGCGCGCCGACGGCTACACCCGCGCCGACAACCTGCGTGACACCGTCTACTGGCTGCAGCGCGCCAAGGCCGACGGCATGAATCTGATCGGCTACAACTACTGGAGTCTCACCGACAATTACGAATGGGGTTCCTACACTCCACGTTTCGGTCTCTACACGGTCGACGTGCTGACCGATCCTACGTTGACTCGTCAGCCCACCGATGCGGTCCCCGCCTACGCCGCCATCACCCGGGCGGGCGGCGTCGCTCCCGACTACCGGCCCACCCGGGCGCCCCAGAACTGTTCCCTCGTCGACGCCGCGGCCAGCTGTCTCGACCCGGTCACCGTCCCGCGATGACCGGTGCGCACGAAACCTCCGATGCCACAGCGGTATTGCGGCGCTGGGAAGAATCCGGCGCCGTGTGGCGGGTTCTCCGGCGCAGTGCCGGTCAGGTAACCATCGGTCTGTATGAGTGCACGGGTGGTCAAGAAGTCGACCGCTTCACCTCGACGGATCCCGCACTGCTGCGGTTCCTCGGCAACCGCTCGGGCAACCAGGACCTTGACTGAACCGCTTGCGGTTAACGGGAAATGAACAGCCCGACCGTCGAATGTCCAAGCCGGACAGCACATCGCATACTCTCCTTCAGCTGACGACCGGTGAACTTCTCATCCGGCAGCGCTCGACAGGAAGAGGACGGCCCGCGACTCACATGACCACCACCAGCCGCCGTGCTCTGTCCGGTATGTCCCCGATCGACGACGGGGCCGGTCCTGCGGTCGCGGGACACCGCGTCGTCCTCGTCACCTTCGCCGGCCGTCGCGATCGAATGGAATTACTGACCCGCTACGTGGCGGAGGCGATGCGGCGCAAGCTGATCGGCGAGTGGCATGTCTGGAACTTCTCCCGCAACGAAGCCGACGATCGCTGGCTGCGCGAACAGTTCCCGGCAATCGGGCGGTCACCGGACAATCAGGTGTACTTCCCTGCGGGCCGGGTGACCGTTGCGGGCAATGCCCGCTGGCGTTGCCGGGTGCGGGCGGGACACGATGTCCACATCGCCTTCGGACCGCATCGCGGGGACGGCGACGCCCCGGCTTACGAATTCGTGATCGGCGGCTGGTCCAACCAGCGGACCGTGCTGCGCCACATCGACAATCGCGATCTCCTCGTCCGGGACCACGACGACCGCACGAACCGGCGGCCACCCATCGCAACGGCCTCGACGCCAGGCATCATGTCCGGCAACGCGTTTCGGGACATCGAGCTGTCGATCGACCCGACCGGAGTCGGACTCTCGGTCGACGGCGCGGAGATCATCGACAACCGAACGCCCGTCCCAGCCGGGATGTACGACGTCCAGGTGAAGACCGGGTACGGTTCCGACGGTGAATGGCGTTTTCCGGGCGTCACGGAGTACCTGTACAACACCGATGGCCCGGGATGGGGGCAGGTCTACGACCTGTATTCCGCCCACGCCCAGTACTACGCCGACTCGGTCTTCCTGAAATGCGATGACGACATCGTCTATCTTCAGCTCGACAAACTGGCCGACTTCCTCCGGTTCCGGATCGATCAGCAGCGCTATTTCCTGGTGACCGCGAATGTCGTCAACAACAACGTGTGCGCCTACTACCAGCAGCAATCAGGCGCGATCCCGGCTAGTCTGATGACGCTCGAGCTCCCGCCCGGTGGGTTCCGCGGCAGCCTGTGGGAAAGCCATGAGCTCGCCACGCGGCTGCACAACCACTTCCTCGACAACCCGGATGCATTCGAGCAGAACAGCACCGCCCCGATTCCCTGGAGCGAACGCCTGAGCATCAATTTCGTCGCATGGCTGGGCCGGGATCTGTCGTACATGTCCGCGATATCCGGGGACGGGGACGACGAACGCATACTCTCGGTCGATATCCCGTCCTACCTGAAGCGACCGAACTGCATCTTCCCGGGATTCGTGGCCAGCCATCTGTCCTATTTCTCCCAGGAAGCCGCGATGGATACGGCCACCCTCATGTCGAGATACCGGCGGCTCGCGGCGGAGCGCGGCCTGCCGCCGCCGGAACGGTCGACGGAGCGGGCCGGTCGCTGACCGAGCCGCCATCGGCCCCGCAGGTCAGCAGCGATAATGGCGGATAAATTCACTGGCGTGCGGCGATAGCCTTGTCGACATGGCACGGGATGAGCGCGGCGTGACCGCCCAGAGCGCGGATTTCGCCACCTGGTACAACGAGCTGGTCATCAAGGCCGGCCTCGTCGATCGTGGGCCGGCCAAGGGCACCATGGTGATTCGACCGTACGGCTACCGGATCTGGGAGTTGCTCCAGGCCGAGCTGGACCGCCGAATCAAGGAGACCGGGCACGAGAACGCCTACTTCCCGCTGCTGATCCCGCAGAGCTACCTCGAACGCGAAGCCGACCACGTCGAGGGCTTCGCCCCCGAACTGGCGGTTGTCACCCACGCCGGCGGCAAGGAGCTCGAAGAACCGCTGGTGGTGCGGCCGACCTCCGAGACGATCATCGGCGAGATGATGGCGAAGTGGATCTCCTCGCACCGAGACCTGCCGATGCTGCTCAACCAGTGGGCCAATGTCGTCCGCTGGGAGATGCGCCCCCGAATGTTCCTGCGCACCACCGAGTTCCTGTGGCAGGAGGGTCACACCGCACACGCCGACGAGCCGGAAGCTCGGGCGGAAATGGAACTGGCGCTGGACATCTACACCACGGTCGCGCGGGAGTTCGCGGCCATGCCGGTCGTGCCGGGCCGGAAGACGCCGGGTGAGCGGTTCGCCGGGGCGGTCGAGACGCTCACCATCGAGTCGATGATGCGCGATGATAAAGCCCTGCAGGCAGGCACCTCCCACTATCTGGGCACCAACTTCGCGCAAGCCTTCGGTATCCGCTACGCCGCCGTCGACGGGCGAGAAACGCTGTGCCACACCACCTCGTGGGGTATGACCACCCGCATGATCGGCGCCGTCGTGCTGACCCACGGCGATGACCGCGGTCTCGTCCTGCCGCCGAGGCTGGCGCCGCACCAGGTGGTAATCGTGCCGATCATGCGTGGCGACAGCGCCGCCGCGGTCCTGGCCGCGGCCGAGCAACTCGCACAGAACTTGCGCGCCAAAGGGATTCGCGTGTACGTCGACGGTCGCGATCAAACACCCGGCTGGAAGTTCAACGAGTGGGAGATGCGCGGCGTCCCCCTCCGCGTCGAAGTCGGCCCCCGTGACCTCGCCGCGGGGACCGCCGTGCTCGTACGCCGCTTGGGTGACGAAGGGAAGCAAATCGCGGACCTGGCAACCCTGCCCACCACCATCCCGGCCATCCTCGATGACTTCCAGACCTACCTGCTGGCCAGAGCCACCAGCTTCCGTGACGAGCACACGCACGAGGTCGACGACTGGACATCGTTCGAGGCAGCCGTCGCCACCGGCTGGGCCCGCGCGCTCCACTGCGGAAACCCCACCTGCGAGGACGAGATCAAAGCCCGCACCGCGGCAACGCCCCGGTGCATCCCGCTGACCGGCACTCCGGACTCGGGCCCCTGCGTCCGCTGCTCCGCCCCCTCCGCCTACGGCAAGCGCGTAATCTTCTCGCGCGCTTACTGATTCGGGCGGGGGCCAACGCCGCATTCCAGGTCGCTATGCGGGCGCCCGGTACCCGAGCATGTCGAGCAGACCGTCGAGTTGGTGCTCGAAGAGCTCGTCGCGGTCGGCGAAGGTGTCGGTGCCGTACATGTCGAACACGTCGGCGCTGATGGTGCCGAAGAGGCTCGCCCAGAAGGTGATGCCGCGGGCGAGGAGCCAATCGGGGAGGTCGAGGTGGAACTCCTCGCGGATCTGGGTGAAACTCGCTGCGAGGGGCGCAGATACGCGAGGCTCGGTGGCGGGTGGATGCAGTAGGTCCGCCTGGTAAGCGCGGGCGAAGAGCTTTTGCAGGGTGGTGATCACCCGGGTGCCGGGGGCCATGGTTTGGTCGGCCGGGGCTTGGTAGCCAGGCACCGGGGTGCCGAAAAGCAGGCCGTAGCGGGCGGATTCGGCGTGCGCCCAGCCACGGACGGTGCGGGCGAGGACGCGCAGCTGCTCGATCGGGTCGTCGGGGGCGGCGGCGAGGGCGGCGTCCACGGTGTCGCCGAGGGCGTTGTAGCCGTCCACCACCAGCAGGGTGAGTAGCTCGTCGCGGCTGCTGACGTAGCGGTAGACGGCGGAGGAGACGACGCCGAGATCGCGGGCGACCGCGCGCAGCGAGAGGGCGGCGGCCCCGTCCGTGGCCAGGTGCTCGCGGCCGATCCGGACTATGTCGTTCATGGTCTGAGCCCTGGCGCGGGCCCGCGGTGTCGTCGGCATGTCTCCCACGGTGCAGTAACCAGAGAGCATTGTCAACAACAGTGAGCAGTGCTCTTGACAAGGGCTGAGTGGTTGCCGCATGCTCGTGCACATCAGAGAGCACCGCTCTCTAAGGCAACCGGGCACCTCGGCCCCATCGAAGGGATTCACCAATGTCTGACCTGCACATCGTCACCGGCGCCGGACCGGTCGGCACCACCATCGCCGAGCAGCTCGCCGCCGCAGGCCACCAGGTGCGGGTACTCACCCGGTCCGGCCGCGGCCCCCGGCATCCGTCGATCGAACTCCGCCGGGTGGATGTCGCTGCGCCGGAATATCTTTCGGGCCAGTTCGACGGCGCCGTCGCGGTCTATCACTGCATCCACGGTTCGAAGTACTCCGCGAAGGTCTGGCGCGCCGAATTGCCCGGCGCCGAGCAGGTGGTCATGGACGAGGCCGGAAAGGCCGGCGCGGTGGTGGTCTTCCCGGAGAGCCTGTACTCGTACCAGCCGACCGAGGGACCGATCACCGAAACCTCGCCCCGCACAGGACGTTCCGGCAAGGGTGCGGTGCGCGAAGAACTGCTGCGCGCCCGCGCCGCACACCCCACCGCGACGGTCAGTGTCGTCTCCGCGGACTTCCTCGGTCCGTACGTCCACGCCTCGATGGCCGGTGATCAAATGTTCGCGCCGATTCTGGCGGGCAAGCGGGTCAGCGCCTTCGGCAAGATCGACCTCCCCCACTCGTTCACCTACATCCCCGACCTGGCCGCCGCCATGATCCGCGCGGCAGCCGACGAGTCGGTGCACGACACCGTTCTGCACGCACCCACCGCACCGGCGATCACCCAGCGTCAGCTCATCAATGCCATCGCCGACGCCGCCGGTGCACCGCGGCCGAAGGTCTCCGTCATCCCGGTGTGGATGATGAAAGTGCTGGGCGTGGCCAGCCCGCTGCTGCGCGAACTCGCCGAACTCGGCCACCAGCTGGAGCGCCCGTTCGTCCTCGACGCCACCGACAGCGAGCACAAGCTCGGCCTGCGCCCCACGCCCCTCGACGAGGCCGTGGCCACCACCGTCGCCTGGTGGAAATCGCAGGCGTGATCCCGGCGAGCGGGTGGCGGCGGACCGAAGTCGCGTCACCCGCCCTGGTGCTGCGCACAACCTACTCGGTAGTAGTGTTAGCCGAGTCACTGGCGACCCGATCGAGGAGCTTCCTATGGACCAGCGAGCAACGGATTTCGACGTTCTCATTGTCGGTTCTGGGTTCGGTGGCAGCGTCACGGCGCTGCGGTTGGTCGAGAAGGGCTACAAGGTCGGCGTGCTCGAGGCCGGCCAGCGGTTCGCCGACGACGAACTACCGAAGACCAGCTGGGAGCTGAAGAAGTTCCTCTGGGCGCCGAAGCTCGGCTGCTACGGCATCCAGCGCATTCACCTGCTGCGCGATGTCCTCATCCTCGGCGGCGCCGGTGTCGGCGGCGGCTCGCTGAACTACGCCAACACGCTGTACGTGCCGCCGGAGCCGTTCTTCCGGGACGCGCAGTGGCGTGACATCACCGACTGGCGCGACGAGCTCGCCCCGTACTACGAGCGCGCGCAGAAGATGCTCGGCGTGGTGCGCAACCCGCACATGACGCCGGCCGACGAAGTGTTCAAGCAGGTCGCCGACGATCTCGGGGTCGGCGACACCTTCGTGCAGACACCCGTCGGTGTGTTCTTCGGCGAACCCGGAAAGACCGTGGCCGACCCGTACTTCGGTGGCGTCGGACCCGAGCGCACCGGGTGCATCGAATGCGGTGACTGCATGGTCGGCTGCAAGTACGGTGCCAAGAACACGCTCGTGAAGAACTACCTCTACCTCGCGGAAAAGGCCGGGGCGCAGGTCATTCCGATGACCACGGTGATCGATCTGCGGCCGCATCCGGACGGCACCTGGGACGTGTCCACCGCGCGCACCGGCGCATGGGTGCGCAAACACCCCAAGACCTACACCGCCGCGAACGTCGTGCTCGCGGCAGGCACCCGCGGCACCCAGAAGCTGCTGTTCGCCATGCGGGACAAGGGCGCATTGCCGGAGCTGTCGGACCGGCTCGGCCAGCTCACCCGCACCAACTCCGAATCGATCGTCGGCGCGGCGACCAAGAAGGTCACGCCCGGAGTCGATTTCACCAAGGGTGTCGCGATCACCTCGTCCATCCACCCCACGCCCGACACGCATATCGAGCCGGTCCGCTACGGCAAGGGCTCCAATGCCATGGGTCTGCTGCAAACACTGATGGTGGACGGCGGCGGCCGCATCCCCCGCTGGCTGCGCTTCCTCGGCGTGGTGCTGCGCCATCCGATGGACCTGCTCGGCTTCCTCAGCACCAAGGACTGGAGCGAGCGCACCATCATCTCGCTGGTCATGCAGCACCTGGACAATTCGATCACCACCTACACCAAGCGCGGACTCTTCGGCCGCAAGCTGACCAGCAAACAAGGCCACGGCGAACCCAACCCGACCTGGATCCCGATGGGCAACGACGTCACCCGCCGGGTGGCCGCCAAGATCGGCGGCATCGCAGGCGGCAGCTGGGGCGAGATCTTCAACATCCCCCTCACCGCCCACTTCCTCGGCGGCGCGGTGATCGGCGCCGACCCCGAACACGGCGTAATCGACGGCTACCACCGAGTTTTCGGCTACCCGACGCTCAGCGTCGTAGACGGCGCCGCCGTCTCCGCCAACCTCGGCGTCAACCCCTCCCTCACCATCACCGCCCAAGCCGAACGCGCCGCCGCCTACTGGCCGAACAAGGGCGAGGTGGACACCCGCCCCCCACTCGGGGCGACATACCAGCGCATCGCCCCGATCGCCCCCGCCAAACCCGTCGTCCCCGCGAACGCCCCAGCCGCACTTGTTCTTCCGATCGTCCAGATCCGAGAGACGCCTGCCACAGGCTGATCTCGGCTCAGCGGACCGGATGCCGGCAGTCGGCTTCAGCCTGCCGCGGCGGCGGCGTGATACTGCCGACGGTGCTCTTCCCAGGGCGCGTGCTGCTGCTCCGGTGTCATCGCGAGTAGCTTTCGCAGCTGGGACCATTGGGTTTCGTCGGTCGGTGTGTAGATCTGGACCCAGGCGCCGGATACGGCGGGGAGGGACATGCTGGTGATGAACATTTCCAGTTCGCCGATGGCGAGGTTGCGGATTTGTTTGATGCGGTTGGCTGGGACGGCGACGTCGTTGCGGGCCCACAGGGCGGCGAAGTCGGTGCTGGCGGTGCACATTTCCTCGATGAACTCTTGCCAGGTGGGGTCGTCGAGGTTCTTCGCGTAGGCGCCGCGTAGGTAGGCGACCATGCGACGCAGGTCGTCCCAGCTGTGCTTATAGGTGTTGCAGCACTGTGGGGTGAGGAAGACGCGGCGGGCGACATTGCGCTCGCCGAGCAGGAAGCCCGGGCACAGTGCCGCGTAGGACTCGTTGAACGCCAGCAGGTCGTACTTCGCGCTGAGTACCGCGGCGGGCAGGGGCGTCAGATGATCGAGGATGGTTTGCATCTCGGCGGGCAGCGCGGTGTTCGCGTGCGGACTCGGCACGGTCGGCACGTCGGCGAGCCGATAGAGGTGCCCGCGCTCGGCGTCGTCGAGGGCCAGCGTCCTGGCTACCGCGTCCAGCACCTGCACGCTGACATTGATCTGGCGTCCCTGTTCGAGCCAGGTGTACCAGGTGACGCCGATGCCGGACAGCTGCGCGACCTCCTCGCGGCGCAGCCCGGGTGTGCGGCGGCGCGGACCGGGCGGCAACCCGACGTCGTCCGGGGAGATCTTGGCCCGCCGCGACTTCAGGAAGGTTCCCAGTTCCGCGCGGCGCGCTTTGCGCACCGCGCGCACGTCCAGCACTTCGGTCATCAGATGATCGTGCCGGATTCCGCTAACGGTATCCAGGTGCTGCCAGTACCAGTTTCAGCGCCCGTCGCGCTGACCTACCGCGAGTCGGACGGCAACTCATCGACCGAATCATGGGGCGCGCCCGGGCAATCGAGCGCGTCCAAGCAGTTCAGCAGATGTGGGCGAATCGCAGTCCAGTCGGACCAGTCGGGCGCCGCGCCGGGAATCGATGCCGCGAGGGCGATGCCGCGCACCGTCGCCACCACCATGTCCAGCAGGCTGTCGAAGCCCGGCGACGCAGCGTAGGTGGGCAGCAACACCTTGGCCTTCCGGCGAAAAGCGTCCATCCCGGCGGTCATCAGTTCGACAGCGCTGCGCGCGATCTCGCCATCAGTGCGGGCGACGTTGAACAGCTCGAAAACGGCGGGCGTGATGGGCAGGCGATGCAGGCGCCAGAGTCCGTCCAACATCGCCGCGGCGATCTCGCGTTCGGTGGCGTCGGGCTCCGGAGCCGCGGCGAACTCGACGAACAACTGTTCACCCAGCCGCGATATCGCCGCGTCGACCAACGCCGCCTTCGATGGAAAGTAGTACTGCTGCGCGCCCTGACTGACGCCCGCCCGCTCGGCGACTCCGCGCGTCGAGGTCCCGGCATAGCCGACCTCGATCA
Source organism: Nocardia sp. CS682 (assembly GCF_004634405.1). Lineage (NCBI taxonomy): Bacteria > Bacillati > Actinomycetota > Actinomycetes > Mycobacteriales > Nocardiaceae > Nocardia > Nocardia sp. CS682. The sequence continues at coordinate 77,806 of NZ_CP029710.1, read as the reverse complement.
GGCTGGCGAGAGTCGCGTCCAGCAACGCGTCCACAGTCTCGGCTCGCCGTTGGGCCTGCGTTCGCTTCGCGCTGCTCACCAGTCCATATTAGCAATACATGTCAGCCGACTTGTTAAGTCGAACGACTTGGAATACGCTCGAATGGCACCCCCGAGCCAGGAGGCACCCGTGGCCGACACACCGAGCCAGCGACCGATCAAGAGGTTCTCGGCCTCCATAGTCAGCGTTCCGATCTTCGTCGCAATGCTGGTCGACGAGACCACCCGCACCTTCGCGATCGTCAATGCCGTGGCACAGCTGACGCTGTTCCTCGTTGTCGCGTGCCTGCCTGCCTGGCGCACGCTCCGGATGAGCTACGTCGATATCGCCTGGCCGTGGGGCCTCACCGTGCTCGGCGTGCAGGTACTGGTGCTCGGCGAGCTCTCGCCGTTCACCGCTGTGATCGCGTGCTTCTATCTGGTGGTCGGAGGGCGCATGGGGCTGGCCGCCCTGACTCTCTGGCGCGCAGGCGAATTCGACAAGGAGCTGCCCCGCTACCGCTTCCAGCGGCTGCGCTGGAAGCGCACGTCACTCGGCAGCGAACGCGTCGACCTGGTCGCGGAGGTACTCGTGCAGGGCTGGGCGAACTGCACGGTGCTCGCGGTGCCCGCCGCGCTGGCCGTGTCCGCCGACAAGCCGGCCTTCTCCGCCGTCACAGCGGCCGGATTCGTGCTGTGGGCTTGCGCATGGGCGCTGGAATCCACCGCGGACATGCAGAAGCTGCGGTTCGGGGCGGCGTCCGCGAAGGCCGGAGTCAAACGCAGCTGCGATGCCGGCCTGTGGAAGTACAGCCGCCACCCCAACTACTTCTTCCAGTGGTTGCAGTGGACGGCTGTCGTGGTCATGTGCCTGCCCGAACTCGTCGACCACTTCGGCCGGACGAACCTGTACAGCGCGGCACTGCTCGCATTCGGGCTGGTCGGCTGCTCGGTATCGATGTACTGGTGCCTGGTCTCCTACACCGGCGCCATCCCCGCCGAGTACTACAGCGTCCAGAAGCGACCGGACTACCGCGACTACCAAGCGCGCACCAACATGTTCTTCCCCGGACCGGCCAGGACACCGTCGCGTACCGCCCGGTAGCGGTAACGATTCAGCGACGCGCCAACACCCGAGACCCGGGGCGTGCCCGAGCTCGAGTTATTCGGTAAGTTGATCACTTGTGCCCAAGTCCCGCATGCTGGAATTTCCACGCACGGGCCCAACACTTTTCATACTGGCCGCAAGCGCTGCTCTCGCGGTGATCCTGCTGTTCACCACGGTCGACCCGTGGCTCGAGAAGGCAGGCATCCTGGACGGCGGGCTGGACGTGCACGTGTATCGGGACGGCGCCTGGCGCATCCTGCACGGACTGCCGCTCTATACCGAGCCGACCATCGCTGGGCTCCTGTACACCTACACGCCCTTCTCCACCATCGCCTTCATCCCGATTGTCGCGATCCCGTGGTTGTACGTCGCCGACACCTGGCTGGTGTTGAACCTGCTGGCGCTCTTCGGTTGTGTCTTGATCTGCTGGCGCATCCTCGGCTACCGGATCACCGCCCGGCTCACCGCTGTCAGTGCGCTACTGGCGATCACGTGCGTGTTCATCGAGCCCGTCCGGACCACCCTGTTCTACGGGCAGATCAACCTGATGCTGATGCTGCTGGTGCTGTGGGACTTCTCCCGCGCCGACGGAAGCAAGCTGCGCGGCATCGGCGTCGGACTGGCCGCCGGTATCAAGCTCGTCCCCAGCTACTTCGTCGTGCAGTTCCTGGCACTGCGCCAGTGGCGTTCGGCGGCGACCGCGGTGGCGGTGTTCGTCGCCTCGATCGTCCTCGCCTGGATAGTGCTGCCCACCGATTCCCGGCAGTACTGGACGTCGACCTTCTTCCAGTCCAATCGGATTGCGGACGACATGCACCCGTCCAATCAATCCCTGCGCGGCGCGATCGCACACCTGACCCACCATCCGGCGCCGATCTGGCTCTGGGTGCTGCTCGCCGGGGCCGTCGCCCTGGTGAGCTTGGCGATCACGGCGGGTCTGCACCAGCGCGGCGAACGGCTGCTCGCGGTCACGCTCGCCGGTCTCACGGCCTGCGCGGTGTCCCCGTTCTCCTGGGACCACCACTGGGTGTGGTTCGTTCCCCTGTTCGTCTACCTGGTGCACAAGGCGCAGTCGCAGTGGCGCTGGTGGATCGTGATCGCGGCTCTTTTCGTATCGATCGGCGCGTGGACGTGGGAGTACGACCCGGACTATGTGGTCGTGGGGCTGTTCCTGTTTCCGCCGTGGTGGCCGGGTGCCCAGATCCTGATCAACAGCTTTGTCATCGTGTATGCCGTGGTGCTGGTCTGCGCCGGAGTGCTGTTGTTCAGGCTCCGCCGCGAAGGCGTCGAGGTCACCGATGAGGCGCGAACAGTGAGATGAGACAGGTATGAGCGTGCCGCCAGAGGCCGAAGCCGTACTCGACGAATTCGCCGGAGAGATCAGGTCCGTCGCGGCGGCGGTCTCGCTTCAAGTGGGCGGCTCGCTCGCCAGCGGTGATTATCGGCACGGTGTCAGCGATTACGACCTGGTGGCGTTGCTCGAACGGCCGTTGAGTACCGAGCAGCGGCGCCGGATCGCGCGGTTCCATCGCGGGTTCATCGCCCGCCGACCCGAAGCCGCGAAGCTGCACTGCGTCTACGTACCGGTGGACGAGCTCGCTGCCGTCGAGGCACCGCATGTGACGTGGGCCGCGCAGATGCTGTTCGAGCGACCGCTCACCGGGATTGCCCGGGCGGAGTTGTTGCGCTTCGGATTTGCGGTGTTCGGGGAATCGCCGGCAGCCTTGATCCCGCCGGTCACCGCGGCCGAACTCGCCGAGGCGGTCCGCCGCGACCTCAGTGGCTACTGGGTTCCCGCGCTGCGCCGTCCGTGGATCTGGCTGCGCGACAGCTACATCGACCTCAGCCTGTTCACCCTCGCTCGGGCCGAGGTCACCTTGGCGACCAACGAGTTGATCACCAAGCGAGAGGCCTTGTCCCGGCTGGACCGGTTTCATGTCCCCGCCGAGCTGATCGAACAGATACGACAGCGGCGAGAAGGGCACACGGTGCCGATCTCGCCGCTGTCCCGGTTACGCCGGGCGACATCGGTACACGGCCTGGTCTCCGACGGACTGCGAGTCTTACTGTCCTACTGAGGATTCAGAGCAGCTGCAGCAATCGCAGATCGCTCACGTACTTGTCGATCAGCGCCGAGGACAGATGCGGAATGTCGTGCTCGGGAGTGATATTCGAGGTCTGCACCGCCGCCTGGAACTTCTTGGCAGGCAGCAGGGAACCCCGAACCGGCGGGCGCTGATGACTGTAGGCGCGCAGCAACGGCAGCACCGAAGCGTTGCGCTGTTTTTCCGGCAGACCACGAATGGCGGTCTCGAACCGGCTGAACCACTCGTCGTAGTCGGTGATCCGCTGGATCGGCAGGCCCGACTCGATGAGCCAGTCGACGAAGGAGTCCAGCGAGATACCGTCGTCGTACGGGTTCAGCACGTCGTAGGTCTGGTAGCCGTCGACAGCTTGGACACCCAGCGCGGTGATCGACGCCGCGGTGAAATCGGCTGGCAGACCCTCGTAGTGTGCCCGCTGCCGGTTTCCGGCGGCATCGGTGCGGTAGAACGAGTGCGGCGCCACACCGGTGGCGACCAGGCTGAGGATCAAACGCGTGAACATGTCCTGGACGTTGAGCTGACCCGCATACCGGCTGTGCGCCAGGATCATGTCCGAACGGAACACCGCGACCGGCAGCCCGCACAGATCGTGCGCCTCGCGCAGCAGCACCTCGCCCGCCCACTTGCTGTTGCCGTAGCCGTTGGCGTATCCGTCGTCGACGGCGCGCACGGCGCTCATCTCACGGACATCGCTGTCCTCCTGGAACGCGGCCGGGTCCACCTGATCGGCCACTCCGACGGTGGACAGGTAGGTGACCGGCTTGCGCCGCCCGGTGATCGCCAGCCGGATGATCTCCGCGGTGCCGACGACGTTGGGCCCGAACAATTGGCTGTACGGCAGCACGTGGTTGACCAGTGCGGCGGCGTGCACGATCAGGTCGACCGTGTCGGCCAGCCGTTGCCAAGTCTGTTCGTCCAGACCGAGATTCGGGTCACCGATGTCGCCGGGCAGTACCTCGAGATGCCCTGCCGCTAGTCGACGATAGTGCTCGAGCAATGCCGGATCGCCGCTGTCGAACGCCGCGTCGAGCCGGTCTCTGGCCGCGGCCGCGTCGCTGCCGCGCACGATGCAGATCAGCGTGCCGCCAGTCTTTTCCAGCCGCTCCAGCCATTCCAGCGCGAGGAAGCGGCCGAGGTAACCGTTGGCGCCGGTCAGCAGAACCGTCTGCGCCGGAACGGGCGCGACCGGAATGCTGTTGGCAGCAGCCAGCGTTCGGGCATCGATGAACTTGTCGAGGGTCAGGTCGGCCGCGTTGATTTGCGTCCCGCTGCCGTGTACCGAGACGACCGACGGCCGCTTCGCCCCCGAACCACGTTGCGCCTCGATGTATTTCGCGATCTCCGCGAGGTTGTTCGCCGGGCTGATGATGACGCCGACCGGCACCTCGACACCGAAGGTGTCGTTGAGCACGTTCGAGAACGACAGCGCCGACAGGGAATCGCCACCCAGGTCGGTGAAGTGCGCGTCGGGCCGCAGGTCGGCGGCGGAGATATTGAGCATGGCCCGTGCCGCATGCGTCACCGTGTCGAGCACCGGACGTTCGGTGGCTTCGCGGCGCAGCGCCAGCATCTCCTCGGTCTGCCGCTCCGCCTGCTCGGAGTAGATCCGTTCGAGGCGAGCGCCGTAGCGTTCCTTCAGCTTGGGGCGCAACAACTTCCCGATTCCGGAGAGCAGGCCGTTGTCCGTGGTGAACGGCTCGGTCTCGATCAGGAAATCACGGGGAATCTCGTAGGACTGTAGGTCCAACTCCTTCGCCAGCTGCTGAATGGAGGCGGCCAGCGCGGTTTTCAGGTTTTCCGGGTCGCGGTCGCGCAGCGCGTCGTCGGTGGGCACGATCACCGCGAGCAGGTAGGCGCGTTCACTGTTGCCGTAGATGAAGATCTGGCGGATCAGCGGGCTGCTGGCGTATATCGCCTCGAGGTGGGCGACGGTGACGAACTCGCCCTGGGACAGCTTCAGCACGTTGTTGCGCCGGTCCACATACATCAGCTCATCCGGCCCGAGTTCGGCCACGATGTCACCGGTCTTGTAGAAGCCGTCCGCGTCGAAGACCTCTGCGGTCACCTCGGGCCGCTTGTAGTACCCGGGAATCTGATTCGACGTCTTGACCAGCAATTCACCCCGCGGGTGCGGCTGATCGGTGCGGAAATAGCCCAGCTCGGGCACGTCGACGAGCTTGTAGTCGAGCACCGGCGGCCGCTGCACCCGATTGTCCATCAGGACGTTCACGCCCGCCTCGGTCGAGCCGTACCCGTCGTGCAACCGCAGGTCGAGGACGGACTCCATGAAGGTGCGCATCTCCGCGCTGATCGGGGCGCTGCCGACGACCACGCCCAGCATGCGGCCGCCCAGGAAGTTCTGCCGCAGATCGGCTTTCACCGCTCGATCGAGCTCCACCGGGTCGACGTCGACGCCGGAGAGCCGATCCAGCTCGCTGCGGTAGCGCTGAAAGATCATCTCGCACACGCGCGGCACGAAGAACACCTCGATGGGGCGCACCAGGGCCAGGTCCTCGAACAGCGTCGACATGTCGCTCTTGGCCGCGAAGTACGCGGTGCCGCCGCGCGCGAGCACGCCGGTCAGCGACAGACGGCCGGCGATGTGACTCATCGGCATGTAGTTGAGGTTGATCGCTACCCCGTTGGCTGCCGGGTGCCAGGTCGAGCTCAGCAACCGCTCGGTGTACATCGCACCCTTCGGCGTGCCGGTGCTACCGGAGGTGTAGATGAGCAACGACAGCGGGTCCTGGTCGGCGGCGGGAACGAACAGCGTCGCGGGCGGCAGCGCGGCACCCCGTTCGCGCACCGCGTCGAGCGTCTCGACAATCACCGAACTCGCCGCGTCGGCCAGCCGTTGGCGGGCGGTGTCGAAGGCGGCGCGCTGGTCATCGTCTTCGGGGTGGTAGTCGAACACCACCAGGCGCTCCGGCGAGGTGCCCGCCAGGAGGCAATCCACGGCCGCGCCGAGGTGTTCCGGAGTCGACGCGAGCACCCGCGGCGCCGTCTCGGTGAGGATCGCGGTCAGCTGCGGCACCGCCGCGCCGGCTTGCAAGGGGACACTGGTCGCGCCGAGGTAACTGGTCGCGAGGTCGAGCGTCGCGTAATCGATGCTGGTGAAGCCGACGGTGGCGACGAAATCGCCTGCGTGCAATGGCTTCTCGGGGTCGTGCTGCCATGCGGCGGCGACCGCACCGACGCGCTGCCACAGTTCGCGATAGGTGATCGTGTCGAACCTGGGCAGCAACCGCAAGGAGGTGCGCCCGGTCGCGGGATCGGTGGCCGGTTCGAACGCGCGCTGCCCGACGGCGGGGCGGTCGGCATAACTGTCCATTACGGTGGCGATGATCTGCCCCAGGCGTAAGCCGGGTTCTCGGATCGCCGCGGACACCGCCTCGTCCGGCCGCGCGGCCTTGACCTGTTCGTCTTCGGCAAACAACGCCGCGATCCGGCGTTGTAGCCGTTCGTCCCGTGCATCAACCGCCATGGCAAATCTCCCTCGTTGACAAAGTAGAAACGCCCTGCATCTCTAAATATGTTAGCTTGTCTAAGTATTTCCGGGAAGACGCTGCTCCGAGGACTGAACGAGTGGCGTGCGCCACAGTTGACCGTAGCCCCTATTTGCAGGCGTGAAAACTCCCGAATGCCCGAATCGCTTTATCCAGGTGGTGCCGATACCAGTTTTAATGGGCTCCTGTTACTGGTGCTGCCGAGCCCGCAAGCTCAATGCATGACGCAGATCTTGTCGCCGGATCCGGCAGCCGCACAGCCGGTTGTCGCTCCCCCGGCCGCTCCACCCGCCGCGCACGGTGCGCGGCGCACCCTGGCCATCCTCATCGTGATCCTCACCGGTCAATTCATGGCCGTGCTCGACGCCGCCATCGTCAATGTCGCGATCCCGTCGATCCGTAGTTCCCTGCACACCTCCGGCGCCGCATTGCAGCTGATCGTCGCCGGTTACGTGATCGCCTATGCCGTGCTGCTGGTGACCGGCGCCCGCCTCGGCGATCGGTTCGGTCAGCGGCGGATGTTCATCGCCGGGCTGGCCCTGTTCACGCTCGCCTCGCTGGTCTGCGGGCTGGCATGGAACGAGGCGTCGCTCATCGTGTTCCGGTTCGCGCAGGGTGTCGGCGCGGCGGCGATGGTGCCGCAGATCATGACGCTTATCCAGCGCACCTTCACCGGCAATGCGCGAGCCAAGGCGCTCAGCGTGTACTCCGCGATCCTCTCCGGCGGCATGGTCGCCGGGCAGGTGCTGGGCGGGCTCATCGTCAGCGCCGATCTGTGGGGCAGCAGCTGGCGCGGGGTGTTTCTGGTCAATGTGCCCATCGGGGTGGTGCTACTGGTGTTGGCGCCGCGAATTCTGCCCACCGTGACGGAGCGTTTCGACCGCACGATCGACCTCGCCGGGCTCACCGTGCTCACCGCCGCCGTGCTCGCACTCGTGCTGCCGTTGGTGCTGGGCCGCGAACTCGGGTGGCCGATGTGGTCCTGGATCTCGCTGGGCGCCTGCGTGGTTGCCTTCGCGGCATTCGTCGGGATCGAGCGGGCCGTGGCAGCGCGCGGCGGCGAGCCGTTGTTCTCGCACCGCGTGCTCGCCGCACCGGGACTACTCCTCGCCGCAGCGACGCTGTTCGTGATCATGGCGACGTTCGGCGGTTGGATGTTCGTGATGGCCATCCATTTGCAGAGCACGCTCGGGTACAGCGCGCTGCACGCCGGGTTGCTGTTCATCCCGATGGGCGTCACGTTCGCCGTCACGGGTCTGAACTGGGAACGCATCCCAGATCGCTACCACGCCACGATGATTCCGTTCGGCCTCGTGCTGGCCGCCGCGAGCATGGTGGCCGTGGGTGCGCTGCTGCGCAACGGTGCCGACGTAGGACCGCTCGTGCTGACGCTGCTCGGGGTGTGCGGGGTCGGCAACGGTCTCGCGTTCAGCCCGCTGATGACGCGGACGCTGGCCAAAGTGCCGATGAGCTTGGCTGCGGACGCCAGCGGAATCCTGGTGACCAATGTGCAGCTCGGGATCGTGGTCGGCATCGCCTCGTTCGGCTCGCTGTTCCTCGGGCTGGCGGGCACTACGGCGCTGTCGGCGTCCCATGCGCTGGGCGCGACGGCGATCGCGGAAGGAGTAACGGTACTACTCGCAGCCGCCCTCTCGGTCCGCGCGGCACGGTGACGAAGACACACGGATCCCCGGCACTCCGCCCGGGATCCGTGTTGTCGACCGGCCGCCCCCGCACTCGCGGAATCCCGTACCGACTTTCGGGATCCGCACCCACGACGGCCACCTAGCGCCAGTGCGGATCCCGAGAACCGGTGCGGCCGTTGCCCTTCAGCGGGGCAGGGCGACATGCACTCGATGCTCGGCGCCGTAGTGGACGCCGGTGCCTACGGCCAGGAAGCCCAGGCGGGCGGCGAGTTGGAGGCTGGGCTTGTTGTCGACATGGACGAGGGCCCAGACCGAATTCAGGGCAAGGTCGGTGAGGCCGTGGTGGAGGAGCGCGGCGGCGGCCTCGGTGGCGAGTCCGCGCCCGCCGTAGGTGGGGCTGAGATACCAGCCGATTTCAGGCAGGTTGTCGGGTAGTTCCCATGACGGGCGGAGGTGGCCGATGCCGACGACAGTGCCGTCGTGCAGGAAGGCCCAGTGTCCCATCCCCGGCGGCCCGGCGAAGGCGAGCCGCTGCCGCATCATTTCCCGCGCCTTGTCCGGAGCACTGATATCGAGGTCGAGGTAGGTGCTCATGCTTTTGTCCGCGAAGACCGCGACGACGGCGTCGGTGTGCTCGGTGCGCAACGGCACCAGCGTCAGCCGCTCGGTCTGCAAGGTGGATTGCCCCATGCACTGATCCTGCACGCTCACAACGGGTCACGGGGGTGAGACTCCCGGTAGGCCCTCGAACAGAATTTGGAAGACCTTGGGGGCGTTGAATTTCAGGGTGGTGGAGGGGGCGTAGGGGTGTTTTCGGCGGTGTCGGTGACGAGGTAGGGGGCGTGGGAGCCGGGGATCCGGTCGAGGATGCCGGTGCAGTGGGGGCCGCCGGTGGCGTTGACCTTGGGGAGGTCGTCGGGGTAGGTGTAGGGCTCGCCGCCGTACATGAAGCCTGCATTGAAGACGGCGCCCGGTTGGATGCCGCCGACGAATGATTCTGCGGCAGGGAGTGTTTCGGCCAGGCCCAGGACGAGGCAGTTCAGTACCGGCTTGTAGGTGTTCAGCAGGCCGGTGGTGGGGCGGAGCAGGTCCAGGGTGGTGGCGAGGTGGTGTTCGTTCTCGGTGAGGACGGCGTGGGTGGTATCGGCCAGCCCGATGACGTTCAGTAGCACCGCGTCCAGATCAGCTTGCTGGTCGGTGAGGGTGGCGCTCGTGGTGGTGGCGTTGGCCGTGGTGCGCAACAGGTCGTCGATGGTGTCGGCGTAGAGGGCGGCGACCTCGGCGACGGCGACCGTATCGCGGTGCAGGGCAGGCAGACTGGGGTTGATGTCGCGGAGATAGGTGGCGGCCCGCGCCAGCAGGTCGCCGAGTTTCTCGCCGCGGCCCTGTAGTGCGGTGGACAGGGCGGTGAGGGTGGCGTTGAGCCGCTCCGGCGCGATCTGCGCCAGGATCCGCGTGAGCTGTTCGAACAGCGTGTTGAATTCGACGGTCACCGCGTCCGCGTGCACGGTGGCGCCGGCGCGCAGCCGGTCGGCCGAAGGATGAGTCGGGACAACGAAGTTCACGTACTTCCCGCCGAAGATCGTGGTGGAGCGGATGTCCACGCGTACATTCGCCGGAACCAGTGGCAGGGATTCGGGATCGAGCGCGAGCCGCAACTGCACCCGGTCGGCCACCCGTCCCACCGACTCCACCCGGCCGATCTCCACCCCGCGCAGTTTCACCTTCGCCGCGGGATCGAGTACCAGTCCGCTGCGCGGCGCGTCCACGGTCACGGTGGCCGTCGCGACATACCGGCCGGTGAACATCGAAAGTGCCACACCGACTATGGCGACCAGCACGACGACCATGGCGGCACCGGCCAGCTTCAACCGGATGGCCGACCACAGCGACCATCTTGCCCGGTCACCTGTGTCGTAGTAATGTCCAGACACGTGTCCATGGTAGGTTCGGACCACGATCCCCGGGAGGGTTTCCGATGACTCTGGTTACGCCGCAACGCGTTTCGGGTGCGCAGCAGGAACTCGGTCACCTGCCGGAATTCCGGACCGACCCGATCGGCTTGATGCGCAGAGTGCGCGCGGAATGCGGCGATGTCGGATCCTTCGACCTCGCGGGACGACAGGTGATCCTACTGTCGGGTGCGGAGGCCAACGAGTTCTTCTTCCGTTCCGGCGACGAGGATCTCGATCAGGCGGCCGCGTATCCGTTCATGAAGCCGATCTTCGGCGAGGGCGTCGTCTTCGACGCACCGCCCGAACGCCGTAAGGAGATGCTGCACAACCAGGCTTTGCGCGCCGAGCAGATGCGCGGCCATGCCGCGACGATCGCCCGCGAGGTGGACCGGATGCTCGCGCACTGGGGCGATGCCGGCGAGATCGACCTGCTCGACTTCTTCGCCGAACTGACCATCTACACCTCCTCCGCCTGCCTGATCGGCGTCAAGTTCCGCGACGAGCTGGACGAACGATTCGCCCGGCTCTACCACGATCTGGAGCGCGGCACCGACGCCCTGGCATACGTGGACCCCTACGCCCCCATCGAGAGCTTCCGTCGCCGCGACGCCGCCCGGGCCGAACTCGTCGAACTGGTCCAGGGCATCATGGACACCCGCGCCGCGAATCCCCCGGCAGGCAAGGACGATCGGGACATGCTCGACGTGCTGGTCTCGATCGAAGACGAGCACGGCACCCCGCGATTCAGCGCCAGCGAGATCACCGGCATGTTCATCTCGATGATGTTCGCCGGGCACCACACCACCTCGGGCACCGCGGCGTGGACGGTGATCGAACTGCTCCGCCACTCCGATCAATTGCGCCGGGTGGTCGACGAACTAGACGACCTGTACGCCGACGGCTCCGACATCAGTTTCGGCGCGCTACGCCAGATCCCGAACCTGGAGGCGGTGCTCAAGGAGACCCTGCGCCTGCACCCGCCGCTGATCGTGCTGATGCGCGTGGCCCGCGGCGATTTCGACGTGTGCGGGCACCACATCGCCCCGGGCGACCTGGTCGCCGCCACCCCCGCGATCTCCAACCGGATCGCCGAGGACTTCCCGGATCCGGAGCTGTTCGACCCCGGCCGCTACGCCGACCCGAGGCAAGAGGACATCGTCAACCGATGGACCTGGATCCCGTTCGGCGCCGGACGACACCGCTGCGTCGGGGCACCGTTCGCCCTGATGCAGCTGAAGGCGATCTTCTCGATCCTGCTGCGGGACTGGGAGTTCGAGATGGCGCAGCCGTCGGAGAGCTACCGCAACGACCACAGCAAGATGGTGGTGCAGCTGATGCAGCCCTGCACAGTGCGCTACCGCAGGCGGCAACGCTGAACCCCCCGAACATGATTCGAGGCCCGTCCCCTTGGACGGGCCTCGAAACGTGCAGTCAGAGCAAAGATTCGATCGATGCGACGAGCGCCGACGCGTCGGGGCCGACGGTGGGCCGGAACCGCCCCGCCACCTTGCCGTCGCGGTCGATCAGGAACTTCTCGAAATTCCACTGCACGTCACCGGCCGCGCCGTCGGCGTCGGGAGTTTCGACCAGCGTCCGGTACAGCGGGTGCTGGTTCTCGCCGTTGACGTCGGCCTTGTCCAGCAGCGGGAAATCGACGCCGTAGGTGGTCGAGCAGAATTGCTGGATCTCCTCGGCCGAGCCGGGCTCCTGGCCCATGAACTGGTTGCAGGGCACCCCGACCACACTGAAGCCGCGCGGGCCGTAAGACTTCTGCAATTCGACCAAACCGGAGTACTGCGGCGTCAGCCCACACTTGGAGGCCACGTTCACCAGCAGCACCACCTTGTCGCCGACCAGCTCGGACAGCGTCGTGGATTCCCCGCTCAGCGTCTGCAGCGGTACGTCTCGAAGACTCATTCGTATCGGACCTGCCAATTCTTGATTCCGTTGATCCACCCCGACCGCAACCGTACCGGATCTGCCGCCTCGGTGATCTTGGGCATGGCCTCGGCGATGGCGTTGAACATCAGGTCGATCTCGAGCCTGGCCAGGTTCGCGCCGACGCAGTAATGCGCGCCGGTGCCGCCGAAACCGACATGCGGATTCGGGTCGCGCAGCACGTCGAAGGTGAACGGATCGGCGAACGCGTCCTCGTCGAAGTTGGCGGAGCCGTAGAACAGTCCGACCCGGTCGCCTTCCCGGATCCTGGTGCCACCGATCTCGGTGTCCGCGGTAGCGGTGCGCTGGAACGCGGTGACCGGCGTGGCCCACCGGACGATCTCGTCGGGCGCGGTGCGCGGGCGCTGTTGTTTGTAGAGCTCCCACTGCTCCGGATGGTCCACGAACGCTTTCATGCCGTGCGTGATGGCATTGCGTGTTGTTTCGTTGCCCGCCACCGAAAGCAGAATGACGAAGAAGCCGAATTCGTCGGAGCCGAGCGACTCACCGTCCACGTCGGCATGCACGAGTTCGGACACGATATCCCCGGCCGGGCTACCGCGCCGCTCCTCGGCCAGATTCCAGGCGTAACCGAGAATTTCGGCGGAGGCGAGCGCGGGATCACCGTAATCCGGATCGTCGTAGCTGAGCATCTGATTCGACCAGTCGAACAGCTTGCGCCGGTCCGCCTGCGGCACGCCGATCAGCTCGGCGATCGCCTGCAACGGCAGCTCGCAGGCGACCTGTTCGACAAAATTGCCGCCGCCCGTTTTTTTCGCCTCGTGCACAATGGCATGCGCGCGTTCGGTCAATGCCGCGCGTAATCCCTCCACCGCGCGCGGGGTGAAACCCTTGGTGATGATCTTGCGGAACTTGGAGTGCTTCGGCGGATCCATGTTCACCAGTAGCACGTTCGACGCGGCCCGCTGTTCCGGTGTGATGTCGTCGGACAACCGGATGATCGAGCCCTTCCGTTCGGAGGAGAACAGCTCCGAGTTCCGCGAGACCTCCTTGACGTCGTCGAGTTTGCTCACCACCCAGTAGCCGCCGTCCCGGAAACCACCGGAGTGGTCGTCGGGTTGCCGATTCCACCAGACCGGCGCGGTCCGGCGCAGCAGGGCGAACTCCTCGATGGGCCTTCGCGTCTCCCACAGGGCTGGATCGGTGAAGTCGAATCCGGCCGGCAACGACGGTGTCGCCACGGCTACCTCCTCAGGTGGTACTGCGATCCGCGCCGAATCGGGTTCAGCGCAGCCTGGTTCGGCGCATCAGCCGCAAGGACATCAGCGTCATCTTCAGTTGCTTCTCATACGGCTGGCCCGAGCGGGCGGACAGCACCTGGCGCTTGAGCACGCCGACGTTGACCGTGTCGGTGTACTTGAGCAACCCCTGGTCGCCGTGCCGGGTGCCGACGCCGGACTGCTTCACCCCGCCCGACGGCGTGCCCTTGGCGGCGTAGGTCGCCACGAAGCCGTCGTTGATATTGATGTTGCCCGCCTGGAGCTGGGCGGCGATGCGATTGGCGCGGGCCAGGTCTCGGCTCCACACACTCGCGTTCAAGCCGTAGTCGGTGTCGTTGGCGAGCCGGATAGCTTCCCGTTCGTCATCGAACGGATACACGCTCACCACCGGGCCGAAAGTCTCCAGCGTCGCGTGCGTCATCTCCGGGGTTACGCCGGTGAGCACCGTCGCCTCGTAGAACGCGGGACCGATGTCCGGACGCGCTTTACCGCCGGTCAGCACGGTGGCGCCCTTGGCACGGGCGTCCTCGACGTGCGCGGCGACCCGATCCCGGTGCTGCACCGAGACCAGCGAACCGAATTCCGGTGTGTAGTCGTACGCGGCACCGATCTTGCTGTTGAGTTCGTCGGCGGCAGCGACCAATCGGCGCACGAACTCGTCGTAGCGACTGCGGTGCACGTAGATCCGCTCGATGTGCATGCACGCCTGGCCGGAGTTGGCGAACACCGAGAACGCCGCACCCGGCACCACCTCGTCGAGGTTCGCGTCGTCCAGCACCAGCATCGGGTTCTTGCCGCCTAGTTCCAGGCTGCACCCGATCAGGTTGCGCCCGGCCTGTTCGCCGACCACCCGGCCGGTGGCGGTCGAGCCGGTGAACATGACGAAGTCGACGCTGTCGATCAGGGTGGGCCCGATGTCCGGGCCTTCACCGCAGACGACCTGCACGAGTCCGCGCGGCAGACCGGCCCGGTGCAGCAGCTCGACGCCGTAGAGGACACACAGCGCGGTCTTGTTGTCCGGCTTGAGGATTACGCCGTTACCCGCCATCAGCGCGGGCATCGCGTCGGACAGCGCGATCGCGAACGGGAAGTTCCACGGCGCGATGACCGCCACCAGCCCCTTGGGCCGGTGCTCCTCGGTCGAGGTGGTCACAATCGGCATCGGGCCACCGCGGCGCTTCGAACGCAGCACGCGGCGCGCGGTTTTCAGGTAGTGGCTGATCACCATCGGCACGTCGCACGACTCCTCGACGGCCATCCGCCGGGTCTTGCCGCAGCCGATCTGGATGAGATCGGCGATGGTCTCGACCTCGCCGAGGATCAGTTCGTGCATCTGCTCGAAGACCCGCAGCCTGCTGCGCAGCGGCAGCGCGGCCCATTCCTGTTGTGCCGCACGGGCCGTCGCGGCGGCCGCGCGCACGTCCGCGGGGGTGGACTGCGGGAGCTCACCGACCGAAGCGCCGGTATAGACCTCCGTCATCGAGTACGGTGCGGCGGTACCGTCGGCAACGACCAGCTCGGTCAACCGGCCGACCAGCGCACCGGTGATCCGTGCGGGCAGCGCCGCGGCGGGACTCTTCTTCGTCTCAGTACTCATCGGGACTTCTCCATGACATGCGGCATCGCCGCAGGTATCGGGCCGGACCTTGCCACCGAATTAGAACATGTTCCTATTGCGTGGGGTGGACGTTCGCGCAGGCTCATGGCTCAGTCCGTGTGGTAATCCGGGGCGCGCTGGGTCGTAACGTCCTTGGCCCACCGGTAGTCCGGTTTGCCGCTGGGGGCTCGGACCACGCTCTCGGTCACCCAGATCTTCTTGGGCACCTTGTATCCGGCGAGGTGCCGACGCACATGCTCGGTCAGCGCCGCGAAGTCGACCGGCTCTGCGACGGAGACCACGGCGGCGACCTGCCACCCCCATCGCTCGTGCGGGACACCGACCACCACCGCGTCGTAGATCCCGTCGTGCGCCTTCACCACCGCCTCGACCTCTTCGACGAACACCTTCTCGCCGCCGGTATTGATCACCATGTTGCCGCGCCCGAGCAACGTGACCGACCCGTCCACCTCGATCCGCGCACGATCGTCGGTGACCACGATGCGCGCACCGTCGACGGTCTTGAACAGCTTGCCGGTCTTCACCGGATCTTTGTAGTAGCCGAGCGGCACCGACCCGGTCTTCGCCAGCCACCCTTCCTCGCCGGGCTGCACCGGACGTCCGTCGTCGTCCACCACCAGCGAACCGCGCCCCGTCTGCACGCGCGGCCCGCGACCCGGGTTGTCGTCCTTCTGCGCGAACCCTATTCCGCCGAAGCCGGTTTCGGACGAACCGATCGAGTCGGTGACGACCAGCGACGGAAACAGTTCCAGCAGTGCGTTCTTCACCGGCTGCGACAGCAGCGCGGCACCCGAGCCGATGGCGATCAAGCCTGCGGCGTCGACGGGCGCGGCCCGGTAGGCGTCGATCAGTGGCCGCGCCATGGCGTCGCCGGTGATGACCATGACCTGCGGGCGGTGCCGAGCGACCGCCTGCCACACTCGATTCGCGTCGAACCGTGGTTCGAACAACACCGCGTTACCCGACCACAGCGCGGTGAAGGTCGGCATCATGGCGGCCGCGTGGATCAGCGGCGGCAGCACGAACCAGGTGCTCTGCTGACCTTGCGCGCCGACGCGGGACTGCTCGTACTCGTCGGCCACCGGAACGCCGGTGTAGAAGTCGATGCCGCCGCCGAGCACTCGCCACATGTCTTCCTGGCGCCACATCACGCCCTTCGGCAGCCCCGTGGTGCCGCCGGTGTACATCATGAACAGGTCGTCGGCGCTGCGCTCCGGGAAGGCTCGCTCGGCCGGACCCGCGGCGAGAGCGTCTTCGTAGTGCACGGCGTCGACCGGTGCCACGGTGCCGTCCGGCACCACGATCCGGTGTCGCAGCGAAGGCACCCCGGCCGCGGCGGCGTGCACCGCCTCGGCGTAGCAGGCGTGATAGACCAGCGCCTCGAGGTCCGCGTTGTCGTAGACATACCGCAGTTCCTCGACGCCGTAGCGATAGTTGATATTGATGGGGACGGCTCGGATCTTGAAGCAGGCGAGCAGCGTCTCCATCGTCTCGATGCTGTTGTGCATCTGGAACCCGATATGGGTGCACGCGCGGAGACCGGCCGAAGACAGATGCGCGGCAAGCCGATTGGCGCGCGCGTCGAGTTCGGCGAAGGTCAGTCTGCGGTCACCTTCGCGCAGTGCCACCCGATCGGGCATCGCGTCGACGGAATGTTCGAACAGGTCGGCGAAGTTACGGGCCACGGCGATTCACTTTCTCGATACTTCTCACACCACCGTCAGCGGCAAGGGGATACCACGATCGGTGAAGGCAAAGGCTGCGCCGCCACTGAATCGGGTCAGCGCGACATCCGACGACTCGCGGAACGACTTGTCCGTGCGGGTGATCTCGATGGTCAGCGCACGCGCGCCGGAATCGGTGGTGCGCGCGGCGAATCGGGGGTTCACGCCGCGGGCCATCGCGTCGATCGGCGCGAGATGCTCGGCATCGATCAACGCGGGCCAGACGCCGTCCGCTACGGCGCCACTGTCCCGCGGAATCGTCAGCTGGACAATGTCCTCGGTCGCCAGCACGCGAACACCCGTATAGGACAATGGGTTCCACGCCGGATGCAAGCGCAGGACAGTGGCCAGCGCGGCCATGTCGTCGCCGAGATGCAGGCCCTTGCGCAATCTTTCGGCGGTGAGCCCGGCGATGCCCGCGAACTGCTTGCGGCCGATCTCGATCGCCGCGTCCGGCTCGAGCCGGCCCCGCACCGCGATCAGGAAACCCAGGGCGAGCAGATGATGTTGCAGGCACACCTCGTCCGCCATGCGGATCAGCGCCGATTTCGAGAAGTCCGCGAAGCGCAGATCGCTCAACAGCGGGCCCGCGTAGTCGGCCTGCCCCTCGTCGTCGGGATCGATGTCGGCCAGCTCCAGTCGCGCGGCGGCGGAGTCCGCCACCAGGTCTGCGTTGGGCGGTACCGGCGGCGGGACGTGCGCGGCGTCGATGGTGACCGTCCACGCACACATGGGTTTCCGGTCGGCCGGGCGGCGCGGCGGCCGATGGATCGGCCGGACCTGCGCGTGCGGGTTGGTCGCCAGCGCGGTGGCGTCGAACGTCGGATCCTCGATGTCATGGCACATGCCGACCACGAAGTCGTCCCCCATCGGCTCCACATCCAGCAGCGCACCGCAGTGGTCGAGCCAGAACTCGCCGTGGTCGCGGTCATCGACGCGGAACCGGAAATCCATGAATTGCGGCGGTGCGCCGATGTCGAGCTGTAAGCCCTTGAAGATGGTCACCACATCGTCACCGGTAAAGCCGAACGCGCGCTGCATGCGCCGCGTGTAGACCGGGCTGGCGAGCTGCCACTCCTCGATCGCGACGGCGGTCATCTCGGACCGGCCGAAGGCCGCGATGGTGTGCGCCATGCCGGACCGGTCGATCAGGTGCCCGGACAGCAGCAGTTCCGGCAGCAGCGTCGCGAGCCGTGCCCGCGACAGCTGCTCGAAGTTACTCGACATCGGTGTCACCACAACGAGGCCGGGGCCTGACCGATGGGATACCACCCGGGCAGCGGGCCGGCCATCGACCGTTCGATGCGCTGCTGCATGCCCGCGGGCAGCACCTTGCCGGTGATCATTTCCATGAACATGTGCGAGACATTGCCGAAGTCGAAAAAGTCGCGCTGCCACGACCATTGGAAGTCGCCGCCGTAGCGGAACCAGCTGCCGCCGATGCCCTCGGGTGAATAGTGGCGCCCGTCGGGCCGTTTCACCTCGGAGATCTGTTTCCAGAAGCCGATGACGGTGCCGCTGCGGTCGTCGATGACGAACTCCTGGTACGGGTAGGTCCAGCCGTCGAGCCCCTGCATCTCCTGCCCCAGGGCGAGGTCGCGGATCTCCGCGCGGCCGACCGCCATGAATTCTTGGGTGGGGCCGTAGTTCCAGCCGTAGGTGGCGTCCTCGGTGTACATCTCGGCCAGCGGTTTCCAGTCGCCCTTCTCCTCGCAGCGCTGGTTCTCCAGCTGCCACCGCCGGACCATCTCGTCCAGTTCGTCGCGTGCGAAACTCGCCATTACCGTGCACCTTCCGTGGAAACGATCGACAGGGCCTGGGTCGGGCAATACTTGACCGCTCGCTCAATGTCGGCGCGGGCGGCCGGATCCGGTGTGTCCACCAGGATTTCGACCTTGCCGCGCTTGGGCACCCGGAACGCGTCCGGTGCCTCGTCCTGACATACGGCGTGGCCCTGACACAGGTCCAGATCGGCGATGACTCTCACTGTTGGCTCCCGCCTTGTTCGTTCGACAGCTCCCGCAACGGCGCCTCCGGCTGGACCTCGACCAGCACGAGGTGGGCACCGCGCGGCGTGGACACGACGGCGACCACCGCGGCGGCCAGGTCGCGCGGGCGCAGCATGATCGGATGCCGCGCGAAACCCCAGTCCTTCCACGCATTCAGCAGCGGCCCGACGACTTCGGGGGTGGAGTCCATGCCCATGCCGGTGAGCGTCGGCCCTGGACGCACCACCGAAGCCCGAATACCGGTGCCCTCCAGCTCCATTCGCATCTGCACGGCCATCGCCTCCAGCCCCGCTTTGGCCGCGCTGTAGGCGCCGGTGCGCGGCCGGGGCTCCGGTGCGCAGTCCGAGCCGATCAACACGACGTCGCCGCGGCGGCGCTCGAGCATGCCGGGCAACACCCGGTGCACCAGCCGATGCGCGCCCCCCAGGTGCACCTGGACTTGATGCAGGAACCGCTCCGGGTCCATCTCGTGCACCGGCGAGAACTCGATGTCCCCGGCGCTGGACACCAGAATCTCGATGGGGCCCAGCGCGTTTTCGGCGGCCGCCACGAATTCATCGATCGACGCCGCATCGGTGACGTCCAGCCGGTGCGCGAAGGCCTCGCCGCCGTCGGCGCGAATCTTGTCCGCCAGGTCCTCGCACTGCTCGACCCGGCGCGCGCCCAGCGCGACGGGATAGCCGAGGTCGGCCAGCGCGACCGCGGTGGCGGCACCGATGCCGGAGGACGCACCGGCCACCAGCACCGGCCTGCGCGCGGGATGAGGTTCGAAACGCGCCACTATCTCGCCTCCACCACGATGGGAAGGTGCGCGAAGCCGCGCACATTCGAGGAGTGCACCCGCACGATGCCCGCCTCGGCGACGTCATAGGACCGCACCCGGGCCGCGAACTCCCGCAGCGCGACCGCCGCCTCCAGCCGGGCCAGGTGCGCGCCGAGGCAGTAGTGCACGCCCGCACCGAAACTCGCCAGGCCCGCCTTGTCGGCCCGGTCGATGCGGTAGGTGTCGCCGTCGTCGAAGACGGCGGGATCGCGGTTGGCCGAGCCGATCAGCAGCAGCACCTTGGCGCCCGCTGGGATGGTGTCGCCGTAGTAGTCCAAATCGACGGTGGCCGAGCGCGCGATCACCTGGCTGGAGGTGTCGTAGCGCAGCGTCTCCTCCACCCAGTCCGTGACGTGCGCGGGTTCCGCCGCGACCTTCGCGTACTCCCCCGGGTTGCGCGCGCCCCAGTACAGCGCGTTGCCCAGCAGCTTCGTCGTGGTCTCGTTGCCCGCCACCACCATCAGGAACAGGAACCCGATGATCTCCTCGTCGGACAGTGTGTCGCCGCCGATTTCGGCATCCAGCAGCGCCGAGGTGAGATCGTCGGTCGGCGTGCGCCTGCGCTCGGCCACCATCTCGGTGTAGTAGGTGAGCAGTTTGATCGACGACTCCACGGCCGCCTGCGGGATGTCCAGCACGCCGTCTTCGCGGTGCACGACGAGGTCGGCGAGCCTGCGGATTTCGACGCGGTCACTCGCGGGCACGCCCATCAGCTCGGAGATGACGTCCATCGGCAGCTTGCCCGCCACCTCGTCGATCCAGTCGAAAGCGCCGGTGGCGACCGCGGGTTCGAGGTAGGACAGCGTCAATTCCTTGATCCGGCCCTGCATTTCGGCCACCCGCTTGGGCGTGAACCCCTTGTAGACCAGCCGCCGCATGCGCAGGTGCCGCGGGTCGTCCATGGCCAGGAACGACATCACCCGATGCGCGTGCGGGCCCCAGGCGGCCGGATCGAGGGAAACCCCGTTGGCACTGGACAACCGGACGCTGTCGCGGAAGCCTGCCGTCACGTCGGCATGCCGGGACAACGCCCAGAAGTCCAGCTCGGCGTTGTGGTAGAGCGGCGCCTCGGTGCGCAGCCGCTGATACGTCGGGTACGGGTCCTCGTGGAACCGGTAGTCGTAGGGATCGAACGTCAAGGGTTCCAACGCGGCCGTCACGTCAACCACCCCGGCTTCGAGAACAAGTTCTCCCGAGCGATATCGGGCCGTCCGGATAGCGGAGGCAGATAACTGGACATGTGTCTGGACAGTACCACCGGCCCACACCTCCGACAACGGTTCCGCTGGTTTACCAACACCATTGCGCACAATTCGGCCGACCCGCCCGGGAACCGCAGAGATTCCACGACGACCGCGCGACGGATGAACCAGAATGGCAGAGTTAGAACGTGTTCTTGCCAGAAATCGCCGCTTGAGACTACATTCCGTACATGTGTCCAGACAGCATCGGAGCAACGCATGAGTAGCCTGCTGCCCGCCGACGGTGCGCGCCTGCTGATCGGCGGCAAGCTGGTCGAGGGCGGCGGCGGAGTCTTCGCCACCCTCGACCCGGCGACCGAGGAGGTGCTCGGGCACGCCGCGAACGCCGACGTCACTGACCTCGACGCGGCGGTGGCCGCCGCCCGCACCGCGTTCGACGAGACCGACTGGTCACGCGACCCGGCCTTCCGAGCGCACTGCCTCGAACAGCTGCGCACCGCCTTGCAATCGCACGTCGAAGAACTACGCGAACTCACCATCGCCGAGGCGGGCGCGCCGGCCATGTTCACCCGCGGCCCGCAGCTGGAGGGCCCGATCGCCGACCTCGCCTACTCGGCCTCGCTGGCCGAAACCTACAGCTGGGAAACCGATCTCGGCACCGCGGCGCCGATGGGCATCAAGACCCGCCGGGTGCTGCGCCGCGAGCCCGTCGGGGTGGTCGGCGCGATCACCCCGTGGAACTTCCCGCACCAGATCACCTTCGCAAAGCTCGGTCCCGCCCTCGCCGCCGGGAACACCGTGGTGCTCAAGCCCGCGCCGGACACACCGTGGTGCGCGGCGGCGGTCGGCGCGATCCTGGCCGAGGAGACCGACATTCCGGCCGGCGTGGTGAATATCGTGACCGGCGCCGACCACGGGCTCGGCGCGCGCCTCACCGAGGATCCCCGGGTCGATCTGATCAGCTTCACCGGTTCGACGCAGACCGGGCGCGCCGTGATGCGCGGCGCCGCAACGACACTCAAGAAGGCGTTCCTGGAACTGGGCGGCAAGTCGGCGTTCATCGTGCTCGACGACGCGAATATCGCCGGAGCCTGTGCGGTGGCGGCGTTTTCGGTGTGCGTGCACGCGGGTCAGGGCTGCGCGATCACCACTCGGCTACTCGTCCCGCGGGCGTCCTACGACGAGGCGGTACAGGCCGCCGCCGGGACGCTCTCGGGTATCACACCTGGTGATCCGGCAGATTCGCGGACGGTGTGCGGACCACTCATCTCGGCGCGCCAGCGCGACCGGGTGCAGCGCTACCTCGACATCGCACGGTCCGAGGGCGGCCGCATCGTGGTCGGCGGCGGCCGGCCGGCGAATCGCGAACGCGGCTTCTTCATCGAACCGACCCTGATCGCGGACGTGCCGAACAGCGCGACCGTCGCGCAGGAGGAGATCTTCGGCCCGGTGCTGGTCGTCATCCCCTACGACGGCGACGACGACGCCATCCGGCTGGCCAACGACTCCCCCTACGGGCTGTCCGGCTCGGTGTGGGGCACCGACCCGGAACGGATTCGCCACGTCACCAACGGCGTACGGACCGGGACGTTGAGCGTGAACGGCGGCGTCTGGTACTCCGCCGACGCACCGTTCGGCGGCTACAAGCAGTCCGGCATCGGCCGGGAGATGGGCATCGCCGGGTTCGAGGAGTACCTGGAAACCAAGCTGATCGCGACCGCTGGATAAGAGGAGCACACCGCCATGGCCCGTTTCACGGGAAGATCCGTCATCGTCACCGGTGCCGCGCAGGGCATCGGCGCCGTCTACGCCGCCGCGCTGGCCGCCGAAGGCGCGAAAGTCGTTGTCGCCGACAAGAATGCCGAGGGCGGTCAGGCGACGGTGGAGAAGATCACCGCCGACGGCGGCACCGCGCTGTTCGGCATGGTCGACGTGGCCGATCCCGAATCCGCTACCGCCCTGGCCGAACTGACGGTCGCCGAGTACGGCGGCATCGACCACCTCGTCAACAACGCCGCCATCTACGGCGAGATGAAGCTCAACCTGCTGCTCACCGTGCCGTGGGACTACTACAAGAAGTTCATGAGCGTGAACATGGACGGCGCGCTGAACATGACCCGCGCCGTCTGGCCGCACATGCGCAAGACCGGCGGGTCGATCGTCAACCAATCCTCCACCGCCGCATGGACGTACTCCAGCTTCTACGGCCTGGCCAAGGTCGGCGTCAACGGCCTGACCCAGCAGCTCGCCTTCGAGCTCGGCGGCTCGAACATCCGGATCAACGCCATCGCACCGGGTCCCATCGACACCGACGCGACGAAGACGGTGACGCCGGCGGCCATCGTGGCGGACATGGTGAACCGGTTGCCGCTCAAGCGAATGGGCACACCGGCCGACCTGGTCGGCGCGTGCCTGTATTTGCTGTCCGACGAAGCAGGCTGGGTCACCGGTCAGATCTTCAATGTCGACGGCGGACAGGTCTTTCGTTCATGACCGACACCCAGCTCGGCTTCATCGGGCTCGGCGCCATGGGTGCGCCGATGGCCAAGCGGCTGCTGAAGTGGCCGGGCGGGCTGACCGTCTGCGATGTGCGCGCCGACGCGGTGCTGCCGTACACCGAGGCCGGTGCCGGAGCCGCCGCCGCACCAGCCGAGCTCGCCGCGCGGGCCTCGGTCATCTCGGTCGCCGTGGTGGACGACGCACAAGTGCGCGACGTAATCACCGGCCCCGAGGGATTACTGCGCAGCGCTGCTCCCGGCACCGTGGTGGCGGTGCACTCGACGATCAGCGACCGCACCGCCGAGCAGCTCGCGGCCGAATGCGCCACGCACGAGGTGGAATTCGTCGACGCGCCGGTCAGCGGCGGCGCACCGGGCGCGAACAAGGGCACCCTCGCGGTGATGGTCGGCGGCAGCGACGCGGCCTACGAACGAGTCCGCGCACCCTTCGAATGCTTCGCCGATCTGATCGTGCACGCAGGCCCGGTCGGTGCGGGCACGCGAATGAAGCTGGCCCGCAACCTACTCCATTTCATCGCATTCACTGCCGCCACCGAGGCACAGCGGCTGGCGGAGGCCGCCGGACTCGACATCACCGTGCTCGGCAAGGTGGTGCGGCACTCCGATGCCGTCACCGGCGGGCCGGGCGCCATCATGCTGCGCGACCGCACCGCACCGATCGAAGAGGGCGACTTCTGGCTGCCGATCCTGCGGCACGTGCGCGATCTCGGCGAGAAGGACCTCGGTCTCGCGCTCGAACTCGGTGCCCGGCTCGGCATCCCACTCCCCCTGTCCGAACTCGCGCTCGAACGGCTCGGTCCCGGGCTCGGCGTTGGCACATCCGAAAGGCAATCCTCATGAGCGACAACGGTTCCGCCGAGTCCGTGCGCCAACGCGGCCTGGCCAAGATGGCCGAGGTGTACGGCACCGAGTTCCAGGACTACCCCGGCAGCCACTTCGCGGTCACCGCCGACCATCTCTTCGCCGACATCTGGTCGCGGGCCGCGCTGTCCATCCGGGACCGGCGGTTGCTGCTGCTGGGCGCGCTCACCGCGCAGGGCGCCATCGACACCGCAGGCATCCAGATCGGCGCCGCGCTGCGCAACGAGGAGCTCACCGAGGAGCAGCTGCACGAGATCGCGGTCTTCCTCTGCCACTACGTCGGTTGGCCGAACGGCACCAAACTGGACCTGCTGGTGGGCACCATAGTGGCGCAACAGAAAAAGGCCGCCAGGAAGCAAGAAGCCGACCGCACCGAGTGAAGGACCGAAACATGTCTGATGCCAACACCCTTCGGCCACGACGCGCGAGCAGCATCACCGAATGGGACCTGCACGCCGATGTAGTCGTGGCCGGTTACGGCATCGCCGGGGTCTGCGCCGCGATCGAGGCTGCCCGCGCGGGCGCCGAGGTGCTGATCCTGGAACGCACCGGCGGCTGGGGTGGCGCGGCCGCGATGGCGGGTGGCTTCATCTACCTCGGCGGCGGCACCCCGCTACAACAGGCCCTCGGCTTCGAGGACACGCCGGAGAACATGGAGACCTTCCTGCTCGCGGCGCTCGGACCCGGCGTGGACAAAGCCAAGATCGCCGACTACTCGCGCGGCAGCGTCGAGCACTACAACTGGCTCGTCTCGTGCGGTGTGCCGTTCCGGGAGGCCTTCTGGGGTGAACCCGGATGGGAGCCGCCGCACGACGAGGGCCTGATGTACTCCGGCGGCGAGAACGCCGCCCCGTTCAACGCGATCGCGAAACCCGCGCCGCGCGGACACGTTCCGCAGTTCGCCGACAAGAAGATCGGCCGTAGGAGCGGCGGCTACATGCTGATGAAGCCGCTGGCCGAGACCGCCGAATCACTCGGTGTCGCAGTCGAATACGACCTGCGGATCGGCCGGCTGGTGGTGGACGACGACGATCGCGTGGTCGGTGTGCTGGCCAAACGCTACGGCAAAGAACTCGCCATCCGCGCCGACCGCGGAATCGTCTTGGCCACCGGCAGTTTCGCGTACCACCAGCAGATGATCGAGGGGTATGCGCCACGCCTGATCGGCAGGCCCGCCGCCGCGATCGAGGAGCACGACGGCATCGGCATCCGGCTCGCGCAGGCCCTCGGGGCGGAGCTGGCGCACATGGACGCGACCGAGGTCGCCTTCTTCGGCGACCCGCAGCTGATGGCCCGCGGCATTCTGGTGAACGGGCGCGGCCAGCGGTTCATCGCCGAGGACACCTACCCGGGCCGGATCGGCCAGGCCGCGCTGATCCAGCAGGAGAACCAGGCCTTCCTGGTGATCGACGAGGCGTCCTACGAGGCCGGGCTGGCCACCGAGACCGCCACCCCGTTCTTCCGGCAGCCACCGACCTGGGCCGCCGAGACGGTCGCGGAGCTGGAGTCCGACATGGGCCTGCCGACGCTGGCGCTACAAGCCACGGTCGACTGCTACAACCTGCACGCCGCCGACGGCAAGGATCCGTTGCTGGGTAAGAAGCCGGAATGGGTTCGACCGCTGCAAGGTTCGCTGGCCGCGTTCGACATGCGGGGATACACGGCGGGTTTCACCCTGGGCGGGCTGCGCACCGATCTGGATTCCCGGGTGCTGCACGTCTCCGGCGAGCCGATTCCCGGCCTGTTCGCCGCTGGGCGCTGCACCTCCGGGCTGTGCGCGGGCGGGTACGTGAGCGGGGCTTCGCTGGGTGACGGCAGCTTCTACGGCCGCAGGGCCGGCATCGCCGCGGCGAAGAACTGACCTGCCCGTAGTAGTATCCAGACACATGTCCGAATCCGATCCCGTCCTCGTCGAGGCGACCCGCCGCAGGCTCTCCGGCAAGCAGGCCGACACCGTCGACAAGCTCACCAGGTCGGCGGTGGAAGTGCTTGCCCGCGAAGGGTTCGCCGGGATGACGATCCGGTTGGTCGCCGCGGCGGCAGGGGTCGGCACGGCCACCGCCTACACCTACTTTTCCTCGAAGGAACACCTGGTCGCCGAGATCTTCTGGCGGCGTTTGGTTTCCGCGCCGTCGCCGGCCAGCCAGGACCCGGACCCGACCGTCCGGGTGGTCGCCGAGCTGCGCGATATCGCGATGCTGGTCGCCGACGAGCAGGAGCTCTCCGGCGCGGTCACCAGCGCGCTGCTCGGCCGCGACCCCGACGTGGTGCATCTGCGCGGTCGCATCGGGACCGAGATCCGCAAGCGGATCATGCGGGCCCTCGGCCCGGACGCGGACCCGGACGTCGTCGAATCATTGGAGCTGCTCTACGCGGGCGCACTGGTGCGCGCGGGCATGGGCTACGCGTCCTACTCCGAGATCGCCGATCGCATCGAGAAGTCCGCGTTGCTCATCCTGAAGTAACGGCACCCAGCACGAGGTGGCGTGCCGAAGCGGGCGTCCAGGACTCGGCGGGCACCGGGAGCCTCACCGCCCGCCGGCCACATCGATGAACGAGCCGGTGACATACGAGGCCCGTTCGGACAACAGCCAGACAATGGCTTCGGCGACCTCCTCCGGCCGACCGCCGCGACGCATCGGCAGGCTCGGCGCGACGCGGTCGACGCGGCCCGGTTCGCCGCCCTGGGCGTGCATGTCGGTGTGGATGAAGCCCGGGCGCACCGCGTTCACTCGGATACCCTCCGCCGCGACTTCGACGGAGAGTCCACGGGTGAAGGTGTCCAGGGCGCCCTTGCTCGCGGCATAGTCGACGTACTCCCCCGCCGAACCCAGCCGGGCAGCGGCCGAGGACACATTGACGATCGCGCCTCCCCTACCGCCGTGCTCGGTGGACATGCGCTCGACGGCGTATTTCGCGCACAGCATCGGGGCGACGACATTGACCGTCATCACGCGGTGCAGCCGTTCGGCGTCGAGTTCGACGACCCGGCACTGGGTTTCGAGCGTGGCCGCGTTGTTGACCAAGCCGGCGAGCGTGCCGAGCTCGGCATCGACGGTCCGGAACAACGCAGCGATGTCGGCGGGGTCGCTCATGTCGGCACGTACCGCGAGCGCGCTGCCGCCGTCGGCGGCGATGTCGGCGACCACCGACTCCGCCGCTGCGCTGTCCGCCCGATAGGTCAGGCAGACGCGGTGGCCCGCACCCGCGAGCAGCCGGGCCGTCGCCGCGCCGATACCGCGGCTACCACCGGTGACGATCACTGTTCCCGCGTCCACTGTCGCTGTACCTCCATACTCGCCTGACTTACGTCCGGTTGTGCCGAAAGCGAACCATCGGCACACCTCATCCTCGTATCTTTGCCGTAGGCAGCGCAGATCGGAGTGGGACAGTGCAACCAGGTGGGCTTACCGCGGACTACGTGATCGTCGGCGCCGGATCCGCGGGCGCCGTGCTGGCGAACCGGCTCAGTGCCGATCCGAATACGTCGGTGGTGCTGCTGGAGGCAGGCCCACCGGACAAGAACAAGTTCGCCCATATTCCCGCCGGGTTCGCGAAACTCTTTCGCACCGAGCTGGATTGGGACTACCTCACCGAGCCGCAGCCCGAGCTGAAGAATCGGCAGATCTATTGGCCGCGCGGCAAGATGCTCGGCGGCTCCTCGTCGATGAACGCGATGATGTGGGTGCGTGGTTTCCGCGCCGACTACGACGAGTGGGGCTTGCTGGCGGGCGAGGAGTGGGGCTTCGCGGCCGCCGTCGAGCAGTTCCGCCGGATCGAAAACGTCCAGGACGCACAGTATCCGGACGAGGGCGCCAACGGTCCGTTGCACATCTCCCGGCAACGCAGTCCCCGCGCGCTGACCGCCGCCTATCTGACCGCAGTGCGGGAGGCGGGTTTCGAGGTCGAGCCGCCGAATCGGCCGGAGCCGGAAGGCTTCAGCGAGACCATGGTCACCCAGCACGGCGGCAGGCGGTGGAGCACCGCGGACGGATACCTGCGGCCCGCGATGCGGCGGCCGAACCTGACCGTCCGCACCGAGGCGCCCGCCACTCGGGTGCTGTTCGAGGGAACCCGCGCGGTCGGTGTCGAATACCACCAGGGCGGCGGCCCGCACACGGTCACCGCCCGCCGCGAGGTGGTGCTGTGCGGTGGCGCGATCAACAGCCCGCAGTTGCTGATGCTCTCGGGCATCGGTGATCGAGACGAGCTGGCGCGCCAGGGTATTCGCGCGCTGCGGCACGTGCCCGAGGTCGGCGCCAACCTCCAGGATCACCTCGTCGCCGGGGTCGGCTACGGCGTCGCCGCCGACTCGCTGTTCGGCGCCGAGAAGCCGCGCCAACTGCTCGACTACCTGCTGCGCCATCGCGGCATGCTCACCTCCAATGTCGGCGAGGCCTACGGATTCATTCGCAGCAACCCCGAACTGGACCTGCCCGACCTGGAGTTGATCTTCGCGCCTGCGCCGTTCTACTACGAGGGCCTGGTCGACCCGACCGAGCACGGCGTCATCCTGGCGACCGTGCTGCTGCGCCCGCACAGCCGCGGCCGGATCACCCTCGCCGCCCCGGATCCGGCCGCCAAGCCGGTGATCGACCCGCGCTACCTGTCCGACAGCGCGGGCGCCGACCGGGCCGCCCTCATGTCCGGCCTGCGCACCTGCGCCGAGATCGCCGCCACGCCGGCCATGAAAGCCGTACTTGGCCCGATCATCTACCCGCCGCAGGCCCCCGCCGAACTCGAAGCCACCCTCGAACTCGCGCTGAACGGCTACTCGCACACCCTCTATCACCCGGTCGGCACCTGCCGGATGGGCACCGACGCGGCCAGCGTCGTCACCCCGCACCTGGAAGTGCGTGGCGTACAAGGCCTTCGCGTCGCCGATGCCTCCGTCATGCCGCTGCTCATCCGCGGCCACACGCACGCGCCCGCCGTGTTCATCGGCGAGCAGGCGGCGAAGTTCATCCAGCAGGGCTAGGGCCTAGACGCCGGTCAGGCGAGCACGAACAGCACCAGCGACGCGGCGGCCAGTGCCAGATAGGGCATGGGGTAGCCGAGGTCGCCGTACCCGCGGGCGCGGAGGATGGTGATGATCGCGCCGATGAAGTAGAGAACCAGGCAGATCGCGGCGGCCAGCCCCAGCGGCGGAATGGCCAGGCCGACGAGCAGGCCGACGGCGCCCGCCGCCTTGATCACGGCCAACGGCATCAGCGTCCAATCCGGGATGCCATAGGTACGCATGTTGTCGCGCACCCATTGAGCACGGAAGACATCGACGCCGGACGCGATCAGCATGGCGGCCGCGGCGACGATGGTGACGATGACATAAGCGGTGGACATGGGTATACACCCTCCTGATGTGTGCTGCGACCGGTCTGCGATCGTGGTGTGGCGCCTCGGCGGCGCCGCACCGGAACAACCGGGCGCGGTGGGATCCGTCAACCATCTGACGGAGGGCGGAACGGAAAGGTGACCGATGCGGGCGCAGGACGTGCTGGCGCAGCGATTCGAGACCCATCGCGGCCATCTGCGCGCCGTCGCGTATCGGATGCTCGGGTCGCTCAGCGAGGCCGACGACGCCGTGCAGGAAGCCTGGCTGCGGCTGGCCCGCCAGGACAGCGACGAGGTGGCGAACCTGGCGGGCTGGCTCACCACGGTGGTGTCGCGGATCTGCCTGGACATGCTGCGGTCGCGGGCCGCACGGCGCGAGGAACCCGTCGACCTGCTCGCCGAACTCGGCGACGCCGCCTACGACAGCGACCCGGAACACGAGGCGGTGCTGATCGATTCGGTCGGCCGGGCGTTGCTCGTGGTGCTGGACACGCTGGGTCCCGACGAGCGGGTGGCGTTCGTGCTGCACGATCTGTTCGCCGTGCCGTTCGATCAGATCGCGCCGATCGTCGGGCGCAGCACCGCGACCACGAAGAAACTCGCCAGCCGCGCGCGTCAGCGGGCTCAGGGCGAAACCACCGCCACCGCAGCCGAACTCGCTGAGCAACGTCATGTGGTCGAGGCTTTCCTGACCGCCGCCCGCGGTGGCGACCTCGACGCGCTCCTCGCGGTGCTCGCCCCCGATGTGGTCCGCGTCGCCGATCCGGCCGCGCTGCCCGCCGGCATGCCTGCCGTGGTGCGCGGCGCCGGGGCAGTGGCGAAGGAAACCGTACTGCTGCAACGTCGTTCGCGGGTGGCGGCGCTGGCGCTGGTGAACGGCGCGGTCGGCATCCTCGTCGCCCCGCGCGGCACGTTGCTACTCGCCCTTGCGGTTACGGTGCGCGACGGCCGGGTCGCGGGGTACGAGGTGATCGCCGATCCGGCCCGCCTGCGCGAACTCGAAATCGCGGTGCTGGCGTAAAAAACCGTCCGAAGAGGTTTCAATAAATCAAACGACCAGTTCAATAGCCCCGATGCGCTGTGACGACGCACAAGGACCGACCGACCAGTCTGCAAGCCGCACACAGAACCTTGCGAATCGGTCCATCCCCGGAATGGAACGTTTAGTGTGAATGCGCCGCACAGTTATATTTCGGGGGCGGAAGGAGTCGTCAATGTCGATCGACAACTCGGCCCGGCAGAGCCTGACGCTCGCCGGCAAGCCGATGTCGTCCCCGCTCAAGGACGTTCGCGCGTTGTCACGCCAGATGGTCGGGCACTTCGTCGAAAACGTCATCCCCTGCGGGACCCTGCCCGCGGACGCGATCTCCGGCGACGTCACCACCATCACCCGGGTCTGCCTCGAGTTCGCGGTGAGCATGCTCGACGGCCAGGACATCCCGGAGAAGTTGCAGCGCCTACAGGACGCCGCGGCGGGCTGGGCGCGCGAGGGCGTGCCCATCGACACCATCCACCACTCCATCCACGAGGGCTTCAAGATGGGGCTGGACCTGGTGGTGTCCGACGCGTCCATCAAGGATTTCGACAGCCTGGTCGACGGCGCCAAGATGGTGCTGGAGATGCTGGACATGATCAGCTCGGCGATCTCGGTGGCCTACATCAAGGAACTGCGCTCGGTGGTCAGCGAGCACCACACCGCCGTGCACACGCTCACCTCCGCACTGCTCGGCGGGCACAGCACCTCCACCATGGCGCGCGAATGCGGGATCGCCATCGCGGCCTCGTATGCCGTACTGGCCGTGGCGATTCCGCCGCATCGCGAGGAACACAATCCGATGCTCGACAGCCAGGTGGTCGCGCGCCGCAAGCTCAGACGGGTGCAGGCCGAACTGGCCACCCGCTGCGGGGACAGCGCGCTGTCGCTGCTCAGCGTCGACGGCGGCACGATCCTCATCCCGTCGCCCACCTTCGACAACGCCGGCTACGACGCCCTGGTGACCCAGCTGTCGCACGCCGCCCAGGCCGGCATCACAGCGACCATGATCGAGGCCACCCCCGAGCAGATCCCCAACGCCGCCGACCAGGCGCACGAACTGCTCGACATGGTGCAGCGGCTCGAAGCGGTGGCCGGGCTGTACCGGTTCGACGAGCTCGCGCTCGAATACCAGCTCACCCGCCCGGGTCCGGGCCGCGAGTACCTCGGCCAGCTGCTGGACCCGCTCGACGAACACCCCGAGCTACTGGAAACCCTGCAACGTCATATCGCCAACAACCTCAACCGTCAGCGCACCGCGCGAGTCCTGCACGTGCACACCAACACCGTGGACTATCGCCTCAAGCGGATCGGTCAGCTCACCGGCTTCGACCCGTCCCAACCGTCCGGCCTGTGGTATCTGCGCTCGGCGTTGGTCGCCCGCAGCTATCGCACGACGTGAGGTCGTCCGCGAAAGGCGCTCCGGCATAACGTGTCATACCGAGCGCGGAGCCGACGACGACGCGCCGGACCGCCGGACCGGACGACCCGGCATCGCGCCCCTCGAACTGCTCGGCGACCAGTGCATCCACCGACGCGCTCAGCCAGGGCAGCCGCTCATCCAGCACGGCGGTCGACCGACCGGAGTACAGCAGCAGATCGACCGGGCGGGTCAACCCTGTTCGCCACGTGTTGACTCCGTCGATCAGGGCACGTAGCGCCACCGGCCGGTCGGTCGGCTCGCCGCCGCAGATCGTGACGCCGTCGATCCGGTCGACGGGCAACTCACGCAGCCAGTCGAGTACCGCTTCGACACCGCAGCGGGTCGATTCGTCGAACACCCAGGTGTGTCCCGCGAGACAGTCGCGGCAGAAGATCCGGCAGCCGGGCAGCCATACCTCCGCGCGAACCCCATAACCGATGTCCACCACCGGAAATCGCAGCCGCGACACCAGCAACGCGGCGCTGTCCGGGTGCCGACTCGAGTGCACGTCCTTCTCCCCTGTGTCATGCCGACGGGCACTCCCGTGGCCTCATCCAGTGAGTCTCGTGGCACCGGTGCCCACTGTCTGTCCGCTGAACACTCGACACCTATGTCCATGATCCGGGACCACCCTGCCGTCATTCACACCTCGGCGAAGTCAAAATAGGTAATTCGGAGCAAATCCGGGAATTAATGCGCGCGCCTCGCGCACGTCGAGTGATGTCCGATCCGCATGTGAAAATGCGGAATTCGAATCAGCATAAGCCGGGGTGCCGAAAACGGCCAAGCATCATCGGCAGGCACGGCCGCTGATCGTTACTGCCGCAACCAGTTTCACCACGTTTCGCACCGAACCGACCGGTCGACATCAGATTACGTTGTACGACACGCAATGTCGGACCACCATTCGCTCCCGCCAATCGACCCACCGCCGCCGAGGCCGAAATCCTAATTGCCGAACGGATTCACTTGGAACTTTCGGGACCGAGTGATTTAATGCCATCCATGGTGCTCCGTCGACTGCTCACAATGGCCGGCGTCGCCGTCACCGATCTGCCGGGTCCCTACGCGACACCGGGCACCGTGCGCCGAATCGGCATCGTCGAAGACCACCAGGCGGTCGCGGTCGGCCTGGCCGCAATCCTGTCCGACCAACCCGATCTCACTGTCGTGGCGATCGCGCCGACGGTGCCCGCACTCTTGGAGCGGACCACCGATCTCGACCTGGCCGTGCTGGACCTGCGGCTGCCCGACGGCTCCAGCCCGCGCGCGAATGTCGAACTGCTGCACAGCCTCGACATTCCCTGCCTGGTCTACACCACCGGTGACTGGCGGGACCTGATCCGCTCCGCCGCCCGCGCCGGCGTGCTGGGTGTCGCGCTGAAAAGCGATCCCGCCGAACGCACCACCGCGATGATCCGCGCCGCCGCCTCCGGCAGGCAGGTCGCGACGATGGCCTGGGCCTCGGCCATCGACAGCGACCCGGCGCTGACCAACATCGACCTGCCACCGCGGCAGCGAGACGTGCTGGAGCACTACGCCAACGGCGAGACCGCCGCCGCGGTGGCGCACAAACTCGGCCTCTCCGAACACACCGTCAACGACTATCTGAGCCGGATCCGCCGGCGGTACGCCGAGGCGGGCAGGCCGGTCCGCTCACGCGTCGACCTGTATCGCGAGGCCAAGCGGGACGGCTTCCTCGGCGGCGATCCCCGGCCCCGATGATCGAAACGGCCGCGCCACGGCGCAGCGCCGAATCCCGACTCGTCCGTGGCGCAAGCCTGTTCGTCGGTTCCGGGGGCATCTTCTATGCCGCCCTCACCCTGCCCACCGCCCTGGCCCAGTCCGCGCTCGCCGCGCCATGGTGGACACCGTTCGCGCTCACCGCGATCTATCTGCCCACCGTGTGCATCGTGGTCGCCGCGGCGCGCTGGCGCTTCGATCTGGTCCGTTACGCGGTCCTGGCTTTCGCGCTCGGCTACCTGCTCGCCGCGCTGAGTTGGCTGCTGGTGCGCGCCGATACCCTCGTGCCCGCCGAGAGGTCGTTGTGGATCACCTGGATTCCGGGTCTGCCCGCGCTGGCACTCTGTATCTTCTGGCGGCTCGTGCCCTTCGGTTATCTCACCGTTGCCGCGACGCTCGCCCAGATCGCCGCGGCGTACGCCCGAGGACCGGATGCGGGCAACCCGATCGTGCCGGAAATGCTGTTCGCCGTGGCCTATTCGGCGCTCCCCTGTGCCGCGTGCGTGGTGCTGGTGCGGGTCGGGCGCACGCTGGACCGGACCTCGCACGCCGTCCGCGCCAAGGCCACCGCCACCGCGGCGGCCGAGGCGCGCCGATTCGAGCGGCGGCGCTTCGACGCCCTGGCCCACGACTGGGTGATCGCGACACTGCTCGAGGCCTCGCGCGCGCCGAACTCCACCGTCCTGACCCATCACGCGGCGGTGACGCTGCGCGATCTCGAACGGCTGCGCACCGGGCGACCCGAGCCGGACACCATCGACCTCGACCAGGTGGTCGCCGGCATCCGCGCGACGGCGGCCGAGGTCGACGACTCGGTGCGGCTGCACACCGACCGTCCCGCGGGTGTCGCGCTGGCGGTGCCGAGCGACGTGGCGACCGCGCTGGCCGCCGCGGTGGGTGAGGCGCTGCGCAACTGGCAGCGCCACGCCGGGTCGCGCACCCGCGCGGCCGACTGCGCGGTGCGGGTGACGGCCGACGCGAATTCGGTGCGCGTCGATGTCATGGACGACGGCGTCGGATTCGATCCCGCAACGGTCCCGCCGGACCGAATCGGCCTGCGCGCCAGCATCACCGACCGGCTCGCCGAGCTACCGGGCGGTTGGTCCGCCATCGATGCGGCGCCGGGTCGCGGCTGTCACGTCAGCGCCGGATGGGTGGCACGATGACGACGAACCAGACCGTCCGTGACGACGTACGCGACATCCTGGGCATGCGCACCCCGGCGGCGTGGCTGCTGTTCGGCTTGCTCGCCGTCGCGGTCTGTTCGATGGCGCTCGCCGCGAACGACGGCATCCGCGATATCCGGTTCACCGCTCTCGCAGCGGTTCTCATCCTCGCCGCCGGTGCGGCGATGATCCTCGCGCCCGGCGATCCTCTGCCGGTCCGATTCGCCGCGCCCGCCGCGCTGGCCGCCCCGCTCGCGACCGCGCTGGCCATCTGGCAGCTGCCGATTCCGATGGACAACTCCACCCAGCTCTGGTTTCTCGGCGCGGGTTCGGCGTATCTGAACTTTCTCTGCGTGCGCGGCGCACCGCTGTGGGCCTGGTCGGGCGTGCTCGGACAGATCGCCGTCTGCGGCTGGTGGACCGCGCGCACCGGTCAGGGACTCCTTACCGGCGTGGGGTTCTCGTTCATCAACCTGACCCCGCTGCTGATGGCGACCTTCTTCGCCAGGGTGGTCCGCCCGATGGCGCATTCGATTCTTGCACTGCGCCAGCAAGATACCGAGCGCGCCGCCGCCGAAGCCGCGGCGCAGGCCGCTCAGCAGGAGCGCGACGAGCGCGTCGCCCGGCTCGACAGTGCCGCGCGGCCGCTGCTCGAGATCATCGCGTCCGGACGCGGACTCACCGCGCAGGAGCAGGCCGAGTGCAAGCTGGTCGAGGCGGAGTTGCGCGACGACATCCTGGGTGGTCTGATGATCGATGCCTCGGTCGGCACCGCGGCCCGCTACGCGCGCCAGCGCGGGGTGACGGTGGTGCTCGACGACGGCGGCGGGCTGGACGAGGTCGGCACCGACCTCCGAAACCAGGTGCGCACCGTCTTACGCGACGCGCTCGACTATGCCGACGGCGGCACGGTCACGGCGCGAATACTGCCGCCGGGCCGCGCGACGCTCGCCTCGATCCTGTTGCGCGACAACGGTGAACTGCGCATCGAGGTGCAGGCCGACGGCGCGATCCGGTCCGACCTGGACGACCACCAACTCGTTCGCGACGCGAAGCAAGACCCCAGACCTGCGGGCTGAAAGCTGGGGAATTCCCAGAAGCCAGCGGGGATCGTATATTCAGTGGGCACATCGGTTATTGGTCTGCAACCTTCGGGGAGGTGCGGCACCGGAGCCGACTTGGTACTGCACGAAGCGGGAAATACAGATGCACTCCATCGTTCCGGATCCCCGATCTCAACCGACCCCGAACCCGATCGCCTTGTGGCGCGACCCGCACCTGTCGGCGCGCGAACTCGAAGTGCTGGTCGCCTGGGTCAAGTGCGACTCGAAAACCCAAGTGGGCATGCAGCTCTACCTGTCGATCGGTACGGTCAACACCCACATCACCCGCATCCGCGCCAAGTACGCGGCGGTCGACCGGGCGGCCAACACCAAGGCCGCGCTGGTGGCCCGCGCTCTGCAGGACGGTTTGATCACGCTGGATGAGTTGTAGTCGCATTGCGCCACTGTCTTTCGTTCATTTCGACGCTAACATCGCGATAGTCGAAGCGAAGTCATTCGAACAGTGGATGCGGTCCGGTAACCTCCATTACTCCCCGACGACGGTGTCGGACATTTGACCGACAGACAACGATGCGAAATCGTGACATCGTCAGGGTTCGCGGACGGAACAGACCACGGCACTCGGCAAGCACGCCGCCGTCGTGCGAATCGGTTGCGCCCTCGATCTTCTCGGGCATTACTTGTTCTGGACTCGGTCGCCGGTGCGACACATCGCGACCACACGCGGAAGGTGTGGGCACCTATCGTGAACCGTCGCTATACCTATAAGGTGACTGTCCCCGCTCCGGCGCTGGACGATCTCATCCTCGCGGTGCACGAGGCCGTCGGACAGTCGGGTGGGCGGTCGCCGCGCCGGTGGCGCTACGGCAACGTGGTCGGCATCAGCACCCCGCGGGTGCGCGACCTGCCGCTGGCCACCGTGGATGTCAAGCATTGCGTCGAGCGCCGGGCGATCGCGGCGATCACCGTCACGGTGCACCGCAAGGTCGCCGTCGATGTGATCTTCGCACTGGACGACATCGTGGCGTCCGCTCAGTTCCACTGCACCACAACGAACTCCGCGATCGCCCTGGCACAGGAGTTGTCCTGGGCCGAGCATCTGGCGACGAAGACTTCGGCGGCGCTCACCGCGAGTGACATCGAGGTCAGGGTGTCCCACGCGTGCGCGAGCGCCGCCGAGTCGCCCTCAGAGGTGTCCGCCGCCGCCGATCAGCCACGGGTTGAAGGTGCAGACGAGATCCGGGTGCCCGGCCGGATCCAGGGCGCGCAGGGCGATGGCGAGGGCGCGGGGTGAGTACATCATCGTCTGGTGATCGGAGAGGTCTTGTTCGCAGCCCTCCTGGAGGGTGATGTTCTGCACCGACGCGTCCCGGCCCTGGCGCAGGAAGGTCAGGTTGTAGGGGGTCATGATCTCGTCGTAGCGGGTGCCGACGATGGTGTAATCGACGCCGGGGACCGTGTCGCCGTCGGCATTGAGCTGGTTGACGAAGTCCGAGCCGATGGTCTGCTCGGCGACCGCGTGGCCGACCACGATCGAGCTGGCGCCCACGATGTCGGCGCCGACGTTGTTGATGGCCCGGCCGAGCGCGGCGATACCGTCGATGGTGGAACCGTGATGCGTTGCGCCGTAGGTGATCAGGTTCTGCACCTTGGCCGCGCCGCCCTCGAACTTGGTGTACCAGTTCGCCATCGCGCCACCCTGCGAATACCCGATGATGTCGACGGCGGGCGCGCCGGTGGCGGCCAGTACCCGGTCGACGAAGGTGGCCAGCTGCTTGGCCGAGATCTCGATGTTGCCCGTGCCCATCACGCCCGGCAGCAGCGGCGGCAGGCCGCCGCCCTGCGTCGGATCGGCGCGGCCGTAGTTGAACGCGAAGGTGCAGAAACCTGCGTCCTTGATCGGCTGGCTCATGAACGCGAAGCTGTTGTAGGCGTTCATCCAGGTGCCGTGCAGCAGCACCACCGGGCGCGGGTGCGCGGCGGTGGGCTTGCAGTTCCAGTCGTTGGCGCCGGGCGGTGCGGCGTCCGGGTGGGTGAGACCGTAGCCGAAGGCGGCCAGCCAGGCGGGCAGCACCGGACCGGAACCGACTGTGTCGCTGGCGAATCCGCCGGACAGACCCGCGCTGAAGCCGTAATCGGCGACGGCGGCGCCTGGGCCGCTCGCGTCGATCCGGTCGGCGATGCGCTGCTCGATCGACGCGTCCGGCGGTGCGGCGTTCGCGCCCGCGCCCGCGACACCCGTGAGGAGCGCGCAGACGCCGAGCAGCGCCGCCGCCATCGATAATCGACTGGAGGTCTTTCGTTTCATCGACATGCCTTCCTGCGTCGGGCGCAGCGTTCGGGATACACGGAAACGGCACAGTCCGGCACGGGAAGATCCGGGGCGATTACCCCGAACAAACCCGTGCCGGACGGTGCGACCTACAGGCAAACAGCGACTCATGGAGCGGATATAACCACGCGACCAATGGCGCGTAAATTTCATCCAGATTCGGTAAACCTGGTGCAGATTCGGTGAAAGGCACAGTGCCCACCGGGCGGCGCGTGCGGTCGCCATCCGGTGGGCACTTTCGCCACGGGCCGAAATTCGCTACGGAACAGAGAGGCGGGGTTGAAGAATCTGTTCTGTGCGCATCGGTCGCGTGACGGTGGCGCATCCGGCGGAACAGGTTCGGAGGATTGGGGTTCCACCTGTTCGCCGAGATGCACGTTCTATCGAGGCGCTACAGCTGGCCGCCACCGCCGATCAGCCACGGGTTGAAGGTGCACTCCAGGTTGGGGTGGCCCGCCGGGTCCAGTGCACGCAGCGCGATCGACAAGGCGCGGGGTGAGTACATGATCGTCAAATGATCCGAAACGTCCTGTTCGCAGCCGTCCTGCAAGGTGATGTTCTGCACCGTGGCCCCTGGTCCCGGCCGCAGGAAGGTCAGGTCGTACGGATTGGTGATCTCGTCATAGCGGGTGCCGACGATCGTGTAGTCGACGCCGGGAATGGTGTCGCCGTTGGCATTCAGCTGGTTGACGAAATCGGAGCCGATCGTCTGCTGGATACCGGCGTGCCCGACGAAGATCTCGATGAAGCCGAGAATGTCGATGCCGAAGTTGTTGATCGCCCGGCCCAGCGCGCCGATGCCGACCAGGGAGGTGCCGTGATGTGTAGCACCATAGGTGATCAGGTTCTTCACCTTGTCCGCGCCGCCCTCGAACTTGGTGTACCAGTTCGCCATCGAGCCACCCTGCGAGTGCGCCATGATGTCGACCTCGGCGGCGCCGGTCGCGGCGATGACCCGGTCGACGAAGGTGGCGAGTTGCTTGGCGGAGTCCTGGATGTAGCCGGTGCCCATCACGCCGGGCAGCACCGAGCCGAGACCGCCGCCCTGCACCAGGTTGGACCGGCCGTAATTGAAGGTGAAGGTGCAGAAGCCGGCGTCCTTGATCGGCTGGCCCATGTACGCGTAGCCGTTGTAGGCGTTCATCCAGGTGCCGTGCAGCATCACCACGGGGCGCGGATGCGCCTCGGTCGGTTTGCAGTTCCAGTCGTTCGCGCCGGGCGGCGCGACATCCGGGTTCATCAGGCCGTGGCCGAAGGCGGCCAGCCAGGAGGTCATCGGCGGGCCGTAACCGACGGTGTCGCTGGCGTATCCACCGGACAACCCGGAGCTGCTGCCCGAGCCGCCGTAACAGTTCCCCGAGCCGTTGCCCGAACCGGCACCGCTGCCGGAATTGCAGGCGGAGCCGGACGCGCTGCCGGATTCGGCGACCGGCGCAGCTTTCCGACCCGCGGCGATGTAATCGGCCAGCGACTGCTCGGTCGCCAGGGCCGCCGGGTCAGCGCTCGCGCCGACCCCGGCGATGCCCATGATCAGCACCGAGACACCGGTCAGCACCGCCGCCGCGAGCGACGATCGGCCGAAGGTACTTCGTTTCATTGCATGCCTTCCTACGTCGAGCAAGAATTGGTGTCGCAGTGCCGAGGGGGATGCCGTTCGGCGGCACCGAAACTGCGCCAACGCTAAAACCGGGAAGGTCACCGACCGAGGGGACAGCGCGGTTACTGGACAGCTCACCAAAGCCGCTGTCGCGGTTAGGTATACGGCACAGTCCGGACCGGCACATTGATCGGTGAGGAATGGTCACAGCGCGGCGGCGCGATATTTCCGCGGTCCCACAAAAGGCACGTGCTTTTCTCCGAACCGCGACGGTGCCGGACGGTGAGGTCTACAGACAACAAAAGAATTGTGCGGCGCAGCCGACCGAATAACCGAGCATGGGTGAACCTTTCCCGCTGTCCGCAGCCTGCTGATCCTCGGAGCTGCCCATGTTCGCTAAATCTTTTCGCGGACCGTCGTGCCCGGCACGGCGCACCGTACGCACTCTCTTCGGCGCGGTCGCCGTCGCCGCCGCGCTCATCCACTTTCCGGCCGCGCTGGCCGAGAGCACCGGCTCGGCCGACCGCGCACTACCGGATGTGCTGCGGGCCCTGGTCCCGCCGGAGCCGGAACCCCTTCCCGCGCTCCACGGTCCGGCGACCGCGATCGTGGTGCTCGGCTACGGCCTGTTGCCCGACGGGTCGATGCGCCCGGAGCTGATCGACCGCCTGCACGCCGGTTTCGTGCAGGCGCTACTCGCCCCGGCGTCGCCCATCATCGTCACCGGCGGCAATCCGCACAACGGCATCACCGAGGCACGTGCGATGGCGGATTGGTTCGTCGAACACGGCATCGCACCCGAGCGGATTCATCTGGAACCGGAGGCGGCGTCGACCGTGCAGAACGCCGAACACTCCGCGCGGATCATGCGGACGATCGGCGCGCGGGATGCGGTGGTGGTCACCTCGGCCGACCATATCGACCGGGCCGTCGGCACCTTCACCGACGCGGGCGTGGAAGTGGTCGGCACGGTGACGCCTGATCAGATACCGCCGCTGGCATGGCAATTCGGTCCCGGTTCGTAAGGCAGGAGCAATGATGCGCGACCTTTCCGTCACACCGTCCGACCAGGTCGGTGCCCTGGTGAACCACCGGTACCGGTCGGCGACCGCCTACGCGATCGACCGGCCGACGATCCGCGAATTCGCCCGCGCGGTACAGGATTATCACCCGGCGCACTGGAGCGCGGACGCAGCCGCCGAGCTCGGTTTCGCCGGACTGCTCGCGCCGGCCACGCTGTCCTCGATGATCCTGAACCGGGTGCAGCGGGAAATACTGGACACCTTGATCACCGGGTATCCGCCGACCCGGATTCTGCACGCGGACCAGGTTCTCGATCTCGGCAGGCCGCTGGTCGCGGGCGATCGGCTGAGCTGTGACATCTATTTCGAGTCGTTCCGGCATTTCGCCGACTACGACGTGCTGGCGATCAAGAGTGTGCTGATCGATCAGCACGGCGAGACCGTGCAGACCGGCTCGACCGCGCTGCTCGCCAGGACCGGCCTCGCCGAGTCGGTGCAGGGCTACTCCCCTATCCGGCCGGGTCCGAAGCCCGGCAATCTCGTCCCGGTGGCCGCGGCCCGCGTAGCCCCGCCGTGTGCGACTCGAATACCACGCACCGTCATCGATTTCGACACGCTCGCCGTCGGCACCGAACTTCCTTCGCACACCGTGCATCTCTCGCGCGGTGACGTGGTGACCTACGCAAAGGCGGTGGGTGACACCGAGTCGGCCACCTACGACGAACGGACCGCGACCGGCCTGCCGTCGGTGGTCGCCCCAGGCATGCTGAAACTCGGTCTGGCAGCGGGCTTTCTGAGTTCCTGGCTCGGCGATCCGTCCGCTGTCAGCAGGTTTCGCGCACAGTTCGCCCACTTCGCGCACTCGCTTCGGGTTCCGACGCGCGCGACGAGCGCTATCGAGTTCAACGGCCGGATCACCTCCCTCGATCCGCGCCGTCGCCGGGCAACCATCGCGATCGACGCACGATCCGACGGTCGCAAACTGTTCGGCTACGCCGCCGCGGAAGTCCGCTTCCCGCTGGCCGATTGAGCCGTCGGCTACACCGCAGAGGTTGCGCGGGCGGCGCTCGCCGAGCCGAGCAGGCCGGTGAGTCGCGCTAGCCTGCGATGCGACTCCAACCGGGCTGCCCGATCGTAAGTGCTTGTGTGCACCAGGATTTCGTCGGCGCCGGTGCTGAGCACCAGCCGCTCCAACTGATCAGCGACCTCGTCCTCGGTGCCGTGCACATGACCGCGCAGCGAGTCCTCGAAGATGCGCCGTTCCCGGTCCGTCATGGTCATCGCCTCGATCTCAGCGGGCGGAATCAGCGTCGGGAATTCGCCGCGGGTCCGCGAATACGCGTTCGACCACGCCTCGGGCAGCAGCAGCCGGTGCGCCTGCTCGGTGGTATCGGCGATGACGACCGACCCCGACACCATGACGTACGGGCTCGCGCCCCAGGCGGTGGCGCGGAACTCGGCCCGGTAGCGCTCGATCGCCTCGACCATCCGGTCCTGCCCGCCCACCGCCGCGATCACCAGCGGCAGCCCGAACCGCGCGGCCCGCTCCGCCCCGGAGCCGGTGGCCAGCAGGAACGCCGGGATCCGCAAACCCTCGGCGGGCCAGCCGTGCACGCCGTTGCGACCGTGGTCGAAGTAGTCGAGCAGCTCGGTCAGCTGGGCGTCGAAGTCCTCGGCGTCGCGCTTGTCGTGGCCGAGCGCACGGCGCACCCCGTCGGTGAAGCCGACCGAGCGGCCGAGGCCCATGTCGATCCGGCCCGGATACAGCGACTCCAGCACGCCGAACTGTTCGGCGACGATCAGTGGCTGATGGTTGGGCAGCATCACCCCGCCGGTCCCGATCCGGATGCGTTCGGTCGCCGCCGCGGCCGCCGCGGCGAGCACCGTCGGCGCCGACCCGGCCACACCGGGCACGCTGTGGTGCTCGGACACCCAGAAACGGTGGTAGCCCCACTCCTCGGCGAGCCGGGCGAACTCGACGGTGTCGCGCAACGCCGCAGGATGACTCTGCCCGCGCCGAACGCGCGAACGGTCCAGTACGGAGAACCGGACGGAGGGAAGTGCCGAGGTCATACCTGTATCAACGCAACAACCTCCCGCTGATTCCACCCGGCCACGTCACAGCAGGCGGCGGGCGTCAGTAGAGGGCGGGGGCGAGGGCCTGCCAGGCCTGCGGGAGTTGCGCCTCGAAGTCGGGCCAGGTGTGCA
The DNA here is from genome assembly GCF_004634405.1 of Nocardia sp. CS682. Taxonomy (NCBI): domain Bacteria; kingdom Bacillati; phylum Actinomycetota; class Actinomycetes; order Mycobacteriales; family Nocardiaceae; genus Nocardia; species Nocardia sp. CS682. The sequence goes on along the minus strand of NZ_CP029710.1, from coordinate 34,614 downwards.
TGCCTGCGGTGTCGTAGTGCACGGCGGCGGGGATGTTCAATTCGGTCAGCCGTCCGGCGAACCGCTCGGTGCACGAGCGGGCGCCGGCTTCCAGCGCCGCGCCGCCGCCTGCCAGCCGCAACGCCTCGACGATGGTGGGCGACTCCGCGATGGCCACCAGGTCGGCGCCGGTGGGCACACCGGTGGCGGCCGAGAGGTAGATGGCGGTACCGCGCAACGCTTCCGCGCCGAGCAGGCTGTCGTGCGCCGCCCACTCCGGTGACGTCGGTGGGCCCCAGAGGTTTTCGACATTGCCGCCGCGCGAGGCGACGGTGATCGTGGTGACGGCGCGCCCCAAGGGATCCGCCGTCGAATAGCACCCGCTCATGCCCGCCACGGCGTGGTAGCGCCCCGGATGCCGTTGCGCCAGCATCATTCCCGCCTGCGCACCCATCGAGACGCCGGCGATGGCACGGCGGCCGCTGGACCGTAGCAGCGACTCCACGATCGGCGGCAGTTCGTCGGTGAGGAAGGTTTCCCACCGGTTCAGGCCGAGGGCGGTGTCGTGCCGGACCCAGTCGCTGTACATGCTGCCGGTGCCGCCACCGGTCAGTACCACGTCAACCGGCTTGTTCGCGAAGAACTCCGCCGCGCCGCCCTTGCTCAGCCAGCCCGAGGTGGCCTCGCCGTCGACGCCGTCGAGCAGGTACAGCGTGGGGCGCGGTGCCGTGCCGGTGCCGCGCAGCACGTCGACCTCGATCACTCGCCGCATGGCTGCGGACGAAATCCGCAGCCGCTCGCGCCGCGGGCCAACGCTGTCGATCGAGAGCAGTCCGGTCCTGGTCATCGCCGGGTCGACGGCGGGCGGCGGCGCGCTCGGCACGCCCGGAGTGTCGGCCACCGCGGGCACAGCGACCGTCGCGGCGATGACTGCCATCGCCGCCGCGCTGATCGGACCCCGGAGTCTCATGGTTTCGCGGCGGCTCGTTCTGCCTGTCTGGCCGCCACCCGGTCGCGCTGTTCTTCGAATCGTGTTGCCTTCTCGGCCAATTCGTCGAGGTAGGCGCCGAGCTCGTCGCGGGCTCGTTCGCCGTCGCCGGATAGGTCGGTGCGCTCGAACACATCCCACGCCCGCAGCACCGGCCGCACCACCACGTCGAGGTGCTGGCGCAGGTCGTAGATGCCGTGTTTGGCGAGCACGACCGCGTTGCGGCGGAAGTTCGGCTGGGTGAGGCCGGGCATCTGGAAGCGCGTGACGACGTCGGTGATGGCACGCAGCGCCTCGTTCGGCATCAGGTCGAGAGCCGCGGCGCTGATGTTGCGATAAAAGATCATGTGCAGATTTTCGTCGGCGGCAATCCGTTGCAGCATACGCTCGGCGATGGGTTCGTCGCACGCGGTTCCGGTGTTGCGATGACTGATTCTGGTGGCCAATTCCTGCAGCGTGACATAGGCGACCGAACGCAGGAACTGCTGGCCCTTCACGGGTTTCGCGATACCCGTGGTCATATGCGCCATCCTGGCCTGTTCCAGCAGCACCGGATCGACCGCGCGGGTGACCACCAAATAGTCGCGCATGACGATGGCGTGGCGATTCTCCTCGGCGGTCCAGCGACCGACCCAGGTGCCCCAGGCGCCGTCCAGGGAGAAGGTTTCCGAGATCTCCCGGTGATAGGACGGCAGATTGTCCTCGGTGAGCAGGTTGGTCACCATGGCGGTCCTGGCCACCTCGGTCAGCCTCGATTGACCGGGCTCCCAGTCTATTCCGCCGAGGGCGGCGAAATTGCGGCCGTCGTCCCACGGCACGTAATCGTGTGGATTCCACGCCTTGGCTTTGCGAATGTGGTCATTGAGCAATCGTTCGGCGACGGGTTCCAGTTCACACAGAATATCGCGATCGGTCAACGCGGTGGTCACACGGACTCCTTATGCTCGGCGCGGCGGAATTCGACCCTAAAGGCGAGACATCAAGCGGAACGACCGATTTCATGATCGTTGGGCGAGGTGACGACGGGAATCCGGACCGGCTGGGCCGGGTCACAATCGGGCGAATCCTGCGGCTCGGCCACCCGGTAGAGGCCGGGCGCCCGATCCGCGCCGCGGATGCGGTCCAGCAGGTCGTGGGTGCGCGCGGCGAGTTCGGGAATCCGCGCGGTGGGGCCGACGGCCACGACCGCGGTCAACGGCACCTCGGCGGCGTCGCTCAGCATGGCGAGCACCTCGGCGGTCATCGCGGGCGAGCCGATGCGGGCAGGCCGGACATCGGTGGGCACGAGCACCGTGCCGCCCGCCGCGGACAGCAGCGACAAGGCCCGGGAGCCCAGCGGTTTGGCCAGCGCGGACTGCACCCTGCGCAATTTGCGCCGAGCCGCAGCGGCGCCGAGGCCGGGTCTTCGCTCCTCGGGATGGGCCGGAATGCTCAGCGCCACCACCTGATACGCCGGTGCGATCGCGATCCCGGTCTGCATCGCCAGGTCGCCCATCGCATGGCCGCCGAGCAAGGCCGACACCAAAGTCTGTGCTGCGGTTTGGTGTTCCCTGGCCACCACCCGATGCTCGTCGACATAGGCGGTCGAGGCTTTGAGCGTCACCATTTCCAGCACGCGCAAGATCAGCTGGGCCCCCGCGACGACGTCGTCGCCCTCGGTATCCGCCGCGACGAATTCCAGCCCGGCGCGAATTTCGTCGTGATACGCGGCCAGCACGGTTTCCAGTGCGACCCCTTCACGCGCCCAACGCGTTGCCGCACCCGCGATTTCGGGTGGCTCGGCCACCCGCGGCGGTGTCCGCGGCGCGAGCAACTTCATCGCGGCGACCACACAATCTCGGGTGGTGGCCGTGACCTCGCCCGGCAGACCGGCACCCGCGTGCCCGGCTAAGTAGTCGAGCAGTTTCGACGCCAAACTCGCGGAACCCGAACTCACCTGCATTGCCGTCATGACTCATGAAGGCTAGCGCCGGATCGTGATCAAATCGGGATACGAGCGCGAAATCGGGGATCTCATCAGTGATCTCGCCACCCATTGGGCGAATTCACAAGCCGCCGAGTGATTTACGGCACAGCCGACCGACCACCCGGGCATGATTTCGGCGGCGACCGCGCATTCGGCCTACCGGGGTTTCCACCGCAAAGCGGCCGCGCGCCACCAAAGAATGTATGACGCAGCGCCGACCGCGCATTCCGGCGCTGCGTCGGCGTCACCTTAACGTCACCCGGAGGTCCCCGAACAGACATCCGCGCGAACCTCGGGACCACTCATCGGCGCGACCCACGCAGACTGGTAACTTGCACAAACACCGGCCCCTTCCGCAGGCCGCGCGGGGTGTCCCCTACACCGAGAGCGGGCCGACCAAACCTGTGAGCTGTCCCATCGGATCTGACGAACAACTGTGCAGTAGCTCTCACCACGGATAGCATCGAGCGCTGCGCCCCCGTACGGCGACGCTGCAGAGTTTCGAAGGGCAAAACACTACCTATGACCGGTACGCGAGAGAAGCTGGAAGAGCTGCGGGGGATCCTGGAGCTCGCTGAGGAACCCGCCGGCGAGACCGGCATCGCGAAACGCAAGACCAAGGGCATCCCGAGCGCGCGGGAACGGGTGCGCGCGCTGCTCGACCCGGGCAGCTTCGTGGAGATCGGCGCGCTGATGCGCCAGACGGCGCAGCCGGGCGCCATGTACGGCGACGGCGTGGTGACCGGCCGCGGCCGCATCGACGGCAGGCCCGTCGTGGTGATCGCGCACGATCAGACCGTGCACGGCGGTTCGGTCGGTGAGATGTTCGGCCGCAAGGTCGCCACCGCGATGGAGTTCGCCTACGAGAATGCCTGCCCGGTGGTGGCGATCAACGACTCCGGCGGCGCCCGTATCCAGGACGCGGTCACCTCGCTGGCCTGGTACGCGCTGATGTGCCGGCGCCAGGGCGACATGTCCGGCTATGTGCCGCAGGTGGCCATCATGCTCGGCAAGTGCGCGGCCGGTTCGGTGTACGGCCCGGTCAATATGGACGTGCTGGTCGCCACCGACAAGTCGTACATGTTCGTCACCGGCCCCGAGGTCACCAGGGAGGTGACCGGCGCCGACGTGAGCGCGGACGAGCTGGGCGGCGCCGCGGCGCTGGCCCGCAACGGCACGGTGCACCATGTCGCGCCCGACGAGCAGGCCGCCTTCGACTGGGTGCGCAGCTACCTCAGCTTCCTGCCGTCGAGCTGCCTCGAGCTGCCGCCGGTGGTGAATCCCGGCCTGGAGCCGGAGGTGACCAGCCATGACCTGGAACTGAATTCGATCATCCCGGATTCGGACAAGGTCGGCTACGACATGCACGAGATCCTCGTGCGGATCTTCGACGACGGCGACTTCCACGAGATGGGCGCGGCCACCGCGCAGAATCTCATCACCGGTTTCGCCAGGGTCGACGGCCGCAGCGTCGGCGTCGTCGCCAATCAGCCGCAGGTGCTCGGTGGCGCGCTCGACGCGCAGTGCTCGGACAAGGCCACCCATTTCATCCGGCTGTGCGACGCCTACGGGCTGCCCCTCGTCTTCGTGGTCGATACCCCCGGCGTGCTGCCGGGTATCGAGGAGGAGCGCAGCGGCGTAATCAAGCGCGGCGGCCGCTTCTTCCGCGCGGTCATCGAGGCGACCGTGCCGATCGTGACGGTGGTGACCCGCAAGGCCTATGGCGGCGGCTACGCGGTGATGGGCTGCAAGCAGCTCGGCGCCGATATCAGCCTGGCCTGGCCGACCGCCCGGATCGCGGTGATGGGCGCCGAGAGCATGGTCGGCATCGTCGGCCGCAGGCAGCTCGAGGCCGCCCCGGTCGATCAGCGGGCGACGGTACGCCAGCAGATGATCGACTTCTACAACGCCACCATGGCCACGCCGTGGATCGCCGCCGAACGCGGCTACATCGACGCGGTCATCGAGCCGTCGCAGACGCGGCTGGAGATTCGCAAGGCCCTGCGGTTGCTGCGCGACAAGAACACCGCCAAGCCGAATCCGCGCAAGCACAGCCTCTTGCCGGTGTAGTCGATCGGGTCCGGTCGCGTTGTGTCACAACGCGACCGGACGCCGACAGTGGCGTGGTCGAGTCAGCTGTGGCTGCCCCAGCGCAGATCCGCTGTCGCCCACTCCATTTCCCACATCCGCAGCCGCCTGCGATCGAGGCTGCTGCGCAGCGTGAAGTAGCAGCCCGCCGCCACGGCCATGGTGCCGAGCACGGCGCCGGTGGTGAACAGCACCGCCTTGCTGAGCGCCTGGCTCGGCGACGGCGGTTCGACGATCTTGCCCGCGCTGTTGCGCCAAATGGTCACGGCCTGACCGGGTTGCACGACGGTGGTCGATTGGTAGTCCTCGTTGTGCACCACGCCGTCGGCGTCGGTCCACCGGACCTTGGCGGGCATGATCGGCGCGTACAGCGGCGCCTTGCCGGTCTCGGTCACCGTCGCCTCGATCCGCTGCAACTGTGCCGTTTTCGCCTGCACCACAGCGGTTTCGGTGTGATAGACCCGCGCGCCCACCGACATCACCAGCACCGGAACGAGTATCAGGAACACCAGCGCCAGGGCTACCCCAACCATGGTCTGCACGCGGTCTTCTTTGCGCCGCATGGGATTTCGGTCCAGTCCGACGCGACGGCACGTCCTGCGATACATATTCACCGACCCTGTGGTCATGATGGTGACTCCTCGGTCCGGAATTCGGTGGTGAGTGCGACGAGTGTGTCGAAATAACCCTCGATGAGGTCGGGCAGGCCGTTCGGATCGTCGCCGGCGGCCCAGGTCTGCAAGGCCGAGATCAGCAGGCCGGCACCCGCGGCCACCGCGGTGGCCGGGCGCAGGTCCCGCTCGGGGTCGACGCCGAGCCGGGCGGCAATGATCCGCACCGATTCTCGCTGACCTTCGATGCGGATGCGCTGATATCCGGCGAAAAGTTCGGGTTCTTCCTCGAAGCGCTGGAACAGCGCCCAGCGCCTGGCCAGCAGCGCGGCGCGTTCGCCGCCGTATTCCGCGTCGAACCAATCGTGCACGGCGTTGCGGTAGGCGACCAGCGGCGATTCGTGCGCCGGGCGGCGGCACAGCGCCTCGTTGAACAGGTGAACGTCTTGGTCGACATCGCCGAGGATCGCCTCCGCGATGGACGTGAAATGCCGACTGAAGGTGCGCCGGGTGACGCCGGCCCGCACCGCGATGTCCTCGACGGCCACCGCGCCGAGCCCCCGCTCGGTGAGCAGCTCGAAGGCCGCACGCGACAGCGCTTCCCGGCTGCGTCTGGTCCGCAGCCTGCGGCCATCGAGATCGACACCGGTGTCGCTCATAATGTCACTTTACCACCTTATTGTCCCATCGGGACAATACTTCGCGCCCTGCGAGGACTCGGTTTCGGGGTCGCTCGGACCGACCCCGGCCGAGCGCGCTACAGAGCGCGAACGTCCAGTCTGTTCCAGTATCGGGTGCCCAATTCGGCCGAGCCGAATCCACTTCGGCCGAGCGGAATCACGTGACGAAATACCGTCAGAACCGGCGGGTACCGGCCGGCTGATCGAGGATCGGCGGCTGGCGGCGGCGCAGCGCTTCCAGCAGCGAGACCGTGTACTCCGGCGGCGCGGCGTGCACCGAAAGTTGGTTGGCCACGGCGCGATACGCGTCCACGTCGGCCTGCTTGTCCAGGTACAGCGCACTGGTGAGCTGCTGGAGATAGACGATGTCGGGCAGGTCGGACTCGGCGAAGCGGAGCATGGTGAACGCGCCGTCGGCGAGCGCGGGTCCGCCGACATGGTCGGCCAGCACCTGGACGGTGATATTGCGCTTCTCGATGACCTTCAGCAGATGATTGATCTGCGCGTTCCACACCGCGGAACCGCCGATCGGCCTGCGCAGCGCCGCTTCCTCCACGATCACCCAGAGCTGCGGCGGCTGCGGGCGGTCCAGAATCTCCTGGCGGCGCATGCGCAGCGCGACGCGGCGCTCGATATCGGGCTGTAGTTCGCCGGAGTGGGCCAGCGACAGCAGCGCGCGGGCGTACTCCGGGGTCTGCAGCAGTTCGGGCACCGCGCGCGGTTCATAGGCGCGGACCAGCGTTGCCGCCTGTTCCAGGCCGAGGTAGGTGTCGTACCACTTGGGTAACCAGTCGTTGTCGCGGTGCCACCAGCCCGACTGATTGCCCTGCCGCGCCAGCTCCAGGAATTCCTCGCGCTCGGTGGGGTCGGTGACCCCGTAGAGGTCGAGCAGATCGGTCAGATCCCGCACCCGGAAACCGGTGCGGCCGAGCTCCAACCTGCTGATCTTCGAGTGCGAGCCGCGAATGGCCTCGCCCGCGTCCTCGCGGGTCATCCCGCAGGCCTCACGGAGTTTGCGCAGCCTGCTGCCGAGCATCATGCGCAGCACCGTCGGTGCGCCCGTCGGGACGACCCCACCGATCAGCGGGGATTCAGCCGACTGACGCACCTCAGAAGGACGCATAGATCGAGTCTGCCATGCGAAGCTTGTCTGTTTCTACTGACCAAAGACCCTGTGCCCGGCTCAGGACCCTCGATACAGCGCTGCCTCACCTTTGATCCAGCGCCGGCTCGGAATGAATACCGCGCCGAGCCGGCACGCGGGATCAGCGCAGCGCGACCTCCGCCGTCGCGCGACCGAACAGCTTGCGGCCGTCGCAGGTGGCGGTGAGGGCGACGGTCGCGGTCCGCCGTTCGGGGTCGAGCGACTTGATCTTGCCCCGGAATTCGATGGCACTCGCCTTGGTCGCCGCGACCGGCGCGAATCCGGCGAACCGAACGCCGTAGCTGGTGACCGCGGCGGGATCGCCGAGCCACGAGGTCAGATAACCCGCGCCGAGACCCATCGTCAGCAGCCCGTGCGACACCACGTCCGGCAGGCCCGCGCTGCGCGCGACCACGTCGCTGAAGTGGATCGGATTCGAATCACCGGATACGCCTGCGTAATTCACCAGATCGCCGCGCGACAGCGGCATCGAGTGCACGGGCAGCTCCATGCCGACGGACAGTTCGTCGAAGCTCGGCACGGTACGCGGGGTCCGCTTGCGGTCGAGCGGGTCGGTGCGCACGGGTTCGTCGAAGCACTCGACCACACCCGCTTCCTCGCCGAGCGTGCTCCGCTGTGTGGCGGCGTCGTGCCGGTCGGCGGTCGACTGGCCGGTCATGATGACGCCGTCGACCGCGGACCGCAGCTCGGCGGCGATCGCCACGCCGGTCTGCGCGACGGCGGTCGAGGTCGCGATCTGCAATAGTTCCTTGTGCTGGTTGGTGAGCACGCTCTTGGTCACCATGAAGTCTTTGTCACCGAACTGCCGGAACGACTCGATGTAGGAGACGCAGTGCAGCTGGTCGCCGGCCAGCACCGGGCGGTGCACCTCGATGGACTGCTCGGTCTGCAGCACCTGACCGATGTCGTAGGCGGTGAGCACCGACTCGAACATCTTGCGCTGCATCAACATCAGCACGATCGAGGTGAAGGTCAGCGGCGCGATCAGGGCGTCGTAGCCGAGCTCCGCGGCGGCCGCCTCATGCCAGTGCGCCGGATGCCGCTCGTGCACGGCACGGGCGAACTCCCGGATCTTCTCGCGCCCCACTTCGTAGTGCTCGGTCATCCGGTAGTGCCGCCCCACCAAGGCCAGGGCCTGTTCGGACGCGGTGGTCGTGATGTCGTTCATCTGCCTCTTTCGAAAAGTCCCGGCGTCGAGCCCGCCCGGACCGGCCCACAATACCGAAACACGGCAGAGTCGAATCGCGCGGGCGGCAAGTCCGGACGTCGCCCAACCGACATCGTGAAAGGGTTGTGGTCGGTCATAGATCGCGACAAACGTGGCAAACGCTAACAGCAATAATTCAGTGGGCTTGACGACGCGCCGGGGTTCGGCAAATCGTCAGCACTCATTCGGTGCGGGTACTCCTCGGAGCCGATCATCGAGCCACAGCATCGCTTCCGGATAACCGAGACCGCCGGCGATGATGTGCTCGCCGAGCACACTGCGATACACCGAAGGCACGCCGAGCCTGCATTGCTCGAGATAGAGATTGCGCGCACCTTCGGCCGGGATCCAGAATTCCTGCTCGCCGTTGTAGATATACAGCGGCGTGCCCGACTTCATCTCTTCCATCCTGGTCACCCGATAGATCTCGGACGCGACCTCGGAGTGCAGCGGGTCGGGGATATTGGCGGCGATATCGATCGGCAGCATCAGCAGACCGATCGCGCCGTAGGTGCTGCCGCAGAGGTTCTTCACCGGTGAGGTCGCCACCCACTGCGCCAGATTGTTCATGCGGGCGAGGATCTCCGGGCGCTCCCGGCCGATGCCGAACACCGCCCCCATGAAGATCGCCGAGGCCAGGTTGCCGTTCATGCTGCGCGCCAGGATCTCGTAGTCGGCGGGCACGCCGCCCAGCGCCGCCCCGACGATGACGTCCGCCAATTCCGGTGCGTATCCGTCGATCAGCTTCACCGCGCCGTGCGTGGCGATGGCGCCGCCGGAGTAGCCCGCCATGCCGAACTTGCTCGCGCCGAACTCGTCCGGGAGCAGGCCACGCACCGCACGGATGCCGTCGAGCACGGCGTGACCCGCGACGAATGGTTCGGCGTATGCCATCCGCGGGCCCTCGTGATCCGGGATGAGCACCGCGTAGCCACGCAGCGCCGCCACGTAGCTGGTCGGCGGGATGAAATCGGTGACGCTGGTGTCGGGGTTGAGGCCGTGCGCCAGTGTGTAGCCGGGGGTGCAACTGCGGCCGAGCGCGTCGATCGGCAGATTGTTGACCACCACCGGACGCGGACCCTGCCCCGGCCAGGCCGCGCTCGGCACCACCAGGGTCGCGGTCGCGAAGGAGGGTGCGCCGTGCGCGTCGGTGGTGCGGTACTTGAGCAGCTGCGCGCGCTGGATCGGCAGCAGCATCAGCGGTGCGGCCGTGGCGGTGATGTCCCTGACCTCGATCACCTGGCCCGCGGCCAGTTCCGCCAGGTCCGCAGGCCAGGCATCGAACATCGGATCACCGACGTTCGCGGGCATCGACGCGTCGCGCAAGGCGACCACCGACGGCCCCAAGCTGCTGGCCTGCCAACCGGGCGTGGCCGACTCGGGGGCGGGTGCGATCGGCGGCGGCGGGATGACCTGATCGATCAGTTTCTGCACGCCGGGCAGCAGCGAACCACCGTCCGGCGGTGGCGGGAACAGGCCGGGGAACTCCGGCAACGCGGGAAGACCGGGTGGGGCGGGCAACGGCTCGGCGGCCGCCTGCCCCAGCGTGGTCGGGCAGACGAGCAGCAGTGCCATGGCAATGGCGGGTAAGCATCTCATGGCACACGCCTTTGGGTGCGGACGTCGGGTTCACCTGGCGCGCAGGGAGATGCGACGTGCGCCCCCGAAAGGCCCTGTTGTACCAGACAGTCAGGCTAACCCGCCGTACGCGCTGCGACGCGCCGAAACGACCGAGTTGTGGGTGACACGTAGCCGAACCGCAACAACCGAGCCGAATGCCGCTCGTGGCGAGTCGGGTTCGGCTCGGTGCTGCGCATGCTTTCAGCAGTTGTCCGGGGCGGGCTCCCCTCGGAAGCGGGCGTCGAGCCAGTTCAGCGCCGACGGGATGCCGAGCACCGCGGCGGTGAGATGGTCGGGCACCGGGATCTGTTCGGACTGCACCGCCGCCCCGGCGGCACACCAGCGCTTGGCGGTGTTCACCACCGCGTCGATCGGGATGAGGCCGTCGATCGGCGAATGCCATTCGAACACCGGCGTTTTCGGCACGCCGTCGTAGAGCTCCAGGCTGTTCTCCTCCACCACCGCGCGGGCGGTGCTGTCGTTGATCATCGACGTCGACTTCGCGAAGTCCAGCGCGCCCTTGCCCGCGCCCGCGGAGAGGATGTCGTTGGTGCAGCTGTTGGCCATCTTCGCGCGGGCGGCGAGGCCACGCTCGTTCAGCTGCTCGCTGAGCGGGAAGCGCTCGGGATACTCGCGTTCCAGGCCGAGACCCGCGGCCAGCGCGAGCCCGAACACCGGATGCGAGCCCAGACCGAGGCCCTCCAGCATCTTCACCAGGTTCATCGGCACGCCGCCCATCGCCGCGCCCGCGATATCCAGTTCGGGTGCGTACCTCGGAGCGAGCGCGGCCGCCCACGCGGTGGCCATGCCGCCGCCGGAGTAGCCGACCATCGATACCGGGCTCTGCCGCACTTTCAGTTCGGCCACCTGCTTGACCGCGCGGATGCCGTCGAGGGTGATCTGACCGCCCAGCTTCGCGGCGCCGTAGGCGAAATTCGGGCCGAGGTGATCGGGCAGCGCCACCGTCCAGCCGCGTTGCAACAGCACGTTCCAGCCCGGCGCCTCGCGCACGACGAGGTTCGGATCGTCGGTGTAGAGGACCTTGGAGACCGAGCATTCGGCGCCGAGCCCGTTGATGATGTGCTGGAACGACAGCAGCGGACCGTCCTCGACGTGCGCGCGTGGGGTGAGCACGGTGGTGGTCGCCGCGATCGGCTTGCCCTCGGAGCTGGTGGAACGGAAACGAACGACCGTCACCGTGGTTTCCGGGAAGATCAACAGTGGCGGCATCACCCTGGTCGCGAGGACATCGCCTGGATTCTTGTCGGCGATATCGGCCGGGGTCGAGTAGAAGGGGTCGGGGTCGGGTGCGGGATACAACGGGGAGGCGGTGCCGGGTCCGGCCATCGTGGCGACGAGCGCCAGCCCGACGGCCATCGCGCCGAACGCGCGGAACACTCTGTTACGGGTCGCTCCCCTGCCCATAGAACGTAGGGCCTGACTCATCGATAGATACCTCTCGAATGGGTCCAACGTTGTGACTCATCCTCGGCAATTTCGCCGACGAGCGGCAGAGCGGGCGGAGATCATGTTGAGATCTCACAAGTTTGGAGCGACCGGTCTGTGATGGTTGTCCGCATTCGCTCGTGACAGGACCCCACCGTCGCGCGGCAGCCCTGTGACATGTCCAGCCAACGAGACGGAACATGTTCCGGTCCATGGCCTGGCCTTACCTTCACAACTACCCGGCGCGGTTGCCGCGCCCGGTCCGGAAGGAGACGGTGGCATGGACGGCACTGTGCGCAGACTGGCTTACCGCGAGAACATCGACGAGGCGCCCACGCGGCGCGTCACCGTGTACTTCGACGGCCCGACTCCCGATGACGCGCTGGTCCTCGAATACGCGGCAAGCAGCACGGAGGCCTGGGAATTCACCTCCGCCGCGGTGCACGCCGGGCTCACAGTCACGGTGGACGGCATGGTGCGGCCCGGATTACGCCGACTCCCCTGCCGATCACTCTGGCACTGAACGGATTCCGCCAGGCGTGCGGCGGAAGTCACCGCGTTTCAGCACATTCCGCAACTCGGCACCGCACGCCAGTCGGCACCGAGTGCAGTTTCAGCGGCCTGCCTAGGCCGGATCCAAGACACGCTGCAGGAAGGACACCGCATCGGGCAGCGCCGCCCGCGCGGCACCCAGATGATCGCCGGGATAAAGGTGGGTCTCCAGGTCGGTGCCCGACAAGCGCAACTCGGCAAGCAGTTTGGCGGTCAACGGCGGCGGCACCTCCATATCCGTCAGGCCCTGCCCGACGAACAGCGGCAGTGTGTACCCGGCGGTCGGTATCCGCATCATCGCCCGCGCGGCGGCCCACAGCGCCGGGTCGTCGAGCGGCTTGGCCAGCATCGCGCCGATCGCGACGTCGGCCAGCCTGGCATTCGCCTCGGTGATGCACTCCGACTCCACCACCCGCAAGGCCTCCTGGCCGGTCTCGGTCAGGTAGCTGTCGACATCGAGTTCCGGTGCGCTCGCGCGCAATCCGGCCAGCAGCATGGCGACGTACGCAGGGGTCTTCTCCAGCGGCAACCGCGGAATCCACGGGCCGGCCAGCGGAATGAGCAGCTCGAGGTTCGACGGCGGGCCGGTGGCGGCCGCGCCGCGCAGTTGCAGTTCCGGTGCGTCGGCGGGCGCGAGGTGCGCCGTGAACAAAGCGGCTTGCGCGCCCTGCGATTGGCCGAACACCGCCCACTTGGTGCCCAGTTCCGGTGCGATCGCCCGCGCGGCCCGGACACCGTCGATCACGCTGCGGGCCTGCGAGGGTCCGTCCAGGTAGGGGTGTGTGCCGGGGGTGCCGAGGCCGACGTAGTCCGTGACCATCACCGCGTACCCCGCCCGCAGCAGCTCCGGATACAAGGTATCGAGGTAGTACACGCGAGGTTCCAGCGTGAACGCGCACTGATCGGCGATACCGGTTGTGCCGTGCGCGTAGGCGACGATCGGCCAGCCGTCCGGTGGCGGCGCGCCCGCGGGTACGTAGATCACCCCGGTGCTCTGCATCGGTCCGCGTGGTCCGCGCGACCAATAGGTCAGCCGCTCCGCCGTCGCCGCGCCGTCCACCCGGAAGCGCCCGGTCAGTTCCACCGAATTCGTCACCGTGCCCGGTGCTTCACCCACTGCCGCCACCGCGGGCGTCGCGAACGCGAGGCCCACCGAGATCACGACCCCGGCCGCCCCCGCCATGATCCGTGTACACATCATCGAACGACTATCCCCATCCGGGTCTCCAGGAGCAAGCCACCACAATCGGTGGCCTAACCGGGGGCAGCATGCCATTCGACCGAGTGTCGGCGGGGCGCGGCCCGGCTCCGCTGCGGTCGACGAGGATGCCGAAGGTACCGGGCGGTCGCTAGGCTCGGAGGGCGGGGCCGGATCACCGACGGCCCGGACGCGATGTGGAAGGAGCCGGAGTGAGGCAGCCGAATCGGCCGACTCGCGTGTCGCGGCGGTCCGATCTCGCGCGTCAGGCCAGGACGACCGTGCTGTTGTGTGCCGCACTGCTGCCGACGGCCTGCGGGTCGAATGCCCCGGTCGATCAGTCGGTGACCACGCCTTCCGTCACGACCTCCGCCCCACCGCCGTCCCGGGCGGCCACGGTCCCACCCCCGACCCCGGTGGCACCCGGCGCCTCCCGGGCATCTGCCACACCCACGGTCGACCCCTACGCGGGGATGCCGCTGATCGACCACGTCGAGTGGACCGAAACCGTGGACGGGTCACGTCTGCGTGTCTATCCGACAACCGCCGGACGGCAGACCACATTTCCGGGCACCGATGAACGCGCCTGGCGGGAAGTGCTCACGGAATCGCCGGACGCGGACACGCCCGGCATGCGTGATCAATTCATCTGTCATTGGATCTGGGCACGATTGGTCGAGCCGAACAAAACGAGTTGGAATTTGGAACCCTGGCGTCCGGCGGTCGGTTATCAGGCCACCGTCGATGCGCGATGCAACCCGGGTGGCCCCGAACGCTGAGTCCGGGACCGCCCCCGATCGGAAGGACCGACCCATGCGCATTGTCATCGCAGGCGGACACGGAAAGATCGCCCTCCTGCTCGCCGACCTGCTCACCCGCCGCGGCGACGAGGTCGTCGCGCTCATCCGCAATCCCGACCACGCCGCCGACGTGACCGCCGTCGGCGGCGAACCCGCCGTGCTCGACCTGGAGCACGCCGCAACCGCACACCTGATGGATACCGTGAAGGGTTCGGACGCAGTCGTTTTCGCCGCAGGCGCGGGACCGGGCAGCAGTGCCGAACGCAAGTACACTGTCGACAGGGACGGCTCTGTCCGGCTGGCCGACACCGCCGAACGGGCAGGCGTGCGGCGTTTCGTGCAGATCTCCACGATGGGCGCCGGTCAACCTCCCGCACCCGGGAGCGACGACATCTGGGCCGCCTACATCGATGCCAAGACGCAGGCCGAAAACGACCTGCGCGAGCGCGTTCTGGACTGGACGATCCTGCGGCCGGGGCGCCTGATCGATACCGCGGGTACCGGACTGGTCACCCTGGCCGCACCCCGCGTTCCGCGCGGCGACATCCCCCGGGCCGACGTCGCCGCCGTGCTGGCCGAACTGCTGCCCGCGACACACACCGCGGGCGCGACACTCGAACTCGTCTCCGGCGACACGGCGATCAGCCGGGCGGTCGCCGAGCTCGCCGCGGGCATCGTTTCGGAAAATGCTGCCCCCCTTGCCGATTGACCTTCGCGTTCTCGTTAGGAGAGAGCAAACTTGTTCAGCCGCATCGTGTCCATGAAAATCCGGGAGGGATCGCGCGCCGACTTCCTCGACGCCATCTCCCGCAGTGCGGTGTCGGCCCTGCGCGACGAGCCGGGTTGTCTGCGCTTCGATGTCTGTGCCGACCGCGTCGATCCGCACCGATTCTTCCTCTACCAGCTATATACCGACGACGAAGCGGCCGAGGCGCACCGTTTCACCGAACATTTTCTGGCCATGCGGGCAGCGGCCGACCGGTATGTAGAACCCGGCACGCAGATTCACTACAGCACAGACGTCCTTTTTGCCAACTGATCGTCTTATTGGGACAGCGTGTCAGCAAACTTGCAGACGCCAAATCCCGCACGTGCGCTTGCAAATCGATCGTGCAGATGTACTTGCATCTGAAAGGCACAGCGACCTAAACTCAGTCGCGCAACGCTTTACAGGGGACAACCAGGGGAGGCCGCATGGTCGAGCCGAAGGCCGAAGTCGCCGTGGGTCCGCTGCCGCCAAACGTCAGGGGCGTTCGAATGAACCAACCACTTTCCGCA
Organism: Nocardia sp. CS682; assembly: GCF_004634405.1. Lineage (NCBI taxonomy): Bacteria > Bacillati > Actinomycetota > Actinomycetes > Mycobacteriales > Nocardiaceae > Nocardia > Nocardia sp. CS682. The sequence continues at coordinate 19,036 of NZ_CP029710.1, read as the reverse complement.
GGCGGCCGGCTCGGAATAGCCGCCGCCGCACTGGTCGACAAGCCAGCGAACGGTACAAAAATGAGCACACCGTCGGCCCGTAGCGGCCAAAGGAACACCGCGTACTCGCGGGAAACCGCCGTCGCGTTCGTCATCGATGCCGTCGAATCCAAGGGTGCGGCCACCCGACATGACTTCGACATCGACCGGATCGTCACCACGGCGCATGACGTCGTCGACGACTGGGATTTCCACACACTGCAGCCTGCGACGTTCTGGCGGATTGCCTCCAGCTTCATCAGGCAGTAACACTTCCGGGCAGCCCGATGTCCGGCGGACACCGAATTGCCTTGTGCCGCAAGCACTGAGCCACCCTGCTCCACTGGCGATGATCCACCCTCCGGCTCAGAACTTGCGGCACAAGGCATTACGGCCCCACCCCCACGCGAGCCGCCCACCCGCGCCCCCGGCCTCCACACCGAGCCGCCGCGCGAGCCCGCCGAAGTGTTCCGCAGCCCTACTGAAGGCCCACGAGCCCGCGCCGAGCCACCCAGCGCCCTCGCCCCGTTGCGCAGCGCCCAGGTCCCGTCGCCCGTCGGCACCGCCGAATAGCTAAGAGGCCACGCCGAATAGCTGAGCACCCGCGCCCCATTGCGCAGCGCCCCTGCCGAATCACGCGGCAGCCCCGCCGAGCCACTCAGCATCCCCGCCTGATTGCGCGACTCCCCCGAATAATGCAACCCCAGCGCCGAGCCGCTCAGCGCTCGCGCTCCATCGCCCAGCTGCACCGCACCGCTGCGCAGCGCTTCAGACCTGTCGCCCCACCAGCTCGCCGCATCGCGCGGTATCCACGCCCAGTTGCTTAGCGCCCCTATCGAATTGCGCGACGGCCACGCCCAAGCTGCCAACGCCTCCGCCGAATCGCGCGACGGCCACGCCCCGCGGCCGAGCGCCACTGCCGAGTTGCCCGGTTCCCGCGGCCGATTGCCCAGCGTGCCCGCTCCGTTGCGCAGTGCCCTCGCCGCGGCACTCCGCGTCACCGGCACCGTGCTGCTCAGCGCGCGCACCCGATTGCTCAGGGGTCGGCTCCCGCGCGTACCTCGCGCTCGCGTCCGAATGTCCAGCGCGCCGGTCGGATTGCGCGGCGGCCACCCCAAGGCGCCTAGCAGCCAAGCCGAATTGCTAGCTCCTCTGGCGAAGTCCCAGTCGGCCCAGCAGCCGCAGTGGTGTCCTGTTGGGGACAGACGGCATTCGGGAGTGGGACCTGGTGGCGGGGTCACTCGATAAATGGCGCTGTGGTGTCCCGATCGGCGCGGACGGTGTGTGCGGGCGGGACTTGGAAGTGGTCCCATTCGGTGGGTGGCGCCGTGGTGTTCCGTTGGCCGCTGGTGGCATTCGCGAGTGCTCGGCATCCGTGCCCAGGTCTGCGCCGGAGGGCTCAGCGCACGCTTCGGATGGTGTGCTTCCGACACCGAGTTGTCCGGTGGGAGTGTGGGATTGCCACGCACTCGTGTTGAATTGTTCGGCTTCACTGATCGGGCGAGGTGCGATGCCGTCGGCGCGGCAGGGACTACCCCACCGAGTTGCTGTGCGCCACAAGCGCCGTCGGCCCAGGGTGGTCGGGCGCGCGGCACGACGACGGCAGGTCTCGAATCATGGGGCAGCGCTGACAGATAGCTAACGTCTGCGTGTGCCCGCATGGTCCCCTCGTAGGGGCGATCAGCGATCGTAGCCTTCGGCGTACTTCGCTAGGATTTCTATCGACTTCTCCGGCCGCTCGGCCTGCACGCTGAGCCGGTCCATGACCGAGAGGTACAGCGCGAGGTCTTGTCTGCGGTCCAGGTAGAGGGCGCTGGTCAGGTGTTCGAGGTAGACGATGTCGGGGAGCTCGGTTTCGGAGAAGCGCAGGATGCTGAACGAGCTGCCCGCGGCGGCGTGCTCGCCTGCGGAGTACGGCAACACCTGTACCGTGACGTTTGGCAGTTGAGCTAGTTCGATCAGGTGTTCCATCTGCTCGCGATGCACGCGCGGACCGCCGACCGGTCGATGCAACGCGGCTTCATCGATGACCGCCCACACGATCGGCGGATCGGAGCGGTGCAGAATCTCTTGCCTGCGTTGCCTTACCTGAACCCGCCGATCCGTGTCGGCATCTTCATAGCCGAGGGCGACTACCGCCCTGGTGTATTCGGGTGTTTGGAGTAGGCCGGGAACAAGATGCGCCTCATAGGTGCGGATCTTGCTCGCCGCCTGTTCGAGACCCAGGTAGGTGCCGAACCATTGGGGCAGCAGATCGCTGTAGCGATGCCACCATCCCGGCTCGTTCGCCTGCCTGGCCAGATCGAGGAACTTCTCCCGCTCTTCGGAGTCGTCGACGCCGTACAGCGACAGCAGGTCCCTGATGTCACGTTCTTTGAAACCGGTGCGGCCCAACTCGAGACGACTGATCTTCGCGTGCGAGCCACGAATGGCGTCGCCCGCTGCTTCTCGGGTGATGCCCTTGGCTTCTCGCAGCCTGCGCAACTGGCCGCCGAGTGCAATACGCAGCACTGTCGGACCACGTTCCGCGACAACGGGATGCACCAGACCATCGTCGTCGGGTTCAGCGATCATTGAGTTCGTCTCCGATACTCGGGGGGGTTGCCCACAGTGTGTCACAACCACCTGTCGCGAAACACACCGCACCGATCGCTTATGTTACCGCTCAACTCGTCAGATAGTCGAACTCTCCGGCCTTCGCGCCGCGCACGAACGCGTCGATTTCCGGGCGGGTGTAGAACAGCACCCCGCCTTCGGGATCCCGGGAGTTCCGTACGGCGACCTGGCCGTTGGTCGCCTCGGCGACTTCGACGCAGTTCCCGCTCGGATTGCTGTATGTGCTCTTTCGCCACGAGCCAGTGATCTTGTTGGTGGATGTATCCGACATGTTCCCCACTCCTCGGTTACGCCAATGTTCGGCTGATCAGTTCGTGCAGATGCACGCTCAAACGTTCTTGCATTTGCACCAACAGTTTGGACGATAGCACGAAGTTCGCCGCCGCGCGCCTACTAATTCGGACCACTCGGTCCGGGATCTGACGCGTCGATGTTTCGCCTCGCGAACCCCCTGCTCAGACAGTCGATCACGACCCTCCGCCACAGTTGAATCTTGTACTGTCGCAGGGCAGATCGGATATTTCAGTCATTGGCGACACCCCCGGTGGGCACCGGCAACCGGTGCCCGCACCGGCGTTCCTGAGGAGCCCAATCCATGCCGCACGCGGACAACAGCCCCGTGATCCGGACCGACATCCCGCACTCGGCCCGCATCTGGAACTACTGGATGGGTGGCAAGGACTATTACGAAATAGACCGGATCGCCGGCGACGCGGGCATCGGCGTCGACCCCGAGATCGTCACCATGGCAGTGCAATCGCGCCGGTTCCTGATCCGCGCGGTCGGCTACCTGACCCGCGAGGCAGGCCTGCGCCAGTTCCTCGACATCGGCACCGGCCTGCCGACCATGCAGAACACCCACGAGGTCGCCCAGAGCATCGCCGCGGCGTCGAAAGTCGTTTACATAGACAACGATCCGATGGTGCTGGTTCAGTCAAGGGCCCTGTTGACCAACACCACTCGCGAAGGCGTAACAACCTATATAGAGGCCGACTACAACGAGCCCGAGCGCATCGTCGCCTACGCGCGCAACATCTTGAACTTCGATCAGCCGATCGGCGTCATGTTCATGGGCGTGCTCGGCCACGCCGAGTCCCCCGCCGACGTATCCCGCATCGTGCGGACCGTGTTGGCCGCCGTGCCATCGGGCAGCTACCTGGTGCTGTGGGACGGCACCGACGACAGCGCCGACTTCGTGCAGCTCTGCGACGACTACATCGGCACCGGCGGCACGCCGTACATTCCGCGTCCGAAGGAACAGCTCCGGGAGCTCTTCGACGGGCTGGAAGTCGTTGAGCCCGGCTTCGTTTCGATCACCCAGTGGCGCCCCGACGCCGCCGAGACGGCCCTGACCAGGCCGATCTCCGCCTACTGCGCGGTAGCCCGCAAACCCTAGCCTTATCGACGACGATAACGGCGGTCGATAAGGGCCGCCGTTCCCCCCGATTTCGGCCGCTGTTCATCGACGGCGTCCGTGCAAATGTACTTGCATCTGTAAGCGACGCAGGCATAGACTCGTACCCATATCGGGGAGGTACGCAGGGAGTTCGAGCCGGCGGCGCCTACACAGCAACCTCCCTACATGCCACACGCGAGGGGCGGTCGAATGAGCCAGCCATTCCGGACTCCCCGCCGGGTTGCCGTCATCGGCACCGGCGTCGAGACTTTGCGGCAGTGTCCCGCTCCGGTTCCGGTATCCGACTGCACTGTCGAACCACCCGGTCTCACCTACCGGCAGGCCCGGGAAATCTTGGCCGCTCACGAGGTCCACGGCCCGCAGTGCAGGCAGTGGCTGGCCGCTGCCGCCTACCTCTCCGCCGGTCTCGACGACGAGTAGTCGCTCGAATCCTTTGCTACCGATCGATGTTCGAACATGTCGGCTAATCCATCCGGCCGAACATTCCACGGAGCATAACGGGATTCCGCGTGGAAGTTTCGCCAGTAGTGGTATGTCACGAACGGGTCACCGCATAATGCCGTAGGCTCCCAAGGGATCTCGCTGATAACTTCCCACGCGCAGGACCCTTTCGTATAGTGAGCCGAACGATTCGGGCACAGTTCTATTACGCCCGACGTGGCAATGGAGCGACCCGAATGACCTTCTCCGCGCTGCATCTATCCCCCGATTCGCCAGAATCGGCGCTCGAAATCGGTGGCCAGTTGGCTTCGGTGCCACTACAGAACACCGACCGAGTCGCCTCGCGGATGGTGGGGTACTTCGCCACCTGCATGGCACCGTGCCGCACCCTGCCGGGCGAACAATTGCGCGGTGACGTCACCAAACTCACCCGCACCTGCCTGGGCCTGGTGGCCGAAATGTTCGACCGGCGTACCGTTCCCGGCGACGAACAACTCGGCGAGGTGCGTGAGGCCGCCGCCCAGTGGGCCCGCGAAGGCGTCCCGCTCAGCACCATTCTGCGCGGCTACCACGAAGGCGTCCGCATCGCGTTCGGCCTGGTCACCGCGCCGGCCAGGGCCGATGACGTCAACGAACTGCTGGTCGCCACCGACCTCATGCTGGAACTACTGGCCGCCGTCACGGCCGCCGTGGCCGACGCCTACGTCGACGAACAGCATCTCGTCGCCAAGGAACACCAGACCGCCGCGCAAACCCTCGCCTCGGCGCTGTTGAGCGGGCGCGGCAGCTCGGCCCTCGCCAGGCAGGCGGGCATCCCGATCGCCGACGCGTATCAGGTAGTGGCCCTGTCTCTTTCGGAACATCCGGACGAACGCGATCCGCGGGTCGACGCGAACGTCGCGGCCCGGCGCAAACTACGCAGGCTGCAATCGTCCTTGGCCACCGTGTTCGCCTCCCGGGCGCTGGCATTGCTCAGCACCAAGGGCGGCACCATGCTCATCCCGGTGGACGACGGCGAAACCCCGCTCACCGCCGAGGCTCTCGCGCAGCTGGCCGAGGCCGCCGAGGTGCCGCTCACGGCGACCGTCGTCGCCTGCGACACCGACGAGATCCCCGAATCCGCCGACCAGGCACACGAACTACTCAATCTGGTTCGCGTCGGCGGTAAGCCCCCTGGCCTTTATCACATGGCTGATCTGGCGGTGGAGTACCAACTCACCCGCGGCGGCCCGGCGACCCGGCGGATCGCCACCATCCTCGACCCGCTGGAAGCGCACGCCGAACTGTTCGAAACCATGCGCGCCTATCTCGGCAACGATATGAACCGGCAGCTCACCGCACGTCAGCTCTATGTGCATCCCAACACCGTCGACTACCGACTACGCCGCATCGCGCAGCTCACCACCATCGATCTGGCCACCTCCGCTGGGATTTCGCAGGCCGCCATCGCACTGCTCGCCCGCGATCTGGACCGCAGTGTCACCCGCCGCCTGTGACCACCCCGTCACCGGAGTAACTGATTCGTGCTGGTCACCAGCCCCCGAACTTGGGATCCTGAAACTGCCGCAGACATCTGGATGGGTGACAGCATGCGAATAGCCGAGATCTTGCGCAGAAAAGGTAGCGACGTAGCAATGGTCGCACCCGACACGACAATTCGAAGCCTGCTGGCCACGCTGGCCGAGCACAATATCGGTGCGGTTGTCGTGTCACGTGACGGCGAAGGGATTGTCGGGATCATCTCCGAACGCGACGTGGTGCGCAACCTGCATGCGCGCGGCGCGGAGCTGCTCGATACCCCGGTGTCGGAGATCATGACCACCGACGTGCGCACCTGCGCGCCCGACGACCGTGTCGACGGACTACGAAACACGATGACAGAGCATCGGATTCGGCATCTGCCGGTGATCGACCAGGGCCGACTGATCGGCATCGTCAGCATCGGCGATGTGGTGAAGAGCGCGATCTCCGAACTGACCACCGAGCGTCAGCACCTGGTCGAGTATCTCCAGGGCAAGTACTGAGTCGACCGGCTCACACGCCGCCGAGGTCGGCGGACAGCCAGTGCTCGGGCCGCAGGTACACCACGACCTGATCGCCGAAGCCCTCCGCCTGCTTCAGGTAGTGGTCGACGGCATCGCCGGTCAGGTAGCGCCGCACCATTTCCAGGTGCAGCTCCTCGGTGAGCGGGATGATCTTGGCGACCGGACCCTCCACCGCAACATACCGAGTAGTCGGTTCTATGCGCTGCACCAGCAGCGTGAACCGGCCCGCCTCCTGGATCAACCGCAACTTCCGCGAATCGGCACCGGTCATCACCCACGGCTCGCCACCGGGCTCGTATTGATACCAGATGGGCACCGACAGCGGGCCCCGATCGGGACCACCCGACACCGACAGGGCCGCGACATGCGGCTGCGCGAGGAACTCTTGACGCTCTTTCAAGGTCAAAGACATGGCTCCACCCTAGTAGGTGAAACCCGTTGCCCACGAGAATCCTTCGAAGACCTACCAAAAGTGCGTATCGTTGGGGGCGTCCAACGCACCTTGTGAAGCGGTTTTGCGGAGGGAGCGTCACGTTGCGATCCCATGCCTCGAGGCCGCATTCCGCGCGGGCATCGGCCGGGCGACTATCGCCGGCGGCGGCGCAGGCCCCCGCCGACATCCGCAGGCTCTTTCCCGCACTCGCCGACTCCACCGAGATCTATCTGGACAGCGCCGCGACCACGCAGAAGCCGCTGCCGGTCATCGAGACCATTCACCGCTATCACAGCTCACGCACCGCCAATGCCGGACGCGGCACCTACCCGTGGGCGACCAGCCTCACCACCCGCTTGAGCAGAATCCGGGACCGCACCGCCGCCTTCATCGGCGCCGAACACCCGGACGAGGTGGTCTTCACCAGCGGCGCCACCGCGGCACTCAACGCCGTCACCCTCTCCTGGGGGTTGGCCGTACTGGAGGACGGCGACGAAATCCTGTACAGCCCAGCCGATCACGCGTCGAACGTGCACCCCTGGCATCACCTGCGCGGGTTGCTCGCGCGCTTCGGCCGCCGGATCGAGCTGATCCCCTACCGGGTGACCGCCGGCGGCGAGGCGGACACCGCCGACATCCTCGCCAAGGTCACCCCGCGCACCCGATTGATCACCACCAGCCACCTGCACCACGTGTACGGCGGCCTGACGACGCTGGCCCCTTGCGCGGCAAGCTGGACCCCGCGATTCTGCTGTGCGTCGACTGCAGCCAGAGCGGCGGGCACGTGCCGGTGGATGTCACCGAACTCGGCGCGGATTTCGCAATCTTCGCCGCGCACAAGATGTTCGGTGCACCGGGAACCGGAATCCTGTACTGCCACAGGCGAGTCCACGATAAACTGGTGCCCTTCCTGCCCGGCGGCAATTCGGGGGTGCTGGTGAGCGAGGCCGGGCTTGTCCCAGCGGCGATGCCCGCGCTCCTCGAGGGCGGCACCCACAACATCCCTGGCATTCTCGCGTTCGGCAGCGCGCTCGAGGTGCTGGAATCGTTCGATATCGGCGCCATCGCGGCGCACAATCGCGAGCTGACCGTGCGGCTCATCGACACCCTCCGGCCGATCGACGGACTCGAATTCCTGCCTGGGCCCGCATTCACGCCGTCGGAGGTCGGCTACGGCATCGTCTCGTTCACCCTCGACGGGATCACCGCGACCGACCTCGGCTTCGTGCTGAGCGAACTGGGTTTCCTGGTACGCACCGGCCTGCATTGCACGGCCGCCGACGGCGCGCAGGCCGACGACTCGGTGCGGGTGAGCACCCATATCTACAACACCGCCGACGAGATCGACCGATTCACCAAGTGCGTCATGACGATTGCCGAGGAGGTCAGATGACAATGGACACGCCGCGCTACGACCGGCGAGCCGCGTCCCGGGTGCTCGCCGAACTGGCACAGCCGGGGCTGTTCGCGACACCGGTAGCCGTCCCCGACCGGCGTAGGATCGAATTCACCTGCACCGCACTGCATACCGAGCCGAACAGTCACCTGACCTACTCGCAACGGTTGTACCTGGAGCGGTTCATGCGACCGTGCCGGCCCTACCAGGTCACCAGCGCCACCCACCGGATCACCTGGACCGACAGCGACGGCATCCCGAACACCGGCCACTACCGCGCCGACGGCCTCGGCCCGCTGGTGCCGATCGCCATGCGCGAGACCGTGCTGGCACTGTGGCACGCGCTCGACGCCAATACCGCCTTCGCCGAACGCATTTCCGCGCTCGGCCCGCGCGCGCACGCGGTGCTCGACGGCACCACCACCGACCACGAGCCGATGGATATCTTCCGGGTCGGCATCGAGGCCGCCGGGCGGGCGCTGGCCCAGCATGCCCTGCTGGCCAGGCAGACGCCCTATCGCAGCGCGATCGAACTTGCCTTGGGCATGCGCGAATCCGGGCTGTTCTCGGCCGTCGCCACCCGCTGGTATTGGGAGTTGCAGGCGTCGACCTATCGACGCGGGATGATCCCGGTGACACTCATCGCGCAGCCGGACGGCACGGTGCGCTACTCCGCCGAGACCGTCGCGACGCTGCGGGCCATGAAGGACGCGACGATCGCCGACGCGCATACCGTGATGCGCCGGGCCACCCATGTCGAAGGACTCAGCATCCCGGCGGCGCTCGCCAAGTATCACGACGACCTCGACCTCATCTCGCGCCAGTACGCGCTGCTGCCCGCGGGTACCCGGCCCGCCTGCCTGGCCGCGATGCCGCATCACCTCGGCGGCGGGCACTACACCGTCCTGCCGGTGGTGGTCGATCAGTTCGTCACGGTGTTCACCCAGGCCGTCAGCCGATGCGAGCTCGTCGAGGTGAGTGCCGCGCTGGACGAGGACACCGCCGATCGCGCCGCCACCGCCGAGGATCAGGTGTTCTATGTGCCGGACATGACCTGTAAGCACTGTGTCCGGACCATCGGCGGGGTGCTGGAGTCGATGGACATCCGGGTGGTCGAGATCGATCTGATCAGCAAGCGGGTGGTCGCCGAATTCCGTAGCCCGCGCAACCGGGCCAGGGCCTTCGAGGCCATTCGGGACGGTGGCTACAACCCGGTCGCGGAGAAGCCGGAGCGCGCGGCGGAGGGCGTCAGGACCGCCGCGCCGTCGGAAACCGCGGTATGACGGCACCGCTACCGGCGCTACCCGCGAAGATTCATCCGCTGGTGCGTGCCTTCCTCGATACCCCGGATGCGGTGGCGGAGACCCTGATCCGGTTCGGCGCACCGGTGCACCTGGTATTTCCCCAGGTGTACGCGGAGAACGTGCGGCAGTTCCGCGAGGTGCTCGACCGCGGACTGCCGCGGCATCGAATCTGCTACGCGCACAAGGCCAATCAGTCGCGCGCCTTCGTGCGGGCGGCCGAGTACGCCAGGATCTGCATCGATGTCGCCTCGCCGCAGGAGCTGGCGAGCGCGATCGGCGGCGGCTTCGGGCCGATGCGGATCGAGGTGACCGGGCCGAAAGGGGAAGTGTTCCTGCGTGATCTGATCGACTGCGGCGTCACGATCAACGTGGACAACCTCTGGGAGCTCCGGCGGATCGCGGAGCTGACCGGTGACCGTGCCGAAGTGCCGGTGCTGCTGCGGGTCTCCGGTTTCGACGAGGGCCAGATCAGTCGTTTCGGGGTGCCGCTCGCGCACATGCAGCGTGCGTTCGACGTGCTCTCGGCGCACCGCAGCCGAATAAACCTGCTCGGCTTCGCCTTTCATCTGGACTCCGGCGACCTCGGCGAACGGGTCCGCGCGATCGACGCGTGCCTGGCGCTGATCGAGCGGGCCTACGGTTACGGGCTGAGACCGACCGTGCTGAATATCGGCGGCGGCTTCCGGCAGGTCTTCACCGAGGACGCCGATCGATTCGACGGCTATGTGCGCGCGCTGCGCGAATCGCTGCTCGGCCGCGGCGAGCCGATGAGCTGGGGCAGCAACACTTTCGGCTACCACGTCGCCAATGGCGCGGTGCACGGCACTCCGGTGTTCCACAAGTACGCCAATACGATTCCGGCGACCAGGATGCTCGACGATCTGCTCACCGCCCCGCTGGAGCGCCACGGCGGGCGCACCGTCGCCGAGGTCGCCTCGGACAACCTGCTCGAGGTGTGGCTGGAGCCGGGCAAAGCGCTGCTCGACCACGCGGGCGTGACGGTGGCCAGGGTCGACTTCGTCAAGGAGCTCGCCGACGGCAGCGTGCTGGTCAATGTCGATCTCAGCCGCGACTCGGTGACCCCGGCCGACCAGGAGGTGATGGTGGATCCGATCATTCTGCCGAGCACCGCGCACCGGCCGTCCCCGCCGGTGCCGCCGGACGGTGCGGTGGTGCCGACCCGTGGCGCGGGCGACACCGCGCCGAGCCTGCATCCGGTGACCGAAACCGGGGCCGTAGGTGTGTATTTCGCGGGCCGCCTCTGTCTGGAGCGGGACCTGATCACCAATCACAAGGTGTGGCTGCCGGAACGCCCGCGCGCCGGCGATCTGGTGGTGTTTCCCAATACCGCCGCCTACCACATGGACCTGTCCGCGGCGACGGCGTCGATGCGGCCGCCGCCGATCAAACTGGCGGTGGCGCACCGGGCGGGCAGCTTTCAGGTGTACCGCGATGCCGACTACGAACCACACCTGTCGGTCGCGCCGCCGCCGCAGCGGCGCACCCCGCCGCGCGGGCCGTGGCGGCCGCCGGTACCGCGCCGACCCACCGGGGCGCCCTGATGCGCTACGACCACATCACCGAACTCATCGGCAACACTCCCCTGCTGCGGCTCGATCCCGCCGTGCACGGTCTGCGCAACGTCGAGTTGTACGCGAAGCTGGAGTCGCACAACCCCTTCGGCTCGGTCAAGGACCGGGTCGCCTGGGGCATGATCCGCGACGAGCTCGACGCCATCCAGGCCGGCGGGCAGAACTTCATCGAGGCGTCCAGCGGCAACACCGCGAAGGCACTGCGGGTGCTCGGCGCGATGCACGGCATCGGCCTGCGCGCGGTGACCAACCGGATCAAGGTCACCGAGGTCCGCGAACTGTTGCAGCTGTTGGGGACTGAGATCGTCGAACTGCCCGGCCTGTCCGAGTGCCCCGACCCGACCACACCGAACGATGTGTACTCGGTGATCGAGGCGACAATGGCGCAGCAGCCCGACGCCTATTACCACGCCTCGCAGTACACCAACGAGAAGAACATCGAGGCGCACCACCACGGCACCGGCCGGGAGATCCACGAAGACCTGTCCGCCGACGGCATCAACCGGGTCGACTACCTGATCGGCGGGCTCGGCACGACCGGGTCGACCAGGGGCACCGCCACCTACCTGCGCAAGCACAACCCCGAATTGCGTACCGTGGCAGTGGTTTCCGACCGCGCCGACTTCATTCCCGGCATCCGCTCGGAGAGCGAGATGTGGGATGTCGGCCTATTCCAGCCCGATTTCTACGACGACATCGTGACCGTCGAGTCCGGCGTCGCGGTGGACGCCACCCTCAGGCTGGCCACCGGCTACGGCATCCTGGCCGGGCCGACCAGCGGCGCGAGCTACGCGGCCGCACTGGAAGCCCTTGCGGTACCGGATGTTTCGGCACAGCGACCGGACGGGCCGATCGTCGCGGTGTTCATCGTCTGCGACCGGCTGGAACCGTACCTGTCCTATATCAAGAAGCGCAGGCCGGAACTGTTCGATCGCGCCGAGCGCCGACCGGCCCCGAGCGCCGCCGAGCAGGCGGCCACGCCGACCCTGACACCCGGCGAGCTCGCCGAGCTGGACCGCACCGGCAAGCCGACCATCGTGGATACCCGCGGCGCGATGGCCTACCGGATCGGGCATGTGCCCGGCGCGCTCAATATTCGCGACGACCAGCTCGACGAAATGTTCGCCCAGGGCATCCCGTTCCCCCGGTCCCGGCCGGTGGTGTTCGTCTGCCCGGTCGGCGAGCTGTCGCTACGGTTCGCCACCCGGGCCACCCAGGCCGGTTACGACGCGAGCAGCCTGGCCGGGGGCATCGTCGCCTGGCGCGACGCCGGTCTCCCGCTGGAAAGTGGCGGGTGACGCGCGGGAGTCATCCGGCCATTACGGGCGTGTCTCTTTCGCGACGCGCGGAGACTACTCGGGAGCGCGGGACGCCCGCGCCGCTCCATTTCACGCCCGAGAGAGAAGATTCCTCATGTACCGGTCGAAGAAATCCGTCGCCGCCGCACTGACCTCCTTCGGTGCCATGACCGCCGCCCTGGTGCTCACCGCACCGGCCGCGCCTGCCGCCGTCACCGCCGTCGGCGTGGCACCCGGCCTGAGTTTCGGCAGCTCCACGGCCTTCGGCACGAACTGCACTTACATCGTCACGGCCACCGCGACGCCAGGCGACGTCATCGGCTTCTGGGACTTGACCGGCACCTTCGATCCCGCCGGTTGGGTCACCGTCCCCGCGTCCGGCACGGTGACCGCGAAATGGACTCCGCGGCTCCCCGGCAACCACATAGTCCACGCGGTGCACAGTTCGCTCACCTCCGTCACGACCACGGTCACCGTAGGCAACGGGGTCAACCTCGGTCCGGTCTGCGTCGTCCTGCCCTGATCGACGCGCCGCAGGCAGGCCCGGCGACCCGCGTGCCGAATCCGTTTCGGCAGGACCCGAAGTCGGGCGGTGCGGGTCGGCGGGCTCGCTGCGGACTAGTCTGGTGCGGTGCAATCAGCCCAGGAATCAGACGACGACGCGGGCCCGCGGATCTGGGGCGGCACGACCCTCACCGAACGCAGGGAGGCCCGCCGCAGCGCGCTACTCGAGGCCGCACTCGATCTGATCGGTGAGGCGGGCGCCAGCGGGGTGACCATGCGCGCGGTCTGTCGCCGAGCCAACCTCACCGACCGGTACTTCTACGAGAGCTTCACCAGCCGCGACGAGCTGCTCGACGTGCTCTACCGGCAGGTGGCCGAGGAGTTCCTGGAGCCGATGACCGCGTTCGCCGCCGCCGACGAGCCCTCGCGCGATCGTGAGCTCGCGCGGATCCTGGTCGACAAGGTGCTCGCCGACCCGCGCAAGTCCCGGCTGTTCCTGGTGGAGCCGTACTCCAGCACCGGCCTCGGCCAGACCACCATCTCGGTGATGCCGGTGTTCACCCGGCTCATGCAGGATCATCTCTTCTCCCACATCGACGACCCGGTCAAACGCAGGCTCGCCGCGGTGACCATGGCCAGTGGCAACGCGGGCATGTTCTCCGCGTGGCTCAACGGGTCGCTACGCGCCACCCGCGACGAGATCATCGACCACTGCGTCGCGATGATCACCGCGTACCGCTCGCTGTACCGGTCCTGATTCGCCCTCGCCGCAACAGGATTCGACCCCGGGTGCGACTGCGATCACATCTGGGTTGCCAATGTTTCCGTTCGGGTGTTTACTGACCAGCGCAAGGTGCCGATCGTTCGCTGAGGCTCCTTCACGGAAACAGGCCAGCGACCCCGAACGTCGAGAGACGCCCCGGGTCAGGACAGATCTCCCCGGCTTAAGGGGTGATCCCGATTGGCTCCCGTACCCACCGGGTTTACGCCGTGAAGTGCCAAAGGTCTTACGAGGACAGGTGCTGACCGGCGTTTTTGTCGGTCATTCGTGCTGCGCTCTGCAACGATCAACCACGTGACGCCCGGCATTCGTCGTGCGCTGATGGACGAAGGAGGTGAGCCGGATGCCCGGCGGTAATAGTCCGTATCCCCCGTTAGCCAAATATTCACCCGGTGACACCTCATCAGCCGATTTCGTTTCGGGAAATACCCCGTAACCTGCTGGTCTCGACGGTGCGCTGACGATTGTTCAGGGAGTGCGGTCATGACAACAGTGGAAATGATCCTCCGGCTGCTCGCCGGCGTCGGCCTCGGCGCCGCCATCGGCTTCGAGCGGCAGTACCGGGCCCGGATGGCGGGCCTGCGCACCAACGCCCTCGTCGCCGCGGGCGCCACACTGTTCGTGCTGTTGTCGGCGCACGGTTTCTCCGGCGGCACCGCCGACCCGACCCGGGTGGCCGCCCAGATCGTGTCGGGCATCGGCTTCCTCGGCGCGGGCGTGATCATCCGCGACGGGCTCAACGTGCGCGGCCTCAACACCGCGGCCACGCTGTGGTGCGCGGCGGCGGTCGGCGCCCTCGCCGGTGCGGGCATGTTCAGCACCGCGGCCGCGGGCACGGTCGCGGTGATCGTGGTCAATGTCGCGCTGCGGGCGGCGGGGCGCGCGGTCGACAAGCAGCCGGAAGCCGGACACGAACAGCCGGCGTCCTACGAGTTCGTCGCGGTCACCAACGACGACAACGAAGCCCATGTGCGTGCCCTGCTGGTGCAGGCCCTGACCCGCACCGACTTCCAGCTGATCTCGATCTCCAGCGCGAACACCGGCACACCGGGCCGGGTCGAGGTGCGGGCCGAACTGTTCGGTGACCAGCGCGACGACCGGCAGATGGAGACGGCGGTGAGCAGGCTCAGCCTGGAACCGTCGGTGACCAGCGTCGGGTGGCACATCGCGACCTCGGATGTGAAGGGGCCGCAGGCATGACGCTGCTTCGTTCCTACCCGGCGGGCACCGCGCTGGACCGGCCACGCAACCGGTTCGCCGATGTCGTGGTGTTCGTCGGGGCCGCGGTACTGATCTGGCTGGTCGTGCGGGTGTCGGCGGGCGCGAACGTGCCGTTCGACCAGGCCACCGCGCCGGCCACCGTGTCCACCGATCCCGGACAGCTGCCCTACTACGCGGCGCGCTCGCTGCTGCGGATGTTCGCCGCGCTCGGGCTGTCGATCCTGTTCACCTTCGTCTACGCGACCGCCGCGGCACGGCTACGGCGGGCCCGCACGGTGTTGCTTCCGCTGCTCGACATCTTGCAGTCGGTGCCGATCCTGGGTTTCCTGTCGATCACCGTCGCCGGGTTCATCGCGCTGTTCCCCGGCTCCGAGCTCGGCCTCGAAAGCGCCGCCATCTTCGCGATTTTCACCTCGCAGGCCTGGAACATGGCGTTCGCGTTCTACCACAGCCTGGCCGCGCAGCCGCGTGAGCTCGACGAGGCCGCGCGCAACCTGAGATTGTCCCGCTGGCAACGGTTCTGGCGGGTCGACGTGCCGAGCGGCATGATCCCGCTGGTCTGGAACGGGATGATGAGCTTCGGTGGCGGCTGGTTCTTCCTGGTCGCGTCCGAGGCGATCAGCGTGAACAACCATGAATACGCGCTGCCGGGGATCGGTTCCTATGTCGCGACGGCCACCGGCGACGGCGATCTGAGCAAGGTGTTCATCGCGATCGGGGTGATGATCGTGATGGTCGTCGGGGTGAACTTCCTGTTCTGGCGTCCGCTCACGGCGTGGGCGGAGCGGTTCCGGGTGGAGGACACCGGCGCCGCCGAGGCTCCGCGCAGTGTCGTGCTGAACCTGTTGCGGCGCTCGCACATTCCGCTGCTGCTCGGCAAGGTGCTCGGTCCGCTGGTGGCGCCGTTGGACCGGCTGATGAGCGTGTTCGGGCTCGCCGAGTACCCGCTGCACGCCTCGCCGGTGCGGCGGCGGGCCGGTGATCTGGTGTTCGCCGTGGTGGTCGGCGCGGCGGTCGCCTACGGCGGGTATCGCGTGGTCGGTTACATCGAATCGACCGCGGGCTTCGGCGAAGTCGGGCACGCCTTCGGGCTCGGCTTCCTCACCTTGCTGCGGGTCGTGGTGCTGCTCGTGTTCGCCACCGTGGTGTGGGTGCCCATCGGCGTGTGGATCGGGTTGAACCCCAGGGTGTCCCGGCTCGCGCAGCCGGTGGTCCAGGTGCTGGCCAGTTTCCCGGCCAACTTCCTGTTCCCGTTCATCACCGCGGTGCTCGTGTGGAGCGGGGCCAGCCTGAACTGGGCGGGCACCATCCTGATGGCGCTCGGTGCGCAGTGGTACATCCTGTTCAACGTCATCGCGGGTGCGAGCGCGGTGCCGACCGATCTGCGCGAGGCCGCGGCCAACCTGCAACTGCCGCGAAACCTGTGGTGGCGCAGGCTGATTCTGCCCGCCATCTTCCCCAGCTATGTGACCGGCGGGATCACCGCGGCCGGTGGCGCGTGGAACGCGTCCATCGTCTCCGAGGTCGTCGACTACGGGTCCACCACGCTGGTCGCGGCCGGGCTCGGCTCCTATATCCATGAGGCGACGAAAGTCGGTGACGCGCCACGGATCCTGATCGGCGTGCTGGTCATGAGCATCTACGTGGTCGGCATCAATCGGCTGTTCTGGCGGCGGCTCTACGCACTGGCCGAACGGCGGTACTCGCTGTGACCACCGGCTACCGCTCCACTAGTTCGACGGGAGATCGATCATGACCGTGACCACCACCGAGGCCGACCGCGCTGTGCTGCTGGACATCTCGGGTGTCGGCAAGCGATTCATCGGCGCCGCAGGCGACGAGTTGCGGGTGCTCGACGGCATCGATCTGCAACTGCGCAGCGGCGAGATCGTCGCCCTGCTCGGCCGTTCCGGCTCGGGCAAGTCCACGCTGCTGCGCATCATCGCCGGACTGATCGCGCCGTCCGACGGCGAGGTGACCTACCGCGGCACACCGCTCAACGGCAGCAATCCCGGTGCCGCGCTGGTGTTCCAGTCGTTCGCGCTGATGCCGTGGCTCACCGTGCAGGACAATGTCGAGCTCGGCCTGGCCGCGCGCAACGTGCCGCCCGCCGAGCGGCAGCAGCGGGCGCTGGCCGCCATCGACATGATCGGCCTGGACGGCTTCGAATCCGCCTATCCCAAGGAGCTTTCCGGCGGGATGCGCCAGCGCGTCGGCTTCGCCCGCGCGCTCGTGCTCGAACCGGATCTGCTGCTGATGGACGAGCCGTTCTCGGCGCTCGACGTGCTCACCGCGGAGAACCTGCGCACCGAGTTGGTTAACCTCTGGGCGACCGAGGGTTTCCCGACCAAGGCGATCTGCGTCGTCACCCACAACATCGAGGAGGCCGTGCAGCTGGCCGACCGCGTGCTCGTCCTCGGGTCCAATCCAGGTCGCATCATCGCCGAAATTCACGTGTCGCAGCCGCGCCCGCGTGATCGGCGCGCACCGTGGTTCGAGGCCATGGTCGATCAGATCTACGGCCTGCTCACCGGGCGCGACACCGAACCCGTTGTCGCCGAACCGGATAAGGCCACACCGACCGCGCAGCCGCTGCCCGACGCGTCCGTCGGCGGGCTGGCCGGTCTGGTCGAGCTCGTCTACGCCAACGGCGGCCGCGCCGACCTGCCCGACATCGCCGACGAACTCAACTTCGAGATCGACGACCTGCTGCCGCTGGTCGACGCCGCCGAAATGCTCGGCCTGATCACCGTCGAGGACGGCGACGTACTGCTCACCGAGATCGGTTCCCGCTTCACCACCGCCGACATCCAGGAGAGCAAGCGCATCTTCGCCGAACAGGCCCGCCACCGCGCGCCTTTGGTCCGCACCATCTGCAAAGGCCTGGCCGGTAGTGCGGACGGCAGCCTCCGCGCCGGGTTCTTCCTCGACCTGCTCCGTCGCGGGTTCGGCCCGGAAGACGCGCGCAGGCAACTCGACATCGCCATCGACTGGGGGCGGTACGCCGAGTTGTACGACTACGACACCGATTCCGACAAGATCACCGCGGATCCGGCGGCGCAGGTGTTCGCGGGCGTGCGCGGGAAGTGGACTTCGTAGCGGTCGGCCCGGGGTCGATTACCTCCGAGGTAATCGACCCCGCATGGTCTTTCGGGGACCCTCGTGTGCATGGCAACGAACACCACGCCGACCCGCTCCCCGCTGGCCGGCCCACTACGCGGCCTCGCCGTGGGCCGAATCGTGTTGGGCGCGGCGGCCATCGCCCTGCCACGAAAACTGTGCGCGGCCTTCGGTATCCGCTCTACACCTGAGCTGACCTACATGACCCGAATCTTCGGCGCACGAGCCATCGCACTCGGCCTGGGCTACCTCACGGCCCCGACCGAGGAGCGGCCGCGCTGGCAGCGCGTGGCCCTGATGGTCGACATCATCGACACCACGCACGGGGCCGCCCATGTAGCCCGCGGTGATGTCCCCCGCCCCACCGCTGTCGCCATGACCGCGCTCACCGGAAGCTACATGGCCATCGGCGCGACCCGGCTGGCCCGCGATCTGCGGTAGTTACACCGCTCGCATTCGTAGCATGTCCCGCGCCGACGGTGGCGTCGTGTTGAGGGCGCACCGACACGGGCACGAACAACCTGAGCTTGTGAGCTGACCCAGTCCAACGACATCGAACTTCCAGTGATACCCACTACTCGCGAAGTTGGGAGCGCCGGCTATTCGCGGAGTCGGGAGCGCCAGTGCGCCAGGTGATTTCGGGTCACTTCGGTGTCCCGATGATCCGCGCCCAATACGCGCTCCCGGTCGGTGAGCAGGCGCGCGAAGTCGGCTACCGCGCCCGCGATGTCGCCGGCGTGCGCGCGATAGGCGGCGAGGTTGTTGCGGGTGAGCAGCGTGTCCGGATGATCAGGCCCGAGTACGCGGAGGCGGTCGGCGAGCAGTTGCTCGGCATCGTGCAGTGCGCGCG